>NZ_JBWZJT010000002.1:0-117937 GCF_056725145.1 Xanthomonas sp. NCPPB 3442 | reverse complement strand
TCCTGCATCCCTGCCCAGACCTGCATCGCCGCGGCCAATAGCGCATGCTCACTGAAATATTTCTTCTCCGCTGGGGAATCACCCAGGGAAACATGGCGCACGCCCATAGCCTCATCGGCCGAGACCAGGAACGCCTTGACGGTCTCGATTACCCGCTGGTCGAACACGCGCACGACCGCCGCTGGCATTGAACTTGTGTACGCCGCGGTCGTGCCGGTGATGTGAAACGGCTTAATGTCGTTCAAGATCTTCCCGTCGTACTTCGCGCCATGCGGGAACCAGGCCAATGAGTGACCCGTCCTGCATTTCACGTGCCGTGGGAACCGGTCGGCAGCTTCGAGCTGAATTGCCTTATTGAACGCGACCATCAGCTGACGCTCATGGGGGCGCTTTTTGGCATATCCAATCAGAGTTGAGGACTTGCCGGTACCGGCGAACGCGTTCGCGCGAATGATCCGGGCGTCCGAAGCGACGATGGCTTCTTGTTCGGGGGTGTAGTGCACAGACAGGCTCCGCCACATTGGTTGGCGTATCCTAGCACGCTGATTTACCAATCAATGTGGCTGTGGCGATCCTGGAGCCCTTGCTCGTGCAGCCTGGCCGCACCGAGTCGCCAGCCCGCCAGAACCAACGCAACTGACGAAGGGGAGAGCAGTCCTCCGGGCGGGCAGGCCAAGGGTTGGGCGCGAAGCAGCTGCAGCTCGACGCCTGTAAGTGTAGCCCCCTGCCGCAGCCACTCGCCAACCACGTATTCGACCTCGCAAGCAGCCGCATACCGGATGAGCTCCGACAGGCCTGCCGCATCGAGAGGCGCATACAGCTCCCTGCCGGGTAGCCAGCGAAGGAATCGCCAGCCGAACTTGAGGGACGCAGGCTTATGCTCGATCAGCGCACGCTCCGCATCGGAGAGCCGCACCATGGGCCGGCCGAAAGGAACGCACTTGCTTCGGCCCTCCCCGTCGACCATCTCAATGATCCCGCCTGCGACGGACCAACGACGAAAACCGCTGCAGCTCTGCGAGGTTGGGGTGCTCACGCGCCGCCACGGCCTGGATCAGGGCAGGGAGCACGTCTGCCCCGATGACGGTGCGCCCATCAGTCAGTGTCTCGACTTTCACTTGCACGCCGAAGAGGTCGAAGCAAGGCGTGGAGGGTGGTTCGATCTTGGGCATACAGAAACTCCATTTTCATGTCGTTGAGCCGGGCAAGGACAAGATCGGCCATGCCAGATTGACCTCTCCTCGGGACACGTCGCCACTCTACCACTTTCGTTAGCAAATGACGGACGTAGACACAGGGGAGAGGGGCCAAGACTGGCTGCCTGGCTGCTACTGTCCGGTCATGCGTTTGAACTGGGCATTCCGCACCGCAGCGTAGGCGTGCTGGCAATCCTGAGCGTCTGGGTGCGACGGGTCCTGCGAAAGCTTCTGCTTCCGCTCCGGCTCCATGCACCAGCGCACCTTCGCCTCGGCCTCCTTCAGGTTGTTGGAATACCACTCCTCGCTTTTCGGCTTGCTGCCGCAGCCGCCCAAGAGCAAAGTGGCAACGCACAGGAGCGCGGCGTTGTGCGTCATACGGCGGTGAATGTCCTGCATTGGGTCTTCTCCAGGTATGGATGGTCGTAAAGAGGCCAGCAGGACCTACTGCAGATCCTGAGGTGGCAAATGTTGATGCGATCTCCTGCCCATATTCATCCCGAGGTACTGGGGGAATCGCCGCGTTTCATGGCGATGAGGTCCGTAAGCTGCGCAACTGTCGCGTTACTGGCCGCAAGATCGGCTGCGAGCGACCCGCTCCGCGCCTCGGCAGCCGCCTGAGCCTTCAATGCGCCAGCAAGGGTCTCCTGCGCCACCGCCTGCATCTGCTCGGACTTGGCCAGCCTTTCCTGCAAAGCCTGTTCACGTGCACGGGAGGCGAGAGCCGCAGACTGGTGATCTTCTTCGCGCTTCAGGACCCGATCGAGGAGCTGCTGTAGATCGCGTCGGGCCTCATCGAGCTGCCCTCCCATGGAGTGGCGTTCGGCGTCCCAAGATGCACGCTCGCCGTCGCGCGTGTCACGTTCCGTTTGGAGCGTCTGGCGGGCGTCCGCGGCCGCCTCGGCCTCGCGCGCCAGCGCCGACTGCAGCCGGGACACCTCGCGAGCCAGCCCCTCTTCGCGGACTTCCGAGGCCTTACGCGCAGCAGCTTCCTCACGGTAGCCACGGAGCGCGGCTGCATGACCTTCCTCGGCCTTGGCCAAAGCAATAGCATCGCGCTCCGCCGCGGCTTCGAGCGCCGCCACCTGATTGGCAAGCGTGCTTGCCAATCGCTCCGCATCGGCGGCCCGCTCCACCGATGCTGCGGCCGATGCCTGCAAATCGGCGATCCAACCAGCCTGAGCGCTCTCGCGCTGGTCGAGCCGGTTCTCCCTGGACAGCAGATCTGCCTCGCGCTGGTCGAGCGCTAATGCGCGGGCATCCAGGGCTGCTACCCGTTCTGCCTGTGTGGCGTCGAGCTTGCGGAGCGCCTCGTCGGCCGCGGACTGGAACTGGCTGCGAATGTCGGCATTCGCGCTGCGGGCTTTTGCTTTGTCGAAGAACGCTGGGCCGTTCTCTGCGAACCACCTGCCAATGAACTTCGACAGTACCGGCCCGCTGCCTCGCCCATCCAAAAGCTCACGCACACTCATGTGTGTAGGCGTCTGCCCGGCCGCGAGAAGCTTGTCGATGGCATCTGATACTTCAGCGAAGCGTATACGGGGTGGGGGTGCCATCGGTGCTGTCATCCTTCCTGGGAACTGGATTCCGACCTGAAGCGATCGGCAAGATCTCTCACCGCTTCCAAGAACGCATCAGCGTCGCCGCCATCAGCGACGACGTCGTCCAAGTAGGCTCCGATCTCGACACGCTGATCCTCGCGCTCTTCCTCTTCGGCGTCCTGCTCCTCAAGAGCATGGATATCGACGCGCCACGGCGCGTACGCACGTTCGATCCAAGCTTCGGCATAGTCTCTTTCGTCGCTCCCATTGCTCGAGAAACCGTCCGCCCTTGGCGCGCCATGAAGGTTGTGAAGCTCGGCAGCGTCTGCGATGAACCCACGGAGGAGTTCTACTGGCGACCGCTGGTACTGGCGGCAGAGCCGCACGAACTCAGGCGGGACATTCAGCGTGATCTGCACGGTCTCATCCGGAACAAAGTGCCCCTCAACCCCCGGGACCAGCCCCGGCGGTGCTCGGAAGCCCATAGGCTTGCTCTCGCAGACCCAGCCAATGTTGGCCACACGGCGCCCAGGAACTCCTGAGAGGGACAAGGGCGCGTCAAACTCTGGCGCACGTCGGAGGGTCTGGTCCAGGTAGGCACGAAACCAGCACTCGCCGTCCGACAAACGCGGTGGCGCGAAGCGGGCCGCTTCAAGGTATCCCACTCGGCCAATGTCACGTCCGCTGAACTCGCCGAACCGCCCACCGCCAGCCATCGCAAAAGGCTCTCCGTAGTCCAGGACCTGGACTGTCAGTAGCTCCTCGCCGGTGGGGCCGGCAGTGACGTCCAAGAGTTGGACGTTGTGGATACGGCACTCCCCAAGACTGAGGGCGGTCTTCACACGATCAGGGGTCAGCATGTTTGGGTCCTCAGGTTGTTCCGATGGAGGTTTACGCAGGCGCGGTGCTGACCGCTGGCCTGCCTCGCATGCTCATGCGGCATTGGCTGCGGCCTTCTTCACGGCCAGTTCGTGCGCGAACCGACTAGCCAAGTTCTGATTCTTGCCGGCGCCGCGCTTGGCCTCATCGCTGGTGATCGTGTCCAGCAGCATATCGATCAGGGCACGGTTGGCGTCAGAAAGCTGATCAAAGCCCGGATCGCCCTTGACGCTGTTGATGGCATCATAGAGCCGCACGGCGGCGCGGCGCACGGCGGGACTAGGCTTGATGCCGGGAACTTCCAGCTGCTTGGGCCGTAGTTTGGCATCAGCCTTTCCGGCCGCCATCAAGCGCTCCTGTTCGGCGGCAACACGCTCCACCGCTTTGTTTGGGCCGACCTCCCGGATGAGCGCCACGACAGTCGTTCCTGCGATGCGTTCGCTGGCCACCAATTGCTGCAAGTACACCGGAGCCGCGGCTAGCACCGTGAGCGTGTCCACATACGCTCCCGAGCTCCCCACCCTTCGTCCAATCTCGGCATTGGAATAGCCGCGGTGCTGCAGGCGCTTGACCACGATAGACTGCTCCAGCATCGTGAGAGGACAGCCGGAGTTGCTAACGACCAGGCCGGCCAGCACGTCGTCCATCGAAGTGGATCCGGGCAGCAGGCACACCGGAATTTCGGTCAAGTCAGCGCCTTCAGCGCGGGCCAGATGCACCGCCTCCAGGCGTGTGTGGCCGTCGGCCACTACGACGACGTTTTCCTTCACCCCACCAGCGTCGGTGCGGGCCTCCACATAGCAGCTGATCGGACGGTCAATGCGGAAGCCCTGGACCTTCATTGCGTCAGCCAGGCCACGCACGCGATCGATGTAGGTCTGGCTACGCACGCGCACATTCAAGCTCGGCTGCACGATCAGCCGTTCCGGCGCTAGGAACACGAACGCGTCACTGCGCCGTGCGCTCATTTTGATGGCCTTCATGCCGCCGGGGTTGAGCTCACCGTCGAAGGTGTCCGCGGGCAGGTCCAGATGCAGTTGATTTTCCGAGATGTCGGTCATCGCAGTTCCGTTGTCAGTAAGCGTGGTCGGGGTCCGATTGGGGGCTGGGCTCAGGTTGGCTAGCCAAGATGCCAAAGGGAATTGAGACAGGCGCCGGCGGCTGTCGAGGTCGAGCGGCCGCAGCTTCAGCGGCTTGACCTTGGGAGAAGGGGGATTGACCAGCTGCAGGTATTCGGTGCGCGCCACATCCAATTGGGTCATGCCGGCGAGCTCATGCACCGGCCAGTGCACGAAGTGCGAGAGAAATCCTGTTTCGCTGAAGAACGGCCGATCCAGATCCACACTGTTGTACTGGAAGTGTAGGTGCACCTGGATACCGTCCCAGACCTCCGCAGCATCGCATTGGACGTGGACTCGAATGCCTTCGACCTCCATCACGAACTCGCCCGCCTGTCCCCAGGACGGGATTGCTCCTGGCGTAGCCTTCGTGTGGCGTTCAAAAGCATCGTGGGGAAGGTCCGGGCGCAGTTGGGCCAGCAGCTGCTTGATGGCGTCGATCTTGCCTTGGGCCATGGCGCCGTTATCGCCGCGCGTCAGCACGGTATCCAGCTCGTACACCGCCTGCAGAGACAAGCCGAGCAGCGCTTCGACGTCATGCGGGAGCAAGGCGATCCAGTTGAACTTGGGGACAGCGGTGGTCGGACCTTTGGTACGCGGCTTCAGCATTTCGAGATCCTCATTGGTTCAACATGGGCGAGCTCACAACTGCGCCTCGACGCCGGTGGCAAACACCAAGTGGCCACCGATCGTCAGTCCGGGAACGATGCCGACAGGTAGACTCGCAAACTCGGCAAGGCGCTGGGCATCCGCACATGCGACCTCGTCTCGCACGCGGCGGGCCTGCACCATGAGCAGCGTGCGCCTGGTACGATATTTGAGCAGGTCATTGCGCAGCTTCTTCCGCAGCGACGCTGGCCCCGTCCGTCGGCACACCTGCAGCTCGCGCCGAGTGTCGGCAGCCCAGCGGTGTTGTTCCCGGGCCGCTTCGACCCAGTAGGCGACGGCGCCGTTCATGGGATCAACTGCTCTGCGGCGAAGCCGCAGGCGAGTAGGCGCTTACGGACGCGCTCGGTCATCAGCTGCGGCTCGTAACGCGCAGGACCAGATCCGGTTTGCTGCGGCAGCTTCTGCGCCACGAACACCTGGCACAGAATGTCGGTGCTCGCGGTGGCCACCACGTAGAGCCCGTCGTCCTGCTGTGGCAGGCGAAACAACACTGCCAGGGCCGTCTCAGCGGTGTAGCTAGGCATTCTCGACTCCTTCCACGTGATGGGCATGGCGCCCATTCTACGGCCTTTTCTCGCCAATGTGCAATGAGATTACACTGCGCATTTCGTATCGCATCATAACGGCAATAATTACCCGTTATTGCCGTTGTTGACTAGTTAACGGGTTTAACGCAGAGTGTCGCTGCGGAGATCTGCGTGTTTGCGATCCCCATCCCGACATCGGAGAGGCGTCATGGCCTTGGCCTTGCTTGAACTGACTGAAACCGCAGCCGGCGAAGTGCTCGAACAGCTGGTAGTGACCACTGAAAGCGCGGCCGCGGGTCGGAATCGCTCACTTGGTGACGCGCTCAACCGCGTGCGGGTCTATGCGCAGTTGGCCAGCGAGTTGCCGGGGGTTCCGCGCAACGTGCGCGTGCAGCTCGACCACGCGGCCTGGGCCAGCGTGTTCCAACTGGCACAGCGCCGCCGCACGCGGCGCGCCTTGTCCGCGCCATACATGGCCCTCTGGCGTCACGGTCAACTGCAAGAGCTGCATAGCCACTCGCTGGCCGAAAGTCTCGACGTCTGGCAGCGCCTGGCCGCCGACGGTGACGACTCGGTACTGATCGAGCTGAGCGATCCAGCACCTACCGACGCCGTCGAGCGCCATTTGGCGCGGTTCTACTCGCACCTGAGCGCGACTTTGGTTACTTCGTTCCGGCTTCAGGAGGTTGCAACCTCAACTTTTGACGTCGCTGCAGTGCGCCCCGACACACATCCGCCTGAGCGCCAAATCCTGCAAGACGCTGCGGCCCAGCGGCACGCCCTGGCCGCACAATGGCTCAGCGCGGCGCAGGTCAGCGCGGGGCTCGGCTCGCAGGCCGCCAACGGCAGCCATCGCGCCAGCCAGCTGCGCCGCGATGGCCAGCTGCTGGGGGCCTATGTCAGTCATCCGTCGCCCAGCTACCGCTATCCGACCTGGCAGTTCCGCGCCGATGGCCAGCCCATTGCTCACATGACCGAGATCTTGAGGGTCCTGCGCGACTTCGGCCCGTTCGAGCGCGAGCCGGACGGCCTGCGCCGCACCACCGGCTGGGGGGAAGTTGAGTGGTTCCTGACCCCGCACGCGCTACTGGATGGCGCCGCGCCTGCCGACATGCTGGGCACCGACCCGGGTCGCGTGCTGCAGGCCGCACGCACCGAGTTTGAGGACCAGGCCTAATGGTGCCGCCACTCGATTGGTTCGCCAACAACACGCCACCCACGCGCTTCCCTGCCCCGGTCGGCACGGAACTGTACCGAGTAGTTGAGCAGTCGCCACACTGGGGCCCGCTCGATGCCAATCCCTACTCGAAGGCGCGTTTTGCGCTACGCGACGGGAACCACGGCATGTTCTACGTCGCCGACCGCATCGAGGGCGCACTGTGGGAAGCATTGCTGCGCTATGCGGTGTTCACGCCGGGCGGGGTCATACACTTCCCCACCGCCAAGCTGCGCCGGCAACGGCTAGCCATTGTCCGCCTGCGCACCGCAGGCGTGGGTGTGCTGCGGCTGTACGCCCCGGCCGTGCACCTGCTGTTCGGGGATGAACACCATCCCGGCTCCATCCGGATCCTGGAACTGCTCACCACGACCAACCACAGCGAGAGCCACGCCGAAGCGAGCGCGATGCTGGCGGGCCTGAACGCGCTCGACCCACCGATCGCACACATGCCGATTTTGCAGTGGAAGTCCAAGCAGTTCCCCGATGCGAACGTCTACCTTGCCTACGACCCGCCGCTGGGCGCCGCAGATTGGGAGCTGGTTGACGATGTGCCGTTGGACGACGCGGACGGCCATGCCCGTATCCGCGCTGCGCTGGCGCGGGAGGGGTATGACTGGACCCCAACGGCACTCGGTGCCACTGCGATCAGTGAGCTGCCGGCGATAGATCCAGAATGAGCGGCGAGCTTGCTACCGTACCGGTGCCGCTGCTGGTCGTGGACGGCCTGCAGCCGGAGCTGGTAGCGCCGCACGCGCCAGTACCGCGCTGGCCTAATGAGCGGCCGGCACCGCCACAGCCGCCCTCGGCTTTTGAGGCAATTCGAGCCCGGCTGCAGGTCTGGGAAGCCAAGTACGAAAAAGCCAAACGCCCCAACACGGTTAAGGCGCTGCGCGCTGACTGGAACGAGTTCAAAGATTGGTGCGGCCGGGCCCGCGCGTGGCCGCTGCCGGCGGCGCCAGAGACCCTCCTGCGTTACCTGAGCGACCAGGTGGTGCTGGGGAAGAAAGCGGCCACGCTGACGCGCTACGTCAACAGCATCCGCACTCTGCACCGAGCCGCAGGCCTGCCCTGCCCGACCGCGCACCCAGACTGGGCCCTGGACTGGCAGGTGGTGCTGAATCGCCTGGGCGACTTTGATCGGGTAGTGCCCACCCAGGCCACCCCTTTGACCAGCGAGCATGTGGCAAGGATCGTCGAAGGACTCGGGGAAGGTCTGCTGGAGCTCCGCGATAGCGCGCTGATCAGGCTGGCTACCGATACACTCTGCCGGGAGTCTGAACTGGCCCAGCTGCGTGTTGAGGACTTCAAGCGCAGCACGATGGGCTGGGCCGTGCGCGTGCGCCGGTCCAAGACCGACCGTCACGGCATCAGCCAGATGGGCGCCGAGCGTCACGTGGCCGAAGAGACCAAGGCGGCGGTCGATGCTTGGTGCGCCGCCGCGGCGATCACTGAGGGTTTCCTGTTCCTGCCGGTGGGACGCAAGCGCAACTTGGATCCGGCCGCGCTACCGCGCAGCCGGCCGATCCAACCCAAAGAAGTTGCACGGATCATCCGCAGTCGTGCATTGCGCGCTGGCGTGCCCGGCGCGGCCACCATGAGCGGGCACTCCGCCCGCGTCGGCTCTGCCGTGGAGATGATCGAGGATGGCGCGTCAGTGCAAGACGTCCAGTTCGCCGGCGGCTGGCAGAGCCCGCGGATGGTGCTGCAGTACGCCCAGACCGCACTGGCCGGGCAAGGCGCGATGGCAACTCTGCGTGCCAAGCAAAGATCTCGCCGCCTGGCCGGCGACGACTCTCCACACGCCGCGTCCAAGGACGCGGTCGCTGTGAGTGGCGGAGTGCTGGGTAACGGCGAAAGCTGAGCGCGTGCGTGCTCGACGAATGAGACAACTCCACTCAGTGCCATCCTTCAACGTACTCTCTCGCCGCTGAGGATTTCAGAGCTCATGAGCACAACAGAACAACGCGCAAGCGACCTTGAATTGCGTCCGTTGTCGCCGAAGGCCACGCCTGAGGTATTCCGTGCAGCTCAGCGCCTGGTGAGCATTAAGACGGCACTGGACGATCTTTGCAGGAGCCATAGAAGCGTGTGGATCGTTGAGCAGCTATGCTCGCAAACCCTCAACAGCGCGCACTCGGCACTGGATGGGCAAGCCTTCCTCTGGGCAGTGGTACCCTTCATTCAAGACGCAGAGCCCGAGGTGCCGGCCTTGGTCCCATTGGAGACCATGATCGGCGAGTCTTGGAGATGGCACGAGTGCACCGGCACCTCCACCACCGCCGAGGAGTTACAGGCCTACCTCACCAATCCTGATCGCGCCTTCCGCACGAACCGCGACGCATCGCTGAGTACGTGCGTTGCTCCTCTGGGGCTTACAGTGGCGTTCGAGGGCAAGAACCGAGTTCGCTTCCTGCGAGATCGAGGCGTGAAGTACATCCCCTCTGCGGTCGCGGTCGCTGGCTACCCGACCCCGGACCGCTTGAAGATCTTTCATGTGTACGTTGGCTCAGAGCGTAAGAGTTGGTGCGTCCTGGACGATCGCTGGCTTGAGCCGCTTGTGCTGCCGGCGTTGACACACGTGATTCTTGATGCCTACGGCGTCGAATCCTTTTACAGCTGGCTTGGGCAGTGGCCGAAGATCGAGATGGTTGAAGCCGCGGCAAAGGCGAAGACACGGGAACGCTCGATAGAGCCGATTGACCTGCAGCGTCTACGCCAGCGTGAGCTTGAGCACCTCGGAACAGAAGATTGGGTGATCTCCTCGTTCCTCGATCTCAACCTGTACCGGATACGCTGGAAGCCACTCCTGTGGGGCGCTTTTCTGATCGCCGGCACCACGCTAGCTGCCAGGCTCTACTCTGAGGGTCTGGCAGAGAGATCTTCCTGGGGACTGGTCGGCCTGGCCACTGGAGTGGCAGTGGCGTGGTGCTGCCCAGTCATAAGAGCACGCCGAAAACACGTGTCCTAATGTCAAGACCGCGTCCAGAACCGCCTGCCGAACTTCGCGGCCTAAGCTGTGGATGTCGCCGCGCGACCGTGATGGACAACCCATGGACCGGGGTGGACGGCCACCAGCCGTCCACGCCCGGCCCACAGGTTGCCCACACTCACCCACAGCACATCCGAAGCGCCACCAATTCTCGTAATAGGAGAAGTGAAGGAGAACGTGCGTTGAGCGGCCGATCGACCAGCGGCTCGATCGGCGGCGTCGGCGATCGAGCCGAACTTTGCCAGGGCTGGATCGCAGCTAGTGAGACGCGCACACATCACGGTGATTGCGCTAAAGGAGCGAGTCTGGACATGACGAACAACCAAGTGATCAGGGGCGCGCAAGTGATGCGCGGCGCATTCGGCGGCAGGCTCCATCTCGGTATAGCCCAAGAGGCGCGAAGCGCGCGATGGTGCTTCCCGAATTTTGCCGGGTTGCTATGCGGTTCGGTCTCGGGCTGCAATTCGACGCTTGGCCACCCAAGGCCGTTGCAAGGCCACCCGAAAGGCTCGCTGCTGCACTAGTTCAACAAGGGCCGCGCGATGGCCGCCAATTACAACAAACCTAAGCCGTTTGATCCGGTCTGGTACCGGACAAATTGCTTCATCCGCGCGCACTGTCGTCGTTGTGGCCATACGCTGGTAACGCGGGTGGGCGATCTGGCCAGCTCTAACAAGATATCGCCGGAGACTGAGCTGCAATCATTAGCTGATCGGCTTAGGTGCAGCCGGTGCGGGTCTAGGCCGCAGGTGACCGTGTCTCGCAACCGGCGGTGAGCCGCATCTGCACGGTACGCCGCGCATTCGCGACACGAGATGGATCAATCACTGGACGTCTGACCTGCCCTTGGTCGCAGTGTGCTCCGCAGCTGCGATCCGATCGTAGATCTCCTCGCGATGCACGGCAACGTCATTCGGCGCAGTGATACCGATGCGCACTTGGTTGCCCTTTACGCCGAGAACGGTAACTGAGACCGAATCACCGATCATCAGGGTTTCGCCGATACGGCGGGTCAAAATCAGCATTTCCTTGCTCCTCTTGATGAATTGCATGGAGGGTGGCAGCTTCGGGGCGTTCGCGTTATCCCGTGAACCATCGTTTTGGGGCAGGCACGCCAACTCTCTAAAGCGCAGCAACTAGCGGCAGGCCCAGGCGTGCGGCCTGGCCGCGTACCTGCATCTCGGCACGGATCCGGGCGGCGACCTCTTCCCGATGCACCGGGACCGCCCGCGGCGCCACGATGTCCAGTTTCACCCGCCCCTCGGACGCCTCATGAACCGTGACCGTCACGTGTTCGCACACCTGGAGGTGCGCGCCTATGCGAAGATCGTACGTGCCGGATACAGCTGTACCCGAACCGCTTATCACCAAGCTCACCCGGCCTCGGCGGACTTTCTTCACGGTCACGAAAATGGTGTCCGCTATCACAATCGATTCGCGTTCCTTGCGGGTAAGGATGAGCATCGGCAGCCTCTTAGGATCAACGCCTTGCCACCACATACGGCAGCTTATCGCGCTTCCTTTTATCCTAACGAATGTGGCCGCGTCTCGGCAACACTCAGCTCCACGCCAAGCTGAGTTGAGTCACTTTCTCAGCTGCGGGATGCTTCTCAATGCCAGCATTCAAGCGGGCTCTCTGTCCCGCGCTGTATCCTGCTGCGACATCTCCCAGGGCGGCCGCGATCTTACGTCGACCGCGCGGCTTCTCGGCCTGGCGCGGTGACACCGGGGCCAGCTCCCCATGTTGCCGGCGAATGAACGCTCGAGCTGCCGCTGCTGCTTCCTCGCACAAGGGCGGCGGATCAAGCAGGACCTGCACAGCAATCACCCACCCTTGCGCGAATAGCTCACGCCGCCGCCGGCGAGCATCAGCGCGCCGAACGCGTGCGATGTGCCGCCCGGCGTCCTGATCGAGCTGCCTGCGCAGCACAGTGAAGGCGTAGCCTGCGAGCTTGGCGGCGATCGGCTTGCCGACGAACTCGATCGACACCGAACCACCCCGCTGAACGAGGACGATTGCACACGCGAAGTTGTCTCCCACCACATGGGCCAACCTCGACAAATACTCCGGCATCGTGGACGACTTTCTTTGTCGTGTGGGCGCCTCAACGCCGACGTATTCAGCACCCGCGGCGTCGTCCTCGGTCAGCCCATACGTTTCCATCAGCTTCCTTGCCTGACGCAGCGCTGCAGCTTGCTCATGAGCGTTGCTTGACGCCGCCATTCGCAGGCACGCCTGCAGCTTGCGCAGTGCATCCTTCCTGTTCATTCGATCCGAGGCCCCTGATTGGATTCGAGCAGTCGGCGCTTCAGCTCATCGGCTGCGGTGAACTGCACGGTGACTCGTTCGCCCACCTGCACGGTCTCACCCGTCTTCGGGTTGCGCGCCTGTCGTGGAGGCTTGTGCTGTAGGCGAAAGCGGCCGAAGCGATTGATGTTGACCCGGCCGTGCTCAACGAGCATCAGCGCTACCACTTCTGTCACTGTATCCACAATGGAAGTGGCCTCTGTCATCGTCATGGCATGCCGGTGCGCGATGGCCGACGCAAGAGCGCTTTTGTTCATATATACGAACTCCTGGTTACGCCCCCTGTTCTTCCGTTATAGGCCGCAAGTGCCCGACATGCAAGCTGAAATTCCCAGTTTTGGCACGCGCTAATTGCCGTCCCGTAAAAGATTTCCTAACGATTGTTGCACACGTTGTTTTTTTGGCGTATTGTCCGTTCCCGTCAGCCACCTCCGACGGAGAAAGCAATGCCACGCAAGTCCGAATGTCGGGTCGACTGCATGGGGTTCGTTGCCAATGAACCTCAGCTGCGTCAGGCCAATGGCACGCCGGTGATTAACCTGGTCGTGATGGAGAACGAGTACTGGAAGGACGGTGAGGGCAACCGCAAGGAGCGGGCGCATGCGCACAACGTCTCGTTCTGGGGCCCGTACGCCGAGACGGTCGACAAGCTCGTCCAGAAAGGCGCCTACGTTCGCGTGAAGGGCAATCTTCGATACCGGCCGATCGAAGGTCAGCAGTACGACAAGACCGCCGAAATTCGCGGTGACGAGTTCTACCTGCTCGACGATCCCCGCGAGCGCGGCGAGTCCACGGACTGATACCTCTCTCCTTGCTGCTCTCTCCGCATCCCCCGGAGACGCAGTGCGCCCGGCGGGCATCCCCACTCGCCGGGCGCTTTTTTTTTCCGAGGCCGCGATGATCCCCGTCCCGATGCCGTCTCCCCTCGCCCTTGTTGACACGGACGCCGATGCAATCTGGGTCCACATCCAAGGACGCGCCTTCCTGACCACGGGTGAACAACACTCAACCGCTGCTTTCCGCCGCGTCATGCGCGCAGACGCAGCTGGCTGTCTTCGCCTCCACACGGAGACGCCCTGGCGTCCGCATCACCCGGCGGAGAGCGAGGATCGAACCATCCATCTGAGCCTGGTTCGCTTGGGCAGGGTCCTGGACAAGACGGAACTCGATGGGCGGCAGTGGGACCGCGTGCACAAGCACGGGCTGGATGCATTCCTTCTGGAAGCGATCGCGACGCGCTCCTTCGCTGCACCGCGTCAGCGCGTACTGGGGCATTCCTGACGTGGCCAGGCCGCGCGCGAAGCCGCTTAAGCCGGGTCAAGTCTGGATCGCCAAGAGCGACACCGGCCGCTCGCGAATGCGCCGCGTCGTCGCGCTGGTAGAGGACAGGGTCTGCTACTCAACTGGCTCGGATCTCGTGCACTGGTGCAACCGCCGCGCGTTTCAGATGTGGATCTCCACGCACCGGGCCATCCGCTCTCGGTCCGTTGCCAATCGCAAGCTCATCCTGGATCCGAGGCCAGGGAAATGACCAAGACGAGGCTGCTCTCGCAGTACATGACCCCCGATTGGGCGGCATCGCTATGCATCGAACGCTTTCTGCCCGATCTCGGGCCCAAGGACCTGGTGTTCGAGCCCACCTGCGGGCGCGGTGCGTTTCTCCGAGCAGTGCCAGATCATGTGCCTGCGATCGGAATGGAGCTCGACCCTGAGCTTGCAGCGCATGCGGCGATCACCTCTGGCCGTACCGTAATGGTGGGTGATGTGCTCACTGCGCCATTCCCGGAAGGGATTACCACGATCGTCGGTAACCCCCCATTCCGCGTGCGCTTCTTCAACCAGCTGCTCGCCCGTGCGCATAAAGCCCTTCCGGCACATGGTCGTGTGGGCATGCTGCTGCCCTATTTCATCTTCCAGACGGCCTCCAACCTGGAGGCGATCGCGCGCGATTGGTCGATCGAGCAGACGATGCTGCCCCGCAATCTGTACCCCCGGCTGCGCCATCCGCTGTGCTTCGCAGTCCTCACCAAGGATCGACAACGGCGCCTGATCGGCTTTGCGCTGTTCGATGAATTGAACGCCGTAAACCGGCTACAGCGACGTTACAGGCAACTGCTACACGAAGGCACGGGGTCCGTCTGGACCGCAGTGGTCCAAGCCAGCCTGGAGCATCTGGGCGGCACTGCCACGCTTGCGGACATCTACAAGGAGGTCGAGGGCCATCGGCCTACCACCAATCAGTGGTGGCAGGCCAAGGTGCGGCAGGTCCTACAGCGCTCGTTTCGACGCGTCGGTCCAGGCCTCTGGGCAATCACCACACCCACTCACGCGGCAGCCGCCGCTTAAATCGGAGCTCTACCCATGCGAAAGACCCTGCTCGCTCTGACCCTTGCCATCGCGGCAATGGCTGGCCCGGCCACCGCGAACGAGAACATCGCCCTGCACGTCAAGGTCTCCAACGGACAAAAGGTGCTCGTTGACACCACCCTGCTCACCACCGCTGGCGAACAGGCGCAAGCGCGCATCGGCAAGGACATCAAGTACGTAAGCTCGACCACCACCTACGCACGTGCCAAGACCGACAAGGGCCTACCGGCCCCGCCGGCGGAGCGCACCTATGGGACGGTGTTTGATGGCGTGGAGATTTCGGTCACGCCCGAGCTCACCGGCACCGGCGCCACCGACAAGGTCGTGCTGCGAACACGGGTGGCATTGAGCCGTTTGAAGAAGATGGGCCGCGCGGGCGAAGGCCAGGGTCGAATCGACCTTCCTGAATCTGAGAGCTTCCGCACGCAGTCCAACTCCGCTGTGGCGTGGGGCGCACCTCAGGTCATCACGTACAAGGCAGCCGGCGAGGAGGGCACCGACGACTATCGCATCGAGGTGACCCCCGGCCATTCCCAGGTCAACTGACCGGAGCCGCAAGATGGGGAACGCTGCCACCCAACTCGACCTGTTCCAGATGGACCACGTGCTGCAGGCCTACGGGGACGGCGGTCCCGTGGCGAACGGCGAACTCTACGAGCACGTTCGCGCCGCGGCCGGCGTCCCGGCCGAAGTGATGGAGGCGCGCCAGCCCATCGGCGCCAGTGGTCAGCAACACAGCGTGGCGAAGCGGCGCGTTCGCTGGATGCAGCAGACCGCCAGGCGTCTTGGTCTGCTGGAGCGCGTCCCAGGGCGTCGCGGTGCCTGGCGCCTGACCGAGGAAGGCAAGCGTCGCACCGGCAAAGCCTCGCCGGGCGTCGCACTGTTGGCGTTCTCCACTGACCTCGGGCTTGCGATCTGGGGAAGCTGGGCATCGGTATTTCCTCGATTGGACGAGACGATCTCCGTTTGCCTTACGTCGCCACCGTTTCCCCTGCGCAAGCCGCGTGCCTATGGAAATCCACCGATCCATCTGTACGTGGAGTTCATCGTGAAGACGCTGGAGCCGATCGTTCGCAACCTTGCGGATGGTGGTTCCATCGCGCTGAACCTCTCCAACGACATTTTCGAGCAAGGCCTTCCCTCGCGCGAGCTCTATCTCGAACGATTGACGCTGGCGTTGTGCGACACCTATCGGCTCCACAAGATGGACACGCTGATCTGGGCAAACCTCAGCAAAGCCCCCGGCCCCGTTCGGTGGGCCAGCATGACACGTCAACAGCTCAACGTCGGCTGGGAACCCGTGCTCTGGTTGACCAACAACCCGCGCAACTGCTTCAGCGATAACCGGCGCATCCTCGAACCGCACACCGACCGCCACAGGAAACTCATGGCACGCGGCGGTGAGCAGCGTGAAGCGGTTAATTCCGATGGCGCATACCGCCTGCATAGGGGCAGCTACGGTCGGCCGACCGATGGCCGTATCCCGCGGAACGTCCTGCTGCATGGCCATCGTTGCGCGGAGTCGCAGGCCTGCAACCGCTTCGCGGCAGAGAACGGCCTACAACCTCACGGCGCCCCTATGCCCCTCGCGCTTGCCGACAAGCTCGTGCGCTTCCTGAGCCGTCCAGGCGACCTGGTTGTTGACCCCTTCGGCGGGCGGCTAACGACCGGCAAGGCCGCAGAACAGAACGGCCGGCGATGGCTGTGTACCGAGCTGATCGCCGATCACCTGCATTCGGCGCTGCATCGCTTTCCCCAGGCGGTCCCTGGACCCTCCTTCTGACCACGGATGAATCAACATGGCCTTCTTCCGCAACCTCACGTTCTTCCGCTTCCCGACCACGCTTGACTTCACAGAAGTCGAGCAACTTTTGCCGTCTGCCGTGCTCAAACCGGTAGGTCCGCTGGAGATGAGCTCGCGCGGCTTCATGTCACCATTCGGCCGCGATGAAGAGGCGCTTTCGCATCGGATCAACAACTTCCTCTGGCTCACTGTCGGTGGCGAAGACAAGATCCTGCCCGGCTCGGTCGTGAACGACGCGCTGACCCGCAAGCTTGCTGAGATCGAGGCGAAGGAGGGGCGCAAGCCCGGTGGGCGCGAGCGAAAGCGCATCAAGGACGACTTACTTCATGAGCTGTTGCCACGTGCTTTCGTGAAGTCGTCGCGAACGGATGCAATTCTCGACCTGGGCCAAGGGTACATCGCGGTGGACACGTCCAGCCGGAAGTGTGCTGAGAGCGTCATGTCGGAGATCCGGGGTTTGCTGGGCTCGTTTCCCGCGGTGCCGCTGAATGCAGAGGTGGCTCCAAGATCGATCCTGACGGGATGGATCGCCGGCGAGCCGCTGCCCGAGGGGCTAGGCTTGGGCGAAGAGTGCGAGATGAAAGACCCGGTCGAGGGGGGCGCAACGGTCCGCTGCAGCGCGCAGGAGCTCCGCAGCGATGAGATTGATCGGCACCTGGAGGCGGGCAAGCAGGTGACCAAACTGGCCTTGACCGTGGACGACCACCTTTCCTTTGTCGCGGGCGACGACCTGGTCATCCGCAAACTGAAGTTCCTGGACGGCGCGCTCGAACAGCTTGAGGACGCCGATCAAGAAGGGGTCCGCGCTGAGTTGGACGCACGCTTCGCCTTGATGAGCGGAGAGATTCGCCGCCTATTCTCCAAGCTGCAGGCGGCATTCCAACTCAGTGAGGTGGAGGCCTGACATGGGCGCACTGGCAAGACTCATGGACATCCCGCCAGCGCAATCTGGAAGTTCGGAGCGCGGCCACACGTTGATCGAGGACATGCGCAGGCAGATCGATGCTCTGGGCGATATCAGCCGTGGCTACAGTCAGCTCAGTCACCAGACGAAACAGCGAAAACTGAGGGACATTCACTTGAAACTTCGCGATCTCCGCGACGAGCTGGCACAGCTTGTCGCCACAGCCAACAAGGAGGCCTGACATGCGAATCGCAGTATGGACAACCGGCGACTGGTGCGACGCCAAGGAGGCGGCCGAGTTCAGCAAGCAGTACTGCCTGGGCGATGACTTCGCCGTGTACTCGGCACCCAACACAGACACTGCGGAACGCATTGCTGCGAACGTAGAAGCCGGGCGTCCGCCCCTTGCCGCATAGGACTACGATGAAGCCCTACTCTCTGTTTTCCCTGCTCGCCCTGGCCCTGACCGGGTGCAGCGAGATGCCCGACGAACATGCCAGTTCAGGGATCGAGATGGCCCAGGCGGCGATCAGCAAGATCGCGCCGCACGCCACTGTCACCGGCGTAGCGCCGGCGGCGGTGCCGGGCCTGCTGCAAGTCACCGTCGACGGCAGCCAGATCATCTACTTGTCCGATTCAGGCAAGCATCTGCTCGCGGGACAGATCATCGAGCTGGACACCAACGACAACCTCACCGAACGGGCTTCGAGCACGCTGCACAAGAGGATGCTGTCCGAACGTCCTGCGGAGCGGAAGATCGTCTATGCGGCAAAGGATCCAAAGCACACGGTAACGGTGTTCACCGACGTGGACTGCGGCTACTGCCGCATGCTCCACGATCGCATAGCCGACTACAACGAGGCGGGAATTTCGATCGAGTATGTGCTCTATCCGCGAAGCGGCATCCAGTCCCCAACTTACGCGACCTCCGTCAGCGTCTGGTGTGCCGAAGATCGCAAACAGGCATTGGCCGCGGCCACAAGGGGCGTTGAGGTACCGCCCGCGCAGTGCGCCAACCCGATAGCCGCGGACTACGCTTTAGGACAGCGCTTGGGCGTCACGGCGACCCCTGCGATCTTCGCTGAGGACGGCCGGCAGGTTGGCGGCCTGTTGCCCCCAGCCCAGCTCCTTGCCGTACTCGAGGGTAGGGCCAGGCGCGGCCCCACCAAACCCTGACCCGGAAAATCGGCTGGTAGCTGATCCTCCTACCCCCACGCGGAGGATCAGCTGGTCCCCCTGCAGGGGGACTACCGCGGCGAAGGCCGGTCGAGAAGCTCATGCTGAACGGCTTCCAGGACACGCTGAGCATTGGCCAGCCATGGAGCGGCACTATCGGGGCTCGCCAACAGCCTCTGGGCAACCGTCGGCGTCACGAATCTGACCATCTCATCGTGGAACTGCTTAGCGGCACCTGGTGCTTGAAGGGTGGCCAACGCACGCTCAATGCGGTCGGACACGTCCTGCAAACCGTAGTCGTCGAGTTTGTTTTGCACGATGTCCATGTCGGCTGACACCCCCCTCTGATCCAGCCAACGAAGATCCCATAGATCCCGTGCTTTCACGTGGCGGCGGCCGATGAGGGCCACGATCTTGTCGGCGTAAATCTCCGATTGCGACTCGACCTGCAGCGCGATGTCGCCGTAGACATCGCTCAGGAATTCATAGCGAGGCTGAAGGAGTGTGGGCTCGGCCTGGTAGGCGGGAACGTTGCAGATCTCGAAGTGGATTTTCTGCTTGGCGGCGAAGCCAGGCACATGGATATTCACCGACCAGCGCTTGACGACCACGTCCTCGCCGTCGAAAACACGATCCGGCCCCGGCGCCTTGACCTCCACCTCCAGCCCGTATCGCTGGACGACATGCTCTCGCAGCAGGGACATGACCTCACCGAGCTCGAACGGCTCGCTGGCGTCATGCCCACATACGAAATCAAGGTCCTCGCTGTACCGCTGGCCGCCATAGCAGAGGCGGAGCGCGGTCCCGCCCTGGAACACCAGCCGGCGACCCATTTCACTGCGGCTGAGGGCCAGCAGGATGTCGTAGTGGAGCAGCTCTTTGACGATCGTTGGGCGAGTCGGCACGTCGATGCCACCCGCTTCACGCTCAGCCAACAATAGAAGCTCGTCGAAGGTGTAAGCCATGGTCAAGCTGTCCTCTTGTCGCTAACCGGGTTGGGCATTGCGTTCACCTCATGAACCTGTGGTCCCGTCATTCAGTCCTCGTCATCGGTGTCCTCGACCAGATCCAGATTACGTCCGACCTTGCGCAGATCCTCCAATGCCAGTTCAGCGCTGGCCACATGCACCTTGCGCGACGGCACGAACACCGTGCGCGGCCGCCACCGCGCCGGCGATACCGCGGTGTGCACGAACTCAATCGACCCCAAAGGTGTCTCGTGGAGGTAGCTTCGGCCGCTAGTCATCAGCGTAAGGCGACTCGGCACCTGGGAGATCCGCCCATGCTCGTGCAGGGCAGACTCCAGACTGACGTACATCGCATCCTGCGGCCGCAGGCGGCTCGCCAGTCGCTCCAAAGCCCATGCCGGCGGCGTGGTGTAGGGGTTGAGATAGAGGCCGGGAGCGACCCGCTCTACGGCCTTCTCCCGTACGTGCCGGCTCATTGCAATTCGGAACGTATTTGCCGGCTCCGGGTGGAACGCGCGCAGTGTCGCCTCAGACACGCACCAGTGCCCCCGTTTGCCGAGCGCTTTCAAGGTCTGGTTCAAGGGGGCAATCCTCATCAAATGTATATTTACATACATCGCGTGTAGATTCAACCCCGCGCAAGGAAGGCTCCCCCTGACCTCGGCGTCGCAGCCAATCCAGCGCCGCGCGCACGCGGCCGGCGGCACTGGCCAGCGGTGGATAGGTCGGCGGGCGCCCGGCCTGCTCGGTGCTGGAGCACTTTGCCAGCGCCTGGTGGGTCTGCCGATGCCCGCGCCTTCCAGACGCCGACCAGGCCCACTTCGCCACCCAGCTTTCCGAGTAGAGTGCCGCGGTGCCTTGGACCGACGGCTCCTGGCCGCGTCCACGCACCTCTCAAGCACCACGACTGCGGCCCGCCCCTAGTTGCTTCCCGACAGGACTCATGCATGACCACACGTTCAGCCCCTCTGTACCAAGCCATCGCAACAATCGCCATCGCACTGTTGGGGGTCTGCCTGGCCCGCGAGGCATCGGGCGCATCTGCGAAGGACGCCGGTTGGGCCTCTGTCGCCGGATATCACCCTGGCATGGGAAAGGAGGACGCGCGGAAGGTGGGCCTCGCTGACTGCAAGGCAGGGCCTTCAATGGTCGAATGCAAAGCGCCTCGGCCGCTCAACATCGCCGGGGCACTATCCACCGACAGTCGTATCGCCCTTGACGAGAGGACCGGCCGAATCGAGTCGGTGGGGGGTTCAGCCGACATACGTGTAAAAGTAGCTCACAAGATTGGATTTCATCCATTACATCAGTGAGTTAGCGGATATTTTGGCGCACCAAAACTACCCTACCAATGCCAGTTCAGTCTCATACGGTTCCGGGACCGCCTCCACATCAATCAGGTAATCCCCGAAGCGCTTCACATGGCTGGTCACGTACGGGCTGAGGCACGCCACGTCCTCCCGCGTGATCTTCCACCCCTGCCGCATCAGAGACGTCATGATTCGGGTCTGTTCGACCACGTTGTAGAAGATGACGGCATTGGAGACCAGGTCGTTGTATTTGACGGCTTTCTCCTGCTCGACGGGGTCGTTGTCGGCAATCACCCCTTCCCCGCCGAAGAAGAAATACTTTGCGAAGCCGTTGTAAGCCTCCACCTTGTTGGTCGAGGCGGTGATCTGCTCGCGCAACTCGGGGTTGGAGATGTACTGCAGCAGGAACAAGGTGCGCACGGCGGAACCGAGCGCCTTGAAGGCCTGGTACAGCCGGTTCTTGCGGCTGTAGTTGCCCAGCTTGCGCATCAACGTCGAGGCCGCGATCTTGCCGGTCTTGATCGAGAGCACGACCTGCATCAGGTCCTTCCAGTGGGTCTCGATCAGATCCCAGTCGACAGTGTCCCGGAACAGCGCATCGATGTGTTCGTAACGAATGTCCTCATCGGGGCGGAAGAACTTGTATTCGCGCCAGTTGCGGATGCGCGGCATCAGCTGGATGCCCAACAGATGCGAAAGGCCGAACACCTGCAGCGACTGCCCCTGCGTGTCAGCGTGGACGGTGTCAGGCTGGATGTCGGAGGTGTTCTTCAGCAGGCCATCGATGATGTAGACCGCCTCCCAGACACCGCACGGAATGAAGTGGCTAAACAGCGCGACGTAGGTATCGGACACGTGATGATAGGCAATGCCGCCGTAGCCTCCATAGCGGATGTGGTACGAGGCGAGAAGATTCTGGTCATAGAGATCGTACTTGGTGCCGTCGGCGGCCGCGCTCTTGCCGTCGCCCCAGCATTTGGGCAGCTGCAGGCCGGCGTAGCTGTTGATGATGTCCCGACAAGCTGCCGCCAGTTTGTTGGCATCCACATGCCGGCGGTTGACAAACGACAGCATGTGCGCCGAGACAGCGCCACGCAGGTGTCGGGCAGCCTGGACCGGTCCGAGGTTGCACCCATAGGTGAAGGCGGTGAGGACGTAGCGCTCGGTCGGTTGCTCGATCTTGGCGTCCGAGCCGGACAGAGGACCGAAGTGCCGGGGCCAGCGCGTCCAGTGGGCCACATCGCACAGGATCTCGATGACGCTGCGTTCGCGCATGCGGTCTAGGACGGCGGTTTCTAGGGCACGGGCCCCGGTGCTCATCTCCTTGGCCTTGCTGCGCTTGAGCACCGGGATACCATCCTCGCCGATGACCACCTGGCCATTCTCAAGATAGCCCTGATCGGTCAGCTCGGCGACCTGCATCAGGCGCGATTGCAATGCATTGACGAAGCCCACGGCCGTGGCCGGCAGCCCCACCTGCTTGCAGTAATCCTCCAACATAGGTTCGCACTGGTCCCACGGAAGCAACTGCTCGCGGTAGTCGGCGTAGGTTTCCGATCCGCGCACAGCCACGTCGCCCGATTTCAGTTCGTTGGCCAGCGATGAGAACACACAAACCTCGAACAGGCGCCGGTGGATGCGCTCTTCGTTCTGTTCGGTGCGATGGACGATGGTCTTGCGCCAGAGTTGGGTGGTGAATGCCAGATCGACGGGTTCATCCAACCAATCGCTGCGGGTTCGTTCCTGCGTCAGGATCAGCTCGATCGCGTCGATCAGCAAGCGATCCTCGGTGGTCGAGGCCAAGTCCAGCCTACGCACCATCCGCAGGATGGTGGAGCGGTGGCTTTTGTAGAACGGCCACAGCAGCGGCAAGTGATTGTCGCCACTATGCGCCGCAATGGCGTTGCAGTCAGCTTGCAAGGTCTGCACGCCGCCGTGGGCGTTGACCAGGCGGCGGATTTCACGCCCCGCCTCGGTGTCGCCGCGATGATGGTCGAGGACGCGGACCACATCCGACATCGTCGCCACGATCGCTTCGGTCTTCTCGCGATAGCGCGCCCTCAGCCGCTCCAGTTCCTCTCGGCCCCGGTTGTGGATGTTCCCCATGCGTTTGATGAACATCTCCGCGAGATCGTCACGCGTCTGGACCCGGGCCCGGTGGATCAAGCACACCAGTACGGCGTAGCGCTTGGCGGGCCGAAACTTGCGCAGCTCGGAAGCATCCAATGCCCGCGCCTCGGCGGCGAAGTGCTTGCGCTTGACCTCCGGGATGCCCGCCAGGTGCAACTCGCTGCCGACCAATTCGTCCAGTTCGCCGATATGGTCGATCAACTCCTGGAAATGCTGCAGCGAAGAGCGCTTGGGCAGGCGCTTGATCGCGTGCAGCGGGCTCTTCTGGCGCCCCTGTTCGACCTGCATGAGGCCTTCCAGGCGCTGTTTTTCGTCGATGGTCAGTCGGGCCTCGATCTGGGCGAAATAGCGCCCGTTGACCAGCGTGCGGATGCGCCGGGTCAGGCGATCCAGTGTGGAGAACGCCGGCAGCTCGACGCGATCACGCACGAGCTGTTCGATGGCTACATTGATCAGGTCCGCCGGGTTATCCATCACCGCAGCGGCTTCGTATACCGCGCGTGCCGCAATCTTCAGCCCGCCGTCGCTGTAGGCCCGGACCTGCAGGAATTGTCGGATCCGGCGGTAGTAGCGATAGCGCGAGGCGTTGGCAAGATTCGCTGGCTTGACCTGCACGCGCAGTTTCAGCGCGCTGCGGATATGGCGCACCACCGCCGGCGGGACTTCGTCCAGCATGGGGAAGTACCCCAGCCGTTGGAAGGTCTTGAGCAGGATCGTCAGCGTCAGGCGGTGCGCAGGCTGCCGGGTGTACTCGGCAACGAAGGCCACCTCAGCGTCGGTTGGCGTGTAGGCCGCAACCAGTTCGTGGACGACCGGGTTGCGCTTGAATTGCGGGTATGCGGTCCGTTCGATCGACGCCATCCAGCCCCTCAGGTCGTTGCAGGCCTGGGCAGCGCGGGCGCTTCCGGCAGACTGGCTTCGATGCGCTGGCGGGCGAACGGATCGGCCCCGTCGATGTAGCGCATCGCCGACTGCACGTCGCGCCAGCCGACGTATTCCATCAGGGCCTTGACGTCCCAGCCGTTGGCGTTGGCCCAGCCGGCGAAGCCGCGGCGCAGCGAGTGGCCGCTGTAGGCGTTGGGAGAGCTCAGCCCGGCCTCGCGGAAGATCCGCCGTAGCAGGCGCACCAGGCTGTTGGGGTGGAGCGGGGCGGCGGCAATCCCGCCCCACTGGTTGACCGCGCGAAACAGTGGCCCCTCGCGGAGGGCGGCTGCCGCGACCCAGGCCATGGTGGCAGCCACCGGGCACCAGCGCGACAGCGCCGGGACCTTGTAGGTGGTGCCGGCGTGTTGGCGATCGCTCTTGCTGTGCGGCAGGAAGCAGGTCATGCCTTCGCCCGGCACCAGGCGCAGGTGGTTCACCTGGAGACGGGTGAGTTCATCGCCGCGGAAGCCGCGCCAGAAGCCGAGCAGCAGCAAGGCGCGATCGCGCAGATGCCGCAGCTCTGCGGCGCGATCGCCGCGAGAGTGGGCCGCGGCCGCCGCGTCTTCCAGCCATGTCGTGACCTGGCCCAGCTGGGTGAGTTGCAGGGGCGTGGCGCGTTTTTCGACGCTCGGGTGAAGCGCCTGGATGCCCTTGAGCACTTGGCGCACCACTGGCGCCCGGGTTGGGTCGACAAAGCCGTGCACCTGGTGCCACTGCGCCAGTGCTGCGAGCCGGTGCCTGAGTGTGTTGAGCGCGAGTTGCCCGGCGTAGGCGGCCAAGTAGCGCGCCACCTGCTCCGCAGTCGCCGGCAGATGACCACCCCACTCGACCTCGAAGTGACGGGTCGCTCCTGCATACGCGCGCTCGGTGTTGGCGCGGGTTGCCGCTTCCAGATACTGCTTGACCGAGCTCACCGCCTCGCTCCGAAACGCCGTTTCGTACGGCCGCAGGGCGACTGTAGCCGAAAATTCCAGCTAAGGCGGGATAATTCAACATTATCCCGCGTCAGCTCAATGCGCACTGATAGCCCCTTTAGCGCGTTGAGGAGTATGTAATTACATGGTATGTAATACGTTACGAAATACGTGGAGTGACGGATGGCAAGGTCCGGGGTGTACAAAAGCGATGTGCAACGTGCCCGCGATGGCCTGCGCGCAACCGGCACGCATCCGTCCGTGGACGCGGTCCGGGTGGCGCTGGGCAATACGGGGTCCAAGACCACCATCCACCGCTATTTGCGGGAGTTGGACGACGAGGAAGGACAGCATCCCGGCGCCAAGGTCGCCATCAGCGACGCGCTGCAGGATCTGGTCAGTCGCCTCGCCGAGCGGTTGCACGCCGAGGCCGACACGGTCGTAGCGCAGGCCCAGGCGCGCTTCCAGGTGCAGCTGCAGGAGCACACCCAAGCGCTGGAGCAGGCCCATCACGAGGCTGACTCGCTCAGGACGCAACTGCAACGCACAGAAATAGCCCTGCAGGCCGAGCGCGAGGCGGGCGACGCCACCAGGAGCGAGGTGGCCAGCCGCACCACCGAACTGACCCAACTGCAGGAGCGGATCTCTGGCCTGACCGTTCGCGTGGCCGAGCACGACGCCCATGCGAAATCGTTGGAACACAAGCACGAACACGCCAGGGAAGCCCTTGAGCACTACCGCACCTCGGTCAAGGACCAGCGTGAGCAGGAGCACCGTCGGCACGCGCACCAAGTGCAGGAGTTGCAGGTCGCCCTGCGGCAGGCCAACGAGGCGCTGACCGCCAAGAACCACGACCTGATGCAGCTCAACCGCGACAATGGCCAGTGGCTGGAACGCCATACCCGCCTGGAGCGAGAACTGGCGCAGGCGCGCCAGCGGGCCGACGCCCAGCAACGCGAGCGCGACGCGCTGCGCCTGACGGCCGCCGAGCACCAAGCCCTGCAGGTGCGCTGGACCCAAGATGTCCACGCGCTGGAAGGCGTGCGCGCCGAACTGGCTGCGGCGCGGACCGAGCTGGTCGAAGAGCGCCAGCGCCGGGAACACGCCGAGGCGGACACCTTGCGTGCCACGGTACGTCTGAGCACGTTGGAACAGCTCCTGACGCAGCTGCGGCCAGCGCACTCCGTTGGCGAACACGAACAGGCCATCGCAGCCGGTGCAATGCCGGCAGGCGGGTGATCAGCCAGTTGGGGAAAGGTATGAATCATCCTCAGCGTCAATGCTTCGCCGTCACAGTTATGGCTTCGTTGCACCAACGAGAAAAGGATAGTTTAACGCAGTTACTTCATGTCAGGCGGCAACCAAATGCTTTATGAACTGAGTTGAATTGTCATTTAGAATGACGGCCCCGAGCAGCGCTTCTGAATTTCGGTTGGCGCATGTCTCATTGAATTCTACGGGTATGCCTTCATTTTCAAAAAGACATCCCAGCGCCTCTGCAGTGCTCACTGAGAAATCACCGACTCGATCTCCGCCATACATTGCGACGCGCATAGTCAGGCCCTTGGCCTTGACATCATGTATGTAATCACGAATGGATGCTATAACATTTTCCGGCATGAGTTCTTGGTGATTAAAAGGCAGGAGATGAAATACTCGAACCTGCGCGCCGGGCATGCGTTCGCCTGTGTAATGATCGATTCTTTCCGCAGCGCATGCGACTGCAATGCAGGCAGTCATATTATCGGTGACCACTGGCATGTTTACTTGGCTTGTTCCAGCGCTGTAAAGGTGGCGTGTTCCTTGATGGTTAGGAGTCAGACCGTTGAATCCTGCTACCTTGACCGTGGTGGAACTATCTATCTCAAAGCTATAATTGGAGTCCGCATCGACATCAGAAACACGAACCCATGGAAATAAGGATCCGCTACGATCTTTTATTGAATTGCCAGGGTGTCCTCTTTCCGATTGATAGTCAGCTATAGAAGTTTGTTTTAGCGTATATTGTCCAGCTCGCCTCGCCAGTCGATGATGAGACAATTCCGGCGGGCGCCCGTTTAAACCATCGAATGTTCCTGCATTTGAAGCTGTTGGTTGATGAGAGGAAGAAGCCGTAACATTCGGGGAAGATGGGGGTGATCCTGAATCTCCGCCGTATTGACCGCCAGTAGATTTTGTAATGCATAGGCCCATGTTTCCCTCGCGAATTTAGTTGGGGCGGCTGTTAGTAGAATGTGGAAAGCGCGGAGCGGCAGCATGATGCTCAGGTGAGCCTGTCACGCTCGTCTTTGAGCTGCATAGTCCCATGGTTGATCTCTTGTAACGACTGCGGACGCAAGTTTGGCGAAGAGCTCTCTGAAAGTCGTTGATTCACCGAAGCCATGTTTGGGAGCGCGAATGGGTTGGCGCTGGCACCCTGCTCACATTGCCATTGCGAGCGTGCTACCTAGTCCACAGAGGACGTCTGCACCACATCAACCCGCATGGCTGATTCGACGTCGCCATGAATACCATGCTCAATTTGAGGGTCGGCAGGGACGTGTAAAAAACAGCCAAGAGTCAGGGTTGGCAGGGATTCGTGCAAAAAACAGCCAAAAGTGGGATAACTTGCTGTTAGTAAAGAATTTTTTCGCAGATTCCTGCCGGCCCTCAATCCCGGCAGCGTGTACTGCCGAATAGCCCTTGCGTGCTCTGCTGTGAAGCAGGCGGCATCCGTCTATTACCCACCCTGCGACCACTGGTCTCGCACAGTCGCCGCAAGACAGTTGCAGCGTGCCGAACCTCGAAAGGGACGAGGTAGTGGATGAGCGATGGAAGCGCCGTTTTATCCGGCAACTTCATGTTTTCACAAAAGAAATTGGATTCTGCGAGTCATTTTTACACGTATGTCGGCTGAACCCCGGTGGAGTTCCAGTTTGCCAAAGGTGCCTACCAGGCCGTTGCCGCTGCGCTGGTGGCACGTCTCGGTGAAGCCACCGCGGAGGATGGCGACTTCAGGACGGACGAATGGCGCAGAGCTGGGCGCGGCTCCTGCGCCCCTGTACTGATCTGGCACCGAGGACGGGACGAAGTTCTCGCCCTGTGCGGTGCCGGTTGGCGCCGCAACGGTCTCACCTACCTGGTCGCTGACCGCCAACCTGGCCGCGGTAAGGCATGGTCCGAAATCGCCGCCGTGCGCGCGAAGAGCGACCGCGACTCCGCATCGTTCAACAGCAAATAGGCGACGCTGGCGTCCCGGCTACGCCACCTTGGCATACTTAAGGATCGCCGCGTACTCGGGATCGGCGACCGATATCTCCGAGGCATCCTCCGGATCATTGGACGCCGTCCCCAAGCTCAGGATGGCTGCGGCTGGGTCTTCCAGAAGATCGTTCTCGATCGCGGCCTTGTGTTGGATCAACGCCATCGCCTGCTCATCAATCGTGCCGGCGAATAGCGGAATGAGCACAGTGACAATCCTCTTCTGGCCGTAACGCCAAGCACGATCTTCCGCCTGCTTCTTCAGCGCATTCGTCCATGGGAGCGAGGCAAAGCACACGACGTTGGCGGCTGTCAGCGTGTGGCCGACGCCAGCGGCCTTCGTAGTGCCAATGAAGCACCTGACCCCAGGCTCGCTTTGGAAGCGGTCGATCGCCTGCTGTTTGCGCGTTTTGGAATGCTTACCGAGGAACGTGACGACCTCGATGCCCGCCTTGGCGAACTCCTCCGCCAGATAGTCCACGGTATCCTGGAACTCGCACATGATGAGTGCCTTGTCGGACACATCCATTGATGCGACGGTCTGGATGAGCCAGTCCGCCTTCTGGCGCTCCAGGTATTGGCGAAGCCGACCGATCTTGGCAAGGGCGGTCAGGCTCGGATCCGCGGCCATGCGCCGATACTCGACGCCCTGCGGGCCGGATAGTTCCAGATACCGTGGATCTTGTACCTTCGCGTCCAAGCCCAGCACACTCTTCGGCCTGCGGAGCATCCATTCCGACACCCGCTGCGCGAGTAGTACGCGCGCCTCTTGGCTTCCAGCGAATTCCTTTGCAAACTCGCCGCGATCCATGTCGCCCAGGGGATGCCCCGAGAGACGCAGAAGCGTGTGCAGCTCGACAATCCGGTTGAGAATCGGTGTAGCGGTGAGCAGGTACCTCCGTGGCACCTTCTGCGCCACGAGGAAGGCATTCAGCGTACGCGACGCGGTCGGTTGAATAATGCTGTGGGCTTCGTCGAACACAACGGCGCGAGGTGCGATGACCCCATCCGTGATCGCCTGGACGATCACGCCCAGCTTCTCGTACGAGGCGATCAGCCACTCGGGCTCTTCGGCCACACCCTCCTTATCCAAGATCGAGACCTTCGCGCGCGGATCGACCGCCAGGATCTCGCGCGACCAGTTGATGCAAAGGCTCGCTGGTGCAATGAGAAGCCGGCACCCAGTTCCTGGCATGAGATGGAGCGCGGCGGCAGACTGTCTCGATTTCCCCAGACCAGGCTCATCCCCGAGCAGCGCACTGTTGGCGCCGAGCAGGTGCAGAATTCCCGCCGGCTGATGATCGAGCAGCGACATTGAGGCGGTGGCCTTCTCAAACCACTCCATGTCAACGTCGTGACGCTGCAGAGGCTGCAGAACGATCGCCAGTCGTCCCTCCTCTCCCTCTTCCTCCCCGCGCTGCTCCCGCTTGACCTCGGCCCCGGACACGTTGATCGTAGGCCGCTCTTCGGCCTCGTATCCGCCACCGGTGCGGTCGATGCGGATCTCACCCTCGTGAATGAACACGTGACCGCGCAGCACCCCGGCCTTGGTGGCCAGGTCCGCCAGCAGCTGCTCCAGGCTGCGCTGGATGTACCACCCTTCTTTGCTGCTCAACAGCCTGCCGCCCAATGCCCGCAGGCAGGCGACGACCAGAATGTCGTAGCGCGTATCGACGACATATCCGCCATCGCCAGCGACCGGGTAGATCTTGACGTCCAGGTCTGGAGCGAACGCGTCGACCTCGGGCGTTTCCAGAGCTGCGACCAGCTGCGCCTGTGCAATCGCCCGGTCATACGACATCCGGGTCCCGCCCTTATGGCCAAGCTCGTCCAGGAGCGGCGCTATGCGATCGTCCGCAGGCAATACCCAGGTGCGCGAGCTGGCGGACCAGCTGGCCCCCTTCTCCTTCAGCGTCGCGACAATGTCCGGATGGAAGCCCGTCGAAAGGCCTACGCGGAAGCCGTCGGATCTGATGCCGGCGATGACTGGCCGGCTTTGCTTGCGGATCTTCGCCAACGCGCCCATCGTCACATCCCTGGCCGCATGTCGTCGTCGAGCTCATCGGACGGTTCCATGTCCGGGCCAGGTCGGAGCGGAGGCATCTTCCCCCCGAGCTCAGCCAACCGGCACGTCCAGTAGGCGTCCACCGCATCCGCAGCGCGGACATAGTTCGCCTCGCCATACTGCAGCTTGATGCCTGGGGCGTCGAGATAGCCGTTCAGGGACTCGCGGAGCCGCTCGGCGAGGTCGCCCAGCGTGTCATCGAGCACGTCGGCGTCGGCGCAGGCTAGGCGCCAAGCCTGGACGGCTTCGCGGGCCGCCCGCAGCTGATAGGCACCGTACTGGTTGCCGATAAACGGCGCCGCCACGTAGCAGTCGAGCGCGGCGGCAAGCTGTGCGCCGACATCACGAAGCTGCAGCCGCTGCGCCAGGGCACCGGCGGCGACCGCATGCAACACGCTTTCGGCCTCTTCATAGGCCCTCCCGGCCCTCAGATGCGCGTCAGGATTCTGGGAATCCGCGTCCCCGCTCTCGTGAAGTTCGTGCAGGTCCTCAGCGCGAGAAAGCGCGTAGGGCAGCACGTTGGCCAACGCTGCGCTCAGTGCGTACAGCCGTGCGTTGAGCCGGTCTTCGGCTGTGATCTGCGGCGTCATGGGGTCATCCTCAATGAAGCGGCCTCTGCGGCCGCGGGCATTAGTTCCGCTGCAACGCTTCGCAGGTCCTCACGCGTCAGACCCTGCCGCGCACAGTAGTGCTCGATCGACCAGGCAATGCGGGCGGCGAGCCGCCGTCCGACCAGCGCGTCGCCATACTCGTCGCGGGCGTCCGCCAGGTCCTTCTCCAGCCTGGGACTCGCCGGATCGAAGTCCAGGCCACGCTCGTGAAACGTGCGAATCCAGGCTTCCGGCGTCAGATCAAAGGCTGGGACTGGCCACGACTGTGGGTCCACGTTCATCGGCTCATAGAAGCCGCGGCCCAACGGCGGCTCTCCTGACGCGCCGGCGGTTACCCACGGCTCCAGCGCGAGTCCGAACTCACGGACCGCGGCCATCTGTTCGCGCAAGAAATCAAACAGCTTGGCGTCCTCGCGATCAACGAGGTTGATCAGCAGCCGTTCGCTTTGATCGGGGCCCAAGCCGTGCTCCGAAGCAGACCAGTAGGCCGTAGCGGAGCTAGATTCGTCTTGGCCAGTGGCGCGCATGCGCCCCTCCATTCCCAAGGGGGCAAGCTCGGCCTGCCTATCGCTCCCAAATGTCATAGGGATTGCCCTCTTGCAATAGTGCCAGCGGCGAGCGCTCGACTCTATGACCTGAAGCGCGCTTCCTCGCTGCTCCGCGCTCAGCCCCACCGCCGCTGCACGCATCAGCGAGTGCTCAGCGCGATGCAGGTCGTCGCACAACTGGCCGACGAGTTCCGCCGACCTGGCATCGAGTACATCGATATCGACGTCGCCCGCTGGGTCCGGGCTATCCGACAAGAGCATCACGGTATAGTGGGCCGCGCGATCGGCCGGCAGCGAAGGATCCACCTCGGTGACGAGATCCGCGCGCCACAGGTCGCAATACCGCGCACGCTCGGGATGAACAATCTGGTTGCCCTCGCCCAGCAGCGCCACGGGCATGGCCACGTGGCCTCGGTAAGGCCGCCCCCGGATCATCACGGCGACATCGCCGGGGGGAGATGCTCACGCCATTCATCGTCGCTCATGGGCTCCATCCCGCTCGCGGTTTCCTTCACCGGTCGCGCAACGAGTGACTGTTCATCCATGTCCAACCACATCTCGATCACCACGCCGTTCTGGTCACGAGCGTAGATCACGCCATCGCCGCTCTGGAGCAGGAACTCCATCTGATCGTCGTCTACAGACGAACTGATGATCTCCACCTCATCCACGTAATCGCCTTCGGACTCCACGGTGATGTCCAGGATCTCCACCGGCTTGTCAGAGGGATCGCCCTTGCCGGCGCGTGGATTCGTCGCGAATTTGAATGCAGCGTTGACATACCGCTCTACATGCTCGCGGCGATCCTCCAGCCAGCTGAGAACGGACGGCGGTAGCTCGTGTCCGTTGCGATCTCCTTCGTTCAGCCACCCCGTTTCGGCGACGCAGGCAAACGTTCCGTGCGTTCCGCGCGGCCCATACACCATGGCCGGAGTGCCAACTCCGGGGTCGGCGGGGTGGGCCTCGCGATAGTCCAGCTCAATGGTATATCGGGGGTCCTTCTGGCACGTCAGCGTCTGCGGCTTCATAGGGTTTTTCCTTATGTTGTGAACTAGAATCGGAAGCTGTTTTCAGCCACATCTGCGTCGGCGTCGGTGGCACGATGCTTGAGGTGCGCGGCAAGGCTTTGTCCAATCGCCGCGGCGTGTCCGAAAAGAATCGATTGCCCAAGCGCCTCGTGCGCAAGCGTCGTGCCTGCCCCACGTACGAGCTTCTCTGGGATACCTTTGACCCTCGCGTGTTCCACTGGGCTCAGTAGCCGCTGCAGTCCGTCCTCGCGGATGAGAAATGCCTCCGTGCTGCGCGCTTTTGCGTAACCGCGCCCGATCGTGCCGACCTCCGTCGCCTCGGGGGTGACCAGCTGTCGCTTGAATCCCTTGCCCGCAGCTGCGTCTCTGGCCGCCTTCTCCGCCAGGTAGTCGTAAGCGCGCCACCGGGATTCTTCGTTGTGTGCGGCCGCATCCAGTGCGTCTCCGAGCGTTTCATAGAGCCGCGGCTGTGCCGGAAGCTCGGCCATCGAGTAGTTGCCGGCCAGGCCCTTGCTGATTGCGCAGAACCACCAACGTCGCCGGTTCTCGATCGTGCCAGCAACCTTGGCGTCAAGCACGACTTCGGACATCACATAGCCCTGCGCGTCCAGGTACGCGCGTACCAGGTCATAGCTGGCGCTGTCACGGGCCTGCTCGACGTTCTCCGAGACCACGATAGAAGGGTTGACGGCCTCAAGAATCCGCAGCAGACCGAATACCGACAGCGCATCGGTAGGATGCTGCTCGGCGTTCTCCAGCTTCCGCTTGGCCCTTCCGGACAGACTGTGCCCGGTGCACGGAAGCGACACCTGCAGCACGTCCACATGCGACAGCGCTGCTGCGTCGATCTCCTCCAGCGAGGCCTCGTACAAGCGCGTGTCCGAGCCGATGGCATCGTTGTTTTGCGCCGCCAGCTCCAGGTAGGCGCCCTCGCGGTCGACGATCCAGTCCACGCGTGTGCGCAGCCCCTCGCGCTCCAAGCCCTCTTTGAGCGCCAAAGTCGATACGCCGGCGCCGGCGCACAGCGTTGCTTCAGTCAGGAACCCGTCTCGCACGTGCCTCCGGGTCTGCTTTTCGCGTCGCTCCAAGGCCAGGTCGGCCGGGTGCAGGTCGAACACGATCTCGCCGGGCGCGAGCGTCGCCCGTACCCGCGCTCCCTCGCCGAGAACTTGCGACAAGGCGCCGCCGGTAACATCGACGATGGGCGTTTGCCGAACTTCGCCGCCGTCAAGTGCTTTCTCACGCTTTGAAACAGTTCGATCGCCAGCGGCATCGACTTTAAGTCGCACCTGACGGTTGACCAGGTCCAGTTCCACTCGGAACTTGGATCCCGGCAGGAATCCGCACTTACCGAGCCTCAGGCCTTCGAGCCACAGGCGCGGCTGCCCGCGGCTGTTGCCCAGCTTTGTGTAGCTCACCTGGATGTGGGGCCGAAAGCCATCTGGACTGTTCGGCGACGACATGCCGGCGGCGTTTGTGGCCGCCGCCAGCGCGGTTTGCGGCGGGAGCTTCCTCAGCATGCCCGTACCTCCGCCTGCCATGCGGAAACCGCACTTGACGCCTCGCGTGGACGCCCTTCGACAACGAACGAATAGCAATCGATGTCGAATCCGAACACGGTCTCGAAATTCCGGGTCGGTTCCAGCAACCCATGCCGTCGCAGGAGCTCCGCACACTCGCAGCGCACCTCGCCGCCTTCCTCATTCGCCATCTGCTGCCGGTAGTACACCAGCCAGCACCCGAGCTCGAAGTAGTCCTGGGCGGCCCGAAACTCCTTGTATGCGTCACGTGGATGCAAGGTGCGCCCCGCTCTCGCGGCCGCCTCTACCACCGCCTGTGTCGTGCTGCAATTTCTTCGCAGGCGCTCGCGCGTCGCGGCAGGAATTGGTGCGCGCACCATACGCTGAACGATCATGGCTTGAACGCCTCTTCGTAATGCTCGTCCAGGTCGGCCATCTGTGCGGGGTGCTGCGCCGCGACGTGTGCATTGACGGCCATGCTGGTCGCAATGAGCGTCTTGGCCAAGAGCAGGGCCTCCGGGTACGTCTTGCCGCTGGTATGGGCGGCCCCCTCGGCAAACACGGAGCGGTGTCGTCCCTCAACCAAAGGGCCGGTCCCAAGGAAAATGGTCGCCCGCGGCTCATCCAGGAAGACGCGCACCTCCCCGTGAGACTGTTCTGCGCGCTTGGAATGCATGTTCAGCGGCTCCAAGAACGCGCTGATGGACTTGCCCGGCCCGCCCATGTACCACGTCAACTCGTGGCGTTCGTAGAGCTTCCACTGGTGTCCATCGGGAGCCGGAAGGTCGGCGATCATCGTCTTGAGGTGCCCGACCACTGACTCTGCCACTCGGCGACGGTCGGCCTCCCATTCCACGCCGTCGGAAGCCCATTGCTGCGAGTGGCGCGATCGCGACCACAGCGGACTCTCTGCGAGAGATCCACCCAGGAGCCCGCTGCTACCGCCATGCAGTTGTAGGCGGCCGGCCAGGTTGTCCGTCAGATCGGGCGCGGCCGACTGCAGCCGTACCAGGGCGGCAGCAGCTGCATCCAACTGGGTTGTCAAGGACACCGCAAGCTCGTGGTTGCCCGCGTCCACCGCTCTTTCGCGCGTGATCCGACCACTGCGGCCGAACTCACTCAGGGCGATTGCGATCGCGTCGCGCTCGGCACTCGAAACGTAGAGGGGCTGAAGGTTGTCGTTCATAACCACCTCAGCACGCTATCGCAAGCCGTGCGACGCCGGACAGCGCTTCTTCCAGCGCGGCCTGCGGCTCATCGCCCGACGCGATCGCGTCCAGCAACTCGGGGAGGCGGTCATACATCTCCATGTCACGGTGCTGGTCGCCATCCAGCTGCAACGTCTCATGTCGGCTGGCCGACCAGTAGATCTCGATCTCGACTCTGGCCGTTTGCAGCTCGGGCTCGCGCGGAGACCAGCCGGTGTCGTGGTACACCTCATACCGGCAGCTGTCTGCGCCGTACGAAGTGGTCCGCTCGCATCCGTCGGCGCTGATCACCGTGTAGTGAACCGACGGCTTCTTCGCATCGCTCATGGTCGCAAATTCCTCTCGGGCCGCGGCCAAATGCCCACCCCGGCGTGCCGCGCCCTGCAATTTTGCGCCACTTTTATTGATTTATCCAGGTAGCCTTTATGCTGCCACATGTGGCGGTCCGCTAGGCCGCGCCGGCGGCAGCAGTCCCATGTTTGGGTCGGCCAGCCACACGCCGCCGCCACGCCTGGTGGTGCCGATGGTCCCAGTCGGCGTGCTGGATGCAGAGACCGCACATGTGCCAGAAATTCACGCTGTTCCAGCGTTTCCCAGCACCATCACGTCATCGCGTGCACCGGGACGTCACGTCGTCCCCCAGAACAGGGGAGATTTGCCATCGGTCACCGGCCTTTGCGCCGGCGCGGATACCAGTGCATCGTGTGGACGACTGCCGATTCCGGAATCTCGTCGACGGGCCACCTGAGGCAACGCAGGTTCCGACGCTTCGGTCGGCTGCGACTGGCGGCAATCGATGTCACCCAATATGCGGATCCGCCTGGCGTTCGCAAATAGTCCCCCTCCGCCAGGCCGGGTATTCCATCTACGTACAACCGACACTCCGTATACGGCGCCGCCTTCATGCCGGCTCTTCCATTGCGCCGGCGGACTGCCAAGCACTCTGCGCCGTCCGGCCACATTCTCCGTTACCGTATCGAAGTTCCATCCACCGATCGTGGCGATTTCGGTTCTCCGTGCGCTCACGCTCCAGAAGGGTGGCCAAGTGGTTGGCGCGGTTGTTCGCCGCCCGGATCTTGTTGTTGGCTGCCTCCATATCTGGCACGCGCGCCACGAGGCGAGCCAGCATTGCGACCTCACGCTCCAGGTTCCGTTCGGCGAACGCATACCGTTCCAGCGCCTCCGCATAGGCCAGGTGATCCGGCAACCGCGTATAGCAACGCAGCGCCGCCGCAGCCCCCGCAATCGCCTTCACCGTTCCCCTCTTTGTCACCCAGAGCAGGCCCCAACGCTCTGGCAACTCGTCGGCACGAATGAGCCCTTCCGGGCACATGAAGTAGCGCCAACGGCCGACCCCAAGCGCCGGCTTCAGTCGATGCTCCTTGCGTGCGTCGGCCAGAAAATCGGCCCGCGACACCTTGACTTCCACCAAGACGCTACCGTCTTGATATCCTGCGTGCCGCCACCCTATGGCATCGGGTTGCTCACCACGCCAGCCCGGCCAGCATTCGGACTGCGCCACCGAACAACCATGTCCGCCACCCGAATTGTGCTTCCTCAGCCAACGCACAGCTACATCGCATAGCGACCGGTGCATAGCGGCCGCGGCATTGCTCCCCTCGCCGGCCGAGCTTGCTTCTCTCGTCATCCGAAATGCCCTCGTACGCGCCGACGAGTCGGCTAGTCTTTTGACCCCATCACCATCACATCAGCTCTTCGCCGCCGCCCGTATGCCTCGCCGCGACACGAGAGGGGCCATCTCGGTGGTCCGCACGGGGGTCTCGGCAAGCTCCCCGAGCAGAAATCCTTGACCGTATCGGATGCCCATCGCGACGCATGATTGCCGCTTCTCTTCGGTATCGATATTCTCTGCGACCACCGCGAATCCCTCTGCAGCAGCCATTGAAAGCAGCCGGCTGATATCGCGACGAAACTCTCTCGGGCGAGCAAGCATCGTCCCCGCAAGCTTCACGATGTCGGGCTTGAAGCGCAGGATGTGCTCGAAGGAAAAGTGACCGTCACCGAAGTCGTCAAATGCGACTCTGACTCCAGCGGCTCGCGCGCCCGACATGAAGATTTCCACGCTGCGCGGATCGCGTACCGCTACCGTCTCCGTGATCTCGACGATAAGGCGGTCCGCCTGCTGCAGGTGGCTGAAGATCGCCGCCACAAGAGCCCCACAATTGCGTTCGATCGTACCTACCGACGCGTTCACTGCGATGGAAACGTCGGGCTCGATAGCGAGCCGGTGCGCCACCAGTTCAAGCATTGCGGCATCGACCAGCTCGATGAAGCCAAAGTTCTCGGCGCACCTGAGCAGCTCCAGGTGGCTTCGTTTTGTCGAAGATCGGGCAAGCGCCTCGAAGTACAGCGTGTCGTCGCTAAACAGATCCACGACCGGCTGGAACATGGGCGCGATAACCCGAGAGAGGCCCTGCTGAGTCAGCATTGGCGGCGTTCCGACGCACGGTCAAGGCGTGCGCGCACGGCGGCGAGCGCCTCGCGGCGCCCTACCCCTCGGGCCAACGCCAGCATCGCTCCACAGAGCGACCCAAGCTCCTCTACGCCTGCGTGCGTGGAGACGGACGCCACGACACGCGCCTCGTGATCGATCAGCTCTACTCGCCGTCCGCGCACCCTATGTCGCAAACCGAAGGCGGACAACGGCAGGCCATCAAGCAGCCGCTGTGTGCTTACAGACCGGGAAGTTGCTGCATCCATAGAAGGATCCTCGCGTTGAATTCCTCAACTGCATCGTGCCCTTGCCGCACTTCTCGCACGGCTCGCCGCCAGATGCGCCGCTCCCCTTCTTGCCGCCTTTGGCGGCTGTCTTCCGTTTGCCCCCGCCCGTCTTCGCGGAAGGTGAGCGCGACTGCCCCAAATCAGGCAGCGCGATCCGCAGTTTGCGGATCTCTTCCAGCATCGCGTTGATCTGCCTGGCCTGAAATGCCATGAACTGATCCAACGTGATCTCTCCGGCCTCGATCTTGGCGAACGCCATGTCCCACACCGCGGTAGCGTCAGGAATCGTCAACGACCTGGGCAGTGCTTCGTACAACGCGAGACCGGCCGCCGTCGGCGCGAAGAACTTCGCCTTCTTCTTGCCAGCCACAAGCTCAACGAGCCCCACCTCGATCAGCTTGGGTCCGAACGTATGGCGGGTCGCAGGGGTGCCGATGCCGCACCCCTGGGCTTCGTCCTCCGAGCCTGTCTTGCTCTTCTCCAACATTGCGACGAAGTGCGCTTTCACCTGCGGCGTGGTGACGTACTTATGGATGTTCACCATCGCCTCCAGAAGCGTGTCGTCGGTGAAGCGCGCCGGCGGCTCCGTCTTCCTCTGTTCCCGATCCAGGCCATCGCAACGTGCCGGCTCGTCCTGCCGCATGGCGGGCAGATTCGCTTCGTCATCTTTCTCGCCGGAAGGGCTCGTGTCCTCCGCGGCCTGCTCGGTCTTGCCATACAACTCCTTCCAGCCCGGCTTCAGGGTCGTGCGCCCGCTGGCAGTGAAGTCGTGGCCGGCGATGTCCACACGGACGGTGACCTTGCGGTAGGTGTGCGGCGGCATGAACTGGGCCAGATACCGTCGGCAGATCTCGTCGTACAGGAGCCTCTCCTCGCGCCCCAGCGAATCGAGGTTCGCCACCTTTGGCGTTGGCACGATGCCGTGATGCGCGGTGACCCTCTTGTCGTCGAATGCTCGGCTCTTGCGAGCGGTATCGACCTGAGCCAGCTGCGCTGCCAGCTCAGTGTTCCGAAAGCCCTCGCGCACCGCGCGCACGACTTCCGGCGCCTCCGCATGCTGACTCGAAGGCAGGAACGCACAGTCAGTTCGGGGATAGGTAACGAGCTGGGCATCGTATAGGCCCTGGACAATCTTCAGCGTTTGATCGAGCGGCAGACCGTACCGCCTTGACGCCAGCCGTTGGAGCTCATCCAACGAGAACGGTAACGGTGCGTTCTCGTTCTTCTGCTCGTCTCGATACTCAGCGATCCGGCCCACTTTGCCGGCGACCTGCTGGTGGACCATGGCGGCCACGGCCGGATCCAGGAGCCGGCCGCTTTCGTCGATGCCTGCCTGGCCCGCCTTCGGACGCCAGCGTGCGCGGAATCTACCGGCCTGCACCGCAATCTGCGCCGTAAGTACCAGGTAATCGATCGGCTTGAAGTTGCGAATCTCCAACTCGCGAGCCGCAATGAGACCCAGGACTGGCGTCTGCACGCGCCCGATTGAGACGTGCCCCGACGATCCGCTGTCTCGGGCCTGCAGCGTCACGCACCGGCTGTAGTTCATACCGACGAGCCAATCCGCCCGCCCGCGTGCAAGGGCAGCATCACGCATGCGCGCGAAATCGCGATTGTCCCGCTCATCCGCGAGCACCCGCTGTACCGAGATTTCGTCGATCGCCTTCGGCAGCACACGCTTCACAGGTACACGGCAGCCCAGGTCCTCAAGGACCTCGTCGACAAGCAGCTGGCCCTCACGGTCGATGTCGCCGGCGTGGACCACGACTGTCGCTCGCTTGAGCAGCTTCCGAACGGTTCCGATCATCTCCGCCTTGTCCCGGACCGGGAGGATCTGCCATTCGTCATTCGCCGGCAACAGAGGAAGGTGATCGAACGACCACGAGAAGCGTCCATTCGCACCGCGCTTCGCATCGGGGAACGACCGCTCGATGTAGTAGTCAGGCTCCGCCAGCTGGTATGCGTGCCCGGCCAGCCAGCAAACCGCCCAATCCTTGCCTTCGATATGGGTGCCGGACCTCGCGATCTGGGGTGTGCGCTTGGCAAGCTGTCCAGCCAAGGCCTTGCCGACCGAGGGCTTCTCCGCAACGTACAATTTGAATTCAGGCATGGGGTTCTCCACCACATTCGTTTCCATATCCGGCGGGACGAAGCGGGAAAGGGTTTTGTAGAATCAGGGTGTTGGGGAGCGGTCCCCGTAGCCGAGGACTCGAACGATGACGACGACAGGCCGCACCAAGGCAAAGCCGGCAAAGAGCGCCAGCGTCCGCAAGGCCAGTGCGAAGAACAGTGCGACGAAGTCGGCTGTCCGGAAGAGCGCAGCCAAGGAGACGACTTCCAGCTCGCTGCCCGCCAGCGGCAAAGGGGCCGTAAGCCCGCGCAGTGCCGAGATGAAGGAAGCGCGTCGTTTCGCGCTTTCCCATAACTTTGGCCTTAGCAGTCGAATCCGCGACCTGCTCGACTCCAAGCGTCCGGTCCTTCAAATCTTCATCGACGAGAATTTGCCGCTCGCACGAATTCAGGAGTTCATCCACCGCAAGTACGGACCCAAGATTCCGGCCAAGGCCCTGGGCACGTACCTGGAGGCGAACTTCAAAGCGAAGAAGTGAGCGCCGGCGCACGAGACTTCACCGAATAACCCGAAATGAGGCCGCCTGCATCAGCGCTGCGGCCAGGCTCGCATTGATCCCCGGGAAGCGGGTTGCGTCCAGCGGCTCGCCTGTGGCCGCCTCCAACGAGACAGTCAGCAGCGGAACTGTCCGCTGCTGACCGTCGACCAGGCGCCATTCGCTGTGGCTGAGCTGGATCGTGGCCGGTGCCGGCGGTTCGGCCTCTTGGAACTCCAGCGTCAGGTCTTCACCAGAGGCGCCGTCCTCGGTGACGTGGGAGAAACGCACGTAGGTGCACCCGGTGCCGAACTCCTCCGGCACCGGCAACGCCTCGCATATCTGGGCCCAAAGGTTCATTCCAGCTCCTATCCGGCCAGCGTGAGGGCCGGCTCGCTCTTGTCACATTCGTTAGTATATCCATCTTTCGCCAGGATGAAATTGTTGATTTCCGCGCGAGATTCGCCCGGCGCATAGAGAGATACACCAACGGATGTGAGCACCTTCAGCACGTCCGCCAGTTTCTCAGGCGCGAACCTGGCCACCATGTACGCGCGGGTCCCGGCGAATTCACCCGTCAATGCCCTTAAGGCTTCGCTGCCGAAATACTTCCCGCCCCAGGCCTTGGTCCCGGGTACCGTCAGTTTCAGCAACGGGCCGTCGCGCTCGACCGCCGCATGCCTGTCGGGCTCGTATTCCCCCTGGCTGTTGGTCGACAACCGGGTATCCGGATGCTCCTGAAGCAACCACGCTGCCACGGCCGGCGTTTCCACGCGGACGCGTAGCGAGTTGATGTGGCTGGGCTTGATCCCGGCGTTGAGCATCACGCCGCGGTGGCGGGCACCGTGTTCGTCGGTGTACATGACGCAGCTGCCAATCTTGTTGGCTGCTGCCATTTGCGCTGCCTTGAACAGATTGCCGTCCAGAACGCAGCGGGTTCGCGTGATCAGGCCCGCGGGCGCAGAGTCAAACGCTTCCCAGAGTCGAGGAGCATAGGCGCCAACAGGCTTGGTCGCGAACGTGGGATCCTCCATCAGCGCATAGAGGCTACGCTCGACCAACTGCGACTGGCCGGGAACCGCGATCAGCACGGTGTACTGCCCGGGGTTGTGCATCTTCTTCTCGTTGTTTGGAAGCGTAACGTCCACCAAGACACCGTCGGTCTTGACGTTCTCCGCGCCTGCGAATGTCACGATGGCTCCCGGCACGCAGCGCGGCAAGGTGCCTACGATGAAGTCGATGCGGTCACGCAACCTCTTCACGGAGTTGACATCTGCAGCCGAAAGCAGTTCCTCGACACTCTCCCTGCGCCCCTGCGCAGCTTCCTGCAAGAGCTTGGGCATCAGCCGCTCCAAGGCGCCCGACATACGGCTCAGCACTCGCGGTAGCGGATGGCCGTAGGCTGAATCGAACCTGGCCTCGCTCCGCTCGCACCTGCTCCTCACGTCCTCTGCGCGCAGCGGCATTACCTCTTCGGTGTAGCTGATCGTCTTCAGGAACACCGGCTGCTCGAAGACGGAACCTGACGCCGCGTTGCCCCCCTCAAAAACCGTGCGCGACACTTCGCTGGCCCGCAGATCGAGATCCTTGGACTTGAAGGGATTCAGACCCTTCTCGTCTAGCTCCTTGATGATACGGTTGTACTCGCTCGTGATCTCCTCGTAGATCGCCTCCTGCTCTGCGTTGCGCAGCATCACCAGACGGCTTGTGAGCTTGGTGATGAAGTACGCCTCGTGCTGGAAGCCTGAGGCATCGCCTTCCACATCCAGGTCGATATCCAGACGGTGGGCGATAGTGGGATTGCTTTCGAGGTACCGCCTTGCGACCTGGTCGCCAACCACATTGATGAAGTCCGGCACATTCCGGTCCAGCGCCGCCGAATCCTGGTTAGCCGTCGTGTTCGCCGAGAGCTTCCGCATCTTGGCATTCTGCATGGCAATCGGCCTTGCCTCGCCGATCAGGCCCGACGAAAGCGTTTCGACCTCGGGGCTGCTTACCTGCCCCTTCCGGTTGACGCGGCCAAAGAACTGGACGCGTACGTTCACGTCAGCCGCCGACTGCAGCTCGATGAGCACGCGCTGACGCTGATCGTCGAACTTCCCACTCGCGTGCAGCGAGATGCCGGTCGATCCAGCCCGGGTCAGGAGCAGCGCGTCGGTCTCGCCCATGTTGAACTCGCGGACGATTCTGGCCTTAGGCCTCTCCGGCCGAATCGTGGCAACCGTTTTTGACTCACCTGTGAGTGGGTCAGCCCGACGTTCGATGCGCAGGCTCCTCCCGCTGAGCTCGTCGACCGAGAAGCCGGCCTGTTCCAGGCGCATGCGGATCTGATCCAGTGGAGAGGCCGGCAGCTGCGGGAACTCACCGATCAAGCTCTCGATGCTGGCGATGAGCTTCAGGGTTTCCTTGTTCGTCACTTCGCGCCGCACGACCTCGCCATACCCCGTCATTTCGTTGTAATAGCGAAGCTTGTCGAGCATCCTTCTCAGCACATCGGCAAACGCGAGGTCCTGCCCCATATCGACACCTGCCGCCAGGTCCTGCTCTGCCGTGGCGGCCGCCGCGGCGCTGGCCACGTCTTCGTCAAACTGGTCGAATCCGTCTGCGCGACTGTTGGTGATGACGTCCCGCAGCAATGACTCCATCGTGTTCTCCAACACGATGACCGGCTTCTTCCCGCCTTCCAGTGCCGCGATGGCGCGGTCCACGGCAAGGTCCGTCTTGATTGCCATCTGAAACTGTCGATAGATCGCAAACAGGCGTGAGCCAAAGTTCATGGAGATTGCACCCATTCGAGCGCCTTTACGCTCCTGCTCGGGAATCTGCTCCCGCAGCTTCTCGATCTCCTTGTTCCGCTCGCTGACCATCACGTTGATATCGCCCGAGACGAAGTTCATCAGTTCGAGGATTTCCGCCAGCTTGTCGGAGAGCTCGATGTTCCGTTGCAGCCGCGGGGTATCGGTGACCGTCTCGAACGTGAGTGCGCTGAGATCGTGTTCACGGCGGATGAAGACGCCATCGCGCGCCATCATGCCCGACAGCACTTCTTGCAGAACTTCGCCACCGGTCTGAAGGGTTTCAGGCAGACCGGCGACATCGACCGACTGCGGAAACAGGGCGCTGTAGATCAGAACGTTCTTCGCTCCCTTCATCGACGTGGCGGAGCTATAGGTCACTGCCCTACACGCTTCGATCGCGGCTGCAATGTTCCGCCCCGTGTTGGAGTCCCCGGCCGCGTTGTGGGCCTCGTCCAGCAGCAGCTGCGACTCCCGAGCAGCGCCTGCTATCCATCGCGCTTTGGCAGATATGCTGGCACTGCGGTTGAACTGGCTGTAGGTCGCCAGCACCAGATTGAACTCGTCCGGAATTGCGTCATCGGCCAGAGCTCGCTGCAGGATCGACCGGGGTGTCGCCGGCACCAGGGTCTCCCCAGATTTGGGGTCATATACAGGGACGCCGTCGTTGACGATCAGGGGTTTGAAGAGCTCGGCCGAGCCAATGTCCTGCACGTCGCGCCAGAAGTCGGTGAACAGCGTGGGTGTTTCCGTAAGGAACACGGTCTGTCGCCCTCGGAGGGCTGCGTAGCGCGCCATCGCCGCCATGACCCGTCCCTTCCCCAGCCCCGTCTGGTCGCCCTCCAGGCAGCCGCGGCCATACTGCTCGGCATAGATGCAAAGAGCCACCGCATCGACCTGCTCGGGCGACAGATACTCGTTCTCCCGCATTTCTTCCACGCGCCAGTGGAGATTTCTCGCCACGAACTCGTCAATGTCACCGTGTTCTGCCACGATGCGCTCCAAAGCCGAGCGCGTCGCGGTCTGCAAATTGCGCGGAATCATCGCCGAGGCCTCGCCGACGCGTGACTGGGCGATGTACGGCGACTGATAGCTGTTCTCGTCAACCGCCGATACATTCGCCGGGCCCTCATGCCCGGCGGGTGCCGGCGGCATCGGACCAGGCGCCGTCTGCACCTCCTCCAGCGGGACGGGCCCGCCCGCCCCTTCCGGGTCTCGCGGCAAGTCGAGGTCCATCGCATCGAACGAAAGTTTTGCGGCCGGATCTGCGGTCACTGCCTGCGCGGGGGGCAGGTCCAGGTGCGCGGCGTCGAAGAAGGGGCCGGCCTGGTCCTCTGGTGCCGCTTCTAGCGGCGCGGGCGGTACCGGCGCGTAACGCTCGCGCATCTGGCGTGCCCACGCGATCACCGATTCGTGGTCCTGCAGGACATCGAGCCTGTCCGGGATCGGCGTGCCGTTCGGCACCTTGCGACCGATCACTACCAGACGAACCGGAAACCCTGCCCCCTGTTTCGCATACAGGCCGCCGTCCACCTCAACTGCGTCAACCTGGTAGTGATCAGCCAGCCAGTTGAATAGATGCCGAGATCCGCCGCGGACCTCCCCTGCTCGGCTGTCAACGGCGTTGTCTCCGCCGATGATGTACACGGCAAGTCCGTCATCCCGCCGCATGCGGAGAGACTTGATCAGGACGTGGTGATCGAGTCTGCCGACGCGGAGCCCGTCGACCATGAGCGGGCGAGCCAACCCGCCGAACGGGGGATTGCACAGCACCGTGTCGTACTTACCGTCGGCGGTCGGCGCCGATGGCGGATCCGCTAGAAAATCGCCTACGGCCACATGGATGTCAGGCCGGTCCCGCTGCACGGTTGCGACCCGAGCGGGGTCGATATCCAACGAATGGATACTGGCGCCCCGGACCAGCGAGACCAGCGATGCGTTGCCGATCGTGGGCTCCAACACGAACTTCCCGTGCTGATCGCCGGCGATATGCTGGACTGCTACGGCCAGGGGCAAAGTCGTGGAGTACTGTTGATTGATGATGGAGTTGGCCGTGCGTGCCTTGAATGGCGGCTGCCTTTCCTCCAGGCGCTTTGCGAGCTCGAAGGCCGCAACATCTGCGTTCCCATGTGCTCCCAGCGCCCTGACCAAAGCCGCCTCCACCGCCTCCTGCCACTCACGCAGCATCGGGGTCGTTTCGACCTGTTGCTCAGTCGCGCTATTGACAACAGCCGCCCACCGCCGGAGATCTGCATAGCGCATTGGCTTGCCACGCCGCATGTCCAAGACGAATCCGTCTGCGCACTTGGCCAGGTCGTCCGCGGACGTGGCACGCAGGAATCTGGAAGCGCCGGCCTTTCCGTCCAGTTCATCCTCCCGCGCGACCACCTCGTTGTCGCGGCGAGCGAACCTCCCCAGTTCGCTCTCGAACACCTGTTCGCCTGCCGCGTTGCGGCCGAGCTCACGGACGGCGCCGATGATGTTGCTTATCTGCAGGTCCCCACTATTAACCGGATCGCCCGCGTTCGATCGGCGGGGCAATGCCCTTACGACGTGGCCGACCGGGACCTCCACTGGCTTGGCCGCCGGGAAGGCGCGTCGCAACTCCCCCAAGGTGAATTTCAGGTCATCGCGCAGAAGCAAGCCGCGCGGGGATTGGTAGAAGCCCAGCTGGGCGAGAACGCTGCGCGCGGCGGGGGCAAGCGACTCGCCGCCAAGCAGCACCAGCTTGCGCGAGCCGGAGGGAAACTGAGCGCCTACCAGGCGCAGCCGCGGTTGTTCGGGGTCCAGCAGCACCCAGCGGACGGGCGTGTTCGCATCCATCGGAGATCTCATGAAGTTCGTGGGCTCAATACGATTCAGCCGCCCGGAGGCGGCTGAGTCGTCTACTGCGGCGGCCGGGCTTACGGCGCCGGGCTTTCGGCCGGCTCTTCTTCCGGCTCAGCGGCCGCCGCCGCAGGTGCCTTGGGGTCGATGTGAGCCGTGGCGATCTCGTGCGCCGCATGGCGACCCGGGCGGTCTGCGATCACATTGATCGGCGAGAAGCCGGCGATGGTGTCGTTGCGCGCCACGCCCGGCAGCACCACGCTGGCGAAGCGGTTCGGCTCCTTGCCGAACATGATCTCGTAGCGGGTCACCTTGTTGGCCTTCAGGTCGGACACCAGCTTGTACGCTGCGTTGTCGTCCTTCAGCGGGTTGCCCGCGTAACCGAGACGGTAGCCCGGCACTGCGTCGATCTTCAGCGTGCCATCGGCCAGGCCGGCCAGCAGATCGTCGTTCGCGATGTCACGGAAGACGTTGTTCTGGAACAGCTGCTCGATGGTGGCTTCCGGATCCGGCAGGTACTGGTCGCCTTCCTTCTTGTACTGGCCGTACACCAGGCGATCGATGACCTCTTCACCATCGGTCACGCGCAGCAGCACCAGCGAACGCGTGCCACGGCCCAGCTGCTCCGTCAGCGCCGCGCGGAGCTCTTCTTCGGAGGTGACGAGCTTGGCGTTGTTCGGCTCGACCGTGTCGATGAACACAGAGGGCTTGGCGTCCTTCGGAAGGCGGTTCAGGCGCTCGATACCCCACGCGCGATCGAACTCGCGGGAGAAGGTGCCGTGCTCGGTCTCGACGCGGGCGGTGAACTTCTCCTGGGATACCGGGATGGTGATGGTGCGCGGCTCTTCGTTGCCGGGGCGGAAATCGGGATTCTCGAAGCTGACCCGCGGCGAAGTCGCCATCACGCCTTCGAGGAAGCTGCGGTCCGAATGCGTGGCCTCGTTGGCCTTCTGCAGCGTATTCACCCAGCGCGAACTGATCACCATGCGGTCATCGACAACCTGCTCGGTCAGGTAGCACGATTCCAGGGTCAGGACCGAGCCCGAGGCGTTCTCGGCCTTGTCGAAGATCTTTCGGCTGCCGCCGTGGCCCTTGACGAAGTTGCTCACGGCACGGTCGGCATCGTCACCGCGGAATTCCACCGCCACCGGCAGATCGCGGCCGGCGCCCGGCACCTCGTTGAGGACGGTACCGGTGAGCTTGAGGATTTCCTTGTCACCGGCCTTCTCCAGGACGGCGGTGGACACCTGCAGGACGGCGGCGAAGGTGTTGGGCGTACGGCCACCGCCCTTCGGGGCGTTGGACTCACGCAGGGAACGAAGTGCGGACATTGCGATCTCCAGAAGTGTCGAAGGAGGACCGCACTGCTTCAGTAGCGGCCCGAGACCCGTATGGGCTCGGGGTCAATCTACCACTTTCGTTTGGATATATCCAAGCCCTGTTTACCGTCCATAGTGGCTATATGCGCGTATTTTCTGGTATTTCCGCGTATTCTTGCGTTACCTGTCGGCGATGAGGAACGCGCGCACCGGCTTCCCCATGGCGACTTCGCGAGCGAGCCATCGCGGCTGGCTACCCCGGCCGCTCCACGTCTCTTGTGGGTTCTTCGGATTGCGGTACTTGGCAGTAACTGGACCAGGGCGGCGCCTGCCGCCGACATCTGCCTTGCCCCCCGTCGGCTTGCGCTTGATTCTGCTGGCTACAGAACGCTCGCTCCGGCTGCCGTAGAGCTCAGCGATCGTGTAGCCGTGGCTGCGAACGTACTCGTCGATCTTCGCGCGCATGGCGGCGGCTTTGGGCCTGTTGGCCAGCAGGAGCTGCCGCTTTTCGACTTGGGCAATGAGCTTGGCCAGCTGCTTTGCCGTGTAACCTTCCAATTCAAACATCCTGAGCTCCCATTTCCGTTATGGAGCTCGATCTTATCCAACCGACCCGGCGACTACGAGCACTGGTTGTCGCTGGCAGAACCTCGCGGCCCTCGCCTCGCAGACCAGGTGAACAGGGCAACAGCTCTGTGCCACCAGGCTTGCGCTGGCTCCCGCACGACCTGTGCCGATGGCGCCAGCATTGCCACCTCTCCAGGCAAATGTGCCACGTTCGCGCGCTCCAGAAGCGCTCGACCGCGCTCGCTCACAACCAGCTCCTCTCGCTCGTTGTGGCAGTCCGGACAGCAGCGGACTGTGGTGACCCTGACTAACCCCTTTGTCACGAGGCCGTAGGCCGCGCTCCATACTGCATCGGGCAACGGATCGCCGCGCACGTCGCGACCGACCCACTTCCGCCGCACTCGCCACTGAATCCACCCGCCACGAGTTTCCCAGGGGGACCGCGCAATAGATCGCAGCACCTGAAACTCGACGGTGTTGAGTCGCTGCCGCTCCATGCCCTTAGATGCCGTGGATGTAAGCATGTCAACGCCAAGTTGAGATGTGCCGCTGCTGCTGCTCGACGGTCCTTTGCCCTGCAAGCTCGAGCACCAGATCGCGCAGCACCAGCAGCGCCGTATGCGCGGCGGCAGGAGAAGGCGACACCTCGTCAGCGAGCCTGAGAGCAAAACCGATGTTGCGGCAGCGCACGGGGTCAGCGCGGAGCCGCATCAGCTCAGCGGCGACATACGCTGGCCCAGCCACCGGCTCTGCCGGCGCCGGTGCCGGTGCGGCACAACCGACAGCGTCGAAGGAGATAGCGCCGTCGCCGCCGCCGTCTGCGCGATCGGTAAGTTGCACGGTGCAACTCGCCTGCGCCGCACTCATCCGTAGGAACCCGCACGGCGGGGCGTCGAATCGCGCCCGAGCAGGATCACGTTGCGCGACGACCCCACGTCCACGTCTTCAGCCGCCGCTTGGCTGCCCAGGTCCGGCTCGTAGCGGTCGCGCACCCAGCTGAGCAAATCTTCCGGCGTGAGGTTGAACTGGCGGGCGGCCAGTGCAAGGTCGCTCCAGTCCATTGCACCGGTGCTCTGCTCGAACGCCTGGTCGAACTCCTTCACCGTCATATCACGCGCTACCAGCTGCCGCCAATGGGACGCCGGGACGGACATGGTGTGATGCCGATTGTCGTCCCGCCAAACCGCGCCCTTTGCGACCTCAGGCGTGATCCGCACCTTCCGAAAGAAAGGTTGCGTCACCGATATGGCGACACGGCAGTCTTCGCCACCGATCATGTAGTAGTCCGTGCGCGAGAGACCTCCGCCAACCCGTACGCCCTTCGGCGGCAACACCTGGGTGACGGCGGAGTTGGCTCCGAGCAAGCGTGACAGAAGCTCGACTGCGGCCAACGCCTCGTCCGCTTTCGTGAACGCACCGAGCTGGATGCGCCAGAAATGCACACGGTCAGGATCAAGCCGCCATGCGCCCGCATCCAGACGAAGGCCGAGCATGCCCATGAGCTCGACAATCGTGTTCACGCGCAGGCCACGGATGTTGCCGCCGAGCCACGACGCTACGTTGGCGCGCGGAATGTTCGCCGCCCGCGACAAGGTGTAGATGTCGTATCCCAACAGCTTCGCCAGCAGGTGAGCCAGTCCGCTCACTGAAATCTTCGTCTTCGACATCGAATGCTCCTAGTCTTTTGACCCCATCACCATCACATCAGCTCTTCGCCGCCGCCCGATTAGGCCGTCGCGCCCGATTGCCTGCTCTCGTATAACCGTTCTGGCTCCACACGCCGCCGGTCACCCTTTCTCGTTTCACCAGGCGACGCCATCAGGCCGCGCACCATTTCTTCCGCAACCGCAACATCTGGAGTAAGCCAGATCCGCTGCACGGCCTCCGAATCTGCTCTCTCGCTTTCGTCCAGGCGCCCACCGACCCCCAGCAGATCCGCGACCTCCGCGACAACCGTTCCTGCTGCGCGCAACATGGCGACGGCTCCCCCATCCGCGATCAGCAGAAAGAAAGACTCACGGCGACCGGCAGTGGTTATGACCCGAACCGAGAAATCGCCCATAACGTCCAACAAGACCGCCAAGCCGTCGACCAGGTCCTGCTCCGTCCCCAAATCCCAACGGTGCAGAGATCTCGTCAAGGTAAGGTCCCAATGGAGCCCTAGCGCGAACAGAACGGCGCGCAACTTGACGTCCGAAATGTTTCGCCGGCTACCATGACTTCGGATAAACGAGGACAAGTTGCTCCTGTGCGTTTCGGCCTCGACAGCGACCTTCTGCAGCGAGATGCCCTGCCACCTCTGCGTCCCAACAACGAAGCCTAAAGCCGCTGCCATGCGGCGGCGGACTGCAATCTCGGCCTCGTCATGTGCCACTTTCGTTGTCATTTACACGCCTTTTATCTAACAATAATAGTGCACGTTAGCGAGCGCCGAAGCAAGTCAATGACCGTTACCCGCCCCCTCCCCCTCACGATCGAGCTCGTACCGTCTTCGTGCTGGTACAAGAACGTTCGCAGCAACGTCTCCGCTTTCACGTGGGATCGTCTGCAGACTTCCACGGCCGCGGCCTCACAGCACCGCTGCTCTGTCTGCGGCGGGGTCGGGCCCAGGCACCCTGTGGAATGCCACGAGGTCTGGACGTTCGACGACCGCCTGAGACTGCAGCGGCTGGACGGGCTGGTTGCCCTGTGCCCAGACTGCCATCGCGTGAAGCACATCGGCAGGGCGCTGGCCAACGGCCAGGTCGCCCGCCCCTTGGCCTGGTACTGCCACATCAACCGCACCACACCAGGGGAGGCGGCAGCCGCAATCCGAGCCGCCCTGGAGCTCAACGCCAAGAGATCCGGCGTGCGGTTCCAGCTCGACGTCATGTGGCTGCGCCGAGTTGGCGTGGATCTCGACTCGGCCGGCGTAGAAATCGGCCACACCCCACGGCTCCTAGACTATTGACGCCACGCCTGTACGAGCGATCTCATCCTGGCGGCGTGCTCGGCATTGATACGGTCGGCCTCCTTCTTGACCTGCTCATAGCGCACCTTCATGCGCGCCGTGTACTCATCGTTTGTCTCGTTCGGCAGGAATGCCAGTTGAGCGGCGATCTCATCCTGCTCCGGCGATACGACCGTAGGCACGCTTGCTGCCGGTGGCGTCATCGGCGCGTACTCAGTGACCGGCGGCCTGAGGCCACTTCGAGGTGCCTGAAGCCGCCCAGCCGCCGCGGCCTGCTGGGGTGCGTCGGCGCCCAACCGGTTCACGACTTGAGCGTTGGCAGCTCCCAACAAGCCCGCAAACCACATAGCGCCGGTGACGGCTGCCTTCGTTACGTTACGCATCACGGCTCCCCTCGAAAACGACGCCCTTCAACCTCGCGGCGTCATACTTGCTCTTGATCTCGCGAATCAGTTCATTGATCACGCCTTCCTCCTTCTCGCTGTCGACCATCACGCCCCGATTCTGCAGCGCGAGCTTGCGCCGTTCGATCTCGGGCAACACCGTGCCTGCGGGATAGAGCGCCGCCAGCAAACGACGAGTCTCCTGGCCACCGATCTGCGAGTACAGGACATCGCGCACGTACGAATCTTCGTTCGACGTCGAGAAGGCCCAGAGCCGAATTCCTCCCATCTTGAGGTTCAGCAGCTGGGTGCACGGTCCGCTCTTGGTCTTGAAGATCGCCACCATCGTCGAACCATCCTTCGCAGTCGGCGGCCGAATGTGCTTCTTCGCTGCATACTGAACCGTCGCCGACGCCTGCCACTTGTCGCGCATCAGTTGCGCCGCATCTTCGTCGGTGGGAGACAGCACAAAGTTTCCCGTCGAGAACGACAGGACTGCGTCAGGGAAGTCGTGTGGACGGTGGGAGATCAAGGTAAGCATGACACCCCACTTTCCGCCCTCTCGGGCGTCCAGTTCGATCTGGTTCTGGGTCGCCACCGCCTTGGAGGTACGGTGCACTTCGTCAAAGCACAGATGCTTACGATTCTGGCGAATCTCACGGATCCGCTTCTCGTGATATCCCTTGTATTCCGGTGGAAACGAATCGATATGCTCCTCGCGAAGGTAAAAATTCCGCGCGGCGGCGTGTCTGGCCAGCATGTAGCACACGTTGGTTTGATGATCCGCCACCGCACTGCCTTGCTTGGCGACCTCGTCAAGATCGATTGATACGATCCTCGCATCGCCCACGTCGAATGCGGTCGGGCGAGACAGCACTGGATATCGCCGTATCGACTCGGACAGCATTCGCGCGAACGCAGTGAGCAGGGGCTCACCGGAGCTCGTCAGCTTTTGGCCGTACAGGTCGGCGAACTGTCGCTCGCGGCTGATGGCCGCCAAGTCAGTCAAGGTCGGGACCGCGTAGCGCTGGGCGAGCGACGCCGCGTGGATGTCGCCGCGCGCAAAGAGCTGATCAACCACCTCCCACCAGGTCGTGTTCCGGTCGACGTGGAGGCCGTGCGCGAGGATTGCACGGTCGACCTGCTCGGCGCCCTCCGTCTGAGGACTGTACCGGCGCGGCTGGGCGTTATCGGCAAAGTGCTTGTAAGCGTACTCGATCACGCCCGCGCAAAGTCCAGGCATACCGTCTGCAGGATGCGATTCACCCGGGGGCGTCATCAGCAGCGTAGTGAAGTTGACGGCGAGCGCTTCCTCGTGCGGCAACGGCCGCCGGCAACCCAGCTGCGTATCGAAGGGATTCACCGAATCCTCGGCGCGCATGCGCATGCGGAACTGCACGACTTTGTGTTTCGACTGCTCCGGCGCTGCCTCTCGAATGAGAGAGGTGAACCCGGAGCTCGATCGCCCAATATCGATGATCGCGATGTAGGGAAGATCCGTCAGGCCCGGCGATAGCGTGAACGCAAGGTTCATCGCGTTTACCAGAACGGACTTGCCCGCGCGTGGTTCAGCTATCACCGTGTTGATCCAGTTTGACTGAACCGACGACGACGGCTGAAACGGGAACAGCTTGCCGTCCGGTGAGTTGAACATCAGGGCACCGAACTCCCACGGCGAAGCCGGGCGATAGAAGCTCAGCATCTGCGTCACGTCGGCCAGCACCGCGCACGCGACGGTCGCAGGGCTATTCAAGCTCAGGCCTGGCGTAGTCGCGACCAGTGCCTGCACAGGATCTCCGGACAGTTCTCTGACGTCTGTCCCGCCCCAGGCTTGGACGGCGCGCGCAAGCTTGGAGGTTCGATCCTCCAGCAGCTTCTTGTTACCAGCCGGTGCCCAGGACGTCAGATCGACCCGAAGCTTCACGTCGAGCTCGTTCTGCTCCCGTACAAGATGCTCGATCCTGTCCGCAGCGGCGCGCATCAATCCGTTCTCGGGATTTGTGAAACCGATGATTGCGGTAATCATGCGCTTGAAGCCCAGTGCATTCAGCCCGCCGGACTCGATCTGGAACTTGATCCGCCAAGGTGCCCGCGTTTCCCTGACCCGGCGAAACAGCGCTTGGAATGGCACCGTCTCGTTACCGGACTGGTGCATGAAGATATACATCGGCTTGTAGGAGAGCCCACCGACGGTACAGCTCGTAGAGTTGTCCTCATGGATATCGCGCGGTGCGAGCTGCCGGTCCAGGCGCGGCCACAGGGCACCAGACATGTCTGCCGGGTTACGTCGTTGCTCGCGAACGGGAATCTTGTCCCCGGGAAGGCTCGGCCGCCATTCTCCCGACGTGAACTCCCGGTCCAGCGACATCCGCATGTCCCTGCACGCGTCGTGGACCTCCAGTTGGACGAGAGAGATTTCAGCAGACGCAAGCTCCTGCATGAAGGACGAGACGAAGGAGTCGTGGCGGCTCTTGAGGCCGGCGATAACCCGAAAGAGATTCGGAGCGTCCTCCAGGCTCGGTATGGGGTTCTCTTTCAGCAGCTCCATACGAGCGGACACGTCACGCTTGAGCTCTGCGGCGGTGAACGCCGATGGGCGTGTGTACAGGGCGATCCAACAGCGCTCTGCGCTGCAGGATTCCTTCAGCATCAGCACGTCCTCCTCGAAAAGATCTTCGAGGTTCAGGCCGATGCGGGCCGCGGTATCCCGCATTGGCTTCTGGGCTTCCCGTACCTCTCGCTCGACCAGGTCCGGGTCGGACTCGAAGATGCACGACACGGCATGACCGCCGCCACGCATGAAGGCCTGCAGCGACGTCGTCAGTCGGCCATCGATCTCCCGGAACTCCTCGACACCGATCATGCGGCGAGAGCCATTCACCCTCAGGAGCGTCATACGAGACCCGTCCTTCAGAACGAACGTGGTCTCGTCCTCCGTGTATTCGATGTCCAGATAGTCCGCCACGCTTTGCTTCACCGAGCTGCTGAGGTAGGCCAGTGCGCCCTCAGCGACGTCGGCGATTTTCTCGACAATCTTCATTCCTATCCCTCAGCTGCTTGCCGCAGCGCTGAACTGCTCGCGCACGCGGGCCGCGTGCTCCGTGAATACCCTAGTTGCGGCGTCCAGAAGACCCGCCGGCACTCGGTCCTGAATGAACGACCGGACCACCTCCATGTCACGGATGGTGGTCTGCAGCTCGTCCTGCGTCCGCGGCATCACGCTCAGCCGCCCCAGAGCCATGATCACTCCCATGTTTCGAGAATCGCGCAGCACCACTTCCAGCGCATGCAGTGCTTGGTCGTCAGCCGACATTCTGCAGGTCCTCCTGGACGTCGATGTCCTCGCTCATCGTGGTCGGGGCAAGCAGGCCAGCAGCGACCGCAACCTCGTAGGCATCGCGATAATTGAACTTGGGAACACGAGCCACCACGCAGCCGGCGCCGTAATAGCAGATCGTGAAGCCGGCTTGGTGCAGGCTTAGCGCACTCGTGAACATCTGGAAACGGTCAACCGAGGTCAGCCAGGCGGCGCGTGGCGACGTTCGGCGCTCACTGCTTTTGCCAGGTTCGAGCCGGTACGGGTTCTCGCGGCATAGGCCGATCCAGTGATTGGTCGCGAGAATCTGGGTGTTCGGGGTCATTGCCTGCAGATCTGTGATATCGCCCGGCAGCACGCATTGCGGCGGCATCTGCCGATACTCGGAAAACACGTAGGCGGACTCGATCTCCACACGGGCAAAGTTCGACAGCAAGAGTATCTCTGGCTGCGTCAGCCAGTTCCGATTCGTCCCTGCCCTCCCGCCGTTGCCATACGAGATGAGATTCGCGAAGTCAGGGTGGACGTCCGACACCGATACTCTCGCGAGGATCGGCCGAGCATCATTCAGAACCCAGTCCAGGCGTTGCCCGAACGCGGGGAGGCTAGCACTGTCACGGTACTCGACCTGGTCGCTCGGGATGATGGTCCGCGTCATCTCCCTCGCATAGGCGACCGCGGGCTTGGCGAAGCACACATCCACGTAGTCTTCCGTGCGGTGGTGAGGCGTCATGCAGGTGTTGTAGTACAGATGCGACTCCCCGATGGCGCTGTCCGCCTCCGTCCCCAACGTCGGGTCAGCGACGGGCAGGAGCCGCGAACGGATTTCGTCGGCCAAGGTGTCGTACGGAAAAACCTCGCGCTGTCCCAGGTCTATCTTGTAGCGCCTCGCCGCGACCCGCATGACCTGCGCGAAGATCGCGCTCAGCGCCTCCGAGATGGATTTCTCGGTGTATCGCCGATGGACCAGCCCCCAGGATTCGCAGAATGCATCTTGCCCGTCGCCGCGACGCCACGAGTGCATGTAGTTCGTCCGCTTCAAGTTCGGCATGCGGTGGATATTCGCCTTCCACATGCTGTCGAAAGACAGATTCGTCCACCAGACGGTAGAGCTATCAAGGCTGCCGGCGTTGGCAATTCGGAAGGCTTCCCCGCCCTCCACGGACGCCCATCCGCCAGCGTTCGGGTCGTCGATATCGAACCGGACCGCGCCGAAGTATCTAGCGCCCATTCACGACTCCGGCCGCCGCAGCGATCGCACGCCAGCTCCCCATATCCAGGTTCTTGAAGGCACTTCCATCGACCGGCCAGGACCTGGCCAGCTGAATGATTGGGTCGAGCGGGGCAAGGTATCGGACACCTGCCAGAAGCTGAGCCCGCGCTGCGTAGTCGGCCTCACTCATCGACTGCAGCACTCGCGCCATGACGGCCGGGGAAGAGAGTTGCTGCCGCTGTGTCTCGCCATTCTTCGTCCCCTCCACCTGCGCCGCTCTCGCCAGTAGACGCGCATAGACGACGTGGGGGTAGATCTCCTGCCCAGACTGCTCGGCGACAGTGAGGACCTCCCCCGGCTTCATCTCCTGGGATCCGACGGCACATGCGAATGCAATCGCCTGCATGAGTGAACTGAGCTCCAGCTGGGTCAGTTCGGGCAGGTAGATCAGTCGGCCCGGGTCGTCGGGCCAGCGCCGGCTGACCAGGTCGAGGTGATGTGGCGCATGGCAAAGCACGCACGCGAGCGAGAGGTTGTCCGGGCTGTTGTTCGCATGGTCGCCGTCCAGATGGTGCACTTCGCATTCGTCTGCAACGCCACCGAACTGGAAATCACAGAACGCACAGCGCCGCACGAAGCGCGCCTGGCCGAGCATGGCTTCTCTCGAAGCTGCGTGATCTTTGTCTTTGCGCGAGCCATGCCCAGCGGCTGGGACCAGCCGCTGGGAGGCACGTGCGACAGAGAGCAGGATGTCCCGCATCGTCGGTATTACTGCGGCGTGATGTTGATGCGCTGCGGCCGGCCGGCTTGGTCGCCGAACAGACTCTTGCCGAGCGAGCCCACGGTCAGCGGCAACATCACCATCAAGACACCCACGACGCAGCCGGTGAGCGCGAGGGGAATGGATGCCTGGCCCTGCCCTTTTTCCTTCGTCACGCGATAGAAGCCGTACACACCGAAGCACACGATGAGAAACCCTACAAGGCACACCAGCGCCTGGATCAGGTTGAAGAGGCCGTTCGCGGTTTCAGTTCCATTCTGGGCAATCTGCTTCAGATCCGGAGCACCCGACAGTTGGTCCTGCGCCAACGCGCCGAACGGGGTGATCAGGGTCGCCAGGATCAGCAGCAGAGCTGCCGTGCCGAGCCAGTTGCGATTGATGCGGTTCATCACTATCTCCTTGGTTACGTGAAGGTTTGCTGGTTAAAGAACTCGGCCAAAACCCAGCAGTTTGGCGAGGGTGTTCACGGTGAGCACGACGTTCAGAAGGGCGGCGCCACCGAGGATTCGGAACATCGTCGACTTGAAGGAGACTTCTCCGCCCGACCGGTTATCGTGGAGCTTGCGTAGCTGCACCCATCCAGTGACCGTGTAGAACAGCCCATAAACCTGGAGCAGCAGCACGATCACCTTCATCAACATCGCGCCCTGGGTGGGCATCGATGCAGTCGGCTTGTAGGCGACCAGGTGCTGAACGGATGCACCGGAGTTCCCGTACAGGAGCCCGAAAGCGGCATTCGTCGACAAAGCCAGGTTGACCAAGGCGACCCCCGACAGGACGTAGAGGAAGGCGGAGCCGAGGTGTGCTTCGCCGCGCACGTTGTGCTGTCTGAACTTGAAGAGTCCTTGAGCGATGAACACCACGCCGAGAAAGCTCGCGATGGTCTGGATCAGAACGCTGACGTAGGGCGCAACTTCCTGAAAGTTGCCCAACATCTGAGAGAAATCATTCACGTCGGAGCCTTATCGGAGCGCAGAACCGTTGCTGAGCCGAACTTCGTTGCGTTCCACGTCGATCGCCGACACAGTGCCGGCGCCGGGAATGGCGTCTCCCGGTGCGACGGAGACCGTCTCACCGCTCTTCAGCTGCAGCCAGGCACGACCTTCGAGAACAGCCTTCAACTGGATACCTGTCGGCGCCACAGACTCGGTCTTGGATGCTGGTGCCGCGGCCACGCGTGCGGAGGCCGTCCCGTCCTTCGGCTTGGCCCGGGGAGTGGTCGCGGCCTGGCGCACGGCTTGACGCCCCTCGCGCGGTGCGCTGCTTCGGGCGGGGCCACCCGCCGCCGCAAGCGAGGCAACTCGCTTTTCGAGCTCCTGCACTCTCACCCTGAGCTGTTGCAGTTCGTCCTGCGACTCCGGACGCGCGGTGCTCGACGGCGCTGTCTGTCCGCTCGGCGGTGACACGGCCACCGTCGTCGCAGGTGCCACAGCTGGCTCCGCCGTTCCTGACGGGGCCGCGGTCTGGTCCACCTCCATCGTCGTGCGCACCTGGTCGGGATGGTCCGACTGCGCCGGCACAGCTGGTGACGCTTGCTGCTGCTGTTCCGCTTGTTGCGGAGTAGCGGCTGACGGGCCGGGCGGTGCTGAGGGCCCGGTGACCTGCGAATTGGGGACCTGAGCGATAGCCTGCGCGTCGTAGGGATTGCCCGTGGGGACCGGGGCACCCGTCATCGGCAGGGCGGACTGGTCCTGTACGGGGATGGAGAGCGTGTCCGCTGCACCGCCACCGCGGTGCATCAGCTTGTAGCCGAACCAACCCAGGAAGGCGACGATCACCACCACGAAGCCGATCATCAAGTACTTCGCTAGGTTGGCCTTTCCGTCCGATTCGGCCGGCGCGGGTACCCCGGGCGCCTGCCCCTCACGGGTGAAGACCGTCTGCTCGTCGTTGAAGTCGTCGCCTGGGAGGGCGTCATCGTGGTTGAAGTTGTTCATGATCTGGCCCTAGTTTCCGAATGCTGAAGCGGGAACGTCGCTCAAGAAGAGCAACCCGATCTGGGTCTGCTGCGAAATGCTTGCCGTGGCTTTGCGGTTGATGGTCGGCTGCAACATCTGAGTCGCATTGGTGCCAACCTTGCCGAGCCCGACGAGGGCCAACTGCCGATCACTGAATGCGTCCTTCTGGACCACGACCGTCTGTCCATTCGTGACCACGTTCTCCTCTTGTCCGCCGGCGATAAGCGCCTCGCTTACGCCACTCAGTACTGACGAGAAGAACAGGGCCGCCATCTTCGATGCCGTGTGCTTGTTTACGTTCCCGACGCTCGCGCGCGAGGTCGTCGGATCGATCGCGACTGCATCGATTTCCACTGCGTCGCGCTTCGCGGCCGTTTCCGGCGGCGTAAGACTCGTGAAATGGATAAAGCCACCCGGGGCGTACTCGCTGGATTCAATCGTCCCACGCAGGACGCTGCCCTTTGCGGGACCACTGAGCAGCTTCGCGCGCACCAGGGGCAGTCGGTCATCGGTGGTGGCATCTCCGAGCGTGACCGCGAGGTAGGTATCGTTCGCTCGCACGATCGGGTTGCTCACAGCGCCTGCAGCCGCAGCGGCCGCCCCGGGCGAATCGGAGCTCGCAACCGTGCCACCCGTCGGCGCAGCGGACGTCTGCGCCTCCTCACGTTGCTGCGGGACGGCAACGCTCTTGGGTGTCTGCTCGCTGATCCAGTGCGCGACGAGCTTGTTGTACTGCTCCGACATGGTCTTGTAGCGCTCTTGGACCTGTGCTTCGTGCTGCTGGAGCCTGGCTGTGGTTTCAGCGCTTTGGGCCTGGGCCGTGGCAGTTGGCGCGGCGGTCTCTTGCGAGCCCTGCATGTTCACACCCGTTCCGTCGATGGTGACCTCGCCCTTGCTCTCCGCAGGCGCCTGCCCAGGGCGCGGCATCGGCATCGCGGTACCGCCTGTCTGCTGTGCCTGCTTGAGCGCCATGAGGTCGCTCTGTTGCGCGAGCGCGTCGTAGGCCTGCGTGTTGACCGGAGCTTGGCCTGGTTGGCCACTTTGAGCCGTAGGCTCGGGGATCGTCTCCAACACCACGTCCCCGCTCGCCGATGGCTTTCCGCCTCCCATGAAGCTGAAGGCAAGCACGACCACGACCAGGCACAGAACAATGCTGCCGATGAAGATCAGGCGGGTCGGCCCGTGCTTGAGCGCGCTGGCGATGTTGCCGGCCCTCAGTTTGATGTCACTCTGCTGCTCAGCCATCACGGCGCCTCGATCTTTACATGCTTCGGACTGCCGCCGACGGAGACCACTACTACTGGCGTCGGCGGAATTTCGTAGTAGCTCGTGCCGTCGGGACTCTTGCCCGGGTTGCGATAGGCCGGCGATAACAGCGTCAAGGGTGTCCTGACGTAGTACGCGCCCTTGTAAGACCAGGCCTGGACATCGGCACTGTCGGTCTGCAGCGCGCTTGCGCCCTTCGGGATGGCACCTGTGATGAACTCCAGCATCGTGGTCGTAACAGCGCTCCCGGCGCTTCCGCTCGCCGCAAGCTTCTGCGCGATGTTCCCGCCGACCACGCGCACATCCACGCGGTAATCGACTTCACGTTGGCCGGTGATCAGCATCAGCGGCACTGGCGCGGAGACTCCCTTCAAAGAGACAGAAATGTTGCCGGTGGCATATGGCTGAGTCGGAAAGAGCTTGAGCACGTTGCTGCCTTCGGCGACCGCAAAGGCGTCGAACCCGCCCTTCATGAGATCGGCCGATGCGATCGGCAAGGCGTTGCCGATGCCGTCCACGAACAGGACGTTCGTGACCGCGCCGTAGGCCAAGCGGATGACCGGCGACTCCGCGCCAGGGGCGAGATTCGCGACCACAGAACTGGAAACGGGGCGAGGGGTGCCTCTCGCTGCTGCTGATGCAGCGCGTTCGGCGTCATCGACCAGTCTGCGCAGATCCCGAATCTGCTCTGGCGTCAGTGGCGCAGCGTTCGCCTTGACGCGATCGAAGGCAGCTTCGTTGGCGTCAGGCAGGATGGGAAGCCCCGGCGCGGGGATGGCGCCCTGAGCGCTCTGGACTGAGTTTGCCTGCTGCGCGCCTGCTGTGCCTCCAACAGTGCCGGTGGCTGCCTGACCCATCGCCGTGGACGCACATAGCGACGCTGCAACAGCCAGAAGCGCTCGCACGAGGATCATTGACGACGCTCCTCGGCGGTGTACGCGCTGATCCCGATGCCGTACTGGTTTTCGTACTCGGGTACCCGCTGTACCGTCGCGGTCACCAGCAGGTTCTGCGTTGCCAAACCTCGCCCACCCTCGCCACCCTGGAAGCTGACGCGGATCGGCATCTGAATCGTGTACGTCAGTACGCCTCCACGCAGCTGCTCACCGACGATGACTGGCACGCCAGTGGCGACCGCCTGGGTGACCAACCTCTGCCGGCGCACCGCCTTCAGCGTGCCGACCCGCTCCAGTTCCTGCGCAAATGCGTTCCACCCACCGTCGGTGAAGCAAGTGGAGATGGCCTGGAAGCTCTGCTGGAAGTTGACGAAGTCGTAGGTGTTCGCACCTTGCACGCACTCTTGCACGCGACTCAACATCGCCGGCTTCTGCATGTAAGGCTCGTTCAACGGAACGAGGCGAACCATCCTGCCGGTCTTGAAGTCGACGCCGAAGTACTCGCGGGTTACCTCCCGGCGTTCCTTGAACACGTTCCAGCCGAACATGACGAAGACCAGGACGACCAGGACTAAGACGGTCGTGACTAGTTTTCCGAAGTGCCGGGAGTAGAACGCGAGTTTGGCTACGTCGATCGCCAGCGGGGGGTAGCTAGCTGGGCCCGGTTTTGTCCCGGTAGCCGGTTGCGGAGACTCTGCCATTCGTCGCGCCACAAATGTTTGGAAATCATGCGCGAGAATACGACACCATAACAAACGGTGTCAACGACATATGCCAACGATTGTGGCCGGCAGAATCCGAGGTTCTCGGACTACACTTCTTTCAGGTTGACCAGGTGGGTGTCGTCGGAGTACGCGTCACACGCGACCAACTCCATTTCGGCCTGCAGCTCGATAGCCTCGCTGTGGCTCATGACGGAAAGCACGTCGAAGCCCAGCGAGCGCAAGTACCCCGACAGTTCGCTGCCGCTGATGGCTGTGCCAAAACCGGCCAAGAGGCCGCTCGCTTCGCTCGTCTTGGCGTATTGACCGACGAAAGTGAAGACCGTCGACGGGGGCCGCCGCTCCCCGGGAGTAGCGGGCAACAGGTCCAGGAATTCTTCGGACCCCACCTCCGTGCTCTGCGTGGCGATGGCCTCCAGGATCTCCAGGCTGCGCCGGACATCGGCCAAGCTTGCGACGGATGTGACCTCGAAGCCCCAGTCGCGGAACTGATCAACCAGCTCCTCGGGGGAGTTGGCGATAACGTACGCGCCCTTCGCGTCACCCTCGCCGCCGATGCGGCCAGCCACGGTGAAGACTTGCTCGTCAGGATGGACCCGATGCACGCGCTTCAGCCTCAGCGCGGACGAGGCGCACTGGGCGCATTCGGCAGATCACGATGATCGAGCTTCTCGCGGTGCGCCGCCGATGCGGAAGGCACGGCGCCGATACCACAGGGTACGCCCGCTCTCTGGGCGATCGGGAAAACTGGCAACTGCGCGTGACTCATAACGTTCCCCTGGCAACGGTGCCGCCGACCCGGCGACTATACCTCGCGCCTGTATTTTATACCAACAAAAGTGGCAGGTGTCGGCAGCATCTCCGGTTGGCCGGCCACCGCTGTTCGACGTCCGTTTCACTGACCACGATCTACCTGCTACTGCTGGTGGCGCCGAGCCTTATGACCCTAGATGCCGGCGACGTGCTGGACGAGGAGCTTTCGATACAGCGGTCCTTCAAACCCCTGCTTGCGCAGTGAATCGTAGATGAGCTTGTTGTCTGCTGCGAGTTGCCTTCGGAAGGCAGCTTCCAGCGAACTGAGATCCTCCACGCTCAGCGAGCGCAGGCGTTCTTCCGCGTCCTGGAGCCGTGCTTGCACCTGCTGCTTGCGTTGTGCCTCGGCCTGCTCTGCAGCAATCTCTGCCGGATCCTTCTCCCGCTCCGCACTCGATGCAGGCGCATCCAAGACCAGAGTGGTCTGCTTCAGCGAGAGGCTCTCTGGGGTCGCCTTCGCTGCGGTCGTGAGGTAGTACGGCGCCAACTTGTTCTTCTGAACCTTGCCCTCGCGGTAGCGCGACACGACATATTCCAGGACTGCGCGGAGGTGCTCATCGGAGTGCTGCTCGAATAGCTTGACGACCGATCCGTAGCTGAGCGTCATCTCCTCCTGCAATCGCGTGACCAGGTCGGTGTCTCGTCCGTGGAAAGGATCGGCTTGTTCCCGCATCTTACCCAGCCCACCCTCGCCAAGGATCTTGATCGAGAACGCAACTCTGACCACCTTGCGAGCGACGCGAACGAGAATTGGCTCTACGTAGATCGGCGCGACGCGATTCACCTCGTCACAGGCCTTGTTCAGTACCTTGTCCTTGAAGCGACCGAAGTCGTCGTAAGTCGAGTTTTCCGCGACGCCTAACAGCCCCTTGAGGTCGCGCAGCGCGAACTCAGGAGTGACGCCCTCTTCTGCATAGACCATGCAGTTCTCGTAGAGAGCGAGTGCGGGGCCGCTCTTCATCAAACGAGTGATGCTCGCGCTCAGAACCCCACTGACCTCAGGGTCGTACAGCCGCTTGCGCAGCTCAGGACTGAATGAGTAGTGGACGATGCCGTCTTCGATTCGAGCGGAGGCCAGCGTGGCACTGACCGACCAAGCGGAGCGCCCATCGGCGCGGAGGATGTTCCACTGGACCGGCGAGGTGACCAGGCCAGTCAAGGATTCTTTGAGGTAGGGAGTGTTCTTGCTGTTGAATCCTGCCAGGTATGCAAGCACTCCGATGGGAATCTGGTGCGAGATGATGCTGAAGTTCGGCAGCTCGTCGTATCCATTGAGAAGGAGCGCAGCAAACACCTTCCGCTGAAGCAGGGTCAGGCTGTTGTAGATCTGAATGGCGCCGACATGCTTACGCACCGTCATGTTCGAGGGCGCTTTGTCGAGCTCTGACTGAATTCGGAGTGGAGTTTGTGTGGCCAGTGCGGTCATTACGGAGTCCTCATGGGGCCGCGGTCCGAATCAAGGATCTGCAGTTGTTTCCCAACGAAAGTGGTTGCATTGAAGCACAGAACTGAGCTCGGTTCTGCTGTAGCGGGGTATGAGGTGTCGACAGGCTCGTGCGTCCGGTTGAGCGCTGAGTCGCTCGGCGCTGTGCTTTCGCTTTTGACGTGCCCGCTTTGTTGTATGTGCTTTTGATTGACAAACAATACATACAGGGGAGCTTCTGACGGCGCGTAAGTCTTTGATTTCGCAGTGGCTTGCGGGCCAAATCACCCCGCTTGTGGGGAGTAATCTCCCCCTGCGTGAGGCGCGTTCGCCCCGGATATGGGGCGATCCCTCCCCGGTCATGGGGTAGCCGCGGATTCCTGGATTCCCCATGGCCGGGGAGCTCCGACCCCACTGATTGGGATCTCTCCCCTTCTATGGGGCTCCCCATATTGGGGGTGATCTCCCCCGCCCCATGGTTATCGCCCTTCGATGATCCCATCGCGATCGACTCGTGCTTCCAGGCCGGGCGAAAGGCACCGTCGCGCCCCGTTTGTGGGGACGCGTTGGTCGAGAGCAAAAAATTTCTGTTGACGTGTTCCATTTAACCGGCACAATACGGTAAAAATGGAACACGCGCAACAAGACCTGAACAGCCATGGAGAGAGTATGAGCACGTCCGCAGAGCAGTCCCCTACCCCCGCAATTCCTGCCATCGGCGCCGACTACTTGGTGCAGCTGGGCGACCGCATCGGCCAGATGGTCATGCGGGCAAAGGATTTCTCGCATCCGAGCAAATTGAACCCGGAGCAGGGGGAAAGCCGTCGGCTGAGTTTGAGAGAGATCGCCGACTCGATCGGTGTCAGCCACTCGACGGTGAACAGGGTGGCCGCGGCAATGGCTGCCAGCGAAGGTGCCGGTGGCGATGATTCTGGCAAGCCCGCCGGTCGAACGGGATACCGTTACACGCTGGCAGAGGCTGTCGCTTTGAGGAATGCAGTCACTGAGCTTCCCGAGATCCGCAAGAAGGGGAAGCTGAGCCGCCGCCGCGGGCCGGGCGAGCCCTGCGTGACGCTGGGCATTATGAATTTCAAAGGCGGAGTCGCCAAGTCGACGACGACAGCGCACACCGGCGCATACCTCAGCTTGCACGGGTATCGCGTCTTGGTGATTGACATGGACCCGCAGGCCACGCTGTCGACGCTCTTGGGCATTCACCCCGACATTGAGCTGGACGTGGATGACACGCTCCTTCCCTATTTCGAGGGCAAGGAGTCCTCTCTGTCGTACTGCATCCGTAAGACGGAGATCCCAACCTTGGATGTCATTCCATCGAATGTCGGGCTCGCGGCGGCTGACCTCGTATTGCCTTCGAGACAGCGCGACAAGCGCCAGGCCGGCGATCTCTCCTGGTTCTACATGAAGGTTCTGGAAGAGGGTATCGCGACGATCGAGGCAGACTACGACGTGATTCTGATCGATTGCCCGCCGTCGATGTCCTACCTGACAACCGTGGCGACGCAGGCCTGTGATGCACTGTTGGTGCCCATGCGCCCATCCATGCCCGACTTTGCCTCGTCCGCCCAGTTCATTCGCATGTTCGGAGGATTCCAGCAGGAGGTGGATGAAGTGGTTGGTAGGCCAAAAGAGTACGACTGGGTGCAGGTCCTGGTAACGCTGGGCGAGAACAACAATGCGTCAGCTGAGATGGAGGCGATTATCCGCAAGGCCTATGGCGACCTGGTGCTCGCTGAGAAGTTTCCGTATCTGACCGCGGTGGCTCGTGCGGCGAAGGTGATGCGCACGATCTACGATGTGGCCCGCGCGGATGCGGATAGCCGGCAGCTGAGTAAGGCCATGAATATTGTCAATCAACTGTGCCAGTCCATCGAGGCCAGAATTCTGCTGACTCGGGCGAGGCTTTCGGCACACGACGCGGCGGCAGGTGCCGGCGTGGTGGAGGCAGCATGAGCAAGCAGAAGGCACGCGGCGCGGCGCTCCTCGGTGCGTTGGACGATCTCCCGCCGGTCCCGTCCCTGGGGCGGTCGGGTGCCGCCCGCCCGGACAGTTCAGTGCCGGCACTCGGTATGGTCGGGGAGCTCGCTCGGGATGAGTTGCGCTTGGCGCGCGAGCGAGTGACCGAGCTGCAGCAGCAGCTTGATGCGCTTGTTGCATCCGGCGCTGTTCAGAGACTGGATCCGGCGAAGGTTACCCATACCCAATATCGCGATCGCGACGAGCTGGGTTTCCGCGATGAAGCGTATGAGGAATTGAAGGAGGACATCCGCAGGAAGGGGCGGAACGAGCAGCCGATCCTTGTTCGTCCGGCGCGACCGGAAAGCGTCGAAGCTGGCTTTGATTTCGAGGTCGTTTGGGGCCACCGCCGCCACCGCGTGACGTCGGAGCTCGGGATCCCGGTGGAAGCCATCATCCGTGAGGTCAGCGACCGCGAAGCCGTTCTGCTGATGTCGAGCGAGAACGCCAGGCGAGAGGGGTTGAGCCAGTACGAGCAGGCAAGGAAGTATCGGACGTGGCTCAAGGCCGGCCTGTTTGAGAACATGGTGGCGATCGCTGAAGCCGAAGGTGTTCACAAGTCGACCATCGGCAGGATCATGGCGATCAATGACTTGCCGGAAGAAGTCTTCGTCGCGCTAAAGGACCCGCGCAAGGTCACCGGCCTGTTTGCCACCAAGCTGCTTCAAGCAATCGCCGCTGACGAGACTGCACTGGAACGCGTGAGAGGCCTCGATAAGAAGTTGAGCCCCGCGGAGCTATTGAAGCGGGTAGCTCCACAGTCCGAGCCGCTCACCCCCGTTGAGTTCAAGGCAGGCGGCCGCCGCATCTTCGCGGCAGTACCGGTCGAGGGTGCTGCAGGGTCCAAGTTCTCGGAACTTCGGCTGCACGTGGAGCTCGATCGAGACAAGCTTGAGCGGCTCGCTGATTTCGTAGCTACCCTTTGAGTAACTAACAACTTGCCACGCGACAGCAAGGGCCCGCGAAAGCGGGCCCTTTCATTTGAGGTACTCGCCGCCAGGAGGTCTGTGAGTTGCACGGTGCAACTCGTGCACGTATGGCAGGAGAGGGCGCTCGGGTTCGCATTGCACAGCCAGCGGCCGTCCACCGGCGTGCAGCGGGTAGCCGAGAGAGGCGGTAGCTGGCGAGTTGCATGATGCATCTTGGTATTCAGTGCCTAGCGAGCCACCACGCGGTGTGTCGCGAGCATCATTGAGTTGCACCGTGCAACTGAAGCAGCCAGGGGCGCCCGCGACGCTCACTGTGCATTCGCGGGTTCTCGCGCCGCGCGGCAGCCCACCTTGCACCCTGCATCGGGGGCGCCGCCTGGCCCAGTCCGGTGCCCCACTGGTGTGCGTTGCAGTTGCGCGGTGCAACTTCTGGCGGGCGCCTGGCGATCCGTCGCCCAAGCTTCAGCTGGAGCCCATCGAGTTGCACCGTGCAACCAGAGGCCGCACCAGAGGCGTGGAGAGGCCTTGCGGCGCACGCGGTGCCGAGCAGCGTGCGACGCACTCGTGTGAGCTGTGAGTTGCACGGTGCAACTCGCCACGAGCGCTTGGCCGGGCACAGCGACCTCACGGTGCAGCTCATCGAGTTGCACGGTGCAACTCGTCCGGAAGCTGCGGCGGCGGAGGGACCTCAGTGCGCACGCCGAAACCGTGCGGCGCATGCAGGGGTGCGCACGCCGCAATGGCCAGTCAGGCGTCCAGTCAGGCGAGTTGCAGCGTGCAACCCGCCGGTTGATGCCGGTGCTCACGACCACCCTGCGGCTGGCGAGGTCGGTGACTTACCCGCTGGCCTGGTTCGTCAGCTTCGGCCTATGAGGCCCCCTATCCGGAAGTGTATGGCTCAGTTGCACGGTGCAACTCTTGAGGGTTGGTTGTCGCGGCGCTCCCGACAGGGTGTAAGAATTGTCCCTACGGGTAATCACCCCATGTATGGGGAGACTTCATTCAGCCAGAAGATGGCCGGTCAATGACTCCAGCTCGTCCGCATCCGCGACTTCGATGCGAAGGTAGCGCAGTGCGCGGCCAGAATTGATAGAGCTCTCGGGCCCGCGTGCCAGTTCCTGGAACACCCCCTTCAGCGTTTCCATATCCGAGTAGCCGATAACCAGCGCCCTGGCCGACGCCTGGTCGGGCCAGTCGAGTCGGACCGGTGCGCCAAGCCGGAGGCCCAGCTGCTCTTGAAGGCGGAGGGTGTCGGCAGGAGGCGGAGGCTCGGGCGCCTTCCCCGCACCTTCTCTGGCAACCATGGCGGCCAGCATCCGAACCGACCAGCGCCCGCGGACGGCGCGCTTCGTCCAGTCAGTCTGCTTGTCCTGCGACATGCTTAGCAGGGGGCGGACGTGCCCACGCGACAGTCTTCCGGTTAGCACGGCCTGGCGGAGTTCGGGCGCGGTGTGTCGAAGCGCAGTCCAGCGCCATACCTCGGGGTGGTTCGACTCGCCCAGGAGGCGGCACAGCGCCGTGGCTTTGACCTCCCCAGAAAGGGCGATGGCAAGCCTCATCTTGTCCAACGTGGATAAATCGGTGGGAATGACGCTGCCCAGAGTCTCGGCCGCGGCCACCGCATCCACGTCCGTAAGCAGCCAGCCCTCGCAGGGACCTTCGTCGGGGTGCGGGGCGGGACCGGCAAGAAGCCGGTATCGCGCGCCTCCCTCAGCGGCCAAGAGCCGCGGTGTGCCGGCGGGATATGCCGTTCGGGTGGGTCGATGCTCTGTCAGCTGGGCAGCGCGGATCTTCCTGGCCATAGTATTGTCACGTGGCAATAATTAGCAGTGTCGCACGCTGAGTTGGCGCCTGCAATATTGCCACGTGACAATTTTCCGCGACCCCGACACGACGGCGCGGTCAACTCCGGCTGCCTGGCAGGGATGACACGGAGGTCTCGCGCCTGCTGGCGAGCCAATTGCGCATCGTGAGGTAGGCAGAGCGGTCGCGGCCAGATCTGGCGTCCACGCGTGGCTCTAGGCGAGACATCGAAGCGGAGAGATATTGCCACGTGGCAATAATTCCGCCGTGGCGCGTGCGTGGCGCGCCACTCTCCAAGCACGTAACCACCCCGTGTATGGGGAATGGGATGGTCTGGCGCACGTATATGGGCGGCAATTAAGTGCCAATGGGCCGCAGCGATTCAAACCTCCCCAAATGTGGGGCGCGTATAGGGGGCGCGTATTCGTGTCGAATTGGCGGCGACGCAAGCCCAACGCTCGTGAGCGCAGTGGCACACATACGGGCGTCGAGTAGACGGCCCAATAGCGAGTTGCACCGTGCAACTCGTGAACGCCGGAGTTGCACGGTGCAACTCGCGCTAAGGCAGGCGCCCTGGTCTGCGCGGCGCGGCCCGCGCAGGACTGAACTTGGAAAGCGGGTCCCTTCGCTGGACCGTCGCAATGTTCTCTCCCGCCGGGCGCACCCGGAGACCATTCTGGCCCGCGCGTCGTTTGCCGTAGTGCAGGGTGGCTGTCGCGTCCGTCTTGTGGCCCATCAATGCGGCCACAAACTTCAGCGACTCTGCCGAACCCCTCGACGCTTCTTTCGCGTCCGCGCAAACCTGGTGGCGCAGGGAGTACAGGGTTGGCCAATGACGGCGATTGCCGGTCGGAGGGAATATTTGCCGGGTCACTCGACGTAGGTAGTCGCGCAAATGCTTCAGGAATTGATCGAAGCTCACGGCTTTGCCGTTCGCATCGAGGATCTGTCCGCCCTGAACGCGGTCCACGAGCTCCACCATCTCGTGCAGCGCGGCGAGCTCTTGCGTCGTCAGATCCGACAGAATCAGGGTGCGATGGGTGCCGTTCCCTCGATCGTTCGTGGTCTTGGCATTGCGGACGACCATAACCGCAGCACCGTCCTCGAAGGTCCGAATTGACGCCTCTTCCCATTCGCAGGGGCGCAGACCGACCAGGCAATTCGCTTCCAAGAAGGACTTGAGGCCGACGGCCCAGGTATGCCGGCCGCCGGATATAGCCTTGTCGACCTCCTGCAGGACGGCGGCGAGCTCTGAGGCCTTGAACGACTTCGCTTTCAAGGCGGAGCCGGCCTTGCCTCTGCGAGCGAAACCGGTTTGCGGCGTCGAATCCAGGCGCTCGATCGCGGCGCGAAGCAACTCGGTGTCGTAACGGGTGGGCGCCGTCTCAAGATCCGCATGGAACACGGCGCGAAGCGCCGCCTTGTATTGACGGAACGTGGCCTTGGAGATGACACCGGAGGGAGGGCGTTCGGCAGCAGACATTTCCATCTGGCCGCGGCGCCCCTTTCTGCCGGCGCGCAACGCCTTTCGATGGCTCACTTCCGCAGCCTTGGCGACAACAGCCGCCTGTTCGCTGCCATAGCTTCGTCCCAGCAGGTCGTCGACCAGGTCCATCGGGAGCAAATCGGCGGGGTTCTGACCACGAATCCTGGCCACCCGCTTTCGCATTACTTCCACTCGACGGCGGTAATCCGCTTCTGTTTCCTCGGTCCTGGTGCTTGTTGTCATGGCTCAATTCGGTGGCAGGCGATCCTACTCGCTCCCTACGTTACCACGCAGCAAACACCCCGCGCGGTAACGCTCTTGGCTGCGCCAAAACAATCGCCACCGATGTCGCGTCTTTCGACAACGAAATCGCAGGCACGCGGCTGCGAGAGGAGGCGTTCGGGGCGGCGGAGTAGGGCGTTTGGGAAACGAAACCGTATCCCCGGCCGTCGACGATCAGGCGGTCCCAGAGACGGGGTGATTTGGCCGGGCTCCCTTGGAGGGGCGCGTAGGCGTCTCGGCGCTCAGGACCCAGCCCGCCGGCGTGTGGCCTCTTTTCTCCGCCGTCCTGAATGCCCAGCGCCTGGGGGGCACGCATACGTGTCACGTCGACCTCGGCTGATCGGCCGGCGCACTCCGGAGGGCACATATACGTGTCTCCCGTACCAGCGGGCAGTCACTTTCGTTCGCATATACGTGACGCGAGTACAGGGCAGGACTTGGGTCGTCGGGAGGTGAAGTGAGGTGATGGGGGTTGCCTGAAGGGATACGGCGGGATAACCTGCGCCACAAATGTTTGGTAATCCCGGCCCTGTATCACCTAACGAAAGGCAACGTAATCAGATGCGTCGCTACTACGCCGTTTTCCTCGCCGCCTGTGCCGTCCTTTCGGCCGGATGTGCAACCACCAGATCAGCAGGTTCTCCGGCGCCCGATCCGGCGCAGCAGAATCTCACCGCGGCCGCGTCGGCAATCCAGCAGTCGCTCCGCGATCTGTCCGAGGCGGAGCAATACGACAAGATGCGCACCGCGCCCGGTACTCCGCGCCTTCGGGTTCAGATTCCCGGGCTGGAGCGCATGGTGACGATGCCCTGGAACGGCCCGCTGGAGCCTGCGGTGATGCGGTTGGCTGCTGAAGGCGGCTACGAGTTCAAGCTGCTCGGTCGCCAGCCGGCAGTCGGGATCGTGGTCCAGATCGGGCCCGAGCCCGCGACGATCGCCGACCATCTGCGGAACCTCGGTATCCAGGCGGGCACCCGCGCCGACATCGCCATCGAGCCGGCCGCCGCCGGCCGCAAAGGCATCGTCGCGATCGAGTACAGCAATGGCGGCCTCTGATACCCCGCCGAGCCTGGACCAGGCCCTGTCGGCGTACGAGCGTAACGGCGCCGAGGTCAGGGTCATTGATTCGGCCGGCGAGTTGCGTGCCACGGCGATTCGGGAAGACGGACTGGCCTATGGCGTACGTGCCGGGCTGGCGCGGCGCTCCTACGAGATCCAGCAGCTGCTGAGCAAGCAGGCGCCACAGTTGGACCGGACATTCGACTTCAACTCTTTGCTGATGGACCGGAATGTCCTGCCGCCCGTCCTGACGGAGGCAAGCCAAGTCGTCCAGTCCGAGGGCAATGACATCCTGCGCATTACGGACAAGGTCTACGCGATCGCAAAGCAAGCGCAGTTCGTGACGGTGGCGCCCAGCTGGCGAACCTATCTCGTTACGGAGGCGACTTTCACCTATGCGCCACCGGAGCCGTACCTTGCGCCCAAAAGCGGTGATGAGCGCACGGTGTGGAAGCAGGCCGTGACCACAGGCTGGAAAGCAGGCGAAGAACAGGCGGACCAGATCCTGACCGAATCACTGAATCGCCTCAAGCGAGACTACCAGGGCATGCTGCTCTACCGGCGGCTGCTCCAGCAGGGAGTAGTGAGCAAGCCCTACGTCGCTGAGGCCAACTACGGCATCACCGGGGACGGGGATCAGGTGAACATCAACGAGCGCATGCTGCGCATTACTGCGCTGCCCAAGATGCAGCCGTCCACGCAATGGAAGCCCATTGCGGTGCCGGCTACACCCATCCAGCCCACGGTTCGGGTGAATCCATGAGCGCCATGGCGACAGAGCACTCGGCGGAAGAAATGCTCCTGCGCTCGGAACCCACGGTGTTCGATGAGGTTGGAGTGCAGCAGCTTCTGATCCACGCGAAAGAGGTGGGCGCATCGGACGTCTACATAAAGACCAACGCTCGGGTCACCGCGCGAATCCATGGGCGGCTGCACCGGCTGACTCGCCGAACCCTCTACGCGACCGAAGTGGGATCCATCGCGGGCTATCTGTATGGCGGCCCCAATGCCGAAGTGCAACTGAAGCGCGGTATGGACCTGGACAACGCGTACACCTTCAGGCTCAACCGGACCGACTCGCTGCGGTTCCGCTGGAACGCCACGGGCGCAGAAATCGACGGCGCTTTCGGGATCTCGATCATCCTGCGCGAGTTGCCGGAGATTCCTCCTGCGCTCAACAAAGAGGATCTGGGGCCCGAGCTCTACGGGTCGCTCTATCCGGACGACGGAATCGTGATGGTGTGCGGACCGACCGGCTCGGGCAAATCGACGTTCCTTGCGGGCATGATCCGCGATATCGCGGAGAACCCGGACTCGCACTGCCACATCATCACGTATGAGTCGCCCGTCGAGTTCGTGTACGACAAGGTCGAGAAGCCAACCACGGAGATCGAGTCAACGTCGATTCCCGACCACCTGCCAAATTTTGCCGCAGCGATCCGCAACTCGCTGCGGCGCGACCCGGATATCATCGTTGTTGGCGAAATGCGCGACGGCGAGACCATCGGCGCGGCTATCCTGGCCTCGCAGACGGGGCACCTCGTGTACGGGACTGCGCATAGCACCTCTGTGGGGGCGACCTTCACGCGCACCATGCAGAGCCTTCCGAAGAACGAACAGCAGGGGATGCTTGGCGGCCTCATCGACTCACTGCGCCTGATCGTCTGCCAAGAGCTCGTGCAGTCCACCGATGGGAGGCGCGTAGCGCTCCGCGAGTACCTCTCTTTCGGTGAAAGCGAGCGGCGTGCGCTTCTGGGCGCTGCGATGCGTGATCCAGCGGGCGTTCCGTCCGTCGCGCAGCAACTTACCCGTGAGCGCGGGCAGACCAAGCTGATGCATGCCCGCAGGCTGTTCGCCGAAGGCCGCGTCAAGGAAGAGGTGGTCCTGCGATTCGAGCTGGCAGAGCAGACCGCGCGAGTGCAGGAAAGCCTCATTGCGCAGGAGAACGCCTGATGTCCGGACCTGCCGACTGGCGTAACACGTCACTGATGGCGAAGTTCCTCATCTTCGATGCACGCGCGTGCATTCCGTTCGTGATTCTGATCTACAGCCCGTCGTTGGCCAAGCTGGGCACCGCATTTGCGCTGTTCGTCTTCTTCTCGGTGCTGTCCTACTACAAATACACGCTCGTGGTCCTCGTGCGGCGGTTGCGCTGCAGGCTTGCGGGTCCGGTACGGGCGGGTGTTGCCTGGTGGCATCGTCCCCAACGCCGCCTCTATCGCCGCCACTAGTTCCACCCGCTCACCGAGCCCGACCCATCTACGTCCAATGGCCAATCTAATGTCTGAATCCGCCCCAATTCTCGTTGCCGTCGATGACGGCTTCCGTCAGATCAAGCTTGTCACCGCTGACCGACGCTATTCCCAACTGAGCGTTGCTCGCCCCGGCTTCACGCTCGGCGGCGCATTAGGCGCGGCAGGCGGCGACGCCGGCGCAGGGGCATACCGCACGAATGGGCGCGACTTCACGGTCGACCCCGACATCGACGGCGAAGACACCCGCTTCGACGACTACGCGCTGTCCGACATCAACCGAGTCCTGGTTCACCATGCGCTGTACGCGAACGGTCTGAGCGGCAAGGACGTGGTCCTTGCCTCGGGGCTCCCGTTCGGCCTCTATTTCCGGGCCGGAACTACGGAATCCAACGGCGAACTGCTCAAGCGGAAGATGGAGAACCTGGCTGTCCCGGTCGAATCCATGGACGGCCGCCAGTCGCCGCGGATCGTCGGCCAGTTCGTGGGCGCGCAAGGGCTGATGGCGTACATCGACTATGCACTCGACGACGGGAACCGCTGGCGCGAAGGAATGGACCCGACGGCGCCTGTCGTGGTGGTGGATGTGGGCGGGCGTACAACTGACACGGCGACCATCATCCGTGGCTCGACCGTCGACCACGCCGCGTCGGGCACGATCAATGTTGGTGTGACGCACGTCCTTGACCACCTGCGCAGCCTGATCATGGCGCGCTTCGGTGTTTCGGGCGTTCGGCCGGCGCGCCTGGAGACCTTCTTGCGGTCGGGGAAGGTGCAGTTGCGTGGTGAGTGGCATGACATTACTGCTGAGCGTGCCCAGGCAGTGGACCTCGTTCTGCAACAGGTGCGTCGCGAGCTGCAGCGCAGGGTAGGGGATGCGGCTGACATGCAGGCCGTCCTGCTTGTCGGGGGCGGCGCCGCGCTCCTTGCCAGCGGCCTGAAGGAGGAGTATCGCCATCTGGTGGTGCCCGAGGATCCGGAGTTCGCCAATGCCAGGGGCATGTTGAAGACCCTGCGCGGGAACGCCACGGCATGAGCGACGACGCGACGTCCGGGAAGCTGATGCGAATCCGCGTCTACGAGGACGACGCGGAGATGACCGCCATCTTCGACCGCTTCAACCAGGTCCGCGAGAACTCGCGAACCCGCCGTGGCCGCGCCCGCCGTGGCGCCGAGAGTGAATGGCTGCGGCGCATTCTGGTCGCCGGCTATACCCAGCTCTACGGCCCGTTCTATGCGGCACCAGGCACCCCTGCGCCGGCATCGATGCCGGCGCCCGAGGCGATCGCTGCGCCGCCAGCGCGAAACGCGGTCGCGGCCAGGAGTCCTGCGCCCAAGATGCCGGAAATAACCCAGAAAGATAAACAAACGAATGTTGCACAATCGTCGCCGGCATCCAATAATGATACGGCGCAACAACACGGGCACTCGCCGACTCGATCGGGTGCGGATGGCCTGGACTTCAAGCAGCTGCTGGGCGGTGGCAACAGCATCGTTTCGAGCCTCAACCCTACGTCGGAAGCCCCATGAAAAAAGGTTCCTCGTTCCTGTTCGCCTGCCTGGCTCTGGCGGTTTCCACCCCGGCGCTGGCCGGCTTCCGGGTGTCCCAGCCCGAGCCGGCGCCCAAGCCAGCTGACTCCGCGACGACGTCAGCACCTGCGCAGGCCCCGCGTAGCGGGTATGTGGCGATCGACGGGAAAGATCCTCCGTCGATCGCCGACGCCCTGCGCCCCAGTTCGGCGGGGTTCGGCCTGGTCGCCGTGTCCTATGTCGGTACCCCTCCCGCAGTCATCGAGCGGCGAGCAGGCATGGGTCGCGATGTCCGCTTGGCCGATGCACTGAAGCAGATCGCACCGGAGGGTTGGCGGGGCTTCGGCAAGTCCGAGATTGCTGGATCGTTCGATCCCAACAAGCTGGTCAACTGGCGAGGCGGGCGGCCGTGGACCGATGTGCTCGACATCCTCGCCAACGAACAGGACCTCTCCGTCGAGGTCGATTGGAACAAACGTCACCTGTACGTAGGAAAGCGCGATTACAACGCCACCCGCGCTGGCACCGCAGTGGCCGCTACGGTCCCACGCAGCGCCACCGCGCCGACGGCGGCCCCGTACCAGGTCAAACAGGTCTGGACAGCCAAGGCCGGATCCACCGTGCGCGAGACCGTGGAGCAGTGGGCAAAAACACAGGCGTGGACGGTCTACTGGCCGATGCAGGACCTGGACTATCGCATTGTCGCGCCGCTGACCTTCGACGGATCGCTCGTTGACGCGGTCAGCAAGCTGACACTGCTTTACGAATCGGCACAACGTCCCCTCGCTGTCGGGATCTTCGTCAACCAGAAGCTGATCCGGTACTCGGAGAAGGAAGCAGCACAATGAAGCACACGTTGACCCTTGCGACAGCGCTGGTATTGCTGACCGCCTGCTCTCACACGATCCGAAATGCTGATAAGGCGTTCCGCGATGTGGATGGTGAAGCGAACAAGTTCCTCAACGAGATGCGCAAAGCGCCAGCCCAGGCGCAGCGCGACACGGTGACCATCTCGACCTCGCAGTGGGTTGAGCCGGTGCCCATGCCGGTGACCGCTCCGAAGCTGCCGGCCGCGCTCAACTGCGACCCGGGGTTCAAGACGCTGGAGCCCATCGGCTTGCTCGAGTTCGCGCAGGCGGTCTCCGAAGCATGCAGGATGGCGGTGCGCGTAACGCCGGACGCTCTGACCGCCTTCAGCGGCGCCGAGGGCGGCACAGCGCCGGGAGCGGGCATGTCAGCTGGTGCGCCGGTGCCGGTTGGCGGGATGCCGCTCCCGAACTTACCAGCCCTGCCGGCCGTGGGCGGCACGACTATCGGGATGGGCTCGTCAGGCCGTGCAACCGGTGCGCTGCTGAGCAATATCGAATGGAAGGGACCGCTGGCTGGCCTGTTGGATTTGGTCGCCGCGCGCTACGGGCTTTCATGGCGCTACAACGAGCGCAACAACAGCGTCTCAATCTTCCATCTCGATAGCCGCACGTTCCAGCTGGACGCGTTCCCGAATCAGGTGGACATCCAATCGACCACCCACAATGGCATGAGCTCACAGCTGGGTTCCGGCGGGAGCGGCGTCGGTGGTGCCAGCGGCGGCGGCGGCGCCGGCAGTGGTGGCGGTGTCAGCGGCACCGTGGGCAGCTCACAGACCACGGTCACTTCCATGAAGTCCTCGCTGTACACCGACGTCGAGAGCTCCATCAAAGTCTTGTTGACGCCCGGCGTCGGTCGCGTGGCGCTTTCCTATAGCACTGGCGCGGTGACCGTGACGGACACGCCGGACGTCCTGGACCGTATCGAGAGCATGCTCGATAAGGAGAACTCGACCTTGACGAAGCAGGTCACACTGCACGCCAAGGTCCTCTCGCTGACGCTGAACGACGGGAACGAGGTCGGCGTCAATTGGGACGCCGTCTACAAGTCATTGTCTCGCCAGTTCGAGTTCAAAACGCCGTTCCAGCCTGCCTCTAGCGCCGGCACGCTGGGCGCATCTGTGATCAATACCGGCAAGTTCGCGGGGACCAACGTCATCGTCTCGGCGCTATCGACGCTGGGTACTGTCAACACAATCACATCGCCGTCGTTGAAAACGCTGAACCTTCGGCCGGCACCCATTCAGATCGCCAGGCAGATCGGCTATATCCAAAGCGCCCAGATCTCGCAGATCGAAGGGTCCGGAACCCTGGGCGGCCTGACGCCAGGATTCGTGACGGTGGGTTTCAACATGACCGTCGTACCAAGGCTGCTCATGCAGAACGACGAGATGATTCTGCAGTACTCGATCAACATCTCCGCGCTCAACGAGCTCCGCAGTGAGGAGGCGGGCGGCACGAAGATCGAAATGCCGGATATCGACACCCGCAACTTCAACAGCGAGGTGCGTCTGCATGCTGGCGAAACCTTGATCCTGCACGGATTCGAGCAGGACAACCACTCGTCCAACCGTCGTGGCATGGGCTCGCCCTACGCCTGGATGCTGGGCGGAAGCGCGAGGGGCCAGCGTCAGCGAACGGCCATCGTGATCCTGATCACCCCCGAAGTTGGCTCCTCGCTCTCCGCGATGCGTTGACAGCTGTTCCACTGACTTAAACCAGGACACGGCCCGCGCATGGCACGCCGCAAGAGCATCGATACATCGATAGCAGAAAGGCAGAAGATCGACACGTTCGTGTTGAACGGGCGGACGTTCGTGAGTGGCCTTCATTGGGAGACGCTCGACAGCGTCTCCTCCTACATGAAGGAGGCACGAGCCAAAGGCCGTCAATGGGGCATGGACATCGTTGCGACGCGCAAGGGTGTCGATACTCGTTCAAAGGGGAAGAGCGCGCGCTACCAGGCCGGCTACGCCCCCAAGAACCGAGGGGCGGCCAAGGGCATGTACTCCCTGGCCTCGGTGTTGGCCAGCGAGTACGGCAGCAACTGGATCGGCGCTTTCAGAATCGACGAGGAGCGCTACGCGCTTGCTGCGGTCGTGGACGGCAGCATCGTGCCCAGCGCCGATCGAATCGGCAGCCTGGCCGACATCCGAGAAGAGCTTGGCGCGAACTTCAGCCACTTCGCCGGTGCTGGGACGCAGTTCGAGCACGTGATCGCGCCGCCTGAATTCGATTTCGCCGACACAAGCGTTGAGCTCGCCTCACTGCTGGTTGCGTCGAAGCTGAAGCCAGAGCACCGGCTGAAGCCGCTGACGTTCGGGCTTACTCGCGGGGAGCTTGTACGGTTCGGCCTGGTGGCCGCGATCGTGATCGCCGGCGCAGTTCTGTACGTCATGTACCAGGCACAGCAAGAGGCAGTCGTTCGCCGAGCGGAGCAGGCCAAAGCAGCGGCCCGGGCGCAGGCGGAGGCTTTGCTCAACGTCAAGCCGCCGCCGCCGCCGCCACCACAGCCATGGATTACTGCGGCAAAGCTGACGGACACCGTTGCCGCTTGCGCGCAAGCCTTCGACAAACTCCCCCTTGTGCTTGGCGGATGGATCTTCGAGAAGGCTTCATGCAAGGCGGGGGGCAACCTCTCAGCGGCCTACAAGCGCGGGCAGCTGGCGACGGCGAATGACGTGCTGACTGCCGCTGCCGCTGCGGGGCTGCCACTGGAGTTCTATGACGGCGGCGAGTCCGGCGTGATCGATGTGATGATCCCCATGCCGCCGGCGAGCGGAGAAGATCTGCAGCCGGAGAAGCAGATCATGCCCGATCTGGTTTCACATTTTCAGGCAGTAGACGTGAAGCTTCCGCTGCAGAAGCAAGTGATTCCCGACACGCCGGAAGGCGAAGAGCCGGCCACGAGTAAACCTACCTGGTCAACGTACACCTTCGAGATCACGAGCGAGATGCCGCCGTTGCTGCTGGTCGATGGGCTGCAGGCCGATGGACTGCGCGCTGAAACCGTCGCACTGAGCTTGGACGCGGATGCCGCGGAACTTACCTGGACAATTAACGGAGCACTATATGTTCGCTAAATCAACACATGGGCTGCTTGTGCTCGTTCTGGTGCTGGTAGCGGCGAATGCGAATGCTCAGGACGGCGCGCCATCTATTGGAGAGCTGTCCAGAATTCAAGCTGAAACCATCCTGCTGAAGGCCAAGGCAGAGAAAGCCAAGGCTCAGAGTGAGCTGTCCGGAGATACCGGGAAGACCGGCGCTGCGGCCGTGAACGAGCTGACCGTCGCACCAGTAGTCTCGCGGGTGTACGGTGCCGGGGAGAGACTCAAGGCCCGCTTTCTGTATGAAGGAGGCAGCTTTACGGACGAGGTCGTCGGTGCGCTGATCCCCGGCGACTATCGCGTAGTTTCGATCACCATGGAGCGCGTGATCGTCGAGCGCCGTGGCAAGCGTCTGGAGCTGGCGTTTTCCGGCACGCCGCCGGTCGGCCCAAAGTCGAAGGAGCAGAGCCAGCCTGCCCAGTTCACATTCCCGAGCATGACTCCGCTGCCGCGAGCTGGAGGCTGACATGAGCGCGAGCGTGACGGCGATCGGACCGGGACTCGCGAGTCCTGGTCCAGCTTCGACCGGGGGCCAGGCGCCCGTACGATACTCCCGGGTTCTCACCGCAGAACCTGGTCCGTTCTTTCTGCCTGAAGAAAAGCGCGCGATTGTTTGCGTGGTAGCCGATGGGGCGGGCATCAACGCCGAACTCGTCGTGTCGAGCTCGCACAAGACGGATCCAGTGGTGCAGAAGGTGTTCAGCGAACTCCGGAGGCACGCGCAGAAGATTCGCTTCCAGACACGCTACGCCCAGGTGTCCGAGATCGCAAAGCTCTACCAGCGGCACGCGCCCACGGCGGCGGGCGGCGAGGACGACTCCGAACGACAGGAGCAGGTCAAGGGGTACATCCGGGAGGCGAACAGCATGGGCGCCTCCGACCTGAAAATCATCGTCGTGGGGCCGTACTGCAGGATCAGGTACACCATCCACGGGCGAACACGCACGTATCACGAACTGTCGGCAAGTGAAGGAATGCTGCTGTCGCGTGCGCTGTACAACACGATGTGTGCAGAGATCACAGGCTCGGGGCTCGACCAGAACGCCATGCAGGACGCACAGTTGAAGGCGGAGGTTGCCAGCCAGTGTGGGCTCGTCGGCTCGCGCATTTCGACTCGCCCCGCGAACGGCCGCGGAATCCGCATCGTGATGCGGCTCTTGCCGCCGAATCGTTCAGCCGTCCAGGAGTTGGAGGAGCTCGGTTACCTGCCTGACAGCCAGGTTCCCATCATCCGTGATGTCATGGCGCTCCCATTCGGTATCGCACTGATTTCTGGTATCACCGGGTCCGGGAAATCCACCACCTTGAAGGCGATGATCGAGAACATCCTGCGCGACAGCGACCAGGAAACCGACATCCTGACGATCGAGGATCCGGTCGAGTACGACATCGAGGCCGAGGGCTGCACCCAGACACCCCTGGTCTACGAAGGGGACGATCCTGACGCGCGGCGAAACGCCTGGCCCAACGCCCTGCGTAACGCGATGCGCCAGGCCCCGAAGATCATCGTCCCGGGCGAGATCCGGGACGCAGAATCAGCTCAGATCGCCTATGAGGCGGCCGTCACTGGCCACACGATCCTCTCGACGGTTCACACGTTTGACGCACCCAGCATCATCGATCGTTTCCGCTCGCTGGGTGTCGCGGATGACCGATTGTTTAACCCCGCCCTGACGGTTTGCCTGATCAACCAGTCCCTGCTACGCAAGCTGTGCGTTGACTGCAGAGTGCCATATGCGGTCGGCTGCGCGGCAATCCCGGCGGACCAGCGCGCCATCATCGAAGAGTTCTGCGAGGTGAGCAAAGTCTATCTGCAAGGCCCGGGATGCGAGTGCTGCCGAGGCAAGACCCCGGGCGTGCGAGGGCGGCAAGTGGCGGCGGAGGTCATTAGGACCACCGCGGAGTTCATGGAGGTCTTCAGGCAGAAGGGGATGCTCGCCGCGCGAATCTTCTGGGTCAAGGAGATGGGAGGGGTTACGAAGCTCGCACATGCGATGCGCCACGTGCATGCAGGGCTGGCTGATCCGCGCCACGTCATCAAAGACGTGGCGCCGCTGAATACCGATCGACTGCACGTCGGAGCCTGACATGGGGATAGCAGAAATTTGGGACGCGCTGTCGATCGAAACCGCCAAGAGCTGGATATCCAAGTGGTATGTAAAGCTCGGCTTTGGCATGACAGCCAGGATCAACTTCTACGAATCGCTCACGTTGTCGCTGGACAACGGCGAGAGCGTAATGGATACGCTTGAGCAGCAGCGGGAAGGTTTCGATGAAGACGGGAGCGCGGTTATTCCCGCTCCACAGTTGATCATTATCGAGGACTGCATTCGTGCTCTGTCGCGCGGCGACCAGCTCGCCGATGCTCTGTACGAATGGGTGGGCATCCAGGAAGTTTCGTTGATCGCCGCCGGCGAATCTTCCGGTGATCTGGTGGCCGGCCTGGACCGCGCTGTCGAGTCTCTCGAACGCCGTCAGGAGCTTCAGAGAGTCCTGAAAGAAGCGCTGATGTGGCCTACCGTTATCGGCATAGGCATCGTCTCGGCGATCTTCTACATCTCCCTGGAACTCATCCCGGAGCTGTTGCGGATGCAGCCGAAGGAATCGTGGCCGGCACCGACTCAGAAGATGATCGGGATCGGCCTCTTCGTGGTCGGCAATTGGGCGTATCTGCTGGCGGGCTTCTTGGTCTTCGCCGGTTGGCTTGCTTGGGCGCTGCCAAATCTCACTGGCCGCGTTCGCGACCGATTCGACAAGCTGCCCATCTTCTCTACCTACAGGGTGTTTGTCGGCACAACGTTCCTGCTGAACGTCTCGGCGCTTTTGGCGGCGGGCATCCCATTGGAGCAGGCCCTCATCGACATGGCGAGATACGCAAATGCCTATTTGCGCGAGCGCATCGACGATACCGTGCGTGGAATCAAGACTGGCGCCAACTTCGGGCAGGCGTTGCAGTTCACCGAGCACGAGTTTCCCGACAAGGCCACGGTTCGTAACGTCAAAGCGTTGTCCGAGAAGAAGGGGTTTGAAGCCGCGCTGGAGAAGTTTACCAAGCGGTGGCTCAAGCAAAACTTGAAGCTGATGGAGCGATCAGCAGTTGTTCTACGCCTGGTCATGCTGCTGATCGGTGCGTACGTAATCGTGACGATGTTCCAAGGCGTCTACGGTATCGCGCAGCGTCGTTAACTATCCCAAAGAGAATCGGAGGAAATATGAAGCGTATTCGGAGTTTTGCGTCCCCGCGCAGCCAGGCCGGCGTGTCGCTGGTCGAGCTGGTCATCGGCATGGTCATCATCGCGGCAATCGTCGTCGCCGTCCTGGGTGTGGCGCGAGGCGCTCGCGGTTCCTCCAAAGTGCAGACGGAGGGTCAGAACTACAACGCGCTGATCGAGTGTGCGCGCAACATGAAGTCTGCTGGAACCTACGGTGCAAGCGGCACCAACCTGATCCCGGCCGCGATCAACCGCCAATGCATTCCTACCACGATGCCAGTCACGGGCACGACGGTGGCCAACCAGTTCGGTGGCGCGGTGACCCTGGTATCCACCGGCACCGGCTTCACCCTGACCACCGCCGCTATCCCGCAGGAAGTGTGCAGTGGCCTGGCAACCGATCTGTCGCAGTCGGGCGCATACAGCACCAAGATCAACAGCGGCACGGCGATCACAGGCCCTGTATCGGTGGCCTCCGCCGACGCTGGCTGCAGCACCGCTACGAACACCGTGGCTTGGACGATCACCAACTAATCCGACGAGCAAGCGTCTAGATGCAGCTCAAAGATCTGCCGATCGTGGACATCTATCTGGGCCACGACTATTGCGACATCAAGGATCTGCCGGGCGCGCTCGCGCCCCGCAGTGCTGCGCCCGTGGACCTCAAGGACGAGCTGGATGGGGTAAGGCGCAAGTGCTTGGAACTGTTCGAGCGAGGTGATCCAGAGTTTGCCCTCAATCTCGATGGATTCGTCTACCGGGTGACGACGTTTGTCGACACCAGCACGCATCCGGTATTCGTGCTTTCCCGCGCTGCAAGCAAGGCCATGCCCATCGAGCGACTGGACATCCCTCGGCACGCCAAGGAGGCGGCGCTCGCAGCCGCTACCCGCGGAATCATTCTAGTTTCGGGTGAAATGGGATCGGGTAAGACAACCACCGCAACGACCCTTTTCACGGAGCGTTTGCGGCAGACGGGGACTATCGGCCTGGCTCTTGAAGATCCGATCGAATCGAATCTCAACGGGCCACATGGGAATGGCCGCTGCATCCAGGTCCAGGTCTCGCGCAAGGAAGGTGGATATCGGGAGTACCTGATTCGCTCGATGCGTTCGCGGGCTGAGACGATCTACCTGGGCGAGCTGCGCGACGAGGCGTCCGCGGAGCAGGCCGTGCAGCTGAGCAACATGGGGCACCTGGTGATTACCACCGTGCATGGCGGCGACCTGCAGCAGGCGCTCGAGCGGACAATCTCCTGGGCACGTGGACTGCGAGACCCCAGCGGTATGCTCGCCGAAGGCCTGGCCGTGGTCATCCACCAGCGGCTCATGCCGGCAGGGGGCGCCGGCTCCCGGCCGCGCCTGATCGCCAAGGCGTTGACGCTGGCGTCAGCGCCGGGCGATGAACGCGGAGAAGGATTCGCAAAGTCGGTCCGTGCGCACATCCGCGCCAATGAGTTGTCGAAGCTGCAGACGCTGATTGAGCAGCAGGCCAACGCCGCTACTTGGAGAGGAAATTCATGAAGACCGAGCAGCGTGGCTTCGCGCTGATGGAGCTGGTAATCGCGCTGTCGATCCTGGCCGCCCTCGCCATCGGCATTATCGGCGTGATGCGTTCGCAAGCGCAGTCGAAGCAAGTGGCCATCGCTGCGACCCAACTGGTCGATTTCACCAAGGCGACCGAGCGCTACGTGCAGAACGAGTACACGACAATTCTGGGCTCTGCCGGTGCTACCACGCCGGTTGTGATCACCGTCGCGCAGCTGCAGGCCTCCGGCCTTTTGCCGGCGAGCTATCCAGCGGCAAACGTATTCGGCCAGGTGCCGACAGGCCGGGCCCGGAAGGTGTCTGCAACCGCGCTGGAGACGCTCGTCATCTATACAGGCGGGGCGGCTCTGTCACAAGGTGATCTCGACGAGCTCGCAGGGCTCGCTGCCCAGCAGGGAATCGCCGGCGGATACGTCGGGGCCAGCGACACGACTCGAGCCGTCGGCGCTTTGGGCGCCTGGTCAATGCCGCTGGCGAACTTCGGGATATCCCCGGGCGCCGGCCGCATCGCCGCCAACCTCAGCTACACGAGCGAAGCGACGAACGATACCGCGCTTCACCGCCAAGCAATTCCTGGGCGCCCTGATCTTAATCGCATGAGCACTGCCATCGATATGGCAGGGAACAACCTCAATAGCGCGGGCGTGGTGCAGGGTACAGAGGTGCTGGGCGGGAATATTTCTCTGGGCGGTACTCGCTATGGTGGCGCGAGCTACCCATATGAGACGCTCTCGCTGCCAGCGGGACAGAATCTGCGATTCAATATCGGCGGCACTGAGCAGGCCGTGCTGAGTGGCTCGGGCGAATTCACCGCAGCTAACCGGCTGCGTGCGACGAATGTCAGCGCATGGGATGTTCGCGCTGATGGCGGGGTATACGCGGGCGTGTTGATGAACGCGCCTACGTACCAAGGCAATGAATACTACGCGAACGGCTGGTTCCGGACGACCGGGCAGAGTGGCTGGTATTCCGAAGCCTATGGCGGTGGTTGGCATATGACCGATACCACGTGGATTCGCGCATACAACAATAAGTCCATCTATACGGGCGGCGAAATGCAGGCTGGTGTGCTTCACGCAAACAGCCGGCTGCAGGTCGACGGTCGAGCCACCGTGAACGAATACATTCAGTTGCAGGGCGGCGCATCGAAGGGCGGTGGCTGCTCCCCCAACGGACTGATCGGCCGCGACGGCGCAGGCACACTTCTGTCTTGCGTGAATGGAGTCTGGTCTGGTGGCGGTGGGCTGAGCGGCTACACCGTCGTAGCGGGCCCCGGCCAGTCTCAGGGCCCGCAATGGGCATACGCAGTGTGCCCGCAGGGCACGGTTCTTACGGGCGGCGGATACAACGTGACATACATGGAGAAAGCATCGTCGCAGGAAGCTCCGCAGGTCAACCGGCCAGAGCCGGGCATGAACGCGTGGGCGGTCTACTCAGGTGGTTCAAGCGGCGCCCGTGAGTCCCGTTTTCTGCCCTATGCGGTCTGCGCGTACTGAGGAGCAGAGGACATGTTCAACATTGCAGTGACTGCCTTCTTCTTCTCTCTCCTCGCTACGCTGTCGATGAGCGAGGCCGCGGTTTCACGACAGCGTGCGCTGTTCAGCGAGGCAGCGGTGCTTTCGCAAAGTGTGGCGCTCTATGGAGCGAAGGTTGCCCAATACACGAGCGCAAACGCGGGGTTCAGCGGGACGGCTGCTGACGCGGCGCTTGGCCTGCCCGCCTATTACACGAAGTTCCCCGGGACGGGGAACGTGGTCTCTGGCGGCCGGTCCTATATCTACATGTCAGGGGTCGCCGGCGGAGTTCGGGGTTACGTGTATCGCAATCTCGGCAAGTCTGGCGCCACAGTTGGATACGCGGTCGGGGGGAGATTGATCAGCCCAGGGGGGCGCGACCAGGGCGCGCTACCCGGTGGTATACCGGCTGGAGCGGTCGTACTAGTCCTCTGAGGGCAAGCTTCGGCATTCCGATCTGCGGATCGCCGCCTGAGGCGCCCTATCGGCGCTGGCGCTGATGGGGCTGCCAGCCACCTAAGTCATTGTGAATCCTGTCTGTTCTACGGTCCTTCAAGGGAGCGGCGCCCGGGCCACGCCTAGGGCGATAGTGCCGCTTGCCAACCCTATCTGGGCGTGGCAATCTTAAGCTGCGCCTAGCACGGGTTGCGGAGATAATCAATGAGCTTGAACGACTTCATCGACGGGCAGCTGGTAAACAACCACCTCAATCGCCGGGCAGTGGCCGACACGGCGGCCAACCGCGATGAATGGATGGCAGAAGCGGAGCGCCTGCGCAGGGAGCTAGAAGCGGTGACCGCAGACCGGGACACCTGGAAGGCGCACGGTGTGGCGTCGATCGAGCTTGTTCGCGATCTGCGTGAGAACCTCGCGCAGTCGAGCCCCACGAATCCGTTTGCGGATCGTGCCAGGCTCAACGAGCGCCTGAAGGCACGCAAGGTGGAACTCGTCGAACAGATGGGATACCGCGTCATCAATGCCGAGGCGGACAACTTCAGCATCACGCGCCACCAGCGCTGAGCCGCTTCCACCTGGCAAAGAAAAAGGCCCCGCGGGGCCTTTTCTTTTGTCTCTTGTCTCGTGCTAAGTCTTGGGGGCGCTAGGCCCCCGGCAAGTTAGTGGAATGGACGTCGTTGCCGGCCCCACCCGATCCACCGGTGCCAGCACCGCCGCTCGCGTCGTCGCCACCACCGCCAGGCACTGGCTTGCGATCGCCTCCACCGCCAGCCGGCTTGTGGGGACCGGTGCCCTTCGATACCGATTCTGTGCTGCGGAAGAATGCACCCTTGACGCCATGCTCCTCATTATCCGCGATGCCATGCATGCCGACGGCGGAACCGATCCAGCGCAGGACGTTATCGGGAATCCAGTTGATGAAGCCGAACACCGAATGCAGAACGATGGTCATGAGGATTGCGTAAATCGCGGTGTACGCAATCAGCGCGCCAATCGCATTGGCTGAGTTACCCATTGCACCTTGCACCTGGGTGATGTACGTCAGGTTGACGAAGTGTGCGACAGGCTGGGCGACGACAATGGAACCCAGTAGACCGAAGATCATGAGCGTGGGTCGCAGGAACACCGATAGGATGATCATGTAGCCGGGTCCCGCCCGGCCCACCTGGTCGTCGCCGTCGGGGTGGACATGGGCAGCGCCCCAGATGGGCGCCGCAATGACCGACTCGAACAGCACGGTGAGCCACTTGATGATGCCGGTGATCCAGATGATGTAGGGGATCATCGGCACGTAGAACGCCAAGAACGCACCGGCCGCGAGCAGCGTCATGAAGAGGAAGGCGACGCTCGGCGTCAGCGTTTCGATGCTGGCGCCAATGTCATACGCGCCCAGTGTCGCCGCGTCGTCCCACAAGCCGCCGCCGAAGCCCGCAACGATGAACTGCGCGCCCTGGATGGTCCAGGCCACCGCCATGATGGTGTCGCCGACATTCTTCATCTGGGCAACGTGCGATAGATTGCTTCCGGCGATCTCCTGCGTCAGCTGGTTGATGCCGGCCAGTGCTGGGCGGGAGATCCAGACTTTCATCTCTTCGAAGTTGGATGGAATCTTGTCGCCGGTGAAGCCGACAGCCTGGTTTTGAGCCTCATACGCCCGATAGGCGGATTGAGAGCTGTTCCGGATGTACTCGTTCGCTGTGACGAGAGAATCCTGGTAGAGAATCAGTGTGTCCGCTGCCTCTTTATCGGTGATGGATTGAGCACTGGAAGCGGGAAGCGAGTTGACCGCGGATTGGATCGCGTCGCTCATATGGATGATGTGGTTGTAGTAGGTGCCAGCAAAGATCCAGCCGCCTTCGCGCGCATACGAGAGAAAGCGCGTATTGCGATTTCGGTTGGCCTGGTTCACTACGCCGAGTGCCGCGCCCTGGAGCGTGGTCTCATAATTGTTGGCAGCTCGCTCCAGGCCCCCGGCGGAAGGCTTCTCACCATTCACGATCGCTTGGGCAATAGGGCGTAACTCGCCGATCATCGTCTGCACCGCTTGCGCCTGCGCGCGAAGGATGGGCGACTTGTCGATGTAGGGCGAGCCGTTACTCTCGGAGGACTCGTGCGATTCTTGCCATTCGAGGGCGCCGCAGACGTTGGGATTCATGTAGCCGCCGGTGCCGACGGCGGACCACTGCAGACCAGTCACGATGAAGGCCGAGCCTGCCGCGCTTTGGACCAGGTCTACCCAGCCGCCTGGGTAAATGATGTTGTCGAACTTGAGTGCCTCGCCCGTGTTGACCAGGACAGCCTTCTTTGGCTGAACTTCAATCTTCAGCTGGCGATTCTCTGCCTGATACTGCTTGTTCATCGCCGCGGCACACACCTCGTATCGCAGGATGTTTGCTGCCAACGGCCGAGAATCTGGCAGGTGCGGGCGGCCCAGCTGCCCGGTCTCCATCATCTTGTCGACAGTAGCGATCCACACTCGGTCGGCGAGGCCCACGCCATGAATTGCAATCCACAGCACCGCGATTTGGATAAGCGAGAATCCAGACTGCAAAGGTAACAGGAAAGCGGTACCCGCCGCGGTGCGCAGTGGTACCCAGACCGATGACATCTTCTTGCCGAGGAACTCGCCGTCGTGCGCGGTGTCGACCGCCCCCTTGATCGTGGTGAAGATGACGAACAGCATGCCGAGCGCCAGGACGCCGAGGCCAAACACCTCGAATCCGGCAGCGAGCGCCGTGTCGGCCGAAGCCTGGTCGACGTTCTCCCCAGACATGATCGTATCCACGATCGAGCCAAAGACGTCGCGGATAAAGGAGACGCTGGTATCGTCCGCCGGCGGCTTGAAGAAGCCCGGCTTGGATTGGTCCTGCGCGTTGGCCAGCGTGGGAATCAGCAGTGCAGCCAGCACCGCGAGCAAGCGAATCATGGTGTAGCTCCTGGTGCGGGGCCGGGGGGGGCGTAGCTGTCGTCGGCAGTCCGGCGGGGAGGGGCGGGGACGGCGGCCGCCGGCGCCCCGTTTGCCGCCAGCAGGGTGAGGTGCGGCGTCAGCCGGGCGGCGAGATCCTGCCAACGTGGGGGCCGGGGTGCTGGAGCATCGGTCGCCTTGGGTGGCGGTCCCGCCATCTCCGCGGCGGGGGCAGGTGGCTTTGCCGGGCCTGGCCCAGGCGGCGGGCTGGGACGAACCTTGATGTCAGAGAGTCGGCGCAGCATCGGTAGTCTCGGGAAAAGGGTGGTCGGTTCGGCCAGCGAACTGTCAGCCGCCGCGTTGACCGGCCCGCCACAAACGATGGTAAACTAAACGCCAACATATATTGACGGATGTGACATGCCGGCGCTAGACCTCGCACCGCAGGAGCTCGTCGAGTTCTGGCGCAGTTACGACCCCGAGCTGGGGGAGCTGGTCAGTGTCATGGACCGCGCTGAATCCTGGACGGTAGATCGCGATCCGAGCGTCACCGAACGCTTGATCTCGCTGGGACGCCGGATGAATGGCCCCGAGCACGCGCGTGCCTTCGTCTCGGCAGACGTTCAAGACCTGCTTCTGTTCTTGGCGTACATCTCCACCAGCCGGGCGCTGCGGGTGATTCACTGGCTGGATGAGCAGGATGAGTACCAGCAGTACGGATCATCGCTGGTGGAGCGCCTCCTCAACGCGCCTGGCCATTTGGCGGACGCCATCCCAATGCCGCCGCTTCGAGATCTGCTGGCCCACCGTCTTCGCGTGATCAGCAATACGCCCTACTTCACAAAACTGTTCGCGCCGGAACGCCTCTCGGGGCTCGGTGCGGCAATCACTCGTTATCGCCAGGAGGCCGCCGATGTCTCGTAAGAACGCTTTCGCGCCCATGCTGTGTGCCTTGCTGCTGGTCAGCGGTCCCGCTTCGGCGATCGATCCTGCATCCGTGCAGGCCTACTGCGACCAGGTGCGCCAGTCCGCCCAGCAAGCAAAGCAGCGCCACGTGCAGATCTACGCGCCGCGACAAGACCCAGGAAAGACGTTCGACGACGCCACGCAGTCGTGCCTGGACGGCATCATGTCCTACAAGTCCATGTTCCAGTTCAAGATGCCGTCGCTGGGCGACGTGCAGGGGATCCTTCAGCAGATGGCGAAAGACATGCTGAGCAAGCAGTGCCAAGCCGCACGCGCTCAGTTTGACCGCGCGGTGCAGGACGCGGTTTCGACCGTCAATCAGTCAACGAACCAAGTGCCTGGGCTGGACGTGGGGGTCTCCACCGGCAGCGGCGTTACCGTCAAGCCGGATGACGGCGAGACGACGATCTGGGGCTCGATCGTCAACAGGCTCGGCGGAGGCAAGTGATGAAGTTCTTCCGCCGCTTTGGAGCGATCATCCTATCCGCGCTGGTGCTCGGCACATCGTCGCTGCTGATCTTCTCGGCGTCCACGGAATCCACAGCCTGCTGTGGCGATGGCGCAGTGGCTGCCGCCGGCGCTCAGAGCGCCGGCGCGTCGGTGGTGACAGCGGTGGGTTCGGCAACCACGAGCATCATCACGCAGCTTCAGCTGATGGACCAGAATGTTTCCAGCGGGTTCGGGCGCCTCTACGAGGAACTGGCCAAGCAGACGGCGGCGCAGCGCACGTTCGAGCAGGGTGCAATCTCTGCACAGACGCAAATGTACATGGAAGAGCGCCGAGCGGATGCGGAGGAAAAGTACGCGCTCTCGCCACGGGCGTGCTTCGAGACTGCGAGCGGGGTCGCCAGCACTGTCGCCGCAGGCGAGACCCGTGAAGCGGTCAACGATCTGAATCGCCTAATGACCGATCGAACGCTGAACACTCCGAGCACGGCCGCGGCGATCGGCAGGATCTACAAGGACCATGCCGACAAGTATTGCTCCGCGAGAGACGCGCAGCTGGGCAGGTGCTCGGCGGTGGCTCCGGAGCTGCAGAACGCTGACGTGCGCGCGGATGCATTACTCGGATCCTCAAGTCTCACGCAGGAGCAGTCCGAAGCTGCCAAGGCACTGGTGGCGAACATCGTAAATCCGATACCGACCCAGAACATCCCCACAAAGTGGGAGAATACCGATCAAGGCCGAGCATTCGTCGCCGGTCAACTGCTGGAACAGGCACGCACGTCCGTTGCCGCCAACTCGCTGAACCAGGCCGTGGCTGCGCGCACTCGAATCCCTGGTCTTGGCACCGCCGCGATGCTGAATCGCGGCGATGTGTCAGAGCGGGAGATGATGGAGGCGCAGGTCCGGGGGCGATTTGAGTCTCCTGATTGGTACAAGATGCTTGCCGGTATGAGCAATGAGAACCTGCTGCGCGAGCTGAACAAGCAAACGGCGTTCGGGCTCTGGATGGACTACCGCGAGTTCTCACAGATGGAGCGGATCGAGGCTCTGCTTGCGACTGACCTCGCGGTGACAGTAAAGCAGGACAGCGAGAAGCGACTTCAGCAGGCACGCGCAGCGGCCGCCAAGGCGCGCTGATGAGACCGCTTAAGGCCCTGGTTATTCTCGGCGTCAGCGGTGTTCTTGCAGTGCTCCCGTACCTGCGGGCCAACGCGGCGTACTGCTGCGATCCGTGGGGCATCCCGGCAACCATGGCCTTCACATCTGCTGCGTCGAGCGTCGTGGCCGCGATCACGTCGCAGGTGACCACCGTGTCGAACTACGTTCAGATGTATACCTCGCAGACGTGGGCCAATGGCCTTGCGAAGACCGCCGAGGAGCTGAGCAAACAGACCGCGGCGCGTCGAACCTTCGAGCAAGGGCGAGTTGCGGCGAATACCGGGCTCTACATGTCCAGGGTGACAGGCGACGCGGAGGAACAAGCGCAGGAGCCAGCCCTGCTCGACCAGACGGTCACCAATGCAGTGCTGCTCTCGGAGCAGTTCGACCAGCTCAGGAAGAATAGGCGGCGCGACGATGTTCAGATGGCGGAGTACATGCGAGGCGGGTCCAACGAGGACGTGATTGCAAGGAACCGGGAGTTCTGTGACACGCGGGGCAGGGCCGCGGGCTTCTGCGAGGCGATCGCGTCCTCGACTCTTCAGAATGCTGATCTGTCATTCAACACGATCAGTAATCCTGGAGACGGCCAATACGAGACGCTAACCGACGCAGAGGCCAGGGCAGCGCGTGCCTTCGTGCGGAACGTGGTGGCGCCGTCACCCGTGCGCGGTGCTTCAGGTAGTACAGCGCAGGGGGAGCAGCACGAGGCGCTTCTTCTTGCGGATCAGGCCGCGCTTTCGCTCGCGGCGCACAGTCTCCACAGCGTGATGCAGAACCGGATCAGAAAGAGGGACTACGAACAATGAGCATTCGATATGTCGTGCTCTTCTTGCTGGCGCTCGCGAGTCCACTTGCGGGCGCAGAGGTGCCGGGCTTTGATATGGCAGAGGTAATCCGCGGCGCTGCTACCAAGCATGCGGCGACGCAGAAGGTCGACGCCGGGAACGCCGTGAAGCGCTTGGATGGCGTGCTTGTCCGTGACTACGGCGCGCGTGGACGCATCGCAGGCGAGCGAGACGCAAGGCTCAAGTCGCTGTACACGCAGGCAGCCCGGCTCCTCATGAACGGAAATGCCATCGCTGGCGGCACGTTGGTCGTGATCGCCTCTCAGGAGCCAGGATTCCGTAGCAGCCTAGTCGGTCCAGCGCTGCAATCCTTCGTGGGGATCATGCTGACACCGGCGGATGAGGAGGATGTGGTACTGGCTGGCTTTGCAACGAGGGCAGAGCGGGCACGCGCCAAGCTACGCTCGTTGCGCCCCGAGCTCCAGATGGCTGCACAGCTGCGGGTTATGGGCGCGATCTACAACGACGCTATCGCCGTGGACGCAGGTGAAGAAGCCCTTTCACAGCTATCTGCGACGGTCGCCGAGCGGGCCGTTGTTGCCGGCGCGTTGAACACCGCGGCTGCCAAATGAAGGGCATCACGATCAACGGAGTCTCCATCGCCGGGGTAGGGCGGAGCACGGCACTCACCATCTCCAACAGTCGGGTCATCATCAGTGGCGTGGACGTCTCGGACCAGCTGCCTGCACAGCGGGAGATCCATATCGAGATTCACGGGAATGTCGAGGTACTCGACGTGGATGCCGCGCGGGAAGTGAAGGTGGTGGGGCGAGTGGGAAAGGTGAGAACGATGTCCGGAGACGTGAGCTGTGGCGATGTTGAAGGCCGCGTGCGAACCGTCTCGGGCGATGTGAGCTGCGGCGCTGTCGCCGGGTCGGTGAGCACCGTCTCGGGCGACATTCGGCACGCGAAGGCAAAGTGAGGTCCCGATGATTCCTGCCGCTAGGAAGCAGCATCGATCGTATTGCCTCGGGTTCGCCAGCGCCGTGCTGCTGCTCCTCGGCAGCGCGTCCGCAAGCGCGGATTGCCTGACGGTACCAGCGCCATCTGGGTTGATCACGTCGGTGTACGGCTGGCGCTTCCATCCTGTGTACAAATACTGGCGCCCCCACCGCGGAGTCGACCTCCGTGCGGGTGTGGGAACCCAGCTCGTCGCCACGCATAGCGGCGTGGTGCAGGTAGCTAATTCCGCCAGCGGCGGCAATGAGATCCGCATCGTGGGGGACAACGGCTGGGTTACGCGCTATCTCCATCTCACCAGGCCGCTGGTGGCCCCTGGAACGAAAGTGAGCCCTGGGCAGGCTGTCGCGCTGTCTGGCAACACAGGCCATGCCTCAGCTGCGCCGCACCTGCATCTGGAGTTGTATGGAAGCGAGGGCAAGGATCTGAATCCGGAGCCGTTGATGTGCCCCTCGCCTTCGCGCAAGCCTGGTGCCGACGTGTCGAATGGATTCCCGGTTTCCGCGTGCAACCCGAAAGGTGGCAGCTGCTCCTCGGCCAGTGTCCCGCCCGCGAACGGCGGCGGGCCGGTGGCGGGTGAGGGGCAGACTCCGCCGGCGACCGGCTACCAGGGAACAGAGCCAGCTTCGCCTGCGCCGAGTATCAGTCAATTCGACGACATGTCGGTACACGAGATCCTCAGCAGCGAGGTGATCAAGCGTCATGGAAATCCCGACTGGTACCGGCTTGAGTCGGAGCGCGGCTCGATCGCATTGCTGACCGAGCAAGCGCAAATGCGGGCCCTGCGGCTGTACATGCGCTACCTCAACAAGGAATCGCGGGACAGGATCGAGGCGATGCTCGCCGCCAAAGTGCAGCGCGGCGTCCGGTCCGATGCAGCCGAACGCCTGGCGCGTCAGCGGGAGGTCGCTGGGAAGGCTGCCAACCCCTAGCGGCCTTCTCCGCTCGAATGGACACGCCACGAATGGACACGCCACGGGTGTATGTATAAAAATAGCGGGCATATACCAACCAAAGTGGCGGAGCCAGTATGAGCAAGCTGGGTGCATTGCGTGAGAAGGCGATCGCCGAACAGGGGGCGGTCCTGTCGACGGTCAGTCTGGATGAGGTCCCGCCCCTTCCACCGGAGGCGCCGTCCGAGGATGCGGCGTTCATCGCATCTCTCATGGCCGGCGCCGGCGACGATACGAGCATGCCGGACCGGCCGCCATTGGCGTTCGCTGAGGCCGCTAGTGTCGCAGGTGACTCACCGGCGCCCGTTACGCAACCGACGGGCGGTGATGCCTCACCCGCCAGCCAGTCCGATCTCTTGCGAGCTCTTTCGAGCGCAATTGAGCGCCTAGGCCCCAGCCGCAGCCAAGCCGAGATTTTGGCGTCGCCAGAAGCGCAGAGTGCCTGGGGAGAGGTGCGCGGTCTCGCTGCCGCCGCATTCGCCCTCGGGATGACAACTCCCGTGGAGCAGGTGTTCAGGCGCTACGGTGCCCCTGGTGAAGGCCTTTTCCAGGCAGCCCAGCTGAAGGCGCCCCTGAACATGGCGCTGGCAGGTTTCAAGCCAGCGATCGGTCCCGCCCCGGCCGCAGCGACGAAGGCGAAGAGCGAGATCCAGCCGAACGCGGCGGCGTTGGGGCCAGGGCACGGTGGTGGAGGTTCGGGGAGCGTCGCGGCTGCACTTGCAAAGCTTGTGGCTGCGCCTGTGTCAATCCCGATGGCAGCAGGTAGCAAGGTATGGCAAATGGTCCAGAGCCGATTCGGGCCGCGGCCGAAACTGCAGGCCAGCACGGATGGTTTCAGCGTGATGCGTCAGCAGTTCGACGAGGCGGCGAATCGCGCGATCGATCAGATCGCGCACCTGCGGTCGGGACCGATGAAGTCGTTCTTGACTGAGATGTCGCAGGATCCTCTGCGTCCATCGGAGCAGCTGCGGCGCATGCAGGGCGACAAGAAGGGGACCTACTGCGAGCGCGCTAAGCGACTTCATGAGCTATCCGGCCAGCCGGAGGTGCAAGGGCAGTACAAGAAGCTCCACGACGCGATGGAGCATCTACAGTACCGCAGCCGTCGTCTGGCCGAGTATGGGCACGAGGCCGGCATCGAGGTCGAGGACATCATCGGGGACAAGCTGGAATCCGTCGCGAAGGCCGGCGAGGGTATCCCGATGATCAATGACAAGGGCAAGCTGGCGGAGCTGCGCGAATCGCTGGATGCCTTGATCGAGCGGATCCGTGAATTCCTTCGGTCCCTGTTTGCGCGGCCCGGGGCTGGGCCGTGATCGATCCGGTGCTGATGGACTACCTGGATGCTTGCGCCGAACACTTGTCGGGGCATGAGCAGCAGTTCTCCAGCGGCTTGGGCCAGCTCCTGCTAGCCGAGCTGGCCGCCGACGCTGGCGCGCAGCTTCCTGTCGGCAGCGAGCATGATTACACGCCGCTAAGGGTACTGGTCGAGCAGGTACTGCCAGGTCCGGAAGCCTTCGAGCCGACCGGCCTGAGACCTTAGCATGGCGCTCGTTGCTGAGGACCTGATCGTCATTGAGGCGTCGGGAAAGCTGAAGAGACTGCATGCCGTGCTGGGCGAGCTGGGCATGCGCGCTCGTTGCATCGCGACGCTTGGAAACCTGCTCGAATCGCCCCCACGTCTACGTCCAGTTGCGATCCATAGGGACGCCACAGGCGCGTATGGTGAGTCCATGCGCGTTCCGGCGCGGCCCGACGCGTACGAGCGCGTTCGGGCGGAGATCCGCTCGGTTCCTGGGCGACTGTTCATCGCCACAGACTATGACCAAGAAGGGCATTCCATAGCCGCCGATGTGGTTGAGCTGGCGAAGGCAGTACGCCCAGACCTGGTGCCCATGCGCCTTCAGCTGACCGAGCTCTCGCCCGCAGCGCTGCAGGCGAGCTTTGCAGGGGCACGCGAGTACGACCCGAGCCTGGCGGTGCCAGGAATGGCGAGACGAATCGTGGATCGGGTGATCGCCTCAGCGTACTCATTGCCTTCAGCTGGGGTACTGGTCGGCAGGGCGACCAGTGCCATCGCCGCGATGGCGAGGCGGGGGCTGGTACCGACGCACGAAGCGACGCTGCAGATCCCTTGCAAGAGCGGTGGTGCGCCGTTCACGGCACGGGCGGTCGTCTGCGGTGAAAGGCAGCTGGGGGAGCTGGTAGAAGCTGCCGCCCGGGCGGCTCCCTTGAGCGTGTCGTCGTCTCACCAATGCTCCCTCGGTGAAGGCGCTGACTACGCGGAGTATCTCGCCACCATGAGTGAGCACATGGATCTTGCGGGCGCGGCTAAGCTGCTGCAGGACCTCTACGAGCAAGGGGTCGTTAGCTACCCAAGGACCGCCTCCCGTCACTACGGTGCCAGAGGACTCGCGCGGTGCAAAGCGCTGGCACGCAGCCATGGGGCACGTCTTCAACAAGGCGACGATCGCGTCGTACTGCGTGAGGGCGCGCACGAAGCGTTACACATCGTGGACGCGCTGTCGACGCGGAAAATAGACATCGCCCGGCCTGCTGGCTTGCAGGGCAGCGAGAAGGCAATCGCCCTGAGCTGGCTCTCGCGTTCCATGATCGAGTCTGCCTGGCAGGTTCGGCGTGATCTGCCAGACGTAACGGAGTTGCCCGAACCTCTAAGCGGCTTGGAATGGGCGCGCGACCATGGCCAGGCCCCGGCATGGTATCGGCGCCCGAAAGCTGGTGCTCGTCTCCTTGGCCCCTCGGCGGCCCTGCTGGCTGGCCTTCAGCAGCAGCAGATAGGCCGCCCGAGTACGCTGGTGGGCCATGTCGTTCGAGCCCAGGAGCGGCACCTGGTTGCACCTGACGGATCGGAAGGTCTCGGCGCCTCGCGGGTGCTCGCCCGCGCGCCAAATGGCCTTCAGGATCCGGAGACGGCGCATCGAATCGATGTGGTCTGCCAGAGCGCCGCGGCTTTGGGACTGGATCTAGCAGTGGATCAGGCGCTGGCAATTGCGGCGGGAAGCGGTGACCAGCTTGCCCGTCTGATGGAGACCGTAGACGAGCGGACGCCCGATGACGATTACTCGCATGCTTTTTCACCGTGACTATCCAGCCCTCCGCTGGTGGTCGCAGCGGCCGCTGGCGCTTGGTTTGGTTGGCGCTGCCGTGCTGCTGATAGCGCTAGCGCTTACTGAGCGTCCATCCCGGGACCTATCGCCCGCAGAACTCGCCTCGCTCCGGGAGTTTGCGGCACAGACCGGCGAACCTGAGGTCGTACGACGGCTCCAAGCTGCCGAGCGTGACGGCGCCGTTTCTCTGCGAGAGGCCGAGGAGGTCATCGAGGTCGCAAAGGCGCATGGCCCCGGCTACGGCCTGGCCACCGGCCTGCGGAACTGAGCCTCCTTCCCGGGCGCGCGTATTCTGCCGTCGCGTCGCGTATTCCCGCGTCTTGCGAGCGCCACAAACGTTGGCTAATATGGGCCCATATTCCCACTTTAGTTAGGAAATGCGGCCCGTGGATATCAGTTCATTTGACGCAGAGCCCTACCGGGAGTTCGAGGGCGTCATGCTCGAATACGCCAGGGCGCAAGGGTGGGAGTTCAGCTTCCAGGGGCAACCGCTGCCCCTCGCAAGCGTGTTCAACAATGCGACGTTCGGCCCAGCTCTGCTTGTGGCGGCACAAGCAGAGCTGACGCTCCGCAAGATCAATGTCGACCTCGGCCTCTCCTTGGAGAGTGACGACACGGCCATGTTTGGGCGACGGGTCGAATTCGACGCCGGCCGTTCCAACCTCCTCACACAGATGTGGCGCCTGACGCAAACTGCCTACCAGGTGGACATGCTTCCGCGCGAGCAGAACCGCATCGTTCTGGATCTTGTCCCCGCCGCGCTGGAGCCGATCGATACGCCGGCGCTGCAGGCAGGCCACTAACTCATGGGCATGATCCGTCGATTGATGGCCGAAGGCGGCGCACCGACGCCGGAGCCCATCGCCGAGCTGCCGCCCGAGAACGCCGTGTCGCAGGATGCTGCCACTCATCCGGACCCTCCCTCGGCCGCCCTGGCCAACCCGACGCCTGAGCCCGGCGAGGCACCTATGCCCGGCAAGCCGCCGCAGACTGATCCTCGTCTGACAGCGAGTGCCATCGCAGAAGCCCCGACCGGCGCGCAGCTGACGCTGTCCATGTTGCGCGCCATGGGACCAATCTTCCGCGCCGCTCTGGTCTATCCGGGACCCACTGCAGCTCCTCCGGCCTGGGCGCACGCCATCAAAACTATGTCCGACGTCTCGGCGAAGTTGGCTGGCGAGCTGGCCCTGACTCGAACGGAGGAACTTGACGTGGCATGGGCACGCCGCGAGCTGCATCCCGCAGTTGCGGTGATCGTGAGCGAGCATTGGCTCCATTCTGTGATCAAGATGCAGCGGGTTGAGAGCGTTGGCGAGATCAGGCTCAGCGCGGAGGACCTCCTTCCGGGGTTGGCAGCCGCGCTTCGGGCCGTCGATGAGTGCGGCAACCCGCGCCTGGCGGAAGACCGCTCGGCGCTCGCGGAGCTTCTGCCTTCGTTGGCGCTGCTGCAGGTCGACGCGCAGGCCTACCAAGCACTGTTGGAGTCCGATGCAGTCGGTCTCGATGTGCCTGAGCTGTCCGTCGACAAGTACATGCAGTCTGTCGCGGCGGCTGTCGTGGAGGCCGTCCACGCGCAGGACGCTCGCGCGAAGATGGGGGGCGCGCTACATGGTGTCGAGTTCCGGGAGGCGCTGCTGCGGTCGGCCACTGGCATCGTGGTCAAGGCGGGGCAATCGGCGGTGAACGAAAGCCTTGAACGTCTCCACGAGGCCATCAAGGCCGGCGCACCCACGCGCTGGCTCGGCGAGGAGCCGTTGCAGCATGGATTTCCCGTGCACCGCACGATCGAGCTAATCGAGCAAGGCCTGAATCGCCTTGCCGGCACGGCGATCTACATCGCTACGAAGCTGGGCAGCAAGCCATGAAGGAGAGAACACCCAAGCAGACCGGTGGCGATCCTGTGGAGGTCGCGTCACAGCCTGCGCGCCGCGGGGCGGTCGCCGGCGTCGCGCGCGTCGCGCGGATCGTATATCTGGGTGACCTTACCGAGATCCGGCGCACCCACGCCTACTTCCGTGACCGCCTCTCCAGGGTGTGGAACCAGGGCCGCCGTGCACGGAAAGAGAGCTTCCAGGAAGCGAGTGACCGGCTCGGGCTGACACCGGAAGATATCGCGAGGCGGGCTTCGGAGCTGCGCAGCCAAAGCGTGCTCTATCTCGGCATTGCGGCATTGGCATTGCTGGTCTTCATGCTACTGCCGTTCGTACGTAACCCGATGAGCCACGCCACGATGAGCCTACTCGTGATGCTGCTGGCACTAAGCAAGTATTCGGTCAGCCGGTGGCGACAGGCTCAGTGCGAGCAGAAGGCCCTTGTCCCGTATATGGCCTACTGGGCGCGGTGGTGGAGGTCGTGATGGATGCTGCACCCCCGCCAGCGATTGCGGTCTGTGTTGCACATGCTGCGCGGACCTACGGTGTCGACCCGGACTCGCTGTGGACGTTCATCCAGAGCCGAAAAGGCCAGAGCGCCCAGTATGCGCGGTCCGCCGACGGATCCTTGGAGCTGGGACTGGCGCGCGTCCCGATGAGCGTGGCGATGCTTGCCACCAGCAACGGGTACACGCTCGCCCAGGTCATGAGCGACGACTGCCTCAACGTCGGCCTGGCGGGTTTGATGATGGCGCAAGGTGGAACGCTTGAGCGCGACCGCGACACTGCTGGCGATTGCATGGCGAGTGCAGCAGCACGCTACCAGCTTCCGCTTGCGATATTCAAAGCCGTGGTGGATCAAGAGGGCGGCTGGCTCGGCCTCAAGAAGCCCAACAAGAATGGCTCCTTCGATTATGGTCCAGCGCAGATCAACAGCGTTCATCTCGAAGAGCTGGCGCGGTATGGGGTATCCGAGAAGCAGCTGATGTGGGATCGCTGCGTCAACCTGCACGTGTCGGCCTATCGCCTCAGGTCCGAGATCAACCGCGCCGGCGATGTTTGGCGTGGCGTTGGCAACTATCACTCCAGAACACCGTCGTTGAGCCGCGCCTATGCGGACCGAGTTCGTAAAAGACTGGTTGCCGGGCAGGGTGGTGCCAAATGAGGGGCAAGCCGGCATCGGAGCACGACAATGGTCCGGTGATGATCGTCCTGGCGATCATCGTCGCAATGGGGCTCGCATGGCTATTGGCACATGAGCAGATTGCGTGGCTCGTCATGTGGGTCCGGCTGCTCGAAGCAAGGCTGATGTTCTTCGACAGGGAAGGACTACAAACTGTCTACGAGTGGGTCGCCTCACGTCACCCGCGTGATGTCAAGCTCACCGAGCTGTACAACTCCGGGCAGGTCACGGGGTACTACCTGCGATGGCTCGTACTTCTGGTGCTGGTGCCAATGTTCGGGTGGATGCTGTGGAAGCATCCAGCTAGGTCGAACGCGTACCGCCAGATCTACAACATCACGAAGCTGGCCTGGTCGCAGGCGCATCTGTACCCCATGCTAAAGCCGATTCTTGACATGAATTTGCTTGCAGTCCCCTTGGATCATCCGTTGCACGGAATGCGTGCCCTCCCGCGCGTGTACGCACGGCGCTACAAGATGCTGCGGGAAATGAAGGAGATTTCGAGCGATCACGACCGGAGTGACCTGGACGTGATCGACGGGAAGCAAGTGCTCGTGCTCTCCCGATGCCAGGAGATCTTCACCAAGCAGATCGGCAAGGAATGGAAGGGGATCGATGCCCTTCGTGGATATGAGCGCGACCTGCTTGTGGCGTTCGCGGTGCAGGCAGACGGCACGATCAAGGACGCCAACAAGAAGGCGTTGCAGATCATCGAGGAACTGGCCACCGCGGCGGCGAATGCGTTCAAAGCGAACGATCCCACGCTGATCAGATCCAAGACCGCCAGCGAGCTTGAAACTCAGGCGATGCAGAGCAAGGTCGTGATGCGTGTTATCCGCGCTCATGGATTCAAACGCACAGTACTCATGGCGATGCTCGAAGCAGCGCGGAAGGGTGGAGTCCTGCCTACGGCGTGGTTTCGTTGGCTGAAGCCAGTTGATCGGGTCACCTGGTACTGCCTGTGCGACATGGGGATTCAGCCTAGCTGTGTCGAATCAGCGGGCGCACGTGCTCAATACCTGATCGAAAAGGCCGCCGGAATGCCGGTACTCACGCCGTTAGTGGACTCGGCAATCAATGGTCTGCGCGAATACTTGAACGAGGTGATCGATGTCGAAGTGGAAGATTAGTATGGCCATGTTTCCCAAGTTCCGCGGCCGCGCGCTCCCGAAGCTCGGGGGCGCCGCAGACTGGGTCGAGGGTCGTCTGCGGAAGGCGTACCGCTCGATGCGCGATCGCGTGAGCCCTCCGGTTGCGGTCTTGGTTAAGAAGGGAACCGTGACCATTGCAGAGTCCATGCGCGCGGGTGGACGCGTGCACATCCTGGACGTCAGGCCCAGTGTGTCCCAGCCGCTTTCTACGCTGCAGTTGGAGGCACACAACGTCCACGTGGGGTCGAGCACGATCTCATACGGAAGTGTGGAGATGGCGGCGGCGGCGTACTCCCAGTTGCGCAAGGCGGTCCTCCCGACCTCCTGGTCGACATGGGTATGGCGGTTGCTCGGCCTGTTGACGCTCGCCATCGTGTTGCGCCTGCTGCTGATCGCTCTCCTTGGTGGGCCAGCTGCGTCACCGCAAGCTGCCAGCGATCTCCAGGGGGCCACCGCGCGTCTGGCGACGGACCCGAACTATTTCCCGCCTGAGCCAGCCGCTCAGCCGCTCCCCGGAGCGGCTGAACTCTTCGGGGCCGCAGCGCCGGCCGGGAATGGCGACCTGGCCGACCAGATCTACCAGCAGGCGCGCGCCGCGGCCGCGCGCACGGAGCACGAGAACATGCCCCCACAGCCGAGCGTGAACGTCGAGGGGCTGTCTGGCTTCGGGCTGGAAGAGACGGGCGACCAGGCTGGGCCGGGCTGCGACCCCAATCTCGCATTCAAGGTAGAGCCGTAATCCAGCGCATGAGTATTCAGGGCGTCGACAAACGCAACGAGATTTCCCGGCAGCGGCTGATCCGCGACACGCGGCCGTTCTTCCTGCGAGTTCTCGCCGGGATGGGCGCTCCGTTCGCGGTCGGCACTGCTGGCGTGGTCCTGTGCGTTGTTGCGGTCGGCGTCCCTGCGCTCGCGGATGTGTGCTTGGCGTTGGGCCTCGTCTACGCCCTCATTCCACGGCGGGGCGTCGAAGATGTACCGTTGCGTGTGCCGCGGTACACCCATGCCCCGGACCCGAATGATCTCGACCCCAAGACGCGAAAGCCGCGCCGCGGCAGAGGGATCGCCTTCATGGGCAACCGCGCCCAGGACGATGCGGAGTGCTGGAGCGCGGACACGGATGTCAAGCGCCATTGGTTCTTTCTCGGCTCGACGGGTGCCGGCAAGACAGAGGGCTTGCTCTCGATGTGCGTGAATTCGCTCATCTGGGTGAGCGGTCTGCTCTACACCGATGGGAAGGGCGATGTCAGCTTGTTTGGAAAACAGTTCTCCCTTGCACGCATGTTCGGCCGCGAGGACGACTTCCTGCTGCTGAACTTCATGACCGGCAATGCGGATACGCAGCGCAAGCGCTCTGACAAGCTCAGCAACAATTACAACCCGTTCGTGGACGGCAACGCGGCGTCGAAGACCCAGCTGCTGGTGAACCTGATGGATTCGGGTGGCGACGGAAAAGGTAGCGATGTCTGGAAGGGGCGCGCAATCTCGTTCATCGCCACGGTCATGCCGGCGCTCATCGACAAGCGCGATGCAGGATCCCTGCTGCTGCATGTCGGACGGATCCGCGAGTATCTCCCGTTCCTGAAGCTGCTTGAGCTTCTGCGCGATCCTGACGTCCTACCTGACAACAAAACCCGCATCAATGCGTTCCTGCTTGACGTCCCAGGCTACCGGCCGGACAAGGGAGAGCAGCAGGCAAACACGTTCTTCGAGCAATACGGCTACCAGCAGATGCAGTTCACGCGCATCCTGTCGTCGCTCGCTGACACCTACGGGCACATCTTCAAGACCGATCAGGCCGAAGTCGACATGCGCGACGTGGTGGTCAATCGGCGCATTCTGCTGACGCTGCTGCCCGCGCTGGAAAGCTCGCGGCCGGAACTGGGCAATCTTGGCAAGATAGTGGTCGCAGGCGTCAAGGGCATGATGGGCGCCAACCTCGGCAACATCGTCGAGGGATCAAAGCGAACGGTGCTTGATGCGCGGGCGACCAATGCGCCGACGCCCTTCTTGACGATCTTCGACGAGCACGGCTACTACCTCACCGAGGATACGGCGCTGATGTGGGCTCAGGCGCGCTCACTCGGCTTCTGGTTGATCTCCGCAGGACAGGACCTGCAGGCGTACTTCCGTACGTCGAAGGAAGAGACCAAGGCGATCCTGGGCAGCTCCAACACCAAGGTTATCGGCAAGGTCGAAGATCCGACGGAAACGTGGGAGATGATTGAGGCAATGGGCGGTGAAGCGCTCATCAGTACCGTCGGGGACTACGACCTGGACGTGGACGGCGTTGCCGGTGGCTACCTGGAGGGGACCTCGGTCAAAGTGGAGCGCGTCAAGCGCATCAACCTGCAGGATCTCCAGCGGCAAGTCGAGGGCGAAGTCCACATGCTCTTCGGCGGCGACATTATTCGCGGTCGAATCTTCTACGCCGATCCGCCGTCCACCTCCGAGTTTCGCCTCAACCATTTCATCAAGGTACTGCCGCCATCCGCCGAGCGTGTCCTTGCACTGAAGATCGATGCGCGCAGCTTCATCGAGCAACTCCATGACCCGGAGCTTGCGTTCGCTAACCAACGGCCGGATGACCCGTACTTTGCGTACGTCGGCGCGCTCCTGCAGGCGCCCGGCGTCCAGAAGTACAAGGCGAATCGACAGGGCGCAGAACTGGGCGTGTGCCTGCTCACCGGCTTCCAGAGCTCCCCGTCGGTCTCTTCGACGAATGCCGGTGGCGGCAGCGCTGGCGGCGGGTTGAAGAGCCAGCTGCAACCGGTCAGTCCGGATGCAGAGATCGAGCAGCCCTCGTCTGACCTGACCTTGGCGCAAGCCGACGATGCGGGTGGACAGGTGTTCGATGCCGCGAATCTCGAGACGGCGACGGTGTTCGCGGCCGTGCCTGCTCCCGCCGTGGTACCGGGACAGTCGCTCTTCAGCGGTGAAGAGGCGGCGCTTTTTGCCGCCTCCGCGGTGGCGGCCGCAGCGCTGGTCGATGTGGCAATGGCGAAGGACGTCAGCTCGCTGTTCGCGCAATCCGAGCAGGGTGAGCCGGGCCCGCTCGACATCGGCCAAACCCACGGGGCCCTGGTGGCCATCGGCGAGGCGTTGGGCGGCAGTGCCAGTGACGCGAGTGCTGCTGCCAACGCGATGGTGCTTACCGCTGCCGAGGCGACCTCCTACCCGGCTCCTCCAACACCGCCGAGCTCCGACGAAGCGAGCATGAAGATGCAGAGCGCGATGGATGAGCTCGAAGCGCTGCTGCCTGGTGGAGGGAATTCGTGACCTACGAACTGGCATCCCGGCGCCGGCGCGCGGTCCTTGCGTCGATCGTCAGCGGAATCGCTGCGATGGGGGCCCGCGCGGCTCTCTCGCCGGCCTTCGCACGGAGCGGCTTCGTGATCCCAGACGGTCACGCAGATGCCTACGCGTCCGCTACCTTCTGGGCCCAGCCGCGGGTTCTGCGGCTGTACCGTCCCTCCAGTGGCGAAGCAGTGGAGGCCTGCTATTGGCGGGATGGCCGACTCGACACGGCGGGATACCTGCAGATCTGTCGATTGCTGAGAGACGTCAGGGCCGGCAAGGCGGCGACCATCGATATCCGGCTGTTGAACCTGCTCCGCGGGATGCAGGGCTGGGTCGAGATGACCTACGGAATACGAGATCCATACCAGGTCAACAGCGGCTACCGCACGCAAGAGACGAACAACGATACCGAGGGTGCGGCGCGGCAGTCGCTGCATATGAAGGGCCAGGCGGTTGATGGCCTACACCCGGGCCTGCCGCTGGAGTACACGGGCAATCTGTTCAAGGCGTTCCAGGGTGGCGGCGTCGGGTTTTACCTCAACAGCAAGAAATTCATTCACGCAGACGTAGGGAGAGTTCGGCAATGGCGAGGTTGATTAACGTGGCGGCAGGCATTGTGCTGCTGGTGATCGCTGCGGTGGCGGAGGCGGCCGGGCCCGCACCGCAGCCGACGGTCGCGGAGCGGCATCTGATGGCGTCCGGGGTCAAGGTAACGCATCGTTTCGATTCGGTGTCTGGTCTGCGCGCGATCGTGGCCGACAATGGCTCGGACAAGCGCCTGTTCTACGTGACACCCGACGGAAAGTCGCTGATCGCCGGGCTGGTCTTCGACGAGACCGGTCGCAATGTGACGACCGAGGATATGAGCCGTGCCGGGATCAGTGCGAGCGGAAACACGACGACCATCACACAATTGCAAGCCCAGAAGGTCTGGCAGCGCATTCAAGGGCTCAAGGCGCTCAAGGATGGAAACTTAGGTGCCGATATCTACGTTTTCGTTGACCCGACCTGTCAGTACTGCCATCGCCTTATGGGTATGGTCCGGCCGTACATCGCAGCCGGCAAGCTGCAGGTCCGATGGTTGCCCGTGGCCATCCTCTCTTCGCGTAGTCCTGGACTCGCGGAAGCGATGTACAAGGCGCCGAACGTGGCCCATGCAATCCAAGCTGTGTCGACCAACATGCTGAAGCCCATGCCGGAAACAGAGGCCGTGCGGCTGCAGCTGGCGCAGAATTTGCTTGCCATGCGTGACACCGGTCAAACTGGCGTTCCTCTCGTGGTGTACCGGGTGGGCCAGCGAGTGGTGATCAAGTCGGGCGTACCGACCGACGCGGAGCTAGCCGCTCTCGCCGGCGGTGCCAAGTAATCCGCGCAAGGAAGAACATCCGTAGTCCAGAATCAGGGGAACACCATGCAAGCCGTCTCTCAGCAACGCCTATCCGTGGCAACCGCCCAGCTCTCGCCGCTCGATCTCGCCCAAGAGTTCTATCGGCGGCATCAGCCGATCCAGGTGGCAGATACTCTGCTCAACGACCTGGCGTTCCTCTACGCCAGCGAGGCCTTGGAGGGCGACGACTGCGAAGCCTTCGTGGAACGCATTGCGGAAGAAGATTACATGGCAGCCATCCGGCTCGATTTCTGCCATTGCTGTATGGCTGTAAACGCTGCCCTGTACCTGGACGACCAAGCTGTCTACGAGGCCTTCCTGCCGCTGCTGGACTTGGACGACGACGACGAAATGCTCGCCGATATGAAGCGATTTATCCTCCGCAAGCTTGGGGCTGACCATGAGGAGCTGGCGGCTGACGAAGATGCATTCCGGGCCAGGGTGGCGCAGGCATTGAAGAGGATCTGACGGGGCCTGGAGATCGTTGACGCGCCACAAACGTTTGCATATAGTTCGCTCGCACGAGGTGATGAAAGTGGCACCTATCCCAGACCCTGAGGAGCGAGACATGCACACGAACCCGAACGAACTGAGCTGGACCGAAGCCCGCGAAATGGGCCTGGACGCAGCGCCGGCCGACATGGTGCCGGACGAAGGCGAGCCGGAGGCCTGACGTGGGCCTCCTGCGCACCCTGCGGGGTAGCCAGGCAGTCCCCACACCAGAGGCCGCCGCTCCGGCGGCCTCTGCACATGTGGCCGGTAACAGCCAGGCACCTCGTCCTATTTACGACCGTGCAGCGGAAGGCACGGGTATCTTCATCAAGCACGTCGAAGATGGTGCTTGTCCGTGGCAGCAACCTGAGGCGAAGCCAGTCGAATGGCCTCGCAACGAGTTCCGGGGCACGCCCTATCACGGGTTCAACGTCCTGGCGCTGGCGCTGAGTGGTTATGCCGACCCGCGGTGGTGCACCTTCGACCAAGCGGCGTCAAAAGGTTGGCGCGTCCGCGGGGGGGAGAAGGCCACCAGCATCTTCATGTGGAAGATCCAGGAGAAGGAGACGGGGAAGTTCGACGATGATGGCGAGCCGATCATGCGGAAGTTCCCGCTTCTGTGCCGGTTCAAAGTTTTCAACTTCGCACAGCTGACCGGTCCCGAGCCGCATCAGCAGCGGATCCTTACCGACGCCGACGCCCGCAAACTGGCCGACCCGATCGTGGAGACCGTGGGAATGTCGGTCGTGGAGTCAGCTACCGGCTCCGTGGGTTACGACGCCGACAAGGACACGCTGGTCGTCCGGCCGCGGATTGCCTACCCTTCCGAAAAGCACTACTGCGCCGAGCTCATGAACGGCGTACTGGCCGTTGCCTCGCGCGAGGCAGTGACGAGCCTGTCCCTGCCCGCCGAGGCAGAGATGACGGATCGGCAGCGGGCGCAGCGAGATCTGCGCGTCGAGTTGGCCCGGTCCATGTTGGCCATGCGCACAGGCCTGCCACTCTCCCCGCCGGCGGCGGTGAAAGACGCCGCGATCCTGGCCTTGCTTCAAGACGACAAGCGCGAGGTGTTCCGTGCTGCCAGAGACGCGGAGAACATCATGCGCTACGCGCTGGCGTTCAATCCAGAGGTCCTCCCGACGCTGGAGGATGAGCACCGAGAGCAGATGCACGCGGCAATCGATGCGGGCGCCCCAGAAATGGTGTTCGATCCGAACGAGTTCGATTTCTGGCCCGCAGAGCTGCATCAGGACCGCCCGCGCCCTTGAGGCGCGGCACCCAGCAAGTATTCACGGGAGGCAAAGTGGCTGCAGTGGTGAACAGCGATCGGGGGATTAGGGCGCTCAGTGTCATTGGCAACGAGCGCTCCATCGGAGAGATCGCGCAGGACCTGCACAAGATGTGGGAAAGCGTGGGGCGCCTCGTCCCCGAGAAGGCCGCGCTGGGCGATCGCGTGCTCTTCCGGCTGGCCAAGGCGTTCTTCCATGACAACATGGTGCTGCGATCGGGCTCGCCGGAAGACGACCTGGTCCAGGAGCAGTACGACCAGCTGCAGCGGCGCTACCTGCTCACAGAACCTGAGGGCGTGCGTGCGCTGATCTCGGCCATCCGCCATCAGTACTTGCTTCAAGCGGTGCCGGACGACGAGGAGGTGCTGCCGCGCTCTGGGATGGTGAAGGTGTCAGGGCTCGCATATGCCCCGCTCACCGTGCGCGTGGAGCTGCCGCCTGCGTCCCTCGATGCGCACCGCGGAGACATGCTGTTGACAGTGCTCCAGGGCGACGAGCGGCTGCTCGGTTCGCTTCCAGTCGCAGATGTTGTGGGCTATCGAAAGCAGGAGCATTCGCTGGCCGCCCTGGCGCCCCTTCATCGCTGGAGCCGTAGGCCTGGCCAAGCCGTCCAGGTCGCGTATGGGGATTGGCTCACCGCGGACGGCTACGGCCGTGAACTTGCCGCGGCGGCGATCGCCGGCCTTGTCGTTCGCCGCGGCGAGGCAGCCAACGGTATGGGCGGCATGTCCCCCTTGTTCGCGCTGACCAATGCCGGCCGACGTTGGCTGCTCGACCGGCCCAGCCTCGAAGCGGCTTTCCAGCACTTCAACCGGATCGAAGAGCACACCGCTTGGATCCGGGGCGAGTGCGGGCAAGTTGCATTCGACACGTCCACCGGCGCCATTCTCGGCCGCTTTGGTGGGCAAGATCCCAGGCCATCCCATGTCGACCTTTCGCAGATGAATGAAGAAGCGTGCGCTGGCCGCTTCTATGAAGCGATGGGCCTGACGCTCTATAGCGAGGACGGCCTTTACCCACAGCCCGAGAGCGATGGCCTACGACCCACCTGAGCATCTGCGGCGCTAGTATTAATGCAATTCAGAGGAATTGACATGCAGGACAAGGGGAACACAAGGCGGCGTAGCCGCGATAGCGATCTAGCGCGGCTGAAGGTGCCGCCGCACTCGATCGAGGCAGAGCAGTCCGTACTCGGCGGGCTGATGCTCGCATCCGAGACATTGGACATCGTCAAGGACATCCTCGTCGAGGAAGACTTCTACCGGCGCGACCACAGGCTCATCTACAAATCGATCTGCGAGCTTGACGAGAAGGGCCAGCCCTTCGACGCGGTGACGATGGGTACCTGGTTTGAGGAACAGGGGCAGCTTGAGCTTGTAGGGAATGGTGCATACCTCATTGAGCTGGCCACCACCACGCCTTCAGCGGCCAACATCGCTGCCTACGCGAAGATTGTGCGCGATCGTGCACGATTGCGCGAACTGATCGAGCAGGGCACGGAGATCGTGAACGATGGTTTCCATCCCGATGGTCGCGAGACTGACGAAATCATCGCGGAGGCCGAGCAGCGGATCTTCAGCGTCGCCGAGGGCGGCCGCATTCGGCACACGTATATGGACGTGACAACCGGACTGAAGCGTGTCGTCGGGACGCTCCAAGAACGATACGAGAACGACAGCAGCATCATCGGCATTCCAACAGGGCTTCCCGAGTTCGATGAAATGACGGCCGGGCTGCAGGACACCGACCTGATCATCGTTGCTGCCCGCCCGGCAATGGGAAAGTCCACCCTTGCACAGGGGTTTGCCGAGAGCGCGACCAGCCGCGCGAAAAAGGCAGTGGCCATCTTCTCGATGGAGATGTCCGCGGACCAGTGGTTCCTGCGCATGGTTGCCGCCGAGAGTCGCGTGGATGGACAGCGGCTCAAGACGGGTAAGCTGGAGGATGAGGACTGGTCGAAGGTGACCGCGGCAATCAAGAAGCTTCAGGGCCTCAAGCTGTTCGTCGACGACACGCCGGCGTTGAGTCCTGATCTGTTGCGCTCCAAGGCGCGCAGGCTCAAGCGCGAACAGGATATCGGGCTGATCGTGGTGGACTATCTGCAGCTGATGATGCTTCCTGGTTCAAAGGAGAATCGGGCGACTGTAGTCGCAGATATCTCGCGGAGCCTCAAGGCTCTGGCGAAGGAACTACGTGTTCCCGTGGTCGCCCTGTCCCAGCTCAATCGATCCCTGGAGACGCGTGCCGACAAGCGGCCGCTGATGGCCGATCTGCGAGAGTCGGGCGCTATCGAGCAGGACGCCGATGTGATCGTCTTCATCTACCGAGACGAGTACTACAACAAGGAGACGACTGAGAAAGGCATCGCCGAGCTCATCATCGGCAAGCAGCGTAGCGGACCGACCGGCACGGTGAGGGTGAGGTTCACCGGCGGAATCACGAAGTTCGAGCCGCTAGGCCCGGGTGCGATCGACTTCTGATCGCGGAGGTGAGGCGCCATGTTGCCTCTGGCTACCTCAACAGGGCGGGTGACCGCCCTGTGTCGTTCACGGACGTGCTGAAAAACGGTTGCGGAGATTGTCCTTGGCGTCCACGCCGGCGTCGCGGATGTGGGCAAAGGAGACCGGGTTGGCTGCCGGCGAAGTCTGGGAATTGAGAAACGGAGCGGCCAACTGCTGGCGAAGTTGTTGCAGGCCAGCGCTGAGGGACTGGGGTGTGGCGGTAGTGGGGCTCATGCCGAAGTCCTGGTGTATGCGTACAATTTACGTCAGGTTATAGAAGCTTGTAGCGGGCAAATCCCCATGTAGTACAGGGGATTTGCTCAATTCTGCGGCCTAGTTGGCAGAAATCAGGGGCCGAAAGTAACCTGCGGCCACTGATTTATCAACTAAAGTGTGCGGTCCGTTGCGTTTCCCGGGGGTGAAGGCCCGTCCGGACTCGCCTCGGACCACATTCATTGGCATATATGCTAGTATTATACACAGACAGGAGTAGCGCAATGCCCCTCAACCCGAAGCATGAGATCTATATCGTCGGCGTTAATGTCGACCGATACGTCGTGTATCGGGGGAACAAGCGCAAGGATCCCGACTCCGAGCCGGCGGTCGTGAAGATTTGCCAGGGCGTCTACATGCAAAACGGACTCGATCCTGAGGTGGTCTTCAATCGGTATGGCCTGCGAATCGCCCACTACCTGACCCCTTCGGCGACGATCAGCTTCTCCACTGCGTGGCACAAGGCCCCGCGTCTGGGCCGTGTCTTCGTCACGGGCCAGTACCAGTACGTGCGCCCGCTCTTTGGCGCCAGTGACCGCTACAACATCGTGCAGTCTGTCGGCAAGGTGGATCCGGAGAATCCGAAGATGCACTCCTTGGAGACCTTCCGTGACCCGCTTGGCGAGTTCGAGATGCTGTGCGACACGCCGGAGCTCACGCTGCTCAACATGATGACCGCGACGAAGCGGCATTCGGAAAAACATCTCAATAGCGAGGAGATGGACGAACTGATCGCGCATCTCATGGAGAAACACAACGGCAAGGCCGGCGTCGCCTCGGCGCTGGAAGAGGTGGCGCTGATGGCCGAGCGGCCCAATGAGCTGCGCCGACTGATCGGGCTGCTCTACAGTCCTGGCAAGAGCTTCGCCGCAAGCTGACCATGTCGAACTGGATCGACTTGTCCGAGCATGGGTTGGTACTGCTGTGGCGGCTCAAGCCAGGCTCCTCTCACGTACGGCAGCTGATTCTGCAACCGCTCGCAGACGCCAACATCCCCCCTGAAGTAGGGGAACTCGGCTTCCTGCCGGAAGGCCCGCAGTTCGTACGTGATTCGTCTGTCCTGGTCCCAACCGAGTTTCTGCGTCTGTTCCCGAAAGGGAAGTTGGTCGACGTACCCCAGGACTTCTTCCAACCGAGGGTGGCCAGCAACATCGTCCGGTTGAACGGCCGAGGTGCGCCTTTGTCGTCACCGCCCCTATCAGGCCGTCACGCCGGCACAGACGTCGGTCTGATGCGTTGGGCGCTGACACCGCTGCCGCGGTTTATTCGCGAGGCCCGCACCTTGATTGAGGACGGCGCTTCGATCGTGGCGTACGGTGGCGCCGAGAGGCTCACCCGCCTCCGCGGCACTTCCGCGGCACTGAAGACCAGCATGCATGCCTTGGCTGTGCGAGCTGCACGCGACGCCGGCGCCCAATTGCCCTTTCAGGTGCTGGTCGATTATCCGGAGCACGTCTATTTCGGCGGTGGTCGCCGTATCCACGTGGCTTACCTGGCGAGCCGCCTCATTGCACGGCTTGCTGTGGCCGAACGTCTGGTTCGAGGAGCTCGGGCGACCGTCCTGAGCTCGAGGCCCGGCCAGCCCAACCTCGTGCTGTACATCGCTCGCGACCATGATCGCTCCGAGCTCGTGTTCGCGCAGGAGTCCATGGGCAGCGTGGGGATTGCCGGGGTCGCGGCTGGGTTCGTCATCGCACGAAGCCGCCTGCACCTGGCCTGGACACGACAGTTCCATCAGCGAGGCTTTGACCCGCTGCTGGCCGCACTTTTCATGTCCAGCCTGCTCAGCAGCGGCTATGACGCCGAGCTGGTCCAATGGCACCGGCCCGATCGTGGCGAAGGAAGGAGCACCGCGGCGGCTTGATCCAATGGGGAGTAATGCCCAGCAGCACGGGTGGGTGCTGAGCAATAGACTTGGAAGTACGTATGCCCCAGTGGATTGATACTCAGGCGCACGGCGTCGCGCTGCTCGCGAGGAATGCGCCCGGCGGCGCAAAGGAGCTGGTCCTGCGGCGACTTCGCCCCGATGCACACGTTCCGCAGACGGCCATCGCGTTCGGCTTCGAGCCCGAAGGCGATGTCTTTGTCAGGAAGGACACGCGCTTCAGCTTAGCGGAGATCCGCAAGATATTCCCCGACGCACAGGTGGCCGAGATGGCGCTGGAAGACATCGTCTACCGGGTTGCCGCGCCTGTCGCTCAGCTGGTAGTGCCGAACCCTCCTTCTTCGGCACGGACAGCACAGGACCCGTCCCAGCCATCAACTGTCGCGGCCGAGACGCCCGGGGCCCCTCCGGCCGAGTGGGCAAGAATTCCTCGCAGCCGTTTCCTGCTCGGTGCCAGGGAGGTTCAGAAGGGAGAGATCCGGCACATCGAATGTGAGGGCGCCACCTACGCTTCCGGGGACACGCCTAAGGAGGTTCATCATCGGGCAGTCCAAGCTGCGGTGAACACGGGGGATAGCCTGCCGTTCGCCGTTCTGGTCGATTATCCGGACCTGGCCTACTTCGGTGCCACTAAGCATCATGCCGCAACCCGTGTGGCGAAACTCCTGTCCTCGCTGGAAATCACCGAAAGGCTCATGGAAGGCGACAGCGCCCGCGCGGTGCTGAAGAACGAAGGATACGAGGACCTGGTCATCCTTCGCGAAGATCGGCCGGACGGGCAACGGCTGTCGTTGACTCACTACTACGAAAAGCATGGACAGCCGACTCTGGATTCGGAGCTCGTGTTCCATATCCGCGGGGGGCAGCTGCACCTGGCAGAGACGGCGGTGGACAACGTGCTGCGCGGAGGTGAAATTCGTGGCCACGATGCGTTTCTGGCGAATCGCTTGTCCAAGAATTGGCTGGACCAGGGCTTTGCGATCGCTGAGGTGCAATGGACTGAAGCATCAATGCCGTCGCCGCCACGCACCGTACCCATTGAGCCAACCCTGCCGCCCGAGCTCGGTGAGCCGTCTACAGCAACCCTGACCACCGGCCCAGGCAAGGGGATGACGATGACCTTCGTCCTTGATCACGCTGGCGCTGCCAAGTTGGCGGTGGGGATGAGCAAGGGGGCGGCATTGGGCCACCTCCTTGCGGAGGTGGCGGCGTCGCCGGCGGCGAGTTCCCCGCGCACTCGGGTAGGGCAGAACCTGTTCGGGATGACCCTCCTCGAAGATGAGAACGGCGTGCGGCACGTTGAACTGCGCTCGGATGAGCTGACTGAAGACAGCAGCGAACGGGGCCTGGAATTTATGACGGTGGAGGAGGGGAAGCGGGCAGGGAAACTCACCCTCGTACAGAAAGAGCCCACCAAGGGCGCACTGTTGTTCGGCCGCCCGATATACCGCTGCCTGAAGCTCAGCGACGGATCCACCGCATACTTCGCGCTTGAGGCGAGCCGCGACGAGAATTTCGCTTACAAGCTGGACTTCGCCGACGGCGGCCGCCCTGTGTGGCAGTCCATGGGGGCGGCCTGGACGCACGGCGTTCCAGGGGATGGCGAGCTGCTAAGCGCCCGTCCGCGACCGATGCAGGGGTTCGACCAGTACGCCTTCGTTCGTGAGCTCAATGAAACGATCGCTGGCGCGAACCAAGACGTGCTCAACGAGCGCTACCGGATGCTTCCGCTGGATCTGGATAGGGTCACGATACGCAAGGTCTCTGAGAGATCCTACGAGGTGACGCCCGCAGAAGACTGGGTTCCCTCAGGTCCTATTCTCATCGAGCAGAGTGGCGACCACTGGCGCGCCTCGCAAGGAACTTCTTCATCGTCCCTCCGATGCTCGCTCGAAGCCGCCTTCTCGTGGGCCTATCGAACGGTCGTTACGCACCGAGAGCACTATCTTGCGCATCTTCATCAGACAACTGATGGCCTGTTGCAGTTCGCTGTCCCGAAGGAAGATTTCGATGTGCTCCGAAGCGTCCTGCACAAGGCCTCCATTGGCGAGCAAACATCGTGGCAATCCATGGGCGTCGCCGGCGAGTGGCAGATCGAACCCAGGGACCTGCGGGTAGAGAAGGTGGGCGAAGGCAAGCTGCGTATCGAGGTCCGCGGTCGTCAGCTGAGCTATGAAGTCTGCTCCATGGAAGCTGATCCCGCGTCCACGTTCGCCTACTATCAAAGGGAGGGCCTGCGGCGGATCGGGCAATGGCTTGGCCAAGTCCAGGACGACGTCCGGTGGGAAGAGATCGTCAGGACGCATCCAGACGGCCCACTGCTTCAGCAGCGGCTGCGTGACTACCAAGACTTGCAGATAAAGCACTACGGAGCGGAGCGGTTTGGTGCGCGCGTGCCATCTGCGCGTGCGAGAGAGATGGTGCTTGCGATCACTGACAGGGACGTAGACCGCTTGATCAGTGTCATCGGAGACAACGGCCCGAACAATAAGAGCACGATGCGGCTGTTCCAGGCGGTGTCGGGCCTGAAGCTGGGCCACAGTCGAGCCACTCGCGCGGAAGCCGTGTACCGCTTCTGCGGCTATGGCGAGGAAGCTGCAGCCCAACATGCCCAGAGCCGCGAAGACCTGGCTCGCGTCCGTGCCATGGAGCGTGAGGCGAAGGAACGCATCGCCGCGGCGGAGAACTTCCTGGTTTCACACCATGGCGTCGAGAAAACCGGCAAAGCGATGATCGATGAGGTGTGGGGGCAAGGCTACACCGAACTCGTCAGCCGTCGACAAGGCGCATCCACGCGATACAGCATCCGCAACCCAGCGACCAAGCAGTACTACGACCTGAAGGAGCCGTTGACGGGCTACGCCCGGCACCTGATTACCATCAGGGACAGCGCCGGTGCGGCGCCGGCGCCGGTGGATGAGCCGGAAGACACACCAACCCCCGGGTTCTGATGGAGTTGGCCATGACTGGGCGCATTACCCAAAACTCGCGCGATTTCGAGGCGACGATCAGCCGCTACTTCGGGCGCCCGCTGCCCGAGGGGACGTTCAAGGAAGTTGACGCGGACGCTCTGCCGGCGGACTGTCGGGAGCTCTGCCGGTTGTTCCGGATGCGCCCAGTGGCACTGCACTACGAGGGGACGGACAGGACGTTGCAGTTCGAGGCGATGGTCGTCAACGATCGGTGTGACAAGCGCATTTTCGTGATGAATCACGCCAAAGAGCCCCTGCGCGCCGTCGTGGGCCACGAGCTTACGCACCGCATGCAGATCGAGCGTCCAGACCTCTACCATGACCTGGTACATGCGATTGCCGAGGCGGGGGTGGACCTTGGCCGCTGGGGGGCGTACGTCCAGGTCATGCGCGCCAAGTCCGCCCGCGAGGGTAGGCGGCTCTCGGATAGCGAGATCCGCAGCGAAGCAGTGGCTGACATGGTGGGTGACCTGCTCCTTGATCGGCGGCTCTGGAATGCCCTTCATACGCCGTCGTTGGCCGAGCGCGTCATCGGTTGGGTGCAAGCCACCTGGCGGCGTTTGACGGCGCAGGCGGCTTCGCCATCCCCGCTCGGAGGGGCGTCGCTGGCCACCAACAGGTTGGCGGCGATCTCGGCCGCGACAGCGACCCTGCAGCGCTGGGCGCAGGAGGTGGCTCAGAATCCACTCCGAGAGAGGGGATTACGTGAGGTCGCAGCGCAAGCTGGCCGCGCAGGGCTTGTAGCGGCCGCCGATCAGATTAGCGAGGTCATCCGATTTACCAACGTTGCCGGCGACGTCGTGCCGCCGGAGGAGCTCGGTGAGCCTGTCCTTGCGGCCATGGCGGCGTTGAATCGGGACACCGGGGAACAGTGGCGGGCGGCCGTGGCCGCCGTCTCGATGGAGCCTTAGATCATCGGCCGTCCGGCCGATCACCGCTGTTGCAAACCGAACGCGCAGCTCCAGGCGACTCGAAGGGAGCACCAGAAGCCGTAGAGAAGCAATACGAAGCCTGCGAGGCTGCAGCCAGCACCAAGCGCTACACGCAGCAACTCGGAGGGCATGTAGAGCCGCGCGGCTCCCTGGTCGATCGGGTACCGGGTGAAGTAAATCCCGACTCCAAACACCAAGATGGCGCTGGCCGCCGACAGGGCAGGGCACAACCAAAGGCTCCGGCGCCCCTTGGGTCCGAGCGAGCGCCAGAGTGGTCCCGGCCGGCGCCGGCTAAAGACCAGGGCCGCGCTCTGGCTGGCCAGGAGAACTGCTACCGGGGTTGTGAACACGAACGGCGCCGCGATCAACGCCCCGGCGATCGCGGCGGCCGCACTGACGCTCACGCGCCAGTTCCGATGCCTCAGCTGGGCACCAACATACGCAGCAGCCACGAGCGCCGCCCAAGGGGCGAAGCCGCCCCAGCTGTGCCCGAGAGCTTGCATACCGCTTGCGCTCGTCATGCCATCGCCATTGAAGACACAGCACGATCTTCCGGAGCGAGGTTCGGATCGAAGAGCTGCGCGACGCTGGCGTTCGTCGCCAGCTCCTTGCGGGCCCGGGTTGCCGCGACGTACAGCAAGTTCACTTCCTCGACCGTCTCCCGATCGGCGTCCGCGAAATCGCGCAACTTTCCAGTCTCTTCGTCCAGAGTGTCGATGAAATTCTCCGCGAGTTCGACGCGGTCGAATTCCAAGCCCTTCGACCGGTGCGCAGTGACAACGACCAGTGCCTGCCGCTGACCCTCATCCGCACTGTCAAACTGGATAGCCTCTGCGCGGATCCGGTTCAACGCGTGATCGAATCGCTTTCCGCCATACCGCTCCACGACCTTCGCCCAACCGGAAAGCTCTTTATCCTGGACCGTCTCAGCGTACTCGGCCAGGCTCTCGAAGGACTCGAAGGACGCGATGAACGGATTGCGCACGTCAGCCGGGCCGTGCTGGCGCAGCTTGGAGATGTCCTCGCCAACCTCGAAGCGATAGGTATTGACGCCACCCACGTAGGCCACCTTCACCCCGCGGCTCACCGCTGCATTCGCCTTGTCGAATACCGAAGCGTTGGTACGACTGATGAAGGCCGTGCCACGCGGATCTTCGTAAGCGCCCTGCTCGACGTTCGTTTCTGCCCCAAGTCCACGCAGTTGGACCGACTCGCCCTTGCGGGCAAGGATTCGGTTCGCAACGTCCGCCACCGCAGGGCCGAAACGAAAAGAGCCAGTGAGATAGAACGAGGCGTCGGCATTCACCAGCTGCATCGAGTTCTGCGCACCACGGAACGAGTAGATTGCCTGATGGTGGTCACCTACGTAGAGCAATCGTGCTGCCTGGCTCTGGAGAATCGACTGAAGCACCGGATTCGTATCCTGGGCCTCGTCGATCATGATTGTGTCGAAGGCCAGTCGCGGCCGGCTCAGCTGATAGAGTTTCAGGTAGCCATCGTGCACCATCGGCAGCTTCATC
>NZ_CM161514.1:4897500-5015329 GCF_056725145.1 Xanthomonas sp. NCPPB 3442 | reverse complement strand
CAACGTGTGATCATCTGTTGCCGGCCGCGGGGCGCAGAAAAGCGCCGTGCTCGCAGCCCGGTAGTGAAAAGAGGATGGACCAGACTAGCACCGAGGGCAGGGTTTTCCCAGAGTTATTCACAGGGCCATCCACAGGCCGCCGCCGTCCTCTTCCGCGGTAAGGCAAGCAGGGTGTTGACCCGCGGCGCAGCAGGCCTATAGAATTGCCGGTTCTATTCATCTCCATTCATGCAGAGGGCCCCATGGCCACCAAGCGTACTTTCCAACCCAGCAATCTCAAGCGAGCACGCGACCATGGCTTCCGCGCACGTATGGCAACCGCCGACGGCCGCAAGATCCTGGCTCGCCGCCGCGCCAAGGGCCGCAAGCGCCTGAGCGCTTGATTGCCGCGCCGCTCCCTGCGGCCGAGGCAGTCCCTACCGTGAACGCATCGAACCCGTGCAGGCGATTTCCTCGCTCTGCGCGGGTTCGTACGCGTGCGCAATATACGATCGTTTTCGATACTGCACGTCGCACCTCGGACCCACTTCTAAGCCTGCACTGGCGCACCGGCGATACACCGCCGCGCCTGGGCATGGCCGTGTCGCGCAAGGTCGATACGCGCGCGGTTGGACGTAACCGCATCAAACGTGTGCTGCGCGATGCCATGCGGCATCTATTGCCCGAGCTGGCCGGTGGTGACTACGTCATCGTGGCGCGCTCGGCGGCGGCAAAAGCGACCAATCCACAGATCCGCGATGCCTTCGTGCGTCTGCTGCGCCGTGCCGGCGCATTGCCCCTGCCTGCTGCGCCCGGCACAATGCCGCCCGCCAGGACGGTGCGCCCATCCTCCCCTTCCCCGACAGAGCCGGAACTGTAGTTCCGACTGAGCGAGTTGCTGCCCGATGAACCAGACCCGTGTTTTCCTGATTTTTGCCTGGCTGATGGTCGCGGCGTTGCTGTGGATGGAGTGGGGCAAGGACAAGGCGGCTGCCAATGCGCCGGTGGCCGCGGCGACCCAGGCGGTGCCGGCGGCGCGCGATCCGGATGCGGCAGCGCCGAGCGCGGCCAATGTGCCTTCGGCCCAGCCCATTCCGCAGGCCGGCGCGCCGGGCACGGTGCCGGCGACCAGCAGCACTGCGGCAACACCGGCTGCAGCCGGCGCTGCGCCGGTGGTGACCCTGACCTCGGATGTGCTGCGCCTGAAGCTGGATGGCCGCAGCGTGCTCGATGCCGAGCTGCTGCAATTCCCGCAGACCAAGGACGGCACCGCGCCGGTCAGCCTGCTGACCGAAGATCCGGCGCACCCGTATAACGCCACCAGCGGCTGGGCCAGCGAGCATTCGCCGGTGCCGGGTGTAGGCGGCTTCCGCGCCGAGCAGCCGGGCACGACGTTCGAAATGGCCAAGGGCCAGAACACGCTGGTGGTGCCGTTCGTCTGGAATGGCCCCGACGGCGTCTCGATCCGTCGCACCTTTACCCTGGAGCGCGGCCGCTATGCCATCTCGATCAAGGACGAGGTGATCAACAAGAGTGGCGCGCCGTGGAACGGCTACGTGTTCCGGAAGCTGAGCCGGGTGCCGACCATCCTCAGCCGCGGCATGACCAATCCGGATTCCTTCAGCTTCAATGGCGCGACCTGGTACAGCCCGCAGGAAGGCTACGAGCGCCGTGCGTTCAAGGATTACATGGACGACGGAGGCCTGAATCGCCAGATCACCGGCGGCTGGGTGGCGCTGCTGCAGCACCACTTCTTCACCGCGTGGATTCCGCAGAAGGACCAGGCCTCGCTGTACGTGCTGGCCCAGGACGGCCCGCGCGACGTGGCCGAGTTGCGTGGCCCGGCCTTCACCGTGGCGCCTGGCCAAACCGCCAGCACCGAAGCGCGCCTGTGGGTGGGCCCGAAGCTGGTCAGCCTGATCGCCAAGGAAGACGTCAAGGGCCTGGACCGCGTGGTCGATTACAGCCGCTTCTCGATCATGGCCATCATCGGCCAGGGCCTGTTCTGGGTGCTGAGCCATCTGCACAGCTTCCTGCACAACTGGGGCTGGGCCATCATCGGCCTGGTGGTCCTGCTGCGCCTGGCGCTGTATCCGCTGTCGGCTGCCCAGTACAAGTCCGGTGCCAAGATGCGCCGCTTCCAGCCGCGCCTGGCGCAGCTCAAGGAGCGCTACGGCGACGATCGCGTCAAGTACCAGCAGGCGACGATGGAGCTGTTCAAGAAGGAAAAGATCAACCCGATGGGCGGCTGCCTGCCGCTGCTGATCCAGATGCCGATCTTCTTCGCGCTGTACTGGGTGCTGGTGGAGTCGGTGGAACTGCGCCAGGCGCCGTGGCTGGGCTGGATCCAGGATCTGACTGCGCGCGACCCGTACTTCATCCTGCCGCTGCTCAACATCTCGATCATGTGGGCGACGCAGAAGCTGACCCCGACCCCGGGCATGGACCCGATGCAGGCCAAGATGATGCAGTTCATGCCGCTGGTGTTCGGCGTCATGATGGCCTTCATGCCGGCCGGCCTGGTGCTGTACTGGGTGGTCAACGGCGGGCTGGGCCTGTTGATCCAGTGGTGGATGATCCGCCAGCACGGCGAGAAGCCGAGCAAGATCATCCAGGCCAACGCCAAGTAAGTTCAAGAAGGCCCGCCGCAAGGCGGGCTTTCTGCATGTCAGCCCGCATTGAGTGCCTGTTGTCTCTTTCGCCAAGGACGCCGTCGTGACCACATCGCCGTTGCATCGCCTGTTGCTGTGCGCAAGTTGCGTGGGAGTGCTGGCGTTGGCCGGCTGCGGCACGCAGGACGCCAGCGATGCTGCCGGCGCTGCGAAGCCCGCGGCTGCAACGAGCGCTGGCACGCAGGCGGACAAGACCGGGAACGCCACCGGTGCATTGATCGCTCAACTGCGCGAACAGCTGGACCGGCACCGCCGCATCATCGTGCTGCTGGCCGATGAGGACAAACAAACGCCACGCGATCGCGCCACCTCCAGCAGCGTGGGCCAGCAGTTGTTTCATGAAAACCTGGAGCAGCGCGAACGCATTGCCGCATCGTTGGACACGATTCTGGCTTCCAAGGATGCACGCCGGTTCGCGACGATTGCCGCAGTGCTGGACGAGGTGGAATCTGCGTCGGATCTGTTCGATGCCGACCGCCTGGCATTTGCCGAGGTGCTGCGCGATCTGCATGCGCGCATCGGCCGCGACTCTGCATTGCCGGCGGTGAAACTGCATCAGCGCATCGGCGAGGATCTGGAGGCGCTGGACGAGATCGAGCGCAGCTACAACAAGGAGTTGACGCAGATCTTCAGCCGTTTCGATCGCAGCCGCGCCATCGTGCCCAAGCGCGAGAAATGGGGCGACTACGTGGCGCAGTTGCGCACGCTCTATACGCGCGAGAACATCCTGCGCGACCATGGCGTGGTCGAGCCGTACCCGTTCGCCGCGCGCGACAGCGACAGCGAAGTGTTCGGCCGCGACCTGCCGCCCAAGACAGTGGTGCTCACCTTCGACGATGGCCCGCACAAGGCCTATACCGAAGAGATCGTGGCGATTCTCAAACGCTACGATGTGCCAGGCGTGTTCTTCGAAGTGGGACGCAACCTCGGCAGCATGGATGCCAACGGCAAACCGCAACTTGCGCCGCTGTCGAAGATCAGTCATTCGCTGATGGAAGAAGGCTATGCGGTGGGGAACCACAGCCTGACCCACGCACAGTTGTCCAAGACCACCGGCGATGCACTGCGTCGCCAGGTTCTGGATACCGACACCTTGCTGCGTGCAGTGGACGACAAGCGCGCGCCGCTGTTCCGGTTTCCATATGGCGCACGCAATGCGGAAGGCTTGCAGCTGCTGGGCGAAGCGGGCCTGAAATCGATCATGTGGAACATCGACTCGCTGGACTGGGCCGATCCGGTGCCGGAATCCATCGTGCAACGCGTGCTCGATCAAGTGAACAAGGAGCAGCGCGGCATCGTGCTGTTTCATGACATCCACGACCGCGCAGTGAAGGCGCTGCCGCAGATTCTGGATCGTCTGATCGCCGACGGTTACCAGTTCGCCGGCTGGAATGGCCGCGAGTTCTCGGTCGCGCGCGCACCCGGCGCGGCGGCCGATGCCACGGTGACCACCGGCTATGCGAAATCGTGGGCGATCGTGATCGGCATCGACGACTACGCGCATTGGCCCAAGCTGGAATATGCGGCCAACGATGCGCAGGCGATTGCCAGTACCCTGACCGGGCCGTTGGGGTTTCCGTCCTCGCAAGTGATCGTGCTCAAGGACGGGCAGGCCACGCGCAACAATATCCTGGCCGCATTCCACGACCGCCTCGGCGAAGGCCGTGCACAAACCAACGACCGGGTGTTCGTGTTCTTTGCCGGGCATGGCGCCACACGACGGCTCGCTTCCGGTCGCGATCTGGGTTACATCATTCCGGTCGACTCGGACCCGCAGCATCTGGCCAGCGATGCGATCGCAATGAGCGATTTGCAGAACATCGCCGAAAGCCTGCAGGCCAAGCACGTCTTGTTCGTGATGGATGCGTGCTACAGCGGGCTGGGATTGACGCGTGGCGGGCCGACGTCCAGCGCGTATCTGCGCGAGAACGCGCGGCGCATCGCGCGCCAGATGCTCACCGCCGGCGGCGCCGATCAACAGGTGGCCGATAGCGGGCCCAATGGGCATTCGGTGTTCACCTGGGTGCTGTTGCAGGCATTGGCTGGCAAGGGCGACCTCAATGGCGATGGCTTGATCACCGGAACCGAACTGGCCGCGTACGTGGCGCCCGCGGTGTCGGCAGTCTCGGCGCAGACGCCGGCCTTCGGCAGCCTGCCCGGTTCGCAAGGCGGCGAATTCGTGTTCCAGGTTCCCAGCGGCGAAGAATTTCTCACTGCGCAGACCGCGCAGCTGTCGGCCGATGCGATTGCGCTCAACTCACGCGTGGACGCAGCGCGCCCTGTGCCGGCCGCAGCCGGTGTGGCAGTGGCTGCAGTGCCGGTGACGGTGAAGACACTGCAAGGTGGCCAGGTCACGCTGGTGTTGCCCACCGCAGCGAAGAGCAGCGATCGCCAACGTGCACAACTGGCCAACGAACGCGGCCTGCAGTTGTACAAGGAAAAGCGCTATGCCGATGCGGCCGAGCAATTTGCCGAGGCACTGAAGCTGCGTCCGGATTTCGCGCTGGCGGCCAACAACCTGGGCTTTGTGTATTACCGTCAGGGGCGCTTTGCCGAATCGGCGCGCTGGCTGGAAAATACCTTGAAGATCGATCCCTCGCGCGCGGTGGCCTATCTCAATCTCGGCGATGCATATGCCAAGGCAGGCGATCGCGACAAGGCGCGCAAGGCCTATGCCACCTACCTGGAATTGCAGCCGCAAGGCAGTGGTGCCGAGCAGGCGCGCGCACAGCTGCAATCGTTGTGACCGGACGCGCGACACGACATGGCGTGCAGACGCCAGACAGCGCGGATGTCGTCATGGGAGGTGATTCAAAAGTGCCCGCAAATATGTGGGTCGGCGTTGTTGACTGCGCCGTTTAAACTACAGGTGTCCTTTTTCAATCCACGTAGAGCAGTGCCCATGTCGTCTTCCGCTTCGACCATCGTTGCCATCGCCAGTGCTGCCGGAATCGGCGGCGTGGGCATCGTGCGCCTGTCCGGGGCGCAGTCGGTGCAGATCGCAGCGCAACTGGGAATTGCGCGGATGCAGCCGCGGCATGCGCACTACGCGCGTTTTCGCGACGGGCAGGGCGCCATCATCGACGATGGCATTGCGCTGTGGTTCAACGCGCCGCACAGCTTTACCGGCGAAGACGTCGTCGAGCTGCAAGGCCATGGCAGCCCGGTGCTGTTGCGGCAACTGGTTGCCCGTTGCATCGAACTGGGTGCCCGCCAGGCACGCGCCGGTGAATTCAGTGAGCGTGCATTTCTCAACGGCAAGCTCGATCTTGCGCAGGCCGAAGCGATCGCCGACCTGATCGCAGCCGGCGACCTGCGGGCGGCACGCGCCGCGCGGCGCGCACTGGACGGGGTGTTTTCGCGACGGGTCGATGCGGTGGCGGACACCCTGACCCGCCTGCGTATCCACGTGGAAGCGGCCATCGACTTTGCCGACGAGCCGCTCGACACCTTGGGCGGCAACCAACTACGCGATGGTCTGGGTCAGGCGCGCAACGTGCTCGCCCAGCTGCTGCGCGATGCCGAACGCGGACGCAAGTTGCGCGACGGCCTGCATGCGGTGTTGATCGGTCCGCCCAACGCCGGCAAGAGTTCCTTGCTCAATGCGCTGGCCGGTAGCGACCGGGCGATCGTCACCGATGTCGCCGGCACCACCCGCGACACCTTGCACGAAGCCATCCAGCTCGACGGCTTCGAGTTGACCCTGGTCGATACCGCCGGCCTGCGCGATGGCGGCGATGCGATCGAACGCGAAGGCATGCGCCGTGCACGCGCCGAGCTGGAGCGCGCGGACCTGGCACTGGTGGTGCTGGATGCACGCGACCCGCAGGCCGCCCGCGATGCCATTGGCGATGCCATCGATGCCGTGCCGCGTCAGCTGTGGATCCACAACAAATGCGATCTGCTCGGCAATGCCGCATCGCTCGATGCCGATGCGATCGCTGTCTCTGCCGTGACCGGACAAGGACTGGAGCAATTGCACATCCGCCTGCGCGCGCTTGCGCTCGGCGATGGCGTGGACAGCGTCGAGGGCGAATTCTCTGCCCGCACGCGGCATGTGCAGGCGCTGCGTCGCGCCGAACAACACGTGGACGCTGCCGATCTGGAACTGGGTTTCGAGCAGCTGGAACTGGCTGCCGAAGAACTGCGCCTGGCGCATGAAGCACTCGGCGAGATCACCGGAAAGCTCAGTGCCGATGACCTGCTCGGCAAGATCTTCTCGAGTTTTTGCATCGGCAAGTGATGCGGCGATGCCCAGCGCGATGAGGCGCGCGGGAACCGTCGGAACCGGGCCGCACCCAGACGCAGCTGCCGCCGCACATCATCTGCGTGGACGGCGATGCGGGCGCAACCTCTCGCACATCGTCCGAGCACCGCAGGCGCATCGGCCATGCGCTTGCGGTGGACTACAGCACCCCAGGCAATGCGGTCCCTAGCGCTTGGTTTTCCGCGTTGCACGCAGCCACCGAGGACGCAGCCGGCTGCTTGGCCTGCGCCTGTTCGATCTCGCGGCGTGCGGCGGCCAGGTCTTTTTCGAACGCAGGATTGGCGTGCAATGCGGCGACCGTGGCAGCGCCTACCACGCGGCCCTGGGTGACATCGCTCTGCCAGTGCACGTTGCAGACCAGGCGGCTGTCGCCGAAGGCGCGGCCGCGCGCGAGCAGGGCGTCGCGGTGGGCGGGGGCGATTTCGGACAGGATCAGGCCCCAGGTCCAGCCGATGGCGGTGTGGCCGGAGGGGTAGGAACCGTTCTTGCGCAGGGCCGTGTCATCGGCCGGGGTGCACATCGGTTGCGCGTTGCGCATGAAAGGACGCGGGCGTTGATAGCGTGCCTTGGCGGCGCTGGTCGCGGTGCTGGCATCGCGCATGCTGCGTTCGAGCAGACGGATCAGATGCGGGGTGCTTGTCTGGTCGATCTGTATGCCGAGCGCGCAGCTGAAGTGCGTGGCCGCAGCCGGAAAGCTCAGCACCGCGTCCTGCGCGGCCAGCTCCCAGCGCGGTGTCCCGCGCAGGGCGAGCATGGCCTTGGCGACTGCCTCGTCGTTGGCGAGCGCAGCGCTGCCCTCCTGCGGTGGCGGTGGCACCAGCTGCACGCTGTCGGGCAGTTGTTGTTTCTCCAGGTACCCATGCGCATCGGTGGCGAGCACCGAATCTTTCGCGGCTGCCTTGTCCCGTGCACTTGCGATGCCGCTGCCGATCAACAATGCGGCGATGGCAACGCTGACCAGCGTCCGGTGAGAGTGGCAAGCAATGCGCTGCGACATGGCAACCTCAGACAACACGAATGGAAGAGCCCGCAGATTACGACGGCTCGATGACAGCTGCATGCCAACGCGACGCAGCAACGGCCAGGGATGCGAAACGGTTGTCGTTGCACTGTCATGTTTCGGTCGCATCGACGCAAGACAACTGTCGCACGCTTGCCGCCATCTTTTGACTCGTCCCCAACGCCGCTCATGCCCAAGACCCATCAGTTAAGTGCCGCCGTTCTCGCCGCGCTCGTGCTCGCGCCTGCCGCTTACGCCGCCGACCCTGAGGTGTCTGCCGATACCGGTGCGACCGTGCAGCAACTCGATGCGGTGTCGGTGATCGGCCAGGGCGAAACCCGCCAGGTGCAGCGCATCACCCCGCAGGACATTGCGGTGCTGCCGCCGGGCACCAGCATCCAGAAGCTGCTCAACCGCATGCCGGGCGTAAACGTGCAATCCAACGATGCGTTCGGTGCCAACGAAGAATCGCAGACGATCAGCCTGCGCGGCTTCAACGGTACGCGCCTGGGCTATACGCTCGACGGCCTGCCGCTGGGCGACAACGCCTATGGCAACTACAACGGCCTCAACATCAGCCGCGCATTGATTGCGGAAAACTTCGGTGGCGTGGAGCTGGCCTCGGGCATCGGTGCGTTGGGCACGGCGTCGACCAGCAACCTGGGCGGCACCATCCAGTATTACTCGGCCGATCCGTCCAGCGTATTCGGCGGGCAGGTGTCGCAGACGGTGGGCTCCGATACCAATCGGCGCACCTTCCTGCGCGTGGATACCGGCGATTACAACGGGTTTTCGGCGTATGTGTCCGGCATCGATGCCGAAGCCGACATGTGGGCGCGCCCGGAATCGCCGACCACCACGCGGCAGTTCAATGCCAAGGGCGTTTACCAGTTCGATGGCGGCAAGCTGACCGCATTCGCCGATACCTCGCGTACTTCGCAGGCCGACTATGCGTACCTGTCCAAGAGCGGCATGGCGCGCGGCCTGGGCTGGGACTGGAATCTGTACGCGCCGGACTGGAACCGCGCATTGGCTGCGGCGTATTGCGCACCGGCCACGCGCAATGCCGCGCGTTGCGGTTTCAGCGGCGGTGTCGACAACATCGACGATGCGTACTACCAGAGCCGCGCCTTGCGCGATGACGACCTGTTCTACGTGGCCGGCGATTTCCAGCCCAACGATGCGATCAGCCTGCACACGCAGGTCTATCACCATGAAAACAAGGGCCAGGGCCACTGGTGGTCGCCGGGCCAGGCGTCCAATCCGGGTACGCCGCAGGCATTGCCGATTTCCATCCGCAGCACCAATTACTGGATCAACCGCACCGGCGGCATCGCTTCGCTCGGTTGGGACCTTGGCCCGCATCATCTTGAAGCGGGCCTGTGGTACGAGCGCAATCATCACGATGTGGAGCGCAATTTCTACTGGATCGATGGTCCGGTCAGCGACGACAAGTTCCTTCAGAATCCCAATCGCCGTTTGTTCTCGCAGAACTACATCATCACCACGCGGCAGTTCTACGTGCAGGGCAATTTCAAGTTCCTGGATGAGCGTCTGAGCCTGGACCTGGGCATCAAGAGCCCAAGCACCGAAATGACCGCGCGCGAGACGCCGGGCGTGGCAGTGGAAGCGCCGGTGGCCACCGGTTCGCTCAAGGCCAGCGAATCGGTGTTGCCGCAGATCGGCGTGGGCTATCGCCTGGCCGAAGGCCAGGAAGTGTTCGCCTCGTACGCGGAAAACATCGCCGCGTTCCAGGGCGGCGGCGCCGGTGGCCCGTTGTTGGTGACCCAGGCCTCGTTCGATGCCAGCGTCGGCGCATTGGAGCCGGAGAAATCGCGCACGCTGGAAGCCGGCTATCGCTTCGTGCGCGACCGCTTCGAAGCCTCGCTGGTCGGCTACGACGTCACCTTCGATAACCGCCTGCTTTCGCTCAACCCCTGCGCCAGCATCCAGCAGGGCACCACGCCCGCATGCACCACGCGCTTCTTCAACGTGGGCTCGGTGAGCAGCCGCGGCGGCGAACTGACGGTGATCTGGAAGCCGACCAGCTACCTGCAGTGGTACAACTCGGCCTCGATCAACCGTTCGACCTACGACGACAACTACGTGCAGAACGGCGTGGTGATTCCCACCGCCGGCAAATACACCGTCGACACGCCCAAGCGCATGTTCGCCAGCGAACTGGCCTTCAATTACGGGCCGTGGAATCTCAACCTGCGCGGCAAGTACACCGGCCAGCGCTACTACACCTATACCAACGACCAGGGCTTCGGCGGCTACACCGCCTTCGATGCGGGCGGTGGTTATGACTTCGGCCAGGTTGGCGTGCTGCAGGGGCTCAAGCTTTCGCTCAATGTCACCAACCTCACCGACAAGCGTTACGCCTCCAACCTGACGGCCTTCGCCAATAGCGATCCCAACGGCCGCCAGCTGGCCTTCCATGCCAGTGCGCCGCGGCAGGTGTTCTTGACGCTGGATGCGAAGTTCTGAGGAGGGGAATCGGGATTGGGAATCATAAGAGCCGGTCTTGCGGTTGCTTACCGAATTCCGGTTTCCATCGACGCAGACAGTTTTAGGCTGGCGAACAAGACGTCGCGAGTGATGTTCCGGCGGGTGCTGACGATGCAGCGGAAGCGGGATGTACAGTCGTACCTCCCGCGCCGCCTATCGACCAGACTCGCCCGGCGGTCAGGCGTCGATTCGGTACCTGTTTTTCGTTGGAGAGATGCATGATGCAGTTCGGTCGTATCTGGTTGGTGGGAGCGATGATGGTTGGCATGAACGGCCCGGCAGTTGCCGAAGCGCCGCTGGCCAAGACGGTGCAGATCTTTGCGCACCGCGGCGCCAGTGCGCTGCGTCCGGAACACACCCTGGCCTCCTATGCCAAAGCCATTGTCGATGGCGCCGATTTTGTCGAGCCGGATCTGGTGTCCACCAAGGATGGCGTACTGATCGCGCGGCACGAGAACGAGATCGGCGGCACCACCGATGTGGCCAGCCACCCGGAATTCGCTGCGCGCAAGACCCGCAAGACCATCGATGGCCAGGCAATGGACGGCTGGTTCACCGAGGACTTTACGCTGGCCGAATTGAAGACCTTGCGCGCACGCGAGCGCTTGCCGCAGTTGCGTGGCACGCGCTGGGATGGCCAGTTCCAGATCGTGACCTTGGACGAGATCATCGATTTCGTTGCGGCCGAATCTGCCGCGACCGGCCGCACGATCGGGCTGATTCCGGAGATCAAGCATCCCAGCTATTTCAAGGCGCTGGGCCTGCCGATGGAAGACAAGGTGCTGGCCACCTTGCAGGCGCATGCCTATACCCGGACTGCGCCGGTGATCATCCAGTCGTTCGAGACCGGCAACCTGCGCTATCTGCGCGACAAGATCGGGCGCACCAGCAACATCGGCCTGCTGCAGTTGCTCGGGGGCGCGCAGATGGCGCTGCCCGATGCCGGCACGGGCGATGCGCCGAAGACCTACGGGCAGATGATCACGCCCGACGGCCTGAAGCAGGTCGCACGCTATGCCGATGCGATCGGCCCCGACATCCGCAGCATCATCCCGCTGGATGCGCAGCAACGTTTGGGCGCGCCCACCAGCCTGGTGCACGACGCGCATGCGGCGGGGTTGCAGGTGCAGCCGTATACGTTCCGTCCGGAAAATTATTTTCTGGCCGCCAACAACCGCAGCGGCGGCGCGGTGACCGAGCGCAACGACGCCGGCGCGTTGGTCGAGTTGAAGGCGTATCTGGATGCGGGCATCGATGCGTTCTTTGCCGACGACCCGGGCCTGGCGCGGCGCGCATTGAGCGGGCACACCTCGCGCTAATCAGCATCTGTAGGAGCGCGCCAGAGCGCGACGGGCTCTAGCGGTACAGCCCGTCGCGCGCAGGCACGCGCCCACGCAGGGCAGCGCAGCGCGATCGACCGAGTCGTGGTTGCCTGATCCGTCTCAGGTACCCGGCGGCCGTTCGCGCGGCGGGAAATGCAGCACCACGCTCTGCGAGCCATCGTCCTGGCGCTGCCACAGCACCGGCACCTGACGCGGCGGTGGCGGTTCCAGCATCGCGTGTTCGGAGTTGCTCACCTCCCAGGCAGCGTCTTCGTCCTCGTCTTCCCAGCTGTAGCGCGGCTTGGCCTGTTGCGGGTCGCGCAGGCGCAGCAGCAGGGCGGCGATCAGGCCGGCCACCGCACCGCCCAGATGCGATTGCCAGGACACGCCGGCTTCGTGCGGCAGGATGGTCATCAGCATGCCGCCGTAGAACAGGAAGGCGATCATGCTGGTGGCGATCGCGGGGCGGTCGCGGCGCAGCAGGCCCAGCACAAACACCAGGAACATCAGCCCGTGGGTCACGCCGCTGGCGCCCAGATGCCGGCTGCCGGGTTCGCCCAGCAGCCATGCGCCCAGGCCCGAGCCCAGCCACAACAGCGGCAGCGCCATGACGGTGGCACGCGGATACACGCTGCCGGCCAGCGTGCCCAGGATCAGCAGCGCCGCGGCGTTGGCGCCCAGGTGGGCCAGCGAACCATGCAGCAGCGGTGCGGTGAGGATGCCGCGCAGGCCGTCGGCCTGCAGCGGTGCCACCGCCCAGGCGCGCCAGTCGAACATGCCCTGGGCGGTGAACACCGCCACCAGCAGCAGCACGGCGGCCAGGCTCACATTGAAGGCGCGCAAGACCCGGGAACGATCCAGGCGAGCTTGGGCGGTGGTGTCGGCGGCGGCAACAGGATGCGGTGTCATACCTTCACGGATGGCGTCGCGCGGGTTTTTTTACAAGCCTCTCAAACTCGGGATAAGCAGGCCCGGCGGCGGGATAATCCAATCCCGCCGCCGAATCCTGGCGTCGTCTGCCGCGCATGACGCAAGTGGATGAGGCGCGGCACCGCACGTGCCGCGCCATCTGCCATCTGCAAAGTCCACTTCCGGCCGATCTGCAGCTTGGCTGCAGGGCCCTTGCCCGCCCACCATCGCGGGACACGCTGCAAGTACGTCCTTGTAAGCTCTGGCGCGGCATCCATGCCGCTCAAGGTCCCGCGACGGTGGGCGGGCAAGGACCTGTCGAGATGGTCGGTGCGCATGGTTGCCAGCAGTGCAGGCTGCGCCACGATTCCCGATTCCCGAACCACCAATCCCGGCCCCTCAGTGCCCGGCCGGCCTGGGCGGGCGCAGCAGGCTCAGCACGATGGTCGCCACCAGGATCGCAACCACCACGCCCAGCGACACCAGCACCGGGATCTTGTACAGATCGATGATCATCATCTTGATGCCGATGAACACCAGGATCACCGCCAGGCCGTAGGGCAGCAGGTGGAAGCGGTCGGCCATGCCGGCCAGCAGGAAGAACATCGCGCGCAGGCCCAGCACCGCGAACACGTTGGAGGTGAGCACGATGAACGGGTCGGTGGTGATCGCGAAGATCGCCGGGATGCTGTCCACCGCGAAGATCACATCGATCACCGCGATCAAAATCAGCACCACGAACAGCGGCGTAAACCAGCGCTTGCCGTCCTTGATCACGCTGAGCAGGTTGCCGTGGTACTGCGGGCTCAGGCGCAGGTGCCCGCGCATCCAGCGCAGCACCGGGTTGGCTTCCAGATCCGGCTCCTTGCCGGCGGAGAACCACATCTTGATGCCGGTCAGCAGCAGGAACGCACCGAACACGTAGAGCAGCCAATGGAACTTGGCCAGCAGCATCGAGCCGGCAAAGATCATGATCGCGCGCAGCACGATCGCGCCCAGCACGCCGATGATCAGCACGCGCTGGCGCTGTTCTTCGGGCACGCCGAAGTAGGTCATCACCATCAGGAAGACGAAGATGTTGTCGACCGCCAGGGATTTTTCCACCAGGTAGCCGGTGAGGAACTGCAGCCCGATCTGGTCGGCCTGGACGTCGCCGACGCTGCCTTGCAGGTACCACCACAGCCCGGCATTGAAGGCCAGCGCCAGCAGCACCCAACCGATGCTCCACCAGGTGGCCTCCTTGAAGGTGACCTTGTGGGCGCCGCCGTGGCGCATCAGCACCAGATCGATCAGCAGCGCGGCGATCACCACCACCGCGAAGCCACCCCATAACCACACGTTGCCAATGGTTTGCATAAGAATCCCGAAAAAAGTGAAAGCGGCCTGGACAGCCGGCGGGCTGAGGCCTTGTGACACGGAAATCGTGGATTCCGGGTGACGGACCTTCGCCTGCGCGGCGAAGGTCTCGCTCGCAACCGGCCGGGCCGGTTGCCGTTGCACCGGAGCGCTGCACATGGCGGGCTCGTAATGACGGCGACAACGCTGGGAGCTACTCCCCTTCTGCGCCCGATTCTGCGTGCACGGCGCAGGCACGTCAATCCAGCCGGATACAATGGGCCGATGAATATTCCAGTCCCCGTCGTCCGTCTCAAGAATGCCTGGCGCTCCAGCCACCCGTGGATCTTCCAGAAGCTGGTGGAAAAGCCCGCCGCTAAGCCCAAGCCCGGCACCATCGTCGATGTGGTCGGCGTGGATGGGGAATGGATTGGCCGCGGCTTCTACAACGGCCATTCGCGCATTGCCGTGCGCATCCTGGAAACCGACCAGTCGGTGCCGGTGGATGCGGGCTGGTTCTCGCGCAAGATCGCCGCGGCAGTGAGCCTGCGCCGCGACTGGCTCAAGCTCGATGGCGTGTCCGACGCCTGGCGCGTGGCGCACAGCGAAGGCGATGGCCTGTCCGGCCTGGTGGTGGACCGCTACGGCGACCTGGTGGTGGTGGAGTTCTTCGCCGCCGGCATGTTCCGTCATCGCGAATGGATCTACGAGGCGCTGCGCGAACAGTTCCAGGGCTGCCGCTTCCACAGCTTTGCCGACGAACATGTGCAAAAGCAGGAAAGCTTCGATTTCCACAGCAACACCACCACCGAAGCGGCGGTGATCACCGAGCACGGCATCAAGTTCCGCGCCGACCCGGCCGGTGCGCACAAGACCGGTTTTTTCGCCGACCAGCGCGACAACCGCCAGTGGCTGAGCGAGCAGGTCGAAGGCAAGAGCGTGCTGGACCTGTGCTGCAACACCGGCGGCTTTGCGGTGTATGCCGCCGCGCGCGGTGCGGCCGAAGTGCTGGGCGTGGACATCGACGAAGACGTGATTGCCATTGCCAAGGGCAACGCCAAGCTCAATAACGTGCGGCCCAAGTTCGTGCAGGCCGACATCTTTCCGTGGCTGCGCGATGCGGCCAACCGCGGCGAGCAGTTCGATGTGGTGATCCTGGATCCGGCCAAGATGACCCGCGACCGCGATCAGGTGATTCCGGCGCTGAAGAAATACCTGGACATGAACAAGCTGGCCTTGGGCGTGGTCAAGCCGGGCGGCCTGTTCGCCACCTTCTCGTGCACCGGTCTGGTCGCCGAGCAGGAGTTCCTGGACATGCTGCGGCGCGCGTCGTATTTCTCCGGGCGCACCATTCAGATCCTGAAGGTGGCCGGGGCCGGTCCCGATCATCCGTTCATGGCGCACGTGCAGGAATCGCGCTATCTGAAAGCGGTGTTCTGCCGGGTGATGTAGCAGCGCGTTGCGGCGAAAGACGCCCGCTGCCGTGTGGCAGGCAGCGTCTTTCGCGGCGCGATGCCATCGCCGGCCAGCAGTAGGTCAACGCAGACATGCAACCAGGAGCGGGCAGCCGATGACCTCCAGCGACGAAGACGAACGCAAGGCCCTGCGCCGCTTGCTGCGGCAGATCGAGCGGCCCAATGCCAGCCTGCTGGCCAGCAACTGGCCGGTGTTCGGCGTCTGGCTGCTGTTTTCCGGGGCTTTCATGTATCTGTTCCAGACCGGCGACGGTTCGCCGCTGCACCCGTTGCTGCTGGCGCTGGGCTCGACCTGTCTGGGCGTGTTCGGTGCGTGGATCGTGTTCCGTTCGGTGTGGGCGCGGCAGTGGCCGCATGTGCGCGAACACATCGATGTGGACAGCGTGCGCGCGCGTCTGGCAGAACTGGACGACTGAGCGATGCAGCGCGCGTGGCGGTTTGCGCGCGCTGCCAGGCAGATCAAACCGATCTGCAACGACGAGCGGCCGCCCGCGCCGTGGTTGCCGGCATGGCGGCGTCGCTCAACAGCATCGCGCGTGCGCACGCCATCGGCATCGCCGCAGAACTGCGCTTGCAGCGCGCGTATCGCACGCCACGCCGTGCGGATCGACCGCAGCGCTGCAGCGTCCCACGTGTGGCCGCAGTGCGTGTAGCCAGCCGCTATGATCGGCTCACCCCCACTGCCTGTGAGATCGCATGCACCTGCGTTCGCTTTGCCTGTCTGCCACGTTGTTGCTGGCCGCTGCGCTGCCCGCACATGCGCTGGAGTTTTCCAAGGCCGAACTGGCGCGCGCGACTGCCCTGCAGAAACGCCTGGTCACGCTGGATTCGCATCTGGACACGCCTGCCAATCTGGAACGCGCCGACTTCGACGTCTTGCAGGCGCATGCCGGCAACCGCCTGTCCCAGGTGGATTACCCGCGCATGGTCGAAGGCGCGCTGGATGGTGGGTTCTGGGCGGTCTACACCGGGCAGGGCGATCGCAGTGCAGCCGCGCACCTGGACGATCGCGATGCCGGTCTGCAGCGCCTGCTGAAGATCCACACATTGGTGGCCGCGCAACCGCAGCGTTTTGCACTGGCCACCACGCCGGCCGACGCCGCGCGCATCAAGGCCGCCGGCAAGCGCGTGGTGTACATCAGCATGGAAAACGCCAGCCCGCTGGTAGCCGACCCCACCTTGCTGCGCTTCTATTACGCGCAGGGGCTGCGCTTGATGAGCACCGTGCACTTTCTCAACAACGAGTTCGCCGACTCGGCCACCGACCCCAAGGGCGCGGAGTGGAACGGCCTGAGCCCGGCCGGCAAACAGCTGGTGCAACAGGCGCAGGCGTTGGGCATCGTGATCGATCAATCGCATGCCTCCGATGCGGTGTTCGACCAGTTGATCGCGCTGTCGCCGGTGCCGATCGTGCTCTCGCACAGCGGTGCGCGCGCGGTCTACAACCACCCGCGCAATATCGACGATGCGCGCCTGAAGGTGCTGGCCGCGCATGGCGGGGTGATCCAGGTCAATTCCTACGGCGGCTACCTGGTGGACAGCGGCGCCAGCCCCGAGCGCAAGGCCGCCGAGAAGGCGCTCACCGACCAATACGGCGGCTGGGAGCACGTCAAGATCGCCGACGGTACCAAGCTCAGCGCCGCGCTGAAGGAGCTGGATGCGCGCTACCCGATCAAGCGCGCCACCGAAGAAGACTTCTTCGCGCATCTTGAGCACTTATTGGCAGTGGTCGGGCCCGAGCACGTGGGCATCGGCATGGATTGGGACGGCGGTGGCGGGGTGGTGGGCCTGGAAGATGTCTCCGACCTGCCGCGCATCACCGCGTGGCTGTTGCGCAAGGGCTACACCGAGCAGCAGATCGCCGGCATCTGGGGCGGCAACCTGTTGCGGGTGATGGGCCAGGCGCAGGCGTATGCGGCCGGGAAACGGGAATCGGGAGTGGGGAGGTAGTGCTGGGGGACCAGGGATTCGGGATTCGGGAATCGGGATTCGCAAAGCCGAGGCGGTGTGTCGTGTGGGGCTGGGTGCTGGCCGCCGGCTTGGTTGTGGGTGCAGGGCTGGGGTAGAGGCAGCGTTGCTGCCGCGGGCTCCTTCGCCGGATGGGCTGGTTGGGGCGCGCGGAGTGCGCCGCTAGGTGTCAGCCAAGCGGTGGGTCACGGGGCGCCGTCGCTGCATCGGGGCGGCCAGCCCTGCACCAACAGCATGGTGGCTGTTGCGTTCCGAACCCGGCACACGCCGGGAGCGGTTGCAGTTGATTTGGGCATTTGCACGAAAATTTGCGCGTGTCAGCCCGCAGACAGGCAACACCCTGACGATGATTCCGGGAAAACGCTCAATCTAGAATGCGTCGACCACCTGCCTGGTGTCGGTGCTGCCGCACTGCGCACCGGCTGGCCTTCCGACTGCTGGAGCGTGCGATGACCCAAGCCACCCGGCCCCTGCCGCCCTCCGATGACATGGGTCCGACCTACCGCAAGATCCTGTGGCGGCTGATCCCGTTCCTGTTCGTCTGCTACCTGTTCAATTACCTGGACCGGGTCAACGTGGGCTTTGCCAAGCTGCAGATGCTGGGCGACCTGGGCATGAGCGAGACCGTGTACGGGCTGGGCGCGGGCATTTTCTTCATCGGTTACCTGGCCTGCGGGGTGCCGAGCAATCTGATCCTGCAGCGCATCGGTGCCCGGCGCTGGGTGGCGATCATGATGGTCAGCTGGGGCCTGCTCTCCACCTGCCTGCTGTTCGTGCGCACCCCGGCCGGGTTCTACACCCTGCGCCTGCTCACCGGTGCGGCCGAGGCGGGCTTCTTTCCCGGCATCGTGCTGTACCTGACCCGCTGGTTCCCGCGTGCCCGGCATGGCCGGGTCATGACCGTGTTCATGTCGGCGATCCCGATCTCCGGGGTGCTGGGCGGGCCGTTGTCCGGCTGGATCCTGGATCACTTCTCGGCCGGGCAGGGCGGCCTGGCCGGCTGGCAATGGATGTTCCTGTTGCAGGGCCTGCCGACCGTGTTGCTGGGCATCGGGGTGTGGTTCCTGCTCAGCGACGGCGTGCAACAGGCCAGCTGGCTCAACCCGCAGGAAAAACAGGCCTTGGCACGCGTGCTGGCCGAGGACGAAGCAGGCAAGCCGGCCGGCGCGTCCACCTCGCTGGGCGCAGTGCTGCGCAATCCGGCGGTGTGGCTGCTGGGCACGGTGTACTTCTGCATCCAGAGCGGGGTGTATGCGATCAACTTCTGGCTGCCGTCGATCATCCAGGGCAGCGGTGTCACCGACCCGATCCGCATCGGTCTGATGAGCGCGATCCCGTACCTGGCCGCGGCGGTGTTCATGGTGCTGATGGGCCGTTCGGCCGACCGTCGCGGCGAGCGTCGCTGGCACTTGGTGATTCCGTTGCTGATGGGCGCGGCCGGCCTGTGCATCGCCGCCCGCGTCACCGACAACCTGGGCCTGGCGGTGTTCGGCATGACCCTGGCCACGATGGGGGCGGTCAGCGGCTTGCCGCTGTTCTGGCCGCTGACCAACGGCTTTCTCACCGCCGCCGCCGCGGCTGGTGGGCTGGCGCTGATCAACTCCACCGGCCAGGTCGCCGGCTTCGTCAGCCCGTACCTGGTGGGCTGGATCAAGGACGCCACCCACAGCACCGAGCTGGCGCTGTATGTGCTGGCCGGGGCCATGCTGCTGGGCGCCGCGCTGGTGCTGCGGGTGCCGGCACGCGCGGTGAACCAGTGATGCGTCCGTCCCAGCGAGTGTGCCCATGAAGATCGTCATCGCCCCCGATTCCTACAAGGAAAGCCTGTCCGCGCTGGAGGTCGCCACCCAGATCGAGGCCGGTTTCCGCGAGGTGTTCCCCGACTGGCAGTACCGCAAGGTGCCGGTCGCCGATGGCGGCGAAGGCACGGTCGATGCGCTGGTGGCGGCCACCGGCGGGCGGGTGATCGACTGCACGGTCAGCGGCCCGCTCGGCACCCCGGTGCAGGCGTTCTTCGGCCTGACCGGCGACGGCCGTACCGCGGTGATCGAAATGGCCGCCGCCAGCGGCCTGGCCCTGGTGCCGCCGGCCGAGCGCGCGCCGCTGCGCACCAGTACCGCGGGCGTGGGCGAGTTGATCCTGGCCGCGCTGGATGCCGGCGCGCGGCGCTTCATCATCGGCATCGGCGGCAGCGCCACCAACGACGGCGGCGCCGGCCTGGCGCAGGCGCTGGGCGTGCGGCTGCTGGATGCGCAGGGCGAGTCGATCGGCCCCGGTGGCGGCGCGCTGGCGACGCTGGCGCGGATCGATACCCAGGACCTGGACCGGCGGCTGCAGGACTGCCAGTTCGAAGTGGCCTGCGATGTGGACAACCCGCTGATCGGGCCGACCGGCGCCTCGGCGGTATTCGGCCCGCAGAAGGGTGCCACCCCCAGCATGGTGCGCCAGCTCGATCGCAACCTGCAGCACTACGCCGACCTGCTGCAGCGCGACCTGGGTGTGCGGTTGCACGCGTTGCCCGGCGGCGGCGCGGCCGGCGGCCTGGGCGCGGCCCTGGTGGCGTATCTGGGCGCGCAGCTGCGGCCCGGGGTGGAGATCGTCGCCCAGGCGCTCGGGCTGGACGCGCTGGTCGCCCAGGCCGATCTGGTCATCACCGGCGAAGGCCGCCTCGACAGCCAGAGCCTGCATGGCAAGACCCCGGTCGGCGTGGCGCGGGTGGCGCAACGGCATGCCAAACCGGTGATCGCCATCGCCGGTTGCCTGGGCAACGGCGCCGCGCTGCTGCATGGGCACGGCATCGACGCGATGTTTGCGGTGGTGCATCGCGCCTGCACGGTGGAGCAGGCGCTGGCCGAAGCCGCCAGCAACGTGCGCATCGCCGCCCGCAATGTGGCCGCGGCGCTGCAGCTGGGCGGGGCATTGGCACAGGTCGGGTCGGGGCGCGAGCGGGGCTGACGGCAGTGCCCGGGTGGCTCGGAGGGGTGGGGCACCTGCGCTTGCGTTCGGGGCGGCCTCCTGGACAGGGTGCGCGCCCACTGCATGTGCGACCGATCCGCGCGAAGGCGGTCAGCGTTCTTCGCACCGATCCCGGGCATCGGCCGCAACTGCTCCCGTCACACACCTGCCGAACATCCGCGAAGCGAACATGCCACCGTGACCGCTCCTGATCGCGGCAACAGACCCCCCGCCCATGCTCACGCTCGACCGCACCCTGGCGCAGTCCATTGTCGACCGCGCGATGACCATCATCGACGGCAACGTCAATGTGATGGACCACTCCGGCGTCATCATCGCCAGCGGCGAGCCGGCGCGGATCGGCCAGCTGCACGAAGGTGCGTTGCTGGTGCTGTCCCGGCAGGGCCGGGTGGAGATCGATGCCGCCCTGGCGCAGCAGCTGGATGCGGTGCGCCCCGGCGTCAACCTGCCGCTGATCGCCGAGGGCCGCATCGTCGGCTGCGTCGGGCTGACCGGCGACCCGCAGCGCATCGGGCAACAGGCCGAGCTGGTGCGCATGGCCGCCGAAGCGATGCTGGAACAGGCCGGGCTGCTGCGCCTGCTGGCACGCGACGCGCGTCTGCGCGAAGAGGTCACGCTGGGCCTGATCCGGCCCGAGGGCCCGACCCCGGCGCTGGCCGGCTGGGCCGAGCGGCTCGGGATCGCGCTGGACCTGCCGCGCGTGGCCGCGGTGATCGAAGTGGAAAGCGATAGCCTGGACCTGGACGCGATGCTGGTGGAACTGCAGCGCCTGCACACCCTGCTGTCCACGCCCGAGCGCGGCAACCTGATCGCCGCCACCGCGCTCAACGAGCTGGTGGTGCTCAAGCCGGCACTGGACCGGCGTGGCCACTGGGACGTGGAGGAGCAACGCCGTCGCGCGCACAGCCTGCTCGAGCGCATGCGCGCCAGCAGCCGGCTGCGCATCCGGCTGGCCCTGGGCCAGTATTTTCCGCAGGCCAACGGCCTGGCGTTGTCGCATCAGATCGCGCGCACCACCATGCGCATCGGCAAGGCGCGCACCCCGCATGCCGACGCCTTCTTCTACGACGATTACCGCCTGCCGGTGCTGGTGGACGACCTGCGCCAGGCCTGGCAGGCCGAGGAATTGCGCAAGCCGCTGCAGGCACTGCTGGCGCAGGACCGTCGCAGTCAGTTGCTGAAGACCTTGTCGGTCTGGTTCGGCGCCGGCATGCGCATGGCCCCCACCGCCAAGGCGCTGGGCATTCATCGCAACACCCTGGATTACCGCATGCAGCGCATCCAGGAACTGTGCGCGGTGGACCTGGGCAATACCGACGACTGCATGCGCCTGTACCTGGCGCTGCAGATGCGCCACGACAGCGCCGCAACCACGCCGAACACCGACGCGCACGCCCCCGACTGAGCGAGGCCACAACCGCCGCAACGCTGCCCTGTGCAGTGGCGCACGGAACGCCGCCTTGGCTGGTATGCGCAGTCCGCTAGACTGCGCGGATTGCCCGGCCGCGAGCGCTCCGTTGAACCAGTGCGATACCGTCGTGTCATCTGCGTCTAGCGAGGCCCAGCGCCTGGCACGTCTGGCGCTGTTGCAGGTGGTCGACACCGCCGCCGAGCCGTTCTTCGACGCGCTGGCCGCTGCCGCGCAGGCGATCGCCGGTACCCCCATCGCACTGGTCTCGCTGGTGGACGAACATCGGCAGTGGTGGAAGGCCAACATCGGCCTGCCGGGGGTTTCGGAAACCCCACGCGAGCTGGCGTTCTGCGCCTACACCATCCAGGGCGATGCGGTGATGGAAGTGCGCGATGCGCCGGCCGACCCACGCTTCCACGACAACGCCCTGGTCACCGATGCGCCCGGTATCCGTTATTACGCCGGCGCCCCCATCGTGCTGCCGGATGGTTTACGCATGGGCACGGTGTGCGTGATCGACCAGCGCCCGCGCGCGCTGGAGCCGGCGCAGTTGCAGGCCTTGCAGCAACTGGCCAGGGTGGCCGCCGAAGGCCTGGAGCAACGCCGCGTGATGCTCGAGCGCGAGGCGGCCAATGCCCAGCTGCAGCAGCGGCTGCGCGAGAGCGAAGCGTTTCTGGAGCGCACCGGCCGGGTGGCCGGGGTCGGCGGGTGGGAGGTGGACGTGGCCAGCGGCACGCTGATCTGGTCGGACCAGACCTGCCGCCTGCACGATGTTCCGCTCGGTTACCGGCCCAGCCTGACCGAGGCGATCGGCTTCTATCCGCTGGAAGCGCGCGCGGTCATTACCGAAGCGGTCGAAGCCTGCGTGCGGGACGGCACGTCCTGGGATCTGGAGCTGCCGCTGACCAGCGCCACCGGGCGGCGGCTATGGGTGCACAGCACCGGATCGGTGGAACACGTGGATGGGCGCATGCGCCTGATCGGTGCGGTCCAGGACGTGACCGACCGGCACCAGGCGGTGGACGCGCTGGCCGCCAGCGAGCGCAAGTTCCGCAAGATGTTCCAGTACAGCCTGGGCCTGATCTGCACCCACGACATGCATGGCCGGCTGGTCAGCATCAACCCGGCCGCCGCACGCTCGCTCGGCCGCAGCGTCGAGCAGATGGAAGGCCGCTCGCTGGTGGAATTCGTGCGCCCCGAGCGCCACGCCGCCTTGCGCGGGTACCTCTCGCGGATGGTGCTCGATGGCCAGGATTCGGGAGTGATCGAACTGGTGGCCGGCGACGGCAGCCTGCGCCATTGGCAGTACCACAACGTGCTGGACGTGGAATCCGACGCCACGGTGGTGCTGGCGCATGCCCAGGACATCACCAACCAGTACCGGCAGGAGAAGCAGCTGCTGGAATGGTCGTTCACCGACCCGCTGACCAACTGCTACAACCGCCGCTTCCTGGACGAACTGGACAAGCGCGACCCCAGCGTGCGCTGGGGCTGCATCGTGGTGGACCTGGACAAGTTCAAACTGGTCAACGACACCCATGGCCATCAACGCGGCGACGAGGTGTTGGTGCAGATGGCATGGTTCCTCAACCAGCCGCTGCGCACCCAGGACCGCCTGGTACGCCTGGGCGGCGACGAATTCCTGGTGTTGCTGCACCAGGCCACCCAGGCACAGCTGGATGCGTTGACGCGCGACTACATGGGGGCCATCGAGGACGCGCCGATCCGCTTCACCCTCGGCACCGCCCTGCGCCAGGACGGCGAAGCGCTGGCGGCGGTGGTCGATCGCGCCGACCACTCGCTGTACTCGCTGCGCCGCGCCCGCCGCGGCACCGGCACCAGCGACCAGCGCTGAGCTTGCGTACACCCGAAAGCTGCACCGGACCCAGGTGACCGGCGGGAACGCGTGCCGATGAATACGCGATCGCCTATCATGTAAACGTTTACAACTACATGGATTGGAATGGATACCTTCGATCGCACCCAGCTCAGCCCCAAGTGGCAATTCCGCTTCGCCTTCTTCGACCGTCACGGCGGTCCCAGGGACCCTGCCTACAAAGAGGCGCTCAAGACCCTGCCGTTCGGGGAGAAGCTCAAGGTGGGCATGAACTTCTACGCGTTGTTCTTCGGCTTCATCTATTTCTTCATCCTGGGCCTGTGGCGCAAGGCGCTGGGCCTGATCGGCGTCGGCCTGGTGGTCGGCATCGTAGCCTCGTTCCTGCCCGCATCGATCGGTAACGCGCTGAGCATTCCACTGGCCCTGCTGGCCGGCATGAGCGCCAACTACGCCTACTACCTAGACAAGGTGAAGGGCAGCACCAGCTTCAACCCGTTCGAAGGCATGCGCTGGTAAGCCACCGTCGGGCCGCGGACCCCCCCACCGACGCCCTGCCGCCAAGCCCGGTCCTGTGACCGGGCTTTTTTGTGGGCCAAGCGCGCCGACCTGAGGACAAACGTGTGGGCATCCTTTGCATGCCAGATGGCAGAGGATCGCGGGAGAAGCACATCCAATCCTCGCCGTACGCGACTCATGCCGCGCGGGCACAGACGCGATCGCAGCAACGCCAGGATTTGAGAATAGGCCTCGCTGCACGGCCATGCGTCCTGGGCAGCCTCCCGCGCACGCTGCGAGCGGGGTTGTCGGCGCAGAGCACCCTCCGATCCGGCAGCGCCACGGCTGGCGCAACGGCGTTTGGCCCTGGAAATGGGTGCAGGACCAACTGCCATCCGGGCAGCGTCGGAAGTCACAGCCGGGCTCATCCGTTAGCGAAGCTGGCAAGGCGTCTGGGTTCAATACTCCAAACCATTGATCCAAAAGACGTCTCTATCTCGAAGACGCGCTTGAGACCGCCCGGATTGTTGCGTCGCGGCGTGGTGTGGGTGCTGCCGCATGCTTAATCTTTGCCAACAAATGACACACCGCCCTCCTGGGTTTAGATCGATCCAAGCACGCCCATCGCCCGCAAGTGTTTGAAAAGACATTGTCTTTCCGTCGCACTATCATCCTCGACGAGACGCTTGAATGACCGCTTTTCGCCATTGCCGCCACACCCGCCTGTCGCAGGCGCTGCTGCTCGCATCACTGTCGCCCCTGGCTGGCCTGGCCCAGCAGACCCCCGCCCCGCAACAGCTGGACGCGGTCACCGTCACCGGCTCGCGCATCAAGCGCGTGCAGGCCGAAGGCCCGGCGCCGGTGCAGATCATCGGCGCCGACGAGATCCGCGCGCAGGGCTTCACCACCGTCTACGACATGCTCGGCACCCTCAACCAGGCCATCGGCACGGTGGAGGCGGACGTCAGCTGGGGCTCGCATACGCCCAATGCCAGCCCGCTCAACCTGCGCAACCTCGGCCCCAACCGCAGCCTGTTGCTGGTCAACGGCCGCCGCGTGGCCGATTACCCGTTGCCGTACAACGGCCAGAGCAACGTTTCCAACTACAGCAACATCCCGGCCGCGGCGGTGGACCGGGTGGAAGTGCTCACCGGCGGCGCCTCGGCCATCTACGGCTCGGACGCGATCGCCGGCGTGGTCAACGTGATCCTCAAGCAGAACTACAGCGGCGATCAGTTCCGCATGCGCGGCGGCACCTCCACCGAGGGCGGCCGCGACACCGCCGACGTGTCCTGGGCCGGCGGGCGCACCGGCGACCACTGGAGCGTGACCTACGCGCTGCAGTACACCAGCCGCGACCCGCTGTTCGGCCGCGATCGCCCGCAGATGGACGACGCCAGCGATGCGCCCTACAGCGCCTGGACCACCGAACAGCGGCGGGTGGGGTTTCGCCCCAGCAGCGGCATTGCGCTGATCGACAATGCCACCGGCACCCGCCAGGCGCCGCCGCCCGGTGCCTGCGATCAGTTCGGCGGCGAGTACTACCTGGCCGACCGGCTGCTCTACAACCGCAATACCGGCGTCACCACCAATACCGGCCAGCTGTGCGGGCTGAGCGCCGACTACGGCCAATGGCTGCTGCGCAGCGGCAGCAAGGACCTGTCCGGGTATCTGTACGGCACCTGGGAGTTCGGCAACGGCGTACAGGCCTGGACCAATCTGGCGGTGTTCGACTCCGAAGCGCAGTGGGGCACCTCGCCGCCCTATGTGCAACTGCCGGCCGGGCTGGACTATCCGGCCTTTTACGATACCGCCAGCGGCCAGCAGCTGATCGGCGTGCGCCAGTTCACCGCCAGCGAGGTCGGCAGCCAGGCCGGCCTGCGCAACCGCAATCGCGAGCGCTCCTGGGACATCAGCGCCGGGCTGCGCGGCACCCTGGCCGACGGCCGCCTCGACTGGGAAGCCTCGCTGGGGCGCTCGTACTACCGGGTACAGGAGCGCATTTCCACGGTCGATTGGCAGCGCGCCAACGACTACTTCCTGGGCCCGCAGCAGGGCACGGTGGACGGGCTGCCGGCCTACACGCTGGACCGCGCGCGCTGGTGGACCCCGCTGACGCCAGGCCAGTACGCGCAGATCGGCGCGCATTCGGTCAACCGCGCCGCGTCCTGGGTCAACCAGGGAGCGCTCAGCCTGAGCGGTCGGCTGTTCGAGGGCTGGGCCGGGCCGGTCGAATTCGCCGCGGTGCTGGAAGCGGCCCAGCAAGGGTATCGGCTCAATCCGGACCCGCGTGCCAATGTCGATTACGAAGTGCAGAACGTCGACCGCGGCGGCGGCGAGCGCACCCGCTACTCGGGCGGCCTGGAGTTCGGCGTGCCGTTGACCGCCACGCTCACCGCCACCCTGGCCGGCCGCTTTGATCGCTATGGCGACTACACCGCATTCAACGACGCCGCCGATCAGTTGGACATCGGCACCCAGAAGGAATCCACCTGGAGCGCCGGCCTGCAGTGGCGGCCGATCGACAGCCTGCTGCTGCGCGGCAGCTACGCCACCAGCTTCCGCGCCCCGGACATGCATTACCTGCTAGGACAACCCAGCTCGGCGCAGGTGCGCACGCTCGACCAGTACCGCTGCATCGCCAGCGGTGCCTACCAGATCAACAACTGCACCGGCGACAACACCGAGGTGACTTATCCCTTCGCGATCAATCGCCGCGGCACCCCGGATCTGGAGTCGGAACTGGGCAATTCCTGGACGGTGGGGTTTGTCTGGGATGCGTTCGAGAACCTGTCGTTGACCGCCGACTTCTGGCGCATCCATCTGGAAGAAGAGATCCGCGACATCGATGAAACCACCATCCTGCGCGACGAGGCCGGCTGCCGCACCGGGCTGACCATCACGCCTGGGCAGGCCTGGTCCAACCCGGGCGGCGCCGATTACTGCGCCTCGATCCTGGCGCGCGTGCAGCGCAATGCGGCCGGCGCCATCACCGCCATCGAGCGCGGTCCGATCAACCTGGCCCAGCGCGATGTCAGCGGCATCGACCTGTCGGCGCGCTACCAGCTCAAGACCGGTGTCGGCGATTTCCAGATGGGGCTCGACTACACCAACCTGCGCTCGATGCGCGAGCAGACCTACCGTACCGACCCCAACCCCGAGCGCCGCGACCGCGACATCCGCAGCAAGCTGCGCGGCAGCGTGAGCTGGCTGTACGGCAACTGGAATGCCACCGTCTATGGCGATCGCGTCGGCGCGGTGCCGGGCGTGCGTTCGCACTGGGGCCTGGACCGGCTGGACAACCCCGGCGGCTGCGTGCCGTTTGCCGATGGCGGCGTGCCCGACGACCGCGCCAACTGCACCGACACCGATCCGGCCAGCCCCACCTTCGGCCAGAGCACCCGCAAGTACTACGGCCGCATCGGCCCGGCGATCACCTGGAATGTCAATGTCGGCTACCGCATCACGCCGGCGATGAAGCTCAACCTGTACGTCAACAACGTTTTCAACAGCACCGGCTACAACCACAAGGATCCGTACAAACTCGATTACGAGTTCTATAACAGCCGCCTGTTCAGCCCGGTCGGGCGCGAGATCGCGGCAGAATACGTGTTCGATTTTTGAAGCGCGCAATCGGCGACGCGTGCGTCGGATATGGACAGGTGGTGTTTGCGGCATCGTCCGGGCACGCAAGATGCCTGTCGATTCGGGGCACGGCCAAAACGCACGACGATGCCGGCGCTTGGTGTCTCGTGTTGCGCGCACGTGTCGTGCGTCGGTCGCTGCGCATCGCAGCGGCGGGCACGCGCCTTCCACCTGCGGCTTTGGCCGCCCTCTCCCCCAAGGGGTTCTGCATGCTGTCAGTCGTACCGCCCAACCGTTCCACCGCGCGTGCTGCGCGCACGCCGTTCTGGCGCCGCGCCGCGGTCGGTCTGTGCCTGCTTGGCGTGGCCATGTCCGGCCCGCTGGCCGCGCAAGACCCGGCGCAGGTCAACACCTTCATCGGCAGCAAGGACGACGGCAATACCTATCCGGGCGCCTCGGCGCCATTCGGCCTGATCCAGGTCAGCCCGATCGGCGCGCACTACGCCGGCTGGCGCTATGACGACCCCAGCATTCGCGGCTTCGGCCATTCGTTCCTGTCCGGCGCCGGCTGCTGGGAGCAGGGCGGCCAGGTCTCGCTGCTGCCGGTCATCGGCCGCATCGGCCCCGGGGGCGACTTCGACACCAACGATGCCAAGGCCTTCGACCAGAAACGCTATGCCGCGCGCTACACGCACGATGGCGAAGTCGGCCAGGCCGGCTATTACAAGGTACGGCTCACCGATTACGGCGGCATCGACGCCGAAGCCAGCGCGCTGACCCGCGCCGCGACCGAGCGCTACACCTTCGCGCCGGGCGCCGACACCGGCCATGTGCTGGTCAACGTGGCGCAGGCCAACGACCGCCATGTGGTGATCGGCAGCCAGGTGCAGATCGTCGGCGACCGCGTGGTCGAGGGCAAACTGACCACGCAGAGTTTCTGCGGTGGCCACGAATACACCACCTGGTTCCGGCTGGAATTCGATCGCCCGTTCACCGCGCATGGCGTCTGGGGCGAAGAGGGCGGTGTGCCCGGCGCGCGTCACGGCATGGGCGGCGAACTCAAACCCAACGGTGCCTGGCTCAGCTTCCCGCTGGGCAAAGACAAGCGCGCGCGTGCGGTGACTGTGGTCAGCGCCATCTCGCATGTGGATGCGCAAGGCGCCCGCAGCAACCTGCGTGCCGATGGCATGCAGGGCGGCAAACTGCTCAGTCTTGAACAGATGCGCCAACGCGCGCAGCAGGCCTGGCGCAATGCGTTGGCCAGCATGCAAGTGGAAGGCGCCAGCAACGACGAGCGTTCCGTGGCCTATACCGCGCTGTATCACGCCTTGCTGCAGCCGCTGACCGGCAGCGATGCCGATGGCCGCTATCGCGGCTACGACGATGCGATCCATCGCGCCGATGGCTGGACCTACTACGAGTATTTTTCGCTGTGGGATACCTACCGCTCGCAAAACCAGCTGCTGGCCTTGCTGCAGCCAACGCGCGCGCGCGACATCGGCCGCTCGTTGCTGGCGATCCAGCAGCAAGGCGGCTGGCTGCCGCGTTGGGGCTATGCCAACTACGACACCAACATCATGACCGGCGACCCGGTCACCCCGTTCCTGGTGGATCTGTGGCGCTTCGGCGCGTTGCAGGGTAACGAGGCGCAGGCGTATGCAGCGCTGCGCCAGAATGCGTTCGGCCAGCCGCCGATCAATTCGCGCCACGCCGGGCGCTCGGGCAATGCCAACTATCTGGCCAACGGCTTCGTGCAATACGACCGTGCGTTTCCCTCCAAGGGCATGGACGTGGACCCGCATCACGGCGGTTCGGCCACGCTGGAATACGCGCTGGCCGATTGCGCGCTCGCACAGATGGCGCAAGCGCTGGGCCACGGCGATGACAGCGCGCAGCTGCGCAAACGCGGCGGCAACTGGCACAACGTCTGGGATGCGGATGTGCGCGATACCGAGACCGGCTTTGCCGGCTTCCCGCGCCCGCGATTGGAAGACGGCAGCTGGTATGCGCCATCCGACGATCGCTACAGCCCACGCTCCGAGCACGGCTTCCACGAAGGCACCGCCTGGCAATACCAGTGGCTGGTGCAGCAGGACATCCCCGGCATGCTGCAGGCCATGCATGGCCGCGAACACACCGGTAAACGCCTGGACGCCTTCTTCGCCTACGACGATCTACTGAAAGATCCGCTCACTGCCGCACGCACGCACTGGGTGGTCGGCCCGTACAGCTATTACAACCAGTACCGCTACAACCCCAACAACGAACCGGACCTGCACGCACCGTGGATGTACACGCTGATCGGGCAACCGTGGAAGACCGCCACCGTGGTGCGCGCCGCGCAGCAGTTGTTCACCAATGCACCCAACGGCGTCACCGGGAACGACGACCTTGGCACCATGTCGGCCTGGTATCTGTTCAGCGCGCTCGGCCTGTATCCGGCAGTGCCGGGCAGCGGGCAATTCCTGCTGCATGCACCGCGTTTCAAGCGGGTCACGCTGAATCTGGGCAACGGCAAGCGCCTGCGCATCGACGCGCCCGGCGCCAACGGCCGCGCGCTGCAATACGTGGACAGCGTGCGTTGGAATGGAAAGCCGCAGCCGCAGGTGTTCCTGGATTGGGCGCAGCTGCAGCAGGGCGGCACGCTGTCGTTTGCGCTCACCCCGCAGGCGCCCACCCAAGGCTGGGGTACGCAAGCGGATGCATTGCCCACTTCATTCTGCGCCACACCTCAGGCGCAGTAACACCACGGCGGTTGAAGCCCTCTCCCTGCGGGGCGAAAAGGCACAGCTTGCGCGCTACTGGCGCGCGTGCCTTGGAGAGAGAAGGACGCTCAGCCCGCCTGATTCAACCGGCTATTGCGTCGCCCATATGCCAGGTACACCACCACGCCCAGCGCATTCCATAGCAGGAACCAGACCTGCGTCTTGCTCGGCAAACTCCAGAACAGGTACAGACAGCCGCCGATCGCCACCGGTCCCACCACCCACGCCAGCGGCGTGCGGAAGGCGCGCGCGCGGCCGGGCTCGCGCACGCGCAACACCAACAGGCAAGCCGCCACCGCGGTGAATGCGGCCAGCGTGCCGGCATTGGCCAACGCGGCAATTTCGTCCAGCCGGGCCACGCCCGCCAGTGCTGCCACCAGCACCGCGGTGAACAGCGTGATCGCCACCGGCGTGCCGGTGCGTGCATTGACCTTGGACAGCCCGCGCGGCAACAAGCCATCGCGCGACATCACGAAGAAGATGCGGCTCTGCCCGTACAAGAACGCCAGCAACACCGTCGGCAACGCAATGATCGCCACCGCACCGATCACCAGGGCCGCCTTGCCGTGGCCGAGTTCGCGCAGGATCAGCGCCAACGGCTCGGGGCTCTTGCCGAACACGGTAAAGCTCATCGCACCCACCGCCGCCAGCGCCACCAGCACATAGATCAAGGTGCAGCCGATCATCGAACCGACGATGCCGATCGACAGATCGCGTCCCGGGTTCTTGGTTTCTTCGGCGGCGGTGGAAATCGCATCGAAGCCATAGAACGCGAAGAAGATGATGGCCGCCGCTGCCATCACGCCGCGCTCCACGCCATCGGGACCCATTGCCTTGGAGAAGCCATACGGCATGAACGGCTGCAGGTTGGCGCTGTTGAAGGCCGGCAGCGCAATGGCCACGAACACGCCCAGCGCGATGATCTTGAACACCACCAGCACGGCATTGAGCGTGGCGCTTTCCTTGGTACCGGCCATCAACAGGCCAGCCACCAGGAAGGTGATCACCACCGCCGGCAGGTTCACGATGCCGCCGGCATGCGGCCCGGCAATGAGTTCATGCGGCAAGCCCACTCCCAGCCATTGCAGGAACCCGACGAAATAGCCCGACCAGCCGACCGCCACGGTGCTGACCACCAGCGAGTATTCCAGCACCAGGCTCCAGCCCACCACCCAGGCAATGCTCTCGCCCAGCGCGGTGTAGCTGTAGGTATACGCACTGCCGGCAGCCGGCATCATCGTGGCCATCTCCGCATACGCCAGCGCCGCGCAGGCGCAGACGATGCCGGCCGCCACGAACGACAGCAGCACCGCGGGGCCGGCCTTGTCGGCGCCCACGCCGATCAGCGTGTAGATACCGGTACCGACGATGGCGCCGATGCCCAGCGCGATCAGATGCGGCCAGCTCAGGCTGCGGACCAGTTGCCGGCCAGTCTCGTGCACGGTGACCTGATCGATGGATTTGCGCCTGAGCCAAGACGACATGCGGACCTCGCAGGAATCAAAAGAATGCGCGAGTGTCGCCCAACGCAGCGCAGCAAAGCTATCGGTCCAAGGTCATGCGGTGGCTATGCCCGGGCAAGGCGGGCACGCGATGGCATCAACTCATGCGCGGCGCATCGTGCCTATCCTTGGCCAAGCACCACCATCCATCACGGCGTGCGCGATCGACGGCACGCGTTCGCCCACCACACTGCCGCTCACTCAATCGAGGCGCGATGCGGCGGGCGCGCGTTGCGATAGATCAGCTGCACCGCCCAGGCACCGGCAAGCCCGACCACACCGGCAGCGAAGTGGCTCCAGTCCAGCACCCGCGGCGCCGCGCCATTGGCGTCATGGCCCCACAGGTTAAACCACAGCAGCACCAACGCGGTGATGCCCATGCCCATCCAGAACCACAGCCGGGTTCCGCCGATTGCGTAGATCAAAAACGGCAACGCCGCTCCGATCAGAAAATGCACCGGAAAAAAATACGCCGTGCCGTAGGGGCGCATCAGGTACCAGACGATCGCTGCGAACGTGCCCAGAAAAACGAACAGGCCAAGCGCCAGCAGGCGGGTTTGGTTGGTGGCAGTGGTCATCGGCAAGTCTCGCAAAAGCAGACCCTCACCCTACCCATGCCCAGGTCAATGCAGTGCGAGCGTGCTGCATGCATCGCTTCGGTGGTCTGGTTCGCTTCGCACAAAGGCGACATGCAGCATCACGGTGCCGTGCAGCCATGGCGCTGAAATCCGGCGCGTGTCTGCAAGTGTGCGTAATACGCCGCCACCGCAGGCAATGCCGCATGCGCGATGGGGCTGGCGACCCAGCGCTGTGTCGACACCCCCAGCACGATGTCGGCAAGCGTAAAGCATGCGCCCAGGACGAACGGACCGCCGCGCTGCAGCTGCGCATCGAGGATCGCCATGTGGCGGTTCCACTGCTCCACGCTCGCCGCAATCGCCTGCGCATCGGTATGCGCGGCGCTGCCACGCACGGTGGCCATGAATGCGTAGCGCCAGGCGGTATTGAGTTCGGTGGCCTGCCAATCCATCCATTGCTCGACCAATGCGCGCGCGGCGGGCGCGGCCGGCAGCAGATCATCGCGTTGGCTGCGCGCGGCCAGGTAGCGGCAGATCGTGTTCGATTCCCACAGCACCAGTTCACCCGCGCGGATGACCGGCACCAACGCATTGGGGTTGAGTGCGCGAAATTCCGGCGTCTGCACCGACGCAAAACCGCTGCCATAGGCATGCAGCGTGTAGTCCAGCCCCAGCTCATCGCACAACCACAACACTTTGCGCACATTGATCGAGCTCGGCTTTCCGTAGATCTCCAGCATGTGTTCCTCAGTGACGCGCGTAATGGCCGGCCGTTGGCGGTGGTGATCCGTGCTGCCTGCAACCCCGCACGCGCCTTGTGCAGCGCGTGCAGCCGAGTGCATCCATGCACGCTGCGGTCAGTCGCAGAGCGGTGCATTCTCGCCGCTGCACTCTTGCGCCGCTACAGCTCGATCTTGCCCGCGTATGCATCGCGCACGGTCTGGCTGATGTAGGTGCTCAGCCCGCGTCCGGCCGTGGCAAGCCGCTGCATGGTCGCGACCGCCTCGGCACCGGCGCTATCGGCGGTATACACATAGGTCTCGCCGCTGCGAAAGCGCACGGCGATGGCGTCGTCGGCCAGCGCGTAGGCCACCACGCCCGAGTGGCCGTCGCGATTGCCATAGCGCTGCATGCGAACCGGGCGGGGTGCGGTCATGCCGGCAGGCTAGAACCGCTGCAGTGATGGGCGCTTCAACGAACACGGCAATAACGCGCTACAGCCCGCAGGCCATGCGACATCGAAACAGGTGTGCTGGCCATTTCAGCGTCATGGCGCAGCCGTGCAGCCACCGTTTGCACGCCGGCCACGCGAGGGCCGCCGTGATGGCAGGTACCGCGCGTGTGGCAGATGGCGCAGCGCATGCAGGTGTGGCGCGTGGATGATGTGCGTTCGCGCGCGCATCGCATCGACCGCCGGCCTTCTGTCTAGCCAAGCGATCGCGCCGATCGCGCCACTGCGATCACCGCATCACCCCATACCAGCCCCATCGGCCTGCAGCGGGTACAACGCCGTCAGCGCCTGGCAGCGCTGCGCAAACAGCGCATGCAATTGCCGGATCGCCGGCGAAAACTGCTTGCGGTGCGGGCACACCAGCTGCAGCGGCAGCCGATCGCCGCACTCGGGCAACAGCGCCTCCAGCCGCCCGGCCTGCACGTCTGCGCACACATCCAGCCACGACTTGTAGGCAATGCCTTCGCCGGCGACTGCCCAACGCCGCACCACATCGGCGTCGTCGCACAGCATCGCCCCGCGCACCGGCACCACGTGGCGGCGGCCGTCCAGGTCGAATTGCCAACGGTCGTAGGCGCGCCCGGCCAGCACGTACAGCAGGCAGGCGTGCTCGCGTAGCGCATCCAGCGTGGCGGGGCGCCCGTGGCGCTGCAGGTAGGCGGGCGCGGCCACCAGTACGCGGCGGTTGTCCGGTGCCAGCGGCAATGCCACATGCTCTGCATCGTCGATACGGCCGAGCCGAAATGCCACATCCACCGGCGCGCGATACAGGTCGGCCACCTGATCGGACAGGTGCAGGCGCAGGGTCAGCTTCGGGTGCGCGGCGCGGAATTCGGTCAGCCACGGCAGCAGCACGTTGCGGCCCAGGTCCGACGGCGCCGTCACCTGCAGCAGCCCCTGCAGCGCGCTGTCGGCGCCCCGCACATGTTCGCGCCCGTCGCGCAGCAACTCCAGCACGCCGCGCGCATAGGGCAGGTACTGCTCGCCCTCGGCGGTCAGCCGCAGGCTGCGCGTAGACCGGGCGAACAGACGCAGATCCAGCGCGCGTTCCAGCCGGGCCACCGCCGCGCTGGCCTGTCCCGGCAACAGATCGGCCTCGCGCGCTGCGCTGGAAAAACTGCCCAGCGCCGCGGTCCGCACGAACAGCGCCAGGTCGTCGAAGCGGACCATCTTCACTCCAGTGGTGAAAGTGCTTGTGCAGTTTGCCGGTTTTTTCGTGAATCCAGGTGGTTGACGATGCAACTCCCTCCCGCACGACGCCTGCCATGAAAGCCATCGCCTACCCGCAACACGGCCTGCCCATCGACGATGCGCGCGCGCTGATCGAACTCGAGCTGCCGCTGCCCACCCCCGGCCCGCGCGACCTGCGCGTGCGCATCCACGCCGTGTCGGTCAACCCGGTCGACACCAAGGTGCGCAGCAACGCGGCGGTGGATGCCCCGCGCGTGCTGGGCTGGGACGCCAGCGGCGTGGTCGATGCGGTCGGCGAGGCGGTCAGCCTGTTCCGCCCCGGCGATGCGGTGTACTACGCCGGCGCGCTGACCCGCCCGGGCACCAATGCCGAGTTCCACCTGGTGGACGAGCGCCTGGTCGGGCGCAAGCCGGCCACGCTCGACAACGCTGCGGCCGCCGCATTGCCGCTCACCGCCATCACCGCCTGGGAGCTGCTGTTCGACCGGCTCGGCATTGCCGAAGGCGGCGGCGAAGGCCAGGCATTGCTGGTGGTCGGTGCGGGCGGGGGCGTGGGCTCGATCCTGGTGCAGCTGGCGCGCACGCTGACCAAGCTGACCGTCATCGGCACCGCCTCGCGCCCGGAAACCCGGGATTGGGTGCACGCACTCGGCGCGCATCACGTGATCGACCACAGCCAGCCCCTGGGCGAGGGCCTGCAGCGGATCGGCATCGCGCAGGTGCAGCACGTCGCCAGCCTCACCCACACCGACCAGCACTTCGCCCAACTGGTCGAGGTGCTGGCCCCGCAAGGTCAGCTGGCGCTGATCGACGACCCGGCCACGCTGGACGCGCTGCCGCTCAAGCGCAAGAGCCTGTCGCTGCACTGGGAGCTGATGTTCACCCGCTCGCTGTTCGAAACCCAGGACATGATCGCCCAGCACCATCTGCTCAATCGCGTCGCCGAGCTGGTGGACACCGGCGTGCTGCGCACCACCCTGGGCGAGCACTACGGGCGCATCACCGCCGACAACCTGCGCCGCGCCCACGCCGCGCTGGAATCGCACCGCACCCGCGGCAAGCTGGTGCTGGAAGGCTTCTGAGCGCAGAGGCCTCACGCACGACAGCGCTCTGGCATGGCCGCTGTCGTGCAGCCGCACCCTGCAGCGTTGGCACGCGATCGCCGCTGGCCAAGGTCCGCGACGCAGCTATTGCGACAGGCGCCGCTACACTGCGCGCATGTCATCTCAATCCCTGATCCTTCTCGGGCTGCTTGTCGTAGTCCTGGTGTTGCAGCTGCTGGCGCTGCTGCGACGTCCGTCCACCACCGCGCTGGAACATGCATTGCGCGCCGAGCAACGCGATGGCCGCGGCGAATTGCGCGAGCAACTCGAAGGCCTGGCGCGGCAGCAGGACGCCCGCCTGGAAACCTTCGCGCGCAACCTCACCGAGTTGTCCACGCGCACCGACCAACGCCTGGACCTGCTGCGCGACGCGCTCGGCGAAGACGCCCGCAAGGCGCGCGAAGAAAGCGGCCTTGCACAACAACGCACCGGCGAGCTGCTGACCCTGCGGCTCACCGAATTGCGCACCCAGCTCGAAGGCTTCGGCCAGCAACAGGAAACCCGCATCCACGTGTTCGGCCAGCAACTGACCGAACTGATCGCGCGCACCGATACGCACATGGCCGCGCTGCGCGACGCGCTGGCCGAAGACGCCCGCAAGGGCCGCCAGGAAGCCGGCCAATCGCAACAACGCTTCACCGAAGCGCTGGGCCAGCGCTTGAACGAACTCACCCAGCGCAACGAACTGCGCATCGGCGAGATGCGCGCCACGCTCGAGCAACAGCTGGCCAACCTGCAACACGACAACGCCAGCAAGCTCGAATTGATGCGCGCCACCGTCGATGAAAAACTGCAGACCACGCTCAACACACGCCTGGATGCCTCGTTCAAGCTGGTCTCCGAACGGCTGGAACAGGTGCAACGCGGCCTGGGCGAAATGCAGCAGCTGGCCACCGGCGTGGGCGACCTCAAGCGCGTGCTCACCAACGTCAAGGACCGCGGCGGCTGGGGCGAAGTGCAGCTGGACAACATCCTCGAGCAGACGCTGACGATGGAGCAATACGCCCGCGGCGTGCGGGTCAAGCCCGACAGTGCCGAAGCGGTGGATTTCGCAATCCGCCTGCCCGGCCGCGGCGACGAGCAGGTGGTCTGGCTGCCGGTGGACGCCAAGTTCCCGCGCGAGGACTACGAACGCCTGATCGACGCGCAGGAAAAGGGCGACCTCGACGCGATCAAGCAGTCGACCGCGCAACTGGAACGCGCCATCCGCATCCAGGCCAAGTCGATCAGCGACAAGTACGTCTGCCCGCCGCACACCACCGACTTCGCGGTGATGTTTTTGCCCACCGAAGGGCTGTATGCCGAAGTGATCCGGCGTGCCGGCCTGGTCGATCTGCTGCAGCGCGAACACCGCGTGGTGCTGGCCGGCCCCACCACGTTTACCGCCTTGCTCAACAGCCTGCAGATGGGCTTTCGCACGTTGGCGATCGAAAAGCGCTCCAGCGAGGTCTGGCAGGTGCTGGGCGCGGTGAAGAGCGAGTTCGGCAAGTTCGCCGGCATTCTGGAAAAGGCCGAGCGGCAGATCAGCACCGTCGGCAAGAGCCTGGGCGAAGCCAGCCGCAAGACCCGCACCATCGAACGCCGCCTGCGCGGGGTGGAAACCCTGGCCGGCGAGCAATCGCAGGCGCTGCTGGACGATGGCAGCGACGACACCGGCACCAGCAGCGAAGACGACAGCACCGACGAGCAGGCGTGATTGGCTGCAGACGCCGATGCATGGCCTGCGCAGGCGACAGCACACGTAGGAGCGCACCCGGGCGCGAGCCGCTTTACCGATAACGCTTCATCGCGCCCGGGTACGCTCCTACGAATGCAGGTTTTCGGCACGTGCTTGCGCCGATCGCCAGCACATCGCGCAGACATCGCCACCGCGATGCTTGCACCCACCTGATTCAAGACGAGAGTTTCAACATGGCGACCCGATGGATCCACGCAGGGCTCTGCGCGCTGCTGCTGACTGCCTGCAGCAATGCGCCAACCGCCTCCCCTGCCTCGCCAGCCGCGCAGGCCCCTGCTGCACAAACCAGCGCCGACGCCGCTGCCTGCACCGCAAAGGGTGGCCAACTGCGCCCGGTCGGCCGCATGCAGGTTCCGCGCTGCATCGTGCCGTATGCCGATGCCGGCAAGACCTGCACCGACAACAGCGATTGCAGCGGCGACTGCCTGGCCACCAGCATCGTGCCGACCGGCGCGGCGGCCACCGGGACCTGCCAGCGCGACAGCGATCGTTTCGGTTGCCGCCAGGAGGTGGTCGGCGGCAAGGGCCAGGCGGCGTTGTGCATCGATTGAGGGCTTCGAAGATGGCCGAGCGCGGGTCCTGGCCGGTCAGCCGTTCGGCCCGTGGGCGCCGCTGCAGACAACTGCCAGCCGCCTGAGCCAGCCGCATCGCTCGCTCCACCCTGGCCGTTTATGCTCTCGGCTCTACCTGTCCAGGACGCATCGATGAGCCAGACGCTATACGACATTCCCGTGACCCGCATCGACGGTGATCCCGCCACCCTGGCCGACTATCGCGGCAAGGTGCTGCTGGTGGTCAACGTCGCCTCCAAGTGCGGCCTGACCCCGCAGTACGAAGGCCTGGAAGCGCTGTATCGCGACAAGCGCACGCAAGGTCTGGAAGTGCTGGGGTTTCCGGCCAACGACTTCAACGCACAGGAGCCGGGCAGCGAAGCGGAAATCGCGCAGTTCTGCCAGCTCACCTACGATGTCACCTTCCCGATGTTTGCCAAGATCGCCGTCACCGGCGACCAGGCGCACCCGCTGTATCGCGCACTGACCAGCACCCATCCGCACACCACCGGCGAGGGCCCGATGCGCGAAAAACTGGCCGGCTACGGCATCGCCCCCAACCCCGCGCCCGGCGTGGTGTGGAACTTCGAAAAATTCCTGATCGGCCGCGACGGCAAGATCATCGACCGCTTCGCTCCGGATATTCCCGCCGACGATGCACGCCTGCGTGCGGCAGTGGATGCGGCGCTGGCCACCCACGCATAGCGCGCTGGCGGCATTGCGATGACGCGTCACGTTCTTATCGGGAGCCAGGGAACAGGCAATGACCTTCAATCACTTCTTCAGCTCTTCAATGCTCGCGTTGTCGATGGTGACTGGCTGCTCGCACATGCCCGGTACGGCGTCCACCCCTGACACGCAGGCAGCGCGGTACATCGTCGACTGTTCTCGCGACTGGGCAGAGTCTGTCGTGACAGGAGATCGGTCAAAGCGCAGGATTTACTTTGCCGACGACTTCATCGGGACTGACACCAAGGGCCGCAGATACGATAAATCCCAGGTCACTCGCGAGACCGGTCCTGCCAAACAGATCATGTCCAACACACTCGACGAGATCAACGTCAGATTCTTCGGAGAGACCGCGATCGCGCACGGGAGCGAAACGTGGACCCGTAAAGACGGGTCTACGGGCCGGTATGTCTGGACCGATATCTGGATCAAGCGGAGTGGTCGGTGGCAAATCATCGCTGCACAGGATGCAGCGGTACCGGTACCGACACCGCCTCGCAACGACGGCACCTAGCACTGCTGTCACACCGAGGCGCTTGGCAACGCGGGCGTTCGTCGTGACGTCGCAACGGGTCCGCCTGGTGCCCAACACACAAAAAGCCCGGGATCGCTTCCGGGCTTTTACATTCATCACTCGCCAAAACCCTAACCGCTCAACGCACCCAGTTCGGGATCGGCATGGCGTTACCCGGCACGGTATTGTCCTTGTCCTCGCGCAGGTATTCCGGCAGCTCGTTGTTCTTCTCGCGATGGCTGCGCAGATCGCGGGTGATCTGGTAATTGCGGCGCTGCATCCACGCATCGCGGGTCAGCGCGTATTCGTCCGGCGCCTGGTCGCGCAGCGAATCCAGCGACATCAGCTGCGCGCGCGTGTCCACCAGCTGCAAGCCCTGCAGGGCGAAGCGCGTACCGCCGTCGTCCACCTGGCGAATCCACGACAGCGGAATATCGCCCGCCAGCCCGAAGGTGTCGCGCACGGTGCGCGGGCCGAACAACGGCAGTTCGAAGTAACGCGAATTGCGCCAGCCCCACGCGCCCAGCGTCTGGCCGAAGTCTTCGCTGCGCCGCGGGATGCCGGCCGCCGAGGCGGGGTCGAACAGCCCGGCCACACCCAGGGTGCTGTTCATCACAAAGCGCCCCAGCGACTGCATTGCATGGACCGGGTGGCCTTGCAGCAGCTGGTTGACCATGGTCAGCGGCGTGCCCAGGTTGTCGAAGAAGTTGGTCACGCCCAGGCGCGCCGGGCTCGGCACCACCTTGGTGTAGGCCGTCGCCAACGGACGCGCCACGCCGCGGTCCACCGCCATGTTGAAGCGGTGCATGCCGCGGTTGTAGCGCTCCCAGGGGTCGTATGCCGGCGCCGCGCCCGGTTGTGCCGGCGCACCGTTGGCACCTGCTTGCGGGGTGGTCGGGCCATACAGCGCATCGAAATCGCTTTCGGCATCGGTGGGCGCGCCTGCAGCGGCGGTGCCGGTACCCGCCGCTGCAGGCGCATCGGCAGGAGCAGCAGCGCTCGCCGGCAGCGCGTCCGGGGCGGCCATCCCGGCGGCGGCCGGCTGCGCGGTCACTCCGGCATCGTCGCGTACCGGCGCCTCGGTCGCAGGCGCGATGGCGGTACCGCCCGACGGCGGTGCGGATTTGGGCGCCTGGCTGGCGCAGGCACCCAGCAGCAGGCTGGCCAACAACGGGAGAGAACGGAACTGGGTCATGGGCTGGCGCTCAGGCCTGAAAATCGAGAGTGGGGGACAACCGGTAGGCGGCGCGCAATTCGTCCAGACCGGACGCCTCGCCCACCACCGCGCCGCTGCCGGCTTGTAACCGGGCAGCCAGTTCGGCCAGCATCGCCACGCCGGCACTGTCCAGGCGTTGTACACCCGACAGGTCCAGCGTGCGCGCGCCATCCAGCTGTGCGATCGCCTGCGGCCAGGCCGCGGTGACCGCCGCACGGTCGAGCACGCCGGTGATGACCAGCGTGTCGGCCGTGCGTTGCACGGTATCAGTTGCCATTGGCCGGTGCCGTACCGACCTGCAGGTTGCCGCTACGCAGCTCGGCGGCCACCTTGGCGATGCCCTTCTCGCGCAGCGGGCCGTCGAACTGGGTCTTGAAGGTCTGCACGTAGGAAATGCCTTCGATCATCACGTCGAAGATCTTCCACTGGCCGCCGGTATTGCGCATCAGGTAGTCGACCGGGGTCGGGTCGTTGCCGGCACGCAGCAGGTCGGTGGAGACCTTGACGCCGCGGTTGCCCGGCAGCGCGCTCTCGGACTTGGCGCGGAAGGTCGGCTTGCCTTCGAAATTCAGCAGCGCGGTGCCATACCGCTGCATCAGGTTGTCGGCCAGCGCATCGGCAAACAGCTTGACGTCGGCATCGGAGGCGCCACGGCCATGCACGCCCAGCACCAGGCGGGCCGAGTAGTCGCGGTCGAAGGCCTTGTTCAATTCGCCATTGATGAACTGACGCAGCGCCGCCGGATTGCTGCGGAACTCGGCACGGCGCTGGTCCAGCGTGCTCAGGATGCGGGTGCTGCTGTCGATGACGGTCTTGGTCGCCGCGCCCTGCGCAGGTGCGCTGGCAGCGGCCGGCTGCGCCAGCACGGTGGCCGGTGCGCACACCAGCAGGGTCGAGGCCAGGACGGCAGAAAGCACAGTGGTCTTCATTGGTGTGGTTCCGTAGAGGGAGGAGCGGTTTGGGCAGGCGCAGGCGCCTGGCCGTTGGCGGCGGCCGGGGCATTGCTGCCGCCACCGCCACCACTGAACATGTATTTGCCGACCAGCTGCAGCAGATCCACCGCCGGCTGGGTGAAGCCGATTTCGTCGCCCGGCTTGAGGGTGTCCGGGTCGCCGCCCGGCTGCAGCCCGATATAACTCTCGCCCAGCAAGCCGCTGGTGAAGATGCCGGCCGAGGTGTCGGCCGGCAGGTCCTTGTATTTGGTATCCAGCGACAGGGTCACGATCGAATCGAACTTGGTCGGGTCCAGGCTGATGTTGGACACCTTGCCGATGGTCACCCCGCCGATCTTTACCGGTGCCTGCGCGCGCAGCTGGCCGATCTGGCTGAAGCGGGCGGTCAGCGTGTACTGGCTGGAGCCAAAGCCCCAGCGCTGGTTGGTCGAGGCCACCGCCAGCACCAGCAGCGAGGCCAGGGTCAGCAGCAAAAAGGCGCCGACGGCGAATTCGAGTCGTGGTCCACGCATGGCCATAGTTATTCCACTCACCTAAACAACATTGCAGAAAGGACGAAGTTGAACATCAGCACCAGCAAAGAGGCATTCACCACCGCGCGGGTGGTGGCGACCGAGGTGCCTTCGATGGTCGGTTCGGCATGGAAGCCCACGTAGGCGGCAACCAGTGCAGCGGTGCCGCCGAAAATCGCCGACTTGAGCATCGCCACGCCGAAGTCGTCCCAGACGTCCACGCTATTGCTCAGCCCGGACCAGAACGTGCCGTTGTCGATCCCCAGCACATGCACCGCTTCGAAATAGCCACCGGTGATGGCCAGCGAGCAGAACACGCCGGTGAGCAACGGCACCGTCAGCACCGCCGCCCAGAAGCGTGGCGCCACGGCCTTGGCCACCGGGTCGATGGCCATCAGCTCCAGCGCCTTGATCTGGTCGGTGGCGCGCATCAGGCCGAGCTCGGCGGCGATCGAACTGCCGGCGCGGCCAATGAACAACAAGGCGGTCAGCACCGGCGCCAGTTCGCGATACAGCGACAGGCCCAACAAGGTGGACAACGCATCCGACGCACCGTAGGTGGTGAGCGTGCGATAGCCCTGCAAGGTCAGCACCAGGCCGACGAAGGCGCCGCCCACCGCAATGATCGGCAGCGAGCGCGCGCCGACCTTGTAGATCTCGCGGACCAGTTCGGCAATGAAATCGCGCGTGGGCAGCGAGCCGCGCAGCACCGTCAGCGAGAACAGCCCGGCGCGGCCGAAGGCGCGAATGGAATCGGCGAAGGCCATCAGGCAGCACTCCGGTCGCGGCGCGGGGCGGCATCGAAGGCGATCGGGCCGTCCGGCTGGCCGTGCAGGAATTGCTGCACCAGCGGGTCGGTACTGTCCTGCAGCTGCGCCGGCGTGCCGGCGAACACGATGCCGCCATTGGCGATCACCACCGCCTGGTCGCAGATCGGCAGCGTCTCGTGCACATGGTGGCTGACGATGATGCTGGTCAGCCCCAGGCTGTCGTTGAGGCGCTGGATCAGGCTCATGATCACGCCCGAGGCGATCGGGTCCAGTCCGGTCAGCGGCTCGTCGTAGATCATCAGCGGCGGGTCCAGCGCCAGCGCGCGCGCCAGTGCCACGCGCCGTGCCATGCCGCCGGACAACTCGCGTGGCCAGGCATCGGCTGCGGCCAGCAGGCCCACTGCATGCAACTTCATCTGCACCAGCCGCTGCAGCACCGCTGCCGGCAACCGCGTGTGGGTGCGCAGCGGTAGTGCGACGTTCTCGGCCACGCTGAGGTCGGTGAGCAGGCCATTGCCCTGCAGCAGCACGCCGACGTTGCGACGCATCTCCAGCAGCGCGCGGCTGCCGGTGGGAATGGGATTGCCGAACAACGTGACCGTGCCTGCGACCGGACGCAGCTCGCCGGTCAGCGCCGCCAGCATGGTGGATTTGCCGCTACCGGACGGACCGAGCACGGCCGTGATGCTGCCGCGTGGCACATCCAGCGACACATCGCGCAGGATCGTGCGCCCGCCGCGATCGATGCGGACACCGGACAACTGCACGACAGGGGAAGCGGAAGCCGTCATGGGTGCCTTTAACAAAATTACAACGCGATAGAGTAGCCCGTGCACCGCTGAACATAACCAGACTGGCGCGTGCAGTATTGTCGCATTCACCGAAGGGCGATGTGCAGGTTGCGCGTCGCTGTCTGCGTAACAGCGTGTCCTGCAACGCAACCAGGCCCACGCATGCGGTCGCGATCGGCAAACGTACGCTGCGGTAGGGACGTAAGCGACGTTGCCACAGCACGCAGTGTGTACCTTGAGACTGGCAGGTGCCCCTGGTCGTCTTGCCTGTCGCAGTTGCGCAACGATCTGCCTAGCACGTCGCGTTGTCGGCAGCGGCATCTTGTCGAACCGGCCACAAAACGTGACGATCCACGCTACTTCGTCGCTGCAGGAATCTTCCATGGAGTTGCTGACGCTTGAACACTTTGCCGGCAGCGTCAACGAGACCTTTGCCGCCGCTTTGAATGAGGGCGAGGTGCCGTTCGTGCTGGTGGAGGCGCGGCCCTTGCAGCACGCGCGCAATTCGCAACGTGCGCCGTTCTCGCTGCTGTTTCGGAATGGTTCGGCCTTTTTGTTTCCGCAGCAGACCTATCAGATGCGGCATGCGCGGCTCGGCGAGATCGGTATCTTCCTGGTGCCGGTGGCGCGCGAGCGCGACGGGTTCTTGTATCAGGCCGTATTCAATTGAACACGGCCAGCTGCTCGTTCAACTGAGCAGGTGATCGTGCCGATGCCAGTGCATCTGCAGATGGGTCTGGGTGCTGTCGCCTGCAACGAATCCGAGGCGGGCATACAGGCGTTGCGCGGCGGGGTTGGCGTGCAGCACATGCAATGACAAAGCACATCCCGCATCGCGGGCGCACGCCTGCGCATGTGCAATCAACTGCGTGCCGATGCCCTTGCCATGCCAGTCCGGCAGCAGGCTGATATCGACCAGCGTGTGGTGTGCGGCGCCGCGGTGCAGATACAGCCGGCCGATCGCTAGAGCTTTGGTCTGCACGATCAGAAAGTCCGCATCGGCAAACTGCTGCCGGTAATGCGCGCGCTGCAGGGCGAACTGCTGCTGCAGGAAGGCGCGCTTGGTCGCTTCCGGCCAAGGCACCGGTGCCAGCTCCTCGCGACGCGTGCTGGCGTACAGATCCTGCAACCAGGGCAGATCCGCATCCTGCTCTTCGCGCAATGCAATGGCGTGCGCACCCGGCAACGTGGTCTGGCTTGCGCCGCCGGATGCCTTCACGACCTCGCCGGAAAGCGGGCGTGTCATGACATCAACTGAAGACAGGGTAGTCGCCGGATAGCGCGATGCAGAAGTTCACCGCCAGATACGGCTGCCGGTTCTCGTGGGCCTGGCCGTTGCCGGTGGGAATCAACATAACGGGAGAGAACTGCTTGTCGGGCGCAATTGCGTTATATGGACGTGCGCTGCTGCTACCTGGCGACGACAGCGCGGCGCCGCCGACGGGCGCACCGCTCTTCTTCGTCTGGTCCGCTAAGGAGAACGAGTTGACGCCGTGCTGGTGCATCGGCATCTCCGAGCCCGACAGATTCACCCCTGCGGAACCAAAATTGCTGCCCAGCGTGTGCGGGGTCAGGCCAGGGCCCGGGCCCTGCTGGCAGCCAGCGCGCGCGGTGAAGTTCGGCAGCTGAAACGTACTGGAGCCATTGCCGCCGTAGGCGATGCCGAGCAGCGAATACAGCGCGCTGTTCTGCGTGATCGGCAGGACGGCACCATTGCACAGGGCCCAGCCGTAAGGGTTGTAGTCGAAGCCGAACAACTGGATTTCGCCGAGATAGGGTTCGGTCATGAGCGGATTCCTCCGATGGAGCGGATGCGTGCCGCAGCCACGTCGACGCGGCGCATGGGATCAGGCTTGCTGCGGAAAGATGCCGGTGGTGGCAATGCAGTACTGCACCGTCAGTGTGGGCATGACGTTGTCGTGCGGCTGGTTACCACCGGCGAATGAGGTGCTCTGCCCCGACATCGCTTGCGCCGTGGCGCCGCCGGTGGTGGTGAGATAGAAAGTGTCGCCGCTCACCGCTGCAGGCAACAGGCCCGAGGGTGCCGTCGCTGTCGCCCCCGCGGTGGTAGCTTGCGCGACGTGCGTATGCGCCGGCATCTGCAGATCGGTCAACGTCACCGTCTCGGTACCGGCACTCTGGGCAAGCACGTAGTTGCTCAGTCCCGGCCCCTGGCCCTGGTGGACCGGCACGCGGCCGCGCAGGTCAGGCACTGCAAAGGTGCTGGTGCCATTTCCACCGTAGGCGGTGCCGAGCAGGACATATAACGGCTCGTATTCGGAGATCTGCAGCAATGAGCCATCGCACGCTTGCCAGCCCTGAGGAGTGCGGCCAAAGCCGAACAGGCGGATTTCGCCGATGAAGGGAGTACCCATGAGATTCTTCCTGGTCGATGAGGTGATCCGCGCACCAGTGCGCTGCGCACCCGAGTGCGGATGCGCCTAGCTGCGCGAAGGGAAGATGCCGGACAGCGCGATGCAGAAATTGATCGTGGTGTATGGCTGCACGTTCGGATGCGCCTGGCCGCCGCCCTCTGCGCCTACCGTGGCTTGCGAGAGCGGGACCACGCTCCCCGGCGCGGCGTACAGCGGTGTCGCCGTTCCCGACGTGGCGCCATTGTTGGCGAATAGGCGCCCGGTTGGGTTGCGGTTATTGCCGGCGGCGCTGGCGCATTCCATCAGATGGAGGTGTGCAGGCAACTGGTTTTCCACCAGCGTCACCGTCTCCGCACCAGCGGCCTGACCCATTGGCATCGCCGTCGGCTGCCATGCCGGATCCGCCGACGGCCCATAGCCCATCGGCGTGCGGCCGCGCATGTCCGGCAGCGCGAAATTGGTCTTGCCGTCGCCGCCGAACCGCGTGCTGAGCAGACTGAACAGGGCCTGGTTCTGATTGATCGGCAGCAATTGACCGTTGCATTGCGCAAAATACTTCGGCGCAAACGCGAAACCGGTCAGCATGATCTGACCGATGAAGAACTCGCTCATGCGGATCTCCCCTAGGGTGTTTGACGCCGACATCGCGCCTGGCGCTGCTCTACTTAATCACGTCTTCTGCGCAATGCAAGCATTGATAATGCTGAATCGGACAGGGGCGACGTATTTGGTGCTTTACGAATACGTAAATTTACTGTTCAAATGCTAGCGCAGCATGGTGGGGAATATGCCCTTCAAGGCCTATAACCATGCTGTCTGAGGCACCAGGAGCGTTGCCGGCGCCAGTGGGGTGGCGTGATTTTCCGGGGAAATGGAATATGTCTACGAATTGCACCAATATGGCTGCAGGCGTGCGCGTCGTTTTGCGTTGGCCGCTGGTGTTCGCGCTGCTGCTGTTGAGTACGCTGTATTCCGGCAAGGCCGCAGCAGCGGCGTCGCAATATTGTCCGACGTTGAACGCCACTGTAGTTCAGGGTGGCTCGGTGCAGATCGACGTCACCACCTGCGACGGCACTGGCGTAGACGACATCGGCGTTGGCTGGGACGGAGTGCAGCCTCCCCACGGCACTCTGACCGTTCCTAATCCAAGCGGAGCACAGGGAACGCAGATCGTCACATACACGCATAATGGCGACAGCGCCACCAGCGACACGTTTCCGCTGGAAGACGGCGCTGGCGATACCATCACAGTCAATATCACGATTACCCCCTCGCGGACCGCCAGCATCGCGGTTAGCCCGTCCGCCGCCAACGAGGACAGCGGTACCTCCTTGGTCTACACGGTGACGCTGAGCCAGACCAATACCTCGGCGACCACGGTCAACCTGACCCGCAGCGGCACCGCGACCAGCGGCACGGACTACTCCGGCGCTGTGACCAGCGTGGTGGTGCCGGCCAATACCGCCTCGGCCAGCTTCAGCGTTACCCCGATCGCCGACACCGCGGTGGAAACCGACGAAACGGTGATCTTCAGTGTCGCCAATGGCACCGGCTATTCCACCGGCAGCCCGTCCAGCGCCACCGCCACCATCGTCAACGACGACTTCCCTTCCGCGAGCATCGCCGTCTCCCCGGCCAGCGTGTCCGAGGACGGCGCCACCAATCTCCTCTACACGGTCACCCTGAACCAACCGTCGCCCACCGCGCTGTCCATCGGCTTTGGCGTGAGCGGCACCGCGACCTCGGGCACCGACTATGCGGCCGTGAGTTCGCCGCTGGTGATCGCCGCTGGCCAGACCACCGGCACCATCACCATCAATCCGACCGCCGACAGCACGGTCGAGCCCGACGAAACCGTGGTGATCAGCCTCAACACCGGCAGCGGCTACACGGTCGGTTCGCCGAACAGCGCCACCGGCACCATCCTCAACGACGACCAGCCGGCGCTGTCGATCAACGATGTCTCGGTCAACGAAGGCAATGCCGGCACCACCAACGCCACCTTCACCGTGTCGTTGAGCGCGCCGGCCGGCGCCGGCGGCGTCAGCTTCGATATCGCCACGGCCGATGGCACCGCCACTGCGGGTGTGGACTATGTCGCCTCCAGTCTGACCGGGCAGACCATCCCGGCCGGCAGCAGCAGCGCCACCTTCACCGTGCTGGTCACCGGCGACACGCTGGCCGAGCCGAACGAAACGTTCTTCGTCAACCTCAGCAACGTCACCGGCGCCAGCGTGAGTGACGGGCAGGGCCTGGGCACGATCGTCAACGACGATGCGCAGCCGGCCTTGTCGATCGACGATGTGAGCGTCAACGAAGGCAACAGCGGCACCACCACGGCCACCTTCACGGTGAGCCTGAGCGCTGCCAGCGGCCAGACCGTCACGGTCAACTACGCCACCGCCGACGGGACCGCCACCGCCGGCAGCGACTATGTCGCGCGCTCCGGCACGCTGAGCTTCGCGCCGGGCGTGACCGCGCAAGGCGTGGCCGTCACCGTCAATGGCGACACCGCGGTCGAGCCCAACGAAACCTTCAGCGTTGGCCTGTCCGGCGCCAGCAATGCGACCATCGCCCGCGCCACCGGCACCGGCACCATCCTCAACGATGATGCGGTGGTGACGATCTCGCCGGCGTCGCTGCCCGCAGCAACCGCAGGCAGCGCGTACAGCCAGACGCTGAGCGCCAGCGGTGGCACCCCCGGCTACAGCTTCGTGATCAGTGCCGGTACGTTGCCGGCCGGAATGACCCTGAACGCCGCCGGGGTGCTGTCCGGTACGCCGACTGCCAGCGGCAGCTTCAACTTCACCGTCACCGCAACCGACAGCGGGGCACCGACCAGCGGCAGCCGCGCCTATACCCTGACCGTGGCCGGCGCCAACGTGATCTTGCCGGCCACCACCTTGCCGGCCGGCACCGCGGGCCAGGCCTATTCGAGTGCGATCACTCCGGCTGCCGGCGGCATTGCGCCCTACAGCTACGCGCTCACCGCCGGCGCGTTGCCTGCCGGCATCACGCTCAATAGCGGTAGCGGCGCATTGAGCGGCACCACCACCAGCGTGGGCAGCTTCAGCTTCACCGTCACTGCGACCGACAGTACCAGCGGCACGCCCTCGCAGGGTACGCGCGGATACACGTTGAACATCGCCGCGCCGACGATTGCAGTGGCGCCGTCCACGGTTCCCACCGCAACACGTGGCACCGCCTACAGCCAGACGCTGACCGCCAGCGGCGGCACGGCGGCCTACACCTACGCGATCACCAGCGGTGCATTGCCGGCCGGGATCACCTTGGCCAGCAACGGCACCTTGTCGGGCACGGCCACGCTGGAGGGTACGTTCAACTTCACCGTACAGGCCACCGACGCCAACAGCTTCACCGGCACGCAGGCATACAGCCTGACCGTGGCTGGCCCGAACCTGGTGTTGCCGGCGTCGACCTTGCCGGCAGGGACGGCCGGGCAGGCCTATGCGGCTGCGGTCACGCCGGCCACCGGCGGCACCGCGCCGTACAGCTATGCAGTCACTGCCGGCGCGCTGCCGGGTGGCTTGGGACTGGACGCTGCCACCGGCGGCCTCAGCGGAACGCCGACGGTGTCGGGGACCTTCACCTTCACCCTGACGGTCACCGACAGCACGCCCAGCCCCGCCGCGCAGGCCAGCCGGAGCTACTCGCTGACCATCAACGCCGCAACGCTGGTGCCGGGGCAGCCCACCTTGCCGCCGGCCGTGCGTGGCACCGCCTACAACCAGGTGCTCACCGCCAGCGGCGGCGTTGCGCCGTACCGCTACAGCATTGCCAGCGGCACGTTGCCGGCCGGATTGACGCTGGCCAGCGACGGCACGCTGTCGGGCACGCCAACGGTACAGGGCACCACGTCGTTCACCATTGCGGTGGCCGATGCGGGCAATGCCAGCGCCACGCAGGCCTACACCTTCACGGTGAACGATGCGGCGCCGGTGGCGGTGGCCGATGTTGCCGCCACCATGACCGACACCGCCGTGACCGCAGCGGTCACCGCCAACGACACCGGCAGCATCACCGCGATCGCCATTGCCAGCGCGCCCACCAACGGCACGGCCGTGGTCAACGGGCTGGAAGTGGTCTACACGCCGAACGCCGGCTTTGCCGGTACCGACGTGCTGAGCTATACCGCCAGCGGCGCAGGCGGCACCTCGGCAGCGGTGACGCTGACCATCACGGTCAACGTGCGGCCGGTGGCGGTGTCGGTGACTGCGGCGGCAGTGCCGGGCGAAGCGCAACAGGTGGACATCACCCGTAACGCCACCGGCGGGCCGTTCGTGGCGGCTGCGGTGGTTGCGGTGTTGCCGGCCTCGGCCGGTACCGCCACCATCACCCGCGTGGGCGGCACCGCCAGTGCGGCGGCGGCGCGTGCCTCCGGGCTGTCGCCAGCGGCCGCTGCAATGGCCGAGACGCCGACCTTTACCCTGACCTTTACGCCCAACCCGGCCTTCGTCGGCCAGGCCACGGTGCAGTTCACCTTGTCCAACGCATTCGCCACCTCGGCCCCGGCCAGTGTGGTGTTCAACATCGCGCCACGGCGCGACCCGAGCGTGGATGCGGAAGTGCGTGGCCTGATCGATGCGCAGTCCGAGTCCACGCGGCGTTTTGCGCGGGCGCAGATCGACAACTTCCAGCGCCGTCTGGAGGCCACCCATCGCGGCGGCGGCAGCTTCACCAACGCAGTGAGCTTCCAGCCGACCTCGCATTGCCGCCAGGCCGAGCGCGGCATCAGTGCGCAGCCCTGCAGCCCGGACACGCAGGACGTCGACAACGACTTCCGCGATGCGCCCGCGGCGACCGGCACCACCGGCAGCAGCGCGCAGACGCAGGGTGACCTGGGCCTGTGGGTGGGCGGCGCTATCCGCTCGGGCAGCCTGAACCGCCAGACCAACAGCAACGGCGTGGATTTCCAGACCGATGGATTGAGCGTGGGTGCCGACTACCGGGTTGCCTCGTCGCTGGCGATCGGCGCGGGCCTGGGTTGGGGCCGCGACGACAGCGACGTGGGCAACAACGGCAGCCACAGCAAGGCCACTGCCTACACGATGGCGTTGTACGCCAGCTTCCATCCGGGCAAGGCGTTCTTCTTCGACACCTTGGTCGGCTACCAGCTGCTGTCTTACGACCTGCGCCGCTTCGTCACCGATGACAGTTCGCTGGCCGAGGGCAACCGCGACGGCAAGCAGTGGATCGCCTCGCTCTCCACCGGTGCCGACCTGCAACGCGGCACGCTGCAGATCACCCCGTACGCGCGGGTGGATGTGGCACGCGCCACCTTGGACGGCTATGTGGAAGCAGGCGTGGCCCCGTTCGCGCTGCGCTATGCCGACATGGATGTGGCCACCACCACCGGCAATCTCGGCCTGCGTCTGGAATGGCGTCGCGAGGTTGCCTGGGGACGGCTGACCCCGCAGTTGCGCGTGGAGTACCAGCGCGACTTCCAGGGCCGTGGCGATGCGATCCTGAGCTACGCCGACCTTACCGGTGGCCCGTTCTATCGCACCGCGCAGAGCGCGTTCGACCGCAACCGCCTGATGATGGGCATCGGTGCAGCGCTGTTGACCGAACAAGGCCTGTCGACGCGGCTGGAATACCGCGGCATCACCGACGGCGACAGCAACAACGATCAGACCTGGATGATCAATCTGGAAAAGAAATACTGATCGGGTTGTAAGCCACGCGGTCATGCAACGCGATGGGCCGGGCGAACGCCCCGGCCCATCACGTTTGTGATGTCGGCGGCGTGTTGCGCGCGTGGTTGCGATGACGCTCGCGGACGCAGTGAATGGCTGCGTTGGGCGTCTCGAAGGTTGCACGTAACGACCGCAGTACGTCGAATGCGGTGTTGAGCCTGATGGCAGTGGGTGACGCACGGTGTGCGGCGCGCCGTCGATCGGCATCTCCCGCGCAGCGCTGTTGCACGGTGCCGTGCGGCCTTGCGTCCCAGCGCGGCGACCTGGCCGCCGACACGGCGGCCAACAACGCCTCACGCGCGCATCCGGCACAATGCGCCACGCATGCACGCCACTTCCGCGCCCGATTTCCGTCTTTATCCATCCAATGCGCTGGATACCCTGGCCGCCTTGCTCGCGCAGGAGTTGCGCCGGCCGATGCCGGGGCAGCCGTTGCTGCAGCCGGAGGTGGTGCTGATTCCGCAGGTGGCGATGCGGCGCTGGTTGCAGTCCACGCTTGCGGCCGAGCACGGTGTTGCGGCGAATCTGGAATTTCTCACGCCCGGCGAATTCGTCGCGCGCGCGCTGGAGCGCAACCTCGGCGCGGCCGACGACGATCTGGACATGGCCACCACGCAGTGGCGGTTGTATGCGGCCCTGCAGTCGGACCTGGGCAGCGACGCGGCCCTGGCCCCGCTGGCCGGATACCTGTCCGATGGCGATGCGCTCAAGCCATGGGCGCTGGCCGGCGAGCTGGCCAGCGTGTTCGAGAAATACCAGGCATGGCGCCGCGACTGGTTGCTGCGCTGGGAAGCAGGCGCCGACCCGGACGACCCGCAGGCACGGTTGTGGCGCAGCATCGCCACCGGCCGGCAATACCGCGCCCGGCGCATCGGCCAGTATCTGGATCGCCATGCGCGTGCCGACGGCCCGTTGCCGCAAGGCCTGCCGCCGCGCGTATTCGCGTTCGCCATCTTGAACATCTCGCCGGACGTCCTGCGCGTGCTGGCCACGCAGGCGCGCGTGGGCACGCTGCACTTCTATCTGCCCACGCCGACGCAAGGCTACTGGGGCGACCTGCAGACCTTGTGGCAACGCCGGCGCGAAGACGGCGCCGTGCAACTGTTCGCCGAGCAGGTACAGGAAAACCCGTTGCTGCAGGCCTGGGGCGCAGCCGGGCGCGATTTCATGGCGTTGGTGGGCGATTACGAAGTGGTGCACCCGCTGGCCGAAATCGCCGCCTACGCCGACCCGCTCGAATCCGGCCGCCGCACGCTGGCCGATGGCGGGTTGGGCGACAGCCTGTTGCGGCGCATGCAGAGCGATCTGTTCCATCGCCGCGCGCCTGCGGCGCACGCGGTATTGCCGGCGGTGAATCTGCACGACCCCAGCCTGCAGGTGCATGCCTGCCACACGCGGCTGCGCGAGTTGCAGGTGTTGCACGACCAACTGCGTGCGCTGCTCGACGATGCACGCTTCGACCCGCCCCTGCAGCCGCGCGAGATCGCGGTGCTGTCGCCCAATATCGACCCGTACGTGCCGTATCTGGATGCGGTGTTCGGCAGCCATGGCAACGACGACGCGCTGCCCTATGCGCTGGCCGATGCCAGCCCGTTGGCGAGCGAGCCGCTGGCCGAGGTGTTCCTCACCTTGCTCGGTTTGCCGATCGCGCGTTTCGGGCTGCATGAGATCCTCGACCTGCTGGCCAGCGCGCCGATCGCCGAAGCGGCCGGGTTGGACGAAGCCGGGCTGGAACGCCTGCGCAGCTGGCTGCACGCGGCCGGCGCGCGTTGGGGCCTGGACGCAGCGCACCGGCGGCAGCACCAGGCACCGGGCGACGATGCCTACACCTGGCGTTTCGCGCTGGACCGGCTGCTGCTCGGCCATGCCAGCGGCGCCGACGAGGACATCGATGGGGTGGCGCCGTGGCCGCAGCTGGAAGGCAGCGCACTGGCCGCACTGGACACCTTGTTGCGGTTGTTGCGCGTGCTCGAACGGCATCAAGCCGCGCTGGCCGAGGCGATGACACCGGTCGAGTGGCGCGAGCGGCTGCTGGGCCTGCTCGAGGCATTGATTCCGACCACGCCGACTGCGCCGCGCGCGCAACGCGCGCTGGATCGCTTGCGCGCGTTGATCGATCAATTCGCCCGCGACGCGATACGCGCCGAGTACGCCGGCAAGGTGCCTGCCGAGGTAGTGCGTGCGCATTTTGCGGCGGTGCTGGGCGAATCGGATACGCGCGCGCCGCTGCTTACCGGCGGCATCAGTTTCGGGCGCATGGTGCCGATGCGCTTGCTGCCGTTCCGCGTGATCTGCCTGCTCGGCATGAACGATGGCGACTTCCCGCGGCGCGACCCGGCCGCCGGGCTCAATCGCCTCACCGCGGAACTGGGCACCGAGCGTCGCCGGCACGGCGACCGCTCCACGCGCGAGGACGACCGCTTTTTGTTCCTGCAGTTGTTCGCCTCCGCGCAGGACGTGTTTTATCTGAGCTATCTCGGCGCCGATGCGCGCGATGGCAGCGTGCGCGAGCCGTCGGTGCTGGTCAGCGAATTACTGGCAAGCGCTGCGCAATACCACGCCGCCAGCAACGCGCTCGACACGCTGGTGGTGCGACACCCGTTGCAACCCTTCGCCGCTGCCGCGTTCGGCGCGCTGGGCGACGAGAGCGATGCCGGTGCCGACCCGCGCCGTTTCAGTTATCGCCGGCAGTGGCGGCCGGCGGTGGACAGCCTGGTCGGCCAGCGGCAACCGCTGGCGCCGTGGGTGGCCGGTGCATTGCCGGCCGAAGGGATCGCCTTGCCGGCCAGCATGTCCATCGACGCGCTGCGCCGCCTGTTGACCGACCCGGCCGGGCAGTTCCTGCGTCATCGATTGGGCATGCGCCTGCCCGATCCGGCCGGAGAAGACGCCGATCTGGAACCGTTGCTCGCCCCCACGCGCGGGCTGGATCAATACGGGTTGCAGCAGCAGATATTCGACGCTGCATTGGCCGGCGACACCGAGCACCTGTACGCGCGTCTGCGCGCGCGCGCGCTGCTGCCGTCCGGCCCGCTGGGGCGGCGCCAGCTCGACGAGCGCGTGGCGCAATTGCGCCCGTATGCCGATGCGTTCCGGCAGTGGCGTGGCGAATACCCGGCCCAGTCGCGCCGGCTGCAGGTGCAGATTGACGAGATCGAATTGCACGGTCGTGTGCCGGGCTGGTACGCAAGCGGCGTGGGGCGCGTGCAGGTCGGCGCGCTCAGCGGCCGCAGCGCCATTCGCCACGGCCTGGAATGGCTGCTGCTGCGCGCCGCCGGTGAGCACGCGCCGTACGTGCGTTTCTTCGAACACGACGACGGCCTGGGCCCGCATCCCATCGACGCGCAGCCGCTGTCGCAGACACAGGCGCGCACCGCGTTGGCCGAGCTGCTGCAGCTGTATCGCCAGGGCTTGCAGATGCCGCTGGCGTTCGCGCCGTACAGCAGCTGGAAATATCACCAGGCCGCGCGCGGCGGCGACCTGGACAAGGCCATCAAGGAGGCGGCCGGGCAGTGGCAATCGGGCTTCGGCTGGAGCGAATCGCACAGCCCGGAGCTGCGCCTGGTCACCCGCGGCCGCGACCCGTTTGCCGACGCGCAACGCTTCGCCGAGTTCGCCGCCACCAGCCATCGGGTGTATGCATTGCTCGAACAGGGAAACACCGGCGCGCCGCTCGAGACCGAGCGCGTGATCGACAGCTGGCGACACTGGCACGGCGCGCAGGAGGATGGCGAATGAGCGTCAGCCCCGTCACCGACCCGTATCTGCAGTTGCCGCTGCACGGCGTGCGCCTGATCGAGGCCAGCGCCGGCACCGGCAAGACCTTTACGCTGGCCACGTTGTTCACCCGGCTGGTGGTCGAGCGTGGCTTGCGCATCGGTCAGATCCTTGCGGTGACCTTCACCGAAGCGGCCACGCAGGAGCTGCGCCGCCGCATTCGCGAACGCCTGGTGCTGGCCGCAAGCCTGGTTCCCGAGGCGCCATCGCCTCTCGCAGGAGCGGTTTCGGCCGCGACCGAGTCGTCCGCAATCCAGTCGCCCGACGCCCCATCGGCTTCTGCAGGAGCGGACCTGGGCGCGACCGACCTCGCCGATGCCCCGTCGCAGCCAGGGCCGCTCCTCCATGAAGCGCCCGACGTGTTACTCACCCGTGCCATCCTCGCCACCCATCTGGGCGGCGGCAGCGAAACGCCCGTCGCCTTGCGTCGCCGCCTGCAGCAGGCGGTGGAAGAAATCGATCTGGCCGCGGTGTTCACCATCCACGGCTTTTGCGCGCGCGCGCTGCGCGAACACGCACTGGAAAGCGGCCAGGCGTTCGCCGCGCCGGAACTGCTCGCCAACGATCGCCAATTGCTTGGCGAAGTGGCGGCCGATCTGTGGCGGCAGCGCGCCGCCGATGCGGTGATGGCCGAAGATCTCATCGCCCTGTGGTCGGGCGGCCCCGAGGCCTTGGCCAGCGATCTGCGCGCGCTGGTGCGGCACCCGACGCTGTTGCCGGCAGTCGCCACAACCACCGACGATGCACCTGCCTTGCTGCAGGCCGCGCACGCGGCAGCCAACGCACTGGCCGCCGCATTCCAGACGCACGGCACCGCATTCTTCGACGCCATCATGGCGGCCATCGAGGGCGGCATCCTGAGCAAGGTCAGCTACAAACCCGAGTGGCTGGCATCGCTGTGGCACTGGTTCGAAACCTTCGCCGCTGCGCCTGCGCTCAACACCGCGCCGCATGCCAAGTTGCTCAAGTTGACCGCGGCGGAACTGGCTGCCGGCACCAACAAGAAGTTCGTCGATCGCACGCCGTCTTCGCCGATGAGCCACCAGATCGATGGCTATCTCACTGCGCTGGCGCGCGTGGAAGAATGGCGCAGCCGTCGCCGTATCGCATTGCTGCACGCGCTGCGCGACGATGCCATCGCACGGCTGGCGCTGCTCAAGCGGCAACGCCGCGTGCAGACCTACGACGACCTGGTCGATGGGGTGGCGCACGCATTGCAGGGCGCGCAGGCCGACGCCTTGGTCAAACGCCTGCGCACGCAATACGCCATCGCGCTGGTGGACGAATTCCAGGACACCGACGACCGCCAGTGGTCGATCTTTTCCAACGTGTTCGGCGAAGGCCGGCTCGCACGAGCAGCAGGGCTGGAACCGGCGCTGTTTCTGATCGGCGACCCCAAGCAGGCCATCTACGGCTTCCGTGGCGGCGATGTGCGCACCTATCTGGCCGCGGCCGTCACCGCCGAACTGGCGCCGCCGCTGAGCCACAACTTCCGCTCGCGCCCCGGCGTGCTGGCAGCCATCGACGCGCTGTACGCACAGGCCGGCTACGCCGATGCCTTCCTCACCGACGGCATCGCCTTCCACCCGGTGCGGGCCGGGACCAAGCGCGTGGATGAAGACCTGCAACGCAATGGCGTCACTGCGCCGGCACTGACGCTGTGGCGCGCGCCGGAACCGCCGCCGCCTGCGAAAGGCAAGCCCAAGCCCTGGAGCGCCGGCCGCGCACGCGAGCTGGCCACCGCCGCCTGCGTTGCAGCGATCCGCGGCTGGTTGGCCGGCGGCCGCGACGGCACGGCCACGGTGTGCGGCCGCCCGGTGCAGGCCGGCGATATCGCCGTGCTGGTGCGCAGCCACGGCGAGGCCACGCGCATCCAGCAGGCGCTCGGCGCGGTGGGCATTCCGGCGGTGGCCGCCGGCAAGCAAAGTCTGTTCGCCACCGAACAGGCGCTGGAAGTGCTCGCCTTGCTGCAGGCCTTGCTCGATCCGGGCGACGACAGCCGCCTGCGCGCCGCCTTGGCCACGGTGTTGATCGGCGAAGACGCCATCGCCATCGCCGCACTTGAACGCGACGGCGAGCGTCACCGCCACTGGCAGCAACAGGCGCTGGACTGGCGCGAACGCTGGCAGCGCGGCGGCCCGCTCGCCCTGATCGGCGAACTCGGCGCCACCCACGGGCAACGCCTGCTTGCCCTGGTTGATGGCGAACGCCGCCTCACCAACTATCTGCAACTGGCCGAACTGCTGCAGGAAGCCGACGCGCGCGCACTCGGCCCGCATGGCCTGGTCGACTGGCTGTCGCGGCGCATCGCCAATGCCGACGACAACGACGAAGCCCAGCAGTTGCGGCTGGAATCGGACGCGCGCCGCGTGCAGATCGTCACCCTGCACAAGAGCAAGGGCCTGGAATATCCGCTGGTGTTCCTGCCGTATATCGGCATCGGCCGCAGCGACAAGGGCGCCGGCCGTCATTGCGTGGTGCATGCGCCGGACGTGGGCCGCCAGTTGCACTGGAAGACGGAGCGCGACGACCCGAGCTGGAGCGCCGCCGAAGCCGCCTGGAAACAGGAACAACGTGCCGAAGACGCGCGCCTGCTGTATGTCGGCCTGACCCGCGCCGAGCACGCGCTGTGGATCGCCAGCGGCCCGTTCCATCAGCACGAACGCACCGCGTTGTCGGCCATGCTGCATGCGCTCGATGCGCTGCAGGGCGCGGCAGGCGAGGGCACCGTGGTGGTGGACACCAGCACGCCGCCGGCCCACTTGCCGCGGCTGCCGGCGCCGAGAGAGGCGCAGGTGCCGCCCGCGCGCAGCGCGCAACGGCACATCGCCCCGGAATGGTGGGTGTATAGCTTCACCCAACTGGCCAACGCCGATGCCGGCGCGGCCACCGACCCGATGGCCAGCGCCACCGTCGTCGGCAGCGGCGGCAGCGATGAACCGTCCGGCAGCGAGGCGGTTGCCGTGGCCGTTGCCAGCGACGCCGAACCGTTCGATCCGCGCTTTGCCGGCAACCGCTTCGGCGTGGTGATGCACGATGTGTTCGAACGTTGCGACTTCGCCGCCTGGCAGGCCTGGCGGCCGGGCCACCCCGCCCCCGACGGCCAGGCCGCACCCATCCTCCAGGCCCTGCAACGCGGCGGCTACGCCCAGGACGACCTCGACGACGGCCTGCGCATGCTCACCGCGCTGATCGGCCACACGCTCACCGTGGCCTTGCCAGAAGGCACCCGCCTGGCCGACGTGCCCGAACCGCAGCGCCGCAACGAAATGGAATTCCATTTCGCCATGCGGCCCACCCGCGTCGATGCGTTGCTCGGCTTGCTGCATGGGTTCGGCGTGGTCGGCGACCGCCAGGCCTTCGGCGCGCGCCAGCGCCTGGAAGGCCTGATGACCGGCCTGATCGACCTCACCTACAGCGTGGACGGGCGCTGGTATGTGCTGGACTACAAATCCAACCGCCTGCCCAGCTACGACGCCGACGCCCTGGCGCGGGCCATGGCGCACAGCGAGTACGAACTGCAGGCGCTGATCTACACCGTAGCGTTGCACCGCTGGCTGCGCTTCCGTCTGGGCGAGGCCTACGACTACGCCCGCGACTTCGGCGGCGTGCGCTATCTGTTCTGTCGCGGCCTGGATGCCGGGCGCCCTGCGGAGGCTGCCGGGTCGGAAGCCGTTGCCGAAACCCCTGGCCATTCCATCGCGGGCCAGCGCATGTCCGCAACCGCGCGCGATTCCACGGGCGACAGACCCGATTCCGCTCCGAACGCCGGCGCCACCACCACCGGCGATATGCGCGCGCCGCTTGGCGATCCGGCACCGGGCATCCACGCCTGGCGCTTCGAACCGGCGCTGGTGCTGGCCGTGGACGCCTTGTTCGCCGGCAAGCCCGCAGATGCGCTGTCCAATGACGCGCCAGCGCAAGGTTCCCGCAACGGCCTCGAGCCCCTCTCCCCCCGGGAGAGGGGTTGGGGCGAGGGTACGTCCGCACCAGGGACCCCCACACCATGAAGCAACGCACCACGCCACTGGCATGGCCGACCCGCACCGCGTCCAAGCCTCTCCGTGATCGCGCCGAGCAGGCACCGCCCGCGAGCCACGGGCGCCAATGCCGCTGCGCGCCCGCAAAGCAAGCCAGCGCCGCGCATGCCAGCACAGGTGCGCGGAGCATGACGGGGCGCGAGCGCGCGTGCGCCAAGGGAATGCCGACGCCATGACCCATCCAAACCTGCTCGCCGCCCTCAACCAGAGCGGCGCCCTGCGCACCCTGGATCTGGCCTTCGCGCAAAGCCTGCAACGCCTGGAGCCTGACACCGACCCACGGGTGCTGGCCGGCGCCGCGCTCGCCTCGCTGGCGGTCACCAGCGGCCACGCCGGCCTGGACCCCGCCCGCGCCGCCATGTTGCTGGACGCGCGCGACGGCCCGGCGCCCACCTTCCCGGACCCCGCCGACTGGCAACGCAGCCTGACCGCCTCGCGCTGGGTCGACCAACCGCAGCCCGACGCCCCGGCCGCCGCCGATTGCCCGCTCGTCCTCGAACGCGGCTTGCTCTACCTGCGCCGCTACCGCGAGTACGAACGCCGCCTGGCCCTGGGCCTGCAACGCATCGCCGCGCAACCGCTGCCGCCGGTCGACGCCGCCACGCTGGCGCCGCTGTTCGCGCAGTTGTTCCCGAACGCGATCCCAACCCCTCGCACCGCGGAGCCAACCCCGCTCCCCCCGGGAGAGGGTGCCCGACGGGCGGGTGAGGGTACGGGCCTGCCCGCGCCAATCCACTACCAAGAGGGAACAACCCCCCCCACGCCATCCCACCCCCCGGACCGCCAGGCCCAGGCCGCCGCACTCGCGCTACGCCGCGCGTTACTGCTGGTCACCGGCGGCCCGGGCACCGGCAAGACCACCACCATCGCCCGCCTGCTGTTGCTGCGCATCGCCCAGGCACGGGCATCCAGCACGCCGGCCCCACGCATCGCCCTGGCCGCGCCCACCGGCCGCGCCGCCGAGCGCATGGCCGAAAGCCTGCGCGCCGCCATCGCGCGTGCCATCGCCGACGGCATCCAGCTCCCGGCCGCCGGCTCGCTCCCCGCGCCATCGGCAAGCGCCGGCCTCATCACGTCCACGCATCCGACCAACGCCGCCGCGCCCGCGTCCACCGGCGCCGGATTGGAACTGCCGCCGCATGCCGCCTCAGAGCGGGGCGGGCCGCCCAGCTGGGAAGCGCTGCTGCCCAGCGGCGCCAGCACCCTGCATCGTCTGCTCGGCGTCATCCCGGATTCCCCGCACTTCCACCACAACGCCGACAACCCGCTGCCGTTCGACCTGATCGTCGTCGACGAAGCCTCCATGGTCGACCTGCCGCTGATGTGCAAACTGGTCGACGCCGTCGCCGATGGCACCCAGCTGATCCTGCTTGGCGATGCCGACCAGCTGCCTTCGGTGGAAGCCGGCGACGTGCTGGCCGCCATCCTGCAGGCCGCCGGCCCGGGCGATGCCCTGCAGCCCGAAGACGCCCAGGCACTGCAATCGCTGCTCGGCAGCGCGCCCGTCGAGTGTCCGCCTGCGGTCACCTCCGCCACCCGCAGCGGCGGCCTGGACGGCCACCGCGTGCACCTGCTGCGCGGCTATCGCCAGGCGCAGGATTTCGCACTGGCGCCACTGGCCGACGCCATCCGCGCCGGCGATGCCGACACCGCCCTGGCCCTGCTGCGCAGCGGCGAACTGCCCGGCGTGCACTTCCACGAAGACGGCGAAGATCCGCTGGCACTCGGCCGCGACGCGCTGCTCGCGCACTGGCGTGCGCTGGCCAACGCCCAGGACCCCGCCGCCGCCCTGCGCGATGCCGGCCGCCTGCGCCTGCTCACCGCGGTGCGTGCCGGCCCGCAAGGCGCACGCGGCCTCAACGCCCGCATCGAACAACTGCTCGCCGACACCGGCTCCGGCGCCCGCCGTCTGGGCGGCGCCTCGCCCTGGTTCCAGGGCCGCCTGCTGCTGATCACCGAAAACAGCTATCGCCACGGTCTGTTCAATGGCGATGTCGGTATCTGCCTGCGCAGCGACGCGGACCCTTCCCCCGGGCAGGGCGACGCAAGTGCCGTGACCGCGCGCGGCCACGCGGCACCGTCGTCAAGGCCGGGCCACGCTGGCGACAGCGCACGCCATGACGCCCCCGCCACCGACCGCCGTGCCCAAGGCCCCTTGGTCGCCTGGTTCGAAGGCGACGGCGACGGCCAGGTGCGCGGCTTCCACCCCGCCGCACTGCCCGCGCACGAAAGCGCCTTCGCCATGACCGTGCACAAGGCCCAGGGCAGCGAATTCGACGAGGTCTGGCTGCAACTGCCCACCCGCGACGCCCGCGTACTCAGCCGCGAACTGCTCTACACCGGCATCACCCGCGCCCGCCGCGCCCTGCACCTGGCCGGCAGCGAAGCGGTCATGCGCGCCGCGCTGGCACGCCACGCCGCACGGATCTCGGGCTTGGCGTGGCGGTTGGGTGCAAAAGACGACAAGCCACCGCCGGTTCCAGCACCCACGCCAGCGCCACTTCCACAACCACCGCCTAGTGCGCCTGTGCAAGGTGCGCTGTTCTGATCCAATCCAGTCGGTGCCGGCGCCTGTCGCGCAATGGCCGACTGCACATTGGTCACATGATCAGGCGCTTTACCGACAAGGAAGCCGAAAAGATCTGGGCTGGGTGAGCGTTCCCGCCGGTTGCCTGCCGACATCCAATTGGTCGCGCGCCGCACGTTGCGCATGCTCAATGCCGCCGCGCATCTCGACGATCTGCCGATTCCGCCCGCCAACCGGCTGGAAGCGTCGAAGGGCGAGCGGCGCGGCCAGTACCGCATCCGGATCAACGATCAATGGCGCATCTGCTTCCGATGGATGGAAGGCGATGTGGTCCAGGTCGAAATCGTCGATTACCACTGAGCACGAGGCATCTGTCGATGACGGTCCTACCCAATATCCACCTGGCGAAATTCTGCTTGAGGAGTTTCTCGAGCCTCTGGGCATCAGCCAGAACGCACTGGCACGCGCCACCGGCGTCCCGCCGCGCGGTATCAACGAAATCGTGCTGGGCAAGCGCGGCATCACTGCCGGACACTGCCGTGCGTCTGGCCGCCGCGTTGGGAACCTCCGAGCGCGTCTGGCTTGGCCTGCAGGCCGACGACGAACTGGAGCAGGCGCATCGCGCGCTGGGCGACTTGCCGGCGCGGATCAAGCGGCTGGCGGCATGATCCGGGCGGCTTCCAGCACATGCTGCTAAGTCGGCATAGCGCATGCGCTGCTCGCCAACACCGGCGTCGGGTTGGGCTGATGCGGCGGCGTGCCGGCCGGTGACGCTTCGTCGCCGCACACAGGAATTCACCACGCCGCCCTGGCGCTGCGCTGGAGGTGGGTAACGTTGCGAGCCTGGCCGTCCGCTGGATCGCGTGATCGCGCCGCACGCCATTGCCGCGGCCCACGGTGGCACGCGTGAGCGCGAACAGGCGACAGTTTCGTGCAGCCTTGCGCATGCATGAGCGAGAGCACCGATTCTGTCGTGTTGCCGACGGGGGCTGCCAGCACCGCCGTTCACTGCCAGAGGTCCTCCCATGCAGCCCACCGCAATCCGTTCCACCGTCGGCTTGCCCGGCGCAGACATGACGGCTGACCTACGCGATCCTCCACCCGTCGCCGTGCCCGCACATTCCGCCGCAGACGCGGCCGCGCCGCCGCCGGGCGCCTTGCAGACCATCGTTGGCCGTCCTCCTCGCCCGGACGGACCACGGCACCGCCGCACGCAGAGCTTGCCCGCGCGATTGACGCCTGCCCAGCGCAGCATGCTGGCCGAGCTGGGCGCGGCCGACACGTCCGTGCTGACGCCCACCGAGGCGGCCGTGCTGCGGGAGCTGCGTCTGCATCGGCCGCCGTTGCCGCTCGACACGCTGCTGTTCACCGACCCGAACAAGGACCCCGACGATGTCGTGACCTACACCATCGCCAAGCAGCTGCAGGCCGAAGGCTTTTTGCGTCTGACCGACGTCGTCGTCACCCTGGGCGATGCCGACATGCGATCGCAACGCGCGCAGCTGGCCAAAGGTGTCTTCGATCGCCTGGCATTGCCGGAGGTTCGCGTCGCGCGCGGTCAGGACTATCCCATGACGTCCACGCAGGCCCGGGAGCATTCCAAGTTCCTCGCCGAGGGAGCCGCGCTGCGTGCGGCGCCGGACGCGGTGCACACCGATGGCGTCCGCGCGATGCGCGAGCGCCTGGCGACCTCGCCCCACAAGCTCGGCATGGTGGTCATCGCCGGAATGACCGACGCCAGCGCCTTGCTTGCGGAGGCGGGCGATCTGGTGCGGGAAAAGGTCGCGTCCATCACCATCATGGGGGCATCGACCCCGCCAGGGACGCCGATGGTCTCGTGCAACCGGACACGCGCGCCTACAACAACGCCACCGACATCCACGCCGCCCGTGCGCTCTACCGCCGCGCGCAGCAACTCGGCATTCCGCTGCGCATCCTGAGCAAGGAAGCTGCCTACAGGGCCGCCGTACCGCCGGCGTTCTACGAAGGCATCGCGCGCAATGGCCACCCCGTGGGCGAGTATCTGCGCGATGTGCAGAAAAACGCCTTGAAAGGCCTGTGGGAAGGCATCCAGGCCAACCTGATCCCCGGCCTGGATACGGCGTGGTTCTTCCGTACGTTCGTCGCAGCACAACCGCAGGATCCAGCGGCAGCGGATCAGCAAGGCGCCCTGAGCTTCGACGCCATCTGGCCGCAGGTGACCAAGCTCAATCTCTACGATCCGCTGACCCTGCTGGCAGCGCTGCCCGGCGCCGCGCGCCTGCTGTTCCAGCCAACCCCCATGCACCGCGAGGGAGCCAGCCCGGTGGAGCACGTGGGCCACGCCGAGGTTGTGCGTCCGGAAAAAGCCAGGCTGTTGCTGTCGGCGCTGGCCAAGGCCGCGCTCGCCCAGCAGGACGAGGGGCAACGCGGGCGCTGAGCGCTCGGCAGCTTTCGCGGAGTGGCGCCGTCGGGCGTCATCCGCGAAGCGCGAGGTTGGGCTTCCCCTCCAGTTCGTCCGCCTGCCAACAGGCCGGGCGGCTTACTTGCCCCTCTTTTCCTGCTTGGCCGCGCGCTTTTCTTTCAGCGTCTTGGTCGGCTCTTTCTTCTGGTTCTTCTTCTGGTCCATCCCCTTGCTCATGACACCCTCGTGGTTGCTGGATTGAACGGTCGGGCAGCGCCGGACCCGGCGTGCCAGCGCACTGTAAGGCTTGTGCGCCATGGAAGGGCAGAGGGTCTGGCGCAGGGGAAGACGCGACAACCGGTGGCGGCAGCCGGCGCCCATCGCCTCAGCGTGGCGCAAGCAGCTTGGCCAAGGTGTCGGGCCGCCCGGCCAGCCGCTCCAGCCGTGGGTAGCGCAGTGGTCCGGTGTACTGGATCTGCACGTCTGCACGCTGCTCGTCCTGTGCGATGCCCAACACGATGGGGCGGCGAATGGAGTCGCGCACCGCATCGCGCAACGCGTCCTGCTCGAACGGCGATCCATTGACGGTCAACACGCGCGTGCCCGGCCGCAGCCCGGCCGCGAACGCGGGGCCGTTCCAGGCCACCGTGCGCACCATGCCGTCGGCGCGTACCGTCAATCCGATCGAGTAGGTGAGATCGGCAACGCCAGCTTCCGCTTCGCTGGCACGCAACGCGGCCGTTGGCGTGTCGGTGTAGACCAGCGCCCAACCGTGTTGGGCCAGTCCGCGCGTGGTGTCCAGTTCGTCGTGGGCATCGATCCACCCGCGCAGGAAACCTGCCCAGTTCGCTGGCGCCACGGCATGCAACGTGGCGCAGATGTCCTCGAACGTATAGGTCCGCGTGGGCGCGTGCGGCGTGGCGCCGGCGAAAAAGCGCTGCGCGAAATCGTCGATGCTGCGCTTGCCGCCGCTGCGCGTGCGCAGTTCGGCATCCACGGCCAGCCACAGCATCACGCCTTCGGAGTAGTAATCGCGCCGGCGCTGCCAGTCGCGCCACGCCACCGGCTGGCGCAACATGAAAGCCGGGTAGTGCACGTCGTCGGATAAGGAGCGCCATGCCCGCCCGGGCCGCGTTGCGATCTCCGCCGCTTCCAGCGCCAGGCGGTCGCGCACCTCATCGGGCGTGAACTGGCCGGCCCGTGTCGCCAGCACGCGGCCCCAGAACTCGGTCTGTCCCTCGTACATCCACAACAGGCTTCCGGAGACCGGCACGTTCGGCGTCGGTGCCCATAAATCGGCAGGCGTCCGGTAAAAGCCGTTCCAGGCATGCACGATTTCGTGCGCAATCAGGTCGCGCGAGAGGATCTGGCCCGGCCAGTCCTGGAAATGCGACGAGGCCAAACCGTTCTCGCTGGACGCACGATGCTCGGTGCCGCCGGCCGACCCCTCGTCGCTCAGCCGCGCCAGGATGGCGTAGCGTGCAAACGGTGGCGGACCGAACACCGCGCCCAGCTGCGCAAGCAGCGAACGTAGTTCGGCCACACGTGCGGGCGGCACCTGCAGGTCGGCGGGCCGCTGCGCCACGATATCCAGCGACACCGCCCCGCTCAGCGGCAGCTGCGCGGCGTATCGGCCGGCGAGCACCGGCGCATCCAGCAGCGTTTCCAGCGATGTCGTCTTGAAGGCGTAGTGCGTGCCGCGCACGCGCTCCACGTCCAAGGCACTGAACGGTCGCAGCCCGTCGGGCAGCGTCAACATGGCGGCCACAGGAATGTTCCGCGCATACCAACCGGCCGGATACAGCACCAACCGCTGCCAGGGCACAAACACGATGTCGCGTGTCAGCAACTCGCCGCCGGCCACCATCTGGAACCGCACATCGAGCTGCTGCACGCCGGCCGGCACCTGCACGTGGAAGGCATGCGGCTCATAGGCATCGCGCCGCCATGCCAGGCGGCGGCCCGCTGCACTGACCTCCAGGCCGGCAAGATCGGTCACCGTCAGGCTCGGCCCATGGCTGGCGGCCTCCCAACGTGGATACAGCAGCGTTATTGCGCCGCTCGCGTCTACCGGTATCTGCTGGCGTACAGCGAAGATGCGGCGCGCTACGTCGGTGGCATCCACGTCCACGCGCATCACCCCGGCAAAGGCGTGGTCTACCGGCGGCGCAACCGTCGGCGTCGGGGCAACGTACGTCGGGCCGTGACTGGATTGCGCGAACCCTTGGCCTGCCAACAGTGCGAGCACCACCGCCAAGACCGACGCACGCGCAAAGCGAAAAGGGGGAATGTGTCTTGAATGGATGCGCATTGCACGGCCTCGAACAAGGCCGTGATCCTATACGCCTGCAACAGCATGTAGCCATCTCGAAAACAGCGCGCTGCTCCAGCTCGCTTCGGCGCATGCATCCGCATCGACGGACGCACACACGTGCCCAGATGCCGAACGCCCGCGTGCGATCGTCAAGGGCTGCACGCGGGCGCCGGTGACAGCCGTGGCCTTAGAGCGGCTAACAAAACGTAGGCAGCAGCCGTCAGGCGGGCGCGGACGGCGCGCTCAGAACCGCAGTGTATGCGTGGTACATGCCGATTCCGAGCACCGACCGCGCCCGCCTGGCGGTTGCGCAGGCGTTCTGTCAGCTGCTCTTATTTGGCCGGTACGCGCTCGTACTGCTCACCACCGGTATTGAGATGGCCGTTGCTCTCGTCGATGGCGAAGTTCACCGTCTCGCCATCGTTGGTGACCTGCAATGCGCCGTCCTTGTACACCGCCGGGTAGCTTTCGGTCTTGGGCTGGCGGCTGAAGAACTTCGGTGTGGTGCTGCGCACCATGAAGGTCTCGCCATTGCGCTCGATGTCCATCGTCTCGTCCTGCGACTGCAGGTTGACCCAATGCCCAACGAACTTCTCGCCTTCCACCTTGGCGCAACCGCTCATCAACAATGCCGCGGCCAGCGCGGTGCCCATCCACTTCATCATCGTGCGTTCTCCAGTTGAGGCTGCAGCGAGGATGGCGGGTGGGGGATGTATGGGAGGTCAAGGCGTATTCGCCCAGGCCTCGAATGCGAGCACTGATGAGGTTGGAAGAAGTCGACCCGACTCATGCTTTACGTCAATTCTGCCTCTGCTCCCGCACCTTCTGCCAAGTGCGAAAACGCGTCACATGCGAACCTGTTGCGACAAAAGACCCCCTCAAATACGCTGTTGAACTGCCTTCGCAAAAAATTACGGAGATAACGTGAAGCACATATGGAGCGCTGTGCTGGCGACAGGATGTGCCGTTGTCTCGGCCTTGGCCCAGGCCGTCGCAATCCGGTGCGACACTTGCCGAGTAGCCAGCGATTTTCGTGCTGAAGCGGTGCGCAGCGGACCTGGCACCCACATCGTCTACAACGTAAAAGATAACCTGGTTCAACAGTGGTACGTTGGATCAGACGGCGACACAGTGCCCGCAGCGGTGAAAGCTCCACCGACGCCAATCGTGCAGCAGCAGACGCCATCCGCTGGAGCGACTCAAGAGCTCGCCAACGCGCACACGTTTCACGTGATCGATGGGGGCACCATTCGACCTATTTACAATATCCCGATCGAGATGCTGGGATTGAATTCTCATGCACGCGAGAAAAGCGCATACGATTACGTGATCGATGCAAATCTCAGGGTAGGTTGAATCTGCCACGGGCAGCAGCTTGCTGATACAACAGGTCACAGGCTCCGGGACCACGGCGTCGCGGGCCAACCCGCATCGGGCAAACTTGCTTTTCAGAGTTGTCTTCAAGGACGGCTCATACGTCGGCGTGATCGTTGATGTGAATCAGGCCAACGGAAAATCCGAACCCGGTAGCGAAAGAACCGCAGCGGGCCAATCGATTCCGAAGCAAGCCAGCGAACTTTCGGGTACCTGGACCAACAATGGGGGCGACAACCTGGCCCCGATGGTGGCGCTCATGCAACGCCTTGGCGGCACTGTGAGCGACGCGGGGTCTGCGGGCGCAGGCGGCACAATCACTGCCATCGTGTGCGTGGCTCAGCACTGCACGGTAGCGCGTTCGGCGTCGTGATCGACCGCTGGAATGCATTCCAGGCGCTTACGACGACCGTTCGCTGGGCGGCTGGAGTGCTCGACATGACACAGGCAGCAAACCGGAAAAAACTGCGCTCAGGCTTCACCCAATGGCGCGCTGCAGGTTCGGCGCCACGCTGGAGCAGATCGATCGGCTCTCGGTGTCGTGACGCACGGCCAGTGCGCAAGGCGACATGGCGTGGCGACGGGATGCCGGAGTACCCCCTGATCGGCGGCAACCATTGGACGAGGCCACCGAAAAAGTAACCCCGGCCGCGTTTTCAGCAAACATGGCGACAACCGCCACCTGCGGGCGATCGAGCGCGCGGTCACCCTGGCTGATCGCAGCGCTCTGGCAGCGGCCTAAATCGCCATGACTCCGCCATCGATAAACAACTCGTGCCCGGCGATGAAGCTGGACGCGTCCGAGGCCAGGAACAGTACCGCCTCGGCGATCTCTTCGGCGTCGCCCAGACGCCCGAACGGAATCATCTGCTTGAACGCGTCCTCGGCCCCTGCATTGGCTTCCAGGTAGGTCTGCATGGCCGGTGTGTGGACCATGCCGGGCGACACCACATTCACGCGGATGCCGCGGCTTTTCAGGTCGCTCGTCCAGGTGCGCGCGAACGAGCGGATGGCCGCCTTTGTGGCGCTGTAGACCGAGAGCGCGCCAATGCCCTTGCTGCCAGCCACAGAGCCGGCCAGGATCACGGCGCCGCCGCTGGCCATCAGCGGCAGCGCCTTCTGCACGGTGAAGACCGTGCCCTTGATGTTGGTCGCCAGCAGGCGTTCCAGGTGCGCAACGTCGATCTCGCCAAGCGCGGCCGACTCGGAAACCCCCGCGTTGGCAAAGACGACATCCAGCCGGCCGTGCTCCTGCTGGATGCGCGCATAGAGCCGGTCCATGTCCTCGGGCACGCCGACATCGCCCTGCACGCCCACCGCGCCGCCGCCGATCTCCGCCACCGCAGCGTCCAACCGGTCCTGCCGCCGCCCCGTGACGTAGACCTGCGCGCCTTCGGCCGAAAACGCCTGCGCTGTCACCAGCCCGATGCCGTCCGTACCGCCGGTGACCACGACCACCTTGCCTTCGAATCGCTTGCCCATGGTGTTTCCCAGTAAGTGGAGGATTGCTCCACTTATTATATGGAGGTAGCCTCCACTTCCACAAGTCACGCCGGAAGAGCCCGTTGACCGCCGACACTCCCTTGCGCGCCGATGCCCAGCGAAACCGCGAGCGCCTGCTCGCCGCGGCCGAGGAGGTATTCCTGGAGCGCGGCGCCGAGGCGTCGATGGAAGACGTCGCCAAGCGCGCCGGTGTGGGCATCGGCACGCTGTATCGGCGCTTCCCCACACGCGAGTCGTTGTTTGCCGCGGCCTATAGCGGGCGCTTCCTGTCGCTGGCGAACGCCAGTCACGCGCGCGCCAGTTCGCTCGACGCGCTGGCCGCGCTGCGCGCGTATCTGGAGGATCTGGCACTGCACACCAGTGTCTATCGTGGCCTGGCTGCGTCGCTCGGCGCCGTGCTGCAGAGCGGCACGCCAGGGTGCGAGGCCGTCAGCAAGGAAGGGCAGCAACGTTTGCGTAGCGCGCAGAACAGCGGCGTCGTCCGCTGCGATGTCTGCTTCGACGATCTCGTCGTCGTCGCCATCGCCACCTCGCTGGCCACCGAACAGCATGGCTCGCCGAAGACGCGCATCGCGCATCTGATCGGGCTGTTCGTCGACGGCATTGCAGCGCCAAGGGCGGCGTCGGCTGCATGAGGCGGCTGACACGATGACGTCCGGATTGCCCGATCGTTCGTGTCGGGTGGTGAGGGCTCGGAACCTACGCACGCGCGAGCGTTGACAAGGGAGAACGATCGTTCTACCTTGGCGCCGTGGACAAGCCAACCAACGACACCCAACAGAAGATCCTGGCAACGGCTGAGGCGCTGATCTATCAGCACGGCATCCATGCCACCGGCATGGACCTGCTGGTGAAGACCTCAGGCGTGGCGCGGAAAAGCATCTACCGCCACTTCGACAACAAGGACGAGGTGGCCGCCGCTGCACTGAGCGCGCGCGACGTCCGTTGGCTCGAGTGGTTCAGGCGCGAATGCGACAAGGCCGACAGCCCCGAGGCGCGCATCCTGCGCATGTTCACGGTGCTCAAGGAATGGTTTCAGTCTGCCGGTTACCGCGGCTGTGCCTTCATCAACACCGCAGGCGAGGTCGGGGACCCCGACGATCCAATTCGCAAGATCGCCAAGCATCACAAACAGAAGTTGCTCGACTACACGCTGGAACTGACCGGGCAACTGGGTATCACGCAGCCGGCCGCACTGGCGCGCCAGCTGCTGCTTCTCATGGAAGGCGCAATCACCGTCTCGCGCGTGATGGGTGACGAAGACGCCGCAGACACCGCAAGGGATATCGCGCAGTTGTTGCTAAAGCAGGCCACCGGCTAGCGGCCTGACGCTCCGTCGCAAGCTCAAAACACCGATGTATCCACTTTGATTGGAGGCTGTGCCATGTCCAACGCTCACGCTCGCCCGCCGCTTCCCCCCTTCACCCGCGAATCGGCGATCGAAAAGGTACGACTCGCCGAAGACGGTTGGAATTCCCGCGATGCCGACAAAGTGTCGCTTGCCTATTCGCTCGACACCCAATGGCGAAACCGTACCGAGTTCACCAACGGTCGGGAAGAAGCGCGGCAGTTTCTTGCGCGCAAATGGAACAAGGAGCTTGAGTACCGCCTGATCAAGGAACTGTGGGCCGTTACCGAAAACCGTATTGCCGTGCGCTACGCCTACGAATGGCGCGACGATTCAGGCAACTGGTTCCGCTCCTACGGCAACGAGAACTGGGAATTCGGCGCCGATGGCCTGATGGAGCGCCGCTTCTCGTGCATCAACGACATGCCGATCAAGGAAAGCGACCGCAAGTTCCACTGGCCGCTGGGCCGTCGCCCGGACGATCATCCGGGGCTGTCTGATCTGGGTATGTAGAGGTTCTAGGCGACTGAGATGCAAGCCCTCGGCGGTGCTTCTGCACGGGGGCTTTTGTCTGGCCCCGGCTGCGTCATTGGCATGCAGGGGAGGTGGCAAGGAAACAGGGTCAAGTTCACTCAGAAAGTAAACCTGACTCCGTTTCCGCCCCGTTTCCGTAGTTGTACCTTATTCGGAGGACGACGCTGTGGCGGCTGCCGTCACCGACCTTCTAAAGGCAAGCAGGCGATCGACCAGCGCGTCCGCGTCATCGCCAACGCCGCTGGCCGCCTCCCACAGGCCCGGCTCCAATCTGGAAGGCTCCCACGTCGCCAACCGCAGCAGATCGTCGGCGAGCAGCTGGGTCTCATGCTCGTTCATCGGATGCGCGGCGCGATCGTGCTCCTCGGGCATCGTGACTATGTCGACCGCGCGGTTCATGCAGCCGTCTGTCATTCCCATTGCGCGGGCCCTGGAACTGATGTTGTTTCCATACGCATAAGCGTGTGCCAGGCGCTGGACGGCACTGAGCGCGCAGGTGGTGGTGTCGACTCCCCGTAATTCAATGCCAGCTAAAACTAGAGGTCTGCGGTTGATGTTGATCACGGAACTCGACGGGCGTTAGCCCGCCCAGGCTGTCGTGCGGGATCTGTTGGTTGTAGTCGGCGAGCCACTGTTCGGTCTGTTCGCGGACCTCGCTTAGCGTGCGGAAGATGTGCATGTCCAATACGCCACGCCGATAACTGCCGTTGAAGCGTTCGATGAAACCGTTTTGCATCGGACGCCCCGGCTCGATGAAATCCAACGCGATACCCTTGCGCTCAGCCCACTCGGCCAAGGCCAATGCAACAAATTCCGGGCCATTGTCCAAACGCAACTTGTTCGGATAGCCGCGCCAGGCTGCGATGCGTTCCAACGTGCGGATGACGCGGGCGGCCGGAAGATTCAGGTCCACATCGATGGCCAAGGCTTCCCGACTGAAATCGTCGATGACATTGAACGTGCGGAACCGCCGACCATCCCATAACGCATCGGACATGAAATCGATCGACCATCCAGCATTGGGTCGATCGCCGCATGCCAGCGGCTTTGGATAGCGCGTCGGGACCCGGCGCCTGCTGCGACGTCGTTGATTGAGTTTCATCAAGCAGTACACGCGCCAGACCCTTTTGTGATTCCACACATGTCCGCGACGGCGGATGATCTGAAAGAGCTTTCCAAATCCACGCTCGGGAAAACGCTCGGCCAACTCGGACAACAGCGCGATGACCTCCTCGTCGCGATCGGGACGGCGCCGATAGCGCGCTGTCGAGCGAGCCACGCCAACTACTGAACAGGCCCGGCGCTCGCTCCAGCCATGCCGCTCGACGAGCCAGGCCAGAAGCGGGCGTTTGTGCGTCGGGTCTACAGCTTTTTTGCGATGACATCCTTCAATGCATGGTTTTCCATCGCGAGCTCGGCGTACATGCGCTTGAGCTTGCTGTGCTCGGTCTCCAGGTCGCGGAGGCGTTGCACGTCAGCGGCCTCCATGCCGCCGTACTTGGACTTCCAGACGTAGTAGGTCGCCTCGGAAATGCCCAGCTCGCGACAGACATCCTTGACCTGGCGGCCGCCCTCGACCTGTTTCAGCGTGGCGACGATCTGGCTCTCGGTGAACTTGCTCTTGCGCATTGTTGGTCTCCTTGGTGGCTAGTGTGCTGGAGACCTCTAGTTATGGCTGGATCAATTTTACGGGAGACTGACAGTGGCAACACCGGCCAAGGCGGCAATTCCGCTGTACTTTGCAAGTTGATCTTTCTCGCTGATATAGCCCATGAATGCGACCATGGGTGGAGGAATCGAAGCGATACCAGTGAGAGCGGCGCCGATGCCGGCGACGGTCGAAACGTGGCCGGCAATCCGTTGCCCCGTCGTTCTGGTCGACGCTCTGCGCACCGGCTGTTGTGGTAGGCCTTGCAACTGTGCATCTATCCGTGCATCGGCATGTCGCGGCTCTGTGGCGCCGAGTTCGATCTCGGCACGACCTCTTTCCAGATCGATCTCTTCTCTTCTCGCCATCGGCGACAAGGACGGTAACACTGCGGGATGCATGAGACACCTCACCATGGATGGTCGAGGCCAATTTTCTCATCGAAACATCGCCGCGCCTCATCGCGCGCCGAAACGCACGCGCTTTCGACGAAGTCGCAAGAACAGAATCAGGTCCATTTAGAATTCAACCTGACCCAGTTTCCTGGTTTACACACTTGAACCTACCTAGCTTGCGCCGAGGACTCAGACTGAGCCAGCTAAGCTATCGATAGATACAAAACCATCATTGTAAATGCACCAGCCTGGCTGTCATGACCAAGAGGAAAGTGTCTCAACGATACGAGCAAATTCTTTTAACGTCATAATTTTAGGATACTCGACGTAGTACATCCGCTCATATATGTCGCGGCGCTCTTTCACATCAGTAAGGCGCCCCGCACTACTGGTATCGCAAAGTTTTTCCAGTTCCTCGAGATCAAACCGTTCCTTGCCGACGGCATCGGCGCGTACTAATGCTGACGCGATATCGGAAGCATGTAAGGCTTCATTGCGTTCCTTAAGCTTCTTATGGAGTTCGAGCGCCTCTGCGCCTTTCAAAGTCTTCATCGCTATTTTCCTGTCAATCAAATTAGCTCGCTATGAGCAGCTAGCGCGGCCGACCATGACTTGCCGTTATATTTTTCCAGCGCGGCTCGCGTATTCGCCGCGCGCTCGGGATCATCTATATTATTTGTCAGACGATCAATCAATTCATTGTCGATTATCTTATCAGCCAAATCACCGGTGACCGAGGCCTGCGGGGACGTTATCTTTTCATATAAATCAGCATCCTCTACACTCAACTCACCGCCCATGACGCTAGCAACCATGACCTTCTTACCATCCTCGGCTGTTCCGAATAGTCGATAGTTTCCCAAGCCCGGATCGGCGATGAACCTGTCTATCACACCCAGTCTATTGCTTCGTACGGCCACAAATCCACTTGAGACTACAGGGTAAGGAGGCCTAGGATCTTCACCTTCAGGTTTCCGTTGCAAAACTCCCGTCAAAGAATTCTCAAGGGGTGCATCGATATCGCACAATTCAACTTTTCGACCTGTTTCTTTGGCTAGTTCTATATAGCTGTCGATTTCGTACGCCCTTGCCAAGCGCTTGTCGACAACAATGCTAGCGATTGCACCGCTGCCCGTCCTTTGAGAGCGAAGCCCGTCTTCAAAATGGTCAGCAAGAAAACATGATTCGTTATGAACTTGCGCCGAGCTAAATATCTTGGCGCCGGCCTCCGACTTCGCAAGCGAACTCTTGAATACATCTGGATTGATGCAACCTTTCCCACCTGTCTTCTCCAGAGCTGCGGCGAGAGCTGGAATTTTTTTTGTGGCTATCCGCGTCTTACCCGTGGCAGTGTTTCCGCGCAACGCAAACAATGTCGGTTGGCAGCCATCGCGCTCAAGAGATTCTGCCAGGGTCAAGGCCGAAGATCGTGCTTCATCTAATAGCTTTTCGTGCAACTTACGGCGCTCCGGATGCCAGTTCTCCGGATTCGCCAGATACTCCCATCGCCCCGGACCAGAAGATGGGAGGTTGCCCAAACCATATAACTCATCGGTGCCTTTAAGCTGAGTAGCCTGTTGATGTGTCACCGCGGCGGTCGATGTACCTGCGATCGGCACCGAATGCGGCGGCGATGCATGAACATAAGCATGAGTGGTGTTACTGCTCTTCGAACTAGGGGGTCTAGCCGGCAAATTATCAAGCTGGGTCTGGAATTTATACTCCGGCGCCGCTTGTGATGACTCAGCTTGGACGCCTTTGGATTCTGCGTCATCGAAAGGAACATGAGAACTAGAAAGCCCGGCTGTGCCAGCAATGCCTATCTTGTTTTTCATGTTAAAAAATGTCCAGAGTCCAAGAAAATACAGTCCGACTGACTCTGCAACATTAGTCGCGATTCGAACCGCGACTCGCACACCCACGAACTACATGAGCAGCAAACGAACCTATGAAAAATGAAAAAAACGGGGGTCAGGTTCGCTTACGAAATTCCTCTGCACCTAGGAAAATGGCTGCAACCCAGAAAGTTCTCGCCGCTGCGCCGGTTTCTTCTCTGCACGAGTGCGCTGCCGCAGCGTGGGCAGCTTGGAGTGGCAATGTTTGCAGAGGCAGTGGAATCAGCTGAACCAAAGACAGGCTCGATGCGCGCGGATATCGCCGTCGGCTGCCCTGTGTCTTGCTGCTGCACCGCTTGGATCATGTTCAGCAACTGTTCGCCGCCAATTAATTCGATCGGTTTGCCTTCGGCAAAGCGCTCGGCGTCTTTCGTGTAAGTGCCGATGCAGGCGATCTTGACCGCGTGGGCCTGGTGATGTGCCAGCAGGCCGTACATTTCGCGCACCACGCTGACGCCAACCTGCTGGCGTTTCCACTGTTTGCATTGCACGAGTGTGCGGCGGCCGTCCTTGCGCAGAATCAGGTCGATGCCGCCGTCTGCACCGCCCAGGCCAGTTTCTTCGACGCTATAGCCTTGGCGGCGAAATGCTTCGCCTACCAATCGTTCGAATTGGCGCCAGCCGCCAGCGGCCAGGCTCTCCAGGGTGGTACGTGTGTCCAGAAAGCGTTGCCGGCTGCGTGAGCCCAGATAGGAGCACAGCGCGGCGAGCCAGCAGATGCCGAGCAGCATCCACGCCAATGGCGCGAACGCCCCACTCGACTGTTGGGCAAACCCTTGCGACAGCATCCCGCCATGGTGGGAGAACCACCAGCCGATGCCGTAGCGCACCCCAAGATACCCAACGATTCCCGCTACAAGGCCGAGCGGCCACGGCAACGCGGCCAACGCTTCAAACCCACTCTGCTTCTTTCTGCGTCCCATGCAAGAACCCCCGTTCCAGGTTCGAACATAACTGCTGAAACGCGTGTTGTCAGCAAGCGAACGATGCTATTGCGATCTGCACCCCATCAAGTGATTAGGATCGTGCACTTCAGCGCGGAAGGCTTACACGGATCTCAATGCTTGAGTCCGCTAAAACTACGTCGGCAGTTGCATCGGCAGCCGCAAGCCGACTCTTGAACGGGTTGCGCGCGGATTGTTTTCGGATACGACGATCAACATGACCAGATGCAATGCGGGCTAGTGGTCGCCAACTTGGCCATCGTTACGAGCGGAGTCTTTGGATCGTCGGTGGAGGCAGGTTTGAAGGTTCTCTGCCTTGAGATCAAGCGGGCAACACTCAGTTGCGGCAACTCGTTCCATTCAACCCCTTCCCTTGAAGGGGAAGGGGCTGCCGGCCCGGAGTGATAGGCGAATACTTCGTCAAATCATCTCACTGCCGAAATCAGTTTGGTGGTGCAATCGTATAATCAGGCTGCTCACGGAAGAACTGAGCTGTAGATGTATAAAACATCATGTTCAGATTATCGTATTGACCTTTAATGATCCCATGCATCACTCCCGATGAGCTCACCACCGGTCCGCCGGAATCGCCTGGACCTGTCAGGCCGCCGAAGTCCGGGGTGGCGGCATGCAGTCCTTGGAGTCCTGGGTCTGGGAAATTTGCAGGAATGCGCGCATCGGTCCAGTCGCACAACACGTCGGTGCTCATGCCGCTTGTGCAGAAGCGGTCAGTCGGAGGAGCGGGCGTGTGGCCATTGACCGCAATCGTATCGAGTCCACCAGCGCGCGACCGATAAAGAATTGCCCGCGAGAGCAGGACCTTGCCTACCGCACGCGGCTCGTAGGTCGAAACGATTGTGCAGTGAATTCCCGTTGATGGCGCTTCGCAATGCCGGTAGTTATGCAGCACCGGTTCCACGCGAATCAATTCGAGATCTGAAACGCTCGATTTCCATGAGACATAGCCAAGATCTGCCCCATCTACGGACACTGTGCTGTTGTAGTCACCACAGTGACCTGCAGTCAGAACGAACCGGACCGCTCTCCGATAGGGCGTCAAGTTAGCAAGGACGCCTGTCTGCTTAAGCACAAGGCCGGCAGTGCAGCGGTTACCCAGGCTCATTGTCAGCACCGTACCGCCAACCACTGGCTGCCGGAGTCTGGCCTGATCGATGGCAAGCGCCGAGGCAGACGCAAGGAGCGCCAGGACACCAACGGCGATCAAAGAGCCGCGACGTGCACGTCCCATTTTCTTTTGAGACGTATCTGGACGCGCGAAGTAAATATTAATCATCTTTTCCTACGAGGTTATGGTGAAACAACTCAAGACATCGTAATTCCTCGGCAATTAACGTTTTTTTTAGGGACGAAGCGCCGCCGCAGCAAACGAAGTAGATCGCTGCCGCGCTTTTGCGTGCAGCTGCGCATTGACCAAATCCGGAACTGCGCAAGATTTCAACATGCAGCTTGATCGGCTTCAGCGGTTGAGCAAGCTGTGCGCATCACAACAAGACCAGATTCGAAGACGCAGTCGCCGTCACAAAGGGGCCGGCCCTGGGAATCCTTGATCGCATGACCGAGCAGGCTTAAGCCACTCGGCCACACAATGCGCGTCCTCGCCAGGGGAGCAGGACACGCAGTTCGATTTACTTGATTTCCACCGCGCCCACATCGCACACCGCGGTATCACGCGCAACACCACGCTGGTCGATCGTGCGGCAGTTGCTGCCGAGGTTGCGCACCGGGCTATTGGCCGCCGGCAATTGGGTGAGCGTGGGTCCGCCATTGGCGGCGGGTGCTCCCAGCAGCGGGTCGGTGGCGCGTGCCAGGCCGGTGGTGAGGCAGCTATGGAACAAGCCGCCCGCAGCGGAGTACTCGATCAGGTTGTTGCCGGTGCTGCTCTGGTCGCTGCAGAAGGTGCGCTCGGTCTTGGAGTAGAAGACGCTGTTGCGGATGTCGAAGCCGCTGCCGAACAACGTGGACCCGGGGGTGTTCTCGGCGAAAGTGACGTTGTTGAAGCGCACCGTGGTCTTGCCCTGGTCGCCATTGGACGGCTGCCAGCCTACATGCTGGATCGCCGCGCCCACACCTTTAGCGTAGTTGCCGTAGAAGGTGCTGTTGCTGACATTGCAGGACGGGCCGTAGCAGTCCATGTACAAGGCACCGGCATTGCTCTTTTCGGCGCGGTTGGAAATGAAGCTGGTTTCTTCGATGTTGATGATGCCCGGCGTGGTGATGGTGGTGCCGGAGTGCGTGGTGTCGCCGAAGCCCAGGCTGACGCGCGCACCGCCGGCCGGGCCGCCATAGGCGATGTTGTTGGCGAAGGTGGAGTAGCGCACATCGATGGTGTCGGGCGCATACGCCCACAACGTGGCGCCGCCGCCGCTGTTGGCCGCGCTGTTGTTGCGCACCACCGTGCCGCACACCGAGAGCGTTGCGCCACCGGCAGCGGCGTTGAGGTAGCCGGCGAGCGAGGCGCCGTCGGTGTCGATCGCGCCGCTGTTACCGAACTGGTCGGCATCGGGGAAGCCGGCCGGCGCATTGATGGCCTGGTTACCGACAAATTCGGAATTGACGATGGTCAGACGGCTGAGCTGGGTGTAGAGCGCGCCGCCCAGCCATGAGGTGTTCCTGGAGAACGCGCTCTTGACGATGGTCACGTCGGTATCGCTGCCGGCAAAGATGGCACCGCCACCGATGCTGCTGCGGTTGCCCAGGAACTGGCTGTTGATCACTTCCAGCTTGCCGCGGTAGCTGACCTTGATCGCGCCACCGCCCCAGGTGCCGGGCGCGTACTGTGTATTGGATGCCGGCTGCACGGAGCTGCCGTTCTGCAGTTTGAGATTGCGCACCGACAGCGCATTGCCGTTCTGCACCTGGAAGATGCGCGCGGCCTGGCGGCCATCCAGGGTGATCTTGCCCTGACCATCGATCACCGTTGGCGTGCTGGCGCTGATGTTGATGGTCTGGTTGACGGCGATGCTGGCTGCACGGGTGCCGCAGTTGAAGGTGACATAGCCACCTTGCGCCACCGCAGTGGCGAGAGCGCTGGCGGTACAACTGGCGGCCGTACCGTTGCCGACCACCACGCCGGCATTGGAGTGCGCCCACGGCTGCGGCGTGGTGCATTGCGCCACCGATGGCACGGCGGCGATGGCCGCACTGGTGGTGACCAGCGCAAGAAGCCCCGCCGTCACGACGGTGGCGTGAAGTGTTGAACGCATGGTGATGTTCCTGCTTGAGAAAGGGATCGAAGGAGAGCCGGTTGCACGTACGCAACGTCAACGGATTTGATGACAGGTGTATTGCAAGCCGCAGCGTCGCGATCGAGGCGTGGCATGCGGCGCGATCACACGCATCGCGCTTCCAACCTAAGTTCCATCACACCACGCGTCGATGCGGCGCCATCGCGCGGGCGCACATCGCTTCGCGCATGCCGACTACGGCCACTGCAGCGATCGACCGATGCTGCACTGCTGCATGCAACTGCCACGCTGCATGCAGTGCGTCGCCGCATCGCGCGTTACCATGCTGCACTCTCGATCCTGTTGCGATCCCGGCGATGCCCGATGCACCCCGTACCTACGATGGCACGCCGGCCAGCCGCTTCCAGCTGCCTGCCGGCCCGTGGGTCTCGGTCTTCGAGGCGCTGTGCGCGTGTTTTCCGGCGATCGCGGCCGAGCGTTGGCGCGACCGCTTCGCACGCGGCCTGGTGCGCGATGCCAACGACCAGGCCCTGGCGTTGTCAGCACCGTATCGCGTGGGTGCGGACATCCGCTATTTCCGCGAGGTCGCCGATGAGCCGGTGATTCCTTATGTCGAGACCGTGGTGCATGCCGACGCGCAGTTGGTGGTGGCCTGCAAGCCGCACTTCTTGCCGGTGGCACCCGCCGGTGCATACGTGCGCGAGACGCTGCTGACGCGACTGGTGCGGCGGCTGGACAATCCGGCGCTGGTGCCATTGCACCGCATCGATCGCGAAACCGCGGGGCTGGTGCTGTTCTCGGCCAACCCTGCCACGCGCGGGATCTATCAGGCCTTGTTTCGGCAACGGCGCATCCGTAAGCACTACCTGGCGGTGGCACCACCGCTGCCACAGCTGAGGTTTCCGCATGTGCACCGCAGCCTGTTGGTGCCGGGCGAGCCGTTCTTCCGCATGCACGAGGGCGTGGGCGAAGCGAACAGCGAGACGGTGATCGAGGTGGTCGCACGCAACGCAGACACCTGGACGTATCGGCTGGAGCCGGTGACCGGGCGCAAGCATCAACTGCGTGTGCACCTGGCCGCGCTGGGCGCGCCGATCCTGCACGACCGGTTTTATCCCGAGCTGGAAGCCCAGCGGCCCGATGACCCGGAACGCCCGCTGCAGCTGTTCGCGCATACATTGGCGTTCGATGACCCGCTGACCGGTGAGCCGAGGCACTTCACCGCAACGGTGGGGCCGATGCACTCTGCCGCGGGCTGACCGAAGGAGCGGGACATGCACGTCGATCCGATGCGCGATGGTGTTGCGGTCTCCCGTAACCGGCGATCGACCAGCTTGTTGTGGGCGCTGCTCTGGCTTGCGCTGGCCGTGTTCGCCGGTGAGTTCGTGCGGCACGTGTATCTGAAGTATGCCGCAATGGATTCGCCGGCCTATGGCATGTTTCTGACTCGCCGCGGTTGGTTGTGGTGCCACCTCGGCGGTGGTGCGGTGGGCATTGCGCTTGGCACGTTGCAGTTCGCCACGCAACGCTGGCGCAGACAGGCGTGGGTGCATCGCTGGACTGGGCGGGCGTACGTCGCCGGCATGCTGGTGGCCATGCTTGGCGCCACTGGGCTGATTGCTACCTCGCCCGCGCCGACGACGATCCGCGTTGCCTTCGCAGCGACGGAAGTGGCATGGGCGGCGGTGGCATGTGTCGGCCTGCTGGCCATTGGCCGCGGGCAGCTCGACCGGCACCGGCGCTGGATGGTGCGGGCATATCTGGTGACGCTGGCGCCGGTGGTGTTTCGCATCGCGCTCTATGCAGCAGTTGGGGCCGGGGTGGTGCCTTCGCCCGGCACGATCGCCGCGCTGCTCTGGGCGAGCTGGGCGGTGCCGGTGCTGATCCACGTGGCGGCAACCCGCCGGGCACTGACCAGGCCCTGGCGCAGGCGCATCGCTGTGCCGCGCCAGGTGCCGCGGTCGTCATCGACGCGTAGCTGAGACCCGCTTCGGCACACCTCAACGCACCTTGTACAACACCGCCGCACCCGGCCTGGGTTCGAACATCGGCACGGTCTGCTGTTTGAGCGCGGTGCCCTTGGCGTCCCACACCAGGGTGTCGGTGGGGTATTCGTCCTTGCGGGTCATGCTGTCGATCTGTTTGGCGATGACGGTGGATCCGGCTTTCACGTCCGGGTTCCAGGCGAACACGCCCAGGCGGCCGTAGAACACGGCCGGTGCTGCGGCGTCCAGGCGACGGTCGGGGCACATGACCAGGCCGCGTTCCAGCATCACGCGCAGCGCGCCGACCGGCACGGCCTTGACGGTCGGCGTGGTGTGTTCGGTGCTGTGGCCGGGGCAGACATTGGCCGAGCGGGTGAGCATGTCTTCGACCACCTGGCGGTCGGACTGGGCCAGCGCCGGCAGCGCGGCGGTGGACAGGGCAAGCATGGCAAGGGCGGATTTCCAGGGCATCTGACAACTCCTCATGAGGTGAGACTCCAACACTGCAGCCCATCCACGCGCGGGCTGCTGCCAGTGACGCGCCCGGATGCTAGCAACCGCTGCGTTAAGTGCTGCGAAGGCGGGCAGGCGCGGGCGACGCCGTGCAGGCGATGCGCCGGCCAGCACGCGTGTTCCATGCCGGGCCGCCGCGCCGCGCTGCATCACGCAACGGCCGCTGACGCGCCTGGCGGCTGTCAGGAGTCTCCCGATTGAGCGGCAGCAGCGGCCCGGTTAGCGTGCGCGCACGTACTCAGCTGGACAACCCATGGAACGCGCCGACCTCATCGCAGCAGTGCTTACCGGCATGCGGCGCGCCGAAGATTTTCGCGCGCAGGGCGCGCTCTACAGCACCGCGCACAGCGAGCAGATGCAGGTGGACCACGGCAAGGCGGCCGACGCCGAGCTGGTGCTGTCGATGTTTGCGTTCACCCCCGAACACCTCAAGTTGCTTGGCACCGCCGGCATCGAAAACCTGGGCGAAATCGTTTGCCACGCGTGGGCCTTGAACGGTGGCAATAACGAGGCATTGATCCGCTGGTTTCGTCAACCCATGAATGCCCTCGACGGCCAGACGCCTGCGGCGATGGTGCGTGGCGGGCGCATCCAGGTGCTGCTGCTGGTGCTGCGCCAGCAGGTGGAATGGGAATTGCCGCGCTCTGCCTGATGCCTGATGCCTGATCGACACCGCCGTGCATGCGGTCCGGCATGCGCGGTGCGGTTGCGGCGGGCGTTGCACGCGCGGGTAGCCGTGTGCAACGCGATGATCTCAGCCACTCACCGTTTCGGTCGCGCCACTGCGTACATCTCTGCGGCGATCTTCTTCATCAGCGCGTCGTTGTCGTCGCCCTCGGTGTAGAGATCGAAGTGGGTGCGGCCTTCCAGATAGCGGAAATCGCTCCTGGCGCCCAGGCCATCGAGCACCGCCTGGAATTTATGCGCCGCGCCATCCAGGTAGAACGTATCGGCGGTGCCGACGATCACATGGATCTTGCCGTCCAGGTCCGGCTTGAGCGTGGGCCATTGCGCGGCCACGCGTGCGGAAATGTCGTAGTGGGTACGCCAATAGGCCACCACGGCCGGGTCCACCTTGCCGGTGTCGCGGTCGAACATCGGCAGCGGGCGGCCGTCGGCGCCGCGCGGCGAAAAGACCCACTCGAACGAGGTGAGCTGGCCGCCGTACGGGCCGAGCACCCGTTCGAGCTTGGCGAAGGTTTCCAGATCGGCCAGCACCTTGCCGTGGTCGCGGATCAGCGGAAACTGGCTGCCGTCGGCGCGGCGGTAGACGTTGGCATTGGGCGCGTACAAATCCGGGCCGGTGAAGTCACGGAAATCGCTGGAATCCGGCGAGGTGGACCAGGTGCCGCCGAACAGTTTGGGGTAGCGCGTCTGCAACCACAGCGTGGCCCAGCCGCCGGACGAATGCCCGTTCAAGAAGCGGCCGCTGGCCTTGCCGTCCATCTTGTACTGACGCTCGAGCGCCGGAATCAGCTCTTCGGTCAGCGCGGTGCCCCACGGGCCGTTATTGACCGAATCGGCGAACTCGTGGGTACCGGTGGGCGTGGACTGATCCAGGAAGACCCAGATCATCGGCGGTATCTGCTTGGCCGCCATCAGGCGCCAGGTGGATGCAATGCTGCCGGCGAAGCGGTTGTAGTTACCACCGAAGCCATGCGTGACGTACACGGTGGGATAGCGCGTGGCGGCCTTGGCGTTGTAGCCGGGCGGCGTCAGCACACGGGCGCGCAGCGACACCGGCCGGCCCCAGAACGCGCTGAGCGACGGACTCACCATCGAGGCATCGGCGCTATGCAGCCTGGCTTCGGGCACCGCATCGCGCACCGCCTGCGGCGCGCGTGGCGAGACCTGCCACGGATTGTCCGAGACCGGCACCTGCTTGCTCAAGGTCAGCGCCGGCAGCGGCTTGCCGTTGGCCAATGTCACGGCGGTGACCTCGCTCAGCAGATCGCCGCCATCGCGGCCGCTGTAGCCATAGCTGCCACCCGGATCGAGCACGGCCTGGAACAGATAATCGCCGGCCGGCAGCGCAGAAAACCCGCGCGGGAAGGCGATGTTGTCCAGATCGATCTGGACGCTGCCGCCGGGTGCCAGCGCGGTGACCTCCTGCGCGGCGACCGCCACTGCGGTGGGGCGGAAGGGATTCATATCCACTTCCTCCACCTTGCCGTCTTTCCCGCTTTGCTTGGCCTGCGCCTGGGCATCCTTGGCCAGGGTGGCGAACACCAGCAGGCGCCCGGACGTGGCCTGGTCGGTCGCCCCGCCCAGGGTGACGCGCAGCAGACGATGCGCCGGCGCCGGCTCGGCGGCGTGTAAGACACAAGCGCACAACAGGCCAACGGCCAGGCCCAGGCGTGGGGCAAGACGATGCAGGGACATGCAGATCCTTGAAAGCGGATGGGTGGGGTGGGCTTGGTGGCCCTGTGCGGACTGTAGCCAGTTTCTGGGGAGCTGCGCGCGCTGTGGGCGAGATGAGGTCAGCGCATCCAATCCAGGTATTTTACGCGCTCAGGTTGGGGTCGCTTGCGGCGCAAGAGTGGCTAGAGTTGCATGTGTTCAAGGCGTTTGTGGTGAGGGCGGACTAGCTCAGCGCAGCTGATACAGCACAGATACCATGCAGTTAGATCGACTGTCTGAACTGCTGAGGCAACCGGATATCCAGGTCACGTCGAATTTGCGAGTGGAGCTCAAGACATCGATAGGCAAGCAGCAGACAGGCGTCAGATAAGTTATATGGCGATATTTGTAGTTAGAAGTTCATGCATCGCTGCGACCCGGTAGAAAGCGACCTATGGACGCTTGTCTACTGGTAGAGTGGCGAACTGATAATTCCTACTTCTTCCCTGTGCCACTCGGTGCAGACAACGTCGTCGATGCCGGCAGTCAGCTTCCGGTGCACTTGTCCGACAGCCCAACGCTTGATCGCGTGGGCTAATTGCTGGCAATGCCGATATGACGGTCCAGACTCGTCGAGCGCTATGTTGACGGGCCCGGAGCACGTCCACAATACAAGTTGATTTTGATTATGTTTCTTGCGCTTGTAATCATACGCAACTAACCAGTTCGCCGTGCTTATCGCAATCCGAGTGCGCCATGACTTGGTTGATCTATCGAGCGTGATGCTTCCTGTGCGGGGGGCTGTACAGCTTGCTGGTTTGCGGTTTCCAGCTTCTGCAGGTTCTCTGCCAACGGCTGCTTGACGGCCTCACCTTTGTCGACATGGGTGCGCAGGAGGTCCATGTCATTTCCTGGATTCTTATAAGTTGCGAAGACATTGCCATTGGTTTGGCTTGGAACGACTTCTTGGATCTCGGGCAGAGGCGGACGATTAAGTTTTGCCTGGACAGCCAGGGCGCCGGCAATCCGCTCCTTGTCTTGCTGATTGGTGTAAACACCAACATCTGGACCCAGCTTGTCGAGTCCAGCAAGAGCCTGTTTGAACAATGGATCATCACGCAGCCGGGCTTCTTGTTGCGGATCGAGAGGTGCTCCACCTGCACTAAAGGCACGTCCTGAATTACCTAGACCTGGTACCGCGGGCTGGACCGACTCGTCCAGCTGTCGCCCCGATGCAGGCGCCCAATGTCCTAAGACTCCGTCGTTTTTCGGTTCCTGAAGACCCACGTCCCGCAGAACGCTATCAGCGAGTGTGTTTGAGTTTTGCAGCAGGGGATCGTAGGGATATTTGTCATCCTTACTCCTGGCATTAGCGACCATGCGGCCCCACGTTCCGGACAAGTCCGCGCCATTTGCAATCTCTTCCCGATACTGCTTTTGGCCAATTGCATTCGGATTGTCCCGATGATCAGGGTTGTTTCGGTCATAGGGGAGGTTAGTCTCAACGTGCATCCGTCCGTACGGCAATCCAGGTCGCTCATCGCCAGTCCAGCCGCTAATAGTGCGCTGGTTGCCCTCCTTGTCCGTGTAGAGAAGGAACTTGTGGTGGTATTCCTTGCCGAGAGCAGCCCCGATATTCCGGTACCCGACTTCGATCTTCTCATCCATGACATGCTCCTGTGGCTTACTGATTCTTGATATGAACGGCTGCGACGTGTGTCACCTTGCCGTCGGCATCCAAAGAAAAAGTCATCACTACGGAACGTGCATCGGGATCCAACATCGCTTGTCCCTTGTTGTCCCTGACGACAATCTTGCTTTCGGTGTCTTCAACGACCTTCGAGGTTGGAGATTTACCGAAGGTCTCTAGCACCGACGCCTTTGTAGTGCCCAACGGTATGTATTTCGTAACGATATTGCTCACATCGATCTGCTCGAATCGAACGGGTTTTTGGGAAGCATAAATCTCGTCAAACATTGGGCTGGCTCCTGTCATCGAGGGGTCTTCCTGTGTCGAAGTAGTGCGCGCATTGTCCGCATTGGCGCAGGACGAAAGTGGAAGTACCGCAACCCCGACAAGTGCAAGTGTTGCGGCCAAGCACTTCGACATGATGCGTGGCATGGCGATCTCCTGATGCGACTAATCACGTGATTCGAATATCCGCGAGATACTGTCCTTCTCGGCCAAGCTCGAAAACCGAGTAGCGTTCGGGCGGAAGGCTGCCAGCTTACTACAAGCTCTCAAGAGCCGATAGTCGTTGAGCGGATTGTCAATGGGGCTTTGCGCTGACGCTTCTGGGCCAAGCCCAGCATGGATCGGTGAGTAAGAGCAATCCATGAGTCATCAATAGACGCTCAGACTTCAGTAGCGGCCCTGACGTACCGAGTCGCTCACTAAGTGACGGATCCGTTCTGTCTCAGTTGTTTTCTAGCTCGATCGACCGAACCCGGTTTGTTCTCCTCTGAAAATCAAAACTGCATCACGTAACGAAATCGCTGAGACGATTTGTCGGGTTGGCATGTTGCAGAAACTCAAAATCGCTGCACCAGAAAGTAATCGATTAAACATCGATGGAGATCTGGAATTACCTTCAACGCCGTATCTAATCGTCAAAAGCGCAAGCGATTATCTGCTGTTTGAGATGTTCGCAAATGGCACTGCGTGCTCTTTCAAAGCGCAGTACATCGCACTACAAACCGTGGCCGCTGATCGTCCTTGCACCATAAACTCACACTCAGGAGTGATCAAAATGATCCAGAAAAAAAACCGTCGCTGTGCGCTTGCGGCATGCAGCCTCTCGCTTGTGGCGATGGTGCTGTGTATGAGCGCAGCTGTTGCCGCAGCGGTGCCCGGGAAGGAAACGGTTACGTTGCGCCATGTCTTCGCCACGCTGCAGAACGGTCAGCAGGATCAGAAGCCCGAAGATGTTGCGGCGTGTCGCAAGCAGGTTGCCGAGCCGACGTCCAAATACCTGGGAGTGGCGGTCACCACCACCTATTCCATCGATGTGCAGTCGAAGATGATGACCGCTTCGGCGTCGCTGCCATCGCCTGTTGCCACGCAGCCGTTGATGCTCACGGTGCCGCTGTCGCCGTTGGGGTTGTCCGGCGACTATGCGTTTGGTGCATTCCGGCCGAGCGCACTGCCCAACACCTATGTGCTGTTCTCGGTCGGGCTGAATTTCAAGGACCCCAAGTCGTCCGTGCTCGTGCTCAACAGCGACAAGCGCTACAACTGCCTGGTCACCAGCGATCCGGCGCCCTTCCAGGGAGCCTTGAGCAGCCAGCTTGGAAAGGACCAGGGGCGTTGATGTTGCAGCGTCCCAGTCGCCGCCGGACGGGCCAGCCGACCAGGGCTTCAGCGCGTTCGACCAATCGCTAAGCGGCCGCGTCCCCGGAGCAGGATGTGCCCAGCACAGGACGCTGGCGATGGGCGAGCGGTGGCGTTGTCCGGGACGCCGTATCCGAGCAAGCGGCGTGGTTGCCTGCCGCGATGTGTGGCAGGCAACCAGCCCTCAGCGATACGGCCCCGGCCCACGCCAGACCGGTTCGCCCTGGCGGTAAACCTCCATCATGTTGATGACTTCGCGGGCGTCGCCGATGGACTTCAGTTCGGGCGAATCCGGCGGCAGCAGACGGCATTTGCTGGAGCCGCGCTTGAGCGCGACATCCAGCGGGCAGATCATGCGTTGCTGGGTGCCGGGCAGGATGATGGCGATTTCCTGCATGCCTTGTTCTTTCCAGGCGCGCAGCTGGGTTTCGCTGCGCACGTCGTAATAGACCTGGAAGCCGCCGATATCCAGGCTGGGCTGGGCGTTGTTGCGGTCGTTGCGGCGGCCCTGGCTGATGGTGGGGGTGTTGGCCATGCCGTCTTCGGCGCCGTCGGCCGGTTCGTCCAGCATGCCCGGCGGCCTGCCGGTCCAGGTGTCCGGGCGGCGCTGTGCGGATGCCGCCGGCGGTGCGGGCGGTTGCGGCGGGGTGGGGCGTTGCTGGCGACGCGGCTGGCGGCGTTCGGCCAGGCTGCCTTGCGCGGTATCGCCCTGCGGCGGCACCGGATTTTTGGCCTGCTGCACCAGCGTGGACTGCACCGGCGAGGCCGCCGGTGGCGGCTGCACGGGCGTGGATGTCGGTGGTACCGGGGTGGGCGAGGGCACCGGCTGATCGGGCTGGGAGGTGTCGCCGACAAAATCCACCTTGATGCGTCCACCGCTGGCCGAGCCCTGCGGCGGGGTCATGGCGGGGGTGGAGGCCGACAGCAGGATCAGCAACATCAGCACGTGCAGCAGCGCGCTGATCAGCGCGGCAATCCACGGTTCGATGCGTTCGATCAGCGGCTCGGTGCGGGGCAGCCAGTCGCTGGCATCCAGATGGACGTGCAGCACCTGCAGGGCGCCCTCGCGCACGCGGTAGACCAGCACGTACGGGGTCTGCTTGACCACCCATTCGCGGGTGCCGGGCACGCGGCCAGCGCGGCCACGGCCGGGTTGCTCGGCCAGGGTGCGGGTGGCTTCCAGCACCTGCCGCGCCATCGCGGCAGCGGCGGTCGGGTTGAGCGCGTGGTAGTGATCCTGGGCGTGTGCAAGCTGCGTGGCGGCCGGGACGGTCCAGTCACGCCGTAACATCAACGCCCCATCTGGCGAACAGTGCGCTCACCTGTGCCGGAGTCGTCAACGCGCCCTGATCTGCAGCGGCAATGCCGTCCTGCACCGCGGCCTGGAAGCTGGCGTCGGCCACGACGCGGACCACGTCACTCCATCCAGCCGTCTCGGGCAGCGTGTCGATCAGCATGTGGGCGTCTTGCTTGATGGCGGACATGGCACGGCGGTGGGGGAGCACTGCGCAAGTCTACCCGCGCCGCTCCTGTTCGCGTGTGGCAGGCGCCGGCGTCCGCGCGCGGCGTTCACCGGGCAGGCGGCAAGCGCCTGCGCGGCAGCGGGCTGGGTGGCGCACGGCCTAACCGCATGCCCGATGCCGGCAGCGACCGGCAGTGCTGCCGCCTGCAGAAAGTGACACTTGGCACCTTGTTCGTGCCCATGGCTGGTTTCATTCTGCGCGGGTCGCTTCACTCATTCGCAAAGGACTCGCCATGCCTGCCGCTGCCATCGCACCCCTGACGCCGTATCTCTCGATGGCCGCCATCGGCTACCTCTACTACCGGCGCATCCGGCGCAGCTTCGGGCGCCAGCAATGGAAGCCGGTGGCCACGGCGGTGCGCAGCGCGGTGCTGCTGATCGCGGTGGCAGCACTGGCGTTCGCGGTGTACGGCTTGCCGCAGGTGCGGTTCGGCATTGCCGCAGGCGCGCTGGTCGGCATCGGCCTGGGTGCGCTGTCGCTGCGCTACACGCATGCCGGATGGGTGGATGGCCAAGGCTGGTACACGCCCAATCCCTGGATCGGCGGCGGTTTGACGCTGGTGTTGCTGGGGCGCCTGGCCTGGCGCTGGGCCGATGGCGCGTTCACTGCCGGTGCGGCGGCGGCCGGTTCGCAGGCCAGCCCGCTGACCCTGGGGATTGCCGCGGCACTGGTGCTGTATTCGCTGGTGCACGTGGGCGGGTTGTGGTGGCGGCTGCGCCAGCTGCGCCTGCAGGCGGCACGCTGACCCGCCGCGATTGGCCCTGCGCGCTCACACCTGCGAGCGGAACGGGAACACCAGTTTCTCGCCAAGCCTCTGCCGCAACGGCCGCGCGCGCCAGCGCTCCAGCGAATACTGCTCGGCACGTTGCAGATCGCGTTCGAATACCTCGGTCATGCGTGCGGCCAGCGTGCGGTCGTAGACATTCAGGCTGGCCTCGTCGTTGAGGCGGAACGAGCGGATGTCGAAATTGGTGGAGCCCACCGACACCAACAGGCCGTCGATGATCAGCAGCTTGGTATGCAGCATGGTCGGCTGGTATTCGTGGATCTCAATGCCGGCCTGCAGCAGCGGCTCCCAGCTGGCCTTGGAGGCCAGCCGCACCGAGACGGCATCGATATGCTTGCCGGGCAGCAGCACCCGGATGCGCACGCCGCGCGTACGTGCTTCGAGCAGCGAGCGGGTGATCAAGGCATCGGGTACGAAATACGCCGCAGCCAGGTCGATGCTGCTGCGTGCGGCGGCGATGGCGATCAGGTACATCAGGTGCATGCTTTCGCTGCCGCCGGCCGGCGAGGCCACGAACAACTGCGCATCGCTGTCGCCGGCAGCCTCCAGCGCCGGGTAATACTGCGCGCCGTTGACCACACGGCCGGTGGTCTTGATCCAGTTGTCGTTGAAGGCGGTCTGCACCTGCGCCACCACCGGGCCCTCGATGCGGTAGTGGGTGTCGCGCCAATGGTCCGGGTCCTGCGCGTCGCCCATCCATTGGTCGGCCACGCCGACCCCACCGGTGAAGCCGATGCGGCCATCGATCACCAGCAACTTGCGGTGGGTGCGGTTGTTGATGCGATGCAGGTTGTACCAGGCCAGCGGGCGGTAGCGATGCACCTCCACGCCGGCCTCGGTCATGGTGTCCACCAGTGCATGGTCCATCTTCAGGCTGCCACCCCAGTCGATGGTGACCCGCACATCCACCCCGGCACGCGCGCGCTCGGACAAGGCGTCGCTGAACTCGCGGCCGATCTCGCCCGACCAATAGATATAGGTTTCGAACGTGATGGTGTGCTGCGCGCTGCGGATGGCCTCCAGCATGGCCGGAAAGATCTCGCGGCCGTTATTGAGCACGTCGATCCTGTTGCCCGGCAGGATGGCCGGCCCCAGCAACACCGACATCTCGCGTTTGAATTGCGGATCGGCAACGTCGTACAGGTGTTTGGGGATGTGCTCGAGCTTTTTCTCCGGCGTGGCGAAGTTGAGCAGCAGCAGCCCCACCAGCAAGGTGACCGCCACGGCGGCCACGATGATCCATGTCATGCATCCCACTCCGATGTCCCGCCATTGCGGGCGCAAGCGGCCGGCATTTTGGCAAGGCCGGTGGCATGGGGTTTGTGAAGGGGCGAGGCGACAGGGCGGCGGCTCATGCCCCACTGTGCGCCATCTCCCCTGGCGAACAGTCTTTGGACATCATCCCGCCCCTCAGCACAGTTCTGTGCCGGGGCGGGCAAGGATGTCAGGCCACCATGCTGGCAGATCCCCGAGTTTGATTCTGCTGTTGCGATTGCTCCATCGCGCGCGAGCGCTCCATAGCCACTACTTGCTGCGCTTGCTCACTGCTCTCCTGTAGCGTTTGGTTCACCGCTTGCCCCGTATTCACCGGTGAAGTGCAGCGATTCAATGCCGCCTCGTCGCGAGAGGTGCTGATCTGCACTGCACGTGCTAGGGAGCCGTCGCTATTCAGCTCGACGCGGTCTACCGACGTTAGTCCGCTGCGGATCCCTTCCACTGAGAGTACTCCGGCAAGGCGCTCACTGTGCAGGCCTGAGCAAATGCCACGTTGCGATTCGGCTGCATGCACCTTTTCCAGCATCTGGTGGAAGAAGGAATGATGACTATGATTTGGGCTCGAAAGCAGTGGAGGAGTGTTTGCCGGTCTGGCGAGCACCTCATCGCTGCGCGGTGAGGGCGCCTCCATAGTCCCGGTATGCCTATGTCCTCGGTACGTACCAGGTGCCTGCTCAGGGTCATTGGTTTGGATCTGCTCTGCTGTTTGCCTTGCCAAGCTGTCTAGCGTTCCACGATCTGCAATGCCAGTGACCGGTAATCCATTGGCTTCCTGGAAGGCGCTGACCGCTTGACGTGTGCCACTCCCCAAATAGCCATCCACACGCAGGGGCTTACTGTCCGCGCCGGTAAAACCAAGCTCGATCAGATCGGATTGTAGGCCGCGTGCTTGCCGACCAATGGCATCTAGCGTCGCTGGGCCTGCCTTTCCATCAACAGGCGTCAGTCCATTGGCCCACTGGAATGCCTCGACCGCCTGCTTGGTCGACGCATTAAACTTTTGGTCTATCTGTAACGCATGGCCGTCTGAGTCGCCATACCCCAGCGCGCTAAGATTGGATTCGAGTTTGCGTACTTCACGGCCGCTGGAACCCTCTTTGAGGATATGGCTCTGCGCGGCCTGCCGGCCCGGTGATGCGTTAACCAGTTCCAGCGCTTTCTGGACATCGGGATCAGTACGCTCAGAGGAAGGGTCGAAGTTTCTGCCACTGACTTTCAAATGGGCTCGATCCAGCGCAGCCTGATTCTGAGGATATGCATCCTCATAACTCTGGGCAACATTCGCAGCCTTAGGGCCATCATAATATGTGTGAGTCGAACGAATCTGATCTGCCTTGGCTAACAACTGATCGTAATCTCCACCTTCCTTGAGAACCTTTTCAAGTTTTACTAATTGGCTAGGCATTTGATTCGCTGTCTTTGCGAGCAGGCTAATTGCTTCAAACCGGCGATCTTCTGCGATGTTAGTGCCATGCGCGTCTAGAATTCCCATTGCCGTCTGCGTGGCATTCCTGACCTGCGGATAATCGATATTGCTGTGGATCCACTGCTTGCCTTCTGTAGAGCTAGCCCACGCGTTGATGCTGTCGCGCGTACCGACATCAATAAAATTGAGTGTGGGCCGACCGTTCAAACCGTTTCCATGACTCAATAGATCGCGGCGTAAATCCGCATGATCTTCCGCGAAGGGAAGTTTGTGCTCCTTGGCGTATGCTGCGGCCTGCTGGATAACGCCATCAACGTAGGTTTGCTCACCCGGTTGCAGCGCACGGTTCTCAATCGAACCTAGCGGCCACGTGCCACGTTGGCCGAAGTCGACTTGAATCGTACCAAGGCTATAGCCGCTATTCTGTGCGACGCGATTGACCTCACCCCAGCGAGGCTCTGACGTGCCGACAGTAATTCCCGCAATTGCCAAATGATAAGAGGCGGCACCGCCCTCGGTTCCGCGTCCGACGGAAAAGTAAACGGCGCCAGAGACGGTTTCGAGATCGCGCGTATCGATATTGGTAGGCATAAGAGTTCCTTTCTTAACGGTTTTTAACGTTGAATCAGTTGATTAGTGCGGCATACTTCTCGAGTTGATCAGCCCGTGCGGTCAGCCTCAGCATGGCAGCCTCTGCGGATTCAATGTTTTCCGCTTGGCTATCCCCATAAATCGCGGCCTCCAAATTGCCGTCTTTGGTTCTGGACTGCAGCCATGCGCGTTGCGCCTCCACTAGTTTGGTACGCACATCAGCCTTTAGAGAACTCAAAAGCAGTTTGTACGCTTTGTTCAAGCGTCTGTCCTGAAGCGTCTCTTCCTGGGACACACACGCAGCACGTTCTACCGCACCGCGTGCCTGTTTTTGACACGTCACATATGTTGCGGAAAAACCATTTGAGGAATTAAAAGTGGTATTTCGCTGGTCCGCGGCGTGGGCACAGGTCATTGAACTGACCAATAGTGTTGTCGTCAACAGTAGGCGACTTCTGGAGTTGCGTTCTTGCACGACGTATTCCTCTTTGAAAGAATTTTCGGAATAGTAAAATGAAAGCCTTGCGGGCTCATGCGTAAGATATCTTAGAGACTAGGTGCATGGCATGAAGGCCAGTGACATATTCATAGGCGATTGGATAGCCGGTTAAAGCAAGGCGACATGACGCAAGCTAGCGCCATCATCCACTGCAAGGCAACGTTGCTGGAACCGGCAATGCCTGCCGGTGCGTCCTGGCTGTTTCTGGTACTGCCCATGGCAGCAAGCTACAGACTGCCCACGCGCAGCATGGTGAGCGTCACCGGGACGGTGGCCGGGCACCCACTGCAGGCGACGCTGCAGCCGGACGGGCGGGGCGGGCATTGGCTGACGATCGAACGCGCCCTGCAGCAGGCAGCCGGTGTGTGCGCTGGACAGACGGTGGCGCTCGCGCTGACGCCCGTGGCCGAAGAGCCCGAGCCGCTGGTGCCGGACGATCTGCATGCAGCGCTGGCCGCGCATCCGGCCGCGCGTGCGACCTGGGACGACATCACCGCCGTGGCGCGGCGCGATTGGATCTTCTGGGTGGTGTCCGGCAAGAAGGCCCAAACGCGGGGCAAGCGCATCGCCACCGCATGCGCCATGCTGGCCTCGGGCAAGCGGCGTGCGTGCTGTTTCGATCGCTCCGGCAAGTACAGCCACGCGCTGGCGGCACCCACGCCAAAAGCGGGCTGAAGCAGGCGGTCCGGTGTGCGAGTTGCCGCCATCTATAAGCCAAAATGCTTACATGCGTCACACAAGCGCGCACCTATACTCCGGGGCTGTCCCACCGAAGAGGTTCTGACCGCATGAGCGCACCCCCATCGTCTCCGATCGCTGCCGGTTCTGGCAAAGCTGCCGGCAGCCTTCGCCGCTCGGTGTCCAACACGCTCAAGGGCTCGGCCGGCAACCTCGTCGAGTGGTACGACGTCTACGTCTATTCGGTGTTCGCCACCTACTTCGAGTCGCAGTTCTTTTCCAAGGAAGACAAGAACGCCACCATGTTCGTGTGGGCGATCTTTGCGATGACGTTCCTGATGCGCCCGATCGGCGCGTGGTATTTCGGCCGCTTCGCCGACCGTTATGGCCGCCGCCTGGCGTTGACCATTTCGGTATCGGTGATGGCGCTGTGCTCGTTCGTGATTGCGATCACGCCCACGGTGGCCACGATCGGCATTGCTGCGCCGATCATCTTGCTGGTGGCGCGCCTGCTGCAGGGCTTTGCGACCGGCGGCGAATACGGCACCAGCGCCACGTACATGTCCGAAGCGGCGATTCCCGGCCGGCGCGGCTTCCTGTCGTCGTTCCATTACGTGACGCTGGTGGGCGGGCACGTACTGGCACAGACCACCTTGCTGATCATGTTGCATTTCTTCGATGCGTCGCAGGTCTCCGAATGGGGCTGGCGCGTGGCGTTCGGGCTGGGCGGCATCGGCGCGTTGGTGGTGTTCTGGCTGCGCCGCACGATGGATGAGTCGCTGAGCTCCGAATCCATCGCCGATTCGCGTACCGGCAAGGCCAAGGCCTCCGGCTCGATGCGCGAATTGTTCGTCAATCAGTGGCGTCCGCTGCTGTTGTGCTTTTTGATCACCGCCGGCGGCACGATCGCGTTCTACACCTATTCGGTCACCGGGCCGAAGATGATCCAGACCGCGTTCGCCGGTGGCGACGTGATGGCCGGCACCATCATCAATCTGGTGGCGCTGACCGTGCTGATGCTGATGCAGCCGGTGGGCGGCTGGTTGTCGGACATCGTCGGGCGCAAGACCTTGCTGGTGTTCTTCGGCATCGGCGGCGTGCTCTACACCTGGTTCCTGGTGATGGAACTGCCCAAGCAGACCGACTGGTTGACCGCGTTCGCAATCCTCACCGTGGGCTTTGTGATCCTGACCGGCTACACCTCGATCAATGCCGTGGTGAAGGCGGAATTATTCCCCACCCACGTGCGCGCGCTGGGTGTCGGTCTTGGCTACGCGCTGGCCAATTCGGCCTTCGGCGGAACCGCGCCGTTGCTGTATCAGGCCTCGCTGAAGACCAACCACGTGACCGAGTTCGTGATCTATGCGACGGCGGTGATTGCGGTGTCGTTGGTGGTCTACATGTTCTTCCTGACCAACAAGGGCAGCAACTGGCTGGACGACGAAGCGGCGATGCATCAGCGCAAGCGGTGATGCGCGCGCGCGGGCAGAGCCCTTCCCTTCTCCCTGCGGGACATTGTCCCCCTTCATGGGGGAGAAGGTGCCCGAAGGGCGGATGAGGGGCGCCTCAGGTGATTGGCATACCGAGCGTGGTAAACGCGTCGCCACGCGCAGCCAAGGTGAAGCTTCGATGCTGCGGTCGTGCATTGGTAGCCAAACCCTCAGCTCAACCCCCGCTCCGCGTCCCGGCCTGCACTAGCAGCGCGGCCGCTGCAAGACATGCGCGCCAGTGGAGCGCAAGCAGTGCCTTATCGTCCTGGCGGGAGAGGGGCTAACGCGGGCTGCTGTTCTGCGCCGTCCTGATGCTGCGCTGTTGTCTTAGCAAACACGCTGTAACGCAAACCAATCAATCCCAACAACGCTTCATCACGCTGCGCGCCTGCCGGCACCTTGCCCACGCGCGTCAGCGACATATCCAGACGATCACGCAAAGAGTCAGGACCCGGCAACGGACGCTTCCGTGCAACCTGCCGCCGGTAGTGCGCAGCCACGTCGCCCAACATCGCGTCCACCGCATCGCGACTGGACGCCGGCAAGCCATGCCGTGCGCGGCGCAGCTGCAGGATGTTCAAGCCTACGCGCACTTCGTTGAGCATATCCACCGAGGCCAGGTCGCTACCTTCCGGCGTCAACGCCAGCCGTGGCGCAAGCAGACCAAGCAGATCCAGCATGCGTGCGGCAAAGTGCTGGCGATCCTGCGCGCCATGTCCGTCGGCGGCATCGGCCAGCGTGCGCCAGCCCTGGCGCACCAGTCGGCGCGCGCTCCATTCGGCACCGACCGAACGAAACAGACGCGTCAGCACCACCGCAAACCCGATCCCCAGCACCATCGCCACCGCCGCGTTGACGAAGCTCTGCAGGTTGGCGCTGTAGGTGTTCTGCAGGCTCAGCAGCGCGGTGAGGTTCACCACCAGCGGCAAGGCGATCAGCATGCTCCTGGGGCGATGCAGCAGTGCGCCCAATGGCAGGAAGACCGCCGCCAGCACCACCACCAGCATCGGGAAATCGTGGATGGCCGGGAAGATGCCGAACTGATAGATGCCGGCAACCACGCTGGCCACCACCGCCCAGGTCAGGAACGACAGCATGCTCGGCGCGGGGTCGTCCTGCGCGGCGAAAAACGCAGCAGTCACTGCGGCCATCATCGCGCCGTTGCCGCCGCCTTCCCAGCCGATGCCGATCCACAACACGCAGTACGCCATCAGCGCAAAGCCGGCGCTCAGCGCGGAAAATGCGGCCATGCCCAAATCGATGTGGCGCGTGGCGTGTGCCGCAACCGGAGTGTCAGCAATCTCTGCAGAGGGATGGCCCGATGGCCGCCACGCTGCCGCACGCGTTGACGAGCGCAGCGCGCCATCGCGCGGCGCCGCGTCGTCCTGCGTGGGCACGGCCGGCTGCGCCGCGCGACGGCGCGAGAAGCCCAGGCGCTGCAGCAACGCCCCGGGCCCTGCGGAACGCGCCGCGGCATCACGCGCTGCAGGGTCGGCTTGCATGGATGCAGCAGGTGCCGGCGCCGGCGGCACACGCAGCGCAACGGGCTCGGTGCCCTGCACCAGCGCCTGCTGCAACGCGCGGCAGTCCTGCCACAGGTCGAGCAGCTCCTTCAGGCGCAGCAGCACACTGTCCAGCAGCAGGTGATCGATGTCCTGATCCACCACCGGGCGCAGTGCCTCGATGCGCGCACGCAGTGCATCAGCCTGTCGGGCGGCATCGGCATCGGCATCGGCACTGCCGGTGTCGGCGACATGATCCACCCACGCAGCAACAGCCTCCAGCAATGTCGCCAACTCCGGCCCGTGCGCGGCGTCGTCGCGCTGCAAGGCGTCCAGGCAGTCGGCAATCGACGACAGCACCGGCAACAGCATCAGCATGCGTGCGCGCAACTGTTCCAGCGCAGGCGCGGCGCCGGCATGGCGTGGGTCGTCATGGCGCACGAAGGCGATCAGGGCCTCGAACTGCACCAGATCGGCCGCCAGCCGATTGCGCGGCGCCTGCGACGGGCCGCGCTGCAGCACCTGGCGGCACCACTGCGCGGCGTCCTGCATCCAGTTGCCGATCCGCGCGGTGAGCATCGGCTTGACCGAGGCCGGGAACAACAGCGACGCGAACAGCACCGCCATCACCGTGCCCAGGATGATCTCTTCGCTGCGGGCCACCACGGTGTCGAAGATGCCTTCCGGCGAGGTGACCGCCGGAAAGCCGATGAAGGCGGTGGTGTAGCCGGCCAGCAGGAATGCATAGCCGCGCGGGCCGCGATTGAGCAGCGCCAGGAACAGGCAGGCCGAGAGCCACAGTGCCATCGCCGCGCTCAGCAGCAACGGCGTTTCCACCAGATTCGGCAGCATCACCAAGGTGGCCACGCCGGCCAGCAAGGTGCCGAGCACGCGGTACACGCCCTTGGCACGGGTGGGGCCGAGCAGCGGTTGCGAGACGATGTAGACCGTGGCCATGGCCCAGTACGGTCGCGACAGATTGCCGGCCAGTGCGACATACAGCGCCGCGATCGAGGCGGCAAAGGTCTTGGCCGAAAACAGCCAGGCCTGGCGATCGCGCAACAACGGGCTCATCGTGCAGCCGTGGTGGTGTTGCGCCCGGCGTCGGCATCCCAACCGCCGCCCAGCGCCAGAAACAGCTGGATCTGGTCCTGCGACACCTGCGCCTGTGCGTTGGCCAGGGTCATCTCGGCGCTGGCCAGGGTGCGCTCGGCGTCCAGGCTGGACAGGTACGGCGTGCGTCCGCCCTGATACAGGCGCCGGTTTTGCGCCGACGCCAGCTCGGCCTGTTGCTGCGCCTGTTCCAGCAGATGCAGGCGGTCCAGGTCCTGCGCATAGCGCGACAAGCTGGTCTGCACCTCGCGCAAGGCCTGCAGCACGGTGTTGTCGAACTGCGCCAGCGCCGCATCGGCGCCGGCTTCGGTGGCGCGCACCCGCGCACGCGCACCGCTGGAGGGCAGCGTCCAGGAAATCAGCGGGCCCAACGACCATGCGTGTGTGGCCGGCTCGCCGAAATCCGCCAGCAGGCCGGTGGCGCCGATCGAACCGCCCAGGCGGATGTCCGGATACAACGCGGCAGTGGCCACGCCGATGCGCGCGGTGGCGGCGGCGAGCCGGCGCTCGGCCTGGCGCACATCCGGCCGTCGCGCCAGCAGCGCGCGGCCATCGCCGATCGGGATCGGCTGTTGCACTGCAGGCGCGTGCGCGCAGCTGTCCACGCCGGGCGGCAACTCGCCGGGCGTCTTGCCGAGCAGCGCGGCCAATTGGTAACCGGCGGCCTGGCGGCGTGCGCGCAACGGCGGCAGCGCCGCTTCCAGCATCGCCACTTGTGCGGTGGCGCGCGCCAGATCGGGCGGCGTGCCGCGACCGGCCGCGATCAGGCGCTGGGTGATCTGGCGGCTGTGTTGCTGCAAGTGCAGCGAATGCGCGGCCACCTGCAGCTCATGGTTGGCGTGGCAAATCTCCACATAGCTGCCGGCCACCTGCGCGGCCACGCTGACGCGCGCCAGATCGATCGCCGCCTGCGCCACCTGGGTGTCGGCGTGCGCGGCTTCGGCGCCGCGTTGCAGCTTGCCGAACAGATCGAACTGGTACGACACGCCGAACTTGCCATCGGCCAGGTTGAATACCGGCAGCTTTTCTTCCTGCAAAAATGCTTCGGCCGAGACTTGCGCGCGGCTGACACCGGCTTCCACGTCGTAATCGAACCCGCCGGCATCCATGGCCTGTTCGTACACCGCGGCAGCGCGGCGCAGGTTGGCACCGGCCACCTTCAATTCGACGTTGTCGCGCAGGGCCTGCTCGATCAGGCCATCCAGCATCGAGTCCTGATACAGCGCCCACCAGCGCGCCGGCAGCGCGGCACCGGGCTGCACCTGCGCGTTGCCGGTGTCCAGGAACGCGGCATTGGCGGCCGGGCGCTGGTAGGCCGACTCCGCAGGCACCGCGTAGTTCGGGCCGACCGTGCTGCAGGCACTGAGCATGCTCAGCAGTGCGGCCACTCCCAGCGGACGCAACATCGCGCGGTTCATGGCGCCGCCTTGGCCTGCACATGGGCAGGCGCGGTCGCCGGGGTTGGGTGCGCTGTGTCGGGCAGAATGCTCACCGTGGCAGTGCGCCCTGCGATCAACTGCACATGCGCAGGCACGCGATCCAGCACGATGCGCACCGGGATGCGTTGCGCCAGCCGGACCCAGTCGAATGCCGGGGTGACATTGGGCAATGCGCCGGCGCTGCCGCTACGGTAGCGGTCTTCGATCCCGGCGGCGATGCTCTGCACATGCCCCTGCAACGTGACCGGCTCGCCCATCAGCTGCACGTCCACGCGCTGGCCGGGGTGCACGCCCTGCAGGCGGGTTTCTTCGAAGTAGCCATCGACGCGGAACGAGCCGGTGTCCAGCACCGCCACCACCGGACGCCCGGCGTTGACGTAGTCGCCCACCCGCACGGTGCGGTCGCTGACGCGACCGTTAGCCGGGCTGCGCACCTGGGTGCGGTCCAGGTTGAGCTGGGCCAGATCCACCGCCGATTGCGCGGTGGCCACTGCGGCCTGCGCCTTCTGTACGTTGGAGCGGCGCACTTCGGCATCTTCGGCGGCGACCAGATCCTGCAGGCTGCGGTCGCGCGCGATCTCGCGGCGCAACTGGGTCAGCGTAGCCTGGCGTTCGGCCAGCGCGGCGCGCGCCTGTTCCAGCGCGATCGCATAGCGCGCGCGGTCCACCACGAACAGCAATTGCCCGCGCGTCACCGGTTGGTTGTCGGCCACGGCGACCGATTCCACCAACCCGGAGACGTCCGGCGCCACCTGCACCACATCGGCGCCCACGTGCGCATCGCGCGTCCACGGCGCCTGCATGTAATAACGCCACAGGTGCTGCAACACCCACGCGGCCAGCACCACCATCGCCAGGGTCAGCAGTGCCGGCCCCGCGGTCTTGAGCAGCTTTTTCACGATTGCATCCAACGGGTAAGGAAGAACAGGCCGCCCAGCAGTGCGATGTACAACGCCAGGTTGAACAGCGCCGGGTGCCAGATGTAGCGGTAGGCGCCAGCGCGGGTCAGCAGCGCGGCGATGCTGCTGTTGAGCAGGTAGGCCAGCGTCATCAACGCCAGCAAGGTGGGTACGAACACACCGTAGAGACTGAATTCGCCGTACATCGGGCACATCCTGGAAAAAGAACCACAGCGCCCGGCGCAGCGCGCCGGGGCATCGGAAAGGGCACAACGGGCGTCGCGCGCGACGCCGACAGCCGACTCAGTCGGCCTGGCTCAGCCGCGCATGCGCCTGCGCGATCTGCTCCCACAAGGTCAGCACCACCTGCACGTCGGCGTCGCTGAGTGCGCCCAACACCTGCGCACGCAGTGCATCCAGGCGGATCTCGATCTGGCCGACCAGTGCCTGGCCTGCATCGGTGAGCCACAGCTGGTTGGCGCGGCGGTCGCTGCTGTCGGCCTCGCGGCGCAGCAGGCCCTGCGCGGCCAACTTGTCCAGCAAACGCACCAACGAGGGGCCTTCCATGCCCAGTTGCTGGGCCAGCGCCACCTGGCGGATGCCGCCGCCGGAGCGCCCGATCATCAGCAATGGTCCGGTGCAGGCGCTGGACAGGTCGAACTCGGCAAACGCCTGATCGGCCAAGCGTTGCCACTGACGGGCAGCCACCAGCAGACCGGAACTGAGCTGGGCGCGTGGAGAAAGAGCAGGTTTCATAATAGATAGGATGCTATCAATTCATAAATGAATCAATAGTCACTGAACATTTGCAAGCTGGCGCAACCGCCACTGGGGCGGCCGGGCCGTCCTCGGGTACCATGCACGCCCCCTTTGGGTGCACCTGCGCATGAGCCAGTCCAACCAGCCCGATTCCTCCGTCACCCAGACCCAGGCCGAAGAGGCCGTGCGCACCCTGTTGCGCTGGGCGGGCGAAGATCCCACGCGCGAGGGCCTGCTGGACACCCCGCGCCGGGTGGCTGAAGCCTACGGCGACTGGTTCAGCGGCTATCGCGAAGAACCGCGCGAATACCTGGAACGCACCTTCGAGGAAGTGGCCGGCTACGACGAGTTGATCGTGCTGCGCGACATTTCCTACGAAAGCCATTGCGAGCACCACATGGCGCCGATCATCGGCAAGGTGCACGTGGGCTATCTGCCGCGTGGCAAGGTCGTCGGCATCAGCAAGCTGGCCCGCGTGGTGGAAAGCTACGCGCGCCGCTTCCAGGTGCAGGAAAAGATGACCGCGCAGATCGCCCAATGCATCCAGGACGTGCTGCAGCCGCTTGGCGTGGGCGTGGTGGTGGAAGGCGCGCACGAGTGCATGACCACCCGCGGCATCCACAAGCGCGGCGTCAGCATGGTGACCTCCAAGATGCTGGGCACCTTCCGCGAAGATGCGCGCACCCGCGCCGAATTCCTGCAGTTCATCGAAGTGGGCGGCAAGCGTTGAGGCAGTCGCGGCAGCGCCCATGAAGCACCAGGCACGTATCGCCGGTTATCGGCAACTGCGCGAGCAGCCGGTATGGAAACTGCTCGCCGCCGACCACGCACCCGAGCTGATCGGCCTGCTGCAGACGGTGCTGATGGATGGCGAACGCCGCCTGCCTTCGGCCGTGTTGCACGAACGTTTGCAGCGCCAGCTCGACGCCTTGCGCGCCGACGAGCTTTCGCGCGAACTGCCGCGCACCGCACAGGCATATCTGGCGCATTGGTTGGCACAGGGCTGGCTGGAACGCCGCCTGCCTGAAGGCGCAGCCGAAGAAGAATACGAACTCTCGCGTGCCGCGACCCAGGCCATCCGCTTCATCGCCGGCCTGCGCGAAAGCAGCAACAGCGCCACCGAAAGCCGCCTGTCGCTGGTGATCCAGCAACTGGTGCAGCTGGCCGGACAGACCGAGGCCGATCCAGAGCTCCGGCTGGCCGCGCTGCGCGATGAACGTGCGCGCATCGATGCCGAAATCGAACGCGTGGCCTCCGGCCGCGTGGCGGCGCTGGACGGCAAACGCGCGCTGGAACGCGCGCGCGACCTGATCCATCTCTCTGACGAGCTGGCCGAGGATTTCCACCGCGTGCGCGACGACTTCGAGCAGCTCAACCGCCAATTCCGCGAGCGCATCATCGACGACGAAGGCGCGCGCGGCGACGTGCTCGAACAATTGTTCAACGGCGTGGATGTGATTGCAGACAGCGAAGCCGGGCGCACCTTCGAGGCGTTCTGGAGTCTGCTCAACGACACCCAGCAAAGCAGCCAGCTCGACCAGGCGCTGGATGCGCTGCTTGCCCGTGGGTTTGCCCGCAAGCTCGATCGCCGCGAACGCGCCTTCTTGCGCGGGCTGACCGGCACGCTGCTGGAGCGCGGCGGCGAGGTGCACACGGTGATGCAGCATTTCGCGCGCAGCCTGCGCGGGTTCGTGCAAAGCCGTGGGTATCTGGAACAGCGCCGGCTCAATCAATTGCTCAAGCAGGCGCAGGGCGAAGCCTTGCAATTGCGCGACAGCCTCCACGCCACCACCGCCACCGGCTATACGCAGGCACTCAGCAGCAGCCGCCTGCGCTCGCTGTCGCAATGGCGGCTGCACGATCCACGGCTCACCCAGGTCGATGGACGCGTGCAGGCCGCCGACGCGGCCGAGATCTCGCTGGACAGCGTGGGCGATCTGGTCGCGCAATCGGAGATCGATGTGCGCAGCCTGCGCAACGACCTGCATGAACTGCTCGGCCAACGCCCGCGGCTGACCATCGGCGACGCCTTGCAACAACGCCCGGCCGTGCAGGGCCTGGGCAGCGTGATCGGATACCTGTCGCTGGGCACGCGCCACGGCATGGTGATCGAAGGACAGATGGAAACGGTGCAATGGGAAGGCAGCGACGGCGCCGTGCGGCGCGCGCGCATTCCCTTGGTGTGGTTTACCCGGGAGAAACGCAATGAACTGGTCTGAGGACGCCGGCCCGGACGCCGACGAGAGCACCGCGGTGTCGGCCATCGACGACCGCATGCCGATGACGCAAGCCTCCAGTGCCGAGCCGCGCGGCGAGCTGTTTTTAGGCGACACCGGCACGCTGCCGTTCGACGCGCGGCGTGCGCTGTGCCAGTTGCTGGCAGGGCCCAGCATCGATGCGCAACGGCACGGCGCGCTGTGGCCGGCGTTGTTGCGCAACGAGGTGGCGATCCGCCAGGTGCTGTGCGAGCTGTTTCTGGAGCTGGTGCTCGACCGCGAGGGCGGGGTGGCCTTCACCCGCCAGGCCGACACCGCCGAGCTCGAATCGCCCACCTTGCTGCGCAGCGCGCCGCTGACGTTCATCGAGTCGGTGTTGCTGCTGTTCCTGCGCCAGCAACTGGCCGAGGCCGATACGCGCGGCGAGCGTGCGGTGGTGGACGAAGCGCAGTTGGTGGAGGCGTTGTCGGTCTACGAGAAGAACGTGTCCACCGATCGGGCGGGCTTCGCGCGGCGGGTGATGACGGCCATCGGCAAGATGCGCGACAACCAGTTGCTGTCGCGCTTGCGCGGCAGCGAGGAGCGCTATGAAGTCTCGCCGGTGCTGAAGCTGTTGTTCTCGGCAGAGGATGTGCAGGCCTTGGTGGTCGCGTATCGCGGTTTGCGGGAAGGGGATGTAGCTGCTGAGTAATTTTCCTTCTCCCGCGCCGGCGCGCCGGCTTCCGTTCTCGCTTCGGGACATTGTCCTCCTTCATCGGGAAGAAGCTGCCCGCAGGGCGGATGAGGGCACGTTGTGGCGTGGTGCTTGGGAGCATGTCGTATGTGTTGCATCTACTGCGACGGCAGTTATAGGAATCGCAGCATCACCAGCAACAGCGCCGCAGCAACACACCACACAGCAGCGCGGCACCATGCGTCATCCGGTTTTTCGCGTTCCACGTCGTCCCGTTTTGATGAGTGAGCTATGAATTCCCAGTCCAATCTGTCGCCAGCGCAACCAGGTGCCTCCTTGTTTGCCGAGACGCTCGCCGAGCAACGTGCGCAGCAGTTCCGCATGCGGCGCTTGCAGGTGCACAACTGGGGCACCTTCAACGGGCTGACCGAAGTGCCGATCGCGGAGAAGGGCTTCCTGTTTGTCGGGCGTTCGGGCTCGGGCAAGTCCACCTTGCTGGATGCGATGTCGGCACTGCTGACGCCGCCGAGCATCGTCGACTTCAACGCCGCCGCGCGCGAAGCCGAGCGCAGTGGGCGCGATCGGAGTCTGGTGTCGTATGTGCGCGGTGCGTGGGCCGATCAGCAGGACAGCGCGTCCGGCGAAATCGCCACCCAATACCTGCGCAAGGGCGCCACCTGGACCGCGCTGGTGCTGGAATACGCAAATGCGCACGGCGAGGCGGTGAGCCTGATCCGCTTGTTCTGGATCGCCGGCAGCGGTAACGCGGCGGCCGATGTACGGCGTCACTACATGGTCGCGCCACGCCGTTTCGACGTGGCGACCGAGCTGGATGGCTTCGATCTTGACCTGCGCAAGCTCAAGGCGCGATTGGGTGAGGACGTTGCGCATTTTGACGGCTTCGCCGGCTACGCCGAACGTTTCCGGCATGCGCTGGGCATCGGCAACGAGATGGCGCTGCGGCTGTTGCACAAGACCCAGTCGGCCAAGAACCTGGGCGATCTCAATGCGTTTCTGCGCGGCTTCATGCTGGACGAGCCGCGTACCTTCGAAGCGGCCGACCGGCTGGTGGAAGATTTTGCCGAGCTCGATGGCGCGCACCATGCGGTGGTCACCGCCCGGCGCCAGGTGGAAACCCTGACCCCTGCGCGCGAGCACCACGCGGCGCTGATGGCGCTGCGCCACAGCGTCGGCGAGTTGCGCGAGCTGCAGCTGGGCGTGGACAGCTACCGCGAGCAGCAGCGGCTGGCCTTGCTGGAGGAGCGGCTGCAGGAGCTCGACAACCAGGACCGTGGACTGGCCGGCGAAGAAGGCCAGCGCCGCGAATCGCTGGATAACCACGAACAAAAACTGGCCGGCCTGGAGCGCGAACAGCGCGCCGCCGGTGGCGAGCAGATCGAGGAACTGGAACGCGAACGCGCACGCGTCGAGCGCGAGCGCGACGAACGCCTGCGCCGCCGTGCACAGATCGAACAGGCCTGCCGCCAGCTCGGCACCGCCCTGGCGGCCGGCGCCAGTGGCTTTGCCGCGCAGATCGCGCATGCGCAGACCGTGCTGGATAACGGCAAGCATGACGCCAGCGCGCTGGATGAGGCCATCGCCGAACGCATGGGCGCGCGGCGCGACGACGAGCGCCGGTTTGCCGAAATCCGTGCCGAACTGGAGGCGCTGAAGCGCGCGCCATCGAGCATGCCCGCACCGATGCAGGCCCTGCGCGCGCGCTTGTGCGAAGACACCGGCATTGCCGAGGCCGCGCTGCCGTTCGTTGGCGAGCTGGTGCAGGTGCGCGAGGACCAGACGGCCTGGCGCGGTGCGATCGAGCGGGTGCTGCACGGCTTTGCGCAATCGCTGCTGGTGGACGAGCGGCATTACGCGCAGGTCAGCGAATGGGTCAACCGCACCCACATCGGCACGCGCCTGGTGTACTTCCGTGTGCGCCGCAACGACGAGCTGCATTCGCGGCGGGTCGATCCCGGCGCGCTGCCGGGCAAGCTGCAGCTGCGCGAGCACGCCTTTACCGAATGGCTGCGCAACGAGCTGACCCGTCGCTTCGACTACGCGTGCGTGGACAACGCCGCAGCCTTGCGCAACGCCGACCGCGCGATCACCCGCGAGGGCCAGGTCAAGCATCCCGGCGATCGCTATGAGAAGGACGACCGCCACGCGGTCAACGATCGCAAGCGTTGGCTGCTCGGTCACGACAACCGCGACAAGCTCAAGGTGTTCGAGCGCGAAGCGCAGGCGCTGGCCCAGCGCATCGCCAGCTGCGATGCCGATGTGGCAGCGCTGCGCAAGCAGCGTGAGCAGGACCAGGAACGCCAACTCGCTGCGCACACCTTGGTGGAGCGCGACTGGGACGAGATCGATGTCGGCCCCAAGCTGCAGCGCCTGAGCGATATCGACGAACAGTTGGTGCAGCTGCGCGAAGGCAACAGCGGCCTGCGCGCGCTCGGGCAGGCCATCGACACCGCACGGACCCTGCGCGACCAGGCCAAGCGCACCTATGAAGATGTGCGGCTGGAGCGCGCGCAACTGGCGCGCGAACGCATGCGGCTCGAACAGCAGCATGCGGCCTGCGCGGGCCGCGCCGGTTCCGCCACGCTCACGCCCACCCAGTTGCAGGGCTTGCGGGAACGGCTTGCCGCATTGACGCCGCTGTCGCTGGACAATCTGGAAGCGCATTTCCGCGTGGTCGAACGTGGCCTGGCCGAGCAGTTGGCCGACAGCCAGGGCCGCGACAGCCGGCTCAGCGCGCAGTTGCTGGAATGCTTCCGCAAGTATTGCCAGCAGTGGCCCGAAGACAGCGGCGATTTCACCGTGAGCCTTGCCAGCGCCGACGATTTCCTCGCGCGTCTGGACCGGCTGGAAAGCGATGGCCTGCCGCGTCACGAGCATCGTTTCTTCGACCTGTTGCAGACCCAGAGCAAGAACAACCTGCTGGCCTTGCAGCGTTACACCGCCGAAGCCCACAAGGGCATCAAGCAGCGCATGGACGAGGTCAACGCCAGCCTGGAGCAGGTGCCGTTCAATCGCGACACCGTGCTGACCATCGAGGTCGGCGACCGTCGCCTGGCCGAGGTGCAGGAATTCCAGCAGCAGTTGCGCGCGGTGCTGTCGCATCAACAGACCGAAGACCGCGCCCTGGCCGAAGCGCAGTTTTCCACCTTGCGTGCGCTGGTGGCGCGCCTGGGCGCGCAGGAACCGGAGGCACGCCGCTGGCGCGAACAGGTGCTGGATGTGCGCCTGCATGTGGAGTTCATCGGTGTGGAACTGGACGCGCAGACGCGCGCGCAGGTGGAGATCTACCGCAGCGGCGCCGGTAAGTCCGGCGGTCAGCGCCAGAAACTGGCAACCACCTGCCTGGCGGCCGCGCTGCGCTACCAGCTTGGCGGCGAAGACGGCGAACTGCCGCGCTACTGCGCGGTGGTGCTGGACGAAGCCTTCGACAAGGCCGACAACGAATTCACCGCGCTGGCGATGAACATCTTCGAGAACTTCGGCTTCCAGATGGTGGTGGCCACGCCGTTGAAGTCGGTGATGACCTTGGAGCCCTTCATCGGCGGCGCATGCTTTGTCGAAATCAGCGGCCGCCATAACTCCGGCGTGTTGCTGATCGAATACGACGAGCAGGCACAGCGATTGAAGCTGCCGGAGCGCTCGCGTGGCGATGAGCCGGCAGCTGCCGATGCTGCTGGCGCAGCGCCGTCGATCGCGGCGTTGAGCGAGCCTGCAGTCGTGCAGGGCGCTGCCAGCGCAGATGGCATGGCAGCCGACGGCGTGCCGATGCGCACGGCATCGCCTGCGGCGGGGGAGACCTCGTCCGCGGCGCCGGAAACGCAGACTAGTCAGCGCAAGCCGGCCGTCGCGACCGCGAACAAGCAGAACAAGACCGCCAAGAACGCCAGGACTGCATCTTCCACGCGTGCTGCGGCACCGCCTCGCGCAACGCAGACCAAGAAACCGACTTTGCGCACGCCAGCTGTGGCCAACACGCCGGCATCCGGCAAACGCACGGCGGGCGTGTCGGCGGTGTCTTCAGGAGCCAGGTCCAACGTGGGCAAGACCACTCCGTCTTCAAACACGCCGGGCAAGCCGATTGCGGCCGCAAACGCATCCAACGCCACATCCAGGAAGGTCGCCGCTGCATCTGCGCCAGTGAAAAACACTGCCGCAGCCAAGCCACGTGCAACAGCTGCATCGACTGGTCAGCCAGCGCGTGGTGCCGGCAAGACATCTTCATCACGTGCGGCAGCGAAACCGTCGCCGGCCAAAAAGCGTGCCGCTAAGGCGAACGCCCCGCAGGCGCGCGGCAAGCGCTGAAGACAATCCACGGGCGACGCCACCTGCACGTGGCGTCGCCGGTTCGACTACGCTGCGTTGGCAGCGGGTGCCAGTGATGAGTGCAGCAGATCCCAGCCCATCTTGCCGATCAGCACGATCACCAGCACCAGGAACAATTTGCGGATCAATGGCGTGCCGCCACGTAACGCCATCCGTGTGCCGGCCACCGCGCCAGCCACGTTCGCCGCCGCCATCGGCAGGCCGATCGCCAGCATCACCTGTCCGCTGGGCAAGAAGAACGACAACGCCGCAAGGTTGGTGGCCAGGTTGACCACCTTCGCCGCCGCCGAGGCGCGCAGGAAATCCAGCCCGAAAAAGCGAATGAACAGGAAGATCAGGAAGCTGCCCGTACCGGGGCCGAAGAACCCATCGTAGAAGCCGATCGCCGCGCCCATCGCCAACGCGGTGGCCAGTTCGCGCCGGCCGATCTGACGTGGCCGATGCAGCGCGCCGAAGTCCTTCTTGATCAGCGTGTAGATCAGCATCGCAATCAGCAGCAGCAAAATCAGCGGCCGCACCGCCTGCCTGGGCATCAGGCTGACGGCGGTCGCGCCCAGGAACGAGAACGTAAACGCTGCCGCGGTGGCATACAGCACCGGCCGCCACGGAAAGCGCACCGTGCGCGCGTATCGCCACGCCGACGCAGCGGTGCCGAACATCGCACTGAACTTGTTGGTGCCCAGAATCAGCGACGGCGCCTGCTGCGGCAGCGTGGCAAACAGGCCCGGCAGCTGGATCAATCCGCCGCCGCCGACCGCCGCATCCACCAACCCGGCCACGAACGCAATGCACAGCAGCCACGGCAATTCGGTGGGAATCAGTTCCAGCAAGACCACGCTCCGCGCAACGGGGGGCGACAGCATAGCCGCCGCTCCCGCGTCCCGCTTCGCAATGCAATCCCCAATCCCCAATCCCATCCCGCACAATCCCCGCATGCCGACCGCACCCACCGACCCCTGTCCCTGCGGCCGCCCGGCCGATTACGCACGTTGTTGCGGCCCGTATCACGCCGGTGCCGCCGCGCCCGACGCCGAGACGTTGATGCGCGCCCGCTACAGCGCCTACGTGCGCCGCGATGCTGCGTACCTGCTGGCCAGCTGGCATCCGTCCACGCGCCCGGCCGCGCTGTCGCTGGACGAAGGCGGGCGCACCACCTGGCTTGGCCTGAGCGTGCAGCGCACCCTCGAGACCGGCCCCGAGACGGCCGAGGTGGTCTTCCTGGCGCGCTATCGCATCGGTGGCGGCAGCGCAGTCCGCATGACCGAACACAGCCGTTTCGTGCGCGAGGCAGGTCACTGGTACTACCTCGACGCGCGCTGAGTCCCACGCCGACCGTCCCACTCCAACCCGACGTCGCCAGCCAACTGCGCCCTCGATGCACCGCCCGCCAGGCCGGTCCAGCCCGACGAACGGTCTTTACGCCCGCCATTTGTCGACGCCGCGTTCGCAGCCGATCGCCGAAGCTTGCCGCGCAGGCGAACTCCGCCGCGGGGGGACTTGGATCATGGCAACCTTCAATCTCTGGCAGTGGGTGCTTCTGGCGGCGGTCGTGTTCGCGATCGTGCTGCCGGCGTGCGTGGCGACCGCACTGATTCGCTTCGGCCCGCGCCACGATGCGCCGCGCCATGCCCGCCCCCGCCGAGTGACCGACAACGCCCCATCCGCGCCGGCCCTGTCGATGCTGACCGGGATCACCGGCGACGGCAGCTGAGCCTGTCGGGCCGGCGGCCTCTCGCTCGCACCGAGCCGCCGGCCCCACCCAGGGACGCCTCACGTATCGCCCTCGGCACGCTTGTGACCTCCAGGTTGGCTATGCTCGGCGGCTCGACTTGCCGCGCAGGAGCACCTCACCGCATGACGTCTGTCCACCCGCCGGCCATCGCGCCATGACGCTGGCCCGGCGTGCATTGCCGTTCGTGTTGGGACTGCTGCCGCTGGCAGCCTCTGCCGATCCGGCCTTCGACCGCTGCCTGGATGGCCTGCAGCCCCAGGCCGCTGCCAAGGGCGTGGACGCTGCCAGCTTTCAGCGCTTCACCGCCGGGCTGGCGCCCGATCCCAGCGTGCTGCCGCTGCTGGATGCGCAGCCCGAATTCACCACGCCCATCTGGGATTACCTGGCCAGCCTGGTCGACAGCCAGCGTGTCAGCGACGGCCAGGCCATGCTGGTTACCCACCGCGAGCTGCTCAGCCGCCTGTCCGAACAGACCGGCGTGGACCCGGCCACCATCGTGGCGGTGTGGGGCGTGGAGAGCGATTACGGCCGCGTCACCGGCAAGCGCCCGCTGCTGGTGTCGCTGGCCACGCTGTCGTGCGCGGGCCGCCGCCAGCCGTTCTTTCGCGGCGAATTCCTCGCCTTGCTCAGCCTGCTGCAGCAAGGCGATCTGTCGGCGGAAGGACTCACCGGCTCCTGGGCCGGTGCGTTCGGGCAAACCCAGTTCATGCCTTCGACCTACGCCCGCATCGCCGTGGATGGCGACGGCGACGGCCGCCGCGATCTGGTGACCAGCATTCCCGATGCACTGGCCTCCACCGCCAACTACCTGGTCAAGGCCGGCTGGGAACGCGCCCGTCCGTGGGGCATGGAAGTCACCCTGCCGCGGGGCTTCGACGCCAGCAAGGCCGGGCGCACCCGCCGCCAACCGCTGCAGGCCTGGCAACGCGCCGGCCTGCTCGGCACCGACGGCACACCGCTGGCACCGGCCGGACTGCCGGCAGAAACGCCGGCCGCCTTGCTGTTGCCGGCCGGTGCCAGCGGCCCGGCGTTCCTGGTGTTTGGCAACTACGACGCGATCTACGCCTACAACGCCGCCGAAAGTTACGCGCTGTCCATCGCCCTGCTCGCCGATCGCCTGCGTGGCGGCCCCGGCCTGATCGCGGCCTGGCCCACCGACGATCCGGGCCTGGGCCGGCCCGAACGGCGCGAACTGCAGCAGTTGCTGCTCGCCCGTGGCTACCAGATCGGCGAGGCCGACGGCATGGTCGGCAGCGCCACCCGCCGCGCCATCCAGGTCGAGCAGACCCGCCTGGGCCTGCAACCGGCCGACGGCCGCCCCGGCCAACGCATCCTCACCGCGCTGCGCGCCGCCCCGCCAGTTACCGGCGCCGCCGCCATGCGCGCCACCGCGTTCAAGCTGCCGGCCGCATACCCGGCCTTCGCCCAATCCCCCAGCGTCCACAAGGCATCTCCCATGTCCGACACCACCGGCCTGACCACAGGCGATTTCCACGGGTTTCCGTCGCTGCTGATCGACACCCCGTTCTCCACCGCCGCCATCAGCCTGTTCGGCGGTCAATTGCTCTCGTTCGTGCCCAAGGGCGGACAGGACGTGATGTGGCTCTCGCCCAGTGCCAAGCAGCCGCCTACCCCGATCCGCGGCGGCGCGCCGGTGTGCTGGCCGTATTTCGGCCGCCAGGACCAGACCGGCGACGTCCCCGCCCACGGCTTCGTGCGCACGGTGGCCTGGCAACTCACTGAAAGCCGCCGTGAAGACGACGGCACCGTGGTGCTCACGCTCACCCCGCCGCGTTTCGACGACCTGGCGCTGCGCCTGCGCATGACCCTGCGCATCGGCCGCACGCTGGAGCAACGCCTGATCACCGAAAACACCAGCGCCGCCCCGGTGCGTTTCACCCAGGCGCTGCACAACTATTTCCGTGTCGGCGACGCGCTCAAGGTCAGCGTGCAGGGCCTGGACGGCCTGGACTATCTCGATAAGTACGAGAACTACGCCACCGTTCACCGCCAGCAAGGCGCCTGGAGCCTGCGCGACCCACGCGACCCCGGCCGCAGCGACCGCATCTACACCAATGCCGGCGGCCGCTACACGCTTACCGACCCGGTGCTCGGCCGCCGCGTCGTCATCGCCACCGAAGGCAGCCGCTCGCTGGTGGCCTGGAACCCGGGCGAAGAGGCCGGCAGGCAGATGGCCGACGTGGGCGAGGGCTGGCGCGACTACGTCTGCCTGGAAGCGGCCAACGCCGGCCCGGACGTGATCGAACTCGCTCCCGGCGCCAGCCACACCCTGACCCAGACCATCAGCGTCGAGTAAGCGCAACAATCGCCTCCCGATCGGGCAAAGCCCACGCTGTTTTCAGAATACGAAAGCAGCAGCAACGACTCGCTTCTTCCACCGGAACATTGCCCTGCTCTATGGGGGAGAAGGTGCCCGAGGGGGCGGATGAGGGTACGAACGAAGCCTAGCGCAGTTGGAACGACACGAATGCTTCGCCGTACCCTCACCGCGGGTCTTGCACAGGACGTACAGGCTTTCCCTTCTCCCATCGGGAGAAGGTGCCCGAAGGGCGGATGAGGGTAGGCGCGAAGCCTGGTGGAGGCCGAGCGCACATGTCGCTTCGCCCCGTACCCCCACCCCAACCCCTCTCCCGCAGGAGAGGGGCTTTCAGTAGAGGGGGACCTCGGGCGCATCAGACGACAGCCCACCCCAACCCCACCATTCAATCCACCGCTACACTCGCCGCTTCGCCCAACTGCGCCGCGCGATGTCCCTCTCTCCCGATTCCGCTCCCGTCCCCGGGCGCCGCCGCGCCGCGCTGATCTTCATCTTCATCACCGTCCTGATCGACGTGCTGTCCTTCGGGGTGATCATTCCGGTACTTCCGGATCTGGTGCGCCACTTCACCGGCGGCGACTACGTGGTGGCCGCCGGCTGGATCGGCTGGTTCGGTTTCCTGTTCGCTGCCATCCAGTTCGTCTGCTCGCCGTTGCAGGGCGCGCTCTCCGATCGGTTCGGTCGCCGCCCGGTGATCTTGCTCTCGTGCCTGGGCCTGGGCCTGGACTTCATCCTGATGGCCATTGCCCACAGCCTGCCGATGCTGCTGCTGGCGCGGGTCATCTCCGGCGTGTGCTCGGCCAGCTTCTCCACCGCCAATGCCTACATCGCCGATGTCACCCCACCGGACAAACGCGCCGGCGCATTCGGCATGCTCGGTGCCGCCTTCGGCATCGGCTTTGTCGCCGGCCCGTTGATCGGCGGTTGGCTGGGCAGCATCGGGTTGCGCTGGCCGTTCTGGTTTGCCGCCGGGCTGGCCCTGTTGAACGTGCTGTATGGCTGGTTCGTGCTGCCCGAATCGCTGCCCGCCGAACGCCGTACCGCGCGGCTGGACTGGTCGCACGCCAATCCGCTGGGCGCGCTCAAGCTGCTGCGCCGCTACCCGCAGGTGTTCGGCCTGGCGTCGGTGGTGTTCCTGGCCAACCTGGCGCATTACGTGTATCCCAGCATTTTCGTGCTGTTCGCCGGCTACCAATACCATTGGGGCCCGCGCGAAGTGAGCTGGGTGCTGGCTGGGGTCGGTGTCTGCAGCATCATCGTCAATGCGTTGCTGGTCGGCCGCCTGGTGCGCCGGCTCGGCGAACGCCGCGCGTTGCTGCTGGGGCTGGGCTGCGGGGTGATCGGCTTCATCATCTATGGGCTGGCCGACAGCGGCACTGCCTTCCTGATCGGTGTGCCGATCAGTGCGTTGTGGGCCATCGCCGCACCGTCCGCGCAGGCCCTGATCACCCGTGAGGTCGGCGCCGACGCGCAAGGTCGCGTGCAGGGCGCGCTCACCGGCCTGGTCAGCCTGGCCGGTATCGCCGGTCCATTGTTGTTCGCCAATGTCTTCGCCTGGTTCATCGGCAGCGTTGCACCGCTGCATCTGCCGGGCGCGCCGTGGTTGCTGGCCGCTGTGCTGCTGGCCGCAGGCTGGGGCATGGCCTGGAAACGGGCTGCGCGCGGCGCCGGCACCAGCCCCGCGGCGCAGCCGTGAAGCCAACCTATTCAGCTTGCGCTCGCGTCTGCTTTTTCTGATTTGCGCAGGCACTGCTAGGCTGGTGTCCTTCGTGCCGCGGCACCGCTTTGAGCTCCTATGGTTTCCGACGTCCTGGCAGTTCCGCCATCGGCTGCGCTCGCACTGCGCCACGCCACCCAGGATGCCCATCGCCTGGTCGAAGCAGTGCCGCTGATGCAGGCGTTAGCGCAGGGGCGGGTCGATTCGGCCGCCTATGTGCAGATCCTGCGCCGCCACCATGCCTTGCTGAGCGGCTTCGAAGCGCAACTCGGCAACTGGCTGGCCACCCTGGTCGGCAACGGCTGGCATTACCGCCGTCGGGTGCCGGCACTGCGCGATGACCTGCGCGCGCTCGGCCAGCAACCGGATCTGCCGGCCGCACTGCCCGCCACTGCCGACGATGCCGCGCGCTGGGGCATGTTGTACGTCATCGAAGGCTCGCAGCTCGGTGGACGGGTGATCGCACGCAGCGTGCGCAAGCAGCAGCCCGCGCTGGCCGGCGCCCTGCGCTATTTCGAGATGGCCGACGACGACCCGGCCGGCTGGCGCCGCTTCCAGGCAGCGCTGGACCGACGCCTGGCCACCCCATCCGCACGCGACGCCGCCATCGACGGCGCGCAGGCCATGTTCGCCCACTTCCATACCTGCCTCGCAGCGGAGCCACAGCCGTGAATCAGTCCACCGAACCTCTGGATATGGATGTCTGCGCGCGGGAACCGATCCATATTCCCGGCCTGATCCAGCCTTACGGCGTGTTGCTGGTGATCGAACCGGCCGATGGCCGCATCGTGCAGGCCAGCAGCACCGCCGCCGATCTGCTCGGCGTGCCGATGGATGCCCTGCTGGGCATGCCGTACACCCAGGTGCTGGAACTGCCCGATGCGCAGCCATTCGCAGTAGACGATCAACCGCAGCACCTGCTGCACGCCGATGTGCGCTTCCCGCAGCGCAGCGCGCCGACCGATCATCCCTGGGTGGCCGCCTGGCATCTGTATCCGGAGCAATGGCTGATCGAAATCGAGCCGCGCGACGCGCGCCTGATGGATGTCACCCTGCGCGAAGCGCTGCCGCTGTTGCGCAGCATCGAGCGCGATGCCGGCATCGACGAAGCGGCGGTGCGCGCGGCCAAGGGCCTGCGCAGCATGATCGGCTTCGACCGGGTGATGGTCTATCGCTTCGACGAAGAGTGGAATGGCGACGTCATCGCCGAAGCGCGCCAGCCCGAACTGGAAGCCTATCTGGGCCTGCATTACCCGGCCAGCGACATCCCGGCGCAGGCACGCGCGCTGTACCTGCGCAACCGCGTGCGCCAGATCGCCGATGTGCGGTACCAGCCGTCGCCGATCCAGCCCACCTTGCATCCGCGCCTGGGCACCCCGGTGGATCTGAGCGATGTCAGCCTGCGCAGCGTCTCGCCGGTGCACTTGGAATACCTGGCCAACATGGGCGTCAGCGCCACCCTGGTGTCCTCGATCGTGGTCAACGATGCGCTCTGGGGGCTGATTTCCTGTCACCACTACAGCCCGCACTTCACCAGCCATGCCATGCGCGATGCCACCGATGCGGTGACCCGCGCGCTGGCCGGGCGCATCGGCGCGCTGCAGGCGGTGGGGCGGGCGCGGCTGGAGTCGGTGCTGCTCACCATCCGCGAAAAGCTGATCACCGACTTCAACGACGCCGAGCACCTGACCGTGGACATGCTCGCCGACATGGCCCCGGACCTGATGGACGTGGTCGACGCCGATGGCGTGGCAATCTTCCACGGCAACGAAATCAGCCGTCATGGCAGCGTGCCGGATGCAGAGGCGTTGCGCCGCATCCGCGACCACATCGAATCCGAGCATCACGACGCCCTGCGCGAGGATGCGGTCGGTGCCCTGCATGTGGACGCCATCGGCGAGGTGTTCCCCGAGCTGGCCGACCTCGCTCCGCTGGCCGCCGGCTTCATCTTCGTGCCGCTGATGCCGCAATCGCGCAGCGCCCTGTTGTGGACCCGCCGCGAGCAGGTGCAGCAGGTCAAATGGGCCGGCAACCCGCAGCTGGCCAAGCTGCAGGACATCCCCAATTCGCGGCTGTCGCCACGCAAGAGTTTCGATCTGTGGCAGCAGACCGTGCGCGGCCGCGCACGGCGCTGGTCGCCGCTGCATCTGGAATCGGCGCGCAGCCTGCGCGTGCTGATCGAACTGATGGAACGCAAGCGCTTCCAGCAGGATTTCACCCTGCTCGAAGCCTCGCTGTCGCGGCTGCGCGACGGGGTGGCCATCATCGAACGCGGTGCCAAGGGCGCCGCGCACCGGCTGATGTTCGTCAACCCGGCGTTCGCCGAACTCAGCCAGACCGAAGTGGCCGAGTTGATCGGTTGCGACATCCTCGCCTTGCTGGCCGACGATGCCGCACGTGGCAAGGTCGAACTGTTCGAAGAGGCGCTACGCCTGGGTCGCGCCGCCTATGTCACCTTGCCGCTGCGCACCCGCGATGGCGCACCGGTGTATCGCCAGTTCCATCTCGAACCCTTGCCCAGCCCCAGCAGCGTCACCGCGCACTGGCTGCTGCAGTTGCGCGACCCGGAGTAAGAGCGCTGCGATCACCGGCAGGCGGCCAGCGCATGCGTCTGCCGCACTTGGTGCTCCATCAGCGGGCACGCGTACTAAGGCGCTGGCTTCGTCCGCAATGCCAGCAATGTGATCGTTCCGGCCACCAGGCCCCAGAACGCCGCGCCGATCCCGCCCAGCGTCAGCCCGGAGGCGGTGACCAGAAAGGTGATCAACGCCGCTTCGCGTTCGCTGTCCTCGCGCA
>NZ_CM161514.1:640000-4892500 GCF_056725145.1 Xanthomonas sp. NCPPB 3442 | reverse complement strand
AAGCCTGCGAAGGTGGATTGAGAAGTCTGCTGGAGGTATCGGAAGTGCGAATGCTGACATGAGTAACGATAATGCGGGTGAAAAGCCCGCACGCCGAAAGCCCAAGGTTTCCTTGCGCAACGTTAATCGACGCAGGGTTAGTCGGTCCCTAAGGCGAGGGCGAAAGCCGTAGTCGATGGGAAGCAGGTTAATATTCCTGCACCTCGCGTGAGTGCGATGGAGGGACGGAGAAGGTTAGGTGTACCGGGCGTTGGTTGTCCCGGGGAAAGGCGGTAGGTTTGGATCTTTGGCAAATCCGGGATCCTTTAAGACCGAGCACCGAGACGAGCCTTTATGGCGAAGTCACTGATACCACGCTTCCAGGAAAAGCTCCTAAGCTTCAGCTCACGAAGACCGTACCGTAAACCGACACAGGTGGGTAGGATGAGAATTCTCAGGCGCTTGAGAGAACTCGGGTGAAGGAACTAGGCAACATGGCACCGTAACTTCGGGAGAAGGTGCACCCTTTTTGGTGGCTCGTGCGAGCTATAGCTGAAGAGGGTCGCAGAAACCAGGCCGCTGCGACTGTTTATCAAAAACACAGCACTCTGCAAACACGAAAGTGGACGTATAGGGTGTGACGCCTGCCCGGTGCTGGAAGGTTAATTGATGGGGTCAGCCGCAAGGCGAAGCTCTTGATCGAAGCCCCAGTAAACGGCGGCCGTAACTATAACGGTCCTAAGGTAGCGAAATTCCTTGTCGGGTAAGTTCCGACCTGCACGAATGGCGTAACGACAGCGGCGCTGTCTCCACCCGAGACTCAGTGAAATTGAAATTGCTGTGAAGATGCAGCGTTCCCGTGGCAAGACGGAAAGACCCCGTGAACCTTTACTATAGCTTTACACTGAACGTTGAGTTCGTCTGTGTAGGATAGGTGGGAGGCTATGAAACTGTGGCGCTAGCTGCAGTGGAGCCATCCTTGAAATACCACCCTGTCGTGCTTGACGTTCTAACCTAGGTCCGTTATCCGGATCAGGGACCGTGTATGGTGGGTAGTTTGACTGGGGCGGTCTCCTCCTAAAGAGTAACGGAGGAGCACGAAGGTACGCTCAGCGCGGTCGGACATCGCGCACTGTGTGCAAAGGCATAAGCGTGCTTGACTGCAAGATCGACGGATCAAGCAGGTACGAAAGTAGGTCTTAGTGATCCGGTGGTTCTGTATGGAAGGGCCATCGCTCAACGGATAAAAGGTACTCCGGGGATAACAGGCTGATACCGCCCAAGAGTTCATATCGACGGCGGTGTTTGGCACCTCGATGTCGGCTCATCACATCCTGGGGCTGTAGTCGGTCCCAAGGGTATGGCTGTTCGCCATTTAAAGTGGTACGCGAGCTGGGTTCAGAACGTCGTGAGACAGTTCGGTCCCTATCTGCCATGGGCGTTGGAAGTTTGAGAGGGGCTGCTCCTAGTACGAGAGGACCGGAGTGGACGAACCTCTGGTGTTCCGGTTGTCACGCCAGTGGCATTGCCGGGTAGCTATGTTCGGAAGCGATAACCGCTGAAAGCATCTAAGCGGGAAGCGCGCCTCAAGATGAGACTTCCCGGGGCACAAGCCCCCTAAAGGAACCATGTAGACTACGTGGTTGATAGGTCAGGTGTGTAAGTACAGCAATGTATTGAGCTAACTGATACTAATGATCCGTGCGGCTTGACCATATAACCTCAAGTTGCCTTGGTCCCAACGAACGTTGGTAGATCATCAAATGCAAGCTACGTCACAAGTTAACTCTGCGAGACTGGGCGCCTTAATCCGTTTCTTGGATGGCGACGCTCCAACCGTCTCCCTGGTGAAATTAGCGCTGTGGAACCACCCGATCCCATCCCGAACTCGGAAGTGAAACGCAGCTGCGCCGATGGTAGTGTGGCTCAAGCCATGCGAGAGTAGGTCATCGCCAGGGGCTTTACCCCGAAACCCTCAGTCCAAACGGACTGAGGGTTTCTTTTTTGCGCAAGCGCTGCATAGCGCCGCGCGCAAACGCGCCTTGCATCCGCCCCGCGTTACCGCGCAAGGCGCTGGCGCATCTGCGCCGCTTGCCGACCGGTACCGATGTCGTGCTGTGCGTGCAGTACCGCCGGAGCCGGTAGCCCGTCAGGACGCTGGCACCAAGCCTCGCCACACACGCCACGCGCTCATCTCTTGGAGAAAAGGGCGCGATCCATCTGTTGGCCAAAAAACCTGCCTGGCCGATGCCAGATGCACGGTCCGGCACTCGCTGGAGCCGATAACAGACATCGCCCATGACAGCCTCGCTCGGCCGACGTCCTAGTGCGCATATCCTCGATACTAAAGAACGGCCTGGAGCGGATCGATCACGGCATCAGTGATGGGCCCCACATCCTTGGTGAGACAAGATGCGAGGCAGATGTTTCACATATCCAGTCCCAGAAACTGGATCGCCAACGCAGGGCTCAGCATTACATCGCTGCGCCATTGATCGGCTCCACGCGGTGCAGTCGAAGAACGCGTAGATGCGAGCCAGAAACGCAAGGGCCGCCGCTGCGAAAGATCAGCAGGTCACGTCGAAACGAATCGTGATCCGATATCTTCAGTTCACGGTATGACGTGGAAGTAGCGCTTCTATCAGGCGGGCAAGGCAGGGATAGACCAGCGATGGCACGCCGGCAGCGTCGCATTGATTGCATTTGAGTGTTTCGACCCCATTAGCTGCCTTGCCGGTATGTGACCGGCGCTTGTTGGATGCGCTGATGCCCGAGTTGCCCGAGGTCGAAACGACGTTGCGTGGCCTGTCGCCGCATCTGGTTGGGCAGCGGATCCATGGCGTGATCCTGCGTCGGCCCGATTTGCGCTGGCCGATTCCCGAGCAGATCGAGCGCTTGCTCCCCGGCGCTACCATTACCAACGTGCGCCGACGCGCGAAATATCTGTTGATCGATACAGATGCGGGCGGCAGCGCGCTGTTGCATCTGGGGATGTCCGGAAGTCTGCGGGTGCTGCCAGGCGACACCCTGCCGCGGGCGCATGACCATGTGGATATCAGTCTGCAGAACGGGCGCGTGCTGCGCTTCAACGATCCACGTCGCTTTGGCTGCCTGCTGTGGCAATCCGGCACACAAACCCATGAGTTGCTCGCTGCGCTTGGTCCAGAACCATTATCGGACGCATTTACTGGCGATTATCTCCACGCGCTGGCACAAGGGCGGCGTGCCGCCGTCAAAACCTTTTTGATGGATCAGGCCGTGGTTGTCGGGGTTGGAAATATCTACGCTGCCGAAAGCCTGCATCGGGCGGGAATCAGTCCGCTGCGCGAGGCGGGAAAAGTGTCGCTGGCGCGGTATCGGCGTCTGGCTGACGCAGTGAAGGACATCCTGGCGTATGCCATCCAACGCGGCGGGACTACCTTGCGCGACTTCATCAGCCCGGATGGTGCGCCTGGCTATTTCGAGCAGGAACTCTCTGTGTACGGGCGCGAAGGCGAGGCCTGCAAGCAGTGCGGGCGGGTGCTGAAGCACGCGACGATTGGTCAACGCGCCACGGTGTGGTGCGGGAGCTGTCAGCGATAAGCGCGATATCGCGCCGACGCGGTGTTTGAGCACTGGCACCCGCGCGATCGTGTCACCATCGTTGCCGCGCAAGTCACAACAAAGCGACTCCGATCAACTCTCCATATGGCTCGACTGCGGGCGTGCGACACGCGTCTGCTCTGCGCAATGCTGTGACGGTCGACGCGGCTCTCTTGGGCACCGTAGTTTTCGGCATGCACTGGCTGGTTGCGGCGCATGCGGTCGGGGCGCCCGAGACTACTGAATCGATCGCTGTACCGCACCCGTAAAGCGGCCAGCTAGCTGCAAGAATCCTCGCGATCGTTACGCTCGCTCTGGATACCGGCATCGGGCGTGCGCTCCAACCTGCATGCATGTCCGGGCGCAGGTGCCGACCGCACGGAAACCCTCTTCTGCTCGAGTCCGTCGAGAGTGCTCAGCGCCCAACGTGGCCAGTTCTCCAGGCAAACATAGTGCGACATCGCACCTGAGCCGCAGCGGAGGTACAGCAAGCAGCCGCGAGCAGCGGTGTCCTGGTGTCCAGGTAGGCGGCGGGCCACAATCGTGAAGTCCTCATGTGGAAGCGCTGTATGTCCAGCTCGCGACAGCTTGTCATTCCTCTGATCCTTATCGGTGCATGTGCGCTGGTAGCCATGCCGTCGACCGGCGCGATGACGCCCTCTTCGAGCGCGGCAGCTGCCGTAGAGCGCCTCCAGTTGAAGACCAACGCGATAGAGCTGAGCGTCACGCCAGCATTTGGCGGGCGCGTGCTGTCGTTCCATCTGCGCGGCCAGCCCAACGTGTTGAAGGTCGGTGCGGCAGTGGAGCAACAGCCTGCGCCCGAGGTGTCGGCCACTGCGGGGGATATTCCCTATTTCGGCCATGATGTGTGGGTCGGGCCGCAGAGTCAGTGGTGGTTGCACCAGCAGCTCAACCACGAGCGTCAGGCGGCAGCCGCGGTGTGGCCGCCGGATCCGTATCTGTCCCTGGCGCAGACGCGCGTCAGCATGCGTCGTCATGACGTGGTGGAATTTGAAGGGGTGCCCAGCCCGCTGACCGGGGTGCAATTGCGCAAGCAGATCAAACGTTCTGCAGCGCGTGCGGATACCGTCGACATCCAGGCCAGCGCACGCAATATCCGCGCGCAGCCAATTGCCTGGGATCTTTGGTTCAATACGCGGGTTGCGGCAACGACGCGGGTGTTTGTGCCCGTTGCCGCTGCTGCGGATATCCGGCTGCAGCCGCCGCGCGAGCCCGGCACGATTGCGCCGCGCTATCAGCATGAGCGCGGCCTGCTCGCGCTGCGCGCCGATACGCGTCCAGACCAATTGATCCAGCGCGGCAAGCTATTGCTGCAGCCGTCGGCAGGATGGATGGCCGGGTTCGCAGGCGGGCAGGTCTTGGTGATTCGCTTCGCGCATCAACCGCTGTCGGCGATCCATCCCGAGCAAGGCCAGGTGGAGTTGTATCTGGATGCGCCACCCCGGCATCCGGAACAGGGATTGCTGGAAATGGAGGTGCACGCGCCGTATCGGCAGCTTGCGCCAGGTGCGCAAATGCAGGCACAGGAGCAGTGGACGCTGCTGCGCTATAGCGGGCCGGATGAGGAACAGGCGCAGCGGCGGTTCCTTTGCAGCCAGGCCAACGCGCTGGCGCTGGCCAATGCGTGCGATGCGCCGCCTGCGCCTCGCTGAGATGCGAATTCACGTCGATGCCGGGCTGTGGCTATGATGTCGCCCATTCCCTGACCAGATCGATGCGCATGCAACGACGCCACTTCCTGAAGAATGCTGCTGCCGCATTGGCCGCGCTCGGTTTGCCGACGTTGCCGCAGTGGGCGCTGGCGGCCAAGGCCGTTGGCCTGCGTCGACTCGGGCAACCGCAACCCTTCGACTACGCCTGGTTGAAAGGGCAGGCGCGCGCGCTGGCGAAGGCGCCTTACAAAAGCCACAAGCAGGTATTGCCGGGGCCGCTTGAGGCGCTGAACTGGGATCAATATCAGTCCATCCGCTATCGCCAGGACCACGCGTTGTGGGCTGATGGCAACGGCAAATTCCAGGCCAAGTTCTTCCACCTGGGACTGTATTTCCATACCCCGGTGCACATTTACGACATCGTCGATGGCAAGGCACAGCAACTGGCCTACGACCCGGCGGCATTCGATTACGGCCGCAGCGGGCTGGGCGGCAAGCAATTGCCGAAGGACCTGGGCTTTGCCGGTTTCCGGCTCAACACACGCAAGGACACCGACCGCGACTTTTCGGCATTCCTGGGTGCAAGCTATTTCCGTGCGGTCGGCAAGGAAGGCCAGTATGGGCAGTCGGCACGCGGGCTGGCCATCGATACCGGTACCGGCGGGCCGGAAGAGTTTCCGGATTTCATTGCCTATTACCTGGAGCAGCCGGCCGACGATTCGGACACGGTGGTGGTGTACGGCTTGCTGGATTCGCCCAGCGTTGCCGGCGCGTACCGCTTCGCCATCACCAATGGCGATGTGCTGCTGATGGATATCGACAGCGCGCTGTACCCACGCAAGGCGATCGAGCGGCTGGGTATCGGCCCGTGCACCAGCATGTACCAGGTCGGCGAAAACGATAACCGGATGGACTGGGATTGGCGTCCGGAAATTCACGACACCGATGGCCTGGCGATGTGGACCGGCGGCGGCGAATGGATCTGGCGCCCGTTATGCAACCCGCCGCATCTGCGTTTCAACATGTTCGTCGACGAGAACCCGCGTGGGTTCGGGCTGCTGCAGCGCGACCGCAACTTCGACCATTACCAGGACGATGGCGTGTTTTACGAAAAGCGCCCGTGCCTGTGGGTGGAACCCAAGAGTGGTTGGGGCAAGGGCTCGGTGCAGCTGGTCGAGATTCCGACCGTGGACGAGACCTTCGACAACATCGTGGCGTTCTGGAACCCGCAAGCCAAGCCGCAGCCGGGGCAGGAACTGCTGATGGGCTACCGGCTGTACTGGGGCGCGCAGCCGCCGGCCAGCTCGCCGTTGGCGCATTGCGTGGCGACCCGAACCGGCCTCGGCGGCGTCGTCGGGCAAAAACGCAGCCATTTCTCCTGGCGCTTTGCGGTGGATTTTGCCGGTGGCGAACTGGCCGCGCTGGCAAAGGACCCAAAGGCCAAGGTGGAGGCGGTGTTGCAGGTGTCGCGCGGCACCACTGAAATCGTGTCGGCGCGCCCGCTGCACGAGCTCAAGGGCTATCGGGCGATGTTCGACCTGGTGCCGCCGGACGAGGGCACCCAGCAGATCGATATCCGCCTGTATCTGCGCGCCAATGGCAAACCGCTCACCGAAACCTGGTTGTACCAGTGGACGCCGCCGCCGCCGAGCGAGCGCAAGATTTACTGAGAAGCGCCGGGCGGGGCGGCCGGCGACGCTTGTTGCGGGCATCGGGGAGCCAGCTGCGGCATGCAGCATGCGGTTGGAGCGCCATCTGTTGGCGGACGTGTTTGCGGACGATCGTCGCTGCGTGAGGCACTCAGGCCGGCGCCGAGGTGCCGACCAGGTGCAGTCGTCCGCGCGGACGTGTGCAGGCCAGCTCCACGCGGAAGCAGGTGCCGTCCTTGCCGCTGATGATGCGTAATTCGCCTTGATGGGCCTTTGCGATCTGCGCTGCCATATGCAGGCCCAGATCGACATCCGGTAGCGCACGTCCGCCGGTATGCACATGGGTGGAAGCGTGCAGCACATCCAGCCGCCGTGGATCGATCCCATCCAGATTGCAGACTTCGATGCGTAGCCGGCCATGTTCGGTGACCGCGACCGCCTTGATCAGCGAACTTTGCGGCCCTTGCACGACGGCGTTGATCATCAGGCTGCCGAACATCTGCGCCAGCCGAATCGCATCGCCGTGCACCGGCTCGTCGATGGCCACATGCGTGGACAGCACCTGGTTGGGGTAGGCGGCGCGGGTTTCGTCCACGACCTGGGAGAGTGCATCGAGCAGGTCGCTCCCGTCGCCGTAGTCCAGCTGCAACCAATCGAGTTCGATGCCGCGAGCGAAATCGCAGGCGAAATCGATCAGTTCTTCCATGCGCCGCAGGCTACGCTGCAGCGAGCGGATGGAGCTGCCGTAGCGATGGTCGAGTTGGTCGATGGACAGCATATCCACCACCGCATGCATGGACTGCAATGGGTTGCGCAGGTCGTGCCCGAGAATGCCGATGAATTCTTCGCGCAAGCGCGCCGAGGCGCCAACACGGCCCAGTTCGCTGCGGGCGCGCCGCGATTCCAGCGCGCTTTCTTCGGCGCGTTGCTCGGCCTGGATCTGTGCGGCCAGCAACTGTGCGAGCAGTTCGACCTTTTCCACCAGCGGTGCGTCCATGACGCGCGGCTGCGGATCCAGCGCGCACAAGGTGCCGAACACGCTGCCATCGTCGAACCTGATCGGCACCGAGACGTAGCTTTCGAAGCCGTAGAGCCGCGGCGAGGGATGATCGCGGTAGACCGGGTCATCCGATGCGTGCCCGAACCACACCGCATTGCCTTTCACCCGTACGCTGTCGCAAAACGTGGTGGCCAGCGGAAGTTCGTCGCCCGGACGCAGGCCAAAGGACAGTGCATCGTGCACCTGGCAGGTGATCCAGCGCGCGTCGGTGACGCGGGCGACGGCGGCAAATCCCATCCCGGTCAGGCGGGTGAGCACGCTCAACACGTCGGCGACCGAGGAGAGCCGGCCGACACGCGCGATATCGGCGCGCAATGCGGGAGGCAGTGGATCCATGAGTGCCTCCAAAGAGTGGACGCTTGCCAGTTTACAGGACCGCGGTTGCGCCCGGTTGTGTGGTGCGCCGCTGTCTCACAGCCGCCACGATACGCCTGTCTGATGGCGCCCGCGACGCCGGCGTGACCGCATGCCCGCACGGGTTTAGCAGCGCCTGAAAAGCGTATAGAGCGTGGCCGGCGGTCGCGGCTGGCTGTCGACGAACGCGGTGCCGCACCGTGTGCTGACGTGTGGATGTAGCGGCTGGCGCCAGTGCGGCGGTGAGCGTTTGTGCTGGCGAACGGCCAACGGCGATGTGCAAGCCCCTGCTTCCAGCGCGATACCGCAGCGCAAACGAGGATGCGCGCGAACCCTGCTCCGGGGCAGTGCTGTCCTGGATGCACCACGGCAGCGCGGATGGCCGCGGGTGCGTTACCAGGCCCCGGCGCTAGGCGACGGGCAGCGGCAAGGCGATCTGGAGCGGATCGATGCGGCCTTCGCCACGCATGATCTTCTTGAACTCGGTCCGGCTGACCGACACATAGCGCTCGTTGCCGCCGATTTCCACCTGCGGGCCGTCCTGCACCGCGTGCCCGTGTGCATCCACGCGGACGGTCATGGTGGCCTTGCTGCCGCTGTGGCAGATGGTCTTGATTTCTTCCAGCTCGTCGGCCCAGGCCAGCAGGAACTGGCTGCCCTCGAACAACTCGCCACGAAAATCGGTACGCAAGCCGTAACACAGCACCGGAATCCGCAGCCGGTCGACCACCTCGCTCAACTGCCAGACCTGCGCGCGGCTGAGGAATTGCGCTTCGTCCACCAGCACGCAATGCAACGCGCCGTCGTTGTGGATGTCGCGTTCGACCAGCTGCTGCAACTCGGTGTCGCGCTCGAAGATACGCCCGTCCGCGCGCAAGCCGATCCGCGAGGCGACCACGCCGCTGCCGGCGCGGTGGTCGAGCTTGGGCGTGAGGATCAGCGTGCGCATGCCGCGCTCGCGGTAGTTGTGCGCCGATTGCAGCAAGGTGGTGGTCTTGCCGGCATTCATCGCCGAATAGTAGAAATAGAGCTTGGCCATCGGGCGATTTTACCGGGCCAGGCAGCAGGATGCGGCGCCTGTGTGTGCTGCGCTGGCGCGGTCGGGCGGGGTTGACGCCTGCCGTCGAGCGTGTGGGAGCAGCCTCCGGTTGTGGGCAGGGCTAGCCGCACTGGAGACATGAATCCATCGCGTCGGCCAGCCGTGGGCAGCCCCGGTACAATGGCGCGCTCTGTCGGAAGCCTCTATGTACGGTCTCAATCCCCCGCAAAGCGCCGCCGTGCTGCACTGCGAAGGTCCCCTGTTGGTGCTGGCCGGCGCCGGCAGCGGCAAGACGCGCGTGATCGTGGAAAAGATCGCGCATCTGATCGCCATCGGCCGCTATCCGGCCAAGCGGATCGCCGCGATCACCTTCACCAACAAATCCGCCAAGGAAATGCGCGAGCGTGTGGCCAAGCGCATTCGCGGCGACGGTGCCGAGGGCCTGACGATCTGCACCTTCCACGCACTGGGCCTGAAGTTCCTGCAGATCGAGCACGCCGCCGCCGGTTTGAAGCGCGGCTTTTCGATCTTCGATTCGGACGATGCCGCCGCGCAGATCAAGGACCTGATGCATGGCGCCAAGCCCGATGCGATCGAAGATGCCAAGAACCTGATCTCGCGCGCCAAGAATGCCGGCCTGTCGCCGGAGCAGGCGATGGCGGCCGCACGCAGCACCCGCGAAAAGGAAGCGGCCGGCTTGTACGAGCGCTACCAGGCGCGGCTGACCACCTTCAACGCAGTGGACTTCGACGACCTGATCCGTCTGCCGGTGCAGATCCTGGAAGCCAACGAAGACATCGTGATGGGCTGGCGCGAGCGCATCGGCTACCTGCTGGTGGACGAGTGCCAGGACACCAACGATGCGCAGTACCGGCTGCTGAAGATGCTGGCCGGGCCGCGCGGCAACTTCACTTGCGTGGGCGACGACGACCAGAGCATCTATGCCTGGCGCGGCGCCAATCCGGAAAACCTGCAGCAGATGGCGCGCGATTATCCGGCGCTGGAAATCATCAAACTGGAACAGAACTACCGCTGCTCCAATCGTGTGCTGCGTGCGGCCAACGCGTTGATCGCGCACAACCCGCACGAGCATTTGAAGACCTTGTGGAGCGACCAGGCCGACGGCGAGCGCATCCGCGTGTGGGAATGCCGCGACAGCGAGCACGAAGCCGAAAAGGTCGCCGCGGAGATCTCGTTCCTGGGTACCGCCAAGCAGGTGCCGTGGAGCGACTTCTGCATTCTGTTCCGTGGCAATTTTCAATCGCGGCCGCTGGAAAAAGCGCTGCAGCTGTTGCGCGTGCCGTATCACCTCACCGGTGGTACCGCGTTTCTGGAGCGGCAGGAGGTCAAGGACTTGCTGTCGTGGTTGCGGTTGATCGTCAACCCGGATGACGACGCGGCGTTCTTGCGTGCCGTGCAGTCGCCCAAGCGCGAAGTCGGTGCGACCTCGCTGGCGCGTCTTGCCGAACTTGCCAGCGCCAAGTCGGTACCGATGTCGCGCGCAGCCGAGTCGATGGGCGCCTTGCAGCATTTACCGCCGCGCGCGGCCAACGGTTTGAGTGCGTTTACCGACATCCTGCGCGACATGCGCGAGCACTCGTCCAGCATGCCGGCCGGCGAGCTGGTGCGCCTGCTGGCCGACAAGTCCGGTTTGCTCAACGACTTGCGCAATCAATCGAAAGACGAGACCGGCTTCCAGCGGCGCAAGCGCAATCTGGACGAGCTGGCCGAGTGGTTCGAAGGTGGTCCGCGCGGTGCAAGCGCCAGCGATCTGGCTGCGCAGTTGGCGTTGCTGTCGCGCAACGACAAGGACGATGGCGGCAACCAGGTGCGCATGATGACCATGCATGCGTCCAAGGGACTGGAATTCCGCTATGTCTTCATCGTCGGCTGCGAGGACGGCGTGCTGCCGCACGAAGTGAGCCTGGAAGAAGGCAATCTGCAGGAAGAGCGCCGCCTGCTGTACGTGGGCATCACCCGCGCCAAGGAGCAGCTGTGGATGAGTCACAGCAAGCTGACGCGCAAGTTCGGTGAGCATGTGCGACTGAAGCCGAGCCGGTTTTTCGATGAGATTCCGGCCGAAGAACTGCAGCGCGATGGTGCCGACCCGGTGGCCGACGCCGAGCGCAAGAAGGAACGCGCCAGTGCGGGATTGGCCGCGATCCAGGCATTGTTCGACTGAGTGCTCCTGAGCCGCGCGAGCAGCTGCGCCACGTGCATCAACAGGTGAGCCTGGCAGGCAAGACGGCGCTGGGCGCCTGCCGGAGGCACTGCGGGTGAGTGCGTGGCACACATCGGTTGCCAGGCGTGCCTGACGCTGAGCCTCCCGGGCCGGCTGCCCTGCGCGGCACGCGTGCGCAAGGTGCGGGTACTGCAGCGTGGCCATGCGTGCAGTTGTCAGTCTTGTCAGTGCCACTGCCGCACGGCAGTCTGAGGTTCCCGCCAACGGAGTGCGCCGTGACCGTCATCCTCGAAACCGCACGCGTGCGCTTGCGTCTGCTCGATCCCGAGCGCGATGCCGAGGCGATGCTGGCGCTGGTCAACGATCCTGCGTTCATCGCCGGCATCAACGACCGCGGTATCCGCACCCGCGAGCAGGCGCGCGAGCATGTGCGCGAATGGGCGCAGGCGCATCAGCAACAACACGGTTTCGCGCACTGGGCGCTGGAAACGCGCGAGGCAGGCACCTTCATGGGCACCTTGGGCCTGTTGTGCCGCGAGACCTTGCCGGTGCCGCATATCGGTTTTGCGCTGTTGCCCGCGTATCGCGGCAAGGGCTACGTGACCGAAGCCGGACGCGCGGTGCTGGAGCATGCACGCCAGGTACTGGGATTGACGCAGGTGTGCGCGATCGTCTCGCCAGGCAATGCGGAGTCGATCCGCGCGCTGGAAGCACTGGGGCTGCGCTATGAGAGCCTGCGGGTGCTGAGTCCCGGCACCGAGGCCGTGGCGTACTACACGATCGACCTCGGCCCTGGTGGCGTGGACAGCTGAGCAGCGCTGCGTCACCCTGCCGGCTGTTTTCCACCGCACAGGGAGGCCTGCATGGCACTGTTGGTCAACGCCTATTCCACGCTGCGCACGCCCCTGTGGCCGGACTTCCTGCCGCAGGCTGCCGTGCAGCGTCGCGACCACGCCGACCCGGAACTGGCCGCGCATCTGCACGGCTTTGTCGGCTATGTGAATCAGGCCGGCGATGGCCAGATGACCCAGGCGCGCTATCACCTGATGCGGCATGTGCAGCGGGTGCGGCAGCACTTCAGCTTCGAGGTGGACGATGCGGACTTCGGCGCGCTGGCGCAGTGGGCCGAGCACGCCAATGCGGTGTGTTTCCTGGCCGATGGCAGCGTGCGCGACCCGCAGGGGCGGGTGCTGATCAGCCAGGGCGAGCCGGCCATCGACGACGATGCGCAGGTACCGTATCCGCCCGATGCGTTGCAGCGGCGCGCGCAGCAACTTTCCGTGCTGGCCGCGCAAGGCATCCGCGTGCAGCCCAGCCTGCCGCCGGTGCCCGGCGAGGCCGAAGCGCGCGTGCGCGATGCGGCAGTCGTCAGTCGACGCATGCTGGCGTTGTTTGCGGTGGCGCTGCGTGCAGAGATCCTGGCCGCTGGCGATACGCCGCCGTCGCTGGACGAGGTGGAGACGCGTCTTCCCGGCGTGGCAGATGCGCTGTCGCCGCAGGAGCGCGCCTTCTTCGCCCAGCCAGCGCCGGATCCGCAGGCGCTGGCCAACTTCGGCTGGCGTTACGAAAGCCTGGCCGTGCTGCAATGGGCCTTGGGGCTGGCCGACACGCTGCCGGACCCCAACGCGCTGTGCGATGTACCCCTGGTTGCACAGCGCGCGCTGGACAACGCACAAGCCGCCGAGCGCCCGACGCCGGCGCGACGCCCGCTCGCCGAGCTGCTGGACACGCTGGACCGCCACCTGCGCCTGCACTGGGCGGTCCGCCAGGCCGGCCAATCCGGTCAGCCGGTCCCCGCCGGCATCGTGCCGGGCGTGGTGTATGAGCGGCATTACGCGCTCAATTGGCTACTGCACTTCGAAGATGCCGAATGGGACGAGGTGGACACGCCGACCTGACGCTGGCGTGCCCCGACCCCGACGTTCGTGCGCGGGCAGCGCTTGCACCGACGCGGCAGGACTGGCCGGTGCATCCATCCAACACGCGCACACACTGACATCGTGCGGCCGGGCGACAAGACCGTGCGGGTCTTGCAGGCGATGCCGCATGCCTCTGCGTGCCGTGGTGCGTATCGGGCGATCCGGCAACTGCCGGGTCACCCAAGGCAGCTGACGTCGATGCTGCCGCACACCTGCCGCGCTGCCGCTACGGCCGTCGGTGGGTGCCGCGCACAGATCAGGCGCCAGCTGCGTCCAGCCGCGCCTGTACCGCGGCAAGCGCCTCCTGCAGTTCGGCGACCGTTGCTTCCAGCGCCTGCATCCGCGCGTCCAGGTCGCTGCTGTCGCTGCCACTGCGCGCGCTCGGTGCCGCACGCGCGGCAGCGGCCTGCAGCGCCTCCACATCCAGCTCGCCGCTGAGCAGATGCATGTAACGGTCTTCGCGCTGACCGCTGGCGCGCGGCAGTTGTGCGGCCAGGCCGCGCTGGATCAGCCGCTCCAGGTGATGGCGCACGTCGTCGGCATCGTTGAAACGCGCCAGGCGCTCGCTACGTGCGTACAGCTCGCCCAGCGTCTGCGGGCCGCGTAACAGCAGCAGGCCGATCAGTGCGACTTGCTGGCGGGTCAGATCCAGCACGCTGCCCAGGCGGTGCTCGTAACGCTCGGCACGCGAAGAAAACTGCTGGCGCACCAGGCCCAGGGTTTCCAGCTGGCGCAGCGCGTGGTGCACCACGCCAGTCTGCAGATTCAGCACCGGCTCGCGTGCGGTTTTCTGGTTGGCGGCCACCTGCGCGGCGTTGACGGTGAGCGGGTACGCGTCCGGCGTGGTGGCCTCCTTTTCGATCAGGCATCCCAGCACGCGGGCCTGGGCGGTATCGAGGACGGGCGGGGGCGAGGTCTCTGTCATGGATGACTCCGGGAGGCGATCAGCGCACAAGGATATGCCGATCCGCTGCCGGCGTTCTTCCGCTGCGACGCGATGCAAGGTGGCCGACGCCATCGACGGTGTCGCGCATGTCAGCGTCGTGCGCCGGCAACGGGCGTGGGCATCCAGGAACGGGCACGGCACATATTCGCCATCGTGTGGAAGACCGATGCAGCCACGCGGTTGGACGACCGGTATTGCGGCGACCGTCGTCCGTGCGCCCCTGTCATTTCGATGGCGGCGCCATCGGCCAGCGCGAGCGGTACGGCGCGAACCGGCTAAAATCGCACGCTTTATTGTCGACCCTGTCCCGGTGGATGCCATGCGCCCCTCGCTTTACGCTCCGTTGTCCTTCATCGCCTGCACCGCGCTGGCCCTGGGCGCCTGCAAGCCCGCCGACACGCAGCCAGCCCCGCACGCGCAGGAAGCCACCGCAACTGCCGATGCCGACGCCAGCGCTGCGGCCAGCAAGGCCGCAACGTCGTCCACCACTGCACCGGCCGGCGACGACAACCTCAATGCGGTGCTGTGGATGCAGCGCTCGGAGGAATACCGTGCCGTGGCCGAGCAGACCTATCGCGCTGCGGCCGACAAACTGGACGCTGCACTCAAGCAATCCAACTGGGACGCGTTGGTGCCGGAGGAACGCGGCAATGCCGCCACCGGCCTGAAGCCGGCGGTGGTGCTGGATGTGGACGAGACTGTGCTTGACAACTCGCCCTACCAGGCGCGGCTGCTGCGCGATGGCAAGGAATACGACGAGCTGAGCTGGGACCAGTGGGTGGCCGAGAAGAAGGCCACTGCCATTCCCGGCGTGGTGGATTTCGCCAAGGCCGCCAATGCCCGCGGCATCACCCTGATCTACATTTCCAACCGCGCGGTGCACCTGAAGGACGCCACCTTGGCCAATCTGCGCAGCGTGGGCCTGCCGGTGGCCGATGACAGCGTCTTTCTCGGCCTGGGCACGGTGGTGCCCGGCTGCGAGCAGAACGGCAGCGAAAAGAACTGCCGCCGCCAGCTGGCCGGACAGAAGTACCGCGTGCTGATGCAGTTCGGCGACCAGCTGGGCGACTTCGTGCAGGTCACCGCCAACACCGGCCAGGCGCGTGGCGCCTTGCTGCAGCAGTACCACGACTGGTTCGGCGAACGCTGGTGGATGCTGCCCAACCCCAGCTACGGCGGCTGGGAGCCGGCGCAGTTCAACAACGACTACGCGCAACCCTGGCAAAAGCGCCACGACGCCAAGCGCGCTGCGCTGGAGGTGGCCCGATGAGCCGCGCGCCCTTGCCGCTGGCCGCGCATGAGCGGCTGATCTTCGCGCTGGATGTGCCCGGCCACGATGAAGCGATCGCCTGGGTGGACCGGCTCGGCGATTCGGTGTCGTTCTACAAGATCGGCATGGAGCTGCTGGCATCGGGCGAGTACTTCCGCGTGCTCGATGCGCTGGCCAAGCGCGACAAGCGCGTGTTCGTGGACCTCAAGTTCTTCGACATTCCCGCCACCGTGGCCGGCACGATTCGCCGCCTGGCGCAGTGGCCGGTGAGTTATTGCACGGTGCACGGCTGGCACGCCGGCATGCTGCAGGCCGCCGCCGAGGCCAATCACGGCGACATGCGCCTGCTGGCGGTCACGGTACTGACGTCGATGGGCCGCCTGGACTTGGCGGCAATGGGCATCGACCGTGAACCGGTGGACGTGGTGGTGGAACGCGCGCTGGCTGCGCAGGCCGCCGGGATCGATGGCGTGATCGCTTCGGGGCAGGAAGCCGGCCCGATCCGCCGCGCTACTGGCCCGGACTTTTCGATCGTCTGCCCCGGCATCCGCCCCGGCGGCCCGGTCGGCGACGACCAGCAACGCACGGTCGGCGTGGCGCAGGCATTTACCGACGGCGCCGACGCGATCGTCGTTGGCCGCCCGATCCGCCTGGCGAGCGACCCTGCAGCGGCGGCTGACGCCATCCAGGCGGAGATCCGCGCGGCACTGCCGCAGAACGGAAACTGATCGGGCCGAAACAGCGGCCAGCTTCCAAATAAATCAATAGTTTAGGCGTCAACAATTAAAGCATTGCTTTAATGTGAAAGTCTCGTTAACATGCCGGCGTCCGATGTCAGTCGGAAGCTGTGCCACTCATTGTCCACCGGGCTTGTCCCGGTTTTCGAAGGGATCGGGCCTTGTGTCCGATCCTTTTTTTTGCCGTCACGTTCGCGTGTCGTGGCGACCGACATCAGTGGCTGGCTGCGTGGTGGCATAGATCGCGCGTTACCCGCTGCACCAGGCGAGCATGCATCGCCTGGACGCACGTGCGAAGCGCGGCGTTAGCGCACGCTTGGATCCCTGCGTTCGTTATCGGTCATGCGCAACTGCCACCACCTTCAGCATCAGTTCCAGCCGCAGTGCAAACCAAGGCACTTACGGTAACGCAGCCGCCTTGCAATAGCGGTCGATGAATTGCTGGTGGCTTGGCATCACGTCCACGCAGTGGCTGATGGTCTGCGCCACGCTGGCCAGGAAGCCCTCGGCGTCGGTATCCGGCACCTGGTCCACCAGCGGGTGATATCCCTGCGGCAGGATGCCCTGGCCCACCAGTACCTGGACCCAGCTGATCTCGGCGAACATTTCTTCGGCATTGCGATAGAAGCGCCCGCTGTCGCGGAACAGGTCCAGCGTGGTCTGCAGCTCCGGGGTGATCGGCATGTGGCGGCAATGCCGCCAGAACGCGCTGTCGTCGCGCTCGGTGGCGTGGTAGTGCAGCAGCAGAAAATCGCGGATGCGGTCGAACTCGAATGCCAGCCGGTCGTTGTAGCGCTGCACCAGCACCGGGCTGACGCCCTCGCGCGGAAACAGCTCCAGCAACTTGGAAATGCCGGACTGGATCAGATGGATGCTGGTCGATTCCAGTGGCTCCAGAAATCCGCTGGCCAGGCCCAGTGCGACGACATTGCGGTTCCAGCACTGCTTGCGCCGCCCGGTGGTGAAGCGCAGCGGGCGCGGGTCGGCCAGCGGCTTGCCGTCCAGATTGGCCAGCAACGTGGCGGCCGCTTCGTCGTCGCTGATGTGCGCGCTGCAGTACACATAGCCGTTGCCGGTGCGGTGCTGCAGCGGAATGCGCCATTGCCAGCCGGCTGCGCGCGCGGTGGAGCGCGTGTATGGCGTGGGCGGGCCCACCTTTTCGCAGGGCACTGCCAGCGCGCGATCGCAGGGCAGCCAGTGGGTGAAGTCGTGATAGCCGGTGTGCAGCGCCTCTTCGATCAAAAGCCCACGGAAGCCGGAGCAATCGATGAACAAGTCGCCGTGCACCGTCTGTCCGGACGCCAGCTGCAGCGATTGCACATGGCCGCTTTCCGGATGCAGCTGCACCTGCTCGACCAGCCCTTCGATGCGGGTCACGCCGCGCTGCTGCGAATACCGGCGCAGAAAGTGCGCGTACTGCGTGGCATCGAAGTGGTACGCGTAGGCGATGTTGGCCAGCGGCGAGTTGGCCGGCACATCGCCGGCGGAGGTCATGAACTTGCCGCGCGCAGCCGCCACGGTATTGAGCGTGTACGCCCCCAACGGCTGCGCTCTGCCGCGTGCGTGTTGCTTGATCCAGTATTGGTGAAACGGCAATAGCCCCAGCGGGTGCCCGATCTGGGTGCCGAAGCCATGCATGTACGCGGTTCCCGGGCGTTGCCAGTCGACGAACTCGATACCGAGTTTGAAGCTGCCCTGGGTCTGGCGCACGAACTCGGCCTCCTCGATGCCGAGCAGGTTGTTGAAGGCCTTGATGTGCGGCACGGTGGCTTCGCCCACACCGACGGTGCCCAGCTGTTCGGACTCGATCAGCTGCACCTTGAAAGTGGGCCCGAGCACGCGCGCAAACGCGGCGGCCGCCATCCAGCCGGCGGTGCCGCCGCCGACAATGACGATGTTGCGAAGTGGAGCGGGAATCATGTCGATGCATTCCTGAGCAAGACAGCGGACGGACACACGAACGGGGCCAGCTGGCCCCGTTCGAAATACCACATGCCCGTGCCGGCGCATGTGGCAATGCGCGCATCAGAACTTGGCGCCGATCTCCAGCACGACGCTGCGTGGCACATAGTTGATCTCGCCACTGGTGTTGATGGCGATGTCCGGAGCGAACTGACCATTGCTGCCGAAGCCGTTGTAGGCGTAAGCGCTGTAGTTCTTGAAGTTGAACGCGTTGAGCAGGTTCACACGTGCGTTGAGCTTGAAGTCGCCGGCCACGGTGAACTCCTTGGTGGCCTGGAAGTCCACCGTGCGGTAGCCCCAGATATCGCCGCCGACCAGGAACTTACCGCTACCCGGCGGGGTGACGCCGACCTGCTGGCAGGTGGCGCCATCGGGATCGGTGAAGCCGAAGCAGGCGATCGTGTTGATCGGCTCGGGCGTGGCCAACACCAGCTTGGCACCGAAGGTCACGCCCCACGGACCATCGATCGAACCGGAAGCGACAAAGCGATGTGCGGCCACGGCATCGGACTTCACGAACGGATAGCCGCGGATGGTGGCCTTATCGAAGCCGTAAGGCTCGTCGATGTTGCGGTTCTGGCGCGCGCTGGTGTGGGTGTAGGACAAGGTCAGGCCCCAACCGGATTCCTTGGTGTACGGCTTGTCGGCCGACAACAGCACCTGGCTGTTGCGCTGCTCCAGGCCGTTGCTGCCCAGGATGGTGTTCTGATAGCCCGGCACCGGCTCGCCCCACGGCACGTTGCCGTTCTGGAAGTAGGAGCCATCCGGATAGCGGTTGATCAAGCCCATCGCGAAACCGTCGTAGCTCAGGATGCGCTGGAAGGTCACATCGGTCAGCCAGTCGCCCACCTGGTTGGTGATACCGATGCTGTACTGGTCGCTGTACGGCGTCTTGAGCTTGTTGTTGAACATGAAGAGCTCGGCGCTGCCGGCGACACCGGGAATGGTGTTGAGCTGATCGATGCCGTTGAGATAGCGCGGGTCGAACGCTACGCAGGTGCGGTCGGCGCGATAGCACGTGCCGGTGGCCGGGTTTTCGAAATACACCGCCACCGGCGACAGCGCCGCCTTGCTGGTTTCCAGCGCCAACTGTTCGAACAGGTTGCGGTCGTACGAGCGCGCGGCACCGCCATGCACAATGGCGGCTTCGTCGCCGAAGATGTCATACGAAAAACCGAAGCGCGGCGCCCAGGCATCCTTGAAGTTCTTGCGGTTGTTGCCGGTGCTGATGTAGTCGGCCACGTTGATGCCGCTGGGCAGCAGACGGTTTGCCCACGGCTGGCCGGGATTTTCTGCGTCGTTGGCATACAGCGCATCGACGAACGCCTGCGAGGTGACGAAGTTGGTGTAGGCCGGGGTGTCTTCGTAATCCCAGCGCACACCGATGTTGATCATCAACTTGTCGGTGGCGGCCCAGTCGTCCTGCAGATAGATACCGTACTGCTTGGACGGCGAGACCACCGTGGCGCGCTGGCCTGGCGTGGTGTAGGGCGCAATGAAGTCCACGCGGTACGGCGTTGAGTCAATGCTGCCATTGCTGACGCGATAGCTGAACTGCGGATTCAACGCCGCCGCATCCTGCGAGGTGAGCTCGATGTCCTTGTAGTTCACACCCATCTTGATGGTGTGTTCGCCATGCCACTGGAAGCTGGTGAAGGTCAGATCGTTCTGGATGAACCAGCCTTTCTGGCTCTTGCGCTGCGCGTTCTTGCCGCCAGCCGAACCGGTGGTGAGGAACGTGCGCTCATCGATATCGGTGGAGCCGGCACGTGGCTGGAAATAGGTGTAGACGATGCCATTGCCCAGGGTGCGCGGGGTCGGGTTGTTCTCCGAATTTTCGGTGCCGACGATGACTTCGTTGAACCAGTTGTCGGCACTGTGCTGCCAACGCAGGTTGGTGCGCTTGTCCTTGTTGATCTTGTCGGTAGCCTGCGCGAGCGTGTTGGTACCGCCGACGTTGGCAGTCTGCGTCTCGTCGCGGTAGATCGTGCTCAATTCGATGCGATCGCGATCGGTGGGCTCGAAGTCGATCTTGCCGAACAACAGGTCTTCTTCGAACGGCATGTTGGCCGGGCCATATTGGCTGGCCAGGTTGGCCGGCAACTGGCTGACGAAGGCCGCCGCCTCCGAGCTCGGCTGCACGCTCTTGGGCGCCACGTTTTCCTTGCCTTCGTAGGCAACGAAGAAATGCATGCGGTCCTGGATGATCGGCCCGCCAAGTGCGAAGCCGTATTCCTTGGTCTGCGAGTCGATCTTGCCATTGGCTTCTTCGTCGGGCCGCTTGTCGCGCAGGTCCTGATCGGTATAGCGATAGAACGCTTCGCCGTGGAATTCGTTGGTGCCGGACTTGGTGGCCGCGGTGATCGCCGCGCCGCTGATCTGGCCGTACTCGGCCTTGTAGTTGGAGGTAATGACCTTGTATTCGCCGATCGCCAGCTGCGGGAACGGGTTGCCCTGCGTATCGCTTTGACCGGCGACGCCGCCGCTACGCACGTAGCTCTTCTGGCCTACGCCGTCGATATACAGATTGCCGGCGCTGGCATTGGATGCACCGCCGCGCAGCTTGGTGTTGCCGTTGCCATCGACCTGAAACACCATGCCCGGCACGGTATCGGCAAACTCCAGGAAGTTACGCGTGGCCTGCGGCAACTGCTGGATCTGGCGCGCGCTGATGGTGTTGCCCACTTCCGAGGTCTTGACGTCGCGAATCATCGGCGCGCTGACCGTCACCGTATCCAGCGTGGTCGCATCACCGGCAGGCGCCGCGGCCGTCTCGGTGCCCAGATCGACGATGGCGCTGGAGGCCACCGACAGGGTCACCGTGCGGCTGATGCCGTTGGATTCGACCTTGTAGGTGCCCGGCTGCAGCCCGACGATGGTGTAGTTGCCGTTCGCATTGACCGGCGCGCGTCGCACCGAGCCGGTGGCGAGGTTGGTGACGACGACTTCGCTGCCGCTCTGCGCGGAAGCGACCTGGCCGCGCAAGGTGGCGTTGCTGGACTGGGCCATGGCCGGAGTGGTGGCGAACAACGAGGCGGCCAGGGCGCAGCACAACAGGCTGCGCGCCGGCAGGGTGGAGACGGTGCGGTGATTCTTCATGACTTTCCCCCTCCCAGGGGTAAAGCGCGACGCAGTGCAGTGACTGGCGCGTTGGGTTGGTGCTTTGGTGTGGAACACAGGGACAACAGGCAACAGCAGCCGCAAGGGCTGCAAGAACGACAAGGGTCTGCGGTGACGGGTGCTTGCTCCTTCAGGCACGGGTCGAGACGGGTGAGGCAATGGCGACGCGTGGACAATGCAGTGCCGTGGCAATCACCGGGCAATGCAAGACCAACGATGCACCAGGGTGCGTGCCGTGCACGATGGCCAGCACAGGCGGCACCCCTGTGCTGGCGACTGCGGCGGTGCTAGCGACTTACCAGATGATGCGTGCGCTCAGGAACAGGGTCCGCGGCGAGGTGGACAGCGCCCCATACTGGTTGATGCTGGCACGCGGGTTGTAGACGCCGTCCTGGCCCCAGTCGATGGCGTACTGATCGTAGTTGCGGAAGTTGAGCGCATTGATCAGATCCCCGCGCACCTGCACGGTCAACGCCTCGGTGACATGCATGTCCTTGGACAGCGACAGATCCAGCTGGCGCGTGCCGAAGATGTCGCCGCCGGCGATGAACTTGCCGCCCGGTGCATCCACCGAAACGATGCGGATGTTCTCCGACGGCTGGCCGCCGTACTGGTCGTAGGACACCGCCTCATTGCGCGGCGGCACCGTAGCCAGGGTCAGCTTGGCCGAGGCGCTGATGCCCCAGAACAAATCGTAGATGCCGGTCAGCACCAGGCGGTGGCGCGGCACTGCGTTCAGATCCAGGAACGGGTAGTCGGCGATGGTGGCCGCATCGAACCCGTAGCGCTCGTCGTTGCCGCGGTTGCCGCGTGCGCGCGAGAACGTGTAGGCCGCCGTCAGCCCCCAGCCGCTTTCCTGGGTATAGGGCTTGTCGGCCGACAGCAGCAGCTGTCCGGTCTTGGTTTCCACGCCGTTATTGCCGATCAGCAGCGAACCGAAGCCCGGCGGATTCTCGTTCCACGGCTGGCCGCCATTCTGGAAGAAATCGCCATTGGGATAGCGGTTGCCCAAGGTCAGGATCAGACCGTCCTTGCTGTGGATGTAGGACACCGTGGCCGAGGTGTTCCACTCGCCCAGCCGCGTGCGCAGGCCCAGCGAATACTGGTCGGAATAAGGCGTCTTCAGATCGTTGTTGAGCAGGTCGATCTCACCGTTGCGCACACCCGAATTGACCAGACCGCCGAGGCTTGCCGGGTCGCTGAGGTAGGCCGGGTTCCAGTTGACGCAGGTACCCGGCGCCGGCGTGCAGCCGGGCGCGGCCTCGGCGAAGCGGAGCGTGTACTGCGCCAGCGCCGACTTGACCTGCTCCAGCCCCAGGATGTCGAACAGGTTGCGGTCGTAGCTGCGTCCGGCACCGCCGAACAACACCAGCGATTCGTCGCCACGGAAATCGTAAGAAAAGCCCAGGCGCGGCGCGAAGTTGTTGTTGTCCTGCTTGCGGTTATTGCCGGTGCTGATGTAGTCGTTGATGTTGACGCCGCCCTTGGCCAGTTGCTCGGCGTAGGTGGCGCTCACCGTCGGGTCGGTGCCGGGGCCGTTCAAGGCCGCCACCACTTCCGGCGGGGTCACGTTGTCCAGGTAGGATGGAATCTTCTCGCCATCCCAGCGCACGCCCAGGTTCAATTGCAGCTTGTCGTTGACGTCCCAATCGTCCTGGATGTACAGGCCCAGCTGCTTGCTCTTGGTCGTCACCGAGGGCGCCGCACCGGCAAACGGCAGGTTGAACTTCACCTGGTACGGAATTGCCGAGGTTCCCAGGCCATCGGCCACCGCGTAATAGAACGAAGGATTGACCGTCGAGTTTTCGCTCTGGGTCAGCTCCACCTCCTTGTACTTCACGCCCATCTTGATGACGTGGCTGCCGTGCCAGTCGATGCTGTTGAAGGTCAGGTCGTTCTGGAAGCTCGGGCCTTTCTGTCCCTTGCGCTGGATCGCCAGGCCGCTGGTGGCGTTGTCGCGGATCAGCACATCGTCTTCGGCAACGCCGCGGGTATAGATGTTCTGGTTGCCCAGGGTGAAGGCATTGGGGTTGAACAGCACGTCCTCGTAGGAGACACGCGCCTCGTTGACGTAACGTTCGCCGAAATGCTGCCAGCGCAGGTCATAGCGCTCTTCGGTGTTGAGGTTGTTCTTGCCGGCGATGGCGGTGTTGCGGTCGCCCACGTCGTCGCGGCTCTTTTCGTCGCGGTACTTGGCGGTCAACTCCAGGCGATCGTTCTCGCCCACGTCCCAGTCGATCTTGCCGAAGTACAGATCTTCCTTGAACGGACGGGTGACCGAACCCAGGCGGCTCTGCACGCCGGCCGGCAGGTCGTCGCTGAGGGCGCTGAAGCTGTCCGGCACCGAGACCGGGTTGGCCGACACCTCGAAGCCCTTGCCTTCGTAGCTGACGAAGAAATGCGCCTTGTCCTTGACGATCGGCCCGCTGAAGGCCATGCCGTATTCGTCCTGGTGGGTCTGGCGCTTGCTGCCGTCGGCATTGGGCGCACCGGCGCGCTCGTCGGCCTGACGCGCGCGGAAGTCGGTATTGGTGGTGCGCCCGAAGATCTCACCGTGGAACTCGTTGCCGCCAGACTTGGTGGAGGCCACGATCGCCGCCGACCCCACCTGGTCGAACTCGGCCTTGTAGTTGGAGGTGATGACCTTGTATTCGCCGATCGCCAGCTGCGGGAACGGGTTGCCCGCGCTCTGCTCCTGGCCGGAGACGCCGCCGAACAGATAGCTCTTCTGGCCCACGCCGTCGATGTAGACGTTGACCGCCGAGCTGGCCTGCGCGCCACCGCGGATGCGGCTGTTGCCGTTGGGGTCGGTCTCGAACTGCATGCCGGGCACGGTGTCGGCGAACTCCAGGAAGTTGCGCGTCAGCTGCGGCACCGTGTTGATCTGCTTGAGCGACACATTGGTGCCCACTTCGGAGGTCTTGACCTCCTGCAGCGAGGTGGCGGTGACCTTGACCGTGTCCAGGGTAGTGGCGGTGCCATCGGCGGGCGTCGTCGCCTCGCCGCCACTGCCCAGATTCAGGCTCACCGACGAGGCCACCGACAAGGTCACCGTCTTCTCGGTACCCGGGCCGGCATCCACCTTGTAGGTGCCCGGCGGCAGGCCAACCAGGGCATAGCTGCCGTCCGGCCCGGTCGCCACGCGTCGCGTGGTGCCCGTGGCGACATTGGTGGCGGTCACCGTGGTGCCTGCCTGGGACGCGGCGACTTGCCCGCGCAGGGTGGCATTGCTGGACTGGGCCATGGCCGGGCTGGCGGCCAGCAACGAAGCGGCAAGGGCGCAGCACAGCAGGCTGCGCGCCGGCAGGGTGGAGACGGTACGGTAGGTCTTCATGACTTCCCCTCCCAGGGGTCAGGCGCGTACCGGCAGCGTGGTCGGCGTGGCGCAGGGTGACGCGTTGTTTCAAGGACGAACGAGCAGCGGTAGCGGCAACGATAGAGTTATAAAAAACATAAGAAACCGTAAAGAATTCGTGAAGATGCGACAGGGTGCATAGACGTCAATGGCCCGGTGTGCCGCGGGCGGCGCTGGACGCACGCACGATCAGTTCCGGAACCATCTGCGAAAACGCAGGCGGTGCAGCGTCGGCAGGCGGTGCAGGCGCATCGACCAACTGCTGGCCCAGCAACAACTGCAACGCGCGCGCGCCCAGGCCGGCGATATCCACCCGCATCGTGGTCAGCGCAGGCAGCACGTAGCGCGCCATCGGCACATCGTCGAATCCGGCCAGCGCAATGTCCTGCGGCACCTTGAGCCCGGCGTGGCCGAGCGCGAACAGGCAGCCCAAGGCCATCATGTCGTTGGCGGCGAACACGGCGTCGGGCCGCGTGTCCCGGGCCAGCGCCTGGCCGGCGCGGTAACCGGATTCTTCGTCGAAATTGCCGGGCAAGATCCAGGGCTGCGCGGCCGGGTCCAGCGCCAGTTCGTCGCGATACCCGCGCAGGCGCTCATGCGCATCGAAGTTGTCGTCCGGCCCGGCGATGAAGGCGATGCGGCGGTGGCCGCTATCGCGCAGATGCCGGGTCATGACCCGCGCGCCGCCGTAGTTGTCCACATTGAGCACCGGGCGCTGGCTGGCGCTGCCGGCGCAGTTGAGAAGCACCGCCGGCAGGCCACCGGGCAGCGCGTCTTCATGCACGCCCGAATCGCCCAGCGACGGCGACATCACCACCACGCCGTCCACGCGCCCGGGCAGGCGCTCCAGTGCTCGGCGCTGCGCCTGCGGGTCGCCGTGCGAGCTGGACACCAGCAGGTGATAGCCCTGCTCGCGCGCCACCTGGTCGATGCCGCGGATCAATTCGGAAAAGAACTCGCCATGCAGGTCCGGCAGTACCACCCCGATGGTGTGGGTGCGCCGGCTGCTCAGGCTGCGCGCGGCGTGGTGCGGGATGTAATTGAGCGCACGCGCCACCTGCAAGACCCGCTCGCGTACCGACTCGGCCACGTGCTGATGCCCGTTCATGGTGCGCGAGACCGTCGCCACCGACACCTGCGCTTCGCGCGCGACGTCCTTGATGGTGACGCTGCCGCCTTCGGACCGTGGCCGACTCATGCTGTGGCGTTCTCCAGGTCAACGCGCGTGGCACCGCGCGCCAGGGGGAGGCGCACGGCCTGCTGGCACCGAGCGCCCGTGTCACACAGGCACATGAATGACATCAGCCCCATCTGATGGAGACCCCCCAAGCGAGATGCAGCGCACGCTAGCAGGAACTGCAAGCGCTTACATGATGCGCCGCAGCATTGGGCTAAACGCAAGTGGCGCAAGGGCTGAAGCCCGATCGCTGGACAAGTTTGTCCGAATAAGACATCAGCAGCCAATGTCGGACACTGGTCGACAACGTGCCAGGAACTACGAAAACGTAACATCTACCTACCATACCGTGGCGCACGGTTTGCGCCCGCCTTGCCGCCAATGCCTCCAGACAGCAAGATGCGCCGATCGATCAGGGGGAACATCGTGCGCATGTCGCTACCTACCGTCCGTGCAGGGCGGTTCCACTTCGCCGCGTGGCTGCTGCTGGCCGCGCTGTGCGTGAGCGGCTGCCAGCGCAACCAGACCGCGCCCGCACTGCCCGGCGCCAAGGCCGAGCCGGCCGCGGCGATGCAGGCGATGACCCTGCCGCTGCGGCGCAATGATCTGGTGGCGTATGCGCGTATCCGGGTGACGCCTGCGCAATACACCCAGCTGGAGGCGGCGTGGCGCAGCGGTGCCAGCCGTTGGCCGCTGACCGAACTGCCGCTGCCCAATGAAGTCGGCGCGCTGCTCGGGTCGTTGTCGGCGCCCGATGCCGAACGCCGCCTGCAGCAGGCCTTCGATGCGCAGCTGGCCGGCCAGGCCCAGGGCATCGCGCAGGCGGCGCAATCGCTGGGCCAGTTCGGCGTGCAATACCTGCGTAGCCGCAACGACTACCAGCCCGAGCAGCGCGCCCATTACGTGCAGTTGGTCGACGCCTTGAGCGCGTGGGCCGCCACTGCGCCGCTGGCCGATCGCCCCCGCGCCAAGGCCAGCATCGCCGACCTGGTGACCGCCGCCCGTGCCACCGGCATCACCTCCGATGCCGACCTGCAGCGGCTGGGCATGGAAGAAAGCCTGCGCCGGCTCGGGCCGTTCTGGGAAACCTGCAAGAAGGTGCTGGAGCGCTACGACCTGTCGATCGACGGCAGCCTGGACGCGCTGCGGACCGGCTTGATCAAGCAGGATGCCGACACCGCCCAGGTACGGCTGCGCTATCCGCTGGCCGCCCACGATATCGATCTGAACGTCGCGCTGATCAAGCGCGAGGGCCACTGGTACCAGCTGCAGACCCAGAACGAAGTGCAGGCGCTGCTCGATGCCCAGGCCGCGCCCTTACCCAGCGCCACTGCAGTGCCCGACACCGCAGCGGTCGCGCCGGCGAAGGCTGCCGACACCGGGCAACGCCCGGCTGGGCGATAATGACCGTGATGCCAGAACAGAATCCCCTGCCGTTCCCGGACGGCCAGCCCAGCCCGCCCAGCACTGCCGCAGCCGACACCGGCGCCACGACGGCGGCCTTGCCGCTCGCCGAGCCGGTGCCGCCGGCGGTTGCGCCATCGATCGCCCCCGGCGTTGCCGCTGCGCGCAGCGCCAAGCGCCCGTGGTGGGCGCGCCTGCTCGGCCGCCTGGCCGACCCCTGGCTGAGCCTGACCATCGAGCCGGACCAACCCGGTCGCTACGACGACGGCCGCCCGGTGGTGTACGTGCTGGAAGACTACGGCATGTCCAATGCGCTGATTTTGGACAAGGCCTGTCGCGAAGTCGGCCTGCCGTCGCCGCTGGTGCCGTTGCCGGGCGACCCGCTGGAGCGCAAGCGGGCCTACCTGGCGCTCTCACGGCGCAGCAGCAGCAATTCGCTGATTCCCGAGCAGCGCGGCGGCAAGACCCACTCCGATTCGCTGGCCAAGTTGCTGCAGGCGCACCGCGTGCGCGCCGACCTGGACGTGCATCTGGTGCCGGTATCGATCTTCGTCGGCCGCGCGCCGGACAAGCAGAGCGGCTGGTTTGCGGTGCTGTTCTCGGAAAACTGGGCGCTGGTCGGCCGCTTCCGCCGCCTGCTGTCGGTCTTGCTCAACGGCCGCACCACCATCGTGCGTTTCGCCCCGCCGATTTCGTTGCGCCAGACCATGGCCGAGGGGCTGCCGCCCGAGCGCACCTTGCGCAAGTTGCAGCGCGTGTTGCGCACGCACTTCCGGCGCATCCGCGAAGCGGTGATCGGCCCGGACTTGTCTACCCGCCGTTTGCTGGTGGACCAGGTGCTGGCCGCCGAGTCGGTACGCGAAGCCATCGCCATCCAGGCCAAGCGCGACAATTCCAAGCCGGTCGATGCCTGGCGCAAGGCGCATGCCTATGCGTGGGAAATCGCCGCCGACTATTCCAGCCCGGTGGTCCGCTCGGCCAGCTTCCTGCTGACCCACGTGTGGAACCGCATTTACGCCGGCGTGCTGGTGCATCACCTGGATAAGCTCAAGCAGGCCGCGCCCGGGCATGAAGTGGTGTACGTACCCAGCCACCGCAGCCACATGGACTACCTGTTGCTGAGCTACCTGCTGTACGAACGCGGCATCGTGCCGCCGCACATCGTGGCCGGCATCAACCTCAACCTGCCGGTGGTCGGCACGTTGCTGCGCAAGGGCGGCGCGTTCTTCATCCGCCGCTCGATCAAGGGCAATGCGCTGTATTCGGCCGTGCTCAGCGAATACGTCGCCCAACTGGTGGCCGGCGGCTATTCCATCGAATATTTCGTCGAAGGCGGGCGTTCGCGCACCGGGCGTCTGCTGCAGCCCAAGGGCGGCATGATCGCGATGACGCTGCGCGCGTATCTGCGCCAGCCGCGCAAGCCGGTGCTGTTCCAGCCGGTATACATCGGCTACGAAAAGTTGATGGAAGGCAACAGCTACCTGGACGAGCTCACCGGCCGGCCGAAGGAAAAGGAATCCATCTGGGGCCTGCTGTGGTCCATCCCCAAGGTGCTCAAGCAGAACTACGGCCAGGTGGTGGTGAACTTCGGCGAGCCGATCGCGCTCAACGACGTGCTGGCCAAGCACGCGCCCGATTGGGACGGCCAGCCGCTGCCGGAAGACGAAAAACCCACCTGGCTGGCGCCCGCGGTGGACATGCTGTCTACGCAGATCCAGACCCGCATCAACTGCGCCGCCGACGTCAATCCGATCAACCTGCTGGCGCTGGCCCTGCTGTCCACGCCCAAGCACGCGATGGGCGAGGCCGACCTGATCGCGCAGATCGAGTTGTGCAAGAAGCTGCTGGCCGAGATGCCGTACTCGGACCGCGTCACCGTCACCCCGCATACGCCGGCGCGCATCATCACCCACGCCGAAGAGATCAACGTGCTCACGCGCGTGTCGCACCCGCTGGGCGATGTGCTCAGCGTCAGCGGCGATACCGCGGTGCTGCTGAGCTACTTCCGCAACAACGTGCTGCACCTGTTCACCGCTTCTTCGTGGGTGGCGTGCTGCTTCCAGAACAACCGCCGCATGAGCCGCGCCGGTCTGTTGCGCCTGGGCCGCACGGTGTATCCGTTCCTGCAGGCCGAGTTATTCCTGCCGTGGAGCGAAGACCGCTTTGCCGAACGCATCGAACAGACCATCGACATGTTCGTGCGCGAAGGCCTGCTGCTCAACGTCACCGACGACGACGGCGGCATCCTGACCCGCAACACCGGGCAGACCGACGAAGTGTTCCGCCTGCGCGCGATCGGCCATTCGCTGCAACAAGCGTTCGAGCGCTATTACATCGCCATTTCGGTGCTGGTGAAGAACGGCCCGGGCGTGCTCGGTGCCGGCGAACTGGAAAGCCTGTGCCAGCAGGCCGCGCAGCGTCTGAGCCTGCTGTATGCACCGGCCGCGCCGGAGTTCTTCGACAAGACCCTGTTCCGCGGCTTCATCCAGAAATTGCGCGAGTTGCGCCTGGTGTGGCCGGACGACAACAGCAAGCTGATGTTCGACGAGCGCCTGGATGCCTGGGCCAAGGACGCCAAGTTCATTCTCGGCCGCGAACTGCGCCATACCATCGAACGCGTCAGCCCGGCAGCGGCCAAGCCGGACGTGGCTGTGCCGCCGCAGTAAAAGCGACTGACAAGACGTGGCGAGCAGTCGTCAGGTGGGTGTGGACGGCGGGCAGGAACCGGAGCGTACGCGTGGTATATGCCGATACCGGGCACCGGCCGCGCCCGCCTGGCGGCTGCACAGTCGTTTTGTTGGATGCTCTAGGCCGTTGGCGAATGCCTTCACGTCTTGCAGGGCGCGTCGGGCGCGTGGCGAGGTGGCGGTAGGCGAGCGCCGGCGGCTTTCACACAGCGGTTCCGTTCGCTTCATCGGGCGCTTGCAGCGTTCCCGTTAGCATCGCAGCACCTTTCACTGTGATCGGCTGCGTTGCACCACGGGCGTCGCCGACAGGAGACTTGCATGCGCGCAGCCATCCACACACAGTTCGGCGACCCGGCCAAGGTGCTCGAACTCGGCGAACGGCCCACACCGCAACCCGGCAAGGGCCAGGTCCGCATCGCGATGCGGCGTTCGCCCATCCACAACCATGACCTGTGGACGGTGCGCGGCAACTACGGCTACAAGCCCACGCTGCCGGCGATCGGCGGCAGCGAAGGGTCTGGCGTGATCGATGCGCTGGGCGAAGGCGTGCAGGGCCTGCAGGTCGGCCAGCGTGTCGTCGCCGCCGGCGTGCACGAGAGCTGGGCCGACTACTTTCTGGCCGACGCAACCGGCGTGGTCCCGCTGCCCGACGCACTGGATGACGACCGCGGCTGCCAGCTCATCGCCATGCCGCTGAGCGCGTTGATGCTGATCGAGTTCCTGAATGTCGACAAAGGCGACTGGATTGTGCAGAACACCGCCAACGGCGCGGTCGGCAAGACTGTGGCCATGCTGGCTGCGGCACGCGGCATCAACGTGATCAATCTGGTGCGTCGCGATGCCGGCGTGGACGAACTCAAGGCACTGGGGATCGGGAATGCGGTGTCGACCGCGCAGGACGGTTGGCAAGACCGCGTGCGCGCGCTGGCCGGCGATGCACCGATCGTGCGCGCGATCGACTCGGTGGCCGGCAAGGCGGCAGGCGAGCTGATGGGGCTGCTCGCCGAGGGCGGCGAGTTGATCTCGTTCGGCTCGATGACCGGCGAACCGCTGGAGATTGCCAGCGGCGATGTGATCTTCAAGCAGGCCACCGTGCGCGGCTTCTGGGGCAGCAAGGTCATGGCCGCCACCAAGTCCGAGGACAAGCGCCGCATGATCGGCGAGCTGTTGAAGGCCGCGCTCGACGGCAGCCTGGCGCTGCCGGTGGAAGCGGTGTTCGATCTGGAAGACGCGGCCAAGGCGGCAGCGGCCAGTGCCCGAACCGGGGCGAGGTGGCAAGATCCTGCTGCGCGCCGGTTGAGCGGGGTGCGCCGATCGAAACAGCGCCAGCGCGGGGACGGAGTGGCAGGTCGCCCGCGCTGGCTGGATGGCAGTGTCGCTTGCGCGGTGGAACTCTCAGAGCGGCTCCTAGCGAGCACTGATCTTTCGTGCGCCGCGCGGTTGTATGTGTCGTGTGGCCGATGTGGGTATTGATCCGTTGCAGCCAGCGGTCTTTCGCAGTTAGCGCTGCGCAATCAGAGTAGAGCGACTTGGCCGTTGACAACGTTCAGCACTCGTACCCTCATCCGCCCCTTCGGGGCACCTTCTCCCGGTGGGAGAAGGGAGCTTATCGGCGCGATGGGTTTAGCCGGTTCGATGCAGGAGACGTGCAGTTCCGGCTGCGATGCAGTGAGCTTCTCCAGGTACGAGAAGGAATGTCTCGACGCGAAGCGCTAGAGCCTGCTTCGGCGAAATAAGGAAGCCGCGAACCAGCGCTTTACAGAGCGTCATCCCACCAGCACAGATCAAAGCCTTTCCTCACGTCGGGGCGAGAACGCATGGCTGGTGCGCCCCTGGCGCTCGTGCCTTCGGGTGCCCGCGTCGCAAGCACGGGCTCTGGTTGAGGGACCGTTTCTGCAGCTGACGCAAGCTACCGCCAACCAGCCATCACGCCGGCTCGTCGGGCACCAACTCCATCTCCAGCCGCGTGATGCAGTCCTTGATGTGCAGCTTGCGCTTCTTCAAGCGCTTCATCTGCAGCTCGTCGTCCAGGTTCGCGGGCACGCGCTGGATCTCCTCGTCCAACGCGCGGTGGGCGCGTCGCAACTCGGCGATCTGTTCGACGATCTCGGCGGTTGACAGGGTTTCCACCCCCCGAGCATACACAACCCCGGGCTGCGCGCGTCACCCACGCTTGCCAAGCGGCCCGGGGCTGCGACAATGCCCGCGCGCCGCGGGGAAACGGCGGCGCGCCCCGTCCATCATTGCCGCGCGGCTACGGCCGTCGAGAAAGGAGTCTTTCGATGCGTCTGCATCCTTCCCTGCTGGCCCTGGGCCTGTTCGCCGCCGCCAACCTGGCCAGCGCCGCCGATGTCGCCAAGTACGACGGCTTTCTGTGCTGCAACCTGCGCACCGACGGCAGCTGGATCAGCGACAGCAACTACGCCGAAGACGGCAAGCGCATGCTCCCGGTCGGCACCCCGGTCAGCGTCACCGGCTTCGGCCGCAACCGCGTCAACCTCAAGATCGCCGGCGAAAAGCAGTCCATCGGCAACGATTACAGCCGCGACCTGGACAACACCGCCTTTGCCGCCCGGTATGTCGTCACCACCGACCCCAAGCTCAAGCTCGCTACCTTCCCGCCCAAGATTCGCCAGGCGATCAACGATGGCAAGCTCACCGGCGGCATGACCCGCGAACAGGTGCTGATGGCGGTCGGCTACCCGATCAGCAGCGAAAACCCCAACCTGGACGCCTCGCTGTGGCGCTACTGGCGCGACAGCTTCTCCGAGTACCAGGTGCAGTTCGGCCCCAGCGGCAAGCTGGTCAAGGTCACCGCCGATCCGCAGGTGATGAATTTGATCTGGGTGCCGTGAGGCACTCAGCGGAGCAACAGGCGCCGGCGTGAGCCGGCACCTGTCATCGCCCCACGGTTGCTGATCACTGATGTCGCGTGCGTGCGCGCTGGCGAATGCAAGGCATCGACGACACCGCGCGGGTTCATTGAACGTGCGACCCCGACGAGGGAAGACATGCACGATGGTGAATTGATTATCCCGCCCGACGCACTGGCCGATCCGGAGGCCTTCGAACTGCTGCGTCTATGGGCCGCGAATGAACAGCTGCACGTGAGCATCAATCGCGATCTGGGTGGCGGTGCAGAGGACTTCGGCGAACTGCTTGCGGATCTGTTCGAGCATGTTTCGCGGATGTACGCACAGCGCGATGGCATGCCGCTCGCGCAATGTCGCACGCTGATGCTGGATGACTTCTTGCGACGCGTTGCCGACCCGAGCGGTCGGCAAGAGGGAGCGCTGCCAGTCGAGCACTAGCGGCGCCGTGCAAGGCCCTTGTTGCGCGATCGCGCGTCCCGGGCAAGCCTCTATTGACTGCGATGACTCGGTTAGCAGTGCGCCGGGCACGGACGCATCGCCGTGCTGCCTTTTGGATACCATCGACGCTGGCTTTCTCGCCCAAGGGCAAAGATCCTGGCGTCACTGGCCTTCCCGACCAACACCTGATGAGAGCGTCCTGATGAGAGTGTCATGCAGCGAGATCTGATTCTGTATCCCAAAGACGATAACGGCGACACGCTCTGGCATATCGCACAGCAAGGTGTCGACCTTTCAAAGCCGCGGGAAATCGCTTTTTCGGTGGTCTTCCCCAGCAAGGAATCGGCGCTGGAGTTCTCGGTGAAGATGCTTCGCTTCGAGCAGAAAGTCCGCTGCTGTCATTACCCGGAAAATACGGCGTTTCCCATGGATGTGACGGTGTATCCGACCATGGTGCCGTCGTACAAGGCGATTTCGGCGTTCGAGGAAGACCTGGCAGCCGAGGCCAAGCCCTTGGACGGCTTGAACGATGGATGGGAATTCTTCGGGGACGCGAAGGACGCCTGAGCGCTCGACCGGTTCGAGGACTGCACGGCGTGCAGATCCTCCTATCAGCGCTTTCGCATCAGCGCGCAGACTGCGGCACGCGTCGCAGCCGCGACACGTCGTAGCCCATCGCCGCGATACGCTCGACCGCTTGCTGATAGTCGGCATCGGAGACCTGCGGGGTACGCGCCATGTACCAGACGTAGTCGCGCTTGCTGCGCGCCACGATGGTCTGCGTATAGGCTGCGTCCCGCCAGGCGATCACGTACTCGGCCTTGAACGGCCAGAAGAACTGCATGCGCCAGAGCGCGCCATTGCCTTCCTTCGCCACCTGGCCGATCGGATGCATCGATTTGAGCGGCGCCTGGAAGCTGCCCTTGCGAAAGGTGAAGGTGGTCTGGATGCGACCATCCGGTCGCAGCGCGTAGCTCTCCACCGCGTCGTAGGCGCTGCGCTCGGGCCGGGTCGGAATATGCGCAATCACATACCAGTCGCCCATGAAGCGCGGCACATCGACGGTGTCTGCGCGGGGCAGGGCAGCGCGTGAATCGCTTGCGCCAGCACTGCCGTGGACCGCGAGCGTGAGTAACAACAGCATCGAACTACGTCGCATGGCACTTCTACCTAAGATGGCACGTGTCAGCAATACGTAGCTGCGCTACGTCTGGATGCGAGCCCATGCGATGTAGTTCCAGCCTGGGGACAAGACTGGTGTTGGTGCGTGCGACATGCCGGTGCCGTTTGCCGAGTCACCTGCGTTCAAGAGCCAAATAAAGAGCCACTCAAACGCCGGAAACGCCCAATTTATGCCGTGAGTATTGTTCAACCCTCAGCCGCCGTGATGACGACAAGGTGCGCTGAAGCATCGAGCTGAAAGGACGTTTCTTCCACCGTCAGCTGCCCAGCGATCACCGACTCGATGGATCCCGGCGGGCGGTTGCCCAACGGCACTCACCAAGGCGATACCGCGTCTTCCCCATACGGATAAATCGTCGCGATCGTTCCATCTGCAGCATGTTCCAGCGGTGCCATCTTGATGCTGCGCAGATGCGTCTGGCCGCCCGAAAGCATGCTGTCGTGATAGAACAGATACCACTGCTCCTGGAACAAACAGATGGAGTGATGCGTGGTCCAGCCGACCACCGGTGCGAGCAGCACGCCCTGGTAGTTGAACGGGCCGTAGGGTGAGTCGCTGGTGGCGTAGCAGATCTGGTGGGTGTCGCCGGTGGAATACGACAGGTAGTACCGACCTGCATGTTGGTGGACCCAGGGACCTTCGAAGAAGCGGCGGGCGTGGTCGTCTGCGCGCAGCGGGGCGCCGTGTTCGTCGAGGATGACGACTTCGCGGCTGGGTTCGGCCAGTTCGGTCATGTGCGCGTGCAGGCGCGCCACGCGCGGGCCAAGTGCGGGTGCCTCGCCCACCGGTTCCTGATGCGTCTGCGCGTAGACATTATCGCGGTAGTGCTGCAGCTGGCCGCCCCAGATGCCGCCGAAGTACAGGTAATGCGCGCCGTCGTCGGCGGCGAGTACGGCCGGGTCAATCGAGTAGGTTCCGGCGATGGGCTGCGGCTCGGCGACGAACGGGCCTTCGGGGCGATCGCCCACCGCCACGCCGATCTGGAACATGCCGTCGGCGCGTTTTGCGGGGAAGTACAGATAGGTCTTGCCGTTGCGTTGTGCCGCATCCGGTGCCCACATCTGCCGCTGCGCCCAGGGCACATCGCGCACATGCAGCACTTGCCCGAGGTCTTCCACCGCCGCACCCGGATGCGCCATGCGCAACACGTGGTAGTCGGCCATGTCGAAATGCGAGCCGTCGTCGCTGAAGGCCACGCCGGCATCGAGGTCGTGCGAGGGATAGATATACAGCGCACCGTCGAATACATGTGCGGACGGGTCGGCGGTGTAGAGGTGCGTGACCAGCGGTGCGGAAATGGCGGTGCGCGCCAGCGCCTGCAGATTAGCGGCTTGCAGTTCATCGGACATGCGCGTACCTGTGCATGAAGTGGGAGGGGAGGTCAGACAGTGGCGAGCGGTGCGGCCTGGCGGCGCATGCCCAGTTCGTGCTCGATGCGGGTTTCCAGCGCCTTGTCGATTTCGTACAGCGCCAGCAATGCAGTGCCGAGCAGGAACGGAAGCGAGGCGTACACGCTGATGGCCAGGCGGATGCCGTTGGTGACGGCCGCGCCTTGCTGCGGCAGTGCTGCGTCATAGCCATAAAACGCCAGGATGCCGGCGACCAGTGCGCCGCCTACGCTCAGTCCGATCTTCAAGCCGCACAACATCGCCGAGAAGATGATGGCGGTGGCGCGGCGGTGGTTCTTCCACTCCGAGTAATCGGCCACATCGGCGATCATGGCCCACAGCAACGGGATGGTGATGCCGTAGAAATACCCATGCAGGACGTAGGAAGCGAACACCCAGCCGATCGCATTCGGTGGATACAGATAGAACGCCAGCAGGAACAGCGTGGAGATCAGCAGCGCGCCGCCGAAGACATTGCGCTTGCCAAAGCGGTCGGCCAGGCGTTTTGAAAAACCGATGCCCACGATCATCGCCAGGATGCCGCCGGCGCTGAACACGCTAAATGCGGAAGTCGGTGCGTCCTGTGGCCACTGCAGCGCGCTCATGCCGGCGCCAGTCAGGACGCTGTTGATGCCGGCGATGAAGCGGTTGAACCCGGCGTGGTCGAGAAACTGCGTCAACGCATTCGCGTCGAGGTAGTACTTGAAGTAGTAGATGTACATCCCGCCCTTCATCGCCAGATTGATGAAGACCAGGATGGTGAGCGCCAGCATCACCAGCCAGGGCTTGTTGCGGACCAGATCGGTCAGGTCCTGGCGCACGCTGTTGCGTTGTTCGCTGATCGGCAGCACCCGCTCGCGCGTGGTGAAGAAGGTGATCAGAAAGCACAGCGTGCCGATCGCCGCGAACAGCGCCATGGTGTTGCGAAAGCCCTGCGCCTTGTCGCCATTGCCCAGAATCAAGACCAACGGCAGCAACAGCACCTGGATGATGAACTGCGCAAAGGTCACCGCCAGAAAGCGATACGCCGACAAGCTGTTGCGCTGCTCCATGCTGCCAGTGAGCACGCCGCTCAAGGCCGAGTACGGCAGGTTGTTGGCGACGTACACCAGCATCAGCAAGGTGTAGGTGGCAAAGGCGTAGGCGATCTTGCCCTGCTCGCCGAGCGTGGGCGTATTGAAGGCGGCCAGCGACAACGCCCCGAATGGCAGTGCGGTCCACAGGATCCACGGGCGGAACTTGCCCCAGCGGGTGCGCGTGCGATCGGCCAAGATACCGATGACCGGCGTAAACACGAACGCGCCCAGCATGCCGACCACAAAGATCAGCGTCGCTGCCACGCTGGCAGGTATGCGGAACACATCGGTGTAGAAGAACGCCAGGAAAGTGACCAGCGTCTGGAAGATCAGATTGGCGGCCAGGTCGCCCAGGCTATAGCCGATCTTTTCGCGCAAGGAGAGCTGCTGTGACCGATCGTTCATGAGATGGGACGGACTCGAAGAATGCTGCGGAAAACGCCGCGGCGCGCATTGCGCCATCGGTCGCCGCTGGGAGGAACGGCGACCGATGACGACAACACTCAAAAGGTACCGCGGATGCCGAGCATGACGGTGCGCCCGGGCTCATACAGGTCGTAGGTGGCGTTGGGCCAGGCGAAGGTCGTGCGCAACGGTTCGTTGGTGATATTGGTGACGTTGAGCGTGATCTGCGGCTTGGACGGCAGCCAATCCAGTGCGTAGCTCGCCGACATATCGAGCTGGCCGCGCGCATCGGCGTTGAGGCGCGCATACGGAATGCCGTTCTGGTTTGCGCCGGAGATCACCATGTCGTCGTTCCAGGTGTAGGACAGGCGGATCGAGGCTGCGTCCTTTTCCCAGTAGACGGTGCCGTTCCAGAGGTTGGGTGCGACACCGACGGCCACCGCCGGCACGCCTTCGCCTTCGGACTGCTGGTTGACGTGGGTGTAGTTGAGGCTGAAGCCCAGGCCGTCGAACAGCTTGTCCAGCGGCTGCACCCAGATGGCCTCGGTGCCGCGGATATTGAGCACACCATCGGCATTGACCTGCGTCTGCACATCCACGGTGGCCGCATTGGGGCCGCCGCGCTGGGCCAGGCCGGCCTGCTGGATCGGCAATAGCGTGTCGTAGTTCACGCCCAGGTCGTTGAACGGAATGCGGCGGATGCCGTTGACGGTGAAGCCGGTGATGCGCTTGTTGAACAGGGTCAGGCCCACATAGCCTTCGCCGCCGGTGTACCACTCGCCGCCGAAATCCACATTGGTCGACAGATACGGCTTGAGGTTCGGATTGCCCTGCGTGGCGGTCTGCGCGGAAGGGTCGCTGAAGTTGGTGTTGGGCAGCATCGCGCTGGGATCGGGGCGGGTCAGCGTGCGCGAGCTGGACAGGCGCATGACTACCTTGTCGGCCACGTCCCATGCCACGTTGAACGAGGGTAGGGTTTCCTTGTAATCCGAATCCAGCACCTGCACGCTGCGCACGCCATTGATGGTGACCGGGCCGGTAATGGTCTGGTCGGTGGTCACATAGCGCACGCCGGCGTTGAAGCGCATGGTGCGGTTCCAGACATCGGCTTCCGCATTGGTCTCGATGTAGAAGCCCAGATTTTTTTCGCGGATGCCGCCGGTCGAAGCGCCGGTGTTGGCCGAGTTGCTCTCCGGTGCGGCATCGCGCAGCGCGTAGTAGTTGGTGTCGGCCAGGAAGCGGGAGAAGTCGGCCGTGATGAAACCGCCTGGGCCGGGTTTCAGATAGCTGGCCAGGGCCGCGTTCGGGATTGCCGAGCCGGCGCCGCCGTTGCACACGTTGCCGCCATTGCCGCGACACACCACCTGTTCCCAGGCGGTGCTGTTGTCGAAGCCACGGATGGTGCGCTCGGCCATGTCGTAGGACGCGCCGATCTTGACGTTGCGCTTGTCCTCACCGAACTGCAGATCGGCGCGCGCGCCGCGCGTTTCGGTCTGGCGCTTTTCGTTCTGGATATTGACCCGGCCACCCGTCCAGCCCCAGCCCAGGTTGGGGTCGTTGAGATCGAGCGGGCTGGTGATGCTGGGGCGGTCGCCGCCTTCGTTGCGGTAGTCCACGGTGGTGAACGGCGAGGTGACCAGGATGCTGGGCGATTCGCGTGCGAGCCAGCTACGGGTGGCATTGGCCTGCACATTGAGCTTGATGTCCTGCTCGGCGCCAAACAGTAGTTCCGCACCGGGATTGACGCTCCAGAACTTGACGTTTTCGTGGTACGGGCGCGCTTCCAAAAAGTACTGCGCGTTGGCGAAGGTGGCGCTGGTCACCACGTTGTTCTGATCCAGCTGCATGCCGAGCGGAATCATGTTGCCGTTGCGGCCGATCAGATTCATGCTGATCCGCTCGGTGGTGCGCTCGGCTTCGGAGTACAGCGTGTCCAGGTAAAAATGCATGCTGTCGGAAGGGCGCCATTCCAGCGACATCACCGATGCATCGCGGTCGCGATCGCCACTCATGTAGACGCTGCGGCCCAGACGCGGGATCAGCGCGTCGCTGATCTGGCCGATGCTCAGGCCCGGGTTGCGCGCCAGCAGCCAGGCGGCGTCGATGGTCTCGCCGGTGGTGAGGCCGCTGCCGGCAGTGGCGGGCACAGTGTCTGGAATGCGCCAGTTGCCGCCGCCATTGACGTTGCACGCCGCCGGTTGGTTGGTGGCTGGCGTTCCTGCCGGCGGCGCGAGACCGCACTGGGTGTAGGTGAGGCCGGGGTTGGTCCAGCCCACGCTCTCGAAACCGCGCACGCCGAGTTTGCTGCGGACCGACGCCACGCCGAACAGTGCACCGAAGGTGCCTGCTTCATTGGTCCAGCTGCCCATGAAAGCGCCGCGTGGGGTGGTTTTTTCGCTGGTGCTGTTCCAGTCGGCCTGCGCCTGATAGGTGAAGTGCACGCCGGGGCGGTCGAACGGGCGCGCGCTGCGCATGTCCACCACACCGGAAACGCCGCCTTCGAGCATGCTCGCGGTGGGTGTCTTGCTCACCGTGAGCTGGGTGAAGAATTCGGTGGGGAACAGATTCAGATCGACTTCGCGGTTCTGGTTCTGCGCATTCAGGCCGATCGAGGCGGTAGCGATGCTGGCGCCGTTGAGCGTGGTCTTGGTGAAGCTGGTGCCCAGGCCGCGGATGGCGATATTGAGACCTTCGCCGTTGACGTCGCGCGCCAGCTGCACGCCGGGAATGCGGTTGAGCGACTCGGCGATATTCATGTCCGGAAACTTGCCGATGTCTTCGGCAAACACCGTGTCGGCAAAGCCGACCGAATCGCGCTTGGCGTCGGTGGAGAACTGGATGCTGCGTCGGTAGCCGGACACGGTGACGGTATCCAGCTGGGTCACCGCATCGTTATTGCCGGCAGTGGTTGGCGGGGTTTGCGCCGTGCTCTGGGCATCGGCGGACTGTGCCCAGGCGGCGGTGCTGGACATGCCCAGCAGGATGGATCCCAACGCGCAGGACAACGCGGTTCGTGCGTAGCTGTTCTTCACCGTAATCCCTTCCCTAACAGGTAGCAGATGTCCCACGCATCGCCCCTGCGCAGGGAGTGCCGCTGCCGTTGCGCGGCGCGACGATGGTGCGATGGGGGAGACGGACGATCAGTGCATTTGATGTTAGCGCTAACAAAATCGGAACATCACGCTGCAGGGCAGCATAGATGCGTGCACGCGCCGGCAGGCCGCCGGCCAACCCACGCCGTCGCGCCGGACGCGCTTGCGTACGGGGGCGCAGTGTTGCACTGCGCGATGGATTTATCGCGATGCCGTGGTAATGGTAGCGCTATCATCCGTGGCGCAAGGCCACCTTCGTGCAGGTGCAGTGGTCGATGAATCGAACCGAAGAACACGGCAGCGACGGTCCCGGCCGGCACCTGATGGGTGCACGCTTGCACCACGTCGGGCAATCCGCGCAGGAAGCTGGCGCGCTGGCGCGCCCGCATAGGCCACGCGCATGAGCGAGGTGCCCGCCGCGGCCCCGGGGGCCGCAACGGCAAGGCTCGGCCGGGTGCGCTGGCGGGTCTGCGCCCTGCTGCTCGCGGCCACCACCATCAACTATGTGGACCGCCAGGTACTGGGCGTGCTGGCGCCGTTTCTGCAGACGCAGATCGGTTGGAACGAAATCCAGTACGGCTATATCGTCACCGCATTCCAGGCGGCGTATGCGCTGGGCTTGCTGTGCAGCGGTGCGGTAATCGACCGCTTCGGCACTCGGCTCGGCTATGCGCTGGCGATCGGCCTGTGGAGCCTGGCGGCGATGGGGCATGCCTTGGCCACCAGCGTGGTGGGGTTTGCGATTGCGCGGTTTTTCCTGGGCCTTGGCGAATCGGGCAATTTTCCTGCAGCGCTCAAGACGGTGGCCGAATGGTTCCCGCGCCGTGAGCGCGCGCTGGCCACCGGCATCTTCAATTCCGGCTCCAATATCGGGGCCATTGTTGCCCCATTGTTGGTGCCGTTGATTGCCACCGCCTGGGGCTGGCAGGCGGCATTCCTGTTCACCGGCGTGCTCAGTGCAACCTGGTTGGCGGTGTGGTGGTTCAGCTATCACCCGCCCGAGCAGCAACCCCGGTTGTCTGCTGCAGAACTGGCGCACATCCGCAGCGATGCGCATGAGCCGGTGCAGCGCCGCCTGTCGTGGTTACAGGTGCTTCGGCATCGGCAAGCCTGGGCGTTTGTGTTGGGCAAGTTCATCACCGACCCGATCTGGTGGTTCTTCCTGTTCTGGCTGCCGAAGTTCCTGCACGCCGAATATGGCCTGAGTCTGCTGCAATTGGGCGTGCCCTTGATCGTGATCTTCGTGCTGGCCGACATCGGCAGCATTGCCGGTGGTTGGGTGGCCGGGCGTTTCATCGCACGTGGCTGGAGCGTCAACCGCGCACGCAAGACCGCGATGCTGATCTGCGCGATTTCCGTCGTGCCCATCGTCTTTGCCGCACGCGCCGACAACCTGTGGCTGGCGGTCGCGCTGATCGGGCTGGCCACTGCCGCCCATCAGGGCTGGTCGGCGAATCTGTTTACGCTGCCTTCGGACATGTTTCCGCGCCACGCGGTTGCCACGGTGGTGGGCATCGGCGGTTTTGCCGGTGCGGTGGGCGGCATGCTGATCGCCACCTTCATCGGCTTTCTGTTGCAAGCCACCGGCAGCTATGTGCCGGTGTTTCTGATGGCAGGCTCTGCCTATTTGCTGGCCTTGGCCGTCGTGCACACGCTGGTGCCGCGGCTGGAGCCGGCGCAGTTGCCTGCCGATCCAGCGCCGACATCGTCCTGAGGTGAGCCTATGCACAAGCGCGCAGTAGCACTGGGGTTATTGATGGTGGCCGGCATGGCCGCGCCAACCCACGCGGCACCGCTGGCAGCGGCGGCGTCCAAATTCCTTGGAAGTGCGTACGGCGCGCAGCAGGCGCCGGGGTTTGCGCAGTACTGGAACAAGCTCACCCCGGAAAACGGCGGCAAATGGGGCAGTGTGGAGGCGGTGCGCGACCAGATGGACTGGAGCACGCTGGATGCGGCATACCGGTTTGCCCAGGCCAATCAGATGCCATTCCAGATGCATGTCATGGTGTGGGGCAACCAGCAGCCGGAATGGATCAAGACCTTGCGGCCGGCCGAGCAGCGCCGCGAGATCGAGCAATGGTTTGCCGCCGTTGCGCAGCGCTACCCGGAGATCGCGCTGCTGGAGGTGGTGAATGAGCCACTCAACGACCCGCCCAGCAAGGCCGATACCGGCGGCGGCAATTATCTGCAGGCGCTGGGGGGTAACGGCGACAGCGGCTGGGAATGGGTACTGCAATCGTTTCGGCTTGCGCGCCAGCATTTTCCCAACACCAAGTTGATGATCAACGACTACAGCATTACCAACAGCGCGCAGGCCACGCAGAAGTATTTGCAGATCGTGCGGCTGCTGCAGCGTGAGCACCTGGTCGATGCGATCGGGGTGCAGGAGCATGCCTTCGAGACCACGCCGGAGGTGGCGATGTCGGTGCATCGCGACAATCTGGATGCATTGGCCGCCACGGGCCTACCGATCTACATCACCGAGTTCGATCTGGACGGGCCGACCGATGCGCAGCAGCTGGCCGACTATAAGCGTGTGTTTCCGGTGTTCTGGGACCACCCGGCAGTGCATGGCCTCACCCTGTGGGGCTTTCGGCCCGGCTTGTGGCGCGACAAGGAAGCTGCCTACCTGATCCGCGCCGACCGCACCGAACGTCCGGCGCTCGCGTGGCTGCGCGACTACGTTGCAGCCCATCCCGGTGCACCTGCGCCATGACAATTATTGATGCGCGCCGCGCTCACAGACCTTTGTCTGGTGTCCTGACCTTATGCCGATGCCCGCACGTCATCGTGTTGGCTGCATGCACCAAGTGGCAAGTAGCCGCGCTGATCGTGCTGGCCACTGCCGCACATCAAGGCGGGTGGAGGAGTTTTTCTACGCTGCTTGCTGACCTGCCTGCCTGTCACGCAGTTGCAACAGTCGCCGGCCTCGGCACCATGGTGCTCGCACCGCTCATTGGTTTCGTTTTGCAGGCCATCGGCAGCTACATTTCGATATTTTTTTACGGTGGGTGCGGCCTACAGTCGGGCGCTGGCGGTGGTGCACCGCCTGGTGCCACGACGCAGCCGGCGCGAGTGGAGCAACCGGCCTAGAAGCGGTTCCAGGTGTCTGCGCACTTGGCGTCGATCCGACGCACGTCAGCGCACCTGCTCCTTTCCGTAGCTGCCTTGCTCACTTATCGAGGATGCCAACATGTTGAAACTCCGTTATCCGCTCACGCTTGTGCTGTTGCTGGGCGCGTATGCGTCCGCTGTTGCCGGGCCCATCGCTGCCGGCAAGCAGCGCGTCCTGGGCAGCGCCTACAGCCCGCAGCAAGCGCAGGGCTTCACCAACTACTGGAACGCCGACGTGCCCGAAAATGCGGGCAAATGGGGCAGCGTCGAGCCCGTGCGCGGCCAGATGAACTGGGGCCCGCTCGACGAGGCTTACCAGTTGGCCAAGCGCAACCACATGCAATTCCAGTTCCATGTCGGGCTCTGGGGTGCCCAGCAGCCGACGTGGGTGCGCAACCTGCCGCCGAACGAGCAGCTTGCGGCGATCGAGCACTGGTTTGCCGCGATTGCGCAGCGCTACCCCGACATCGACTTGATGCAGGTGGCCAACGAGACGCTGCCGGGTCACAACCAGCCGGACAATCGCCGCAGCGATACGGGCAACTATCTGCGGGCACTGGGCGGCACCGGGGCGACCGGCGTGGACTGGGTGCTTGAGGCATTCCGCCTGGCACGCAAGTATTTCCCCCATACCAAGTTGATGATCAACGACTACAACGTCACCGAGTACAACGACCAAGCCAGGCAGTATCTGCACACCATCCAGCTGCTGCAGCAAGAACACCTGATCGATGCGATCGGCATCCAGGGGCACCTGTCGAGCAACGGCCCCTCAGTTTCGGTGCAGCGCGCCAACCTCGACCTGTTGGCGTCCACCGGACTGCCGATCTACATCACCGAGTTCGACCTGGATGGGCGTACCGACGCTCAGCAGTTGGCAGCCTGGCAGCGTTTCTTCCCGATGTTCTGGGAGCATCCGGCCGTGCGTGGCGTGAACGTGTGGGGTTTCCGTCACGGTCTATGGCGTGAAAATGAAGGTGCGTATCTGATCAATTACGACGGCAGCGAACGCCCGGCCTTGACCTGGCTACGCAGCTACGTTGCCAGCAGGCCCTGACCGGGCTTCCTTCTCATTGTCCATAGGGCTGATATCGATCATGCGTTCTTCCGTGTTGTCCTTGCATCCCGATCGTTTGCTGCCGGCCGATCCCGGCACGCGCGCGATCGCCCGCCGCCTGTACGCACAGGTTGCAACGCTGCCGATCATCAGCCCGCATGGCCACACCGACCCGGCCTGGTTCGCCACCAATGCACCGTTTGCCAACGCCACCGAACTGTTGTTGGTGCCGGACCATTATGTATTCCGCATGTTGTACAGCCAGGGCATCGACCTCGATGCCCTGGGCATCCCGCGCGCAGATGGAACCCGCGCAGCAGTCGACCCGCGTGCGGCATGGCGCGTGTTTGCCGAGCACTACACGTTGTTGCGCGGCACGCCGTCGGCGCTATGGCTCAATCATGTGTTCCATGATGTCTTCGATTTGCGTATCCGTCTCGATGCCGGCACCGCCGATCACTATTACGACCACATCACCGCCGCGCTGCGAACGCCGGCATTCCTGCCGCGTGCGCTGTTCGAGCGCTTCAATATCGAGGTGATCGCCACCACCGAATCGCCGCTGGATCGGCTGCAGCACCATGCGGCCATTGCCGCCAGCGGTTGGCAGGGACGGGTGGTGACGGCGTATCGCCCTGACCCGGTCGTGGACCCGGAGCACGAGCAGTTTGCCGGCGCGCTGCAGCAGTTCGGCGCGCTCACCGGTGAGGACGTGCTCACCTGGGATGGCTACCTGCGTGCGCATCGGCAACGGCGTGCGTTCTTTGCCGCGCATGGCGCCACCTCGACCGATCACGGGCACCCCAGCGCCGCGACCGCCGATCTGTCACCAGCCGAAGCGCAGCGCCTGTTCGATACGGTGGTGCGCGGTGCGGCCACGCCGGAGCAGGCCGAACTGTTTCGCGCGCAGGTGCTGACCGAAATGGCGGCGATGAGCCTTGACGACGGCCTGGTGATGCAGCTGCATCCGGGCTGCTTCCGCAATCACAATCGGCAGCTGTTCGGGCAGTACGGACGCGACAAGGGCGCCGACATTCCGATGCGCACCGACTACGTGCATGCGTTGAAGCCCCTGCTGGATCGGCATGGCAACGACCCGCGCCTGCGCCTGATCGTGTTCACCCTGGACGAAACCAGCTACAGCCGCGAGCTGGCGCCATTGGCCGGGCATTACCCCTCCCTGCTGCTCGGCCCGGCGTGGTGGTTCCATGATGCGCCGGAGGGCATGTGGCGCTTTCGCGAGCAGACCCTGACCAGCGCCGGCTTCTACAACACCGTGGGCTTCAACGACGATACCCGCGCATTCCTGTCCATTCCCGCGCGGCACGATGTGGCGCGGCGCGTGGACAGCGCCTTCCTGGCCAAACTCGTTGCCGAGCACCGGCTGGAAGAGGACGAGGCAACCGAGGTGGCAATCGACCTGGCCTACCGCCTACCCAAGCAAGCGTACAACTTGTGAGGTGGCGTAAACGGAGGGCGGCAGTGCCGAGGCGTGCGCACGCGGCGCCACTGCATCCTGCGCAGCGGCAGGATCGGTGAACTGATGCGTGCACACGCCAAGCACAACGTCACACGAGCGCTGCGCGCAGGTTATGCAGTACGTGCCTGCACGGGGCTTTTCTGGCTCTGCAGTGCATGGCCCATCATCGCAGCACCGCACGCGGCCAGCGACGCCTCGCGCGAACGTATTTCGCTGGATGCGCAGTGGCGCTTTCATCGTGGCGACCCGCCCGCAAACCAGGAAATCCTGGACTACGATGTGCGCCCGCAGGTGGTGCGCAGCAGCGATGGCAAGGTGGCCGATGCGCAGCCGGAACAAGCGCAGCTCATCGATGCGCCCGCCGTGCGCGTGCTCAAGCCGTGGATCCTGCCCACCGCCAACGGTTTGATCGCAGACCCGGCCCAACGGCACATACGCCCTCCAGGCAATCCGGGCAGCACGGTGGCGTATGTGCAGCCGCACTTCGACGACAGCGCATGGGAAACCGTGGACCTGCCGCATGACTGGGCCATTGCCGGGCCGTTCCTGGCAGATGGGTCTTACGGTGGCATGGGTCGGTTGCCGAGCTGGGGCATCAGCTGGTATCGCAAGAGCCTGGACATCCCGGCCAGCGATCGCGGCCGCGCGATGTTTCTGGATCTCGATGGTGCGATGTCTTACGCCACGGTCTGGCTCAACGGCAAGCTTGTCGGCGGCTGGCCGTACGGTTACAGCTCCTGGCGCGTGGATCTGACGCCGTATGCGATTGCAGGCAAGCGCAATCAGCTGGTCATTCGCCTGGATAACCCGCCCGAGTCGGCGCGTTGGTATCCAGGCGGTGGGCTGTATCGCAACGTGTGGCTGACCAAAGCGGCGCCGTTGCATATCGCGCACTGGGGCACGCAGCTGACCACGCCGTACGTCTCGGCCGATGCGGCGCAGGTGCAGCTGACCGTCACCTTGGACAACGCCGCCCGCAGCGCAACCCAGGCGCAGGTGCGCACAGCGATTTATCTGCTCGACGATGCAAGCGACCGGCCCAGTGGCGAAGCGGTCGCGCGCATTCCCGCGCAGCCCATCAGCGTCCCTGCCGGCGGCACGGCGCAGGTGCAAGGCAGCACCCGGATCGATGCCCCGCGCCTGTGGGGGCCTCCACCCACGCAGCACCCGCATCGCTATGTGGCCGTCACCGAGGTCGACCAACAGGGACGCGTGGTGGACCGCTACGAAACCCGCTTCGGCATTCGCAGCATCGTGTTCGACGCCGACAAGGGCCTACTGGTCAACGGCGAGCACGTGCCGATCCGCGGGGTGAACAATCATCACGACCTGGGCGCGCTCGGTGCAGCGTTCAACAGGCGCGCCGCCGAGCGACAGTTGCAATTGCTGCAGCAGATGGGCGCCAACGCCATCCGCATGAGCCATAACCCGCCTGCGCCCGAATTGCTCGATCTGACCGACCGCATGGGTCTGCTGGTGGTGGATGAGGTGTTCGACAGTTGGGAGATGAAGAAGACCCCGCTGGACTTTCATCTGGTGTTTCCGCAGTGGCATGCCGCCGATCTGCGCGCGATGCTGCGCCGCGACCGCAACCACCCCTCGGTGATGCTGTGGAGCGTGGGCAACGAGGTTGGCGAGCAATACACCGGCCAACAGGGCGCGGCGATTGCGCGCACGCTGCGCGCCATCGTGCATGCAGAAGACCCGACGCGCCCGGCCACGGTGGCGATGAACTACGCCTCGCCCGAGATGCCGCTGCCCGCTGCGCTGGATGTCGTCAGCCTCAATTACCAGGGCGAAGGCATCCGCGATGCAGCCGAGTTCGAGGGTACCGAGCGCATCCGTAAACCGCCGCAATACCCCGCGTTCCATGCACGGTTTCCACACAAGGCCATTGTCAGCAGCGAGACTGCCTCGGCACTGAGCAGTCGTGGCGTGTACCTGTTTCCGGTCACTGCGGACAACAGCGCACCGGTACGCGATGGCCGTGGCGGCGATTCGGTGGCGCATCAGGTCAGCGCGTACGAACTGCATGCGGTGGACTTTGGCTCCAGCGCGGACAAGGTGTTCGCTGCGTTGGATCAACACCCTTACGTGGCCGGTGAGTTCGTCTGGACCGGGTTCGATTACCTGGGCGAGCCCACCCCGTATTACAGCTCGCGCAGTTCCTACTCGGGCATCTTCGATCTGGCCGGCTTCCCGAAGGACCGTTACTGGCTCTATCAGTCGCGCTGGCGTCCGGAACTGCCGGTGGCGCATCTGCTGCCGCATTGGAGCTGGCCAGGGCGCGAAGGACAGGTCACGCCCGTGCATGTGTTCACCTCCGGCGACGAGGCCGAACTCTTCGTCAACGGCGTTTCGCAGGGGCGCAAGCGCAAGGCGCCACGGCAGTACCGGCTACGCTGGGACGCGGTGGTGTACCAGCCGGGCGAATTGCGGGTGCAGGCGTACAAGGACGGCAAGCCGTGGGCCAGCGAGCGCGTGCAGACGGCAGGCCGCGCCGCGCGCATGCAGCTGACGCCGGATCGGGGCAGTATCCGCGGCGACGGACAAGACCTGAGCTTCATCACCGTGCGCCTGCTCGATCGCGACGGACGTCCCGCACCGACCGCGGGCGACCGCCTGCGCTTACGCATCGAAGGCCCTGGCGAGTTGGTGGCCACCGACAACGGCGACCCCACCAATCTGGAAACGTTCGCTGCGTCGCAACGTCATGCCTTCAATGGGCTGTGCCTGGCGATCGTGCGTGCCAAGGCCGGGGCGCGTGGCACGATCACCGTGCATGTGGAATCGGACACGTTGCAAGCCGCACAGACCCAGGTGGCGGTGCAGTGATGCGATCCAGTGCAATCGAAACCTGTGACCTCTCAACGGACCTGCTCATGCACATCAACCGCGCCAACCTCACCAAACGCCTGGGATTGCTGATCGCCGGCCTCAGTGCAGTGTGCACGCTGCAGGCCCTGGCCGCGTGCGGGACGCCCGGCACCTCGCTCAAGCAGGCGTATGCGCAAGGGTTTCTGCTGGGGACTGCCGTCAATGCCGATATCGTCTCCGGCAAGGACGCAGCCTCCGCTGCGTTGGCGGCCTGTCACTTCAATGCGGTGACCGCGGAAAACGTGATGAAGGCCGAAGTGGTGGCGCCGCGTCGTGGGGTGCAGGATTTCAGTGCAGCCGATGCATTCGTGGCCTACGCACAGCGCAATCGGCAGTTCGTGGTCGGTCACACCCTGGTCTGGCACAACCAGACACCGGAGTGGTTCTTCACTACCGCCGATGGTCGGCCCAATACGCCGGCACAGCAGCTGGAACGCATGCGTGCGCATATCGCGGCGGTGGCCGGGCGTTACACGGGCAAGGTGCAAGCCTGGGATGTGGTCAACGAAATCATCGACGAAGACGGCAGTTACCGTTCGACCAACTGGGTACAGCGCGTGGGCGACGGCGACACGGTGGTCCGCAATGCCTTCACCTTCGCACAGCGCTATGCACCGGATGCGCAGCTCTACTACAACGATTTCAATGCATGGCGGCCGGCCAAGCGTGATGGCATCGTGCGCATGGTCAAGATGCTGCAGCAGGCTGGTGTCCGTATCGATGGCGTGGGCATGCAAGGCCATTGGGGGCTGAACTACCCCAGCTTGCGCGACATCGAGGACGCGATCGATGCGTACGCTGCGCTTGGCGTCAAGGTCATGATCACCGAGCTGGACATCGATGTGTTGCCGCTCACCAAGGAAGGCCAGATCATCGGCACCGGCATGGCGCACAAGCAGTTTCAGCTGCCGGAATTCAAGCGCTTTCTCGACCCCTATCGCGATGGTTTGCCTGCCGACGTGCAGGCGCAATTGCGCGACCGGTATGCCGAGCTGTTCGCGCTGTTCTGGCGCAAGCGCGACAAGATTGCGCGCGTCAGCGTGTGGGGCGTCAGCGATGACATGTCGTGGAAAAACGATTACCCGGTACCTGGGCGCACCAACTATCCGCTGCTGTTCGATCGCAATCATCAACCCAAGCCGGCGTTGGATGCGGTGTTGGCCGTGCCCACCGCAACCGCTGCACGCTAGCGGCTGCCGGCCCAAGAGCTGCTGACCACCACGCCCGGGCACAGGCGAGCACGGCCGATGTTCGGTGCGGCATGGATGGCTCGAAACACCGCATTCCTGCGTGCCGTGCACCTCATAGATGCATGCGCGCGATGCATTGGTGGCCGCTATGCGCAGTCGCCTGCACACGCATGATGGCATCATGCCCCCAACCATGAGACAGGACTGACCGATGCGCTTGCCGTCTTATCTGCTGTTGGCCGTGCCGTTGCTGGCGGTGCTTGCTGCCTGCACCAAGCAGACTCCACCGACGCCGCGTTTTGCGGCCATCGGCCAGCTGCAGACATTCGACCGCCGCTTCGGTGATGTGGTGGCAAGCGATGCGCGCATCGAGAAGCTCACCGAAGGCTTCACCTGGTCCGAAGGCCCGGCATGGGTACGCAAGGGAGGCTATCTGTTGTTTACGGATGTGCCGGAAAACAAGCTGTATCGCTGGTCCGAACAGGCCGGCCTGTCGGTCCTGCTCTCGCCCTCCGGCTACACCGGCCCGGAACTGCCCACGCTGCGCGAAGCCGGCGCCAATGGTCTGTACGCCGAGCCCGACGGCACGGTGCTGCTGGCCGATTCCGGCACGCGCATCCTGGCCAGGCTCGATCCGGTCACGCGCAAGAAGACACCGCTTGCGACTGCCTTCGAGGGCCACCGCTTCAACAGCCCCAACGATGTCGTGCGGCGCAGCGATGGCGTGGTGTTCTTCACCGACCCGCCGTACGGGTTGAAGGATCTGGATAAATCGCCGGTCAAGGAGCTGCGCTTCAATGGCGTCTATCGCCTGGACACCGATGGCAGCGTGCATCTGCTGGACGATGGCCTGAGCTTTCCCAACGGCATTGCCCTGTCGCCGGATGCGCGCACCTTGTACGTCTCCAACTCCGATCCGCAACGGCCGATCTGGATGGCGTATGCACTGGATGCGCAGGGCGCCGTCACCGGCAAGCGCGTGTTCGCCGATGCGTCCGACCTGATCGCCAAGGATGTTCCCGGCCTGCCCGACGGCATGGCGGTTGCCGCCGACGGTACGTTGTTTGCCACCGGCCCCGGCGGGGTGATCGTTTTCGATCCCGCCGGCCAACGCCTGGGTCGCATCGCCACCGGCGAGGCCGTCTCCAACTGCGCCTTCGGCAACGATGGCCACACGCTGTACATGACCTCGCACGCGATGCTGGCGCGCGTGCGCGTGAAGTCGCTGGGCCTGCAGTTCGTGCGCTAGACGATCGCGGCGATGCCGCTGCATCGCCTCGCGATGGACACGCACGTCTGGCCGCATGCGTGTCTGACCGCAGCGCCAATCGCCTGGTGCTGCCGCCGTATCGGCTGCCTTGTGTACTGCCTCGGTCAATCGTCCAGCCGCCACAGGCCGCTTGCTTGCAGACAAGGCCAGCGGCCATGACGCGCGCCCGCACGACGCGTCCTCGCCCGTAGCGCCACCGCTGCCGGTCTTACCGAGCAGCGTGGTGCCCGCACCTCCGACCGCCGGCCGCAGCGCCTGCGAGCCAGGCCTTTTACCTGGCTCGCCGCACCAACGTTGGCGACCGCAACCGTGGTGCGGCGCGTCAAAACAGGCGTGCACCGAATCGCTCTTGCACCGCGCAACGCCTGCTGTGCCAAGGCGTGCAGCTGTCCAGGCAATCGCCACGCTTGAGCCTGTTGCAAAAAGGTAATCATCGCTATACGGTAGTTTTCACTACTGTCATGAGCGGGTTGCCCGCGGGGTTGCGGCAATGAACGAAGCTTGCGTTTCCCGGTTGCTGCGCACCCTGGCGTGCGTTGTCGTAGCGGCGCTGCCGCTGATGCCTGCGCTGGCGGCAGCGTCCTCGCCGGTACAGGGCCTGTGGCTGACTGCGGCCAAGGACGCCGTCATCGCATTTGCGCCGTGTACCGATGCCGCCAGCGCGATGTGCGGAAAGGTGGTGTGGGACAAGGACGCCGGCACGCCGAAGGACACCTGCGGTGTGCAGATCGCGCGCCTGGAGCGCGACGACAACGGCACCTGGCGCGAGGGTTGGGCATTCGATCCGCGCAGCGGCAAGCGCTACAAGGCCACGCTGCGGAGCAAGGGCGACAGCCTGACCCTGCGCGCGTTCATCGGCGCCGAAGTGCTCGGCGAAAACATGCTGTTCACCCGCGTGCAGGCCCTGCCATCCACGCCGGTGTGCGCCAGCCACTAGCTGCGGCCAGCGCCACATGCGCGCGCAGCACCGGCCGCCGCGATCGCGGCGGTTCTCACTCACATCCACCGGGGGAATCCAGATGGCGAAGATCCATGTCGGCGCGGTTGTCGCGTGTGCGTTGCTGCAAGGTGCGGCTTGCCTGCCGGCGCAGGCCCAGCAAGCCGACCCGGCCAGCGAGGGCAGCGTGGCCACCTATCAGTTCGACAACCCGGTCAAGCTGATGAGCGAACAGCGCACGCGCGGCATCTCCGATTCGTTGATGCGGCCCTCGGCCAAGTGGAGCACCCAGTTCGTGCATGCCAGCGGGCTGGTCGCCTTGCTGGAAGTGGCCGGGGTCAGCAAGAAGCAGTTCGTCAATGGCGACGGCCTGGGCGTCACCCTGGCGGGCGGTTATCGCTTCGGCAATCCGGACCGCTGGCACGCTGGCGTGGGCTTGGCCACCGAGCGATTCCCGGGCGCACGCTTCATGGCGCCGCACAGCATCGACCTGGAAACCGGCACGCCGAGCGACGTGCGCACGACCAACTACAACAGCGACTTCGCCGTGATGGAGCTGGGCTACGGCATCGTCGAAGGGCGCGTGTTGTATGTGGTGTCCAAGACCTACCGCGGTGCCGATACTGGCGGCGTGTGCGGGCAGATCCTGCGCTTCTCGATCGATCCGACCGCCGCATTGCAGTGCTACGCGCGCGGCGAACAGGATTCGCGTGGCACCGTGTTGGCCGACCTCAATACCCAGTTGCCGTTGCTGCCCTCGCTGCTGCCGTCCACGACGCTGCGCCTGCATGCCGGCTACCAGAAACTGGCCAACTTTCGCGAAGGCAACTTCGCCGATTACCAGATCGGCATCACCCATCGGCGTTGGGGCCTGGACTGGAACCTGGACTGGCTGACCACCAACACCAACGCGCACCAGTTGTACTGGGTGCAGGACGGCGAGCGTATCCGCAAGACCGACGGCGATGCGCTGGTGTTCTCGATCGGCTACACGTTCTGATGCGCACCCAAACGCTCGCAGACGACACCGGCGGCAATGCGCCGCTGGTGCTGGCGGTGGACCTGGGAACCTCAGGCTGCAAATGCGCGTTGGTGACGCTGGACGGCAAGGTGCTCGCCTGGGCGTTCGAACCGGTGCAACTGCACGTGCAGGGCGTCGCTGCCGAACAAGACCCGCACGCGTGGTGGGACGCGTTCAGCGCCACCGCCGCTGCCGTGGTGCAGGGCGATGCGGCGCTGCGCCGACGCGTGGTGGCCGTGTGTTGCTCGACCCAGGGCGAAGGCACCGTCTGCGTGGACCATAACGGCCAGGCGCTCGGGCGCGCCATGCTGTGGCTGGACATGCGCGGCCAGGCGGCCATCGCCCGCCGTCTGCAGGGGCGTTGGCTCAATGTGCGCGGCTACGATCCCCTGCGCCTGTGGCGATGGTTGCGCCTGAGCGGTGGCGCGCCTGCGCGCAGCGGCAAGGATTGCGCCGGCCACATCGCCTATCTGCGCGATCACCAGCCCGTGCGTTACCAGCGCACGCACAAGTTTCTCAACGTGCTCGATTACATGAACCTGCGCCTGACCGGCCGGTTCTGTGCCACTCCCGATTCGATGCTGACCACCTGGGTCACCGACAATCGCGACCCGCACCATATTCGCTACGACGCGGGCCTGCTGGACATGGTCGGCGTGGAGCGCGACAAGTTGCCGGACCTGGTGCCTTCCACTGCCGTGCTGGGTCCGCTGCTGCCGCAGGTGGCCCAGGCGCTGGGCCTGTCGCCGCAGACCGTTGTGGTGGCCGGCGCGATCGACACGTCGGCCGTGGCGGTCGCCGCGGCGGTGGAAGACCACGCCGCGCACCTGTACCTGGGCACCTCGTCGTGGTTGGGCGCGCATGTGCCGCGCATGAAAACCGACGTGCGCAGTACGATCGCCGCGGTGCCGTGCGCGGTGGAAGGGCGCTATCTGGCGATCGCCCTGCAGACCACCGCCGGTGCCAACCTGTCCTTTCTGCGCGACCGCATCCTGTTCCATGCCGACGAACTGCTCAGCGACGAGCAGCGCCCGGACGTCTATGAAGTGCTCAATCGCATCGCCGCACGCGTGCCCGCAGGGTCCAACGGGTTGATCTACATGCCCTGGCTGTTCGGCGAACGCACGCCGGTGGAAGACCCGAGCCTGCGTGCGGGTCTGATCAATCTCTCGTTGATGCACAGCCGCGAAGACATGATCCGCGCGGTGATGGAAGGGGTGGCGTTCAACACGCGCTGGATGATGGAGCCGTTCGCGCGCCTGCTCGGCTGCGACCCAGGCACGATTGCCGCGGTCGGTGGCGGCGCGCAGTCGGATCTGTGGTGCCAGATCATCGCCGATGTCAGCGGCCGGCCGATCCGGCAATTGCACAATCCGATCCAGGCCAATGCGGTCGGCGCGGCCTTTATCGCCGGGGTCGGCCTGGGCCGGCTCGGCTTCGGCGATCTGGCGGCACTGCAGCGCCCCCGGCGGGTCTACGAGCCGGATGCGGGCACGCGTGCGCTGTACGACGACCGCTACGCGGTATTCAAGGACCTGCAGCGTACGTTGGCGCCGATCTACCGACGGCTCAATCCCTCCACGCCTGCCGCCGCCCCGGAGGTCGCCGCGCATGTTTGCCCATGAACAACGCCAGCGCGTGGTGGCGCTGTGCATCGAACTGTCGCGCCGCGGCTATCTGGCCGGCACCGGCGGCAATGTCGCCCTGCGTATCGATGCGGAGTGTTTCGCGGTCACCCCTTCGGCGATCGACTACCTGAGCATGCAGGCCGAGGATATCTGCATCGTCCGCACCAAGGACCTGCACCAGCTCGACGGCACGCGCACGCCGTCGGTCGAAACCGGCCTGCATGCGCAGGTGATGCGGCGGCGCCCGGACGTGGGCTGCAGCATCCACACCCACCAGCCGGTCGCCAGCGCCTGCACCCTGCTGGGCGCGCCGCTGGAGGTGACGCAACCGGCGTTGCGCCGGCTGCTCGGCGCACGGATTCCGATCGCCGGCTACATGCCGTCGGGTACCGGTCTGCTGGCCCGCCTGCTGGCCCGGCAGCTGCAGCCCACCGTCAACGCCTATCTGCTGCGCAATCACGGCGTGGTCTGTTGCGGCACCAACCTGGAGGCGGCCGTCACCGTGGTCGAGGCGTTGGAGCTGGTCGCGCGCAGCCACCTGCAGACGCAGATCCAGGCGCGTACGGCGCGCGAGCCCGACCTCGCTGCCGGCCTGCAGCGGGTGCTGACGGCGCTGGATTCCAGCCGGCACACGTCCGGCGCGTCCTCCCTTTCCCAGACATGATGGCACCGACAATGAGCGTGACTTCCGCGATTTCGCAATGGCCCGATGTGGACCAGCTGTATCGCCGCTTCGATGCGTTGGTCAAACAGCCGATGCGGCCGGTCCGGCGCGAAGGCATGGACAAGGTGATGCGCTACTTCGAGCAGCGCTGCCAAGGCTCCAAGCAGTTGGGCGACGCCGCGCAGCGGGTGATTCCCGGCGGCGTGCAGCACAACCTGGCCTTCAATTACCCGTTCTCGCTGGCGATGCGCAGCGCCGAGGGCGCCTACCTGACCGACGTCGACGACAACCGCTACATCGATTTCCTGCAGGCTGGCGGACCGACCTTGCTCGGCTCCAACCCGCCGGCGTTGCGCGCACGCGTCAACGAGGTGCTGGACCAGTGCGGACCGGTGACCGGACTGCTGCACGAATACGAGGTCAAACTGGCCGAGCTGGTCTGCGCCAGCATGCCGGCGGTGGAGATGGTGCGCCTGCTCGGTTCGGGAACCGAGGCGGTGATGGGCGCGGTGCGCCTGGCGCGCGCGTATACCCGCAAGCGCTGGATCATCAAGATCGGCGGTGCGTATCACGGCTGGAGCGACCAGTTGGTGTACGGCCTGCGCCTGCCCGGCACCGGCCGCATGGAAGCGATCGGCATTCCGCGTGGGGCGACCGCGCATACCCAGGAATGCCTGCCCAACGATCTGGACGCGTTGCGCCGCAAGCTGCAATTCAATCGCCTGCGCGGCGGCACCGCGGCGGTGCTGCTGGAACCGCTGGGGCCGGAGAGCGGCACCCGCCCGGTGCATGCGGACTACAACCGCCAGGTGCGCGCGCTGTGCGACGAGTTCGGGGCGCTGCTGATCTTCGACGAAGTGGTCACCGGTTTCCGGTTGGGCCCCGGCGGTGCGCAAGGCTACTTCGGCGTTGCGCCGGACATCACCGTGCTGGGCAAGTGCCTGGCCGGCGGCTATCCGATGGCCGGGGCGATCGGTGGCCGCCGCGAGGTCATGATGAGCCTGGTGGGCGGCATCGGCACGACCGCGCGGCGCGCCTTTGTCGGCGGCACGCTCTCGGCCAATCCGCTGTCCTGCGTGGCCGGCTACTACGCGTTGCTGGAAGCGCAGCAGAACGATGCCGCCGGCCGCGCCGGTCGCGCCGGCGATCGCCTGCGTGCGGGTCTGGAGACGATCATCCAGCGCCGCGGATTGCCGTACGTGGTCTACAACATGGGCTCGATCGTGCACCTGCAGACCTCCGGCGTGCTGCTGCTGGACACCGGCAACCTCTACAAACTCTGGCGCGTGCGCAACGAAGCCAAGGCGCGCAAGCACATGATGGAAGAGATGGGCGCGGCGTATTCGGCGCATGGCCTGATCACCCTGGCCGGTAGCCGCATCTACACCAGCATGGCCGACACCGATGCGGTGATCGACGAGGCCCTGAACCGTTTCGACGATGTCTTTGCACTGGTCTGAGCCGATGAACGCCACCGATGCCCTGCGCGACACCTGGCTGCAGACCCGCGAACGGCTGCAGGCCTCCCACTTGCTCGGCGACGATGACGCGGCCTTGTCGTTGCGTTGCCCGGGCGCCACGCAGATATGGATCGGCAGCGCCACCGCGTCAACGCCGCTGCTGCTGGACTGGCGCGAGGATGCCGCGCTGGATGCGGCGCAGCGCCTGCATGCGCAGGTCTATGCGCAGCGTGGCGATGTGGGGGCGGTGGCGTGGTCGGCCGGTGCCTTCGGCCACTGCCTGGCCGACTGCGGCGGCGCGTTGCCGCAGGTGTTCGACGAACAGGCGCGGCATCTGGGGCCGATGCCGCCGCCGGTGCGCGCGGCCGACGCGGCGGCCACGCTGGCCGGGGCGATCGGCAATGCCGTGCTGGTGGCACGGCGGCCGCTGTGCCTGGGCACCAGTGCGCGTCGCCTGGCGCTGAACATCGCGTTGTTCGAAAAGTGCGCCAAGGCGTATGTGCTGGCGGCGGCCACCGGAGGACCCACCCGGCAGCTGCCGTGGTGGGTGCGTCGCATCGCCAACGGGCGTCTGCGCAAGGACCAGGTACGTGCGAGCGCCGCATTCGCCAATGGCGCCCTGCCCACCGAAAGCACGGCCTACTGAGGGCATCTCATGCGCAGCAGTCATCCATCCGCGTTGTCCGCCGTGGCCGTTCCCGCCTCGCAGGGGTTGCCGTCCGGTTTGTTGATCGGTTCGATCGCCCTGCTCATCCTGGGCGTACAGCCGATCCTGCTGGGAACATTGGTCGAGCAGAAGCTGATCACGCTCTCCGGCGTGGGCATCGTGGCAATGGGGGAGATCGTCGCGCTGGGCCTGGGCGTGGCGCTGGGCGATGCGCTGTTGCCGCACCGCTGGCAGCGCCAGGTCGCCGTGCTGGCGGCGCTGTTGGCGGCACTGCTGGACCTGGCCACCACCCAGGCGGTCGGCGACACCGCATTCGTGCTGGTACGCGCAGCTGCCGGCCTGGCGGAGGGGCTGCTGTTGTGGGTGGCGACCCTGACCATCGTGCGCGCGGCCAAGCCGGATCGGGTCACCGCGGTGTTCATGCTGACCCAGGCGGTGGCGCAGATCGCACTGGCGAACCTGCTGGCATTGTGGGTGCTGCCGTCCACCGGCTGGAAAGGCGGTTTCGTGGCGCTGGGCGCGGTGACGCTGTGCGCGGCCCTGCTGACACCGTTGCTGCCGGCGACCCTGTCTGCGGTGAGCGCAACCGCGCCGGCCAGCCGCGTGCGCTGGTCGCCGACAACCCTGTTGCCCTTGCTGATTGCCTTCGTGCAGATGGCCGCGACCGGCGCGCTGTGGGCGTACCTGGAACCGTTGGGGTTGCGCGCGGGCCTGGATGCCGGGGCGGTGCAGGCGCACACCTCGCTGGTGCTGGCGATGCAGATCGTCGGCGCGCTGGCGGCGATCTGGTGGGTGCGCCGGCTCGGTCACGCGCGCACCCTGGTGGTCGGCAGCCTGGTGCTGGCAGCGGTGGCGGCCATCATGGCGCGTGCGGCGCCGGCCGGCACTGCCGCGTTCACGGTTGCCTGCGTGGGCTTCGGCCTGGTCTGGATGTTCCTGATGCCCTTCCACGTGGGCCTGGCGTTCGGTGCCGACGCGCATGGCCGGGTGGCGGTGCTGGTGCCGGCGGTGCAGTTGCTGGGATCGGCAGCCGGCCCCTTGCTCGCTTCGCTGCTGCTGCAGCACGATGATCCGGCTCCGGTACCGGCGTTCAGTCTGGCCGCCGCACTGCTGGCGGCGGTCCTGGCGGCGGCAGCCGGCCGCGACCAGCGCCGCGGGGCGCCGGCCGGAGCGCAGCCGAACAGGGGGGATCGATGAGCGACAGCGTGTGCGGAATGGGCTGCAGCGTGCCGGCGTGTCCAACGCGCCGGTCGCGGATGCGTTTGCAGCGTTTGCGCTTGCAGCAGGGGCGTGCGCGTCATGCACGCTGACCTGGACGTCTGCGCCGAGGACATCGCGGCAGTGTTCGCCGCCCAGCAGCCGGTGGCCGCGGCCTGGCGCAGTTCCACCGCCGCGCAGCGGCGCGAGCGCCTGCGCGCGTTGCGCAGCGCGCTGCTGGCGCGGCGGCAGGCCCTGTATGCCGCCTTTGCCGGCGACTTCGGCAAGCCGGCACTGGAAGTGGAGCTGAGCGAGCTGTTGCCGGTGGTCGACGAAATCGCCGCCGCCATCGCCAGGCTGCCGCGCTGGATGCGCCCGCGCAAGGTGTCGCCCACCTTGCTGACGCTGGGCACGCACGCGCAGATCGGCTATCAGCCCAAGGGCCGCTGCCTGATCATCGGCCCATGGAATTATCCGGTTGCCACCGTGCTGGGGCCGCTGGTCTCGGCGCTGGCGGCAGGCAACACCGCCATCCTCAAGCCGTCCGAATTCACCCCGCAGGTCAACGCGGTGCTGCGCGAGCTGCTGGCCGAGGCGTTCGACCCTTCCGAAGTGGCGATGGTGCAGGGCGGGGTGGCCACTGCGCAGCGCTTGCTGGCCTGCCCGTTCGACCATGTGTTCTTCACCGGCTCACCGGCAGTGGGGCGGCAGGTCATGGCCGCCGCTGCCGCCCAGCTGGCCTCGGTGACGCTGGAGCTGGGCGGCAAATCGCCGGCCATCGTCGACCGCAGCGCCAACCTGGAACGCGCCGCGCAGGTGCTGGTGTGGGGCAAGCTGGTCAATGCCGGGCAGACCTGCATCGCGCCCGATACGCTGTTCGTGCATCGCGAGGTCCGCACGGCACTGCTGCAGCGGTGCCGCGAACTGCTGGCGCAGCGCTACGGCAGCAGCGCGGCGGCGGTGGCTGCCAGCCCCGACCTGGCGCGCATGATCCATGTCGGCCATGCGGCGCGCCTGGCGGCCCTGATCGATGAAGCGCGCGCTGCCGGTGCCGAGCTGGTGGCCGGCGGCGAGCATGACGTGGCGCAGCGTTTCATCGCCCCGACGGTATTGGCCGATGTTCCGGAACACGCGCGCATCGCGCAGGAAGAAATCTTCGGGCCGGTGCTGCCGGTGGTGACCTTCGACCATCTCGACACCGTGCTCGCCGGACTCGACGCCGCCGCCAAGCCGTTGGCGCTGTATCTGTGGAGCAACGATGCCGCACAGGTCGCCCGCGTGCTGGCGCGCAGCAGCTCCGGCAGCGTGGTGGTCAATCACTGCCTGCAGCAATTCATGCACACCGGCTTGCCGTTCGGCGGCATTGGCCAGTCGGGGATCGGCAGCGCGCATGGCCTGCATGGATTCAAGGCGTTTTCGCACGAACGTGCGGTATTGCGCGGCGGCCGCCTGCTGACCGCGCGGGCCTTCTTTCCGCCGTATCGGGGCTGGCAGCACCGCGTGGCCACCGCATTGACCGCCTGGCTGGCCCGCCGATGACGCGCGCGGCACAGATCGCCCGCGACGCAGCGCGTATGATGTGGCTCTGGCAAACACCGGCCGTGCAGGCGCATGGCTTGGCGGTGGCATGGCGCTACTGCAGACGATGGACGCCGCCTGGCCGGCGCGATGCAGCAGCGACGCAACGGCGCAGGTGCAGTCGCGGTGGTCTGGCCGACGCATCACTCCGTGTTCGAGGAATCCCCCGCCCATGTCCACGACCAAGTCCCGTCCGCGCGCGCCGCTCAAGGCGCCCGCGCCCAGGCTGACCGGCAACAAGCTCCCGGCCCAGCATCGCGCGACCGAGACCTACGAACATATCCTGGCGGTGACCGCGCAATTGCTCGGCGATGTCGGCGTGGAACGGCTGTCCACCAATCTGGTCTGTGCGCATGCCGGACTGACGCCACCGGCGCTGTACCGCTACTTTCCCAACAAATATGCCTTGTTGTCCGAGCTCGGCACGCGCCTGATGCAGCGGCAGAACGCGCTGGTGCCCAAGTGGATCACGCCGCAGGCGATGTCCGGTTCGCGCGAACAGGTGCAGCAGGCGCTGACCGGCCTGGTGCTGGAGACCTACCGGGTGACCAAGGCCACCGAGGGCGGTGTCTGGATCCTGCGCGCGCTGCGTGCGGTGCCGGCCTTGCAGCAGGTGCGCCTGGACTCGCACGCGCAGGTCACCAAGGCGCAGGTGCGCATGCTCGCCGAATTCTTTCCCGATGCAGACCCGCGCCAACTGCGTCTGGTCAGCCGCATCGTGGTGGACCTGATCTATGCGACCGTGGAGCTGCTGTTCGATGTGCGACTGAGCAGCCGTGCGGTGGCCGAGACAGTCGGCACGATGATCGCCGGCCACGTCGAGCAGTTGCGCGATGCAACGGCCGATGTGCCGAAAGGCAGCGCTGTGGAGCGCCGGCGAGGTTCGCCACCGGCACGGCGTTCAAACCGCGCTGGGTGATGGGCCGGCAGCGGGCGCGGTCGTCAGAGCCTGCGAAGGACGCGCCTTCCCTGCACCGAGGCATCTGGCAGGTGCAATGCGGCTGCTCGCAGGCGCTGAATGCCGCAAGCACACCTGCGCCGCATGCAACGCTCAGGGCAATGACGGCAGCACGAGCAGATCCTGCAGTTCCGGTCCGCCGCCGCGGTTGCCGCTGCCTGCGGCGATGTACAGATCCTCGCCCACCTGTGCCGCCTGCGTGCCGTGCCTGCCGCGCGGCAAGGCCGGACCGGTCTCCCACCGCGCGGTGGCCGGGTCGTAGGACTCCACCTCCGCGTGGCCGGCGACCTGGGCCGTGCTTTCGCCGCCCAACAGCATGACCCGGCCGTGATGCGCGACGGTTGCCGCGCCCGCGCGCGGGGTGGGCAGCGTGGCATCGGCCACCGACCAGGTGGCCTGCCGCAGATCGTAGATATCCAGCTGCGGAATTGTTTGCGACAGCGTGTCGCCGGTGTCGTGCGAAGACCGGCGCCCGCCGCCCGCGTAGAGCTTGCCGTCGAGCACCACGGCCTGGAAGTGATCGCGCGCATGCGGCGCATCGGGCAGGCGCGTCCAGCGCTGGGTCCGCGTGTCGAAGGCGTCCAGCCAGGGCACATAGCCGCTGTTGTGGCCACGCGTATTGCCACCCACCAGATACAGCACTCCGTCGTGCGCGACGGTACCGGCCGAACCGCGGCGGCGATCGGCAGGAATCTCCGCGCCCGTCTGCCAGCGGTCGGTGGCCGGGTCGTAGATCAGCAGATGCGTCAACGCCACTTCGTTGGGATAGTCGCCGGTAAACCCGCCCACCAGATAGAGCTTGCCTGCCCAGACCGCCGCCTGGGCGTGGTTGACGGCCAATGGCGGTGCGCTGCCGCGCGACCAGCGCCGGGTGCGGGTATCGAAGATATCCAGCGGGCGTTCGCCGCGACCGCCGAGCAAATACAGGCGCTCGCCAATGGCGGCCATGCTGTTTTCGTGGCGTGCGTGCGGCTCGCCCTGCGCCTGCACCGCGCGCCATTGCCGCTTGCTGGTCGATCCGGCTGGTTCGAGGTCATTGGCCTGCCCGCTGACAGGCATGCTTGCGGCCACCACGAGCAGGAACACCGCGCAGAAAGACGTTGCCAAGCGATGCATCGGTGTTCCTTGGTTGCAAAGAGCGGCCAGTCTACTTACCTGTCGACGCACCGCCATAGCAGAAAGCGGACAGAGCCGCGACGCACGTAGCGACCGCGACAGTTCAGCGCTGCCACCACGCTTGACGATGGCAGTGGTCGATCATCTGATTGCGGTGTTGCAGCCGGATACGCAGCGCACTTCAACAAGCCCAGCGCCTTTGCTGCTTGCAAGTGCCCGGGGAGACGCCGGCTCTTCACGTCCGACAGCACCGCGTATGCAAACACTACCGCGACCGCAATGACAGGAGACCTGCGTGACGCGTTCCCCGACAACTTCCCGTTCGGCGACAACGCCGCCCAAGAGCGTCGCCGCTGCGGCGGCGCGTGGACTGCGCCTGCGCGAGCAGCACGGCCGTGGCGGTACCGCCGTTGGTGTGGCGCGTGCGCGCGATCTCTCCGCACAAACGTCGCTGTCTGCACAGACCATTGGACGCATGCATGCGTACTTCGCGCGACACAGCGTGGACAAGAGCGGCAAGGGTTGGGCGGATGCCAAGGCGCCATCGGCCGGCTACATCGCCTGGCTGCTCTGGGGCGGCGATGCAGGCCAGCGCTGGGCAGCGCGTGTGTACGCGCGCCTGCACCAGGCAAGCGCGACGAAGGGCGCCAGCAGCGGAAATGGCTCGAAAAAGACTGCTGTAAAGAAGGTTAAAGCAAAGAAGAGTGCAACCAGGCAAGCCGCAGCCAAAAAAACGGCGACCAAGAAGTCAGCAAAAAAGACAGTCGCAAAAAAGACCGCACCGAATAAGCGCACCACGAAAAAAACGGCGGCCGCAAGCGCCTCTGCCAGAAAGACTGCATCGTCCAAGGTCGCACGCAAGGCAAGCAAGGCAAGCAAGAAAGCTGCAGCAAGGAGCAGCGCGGCTGAGAAGAAAGGCGCGACCAAGAAAGCGCCATCAAGGCGCACTGCGGCCAAGAAGAAGAGCACCTCCACAGCTGCGAAACAGCGTGCAGGCAAGACGTCCGCGCCCTGGAGCACGTCCAGCCCAAAGAGCGCTTCGCGCTCCAAGCCACTGTCTGCATCGCAGAAGACCCAGGCCCGCAAGCGCGCAAAAGCCGCAGGCCGCCCATATCCGAATCTGGTGGACAACATGGCCGTCGCCAGCAAGCGCAGCACGAGCAAGCGTGCGGCCAAGTCCGGCGGCACGAAACAGCGTGCAGGGAAGAAATAGCGGTATCGTTAACGCGCGTTTGTGCATGCTGCGCTCGGAGGTGCGGCGGCACAGGCCCGTCTCTTGTCGGCATGCCCCCGGTCCGAGGCAGTGCCGACTAAGCCGTGGAGCGGTGGCGCTTGCTGTCGCCCCGGCATCGGTCCGAGCAGTACTTCACCTGGTCCCACACACGCTCCCACTTCTTGCGCCAACGAAACGGCCGCCCGCATTGCACGCAGACCTTCTCCGGTAGATCCTGTTTTTTGCGTGTTGCCATAGGCTGGAAGGACTGGGACACGTGTCGGTGCAGGGGGGTGCAAAGCATGTCATAGCGAGGTCCACTGCAAAATGCCGTCTCGGACTTCATGCAGGCAGCTGCCCAGAACACAGCAGTACATGGGCGGGGAGACCGGCGCGCACGCTTTGTTATAGTTAGCAGGAAGCGGTTTGGCGGCACGTCTCGGACATCGCAAGGCGGCACGCTCACATTCTCAAACAAGGACGTGCGTGAAAACATTGTTGCTGGTCGCGTCGGCCCTTTTGTACGTTGCCGCACTCTGCCTTCCTGCACTGCATGGTGGTGCCGAGCACGTGAGCGGCGTTGTCCTGCTCCTGTTCGGCTGGATCCAGGTGCTCGACGGCCAATGCGTCGCCTGGTTAGGCAACCTGCTGTTCTTCAGTGCGTGGCTCTGTTACCTCTTCAAATCTGATAGGACGGCATTGGGCCTGCTGCTGTCGGCATGCCTGATCGGCATGGATACCTTTCGTGCCACCCGCTATCTGAAAAACGAAGCCGGACACGAAGTGATGATCGACCGGGTAGGCGCAGCCTTCTACGTATGGGAGCTGAGCTTTCTGGTCCTGGTGATCGTGGTGCTGATGCGTCTGTCGGAGACGCGTGGCGTCACGCGACCGAATACGGTTTGATACCGTAACCGCCGCCAGGACTTTTGAGGCGCGTGGGGAGCGAGCCTGTCACTTCCATCGAGCTGCTCACATAAGCGCTTCTGAAGCTTGGATACACGGAGGTTGGTCATGGACACCAGCATCAATGTAGAAACGCAAACCATCCCGACCCTGCCGAGCCGTTCGATTCCGCAGACGGTGGCGTTCTATCGGCAGCTGGGCTTTGTCGGCGATGCGCATCCGCATGATGCAGGTTACGCAATCCTGCGACGTGGCGATGTGGAGCTGCACTTCTTCGCGCATCCGGACCTGGATCCGGCCGGCTGTTATGCGGGCTGTTACATCAGGGTAGGCGATGTGGATGCCGTCCACGCAGCGATGAAGCTTGCCGCCTTGCCCGAGCAAGGCATTCCACGGCTCGACCCGGTTGGCGACAAGCCCTGGGGCATGCGTGAGTTCGCCATCGTCGATGAGAGCGGCAATCTGCTGCGGATCGGGCAGGTGATCGCGTCCGGGTGATGCATTGCGTGGGCGAGGCGACTGCACTGCTCGCCCCGCCTGATTCCACCGCTCGCCAATGAGATGGTGCTGTGCACCGTCTTACACGTCACCCATCGACCCAAGGGCGTGTGTCACTTCAGCAGGGGTGGCCATGCCGAGCGCTGCATAAGCCGCCTGCAAGGACGCACGAAAACGTGCGTCTGCGGGCAACGATCCGAACACCGCCTCCAATGTCAGAAAATCAGCGACATCATGACCTGCATCGCCAGTCGCGTTGCGGCCAAGCGCGCTGAGGACATCGTTCAACGGGTCGGTCAGCGGAACGCCGTTGTGCGCCTGCCTGCGGACGAAATGCAGCCACGCCGCAACGGCCAGGCATAGGCGCTGGATCGGTCGGCCGGTAGCGAGTGCGTCGCCGATCGTGCCGAGCAGGCGCACCGGGAGTTTCTGCGAGCCGTCCCAGGCGATCTGGGCGAGCAGGTGACCAATGGCGGGATTGCGAAAACGGGCAAGGATGGCGTCGCTGTAGCGTTGCGCATCAAAGCCCTGCATGGCCTGCAGGGTGGGGGCGATCTCCGCGCGCATCAACGTTTCCAGGTACGCGGCAAGTTCGCGGTGACGCATGGCGTCGGCCACGGTTTCCAGGTCCAGCAGGCTGCCGAGATAGGCCAGCGCCGAGTGCGGCGCGTTGAGCAGGCGCAGCTTGGCGCGCGCGTAGCCGGCGATGTCTTCGCTCAGGGTGACGCCGGCGTGCTCGAATGCGGGGCGACCATTGCTGAAGCGGTCTTCGATCACCCACTGGCTGTAGCGCTCGCGCTGGATCGGCCAGGCATCGTGCACGCCAAGCTGATCGTGTACGCGCGTGCGCAGCGCGTCATCGGTGGCGGGCGTGATGCTGTCGACCATCGAGCGCGGGAAGGCTGCGTGCCGCGTGATCCATTGCGCAAGCGCGGGGTCGGTCTGTTCTGCAAGCCGCACGACCGCGCGCTGCAGCAGCGTGCCGTTGTCGGTGAGGTTGTCGCAGCTCAACGCAGTGAACGGCGCGGTGCCGTTGTGCCTGCGCCGCTGCAGGCCGGCGACGAGGTAGCCGATGGCACTGCGTGGACTCGCGGGATGGGCGATGTCGTGGGCGATGTCCGGATGCGAGAGGTCGAGCGTGTCGCCGGCCAGGCAATAGCCTTTCTCGGTGATGGTCAGCGTGACCAGGCGCACTGCCGGGTCTGCAAGGCGCGCGAGCACGGCGGCGTGTTCGTCTGCGGCGCACAGTACTTCGCGGATGGCACCGATGACGCGCAGCTGCGGGTGTTCGTCGAGCAGGGCGAGGGTGTACAGACCATGCTGTGGGCGCAAGGCATCGCGCACGTGCGGGCGATGCAGCGAGACGGCGCTGATGGCCCAGCTGGGGTCTTCGGCAAGCAGGTCGTCGATATAGACGGCCTGGTGAGCACGGTGGAAGGCGCCTGCGCCGAGATGCACGATGCCGATGGTGGTTCTTGCCAGGTCATAGCTGGGCCTTGAAACCACCGGCGGCAATGTGGCCAGGGTGTCGAGCGAAAGACGTGGTGCTTGCATCGTGTCGCCTGTGAGGTAGGAGTGCTTGGAGGAGGAGCTGTGCCGAACCCTCACCCCCAACCCCTTTCCCGCAAGGAAAGGGGATTTACAGCAATCGCGGCCGAAGCGATTGCTTGCCACGGCCGCATGGCGAGAGTGTGGGCGGCTGTTACTTGTCGGTCACGGTAAAGCGCTGCCTGGCGCGGATATCTGCACTGGAGGCGCCGATCTGCACTTCATAGGCGCCAGGGTCCACCGCATACGCCTTGCGCTGCGCGTCGTAGATGCGCAGCGCGTTCTTTGCGTCGAGGGTGAAATGCAACGCGCGCTGCTCGCCCGGCTGCAGGGCGATACGTTGAAATCCGTGCAATTCCTTGCCGGCACGTTCGCGTTGCGGGGTGAGCGGATGCAGATACAGCTGCACTACCTCATCGCCTGCGCGTTGGCCGGTGTTCTTCACCGTGACGGTGGCAGTAAGCGAGCCATCGGCTGCGATGGTGGTGCGGTCCAGGCGCAGGCCGGAATAGGCGAACTGCGTGTACGACAGGCCGTGGCCGAACGGATACAGCGGCGTGCCGCCGAAGTAGCGGTAGGTGCGGCCGCGCATGGCGTAGTCGTCGAACGCCGGCAGGGTTTCGCTTTCCTTGTAGAACGTCACCGGCAAGCGGCCGCCCGGGTTGGCATCGCCGAACAGCGTGTCGGCCACCGCGGTGCCGCCGCGCTGGCCGGGATACCAGGCCAGCAGGATCGCCGGCAGGTGCTGCTGCGCCCAATCGATGGCCAGCGCCGAGCCGGTGGTCAGCACCGCCACCACCGGCTTGCCGGTGGCCTGCAAGGCTTCGAGCAGGTCGCGCTGCGGCTTGGGCAGGCGCAGGTCGGTGCGGTCGCCGCCGGCAAATCCGGGGTAGTTCACCTTCATCTCTTCGCCTTCGACATCGCCGGTCAGGCCACCGACGAAGACCACCACATCGGCGCTGCGCGCCACGTCCAGCGCCTCCTGCAAGGGCGGCTTGGCCCCGGGTTGCCGCCAGGCCAGGCGCACGGCGGCATCGCGCTCGCCTTCGAAGTATTCCAGCCGCACCTGGTAGGCACGGCCGGCCTGCAGCTGCACGTCGACGCCATCGGCGTGCAGGCGGTCGCTGGTGCTCCAACGGTCGATCACCGGCTTGCCGTCCAGGTACAGGCGCACGCCGTCGTCGGCGGCTGCTTCCAGGTGGTAGGTGCCGGTGGTCGGCGGAACCAGCTGGCCGCTCCAGCGGATGCTGAAGTTGTCCGCCGGCACCGCCTCGCTCGGGCCAGCCTCGCCACGCGCCAGCAGATTGTCGGTCGGCGAACCGCGGTCCCATTTGAAGCCGATTTGCGCATCCACGCGCACCAGGGCCGGCGTGCCGGACAAATCGCGGTTGCGAAAATACTCGCCCCGCAAACCGCGTTCGGGCGAGTTGGCCGACGGCCGCAGGTATTGCGGTTCGATCAGCGGCGTGGCGGCGGGGTCGTCGCGCCCCTCGACCAGGTCAGCGCCGCGCGCGTACAGCACCTGCGCATTCGGGGCCGCGGCGCGGATGCCTTGCAGTACGGTGACCGGCGCGGCCGGCGTGCCGTAATAGTTGCCGAGCAGTGCCATGGTGTCATCGGCGGTGGGGCCGATCACCGCGATGCGCTTGAGCTTGGCCCGCGACAACGGCAACAGGCCATCGTTCTTCAGCAGCACCAGCGATTCGCGCGCGGTGCGCCGCGCCAGCGCATCGTGCGCCGGCGACTGGTTGACCGAGGCGGGAATCGTCGACCACGGCAACTGCCCGGGCGGATCGAACATGCCCAGGCGCATGCGCGCGGTCATCAAGGTCTTCAACGCGGTGTCGATCTGCGCCTCGTCGATCAGACCCTGGCGGACCGCCGCCGGCAGGGTGGAATACTCCTCTCCGCATTCCAGTTCGGTGCCGTGCTTGACTGCCAGCGCGGCGGCTTGTTCGCGGGTGGCGACGATCTTGTGGTGCTTCCAGATATCCACGATTGCCCAGCAATCGGACACCACGTAGCCCTTGAAGCCCCATTGCTGGCGCAGCACATCCTGCAGCAGGAACTTGCTGGCACTGGCCGACTCGCCGTACACGCGGTTGTAGGCACCCATCACCGCATCCACCTTGCCGTCCTTGACCAGTGCCTCGAACGCCGGCAGGTAGGTCTCGTACAGGTCGCGCTGGGAGGGGCGCGCATCGAAGTGGTGACGGTCGGCTTCCGGGCCGCTGTGCACGGCGAAATGCTTGGCGGTGGCGTCGAGCTTGCGGTACGGCTCACCTTGCGCGTTCTTCGGTGCGTCGGCGCCTTCGCCCTGCAGGCCCTGCACGAAGGTCACGCCCATGCGCGCGGTGAGGAAGGGATCCTCGCCGTAGGTCTCCTGCCCGCGGCCCCAGCGTGGATCGCGGAAGATATTGATGTTCGGCGACCAGAAGGTCAGCCCCTGATAGCGCGCGTGCTGGTTCTGGCGCAGGAACTGATGATGCTTGGCACGCGCCTCGTCGCTGATGGCGGTGGCCACCTCGTGCATCAGCGGCAGGTCGAAGGTGGCGGCCATGCCGATCGCCTGCGGGAACACCGTCGCCCCGCCGGCGCGCGCCACGCCATGCAGGGCCTCGTTCCACCAATCGTAGGCCGGCACCCCCAGGCGCGGAATCGCCGGCGCAGCGTTCTGCATCTGCGCGGCCTTTTCTTCCAGCGTCATGCGCGACACCAGATCGGCCGCGCGTTGTTCGAAACTGCGTTGGGTATCCAGATACGGCGGCGGTGTCGCTGCATGGGCAGCGCCTGCGGTACATGCCAGTGCGAGCAGGACACCATGCGCGAGCGAACGAAACGGGGCGGGCGGATGCGAAGGCATGGTCAGTCCTGTGAAGGGCGGTCGGGATGCGATTGGGCGAATGGCCCGATCACGCTGCCGACGAAGCCGCCGGCCTTTTCGGTGCTGAGAAAGCTGGCGTCGTCGTTGCGGCGTAGCCATTGCCAGCCGCGGCCATCGGCATCGAAGGCGAAGCTATACGCACCACCATCGCCGCTGATCTGCAGCCGCAGCTGTGCAGTGGCCGGGATGCGGGTCTGCGCCAGCGTGGTGGTGGCCGCGCCCTCGCGCTTGTCCAGAAACACCTGGACGGCATCGCCATCGCGACGGGCGCCGAGTGCATACCACGCGGTCGAATTCTGAAATGCGGCCAAGCCTGCACTGATGCCCGCCTGGGTCGGGACCTCCAGTGCGGTGCTGGCGGTGAAACGCAGATGTTGCTGGCGGCGTGCGAGAAACGCGGGCGTGCCGGTACCGTCCAGCCCCTGGCTGCTGGCATGCAACGTCAACCAGCCTGCCCGCGTGCGCAGGTCGGCCACGTCGTGCTTTGGCACGCGCACGGTCAGCCATTCGCGTTGCAGCGTGGCCTGATCGAAATCGTCATGCCAGACGAAGTTGCCCGACAATGGTGCCTGCGTGGCAACTGCCTTCATGCCTGCGGGCGCCTTGGCGATGTAAGGAATCGGCTGTCCCGCCGGCAGGATCGAGGGCCAGCCATCGCGCCACTGCACCGGCAGCAAAAACGTTTCGCGCCCGGTGTTGTAGTGATCGCCGCGATACGGACGGCTGGCGAGAAACACCGCCCACCACTGCCCGTCCGGTGTGTCGACCAGGTCCACGTGGCCGGCATTGCTGACCGGATGCGCGCGCCCGGCCGGCAGGTCGCGTTGGGTCAGAATGGGGTTGTTCGGTGCCGGTGCATACGGCCCCCACACGTTGCGGCTGCGCAACACCACCTGCGAATGCTGCGGCCCGGTGCCGCCCTCCGCACACGAGAGGTAGTACCACCCGTCGCGTTGATACAGGTGCGGGCCTTCGATCCAGATCGGCTTGCTGGCCAGGTCCACGCCGCCATTGAGCAGCACCTTGCGCGGGCCGACAGGCGCATTCTTCGCGATATCGAAGCGCTGCATCCAGATCGCGCGATGCCCGTCGTACAACGGCGTGCCTTCCGGCGGGCCGTTGTTGAGCAGGTACGCGCTGCCATCGGTATCGAAGAACAGGGACGGGTCGATGCCGTCGATGCTGGGCAACCATGTCAATGCCGACCATGGGCCCGCCGCATTGCTGGCACTGGCGATGAAATTGCCACCGCTGTCGACCGAGGTACCCACCACGTAAAAACGCCCGTCGTGATGGCGGATGCTGGCGGCATACATGCCGCGCGACATGCGCAGCCCGTCGTAGTCGAGCTGCTCGCGGCGTTCGACCACGTTGCCGATCTGGGTCCAATGCACAAGATCGGTGCTCTCCAGCACCGGGATCGCCGGAAAGTAGGTAAACGTCGAATTGACCAGGTAATAGCGCTCTCCCACACGCGTGATGCTGGGGTCCGGGTAGAAACCGGCCAGCACCGGATTGCGGTAGTGCCCGGCCGGCAGCGGCGTGGCGAACACCGCATCGTCGCCGCGGTATTCGAACCAGTCGAACGCAACATCGGCAGCGGCCTGCGCCTGCGTGTTCGCAGGCACCGCCAAGGCCATCAGCAGGGCCACACACGTGGCAGAAAACGCGCGCATCACCAATCCCACATCGCGCCGTCTTCCAGTCGCGCGATCGGCAGCTGCTTGGGCACGTAGGGATACTTCGCTGCAAGCGCTTCGTCGATGTCCACGCCATGCCCCGGGGTTTCGCCGCAGTGCAGGCGGCCATCGCGGAATTGGTAGTCGTGCGGGAACACCGCATTGGCCTCGTCGGAATGGAACATGTATTCCTGGATGCCGAAGTTGGGCACCCAGGTGTCGAAGTGCAGGGCGGCGCCCATGCACACCGGCGAGAGGTCGGTGGCGCCGTGGAAGCCGGTGCGCACCTGATGCAGCGCGGCGAAATCGGCCAGCCGGCGCACATGGGTGATGCCGCCGGCGTGGACGATCGTGGTGCGGATGTAGTCGATCAGCTGCTGCTCGATCAGGTGCTTGCAGTCCCAGATCGAGTTGAACACCTCACCCACTGCCAGCGGCGTCACGGTGTGCTGGCGAATGATCTCGAACGCACGCTGGTTTTCCGCCGGTGTGGCATCTTCCAGCCAGAACAGCCGGTACGGCTCCAGGTCGCGACCCAGCCGGGCGGCTTCGATCGGGGTCAGCCGATGATGCGCGTCGTGCAGCAGCTCGATCGCGTCGCCGTGGTCGTTGCGCAGCTGTTCGAACAGCTTCGGCACCACGCCCAGATAGCGCGGCGTGGACCACACGGTTTCGGTGGGCAGCTCGCTTTCGGCCGGTTCGTACGGTTTGCCGCCGACAGAAATGCCGTAGGTCTTCTTGATGCCGGGCACGCCGCATTGCGCGCGAATCGCGATGAAGCCCATCTCGCGGAAGCGGCCCACCTCGTCGCTGGTTTCGGCGATATCGCGGCCGTTGGCATGGCCATACACCAACGCACCCTCGCGCGAGCGCCCGCCCAGCAGCTGGTACAACGGCATGCCGGCCATCTTGCCCAGGATGTCCCACAACGCCACGTCCACCGCGGCGATCGCGCTCATCGTCACCGGTCCACGCCGCCAGTACGCACCGCGGTAGAAGAACTGCCAGATGTCCTCGATGCGCCCGGCATCGCGGCCGATCAGGTTCGGCACCAGGTGTTCCTGCAGATACGCCGCCACCGCCAGCTCGCGGCCGTTGAGGGTGGCATCGCCCAGCCCGGTGATGCCTGAGCGAGTGCGGATCTTCAAGGTGACGAAGTTGCGGCCCGGGCAGGTGACGATGACGCGCGCCTCGACGATCTCGCGGTCGCGGGCAGAGCCTTGCAGCGGTGCAGGGGAGTCGGAAGTCTGTGACATCGTGATCTCGCTCAGGGGGAAGAGGTGGCAGTGATGGGAAGTTCGAACGGGCCGGCCGGCAGGCCGCTGCGGTCGTACAAGGTGCACACCGGGCTGTCGGCCCAGCAGTAGCGCACGCGCGTTGCGGTCATGCCGGAAGGAATGGGCACGCTGACATCGTGGCCCTGCAGTGTGGCGCTGGCATAGCGGCAAGTGCCGGACGCCTCGCCGCACAGCTCGAAGCCGATCGGTGCGTCGTTGCCGTAACTCAGTAGCGTGGTGTCGACATCGTCGAAGCCGATGCGCACGCTGTCGCGCTCGCGCTGCACGCTGCGCGGCACCGGGCCGGACGGCGCAATCGCCTCGCCATACACCACATGCCGCGCCGCGCGCGCCAGGCGCCGGCCCAGCTCCTGCTTGTTGGCCGGATGGATGTCGTAGCGGTCGCCGATATCGATCGCCACCGCCAATCCTGCGTGCGCGTCGCTGGCCACAAAGCGTCGCTGCGCCTCGCGCAATTGCGCCCAGCCGCTGTCGGTCGGCTGGGTAGGCGGTGCGCCGTAATTGGCCAACTGCACCACCAGCAACGGCAGGCCTGCACCGAAGCGCTGCCGCCAGTCGCGCTGCCAGGCAGTGAGCAAGGCCGGATAACGCGCTGCATCGCCGGTATTGGATTCGCCCTGGTACCACAGCACGCCGCGCAGGCCCAGGTGTTCCAGCGGCGCGATCATGCCGTTGTACAAGGTGGTCAGCCCGGCGGCCGACGACCACGGTGCGCGCGGTGGCGTGCCCACTGCCTGCGGCACGATGCGGTATTGCCAGGGCGCGTCCAGTGCCACGGTGCTGCCGTCTGCAAATTGCAGTGCGCGCGATGGCGCGTCGCCCAGCAGCCCGCCGCGGCGATAGGTATTGAGCACATTGAGCACGATGCTGTTGCGCCCGGCATGCAGCAGTCCGCGCGGTAGCGCATAGCGACGTGGTTGATCGGCGCCATAGCTGCTGCCCACGCCGCGTCCGTTGACCCAGGTCTGGTCCAGTTCGTCCACCGGCCCGAGTCGCAACGAGGCGTCCTGTGCGGCCTGTGCCGGGGTCAGCTCGACGCTGGTGCGGTACCAGACCATGCCGTTGAAGCCGACCAGTTGCGGCACGCCCCAGTCGTCCCATGCGCCCAAGGCCGGCGGCGCATCCTGCCAATGGCCGGGCGCATCCGGCTGCCACGGTTCGCCTTCGCCATGGGCACGCCACCAGCGTTCCCACAGCGCGGCCCACCGCGGTGCGGCCGCCACCGGGTCGGTTGCATAGCGCGCCAGCACATCCAGCGCCGGACCATCGTCGCCGGCCGCACGCAGGGCCTTGTCGCCGATCCAGGCCTGCAGTTGCGACCCGCCCCATGACGCATTGATCAACCCCATCGGCACGTCGACCTTCTTCTGCAACTCGCGTGCGAAGTAGTAACAGGCAGCCGAAAAGTCCTTCACCGTCTCCGGTGTGGTGCGCTGCCAGGTTGCAGCGCCGCCGAAACCGCGTTGCGGTGTCGGGCTGGATTGCGCGGGCACCTTGAACATGCGGATGCTGGGGTGGTCGGCATCGGCAATCTCGCTGCGCGAATCCAGCGTGCGATGTACCTGCAGTTCCATGTTCGATTGCCCCGAACACAGCCAGACATCGCCGATCAGCACGTCATCGATCTGCTGCATCGCACCGTTGGCAGTGCTGGCCTTCAGGCTGTACGGGCCGCCGGCGGCGTGCGCGGGCAAGCGCGCCTCCCAGTGACCTTGCCGGTCTGCGCGCGTCTGCACCTGCGCACTGTCCAGTTGCACGGTCACACGCGTGCCCGGCGCCGTATCGCCCCACAGGCGGATCGGCGCATCGCGTTGCAGCACCGCATGGTCCTGAAACACCGGATGCAGCAGCGGCGCATCCGCGGCGCGCGCAAGTTGCGGCAACAGCAACGCCGACAGCGTGCCGATCAATATCTTTACGCGACATGCGCTCACTTCGGATTCCCCGGTGCATACGGAAATGTCAGTGCCTGGTAATACGCCAGCGGGTGCGCCGGCGGGCTGACGCCTGCAGGCAGCGGGCGCCCGGACACGCTCTGGAAATAGGCGATGCTGGCATCGCGCCACCACTGCGCCTCACCTTGCTGGATCGCCAGAAAATCGGCGATCTGCTGGTAGCGCTGTGCATCGATCCTGCCGGCCACACCCCGCCAGGTCGTGCGCATCGCAGCGACCTCGGCCACGCCATGGTCGTAACGTCGCACCAGTTCGTCCCACAGCGGTCTGCCGGAGGCCATGCGGTGATCCCACGGCACATGATGGAACCACAGCAGCAACGGCTCGGGCACGCGCCGCACATCGCCGAACTCGCGCGCCACCGGCGGCGCATATTGCGCAACGGCATTGCTGCCGCTGGCGCTGCGGTCGAAGCCGATCCCGTTGCGGTCGGCGCGGTGGTAATACACCGGATCCCAGTCCGGACGTTCGCTGCCGGCATCCCACGGCGCCGGGCCGTAATGGTGGCCGCGCCCCATCAGGTGATGCAGACCGAGCGGAGTCATGTAGTCCACCACTGCCTCGCGCGAACGCAGCATCATGCCGACCACCGGCTCGACCACTGCCGGATCGTTGGAAAAGGTCATGCGCGTCCATTCCTGCGCAATGGCCTGCGGCGACAGCTGCGGGTCCCACGCCAGCCGCCCGTACGCGTACCAGTTGGCCTGATCGAAGATCGAGCCGCTCCAGTTGCGATCGGCGCCGATATTGGCCACGCCGGCGATCCCGGTCAGCCGTGTGCGTTTGCTCTCGGCGAACAAGCTGCCATCCACTGTCTTTGCAACGGTCGAGCCCTTGCCGCGCGCATAGGTGTCGGCTTGCAAGGTCTCGGAAAACAGCGGGCCCAGATAGGCCAGATGGGTGGAAAAGCCCAGATATTCCTTGGTGATCTGAAACTCCGGCATCAATGGCGTCCTGCCCATCGCACCGAACAATGGGTGAAACGGCTCGCGTGGCTGGAAGTCGATGGCCCCGTTTTTCACCTGCACGATCACGTTGTCGGCAAACGCGCCATCCAGCGGCACGAACTCGCTGTAGGCCTGCTTGGCGCGGTCGTCCGGTTGCTCATGCGAATAGACGAAGGCGCGCCACATCACCACCCCGCCGTGCGGCGCCAGGGCATCGGCCAGCAGGTTCGCGCCATCGGCGTGGCTGCGTCCATAGTCCTGCGGGCCGGGCTGGCCTTCGGAGTTGGCCTTGACCAGGAACCCGCCAAAATCCGGAATGCGCGCATAGATGGCGTCGGCGGTGTCGCGCCACCAGCGCCGTACCTGCGGGTCCAGCGGGTCGGCGGTTTTCAGGCCACCGATTTCGATCGGTGCACTGAAACGCGCGCTGAGGAACACACGAATCCCGTACGGACGAAACACCTTCGCCAGGGCGGCCGCCTTGTCGAGGTATTGCGGCGTCAGGCTCCAGGCCTTGGCGTTGACGTTGTTGAGCACGGTTCCATTGATGCCCAGCGACGCATTGGCACGTGCGTAGTCGGTGTAACGCGGATCCAGATAGCCAGGCAGCGTCTGCCAGTTCCACAGCGACGCGCCGGCATAGCCACGCTCCACCAGACCATCGAGATTGTCCCAATGATTGAGCATGCGCAGCTGCAAGCGTGGCGACGCGCGCACATCCAGCGCTGCGAGCGATTGCCCGGTCTGCAGCAGACGCAACAGGTGGAAGGTGCCGTATAGCACCCCGAGATCGCTGCCGCCGACAATGGCGGTGATGCGATGCCCATGTACCTCGGCGCTCCGAATCAGATAGCCGTCGCGGCCCAACTGGCCTGTATCGAGCTTCAGGGCGGCAATCTGTGGCGCGCTGGCGGCGCCCAGGACGATGGCGCCATCTTGCGTCACCGCGTCCACGCGCGGCGGTGTGCGTCCCAATAATCCCTGCAGGCCGCGCGCCAGTTCATCGCGTGCTGCATGCAGGGTGGGCGAATCGCCAACGACGACCAATTGACTGGCACTGTCACGCAATTGCGCGGCATTGGCCAGCGGTTGGTAGCGCAACCATAGATCGTAGCCATCCTCCGCATGCGCGTTGGCGCCGATCAACAGGCCACTGCATAACAGCGCCGCCCACATCACTGCCTGCAGCGTAAATGCGCCGACACCCGTGTCGTACCGCTGCATTGCAGACCGGCTCATGCGGCATGCTCGAGCGTCACCGGCGCATGCAGGCGCATATCGCCGCTCTGCCTGCTTCCCGGTACCATGGCTCGCATCGTCATACCTGCACCCGGCGTCCGCGTTACCGCAGCAGCGCCCGTGCATCCCGCAGCTTTCGCACGCATTTGAAGAGGCCACGCTTGGAGAAGGTCAGGAAATCGGTCCGCCGCACCAGCCGCGCGACCACCATCGACGAGGTTGCAGCGCTGGCAAAGGTCTCGCCGATGACGGTCTCGCGCGTGGTCAACAACACCGGCAGCGTGCGCGATGCCACCCGCGAACGGGTCATGCGCGCGGTCGACAAGCTGGGCTACACGCCCAATCTTGCCGCCAGCGCACTGGCGGCCGCGCAGAGCACGCGGATTGCGTTGATCTACAGCGATCCCAGCGGTGCCTACCTGCGCGAGTTGCTGCTGGGCGTGCTGCGGGTGGCATCGCGTACGTCGATCCAGCTGGTGATCGACTGCTGGGACGACCTGGACGCCGATGCCGAACGCAAGGCCGCGCGCAAGCTCGCCAAAGGCGTTGCCGGTGTGATCCTGCCGCCGCCCTTGTGCGAATCCAGGGCCGCAGTGCTGGAATTGGTGCGCGCCAAGGTGCCGGTAGTGGCGATCGCCTCCAACCATTTCAGCCCGGATGTCGCGTGTGTGCGCATCGACGAATTCGCTGCTGCCAAAGAGATCACCGAGCACCTGATCGCACAGGGGCATACGCGCATCGGCTACATCGCCGGGCATCCGAACCTGTCGGCCAGCACGCGGCGCTTCGAAGGCTTTCAGGCGGCGCTGGCCGACGCCGGTCTGCGCCTGGATCGGCACCTGGTGCAGCCGGGCGACTACACCTACAAATCCGGGCTGGTTGCCGCGGAAAAATTGCTGGCGCGCAAACGTCGCCCCAGCGCCATCTTCGCCAGCAACGACGACATGGCCGCCGCGGCAATCTCGGTCGCGCACCGGCGTGGGCTGGATGTGCCGCGCGATCTGTCGGTGGTCGGGTTCGACGACACCTCTGCCGCCACTGCGGTGTGGCCCGAAATCACCACCGTGCAGCAGCCCATCGCCGCCATGGCCGATGCCGCGCTGGACATCTTGCTGAAGACGATTCGTGCCAAGGAGCGTACGGCAAGGATGGTCGATCATGTGGTCGCGCACCTGCTGGTCAAGCGGGATTCGGTGGCCGCACCGACAGCGGACGATGCGGCCGAGTCAACGTAGCGATCAGACCCCTGCATGCCGCAAGCCGGATGTAGTCGCCTCGCAGGCTTGCATGCAACACACCGGCATTGCCGGTGTGCGCTCACGTTTCTGGTGACCGCGCATCACATTGGCAGCCATTGCTGGCCGCTGCAGTGATAGCTGGCCCACCGTCGCAATGCAGACGGTCATTGCACGCGCCAGGTGAGGCGAAGCGCGTGCAGTGGCAATGCTCAACGCGTCAGATACTGATTGATCAGGTTTTCATACGCTTCCTGGCGGCCGCTGAGTTGCTGGGGCGCATTGCTGGCCGCGTGCTTGGCCAGATCGGCCAGCGTGGTCTTGCCTGCGGCAAAGTCCGCGCCGGCGCCGCTGTCGAAGCTGGCGTAACGCTCGGCGCGCCACTGTTCCAGCGGCGAGGCGGTCAGCAGCGCGTTGGCCACTTCCAGCCCGCGTGCGAACGCGTCCATGCCGCCGATATGGGCCAGGAACAGGTCCTGCGGGTCGGACGATTCGCGACGCACCTTGGCATCGAAGTTCAGGCCGCCCGGTGCCAGGCCACCCTGCCGCAGCACCACCAGCATCGCGCCGACGGTGTCGTACAGGTCGGTCGGGAACTGGTCGGTGTCCCAGCCGTTCTGCGGGTTGCCGCGGTTGGCATCGATGCTGCCGAGCAGGCCGGCATCGGATGCCACCTGCAGGTCATGCTCGAAGCTGTGGCCCGACAGCGTGGCGTGATTGGCTTCGATATTGAGCTTGAAGTCCTGATCCAGGCCATGCTGGCGCAGGAAGCCGATCACCGTGGCGCTATCGAAATCGTACTGGTGCTTCATCGGCTCCATCGGCTTGGGCTCGATCAGGAAATTTCCCTTGAAGCCAATCGCGCGGCCGTAGTCGCGCGCCAGGGTGAGGAAGCGCGCCATGTTGTCCTGCTCGCGCTTCATCTGCGTGTTGTGCAGGCAGGCATAGCCTTCGCGGCCGCCCCAGAACACGTAGTTCTCGCCACCGAGTTCAACGGTCGCATCGATCGCGGCCTTGACCTGCACCGCCGCACGCGCCACGACATTGAAGTCCGGGTTGGTCGATGCACCATTCATGTAGCGCGGATGCGAGAACAGGTTGGCCGTGCCCCACAACAGCTTGATGCCGGTGTCGGCCTGACGCTGCTTGGCGATGCCCACCATGTGTTTGAGATTCTTTTCGTACTCGCCGATGTCGTCGGCATCCGGTGCCAGGTCGATGTCGTGGAAGCAGTAGTAGGGCACGCCGAGCTTGGTGAAGAACTCGAACGCCGCATCGGCCTTGGCTTCGGCACGGTTCAACGCGGTAGTGCCCGCATCCCACGGATACGCCCGCGTGCCCGGGCCGAACGGGTCGGCGCCATTGCCGCAGAAGCTGTGCCAGTAGGCCACGGCAAAGCGCAGATGCTCGGCCATGGTCTTGTCGCCGATGGTTTTGTTGGCGTCGTAGACCTTGAACGCGAGCGGGTTGTCCGAATCGCGGCCTTCGAAACCGATCTTGCCGATGCCGGGGAAATATTCTTTCGCGCCGATGTACACGGTGTTGCTCATGGGGTGAACTCCTGCAGCAGGGGAGGGAAGAGAAGGAAAGCGTTACACCGGGACATCGGCATCAGCGCACAGGCCATGGCCACTTACGCGTTGCGCAGCGCGCATGGCACCGGCAACCGATGCGTCCGCGCGACTGCCATCGGCATCCAGCCAGAAAATGTTAGCGCTACCACAACTGCGACTGAAAAAAGCCGCGCGTTGTAGCGAAGCTGAAGATGCCATGCCGGTCCCGGGTCAAGCGACCTGCCGACTGTACCGAGCCTGCCGCAGAAAGGCTTGCTGCGCTGCGAGATACGAGCTGTGCTGTGGCACCGCACCAGGCAACGCGGGTCAATGGAGGCGGCCCGCAAGCAACAATGCGCGCAGCTACCGTGCGCATTGCACGCTGACGACTGCATGCATCTGCGGACAAAAAGCCGGACTGCCGGCAAGTGGTTACCTGGCAACGGCCGCAGGACACCATGTCCAGGCAACAGGTCTGCATCGACCGGCGCCATTGCAGCCGTCCGTGCCGCTGCCGCGTCAACGTCCAATGCGTCACAAGGGCTGCGTGTCGGCGTGCCACCCCCGCGCGCAGCCAACCCCGTCGCCTGCCAGCCCCCGGCAGCTACAATGGCCGGCTTATGACCGCTGTCCTGCCGCTGCCGCAACCCCTGGCCGACCCCGCACCGCGCGACCCGCGCCAGCGGTTGCAGCGCGAACAGCTGCGCCTGGGCAAACGCCTGCAGCGCCAGGTCGGCCAGGCGATTGCCGATTTCGGCATGATCGCACCCGGCGACAAGGTCATGGTCTGTCTGTCCGGCGGCAAGGACAGCTACACCTTGTTGGACATGCTGCTGCAGTTGCAGCGCAAGGCGCCGGTGCCGTTCAGCCTGGTGGCGGTCAACCTGGACCAGAAACAGCCCGACTTTCCCGCCCATGTGCTGCCGGCCTACCTGCGCGGGCTGGGGGTGCCGTTCGATATCGTCGAGCAGGACACCTATTCGGTGGTCAGCCGGGTGATTCCGGCCGGCAAGACGATGTGTTCGCTGTGCTCGCGGCTGCGGCGCGGCGCGCTGTATGCCTACGCGCAGACGCATGGCGTGACCAAGATCGCGCTCGGCCATCACTGCGACGACATCGTGGCCACCTTCTTCATGAACCTGTTTCACCACGCGCGGCTGGCGGCGATGGCGCCCAAGCTACGCAGCGACGACGGCGCGCATGTGGTGATCCGCCCGCTGGCCTATGTGCGCGAAGCCGATATCGCGGCGTACGCGCAGGCGCGGCAGTTCCCGATCATTCCGTGCAACCTGTGCGGCAGCCAGGAAAACCTGCAGCGCCAGCAGGTCGGCAAGCTGTTGCAGCAATGGGACCGCGAGTTCCCCGGCCGCGTGGAGCAGATCGCCCGCGCCTTGGGCGATGTCCGCCCCGAGCAATTGGCCGATCGCACGTTGTTCGATTTCCTGGCGCTGGGCCGCAGCGGCGATGCGCCGAGCGATGTTGATCCCGATCCCAGCGCGTGGCTGTCCGCCAGCCACGCCCCCCACGACAGCGACTGACGCCGCCGCTCCGGCTGCCGGCAGTCTTCCACCCTCCACGTTTTTCTTCATTCGGTCCAACGCATGTTCTTTCGCAACCTCACCCTGTTCCGCTTTCCCACCACCCTGGATTTCTCCGAGATCGACACCTTGCTGCCGCCGGTGCAGCTCAAGCCGGTCGGCCCGCTGGAAATGAGCTCGCGCGGTTTCATTTCCCCGTTCGGCCGCGACGAGCAGGAAGTGCTCTCGCACCGTCTGGAAGATTTTCTGTGGCTCACCGTCGGTGGCGAGGACAAGATCCTGCCCGGCGCGGTGGTCAACGACCTGCTCGAGCGCAAGGTGGCCGAGATCGAGGAAAAGGAAGGCCGCCGCCCCGGTGGCAAGGCACGCAAGCGCCTCAAGGACGATTTGATCCATGAGCTGCTGCCGCGCGCCTTCGTCAAGAGCTCGCGCACCGACGCCATCCTGGACCTGCAGCACGGCTACATCGCGGTCAACAGCTCCAGCCGCAAGAGCGGCGAGAACGTGATGAGCGAGATCCGTGGCGCGCTCGGCAGCTTCCCGGCGCTGCCGCTCAATGCCGAAGTGGCCCCGCGCGCCATCCTCACCGGCTGGATCGCCGGCGAACCCTTGCCCGAAGGCCTGAGCCTGGGCGAAGAGTGCGAGATGAAGGACCCCATCGAAGGCGGCGCGGTGGTCAAGTGCCAGCACCAGGAACTGCGCGGCGACGAGATCGACAAACACCTGGAAGCCGGCAAGCAGGTCACCAAGCTGGCGCTGGTGCTGGACGACAATCTATCGTTCGTGCTCGGCGATGATCTGGTGATCCGCAAGCTCAAGTTCCTCGACGGCGCCCTGGATCAGCTCGAACACAGCGAAGACGATGGCGCACGTGCCGAACTCGACGCACGCTTTGCGTTGATGAGCGCGGAAATCCGCCGGCTGTTCCTGCTACTGGAAACCGCGTTGAAGTTGAGCAAGGCCGAGTAACCGGAACGTCGGACGGTGGCGGCGTTGAGGCGCGATGCGTGGCGCGAATCAAACGCTTTCGGTGCGTCGAGGGCGCGGTGCCCTCGCCACACGCGGGACACGCCGTGAATCCATCCGTGGAGGCTCGGCGGCGACATCCATGTCGCCACACGGTCCCGCAAGCGGCAAGGACACCGCACCAGACAAGGTGCGGATCGTTTTAGTGAAGGCCCTGCACACCGGCCAACTCGACGAGTCCTTGCCTGCCCGCCGTCGCGGGACACGCCGTGAACCCGTCGCTGGGGATTCGATGGCGGCATCCATGCCGCCAAAAGTCCCGCAGGCGTTGAGAACACCGCACCAAAGCGTTCTTCCGCTGCTCTCGTGAAGGACATACGTGCGATGTGTCCTGCGCGGTGGCGGACAAGGGCCCGGCAGCAACGTTGCAGAACAGCTGCCTCACCACTGATCCATCGGTTGGCCAATCGCTTCCAGGGACGACGCCGATCACGGTCTGGCAGTCACCGAGTGCGGCAATCGATGCGTCTCACCGCCTGACACATCGCGGCGGTATCCTGTGCGCATGTTCAAGCCCGTCCGCCGCCTGATTGTTCCGCCCTCGCAGGTTGTCGAACGCGACTGCGTGCACGTGCAGCTGGACGGCCGCGACATCGCAGTGCTGCGCGTGCGCGATCCGCGTGCACGACGCATCAAACTCAGCGTCGACGAGCGCGGCGCACGGCTGACCTTGCCGCTGCGCGCAAGCCTGATGTCCGGCGAACGGTTTCTGCATGCGCATCTGGACTGGCTGACCACGCAGCTGTCGCGGTATCAGCAGGTCGATGCGTTTCCTGCGCTTGAGCGTGGCGTGCCCGGGCAGCTGCCATTGCGCGGTGCGTTGCTGCCGTTGAGCTGGCACGAAGGGCGCTATGCACGCATCGATATCACCGACGACGGGGCGCAGTTCCATGTGCCCACCCGCCTGGGCGATGCCGGCCTGCGCCGCACCTTGAAGGAATTCTACGAAGCGCAGGCGCGCGCCGATGTCGGCCGCTGGTTGCCGGGTTATCTGCCCGGCCTGCCGCGCGCACCGGCGCGACTGCGGCTGAAGGTGATGTCCTCGCAGTGGGGCTCGCTCGCACCGGATGGCTCGATGGCGTTGGACCTGGCGCTGGTGCTTGGTCGCCCTTCCGCGTTCGAATACGTGCTGGTGCACGAGCTCTGCCACCTGGTGCAGGCCAACCACTCGCCTGCGTTCTGGGCCGAAGTGGAGCAACGTTTTCCCACTTGGCGCGAGGAACGCAGTTACTTCCACGAACACGGCCGCCAGCTCAAGGCGCAACTGCGCCGGTTGCTGCACGTGCAGTGACGCAGGCGTAGCGCGCGGCTGCGATGACGTGCCTTTCGCGACAGTGGTGCAGCTACGGGTGCGGCAACAGCAACAGGCGATCGGTGCGGCCGGCACCGGCGAGTGGTCAACGCTGCAGCGAAGACGCCGCTAGCGCCACGCGTAGGAGGCAGCCCGGGCAAGTTGCCGGCAGGCCAGCAGCGACAGCCAGGCAAAGCGTTTTGACACGGCGTGTTCTGCAGCCGCAGCGCCTGCGTCCAGGGTGCGCGCCGACATCCAGTGGTCGGCGTGACATGCCGCTGCCCATGCCTGCTCCAACAGGACGCGATCGCCCGCATCCAGGTGGGCAGCGGCGCGCACCACCTGGATGAAGGTCCACGGCGCATGCCACCGATCGAAGGATTCGAGTGCGCCCACGACACGGGCTGCATCTGCCACGTTCACCTGCGCGATTGGCATCTGCGTATCACGCGTGACGCAAACCATCCAAGAAGCCGTTGATCACCGCCGCGACTGCTTCCGGCGCTTCCATATGCACGTGGTGCGTGCCGGGCAGCAGCTGCAGGCGTGCGTCGCGCATCATCGCCACGCGGTGGTCGCGCAATGCTTCCGGGAAATACGCCTGGGCGGGCGTGGCGAAGATCGCCTGGGCGGGGCAGGCGATGGAGGCCAGCAGCACGTCGATCTGCGCTTCGGTCATGCGGATGGCGGTGGGCAGGGTCAGGCGCGGATCGCTGCACCAGCTGTAGCCACCTTCCACCACGCGTACGCCGCGTTCGACCAGCAGCCGTGCAGCCGGTTCGGTGAGTTGGTTGGCCATCATGCGCGCGCGTACCGGCATTTCCATCGACGGAAATACCCGCAGCGGCCGCTCTGCCAGCGTGCGTGCCGACGCAACGGCCTCGCGCAGGCGTGTGGCAGTGCTTTCCACGGGCTCGGCCAGGGCGCCCAGCGCCTCGATGGCGATCAAGGCCTCCACGCGTTCGGGCGCAGCGGCGGCCAGCAGGCTGGCAATGCCGCCGCCCATCGAGTGGCCGAGCACGGTGAAGCGCTCCCAGCCCAGGGCATCGGCGACCTGCAACAACAGGGCGATCGCGCTGCTGAGCGTGTATTCGGCGCCTGTCGGCAGCCAAGCGCTGTGGCCATGGCCGGGCAGATCCAGCAGCACCAGATCCAAGTCCCGCGCGTGCAGATGCGCACTCAGCGGCACGAAGCTGGCCGCGTTGTCCAGCCAGCCATGCAAGGCCAGCACCCGGCGCGGGCCACGATCTTGGTTGCGCAATCCGGTGACCCGGCCGACGGCCAGGTCGCACGCAAACGGCTCCAACTTCACGCCCGGCGCGCCACGGCGGCCAGCGCGTGCGCATGCGCATCGCTGGCGTTGAGGCAGGGGATGTAGCTGAGCGTGGCACCACGCTCGGCCAGCGTTTCGGCAAAACCCAGCGCCACTTCTTCCAGCGTTTCCAGGCAATCGGTGGCAAAGCCCGGGCAGACCAGGTCGAAGCTGCGCACGCCGCCTTCGGCCAACGCCCACAGCGTGGGTTCGGCGTACGGCTGCAGCCAGCGTTCGGCGCCGAAGCGCGACTGGTAGCCCATCTGCCACTCGTCCTCGCCCAGCCCCAGCGCTGCCACAATGGCCTGCGCGCTGCGTTCGCACTGCTGAGGATACGGGTCGCCGGCATTGGCCACGCGCTGCGGCAGGCCGTGGAAGGAAAACATCAATTTTTCGCTGCGCCCATGCACCTGCCAGTGCGCGCGAATCGACTCGGCGATCGCGGCCACCCAGCCGGCGTCCTCGCAGTAGTCCTGGATCACCTCCACCGCGATCTCCGGCGCGCTGGTGCGCCATGCCTCCACCACATCCTGGATCGAGGCGGTGGTGGTGGTGGAATACTGCGGATACAGCGGCAGCACCACGATGCGCCTGATGCCGCGTGCGCGCAGCCCGTCCAGCGTCTTGCGCAAGGCCGGCTCGCCGTAGCGCATGGCCCATTCCACATGCCAGTCGGGCATGACCGCTTGCAGGCCGTCGGCCAGGCGGCGCGTGTAGACCGCCAGCGGCGAGCCCTCCGGCAACCACACCTTGGCGTATTTTTCGGCCGATTTCGGCCCGCGGATCGGCAGGATCACCCCGTACAGCAGCGGCTTCCAGAACAACGGTGGAATCGCGACCACGCGGCGGTCGCTCAGGAACTCGGCCAGGTAGCGGCGCACGGCCGGGGCGGTCGGCGATTCGGGAGTGCCCAGGTTGACGACCAGCAGGGCGGTATCGGGTGTCGTGTTCATGCGCACCATTCTGGCAGAGCCGGGCACCGCTGCCGACAGCAGCGCAACGATCGCTGCGATCGGCCGCCTCTTCCACGCCGGTTGCGCTCACCACCGATTCATTGCGCCGGCACTAACGTCGCGGCATTGCTATCTTTGACGGATTCTTCCTTGGAGCTTGTCATGCCTCGTTTGTCGCGCCTGGCCCTGTTGTTGTCGCTGACGTTGGTCGCCGGCCATGCCGTCGCCGGCCCGGAAGAAGACCAGCGCGCACGCAATGCGGTGCGGGTGCTCACCGAGATCATGAAGATCCCCGAGCAGGCCATTCCGGACAAACTGCTCGACGAGGCGCGCGCCATCGTGGTCATTCCCGACACGCTCAAGGCCGGCCTGGTGATCGGCGGCCGTCGCGGCCACGGCCTGATGTCGATGAAGAATGCCGACGGCAGCTGGTCGCAACCGGTGTTCGTCAAGCTCACCGGCGGCAGCATCGGCTTCCAGGCCGGGGTGCAGTCCTCCGACGTGGTGCTGGTGTTCCGCAACGACCGCAGCCTGGACAACATCGTCAACGGCAAGTTCACCCTCGGCGCCGACGCCGGCGTGGCGGCAGGTCCGGTCGGGCGCAACGCCGCCGCGGCGACCGACGGCCAGCTCAAGGCCGAAATCTGGTCGTGGTCGCGTGCCCGTGGCCTGTTCGCCGGCGTGGCGCTGGACGGTGCGGTGCTGCAGATCGACGATGCCGCCGACCTCAATGCCTACGGCAGCGGCGCAACCCCGCGCATGATTTTCGAAGGCCGCACCAACGAACGCCCATCCACCGATGTGATCGCTTTCCGCGACCGGCTGGAAGAGGCGACCTACACCGCGCGCGCCAATCGCAGCACCGATGCCGCCGCCGATGGCGCGCCGCCGGCACCGCGTCCGCAGACCCCGCCGCCGGTGCAGGCACAGCAACCGGCCAATGTGCCGCCGCCGGCCAGCGAAGCCAGCACCGTGCCGATGCAGCCCAGCACCACGCCGCCCGCCCAGCAAGGTTTTCAGCCGGTATCGGAGGGCGAAATCCGCACCGAATCACTGGACCGCAACCGCTAACGCACTGTCATCCCCCTGCGCGGTGCGCTGGGGTATCCTGCGCGTTCCATCTTTCAAGCAAGCGAGCAGATCATGGGCGGTTTCAGCATTTGGCACTGGCTGATCGTGCTGGTGATCGTGTTGCTGGTGTTCGGTACCAAGCGGCTCACCAGCGGTGCCAAGGATCTCGGCAGCGCGGTCAAGGAATTCAAGAAAGGCATGCACGACGACGACAAGCCGGCCGGCAAGCTCGGCGACGACTCCCGCACTGCCGAGCAGGCGCGTGAGGCGCAGGCCGAACGCGACCGCGACGCGCGCTGATCCGGAGCGGCGTCGGTGTTTGACATAGGTGTTGGCGAACTGACGCTCATTGCGGTCGTCGCCCTGGTGGTGCTCGGCCCCGAGCGTTTGCCCAAGGCGGCCCGATTTGCCGGATTGTGGGTGCGCCGTGCCCGAATGCAGTGGGATTCTGTCAAGCAGGAACTCGAACGCGAACTCGAGGCCGAAGAGCTCAAGCGCAGCCTGCAGGACGTGCAGGCCTCGCTGCGCGAGGCCGAAGACCAGCTGCGCAACACGCAGCAGCAGGTCGAGCAGGGCGCCCGCACGCTGCATGACGACGTCAGTCGCGATATCGACATCCGCGCCAGCGCCACGCCGGTGGCAACGCCGCTGGAACTGGCCCATGCGGATTTGTCTGCCAGCCCCGATGTGGATGCAACAGCCGGCGTAACCGATGCGGCTGGAGCTGCACATACCGCGCCGGTGATTGCGCAGGCCCAACCCATTGCGCCAGCGCCGCATCAAACCCTGGTTCCGGCTCCGCACGACACGATAGTGCCCGCGCCGCATGCCGCGCATCTTGCCAGCGCGCCCGAGCCGGTCGTCGTTGCGCCAGTCGATGCGGGCACACCGGCCGCGTGGACGCCGGGCGCGCCAGCCAAACTCCAGGAGAAACAGCCGTGAGCCTGTTCGACGACGCACAGGCCGAAAGCAGTCTGATCGAGCATCTGGTCGAATTACGCGCCCGCCTAGTCCGCGCACTGATCGGTCTGGGCGTGGTGTTGCTGGCGCTGCTGCCGTTTTCGCGGGCGATCTATTCGTGGCTGGCCGCACCGCTGATCTCGCAACTGCCGCTGGGGCAGACGATGATCGCGATGAATCCGGCCGGCGCGTTCTTCGCCCCGCTCAAGCTGACCTTCTTCGTGGCGGTGTTCTTCAGCGTGCCGTGGCTGCTGTATCAGGCCTGGGCGTTCGTGGCGCCGGGGTTGTACCAGCGCGAAAAGAAGCTGGCATTCCCGCTGCTGGCGTCGGCGGTGGCGCTGTTCTATATCGGTTGCGCGTTCGCCTATTTCCTGGTGTTGCCGGCGGTGTTCCACTTCCTGACCACGTTCAAGCCAGACGTGATCGCCATTACCCCGGATGCCAATTCGTACCTGGATTTCGTGCTGGCCATTTTCTTCGCCTTCGGCGCGAGTTTCGAACTGCCGGTGGCCTTGGTGATCCTGGTGCTGCTGGGCTGGGTCAGCCCCAAGCAGCTCAGCGAAGGCCGTGGCTACGCCATCGTCGGCATCTTCATCCTGGCCGCCGTGCTCACCCCGCCAGACGTCGTATCGCAGCTGATGCTGGCCATCCCGATGTGCCTGCTCTACGAGCTGGGCATCATGGCTTCGCGAGCGGTGGCGCCGAAGAGCGCCTAGTGCCGTCGCTGCACCCAAGCGCGCCGCCATGCAGGTGCGCGGTGCGGTCGTCTTCGGGCACATGCGTCGCTGCGCGGCATCGCCCCGGACGCCATGGTCCACGTTAGGAGCGCGCCCGGGCGCGACGAAGCCTACGTCGAGAAGCCTTGGTCGCGCCCGGGTGCGCTCCTACGGCTAAGCGAATTCAAGCAACAAATACATCCGGCCGCGATGGCCGGGCTGGTTGGGCGGCGGCGCCGGCGTGGGTGAACATCTGCTTCCACGCGGCGTAGACCGAACCGGCGAACACCGGCATCAGCACCGCCATCAACAGCAGTTGGGCCAGCCACATCGCCACGGTCTGGCCGGCAATCAGGCCGACGATCAGCGCCACGATCATGACCGCGAAATAGATCGCGAAAATGGCGATGAAGGCCAGGACGAAGAACACCAGCATCGCCGGCAGGTTGTGCAGGCTGGCGCGCAGGCTCTCGCGCAGCGCGTGGCCGCCGGTGCTGCGGTCGAACATGACCTGCGGCGGCATCACGAACAGCGCCAGCGTCATCGCCGCGAAGGTGGCGATGGTCAGCAGCAGCCACAGCAGAATGCGCCCGGCCGGCAGGCTGGCGGCCAGTTGCTCGATCTGCACCGGGTCCGGCTGCGCGCCGGACTGGCTGATCTGGTTGATCTTCACCATTACCTCGGACAACTGCTGCAGCCCGCTGGCGCCGATCATCGCCAGCAGCAGCACGCCCAGCAGCAGGCCGGCGATCAGCTGCGGCAGCAGCGACACCAGCAGGTGCGGCGCGCGGCCGTCCTGCAGGCCATGCAGCAGATGCGACGGTTTGGCGATGCGGCCTTCGTCCACTTCGCGGATGGCCCACAGCAGGCCGCCCATGAACAACGGGCCGGCCAGCACCAGCAGGAACTGCAGAGCCGGGCCCAACAGCGGCACCAGGACCGACAGCGACACCACCAGCGAGGCGGCCACGCTCCAGATCACCCCCATCGAGCCAAGCGCCAGCGGCGCCCGCTTCAACAGCGAGAAACCGGTCAACAGCCACTCTGCGCCGGCAGATGCCGGCACCTTACGAATTTCGCTCATTCCCATTCCGGATCGATACGCGCGCCGGACCATCCGGCGTCACGCGATTATCGCTGCTTTTACGTGTGCGCGGCGGGACGAGCGCTCACGGTTTGCAACCGGCGTGCGTGATGCACGAAGCGGCGCAACAACTTGCGGGCGATGGGGGCGGCGGTGACCTCGCGGGCGACCGTGCGGGCGCAATGTCCGTGGCGGGCAATGCAGTCGGCACGCGCCTGCACATAGCCGCGCATGTGGTGGGTGGCGAATTCGGGGTGGAACTGGACGCCCCAGGTGGCCCGGCCCCAGCGGAAGGCATGGCAGCGGTCCTGCCGGGAGTGCGCCAGCACGATGGCGCCGTCCGGGGCACGCACGACCGTCTGCAGATGGGTGGCATGGGCCGGGAACTGCGGCGGAAGCCCTGCGAATAAAGGATCCTGCTCGGCCGGCGGGTGCAGCTCCAGCGCGATGGTGCCGGATTCGCGCCCGGCCGGGTTGTAGTCGACCTCGCCGCCCAGCGCGTGCGCCAGCAACTGGTGCCCGTAGCAGATGCCCAGTAGCGGCATGCCCTGATGGGCGGCATGGCGCAGCCACTCGGCACTGCGTTCGCTCCAGTCGGCGCGGTCGGTCACGAAGGCGGCCGAACCGCTGACGATGATGCCGGCAAAGTCGGCCGGGTCGGGCAGCGCGTCCCCATTGGCAACGTCGATGGCCACCGTTTCCTGCTCGGCCAGCCCGGCCGCCACGCGGATCCAGTGCGGAAAACGGCCGTATCGCTTCATCTCCGGCACGGGCTGCCCGGTTTCGATGATCAGGAACGGCAAAACGGACATGCGCAAAGATCCGGACACAACAGATGCCCCCGATTGTAGGCGGCAGCGACGCGTTTTTTTTCAAGCGGCACTCCAAGACGCGCGCTGCGGGTCATTGCCGAATGACATGTCCTGATGCCCTCGCAGCGAGATGCGGATGATGGTAGCGGTGGTTGCCGACTGGTGCATGTCCTGGATATCGGCAGACAAACGCAGGGCTGCAATGACAGTGCCTTTGCGCCGTCGCGGTGGTCAGGTCGAGGCAAGGTTCGGCGGGGTTGGTGTGGAAAAGCATCGAATCGTGCATACCCTTCAGAACACTGCGCTTGACGGCAGCGGAGCACGTCGCCGTGCCGGCGTGCTGCATCCCACGCGTTCAATCCATGCAATGTAGTAGGGCCATTGGCCCAATGCGCAGCGGGCGTCGCACACGTCGTCGGCGCTTCGTATTGAAGAAGTCGCTCGCGGGCAGATTGACTAAATTTCCGGGCATGAAAACCCATGCCACCAATTCAAACGCGACACGCACAAACCTGTCTTACGCTCATGAGGAAAAGCCCAGGCTAACGGAGGATCAGGCAGCAGCCAGCAGCAGCGGCACGCATCAACCGCTTGGACGGCCGCCTAGAAAACGGCAGAGGATAGAATCGGATGACCCAGGGGCCTCGACGCGCGACAGGCAGCCCTTTACGGCAAACGCCTTAAAGAAAGAGGAAATCGATGCCAGCGAAGGCGCATGGGACAGGCGCGTTCGGCAGTGGCAGCCGGCTGCCATCAAAAACGCGCGCATCAAAACCGAGCGGTATCCGGACAGGGTGACCGCTGACGTCGGCGCGTCGTCAGCGCAGCATCGACCACAACGATCGTCGCAGCATGGTGGGGAGGTAAAAGCATCTCTTCGACCGCGCGAACAACCCTCCGAATGGTCCGCCAGAAAGCGACCGCGTGAAGAGCAGGCGCCCTCTCGGCAGTCAAAGCGGCCATTCCATGGCATGGGGCTGACCGAGGATCTGCGCAGGGCCGAACATCAGCTGGACTGGGCCGCAAGCAAACGGCTACAGGCACAGCGACTGCAACAGCAGCGACAGTTGAGCGAGCCCCACGGAATCGCTCGCAACCACAATGCGGGTCTGTGCGTGTCGATGGCATATGACAACGAGCTGGCGCCTCGCATGCGTGACGGGATGGCGTTGCCCTTCCTGGAAGAGAGTTTGCATGCGCAAGTCAACGCGAGTCGGCTCGACAAGTACCTCAAGCTGGTTGCCAATGCACAGCGCACCAGGGGGGCAACGCCCCGCGATCTTGATCGTTGCATCGAGCTTGCGGCGCAGTACCTGTCCGGGACCGGATGGTTCGAAGGCGCATCGCTGGCGCAGCTGGCGCATATGGGCAACAAGCTGAGCAAGCACCCGAACCTGCCTGCATGCATGGAGGCAATCGCGTGGATCGCCGGAGAGCTCACCCAGGCCGACGATCTGGTGGGGCTGGGAGGCTACCCCTCAGTTCTGCTTCTGAACGCCTTCTCGAAGAATCTCGACAGCGGCCGGTGTGAACGCGCGGTGGCGCGTGTGGCACGTCATCTGTGGCGTGACGATCACGCCCGACAGGCTCTGAGTGCGCAGCACATCAGCCTGGCACTCAATGCCTTCAGCAAGTGGTCCGAAAACCCGGACTGCCAGGCGATGGCGCACCGGTTTGCCGCGCTTGTCGCCAGCGACTACCACCTGCGTTGCGCCATGGATGCCCAGAGCGTGGCGACCGCGCTCAACGCCCTGTGCAAATGGCCCGACGCGCCGGACTGCGGGAATGCCGTCAGCGCGCTCGCCGAGCGGTTGGCCGACGAGTCCAGATTGCGCAAGGAGCTGAAGCCGCAGGAACTGGGAAACGCACTCAACGCCCTGAGCAAATGGGCCGATACCCCGATCTGTGCGGCGGCCGCCAGTGCGCTGGCCGAACGGCTGGTGGACGATCCCCGGTTGTGCAAGGCCCTGGACCCCATCAACGTGACGCAAGCGCTCAACGCGCTGAGCAAATGGGCCGATATACCGGTGTGTCCGGTGTGTGCGGCCGCCGCCATCGCACTGGCCGAGCGGCTGGCCGACGACCCCGAGTTGCGCAAGGCTCTGAACGCGCGAGGCCTGTCCAACGCGCTCAACGCCCTGAGTAAATGGCCCGACAACGCGGTCTGTGCGGCCGCCGTCGGTGCGCTGGCAGGGCAGCTCGCCGACGATCCCCGGCTGCGCGAGGACCTGGACCGGCAAGGCGTGTCCAACGTGCTCAACGCGCTGAGCAAGTGGCCCGACACTCCCATCTGTGCAGCGGCCGCCAGTGCACTGGCCGAACGCCTGGTCGACGATCCGGAGTTGCGCAAGGATCTGGATCCGCAAGGCGTGGCCAACGCGCTCAACGCGCTGAGCAAATGGCCGGAGACACCGATCTGCGGGCAGGCCGTCAGTGCGCTGGCCGGGCGGCTGGCCCACGATCCCGAGCTGTGCAGGGCGCTGGACCCGATCAACGTGACCCAGGCGCTGGACACGCTGAGCAAATGGCCCGACACGCCGGTCTGTGCGGCCGCCGCCAAAGCGCTGGCCGGGCGGCTGGCCGACGAGAGCGAATTGCGTCATGCCCTCAAGCTGCAAGAAGTGGTCACCGCGCTCCATTCCCTGAGCAAATGGCCCGCCACGCCGGTCTGCGCGGAGGCAGCCTGCGCGCTGGTCGAGCGGTTGGTCGACGATCGCCAGTTGCGCAAGGCGCTGGACGCATACCAAGCTGTCACCACGCTCAAGGCCTTGAGTAAATGGCCTGACAAGCAGGTCTGTGCGGTTGCCGCCAGCGCGCTGGCCGGGCGGCTGGCCGACGAGCGTCGGCTGCGCACGGACCTGGACCGGCAAGGTGTGGTCATCGTGCTCAACGCATTGAGCAAGTGGCCGGACATTACGGTTTGTGCTGAGGCCGTCAACGCGCTGGCCGAGCGTCTGGTCGAAGAGCCCGACCTGCGCAACGCACTTGGCCCGGTCGACGTGACCAACGTCTTGAACGCCTTGATTAAATGGCCGGGCACCGAGGTCTGTGCGGAAGCTGCCCGCATGTTGGCAGGGCGCCTGGTCGGCGATCGCCAGTTACGCAAGGCCTTCAATGCACTGGACGTGGCCAACGCGTTGAATGCCTTGAGCAAATGGCCTGACACCCCGGTCTGTGCCGCTGCCGCCGGTGTGCTGGCCGAGCGGCTGGCCGCCGATCCCGGGTTACGCAAGGATCTCAATCCATTGGACGTGGCCAATGCGCTCAATGCCCTGAGCAAATGGCCCGGCACGCCGGTCTGTGCGGCCGCTGCCAGCGCATTGGCCGCACGGGTGGGCGCCGAACCCAGGTTGCGCAAGGCCTTCGACGCGCAGCAAGTGGCCACCGTGCTCAACGCCCTGTGCAAATGGCCCGACAACCAGGCCTGTGCGGCGGCCGCCAACACCTTGGCCGAGCGACTGAGACGCGAGCCCGACGTGCGCGACGTGCTCAAGCCGCGAGAAATGACCAACGCGCTTAACGCCCTGAGCAAATGGCCCGACACGCCGGCCTGTGCGGGCGCCGCCAGCGCGCTGGCCGCACGGGTGGCCCACGATCCCAGGTTGCGCGAGGCCTTCGACGTGCAGCAAGTGGCCACCGTGCTCAACGCCCTGAGCAGATGGCCCGACAACGCGGCCTGTGCGGCCGGCGGCGGCGCGCTGGCTGAGCGCTTGGCCGACGAACCCGCGTTACGCCACGCTCTGACCGCGCATGGCGTGGTCACCGTGCTCAACGCCCTGAGCAAGTGGCCCGACAACGCGGCCTGTGCGGCCGCCGCCAGTGCGCTGGCCGAGCGGCTGGTCGACAATCCGGAGTTGCGCAAGGCCCTGAGTCCGCATCGCATGGCCACTGCGCTCAACGCGCTGTGCAAATGGCCGGGCATGCCGGTCTGCGCAGCCGCTGCCAGCGCGCTGGCAGAGCGGCTGACCGACGATCCCGACCTGCGCAAGGCGCTGGACGCTTCCAGTCTGGCCCAAGTGCTCAATGCCCTGAGCAAATGGCCGGACGTGCCGGTCTGTGGCAAGGCGGTCAACGCGCTGGCCCAGCGATTGGTCGACGATCCCGAGCTGCGCAATGCGCTCGACCCGTTCGGGGTGGCCAATACGCTCAACGCCCTGAGCAAATGGCCCGAGATGCCGGTCTGTGCGGCCGCCGTCGACGCGCTAGCCGCGCGGCTGGCCAACGATCCCGGGTTGCGCAGGGATCTGGATCCGCAGGGCCTTGGCAACGCACTCAACGCCCTGAGCAAATGGCCCGACGCGCCGGTCTGCGCTGCCGCCGCTAGCGCACTGGCCGAGCGGCTGACCAACGATGCCGGCTTGCGTCGCGCCTTCGACCCTATCAACGTGAGCCAAGCGCTCAATGCCCTGAGCAAATGGCCCGGCACGCCCGCCTGCGAGACCGCCATCGACGTCCTGGCGGCGACGCTGGCCGACGATCCCGATTTGCGCAAGGCCCTGGACCCGCAAGGCGTGGCCGTCGCGCTCAACGCACTGAGCAAATGTCTCGCCAGGCCGGTGTGCCAGTCGGCATTCGTGCTGGTCGCCGAGCGTGCAGGCTCGGCCGAGCTGCCCTGGCGGCAGTTCCAGATGCGGGGGATCGCGGTGGTGGCCAACGCGATGTCCCGCCTGCTGCCCCTGGACGATGAGGACGATGAGCAGTTCCAGACCCTGGGTGTCGCCAAGCTGCAGGCGATGGCCGGGCACCTGGATGTGCATCGCGAGCGGTTTGCGTCCGCGTCGGCCGCCGACATCGGTGTGCTCTTCAAGGCCCTTGCATCGGCGCGGCTGCAGCGCCAGATGCGTCCGCTGGGACAACCGGCGCTGGAGCGGGTGTCGATCCTGATCGGGGACGACGGATTACGCCAGACCAGCCTTGAGGGGATCGGCAGCCTCTGCATGGGACTGTTGCCGCTGATCCGCAGTCCGGAGTTGGCCCCTCGCCATCGGGGCCAGGCATTGCACGTGTTCGATACGTTGCAGCCCATCGTCGCGCGCAAGATCGAGCTGTACCTGCGCGGCGACGGCGCGCGCGCGTCGGCCGACATCGAACAGCATGCCACGCGCTGCCCGGCGCTGACCTTCTACCAGGTGCTCAAGGCCTACGCGGTGGTGAGCCGGCAGTGGAAAGCGCGCCATCTGGACGGCCCGCGCAAGCAACTGCGCCAGCGCCGCGACGAACTGGTGAAGTGGGTGGACCTGACGCTGGCGCGCACGCGCGAGGCGATCGAGGCGGACCTGGGCGAGATGAGCTGGAACCTGATCGCGCAGATCGAGGCCGGCGACCGGATGTTCGACGCCCTGGACCTGCGCATGGCCAAGGACGCGCCGGCCATTACCCAGGCCCATCCACCGACCCGCTTCGACCTGGACAGTGGGCGCTTGAGCATGGCCTCGGTTCCCGGCCGGCCGGTGGCGCCGGCGCCCGGCCACGGCAGCACGACCCATGTGGTGGTCGATCTGGTGGGCAAGGAGCTGTCGACCAACCGTGCCGAATCGGACAAGCCGTATTCGCTGTTTGCGCGCCTGACCGGGCTGCCACTGGTGGAGGTGCAATTGCCTGGTGAGCTATCGACCTTCATGCTGGCGCGGACGTTCAACTACAACGGCGAGCCCTGGCGCTTCGACATGTTCGGCGGCAGTCGCGCCGCGCGCAGCAAATCCGGTAGCAGCAGTCTGGTGATGTCTCACAGGAAGGAGTCGGCGTCGCTGTTGCCGGCGTTCCGCTATGCCGACACTGCCCCGGGCAGCAGCCTGATGCACCTGGCGGCCAAGCTCGCTCCGCAACGCGAGGACTGGTCGCGCATGCAGCGCTCGCTGCTGGAGATGGTGCCCAGCGACCATGTCGTGGAAGGCACGCTGCGCCTGGGCGTGTTCGATGACGTCGAGGGCCCTGCGCATCCGTTCAAGCCGTTGGCCGTGGATGGCACGGCCCTGGCGTTGTGCCCCAACGATGGCTGCGGCTTCCTGAAACTGGAGGTGGCCTTGGCCATTCCGGCCTTCCGCAAGCATTACGAGGCCTGGCACGCGGTGCAGGCGAACCAGGCCACCGAGGAGCAGCGCGAGCTGGTGGCCAAGGACAAGGGTCCTTCGCTGATGCCGGCGCAGGCGCTGCAGCATTACCCGCGCGATGCGGCGGCGCTGGAAGAGGCGCACGCGGCGCTGCAGGACCGGCTGCAGACACTGGAGCCGACAGGCGATGATCCGCTGTGGGTGTACAGGCCGCTCATCGGCGGTGGCTACCAGGGTCAGCGGGTGCGGGCGGTGCCGTCGGCCGACGACAAGGTGCATCTGCCGCAGCAGCGCAGCCAGGCCTTCGACGTCGCGGGCGGCCCTTTGCTGCTCGGCAAGCCTCCCTACGACAAGGAGAATCTGCTGCCGGTGCCGGAGCAGCGCATCGCCACCGTGGCCCAGGGCGATGCCACCGCCGCGTTCCTCTCCCAGTGCTTCGGCATCCAGTACAGCTACACCGGTTTCGATGATCGTTCCGGCGTCGATCCGCAGATGCTGCACAGCAAGGGCATGCTGGTGGTGGTGCCGGAGCAGCAGTGGCCGGCCGCGTTCAGCGACACCGACCTGGCCTGCTCCAAGGAAGATCTGAAGACGCTGTCGTGCTGGACAAACGGCCGTGACCGCGGTGCCTTGCCGCGCGATATCCTCAGCACCGGCAGCCTGCGGCTCAAGGACATCGTGGAGCCTGGGCGCCTGGGCGCACTGCCGATCGACGAGTTGCGCAAACGCGACATGGACACCGATGGCGACGACGCCTTCATCTACGCAGGCTATCCCAAGCTGGCTGCGCTGATTTCGCGGGTGATGGATCGCAAGGCCAGGCTCGGTCGGCAAAAGTCCTTCAAGCCGCCGAAGACGGCCACGCCGGCCATCGATCCGGTGACCGGTCACTACCAGCCCGGGCGGCTGGCCGAGATCATGGCCCTCAAGCGCGGTCAGCGCATCACCTCGGCGGCCGCCACGCTGGCGGCGCGCTTCATGGGGCAGCCGAACGAACTGCGCGAAGCGATGGCGCGCGACATGATGTTCGGCACCTACGATGGCATCGAGCGCGGCTTGCGCAACGGTTTGCGCGAGCTGCTCGAAGAGCCGGTCCGCGATCCGGTGGTGTTGGCCACGCTGCGCGTGCAGGCGCGCGAGGCGATCGAACGCGCCCACCTGCCCGAGGCGCGTGAAGCTGCCGAGTTGCTGCACGCGCAGCTGCTTGCGCTTGAGACGGACCCGGCCGCCGACAGCGACGCCCCGGCGTTGCCCGACGCCCTGGCGGAGGCGTTTCCCGGCCTGGCCAAGGCCTACGACGCCGCTTCTGGCGTGGATGCGCGCATCCACGCCATCCTGGACAACTACCCGGTGTGCCGGCTGTCGCATGCGCAGTTCCCGGACGGGCAACCCGGGCTCGTCCCCGGCGAGCCGGAACTGACCATGCGCAACCTGTTCACCATCGCGATCAAGGTCGGCACCGATGCGCTGAAGTCCGACACCGGCACGGCGCTGTTCGCCAAGATCGTGGAGGCCTGCGAACGGGCCGAGCGGGGCTTCGCCGAGCGGGTCCGCAACGTGCCCTACAGCAGGGCAACCGCCCGGGCCATGCAGGACGGGCGCTTCGATCCCGAACAGACCAAGCTGCTGCTGCAGCGCATGCCGTCGATGGCCGCCGGCGTCATGGAAGACGCGCTCGAGGCACTACAGCAGGCCGGCTGGATCGCCCGGTCGCAGCCGCCGGCCGAGCGTCTGCGCGACGTGCAGCCGCAGGACATTGCGCTCAAGGCACAGGCCTTGCTCAGGCGCGCTCGCCAGATGGAGCCGCAGGTCACCGACATGCTGCAGAACATCGCCGCGCGCCATGGTGGGCAACTGGCCGGCACGCAGCATCAACTGAAGTCCTACGGCTCGTTGCAGGACAAGCTCAAGCAGCGGATGGCGCTGAAGAAGCAGCCGTTGGACGAGGCGGCAGCCAGCGTCAACGACGCGCTGCGCTACAGCGTGGTGCTGGAACCGCAGGGCTTTACCGCCGGCCTGCGCGCCGTGCTGGCCGCACTGGACGATCAGGGCCATGCACGGGTCAAGCTGACCAATCAATTTACTGAATACCCGCCAGTCTTCAAGGCCATCAATGTCACGCTGCGCAGCCCTGAGGGTGCGCTATGGGAGATCCAGTTCCACACCCCGGAGACCTTCGCGCTGAAGGAGCGCTTCCACGATCTGTACAAGCACGCCCATGCGCTGGCGCTTGGCGGCGCATCGCGGGCCGAGCAGCGCAAGCTACAGGCGCCTGCGCTGGAGGCCTTCAAGCGTGTGGCCTCGCCGCCGGGGTGCGAGGAGATCGACGACTGGCAGGAAGAGACCGTGCCGGCGTTGGCAAGCACGCCGCCGGCGCTTGCCTCCGAACAGAACGCCGTCAATACAGGCGCATCGCCGGCACACAGCGTGTTCCATGCCGCCACACGCAAGCAGGCGTCGCTGACGCCGGTGCTCGACACGCTGGCCGACGGCTTGGGCGCGCGGGTCTGGGGCAACGTGCGCTACAACGCCAGCCAGGGCCGGATCGAGCAGGTGCAACACGACCCGTTCCAGAAATCGGTCGCCTCGATCAAGGACAAGATCCGGCGCCATCAGCGCGCCGGCATGACAACAGAACAGGCCACGCAACGCGTGGGCGATGCGCTGCGCTATGCGCTTGAGTTGCCGTCCGAGGGTTTTGTGGCGAAGGTGCAGGCGGCCCAGGACGCACTGCGTCGGCACGGGATGACGTGCGTGAAGCTGCAGAATTACTTTACCTCGGGAGATGGCACCTACCGGGGCATCAATGCCAGCTTCACCGATGCCGAGGGCTACGCGTTCGAAGTGCAGTTCCACACGGCCGAGAGCTTCAACGCCAAGGCGCAAACGCATCTGTCCTACAAGCGGATGCAGTTGGCGCAGACACGCCTTGACAAGGAGCGGCAAAAACCCCGGCCCGATCCGGTCAGGCAGGCAAAACTGACGCAGGAAATCGCAGGGCACAGACAGGCGATGCACGAGATGACGGCCAGGGTGAGCAAGCCCGCCCACATCGAGCGCCTCGGAGGCCGCGCATGAGGATCCATCAACGCGCAAGACCTCGCGAATCTGCGGCTCTCAAGCCGGTTTAGCTGTGCGCCGGACGTTATCTCCGCCCTCAAGGCACGAGCGCCGTGTGCCACTGGGGCGGGAATCACGCGCGTGCGGCTCGCAGGCGCGGGCGAACGCGTCGATCGCCGTCATTGCGATGGACCGCGACGTGTGCGAGACCGGCGTGCACTCCGGAGGCGTTGCTGCATGCATGCATGCATGCAACGCAACCGTGCACCTGAGCGAACACGAGCACCCGGCAGGGATCGGTCCTGCCGCCAGCACAGCAGTTTTCAACGAATCCCGCCGGCCCTCGACGCCTCGCCGCGTCGAAGGTCCCTACGGATCATGCGCGCGCAAGCGGCGTGGTCGTCAGGACGAAGGAGGCGTCTATTCGCGCGGCGGCAACACCGACAGCACTTCTTCGATGGTGGTCAGCCCGGCGGCGACCTTCTCCAGGCCGGTGCGGCGCAACGTGCGCAGGCCTTCGCCGCGGGCAGCCTGGCTGAAGCTGGCAAGTTCCGTGTCGGGGCGGATGAGGGTACGCAGGCGCGGGCTGACCGGCAGCAGTTCGTACAGGCCCACCCGGCCCAGGTAACCGGTGCGGCGGCATTCCAGGCAACCGACCGGTGCGTGCACGTTGAGCGGTTCCGGCAGCGCCTCGCCTGGCTCGCGGATGGCCGACCAGTCGGCATCGCTGAGCGTGTGCGGGCGCTTGCAATGCACGCACAGCGTGCGCACCAGCCGCTGCGCCAGCACGCCGTTGAGGGTGGAGGCCACCAGGTAATGCGGCACGCCCAGGTCGAGCAGGCGGGTGATCGCCGAGGCGGCATCGTTGGTGTGCAGCGTGGACAGCACCAGATGCCCGGTGAGCGAAGCCTGCACCGCCATCTGCGCGGTTTCCAGGTCGCGGATTTCGCCGATCATGATGATGTCCGGGTCCTGGCGCAGCAGCGTGCGCACGCCGCTGGCGAAATCCAGGTCGATGTTCTGCTGCACCTGCATCTGGTTGAATTCCGGCGCGATCATCTCGATCGGGTCTTCCACGCTGCACACGTTCACATCCGGCGTGGCCAGGCGCTTGAGCGTGGAATACAGCGTGGTGGTCTTACCCGAGCCGGTGGGGCCGGTGACCAGCACGATGCCGTGCGGGCGCTCGACCAGCGCGCTCCAGCCGGCGGCCTCTTCCGGACTGAAGCCGAGCTGCTCGATGCTCTTGAACGCCGAATCCGGGTCGAAGATGCGCATCACGCACTTCTCGCCGAAGGCGGTGGGCATCGTGGACAGGCGCATTTCCACCTCGCGCCCACCCGGCGAGCGGGTCTTGATGCGGCCATCCTGCGGGCGACGGCGTTCGGCCAGATCCATGCGCCCGAGCACCTTGATGCGGCTGACCACGGCGGTCATCACCGAGGGCGGCACTTCCAGCACCTTGTGCAGCACGCCATCGATGCGGAAACGCATGCGTCCGGCCTCGCGCCGCGGTTCCAGATGGATGTCGCTTGCCCGCTGTTCGTAGGCGTACTGCAGCAGCCAGTCGACGATATGCACGATGTGGTGGTCGTCGGCATTGACGTCGCCGGCGCGGCCCAGTTCCACCAGCTGTTCGAAGCTGGGCAGGCCCGCGTTTGATTCGGTGCTGCGCGCATCGCCACGCGCGCCGCGCACCGATTGGGTCACGCCGAAGAACTCCATCGTGTAGCGATGCAGATCCAGCGGGTTGATCAGCGCCAGCTCGATGCGGCGCCGGCTCAGGTGTTGCACGTCGGCCAGCCAGTCCAGCGCCAACGGCTCGCTGGTGGCGATCAGCACGCGCTCGGCATCCAACGCCAGCGGCAGGATGCGGTGGCGGCGCGCGTAGGCGTGCGAGACCACGCCGGTGACGGCGGCCACATCGATGCGGGTGGGGTCGATGCGCAGATAGCGCAGCCCGGTGCGGGTGGCCAGCCATTCGGTGAGCCGTTCCAGGCCCAGCTCGCCGGCCGGCGGCTGCGCGGCGTGCAATTTCAGATTGGCCAGCAGCACCAGCGGATGCACATCGCTGGCGGTGCGCGCGCCGCTGGCGGAGAACTGCACGCGCTCGTGTTCGTGCGGTACCACCATGCCGTCGGCCAGCAGGGCCGCGGCCACCGGGTCGAACATCAGCCGGCCGCGCGGCAGCAGTGCCACGGCGTTATCCGGGTCGGCGGTACGCCGCTGTTCCATGCGTGTTTTCCCCAGCAGCGGTGCTGCGCGGCAAAGCGCCGCGGGTCGGCCGGTATACTAGCGCACCCCTTCCGTACGGCCTTTGCTGCATGTCCGATTCCCGGCGCGTTCCAATCACTTTCCAGGGCCTGATCCAGACCCTCAACCAGTACTGGGCCGAGCAAGGCTGCGTGCTGATCCAGCCGCTGGACCTGGAAGTGGGCGCGGGCACGTTCCATCCGGCCACGTTCCTGCGCGCGCTGGGGCCCGAGCCGTGGAATGCGGCGTACGTGCAGCCTTCGCGCCGTCCCACCGATGGCCGCTATGGCGAAAATCCCAATCGCCTGCAGCGTTATTACCAGTACCAGGTGGCGATGAAGCCCAACCCGGACAACATCCAGGACCTGTACCTGGGCTCGTTGCAGGCGCTGGGCATCGACCCGTTGGTGCACGACCTGCGCTTTGTCGAAGACAACTGGGAATCGCCCACGCTCGGCGCCTGGGGCCTGGGCTGGGAAGTCTGGCTCAACGGCATGGAAGTGACCCAATTCACCTACTTCCAGCAGGCCGGCGGGCTCGAATGCAAGCCGGTGCTGGGCGAGATTACCTACGGCCTGGAACGGCTGTGCATGTATCTGCAGAGCTGCGACAACGTCTACGAGCTGGTGTGGACCTACGGCCCGGACGGCGCCGCGGTGACGTACGGCGATGTGTACCACCAGAACGAGGTGGAGCAGAGCACCTACAACTTCGAGCACGCCAATGTGGCCGAGCTGTTCCATCGCTTCGACGCCTGCGAAGCCGAAGCCAGGCATCTGGTCGAGGTCGGCCTGCCGCTGCCGGCGTACGAGCAGGTCACCAAGGCCAGCCACGCCTTCAACCTGCTGGATGCACGCCGCGCGATCAGCGTGACCGAACGCCAGCGCTACATCCTGCGCGTGCGCGCGCTGGCCCAGGGCGTGGCGCAGGCGTACTACGCCCAACGCGAGAAGCTGGGATTTCCTGGTGTGAAGAAATAACCGAGAGCCCCTCTCCCACCGGGAGAGGGGGTGGGGTGAGGGTCGGGGCGTAGCCCTCATGCACCCAACCTCCACAGGGCTTCGCCCGTCCCCTCATCCGCCTCTGCGGGGCACCTTCTCCCCCATGAAGGGGGACAATGTCCCGCAGGGAGAAGGGACTAGCGAGCCCCTCTCCCCTCGGGAGAGGGGTTGGGGTGAGGGGACGAGGCGCAGCCCTCATGCACCCAACCTTCCACAGAGCTTCGCCCGTCCCCTCATCCGCCCCTTCGGGGCACCTTCTCCCGCAGGGAGAAGGGACTACGCAAAGGTCCATGTCATATGAGCGAACAACTTCCCCTGCTGATCGAACTGGGCACCGAAGAGCTGCCGGTCAAGGCGCTGCCGGGTCTGGCGCAGGCCTTTTTCGATGGCGTGCTGAGCGGCCTGGAAAAGCGCGGCGTTGCCGTCACCCGCGGCGATGCCAAGCCGCTGTCCACCCCGCGCCGTCTGGCGGTGCTGCTGCCGGGCGTGGCCACCGAGCAGCCGGAGCAGCGCTCGGAAGTGCTGGGGCCGTATCTCAACATCGCCCTCGACGCCGAAGGCCAACCGACCAAGGCATTGGCCGGTTTCGCCGCCAAGGCCGGTATCGACTGGACCGCGCTGGAACGCACCAGCGACGCCAAGGGCGAGCGTTTCGTGCATCGCGCAGTGACGCCGGGCGCGCGCACGGCCGACTTGTTGTCGGAGATCTTGCGCGAGGCCATCGCCGCGATGCCCATCCCCAAGCCGATGCGCTGGGGCGCGCACGAGTACGCCTTCGCACGGCCGGTGCAATGGTTGGTGCTGTTGTTCGGCAGCGAGGTGATTCCGGCCGAGTTGCTGGGCGTACGCGGCGACCGCATCACGCGCGGGCACCGCTTCATGCATGGGGGCGCAGTGTCGCTGGCGGCACCCGGCGACTACGTCGATGCGCTGCGTGCGGCGCACGTGCTGGTGGATCCGGACGCGCGCCGTGCCCGCATCGTCGACGAAGTGCAGGCGGCCGCCAGGCAGGCCGGCGGCAGCGCACGCATCAGCGACGACAACCTGGAGCAGGTGGTCAACCTGGTCGAATGGCCGGCGGCGGTGCTGTGCAGTTTCGAACGCGATTTCCTGGCGGTGCCGCAGGAAGCGCTGATCGAAACCATGGAGATCAACCAGAAATTCTTCCCGGTGCTGGACGACGGCGGCACCTTGACCGAGCAGTTCATCGGCATCGCCAACATCCACTCCAAGGACGTGGCCGAAGTGGCCAAGGGCTACGAACGCGTGATCCGTCCGCGCTTTGCCGACGCCAAGTTCTTCTTCGACGAAGATCTCAAGCAGGGCCTGCAGGCGATGGGCGAAGGCCTGTCCAGCGTCACGTATCAGGCCAAGCTGGGCAGCGTGGCCGACAAGGTCGCGCGCGTGGCGGCGCTGGCCGAGGCGATTGCACCGCAGGTCGGTGCCGACCCGGCGCAGGCACGGCGTGCTGCGGAATTGGCCAAGAACGACCTGCAATCGCGCATGGTCAACGAATTCCCGGAGCTGCAGGGCATTGCCGGCCGCCATTACGCCAAGGCCGCCGGCGAACCGAGCGAGATTTCGCTGGCCATCGACGAGGCCTACCAACCGCGTTTTGCCGGCGACGACATCGCACTGTCGCCGCTGGGCAAGGTGCTGGCGATTGCAGAACGGCTGGATACCTTGGCCGGTGGCTTTGCGGCCGGGTTGAAGCCGACCGGCAACAAGGACCCGTTCGCGCTGCGGCGCAATGCGTTGGGGTTGGCGCGGACGGTGATTGAGAGTGGGTTTGATCTGGATTTGAAGGCGACGCTGGTGGCTGCGGTCAAGTTGCTGCCGTGGGATCGCCTTGTCAGAAAAGCCAAGCTAACCAGCGAAGAAACGATTTCCGATATCGACACCACGCAGTACGCGCAGCTTGCCCAAGAAATCTTCGACTTCATCCTCGACCGCCTACGCGGCTATTACGCCGACAAGGGCGTACCTGCAACGCATTTCAACGCGGTCGCCGCATTGTTCTCCGTCACGTCCGAAGCCGTGCCGACACCGACCAGCGTAGGAGCGCACCCGGGCGCGACCCACGGATCGCTCTACGACTTCGACCGCCGCATCGATGCCATCGGCATCTTCGCCACGTTGCCCGAAGCCGACGCGTTGGCCGCGGCGAACAAGCGCATCCGCAATATCCTGCGCAAGGTCGAGGGCGAGATCCCCGGCGACATCGACACCAGCCTGCTGCGCGAACCGGCCGAACAAGCGCTCGCCGAAGCGGTGGAAGCGGCCATCGGCGACACCGGCGATGCCTTGCATCGTCACGACTATGTCGCCGTGCTCGCACGCCTGGCACGCCTGCGTCCGCAGGTGGATGCGTTCTTCGACGGCGTGATGGTCAACGCCGACGACCCGCAGCTACGTGCCAACCGGCTCGCACTGCTGAAGAAGCTCGGCGACCGCCTCGGCAGCGTCGCCGCCATCGAGCATCTGTCCAGCTGATGTCCAGGTCGGCGGGCGCGCTGCACTGGCAGGCCGCCCAGGCCGCGTTGGCGCGGCGCGACCTGGGCGTGGCAGCGTCTGCATTGCAGGCGCTGCTGGAGGTGGAACCGACGCATGTGGCTGCACGCGTGCTGCTGGCCGGCACCGTGTTGGCCAACGGCCGCATGCGCGAGGCCGTGACGCAACTCCAGCTGGCCGCTCGCGATGTGGGCGACGATGTGGCGATGCGTTGCCGTGTGGCGCAGGCCTTGTTGCGCGTGGGCGAACATCGCGTGCTGCACGCGCTGCTGCGGCATCCCTCGGTGACGCAGTGCCGCGACGGCGCGACCTTGGCTTTGCTTGCACACGTGCACCAGTCCTTGGGCGAACACGTCGAGGCACTGGCGATGATGCAGCGCGCACAGGCGTGCGGATTCGATGGTCCGGACTTCCGTTTTTTTCTTGCGGTGCAACTGCAGTTCAATGGGCGCCTGGATGAGGCGGCGCAGGCCTTGGAGCAGACCCTGGCGCTGTCGTCCGGCTACGGTCGTGCAGCGCTCGCGCGTGCGCGGCTGCGCCGTCAGACCACCGGCAGCAACCATGTCGCGCAATTACGTCAGCAATTGCAGCTCGCCAAACCCGACAGTGAAGATCGTGCCGGGCTGGCCTTCGCGTTGTACAAGGAGCTGGAGGACCTGGGCGACACCGCTGCCGCCTGGGACGCGCTGCAGCACGGCAATGCAGTGATGCATGCACGTCTGCGCCACGATGCCGATGCCGAGGCAGCGCTGTACGCGCAACTGGGTGACCTGGCTGCGCGGGGCGTGTTCGCAGCGCAAGGCACCGGTGCCTTACAAGGTCCGCAGCCGATCTTCGTGCTCGGCCTGCCGCGCTCGGGCACCACGGTGCTGGAGCGCATGCTGGGCAATCATTCGCAGGTCGTTTCGGCCGGCGAATTGAACGACTTCGGTCATCAGTTGCGTTGGGGCGCCGATCAGGCCGGGCGCAGTCTGCTGGACGCGCCGCTGTTGCAGGCGCTGCCCACGCTGGATTATGCGCAGATTGGCGCGCGGTATCTGCAACAAACGCAGTGGCGTGCCGGATCGGCGCGCTGGTATATCGATAAATTGCCGGCCAATGCGGTGGCGATCGGCGCGATTGCGCGCGCACTGCCGGGTGCACTGATCGTGCACCTGGTGCGCGAGCCGATGGCGGTATGTTTTTCCAATTACCGCGCGCTGTTCGGCGATTCGTATGCCTACAGTTACGACCTGCACACACTGGCGCGTCATTATCAGGCGTATCACGGCTTGATGGCGCAATGGCGCGCTGCATTGCCGGGCCGGGTGATCGATGTGGACTACGCGCAGATGGTGCGCGATCCATCCACGGTGCTGCAGCAGTTGATGGCATATTGCGGGCTGGACATCGAGCCGGGGCAAATCGACATCACGCGCAATGCCGCAGCGTCGGCCACGCTGAGCAGCGTGCAGGTGCGCGAGGGCGTGCACAGCCGCAACGTGGAGGAATGGCGCCGCTATGCAGTCCAGCTGGAGCCTTTGCGGCAGGCGTTGTCGCAGGCGGGTCTGCTCGATGCTGGCGTGCATTGACAGCAGCCATTAGGTCTTGGGCGGCGCATCAGACGCGCTGCGAGCACGTTTCATCGGCCTCCAGTTCGATGCGCGCCGAAGCAGTCGCCCCGATGGACAGCGGTTGCGCCAGCCGGGTCTGCTTGCGCAACGCCGTTACTGCGTGCTCTGGCATGCAGGCGAGCAACAGTGCCGCAGCTGCCTCGCAAGTCCAAAAACGCCAGCGGCAGCCGTATTGGCTGCCGCTGGAGGTACGCATGCACAGTGCTGTGGATCAATGCGCGCCGAAGCGCCAGTTCAATTCCAGCATGTAGGAACGGCCGTAGCCGGTGTAGTTGAAGATGTTGTAGTACGGGTAGCTGGTGTAGGTGCGGTCACGCGGCGGACGGGTATTGGCGAGATTGTTGACCGTTGCCGTCAGCGAGATATCGTCGCTGATCGCGTAGTCCAGCGTTGCATTGAACGTGGTCCACGCGCCGACCTTGCGTGCTCCTTCCACTGCGTAGCCGTCGGTACTCTGCTGCGACAGAAAGTTCGGGGTGCGGCCGTAGCGCTGGCCGAACAAGGTGGTCGTCCACGCATCCTTCTGCCAGGTGACCGAGGCATTGGCGATGGTGCGGAACTCGGAGGAGAAGAACGGTTCGCTGAGCAGGTCGCGTACCGGGTCCTGGGGGAATTGCTGGCTTTCGTGCTTGAGGGTCGCGTTGTACTGCGCGTCGAACACGAACAGGCCCCAGGATTCGGTCGCCAGGTTGTACGTCGCCTTGGTGAGCACACCGGAGATTTCCTCGTTGGAAATATTCACCGGATTGATGCGGATGCTGCTCAGGCGATTGGGCACCGGTGCATCGGGCCCGGTCCGATCGATCCGCGAAAGCGCGTCCACGCAGGTAGGCGAATTGATGTCCAGGCTGCCCAGGCGGCACGCCGATTCGGTCTGCAGCAGATTGTCGGTGCTTAGATCGCTGACCTTCTGGTCGATCTTGATGTTGTAGTAGTCGGCATTGACGCTGAAGCGTGCGCTTGGCGACCACACCACGCCGGCGCCCCAGGACTTGGCCGTGATCGACTTCAGGTCGCGATTGCCGGCCCGGCGTCCTGAAATCGTGGTGCCAGCGTAGGTGCAATCGGCGATCGGCACGCCCGGTTCTTCCACCGCGCAACGGTAGTAATCGTTGACGCCCTGGAAGAAGCCGCTGTCGCCGGCAAAGCTGAAGGCCATGTCCGGCGCCTTGAAGGCGGTGGCGTAGTTGCCGCGGAACAACAGCGAGTCGATCGGGCGGAATTCCAGTGCCGCCTTGTAGGTGAATTTGGAATCCCCACCGCCCCCTGGTTCTTGTAGTCGTCGTAGCGACCAGACAGGTTGGCGGTCAACGTGCTCAGGATCGGGATCCGCGTTTCGAAGGCGGCCGCCCAGTTGTCGCGCTTGCCGCTGCCTTGGGTGCCGGTCAGCTGATAGAAGTCGCCGGCGATGACACGCGGGTCGGTCGGGTTGGTCCAGTACTGATTGCCTGCCTGCAACACGCCGGCGATGCCAACAGCGCCGGCCGGCAGGTTGAACAGCTCGGTGTTGGTCAGCTGCAGGTTGACGTTCTGGGTCCAGGTTCTGGACTTGGTACGGATTTCGTCGTTGAAGCTGCGGTACTGCGCCGGCGTCAACGCGCGATAGAAGTTGGCATCGTTGGGCGAGTAGATCGGGTAGCCGTAGTACTCGCCTTGCGGTGCACCGAGGAATTGTTCGCGGAAGAAGTCTTCGATGCGATCGGCCAGCGGCCATTGCTGGCGGCTGTCGATGCGGTATTCCGAACGGGCGTAATAGGCATCGTAGGTCCAGTTGCTGGCGCCCAGGCCGCCCTTCAGGCCAATTGCGATGTTGTAGGAATCGGCGGTCTGGCGCTGATTGTTGAAATTCAGATTGCCGGTTTCTTCCGGCGCAAAGATGCGCTGATAGCTTTCCAGCTGCTGGCTGTCCTGGTTGTAGAACAGACCGCCGGTGTCAGAAGAGGCCTGCCAGAACTGCGAGCCACTGTTGACTTCGACCTTGGTGCGGTTGAGCAGCAGGGTCGAATACAGCTCGGCGTTGTCGTTGAATGCATAGCTCAGGTTGGCATAGCCGCTGGCGCTGCGCTCCTTGTTGAGGATGCTGGCATAGCCAGGCTCGGCACGGCTGCTGCAGAAGTTGCCACGGTTGGCACGGTTGTCGTATTGCACCGAACCGTTGAACAGCGCGCCCAGCGCGGCGCAGTTGTCGGCACCGGGGTCGATGTAGGTGCGCGGTGTGTTGTGCAGCGCGATGCGCGAGCCGTAGCGCAGGGTCGGGTCCGGGTTGTCGTTGGTGGAATCGAAATCGCGCCGCTGAAAACCGTAGATCGGGTCCTGATTATTGAGCTGCAGCCCCCACACGATATTGGCGCCGCCGATCTCGTTGCCGCCGGTGAGCTGAAAGCGCTGGTTGTTGCCGCCGCCACCATCGTAGGTGCCCATGCGGTAGTTCATCTGCACGCCGTCCATGCGCTTTTTCAGGATGATGTTGACCACCCCGGCGATGGCGCTGGAACCGTAGATCGAGGACTGGTTGCCGGGCGCAACGTCGATACGCTCGACCATGCCGACCGGCACGCTGGCCAGATCGACGAAGTTGCTTTGGCCGTTATAGAGCAGCGGGTAGTCGGCCATGGGCCGGCCATCGATGAGCACCAGGGTGAAGCCCGGGTCCAGTCCGAGCAGGCTCAACGACTTGGCGCCCGGAGTAAAGCCGCCGCTGAACTGGCCGTCCTGTACCGAGCCAGTGGCCATCGGCTGCGAGCGCAGCACGTCGTAGACGTCCTTGAAGCCGCGGCGCTGGATGTCCTGGGCAGTGATCGAAAACACCGGGGTCGCGGTTTCGATCTGGGAGCGGGGGATCAACGAACCTGTCACGGTGACCTTGTCCAACTGGGTCACGTCACCTTGCTCTTGTGCCATCGCAAGCGATGGCATCGTCAGGGCGGTGCATACGGCGGTAACCAGCAAACGACGCTTCATGAAACAGACCTCTCTCTCAAGGTGTAAACGGGCGAGCAGCAATTGGGGGGCCGCTCGCAATCGATGTCAACGAAACGTTAACAACACGCCGACTGTAACCACTTCACTCGGCCCCCGTATAGTCGCGCTTGCCTAGATTTTTTGTCCCTTCACGCCGAGGCTGGGTATCCTTTGACGATGCTTAAAGTCGCGTTTGCTCTTTCCTTGCTGTGCACCCTGTTCGTTCCGCTGCAAGCGGTTGCTCGGGCAACCATCGACAAGATCGAAATCAAGGGGTTGGACGGCGGCGACGACGCCGAGATGATCGAGAACATCCAGGTCTCCCTGTCTCTGTATGAGGCCGTGGGCAAGGAGCAGGGCGAATCGCGTCTGGAATATCTGTTGGCACAGGCCGAGCGGCAGACGCGTGAGGCGCTGGAGCCCTTTGGCTATTACTCGCCGACCATTACGCTGGCCGCACCGCGCGCCGGCGACAGGGTGACCGTGGTGATCACGGTGGACCGTGGCGAGCCGGTGCGGGTGCGCACCTCGCATATCTCGATCACCGGCTGGGCCGAGCAGGACCGCTACCTGGGCCAGGACCTCAAGCAGTTCGAGCCGCGCGAGGGCCAGGTCTTCAGCCATCCGCAATACGAAGCCAGCAAGGTGCGCATCACCCGGCGCCTGGCCGAGCGTGGCTACTTCGATGCCGACTTCACCCAGCGCCGCGTTGCGATCACGCGTGCCGAGCATGCGGCCGACATCGATCTGAACTGGGACAGCGGCCGCCGCTACGACATGGGCAAGGTGCGCTTCGACTACGACTACTTCCGCGACGGCCTGTTCGACCCGCTGGTGTACTGGGAGGAGGGCAGCTACTACCACGAAGGCAAGCTGGATCGGCTACGCGAGTCGCTGACCAAGCTGGATTACTTCAGCACCATCGATATCCAGCCCAAGCCCGAAGAAGCCGACGACCAGGGCCGCGTGCCGGTGGACGTCAAACTTACCCGCGCCAAGCGCACGGTCTACACCGCCGGCTTGAGCTACGGCAGCGAAAGCGGTGCCGGTGTGCGCGGTGGCGTGGAGCGGCGTTACGTGAACTCGCGCGGCCACAAGATGGACACGCAGCTGGATTACGCGCAGAACCGCAAGAGCCTGACGACAAGTTATCGCGTGCCGGCGTTCCGTTGGCTGGATGGCTGGTACACCGCCTCGGCGCGGCTGTACGACGAGCAGACCGATTACATCGACCTACGCAACGTCAAACTCACCGGCAGCCGCAGCGGCCAGATCAACGAGCGTTGGAGCGCGATCGCCTCGATCAACGCCTTGCGCGAGCGGTGGCGTTTCAGCAGCGGCGACGATTTCGAAGGCGCGGTGTACGAGACCTCCACCCTGATCTATCCGCAGTTGCAGGCCAACTACGTCAATGTCGACGACCGGCTGTTTCCGCGCAGCGGCGTGTCGGCGCAGATGTTCATCCGCGGCGGCGCCGAAGGTGCCGGCTCCGATACCAACTTCGGCCAGCTGTATGGCCAGCTGCGCTGGTTTCTGGGCGCCGGCGACAACAGCCGGTTGATCCTTCGCGGCGAAGGTGGCACCACCTGGACCAGCGACCTGGTGGCGATGCCGCCGAGCCTGCGCTTCTTCGCCGGTGGCGCGAACAGCATCCGCGGTTATGCGTTTCGCGAAGTCGGCCCGCGTACGCCCAAGCCCGACGAATTCGCGCTGGGTGCCAAGAACGTGGTCACCGCCAGTGCCGAGTACGAGCATTACCTCAAGGGCGGCCCCTGGGGCGGGGCAGTGTTCGTCGATGGCGGCAGCGCCTTCGATGACCGGCCCGACTGGCATACCGGCGTCGGCTTTGGTCTGCGCTGGCGCTCGCCGGTGGGCCCGGTGCGGGTGGATATCGCACATGGCTTGAACGATCCCGACTCGCAGTTTCAGCTCTACATCGATATCGGGGCCAACCTGTGAGCGCACCTTCCCCTACGCCGCCGGCACCGCGTCCGCGCTTTTATCGCCGGCGCCGGTTCTGGGTGGGCTCGGGCCTGACCGTGCTCGGGCTGGTGTTGCTGGCCTTGATCGCGGTCTATTGGCTGCTGCAGACCGTGGCCGGGCGCGACGTGTTGCTGGCGCAGGTCGTGGCGCGCCTGCCGGTGGGCGCCACGTTTACCTACGGCACCGTCGAAGGCCCGGTGGCCGGCCCGCTGACCTTGCGCGATGTGGACTTCCATTATCAGGACATCCACTTCACTGCAGAACGCGTGTATCTGGAGCCGGACCTGCGCCCGCTGCTGGGGCGCAAGCTGCAGCTGGACGCGGTGCAGGTCAGCAATGCCACGTTGAACCTGGGCAAGAGCGAGGAACCGTTCACCCTGCCCAGCTGGCCCGAGTCGCTGCCGCAGATCAACGTGCCGCTGGCGATCCAGGCCGACAGGATCGATGTGCAGAACCTGCGCATCACCCAGCTGCAGCAGCCGATGATCGTGCTGCACAAGGTGCAGGGCGGGCTCGAGGTCGCCACCGGCGAGCTGCGCACGCGCGATCTGGTGATCGACACCGACATGGGCGACTTCCGCCTGCACGGCGATTACCTGCCCAACGACGACTACCGTGCCGATCTGACTGCCACTGCCGTGCTGCCTGCCGCACGCGGGCGCACCCCGGCCAGCCTGGGGCTGGTGGCACGCGGGGATCTGGACAAGATGGAAGTGGCCATTGCCGGCCGGGCGCCGGCGCCGCTGCAGGCCAGCCTGGTGTTCACCGGCCGCGATGACCCGACCTGGGCATTCAAGGCCGTGACCGAGGCGCTGGACACCTCGTTGTTGATTCCGGCCGCGGAGGGGCAAGCCAACCCGCCGGCCACGCCGATCGCGCTGAACCTGCAGGCGTCCGGCAAGGGCGGCAACGCCGATCTGCACGGCAGCCTCAAGCAAGGAGAGCTGAGCGCCACGCTGCAACCCTCGCATGTCCGCCTGGCCGAGCAGGTCCTCACTGTCGAACCGTTGGTGATCGACACCTTCGAAGGCCGCACGCAACTGCGTGGCACCGCCGATTTCCGCGACACCCAGAATCCGAGTTTCCGGTTTGCGGTCAACGCCAGCGGCCTGCGCTTCACCCCGGCCGCGGATCCGGCCACGCCGGACGCGCCGCTGGTGCCGGTGGAGTTGCAAGACGCACGCCTGGGCGTGGCCGGCACCTTGAAGGCCTGGGCCGCGATCGGCCGCGCCTCCCTGGAGCGCGATGGTCAGCAGGCCGAGCTGGTCTTCGACAGCCGCGGCAACGACCAACGTGCACAGCTCAAGCAGGTGCAGGCAAAAACGCCGGGCGGCGCGCTGGATCTCACCGGTGAAGTGGCCTGGGCGCCGGAGCTGCAATGGGATGTCAGCGCGCAACTGGCCAAGTTCGACCCGGGCTATTTCGCGCCGGGTTGGAACGGCAACCTGTCCGGCAAGATCGCGTCCAAGGGTCGCCGATTGCCGGCACCTGCCGGCGGCGTCTCGCCGGGGTTCGAGGCCACTGCAGAGATACCCAGCCTGACCGGGCAGCTGCGTCAACGCGCGCTGTCGGGCAACGGCAAGTTCGCGTTGCGCGGCGAACAGGGCGAAGGCGAATTGCAACTGGCGCTGGGCAATAGCCGCATCAACGCCAAGGGCAAGGTGGGCGACCAGCTCGATATCGCCGCGCAGCTGCAGCCGTTGCAGCTGGACGACGTGCTGCCTGGCGCCACCGGCATCGTGCGCGGGCAACTGCAGGTCAGCGGCAAGCGCGACGCACCCGACATCACCGCCGACATTGCCGGCAACGGCCTGCGTTGGGACACCTATAGCGCCCAGAGCATCAGCCTGCGTGGCCGGCTGCCGTGGCGTGGCAGCGATGGGCAACTGGCCCTGCAAGGCACCGCCATCGAAGCCGGCGTGGTGCTGGATAGCGTGCGCGTGCAGGCGCGCGGCGCGGTGGAGGCCTTGCGACTGGATGCGGACATCGCCAACAGCATGGCCAGCGTCGCCCTGCAGGGCGATGTGCGGCGCAACGGCGAGCGCTGGCAGGGGCAGGTCGCCACGCTGCGCATCGCACCTGCCAAGGGCGATGCCTGGGCGCTGCGCAAACCGGCGCAGTTCAGCACCGATGGCGCCGCGTTTACCTTGTCCGACACCTGCCTGGGCGCGGCCACCGGCGGCGCGCTGTGCGCCAGCGCCAACTGGCCGCGCGAGGGCATGGTGGTGCACGGCGACGCATTGCCGCTGTCGCTGGTGCAGCCGTGGCTGCCCAAGCAGGAAGGTCGGCAGATCTATCTGCGCGGCGAACTGTCGCTGGACGGCAGCTTCAAGCCGCGCGGCAACGCCTGGGAAGGCAGCCTGCGCATCGCCTCGCCCGAAGGCGGCATTCGCTTGGGCGAAACCCGCTACGCGGCAGTGGCCGGCAATCCCAATCGCGGCGAGTTGCTGCGCTACGACCAATTCAGCGTGCAGGCCGATTTCACCCAGCAACAGATCCAGGGCAAGCTCGGTATCGGCTTCCAGGGCGCCGGCTTTGTCGATGCCAAGTTCAATACCGGCTGGGATGCGTACGCGCCGCTCAACGGCGAGCTGTATCTGAACATGTCGCGGCTGTACTGGCTGGAGCTGGTGATTGCCGACGTGGTGCGGCCGAAGGGGCTGGTCGAGGGCCACGTGAGCCTGCGCGGCACCCGCGACAAACCGCTGCTCGGCGGCGATGCCACCCTGAGCGATTTCACTGCCGAATACCCGTCGATGGGTTTGACGCTGAGCGAGGGCAAGGGCCGCTTCGATGCGCTGCCGGACGGCTCGGCCAAGATCACCGCCTCGGCCAAGTCCGGCCCCGGCACGCTCACTGTCGATGGTGGGTTGTCGTGGTTCGGAACCAGCACCCCGTTGCTGCTCAATATCCGCGGCGACAACGTGTTGGCCTACAACACCAGCGAGTTGCGCATCATCGCCAACCCGGACATGCAGTTCGGCATTACCGACAACACCATGCAGTTGCGCGGCAAGGTCACCGTGCCCGAAGCGGACATCGACCTGGAACGCCTGGACCGTGGCACCTCGGTGTCCGAAGACGTGGTGGTGCTGGACCCGGTGGACCCGGAACAAACGCCCGCATCGCCATTGGACATGGACCTGGCCATCGTGCTCGGCGACAAGGTCAATATGAGCGGCTTCGGCCTCAAGGGTGGACTGAGCGGGCAGATGCAGATCCGCGCGCGCCCTGGCCGCGAAATGACCGCCAATGGCGGGCTGGATGTGCGTGGGCGCTACAAGGCCTATGGCCAGGATCTCACCATCACCCGTGGCCAGCTGACCTGGAACAACAACATCGTCTCCGACCCGCGCGTGAGCCTGCGCGCCGAACGCAAGATCGGCGATGTCACCGCCGGCATCGACGTCAGCGGCCGCGCCGAATCGCCGCGTGCCGATGTGTGGTCCGAGCCGGCGATGTCGCAATCGGAGGCGCTTTCGTACCTGGTCCTCGGCCGCGGGCTGTCCACTGCCAGCAGCGACGAAACTCAGCAGGTCAGCGCCGCCTCGGCCGCGCTATCGGCCGGCAGCAGCCTGATCGCCTCGCAGATCGGCGCCAAGCTCGGCCTGGACGAAGCCGGCGTCAGTCAATCCAGCACGTTGGGCTCGGTGGTGGGTTTCGGCAAATATCTCTCGCCCAAACTCTACGTCGGCTACGGCGTGTCGATGGTCGGCGGCGGCTCGGTACTGACGCTCAAGTACCTGCTCAGCCGCGGCTTCGATATCGAAGCCGAATCGAGCACCATCGAGACCAAGGGGTCGGTGAACTGGCGGCGGGAGAAGTAAGCGACGGTGAACTGGCAGAAACTGCTGGCGACCGATGATCTCTGCCGCCGTTCGCGTGCAGCGCTCGTTGCATGGGTAGAGGATTACATCGGTTGCATCTGCTTTACCTGCGCTGCGCATCGGCATCGATGGCGCGTTGGACTGTGTCTACTGATGGAAAGCGCGCCATTACGCACTCTTTATGCTCGCGCCCCGGCGCGCGAATAGCTCCTTTATGCCCGCCGGGCCTACCTTGGCACTCCCGCACTGTGGTGCGTTGAGTCGAACACGATGTGTATCCTGATTTTGCGCGGTCCTCAGGCCGATCCGGCACCGTCGGTGACGATGCAGTTGCCTGAGTGTGCTGGCCGTGCGTTGCGCACGTTGGCGTGTGCCGATGTGGATCGCTTGATTGCCGAGCTGCATGCGGCCGGTGGCGATGCCGAGGTGGAGCTGGTGTTGCTGGATTCGGGCGATCTGCCCTTGTCCGAGCGCAGTTGTGCGCGAGCCTTGCGTGCTGCCGTGGACGCGTTGCCTACGCCGTATATCGAGCTGCATACCGATGCCGATCAGGAACTGGAGCCGTGGCTGCATGCGCAGCATGCGCCATTGGCAGTGGTGATCACGCCGCACGATGCGCCGCGTGCATATGCGATGTCGCTCGGCATTGCCGCGCGGTGTCTGCCGCCGATACACGCGCCACTGCGCGTTGCTGCCTGAGGAGGTCGCCATGTCGATCATGATCATGCGTGGGCCGGAGGCGGCCATGCCGCAGGTGCGTGGGCCGCAGCCGTTGCCGCGCGCCGTCATTCGCCAATTGGTGGCGTGTGCCGGGGACGCGGGCAAGACGGTGGCCTTGCGTGCCTGTGGCTCGGAACAGGAACTGCTGGATGCGCTGCGTGTGGCCGGCCAGGCGCGGATGGAGATTGCGCTGATCGATCCGGGCAGCTGCGTGGACAGTACGCGGTTGCATCGCGTGTTGAGCCAATTGCCTTACCCCTATGTCGAAACGCACGACGACAGCGTGGACCGTCCGGAACGCTGCCTGCCGCACGGTTTGGGGCAGTGCATCGCCACGGTGCGTGGCTACTGCGCGCAGAGCTATCTGTTGGGGCTGGAGATCGCGCTGGAACATCTGGGCTGCACGGAGATTCAAGGCGATGTCCACGTCGGGACCTGAGCGGCGCCAGCTGCATTACTTCGCCGATTACGAGGGCTACTGCGATGGTCGGCCAGTGCTATGGGGGCAACTGGCGCATAGCGTGGACGTGCCGGCCGATGGCGAACTGGACGCAGCCGCGCTGGTGCGCGCGCTGCGTCGCCGTGCGGCCGAGGCGCACGGCCTGGAAGCAGGGCAGATTCGCCTATGCCAGGTCACGCGGTTGTAACTGGGAGCTTGGAGCAGCCACCACCGCGTGTGCGGCAGCCACTAGCAGCCACTCGGCGGGTGCGGCCTCTGCTCGTCCGGCATGGTATGTGGACGCTGCGGTTGCTGCACGCTGTCCTACGCACCTGGCAACCACTGGCGACGTTTAGTTTGCCGCGCTGCGTTTGGCGCGTGGAGCGGCGTCATCGCTGCAGACGATCCCGCACCGCATTGCGGCTCACGCCGTGCAGCGCTTGCAGCCATACCAGCCCAACAACAATCACTGAAAGACACTGCCGCCCGAAGGCGGCAGTGTCGTGTTGCAGACAGGACGCGTCACTGCCGTCCTGCTAACTCCGCTTACTTGGCTGCTGCGTTGTCCGGCACGAACTTGGTCAGCTGGTTGCCGGTGGCCGCCGTGCCGAAGTTGAAGCGGCCGTAGCCGGCGCCCCAATACAGCGCGCCGTTTGCGATGGCCGGCGAACTGATCACCGAGCCGCTGGCGTTGTAGTTCCACACGGTGGCGCCGGTGTCGGCGTCCAGTGCCACCATATTGCCGGCCATCGAGCCGGCATACAGCAGGTTCGGCGACACCGTCAGCGAGCCCTGGCCGCCCGCCGGCACGGTCGGATTCACCGGGTTGACGCCGGGCACCTTGACCTGCCATTTGATCTTGCCGGTTGCCGCGTCAAGGGCGGCCCATGAACCGCCATTATGGGTCTGCACGTTCGCCGGCCCCAACGTATAGGTCGCGTTGGAGTTGTTGTTGATGGCCACGTAGATCTGCGACTTGTACGGGTCGAACGCGGTACCCCATTCCACGCCACCGGTGGTGCCGCCGGGGCCGACCTGGGTCGACCAGACCTTGGCGCCGGTCTTGGCGTCGAAGGCCCAGTAGATGCCGCTCTTCTGACCAGCGCCGACCAACTGCTGCAACCTGCCGTTGCGCGGCACGGCAAACAGTTGCACGCCGGCACCGCCAAAGTCGTAATCCGGGCCGGTCAGGTTGGTTGCCTGCGTGTTGGGGCACAGACCGTTGGTTGGCGCCACGATGCAGGACAGGTTCCACGCATCGTATCCCTGTGCACGGTTGGCCCAGATCAATTTGCCGGTATCCAGATTCAATGAAATCACCGAATCGACGTAGTTGTCCGGCGCCATGCAGTTGAGCTCATCCTGCACGGTGAGTTCGCTGCCGCGATAGGAGCGCGCGTTTGAAATGCAGTTACCCACGCCCTGCGGAATGTTGTAGTTGTTGCCGGTGCCGAAATACAGGCGACGGTTGATCGGATCGATGGCCACCTGGCCCCACACCGATGCGCCGGTGTAACCCTCGGGCACGTTGTAGAACTGCCATACCTTCTTGCCGGTGTTCAGATCCACCGCCACCACGCTGCCGCGGAAGCTGAAGGTGTGGTTGGCCGCCAGGTTGCCCCAGTCGCCGGAGGAGACGCCGACGTAGATGCGGTTGCCGTAGATGACCGGCGAGGAGGTGATGCGCGCCTGCGGGTTGGCTTCCACCGTGGTCTTCCACAGCAGCTTGCCGGTCTTCTTGTCCAGCGCCAGCAAGGTGCCGGCGACCTGGTCGCCAACGATGATGCTCTTGGCGCTGATGGCCGGCGTGTTGCGCGTCACCGAGTTGGCGTTGCCGGTGTAATCGGACAGTTTGGCTTGCCAGTTCGGCTTGCCGGTTTGCGTGTCCACGCTATACAGCGTGCCACCCCAGTCGGGCACATACAGGGTGCCGCCTTCGACGCTGGGCGTGGCCGAGATGTCGCCGGTGGTGGTCAGCGTCCACGCCGGTTTGAGCGTCTTGGCGGTGGTGCGATTGATCTTCCACTCGCCCGGTGCGAAACGCGAGTTCAAGTAGCCGCCACCGGCGGTGGTCCAGTTGGTGGGGCTGGCGAAGGGAAGGTCTTGACCGAAGCTGCGCCAGACCTGGCCGGAGCGTGCGAATGCCTCGGTATCCAGGGACGATACCGGCTGTTGCGCGGTGGTGGCGCCGGACTGCGCGAAAGCCACGGCACTGACGAGCAGGCAAGGAACGAGCGTCAAACTGCAAAATCGCAAACGGCGTTTGGGATTGGTCATCACGGCATGTCCTAGATGGAAGGAAGCGCTGGATCCCCCCGGATCTGCTGACCGAACGATGGACGATTGACGTGACTGCGCAACACCTGCGCGGCGCTGCATTCAGACAGCGGTCGGGTCCGTTTGCATCTGGTGCGACCAGCTTGAAAAATTTACGTTCAATCGGTTCGTTATTCGCACCAATCGTGATGATTCATCACTATTTCCTGGGTTGCGATAGAAAAAATGATTGATGCGGGCTTGGCCCAGGATGCGCCGATGACGGCGGTTTGCAAGAAGTAACCAGGAAATGTTGCGCAACCTTGTGTGGTGGGCCTTTGCAACGGATGGACGCGATGGGGAAGGGCGCGAGGAGAACCCGGTGCGCAGCGTCTCCGGTCGATGGCAGCGTCCTGCGGTATGTACCGAACGGGGCGTTTGGGATCGGCGCTGTGGCCGATTGCATTGCGCATTGCTTGTCGTGCCGCGTGCGGCGGTAGCGGGATGCGCGATGCGGGTGGCCGTACCCTCATCCGTCCCTCGGGACACCTTCTCCGGCGGGAGAAGGGCATGGCGCGTTGCAGATGCGCGCACTTGGCAGCGGCGTGCGGCCGTGCGGCTGCGCGCTGGATACGCAAGCCAGCGCGACAGCAGATGTTTCGCGCGCTACGCCGTGATGGGTACCACCGATCTGCACTGCGGTAACGCTGCGCGCCGCGCATCGCTGCAGGTTAACCATCTCGACACGGAAGCGGCAGCCTCGCGACGCACAACGCACAACGCACAACGCACAACGCACGACGCACGACGCACAACGCACAACGCACGACGCCTAGACGGCACCCACTGCACGCATCACGCAAATGGTCTGCGTCCGCTTACACCCGCTCCGACGCGCGCGAAGCGTGTTGCACTGCAGCGGGATCGATCGCGGCTAGCTGTGCGATCGCATCCTGCACAACCGCTGGCACGCTGGCGTCCACGTCCACCGACACCACGTCCGCTTCGTCCAACGGCAGCTCCAATGTCTGCAGCTGGCTGTCGAGCAATGTGGGTGGCATGAAGTGGCCGGCGCGGTTGCTCAGGCGGGCGGCAATCACGTGCGGGGCCGCATGCAGGAACACAAAGCGCATCGGCACGCCGCTGTTGCGCAGCAGTTGGCGATGCGCGCTGCGCAAACCGGAGAAGGCCAGCACCACCGATTCGCCGGCCTGTACGCAATCGCGCAGCGTGGCCGATAGCAGTTCGACCCACGGCAGGCGCATCGCGTCGGTGAGTGGTTGGCCGGCCGCCATCTGCGCGCGTGCTGCCACGCTGTGGTAGTCGTCGGCATCCAGAAAACGGAAGCGGTAATGCGCTGCCAGCGCGTGTGCAATGGTGGTCTTGCCGCTGCCCGACACGCCCATCACCACGATGGCAAGCGGCGAAGCGGACGCGGGCGTGGCATGTGTGGCGGTGTCCATCACGTCAGGTTATATCTCTGGATCGATTCGGCATTCGAATGGATTTCACGTTGGCGGCAGCCGATGCGTGGTGTAGCGTCGGCGCTCCTCGCCAGGTGCGCGGGGCACCCAGCGTAACGGCGTGCTCGGCCTGGTACAACGCATTTGAAGGTGTGTCGATGACGTCATCGCCCGCAACGTCTCCTGCATCGGCGCGCCTGCGCTGGCGCGAAAAGCTGGGCTATGGTGCCGGCGATCTGGGTCTGAATCTGTACTGGGCCAACATCTCGGCGTTCTTGCTGATCTTCTACACCGACACCATGCACCTGCCGGCGGCTGCAGTCGGCACCATGATCCTGTTGACCAAGATCGCCGATGCAATCGCCGACCCGGCGATGGGCGCATTGGCCGACCGCACGCGCAGCCGGCTGGGCAAGTTCCGCCCGTACCTGTTGTGGGGTGCGTTGCCGATGGCTGCTGCCGGCGTGCTTGCCTACACCACGCCGGATCTGGACCAGCATGGGCGTATGTGGTGGGCCACGATCACCTTCCTGGTGATGATGCTGGCCTACACGGTGGTGAGCATTCCGTACTCGGCACTATCCGGCGTGATCACCGCCGACAGCCAGCAGCGTACCGGTCTGATCAGCCTGCGTTTCATCGGTGCATTTGCAGGGACCACGTTGGTCAATTACTTCACGATGGACCTGGTGCGCTGGTTCGGCGCAGGCAACGATGCGCTAGGATGGCAACGCACGATGCTGCTGTATGGCGCAGTGGCGCTGGCGTTGTTCGTCACCGTGGCGCTGACCACGCGCGAACGCGTGCAGCCGCCGCCGCAACAACGCACGCCGATTCGTCGTGACATCGCCGACCTGCTGCAGAACAAACCGTGGTGCGTACTGTTCGTGCTGTCGTTGATCATCATGATCACGATCACCATGCGCGGCGGTGCGGGCGTGTACTACCTCAAGTACTACGTACAACGTCCGGATCTGGTCGGCCTGTTTCTGGGCAGCTACTCGGTGGCCCTGGGCGTGGGTGCGGCCATCACGCCGCTGCTGACGCGGCGCTGGGACAAGCGCCAGCTGATGTTCTGGCTGATGGTGCTTGTTGGCCTGCTGAGTTGTGCGATGTTTTTCGTGCCGGCCGATGCGGTGTGGGCGGTGTTTGTCTTGAACATGCTGATCGGCCTGGCGCTGGGGCCGAAATCGCCGTTGGCGTTTTCGATGTATGCCGATAGCGCCGACTACACCGAATGGCGCACCGGCCGCCGTGCCACGGCGATGACGTTCGCCGCGGCGACGTTTTCGCAAAAGCTCGGCGGGGCGTTGGCCTCGGCCGGCATTGCCTGGGTGCTGGCTGCAATGGGCTATGTCGCCAATACCGCGCAGTCCACCGGGTCGTTGACCGGCATCGTGCTGTTGCTGACAGTGATTCCGGGCGCGGTTGCGCTGCTGGCGGCCTGGACCATGCGCTTTTATCCGCTGGACGACGGGCTGTTGAACCGCATCCAGCTCGAACTGGCCGCGCGCAAGCGCGACGAACCGGAGCACCCCTGACCGTGTCTGCAACGCCCCCCGCCACGTCCGATGCGCTGTCCAGCCTGATGGCGCCCAGCGCCGATGGTGCGCGCTATGCGCTCTATAGCCCTACTGCAATGCCCAATGCCGGCGGCTTCCTGTGGAACCGCCGCATGATGGTGCAGCTGACCTGCCGCGGTTATGCCACCGGCCAGTTCATGCAGCCGGAGCCCTCGAAATACGCGCATGCGCCGATGCTGGAAGCGCGCAATTTCATGATGCCCGAGCAGCCGTACTACGCGCATCATCCCGGTCGCTTTTTCTATCTCAAGGACGAAGACACCGGCGCGTTGTACTCGGTGCCGCATGAACCGGTGCGCGCGCAGCCGCAAGCGTTTGAATTCTCTGCAGGCAAGCACGATGTGCGCTGGCGGGTGCGCCACGACGACATCTCGGTGGAGTTGTGCGTGTCTCTACCCACCGACGATGCGGTGGAGCTGTGGGAATGTCGTGTGCACAACCTGTCCGGGCGCGCACGCAGGCTGAGCCTGTATGCCTATTTCCCGGTCGGCTACATGTCGTGGATGCATCAGTCCGGCGGTTACGAGCCGGCCTTGGGCGCAATCGTCTGCCGTAGCGTGGCGCCGTATCAAAAGGTGGACGATTACTTCCGCCAGCGCGATTTCAAGGACTGCACCTTCCTGCTGCACGAGCAGACGCCGGTGGCCTGGGACGCACAGCAGATGGCATTCGAAGGCGAGGGCGGGTTGCACGCGCCTTCGGCCGTGCAGGCCGAGCAGCTGGGCAACCACGATGCGCACTACGAAACGCCTGCCGCCGCGTTGCAATACCGGCTGACACTGGACGCCGATGCGGCCAGCGTGTATCGCTTCGCATTCGGGCCGGCCAAGGATGATGCCGAAATCGCTGCGCTGCGTGCGCGCTATCTCTCCGAAGCCGGTTTCGCCCAGGCGGCGCGTGAATATGCGGAGTATCTGCAGGCCGGTCGTGGCTGCGTGCAGATCGCAACACCCGATGCGGCGCTGGATAATCTGGTCAACCATTGGTTGCCGCGCCAGGTGTTCTATCACGGCGACGTCAATCGCCTGACCACCGATCCGCAGACGCGCAATTATCTGCAGGACCATATGGGCATGGCCTACCTGCAGCCTGCCACCGCACGCGCGGCGCTGTTGCACGCCCTGTCGCAGCAGGAGCCCAGCGGCGCAATGCCGGACGGCATCTTGTTGGTGGAAGGCGCCGAGCTCAAATACATCAACCAGGTGCCGCATACCGATCATTGCGTGTGGTTGCCGATCTTTTTGAGCGCCTATCTGGCCGAAACCGGCGATACCAGCATCCTGGACGCGCTCGTGGAAACCCATGACGGGCAGCGCCTGAGCGTGGCCGAGCGCCTGGATGCGGCCATGCAGTGGCTACTGGATGCGCGCGATGCACGTGGGTTGAGCTTCATCGCGCAGGGCGACTGGTGCGACCCGATGAACATGGTCGGCTGGCGCGGCAAGGGCGTGTCCGGCTGGCTCACCGTGGCCACCGCGTATGCAGTGCGCCTGTGGTCGGAGATCTGCACCGCGCAAGGGCGCAGCGCGCAGGCGCAGGCATTCGGCGAGGCGGTTGCCGTCATCAACGCCGACGCCAACCGTGAGCTGTGGGACGGCAACTGGTACGCGCGCGGCATCACCGACGACGGGGTGCGCTTCGGCATCGCCGACGATGTGGAGGGGCGCATCTATCTCAATCCGCAGAGTTTCGCGCTGCTGGCCGGCACTGCCGATGCACAGCAACGTGCGGCGCTGCTGGAGGCGGTGCGCGAGCAGCTGCACACACCGTATGGCCCGGTGATGCTGGCGCCGGCGTACACGCACATGCGCGATGACGTAGGACGGCTGACCCAGAAGTGGCCGGGCGCGGCGGAAAACGGCGCGGTGTACAACCACGCAGCGGCATTCTATTTGTACAGCCTGTACCAGATTGGCGAGGCCGACCGCGCCTGGGAAATCCTGCGCGCATTGCTGCCGGGGCCGACCCGCGAGGATGTGCTGCAACGCGGCCACCTGCCGGTGTCGCTGCCCAACTACTACCGTGGCGCGTGGCATCAATACCCGCGCACGGCCGGGCGTTCGAGCCAGCTGTTCAACACCGGCACGGTGGCATGGGTGTATCGCTGCGTGCTGGAGGGCTTGTTCGGACTGGTCGGGCAGGGCGATACGCTGGCGATCCGTCCGCAGCTGCCGTCGCATTGGCCGCACGCGCGTGCGAGGCGCCAGTTCCGTGGTGCGGACTTCGACGTCACGCTGACGCGCGAGCCGGGTCGCACCGCGATGGAGGTACTGGTCGATGGCGCGCTCTGTCCGGAGCAGCGCATCGGCAACATCGCGCGCGGGCAGGTGTATCGGGTCGAGGTCCGGTTGCCCGGATGAGTCCGCGGGCCGGTCGCCGCCTCGGCGTTGGCGGCGGCAATGGACGGCTGAAGCGGCTGGAGCGCGCTTGCGACGCCCTCCAGCTGGCTTGCGTTAGCGTGTCGGCGCTGGCCCCAGATAGGAGGCAGGCACCGGCACGGTGCTCAGCACGAGCTTCTCCAGGACGATGTTGTCGTCGATCCTGAAGACCTTGATCGTGTGCCGACCCTTCGCCAACGCGCCCATCTGCGCCGAGACGAACACCGCATTGTCCCGTACCGCGGTTGCCCAGGCTTTTTCGGCGGGCGTGTTCTGTGCCCCGCCGGTCGGGTGCAGCTCCCAATTGACGGTGGTCACCGGACCGTCGTCGATGGAGACGCCGAGGCGAAGCGGCCCGCGGTTGGACGTATCCAGTGTGGGCGCAAGATACAGGCCGAGCGTCGCAGGGCCCGGCGTGGTGACCACCACGTCGTACTCCACGGCGACACGGTCTTCGGCCGTGGTGGCAGGCTGCCCCTGCGGCAGCGCGACTAGGGCGCCTTGCGTTCGTCCCAGCGCGGGGATCGCCGTCCATTGCAGCCCCTTGTTGGCGATGACCCGCGAGAACATGGGCGCTTCGAGCGCGAGCACCCCTGGCGTTTGCGGGGCAGGCGGGGCGAATGCGATCGAGCGCGCGATCCGGTCGGGCGGCGTATCGCCGCCAACGCGGCTGATCGAGGGCATGGACTGTTGGGTCGGGTCGTTCCAGATCACATAGCTCATGTGGACCTGATTCATCATGCCGTCCCATTTGCCGCCGTTGATCGCGTGGTAGCGCTGTGTCAGGGCCTTGTCGCGCTCGAAGGTGGTTTCGACCATGTCGGCGAAGTAATTGGCACGTGCATCGTTGCGAGCGGCCAGGCGCTTGTTCCATGCGGCCGCGTAATAGAGCTGGTAGAGATTGGAAACCGCCGCGATCGGGTATTCGATCAACTGGTAATAGGCATCTTGCTGGTCGGCAGGCAGGCTCGCCTTGACGCCGAGCATGCGCTGCTCGAGCGCCTGCCACTGCGCCGCGATTGCGCCGAACTCACCGCCATCCAGCTTGGCCGGCGCACCTTCGCCCAGGGCGAAGCTGTCCTGATCGACCAATTCCGGCTTTCTCCGCGCAACCAGCATGCTGTAGCGGGTGATCAGCTCTCCGATGCGCGCGGCATGCGCCGCGTCGAACGATTCCTGTGCCCATTGCTGCGGATACGCCGCAAGTGCGCCGGGCGTCATCGCCTCCGGATTCCAGGCCATCTTCAGGAAAAAGCTCAGTGGATATTCCATCGGCTTGATATCGCCGACGTTGACCACCCACAGTTGCCGTGCGCCGCGCCGATAGGCCAGATCCATCTGCTGCCAGATCTTTTCGACCTGATTGGTATTGATCCATTTGTAGTTGCGCGGCACTCCCACATAATCGAAGTGGTAGTACACGCCATACCCACCGGCGCGCTGCAGGTCGGTCACCGGAAGGCGGCGGATCTGGCCCCAGTTGTCGTCGGAAAACAGCAGCGTGACATCGTCGGGCACCTGCATTCCGTGGTCGTAGTAGTCCTGCACTTCCTTGTAGAGCGCCCACACCTGCGGCGTTTGCGCGGCCGGCGCCTTCGTCACATCGGCAATGATGGCGCGCTGGTCAGCCACAACCTGTTCCAGCAAATGGCTGGCCGTGCTCTCGGCCATCGGTTCGTCGCCATCCCCGCGCATGCCGACGGTCACCAGGCTGTCGTAGCGTTGGCCGCCGCCCTTGGACATCATTCGCGCAATGCCGCCCTTCCAGAAGGCGCGCAGGTTGGCGGCATTGCGGGTGTAGTCCCAGGCGCCGCCGCTGTTGGGGATGCTCTTGAGATGCCACTCCTTCTGCGCGCGCATCATCGGCTCATGATGGGAGGTACCCATGACGATGCCCATCTGATCGGCCAGCACCATGTTGTTGGGGTCATCGACATTGAATGCCTTGCCCCACATCGCCGGCCACAGATAGTTGGCCTTCATGCGCAGGCCCAGCTCGAAGACATGCGCGTACATCTTCGCATTGACGCCACCGAATTTCTTCGTCGCCCAGCCCTTCAAGGCAGGGTCTTCGTCGTTGATGAAGAATCCGCGGTAGCGCACCTTCGGCGCATCGGACACGCTGCCGCGGGTGATGAACAGGTTGGATCGATGCGCCGTTGCGACGTCGGCAAACCAGTACCACGGCGACACGCCAATCTTCTCCGAGACATCGTAGGTACCGAAGACCGCGCCACGGCGATCGGCGCCGACGATGACGAGCGCCCGATCGATCTGCGGCGTGGGGCGATCGACGACAATCTGCGTATACGCCTCCCAGCGTTGCAGCAAGGCGCGCCTGTCGATTTTCCCGGCGGCGATCAGCGTATCGATGATCGGGCTCTGGCCGAGCGTGCCCACGATCACGGCCGTTCCGCGGACGCCTGCCAGATCGGTGCTCACGCCACTGGTGCGGCCGGCAACCCGTTGCAGGTCGGCTGCGAAATTGTCGGCCACCGATCGCACGGCGGAATCGGCCGAGGCATCGACCACGACCGTGGCGGGTACGTCCGAGCGGATGAGCGCAAACGCACCGGCGCTGTCGCGTTCGCACACCGACACCGGCGTGCGACAGGCCCAGGCACCGTCGGCGGCGAAAAGGCCGGCCACGATGAGCAGCAGGGATCGCACGCCCGACGGCGCACTAGACGAGATCTGGCTTCTTGCTTGAACGGACATGGGCTCTCCACACATGCGGTGCTGATTTCTGGATGGGTGCGACACACGGATCGACGGCACTGCCAAGCGGCGGGCGCGGCCGATGCACCGCACCGGTCTGCGCCACGCCTGCACGAGGGGTCGCGTTCCATCGCGTGGTGATGAACGCGCAACTGGGTGCGTTGACTGCCGTCGTTGCACTGCAACAGTCGATCGCACTCACGCAGTGACGCAAGCGATGACGTTGTGCCTGGCATTGCTGTCATGCAAGACGCCATCGAGCAATGAAATGCTTTGGGTACATCGTCCGATTCAAGGTGGACAGACAGTATGTTGTGTTAGCGCTAACATCAAGCCCGCCGGCAAGCCCGGCTGCTCGGTAGACGCTCCGCAGCCCTGCGCAGGTCACGTCTTGCGCGGCCATGGTTTCGCCGAGCGCGGCGATGGTCGCGGTGTGGCTCAACCGTGCCGGCATGTGTGAATGGCCACGGGCGCCGCGCCGGTGGCCGCACACCAACCGCAGATATGCCCCCAGTCCGCGCGGGCATGTTTGCGCAATCTGCGATGCCAATGCCCGGCAAGGCGGGGGTAGTGCAGGCCACCAAGGCATTGCGCAGCCCGGCAGGACGCAACGCGCATGCCGATGCACCCACACGGCAGAGCCGCCCGGCCCGGATGCCGCGCCTGCAACGCCGATGTGCGCGACTGCGTAAACTCCACCGCTGGCGCTGCGCCACGTCGGAGGACATGTTGGTCTCGAGCTGGATCCTGCTGCTGGTGTCCCTGGGTTACGCAGCCCTGCTGTTCGGGGTGGCGTGGTGGGGCGACCGCCGCCCGCTGTATCCGGAGCGGCCGTGGCTGCGGCCGGCGGTCTACAGCCTGGCGCTGGCGGTGTATTGCTCGTCGTGGACCTTTTACGGCGCGGTCGGCTCGGCGGTGCGCAATGGCATCGGCTACCTGCCGATCTATCTGGGCCCGCTGCTGTTGCTGCTGTTCGGCTGGCGCATCATCGAGCGCCTTGCGCTGATCGCGCGCGCCGAAAATACCGTGTCCATCGCCGATTTCATCTCCTCGCGCTACGGCCGTTCGCGCCGCCTGGCCGCGCTGGTGGCGGTGATTGCACTGATCGGCATCGTTCCGTACCTGGCGCTGCAATACAAAGCGGTGGCGATGAGCCTGGAAGTGCTGACCGGGCATAGCAGCGCCGGGCGCGGCATCTTCGCCGACCCGGCGTTGTATGTGGCATTGCTGATGGCCTTGTTCGCCACCTTGTTCGGCACCCGCCAGGTCGACGCCACCGAACACCACCGCGGCATGATGCTGGCGATCGCACTGGAGTCGGTGATCAAGCTGGTCGCCATCGTGGCGGTGGGGCTGTTCGCGTGGCTATGGTTGAGCGAGCACCAACTGCATATCGCCGATTCGGCGCGCACGCTGTTCGAGCACACGCCGTCGGTGGGCTTCATTTCGCAGACGCTGCTGAGTTTTCTGGCCGTGATCTGCCTGCCGCGCCAGTTCCATGTGGCGGTGGTCGAATGCAGCGACGTTGGCGATATCCGCCGTGCGCGCTGGTTCTTCGGCGCCTATCTGGTGATCATCTCGGCGATGGTGGTGCCGATCGCTTCGGCAGGCATCGCATTGTTCGGCAAGGGCAGTGCGGTGGTCGACGATGCGGTGGTGCTGGCCCTGCCACTGAGCCAGGGCAACACGGTGCTGGCGCTGGTGGCGTATGTGGGCGGTTTCTCGGCGGCCACCGGCATGGTGATCGTGGCCAGCATCGCGCTGGCCACCATGGTCAGCAACGACCTGGTGATGCCGGTGCTGCTGCGTCGCCGCGGCAGCGCCGATGCGCGCGCGGCGGTGGCCTCGCGCGTGTTGTGGATCCGACGTGTTGCCATCTTGCTGCTGGCGCTCATTGCCTATGGGTATCACCGCAGCGTGGCCAACGACACCACGCTGGCTGCGTACGGGCTGATGGCATTTGCCGCGGTGGCGCAGTTTGCGCCCGGTGTGATCGGCGGGCTGTATTGGCGCGGTGCCAGCCGCAAGGGCGTGGAGACCGGCATGGCGCTCGGCTTCATGACCTGGATCTACACGCTGCTGCTGCCGGCGGCCACGCGCGCCGGCTGGCTGCAGACCGACTGGCTGGTGGACGGGCCGTTCGGTATCGCCTGGCTGCAGCCGCAGCAGCTGTTCGGCATGCGCGGCTGGGACCCGTTGGCGCATGGCACGTTCTGGTCGCTGCTGATCAACGTGGGCGCGATGATGCTGGTCTCTGCGCGCTGGCGTCCCGGCGTGGACGAACGGTTGCGTGCAGCGCCGTTCCTGGACCCGTACGCGCAGCGCCCGGCGGTGGCCGGCGACTGGCCGGGGCATGTGCGCGTGGCCGATCTGCAGGCGCTGGCCGAGCGTGTGGTGGGCGAGCGGCACGCGCATCGCGCTTTCGTCGACCAGGCGGTGCTGCTGGAACGCGAGCTGCAGCCCACCGTGGTGGCCGACCGCGCCTGGGTACAGTTCACCGAACGCCTGCTCGCGGCCTCCATCGGCGCCGCCTCCGCGCGCCTGGTGCTGACCAGCCTGTTGCGCGGTTCGGGCATGGAACTGGGCGAAGTGGTGGCAGTGCTGGACGAAGCCGGCCAGGAGCTGCGCTTCAATCGCGAGATCTTGTCCACCACGCTGGAAAACATCAGCGCCGCGGTCAGCGTGGTCGACCCGGACATGCGCCTGACCGCCTGGAACCGGCGTTATCAGCAGTTGTTCGGCTATCCCGATGGCATGTTGTATGTGGGCCGGCCGGTGGCCGATCTGATCCGCTACAACGCCGAGCGCGGCGAACTGGGCGAGGGCGATATCGAAGACCAGATCGACCGGCGTATCCGGCATATGCGCGCCGGCTCGCCGCATGTGTTCGAACGCACCCGCAGCGACGGCAAGGTGATCGAGATGCGTGGCCAGGCGCTGCCGGGCGGTGGCTACGTCACCAGCTACAACGACATCACCGACTACAAGCGCGCCGAACGCGCGTTGCTGGACGCCAACGAAAACCTGGAACAACGCGTGGCCGATCGTTCGCGCGAAGCCGAGCTGGCGCAACAATCCAAGACCCGCTTTCTGGCGGCCATCAGCCATGACGTGTTGCAGCCGCTCAACGCCGCGCGCCTGTTCGCCTCGGCCTTGCGCGAGAGCCTTCAGCACAACGAAGAGCAGCGGCATCTGGCCGAACGCGTGGATGCCTCGCTGCGTGCGGCCGAAGAATTGCTCGACGGCTTGCTCGACGTCTCGCGCCTGGATGCCGGTGGATTGCGTCCCACGGTCGAGGATTTCGACGCCAGCGCGCTGATGCACGAGCTGGCCGCGCAATACGCGCCGGTGGCGGCCAGCCGTGGTCTTCAGCTACAGGTGCATGTGCGCCCGATCTGGGTGCGCAGCGACCGCCGCCTGCTGCGCCGGGTGATGCAGAACTTCCTGGCCAATGCGCTGCGCTACACGCGCCAGGGCCGCATCGTGCTGGGCATGCGCGGGCGTGGGCAGCAGGTGGAGCTGCAGGTGTGGGACACCGGCCCTGGCATTCCCGAGCACCACATGCGGCAGATCTTCGAAGAATTCCGCCGCTATCAGCAGCCCTTCGATTGGGGCGAGCAGGGTCTGGGCTTGGGTCTGTCGATTTGCCAACGCATCTCGCGCCTGCTCGACCACGACCTGAGCGCGCGTAGCCAGGTCGGCCGAGGCAGCATGTTCTCGATCCTGTTGCCGCGTGTGGCGCCGGTTCCGGTGGCACCGCTGTTGCCGGTGACGGCCGCACGTGCATCGCCCAGTGGCGATTCGCTGGCCGGCCTGCGCGTGCTGTGCGTGGATAACGACCGCGAAATTCTCGATGGCATGCGCGCGCTGCTCGGTCGCTGGCAGGTGGAGGTGATCACCGCCAGCACCGTGGACCAGGCACTGGAACGTGCGCGCGAACAGCCGGACCTGATGCTGGTGGATTACCACCTGCACGACCGCATGGATGGCCTGGACACGCTCGATGCCGTGCAAGCCGCCGCACCGGCGCCGATCGCCGGCGCCCTGCTCACGGCCGACGGCCGCGACGAACTCAAGCAGCTTGCGCGCGAACGCGGTTACCGGCTGCTGACCAAGCCGGTGAAACCGGCCTCGTTACGCGCGTTCCTGAGCGCCTACCACGATGCAAAGACACGCTGACAGGTGCGACTGCAGCGTAGCAGCGTGCCTGCGCGCGATTGGGCATTACCGATAACGCTCCGTCGCGCGCAGGCACGCTCCTACGAGGAGAGGTGCTTACGCCGCGCCGCTCAGGTGCTCGTAGAGAATCACGCTGCCGACGATCACCAGAATCAGTCCACCCAGCATTTCAGCGCGCTTGCCGATCAGATTGCCCAGCGCGCGGCCCAGCATCACTCCGGCAGTGACCATGCTGAAGGTGCACAGGCCCACCACCACCGCCACCACGCCGATATGCACATCAAGAAACGCTAGGCTGACGCCGACCGCCATCGCATCGATGCTGGTGGCAAAGCCGGTGGTGGCCAAGCCCAGCACGCCATGCCGTTTTGGCGTGTCGGAGGCTGCGTCTTCGGCATCATCCGGCCCGTCGCGCAGGCCGGCAACGATCATGTGCGTGCCCAATGCGCCCAGCAGCACGAAGGCGATCCAGTGATCGTAGGCAGACACATAACTGGATGCGGCACGGCCCAGCAGCCAGCCGATCACCGGAGTGATGGCTTCGATGCAGCCGAAGATCAGGCCGGCGCGTAGCGCATCGCGCCACTGCGGTTTGCGCATCGCCGCGCCCTTGCCGATCGCCGCGGCAAACGCATCGGTCGACATCGCAAAACCGATCAACACAATGGAAAAAGGAGACATCGACACTCTCGGGTTGGGCACGGTCACAACGACATGCGCCCGCGCCAACCGTCGTCGTGCACGCATGCCGCTGGTCTCGCCAAACCGAACTGGTTGCCTGCACCACGGCGCACTGGCCGAGTATGTTGATGCAGGCGCTTTCGATGCACGAAAGCAGGCTACTCCCCAAGGGGCGCGCAGTGTACCAACGCATTGCCGCGTTCGGTGCGTTTGCACTGCACGCGAAGGTCGGTCTGATCTTTATAGCCGTGGCTATCCGGGCGCCATGCGTGCGGCCTGCCCGCTTCTTCGAGCTGCCCAACAAGTGTGTATTTCATACACCGCAGGCATCGACGTGCGGCGCAGTGGCAGCAGGGGCGATGCGGCATCGCGCAGGAGCCGGGCGCCTGGAAACGCGTATGGCAGGCGACGGCGCGCGTGCGCCGGACGTGCAAGTGGCTAGTGCAGCGCGCTGGAAATCTCGGCGGTTGCCGCACACAGGGCCTGCAACGCCGCTTGCGGGCTCACCAACGCAGGGCGCCGTTCGATGAAGGGCACCGTGAGCGTGTAGCTGGCGCTGCCGCGTTGCAGGATCGGTGCAGTCAGATCGATCACGCCCACCACTGCCTCGCTGGGCTGCATGGCATAGCCATCGCGGCGCGCCTGCGCGGCGGCGGCCAGGAACTGCGCGCGCTCGAATGGCACGTCGCTGGCTTCGAGCATGTCCAGCCAGCGCGCCTGCACCTCCGGCTGCTGGAAGGCGAACAGCACCAGCCCGGAGCTGGAGTGCGTCAACGGGCGACGATGCCCCGGGCGCACCACCAGGCCCAGGTCGCTGGGCACGTCCATTTGCGCGATCACCACGATCTGGTCGCCGGACGGCGCCACCAGGTGGCAGGGCTGGGAGATCGCATCGGACAGCCGCCGCATCACCGGCAACGCGGCCTCGCTGATGCTCTGCACGTGCGGCTGCTGCATGCCGAGCATGAACAGCCGGTTGGTCAGCACGTAATCGCCTTCGCCATCGCGCGTGAGGTAGCCGCGCTCTTCCAGCACCTGCAGCATGCGAAAGATCTCCCCGCGCGAGCGCCCGATACCCTGCGAGATCGCGCCCATGCTCATCGGCTGTGCCTGGCGGGCGAGCAATTCCAGGATGTCCAGCCCCTTGTCCAGGGCGGGTGCGCGGTACTTGGCGGGTTCGGTGCTCATCCGTTTGCGGGTCCAGGCAAGGTGCGGCGCGCCAGGGTACAGGCATCGCAGGCACGGCGGCGGTGGAGGTCTCTTCGTGCAAATATAAACAAAGATTTTATATTTGCATGGCGCTGGTCTGCGCAGTACGCTCGCCCGATTGCAACGCAAGCGCCACAGCCTTGGGAGGGGAACGGTCGCATGCATCACAGTGACATTGCCGCGTCGCCGCGCGGCAACCTGGCGCGTACCGCCATGGTTCCCCTGTTGTTGATCGTCAGCCTGTTCTTTTTGTGGGGCATGGCCAACAACCTCAACGACATCCTGATCAAGCAGTTCAAGAAGGCGTTCGAGCTGACCGACCTGCAGGCCGGGCTGGTGCAGAGCGCGTTCTACATGGGCTATTTCGTGTTTGCGATGCCGGCGGCGATGTTCATGCGCCGCTACAGCTACAAGGCCGCGGTGGTGCTGGGCCTGCTGCTGTACGCCTGCGGTGCGTTCCTGTTCTATCCGGCCGCGCAGGTGCACACCTACTGGCTGTTCCTGCTGGCGCTGTTCGTGATCGCCAGCGGCCTGGCGTTCCTGGAAACCACGGCCAACCCGCTGGTGACCGTCCTTGGTCCGGCCGATGGCGCGGCGCGACGCCTGAACCTTGCGCAGGCGTTCAACCCGCTGGGCTCGATTACCGGCGTGCTGGTCGGCCAGCACTTCATCTTCTCCGGCGTGGAGCACACCCCGGCCGAACTGGCAGCGATGGCGCCGGCCGCGCGCGAGGCGTTCTTCGCCACCGAATCGGCGGCCGTGCAGATGCCCTACCTGATCATCGGTGCGGTGGTGGTGCTGTGGGCGATCCTGATCGCGCTGGTGCGTTTTCCCAGCGGCGCGCCGGAGGCAGACACCGGCGTTGCGCCCAGGCGCGCACGCTTCGGCGAACTGCTGCGTAACCGCTTGTTCGTGTTTGCGGTGGTGGCGCAGTTCTTTTACGTGGGCGCGCAGGTCGGCATCTGGAGTTATCTGATCCGCTATCTGCAGGACGCAGTGCCTGGCACGCCGGAGAAAACCGCTGCGACCTATCTGACCATCTCGCTGGTGCTGTTCATGGCCGGCCGCTTCATCGGCACTGCGCTGTTGCGTTACCTGGCGCCTGCGAAGCTGTTGGCAAGTTTTGCCGTGATCAATCTGGTCTTGTGCGCGGTGGCCATCGCGCTACCCGGCTGGACCGGGCTGTACGCGCTGGTGGCGGCCAGCGTGTTCATGTCGGTGATGTTCCCGACCATTTTTGCGCTGGGCCTGGACGGCATGCACGACGATGCCCGCAAGCTGGGCTCGTCCATGCTGGTGATGTCCATCATCGGCGGTGCCTTGCTTACGGCGGTGATGGGCGCGGTGTCGGATATGGCCGGCATCCACTGGGCGATGGTGGTGCCGGGTGCGTGCTTTGCGGTGATTTTGTCGTTCGCGTTGCGCGCACGTCGCGCGGCGCCCGTCGTTGCAGGAGCCTGAGCATGCCGCGTCTTTGTTATGTGCTGGATCTACACGACGATGCAGCGCTGATCGCCGAGTACGAGCGCTGGCATCAGCCCACCGAGGTGTGGCCGGAGGTAGTGGTCTCGCTGCAGCAGGCCGGCATCCTGGAATTGGAGATCTTTCGCAGCGGCGACCGGCTGGTGATGCTGATGGAGGTCAGCGAGGACTACGACCCGGCCGCCAAAGCCGCGCGCGATGCCGCCGACCCGCGCATCCAGGCGTGGGAGCAGTTGATGTGGCGGTTTCAGAAACCGCTGCCCGGCAGTGCCCCAGGCGAGAAATGGCGGCAGGCCGGGCGGATCTTCGCGCTGGGCGAGGCGATCCACGCGCAGCGCTAAGAGCGCCCTCATCCGCCCTGCGGGCACCTTCTCCCGCAGGCGGGAGAAGGGCATGCTCCGCGTTGATCCAGGCGTGGCAGGTTTAGGCAGCCAGCCGTTGGCTGTTCTGCATGGCCGAAAGTTCAGGCCGAGATGTGTCAATCCGAATTGCCGAGCGGTCCCGTACCGTTTCCTTCACCCGCGCGCGGGAGAAGGTGCCCGAAGGGCGGATGAGGGAACGCGGGCTCAGGTCTTCGCGCTGGCCGCCAGATCCTCCACCCAGAACCGTCCACCCGGATAGCTGAACTCCGCGATCGAGGCGGCGTGCATTTGTGCGGAGAAACCAGCCGCTTCCGGGGCCAGATAGCGGCCGTGGCGAATGCGCACCGGGTCCAGGAAGTGTTGGTGCAGGTGGTCGACGAATTCGATGGCGCGGTCTTCCATCTTGCCGGTGATGGCCACGAAATCGGCCATGGCCAGATGCTGCACCAACTCGCAAAGACCGACACCGCCGGCATGCGGGAACACGCGCACGTTGAACTTGGCGGCCAGCAGCAGGATGGCGAGATTCTCGTTGACCCCGCCCACGCGCGCGGCATCGATCTGGATCAGGTCCACCGCGCCGGCCTGCAACAGTTGCTTGAACACCACGCGGTTCTGCGTGTGTTCGCCCGTGGAAACCGGCACCGGCGCGATGCCCTGGCGGATGGCGGCATGGCCGAGCACGTCGTCCGGGCTGGTGGGTTCTTCGATCCAGGCAATGTCGAATTCGGCCAGCTGGCGCATCCAGTCGATCGCAGGGCCCACGTCCCAGCGCTGATTGGCATCGACCGCCATGGCGATATCCGGGCCGATCGCTTCGCGCGCCAGGCGGCAGCGGCGAATGTCGTCGCGCACGTTGGCGCCAACCTTGAGCTTGATGGTGCGGAAGCCGTCGGCCACCGCTTCCTTGGCCAGCCGCACCAGCTTCTCGTCCGAGTAGCCGAGCCAGCCTGGCGAGGTGGTGTAGGCGGGGTAGCCTTGCTCGATCAGCTGCGCGATGCGCTGCGCGCGCTGCGGCTGCGCAGCGCGCAGGATGGCCAGCGCTTCGTCGCGGGTGAGCGCGTCGGTGAGGTAGCGGAAGTCGATGGTGTCGACCAACTGCTCGGGCGTGAGTTCGGCGATGAAGCGCCACAGCGGCTTTTTCGCCGCGCGTGCGGCCAGGTCCCAGGCGGCGTTGATCACCGCGCCGATGGCCATGTGCATCACGCCCTTTTCCGGGCCCAGCCAGCGCAGCTGCGAGTCGTTGGTGAGCCGGCGCGCGAATGCGCCCAGATCGGCGATGACCTCGTCGACCGACAGGCCGATCACATGCTCGGCCAGGGCCGCCACCGCGGCGGTCTGCACGTCGTTGCCGCGGCCGATGGTGAACACCAGGCCGTAACCGGCCAGGTCATCGGCTGCATCGGTGCGCAGCACCACATAGGCGGCCGAGTAATCCGGATCCGGGTTCATCGCGTCCGACCCATCGAGCTCGCGCGAGGTGGGGAAGCGGACGTCATGGGTTTCGAGGGCGATGATGGTGCGCATGAAAATCCTGGGCGGTGAAGGGTGGAAGAAGAACGGACCGACAAGAACGGAAACAGAGAATTGCTTTAGCCCCTCTCCCACCGGGAGAGGGGTTGGGGTGAGGGTACGAACGCTTAGCGCCAGGGATGTTGAGGCGCTGCAGTGACTCATGCCTTTGCAACGCAGCCCAATGAATCGATCGCACAACCAGCTGTGTATTGCCATCGAAGCGCTACACCGCTTTTGAAATGCAACGCGGCGGCAAACTCCGCAAGAGCAACGTGCTTGTGATGCGTCAGCATGAGCGTCTACATGTCAGACCAAACAACAGACGGCATGACATCGAATTGCGCGACTCCGTGGCTACGTACCCTCACCCCAACCCCCGCTCCGCGCCCCGGCCCGCGCCAGCAACGCGGGCGCTTCAAGGCACGCGCGCCAATGGCGCGCAAGCTGTGCCTTGGCGCCCCGATGGGAGAGGGGCTTTGCGTTGTCGTGCGATTCGAGTTGCGTGAGTCCTTCGGCTTTCGCGCAAGAAAAATTCTTAGGGGTGGTACGCAATGTAGTGCAGTGCTACCTCAATCCTTCTAGAGAACCTCAAGCCGCATCGCGCGGGTGCGCCACCACCGGCTGGCGCTGACGACCCAGGCCTTCGATCTCCAGCTCCATCACATCGCCGGGCTTGAGGTAGACCGGCGGCTTCTGGCCCAGGCCCACGCCCGGCGGCGTGCCGGTGCTGATCACATCGCCCGGCATCAGCGTCATATAGCGGCTGATGTGGCTGACCAGTTCGGCCACGCCGAACACCATCGTGCGCGTGCTGCCGTTCTGGTAGCGGTGGCCGTTGACCTCCAGCCACATCGACAGGTTCTGCGGGTCGGCGATTTCGTCGCGGGTGACCAGCCACGGGCCGATCGGGCCGAAGGTGTCCGCGCTCTTGCCCTTGACCCACTGGCCGCCATGTTCGAGCTGGAACTCGCGCTCGGACAGGTCGTTGATCACTGCGTAGCCAGCCACATGGTTCAGCGCTTGCTCCACCGATACATCGCGCGCCACGTCGCCGATCACCACGCCCAGCTCCACTTCCCAATCGCTCTTCACCGAGCCGCGCGGGATGATCACCGTGTCATTGGGGCCGCACACCGCCGTGGTGGCTTTCATGAAAAGAATCGGCATCTTGGGCACTTCCATGCCCGATTCGGCGGCGTGGTCGGCATAGTTCAAGCCGACGCAGATGAACTTGCCGATGCGGCCCACCGCTGCGCCGTAACGCACCTCACCTTCGATCAACGGCAGCGTGGCCACATCCAGTGCGCGCAGTTTTTCCAGGCCGGCGTTGGTGATGTGCTCGCCGGCCACGTCGTCGATCAAACCGCTGAGGTCGCGGATGCGGCCTTCGCTGTCGATCAGGCCAGGGCGTTCGTGGCCTTCGGCGCCAATGCGTACGAGTTTCATGCGGTCTTCCTTTGCAGATGAGAAGGGGAGCGGCTAGCAAACCTAGCGCGCATGCATCGGGTGGGTAAGGACGGTGTGCGCATCCTGACGCAGACACATGCGACAGATCGCGTCACGCGATCGCTGCGCCTGCGTGTGTGGCGGGCGGCCGCATGCGTCGTTGCCGTGCTCAGTTGGACCAGCCGCCATCGATGATGTGGGTCTGGCCGGTGGTGAACGACGATTCGTCCGAAGCCAGGTACACCACCAGCTGCGCAATCTCGCGTGGGTCGCCCAGGCGGCCCATCGGTTGGCGGTCGGTGAAGCTCTTCCACACCGCCTGTTCGTCGCCGCCCAGGGCCTTGACGCGTTCGCCCAGCGACGGCGTCTTGATGGTGCCCGGGCAGATCGCGTTGCAACGCACGCCCTGCGCCACGTAGTCGGCCGCGATCGCCTTGCTCAGGCCGATCACCGCGGCCTTGGTCACGCCGTACACGAAGCGGTTCGGCACGCCCTTGATGCTGGAAGCCACCGAGGACATGTTGATGATGCTGCCGCGGCCGCGTTCGAGCATGCCCGGCAATACCGCCTTGCAGGTGTAGTACATCGCATCGACATTGATCGAGAACGAGCGGCGCCATGCCGGCTCGTCGCAGTCGAGAATGCTGCCCTGATGCACGAAGCCGGCGCAGTTGAACAGCACGTCGAACGGGCCATGTGCGGCGATCAATGCGCTGATCGCGGCGGCGTCGGTGACGTCGAGCAGCTGGGTGGTGATGGCATCGGATTCGGCGGCCAGCGCCTGCAAGGCCGCGGCGTCGATGTCGGTGGCAATCACCTGTGCACCGGCGCGTGCACAGGCCAGCGCGCTTTCGCGCCCGATGCCGGCGCCGGCGGCGGTGATCAGGCAGCGCTTGCCCTGCAGGCGGGTGTTGGGTGTGGTGGAGATCGAGACAGTCATACCGATGAGGTTCCGTGGGTGGGGGCCGCCGGCCGTGGCAGACGATAGAACGTGCGTGCGTTGTCGCCGAAGATGGCTGCCGCGTGCTCGGCGGCATGCCGGGTGACGAGTTGCTGGGCGAGCGCGAACCAGTGCGCGTAGTCGGCGCGCAGGGTCAGCACCGGCCAGTCGCTGCCCCATAGCAGCCGCTGCGCGCCGAAGCGGGCGAACAGGTGCGCCACATACGGCTCCAGCGCGTCCACGCCCGCGCCGCGCGCGGCTTCGGTGAGCAGGCCGGAGAGTTTGCAATGCACAGTGGGATGCTGCGCCAGGGCCGCCATGCCGGCGGCCCAGGCAACGAACTCGCCGGCCGCAATCTGCGGCTTGCCGCCGTGATCGACCACCACGCGCAAGCCCGGATGGCGCTTCAAGCGCGCCTGCAGTGCCGGCACGTGCACGGCACGAATCAGCGCATCGAAGGCCAGATCGTGCGCCAGCAGTGCATCGAAGGCGGCATCCAGGGCGGGACTGGCCAGCCAGTGCACGTCGGTGATGTCCTGCACCATCGGGCGCAGGCCCTTGAGTACGCCGCCGCCGGCATGCACCAGTGCGCCGATGCGTGCAGCGGCATCGGGCGCAGCGAAGTCCACCCAACCCACCACGCCGGCAATGCGCGCATCGTCGCGGGCCAGCTCGAACAGGTAACAGGTCTCGGCTTCGGTGGCGGCCGCCTGCACCACCACCACCTGACCGACATTGGCCGCGTCCAGCGCAGCGTTGACGTCACCCGGGCCGAAGTCGCGGTACAGCGGTGCCAGCTCGGGCGTCAGCCAGTGGTAATCGCCACGGGCCAGGTGCCAGAAATGCAGGTGCGCGTCGACCCGGCTCATGGCGTGGGCAACTCTGCTGCGAGCAGGCCCTCATCGCGCAGGCGTTGCCACAGTGCCGATGGCACCGGAGCCGCAAGCCGCGTGGCAGCCGATCGCACTTCGGCCACGGTGCGCATGCCGGCCACCACCGTGGTCACCGCCGGGTGCGCCAGCGGGAACTGCAAGGCGGCCGCGCCGATATCCACCCCGAACGCCGCACAGGCCGCGTACAGCCGCTGCGCATGCTGCAGCGTGGCGGTATCGACCGGGGCGTAGTTGTAGGTGGCGCCGGGGCCGCGTGCGTCGCTGAGCAGGCCGGAGCTGTACGGGCCGGCCGACAGGATCGCCACATCGCGTTGCTGCGCCTGCTGCAGCAACGCGCGCGCGCCGTGCTGTTCCAGCAGGGTGTAGCGGCCGGCCAGCATCACGCAATCGAGCGGAAAACGCGGCAACACCTCCAGTGCCACGTCCTGCTCGTTGACGCCCAGCCCGATCGCCCCGCAGGCACCGGCCGCCTTGAGCTCCGCCATCGCCGGCAAGGCCTCCTCCAAGGCCTGGCGCAGCACGTTGGCGTGGTTGTCGCCGTGGGTCAGCGCGCCGATGTCGTGCAGCAGCAGCACGTCGATGTAGTCGGTGCCCAGGCGCTGCAGGCTGGAGTCGAACGCCCGGCGTACGCCGTCGGCGCTGTAGTCGAACTCGGCACGCCGCCCGGCCACCGCAAAACCGTCGCGCCCGGCAACGGCGTGGGCGTCGTCGTAGACGCAACGGCCAACCTTGGTCGACAGCGTGTAGTCCGCGCGCGGCACACCGGCCAGGCCACGACCCAGACGCGCTTCGCTCAGCCCGTAGCCGTAGTAGGGCGCGGTATCGAAATGGCGAATGCCGGCCTCGAACGCGCCTGCGACCGCTGCCAGTGCGTCTGCTTCGTCCACTTCCGTGTACAGGTTGCCGATCGGGGCGGCACCGAAGCCCAGTGCAGAAAGCTGCACGTCCGTGCCGCCCAGACGCTGCCGCGCCACGCCGCTCATGCGCGCCGCTCCGCGAGCAGGGCGCAGGTGCGGGGGCTTGAAGAATCCGTCGAGCAGAAGCTGAGCATTGCAACGTCCACCATCCGGCAGGTGCCGGACTGTTCGCATATGAATATGGCAATCATCAATGAACAGATCACGCTGCAGTGCAGCATTGCGGTGCCCGGGTCTGCACACCGTCGTGAGGCCGGCGGCGCTATGTCGGATTTCGCAACTGGCATGACCAGTTCCTATAACGCCCGGCCTGCGGTTGCGGCATGAAAGCCGGTGCGGCTAGATACCTGCCTTCTTCGACGAAGCTGACGCATGGCAGACACGACACGGCGGGACTTGTTCAAGGGACTGGCTGCCGGCGCACTGGTCGCACCGCTGGCGGCCGCGGCCCAGGCGTCGACGCCACAGTGCGCAGGCACCCCGCCGTGGGCGCGCGGTGTGGAGGGGCAGCGCAAGGCGGATCTGGGCAACGGCACCTATCTCAACCCCATCGTGGCCGGCGATCACCCCGACCCCACCATCCTCAAGGATGGCGACGACTACTACATGACGTTTTCGTCGTTCTTTTCCTACCCGGGCATCGTGCTGTGGCATTCCACCGATCTGGTCAACTGGACCCCGATCGGCCCGGCGTTGCATCAGGGGCTGGGCACGATCTGGGCGCTGGACCTGTGCAAGCACAACGGTCGCTACTACATCTACATCCCGGCCAATCCGGACGACACCGGCTGGTCGATCTTCGTGATCTGGGCCGACGACATCCGCGGGCGGTGGAGCGCACCGATCGACCTGAAGATCGCCGGCTGCATCGATCCCGGTCACGTGGTCGGCGAAGACGGCAAGCGCTATCTGTTCGTCAACGGCATCCGCAAGGTACGCCTGCGCGATGACGGCCTGGCCACCGACGGACAGCTGGAACCGGCCTACGCGCCGTGGCGCTATCCAGACCACTGGGTGGTGGAGAATTTCGCGCCCGAGGGCCCCAAGCTGACCTGGCACGATGGGTGGCTGTACCTGGTCACCGCCGTTGGCGGCACTGCCGGGCCGGTGACCGGGCACATGGTCATCGCCGCGCGTTCGCGCTCGGTGCATGGGCCGTGGGAACACTGCCCGCGCAACCCGCTGGTGCGCACCCAATCGGACCAGGAGCCGTGGTGGTCGCGTGGGCATGCCACGCTGGTGGAAGGGCCGCGCGGCGACTGGTGGATGGTCTATCACGGCTACGAAAACGGCTTTCGCACGCTGGGGCGGCAGACCTTGCTGGAGCCGATCGAGTGGACGGCCGACGGCTGGTTTCGCGCCACTGGCGGCGATCTGTCCAAACCATTACGCACACCGGCACGCGTGCCTGCCGCCGGCATGGCGCCGGCGACGGGGTTGGCGTTGTCCGACGATTTTTCCAGCGACAGGTTCGGCACCCAATGGAGCCTGCATGCGCCCAAGCCCGGCGAACAGGCGCGGGTGCGGCGCGCGAACAAGGCGCTGACGCTGGCCTGTGCGGGCAGCTCGCCGATCGACAGCACGCCACTGACCTGCGGCGTGCCCGATCGCGCCTACATGGCAGAGGTGACGCTGGAACTGGTCGGCAATGCCGAAGGCGGCATTGTGTTGTTCTATAACCACAAGGCCTTCGTCGGCATCGGCTTCACTGCCGACAGCATGAAGACCTACGAATATTCCGAAGAACTGGTCTGGGCGCGCGCACCCAACACGCATCGGCGCATTCGCGTGCGGCTGACCAACGATCACCAGGTCGTAGGGTTCGAGTATTCGGTCGATGAGGGCCGGCAATGGACGCGCCACCCCACCCGCATGGAAGTCTCCGGATTCCATCACAACGTGTTCGGCGGTTTTCTCAACCTGCAGCTTGGCGTGTATGCCGCGCAGCAAGGCGAGGTGGTATTGCGCGATTTCCGCTATCGCGCGCTGAGCTGAGCGCGCATCACGCCACCCAGCGTGACAGTCAAACGGCGAGGCCCGGGGGGACCTCGCCGTCAGGCGTAACTGCGACCATCGAGGCCTTGCGCACAGCGTCAGCGGGATGCGGACGGCGTCAAGAATCGCCATGGATACGCGGTACATGCCGATTCCGTACGCCGGCCTGCTCCATCTGGCAGCGACGCGGTCGCTCTATCGATTGCAGTTAACCGCAGCAGTAGCAGACGTTGCCCTGGCCCAGGTCGCCGCCGAATTCCGGACACTCGGCTTTGCAGGCCCATGCACTACACGATTCGACTTTCGGCTGTGCGTTATCGACCGCCATCACCTGGAAGGCACCGAAGCCGGTGCTGGCCAGAAAGGTCGCTGCCATCAACGCACTACGCAAGCTTACCCAACGCTTCTTCATGCATTACTCCTTCACCGTTGCAAAAGCCGCTGGCGCGTCCGTGCGGCGCAAGGCGGCAACGAGGTCCTGCACCCGCTCCGTGGTATCGAAAACGCCAAGATGCGAATGACGCACGCGCCCCTCCCCATCGATGGCCATCAGCAGCGGCACGTTGCGTGCGCGGAACAGCATCAACGCGCGACGATCGGTCAACGTGACCACCGGGAAATCGAAACCGTGCACATGTGCGTAGCGCGCAGCCTGCGCGGCATCGCAGTGGCACACGCCCAGCAGCTGCGGCCGGCCGGGCAGGTTGGCCTGCAGCTGCCGCGCTGCCCGCAGCACGGTCGGCGCCGAGCGCTGGCAGTACGGGCAGGTGGTGGTGAAAAAGAACAGCACCTGCGCCGGCCCATGCGGCGCACCGAGCAGATGCCGCCGGCCATCGCCATCGGTCGCTTCGATACGCGGCACGTACATGCCGTCATACGGCGTGCTGATGCGCGTCTGCAGCCAGTGTTGCTGCACGCGTAGCTGCCGGTTCTGCCACGCCAGCACCGCAATCAATGCACAGGCCACCAGCAGGCCCATCCAGAGCCAGGGGAAACGTCGCGCCATGCCAGCTCCAAAGCGTCCTTGGTGCTCGAGCCTTGCCCAGGCATCAGCTCATGGTCAATGGTGATATCGACAACTGCGATGTCGCACGGTCTGCGGTTGTGGATGCGATCACGCCCCCGCGCTTGGGCTTGTCACTGACGCGTGGTGTCGCGATTGGCATTTGCGCAATCAGCGCGCCATGGAAGCGTGCATGCAGCATTGGCGCGGGCACGCGTAGGGAAGGCCGGGATGACGTTGCGAGTGCACTGGCGCGTTCAAATCACCCAGCACGCTAAGCGGGCCCCACAGCAACACCGCCACCAAGGCGAGCGAGCGCATGTGGACGGTCGAGGTGCGTCGCCTCGCGTGCAGGCTGATCCGTAGGCCAGGCCAACGCCACCAGCAAGCACGACAGCACCACAAACACATCAGACCCTGCGCCATTGCCGCACGCGTCGCGCGACGCGCTGCCCACCATTCGGTCGAGCCCGCGCGTGGCATGCTGTGCGGCCCGGCGCGCGGGTACGCCGGCCTTTCAAGGATCACCTCATGCGTGCAATGGCGTTTTCCGTCCGGCTGTGTGTGCTGGCACTGTGTGCCTGCAGTGCTGCACAGGCCAATGACAGCAGTTTCGGCGACGACAATGGCACCATCCGCCTGCTGCATCAGCCCGACATCAGCATGGACCGCGAAGCGCTGTTGCTCAGCGAAGAACGCGTGCAAGTGGACTATGTGTTCACCAACACCAGCGAGCGCGACCTGAGCGTGCCAGTGGCCTTCCCGATGCCGCCGATGTACTTCGGCATGGCCGACCATAATGCGCTGAGCGATTTCAAGCTCTGGGCCGACGGCAAACCGGTTGCCACCACGCGCAAGCTGGTGGTGTTGCTGGATGACGGCAGCGACATCTCCACCGCGTTCGCCGCCACTGGCTGGACCCAGGACGATGTCGCCGCGCTCACCGAATCGGCCACGCCCCCGAAGGGGCGCAAGCCGCTGCCCGCGCGCTGGGTCGATGGCGATGGGCAACCGCGTTTCACGCTCAACGCCTACTTCGTCTGGCAGCAGAAATTTCCTGCCAAGGCAAGCGTGCAGATCCGCCACACCTATACACCCAGCCTGTCTACCGGCGTCCCGCAGCCCAGCAGCTATTTGCTGAAGGCGTATGCAAAAGACACCTGCATCGAACCGGCGACCAAAGCCAGCATGCAGCGTCGTGAGGGCAAGTACGGGTTGGGATGGGCCAACCTGCGCTACGTGCTCACGACCGGCAAGAACTGGAACGGCCCGATCAAGGACTTCCAGCTGACCATCCGCAAGCAGGCGGCCAGCGACATCCTGAGCCTGTGTTTCGACGGCGACCTGAAAAAGATCGACCCGCTAACCTTCCAGTTCAAGCAGGCCAACTTCGTGCCGATGCGCGATTTGAACGTGTTGTTCGTGCGCGCACCGGAATAAACCGGACAAGCAGCAGGGCAGCAGGGCGCGACGAAGCGTTTTGCAACGCTCACCACGATCGTATGCGCCAACGCGCATCGGTTGTCTTCTGCAAAGCGTTGCCGAGAACGCGCATCGTACCCAGGTGCGCTCCTACGTTGGTGCCACGCTGCGTTGCATGGCACGTCCGTCGATTGCCCACCACCGATGACGGCCGAGGTGGCGGGAGCACGGGCACGAGCGCACCCGGACGCGACCAAGCCTCACCGATCAACCCCAACGCACGCAGTCCTACACCTGCGCGCGTCAGTCTTCTTCCGGCGGCGGCAGCACGATGCCGTCGGCATCGATGGCGAGCTTGCCGGCCATCAGCACTGCCTGGGTGCGATTGGTGACGCCGAGCTTGCGCAGGATCGCGGTGACATGGGCCTTGATGGTGGCTTCGGATACGCCCAGGTCGTAGGCGATCTGTTTGTTGAGGCGCCCCGCGCCCAGCATCTGCAACACGCGAAATTGCTGTGGCGTGAGATCGCGCAGACGCTGGCCAACCTCGCGTTCCTCGCTGTCGGTCGGCGGCAGGTTTTGCGCTTCGGCCGGGATCCAGCGCTCGCCATCGAGCACGGTGGCCAGCGCCCGCCCGATGGTGTCCGAATCGGCGGATTTGGGAATGAAGCCGAACGCACCGTGGTCGATCGCGCGTCGCATGACGGTGGGCTCTTCGCGTGCGGAGACCACCACCACCGGCAATTGCGGATGCAGCGAGCGCATGTGCACCAACGCGCTGAATCCCTGTGCGCCGGGCATGTTGAGATCCATCAGCAGCAGATCGGCGTCCGGCTGCGCATCGGCCAGGGTGTACAGCGCATCCACGTTATCGGCTTCGAACAGTTCGACCCCCGGCATCACGCGCTGCACCGCCCCGCGCAAGGCTTCACGGAACAGGGGATGGTCGTCGGCGATGAGCAGGGTGGTCATGGTGGGGCCGGGATTGGGGATTGGGGATTCGTAAAAGCAGGGATGTTGGGATTCGTAACTGCCCGCACGCATTACTGTTCGACAATGCAGATCCGGAGAGGAAAATGGAAAGAGATTGGAAAGCCGCTTCTGCGAATCCCCAATCCCGAATCCCGAATCCCGGCCCTTCGGCGCGTCAGCGCGCCAGGCGCCCGTTGACCAGCGAATCCACCACCGACGGATCTGCCAGCGTGGAGGTGTCGCCGAGCTGGTCGGGCGCGTTCTCGGCGATCTTGCGCAGGATGCGGCGCATGATCTTGCCCGAGCGGGTTTTGGGCAGGCCGGGCGCCCACTGCAAGTGGTCGGGCGAGGCGATCGGGCCGATCTCCTTGCGCACCCAGCTGACCAATTCCTTGTGCAGGTCTTCGCTCGGGCTCTGCCCGGCGATCAGGGTGACGTAGGCATAGATGCCCTGGCCCTTGACGTCATGCGGGAAGCCCACCACGGCCGCTTCGGCGACCTTGGGGTGCGAAACCAGCGCGCTTTCCACTTCGGCGGTGCCGATGCGGTGCCCGGAAACATTGATCACATCGTCCACGCGGCCGGTGATCCAGTAGTAGCCGTCGGCATCGCGACGGCAGCCGTCGCCGGTGAAGTAGCTGCCCGGATAGGTGCGGAAGTAGGTGTCGATGAAACGCTGGTGGTCGCCGTACACGCTACGCATCTGGCCCGGCCAGGAATCGAGCAGCACCAGATTGCCTTCGGTGGCGCCTTCCAGAATCTTGCCTTCGGCATCGACCAGCGCCGGCTGCACGCCGAAGAACGGCAAGGTGGCCGAGCCCGGCTTGAGATCGACCGCGCCGGCCAGCGGCGAAATCAGGATGCCGCCGGTTTCGGTCTGCCACCACGTATCCACGATCGGGCAACGGCTGTCACCGACCACCTCGTAATACCAGCGCCAGGCTTCCGGATTGATCGGCTCGCCAACGCTGCCAAGCAGGCGCAGGCTCTTGCGCGAGGTCTTTTTGACCGGTTCCGCGCCGTCGCGCATCAATGCGCGAATCGCGGTGGGTGCGGTGTAGAAAATGGTGACCTGATGCTTGTCGATCACTTCCCAGAAGCGCGACACGTTCGGGTAATTGGGCACGCCTTCGAACATCACCGCGGTGGCGCCATTGGCGAGCGGGCCATAGACGATGTAGCTATGGCCGGTGACCCAGCCCACGTCGGCGGTGCACCAGTAGATGTCGTCCTCGCGCAGGTCGAACACCACTTCATGCGTGTAGCTGGCAAACAACAGATAGCCGGCGGTGGTGTGCAACACGCCCTTGGGTTTGCCGGTGGAGCCGGAGGTGTAGAGGATGAAGAGCGGGTCTTCGGCGTTCATGCGCTCGGGTGTGCACTCGGCCGGCTGGCCGTCGACCACATCGTGGAACCAGCGATCGCGCGGTGCCTGCATCTCCACTGCGCCACCGGTATGGCGCACCACCAGCACGGTTTCCACCGTATCGGTGCCGGGAATCTTCAGCGCTGCATCGACATTTGCCTTGAGCGGAATCTTCTTGCCGCCGCGCAGGCCTTCGTCGGCGGTGATGATCAGCTTGCTCTGGCAATCGATCACGCGGTCGGCGATCGAGTTGGCAGCAAAGCCGCCGAACACCACCGAATGCACCGCACCGATGCGCGCGCAGGCGAGCATGGCCACAGCGGCGTCGACGATCATCGGCAGATAGATGGTGACCCGGTCGCCCTTCTTGACGCCCAGGTTGCGCAGCGCATTGCCCAGCTTGCAGACGCGCTCGTACAACTCGCGGTAGGTGACCGGGTAGGACTGCGCATCCGGGCTGTCGGGTTCGAACAGCAGTGCGGTCTTGTCGCCGCGTGTGGCCAGCTGGCGGTCCAGGCAGTTGACGCTGGCGTTGAGCTCGCCATCGCCGAACCAGCGGATATGGAAGTCGTCCAGCGCGTAGCTGACGTCCTTGATCTGGGTGGGTTGCTTGAACCATTCGAGCCGCTGCGCGGCCTTGCCCCAGAACTGTTCGGGGTGTTCGATCGATTCGCGGTACAGCGCGGCGTACTGCTCGCGCGTCACGCGCGCATCGGCGGCGAACGCGGGATCGACGGGATAAACATCAGCCATGGCACCCTCACTTGCGATGAACTTGTCGGAAGAGGGCGTTGCGGCTGCCCTCGGTAGACAATCAGTGTGCCGCATCCATTCTGTCCCGGCGGTCAACGGCGCCTTAGACCATGGTCGTAACCGGGGTGAGTGCGCCAACGCACATGCCAGGCGTGCTGCGGTGCGACCATCGGTCATCTTGCGCAATGCTGCGTTGCAGCTACGACCAAAGGCGAATAGGCTCCGAAGCGCGGACTGCCTCACGCTCCGCACAGCATCGCCATCAAGCGCGAGGCCTTCATTGGGGAGAGGGTTCCATGAAACACCGTATTGCACCGCTGGTGCGCCATCCGTTGGCGGCCGCCTTGTTCGTGGCCACCATTTTGCCGGGCGCTGCGTTCGCCCAGACGTCCAAGGAAAAGGCACTGGAAGCGCGTATCGCCGAGCTCGAGCGCCAGGTCCAGATGCTGGTGTCTGCGCAGCAACAGCAGCAGGGCCAGATCGCGCAGACGCAGACGCAGGTCACCGAAGTGCGCACCTTGCAGGCGCAGACGCCGCCTGCACCGGCGGTGCCGGCCGGCAAGAAGCCGATCCAGCTGACCAGCATCACGCCGAACGCGTTGCCGGGGACAACGTTCCGTTACGGTGGTTTCATCAAGGCCGACTTCATGACCACCCGCACCAGCGACGGCGCATTGCCTGAGGGTGCGGTGGGGCGTTACCTGTATATCCCGACGCAGACGCCGGTCGGCGGCCAGGCGTCCAGCACCGATACCGACTTCCACGCCAAGTTCTCGCGCTTCAATCTGGGCGTGGACACCGTCACCGAGAACGGCGACAAGCTCACCGCCTTCATCGAACTGGATTTCTTCGGCAACGCGCTGGCCAACCAGGTCAACAATCTGTATGGCGGTACCTTGCGGCACGCCTACATGAGCTGGAACAACTGGCTGGCCGGTCAGACCTGGTCCAACTTCATCGATCCCACCATCCTGCCGGAAGCGGCCGACATCGTCGGGCCGACCGACGGTGCGTTGTTCAGCCGTCAGACTCAGATCCGGTACACCCGCGGCGCTTTCAGCGTGTCGGCCGAAAACCCCGAGACGCTGACCACCCCGTACCAGGGCGGCAACACCATCCTGGCCTCGGACCATGGCGCGATGCCGGACCTGACTGCACGCTACAACTGGAAGGGCACCTGGGGCACCTTCGGTCTGTCGGCCATTGCGCGCCAGTACCGCACCCGCAGCGCGCTGACCAACGACACCGACTTCGGCGGTGCCATCGCCGGCGGCGGCCGCTGGATCATCAACTCCAAGAACGATCTGCGCTACCAGCTCAGCTACGGCGAGGGCCTGGGACGCTATCTGGGCCTGGGCAACGGCTCGGATGTGGAGATCGACATCGACGGCAATATCCAGACCGTCACCACGGTTGCCGGTTGGGTGGCCTGGCGCCATGACTACAACGCCAAGCTGCGCAGCACCCTCATGTACTCGCGCGTGAATTACGACCATTCGCTGGCCAATACCGGTGGGCTTGCCAGCAAGTCCCAGCAAAGCATTCGCGCCAACGTGTTCTATTCGCCGTTGCCGAAGGTGGATGTGGGCGCCGAGCTGATGTACGGCCGTCGCGAAGCCGAAAACGGCGACAGCGGCGACATTTCGCGGCTGCAGTTCACCACCAAGTACAGCTTCTAGCGTTCTGCCACTGGCGGCCTGCTCCACTGCGGTGGAGCGGGCATCGCCGCCTTATGTCTTACCAGCGCTCTACCAGGAGACAGACCATGACCGTCTCGAATGACGCGTTGATCGCCAAGATCGATGCCAATCCGAAGTACCACGCACTCAAGCGTCAGCGCAACACGCTGGGCTGGACGCTCACCATACTGATGTTGCTGGCCTATTACGGCTACATCGGCCTGATTGCCTTCGACAAGGAATTCCTCGCCAAGCCGATCGGTGCCGGCGTGACCTCGATCGGCATCCCGATCGCGATCGGAGTGATGGTGTTCACCATCGTCATCACCGCCATCTACGTGCGTCGCGCCAACAACACCTATGACCAGCTGACCGCGCAGATCCTGGAGGAAGCCCGCAAATGAGCAAGACTTCGCGCCTTCTCCTGATCCTGGCCGGCCTGATGCCTGCCGGCATCGCGCTGGCCGCCGGCGGCGACCTGGGCCAGGTCGACAAGCAGCCCACCAACTGGGTGGCGATCGCCATGTTCGGCTTCTTCGTGCTGGCCACCCTGTGGATCACCAAATGGGCGGCGGCCAAGACCAAGTCGGCCGCCGACTTCTATACCGCTGGCGGTGGCATCACCGGTTTCCAGAACGGCCTGGCGATCGCTGGCGACTTCATGTCGGCGGCGTCGTTCCTGGGCATCACCGCTGCGGTGATGGCCAACGGCTACGACGGCCTGATCTATGCGATCGGCTTTCTGGTCGGCTGGCCCATCCTGACCTTCCTGATGGCCGAACGCCTGCGCAACCTCGGCAAGTACACCTTCGCCGACGTGGCCGGTTACCGCTTCGCGCCGACGGCGATCCGCAGCTTTGCGGCGTCGGGCACCTTGGTGGTGGTGCTGTTCTATCTGATCGCACAGATGGTCGGTGCCGGTGCGCTGATCAAGTTGCTGTTCGGCCTGGACTACTGGGTGGCGGTGACCCTGGTCGGCGTGCTGATGATGATCTACGTGTTGTTCGGCGGCATGACCGCAACGACCTGGGTGCAGATCATCAAGGCCGTGCTGCTGCTGACCGGCGTGACCTTCATGGCCGTGGCGATCATGTGGCATTTCAACTTCAGCTTCGAGGCGCTGTTTGCCGAAGGCGTGCGGGTGAAAACCGCGGTCGCGGCCAGCGGTGGCGCTTCGCCCGAGGATGCAGCAAAAGCAGGCTTGTCGATCATGGGGCCGGGCGGTTTCGTCAAGGACCCGATTTCGGCGATTTCCTTCGGCATGGCGCTGATGTTCGGTACCGCCGGCCTGCCGCACATCCTGATGCGCTTCTTCACCGTTCCCGATGCCAAGCAGGCACGCAAGTCGGTGCTGTGGGCCACCACCTGGATCGGGTACTTCTACATCCTGATCTTCATCATCGGCTTCGGTGCGATCGCACTGGTGTTGACCAACCCGCAGTTCGCCGATGTCGCCACCGGCACCATCCACGGCGGCAAGGGCGCGGCCAACATGGCGGCGGTGCTGGTCGGTAACGCGGTGGGCGGCAACGTGTTCATGGGCTTCATCTCGGCGGTGGCCTTCGCCACCATCCTGGCGGTGGTGGCCGGCCTGACCCTGTCCGGCGCCTCGGCGGTGTCGCATGACCTGTATGCCACGGTGCTCAAGAAGGGCAACCCGGCGCCTGGTTCGGAGCTCAAGGTCTCGCGTGCCACCACCCTGGTGCTGGGCGTGATCGCGGTGCTGCTGGGCATCGTGTTCGAGAAGCAGAACGTGGCCTTCATGGTGTCGCTGGCCTTCGCCATCGCCGCCTCGGCCAACTTCCCGGTGCTGATCCTGTCGTTGCTGTGGAAGAACTGCACCACCCGTGGTGCAGTGACCGGTGGTTTCCTCGGCCTGATCTCCTCGCTGGTGTTGACGATCCTGTCGCCGTCGGTGTGGGTGGACACGCTGGGCAACGCGGCCGGCTCGGCGCCGTTCCCGTACACCTCGCCGGCGCTGTTCTCGATGACGATTGGTTTTGTCGGCATCTGGTTGTTCTCGGTGCTGGATCGCAGCCCGCAGGCAGCCAACGAACGCGCTGCCTTCAAGGCGCAGCAGATCCGTGCCGAAACCGGCCTGGGTGCCAGTGGCGCCTCCGGTCATTGATCGACGGGTTGATGGTTGATGTGATCGCAGAACGCCGGCCCAGTGCCGGCGTTCTGCGTTTTGGCGATGCCGCCGCTGTCGGGGCGGCCCGGCCAGGGACATGTGCGAGATGCCCGCACGGCCCTGGCCCAGGTGGCCGCGTGTTCGCGGTGGCGCGCGCACACTCCGGTGCCACGGCTGAGGTCGGCACGGGTGAGTACGCCGGCCAGACGCAGGCGGTCGCGCATGTCGCGCTCGTCAAGGCTCAGGCCGGGGAAGGCAGGCGACTGCGGTGGCGACGCGACTGCGGCGGATGACGGCATGGCTGGCGGTGTCATGGGGGTCAGGCCAACTTATCCACTTCAACCGGGCGGGTTGCTTCACGCCAAGTGATTGAATGATGGCGGCTGTCCGGTGCAGGTGCCCGTCTCGTGCCTTCGCTCACGGGCGGCGGTCGCCCGACCGGCAGCGCCCGCGCGTAGGCGCAGGCCGCTCGCCAACGTTCGGCGGCAAGCGCATAGACGCGCACGCCAGGCCGGCACGCGCGCCTTCCCACACACGGCACGGCAGCGCGTGGCGGAATAGCCCGGTTCCGCCACGCCGGGCTCCACCGTCCTGAGGGCGACGCATGGCGCGGTACCATTGGTGGTTTGAACCACGGTCCGCGCCATGAAGATTGCCTCCTGGAACGTCAACTCGCTCAATGTGCGCCTGCCGCACCTGCAACAGTGGCTCGCCGCGTTTGCGCCGGATGTGGTGGGCATCCAGGAAACCAAGCTGGAAGACCACAAGTTCCCCGATGCAGCGCTGGCGGCACTGGGCTACCGCAGCGTGTTCTGCGGGCAGAAAACCTATAACGGCGTGGCGATCCTGTCGCGCTCGCCGGCAGTTGACGTGCAGATGGGCATCCCCGGGCTCGACGATGTGCAGCAGCGCGTCATCGCCGCCACGGTGGATGGCGTGCGCATCATCAATCTGTATGTGGTCAACGGCCAGGACGTGGGCACCGAGAAGTACGCCTACAAGTTGCGCTGGCTCGCCGCAGCGCACGACTGGATCGCGCAGGAGCTGCAGCGGTACCCGCAGCTGGTGGTGCTGGGCGACTTCAACATCGCCCCGGACGCGCGCGACGTGCACGATGCAACGGTGTGGAACGAGCACCACATCCTCACCTCGACCGACGAGCGCGCCGCGTTGGACAAACTGCTGGCGCTGGGCTTGCACGACGCATTCCGGTTGCACAACCAGGACGCCGAGCACTTCAGTTGGTGGGATTACCGCCAGGCCGGTTTCCGCCGCAATCTGGGCTTGCGTATCGACCTGACCCTGGTCTCGGACGCGTTGCGCACGCGCGCGGTGGAATCGGGCATCGACCGCGAACCGCGGACCTGGGAGCGGCCCAGCGACCATGCGCCGGCGTGGGTGCGGCTGGCGGAGGTCGGCGCATGAGCGAGCGGCATCTGCGTCGTAGCACGCACAAGGTGGGCGATGTCACGCTGGGGCCGGTGCATCGCCTGAGTTGCCACTGCGGTGCAGTGCAAATCGATCTGGATCTGCCGCATGGCCTGCTCGATCCACGCCGCTGCGATTGCTCGATGTGCCGCCGGCGCGGCGCCATCGTCGCGTCGGTCACCCTCGATGGCCTGCATGTAGTGCAGGGCGAGGAAGTGCTGCAGCTGTATCAATTCAACACGCAGACCGCAGCGCATTATTTCTGCGGCGTGTGCGGCATCTACACCCATCACCGGCGCCGCTCCAATCCCAACGAATACGGCTATAACGTCGGTTGCCTGGAAGGCGTCAATCCGTATGCGTTGAACATCGCCGTGCCGGTGGAAGACGGCGTGCACCACCCGGCCGATCGCATTGCCGCGAAAGGCTGAAACGACAACGCCCGGGCAGGCCCGGGCGTTGCGCGACGCGAGAGCTGTGTGAGGCGCTGCGTTAGCGCAGTCGGCCGCGGGTCACCAGATTGACGATGGCCAGCAAGATCACCGCACCCACCAGCGACCACACGAAGGTCCACAGCGTAATGGCCTGGTTGATGCCGCCACCAAACAGGAAACCGGCGATCAGTGCGCCCACGATGCCCACCACCACATTGAGGATGATGCCCTGCTGCGCGTCGCGGCGCATGATGATGCTGGCCAGCCAACCCACGATGCCGCCGACGATCAACCAGATGATGATGCCCATGTTGCTGATCTCCATGTTCGCGTGCACCGGAAGTGGTGCATGGGCGCCATTCAACGCAGCTGCGCGTGAAGCAGCTGTCGAGCGCGATGAACGATGTGGCCGAATGTTCGGCTTGGTGCACGGCGCGTGACAGCGCATGCGAGCTGGCAGGTTGGCCCGGTGCAGCTGTGGCTACGCCCGCACCGCCCCGGCGAGCGTGGCGAGCCGCAGGCGCGTCAGCTGCTCGGCCCGGCCTTGGGCATCGACCCGGCAGTGGTGCCATTGCAGCGCGATGCACGCGGGCGCCCCTCGTTGCAGCCGGCGCTGCCCGACCGCGATACCGGTTGGAGCCACAGCGGCGACTATCTGCTGGTAGGGCTGGGCCAGGGCGTGCGACTGGGCGTGGATCTGGAGCGCATTCGTGCGCGCCCGCGTGTGCTGGAGATCGCGCAACGCTTCTTCCATCGCGATGAAATCGCCTTGCTCGCTGCGCTGGCGCCGGACGCACAGCACGCGTTGTTCTTCCGGCTGTGGTGCGCCAAGGAAGCCTTGCTCAAGGCCCATGGGCATGGCCTGTCGTTCGGCTTGCACCGGCTTGCGTATGCGCCCGCGCCCGACGGCGCACTGCGCCTGCAGTGGTGCGATCCGGAACTTGGCCAGGCCGAACACTGGCAGCTGCACGAATGGTGGGCCACTCCAGAGTGCCGCGCCGCATTGGCGTTCCATCCGTTGGCAGGCGCTTAACCCGTCCGCTGCGTGGGCCTACGCCACGCCGTGCGGCAGAATCGGTTGACGGAACTGCGCCACCCCATCCAGGTCGCGCAACGTCACCGTGAGGACGCCGCTGCGGCCATCAATGTCCACTTCGCCAAAGAACTGGTAACCGGCCAGCGGCGAGGTGTTGGGCGCAGGTGGCGCTTTTTGAAACACCACGCTCGGGCCGAACGTGGCATCCAGTGCATTGGGCCCGAAACTGCCGGCATTGAGCGGGCCGCCGACAAATTCCCAGAACGGTTCGAACTGCTGAAACGCGGCGCGATCGGGGTGATAGTAGTGCGCCGCGCAGTAATGCACGTCGGCGGTGAGCCACACCGTATTGCGGATGCGTGCGCGGCTGATGAAGCGCAACAGCGTGGCGATTTCCTGTTCGCGGCCACGTGGCACGCCGGGGTCGCCATTGGCAATCGCCTCCCAGCGCGGGCGCCCGTTTCCATCTTCGCCATCTGGCACCTGCAGGCCGATCGGCATGTCGGCGGCAATCACCTTCCATTGCGCGCGCGAGCCGGCCAGTTCGCGCTGCAACCACGCCAGTTGCTCCGGCCCGAGAAACGCGGCATCGGGACCGGGCCGCGGTTGCAGGTTGTCGCTGTTGGCGCCGCGGTAGCTGCGCATGTCCAGCACGAACACATCCAGCAACGGGCCGTAGGCAATCTTGCGGTAGATACGCCCGCTGCCGTCGGCACGCACACCGCGCATCGGCGCATATTCCAGGAACGCCTGGCGGGCGCGCCTGGCCAGCACGTCGATGTCGCGCACCTGATAGCGCGCATCCAGTTGCTTGCCGGGCGACCAATTGTTGGTGGTTTCGTGGTCGTCCCATTGCCACAGTTGCGGCACCTCGGCATTGAAGCGGCGTACGTGCGCATCGAGCAGGTTGTAGCGGTAGTTGCCGCGAAATTCGTCCAGCGTTTCGGCCACCTTGCTTTTGGCCGCGGTGGTGAGATTGCGCCAGCGTTTGCCGTCTTCCACCGTCAGCTCGGCCGGGATCGGGCTGTCGGCGTAGATGGTGTCGCCGCTGTGCAGGAAGAAATCCGGATTGCGCTCGCGCATCGCCGAGTAGATGCGCATGCCGCCGATGTCCGGGTTGATGCCGAAGCCCTGGCCAACCGTGTCGCCGCTCCAGACAAAGCGCACATCGCCACGCGCCTGCGGTGCACTGCGCAGATGGCCGTGGACGGGCGCGCTCAACACACCGCTGTCGGCATCTTCGAAACGCACGCGATAGAAGATGTCCTGGTCGCGTGGCAGGCCGCGCAGGTCCGCACGTGCGGTGAAGTCGTGCGCCGCCGATGCGATCGTGCCGTCCACGCGCCGCGCCTGACGCAGGCTTGGGCGGGTGTCCCATTCCACCCGCAACCGCGCCGGGCGATCGGCACGGCTCCACAGCATCGCGCGGTCGTCCAGCACATCGCCGCTCTGCACCCCGTCGGTGATGGTGGGTCGTCCCGACGGCGCGGCCAGGCTGCGCGCTGACCAACCGGCAGTGGCCGGCAGCAACACGCCGGCACCCAAGCCTTGCAGGATGCGGCGACGGGCGGGATCGGAGACAGTCATGCGTGTCCTTCAGGCGGCTGCGGCTGCGTGCAGGTGTAGCGCCGCCGTCTTACCGCCACGTGTCCGTGACCACCCCCGGGCGCGTTACCGCGATGGGCCGCACAGTGCGCCGCGATCAGGATGCCGCGCGCACCAGCCTCGGGCAGTGCGTCCGCGGCTACCGCCCCGGCTCAGGCCTCCACTGCGCCGGGTCTGCCGTCCTCCACCACGAAGCGCTTGGTGGTCGACACCGTGGCGTTGCGGTCGCGCCGATCGGAGATGCCCTGCAGCCGGGTTTCCATCTGGCCCGGCGTAAGCGTCACCGACACATAGCCGCGCGTTTGCCCGTCCACGTAGTGCACATGCGGGTTGGCTGCCATGGTCGCGTGCAGTTCGTCGTTGCTCTGGCCGTCGGAAGTGATCGAAGTGCCGACGAATTCGGTGGCCAGCGTTGCCGACGCGTCGTCGCCCGGATCGGCCTTCAGGTCGGTGACCCAATACGAGTGGATGTCGCCGCCCCAGAACACCGGGTTGCGCAGGCGCGTGTTCGCAATCGCATCGAGCATGCGGTCGCGCGTGGCCGGGTAGCCGTCCCAGCCATCGGTCCAGTGCCCGACCACTCCGTCGCGCCCAGCCTGTCGCATCGGTGCCACCAGCAGATCCTGCGCAATGACGTTCCAGCGTGCTGGCGACTGCGCGAAGCCGCCATGCAGCCAGCGCTCCTGCTCCCAGCCGAGCATGGTGCGCTGCGGGTCGGTGCGCTGGCGGCAACTGTCGGCCACCACATGGCCGCCGCGCCAGCCATTGGCTTGCGGGCAGGGCTGCTCGCTGCGGTACTGGCGGCCATCGAGCACATAGAAACGCGCCAGCTGGCCGTAATCGAAGGAGCGGTAGATGCGCATGTCCGCGCCGTGCGGGCGATGCCGCGCTCGCAGCGGGAAATGTTCGTAGAAGGCGCGGTAGGCGGCAGCGCGCCGGGCCAGAAAGGTGTCGACCGGAATCGAGGGGTCCTGCGACCAGCGATTGGCGTAATCGTTCTGTACCTCGTGGTCGTCCCAGGTCGCCACGCAGGCGCTGCCGGCGTGCAGCGCCTGCAGGTCCGGGTCGGTGCGGTAGAGCGCGTAGCGGTTGCGGTAGCCGGCCAGATCCAGGCATTCGCCGCTGCCGTGCGGGCGCACGATCTTGTGCGCCGCCTCGCCGTGGTTGCTGTACTCGTAGATGTAATCGCCGAGGAAGAACACCAGGTCCGGCTGTTCCGCGGCGAGGTGGCGGTAGGCACTGAAATACCCCAGTTCCCAGTGCGAGCAGGAGACAAACCCGAACCGCGCTGCGTCCGGGGTCCGATGTGCCGCCGGCAGGGTGCGCGCACTGCCGATCGGGCTGCGTGCACCCAGGGCCTGAAAGCAATACCAGTAGGGACGATCGGCCGCCAAACCGGTGAGCTCCACGTGCACCGCGTGGCCCCAGGCGGGACTGGCGACGGTCTCGCCCTGGCGCACGATGGTGCGCATCTGCGGGTCGCTGGCCACCTGCCAGCGTACCGGCACCGCTGCGCGCAAGCCGCCGCGTCCGTCCGGGTCCAGCGGGCGGGGTGCCAGCCGTGTCCAGAGTACGAAGCCATCGGCCAACGGGTCGCCGGCGGCAACGCCCAGCGTGAAGGGATCGGCACTGCCGCTGGCGCGTGCGAACGGGCTGAGCAGCCCCGCCGCGGCCAGGCTGGCGCCGGCAATGAGGATGCGCCGCCGGCTCGGATCCGGTGGCGCCGGCGTGGCAGCGCAATCAGGCAGGGGTGAGGCGGCAGACGGGTCGATCACAGGCATGGTCAAAACGGCAGGCAAGCAGACACGACCATGCTGTGGCCACGGCATGTCCGTTTTGTGTCACGTGTTGCAGCGTCACGGCCGGTGGTTCAGCACAGCCAGCCACGGCGCGGCCGGGCAGCACGCGGCAGGGCAACGGCCTGCCGAGGCAACCACGCCATTCCCAGCCGCGATGCAAAGATCGGTGCGCGCATGCCCGCCAGCCCAGCTGCGATAATCGCGCCATGAACGATGCCGCACTCGCCCCCGATGTCTCTGCCGCGCTCGAACGCGGCCTGCAGGCCCAATCCCTGGATGCGGCCTTCGCCGCACCGCTGCTGCGCTACCTGGCCCTGCTGGTGCGCTGGAACAAGACCTACAACCTGACCGCCGTGCGCGACCCGCGCGAGATGGTCACCCGCCATCTGCTCGATTCGCTGGCCATGCAGCCCTACATCGCCAGCGGTACCCTGGCCGACCTGGGCACCGGCCCCGGCTTGCCCGGCATCCCGCTGGCGATCACCCGCCCGCAGCTGCAGGTGACGCTGGTGGAAAGCAATGGCAAGAAGGCGCGCTTCATGCGCGAGGCCTTGCGCCATCTGGAGTTGGGCAACGCCCGAGTGGCCGAATCCCGTGCCGAAGCGCTGGACGAGGCGGCCGCCTACGACCACCTCACCGCGCGCGCGCTGGACACGCTGGCCGGCATCATCGCCTTCGGCGGCCACCTGTTGCGCCCGGGCGGCAGCCTGTTGGCGATGAAGGGTGTGTACCCGCACGAGGAAATCGCCGCATTGCCGGCCGGCTGGACCGTTGGCGAGGTGCACCCGCTGCAGGTCCCCGGCCTGGAGGGCGAGCGGCACCTGGTGGTGGTGCGCAAGGGCTGAGCCGAAGCCGCGTCGGCCGGTCTCAAGCGGCCCTCACCACGCCCTCTCCCACAGGCGGGGGCGATACCGCACTCACCAAGAGCGTCTCGTCCTTCCCTGACAAACCTAAAAGTCCCTTCCCCCGCCTGCGGGGGAAGGTGCCCGAAGGGCGGATGGGGGCAGTCCCCCTGACACGCCCGTCAATAACAGGGCAGCACCGACACTCCAGCCATGCCCCTGCACCAGCCCGTGCTGGGACTTCCGGCCCATGGCAGCACGACCGGGTGCTGCCATGATCGGGCGTTCGCTCCAGATCAGGCTTTCCGCACGTGACCTCTCCGCTCGCCGCCGCACTCTCGCTCGCCCTGCTGGGCGCAGGCTTCGCCGCCCCCTCGGCGCAGGCCGCCACGCCACCGGCCCCGGCCACGCTCACCGCCGAGGCACCGGCCGATGCACGCTTTCGCGCGATCTACGAGAAAGAGTGGGCCTGGCGCCAGGCCGAGACCGGCCAGGCCGACGAAGACAGCGACACCACCGGCGACAACACGCATCTGCCCGATGTCAGCGCGGCCGCGCAGCAGGCGCGTCTGGCGGTATGGGACGGCGTACTCAAGCAGCTCGACGGCATCGACCCGAAGCAGCTCTCGCCCGCCAACCAGATCAACTTCGCCATCTACCGCCCGCAGGTGGAAAACCTGGCCGCCGAAGTGCGCCTGCGCCTGTACGAAATGCCGTTCAATTCGGATAGCTCGTTCTGGTCGAATCTGGGCTTCATGGCGCAGCGGCCGATGAAGACCGCGGCCGAGTACCGCGCCTACATCGCGCGCCTGAACGATGTACCGCGCTATTTCGACCAGCAGACGGTCAACATGCGCGCCGGCCTGGCACGCGGATTCAGCGTGCCGCGTGCCGTGCTGGACGGGCGCGATGTCTCCATCGCCACCGTGGCCGATGTCAAAGATCCCACCGAATCCACTTTCTACGCGCCGTTCAAGCAGCTGCCTGCGCAGATCCCGGCGGCCGAGCAGGCGCAACTGCGCGAACAGGCCAAGGCCGCGTTGCGCACCGCCGTCCTTCCGGCCTACAGCAAGCTGCTGACGTTCTTCCGCAACGACTACATGCCCAGGGCGCGCACCACGCTGGCGGCCGAAGCACTGCCCGACGGCAAGGCGTTCTACCGTCAGCAGATCCGCGAATACACCACGCTGGAACTGACGCCCGAGCAGATCCACCAGATCGGCCTGGACGAAGTGGCGCGCATCCAGACCCAGATGAACGCCATCATCCAGCAGGTGGGTTTCAAGGGCAGCTTCGCGCAGTTCCTGGCCTTCCTGCGCACCGACCCGCAGTTCTACGCCAAGACCCCGCAGGAGTTGCTCGATCGCGCCGCATGGATTTCCAAGCGCGTGGACGGGCAGGTGGGCAAGTTCATCGGCACGCTGCCGCGCGGGCGCTTCACCATCAAGCCGGTGCCCGACGATATCGCCCCGTTCTGGACCGCCGGCCGCGGCGGCGCCACCACTTACTGGGTCAATACCTACAACCTGCCATCGCGGCCGCTGTACAACTTGCCGGCGCTGACGTTGCACGAGTCCTCGCCGGGTCATTCGCTGCAGGGGTCGCTGGCGCTGGAGCAGGGCGAGCAACCGGCGTTCCGGCGCGAGAACTACATTTCCGCCTACGGCGAAGGTTGGGCGCTGTACACCGAAAAGCTCGGCCAGGAGATGGGCATCTACGAAACCCCGTACGAAGAATTCGGCCGGCTTACCTACGAAATGTGGCGCGCCTGCCGGTTGGTGATCGACACCGGTGTGCACCATGACGGCTGGAGCCGCGAGCAGGCATTGGCCTATCTGCGCGACCGCACCGCACTCAGCGAGCACGAAGTCACCACCGAAGTGGACCGCTACATCTCCTGGCCCGGCCAGGCGTTGAGCTACAAGCTGGGCGAGATCACCATCGTCAAGCTGCGCGCCGAGGCAGAAAAGGCGCTGGGTGACCGCTTCGACATCAAGGCCTTCCACGATGTGGTGCTGCGCCAGGGCTCGGTCACCTTGCCCGTGCTGGAACAGCAGGTGCGCGCCTTTATCGCTGAGAGCAAGGCACGCCCGATAGACGCCAAATCGCCCGGTCGCGCGGCGCCGTGATGCTGGGTCGCATTGCCGACCGCCGGCCAACCTTCTAGTGCGGTGAGGGCATCGCGCCCTCAAGGTCTTCGCGTTTGCTGCAGGGCCCTTGCCCGCCCACCATCGCGGGACACGCCGCAAGTGCGTCCATGTAGGCTCCGTGGCGGCATCCATGCCGCCAGGGTCCCACGACGGTAGGCGGGCAAGGACCAGTCGCGTTGGTCGGTGTGCAGCGTTTTCAACAAGCAACCAGCAGACCACCGGACGCGGCTCTCGCTCTTCAGTAAGAATCACCAGCCAACTGTCTGGTGCGGTGTCCTCGCCGCTTGCGGGACCGTTGGCGGCATGGATGCCGCCATCGAGCCCCCATGGACGGGTTGACGGTGTGTCCCGCGAGCGGCGAGGGCATCGCGCGCTCGAACCACCGAGCTTTGAAAGCCACCGAGCATCAAACAACGCAACACCCCGTGCAATTGTGTAACCACCCCGGCCCCTATACGCTGCGCCCATGCTGCTTCCTCGCGCCCGCCTGTCGGACCCGTTGCTCCGCCTGATGGCGTTGCTGGTGCTGGTCATGGGCGTGCTGGTTGCACCGGTCGCCTGCGCACTGGGCGATGTGCATGCGCTGGCGCACGATCAGGCGCATCTGGACGACACCGCACCGCATGGCCATGACGGTGCCGACGAAGGCGATGCCGGCGAACGCGACGGTGCCGGTTTGCTGCATGCCTTGATGCACAGCGGCTATTGCCACGGGCACAGCCCGGCCATGCTGCCGGCGTTGGCCTGGGGCCCGTTGCCTGCGCGCACGCACGGGCAGCCGCCCGTGCTGACCACCGCCTACCGCTCGCATCTGAGCGAGACCGGATTGCGTCCTCCGATCGCGGCCTGATGCACCGCCGGCAGCTGCCGGCCTGTCCATCGATCCCGATTCCGGAGACACCCTCATGTGGTTGCGACTGACGGCGCTTGCCGTCTTCGCGGTGGTGCCGTGCGCCAACGCGCAGGACCTGCCGCCCAAACCCGTGCTGACCCTGGACGACGCCATTGCGCGCGTCGCCCGCCAGCACCCCGATCTGCGCCTGGCCGATGGCCAACGCGCGGTCCTCACCGCCGACGCCGAGCGCGACGCCCTGCGTCCGCCGTTGCGCATCGGTGCCGAATTGGAAAACGTGTTCGGCACCGGCCCGACCCGCGCGCTGGACCAGGCCGAACTCACCGTCACCCTGGCCGGCGTGCTGGAACGCGGCGGCAAGCTCGACGCGCGCCGCACCCTGGCGCAAGCACGTCTCGATGCGCTGGCACCGCAACGCGCCCTGGCCCGGCTGGATGTGCTGGCCGAAGTCGCGCGGCGTTACCTGGCCATCGGCATGGCCGCGCAGCGGCACGCGGCGGCACTCGAAGCGCTGGCCCAGCGCCAGCGCACCGTCAGTGCTGCGCGCCAACGGCTGCAGGCCGGCGCATCGCCCGAATCGGTGCTGCTGACCGCCCAAGCCCTGCAGGCGCGCGCAGAACTGGAGCGCGATCGCGCCCAGCAGGAGCTGCTGGCCGCACGCCGCCAGCTGGCGGTGTTGTGGGGCGAGCGCACGCCGGACTTCGGCGCCATCACCGGCGACCCGTTGCAGCTGCCGGCGATTCCCGAGTTCGAGGTGCTGGCGCAGCTGCTCGATGCCACGCCGGAACTGGCGCGCTTGAACGGCGAGCAGCGCGTGCGCGAAGCCCGCGTACGCCTGGCGCGCAGCCAGGCGCGCCCGGATCTGGACTGGCAGGTGGGCGTGCGCCGGCTCGAAGGCAATGACGCCACTGCATTGCTTGGCAGCGTCTGGCTGGCATTGGGCAGCGCTGCACGTGCGCAGCCGGAGATTCGCGCCGCCGAAGCGGAGCTGGCGTTGCTGGACATCGAACGTCAATCGCAGGCGTCGGTGCTCTACGCCACGCTGGCCGATGCGCATGGCCGCTACCGCGCGGCACAGCTGGAAGTGACGCGCATGCGCGAGGATGTACTGCCGGCGCTCGCACGCGCCGATGCCGCCGCCGAGCGCGCCTATCGCGCCGGCGCCACCAGTTATCTGGACTGGGCGCAGCTGCAGGCGCAACGCAGCGATGCACGCCAGCAGCAACTGGCCGCCGCACTGGAAGCACAGACGGCGCTGATCGAAATCCAGCGCCTGACCGGGCAGCCGTTCGTGCGCGAGCCTGCCGCGCAGGTGACGCCATGACTGCTGTTTCGGTACCGCGTCTTCATGCCGCGCGTGAGGGCGTTATCGGAATCGCCGCATCTGCAGCGATGTCGGCACCCAGCGCTCGCCAAACGCTGCCCACGCCAGGCGCACCTTCTTCGCAACCCACTTCCATTCGTTCGCCCGACGCAGCGCGTCGGCGCCAACCAGGACCGCCTTCGATGACACGTTTCATGATTGCGCCGCTGCTGCTGGCGCTGGTGCTCAGCGGCTGCAGCCGCAACAGCGACGCAGCGCACGAAGGCCACACAGGGCACGCCGCCGAAGGCGAGGCGGGCGCCGATGCGCACGCTGATGAAGCCCAGACCGGCACGCACGGCGGGCGGTTGCTCAGCCAGGACGGCGACAGCGTGGAGCTGGCCATCGCCGAAGACGGCACGCCGCCTACGTACCAGGCCTGGCTGTACCGCGATGGCAAACCATTGCCGGCCACCGCCGGCAAGGTGGAGGTGCATCTGACCCGGCTCGGCGGTATCAATGAAGTGCATCGCTTGCGGCCGCGCGACGACGGCAGTCTGCTGGCCGACAGCACGGTCAGCGAGCCGCATTCGTTCGATGTGGAGGTGCGCGCCACCGTGCAGGGCAAGACCCATCGCTGGGCCTATCCCAGCTATGAAGGCCGCACCACCATCGCGGCCAAGGTTGCGCAGGACGCCGGCATTCGTGTTGCGCCGGTGGGCGCCGGCAGCATTGCCGACCAGCACGAAGTGCAGGGGCTACTGACGCCGGCAGAAGGCGCGCAAGCGCAGGCAACCGCGCGTTTTCCCGGCCCGGTACGCAGCCTGCGCGTCAACGTGGGCGACCAGGTACGCGCCGGTCAGGTGCTGGCCACGGTGGAGAGCAATCTGAGCCTGACCACCTATTCGGTGAGCGCACCGATCAGCGGCACCGTGCTGGCGCGTAATGCCAGCCTGGGCAGCAATGCCAGCGAAGGCCAGGCCTTGTTCGAGATCGCCGACCTGTCCACCTTGTGGGTGGATCTGCACATCTTCGGCGCCGACGCCGGGCATATCACCGCCGGCGCACCGGTGACGGTCACGCGCATCAGCGATGGCGTCGTGGCGCAAACGAACCTGGAGCGTGTATTGCCCGGCACGGCGACGGCGAGCCAGAGCACGGTGGCGCGCGCGGTGCTGCGCAATAGCGATGGTTTATGGCGGCCTGGCTCTGCGGTGAAGGCGCGGGTCACGGTGGCGCAGCAACCGGCAGCGATGGTGGTGCCGGTGGGGGCGTTGCAGCGGTTCCGCGACTGGGACGTGGTGTTTGTACGGGTGGGCGATGTCTACGAAGTGCGGCCGGTGAAGCTGGGGGCGCGCGATGCGCAGCAGGTGCAAGTGTTATCGGGCTTGGCGGTAGGCGATGCGGTGGTGGTGGAGCAGAGTTATCTGGTGAAGGCCGATATCGAAAAGTCGGGGGCTTCGCATGATCATTGATCGCGTTGGTTTGTGTGGCAGTGCGTTGTCGAGTGGGGGCGTTTGTTGGGTGCAGGGGGATGTGCCACGTCCAAGGCCTTCGCGCCCTCTTGGGCTGGAGCAGAGGCTTTCGCGCCCCTTCGGGCTAGGGCAAAGGCTTTCACGCCCTGTCGGGCGCGAGTCACTTTTCTTTGCTTGTGCAAAGAAAAGTAACCAAAAGAAAGCACACCCCGTCCTCGCGCCCTCCGCGCCTGCGGCGCTGCGGGTTCGCAAGGCCGGCAGAAATTTTTGTAAGGGACGTCCCTGTCCCTTACAAAAACGTCGCGCATCCATGCGCGCCGCCCTGCGGGTTGTATCTGCCGGCCTTGCCGCTGCGGTATGGGGCCCCGAAAGCAAACAACAGCAACAGCAACAACGAGAACTAATACCACGACAGTGCTGGCGCGTGGGTGAGTGTCTGTTTGATGTGGTGCGGCGCGTTCCTGTGGGGCAACGGCGCTGTCTGTCGGTGGTGCGACCAGTGCGACGCTCGGCGGCTTGCGGTGCCATGTCTGCACGGGGGAGCGTGTCATGCTGACCAACATCATTCGCTTTGCGATCGCGCAGCGGTGGTTGATGCTGGCGTTGACCGGCGTGCTGATTGCGATCGGGGCGTGGAGTTTTTCGCGCTTGCCGATCGATGCAACACCGGACATCACCAACGTGCAGGTGCAGGTCAATACCGCAGCGCCCGGCTATTCGCCGCTGGAATCCGAGCAGCGGGTGACGTTTCCGTTGGAGACAGTGCTGGCGGGCTTGCCGGGTCTGGAATCCACCCGCTCGCTGTCGCGCTATGGCTTGTCGCAAGTCACGGCGGTCTTTGCCGACGGCACCGATCTGTATTTCGCGCGGCAACAGGTGGCCGAGCGTCTGCAGCAGGTCAAGTCGCAATTGCCTGCCGAGCTGGAGCCGCAACTAGGGCCGATTGCTACCGGCCTGGGCGAGATCTTCATGTACACGGTCGAGGCCAAGCCGCATGCGCGCAAGCCCGATGGCAGTGCATGGACGGCGACCGATCTGCGCACCTTGCAGGATTGGGTGGTGCGCCCGCAGCTGCGCAATGTGCCGGGCGTGACCGAGGTCAACACCATCGGCGGGTATGCGCGGCAGATCCATATCACGCCCGATCCGGCGCGCCTGGTCGCGCTGGGATTTACCCTGGACGACGTTGCCCAGGCGGTCGAGTCCAACAACCGCAACATCGGCGCCGGCTATATCGAACGCAACGGCCAGCAGTTTCTGGTGCGGGTGCCGGGGCAGGTGGACGACATCGCGCAGATCGGCGCGATCGTGCTGGATCGGCGCGCCGGCGTGCCGATCCGCGTGCGCGATGTGGCGCAGGTGGGCGAGGGGCGTGAGTTGCGCACCGGTGCGGCCACCCAGGACGGCACCGAGGTGGTGCTCGGCACGGTGTTCATGCTGGTCGGCGCCAATAGCCGCACCGTGTCGCAGGCCGCTGCCGAGCGCTTGAAAGTGGCCAACGCCAGCCTGCCGGCCGGCGTGCAGGCAGTGCCGGTGTACGACCGCACCGCACTGGTGGACCGCACCATCGTCACCGTCGCCAAGAACCTGATCGAAGGCGCATTGCTGGTGATCGTGGTGTTGTTCCTGTTGCTGGGCAACGTGCGCGCAGCGCTGATCACGGCCGCAGTGATTCCGCTGGCGATGCTGTTCACGCTCACCGGCATGGTGCGTGGTGGCGTGTCCGGCAATTTGATGAGCCTGGGTGCGCTGGATTTCGGCCTGATCGTCGATGGTGCGGTGATCATCGTAGAGAACTGCCTGCGCCGCTTCGGCGAAGCGCAACGCCGGCTGGGGCGCGTGCTCGAACGCGATGAGCGCTTCGCGCTCACTGCCGAAGCCACTGCCGAGGTGATCCGCCCCAGTCTGTTCGGCCTGGGCATCATCACCGCGGTGTATCTGCCGGTGTTCGCGCTCACCGGCATCGAAGGCAAGATGTTCCACCCGATGGCGATCACCGTGGTGCTGGCGCTGACCGGCGCGATGCTGCTGTCGCTGACCTTCGTGCCGGCAGCGATCGCGTTGCTGCTCGGCGGCAAGGTGGCCGAGCACGACAACCGCGCAATGCGCTGGGCGCGCGGCGTCTACGCGCCATTGCTCGATCGTGCGCTGCGCCACGGCCGCTGGGTCGGCATTGCAGCGTTTGCAACGGTGGCGCTGTGCGCGGTGCTGGCCACGCGCCTGGGCAGCGAGTTCATTCCCAACCTGGACGAAGGCGATATTGCGCTGCATGCCCTGCGCATTCCCGGCACCAGCCTGGAGCAGGCCATCACCATGCAATCCACGCTGGAAAAACGCATCAAGCAGTTTCCGGAGGTGGCGCATGTGTTCGGCAAACTCGGCACCGCCGAAGTGGCCACCGACCCGATGCCGCCATCGGTCGCCGATACCTTCCTGATCATGCATCCGCGTGCGCAGTGGCCGGATCCGCGCAAGCCCAAGGCGCAGTTGCTGGCCGAGATCGAGGAGGCGGTGAAGCAGCTGCCCGGCAACAATTACGAGTTCACCCAGCCGATCCAGATGCGCATGAACGAGCTGATCTCCGGTGTGCGTGCGGATGTGGCGATCAAGGTCTATGGCGACGATCTGGACACGTTGGTCCAGCTCGGGCAGCGCGTGCAGGAAATCGCCGGCGCGGTGCCCGGTGCGGCCGATGTGAGTCTGGAACAGGCCACCGGTTTGCCGATGCTGGCGGTGGTGCCCGATCGCGCCGCGTTGGCCGGCTACGGGCTCAATCCCGGCGTGGTGCAGGACACCGTGGCGGCGGCCGTAGGCGGGCAGGAGGCCGGGCAATTGTTCGAAGGCGACCGGCGCTTCGACATCGTGGTGCGCCTGCCCGAAGCCCTGCGCCAGGACCCGACGGCGCTGGCCGATCTGCCGATCCCGCTGCGTGGCGATGGCGAACGTGCCGATGCGGACGAGTCCAGCCGCGCGGCAGGCTGGCGCAGTGGCGAGCCGACCACCGTGCCGCTGCGCGAGGTCGCCAAGGTCGACACCGTGCTGGGGCCCAACCAGATCAACCGCGAAGACGGCAAGCGCCGCATCGTGATCACGGCCAACGTGCGCGATCGCGATCTGGGGAGCTTCGTGGCCGAGGTGCAGCAGCGCGTCAAGGCGCAGGTCAAACTGCCGACCGGGTACTGGATCGGCTACGGCGGCACCTTCGAGCAGTTGATCTCCGCCAGCCAGCGCCTGGCCTGGGTGGTGCCGGGCACCTTGGTGCTGATCTTCGCGCTGCTGTACTGGTCGTTCGGCTCGCTGCGCGATGCGCTGGTGGTGTTTAGCGGCGTGCCGCTGGCGCTGACCGGCGGCGTGGTGGCGTTGGCGCTGCGCGGGCTGGCCTTGTCGATTTCCGCCGGCGTGGGCTTTATCGCGTTGTCGGGGGTGGCGGTGCTCAACGGTCTGGTGATGATCGCCTTCGTGCGCAGCCTGCGCGCCGAGGGCATGCCGCTGGAGCAGGCATTGCGCGAAGGCGCGCTGGCGCGGCTGCGACCGGTGCTGATGACCGCATTGGTGGCCGCGCTGGGCTTTGTGCCGATGGCCTTCAACGTCGGTGCCGGTGCCGAAGTGCAGCGCCCGCTGGCCACGGTGGTGATCGGCGGCATCGTCTCCTCCACCCTGCTCACCCTGCTGGTATTGCCGGTGCTGTATCGCTGGCTGCATCGGGAGCGGGCGCCACGCGTCGCATCGCTTCCCACGCAGCCGCACGGGAGCACGCCATGAGCGATGCCTGCTGCGGCTGCGGCAAGACCCTGGATGTGGCCGCCATGCAGGCGCGCCAACGGCGCGTCCTGTGGTGGGTGCTGACGATCAATACCGGCAGCTTTGCGCTGATGTTGGCCGGCGCGCTGCACAGCGGCGCGGCCTCGCTGCTGTCCGGCAGCCTGGACAATCTGGGCGATGCACTCACCTATGCACTCAGCCTGGCTGTGGTAAGCGCCAGCCTGACCGCCAAGGCGCGGGTGGCCCTGCTCAAGGCCGGCATGATCCTGCTGGCGGCGCTGGCGGTGGCGGCCGAGATCGGCTGGAAACTGGCCCACCCACAGCTGCCGCTGTTCCAGAGCATGGGGGTGGTGGCGGGGCTGAACTTCGCGGCCAATCTGGTCTGCCTGCGCCTGTTGTGGCCCTACCGTAGCGGCGACATCAACCTGGCATCGGCCTGGGCCTGCTCGCGCAACGATGTCTACGAGGGCGTGGCGGTGCTGGCGGCCAGCGCAGCGGTGTGGGCGTTCGGCAGTGGTTGGCCGGACCTGCTGATCGCAGGGGTCTTGTTGCTCTTGTTTCTGCGCTCGGCCTGGCAGGTGGCGCGTGGTGCCTGGGCGGAACTGCGCCGGGTCGCTGCGCCAGCGCAAGCCGGAGGCGGGTGATCGCGCGTTGGCACCGTTGCCGGGTGCACCGCCGACCGCGTCCGGGCAGGTAGCGTAAGTGCTTGCGGCACATAGGAAAGCCGTGCATAATGCGCGGCTCGCTGTGCCCGGATCGCTCCGGATGGCGGTACCCAGCGCAATGGGGTTGCCGGCCTGTTCCAGCGTAAGTTCTTGATTCCCAACGTTGCGTGACAGCCCTGCGCTGTCGGGGCCGCCGCTCCCCAGGCTATGGGTGGCAATTCATTTATCGAGGTGCGTAATGTCCCGCGTATGCCAAGTGTCCGGCAAGCGTGTGCAGACGGGTAACAACGTCTCCCACGCAAACAACAGAACCCGTCGTCGCTTCCTGCCCAACCTGCACGAGCGTCGCTTCTGGGTTGCCAGCGAAAACCGCTGGGTGAAGCTCCGTGTTTCCGCGCATGCATTGCGCACCATCGACAAGAACGGCATCGATGCCGTTCTGAAAGAGCTGCGTGCGCGCGGCGAAAAGGTCTGAGGAGTAAGCAGTCATGGCAAAAGGCAAGCGTGACAAGATTCGTATGATTTCCTCGGCCGCTACCGGCCACTTCTACACCACGGACAAGAACAAGAAAAACACGCCGGGGAAGATGGAAATGATGAAGTACGACCCGGTCGTGCGTAAGCACGTGATGTACAAGGAAGGCAAGATCAAGTGATCGACTGATCGCTGGATCCGCTTTCAAGCAAACACCCGCCGCAAGGCGGGTGTTTGCGTTTGTGGGGTTGGGGAATGGTGTTGATGCGTGCAGGTGCCGATGGCAGTGTGATTTCCACTATCGGGTTGCCAGCCAAGCCCAAGAGAAACAAAGGTGCGTGATAAAGCCCCTCTCCCCTCGGGAGAGGGGTTGGGGTGAGGGTACGGGGCGAAGCCTCGCAATTATTCTGACTGCACGAGGCTTCGCCCGTACCCTCATCCGCCCTACGGGCACCTTCTCCCCCATAAAGGAGGACAATGTCCCGACGGGAGAAGGGGACACGGCTACAGCCCACGCGCACGCAATTGTGCGTCCAGCCGTGGATACACCCGCCGCGCATTGCCCTCGAACACCTTGTGCTTGTCGGCATCGGAAATCGCCAGCGCATCGATGTAGCGTTTGGTGTCGTCGAAATAGTGGCCGGTCTGCGGATCGATGCCGCGCACTGCGCCGACCATTTCCGAGCCAAAAAGGATGTTGTCGATGTCGATCACCTTGAACAACAGGTCGATGCCGGGTTGGTGATACACGCAGGTGTCGAAGAACACATTGCCCATCACATGCGTGGACAGCGCAGGCTTGCCCAGCATGTCGGCCAGGCCGCGGAAACGGCCCCAGTGATACGGCACCGCACCGCCGCCGTGCGGAATGATGAAGCGCAGCTGCGGAAAATCGGTGAACAAATCGCCTTCGAGAAACTGCATGAAGGCCGTGGTGTCGGCATTGAGGTAATGCGCGCCGGTGGCATGGAAATTGGCATTGCAACTGCCGGAGACATGCACCATCGCCGGGACGTCGAGTTCGACCATTTTTTCGAAGAACGGATACCAGGCGCGGTCGGTCAGCGGCACACCGTTCCAGTGCCCGCCCGATGGGTCGGGATTGAGGTTGCAGCCGACGAAACCCAGCTCGTTGACGCAGCGTTCCAGTTCGGCGATCGCGTGCGCGATCGGCACGCCCGGTGATTGCGGCAGCTGGCATACGCCGATAAAGGTCTGCGGATACAGCTGTACCACGCGGGCGATCAGGTCGTTGCAGTGGCGCGTCCACGCCTGGCTCACGGCTTCGTCGCCGATGTGATGCGCCATGGTGCTGGCGCGTGGCGAAAAGATCGTCATGTCGGCACCACGCTCGCGCAGCAGGCGCAGTTGGTGCATCTCCACACTTTCGCGCAGCGCATCGTCGCTGATGTGCGGATACACCGGCACAGGCGCTTGCGCATCGTTGTAATGCGCGATCTGTGCCTTGCGGAACGCATCGTGCGCGGCAGGCGCGGTGGTGTAGTGGCCGTGGCAGTCGATGATCATGGCGATGGTGGGTGCGTTGTAGCGGAAGCGGTGCGCCAGCGATTGCCTGCGCGCAAGGTGGGGCTGCCGGGGGCACGGACGCTGCAGGTCCCGACGGATGTGGCGGTCCCGATGCGCAGATCGGCACGGATCACGACGCGCTGCGTGTCGATGGCCTGCTCAGGCGGTCCATACGCACACGTGCCGCTGCGATGGCGGCCGCGGCAGCTCGGCGATGCAACGGCACGTTCAGCCATACAGCTCACCATCGAACAATTTGCGCGCCGTGCGGACCACCGCGGCACCGACCACGCTGCCCTGCGCATCGAGCTCGATCAGGCAACTGCTCGCACCGCTGGGGTGTTCGACGTCCAGCCGCTGGCTGCGCCCGCCAGGCACCTGCGCCAGCGCGTAGGCGGGCGAGCCGGGCAGCAGGCAGGCGGTAGCGACGGTCACCGCACCCAGCACGCCTATGGAGGCATGGCAGCGGTGCGGGATGAACGAGCGCACGCTGATGGCACCACCGGCGCGCGGCGCGGCGACCAGCATCATTTTCGGCACTGTGGCAGTGCCTACATCGCCCAGATGCATCAACGGGCCTGCCTGCAGACGCAGCGTTTCCAGGCGCGCCCTGAGCGCAGCATCGGCGTCGAGCGTGGCGCGGTCTTCGTAACCGCTGATGCCGACATCGCTGGCGCGTAGCACCACGCAGGGCATGCCGTTGTCGATCAGCGTGACCTGCAGGCCGTCGAGCGTGTCCACCGCATGCCCGCTCGGCAGCAGCGCGCCGCACGAAGAGCCGGCGATATCGGCGAATGCCAGCGCGATCGGCGCGGCCGTGCCGGGGACGCCGTCGATGCGGGCATCGCCGTCGTACCGCACCGTGCCACCGGGCGTCTGCACGGTGGCGGTGGCCAGGGTACCGGTGTTGCGCATGAAGATGCGCACCTGGGTCTGGCCGTTGCGTGCGGGCAGCAAGCCGCGTTCCAGCGCGAACGGGGCAACGCCGGCCAGCAGGTTGCCGCAGTTCTGTGCATCGCTGACCTGCGCGTGTTCCACCGCGACCTGCAGGAACAGATAGTCCACGTCGGCATCGGCACGCGTCGAGCGCGACACCACGGCGACCTTGGACGTCAGCGGGTCGGCGCCGCCCATGCCGTCGATCTGGCGCGCATCCGGCGAGCCGTAGGCGCGCAGTAAAAACGCGTCGCGCGCGGCGGTGTCGGCGGGCAGATCGTCGGCCAGAAAGAATCCACCCTTGGAGGTGCCGCCGCGCATCCACATCGCGCGCACGCGCTCAGACATAACGCAGGCCTTTGGCGGCCAGACGTTCGCGCATCGCATAGATGTCCAGGCCAAGTTCGCCGTTTGCCAGGCGTTCGCGCTTGCGCAGCTCGCGTGCCTGGCGCGCCTGTGCCTCGGTCAGCACCTCGGCAGCGGTGGCACGCGGCACCACGCAGACCCCATCGTCGTCGGCCACCACCACATCGCCGGGCCGGATCAGTTGCCCGGCGCACACCAGCGGCACGTTGACCGAACCCAACGTCTCCTTGATGGTGCCCTGCGCGCAGATGGCGCGGCTCCAGGCGGGGAACTGCATGGCAGTGAGATCGCGCACATCGCGCACGCCGGCGTCGATGATCAGGCCGCGACATCCGCGCGCCTGCGCCGAGGTGGCCAGCAGGTCGCCGAAGTAGCCGTCGCAACAGTCGCTGGTGGGCGCGACCACCAGTACATCGCCTGCATGCAGTTGCTCGATGGCCACATGCATCATCCAGTTGTCGCCGGGCGGAATCGACACGGTGACCGCGGTGCCGGCGATGCGGCAGCCGGCGTAGATGGGACGTAGCCGATGGTGCAGCAGGCCGCTGCGGCCCTGCGCTTCGTGCGCGGTGGCCACGCCGGCCTGCGCCAGCGCGTCGACGATGGCCAACGGCGTCCGCTCGATCCGGGTAACGACCTGGCTCATCCATCCATCCTCGTTAAGAGTGCGCCGAGTCTGGCTGGCCGAAGCCAGCTGGCTCAAGATTCATTTGAGGTATGCATATTGGTTTTGCTTATAGTTAGAGCATGCAGCCGATCCCGGAACCGAATCTGCGTCACCTTTACGCGCTGGTCGTGGTGCACCAGGCCGGAAGCATCAGCGCGGCGGCGCCGCGGGTGAATCTGTCACAGCCGGCGCTGACCCAGGCGGTGGCGCGATTGGAGCAGCAACTGGGCGTGCGCCTGTTCGACCGGCACCCAGGGGGCATGTCGGCCACCGAGGCTGCCGGGTTGCTGGTGCCGCGTATCGAGCGGGTGCTGGCGCATCTGGCTCGGGGGATCGGGGTCGCGCGGCGTGCGCTGCGCCTGCCGGCGCGCCCTGGCCTGGAGCGGCGGGTGTCGCTGGGCCAGCTGCAGGCCTTGGTGGCGGTGGATGTGGCAGGCAGTTACGCGTTGGCGGCGGTGCGCGCTGGCGTTTCGCAGCCGGCGATCTATCGCGCGGTGCAAGCGCTGGCCGATGTGATCGAAGTGCCGTTGACGGTACGCCGCGGCAAGACCATGCAGCCCACGCCGGTGGCGCTGCGGCTGCTGCGGCAGGTGCGTCTGGCGCTGGCCGAGTTGCATGCCGGGCTGGACGAGGTGGCCGCGTTGCGTTCCCAGCACGCCGGGCGCCTCACCCTGGGGGTGATGCCGCTGGCGCGCGCCATCCTGTTGCCGCAGGTGCTGGCGCGGTTTGCGCGTGCGCATCCGGGGGCCAGCGTCCAGGTGGTCGAGGGCCCGTACGAGCAATTGCTGGCGCGTCTGCGCGAGGGCGGCCTGGATCTGTTGATCGGTGCGCTGCGCGACCCGTTGCCGGTGCGCGATGTGCTGCAGGAGCCGTTGTTCGACGACGAACCGGTGATCGTGGCGCGTAGCGGCCACCCCTTGGCCGGGCAGGGCTACGCGTTTGCGCAACTGCGCGATTACCCCTGGGTGATCGCTGCCGCCGGCACGCCGGTGCGCGCGCGCTGGGAGCAGCTGTTCGGCGACCACCAGCTGGAGCCGCCGCCGGTGCGCATCGAATGCGGCGCCGAATTGACCGTGCGTGGCCTGCTGCTGGAAGGCGACTGGTTGACCTTGATGTCGCGCGACCAGTTCCTGTTCGAGCGCCGCGCCGGCCTGCTCGAGGAGATCGGTAGCGCCGGGCCGTTGCTGCGCCGGCAGATCGGCATGACCACGCGCAGCGACTGGTATCCCACCCGGATGCAGTCGGCCTTCGTGCAGACGTTGCGGCAGGTCTGCGCCGAACGCGTGCAGCCGGCCGATGCGCAGGGCGGGCCGTTTCGTTATTGCCCCCCTGTCTATGCGCCGCCGTTGCGTTTGCGCGCGGCCAAGTCAGAATCGGATTCCTGATGAAAACGGACCACTGATGCTGCCCGATTGGGTCACAGGTACCTGGCTGCTGGCGCTGGACTGGGCGATCCGCCTGGCCGCGCTGCTATGGATTCCCGCCCGCACCACGCCGGGTGCCGCGCGCAGCTGGCTGCTGTTGATCGGCTTTGTGCCAGTGGTTGGTCTGCCGCTGTACCTGTTGTTCGGCCACCCATGGTTGTCGCGGCTGCGGGTGGAGCGGCAAGCCACCGCTTCTCAGGTGATTCGCGAACAACAACTGCCCTTGCATGCGTTGCGCTGGATGCCGCAGGCAGACACCAGCAGTGCCGAGGTGGTGCCGCTGATCGAACGCGAGGGCGATTTCATGCCCACCCTGGGCAACGCGGTGGAATTGCTCGACGACTACGCGCAGTCGTTGCAGGCCCTGATCGCGGCGATCGACGCGGCCGACAAACGTGTGCACCTGCTGTACTACCTGATGTTCGACGATGCGGTGGGCGAGGCGGTGGTGGCGGCGCTGGAACGCGCCAGCGCGCGCGGCGTGCGTTGCCGCGTGCTGCTGGATGCGGTGGGCGCCAAGCGCGGCCTGCGCCGTTACCGCAAGCGCCTGCAGGACGGCGGCGTGCAGGTGCTGGCGGTACTGCCGGGTGGCCTGCGCTGGCGTCGCAGCGGCCGCATGGATCTGCGCAACCATCGCAAGATTGCGGTGCTCGACAACCGGGTGGCATTTGTCGGTTCGCAGAACCTGGCCGAAGCCGGCTTCATCCATGGCGTGCCCAATCGCGAATTGGTGGCACGCGTGCGCGGGCCGGTGGTCAATCATCTGGAAGCGGTCTTCGCCAGCGACTGGTTCACCGAAACCGGAGAGCGGCTGGACGTGTGGCCCGATGCACCGGTGTGCGAGGCCAATATCGCGACGCAGTTGCTGCCCAGCGGGCCGGCGTACCCGTTCGAAAATGCGCGCGATGCGATCAATGCGGTGATCCATCTGGCGCGGCGCAAGGTGGTGCTGGTCACGCCGTACTTCGTGCCCGACGAAGCCTTGCTGAGCGCATTGCGCATCGCCGCCGTCTCGGGCGTGGACGTGCAACTGATCCTGTCCGAGCACAACAACCAACGCCTGGCCGCGTGGGCGCAGGAAGCCTATTTCGAAGAACTGCTGCGTTGCGGGGTGAAGATTTCGCTGTATCGCCCGCACTTTCTGCACGCCAAGCACCTGAGCATGGATGAAGACATCGCGCTGGTGGGCTCGATCAATCTGGACATCCGCTCGTTCGCGCTCAACGCCGAGATCGGCATGCTCTGCTACGACACCGGGGTGGTGCAGCGGTTGCGTGAGATCGAGCAGGATTATCTGGCCAACGCGCGGCAATTGACGTTGGAACAGTGGCGTCGCCGCCCGGCCTGGCGCCGCAGTCGCGAGGGCATTGCGCGGCTGGCCGACGCGTTGATGTAGGGCGCCTGGGTCAATCCAGGCGCATGACCTGAAAGACGTTGCCCTCCGGGTCGCGGCCGTCGTACATCTGGTACGCAAAGCCGGGGTAACGTTTGAGCTCGCCCACATGCACGCCTGCGTGCTGCAGTTGCGTACGATGCGCGACCAGATCGCTGGTCATCGCAAACACCAGTTTGGTGGTCGCGTGTGTCGCATCCGCGACAGGAGCCAGCGCATGCGTCGATGGCCGCTGCCGGTAGGCTTGGCCCACCCGGTGCAGCGCCAGCTCGATGCCGCCAGCTGCGAGCACCACCCACTCGTCGGCAATTTCCTCGGTGAGCGGGAGCGCGAAGTGGGTCTGGTAGAACGCCTTGATTGCCGCCACATCGTGGACGTAGAGGATGAGCCTGACCAGGGTGATGGACATGTTGCAGATTCCCCAAGGGCGCGTGCCGATGCTGATCAACCAATCGTAAGCGCCTGGCATGCAGTGCGTGTGGGAGGCGTTGACACACACCGCGCTGGTGATGCCGTGAAGACAATCACTGCCGGCGACGGCCTGCTGGTATTGCGCATGCATCGCCTACAATGTCGACATGAATACACTGCGTGATCCCGGCGATGCCGTCATCGCCATCGTCGGTGGTGGCGCGTCCGGTGTGCTGGTGGCGCTGCAGCTGCTGCGCCAGGCCGCAGCGCCGTTGCAGATCGTCATGATCGAGCCGCATGCGGCGCTTGGCGAAGGCGTGGCGTATTCCACCGCGCGCGGCGAACACCTGCTCAATGTGCCGGCTGCGCGCATGAGTGCGCTGCTGGAACTGCCTCACGACTTTGTCGATTACCTGCGCGCGAACGCCTGTTGCCCCGAACTGGACGATGCGCAGTTGCCGCAGCAGTTCGTGGGGCGTCGGCACTACGCGCCGTATCTGCGCGACCGCCTGCAGGCGGCGCGTGCGCACAGCCCGGCGACGCTGCGCGTCCACCCCGCACGCGTGCAGGCGCTGCAGCCCAATGCCGGTGGCGCACTGTTGCAGCTGGACGATGGACAGGTGCTGCAGGCGAGCGTGGTGGTCTTGGCAGTGGGCAATGCGCTGCGACCGCTGCCGCTGCGGGGTGCCACCGGGCTGTCGCACGCGCAGCGTGTCGAAGCCTGGGAGACCGAGGCGGTGGCAGCGCTGCCACCGGACGCGGCCGTGTGCATCGTCGGTTCGGGCTTGAGCATGGCCGATACCGTGATGACGCTGGCAGCGCAGGCGCATCGGGCAAGCGTGCACGTGGTGTCGCGGCATGGCTTGTTGCCGTTACCGCAGGCGCACGGCGGCGTGGCGCTGTTCGATCCACAGCCGCTGCTGACCATGCCGCTGCGCGCACGCATGCGCACACTGCGCCAGCACGCGCGTGCCGCCGCCGCGCAGGGCCTGCCATGGCAGAGCGTGATGGAGCGCATCCGGCCGTTGAGCCAGGCGTTATGGCAGACGCTGTCGGTTGCCGATCAGCGTCGTTTTCTGCGGCATGTGGTGCGCTACTGGGACGTGCATCGGCATCGCATCGCCGCAACGGTGCATGCGCAGCTGCAGGCCATGCAGGCAAGCGGGCAGCTGCAGGTGCATCGCGCACGGCTGGACGTGGCCTTCGAGGTGGGTGCTTGCGTGCGCGTGAGCGCCGGGGCCGCCAGCGCCGCCAACGCCGGACATGCCTTGCAGCTGGATGTGCAGACGCTGGTCAATGCCACTGGGGTGGAAATGCGCGTGCAGGCGATGCGCAACCGGCTGCTGCAGCAACTGCTGGGGCAGGGCATTGCCGTGGCCGGGCCGCATGGGATCGGCGTGGACACCACTGCCGATGGCAGCCTGATCGATGCCGATGGACGTACGCAGCCGCAGCTGCGGGTGATCGGCAGCCTGCGCATCGGCACGCTGTGGGAAAGCCTGGCGGTGCCGGAGTTGCGCGAGCAGGCTGCGGCGATTGCGCGGGATGTGCTGGTGCTGCTGGGGCGGTGATGGGCGTTGTTCCCTTCTCCCGCTGGGAGAAGGTGGCGCGAAGCGCCGGATGAGGGTGCGAGCGAAGCCTCGTGTTACCCATCACTCGTAGTGGCTTCGCCCCGTACCCTCACCCCAATCCCCGCTCCGCGCCCAGCCCGCGCCAGCGGCGCGGCCGCTCAAAGACACTCGCACCGTCGGTGCGCAAGCCCTGCCTTCTCGCCCCGAAGGGAGAGGGGCGTCTATCCGGCGAGCAATCACCACAATCCCAACCGCTTCATCGCAATCTCAGCCGCAGCGACGCCACAACCGGTAAAATGCGCCGGTGGATGTCTCTCATTTGCTCGATCATTTAAACCCCGCCCAGCGCGAGGCCGTTTCTGCGCCGCCGGGGCATTACCTCGTGCTGGCCGGCGCCGGCTCCGGCAAGACGCGCGTGCTGATCCATCGCATCGCCTGGCTCAACGAAGTCCAGGGCGTGCCCAACCACGGCATCTTCGCGGTGACCTTCACCAACAAGGCGGCCGGCGAAATGCGTCACCGCACCGACCTGCAGCTGCGCAATGGCAGCCGCGGGATGTGGATCGGTACATTTCACGGGCTGGCCCATCGCCTGTTGCGTCTGCATTGGCAGGACGCGCGGTTGCCGGAAGGCTTCCAGGTCATGGACAGCGACGACCAGTTGCGGTTGGTCAAGCGCGTGGTGCAGGCGCTGGAGCTGGACGAGAGCAAGTATCCGCCCAAGCAGATGAGCTGGTGGATCAACGAGCAGAAGGATGAGGGCCGCCGTCCGCAGCATATCCAGCCCGAGCCCAACGACGATTGGACCGAGGTGCGCCGGCAGGTGTATGCGGCTTATCAGGAACGCTGCGACCGCTCCGGGCTGCTGGATTTCGCCGAGTTGCTGCTGCGCGCGCACGAGTTGCTGCGCGACACCCCGGCCTTGCTGGCGCATTACCGTGCGCGCTTCCGCGAGATTCTGGTCGACGAGTTCCAGGACACCAACGCCATCCAGTACGCCTTCGTGCGCGTGCTGGCCGGCGAATCGGGCAATGTATTCGTGGTGGGTGACGACGACCAAGCCATCTACGGCTGGCGCGGCGCCAAGGTCGAGAACGTCCAGCGTTTTCTCAAAGATTTCCCCGGCGCGCAGACCGTGCGGCTGGAGCAGAACTACCGCTCCAGCGCCAATATCCTGGGCGCGGCCAATGCGGTGATCGCGCACAATCCGGACCGCATCGGCAAGCAGCTGTGGACCGATTCCGGCGATGGCGACCCGATCGATCTGTATGCGGCCTACAACGAAGTGGACGAGGCGCGTTATGTGGTCGAGCGTGCACGGCAGTGGGTGCGCGACGGCGGCAGTTATGGCGAAGTGGCGGTGCTCTACCGCAGCAATGCGCAATCGCGCGCGCTGGAAGAAGCGCTGATTTCCGAGCAGTTGCCGTACCGCGTGTATGGCGGCATGCGCTTCTTCGAACGTGCCGAAATCAAGGACGCGTTGGCTTATTTGCGCCTGCTCACCAACCGCAGCGACGACGCGGCCTTCGAACGCGCGGTCAACACGCCCACACGGGGCATTGGCGACCGGACGCTGGATGAGGTGCGCCGGCTGGCGCGTGCCAGTGCGTTGTCGTTATGGGAAGCGGCCATGTTGTGCACGCAGCAGAACACGCTGGCCGCACGCGCACGCAATGCCCTGGCCAGCTTCCTCAGCCTGATCGGCCAGCTGCATGCCGAAACCGGGCAGATGGAACTGGCCGAACGCATCGACCATGTGCTGATGCGCTCGGGCCTGCGCGAGCATTGGGCCAAGGAAAGCCGTGGCGGGCTGGATTCGGAATCGCGTACCGAGAACCTGGACGAACTGGTGTCGGTCGCCTCGCGCTTCACCCGCCCCGACGACGAAGACAGCCAGGGCATGACCGAGCTGGTCGCCTTCCTGGCCTATGCCTCGCTGGAGGCCGGCGAAGGCCAGGCCCAGGCTGGCGAGGAAGGCGTGCAGCTGATGACATTGCATTCGGCCAAGGGCCTGGAATTCCCCATCGTGTTCCTGGTCGGTCTGGAAGACGGCCTGTTCCCCAGCGCGCGCTCGTTGGAAGAGAGCGGCCGGCTGGAAGAGGAGCGTCGCCTGGCGTACGTGGGCATCACCCGCGCGCGGCAGAAGCTGGTGCTGTGCTATGCCGAATCGCGCCGCATCCACGGCCAGGACAACTACAACGTACCCTCGCGCTTCTTGCGCGAGATTCCGCGCGACCTGCTCAACGAAGTACGCCCCAAGGTGCAGGTTTCGCGCACCGCATCGCTGGGCGCGGCGCGCGGCGGCCCGATGCATGGCATCGTGGAGACCGCGCCGATCAAGCTCGGCGCCAACGTCGAACACCCCAAGTTCGGCGGCGGCGTGGTGGTCGATTACGAAGGCGCTGGCGCGCATGCGCGCGTGCAGGTGCAGTTCGACGAGGTCGGCGCCAAGTGGCTGGTGATGGCCTACGCCAATCTGACTGTGGTGTAGGCGGCTCGGCACTCGTCAGCGATTGCGCGTTGTTCAGCAGGCGAGGGCGTCGTGCCGTTGCATTGTGCGTGCAGCAAGCAGAGCCGACCGCTGCTGCACCTCATACGTCGAGCGAGATCGCATGACCATCCGTGACAGATGATCGATGGATGAAGCGTCGCCTCCGCTGCGCTGTTGCGCGCCTACATTTCCCAGCTGAAGCTTGAGTTGATCTGCTTGCCGTTCACGGCCAGTGTCGACCTGTTGGCGAGCACGACCAGGGTAAAGGGCGGCACGCGCGTGTCGTCGCCTGTGTAAATCAGGCGCAGGATTCTGCGTTTGGTATCGAACGTCGTGACCTGGAAATTGCCTTGCAACCAGATGCCCGCGCTGTCGCCAGGTGCATTGAAACGAAGACTGGCGATCACTGGTCGGGTGTCGTGCCCGATTTCGAACAGGATGGAGTAGCCACTCTCTTCAAAAGAAAGTGAGGTGGTTGCGTGTGCAGGTGTGCTGAGGCATGCCCACAGCAAGAACGCAACGCAGGCTGCTACAAATCGTGTCATGACGTCATCCTTGAACGTGGTCGCACCGGAAGGGCACGGCCTGGAGTATCGATGCTGGCGCCGCGGCATTGCAACGGATGCGACAAGCGGTGGAATGGCGACACAGTCACCTCGCGGGTGAGGCCGGTGCTCGAACTCCCATTGGCGGTTTCCGGTGGTGAGCGCGCCAATCGCTTTGGCGAATAGGCAGATCGTGAGGTTCTGTAAGCCACTTTGAGCCGGCAATCGGGGCTATTGGTGCATCGCTCGATGCGTAGCGCGCTGCATCCATGCCACCCTGTCAGCAGTTCATTGCACAGGTACCCGGCGGCATGCAAACCGAAAAACAGAAGATGCTGGCAGGCGAGCTCTACAACGCCACCGATGCGCAACTGCAGGCCGATCAAGCGGCGGCGGCGGCGTGGATGGAGCGCTACAACGCCACTGGCGCGCAGCCATCCACACAGCGGCATGCATTGCTGGTCGAGCGGCTCGCCGAGGTGGGTGCCGGTGCGGTGATCCGGCCGCCATTTCATTGCGATTACGGCTACAACATCCATCTGGGCGCGGGCGTGTTCCTCAATTTCAATTGCGTGATTCTGGATATCTGTCAGGTGCATATCGGCGAAGGCACGCAGGTGGGGCCCGCCGTGCAGTTCTACGCTGCCGATCATCCGCGCGATGCGGCCGGACGCGCCAGCGGGCTGGAGTTCGGACGGCCGATTCGCGTCGGGCGCAATGTGTGGATCGGTGGCGGGGCGATCATCCTGCCGGGCGTCAGCATCGGCGACGACGCAGTGATCGGTGCCGGTGCGGTGGTCACGCGCGATGTGCCGGCCGGCGCGACCTCCGTGGGCAATCCGGCGCGCGTGCGCGTACCCCGGGGTGCTGCCGATGAAGCGCCCACCGACTGAAGGCAACCAAGAAGCGCCGCGACCGAAGCTGTCAGGCGGACGTGGCCGCTGCGCAATGCAGCTCATACGCAAACAGGGCAGTTTTGAGCGCGTTACTGGCGCCGAGGTGATGGTTGCTCGTCAGCCAGATGAGCGGCTTGAAGCGCTACAGTCCGTGACGTGCAAGATTGATTTGTATCAAGGTCTGCGTTGTTGAGTGCTGTCAATCTCAAATCGCCGGCGCCGCTGCCGGTCCATCCGGGAGGTCATCATGTACAAACGAATCCTGATCGCCATTGATGCGTCCGAGCTGTCGCATCGCGGCCTGTTTCAAGGCCTGGAGCTGGCCAAGGCGACCGGTGCGAAAGTGGATATCGTCACCGTGTCCGAGCCGTGGGCGATGGGCATGTACGACGCAATGGGCTGGAGCGTGGGCTACGAGGCCAGCCCCGAATACCGCAAAGAGCGCGAAGCGGCCGCCGAAAAGATCCTGCGCCCGGCGCTGGAGTTGGCCGCCGCTGCCAACATCAAGGCCACGCCGCGGCATGTGCTGGATCGTTTCGCGGCCGAGGGCATCGTGCAGACCGCCAAGGACTGCAACAGCGATCTGATCATCATGACCTCGCACGGCCGCCGCGGGATGCAGCGCATGCTGCTCGGCAGCCAGACGGTGGAAGTGCTGACCCACAGTGCGATTCCGGTACTGGTCATTCGCTGATGCCGATGCCAGTGCCTTGCCTCACCTGGGCGCGTACCTGGGCGCGATGTGGCGCCCAGGTCATGCACCTCGTGCCCAGGCGCGCTCCTACGCAACTCAAGGTACTTCGCTCTCCATCGGCTCCAGTTGTGCCGCAAAGCGCCGGACCGGTCGGGCGAGCCGGCGCAGTGCTTCGGTATGCACCAGCGGAGAGCCGTGCGTGGGTGTGGCCGCGCCGCTACGCATGGATGCGTACTCGGGTTGTACGTGCTGGCTCAGTTCGCGCATGAAGCGCCACATCGGCACGTAGTGACCACGCCGTGGCGAAGGAAGATGCGGCGCAGCGCGGCACTGGCGACGCCACTGCATGGGCGGCATGCCGAAGCGCTGCTGAAACGCGCGCTGAAACTGACGCTCGGACGCAAAGCCCATTTCGTAGAGCAACCAGGTCAGGCTGCAGTCCGGATAGGCCTGCAGGTAGCGGTGCGCGGTGCTTAGCCGCTGCTCGCGGATATAGCTGGCCACGCCGCCGCGCGACTGGAACAGGCGGTACAGCGATGCGCGCGATAACGCGAACGCGTGCTGCAACGACTCGGTGCCCAACTCCGCCTCGCCGATGTGCTGCTCGATATACGCCAGCAGGTCGATCATCAGCGGCGTGTGTGCCTCCCCGGCCGTGGATACGTGCGGAACGATGGCGCTGTAGTAACCGGTGCTGCTCATGCGGATGCTGCCTGCGGCCCACTCCCCGGGGCCTGTCCCCTGGTCAACCGAGAAAAGCAGCGCCAACCCATCACGCCTCTTTCACAAAGTCGGCGCTGGATCACGCATCGGTGCCTGCCTGCGCACGATCGCGGCGATTGAGACGATTTGTCGGGTGAGCCCACGGGCGCATTTCTATCCTCGCCGCAGCGCTGAGGAAGCGTCATCGCACGGCCCGCCGCTTCGGTCCGCGTGGTGCGCGGCGGTTGCGGGCTAGCCCGCGGCAGCGGCGTCGCACGCAGGCTGCAGGCATTCCGCCGGGCCGGCGACATCCAAGCCACATGGCAGCGCACGTGCACCGCACGCTGGCGCAACGGGCTCAATCGGAGATCAGGCATGGCCAGCAGTCAGAAGTTCATTGCCCGCAATCGGGCGCCACGGGTGCAGATCGAATACGACGTGGAGGTCTACGGCGCGCAGAAGAAGGTGCAGATTCCGTTCGTGATGGGGGTGATGTCCGATCTGTCCGGCGCCAATGCCGGTGAGCTGCCCTCGCTGGATGAGCGCAAGGCACTGGAGATCGACGTCGACAACTTCGACAGCCGCCTGCAGTCGATGCGGCCGCGCGCGCAATTCAAGGTGCCCAACACGCTCACCGGCGAAGGCGAGCTGGCGGTGGATATCACCTTCGAAAGCATGGACGATTTTTCGCCGGCCGCCATCGCGCGCAAGGTTGCGCCGCTGGCGAAGTTGCTGGAAGCGCGCACGCAGCTGGCCAACCTGGACACCTACATGGACGGCAAGGCCGGTGCAGAGCAGCTGATTGCCAACGCCATCCGCGACCCGGCGTTGCTGCAGTCGCTGGTGTCGGCCGCCAAGCCTGCCTCCGAACCGGAAGGAGCCTGACGCCATGTCCGCGACCGAAGCCGCACTGGCCACCAGTAGCACCGAAACAACCGAACAGGGCGACTTTGCCGCGCTGCTCAATCGCGAGTTCCGCCCCAAGAGCGAACGCGCCAAGGAAGAAGTGGAATCGGCCGTGCGCACGCTGGCCGAGCAGGTGCTCAACCGCAGCGATGTGGTCAGCGAAGACGTGTCGCAGACCATCAAGGCCTATATCGCCGAGATCGATCGTGCCCTCACCGAGCAGCTCAACCAGATCCTGCATCACGCCGATCTGCAGCAGCTCGAAGGCGCCTGGCGCGGCCTGCATTATCTGGTCAACAACACCGAGACCGACCAGCAGCTCAAGATCCGCGTGCTGAACATCAGCAAGAAGGAACTGGGCAAGGTGCTCAAGCGCTACAAGGGCACCGCCTGGGACCAGAGCCCCATCTTCAAGAAGGTCTACGAGCAGGAATACGGCCAGCTCGGTGGCGAACCGTATGGCTGCCTGGTCGGCGATTACTATTTCGACCAGAGCCCGCCGGATGTGGAACTGCTCAACGGCATCGCGCAGGTGGCCGCTGCCGCGCATGCACCGTTCATCGCCGCGGCCGCGCCCAAGTTGATGGGCATGGACAACTGGAGCGAGCTCTCCAACCCGCGCGACCTGGCGAAGATTTTCTCCACGCCCGATTACGCCGCATGGCGCTCGCTGCGCGAATCGGAAGATTCCAAGTACATCGGTCTGGCGATGCCGCGCACGCTGTCGCGTCTGCCTTACGGCGCGGCCACCAGCCCGGTGGATGAATTCGATTTCGAAGAAGACACTGCCGGCGCTGACTCGTCCAAGTACACCTGGCAGAACGCTGCCTATGCGATGGCAGTGAACATCAATCGCTCGTTCAAGCAGTACGGCTGGTGCTCGCGCATTCGCGGTATCGAATCCGGCGGCGCAGTGGAAGGCTTGCCCACCCACACCTTTCCCACCGACGACGGTGGCGTGGACATGAAGTGCCCGACCGAAGTGGCAATCACCGACCGCCGCTCTGCCGAATTGGACAAGATGGGTCTGATGCCGCTGGTGCATCGCAAGAACTCGGACATGGCCGCCTTCATCAGCGCGCAGTCGCTCAACAAGCCCGACGAATACGACGACCCGGATGCCACCGCCAACGCAGCGTTGGGCGCGCGCCTGCCCTACATGTTCGCGTGCTGCCGCTTTGCGCATTACCTCAAGTGCATCGTGCGCGACAAGATCGGTTCGTTCTCCGATCGCGAACAGATGCAGAGCTGGCTGACGCGTTGGGTCACCCAGTACATCGACGGCGACCCGTCCAACTCAAGCGAAGAAACTAAAGCGCGCAAGCCGCTGGCTGCCGCCGAGGTGGTGGTGGAAGAAGTGGAAGGCGCGCCGGGCTATTACAGCTCCAAGTTCTTCCTCAAGCCGCATTACCAGCTGGAGGGCCTGACCGTGTCGTTGCGGTTGGTCTCGCGCCTTCCCTCGGCCGCCAAGGCCTGATCCGACGCATTCGCGTCACGGGCACGACGCGAATGCGCGTCGCGCCACCTCGTGTTGTCACTCTCATTGAAGGAGCGTTTCCATGGCGTTCGACATGCACATCAAGTTCGGCAGCGGCAAGGTCAAGATCGAAGGCGCGTCCAACCACAAGAAGCACAAGGGCGAAATTCCGATCCTGGCCTGGTCTTGGGGCGCGAGCAATTCCGGCGACCTGCACACCGGTGGCGGCTCGGCCAGTGGTGGCAAGGCGCATATCCAGGACATCTCCATCACCAAGTACGTGGATGGTTGCTCCAACGCATTGCTCGATGCGGTATGCACGGGGGCACGTGTGGAAAACGCCTGGCTGTACGTCACCAATGCCACTGGCGAGCAGAGCGACTTTCTCACCCTGGAATTGAGCGAAGGCGTGCTGATTACCTCGTTGTCGACCGGCGGTTCCGGCGGCGAAGACCGCCTGACCGAAAACGTGACGCTGCACTTCGGCAAGTTCAAGTACGGCTTCCAGCCGCAGGACGACAAGGGTGCCGCCCAGGGTGGCGCGAAGGAATTCACCTACGACATCCAGGGTGTGGCCAAGGCCTAACACGAACGCAGGCAACCACGACGCCTTCGCCACGCAGGAGCGTTTGGGCGATGCAGTGCGGCACGCAGCACGCGTGTAGACGCGCGCGCTGCGCCGCCCCAGCCGCCCAGCGGATGTTGGCGCTGTGACGTTGGCTGCCTCCGATGGCGGCAATGCAATGACGGGCGGTGCCGCGCACGGCACCGCCACCTTCTTCGACAAGGAACCGCGCGATGGATGCCACCGCACAGACCCTGCTGGCCCAAGGCGAGCCGGCGCAGGCGTTGCAGCAACTGATCCAGCAGGTGCGCCGGCAACCGGCCGATGCAGCGCAGCGCGTGTTCCTGTTTCAGTTGCTGGCCGTCCTCGGGCAGTGGTCGCGCGCCGCAGACCAGCTGCGCGCCTGCGCTGAACTGGATGCCGCCACGCTGCCCTTGGTGCAGACGTACCTTGCAGTGCTGCAGGGCGAACAGACGCGCGCCGAGGTGTTTGCCGGCACGCGGCTACCGCATGTGATTGGCGAACCGGCCGAGTGGCTGGCAATGCATCTGCAGGCGCTGCAACTGGCGGCGCAGGGCCATGGCGAACAAGCTGCGGCGTTGCGGGCGCAGGCCTTCGAACGGGCACCCACCAGTGCGGGCGTGCTCGATGGCGAACGCTTCCAATGGCTTGCAGATGCCGATACCCGTTTCGGACCCTGCATCGAGCTCATGCTCGACAGCGGCTACGCCTGGGCACCGCTCAGCCACATCCAGCAGCTGCGCATGCAAGCGCCGCTGGATCTGCGCGACACCGTGTGGGCGCCGGTGAGCGTGCTATGGCGCAACGGCGGCCAGGCCTTCGGCTACCTGCCGGTGCGTTACCCCGGCAGCGAGCACCTGGATGCCGGCGAGCTGCAACTGGCGCGCCGCACCGAATGGACGCATGGTGCGCAAGGCGAAATCGGCCTGGGCCAGCGCATGTGGAGCACAGAGTCGCACGAGATTGCGCTGCTCGATGTGCGTGACGTGCAGTTCGACGCGGGCTGACACGCCATGGCCGAACTCACCACCACCGAACGCTTGCAGCCTTCGCTACTGGACCGGCTCACCGATGCCGCGCCCAGCCAGCGCGAAGAGAGCCGCGAGCAACGCGTGATCTCGGCCACGCGCCTGCGCGAATGCGTGATCCGCGATCTGTCGTGGTTGCTCAATGCCGTGAATCTGGAAACCAGCCGCCCGCTGGAGGCGCACCCGCAGGTGCGCAGCTCGGTGCTGAATTACGGCATCCCGGACCTGGCCGGTGTTGCAGTGGCCGGCATCGATGGGGCAGCGCTGCAACAGCGCATCCGCGAGGCGATTCTAGCCTTCGAACCGCGGCTGATACCCGAGACGCTGCGCGTCAGTGTGCATGCCGATGCCGCACGCATGGACCGGCGTTCGCTGCTGTTCACCATCGAATCGGAGATGTGGGCGCAACCGCTGCCGTTGAATCTGTATCTGAAGACCGCGCTGGACCTGGAAACCGGCCGGCTCGATGTCGTCGAAGGACACGGCTGACGCCATGGACCCGCGCCTGCTGCCGTACTACACCCGCGAATTGCAGCACGTGCGCGACATGGGCGCCGAGTTCGCGCGCGAGTATCCCAAGATCGCCGGGCGGCTCGGTCTGGACGCGTTCGAATGTGCCGACCCGTATGTCGAGCGGTTGCTGGAAGGCTTCGCGTTCCTGGCCGCGCGCGTGCAACTCAAGCTGGACGCGCAGTACCCGGTGTTCACCCAGCACCTGCTGGAGATGGTCTACCCGCATTATCTGGCGCCGCTGCCGTCGATGGCGGTGGTGCAGTTGCAGCCGGATCTGAAAGACAGCGGGCTGGCAGCAGGCGTGGTGGTGCCGCGGCAAAGTGCGCTGCGCAGCCTGGTCGGCCCGGGCGAGCGCACCGCCTGCGAATTTCGCACCGCGCATGCAGTGAGCTTGTGGCCGTTGCAGCTGGCCGAGGCCAAGTATCTTGAATCGCCGGCCGCGTTGGCGGCTGCCGGCATCGCCTTGCCGGCCGGGCGCGTGGTGCGTGCCGGCGTGCGTCTGCGCTTTGAGCTGGTGGGTGGTGCGCAGACGCACGCGCTGGCGCTGGATCGGCTGCCGCTGTTTCTGGCCGGCGCCGACGGCTTGCCCAAGCGCCTTTACGAACAACTGCATGCCGATACCACCGCCGTGGTGGTGCGTGGCAGTAATGCCAGCGGTGGCATGCTGGAGATGACGCTGGGCGCCGATACCGTGCAGATGCGCGGCTTTGCCGATGACGATGCATTGATTCCGTACGACGGCCGTTCGTTCAGTGGTTACCGCCTGCTGCAGGAATACTTCGCCTGTCCGGAGCGCTTTCTGTTCGCAGAACTCACCGGGCTGCGCGCGCCATTGCGGCGGTTGCACGGCAGCAGCTTCGAGGTGGTGGTGTTGCTGCAACGCAGCCTGCCGAGCCTGGCTGCGGCAGTGGGCGCCGAGCATTTCAAATTGTTCTGCACCCCGGCGATCAATCTGTTCCCGCGGCGTGCCGATCGCATCCATCTGCACGCCGGGCTGCACGAATACCACGTGCTGGCCGACCGCACCCGGCCGATGGATTTCGAGATCCATCATTTGGGCGAAGTGGAAGGCTTCGGCGATCGTCAGGAGCCGGAGCAACGCTTCGCGCCGTTCTATGGTGGCGACGCACGCACCTGGCATGCACGGCATGGCGCGTTCTACAGCATGCGCCGCGAACCGCGCATGCTATCGGTCCGCCAGCGCCGCGATGGCGCGCGGTCGAGTTATGTAGGCAGCGAAGTGTTCGTCAGCCTGGTCGATGCCGACGATCAGCCGCACAGCACGCGCCTGCGCCAGCTTGGGCTGCAACTGTGGTGCAGCAACCGCGATCTGCCGCTGCATATGCCGGTAGGCAAGGGCACCACCGATTTCACCATGGACAGCGGCGTGCCGGTCCAGAGCGTGCGCTGCGTGGCCGGGCCGACCAAGCCGCGCCCGGCGTTGTCGGCTGGGCAGACTGCGTGGCGCCTGCTCAGCCAATTGCAGCTCAATTATCTCTCGCTCTTCGAAGACGGCCCCGACGGCGCCGCTGCGCTACGCGAGATCCTCACCTTGTACTGCGACCCGTTCGACGCATCCGCGCAGCGGCAGATCGAAGGCGTCAAGCAGGTGAGCGGCACACCGATCGTGCGGCGTATCCCGGTGCCTGGCCCGATCACCTTCGGTCGCGGCCTGGAGATCACGCTGACCTGCGAGGACGCCGCCTTCGAAGGCACCGGCGCCTTCCTGCTGGCTTCGGTGCTGCGGCACTTCTTCGCGCGCTATGTCTCGGTGAATTCCTTCACCGAGACCGTGCTGCGCACCACCGAACGCAACGAGGTGGCCCGATGGCCAGCCCAGCCCGGCACGCACCCGCGCCTGTGAGCGCGGCGGCTGCGGCGCTGGCCCAGGCGCTGCAGACCCGGCCACAGGATTTCAGCCCGTTCGCGGCCTTGCGCGCGATCGAGCGCTGCCATCCGCTGCAGCCACGCCTGGGTGAATCCACGCGCGCCAGCGACGATGTGCTGCGGCTGCGGCATGCGCCATCACTGGCATTCGCACCCCATGCGCTGGACCGCTACACACCGGCAACGCACGATCAGCCTGCCGCGCTGTACGGTCTGTTTTTAGGCCTGTTCGGTCCCAATGCACCATTGCCCTTGCACCTGACCGAATACGCCATCGAGCGTGCGCAGCAAGCCAAGGATGGCACCTTTGCCGCATTTGCCGATGTGTTCCACCACCGCATGCTGAGCCTGTTCTACCGCGCCTGGGCGCAGGCACAGCCCAGCGTGCAGGCCGAGCGCCCGGCGAGCGACCAGTTCCGTGCCTGGCTGGATGCACTGGTCGGCATCGCCAGCCCGCATCTGCGCGACCGCGACGCGTTGCCGGACGATGCACGTCGTTACTACGCCGGCCGTCTTGGCACCGCCACGCGCACGCCGGAAGGTTTGCGTGCCCTGCTGCAGCAGTTGTGCGAATGGCCGGTGCAGGTACAGGAATTCATCACCGAATGGATGCGCCTGCCGGCCGATGCGCACCTGCAACTTGGTCTGGGTCCGCGCAACGCGCGGCTGGGCGTGGACAGCGTGGTGGGCGCACACGTGCGTGGCGCCCAGCAACGCGTGCGCATCTGCCTGGGGCCGCTGCCGCGCCTGGCGTTTCAACGCTTTCTTCCGGGCGGCCAGGCGCTCAGGCAACTCACCGCTGCGGTGCGCAGTTATCTGGGCGACGAATTTGGCTGGGAACTGCAGCTGTTGCTCTAGGCCGACGAGGTCCCCACGCCGCACCTGGCGCGCAATAGCCGGCTGGGCCTGGATACCTGGCTCGGCCGTCGCGCCTGGAGCATTGCCGACGCCGACGAGGTGCTGCTGCGCCCATCGGGCTGACGCACACCGCTCTACCTTTCGCTCACACGTAACGTACCGACTTCGAAGGACGCACCATGGCCGAGATCTCCCGCAGTGCCCTGTTCGGCAAGCTCAATCCGCTGGCCTACCGCGGCATCGAAAGCGCCACCGTGTTCTGCAAGCTGCGCGGCAACCCGTATGTGGAGCTGGTGCATTGGCTGCATCAGTTGCTGCAGCTGCAGGACTCGGACCTGCACCGCATCATCAAACACTTTCAGCTCAACCCCTCCACGCTGGCGCGTGATGTCACGTCGGCCCTGGACGCCTTGCCGCGCGGTTCCACTGCCGTCACCGACCTGTCGGCCAATGTCGAAGAAGCGGTGGAGCGCGGTTGGGTGTATGCCTCACTGAGTTTTGGTGAAGCGCAGGTGCGCACCGGCTATCTGGTGGTTGGCATTCTGAGCGTGCGCGGTTTGCGTAATGCATTACTGGCGATCTCCAAGGAGTTCGACAAGCTCAAGCCCGCGGTACTCAGCGAAGACTTTGCGCGGATCGTGGCCGGCTCCCCGGAAGATGGTTTGCTGCCCAGCGATGGTTTCTCACTCGGTCAGACCGCTGCACCTGGGGAGGCTAGCGGCGCCATCGCGCCGGCCGCACTAGGAAAGCAGGAAGCACTGAAGAAATTCACCACCGACCTCACCGCACAAGCACGCGAGGGCAAGCTGGACCCGATCATCGGCCGCGACGACGAGATCCGCCAGGTCGTCGATATCCTGATGCGCCGCCGCCAGAACAACCCGATCCTGGTTGGCGAGGCCGGTGTCGGTAAGACCGCGGTGGTGGAAGGCTTCGCACAACGCATCGCGCGCGGCGATGTGCCGCCCGCGTTGAAGGACGTGCAGCTGCGCACGCTGGATGTGGGCCTGCTGCAGGCCGGCGCCAGCATGAAGGGCGAATTCGAGCAACGCCTGCGCGCAGTCATCGACGAAGTGCAGGCCAGCCCCAAGCCGATCATTTTGTTTGTCGACGAAACCCACACCCTGGTCGGCGCCGGTGGCGCGGCCGGTACCGGCGATGCGGCCAACCTGCTCAAGCCCGCACTGGCGCGTGGCACCTTGCGCACCGTGGGGGCGACCACGTTTGCCGAGTACAAGAAGTACATCGAAAAGGATCCGGCATTGACGCGGCGCTTCCAGGCCGTGCAGGTGGACGAGCCGGACGAAGCCAAGGCAGTGCGCATGATGCGCGGCGTCGCTTCGATGATGGAACAGCACCACCGCGTGCAGATCCTGGACGAAGCGCTGGAAGCGGCGGTCAAGCTCAGTCACCGCTACATCCCGGCGCGGCAGCTGCCGGACAAATCGGTGAGCCTCCTCGACACCGCCTGCGCGCGCGTGGCGGTGAGCCTGCACGCTACGCCTGCGGAAGTGGACGACAGTCGCCGCCGCATCGAATCGCTGGAGACCGAGCACGCCATCATCGAACGCGAGCGTGCGATTGGCATCGTGGTGGATGAGCGTGCTGCAGCTTGCGCCAGCCTGCTGGAAAGCGAACATACCCGCCTGCGCGAGCTGGAACAGCGCTGGGTTGGCGAAAAGGCGTTGGTCGATGAGCTTTTGTCGCTACGCGCGCAACTGCGAGGCGCCAATGCGCCGGTGGAAGGCACCGGCAGTGCGCTGGAAGCGGAGGCCGAACAGCTTGCGTCTGGCGATCTCGCCGTGCTCGAGGCATCGGTGCAGGTGGATCGCGACACCTTACTGGCACGTCTGCAGCTGGTGCAGGCCGAACTGGCCGCACTCCAGGGCGAATCGCCGCTGATCCTGCCCACCGTCGATTACCAGGCGGTGGCCGCCGTGGTCGCCGACTGGACCGGCATTCCGGTCGGGCGCATGGCGCGCAACGAGATCGACACCGTGCTGCGCCTGCCCGACCTGCTGGCCAAGCGCGTGATCGGCCAGGACCATGCCATGGAGATGATCGCCAAGCGTATCCAGACCAGCCGCGCCGGTCTGGACAACCCGGACAAACCGATCGGCGTGTTCCTGCTGGCCGGCACCTCCGGCGTGGGCAAGACCGAAACCGCACTCGCGCTGGCCGAAACCTTGTACGGCGGCGAACAAAACCTGATCACCATCAACATGAGCGAGTACCAGGAAGCGCATACCGTCTCCTCGCTCAAGGGTGCACCGCCGGGCTATGTGGGCTACGGCGAAGGCGGCGTGCTCACCGAAGCGGTGCGACGCAAGCCGTACTCGGTCGTGTTGCTGGACGAAGTGGAAAAAGCCCACCCGGACGTGCACGAACTGTTCTTCCAGGTCTTCGACAAGGGCTGGATGGAAGACGGCGAAGGCCGCCGCATCGACTTCCGCAACACCTTGATCATCCTCACCAGCAACGCCGGCACCGACCTGATCGCCAGCCTGTGCAAGGACCCGGAACTGATACCCGACCCGGAAGCCATGGCCAAGGCCATCCGCGAGCCGTTGTTGAAGGTGTTTCCGCCGGCATTGCTCGGGCGCTTGGTGGCGATTCCGTACTACCCGCTGAGCAACGACATGCTCGGGCAGATCGTGCGGCTGCAGTTGAATCACATCAAGAAGCGCATCGAGGAGCGATACAGGATTCCGTTCGAGTACGACGATGCGGTGGTGGAGCTAGTGGTATCGCGGTGCACCGAAAGCGAATCGGGTGGGCGGATGATCGATGCGATTTTGACGAATTCGATGTTGCCGGCGATGTCGAGGGAATTCCTGGGGCGGCTTGCACACCAGGCATCCATCGGAGGCGTAGGAATGAGCACGAATCCAGACGGCTTCTCGTACCTGTTCCACTGACAGGCGCTGGCGCGCACGGACAGAATCCAAAGAGAGGACTTCGATGAAGATCAGTGATGCATCGGAATTGGAAATGGTGTTGTTCCTGGATGAGAATTTCCAGGTTGTCGATGGTGTCCAGATCGAAGCGACGCAGCGGATGAGGGACATGCTCGTCTTCGCGCGCATGGCCAGTTTCCTTTCCGACAACGAAGCGCTTGCGTCGGCGGTCAAGGACCTGTCCTTTGAGCTGGGCACGGAATACGCAAAGTTCCGTGAGGTACAGCGCGATGGCGTCAATTATCGCCGTCTCGGCGCCTTCTCCTGTGCGCTTGGAAAATATGCATCCTATTACGGGTTCAGTAGGAAAGTGGTCATTCTCAATGGCCAGATTAGCCCTGCTGATTTCAACGATGTAGTGGGGGCGAAGATCATGTTTCGCGACCTTTTCACCCGCGCCCATGGCGAGTTCACGCACGCGATACAGTGGCTTCTGCTGGTCCAGCGATTCGGCGAGGTGGCGGCCGTTTACTACGCCAAGTCAGTCCAGTACCGTTCCACCCGGACGTTTCTCGCACAAGGCGGGCCACAGCGAGCCTATATGTGGAATTTCCTGGTGGACTGCTTCGACGGTGCGGAGGACTATCGACAGAACATCTACGCTAAGACATTCAGGTGCCCGCAGATCGCTACCGAACGCCTGCGGACGCTGCTCCCGACTCAATCGTGGTTGGGGGAATTCCTCTACGCTCGCCGGCACAAGGGCTTGAAAAATGGGGAGGAACCCTACGTAGACGCACACTACACGAATGGGCGGACCATCAACATGAAGCCACCCCACATCAACAGGACGGTCTGGACAAACGACGGGGAAGAAATTCGGGCCTATACCCAGCTGCGCGAAAACATCTATTACAAGTCTGTCATTGAGGCGAGGAAGAACTGAACTTTTGGAATTGTCGGGTGCGCGGCCAAGATTTCCGTAATGCCCGATAAGAACTAAAAGGAGCGCAGAGCATATGAATTCCGAGCTAGACCGGTGCAGGCAAAAACGAAGAACTGCAGAACTGCGAAGCTGCATTCTTCATCGCCGCCACTTCCTCGACGATCCAAGCCATCGGCAACAAGCGCGAGCGTGCTCGGGAACAGCGTTAGGAACACTTTAATAAAAAATCGGATCAGGTTCGGTTTAGAAGTGAATCTGACCCCGTCTCCCGGTCCAGGAGCGTTACAGGATTATTTTCAAGCATGACGATGCGCTGATGGAACTAGTGATGATTCGGTTTGCCGCGGTAGTGAAACGGAACGAATGATCGATGCGATTTTGTCGAATTCTTTTTTTTCCCAGATTTTCGGGATTTGGTGACGCCTAATCGGATTGGAGAACTGTGATGATTGACACCAGTGGCAGAAGGCGGTGGCTTTGCTATCAGTCGAATTTTTTAAAGACAGGGTGCCTGCAATGAGGATCCTATTCTGGAATGTCCAGCGGCTTGGTACTGGAACGCCAGGCAGCAAGCAAAAAATAATGGAGCAAGTTGTCGCTGAGGCTTTCCATCTGCACAACGCAGAATTTGCTGTCCTATGTGAAGTTACAAGCGACCTTGAGCTTGGAGGTGTGGCCATCAACAAGCAAGTAGTCACTGCTAAGCGGACCGCAAAGGGGACCAAGGCTCAGCTTGGCTATGCAGCTATCGATGATGACCTCGATGAAAGTGTATTGATGCGCTTTAATCCTCCAAGCTTCAGGGACGTTTTCGGGACTTCGCCTTGGAAAAAAGGCGGAGGTGAATTCACGAAGCAAAGCAAGCGTCATGTTGCGTGTCTGGGGGCTTTGAACGGGATAAGTTTGTATGTTTACCATGCCAATGCTAGCGGGAAGGCGGCCTTTTTAGTTGGGTGGGTAGCCGAGGCACTGCATCAGCTGCACAACGGCTCGTTTGTGTTAATGGGAGATCTGAATTGTGAGCCCGCAGGTCTCATCCTCGCCATGCAAGAGAGTGGTTCCGATCTTAATTATTTCAATGTTGCTTTTAATGGAGACACGCATAACGCTAAGATTGGAGTTTCCAAGACGTACGATTATGCAATCTCCGGAAGCAATGTTGCGACCAATGTTGAAGTGCTTAATATTGCTCCCGCAGTGGCCAACTTTTCTAAAAGCATCAACCCGCTCGACGACATATCAGATCACTGTCCAATCATTGTGACGTTCTGAAAACCATTTGTCAGCAATGTGCCGGAACGAACGAAAGTGCAAAATAGGTAACTGGTATCACAAAGCCGGGGTAACCGGGCCAGGCTAACCTATCGGTCGACAACAGCGACTTGAGATGCCGACGAGCCGCTGAATGCCCGCAAAAAGATGCGTCTATGGCCGCTGTGCTTGCGCGTCGGCGGAAACTGCAGTTCTTTGCACTTCCATCGCCGGCCAGAGTTGTGTCCGGCGCAAAAAAAAAGGGCTGCATGCGACATCGGTCAGCGAGCACTGTGCGTCTGCTTGGCGCTGTCATCGGCAATGTGCCGGGTTCATGGCGGTCCAAGCCGGTCCAAGCCGGTCTCTAACAAGCCGCCAGGCGCGCTTTATCCATCTTCGTCACTGAAGAAGAGAACGCGTGCTCCAAGAGACAACCTTCGTTCTCCGCTATCGGTAAGCTATGCCGTTTGGGGGGCGTAAATGAAAATAAGTCTTGCGGTGGTGATGTGCGTGTTGTCGTTACCGGCAGCGGCGCAGTCGGCCTACAAGTGCAGCGATGCAAAGCTGGGGACCGTTTACCAGTCCACGCCGTGCGCCGACGGCGCCGAGCAGAAGCGTTGGAACAAGCAAGCCGGGCCGGCTCCGACCGCAACGGTTGCGGCGACGCAGGCTGGCCCGAACACGGCGTCTGCCACGGGCCAGGAGTCAAACCTGGGCTTACGCCTGATCAGCTACGAGCGCCAGCCGAGCCCGGAGGCGTGTATGCGCGCCACCCATGTGCGCGACAGCGCCCGCGCCGATACTACGATGCGTGGCGATCCGGATTTCATGCAGGCTCTTGAGCGAGCGGTCGTGCAGGCCTGTCGCTAGCAAGGGTGTTCAAGTCGCGCATCTGCAATCAAGGCGACGCCCCCCCGATTTTGAGTAGCACCTCAGTTTGGAGTCCAATTCCCTAACTCGAGGAGATTGGACGTGAAGAAGCGTTTTTCTGAAGAACAGATCATCGGCTTCCTGCGCGAAGCTGATGCCGGTGTGGCGATCAAGGACCTGTGCCGGCGGCATGGCTTCAGCGAGGCTTCCTATTATCTGTGGCGCAGCAAGTTCGGCGGGATGAGCGTGCCCGATGCCAAGCGGCTCAAGGACCTTGAGTCCGAGAACGCGCGGCTGAAGAAGTTGCTGGCCGAGCAGCTGTTCGAGAACGACCTGATCAAGGATGCACTGCGAAAAAAGTGGTGAGCGCACCGGCGCGTCGCATGCTGGTGCGCGAGTGGATCGGGCGTGGTGCCAGCGAGCGTCGTGCGTTGGCAGTGATCGGCATGAGCGCCAGTGCGCTGCGATATTGCCCGCGCGAAGATCGCAACGTCGAACTGCGCGAACGCATCTGTGCGTTGGCGCATCGCCATCGCCGTTATGGTGTGGGGATGATCTATCTCAAATTACGACAGGAAGGACGCATCGTGAACTACAAGCGTGTGGAGCGGTTGTACCGCGAGCAGCAGCTGCAGGTCCGGCGCCGCAAGCGCAAAAAGGTGCTGATAGGAGAGCGTCAGCCGCTGCTGCGGCCATCGCAGGCCAATCAGGTGTGGTCGATGGATTTCGTGTTCGACCGCAGCGCCGAAGGCCGAGTGATCAAGTGTCTGGTGATCGTGGACGATGCAACCCACGAAGCGATCGCCATCGAGGTGGAGCGCGCAATCTCGGGCCATGGCGTGACACGCGTGCTGGATCGGCTGGCGCACAGTCGCGGCTTGCCACAGGTGATCCGCACAGATAACGGCAAGGAGTTTTGCGGCAAAGCGATGGTGGCCTGGGCACATGCGCGTGGCGTGCAGTTACGGCTGATCCAGCCTGGCAAGCCAAACCAGAACGCCTACGTCGAATCGTTCAATGGCCGGCTGCGCGACGAATGCCTCAACGAGCACTGGTTCCCAACCCTGCTGCATGCGCGTACCGAGATCGAACGCTGGCGACGCGAATACAACGAGGAGCGACCCAAGAAGGCCATTGGCGGCATGACGCCATCTGCGTATGCCCAACAGCTGGCCAACACCGATATCATCAACTCCGGACTCTAAACCCGGCCGCTACTCAGAGCGGGGGGACGTCGGGCCCACGCCCCAAAAACTCGCAGTTCGCCGCAACGTACTTGCGGGACGCCACGGATTTCTGCAAATCCTTTTCGAGGATGTTCTCCGGCGTATACACATCCTTGAGGGCGTTCTCGAGTGCACCTTCGAATACCCGGCCTAGCGCGAAATCAGCGGTTGGGCCCTTTGCCAGCATGAGGAAGCCACTGGGCGAGATTGATTGGAGATCTGCTTCCTTCACGTGACCCGCCCGAGCTGCCTCAATGAATGCCTTTCCTTGTTCGTACCCGTAGCGGAACAGGCGTTCGTGTTCCGACGACTTTTCCAGCACGTCGGCGTACGCGGAACACTCAAAAGCAGACCAGGACGCGCGGCTCATGCGCACGTATTCCCCGGAGCTCTGGGCTGCCGCAACGGGAACGAATACCGCCGCAGCGAGAAGCAAGTAGCGACGCATACGATCAGCTCTCCTGTGGGCCCTAACACCTGAGTTAAGCCGCGCCGCGAAGCGGCGTCGGCTTGAACGAATAGTTAGGTTGCAGCCTACGCAGCACTCAGTACGACGGCAAATGCCTTGGCACCTTGGCCTTTAGCAAACGGACTAGCTCTGGATCCATGTACTCGTACTCGTCTGGGATCTCCAGACAGATGACCTTGGCCTTGGCGAGGCTCGGCTTGAACTTGGCCGACAACTTGGAGCGATGTGCCCGCCATGACGAAGACGAGGTCAGCCCATTGCAGGAGCTCAGGCGTCACCGGGTTCTCTGCATCGTTGTTGAGGCCTGCGGATGAGGTCTCGACGCCTGGCCAAGTGGCGAACACTTGCTCCGCTGTAGGACTGCGTAGGCGGTCCTGGCTACAGATGAGGGGGTGCAGTTCGCCGCCATCATGTGGATGAGAAGGGTTTGCAGCGTGCGGTGAAGGCGGCCTGTCGGCAGGCAGGGCTGGACAAGCCGGCCAGCTGCCACACGCTGCGGCATGCTTTTGCAACCCATCTGATCGAGCCGGGTACGACATCCGCACCGTGCAGGAGCTGCTGGGTCACAAGGACGTGGCGACCACCCAACTCTACACCCATATGCTGGGGCGAGGCGCGTCGGCGGTGCGCAGCCCGCTCGATCGTCAGCCGCTGGCTGGGAGATAAGCGCTGCTTGCGCGCCTCAGCCGTCCAGCATCGCCTTGTCGCGCACCGCGCCTTTGTCTGCGCTCGTAGCCAGCAGCGCATACGCCTTCAACGCGGTGGTGACCTTGCGTGGGCGCGCCTCCACCGGCTTCCAGCCCTTGGCGTCCTGCTCGGCACGACGCAGCGCAAGTTCCTCGTCGGAGATCAGCAGATTGATCGAACGATTGGGAATGTCGATCAGGATCCTGTCGCCGTCGCGCACCAGGCCAATCGCGCCGCCTGCGGCGGCTTCCGGCGATGCGTGGCCGATCGATAACCCCGAGGTGCCGCCGGAGAAGCGGCCGTCGGTGAGCAGGGCGCATTGTTTGCCCAGGCCCTTGGATTTGAGATAGCTGGTGGGGTAGAGCATTTCCTGCATGCCGGGGCCGCCCTTGGGGCCCTCGTAGCGGATGACCACCACATCGCCTGCGACCACCTCATCGGCAAGGATGCCCTTGACTGCCGCATCCTGGCTCTCGAACACGCGGGCCGTGCCTTCGAATACGTGGATGGATTCGTCCACGCCTGCAGTTTTCACCACGCAGCCGTCGCGGGCGATATTGCCGTACAGCACGGCCAGGCCGCCTTCCTGCGAGAACGCGTGTGCGACATCGCGGATGCAGCCGTCGCTGCGGTCGGTATCCAGGCTGTCCCAGCGCGTGGCCTGGCTGAAGGCGATCTGCGTGGGAATGCCGGCCGGGCCGGCTTTGTAGAACGTGTGTACTGTTTCATCGTCGGTCTGGGTGACATCCCATTGCGCGATGGCCTCGGCCAGCGTGCGTGCGTGCACGGTGGCGGCGTTGGTATGCAGCAGGCCACCACGTGCCAGCTCGCCGAGAATGGCCATGATGCCGCCGGCGCGATGCACGTCTTCGATGTGGTACTTGGGCGTATTCGGCGCGACCTTGCACAGCTGCGGCACGCGCTTGGACAGGCGGTCGATATCGTGCATGCCGAATGCAACCTCGCCCTCTTGTGCGGCAGCGAGCAGATGCAGGATGGTGTTGGTCGAGCCACCCATGGCGATATCCAGCGTCATCGCATTTTCGAAGGCTTCGAAGGTAGCGATGCCGCGCGGCAGGGCAGTGGGATCTTCGCCGCCGTACCAGCGGTGACACAGTTCCACCGCCACGCGTCCGGCGCGCAGGAACAGTTGTTCGCGGTCGGCGTGCGTGGCCACAACCGTGCCGTTGCCGGGCAGCGACAGGCCCAGCGCTTCGGTCAGGCAGTTCATCGAGTTGGCGGTGAACATGCCCGAGCACGAGCCGCAGGTGGGGCAGGCGCTGCGCTCGAACTCTGCCACCTTTTCGTCGGAGGCGGTGTCGTCGGCGGCGATCACCATCGCGTCGATCAGGTCGAGCTTGTGCTCGGCCAGCTTGGTCTTGCCGGCTTCCATCGGGCCGCCGGAAACGAACACGGTGGGGATGTTGAGCCGTAGCGCGGCCATCAACATGCCGGGGGTGATCTTGTCGCAATTGGAAATGCACACCAGCGCGTCGGCGCAATGCGCATTGACCATGTATTCGACCGAATCGGCGATGATCTCGCGGCTGGGCAACGAATACAGCATGCCGTCGTGGCCCATCGCGATGCCGTCATCCACGGCGATGGTGTCGAACTCCTTGGCCACGCCGCCGACGCGTTCGATCTCGCGCGCGACCAGCTGACCAAGATCCTTCAGATGCACATGCCCGGGCACGAACTGCGTGAACGAGTTGGCGATGGCGATGATGGGCTTGTGGAAGTCGCCATCGCGCATGCCGGTGGCACGCCACAGGGCGCGGGCGCCGGCCATGTTGCGGCCGTGGGTAGAGGTTTTGGAACGGTACTCGGGCATGGCGAATTCGACGGCTGATTGGCGAGCGGTGGCTGGCAATTAGAGCGCGTCGTGACTGTTGCTGCTGCAACCGTCGCCGCACGCGCAGGGTCCGCACGGTAGCACGCACGCCGACGTGCACCTGCAGTGCAGCGGCGGGCGCTGCCGGCATGCCGTGCAGTGACCGCACGTACACCATTGCCTTGCGAGGCTGCACGTGCGCGGCGCCTTTGCCTGTCATGTAATGCGATGTAAACGTATGCGTCCGGGCATGCAGTGGCAGGAGTGCGAACCGGCGCGCAGATCCGGGCGCTGGGGCGCGGCCACCATCGAACCGGACCGCTGCGGCCGAGGGGAGCTGCGCCGGCGAGGATCTTTCCAACGGCACCGCAGGAGGCGCCCCATGTCCGACCATCCCTCTCCACGCCGCGTACCAGCGGCATCATCTCACTCCACCACGCCACCGGTCGCCGGCGGCATCAGCCGCCGTCGCGTGCTGCAAGGCGCGGCCGGCGCTGCGGTCGTGGCCACCACCGGTTGGGCAGGCCATGCGGCCGCGCAAAGCGCCAGCCTGCCGTTCGCTGGCCTCAACCTGTCCGGTCTGGCCTCCAATAGCTATGTGGAGAACGCCGAGATCGGCACGCATTACCGCGCCATCACTGCCCAGCATGTGGCCGCGGCGGGGAGCTGCCCGCTCTTCCGTCTGCCGACCACTGCCGCGCGCTTCACGCGTGGACAGGGCGCGCCGTTGAACGAGAGCTACTGCAGGCAGGTGCAGGACGCGCTGGACAACATTGCTGCGCGCGGCAAGCGCGCCATCGTGGAGTTGCACGATTACATGCGGCTGCCGCAGCGGGTGGCGGCCAAAAGCGGTTATCGGCGCGATGCCAGCGGTGCAGTGGTCGATGCGCGTGGCAACCGTGTCGGCGACCTGGCGGCGGCCGGGTTGTGGGCCGACACCTACCCGCTGCGCAACTTCAATTACGTGGGCTATCTGGACAGTCGCGACCAACTGCTCAAGCTCTACGAATACCGGGTGATCGGCACGCCGGGGTGCACGCTCTACAACGACGCCGGCTTGCCGGATCTGTGGGCGCGTCTCGTCAACCGGTTCAAGCAGCACCCGGCGGTGTTCGGCTGGGGCGTCATGAACGAGCCGTACCAGGGCGCCGAGCGCAACGCCGATGGCAGCGTACTGTCGATGGCCGCACATTGGCAGAAGACCGCCACCGCCTGCTCCAAGGCCATCATCGACCGCGATCGAAACCATTTCGTGTTCGTGTGCGGCAACGGCTATGCCAGCGCCCGGCGCTGGCAGGACGATTCGATGGACCTGTTCGACATCCCGGACCCGTACGATCGTATCGTGTACGAGGCGCACAACTATCTCGACAACAACGGCAGCGGGGGCGGCAACTGGATTGGCCCCGGTGGGCGCAACGAGGTGATCCAGCCGGATACCGGCATCAACATGGTCAGCCCGTTTATCGAAGCGCTGCAGCAGGCCGGCAAGCGCGGTTACCTGGGCGAGCACGGCTATCCGGCAGGCAATCGCAGCGCGGAGATCGCCACCACGCGCATGCTGGCGCATCTGCAGGCCTACAACATTCCCAGCACGCAATGGTGCTTCGGCCCCGGGTGGCCGGACGACGACGTGCTGGGCATGAGCCGCGACGTGGGTGCGGACATCCAGGCCAAGGCCAATCTCGCCGCCGTACAGGCATTCTTCGACGTACGTCTGTCCAGCTACATTCCGCCCCGCTAGCCGGCAGCGCCGCCGCTGCCGGGAGGTGGCGGCGGTTTACACTGCGGCATGCACATGGACATCCCCTGCCGCGCTGGCTGCGCGGCCTGCTGTATCGCCCCATCCATCAGTTCGGCGATTCCCGGCATGCCGCACGGCAAGCCGGCGGGGGTGCCGTGCGTGCAACTGGACGGGCAGGGCCGCTGCCGCCTGTTCGGCCTGCCGACGCGGCCGGCGGTCTGCACCAGCCTGCGCCCGTCCCAGGACATGTGCGGTGAATCGCGCGCCCAGGCGCTGGCGATGTTGACGGCACTGGAGCACGCCACGCAGCCGTAGCCGCGCGCACCTGGTACCGTCGCGCCCGCGCCAGACAGGTGCGCCGGTGCTGCGGCTCAGCCGGCGGGTGAGGCGCCCAGGTACTGATCCTTGAGCCGCACGTAATGTTGCGCGGAGTAATGCAGGCTTTCGATTTCCTTGTCGCTGAGCGTGCGCGCCAGGCGTGCAGGATTGCCCAGCCACAACTCGGCTTCGCCCACCACCTTGCCCGGGCCCACCACTGCGCCGGCACCCACAAAGCCATACCGTTTGACCGTTGCGCCATCCAGCACGCAGGCGCCCATGCCGATCAGGCACAGGTCTTCGATGGTGCAGGCATGCAGGATGGTGCCGTGGCCGACGGTGACGTCCTCGCCGATCACGGTGGGGTAGCCGGCCTTGTTGAACGGGCTGTGGTGACTGACGTGGATGATGGTGCCGTCCTGCACGTTGGTGCGCGCGCCGATCTGCACATGATTGACGTCGCCGCGAATCACGGTGCCCGGCCAGACCGAGACGTCATCGCCCAGGCTCACCTCGCCGATGATGGTGCAGGCAGGATCCACGTAAACGCGGGCGCCCAGTTGCGGGGTGTGGTGCAAAAAGGAGCGAATCGGGGTCACGGCATCTCCGTCAGGTCAGCGTGCCGCCCACTGCGGACACGCTGCGGATGATACCTGCGCTGCGGTTGCCGCTGCGGCAGCGCACCGGGCTGCAGTCACCAACGCACGGATGCAATGTGTGCGAGGTGGCTGGCAGAGGTGGCCGGGTGGGCCGACGTGCAATGGAGTGTGTCGCGTCGCCAGAGATTCCAAAGCCGCGGGCAGCACGTCACGCGGTGCATCCGGAGACATCGCAGCGCTGGCCAAGTGTGTTGGCGCATTTCCGATAAGCGCACAGCGTTGCGGTCATCGGCCTTGAACCGGCAGTGCAATGGGCTAGCGTGTGCAGGCGGTCGCAAGCCACTGCGCATCGGCGATTGCACGCATCGCTGCACCGCGGTGTAGCCGGTCTCGCACACTGCGCCGTTCAACGGCCACTGCAGTGCCTTCGCCTCAACCCTCTCTCACCACAGGACATGCCAATGCCTCAGCACACTGCATCGTTTGGGCATTTCGTGCTGGAGCGCATGACGCCGTTTCAGTGGAGAGCCGTTGCGGTGTGCGTGTTGCTGACGATGCTCGACGGCTTCGACGTGATGGCGATGGCGTTCACCGCACCGCACGTGTCGGCAGACTGGCAGCTGTCGGGCAAGCTGCTGGGCATGCTGTTCAGCGCGGGCCTGATCGGCATGGCGCTTGGCGCACTGGGGTTGGCGCCGCTGGCCGACCGCATCGGCCGTCGCGCGCTGACGCTGGCATGTCTGGCCATCCTGACCGTCGGCATGGGCATGTCGGCAGTGGCCAGCACTGCGTGGCAGCTCGGGGCGCTGCGGCTGCTGACCGGTCTGGGTATCGGCGGTATGTTGGCCTGCGTTGCGGTCACGGCAGGGGAGTTTTCCAGCCCCCGTTGGCGCAACACTGCCATCGTGCTGCAGGTGACCGGCTACCCGGTCGGTGCCACGTTGGGTGGCATGATTGCCGAACTATTGATGCAGCAATGGTCGTGGCCCGCGGTGTTCGTACTCGGGGCGGTGGCATCGTTGCTGTGCGTGCCGTTGGTGCTTGCATTCCTGCCCGAGTCGCTGGAGTTCCTGATCATGCGCCGGCCACCCGATGCCGTCGCGCGCTTCAACGCCGTGCTGGCGCGGATGGGAATGCCGCCGCACGACGCATTGCCGCCGCTGCCGCCGCAATCTGCCACGCAGGCACAAGGCTATCGGGCCCTGTTTGACGCTGCCATGCGGCGGCACACGCTGCTGATCGCGCTTGGCTTTTTCTCGCTGATGTTTGCGTTCTACTTCGTGATCAGCTGGACGCCGAAGCTGCTGGTGACCGCCGGCGCGTCGGCCACGGACGGCGTCACGGGCGGGGTGCTGTTGAATCTTGGTGGCATCGGCGGCGGCTTGCTGTTCAGCGGGTTGGCATCGTGCGTGCGGCTCTCGCGCCTGACGATCGGGTCCCTGTTGCTGATGGGCCTGGCGATGCTGGCCTCCGGCCTGTGCAGTACGCAGTTGAGCTGGGCCTTCGCCGTCGCCTTGCTTACCGGGGCAGCGATGTTTGCTGCGGTGGGCGGCATGTACGCCATTGTCCCGATCGTCTTCAACGCTGCGGTGCGCTCGACTGCGCTGGGCTGGGCGATCGGGATGGGGCGCTTGGGTGCGATTTTGTCGCCGTTCTGCGCCGGGGTGTTGCTGGACGCCGGATGGTCACCGGCCATGTTGTATCTGGCCTGCAGCGTGCCGTTGCTGTTTGCCATCCTCGCCGTGCTGGCAATGCGGTTGCCCAACCGCTGAGCGGCCCGCCCACAGCCGCGTCCGGCATCACATCCGGGCCGTTCTCGACCTGGCCGCGGGCCAAAGAAATCGTGCCATGTGCCGATAACACCGCAGACCGCCAAGTCGTGGCGAACTTTTCCTGGACATTGTGCAGACCAGCGCCGGCATGCTCAGAACCATCGACTCAGATCAACTCCGCCCCGGCATGTACGTCTACAAGCTGCTGGGCGCGTGGGTGCACCATCCGTTCTGGAAGACGTCGTTTCTGGTCGATTCCGACGATGTGGAGAAGATCCATGACAGCCGCATCGAGCAGTTGGTGATCGATACCGCGCGCGGGCTGGATGTGGAGGCGCCCGCGCCCCCTGGCGTGTCCGCCGAACCAGCCGCGCCGCCGAGCCCGGCGCCTGCTGCGCCCGAACCGCCGGAGCCTGCCGCCGCGCCGCGTAGCGTGCGCACCAACAGCGTGACCGCCCAGGTCGGCATCGAAGCGGAGGTGGTACGCGCACGCCGCATCTTCGAAGACGGCCGCGACATGGTCGAGGCGATGTTCCGCGATGTGCGGCTGGGGCGCACCGTCGACACAGAAGCGGCCATGCCGCTGGTGGAAGCCATCAACGACTCGGTGCTGCGGCATCCGCAGGCCTTGATCAGCGTGGCGCGGCTCAAGACCGCCGACGACTACACCTATCTGCATTCGATGGCCGTGGCCGGGCTGATGAGCGGTTTGGCGCGCCAGCTCGGCCTGCCCGAATCGCAGGTGGTGGAAGCAGCGATGGGCGGCCTGCTGCACGACATGGGCAAGGCGGTGACACCGTTGGAAATTCTCAACAAGCCCGGCCGGCTCACCAACGACGAAATGGAGATCATGCGCCAGCATCCGCTGGATGGCCATCGGCTGCTGGTGGCCGGCGGCGTGCAGAACGCGGTGGTGCTGGAAATCGCGCTGCATCACCACGAAAAGATGGATGGCAGCGGCTATCCGAATCAATTGGTGGGCGAGAATATTTCGTTGATGTCGCGCATGGGTGCGGTCTGCGATGTCTACGACGCCATCAGCTCGGACCGCCCTTACAAACGCGGTTGGGATCCGGCCGAATCGCTCAAGCAAATGGCGTCCTGGAAGGGCCATTTCGACCCGGTGGTGTTCCAGGCTTTCGTGCGCCGGCTGGGGATTTATCCGGTCGGCTCGCTGGTGCGGCTGGAGTCGCAAAAACTTGCGGTGGTGATCGAACAGACGCCCGATGCGCTGCTCAAGCCCAAGGTGCGCGTGTTCTATTCGGCCAAGTTGCGCAGCCACGTGTTGGTGCAGGACATCGACCTGTCGCGTCCGGACTGCCATGACCGCATTGCGCAGATGGAAAGCCCTGCCGAATGGGGCTTCCGCGATCTGGAAAAGCTCTGGCTGCCCTAGACGGGCTATACAGGCGTTGAATCGGCAGCCGCCGCGGCAATGCGCGCGGTGCGTCATGCGCGCCGATCACCGCGACACTCCTTGCACAGAAGCGCCACCCCGCTAGCGAACGCGACCATGCTGCGCTGCAGCTTGGCAATGTAGTTATGATCAATAACTATTCCGGAACGCAATCACTTGCCGGCCGGAACCATGTCTCAGCCTTGCCCGGATCACCGTCGCCCCCCGTCAGCCGCAGCGCTGGCCCGCCGCTGCAGGCTGCGTGCGTGGCGGGGCGTCGGGGCTGACGCACCCGCGGCGTGCCTGTCCACATCGGCAGGCCCGGTGGCGTCTACAATGCGGTGCACGCCGTGGATCGGCGTTGCGGATGCGGCGCATTGCGCGTACCGGTCCGCCCGCTGCCCCCGTCGCGAGAACCGCCATGCCCGTCACCGCTCTTGCTGCACCCTTGCCCGATGCCGTCACCACGGTGGATCAGGCGCGGCTGCTGCGGTTGCTGGGGTATCGCATCACCCGCACCGAGTTGATGGTGCGGCGGATGTTCCAGGAGTGCGTGGCCGCCTTCGACCTCAAGCCGGTCGACTTCTCGCTGCTGATGCTGGTGGATGGCAACCCTGGCATCAACCAGCGCCAGATCGGCGATGTGCTGCACGTGTCGCCGCCGAATCTGGCGATCGTGGTGGCCAGGCTGGTCAAGCGTCGCCTGCTGCGGCAGGTGCGTGGGCGGCAGGACCGGCGCATGCAGCACCTCTCGCTGACCGCGGCCGGTGCCGCGCTCCTGGCCGCCGCCGAGGCCGAAGTGCTGCGCATGGAACAGCAACTCAGTGCCGTGCTCGGTTCCAGCGAAGCACCGTTGTTGCGCGCCCTGGACCGTCTGGACCGTCTGGACACGCCGTAACCCGCCTCGGTCGGCGGCCTGCCGCCCGGCAGCCATTCCCAACGAACGTTTCCACGGCACGTGCTGTGCGTCGCGCGGGGCGCGCGCTTGCCTGCCGTCGCTGATGTGACACGCACCGCTGTTGCTTCCCAACGCTGGAGATATCTGCAGTGATTCGATCATCGGTGATGCGTGGTGCGGGTGTGGCAGCAGGCTGGCGGCTGCGCGCGTTGCTCGGCCTGGCGGCATGCCTGGCAGCGGGTGCGGCGCCTGCGCAAAATGCGCCACAGAGCGCGGCGCTGACCAATGGCATCAATACCGGGGGCACCAGTTTCCTGGATGGCTTTACCAGCACCACGCCCGGCTTGGCGGTGGTCACCTATCTGCGGCACAACGCGCTGGATGCCATCAAGGACGCACGTGGCAACGATATCCCGGTGTTCGACAACCCGCGGATCGATTCCACCGTGTTGCTGACCCAGTTCGCCTACGTCACGCCCTATCACGTATTCGGCGGCGCGCTCGGCATCACTGCGCTGGTGCCGCTGGTCAATCTGGATGCCTCCTTCGGCCGCAACAGCATTGCCACGCTGCGTGACAATGGCGCTGGCGTGGGTGATGTGACGTTCGGGCCGTATCTGCAAATGCCACCTTTGATACGCAACGGGCGACCGGTGTTCTCGCAGCGGTTCGAATTCGACGCCGTGGCACCGATTGGCAAGTACGACGGCAATCGCGATCTCAACCAGAGTTCCGGTTACTGGTCGCTCATTCCAAGCTACGCATTCACGGTACTGCCCACGCCCAATTGGGAACTTAGCGCACGCATCAACTACATCTATAACTTTCGCAGCGAGCGCCGTCCGAACTTGCAACCAGGCTTCGACTTCCGCAATGGTCAGGCAGGCGATGCGGGATGGATCAATTTCGCCACCTCCTGGGAAGTGGCACCGAAGCTGCGGCTGGGCATCAATGCGTATTACCTGACCCAGTTCCGCGACAACCGCACCAACGACCAGCGCGTGCCGGACAGCCGTCAACGCGCGTTCTATGCAGGGCCGGGTGGCGTGTGGCGCTTTGATGCAAACAACATCCTGTTCGCCAACGTCTATCTACCGGTGGAGGTACGCAATGCCGCGTCCGGCAACAATGTCAATTTCGAGTATGTCCATGTGTTCTAGCGCCGGCACGGCTGGCTCCTTTGGAGGATGGCGATGAATTTGCAGAACAAGACGATCGTGGTGACCGGCGTGGCGTCGGGCATTGGCGCGGAGGTCGCACGGCTGGCGCGGTTTCATGGTGCCAAGGTGATCGGGGTCGATCGCACGCCCGTGCAGATGACCCTGCACGGCTTTCACCAGGCCGATCTCGGCGACCCGGCATCCATCGATGCCCTGGTGAAGGCGTTGCCGGACCACATCGATGCCCTGGCGAACATTGCCGGCGTGCCGGGCACCGCGCCGCTGGATGTGGTGGCGCGGGTGAACTATCTGGGCTTGCGCCATCTGACCCAGGGGTTGCTGCCACGCATCGTGCCGGGCGGTTCCATCATCAATGTCGCCTCGATCCTGGGCGCCGAATGGCCGCAGCGTCTGGACCTGCACAAGCAGCTGGCGGCAACCGACAGCTTCGAAAGCGGCCGCGCGTGGCTGGCGGCGCATCCGGTGGCGCACGACACCTGCTACCAATACTTCAAAGAGGCCTTGATCGTGTGGACCTTGCTGCAATCGCGGCCCTGGTTCGCCGACCACGGCGTGCGCGTGAACAACGTCTCTCCGGGCCCGGTGTTCACCCCGATCCTGGGCGATTTTGCTGCCATGCTCGGCGAGGAACGCGTCAAGGCAGACGCCAAGCGCATGACCCGCCCGGCCTATGCCGATGAAGTGGCCGAGGGCATCGTGTTTCTGGCATCCGACGCAGCCCGCTGGATCAACGGCATCACCCTGCCGATCGATGGCGGGCTGGCTTCCACCACGCTGTAATCCCCACACGTTTTTAGCAGGAGGCTAGACCATGAATGCCCTTACCAGCGCAACCGCCGCTGCGACCGAGACGCCCGCGTGGCATGGCTGCATCTTCAATGGCGACTGGGTGCCCGGTCGCGGTGGCAGCGTGCCCATCCATGAGCCGGCAACCGGCGCCTTGCTGCATGAAGTGGGCAAGGCCGACCTGGCCGATGTCGCCGCTGCCATCGCACAGGCCAAGCAGGCGCAGCGTGCCTGGGCCGCGACACCGCCGCGCGAACGCGCAGCCGTCTTTCATCGTGCTGCGCAGGCGATGCAGGCACGCAGTGCCGAAGCCACGTTGCTGATTGCGCGCGAAACCGGCGGCATCCTGCCCAAGGCCCAGCGCGAGGTGGACGAATCGGTGGTGTTCTACCAGCAGGCTGCCGCAATGCCGTTGCAGGCCAGCGGCCAGATGTTGCCGACCGCATCCGGCCAACTCAGCCTTGCGCGCCGCCTGCCATTGGGCGTGATCGGGGTGATTTCGCCGTTCAATTTCCCATTGATTCTGTCGCTGCGCTCGGTGGCGCCGGCGCTGGCGATGGGCAATGCGGTCATTCTCAAACCCGACCCGCGCACGCCCTACACCGGTGGCGTGATCATCGCGCAGGTGCTCGAAGAAGCCGGCCTGCCCAAGGGCCTGCTGCACGTGTTGCATGGCGATGCGCAGATTGGCCAGGCGCTGGTGGAATCGCCGGATGTCCCGATGATTGCGTTCACCGGCTCCACGGCCGCCGGCCGCCGCATCGGCGAAATTGCCGGCCGCCATCTGAAGAAAGTCTCGCTGGAACTGGGTGGCAACAACGCAGTGATCGTGCTCGACGACGCGGATCTGGACAAGGCTGCCTCGGCGGTCGCGTTCGGCGCCTACATGCACCAGGGCCAGATCTGCATGGCGACCGGGCGTGTGCTGGTGCACCGCAGCGTGGCGCAGGCACTGACCCAACGGCTGGCCGAAAAAGCGCGCCATTTGCCGGTAGGCGACCCGGTCAGCGGCACCGTGGCATTGGGCCCGATTATCGATCAACGCCAGCTGCAGCGCGTCGTCGACATCGTCAACGATAGCGTTGCAGCCGGCGCGGTCGTGGAGGCCGGCGCCACCCATGAAGGCCTGTTCTATGCGCCGACCGTATTGTCCAACGTGCGTCCTGGCATGCGCGCGTTCGACGAAGAAGTGTTCGGCCCGGTGATCAACATCACCGTGTTCGACACCGACGACGACGCTGCCGAGTTGGCCAACCAGGGCGAGTACGGGCTGGCGGCCGGCATCCTGTCGGCATCGGTCTCGCGCGCGCTGGCCCTGGGCGAGAAGTTGCACACCGGCCTGCTGCATATCAACGACCAGACGGTGGCCGACGAAGTCGTCAATCCATTCGGCGGCACCGGTGCGTCGGGCAACGGCACCAGCGTCGGCGGCCCCGCCGATTGGGAGCAGTACACGCACTGGCAATGGCTGACGATCAAGAGCGAAGTGCCGCAGTATCCGTTCTGATGGCAATGGCTTGGGGATGGGGCGGCTGGCTCGGCCTCTCCATCGCTGTATGGATGGCGGTCACGTGCCCGGCCATTGCCTTGGATTTTTTGGTGCGGCGTTGCATCAGTTCTGGATGCAGGCAAAGGCTTCACTGGTCGAGCGCGCGGTGCCCTCGCCACGTGCAGCGTGTCCTGCGATGGTGGGCGGGCAAGGACCCTGCAGCTGGTCTGCAGATCGTTCTCCCTGCTACGCGCGCAGCGAGTGAGTGAGTCGTTCTGCTGGTCGCTCCTACTGACCGGCCCGAAAGCGCGTCGGCGAGCAACCGGCGTGCCGTGCGAAGTAGCGACTGAAATAGGCGGCGTCGAAAAATCCAAGGCTGGCGGCAATCTGTTGCACGCTCAGGCTGGTGTAACGCAGGGTGCGGCGTGCTTCCAGCATGATCCTGCGCTGCAACAACTGCAGTGCGGAGGCGCCAGCCAGGCGCTGGCACAGCGCGTTGAGGTGACCGGGCGTCAACCCGAGTTGATCGGCGTAGCGGGAAATCGGCCAGTGGGCGCGGTAGTGCTGGTCGATCAAGCCTTGATAGGCGCGCAGATGGCGCAGTGCCGGGTCTGCCTGCGGGCTGATCGCTGCGGCATGCCGGGCCCGCTCCAGTGCCGTACGCGCCATCCAGATGACCAGCTGCGCCGCTGCGGCCTGCGCTGCGAGGTCATCGCCGATCGACCGGCGTGCGTGGTCCTGCGCAATGCTGCCAAACAACACATCCAGCCATTTGCGCGCATGCTGGGCGTGCACAACGGCTGGCGCGGCCATGACCTGTTGCAGTAACGGCGCAGCGTTCAGCGCCGTCCTGACCAGCGGCATGCACATGGTGATGACGTGGCCACGCACTGCCGGGTCGAAGGCAAAGCCATGCACGCAGAGCGGCGGAAGCCACACCACGCTGGCACCGCGCAGGCGTTGGGTGCGCCCATCCAGCTGCAGGGTGGCCGGTCCGCGCTGCACATAGACCAGTTGCGCCAAATCCTCGTGTCGGTGCGGCACGATCTGCCAGTCGTGCAGCCGGCTGCGTGCGGCAATCGATTCCCAATGCAGCAATTCGGCGGCATCGGCGTGTTGCTCGCCGTACAAGCCGAAGGCAGGGACTGCGGCAGTGTCGGGCACGGATGTGGCCATCGTCGAAAAGTCCAAGGACTGCACGCAATCATCCCTTCAACGCAGCGCTTTGGCTACCGACACTGCACGCATCGCCATCCAGGCCAGGAGCAGTGCATGCGAACGCAGGTTGCGATCATCGGCGCCGGACCATCGGGCCTGTTGCTGGGCGAACTGTTGCGGCTCGCCGGCATCGATTGCGTCATCGTCGAGCGGCAGACGCCCCAGCATGTGCTGGCGCGCATCCGCGCCGGGGTATTGGAGCAGGGCAGTGTGGAACTGCTGCAGCGCGCCGGCGTCGGCGAGCGGTTGCAGCGCGAAGGCTTGCTGCATCACGGCTTCGAATTGTCCCTGGACGGTCAGCGCGAGCGTATCGATCTGCTGCGCGGCTGCGGCCGCGGCGTCACCGTTTATGGGCAGACCGAGGTCACCGCCGATCTGATGCATGCGCGCCAGCGCAGCGGGGCACCCACGCATTACAACGCGCAGGACGTGGCCCTGTGCGATGTGGAAGGCCCCACGCCTGCAGTGGAGTTCACGCAGGACGGCCAGCGCAGGCGTCTTGACTGCGATTACATCGTCGGCTGCGATGGGTATCACGGCGTCAGCCGTGCCAGCATCCCCGCCGAGCGGCTGCGCCTGTTCGAGCGCGTATACCCGTTCGGTTGGCTCGGGGTGCTGGCCGATACGCCACCCGTGCACGAAGAACTGGTCTACGCACGTCACCGGCGCGGGTTTGCACTATGTTCGATGCGCTCGCCCACCCGTACGCGCTATTACATCCAGGTGCCGGCCAGCGCGCAGGTGGAGGCCTGGAGCGATCAGGCGTTCTGGGACGAGTTGCGTGCACGGCTCCCGCCTGCGTTGGCGGCGCAACTGGTCACCGGCACATCGATCGAGAAGAGCATCGCACCGCTGCGCAGTTTCGTCGCCGAGCCGATGCAGTATGGCCGCTTGTTCCTGGCTGGCGATGCTGCACATATCGTGCCGCCCACCGGCGCCAAGGGCCTGAACTTGGCGCTTGGCGATGTCGGCTTGTTGGCGCAGCTGTTCGAGCGTTGGAAGACAAGCGGCGATGCCGGTGTGCTGGAACAGTATTCGACCTTGGCCTTGCAGCGTGTGTGGAAGGCCGAGCGGTTCTCGTGGTGGATGACCACCCTGTTGCACCGCTTCGATGACGAAGACGCATTCACTGCGCGGCTGCACGGAGCGGAGCTGGACTATCTGCTCGGTAGCGAGGCGGGCCGCGCGACGCTGGCGGAAAATTATGCAGGTCTCCCGTTGGCCGCGCTATCGGACTGATGGCGCATTCGTGATTGCGTAATAGCAGACGCCGCGGAGCGGATTTCTAGGTGGATATCCTGGCTCGATGTCGCCTTGGCTGCGCAAGTGCGATGCGTGCGCACAACAGCGCTTCCCCAAACCGGCTTGAATGATGCGCGTCAGCGCACATGCATTGCTTCCATTGCGGTCATCGCCTGCTCGACCGCCACACCCCGGGTCCATTCTGTACACGGTGCAGCAGCACGCTGGCGCTCACCACATGGTGATGTTTTCCTCACCAACGGTTGCACAAGTGCCCAGGTGCATGCTCAGGCGGCTAGCGGGCCGGTGAACGGCACCGTTAGGGTGGCGATGACGCGTTAATGCAGCTGTGCGCACGCGCGTCTTCCCCCGCTCAACGGACACGTTGCTGGCATCCCCGATGAGCGCACTGCCACTCTCCACCCAGGAGTACTCCATGAAGAAATTGCTCTCCCGTGCCTTGCTGCTGGTCATGCTCATCGCGCCATTGGCTGCGTTTGCGCAGACCGCGGTAACGGCCAATCCCGATCATCAGAAGATGCTGCTCGGCAGCACCTGGTATGAAACTGCAAACAAGCGGCTGGTCTACGACTTCTGGCGCACCGTGTTCGAAGCTGGCCAGGTGCAATACGCGCCGATGTACATGGACAAGAACTACATCCAGCACAATCCGAACGTGGCCAATGGGCGCGATGCGTTTATCGCCTTCCTGACTGCATTCGTGAAGCCGACGCCGGTGCAGCCGCGGGTGCGATTGCCCTTGGTCGCCATCACCGCCGATGGCGATCTGGTCACCCTGGTGTCGGTGCGCACCTTACCCAACCCCAATAAGCCCGGCACCACGTACACCACCACCTGGTTCGACATGTTCCGGATCGAGAAGGGCCTGATCAAGGAACATTGGGACCCGGACACCATCGCCGGACGTGCCAGCACCGGCGGCCAGTAACCACCGCTGCACACCAGGCTGCGTTGCGTGGCCCTGCGTGTGTCCTCGACGCTCGAAGATGAGCTCATCACAGCGCCCACCTCACGGTGGGCGCTGCCGTGTTGGCGGCCCCAGTGTCAGCTGATGCGAAATCCCATCGTCGCTTCCACTGCTTGCTGCCAGCCGGCGTAGAGCGCTTGGCGCTTGTCGTCGGCCATGGCCGGCTCGAAGCGACGATCCACGGCCCACTGTTTGGCGATTTCTTCGCGGCTGCCCCAGAATCCAGTTGCAAGCCCTGCCAGATACGCCGCACCCAGCGCAGTGGTTTCCGCAACTTCCGGGCGGAGTACCGGCACATTGAGAATGTCACTCTGGAACTGCGCCATGAAGTCGTTGGCGATGGCACCGCCGTCGGCACGCAGTTCTTTCAGCTCGATGCCGGAATCGCTTTGCATCGCGGTGAGCACGTCGCGGGTCTGGTAGGCCATCGATTCGACTGCTGCACGCACGAAGTGTTCCTTGGTGGTACCACGCGTCAGCCCGAACACCGCGCCGCGGATGTCGCTGCGCCAGTACGGCGCGCCCAGGCCGACGAAGGCCGGCACGATGTACACGCCATCGTTGTCGCCGGCACGCTCGGCATAGGCTTGCGAGTCGCTGGCCTTGCCCAGCATGCGCAAGCCATCGCGCAGCCACTGCACCACCGAGCCGGCAACGAAGATCGCGCCTTCCAGCGCGTATTCGACCTTGCCGTCAATGCCCCAGGCAATCGTGGTCAGCAAACCGGCCTTGGACGCCACCGCCTTGTCGCCGGTATTCATCAGCATGAAACAGCCGGTGCCATAGGTGTTTTTCGCCATGCCCGGTTCGAAGCAGGCCTGGCCGAACAACGCGGCCTGCTGGTCGCCGGCGATGCCGGCGATGGGCACCTGTTCGCCATAGAAGTACTGGGTCTGGGTCATGCCATAGACCTCGCTGGACGAACGCACGTCCGGCAGCATCTGCGCGGGCACGTCCAACATGGCCAGCAGTTCAGCATCCCACTCAAGCGTGTGGATGTTGAACATCATGGTGCGCGAGGCATTGGTGTAGTCGGTGACGTGCACCTTGCCGCCGGTGAGATTCCAGATCAGCCAACTGTCGATGGTGCCGAACGCCAGTTCGCCTTTCTGCGCGCGTTCGCGCGCGCCTTCGACGTGGTCGAGAATCCACTTGACCTTGGTCCCGGAAAAATACGCATCGATCAGCAGGCCGGTCTTCTCGCGCACCATCTGCTCATGCCCGGCCTCCTTGAGCTGGGTGCAGATGTCCTTGGTCTGCCGCGATTGCCACACGATGGCGTTGTAGATCGGCTGGCCGGTGGCCTTGTCCCACACCACCGCGGTCTCGCGCTGGTTGGTGATGCCGATCCCGGCGATCGCGCGCGCATCGATCTGCGCGTTGTTGAGCAGTTCGGTGATGGTGGTATAGACGCTGGTCATGATCTCGCGCGGGTTGTGTTCCACCCAACCCGGCTGCGGAAAGATCTGGCCGAATTCGCGCTGCGCCACGCCGGCCACCTTGCCCTGGCGGTCGAACAACATCGCGCGTGAGCTGGTGGTGCCTTGATCGATCGCAAGGACGTACTGCTTTTCCATCGAAGATTCCTCGAACAATGCCGGCATTGGCGCACGGCGAGAAAGGTCGGTGCAGGCGATGACGCCGCGTGGCCATCAGGGCTTGGCCACAGGTAACCTCACGCGTCGTCAGCGTGATTGTTGGCTTGGCGCAGCACCATCACAGTGGATCGAGCGGTTTGCTGCCGCCCTGCAGATGGCGCACCCGCGCCGGCAGGAATGGCAGGATCAGCCACTGATAGGCCAGCGCGCCGATCGGCCCGCCGATCAACGGGCCAACGATCGGGATCCACCAATAGTTGTCCTTGGCCGGCAACGCGGCCTCGCCCCAGCCGGCGAAATACGCGAACAGGCGCGGGCCGAAGTCGCGCGCCGGGTTCATCGCCCAGGCCTCCAGATAGCCCATCGACGCGCCCAGCGTGGCGACCAGCAAGCCGATCATCAACGCGCCGGAGTTGGCAGTGGGTGCGGCCTCGTTGAACTGCTCGGTGATGGCGAAGATGCCGAAGATCAGGAACGCCGTGATGATGATCTGGTCGACCAGTGCATGCATCGGCGTGACCGCCAGCCCCGGTGCGGTGAAGAACACCCCGGCTGCGCCGCCGGCTTCGCGGGTGAGCTGCTGCACCTGGTTGAAGTGATCGATCACCGGCCCGTACAACTGATAGACGATGGCCGCGCCCAGGAATGCGCCGACCACCTGCGCAAACCAGTAGGGCAATACCTTCTTCCAGGAAAAACCGCGGAATAGCGCCAGCGCCAGCGTGACCGCCGGATTGGCGTGCGTGCCGGACACCGAGCCGGTCACGTAGATCGCCAGTGTCACCGCCAGGCCCCAGGCGATACACACGCCCCAATAGGCGTTTTGATAAGGGCTGGGGTCGTACAGGATGTACATTGCCGCCACCGAATCGCCGAGCGCGATGATGATGAACATCGCGACCGCCTCGGAGATCAACTCACCTACGAGTTGCCGGCTCATGCGTGCATGCCCGCAAGGTCGAAGATGCAGAAAACAGCGTGCAGCGCGCTTGCTCGCGCGCAGCGGTGGTCGGTGATGCTCATCTGGGGTGCCCTCCACGTGACTTGGGTGACGCTGGCTGAAGCGCCGGAATACGTTGCCGGGCGACCCGTCCTCGCCGGCAACGCGGTGTGTTCAAGCAGAAACGGCATCGCGTTGCCGGATCGACTGCGTCTGCAGATAGTCTTCCAGGCGCTGCCGCCCGGCCGCATCGATCCGCAGGCCGAGCTTGCTGCGCCGCCACAGGATATCGTCGGCAGCCACCGCCCATTCGTGTTGACGCAGGTAATCCACCTCGGCCTGGTACAGGTCCGCACCGAAGTGCGTGCCCAGATCAGCCAGGCTCTGCGCATCGCCAAGCAGTTGTTCGGCGCAGGTGCCGTAGTTGCGCACCAGCCGCTGCGCAGTCGCCGCCGGCAGCCAGGGGCGCGCGCGGCCGACGCGTTCCAGCAGGCTGGCGATATCGCGCTGCTCGCCGCCTGGTAATGCCTCCCCACGTGCGGTCCACGCCGGCTTGCGTGCGCCCAGCGCGTGGGTGAGCCGGTCCACTGCCTCTTCGGCGAGCTTGCGATAGGTGGTCAGCTTGCCGCCGAACACGTTGAGCAATGGCGCACCCTCGGTGACCACTTCCAGCTGGTAGTCGCGGGTCACTTCGGCTGCGTTGTCTTCGGCGTCGTCCAGCAACGGGCGCACGCCGCTGTAATTCCACACCACATCGGCGGGGGAGATCTGCTGCTGGAAATACAGGTTCACCGCATCGCACAGGTACTGCACCTCGGCAGCATCGATCTTCGGCGCGGCGGGGTCGGCTTCGTAGTCCACGTCGGTGGTGCCGATCAAGGTGAAGTCGTGCTCGTAGGGGATGGCGAACACGATGCGCCGGTCCGGTTGCTGGAAGATGTAAGCATGGTCGTGATCGAACAGCTTGGGCACCACGATATGGCTGCCCTTGACCAGCCGCAATGCGTGTTCGTGCGGCACCGAGGCCACGGTGTCCAGGAACGCCACTGCCCAGGGGCCGGCCGCATTGGCGAGCGCGCGCGCCTGCACCGTGCGGCGGCGGCCCTCGCGGTCTTCGAGCTCGGCATACCAGAAGCCGGCATCGCGCCAGGCACCGACACAGCGCGTGCGCGTGTGGATCTTGGCGCCGCGCCTGGCGGCGTCCATCGCGTTGAGCACCACCAGCCGCGCGTCCTGCACCCAGGCGTCCGAATACACGAAGCCGGTGCGCAGCGATTCCTGCAGCGGCGCACCGACCGGGTGCGTCCGCAGCGACAGCCGCCGCGAGCGTGGCAGGCTGCGCTTGCTGCCGCCCAGATGGTCGTACAGGAACAGCCCGGCGCGGATCATCCATGCCGGGCGCAGGTGCGGTTGGTGGGGCAGCAGGAAGCGCAACGGCCAGATGATGTGCGGGGCCAGCCGCAGCAACACTTCGCGCTCGGCCAGTGCCTTGCCGACCAGCGCGAATTCGTACTGCTCCAGATAGCGCAGGCCGCCGTGAATGAGTTTGGTACTGGCGCTGCTGGTATGCGCGGCCAGGTCGTCCTGCTCGCACAGGCACACCGACAGACCGCGCCCGGCCGCATCACGGGCAATGCCGACCCCGTTGATGCCGCCGCCGATTACCAGAAGATCGTACATCTCGCCCATCGGTGCCTCCGTCCGGGCGCGCTGATGAGCGAACCCAAGTTGTCATGTTCGAACATATTCGAACATCGAACCTTGCGGGGGCGTGAAGATGGACAGCTTTAGTATCAGCAGTGACGTAAGCGCGAATCGGCTATGTAAGAGCGGATTAAGAGATGGCGTCCCTATCAGGCCCGATGGTCTTCGGCGGCTATCGCGTAAAAACGCTCAAAAACGAACATCGAACTCAGGCGGTTGCGTCCGCGTCCGCCAAGTGCACCCGGGTACCGGCCTCGGCCAGGACGCTTGCCAACTCCTGCGGCGGCGGCCGGTCGGTGAACCAGTCGTGCACCTGGGCGAGAGCGCCCAGCCGCACCATGGCGTTGCGACCGAACTTGCTGTGATCGGCGGCCAGCAGCACGTGCCGCGAGTGCTCGATGATGGCCTGCGCCACGCGCACTTCCTGGTAATCGAAATCCAGCAGGGTGCCGTCCAGATCGATACCGGAAATGCCGATCACCCCGAAGTCCACCTTGAACTGGCGGATCAGCTCCACCGTCGCCTCGCCGGTCACGCCTTGGTCGCGCCCGCGCACCACACCGCCGGCCACGATCACCTCGAAACTGGGGTTGGCGCTGAGCATCACCGCCACGTTGAGGTTGTTGGTGATCACGCGCAGCCCGCGGTGCTGCAGCAACGCGCGTGCGACTTCTTCGTTGGTGGTACCCAAGTTGATGAACAGCGAGGCATCGTCGGGAATGAAACGCGCCACACGTGCGGCGATGTGCTGCTTTTCGCGGGCCTGCAGCGCCTTGCGTGCGGTGTAGGCCAGATTCTCCACGCTGGAGGGCATGCTGACGCCGCCGTGATAGCGGCGCAGCACGCCGGCATCGCAGAGCAAGGTCAGATCGCGGCGGATGGTCTGCGGCGTCACCTCAAAGCGTGTGGCCAAACCTTCGACCTCGGCAAAGCCCTGCTGCCGCACCAGCGCCACCAATTGCTCCTGGCGCGGGTTCAACGCCGGCGCCGGGACCGTCCTGTAGTGAGTCGACTCCATGCGCAGATGATCGCGCATACGCGTGAGGATGCAAACACGGCGGGGTGCACGCTGAGCGCGATAGGGCTTGCCGGCGAACATCGGCCTGAAGCGGTGCACGCGTGGCGACATGCCGGACGCGCTGCGCTGAGGCTTCACGGCTCTGGACGCATACGATTACCCGGCAAGCTCGGCCAGGGCTCGTAAAATCGCCGCCTTCGGTGTGTGCGCGCTGAAGCGCCAACGAGAAGGTGGGCAGCAACGCGTGGACACGCAGTGGGTCGTGCCGATGAAACGCGGGCGCCGCAAACGCGTTGCTCGCTGAAGCCGGTATCGACCGCAACCGCCGGACGATGCGCAGCCGGCCGGATGCCGGCTCAGCCCAGCTCGCTGCGATAGCCGGTGTCGATGCTGATGCTGCCGCCCACCGCACGCGACACGCAGGCACAGAGCTTGCGATTCTCCCGGCGCTGCTCGTCGCTGAAGAACACGTCGCGGTGATCGATATCGGCGGAGCTGTCCAGCACGTCCACTGCACACAAACCGCATTCGCCACGGCGGCACTCGGCGATCAGCTCCACCCCGGCGTCGGCCAGTGCGTCCAGCATCGATTCGTTTTCAGCGACCGGCACTTCCAGGCCCAGCCCCGGCAATTTCACCACGAACGCCTGCGCCGGCACCCGCCCGCTATTGCCGAAGGTTTCGAAGTGCAGGCGCGCGCGTGGCCGTCCGGCGGCGTGCCAGTGCTGGCGTACCGCTTCGAGCATGCCCAGCGGCCCGCACACATACACCTCGGCATTGGGCGACAGGCGCGCCAGTTCGGCAGCCAGATCCGGCGGGCCGGCGCTGTCGTCGCATTGCAGTTGCAAACGTTCGCCTAGCAGTGCTTCCAGCGTGTCGACATACGCCATTGCGCTGCGCGAGCGGCCGGCGTACAGCAGACGGAACGCGCGGTGGCCACGCGCCAGCCGCTGCGCCATGCCGACGATCGGGGTGATGCCGATACCGCCGGCAATCAGCAGGATTTCCTCGCCGCTTTCATCCAGCGCGAAGTTGTTGCTGGGCGGCGACATCTCCACCACATCGCCCGGGGCAAGCGTCCACATATGCAGCGAGCCGCCACGGCTGTCGGGCATTTGCCGCACTGCGATCTGGTAGTACCCGTCGGCACGCGGTTCGCCCACCAGCGAATACGAGCGCACATCGTCGCGACCATGCAGCTGCACACGAAAATCCACATGGCTGCCCACCTCGAAGCTGCGCGCAGCGGTGCCGGGATCGAGCACGATTTCGCGCACGCCCGGGCAGGCGTCGGCAATGCTGACGACGCGGGCGCGATGCCACTGGGTGTCTTTACGCATGAAGGGCTCCAGGCAATGAGGTCTGCCGGCCGGCGCCGGCTGTGATGGCGCCGCAATGCGGCGCTGTGAGCGATGACATGGCTGGCCGCATGCGAAGTGCTCAGCCCACCATGCGCAGCGACAGATCCTGCGCGCGTTGTTCCTGCGCGATCAGGCGGTCGATCACGCGTCGCGCCCACATCCCGCCGGCATCGACGTTGAGGTTGTAGAAGGTGTGATCCGGATGCGCATCGATGGCGCGTTGCTGCGCTTCCAGCACTGCTTCGTCTTCGCCGAACACGCCTGTCACGCCGTCGCGGGTGAGCGTGGTCAGCGACTGGTCGTGCAGCGCGTAGTTGCGCATGAATGCCCAGAAGTAATGACAGGTGGTGTCGGTTTCGGGCGTGATGGTGTTGAGCACATAGCCGTTGACGCCCTGGCTGCGATCGCCCTCTGGCGCACCGGTGCCGGCAATGGCCACGCCCACATCGATGGCAATGGTGGAGGGCGCCTCGAAACGGATGATCTGCCAGCGATCGACCTTGCCGCGATAGTCCAGATGGCGGGCGATCTGGCTGGCCCAGAACGGTGGCGGGTCGATATTGCGCATCCAGCGCGACACGACAACGCTGCGATCGCCATGCACCACATCGAACGGCGCTTCGGCCACTTCGTCCTGGCCGATGCTGGAGCCGTGCACGAAGGTCTCGTGGGTCAGGTCCATCAGGTTGTCCAGCACCAGCCGATAGTCGCACTTGGCATGGATGGTGCGGCCATCGCCGGCCCAGGCCGGATCATGCGACCAGTGCAGGTCGGGAATCAGGCGCGTATCGGCCTTGGCCGGGTCGCCCGGCCAGATCCATACGTAGCGGTGTTTTTCGGCCACCGGAAAGCTGCGCACGCAGGCCGAGGGATTGATGGTGTCCTGCGAGGGCATGTGCACGCAGCGCCCCTGCGTGTTGTAGACCAGCCCGTGATAGCCGCAGACCACGTCGTCGCCGCGCAGCTTGCCCATCGACAAGGGCACCAGCCGATGCCAGCACGCGTCTTCGAGCGCGACGACCGTACCGGCGGTGGTGCGGTAGACCACCACATCCAGGTTGCAGAGCTTGCGCGGGCTGAGCACGTGCTTGATCTCATGGTCCCAGGCAACGGCGTACCACGCATTGAGGGGAAACAGCGGCTTGGACTGGGACATGACCGTGACTCCTGGGTGTGTAGGCAACCTGGATGCGACGCGGCGTGCGCCGGCCTGCAGCTAGTTGGCGCGCATCGCAACGCTGGCGTCTGCTTGTGAGCGAAGTTATGTATACACCGGAGACAATGTGGGCGCGTCACGGGGTTGCCGAAATTGTGCGAATATCGATTTGAATCACCGATTATCGGATTGACCGCCCTGCCGGCTGCGCCTACCGTGAGCCCACGCTCGCTGTGCTGGAAGGGAACGCAATGGCCGAAATCGTCGCTCTCGCGGAAGCGGTGTCGCAGCTGATCGCCGATGGCGATTGCGTGGCGATGGAAGGCTTCACCCATCTGATTCCGCATGCGGCCGGGCACGAGGTGATCCGCCAGCACAAGCGCGCGCTGCGGCTGGTGCGCATGACCCCCGACCTGATCTACGACCAGCTGATCGGCGCCGGTTGCGCGGCAGCGCTGCGGTTTTCCTGGGGCGGCAATCCCGGCGTCGGCTCGTTGCACCGGCTGCGCGATGCAGTGGAACACGCCTGGCCGCAGCCGCTGCAGATTCGCGAACACAGCCACGCCGATATGGCCAATGCCTATGTGGCCGGTGCGTCGGGGCTGCCGTTTGCAGTGCTGCGCGGGTATGTCGGTTCGGATCTGCCGCGCGTCAACGACAGCATCAAGTTCCTGCAGTGCCCGTATACCGGCCAAACGCTGGCCACCTCGCCGGCCGTCAACCCCGATGTCACGGTGATCCACGCCCAGCGGGCCGACCGCCGCGGCAACGTGTTGCTCTGGGGCATTCTGGGCGTGCAGAAGGAAGCGGTGCTGGCAGCGCGCAAGGTGATCGTGACGGTGGAAGAGATCGTCGACAGCCTGGACGCGCCGCCCAATGCCTGCATCCTGCCGCGTTGGGTTGTCGATGCGGTCTGCGTTGTCCCTGGTGGCGCGGCGCCCTCGTATGCGCATGGCTACTACGCGCGCGACAATCGGTTCTATCTGGCCTGGGATACGATCGCGCGCGACCGTGCGAAGTTCCATGCCTGGATCCAGACGCATATTCTCGACACCGACGATTTCGCCGGTTTTCAGCGCGTGTATGCACAGTCCCAGCAGCAGGTGGCCGCATGAGCGCCTACAGCACCAACGAGATGATGACGGTGGCTGCCGCGCGCCGCCTGCCCGATGGCGCAGTGTGTTTTGTCGGTATCGGCTTGCCGTCCACTGCCGCCAACCTGGCTCGGCTGACGCATGCACCGGACGTCACCTTGATTTACGAATCCGGCCCGATCGGTGCGCGCCCGCAGGTGTTGCCACTCTCGATCGGCGACGGCGAGCTGGCCGAAACCGCCGACACCGTGGTCTCCACGCCGGAGATCTTCCGCTACTGGCTGCAGGGCGGGCGCGTGGATGTGGGCTTTCTGGGGGCGGCGCAGATCGATCGGTACGCCAACCTCAACACCACCGTGATTGGCTCCTACGCTGCGCCGAAAACGCGCCTGCCCGGCGCCGGTGGCGCGCCGGAAATTGCCGCCAGCGCCAAGCAGGTGTTCATCATCATGCGCCAATCCGAACGCAGCTTCGTGTCGCGGTTGGACTTCATCACCACGGTCGGGCATCTGGACGGTGGCGATGCGCGCGCGCGCGCCGGCCTCCCCGGCGCCGGCCCGACCGTGGTCGTCACCGACCTGTGCGTGATGGAACCCGACCCCGTGACCCGCGAACTCACCGTGACCTCGCTGCATCCCGGCGCCACGCGCGAGCAGGTCAGCGCGGCGACCGGGTGGCCGATCCGGTTCGCCGCCGACCTTGCACAAACCACGCCGCCCAGTACCGCCGAGCTGGATGCCTTGCGCGCGCTGCAGGCACGCACCGATGCAGCGCATGGTGTGCAGGCAATGGGAGCCCAGGCATGAGTGAGGTGTACCTGATCGATGGCATCCGCACGCCGATCGGCCGTTACGGTGGCGCCTTGTCCAGCGTGCGCGCCGACGATCTGGGCGCAGTGCCCATCGCCGCATTGCTGGCGCGGCAGTCGCAGCTGGAGCCGGCCGCAATCGACGATGTGTACCTGGGCTGCGCCAACCAGGCCGGCGAAGACAATCGCAATGTCGCGCGTATGAGTCTGTTGCTGGCCGGCCTGCCGTCTTCGGTGCCGGGCAGCACGCTCAATCGCCTGTGCGGCTCGGGCCTGGACGCGATCGGCACGGTAGCGCGCGGCATCCGTGCCGGCGAACTGGATCTTGCCATTGCCGGCGGCGTCGAATCGATGTCGCGCGCGCCGTGGGTGATGGGCAAGGCCGACAGCGCCTTCGCCCGCACCCAGCAGCTGGAAGACACCACCATGGGCTGGCGCTTCATCAATCCGCGCCTGCAGGCGGTCTATGGCACCGAACTGATGGGTGAAACGGCGGAAAACGTGGCGCAGCGGTACGCCATCGCGCGCGAAGACCAGGATGCGTTCGCACTGCGCAGCCAGCAACGCGTGGCGGCGGCGCTGGCAGCCGGTTTCTTCGATGCGGAAATCACCCCGGTGGCCGTGGCAGCACGCAAGGGCGGCGATGCCTCCACGGTCGAACACGATGAAGCGCCGCGGCCCACCACCACGGCCGAGATGCTGGCCAAGCTCAAACCGGTGTTTCGCCAGCCCGGCACCGTGACAGCCGGCAATGCCTCCGGTCTCAACGATGGCGCCGCTGCCTTGCTGCTGGCCTCGGCGCAGGCGGTACAGGCGCATCGGTTGACGCCGCGCGCGCGGGTGCTGGGGTTTGCATCGGCAGGTGTGGAGCCGGCATACATGGGCATCGGCCCGGTGCCGGCCACGCAGCGCCTGCTGGCGCGCTTGCACCTGCGCATCGCGCAGTTCGATGCGATCGAACTCAATGAAGCCTTCGCTGCGCAGGCGCTGGCCTGCACGCGCGCATTGGGCCTGGCCGACGATGCCGCACACGTCAATGCCAACGGTGGCGCCATTGCGCTCGGGCATCCGCTCGGCATGAGCGGCGCGCGGCTGGCGCTGACCTTGCTGCGGCAGCTGGAGGCGGGCAACGGGCGACTCGGGCTGGCCAGCATGTGCATCGGAGTGGGGCAGGGCGTGGCGTTGGCGATCGAGCGCCTGTGAACCGGCTGTTGCAACCTCCCTCGTCCTTCCCTTGCACCCATGTCGTTCTGGTCGTCTTGTTGCCGACGGAGATTCAAGATGCGCGATCCCACCGCTGACCAACCTGCCATCGCCGACCCGCTGCTCGGCTACCGCCGCAGCCGGCCCGGTACGCAGCCGGCCTACCTGCATCCGGCATACGCTTCCACCACATTGCGAGGGCCTACGCGTGATCCGATCGACCTGCCGGTCACGCTGTCGGAAGTCACCGGCCCGCGCCTGGATCGGCTCACGCTGGGCGCGCACGCGGCCGATCTCACTGCAGGGTTCAGTGGCGCGCCGCTGGGCGAGCGCATCATCGTCTCCGGCCGCGTGCTCGACGAAAACGGCAGGCCGGTCCGTAACAGCGTGGTGGAAGTGTGGCAATGCAACGCGGCTGGTCGCTACCAGCACGCTGGCGATCGGCACGATGCACCGCTGGACCCCAACTTCCGCGGCACCGGCCAGGTGCTGACCGATGAACACGGCCGCTACAGTTTCAAGACCATCAAGCCGGGCGCGTATCCGTGGCGCAATCACTACAACGCCTGGCGGCCTGCGCACATCCATTTTTCGTTGCACGGCGATGGCATCGGGCAGCGGCTGGTCACCCAGATGTATTTCCCCGGCGACCCGCTGCTGGCGCACGACCCCATCTTCAACTGTGTCGACGATGCGCTGGCGCGCGAACGCATGGTGTCCAGTTTCGACTGGGAAAACGCCGTCAGCGAGTACGCGTTGGCCTACCGCTTCGACATCGTCTTGCGCGGTCGCAAGCAAACGGTCTGGGAGTGACACGATGAGCCTGCATGCAACGCCGTCGCAGACCGTCGGCCCGTATTACCGGCTGGGATTGGAGCCGCTGTATCGCCAACAGATCGCACCTGCGCAGGCCGCGGGCACGCATGTGCAGATCAGCGGTTGCATCTTCGATGGCGCCGGCGCGCCAGTGGCCGATGCGGTGCTGGAAGTGTGGCAAGCCGATGCTGCGGGCATCTATGCGCATGTGGCCGACGGTCGCTGCGAGGCCCACGACCCCAGCTTCGACGGCTGGGGCCGCGTGCCCACCGATGCCAACGGGCGTTTTACCTTCAGCACCATCAAGCCGGGCAGGGTGGCGGGCCCGGACGGCAAGCAGCAGGCGGCGCATCTGACGGTGCTGGTCTTCATGCGCGGCCTCTTGCGCGGGGTGTCGACGCGGCTGTATTTCGCCGACGACCCACAGCTGGGCAGCGACCCGATCCTGGCGCTGGTGCCGGCCGAGCGGCGCGCCACCTTGCTGGCCCAGCCGCATCCAGGCGGTGCGTACACGTGGGACATCCACATGCAGGGCGACGCGGAAACGGTGTTCTTCCGCTATTGATCCGCATGCCGATGTTGAAACGCCGTATGCGTAAAGGGACAGCGCTGCATCCTGCCGGCACGCGGCCACGTCCACAGGGCCACAGGCGCAGCTGCACGAGCGCCTGCTGCCGAAACATCGCCAGGGTATCTCCGGCAACAAGCAGTGCGCCGTGACGCCTCACGCACATGCATCCGGGGCAGCGCGCATCGTGGCAGGCAGGCGCACACGTGCACTCGCGTGCACGCAGCGCAAGCACGCATGGCCTCATCCACATCATCCCGGCAGTGCCAGGCGCGCCCGATGCATTGCCCTTTGGTCTAGTTGGCACCTTGGTACATCGGTGCGATGCTGCCGGCTCGCCTAGAGATGCAATGCATGAGTGCGACATCTTCGTTGTTGGGATCCTTGTTCGGCGAGCCTGCGTGCGAGGCCTTGTTCGACGATGCCGCGCGCGTGCAGGCGATGCTGCAGTTCGAATCGGCGCTGGCGCGCGCCCAGGCGCAGTGCGGGGTGATTCCCGCCGAGGCCGCGCAGGCCATTGCCGCTGCCTGCGATGTGCAGCACTACGATCTGGCCGCGTTGGCGCAGGCCACGGCGCTGGCCGGCAATCCCGCCATTCCGCTGGTCAAGGCGCTGACCGCGCAGGTGGCCGCGCACGACAACGCCGCCGCGCGCTGGGTGCACTGGGGTGCCACCAGCCAGGACGTCATCGATACCGGCATGGTGCTGCAGTTGCGCGCCGCACTGGATCTGCTGCTGCCGCGTCTGCACGCCCTGTGCGCCGATCTGGCGGTGCTGGCCGAACGCGAGCGCAACACCGGCCTGCCCGGTCGCACCCTGCTGCAGCAGGCCGTGCCGGTCACCTTCGGGCTAAAGGTCGCCGGTTGGCTGGACGCCCTGCAGCGTGCGCAGCGGCGCCTGCACGCCTTGCGGCACGATGCCTTGGTGCTGCAGTTCGGCGGCGCGGCCGGCACCCTGGCCTCGTTGCAGGGCCGTGGCCTGGAAGTGGCGCAGGCGCTGGCGAGCGCCCTGGCGTTGCCGCTGCCCGCGCTGCCCTGGCATACCGCGCGCGACCGCATCGTCGAGGTCGGCTGCGCCTTCGGTCTGCTGGCCGGCACGCTGGGCAAGATCGGCGGAGATGTGGTGTTGCTGATGCAAACGGAGGTGGGCGAAGCGTTCGAGCCGGCCGCCGCCGGCAGAGGTGGCTCCTCGGCGATGCCGCACAAGCGCAATCCGGTCTCCAGCGTGGCAGCCGTGGCTGCGGCCACCCGCGTACCGGGCCTGGTCGCCACCTTGTTCAGCGCCATGGCGCAGCCGCACGAGCGCGCAGCCGGGCAATGGCATGCCGAGTGGGACACCTTGCCGCAGATCGTCTGCCTCACCGCCGGCAGCCTGGCGCAGATGCAGCTGTGCCTGTCGGGTCTGGAACTGGATCGCCCACGCATGCAGGCGCATCTGGACAGCCACGGCGGGCTGCTCTACGCCGAGGCGGCCGTGTTCGCGCTTGCGCCACACCTGGGCAAGCCGCAGGCGCACGCCCTGGTGGAACAGGCCGCGCTGCGCGCGCAGGCGCAGCAACGGCATTTGCGCGAGGTGCTTGGCGAGCACGCGCAGGTGAGCGCGGTGCTCACGCACGCGCAACTGCAGGCAGTGTTCGATAGCGCAAGTTGGCGCGGCATGTCCTCGGTGTGGATCGACCGCGTGCTGGCTGGATCTTCTTCCTGTTGACGGTGCCTCGATGGCTTATCTCCAGTTGCCCACGCATCGCCTGCACTACCGCCTGGACGGCACCGAAGGACGCCCCTGGCTGACTTTCTGCAATTCGCTGGGCACCGATCTGCACATGTGGGACGTGCAGCTCGAAGCCTTCGCTCCGCACTACCGCATCCTGCGCTACGACCGCCGCGGCCATGGGTATTCGGAGACGCCGCCCGGCCCGTACAGCGTCGCCGACCTGGGTCAGGACGTGCTGGCACTGTGGGACGCCCTGGAGATCGCGCAAAGCGATTTCTGCGGCCTGTCGATCGGCGGGCTCACCGGCCAGTGGCTGGGCCTGCATGCACCGCAGCGCTTGCGCCGGCTGGTGGTGTGCGCCACCGCGCAGAAGATCGGCAGTGCGGCCACCTGGGAAACCCGCATCGAACAGGTGCGCAGCGAAGGCCTTCCGACGCTGATCGATGCCACGCTGCAGCGCTGGTTTACCCCCGAATTTGCCATCAGCCATGCGCAGCGCCTGGACATGATCGCTGCTGCCTTCGTGTCCACTTCGCCTGCCGGCTACATCGCCTGCTGCCAGGCGGTGGCCGATGCGGACTTCCGCGGCGCATTGGACGGGCTGAGCCTGCCGCTGCTGGCGCTGGCCGGCGACGACGACCCGGTGTGCCCGCCGCCTGACCTGCGCGAGATCGCCTATGCCGCGCCGGACGGGCATTACGCCCAGGTGCCTGGCCGCCACATCTGCAACCTGGAATCGCCGGCCGCGTTCAACCAGGCGGTACTCGGCTTTCTTCAGGGCCAGTGAGCTTTCCCACCTTGCAAGGACACCCCATGCACGAAGACGAACGTTATCAAGCCGGCATGCGCGAACGCCGACGCGTCCTTGGCGATGCGCACGTCGACCGTGCGCTGGCCGGGCGTAGCGAATTCACCGAAGAATTTCAGGACCTGATCACCCGCTACGCCTGGGGCAGCATCTGGACCCGCGACGGCCTGCCGGCCCACACCCGTTCGCTGATCACCCTGTCGATGATGATCGCGCTAGGCCACGACGAAGAATTCAAGCTGCACGTGCGTGCGGCGCGCAACAACGGCGTCACGCCTGCGCAGATCAAGGAAGTGCTGCTGCAGGCGGCGATCTACTGCGGCGTGCCGGCCGCCAACCACGCGTTCGTGCTGGCCAGGCCGATCCTGGAAGAACAGGCGGCAGACGCTGGCGCAGCATCGGCGGTGCAACCGCGGTAAGAGTGGTCTCCGGGCGGCGGGCAAACCGACTGCGCTCAGCGCCCGGCGCGCGTGGTCGGTACCCGGTGCGGCGGGGACCACTCGTACACTGCGGTGCCTGGCGCGCCGTCCAGAATCGCCTGCCGACTGCGCGCACACGCGTGTTGGTCGCGCTCAACCCACCGCAACCGGAGACATTGCATGCTGCATCGATTGGTCTGCCTGCTGGTGGTGTCATTGGCAACCGCGGCGCTGCACGCACAACCGCAGCCCGGCCCCGGCACCGTGTTGGCGCAGGTGCGTACCGACGATGGCCAGACGCTGGCCGTGTGGTCGCGCGTGCCCGCGCAGCCACGTGGCACGATCGTGCTGGTGCACGGCCGCACCTGGAGCGCATTGCCCAACTTCGATTTGCAGGTGCCTGGCGAGCCGCGTGACGCGCGCTCTGTCCTTGCAGCGCTCGCGCAAGCCGGGTTTGCCGCGTATGCGGTGGATCTGCGCGGCTACGGTGGCAGCCCACGCGACCGCACGGGCTGGAATACGCCCGCCCGTGCAGTGGCCGATGTCCGCAATGTGCTGGCCTGGGTCGCGCAGACCCATCCCGGCCTGCCGCCCCCGGCATTGCTGGGCTATTCCAACGGCGCGCGGGTGGCGTTGCTGCTCGCGCAGCAGCAACCGCAGGCGATGTCTGCCCTGGTGTTGTTTGGCTTCCCCGATGACGTGGATGCAGCGCCTGCGCCGGCGGTTCCGGCAGATCGGCCCTTGGGCGCACCCACCACGGCCGCTGCGGCCGGTGAGGACTTCATCACCGCCAATGCGGCACCACCGGGTGTGCGTGCGGCTTACGTCGCCCAGGCGCTGGCAGCGGACCCGGTGCGCACCGACTGGCGCGCCATGGAGCAGTTCGCCTTCCACCCCGAGCAAGTCGCGACGGTGCCGGTCTTGCTGTTGCGCGGCGTCGACGACCCGATCGCCACCCAGGCAGACAACGCGCATCTCTACGCACGCCTGCGCAGCGAAGATCGCAGCTGGGTGACCCTACCGCACGCCGACCACGTGGCCCAGGTCGAAGACAGCCACGCGGCGTGGGTGGACGCGCTGGTGAGCTTTCTGCGCCGGCCGCGCTAGGAGCCGTCAACAAAAGACTGCCCGGCCGTCAGGCGGGCGTGGCCGGTGCCCGGTGCGTCATTGCAACCTCGTGCATTGCGGTTCCTATGCGTCATCCGCACCCATCTGCCGACTGCTCGCTATGTCTTGTTTGCCGCTCTGAGTCGGGACGCGTGCAACAGCAAGTGGCGATCAATCCGAACAGGCCTGGCCTGGCGCTTTGCGATGTGCCGCCTCGCATGCACGTCGGGCACGCGCGCAATGCGTGGACACGATTGCTTTTGACCTCTGCCAGCCACCACCACTGCGCCACTAGCGCTTATGCAGCACAGCGGCAGGTCAGATGCATCGCGGGCGACGCCCGCGCCAACGCAAGGTGCTGCACTAACTCAGCAAGGTTCCCAGCCGCTGCGCCGCCTGCTTCAGCGGTTCCAGCAACTGCGTTTGCATCGTCTGCAGGCTCACCCGCCCGGCCTGGGCGCCAATGTTGAGCGCGGCGATCACCTCGCCGCGCAGGTTGCGCACCGGCACGGCGATCGAGCGCAGGCCGATTTCCAGTTCCTGATCGGTCAGGCACATGCCTTCGCGGCGCGTGCGCGCCAGCACCTCCAGCAGCGCCGAGGCCTGGGTCACCGTACGGTCGGTCCGCGGACGCAAGGTGGTGCGTTCCAGATACGCCTGCAAGGTGTCGCCGGGCAGGGCGGCCAGCAACACCCGCCCCATCGAGGTGCAGTAGGCCGGCAGCCGCGTCCCCGGGCGCAGCCCGATCGACATGATGCGCACCGTTTCCGAGCGCGCCACGTACAGCAGATCGTCGCCATCCAGCACGCCCAGCGAACACGATTCGAGCAGTTGGTCGCGCAGCCCGTCCAGGACCGGCTGTGCGGCCGCGGTCATCGATGAAGACGCCGCGTACGCGCCGCCGATGCCCAGCACGCGCGGCAGCAACACGTAGCCACGTCCTTGCTCGCCCACATAGCCCAGCTTGGCCAGCGTATGCAGCACGCGCCGGACGGCTGCGCGCGAGATGCCGGTTTCCAGGCTGATCTGCGACATCGTCACTTCGCGCGCATGCTGTGCGAACACGCTCAGCACCACCAGCCCGCGCCCCAGCGAGGTCATGAAGTCCGGATCGCCCTGGGCGGCGGCGATCTGCTGCATCAGCTCATGCGGCAGGCCGCGATCGCTGCCGGCCGCAACCACGGCGGCGGGACGTTTGCGGCGGCTGGAGGCGGGCTCGGGCATAGGAGTGCGGCAGCGGACAGGTCCGTGCATGGTAAGCGCTCGCGCCATGGCATGCCCCGGCTCACACTCTGTGCGTGGGCATGTAAGCGCTTCACCCTGCTTGCCGCATAATCGCCGCTGGTTTGTGACGGATCGGTGCGCTTAGTCCATGAAAACCCCCAACGGCCTGCAGCCGCTGATCGACGACGGCGTCATCGACGAAGTGTTGCGACCACTGAAGAGCGGCAAGGAAGCATCCGTCTACGTCGTGAGCGCAGGCGCCGAGATCCTGTGCGCCAAGGTCTACAAGGACATGGCGCAACGCAGTTTCCAGGCGCGCGTGCAGTACCAGGAAGGCCGCAAGGTGCGTGGCAGCCGTCAGGCCCGCGCGATGGGCAAGGCCACCAAGTTCGGCCGCAAGGAAGCTGAAACCGCCTGGAAGAACACCGAAGCCGACGCGCTCTATCAACTGGTGGATGCCGGGGTGCATGTGCCCAAACCGCGCGGTTACTTCCACGGCGTGCTGCTGATGGATCTGGTCACCGATGACGCCGGTCACAGCGCACCGCGGCTGGGCGAGGTGGACCTGGAACCCGAGCAGGCGCGCGCCTTCCACACCAGCCTGATCGGCGATGTGGCCAAGATGCTGTCGCTGGGCCTGGTGCACGGCGATCTGTCCGAATACAACGTGCTGGTTTCGCCCGATGGCCCGGTGGTGATCGACTTTCCGCAGGTGGTCAGTGCCGCTGGCAACAATGCCGCGCGCGACATGCTGCTGCGCGATGTGCACAACCTGCGCGACTGCCTGGGCCGTTTCGCGCCCGAGCTGCTGGACACCCATTACGGCGAAGAGATGTGGGCGCTGTTCGAAAAGGGCGAACTGCGCCCGGACAGCGTGCTCACCGGGCGGTTCAAATTCGACACCCGCCGCGCCGATGTACGCGCCGTCCGTGCCTCGATCGAAGATGCGCGCCAGGAAAACCTCATTCGCCAGCAAGGCCGCGAAGCGGCTGCCGAAGACAACGACTAGGAAGCGCCAACAGGCCGCAGCAGCAGCGCATTGGTTGCGATGCAGCGCAGCAAATTCAGCGCGCACGCTGCAGTCATTGCGACATCGCCGAGCGGCCAATCTGCGCGTGTGCGGCCACTTTTTTCAGCAATTTTGGGCTTTTTTGCGTACGTGCCCGGACCACCGGCCTTTTTGTCGGTACTGATTAACGATTTGAATAGTGATGGTTCATAACAATCTGGCAAGCTCGACCATCGCTTATCGGAGAGTTCGTCATGTCGTTTGATCCTGATGTCGTGCGTCTGTTCGCCCAGCTTCAAGAGGCGGCGCAGCCGCCCATGGAAACCCTGCCGATCGAAGGCGCGCGCGCGATGATGCGCGCGGTGGGCGCGCAGTTCGGTTTCCCGCGCATCGAGATGGCCGAGGTACGCGATCTGCAGGCCGATGCCGCCACCGGTGCAGTGCCTTTGCGCTTGTATCGCCCCACGGGGGTCGCGGCCGGCCCGGCCCCGACCTGCCTGTTCGTGCACGGCGGCGGCGGTCTGGTGGGCGATCTGGAATCGCATGACGATGTGTGCCGGCAACTGGCGGCGCGTGCTGGCTGTCAGGTGTTGGCGATCCATTACCGTCTGGCCCCCGAGCATCCGGCGCCGGCCGGCGTGGAAGATGTCATCGCGACGTTGCATTGGCTGGTTGCGCACCCGGACACGGTCGGCGCCGATGTGCAGCGCCTTGCCGTCTGCGGCGACAGTATCGGCGGCGCCATGGCCGCGGTTGCCGCATTGGCCGCGCGCGATGCCGGCATCGCTTTGCGTTGCCAGCTGCTGGTCTATCCGCTGACCGACGCGCGCCAGGACAGCGGCGTGTATCCATCGCGCTCGCTCAATGCCGGCCTGCCACCGTTGACTGCGGCAGCGGTGGAATTCTTCAACCGCCATCTGCTGCCGGATATGGCGGTGGCCAACGACTGGCGTGTCTCGCCGATGCTGGCGCCGGATGTCGCCGGCGTTGCGCCTGCGCTGGTCGTGGTCTGCGACCGCGACATGCTGTACGACGAAGGCCGCGCCTATGCCGAGCGCCTGCGTGCGGCGGGAGTGGAGGTCACCCTGCATAGTTTCCCGGGCATGATCCACGGCTTCATCAACATGGGCAGCGTCTTGCGTGCCGCCGGTGAAACGCTGGACCTGGCGGCGTTGACGCTACGCCAGCGCCTGCTGCCCGCGATCGAACGCAGGGCCGCCTGACAGCCTGCGGCAGCCGTGCCGAGGCACGCGCTGCCGCACCTGTGGCGGTGTCACTGCAGCGTCGGGGCGTGTGTCACCGCGTGCGGGCTCGCCTCGCAAAAAGAACACCTGGGTGCAGCCGTGCGCCGGCAGCTGTGTGGGCGCCAAGGGCGCTGTGCACCACGCGAACCGTCACGGTCGTCATCGGTGGCTCGTCGGCAACCCGCAGGTCCTATCGAAACCAGTCAGCATGGCGCCGGGGTCGATTGAACGCAGCGCTTTCAACTTCGCCCTGCATTGGCCCACGCGCACGTGATGCTCAAAAATTGAAGCGGAACGTGGTCATCAGGACGTGGTTTTCCCGATCCACCGTACGCGTGTTGACGAACTGATTCAGGTAACCGACATCGGCGTTGGCAATGGCATTGAATTTCCAGTTGATGCCGACAAACACCCGGTTCTGATCGAGACCGCGTTGTGCGCCCCATCGGGTCTGATCCAGATTGACGAACACTTCGTTGAACGCCACCCACGACAATTGCGGACTGAACCCGCTGGGGCGCACCGCGCGGATCATCTGCCGCACGCGATACCCTTCATCGCTGAAGCCTTCGCGGTGACGCTGTTCCAGGCGCGTGCGGCTGGTAATGGTGATCTCGGCGATCGGATCGAATTGATACTGAAATTGTCCCCACCAGCGATTCTCGCGGTTGGATGGCTGCCCGGCCGGATGGCTGATGATGGTGTCGTAACCCATCCAGACACTGGCCTTGGGATTGAGCCGATAGAACACGGCAGGGCGCAAGATCAGTTGATCGAACTGTTCGCCTTCCTCGCGCCAGCGCGGATGCACATCCATGCTCCAGTACAGGTTTTCGACCGGCAGCTTGCCTTGCGCGTAGACGCTCAGCCAGTAACGCCCGTCTTCTTCGGTCCTGGCATGCGCCGGCCAACTGCATGCCAGGGTCAACAGCAGGAGGGCGCAGGCGCTGCGAAACATCGCCGGCAGTAACGTGCGAGATGCGTTCATGTGTCGAAATGTGTCGTCGTTGGCAAATCATAGCAATAACGCTTGAGTCCGCTTCGACCGTTCGGTCGGCTCAGGTCGCCTTTGCTCGCCCGCATGTTCGCTAATCGGCACACGCCATCGTTTCGCGATGACTGGCGTGCTCACGGCTGCCTTCAGAGGGATGGATGGCCCGGCGTTCGCTGCCGACGGGCAGCGATCGTCGCGTCGATCACGCCACCTGGCTGCGTCGCGCGCGCTCCAGATGCACCAGCAGCAGCGAGATCGCCGCCGGCGTCATGCCGGGAATCCGTTGTGCCTGGCCGATGTGCTGGGGACGCACGCGCTCGAGTTTCTGTTGCACTTCGATCGACAGACCACGCACGCTGGCGTAATCGAAACCGTCCGGGATCGGCGTGGTTTCGTGACGTTGCTGACGCGCGATATCGTCGCGCTGGCGATCCAGATAACCGGCGTACTTGACGCTGATCTCGACCTGCTCGGCCACCTGCGCATCATCCACGCCCGGGCCCAGGGTCGGCACCCGCATCAAGGTGGCGTAGGTGAGCTCCGGGCGCTTGATCAGATCCAGCACGTTGGTTTCGCGGCTGACCGTCACGCCCAGCGCGTCGGCCACCTCGCGGCCCAGCGCATTGCCCGGTGTCGCCCAAAGCGCCGACAACCGCGTCGTTTCGCGTTGCACGGCCTCCTGCTTGGCCGCAAAGCGCGCCCAGCGCGCGTCGTCCACCAGGCCCATCGCACGCCCGACGCCGGTCAGCCGCGCATCGGCATTGTCCTCGCGAAGCTGCAAGCGGTATTCGGCGCGGCTGGTGAACATGCGATACGGCTCGGTGGTGCCGTGGGTAATGAGATCGTCCACCAGCACGCCCAGGTAGGCCTCGTCGCGGCGCGGCGACCACGCCGGCAGCCCCTGCACGTGGCGCGCTGCATTGAGTCCGGCCAGCAGACCCTGGGCGGCGGCCTCTTCGTAACCGGTGGTGCCGTTGATCTGCCCGGCGAAGAACAGCCCGCCCACCGCCTTGGTCTCCAGCGAGGCCTTGAGCCCGCGCGGGTCGAAGAAGTCGTATTCGATGGCGTAGCCGGGGCGGGTGATGTGCGCGTTCGCAAAGCCGTGGATCGAGCGCACCAGCGCCAGCTGCACATCGAACGGCAGCGAGGTGGAAATACCGTTGGGATAGATCTCGGCCACCTCCAGCCCTTCGGGTTCGACGAAGATCTGGTGGCTGGTCTTCTCGGCAAAACGCACCACCTTGTCTTCGATCGACGGGCAGTAGCGCGGGCCGATGCCTTCGATCTGCCCCGAATACAGCGGCGAGCGGTGCAGCGCGTTGCGAATGATCTCGTGGGTCTGTTCGGTGGTCTGGGTGATCCAGCAGCTGACCTGGCGCGGATGGTCGCTGACCTGGCCCATGAACGACATCACCGGCAATGGGTCGTCGCCGGGTTGCTCGGCCATCACGCCGTAATCGAGGGTGCGCCCGTCGATCCGCGGCGGGGTGCCGGTCTTGAGCCGGTCGATCGCGAACGGGCGCTCGCGCAGGCGCGCGGCCAGCGTGGTGGCCGGCGGGTCGCCCATGCGCCCGGCCGCGTACTGGGTTTCGCCGACATGGATCTTGCCGGCCAGGAACGTACCGGCGGTCAGCACCACCGAAGGCGCTTGGAAACGCAGCCCGGTCTGGGTGATGACGCCGCGCACGCTGTCGGCTTCGGACGTGCCGTTGTGGATGATCAGGTCGTCCACTGCCGCCTGGAAGACGGTCAGGTTGGGCTGGGCCTCGACGATGCAGCGGATCGCAGTGCGGTACAGGTTGCGATCGGCCTGGCAGCGCGTGGCACGCACTGCCGGCCCCTTGGAGGCGTTGAGCGTGCGCCACTGGATGCCGGCCAGATCCGCGGCGCGTGCCATCGCCCCGCCGAGTGCGTCGATCTCCTTGACCAGGTGGCCCTTGCCGATTCCGCCGATGGCCGGGTTACAGCTCATCGCGCCCACTGTCTCGATGTTGTGGGTGAGCAACAAGGTGCGCGCCCCTGTGCGTGCAGACGCCAGGGCGGCCTCGGTGCCGGCATGACCGCCACCGATCACGATGACGTCGTAGCGATAGAAGGAGTCGGACATGGGCGTGGACCAGGAGCGGGAAAAGGAAAACGGCCGCGAAAGTATCGGCTGAAGGGCGGGCGAGGTCACTCGTTCGCTATAAATTGTGATGAAAATCACAATTTACGTAAGTGACCCTCAAGTTGGCATGTTTCGTGCGGATATCCCTACCGCACCCGTCGTGGCATTGCGACATGGGCGCAAAGGCTGGAATTGGAACAGGGGCCAGCCGCGCGTGCGATGGGGTAGCGTAAGGGTCGGTAGTCGGGGGACTGCCGACCCTTATTTTTTAAGGTTTCTGCGAAATGGAGCACGCGCCCGTTCCGCTGCAGCCTGCTTGGCAACCATCGAAACAAAAACAGAAAGCCCCGGCATGCCGGGGCTTTCTGTGTTGTAGGCGCCGATATCCGACAGGGCCGGAACAGGGGGGATCCAGATTTCCCTGTCGGACATCGACATAAGTCGTCAGTGGGGCTGGCCCGGTCAAAAAATGACGTGGCGGGTCACACAGAGCACCTAGCTTGCGGCCAATCGTCAGCTGAACGCAAGCCCCCAATGTCGCCAAGTGTGGGCCAGGTCGCAGTCAGCCTCTCACGGAATCTGTTCGCGTGTGTTGCGCGGCGCGGTTTGCCGCTGGATCTCGCGAATGACGCGCGGCGGCGCGCCGATACGCGGTGGCGGCCGCGACGGCGGCGCGCCGGTTGCCGGCGGGCGATTGGGTTGCTGGGGCCGCGAGCCGCCGGGGCGCTGCCCATTGTTGAACGAGCCGTTCGGGCGCGGCGGACGGTACTGCGGACGGCGATCGTACTGCCGGTAGTAGTAGCCGCCACCACCGCGATAGACCGGATACACAGGGTAGTCGTACAGGCCGATCGACCCGGCGCCATACCCATATGGCAAACCATACGGATTGCCGTAGAAGTACGGGGAGTAGCCGGGCGGATAGCGATACTGCACGGCAGGCGCACCACGGTAATAGCCGCCCGACCCACCGCCGGTGTAGTCGTAGGTTGCGCAGCCGCCCAGGGCCAAGAGCCCGGCGGCGAAGATCAGACGGAATTTCATGGATGGTGCCCTCCTGCAACCATGATGCCACTGTCGAACCGATGCATTGAATCGGTCCTTAATTGTGCGGCATTGCGACGCTTTGTCATCGATCCAGCATGCGCGGCGGCACTGCGTGCGACCCGTGAAGAGGAGGCGATACGTTAATCTTGCAGGCATGATCGAGACGGTCCCCCTTGCCCATTCCGACGTCCTGCAGGCCGCTGCGCGGATTGCGCCGCACTGCGCGCCGACACCGTTGCTGACATCGCACAGTCTGGACGCGCTCAGCAGTGCGCAGTTGTTCTTCAAGGCCGAGCATTTGCAGCGCAGTGGCGCATTCAAGTTCCGCGGTGCCTGCAATGCCGTGTGGTCGCTGCCGGATGAGCTGGCTGCGCATGGTGTGGTCACGCATTCCTCCGGCAACCACGGCGCGGCGCTGGCGCTTGCCGCACGCACGCGCGGCATCGGCTGCCATGTGGTGGTGCCCGAGGGCGCGGTGGCGGCCAAGCTGGCCAATATCTCCCGGAACGGCGCCACGTTGTGGCGTTGCGCGCCGACCATCGCGGCGCGGGAACAGATGTGCGCCGAGGTGCAGGCCGGCAGCGGCGCCACGCTGGTGCACCCGTATACCGATCGTGCAGTGATCGCCGGGCAGGGCACCGCCACGCTGGAGCTGCTGCACCAAAGCGGCGGGCTGGATGTGCTGGTGGCGCCGGTCGGCGGTGGTGGGCTGGCGGCCGGCGCCGCACTGGCGCTGCAATCCTCGCCGGACTGCGAGCTGGTACTGGCCGAGCCGGCCGGCGCAGCCGACACCGCGCGTTCGCTGGCGGCCGGGCAGCGGCTGGTCGATTTCGTGCCGGACACCATTTGCGATGGCCTGCGCGGCACCTTGGGCGCGCCCAACTTCGCAGTGCTGCAGCGCGCCGGGGCACAGGTGATCACGGTGGACGATGCGGCGGTCGTCCAGGCGATGCGGCTGGTCTGGCAGTTGCTCAAGCAAGTGGTCGAGCCGTCTTCGGCGATCGCCCTGGCCGCCGTCCTGGCCCAGCCGGCACGGTTTGCCGGGCGGCGGGTGGGGCTGATCCTGTCCGGCGGCAATGTCGATCTGGATGCCTTGCCTTGGGCCGCGGCGTGAGCAGGCGCTCACGCGGGCTCGGCCTGTGGGGCTGGGGCTGGCGGTTGTGCATGCTGGCGCTGATCTGGCTGGTGGCCGTGGCAGGCTGGATCGTGTGGATCGGCGACCGCGATCAGGCCGCACCGGCCGATGTGATCATCGTGCTGGGTGCGGCCGCCTACGATGCGCGCCCTTCGCCGGTGTTCGAAGAACGCATCCGGCACGCATTGGACCTGTACGCGCAGGGCTATGCGCCGCGGCTGTTGTTCACCGGTGGCTTCGGCAACGGCGCACGCTTTGCCGAATCGCAGGTGGCCCGACGCTACGCGCTGCGCCACGGCATTCCGCCGGAAGCCATCGTGATCGAAACCACCTCGCGCACCACCCGGCAGAACCTGGAACAGGCGCGCACGCTGATGGAGCGGCACGGCCTGCATCGGGCGATCATCGTCAGCGACCCACTGCACATGGCGCGCGCGCTGCGGCTGAGCCAGGAACTGGGTATCGACGCGCTGGCTTCGTCCACGCCGAGCACGCGGTTTCGCAGCTTCCACACCAGCTGGCGCTTCCTGTTGCAGGAGGTGTATTACTTCCACCGCGATCTGGTGGTGCAAGGGCCGTGACCGCAGGCCTATGATGCGGCTTTCCCAGCGGGCAGGTTCGAGCATGAGCGAGACCCATCGGCAACACGCCATTGGCCTGGTGCAGGCCTACTACGCAGCATTCAACCGTGGCGATTGGGACGGCATGTTGGCGTTTCTGGCCGAGGACGTCGCCCACGACCTCAATCAAGGTCCGCGCGAAATCGGCCGCAACGCATTTGCCGCGTTCCTGCAGCGCATGAACGACAGCTACCGCGAGCAATTGCGCGATGTGGTCGTCATCGCCAACGACGATGGCACCCGGGTCGGTGCCGAGTACGTGGTGCATGGCGTCTATCACACCACCGACGAAGGCCTGCCGGAGGCCAACGGGCAGACCTATGTGCTGGTGGGCGGTGCGTTCTTCGACGTGCGCGGCGACACGATCACCCGCGTGACCAACTACTACAACCTGCAGGAATGGATTGCGCAGGTATCGCGCTGAGCGCATCGACCAGCGCTGCGTAACAGCGCACCTGGGTGCGATGAAGCGTTATCGACGACGACGCTCGCGCCCGGGTGCGCTTCTACGCGGGTAGGCGGGAATTACAGCAACACGATCCCGACCACCACCAGGATGAAGATGCTCCACTTGAGCACCTGGTACAGCGGGTTGTTGCGTTCCTTCAGCGCCTTGGCCTTGAGGCGGGCGGCGTAGAAATAGCGGAACACGCGATTGATGCCGCCGGTCTTGTCGCCTTCCTGATTGGGCGAGGCGCCGGCCGAGAGCAGGCTGCGGCCGACGAAGCGGTTCACCGCCGCCGCCCAGCGCCAACGCATCGGGCGTTCGATATCGCAGAACAGGATGATGCGGTCCTGGTCGGTGTCGTTGCGCGCGTAATGGATATAGGTCTCGTCGAACATGGTCCACTCGCCATCGCGCCAGCTGTGGCGCTGGCCGTCGACGTCGATGAAGCAACGGTCGTCGTTCGGTGTGGCCAGGCCCAGGTGCAGGCGCATGGAGCCGGCGAACGGGTCGCGGTGCGGGCGAAGTTCGCTGCCCGGCGGCAGCTCGGCGAACATTGCGGCCTTCACCGTGGGAATGGATTTCAGCAAGGCGGTGGTCTGCGGACACAATTCGGCGGCAGACGGATGCGCGGTGCCGTACCACTTCAGATAGAAGCGCTTCCAGCCACGCCGGAAGAACGAATTGAAGCCGATGTCGGTATAGCCTTCGGCAGCGCGGATCTTCTGCATCTGCTGCAACGCCACCGCTTCGTCGCGGATCAGCGGCCAGCTCGCGCGCAGCGGCGCCAGCTCGGGAAATTCCTTGCCCGGGTCGATGAACGGGGTGGTCGGCACCCGCGAACACAGGTACATCAGTGTGTTGATGGGGGCCATGAAGGTGGAATGGTCCAGCAACTGCCGGCTGAGCCGGTGCCGCACGCGACCGCGATAATGGATGTAGAGCGCCGATGCGATGAACAGCGCGATGAGGAGCCACTTCAACATGAGGGAGGCCGATTGGGGGCGGGGGGCCGCAAACGTGAGAGTGGCTGCCAAGAAACGCACGCAGCACTGCTGCGTCGTGTCGGTAGCCACCATCGAACAAGGTGAGCCGCAACGAAGGAAGTGCGGCCAGTCACTTCAGAATTCTAGCAAGTGTCACCGCCGAGCCTGACCGCGGAGCAGTGGCATGGGCGCAATACGCTGTGTCTCACCGGCAGTGGATGCGCGCGGACCGGCGTTCTGTACCGCCGCTCAGTCGATGCGGCGGCGGATCGGGATGGCGTTGACCGGCACGCTGGCGACCTCATGCCCGTGTTCGCGGATGGGCGCGCCCGGCGCCGGTGCCCAGGCATGGGCGTAGATCACTTCCCAGGAGCTGGGCAGGGTGCCGTCCGGTCGCCGCAGCGGTTCGTAGGCCGCGCTGGCGGCCGCGAAGCGACCGCGTCCGGTCAAGGTGGCGCGGCGGTTGCTGAGTGCATTGGTTGCCCCCATCGCACGCAGCTCACGCATCAGTGCGGGCAGGTCGTTGTAGGTCAGGGTGAACAGGTCGCGGTCCAGCACCGGGTCGCGGAACCCGGACATCAGCAGGGCATCGCCGAATTGGGCGATCGGCGGAAAGCGGCTGACGTGCGGGGCCGGGTCGGTCTGCGCAAAGGCCTCGCGCAATTCGATCAGCGTTTCCGGGCCGAAGGTGGAACACAGCAGCAACCCGCCCGGGCGCAGCGCGCGACGGAAACCGGCGAACACGGCCGGCAGGTCTTCCACCCACTGCAGGCACAGATTGCTGAAGATCACATCCACGCTGCCGTCGGCAACCGGTAGCGCGCGCGCATCGGCACACACCTGCGTGAACGGCTTCCACCAGCCTGCGGCCTTGCGCGCCTGGCGAAGCATCGGCATGGCCTGATCCAGCGCGATCACCTGTGCCTTGGGCCAGCGCTTCTTGATTGCAGCGCTGGCATGGCCGGGGCCGGCGCCGACATCCAGCACCACCTTGGGCACCTGCTCGCCCAGGTAGTCGAGCGATTCGAGCAGGCGGGCTTCCGCTTCGCTTTGAAGCGCGGCGGCGGCGGTATAGGTGCTGGCGGCACGCGCAAAGGCGCGCCGGACGTGGCGGGGATCGAAAGTACTGGTCATGGCAAGGCTATTGTCGCCCCTGGCAGGGGCGGAGGGAATCGATCGGGCGTGCAAGGCGCCGCGCTAGAACGTGCCGGGATAGCTGCCGCCATCGATCAACAGATTCTGTCCGGTGATATAGCCGGCCTGCGCGCTGCACAGAAAGGCGCAGGCCGCGCCGAACTCGTCCGGCTCGCCAAAACGCGCCGCCGGAATGCCCGCACGCTTGCGTTCGGCGACCTCGTCGGCGCTGCTGCCCTGTTGCTGCGCGATGGCGGCGAAGTTGCCGCGCAAGCGGTCGGTGACGAACTGCCCAGGCAGCAGGTTGTTGATGGTGACGTTGTCGGCCACGGTGCTGCGCGCGAGCCCGGCGACGAAACCGGTCAGGCCGGCGCGCGCGCCATTGGACAGGCCGAGGATGTCGATCGGCGCCTTCACCGCGCTGGAGGTGATGTTGACGATGCGGCCGAAGCGGCGTGCGCGCATGCCATCGACGGTGGCGCGGATCAGTTCGATCGGCGCCAGCATGTTGGCGTCCAGCGCGCGCAACCAGTCGGCGCGTTCCCACTGGCGGAAATCGCCCGGCGGCGGGCCGCCCGCGTTGTTGATCAGGATGTCGACCTGCGGACAGGCCGCAAGTGCGGCGCTGCGTCCTTCCGGCGTGGCGATATCGGCAACCACGCTGCGCACCTGGCCAGCGCCGGGCAGTGCGCGCAAGGCGTCGGCGGCGTGCTCCAGTGCCTCACGGCCGCGCGCGGCGATCACCACATTGGCGCCTTCGCCGGCCAATGCACGTGCGCAGCCCAAACCCAGCCCTTTGCTTGCGGCGCAGACCAACGCCCAGCGGCCAGCGATTCCCAGATCCATGCGAGATGTCCCTCGATCAGCGATGTCGCATGATCGACGATCGGCTCATGGCACGGACGCAACGAAGCGTTGCAGTGCCTCGCTCACCTGATCTGCATGACCCAGAAACGGCGCGTGACCACCGCCGGCAATGGTGAGCGCCTGCGCGTGTGGGCTGAGCGCGGCGGCGGCATGCATGCCGGCGGCAGGCACCAGGCGATCGCGTTGCCCGGCGATCCACAGGCTGGGGCGTGCGAGTTGCGGCACGGCGCGGCGCAGATCGGTGCGTTCGAGCAGGGCGAGCCCTTGCTGCAACGCCTCCGGTGCCGGTTCGCCACGCGCGGTGAGCGTCTCGCGCAGGCTGCGCAGTTCGCTGCGTGCATGCGCCGAGCCCAGTGTGTCCAGCGCAAGAAAACGCTCCAGCGTGCCGCGGTAGTCGCGCGACAACTCGATCCCGAATTGCACGAACACCTCGCGCTGGACGGCACTCGGCCAATCGTTGCCACGCACGAAACGCGGCGTGGCGGCAATCATCGCCAACCCACGCACCTGCGGCAGGGTGGCGGCCGCATGCAGCGCAAACAGCCCGCCCAGCGACCAGCCGAGCCAGACCGCCGGCGGTGTGGCGGCCGCAATTTCTGCAACCACATAGGGCAATGCCAGCGGCGTGCTGTCGTCGCGACTGAAGCCGTGCCCGGGCAGGTCGACCAGATGCAATTGATAGTGCGGCGCCAGGCGCTCCACCAGCGGTGCGAACACGCCGCCGTGCAGTGCCCAACCGTGCAGGAGAACCAGCGCAGGCCCGTGGCCGATGACATCGATATGCATGCGCGCATTGTCGCCGATTGTGGCGTGCCGGCACGCATGGTGGGATGCGCGCTGGTCATTGGAGGCACGCAGATCCGATGGTGGGTGCAGCGCCCAGGCGTCAATGCGTGGCGGCTGCACGCAGTGCGACGATCTTTGGAGCCAGCAGTGCCCATTGCGCGCGCGCATGGCCGCACCAGTGCCAGCGCGCCGGCCAGTGTCGGCGCCGTGCGCGCCGCGCCTGGATCGCCGCAGCCAGCCAGTCGGGATCGAAGCCGTCCCAGACGCCGGCCACGCTGCGCAGATTGCCGATCAGCACCGGGTGCACTTCGTACAACAACATCGTGCGCAACTGGTCCAGGGTGAAGGGCGAGGCAGCCAGGACGCGCGCGATGCCGTCGTCGTCGCAACTGTCGCTGTCCAGGTACAGCCGCGACAACGCTTCCCACACGCGACGTTGCGCCACCGTATCCGTGCCAGGTGTCGCCAGTGGCATGTCAGTGGCCGGGTGCGATTGGATGCAGGCGCGCACCGGTTGCACAGCGGGTCCAATTCAGGCGATCCATCCCGCAATGCACGGTCAGCGCGCCGTTGTCGCCTGCCATGCAGCTGCGTCGTGCAATCGCTGCATTGGCTGAGTGGCCAACGCGTGCTCGCATGCAGGCCAGCCACGCACTGCCGCGTGTCTCAGGCAGAGGCACGCAGCGGCTGCCGACTGACCACGTCGCGCGCCTGCACGATGGCCTCGATCAATGCCTGCACCTGCTGCGGCGTATGCAGCGCAGACAAGGTGACGCGCAAGCGCGCCTTGCCTTCGGGCACGGTGGGCGGACGAATGGCGCCAACCATGAAACCTGCGTGTTCGAGCGCAGCCGACATCGCCATCACGGTTGCTTCCTCGCCGCATAGCAGCGGCTGGATCGGCGTGTCGGAGGCCATCAGTTCGAAGCCGTGCTTGCGCGCGCCATCGCGGAACGCACCGATCAATTCGACCAGGCGCGTACGCCGCCAATCGTCGCGACGCGCCAGGCGCACGGCCGCCAGGGTGGCCGCCACTTGCGCCGGCGGCAGTGCAGTGGTGTAGATGTAGGGGCGCGCAGTTTCGGCCAGATGGCGCACCAACGCCTCTTCGCCCACCACCACCGCGCCGTAGCCACCGAGCGCCTTGCCCAGGGTGACCAACTGCAACGGCACTTCGGCCACGCCCAACCCGGCATCGGCCACGCAACCGCGCCCCTGCGGACCGAGCACGCCGACACCGTGCGCGTCGTCCACATAGAACAGCGCGTGCTGCATGCGTGCCACCAGGCTCAAGGCGCGCAGCGGCGCGACATCGCCATCCATGCTGAAAACGCCGTCGGTGGCCAGCATCGCCGCGCCTTCGGGCGCGCCCTTGAGCTGGCGCATCGCGCCTTCCACGTCCAGGTGCGGATAGCGCCGCAGCCGGCAACCGGCCAGCCGCGTGGCATCGAGCAGGCTGGCGTGATTGAGCCGATCCTGCACGCAGACGTCGTCTTCTTCGCTGAGTAACGCTTGCTGCACGGCCAGATTGGCGATGAAGCCGCTGCCGAACAGCAACGCCGACGGATAGCCCAGCCAGTCGGCGATTTCGCGTTCGAGCGTTTCGTGCGCGGTGTGGTGGCCGCAGATCAGATGCGAGGCAGTGGCGCCGGCACCATCGCGGGCAGCGGCATCCTGCAGCGCGGCGACCACTTCGAACTGTTGCGACAGACCCAGGTAGTCGTTGGAACAGAAACCGGTCAGCCAACGGCCATCGATCTCCAGCCGCACGCCATCGCGCCGCCCCACCTGTCGCCGCACCCGCACCCGTTCCTGGGCCACACGCAATTTACGCAGCGACGAAATCCGTTCGTGCAGATCGGGGCGAGCCATGGGGGCGTTCAACGGCAGGGAAGGCCCGCTAGCGTAGCGTGCCGGGCTCGGGGCGCCCAGCCGCCACCGACGACCGGCGCCCGGCGCCGGGTCAGGCGGCGTGCTCGCAGGCCGCGCTGCGGGTGATCTCCGCATGGATGGTGCCGGGATGATCGTGCTCGGCCGCATCCACGGTGATCTGCATCGGGCGCAGGCCCAGGCGCTGGAACAGGGCCTGGTCGCGCTCGGTGTCCGGGTTGCCGGTGGTGAGCAGTTTTTCGCCGTAGAAAATCGAGTTGGCACCGGCCAGGAAGCACAGTGCCTGCAGTTCGTCGCTCATCGCCTCGCGGCCGGCGGACAGGCGCACCATCGATTTCGGCATGGCGATCCGGGCGACGGCGATCATGCGCACGAACTCGAACGGATCCAGCTGCTGGGTGCCGTGCAGCGGCGTACCGGGTACCTGCACCAGTTGGTTGATCGGCACCGAATCCGGATGCGCCGGCAGCGTGGCCAGCGCCAGCAGCAGGCCGATGCGGTGTTCGCGGGTTTCGCCCATGCCGACGATGCCGCCGCAGCAGGTCTTCAGGCCGACATCGCGCACATGCTCCAGCGTGTTCAGGCGGTCCTGGTACTGGCGGGTGTGGATGATCGAGTCGTAATAATCCGGCGCGGTGTCCAGATTGTGGTTGTAGTAGTCCAGCCCGGCATCCTTGAGCGCACGCGCCTGGCCGGCGTCGAGCATGCCGAGCGTGGCGCAGGTTTCCAGGCCCATGGCCTTGACCTCGCGGATCATCGCCGCGACCTTGGGGATGTCGCGCTCCTTGGGCGAGCGCCAGGCCGCGCCCATGCAGAAGCGCGAGGCGCCGGCGGCCTTGGCCTGGCGCGCCTTGGCCACGACCTCTTCGGTCTCCATGAGCTTCTGCGCGCTCACGCCGGTGTCGTAACGCTGGGCCTGCGGGCAGTACGCGCAGTCTTCCGGGCAACCGCCGGTCTTGACCGAGAGCAGGGTGGACACCTGCACTTGCGCCGGGTCGAAGTGCGCGCGATGCACGCTGGCCGCGCGGTGCAGCAGCTCCGGGAACGGCAAATCGAACAGCGCCTGCAGCTCTTTGCGATCCCAGTCATGGCGGACGACAACAGACATCGGAGTTTCCTGACAGTCAGCGGCTTGGAAGCCAGGCAGTCTGGTGAGCATGGAAGAGGCTGTCAACTTCAATCAGGTTCGATCGGTTTACAGATGGCCGCAGCGGGTGCTGCGGCTGTTGCTGCCGAGCCTGTGCCTGGTCTGCGCGGAGGCCGGCACGCCCGATGGCGATCTATGCCCCGCATGCCGCGCCGCCTTGCCCGATCACGGCCATGCCTGCCTGTGCTGCGCCACGCAACTGTTCGTCTCCGACGCGGTGGCGCTATGCGGGCAGTGCCTGCAGCACCCATCACCGCTGCAGCGGGTGCATGCCTGTTTTACCTATCGCTGGCCGGTGGATGGGCTGCTGCGGCGGTTCAAGTTCCATCAGGACCTGGCGGCAGGCCGCCTGCTCAGCGAACTGATGGCCCGGCGCTGCGTGGGGCTGCCGCGCCCGCAGGCGTTGGTGCCGGTAAGCCTGCACCGGCAGCGTCTGCGCCAGCGCGGTTACGACCAGGCGCTGGAGCTGGCCCGACCGCTGGGCCGCGCGCTGCAGCTGCCGTGCCTGCCGTTGCTGCGACGCGTTCGCGCAACCGCACCGCAATCCGAACTGGACGCGGTCGAGCGGCAGCGCAATCTGCGCGATGCCTTCGAGGCCCGCGGCGCCTTGCCGGCGCATGTGGCCTTGGTGGACGACGTGATGACGACCGGCGCGACACTCCACGCCGCGGCGAAGGCCTTGCGCAAGGCGGGTGTTCAACGGGTGGATGCGTGGGTCTGCGCGCGGGTGCCGTGATCTGGCCTGCCGGCGTCAGGTGCGCGAGGCTTCGCCCTTACCCTCACCCCAACCCCCGCTCTGCGCCCCGGCCCACGCTTGCGGCGCGGGCGCTCCAAGACACGCGCGCCAGTGGCGCGCAAGCCGTCTCTTTTCGCCCCGCAGGAGAGGGGCTCGCTGCCTGACAGGACAGCGCGGTGGATGGCGATGCGGCTTCGGTGGGTGGACGGCGGAGGACGAGACGAGGAGTAGAGCCGTCAAAGAGGAGTAGAGCCGTCAAAGATGCGCGCATGCTTCGAACCCTCACCCGTCATCCCAACATCTGGTCTGTAATCGACGGATTCCCGATTCCCGATTCCCGAATCCCGAATCCCGAATCTAACGCCCCGCCACCGCCACGGCGATGCCGACGAAGATCGCCAGGCCGACCCAGTTGTTGTGCAGGAAGGCGCGGAAGCAGGGGCTACGCTCGCGGTGGCGGGCGATGCGGAATTCGTAGGCGACCAGCAGCGCCGCAACGGCCAGACCGGCCCAGTACGCCACACCGAGATCGGCGCGCAGGCCGACCAGCACCAGCGTCGCGGCCATCAGCGCATACAAGATGCCTTGTGCGATCAGATCGAATCTGCCGAACAGGATGGCGGTGGATTTGCTGCCCATGCGGATATCGTCGTCGCGGTCGACCATGGCGTACCAGGTGTCGTAGGCGGTGGCCCACAGGATGTTGGCGGCATACAGCAGCCAGCCCAGCAACGGCACGCGGCCTTGCACGGCGGCGAAGGCCATCGGGATGCCCCAGCCGAACGCCATGCCCAGATAGACCTGCGGCAGGTGGGTATGGCGCTTGAGATAGGGGTAGCTGGCGGCCAGAAACACGCCGGGCACGCTCAGCGCCACGGTGAGCCAGTTGAGCGTGAGCACCAGCGCGAAGGCCACCAGCATCAGCACCACGAAGACCCACAGCGCCTCGTGCCCGGAGACCGCGCCGGTGGCCAGCGGACGCGATTTGGTGCGCTCCACGTGCGGATCCAGCCAGCGGTCGGCGTAATCGTTGATCACGCAGCCGGCCGAGCGGGTCAGCCACACCCCGGCGGTGAACACCAACAGCGTCCACAGCGGCGGCAGGCCATCGGCAGCCAGCCACAACGCCCACCAGGTGGGCCAGAGCAGCAGCAGGCTCCCGATCGGGCGGTCGCCACGGACCAGCTTCCAGTACTGGCCCAATCGCTGCGGCCACGTCAGCGCGCGCGCTGCGGGCAGTTGTTCGACACCATGCTTGCTCATGCGGCAAAGGGTAGCAGCGCGGCTCGGCCGTGGTCATGTGGGCGCGGGGTGGGCGCTGTGCGGGCGGCAATCCTGGCAATGCCCTGCCATCCATGATGGCCGGCTGTCATGGGGTGCGGCTGGCCGCAGCGATCAAGGTTGCGAGCGGCCAGGGCCGGGCGTTGGCGCGGGTGGGCTGCGGCAGGTGGTGCGGTTGCCACGCAGGCTCGGCAGTGACCGCGCTCAGGCGCGTGCCCAAGCTGACGGTCAGGTGGGGACGTTGAGCAGGCTGCCTCTGGCGACGGCCGCTTGAGATGGCCACACCGCTGCACGTCTGGACCCTGTGCGCTTGAACCTGGGCGTCCGGTGTCGCCCGACGACTGCCCGGGCCGAGAGGCCGGTGTCGTTGCATCTGGAGTGACGCCGTGGCTGGCCAGGTCGCGTGTCGCCCGGCCCCATCACGCGCACGCCGGCTGTTCTGGCATAATGCGCGGCCAGGCGCTCGTAGCTCAGCCGGATAGAGTAGTGGCTTCCGAAGCCATTGGTCGGGGGTTCGAATCCCTCCGGGCGCACCAGTTCAGTTCCAGAGCTTGTGCTGGGATTTAAAAAAACCCTCGAGAGATCGGGGGTTTTTTGTTGCCTGTACAGCGAACGGTCCACCCGGAGCCATTGGCATCCACACTGATCGGGCATAGATGGGCGCACCTGCCCTCAACGCAGAAGATGGATGCCCCATGCAGTCAAGCGGCTTCATGGAACGCTGCAACGGCAGCGACCAACGCGGCGTCCTGGATATGCGTGGCTTCCGCAGTTTGAGCGACGCGAGCAAACAGACCGCTGCCGCTTGGCTGGTTGCACACAGCCGATAACGACTGCATGGACGCGGCGGGCAAACACCCGCCGGGTTCTGCGATCAACATCATCAGCATGCCTGTCCATTCTCAACTGCGGGAGTGGCATCGCCGGGCGCCAGGGTCTAATGGATGTGCCATTCCTGGAGCAGTACACGCGCCCGCCGCTCGATGAAGTGGTTCGCGTTGGCCTGCGCCTGCTCGGACTCCTGCTTGGCCTCCGCTTCCCCGATGACACCCTCATGCGCTTCGTCAAACTGAGCCATCGCCCACGTGATCGCCGCATCCTGCGCCGCTTTTCCTTCCACATCGTGCATGGAGATGTAGGCCTTCAGTGGCGGCCACATTTCCACACGCCCGGTGAGTTCATTCCTGCTGCGCAGCAGCGTCTCCCTGGACAGCCCCAGGTCGGAATTCCTCAGGGCTTCCAGCAGCAGGCCCAGTGCGGTCTGGTGGTCCTGCGTGTGCATGAGCTTGTGCTTGAGCATCTCGGCAAACGCGGTTTTGGCGTCTCCTCGCACGGCGGGCCCGCGCCCACCCACTTGCGTCATGCCATCCAGGTTGAGCGTCTTGATGGTGTGGTCGCTCAAGAATTGGCCGAAGCTGCTGCGGAATTCGGGTGACCGAATGGCCTCGGCTACCACCTGGTCCAGCAGGGGCATGTCGGCCGATGTGATGGATGCGCCGAAGATCCTGGCATTTTGCATCAGGCCTTGCGTCCATTTCTCGAAACGCTCGCCCAGGTCGGCATCGACACTGCGCAACACGCGCGTGAACTCGGGGACGCGGTTCCACGACGACCCGGCCTGTTGCGCCGCCGGCACGGGCGCGCGTCGTCTCCGCTCGGCCAGCCGCTGTGCCGCGCGCTGTGCCTGGCGCTGCGCGCGCTCCGGGTCGCGGATCTGCAGCAATCGGTCTGCCAGATGATCCGGCACCTTGATATCGCATTGAGCGGGCAGTCGTGCCAGCGACTGTGGAAGAGTCTGCAGGCCCGTGTCGCGCAGGTCCAGCAGTTGCAGCTGGGCCAGATCCCCCACGCTGTCGGGCAGCTGCTGCAGCGCAGCGCAACTTCTCAGCGACAGCTCCGTCAAGCCGCGCAGTTGCCCGATGTCCTCAGGCAAGTGTGCCAGCCGGCGGTTGGATGAGAGGTCGAGTTTTTCCAGCAGATGCAGCTGCGTGAGGCTGCCTGGCAGCTGCTCCAGCTTGGAATTCGATGCCACCTCCAGTGACCTGAGCCCCTGCATGAGGCCGATGTTTTCAGGCAACTGGCGAAAATGCGACGAGTGCGACACGCGCAACTCGCTCAACCGGCTCAGTTCGACGATGCTGTCCGGCAGGCGCGCATAGTGCCCGCGGCCTAGCGCGAGGCCGCGCAGACCCTGCATGCGCCCAAGGTCTGCGGGTAATTCGTCTAACGGGACCATCGCCAATTGAAGGGTTCTGAGATTGGACAGGCGCGTCAACGAGGGCGGCAGCGTCTTCAGGTCCGGCGCGCCAGTGATCTGCAAATGGCGGAGCTGGCGCAGCTGCCCCAGGCTGTCTGGCAGCGACTGAAGCCCGGTATGGAGCAGCGTCAATTTCTGTAGCGCGTCGAGCCGGCCGATCGCGTCAGGTAGCGTCGTGGCAGGCAGGCAATCGACGACAAGTTCGGTGCTGCGGCGGCTCGCTGCACGGCGGATGGCGTCTGCGGCGTTTTGCAGTACTTCCGGCGACATATCTCTCGACCCGTCGTGCAGGTTGTAGCCCGTTCGAACCCGCTCTGCCATCGGTAGGCTTTGCGCAAGCCAATCATCGATGTCGTGCTCGATGCTGCGCGGTGGCGCAGAAGAGGCACCCGCAAGTGCAGCCGGCTGGCCCGACGGACGCAGAGGTGAACGGAAAGGGCTCCCGTGCACTGGGTTTCCAGGCGTCGACGTGCCGGCCGCTGACGTGCTTTCGCGCCGTCGCGGCCGCGCGAGCAGGGGGCTCAACAAGCCCTCTGCGTTCGAAGGTTGCCGTGAAGGACTGTCTTGCGCGGGCGCTTGATCGGCGTTGTCCGTTCGCGGGCGAGAGCGGAGTAGGCGATTGACATTGAACATGGAGATACACCCTGCTTGGTCGGCTGGCTGCGGCGTTCAAGCGTGCAGGCTACTGCGATGCGACTGCCATCGCCGCATCAACGCGAAGAGGCTGCATCGCCTGGCGAATCGGTTTTTGTAGAAGCGCGCCGGTGCTGCATCCCTGCTCACCGACAGCGGTGATTGTTCGGCATTCGATGTCATCGGCTGTCGGCGCGATGCACACGATGGCAACCGGCGATCGATCTGGTGACGCGCCGCATCGTTCGCGACGCAGTCTCCACGTGTATCGCCGGTCTTCATTGCCAGGATGTCGATGCTCGCGGGAGAGCTTCCGGTATCCCGCCACCTGTTCGCCAAGGCGCATGGCGCAGCGGCGCCGGAACGTGCCTCCAGGCACCTGGAGGCACGTTCATACGAAGGTCGCCGAGCGATACCGCAACGCATCAGCGCGATGCTGCCGCACGTCGTGGCCCATCGACCGGCGTTGCCTCAACGCTTGCCTTCGAGCACCAACGCCGGCGGCAAGACGCCGAAACGAAACCTCGCTGTGGCATGCGCATTATCTGCGACGGATCCGGATATTGCGCAGATTCTGCCGCAGGTCGCCCTCGAAGTTGTCGGCGATGCCTTTGGGGATAATCTGCTTGCCCACTGGGACGCCGCCGGCATTTTCCATCTTCTGGTGGATTTCTCCGTCCTTCTGCTTGTCCAGTTGATATTCTTCGTAATGCAAGCCCGCCAAGACGGGCGTCTTGAGAATTTCAGTCGATTTACTGATGGCGGTGCCACCCACGTAGCCTTTTGCGAACTCAGAGGCGCTCGGCCGTTCGGCCGCGGTTTTACCGCCACCTTTGGCCACGCTCTTGGCAGTTCCCTTTGCAGCTCCCTTGGCCGCGCCCTCGGCTGCTCCCTTGGCCGCGGCTTCGGCCACGCCCTTGGCTCCGATTCTAGCCGTGGGTCCGCCGACTGCTCCAACCACCGCCCCGGCCATATTGATGCCGGCCAGCTTCAAGGCCAGCGACATGTCGCCACCTTGAATCGCGGTGTCGACCACCTGCGCCGCCTGCGCCTCGCTCTCCAATGCAATCGACGCCGCATCGGCAATTTCGCCGATGATGGGGATCCCGTTCAATGCGCTGAGCCCCACGGACATCCAGTCCAGGATCTTGCTGTCCCACTTGAGGAACTCGTGCAGGCCCTGTTGGAACGTGCCGACATCCTTTTTGGGCTTCTTGATCGCCGGCGGATCGTCCTTGCCCACCAGCATGTCCGCGACAGCCTTTTGCTGATCGGGCGAGCTCGCCTCGTGCGTGGCCGGCGTGTCTACGGTCTTGTTGGCTGCACTCATGTGGTCATAGAACTGCCGGAAATCGTCCTGGCTGATCTTGCCCGAATCGACGACATGGCCGCCGCCGAAGAAGTGATGGGGCTTCTTGTAGCCGGTGATGGAGTTGTTCAACAAGCCGAATAGCAGCGGGTCGGCCAACAACTGCGTCGCGGCCTGCTTGACGGCCGGGTCGGCCTTGTCGTCCTTGGAGATCGCGTCGAGCTTGTCGCGCGTGATTTCCTTGCCGTCGCCGTAGAACGCGTCCTGATGACTGTTGATGGTGTCCAGCGTCTTCTGCTCGTCCGCGGTCAGGTGCATCTCGGAGGTGGATTTCTGCAGGAAATCCGGCGTGCTCATCGAGCCCGAATCCCCTGCAAATTCCTTCCACTCGTCCGGATGATCGCGAAAATATTGAGCAGCCGCGATCACCTGCGGCGGGCACTTGCCGGTCTTGCTGTCGCCATCGACGATCTTGGCGAATTCGTCCTCGCTCAGGTTGCCGGGCAGATAGTCGGAATAGCGATACAACTCGCGCAGGGCATCGCTTTTGGTCATGACCGACGCCTTGGTTTTGTCGGGGCTATCGGATGCGATGTAGTTCTGCGTGTAGCTCTTTGCCTGCTTGTCGTTGTATTCGGCAATCTGCGGATGGTAGTACGAGAAGTCTGTGAGGTCCTGCGCCTTGATCTTGCCGCCGCACTTGCCGTCCTTCTGCGAGCCGATGGCAAAGAACAACCGCGGATCCTTCTGCAATCCTTGCAGCGCTTTCTTCAAGTCAGGCTGCGTCGACGGGTCGTTGATCTTGGCGTCCAGCTGATCGAAGGACAGCGAGTCGACCTGGTCCTTGTGCCGATCCAGAACCGAAACAATCTCCAGTTCGGATTGATTGAGCTGGCCCTCGTTCCAGGTGACCGTCGAGCCCTCCGCCGGCGGCGGCGGGTTGGATCCCTTGATGTTCTTGGGGTTGAACTCGTCGTTCTTCCCGCCCAGTTCCTTGACCTGCGGATGTGAATCAGAGAAATCCCAAAGATCCTGCGCGCTGATCTTGCCGCCGCACTTGCCGTCTCCCTGGGAACCGATCGCAAAGAACAAGCGCGGGTCCTGTTTCAGGCCCTGCAATGCAGCCTTCAGGTCGGCGGGCGTGGAAGGGTCGTTGATCTTGTCGTCGAGATTCTTGTACTCGAGCGGCATCTGGTCCTTGTGCGCATTCAGCGTCGAAACGATCTGAAGCTCCGACTTGGTCAGCGTCCCATCGTTCCAGGTCACCGTCGAACCTTCCAGCGCCGGCGGCGCATCCTTCCCCTTGATGTGCTTGGGGTCGAAGTCGTAGCCCAGCGATGGCCAGGAGGTGCGCTTTTCGATCGGCTGGGTGGCTTGATCGTCCGATGCGGAGGACGGGGTGCTGGCATCGCCGCTTGGCGTGTTTGCCGGTGCATCGGCCGACGTATTGCTTGCTGTACTCGTTGGCGTGTTGGTTTGGAGGGCTGCCAGCAACTGGTAGATCAGCAGGAAGATGTCGTCCATCGTCGATGGCAGATCCGAGCCGTCCTTGGACGAATCGGACCCAAGCAGCTCCGATGAAGACGACTCGTTGAAAGAGGTGCCCAGCAGTTGGCTGGGGTTGCTCCCGGTAGAAAGCGTGTTGAGCGACATAGAGGCGGCCTCGCGAATGACAGAATTGGCAGAGCACCTTCGTATAAGTTGATTCTTATACGGCCGCACGGATGCGCCCATGCGGTGTAGACGTATGTTGCCAATCTGCGCAAGGTGCACCCTGGCCGACGAACTATTTTGGCGAAAAAAGCGCAAAAATCGGCCCGTCGATGCGTTGCCTGCCGGTGCTGCTTGGCGCCGATAGTTGAGCGGCGATCGTTCCTGCTGTGGGCCGGCGCACTCATGTACATCGCTACGATACGTGCTTGGAGATGCAGATCATCGCGGTGTTCCGGCGGCGTGTGCAGCGATCACCAGCGTTCCGTCACGCGGCGGCCGAACCCCTCAGTTTTGGAATTGTGAGGGCTGTTCTGACTGCAGCCCTGGATTTGCTGAGAAACCAGGGAATGTCATGGAACCTGGTTGCATGACATTTCTTTTATTGCCCGGCTGGAGCCTAGAATCACGGCCATGAAACGTGTTGGGATCATCTGGGTTGCCAGATGGGGCTTGCACCGAATCACCGCGCTGGCCAACGCTGGAGCTGACACGGATGAAGTGCGCAGGATGAAGTGCGCAGTTAGTTAATATCTCGGTAATTCGCTTGCGTCAGTAGACCGCCTGGACGCGAAATTGCCGGCGGTGCCTGCAGGCGTATTTATCAGTCTTGGTTCCTTCGCCAGGTCAGGGGCGCTGTCCTTCTGATTGTGTCCGTTTTATTAAGGTGTGGCGCAGGTTTTGGTTGGGCAATTTACCGGCACCCCACTTCGTGTATGGCGCAGGTGGTTCGCCCCGCTTCGCTTGGGCGCGCATTTATGGGCAAGACAATGTGCCGCGCGCTGCTGGCGCGCCGCAACCCATCGAATTTCCTCACGGAGTACTTCAGATGACGTTGGAATCGCACAATCAACAAACAGCGAATACCGCTTTTTTTATCGGCCTGAGCGCATGCCTTGGGTTACCTGGTGAGCTTGCGCAGCGGCTCGGCGAAGGCGAGACCATTCTGGGCCCTGCCGGCATGCTGTGCCGCGTCCACACGCAGGGGCAGCCAGACGCATTGATGGCCTTCCCGGAAGTGATCTTGCCTCTGGCGGCACGCGAGCTTGGAGGCGAGGAGGTGGTGATGCTGCTGTCGCTGCAGGAGCAACTGCTGACCGAGTATGGCTGGCGGCTCACGCTGTCGGATCTCGGCCTGCTCTGCGTCTGCCCGCTGTTGCTGGTGCGCACGCCTGAAGAGGTGGCCGCTGCACTGGACCGTGGGCAGGTGGTTGCCCGTGTTGTGCTGGACGCGCTGGCGACGCAGGTCGATACGGCCAAGGAGGTGGCCTCATGAAACTCTCCAGCGATATCGGCACCGCTGCCAGTCGCGGCGCAGCCTCGCATCCTCCCGTCCAACCAACGCAGGCCGAAGACGTTGCTGCCCCGCGGGAAGAACGCGCACCCACTGGCCCGCTTGCGGGCCTGGCCTCTTCCAGCGCGGTGCTGCGTGGTCGTCGCGCATCACTGGCCGGTCGCGCCAGTCCTCATGCAGATGAAGAAGGGGCCATGCTCGGCGGCTCGCATCGGTCCGACTCGTCGCAGTCGTCGGACGCAACGTTTTACACCGCGCAGGTCGTGTCCCCTGCCCGGGAAATCGACACACCGGATGTGCCTGCCGCCGCGGCGACCTATGCCGAACGCAGCACGGCGGCGGCCGCCGAGGTGAAAGCGCAGCTACGTGCCCGCCTGGACGCTCTGCCATTTGCTGCGCCCTCGGAAGAGCAGACGGCCCTGCAGGCCAGCTATCTGGAATGGGCTGACGCGCGCGTGCAGGAACGCATCACTGCCTTTGGGCCGGATGCCGGGTACCAGGCTGTCGGTGACATGAAGACAGCGGGCACGAAAGCGGCATTGCCGATTGCCTACGAATGCCTACGGTCGTTCATTATCGGTGCGATGCGTAATCCGGTCGGTCTGGCCACGGGTGCGGCCTATGCGTCCCGGCGCCCGGCCGACGCGGAGGAGCTGAGTACGGCGATGGTTGCAGGTGTCGCGGCGGGGTCTGCGTCCTATACCAGCGATACGTTGTTGATCCCGGCAATGGACCGGCGCGCGCGCGTTTCCAACCTGCCGAGGTTTCAGGCCATCGACCCCAAAATCCTGGTGCCCGATCCACCACCGGTCATTCTGGAAATCACTGCCGAGGGCAAGCGCTTCACGCGTCCAGGCGAGAACAATGCGCCGACGCTTGCCGACCTCAAGGCGCAGACCTACGACCGCCGCCTGGGCATCACGCAGCGCCAATCGACCCTGGACGACAAGTCACTGGATACCTTGTTGCTCAAGCCAGTGATCAACGCAGGGTTCAACGCCGCGCGCCGGACTGGTGGTGAACCGGGCTTACTGACGCCTGTCGGCCAGTGGGGGTTGAGCGCGCTGGCCATTGGCGGCGCCGGGGTCGTGCAGAAGGCACTGCTGGAAACAGGCAAAGCCGTGGCACGGACCGGCCAAATGCGTGTCCCGGATCTGGTTGGCGGAGAGCAACGGCTGAACCTGTTTGCGTTGGCGTTGCCCGACAAAGCGCGCCGGCCTGCACAATGGTCCGACGCCGTGCATTTCCCGCCTAGCTATTTGCTGGACACCGGAAAGGAAGCGTTGGCGTTGGCAAGGCAGGGCTTCAACAGCGCAAACGCCGTCGCCACCACGGCACGCGACCTGTTGACCCGCCACATGCTGAGCAACGTCATGGCCAGCTTCGGCTCGATGGGGGCCGGGCGCATCATCACAGCGCCGTTGCGTGGGGGGAGCCACATCCGTGTTGCTGGCGAAGCCGTCAATTCCACGGCTGTGGTCGTGCAGCAGGCCGTGCAAACCGTGTTCAACGATACGTTCTGGAATGCGCTCAAGGCCAAGAACGGCGCCAATACCTCCCAGGCGGCGCGCCTGGACAACGAGCGTGCCGCGCTTGCAGCCGAGCATCAACGCACCATCGAACGAACCCTCGAGGCCCTGGCCGAGCCCGTGGACCAGGCGATCGCCAGGCTCTCGGGGCCGACACCTGCCGAGGCAGAGCGTGCCATGGAGGAGGGGATGCGCGCCGCGCCTGGCCCTGGGCCGCTTGGCCAGACACTGCGTACTGCGCTGCAGACATTGCGTACGGAGATCGGCACGCAGTCCGTTTCGATCGCGACCATCGATGCGGTACGCACTGCACTGCGCGAGGGGTGGAGTCAAACCTTTAGCGGCGTCCCCCGCGACGCGGCCACGCAGGCGCTGGATGGCCAGCTGCAAACGCTCAAGCGTGCACTGCATGACAGCGAAGCACTTCGCCAGTGGCAGAGCGGGCGAGCATGAGCGCTCAGCTGCCGCGTTGATACTCAGGAGTGTTGTACACCGCCGCCACAGACGTCGCTGTCGTCGCGTCTGTGGCTTGGTGGTGTCTGGCAGCTTAGCCATTACCAGCAATGATGGAACACCACGGCCTCATGCCTCGACCTGCGCAGGTCGAGGCATGAGGCAGGCATTGCATCTGCGTCTCGATGGCGCCGTCGCTCCGGAACGCGTCGAACTTGACGCGCACGTCAAACACCGGAAAGAACTCGCCGGCAAAGTGGTCGTGTCCCTCGTCAGCGCCAACAGCACCGGTGCATCAGCTGCCGTCGCGGATGTGCACGGTGTAGACCATGCGTCTGCGCCTGCCTTTGTTCTGTGCAGTGTCGGCCATCGCGGTGAGCCGGCACGACAGACCTGCGATCTCCCGCCAAACCTATATCGGGGAGCAAGCCAGCGCAGATGCAGGCGTGTCAGGCTTCGACATGGCAAGTGGGTTTCACTCAGCGCCACCGGCGCCATCGGGCAGAGGAGTGCCAGGCCGGTGGAGTTGGCCGGCAAGCTAGGTTGCTGTGCCATGGCGAATGGGCGCCGCTGCGGCCGTGATTGAGGCTTCGGCAAGCTGCCAACAAGCCTGTATCAGGCGCGTAACCACAGATAGTTGCCCGTCGCGATTCCTTCGAACATCTCGTCGTGCGCCACGAAGATATTGTTGTTCCAGTAGCGGCCATGCTCGGCGTAGTGGGCAAGCAGATCGCAGATCCACGCCCCATCCACGTCGTCGTCCAGCGGTACCCGCACAATCAGCACGATAACGCCGTCATCGTTCAGTCCAAGCTGTGCCTGGTCCTGCGCATACACCGAGAGATTGGCTTCGAGCAGAAGCCTGAAAACGGTCAATGTCCGCCCGGCAGGTGGTAACCCGTAGGCGATGCGCAGATACAGTGCTTCTTCCTTTACGTCGTCTTCGGGCTGTGGGGTCGGCAGGTGCAGATAGACCTCAAAGCCCTCCACCCAAAGCACACGCCGGCTGAGCACCGACTCCACATCCGGCAAGTCCAGTGCCTCGCACATCTGTCGAACGATGGTTTCGAATCGCGCACTGCTCATCTTGGGTGAGGCATGCACAGGGCCCCCTACAAGCCCTGCGCATGCCGGCGCCGATTACTGGCCAACCAGCGTCTTCGCGTTGTCGCCCGCCTTGCCGATGAACTTGTTGAGCGCCACGTTGAAGTCAAGTTCGTTCTTCTTCGCAGTGAGGTAATTGTTCAAACGCTCCTGCTCCGCGGCTGAATCACCAACGCCATTCATCAGCCTGGTGATCTGATTGCCCGACATACTAGTGGTCGAGTGATTGCTCCATCTGTTTGAAAGGTCTGATGAAAACAGGTCCGTGCCCTGACCTAACATCGGCCCTAACGATTGTAAATTCGGCATATCAATACTCCTTAGATAAGTAGACGTAACGTGGTGCGCCTGTTGGCGCGTTTTGCTTGACCATCATGGCCAAGTAACTCGATGATCAAGGCATGCTGGAGATGTGCGCGACGATTTCTCGCGCAGCGTTGATGCCGTCGTGCAAGACAGTGAAGTCGTTGCGCGCAACCTGATCGCTCGCGGCGGACCAGTGCACACGAAGCTGTTGCGCTGTCGCGTGCAGGGCTGCCTCGATGTTGCGCAGTCGCTCGCCGGAGACATCCAGCACCTTGGTCTGCAAAATCTTGCTCATATCCTGGGTGACCGTATCGGTCATGGCATCGAACATGGGGGGCTCTCATTGCGCCGCTTGCTGCGGCAGGGATGTCATGTGCTTGGTGCCATCCGGCGTTTCGACATAGTGCAGGCCGTCGGCGAGCAATGCCGCGTCGTAATTTTCCGGAAGTTTTACGGACGGATCTTGCTGACTGATCTCGACGTGTAACGAACGGACTTCAGGGCCCAGGTCGCTACGCACGTCGGCAATCCGGCGGCTTGCACGTTCGGCGTTGTCGCTGCTGCCGGAAACCGAGAAAACGCCATTGCCCTCGTAACGTACGCTGAGCGCGGGGTCAGCCAGGGTGTCGCGCAGCGTCGCCAGTACTTCGTCCACAACGGCGACATTCACGGCGACGGCTGGGTGGTACCGATGCACCTGCGTGCGCAGGCGTGCGGCGTCGGCGCTGCTGGGGACCAGGCCTTCGATCAGTACGCGCGTGCCAACCTGTTCTACGTGCGCTTCGTGAAAGCCCAGCTGCTTCAATAAGGCTTTGGCCTGATTGAGGGCATTTTCCGGATGCTGCCGGGTGGCAGCATCGGACAGAAACGCCGGCTGCAAGGGCGGGAGCAACGCTGCCGCGGCAAGCGCTAGCACGGCACCCACCGCAGTACGCAAAACTTTGCGCTTGGACGCGCGCGGTGCCGACGCGGCGGCTGGGGAAAGCAGCTGCTCCAGCAGCGCCACATCGTCTGGCCAATCGGCACCAGCATCGCCAATACACAGTACCAGGGGGCCGAAGCGGACCGGCTGAAACGCAACAAAGGACGTTTCTGGCACCGTGTCGCTGCTATAGCGGATCTGACCATCTTGGTCTACCTCGATAATGAGTGAGCAACCAGGCCAATCGTCTATTCGGATATCGGTTTGTGGATCGCTCCCCAGGGTGTAGCGACCTTGCGCCAAATCTAATCGTGCGCCTGCGTGGGTTCCTGTCAGTACGCGAAGCTGCATGGTCATGGGCGAACCTCCTGAGCCGCCGGTTGTGGTTGCTCAATCAGCAGTGTGTTCAGACGTGTGATGGCATGTGTACGGTCGATGCGTCTGCGCGGTTTTTCCGCATTCAGCAGGATCAGTGGAAGCAGGAGATGAAAATTGCGTAGCGCTGGCACCGGCTCCAACTCCGATGGCATCAACTCCAGTAATCGGGTCCGCAAGGCCAGCAGGTTTTCCGCCGCGTTGGCCTTGTCGTACGCGCGTAGATGCTCGCGCATCAACCTCCAGATCGTTGCGGTCAAGGGGGCGACGGCAGGATGCGAAACGCCGACGGCGCGCAGCTCGACAAGCGCAGCAGCCAGCGCGTGGCGCTTGGCCACTGGATCGGCGTCGCGCCTGGTCACGTAGCGATCGACAATCGCGTCGATGCACGTGCGGATGCTGTCGCTCAATTGCGCTGGAGCGGCGCTGTGCCATGGACCGGCCTTCGGATCGTCGGTATGCGTGCTGCGGTCACCGCCGTGCTGGTCGCCCTGGCCATGCTCCCGGCTCTGGGCCGGCGTGATCGCCACGCTCACCCGTCCGCGCAGTGCGCACTCGCGCTTGGCTTCGATCTCTTCCTGCTCGTTGGCGTCGAATTCATCCTCCTGGCCGTCCAGCGACCGGATCCCGCGGCGTCGCCTGCGCGGTGGAGCAGGGCGCAGACGCGGTGCCCGTGCCGCAATGTCGGTAGGCGATCCCGCGCTGGTGCCTGCCGCATCGGCATGATGGTCGCCATGGTGATGCGAGCCGCCATGCTCGATGGAAACCGAGGGCCGCAAGGTGCCGGGCGAGATGCGACGGATCATGGGAACGCCGCCTGCATCAATGCCTGGCCGAACTGCATGATGGCCGAGGCACCCCACGGCGCCGTCACGGCAATGGCGGCCACCACCACCACCAGCTTGAGCGCGAACGAGATCGATGCATCCTGCAGCGACATCACCGCCTGGACGAAGGCGATCAGCAGCCCGGCCAACGCAGCGACACCGACCACCGGCAAGGACACCTTGAGGCAGAGCAGCAAGGCTTCGGAGGTGAATCGCACTAGATCGTCATGGTCCATGGCGTCACCGATAGCTCAGAACCAGGCCGTGAATCAGCATCGACCAGCCGTCCATGGCGACAAACAACAGCAGCTTGAACGGGATCGCCACATTGGTCGGGGTGACCTGTGAAAGGCCCATCGCCATCAGCGCGTTGGCCACCACCAGGTCGATGACGATAAACACCAGATACAACAGAAAGCCGATACGGAAGGCTTCGGTCAATTCGCTGAGCGTGAATGCTGGTGCCAAGACCAGCAAGTCGTCCGACTTGAGCGTGGCGGCTTTGTCCTTGGGCCAGATCTGCTGTGCAGAACGCATGAAAAACGCCTTTTCGCGCTCGCGTGTGTGTTTGAGGAGGAACTGCCGAAACGGCTCGCGGCAGGCGTCGAGCAGCACCACCACGCGGCTGTTATCCGACCCGGCGCCGTAGTTCTGTGCGGCCTTGAACGCCTCCATGCCCACCGGGGCCATCACAAAGCACGACACCAGCAATGCAACGCCATTGAGGACCATGTTGGGCGGCACCTGCTGTACCCCGATCGCATTGCGCAGCAGGCCGAGCACGACCACGATCTTGGTGTAGGAGGTGACCACCATCGCTGCGAAGGGCAGCAAGCCCAGCATGATGACCACCAGCAGCAGCGAGCCGACGTCAGGCATCTGCATGCGTGCTCTCCGACATGCTGAGGATCTGCACACCCAGATGTTCGCCAACTGCCAGCAGCCTGCCGGTGCCGATGGTCTGGCCGTAAACGACCAGGCGGATGTCGGCTTGATCGACCGGCACCGACAACTCCAGGATCTGCCCGGGCTGTAAACCCGACAAGGTCGATAGAGACAGCGCAAGTTGATCCACTTCCAGCTGCACCGGCAGTTCCAGTTCTGCCACGTTGCTGGTGGACGGCGCGACTTCCGGCTCAAACGTATCGTGCTGCATGGTGGGGCTGGCCTCCAGAATCATCTGTTGCAGGTTCAAGCGCACCGGCGCGCGCAATACCGCGCCTCCGGCGATACCCCAGAGCACATCGCCGCTGGTCACCGCAGCCGAGTCCGTGCAATGCAGCAAGACATCGCCAGGCCGCAGCGACTGAAGCAATGCCGCCGATGCGGTGCGCCCTCCGATGCGCAGGCGCGTGTTGACGCGCAGTGCAGCCAGCCAGGCTGGCAGCTGCGTGGGCGGCGTAAGTCCGCCGACTTCGGCCTGCAACGTGGCCAGCAGCGACGCGCTCGCCGTCAGCGCAACGGCATCGAGATCGCCCAGTGTCATGCCGATGCCGTGGCAGTCGTCTGGCTCTGCATCGCGCTCGAAGGCGATCACCTCGGCAGCGCCCAGGCCGAGCGGCGCAAATGCGCCCAGGCGATCGGCTAGCAGCATTCCCGCGATCGAAACGCGTAGTGCGTCGTCGTCCTCGTTCAATAGCAGCGCCAGGCGGTCGCGCGCGGCAATCCGCAAATCCATCTGGCCGGCATCCAGCTGCAGGCGCAGGCGGGCCGCATCGTTGGGCGAGATGCGACGGCAATGCGTGGCAAAGCCGCATTGGCGTGCTGCGCGTGGGTCGCCGAACACTCTGCCCAGCTGGGCGCGCTCGGCAGCAACGCGCGTCAACGCCTGAGAGAGTGCACGTGCCGGTGGAGTCTGGCTCTGCTCGGTTAGCAAGATGGAGTTCCTCCAAATGGCTTTCTGTCGCCAGTGCCGCGTTAGACAACCTCGATGCTGATCTGGAGCGTGCTACTCAGCGTGGACGTCAGTGCAGCCTCCAGGCGCTGCCTTCCGCACCAAAGTACCTCGCGCGCATCTGGCGAACTGGTATTGAAGCGAAGCGATAGCTGGTCCGGCGAAAGCCGCAAAAACAACGTCGTTTGTGCGACGACCTCTTGGTCGATATCCAGCCACGCTTCCCAGCTCCCTGCGCTGCGCACCGGTTGGGCATTGCAGAACTCGGCCACCCGCAGCGCGATACGGTCGATCGCCATTTGGGCGCGTTGCGTGCGTATCCACTCGGTCGCAATCTGTCGCCCCACTGCGCCATCGTCGTTGCCTTGGGACGGCTCTTGGTGTTTCGTCACCTCGATACGTAAGGGCGGGTCGGTTTGCACGGGCACGCTGTCATGCGCCTCGGTGAAGCCCTCCTCGGCATCAGGCTGGGGCCGATCCTCGTCGCACTGCGGTGGCAACACCATGCAGGGAAGCGCGAGCTGTGCGCTGCGCAAGCGCTGGCGCAGTTGCAGGAAGCTGGAGCGCAGCGCCGACCGGGCCGGCGTGGCTGGAGCCGCCGGCCGCTGCAGTGCGCCGCTGACCGGCAGGATGCGCACATGGCGGAGGGGCGGCTTGCGCATCACACCACCACTCTACCGATCGGCTGCAGCTGCACCTCCGAACCCAGCTCCTGGAACGAATAGACCTGCAGCCAGGTCAGCCGTGCTTCGATCATGCGGCGCACATATCTGCGCACGTCCATCGACGCGACCACCGCCAGCGGATGCTGCGCATGGTCGCCGACGATGCGTTCCACCTGTTCGACAAGCTGGTTCGCCTGCTCGGGCGGAAGTGCCAGGAAATTGCCGGCCGCGGTCGCGCGAATCGATTGCCTGATCAGTTGTTCGACAGCATGGTCGAGCATTACCGCGGGCAGCTGCCCGGTGCCTGCGGTTGCGGTATGCGCCAGATAACGGCCCAGATCGCAGCGCACATATTCGGTCAACATCAGAAGATCCTTTTCCTTCGGCCCCCAGACCACCAGACTCTCCAGGATGCTCTTGATATTGCGCACCGGAATCCTTTCTTCCAGAAGACGCCGCAACACATCGGCTATGCGCTGGGCGGGCATCGCCTTGTTGACCTCCGCAACCAGCCCGGGATAGTCCACGGCCACCTGCTCCAGCATCCACTGCGTCTCCTGGATGCCGACGAACAAGTGCGCCCGTGCATGCAGGGGTGCGATGGCCTGCCGGGCCAGTGCGGCCTGCATGTCGTCGGTGTTCTCCAGTTCGGCGCGTGTCTCGGGGACATCGTGGATCAACACTTCGTATTGCATGCCTTGCAGCGACTCGGTCTGCCATATCGCGATCCCGGGAAACGGCAAGCCCAGCAGTTCGACCAATTGCCGCCGCTCGCTTTCGATCGCCTGATCCAGCCGCGCAGGGTCGAGCAGAGCGGCCAGCTGCGGCGACAGCCGCATCGACAAAGGGGAGGCGAAATCCGGGGCGTTTTTGCGGATATGTGGCGCCTCGCCTTTGGCACCTTTACGGCTCGCCGAAGGCAACTTGCGCTGATCGGTGCCGCTGATGTCGCGTTGCTTGCGCCAGATCGTATAGCCGCCGGCGCCGACGGCCGCTGCCAGCAGCAGGAACAGCACGGCGGGAAAGCCGGGGACGAACGCAAAGCAGGCCAGCAGCACGCTCGCTGCCATCAGGGCCCGCGCATTGCTGGTGAGCTGACGGCCGATATCGAGCCCGAGCGAGCTGAGCCTGGTCTCGTTCTCGTTGGCCACGCGGGTGATCATGACGCCGGCGGCCACCGATATCAGCAGTGAGGCGATCTGCGACACCATCGCATCGCCTACCGACAGGATCGCAAAGCGGTTGGCGGCGTCGCCGGCCGTCATGCCGTGGTACGTCACGCCGACCACGATACCGGCCAGGATGTTGACCATGGTAATCACCAGGCCGGCGATCGCATCACCCTTGACGAATTTCATGGCGCCATCCATGCCGCCGTGCAGTTGGCTTTCCATGGCCAGCCGCGCGCGTTTGCGGCGTGCCTCATCTGCGGTCAGGTTGCCGCCACGCAGGTCGGCATCGATACTCATCTGCTTGCCGGGCATTGCGTCCAACGTGAACCGCGCACCGACCTCGGCAACGCGTTCGGAACCCTTTGCGATCACGATGAACTGCACGGTGGTGATGATCAAGAAAACCACCAGGCCCACCACCAGATTGCCGCCGACCACCAGCTCGCCGAAGCTCTCGATGATATGGCCCGCTTCGGCATGCAGCAGGATCGACTTCGTCGAGGCGATATTCAAGGACAGCCGCAGTAGCGTGGTGAACAGCAGCAGGGAAGGAAACGACGAGAGCGAGATCGAGTCGGGCACATACATCGTGACCATCAACAGCACCACGCTCAGGGTGATGTTGATGCCCAGCAACGTATCGATCATGGGCGTTGGCAGCGGCAGGATCATCAGCCCGATGACCGCCACCACCAGGGCGGCGATCGCCACTTCGCCGCTATAAGCGAAATACCTTGTCGCTCGCACGCGGTCTCCTAGCATGGCAGGGCTCCATCGCCGTCGCCGTGGTCGCGACCGAGTTCATCGACCCAGCGCAACACCACCGCAACCGTTTCGAACAGTGGCTCGGGGATTGCATCGCCCAATTCAACCTGATACAGCGCACGCGCCAGTGGCGGATTGGCAACGATCGGAATGCCCTGGTTATGCGCGAAGGCGCGCAGTTCCAGTGCGCCGTCGTCCACGCCCTTGGCAACGACCTGCGGCAAGCCGAAGTCGTCGGGCTCGTAGGCCAGCGCCACTGCGTAATGGGTCGGGTTGACCACCATCACCTTGGCCTTGGCCACGCGCTCGCGCGGGTCGCCGAAGACCAGCTCCTTGGCGAATTCCTTGCGCTTGCCCTTGATTTCGGGGTCGCCCTCGCTTTCCTTGAATTCGCGCTTCTGCTCGTCCTTGCTCATTCGCTTGTCGCGGATGAACAGCCAGCGCTGCACGCTCCAGTCTGCAGCGCCGACCAGGACGAACAGCAGCACGCCCAGTGCGAAGAGCATGCCCAGGGTGCGCCAGGCAATTTGCGCAACATCAAGCGGTGTCTCGTAGGCAAGCCCAATGATCATCGGCATGAGGGCGCGGATACCGACCCACAGCACTACGCCGATCAAGATGGCCTTGATGATCAACTTCAGCAAGTTGATGAGGCTTCGCAACGAAAAGAGTTTCTTGACCCCGGTTGCGGGATTGAGGGAATCGAACTTGGGCGCCACCGGCTTGAGCGAGGCATTCAGGCCAGTCTGGAACGCACCGCCCGCCATACCAGCCAACAGGCAGGCAGCCAGGAACGGCAGCATCAACAGCAATCCCTGGATGCCGATATGGCCGAGTGCGCGGTTGATGGCCGCTGCATCGCGTGTATGTTCCGAGAAATCGAAGCCGATCGTCATCAATGCGCGCATGTGATCGGAGAAGTAATCGCCGGCCGATTTCATCACCAATAACGCGCCGAAGAGCACCGCCGCTGCAGTGACGTCCGGGCTGACCGGAACTTCCCCGTCCTTGCGCGCATCCCGCAGTTTCTTCTCGGTCGGCTTCTCGGTTTTTTCTTCCGACATTGCCTTCTCCTTCCGCGATCGCTGCGCCCCCGATTGTGGGCAGCTGTGGTGGAGCGATCCGTTTTCCAGGCGAATGTGTGGATGGGCTGGCGAAGCCGGAATGATTTGTTCGCCAGCGAATTCCGATATTCGCTTCCGAAAGGATCCGGCCGGCGTGGCGCGCGTAGCGTTCCCCACGTGTACGGTCCGCATGCCATTAAAAACGAGGTGCAGTGTGGAGAAGATTCAATGTCCCGGGTCGGTCGTGAGTGGGCTCATCGAACTGATCACGGTCGGACTCACCCATGAAAAGATTCAGGACGCTGCCGCTGTGCTGGCCGCAGTCCGCGTCCTGCGGCCGGAGCTGAAAGCGCTGGACACCTTCGATGCATGGATTTCGATCAAGCGCGGCAATTACGTGGAAGGTGCGCGCCTGTTGCGCGAACTGGAGAGCGACGCCGGCTACAAGCCGCTGTGCAGGGCCTTGTACGCCTGCTGCCTGTTCGCGATGGGGGACCCGTCGTGGCATGGCGTTGCAGACGGGCTGATCGAAGAAGACGCCGATGCCGATGCGGTGGCCCTGGTCAAGGCGCTGTCCGGGCGAAGCACCCCAACGTCCGCGCCGGCGGAAGTACCGGTCGAATCTTCAGCACCGATGGAAGTTCCGAATTCGCAGTACCTGCGCGCCTGAGTGACGCCAGTCCCGACCCCATAGGAGTATGCGATGACGCTCATTCCTCCTGTCCAAGCGATTGCCGGCACCAGTGCTGCCGCGACCCAAGCGCTGTCGCCGGTAGCGACGCCCAACCAAGCGCTGGTGAATCGCTTTCAAGCGCTGATGCAATCCTCCAGCCCCTTGCCGCCCGCCATGCAGCGCGTAGGCAACCCGAGCATGATGAGCCGGGTGGTCGATGTGCAGAACGATGGCGTGCGTACCATCGCCGAGCATATCGATGCCTTCAGCATGCAGGCACCGACCATGGGGCTGCAGGAAATGGCAGCGCAGCAGATCAAGTTGATGCACGAGCTGACCATGGTCGGCTTCAACCTCAATGTCAGCGTGGGCGTGGCGCAATCGGGAAAGAACGCCGTGCAGACGCTGGTGAAGAACCAGTAGCATGCGCGCGCCGAGATGCCTGGTGGTGCTGCTGGTGGCGCTGCTGCTGTCTGCGTGCAGTCAGCAGCTGTACTCCGGGCTCACCGAAAATGATGCCAACGACATGCTCGAGGTGTTGCTGCATGCGGGCGTGGATGCGTCCAAGGTCACGCCAGACGACGGCAAGACCTGGGCGGTGAACGCACCGCACGATCAGGTGTCCTATTCGCTGGAGGTACTGCGCGCGCATGGTTTGCCGCATGAGCGGCACGCCAATCTCGGCGAGATGTTCAAGAAGGACGGGCTGATCTCGACACCCACCGAAGAGCGCGTACGTTTCATCTATGGCGTGTCGCAGCAGCTATCGCAGACCTTGTCGAATATCGATGGGGTGATCTCGGCCGATGTGGAAATCGTGCTGCCCAACAACGACCCGCTTTCCACCTCGGTAAAGCCGTCCAGCGCTGCGGTGTTCATCAAGTTCCGCGTCGGTAGCGATCTGACCAGCCTGGTGCCCAACATCAAGACGTTGGTCATGCACAGCGTGGAGGGACTCACCTACGAAAACGTCAGCGTCACGCTGGTGCCGGGCGGAGCGGAGAGCGATGCGCAGTTCACCGCGTCGGCACCGCCGAGACCTTCGCCATGGCCGTGGCTGGTTGGGTGTGTGTTGGCGTTGTGCCTGGCGGGTGCGGCGGCGCTGTACTGGTGGCCAAACCCACAGGCGGGCCGGTGGGGCGGCTGGCAGCGCCTGCGCGAGTTGACGAAAGGCAAAGCCGGGTGAGCGCGGGATGGACGACACGCGGATCGACAATGCGGCACGCTGTGTTCAGCGCTGGACGGACGCGTTGGCGCAACTGGCAGAGTCCTTGGACGCCGCACGGGTGGCGCATTGGCTTGGCCCGGTGGCAGCGTCGGGCTGGGCAGCGGCGCCCGTCCACCGTCGTATGCGGGTAATCCAGGCGTGGTCTGGATGGTCGGAATTGTCGCCGTCTGCACTCGGCCTGCATGCGAACCAACTTGCCCTGCTGATGCCCGCGCGATTGGCCAAGGTCCTGATCGCGCGGGCGTTGTTCTCGCGCGGGTTGGCGGTGCGTCGTTGTATCGAGCGCGAACGTCTGGACTGGCTCGAACAGTGTGTGGGGCCGGCCGTGCTTGAGCATGTGCGCCAGAACGCGTCGGCCGGCCTCCCCGTGCCCCTGTTGCCACGCGATGCCGATCAGGCGGCGTGGGTCGGCGATGGTTGGCGTCGGATGCAGGCCGATGGCGTCTGGTCCAACCCGGTTGTTGCCAAGCTGCTGGCGCTGTCCTTGCCGTTGGGCGCCGCGCAGGTGGCCACCGTCGCAGCAGACGGTGCGAGCGATGCCTTCCTGACCGCGCTTCCCACCCTGATACCGGAGGCGTCATGCGTCTGTGGTTGAGGTCAACGCCCGATGCGATCGGTCTGGATTGCGATGTCATTCCGCGCGAGGCGCTGGCCTCGGTGTTGGCGCTGGACGCTGCCACTGCCGAGGTACACGCACGCTGCGAACAGGCCCTGAGCCAGGCGCAGACACGTGCACAGACGCTGGTCGACGAGGCCCAGCAGCAGGCCGAGGCGATCCTGCACGATGCGCGCCAGAAGGCCGAGCGCAGCGCACGCCTGGGATATGCAGCCGGCCTGCGACGTCAGCTCGATGAGTGGAACGAATCGGGCCTGCGCCATGCCTTTGCCGCCGAAGCGGCCGCGCAGCGGTCACGCGAGCGTCTGGCCGAGATTGTGGCGCGCACCTGCGAGCACATCATCCTCGGACACGATCCCGCGGCGCTGTATGCGCGTGCGGCGCAGGCCTTGGAAGGTGCCCTGGACGAGGCCAAGGCCCTGCGGGTGAGCGTGCACCCCGACGCGGTGGACGCTGCGCGGCGCGCCTTCGCTGCGGCCGCCACCGAGGCGGGCTGGACCCTGCAGGTCGAGCTATGCGGCGATGCCGACCTGGCCGTGGGCGCCTGCGTGTGCGAATGGGATACGGGCGTGTTCGAGACCGATCTGCGCGATCAGCTGCGCAGTCTGCGGCGCGTCATTCGCCGCGTGTTGGCCGCACCCCAGGAGCCGGCGGATGCTGGCTGAGACGCCCCTGCTGGAGACAACCCTCGAACGCGAACTGGCCACGCTCGCGGTCGGTCGCCGTTACGGCAAGGTGGTCGAAGTCGTCGGCACCATGCTCAAGGTGGCCGGCGTGCAGGTCAGCCTGGGCGAGGTGTGCGAGTTGCGCCAACGCGATGGCAGCTTGTTGCAGCGGGCCGAAGTGGTGGGCTTCAGTCGCGATCTGGCGTTGCTGGCGCCGTTCGGGGAGCTGATCAGGCTGTCGCGCGAGACGCGCGTGATCGGATTGGGGCGCCCGTTGGCGGTGCCTGTGGGACCGGCCTTGCTGGGGCGCGTGCTCGACGGCCTGGGCGAGCCATCGGACGGACAAGGAGCCATCGCCTGCGACACCTGGGTGCCGATCCAGGCGCAGGCACCGGACCCGATGCGTCGGCGGCTGATCGAACACCCCATGCCGACCGGCGTGCGGATCGTGGATGGCCTGATGACGCTGGGCGAGGGCCAGCGCATGGGCATCTTCGCTGCAGCAGGCGTCGGCAAGAGCACCTTGATGGGAATGTTCGCGCGCGGGACGCAGTGCGATGTCAACGTGATCGTGCTGATCGGCGAGCGCGGGCGCGAGGTGCGGGAGTTCATCGAGCTGATTCTCGGCGCCGATGGTCTGGCACGCAGCGTCGTGGTCTGCGCAACCTCCGATCGCTCATCGATCGAACGCGCGAAGGCCGCCTACGTCGGCACCGCCATCGCCGAGTATTTCCGGGATCGGGGCCTGCGCGTGCTGCTGATGATGGACTCGCTGACGCGCTTTGCCCGCGCGCAACGCGAGATCGGTCTGGCCGCCGGCGAGCCGCCCACACGCCGCGGCTTTCCGCCATCGGTGTTCGCCGAGTTGCCGCGCCTGCTCGAACGCGCGGGCATGGGCGAGAGCGGGTCGATCACCGCGTTCTACACCGTGCTGGCCGAGGACGATACCGGCAGCGATCCGATCGCCGAGGAAGTGCGCGGCATCCTCGATGGGCACCTGATTCTCTCTCGCGAGATCGCGGCCAAGAACCAGTACCCGGCAATCGACGTGCTGGCCAGCCTGAGCCGGGTGATGAGCCAGATCGTCCCGTCCGACCACTCCCAGGCCGCCGGCCGGTTGCGGCGCCTGCTCGCCAAGTACAACGAGGTGGAAACCCTGGTGCAGGTGGGCGAATACCGTCAGGGAAGCGATGCCGTTGCCGACGAAGCGATCGACAGGATCGATGCGATCCGCGACTTTCTCAGCCAACCGACCGACCAGCTCAGTGCCTACGAAAGTACGCTGGAACTGCTGACCAGCGTGACCGACGATGCGTGAGCCTGCCCACACCTGGTCGGTGCTGCACCAGCTCAAGGCACGCCGCTGCGAGCGCATGCAGGAACGCCTGAGTGAGTGCAGGCGTGCGTTGGAACACTGCGACCGCGAACTTGCCAGGTGCAGACAGGAGGCAGAGGCCTGCACCACACGCTTGGCCAACTGCGATGCCGCACTGATGGACAAAACCGGCGTGGGGGGGTCGATCGATATCGATACGATCCTGCAGCACGAACGCTTCCGCACCGTGCTGCTGGAGGCCTGTCGTGCTGCCGAGCAGGCGCAGGCAGCGGCGGATCAGTCGTTGCAAAGTGCCCGCGATGAGCTCGCGTCCGTGCAGCAGGCACTGAGCAAGCTGCAGGCACAGGCGCAGGTATACGCAGACAAGGCCGCCAGTGCGCGCCGCGCCCGACAGGCGCAACGCGACGCAGCGGAGGAAGAGGACGCGATCGAGGCACTGGTCGCGCTGCGTTCGCACCGCGCCGCACATGGGGGCGCCCGATGAACGACGCCACCGATGCCTTGCTGGCCATTTCCTCGCAGGGCGTGTCGCTGTTGACCCTGCTGGCACTGTGCGGGGTGCGCGTGTTCGTGATGGTCATCGTGCTACCGGCAACGGCGCAGGACAGTCTTCCCGGAATCGCGCGCAATGGCGTCATCTACGTCCTGAGCTCGTTCATCGCCTATGGGCAGCCGGCCGATGCGCTGGCGAAGATCCAGGCGGCGGGCCTGGTCGGGGTGGCGTTGAAGGAGGCGTTCGTCGGTCTGCTGATCGGGTTTGCCGCATCGACGGTGTTCTGGATCGCCGAGAGCGTTGGCCTGCTGATCGACGACCTTGCCGGTTACAACAACGTGCAGATGACCAACCCGCTCAGCGGCCAGCAAAGCACGCCGGTGTCCACGGTGCTGCTGCAACTGGCCATCGTGTCGTTCTACGCATTGGGCGGCATGCTGATGTTGCTCGGCGCGCTGTTCGAATCGTTCCGCTGGTGGCCGCTGACCCAGCTTGGGCCGAACATGGGGGCGGTTGCCGAATCGTTCGTGATCCAGCAATCCGACAGCATGATGGCCGCCGTCGTCAAACTGTCCGCACCGGTGATGCTGGTGCTTGTGCTGGTGGATCTTGCGATCGGCCTGGTGGCGCGAGCGGCCGACAAACTCGAACCGTCGAACTTGAGTCAGCCAATCCGTGGGGTGCTGGCGTTGTTGCTGCTCGCCTTGCTGACCAGCGTCTTCATCGCGCAATTCGGCGAAGCACTCGGTTTCCTGCATTTCCAGCAGCAATTGCACGATGCCGCCAACCTGGCTGGCAAGGGAGGCGCGACGCACTGATCTTTATTGAGACATTCCCGGCTTTGCACTTCCTACACTGGTCGCTACCGACTTTTTCACTTGCCTAGCAGAGGGAACGCCATGGCTCCTGCCTGTACCACCGCCCACCGCCGACGTGCTCCATTGGCCGCCGTACTGATGCTCAGCCTGCTGCCGCTGTTGTCGCCACATGCCGACGCCGCCCAGGTCCCGTGGCATTCGCGCACGTTCAAATACGTCGCCGACAACAAGGATCTCAAAGAAGTGCTGCGTGATTTGTCCGCCAGCCAGTCCATCGCCACCTGGATCTCGCCAGAGGTGACCGGCACCCTGAGCGGCAAATTCGAAACCTCCCCGCAGAAATTCCTCGACGATCTGGCGGCCACCTACGGCTTTGTCTGGTACTACGACGGTGCCGTGCTCAGGATCTGGGGTGCGAACGAATCCAAGAGCGCGACCTTGAGCCTGGGGACTGCATCGACGAAGTCACTGCGCGACGCACTTGCACGCATGCGCCTGGACGATCCGCGCTTCCCGGTGCGTTACGACGAGGCCGCGCATGTGGCGGTGGTCTCCGGGCCGCCAGGGTATGTGGATACCGTTTCGGCGATTGCCAAGCAGGTCGAGCAGGGCGCGCGTCAGCGCGATGCCACCGAAGTGCAGGTGTTCCAGCTGCATTATGCGCAAGCGGCCGACCACACGACGCGCATCGGCGGCCAGGATGTGCAGATTCCCGGCATGGCCAGCCTGTTGCGCAGCATGTACGGCGCGCGCGGCGCGCCGGTCGCGGCGATACCCGGGCCTGGCGCCAACTTTGGCCGGGTACAGCCCATCGGCGGTGGGTCCTCCAACACATTCGGCAATGCCGCACAGGGTCAAGGTGGCGGAGCCAGCGGCATCCTCGGGCTGCCTTCGTCCTGGTTCGGGGGCGCATCGTCGTCCGATCGCGTGCCGGTCAGCCCGCCGTTGCCCGGCAGCGGAGCTGCTGCGGCTGCGGGGTCGCCGGCCAGCGTATGGCCGGAGCTCAGCAAGGCACGGCGCGACGAGTCCAATCCGATCGACGTCGGTGGTGGCGCAGAGCTGGCCTCCGATGCGCCGGTGATCGAAGCCGATCCGCGTACCAACGCCATCCTGATCCGCGATCGACCGGAGCGGATGCAGAGCTATGGCACCCTGATTCAACAGCTGGACAACCGGCCCAAGTTGCTGCAGATCGATGCCACCATCATCGAGGTCCGCGATGGCGCCATGCAGGATCTCGGTGTCGATTGGCGCTTCCACAGCCAGCACACGGACATACAGACCGGCAACGGCAGTGGCAGTCAGTTGGGCTTCAACGGCGCATTGAGCGGCGCTGCCACCGATGGCGCGACCACGCCGGCTGGGGGCACCTTGACGGCCGTGCTGGGAGACGCCGGACGCTACCTGATGACGCGCGTATCGGCGTTGGAGACGACCAACAAGGCCAAGATCGTGTCTTCGCCCCAGGTTGCGACGCTGGACAACGTCGAAGCGGTCATGGACCACAAGCAACAGGCATTTGTCCGGGTCAGCGGATACGCATCGGCCGATCTTTATAACCTCTCCGCCGGGGTGTCGTTGCGGGTCCTGCCCAGCGTGGTGCCGGGCTCGCCGAACGGTCAGATGCGTCTGGATGTGCGTATCGAGGATGGCCAGCTCGGATCCAACACCGTGGACGGTATTCCGGTCATTACCTCCAGCGAGATCACGACCCAGGCCTTCGTCAATGAAGGGCAGAGCCTGCTGATTGCAGGATACGCCTACGATGCGGACGAGACCGATCTGAACGCGGTGCCGGGTCTGTCAAAGATTCCGTTGCTCGGCAACCTGTTCAAGCACCGCCAAAAAAGTGGGTCACGCATGCAACGGCTGTTTCTGCTGACCCCGCATGTGGTGTCGCCCTGATGGTCTGCGAAAAGCCATCGGTGGCAGATGATGGCATTGCTGCGAGTGCCTGATCCCAAAGACAGGATAAGGCCGGGATTGTTCGAGAAATCATCAGACGGGCCATGCAATCGGCGTGTGCATATGTAGTGACCCAGAGCGCCTAAGACCATCGCCTGGATGATAATCGGGCGGCGCTGGGAATCGATATGTGTCACTTGCACATGCTGGTTTTTATGCGCGCCCGAGCCTGTCTGAGCGATCACATGGCAGTCAGGTCACCTGCGGGAGGCGAGTTCCTGGCAGTCAGCTCGGTATGTGCGGTAGACGGTAAGGGGGGCTGTCTATGTCTTGAACTGGACGCGATTGCGAGCGGGCGCATATCGATGGCCTGAGCCGGCATCGCCGGTGCGTGGGCACAGCAGCCTCCAGTCGAGCGACGATGGCGTGATGGTTTGCGATTGCACGCCGAAAAAAATCACGCCAGCCACGAAGGCTCACTTGAGAAGGCATGTCCCGGAACAAAAGATCTGACCTTGACTGCCGCTTTGAAGCTGGAACGGCTCTGCTCGCATGCCGATGGCTGTATGTCGGGCACCTGTGGGCGAAAAAGACAAGCGCGCGCCCGAAGTGGCAGCGAATGTTCGCGGTTACAGCAATGAGAGTGCCTGCAGGCTGGCGCATGAAGCGAGAACCTGCAGGCCGTGGCCGGTAGGGGCGACCAACAGTCGTTACTGCATCGATCCGGTGTTGCTCGCAAGGCTGAAGCCAGTGTTGAGGCCGCCACCAAGGCCGCCACCATTCTGCGACTGGATAATGTCTCCGATGATGCACATGAGTGCCAGTGTAATTGGCGAAAGGGAGCCGTTTTGCGGGCCATTGTCACCGCTACCATCTTCAGAAGGGTCGCCCTTACCCTCATTGGCTTTGTTGCCTCCATTAAGCAGGAACATGATGAACATGGCCAGTAGTTGGTCTAGCTGCTGTTCCGAGATGCCTTGATTGCCCTGGTTTGAATCGGATTGCGGGCTTTGGATCCGGTCAGCCCGGAACAAGGACGAGTTGGCGTCGAGCTGTGTGTTCAAAGAATTCATCATGACGATTCCTCTCTGATTAACTGGGATTTGTCTTTCGCTCAACTGCCGGGCGTACGCAACGGCAGTTGTGGGGCGCGTTTTCGCCCCGAACGAACAGTAGAAGCGGCAATCCGGTATCGCCATAAATTTTGCGAAATTGCGCTTGTACGGGCGAAGAAGGCAAGTGAAAAAATGTTTTGGGATCGATAAGAAAATCCCGGGCGCGTGGTTGAAGGAGGTCTTTTCGCTTGCCTGCTAAGTGCTTCGTCGGTCCTGAGTAAATCACGTACAGGTGGCGTTATGGTGCCGCCGTCGAGCGTTGCGGGTCGTTGTGTGTGCCGGCGCTCTACTCACCTGGAGACCAGTATTCAATCGAGATCGAGGTAACGGCAAATGAGCGATTCAACGATCGCATACCAGCATGTCGATCAACAATCCAATTGGCAGTTGGGGCGCTTGTCCGGGCCTTCGCCAAGGCGACGCGTGCGCGCGAAGAGATCCGAATGTGGTCGTCGGGCAGGAGCTGGTCCGCAGCGTATTTTGTTTGCAGCAGCACTGGCATGCGCGGCGCCTTTCGCACGTGCGGATTGCTTCGAGGAGGCCGCCGGCTATCAGCACGTCAACCCTTGGGTGCTGCGTGCCATTGCCTGGCAGGAATCGCGCGGTCGTGCCGACGCCATCCATCGCAACAACAACGGCACGGTTGATTACGGGAAGATGCAGATCAACTCCATCCATCTGCGGCGGTTATCCAGCTATGGAATCTCCAGGGACGCATTGATGCATCCATGCATCAGTGTGTATGTGGCAGCGTGGCGGTTGCGCGAGATGACCAATAAATATGGAAATACCTGGGCTGCAGTAGGCGCCTACCATTCCGAAACGCCGGGCGAGCGCGATAAATATGCGCATGCCATTCATTCGATTCTGCTAAGGCGTGGTGTGATTGATGAATAGCGGGTGTGCCACTGCAGGAGGACGTAGGCGCAGCCCGATGTGCGCGGGGATTCCCTGGTGTGATGGCGTAGGACCGTACAAAGCGGCGGCGCCCCGCGACGGAACTATCTGCAGAAATAGAGCGGTGACCGTGCTGTCGCGCATACGGTGACTGAAATGGCGATCGCCACAGCAGCATCCGTCATCATGGGTCGACAAGGTGCGTCGCGCGGCTGGAGACCTGTGGTGCAGAGACCAGCTAGCCGCGACCTGAGCTGAGAACTGGCATACGCAGCCTAGCTTTCGATCAATCCCTGCTGTCCGCCGCCGGTCGGTTTGTTAGGAAGTGCTGGTGGCTGCGCATGGAGCCACCACACAGCTGTCGCACACGCACTGCCGGTGAACCGGCAGTGCGTGTGCGACCACCAGGCGCTGCACTCGCCGATGGCTGCGCGATAGCCGGCGCCAGGCGCGGCCACGCTCACTCAGTTCGCGTGCGAGCGGCCTCGGCTTCGCGCACCGCCGCTGCAGCCTGCCAGGTGCCGGCGATGACCTTGTACTGCATGCCGGCAGCCATGCCCGCCAACGTATTGGAGAGCAATGCGCTGCGTGCTGGCGACAAACCGAGCCAGGTGCCAATCATGTTGACTGCTGTACCGAATGCGATGTTGGAATTGATGGCGGCCGTGCGCGCGACAGAATGATCCATGACCCGCTCATAATCCTCGCGCTTGGCCTTCCAGGTTGGTTCCCAGATCTGCTGCGTCCCGGCTTCGTCGGCTTCGTGTTGGGTGACATTGAGCCAGTCGGCTGTCTCCAGACCGACATTCAAGGCCGCATTCACCGCCGCTTGCTGAAAGACGACCCTGGTCGCCTCTCCCATGTTGAAGGGCGACATCAGTCCTGCCCAGCGCTGCCTGGCTGATGCAAAGTCTGGTGCCTCCAGCTCGTTCGACGCCAGGTTGGTCAGGACGTTGGCCATGCCGTAAAACCTGCCTGCACTGGTGACGTGGGGATCGCTGACGCCACCGTTGGTCGGTGACCGCATTCCCACCATGCGGAATGTCGCCTGGATGGCGTCGCGGGCCGCAGCATAAGGGGCGACTTTGAGCTCACTGGCCAGCAGCCTGGCCGCCATCTCCGGTCGGCCAGAAGCCTTGCCCGCAGCGCCGATGGCGATATTGCTCAAGATGCCGGTCAGCGCGAGCCGGGTGACCAGATCCGAGTAATGTTGCTGCTCGCTCCTCTTGTGATGACGTTCGTCTTCGGACAGCGCTTCCCACTGTTCAAGATTCAGGTTGTGAAAACCTCGGGCGGCGGCATCCGGGTTGCGGTTTTCGCGGTTGCGCCGCAGCGTATGCAGGGCCAGATGCAGCGTGCCCGACACCGCCTGCATGGCAACGACCGCTTCGGGTGGGAGCTGGCGAAACGCGGCAAACAGCGCTTCGCCGATCAACTCGCGCACGAACGTGGTCGGTCCCACGGAGGTGGTCTGGTGCACGAGATGTCCCAGCGCAGCGCCCAGGTATTGTTTGTCGAAGCTGATCGGTATGACACCGCGCGCCGCAGCTGCGACCGCTGTCGCGGCGGGTCCAAGGAGGGTGGTGACTCCATGTGTTGCACCTGCGCGGACCGACGCCGCCAGTGCGCCCAAGCGCGCAGTGCCTGTTGCAGAGGTGGATGCATGCGCTTGGGAGCCATGTTGTGCAGCGTGTTCCTGGGGAAGTGATGGCAGAGCCGATGGTTCCAAGGAGTCTTCAGCGTCGTAGAACTGCTCGCTGCTGCTCTCTTCCCCACGCAGCGGAGCATGCAGCTGCGGACTTCCATAGGGGGACAGGTCTGCGTCGTTGGCGGTTTCATATCCGCTGTCGCTTCCTGTGCTATTGCGTCGTCCCGAAGGTCTGGGCGGCAGGGCGGAGAGGGGAGAATCGATCCTGGGCGTCGATGTATCGTCGCGTCGTTGTGCCGGTATCTCGATCACAATATCGCCGCTTGTGGCTTGCGGTTGCTGGGAGGTACTGGCTGAAGAGATCTTCGTCACGGCTTGTCCTCGCGTTGGGGGGATATCGGCATGCTCTCGCCTAGGCTTGCGGGGCGATTGATCGATAGCGCCGGACGATGGGTACCTCATCAAGAAGGGCATGGCGGCGAGGGGCTTGATTGCAGCGTGGGGATCGCGATCGGCAGCCAGACGCGTGGACCGGACAATCATGCGTGACGTGCGGCACGCCGACCCGGCAAGGTGCATATGCTGCGCTCAGCTGCCCGTGCAACCAGAGCGTGACTTCTTCGCTCGCAATCGATGCGCCCAGGCGTCCCTGCTATCCACGGCCACCTTGCGTGGTATGTGTCATCGTCGTCGGCGAGCTTGAAGTTCGCATGAATCCACAGAATCTTGACGCGCGCTTGGCGAAACGATCATTCCACATCCGAACAATCAATTCGTCTGTGCTGGCCAAATATGTTTGCTGCCGCGGCCGTCCTTGCAGGGACGAAGACGTGCGCGTGTGTGCGCCAGCGTGGAGACATGCGTTGGTTGATGGGCGTCGGTGCCCGCGCGGATCGATGGCGCGATGACGGGGTGGAGTGTTCGAGCGATCGCCCAGGACGCGTAGTGTGGCTTGGAGAGCAGATGGCAGCATTTCCGAGCACCAAGATCGCGAAGCCAACAAGGTGCAACCGCACCGAGGCTGCAGTCGGCCGTTTGAGCCGCGTTTTCCCTACCACCACTGCGACTTCTGTTTCTGCGCATACCCTGATTCGCATGCCAGCCACACGCTGCCGAACCCTGCGGACCGGGGCGAGCCGGGCTGGAGGAGGGAGTCGAGTGGCTGCGTCGGTCCGTGGCCAGTCCGCTGTCGAGCGATTGCATTGCTGCGATCATGGAAAATTGCAGCAGCGGTTGGCTATTTTTCCAGGCCTTGCGATTACGGTGACTCGCCTGGGAGTTGCCGGGAACTCGAACGGGCTGACTTACGAATCTGCCGGTAAGAAATGGAGATCGAAAGTCGAACTGCGCAAGGCGAGTTTGATCGGTTTGCTGCCGGACTCAAGACATAATCCCGTGCTGCTGTGGGAAGCAAACCATACGTATACCTTCAGCAATGCCGTGCAATGGGCGAAAGGATCCAGGCTACGTTGCACCCGATTGGTGCGGCTCAGCCTGTCGCTACGCGGGTTATCCGCGTCGCTGGTCATGAGCCCAGTTGCCTGGACGCTGCTGGCGTAAAAGCCAGAGATCAGCTCGACAATCCTAAAAATCGGCGCCGTGTGCTTGGGATTGGGCTCTTTCCGTAAGCACCAAGAGATTCAAAGCATTCGGCCCGCCGCAAGATGAGTGCGACGGGCCGAATGCCGTTTAATGGTCACAGGTTTTGGAGGGGCGCTTCGCGCATCGCTAGATGACGTGCCGCGATGCCATCGCCGCAAAGGTTGGCAGCCGCCGAGGCAGATGCCAACCTCCAGATCAGATCAAAGCATGTCCGGCGGCGGGGCGGTGGCCTTGGAGTGCTGCTTGCCGCGTGCATGTTCGATGGCAGTGCGCAGTTTGCGCGCAGCTCCGGTCACGGCAGAGGCCGTCGTTTCGGCGCTGTTGGTAGCCGCGATCGGCGGCAGGCCGGCGACGTGCGCCTCGATGCTGCAGGTTCGATCCGCCGCGCCGCCGCGCTGGCCGTTCTCATCACGCAAATGCACTTCCACACGGGTGATGTCGCTGGCGAAATGGGCCAGCTGGGCGGTGCAGGTCTTTTCGACATGCGCCACAACGGACGGATCGTGTGGCACGTGCTTGTCGGTCTGGATCTGAATCTGCATAGAGGATCTCCTTCGCGGTCATCCGCTGCGTCTGCCGCAGCGGTGGCTCGATTCTGCGTCAGCGGCGTGTTGTCGCAAAGTGACAACGCGGCATGCCCATTCATGCGCTAGCAGGGTCCTCTGCCGCCATCGCCGCGGTGCAACGAGATCGTCCGATCGGTTCGCGGACCCAGACCTGCCGCGGCTGAATCACCGGTCCCGGGCAATCGGCTCGATCAGGGGCGGTGCCTTAAGATGCCGGCACCCGCGGTCGCCCGCGCCTGTTCGATGCCTGCCTGTGTCCGAATTCCGATTTACCTGTGGTGCCCGTCAGGGCTTGTTGCGGCGTCTGTTGTTGCTTGCCGCGCTGGGGATGGTCTGTGTTGGCACGGCTGTGGCCCAGGACGAGGACACGGTGCTGGAGACCGCGCAGACCCAACTGGACAGCATGCAAAAGGTGCTGACCCAAGCCGAAGCGGGGATGGAAAAGTCCGACACCGACCAGTTGCGCAAGCTGGCTGACGATGTCACCGGCGCACAGCGCCAGGCCCAGGATCTGGCGCGCTCGCTGGAGCCTCCGTTGAAGGAGCTGTCTGTCCGGCTGGCCGGGCTTGGCGAAGAGCAGAAGACCGACCCACCAGATCTACGCGACCAACGCCGCGCGCTCACGCGAGAGCGCAACGGGCTAGATGCCGAGCTCAAGCGGGCGAACCTGCTGGCACTGGATGCCAAGGATCTCGCCGACCGGCTCGAAGGCGAGCGCGCCCAGCGCTTCAGCGAGAAGCTCTCCGCGCGCGCTGCCTCGCCGCTGTCGCCCGCGTTGTGGAATGAGATCGCGCGGGAATGGCCCGACGACCGAGCGCGCCTGCAGGCGCTGTCCGACAAGGCCGTACAGGCGGTGCGCACCGGCACAGCGACCAATGGCGTCGCCGGTCTGATGATCGGAACGCTGGCGGCATTGATGCTGGCATTTCCGTTGCGCATCTTCCTGCGTCACCTGGGGCGGCGGTATGCGGCCTCGCGCGCGCCCGGTGGCCGCTTGCGGCGCTCCGGCCTTGCACTGTGGTTTTTGTTGGTGGGCACCCTGACGCTGGGCATGGCGGCATGGGCGTTGGCCGAGAGCGTCCGCGCACTGAGCGAGCTGCCGACCGATCTGGAGCAGCTGCTGAGTGCATTTGTGGTGATCAGTTGCGTGGCGGCCTTCGTCGGTTCGCTCAGCGCCAGCCTATTGATGAAGCACCAGCCCACCTGGCGTCTGTTCCCGTTGGACGATGCCACTGTCGATCGTTTGCGTGTGCATTGTCTTGCCACGGCCGCGGTGAGCTGGTTTAGCGGTATGGCGATCAGAATCAACGACGTGGCGCGCAGCAGCAGCGCATTAACCATCGCTACCGATGCAGTTGCCGCGCTGTTGTATGCGGGGTTGATCCTGTCGGCGCTGGCTGGCCTGACCCTGTCGTTGCGCGCTCATGCCGCAAACGTGGGCGCGGCCGATGCGGACAGCAGCGCACCACCGCCGGTGGTGTCGCGTGGCGGCGGTTACATCGTGCTGATCCGTCTGCTGGGCCATCTGGCGGTGATCTTCGCGTTAGTGGCGGCCTTGTTCGGCTACATCAATCTGGCACTGTTCGTCGAGCAGCAGATCATCTGGATCACCCTGGTGTGCAGCGTGCTCGCGCTACTGGTGATGTTTGCCGACGACCTGACGACCTGGGTGTTCAAGCCGGAGAGCCGTTTCAGCCGAGCGCTGTCGCATGCACTGAATGTCGGCAGCGGGCGGTTGGTGCAGGTAGGGTTACTGATCTCTGCGGCAGTACGCGTGCTGCTGGTGCTACTAGGCATTGCCGCGCTGGTGACGCCGTACGGCGCCAACCTCGCCGCAGTGACCGGCTGGTTGGAAAACGTTTCGCACGGTATTGCAATTGGCAAGGAACTTGTCATCACGCCCGGCGACGTGGCCAGGGCGCTGTGTGTGTTCCTGCTCGGCATGGGTCTGGTCCATGTGGTGCAGAAGTGGCTGCTCAACACCTATCTGCCCAAGACCGAACTGGACGCGGGAGCGCGGAATTCGATCAGCACGGTGGCGCGCTATCTGGGCTGGTTGATCGTGGTGGTGTGGGGGCTCACGGCGCTGGGTCTGGATTTGAAGCGGTTGGCGCTGGTGTTGAGCGCACTGTCGGTGGGCATTGGTTTTGGTCTGCAGGCGATTACGCAGAACTTCGTGTCCGGGTTGATCTTGCTGGCCGAGCGGCCGGTCAAGATCGGCGATTGGGTGCGTATCGGCGATCAGGAAGGCGACGTGCGCAAGATCAGCGTGCGAGCGACCGAAATCCAGGTGGGCGACCGCTCCACGTTGATCGTGCCCAACTCGGAGTTGATCACCAAGAGCGTGCGCAACATGACGCTGTCCAATCCGATGGGCCGTGTGCAGTTGCAGTTCTCGGTGCCGCTGGAAACCGACGTGGCCAGGGTGCGCGACATGTTGCTGGCCTTGTTCGCCGAGCACGAGAAGGTGCTGGCCGAACCGGCGCCATCGGTGTTCATCGATTCGCTGGCCGGCGGGCACGTCAATTTCAACTCGTTCGCCTACGTGAGCAGTCCGCGCGATTCGTATGGCGTGCGCAGCCAGCTGTTCTTCGCGCTGCTGCAGCGCATGGCGACGGTGGGCATTGCGTTGCAGTCGCCGCAGGAGATCCGCTTCAGTCGTGCAGGGGCCGCCGTGGCACGCGAGGCCGGAGATGGTGCGCCTGCGTCGGATGACTGAGCTGGCGAGGTCGACGAGGGCTGCGCAGCGGCAAGTCGGTCGGCTTGCGCTGATTGCACAACCATGCCTGACCATCGATGGACGCATGTCGGCACATCAGGAGCGATCCGCCACCGGGATGTCCTTGACCAAGGCCAGGTCGTCCACGCTGACGTCTTCGGTGTAATCCAGCCAGGCACGAATCTCCAGGTCTTCCACCGCATGTTCCAGGCCCACCGGCATGCGGATGCGCCCGGCGGCGTCGGGCACGACCCATTGCTGTGCCAGCACGACCTTACGTTCGGAGGACACCGCTTCCACCCAGAACGCGCGCGTGGGCCGGCGCTTGGCGTATAGCTCGAGCATGTAGCGGCCGGCATCGGTCTTGCGCGCAGCCTGGGTGAGCATGATCGGCTGACGCACGCGCGGACGCGGGCCCTGCTGGGTGGCTTCCAGCGGCGCGTCGACGGCGATGCCGCGGGTGAGGTCCGGGTCGCGATACAGCTTCATGCTCTGGTGGCGGTCCACCACCAGCGCACACCAGTGGCCATCGGCCGAGCCGTCTTCGAATGCCGTGCAGCGGTCCACATAGGCCAGCGTGCCCTTGGAATGCGTGCGGTCGAACTGACGCGAAGTGTTTTCCAGGTACACCGTTTTCAGGTTGGTGTCCTTGTCGTATTCCAGCAGCACCGGTGGGCGCACCTGTTGCACGCCGACCACCACATCGCCATTGCCATTGATGCGCAGCATGCGCGTACTGCGCCCGGTCCACAGCGTGCGCGCGTAGGCCAGGTAGCGCGGATAGTCCTTGCCGCTGTCGCGGCTGGCGGCCGCGCTGGCACTGGGTGGGGCATCGCGGGCCAGCAACGAGCGGCCAAAGCCCAGCGTGCGCATGCCTGGTTCCAGCAACTGCAGCAGCGTTGCGCCCGAATCGAGCGTGCTGCCTGCGCGCGTGTGGACCTGTTGTGGCGCGATGTCCTTGCCCAGGAACAACAGCAGGTTCTCGCGTTTCTGCTTGGCCAGCACGTCGCTCAGGTCGTTGGGCATGGCCAGATGATCGGAGGCGATGACGATGATGGTGTTTTTGCCATACCGGCTGCTGCGGATGCGTGCGACGAGTTCGCCGATCAAACGGTCGCTGCATTTGATTGCATGCAGCAGACCGATATCGCCCAGTGCGCTGTCGTACTGCTGGCCCTTGCACGCCAGTGGCAGGTGGCCGGCCGGATGGTGGGTGTCCATGGTCAGCGTGGTCAGCATGAAGGGTTGGCCGGCACGCGACAGCGTCTGGAAGGTATCCCAGGCGTCGTCCAGCAGGACATCGTCGTGCACGCCCCATGCAGAAAAATGCTTTGGCGCGACACCCTGGTCGTGGAAATGGTGCACGTCATGCACCACGTCGAAGCCATGACTGGACAGGAAACGGCCCTTGCCGGCGAAGCTGGCATCGGCACCGCCCACGTAATGATTGCGGTAGCCCTGATCCTTGAGGTAATCGCCCAGGCAGCGCGCTTCGGGCAGGAACATGCCCATGCGGTCCATGCTGTTCTCGTCGCCCGGCGCGGTGGTGAGCGGCACGCCACACATCGAGGCGACCATGCCGGCGATGGTCCAGCCGCTGCCTTCGGCGGAGGCGAGATTGCGTACGTCCACCGCTTCGGACGCAAGCGCGCGCAAATTGGGCATCAGGCCCGGAAACACCTGTTCGTCGAAGTAGGTGCGCTCCAGGCTTTCGCCATAGATCCAGACGATGTTCTTGCGCTTGTGCAGCGGTTGCTGCGGCACCTGGTATTCCGGCACCACGGTGGCGTAATCGACCGGGCGCAGCTGGTAGTACAGGCGCTTGCCATCGCGATACAGCGGGCTTGCGGCGATGCCGACCAGCAACATGCCCACAAAGCCTGCGAACACGGCGCCGCCACCACGCGGACGCTGGAAGCGGCGTACCCGCACCAGCAACAGCGGGCTCAGCGAGAGCAGCAGCATGCCGACGAAAACCGCGATATAGCCGGAAAAGTCGCTGACGCCGGCGCCATCCATGTCGGCGCGCAGGTGATACAGCGTGGCTGCATTGATACCGTCGCCGCTGAGCCGGTCGACCAATCCCCAGACGCTGAGCAGCAGCAGAAAGAGCGACAACAGGCCAGCCTTGAGCCATGCCAGACGCGGAGAGGCGACCAACAGCCACAGCAATAGCAACAACGAAACCAACAACATCCAATGCATGCGCAGCGTCCGTGGGGGAATGGTGCGAGCGCGTACCGGACGCCTTGCTCGCCATGTCCTGTGCGCCACCTGCAATGTGACACCCGGATGACGGACTATGCCGCGCCGAAGCTGACTGAAATGTTTGTTGCAGACAGATCCGGCCTGACCTCCGGCCCAGCATCGCCGGACAGCGGCGACGCATCCGTGCGCACCAACCAGTGCGAAGATGCTGAAGCGCAGGTGGCGTCAGATGCCTTGCGCCCACGCGTGATAGTGGTTGTGCTCGCTGCGGCGCTGCTGCACGCAGCGAGCAGGGGTGGGGACACCGTGGTGTGCGCAGGACGCCTGCAATCCGCTGCATCGAGCACGATGCAAGACGCACGAACGGAACCGGCGCTTTTTTGCACCGTTCGCTGCGTGTCGCGCACGCATTCAATGCGGAGAGCACAGGCGCTACGCCTGACGCGCAATCGCTTACACCTGCCTGCGCGGTTGAACGGACTGTCGACACGATAAGAAGCAGTCGTCACTGAACGTGGACAGCGCGCAGCAACCGTCGCTTACACGTCACATGCCGGTTCCGGCCGCGCCCGCCGGGTGCGTGCGGCGCGGTCTTGTCAGGGGCACTTGTTCGCAGGCTGGTGACTGACGCAGACCCAATGCCTGCCCGCAGGGCACCAAGGCGCCCACCTGCGGCAACCAGCCCTAACGGCTAGCGGTGCCCACGCTCTTCGCGCGCTCGCACGCGGCGGTCGAACAGCAACGCACTGACCACGATGCCCAGCCCCAGCACGACCCCGAGCAGGAACAGCACCATCGCAATAGCCGGGTAGCCCCATAGCTTCAAGCCGGTTTCGATGCGCATCATCTGCGCCGACGCCATGATCAGCGCAGCCGTGACGATGCCCGCCGCCACGCGGTTGGCGATCTTCTGCAGGCTTTCCATCAGGTGCGATTCTTCCAGCCCGGTGACGCGCATCTGCAGGCGGTTTTCCGCAGCCAGCGACAGAATCTCGGACATGCGGCGCGGTCCTTCGCGCACCAGGTGCTGCAGTTCCATCGCCTCGCTGGCCAGGTTGGCCGCGGACAGGGATTTCTTCAGGCGCGCGCGCATCACGTGCTGCAGATGGCGCTCGACGATGCGGCGGGTATCCAGCGTGGGCGACAACGCGCGGCACACGCCTTCCAGATTCAGCAAGGTCTTGCCGAGCAGGCTCAACTCCGGCGGCGTCCGCAATCCGGTCGAGGTGGCGATGCGCACCAGATCCAGCACCACCCGGCCTTCGGAGGTGGCATCGTGCGCTGCGTAGCGCGCGATCATCTGCCCGGTTTCGCGCTGGTAGCGTTCTTCGTCGTAATCCTCCAGCCGCGTGCTCAGCGCAATGGTCTCTTCGGCCACTTCCTCGCCGCGCCCATCGACCGCGGCAAACAGCAACTTGAGCAGGCGCTCGCGCAGGCGCGGCGGCACATGCGCCACCATGCCCAGGTCGAAGATGGCCAGACGCCCGTCCTGCAGCACCCGCAAATTGCCCGGATGCGGGTCGGCATGGATTTCGCCATGCACGAACATCTGGTCCAGATACCCCTTGACCAGTTCCGCGGCCAGCTCGTCCATCGGCTGTTCGGTGCGGCGAAGACCGGAGATCTTGTCCACGCGCACGCCTTCGGCCAGCTGCATGGTCAGCACCTTGCGGCTGCTCAGGTCCCACACCGGTTGCGGCACCCACAGCAAGGGGAACGGCTTGAGGTGCTTGCCGAAGCGCGCCAGGGTCTCGGCTTCGTCTTCGTAGTTGAGCTCGGCGCGCAGGGTCTTGCCGAATTCGCCCAGCCAGTCGGCAAAGCGCACACGCCGGCCAATGCCGGTGAGACGGTCGGCGGCAGTGGCGAAGCTCTTGAGCACGTCCAGATCCGAACGCACCTGCGCGGCCACTTCGGGCTTCTGCACCTTGATCGCCACCGGCGTGCCGTCGCGCAGCGCAGCGCGGTGCACCTGCGCCAGCGAGGCGCAGCCCAGCGGGACCGGGTCGAAGAACGAGAACGCCTTGTTGACCGAGACCCCGAGCTCTTCCTCGATGATCTGGCGGATGCGCTCCACCGGCACCGAGCTGGTGTTCTCCTGCATGCGCTCCAGCGCGGTGGCAAATTCCGGCGGCACGATGTCCGGCCGGGTCGACAGCATCTGGCCCAGTTTGACGAAGGTGGGCCCGAGCGATTCCAGGTCGGAGACGAACTGGTCCGGGGTGCCTTCTGCGGGCACTTCGTATTCGTTGATGGCCGCCGGGTCCAGGTTCATGCCAGCGAACACGCCCGAGCCGCGATAGCGCAACAACAAGCGCAGGATCTGCGTGCGCCGGCTCATGCCGCCAACCACGGCATGATCTGCCGGGCTTGCGGCCGGGGCGCGGTGCGGGTCGTTGTGACTCAAGGCCATCTCCGGGGGCGTCATGCAGGCGGCGAGTGTGGCCAGCGACGGGTCGTCGCGTAGTGAATCCGCGCGCTCCCGCACACCGCAGGCAAACCTGCCCAAGGCGAGTACGAACGGCCGCAAGCGCAGGCGCTGCGGTGCCTGCATCGCTCTGCCAACAGCGTGCAACGACCGCGCAATGGCCGCTCATCACCCCACGCGGGTGCGGGATCGGCGAGAATTCGCGACCACCCCAGAAGGACCTTGCGCATGGCCGGTGCCAGCCTGTTCACCCTGCTCGACGACATCGCCACACTGCTGGACGACGTTTCCATCCTGACCAAGGTTGCGGCCAAGAAGACCGCAGGCGTGTTGGGCGACGATCTGGCGCTCAATGCGCAGCAGGTCACCGGCGTCACGGCCGACCGCGAATTGCCGGTGGTGTGGGCGGTAGCCAAGGGCTCGCTGGTCAACAAGATGATCCTGGTGCCGGCGGCGTTGGCGATCAGCGCGCTGGAAGCGTGGCTGCGCGGGCGCGGCTACAACGTCCCGTTGGTGATGCCGCTGATGATGATCGGTGGCGCCTACCTGTGCTTCGAGGGCGTGGAAAAGCTGGCGCACAAGTTTCTGCACAACGATGAGCAAGAAGCACAGCGGCATGCCGAACGCACCCGCGCGCTGGCCGACCAGAACGTGGACGTGGTGGCGCTGGAAAAGGACAAGGTGAAGGGCGCGATCCGCACCGATTTCATCCTTTCGGCAGAGATCATCGTGCTCTCGCTGGGCGTGGTCTCGGAGGTGTCCTTCGGGCAGCAGGTGGCGGTGCTGGTGGCCATTGCGCTGGCGATGACCATCGGCGTGTACGGCGTGGTCGCCGCGATCGTGAAGCTGGACGACCTGGGCCTGTACCTGACCAAGAAGGGCACCGCGCTGGCGGCGCTGGGCCGCGGCATCCTGGTGGCCGCGCCGTGGTTGATGAAGTTCCTGTCGGTGGCCGGCACGCTGGCGATGTTCCTGGTCGGCGGCGGCATCCTGGTGCACAACATCCCGGCGCTGCATCACCTGGTGGTGGATCTGGCCGAGTCGTCCGGCAGCATGGGCTGGCTGGTCGAGGCGCTGGGCAACATGCTGGTGGGCGTGGTCGCCGGCGCGCTCGTGCTCGGCGCGGTGATGCTGTTTCAGAAGCTGCGCGGAGCCAAGCCCGCGCATTGATGCACGGCGCGGCGCCAGGCCAGCCAGCACGGTACACGCCGCTTAGCGATCGCCCGGGTGCACCGTGCGTTCGCCGACGATCGCCGCTAATCGGCGTTGATCACCCGGTTCTTGCCAGCCGCCTTGGCGTCGTACATGGCGCGGTCGGCGCGGCGGATGACCTCGTCCTGGGTCTCGTCGGTCCCACGTAGCGCCACGCCGGCGCTGAAGCTGATGAACACGCGCACGTCGTCATGCAGCAGCGAGCGCTGCGACAGTGCGCGTTGCAGGCGGATCACTGCCGCGCTGGCTTCGAAGATGGTCGAGTCCGGCAGCAGCAGCACGAATTCCTCGCCGCCGAAGCGGGCGATGGCATCGGTGGTGCGCAGCACCGCCTTGGCCACCTCCACCGTGTGGCGCAGCGCGGCGTCGCCGCCGGCGTGGCCGTGGGTCTCGTTGAGGCGGCGGAAGTCGTCCAGGTCCAGCATTGCCACGCATAGGGGCTGGCCACTGCGCTGGGTGCGCACGGCTTCACGCTGGAACAATTCTTCGAAGCCGCGCCGGTTGAGCGCGCCGGTCAGTTGGTCTTCGCGCACCAGGCCGGCGACGTCCTTGAGCTCCTGTTCGAGCAAGGCGATGCGCTGTTCGGAATCTTCCACCTGCCGGCGTGCCGCGAGCAGTTCGTCGCGCGCTGCCAGGGCCTGTGCCTGTACGCCGGCGGTGTCCTGCAGCAGGTCCTGCAGCAGCCGGTTGAGGTCGGGGATGCCGCGCGCCTCGCCGATCGCCTGCGAATAGCCGGCAACGCGGTCGTGGTATTGCCCGGTGCTGGTGGCCATGCCGTCCAGCCGGTCGACGAAGGACACCATCATTTCGCGCATGGCGGTCTTGGACTCGGCGATGCCCTGCTTGAGCAGACCCTGCTTGTAGGTCACCTCGCGCAAGGTGCCGCGTGCCTGTTCGATGGAACTGACATCCAGCGGGCCGGAAATCAGTTGCCGCACCACCGAGATCTGGCCCTGCAACCAGCTGCGATCGTCCAGGAGTTCGCCGACGTTCTCCAGCAATAGGTCGAACAGGCCCAGTAACAGGTTCTGTTGTTCGCTGGCATCTTCGGCGCGCAGGCCGATCTGGTGGCTGAGTTCGCGCAGGCGTTGTTCCAGCGTGATCAGCTCGTGTCCGGGGCGCCAGTGGCGCAGCGCCGATGCCAGCGTTTGCGCCTCTTCGGCCAGCTCCGGGCTGCGTTGCAACAGCGTGGCCAGGGCATTGCCCAGCGCGTGGCGCAGCAGATCGCGCAGCTGCTCGGCTTCCGTGCGGCCTTCGGCCAGCGAATCGCCGATATCGATGGTGCGGATGTATTTGTCGATGAGCTGGCGCAAGGCACGGCCATAGCCGGGCCAATCGCCGGCCGCGTACGCCGCGCTCAGGCGCACGCCCATGTCGCCGAGCTCGCCATGCAGGCTGGCGATGCCTTCAGCGAACGCGAGCAGCAGCGCTTCGGGATGCGCGGCATGTGAGAACAGCCGTATCAGCAATGCAGTGGCAGCGGCCGGATCGTGTGCGCCGGACTTGGCCTTGGCCGGCACCAGCTGGTGCGCGGCCAGGCCATGACCGCTGCGCTCGCCATTGATCACCGTCGGCAGGGCAGCGGCAGGGCGCGCGGTGTCCGTGCCGCCCCAGGGCAACAGGCGGCGCAGCCCGCCACGGGGGCGGCTTGGGTGTTCGGGCTGGTCTGCCATGCGCCAGGGTCTCGAGAGGTCTTGTGCTAACGCTCGATATCGGCCCATGGAGGGGGCGCTTGAGCAAGCCGGGCCGTAGCGCGCGGCAACGGCATGCAGGCCGGGCGCGAAGCATGGTCGCCAGGCCCGAAACAAGGCATTGATGAACCGGTTACCCGGATGAGGGCGAACGCGGCCGGAAGTTCCCGCATTCGGTGCATGTCACGGCCAACGCACCGAGACGGGGATGTCATCGCACTGCAATGTGGCGCTTATGCCTTGAGGCGTGCGCAACTGCGCGTAAAGGAATGTGGGCTGTCGCAGAAAAGTCAGCACGTGTTCACGCATATTTTATTTGGTCGGGGTGTAGATTCCTCTGCAAGGGCGACGTGGAGTACGCGCGTTGCCCACGCTCCTCACTCGTAGCAAGTCGTCTGGCTGAATCGGCAGACGGCGGTTTTCGCTTCGCCGTTTTTCCGTCTCCACCCACATTACGACGGATGTTTCGATGGTTGCCATGATGCCGCTTCACGCTACTACCGCACGCTTAGAGCGCAGCACGCTGCTCCCGACTCTGAAAAAGAGCGGGCGCCCGCGCGATGCGCGTGGCCGCTTCATCCGTCACCACGAGCGCTTGCCGGTCTCGTTGGCAGACACGCGCGGTGCCTTGTTCGTGGTGTCGGAAATGGCGGACTTCATCAAGGCCGGCGGGTTGGGCGATGTGGCGGCCGCGTTGCCGCGCGCGCTGCGCCACCGCTACGACGTACGTGTGCTGATCCCTGGCTACCGCGCCGTGCTCGAGCGTGCGGGCAAGGTGGAGATCGTGGGCCGCGTGTTGGCGCATGCCGCGCTGCCGGCCTGCGACATCGGCCGCATCGTGCAATCGGACGGGCTGCCGATCTATATCCTGCTGTCCAAGGAGTTGTTCGAACGCGACGGCTCGCCCTATGTGAGCACCAGCGGTTCGGAGTTCGAGGACAACGCGATCCGCTTTGCCACCTTGTCGCATGCCGCCGCGCAGATTGCGGCCGGCCACGCCGGCCTGGGCTGGAAACCGCGCCTGCTGCATCTCAACGACTGGCCCTGCGCGCTGGCGGCCGGCTATGTGCGCTGGTCCGGCGGCACCACGCCGTGCCTGCTGACCATCCATAACCTGGCCTACCAGGGCCTGGTGCCGTATTCGATGGCTGCCGCGCTGGGCATCCCTGCCGAGCGAGTGGCCGAGCTGGAGTTCTATGGGCAGATGTCGTTCCTGCGCGGCGGCATCGTCAATGCCGACCACGTCAACACGGTCAGCGTCAGCTACGCCAAGCAGATCACCGGCCCGGCACAGGGCTGCGGCCTGGACCGGCTGTTGGCCGGTCGCGCTGCCAAGGGCGCGCTCACCGGCATCGTCAACGGCATCGACGCCAGCTGGGATCCGCGCACCGATGAATACCTGGATTCGCACTTCAGCGTGAACCAGTGGCAGGGCCGGCAGGCCAATGCAGCGCAGGTGCGCAAGGCATTCGGGCTGCGCGAGAGCACCGGCCCGCTGTTTGCGGTGGTGTCGCGGCTGGTGCATCAGAAAGGCCTGGACCTGATTTGCGAGGTGGCCCCGCAGATCGTGGCCGCTGGCGGCCAGATCGCGGTGATCGGCGGCGGCGAGCCGGAGATCGAACGGCAGGTGGCCGAGCTGACCAGGCGCTATCCCGGTCAGGTGGGCGCCTTCATCGGCTTCGAGGAAGGCCTGGCGCGGCGCATGTTCGCCGGTGCCGACTTCCTGCTGATGCCCTCGCGCTTCGAGCCCTGCGGCCTGAGCCAGATGTATGCGCAGCGCTTCGGCTGCCTGCCAATCGCGCATGCGACCGGCGGGCTGATCGACACCGTGGACGATGGCGTGACCGGCTTCCTGTTCCAGCACGCCAGCGTCGAAGCGCTGCGCCGCTGCCTGGAGCGCGCCTTCCGCACCTTCCGCCTGCCCAGCCTGCTGTCTGCGATGCGGCGCGCGGCCATGTTGCGTCCCAGCGGTTGGGACGTGGCAGGCAAGAAATACCTCTCGCTCTACGAACACACCGCCGCAACCGCGCCCGCGCTCGCGACGGTGTCATGAGCGAACGGCAGGGCGGGCAGGAGCAGCGCACGGAAGCGGACGGCATGACCACGGAAGGGATCTCAGAAACGTCGCAGACCCTGCAAGCCCTGGCCAACGGCTTGCCGGCCGATGCCTTTGCGGTGCTTGGACCGAAACCGCTGGCCGATGGCCGCCGTCAGGTGCGCGTGTTGGCACCGGGCGCCGAGGCGATGGGCTTGATCGACCCGCGCGGCAAGCTGCTCGCGCGCATGCAGGCCAGCGCCATCGATGGCGTCTTCGAAGGCATCCTGGCGGCCGATGGGCCGTACCGGCTGCGCATCGTGTGGCCAGACAGGGTGCAGGAGGTCGAAGACCCGTACGCGTTCGCGGCCACGTTGGACGAATCGCTGTTGCTGCAGATCGCTGCCGGCGATGGCCAGGCCGTGCGTCGTGCGCTGGGCGCGCAGCATGTCCACTGTGGCGATGTGCCGGGCGTGCGCTTTGCGGTGTGGGCACCCCATGCCCAACGCGTGGCGGTGGTTGGCGACTTCAACGGCTGGGACGTGCGGCGGCATCCGATGCGGCAGCGCATCGGTGGCTTTTGGGAACTCTTCCTGCCGCGCGTGGAAGCCGGCGCCCGGTACAAATATGCCGTCACCGCAGCCGATGGGCGGGTGCTGCTCAAGGCCGACCCGGTGGCCCGGCAAACCGAATTGCCGCCGGCAACCGCTTCGGTGGTGCCCAGCGCCGCCGCATTCGCCTGGACCGATGCGGCCTGGATGGCCAACCGCGACCCCGGCGCCGTGCCGGCGCCGCTGTCGATCTACGAGGTGCATGCCGCCTCCTGGCGCCGCGACGGACACAACCAACCGCTGGACTGGCCAACGCTGGCCGAGCAGTTGATTCCTTACGTACAGCAGCTCGGCTTCACGCATATCGAATTGCTGCCGATCACCGAACACCCGTTCGGCGGTTCCTGGGGCTATCAGCCGCTGGGCCTGTATGCGCCCACCGCGCGCCATGGCAGCCCGGACGGCTTTGCGCAGTTCGTCGATGCCTGTCACCGCGCCGGGATCGGCGTGATCCTGGATTGGGTCAGCGCGCACTTTCCCGATGACGCGCACGGCCTGGCCCAGTTCGACGGCGCCGCGCTGTACGAGCATGCCGACCCGCGCGAAGGCATGCATCGCGACTGGAATACGCTGATCTACAACTACGGTCGGCCGGAAGTGACCGCTTACCTGCTGGGCAGCGCGCTGGAATGGATCGAGCATTACCACCTCGACGGCCTGCGCGTGGATGCGGTGGCCTCGATGCTGTATCGCGACTACGGCCGCGCCGAAGGCGAGTGGGTGCCCAATGCGCATGGCGGCCGCGAGAACCTGGAGGCGGTCGCGTTCCTGCGCCAGCTCAACCGCGAAATCGCCACCCAGTTCCCCGGCGTGCTCACCATTGCCGAAGAATCCACCGCCTGGCCGGGCGTGACCGCCGCGATCAGCGATGGCGGCCTGGGCTTCACCCACAAATGGAACATGGGCTGGATGCACGACACGCTGGGCTACATGCAGCGCGATCCGGCCGAACGTGCGCAGCACCATAGCCAGCTCACCTTCGGGCTGGTGTACGCCTTCGACGAACGCTTCGTGTTGCCGCTCTCGCACGATGAAGTGGTGCACGGCACCGGGGGCCTGCTCGGGCAGATGCCGGGCGATGACTGGCGCCGCTTCGCCAACCTGCGCGCCTACCTGGCGCTGATGTGGGCGCACCCGGGCGACAAACTGCTGTTCATGGGCGCCGAGTTCGGCCAATGGGCCGACTGGAATCACGACCAGTCGCTGGACTGGCATCTGCTGGACGGCGCGCGCCATCGTGGCATGCAGCAACTGGTGGGCGATCTCAACGCCGCACTGCGCCGCACGCCGGCGCTGTATCGCGGCAGCCATCGCGCCGACGGCTTCGACTGGAGCGTGGCCGACGATGCGCGCAACAGCGTGCTGGCGTTCGTCCGCCACGATCCTGCCGGCGGCGCACCGTTGCTGGCAGTGAGCAACCTCACCCCGCAACCGCATCACGACTATCACGTGGGGGTGCCGCGTGCTGGCCTCTGGCGCGAGATCCTCAACACCGACAGTGCCCATTACGGCGGCAGCAACCTCGGTAACAGCGGTCGCCTGGCGACCGAGCCGGTGGGCATGCATGGGCATGCGCAACGTCTGCGCCTGACCCTACCGCCGCTGGCCACGATCTATCTGCAAGCGGAGAAATAACGATGAACCAGCGCAATGCAATCACACCGGCCTGGGGCGCCTGGCCGGCGGGTGAGGGACAGGTGCGCTTTGCGCTCTGGGCTCCAGCAGCCAAGAGCGTGGACGTGGTCTTCGACGACGGCGCGCGCCGCGCGCTGCAGGCGGGACAGGACGGTTTTTTCAGCGCCGTCATCGACTGCGCTGCCAATGCGCGTTACCGCTATAGCGTCGACGGCGCTGAGCCGGTCCCGGACCCGGCCTCGCGCTGGCAGCCCGAAGGCGTGCACGGCCCCAGCGCGGTACAGCCAACCGACGGCTATGCCTGGCAAAACGCCCAGTGGCAGGGACGGCCGTGGGACGAGGCAGTGATCTACGAAGTGCATGTCGGCACCTGCGGCGGCTATGCCGGTGTGCAGGCGCAACTGCCGCAGCTGGCGGCGATGGGCATCACCGCCATCGAACTGATGCCGTTGAGCGCGTTTCCCGGCGCGCACAACTGGGGCTACGACGGCGTGCTGCCGTATGCACCGGTGGAGGCGTATGGCACACCGGACGAACTGAAGGCGCTGATCGATGCCGCGCACGGGCATGGCCTGATGGTGTTGCTGGACGTGGTCTACAACCACTTCGGCCCGGACGGCAATTACCTGCACAGCTATGCTGCGCCGTTCTTCAACGAGGACAAGCCCACCCCATGGGGCGCAGCGATCGATTTCCGCAAGCCGCCGGTGCAGCGGTATTTTCTCGACAACGCGCTGATGTGGCTGCACGAATACGGTTTCGACGGCCTGCGCCTGGATGCGGTGCATGCGATATCGCCCAACGCGTTCCTGGATACCTTGCGCGAGACCGTCGAGGCCAGCCTGCCGGCCGGGCGGCATGTGCATCTGGTGCTGGAAAACGAGGCCAATCAGGCCTCGCAACTGCAGCGTGGCTATACCGCGCAGTGGGACGACGACTTCCATAACGCGCTGCATGTGCTGCTCACTGGCGAAGAGGAAGGCTATTACGCCGCGTTCGCCGACAAGCCGACCGAGCACCTGGCGCGCGTGCTGGGCGAAGGGTTCGCCTATCAGGGCGAGCCGGACCCGCGCGGGCATGTGCGGGGCGAACCCAGTGGCGCCTTGCCGCCGCACAAATTCGTGGTGTTTGCGCAGAATCACGACCAGATCGGCAACCGCGCCCGCGGCGAGCGGCTGAGCGTGCTGGTGTCGCCGCAACGCTTGCGCGCGGCGTTGGCGCTGACCGCATTGACGCCGATGATTCCGCTGTTTTTCATGGGCGAACCGTGGGGCGCCAAGCAACCGTTCCTGTTCTTCACCGACTTCGGCCCACCGTTGGACGATGCGGTGCGCGAAGGCCGCCGCAAGGAGTTCGCGCACTTCGCCGCGTTTGCCGATGAGGCCCAGCGCGCCACCATTCCCGATCCGAACAGCCATGCCACGTTCGCGGCATCGCGTGCGCCGATCGCCGATGCCGCGCATGGCGACGGCGCGCAGTGGGCAAGCTGGTTCACGGCGCTGCTGGACGTGCGTCGTCAGTGGCTGGTGCCGGGCCTGGCGCAGGCGCGCGCCGTGCGTGCCAGCGTGCTTGCCGATGGCGCGGTGGCCGCCACCTGGGAGCTGCCGGGCGGGCTGTGGCATATCGCCTTCAATGTCGGCACCCAGCCGGTGCCGTTGCCGCCGCTGCGCGGACGCGTGGCGCATGTCGAAAACGTGGCTGCCGATGCGCGGGAACTACCGGTCGACGGCTTCATCGCCTGGCACGAGGCGCAGGCATGAGTACGCGCGATCCGGGCGGGGATGATCTCAACACCCTGGCCGCCGCGGCCGGGGTGATGGTGGATTGGGTGGATGCCAGCGACCAGCCGCGGCAGGTCTCCGAGCAATCGGTGCATGCGGTGCTCAGCGCGCTGGAACTGCCGGCCGCCACCGCGGCGCAGCGCGCCGACAGCCTGCGCCGCTGCCAGGCGCAGGCCGACGAGCCGGCGCCGCTGCTGACGGTGCAGGTGGGCCAGACGCTGCCGTTGCGCGTGGCGGCACACGCCAGTGGCCGCTGGAGCGACGACAGCGGCGCCAGCGAAGACGCGCGTGCCGATGCGCAAGGGCAGGTGCGCGCGCCGCAGCGTTTCAGTTACTGGACGCTGCAGATCGGCGCGATCACCCAGCAGGTGGCCGTGGCGCCGCCACGTTGCTTCAGCGTGGCCGATGCCTGTGGCCAGCCATCGCCGCGTGCCTGGGGCATGGCGCTGCAGGTGTATTCGGCACGCAGCCTGGATGACGGCGGTATCGGCGATGCCGCCGGCACGGTGGAATGGTTGCGGCACGCGGCCTTGGCCGGCGCCGACGCCCTGGCATTGAGTCCGGTGCACGCCGCGCGCCCGGTGAGCGGCGGCTACAGCCCGTATTCGCCCAGCGATCGGCGCTTTCTCGATCCCTTGCATGCCGCGCCGGTGCGCATCCTGGGCGAACTGGCGCTGGATGCGATCAACGCGGTGCCCGGCCTGCGCGAACGTTTCGATGGCTTGCATAACGCTGCATTGATCGATTGGCAGGCCTCGGCGCACGCCAAGTGGGAATTGCTGCGCCAGTTGTACACGCGCGTTTCGCCCGATCATGCCGATCTGGTCGCCTTCCGCAACGCAGGCGGCGCGGCGCTGGAGGGCTTTGCACGCTTTGCTGCGCAGGATTTCGGCGACAACGATCCGCAGCTGCATGTGTTCACGCAATGGCTGGCGGCGCGCAGCTGGTCCGATGCGCAGCGCGAGGCGCACGAGCGCGGCATGAAGATCGGTTTGATCGCCGATCTGGCGGTGGGCTTCGACCCCAACGGCGCCGAAGCCGCAGCGGCGGCCGACACCGTATTGCGCGGGCTGGTGTTGGGCGCGCCGCCGGATGCCTTCAATGCCGATGGCCAGCATTGGGGCATCGGGGCGTATTCGCCCACGGCGCTGCGGCGCAGCGGCTACGCGCCGTATATCGCGCTGCTGCGTGCGGTGCTGCGCGACCGCGGCGGCATCCGCATCGACCACATCCTGGGCCTGATGCGGCTATGGGTGGTCCCCGATGGCGCCAGCTCCAATGAAGGTGCGTATCTGGCTTATCCGCTGCACGATCTGCTCAACCTGCTGGCGCTGGAATCGTGGCGGCACCGGGCGATCGTCATCGGCGAGGACCTGGGCGTGGTGCCGCCGGGTATCCGCGAAGAACTCTCGCAGCGTGGAGTGATGGGCATCGATGTGTTGATGTTCACGCGCAACGACGACGGCGCATTCGTCTCGCCGGCGCTGTGGCGGCCGGATGCGATCGCCACCACTACCACGCACGATCTGCCCACGCTCACCGGCTGGCGCACCGGCCGCGATATCGACTGGCGGCGCAAGCTGGAACTGATCCAGCCCGCGCAGGCCAGCGACGATGCGGCCGCGCGCAACAAGGACGTGGCACGGCTGGATGCCGCTGTCGAACTTGCCGGCCTGAGCAGTGCGCGCGACCCGCTGCTGGGCGCATTGCGCTTCACCGCCACCAGTGTCTCGCCGCTGGCCTTGTTGCCGGTGGAAGACGCGCTGGCCCTGGACGAACAACCCAACCTGCCGGGCACCGTCGAAGTGCATCCCAACTGGCGTCGACGCCTGCCCGATCCCTTGCCGCATGCGCGCCTGAGTTCGGCGCTGCACGGCTTTGCCGAGGCGCGTCGCGTCGCGGCCGTTTCGGAACCGCATCCATGATCGATCTTCGCGCTACCGCCCGCCTGCAGCTGCATGCCGGCTTCACCCTGCACGATGCGCTCGCGCAGGTGCCGTACTACGCAGGCCTGGGTATCAGTCACCTGTACCTGTCGCCGATCGGCACGGCCGTGCCGGGCTCCACGCACGGCTACGACAATATCGACCCCACCGTGGTCAATCCCGAACTCGGCGGCGAAGACGCCCTGGTGGCGCTCTCGCAGGCCGCGCGCGAACACGGCATGGGTCTGATCGCCGACATCGTGCCCAACCACATGGCCACGCATGCGCAGAATGCGTGGTGGTGGGATGTGCTGCGCAATGGCCGCAGTGCCAGGCACGCCGACTGGTTCGACATCGACTGGCGCGCGCCCGGGCGCGACGGCAAGCTGTGGCTGGCGGTGCTGGATCGCCCGTATGCGACAGCGCTGGCCGAAGGCCTGATCACGCTGGTGATCGAAGACGACGGCAGCGCGGCGTTGGCGCATTACGACCAGCGTTACCCGATTCGTCCGCAGACGCTGGACATCCCCGAAAAGGGCGCACGTGCGCAGTGGCTGCGCGACTACAACGACGGCGCCAAACGCGGCGACGGCCGCCTGCACATGTTGATCGAACGCCAGCCGTATCGCCTGAACTGGTGGCGCGTGGGCAACGACATGCTCAACTACCGCCGCTTCTTCGATATCACCTCGCTGGTGGCCTTGCGGGTGGAATTGCCGGCGGTGTTCGACGCGGTGCACGCGTTGCCGCTGCGGCTGGTGGCCGAAGGCCATCTGGACGGCTTGCGCATCGACCACGTGGACGGGCTGACCGACCCCACCGGCTATGTGCGCAAGCTGCGCAGCCGGCTGGATGCGGCTGGCCGCACGCGTGGGCTCAAGCCCGGCACGCTGGGCCTGTACCTGGAAAAGATCCTCGCACCGGGCGAGCACCTGCCGGCCGACTGGCCGTGCGATGGCACCACCGGTTACGACTTCATGGACCAGGTGGGCGGGCTGTTGCACGATGCGGCCGGCTTCCGGCCATTGGTCCGTGCCTGGCAGAAGGTGAGCGGGCGCAGCGGCGATTTCGCGCAGGAAGAACGCACCGCCCGCGACGAAATCCTGCGTGGCCCGCTGCAGAGCGAATTCAATCGCGCCGTGGGTGCGTTGTCGGCGTTGGCGCGGCTGGATCCGCCCACGCGCGAGTTCAGCCCGCAGATGCTGGCGCGCGGCTTGTGCGTGCTGCTGCGCTGGTTCCCGGTGTACCGCACCTATGCCGGCGCCAAGGGCGTCACCGGCAGCGAAGCGGAGCGATTGCGCGCGACCGCTGCAAAGGCGCGCGAGGGGATGCCGGAATCGATCGTGGCGGCCGTGGATGCGATCGAGCGGTGGTTGCTCGACGATGCCGGCGCAGACCGTGCGCAGATCGCCTTGCGGCGCATCCTGCGCCGTCGCGTGGAGCAGCTGTCCGCACCGCTCAATGCCAAGTCGGTGGAGGACACCGCGTTCTACCGGCACGGCGTGCTGCTGTCGCGCAACGAGGTCGGCAGCCACCCGACCCATTTCGCCAACGAAGCGGCCGAGTTCCACGCGCAGAATCTCGAGCGCGCCAAGCATTACCCGCGCGCGTTGCTGGCCACCGCCACCCACGACCACAAGCGTGGCGAAGACCTGCGCATGCGGCTGGCGGTGTTGTCCGAGCAACCGCGCTGGTGGGTCGAGCAGAGCGCCCAGTTCGATGCGCTGGCCGACGCGCTGGAATCGCCGGCCCTGGCCGGGGGCGACCAGCAGATGTTGTGGCAGACCCTGGTGGCGGCCTGGCCGATCGGCCTGGGCGCCGACCAGACCGAGCCGCTTGCCGGCTACGCCGAGCGCATCGCGCAATGGCTGCTCAAGGCGGTGCGCGAAGCCAAGCTGCACACCAGCTGGACCGACGGCTCGCCGGCCTATGAGCACGCCGTGCAGGCCACCGTGGAGCAGGTGCTGTGCAGCCGCGCCGGGCTGCCGCTGCGGCGCGCGCTGCTGCGCGCAAGCAGCTACATCGCCGCCGCCGGCGCGCGCAACAGCCTGGTGCAAACCACCTTGCGCCTGACCGTGCCCGGCGTGCCCGACCTGTACCAGGGGACCGAAGGCTGGGATCTGTCGCTGGTGGATCCGGACAACCGCCGTCCGGTGGATTACGTCCAGCGCCAGCAGTGGCTGCAGCAGGCGCGCGACTTCTCCGGGTTGCTGCGCAGCTGGCGCGATGGCGCGGTCAAGGCGCGCCTGACGGCGCTGTTGCTGCAGTTGCGCCGCGAATTTCCAGCGCTATTTGCGAAGGGCGACTACCAACCCTTGAACGTGGCGGTCAGCGGCGATGCGCAGGTGCTGGCATTCCGTCGCCAGTATCGCGGTCAGTCGCTGGTGGTGGCCGTCACGCGGCTGGGCGCCGGCGTCGAGGGCGAGGGCGATCTGCCGTTGCTGGTGGCGCCTGCCACCTGGGGTCAGGCGTCGTTGGCATTGGGCGAGGGCACATACCGTAATGTGCTCGATGGCAGCACGCTGCAGTCGCAGCACGGCCGCGTGGCGCTATCCACGCTGTTTGCACGTGCGCCGGTGGCAGTGTTGTTGTCCCAAGAAAATTGACCCCTGAGAGAAACGTACGCAATGAATGACATGGAACGGCAGGCGCGGCTTGCCCAGTTGGCACGGGAGATTTGGGAGGCGGAGGGCCGCCCGGACGGGCACGCGGACCGCCATTGGGCCATGGCCGAGCGGTTGGTGGAGGCCGAGGAGCGCGCCGCCGAACAGGCCGCCGAATACGCGGCCACCCCGATCGCTGCACGCCAGTAACGGCGCGTCTGGCAGCGTGCATGGGCCGGCCTGCTGCGCGCCGGCCCGTGTGCTGCGGACTGCGCCGCCAGTGCAAAATCGCGCACCGTTTGCGTTCACCGTTCTAAGGAGTCACCGATGGCCACTCGCAAGTTCACCCAGCGCTCGCGCATTCGCGAAGGCCGTCCCAACCCGCTCGGTGCCACCTGGGATGGGTTGGGCGTCAACTTCGCGCTGTATTCGCGCAATGCCACCCGGGTGGAGCTGTGTCTGTTCGACGAACGTGGCCGCGAACAGGAGCGCATTGCGCTCCCCGAATACACCGACGAGGTCTGGCACGGTTATCTGCCCGACGCACGGCCCGGCCAGTTGTATGGCTACCGCGTGCACGGGCCATATGCGCCCGATGCCGGGCACCGCTTCAACCACAACAAATTGCTGCTGGACCCGTACGCCAAGCAGATCGTTGGCGAACTCAAATGGGCGCCGCACCTGTTCGGCTACATCATCGGCCATCGCGACAAGGACCTGAGCTTCGACCGCCGCGACAGCGCCGCGTTCATGCCCAAATCCGCCGTGATCGACCCGGCCTTCACCTGGGGCCAGGACCGCCCGCCGCAGACGCCCTGGAACCGCACGGTGATCTACGAAGCGCACGTGCGCGGGCTGAGCATGCTGCATCCGGCGGTGCCGCCGGAAGAGCGCGGCACCTTTTCGGCGCTGAAAACCGACGAATTGATCGACCACATCAGTTCGCTCGGCGTCACCGCAGTGGAATTGCTGCCGGTGCATGCGTTCGTGGACGATCAATATCTGCTGGAAAAAGGCCTGCGCAATTACTGGGGCTACAACACGCTGGGCTTTTTTGCCCCGCAGGCGCGTTACATGTCCACGCGCACGGTGGCCGAGTTCAAGCAGATGGTGGCGCGCCTGCACCACGCCGGCCTGGAAGTGCTGCTGGACGTGGTCTACAACCACACCGCCGAAGGCAACGAGCTCGGGCCCACGCTCTCGTTCAAGGGCATCGACAACGCCAGCTATTACCGCCTGGCCGACGATCGCCGCTTCTACATCAACGACACCGGCACCGGTAACACCTTCGACCTCACCAATGTCGGCGCGCTGCGTATGGTGATGGATTCACTGCGTTACTGGGTGCAGGAGATGCACGTGGACGGCTTCCGTTTCGATCTGGCCAGCATCCTGGGCCGCGAACGCTATGGCTTCGATCCGTCCGGCAGTTTCCTGGATGCGGTGCGCCAGGATCCGGTGCTCAGCCAGACCAAGCTGATTGCCGAGCCGTGGGATATCGGCCCCGGCGGTTATCAGGTGGGCAATTTCCCGCCCGGCTGGGTGGAATGGAACGACAAGTTCCGCGACAACGTGCGCGCCTTCTGGCGCGGCGACAGCGGCCAGCTGGCCGAGTTGGCCACGCGCCTCACCGGCTCTGCGGACCTGTTCAATCACAGCGGCCGCCGCCCCACCGCATCGGTCAATTTCGTCACCGCGCATGACGGCTTCACCCTGCGCGACCTGGTCAGCTACGAAACCAAGCACAACCTCGCCAATGGCGAAGACGGCAGGGACGGCAGCGACCACAACATCTCTTCCAACTATGGCGTGGAAGGCGAGACCAACGACCCGGCGATCAAGCAGCTGCGTCGCCAGCAGATGCGCAACCTGCTCGCCACCTTGCTGTTGTCGCAGGGCACGCCGATGCTGCTGGCCGGCGATGAGTTCGGCCACAGCCAGAACGGCAACAACAACGCGTATTGCCAGGACAACGAGTTGACCTGGATCGACTGGACCGCTGCCACCAAGGCCGCCGCCGCCGACCAGGCCGCATTCGTGCGCCGGTTGATTCGTATTCGGCAGCGCTACCCGCTGTTGCATCGCGCGCGTTTCTTCGACGGCAAGTTCGACGAGGCGCTGGGCCTGAAGGATCTGACCTGGCTGGCGCCCAACGGCACCGAGATGGATGAAGCCGCCTGGCACGACCCGGAAGCGCGCGCGTTGATGCTGCGTCTGGATGGCCGCTCGCCGACCACCGGCCTGCGCGAGATTGCCGCCAACGTGACCTTGCTGATGCTGATCAATGCCGCCTCTACCGCGGTGTCGTTTACGCTGCCGGCCATGCATGACGAACATTGGCGCGTGCTGGTGGACACCGCGCGCCACGGCGGCCGTGTGGTGGCCGGTGGCAGCGAATGGAAGGCCCCGGCGCATTCGCTGACGCTATTGGCGGTGGAGCGCGATCGCATTGTCAGCAGTGCGCGGATCGTCTCCGAAGGAGCGCGCTGATGGCGAGGATGGCCTGATGGATGTCTTGTTGGCAGGGGCGACCGGCCTGGTCGGCAGGCACGTGCTGCAGCAATTGCTGGGCGATACGCGGTGCACCGGCGTAGTGGCGATGACGCGGCGGCCGCTGGCGCAGATCCATCCCAAGTTGCGCAATCAGGTGATCGACTTCGAGCGGCTCGAGCACTGGACGGCACCGCGCATGGAAGCGGCCATCTGTGCGTTGGGGAGCACGATGAAACAGGCCGGCTCGCGCGATGCGTTCTATCGTATCGACCACGATTACCCGCTCGCCATCGCGCGCGCCGCCTGCGCACAAGGTACCTCGGTGTTCGTGCTGAACTCGGCGGCCGGCGCCAACGCGCAGTCGCGCATTTTCTACAGCCGCGTCAAGGGCGAACTGGAGCGCGATCTGCGCCAGATCGGTTTCCCCTCGCTCACCTTCGTACGCCCCGGCCTGATCGGCGGCGAACGCGAAGAGCGCCGCACCGGCGAGCACATCGGCAGCGTCGTCCTTGGCGCGCTCGGCCCGCTCCTGCCACGTCGTTTTCGCATCAATCCGGCCGAGCGGATTGCAGCGGCGATGGTCGCCGCCGCGTTATCGCCGGCACGTGGGGAGCACAGCGTCGAGGCAGCGGAGCTGGTGGGTTAGCGCGAGGCGTCTGCGTAAGTCAGAACGCTAAGAGGACAATGGTCTCGCCAGACTCGTAGTAGTAGCAAATCTCAACGAGTCTGTTCGAACAATCGTATGCTTTGCTGAGATGCAGCGGAGCCCTGGTTCCTGATAACCTTGCTTTGTCCGCGACAGGTTCGCCAAAAGGAAACGGCCATGCATTTGTTGATGAAAGGGACTTTGGTTTTGTTGGCTGGCGCATTGTGCAGTTGCACCGCGCCTGCGGGCAGTGGTGGAAAAGAGCCGCAAGCATCAACAGCGCCTTTAGCAGCTGCGAGTTCGGCAAAGATTCGGGAAATTCTGGTGGTGACCAAGGGGAACGGGGCCACAACCCAGAACCGGTCCGAGCCGGTAGGTCCTGACTCACCGATTTCAGTCACAGTGTCAGTCACCCATTCTGGGTCTGAGGTGCCATCTATTTCGCTGCGGTTGATCGATCTAAAGAATGGCCAGGTGCTAGGTGAGAAGGTTCAACCGGTAGCCGCGAATAGTGATTCGGCGCACTTCGAGTTCAAGCCTACTCAGCGTTGGTCTGAGGGGCGCCACTTGTTAGAAGCGCGGCTTGGTAAGACTGGAAAAGTAGTTCAGCGCGAGTTTGATGTGGTGCCAAGCCGGCCCGCTGCTGCTGCCGAAGTCGACACTAAATCTTAACGCGTGTCGTTTGGTAGGTCTTCCAGTGCATGCAAGAATGCATGCAAATCCTGTTGCTCTGCTGCAGTCAGCGAGATAGGTGTGCCACGAGCAAGGCTGCGGTAATAGATCTCGCGTTGGATCGCCTCTTCAAGGCTTCGAACGCTACCATCGTGCATATACGGTGGCGTGCGGGTGACGTTGCGTAGCGTTGGTGTGCGGTAGGCCGCCAAGTCATTGCCTTGGCCGCTGATTGCAAACCGTCCCAATGCGGCAATGTCTGGGTCTGACAAGACTAGCGCAGCTAATGGGACACCCTGCTCGCGCTTGGTTTTAAAGGATTCAATGGTGGTGCCCACTTGCCCAGCCATCCGATCCATCCCGACGTTGGAATGGTGAAACTGATTGTCCGTGAAAGCGGCCGGTGCTGCCTCCAATGCGTGACATGAGGAACATTCGGCTTTCCCCCGGAACACATCCAGGCCGCGGCGCTCTGCCGTTGTCAAGGCAGCGGTATTCCCCGCGACAAAAGCATCGTATCGGCTGCGGCCAGTGGTCACAGAAGCCAGGTAAGCCAAGATGGAACTGGAGATCCGTTCCTGGTCGACACGCTCATTGCCAAATGCCGCTTTAAACCGTATTCGGTAGTCCGGCTTCTGTGACACCGCCTTGATCACCACACTCATATCGGGTTGAGCCATTTCGGCCTGATTGGTGAAGGCCGCCACCGCTGCTTGGTCCAGCCGCTCCTCACGACCATCCCAGAAGAAGTGAGTGAAGTGAGGAAGGTCTAGCAAGCTCGGCACGTTCCGGGTGCCAGTGCGTTGACCATAGACAGTGGGAACCGCGACGTCTTGGGCAAACGCCTTGCTGGGGTCATGGCATGAACTGCAGGCCAGTGTCCGATTTGCACTGAGAGTTGTGTCTCGGAACAAAGTCTCACCCAGGTCCGCTTTGGCTTGATGGGCTTTCCTTTGATCCAGATCCAATCCGGCCAGCCAGCTCACTCCCAACAAAGGAAGGGCGACGGCCAAGGAGAGGAAGATGATGGCACTTCGCGACATTTTTCTTGATTTCAAAGATTGAACAGAGTATGAATATAAACTACAAAAATCTAGCCCCGAGCTGACTGCTCGTTGGATCAAAGGAAGCCTCATGGATGGGCGATTGACCTCGCATCGCGAGCAAGCAACGGACGTGCGCGGGTCTATGAGGGCTCCACTAGGCCTCTGGCGCGCAGGTAAATTACTCCTGCTGACGTTATTGATGTTTTTGTCCGTGGCGTCCTCAGCCACCAACTATGTCTATGACAGCAGTGGCAAATTGGTCGCGGTTAGTGACGATGTTGGGTCTAGTGCTCGATACATCTACGACGGCATAGGCAATCTGCTCACAGTAGATCGATTCGCTGCTGGTCAGTTGGCAATCTTCACATTCAGTCCAGGGCGTGGCGCTCCGGGCACGGCCGTTAAGATCAAGGGCCAGGGCTTTAGTACGACAGCCACGCAAAATGCGGTTAAGTTCAACGGTGTGGTGGCAACGACTGTAGCCGCTACCGTCAACGAGATAACCGCCACTGTTCCCGCTGGCGCCACCACAGGACCCGTTTCAGTTGCGGTCGGCACCGCCGTAGCCGCAAGTCCCGTCAATTTCGTCGTTGATGCTGCTGCTGCGGTTCCAACGATCACATCCGTTGCTCCTACTCTTGTGGCAGTCGGTGAGCAGATTACAATTGCGGGTAAACAATTGTTACCTGTCGTAGGGCAGACCTCGACGCTGCTCAATGGACGGGCAGTCGCTACATCGAGTTCGTCTAATACGCAGATCGCTTTTCCAGTTCCGGCGAAGGTGGGCAGCGGCAAGGTTACGATTATTACGCCCTACGGTTCGGCCACGAGCAGTCAGGACGTGGTGGTGGCCCCCACAGGCATCGAGACTGCGACTATTGAGTCCGTGAAGCGGCTAGGGCTTAATGCTGCCGCGCAGACCTTGGCAGTCAACACAACTGGGAAGGCAGTTGCTGTGTTGTATGACGCCGCTGTGGGCGATTTTCCAAGTCTGCAGTTCAGTGGCTTGGGGACATTGACAATCGAGTACACCGCGTATGGTCCAACGAATGTCAGCACTGCTTCCGGCTCGGTTTCAGCGGCAAGTCCAACTGTCCACTTGCCAAGGATTTCGATTGGCGGAACCTATTTGCTGCTATTGCGTCCTTCCAGCGCGCCTGCCACTTGGAAGCTGGCTGTAGAAAAATCGCCACTATTAGCAGTCAATGGCTCTGTCTTATCCCAATCTCTCTCTGTCGCGGCACAGAGTAAGAGGATTTTGTTTACGGCAACGGCTGGCCAGAACATGGGCTTTGCACTAAGCGATCTGGTGACGCCCAATACGACAAGCTCGGCGTCGTTGACCGTTTACCGTGCTGATGGCGCGGGTATCGCAAGCCAGAATTGTTCTGCCAGCATTGGCAGTTGCCAGACCAACCTAGTCAACTTGGACGCTGGAACTTACAGCGTGGTGGTTACGCCGCCTTACAACGGCGACCAGACGATGAGCTTCAAGAGCACCTTGTCGACGGATGTGACCGGGGCACTGGTGGCGGACAAGGTGCAGACATTGACCTTGGGTCGTCGCGGTCAGAACGGGCGACTGAGTTTTGCGGGTACAGCAGGTCAGACGGTGGCGTTGCAGGTGGCAGGTCAGACGACGGTACCGGCAGAGCGTATGGCGTATTACACGGTGTATAAGCCGGACGGAACGGCGTGGAATTCTGCTGCGCCGACCTCGGCTACGACGTTGAATCTGCCGAACCTGCCGATGACAGGGACCTACACGGTGTTTGTGGATCCGTATTACGGCGAGACGTTGAGTGCACAGTTGACGCTAGCCACAGGGACGACCAGTGGACAGGTGACCAATGGTGCCAGTGGCAGTTTTGCGACGACGGTGCCTGGTCAGAATGTCTATTTGACCTTTACGGCAACGGCTGGCCAGAACATGGGCTTTGCACTGAGCGATCTGGTGACGCCTAATACGACAAGCTCGGTGTCGTTGACGGTTTACCGTGCTGATGGCGCGGGTATCGCAAGCCAGAATTGTTCTGCCAGCATTGGCAGTTGCCAGACCAACCTAGTCAACTTGGACGCTGGAACTTACAGCGTGGTGGTTACGCCGCCTTACAACGGCGACCAGACGATGAGCTTCAAGAGCACTTTGTCGACGGATGTGACCGGGACACTGGTGGCGGACAAGGTGCAGACATTGACCTTGGGTCGTCGCGGTCAGAACGGGCGGTTGAGTTTTGCGGGTACAGCAGGTCAGACGGTAGCGTTGCAGGTGGCAGGTCAGACGACGGTACCGGCAGAGCGTATGGCGTATTACACGGTGTATAAGCCGGACGGAACGGCGTGGAATTCTGCTGCGCCGACCTCGGCTACGACGTTGAATCTGCCGAACCTGCCGATGACAGGGACCTATACGGTGTTTGTGGATCCGTATTACGGCGAGACGTTGAGTGCACAGTTGACGCTAGCCACAGGGACGACCAGTGGACAGGTGACCAATGGTGCCAGTGGCAGTTTTGCGACGACGGTGCCTGGTCAGAATGTCTATTTGACCTTTACGGCAACGGCTGGCCAGAACATGGGCTTTGCACTGAGCGATCTGGTGACGCCCAATACGACAAGCTCGGTGTCGTTGACGGTTTACCGTGCTGATGGCGCGGGTATCGCAAGCCAGAATTGTTCTGCCAGCATTGGCAGTTGCCAGACCAACCTAGTCAACTTGGACGCTGGAACTTACAGCGTGGTGGTTACGCCGCCTTACAACGGCGACCAGACGATGAGCTTCAAGAGCACTTTGTCGACGGATGTGACCGGGACACTGGTGGCGGACAAGGTGCAGACATTGACCTTGGGTCGTCGCGGTCAGAACGGGCGGTTGAGTTTTGCGGGTACAGCAGGTCAGACGGTAGCGTTGCAGGTGGCAGGTCAGACGACGGTACCGGCAGAGCGTATGGCGTATTACACGGTGTATAAGCCGGACGGAACGGCGTGGAATTCTGCTGCGCCGACCTCGGCTACGACGTTGAATCTGCCGAACCTGCCGATGACAGGGACCTATACGGTGTTTGTGGATCCGTATTACGGCGAGACGTTGAGTGCACAGTTGACGCTAGCCACAGGGACGACCAGTGGACAGGTGACCAATGGTGCCAGTGGCAGTTTTGCGACGACGGTGCCTGGTCAGAATGTCTATTTGACCTTTACGGCAACGGCTGGCCAGAACATGGGCTTTGCACTGAGCGATCTGGTGACGCCCAATACGACAAGCTCGGTGTCGTTGACGGTTTACCGTGCTGATGGCGCGGGTATCGCAAGCCAGAATTGTTCTGCCAGCATTGGCAGTTGTCAGACCAACCTAGTCAACTTGGACGCTGGAACTTACAGCGTGGTGGTTACGCCGCCTTACAACGGCAACCAGACGATGAGCTTCAAGAGCACTTTGTCGACGGATGTGGCCGGGACATTGGTGGCGGACAAGGTGCAGACATTGACCTTGGGTCGTCGCGGTCAGAACGGGCGGTTGAGTTTTGCGGGTACAGCAGGTCAGACGGTGGCATTGCAGGTGGCAGGTCAGACGACGGTACCGGCAGAGCGTATGGCGTATTACACGGTGTATAAGCCGGACGGCGTTCATCTAAATTCCGTCGGCGCGACATCGGCAGCAACACTGAATCTGTCTAGCCTGCCGGCAACGGGTACTTACACGATATATGTGGACCCGTACTACGGCGAGACGCTCAGCACGCAGCTGACGCTCACCTCATCGAAATGACTGTACTACGCGATTCCAAGGATGCCGAAATGGAAGCTGGCAACAAGACACTGAAGCATTGGCTATGGAGCACCAGCCTGGGCATGCTTGCTGCTTTATCGAGCACTGGCTCCGCCAGTTGGGCTCAGTCACCGAACTTGGCGAGCACTCCCGCGACAAATGCGAATGCATCTGCGGCAGGCTATGCATCAGTGGCTCAACGGATTTCGCTTGGCGACGACCAGACGCTACGTCTGGAAGCGTCTGGTACTTCCATAGTCTTGACGAAACAGGCCAAGCAACAGCGAGTTCGCTCCTGGACGCTTCCTGAGCAACGCATAGGCGCCAGTCTGACGCGGCTAGCCGATGGACAGGTGCTGATCTGGGGCGGTGCAAGCGCACAAGGCGCACTGCGTGCAGGCGGATATTTGATCGATCCCGAGCAAGATAGGCTGCAGCCCATTGCACTGGCAGGTGTGAGTCCACGTGCGCAACATAGCGCGACGGTGTTGACAGATGGTCAGTTGTTGCTGGCGGGCGGTCTAGGGAGTCCAGGGCAAGCTCAACTCTGGAATCCCCAGACCCAGCATGTGGTGACCTTGGCCATGCCTGCCAGGACTGGCCAGGTCGCTACCCTGCAGGCCGATGGCCAGGTACGCCTGTCTGGAGGGATGAGAGCAAGTGCCGGTGCACGTACCGATCTGTTGTTCGACCCGGTGACTCAGACGTTTGTTACAGCCAACCCGCACTGGGCAGCATCGGCGGATGCCGCGCTGGCTGCATCGCTTCCAGCGACAGGGGAGGCCCAAGCCGACCCCGACACTCGCATCGCACTGCGTTTTACGCGACCGGTGCGAGGCGCGGATGTCAAGGACACGACAGTGTCGTTGATGGGGCCAGGGGGACTGGTGGATACGCGCGTATCAGCGGCGGAAGGCGGCCGGCTCGTTTTCATCCAGCCCAGGACCACGCTCTTTCCGGACACCAGCTACACGGTGCTGGCGCAGGGGCTGCACGGTCTGGATGGCAAAGGTGTGCCGCTATCTGTCGTTGAGTTCAAGACCCGTGCGCTTGACGGTGCTGTCGATGCGGAAACCGCGACCGCCAAGGACGTGGGCAAGGCAGGTGAAGACATCCCGAAGAATCCGGCTCTGATGGGATGCGGCACTGACCATCCATCACCCTGCAAGAAGTCGTCCTCGTTGACTGAAGGCGTCTGGCAGCCAGGCCAGGACAGCACCGATTCGCGTTGGCGTGTCCAGGGCGCGCAGCCTGAGGCTTTGCCGATCAGTGCGCTTGAAGTTGCCGCCATGGCCAGTGGGCTGACCAGCGTCAGCGGCCAAGTGCTGCTGGTCAATAGTCGGCCTCTTGCTGGCGTGGAGATTAGCGTTGGGTTGAACAAAACACGCACGGACCCGACGGGACGGTTTGTGCTCACGGGTATCGCAACAGGGCGGCAAGAGCTCTATGTCGATGGCACGTCTGCCAACATCGCCGGGCGCGAATACGGCCAATTCGTCGTGGGCGTAGATCTCAAGGCCGGTGAGCTTACCCGGTTGCCTTACACGATGTACGTGCCGCAGATCAGTGCACGCGATAAGACAAGCATTGCCTCACCATTGAAGCGGGACGTGGTGGTCACCCATCCGGATATCCCCGGTCTGCAGATTCATATCCCGGCCGGTACCGTGATTCGCGATCGCAAGGGTCGTCTGGTCAATGAGCTGGCGATCGTGCCTACGCCAGTCAATCGTGCTCCGTTCCCGGTGCCCGCCAACTACCCGATGTACTTCACACTTGAGCCAGGCGGCGCGCTGATCCAGGGCTTGACGCCGCAAGCCGCGCAGGGCGTCAAGGTGCTGTATCCCAATTACGACAAATTGCCTACAGGCACGCAAGCCAACTTCTGGATCTATGAGCCAGCCGAGGGGTGGCGTGTGTATGGCAAGGGGCGTGTGACATCCGATGGCACGCGTATTGCGCCAGAAGCCGGCGTAGGCCTGTATCAGGCAATGGGAGCAAGTTATAGCGTCGACACGAATAACCCGCCTCCTGAGCCCGATAAGCCACCCGTCAGCGACGGTTGTAATTGCGATGCCGGTGGCGCGGGCGCTACTGCAGGTGACCCGATCGATCTTTACACGGGTGAGTTTTCCTACGAAGAGACCGATGCAGTGGTGGGCGGTCTCTCGCCTATTGCGATTACTCGCTTCTACAGGCCACGGGAAACTCTCAAGCGTGATTTTGGTATCGGAACTGCTGCGGGTTTTCGTTACACCTTGTACTCGCCGACTGGAGATTATAATCAGCTGCACTTGGTGCTTCCGAGTGGTGCACCCATAGTTTTCAGCCGCATCTCCGGAAGTGGACTAACCGGCCAATGGGCGCAGTCCGGCTCTCTTTCAGGGTATGCGGGTTCTACTATCACGCAAGGCACTCCATCGGGGCACGGCTACCTGCTCGCATTGCGCGACGGCAGCAAGATGTACTTCAACCAGTACTCTCCGAATCAGCTTGAATGGACCACCGATCGGTTCGGCAACCGGGTCGATTATGTCTACGATGCAGGCCTCGTTTCGCGCATCATATCGGCGAATGGGCGTTATCTTGCAATCGCCTACGACAGCAGTAATCGAATCAGCAGCGTCAAGGATCCTCTGGGCAGTAGTTGGTCCTACGCATATAACTCCGACGGGTATCTCAGTAAGGTCACGCGGCCCGACGGGACTACACGTAGCTTCACCTATAAGGTGCGTGAAAAAACGTTGATGATTCCAGCCCAGGTGCGCTTGCAGGGAATCTTTGATGGCAAGAATCAACGCGTGTTATGGAATGAGTTTGAAGATGACGTGGGACTCGGATCATGGACCGGTCGCGTGGTCAAGCAGATGCAGGCAGACGGTGGGGTATTGACCATCGACTATGCCCATATCGAGGGCAATATGCTCGGTAGATTGATCACCAAGCCTGACGGCAGCAAGCGTCGCGTGACATTCGATCCCGCCACCCTGTATCCCAAGACCGATACTGCTGCCTATGGTACGGACCTTGCCCAGACCATCACCTACGAACGCGGCGCCGGCGGGCAGATCACTGCTCAAATCGATCCGCTTGGGCGGCGCACCGAATATTCCTACGATGGCAGCGGTCGCAAGACGCAGATCAAGGTAATGGCAGGGACCACCGAAGCGCGCACCACAACATTGGGTTACAACGCCGATGGCGATCTCGCATCGATCACAGACCCGCTCAACCACAAGACCAGCTTCGGCTACACCAGCCGGTGCCTAACGTCGGTCACCAACCCACTGGGAAAAGTCACCAAAGCAACCTGCAATGCCGCAGGGCAACGTCTCACGTTGACTGATGCCTTGAATCACACTACCAACTTCATCTGGACCGGCGAAGACCTGACCCAGATCAGCGATCCGCTCGGTCGCAATGTGCATTTCCGCTATGACGTGCTGGGGCGGATGATTGCCGCCCAGGACGTGCAGGGTAACCTCACACGAATGGAGTACGACGGACTGGGGCGAGCCGTAAAGTCAGTCGATCCGTTGGGGAATACCGTGCAGACGGGTTTCGACGCCAACGGTAACGTGGCCGCAATCCTGCTGCCGCACGGCAACGGCGTGACATATACCTATGACGAGCGCGATCGTCGCGTAACACGCACCGACGCACTGGGTCAGGTGGAGCGCTGGACCTACGACAAGATGGACCGGGTAAAAACCTACACAGACCGGCGCAACCGGGTGACCACCTACACCTATGACACGCTGGGTCGGCCCGCCACGACCACCTACCCCGGCATGGGCGGCACGTTGACCGCCAGCTACGACGCGGGCAACCGGATGGTGGCGCTGGCGGATAGCCTGTCGGCGACGTTGAGCTGGGGCTATGACAACTTCGACCAAGTCGTTGCCGCCAACAGTCCGCAAGGGACGGTTACGTATGGCTATGACGCGGCGGGGCGCCGCACGAAGATGCAGGCGGCCACGCAGGCAGAGGTTGTGTACGGTTACGACAACGGAGACCGACTGACCGCCATCACCCAAGGCAGCGAGAAGGTGAGCTTCGCCTACGACAATGCCAATCGCCTGACTACGCAAACCTAGCCTAATCAGGTGCAAACGGTCTACACGTACAATAACGCAGACCAAGTCACCGGCATGGCCTGGGGCAAGGCCGGGCAGGCGGCATTGGGAAGCCTAGGCTACGGCTACAACACGGTGGGTCAGTTGGTCGCACAAACCGGCACCCATGCGCCGCAGACCCTTCCGGCCGCTAGCAGCGGCAACAGCTTCGACGACAACAACCGGCAGACGACGGCCAGTAACGTCGCGCTGAACTACGACGACAACGGCAACCTGCTCAGTGATGGCAGTCGCAGTTACGTCTGGGACGACCGCGACCGTCTGAAAGAGATCCAGCAAGGCGGCACGACGATTGCCAGCTTCAGCTACGACGCATTGGGACGGCGTACGGCCAGAACCGAGGGTGGCACGAGCACGCAGTACTTGTATGACGGCCTGGACACGGTGCAGGAGACACAAGGCACCACCGTCAACCCTATCCTGACCGGGCTTGGCATCGACCAGCGCTATGCACGCAACGACACCGGCGGCAGAACGTACTTCCTGACCGACCAGCTGGGCAGCACGCGCTTGCTGACGAATGCGGCGGGCAGCGCAGTGCAGCGTTACGAGTACGATCCGTATGGCACGACTACGCAGAGCAGCACGGCTTACACGAATCCTTACCAGTACACAGGGCGGGAAAAAGACCTAAACGGGCTTTATTATTATCGGGCAAGGTATTACCGACCCCAGTGGGGGAGATTTATCAGTGAAGATCCCATAAAGCTTGCTGGTGGGGTTAATATGTATGGTTATGTTGACGGAAATCCTGTCAATAGTATTGACCCGCTCGGATTAATGGGCAGCAAAGGCGTTAAGCCAGGTCGAAGGCTCACCCCCTGCGAGATTGATGCATTGTCGCCGTATCTGCCAAAAGACGCTCTTGCCGACGCTCGTGTTCATGAAGGTCTTCCTTGGTTTGTGGTTGATGGTTTTAATGGAATTACGATTGGATCTAATATTTATCTTCAGAATGATCGTCCCAACACTGCTAGCGGTATTGCAACACTTGGGCATGAAGTGACCCATTCGGTTCAACAAGGGGTGTATGGAACAACTTTTATCTCTGTTTATGTCTTGCAGAGTCTTAGTGGGTTAATTCAAACCGGTAATCGCGGAGATGCTCATGACTCAATTGGTTTCGAGAAGCAGGGGATTAATGCAGAGCAGAAGATATTGGCTGATATTGCTAGACAGGGAGGACCCTCATGTGGCTGCCCAAGATAGGTTCTAGGTTGTTATTTTCTTTAATTATGTTGTCAGGTATTTCTTGCGCTGAACATAATGGAGATGGAGTTATATATAGAAGCGTTTCGAGCTTGCCAACTAATGAAATGATGAAAAGAGTTTGTTCGTATCCTCCTGCGAAGCGTGTGGATCTCTATTTGTATGGAGTTGAGAATTTCAGGCCTAGCGACTACGCATTGTTGCCCATTGAGTGTTTTGATGATCAAGTGGGGCGAGAGTTAGGTGGGCGCCTGAGTAATTCTTCAAGCGGCACCAGGACGTTTGCGATTATTTATGCCCTCTATGAGGGATGGAGGAGAGGTGTTTCTATTGATCGTAAGATCAGCTATGTTAAGGAGTGTTTAAAATTTTTCGAAGAAAAATCGCCATGTCATCGTTTGGCAGATCAAATAGATAAAGATGCGGTTTATTCGCACGGGAATCTCTGAGTTGCGTATATGGATAATGATCAAGGCTTTATCTGCCAATGGGTGGCGTAAGTGTGTGTGATCAATAATTCGATTATATTTTTATGAATATTGTGGTGATTTCGAGTGGTTGAAAGGCATCACCCAGTTGATGAGCTGCTGTACGCTTACGCCAACCGCCTCACCACCCAGACCTTGCCCAACCAGGTGTAGACGGTCTACACCTACAACAATGCCGACCAGCTCACCGGCATGGCCTGGGGCAAGGCCGGGCAGGCGGCATTGGGAAGCCTAGGCTACGGCTACAACACGGTGGGTCAGTTGGTCGCACAAACCGGCACCCATGCGCCGCAGACCCTTCCGGCCGCTAGCAGCGGCAACAGCTTCGACGACAACAACCGGCAGACGACGGCCAGTAACGTCGCGCTGAACTACGACGACAACGGCAACCTGCTCAGTGATGGCAGTCGCAGTTACGTCTGGGACGACCGCGACCGTCTGAAAGAGATCCAGCAAGGCGGCACGACGATTGCCAGCTTCAGCTACGACGCATTGGGACGGCGTACGGCCAGAACCGAGGGTGGCACGAGCACGCAGTACTTGTATGACGGCCTGGACACGGTGCAGGAGACACAAGGCACCACCGTCAACCCTATCCTGACCGGGCTTGGCATCGACCAGCGCTATGCACGCAACGACACCGGCGGCAGAACGTACTTCCTGACCGACCAGCTGGGCAGCACGCGCTTGCTGACGAATGCGGCGGGTAGCGCGGTGCAGCGATATGACTATGATCCGTATGGCACGACCGCTCAGAGCAGCACGGCTTACACAAATCCTTATCAGTACACGGGAAGGGAAAAAGATGCCAATGGCCTATATTATTATCGTGCGCGGTATTATCGGACGCAGTGGGGGCGATTTGTTGGTGAGGACCCTATCGGTTTGGCTGGAGGAAACAATAGCTATGCGTATGTAGGCGGAAATCCACTTTCATATGTAGATCCGAACGGGACGATAGCATGGCTAGCAATCCCATTTTTGTGTGCCGGAGGTGGCTGCGAGGCAATGCTAGCGGGCTTGCTTGCATGGAGCGCCTATAATGCAACGCCAGCTGGGCAAGAAGCTAATAGAAATGCGGCGAATCAGATTGAGGGTCTATGGCATGCAAATGAAAATGGTGATAATGATGCCCAGGCGCCAGGCATGCCTACTCCTGAAGACGGCTATGTGTGTCCAAAAAAATGGGATGGAAAAAAGGTCAGGAGTCCGAATGGACGTGGCCATGGGTGGCCAGACAGCAAAGGCAATGTTTGGGTGCCGACGGGGCCAGGATCTGGAGCGCATGGAGGACCACACTGGGATGTTCAAAAGCCCGGTGGTGGATATGATAATGTTTATCCAGGTGGACGAAAGAGAGGTGGACGCTAATGCCGAATATACAGGTCGTTGATGGGGCAGATAATTGCACTTACGATATTTTTATGGCCAATGTTGATGACTTTCATGAAATTTTTCCAGATTCAGGTCAGGACGTTGAGTTCATAAGTGACTTTGTTTCACGGGTGGGTGAAAAGCGTGCAACAAATATACTAAATAGAGTTTGGAAAAATCCAGTCGACAAAAAGTTGGCTCAAGGTATTCATGGCACTTTATTTTTCGAACTTGACAAGAAAAAAGTGTATTATCCCACCAAGAAAGAATCGGAAATGTCATTGGGAATTTGACGTTATATTACAGCATGAGGCATGCAGTCATTGAGTTTCTTATAGAGTTATAATGGGGTTTTGTGGGTAAGCAAATGCCTCTGTGGCGAGGTTTTATTTGCGAAATTGCCATCCGATGTTGTAAGGCTAAGATCGTTTGCATGAAAAATCACTGCTGCTCCTTCGGTAGTGATATATTCGAGCTGATGCTACCACTCTGGTGCTGGCCTGCAGATAGCGTCGATCGTCGGATCGAATATGAGCTATGTGGAAATTGGCAAGGCTTTGATATGTTTTGGCTAAAAATTATTTTTAGTCCGATTCATTATGAACTGCGTGTGTGAGTCGAGGAATTATTTCGACCTATCTTAATGGGTGCTAGTTTGCATTGGCGAATTGTTGCTCTTCGAGCAGTGGACGAGGCTCACCCCAACGACTGCCCACCATCCACCGCCAGCACTTGCCCGGTGATCCAACTCGCCTGCGGCGATGCCAGGAACAAGGCCGCATCGGCAACATGCTGCACCTGTCCGAAGCCACCGAACGGGATGCTGTCGCGGATGCGCGCGTATAGTTCCGGCTCCTCGCGGCTGCGCGTGTCCCATAGTCCATCGGGAAATTCGATCGATCCAGGCGAGATTGCATTGACGCGGATGCGCTCGCGCGCCAGTTCTGCAGCCAGGGTGGTGGTGTAATAGTTGAGTGCCGCCTTGGCGGTGGAATAGGCAATCGCGCGTGGGGTAGGGCGTTGCGCGTTGATCGAGCTGATGTTGAGGATCACCGCAGCCGCGCTGCGGCGCAAATACGGCAGCGCGGCGCGGTTGCAGCGCACCGCGGCCATCAGGTCGACATCCAGTCCGGCCTGCCAGCTTGCATCGTCGTTGCCATGGCCAAAGCCGGAAGCGTTGTTGATGACCACGTCCAGCCCATCCAGCGCTTGTGCTGCAGCGTGGACGTAGGCATCGATCTGCGTGGCGTCTGCCAGGTCGCAAGGCAGTGTGTGCACCGGGGTGCCATGCGCCGCCAGTGCGTCTGCAGCGTGTGCAAGACCGGCGGCATTGCGTGCGCAGATCGAAACCTGCGCGCCATGACGCACGAAGCCTTCTGCGATCGCCAGACCAATGCCACGGCTGCCGCCAGCGATCAGCACGCGTTGCGGACGAACTGCGGTGTTTGACATGGCGGCTGCTCGGTTTGGATGGCCGTATTATCCGATAGCCGCGCGCCACGGGGTCGCCACGCGTATCGCAAGTGCGGCACGGACGACGATCGCCCTGCATGTTTGCGCTGCACCGGACCATTGGCCTCAGCCGTTTGCATCGCCAAATTGCGCAGCGCCGCAGAAAACAGACATGCGCAAACGCACGCGGCACCACTACATATGGTGGCGACCGCTGTCATATCGCTGCCATGGACGATCGGCGTTGCATGCCCCGCCTGCCTCATCACTGCCGGCGATCAGCTTATGCGTTTTTGCTTGCCCGGCGCTAACCAAACGTTTACACATCGGCGGCGCGCTGCGGGCACAACTTGCGGGTCATCAAGCGGAATTTGCACATGGAAACCCATATCACCGTGATCGGCGCCGGCTTCTGCGGCACCGCGCTGGTCCGTGCGCTGGCGCAGACGGCCGATGCGCAGGTACGCATCACCCTGGTCGGCGTGGCCGACACCTTTGGAAGCGGGATCGCCTACGGCGCAGCGCGGCCAGAGCATCTGCTCAACGTGCGTGCCAAGGATCTGGGCATCGACGCGCAGGCCCCCGGCGCGTTCGCCGACACCCTGCACCTGGGCGAGAGCGGGCGGCTGGAATTCCTGCCGCGGCTGGCCTATGGCGACTATCTGCGTAGCGAACTGGATGCAGCAGTGAGCGGTGCGCAGGCGTCGGTCATGCGGTTATCGCAGGAAGCTGTGGCGGTGGAGCGCGTGCGCAAGGGGTTTCGTGTGTTTCTGGCCAATGGCGATGCCTTCCAGAGCGATCGCGTGGTACTGGCGGTCGGCGCACTGCAACCGCAGGCGCTGGCGGGTATCGGCCCGCGCTTGAGCGTGCATCCGCGTTACATCGGGTGGCCGTGGCAGGGCGACGCATTGGCGCGGCTGTCGCCGGACGACGATGTGCTGATCGTCGGTACCGGGTTGACCATGGTGGACGTGGCGCTGACCTTGCACACGCGCGGGCATCGCGGCCGCCTGCTGGCGATTTCGCGGCGCGGGCTGGCACCGCAGGCGCATCTGCGCCAGCCCGGCGCGCCATTGGAATTGCCGCCGCATCTGCAGCGTGCGCTCAAGGACGCCGACCTGCGCGGCCTGCTGCGCGGAGTGCGTCAGCTCAGTGCGGTGGTCGACGATTGGCGTCGCGTGGTGGATGCGCTGCGCCCGCATTTGCAGCCGCTGTGGCAGCGCCTGGAACTTCCCCAGCGTGCACGCTTTTTGCGGCACCTGCGCCCGTACTGGGAAGTGGCGCGCCATCGCGTGGCGCCCGGTGCGGCCGAACAGCTGGCGCAGTTGCAGGCATCGGGCCAGTTGCAGATCGTCTCTGCGCGCTTGCTGCGGGCGCGCTGGGTGCCAGATGGCGTAGAGGCGGTGATCCGCCCGCGTGGTGCTGCCGACGCGCAGACCGGTCATTACGATGCGGTAATTCGCGCTACCGGGCTGGATACCGACATCGATCGCACCAGCGATCCCTTGATCGCCGGCATGCGCGAAGCCGGTCTGTTGCGGGCCGATCCCTTGGGCCTGGGCGTGGACACCGATGCGCAGTTGCGCGTCCGTGACAGCGCCGGTCAGATCGTGCCGGGACTGTATTGCGTCGGGCCGCTCTTGCGGGGGCGTTACTGGGAAATCACCGCCGTGCCCGAGTTGCGCGTGGCCACGCGTGCATTGGCCGACCGCTTGTTGCTGGGCGCAACGCCGGCATTACAGCCCACGCCCGAGCACGTGCCGCGCGAGGTCAACGCGCGGTTGTAGATGTGGTAATTGACGAGATCTTTGACGATCTTGACCTGCGCATCGCGCCGCCCGCGCATGCGCAGTGATGGCCGACCTCTGGATCTGTGCGCGGCGTCCGCCGGCGAGCGCACTCATGCCGCGCGATGCGTAGTGCCGCGTGCTCATGCAGGCCGAAGTGGGTCATGTTGGCGGTCCTGGGCGCATGCAAGCCCAGGCCGTCGCATCCATTTCCCCGCCTGGAGTCCGCCATGCCACGTCTTGTTCCTGCCGCGCTGTTCGCCACGCTGTGCGCGTGTGCGCTGCCTGCCCTGGCCACCGAATCGCTGAACAACCGCGCCGAAGTTCTCGCTGCCCTGGACGCCGGCTACGACGTCAGTGTGAGCACCGACCTTGCACGTTGCACGCCCGAAGAAGGCACGCCGGCCACCCAGACCCGCGGCGGCCGCCACATCGATGCCTATCGCATCACCGCCGACGGTACCGTGGCCTTTTCCGATGCGCATTTCACCGTGGCCAACGACGGCAAACCGATCCAGCAATTCATGCGCTACCAGCTGCGCCCGGATGACACGCTGCGCTTCACCACCTACATGTACGACTTGCCGGGCCTGCAGCAACGCGGGCCGGTGCTGGCGTATCAATGCAAGATCAATGCAGGCGTGCGCTTCCATGCCGATTGAGTACGGCTGACAAGCCGTTTGCTGACCCTGTCGGCCAGCTCTTGCGGTTGCGTGTAGCCGGCGACATCGGTAGCGGTGGCGTGCCACCTGCGCAGACGCCCATCAACGTCAGCGTGGCGTGTCATTCACTTAGTTGCTGTCGTGTCGTCTTGGTGACGGTTGCTGTCCACGGCGACAGCGATCGCAGCAGGACCCGCACCGCCGGCCTGCCAACCGCCGCCCAGCGCCTTGAAGGTCGCAACCGCGCTGCGCGCCGCGTCGGTACGCGCCTGCACCTGCGCGTCGGAGGCGCGTAGCAGGCTGTCGTCGGCGTTGAGCACTTCGATCAGGCTCACCGTGCCTTTTTCGTAGGCCAGCGCAGAGGCGCCGCGTGCCTTGCCGAGTGCATCCACGCCCTGCGTCAGCACCGCTGCCTGCTGCTCGCGTTTGATCAGTGCGGTGAATGCGTTTTCGACGTCTTCGGTGGCGCGCAATACCGCAAGGCGATAAGCCGCCAATTGTTCGGCTTGCTGGCCTTTGGCCTGTGCGATCTGTGCGTTGATGCGGCCGAAGTCGAACAGCCGCCAGCGCAGGCCGAGTACGCCGGACGACTGCGCGGCGTCGCCGGTAAACAGGTTCGCACCGGAGATGGCGGTGGCGCTGCCAAGCAGGCCGCTCAGCGAAAACTTGGGGTAGTACTCGGCCATCGCCACGCCGATACGCGCATTGGAGGCGGCCAGCCGACGCTCGGCCACGATCAGGTCGGGCCGGCGCCGTAGCAGGTCGCCGGGGGTGCCGCTGTCGGCGATCTGGGGGGCTGGCGGAATGGGTTTGGTCGCCGACAGCTCGGCACGGTGCGTGCCGGGCGGCACGCCAAGCATCACGTCCAGCGCGTTCATTGCCGCAACCAGGCCGGCTTCCAGAGGCGGCACGCCGGCCTGCGCCTGCGCGAGTGCGCCCTGGGCCTGCTGCAACTGCAGTTCGGCGGCAAGGCCTTTGCGGTGGAGCAGCGTCACCATCGAAACCAGCCCTTGCTGGGTGGCGACCTGGCGCTGCGCCACGTCCAGCCGCGCCTGGAGGCCGCGGATGCTGATGTAGATATCGGCGGTCTGTGCGGCCACCGCCAGACGGGTGGCAGCAGCACCTGCTTCGGTGGCCTGGTAGTCGGCCAAGGCCGCCTGGCGGCCGCGGCGCAGGCCCCCGAACAGATCCAGCTCCCAGCTGGCGCCCAGGTTGGCTTCGTACACGCTGGCATGGCGGTCGAAGTTGGGCGTGCTGTTGAGCACCTGGCCCAGTGGGGTTTCCAGCGATTGGTAGGCACGCGTGGCGCTGCCGCTCACGTTGCCCGCCGGTAGCAGCGCGGCAGTGGCGGCGGTCAGCCCGGCGCGCGCCTGGGCCACGCGTGCGCCGGCCTGGGCCAGGTCCAGGTTTTGCGCCAGCGCCGCATTGATGTAGCGGCTCAGGTCGGGATCGTTGAAGCCGTCCCACCAGGTCGACAGGTCGGCTGGCACTGCGGCCTGGCGCTGCGCGATATCCGCCTGGCCGATGTAGCGGTCCGGCAGCGGCACCTCCGGCCGGGCGTAGTCGGGACCAACCGCGCAACCTGTGACGAGGCTGGCGGCAACGAACACTGCGAGGGTGCGGAGTGACGACATGTGCGGGGCCGGAATGACAAGTGGTGAGTGACTATAATACGAAATAGTCACTTTTGTAAGTCGGCAGCGACGGCGCTAAGCTGTCGCGATGAGCAAAGCATCCAACTATCCCGTGTCGGGCCGCGGCCCGGCCGACCATGATGTCCGCGACCAGATCGTGGTGGCCGCCACCGAGCATTTCAGCCGCTACGGCTACGAAAAGACGGCCGTGTCCGACCTGGCAAGGGAGATCGGTTTTTCCAAGGCCTACATCTACAAGTTCTTCGAATCCAAGCAGGCCATCGGCGAGATGATCTGCTCGCATTGCCTGGGGGAGATCGAGGCCGAGGTGCTGGCTGCGGTGTCTGCCGCGGCGTCGCCGCCAGAGAAATTGCGTAGCCTTTTCAAGGCGATTATCGAGGCGAGCCTGCGGCTGTACTCGCGCGAGCGCAAGTTGTACGAGATCGCCACGTCGGCCGCGACCGAGCGCTGGCCGCCCGTCATTGCGTACGAGGGCCACATCCAGGCACTGCTGCAGGACATCCTGGTGCAAGGGCGCCAGAACGGTGACTTCGAGCGCAAGACGCCGCTGGACGAACTGACCCAGGCCACCTATCTGGTGATGCGCCCCTACATCAATCCGGTGCTGCTGCAGCACAGCCTGGATCATGCCGGCGACGTGCCGCTGCTGTTGTCCAGCCTGGTATTGCGAAGCCTGTCGCCGTAAAAAATTGTTTGTGACTATTGACTGATTTAGTCACAAGTCTCAGGATGCGAGCCTTCATCCGATCGCTCCGGGATTGCCATGCGTCGCCGCCGCCTTGTCGCCTTTACCTTCCTCTGTGTCTTGCCGCTGGCGCTGAGCGCCTGCGGCGGCAAGGCGCAGCCCGATCCACGGACCGCCGCGCCGCGGGTGCGGGTTGCCACGGCTGGCGATGCCAGCGCTGCGGTGCGCACCTTCTCCGGCACGGTAGCGGCGCGCGTGCAGAGCGACCTGGGGTTCCGGGTGGCCGGCAAGGTGTCCGAGCGGCTGGTCGATGCCGGGCAGAGCGTCAAGCGCGGGCAACCGCTGATGCGTATCGACCCGGTGGATCTGCAACTGGCTGCGCGTGCGCAGCAGGACACGGTGGCCGCCGCGCGCGCCCGGGCGCAGCAGACCGCCGAAGATGAAGCCCGGTACCGCGACCTGCGCGGTACCGGCGCCATCTCGGCTTCGGCCTACGACCAGATCAAGGCCGCCGCCGATGCGGCCAGGGCGCAGCTGAGCGCCGCCCAGGCCCAGGCTGACGTGGCGCGCAACGCCAACCGCTACACCGACCTGGTGGCCGACGCCGACGGCGTGGTGATGGAAACGCTGGTCGAGCCGGGCCAGGTGGTTGCGGCCGGGCAGCCGGTGGTGCGGCTGGCGCACGCCGGCCCGCGCGAAGCGGTGATCCAGCTGCCGGAAACCCTGCGCCCGCAGGTCGGCTCGGTGGCCCAAGCCACGCTGTTCGGCAACGCCGCCGTCACCGTGCCGGCCACCTTGCGCCAGCTGTCCGAGAGCGCCGACCGGCTCACCCGCACCTTCGAGGCACGCTACGTGCTGGACGGCGCGCTCGCACAGGCACCGCTCGGCACCACGGTCAGCGTGCGCGTCCCCGGCGGCACCGCTTCCGGGAACCAGGCCGGCCTGCAGGTACCGCTGGCCGCGCTGTTCGACGCCGGCAAGGGGCCGGGCGTGTGGGTGATTGCCGGCAACCCGACCAGGGTGAGCTGGCGGCCGGTGACGGTGCTGGGCCTGGACGATGACCACGCCAACGTGGCCGGCAAGCTGGCACGCGGCGAGCGCATCGTGGCGTTGGGGGCGCATCTGTTGCGCGAAGGCGAGCAGGTACGCATTGCCGGCGAAGGCGTGGCCGGTAGCAGCGCGGCCACTGCTGGCAGCACCGCCAAGGCGGCAGGAGCGCAGCCGTGAGCGAGGGCCGGTTCAATCTCTCGGCGCTTGCCGTGCGCGAGCGCTCCATCACGCTGTTTCTGATCTTCCTGATCTCGCTGGCCGGCTTGGTGGCGTTTCTCAAGCTCGGTCGTGCCGAAGACCCGGCATTCACCATCAAGGTGATGACGATCGTGACCGCCTGGCCCGGTGCCACGCCGCAGGAAATGCAGGACCAGGTGGCCGAGAAACTCGAAAAGCGCATGCAGGAATTGCGCTGGTACGACCGTACCGAAACCTACACGCGTCCGGGTCTTGCGTTTACGACGCTGACCTTGATGGACAGTACCCCGCCTGGGGAGGTGCAGGAGCAGTTCTACCAGGCGCGCAAGAAGGCCGGCGATGAAGTGGCCAACTTGCCGGCCGGCGTGATCGGGCCGCTGATCAACGACGAATATGCCGACGTCACCTTTGCGCTGTTCGCGCTCAAGGCAAAGGGCGAGCCGCAGCGCCTGCTGGCACGCGATGCCGAGACCCTGCGCCAGCGCATCCTGCACGTGCCGGGCGTCAAGAAGGTCAACATCATCGGCGAGCAACCCGAGCGCATCTTTGTCGAGTTCTCGCATGAGCGTCTGGCCACGCTGGGAGTCAGTCCGCAGGACGTGTTTGCCGCACTCAACGCGCAAAACGCGTTGAATGCGGCCGGCTCGGTGGAAACGCGCGGGCCACAGGTGTTCATTCGCCTGGATGGCGCGCTCGACAGCCTGCAGAAGATCCGCGACACCCCGTTGGTCGTGCAGGGCCGCACGCTGAAATTGTCCGATATCGCCACCGTCAAACGCGGCTACGAAGATCCGTCCACCTTCATGATCCGCAGCGGCGGCGAACCGGCATTGTTGCTGGGCATCATCATGCGCGATGGCTGGAATGGCCTGGATCTGGGCAAATCGCTCGACGCCGAAGTGGGGGCGATCAATGCCGAACTGCCGCTGGGCATGCGTCTGAGCAAGGTCACCGACCAGGCCGTCAACATCGATGCGTCGGTCGGCGAGTTCATGACCAAGTTCTTCGTCGCGTTGCTGGTGGTGATGCTGGTGTGCTTCGTCAGCATGGGCTGGCGCGTGGGCATCGTGGTGGCGGCAGCCGTGCCGCTGACGCTGGCAGCAGTGTTCGTGGTGATGCTGGCGACGGGCAAGAATTTCGACCGAATCACGCTGGGCTCGTTGATCCTGGCGCTGGGCTTGCTGGTCGACGATGCCATCATCGCCATCGAGATGATGGTGGTGAAGATGGAAGAAGGCTATAGCCGCGTTGCCGCCTCGGCGTATGCCTGGAGCCACACCGCCGCACCGATGTTGTCCGGCACCCTGGTCACCGCGGTGGGCTTCATGCCGAACGGATTTGCTGCTTCCACTGCCGGCGAATACACCAGCAACATGTTCTGGATCGTGGGCATTGCGTTGATCGTGTCGTGGGTGGTAGCGGTGGTGTTCACGCCGTATCTGGGCGTGAAGATGCTTCCCGACCTGAAGAAAGTCGAAGGCGGCCACGCAGCGATCTACAACACGCCGCGCTACAACCGCTTCCGCCAGGCGCTGGGTCGCGTCATTGCCCGCAAGTGGCTGGTCGCAGGGTCCGTGGTGGGGCTGTTCGTGCTGGCGGTCGTGGGCATGGGCATGGTCAAGAAGCAGTTCTTCCCGATCTCCGACCGGCCCGAAGTGCTGGTGGAAGTGCAGCTGCCGTACGGCACCTCGATCAACCAGACCAGCACGGCGGCCGCCAAGGTGGAAGACTGGCTGTCCAAGCAGAAGGAAGCAAAGATCGTGACCGCCTACATCGGTCAGGGCGCGCCGCGCTTTTTCCTGGCGATGGGTCCGGAACTGCCGGACCCATCGTTCGCCAAGATCGTGGTGCGCACCGACGACCAGCACGAGCGCGATGCGTTGAAGCTGCGCTTGCGTGAGGCGATCGCGCAAGGCCTGGCACCGGAAGCGCGCGTGCGCGTGACGCAATTGACCTTCGGCCCGTATTCGAAGTTTCCGGTCGCCTACCGGGTGAGCGGCCCGGACCCGACGGTGCTGCGCGGCATCGCTGCGCAGGTCATGCAGGTGATGCAGGACAGCCCGATGCTGCGCACCGTCAATACCGACTGGGGCGTGCGCACACCGACCCTGCATTTCAGCCTGGACCAGGATCGCCTGCAGGCGGTGGGGCTGACCTCGGCCGCGGTCGCCCAGCAGTTGCAGTTCCTGCTCAGCGGCGTGCCGACCACGCTGGTGCGCGAGGATATCCGCAGCGTGCAGGTGGTGGCGCGGTCGGCCCGACGCCCCCCCGATTTTGAGTAGCACCTCAGTTTGGAGTCCAATTCCCTAACTCGAGGAGATTGGACGTGAAGAAGCGTTTTTCTGAAGAACAGATCATCGGCTTCCTGCGCGAAGCTGATGCCGGTGTGGCGATCAAGGACCTGTGCCGGCGGCATGGCTTCAGCGAGGCTTCCTATTATCTGTGGCGCAGCAAGTTCGGCGGGATGAGCGTGCCCGATGCCAAGCGGCTCAAGGACCTTGAGTCCGAGAACGCGCGGCTGAAGAAGTTGCTGGCCGAGCAGCTGTTCGAGAACGACCTGATCAAGGATGCACTGCGAAAAAAGTGGTGAGCGCACCGGCGCGTCGCATGCTGGTGCGCGAGTGGATCGGGCGTGGTGCCAGCGAGCGTCGTGCGTTGGCAGTGATCGGCATGAGCGCCAGTGCGCTGCGATATTGCCCGCGCGAAGATCGCAACGTCGCACTGCGCGAACGCATCTGTGCGTTGGCGCATCGCCATCGCCGTTATGGTGTGGGGATGATCTATCTCAAATTACGACAGGAAGGACGCATCGTGAACTACAAGCGTGTGGAGCGGTTGTACCGCGAGCAGCAGCTGCAGGTCCGGCGCCGCAAGCGCAAAAAGGTGCTGATAGGAGAGCGTCAGCCGCTGCTGCGGCCATCGCAGGCCAATCAGGTGTGGTCGATGGATTTCGTGTTCGACCGCAGCGCCGAAGGCCGAGTGATCAAGTGTCTGGTGATCGTGGACGATGCAACCCACGAAGCGATCGCCATCGAGGTGGAGCGCGCAATCTCGGGCCATGGCGTGACACGCGTGCTGGATCGGCTGGCGCACAGTCGCGGCTTGCCACAGGTGATCCGCACAGATAACGGCAAGGAGTTTTGCGGCAAAGCGATGGTGGCCTGGGCACATGCGCGTGGCGTGCAGTTACGGCTGATCCAGCCTGGCAAGCCAAACCAGAACGCCTACGTCGAATCGTTCAATGGCCGGCTGCGCGACGAATGCCTCAACGAGCACTGGTTCCCAACCCTGCTGCATGCGCGTACCGAGATCGAACGCTGGCGACGCGAATACAACGAGGAGCGACCCAAGAAGGCCATTGGCGGCATGACGCCATCTGCGTATGCCCAACAGCTGGCCAACACCGATATCATCAACCCCGGACTCTAAACCCGGCCGCTACTCAGAGCGGGGGGACGTCGGGCCGGCGATACCCGTCTGGATCCGGCACGCATCGCCGACTTCACCCTGGCCGGCGGCAACGGCCAACGCGTCCCGCTGTCGCAGGTAGGTAAGGTGGATGTGCGGATGGAAGAGCCGGTCATGCGGCGCCGCGATCGCGTGCCGACCATCACGGTGGGCGGCGATGTCGACGACACGCTGCAGCCGCCGGATGTCTCGGCTGCGATCACCAGGCAGCTGCAGCCGATCATCGACAAACTGCCCAGCGGATATCAGATCAAGGAGGCCGGCTCCATCGAGGAGTCCGGCAAGGCCACCGCCGCGATGCTGCCGCTGTTCCCCATCATGCTGGCGGCCACGTTGCTCATCATCATCCTGCAGGTGCGCTCGATCTCGGCGATGGTGATGGTGTTTCTGACCAGCCCGCTCGGCCTGATCGGCGTGGTGCCGACCTTGATCCTGTTCCAGCAGCCGTTCGGCATCAATGCGCTGGTGGGATTGATTGCGCTGTCGGGCATCCTGATGCGCAACACGCTGATCCTGATCGGACAGATCCATCACAACGAAGCCGAGGGTCTGGATCCGTTCCATGCGTTGGTGGAAGCCACCGTGCAGCGTGCGCGTCCGGTGATTTTGACGGCACTGGCGGCGATCCTGGCATTCATTCCACTCACCCATTCCGTGTTCTGGGGCACCTTGGCCTACACGCTGATCGGCGGCACGTTGGCCGGCACCGTGTTGACCCTGGTGTTCCTGCCGGCGATGTATTCGATCTGGTTCAAGATCCGGCCCGATCCCGGCAAAGGGAATAACGCACCGGACATTGCCCGGCCTGCATGAAGCACTTCTGCGACGGTGGCCACGGTGCCGTCGCAGCGCAATGTCGTGCGCCATCGTCACCACCTTCCGAACGCATGCCCTGCAGGCCGCACGCGTATCGCCGATGTCTTTCTCTTGATTGAAGGAACCGCAATGCAACAGCAGACCGTTGTGCTGATCACGGGCGTGTCGTCCGGCATTGGCCGTGCCGCCGCAGAACACTTCGCCCGAGCCGGCTGCATCGTTTACGGCAGCGTGCGTCACCTGGCCGGTGCCACACCGTTGACGGCCGTGGAGCTGGTGGAAATGGATATCCGCGATGCCGCTTCGGTGCAGCGTGCGGCCGATGGCATCATCACCCGCGCGGGCCGCATCGATGTACTGGTCAACAACGCAGGCACCAATCTTGTCGGTGCCATTGAAGAAACCAGCGTCGACGAAGCGGCCGCATTATTCGACATCAACCTACTCGGCATCCTGCGCACCGTGCAGGCCGTGCTGCCGCAGATGCGCGCACGCGGCCAGGGCCGCATCGTCAATGTCAGCTCGGTGCTGGGGTTCCTGCCGGCGCCGTACATGGGTGTGTATGCCGCCTCCAAACATGCGGTGGAAGGGCTGTCGGAAACGCTGGATCACGAGCTGCGTCAATTCGGCATTCGCGTGACGCTGGTGGAGCCTGCGTATACGAAGACCAGCCTGGGCAGCAATTCGCCGGTGGTGCAGGCCACCATTGCCGATTACGACCGCGAGCGTGGCGTGGTGGCGCGGGCAGTCACGCACAGTATCGACACCGCGCCGGAACCGCATGGCGTGGCCGCCACCGTGGTGGAGGCGGCGCTGGGCAGGTGGCGCATGCGCCGCACACCCGCCGGGCAGGCATCACTGCTGAGCAAGCTGCGCCGGTTCCTGCCCGCCAGCGCGGTGGACGGCAGCCTGCGCAAGCAGCTCGGGCTGCGGTGAGATGCGTCAGGGCGTCGATGCGGCCGGGAACGCAGGGGTTGGGCCGTACGGCGCGATTGCGTCAGTCCAGGCGCGCATGCCGCCATTTGGCGGTTCTGCAGCGCCACTTGATGCTGGATTCACCGAGGATGCCGCCTTGGCCTCACAATAGGCGGCCAGTCCCCACCACCGATGTCGCCATGCGCAAGACCTACCAGCTCAACCTCGAAGGCAAGAACCGCGATCGTCTGCTGGAATCCAGCAAGCACGATATCCGCAAGTACATCCGCCGCGAGCGCCGCAAGGAGCTGCCGGCTGGCGCGGACTACTGGGACTTCGAGATGCGCTTCGGTGTGGATGAAGCCAGTGCCGTGGCACTGCCGCCGGCCGAGCTGATCCGCTCGATCAACGCACTCGTCGCCGACGGTGGCGAGCAGTTCTTCGTCGAAATCCTGCGCAAGCCGGGCAAGCGCACGCCACGCGCGCAGAGCGATCATGCGTTCGGTGATGGCGAACTGGATTTCGAGCAGGACTGAGGTTTGATCGTCGTCCCGTCGGCGGCGCACCGCTGCGGGACGAGCAGTTGCTGGCGGAATGTCGACCGTATCGCATGGACGAGCCAGGCCTCGCGCGTTGTGGATGGCAACTGGCAGGGGTGCAGGAGGCCTGCGGGGACTTGACGCTGGCGAGCGTCCTTATTGGCGAAGCGACGGGGACGCTGCCACCGGCCAACCCTGCTGGTGCTTGGTAGCGGATACTTACCGCTCGGACGCAGCGGTTCGAGCGGGCCGTGGCTGGCCGACGCTGTTGCGCCAGAGCGTTTGCTGGGCGGTTGCGGCTTAGGCATGCTGAGCGCGTTCGGCTGCCGAGGCGCGCGGTTGCCAGGCCAGCCCGCGCTGCAGTGCGGCGGTGTGGGCGCAGTCATCACGCGCCGGTGCTAGGACTGCTTGCGACGATGCGTTCGCTACTCTCAGCCCGGCTTGCCAGCCTGCGCCTGCGCCGCGGCGCGTAATTTGTCTTTCTTGCTCGGCCGCTTGCCCTTGATGCCGCCGTTGTCATCCGCTGCACGCACCGCTGCGCCGGGCGCATGGTCGGGGGCAGGCGCCTGGACCGGGGTTGGCTCGAACCCTTCGATCACGCTGGTCGGCACGCGCAGGCCCTGGCGTTTTTCGATCAGCCGCCACTGCTGGGCGCTGTCTGCCGTGACGAAGCTGATCGCCACGCCGCTGGCACCGGCGCGTGCGGTGCGGCCGATGCGGTGGGTGTAGTCGACAGTGGAGCGGGGCAGGTCGTAATTAAGCACGGCCGGCAAGGCGTCGATGTCGATGCCGCGCCCGGCCAGGTCGGTGGCCACCAGCACCTGCACGTCCGCCTGTTTGAAGGCGCGCAGCGTGCGTTCGCGGCGGCCCTGGCTCAATTCGCCGTGCAGCGGCAAGGCGGCGATGCCGGTCTTGCTCAGTTTCTCGGCAACCTTGTCGGCGCTGTGGCGGCTGGCGACGAAGACCAGCAGTTGCGGCCATCCGTATTCCAGCAGCAGGTGACGCAGCAGCTGCGTACGTTGGCCGGCATCCACTGCGATGGCGCGTTGCGCGATCGCCGGTGCCTGTTCGGGCGTGGCGTCGAGGGTGATGCGCAACGGATCGCGCAGGCGACGCTTGGCCAGCGACGCGATGGCGGCTGGGAAGGTGGCCGAGACCAGCACGCTTTGCCGCTGCGCCGGCAGCAAGGCCAGGATGCGATCGAGCTCGGTGCCAAAGCCCAGGTCGAGCAGGCGATCGGCTTCGTCCAGCACCAGCGTGCTTACCTGCGAGAGGCCCAGCGCATTGTGCGTCACCAGGTCCAGCAGCCGCCCCGGGGTGGCGATGACGATGTCGGCGCCACCGCGCAAGGCCATCAGCTGCGGATTGATGGCTTCACCGCCGGTGGCGGCGACGATCTTCAGCCGTCGCGGCAAGGCGGCGGCCAGCGACAGCAGGGTCTGCGCGACCTGCGCGACCAGCTCACGCGTCGGTACCAGGATCAGCCCGCCCAGCACGCGCGGCGCCTGTTCCGGCGCCTGCAAGCGCTGCTGCAGCAGCGGCAAGGCATATGCCAGGGTCTTGCCCGAGCCGGTCTGCGCGGTGGCGATCAGGTCGCGTGCGGCCAGCATCGGCGGAATCATCGCGACCTGGATCGGCGTGAGCGCATGCACACCGGCCCTGGCGAGCGCGGACTCGAATACGGGCTGTAGCTGTAGCGACAGCAAATCTGCTTTCAGTGACATCGCGCGATTATCCGCGCATTGTCGACGGCGTGCATGCCGAAACGAAGTGCAGATGCGCTAGCCAAGCATAGCGCTCCATGGCACCGCCAAGCGGCAGTGCAAACAACCGGTATGTCGACCCGAGGTGTGCTGCGTCCAATGCGACTAATCCACGGCCGTGGCCCGGCTTTTTTGGGGTCGGTTAGTCACCGAACATCAGTTGCGCAGATCACTCTTCAGTGTGAATTAGTGTCGCTTATCTGTAGTGCTTCGTTCAGGGTTTTTCAGCTTTTCGCATTATTGCCTAGATCTTCGCGCAACGAAACCGAGTTCTTCGATTAGCGCGATCTAATATATGTGCGACTCCATAAGAGTGCAATTCAGATCCATACAAAAAATGGTGGTAAAAAATGAAGAAATTTTTCAGATCATTAGGAGTGGGCGGCTCAAGCAGCAGTCGTTTTCAACATCATATTCCGGAGGCTGACTCAGCACCCAGCAGTAAGGCGTCTACGCCTCCGGCCTCTCCGCCGCCGGATTCCCCGCCCAGTAACTCTGCTTTTTCCGCTCTCCCGACAAGGCCTCGCAAGAAGGCCGAGGCCTTGTCGGATGCGGTGGAGTCGCGCGGACATTTAGCCCCGCCAAGCCTGGTCTCCTATGCCAACGCAACCCTTGATCAACTGAGGCGAAATGAACCCATCAGCGAGTCACTTCGGCTGATGGACATTGAAAATCTCCCTCATCTGGTCCGCTCATACGACAATAGATTAAACAATCTAAATTTGCGCAGCTTCGACACACCGGGAGAATTCTTGAATGATCTGAGTCGCTGGCATAAGACAGGATTGCCCCTAAGAGCGGTAGTGCGACTGGACGAAGATCCGAGAAAGTGGCATCGCGTCGCATTCGACGTGCGCAATCACGAGAGTGGTCATACGTCGATTATCGCGCTGGAACCTGCATCTGCTTATGTCAGTCTCCCGTAAAATTGATCCAGCCATAACTAGAGGTCTCCAGCACACTAGCCACCAAGGAGACCAACAATGCGCAAGAGCAAGTTCACCGAGAGCCAGATCGTCGCCACGCTGAAACAGGTCGAGGGCGGCCGCCAGGTCAAGGATGTCTGTCGCGAGCTGGGCATTTCCGAGGCGACCTACTACGTCTGGAAGTCCAAGTACGGCGGCATGGAGGCCGCTGACGTGCAACGCCTCCGCGACCTGGAGACCGAGCACAGCAAGCTCAAGCGCATGTACGCCGAGCTCGCGATGGAAAACCATGCATTGAAGGATGTCATCGCAAAAAAGCTGTAGACCCGACGCACAAACGCCCGCTTCTGGCCTGGCTCGTCGAGCGGCATGGCTGGAGCGAGCGCCGGGCCTGTTCAGTAGTTGGCGTGGCTCGCTCGACAGCGCGCTATCGGCGCCGTCCCGATCGCGACGAGGAGGTCATCGCGCTGTTGTCCGAGTTGGCCGAGCGTTTTCCCGAGCGTGGATTTGGAAAGCTCTTTCAGATCATCCGCCGTCGCGGACATGTGTGGAATCACAAAAGGGTCTGGCGCGTGTACTGCTTGATGAAACTCAATCAACGACGTCGCAGCAGGCGCCGGGTCCCGACGCGCTATCCAAAGCCGCTGGCATGCGGCGATCGACCCAATGCTGGATGGTCGATCGATTTCATGTCCGATGCGTTATGGGATGGTCGGCGGTTCCGCACGTTCAATGTCATCGACGATTTCAGTCGGGAAGCCTTGGCCATCGATGTGGACCTGAATCTTCCGGCCGCCCGCGTCATCCGCACGTTGGAACGCATCGCAGCCTGGCGCGGCTATCCGAACAAGTTGCGTTTGGACAATGGCCCGGAATTTGTTGCATTGGCCTTGGCCGAGTGGGCTGAGCGCAAGGGTATCGCGTTGGATTTCATCGAGCCGGGGCGTCCGATGCAAAACGGTTTCATCGAACGCTTCAACGGCAGTTATCGGCGTGGCGTATTGGACATGCACATCTTCCGCACGCTAAGCGAGGTCCGCGAACAGACCGAACAGTGGCTCGCCGACTACAACCAACAGATCCCGCACGACAGCCTGGGCGGGCTAACGCCCGTCGAGTTCCGTGATCAACATCAACCGCAGACCTCTAGTTTTAGCTGGCATTGAATTACGGGGAGTCGACACTTATAACCCGGACCACATGCCTGGTTTCGTGAAAATGAGAGAAAATCTCACGTCTCAGTTCGGTAGGAAAATTTCGTTTGCGGTGATTGAGGCGGAAGCACTTAAGTCAATCGGTGGGTGTGTCATATTTTCTCTTGATTATGCCCTGGCGGCATACCAGGAAAGAAGCACCTTTGACCAATGGCATAAAGATCTTCGAAAGAAAGGAAATATCAAGGGGATGACTCCCGAAAGTCAGCACCTTAACGAGCTTGGCGTCTATTTGCTTAAAGGAACCAGGTTGCTGCCGGCAAACTTCTACAAGCATGCGCATTCCAGGCGCACCATCGACGAGCTCGAGGCAGATCAGCCTGGCGCGTCGGGTACCGACGTGAGGTCAGGCAGGGCCGCTGTCTACAAGGAGTCGCTGAGCCGTAGACTGGAGGAGTTCCAGGTCCAGCGCGATAAGACCTACAGCATGTCAATCGAAGCATCCAGAGCCCGAAAGATCCGTCACGCCTTAGAATCCTGAGACAATTACCAAATATTATTTACTTTCCTTACCTTCACAGGCCCGCTTCCCAGCGGGCTTTTTTTCGGTATGTAATAAGGCGACCCTGATGGAAAGCGCAACGGCAGGCTTGTCGAATGAGGTTTGCTGTGTCTGAAGGGCTTGTCGCTACGCCAGGCAGGATCATCCAGTGGCAGCGGCTGCCGGCGCATCGTGACAGATACGAGAGCGCAAGCGACGTCAGCACTGGCGCCGTGTTCTTGTCCATGCCGCGAATCTGAACTTGGTGCAACCAACCTGGCGCTTGATCGAGGTTCCTTAGCACACCGCAACATTGCGCGGCTGCGGGCGCCGCTGACGTTGGAAATCATCCGCTGCATTGCGCTCGTCCACCTGGCACACGCGCGCATCTGCGTGTACCCGCGTTCGCGGTTGCTGCCGGGGCGTTTTCCAGCCTGCGCGGCGAGCCGGCAAGCCGCCGCGCAAGTGCTCAGTTGGCCAACGCCAGATCGTCCAGCAAGGCGCGCAGGAAGCGCGCCGCTTCACCGCCGGTGGCGGCGCGGTGATCGAAGGTCAGCGACAGCGGCATCACCTTGTGCGTTTCCACGCCGCCCATCACCGGGGTGAGCTGGTAGCGCGCGCGGCCGGCGGCCACGATCGCCACGCAGGGCGGCACCACCACCGGCGTGGCGTAGCGGCCGGCAAACATACCGAAGTTGGACAGCGAGATGGTGTAGCCGCTCAGTTCGGACGCGGCGATGCTGCGGCTTTCCACCTGCTGGCGCAGCCGGTTGACGCCTTCGCGAATGCCATGCGCATCCAGCATGTCGGCGTTGCGCAACGCCGGCACGAACAGGCCTTCTTCGGTATCCACGGCAATGCCGATGTCGACCTGGTGGTGCAGGGTGCGGCTGAGTGCGTCGCCGTCGAACCAGGCATTGAGTGCGGGCACCGCCTGGCAGGCGCGCACGATACCGCGCACCAGACGCACGGTGACATCGTTACCGGGCTGCCAGGCGTGCAGATCGGCATCGTCGTTGAGCGTGGTCGGCACCACCTTGGTGTGTGCATCGGCCATCACACGTGCCATGTTGCGGCGCACACCCTTGAGTTGCTCGGGTTGGCCCTTGGTGCTGATGCCGGGCGACTGGGTGCGCATCGGCTTGCCGCTGGCCGACAGCGTGGAGCGGGCGTTGCCCTCGTCCGCCCTGCGGGCACCTTCTCCCGCAGGCGGAAGAAGGGGTGCTGTTGCGGATCGATCCCTGCCGTCGGCAGCGCTCCCAGCAGCTCTCCCACCATCACCGATCGGACCACCTCTCCCGCTGGCAGGAGAGGTCGGCGCGCCATGCGCGCCGGGTGAGAACTGCGCGGTACCGGCGGCCGCTGCGTGCTTTACGTCTGCCAGCGTGACCGTGCCGTCCGGGCCGGTAGCGCGCACCTGTGCCAGGTCCACACGCAGCTTGCGCGCCAGCGCGCGCACCACCGGCATGGCGCGCACGCCGCCGACGGTAATGGCCTGCTCGCTCTGCACGGCGTTGGAGCTTTGCATCGCGCCGACCACGGTGCCGGCATCGTCGCGATCGCTGCTGCCATCGCCAGCATCGGCATCGGCATCGGCAATTTCGCCGCCGTTATCGGAGGCCACCACGCGCGTGGTGTGCCCAGCCGCGCTGTCGCCGGTGCTGGGCGTGGGTGCGTGCGTCGGCGCCGGTCCATGCGAATGGCCGGTGTCCTGGCCGTCGGCGCGTTGCGGCTGCGAGGCATCCAGCGCGAACTGCGCCAGCACCGAGCCGGTCACGATCACATCGCCGGCGGCGCCGGCGAGCTTGACCACGGTCCCGGAAAACGGCGAGGGCACCTCGACCACCGCCTTGGCGGTTTCCATCGACACCAGCGGGTCGTCCAGGCGCACGGTGTCGCCCTCCTTGACGAACCATTCCACGATGGTGGCGTCGGGCAGGCCTTCGCCCAGGTCGGGCAGGTGGAAATTCTTGTTGTCGCTCATGGCAGGTTCTCTTGCGCGGCCGGCAGCTGCGGCGTGGTGTCGTCGAGGAGTTCAAGGTCGGCGGCCGGCAGCCAGCCCTGCGTGCCGTCGGCACGTTCGGACCACCACCAGCCACCGTGTTCGTGATGCAGCAACACGTCCTCGCCTGTCTGGGCATCGAGTTCGCGTGCGTCGTAATCGCGCAGGGCTTCGGCCCGGCCGTCCCCCAGCGGGCGCAACCAGGCCAGCGGCGCCCAACCGGCGCGTCCGCTATCGGTCGTGACCCAGGCAAACGCCGGCCATTCTTCGTCGCGCACGCCCACGCCGACCTGCTGGCCTGCCTGGAAGCGGACCGGGTTGGCGTAGGCGGCGCGATGGTCGCAAAGCAGACGGGCGCGCATATCAGCCGGCAGCCACCGCGCGACGTGCCGCGGCGACGATGCGCTCCACGCTCGGCAGGAACTTCATTTCCAGCCGGAACAGCGGGATATGCGTGTCGTAACCGGTGACGCGTTCCACTGGCGCCACCAGGTCGTACATCGACTGTTCGGCCAGGCGCGCGGCGATTTCCGCACCGAAACCGGCGGTGCGCGGGGCTTCCTGCACGATGACGCAGCGGCCGGTCTTGGCCACCGATTCGGCGATGGTGTCGAAGTCCAGCGGGCGCAACGTGGCCACGTCGATGACCTCGGCGCTGATGCCTTCGCCAGCGAGTTTGTCGGCCGCTTCCAGCGCCTCTTTCACCTGCGCGCCCCAGGTCACCAGGGTGACATCGGTGCCGTCGCGCAGCACGAAGCACACATCCAGCGGCAGCGCTTGCCCGTCGTTGGCCACCACTTCCTTGTACTGGCGATAGATGCGCTTGGGCTCCATGTAGATGACCGGATCCGGGTCGCGGATGGCGGCCAGCAGCAGGCCATAGGCGCGCTGCGGCGAGGACGGCAGCACCACGCGCAGGCCCGGTACGTTGGTGAAGATGGCTTCGTTGGCTTCGCTGTGATGTTCCGGCGCGCGGATGCCACCGCCCCACGGCACGCGCAGCACCATCGGGCAATGCAGGCGGCCACGGGTGCGGTTGCGCAGGCGGGCGGCGTGGCAGATCAGATGGTCGACCATCGGATACACGAAGCCGTCGAACTGCGCTTCGGCCACCGGCTTCATGCCTTGCGCGGCCAGCCCGACGCTCAGCCCGGCGATGGTGGTTTCGTCCAGCGGCGTGTCCAGCACGCGGTCGCTGCCGAAGCGTTGCTGCAGGCCGGCGGTGGCACGAAACACGCCACCGTTGACGCCGACATCCTCGCCCAGCACCAGTACCGCGGGGTCGTGTTCCAGCTCCCAGGCTAGCGCCTGGGTGATGGCTTCGATCAGGGTGATGGGCGAACTCATGGCGATCTCTCCGCGCGTTGCCGCAGCGTTGTAGGGGGCACTGGCGTGCTGGGAGGTGTCGGCAGGCACATGGGTGAGCTCATCCATGGCGCGACTCCAGCGCCATCACCTCGGCGCGCTGTGCCAGCAACTCGGCCGGCGGGTCGCCGTAGAGGTAATCGAACATCGCTTCGACCGGCTGCACCGGCGTGTTGAGATAGGCGTTGACCTCTTCGTCCACGCGCGCGCTGCATTCGGCCTTCCAGGCGTCTTCCTGGGCGGCGTCCCACAGGCCTTGCGCGGTGAGGTAGCGGCGCAGGCGCAGCAGCGGTTCGCGCGCCCAGCCCTGCTTGACCTCTTCTTCGCCGCGATAGCGCCGCGCGTCGTCGGCGGTGGTGTGGTCGGACAGGCGATAGGTCAAAAACTCGATCACCGTGCCGCCATCGCCGGCCAGTGCGCGCACGCGTGCCTGACGCATGGCTTCGAGCACGGCAACCAGATCGTTGCCGTCCACCTGCAGGCACTGCAGGCCGCCGGCCAGGCCCTTCTGCGCAAGCGTCTGCGCGCCGGTCTGCGCCGAGCGCGGCACCGAGATCGCCCAGCCGTTGTTGATCACGCACAGGATCAGCGGCAGCTTGTAGGCGCCGGCCGAATTGAGTGCGGCATAGAAGTCGGTCTTGGAGCTGCCACCGTCGCCGCAGCAGGCCACCGCAACCTGCGGTTTGCCCTGCAGCTTGAACGACAGCGCCGAACCGGCCGCGTGCAGGCACTGGGTGGAGATCGGCACGCAGATCGGGAAGTCGATCGCCGCATCGGCATCGCGCGGATAGTCGCTGCCGCGTTCGTCGCCGCCCCAGTACAGCAGCACATCGCGCGGGCGCACGCCGCGTTCGAACATGGTGCCGTATTCGCGGTAGCTGGGCGCAAATACATCGCCGCTGCGCATCGAAGCGCCGATGCCCACATGCGTGGCCTCGTGGCCGATGCAGGCCGCGTAGGTGCCCAGCTTGCCGGTGCGCTGCAAGGCCACCGACTTGGTGTCGAAGGTGCGCACGAACAACATGCGCTTGAACAGGGCGAGCAGCTGTTGCGGGTTGGCGGCGTCGGCCGGAAGGTCGTCGCGGACCCATTGGCCGTCCGCGTCCATGTATTGCAGATAGTCGATCTGGAACTGCGCGGCTACGCTCATTGCGACGACACCTTCATCAAGAAGTTTCAAATGATATGAGTTGCCATGTTAAGGACGGCGAAGCAAAACGCTGTCCTGCACCGCAGCAGACAATCATGCTGGCTTGCACAAAAAAAAGGGCGCGGACCAGGCCGCGCCCTTTGTCGCAGTAGAGAACTGCGACGTGTTGCACTGCGATCAGCGGCGCCCATCACCTCCGCCGATCGGCGTGACGATCAGCGCAGTGTTGTCGGCTGGGTTGGCATCGGGCGAACGCGAGGTGGCCGTGGCCTGCACCCGCACCGCGCCGTCGGCCGGGATGGGCCTGGCAGCGACGGTCAACTGGAAAGTTGCCTGCGCGCCGGGCAGTACCACCGCGGCGGTGCTGCAGACGAAGCGGGCCCGACGCAGCGATTGGGTCTGCTTGTCGCAACGCCAGCCTTGCGGCGGTACCAATTGCGACAACGCCGACACCGTGTTGCCTTCGATCACCAGGCCGGAGCCTTGCGCCGGTGCGGCGCCGACATTGCTCACCAGCACGCGGTAGGTGGCGCTGAAGGCGGTGGTCGGCAGGCTGCTTGGGCCGTCGAAACGTACCGCCAGGTCGCTGCGGGGTTGCGCCTGTACCGTCACGCTGGCCGCATCGGTGTCGTTGCCCGACTGCGGATCGGGGGTTTGCGAGGCCGCCGATGCAGCCAGGGTCAACGTCCGTCCGGCCAATGCCGCACCCGCCTCCACCTGCACCGAGAAGTTCTGCGCGTTACCGGCTGCCAACGCTGCAATGGTGCAGGTGACCACCGTCTGGGTGCCGGTCTGCGGCGGTTGGCACACCCAGCCAGGTGCGGCGGTGACGCGTGGGCTCACTGCGGCATCGAACGCCAAGGCAACCGCAGCGAACGCCGCACTGTCGGGGCCGCGGTTTTCAACGTCCACACTGAAATCGATGCGCTCGCCTTCGGTGACCTGATCGCGCGCAGCAGTGACCGCCACGCCCAGGTCCGCATTGACCTGTTTGGTCATGCGCAACAGCACCACGGTGGGATCGTGATCGGACAGCCGCGTCGGCGTATTGGCATCGTTACGCGCGGTGCCGGGGAAGTCGGCATTGATGCGCGCGTGGCCCACCGACAGCGAGGCGATCTGCGGCGCGCGCATCAGCGCATCGTTGGCCAGGATGTGATCCAGCGACTGCACGTTGCCGTCGAAGGCGTACGAGTAGCTCTGGTCGGGCGTGTTGAACCAGGTCAGGTCGGTGTAATCCGGGTTGACCAGATCGGTGCCATCGCCGCCCACCACGGTCTGCGCATCCGGCGCCGGTTTGCCGGTGACGGTGCCCATCGCATCCACATAGCCGTCGTTGAATTCGAAGGCGTTGAAGTCGCCCATGACCAGCACTTTTTCGTCAGGGTTCAATTGCTGACGCGTCTGCAGCAGGCGCGCCAGATACTCGGCCTGCGCCTGGCGCTTGGCGCGGATGCGCATGCCGGCCGCATCGTCGGTTTCGGCGCCGTTGAGCGAACGCTGATGCACCACGATGGCGGTCAGCGGCAGCACGCGGCCGTCGGCCTGGTGCACGTTGGCGGTGAGCACCAGCGGCGGGCGGTCGTTGAGCAGGCTCACGCCGCCACCCGGCTCGGTCCAGGTGGTGGTCTTGCCTTCCTGAGCGATCGAGAGAACTTCCACGCGCGCCACGCCGCCGGCGATCTGTGCGGTCTTGACCAGGAAACCGACGTCGATGCCGCCCACGTCGTTGCCTTCCTGCAGGTACGCCACGTACTTGGGATCCTGCTGGCCGGCGGCCACCGCATCGGCGTTGACGCGCGCGGCCAGGGTCTGCAGCACGCTGAGGTTTTCCACTTCCACCGTGCCCAGGATGTCGGGCGTGTGCAGGTAGTTGCGGATCGCCAGCGAGGCCTTGTTGAGGCGGGCCTGGAAGGCGGCCGGCGTGAGCACCGGTTCGCCGATCGCCGGGTCGTTCTGGTCGTCGAAGAAGCGCTCCATGTTGTAGGTCGCCACGGCCACGTCGTCGGCCTGCGGTACCGGTGCCGGGCGCGGTTGGTCGGCACCGTTGCAGCTCACCTGCGGGGTGCGTTCCGGATACAGCGTGTAGCGGCGGAAGCTGTAATCCAGCGGGCCGACGACATCGAGCACCTGGCAGCCGGAGGCCAGATCCAGCCGCTCGGCGCCGACGCCGGCACTGCCGACCGCGATCACTTCGGGATTGGTATTCCAGCGCGGCACGCCGGCAGGCGAGCCGGCCGGCAGCGGGTCGGGCAATTGCACGCCCGGCTCTCGGTAGGCGCGTGGCACGCCGGTGACCACGGCATGGAAGACGCCATTGCTGGTCGCCGTGGCGTTGGTCTCGTTGACGCTGCCGCCGGTGGGGGTATTGACGGTGAGGCTGGCGGCGGCCACGCGCATGCCTTCCAGCGCTTCGAGCTGATCGAAGGCACCGTTGGGGTTGGGGAAGTTCGCGCTCAACGCCACCGGCATCGGCAACGGGTTGCCGGTGGAATCGGCCAGTACGGTCAGGCTGCCGCCGATCTCGGTGAGCGGTGGCTGGGTGGGGTCGGCGGTGGGCACGTATTCGATCACCGTGCCCTGCACGCGCACCCGGTTGCCGATGGCGGCCGCCTCCGGCGGTGCGCTGCCGGTGTAGACGTACACGCCTTCGGAGGTGGACGGGTCGGCGTCGGCTTCGCTATCGGGCGCCTGCAGGAAGAACCCGGCGCTGCGGCGTGCCGTCACGATGCCCGAGGTGGCCACCACCTGGCCCTCCAGCGGCGAGCGCGCCCCCTTGCCCTGGATGGCGTGGATCGGCAACAGGCTGAAGTCGTCGTTGAGGATGGTGCCGGTGGCGCTCAGCGTGGCCGGCAGCGCGCCGGTGAGGCCGCTGATCTGCAGCCGGAAGCTTTCATCCGGCTCCGGCGTGGTGTCGCCCAGGACATCGACGGAAATGGTGGCGCTGCGTTCGCCAGCGGCGATGCGCAGGGTGGTGGCGGGCAGGGCGACATAGTCGCTGCCGGCAGTGGCGGTACCATCGACGGTGGCGGCGGTGAAGCTCACCCCGCCCGCACCGGCCGGCTGGCTCAGGCTCAGGGTGAACACCAAGCTGCGGGTGCCGGCATTGCCTTCGGCCTGGCTGACATCGGCCAGCGTGGCGACCGGCTGGCCGCCGCCGCTGCACAGGCGCGCGGGGCTGGCGGCATTGCGCGGGGCAGGCGCGCCGGTGGCGAAGTCGGCGGCGTTGTTGTCGGTATCGGTGCAACCGTCGTTGCCGCGCAGCACCGCCAGCGTGTTGCTGGGGGCCGGCGTGGGCGCATTGCCTTCGGCGCAGCTGGCCGTGCTGCCATAGCCGACCAGATCGGCATTGCCGGTGGGGCAGGTGCCGCTCAACGCGGAGGCGCTATTGCTCAGCGCCACCTTGCCGGCGGTGCCGCTCATGGCCAGCGTGCCGATGGCATCGGGCGTGGGCAGCGCCACGCTGCCGCCGCTGCCGTCGGCCTGCTTGATCAGGTAATAGCCGCCGGCCGGGACAGTGCCCGCCAACGGGGTGACCTGCCAGCTGCTGCCGGCCGCGGAGGCGTACTGCACCGACCAGCCATCCAGGCTGACCGGGGCACTGCCGATGTTGTGCAGCTCGATGAAATCGCTGCGGAGGGTGGCGCCGCTATTGCCGCCACCGCCGTAGACCTGGCTGATGACGACCTGGGCATTGGCGTGGCCGGCCACGGCCAGCGCACACAGAAATACGGCTGCACGACGCTGCAACACATGCATGAGATGAGAGTCCCCTGATCCTTGAGACGTGAAACGCTCCCCTGGTCCGGCCACGTCCCTGGCCGGCAGCGCCGTTCGATTCTGCATGAATTTGCAGACCTAGGTTGACGATATGGTGACAGCGGCGCAGTGGCTGAGACCGCACCGGGCGCCTGCCAAGTGGTTCAAAGCTGAAGGAAGCGGGCTCGACAATGAGGCCTGAGCGTGCCAATCGTGCATACGGATTTTCTACGAGGTACCTGCGCACGTATCTCGCTGGCCCCGATCCCCTCAGGCAATCCCGCCAGGGCTGCAAGCAGCCAGCCAGGGCCGGCGATAGCCGTGGGCCAATACGCTTCGCCATCCGCCATCCGCCATCCGCCATCCGCCATCCGCCAATCCCGAATCCCGAATCCCGAATCCCGAATCCCGAATCCCGGCCGCTGCGTTACCCTGCGTGGCCCGATCTTCAGCGCGATGCCATGCCCGTCGACAAGAACCTGCGTGACCTGGAACCTGGCATCCACACCGATCTGGAGGGGCGGCTGACCTACGGCGGCTATCTGCGGCTGGACCAGCTGCTGTCTGCGCAGCAGCCCCTGTCCGAGCCGGCGCATCACGATGAAATGCTGTTCATCATCCAGCACCAGACCTCCGAGCTGTGGCTGAAGCTGCTGGCGCACGAGTTGCGCGCGGCCATCGTGCATCTGCAGCGCGACGAGGTCTGGCAATGCCGCAAGGTGCTGGCGCGCAGCAAGCAGGTCCTGCGGCAACTGACCGAGCAGTGGTCGGTGCTGGAAACGCTCACCCCGAGCGAATACATGGGGTTTCGCGACGTGCTGGGGCCGTCGTCGGGCTTCCAGTCGCTGCAATACCGCTACATCGAGTTCCTGCTCGGCAACAAGAACCCGCAGATGCTGCAGGTGTTCGCCTACGACCCGCACGGCCAGGCGCGGCTGCGCGAGGCGCTGGAAGCACCCAGCCTGTACGAGGAGTTCCTGCGCTATCTGGCGCGCTTCGGTCACGCGATTCCGCAGCACTACCAGGCCCGCGACTGGACCGCCGCACACGTGGCCGACGACAGCCTGCGGCCGGTCTTCGAGCGCATCTACGAAAACACCGACCGCTACTGGCGCGAGTACGCGCTGTGCGAGGACCTGGTGGATGTGGAAACCCAGTTCCAGCTGTGGCGCTTCCGCCACATGCGCACGGTGATGCGGGTGATCGGCTTCAAACGCGGCACCGGCGGCTCCAGCGGCGTCGGCTTCCTGCAGCAGGCGCTGGCGCTGACGTTCTTCCCGGAACTGTTCGACGTGCGCACCTCGGTGGGCGTGGACGGCCGCCCCCCGCAAGGCGCCCCGGACACCGCGCAGGGCTGAGCAAGGCCAAGCATGCGCAAGGGCAAGGCAAGCGCACGCAAGCGCGTGTGCTTTCGGAAGAGGGCCGGCGCGATCTCACGCCGGCCCCTGGCGCCCAGCACGCGGCCAAATTCCGCCAACTCCACCCACGGCCATCAGGCAGCTGACTCCGGCGAATTTGACGCGTACATGACGTCTAAGTGATCCTCGCGCGTCGCCCGGGCTCGCCTCGGTGCACCCAGCCATCACTGAATACGCAAGGGACCTCTATGAGCGTTGACGCGACCGCGCCGACATCCGCCTCCACACCGCCGCAGCCGCCGGCGCCTCCCGAGTTCCCCACGTTGCTCGGCCACCCCCGGCCGTTGTGGCTGCTGTTCATGACCGAATTCTGGGAACGCTTTGCGTTCTACGGCATTCGCTGGGCGCTGGTGCTGTACATCGTGGCGCAGTTCTTCAATGGCGATGCCACCGGCCAGGCGCCGGCGGGGCGGACCTATGGCGCCTACCTGGCGCTGGTGTACGCGGCGGCGATCTTCGGCGGCTACGTGGCCGACCGCGTGCTCGGTTACCAGCGCTCCATCCTGGTCGGGGCGGCCGTCATGGCGACCGGCCTGTTCCTGATCGCCATTCCCGACCACACCATGTTCGAGATCGGCCTGGCCACCGTGGTGGTCGGCAACGGGCTGTTCAAACCGAACATTTCCACCATGGTCGGCAAGCTGTATTCGGTGGCCGATCCGCGCCGCGACAGCGGCTTCACCATCTTCTACATGGGCATCAACCTGGGCGCGATGATCTCGCCGGTGTTGACCCAGTTGCTGGCCGAAAAGGTGTTCGGCACTGAAGTCATGCCGTCCTACAAGATGGTGTTCATGGCTTCCGGCGTGGGCATGCTGATCAGCCTGGTGTGGTTCTGGTTCGGCCGCGTCCAGCTCAAGGGCATCGGCGCACCGGCGCCCAACGCGCAGGGCATGGGCCGCGTGCTGATGGTGCTGGTGGGCTGCCTGCTGGCGATTCCAGGCGTGTACTTCCTGCTCGCCGTCGGTGCGGACGTGTTGCAGATCGTGCTGACGGTGCTGTTCATCGGCCTGTCGGTGATGCTGCTGGTGGAAGGCATCCGTGAAGGCAAGGTACAGCGCGACAAGGTGATCGCGATGCTGATCATCTTCGCCTTCAACGTGCTGTTCTGGATGTTCTTCGAACAGGCCGGCAGCTCGTTCACCTTCCTGGCCGACAACATCGTCAACCGCAATTTCGGCAGCTGGACCTTCCCCACCGCGTGGTTCCAGTCGGTGAACTCCATCGCCATCATTGCGCTGGCACCGGTCATCGCGTGGATCTGGGTCAAGTCCGGCCGCTTCAATCCGTCGATTCCGCGCAAGTTCGGCCTGGGCCTGCTGTTCAACGGCCTGGCCTTCCTGCTGCTGATGTTTGCGCTGTCCAGCCTGGTCAACGACGCCGGCAAGATTCCGTTCTGGACCTTGTTCATGGTCTACGTCATCCAGTCGGTCGGCGAGCTGTGCCTGTCGCCGATCGGCCTGTCGATGGTGACCAAGCTGGCCCCGGTACGCCTGGTCGGTTTCGGCATGGGTGGCTGGTTTTTGTCCACCGGCATCGGCAACAACCTGTCGGGCATTTTCGCCGGCCATGTCAGCGGAAACGAAGGCATGAGCGTGTCCTCGGCGCTGGGTGGGTATACGTTCGGGTTCTGGGCGCTGGTGGGCGCCGGCGCGTTGCTGTTCCTGATCGCGCCGCTGATCAATAAATTGATGCATGGTGTGAAGTGAGGAGAACAGCGATGCCGATCAAACCCCTTGTCTGTGGCCTGCTGCTGACCGGTCTGTTGAGCGCCTGCGGGCAGACCAGCAGCCCGCAGGAGGCGCCCAAGCCGTTGGATACCTCGATGCAGAAGCCGCCCAGCGCCGATCCCAGCCAACCGGTGTCTTCGGGCAACACGCCGACCGCGGCCGACATCGCCGCGGCCGCTGCGCTCAATGCGCAATACGACCCCTCGCGCGATCCGGCGGCCGATCTGGAGACGGCCAAGGTCGAGGCCAAGCGCGGCGGCAAGCGCATCGTGCTCAATGTCGGCAATGCCGCTTGCGAGCCCTGCAAGGCGCTGGACGAGTTGATGGGCGGCGATGCGGAACTGCGCAGCTTCCGCGACGCGCACTTCGTGGTGGTCAAGGTCAACCGCGATGCAGCCAACGAGAACGCTGCCTTCCTGTCGGCGTTCGCCCAGCTCAACGACGCCCCGTCGCTGCTGGTGCTGGACAGCGACGGCAAGCTGCTGACCACGCAGTCCGGCCCGGAGCTGCGCAAGGGCGAGGGTTTCGACCGCAAGAAGCTGTTCGATTTCCTCAAGCAGTGGGCGCCACCGCAGGCCTGATGCTGGGCGAACGCGTCACACAAAAACCCCCGCATTGCTGCGGGGGTTTTTGTCTGCATCGTGCCGATGGCTATCGCTCGGCGCGAACTCAGCCTGTGACTTTCACGCGCGCAGCCCTGGCGCGATGTGATGAGGCCTTGCTGGCGACGGCAGCGCACACCGGCATGCGATGCGCTGCGTCAATGCGCGATTTGCGAGCCAGCGAACAGTCGTTTCCGAGCGCGCCGACAATCTATCGAAATCGCGCGACAGCGCCGCGGCACGGCATCCAGGCCAGTGCTGCGCCAGCGCCGATTGCAACCGGATCCGATCCTGCGCGGCGCCAAGGCACCACGCATTGGCTCTCGGCGTAGCGCTGTTCAGTCCTTGCTGGCCATGCGCGGCAGCCCGTCCTTGGCCAACCGGTCGATCAGCGTTTCCAGGACCTGCTGTTCTTCGGCGCTGAACACCGACATCAGCCGTTGTTCCATCTCGTTGACCAGCGGCGCGACGGTCTCGTAGACCTGCCGCCCGGCCGGCGACAACGCCAGCATCGAGCGGCGGCGATCGTCGCCATGGGTCTCGCGGCGGATGAAGCCGCGCTCCAGCAGGCGCGCCACGGCGCGGCTGACTGCCACCTTGTCCATCGCCGTGCGGTCGGAGACCTCGCTGGCCGAGGAACCCGGATACAGCGCCAGGATCGTGATCACCCGCCACTCGGGAATCGCCATGCCGTAACGATCGCCGTATACCTTGGCGATGTTGCTGCTGATACGGTTGGACAGCACGCTCAGGCGATACGGCAGGAACTGCTCGAGGTTGAGCAGCACGGGATATTGCGGCGGGTGGGGGCTGTCGAGATCGCTCATGTTGCACTGTGTCTTGATTTTGGTTTCATTTGCAACTACAAACCGAGGGTGGCCTGCGCATTCTCGCGGGTCTTCTGCTACTCCGCATAGCCCTGCGGCCCCCCAAGCGTGGAGAAACGAAGATGAGCGCACAACCGAACACCACTGCAACCCGCCCCGATCCTGGCATGCAGGTCACCACCTTCGACAATCCGATGGGCATCGACGGCTTCGAGTTCGTCGAATTCGCCGCACCGGCCGGCCAGGGGGAACAGCTGCACGATTATTTCCGCAAGATGGGCTTCAGCGCGGTGCTGCGTCACCGCAGCCGCCCCATTACCGTCTATCGCCAGGGCGGGGTCAACTTCCTGCTCAACGAAGATCCCGATTCGTTCGCTGCCGATTTCGCCGCCGCGCACGGCCCCTGCGCCTGCGGCTTTGCCATCCGCTTCCGCACCCCGTCCGAGACCGTGCTACAGACGGTGCTGGGCAACGGCGGTGAAGCCGTGCAGAACAAGCCCGACACCCGCGCGGTTCCGGCGCCGGTGGTCAAGGGGATCGGCGATTGCATGCTGTACCTGGTGGACCGTTACGGTGAGTCCGGCAGTATCTACGACGCCGATTTCGAGCCGATCGACGGTGCCGACCAGCACCCGGCCGGCTTCGGACTGACCTTCATCGACCACCTGACCCACAACCTGTATTTCGGCAACATGCAGCGCTGGTCAGACTATTACGAGCGCCTGTTCAACTTCCGCGAGATCCGCTATTTCGACATCAAGGGCGCCAAGACCGGCCTGGTGTCCAAGGCGATGACCGCGCCGGACGGCATCGTGCGCATCCCGCTCAACGAATCCTCCGACCCCAAGAGCCAGATCAACGAGTATCTGGACGCGTATCAGGGCGAAGGCATCCAGCACATCGCCTGCTTTACCGACGACATCTACACCAGCGTGGAAAAGATGCGCGCCGCCGGCGTGAGTTTCCTGGATACGCCGGACACGTATTTCGATGTGGTGGACCTGCGCATCCCCGCACATGGCGAAGATGTCGAACGCCTGCGCCGCAACAAGATCCTGATCGACGCCGACCCCGATACCAAGCAGCGCAAGCTGCTGCAGATCTTCACCACCAACTGCATCGGCCCGATCTTCTTCGAGATCATCCAGCGCAAGGGCAACGAAGGCTTTGGCGAAGGCAATTTCCAGGCGTTGTTCGAAAGCATCGAGCGCGATCAGATCAAGCGCGGGGTGCTTTGAGGGCGGGGATTGGGTATTGGTGATTCGGGATTCGGGATTCGCTTGGAGCAAGACCCTCGAGCGCCACCTCAGCAAGACCAGGCTGTCTGATAAGAAAAGCCCATGAAAACGGACGTGCTTGAAGCCCCTCTCCCCACGGGAGAGGGGTTGGGGTGAGGGTACGGTGGAGCGATGAAAATCAAACCGCCATTGCCTACCGTCACCCGTGCCCACGCACGCGCATTGCGTCGCCACATGACCGACGCAGAGCGTGCACTATGGCGCCGTCTGCGTGGGAATCAGCTCCAAGGCTTCAAGTTCCGAAGGCAGCATCCGATTCCACCGTACATCGCAGACTTTTGTTGCATTGAAGCTAAGGTGATTGTTGAGTTGGACGGATCGCAGCATCAGGCATCCTTCGATCAGGCAAGGACGCGGTGGCTTCAATCGAAAGGCTGGATCGTGCTGCGCTTTTGGAATAACGATGTGCTGCTTTCGCTGGATGCTGTGGTTGAGGCGATCTTCACGATAGTCGCGACGCCGTACCCTCACCCCAACCCCTCTCCCGGTGGGAGAGGGGCTTGAACATTGCGTTTCTCTAACATCGCACCTCCCTGCAATCATCGCACCTCCCTGCAACGGTGGTGCCGCAACCAAAGAGCCCACGCCCATGCATGACCAGACTTCCTACATGACCGGCTTCGGCAATGAGTTCGCAACCGAGGCGGTGGCCGGCAGTCTGCCGGTCGGGCAGAACTCACCGCAGCGCGTGGCGCATGGCCTGTACGCCGAGCAGTTGTCCGGCACCGCCTTCACCGCGCCACGCGGCGAGAACCGGCGCAGCTGGCTGTACCGCATTCGTCCGGCAGCGGTGCATGGGCGTTTCTCGCTGATCGAGCAGTCTCGGCTCCACAACGACTTCGGCGGCGGCCCGGTGCCGCCGGATCAGATGCGCTGGAGTCCGTTGCCGTTGCCGTTGCCGGCCACGCGCACCGATTTCGTCGATGGCCTGTACACCATGGCCGGCAATGGCAGCCCGGAGGCGATGACCGGCGTGGCCGTGCATCTGTATGCGGCCAACGCCTCCATGCGCGATCGTTTCTTCTACGACGCCGACGGCGAGCTGCTGCTGGTGCCGCAGCTCGGCCGGTTGCGGGTCTGCACCGAACTGGGCGTGCTCGAACTGGAGCCGCAACAGATCGGCGTGATACCGCGCGGTGTGCGTTTCCGGGTGGAACTGCTCGATAGTGAAGCGCGTGGCTACGTCTGCGAAAACTTCGGCGGCCTGCTGCGCCTGCCGGACCTGGGGCCGATCGGCGCCAATGGCCTGGCCAATCCGCGCGATTTCCAGACCCCTCGCGCCGCCTTCGAACAACGCGAAGGCAGGTTCGAACTGGTGGCCAAATTCCAGGGCCATCTCTGGCGTGCCGACATCGGTCACTCGCCGCTGGATGTCGTCGCCTGGCACGGCAATTACGCGCCTTATCGTTACGACCTGCGTCGCTTCAACACCATCGGCTCGATCAGTTTCGATCATCCCGATCCCAGCATCTTCACCGTGCTGACCTCGCCCAGCGACACGCACGGGACGGCGAACATGGATTTTGCGATTTTCCCGCCGCGTTGGCTGGTGGCACAGCACACCTTCCGCCCGCCGTGGTTCCATCGCAACGTCGCCAGCGAATTCATGGGCCTGGTGCATGGCGTCTACGATGCCAAGGCCGAAGGCTTCGCGCCCGGTGGCGCCTCGTTGCATAACTGCATGAGCGGGCACGGCCCGGATGCGGCCACCTTCGACAAGGCGTCACAGGCAGATCTCACGCGCCCGGACGTGATCGCCGACACCATGGCCTTCATGTTCGAAACGCGCGCGGTGTTGCGCCCTACGCAGCAGGCATTGAACGCCGCCCATCGGCAAGCCGATTACCAGCAGTGCTGGTCCGGATTGCGCGCTGCGTTTCAACCGCCGACAACGGAAGACGCAACCTAGCGCGCGGCCAAGACCTCGCAAGCAATTGGCAGATGGTGCGGACGATGCTCAGGCACACGGTGCCTGGAGTGGATGGCGGCCAGATGCCTGCCCCGAGTACCAGCCGGCTGCGCCTGGCGGCTGAGCGGCAGGGGTCCGACGCTCCCAAGCCGGACTGCAGCTGCTCTGTCTGTGCGTCAGCGATGTGATGCGAGCGGTGGGTGAGCGGGCTGCTGCCGTTGCGGTGATGCGGCGCTCGGCTCCAGCCCCTGCGCATGTTGAGCGACTCGGCAAGAGCCGGTCGGCGCGCGCTGGCCACCACTGCCAGATCACGCGGATGTATCACGCGGCTTGCAAGGTCTCCGGCAGCAGCTCGCCGATCCGTGTACGGACACGTTCGGCGTAGCTCGCCGAGGTGATCTGCGGCAGCGCGTGCAACGCCTCGGCGATGGTCGTGCGGATCTGATCGTCGTCGCGCGCGGCGTGCAGTTGCCGATGCAGCGCAGCGGCAAGGGCATTGCGTTGCAACTGCAGGATATCGAGCAAATACAGGCGTGCATTGGTCGCTGCACGGCGACGCAGGCGCCGCAGCTCTTCTTCGCTGGGCCCTGCGTCCGGTAGGGCCACGGGTGCTTCGTGCACATCGGGCAGCGCGGCAGTGGCTGCCGTGCGCGTTTGACCCGCAGCACCGCCTGCAGCGGGTCCAAGATCCAGATACCCCATCGCGCACAGGCTCTGCACCAAGCCTGTGCCGTCGCCGCCCAGCAGCATGGCGAGCGTGGCCAGATCGCGCTGGCCGTCGGCCAGGATCAACGCGCGCCGTTGCAGCAGCGTCAGCGGGCTGCGGTGCGATTGCAACGTGGTTAGGGCGAGCTCGGTCTTGCGTGGGATCATGGCGGCGGTCCTGCGAAGCCAATAGCGTGACGCCCGCCAATGAAGCGCCGATGACATGGCGGCGACGGTGTGTGGCCACGCTCTCCACAAGGTCGCGATGGTGGCTGTGTACGCTGTACTGCAACTCTAGGAAACGCGCAGATGACATACAGACTATTGGGCCTGATGAGCGCATTGCTCGTACTGACCAGCTGCAACCGCGCCGACCAATCGCCCGCGCCGGCCACGCCCGCCAACGCCGAGCACGCACCGGTTGCGGCCGCTGACGACCAACCGGCGGCCACTGTCCCGCCGGCCACGGCGCCAGCTGGCACATTTCCACCGCGCACCCAGCAGGACCCCGCTGCGCTTGCGCGCATGGATGGCTATGGCGATTTGCGCTTTGGGATGGATGCCAGCCAGGCGCGGGCTGCCTGGGGTGGCGATTTGCAGGGCGAGGCGGCACCCGATAATGGCTGTTACCTGCTGCGCCCACGGTGGGCCAGCGATGCGCGTCGCTTGGGCTTCATGTTCGAAGGCGGGCAATTGGTGCGCTTGCAGACCAACGAAGCGAAAGAGACGGCGCCGGGCGGCGGCAAGGTCGGCATGACATTGGCGCAGCTGCGTGCGTTGTACCCCGACGGCCTGACCGAGCAGCCGCATAAGTACATTCCAGGCGCGCTGACGCTGCGTCTCCCCGACGCTGCCACGCAGACCGCGCTGGTATTCGAGACCGATGCAGACGGCAAAGTCACCAGCTGGCGCGTGGGCAAGCCGCCGCAGGTGGATTACGTCGAAGGCTGCGGCTGACATGCAAGGTGCGATGGCGGTGTCGTCTTGCGCAGGCGTTTGTATCCTGCGCTAGCGGAGGGTGTGTCATTCCTGCTGCGGCCCATGCGTCGCGCCGGCGGGCGATGGTGGGCGGTCGCAGAATCGCTCTGCGCAACGGTGGCGCAGCGCCGCGCGTGGTTGTTGAGTCGCGCCGCACTGCAGTTGCATGCCCATCTGTGGTAGGCGAACGCACGAAGTGAGCGCTCGTGAGTCGATGCCCCATGTGCGGGCTACCGGCTCAGCCAGTTGCGCCGTTGAGAAGGTTCTGAGCAGCAACGGGACCTGATCGGCAAACACGCCACGCCGGGCAGCAACGCCTCAGCCACCCTCGGACGCAGGCCCCGGATGCTGCTTCTCGGTTTCTTCGTTCTCGCCAAGATCGCCTTTGACCTGCGGCAATCCTTCCTGCTGCGCGTCGCCGTGGTTCGGTACTTCCGGGCGGTTTTCCATCATCAGCGACAGCGCTGCCTTGGCCATCAAGTGCGCGCTGATCGGTGCGGTGATGAACAGGAATACGGTGATCAGCAATTCGCGCGGCTGCGGGTCCACGCCGAGAAACAGGTGGTATCCCACTGAGGCCAGCAACACGCAGCCCACGCCCAGCGTGCTGGCCTTGGTCGGTGCATGCAGGCGCTTGAAAAAGTCCGACAGCTTCACCAGACCGAAAGCGCCGATCAGGATGAAAAACGTGCCCGCCAGCAGCAAGGCGCTGAGCAAGTATTCGGTGAGGGCGATCATTCGACGATACTCCGCCGCAACACGTACTTGCTCAGTACCACGGTGCTGCCGAAGCCGAGCATCGCAATGACCAGGGCCGCCTCGAAGTAGATCGGCGAATCCAGGTACATGCCCAGCAGCATCAATTCGGCAATGGCGGTGACCGAGAGCGTGTCCAGCGCCAGGATGCGGTCTGGCACGGTCGGCCCGCGCAGCAGCCGCCATAAGGCCATCAGGATGGCCAGGCCCACCGCGTGCATGCAGATCACGATGGTTGATTCGATGAACATGTGGCCGGTCATGGAAAGATCTCCATCAGGGGCTTTTCGTAGCGGGTCTTGATCTCGGCAATCAAGGCCTGCGGATCGTCCAGATGCAGTACGTGCACCAGCAGATATTTGCGGTCGTCCGACAGCGCGGCCGAGACGGTCCCCGGGGTCAGCGTGATCATGCTGGTCAAGGCGGCAATGCCGTGGATGTTGGCGATGTCCAGCGGCACCCAGATGAAACCGGGATGGATACGCGATTCTGGCCCGAGCACCTGCGCAGCGACCTTGATGTTGGAGCGCACGATGTCGCCCGCGGCCACCAGCAGCATGCGTGGCACCGAGCGCAGCGAGCCGATCTGTGCGAACTCGCGGTCCAGCCGCGCTGCAAAGATCGGTACCACCACGCCCAGCAGCATGCCCAAGACCCATTGCTGCGGGCCGAAGCTATCGCTGAGCAGCAGCCAGAACACGAAGACCGTCACGCTCAAGGGCGGCGAGGGAAACAGGCGGCGACGCAGTGGCAGACGCGTGTTCATGGCTGCCTCCGTTGCGGCGTGGTGGCGCGGACCTGGTCAACATACGCGCCGGGGTCGCGCAACTGCGCAGCGGCCGCATCGGTGTAATGCATCAGGGGACCTGCGGCGCCGGTCATCGCAACCAGCCCGCTCAGCAACAGCACCGTGGCGGCGGTCTCCACCGGACGCATGCGGCCACGCCGCGGCGGCTGCAGTTCCGGCGCATTTTCCGCCGCCGCCGGCACCCGCCAGAACAAGCGTACGCCGGCGCGGGTGAGGCCGATCACGATCAGCAGGCTACTGCCGAGCACCGCGATCCACACCGGCCCGACCAGCCCTTCAGGCACGTGTTGCAGCAATGCGGCCTTGGCCAGAAATCCGGAGAGTGGCGGCAACCCGGCCACCGCCACCGCGGCAATCATGAACATCGTGCCCGGAATGGCCCGCCCCGGTAGCGGCGCCACCACTTCCTTGCGGTCGCTGGCACTGCCGCGGCGACGGCGGATCAGGTCAGAGACCATGAACAACGCAGCGGCGACAAAGCTGCTGTGCGGCAGGTAATACAGCCCCGCGCCCAGTGCGCCGGCATCGTCCAGCGAAAACGCGATGAACAAGGTCGCTGCCGAAAACACCACCAGGTACGACACCATCACCCGCAGCCGCGATGCGGCCATCACCCCGAACGCGGCCATCAGCAGCGTCGCGATGCCCAGCCACAACAGCGCGTGGCGACCGAAGCCGTGCAGCGCGCCGGCACCGGCGCCGAACCACAACGACGATACCCGCAGCGCTGCGTACAACCCCACCTTGGTCATGATGGCGAACAATGCAGCCACCGCCGCCGGCGCACGCGAATAGGTTTCCGGCAACCACAGATACAACGGCAGCAACGCGGCCTTGCTGCAGAACACCAGCAGCAACAAGCCCAGCGTGGCCTTTGCCAACGGCAGGTCCTGCGCCGGCAGATCGGCAATGCGCTGCGACAGCTCGGCCATGTTGAGCGTGCCGAACACACCGAACAGCAGGCCCAGCGCAATCAGGAACAACGTCGACGCACACACGTTGAACACCACGTAATGCAGGCCCACCCGCATCTGCAACCCGCGCCCGCCGCTGAGCAGCAGGCCGTAGGAGGCGATGAGCATCACCTCGAAGAACACGAACAGGTTGAAGATGTCGCCGGTCAGGAATGCGCCGTTCAAGCCCATCAACTGGAACTGGAACAATGCATGGAAATGCGGTGCGCGCCGGTCCCAGCCTGCGCATGCATGCAGCAGGCACGCCGAGCCCAGGATCAAGGTCGTCAGCAGCATCCATGCCGACAAGCGGTCGCCCATCAGCACGATGCCGATGCGCGCCGGCCAGTCGCCGAGCAGATAGACCAGGATCTGGCCGTCGGCCGCGCGTGCGAACAGGGCGATGACCGCCGCGGCCAACAAGGCGATGCTGACCCACGCCACGCTGCGCTGCACGCGCGGCCCATAGCGGCGGTGCTCGACGAACAACGATGCCGACGCGCCCAGCATCGGGATCAGGATGGGCAGGATCAGCAGATGGTTCATCGCCGGGCCTGCCGCGTATCCGTGCCGGTCGCGGCATCTTCGTGCGCATCCACATGGTCGCTGCCATTGTCGCTACGGCTGCGGATCGCCAGCACCAGGCTCACCGCGGTCATCGCAAACGCGATCACGATGGCGGTCAGCACCAAGGCCTGCGGGAGCGGATCGGTGTGATGCATCAGCTCGGCCGGCACGCCGTCGCGCAACACCGGCGCCTGGCCGCTGCGCAAGCGCCCACCGGCAAAGATCAGCAGGTTGGTCGCATACGACAGGAAGGTCATGCCCAGGATCACATCGAAGCTGCGCGCGCGCAGCAGCAGATAGATCGCCAGTGCGGTGAGGACGCCGATCGCGCTTGCCACTGCCAATTCCATCAATGCTGCTCCGCGGTGCGTGTCGAACGTTGGGTGGGGTCGATCTCGCCGCGCTGCGAACTGCGCGTACGCGAGGGCTTGATCGTGCCCATCATCGACAGCATCAACATCGCCGCACCGAACACCACCAGGTACACGCCGGTATCGAAGCCCAGCGCACTGGCCAGTTCCAGCTCGCCCAACAGCGGCAGCGGAATTTCCAGATGTCCGCTGCTCAGGAACGGCAGCCCGAACACCAGCGAGCCGGCGCCGCTGACCAGCGCGCACAACAAGCCGATGCCGATCAGGCGGATGTAGTCGAAACCAAAGCGCGACTCCACCGAGGCCGTCCCCTGAATCACGTACTGCATCAGCAATGGCACCGCCAGCACCAGCCCGGCAATGAAGCCGCCTCCCGGCGCGTTGTGCCCGCGCAGGAACAGGAACAGCGAAACCGTCAATGTCAGCGGGAACATGATCTGCGCCAGATCGGCCGGCACCGGCAACTTGATCGGCGGCCCCGGCATGGTGCGCTCCGGTGCCATGCGCGCGCGGCGCAGCAAGGCGTGCACCACCAGCCCGGCGATGGCGAAGACGGTGATCTCGCCAAAGGTATCGAAGCCCCGGAAATCCACCAAAATTACGTTGACCACATTGCGCCCATACGCTTCGGGCAAGGCGCGCTGCAGCAGTTCGCCGGCGACCGAATGGCTGGGTTGCGTCATCAAGGTATACGCCAACGCCGCAAGACCGGCACCGCCGGCAATGGCAATTGCGGCATCACGCATCTTGCGCAGCCGCGCACGTTCGGGCAACGAGCGCTCGGGCAGGTAGTTCATCGCCAGCAGCATCAGCACCAGCGTGACCATTTCCACCAGCAACTGCGTCAGCGCCAGATCCGGCGCCGACAAGAACACGAACGTCAGGCTGACCGCCAGCCCGGTGCCGCCGAGCACCAGCACCGCCAACAGGCGCTGCTTGTACAGGAACAGGCTGCCCAGGGCGCATGCGATCATCAACAGCCACACCATCCACCCCAGCGCCGGCATTGGCATGGGTGCAGGCCATTGCGGCAATGCACCGCCTTGCAGGAACGGCACCAGCGCCACCACGACCGCGCTTAGCACCAGCAGCATCAACATGCGCTGCAGGTTGCCGTTGGTGACGGCGTCGGTCATGCGTGCGGTGGCACTGAACAAGGCACGCAGGTTCCATTGGAACAGTGCCTTTCCCGGCGAACGGTTCTGGATTGCATACAGATCCAGCGTGCGGCGCAGCGCCACGTACAACAACGCACCGCCGACGATGCCGGCAACGCTCATCGCCAGCGGCAAATTGACGCCATGCCACAGCGCCAGGCTGTAGTCGGGCAGCCGGTCGCCCAAGATCGCGGTGGCACCGGCGCGCAATACGGGCGCCACTGTCCATGCCGGCACGATGCCCACCGCCACGCAGGTAAGTACCAGCACGTCGACCGGAATCCGCATCCAGCGCGGCGGCTCGTGCGGCGTGGTGTCCAGCGCGCGCGGGCCTTCGCCGAAGAACGTGTCGTGCACGAAGCGCAGGCTGTACGCCACGCCCAGCAGGCCGGCCAGCAGCGCAGCGGTGCTGGCCAGGATGCGCATCAGTTGCGGCGCTTCGGTATCCAGCGCAACCGCGAAGAACATTTCCTTTGACAAGAAGCCGTTGAGCAGCGGAATGCCGGCCATGGCCAGCGAAGCGGTGATGGCCAGCGCGCTGGTCACCGGCATCAACCGGCGCAGATTGCCCAGCTTGCGCATGTCGCGCGTGCCGGTCTCATGGTCGATGATGCCGGCGGCCATGAACAACGACGCTTTGAAGACCGCATGGTTGATGAGGTGAAACACGCCGGCCACCACCGCCATCGGCGTGGACAGGCCGAACAGCATCGTGATCAGGCCCAGATGCGAAATGGTCGAGTACGCCAGCACGCCCTTGAGATCGTGCTGAAAGATGGCGTGCCAGGCGCCCAACAGCACCGTGATCGCGCCGATGCTGGTCACCGTGTAGAAAAACAGATCGGTACCGGCCAGCGCCGGATGCAAACGCGCCAGCAAAAACACGCCGGCCTTCACCATCGTGGCCGAATGCAGATACGCCGACACCGGCGTGGGCGCCGCCATTGCGTGTGGCAACCAGAAGTGGAACGGGAACTGCGCGCTCTTGGTGAAGATGCCCAGCAACACCAGGCCCAGCGCGTACGGATACAGCGGGCTGGCGCGGATCACATCGCCGGCGGCCAGGACGGCATCGAGCTGAAAACTGCCCACGATGCGGCCGATCATCAACACGCCGCCCAATAACGCCAGGCCGCCGCCGGCAGTCAGCACAAAGGCCATGCGTGCGCCTTCGCGCGCGTCCTTGCGGTGCGACCAGAAACCGATCAACAGGAACGAGCTGATGCTGGTGAGTTCCCAGAACACCATCAGCAAGAGCAGGTTGCCCGACAACACCATGCCGAGCATCGCGCCCATGAACAGCAAGAGATAGGCAAAAAAACGCGACGCGCTATCGCGTGGGCTCAAATAGTAATGCGCGTACAGCACCACCAGCGCACCGATGCCCAGCACCAGCAGTGCGAACATCCAGGCCAGGCCATCGAGCCGCAGCGAAAACATCAGGCCAATCTGCGGCAGCCACGCGTGCTCGCTGGCAATCACCTCGCCGCGCAGCACCGCGGGCGTCAACAGCGCCAGCACCAGCAGCCCGGCCAACGGCGCGGCCGCAGCCAACCACGCAGTGATCGAACGGGAGGCGCGCCAGAGCAGCGCAGCGGCAGCGGCCATGACAAATGGCAGCGCCAGCAGAATTTCCAGCGAGAAAGGCATGCAGGGAACACAAGATTCGCGAGCAGGCCCGAGAGCTTAACAAACCCTTGACTGACGTCCGCGTCAACGCCGCCAGCGCACATGGCCTGCCATCGGCCCCACTGGCTGCACATTGCAATGCCGCACTCGCTATGCTGCAGGCATTCATGCATCGATAATGCCCTGTGACTGCCGCCAATCCCGCTCCGTCCACCGCTGCATCTGCGCCGCGCGCCCTGGTCTTCGGCGGCAGCGGGCAAATCGGCGAGCGCTTGCTGACCCGCCTGCTGAGCGGCCGATGGCAGGTGACAGCGTGGTCGCGCCAGCCGCGCGCAGCGCGCTCCGGTCTGATCTGGCGGCAGGGCGATCTGGCTGTGCCGGCAGCTGCCGGCGAGGCGTTCGAGGTGATCTTCAGCTGTGGTCCGCTGGACCACTTCGCACGCTGGTATGCCGAAAACCCGATGGTAGCGCCGCGTATCGTGGCGTTCGGTTCCACCAGCGTTGAGGTCAAGGAACACTCCATCGACGCGGCTGAGCGCGACGTGGCCCAGCGTCTGGCCACTGCCGAACAGGCGCTGTTTTCCGCCGCGCGTGCGCGTGGCGCTAGTGCCACCGTGCTGCGGCCGACCCTGGTCTACGGCGCGGGACGCGACAAAACCTTGACCCAGATCGCCGGGCTGGCGCAGCGCACCGGCGCGTTCGTACTGCCCGCCAACGCCACTGGCCTTCGCCAGCCCGTGCATGTGGAAGATCTGGCCAGCGCCGCTCTGGCGGTGGTTGGCCAGCCGGCCACCCAGCAGCGCAGTTATGCCGTGGGCGGCGGCGAAGTGCTGGCGTACACGCAGATGGTAGAGCGCGTACTGGAAGCGCTGCCACGGCCTGCACGTCTGTACCAGGTGCCGCCGAGCCTGTTCGGTCTTGCACTCACCGCAGCGCAACGCCTGGGCCGCCTGCGGGGCTTGAATGCCGCCGCGCTACAGCGCATGCGCGAGGACCTGGTATTCGATCTGGAGCCGGCACGCCGCGATTTCGGCTATGCGCCGCGTGCATTTCGCCCACTGCCCGAAGAGCTCGGGATCGGCGCGTGAGGCCTGGCTGGTCTGTCGGCGACGTTCAGTAACGCCAACCCAGCTGGCGATACGCCTTGGCCAGCACCCAGATCGGCCCGATCAGCAGATAGGTCAGATCGGTCAGGAAGCTCGGTTTGCGGCCTTCGATCTTGTGGCCGACGAACTGCGCAATCCACGCCAGCACGAACACCGTCAGCGCGGTGGTGAACAGGCCGCCAAGCCCGATGCGGCCTTCGATCAACCGGCACAGACAGCCGAAGAAGAAAAAGATCCCCAGCATGCCCAGCCCCAGCGGGCGCGACAGCCGGTTGTAGTACGACCACGCCGCAAACATCGACAGCGCGGCCCACACGCCGCTGCTGAACCAGCTACCGCCGACCGGGATGCACCACAACAGCGCCACCACCGACCACAGGATGGCAGGCACCGCCAGCACGTGGATCTGCTGATTGGTCGCGTTTTGATGATCGTCGGAATAGCTGGCGAAATAGCGCTCGATCGGTCGCGCGGTCGTGGTGCTTTGGCTCATGTTCCCTCCCAGGAATGATCCAAGCATACGCGCGCGGATGGCGCCATGGCAGATGTGCCCTCGCCACGCCTTGGTGGCGTGGCGAGGGACGCACCGTCAGTTCACCGAGACCGCGCTCCACGCCGCCGCTACTGCGCGGTATTGCGTGGACGTGCTGCCGTACAGATCGGTGGCTGCGCTCAGCGTGGCCCGACGGGCCGCCGCGTAGTTGGTGGACGAGGTCATGTAGACCGTCAGTGCGCGATACCAGATGCGGCTGGCCGCGGCGCGGCCGATCGCGGTGAGCGCCGTGGAGCCGCTGCAGACCAGACTGGTCGGGGTCAGGTTGTAGCTGGTGCCCGAGCCGAACCCGCTCGGCACCACCGCCCCTTCGGCCAGCAGATAGTAGAAGTGATTGGCCACGCCCGAGCTGTAGTGCACATTGAGCGAGCCCAGGCTGCTGCTGTAGCAATCGGGCGATTTGCCATCCAGGCTTGGCTTGAACATGTAACGCAACGCCAGTGTGCCGGTGCTGTTGTTGGGGATGATCTTCTCGCCAATCAGATAATTGCCCGGCTCGGCGCTGTTGGCAGCGGAGTACTCCACCATGGTGCCCATGATGTCGGACGTGGCTTCATTCAAACCGCCCGATTCGCCCGAGTAGGTCAGCGCGGCGGTGCGGCTGGTCACACCGTGGGTCATCTCGTGGCCGGCCACATCCACCGACACCAACGGCGTGAACGTGCTGCCGTCGCCATCGCCGAAGGTCATGCAGAAACAGCTGTCCTGCCAGAAGGCGTTGTTGTAGCGACTACCGTAATGCACCCGGCTCCGTGCACCGGCGCCATCGTTTGCAATGCCTGTGCGCGAATGCGTGGTGCGGTAATAGTCCCAGGTCAACGCCACGCCGTAATGCGCATCGACCGCTGCGGTGACCGTATCGCCGGTGGTGCCGCTGCCCCAGGCATTGTCGGCATCGGTGACCAGCGTGCCATTGCCGGAGGTGCTGTTGCGCATGTTGTAGGTCGCACCGCTGCCGCGACTGAGATCGGTCATTTCGTAGCTGGTGCTGCTGCAGCGCGTCGTGTTCACCGTCACGCTGCCCGCATACAACGAACGTCCTGTGCCAGCGGCGCTGGTGCCGCCGCTACATGCGGTATGCACGGTATCCCAGGATTCGAGGATGCGCTGGTTCACCGCATCGACGATGTAATGCATCTCGGTCGGTGTCTGGTCGGGTTTGACGCCGCTGTAAATTACCTCGTACACCAGGCGCGGCGCGCCCTGGCGTGCATACAGCGCCAGACTCGCACGCGGCGCGGCATCCTGCGCCACATCGAAGTGCGAACCGGCCACACGCAACGCGCTTGCCGCATCGATTCCCGGCACCAGGCTCGGACGCACCGTGGTGTCCATGGTCTGGCTCAATTCACGCATCACCCCGCGACGCGAGTGCACCACCACGTCGCCGCCGATCACCGGCAGGCCCTGATAGGTACGATCGAAACGCACATGTTCGGTACCGTCGGCATCGACGATGCTGTCGCGTGCGATGAAGGCGTCGGCCGGCGCGCGATTGGCCAATGCAGACGCGTTGTTCCCCAATAACGATTGCGCGCGCGAAACAGCGGCATTTGCCGACACATCGGCAGCATTCGCGGCAGCAGAAAACGAGAGCGCGCAGCAGATTGCCGCGCCCAGGACATGGAATTGCATGACGACTCTCTCCAGAAAACGTGCAATGCAAAGACCGGCAGCCCCCCGACAGCCGATCGCCGATGGCACCTTGGGTGCCGGCAGTTACGCTTGCACAGTCACGAACTGGACAGTAGTAAAAATTACGGATGTGTTGCGTTCTGTGCGCCCGGCCACTTTCCGCTGTGGCGCACATCGCAGAGGCGCAGCGGATGCATGGTGTCATTGGCCGCTGCGGCCAAGCATGCGCGCAATGCAGTGGTGTCAGGCAGGGTTGCGCCGTATCGTTGCGCCAGCGCGGGGTGTTGCGGTGTCCCATCACCACGCGCGCTGGCCGTTGAATGACGATCAGCTTGCGCGATGTGTCGTGACTCCCACGGTGCATGTGGAAACAAGAACGCCGGCCAATCTCCTGGCCGGCGTCTTCTTGATCTATCGCTGAAAGATCAGCGACCTCCCATCGCAACCTTCTGCTGTTCTTGCTGGGCCTGTTGCTGCTGCGAGTGACCAGCCAGCAACTGCGCGCTGGTTTGCTCAAGTGTCGGAGCAGGTTGGTTCAGGTCCACCGCCGCACGGAAGCCCGGCGTGGTGCCCATGACGAATGCCTTGCCGTCCTGCACTGTCACGTTCTGCAACTTGTCCGCGCTGTCGATCCCATTCTGCTTCGCCTGCAGCGTGACATGTGCCGCCGTCTCGTTGGAGATCATGCTCGGCAGCTTGCTGCGGATTGCGTTATGTAGCGCGTGGTCGGGATGCGATGCATCGTTGAGCGAAGGCCCTTTCGGCGCAGCAACCTGCGCCTCGCGCGTCTGCGCCGGTTGTGCAGCCAATGCTGCACGCGTATCGCGGCCGACAACACCGTCCTGCTGCAGCCCATGCTGCCTCTGGAACGCCATTACCGCCTCACGCGTGTTGTCGCCGAAGCGCCCGTCTTCGGCCAGGCGGTTGCCTTGTGCATCGCGTACACCGAGACGGTTGAGGTCCTGCTGCAGCTTGCCCACATCCTGACTGTTGTCGCCATGCCGCAGGGCACTTGTTCCGCTTGCCGGTGCTGCCTGCGTGTGGCGCGCACCCGCTTCGTGTTGGTGACCCTGATTCCAGAAGGTCTCGGGGCTGGTCAATTTGCCGTTGGCATCGCGCAATTGGTAATGCACATGCTGCGCATATTGGCTTGCGCCATTGGGCCCACGTCCCCCCATCGTGCCGATCGCGTCGCCTGCCGACAATGTTTGCCCTTCTTTGACCTTGACGCCATCCAGATGCAGGATCTCGTGCGAGTTGCCTTGTGCATCGCGAATCTTGACGGTGCCGTAGCTTCCGCCAGCAAAGGTCACCGTTCCGGCGACCGGCGAATGCACGGTTGGATGCTGCAGATTGCGTCCTGCCTGACCGCCCTGATAATTGAAGTCGGTGCCGCCGTGGTCGCGCGCGCTGCGGTGCTCGCCGTAATGCCCGGTGATATGCGGCGCGGTGCCGTTCTGCGGCGGAAGCATGCGCTCCATGGTGGCCTGGAACGAATGCGCGTTCGAACCGGCATGCGGTGCTTGCGTCGGTGCCGAATGCTGCGCGGGCGCGACGGTCTGTCCGAGTTGACCGTGTTCGAGCTTGTGCATCACATCGGGCGTGAGGTCGCGCTGCCAGCGCGCGAAGCGGCTTTCGCGGTCAGCCAGTCCATTGGGCGGATCGCCGCCGTTGATCGCAACGCCTGCTGCATGCGCATCCTGCCTGGCCGCTTGCGGCACATTGTGCTGCCAGTACCAGGTTGCGATCCGCGACGCGTTTTCCGGTTGCGCGGCCAGTTCGGGGTGCGCGACCAGGTCGAGTTTCAGCGCTTCGCCGGCCTCGCGATACTGATCTTTGCCGGTGAGCTGGATGTAGCCGCGACCACGGTAAAGATAGCCATCGCCGGGCTCGTTGTTGCCCATGCGCCCGCCATACATCAATTCCGCGAGTTTCTCCGGCTGGCCGCGCAATGCCTCAAGGCGCGCTTCTTCCAGCGCCTCCGGTCCTTCGCGCAGTGCAGAACGCACTTTCGAGCTCACTTGCGAGGGGCCGCGGGTATAGCGGAACCCTTCTTCCAGGCGATTGAGTCCGCCCGATTCGTGGCCTACCTGGGCCATGAAATTCGCCAATTCGTTGGGCCGGGTGATTCCTGCTGCATAGGCTGCCTGCAGCAGCCCAGTTTCGCGATCGGTTGCCATGGTGTAACTCCTCATTTCTCAGCAACATGAAAAGACGGACCCATCCTTGTCCGCGTCAGCCATTACTTCCCTTTAATTTTGTTTCTGGGCTCCAGCCTCGTCCAGCGCCGCGACTTTCTTGAGCGTGGCGGGGTCGAAGTCCTGGAACGTCACCGTCCCAAAATCCTTGTCGGTTAATTCCAGGGTGTTGTGTTGTTCGGTCTCGGTATCGGAAAGATCGCGCACGACCTTGTCCAGCAACCAGGTCTGCCTGTCTGCCGAATACTTGAACGTGAAGTCGTCGGCCCAGCGCTCGCGCGACCCGCCTGAGATGGAGATGGTGAATTGCCCGGGCTGGACGCGCGAAAACGCATACGGGTCGCCTGCCAGGCCGCCGCAGCGGGCACAGGGCACGATGCGATTATTTTCAGCGGCCTTTTGCAGGCTGCCATCGGCGTTCTGGGTCAGCAGCAGGACGCGACGTGGCTGCCCTTCGCCGAGCTTTTCGTTGCCGGTTGCCGGCGGAGAAATCACGACAAGTGCGTCCGAATGTCCGGCGCCAGTCAGGTCGCCGCGTTGGGTATCCAGTGCCTTCGATCCTGCTGGAACGAAGGAGTCGATCGTTGCCATGGGTACAGTCCCTTGTGTCGGTGTGGCAGGAGGTGTCGCGGCCGGTGCGGGTGGGCCGGCCGCGGCTGCGGGTGCATTGGCCGGCGTTTCAGGCGCATCGGCTGCCTGCGGACCGTTACACGCGGCAAGCGCTACTGCCAGCACGGGGATGAGCACTCTGAAGGGGGGCACGGCCGTCTCCTGATTTGGGTTTTTGCGTGGCGCGGTGTTGCCCGCGCCGTTACAGCGACTGGTCGTCGACCTTGACCAAGGTCCAGCATGGGCGCTGGGCGAAGTGGTAGACCTGTTGGTCGCCGCTGTCAGGTGTACGCACCAGCACCTGGCGACCGCCTGCGTTCTCGGACACCACGACCTCGCGGCCCGCGGAGCGGGCCACGTCCAGGTTCGGGATAACCGGCCATTTGACGTCGGCAAGCGCAACCTCGCGAGTGACTGGCGCCGGTTCCGGCTGCGCATCCGGATCGATCCGGATCATGGTCAGCGGGTCGGCCGTGGCTTTCTCCTGGGCCGCGATGTCTGCACTGAAGCTTTTTAGAAATGCAGAGAAGTCGGCGGTGGGGCAGGTCGTCGGCTGAGCGGGCGTGGCTGACGCCGTAGCAGGGGTTGAGGCGGCAGGCGCGGTGCCCGCTGCCTCTGCTGTCGCTGCGGGCATTGCCGCGCCTGCTGGCTCTGTTTGCGGTTTGCAGGCAACCAGCGCCAGGCTCAGTGCGAGGGCATGCAGAGATGTTCGTAAAAGGGCCAACGGATCCTCCTGATCGTATCGGGCGATGTGCGAGCGCGCAGGATGGTATCTGCGCACTGTGTGCAAATGCGTGAAGGCTTGCGGGGCCAGAGTGCGGCGAGCCGGCCGGACGCGGCAGGCCCGCACCCTGGGAGCGTGACCGGAATGACGGTGGCCGATTGCTCAAACGATGCCAAGGCCGGTGAGTGTCCTCAACACGGGCCGGGTACCTCATCTGGATCCATTGCAGCAATCGTCATGCAGTAATGGATGGGTTGCCTGCAAATCACCCGTTTGGTGCGCGCAACTAGATTCCGTTCGAAAATACTTCGAGTGCGTCCGCATTCACCCATCCTTGCGCGCAATTGCCAGTGGATTGTCCTGGTGCTGCGGCGTGGCAGTGCTCGCCACTTGCAGGCTTGATCTGCTTGATCGGCCTGTCGCCGTAGGTTTTGCACAATGCGGTGTTCTTGCACCTTGCAACGGTGCTCGCTGGAATTGCGGCGACGTAGTAATACCGCGGGTTCTGTCCGGCGCGGCCGATCGCCTGGACGCAGACGAGCTGGCCTTGGGCAAGATTGGCTGTAGCCGTTGCGCGGCTGCCGGTGACGGGAACGGCATCCAACAGATCTGCTCCGTTCGCCTGGGCGACGCCGGCGAAGAAGCCCTTATCGCCACAATCGGGCAGAAACTCCACATCGTAAAAATCACCCGTGTCGACATTGCCTGCTGTGCATCCTGTTGCAGTCGTTGCATCCGTGCAGGTTGCGCCAGCGGCCTGTATCAGCGCGCCAAGTCTGGCGTTGACCTGCAATGCTGCGGGTGCGTTGTTCTTCGCAGGTGCTGCCGGTGCTGATGAGGGAACGGCGTGGGGTGCAGATTCGCCGGCAGTGCAGGCGCTCAGTGCGAGCGCTAGACCGGGAATTAGTGCGCTGCGCAAGGCAGGCAGCACGCGACACAAGTGACTTGACATGGTCATTGCGGCCTTGCTGGGCAAGAGAACACACCATCGCAGTGGGCGCGGTGGGGATGCTGGTGGGCGAGTGTGTGCGATAGCCGTCATGAAGCTTCACGCTTGATCACCAACCTGGCCTTCAGTCGGTAGTCGAGAAATCGACGCGCCGAGAATGTCGGCGCTCGCAGGCATAGGCGTCTGCGTACTGCGCCGCCTCGCCCTTTCACCGGGCGCGTGCAATCAATCCACCGAAATATCCGCCAGCCGCTGCAGCGCTTCGGCATATTTCGCACGCGTGCGATCGATGACGTCGGCCGGCAGGCGCGGGCCGGGCGCGGTCTTGCCCCAGTCCAGGGTTTCCAGATAATCGCGCACGAACTGCTTGTCGTAGCTCGGCGGGCTGGTGCCCGGTTCGTATTGGTCGGCCGGCCAATAACGCGAGGAATCCGGAGTCAGCATCTCGTCCATGATGTACAGGCGGCCATCGGCATCGGTACCGAATTCGAACTTGGTATCGGCCAGTAATATGCCGCGTTCGGCAGCAAAATCGGCTGCGAACCGGTAGATGCGCAAGGTGGCATCGCGCACGCGTTCGGCCAGCTCGGCGCCGACCGTCTTGACCATTGCATCGAAGTCGATGTTTTCGTCGTGGTCGCCAACCGCTGCCTTGGTCGAAGGAGTGAAAATCGGCTCGGGCAGTTTCTCGGCCTGACGCAGGCCGTCGGGCAATTCGATACCGCTGATCTTGCCGGTGCGCTGGTAATCCTTCCAGCCGCTGCCGATCACATAGCCGCGGGCGATGGCTTCCACCGGCACCGGCTTGAGCTTGCGCGTGACCACGGCGCGTTTGGCGTACAAGGCCGGATCGACACCCTCGGGCAATACCTGCTCCACGCGGATGTCCACCAGGTGGTTGGGCATCAGGTGTTCGGTCTTGTGGAACCAGAAGTTGGATACCTGGCACAGCATCTCGCCCTTGCCGGGAATCGGGTCGGGCAGCACCACGTCGAACGCGGACAGGCGGTCGGTGGCCACCATCAACAGATAGTCGCCCGGGGGCGCATCGGCGGGCAGGCGGTCGCGGGGAAGATCGAAGACATCGCGGACCTTGCCACGGTGACGCAACGGCAGGCCGGGCAGATCGGATTGCAACAGCGTGGTCGACACAGGCACTCCTAAGGACGTCGCTATGACGCTGTCCCCGGGACCCGGCGGGCCCGCGGGTAGGCAGCGGGCCGCGTAGTGTACGGCGCTTCGCCGCCTCCCGCAGAATTTATTGGAAGCCCGCGCGGTGGGGCTTGTGCAGGAGCCGTCAGCCAGGCCGGGCGGGCGTTCGGGTAAGATCGCCAGCCCGCCTCCCGCCCCCGATCGCCCCCATGTCCTGGTACGGAAAACTGCTCGGCGCATTGGCCGGTGCCTTGCTGTTTCGCGGGGCGCCGGTGGTGGGGCTGCTGATCGGGCTGGCGATCGGCCACGCGGTCGACGCCGGCTGGTTCAAACGGCGCGCGGAAAATCCGTACGAGGCGCTGGGCCTGGAGCCGGACGCCACCACTGCCGAGATCGACCTGGCCTATCGCCGGCTGATGTCCCGCTACCACCCGGACAAGGTCGCCAACGCCGACCCGGAAGCCCGCCGCCAGGCCGAAAAGAAGGCCAGCCAGATCAACGCCGCCTACGACCGGATTCAACGGCAGCGCAAGCGCTGAAGCCAAGGCTGCACGCCGAAAACCGCTGCGTTGCGCAGTGCCGGGCGTCGACGCAGCGCGCTGTACATCGAAAGCCCCAGCGCCCAGCGGCATCCGGCTTTCCTCGCCGGGCCACGGTTGCGACAATGGCGCTCCTGCATTTTTCCGAGCTGCCCATGCAACCGACGGCGATCGCCCCGTCCATCCTGTCCGCCGATTTCGCCCGTCTGGGCGAGGAAGTGAACAACGTCCTCAAGGCTGGTGCCGACTGGGTGCACTTCGACGTGATGGACAACCACTACGTGCCCAACCTCACCATCGGCCCCATGGTGTGCCAGGCGCTGCGCAAGCACGGCATCACCGCGCCGATCGACGTGCACCTGATGGTCGAGCCGGTGGACCGCATCGTGCCGGATTTCGCCGACGCCGGTGCCACCACCATCAGCTTCCACCCCGAAGCCAGCCGCCACGTGCACCGCACGATCCAGCTGATCAAGTCGCATGGCTGCCAGGCCGGACTGGTGCTCAACCCGGCCACGCCGGTGGACATCCTGGATTGGGTGCTGCCCGAGCTGGACCTGGTATTGGTGATGTCGGTCAACCCGGGCTTTGGCGGGCAGGCCTTCATCCCGTCCGCACTGGACAAGCTGCGCGCCCTCCGCCGCAAGATCGACGCGACGGGCAAGCCGATCCGGCTGGAGATCGATGGCGGGGTCAAGGCCGACAACATCGGTGCGATTGCCGCGGCCGGCGCCGACACCTTCGTCGCCGGCTCGGCCATTTTCAATGCGCCCGACTATGCGCAGGTGATTGCGCAGATGCGCGCGGCGGTGGATGCGGTGCGATGAGCCGGCCCGCGCCGCAGATCCGCAGCGCCACGCCTGAGGATGTGCCGCTGCTGCATGACCTCATCACCGCGCTGGCGGTGTACGAGCGCGAGCCGGGCGCGGTCAAGGCCGGCCTGGAGGAGTTGCGCGCCAGTCTGTTCGGCGACGGCGCCACCGCGCATGCGCTGATCTGCGAGCAGGACGGTCAGGCGCTGGGATTTGCGGTGTATTTCTTCAACTACTCCACCTGGCTCGGCCGCAACGGCCTGTACCTGGAAGACCTGTTCGTCCGGCCGGAAGCGCGCGGCAAGGGTGCGGGCCTTGCGCTGTTGCGGCACCTGGCGCAGCTGGCCGTGCAGCGCGGCTGCGGGCGGTTCGAATGGTCGGTGCTGGACTGGAACCAGCCGGCCATCGACTTCTACAAGGCAGTCGGTGCGCGCCCGATGGACGGCTGGACCGTGTACCGGCTCGACGGCGAACGGTTGGCCGCATTTGCGGCAGGCGCCTGAGCCAGGCACGCCGCGCAATCCAGCCTCATGCAAAAGGAAGGCCGCTCCTATCGGGGCGGCCTTCAAGAAAATTGGAGGCTGATCCTGCCTCCGCCCGTCGTCCCTGCTATGGCCTTCCACTCTCCGGGTCATCGATGACACCGCAATGACAGTGCGCCGGCAGCGCCTATTCACGATCTGCCCATTGGCCCGCTGCTAGCCTGCGGCCATTACCCTCACAGCATCGGCAGCGCGCATGGCCCCGTCCCACTGGCGTGTGATCCTCAACGGCAAGTCCACCGACAACATGGACCTGCGTGAGGCGGTGGGAACGCTGCGCAAGCGCGGCATCCAGCTCGATGTGCGGGTCACCTGGGAAGACGGCGATGCCGAGCGCTACGTGGGCGAGGCGGTGGCCGATGGCGTGCACACGGTGGTGGCCGCCGGTGGCGACGGCACCCTGAGCGAAGTGGCCGCCGCCCTGGCGCACCACGAGGGCGATGCGGCCTCGCTGCCGTCGCTGGGCCTGGTGCCGCTGGGCACCGCCAACGACTTCGCCACCGCCGCCAATCTGCCGATCGCCCCGCTGGAGGCGTTGACCCTGATCGCCGAGCGCGTCGCGCAGCCGGTCGACCTGCTGCGGATCGACGCCGACCACGGCCCACACTGGTGCGCCAATGTGGCCAGCGGCGGCTTCGGCACCCAGGTCACGGTGGAAACCGACGAAGGCCTGAAGAAGATGCTCGGTGGCCTGGCCTATCTCATCACCGGCATGTCGCGGCTGGGCCGCATCGACCCGATCAGCGCCCGCTTCAGCGGCCCGGAGTTCAGCTGGGAAGGCGAATTCATCGCTCTCGGGCTGGGGAACGGGCGCCAGGCCGGCGGCGGCCAGGCGCTGTGCCCGGAAGCACTGATCGACGACGGCCTGCTGGATGTCACCATCGTCCCCGACCTCGACGGGGAAGTGGCCGCCACGCTCGGCACCCTGGTCACCGGCGGCAAACAGGCCGCGCTCGAACGCGTGGCCGTGCGCGCCCGCGTGCCGTGGCTGGAAATCGTTTCCCAGCAACCGCTGACCTTGAACCTGGACGGCGAACCGGAAACCTCGCGGCACTTCCGCATCGAATGCGTCCCGGCGCGTCTGCGAATGCACTTGCCGGGTGAGTGCCCTTTGCTTGGCGGGTGAGAATCGGGAATCGGGAATCGGGAATCGGGAATCGGGGATGGGGGTATCGGGAAAGCTTCGCATGCGTTTCGGGTGGGCCAGGCAATCGCCGCGCCCACCTTCGCCGTTGTTGAACGACGTTCGCCCCCGCCTGCTGCCCTGGGCCAGCAGTTGCGCTACAGTAGCCGCGTGTCCCGCCTGACGACTCCACGCTCCTTCTCTTCCGCTCGCCGCTGGTGGCGATGGTGGCCCGTTGCCGTCGTCCGCCCCGCCACAGAGTCCCGGAAGGAAAGTCGTCTTGATCACTGCAGAGCAGTTCCAGCGCCAGGCCGCTGAAGGCCACACCCGTATTCCCGTTGTCCGCGAAGTGCTGTCCGACCTGGACACGCCACTGTCGGTCTATCTGAAGCTCGCCGACGGCGCCTACACCTATCTGTTCGAATCGGTCGAAGGCGGGGAGCGCTTCGGGCGCTACTCCATCATCGGCCTGCCGGCGCGGCGCGTGTACAGCTTTCGGGGCCACACGCTGGAGGTCAGCGAACACGGCGAAGTCGTCGAGACCCGTGAGGTCGCCGACCCGTTGGCCGAAGTTGATGCGTTGCGCGCCGAACATTCGGTGCCGCAACTCGATGGCCTGCCCGGCTTCACCGGCGGACTGGTCGGCTGGTTCGGTTTCGAATGCATCCAATACATCGAACCGCGCCTGGGCAGTGGCGACAAACCCGACGAACTCGGCACGCCCGACATCCTGCTGATGCTCTCCGAAGAGCTGGCGGTGTTCGACAACCTCAAGGGCCGTCTGTACCTGATCGTGCATGCCGACCCGCGCCAGCCGCAGGCCTATGTGCGCGCCAATCGGCGCCTGGACGAGCTGGCGCATCGCCTGCGTCAGGGCGGCGCCGGTTATCCGCGGGCGCAGATTTCCGACGCGATCGACGAAGCGGACTTCCATTCCTCGTTCACCCGCGAGGAGTACCACGCCGTGGTGCGCAAGGCGCAGGAATACGTGCGCGCCGGCGACATCTTCCAGGTGGTTCCATCGCAGCGCTTGCGCGTGCCGTTCCGCGCGCGCCCGGTGGACGTGTATCGCGCGTTGCGTGCGTTGAACCCGTCGCCGTACATGTATTTTCTCGATGTCGGCGGTACCCAGGTGGTTGGTTCGTCGCCGGAAATTCTGGCGCGCCTGCGCGATGGCGTGGTCACTGTGCGCCCGATCGCCGGCACCCGCCCACGCGGCGCCACGCCCGAACTGGACAAGGCACTGGAAGCCGAACTGCTGGCCGACCCGAAGGAACGCGCCGAGCACGTGATGCTGATCGATCTGGGGCGCAACGATGTCGGCCGCGTGGCCGAACCGGGCACGGTCAAGGTCGGCGAGCAGTTCGTGATCGAACGCTATAGCCATGTCATGCATATCGTCAGCGAAGTGACCGGCACCCTGAAGGCCGGCCTGAATTACAGCGATGTGCTGCGCGCCACCTTCCCGGCCGGCACCGTCAGCGGCGCGCCGAAGATCCGCGCGCTGGAAATCATTCGCGAGCTGGAGCCGGTCAAACGCAATGTCTATTCCGGCGCGGTGGGCTATATCGGCTGGCATGGCGATGCCGACACCGCCATCGCCATCCGCACTGCCGTCATCCAGGACGGCTACCTGTATGTGCAGGCCGGCGGCGGCGTGGTCTACGACTCCGACCCCGACCTGGAGTGGCAGGAGACCATGAACAAGGGGCGCGCGCTGTTTCGCGCAGTTGCCCAGGCGGCCAAGGGCCTGTGATGGACGGGCAGGGCAGCACGACGCGCATCAGCTTTCGCAACGACTACAGCGAAGGCGCGCATCCGCGGCTGTTGCAGGCGTTGGCGCAGGCCAGCGCCGATCAGCATCCCGGCTACGGCACCGATCGGCACACAGCGCGTGCGGTTGCGTTGATCCGCCATGCCGTCGCGCAGCCGCAGGCCGACGTGCATCTGCTGGTCGGCGGCACGCAGACCAATCTGATTGCGATCAGCGCGTTCTTGCGCCCGCATCAGGCCGTCATCGCGGTGGACGCGGCGCATATCGCCACGCACGAGACCGGCGCCATCGAAGCGACCGGCCACAAGGTGCTCACTGTCCCGGCGCTGCACGACAAGCTGACGCCTGCGTTGATCCAGCCGGTGCTGGCTGTGCATGGCAACGAACACATGGTGCAGCCGCGCCTGGTCTACATTTCCAACAGCACCGAAAGCGGCACCCTCTATACACGTGCAGAACTCGAAGAATTATCTGGCTTCTGTCGCGCGAACGATCTGCTGCTGTACCTGGATGGCGCGCGCCTGGGGGCGGCGCTGACCGCCGACGGCAACGATCTGGATCTGCCCACCATTGCCGCGCTGACCGATGCGTTCTATATCGGCGGCACCAAGAATGGTGCGCTGCTCGGCGAAGCGCTGGTCATCGTCAATCCGGCGCTGCAGCCCGATTTGCGTTACCTGATCAAGCAGCGCGGCGCGCTACTGGCCAAGGGCATGGTGCTTGGCGCGCAATTTGCGGCGTTGTTCGAAGATGGTCTGTTCTTCGAACTGGCCGCGCATGCCAATGCCATGGCGCAACGCCTGCGCGCCGGCCTGCTTGCGGCAGGCGCGCATTTCACCAGCGACTCGCCGACCAACCAGCAGTTCATCGCCGTCAGCGCGCAGCAGGCCGCGCAGCTGGCGCAAGGCTACGACTTCGAGCGCTGGGAAGTGCGCACCGATGGCAGTCAGGTGATCCGCTTCGTGACCTCGTGGGCGACCACGGCCACGGCGGTCGATCGGCTGTGTGCGGATGTGGCGGCCCTTTTGCAGCACCCCGCAGTGCAGGGCCATGACTAGACCTCAAGGACGACAACGATGAACACAATCGCTGGTTGGATGCTCGCCGCTGTGCTGACGCTACCCACTGTTGGAATGGCGCAGATCAATGCCCTGCCGTCGCAGCCGCATTTGTTGGTCAAAGGCCAGGCGTTTCGCACGGTCGATCCAGACCGCTTTATCGTTGACCTCAAGATCAGCAAGACGGAATTACAGCCCGACTTGGCGCGGAAGTTTGTCGAAGACCGTGCCAGGTTGGTTCTGGATGGATTACAGCGCGATCACGTTCTCAAGGACTCCCTTTACGCCTCTGCACTCTCGATTTCTCCGCAATCGCGTTATGAGGCGGGCAAATCCGTCTTCGAGGGGACCCGGGTGGAGCGCAGGATTCGTGGCACCTTTACTTCATTGAAAGATGTGCGTGCCTTCCTCGGCGACTTGGACGCCAACGAGAATGTGCAGGTGTTATCGATGCAAACGGCCTACGCCGATGCTGCCGCGTTACGTGCGGAACTCAAGCGTGAAGCCGCGACGCAGTCACGCCAGTCCGCTCAGGGGCTTGCCGCTGCGTACGGCGTCCGGCTCGGCGGCATTTACAGCATTTCGGATGTCGCTCCCAATTTTGCCTATGGCGTCGAAGCAGGCACCTGGTCGGCCGCCACAGCGGCAACGCCAGGCTCGATCGTGTCTCCGCCTTCGCCGCCGGCTCCACCGTCGTCGCCTGCGCCAAGCGCAGTGGGCCAGGGAGTCGGCGAGAGCCTGATGACCGGCACTATCACTTATACCGAAAACATCTATGCGGTCTTCCTGATCGCGCAATGAGTCCTTTGCCATGCTGCTGATGCTCGACAACTACGACAGCTTCACCTACAACCTCGTGCAGTACCTGCAGGCGCTGGGCGCCGAGGTCATGGTGGTGCGCAACGACGCCATGAGCGTCGACCAGATCGCCGCGCTCAAGCCCGAGCGCATCGTCATCTCGCCCGGTCCGTGCACGCCCAACGAAGCCGGAATCTCGCTGCAATTGATCGAGCAGCTAGGCCAGACCACGCCGATCCTGGGCGTGTGCCTGGGCCATCAAAGCATTGGCCAGGTCTACGGTGGCGATGTGATCCGCGCCGGCAACATCATGCACGGCAAGACCTCGCCGATTCGTCATCAGGGCAAGGGCGTGTTCGCCGGCCTGCCGGACAGCTACGAGGCCACGCGCTATCACTCGCTGGTGGTGGACAAGACCACCTTGCCGGACGCACTGGAGGTCACCGCCTGGACCGAAAATCCGGATGGCTCGATGGAAGAGATCATGGGCCTGCGCCATCGCCAGTTTCCGGTCGAAGGCGTGCAGTTCCATCCCGAATCGATCCTGACCCAGCACGGACATGCCTTGCTGAAAAACTTTCTGCAGCGTTGATTGCGATGTGCCTGTGTCATCGTGACGTATCGCATTGCGGCATCGGTGCAGCGACGACGCGAAATCGCGACATCGCCCGACGCGCGCCGTACTGTGCTACGTGTTCAAACACCGCGCCGCCTTCCACTGCATTCGGATCACGATGAGCACACCCGACGACAGCATCCATTTCTACGAGCCGACGCAGGGTCACGGGCTGCCGCACGATCCGTTCAACGCCATCGTCGGCCCGCGTCCCATCGGTTGGATCGGCTCGCGCAGCGCCGAGGGCATCGCCAATCTGGCGCCGTACAGCTTTTTCAATGCATTCAACTACATCCCGCCGATCGTCGGCTTTGCCAGCATCGGTCGCAAGGACAGCCTGCGCAACATCGAAGCCACCGGCGAATTCACCTGGAATCTGGCCACCCGGCCGTTGGCAGAAGCAATGAACGCAAGCGCGGCGATGGTGCCTGCGGAGGTCGATGAATTCGGTCTGGCCGGCCTGCAGGTGGCGCCATCGCGGCTGATCGCTGCGCCACGGGTCGCTGCCAGTCCGGTCAGTTTCGAATGCCGGCTCAGCCAGCTGCTGCCGCTGCAAACCGCTGCCGGTCACGCCATCCAGACCTGGTTGGTGCTGGGCGAAGTGGTCGGCGTGCACCTGGCCAGGTCGGCGCTGCACGAGGGCATCTATGATCCGGGCGCAGTGCAGACGATTCTGCGCGCGGGCGGGCCGGCCGATTATTACGAAGTGCAGCCGCAGGCGCGTTTTCGCATGACGCGTCCAGGCCAGTGATCGTCGCAGCTGCCACGGCAGTCGCGTCGCCTGGCGCTTGCGCTTTCCTGCATTGATCGCGCGCGTCGCAAGCCGCCTGCGTCTCCATCCATCACGTTCTGCCACGGTTGTTTCCATGCCCATCACGCCGCAAGAAGCCCTGCAACGCACCATCGAACACCGCGAAATCTTCCACGACGAAATGGTCGAGTTGATGCGGCAGATCATGCGCGGCGAGGTCTCCGACATGATGGTCGCGGCCATCCTCACCGGGCTACGGGTCAAGAAAGAGACCATCGGCGAAATCGCCGGTGCGGCCACGGTGATGCGCGAGTTCTCGCGCCGCGTGGACGTGGCCGATCGCCAGCACATGGTGGACATCGTCGGTACCGGCGGGGACGGTTCGCATACCTTCAACATCTCCACCTGCGCCATGTTCGTCGCCGCAGCCGGCGGTGCCAAGGTGGCCAAGCACGGCAATCGCAGCGTCTCGTCCAAATCCGGCAGTGCCGACGCACTGGAAGCATTGGGCGCGGTGATCGAGCTGCAGCCCGAGCAGGTTGCTAGCGCGTTGGCGCACACCGGCATCGGCTTCATGTATGCACCAGTGCATCACCCGGCCATGAAGGTGGTGGCACCGGTGCGGCGCGAAATGGGGGTGCGCACCATCTTCAATATCCTGGGTCCGCTGACCAATCCGGCCGGCTCGCCGAACATCCTGATGGGCGTGTTCCACCCCGACCTTGTCGGTATCCAGGCGCGCGTCTTGCACGAACTCGGCGCCGAACGCGCGTTGGTGGTGTGGGGGCGCGACGGCATGGACGAACTTTCGCTTGGCGCTGGCACGCTGGTTGGCGAATTGCGCGATGGCCAGGTGCGCGAATACGAAGTGCACCCGGAAGATTTCGGCATCGCCATGTCGGCCAGCCGTAACCTCAAGGTGGCCGATGCTGCGCAATCGCGCGCGATGTTGCTGCAGGTATTGGACAACGTGCCCGGCCCCGCGCTGGATATCGTGGCGCTCAACGCCGGTGCTGCGTTGTACGTGGCCGGCGTGGCCCACAGCATTGCCGATGGCGTGCTGCGCGCACGCGCGGTCATCGCCGACGGCTCGGCGCGCGTGCGGGTGGACGCCTATGTCGCCTATACCCGCCAGCTTGCCGTGCAGGCCTGAGCCATGCCGGCAACCGCCGCGCAGCGGCCATCGCCCGCCAGCATCCTCACCGTGGCGCTGGCATGCTGCGTGCTTGCGCGCAGCCGCGCTCCAGTGCGCCCGTCTTGACCGATAATGCCCGCCCGCCAGGACCCGATACGATGAGCGACATCCTCAACACCATTCTTGCCCGCAAGGCCGACGAAGTCGCCGAGCGCAGTGCGCGCGTGCCGCTGGCCGAATTGATCGCGCGCAGCGCCGACCTACCGCTCACGCGCGGATTTGCAGCTGCCATGCAGGCCAGCATCGCCGCAGGCGACCCGGCCGTGATTGCCGAAGTGAAGAAGGCCAGCCCGTCCAAGGGTGTCATCCGGCCGGACTTCCAGCCGGCCGATATCGCGGTCAGCTATGAATTCGGTGGCGCGACGTGCCTGTCGGTGCTCACCGATGTGGATTTCTTCCAGGGATCGGATGCCTATCTACGCCAGGCGCGCGACGCCTGCACGCTGCCGGTGCTGCGCAAGGATTTCACCGTCGACCCGTATCAGGTCTACGAAGCCCGCGTGCTCGGCGCCGACTGCATCCTGCTGATCGTGTCCGCGCTGGAAGACGCCCAACTGGCCGATCTATCGGGCCTGGCCATGCAGCTGGGCCTGGACGTGCTGGTAGAAGTACACGACATCGACGAGCTCGAGCGTGCGGTGCAGGTGCCGGTGCCGTTGATCGGCATCAACAATCGCAACCTGCGCACCTTCGAAGTGACGCTGCAGACCACGTTGGACATGCGCGCGGCGGTGCCGCGCGATCGCGTGCTGGTCACCGAGAGCGGCATCGTCACCCAGGCCGATGTGCAACTGATGCGCAGTCACGATGTGAACGCGTTTCTGGTCGGCGAGACCTTCATGCGCGCGGCCGAACCCGGCGAGTCGCTGCGTCAGCTATTCTTCGCGCATGACTGAGTCGTATCCCGTTCCGCGCGAAGACGCACCGCTGGTGGTCTTCGACTTCGACCACACGTTGTACGACGGCGATTCCGGCAGTCATCTGTTTGCCTGGCTGATCAAGCGCAACCCGTTGCGCTTGCTGGTTGCGCTGTTGGCCTCGCCAATTCTCGGTCCGATGGTGGCGATGCTGCCAACCCGGCGGCGCGGCGTGTCCGGCTATGTGTGGATCGCCACGTTCGGCCTGCACCGCGCGCGCGAGTTCAACCGTTTCATCGACGCATACGTGCTCAAGCATGAAGCGCAGATCCGCCAGCGCCTGCTCCCGCATGCCTTGAAGGTCTTCACCCAACACCGCGCCGCCGGCGACCGTGTGGTGGTCGCCACCGGCGCACCGCCGGAGTTGGCGCGCGCCATTCTCGGTTTCGTGGCCCACCAGGACGTGCCGGTCATTGGCAGCCTGGTCGGCCCGCGCCTGGGCGCAGTCACTGCGCGACGTCACTGCCATAACGAAGAAAAGATGCGCATGCTGCGCGAGCGCGGCTACGCCGATATCGCCATCGCCTACTCGGACAGCACCGCAGATCTGCCGCTCTTGAAGGCCGCGCGCGCGCCGGTGGTGGTCAATCCCAAGGCCAACCGCGAAGCGCTGTTCCGCCAGGTACTGCCGACAGGCACGCCCATCCTCAACTGGGGTTGCCGCGACCGCGGCGGCAAGGCGCTGTAGGCGAGCGCAACATTCAGGCAGCTAGGTCGTTTCGCGCGGAGCGCAACGATTGCGCAGTCCAGCTTGCGATGGCGCATTTCCATGGCGGGTCGCGCGGGCAAACGGATGCGACCTGTAGCGCAACGAATCTTCAGGATCGTGACGCAGTCGCGATGCAGAGCGTGCGGTTCGACGGCGCGAAGACTCTCTTATAAGAGGTATCGCGCAAAAGTGCCGCTGCAGAGGGCATGAAGTGCCGATGTTGGCACCGTCGCAATCGAATCCATCGGAGCCGAAACCGGCATGCAGCCAGTGCACAAGGCACTGGCTGCACAGCGCCGTCAGCGGGTGCCGTACAGCACGACGGTCTTGCCGCGTGCATGCAGCAGGCCGTCGGCCTGCAGCTTCTTGAGCACGCGGCCGGCCATTTCGCGCGAGCACCCGACCAGGCGTGCCAGCTCCTGGCGCGAGACACGCAGCTGGGTGCCCTGCGGGTGGCTCATCGCTTCCGGCTCCTTGGCCAGGTCGTGCAGCGTGCGCACGATGCGGTCGGTCACGTCGAGGAAGGCCAAGCGGCTGGCTTTCCTTGTGGTATCGAGCAGCCGTTTTGAAAGCTGAACACCGATCGCATACAGGATCTTCGGCGCATCCGGCGACAGGCTGGTCTGGAACAGCTGCTGCAGCCGCTCGTAGCTGATCTCGGCAAGCTCGCACTGGGTGCGGGTGCGCAGGATCACCTCACGGGTATCGGATTCGATGAACAACCCCATCTCGCCGACGAATTCGCCGCTGCCGAAGTAGCCCAGCACCAACTCACGGTCGTCATCTTCCTCGGCGATGATGCTCACCGAGCCGCTGATCACGTAGTAGAGGGTGCCGGCCGGGTCTCCTGGCCGGAACACATCGGTCCGGGTCGGATAGCGCCTTCGGTGGCTGTGCGCCAGGAACCGCTCGATGGTGCCCGCGTCCAGCGCCAGGGAAGGGGTAGCGTTACGTACCGTCGTAGTGACAACCGTCGTATTTCCTGGGCTCATGGTAGTTCCGCGTGTGATTCCTGAAGCTTAACGGCATGAGTCATGCAAGGTAAACCACTCTTAACATCGGCATTTCGTTGCTGGGATCTTTGGCTCATAATTGACTCCTTTCCCGCTTTCCATAAGGACAGACCGACGTGGTCAAGCCGTTGCCTCGTCTGAGGCTACAGGGGTTCAACAACCTCACCAAGGCGTTGAGCTTCAACATCTACGACGTCTGTTATGCGCGTACCGAAGAGGAGCGTCAGCGCTACATCGAGTATATCGATGAGCAATACGACGCCGATCGTCTGACGCAGATCCTGACCGATGTGGCCGAGATCATTGGCGCCAACATCCTCAATATCGCACGTCAGGACTACGATCCGCAGGGCGCATCGGTGACGATCCTGATCTCCGAAGAACCGGTGATCGACAAGAAGCAGGCCGGCAAGGAGCTGATCTCCGATGCCGTGGTTGCTCATATGGATAAGAGTCATATCACTGTCCATACATATCCGGAAACGCACCCGCAGGAAGGCATCGCCACGTTCCGCGCCGACATCGACGTCGCGACCTGCGGCGTGATTTCGCCGTTGAAGGCGCTCAACTACCTGATCGAGAGTCTGGAATCGGACATCGTGATCATGGATTACCGCGTGCGTGGCTTCACGCGCGATGTGAAGGGCAAGAAGCATTACATCGATCACAAGATCAACTCGATCCAGCAATTTCTCGCCAAGAACGTGAAGTCGCGCTACGAGATGTTCGACGTCAACGTCTACCAGGAAAATATCTTCCACACGAAGATGCACCTGAAGGACTTCGACCTGGATCAGTACCTGTTCGAAGAGCGCGCCAAGAACCTGTCGTTCAAGGAGCGCATGAAGATCGAAACGCTGCTCAAGCGCGAAATCGAAGAACTGTTTCACGGACGCAACCTGAGCGAATAAGCGCAGGCGCATCCTGTCGCGTGCTTGCCCGCAAGCGCGCAAACGCCACAAGGCGGGACGGCCCGCCACGCGACGACCTCGCGTTCCACAGCCGACGGCGGCCCAGTGTGCAGACACTGGGTCGCTTTTTTTTTGTCCGTTTTTTCTGTGAGGAGTACTGCAATGCCCTGGATCTATCTGTTGCTGGCCGGCCTGTTCGAGATCGGCTTTGCCATGGGACTGAAATACAGCGACGGCTTCACTCGCCTGTGGCCGACCGTGCTGACAATCGGCCTTGCCGGCATCAGCCTGTGGTTTCTGACGCAGGCGCTGAAGACCATTCCGGTCGGCACCGGCTATGCGATCTGGACCGGCATCGGCGCCCTGGGCGTGACCATTGCCGGTATCGCGCTATTTGGCGATAGCGCCTCGTGGTCGCGATTGGCATGCATCGGTCTGATCGTGGCCGGCGCGATCGGGCTGAAGCTGGTCGGGTAGTCAGTCCTCCAGCGTTTGCTGCGCAAACCCTGGGCTCCCACCTGGAGGCTGCCTATCCACCCATTCGGCCGTAGCTGCACGCGCAATGTGGGCACAGCCCCAGGTTTGCGGCGCAAACCTTGGGGCCCGACTCAGAGGCTACCTATCCCCACGCGTTTGGCGCGCCCCCCTAAACAATGGGGGGCTGTGCTTCAGTGGTGTGCCGGCCAGCGGTTGATCGCCGTGTCGGGTGTACTCGGGTGCGGTCTAAATCCTGGTCGCTGGTCGCCAATTCCCAATTCCCAACTAGAGGCGGTAAGCAACCGTCTTCATCAGCTTGGAGGCCAGGGCCATCGCGCTGGGGATCGGAGCCGGGAGCGGGCGGGCGCCAGCCTGCTCGGCCTGGTCGGCATGGCGGGCCTCGTCGATCTTCATCACGCGCAGGATGGCGCGGCTGCGTTGGTCGTCCTGGGGCAGGGTTTCCAGATGCTCGTCCAGGTGCGCTTCGACTTGGCGTTCGGTCTCGACCACGAATCCCAGGCTCCAGTCGTCGCCGCGCAGCCCGGCCAGCGCGCCGAGCGCGTAGCTGCCGGCATACCACACGGGGTTGAACAGGCTGGGGCGGCTGTCCAGCTCGTGCAGGCGGTCGGCGCACCAGGCCAGGTGATCCGTTTCTTCCTGGGCAGCTTCCAGCAGGTGGTGCTGGGTGTGTGCGTCGCGGGCGACGGCGGCCTGGCCGAAATACAGGCCCTGCGCGCACACCTCGCCAACATGGTTGATGCGCATCAGGCCGGCCGCATGACGACGCTGCTCCGGGTCCAGGACGACGTCGGGCGTGTCGGCGGCGGGATTGGGACGCTCGGCCGGCGGATTGCCGAAGACGGTGTCCAGCGCGCGCTGGGCTTCGACCAGCAGCCGGTCGAGCGGGCTATGCAGGCGGGTGGGGGAGATCTGGGTCATACGGCGATTCTGGCCCCGGTCCGCCGTGCTGCCAACCGCCATGGCGCGGTTGTTGCTGCAACTTGCGCCGCCGCCGAACGTCCCGTACAATCCCGCCTCTTCTGTTTCGCCTTCACAACGCGTGGCAAAGTTCCAGTGGTCATCGGCCGCTGCAATCCGCCCGACCACTCAAGAGTTTTCTCATGACTACGTTCACCGCCAAGTCCGAGACCGTCCAGCGCGACTGGTATCTCGTTGACGCCGCCGGCAAGACGCTCGGCCGTCTGTCCACCGAACTGGCCCGCCGCCTGCGCGGCAAGCACAAGCCGGTTTATACCCCTCACGTCGATACTGGCGATTACCTGGTGGTAATCAACGCCGAGAAGATCGTCGTCACGGGCAACAAGCTGAAAGACAAGAAGTATCACCGCTTCACCGGCTACATCGGTAACTTGAAGACCGAGAGCCTGGAGCAGGCGCTGCAGCGCCACCCGGAGCGCGTGATCGAAATCGCCGTCAAGGGCATGCTGCCGAAGGGCCCACTGGGTCGCACCATGTACCGCAAGCTCAAGGTCTATTCGGGTGCCGAGCATCCGCACGCCGCCCAGCAGCCGCAAGTTCTGGATATCTAATCATGGCTATCACGCAAAACTACGGCACTGGCCGCCGCAAGTCCTCCACCGCTCGCGTGTTCCTGCGCAAGGGCACCGGCAACATCACCGTCAACGATCGTCCGCTGGACGAATTCTTTGGTCGTGAGACTGCGCGCATGATCGTGCGCCAGCCGCTGGAACTGACCAAGAACACCGAAAGCTTCGACATCATGGTCACCGCCTCCGGCGGCGGCACCACCGGCCAGGCCGGTGCGATCCGTCTGGGCATCGCCCGTGCGCTGGTCGAGTACGACGAAACCCTGAAGTCCGAGCTGCGCAAGGCTGGCTTCATGACCCGCGACGCTCGCGAAGTCGAGCGTAAGAAGGTCGGTCTGCATAAGGCCCGTCGCGCCACCCAGTTCTCCAAGCGCTGATCCATTGCGTTTGGTGCATCCCGGTTCGCCGGGATGCCTGCTTCAAGAGTCCGGCCACGCCGGGCTTTTGTCGTTTTGGGTCCTGGTATGTGCCCTGTACGAGCGCGTGGCCAGGATCGTCCTGGAGGCCGAATGCGATATGCATGAACGCAGATGCGCCATGCGTTGCCGCCGGACGCCGGGCAACAAAAAAGGCCCGATCTTTCGATCGGACCTTTTGTGTTTGGCTGCCCCGGATGGATTCGAACCACCGAATGCCTGAGTCAGAGTCAGGTGCCTTACCGCTTGGCGACGGGGCAATAAAACGTGTTGGCCCAAGATTATTGCATGCCGGTGAGGGCGTGAACACCTTGGTGGCTATGGGTGGACTCGAACCACCGACCCCAGCATTATGAGTGCTGTGCTCTAACCGGCTGAGCTACATAGCCTAGGGAGCCGGCAATTCTCACGATGCGTCGTGCTGTTGTCAAGCATTTCGTTTTCAGCTTGTGAGCCAGGCGTCGCCGTGGCAGAGTCGGTGGCAGTAGATTTTCAGGAGTCCGCATCGTGATCGATCCGGACGGTTTCCGGCCAAACGTCGGCATTGTGCTGATGCGGCAGGACGGTCAGGTGTTCTGGGCACGACGCGTGCGCAGGGACGGCTGGCAGTTCCCGCAGGGTGGCATGAACACCGATGAGACGCCCGTTGAAGCCATGTACCGCGAGTTGCGCGAAGAAACCGGGTTGTTGCCCGAGCATGTGGAATTGCTCGGCGCCACGCCTGGCTGGCTACGCTATCGGCTGCCCAGCAGGGCAGTGCGCCGCAATGAGCGGCAGGTGTGTATCGGGCAGAAGCAGGTCTGGTTCCTGCTGCAGTTCACCGGCGATGAATCCCATCTCAAGCTCGACCATACCGACACCCCGGAGTTCGACCACTGGCGCTGGGTGGATTTCTGGTATCCGGTCGAGCACGTGGTGATGTTCAAGCGCGGCGTCTATGCGCGCGCGCTGCGTCATCTGGCGCCGCTTGCGCAAAGCCTGGCCGGCCCGGCGGCAGTCGGTGCGATGCCCCAACGTGCGCTGGAGGCGTGGCTGCCGGGCAGCAGCGCGGCGGGGCACGACAGCCCACGCAAGCGGCCACGCAAGCGCAGCGGGGCTCGCGCGATGCGGATTAATAATGATTAACGGATGGAATTGACACCTATTCTCGTTTGCGGTGCAATCAGCGCCGGTCCTTTCCGGATCGCCAACACCCGACCGATACTGTGTACGTCTGCATCTGTAATGGGGTCACCGACCACCAGATCCGCGAAGCGGCCGAGAATGGCTGCGCCAGCCTTGCCGAACTGACCATGCGTACCGGCTGTGGCTCCAATTGCGGCTCATGCCTGGAGATGGCGGGCGATCTGTTGAGCCAGGCACATGCCACCCGCGCATTGCCGTTGCCGCTCCTGGGGCTGGCTAGCGCTGCCTGAGGCAGGCGCTCGGGGCCGATGTCCCGACGATGGCTGTTCCGGGATTCCCACGCGGTACCTGATGCCAGATGCATCTGCCGGCCCGCGCCGCGAATGCCAGTTCCATCCTGCCTCGCCGGCGCCACCTGCGGCAAAGTGGTCGCCCGTTGATAGCCGGCACAAGACTGCGGCCTTCCACGCCTGATTCGCGATTGCAGCTGGCAGCTGCCCGCGGCGCGTCCCGCAACTGATCACGATTCGCGTTCCTTCATGTGCCGCGCCAACGCGCTAGAGTGCGGCCGGCTCACTGTCTCGGAGACATCGCATGAAGGGCGATACCAAGGTCATCGAGTACCTCAACAAGGTGCTCTACAACGAACTCACTGCGATCAATCAGTACTTCCTGCACGCCAAGATGCTGAAGAACTGGGGCCTGAAAGAACTGGCCGAGCATGAGTACAAGGAATCCATCGACGAAATGAAGCATGCGGACAAGCTGTCCGACCGCATTCTGTTTCTCGAAGGACTGCCCAATTTCCAGGCCTTGGGCAAGCTGCGCATCGGCGAGAACCCGACCGAGATGTTCCGCTGCGATCTGACCCTGGAGCGCGAGGCGGTTGTCGTGCTGCGCGAGGCGGTGGCGTATGCGGAGACCGTCAAGGACTACGTGAGCCGCCAGTTGCTGGTGGACATCCTGGAGTCCGAAGAAGAGCACATCGACTGGCTGGAAACCCAGCTGGACCTGGTGGCGCGCATCGGCGAGCCGAATTACCTGTTGACCAAGCTGGACGACTGAACGCGCATGGTCAGGGCTGTCTTGTTTGGCCCTGAATTTGCGGATGCGCGGTACTGCTGCCGGTCGGGGTTCTCAGCGATTGTTCGCTGATGATTTGCTTCTACAGATTCTGTTGCCGGGTGAGAGTGCGCGGCTTCGTCCTTACCCTCGCCCCAACCCCTCTCCCGCAGGAGAGGGGCTCTGGTGTCCTTTCGGAACCAGGATCCCGGGCCGCTCACCGCGCTGTCAGGGCAGCGGCCGAATAACGTTCGTGGTTAGGGCGGCTCTACCCGAGCGTGTTCGCGGCCGGGATGGCATCCCTCGGCAGTTCGATGCAGGTGGCGGCGCCAGGCGTCTGCTGCTGCTTCGACAGCGCTGATGCGACTACGGATTTGTGGTGCTGGCGGCGGCTTGCAGGCGGGCGACCTGGCCTAGCAGCGCCAGGCGGGCGCGGGCGTATTCGGCGATGACCAGGGCGACCATGACCGAGGGGCGTTCGATGGTGCCGGTGCGGGCGGCCAGTTCGATGCGCCGGGCCGCGTTGGACACCGCCTGCGCACCGACGTTGGCGCTGGAGGACTTGAGGGTGTGGGCGAGGTCGCGCAGCTGCATGCTGTCGCGGTTGGCGGCGGCCGCTTCCAGTTGCTCGATGATCAGCGGTGCGTCTTCCAGGAACAGCTGCAGGATGGTGATGGTGTCCGCGCCGGCCACTTCGTACAGCTCGTCGATCACGCTGTTGTCCAGGATCGGCAGTGCGCGTGCCTGGGCAGCGGCGCTGGCGCTTTCGGGGTCGTGGGTCGCCTGGCCGGCGCTGCTTGGGCCGGGCAGCAGCGCCTGACGCGGCAGCCAGCGCTGCAGACAGGCGTCGAGCTGTTCGCGTGCGACCGGCTTGGACAGATAGTCGTCCATGCCGGCGGCCAGGCAGCGTTCGCGATCGCCGGCCATGGCGTTGGCGGTCATGGCCACGATCGGAATCGGGCGGCCGCCGCTCTCGGTTTCCATCGCGCGCCAGCGGCGGGTGGCGGCATAGCCATCCAGTACCGGCATCTGGCAATCCATGAAGACCATGTCGTAGCGGGTGGATTCCATGCTGGCCAGTGCGGCTTCACCGTCGGTGGCGGTGTCGGCCTCGAAGCCAAGCACGGCCAGCAGCTTCTGCGCGACCAGCAGGTTCACCGGGTTGTCTTCGACCAGCAGGATGCGCACCTCGCGCGCATTGGCCATCGGCGGCGGCAATGGCTCGGGGATCATCGCCGAGGCCAGCGTGGTGACGTGGGCGGGCTTGGGTTCGGGCGGCAGCACCAGGGCGCGCAGGGTTTCGTCCGGGCTCTGGCGCGGCACCAGAGTGGCGTGATCCTGCAATTCGGCCGGTACCGGTTCTTCGCCGTACAGCCAGATCAGCCGCGCGCTGTTGGCGTTTTCCGGGCGGGCGAGCGCGCGGTGCACCGCGCGCGCGCTGTAGCGCAACGTGTCGTGGTCGGCGATGACGCAACGGAAGCCCTCGCTGTCGTTGTGCCGGCGCACGCGTTCGAGCGCTTCCTGGGTGGTTTCCATGAGCACGTGCGACACCCCCCAGCTGTCGAGCAGGCGCTTGAGGCGTTGCGACAGGCGCGCATCGGAGCTGATCACCATCACCCGTGCGGCATCGGCGCCGGTGGCCTGCTGGAGGTCGCCGATGACCTTGAGCAGCGGGATTTCGAACCAGAAGGTGGAGCCGCGCCCGGGTTCGGATTCCACCCCGATGCGGCCGCCCATCAGGTCGATGATGCGCTTGCAGATCGCCAGCCCCAGGCCGGTGCCGCCGTACAGCCGCGTGGTGGAGGCATCGGCTTGTGCGAAGGAGCGGAACAGGCGTGCCTGCTGGTCCGGGGCGATGCCGATGCCGGTGTCGCGCACCTGGAAGCGCAGCAGGTGCTGGGCGCGCGTTTCGCCCAGGCGGCGCAGCTGGATGTCGACGCTGCCGCGTTCGGTGAACTTGATGGCGTTGCCGATCAGGTTGCCCAGCACCTGGCGCAGGCGGATCGGGTCGCCGCGCACCAGCAGCCGTACCGACGGTTCGATATCCAGGCTCAGGCGCAGCTGGCGGCCTTCGGCGGTGCGCTGCAGCAACTGGATGACGCCGTCGAGCAGCTCGCGTAGGTTGAAGGTGGTGATTTCCAGTTCGAGCTTGTTGGCCTCGAGCTTGGAGTAATCGAGGATGTCGTCGACGATGCGCAGCAGCTGCAGCGAGCTGCCGGTGGCGGTCTGCAGCATGTCGCGCTGGTCAACGCTGAGCTGGCCACTGGAGATCAGCTCCAGCATCGGAATGATGCCGTTGAGCGGGGTGCGGATCTCGTGACTCATGGTGGCCAGGAATTCGCCCTTGGCCAGGGTGGCGGCCTCGGCGGCCTGCTTGGCGCGCAACAGTTCCTGTTCGAGTTCGCCGTGGCGCCGCAGTTCCTGCTGCAAGCGTTCGCGGGCCAGGTCGGCCTCTTCCAGGCGCTGTGCCAACGCATGCTGCGCCTGGGCAGCCCGGTGGGCCGCAAGTGCGGCGCACAGCCCGCAGACCACCGCCAGTACTGCCGACACCGCGCTGACGGCGCGCCAGGGGCCTTGCAGCGACGACCATTGCAGGCCTGCGCCGAGTGCGGCCGCCAGCGCGGCCAGCACTGCCAAGATGCTCCAGGCGCGAAGACCTGCTGCCCGCTCTCTCACTCAGAGCACCGCGCTCGTGAAGTCGAAGTCCAGTTCCTTGCCGACCGTCTGCACCAGGTTGCCCTGGATGAAATCCACGCCGCTCATCCACATCGCAGCCGCAGCCTGCGGATCTTCGATGCGTTGGCCGATGATCAGCAGGCCGCGCTGGTGGGCGATGTCGATGACGCCGCGCAGTTCGTCGCGCACCGCCGCGTTGCCGTGCGCATCGGCGAAGCGGTTGGCCATGCGCACGAAGCTCAGCGGCAGCTGGGCCAGCAGTGCGTTGGCCTCGTCGCCGGGTTCGAACTGGCTGAGGCAGAACTGCACGCCGGCCGGCATCAACTTGGCGCAGAACTGCTGCACGGTGACGGCATGGATCAATGCATCGTCCAGGCGCAGATCCACGATCAGCGACTGGCCGGCCACGCCACGTTCGACCAGCGCCTTGAGCAGCCAGTCGGCGAAGGCGTCGCGGGCCAGCGTGCGCGGCGATTGCGAGACGAACAGGCGCAGCGGCGGGCTGGCGTGCTGGTACAGGTGCAGCAGGCCCAGTGCGTGGTCCATGACCTGCTGGTCCAGATCGGCGATGCGCCCGGCGGCTTCTGCGGCAGGAATGACCTGGCCTGCCGAGAGCAAGGTGCCGTCGGCCTGGCGCAGCCGCAGCAGCACCTGGTACTGCGCGGTGTCGCCGCCGGCCACGGCCACGATCGGCTGATAGGCCAGTTCGAGCTGGCCTTCGACCAGCCGCAGTTGTTCCTGCTGTTCGGCCTGGCTGGGCGCCAGGTAGGTCTGCACGCCGTCGCTGCGCAGGCGTGCCTGCAGCGCGGTGCGTTCGACCGCTTCCAGCGCGCTGCCGGTGTCGTCGAAGCCCACGCCCAGCGGTGCCACGCCGATGGCGCAGCGCACGTGCACGGATTCTTCTTCGCGCACCGGGAAGGCGTTGGCAGACAGCCGCTGGCGGATCTCCAGTGCCTGCTGTTCCAGGCTGGCTTCGGGCATGTCGACGGCCAGCAGCAGGAAGCTGTTGTCGTTCAGGCGCGCCAGCGGGTAGGGCTGGGCGGCGCTGGCCAGGCGGTGCCCGGCCTGGGTCATCAGGCGCTCGTAGGCGGCATAGCCGTAGCGCTCGCGCAGGCCGAGCGCGCTGGCGATCTCGATGAAGAACAGGCCGCCGGACTGCTTGCGCTCCAGCGCATCGGCGAGCAGGTCCATCACGTGGCCGCGGGTGGGCAGGCCGGTTTCCGGATTGCTGCGCGCGCTGACCTGTTCGCCGGCTTGCTGCAGCGCCTGTTGGCGTGCGCGCCGGATGCGGTTGGACACCGCAGCGATCAGGTGGCGCGGGCGGATCGGCTTGGTGAGGAAGTCGTCGGCGCCGCTGTCGAGCACTTCGAACTGGCGCTCCGGGTCCGGGTCGCCGGTCAGGAACACGATCGGCAGCAACTGCTGACCGGGCTGCTGGCGGATCAGCGTGGTCAGGCGGATGCCGTCCAGCTCGGGCATGTGCAGATCCATCAGGATCAGATCCGGGTGATAGTCCTGGATCGCCTGCGGCACGCTGGCGGCGGTCATTTCGACCTGCGCATGCATGCCGGCGCCATGCAGCACGCTCTGCGCAAACAAGGCCTGCGAGCGGTCGTCCTCGACGATGAGGACGCGGTACGGCGCATCGGCGGCGACATTGTCCTCGCCGTCGTGCGGCGCGGTGGCCGCTGCCGATGTGGGTAACGCCGTGGGCGCCGATGCTGCGGCAACACGCGCGCTGCCGCTGGCCGCCGACGCGCGCGGCGCCGACACGGCCGCGGCCGGGCTGGGCACCGCTGCAGTGGCAGGCGCAGGAATGATCGCCGCGCTCACCGGCACAGCGGTGTCGACCGGCGACGCAACCTCATCGGCCCAGCGACGCCAGTGGTCGGCCGGCGGCGTCTCGGCGCGAAGTGGACGATTACGCGTGGCGGTGTCGTCACGTGTGGTGGAAGAAACCGGATCTCGGGCGGCCATCGATACTCCCTACAGTCGCTGTGATTATGCGATGAACTTCACGGTAGCGGGGAGCTGCGTGCAGTTGGCGTAGCGGCGGGGCGCATCGGCGCAACCAGCCGACGCATGCCCCGCCACAGCAATCGCCAGACCCACCACACCACCAGCCCCGCCAGCAGGCTGGAACCCACCGCAAGACCCAGTGCCAGCCAGGGGTGCGCCAGTGCCAGTGCCAAGGCCGTGGTGGCGATGGTGTCCTCGGCCAGCGAGGCGATCCAGTTGCTGGCCGGTTCGGGCGAGGTGTTGAGCAGTGCGCGCGTGCCGGCCTTGAGCGTGTGGCTGGTCAGCGCCACGCCGGCACCGGCCGCCAGGGCGCCCGCGCCCAGGTCGCCGTCGGGCGAGAGCGTTGCCGCGGCCAGGAAGGCGCCGGCGGGCACGCGGGCCAGCGTCTGCAGCAGGTCCCAGCCCGAATCCACCCCGGGGATCTTGTCGGCGAAGAATTCGGCCACTGCCAGCGCGCCGGAGGTGCCCAGGACCCACCACGACTGCGCCGGATGCAGCGCCGGCGGCAAGTCGATCCAGCCCAGCAGGCCGGCCAGGCCGACGCCGAACACGGTGAGATAGACCCGGATGCCGGCCAGCCAGGCCAGCAGGATGCCGATCACGAACAGATGCGCTTCGCTCATGGCGTGGTTCCCTGCAAACAATTGCAGAACTATCGCAGAACTTTGGGATAACCGCCGGTCCAACGCCAGCGCGACCATTGTCTGGGCTCTGGCACACTACGCCGCCCATGATTGCGCCGGCCCGTCCGGACCCGATGCCTATGAGACCAGCCGCACGCGTGCAGATCGTCCAACGTGCCTCCGGCGGCGGCCGGCCCGGTCGCCGCTGGTTGTGGCTGCTGGTGGCCATCGTGTGGCTGGCTTCGCTGGGCGGGGTGTGGTGGATGGCCACGCGCACGGCCGCACCGCGGCTGGTGAAGGCCGAGGCAGCGCTGCAGCAGGCGCAACGCAGCCAGGCCCAGCAACGTCGGCAGATCGAGCAGTTGCAGCAGCGCCAGGTCAATCTGGCGATGTCCGACAAGATCAGCCGCGCGGCCAATACCGAAGTGCAGGCCTCGCTGGCCGAGCGCGACGAGCAGATCGCCGCGCTGCGCGCCGACGTGGCGTTCTACGAGCGGCTGGTGGGCTCCACCGCGCAGCGCAAGGGGCTCAACGCGCACTCGGTGCAATTCACTGCCGAAGCCGGCGGCACCTGGAATTACAGCGTGGTGCTGACCCAGAACCTCAACCGCGGCGCGATCAGCCAGGGCCAACTGCGCTTTGCGGTGGAAGGCGTGCGCGCCGGCAAGCTGGTGACGGTGAGCTGGAACGAATTGCACCAGAAGCCCGATGCTGCCGGGCAGCCGTACTCGTTCCGCTATTTCCAGCAGCTGGACGGTAGCGTGATCCTGCCGAAGGATTTCACCCCGCAACGTGTCAAAATCTCCCTGAGCGGCGATGGGGCGCCGGTCAGTCAGACATTCGATTGGAAAGTCGCCGGCAATGGCGCGGGGGAGTAGCTCATGTTCGGAAACAAGTCCAACCGTGGTGCGCAGACCGTGGTCGATACCTTGATCGGGCCGCAGGTGGTCATCCGCGGCGACCTGATGTTCAGCGGCGGGCTGTATGTGGAAGGCCGCATCCTGGGCAAGGTGATCGCCGAAGACGGCGCCAGCGCGACCCTCACGGTGGCCGAGCAGGGCAGCATCGAAGGCGAAGTGCGTGCGCCGGTGGTGATCATCAACGGCCAGCTGACCGGCGATGTGCATGCGGCCGAGCGGGTCGAACTGGCCGCCAATGCGCGCGTGCAGGGCAATGTGCACTACCAGGTGGTGGAAATGAGCGCCGGCGCGCAGCTCACCGGGCGGCTGATCCATGCCGCGACGGCCGGCGCAACCGCGGCGCTGCCGGCGCCGGAAGCCGGCCGTGCCGAGCCGGCCACGGCGTTGCAGGCCGAAACCGCCGACGCCTGAGTGCGGCATGCGCAGTGAATGCCGCGGCAGCCGATGCGGCGGCCTGGCTTGAAGTGGGACCGTCTGGCCCCCATGCTGGCGCCATGAGTACGCTCGTTTCGCTTCCTACTGCCGCCCCGGCGCCGGACTACCAGTCCATCGACCGGCCACTGAACTTCTCCGTGGCCGCTGCCGCCAAGGTGCGCGAGCTGATCCAGGAAGAAGGCAACGCCGACCTGGCATTGCGCGTGTACATACAGGGCGGAGGGTGTTCCGGTTTCCAGTATGGCTTCGAGTTCGACGAGAACCGCGCCGAGGACGACCTGGCCGTGGCCACCGATGGCGTGACGCTGCTGGTGGATCCCCTGAGCCTGCAATACCTGATGGGCGCCGAGGTGGATTACACCGAAAGCCTGACCGGCGCGCAGTTCGTCATCCGCAATCCCAATGCGAAGACCACCTGCGGGTGCGGAAGCAGCTTCAGCGTCTGATTGCCTCTGGATAGATGCGGATTGTTCGATGCATCTGGGCAAATGCGAATTGCTGGCGCGTAGCGCCTATTCCTGCAGGCACCTGCGTTGATGCCAAGGCGATTGCCGAACGTGTGATCGATTGCGGTACGGCTGCGCGCTGTTTGCGCGAGATGTTGACCGGCTCGCGATGAGGTGGGCGTTGCAGGTGGCGGGACTGGCCGGTATGCCTCGCTCGCCTTGCAGTGCGCGCTGTGATGAGGGTGGTGCATCGCTTGTTGTGCGGCTGCGGCTCGTCGGGCGACCGCCGGCCGCCATCACGATGAGGCGGCCAACCCGAGCTGCGCAGTGCGTACATGGCCGCCACTGGTCAGGCATGCGTGTGAGTGCTTCCACGTTGCGCAATGACTGCGGCAATGCTTCAAGACGATGACAGCGCTGTGCGCCACGTGGAGACGAGCGAACCGCGCGCGTCGTTGCGAGCCACGTGCGTAGTTGAAAATGCCTGCGTCATGCGCGGCGCTGCAGGGTGCTTCAGCACGACGGCAGGAATGCAGCGAGTCGCTGGCGGTCGATCGCCGGGCACGCACCCGATTGCTTGGGCTGCGCCCGCAAGGCGGGTGATCTGCACGCGCGCGTAACGCGCCACGCCACTTTCTGCGCTGCAGGTTTCGCGGCGCGCGCGCCAGCTTCGTGCGTGCGCGATGGCGCGCAGATCCGGATGACCATACTGCGTGCGTGCTTACCGCTGGCGCCACGATATGCGCGTTTTTTTCAGGCATTGCCGCTTGTCCACGCTGATCCACCGCAGTCGTGTGCGACACCGTGCTGATGCGCATGCCATGCCTTGTGTCGATTCCACGCCGTGGTGCAGTGAGCGTTCCCGCTCGTTCCGCACCTGGATCGGGCACCGGCACCGATCCGGTGTCGGCTGATTGCTGCGCGTCTGTTCCGTCCTTCCCCAAGAGAGCATTACTTCATGTTGCAGATCAACTCCCGATCGGCGTTTGGCCTGGCGGCCATGTTGGGCATCGCCAGCGCAGTGCTTGCACCCGCCGCGCAGGCCGCGCCCGCGCGCGGTACCTTGCTTACCAGCAATTTCCTGACCAGCTACAGCCGTGACGCGATCGGCGCGATGCTGGCCTCCGAGCCGCAGGCCGAACAGCCCAAATGCAATGTCCGTGTCGCCGAATTCACCTATGCAACCGTCGGTGTCGAAGGCGAACCTGCAACCGCATCTGGCGTGCTGCTGGTTCCAGATGGCGAGCGGTGCGTAGGGCCGTATCCGTTGCTCGGCTGGGGACGTCCGACCGGAACGGTTCGCACTGAGGAGCAGGCCAAGGACATCCGCGATGCCAAGGGCAACGACCCACTGGTCACGCGCCTGGCCAGCCAGGGGTATGTCGTGGTCAGCAGTGATTATCTGGGGCTCGGGAAGTCCAACTACGGTTATCACCCGTATTTGCACAGCGCGACCGAGGCGAGTGCGACCATCGATGCGATGCGTGCGGCGCGCAGTGTGTTGCAGCGCTTGAACACGCCGCTGTCCGGCAAGGTGATGCTGTCGGGTTATTCGCAGGGCGGCCACACGGCGATGGCCACCCAGCGTGAGATAGAGACGCATCTGTCCAAGGAATTCCATCTGGTGGCCAGTGCGCCGATCTCCGGGCCTTACGCGCTGCAGCAGACATTTTTGGACAGCTGGAGCGGCAGCAATGCGGTAGGCGAAAGCAGCTTCGGCATCATTCTGGGCAGCTATGCCATCGTCGCGATGGAGCACACCTACAAGAACATCTATCTGGAGCCCGGACAGGTGTTTCAGGAGCCGTGGACTGCCAAAGTGGAGCCCTTGTTCCCGGGCAAGCAAAGCCTGACCGATCTGTTTCTCGGCGACACCTTGCCAGGCATCGATCAAATCAAGGCGTATTTCCAGCCTGGCTTCTACCGCGACTTTGCCAGCAACCCCGCCAACCCGTTCCGCCAGGATCTGGCGCGCAACGATCTGCTGGCGTGGGCGCCGCAAACCCCGACCTTGCTGTGCGGTTCGTCCAACGATGCCACCATTCCGCTCAAGAACGCGCAGACCGCCATCGCCAGCTTCAAGCGGCGTGGCAGCAACCAGGTGGCGTTGGTGGATATCGGCACCGGCAACTCCAGCGACAACTCGGCCTTCGCCCATCTGTTGACGAACGAGCCGTGCATCGTGGCGGTGCGGCATCAGCTGTTGGACAAGCAGCGCTGATACAGCGCTCGTTGCTTGACCCTGCCGAAAGAACCTGCACGGTTCTTCACTGCAGCCGGTGCAGCGCACTGCCGTGACCATTGGCGAACGTGCGTGTACTGGCATGGCCGCGCCTGCGCGCGGTCCCGTGATGGGGGCCGCGCGACCAGGCGTGAACCACGTTCCAAGCCGGTGGCCAGCGCGGGCGGCGCCCGCGTCTGAACACGCACCGCAGGCGCGCTCGGTCGAGTGCGTACGATGGTTGCAGGCGCTGCCGATTATCGGCAGGCTTGCGCCGATGTCAGAGTCTCTTTTTTCATCTTCCGGTTTTGCCTTCACCCACGCGCCGCTCGATCGCGGCGATATGTTGCGTGACGATCCCGACGCCCTGGCGCGTCTGTGGCCGCAGGGCCGTGTGCTGTTGATCGACGCCAAAGGCGCGGCGCTGGCCGATGCCGATGGCCAGCCGTTGTTGCTGGATGGCGCCGAACTGGGCGACGGGCCGGAGGCTGCGATCTTCCTGGGTCTGCGCGATGCGGTGGGCTGGTTTTGTGTGCCGGCCGACATTGTCGCGGTGCAGGCGCCGCAGCGGATCGATCTGCGCCAGGCCGCCGCCGATTGGCCTGCCGAGATCGCTACCGCCTTCGCCTATGCACGCGCCATGTTGCACTGGCAATCGCGCACGCGTTTTTGCGGTGTCTGCGGCGGTGCGGTCGCGTTCCGGCGCGCCGGCTTCATTGCGCACTGCACGCAATGCCAGATCGAGCATTACCCGCGCGTGGACCCGGCCATCATCGTGGCGGTCAGCGATGGAGCGCGCTTGCTGCTTGGTCGTCAGGCCAGTTGGGCCCCAGGACGTTACTCGGTGATTGCCGGGTTCGTCGAACCGGGCGAGTCGCTGGAGCAGACCGTGGCGCGCGAGGTGTTCGAGGAAACCCGCGTGCATGTGCAGGACTGCCGCTACCTGGGCGCGCAGCCGTGGCCCTTCCCGGGCGCGCTGATGCTGGGCTTCACCGCGCGTGCCGTAGCGACCGAGGTGCCGCAGGTCACCGGCGAGCTGGAAGACGCGCGCTGGGTCAGCCATGCGCAGATCAGCGCTGCGCTGGCCGGCGAGGGCGACATCGGGTTGCCGCCACGCATTTCCATTGCGCGTGCGTTGATCGAGCATTGGCATCGTGCGCATGGCTGAGCCAGGCCGGCTTTTGCAGTGTTGCAGCGGCGCTCGCGTCCGCTCGGCTAGACTCGGCTGAGGAGGCCTGCCCATGTTCACCACCTTGGTTGCCGTCGTCGTCGCGCTCACGCTGGGCCATCTGGTACCGGCGCAGGTAGCCAGACTGCGCAATTTCGCCTGGTTCGGCCAATGGCTGCGCCGGCTGGACGGTTACGCGGCCGGGCGCGGTGCGTGGCAAGGGCTCTATGGCGTGCTGCTGGCGGTGCTGCCGGCGCTGGTGGTGCTGCTGGTGCAGTGGCTGCTGGACGATGTCTGGCACGGTTTTCTGGATTTGCTGTTCGGCGTGGCGGTGCTGGCCTGGACCTGGGGCCCGCGCGATCTGGATCGCGATGTGGAAGCGGTGATCGATGCCGACGAGCCGCACGCGCGGCGCGAAGCGATTTCGCACCTGCAGGCCGCAGGCGGCAGCGTGCATGAAGACGCGCCATCGCTGGTGGAAGCGGTGGTGGTCAACGGCCTGCGGCGCTGGTTCGCGATGCTGTGGTGGTTTCTGCTGCTGGGGCCGTTCGGCGCGGTGCTGTATCGGCTCACTGCGCTGGCGGTGGAAAGCCCGCTGGCCGTGTTGCTGCCGCCCCGCAATCTGGCCGGCGCACGTTGGCTGCTGGCGGTGCTGGAATGGCCGGTGGCGCAGTTGATGGCGATGTCGATGGCGCTGGTGGGTAACTTCGACACCGTGTTCCGCGCCTGGCGCGAAGCGCATGGCAACCGCTGGTCGCTGGAACCGCATTTTCTCGGTGCTGTGGCGCGCGCCAGCGTCAGCGCCGAGCTGCGCGAGGAAGCGCACGACTACACCGATTCGGGGCTGGTACCGGTGTGGCGTCGCCTGCCGGAAGTCCGCGATGCGATGAGCCTGGTGTGGCGCGTGCTGCTGCTGTGGTTGGTGGTGCTGGCGTTGTTGGTGATTGCGGGATGGGTGCGGTAGCGCCGCGCATGATGTCGTGCGAAAGAATGTGTAGCGCGCGTCCGCGTGGGAACCTCGGCGCATCGCGCTTGTTTGCGGTCTAACCCGGCGCCAGCAGCGTAAACGGGTACCACGGCAAATTCCTTGCGATCCAATACATCGGCAATGCCCATAACCAGAACTTCGGTTCGGACATCACGGCCACCACCGGGGCAAACCAGCGTGCGCGCCAGCCGGCTTTCCAGGCGATCAGGCCGGGCAGGGTGAACAGGCCGAGCACGGCGGCCGGATTCATCGCGAAGGCGCCGGGCAGGTCAAAGTGGACCAGCGCATACAGTGCGCGGGTCATGCCACAGCCGGGGCAATAGCAGCCGGTGACGGCGCGGAACACGCAGGGCGGGAACGGGCTGTTGCCCGCATTCGGATCGAAGCGATACAGCAACGACACGCCAAGGGCGGCCACGCTGGTGGCCGCCCCCAGTCCAAGCCAGTGGCGTGGACGCAGTTCCATTACTGCATGTGCTGCAACTGCTGCATGTAGTCCATGTAGCCCTGCATGCCGCCGGTGGCCACCATGCCGATGTTGATCAGCAGGCCGATCGCGGCCAGCACGCTGGTCACGATGCACCAGGTTTTGGCGGTGTTGGAGGCGCGACGTGCGCCGTCGATGTCGCCCTGGTTGAGCAGGCCGTTGACCTTGCTGGAAAACACGATCGCCACGATGCCGGAGATCAGCGCCGGGCAGCACAGGCAAAAGCCCAGCACGGTGGAAACGATCGCCCAGATCAGGTGATTCGGTACCGGGCCGGGCGCGGCGCTGGACGAGGGATGGATCGGCGGTGGCATGGCACTCATGGTGAAGCTCCTTGGGTGGTAAACAACAGCGAACTGATGGGTGAGTGGGGTGGATTATCGGGCGCCATGCGCGGCGGCGATGCGCCCGGTGTGCGCTGACGACGGCCGAGTGACTCTCATGCGCGCTTTGGCGCGCGTGTGAGCCGGGGCCGGCGTGTCGGTCGCGGCAGCGGCGAGTAGCGTCTCGCGGTGCCGGATGGCTGCTCGCGCCAGCGAACGGGCGCTCCACGCCTGCGCAGCGAACGAACGCGGCGGCATGCCCATCGCTGCCGGCACAGCCAGCCGCTGGAATGCGTGACGCCCGCCGGTCACGGCAGACGCCTCAGGCGCGATGATGTTGAGCACAACGACGTCCCCCGGTACGACCGGCCGCGTCCGCTTGGCGGCTGCGACGGCAAAGCGTGCAATGGCGCACAGGCTACTCGCGGCGCGCCATGGAGGCAAAGCCTGCACCGGCCGGGCTCAGGGCTGATCCTGCCGCAGCGCGCGCACCTGTTGTTCGAGCAGCGCGGCACTGGCCTGATCGCCGGCCACTGCTGCCCCTGCCACCACGTCGATCTGCGCGCGCATCCGCCGCGGCACCCGCATGCGGCCCAGGCGCGTGTCGCGCCGGCTCCACATGCTCGACCACATGCCGCGCAGCGCCATCGGAATGACCGGCACGTTGCGGCGCTGCAGAACCTTTTCCACGCCGGATTTGAAGGGGGCGATTTCGCCATCCTTGGTCAACGCGCCCTCGGGGAAGATGCACACCAGCTCGCCATCGGCCAATGCGGCATCGATGCGGTCGAAGGCCTGCTGCATCAATGCGGGGTCTTCGCGCGCGCCGGCGATCGGGATGGCCTTGGCGGTGCGGAAGATCCAGCGCATGACCGGGATGCGGAAGATCTTGTAGTACATGACAAAGCGCACCGGACGCGGGATCACCGCCGACAGGATCAGCGCGTCCATGTAGCTGACGTGGTTGCACACCAGCAGGGCGGCACCCTCGTCGGGCACGTGCGCGTCGATGTTGCGCGCGCGCAGGCGGTACAACACGCTCACCAGCACCCAGCTGAGGAAGCGCATCAGGAATTCGGGCACCAGGGTGAAGATCCACAGTGCCACCAGCGTGTTGGCGATCGCCAGCGCCAGGAACACTTGCGGAATGCTCAGGCCCGGCAGCGGAATCCGCACCCCGAACAGCACCACCTGCGGCAACTGCAGCGCGATACCGATGACCGCCGCAGCCACGATGAACAACGAGTTCTGGATATTGAGCCCGGCGATCACGCGCGAGAGCTCGGCCTTGGGCGTGCGGCTCTGGATCAGCGCAAACAACGGCACCACGAACAGGCCGGTGAACAGGCCGATGCCGACCAGGTCGATGATCAGCCGCACGCTGCCGGGCTGCTGCACGAACTGGCCGATCGACAGGCCGGTGGCCGGCGCCGCGCCAGGCCGGGCGAAGTACAGGTCCAGCAGGAAGGCGCTGATGCCGAACGCGCCCAGCGGCACCAGGCCGATTTCCACGGTGCGCCCGGACAGGCGTTCGCACAGCAGCGAGCCGGCGCCGGTGCCGATCGAAAACAGCGCCAGCGCGAACACGTACAGGTCCTGCTGGCCGCCCAGGTTGAGCTGCGCATAGGTGGGCAGCTGCGCGGTCAGCACGGTGCCGACGAACCAGAACCACGACACGCCCAGCACCGCGTTGCGCACCGCCAGCGTGCGGCGGGTCAGGCGCATGATGGCGCGCGATTCGGGGATGGGGTTCCAGTTGATTTTCAGCTCGGGCGCGCCGGCGTCCACGCGCGGTACCAGCCGCGCCACCAGGTTGCCAGTGACGGCAATCGCGATCACCGCGGTGGCGGCAGCCTCCGGCCCATGACTGCCGGCGATCTGGAAGATCAGTCCGCCGAAGATCATGCCGCACAGGATCGAGATCGAGGTGCCCATTTCGACCAGGCCGTTGCCGCCGGTGAGTTCTTCCGGTTTCAGCACCGAGGGCAGGATCGAATATTTCACTGGCCCGAACAGCGTGGACTGCAGGCCGGTGCAGAACAGCGCAATCAGCAGGATCACCATGTTCTCGGTGATGAAGCCCACTGCGGCCAGCGACATGATCGCAATCTCCATCGTGGTGGTGATCACGATGAGCTTCTGCTTTTCCAGCTTCTCGGCGATCTGCCCGGCCAGCGCGGAGAACAGGAAGTACGGCAGGATGAACAATGCCGGCGCCAGGTTGGTATACAGCGTGCGCTGGGCGGCATCGATGCCGAGATAGAACAGCAGGCCGATGATGGCCTGCCGATAGACATTGTCGTTGAACGCGCCCAGCGCCTGGACAGCGAAGAACGGCAAGAAGCGGCGCTGCCTGAGCAGGGCGAACTGACTGTGACCGGACATGCAGTTTCCTTTGCGAACGCGCGCAGCCTAGCAGGCTTCCACGGCGTGCTGGTGGATGGCGGCTGCGCTCAGCGGCTTCTACGTGCCGGCGGCCTGCGTTGCGCGAGCTGGGCGCGCAGCAAGGCCACGAAGGCGCGTGCGGCCGGGCTGGGATCGGGCCGCCACACCGCGTAGGTCAGAAAGCGGTAACGCTCCTTCAAGGCCACCGTGACCACGCCGTGCATGGCCCCGGCCATGGTCTGCGGGACGATGCCCACGCCCAGGTTGGCGGCGACCAGTTCGCGCACCAGATCGGCATGGGTGACTTCGTACTGCTGGCGTTGCCGCAGGCCCCCCTGCGCAAACGCAGCATCGATGATGCCGCGCACGCCGGCACCGGGAACCAGCCCGGCCATCGGTTCGTCGTCAAGCTCGGCCAGTGCCACCCGTTTGCGTGCGGCAAAGCGGTGGCCCGGTGCCACGATCAAGGCCAAGGCCTCTTCATGCAGCAGCAGGCGCTGCGCCGGCACCGCAAGCTGCGGGCCGACCCCCACCAGGGCGACATCCAGCCGGCCTTCGCCCAGATCGTGCAGCAAGGCCTCGCTCATGGCGGTGCGCAGATGCACGTCCACCCGCGCATGCGCGCTGCGGAACTGCTGCAGCAACGCCGGCAGTTGCACGGTGGTGAGCGAGGAAATCTGTCCCAACGCCAGCCGCCCGCGCACGGTACCCAGGGCCTGCGCCATTTCCTCGTGCAGGCGCTCGGCAGCGCGCAGGGTCTGGCGGGCATTGTGCAGGAACACCTCGCCGGCGGCGGTGGGCCGCACCTGGCGGGTGCCGCGTTCGAACAGGCGTGCGCCGAAGGTCTCTTCGATCTTGGCGACCTGGTGGCTGAGCGCCGACTGCACGGTGTTGCAGCGGCGCGCAGCAGCGGTGAAGCCGCCTTCTTCGGCCACGGCAATCGCAAATTCCAGTTGGCGCAAGGTCAGCATGCAATCTCGAAAAAAGATGGCGACGGTGAAAACAATACATTGGAAAGATGCATGCCGGCTGCCCACACTGTGCACATTCCTTGACCAGGCAGTAGCCATGCAGACCGAGCCCACCTCCCACCCGCCCTTGCCCCGTCGCCTGGTGCTGCTGATGGCTGCAGCCACCGGGTTGGCGGTGGCGAGCAATTACTACGCCCAGCCTCTGCTGGAAACGCTGGCGCAGGCGTTCGGCATCCAGGTGCGCAGTGCCGGTGCGGTGGTCACCGCGGCGCAGCTGGCCTACGCGGCAGGGTTGCTGTTGCTGGTGCCGCTTGGCGACCGGCTGGAGCGCCGCGGCCTGATCGTGGGCCTGTTCGTGTTGAGCGCGATTGGCTTATTGGTGAGCGCCAGTTCGCACAGTTTTGCGATGTTGCTGGTCGGCACCATCGTGACCGGCGCCAGCTCGGTGGCGGCGCAGATCCTGGTGCCGTTCGCCGCCACGCTGGCGGCGCCCCACGAGCGTGGCCGGGTGATCGGCACGGTGATGAGCGGGTTGCTGCTGGGGATCTTGCTGGCGCGCACCGCGGCCGGCGTGCTGGCCGGTGTCGGCGGCTGGCATACGGTGTACTGGATCGCCTCGGTCGCGTTGTTGCTCACCGCCGGGCTGTTGTGGCGCGGGCTGCCGCGCCATCCCGGCAACGCGCAATTGGCGTATCCGCAGTTGGTGGGCTCGGTGCTGACGCTGCTGCGCGACGATGCGGTGCTGCGTTCGCGCGCGGTGCTGGGCGGGCTGATCTTTGCCGGATTCAGCATGTTCTGGACCACGCTGGCGTTTTTGTTGTCCGGGCCGAGTTATGGCTATGGCACTGCGGTGATCGGCTTGTTCGGCCTGATCGGTGCGGCCGGTGCACTGGCGGCCAATCGCTCCGGGCATTGGTCCGATCACGGCCATGGCGACCGCGTGAGCTGGGGCGGGCTGGCGATGTTGCTGCTGTCGTGGGGCTTGCTCGCGTTTGCGCCGCACTCGATCGGGCTGCTGATCGTCGGCGTGCTGCTGCTGGATATCGCAGTGCAGGGCGTGCATATCGCCAACCAGAGCGTGATCTACCAGCGCAACCCGGCGGCGCGCAATCGCATCACCTCGGCCTACATCACCTGCTATTTCATCGGTGGTGCCGTGGGGTCGACGTTGGGCACGGCCGCGTATGCGCAGGCCGGGTGGATGGGTGTGGTGATCGGCGGCGCGGTACTGGCTGCAGCGGCACTGGGCTGGGTGGGGCTGAGCGTGGCGCGCAGGCAGTGGAAGTGAGCGTGGCCGGTGGGGCGACGACGCAGCGGTTGCACGCAGTGGCGAATACGCGGCATGGCCGTGTTCGACATCGCTTACCGCATCGAGGCTGCATGTACGGCGCGGCGCCCAGGCCTGTCGACCGCTGGCGGCTAGGCCTTGCTGGTCGCCAGACGTGGCGTATTCTCCGCCGGCGCCGTTGTCACTGCCAGCGCTGCAGCGCGGAGCTTGGGCAGCAGGCGCAGCGTCAATGCCAGTTGGTCGCGCACCAGGCGTTGCTTGGGCGGTAGTTGCACCGGATGGTGTTCCAGCGCTTCGGCGGTGGCCAGTTCTTCGCTTTCGTCGTGCGCCGGCAGCGGTTGGCGTTGGCCAAGGGCGCTGGCGATCTCGCTCAGTGCGCGCTGCAGATATTCGCCGGCTTGCGCGATGGTGGCGTCGTGTTCGCCCTCCAGTGCGGCGCGGTGCGCGCCCAGTGCCGACAGATAGCCGAGCAAGGTGTTGGACAGCGCCAGGAAGCGAAAGCCCGCATCCAGATTGCGCCGATAGCGGCCGGGTTCGCGCAGCATGTTGGATAAGGCCACCGACAACGCAGCATCGGCGTTGTGCATGTCGCGGCGCGCAATGCGGTAGGGCAGGTCGTCGCGCTTGCCGCTGGCGTACTGCTCCAGCACCTGGGCCAGATAACGCGCGCAGCTGGCCAGCACCGTGGCCATCACCTGGTTCAGCCGGCGGCCCTGCCAGTCGGGCAGGATCAGGAACGAGGCGGCCGCGGCGATCGCGCAACCGATCAGGGTGTCGATCAGGCGCGGCCAGATCAGCACGAAGCCATCGCCCAGCAGGTTGAAGCAGAACAGCGCCATCACCGTGATGCCGGCGGTGGCCAGCATGTAGCGATCGGTGCGGGTGATGAAGAACACCAGCGCGCCGGCCAGCGCCAGCAGCAGCTGCACTTCGGTGGTGGGGAACAGCTGCATCAGCGCCCAGGTGGCGACCAGGCCGATCAAGGTGCCGGCAATGCGCTGCACCAGCCGCAGGCGTGTGGCGCCGTAGTTGGGCCGGCACACGAATGCGGTGGTGAGCAGGATCCAGTACCCGTTGTCGGCGTGGATGGATTGCATGATGGCGTAGCCCACCAGCAGCGCGACGGCCATACGCAGGCCATGGCGGAACAGCACCGAGCCGGGCGTGAGTTGCTGCACCAGCCGCGCGCCCATTTCGCGCAAGGTGTGCGGCGAGGAATCGCGTAGCCGGGTGTCGAGGTTGTCGCTGGTGGAATCGGATTGCGCCGCTTCCGACAACCTGCGTTCGATGCTCTGCAGATTGGTCACCAGCAGCTCCAGCGCGCCGAGCAGGCGGGCCAGTGCGGGGTCGGCGCGCGCGTGCAGATAATCCAGCGATTGGCGCAGGTCTTCGGTGGCCAGGCGGCTGCTGTCGCCGTAATCGAATGGTTGGCGCAGGCGAATCGCCTCGCCCAACGCCGCGCACGCCTTGCCTTGCAGGGCGAGCAAGCGCTGGCAGCGATACAGCACGTCGCTGTGGAAGAACGCGTCGGTGAGCGCCTCGTAGGGATAGTGCGAGGAGCTGGCGCGCTCGTGGAAGTCCTGCGCCATGTAATACAGCCGGAAATACAGGCCCGATTGCACGCCCGGCCGCCCCGAGCGGCCGAAGCGGCTCATGATCGCGGTCTTGGCCGCATTGAGCGCGCCGACGACCTTGGCGTTTTGTTCGGCCAAGGCCAGCCGGCGTGCATGCAGGTCGCTCTGGCGCACCGGTTCGAACAGATCGGCCTTGAGCTTGAGGTAGCGGCCCAACTCGAAGAACAGCCGCGACAGCCGCTCGCGCACCGGGCGATTGGCGAACAGGATGGTCCACAGGATCGACAGCACGCCGTACCAGGTGGCGCCGATCAGCAGCAGCGCCGCGCCGTGCCAGGCGACCAGCGGATCGCGGCTGCCATGCTGGTCCATGCCGATCATGGCGTAGATCGACAGGGCCACCGTGGCCTGCGCGATCGAGGCATAGCGCTCGCCCAGTGCGCCGAGCAGGGTCAGCGAGAACGTAGCCAACGCCATGCCCAGCACGAACGGCAGCGGATACGGAAACAGCACCACCACTGCGGCGGCGGCGGCGGCGAAACACAGCAGCGAGAGCAGCACCGATTTGATGCGGCCCAGCCAGTTGTCGTCGGTTTCGGCAATGGCGCTGGCGATCGCGCCCAGAAACAGCGCCGGCACCGCAGTGAGCTGTTGCCAGTGCCAGCACACGCCCATCGCCACCGCCAGCGCGATGAACACACGCAGGCCATAGCTGGCCTTTTCATGGGCCCACAAGCGGCTTAAGCGGGTTTCGAAGGAGGGAGTGGCCACAGTCTCTACAAGGCAGGGAGCCCGGGCATTATTGCCGCAGCCACGCGCCGCCGATGTGGATGGCGGCTAGTTCTTTGTCAGTAGCCGCACGGTGCCAGGCGCCGCAGGTGGCCCGCGCCGGTATCGGCAGGATGCCTGGTGGTGCGCAGAAACCTGCAACCACCGCGTGGCGACAGCGCGCAACGCGGTGGTTGCAGGCGCGAGGCGCTTAGCCCTGCGCCGCCTGCTCGCGGGCGATGGCCCGCCAGCCGATGTCGCTGCGCTGGAAGGCGTTGGGCCAGTGGATCGGCTCGAGGCCAGCATAGGCGTTGCGCTGGGCGTCCTGCACGCTGTCGCCGAGCGCCGCAACGCACAGCACGCGGCCACCGGCGCTGATCACCTCGCCGGCGGCATTCAGCGCAGTGCCGGCGTGGAAAACCTTGGCGCTGGCCGGCACCGCGTCCAGCCCGGTGATGACCTCACCGGTGACCGGGGTGTCCGGGTAAGGCTTGGCGGCGATGACCACGCCCAGCGACGGGCGCGGGTCCCACTGCGCGTGCGCGCCATCGAGCTTGCCGTCGATGGCCGCGTCGAGCAGATCGACCAGATCCGACTGCAGGCGCAGCATTACCGGCTGGGTTTCCGGGTCGCCGAAACGCACGTTGAATTCGATCACCTTCGGCGCGCCGTGCGCGTCGATCATCAGCCCGGCATACAGAAAACCGGTGAACGGCACGCCATCGGCGATCATGCCCTGCACGGTCGGCTCGACCACCTCGCGCATGACCCGCGCATGCACCTCGGGCGTGACCACCGGCGCCGGCGAGTAGGCGCCCATGCCGCCGGTATTGGGGCCGGTGTCGCCGTCGCCGACGCGCTTGTGGTCCTGGCTGGTGGCCATCGGCAAGGCGTGTTTGCCATCGACCATGGAGATGAAGCTGGCCTCTTCGCCGTCGAGGAATTCTTCGATGACCACGCGTGCGCCGGCATCGCCGAACGCATTGCCCGAGAGCATGTCGCGCACCGCGTCTTCGGCCTCGGCCAGGGTCATCGCCACGATCACGCCCTTGCCGGCAGCCAGGCCATCGGCCTTGACCACGATCGGCGCGCCTTTCTCGCGCACATACGCCAGCGCGGCGTCGACTTCGGTGTGCACGGCGTAATAAGCGGTGGGAATGCCGTGGCGGGCGAGGAAATCCTTGGCGAAGGCCTTGCTGCCTTCCAGCTGCGCGGCCTTGGCGGTGGGGCCGAAGATGCGCAGGCCGGCGGCATGGAAGCGGTCGACCACGCCCAGCACCAGCGGCACTTCCGGGCCGACCACGGTCAGCGCGACGGCTTCGCGCTGCGCCAGCGCGAGCAGGCCGTCCAGATCATTGACCTTGATCGCGACATTGCGGCATTTGGCTTCGGTGGCGGTGCCGGCATTGCCCGGTGCCACCAGCACCTCGCGCACGCGCGCGGACTGCGCGATCTTCCAGGCCAGGGCATGTTCACGGCCGCCGGAGCCGATGACGAGGATTTTCAAGGCAGTTGCTCGCTAGTACGGGGGAAGGGGCGTTACCTGCAGCCTTCGCGCTGCAGTGCATTGGGAAACGGGTAGGTCCAGGTCTTGGTGTCGAGCGCGAAGACGTGGGTCTTGTCCAGGGCCACCCCGCAATCGCTGCCGTGCTCGCGGATGCGCAGCGGCCAGGTGCGCGCCTGCGGCGCGCTGTTGTCCACCTCCAGCGCGAAATCCACGTCGAAGGCCTCGGCAAGGCATTGCGCCTGGGTCTGGTCCGGCTCGCGCGCGTCGTCGTCGCAGGCCAGTGCGCCGCTGTTGTCGATGTGCGCCCGCAGCGAGCCGGCATTGACCAGGCCCTTGGGCCCGGGCACGACCAGATCCTGCGATTCGAGGATCAGGCCCTGGCCCATCCAGAAACTGTGCACGGCAAAGCCGTAGAAATCGCTGCCCAGACGCAGGACGTCCACGCTGCCGGGTTGGCCGGCGCTGCCGTAGCCGTCGGCGAGCCGTTCGGCCACGACCTTGAAACCGTCGCCATCGCCGCGCAGCACGAAGAAATCGATCAGCCCCGGATTGCCGTGGCCGGCATCGCTGAGGCTGTGGCAGACCGCCAGCAGTTGCTGTACCTGGTCGCCCACCACCACCGGCTGTTCGGCGCAGACTGCGCTGTCGGCCTTGAAGCCGTCGGCTTCGCCGCTCCACTGCGCGGCCAGGCCGGCCTTGGCGCCGTAGCGCGTGCGCAAGAACCCATCCAGCCGCTCGGTGCGGCTCAGACGGGGGCCGTCGCTGGGCGCGGCAGGTGCCGCGGCGCCCGGCGCCGCAGCGGGCGCAGGCGCCTGCTTGCACGCGCTCAACAGCGCGGCGGTGGCAAGAAACGCGGCAAAACAACGCAGACGCTGCATCGACCTATCCCTGTGTCGGTGACATCAATGCCGGAAATGGCGCACGCCGGTGAACACCATCGCGATGCCGTGTTCGTCGGCGGCGGCGATCACCTCGCCATCGCGCATCGAACCGCCCGGCTGGATCACCGCCTTGATGCCGGCCGCAGCCGCCGCATCGATGCCGTCGCGGAACGGGAAGAACGCATCGGACGCCATCACCGAGCCGGCCACGGTGAGCTTGGCTTCTTCGGCCTTGAGCGCGGCGATCTTGGCGCTGACCACGCGGCTCATCTGCCCGGCGCCCACGCCAATGGTGCGGCTGTCCTTGGCATAGACGATCGCGTTGGATTTGACGTACTTGGCCACGCGCCAGGCAAACAGCAAATCGCCCAGTTCTGCCTCGTTGGGCGCACGTTGGGTGACCACGCTCAACTCGCCCAGCGACATGCTGCGGTTGTCGGCCGACTGCATCAACAGGCCCGAGCCGATCCGCTTGGTGTCGTAGTTGTTCAAGCCATTGCCGTGCGGAATCTTGAGCACGCGCACGTTGGCCTTCCTGGTGGCGTATTCCAGTGCGCCGGCCTCGTAGTCGGGCGCGATCAGCACTTCGACGAACTGGCGGTCCAGAATGGCCTTTGCCGTCGCTGCGTCCAGGGTCTTGTTGAACGCCAGGATGCCGCCGAACGCGCTGGTGGGGTCGGTGGCGTAGGCCAGTTCATAGGCATCGCCGCAGCCCGCGCCCACCGCCACGCCGCAGGGGTTGGCGTGCTTGACGATCACGCAGGCCGGCGCGTCGAACTGGCGCACGCATTCCCACGCTGCATCAGCATCGGCCAGGTTGTTGTAGCTCAGTTCCTTGCCTTGCAGCTGCTGGAAGGTGGCCAGCGTGCCCGGCACCGGATACAGGTCGCGGTAGAACGCGCCGGACTGGTGCGGGTTCTCACCGTAACGCAGGTCCATCACCTTGACGAAGTTGGAATTGATCTGCGCCGGGAACGGGCTGCGCGTGGGCACCGCCTCGCTGCTGTCGGCCACTGCCGAGAGATAGTTACTGATCGCCGCGTCGTACTGGGCCACGCGATTGAACGCAGCCACCGACAGCGCAAAGCGCTTGGCCGCCGACAGCTGCCCGTCGTTGGCTTCCAGCTCGGCCAGCAGGTCGGCGTACTGCGCCGGGTCGGTGGCCACGGCCACGCGGGCGAAATTCTTGGCCGCACTGCGCAACATCGCCGGGCCGCCGATGTCGATGTTTTCCACCGCATCGGCCAGGGTGCAATCGGCTTTCACGGTGACCGACTCGAATGGATACAGGTTCAATACCAGCAGGTCGATCGGCACGATGCCGTGCTCGGCCATCACCGCTTCGTCGACACCGGCGCGCCCGAGCAGGCCGCCATGCACCAGCGGGTGCAGGGTCTTGACGCGGCCATCCATCATTTCCGGGAAACCGGTCAGCTCGGCAACGTCCTTCACCGGCAGGCCGGCCTCGCGGATCGCCTTGGCGGTGCCGCCGGTGGACAGCAGCTCGACGTTGCGCGCCACCAGCGCGCGGGCCAGGTCGATCAGGCCGGTCTTGTCGGAAACGGAGAGCAGGGCCCGGCGCACGGGCAGGAAATCAGAGGCCATCGGTGGGGGATGTCGTTGCGGAGCAGCCGATATTGTAGGCTGCGCCAGCGCTCGAATGGACTCACACCCCGTATGGCCTCGATCTACGCATTGAAGGGACGCTTCCAGGCGCTGCTGCGGCCGATGGTGGGCGCGCTGTATCGCGGTGGCATCACCGCCAATCAGGTCACGCTGGGCGCAGCGGCGGTGTCGCTGATGGTGGCGGCGGTGGTGTTGCGCGGCGGCCCCAGCTGGCCGCTGCTGTATCTGCTGCTGCCGGTGTGGATGCTGCTGCGCATGGCGCTCAATGCGGTGGACGGCATGCTGGCGCGCGAATTCGGCCAGCAGTCGCGGCTGGGCGCCTACCTCAACGAGCTGTGCGACGTGGTGGCTGATGCGGCCTTGTACTTGAGCCTGCTTGGCGTGCCCGGTGTGAGTGCGCCCTGGCTGTGGATCTTCGCGCTGCTGGCCGCGCTGACCGAGTACGCCGGCGTGCTCGGCCTGATGGTCGGCGCCAGCCGCCGCTACGACGGGCCGATGGGCAAGAGCGACCGCGCCTTCGTCATCGGCGTGCTGGGCGTGGGCCTGGCGTGTGGCTGGCTGGGTGCGCGCGGCGTCACCTGGGTCGCCATTGCCGTGAGCCTGGCCTGCGCGGTCACGGTGTGGCGGCGGGTGCGCGCCGGCCTGGCGCAGGCGCCCGCAGGCACCTAGCGATCCATTCCCGCAGCAACGCCGCTGGCCGCTGCGCTGTGGTGATCTCTGCGATTCAACCTTTCGACTTTTCAGGATGCTTCGATGCGCACAGTGCTAGAGCGCGAGTTCGTCAGTTTCGATGGTGTGCCGCTGTTCTACCGGCACTGGCCGTTGCACGATGCCGCTGCGACCGGCACGCCGAAGGCGGTGGTGCTGCTGCATCGCGGCCATGAGCACTCTGGCCGTGTGATGCATCTGGCCGAAGAACTCGACATGCCCGACGCCCAGTTCTTCGCCTGGGACGCACGCGGCAACGGCCGCTCGCCGGGCGTGCGTGGCGATGCGCCGGGCTTCGAAGCGCTGGTGCGCGATCTGGACAGCTTCATCGCGCATCTTCGCGCCACCCACGGCATTGCGGTGCAGGACATCGTGGTGATTGCGCAGAGTGTGGGCGCGGTGGTGGCCGCCACCTGGGTGCACGATTACGCCCCGCCGCTGCGCGCGCTGGTGCTGGCATCGCCGGCGTTCAAGGTGAAGTTGTATGTGCCGTTTGCACGCCCCGGGTTGGCGTTGCTGCATGCGCTGCGCGGCAACTTTTTCGTCAACAGCTACGTCAAGCCGCAATGGCTGACGCATGATCCGGCGCGCGTGGAAAGCTATCGCACCGATCCGTTGATCACCCGCCCGATTTCGGTGCGCGTATTGCTCGGTCTGTATGCGGCAGCCGATCGCGTGGTGGACGATGCACAGGCCATTACCGTGCCGACCCAGTTGCTGGTCTCCGGTGCGGATTTTGTGGTGCATCGCGGCCCGCAGGACCGCTTCTACGAAAACCTGCGCTCGCCGATCAAGCAGCGCCACTGGCTGCCGGGGTTCTTCCACGACACCTTGGGCGAACGCGATCGCGCGATGGCCATCGCGCACATTCGCCAGTTCGTCCAGGCGCGTTTTGCGCAACCGCCGGTGCGCGCCGCGCTGGGCGATGCACACCGTGCCGGGCCCAGTTTCGAAGAGGCCGAACGGCTGGCCTGGCCGCCGCAGCGCAATAGCCTGCAGGACCTGCGCTGGCGTGGCGTGCGTGCCGGCCTGCGCCTGGGTGGCAGGCTCTCCGAGGGCATCGCGCTTGGTCTGCAGACCGGTTTCGATTCCGGCAGCACATTGGATTACATCTACCGCAATCAGGCGCGTGGTCGCGGGCCGTTGGGGCGCATGATCGACCGCACGTATCTCAACGCGATCGGCTGGCGTGGCATCCGCATCCGCGGCAGCCATCTGGGCGAATTGCTGCGCGATGCGGCGGCGCGCTTGCGTGGCGCCGGCAAGCCGGTGCGCGTGCTGGATGTCGCTGCCGGGCACGGCCGCTATGTGCTCCAAGCGCTGGGCAGCGGCGCACAGCGTGCCGATGCGATCGTGCTGCGCGACTTCAGCCCGCTCAACGTGACCCAGGGCACGGCGCTGATCCAGACGTTGGGCGCAGGCGATATCGCCCGCTTCGAACAAGGCGATGCGTTCGACCCGGCAGCGCTGGCCGCAGTGCAACCGGCACCGACGCTGGCGGTGGTGTCGGGCCTGTACGAGCTGTTTGCCGACAACGACCAGGTCGCGCGTTCGCTGGCCGGCCTGGCCGCGGCGGTGCAGCCGGGCGGTTATCTGCTTTACACCGGCCAGCCCTGGCATCCGCAACTGGAATTCATTGCGCGCGCGCTGACCAGTCACCGCGATGGCGTGGCCTGGGTGATGCGCCGGCGGAGCCAGCAGGAGATGGATGGCCTGGTGGAAGCGGCGGGCTTTCGCAAGGTGGCGCAACGCATCGATGCGTTCGGCATCTTCACCGTCTCGATGGCGCAGCGAATCGACGCATGAGCCACGTTGCGCGCCCATCCGGCCGTGCCGCGCTGTGGCTGGCGTTGCTGGGACCGTTTTTCTTCCTCAGCTACGGCCTGGCCAACACGCTGGCCGGGCGGGCGACGCATGTGCCATCGGTGGTGTTCGGCTGGGAACACGGTATGCCGTTCTGGCCGTGGACCATCGTGCCGTACTGGTCGATCGATGTGTTCTACGCGGTCTCGTTCTTTGTCTGCCGCAACCGCCGCGAGCTGGACACGCATGCACTGCGCTTGCTCAGCGCCCAGCTGATCTGCGTGGCGTGTTTCGTGTTGTGGCCGCTGCGCTACAGCTTCGTACGGCCGCAGACCGAGGGTGTGTTCGGCTGGCTGTTCGCGGTGCTGCTGGGCTTCGACAAACCCTTCAATCAGGCGCCGTCGCTGCACATCGTGCTGCTGGTGGTGCTGTGGGTGCGCTATGGGCAGCATCTTTGCGGGGTGTGGCGCTGGTTGCTGCATGCCTGGTTCGCATTGATCGGTGTGTCGGTGCTGACCACGTATCAGCATCACTTTCTCGATATTCCTACCGGACTCGCGGTGGGCTGGCTCTGCGTGTGGCTATGGCCGGAGCGGGTCGCCGCACCATTTGCGCAGGCACGGTGTGCACGCGACCTGCGCCGTTGGCGCCTGGCCGCGATGTATCTGGCCGGCGCGCTGGTCAGCGCTGCGCTGGCGCTGTGGAGCGGCGGTGCAGCACTGTGGTTGCTGTGGATCACCCTGGCCTTGCTGCTGGTTGCCTTGAATTACGCGCTGCTCGGGCCGGGCGGATTCCAGAAGCGCAGCGATGGGCGCCTGAGTCTTGCAGCCCATTGGTTGTATGCGCCGTATCTGTTGGCGGCCTGGTGCAACTCCCGGCTCTGGACACGGCGTGCGCCGTTGCCGCGCGCGGTGTGCGATGGCGTGTGGCTGGGGCGGATTCCGTTGCCCGGCCAGCGCGACAAGCGTGCCGCCGTGGTGGACGTGTCTGCAGAGCTCTCGTTGTACGCCGCGCAGGCGCAGGACCGTGTGGTGCCGATGCTCGATCTGGTCGCGCCGTCGCCGGCGCAGCTGCGCGAGGCCGCGCAGGCGATCGCGCAGGCGCAGGCGATCGGGCCGGTGCTGGTGTGTTGTGCATTGGGCTATTCGCGCAGTGCTGCCAGTGTGGCCACCTGGCTGGTGCGCAGCGGTCGCGCCCAGGACGTGGATGCGGCCATCGCACAGTTACGCGCCGTGCGGCCGTCGATCGTGCTCGGGCATGCGCATCGCGCGGCGATCGTGACGGCATGCGACGGTCATGACGGTGGCGACGACATCCCCGAACGGAGAGCGCAATGAATATCGCCCCGCTGACCTTGGCGGCCATGCGCGCAGTGCTGCGGCAAGGTGCAGCATTGGACCGCCTCTCACTCCTGCTGCTGGCAGCGGCCATCGGCTTGCTTGGTGTTGCGCAGGCGCCGCCGTTGATGCAGTTGAGCTATGCCATCAGCATGCTTGCGGGCGTGCTGCAGCGCTATTGGGCGTTTCGCGTGGGCCTGGATGCCGACCTGCTGGCAGCCTCCATCGCGCATCTCGAACGCTGCGGTGGCACCGGGCAAGACGCCGCGCACCAGCTCGATGCGGCGATGCATGCGATTGGCCTGATACCAAAGCTTTCGCCCACCCGCGACTGGGCATCGCGCTGGACCGGCATGCGCCGCCTGCTGCGTTGGCAGCTGGCAAGCGTGGTGGTGCAACTGCTGTTGGTGGCTGCCGCGCTCGCTCTCAGGATATTCGGATGAGCAACCAACCCGATTCCGCTCGGCGCGAACCGCGCCATGCCACGCCAGCGCAGCGAGCGCTGTGGCAACGGCTGCAGGGCTATCGTTTTGGCCAGGACGAAGCAGCGTTTGCCGCCTTCGTTCGGCGCGTGGCCAAGCAGGCACAGTGCAGCACCGAACAAGCGCAGGCGTTGGTGGAGGAGTACCGCCGGTTCTGTTTTCTTGCCTGCACCGACACCGTCGACGTCACCCCCAGCCCGTTGGTCGACCAGGTCTGGCACACGCATCTGACCGACACCCGCGAGTACTGGCAGCAGTTCTGCCCGCACGTGCTGCAGACTACGCTGCATCATCAACCCGGACGCGGCGATGCCGGCGAAGAAGCGCGTTTCCAGGCGCAGTACCGCCAGACGCTGGAGCGTTACCGCACGCAGTTCGGCGAGCCGCCGGCGCAATGGTGGCCTGTGGCGCGACCGCCGCAATCGACGCTGGATCCGCTGCACGGCCACACTGCCGAACAGACCTTGCAAGCCTTGCGTGGAGCGCCACAGTCAGCTGGGCCGCAGCGCGGTGTGCCGTATGCCGTGGTTGTGTGGGCAATCGCGGTGGCAGTGGGCATGGTCTGTCACTCAGCCAATGGCGGGGCGCTGTCGCCGCTGCACTGGCGCGGTGTCTATTTCCTGCCGCTGTTCATCGCGCTGATCGGTCTGGCCTGGTCGATGGCGGCATGGTTGCGGCGGGTGCTGCGACGCGGTCGCACCGCAGCAGCAGTGGATGCCAGCGAGCTTGCATATCTGGGCGGCGGTGCCGATCGCGTGGCCGACCTGTGGTTCACCGAATTGCTGGTGCGCAATGCGGTGTATCTGGAGCGCGACGCAACCGAACCGGCACGTCGCTGGGTACGTTGCCACCGGCAGATTGCAGTCCCGCCTGCGCTGGAGCCGGCACTGGAAGCGGTGCGCACCACCGAAGACCCGGTGTGGGCCTTGCGCGCGTTGCGCGCGCTGGCCGCACCGCTGGAGCAGCGCTTGATCGACAAGGGCCTGTGGCTGAGCCAGGCGCAGGCACGCGCGGTGCGCCTGGCATGTACCGTGCCGGTGGCGCTGGTATGGGGGCTTGGCCTGTGCAAGCTGGTCATCGGCGTGCAGGGCAACCATCCGGTGGGCTATCTGCTGTGTCTGATGGTGCTGACCACATTGCTGGTGCTGGGCTTTGCGCTGGTGCCCGTGCGGCGCACGCTCGGCGGCGAGGCCCGCCTTGCGACACTGCGTCAGACACGGCGACGCGATGCGGCGCGCACCGGCGGTGATCCAGGCGAGGCGGTGGCGCTGTACGGCACTGCGGCACTGATCGGAACCGCTTGGGCCGACTACCACAGCCTGCGTGCGCCGCATGGCCACGCCGATGGCAGTGGCAGCAGCTGCGGCGGGGGTGGCGGCGACAGCGGCGGCGATGGTGGTAGCAGCGATGGTGGCGGTGGCTGTGGCGGCTGCGGCGGAGGAGGCGACTGATGCAACACGGACAGCGACAGCGGCAGTTGCTTTGGGCGCGCGTGCTGCGCGGACGTGGCGCCACGCCCAATGGCGTGGCGTGGGTGGGCATCGCATGTGCGGCGTTGGCCGGGCTGATGTTCTACATCGGGTTGAGCGCGCCTGCGCGCGAAGGAGCCATGCCGCTGCTGCTGGCGGTGCTCGGGCTGCAGGGGCGGCTGTGGTGCAACCGCATGGATGGCGTGCTGGCGCGCCAGGCGCGCATGGTCTCGCGCGCCGGTGAGGTCTACAACGACGCGCCCGATCGGTTGTCCGATGTGCTGGTCTGCGTGGGCCTGGGCTATGGACTGCAGGCCGGTCTGCCGTGGGCTGCGCAACTGGGGTGGGCGGCGGCGCTGTGCTGCGTGGCCACCGCATACGTGCGCATGCTGGGCCTGGCCTGCGGCACGCCAGAGCCGCGGCAGGGGCCGATGAGCCGCGTGCAACGCATGCAGTGGTTGACGCTGGCAGGCGCGCTGGCCTTGCCGCTGCAATGGATGGGCCAGCCGCGTCTTGCGGCCTGGCTGCTGATCGGAGCACTGGCGGTGTTGATCGCCGGTGCCTTGCTGACGGTGGCGGTACGACTGCGCACGATCGTGCGCACCCTGGAGCAGAAATGATTGCCCGTTTGATCGCGCGCGCTTGCAGCGGCGCCATTCGTACCTTGACCGGCGCGCGTGCGCTATGGCGCGGTTGCGCGCCCTCCAACGAGCGTCGCGTGTACTACGGCAACCATGCAAGCCACGGCGATTTCGTGCTGATCTGGTCATCGCTGCCAGCCAGCCTGCGGCATGAAGTGCGCCCGGTGGCGGCGGCCGACTACTGGCAGCGTACCGCCCTGCGGCGCTACCTGATCCACGCGGTCTTCAACGGCGTGTTGATCGAACGCGACCCGGCGCAGCGCACGCGCGACCCGATCCAATGCCTGTGCGATGCGGTGGACGCCGGCGATTCGTTGATCCTGTTTCCCGAAGGCACGCGCAACCCGGACGACGGCGTGCTGCCGTTCAAGAGCGGGCTGTATCACCTGGCACGGCAACGCCCGGAACTGGAGTTCGTGCCGGTGTGGATCGATAACCTCAAGCGCGTGATGCCCAAGGGCAAGTGGTTGCCGTTGCCGCTGCTGTGCACCACCACCTTTGGTGCGCCATTACGCCTGGATGCGGACGAAACCAAGGATGCGTTTCTGGCGCGTGCACGTGCGGCGTTGCTGGCGTTGTCGCCCGATCAGTTGGAGGCGCGCGCATGAGCCTATATGTGTACAGCGGGCAGCTGCAGCAGTCTTCGATGCATCAGCAGACGCTGTGGCTGTTCAGCGGTATCGCGCTGGTGCTGGTCATCGCCACGCTGATTTCCGAAGCCCTGCGTTGGCGCGCACGCGAACGCCCCAGCGCAGTGCTGGACAACCTGGTCGCCCGTATCCGCGCGTGGTGGGTGATGGCTGCGGTGGTCGGCCTTGCGTTCGTGTTTGGCCGCGCAGGCGTCATCGGCTTGTTCGCGCTGGTGTCGTTGTTTGCGCTGCGCGAGTTCATCACCTTGACCCCGACCCGGCGCGGCGATTACTACGCATTGCTGGCCGCGTTCTACATCGTGCTGCCGTGGCAATACGGCCTGGTGTGGACCGGCTGGTACGGCATGTACACCTTGCTCATTCCGGTCTACGCGTTTTTGGTGTTGCCCATCCTGGCCACCATCGGCGGCGACACCACGCGCTATCTGGAACGTACCGCCAAAGTGCAGTGGGGCCTGATGATCTGCGTGTTCTGCATTTCGCATGTGCCGGCGCTGTTGAACCTGGACATTCCCGGCTATGCCGGGCGCAATCTGCTGTTGATCGCCTTCCTGGTGATCGTGGTGCAGTCTTCGGATGTGCTGCAGTACGTGTGGGGCAAACTGGCCGGCCGCCATTTGATCGCGCCGAAATTGTCGCCGTCCAAAACGGTGGAAGGATTCATCGGCGGCGTGTTGTCGGCCAGCCTGCTCGGGATGGCGCTGTGGTGGATCACCCCGTTCGCGCCGTGGCATGCCTTCGGCCTGGCGTTGGTGGCCAACCTGATGGGATTTTTCGGCGGGCTGGTGATGTCGGCGATCAAGCGCGATCGCGGCATCAAGGACTGGGGCCATATGATCGAAGGCCACGGCGGCGTGCTCGACCGCCTGGATTCGGTGTGCTTCGCCGCGCCGGTGTTCTTCCACCTGATCCGCTATGGCTGGGCGTGACCGCTTGTCACATCGCTCGTCATGAAATCGCAACACGTGCATCGCGTGCCGTTGGCAATCTGCAGCATCGGATCGGCGCAGCGCGCGTCGGTCGGCTACCGCATCTGGCCAACCGGAAAGCTGACCCGCACGAAACCGCGCTGTGACCGGTAACCCGTGCGCGCACCGTCTGGCAGAAGCACGCTTTTCCGATTCCCGATTCCCGATTCCCGATTCCCGATTCCCGATTCCCGAATCCCGAATCCCGAATCCCGAATCCCGAATCCCAGGCCTACGTCAGCCCGTACTCTTTGAGCTTCTTGCGCAAGGTTGCCCGGTGAATGCCCAGCATCGCCGCGGCGCGGCTCTGGTTGCCTTCGCAGTGGTTGAGCACTTCGACGAACAACGGGATCTCCATCTCGCGCAGCACGATTTCGTAAACATCGTCCGCGTCGCTGCCGTCCAGGTCGCGCAGATAACGGCGAACGGACTGGGCCACGTGTTCGCGCAGGGGCGACTTCGGGGCGCCACGACTGGTGTCAGGACGAGAGGGGGCTGCGTTCAAAGGAGGTTCCCAGTGTCACGAAGCCGGGACGCGTGGCCGGCGAGGGGGAGTGAGTCTAGCGCGTGACCTCATCGCTCGCCACGCCCATGTGGCGGTCGCGCCCGTTCACCGGAAGTCGAAACTGAAGGCGGCGGTGCTCGCGGCCGGTTCGCGTACCCGGAACGCGACCTGCACCGCCTGACCCGGCGCCAGCGTGTCCTGCGCCGGCGGCGATGGTCCCAGATACTCCTGCGGCGACAGGATGCGGGTGCCGATCACCCGGCCGTCGGCATCGGACAGCGACAGCTGCAGCCACGGCCAGGCCTGTGCCCAGCGCGCGTCGTTGCGGAAGCTGGCCTGGATCTGCAGCACCCCGGCCACACCGGGCAGCGGCCGCACCTCGCGGTTGAGCAGGGTCAGCGCCTCCGGCTCGCGCCAGGCCGGCAAGCTGCAGCGCGCCAGCGTGCAGGCCGCGCCGACCAGCGGCCGCAAGCGCGCGTTGGCGGCCAGGTGCGCGCGGTCGGCGATGACGATCTGCAACCCGAGCACGCCGACCAGCCCGACCAGCAGCGCCCACTGGCGCCCGCTGGCGCGTAGCCGCGGGCGGGTGACGCCACGCCGCGCGAAGGCGGGTGCGGCCAAGGCGGGCGCGGGCAGGGGCTGCAGTTGCACGGCAGTGGTACGGGGCTGCGCGATGCCGGCATCGGACTGCGCGTGCTCGCCTGCCAATGCGCTGGCTGCGCCGGACTCGGTGGTTGCCGGGTCGGGATGGCTGGAGGGGCGGCCCGGGTGTGACTGGCCGTCGGCTGTGCCCGCCGACCGCTCGCTGGCGCTGGTGTCGGCCTGCGTTGCGGCTGCCGCCGTTGCCACAGCTGGGGTAGATCCCGCAGACGCTGCTGGCGTTGCGACTGAAGCCTGGCGCGCGGGCGTTTCTGCCAGCGCCTTCGGCGTGCCCGGCGCATTCTGAAATGCCAGATCTGCATCCGCCGAGGCGCGTAGTGCCCGTTGCTGCGCTGAATTCGATGGGCCAGGTGCAGCCCGCGCGGTTGGGTGCCCGAGGTCGTCAGCATCGGTCGCGGCCAGCCCGTCGTCGGCCCGGGTATCGGTGGCGGCCGACGCCGAGCGAGGTGGATCGAGCATCGCATCAGGAACGTGTCCGGCCGCGGGCGCGCTCGCCGAAGCGGACGGCGTCGCGGTGCCGGGCGCGGGCAGTGGCGTCTGGCCGGACACCGGCGCCTGGAGACCATCGTGCCCGGACATGCCCGTTGCGCGCTGCGGCGACGAAGCCACCGCGGCAGCAGGCAATGGCACACGCGGTGCCGGCTGCGCATCCACCTCTGGCGCTGGCGCCGGCGGCAACGCAGAGCCCGGGGCCGATGTGGCCTGCTCGGCCGGCTCCGCAGGTGGAACCACCGGGGTCGGAACCAGCGGCGGAGCAGCCGGCGTCGCACGCAGGAACGTGGCCAGGGGGCGGCGCGGTGGCGGAGTCTCGGACATCGGCAGGCGTGCAGCGGGAAGACCCCTATTCAACCACGCGCACGTCCAGGGGCGAACCTGTGCCGACGGCGATGCGGTCAAGCCGCCGCGCGCATGCCTGCAGGTGTTCGTCTCCGGCCCAGGTGGTCATGGCGGCGTCTGCGTCGATGCCCACGCAACGCACGCAGCGCATGCCTTCTCCGAAAACGGCCGCCGCCACGCCCATGCAAGCCGACGAAGACGCCCGGGCGCATCCAGGATCAGGAGGCCACAGCCAGCGGAATATCGCCTTGAAATCTCGGTGCCGGTTGCGTCGGCTCGCCGATTCCCGATTCCCGATTCCCGATTCACCGCCTGCGCCGCGTCTTCCCTTCAGCCAGCAACAGATCCAACAGGCCGGCGCGCTGGCGCGGCGTCAGGGTATCGAAGCGCGTCAGCAGCACGCGTTGCTGGTCATCCAGCCGGCGGTACTGCGCCGGTTCTTCGGCGATGGCCGACACCGGCGGGCCGAACACGCGGTCGCCGCGGCCGGTGGCCAGGTATTCGAACGCCATGCCGCTGCGCCTGGCCAGGCCGATCAGGTTTTCCACCGACGGTGCGGTGCCTTCGGCCATCTCCCATTGCGCCACCGCGCTGCGGGTGACACCCAGCTCGCCGGCCAGGGCTTCCTGGGTCAGCTTGGTGAGGCTGCGGGCTTCGCGTACTCGTTCGTACAGCTTGCTCACACGGCACCGTTGGAGGGCAGGCAGGGGCGGGAGATATAGCCCTAGCAGCGCCTGGAGATAGTTCGTATAACTTTCATATCGCCATATGTTTGCGATACTGTCGGCGGATCAATGATGGCTACATCACAGCGAACTCAAGGAGGATGTTCATGGTCGAGCCTGCCGGTCGAAAACCCGACCCCCAGCGGCGCAGCCCGCCCCCGCACGCCGCGCCCGCAGACGTGCCGTGGCCGGCCCATTCGCCGCTGGACCCTGCGGTGAGACGTTTTCGGGGCGCGGCCCGGTACGCGATCTGGCGGCGTGGCCACGAGTGGACGGCCGTGGCCGATGGTCCGCAGTGGTCAGCGGCGCTGGCACCGCGGGTCTGGGCGCTACGGCAGCGGCACTGGCCGCTGCTGGCGGCGAGCGCGCCGATGCTTGTGGTTGCCGGCGCAGTGGCGCTTGCAGGTGTGCGGGCGTGGTCGCCGGTGGCCTGGACGGCGCTGCTGGCGGCTGAGGTGCTGCTACGGGTCTGGGTGGCCCGGCAGGCCGGGCCGTGGCGCACGGCGGCACTGCAACGCGACGGCTGGCAACCGGTGACCCGGTTGCGGGCGATCAGCGTGGCCGATGCAGTGACCACCGCGCAGATTCGCGCCGGCCGGCCACAGCGCTAGCCGGCGTGGACGATACCCCGGATCAGCCGCGGCGCACGCCGTCGATCCGCATCCAGTCTTCGTCGCGTTCGCAGCGCAACTGGTCGAACCAGGGGGCGTAGCGTTTGAGCAAGTCGTCTTCTTGGCCGTGCAGGATGCCCGACAGCGCGATCCGTCCGCCCGGTGCCACGCGCGCGGCCAGGGTGCCGGCCAGGGCGTCCAGTGCCGAGGCCAGGATGTTGGCCACGACCACCTGGTAGGTCTGCACCGGTTCGTCCTGCGGCATGTAGACCGTCAGCTGCGCGTCCACACCGTTGCGTTGTGCATTGTCGGCAGTCGCCAGCAGCGCCTGCGGGTCGTTGTCCACGCCGACCGCGCCGGCGGCGCCCAGCTTCAGCGCGGCGACCGCCAGGATGCCCGAGCCGCACCCGAAATCGAGCACGCTGCGGCCCTGCAGCTCGCCGCTGCCGGCCAGGCTGTCCAGCCAGCGCAGGCACAGCGCGGTGGTTTGATGGGTGCCCGAGCCGAACGCCAGGCCCGGGTCCAGCCGCACCACGGCGGCCCCCGGGGTGTCGGCGGCTTCGGGCAGCGCGTGATTCCACGGCACGATGAAGGTGCGTTCGCCAAACTGCATCGGCTTGAACAGGTCCATCCAGGCGCGTTCCCAGTCGCTGTCTTCGACCATGCGAAACGCCACCTGGCTCCAGTCCAGGCCCGGATCGAAGGCTTCCAGCGCTGCCAGCACCACCAGCGCGTCGCTGTCGCCATCGAACAGCGCGGTCATCGTCAGCCGGTCCCACAGCGGCATTTCGCCCACGCCCGGTTCGAGAATGGCGCGCTCGTTGCTGGTATCGGCATCGGCGTCGAGCATGGTCACCGCCAGTGCGCCCACATCGTCCAGGGCGTTCTGGAAACGGGGCAGGGTGACCTCGGAACAGGAAAGCGTCAGTTCAAGAAACGGCATCGTGGCGGTCGGGCAATTCGAAAGCACGCATCCTAGACCATTCGTGCCGGCGTGCCTGCCGCGCTGCAGGCGACGGCGTTCGCAGGCGCCGTCGCTTCGGCGGTGTCTTGCCCATGCGTGCGGTGAAAACTGCCTTGCTGATCAAGATGCGTCCGCCGCCAGGCAGACGGCTGCTGCTGGCGAATGGACGACTGCCCGGTGCGACGCTGCCAGACAGCGCATCTGCGGCTGGATGTGGTGCCCGGCGGATGGCTGTAGGCCGATGCCGCCACGCCTGGGACTGAACCGATGATGCTGCTGCGCAATCGGGCACGGGCTTGGTCGACGGCCGCGTCGAGCAACCAGGAAGAGGCGCTGCGTCTTTGCGAACACGCGCAAACGCGTGCGCAGACAGCTGCGTGATGTGCTGCCGTGTTGCGTACCGCCGTGCAGCGCGATGTGTGCGGCACGCTGCGTCCACCGATGACGCAACAGCGCTGCAGCTGGGCATCGCAGCGTCGGCGAGTGATGTTGCCAGAGGACAGGCTCGCTCGAAGCGGCGCTCTCCAACATGCGCTGCTATCGGATGCCCAACCGGCGAAGATCGATGCCGCATCCGGCAATCGGCAACCGATCAACTCAACCGCAAGCCACACGCAGCTGAGCAACACCGACACCACACCAACACCCAACACGCAGCACGGCAGAGCAAGCACCACAGCGCAGCACACCGCACAACCGAACGCATGCAGCGCGCCACTCACGTGCAGTCCGTTCAGGCCGTGACGCATGTCGCCCCCTTCCCGCCACCTCCACTGGCAGCGTCTGCTTGGCGGCGGCTGTGCGCGTGGGTGGGTGCTAGACTCCGCGCCGTCGCTGCGGGTGGTTCCGCAGCAGGGTCGCCGCCATCTATGCCGCTTGCTCGTGCCCGCCATCTCTGGCTGCTGCTCGCTCCCGCTGCGCTTGCGGCGGCCGCGTGGTGGTATGTCCGCGCGCAACCGGTCGAGCGTGATGTTGACCGCGCAGCGCCGGTTGCTGCACAGGTGGCGCCGGTCAGCGCTGCCACACCGCAGCTGCACGCGGCGGCCGAGCACGGCGCCGCGTTGCAGCTGCCGCATCGCGATGCGGTGGAAGCGCAGCCGGATCTGTATCGCTACGCGCAGCAATTGCAGCAGCAGGTGCGTGCCGGCGACGCACAGGCCGGGTGGCGGTTGAGCCGTGTCTACGATTACTGCGCGCCCTATGCGGCCAGCCCGTCCGGCTATGCCGCCGATAGCGCATGGATCGCCGCGCAACGCACGCCGGGAGTGGCAGCGATGCATGCCGCACGCGAGCGCCTGGCGCAGCGTTGCGCCGGCTTCGCCCCCACCGACGGGCTGAGTCCGCGCATGGTTGCGCAGCAACGCCTGGCCGCGGCGCGCGCCGGCAGCCTGGCCGCCGAGGCCGCCATGCTGGCGTTGGGCGAACCGTTGCACGCATCGCCCGGCTACAAGCGCGCGCTGGTACGACGCGTGCTGGCCTCGCGCGATCCCGAGGCCTATCTGGCCCTGGCCCCGGCGATGGGCGCGCGGGCCAGCGGCGATGACAGCCTGCAAGGCTATGTGGCCGGCGATCAGTTCGCCGAGCTGGCCTGGCAAGTGGCTGCGTGCCGGCTGGGGCTCGATTGCAGTGCCAGCAGCACCTTGGTCACCAGTTATTGCGCCAACGCGGGCATCTGCTCGCGCAACAGCGCACAGGATTTCGTGTCGTTCGTATTCGATGCCGCGGTGCCGCGGCAGGGAGCAGACAGGGTGGATGAGATGGTCGATACATTGGTCTCCGATGCGGGAGCGCAGTCATGAATTACCGTCGGTTGGCGCACGGCGCCAAGTTCTGGTTATGGGTGGCGTTGTTCGTGGCGTATTCGGCGGCGGCAGTGAGCATCGTGATGATCGATACCGCCGATCACCGGTACCAGCCGCTGTCGGTCAAATCCACCAGCGTTACCGGCGACGAACAGCAGCGACGGCGGGGCGCAAGCCAGGTCGCTGCGGTCTACCGCGCCAGCAGTGCCATGCCGTTTTCCACCTTGCCGGCCGGCTCCACCTTCCAGGTGGTGTGGCCGGACGGCTCCACCGAAACCATGACCGTGGTCGACCCGTCATCGGCCAGCGGCATCGTGCCGGTGCCCGGCAGCCAGCAGGCGCCTGCGCCGCGGCGGTGAGGGGTGCGGCGCGTTACATATCGACACGGCCGCAGCCGCTACGTCTCCGGTAGCGCAGGCGGCGAAGGCGGCTAGGTGCGGCTGCAGCTTCAGTCATTCTCATGTGTGCAGACGACCGAGGGTCTGCAGATCGGATCCGGCGCTGGCTTGCGCCATCCGGGCGTCGAACCCTCGGGCTCTGTAGGAGCGCACCCGGGCGCGACAGGGCTTTATCGGTAAGCCCGGTCGCGCCCAGGTGCGCTCCTACGCATAGACTGGCCGGCTACAGGGTTGGCGGCGCGACGCAGTGTCGGCGCGATGCACCGGGGAACAACGAAAAAGCCCGGTTTCCCGGGCTTTTTTGCTTCATCGATACGGCGGCAAGTGCGATCAGGTCAGCGCGATCGACTTGTTCTTGCGCTCGGCCAGGCGCTTTTCCAGGTAGTGGATGTTCTGCCCACCGGCCTGGAAGCCCTTGTCGCGCATGATGCGCTGCTGCAGCGGGATGTTGGTCTTGATGCCGTCCACCACCATCTCGCTCAGCGCCACGCGCATGCGCGCAATCGCGGTTTCGCGATCGGGGCCATGCACGATCAGCTTGCCGATCATCGAGTCGTAGTTCGGCGGCACCTTGTAGCCGCTGTAGATGTGCGTATCCACACGCACGCCAGGGCCGCCTGGCGGATGGAAGGCGGTGATCAGGCCCGGGTTGGGCATGAAGGTTTCCGGATCTTCCGCGTTGATGCGGCATTCGATCGCATGCCCGCGCAGCACGATGTCGCTTTGCTTGATGCTCAGCTTGTGGCCGGCGGCGATGCGCAGCTGCTCGCACACCAGGTCGATGCCGGTGATGCGCTCGGTGACCGGATGCTCCACCTGGATACGCGTGTTCATTTCGATGAAGTAAAAACGCCCGTTCTCGAACAGGAATTCGAAGGTGCCCGCGCCGCGGTAGCCGATGCGGATGCAGGCGTCCACGCAGACCTTGCCGATCTCGTTGCGCAGTTCTTCGGTGATGCCCGGTGCCGGCGCTTCTTCCACCACCTTCTGGTGGCGGCGCTGCATCGAGCAATCGCGTTCGCCCAGATGGATCGCACCGCCCTGGCCGTCGGCAAGCACCTGGATTTCCACGTGGCGCGGATTTTCCAGGAACTTCTCCATGTAGACCTGATCGTTGCTGAAGGCGGCCTTGGCTTCGGACTTGGTGGTTTCGATGGCAGCCTTCAGCGCAGCCTCCGAATGCACCACGCGCATGCCGCGTCCGCCGCCGCCGCCGGCCGCCTTGATGATCACCGGGTAGCCGATTTCGCGCGCGACCTTGGTGTTGGCGACGATGTCATCGCCCAGCGGGCCACCCGAGCCGGGCACGCACGGTACGCCGGCGGCCTTCATGGCGCGGATCGCTTCCACCTTGTCGCCCATCAGGCGAATGGTGTCGGCCTTGGGGCCGATGAAGATGAAGCCGGATTGCTCCACGCGCTCGGCGAAATCGGCGTTTTCCGACAGGAAACCGTAGCCGGGGTGGATGGCCTGCGCATCGGTGACCTCGGCCGCGGCGATCAACGCCGGAATGTTGAGGTAACTGTCGCTGGAGGCGGCCGGGCCGATACACACCGACTCATCGGCCATGGCCACGTGCTTGAGGTTACGGTCGACCGTGGAATGCACCGCGACCGTGCGGATGCCGAGCGTGTGGCACGCGCGCAGGATGCGCAGCGCGATTTCACCTCGGTTGGCGATGACGACTTTATCGAGCATGGGATTGGGGATTCGGGATTGGGGATTCGTAAAAGGCGCTGGGTTCGCGGAGATGTCGCGACTTTTCCAACGAGCGGATCAATGCGTTGAGCTTGGCAAACGTGCGATTCAGCAAGTCGGCAATTGCCGCATCGGGCGATGCGAACTGCAGTCGTGTTGCGATCTGCAGCTGCGTGTCCAGCTCCGCCAACGAACCACGCGCCATCGAGAGATAGCGCAGGTACTCGGCCGTGGAGCGATGTGCAGCTCCTTCGGCAATGTTGGATGGAATGCTGATCGCGGCGCGGCGCATCTGTGCCGTCAGCCCAAAGCGTTCGGAATCAGGAAAGTCGTGGCTCAGGCGATAGATCGCTTCGACGAGCGACATCGCGTCGCGCCACACCGTCAGGCGCTCGTGTGGTCGCTCTTGCGAATCCCGAATCACGATTCCCGAATCCCGGCGCTTCAGCCAATCACAAACAACGGCTGGTCGAATTCCACCGGCTGGCCGGTTTCGCCGAGGATGGCGACGATGGTGCCGGAGGCGTCGGCTTCGATGGGGTTGAACATCTTCATTGCCTCGATGATCGCCAGGGTATCGCCGACCTTGACCTGCTGGCCGACGGTGACGAACGCCGGCTTGTCCGGGGAGGGCGAGGTGTAGAACGTGCCGACCATCGGGGCGCGCAGCACGTGGCCTTCCGGCAGTGCGGCGGCCTGCTTGGCGCCGCCGGTGGAGGCTTCGGTGGGCGATTGCATCGGCATGGTGGCCGCGGCGGCCGGCGCCTGGACGGGGGCCGGCGCGTACTGCTGCTGCACCGGGGCGCTCAGCATGGCCGCGCCCTTGGGTACGCGCGCCAGGCGCACGCTTTCTTCGCCTTCCTTAATCTCGATTTCGGCGAGATTGGATTCTTCGAGCAGGTCGATCAGTTTCTTGATTTTGCGGAGATCCATAAGGGCCTCTGGAAGTGAAACGGTGGGGAGTGCCGGCGGATGCCGGCGGAATGGGATCAGGACGCCAGCGCGCTGGCCGAGGTCATGCGGCAGGGGTCATGCGTCGCGCTCCAGGCGCGCGATCACCGCTTCCAGCGCCAGCCGGTAGCTGTCGGCGCCGAAGCCGCAGATCACCCCGTCGGCCTTGTCGCTGAGATAGCTGTGGTGCCGGAACGGCTCGCGCGCGTGCGGGTTGGACAGATGAATTTCCACGAACGGCAGCCCCACGCCCAGCAGCGCATCGCGCAGCGCCACCGAGGTATGGGTGAAGGCGGCCGGGTTGATCAGGATGTAGGCGGTGCCGTCCTCGCGCGCGGCGTGGATGCGCTCCACCAGCACGTGCTCGGCATTGGACTGCAGACAGTGCAGCACGTGCCCGGCCGCCTGCGCGCGGTCCACCAGGGCCGCATCGATCTGCGCCAGCGTGGTACGCCCGTAGACCTCCGGCTCGCGGGTGCCGAGCAGGTTGAGGTTGGGGCCATGCAACAGCAGCAGATGGGCCATGGGATCCGGAAGAGCGGAAAGGCCGGAAGTCTGCGCGATGTCGCCGATGCTGTCCAGTTCGACGAACTTAGGTCTGTTTAAAACGGATGTTTTAAATTTCGAATGGTTTGGGCGGTGGCTAATGGCGGCGGGCAATGGCGTGCCGGAGGTCATCGTGCCGGCCTTGAATCGCCCGGACCGCTGCGAGCGGAACCGGCAGCCGGCCGTGCGCCTCCGGAGCGCAGCGTTTGCGCCTGGCGCGATGGAGGCAGCCGTCCCGGCCGGTTACGCGGCAACGGCTGCTGGCGGCATCCTCTCCTGTCGGGCGTCGGAATGTTGTGCCGGCGGCAGCAATTCGGTGAGTGCCCGGCTTGTTCATGGCAAGCGCGCAGGAGGTGAGTTGCAGCAGGGCCGCGATCTGCGTTTTGCGCGCAGATGCAGGCTCCCAACAACGTGGCGTCGGGCCGGACCGGCCGGCGTGCCAGATGAAGGGCGACCAGCGCGATCGACCCCCTCTGCTGCCTCGCTTCCCGCAGCTTCCCGCAGCTTCCCGCCGTGCAGGCCGCGGCCACGGTCGCCTGCTGCGCATCGCATGCATCAAGCGTTGGAGGTGCCAGGGGCACCGAACAGGCGAGGCCGCGCGCAGCCTGACGCCACCTATGCGCATGCCAACATCGGCCGGTCAGGTCTGCAGGGCGCCAGCAGCGCGGGGCGTGCAGACCCCGGCCAGGAGGGGCTAAACCCGCGCTTGGACCTGTCGCAACACGCCTGTGGCGCGGGTGTCGGCCCACACGGTTCGCAAAATCTTCGGCCTGGCCCGCCAACAGACGGCCGCCCAGGCCACCGGCCGCAGCGAAGGCGCGCCTTACCGCGCAGCGCGCAGCAAGGCGTCTTCGGTAATCGCGCCGGTCAGCACGGTCGGCAGGATCGCCGGCGGGGCGCCGGGGCCGTAGACCACGTACAGCGGCACGCCGACGGCCTGGTGCTGGTCCAGGAAGGTGCTGATGGCGGGGTCGACATTGGTCCAGTCGCCCTTCATGTAGACCGCATCGACGCGGCGCAACGCGTCGCGGAATTCGGCGCTGCTCAGCACGTTCTTTTCGTTGGCCTTGCAGGTCACGCACCAATCGGCGGTCATGTTGACGAAGACCACGCGGTTGTCGGCACGCAGGCGGTCCAGCAACTGCGGCGAGAACGCCACCACGCCCTCGGCCGCGGTGGCCGCCGGCAGGCTCAGGCGCGTGACCGCGACCACCGGCACCAGGGCCAGCACCAGCATCGTCGTGGCCAGGCCCATGCCCAGGCGGTGGCTCTTCCAGCGGCTGCGCTCGAAGCACCACAGCCCCAGGGCCAGCAGGGTGGCGCCCACCAGCATCAAGGCCAGCGCATCCACGCCGCGCTGCTTGCCCAAGACCCACAGCAGCCAGATCGCGGTGAGATACATGGGGAACGCCAGCACCTGCTTGAGCGTTTCCATCCACGCTCCGGGGGTGGGCAGGCGCCGCGCCAGCGAAGGCACGAAGCCGATCAGCAGGAACGGCAGCGCCAGGCCCAGGCCCAGCACCAGGAATACCAGCATCGCCAGCAGTGCGGGCGCGGTGAAGGCGTAGGCCAGTGCCGTGCCCATGAACGGCGCGATGCAGGGGCTGGCGACCACGCAGGCCAGCACGCCGGTGAAGAAGTCGCCCAGCGGCCCGTTGCGCGCGGCCAGCGACTGGCCGATGCCGCCCAGGTTGGTGCCCAAGGTGAACACGCCCGACAGGCTCAGCCCCACCGCGAACATCAGATACGCCAGCGCCGCGACGAACCACGGCTGCTGCAGCTGGAAGCCCCAGCCGGCGGCCTGCCCGGCGGCGCGCAAGCCGATCACCAGCCCACCGATGGCGGCAAAGGACACCAGCACGCCCAGCGAGTACCAGATCGCATGGCGACGCGCGTGGCTGCGGCTCTCGCCGCTATGGGCCAGGCCCAGCACCTTCAGCGACAGGATCGGCAGCACGCAGGGCATCAGGTTCAGCACCAACCCGCCAAGCAGAGCCAGCACCAGCATGCCCAGCAGGCCCTTGTCGGCATGCGGCGGCGGCGTGCGCTCCGGGTTGCCGGCCGAGGCATCGGCGACCGGGACGGCCGTGCTGGCGGCCGGCGCCGGCTCGACCGGTGCCTGACCGGCGGCCAGCGGCGAAATCATCAACGGCGCGGCCTGCGCCTGGTTCTGCGGCGACACGGTGCCGGCCGGTACATCCAGGGCGACGCGGCGGGTCATCGGCGGATAGCAGATCCCGTCGGTCTGGCAGCCCTGGAAGGTGGCCACCAGGGTCACGTGGGCCGGGTCAGGGTGGTCGCGCAGCAGCGGCAAGGTCACTTCGGCCTGGTCGAAATACACCACCACATCGCCGAAGTGTTCGTCGCGGTGCGCCTTGCCTTGCGGCCAGCGCGGCAGCCCGGTGCGCACGCCGCTGGCGCCTTCCAGGGCCAGCGAGGTGCGGTCGCGGTAGATGTAATAGCCCGGCGCCGGGGTGAAGCGCAGCAGCAGGCTGTTGCCGTCGCCGACGATGGCTTCGAAATTGAACGCCTGCTCGGCCGGCAGCGGCAACGCGTCCACCCCGGCGGTCTGGCCGGAGGCGCCGAACAGGCGCGGGGCGGCGTTGCGTGGCACCAGCGCGCCCAGGTTCTCGCGTGGCGCAGCGGTGGCCTGCGCCCCGGTGGCATCGGCCGCGGGCAGGTCGAGGCGGATTTCTCGCCGCTGCGGTGGATAGCACACGCCGGCATCGGCGCAGCCCTGGTACTGCACCTGCAGGACGGCGGTCTGCACTGCCGGGTCGGCCTTGCCGGCCAGGGTGGCCTGCAGTTGCTTGCGGTAGGTCTGCACCTGGCCGAAGAACTCGTCGTGCTTGCTCTCGCCTTCCGGCAGCGCCAGTTCGCCCGCGGCAAACCCCTTTCCGGCCTTGACGCTGATGCGGTGGCGATACAGGTAGTAGCCCGGTGCGATCTTCCAGTGCAGCGCGATGCGGTCGCGGCTGTCGGCGGTGGCGCTCAGCGCGAAGGCCTGGTCCACCGGCAGCAGGTCGGCTTCGGTTACGGCGGCCTGCGCGGGGGCGGGCGCCAGTACCGCCAGCGGCGCGGCGAGCAAGGGGGCGGCCAAGAGCGCGCAGCGGGCGATCCAGCGGGACAGAGACTTCATGGACGTCAGAATTCCTTGCGGGTTTCGGCCCGGACCCAATCGAGATACGCCGGCAGCCCGGCGCTGGCTTGGACAGCGACCGCCTCCGGCAGTTCATACGGATGCAAGGCCTGCAGCCGCGCGATGGCGTCGGGCAGGCAGTCGTCCCAGGTTTTGATCAGCAACTGCACCTCGGTGCTGCGCTCGATCGCGCCCTTCCAGCGGTACAGCGATTGCACGCCGGGCAATAGGGTGACGCAGGCGGCCAGCCGTTCGTCGAGCAAGGCCTGCGCAATGCGCTCGGCGCTGTCGGTATCCGGGCAGGTGCTCACTAACAAATGGAGGGAAGGTGCGCTCATTGGACCCGGCAGTGTAATCCCCTGTTTGCGGGGGATCGACCGCCGATTCCGGAACAAGACGTTAACTTCGTGGCCCCGGTGAGATGGCGTGCTCAAGCGACCCTGCGGTCAGCACGCGGCGCCTTGGATGGTTCCGGGTTCGCTTGCGCCCTGCCGTGCACGGCAGGGCGGCTACCCGGGTTCGGTCAATGGGGATCAATGCCGTGGCGCCTGCCGGCAACGCACGCCGTCTGTACAGACGCCCGGCGTCACCGGTTGGGGCAAGGCGCCCGGCGCGATCTGCTCCGGGCCCCGCGCCTCACCCGCCCGGCCGGTGCAGCCCAGGCCAACAGGCAACACGGTTGCGCTTGCCGCCAGGCGGGTGCGGGCGGGACCCGGAAGCGGCATGTACCATGCGTACAGTGCGGTTCCGAGCGTGCCGTTTACCCCGCCTGGCGACTGCGCGCGACGTGCGCGAGCCGGTCTTAGTTGGCCAGCTGGCAACTGGCCGGCTTGGCCGAGTTGAACAGGCTGGCGGTGGCCCATTCGGGGTGATCCACGAACGGGTTGCGGTTGCCCTGGAAGCTGAAGATCACCTCGTTGCGGGCGCGCTCGGCATCGTCCGGCGGGTCGGCCTGATGCCAGGCCAGCAGGGTGGAGAGCAGGCCCATGTAGGCCGGCGAGGCCGCGGTCTGCACGATCTTGCTGCGGTCGTCGGTCAGCTCCAGGTCCGGCTCGGATTGTCCGGTGGCCGCATCCAGCCCGCCTTCATAGCGGATGGCCATGTACATCACCGCGCGCGCCATGTCGCCCTTGCGCCGGCCCCACACCTCGAAGGTGCCGCTGTTGCCGTCGGGCGTGCGGACCCAGTTGGAATTGCCCGGATATCGCCCGCTGCCGCCGCCACTGCCGTCGTTGACCTCGGTCGCCCGCTCGCCGCAGCTGCTGGTGCAGGTGGCATAGGGCTTGTTGCCGCGGTCTGCGTTGAAGCTGGTGTCGGTCAGGTACAGCATGTGGGTGTCGGTATAGGGCGCGTACGGCAGGCCGCGGTCGCCGGTGGCGCTGCCAAAGCCCAGCGAGTTGGGCCAGGTGTGCTCGCGGTTGTAGGTGAGCCCGCTGCCGGTGCCGGCGCGGTCGCTGACCTTGGCGTAGCTGCGGTTGCGGTAGGCGTCCAGGATGCGGCCGCTGTTGTTGGGATCCTCGTCGGCCATTTCCAGGATGGTCCAGGTGCTGGTGCCGCTGCCGCTGTACGGGTAGACCGTGTGCCCCTTGATGGTGGCGTGCAACGAGCAGCGCAGCTGGCTGGCGCTGGCGGTATTGACCCGCGCGTAGTACCCGGTACCGCCGCCGCTGGCGGTGGCCACGGTGAAGGCGATGGACTGGTTGGCGGCCGGGCTCAGGCCGGTGGCATCGCGGATGGCGCTGGCGGTGATGGCCAGCGTGCAGCGCTCGCCGCCGACCAGGGCGGTGTTGGTGGACAGGGTGAAGCGGGTGCCGCTGGTCGGGTATGTCAACGCCACGTTGCCGGAGCTGGCGCAGCTCAGCGCAAACGCACCGCTGCCCAGCGTCACCGCTTCGCTGAAGCCCACGGCCAGATCGCCGGCAGCCGGAAAGCCGGTGGCGCCTTGCGTTGGTGTGGTGCTGCTGATGGTGGGAGCACCGGTGCTTCCACCGCCGTCGCTGCCGGTGAAGGTCTGGCCGCGGTTGCAGGCGCCGAAGGTCTGCGCCGCCGAGCCGGCCCAGCTGAAGTTGGCCGCGCTGCTGCCGGTACCGGTCAATTGCAGCGAACTGCCGACCGCGGTGCTGTTGCTCTCGCTCACCGGCAGGTTCTGGCTGGTCACGCCGGCCGCCGGGCCGCCGCTGCCGGTGATGGCGCCTTCATAACTGAGGAACTGCACCAGCTGCCCGTTGGGGTCGACCAGCGCCACGCCGTCGTTGGGGCCGTTCTGCACGCCGTTGCTGGCATAGCTCACCGTGGCCATACGCACCTGGCTGCCGCAGCTGACCACCGTGCCGGCCGGCACCGCCGTATTGGCGTACACCACTGCCGCACTGGGGCTGTTGCCGTTGTACAGGTAGATGCGGTAACCGCTCAGCGATTCGCCGGCAGTGGCCACCACTTCCACCCCCTCGCCGCTGTCGCCGGAGGCGCCCGCGTCGTCGTAGTGCAGCTCGTTGATGAAAACCGCCGCATTGGCGGAGGTGGCACCGAGCGCGAACGCGCAGGCCAGGGGAAGGGTGCAACGCAGGGACACGAAACGGGACGGCAACCTCATCGACAGCTCCTTGTGATCGGGGAATGCGTTCCCGACTGTAAGGCGCGCGCATGACAGGCGATGGAACCTGGTTCCATTTCTAGAGCATTGGACCAGACCGCTATACGCCTGCCAGGTGGGCGCGCCCGGTGCCCGTGGGCATGCACTCCATTCCGGTTCCTCCGCGATGTCCGCGCCCACCTGACAACCGCTCGCTCCGTTTTGTCGGCCGCCCCGGTGGTTCGGAAAGAAGCGGTCGGCGAAAAATTTTTGCCGCCAGCCCTTGAAAGCCGCCCGCGCAGCACAATCTCTGGCCCGCACCCGCTTGTCGGGTTTTTTCCGCGCGCTGTGCTGGCAGTCGTCATGTGCGAGTGCTAACATCGCCGATAATTTCCAGGCCAATCAAACACTTAAGAGGTCTTCTCTCTATGAGCATCAAGCCGCTTCACGACCGCGTTGTAGTCAAGCCGATCGAAGCCGACGAAGTTTCCGCCGGCGGCATCGTGATTCCGGACTCCGCCAAGGAAAAGTCCACCAAGGGTGAAGTCGTCGCGATCGGCGCCGGCAAGCCGCTGGACAACGGCAGCCTGCGCGCGCCGGTGGTCAAGGTTGGCGACAAGGTCATCTACGGCCAGTACGCCGGCAGCAGCTACAAGTCCGAAGGCGTCGAGTACAAGGTGCTGCGCGAAGACGACATCCTGGCCGTCATCGGCTGATAGCCGTTGCCGGCGGGATTCGGGAGTCGAGATTCGGGATTGGTCACCGCGGCTTGCCGCACCAATCCGCCTCTCCTCCGGATCCCGCTCTAGCCAATCCCCAATCCCCAATCTCAAATCCCGGAGTAACAACCAATGGCTGCTAAAGACATTCGTTTCGGTGAAGACGCACGTACCCGCATGGTTCGTGGCGTCAACGTGCTTGCCAATGCCGTGAAGGCCACCCTGGGCCCGAAGGGCCGCAACGTCGTGCTCGAGAAGAGCTTCGGCGCGCCGACCATCACCAAGGACGGCGTTTCCGTCGCCAAGGAAATCGAACTGGCCGACAAGTTCGAGAACATGGGCGCGCAGATGGTCAAGGAAGTCGCTTCCAAGACCAACGACAACGCCGGCGACGGCACCACCACCGCCACCGTGCTGGCCCAGGCCCTGATCCGCGAAGGCGCCAAGGCCGTGGCCGCCGGCATGAACCCGATGGACCTCAAGCGTGGTATCGACCAGGCCGTCAAGGCTGCGGTCGTCGAGCTGAAGAACATCTCCAAGCCCACCACCGACGACAAGGCGATTGCCCAGGTCGGCACCATCTCGGCCAACTCGGACGAGTCGATCGGCAACATCATTGCCGAAGCGATGAAGAAGGTCGGCAAGGAAGGCGTGATCACCGTTGAAGAAGGCTCGGGCCTGGAAAACGAGCTGGACGTGGTCGAGGGCATGCAGTTCGACCGCGGCTACCTCTCCCCGTACTTCATCAACAACCAGCAGAGCCAGTCGGCCGACCTGGACGACCCGTTCATCCTGCTGCACGACAAGAAGATCTCCAACGTGCGTGACCTGCTGCCCGTGCTGGAAGGCGTGGCCAAGGCCGGCAAGCCGCTGCTGATCGTCGCCGAAGAAGTCGAAGGCGAAGCGCTGGCGACCCTGGTGGTCAACACCATCCGCGGCATCGTCAAGGTCGTGGCCGTCAAGGCGCCGGGCTTCGGCGACCGTCGCAAGGCGATGCTGGAAGACATGGCCGTGCTGACCGGCGGTACCGTGATCTCCGAGGAAGTGGGCCTGGCGCTTGAGAAGGCGACCATCAAGGACCTGGGCCGCGCCAAGAAGGTGCAGGTCTCCAAGGAAAACACCACCATCATCGACGGCGCCGGCGACACCGCGGCGATCGAATCGCGCGTGGGCCAGATCAAGACCCAGATCGAAGACACCTCGTCCGATTACGACCGTGAGAAGCTGCAGGAGCGCGTGGCCAAGCTGGCCGGTGGCGTTGCAGTGATCAAGGTCGGCGCCTCGACCGAAATCGAAATGAAGGAAAAGAAGGCACGCGTCGAAGACGCCCTGCACGCCACCCGTGCAGCCGTCGAAGAAGGCGTGGTCCCGGGCGGCGGCGTGGCCCTGGTGCGTGCGCTGGTGGCCGTGGGCGAGCTCAAGGGCGCCAACGAAGACCAGACCCACGGCATCCAGATCGCCCTGCGCGCCATGGAAGCCCCGCTGCGCGAGATCGTGGCCAATGCCGGCGAAGAGCCGTCCGTGATCCTGAACAAGGTCAAGGAAGGCAGCGGCAACTACGGCTACAACGCCGCCAATGGCGAGTTCGGCGACATGGTCGAATTCGGCATCCTGGACCCGACCAAGGTGACCCGTTCGGCACTGCAGAACGCCGCCTCGATCGCCGGCCTGATGATCACCACCGAAGCCATGGTGGCCGATGCGCCGAAGAAGGACGAGCCGGCGATGCCGGCCGGCGGCGGCATGGGCGGCATGGGCGGCATGGATTTCTGATCCACGCCACTTCGGCTGTTGCAGCAAAAAAAACCCCGCCCAACGGCGGGGTTTTTTTATGCGCGTCGCTTGCGCAGGCACGCGGCAGTTGCCGATGACCGGCGGCCGTACCGTCAGGACGAAGGTGCAGTGCTGGCTGCGGCCTGATCCGGCGACGGATGGGTGCGCGCAGGCGAGCGTTGCTCAGGCGATGCGCTGGCTGCGGCGAGCGCCTCCTCCTCGTTTGCCTCGGTGATCTCGGTGATGGTGACGCTGCTGGCGGGCCTGGTCTGCGCGCCGGCGTCCTCGATCCCCTGCAGGGCGCTATCGGCAACGGTCTGCGCGTACTCCTGCGCCTGTTCCGGCGACAGGCTTTGCACATATCTGGCGGTGTCCTGCACGTGCTGGATGAGTTCCTCGGGCGAGGACGGCATGCGGGTTGCGAGCGCGGTACCGTCGGGCCCCCTGAAGACACGCATGATCTGACCGCCGCCCCAGTTCATCGCCAGCTCTGCGCCACGCGCCATGGGGCCGGGCATGGTCATCGACATCAGCGACATGATCGCGCCGGCGTAGTAGGGCGATGAGGACGAGGCTTCGATCAGGCTCTTGTCTGCGAAGGTCTTGGACAATTTCTCCACGCCCAGGGCCAGCGCCATGACCAGGCTGCCGGAGCACATGGCCTTGAAGCGTTCCATGGCGTCCTGACGGGTCGCATGTGCGTTGACCGCCGATTGCATCATCACCGCCGTCACCACGACCGAGTCGGCCAACAGATCCACCGTGCCGATGCGATCGGGCTGGATCAGGTAGACCGTCAGCCCGGTCACTCCGGCTCCCAGCAATGCCAATGCCAACTTGGGGGCGATGTCGTGGTTGGTCACCTGGCGCGGGAGGGTGGCTGGCTGGTCCTGGTCCACTTGTAGCGCAGCGCTCAGTCGCTTGCTGCATCGGTCCAGGGTCTCCAGCAGGTGCGTGCACTGGGCATTGAGCGTGCGGGTCAGCTCGCGCCCTTGGCTTGGGTCGGTGAAGTCGCGACGTGCCTGTTGAAACGCTTCCCGGCCGTGCTCCAGAGCGGCGCAGATCTCGTTGAGTTGCGTGCGCAGTTGCGCGCTGACCTGGCCGGGCGTCAGGCGTGCACGCAACCGCTGCGCCTGGCTCTGAAAGCCGGCGTTTTCTGCAATGCCGGCGCCCAGATGCGACAGCTTGTGCTGCAGCCGGTTGCCCAGCACGTTGAGGCTGTTCCAAAGGAAGGGCGTCAGCACCATCGCCGCGCATGCCGTCGATGCGGCCGCGGCAAATCCCAGGTTGTTTTCCACTGCTTCGGCTTGGTGCCGCATGGAGGGGGTGCCGAATTTCTTGGGCAGTTCGGTGGTGAGAAACAATCCGTTGAGCAGAACGGAATAGAAGTGCATTTCGTTGGCGTCGCGCCCCAGCTGCCCGCCCATCAGCGGGAACGGAAGCCCGTCGGCGGTGGGGCGCAGTGCAGATGCCGAGAGCGTCATCACGCCCTTGGTTGCCGCGGCGATGGAATAGGCGAAGGTCTTGGCCTGGTTGCCCAGCAACGGACTGGGGACCACCAGGGGCCAGAGATTGACCAGGTTGGCCAGCGACTTGAGCGCCCGCCCGGTCGCAGGTGTGCCGTGCTCCAGCGGCTGCAGGGCGTCTTCCACGGCCTTGATGTCGCCGAGCAACTGCTGCCTGAAGCGTGCTTCCAGGCCGGTTGCCGCTTCGATGGCATCGCGCAGCTGCGTGATCTGTTGGCGGCACGCGGCCAGAGTGTGCGGGGCGCTCTGTTCCGGGTCGGTGTGACGCACCATCTGCAGGAATGCGGGATCGTCCGCATGGATCTGCAGCATGGTGCGCAGGTCCGCCAGCGACCAGAGATTGGACGCCCCCTTCGATACCGCAGCGTAAGCCTGCTGAACGCCGCTTGCCAGTGCGGCGTTTGCGCGTGCGGCAAGTGTTGCGGCGGTGGACGGGCCGGAGGCGCGTTCGGGTGAGTCGGCCTGCGGTTCGGTGTCGTGCGAAGGCACCGGCGAAGCGCCGTGCTCGGAGTCGGCGCTGGATGCGCGCGAACGGCTGCGCGGAGTGAGCGCAGCCAGGCTGGGGTGGAGCGGGGTTTGCGTCGGCGATGTGGCGTCGGCGACGGGGGCATTGTCGGTATGGATGTCGTGCAATGGCGCCAGAGAAGAGGGGCCTGCGGTTTGCTGTTTCTTGATCTCCATGGTGGGTTTCCTTGATGAGGGGGAGCGGCCAGCGCGTACTGGCTGGCGCGCCTGCATCATTCGAACAAGCCTGCCCGGCCGGCCTAACGCGATGCGAACTACTGCGTTGCAGGAAGAACCAACCAGGCAGGACGATGGCAACTTGTGATCGCATGACCTGTTGCCAGCTGCGCAGGGTCGAGTGCGCTGGGAGCGCAATCATCGCAGTGAGGGCAGCCCCAGCCTGCCGGATAGTCGATCGCCGTCACACTCCGCGACCACCTGTTGACACCGATGTCATCGCAGCCTTAGCGTCGCTGGGCAGGCGTTTGCGCCGAGCGGTCGGGGGGCCATCGGACAAGGGGCAGCGGTGCACGCATCGCTGGCAGGCGTCGTTGCAGCGCATTGCCACGCCGGCCACGTCCGGCCTCTCCCGGGGATCTTATGAACTGCCGCAGTCATCGCCTTGCCTTGTCGATTTCCGTCTCCCTTGCCGTGACTGCCGCGTGCGCGCCGCCGCTCATGGCCCAGCAAACCGAACCCGATGCCACGCGCGCCACCTCCACGCTGGATGCGGTCAGCGTCACCGGCTCGCGCATCAAGCGCGCGCAGGTCGAAGGTGCGCAACCGGTGGTCACCATCAGTGCGCAGCAGATCCAGCAGGAAGGCTTCGCCACCGTCTACGACGTGCTCAACAGCATGAATCAGCAGGGCTCGGTGGAAGCCGATACGCAGTGGGGCTCGCATACGCCCAACGCCTCGCCGATCAATCTGCGCGACCTCGGGCCGGGACGGACGCTGTTGCTGGTCAACGGGCATCGCGTGGCCGATTACCCGCTGCCCTACGGCGGCGAGAGCAACTTCTCCAACTACAGCAATATTCCTTCCGCTGCGGTGGAGCGCATCGACATCCTCACCGGCGGCGCGTCGGCGATCTACGGCTCCGATGCAGTGGCCGGCGTGATCAACGTGATCCTCAAGCGCGACTATCAGGGCGACCAGGTGCGCCTGCGCGGCGGCACCGCCACCGAAGGTGGGCGCGACAGTTTCGACGTGTCCTGGGCCGGCGGGCGCACCGGCGAGAACTGGAGCCTGACCTACGCGCTGCAGGCCACCAAGCGCGACCCGTTGAGCGGGCGCGATCGCCCTGAAATGGACGATTCGGACGACATGTCCTATTCCAACTGGACCGGCCAGAACCGCCTGTACGGCTTCAATCCGTTCACCGGCTTGAGCCTGATCGACGCCAATACCAACGAGCGCCTGGCACCGCCGGCCGGCACCTGCGCGCGCTTTGGCGGTGAGTTCATCGACGGGCAGCGGCTGAGCTACAACCAGAACACAGGCGCGCTCACCAATGCCGGCGATTACTGCGGCGTCGCGCGCGATTACGGCGACTGGGGTCTGGTCACCGGCAGCGAGGATTATTCGGCATATCTCTACGGCACCTGGAAATTCGGCGAGCACACCGAGGCTTGGGCCACGCTGTCTGCCAACCGCAGCATCGGCCGCTGGACCTACGACCCGCCGTACGCGTACCTGGGCCCGTTCCAGGACGCGGCCACCGGGCGTTCGTTGAACCTGATCCGCCAGCTCACCCGGCGCGAAGCCGGCGGCTGGGACCGGCTTGCCAACTACAACAAGGAGCAGTCCTGGGATCTGAGCGCCGGCTTGCGCGGCGTCTGGGCCGACCGTTTCGATTGGGAATTGAGCGTGGGCCGCTCGCGTTACACCGTCGACGAATACATTCGCACCGTGGACACCGCGCGCGCCACCGACTACTTCCTCGGCAGCTCCCTCGGCACCGCCGCCGATGGCACGCCGATCCATGCGATCAACGAGGCGCGCCTGTACACGCCGCTGTCGTCGGACCAGTACGACGCGCTGGTCGCCAAGTCGCATAACTCGGCGTATTCGTGGGTGAATCAAGCCAGTTTCAGCGTGAGCGGCGATGTGGTGCAGGGCTGGGCCGGGCCGATCCGCTTCGCCACCGTGGCCGAAGTGGCAAAGCAAGGCTATCAACTCTCGCCCGACCCCTGCGCCAACGAGTGCTACCCGGTGGATGTGGTGGACAGCGGCGGTGGCGAACGCATGCGCAGTTCGGCCGGTCTGGAATTCCAGATTCCATTGCTCTCCACGTTGAGCGCGAATGTGGCCGGCCGTTACGACCGCTACGGCAATTACCGTTCTTCGGCCGCCATCCCCACCGATGTGGGCACGCAGAGCGACACCACCTGGAGCGCGGGCCTGGAATGGCGGCCGGTGGAAAGCCTGCTGGTGCGCAGCACCGTGGCCACCAGCTTCCGCGCACCCGACATGCATTACGTGCTTGGCGAACCCAGCTCCACCAACCAGACGGTGATCGATCAATACCGCTGCATTTCCTCGGGCGCGTATTTGACCGGCGGCTGCAACGACGAGAACAACAACATCTTCTACACGGTGGACGTCAATCGTCGCGGCACCCCGGATCTGCGCTCGGAAACCGGCCGCTCGTTCACCGGTGGCGTGGTGTGGGACATCGCCCAAGGGCTGTCGTTGAGCGTGGATTACTACCGCATCCAGCTGGAGGAAATGATCAAGGACCTGGACCGCGATGAGATCCTGTCGGCCGAAGCCGGCTGCCGTACCGGCACTACCATCAGCGGCGGCACGTGGAATAACCCCGGCGGCGCGGGCTATTGCGACACCATCACCTCGCGCGTGATGCGCAATGCCGACGGCACCATCGCTAGCATCGAGCGCGGCCCGATCAACCTGGCGCAGATGGAAACCTCCGGCATCGATGCGTCGCTGAAGTATCGCCTTGCCACCGCAGGCTGGGGCAACTTCCAGCTGTCGCTGGACTACAACAATCTGATCGCCTACCGCGAGCAGATCTACCGCACCGACAGCGACGAAAACCGCCGCGACGAACGCGTGCGCAGCCGCGTGCGTGGCAGCGTGCATTGGGACAACGGCGGCGCCTGGGACTGGACCGTGTATTTCCGCCGGATCGGCTCCATGCGCGCGGTCAACTGGGGCACCTGCGAACGCTTCGACGACGGCTATCAACCCAGCGCCTCCGATGCGTGCCTGGTGACCGACACCGCCAACGTGCATCTGGGCGAAACCAGCAAGCGTTACTTCGGCCGCGTGGGCCCGGCGATCTACTGGAACCTGAGCACCGGCTACAAGATCACCGACCACGCCAAGGTCAATTTCTACGTCAACAACGTCTTCAACGAAGTGGGCTACGACCACAAGGAACGCTTCTACGGGTACGGCTTCTACAACACCACGCTGTTCAACCCGATCGGCCGCGAAGTGGCGGCCGAATACGTGTTCACGTTCTGAGCGAGTGCGGCGCTTGCGCACGCCACGGTGGCGGCCGTGGCGTGCGGGCGTCTGGTGTCTGCACTGCTTCCGGCAGGGCCGCAGGACCTGGCGAGACGACCAGCTCGATCAGCGCGTCATCGATTGTTTGCATCGCGCCGATTGGCGGCAGCGCCATCGTCACCCGTTGGATTGGCGGCCGCCGCGGTAACCTGTGCCGACTTCACCGCTGCGGCCGCATGCATTTCAACGCGGGGGTGTGCCGGAGCCCGTGGAAGGGCGTTCGCGTCCACCTGTGCCCGGTCCGTTGCCGATGAAACAGTGGCAACGCGCAAAAGTGCGTGGTATCAATGCATCCCATGAACGCACCCCGCAGCCAGTTTTATTTTTGGTACTACGGTTTTCCGATGCCGCTGGCGGAGGAAGGATTGCGCTCACCCTGAAGGCAACTTCAGCAGCATTCCCGAAAAGCCGCCAGCGCACACCTGGCGGCTTTTTTGTTGCCGCCTCGCCTGGCTCCCCGATGCAACACCGCCCACCGAGACACTGTGATGCCGCCTGTAACCGATGACCTGCGTATCCGCAAGATCGAAGCCCTCGCACCGCCTGCGCAACTGCTGTCGCTGCTGCCCTGCGATGAGCGCGCCTCCGAAACCGTGACCAATGCGCGCGCCGCGCTGCACGACATCCTGCATGGGCGCGACGATCGCCTGGCCGTGGTGATCGGCCCCTGCTCGATCCACGACCCGGTCGCGGCGATGGAGTACGCACAGCGCCTGCGCCCGTTGCGCGACCAGTTCGGCGACGCGCTGGAGATCGTGATGCGGGTGTACTTCGAAAAGCCGCGCACCACCATCGGCTGGAAGGGCCTGATCAACGATCCGGACCTGGACGGCAGCTTCCAGATCAACAAGGGTCTGCGCGTAGCGCGTGGCCTGCTGCGCGATATCAACAATCTCGGCCTGCCGGCCGGCGTGGAATTTCTCGACATCATTTCGCCGCAATACATCGCCGACCTGGTGGCCTGGGGCGCGATCGGCGCACGCACCACCGAGAGCCAGGTGCATCGCGAAATGGCATCCGGGCTGTCATGCCCGGTGGGCTTCAAGAACGGCACCGGCGGCGACGTCAAGATTGCGGTGGACGCGGTGGGCGCGGCCTCGCATCCGCATCATTTCCTGGCCGTGACCAAGGACGGACACACCGCCGTGGCAGCGACGGCGGGCAACCCGGATTGCCATGTGATCCTGCGCGGCGGCAAGCAGCCCAACTTCGATGCGGCCCATGTGGAAGCGGCCAGCCAGGTGCTCAATGCATCCGGCCTGCCTGCGCGCCTGATGATCGATGCCAGCCACGCCAACAGCAGCAAGAATCCCGAGAACCAGCCCAAGGTCGTCGAGGACATCGCCCATCAGCTGGAAAACGGCGAAACGCGCATCGTCGGCGTGATGGTGGAAAGCCATCTGGTCGGTGGGCGTCAGGACCTGTTGCCGGTGTGCGAACTGACCTACGGCCAGAGCATTACCGACGGCTGCATCGGCTGGGACAGTTCGGTGCAGGTGCTGGAACGCCTGGCGAGCGCAGTGCGCGCACGGCGCATGCGCCGGATTGCCGAGGCTGCGTGAGTGGCGACGCAGCAGCATCGGCAGAACATGTGCTGATGCTGCGTGGAGCATCGCCAACACGGAATGATTGCCAGGCAGCGCGTTGGCTGGTCTGCGGTGAGCGTGAGGCCTCGCGCGTCCCCTCATCCGGCGCTGGGGGTCATCTTCTCCCGATGGGAAAAGTGTCTTGCGGCTGGCACGCGCGTCGGTGCAGCGGGCGTCGGCAACTGCGCAGGCGATGAAGTGGATGCGCCGAACGCTCGTCCACGCCTCACCGAGGAGAGAAGGCACAGCTGGCGCGCCGATCTCGTGCAGGTGCAGCACGTTCAAGGTGACGCGCGGCGGTGCCATCGGCGACGACGCTCAGCGACGACCAATGGCGACATTGATCGGCTTTGGCAGTGAGCGCAGGCGTCTGGCAGGCCGCTGCAGGCCAAGAACGTCGGGCCGGCGCAGGGAGCCGGCCCGACGGATTGGACACCACCCAGTGATGGCCCGTTTCGCTCAGTGACAGAAGGGGGAGAGAGCCTTCCTGGCACAGGAAGCGAGCGGGCAGGACCGTTATCCACCCGGCACGTGACCCTGCGATGTCGCTGCATGTCGTGCGCAGCAATGAAGTTCGAGAAGCGTTAAACGCCGGGATTGCGCGATTGCAGCGGTTCAGCGCATCGCCGGCGCAGCACCGGTCACCGGCCGCGCGCCAACTTCCAGGCTCGCCGCCGATTCCCGATTCCCGCAACGGCACCAGCCTTGTTCACGCGTCGCGGTCAGCGCAACCGGGATAGTGGCGGCAGACTCTTTCCTGCCTTTGCCCATGCCCTCACTTCGCGACCGCTTCCAGCGCTGGCCACGGCCGTGGCGTCGTGCAGTGGGCGTGGTGTTGGCGCTGTACGCGCTGTATCTGCTGGCCGGCAACCTGTATCTCAATACCCCGCTGTTCGACGCCAGCACCAATCGGCAACCGCACAAGTTCACCATGCAGACCGGCCCGGCAGTGACGCTGTTTCCGGGCGAGGTCATCGCCTGGAACGTGCGCATGCGTGGGCAGGCCAACCGCACCGTGTACGTCTTCCACGCCGACCGCGCACATGCGCGTATCGCCCTGCTGGCCTTGTTTCGGCGCGAAGTGCGGCTGCCCTGGCTGCATGCCACCGGCGTGAGCGCAGAAGTGGAAACCTCCGATACGCCGATTCCGCCACCGCCGCGGGGCAACCAGGGCTGGACGTTGCGCTTTGATGCAATCACCAGCAACAGCATTCGCAGTGCCCGCCTGGGCAAATTGCTGATTGCCGGACAAGGGCACGGCAAGGTCGGTTTCCTGAAGCAACTCAAGGGCGGGCCGTCGGAACTGTTTCCTTCCGAAGCGGGCTTTACCGACGCGGTGGTCAGCTACGACGGAGTGCAGGTGTTCAACGGTGCGCAGCTGGATGCGCAGTTCCAGTTTCCACGCCATTACCGCGACCAGGCGCCGGGCTTGCGCAAGCTCGGCATCACCGCCGCACGGCTACAGCTCAAAGCCAATTCCGTGGCGCTGAAGATCGACACCGGCGCGCCGCATGTGGACATCGGCAGCGGGCCATCGGCCGCGCGCGTGGAGGCCGATATCCGCCTGGCCAGCGGCGCGCTGCAGCCGGGCAGCCGTGCGGTGTGGCGGCTGCCATTGCTTGCGGGCGTTGGTGCCACCGACCGCGGCATGCTTGCGCTGCAACTGGACGTGGCGCAGGACATCCGCGTGCAGGCGCGGCTGCCGCGCGATGAGAAGACCGGCAGCGAGCTGCACGCCGATCTGCGCGTCGCCGGGCGCAGCGTTCCGTTCGAACGGCCTGCGCAGCTGTTGCCGCGCCTGTCGGGGCAGGTGCGTGGGCGCTGGAAGTTCGAATCGTTGAACTGGATCGCCGAGCTGTTCGTGCGCAAGCCGTGGTTCCAGCTGGAAGGTGGCGGTCTGGTCGAAGCGGACCTGCGCCTTGCACGGGGCCGGTTGAGTGCCGGCAGCACGCTGGACATTCCGCGCGTGGAGGCCGTGGCGCAGGTATTTGACACGCGCCTGGCCGGCGTGGCCAAGGCGCATGGGCGCATCGACGATGCCGCCACCCCGCAGGCGCATCTGGATGTCAGCATTCCCACCTTCAAGGCGGCGCCACGCGATGCGCCCAAACAGCTCCTGCTGGACGGCCGCGATCTGCAACTGGCCATGCATGGCGATGCCGAGCTGGCCCGCCTGAGCGACACGCTCAAGGCGCAGCTGCGTTTCAGCGATGCGCGTGTGCCCGATCTCACCGCCTACAACCGCTATCTGCCGGGCAATAACGTGCGCCTGCTCGGCGGCAGCGGCAGCCTGACCGGCGATGTGGCGCTCAATGCCTCCGGCGATGTCGGTAACGGGCATGCGCATCTGCGCGGGCAGGGCGCGCACCTGGCGTTGGCTGGCGTGCAGATGCGCGGCGATGCCGAGTTGCAGGCAACGCTGCAGCGCGCCGACTTCAAGAACAAGTTCTTCGACCTCAGTGGCACGCGCATACGCCTGCGCAACACGCGCGTGGGCGACGACGATAAAGACGCCGATTGGTGGGGCGAATTGCAAGTGGGTGCCGGCACCATCCAGGCCGAGGCACCGTTCCAGGTGGATGCCGAGGCAGCCCTTCGCATGCGCGATATCGCACCACTGCTCTCGGTGTTCGCCCAGCGCGCCGACTATCCGCGCTGGGTGCTGGGTCTGCTGGATTCGGGCGAACTGGATGCGACCGGCCGGCTGCGTTGGCGCAAGCAGCAGCTGCTGATCGACGACCTGCATGCGGAAAACGCGCGCTTGTCGCTGCGTGCGCGGCTGGCCTTGAACGATGCGCAGCGGCGCGGCGATCTGTATCTGCGCTGGGGTGTGCTGGGTGCCGGCATCGAACTCGATGGCAAGCAGCGGCAGTGGCATCTGGCCGGCGCGCGCCAGTGGTATGACGCGCAGCCCGCACTGTTGCCGGCGGTCTCCAAAACCAAGTGATGCGGCCGCTGGCGTGAGCGTGCTGCGCCCTGCTCACGGCTGGCTTGGCACACTGTGCCCAGCCGCGTGCGCGGTTTCCAGGAGCCTGCCGTCATGACGATGCCTGTTCGCGCCCGCTGGCGCGCCTTGCCACGCTTACTGCGATGGCCGTTATCGGCACTGATTGCGCTGTACGCAAGCTATTTGCTGCTGGGCAACCTATTGCTCAACACGCCGCTTGGCCCGGCTGCGCTGAATCGCTCGCCCGACAAGTTCACGATGCACTGGGGCCCTGCGCTGACCTGGTGGCCGGGGCGTGTGGTGCTGTGGGATGTCGACCTGCAAGGCCATTCGGCACGCACGCACTGGAATGTCAGCGCGCAGCGGATGAGTGGGCAGATTCGGCTGCTGCCATTGCTGCACCGCCAGCTGCTGGTGCCGCAGTTGCATGTGCGCGGTGTGCGTGGCGGTATGCAGGCTGCAGCCGCAACGCCCGGGACGGGGGCGATGCAATCCCCTGCGGCGGCGCAAGCGACGCGTGCTGCTGTTGCTGCGGCGAAGGGGGCCGCGGATACGCCGGCCGCTTTAGCAAACGAGCGGGCGCCCACAGCAACGCCCAATGCCGAACACTCGGCGACGACGCAGACGCCCGCGCAGGATCTGCGCGTGACGATTGCAACGGCCACGACGGACGCGAAGCCCGGAATGCCTATCACCAGCACACCGCAATCAGCCAGGCGCGCCGACACGCAAGCCGGTACACCCGCCTCGCCAACCGCCTGGACCCTGCAATTGGACCGCATCGTTGCCGAGCAGGTGCAGGCCGTGTCGCTGCGTCAGCTGCACATCGAAGGGCAGGGCCAACTGCAACTGGGCCTGTTCAAACAACTGCGTGGCGGGCCGATGGAAATCTTCCCCTCCCATGCAGTGTTCGAATCGGCGCGTGTGCGGTGGGGGCAGGACGAAGTGATGCGCAATGGGCAGCTGCGTATCGACGCCAGCATCGCACGGCATGCACCGGATCAGGCAAGCGGACTGGCGGTGCTGCAACTCACCGATGCGCTGATCGCCGTGCATGGCGACACCGCAGCGCTGGATGTCACCCGTCATGCGCAGGGCCGGCACACGCTGGCGACCCGTGCCGGCAAGGGGCGTGCAGATGGCGAGCTGCGCTGGATACGTGGCGCGTTGCAGCCCGGGAGCCAGCTGCAATGGCGCGCGCCGCTGCACGACAGCACGCGCGCGCCGGCCGCATTGCTGGGCGAATTGACGGCGCAGTTACAGGTCGATCAGGACATGCGGCTCAAGGTCAGCATGCCCGAGCCGGCCGATGTCGGGCTGACGCTGGACGCCGACCTGCGCGTGCAAGGCAGGCAACTGCCGGTGCAATCCATGCGCAGCCTGTTGCCGCGCACGTCCGGGCATGCGCGGCTGCATTGGCAGCTGTCTTCGTTGCGCTGGATTGCTGCGCTGTTTCCGGATGTGGATTGGCTGACCCTGGAGGGCGAGGGCCTGGTCGATGCCGATCTGCGGATCGATCGCGGCCAGCTTGCTGCCGGCAGCCGCCTGCAGGTGCCGCACGTGCACGCGCAGGTGGGCGTGATGGGGCATGCGATCACGGGACAGGCCAGTGCAGATCTGCGCGTGGACGCCGATGCCAGTGGACAGTTGCTGCCGGCGCTTGCACTGCAGATGCAGCAGTTTTCGATCGCGCATACCGACGCACCCGCGCGCCCGTTCGTGCAAGGCCGCGATCTGCGCCTGGATCTGCGCACACGCGCCGATGCGCGCAACCTGAGCAGCCTGCGCGATGCCACGCGCGCGCATCTGGTCTTCGCCAATGCCCGCGTGCCGGATCTGCGTGCCTACAACCGCTATCTGCCGCAGCAGCAACTGCGCTTTGACGGCGGTAACGGCGTGCTCAGCGGCGATCTGCAGATCGAGCCGGGTGGGCGCATCGGCAAGGGCGGTGTGCGCATCGGGGCGCGTGCAGCGCGGCTGCAGTTCGCCGGCCTGCCGTTGCGCGGCGATGTGGATGCGGATCTGCGCCTGCAGCGCGGCGATCTACGCGCCGAACAGTTCAGTCTCGATGCCAGCCGCATCCAGCTGCGCAATGTCGGATTCACCGGCCCGGATGGACAACACCGCGATGGCTGGTGGGCGCGCATCGTGCTGGACGATGCGCGCATGCAATGGCGACAACCGGTGGGCGTGGATGGGCGTGTGCGCATCCAGGTGCGCGATCTGGCATTTCTGGTGGCGCTGTATGCACGCGACCGCTCGATTCCGAACTGGATGCTCCGGCTGGTGGATGCAGGCCAGGCGCAGCTGACCGCACGCGCGCACTGGCAAGGCGACACGGTCATCGTCGATCGCTTGCAGGCGCGCAACGAACGCTTTCAGGTCGATGCGCGCCTGCGCCTGCAGGGCAATCAACGTCGCGGCAGTCTGCTGGCCCGCTGGGGATTGCTGAGCGCGGCAGTGGGCTTGCGCGGCGACACGCCCGAATGGCATCTGCGAGGTGCGCCGGAGTGGTATCGCGCGCAACCTGACCTGTTGCGCTGACGCCTGCATCGCGCGCGCAGGCGTGAAGAAAAAACACCAGTTCTGTACTGCCTGGTATTGTTTTGCAGTGCAGCGTGCAAGTCCGATTCGGGGCGCGCACTATGATCCTGCATCCCGACGTGGGGGAGGGAGCAAAGCCCGCTGGCAGTTCGCTGCAAGCGGGCTTTTTTATGCCTGCAGGTTGCCGGGTCAAGCGCCAATCCGCGCGAGATCCGCTGCAAATGAAGGCCGCACCTCATGCCGTGGCTGCCGCCTGCGCGCATCGCGGCGAGCAGGCTTGCATGGCGTGGCGCTGCGCCCAAAACCTGGCGAGCGATCATGCTGCTGGATGTGCACGGCGTGCGTGCAACCGTTCGTACGCGTGATCCCTGCCATCGCGGGCAGCGGCCGCGTCCGCCTGGCGGTTTTCGTTAACCGTTCTTATTGCTGCAACTCCAGCAGCCACAGCGTGCTGCCGCCAGTGATGAACAACCGCCGTTGCTCCAGGTCGAAGCTGCAGTTGGACGCCGTGGCCGGTGTCGGCACCAGGCCGAGGTATTGGCCATCGGTGTCGAAGACGCACACGCCCGCGCCGGAGCTGCTCCATAGCCAGCCCTGGCGGTCCACGCAAAAGCCATCCGGCAGGCCGTCCGGCACCACCGCGAAGCGGCGCCGGTTGTGCAATGCGCCATCGCGCCAGTCGAAGGCGGTGATCTCCGGCGAGGTCGGGCCACCTTCGGGCGTCTGCGAGACGTACAGCACGCGTTCGTCGGGGGAGAACGCCAGCCCGTTGGGGTGATCCAGGCCGACCATGCACTGCAGGGCACCGCCATCGGGCGGCAGCCGGTAGACGCCGTGATGGTCCAGCTCCTGTGGGCCCGGGCAGCCCTGGCTGGGCTTGAGCAGCCCGAACGGCGGGTCGGTGAACCAGATCGCGCCGTCGTGCGCCACGATCAGATCGTTCGGCGAATTGAGCCGTTTGCCCTCGAACCGCCCGACCAGCAGATGCGCCCGGCCATCGACATCGCTACGGGTGATCGCGCGGCGCCCGTGTTCGCAGTGCACCAGTCGCTGTTGCGCATCCACCGCATTGCCATTGGTGAAGGCGGTGGCATCCAGCAGCACGTCCACCGCGCCGTCCTCGCGCCAGCCAAGCACGCGGCGGCCGACCACATCGCTCCAGACCAGCGTGCGCTGCGCCTCCCACCAGGCTGGCCCCTCGCTCCAGGTCGCCTGGTCGTAGAGGGTCAGCAGGCGCGCGTTGCCCAGGCGCGCCGCCAGCCCGGCGTGGCGCGTGGCGGGGGGCGGGCACTCGGCCGGCCGGGCGGCGCCGGGCGCGCGGACGCGGCAGTGGCGGTCCATCAGCGCGGCGCCGGATGGCCGAACGGATGCGCGGTGGCCGCGCCCGGCGATTGCGCAAACTGCACCATCATCTGCAGGCAAGGTTCATCGCCCAACTGGCCGGAGCGATGGCCGCGCTGATCGGTGGTGCCCTGGTCCTGGCCGAAATGGATGTCGCCAGGACCCATTTCCACGCGTGTGCCGTCGCCGGTTTCGATGAACCAGCGGCCACGCAACGGAATCACCCATTGCGGGTGCGGGCTCTCATGCCAGTCGCCGACCCAGCCTACCGGCAGCACCGCGAACTGGATGCCGAGCACCTCGCCGGGAAACGGTCGCAACCACTGCGGTGCGGCACCGCCACCCACGCTCTTGCGACCGAAGCCGGGCAGCTGCGAGGCGTTGAGGCAGCTGTTGCCATCCGGCCCGGTCCATAGATGCAGAAAGGGCAGGCTGGGCGGCAGCGCAGGATCGTTGCCATCGGTCTGGAGCGGAATCTGCGAGGGCAGCAAGTGAGCAGGCAAGGTGGTGGGCGACATGGCGGGACCTCGTGCGAAAGCCGCAGTGCAGCATGGCTGTCGTCAGGGCTGCGTAAGCGAGATGTTCAAGGCGGCGAAATGCTGCACGCCCTGTTGCAGTCGCCCTGGGGGATGTCGCGCATGCGTGTACTCCCCGCGTGGCGGGGATGCCAAAATCCGGTCATGCCGATGCCGACCGTTTCCATGTCTCCTGCGCTCACCGCCCTGATCGAGCGGGCCATGGCGCGTGTTCGTCAATCATTGCCTGTCGAGCAGGCGTGGCCGGGCGGCGCGTTCGATCGGCAGCTTGCGCAGGTCGCACTGGCCAGCGAGTTCGCGCTCGATACCTTGGCGCGGCAACCGGTGTTGCTGCAGCACCTGGCCCAACCCGATCCGCCGCCACTGCCACTGCCGCAGCTGGATCCGGCCCAGCCACCGCTGTGGCCTGCGCAATTGCGACGCTATCGCAGCGCCGAGTCCACGCGCCTGGTCTGGCGCGATGTGCTCGGTCTGGACAGCGTCGAAGCCACCCTGGCCGGCGCCACCCGGCTGGCCGAGCACTGCCTGCAATGCGGCCTGCAAGCGCTGGAGCAGCAGTTCCACACCCGCCACGGCAAGGTCGTTGCTGCAGACGGCAGCGTGCAGCGCCTGGTGGTGTTCGGGCTGGGCAAGCTGGGCGGTGGCGAGCTGAATTTTTCCTCGGACGTGGATCTGGTGTACGCCTATCCGCAGGGCGGCCAATCCGATGGCGCGCGTCCATTGGCAGCAGAAGAGTATTTCGCGCGATTGGGCCAGCAGCTGGCCAGGTTGCTGGACGAAACCACCGCCGACGGCTTCAGCCATCGCGTGGATCTGCGCCTGCGTCCATTCGGCACCGCCGGCCGCGTGGCGTTGTCGTTCGCCGGCATGGACCAGTATTTCCAGCGCGAAGGTCGCGATTGGGAGCGCTATGCCTGGCTCAAGGCGCGCGCGGTGGCTGGCGATATCGACGCCGGGGAAGCCTGGCTGGAAACGCTGCGCCCCTTCGTCTACCGGCGGTATCTGGACTTCACCGCACTGGATGGCTTGCGCGAAATGAAGGCCGCCATCACCGCCGAAGTGGCGCGGCACGATCGTCTGGACGACATCAAGCGCGGGCCCGGCGGGATTCGCGAAATCGAGTTCCTGGCCCAATCGCTGCAGCTGATTCGTGGTGGACGCGAACCGAGTCTGCGCGAACGCCGGCTGCTGCCCGCGCTTCAGGCGCTGGTGGCCGCAGGCCAGATCGACCAGGAGAACGGCCAGGCGCTGTCGACGGCGTATCGTTTTCTACGCCGGCTGGAAAATCGCCTGCAGATGTTGCGCGATGCGCAGACCCACGCATTGCCGCAGGCGCCGCTGGATCGCGAGCGCATTGCGTTGGGCCTTGGGTATGCGGATTGGTCGGCATTGCTGGACGCGCTGGCACCGCAGCGCACACGCGTGGCCGCGGAATTCGCCGAACTGCTGGCCCCGCGCGTGCGCGCCACCGCACCGGACGCGCTTGCCGATTACTGGCGCGCGCTGCCGGAAGGCGATGCTGCGCCGTTGGCGGGGATTGGCTTGCACGATCCCGATGGCGCGCATCAGGCGCTGGCCGATTTCGCGCAGTCTTCCGGCGTGCGCGCGCTGTCCGATAGCGCGCGTGCGCGGCTGGATCGGGTGATGCCGGCACTGCTGCACGCGGCCACCCGCGCCAGCCAGCCCGACGCGGCAGTGCGTCGCATGCTCGGCCTGCTGCAGGCCACCTTGCGCCGCACCAGCTATCTGGCGTTGCTCGACGAGCAACCCAGCGCGCTTGCCCGCCTGGTCGATGTGCTCTCGCGCAGTGCGCTGCTGGCCGAGCGGCTGGCGGCGTATCCGTTGCTGCTGGACGAATTGCTCGACACCCGCATCAGCGGCCCGCTACCGGATCGCGCAGCGTTGCACGCGGCCTGCGCCGAGACCTTGCACATCGACGACACCGAAGCGGCGCTGCGTGAACTCAACGAGCGCCGGCTTGCACTGAGCTTCCGTATTGCGCTGGCCACGCTGGATGGCCGCCAGCAGGCGGTGGAGAGCACCCGCCAACTGGCCTGGCTTGCCGAAGCGGTCGTGCAGACCGTGCTGCACCTGGCGCGCAGCGACATGCTGGCCGCGCACGGACACGTGCCTGGCGGCAGCTTCGCCATTGTCGGCTACGGCAGTCTGGGCGGGCTGGAGCTGGGGTTCGGATCGGATCTGGATCTGGTGTTCCTGTACGATCATCCGCCCGAGGTGGACGCCTCCGACGGCAAGCGCCCGCTGGAAGCCGGGCGCTGGTTTGCGCGGCTTGCGCAGAAAGTGATGGCATTGCTGGCTGCCGAGACCGGCGCCGGCCGGCTGTACGACATCGATGTGCGACTGCGCCCGGATGGCGGCAAGGGCGCACTGGTGTCCTCGCTGGCCAGTTACCGCGACTACCAGCGCGATCGCGCCTGGACCTGGGAGCATCAGGCCCTGGTGCGTGCACGCGCGGTGGCCGGCGACGCGGCGCTTTGCGACGCGTTTGCCCACGTGCGTCGCGACACGCTGATGCGGGTGCGCGACACCGCGCAGTTGCACGAAGACGTGCGCAAGATGCGGGCGCGCATGCGCGCCGAACTGGATCGCAGCGATGCCGGCCGGCTGGATCTCAAGCAGGGCGCTGGCGGCCTGGTGGATCTGGAATTCGTGCTGCAGGCCGGCGTGCTCGGGCTGGCAGCGCAGCAGCCGCAGCTGCTGGACGCCTGCGACACGCCAGCGTTGATCGACGCACTGGCGCGCACGCACTGGCTCCCGGACGAGAGCGGCGCACCACTGCATCAGGCGCACGCAACGCTGGTCGATGCCGGCCTGAGCTGCACGCTGGACCGCCGCCCACGCCTGCTCGCACCGACGCCGGCCATCCAGCAGGCGCGCGGCATCATCTTCAACGCAGCACGTGGGCAGGGCCTGACGTTTCCGCTGGGCAAGGATGAAACAGCGCTGTAAGGGCCCTGGTGAGTGCGCCGCTTTCGATGCAGCTGCGGCAAACGGCGGCAACGGTGCCTGGCTGTCCTGGCGGAAAGCCCCGCATCCATGCGCGTCATGCGTTCTACCGACGCGGCGCACTCCGCCACAGCAGGGCGCGAAACGGGCCGAGCAGGAACACGCCCATGCCCAGTTTTACCGCCAGATCGCCTGCGGCCCAGCTGACCCACGGCAGGCTCGCGCCGGCAAACGCAATGCTCCAGAAGATGGTGGTATCCAGGGTGGCGCTGCAGGTGGTGGCCACGATCGGCGCGCGCCACCAGCTGCCATCGCGCAGGCGGTCGAACACGCTGATGTCCAGCAATTGCGCGGCGATGAAAGCGCTGCACGAGGCCACCGCGATGCGGGGCGTCGCCAGCCAGATCGACAGCAGCACCGCCAGCGCGAACCCGCACCAGGCAACGTGGCGCGCAGCGCGTGGACCGAAGCGGCGGTTGATCAGGTTGCTGACCAGAAACGCCAGCGGGTAGGAGAACGCACCCCAGGTCAGCCAGTCGTTGATCGGGTATTGCACCAGGATGTTGGACAGCAGGACCACCGCGCCCATTGCCAACACCGCCCAGATCAATGCGCGAGAGGTGAGCGGGGCAAAGGCAGGTGGCGAGGCAGGACGCATGGCGACACGGTTGATTGGGCGCGCAATTATCGCTTCGACGGCAGGACTGGACCAGCGCAGCGATGCGCGCCCCGACCACGGCGCCGCTGCGCGAAGACCCCTTCCCGTATCGCGCAGGCACCTGGCGCCGGACCGTGCCTGTATCGTCGGCGGCGACGACCGGGCGCGTGCGCACATCGCGGCCGCAATACAAAGGCGCCTGCGTTCGTGGCGGCGGCGACGCTCGGCAGCACCGTCGGCATGCGATGTGCACAGCGGGTGGCAAGCCTGCGCCACGACATCGGGTCGTCATCGGTGACGCGTGCACATGACGCCTGACCGGCGGCATCGGCAGCACGCGGTGATCGCAAAGCGGGCGGCAGCCTCGACGCAGGAACTGCGGTGATGAGCGGGCGCAGGTGCGCGCAATGGGCGCTTGCATGTACTCGCGGCAACGGCGCGCACCTTGAGGCAGCCACGCGCGGCGAGCTGGCACGCAGCGGCACCTGCTGCCGCAGGCGCGCGCACCTCGCTGATGGCGACACAACCTCGCCCGCTGGCATTTCAGCGGTAGACATCGCACGTATCGTCCCGGCTCCCGACCCGCCGTCTGAGTGATGGCAACCCTTGCAAGCCGCGCGACCTGCCGATGCCGATGGAGATAGCCGCCGAATGTGCAGTGTCGCGATGGTGCACCGTCAGCGCTCGGCCTTGCCGTGGTCTGTGTCAGCGGCCAGCCGCGTGGATCGCGGCCCGCGCGGCCATCGATCGCAGCCGGCATCTGTGTCCTGTTTCCGTGTCGACATGATCGCGCCGGTGGTCGCGAGCGGTCGTGCACGTCCCTGCGATGCCATTCGGCCTCGCTCACTGCTGTGCCCCCTGGAGAGATCCATGCTTACTCGCATCCGCTGTCGGCCGCTGCTGGCTGCCGTGCTGTCCGCTTCGCTGTTGGCCTTCGGTAGCGCCAACGCTGCCACCACCGTCCCCGATGCCCGGATTGACGCGATCACGGCCAGCTTGCGCACAGCGCCCGTGTCCTTCGACGTGCATCTGCCACCACGCGACCAAGTGGCCCTGAACGCCCTGCTGGCCGACATCCAGGACCCGCTGTCGCCGCAGTACCACAAGTGGCTGTCGGCGGCCGAATTCCAGCGGCGTTTTGGTCCGGCGCCTGCGCAGCTCGCGCAGGTACGCGCCGCCCTGCAGGCCGCGCACATGACCGTGGTGCAGCAGGGTCCAACCCTGCATGTCAGCGCGAATGCCGACAGCGTGGAGCGGTTGTTTGCCGCGCCGCTGGTGGCTGATCTGAACGCCGGCCAGCAGGTACGCCTGGCGGCTGCCGCTCCGCTGCAGCTGCCGGCCGCGCTGCGTGCCAACGGTGTCACCGTCACCGGCCTGAGCCGCGGGCTGCCGGCGGCGCGCATGGACTCGCGCATGCTGGCCGGCACGCCCGGCAACCGCACCGGCGATGGCACCACCAGCTATTGGTACAACGATCTCAAGCAGGCCTACGGCTATCCGTCCTACCAGACGATGATCGGTGCGCCAGGCAAGCAACAGCGGCTCGACGGTAGCGGCAGCACGATCGCCGTCCTGATCGGCAGCGACGTGCTGGATACGGACATTGCCGCGATGTTCGACCACGAGCGCTTCAGCCGCTATGCCGGCAACCATGCCAACCCGACACTGTATGCACGCCGCTATGTGGCCGGGGCCAAGCCCGGGGTGCAGGACGGCAATCGCGCTGCGGTGCGCGAGGCAACGCTCGATGTGGACATGGCACTCGGCGGCGCACCGGGCGCGCACGTGCTGCTGTACGTGCTCCCCGATCTGTCCATCGATTCCATCCTGGCCGGCTACCGGCAGATCGTGCAGGACAATGAGGCGGACGTGGTCAGCTCCTCGTTCGGGTTCTGCGAACAGATCTTCACCGCGGCCTATAACGGCAAGGACGCCACTTCCATCCTTGGCCTGTTCGATTCGGTCTTCAAGCAAGGCAATGCGCAGGGCATCAGCTTCGTCGCCTCCAGCGGCGACAATGCCGGCCTGGATTGCCCGGACACGCAATACCTGGTGGAAGGCAAGAACGGCCGGTACGTCCCCAGCGTGCATTGGCCCGCCGCCGATGCGCATGTCACCGCGGTCGGTGGCGGCAACCTGCTCACTGCCTACAAGAAGGGCAGCCTGGATTCGAGCTACCTCAGCGAAAGCGCGTTTGCCGACCCGTTGCAGGCCGAGGACCCGTATGGCGTCGGCGCGCTGCTCAGCGGCGGCTACTGGGGTGCCGGTGGCGGCGTCAGCACGCTGTTCCAGCGTCCGGCATATCAGCTGCGCGCGCTGGGCGGCACGCGCACCTCGATGCGCGCATTGCCCGATGTCGGCATGTTGGTCGGCGGCTGCCCGGGAATCGCCGTGCATCCCTGTCAGCAGGGCACAAGCTCGGTGTCCATCTACGTGGCCGGTGCCATCACCAAGGTGATCGGCACCAGCGTGGCGGCGCCGGAGTTCGCCAGCGTGGCCGCGTTGCTGGTGCAGAAGCAGGGCCGGCAGGGCAATCTCAACGATTACCTGTATCGCCTGGCCGCCAACGGCCCGCAGGCCTATCACCGCGGCATTCCCGGCAACAACGGGGTCGTCGGCAACGACGTGCCGATCGCCGGCAAGTACAACTACACCACCGGCTTGGGAACCCCGGTCGTGCGGCTGATGATCGGCGCGCTGGATGCGGCGCCTGCCGGCATTCCGCGTTCTCCCAGCAATCCGTAAACGCAGCGCGGTTGGAGGCATCGGCGTCGTGGCAACGCCGCCGATGCAACGACGATCGCGCTGCGGTCGATCAGAGGTGGCCCCGGCCTGCGGCGCAGGGCGTGCACGTCACCAGGTCTGGCTGCTGCCGTATGCGGCGGCCGCTTCTGTCGGTACGAACGCCAACGCCTGGCCTTGTTCCGCATGCACGGTCCAGCCGCTGCCTGCGGGGCTAGGTTGGAACGTCACCATTTCGCCGACGTGGAAGCCTGCGGCGGGGTCGTCCTGGCGTGCCTGCCATTGCAGCACTGCGGTGTTCTCGGCATGTTGCGGGTCCTGCAGGCGCACTTGGCGTGCACCCGCAGGCAGGGTGTCGACGGCTTGCACGCGCATTGGCGGCAGCTTGCCCGCGCGTGCCTCGCGACGTGATTCGGCCACTGCATTAGATACAGCAACGGGTGCGGAAAACACAGAGCCCGCCGCACCGGACGCGATCAGCACTGGCATGGCGAGCGACAGCGCCGAATAGAACTCGGATTTTTCGCCGGGTGTGGTCGCTTCACCGGCGTGTGCGCAGGGCAATGTCAAGGCGGCGAACAGGCATGCGCTGGCAGCGAGAAAAGAGCGGGCGTGCATCATGGTGTTTCTCCAGGAGTAGGGGCGGCGCGTGCAATCGACAGTTCCTTGTCCACCGCGTCGCGCTGATGCAGGAAGTCGAATGCCGATTCGACCGTGACCACCGAATAGTTACCGGACACACGTTCGCTCACAGGATGATCGGTGACCGCCGCATTGGCGGCGACAAAGCGCGCGCCGATGCGCTGGCTCAGGTCCAGATGCAGGGCGCTTGGGTGATAGCGCGCGGTGCGCAGCCATGCCTGTGCATCACCGCGGTTGGCAATCGCGACCGCCGGTTGCGCGTCGGCCGCCAGCGCGACGGCCAGCACTTCCAGCACCCATTGGTTGGAGTTTTGATAGTCGGTGGAAAACGGATACGCCACGATGCTGTAGCGCGTTTCATGCAGGCGGTGCGCAAGATCGCCATTGCCAGTCAATCGCGCGTACAGACGTTGCTGCAGTGCCTGGGTGGGAATGCCCACGCGCAGATCGCTGCTCAACGCGCTTTCGCCGATGAAGTTGCTCAGGCCTTCCTGGTAAAGCTGTGACGCATCGCTCTTGCAGCGATTGAGCAGGTGGCGCACCCGCCAGCCGCCATCGTCGTCGCGCACGGCAAATGCCAGGTGGCTATGTTTCAGACCGTAGCGGCTTAGATCCTGGCCGCCGCGCGCCAGCAGCACCACCTTGGCATCGGGCAACGCATCCAGCGCCTGTGCGGTGGAGGTGGCCATGTCGAACATCGCGGCAGCGGCGTGCGGTGTGGGATAACGCGGCACGCAACGTGGTGTTGTTGCGGTGGCGGCCAGCGGTAATGCGGCCAGTACCAGCAGCGCAATTGCCTTGCGCCGGGTTTGCCCAATCCATCGCGCGTTGATCGCCCCTGTCATGCACATCGTCCTTGTCTCGCTGGCCCGCTGGCGGGCGTTGGGTTATGGCAGCAGGCGCGCGCGTACCTGCATGGCGATGCGCTCGGTTTCGCGCACAGGAACGATATCGACAGCGCTGGCGAGAACTTCATCGACTAAGTGCAAGCGCTGGCGTTGCCGCAACGCTTGCAAATAGGTGTCAACGCGCCCACGTGCCTGCTCGCCGAACGCGGCAGCGACCGGTACGCGGGTGGCACAGGCTTCGGAGAGCAGGTTGACCGAATCGGCGCTGGCCACGATGGCATCGGCCCAGCCGAGCAGTCCAGCGTAGGGGTTCGGCCCATCGCGCTCATCGCACCACAGCAGATGCGGCAGGCCGGCGCAGGCCGCGCGCAGCGTTGCGAGTGCATCGCCCGGTGTGCGGCGCGAGGTGGTCACCAGCAGGCTGCCGCCCAGCGCGCGCAGTTGGGCGCTCACGCGCGTGCACAGCGCCGCCAGCGCCTGTGGCGTCCACGGCACCTGGGCGGTGGGGCCACCGACCAGCAGCGCCAGCCGCGGGCCCGGCAAGCCGCCCAAGGCGGGGAAGGCGGCCCGCCCGGCCGCCAGCCACGCATCGTCCACCGGGTGCAGGCTGCCGAGCAGGGTGAGCACGTTGCTGCCGCGCAGTGCATCGTGCTCGGGCACCACCAGCAGGTCCCAGTGCCGCGGGTCCAGCCGCGGATCCAGGATCTGCACGCTGCGGCTGCCGTGGGCACGCAGCAACCGGGTGGCCAGCGCCGCCTGCCTGCCGCAGCCGATGGCCAGCGCCGGGGGCTGCTGCAGTTGCCGGGCAAATGCCGCGCCAAACGCCTGCCGTGCGCCGGGGAGCCGCCGCGGCGCCGCCCAACGCCACGGCGCGTTGGTCTGCAGGTGCAGTGGCTGGTAGGCAGCGGGGTGCAATGCACGCGCCAGCGCCTCGGCCTGGCGCGCATTGCCGGCACGGCCGTCGCTCAGTGCCCAGGTCAGCCCCATCGTTTCAGATCCGACATAGATTTGTTTCAGATTGAACGCGTGTGGCGGCAATCGCGCCACTCTACACTGCGGGTCTTCACACTGGCGCCGACGCCGCAGCCTACCGTCGCACCGCCCCTTCCTCTGGAGTGCTCATGTCCGACTCGCTCAATGCCGCCGCACTGGATCAGCTGTTCCGCACCGCCCGCACGCAAAATGCGTTTGCCGACACGCCGGTCAGCCACGAGGTGCTGCGTGAGCTGTATGAGCTGGTGAAGTGGGGACCCACCGCGGCCAATAGCGGCCCGGCGCGCTTTGTGTTCGTGACCAGCGCCGAAGGCAAGGCCAAGCTCAAGCCGGCGCTGTCGGAGGGCAATGCCGCCAAGACCCTGGCCGCGCCGGTGACGGTGATCGTGGCGCACGACGAAGACTTCCACGAGAAGCTGCCGTACCTGTTCCCGCATGCCGACGCCAAGAGCTGGTTCGACGGCCCGCGCGAGGGCCGCACCGAATCGGCGTTCCGCAATGGCTCGCTGCAGGGCGCCTACCTGATCCTGGCCGCGCGTGCGCTGGGACTGGACGCCGGCCCGATGTCCGGCTTCGACAACGCCAAGGTGGATGCGGCGTTCTTTGCCGGCACGCCGATCAAGTCCAACTTCCTGGTCAATCTTGGCTATGGCGACCCGGCCGGGCTGTTCCCGCGTTCGCCACGCCTGAGCTTCGACGAAGCGGCGCGCTTCGAGTAAGGCGATGCATGCGTGCCGGCTGCCGCGCAGCGCCGTGGACGGCGTGCGTCGGCCCGGCACGCCGCGTGTGCCTGCCGCGTCAAGCGACGCAGTTGGCCGTTCGCCTGACGATCGCTTGATCTGGCTCGCCGTGTCGACGTACATGGTGTCTTGCGTTTCCTGCAGTCCTCGTCCGTCTGCATCTGTCCCACCCGCGTTGATCCGACGCGTCTCTCATCCCATGGAGTTCCAATGAAGACCACCCACAAGCTGTTGCTGCCGCTCGCCCTGACCCTGGCCATTGCCGCCTGCTCCAAGCCGGCCGAGAACACTGCCGCTCCGGCCGCCGAAACCCCGGCGGCGGCCACCGCACCGGCCGACGCCGCTGCTGCGCCGGCACCTGCACCGGCGGCTGCCGCCTCGACCGCCCCGGCCGTGGAAGTGGCGTCGGGCACCTACACCCTGGACCCATCGCACACCGACGTGCTGGCGCAGTGGAGCCATTTCGGTTTCTCCAACCCGAGCGCGCACTTCGGCAATGTCGACGGCACCCTGGTGTACGACGCGGCCGACGTGACCAAGTCCACCGTGCAGGTCACCCTGCCGCTGTCCGGCTTGAACAGCTTCACCGCCAAGTTCGACGAACACCTCAAGAGCGGTGATTTCTTCGACGCGGCCAAGTTCCCGACCGCCACCTTCAAGAGCACCAAGGTGGAAGCTGCCGGCACCAACAAGCTGACCGTCACCGGCGACCTGACCATCAAGGGTCAGACCAAGCCGGTCGTGCTGGACGTCACCCTCAACGGTGCCGGCGAGCACCCGATGAAGAAGGTGCCGGCCGCCGGTTTCGACGCCACCACCACCATCAAGCGCAGCGATTTCGGCCTGGGCCAGTACGCCCCGAACGTCAGCGACGAAGTGAAGATCCGCATCACCACCGAAGCCCTGCAGGCCAAGGCGGGCGATGCTGCGGCGAAGGATGCCGCTGCCAAGTAAGCGGTCTGGCTGCTGTCCAGGCAAAGGCCCGCTTCGGCGGGCCTTTGTCGTTGAGGGTAACGGCCAAGTGAGATGCCGTCGGGCGTGGTCACGTCATGTTGGGGCGGCCTGCGTGCCGGGGCGAATCCTGGGAAACACCGCCGCTCACGGCATCGCCGGCAGCGTGGACTGCGTGACCGTGGCATCGGCAAACAGGTGGCCGTCGCGACGTTTGGCAAACCTGGCGCCGCTGCACTGTCTCGATAGATCGCGCCATCGCCATCGCCGCGAATCAACGGCCGGGCGCAACGCGCGGCAACGGAGTTGCGGCTGTCATCCACGCGTCATCCGGTCCACGCAGGCTGGGCGCATTTTTCTGGAGCGGTGATGTCTGTCGTGCGCTTGGGTAGATTGTTGCCGCTGTTCCGGCAAGGGCAGCCATTGCGCCACCGCGATGTCCGGCCTCGCGGCACGCGCACCGTTGGCGCGCGTTCCATCCATGCACCGCGGTATGCCGGTCAGCCTGGACGCGGGAGAGTGCTCGCGTTGTCGGCAACGTTATGAGGCAAGCCATGCACAATCGCTCTTTTGCCGGAACGATGCGGCACGCACTGCTCGGTCTGGCGCTCTGCCTGCCGATGGCAAAACCGGTCGTGGCAAAAGAGACCGCCGCTGCAACCGCGCACCTGCGCCTGACCATCGTGCTGGTGCGGCATGGCATCCGTGCACCGACCCAGCCCGGCAGCGAGCTGGATCGCTACAGCGCGCAGCCATGGCCGCACTGGCCGGTGGCCGCGGGCCAGCTGACGCCGCACGGACGAGCCGGCATGCAGGCGCTGGGCGCACGTTATCGCGCGTTATTCGCGCCGCCGCTCGGACTGGCGGCCAGTGGCTGCGCGGGCACCGAACAGATCGTCACCATCGCCGACAGTACCGCCCGCAACCACGCCAGCGCGCAGGCGCTGCTGCAGGGCATGGCGCCGGGCTGCGCAGTGCACTACCAGGCCCTGCCGGAGGGCGAGCGCACTGTATTGTTCGATGGCGGCAAGGCGCCCACGCCGCCGGTGCGGCTGGAAGCTGAGACGCGCGCGCAGCTGGCGCACTTGCAGGCGGTGTTGAGTGCCTGCCAGCACGGACGCTGCGCCACGCCGCCGCCTACCCGCCTGCTCTACGAGCCGGCTACGCGCGATGGCTCGCCGGCCGCGGCCAGCACCCTGAAGCTGGCCGGCGGACTGGCCGAGAACCTGATGCTGGAAGACATCGAAGGCTTCGATGCGGCGCAGCTGGGCTGGGGCCGGGTGGATCGCGCCGCAGTGGCGCAATTGATTGCCCTGCACAACACCTCGTTCGCCCAGAGCAAGCGTCCGTTGCCGGTTGCCACGGCGGCGGCATCCAACCTGCTCGCGCATCTTCTGGCCACCGTGCAGGCCGCGGTCGGGCAGACGCCGTCGGTAGCGGCATTGGCGCCGCCTTCCACGCGGCTGCTGGTGCTGGTGGGACACGACACTACCTTGGCCACGCTCGGTGGACTGCTCGGCGTGCAGTGGCATCGCAGCGATCGTCCCGACGACTATCCACCCGGCGGTGCGCTGGTGCTGGATGTGTTCGAACGCGACGGCATGCCGTTGCTGCGCGTGCGGACCTTGATGCCCAGCCTGGCGGCGTTGCGCCGTGGGCGCTTCGACGGCGATGCGCTGGCCTCGTCCACCCTGGTATTGCCCGGTTGCCACGGTCAGGCCTTGTGTCCATTGCCGGTTGCGTTGGCCTGGCTGCGCACGCGCATCGATCCGGCCCAGGTGCAAGTGGCGTTGCCGGCCATGCAGTCCTGGCCGGCGTCACCGTAGCGCATGTCATGCGCGGCGAGTGCGCAAGAAGCGGCTTAGTGACGCGTTGAGAGCCGAAGCGCCTTGCGTGCACGCAGGGCAATCACTCCTCGCCGTGCTCGCCGCGCGCCTTCCAATAGCCTTTTGCGCGCACCCATTCCTTGTCCACACCCAGGTGGTCTTCGAGGAATTTGCGCATGGCGCGCGCGCGCATCGATTCGGCGCCGATCCAGTAGAACGTGTCGCCATCCTCTGGCTCGTAGTCGCGCAGGCTGTCTTCCAGCAGGGTGCTGCTGACGGCATCGAAGCCATTGCGCTCCAGCCAGTTCACCCGCACCTCGGCCGCGCTGAGCAGTTCCTGCCGCTCGGCGGCATCGGCGATCTCGATGAATACCTGCGCGTGCATGTCGGCGGGCATCGCTTCGAGCCAGCGGCCGATCGCCGGCAGCGCGGTTTCGTCGCCGATCAACACGTAGTGGTCATAGTCATCGGCAACCAGGAACGAGCCGCGCGGGCCGCCCAGTTTCAGTGGATCGCCGGGCTGTGCGCGCGCGGCCCAACTGGACGCCACGCCCTCGCCGTGCAACACGAAGTCGATGCTTAACTCGCCGCTCTGCGGATCGAAATCGCGCGGCGTGTAGTCGCGCGCCGGCGAAGGCAGCGCGCCTTCTTCGTAGCGCGGGCCTTCCGGCGTCATGGTCGGCAGGACGAAGGCGCCGTCGGCGTTGGGAAAGAACAGTTTGACGTGATCGTCCGGCGCATCGCTTTGAAAGCCGGCCAGGTCGCTGCCGCCGAACACGATACGGCGCATGTGCGGGGTGATCGCTTCGCAACGCAGCACCTGCACGGAACGCAGGCGTGGGTCGCGACGGAGTTGGGTATTGGTGTGTGCAGCCATGGGATGCAATTCCTGGAGTGCCGCACGGATGCGCGGCGGTGCGGGGGAAGAGGGAGCGTTACGAAATCAATGCGTGATCAGTCAATGACGTGGTGAGTGGCGATCGGCCATGCTGGTGTGCTGTCATCCAGCGCAACGGCGTGGTCTTCAGCTCTGCAGGAGAAGTGCCCGCAGGGGGCAGAGGAGGGGGCGTGTGAAGCTGCATGCAATTGCATCGCTTCACCTCGAACCGGGGCAGCGGGGGCGTTGTATCGCCCTGCGCGGTTCGCAGATCGCTGTCGGGCCGAGCCCAGGTGCTACCCACACCCGCTCAGTCGTCGTCGCGCTCCATGCCGTCGGCGGCGGCGTTGAGTAATGCAGCAATTCGCGCGGTTTCTGTCTCGCTCCATTGCCCATGGCGCGCGAACAAGCCATGTTTGATGCGATGAATCGCCTCGCGAATCGGGGCCGGCGTTTGCGACTTGATCAGCTCACGCGCGCGTCGATGGGTGCGGGCCAGTGCGGCATCGAGCGCATCGCGTTGCTGTGCAACGTAGTCGCTGCCAGCGGCAGTGACCTGATAGCGCTTGCGGCCGGCATCCAGATCGGTGTGCACCCAGCCGGCGGCCTCCAGTTGCGCCAGCGCCGGATAAATCGCCCCGGCGCTGGGCGTGTACAGCCCTTTGAAGAGGGCGGCGATCTGCCGCATCAGCTCATAGCCATGGCACGGGCGCTCGGCAATCAGCGCCAGCAGCAGCAGGCGCAGATCGCCGTGCTCCAGCGGGCGCACACGTGCGCCGGCACCGCGCGTGCGGGCAGGTGCCGCATCGAGATCGGCCGTTGGCCTGACGGGCGGGCGCTGTTTCATTCGATATATCGAATCATGGAGAAACGATATATCGAAGTGTGTTGACGCGCAAGCGCTCGGCTTGCTGGCGGCTGACGCCTGCCCAGTGGCAAACCCGGATGCTGCAACGCGTCTAGACACCCGTAAATTTCATAATTACGATGTAATTACTTTGACATTACGGGCTCGCCCCGGCGAGGCAGAGGCATGAGTCGACAGTGGGACACCCAGGCCGAAAGCCGGCGTCAGCGTCTGCAGCGGGCCGCCGCGCTGGCGCCGCAGGGTCGCGTGTTGGCTGCCGAGGATGTCGTGGCGTTGCTGGAAGCGGTCATCGAGCCCGGCGACCGTGTCTGCCTGGAGGGCAACAACCAGAAGCAGGCCGATTTCCTGGCGCGGTGCCTTACCGAGGTGGATCCGGCGCGCGTGCATGACCTGCACATGGTGCAATCGGTGTTGTCGCTTGCCGCGCATCTGGACGTATTCGAACGCGGCATCGCCAAGCGCCTGGATTTTTCGTTCTCCGGCCCGCAGGCCGCGCGCCTGGCCGGGCTGGTGAGCGAAGGTCGCATCGAGATCGGCGCCATCCACACCTATCTGGAATTGTTCGGCCGCTACTTCATCGACCTGACCCCGCGCATCGCACTGGTCACCGCGCAGGCGGCCGATCGTCACGGCAATCTCTATACCGGCCCTAATACCGAAGACACGCCGGTGCTCGTGGAGGCCACCGCGTTCAAGGGCGGCATCGTGATTGCGCAGGTCAACGAAATTCTCGACACCCTGCCGCGCGTGGATATTCCCGCCGATTGGGTGGATTTCGTGACCCAGGCGCCCAAGCCCAATTACATCGAACCGTTGTTCACCCGCGACCCGGCGCAGATTTCCGAGATCCAGGTGTTGATGGCGATGATGGCCATCAAGGGCATCTATGCCGAATACGGTGTGGACCGGCTCAATCACGGCATCGGTTTCGACACCGCCGCGATCGAACTGTTGCTGCCCACCTACGCCCAATCGCTGGGGCTGAAGGGCAAGATCTGCCGCCATTGGGCGCTCAATCCGCATCCGGCGCTGATCCCGGCCATCGAATCGGGCTTCGTGCAATCGGTGCATTCGTTCGGCTCCGAGCTGGGCATGGAGAACTACATCGCCGCGCGTCCGGATATCTTCTTTACCGGCGCCGACGGCAGCATGCGTTCCAACCGCGCGCTGTCGCAGACCGCCGGGCTGTATGCCTGCGACATGTTCATCGGCTCCACCTTGCAGATCGATCTGCAGGGCAACAGCTCCACCGCCACGCGCGACCGCATCGCCGGCTTCGGCGGCGCGCCCAACATGGGCTCGGATGCGCGCGGTCGCCGGCATGCCAGTGCTGCCTGGCTCAAGGCCGGGCGCGAAGCGGCAACGCCGGGCGAGATGCCGCGCGGGCGCAAGCTGGTGGTGCAGATGGTGGAGACCTTCCGCGAACACATGGCGCCGGCATTCGTCGACAGACTCGACGCCTGGGAACTGGCCGAGCGCGCCAACATGCCGCTGCCGCCGGTGATGATCTACGGCGACGATGTCAGCCACGTATTGACCGAAGAAGGCATCGCCAACCTGCTGTTGTGTCGCACGCCGGAAGAACGCGAACAGGCAATCCGCGGCGTGTCCGGCTATACCGCGGTGGGCCTGGGCCGCGACAAGCGCATGGTCGAAAACCTGCGCGACCGCGGCGTCATCAAGCGGCCGGACGATTTGGGCATTCGCCCGCGCGATGCCACGCGCGACCTGCTTGCAGCGCGCACGGTCAAGGACCTGGTGCGCTGGTCCGGCGGCCTGTACGACCCGCCGAAACGTTTTCGCAATTGGTAAGGGCACAGCATGGAAACCCTGCGATATCGCTTTGATGGACAGCGCGGTGCACGCGCCGGGCTGGAACACGCGCTGGTCGGTGTCGTGGCCTCCGGCAATCTGGAAGTGCTGGTCGAGCGCGTGCCGCTCGAGGGCGCCATGGAGATCGAGATCCTCACTGCTGCACGCGGCTTTGGCGCAATCTGGCAGGCAGTGCTGGACGATTTCGCTGCACGCCATCCACTGCGCGATGTGCGCATCAGCATCAACGATGTCGGCGCCACGCCGGCGGTGGTGAGCCTGCGCCTGGAACAAGCGCTGGATGTGCTGCAGGGAGCTGACGCATGAGCCGCCCCCTCCACTGCGTAGGAGCGCACCCGGGCGCGACGGGCATTGCCGGTAATACCCCGGTCGCGCCCAGGTGCGCTCCTACGCAAGTCATCGGGAGTCGCACATGAGCACCGTTCCCATGGCCCAGCGCAGCTACTACGAAGCCGATGCCCGCGAACGTATCGAGGGTCTGCTGGATGCCGGCAGCTTTCGCGAATTCGTTGGTCCGCGGCGTCGCTTGATCAGCCCGCACCTGGCACAACTGGACACACCCGGCGCCTTCGACGACGGCATCGTGGTGGGCGAAGGCACCTTGCGCGGCCGCAACGTGTTGATCGCTGCGCAGCAAGGCGCCTTCATGGGCGGCGGCGTGGGCGAAGTGCATGGCGCCAAGCTCACCGGCCTGCTGGAGCGCGCCGCAACCATGCAGCCGGCAGCGGTGCTATTGCTGCTGGACACCGGCGGCGTGCGTCTGCACGAAGCCAATGCAGGGCTCATCGCCATTTCCGAAATCATGCGTGCCACCTTGAGCGCGCGTGCCGCCGGTGTGCCGGTGCTGGCCTTGATCGGCAGCGGCAACGGTGCGTTCGGCGGCATGGGCATCGTGGCGCGCTGCTGCAGCGCGGTGATCATGTCCGAAGAAGGCCGCCTGTCGTTGTCCGGCCCGGACGTGATCGAAACCGTGCGCGGGGTGGAAGAGTTCGACGCGCGCGACCGTGCGCTGGTGTGGCGCATCACCGGCGGCAAACACCGCTACCTGCTTGGCGAAGCCCACACGTTGGTGGCCGATCGCATCGATGCCTTCGCCGATGCAGCGCTGGCCACGCTCGATGCACTCGCCGAAGCGACGGGTGAGGCCGCATTGCAGGCGCTGGAGCATGCGCAGCAGCAGTTGACGGCGCGCATCGATGCCTACGGCGATTGCCGCGACGGGCTGGAGATCTGGAAGCGCCAAGGCATCGTCGATGCGCAGCGCCTGCCGCTGCTCGATACCGAGGCCTTTCTTGCCGCGACCGCAGACCGGAGCCTTCCATGGACCTGAGTCACTTGCTCGATCAGCTGTTTCCGCTCGGTCACGCCATCGCGCGCAACGACGATGTGCTGACCGGCAGCGCAACCACCGCCGCCGGCGATGTCACCGTGATCGGTACCGCCAACAAGCTCGAAGTCGGTGTCGATCACGCCTTGGCCCTGGCTGCCACTGTCTTGGCGAGTACCCGCGCATACCCGCAGCGCCCGATCGTGATGCTGGCCGACACCGCCGGGCAGCGGCTGGCACGGCGCGATGAATTACTGGGCATCAACGGGTATTTCGCGCACCTGGCACGTGCGCTGGAGTTGGCACGCACGCGCGGTGCGCGGCTGGTCACACTGGTTTATGGCGAATCGGTCAGCGGTGGATTCCTGTCGTTCGGGCTGATGGCCGACCATATCCATGCATTGCCCGATGCGCAGATCCGGGTCATGGATCTGCGTGCGATGGCGCGCGTGACCAAGCAATCGGTCGACACCTTGCAGGCGTTGAGCAAGAGCTCGCCGGTGTTTGCGCCGGGCGTGGAAAACTACGTGCGCATGGGCGCGGTGGAATCGCTGTGGGAGGGCGATCTGGCGCAGGCGCTGCTCGACGCACTGGCCGCGCCGGTCGACGGCGACCAGCGCCGTGCACGCGGAGCGCAACGCGGCGGGCGCACGCTGGCGCGCGATGTCGCCAGCGCCGTGGCTGCGGGCGAGGCCTGAGCATGGCCGGCCGCCACGCTCTGGTGTGGTTGCGCGAAGATGCGCAGTGGCAGGCCGTCACGCCTGGCGCGCAGCCACGGCTGCGGCAGTGGTTCGCGGCCGGCCTGCCAGCGGTGGTGGCGCGTGGCGATGGCAGTCAGGCACCCGGCAGCGTTCGGCTTGGCGTGCCGCTGCCGCCCAGCGAAGGCAAGCAGCGTCTGGCCCTGCAGGCGCACGTGGCCGATATCGCACGCTGCATTGCCCCACTGACACTGGATGCGGTGACGCCACAGGCGCCTGTCACGGTGCAGCCGGCACTGCAGGTCCTGCTCGCTCAAGCGCACGCGCATGCGTTGCGCCCGCACGTCTTCGGCAGCTTTGCCTGGCAAGCCCTGACCGGCCTGACGTACGTGCACGCGCAATCGGACCTGGATCTGCTGTGGCCCATCGAAACGCCAGAGCAAGCGTGCGCGCTGGTCACGCTGCTGCAGCGCTGGGAGCAGCAGCACGGGCTGCGTGCCGATGGCGAACTGCTGTTGCCCGAAGACAACGCGGTGAACTGGCGCGAGTACGCCGGCACTGCGCAACAGGTGTTGGTGAAATCCAACCAGGACTGCCGGTTATTGCCGCGTGCTGCGCTGTTTCCGATCCGGAATGCGGCATGAGCGCACACCTGCAGCAAACCTGGGTTGCCGGTGCGCCTGCACTGCCGCGCGATGCTGCCTACCAGCTCGCACGTCTGGCGGTTGGCGCCCTGCATGCAGAGCTGGCCTGCGCGCCCAAGCCGGGCTTGGTGACGCCGTTCGACAGCGGCAGCCACACCGACATGGATGCCGCCACCTTCATGCGTAGCCTGTTCGCCTTGCGTGGCTATTTTGTCGCCATTGCCCAGGCCGGCATCGACCATGCGCCATTCGAGCGGCTCCGCGAGCTGGGTATCGGGGCCGAGTCCGCGATGTTGCGCGCCACCCGTGGCATCAATACGCATCGCGGCGCGGTTTTCAGCCTGGGCCTGCTCACTGCGCAGGCTGCACGCCTGTGGGTTGCGCAGCGGCGGCGACCCACTGCAGAACAGGTCTGCAATGGCGTACGCGCCTGGCGCGATGCATTGCAGGCTGCACCGTTGGATCCGCACAGCCATGGCCAGCGGGTGCGTGCGCAGTACCGCATCAGTGGCGTGCGCGAACACGCCGCGGCAGGGTATCCGGTGCTGCGCGAGATCGCCCTGCCTGCGTTGCGTACTGCGCTTGCGGGGGGCGCCACGCGTGAAGCGGCGCTGGTGCAGACCTTGATGCAGCTCATCGCCCAGGTGGACGATCTCAATCTGTTGCATCGTGGCGGGGCGGAGGGCCTGGCATTCGCCAAGGCGCAGGCGGCAGCCTTCCTTGCCGACGGCGGCGTTGCGCACCCGCAGTGGCGCGCGCAGTTGCATGCCATCGGCCAGCAGTTTGTCGCGCGTCGCCTGAGCCCTGGCGGCAGCGCAGATCTGCTGGCCTGTGCATGGTTCCTGCATCGGCAGGAGCTGGCATGAGTCGCGTTTGCTCGCTGGCTGCAGAACATGTGGTGCATGCGCAGGCGCACTGCCGCGGCGTTCTGCTCGCCGGCGCAACGCCGGCTGGCCTGCCCGCCGTCGCAACACACGTCGCACATTGCTCCTCAGTCGACCTTCGCATCCAGGTGTCTCGCCACATCGCTTGCAATGCGGAACACGGCAGCGTGCGCGCAAGGCATTTCTGCAAACACAGCCAGGCCACCGCATGAGCCTGGCCGTGCTCTGCCCGGGCCAAGGCGGCCAACATGCCGAAATGTTCGCGCGTGTCGGCGATGCGCCTGCGGCAGCCGCCGTCCTCGCCAGCGCACAGCGCGTGCTTGGCGCCGCACCACGAACACTGGCCGCAGATCCGGGCCGCTACGCCAATGCCATCGCACAGCCACTGGTCTGCGCCGGTACGCTGGCGCACTGGCAGGTGCTGCATGCGCAACTTCCCACGCCGCTGATGGTGCTCGGCTATAGCGTTGGCGAGCTTGCCGCCCATGCGGTGGCCGGCAGCATGTCCATCGACACCTGCCTGCAGCTGGCAGCGACGCGCGCCCGGTTGATGGATGCGGCCAGCCCGCAGCAGGCAGGGCTGATGGCGGTAGTCGGTGTGCCCTTGCGCGGCCTGGAAACGCTGTGTCAGACGCACGGCGCAGCGCTCGCCATCGTCAACGGCGACGATCATGCCGTACTCGGCGGCCCGCGCACTGCATTGCAGGCGCTTGGCGAGGCTGCCAGCGCACAAGGTGCGCGCGTCACGCTGCTGCCGGTCAGCGTGCCGGCGCACACGCCGTGGTTGAGCGCGGCTGCCGAAGGCTTTGCCATTGAACTGGCAACCGCAGACCTCGTCGCGCCCAAGTTGCGCGTCTTGGCAGGCATCGATGCGCGTGCGGTCGGTACGCACGCCCTGGTGATCGACACGCTGTCCAGGCAGATCGCGCAGACCGTGCGTTGGTACGACGTGCTGGTGCAAGCCGCCGAGCGCGGCGCACGCGTGTTTCTCGAACTCGGCCCCGGCAGCGCATTGGCGCGGATGGCGCGCGAGGTGCTGCCGGCATGCGAAGCGCGCTCGGTGGACGAATTCCACAGCACTCAGGGTGTTCTCGAATGGGTCACGGCTGCGTGCGAGCGCGCGGCATGACGGTCCGGCAGGTGCTGCACACGGTGTGACCCCAGGGTGGCGGGCGGCCATCCGTGTTGTACGCGTATCAGGTGTCTTGGAGGGCGCATGACCCCGCAAATTGCAACGATTCTTGGCTTGGTGATCATGTTCATCGTCGCCACCGCATTGCCCATCAACATGGGGGCGGTGGCGTTCGCGCTGGCCTTCATCATTGGCGGCGTGTGGGTGGGGCTGGAGGGCAAGGAAGTGCTGGCCGGCTTTCCCGGCGACCTGTTCCTGACCCTGGTGGGCATTACCTATCTGTTCGCCATCGCGCAGAAAAACGGCACCATCGATTTGCTGGTGCACTGGGCAGTGCGCGCGGTGCGGGGGCGCATCGTCGCCATCCCCTGGGTGATGTTCGTCATCACCGGGCTGCTGACCGCCTTCGGTGCGCTGGGGCCGGCAGCGGTGGCCATCATCGGGCCGGTGGCGCTGCGCTTCGCCAAGCAGTACCGCATCAACCCGTTGATGATGGGCCTGCTGGTGATCCACGGTGCACAGGGCGGCGGCTTCTCGCCGATCAGCGTGTATGGCGGCATCACCAACAAGGTGGTCGAAAAGGCCGGGCTGGACGTCAGCGAGATGGCGGTGTTCCTCACCAGCCTGGGCTTCAACCTGATGATGGCGATCATCTGCTTCTGCGCCTTCGGTGGGTTGAAGCTGATGCGCCGGCAGGAGCTGTCGCTGGCCGATGCGCAGTACGTGGCGGTTGCCGGCGACCAGGCATCGCACCGCGGCTTCGCGATCGAAGGGCATGGCGCGCTGGTGGCGCCGGGCGGTGGCACCCTGTCCACCGACCCGCTGGCATTGGAGGCGGTGTCGATCACCCGCGACCGCGTGATCACCTTGATCGGCCTGCTGGGCCTGGGCGTTGCTGCGCTGATCTACAACCTCAACGTCGGCCTGGTCTCGATCACGGTGGCGGTGGCATTGGCGCTGATCTCGCCCAACGCACAGAAGGGCGCGGTGGACGGCATCAGTTGGTCGACGGTGCTGCTGATCAGCGGCGTGGTGACCTATATCGCCGTGCTGGAAAAATCCGGTGCGGTGGACTACATCGGCACCGGCGTGTCGCACATCGGCATGCCGCTGCTGGGCGCACTGCTGGTCTGCTACGTCGGCGGTATCGTCTCGGCATTCGCCTCCTCGGCAGCGGTGCTGGGCGCCACCATTCCGTTGGCGGTGCCATTCCTGATGCAGGGCCAGTTGGGCGCGGCCGGGGTGATCTGCGCGCTGGCCGTGTCCTCCACCATCGTCGACGTCAGCCCGTTTTCCACCAACGGCGCGCTGGTGGTGGCCTCGGCAGCCAAGGAAGAGCGCGACGGCCTGTTCCGCCGCTTCCTGATCTACAGCGGCCTGGTGGTGTTGCTGGGGCCGCTGGCGGCGTGGCTGGTCTTCGTGGTGCCGGGCTGGCTGTGATGCGGTCCGCGCGCCACAGCGCAGCGGGGCGCCCACGTAGAATGGGTGCCCCGACCCGATGCCGACAGCCTGCCCGCCATGACCCTCGCTCCTGATTCGCGCGCCTCCAAAAAGCGCGTGCCGCTGTACGAGGAAGTGGCCGAGCGCCTGCGTCAGAAGATCTACGATTACGCGCTGCCGCCGGGCGAGTGGATCGACGAGCCGGCCCTGGCCGAAGAGCTGGGCATCAGCCGCACGCCGCTGCGCGAAAGTCTCAAGCTGCTCGCGGCCGAAGGCCTGGTGCAACTGGATGCCGGCCGCGGCAGCCGGGTCACCCGGCTGACGCTGGAAGACCTCAACCAGTTGTTTCCGGTGATGGCGATGCTGGAAGGCCGCTGCGCGCACGATGCGGTCAAGCGCATCGATGCGGCCGGCGTGCAGCGCCTGGAAGAGCTGCACGCGGCAATGGAAGCCGCATCGGCGGCCGGCGATGTGGCCGAGTATTACCGCAACAATTACCTGATCCACGAAACCGTGCAGCAGTACGCCGGCAATCCGTGGTTGATCCGGGTGACGCACGATCTGCACCGCATCTTGAAGATGCACCGCGGCCGTCAGTTGCTCACGCCCGGACGCATGGCGCAATCGCTGGCGGAACATCGCCAACTGATGGACTGCGTGCGACGTGGCGATGCCGAAGGCGCCGAGCGCACCATGCACGGGCACCTGTTGAGCCAGGGTCAGGCCCTGGCAGCGTATGTCGCGGCCGGTGGCATGTTGAACGTACCGGCGCCGTTGCCGCGGGTAGGTGGGGTGTAGAGATTGGCACTGTCCGGGCGCAGCGCCAGGCGCCCCGAGATCCCGCCTTCCTTCCTCCCATCGCAAGAAGGTGCCCGACGGGCGGATGAGGGTATGTCGACACGCATCATCGGCAAGGCCCAGCGCTGCCAATGCGCAGTCTCGCCGTCTAATCCCCGCTCAACGCAAGCAAGTCTTCCACGCGTTCGATCAACTGCGTTCCGGCCAACCCGGCGAACACGTCCGGATGCGCATAGCCCCAGGCCACTGCGGCAAACGGCAGGCCCACGAGCTGTGCGGCTTCCCAGTCGGCGACCTGGTCGCCCACGTAGACCGCTTGCGCCGCAGTGTGCCCGGTGGCACGCAGCACACGACGCAAGGCGCGTTGTTTGCCCAGCAGATGCGCGCCGCCTTCGATGACGGCAAATGTGGCGCTCAGCTCTGCGCCTAGCGCGCGCTGCACGTTCTCCACGGAGTTGGACGACACCACGGCCAGCCGGCTGCCGCCGGCATGCAACGCGCCCACGGTGTGGGCAATGCCGGGAAACAACGCCACCGGTGGCGCGGCGCGCATGAGCCGGATGAAGTCGGCCGCCACCCATGGCACGCGCCACGCGCTCAGGCCCGATGCCTTGAGCAATTCGCGCGTGCTTAGGCGACGTGCATCGTCGACTTCATGCGCTTGCGCGGCGCGAAAGCCATGCCGTTCGGCCAGCAGCCGCTGGGTGCTCAGGAAAAAACCAAACGAATCGGCAAGCGTGCCGTCGAAATCGAAGATGATCAGTGCGGGCATGGCAACGCGCAGGGCAGGGCGTCATAGCCTAACCAAGGTGGTGCCGGCACCCACGCGCACAGGTCCCCACATGTGCGCGCAGGCGACGTCGGCGGCGACATCGATGTGGCGCGCAGTCGTCAGCCCCGATGGAAAGCCCGCAGCGACCGCACGGCGCGCGTACAAGCCGCAACGTGCCTTGCCGCGCCCGGCGGTGGGCCCCGTCGGTAGTACAGCTGCGCTCAGGCTTCGGCGAAGTGCGGCACGATCGGCGTATCGCTTTGCGCGCTCTGTTCGATCACCTTGCGCTGCATCGCCGCCAGGTACGCGTCCAGCTCTTCGGTGGAGGCGAACACGTCGCTCAACGGCACCGCCTTGACCATGTCGAAGACCTTGCGGATCTGCGGTTGCGGGTTGCTCACCAGCACCTTGCCCTGGCGCGTGGCCAGCGCCTTGCGCGCCTTGAAGATGCAGCGGATGCCGGCGCTGGAAATGTATTCCAGTGCGCTCAGGTCGAGCACCAGCGTGGTGATGCGGGTGCCCAGCAACGGCGACAGTGCCGCGTCCAGGTCCTGGTAGGTGTGGGTGTCCAGCCGTCCGGTCAGAATGACGCGTTGACGGGTGTCTTGCGGCGGGTCGATCTGAATGGCGAGCGTGGTCATGACGGGGCCTCGGGGACAGGGGCGTACGGGTGCAGCAGGGTGACGCGCACGACGTTATATGCACCATCGCGGCGATAGTCGATGTGATCGGCGAACTGATGGACCAGAAACAACCCCAGCCCGCCGATGGCGCGGTCGTCGAGCTCGTCGGTCACCTCGGGCATGGGCGCGGCGCAGGGGTCGAAGGCGCTGCCCGCATCGTGCATTTCCAATACCAGCGCCTGCGCGTCCAGCTGCAGCTGCAAACGCAGCGGCTGTGCCGCGCACTGGCCGTGGGTCAGCGCATTGCAGCCGAGCTCTTCCACGATCAATCGCACCTGGCCGATGCGCTCGGCGTGCAGGCCCTCAAGCGTGAGCGATTGTTCCAGCGCATCGTTGGCGCCGGCCAGCTGGGCCAGCGATGGTGCGATGGCCAAATCGAGCTTCATGCAGTCGTTGCCTTTCCGGGCGCGTCCCGGCCAGCGTGTGCGACCCGCCCAGCATGCTCCTGGCGCAGCCGGATCGCCAGCAGCGTGATGTCGTCGTACGGATCGGCCGTGCCGGTGAAACGGGCGATATTGGCGATCACCGCCTTGCACTGCGCCGCCGCGCTGCGGCGCGGGTGCAGCGCCGTCAGCAACCGCTCCAGTCCGTAGCTGGCGCCGCGCTCGTCCATCGCCTCGGTCACGCCATCGGTGTAGCCCAGCAAGGTCTGCCCGGCGCTCATGCGGCCCTGCAGCACCGGGTAGGATTCCTGCGGCTCGATCCCCAGCGGCGCACCGGTTTCCAGCGGCAACGGGCGCGCCTTGCCATCGATATCGATCAACAACGGCGGCTCGTGCCCGGCGCTGGCCAGCCAGTAGTCGCCGCTGACCACGTTGATCAGGCCGCATAGCACGGTGGCGAACATGCAGGTCTCGTTGTTTTCGGCCAACCGCGTGGAGGCGGCAATCAAAATCGCGTCCGGGCGCGTGTACCGCCGTGCGGCAATCTCCAGCACGCTCACCGCGCGCGCCATGAACAAGGCCGCCGGCACGCCCTTGTCGGAGACATCGCCCACCACGAACCACAGCAGGCCCGGTTCGGTTTCCACGAAGTGGTAGAAATCGCCGCCCACCGCCTTGGCCGGCTCCAGCCATGCGCAGGTTTCCAGATGCGAACTGGCGCGGTCGAAGGTGCGCCCGGAAGGCAGCATCGCCTGCTGGATCTCGCGCGCAATCTGCAGCTCGCTGTGCATGCGTTCGCGCGCGGCGGTCATCTCGCCGATCTCGGCGATGTGATGGCGGATCGCATCGCGTGCGCTGTCGAAGGCGCGTGCCATCACGCCTACCTCGTCGTCGCGTTCGATGTGCTGCAACGGGTATTCGAATTCGCCGCGCCGGAAGTGCTCGGCGGTGTCTGTCAGTTCTTCGATCGGCCGCGTCAACTTGCGCGTGATCCGCCGCATCAACCACCACCACACCAACGCGCCCAGCAGCGCGGCCAGCGCCACCCACGCCGCCAGCCAGTTCAGGCCGGCCAGCACGTAGCCTTCGGAGGCCGACAGCACGAAGGTCCAGCCGCTGCGCCCCACCGCCGCGCTGTGGGTCAGAAAGCGCTCGCCATCGGGCGCGGTATGCGAAAACGAGATCGGCTGGCCGGCAGCGACGGCGCGCTGCAATGGCCGCAGATCCGGGCGCGACCGGGCCACGTAGGCCGTGAGCGAATGGCGCAGATTCAGTGCCGGGTCGGGGCTGAAGACCAGCAGGCCTTCCGGCGACAGCAGCATCGTCTGGATGCCGATATCGCGCGGCAGCTGATCGATGATCTCGCGCAGATGCTGCAGCGGCAGATCCACGCTCACCATGCCGACCGGCGCCGTATCCGGTGCATCGCCAGGCCGGCGCAGCGGCAGGTTGTAGCTGGTGTACAGGCCGCCGCCGTTGGCATCCAGGTAGGGCTCGGACCACCATGCGCGGCCCTCGCGCTGGGTGCGCAGATACCAGGGCATCGCGCGATAGTCATAACCCAGTTCCAGCGCGGATTTTTCTGCGATGCGCGTGCCGCTGCGGTGCACGTACCACACAAACCCGCTGTCGCCGGCCTTTTGCGTACGCGGTGCGATGATCAGGCGCGCCGCCCCGATATCCGGGTCGCCGGTGAGCGTGGCCAGCAGCAACGCACGCAGATTGAACGGCTGCAGCCCCACGCCGCTACTGCTGGCGGCCAGCGTGCGCCCGCTCACCTGCACCGAATCGAGCAAGGCCGCCAGGCTGCGCGCGGTCTGTTCGGTCAGGCCATCCACCTCGGTACGCGCCGCCTCCACCAGCTCGGCGCGCGCGCCCAGGTAGAACACCGTGCCCAGCACCGTCAGCAACGCCACCAGCACCGCGGTAGCCGCCAGCAACACACGCATGCGCAAGCTGCGGCGCCAGGGCATGCGCGCGGCGACCGATGTCTGGGGTGGCAGTGATCGCGGGCGGTTGCGCATGGCGCATTCTTCGTGGCAGCAGCTGCGCTGGATCATGGCAGCTTTGCTGCCACGCACAACTCTCCCTGGCAGCCTCATCCTCACGAGGTTTCGATTGACCGGCCGAACGCGAGCGGACTAGATTGGCCGCCCACCTGCCACGGAGGCCGGCCTTGCGCCAGATGTTGACCCCAAGCCTGCTGGCCCTTTTGCTTACGGCCTGTCACCCCCCGGAGACCAGCATGACCCAGACCCATTCCCCCGACACCGAGGCAACTGCAGCAGCCGACGTCCAGGCCGGCGGCCGCGGTCTTGCCAAGGTGAATCCGAGCCCGCGTCAGGCCTATGCGCTGACGCTCACCTTGGACAAGGCGCCTGGTCCGTTTGCGGCGGTGAATGGGTATGCACAGTACGACGTCAGCAACGACAGCGAATGCGGACAGATTCATCCTCAAACAGGCGTTGGACAACGCATCACAAGCAGCGAGCCGGTTGTACTGAAAAAAGTCTCCGAGCAGGAATATCAAGGAGTCATCTACCTTGATCTCATGCTCGATGAAGATTATTACGGACGTGGGGTCTGTCACTGGGGCATGACGGGAGCACGGGTGTCCCTGAAGGCCACAGGTAAAAAAGAGGAGACCGCATTTCTGCCATTCATCGAGACCAAGGATGTCATTGCAGGCAAGCCGGTTACTCTGTACTTCTGGAAGGGCGGGTATCCCAAGGAAGACATTGCAGACTATGCCGATAACGGCTTGCCCTCGGCGGCGGATTTCAAGCCGGAATTGCGCGACCAGTTATTCTCGATAACCCTTGCCGCCAAAGAGGTCTCGCCGTGAAGCCTACCTCGCAGCAATACGCCATTCTTTCTAACGAGGGTTACGTCGATCACAAGGTCGGTAAGCGCGGCCCTGGTGACCGTGAGCGAGTGGATGTTGGCGGCGAGAGCTACGAAATCCTAGAGCACGTCAATAATCCAAAGACGGGCTATCAGGGAACAATCTATCAACGCGTCGGCGGCGGCGATATCGTCGTCGCCCACCGGGGTACCGAGGAAATCCTGCGTGATGCGATACAGGCAGATGGCTCCATGGTGCTTCAGCGCATCAATCCGCAAGCGGAAGATGCGATCGCCCTGACGAAAAGTGCACTTGGCTATGCAGCCAAGCAGGAGCAGCGCACCGGGCACGCTCCCGAGGTGACCGTGACTGGCCATTCGCTCGGCGGAGCGCTTGCCCAGGTCAGCGCCCACCACTTCGATCTGAAAGGCGAAACCTTCAACGCTTACGGTGCAGCGAGCTTGGCGTATCGCATCCCGGAAGGGGGCAACAGCGTGATCAACCATGTCATGGCCGCTGATCCGGTGAGCGCAGCATCTCCGCATTACGGAGAAGTGCGTGTGTATGCCAGGCCCAACGAGATCGCGACGCTCAGTGCGATGGGCTACAGCAACAGCAGGTTGAATTTCCTGATTCCCGATTCACCTGTGACATCTGCGGTCAGTTCGCTCGGCTCGCACACCATCAAAAACTTCCTGGATGAGCGCTCTCCGCTCAACAACCCGCAGGCGCGTGAACTCGCGGATCAAAACAAGCGAATGATCAACGAGTACCGATCCGATCTGGACGAGATCCGGGCTGGGATCACCTTGTTGAGCCGGGGGCCGAAGGGCCTCGGCCAGGACGCCATCGATGCCAACCGCGGCCCGCTCGCGCCGGGCGAGCCGGCCAAACGCGACGCACGCGAGCATGGCAACGGCCATACTTCCTTGCGGATCGATCAACCCGGGCACGTGGGCAATGGCCTGTTCCAGGATGCCCAGCGCGGCGTGCATGCGCAGGACGCACGTGCCGGGCGCACGCCCGACCAGCACAGCGCGCAGTTATCCGGTTCGCTCGCATCGGAAATGCACGCCGCCGGTGGCCAGCGCATCGATGCGGTGATGATGAGCCCGGATGCCGCACGCACCTTTGCCGTGCAGGGACGTGTCGACGACCCGGCACAGCTGCGCGTGAGCGTGGACACCATGACGGCAATGAATACCCCGCTGGAACAGAGCAGCCAACGCGTCGCCGAAAACGCGGCGCGTCAGTCGGTGGCATTGGAGCAGCAACAGTCCCAGACCCAGCAACAGCAGCAGGGCGCACGCGCCATGGGCTGAGGGGCGTGTGGCGCTGCCGCGTTTAGGTGTGAAGTGACACATCACGCTGCGGCCCATGCCGCACGCCGTCCGGACTGCACATCGCCACCATCGAACCTTGCATCAAGACGCCGGGCCTGCCCGGCGTTTTTGCGTTCATTCGCGCAGTCATGCGCACCACTGCTGCTGCATCTGCACAACAACCGGCCCGCGCGAGGCGTGCAAATGCAAGGTTTTCCTGCATCGAGCTATGCCACAACTCCCCGCACCTATAGCGGCCTCAACCGGGCTGTACGGCCGTGCTTGAATCGCCACGGATTTGCAGCAATGCACGGCCAGGCACATGCCACGCCGCGCTCACGCACCAGGCAAGACAGGGGATCAAGCAAGGCGCCAACCGGCGCGACATCCATCGATCGAGGGAGCGTTTCATGACCATCTTTTGCAGGCACTACCACCGTGTATGGCTCATCGTGCTGCTGTGTCTGTGCAGCGCCGGCGTCAGCGCGCAAGGCATCGCCAAAGGCGCGGACGTCAGCTGGCTCAATCAACAGGCCGCCAACAATCCGCCGCAGGTCTTTCGCGATGCAGCCGGCAACACCACCGACTTCATCAAGCTGTTCAAGGATGTCGGCGGCAACGCCATTCGCCTGCGCGTCTGGGTCAACCCGTCCGGCGGCTGGAACGATGGCCGCGACACCCTGGACAAGGCCAAGCGCGCCGCCGCGCAAGGCATGCGCATCATGATCGACTTCCACTACAGCGACAGCTGGGCCGACCCGGGCAAGCAGACCAAACCGGCGGCATGGGCCGGCCACTCCGTTGCCCAGCTCAACACCGATGTCTACAGCCACACCCAGGGCATCCTCAAATACCTCAAGGACAACGGCATCACCGTCAGCTGGGTGCAGGTGGGTAACGAGATCAACAGCGGCATGCTGTGGAACGAGGGCAAGACGCCCAACTTCGCCACCCTGGGCCAGTTCATCAACAGCGGCTACACCGCCACCAAGGCGGTGTAGCCAAACGCCAAGGTCGTCGTGCACCTGGCCAATGGCTACGACAACGCCAACTTCCGCTGGTTCTTCGACAACCTGCGCTCGGCCGGCGGCAAGTGGGACGTGATCGGCATGTCGCATTACCCGCCGGTTGGCAGCTGGCAGGATTACAACAGCCGCCTGGACACCAACATGCGCGACATGATTGCGCGCTACGGCAGCGATGTGGTCATTTCCGAGGTCGGCATGGATTGGCAGCAGGCGGCCACCACCCGCGCCATGCTCAGCAACCTGCTCAGCCGCAGCAGCAGCATCGGCGCGCGCGTCCTCGGCGTGTTCTATTGGGAGCCCAACGCCTACCCGGGCTGGCAGGGCTACACCATGGGCGCAGTCAACAACAACGGCCAACTGACCGAAGCGCTGCAAGCATTCTGACCAGCACGCTGCCACGGGGCGGCGCCCGCCGCGGGGCGATGTCCTGGCAAACCCAAAGACCACGCCATCGCGTAGGAGCGCCCCCGGGCGCGACAGGCTTCACCGATAAAGCTGCTCGCGCTCAAGTGCGCTCCTGCAATCGGCGGCGCCCGCCGCTGGGATGTTCTGGCGACGGCACCCAGCCGAACCCACAGACTCCGCCATCGCGTAGGAGCGCACCTGGGCGCGAGGCGTCACCGAGAAAGCCTCTCGCGCCCAGGTGCGCTCCTACGGGCGGGCATGCACAGCGGCCCACTCGATGCGGCAGCGCCCGGCCATCGCCTGCCGCTTGCCCTCATCCTTTGGTCGTACACCGGCCGCGCCCGCTGCGCCGCATCGGCGTTCCAACAGGCACCCAGGCTCCACGCAGCGCACGACAGCGTCCCATTCCATACGCACCCGTAGCGAGGAATGGCAACAGGTGCGTGCGGTACACTTGGGGGTTCACGAATTCACGATGTCGACACACCCGCGGGGTGTGTCCCCCCGGGAGCGCTAATGAACTGGTTGAACGAAGTGCTGCACAACGATCCGAACCCGCTTGAGACGCAGGAGTGGCTCGAATCGATCAAGGCCGTCATCGACGTCGAAGGCCCGGAGCGCGCCCATCAGCTGCTGGAAGGCATGGTCGAACAGACCCGCCGCGCCGGCGCTTACCTGCCGTTCTCGCCCACCACCGAGTACGTCAACACCATCTCCCCGGCCAACGAGGCCAAGCACCCCGGCGACTCCGCGCTGGAGTGGAAGATCCGCTCGATCATCCGCTGGAACGCCATGGCCACGGTCGTGCGGGCCAACCGCAAGCCGGGCGACCTGGGCGGCCACATCGCCTCGTTCGCCTCCAGCGCCACGCTGTACGACGTGGGCTTCAACCACTTCTGGCGTGCGCCTTCGGACAACCATCCGGGCGATCTGCTGTTCATCCAGGGCCACAGCGCCCCGGGGATCTACGCCCGCGCCTTCCTCGAAGGCCGCATCAGCCAGTCCCAGCTGGACAATTTCCGCATGGAAGTGGACGGCCAGGGCATCTCCTCCTACCCGCACCCGTGGCTGATGCCCGAGTTCTGGCAGACCCCCACCGTGTCGATGGGCCTGGGCCCGCTGGCCGCCATCTACCAGGCGCAGTTCATGCGCTACCTGGAAAACCGCGGCCTCATCGAGAAGTCCGACCGCAAGGTGTGGTGCTTCATCGGCGACGGCGAATCGGACGAACCCGAAACCCTCGGCGCCATCGCGCTGGCCGGCCGCGAAGGCCTGGACAACCTCATCTTCGTGGTCAACTGCAACCTGCAGCGCCTGGACGGCCCGGTGCGCGGCAACGGCAAGATCATCCAGGAACTGGAAGGCGTGTTCCGTGGCGGCGGCTGGAACGTCATCAAGCTGCTCTGGGGCGGCTACTGGGACGCCCTGCTGGCCAAGGACACCGACGGCGTCCTGCGCAAGCTGATGATGGAAACCGTCGACGGCGAATACCAGAACTGCAAGGCCTTTGGCGGCGCCTACACCCGCGCCAACTTCTTCGGCAAGTACCCGGAGACCGCGGCCATGGTCGCCGGCCTGTCCGACGACGACATCTGGCGCCTGAACCGTGGCGGCCACGACCCGCACAAGGTGTATGCCGCCTACCACCAGGCCGTGAACACCACCGGCATGCCCACCGTGATCCTGGCCAAGACGGTCAAGGGTTACGGCATGGGCTCGGCCGGTGAGGCGCTCAACCCCACCCACCAGACCAAGAAGCTGGACGATGCGGCGGTCAAGCACTTCCGCGACCGCTTCAACATTCCGGTCACCGATGCCCAGTTGGAAGACGGCCAGGTGCCGTTCTACCACCCCGGCGAAGATTCCCCGGAAGTGCAGTACCTGAAGGAGCGCCGCAACGTGCTGGGCGGCTTCCTGCCGTCGCGCCGTCCCAAGGCCAGCAAGTCGTTCGTGGCGCCCACGCTCGACAAGTTCGAGCGCCTGCTCAAGGACAGCGGCGAGCGCAGCTATTCCACCACCATGTCGTTCGTGCAGAGCCTCAACATCGCCCTGCGCGACAAGGAACTGGGCCCGCGCATCGTGCCGATCGTGGCCGATGAGGCGCGCACCTTCGGCATGGAAGGCATGTTCCGCCAGATCGGCATCTATGCCCCGTTCGGCCAGAAGTACAAGCCGGTCGATGCCGACCAGCTGATGTACTACCGCGAAGACCAGACCGGCCAGGTGCTGCAGCAGGGCATCAGCGAGCCCGGCGCCATCGCCTCGTGGATGGCTGCCGGCACCAGCTATTCGGTCTCCGACGTGCCGATGCTGCCGTTCTACATCTACTACTCCATGTTCGGCTTCCAGCGCGTGGGCGACATCGCCTGGCAGGCAGCGGACATGCGCACGCGTGGCTTCCTGCTCGGCGGTACCGCCGGCCGCACCACGCTCAATGGCGAAGGTCTGCAGCACGAAGACGGCTTCAGCCAGGTCATCGCCGGCTCCATCCCGAACGTGCGTAGCTACGACCCGACCTTCGGTTTCGAAGTCACCGTCATCATGCAGCACGGCATGAAGGCGATGATGGAAGACCAGGTGGACGAGTACTACTACATCACCCTGATGAACGAGAACTACGCCCACCCCGGCATGCCGGACGGCGCAGCCGAGGGCATCATCAAGGGCATGTACCTGCTCAAGAACGCCGGCAAGCCCAAGAAGGGCGAGCTGCGCGTGCAGCTGCTGGGCAGCGGCACCATCCTGCGCGAGGCCATTGCCGCGGCCGAGCTGCTGGACAAGGACTTCGGCGTCACCGCCGACATCTGGTCCTGCCCCAGCCTCAACGAAGTGCGCCGCGACGGCTACGCCGTGGAACGCTGGAACCGCCTGCACCCGGAGGCCGAACAGCTCAAGCCCTACGTCACCCAGCTGCTGGAAGGCCGCCAGGGCCCGGCCATCGCCGCAACGGACTACGTGCGCGCCTTCGCCGACCAGATCCGCGCCTTCGTCCCGATGACCTACACCGTCCTCGGCACGGATGGGTTCGGTCGCTCGGATACGCGTGCCAACCTGCGCCGCTTCTTCGAGGTCGATCGGTACTACATCGCGCATGCCGCCATTGCGGCGTTGGCGAAGGATGGGAAGATGACGGGCAAGGATGTGGCCAGGGCGATCAAGCAGTACAAGATTGATCCTGAGAAGGCGAATCCTGTTGGGGTTTGAGGTCAGTGTCGCGACTTTTGCCGCACATGGCAGGGAGGTAGGAGTTTAAGGCTTGTAGTAATTGATAACTAGATCAATGGCTTAGCTTATTCTGAACCGCTTTCGCAAATGTATTGTGGACGTGTTCGGAAAACGCCTCTTAAGAGGCGTTTTCCGTTTTTGATGGTGACGCTTGAGAACTAAGCGCGAGCCATTTCGTTTGTCGCAGTTCATCTATATTCCAAGCAGGGTGGAGCAGTCCTTGGTGCCAACGTCGCGCACCCGCTGTACACAGCTGGGTGGCTGTCGCAGAAGATGCCCTGTCCTCGTCTCAAGTCGCAGCCGCAAATGGTGTAGGTCGGGCTTCTGGGGCTAGTTCACGCCATAGGCAGTGCACTTCGACGGGGCCTGGGCGGGCGCTGGTCCTTTGGCGACGCTAGGGCATGGCGTCGCGCAACAGAGAGGCGCCCTTGGCTCGGCCACCACTCGACTCTCTTGTCCTCTAGGTAGTCGCCAGTACACTGGCACGCAATTGCGAGGCGTCGGGGGCGGGCAATCGTCTCGGGTGTCAAAACGCCTGGCAGCCTGATACGTCGCAGGCTGCGCGACCCGATTTGTTCATTCTAGGTCTGGGCTTTCAAACATGGTGATGTCGATCAGCATCACACTTGCAAAGGAAACAAAATGTCGTCGGTGAAAACTGAAACTGAGACCGTAATCAAGCGAATTCTTCCTTATCTTCAGCGGAGGGGATACAACCCCACCGAGGATTTCGACTACGAGACGGCTACAAAATCCACCACCCGATACGCCGCTGGCTATGTTGATATCGTCGTTCTCAACAAGAGTGGAGCTCCGGCGTTCTTGGTGGAAGCTAAGCGTAGTTCGAGGAGGCTTGCATCCAAGGATGTCACTCAAGCCCTCGACTACGGTAAGTCACTCAAGGTTCCGTTCGTCGTTGTGACGAACGGAACCGAGTTTCAGTGCTTCAATGCAAATTCGGGAGAGGCCATTCGCTGGGATGGAAAGTTAGAAGGCAAAGTCCCTACTAAGGACCAACTGCCGGCCACCCTACGCGCTTTCCGTGCGAACAAGGGAATCACAGACGTTGCGCTTTCCACTGACTCTAGTGTCCCGTTCCGCCCTGGTTTGCCTTTGAAGCAGCTTAATGCATTGTTCGCGCGTTGCCATAACACGATTCGGAAGATTGAGAAAAACGAAGAGCATGCTTTTGCAGACTTTTCAAAGCTTTTGTTTCTCAAGCTGCTTGAGGAGAAGGCAGACCTAGATGGTTCGACGCTGACGCTGCCCTATTCATACCTATTTCATGAGCTCGCCGCCAAACCTGATCGCGAAGCCGATCAGGTCAGGGACGCTATCGAAAGGATGATCTCGGACATCAAGAAGACGACGTCATATGGCGATGTCCTCGCTGATCCTATTCATCTCAAGCAAGCCAAAACTTTTCATTATATCGTTCGTCAGCTTGCTGCTGTGTCATTTGAAGACAGCGGGCTCGATTATAAAGGGGCCGCGTTTGAGTACTTTGTTCGGGCAACATTAAAGGGTAAGAAGCTAGGGCAATATTTTACCCCGCGACCATTGGTAGAGCTAATGGCGCTGCTGGTTGGTCGCGAAGCGATAGTGAATGCAGCTATTGCTAATCAACCCACCAAGGTGCTGGACCCAGCATGCGGAACGGGTGGCTTTTTGGTATTTATGCTAAAGAGTGCGTTACGCCAACTCAAGGAGCGGCTGGATTCCAAGAGCATCTCTCAGTCCCTGTACGAGAAAGCGGCGCTGCGCCTCAAGGCTGAGATCTTCTTTGGCTCCGACGCCAATGACGGTGTTGCGGCCGCGGCAAAAATGAACATGATCATTGCGGGAGATGGGCATACCAACATCCGGCCGGAAGACTCTCTTCGGGTGGGATCGAAGAGTTGGAATGTCGAGCTACCAGACTGTGATTACATCCTGACAAATCCTCCCTTCGGCACGTCCGAATCCGAATCGCTTCCTTCTGTCGAGCTCGCTCAGTATCCAATCCGTACGACGAAGGGGCAGAACCTGTTTCTTCAGAAGATGATTCGGTGCACAAAGCCGGGCGGCTACATCTGTACGGTCATAGACGATGGTGTTTTAAATACCGAAAGTGCTGCGAGTCTTCGACGATATATTCTTGAAGAGTGCAAGTTGCTCCTCGTCGTGCAGCTTCCAAGCGAAACTTTCAAGCCAAATAAGATCAATGTCCGATCTAGCGTCTTGTTGCTACAGCGGCGAGTCAAGCCTGATCGGCCAGCCTCTGATAAGTCCCTTGTGTCCTTCTGCAGCCTTGATTCTCTCGGTTATGACGGTTCGGGCGAGAAGATTCGCGGCTTCGAAATGTCGGCCTTACTTCAAGATTTTGATCATAATGTCATGGCGCCGCAGAAACCCGGTCTGCGCAGTGGAGTTCATTGGAGCGCGTTTGACGTTCCGATGAGCGATATCGCGGCTGACTCGACCGCAAGAATGGACTTGAAATATTGGGAACCTTCTGTAATAGACCGAATCGGTTTGATGCGGTCTAATCATGGACAGACAGTTCGGTCGCTGAATTTGGTGAGCACGAGGCGTGGAAAAAGTCCTCCGGCGGATGTCTACGTTGACGAAAATGACGGATTCGCATTGGTTGTGAAGGCGGGTAGCAATATCAACTCCCACGGGCTGCTTCAGACTGATGCAAGCTCTGACTATGTAGAAAAGTCTGTTTACGACGATCTGCCGGAGTATTGCAAGATTCAACACGGAGACGTGCTTCTGTCGTCTACAGGTGATGGCACTTTAGGAAAGGCCTGTGTGTACGACCGTGACGATCCGGCGATTGCTGATGGCCACGTAACAATTATTAGGGTCGATCCATCAATTATGGATCCCTATTTTCTCGCTGACTACTTAAGGTGCGGTTTCGGCGCAGATCAGATTTCGAGGCTTTACACTGGTTCGACGGGCCTCATTGAGCTGACGCCGGAGCACGTGAATGAGATTGTTGTTCCTAACCTTAAGCTCTCTGCTCAGGTTAAAGCGTCTAAGTTGGTTCGGAAGGCCGAAAGTGATTTTCGCGGAGGGGTAACTCAGGCGAATGCGGCGCTTTCTACGGCTCGCGCTAACTTTGTTGCTGTTATCTAGTGTTCGGCAAAAAGGGGGCGGAGGTAATTAAGCGAACCGGTCGTCCCTGTCCGCGCGGCGATGCCTGACAGCGGGCCTGTACCTCTTCCGTCAGGCTCAGGTCTTCCTCTTGAGCAGGAAGCCCCGTTACGCCGCGTCAGCCGCGTCTGGAACTGCTCGGCGTTCCGAATCACTATTGCCTGCCACTCCGCGCGGTCTGCGAGCGCTTTGCTGTGCGGTTGCATGCGCTTGCACTGATGCACAACCACGGCCACCTGCTGGACTCGGCGGATAAGGCTAGCGCAGTGTCTTCGGCGATGCGGCTCAGCGGCGAATCGTATATGCAGGCCTTCAATGTCAGGCACCGGCGCGGCGGAACCCTGTGGCGGGGGCAATTAGCACAGGACTCTAAACCCGGCCGCTATTCGGGGCGAGGGGCTTCGTTTGTTTAAATTGAGGCGTAAAATGATGGCTAGTAAAGTAAAAATTCTGTCGATGATAGATGCATATAGTGGATTCTCGTTGCTACTTCTCCTCGCGGCCGTAGTGGCAATAATCTGGAATTTTAGATCTTTTTTGCTACATCATCCGGGATGGATGCACGCTTTTGGATTGGCTATTGTTTTACTTGGATATTGGCTTGCGAGTACAGCCGTTGGTCCAATGGCATCTATCGCTGCGTCAGGAGGATTTTTGAGTTTTGGAGTGTCGATGCTTGTAGCAAGTTTTACAGCTGTGCCGCCCGCGAAAATTGAATCAAAGCCGTCTGAATATGAGATCTACTTACAAGAGCAGGTCGATGCCAATCAAATGATTCTTGAAGATATCAAAGCTCGCCGGATGGCACCTCTACATAAGGAACTCAAAATCCAACAGGTTACAAGAATTCAGATGAGGTTGCTTTTGGCAAGGCTTAAGGCAAAAGAGGAGCGGGAAAGCCGTGATGGGGCGTGAAACTAATTGCCAATAAAAGGGGGCGACAAAAGCATGCGCCGCTCATGAAAGCAGCCACCGACCAAAAGGAACCAAAAAGACGACCGAAAGTGGGCGGAGGTAATTAAGCGAGCCGATCATACAGGCCTACGCGGCGATGTCTGATAGCGGCCCTGCATCGCTCCCGTCAGGCTGAGGTCTTCTTCTTTAGCAGGAGGCCCGGCCATGCCGCGTCAGCCACCTCTAGAACTGCCAGGCGTTCCGATGCATGTTGTCCAGAGAGGCGTGAACCGATGCGCGATCTTCCTGGACGATGAGGATCTGCGAATAACGGGGTCAGGTTAACTTATCAGTCGGCGGTGTTCGGCTTGGGTGGCCGATGAGCGGGCCTGACGCCCGCAAAGCGGCGGGTCTTGGCTTCCAAATAACGGGGTCAGGTTAACTTATCAGTCGGCGGTGTTGGTGTTGCGTGGCCGATGCGCGGGCCTGACGCCCGCAAAGCGGTGGGTCTTGGCTTGGACCATTGCGCGGAAGGCGTCGTGGCCCAGGGCTCGCTGCTGCTGTAGATGAAGGCGAATACTGGCGAGCAGTTCGTCGGAGAGGGCTTCATCGAGCAGGGCACGGTAGGCGTTGGATCGCTCGATCGGGTCGTTGCCAAGTGCAAGCCAACAGGGATGCGGTGTCAGTGCGGAGTGCCTGCGCTGGCCTAGGTTGGCAGGGCAACTAGACCAGCGATACGCCGCAGGGTTGTCGGTCAGGCGAGCACGCGCGGGATTGAGCTTAATGTAGCGATAGCAGCGAAGGGCGTAGTCCGCACTGTCCACAAGACATGCTTTGTACCGCGCTTTCCATAGCGTACCGGCGCACCGGTGGCGGCCATTGAAAAATGGTACGTAGTTTCGCCCAAGCCGTTGCGGCGATGATGCGGTCGATTCAACCGCTTCCGTCGCCCGGTTCCAGAATGCGCCACTCTCTTTACGGTGAGACCATGCTTCGTGTTTCAGGCCGAGCCGATTCCTTGAAATTCGTTTTTCGACAACTTGTAATGCTCTTTTGTCAGATAATCACAGGGAAATGATTCAAGGTGACGTTTCAATGACTGATTAAGGTCACTTTCTACCACGCCAATATCATCGATCTATAAAGGCGCGAACGTGCCAGGAAAATCAGTACTTTGAGTCATCCCGAAAACCCCTGATAGGATCCGATTCTTGATGAAAAATCTACAGATGCAAAAGCGCGTGGCATGCCTCGCAATAGTCATCAGCACCTCCTTTGCATGCTCGGCTGCCATGGCGCAGGTGGTCCCTCCTCGCAATCCCGACCGCGACGTCCTGCCGCTCATTTCTGGCTCGAAAGTCGGCGTGAATACAGGATCCTGCACCGTCGGGGCGGTGGTGGTGCCCAGCAACATCCTCTATCGACTGACGCCGTACCAAAATGCCACACGATGGCTCCTGCTTGCCAAGCACTGCTCCCTACCGGGCGGGACGGTCTATTTGGGTGACCAGAACGAGCCAATTGGCACTGTCGTGTGGCAGTCCGCAGCCTCGGACCTCGAGCTTGTGAAGGTACCGCCCGAGCCCAATCCGTCCTATGTGTGGTGCCAGGCACATCACAATAGCGGCGCTGCCATCTGCAATCCGTACTTGCAATATCGGCCCCGCGCGAGCAATCAGGTCTTCATGCCGCGCGGCGGGCGGGAAGCACGTCTTCCTGTGAGCGGGTGGTCCAACGCGCCAGATGAGACATTCTGCACAAGCGGTTGGCGCACCGGTGTCCGGTGCGTTTGGCACGGCATGACACTCGCGCCAGGAATTTGGCGGCCGAATTATGATCACCTCGGTGCCGCGGACTCGTCCGAGTTCGCCAGCCTTGACGGCGGCGACTCCGGCGGACCGGTCGTCACCTACGACCGGCATCTGGTCGGGGTCATCTCGTCCAGTGACGATCGCACCCGTTCCATCCTTTTCTACACGCCAATGGCGCAGGTGCTGCAAGAGCTCTACAGCTACACCCTTGCCCCAAGCAACTTCCCCGCCGCTGACGGCGAGAGCAATCCGCTCTCCCCCGCCGGTGAAAAAACTCTTTGGGAGCTTGCTCCGACGGATGACGACACGGGAGCTACTCAGGCGCAGTCCATGGGCGGACAAAAACAAGCGGGCTGATGTTCATTACGTGGACCTGTGCTGTCAGCATCTCGCGTGAGTCGCGGGAATAGCTTTTCAGTCAACAAAGCGCCGCCTCCGTGCGGCGCTTTGTCATGTGCTCGCGTTGCACCGGGAAAACGGGACGGAGTTAATTGACGGAGGTAATTAAGCGAACCGGGCGTACAATCCCGCGCGGTGATGTCCGATAGCAGGGCTGTGTCGCTACCTTGAAAATAACGAAGCCAGGTTGACTTACCAGTCGACGGTGTTCGGTCTGCGTGACCGATAAGGGGCCTTACGCCCGCAAAACGGTGAGTCTTGGCTTGGACCATTGCGCGGAAGGCGTCGTGACCCAAGACCCGGAAAGTGGGTCAGATTTACTTCGGCGTTGACACCTGGCCCCGTTAGCTGCTGCCGTAGGCCGCGCTTGTGGCTGATCGCTATCTGCCTGGCCGGGTGCGCGAATCTCCCGGTAATAACGGGGTCAGGTTAACTTATCAGTCGGTGGTGTTGGGGTTGCGTGGCCGATGAGCGGGCCTGACGCCTGCAAAGCGGTTGGTCTTGGCTTGGACCATTGCGCGGAAGGCGTCGTGGCCCAGGGCTCGCTGCTGCTGTAGATGAAGGCGAATACTGGCGAGCAGTTCGTCGGAGAGGGCTTCATTGAGCAGAGCACGGTACGCGTTGGATCGCTGGATCGGGTCGCTGCCAAGCGCAAGCCAACAGGGATGTGGTGTCAGCACGGAGTGCTTGCGTTGGCCTAGGTTGGCTGGGCAACTGGACCAGCGATACGTCGCCGGGTTGTCGGTCAGGCGAGCACGCACCGGATTGAGCTCAATGTAGCGATAGCAGCGAAGGACGTAGTCCGCACTGTCCACAAGACATGCCTTGTACCGGCCTTCCCACAGCGTGCCCGTGCGCCCGTGGCGGCCATTGAACAATGCGACGTAGTTTCGCCCAAGCCGTTGCATCAGTTGTCCGATGCGTCCCGCTGCAGGTGGCGTGACTAGCAAGTGCACATGGTTGTCCATCAAGACGTAAGCGTGCAGCTGGCAGCCTGTGGCGTGCAGGGCCTCATGCATCAGGTGCAGATAGCGCAATCGATCGCCATCATCCAGAAAGCACGGCAAGCGGTTGTTTCCGCGCTGCACGATGTGCTGCGGGATGCCGGGAAGGTCGATGCGTGGAAGTCTGGCCATGGCACAAGACTCGCAGCCAGGCATTGGTGCTGATAGCGAGGAAGCCCTGTCGAAAGTTGAGGCTGTAGCCTGAAATTTGCGTAGGAAGTGAACCTGACCCCGTTAGCGCCCGATACCTTGATCGCTGCGTTGCCGGCGTCGACGACATACCTACCAGTCGTCTATCGGGTGGGAGCATGGGGCTGAGGTAAGAATAGGCAAGGGTTGGGGGCGCTATGTAGTAGCTTTGTAGCGGCAAGGCCGGCAGAGATTCCAAGAGCAATCATGAGCACTGCAGCGTACTGGCGACGCGATCCAGGACTCACTGACGCGGGTGCCTCGTTGTGTTGCGTCCTCCTGGTAAGCATGTCGAGCTGTCGGGCTGCACTGTCCCAATCATTGCAATGAACTAAAACCTGATGCACTTCATCGGCGTCATTTATCTGCACTCTGTACAAGCGCTTGCTAGTCTCGTGATCGATTCGAGATTCAGTGAGCATCAAAGTTAGCGAGTCGCAGAGTATCTTGTCCGTACCCGAGTAGAGGATTTCCATGGAGTGAACGCTCCCATTGGGCCGTGCAGAAAAAAACGCTGGCGACTTGAGTGAATAGTGAGATAGGTAGCTGCATGACCGACTGAATATTGCAGTCACGAATTTTATTGCTAAGACTAACGCGGTCAGGTTGACCTGACCCGCTAGAACAGACTTAAAACTAAGGTGCAAATTTTTCTTCTGTATCCACGTAAACCACCAATACCTCTTCGCCCGCATAGGGCACGGTGACTTTCGGCATCCAAAGCTCAGCTGGTGGTATGACAGCTTTCGCCATCGCATCGCACCTAGCACTAATGCCACATCTGCGGATGGCAATGCGCAAGACGCCGCGGTCACTTAAAAAATCAACGCCGGGAGAATAAAATTGGCTTTCCGCCGGCATGCGATAGGTGATTTGGAGCGAGTTGGATCCCACCTTTGCAACTTTGACCGGCTGCACATCACTCTTCCTATAATCAGATCGCAGACTTACTTCTGCAGAAGCAGTCGAGATTGATAGCGAAAGTAATGCTGTCCCAAAAATGAGCCTAATTTTCATATCTAAGTTCATGCCAAGGTCTGGGATCCGTCTAGAAACGTTAGCACCTGCCATCTCGGTAAGCCAAAGCTAACCTCAAACGCCGGAAGCGAGCTACTTGCAAAGTGTTTCAATACTTACGTGTTGTCTCTGCTTGGCTGGTCGAAAGGCTGCTATGACCCAGGTCAATCAGACTTGCAACCTTGGTGCATCTTGCTTTTGACTCTGTTCCTGAATTTCAGCACTCATCGCGAGTGCACGTGTCTGTTCGGCAGACTGCACGCGCGCTTGGCTTTGCTCAACCGAACTCTCCACCGCATCTGCCGTGCGCATTTGCTCACGGTGGTACACGGAGGTGGAAGGATCTCCCTGGACCAGGAAAACGTACTCGCCGGCGGCTGCCCGGGTGCCTGCTTGGCCAAGCACTACGCTGTCTACACGTTCCAGTCCCTGCTCTTTGGCAAGGGCATACAGGCTCCAGGTCATACGGTCACTTGCCGCATCGGGAGCACGATTCAGCGAATGATCGATCCGATGTACGCCATCCTGGATTTGAGCAAACATGGGATCGCTAGGCGATGGAGCCTGCGCGCTGAGCTTGAAACCATCGGATGATCCACGCGACGGCGCGGCCGGATCCTGTGGTATCAATGGCTGCCCACTCGTAGGAGGCGCGATTCTACGATCGTCCGCATCGAACCACTGCTTGCCGTCAAACCTGTATCCGCTGCGTACCGATGCCGCGCCGACGTCTTGATAAAGGTCTTCCCCAAAATCCGGGGCGTTGACTGTCTCACCTTGTGCGTTCTTCGGCAGAACAGGTTGAACGCCGCTGGCTTTCAGCAAGTTGCTGACAACGCCGTTGCTGTTGTTGTGCAGCGGGGAATATTCCAGTTGTGCGTGATTGATCTGATCCCCAGCCTTCAGGGCAGACTCAAGTTTTGTGGATAATTCCTGGTCAGAACCGCTCCAGGCAACGATGCGCTCGTGGCGTTCGCCCGGTGCGGGCCAGTCTGGTGCGGTGACTGTCGCTTTCACGATGTTGCCCTTGGCATCCCTCGCAAGAGCCGGCTCGGAGGGATCCAACTGGTTCAAAGGCACTGGCTCGTAGTTGCCGTCTTGTTTGAGCCGGTACCCAATTTCATAAGGGGCAATGTAAGGGGCTGTTTCAACTCGAATGTGCCCAAATTTCTCCGAGCCAAGAACTGTGCTCTCGGCAAAGTTCGCCAAGTCATTTCCCTCGGCTCTAGTGTCGGGTCCTCCACGTACTACGGTCTGGCTGCCATCCGATTTCTGAAAGAGCAGGTAAAGATGGCGGCGGTCACCAGCAACCTCGCTTGCCCCCACCAAAATTGTCGCCTTCCTCTGCTCATCCATGACTTATTCCTCAATATCTTGCGGTGCTCGATTCACTACCAGTTTGCTCAAGTAGATCCCGTCAGCAGAATGAAAGCCCACCATCCAGGTAACCGGCACAGCTGGCGCTGTCACCGATGGCTGCGCCTCTTTCACGGCAGGGGAAAGCGTGCACATTATTGACGCTTTGTAACCTGCGCCAGGAGAGCTCAACGCTTGGCAGTGAAATCCTAGATCCTCAAGGTTTTTCTGCGCGGCCATAATGGGCGAGCCTACCGGGTTGGCGGCTTGAAGCTGCTGCCTTGCTTTCGCGGCAGACTGCTGAGTATTAAAACCGGGCCGTGAGTCTTGCTGCATGGCAGAGCACCCTGATATGAAGAAGAGACTAGCAGCTGCTAGCAATGCTAAAGAGCTAAGGTTGGCGTGAGGATTCGTTTGCATGACTGACAGCTCCAACGCAATCACACAGATGGTCATCCATGCGTAGTTCGGTTGCAAGTATGCGCCCCAAGAGATAGCGGAGCTATGAAGTTACAGTGGCGGGCTGACCTGACCTAGCCTGGCCCCAATCTTATGCGTCAGCTGCTGCTGCGCCTTTCTCTTTGCCCTTTAGCGCCATGTCGAGCAAGTATTCATAGGTCTGCAGTTTACCCCTGGCCGACGTGGCAACCCAGCAGATCATCCAGAAGAACAGCAGGAAAATCCCCACTATTGCTGTTAATGGAGACATCGCTAGAGGATTGCCACCAGCGCGCAGAACCAGGAAGAGCGACGCCGCAACCGGCAGAAGGCCTAGCTTGTCGATGCTTCCGGCCAATAGCGCAATGCGGCCCGCACGGCGTGTATGGCTGTAGCGAGCGTGATCCAGCATGATCTGCAGGGTTGCTGCCGGATACTTCTTCAGCCAACTCACCTCCTGCATAAATTGCTCTAGCTGATGATCAGTGCGCATTGCTTGATCTACTGTCCATCGACGTAGATCACTGACTATCCCATAGATGCTAATTATCATCAGGATGCCTAGCGCTATCAACGCAACCCAGAAGCCAGCCGTTGCTGCCTTCTTTAGCAACTGGGGAGGAACATTGGTAAAGCTAGAACGAAGCAACGAGGGTCAGGGCGATTCCTAATGCCATAACGATGGCGGCGCCGCGCACGAGGCGGCTTGGGCTGGCAGTGTCGGCAGGAAACTCTGGTAGCGCGCGCAGGCGTTCTTCTAATGCCTTGAAGGTCAAGGGCACGATCGGTCCCACATCGCTACTTTCCATGACACCTACCATCGTTGGGTGATACGGCAAGATTAAAGGTGTCAGGTCTACACAGCCAGGTAGAAGTGATGGGACGGCGCGAAATTTCTTTCGTAGTGCATCCGGTGCAAGCGTAGCGGGCCTGTGACCTCAAATATCTGATCACACAGATCGTGTGTCGCTACTTTTCGGATCTGCCTTCTGAGCACAGATGGCCTCGGTTGACATCGCGATTGGTGCGTTGCAATCTCCAGCCTAAGGAGCGTCGAAACTCCTCACACAGCGGTACCCACCTCCGTCAAACCGGTGGGTTTTTTGTGCCTGCATCCTGCAGGTACAAGCCGACGCGATGCCTGCGTCGGGAGGGCGGCTAATACAACACCCGCAAGGGAAATACGCCCGCCGGCTGTGTGCGGTTTCGAACCTCCCGACATCCCGTCGCCGTTGGCGGCGGTTCTTGGGTTGTTCCAGGAGGGCGTTGCCATGTCTACCGCACCATCCATGCCGGCATCTGTGCCGGTTGATCTATTGCCAGCTTCCGCTCACCGCCTGCTGTTAGATGTAGCCGAGGTGCTACGCCGGCTCGTCGCACGCGCAGCTGTTGAGCAGGCGAGCATCCATCCCGCGCATCCGCTGAGTCGCCAGCTTGGTGCGCTGCTGCACACCTTGCGCCGCCGGGTCGCGCGCAGTGCTGGTGGGTGCAGCAGCGCGTTGCCGCATCCACCAACCACCACCCGGAGGCGCCATGACACGCCGCCGCCCACCCACGGCATCTGCCAGCGCACGGCCCACCCGCACGCGTGCGCGCCCCGCGCCGCCCAAACGGGTGCAGTGGGTCGTTGTGGAACCCGACCGCACCAAGCTGCCACCGATGCTGCCGCCCGACCCGGATGCATCCCCGCAAGGCCCCGGCACGCTGCGCGCACCCCGCCGCGCCCGCCGCCCGCGCCAATGCACCGTCAGCTACACCCACTACCCCGGTGCCCACGACCACGCCGGCGACCAGCACGTGCCCCACGTCCGCCTCAGCGGCCTATGGCTGGAACAACTGGGCTTTGCCATCGGCACCAAGCTGCGCATCACCGCCAGCGAAGGGCAGCTGCTGATGGAGGTGTTGCCGCCGGTGGAGGTGCCGCTGTAGCCGCGGCGCTAGATGTTGCCCCCGCAGTATGCAAGACAATCCGTCCAGGGGCATAAGACGCGTGCTGCGTAATGATGTGTTTGCTTGATTAGTGCTTAGGTATAGTGGTCACGCGCCCTCTATCAGGCTTGCGCGCCGACCATGACCACCGAGTAGAGGTAAGTATGCGGATGTTGACTGCGTTCCTTTCAGTTTCCCTTATATTGCCAAGCTGCAGTGCGGTGTCAGCCACCAAGGCGCGGCACTCCATTGCATATCCCACAGAACTCCAGGGGATGTGGGATCTGGGGCCACAATCGTGCAAGCTACCCTTGAATCCTGATTCTGATTCGCCCATACGCATCGAGAAGACCCGGCTGCGTGGGTACGAGCACGAGGAGGTTCCGGTAGCAATCAAGCTTGTTTCCACCGGCCCGCACGCCTGGGTTGTTTCCGCCAAGTCGGACATTGCGCCAGATATAAAAACTGATGACTTGTACATTTTGAAGGGCGAGCATCTAGTGATTTCCGACGGTGAATCAGTCAAGCAGTATCGTCGGTGTAAATAATTGAGCAAGGTTTGACATGATCAAGGAGAGACGTCATGGCAGATGAAGACGGGAATGTCGTTCAACCTGCGCCGTACAGGCTGCAGCAATTTCATAGCCCCAGGCTCGGCAACCAGCGTGTCGAAGATTTCGAGGGTTTGGTCACCCATCATCCCGGGGCAAATGCGCGTGCTCAAGTGGTGGACGGCATTCCTGTCAATGTCGAAAACCCGCGTACCCGGTCTTACGGTGTGATTGGCGGGGAAATTCAGGAGCTGGAGACGCGTAGAACTGACGGCGGACCTTCCAGCGCTCTGGGCGCGGATCAGGTGCTATTGACCAAAGATTTCATGCTTGAAGATAGCCGGATCCCGCCAGGTGGTGCCAACGTTCGCGCCGTTGATGTGCCTTCGCCTGTTGCAGGCTATGTAGCCCGTGTTGATGCCGACCGGTTTGGTGCCGTAGATATCTACGATCGCAAAGGCGGCGAATTGGTCGCGCGCATCTTGCATCTGGATCCAGTCGGTGTTTCGGTAGGAGACAGCGTGGAATACGGTCAGTCGCTCGGTACGCAGAGCAACAAGGGGCTCCCTAACGCCGGCAAGCATGTCCATATGGAGATGGATACGCGTTACTACCAGCAATCCGAAAACTACATGGAAGACCTCGCGAGCGGGCGCCTATCGGTTGATGCCCAGACACGGATTGGTGGCATCGAGCCAAGGCCAATTGTGGACGACGGCACCATCCGCATAGGCGAATCGTCTGACATCGTGCGGCAGGTGCAGCGCACATTGAATGCTGAGGGATTCCGAGGCGCAGATAACCAGCCGCTTCAGGAGGATGGCGTGTACCGTCTGTCGATGCAGCCGGCTGTCATCAACTACCAGCAAGTCTTCATTGTCCAAGGTGCCATCAACGACCCGGCACACCAGCGCGCACACATGCCGACCGTGGAAGCCGTGCAGACGCCAGAGATCCAGTCATTTGATCGCCTGCAGGCAATCAACCAGACCCAGGCGCGCGAACAACAGCAGGCGCTGGAGCAATCGCAGCAACCCGTCAGCCAAACCGGTCCATCAATGACGCGCTGAACGTCATGCCACGCGGCGACTTCTGGTCGTGGGCTTGCATCGCTTCCGTCGGGTTGGGAGATCGCACTTGGGTGACTGCCACTGCAGCCTTGCACGCGTCGGTTGCCGCCACGCTGGCCGATGCCGGACAGATGGATCGCCGACGACGCACTTACTCCTTGGGTTTCGATCGATACGCTGCTTAAACGGCAGGGAAGTAATTAAGCGAGCGACTCATGCAAGCCCGTGCGACGCTGTGCAATAGCGTGCCTGCTTCGCTTCCGTCACGATAATTTCTTCTTGAATGCGAGATGTTGGCGACGTCGCGTCAGCTGCGTCCGGACCTTTCCGTACCTGATGCGCGTCATCCAGCAGGGTGGGGATCGTTGTGGATCTTCTTGGCTGATGATCACCGGCATCACCAAAATGCCACGCACGATCTGGGTCACCGGGTAGGTTTGAAGGTGTGCTGGGCAGACCAAGTACATGTCGTCTGCGTGGGTGTCCTAGGGTAAGAGATTCGGGTGGTTCGATTGTCTCATCTGTTTTAACTCGCTCGTTTAATCTGCGGCGTTTTTCGGATTATTGCAGATAAGTTCGCGGCCACGTCCACTGGCGAGTGCGTATTTTGTAAGAATTTCTCTGTGGATCGATAGAGGTAATTTCCATGACAAGTAGTATCAATCGTTACTCATACGACGCCCCCCCGATTTTGAGTAGCACCTCAGTTTGGAGTCCAATTCCCTAACTCGAGGAGATTGGACGTGAAGAAGCGTTTTTCTGAAGAACAGATCATCGGCTTCCTGCGCGAAGCTGATGCCGGTGTGGCGATCAAGGACCTGTGCCGGCGGCATGGCTTCAGCGAGGCTTCCTATTATCTGTGGCGCAGCAAGTTCGGCGGGATGAGCGTGCCCGATGCCAAGCGGCTCAAGGACCTTGAGTCCGAGAACGCGCGGCTGAAGAAGTTGCTGGCCGAGCAGCTGTTCGAGAACGACCTGATCAAGGATGCACTGCGAAAAAAGTGGTGAGCGCACCGGCGCGTCGCATGCTGGTGCGCGAGTGGATCGGGCGTGGTGCCAGCGAGCGTCGTGCGTTGGCAGTGATCGGCATGAGCGCCAGTGCGCTGCGATATTGCCCGCGCGAAGATCGCAACGTCGCACTGCGCGAACGCATCTGTGCGTTGGCGCATCGCCATCGCCGTTATGGTGTGGGGATGATCTATCTCAAATTACGACAGGAAGGACGCATCGTGAACTACAAGCGTGTGGAGCGGTTGTACCGCGAGCAGCAGCTGCAGGTCCGGCGCCGCAAGCGCAAAAAGGTGCTGATAGGAGAGCGTCAGCCGCTGCTGCGGCCATCGCAGGCCAATCAGGTGTGGTCGATGGATTTCGTGTTCGACCGCAGCGCCGAAGGCCGAGTGATCAAGTGTCTGGTGATCGTGGACGATGCAACCCACGAAGCGATCGCCATCGAGGTGGAGCGCGCAATCTCGGGCCATGGCGTGACACGCGTGCTGGATCGGCTGGCGCACAGTCGCGGCTTGCCACAGGTGATCCGCACAGATAACGGCAAGGAGTTTTGCGGCAAAGCGATGGTGGCCTGGGCACATGCGCGTGGCGTGCAGTTACGGCTGATCCAGCCTGGCAAGCCAAACCAGAACGCCTACGTCGAATCGTTCAATGGCCGGCTGCGCGACGAATGCCTCAACGAGCACTGGTTCCCAACCCTGCTGCATGCGCGTACCGAGATCGAACGCTGGCGACGCGAATACAACGAGGAGCGACCCAAGAAGGCCATTGGCGGCATGACGCCATCTGCGTATGCCCAACAGCTGGCCAACACCGATATCATCAACCCCGGACTCTAAACCCGGCCGCTACTCAGAGCGGGGGGACGTCGCATATAACCCAACTAATTTCCCTCAGTTTGAGCAACTGTCTGCCAGCCAGAACCAGGCCGAGCGAAGCCATCCTAGCGCTCCGCTCAAGGATCGCAGTCATGAAGAAGCGTTTCCCGTGCGCCTGGCATCTACACGGATAAAGAGATCCTCCGGAGCAGGTCGGGAGTTCGCATTGAACCGAAATAAGCCGATCAAGGGCGTTGGCTACTCGACCCAGCCTGCTGTAACAGCTTCAACCGGGACCTCTAAGCCTGGGGTTCTCTGCATGACTGACGGGATGGACCTTTGCGTTGGGGTTGCGGTCGGGGGAGAAAAACCCTCCCAGAATGCAGGCAAGGCGCGGGTGTTCCATGTTATGCCCGAAAATCGCAGAGCGCAGTGGGAAATTAAAAGCTATATTGAGAGTCTTCGTTCGCAGGGGTATGCCGCTAAAGCAGCAATCCATGGAGGCGATAGTAGCTCTCGCTCAAGCGTCTCAAAGATTCAAGCCATTGAGGCAACCCTTGGGGCGATGGACGTACCGATTGAATTTAGCAGCACCGGTGCTGGTGCCAATAATGGCAACGGCCCGCTGGGCGCCGTCGTAGAAGAAAACGGAACTGTAAGGTTCGTAACAAATCTCGTTAAGTAGTCATCTGGCGGATTAGCTCCACGTGCAGGGGCTAGTCCGCCATTCCAGCACTCTGTCTACTTATTGATCAACGGCGCGGCTTGCCGGGCCGATATGCTTTTGCTTCAGTGTCAGCGTGGACCACTGCGACCGTTCGCCCACATCCGATCAAGCGAATTTCGGCATCTGGGGATCAGCCATTGGCATGGCAGTTTTTGTCTAGGAATCGTATGTGTCACTGGCGCCACATTTGCGGGTAACGGTGCGCAAATTCCGTCTTCGTTAGAATCGATTCCTGGGAAATCAAGAAATTCGGCTGGTAGGGGTTAACGAGATGTTGCATTGCGTCCTGCTGCCCAGCTACAGCAGATCCCAGCCGACACATGTGCACGCATAGGGCGGGGACTCTGAGCATGCTTACAGCGCTGAGTGCGCCCGGTTGGCCTTCAAACCCTCAAGCGCTGCTAAAAAATGACATGCCAGCGCGTAAATGGATTGACGTCCACTACGCTTGCGACGTAGGGCGAATCACCAGGCTGCCGACCTCGACATCCTCTGGCTGATCGATCGCATCGGCGATGGCGTGCGCGATGGCCTTGGCAGGCAGGCCGCTTGCCTCGGACTGCGCCTGCAGGGTTTGCCGCAGCGTTGGGTCGCTCACGGTCGGTTACCAGTCGCCGAGCGCGTTCGGCCATGCATTCAAGCGCATGCTCGGGGCGGCACCCAGGCGCTTGGTGAGGCCGGGCGAGAGATAGCGCAGCAGCAGCCGGTTGTGGCGATCATCCGGAGCCTTGTTTGCCTGTCCTGCGGCGCTGCCTGGAGAGGCGACCGTTGAAGTGGGCCTTGCGCGTCTCAACGCATGAGCGTGGAGCATGCCTGGCGGCCGCCACGCTGATGCGGGGCGTCCTCACACCGCACTGCGCAGCGGTGCATACAGTGGCCTGCGCACCACCGCAATCGCTTGCGCTGCAGTGCGGGCTCATCCATGCGCGACGCCAACACACTGTTGGTTTCATACAGAGGAACTGCCATGTCTATCGAACGGGAGCAGACCCATGCCAACCATTCGCGCCGTCTGGTGCTACGCACCGCACTGCTGGGCAGCGCTGCGATGAACTGCGCCGGCGCAACGGCCAACGATGCGCGTCCGGCAAGCGCGCGGCGCGACAAGGTGGCCTCAGATGCAGCGCAGCTGACGCTAGGCATGTTGGTGTTCGAGGGCTTCCAGTTGCTGGATGTGTTCGGGCCGCTGGATATGTTCGGCAATCTGGAAGGCAAGGTGAGGATCGTGATGCTCGGCGAACGTGTCGGCGCAGTCGCCAGTAGCGCCGGCCCAACGGTTGCGGTGGAATACGCGCTGGATTCGGCGCCCCCAGTCGACATCCTGATGGTGCCGGGCGGCATGGGCACGCGCCGCGAGGTGGACAATGCCGCGTTGGTTGCTGGCATTGCGCGCCTGGCGCACACGGCGCCGCATGTGGCCAGCATCTGTACTGGCGCCGCATTGCTTGCGCGCGCCGGCCTGCTGGATGGGCGGCGCGCCACCACCAACAAGCGCGCCTTCGCCTGGGTGACGTCGCAGGGTCCGAAGGCGGAGTGGGTGAAGCGTGCGCGCTGGGTGGAGGATGGACATCTATTCACGTCCTCCGGCGTGTCCGCTGGAACGGACATGGCGCTGGCGCTCATTGCGAAGATATTCGGCCACGACGCTGCCAAGGAAGTCGCCAGCATCGCGGAGTACGTCTGGAACGAGGATGCCGGCGACGACCCGTTTGCCACCGTCCTCGCTGCCGGCTGAGTGGTTGCGCTGAGGCTGTCCTGTCGATCCGGCTCAGCGGCAAGATGCGACCAGAGCCGCAATACACCAGTTGGGGCCAGACTGCTCGCTGATGGAGCGCCGTGCAGCGCTTGATCCTGGTCCACCTGTCTACCAGCCCGCAGCAAGGAGCCGCGCCCCCATGCCATTGGCCATCTTCCGTCGTTACCTTTCGTTCGCGGCCGCCGTTGCCGTTGCCACTATTTCAGGATGCGGCATGACCAAGCCCCCGATTTCAAAAAAGCAGTTTCCGCAGAATGTTGCGGCACTGCTTGCAGGTAAGGAATCGGCTGTTGTCGAAGCCGGGAAACTGGCCGATTTTGCCTGGAGTCGGCTGTGCTTCGAGCGCGAGGACAGTTTGTTGCTCACGTTCGATCAGGGCGGTGAGACATCCGTACTGTCGTTGCCTTACGAAGAGTTCTTCGTTGATGAAGCCCATGTAGCCAATTCGCTGGAAAATAGCTGCATCACGCCGGCCGACCGCATCCTGGTCAAGAGAAAATATTCGGGCGATCACGGGCGTATCGAGTTTCAAAAGGCGACGCAGGAGGGCTGAGCCATGGCCGAGGTCACCCATTCGAACGGTGCCAAGCGCGGTCATGGCGGCGACCATGTTCAGACGGATTCACGTGCGCGCAGGTGATTGAGCAGGAGGACGTGCTGCACTGGCGGCATCGGCATATCGCGCTGCCCGTGGTCCCATTGCTGCAGGAATGGGGTCAGATACGCGCGATGCCAGGCATTCAGACGCGTACGCGCGGCATGGCGTGCGCGCACGCGCTCAACCACCGCTGCCGCAGCGACGTCGTCCCCATGTTCCAGATGGTGGAACACAAACGCCAGTAATGTGCTGTCGGGACTGGCAAGCAGCACATCCTGGGCGATTGCCCCGGTGCTGTGGCCTTCCTCCATCGTGCGCATGACCATCTCGAGGTCGCGATCGAAGAATGGCCCAGACAACTGCTGCGCGATCACATCGAAGTAGTACACGTCCAGGGCAGGGAGGGCAGCGGCCAGACGGTCGAAGGCGTTGCCCAGCTGCGCATCGCTGTGAGCCGGGTCCAGTCTTAAGCCGCCATACGTGCCGATGTCCTTGGGGTTGAGCGCATGCTTGCCGAGCAGCGGTGCGGCGCGATCGTATATGTGCAGGTCGTGCAGTTGGGTGGTTGCCGAACGTTGCTGCCAGTCCAGCAGCCGGGCGTGCTGCAGGCCTGCCTGGACAATCAACTCCCCACACGTCGCGTCGTGGGTGGCCCACAGGCACTGGCGGCTGCCGTCGCGGTCGCGGGTCCAGCACCATGGATGCTCGGGTTGCACGGCAACCGCCGACCAACCCGCCTGCTGCAGCGCGGCGCTCAGGCGCTGCTCCACCAGCATCGGGATCAGTTCCTGCACGCGTGCGAGCTGGCGCAGGGTCCTGTTGCGTGCGGCCAGCAAGGCAGTGGGCGCGCGCTTGGGCTGCAGGAAGAAGCGCAAGCCGGCGTTTTGCTCGATCTCGCCAGGCTCCTGGCTCTCGCTGAGGTGAGGCAGCGCGAGATCTTCCGACACGCCGCGCCGGCGCTTGAGTCCACGCCGCGCGGCAATGCCACGGATTGCCTGCAGGTCATCGCAGGCGACAAGACCGTCCAGCGACGACGCCAGGCCGTCCTCGGCGGTGAATGTGGCGTCGAGCCAGCCGTTGACCAGCAGGCCATAGAGGTCAGTGAATAACTCGCCATCGTCGGCCTGATCGGCAAGCGTCAGCACGGCACGGAACAAGGCGGAAACCGGCATGGCGTGGCCGGTTCCCGTTTGCTGGTAGAGCACGGATGCGTTTTCTTCCAGGTGTAGATAGCCCGTGCCACGATCGCTCTCCAACCAGCACGATGTCTCGGCAGCCCTCGCTTGGGCGCGCAGCGCCGCATCGTCGATGGCCTCCACCGGCGTGCGCACCAGCACGTCGTGGCGCAGCAGCACCTCATGCATGCGCAGCCAGGTCAGGCCGGTGTCGTAGCGTGCCTGCAGGTGGAGCAAGGCGTGGATGAGCGCGGCCTGGTGCGCGGCGTTTTGCGTACTGCGATCGACCAGGTGGATGGCGCGTTCGATCACGTCCTCGATCGCGTGCTGTGACATGGGCAACGTCCTTGCTGGGGGCCGCGACAATACGCACCATCGTAGCGGCTCGCGACAACCGATCAACGACTTCGCCGGCCTGCAGCATTTTGCGAGTGCACTTAAGTCCGCCTCTGGTGCCCATGTGAGTTGTCGCTGGCCCGGTGCAAGGCCGCTAACAGGCAGTGGCTTCACTTGCTAGCAATCGCGTCTTCAGCAGTGTGTCGTGATGGCGTGAAGGGTGCGTGGTTGCGTGCTGTTGAACGCATCCGGCCTCCTGGATCACAGTGCGGCGACGGCCTAGCGCCGATCATTGCCTGCATGAATATCGGGAACCAGATCACGGCGCGCACCGTGACCATCACCTCGGGCGACACCGGGCGCGCGCACAGTAAAGTCAATGTGGAATTGTCGGCGCGCCCTGATCCGCGGTGGCAATCGTGCTTCCACTTCGTCGTGCAGGGCCGCGATGGCTTCTACATGGAAGGCCGCCCGATCTTCGACCAGTCAAACTTCGAAGCTGTCGTGCCAGCCGGGCAGGTAGATGCCTTTCGGCACGAATTGCCGGAGGTTTTGGCCTTGACCAACACGCTTGCGCGCGCGCAAGCCATCAAGGATACGGATCGGCGATAGCGCAGAGCCCGGGACGATTGCAGCGTGAGTCGGCCATGCACCGCGCGGCAAAAACTGCACAAGGCGCGGGTTCATCTGCTCTGCCACTGGAAGGAAGCTTCTTCCTTCTTGCGTAGATGCCAATGCAGGCGCGCCCTGCTGTTCGGAACACCTCTGTCCCCGCTTTACATCGTCAGATGCCGCTCAACAGCGAGGGCTGTCTGGAGATGGTGCGAACATGGCCGGTTTCTGTGTCGAAGGATGCAGAGCGTCGCGGCCACATCGTGGGCAAAAGCGCATCGCTCGGCCAGGCAAATGTGATGCCTCCGGTGATATGTGCCTCACTTTGGGCGTGGCACTTGCACCGGAGTTCAAGACTTCACGCAACCTGCCGCTATTCCACGCTCACCAGAAGGTTCGATGGAACTGTGGAGGCTGTGTTTAACGTGATGATTCGATTGCTCGTTGTGTCCTTGGCGGCTGCGTGTGTCGCCCCCGTGCTGGCTGCCGAACAAGCGCCTGCGCGGATCGATGGCACGGGTGCGCGCATCCGGATGTTTGGTCAGAACGGCGTGGGAATCGTGTTGTACAAGGACGCTGTGTGTACCGCCGCGTATGGTGAAAAGGTGCGTGCGTCCGGTTCGTTGGGGAGCGCGTTCGGCTCGCTGATGGGGTCGGTGAAGAACCAGGCGATCGGCATTCCGGAGACCCAGAACACGCGCAACCTGCACGAGCGCAAGATGATCGGTTCCAAGCCGTTCTACAAGGAATATGCGATCGAAGCCGGCAAGCCGGTGGTGGTGGAAGCCGGTGCCAGTTCGCCGGCGCATTGGACCAGCACGCCGGGCTTCAAAAGCGGTTGGACATGCGGGCCGTTGCTGGCGTCCACCTTTGTTCCGGAGGCGGGTGCCGATTACGAGGTTGCGTTGGACCTGGACTTTCGCAACTCGGTCTGCACCTTGGCGGTCAAACGGGTTGCCGTTGATGGACAGGTAACTCCTGTCGATGTGGCGCCCGTCTCCAAAGACTGCAAATAATCTCTAGCGTTGCATCAGCTCAGGATGTGGCCAGCGATGATGCAGGCCAATGACGAGACGTTGGCCTGCGTGATTGCAGCACGCGGGCAAAAAAGCAGGAATGGCATCCCTGACGACAGACGTGGCTAGATGGAAGACGAGTCGTTGATGCTGTCTGCCGCCTCTGCAAGGATGTGCTGACGATATGGTCGACACGTTTCTTGCACGCACTTGCAGTCTGTGTCACTGCGCATCGCGCCAACAGCGCCGGATGCCCGACAGCGTCAACCGAACACCGTTTTTGCTGGTGGTGAGGAATGCGCATGCCGGTATGGATCGCCAGGCCCCGTCATCGCGCCTCACCAATCGGTCGGCGCGTAATCCTTCAAGAACTGCCCCCACACATGTTCGCCGGTGTTGAAGCCGTGGATGATCGGGTCGACGATACGCGCGGCGCCGTCGACGATATCCAGCGGTGGGTGGAAACGTTCTTGCTGCACCTTGAGCGCGGCGATCTCTGCCGGGTCTTCGTCGGTGACCCAGCCGGTGTCCACACTGTTCATATGGATGCCGTCGTTCTGGTAATCGGCCGCCGAGGTGCGCGTCATCATGTTCAACGCGGCCTTGGCCATGTTGGTGTGCGGGTGGCGCGTGGTCTTGAAGTTGCGATAGAACTGGCCTTCCATCGCCGAGACATTGACGATGTGCTTGTCGCGTTCGGGCGTGCGCAGCATCAGCGGCTTGAGACGCGCATTGATGATGAAGGGCGCGATGGCGTTGACCAGCTGCGTTTCCAACAGCTCCACCGACGGCACTTCGGCCATCAGCAGGCGCCAGGAATTGCGGCCGCGCAGATCGACCTGCTGCAGGTCCTGATCCAGTCGCCCATCAGGAAACAGATGCTGCTGGCCTACCAGCTCGTCGTCCAGCAACGCGATCTGCGAGAGTTCGGCGGCACGGGTGAGGCCGTCGGCGCTGTCGAGCCCACGGCCATGCACCGCGGGTAACGCGGTGGCCGAGGCATCGCGGAGCAACTCCGGGGTGCGCAGGCCTTCGTAATGACCGACAAGATTCCGCACGGTCTCCGGCAGTTCGTGCAATGCGGCGGTTTCGCCGGCCATCATGTGGGCGTAGAACTGCGGCGGGCGACGCACGGTCTGGCAGGCGTTGTTGATGATGAAGTCCAGCCGCTCGCGCGTGGCCAGCAGTTCATTGCAGAACGCTTCCACGCTGGGGGTATGGCGCAGGTCCAAGCCGAACACCTGCAGGCGATGACCCCACTGCGCGAAGTCCGGTTCCTGCGCATAGCGCGCGGCCGAATCGCGCGGGAAGCGCGTGGTGACGATCAACTCTGCCCCGGCGCGCAGCAGCTTCAAACCCGCCTGGTACCCGATCTTGACGCGCCCGCCGGTCAGCAGGGCGACGCGCCCGCGCAGGTCGGCGGTTTCGGTGCGCTTGAAGAAGTTCACCTCCGCACAGGTGGGGCACATCTGGTCGTAGAAATGATGCAGCTCGGTGAACTTCTGCTTGCAGACATAGCAATGGCGCAGCTCGGGCGAATGCGTGGGCTCCGCCGCGGCAGTGGCGTTTTCGCCGTTGTGGGCGTCGTGCAGGCCGGCGGCATGCGGCGGGAAATAGTTTGGCGTGCTGAACACCGGTTTGCGTCGTAGTGCGCGGATACCGCGTTGTTCCAGCAGCGCTTCGGCCTTGCGCACCTTTTCCTGGTGGCGCTCTCGCTCTCGCTGCTTGAGCAACTGCCGCCGCGCCTTCGGCTCGGGGTGATAGACCTTGGCAACCACTTGATGCAGCCGCACGCGGTCGGCTTCGGGCAGGGTGTCCAGTACGCTGCGGTCGGCGTCGATGGCCTCCAGCACGTCCAGGGCCGCGCGCAGGCGGTCGGTCAGGGGCAGCTCGTCGTTGGGCACGGGTGGGGCGTTGGTGTTCAAGGCAGATCCGGAATGGGCGGCTGGCAACGCAGGCACGATGGCCGGCAGCCAGCAGGCGAAGACGATGACAGGAGCAGGCGGGCAGGGCGCCGCTGCGCTTGGCCGCTGGGCGGGATGTCGGCAGGCGGACATTTTCGCCGATTGTGGTTGGCTGGCGCCAATACGGGCGGCTGAGCGGGTCAGCCAGGCTGTTGCCGCGCGCTCGGCTGGCGGCCTTGGGCGCTCTCCGAGCGACGAACTGTCGGCGAACGTCCCCAGCTGCGGGCAGGATGCGACTGGCCGGATGTTTGGGTAACCTTCCGCCACACCGGCGCGAATTGGCGCCCGGGCATTCAAGGGGACATCGATGAAGACTTCCATGCTGGCCATCGGGCTGGCCGGCTTGCTGTGTGCGTGCACCGTTGTGTCGCCCGATCCGGGGCAGCAGGCCGTGTTGGTGGATAAGCCCTTGTTCTTCGGCAAGGGCGGCATCCGCCTGGACGATGTGCGCGATCCCGGGCGCACTTACACCTGGCTGACCACGTCGGCCAGCTATGTGGATGTGACGCCGCAAACCGTGCAGGTGGCATTCGACGATTTTTCCTCCAGCGACAACATCCTGTTGGACTTCTCCACCCAGATCCAATACAGGATTACTGCGCCGGCGCTGCTGTTGTCCAGGTTTGGGCAGGATTGGTTCAAGAACAACGTGGCCAGCCAGTACGCGTCCATCGTGCGCGACCAGGTCAAGCGCTACGACATGACCAAGATGATGAGCGACCCGGACACGGCCAGGAAGATCGACGATTCGGTGACACAAAACGTCAGTGCCTTGGTCAAGGAGCAAGGCCTGCCGATCCAGATCCAGAACATCACCTTGGGCCGCGCACGTCCGAATCCGGATGTGTTGCAACAGATGAATCTGACCGCCGCGCAGCAACAGCGGGTCAAGACCCTGGTGGAGGCGACCACCGCAGAACGGCAGCGCGAGCAGGAGCAAGAGGCCAAGGCCGACGCCGACAACGCGTACCGCAACCGCATGGGGCTGACGCCGGAGCAGTACCTGGCCAGCCAGATCGCCGAGCTCAATGCCGAGGCCTGCAAGAAAGCGCAGGCGTGCTACATGGTGCCATCGGGAACGGCGGTGATTGCAAGATAGGTGCGTCTTGCCGGCCGCCAGGCGCACGCACCGGGCGATGCGCCTGCCTGCATTCTTCCACGGTGATCGCGTGCCACGCTCGCGCACCATCGCGCTGCTCACGCAGCCTGCAACATCGCTGGGCTACGGTCGCCAGTGAGTGTTGCGGCGGGAGAAAGCACGATGGGTCTGTTGGTCGATGGCAAATGGCAGGACAGGTGGTATGACACCAGCAAGAGCGAGGGGCGGTTCGAGCGCTCGCAGTCGCAGTTTCGCAATTGGGTCACGCGCGATGGCAGCGCCGGGCCGCATGGCCAGGGCGGGTTCCAGGCGGCTTCGGGGCGTTATCACCTGTATGTGTCGCTCGCCTGCCCATGGGCGCACCGCACGCTGATCTTCCGGCGCCTGAAAGGGCTGGAGTCGATGATCGACGTGTCCATCGTGCACTGGCTGATGCGCGAAAACGGCTGGACCTTCGCCGATGGGCCAGGCGTGGTCGGCGACACCGAGAATCACGCGCAATATCTGTACGAGGTGTATCTCAAGGCCGACCCGCATTACTCGGGCCGGGTCACGGTGCCGGTGTTGTGGGACCGCGAGCGCAAGACCGTGGTCAGCAACGAGTCGGCAGACATCATCCGCATGTTCAATAGCGCCTTCGACGCGATTGGCGCTGCAGACGGTGATTTTTATCCGGAGCCGCTGCGCGAGCAGATCGATGCTGTGAACGCGCGTGTCTACGACACCGTCAACAACGGGGTCTACAAGGCGGGCTTTGCGACTACCCAGGCGGCCTATGACGAAGCGGTGTTGCCGTTGTTCGAAAGCCTGGACTGGCTGGAGGCGCGCCTGAGCGCACAACGCTATCTCTGCGGCGACCGGCTCACCGAAGCCGACTGGCGCCTGTTCACCACACTGGTGCGGTTCGATGCGGTGTACGTGGGGCACTTCAAATGCAATCTCCGGCGCATTGCCGACTACCCGCAGCTGTCTGGATTCCTGCGCGAGCTCTACCAGATGCCGGGGATTGCCGACACCGTGAACTTCCAGCACATCAAGGGGCATTACTACCAGAGCCACGACACCATCAACCCCACCGGTATCGTCCCGATGGGGCCGCTACTGGATCTGGATGCGCCTCATGGGCGTGGCGGCTGATTCGCATGGTCGCCATGGCACGGCGGGTAAGGTGGCGTATGCTGCGCACCCGCGCGATCAACAGGCGACGTCATGCTCAATCATGTCATGGTAGGAACGAACGATATCGCGCGTGCGCGAGCGTTCTACGATGCAGTGCTAGGAGGTGTCTTCGGTGCGCCTACGCCGTTCGTCAATCAGGCAGCAAGCGGGCACACGCGCCTGTTCTACCGGCATGCAGGCAGCACTTTTTGTGTAAGCGAGCCGATCAACGACGAACCCGCCAGCCCGGGTAACGGTGCAACGGTTGGCTTCAAATGCGACTCGCCGGAGCAAGTGCAGCACTTTCATGACAGCGCGGTCGCTGCTGGCGGCATTTCCATCGAAAGACCGCCCGGTTTGCGTGAGAGCAGCATGGGGCCGACGTGGTTGGCGTACGTGCGCGACCCTGATGGAAACAAGCTGTGTGCGATCTATCGCCCGGCGTGAGCAAGGTCTGTTACGCGGTCTGTCACAGGCATAATTTGCTGAGTTGATAGCGGCGACGGAGCGCTATGCGAGCACGGCCTGCACAACCCGTGGCAGGCCTTCAAGCATCATGCATGGATCCGTGGAGATGCGTTATCGCTTGGCCGCATCGCGCATGATCAGCGTCGCCGCGCCTACCGTGATTGCGTCTTCGACCACGCCGGTGCTGGTTTGGCCATAGCGCTCGATCGCACGCATGCGTGCATTGAAGGTGAGATAGGCGGCGGCAACGGCGGTCGTCGCACCGAGCAGCGCGGCGATGCCGCGTTGTTCGCGTGGCGCCAATGCAGTGCCGACGATCACACCTGTGGCGATGCGCGCAATCATGCCGGGCAGCACGATGCGGTCGGGCGCGGTCTTCATCTTGTCGCCGGCCAGCTCGCCGCCAGCCAATGCCAACATGCCGGCCGATGCCAGTGGGTTGGCGAGCAGTGCCGGCGCACCATTGTCGGCAGGCAGCTTGCCGGTGCGTGCAGCATTGGCGACGGCCGCCAGCGGCGTCATCGACCGCATGCCGGCGACGACGCCCATCAGGATGGAGTGGATCAAAGCCATGTGCACCTCTGCATGTGCTCGACCATCGCAGGCGGAATGCCTGCGCGTGGCACGCTGTCATCGATCTGCGCAGACTAGGGCGTGGCGTGTGTGGGAGTTGGCAAGATGTTGTGCACGCTACGCATCGGTTGTGCTCGCATGCCGGCCGCTGCCATGCGCAAACCGCTGGCGCAGCAACCGGTGGTGTCCGTGGCTGACCGCTGCGGTGCATGCCATTGCCTTGGGCACTTGAATATCCCGAGGCCATGCCTTGCGTCAGCGCTCGCTCCGATCGGCAGCCTTGCTCCCGAGCAACACCTTCAAGCCGTGGGTGATGCCGCGCGGCCCGATGCTCAGGTGGTCCTCATCGTTGAGAACCTCAAGCGTGAGATGCAACGACGGATAGCCACGCGCACGCAACGCACGCGCCATGTTCTGGGTATCGATGACCATGTCGTAGGTCTGGTGATAACGCACTTGCTCGTACTCACCGACGTACATGTACACCTGCGCCGGCAGATCGCGATGCGTGGCTGCAAAGGTCTTTTCCTGCGCCACCATGGCATGTTCGCCATACCAGTACGACGGGCTCCCGAGGATATAGCCAGAAAACATCTCCGGGCTGCTGAGCAGGATGTCCGTGCCGAGCAGGCCGCCGTACGAATGCCCCAGATACAGGCGCCGCTGTTCGTCGGTTCGGTAGTGGTTGGCCACAAACGGCAAGACCTGCTCGCGCAGGTAGCGGATATAGGCAGCGCTCTTGCCGTGGGTCGCCACCGGCGCCGCGTTAGGGCCGTCTTCCGGCGTCGGCGTATAGTCGCGCCTGCGGCTGGGCATGGGTTCCTCGCCGACGGCGTAGGACAGCCCAACCAGGATGAAATCCTCGATGGCCGGGCCTTCGCCATTCAAGCGACGTGCGATCTGTTTGACCAGCGCAAACGCGTAGTCGCCGTCGGTGGCGTACAGCACCGGGTAACGCCGCTGCGGATTTTCCGCATAAGCGCGTGGCAGGGCGACGAAGACCTGATAGCGACGCCCCGAGACTGGATCCGGTACGTCCCAGACCTGCGTATCGGCCAGCTCATAAGGGTGGCCCTCGCCACGCTGCCTGCCCGGGGCGTGGGCAGGCGTGCGCACTGCGACCGCTGCCTGCGGCGTTGCTGCTTCAGCCGGCGTCGGCGCTGGTGCCTTGCCGCAGCCGACCAACAGCGCGATCCCTAATCCTGCCAACATCGCATTCTTCAAAGCAGTCTCCTGCAGGGTCACCCCGGAATCGTCTGGGGACATCGGCACGCGGCGTTTAGTTCAGCCGACCCATCGAGGTCAACGCCGCCGTCGTGGCCATATCGTTCGGATTGGTGCCCGGCATGTCCTGCGGCACAGGCATGCCCTTGCTGCGGTAGAAATCGATCCAGTATGGCGAAATCTTGCCGGTCTGCAGGTTCTTGAAGTTCATCGGTTGCAGGGCGAACACGTGATGCGCGCGGAAGGCGCGCTCGATGAAATCCGAGCAGTAATAGCGGTTGTCGTCCTGCACGTAAGTGTCGTTGTAGGGCTTGCCAAGCATGCGCCGTGCCTGGGCAATGGCATCGGGGATGGCAGGACGATGTTCGGGGGTGAGCCGATACACGAAGATCTGCCGCTGCTTGGCGGTGGCCTCATCGATGAATGCCTGCAGTGGCTGCTCGCGCGAACCGTGCTCGTCGGCATGCAGCACCACCGCAACGTCGCCTGCATGCGCCACCAGCGCGACATGGTCGAAGCTGGGTTGCCCCTGGGTGGCAGTTGCATCGTCGATGGCGCCGCTCAAGCCGGTGTGCGCCGCAGTGACGAACAGCAGATCGCCATCGCGCACCTTCAGCGCCAGCGCCGTGGCGGGCAATAAGGCGACCAGCAGGAACAACAGCAGTGCGATGCGCATGGTGCGAGGCTTGAGGACGACGGAGCCGGCATTATCGCCGGGATGTGCGGCGGCGGTGCCAAACGCATGTGGGCACTGGGCGCGTATCACACGCATCGGTCGCAAGGCGCATGCGCTTGCCTGGCCATTTAACCTCAGCGTCGTTGAGTTGGACTGTAGACTGGCCTTGCCAGCGGGCGTCGCCGCCGCCATCGCGTCGCGGCAATCCCTGTCCGTCTGGAGTGTTGTATGCGTGTGTCTTCTGCGTTGTCGCCGATCGGCCGGCTGTTTGCGTTGGCTGCATTTTTCGAAGGACTGACCTGGGCCGGATTGCTGGTCGGCATGTTTCTGAAGTACGGGCTGCAGAGCACCGAGCTCGTGGTCTGGGTGTTCGGGCGCCTGCATGGCGCGGCGTTCCTGTTCTATGTCGCGGTCAGCGTGATTGCCGCACTGCGGCTGCGCTGGCCGTGGTGGGCATGGGCCTTGAGTCTGCTGGCGGCGTTGCCGCCGCTGGTGACGGTGCCGCTGGAGATGTGGTTCCGGCGTCTGGGCTTGCTGGGCCAGCGGCAACCTGTTGCGCACTGAACCGTTGCGCGCCCGGCGCGCGCAGCGCCCTGGCAGCACGTTCGCCGCTGACACCGGCCAATCCGATCAAGATGCCGGTGCTTCTTGTGGCCGGTGGCAAGGACGAGCGCGCCGGTCGAACACACCCACCGGATGGAGTGCGCACTCAAGGGTGCAGGCGTAATCGCTGTACTTCCCCAACGAGGGCCACGGGTTCTTCATCGAGCCGCATCGACGCGAGTACGACACGCGCGTGCTGGCGTTTTTGAGGAAGCACTTGGGTGGCAGTACGGCCAAGCGAGTGGCCGCCGTGTCATCCGGGTCTACCCGGATGACACGTGTGGTGCGGCACCTTGGCGCGATGACGCGTTAGCTGCGGACATGGCGCAGCAGCGGCCACCGCGCCGCCTGCACGCCGCTCAATTGGCCGGCATCGGCTGCATCTGATACTGCGCCGGCGGGGTCGCACCGAGCAGGTACTGCACGAAGTAATCCCAGCGGCGACGGGTGACGTACGGGGTGAGATCGCCGTAGCCGTGCTTGGCGTTGGGCAGCATCAGCATGTCGAAGTTCTTGTTGGCCTTGATCAAGGCATCGGCCACCAACAAGGTGAGGTACGGCGGCACGTTGTCGTCCAGCGTACCGTGCACCAGCATGAGCTTGCCCTTGAGTTTGCTGGCGTGATTGGCGTTGGCCTGGTCGTCGTAATTGGAGGTACCGTCGGTGTTGACGATGTGCTCGCCGTGATACTTCTCGGCCCAATCGTCTTCGTAGCCGCGATTGTCGTGGTTGCCGCTTTCCGACCAGGCCACCTTGAAGAAATCCGGATAACGCAGCATCGCGCCGGTCGAGGCGTTGCCGCCGCCGGAATGGCCCCAGATGCCGACGCGATCCAGATCGATCCAGGCATAACGTTGACCCAGCTCCTTCAAGCCGGCGACCTGATCGGGCAAGGTGTTGTCGCCCATGTCGGCGTACCAGGTGTCGTGGAAGGTCTTGGAGCGCCACGGCGTGCCCATGCCATCGATGGCAATGACGATAAAGCCCAGTTCGGCCAGCGATTGATTGTCGCCATGGCCGGCGAGAAAGCTGCGCCCGCGCACCGAGCCGGTTTGCGGGCCGGGGTAGACGTAATCGATGACCGGGTACTTGCGCGTCGGGTCGAAGTTGGTGGGTTTGAACATCAAACCGTACAACGTGGTCTTGCCGTCGCGTGCCTTCACTGTGATGGGTTCCGGCGGTACCCAGCCGGCCGCCTTGAGGCGGGTGATATCGGCGGTGGCGATCGTGCTGACGGTGCGGCCGTCGCCGGCTTCGCGCAGCAACGTGACCGGCGGCGTGACCGAGGTGGAATAGGTGTCGACAAAACGTGCACCGTCGGGCGACAACGCGATGCTGTGATTGGCCGGTTCCGGCGTGAGCAACACCGGATCGCCGCCATCCAGGCTGACTTTCCACAGCTGCTGGTAGTACGGGTCCACGCCTGCGCTGCGGCCGACGCCGACAAACCATGCGGTGCGCGTGACCGGGTCCACGCGCAGCAATTCGGTGACGTTGCCTTCGCCGGTGGTGATGGCGCGCTTGGGTTTGCCGGTGGCCAGATCGTAGAGATACAGCTGGCCCCAGTCGCTGCGTTCGGAGAACCACACCGCCTCGTTGCTGGCCGGCAGATACGCCCAGTTGGCGGCGACCTGGCCGCTTTCGTAATAGGTCTTGACGGTTTCGTCGAAGGCGGTGCGCACCGCGCCGGTGCTGGCATCGGCGATACGCAACCAGGTCTGCTTGTGGAAGCGCGAGGTGGAGGCGAATGCCAGCGTCTTGCTGTCCGGTGCCCACTTCACGTCGTCCCACAGGCCAGGCGAGCAACTCACGTCGTCGCAGAGCGTGGAGCGATGTTGATCCGGCGGTGTTTTCAGGCGCAGCACGCTGCGGGTGGGCACGTCGATGATGACGCGCTCGATCATGGTCACGTCCTTGTCGCCGGCCAGCGGATATTTCCACGCCTGCAGTTCCGGATGTCCCAGCTTGGTGCTGACCAGGTACATGTCGCCGGTCTTGCGCTGGTCCTGCTGGAAGGTGGCGATCTTGCGGGAGTCCGGCGACCACGCCAAGATGGCATTGTCGGTGTGCTGCCAGCCGGCGTTATCGGTGGCGTAACCGAAGTTTTCCACGCCATCGCGGGTGAGCTGGGTTTCCTGGCCGCTGGCAAGATCGCGTATCCACAGGTTCCAGTCGCGTATGAAGGCTTCGCTGCGCTTGTCCGGCGACAGCACGCCCGGTTCCGGTTTGTCCTTGGCGTACAGCTTGCTGCAACGCGCACGCGCATCGCAGACCACGGCGGTGTCGCGCACGTTGAGGCGGTAGCGACCATCGGCGGTGACCTTGACCACCGGTGCGAAGGTGTTGGCCTTGAGCGGCTTGTCGCCGGTCTTCAATAGCTTGTTGAGCGAAGCAACCAGCGCAGCCTGTTTGAAGAGCGGTGCGGTCTTGCCGGTGCTGGTGTCCAGCTGCAGCAGCCGGTTGCCCTTGGCATCGTGATCGACATACGCCACGTGCGTGGCATCCAGCCAGTCGATGCGGGTGAGGGCGTGGTCCACCAGTGGCTGTGCGGCATAGCTGATCAGCCGTTCGGCGCGCGCGTAGTCGGCCTCGGTGACGGCAGGGGCTTGCGCGCCGGCAAGTGCCGGCAGAGCGGCCAGGGCGACGGCAAGGCACAGGTGCCGCAGCGGCAACGGGGTGGTGGGCATGAAGATTCTCCGGGATGAAAGGAGCGCGCAATGCGGTCGGCGCGACCGTCCGATGCTACCCGCCACGTGGGCTGGGCGCCTCTGCCAGAAGTCGTGCCCGCGTGGTGGCGTCCGTTGCGAGCCGCACCCGGCTCGCAACGGACGCCGCGTGGCCGAGAAAGCGGGCCGGCAATCGAGCGGTTGCCCAGCGGATCACCCAGGCCCTGCACCACCGCTGCGTGGCGGCGCGGGGTCGATCTCCATCGCCATCGCCATCGTGGGCGAAGACACCCACGGCCCGCACGTGCGCCGCTGCGCGATCAGCCACCGACGACGTGCCCTTGCGCGATGAACTACGCTTCTCCCGTGCCCCAGCATGGCCATGCGGCACGATATGGGGTGTTGCACGCACGCAATGTTGACTGGAGGCCGTCTGATGTCCTGGTTTCGCCGCTTGGCACTGTCCCGCTTCCTCAAGGCGCATCCGCCAGGCAGGACGCAGCCTGCCGCCATGGATCTGATTGCCGCATATGCGCCAGTGCTGCCTGCCAGTCTGCTCGAGCTATGGCGTAAAAAAGGGCTGGGGCATTATGGACGCATGCAATTGGCGCTGATCGACCCCCGGCACTGGCAGCCGGTGCTGGATCGCTGGATCGTCTCGCCACCTGACGCAGTACAGCGTATTCCGATCGCGCTCACGCCCTTCGGCGCACTGCTGTACTACCGCAAGCTCACTGCCACCGACGAAGACGTGGTCTATGTGGATCCGGTCTCCAAAGCCACCGGCGATCTGAGCTGGAACCTCGAGGACTTCTTCAACCAGTCCCTCTGCGATGCGGCGTTCTGCGATTCCCTGATTCCATCGGCCCGGCTTGCCGCCGCGCGCAAGGAGTGCGGCCCACTCGCTGCGGGCGAGGTCTACCAGATCGACCAACTGCTGCTCTCGATGCAGATGCTGCGGGTCGACAAGGTCGATGCGTTGGCGCTGCACACCCGGCTGCGCGACGCTGTCGATGCCCCCGCACCCGTGGCCGACGCGCCCGCGACCGTTGCCGATGCATTGCCTGCAGAGCAGCGCCCTGTGTTCGAGGGCATCTTCCAGCACCCACAGGCGAGCGGCGACCTGCACGGCCTGTACCTGTCGTCCTATATCGATTGGCATCGCATGCTGTCACTGGAACCCGACGGGCAATATCGCCTGCTGTTCTGGAAGATCGATCATCGCAGCCATGCCCGTACCGATGTGCGTGCGTATTCGGGGCGCTTTGAGGTGACGCAGACCGAAATGGGCGATCGCTACCTCACCCTGGACATCCGCTTGCGCCGCGATTCGAGCGGTAGCGATGCCAACGATGCACAACTGCTGGTCATGCGCTCGGGTACGGAGATGTTCCTGCTGCGCACCGACGAACTGGCAGACATGGCAACGGCCATGGAGGGCTCGAAAACACTCGGACGCAGCGAGTACTACTTCCGCAAGGTGGGGTTGACCGATGCGTTCGTCCCGGAGCCATCCGGCGGGCGCGCCGCGCCACCGCTTGCCGATCTTCCACACGTGTTGCAGCAACAGGTGAATGCCGAGGCGATCATCGCCACCGTCACCTACGTGGACGAGATCGACCCGGACGCTGAAGACGACGGCGCCGGCACCGTCATGTGCACGCTGGACCGCGGCCAGGACGATGGCCTGCGCATGAACATGCCGCTACGCTCGCCATCAGGCACAGGGCGTGCCCTGGTTGGCTGGGTATGGGAGATGGACCCTGCCGCGTGTCGTGCCGGCATCAGGTATCAACGCGGCAGCGATGGCAAGGTGGAAGACGGCCCGGTTGTCGGCGATGTGTTGACCAATCGCCTGAGCACCGAATGAGGCGACAGAGCGCAGCGCCGGCAGCGCGGCGGCCCGCTCGTCTACTTGCTCATGCAGCGCTTCCAGCGTTCGTTCACCCGCTGCGCAAACCAGGCGGTGGTGAGCGTGCGGGTGATCTTTGGGCTTTCCAGGGTGATGCCGGGCAACACGGCACGCGGCAGCGGCTTGCCGGCGCTGCGCTCTGCCAACGCGAACACCTGGCGATACAGGTCGGAGTCGGCGAAATCTGCGGTGTTGCCGGCCTCCAGTGCGCGGCGGAGCTGCCGGTCGCTCATCGCCAACTGGCTGCCCAGGCTGCGTGCGGCGCGCTCGGTGCTGCCGGGCGCATCCAGGCTGGCGCCCGGCGTGAGCAGGTCGCCGTCCAGGGCTAGCGCGATGCCGCTGGCCCTGCTCAGCGCGGCCTGGAAGGCGGCATTGCGGCTGGCGTACCAGCCGGCGTTGAAATCGGCGAAGCGGTACAGCAGCGCGTCGTAGTTGGCGGGATAGCCCAGCAGATGCTGGGTACCGAACCACAGCCCGCCACGGCGGCTGAAGACTTCGTGGCGGATCGAATCGCCGGGCGGGTAGGGGTAGCGCTGCGCATGCTGCTCGGCGAAGGCGATGCTCACCTGCATCGGTCCGGCGGTGTGCACCGGGTTGAACCCGTCGAACAGCCGCGCGCCTAGCGGCACGCTGCCGGTGAAGTCTTCGAAGATGCGGCTCAGTTCCTGTTCGGTGCGCGCGGCAGCGATGCGCGTGGCATAGCTGCGCCCATCCGGCGAACTCAGACGCAGGGCGGCATCGACCATGAAGCCGGGAATGTGATGCGCGCTGGCGCGGCGGTCGATCTCGGCACGCGAGATCTTGCCCAGGTTGGGCACGACCGGATTGGCCTGGTAGGTCGATTCCTGCTCGGTCACCGCCAGCACTGCGCAGATGTGCTCGGCGCTGGTGTCCAACGCCTGCGAGGACAGCGCCACATACACATCGCTGGCCCAGCCGGCGCGGTCGGGCAATGTTGCCGGCAGGCGCCGCGCGATATCGGCCTTGACCGCATCGGGCGAGCGTTGCGGGGCACGCGGGGCCTGTGTGGCGCAGGCCGACAGCAAGGCGATGGCGAGCAGGGTGAGCGCGCGGGGCAGGTGTGAGATCACGGCGTCTCCGGAAGATCGAGGGGCGGCAGCTGCCGTGCGGCAGTTTACGCGGCCGCGCCGGGGGAGCTTCACCCACCGGCGCGTGGGGTTGCCGTCTCGTCGCATCGCGATGGCAGGCGATCGAGCAGATGGGGTGGACTGCGTGTCGCCGTGCCTCAGGCGCATCGCGCGATAGCCAGGCGACGTGCGGGTCTGGCTGCCGTCTGCGCGCCCATGCGATGTGCTGCGCTCTCCCGTCATCCGGATTCAAGAGTGGCCCGCCTGGGCCGATAACGAACGCGACCGTTTGCGCGTCGATCACGTGCGCTGTCGTGTGCGTTGGTCATCATGACAGTCGCATCACATCGGGAAATGACCGTTTGGCCTGAATTTCCGCTGGATTCCATCGCCATCCAACCGTGGGAGTGCTTGAAATGCCGCAGCAACCAGCAAGCCGCCACGTATGCGCAGATGGCATCGGCTTGGCGTGCGCACGCTGCGGCCCGTCCTCGACATGATGACGCGATGAGCATGTGCGTGGTCCGGTGGCGACATGGGCTCGCTGCGTTTGCCTTGCTGCTGGGCAGTGGCATGGTGTCGGCGCAGCCGCAGCCGTGGAAGACGATCGAAGCGGCGACCATCGACGACCCGGTGGTCGCCTTGCAGATCGCACAGGGCGCACTGCAGCGGGCTAGCGGCGACCACGACGTGGAGGCCGAGTTCTGGGCCTTGCTGGCGCAGGCGCGCGTGCTTATTTCGCTGGAAGACAGCGAACGCCGCCAGGTGGCGCTGACGCAGGCGCGCGGAAAGCTCGACCAGCTGCACGGCAGCACCTCGCAGGCGCAGCTGTGGCTGGATATCGTGCAGGCGCTCAGCGACGTGCGCGAAAACCCCAATCGCGTCATGGTGGCGCGGCTGGAAGCGCTGCGCCAACGGGCCAGCGCGCTGGGCCGCAACGATCTGCTGTGCGAAGTCGAGGCGGTCGACATGTGGAGCATGCTCGCCTCCGGCAGCAGCGATGAATCCTGGAGTGCGGCGCAGGCCAGCTATCAATGTGCGGCGCGCGAAAAACTCCTGGGGCTGGAGCTGGATGCGTTGACGCAACTGGGCGCATTGGCCAGCCGCGTCGGTGGTCGGCCCGCCGAAGACAGCGAAACCGAAGACTATCTGCAGCGTGCGCTCGCACGCCTGCACGACCAGCCGGCGCGCTTCCAGCGCAGTCTGATCGAATACGAGTTCGGCACTGCCTTGGCAACCAGGCAACCCGAAGCGGCGCTGCTGCATTTCAGGCGCGCCTTGGCGCTCAGCCGCGAACTGCGCGACCAGGCCGGCGTGGCTGCAGCGCTGACCAGCGCCAGCGAGGCCCTGATCGAAACCGGCGATGCCGCTTCTGCATTGACGATGGCCCGCGAAGCCCTGCCGTTGATGCAGCAGCAAGGCAATATCGGGCGCGTTGCGGCGTGTCATGCCGTCTTGCTGCAGGCCTTGATCGCGTTGAAGGCTGAGGGCCTGGACGCCGAAATCGTCGCCGCCAAGGCCGCGGACGATCCCAACCTGACCTTGAACCGTCGTGCGCAACTGGTGGACGCGATCGCCCAGGCGCTGGCATTCCGCGGCCGCCATGCAGAGGCCTACCAGGAACTGCAACGCGCCAACGCGCTGCGCGCGCAGAGCCTGGACCGCCAGCGCGATACGGTGATGTTGCGGTTGCAGGCGCGCTACGAAGACGCACGTCGCGGTGCCGAAACGGCCGAGCTGCGCCGCCGCAGCGAGACCGCGCAGCTGGCACTGCAGGCGCGCGAAGCGGGCCAGCGGACGCTGTGGATCGCGTTGTGCGCGGCCTGTCTGTTGCTGCTCGGTGCACTGGTGGTGCTGGCCTTCGGCGCACGGCACCGCCGCCAGTTGTCGCGGCTGGCGATGCGCGATGAACTCACCGGCCTGCCCAACCGGCGCGCCATTCGCACCGAGGCGCAGCAGCAGATCGAGCAGGCCTTGCGCTCGCACACGCCGGGCATGCTGGCATTGATCGATCTGGATCACTTCAAGCAGATCAATGACGTGTATGGGCACGCCACCGGCGATGCGGTGCTCAAGGCACTGGCCAGTGCGTCCCGGCTCGCCTTGCGCGCGCAGGATCGCCTGGGCCGCCTGGGCGGCGAAGAATTCCTGCTGGTGCTGCCGGGCTGTGGCGAAGAGGAGATTCCCGCGGTGTTTACGCGCCTGCGCAGTGCGGTGGCAGCGATCGACATCGCCGGCCTGCCGCCCGACCAACCGGTGCGCTTTTGCATGGGCGCGGTGCGCATCGTCGCCGACACCGGGCTGGATGTGTTGCTGAGCCAGGCCGATCTTGCGCTGTACGCCGCCAAGACCGCTGGGCGCGATCAATGGGCGGTGTGCTGATCCTGGTGCACGCACCCGCGCTGCGACATCGAGGCGATGCTGCGGCACAATCTGCCGGCCGATGGCGACCGCTGGTTGCCGTGAACCGATCGAACGACCCAGGACCGCATGCGCACCGATAGCCGCCTTTCCCGCATGTTGCACGTGTTGCTCCACATGGCCAGAAGCCCGCAGCCGATGACCTCCGAGCAGATCGCCAGCATGCTGTCGACCAATGCGGTGGTGGTGCGCCGGACCATGGCCGGGCTGCGCAGTGCCGGCTATGTGCAATCCAGCCGCGGGCACAACGGCGGTTGGCAGATCGGCTGCGATCTTGCGCAGGTGACGCTGCTGGATGTGCATCGCGCGGTTGGCGGCCCGCACCTGTTCGCGATCGGTGCCGATCACCCGAATCCGCAATGTGGGGTGGAGCGTGTGGTCAATGCGGCAATCGCCGATGTGCTGGCCCACGCCGAAGCGCTGCTGTTGCAGCGCCTGGGCACGGTGACGCTTGCCGCACTGGCGAGCGAGTTCGATGCCTTGTGCAGCGCGAGGGCGCCATCTGGCGGCAACGCGGCGGGCAAGCGCACGCGGCAGCGCTGAATCACGTCACTGGATGCGCGGCGCGATACCCGTGGTGTCTCCGCCGTCGATTAATGTAACATCGAAAGATACATTAATCGGTGGCGGCACCCAGGAGCGACCATGCAGCACGAGGTGATCATCGTTGGCGGCAGTTATGCAGGGCTGTCAGCCGCCTTGCAGTTGGCGCGGGCGCGACGCCGCGTCTTGCTGGTGGACAGCGGCCGGCGGCGCAATCGTTTTGCCGAAACCTCGCATGGCTTGCTGGGCCGCGATGGCGCATCGCCCGCGCGCATCGCCGATGAGGCGCGTGCGCAGGTGCTGTCGTATTCCAGCGTGCAGTGGGCTGATGGCGAGGTCGTCCAGGTCCGCGGGCAGGCGGATGCGTTCGAGGTCGTCTTTGCCGATGGCAGCGTGCATGCCACCCGCCGGCTGATTCTGGCCATGGGGGTGGTCGATCGTCTCCCTGCGCTGGCCGGTCTGGCCGAACGTTGGGGCAGGCAGGTGTTCGTGTGTCCGTATTGCCATGGCTACGAACTGCAGCAGGGGCGCATCGGTGTGATCGCGACCTCTGCGCTTGCTGCGCATCAAGCCGCCATGCTGCCGGATTGGGGCCCTACTTGGCTGTTCTTGAACGACACGCTGGTGCCGGACGAATCCCAGCGGGCGCAACTGGAGACGCGCGCGGTGCATGTGGTGACCGGCGCAGTGGCGGCGCTGCAAGGCGAGGGCGATGCGCTGGAGCTGGTGCTGCACGACGGCCAGAGGTTCGCGTTGGACGGGGTGTTCATCACCACCCAGACCGAGATCAGCCCGTTGGTGAGGCAGCTTGGATGTGCCACCAGCGAGGGGCCTTTCGGTCGCCTTCTCGCTGTGGACGCCATGCAGGCAACGACGGTGCCGGGCGTATTTGCCTGTGGCGATATCGTAAACCCGGCCGCATCGGTGGTGTTGGCGGCAGCCAGCGGCGCGATGGCCGGCGTTGCAACGCATCGCAGCCTGATCTTCGGCCTGGGTAGCTGACGATTGCGCCGGTAGCGAACGCGCGTGCACGCCAGTGGTGTGCGGGCTGCGACTCGGCGCCGCATCCCCGACTGACGCAGGTCCTGCATTGGAATCCTGTGCCTGGCGAAAACAGCAGTGCAAGAGCGCCGCAGCCGGTGACGAATGACGGCCAAGCCCACCTGACGACTTCGCATTGGTTGGTCGCTCTGAGTGGGGGGCGCGTAAACTTCGCTGCCATGTGGATAGAAATTCAGGCTTGAAAACACCTCGTCCATCACCGCCGCCGGCCTCTGAACGCAAGAGTTCACGCCTGATTGACTGGCTCGTGCGCGGCGTGGTTGGTATCGCGGTGATCGCATGTTGCGGACGTTTTTGGCTATTGGGTGAGGCAGTCTTCGAAGGGCGCTATGTCAGCGTTATTCGTGGCCGGCCGGCACGGATCTTTCTGGTCGACAGCGACCCGCATCGCTTCTGGATTGCCGTTGGCTGGGATGCACTGCTGAGCTGCGTACCGTTGCTGATCGTCGGCGGGTTTGCATATGCAAGTTGGCGCGCGCGCCGCCACGTGCGGTGATGGCACGGTTGGCGGCGATTGCAGTCTTCGTGCTGCATGACCCGGCGTGTGCGTGGCCACCGATCATGCGACGTCGCTGCCATCCGACACCCAGCGGTTAAGGCGCGGCGGCAGGCAATCGTCTGCAGCGTGCAAATGCTGGTGCGCGGCGCAAACGGCGTGTCGGGCAAACAGCGCTGACCAAAAGCAGGCCGGATTCGCATCGGCCTCGCGGCGCTCGCGCATCCATCAATGCGCTTTTTGCTTGCGCGAAGGTCGCCGCGCACCGTGCCTGGGCCAGGTGTCGTAGCTGTAGACGAACTGCTTCTGGTCGGCCCCCGCGGTCGGGTCGCAATGCCAGGAACCGGCGACACCGCCGGGTTCCAGCACGCCGCCGATCTCGCGTACCGCCTGCGCTTCGAAGGCGCAGATGGGCCCGTAGACGGCCACATCCCAGTCTGGTCGCGACGTTGGATGCGCGTGCTGTACCAGCACGACGTCGCTGCCATGGAAGCGATGGACCTGCGCGGCATGTTGGCGATCGGTGCTGAAGTAGCAAGGTGCACCGATGCTCAGTACCACGATGTCGCCGTCGCGCGACACCGCGCACTTGCCCTGGTGTTCGCCCAGGCGGATCACACGCCCGCCCACCGTTGCGGTGGTCACCGGATAGCGCGTGGTCACTTCCGACATCGGCTGCGATGCTGCGCTTGCCGATGCAGTCTGCGCGTGTGTTGGTGTCGCAGTGACCGGCAATAGCCAGACCAGCAGGGCAATGATCAAATAGGCGCGCATGCAACGTCCGTGTCGAGGGCGCGGCAGTATCGCAGATCCCGCCGGCGGCACGCTGCAACCGCCGCGGTAACCGTCATGCCGGCCTCGCGTGATCATGCAGTGCGCATGCGTGCCGCGAGTGCACGCTGTCTTGCATTCGCCACGCGATGATCGCGCGGGCCGTATCGCCAGCGTCAATGGCGTGGAGGCACCACTCAGCGCCGTGCAGGCAAGCTCGCCAGCACGCCATCCAGGGCAAGTTGCGTGGTGAAGCCGGCCTTGGCCAGGCGCTTGCTCACTTCGTTGGGCACATCGCGCCCACTGGTGAGCTTGTTCGGCGCGCCGGTGTAATGAAACAGCCGCCCGCCTCGGCGCAACACGCGTGCCAGCTGACCGTAGAAAACCTGCGAATACAGCTCGCCCGCAATGCCGAAGCGGGGCGGGTCATGCAGGATGGCATCGACCGAATCGTCGGCCAGCGTGGCGATGTGCTGCGCGATATCGGCATGGGTCAGCTGCAAACGCCCGCCGGCAGCGGCGCCCTGCGGATCCGGCGACCACGGGTTGAGCGTGCGCAGCCACAGCACGTCGGCATTCTTTTCGAACGAGAACAGCTGCGCGACCCCGGCCTCCAGGCAGCAGGCGGCGAAGTAGCCCAGGCCGCCGCAGGTGTCCAGCACGATCTTGCCGCGCGGATCCACCAACGCCACCTTGCGCCGCGCATCCTCAAACGGGGACAGCTGCGCGGACGGCAGCATCTTGATGCCATCGATCTCGAACGTGGGCGCGCCCCATTCGGTGGGCACCAGCTTGATCAATGCGCCGCTGTAGCGCGAGATCGGCGCGAAATCCTCGCCATCCCAGAAGTACAGCGTGCGCTCCTTGAGTTTGCCCGGATAGGGATAACCGCGGCCGCGCCATTGCCAGGTCTGTGCATCGAGCTGGGCAGTGTCGGTACTGCGGCCCAGGTCGAGCGAGCCGGTCCAGTGAGTCAGACCACTGCCGCGCGCGGCAAGCAGGGCTTGGGCATCGGCGAGAACGAGTAGGGGGCCGGAGTAGTGGGGCACGGCTGACAGCTCTGTGTGCGGCGTGCGGCACGTGCCGCACCGCTGCAAGGAAGGGAGCGGCATCGTAACCGACCTGTTGCGGCATCTGCTGCCGGGCCACCACCATGCGCTCGCCACCGAGGTCGACTGCCCGCGCCGTTTCGCTGACACACGCTGCAACGCATACTGCAGGCAGTCCGTATCGACACCTCGTCGGATCGGCGTCAACCGTGGAGTGTGGGCAATGCTGAAAGGTGTGTTGTTGGGGTTCGCCTGCTATGCGGCCTATTCGATCAGCGATGCGTTCGTGAAGCTGCTCGAGGGCACGCTGCCGGTCTATGAAGTGCTGTTTCTCGGCGCGCTGCTGATGCTGCTAGCGGTGCCGTTCCTGAAAAAGCCAAACGACCAGTTGCGCGAGCTGGTGATGGCCAAGCAGCCGGCACTGTGGCTGCTGCGTGCGCTCACCGGCGCCATCGGCAACCTCACCTCGGTGATCGCCTTCACCACCTTGCCAATGGCCGAAGCATTCGCGCTGATCTTCCTGATGCCGATCTTCGTCACCGTGCTGTCGGTGATCTTCCTCAAGGAAGAAGTGCATTGGCGGCGATGGTCGGCGGTGATCGTCGGGTTCATCGGCGTGTTGATCGTGCTGCGCCCGGGATTTCGCCATCTCACCCATGGGCATGTGGCGGCCATCGTGTGTGGCCTGGTCGGCGCCATCTCGGTGATCGCCTTGCGCATGGCCGGCCATAGCGAGAAGCGATTGACCTTGTACGGCGCTGGCGTGATCGGCCCGTTGGTGATGGGCGGGATCATGATGTTGCCGAGCTTCGTCTGGCCCACGCTGTCCCAGTGGGGCTTGTTGGCCGGCTACGGCTTGCTCGCCGGGCTGGCTGCCATCTGCATGATGTACGCCACGCGCATGGCCCCGGTCAGCCTTGTCGCACCGACCCAATACAGCCAGATGCTATGGGCCATCGCCTTCGGCTACCTGCTGTTTCACGATCATCTGGACTGGCCGATGGCCGTGGGCATCGCGCTGATCCTGGGCGCCGGTCTGTTCACCCTGGTGCGCGAGGAACAGGTGTCGCGTTGGTGGCGGCGAACCAAGATTGTTTGACGGCGGGGATTGGGGAGTCGGGATTGGGGATTTGTAACAGCGTTAGTCGACTTGACGTGCAGCTTTGCTGCTTTTCGAATCCCTAATCCCGGCTCATTCAGCGCGGCTGCCGCCAGCCTTCAACAATGCGTTGATAGTCGCCGCTGGCCTTGCTCAGGTGCAGCCATTGGTCCACATAGGCTTTCCAGGCGTGGTCGTCGCGCGGGAGCAGGAAGGCTTTTTCGCTGTATTGCAGCGGTTGCTCCGGTGCGATGGCGCACAGGCCTGGCAGCCTTGCCTGCTGATACAGCGCTTCGGAGGCGTCGGTGATCATGACGTCTGCGCGATGAGCCAGCAGTTCTTGGAAGATGGTGGTGTTGTCGGCGAACAGCCGCAACGTGGCCTGCGGTAACTGGCGGTGCGCGAAAGCCTCGTTGGTGCCGCCCGGTGGTTCGATGAGGCGCACCTCCGGCCGGTTGAGCTGTTCCAGACTGCGGTAGCGCGCCTGGTCGGCGCAGCGCACCAGTGGAATCTTGCCGTCCACATCCAGTACCGCGCTAAAGCTGGCCTGGCGTTGCCGCTGCAAGGTGACGGAGATCCCGCCGACCGCGATATCGCAGCGGTCGGCCAGCAAGTCCGGCATCAGTTGCGGCCAGCTGGTGCGCACCAGGCGCACGCGTGCGTCCAGGCTGGCGGCCAGCGACTGCACCAGGTCGATGTCGCTGCCTTCGAACTGCCCGTCGCCGCGCAGCAACGAATAGGGACGGTAGTCGCCGGTGGTGCACACGCGCAGCACCCCCGATTGCAGCACCGCATCCAGGCGCGACGCCGGTGTGGCGGCGTGCACCGCGCCGCAGCTCAACAACAATGCAAGGCAGATGCGATGGCGCATGGCATGGTCTCGGCGAGGTCTGGGCATGATAGCGGTGGCTGCGGCGGTCTGCGCTGCGCGGCGTCGTATGCGCGCCGGGTCAGGCTTGCCTACCGGCTTGGACGTGGCCGTCTGCAGTTGTGAATGCGCGACCGCGCAAGAGGGCCTTGTGCGCCGTGCGATGTCGAGTGTGATCATTCGCGCCATGCCGACTGCGCCACGTCAACAGCATGTCACGCAAGCTCATTGCAGGCTCACGGCGGAGTAGCGCGATGCAGCCTAGCGTTAACGCTCCTGTCGAATTCCATCGGAGCTGCTCATGCATCTGAATCCACGCACCGCGCGCACCATGACCAACGCCGACGCCGCTGTTCTGGCACATGGCACGCCCGATCCCAATACCAACGAAGAAGACACGCCGCTGGAAGAACAGCCGCCGCAACGCGGTGGCCTGAACGATGAGGTGGGCGACCCGGAGCAGGAGGACGACGGAGCGCTGCCGGGGCGGGTAGGCGGCGGCCTTGCGGGTGGTTGAGTACTGACGGTGCGACTGCGCTGGTATGAGCTCTACCTGCCGTCACCGTGACAGCACGTCGCATGCCGGTCCCACTTGTCGGCGCGTGTCTTTCAAGACACGGGCGTCCACGCCTGTACCGCGTTTTGTTCTCTTGATAGTAGCGCCAACGAAGAGTAGGTCAGTGTCGCGTTTGGCCCTGCTTCCTGTTGGCCATTTTTTTCGCCTGGCGTCGTGTCTCTGCGTGCTCGTCCTCCGTCTTGTGCGCTCGACGTTGTGCGCTCGACGCTGCTTGTCACGCGCGCGGTCGGGGAAGCGGGCGCGAGCATGGCACGCGCATGCTGTGTGCGGCTGCGCTGCAATGGGGCAGCACTAGCAGCGCCGTGGTGTGATCTGAGGCGCAGCTGCAGGCTCGATCTATTGCATGTGGTGCTGTTGGCGTCGTCATCAATGCCGTGCACTGCCTTGCTGCCCGGCGATGACCTCGCGACAACGGGCATTGCGGCAAACGATCCACCAGTGCAGCTCGACCAGCACGAGTTGGCGAATCAGGCGGGCGCGAGCCGGCTGTCCGATGCGCAGCGACTGGGTACCGGGTGCCCAATGCGCGCAACGCCCACGCGCGCGCTGCCTGCCTCGAGAGTGGTTGTCCACACGCCACTACCGACGCCCCATGATGGGGCGAGCTGCCCACCATGCGCCGGCGCATCCATGTCCTTGCGATTGCCGCAGCGCAAACCCCTGGTATGCGTCGGCGCGATCTCGTATTTTTGACGGCTTGTTCACTTGCCGGTGCCGTGCCCATGTCTGACCCGTCCGTGCCCGATCATCTGCAACGCAGCCTGTCCAATCGCCACCTGCAGTTGATCGCCATCGGCGGGGCGATCGGTACCGGCCTGTTCATGGGCTCTGGCAAGACGATCAGTCTGGCCGGGCCGTCGATCCTGTTCGTCTATCTCATCATCGGCGCGATGCTGTTCTTCGTGATGCGCGCAATGGGCGAACTGCTGCTTTCCAATCTGGAATACAAGTCGTTCATCGATTTTTCCACCGACCTACTCGGGCCGTGGGCCGGGTTTTTCTGCGGGTGGACGTACTGGTTTTGCTGGATCATCACCGCCATTGCCGATGTCATTGCCATTGCGGCCTATGCGCAGTTCTGGTTTCCGGGATTGGCGCCGTGGATTCCCGCGATCTTGTGCGTGTTGTTGCTGCTGAGCCTGAATCTGGTCACGGTGAAATTGTTCGGCGAGATGGAATTCTGGTTTGCGCTGATCAAGATCATCGCCATTGCCGCATTGATTATCACCGGCGCCGGGCTGGTGGCCTGGGGCTTCCGTTCGCCGTCGGGCAACGTGGCCTCGCTGTCGAATCTGTGGAACGACGGCGGCATGTTCCCCATGGGCATCGGCGGGTTCTTCGCCGGCTTCCAGATTGCGGTGTTCGCCTTCGTCGGTATCGAGCTGGTCGGCACCACTGCTGCAGAAACCGCCGATCCGCGCCGCAACCTGCCCAAGGCGATCAACTCGATCCCGGTGCGCATCTTGATTTTCTATGTGCTTGCGCTGATCGCCATCATGGCGGTGACGCCGTGGCGACAGGTGGTGGCCGACAAGAGCCCGTTCGTGGAGTTGTTCGTGCTGGCCGGCGTGCCGGCGGCGGCGAGTTTGATCAACTTCGTGGTGCTGACCTCGGCCACCTCCTCGGCCAATAGCGGCATCTTTTCCACCAGCCGCATGCTCTACGGCCTGGCCGAAGAACAGCATGCGCCCAAAGGCTTTGCCAAGCTGTCGCGCGCGGCGGTGCCGGCGCGCGGCCTGCTGTTTTCCTGCCTGTGCCTGCTGCTGGGCGCGATGCTGGTGTATCTGATTCCCAACCTGGTCACTGCGTTTACGCTGGTCACCACGTTGTCGGCGGTGCTTTTCATGTTCGTGTGGTCGCTGATCCTGTGCGCCTACATCGCCTACCGCCGCAAGCGCCCGGAGCAGCACGCCGCCTCGGCGTTCAAGATGCCCGGCGGCGTGCTGATGTGCTACGTCTGCCTGGCATTCTTCGCCTTCGTCATCGTGCTGCTCACCCTGCAGGACGACACGCGTCAGGCATTGCTGGCCAGCCCGGTGTGGTTCCTGCTCCTGGCCATTGGCTATGCAGTCAAACGCCGCGGGAACCGGCAGCGTTGAGCGATCGGTGCGAACTCATCGCGTGTGCAGCGTGCGGCGGTGACCGCACGCTGCGGGCCGTCATGACGATGCGCGTGGACGGTGGATCATTCACCGCTTGGGTCAGGATGCGCCGCTTCGCCTTTCTCTGCCGGGCTCGGTGACGCGATGGCCGCACCGGCGGGCACACGCTGCAACGGAATCTGTTTCTTTGCTTTCCATTCCGGCGTGACCGGCAGACCGTAGTGCTGAAAGAGCTTGGCAACGTTTTCGAGATGGTCTGACGTTCGGTCGGCATATTCGCTGAATCGCCCCGAATCGTTATCGATGCAGAGCTCGCCGTCCGTGTTGTAGTACAGGGTACCGCTGATGCGCGCTTCCGGTATGCGGCGATTTTCCTGCCAGGGGGTCTTGTTCCATGGTTGGCCGCCCACGAGGGTGACATGGCCTTGCGCGTATGGCTGTTTCTTCTTGCGCGCGTCCTTGCTTGTCATCGGCTCGTCCAGGACCACGCCAGGATGCCCTTCGCCGATGACCAAGCTACCATTGCTGGCGATGTTCCATTTGTACTCCACCTTCTTGTCGCGCAGATCGTCCAGGCGCAGGCGCTGAGCCAGTGGCGTACTGGGCGGGACGTCGGTTGCAGTCTGTCCGCGGAACGTCGGGGTGCTCCTGATGCGATCGATGGCGTCCTCGCTCAGCCCGAGATCGTTGGATAGCTTGGCTGGATCGAGACGATGCAGCGTCTTCAGTGCCGGACCGGTCGAGACGAACAGGCGTGTTGGATTGATCTTGACGTGCTCGGGAGCCTCCGTTATTTCCTGAGCCTGGATCGGCGTCCGGTGGGTACCGTCTTTCAGATGCTTTCCGCGCGCAGGCTGGGTGCTGCCGAACAGCGTATCGAGATGGCTGCTGTCTGCGACGAACGCCGGCGATCGCCCCTTGGCTGATGCGCTTCGGCGCAGGCGGGGCAGCTCGCGAAGCTGGGAATGGACGCCGATTTGGATGTCGTCGCACACCGCTGGGGCATGTCGCGGATCCACATGACCGATAGGCTCGTGTAGCCCGCCAGACGCCGAGCCGGAGATCTTCATGCGCGTACTCCTGGAATGCGTGAGCGGAAAATGTAAGACAGCCAGAAACTGCATACCGCGCACAGCAGAATCGATGTGCGATTTGGCGAACGCTTTCGCTGCCTTGCAGAAACCGCACGGCGAATTGCAGGTGTGACCAGGGACGGCCGTCGTCGCCGTCGCCGATGAGCATGTGCCGGCGTTGACGCCATGGTGGACGCGGAGGATGCTTGGACTCTTTCATCTCACCGTCGATGCATGATCACGATCCACCCGATTGCCGGAACCCAGCACACCCCAGGTTGCTGGGTCGACCTGTGCCAGCCAAGCCCGCAGGAGCTGGCGCAAGCCGCTGAGAAAGTGGGGTTTGCCTTGCCTGATCGTGCGGCGATCGGCGAAATCGAATTCAGCAGCCGGGTGCGTCGCCAGGGCGATGTGTTGTTTCTCAATGTGCCGCGTTTCCAGGACGAGGACGGCCCCACGGCGCCGTTGGGGTTTGCGCTGTCGCCCACCATGCTGGTGACCTTGCGCGAGCAGCGCATCGGCTCATTGGAGGCCCTGACGACGCGGCTGGAACACGAGCCCTGCCACAGCTCTGACGATTTGCTGCTACGCATGTTCGATCAACTGGTCGGGCGTCTGGCGGACCGGCTTGAGGGACTGGAAGCGGCGGTCACCGAAACCACGCGGCTGGTATTCGACAGCCCACACAAGACCAAGGGCCTGGAGCGCATGTTGCACCAGGTCGGCGACATGGGCCGCCAGCTTGGCGGCCTGCACAACGCAGGGCAAGGCATGCTGCGCCTGGTCACCTATCTGGATGGCGCCGCCCCGGACTGGTTCGGGGCCGATGCAGCCAAACGCATCACCCTGCTGCACAAGGACCTGACCACCTTGAGCGAATTCCAGCAGCACATGGACGACCGCATCGAGTTCCTGCTCGACAGCGTGCTGGGCATGATCAACATGGACCAGAACAACGTGATGAAGGTGATGGCGGTGGCGTCGGTCGTCGGCATTCCGCCCACCGTGCTGGTCGGCATCTGGGGCATGAACTTTTCTTACATGCCCGAACTCAAGGGGCACGACCATTACTTCTGGGCGCTGGGCATCATCGCGCTGAGCGTAGTGGTGCCGCTGGCGTGGTTTCGCAAGCGTGGCTGGGTGTGACGCATCAGCGCCCGTAAACCGTGGGAGCGCTGCTGGGCGCGCTATGGCGTGACCGGGAAGGCCCTCGCGCCCAGGGGCGCTCCTACGGGGTTGGCCGGAAAACTGCCCGGGGTGCATGGCGTGCAACCGGGCAATGTGCAGTGCTTGCTGCTGTCGGGCGGCCTGGTCAGCCCTTGGCCTGGAAGCTGGCTTCTTCGTACGGCTGCACCACCACCCAGCCTTCGCCGGCAAAACGCATCTGCAGGCTTTCGCCCGAGCCGCGGCCGAACAGCGTGCCGATCGAGACGTCGGTGACCAGCTCGGGGGTCAGCGTGCCGGACCAGGCGACGGTGGCGTTGGGGTCGGTGAACACCGGACCGCTGGCGGCGGTGACCGGCAGGGTCAGTGGCTCGTAGTGCGAGGTGATCGCCACGATGCCGTGGCCGCTCAGGCGCACGTTGAACAGCCCGCCCGAGAGCATGCCGGCCACCTTGCGCATCATGGTGATCTTGTGTTCGACGCCCGATTCGAACGCCAGCACGTCGTTGCCGTTGACGAAGATCGCCTCGCCGTTCAAGCGCAGCAGCGTGATCATCTTGCCGACATCGGCTAGATACACGCGGCCCTGGCCTTCGGCCTTCATCAACTGCATGCCTTCGCCGCTCACGGCTTTTTTCAGCAGATTGCCCAGGCCCTGTTCCAGCAGTCCCTCGCGGGTGAACTTGACGTTGCCGGTGCGCGCCACCATGGCGCCGGCCTTGGACCACACCATGCCGTCGAGGCGCACTTCCAGCAGATGCGGGTTTTCCAGTTCGAACGGATCGGGGCTGACGTCCTTTTCCTTGGAATGGGCGAGAAATTCGTTGAGCGTGCGTACGGCCATGGGTCCGTCCTGGAGTGAAAGAGTGCGCATGATACGCGGCCCTCTGCGGTGCAGTCGCGGGCCGGCGCCGGGAGCATAAGTGCTGCGCATCGCCGCACGCGATGACAGCGGCAATGTGGCGATCAGCAATCGCGCTCTACGCTTGCGGGCGAACCAGGTGCGGATCGAAGAGCTGCGCTCCACGCGGCTGCGCACACCATCAGAGCGCGTCGCCGGTGCGCAGGATCGCCATGGTGGCCCGTCTGCCACGGCTCGTGCGGGCAATGCCCCATCGCACGCCTGTTCGCAACGTGTTGCCAGCAAAGGCAGAGCGCGTCATGTCGCCGCGACGGCGGTGCTGCGCATCGGTGACGTGCACCGTCCGAGACCCGACGCCAATGATCCGACCCTGCCGCTGCCACGCACTGCGCGGCAGCGGCACCATCCTCAGCGCGCGGCCGCCTCGGGCTTGCGCACGCGCTTGGCGGGTGCGGTTTTGGCATCCTTGCCCGGATACAGGTTCAGCAGCATCAAGGTGACGCCGTTGGTCCAGCCGAAGCCGTCCTGCAAGGCGTATTCGCCACCGCCGCCGCCGGCCGCATCGGTCTCCAGGCCGTACTTTTCGACCAGCTTGTGCTCGCGTGCGAACAGCGCCTGTACCTGGGCCAGAAAACGTTCGCCAATGGTGCGTGCCAGCGCGTCTTCGCCGTAGCGCCGCAGGCCATCCACGGCCACCCATTGCAGCGGCGCCCAGCCGTTGGGTTCGTCCCATTGCTGGCCGGTCTTCACTGCGGTGGTCGCCAGGCCGCCGGGGCGCAGCAGCGTTTTACGCACGGTGCTGGCGGTGCGCTTGGCGTGATCGTCCGAGGCCAGGCCGGCGAACAGCGGGTACAGCGCGGCGGCGGTGACCTGGTTGCTCAGCGTGCGCGTCTGCCAGTCGTAGTCGGCGTAGTAGCCGGCGGCATTCCACAGATGCGCGTCGATGGCCTGCTTGCGCTGTTGTGCAAGTGCGGCGTAATCGCGGGTGCACTCTGCGCCGGCTTGCGCGCAGGCCTGCGCCAGCGTGCGCTCGAGGTGGTAGAGCAGGCTGTTGAGGTCGATCGGGAGGATGGCCGTGGTGCGGATGGTGCGCAGGTTCTGGCCGTCGGCCAGCCAGCGGCTGGTGTAGTCCCAGCCACTTTCGGCGCCGGCACGCAGGTCGCGGTAGACCTCGGCGGCCGGGCGGTCTTTCACTTCTGCGGCGGTACGGGTGTCGTGCAGCCAGGCCTCCGGGCGCGGGGTGTCGCGCTCGTCCCAATAGCGGTTGAGCACGCTGCCGTCGGCCAGGCGCACCACGTGGCGCGCGGCCTGGCCGGGCTGCAGGTCATCGCTGCCCTGCATCCAGTAGGCGTATTCCTTCTGCAACTGCGGCAGGTAGCGCTGATACACCGCCTCGCCTTCCACGCCGGCCTGCAGCTCCACCATGTAGGAGAAGAACGGCGGCTGCGAGCGGCTGAGGTAGTAGGTGCGGTTGCCGTTGGGAATATGCCCGTAGGTGTCGATCAGGTAGGCGAAGTTGTCCAGCATCTGGCGGCTGAGCGTGGTTTCGCCGCTCTTCACCAGGCCCAGCATGGTGAAGTAGGAATCCCAGTAATACACCTCGCGGAAGCGCCCGCCCGGCACCACATACGGATGCGGCAGCGCCAGCAGGCTGCTGTGCGGCGGCACGTGGTTCTGGCTGCGCACCAGCTTGGGCCACAGCAGGTCGATGTGCTCGCGCAGCGCGGTGTCCTGGCGGATCGCGTCGGTCTGCACCGGCGGCGATTCTTCGAAATTGGCATCCACGAACTTGCGCAGGTCGAAGCCGGGGTGATCGTGCTGCGCCAGATAGTCGGCATTGATCAGCGCCGGGTCGCGCAGCGGCAGGAAGTCGACAAAGTGCTTCTGGTCGTCGAACAGCTCACCGCGCTGCACGGCCTGGAACAGTTCCGGGTAGGCCAGGTCGGGCGTGGGCGGCGTGGGCGCCGGCGCATTGACGACCGGAGGGTCCAGCGGCGCGGCGGTCAGCGTGCCCGGCGCAACAAACATGCTCAGCGACAGGCCAAGCAGCGACGTGCAGCACGGGGGCGCGGCAGAACTCATGACATCTCCAGAACGGGCAGTGGCGTAGGGCATGGTAAACGACCGATGTGGCGGGCGGGACCGAGCGGGGTGCCGGCACGCCGACAGGCTTCGCACGGGGACGACTGGATTCAGCAAGCTGATCGGCGTGGTGCCGCAACGTGCGTCTGTCCAGGCATATCGGCGCGGCACTCAGGCAGCTTGAATGGTGGCGCGCCGGCATCCCTGCAGTCTGGCTGCTGCAAGATGCGCGCCAGTGACGTGCCGGAAGACCGCCACCTGCCCGCTTGCGCTAGCGCTCGTTCTTCAGCAGGCGCTGTAATTCCAGCGCATTGGAGGTGGCGCACCCGGCTGCGGTGTTGTCGAAGATCACCCAGCGTTCGGGCGGTGGCGGCGTGCTATCCGGGTGGCTGGCGCGCACCGTGGCGGCCAGCGCCTGCAGTGCGGTGTGCGCGTAGCTGCTGTAGTAGATACGCGGGGCGCCATGCCAGCGCCAGTAAAGCGGCGCAGCAGCCAGGCTCGGGAGGGAGGCCGCGGGCACCGGCGCCGGGTCGGCGGCGCAGCGTGCAATGCGATGGCGTGCCAGCAGCGCCTGCGCAGGTGCGGCGAACCAACTGGCGTGGCGTGGTTCGCAGACCACGCCGCCGTCCCAACGCCGGCGCAGCATCGCGAAAAACCGCGAGGCCACCGCGGCATCGAAGGCCGCGCTGGGCGGCAGTTGCAGCAGCAGGCAGCCCAGTCGTGTTCCCAACGCGCCGGCCTGCGCCAGGAAGGCATCCAGCAGCGGCCCGGTGCCGTGCAGGCGCGCGTCGTGGCTGATGCTGCGCGGCAGCTTGACCGAAAAACGAAAGTCCTCCGGTACGCTGTCGGCCCATCGTGCGTAGGTGCTGGCGCGATGCGGGCGATAGAACGAGGAATTGATTTCCACCGCGTCAAAACGCGTGGCGTAGCGCTGCAACACGCTGGCGCCCTCGCCGAACTGTGCACGGTCGGCGGCAGGAATCGACCAGCCCGCGCAACCACAACGCACACGTGCAATGGCACCGGATGGACGAGCTGGCATGGCAGGCAAGCGGAGGGTGGCAGCACTCTATGCATGCGCGTGCGTCAGGATGTCGTGTGCATCGCGATCACGGGCGAATCACGCAGCGCTTCGATACTGGGCGCATGCCAGAAGGTCCCTCACTTGTCATCCTGCGCGAAGATACCCAAGCGTTTGTCGGTCGCAAGATCGTGCGCGTGTCCGGCAATAGCAAGCAGGACATCGCCCGTCTGGACCAGCAAAAAGTGCTGGCACTGCGCAGCTGGGGCAAACACTTCCTGATCGAATTTGCGCACTTCAGCGTGCGCATCCATTTCCTGCTGTTCGGCAGCTACCGCATCAACGAAGACAAGCCCAACGCGGTGCCGCGCTTGTGCCTGGAATTTTCCAATGGCCAGCGGCTGAACTTTTATGCCTGCTCGGTGCAGTTCATCGAGCGCCCGCTGGACGAGGTCTACGACTGGACGGCGGATGTGATGAACCCGCTCTGGGACCCCGCGCAGGCACGCCGCAAATTACGCGCCGCGCCGGCACTGCTGGCGGCCGATGCACTGCTGGACCAGACCATCTTTGCCGGCGTGGGCAACATCATCAAGAACGAGGTGCTGCATCGTATCCGCGTGCATCCGGAAAGCACCGTGGGCGCACTACCGGCGCGCAAGCTGGGCGAACTGGTCACCCAGGCACGCGACTACAGTTTCGACTTCTACACCTGGAAAAAAGCCTTCGTGCTGAAGAAGCATTATCAGGTGCACACCAAGACCAGTTGCCCGCGCGACGGCGCGCCGCTGCAGTACCGCAAGCATCTGGGCAAGGCCGGGCGTCGCGCGTTTTTCTGCGAGGTCTGCCAGCGTCTGTACCGCGCCGACGAGGCCTGAGCTGCGCCGCGCCGCGGCCGGGAAAGCGGCGGGCAGATCGGGTAAGGCCTGCCGACGGATTGCGGTCACTCAGCACCAGCTCGCACTAGCCGAGACCTGCGTGCGCCTGTCGTTGGCTTGCCAATGAGCGGATGGCGATGCGTCTTCGGTGGGAGCGCTGGCGTACCGGTGCAACAGCGTTCGGGCAGATGCACTGCGCGGTTGGGCGTCGCCGGGTGCGCAGTTTTTCGCGGTGCTGGCGGTTGGCCTGCGCATCGCATGGCCGGCGATGTGCCTTGCCTGTTTTCGGATGCTGGTGTCGACAGCGGCGCGCCCGCTGTTTGGCCCGTGGCGCACTGGCAATTCGCTTGCGCAACCTGCGGCGCAATGTGAATGGCGGCTGGCCCTTCCTGGCCAAACAACGAATTCCAAACGCGCGCCGGCGCGGCGCCCGCTAGATTTGCGCGTCGCACACCAGGGTTCGCCGTGTGCGGCATCGGCACTCTCATCTCATCGGTCTCCCGCATTGTGATTACCCGCAGGAAGGAAGCGCTTGTCCCGCATGTCGCCGCTGTCGCATGCACGGGCGCCATCCTGTTCTTTCTTGCCTGCCTGTTGCTGTACATGCCGCCGCCGCGCGAAACCGCGCAACACGAGGACACGTTGCAGGTGTATTTCGTGCCGCGGCCGCAACAGACGCCGCCGGCACCGCAGCAACCGCCGCAGGAGCCCGAGCGCAAACCGCGCGTTGCATCGGCCGCGCGTGCGACGCCGCCGGCCACGCACACGCCGCCACCGCCGCGGGAGCCGGCCGCCGCCACTGCCCCTGCCAGCGATTCGATGTCCGCCCAGCTGTATACCCGTGACGGGCGCCTGCGCATGGCGCAGGTGGACCCCATGGCGCAGACCGGCAGTGCGGTGCCGCCGGGAATGGCCGACGAACGCGCGCAGGCCAAGGCACGCAAGATCATGGAGCGGGTCAACCCGGTGCAGTACCAGCAAACCCGCTTCGCCAAGGACTGGAAGAGCGATGGCACCCTGGGCGATGTGGCGGTGCAGGAAATGAATCGCGGCATGAAGAAGTTCAACGACATGCTCAACGGGCCGCAGACCCAGGTTGCCAAGGCGCGGCCGCCGCCGGATGTGCGCTTCAATCCCGCGCTTGCCGGCAATCAGGCCGAGATGGGCAGCGAGGCGACGGGCGATGCCTATAAATCGGCGCCGATTGCGCATGAAACGCTGCCCGACCTCAAGGGTGAAGCCAGCCGTCGCATCCGCGAGGCATTGGCGGCGCTGGAACAGCGCAGTGCGCGTTGCGATGCCTCCAGGCGCACATCGCTGTTGTCGCCGGTACGCACGCACCTGTCGGATCTGGAACGCGCCGAGCACGCCTTGAACAACGGCGCCGACCCGGTGATGGCCGCACAGATGTTGCCGCGTCAGGCCGACAGCGCCTACGACCTGGCCCGCCGCGCGCTGTGGTACGCCGATCGCCAGTTGAAGCAGTGCGCGCTGGGGTGAGGGTACGTCTGCGACGCAGCAGACCGGTTCGCAGGCCTCAGGCCAGACTCTGCCGGTAACGGTCCTTTTCTGCGCTCAGCGCGACCTCGGCACGTAGAAACACCTGGCCGATCGGCTCGTCCGGGGCAGTGGATTGCGCTTGGCCCAACAAGACGGTCAGGCCCAGCGCATGTTGTTGCTGGGCGATCTCGCGCAGGCTCTGCAAGGTGCGCTCGGCGTCGGGGCCGCGCAGCACGGCGATGAATTCCGCACTGTCGGTGACGCGGTCGATGCTGTTGCCTGGCCCCTGCACCAATGCCGCGAAGGCCTGGTCGAGCTGCTGCAGGTTGCGCCCGAGCAGACGTTCGCTCTGGCGCTCGGCCAGTGCGGCCAATTCCTGCACTTCCAGAATCACCAGGTGATAACCCGTGTCGGCAACGGCCTGGCTGGCGACCGGGACGACCGGCTGCAGGATGGCATCGCGCTCGAGTTGCAGCTCGCGCTTGCGCTCGTCGAGCAGGCGCATGGCCACCCGTGCAAGCGCCTGCAGGCCGGTGCGCTGCAACTCGGTGAGCGTGCGTGGCTCGGTGTCGAGCACGCAGACCGTGCCCAGTGCAACGCCTTCTTCGGTGACCAGCGGCATGCCGGCATAGAACCGCGCGCCGGTGTCGCCGGTGACCACCGAGATATCGGCAAACCGGCTGTCCTTGCGCAAGTCGGGTACTTCCATCAACTGATCGGGGCTGCGGATGGCGTGGTCGCACACTGCCTGGCTACGTTCGGTCTGCTGCAGGCCCAGCCCCAGCCGCGCCTTGAACCATTGGCGGTCGCGGTCCACCAGCGACATCAGCGCGATCGGTGTGTCGCACAGGGACGCGGCAACCTGCACGACGTCTTGATAGGTGTCCTCCGGCAGGCTGTCGACGATGCGATAGCCATCCAGGACGTGTTGGCGAGAGGATTCGTCAGCCACGGGCATGTCTTTCATCGAATAAGCCAGGCAAGCGCGAACGCGAAAGCCGCAAGCATACCGGCAGCGCCGGTAACGTGGCGTGGATGCCGGCCCGCGGAGCGCGCAGCGTGAGACACCAACACCGCATGCCGACAACGACCGCGTGTGTCGTGGTTGCGTGCCGAGCGGGCAGGGCTGCCATGGCGAACTCGCTACAGGCAAGGTGTTCGACACGTGCTGGGTGTACCGCCCGCTCTGGCGAGGTTTCGCCCGGGCCGTCTGCAGCAAGATTGCACAGCGGCAGACGGGCCCACCCGGCAGTGGCGAGCCAATGCGATCGCTGCTTCAACAGCACAGCGCATGACAGGCACTCTGCCGTATCCCTGCTGCTGTCGAGCACGCCTGCAGGCCGCGATCACAGGGCAGCAGTGCATGTGCCCCTGGTGCTGTCGCGCCACAACCACGCGGGAACACTCGCGGTGGCGACGCTCGTTCGGGCAACGACTGACGCGGCAGACAACCACACGCTGCATCACCATACCCCGCCGGCACCGGCCACGCTGCATGCAGCAGCGCAGCCGGTGTCGCAGGTGCGATCAGCGCTTGACCGGCTTGCCGTCCACGTCCAGCACCTGCACTTGGCCCAGCTTGAGTGCACGCACCGGGGCTTCGATCTTCTTCAGGTCGCCGACGATCACCCAGGTCATCGCCTCCGGCTTGATGATTTCCTTGATGGCCTTTTGCGCGGCCGGCTGGTCGATCGCTTCCAGGCGCGCCTTGAGCGTCTGCACGTAGTCGTCGGGGCGGTCGAACTGCACGATGCCCTCGATCGCCCCGAGCACCGCGCCGGTGGTTTCGAAGCTGCCGGGCAGGGCGCGGATGCGCTGGTTCTTGATCTTCTCGATTTCCTCGCTGGTCAGCGGCTTGTCGCCGATGATGGCGGTGGCTTCCTTGAAGATCTCGTTGGCCGATTCGGCGGTCTTGTCGGTCTGCACCGGTGCCGAGAACAGATAGGGCCGTTGGCCCTGCGCGTCCATCATGCGGGTGCCGGCGCCATAGGCCCAGCGCTTGTTCTCGCGCAGGTTCATGTTCAGGCGCGAGGTGAAGGTACCGCCGAAGGCGCCGTTGGCCACGCCAATCGCCAGGTTGTCCGGCGCCTTGGTGGACGGAGCCAGCAAGCCGGCCAGAATCACCGATTGCGGTGCGTCCGGGCGGTTGATCAGGTACACGCGCGGCTTGGGCTGCGCGGCGACGTTGGCCAGGTTCTTCTTCGGCAATGCCGTGGTCGGGGCCTTCCAGTCGCCGAAGGCGGCATCGAGCTGGGGAATGATCTGCGCCAGCGTGGTATCGCCGGCCACCAGGATGCGCAGGTTGTCCGGGCGCAGCCACTGGCTGTGGAAATTCTGCAGATCCTGCGCTTTGAGGCTCTTGATCGCCGCCTCGGTGCCACTGCCGGTGAGCGGGATGCCGTACGGGTGCTGGTTGCCGAACAGCAACGGCGGCAACGCACGCAGCGCCAGGCTGTTGGGCTGGGTTTTTTCCTGGGCAATGCCGGACAGCCACTGGCCGCGGACGCGTTCGATGTCGGCGGCCTTGAATGCCGGGTTGCGCACGATGTCGGAGAACAGCTGCAGCGAGGGCTGCAGCTGGTCGTTGAGCGCATCCAGCGAAGCGCTGCAGCTGTCCAGATCGCAGCCGACCGCCGTGATCGCGCCCAGGCGCTGGCGGCGCTGCGCCACTTCCACCGAATCCAGCGCGGTGGTGCTCTCGTTCATCAGCGCGGCACTGAAGCTGGCGGTGCCGAGCTTGTGGCCCTGGTCGGCGGCGTAGCCGGCGTCGAACAGCAACTCCACCTGGGTGACCGGGATGGTGTGGCGTTCGGCCAGGATCACCTCGATGCCGTTCTTCAACTTGCCGCGCTGCAGCTTCGGAAAGCTCAGGTCCGGGAATCGATCGGTCTGCGGCACGCCCTTGCTGCGGTCCAGCGTGGAGGCGGTGACCTTGAACGTGCCCGCGGCCGGCAGCTTGGGCGCCGGCTTGCCGGGTTCTTCGCCACGTGCCACCACCGCCTTGTCTTCGGCGGCCGGGTCGAAGTCCTTGCCGGCCGGCAGCACGGTCAGCAGGTAATCGCCCTTGCCGAACCAGGTGGCCGAGGCCTGCTTGACGCTGTCGGCGGTGGCGGCCTGGGCGCGCTGCAGATCTTTCTTGTAGGCGCCGGGGTCGCCGCGATAGACCTGGCCCTCGGCCAGGATCACCGCCTTGCCGGTGAAGCCGCCGACCTTTTCCAGCCCGCGCACGAAGCCGGCGCGGTAGGCCACCTGCGCGCGCTGCAGTTCGTCGGCGGTGGGGCCCTGGGCGATGAACTTCTTGAGTTCTTCGTCGATGATCGCCTCGACCTTGGCCGGGTCCACGCCGTCCTTCACGTCGGCCTGGATCTGTACCTGGCTGGACAGCGCGAACGGCTGCACCGAGGCCGAGACGTCGTCCACCAGGTTGTCCTGATAGACCAGGCGCTGATACAGCCGCGAGGTCTTGCCGCCGCCGAGCACGGTGGTGGCCAGATCCAGATGGATGAGGTCGTCGGTGCCCAGTTGCGGTGCGGCCCAGGTGCGGTAGATGCGCGGCTGCGAGACATGGTCGTGCTGCACGCCGCGCTTCTGCGCCGCCAGCGGGGTCACCCACGGCTGCTGGCGCGCCACCGGCTTGCCGGACGGGATATCGCCGAAGTACTGCAAGGCCTTGGCGCGCGCCTGCGCCACGGTGATGTCGCCGGCCAGTACCAGGGTGGTGTTGGCGGCGCCGTAGTTGTCGTTGAACCACTGTTTGACATCGGCCAGCGAGGCCGCGTCCAGGTCTTCCATCGAGCCGATGGTGTCGTGCTGGTAGGGGTGGTTGGCCGGGAACAGGTTGGACAGGATGTTCTGGTCCACGCGGCCATACGGGCGGTTCTCGCCCTGGCGCTTTTCGTTCTGCACCACGCCGCGCTGGGTATCGAGTTCCTGCTGGCCGATCGCACCGAGCAGGTGGCCCATGCGGTCTGATTCCAGCCAAAGTGCGGTATCCAGCGCGGTGGTCGGCACGGTCTCGAAATAGTTGGTGCGGTCGAACCAGGTGGTGCCGTTCATGTCGGTGGTGCCGACCTTTTCCAGCGGCGCGAAGAAGCTGCCCTTGTTGTTTTCCGAGCCGGAGAACATCAGGTGCTCGAACAGGTGGGCAAAGCCGGTCTTGCCGGCCGGCTCGTCGCCGGAGCCGATGTGGTACCAGATGCTCACCGCCACCACCGGCGCCTTGTGGTCTTCGTGCACCACCACGGTCAGGCCGTTGGGCAGGGTGAAGCGGGTATAGGCGATATCGGGAATGGCGCTGCTGGCCGCGCTCTTGGACAGGCTGGCCGGGGCGGCAGCAACGGCGGGGGCAACGGAACCGGCAGCGACGCCAAGCACACCGGCGATCAACAGGGACAGCGGACGCAGCATGTGACACTCCAGGACAGGGCAATCGGCCGAGGGTAGTGGCTGCTTGGCGGCGGGGCAAATGCGGATCGGCAGGGGCCGGCCTGGCGGCTCACCGCGTTCGGTGCCGGGCAGGAGCCGGGCGCCGGCGCGTCGCTCGCGCGGCGCATTGCCACGGCACGACGGCCAGGCGAGCGCCAGCGCCACGACTCAAGTTGCTCGTCGCCTCGCCGTTACCTGGGGCGACCTATCCTGACCAGACGCCGCCTGCCGATCACGCCATGACCGTCCTGTTGCCGCCCGTGCCGATGCCCGTCGATGACGCCCTGCGCGTGGAGGCGGTGCGCCGGCTGGGCGTGCTGGATACCGAGGCCGAGGCCGAATTCGACGATATCGCCTGGCTGGCTGCGCACGTCAGCGGCGCCACGATGGCGCTGGTGTCGCTGCTGGATGCCGACCGCCAGTGGTTCAAGGCGCGTTGCGGCACCGATCTGGAAGGCACCCCGCGCAGCGCCTCGTTTTGCGCCCACGCGATCATGGGCACCGAGTTGATGGAAGTGCCCGATGCCGAAGCCGACCCGCGCTTCGTCAACAACCCACTGGTGATCGCTGCCCCCGGCGTGCGCTCGTATGTCGGGGTGCCGTTGATCGGGCGCGAAGGCTACGCCTACGGCACCTTGTGCACGCTCAGCACCCAGCCGCGCATGCTCGAGGACAGCCAGAAGCAGGCCCTGGTCCGTCTCGCCCGCCAGGCCGCCAAACAGCTGGAAGCGCGGCGCGACCGGCTGGACGCGCAGGCGCAGCGGCAGACCTTGAGCATGTTGCTGGAAGCCATGCCCGACGGCGTGGTGGCGTGCGGCACCGACGGCTTGCTGCGCGAGTTCAATCACGCCGCCCGGCAATGGCATGGCACCGATCCGCGCCTGCTGCCACCTGAACAATGGGCGCTGCATTTCGATCTGTACACCGCCGATGGCAACAGCCTGCTGCCCACCGAGGAAATCCCGCTGCTGCGTGCCTGGCGTGGCAAACACGTGCGCAATGCCGAACTGGTCATTCGCGCCACCAACCAGCCGCCGCGCAGCGTGCTCTGCAATGCGGACCCGGTGGTCGGCGACAAGGGCACGGCGTTGGGCGCGGTGTGCGTGATGCACGACATCACCCAGCTCAAGGATGCCTCGGCCGCACTGGCCGGCGAACGCGCGCGCCTGCAGGCTCTGGTGGACGCCTCGCAGGACGTGGCCATCATGGCATTCGACGTGCAGGGCCGTCTGGAACTCTTCAATCCCGGCGCCGAGCGCCTGCTCGGTTACCGTGCCGAGGAGGTGCTGGGCACCTGCCCGGCGCAGTTCCATCTGCCGGCCGAACTGGAGCGGCACATGGCGACGCTGGCGTTGTCGCCCCCTTCGTACCTGAAACTGGCTGCGGCCGCGGCTGGCGATGTGCTGGCCGAAGAACTCTGGACGCTGGTACGCAAGGACGGCGATCTGCGTCGCGTGCGCCTGTGTTTCAACGTGATCCACGATGCGCAGCAGGGCCTGGCCGGGTATCTGGCGATGGCCATCGACGTCACTGCCGAATTGCAGGCGCAAGCGGCCGCGCAGCTGGCCGCCGAACGGTTCACCGGCGCATTCGAAACCGCGCCACAAGGCATGGCCATCGTGTCGCTGGAAGGTGAGTGGCGCGACGTCAATCCGGCGCTGTGCGGCATCCTGGGCTATTCGCGCGAGCAATTGCTGCGCACCACCTTCCAGCAGATCACCCATCCCGACGATCTGCAGATGGACCTGCAATTGGTCCAGGACCTGATCGACGGAAAACGCGACAGCTACAGCCTGGCCAAGCGCTACATCAGCCAGCACGGTGCGGTGATCTGGGCGCAGCTGTCGGTGTCGCTGGTGCGCGATAGCAGCGGTGCGCCGGTGCATTTCGTTTCGCAGATCCAGGACGTGACCGAGCGCCACGTGGCCGCCGAGCGGCTGGCCGAAAGCGAAGCGCGCCTGCGCGCGATCAGCGACGCCACGCCCACCCTGGTGGCCCAGTTCGATGCCGGGCAGCGCTACCTGTTCGCCAATGAAGCGCATCGCCACTGGCTCGGCGTGGAGCCTGCCAGCCTGGTCGGTCGCCACATTACCCAGGTACTGGGCGAAGACCTCAGCACCGCCGCGCGCGCTGCGCTGGCACAGGTGGTAGCCGGGCAGCGCGCCAGTTTCGAACATGTCCTGGGCGGCAGCACGCCGCGCGATGTGGAAGTCACCCTGGTGCCCGAAACGCAGACTGCCACGCCCACGCAGGGCTTTTTCCTGATGGCGCACGATGTCACTGCGCACAAGACCCTGCACCGCCTGATGCACGAGCGCGCCACCCGCGATGCCTTGACTGGCCTGCCGAACCGGCACGCGTGGTCCGAAGCGCTGCAGGTGGCGGTTGCGCAGGCGCAACAGCAGCAACGCGCGGTGGCCGTGATGTTCCTGGACCTGGACGGCTTCAAACGCATCAACGATGTCCACGGACACCGTGCCGGCGATGCGGTGCTGGTGGCGTTCGGCAGCTGCCTGCAACGCGCGGCAGGCGAGCGCTATCTGGTGGCGCGTCTGGCCGGCGACGAATTCGTCGTGTTGCTGGACGGGTTGGAAGATGCGCAGGCCGAATGCGCCGCGGTGGCAGAGCGTATCCGCACGCTTGCCGCGGAAGGCGCCACGTTTGGCGATGAGCATCTGCCGATCCAGCCCAGCATCGGTGTGGCCTGGCAACACGGCGCACAGGCCGAGGCGTCCAGTTTGATGCATGCCGCTGACGAGGCGATGTATGCAGCCAAGCGCGCGCGGCAGCCAGATGGGCAAGCGCCTTGATCTTAGGCGTGGTGTGGGTGCGGGGCAGCTCATGCGCACTGCCGGAAACTGCGTACTTCTGCTGTTAGGTTCAAACGCAAACCGCAAACCGCAAACCGCGAATAGTCAGTGCCTGACTGCGTGACGGTGGGCATCGGATCGGCGCGGCAGCCAACGGTTGCCGGCGGCGTCAAGCGAGTGGGACGACGCAGAGCACACCGATGGCACACGCCAACGGGCTATCGCGTGGGACAGCCTCGCCGGGAAGACGCCGCGCCCGCGTCGCAAAAAGGCAACGATACGCGTCCGTGCCTGGGGAACGCTCGATAGAGCGCGTCGAGACCGACCCCGGCACGTTGCGCGCCGCGGTTGATGCTCAGGTGCCCGGTCAGTCGCTTTACAGCACCCCACCATCGCTTCGCGCAGGCTGGCGTGGTGGGGTCGGCCCACGATTGCGGCGAACCCTGATGCGGACGCATGGCAGATGGCGGGCTTATTGTGCCGATCCCAAACCATCAGTCGCCGTGATTGCTGCACATGCCACCGACATCGCCTGCCGCACAGGCGCGAGCGCTCGTGTGCGTGGCAGGCGATATCGCTCACGCACGTCGCCTGTGCTCGTGCACAGCGTGCTTGGCGGCCGCCGGCTTCGTAGCGGCAAGCGCGTTCGTTGCGCCACGTACCGGCGGTGTTCCGGCATCCGATGTCAGCCGGAACACCGCCACGGCGCGGGTCAGGTCTGCTGCCTGGTCTTCCATGCTGCGCGCGGCCGCGGTGGCTTCTTCCACCAGTGCGGCGTTTTGCTGGGTCATTTCGTCCAGCTGCATCACCGTGGTGCTGACCTGTTCGATGCCGGCGCTTTGTTCGGTGCTGGCCGCGGTGATCTCGGCCATGATGTCGGTCACGCGCTTCACCGAGCTGACCACCTCGGTCATGGTGCTGCCGGCCTGTTGCACCAGCTCCGAACCCTGCGCCACTTTTTCCACCGAATCGGAAATCAGCTGCTTGATTTCCTTGGCAGCACCGGCCGAGCGCTGCGCCAGGGCGCGCACTTCGGTGGCGACCACGGCAAAGCCACGGCCTTGCTCGCCTGCGCGCGCTGCTTCCACGGCCGCATTCAGCGCCAGGATGTTGGTCTGGAAGGCGATGCCGTCGATCACCCCGATGATGTCGGAAATACGCGCCGACGATTGCGTGATCGCCTGCATGGTGCTCACCACTTCCTGCACCACGCGGCCGCCGCTCTCGGCGACATCGCCGGTGCCCTTGACCAGTTGGTTGGCCTGGCGCGCGTTGTCGGCGTTCTGGCGCACGGTGGAGGTGAGTTCTTCCATCGAAGCGGCGGTTTCTTCCAGGTTCGCTGCCTGATGCTCGGTGCGCGTGGACAGGTCGGCATTGCCGCTGGCGATCTCGCCTGCCGCGGTATTGATCATCTCGGCCGAGTGCTGGATGCCCTGCACGATGCTGGTCAATTGGATGGCGGTGCGGTTGGCTGCATCGGCCAGGCGACCGAACGCGCCTTCGTAATGCGACTCCACGCGCTGCGACAGGTCGCCGTCGGCGATCGCGGCCATGATGCGGCCCACATCGTCCAACCCGGCGTCGGCCTGCTGCATCAGCCGGTTCAGCGCCTGCACCATTTCCGCAAACGCGAACTGGTAATGCGATTGGTCGCCACGTGCGGAGAAATCGCCGCGCGCAGCTGCATCGGCCAGGCGCGCGATGTCGCTGTTGATTGCAGACAGATTCTCTTTCACCGTATCCAGCGCCTGATGCAAGGCTGCGCGCTGGCCGGGCAGGCGACGCATGTCGCGGCGCAGATCGCCACGGCCGTAGTCGCTCATCACGTCCATCGCTTCGTTGATGGCATCTAGATGTTCGAATACCACCGTGTTGACGCCGTGCGCCAGCGTGCCGTAATCGCCGGGGAAATCTTCCGGAATGCGGTGCGCGATGTTCTCGCCCTGCTGCAGGCGGATCATGGTCTGCATCTCGCCGTTGAAGCGCTGCAGCTGGGTCTGCATCTGCTGCATGCTGTGCATCAGCTGGCCGGTTTCATCGCGCGATTCCACGCGGATGTCGTTGTCGAAGCGGCCCGAGGCGATGGCTTCGGCAGTGCGCGAGGCAGCGCGCAGCGGCGCGGCCATGGCCGAGGCGATCAGCCAGCACAGCCCGATCACCAGCGCCACCAGGGCGCCGCCGATCAAGGTCAGGGTGCGCGTGAAACCCCACGCCTGCACTTGGATGTCTTCGGCATACACGCCCATCACCAGCACCCAGTTCCAGGCCGGAAAGGTCTTGGCATAGCTGATCTTCGGTAGCTGTTCCTTCTTGCCCGGCTTGGGCGCGTCGTAATAGCTGAAGCCGTCGCCGCTATCGATGGCGGTCTTGATGTCGCGATACACGTATTGCCCGGCATCGCTCTTGTAGTCGGTCATGTCGGTGCCGACCGGGCGCTTGGGATGCATCAGGATGCGCATCTGCGGGTCGACGATGAAGAAGTAATCCACCCCGTCGTTGGTGCGCATGTCGGCCAGCGTGGTGCGCGCGGCTTCCTTGGCTTGCTCCAGGCTCAGCTCGCCGGCTTTGACCTTGTCGGCATAGTGCTGCATCACCGTCAGGCCCATCTCCACCTCGGTCTTGACGCTGAGCTTGCGCGCCTCCACCAGATCCAGATATTGCAGGCGCGCGGCGGCCATCGCCAGCAGGATCACGCCCACGGTCAATAGCGTGCACAACAGGACGAACTTTCGGGTGAGCGGGAGATTGGCAACAGAACGACGCAAGAGGGAAACAACAGGCATGACAACGACATCCAGAACGCGCGCACGGCGCTACATCATGGATAGCGGCTGATTCACATGCAGGTTGAATACTAACTGCGGCAGCGTCCGCTCAGGCGATGCAACAACGTGCCAATGCAATGTAGGAGCGCACCGGCCGCGACAAGACGTATCGGTAACGTTCCTCGCGCCCGCGCGCTGCTACGGAAGCATCAGCATTGGTCCATCGATGCAACGGCGGACACGCACTGCGTGTCCGCCGCATTGCATCAACCTGCAGCGCAGAAGCCGAACTCGGCAGTGGCGCCGGGCGCCAGCGTGCGGTTGAAGTCCACGCCGCTGGCCTGGAGTGTGGTGCCGCTCTGTGACCAGGTAACGTTCCAGGCGTTGTTGACGGTGCCGGTGACTGTCAGCGAGATCGACCAGTTGCCGCTGGCGGTGCCGGTATTGGTGACCTGCACGCGGTTGCAGTAGCCTCCGTTCCACCTACTGTCCGGGATCACCTTGGTACTGAAGCCCGCGCTTGGCGTCGGGGTTGGCGTCGGTGTCGGCGTGGGGGTCGGCGTTGGCGTCGGTGTGCTGTTGCTTACCGTTCCCCACAGCGTCCGCAACAAGGTCATCTTGTCTTCGCGCACGCTGATCCAGTCGTCGCGCAGGATGCCGCCGGTATCGCCGCTATTGGGGTTCCACGACCAATAGAACCCTTCGTTGATGCCCTTGCCACGCAGGTACTTCACCAGCGCGTCCTGCCAGACTTTGTCGCGCGCATCGCCTTCGCCGTACTTGCCGCCGAATTCGCCCAGCAGCAGTGCGTGATTGCCGGCAAACTGGCCGAAATGGCGGTCCCAGATCGCAGGCATGTTGTTGGGGAAGTTGCTGTCGTTGAAGTACGACTGCACGAACACGTCCGGGCCGTACACATGCGGTGCCAGCAACAGTCGGTTGGCCGGAATGTTCAATGGGGTGCAGGCCAGCGGCTGCAGGCTGCCACCCCAGAAGATGCCGCCATTGGTCGAACACACCGGGTTGTCGGTGATGCCTTCCACCGCAATGATCCACTTCGGCGCCACCGCAAGCACGGCGGCAGAACCGCGCTCGGCGGCCTTGTTCCAGTCGGTGGCGGCGTTGCCCGTGCCCCAGGTCGCGGCGCCGTGCGGCTCGTTCTTCAGATCCACGCCGATCACCCTCGGCACGTTCTTGTAGCGGTTGGCGACAAAGCGCAGATCGTCCAGCCATTGCGCTTCGGAATATGAACTGGTGTACCACAGCTCGGAAATCGCCGCGCAATCGGGCGTGTGGTGATCCAGCAGCACATACATGCCGCGTGCGTTGAATTCGTTGATCACCTTGTCGAGGATCTGCAGCGAGGTCAGGCCCTGCAGATCGGCGTTGCGGCTGTAGTCGATGCTGCTGGGCATCTGGCCGCTACGCAGCGTGGCCGGGCAAAACGGCAGGCGCACCGCGTTGAAGCCCAGGCCCTGCATCTGGTTGATCATCTCCTTCCAGTTGCGTGCCCACAGGCCATGCATGACATGGTTGCCGGTCTCGAAGCCGAACACGTTGACGCCCTTGAGCTGAACCACGTTGCCGTTGTCGTCGACGATCTTGTTGTTGCTGACCGAATAGCTGAAAGCCGGTGCGGCTGTGAGCGCTAACATCGTTGCCAATGCGAGCGTACTTGCAGTCCTGAAAATGGACATGATGGTCTCCTTGGATGACCGAACTCGACGGCCGAGTGCGGTGAGGGGGGCATCTTGGTCTTCGGCTGCGCCGTGTGGCGTGACCGCTGCCACAGAAGAGCGCAGTGGCGCACCGATCACACGCAAGCTGCGGGCGAGGTCGCTTTCCCGCACACTATCGCTGCTGCGTGCTGTCCGCAGGCTGTCCTTTTTGTCCCCCGGAGTGTCCCTCAATGTCCTTGTTGCGTGCCGAAATGGCGCAATGGCGCGCCTCCCCCGCGCGCGAACTCATGGCCGGTGCGGTCGCCACATTTGCGCTGATTCCCGAAGTGATTGCATTCGCGTTCGTCGCCGGGGTGGATCCGCAGGTGGGCCTGTTCGCATCCTTCGTGATCGGCATCGTGATCGCGTTTTGCGGGGGGCGGCCGGCAATGATTTCGGCTGCCGCCGGCTCGGTGGCGCTGGTGGCTGCACCGCTGGTGGCCGCGCACGGGTTGCCCTATCTGCTGGCCGCCGGCCTGCTCGCTGGCGTGGTGCAGATCCTGTTCGGGTTGTTGCGCCTGGGCGTGCTGATGCGCTTTGTCAGCAGTTCGGTGCGTACCGGTTTCGTCAACGCGCTGGCCGTGCTCATCTTCGCGGCGCAACTGCCGCATCTGATCGGGGCCAACCTGACCACCTGGGTCATGCTGGGCGCAGGCCTGGCCATCATCTACGGCCTGCCGCGTCTGCGCCTGCCGGGGCTGTCGGCGATTCCCTCGCCCCTGCTGTGCATCCTGCTGCTCAGCGTGGCCGGTACCGCGCTGCATCTGCCGCTCAAGACGGTGGCCGATCTGGGCAAGCTGCCCAACGCGCTGCCGTTCCTGCAATGGCCGGCGGTGCCGTTGACGCTGGAGACGCTGCGCATCATCGCGCTGCCGGCACTGGCCATTGCCATGGTGGGCCTGCTCGAGTCGATGATGACCGCGCGCGTGGTCGATGAACTCACCGACACGCCCAGCAACAAGAACCGCGAATGCACCGGCCTGGGCATCGCCAACGCGGCGGCCAGCCTGTTCGGCGGCATCGCCGGCTGCGGCATGATCGGGCAGACCGTGGGCAACGTGAAATACGGCGGCCGCGGCCGGCTGTCCACGTTGTTTGCCGGCGTGTTCCTGCTGATCCTGATGGTGCTGCTCAAGCCGTGGGTGTCGCAGGTGCCGGTGGTGGCGCTGGTGGCGATCATGGTGATGGTGTCGGCGGAGACCTTCGACTGGCGCTCGCTGCGCACCGTGGTGACCCACCCGCGCACCTCCAGCGTGGTGATGCTGGCCACCGTGGCGGTCACATTGTTCACGCACAACCTGGCGGCAGGTGTGGCGGTCGGCGTGCTGCTGAGCGGGGTGTTCTTCACCTTCAAGGTGGCCGGGCTGCTGCAGATCGCGCATCACGATGGCACGGACGGCGTGCGCACCTACAGCGTGCGCGGGCAGGTGTTCTTCGCCTCGGCCGATGTGTTCATCGACGCCTTCGACGCACGCGAGGTGCCCGGTCGCGCAGTGGTGATCGATGTCGGCCGCGCGCACTTCTGGGACATCACCGCGGTGGCGGCACTGGACAAGGTGGTGCAGCGTTTGCGTCATCACGGGCTGGACGTGCAGGTGAAAGGCCTGAATGCCGGCAGCCGCCGCCTGATGCAGCGGCATGCCTTGGGCGAAGACGCGCTGGAATCGGCACTGCCTTAGAGCGTGTTATTCACGTTGAGATGGAATGCGCCTGGCACGCCTGCAGCGCGTCATCCCGGGCCGTCCGTGCGCTGAGCGCGGCTGCGAGCGAATTCAAGTTCCGGTGGGCGGCGCCGATGATTCGGCATCCTCATTGCCGGTCGTCGCTGTGATGCCAGTGGGTTTCAGCCCGAGATGTGTACCTGCGTGCCAAGCCCGGCATGACGGGTTCGTGTCCGCCCGCCGGAGGGCGCAGCCGTGACCAACGCACCGTTGCTGGAGCGGATGGTGGACCTGACCGCCATCCGCGATGCGGACCTGCTCGATCTGAGCCTGTTGCGCACCGTGCGCGAAGTCTGCGCGGCCGAAGAACTTTCGCTGCTGCGCATCGCCCCGGACAGCAACAGCATCGCCGAAACGCGCCTTCGCGACGATGGCCGGCTGGCGCTGACGGTGGCGGAGATCCACGATGCGCGCACGCGCATCCAGCTGGCCGAGGTGCATGGGCCGGGCGATGTGGTGCAGCTGCACGAAGACGGCCGCGCCCTGCTGGTCTACCCGATGATGGAAGCGCGCGGCATCCGGACCTGCCTGCGGGTGGGCGGGACGCGCATTCCCGGCGTTGCCGAGCAAGCGATGCTGCAGGGCTTTGCGCGCTTCTTCCAGAACTACCGCAGCCTGCTCGACGATGCCCAGCGCGATGCGCTGACCGGCCTGCGCAACCGCAAGACCTTCGACGATGTGATCCTGCGGCTGTTTGCCGGTGGTGCCGACTCCGCCGCAGAGCAGGGCGTGTGGCTGGGCATCGTGGACATCGATCACTTCAAGCGCGTCAACGACACCTTCGGGCATCTGTATGGCGATGAGGTACTGCTGCTGGTCGCACAGCTGATGCAGCGTGCGTTTCGCCAGGACGACCTGCTGTTCCGCTTCGGCGGCGAAGAGTTCGTGATCGTGTTGCGCGGCGTGGACCGCGACACGGCCGTGAGTCTGTTCGAGCGATTCCGGCTGGCGGTGGCCGAGCACCTGTTCCCGCAGGTGGGGCAGGTCACGCTCAGCACCGGCATCGTCGAACTGACGCACGGTCGGCTGATCAGCGAAATGCTGGACGAAGCCGACAAAGCGCTGTACTGGGCCAAGCAGAACGGCCGCAATCGCGCGGCGGTCTATGCTGAGCTGATTGCCGGTGGGCAATTGCAGCAGGTTGCGCAACCAGTGGGCAGCATCGATCTGTTCTAGGCGCCAGCGCGGCGCTGAAACAGGCCAGAGCTCTTTGCCGTGGATGCAGACACGAAGCTTCTGCAGTATTCATCGCACCCGCATCGCATGCTTCGGCGCAGCCGCAGGTATCGGCCTGCACGCGATGCTGGCTACACTCCAGGGCTATCCATGATGCGGGGTGTGCAATGAAGCGAGTTGCCGTGGGACTTCTGGCAATGGCGGTCTCGACCGCACTGATGGCGGCCACGCCGAGTTTCGATGGCGCGCGCATCTCGCGCGACGTCAAGGAACTGGCCTCCGACGCCTATGAAGGCCGCGGCCCGGCCACTGCCGGCGAAGAAAAGACCATTGCTTATCTGAGCGAGCAGTTCGCCGAAGCCGGCCTGCAGCCGGGCGGCGACCTGGCCAACGGCAAGCGCGGCTGGACCCAGGCGGTGCCGTTGCGGCGCGCCGATATCGTCGGCACGCCGACCATTGCGGTGCAGAACGCGGGCAAGCCGCAAACGCTGACCCAAGGCAAGCAAATCGCCATCCGTGCCGCGCTGGATGGCTCATCCAAAGTGGAGATCGCCAACGCGCCGCTGGTGTTCGTCGGCTACGGCGTCAAGGCGCCCGAGCGCAACTGGGACGATTTCAAGGGTGTGGACCTGAAGGGCAAGATCGCGGTGGTGCTGATCAACGACCCGGATTTCGAAACCGGCAAGGGCGACTTCGACGGCACCGGCATGACCTACTACGGCCGCTGGACCTACAAGTACGAAGAAGGCGCGCGCCAGGGCGCACTCGGCGTGCTGGTGGTGCACGAAACCGCGCCTGCCTCGTATGGCTGGGACACGGTGGCCAGCTCCAACACCAACACCATGTTCGACGTGGTGCGCGACAACCCGCGCAGCGCGCATCCCACGCTGGAAGGCTGGATCCAGCGCGATCTGGCCACCGAGCTGTTCAAGCACGCCGGGCTGGATTTCGAGACCTTGAAGAAGCAGGCGCAGACGCGCGGGTTCAAGCCGGTCGAGCTCAAGGACCAACGTTTGAGCGCCAGCTACCAGGTCAAATCCGATGTGATCACCTCGCACAACGTGGTGGCGCGGCTGGAAGGCAGCAAACATCCGGACGAGACGCTGATCTACAGCGCGCACTGGGACCATATCGGCGTGGGCAAGCCGGATGCACGCGGCGACACCATCTTCAACGGGGCACTGGACAATGCCAGCGGCACCGCCGCGCTGCTGGAGCTGGCGCGTGGTTTCGCCCAGGGGCCAACGCCTGAGCGCTCGGTGGTCTTCCTGGCGGTCACCGCCGAAGAAAAGGGCCTGCTGGGCTCGGAGTTCTACGCCTCCAAGCCGCTGTACCCGCTGGACACCACGGTGGCGGTGATCAACATGGACGGCATGAATCCGTTCGTGCCCTCGCGCGACTTCGGCATCTACGGCACGGCAAAGCTCGAGCTGCTCGATCAACTGAAGAGCGTGGCCGCGCAATCCAAGCTGCGTTACACGCCCGATCCCAAGCCGCAGGCCGGGTATTTCTTCCGTTCCGATCATTTCTCGTTCGCCAAGCGCGGCGTGCCGGCGCTGTCGTATGCAGCCGGCCAGGATTGGGAAGTGGGCGGCGTGGTGGCAGGAAAGGCGGCCGCCGACGACTACACCGCCAAGCGCTATCACCAGCAAGGCGACGAATGGAAGCCGGATTGGACCTTCGCCGGCGCCGCCCGCGACCTGGGCGTGCTGTATGCATTGGGCCAGCAGCTGGCCGACTCGCGCCAGTGGCCGAACTGGAGCCAGGATTCGGAGTTCCGCGCTACCCGCGACGCCAGCGCGGCGGCACGCAAGTAAGGCGGCTCACAACGTCATTGCGTGAGGACCAGGGCGGCTGCCCTTGCGCGATGGCGCATGCGCCATATCGATATGCCGCGTTTGAATAAGCCTTGCCTGCCATGCGGTTTGTGCTTGCCGTTGTCGGTCAGCAAGCGGCGAACGTTCGGTGCAATGCCCTCCTGCTGGCGGCATGGATGCCGCATCGCGCCCCAGATGCATTCACGGCGTGTCCGGCGAGCGGCGAGGGCACTGCGCACGCGACACGCCGGGCCTGAGGATCGCCGAGCGCTCGCAGACGTCATTGATGCCTCGATCAAGCGGTTGCATCAGCAAACAAACCACGTGCGATGAGCCGCTTTCCCGGGCATCGCGCAACTGTCTGGTGCGGCGAGGACGCCGCATACTCGACCAATCAAGCTGTTGCCGCAGGCCTTGAGAACGTTCGACCACCGCAATGCCTGGAATTCCAGAGCGCCTTGAGCGATGCAGAGCGACCAACCAATCGCTTGTCCCAACCTCTGACCGCATCGGCACAACGCAACGCCAGCGCCCCGTCGCCGCAACCGATTGCACGCCATGGCACACCAATTGCACCTCTCCGGCAGGATGGCCCGGCCAGCGGTCCGTGACAGCGTCTGCGCTAGGCTGCAATCTGTTGGGGTTGCGTTCGGTCGGTGCGGCGTAGTCTGCCGCGCGGTCCTCGTGGGGGAGGGCGAAGACCGTACGCGGCGTTCGTTCCTTTAACGGTCGATTCTTTAGGATGAGCTGCGAGGTGAGATTGCAGCCAGGAGAACTTGTGCATCGGAGTGGTTTCAGAGCGTCTTGGTCGTACACCGTCGGGCTCGCCCGCTCGGCCGCGTGCCAGGCAACATCGCACTGCATGGCGGGGATGGACCTCCCGTGTCAGCCCGCACTGTCGTCCTCGCGCGACGGGCAGCCCTGATGGATGGCACCGTGACTCCTTCCCCGACAACGACTGCAATGCCCCCCGTTTCCGCCCTCGATGCCGGCACGCCCACGCTGCCGCCGGAAGCACCGCTGGCGATGCCCGAACAGAACCTGCGCGAAGGCAGCCTGCAAGTGCGCCACCAGCGCACTTCGCCGCCCGGCATCGGCGTGCGCCGCTTCTATTTGATCGGCGGCACCTTCGCCACCACCGCCATCGCCGTGTGGGTGATGCTCAGCGTGCTGTGGCCCGACGGCATCAGCGTGCTGGAAGGCTGCCTGCTCGGCCTGTTCGTGTTGCTGTTCGCCTGGATCGCCATGTCCTTCGCCAGCGCGGTGGCTGGTTTCGTCACCGTGGTGGCGCGCGCCGGCCGCAAGCTCGGCATCGACCCGGAGCAACCCCTGCCCACGCTGCGTTCGCGCACCGCGTTGCTGATGCCCACCTACAACGAAGACCCGCGCCGGCTGTTGGCCGGCCTGCAGGCCATCTACGAATCGGTCGCCGAGACCGGCCAGTTGGAGCATTTCGATTTCTTCGTGCTCAGCGACACCACCCGCGAGCACATCGGCCGCGCCGAGGAGCTGGTCTATAACGAACTTTGCGATCGCGTCGACGGGCACGGCCGCATCTTCTACCGCCGCCGCGCCGACAACGCCGCGCGCAAGGCCGGCAATGTGGCCGACTGGGTGCGTCGCTTCGGCGGCAGCTACCCGCAGATGCTGATCCTGGACGCCGATAGCGTGATGACCGGCGACACCATCGTGCGGCTGGTCGCCGGCATGGAAAACAACCCGGACGTGGGCCTGATCCAGACCTTGCCGGCAGTGGTCAACGGGCAGACCCTGTTCGCCCGCATGCAGCAGTTCGGCGGGCGCGTGTACGGGCCGATCATCGCCTTCGGCGTGGCCTGGTGGCACGGCGCCGAGAGCAATTACTGGGGCCATAACGCCATCATCCGCACCCAGGCCTTCGCCGATCACGCCGGCCTGCCGTCGCTGCGCGGGCGCAAGCCGTTCGGCGGGCATGTGCTCAGCCACGACTTCGTCGAAGCGGCGCTGATGCGGCGCGGCGGCTGGGCCATGCACATGGTGCCGTACCTGCAGGGCAGCTACGAAGAAGGCCCGCCCACGCTGACCGACCTGCTGATCCGCGACCGCCGCTGGTGCCAGGGCAACCTGCAGCACGCCAAGGTGGTGAGCGCCAAAGGCCTGCACTGGATCAGCCGCATGCACATGCTGATCGGCATCGGGCATTACTTCACCGCGCCGATGTGGGGTCTGTTGATGCTGATCGGCATCGGCATTCCGCTGGCCGGCGGCGGTATCGATCTGGCCGGCGACCTGCCGTTCTCGCCCGCCCGTTACTGGCACGGCAGCAGCCAGGGCAATGCGATCTGGATCTTCATCTGCACCATGTTCGTGTTGCTGGCGCCCAAGCTGCTCGGCTACATCGCGTTGCTGCTCAACCCGCGCGAACTGCGCGCCTGCGGTGGTGCCTTCCGCGCTGCGGTGAGCATCCTGCTGGAGACCGTGCTGGCCGCCCTGATGGCGCCGGTGGTGATGTACCTGCAGTCGCGCGGTGTGTTCGAGGTCCTGGCGGGCAAGGATTCGGGCTGGGATGCGCAGGTGCGCGACGACGGCAAGCTGTCGTGGCCGGCGCTGTTTCGCAGCTATGGCGGTCTGACCGTGTTCGGCCTGTTCATGGGCGCGGTGGCCTACGCGGTCTCGCCCGCGCTGGCCGCCTGGATGGGGCCTGTGATCGTCGGCATGGCGTTGTCGATTCCGGTGGTGGCGCTGACCTCGCTGCGTCGCACCGGCATGGCGCTACGCCGCGCCGGCATTTTCTGCATCCCCGAAGAACTCGACCCGCCCAAGGTGCTGGTGCGTGCCTCCGAGCTGCGCCGCGCCGCTGCGCTGGAACCGTCGCTGATCTGAGTGTGCGTCGGCGCCGGCCTCATTGGCCGGCGCTGTGGCGCGGTCGCCTGCAGAGGCCCGTGGCGATCGGCGGGCCTCAAGCCTCTGGCGCCGGTTGATCTGGCCCACCCCTCGCGCAAGGCATAATGCCCAGCCCGCAAGCGGAGCTGGATGATGCTGGAAGTGATCGAACGCGAGACCGGACCGAACCCGCAATGGAGCGTGCTGTGGCTGCATGGCCTGGGCGCCGATGGCAGCGACTTCGCCCCGATGGTGCCCGAGCTGGTACGCCCGCAGTGGCCCGCGCTGCGCTTCGTGTTCCCGCATGCGCCGATCCGCCCGATCACCATCAATAATGGCGTGCGCATGCGCGGCTGGTACGACATCGTCGGCATGGATTTCGCCCAGCGCGCCGACAAGGCCGGCATCGCCGAATCGGTCACCCAGGTCGAGGCCTTGATCGCCCATGAGCAGAGCCGCGGCATCGCGCCGAAGCGCATCCTGCTGGCCGGCTTCTCGCAAGGCGGCGCCGTGACCCTGGCCGTTGGCCTGCAGCGCAGCGTGCCGCTGGCCGGGCTGATCGCCATGTCCACCTATCTGCCGGATCCGGCCGCGGCCGCCAGCCAGTTGCAGCCGGCCGCCCTGCGCCAACCGCTGTTCATGGCGCATGGCACGGCCGACCCGGTGGTGCCGTTCGCGGCCGGCCAGGCCAGCATGCAGACCTTGCGCACGCTGGGTTTCGCACTGGATTGGCACACCTACCCGATGGGTCACCAGGTCTGCCTGGAAGAGATCGAGGCCTTGCGCAACTGGATGCAGGCACGCTTCACCGCTGCCTGAGCCCATGGCCCAGCGCGCACCGCAGATCGCCTGGATGCCGGACCTGTGCCGGCTGCCGCGGTTGGGCGCGATGCTGGGCCTGGCCGAGTTGGTGGTGCTGGTGGTGACCTTGGTCCCCGACGCCGGCGCGCGCAACATCACATTGTCGCGGTTCCTCTCCGCCAGCGGCCTGGCGCTGTGGCTGGCGTTGGCGGTCACTGTGCTGCTGTGCGTGTTACGGCCCACCTTGTCGCGATTGCCGCCACGGCTGGGCGGGCTGAGCGCCTTGCTGATCGCTGCCGTGGTGGCGATGCTCGGTGCCGGCATCGTGCACGGCCTGTATGCGGTGCTCGGGCAGGTCCCGCTGGGCGCGCAGGTCGGCTTCTGGCGGTTCACGCTCGGCAGTGCGGCCACGGTGGTGCTGATCACTGCGCTGGCGCTGCGCTACTTCTATGTCAGCGACCGCTGGGAGGCGCAGGTGCAGGCCAATGCACGCGCCGAGGCGGATGCCCTGCAGGCGCGCATTCGCCCGCACTTCCTGTTCAACAGCATGAACCTCATCGTCAGCCTGCTGCGGCGCGATCCGGTGGTGGCCGAACAGGCGGTGCTGGACCTGTCGGATCTGTTCCGCGCCGCCCTCGGCGCCGGCGAGGGCGTCTCCACCTTGCGTGCCGAATGCGAACTGGCCGAACGCTATCTGGCAATCGAATCGCTGCGCCTGGGCGAGCGCCTGCAAGTGCGCTGGCACCGCCAGGAACCGTTGCCGTGGGAGCTGCCGATGCCGCGCCTGGTGCTGCAGCCGCTGGTCGAAAATGCGGTACTGCATGGCGTTTCGCGCATGCCCGAAGGCGGTACGCTGTACCTGTCGCTGCGTCAGCGCGGCAACCAGCTGCAGATCCGCATCGTCAACCCGGCGCCGCAGCCCGGCACCCAGTTGCCGCTGCTGGCCGGCGCCGGGCATGCCCAGGCCAGCATCTCGCACCGGTTGGCGTTCCAGTTCGGCGCCGGGGCACGGATGGCGGCCAGCTGGGCTGAAGGCTACTATGCCTGTGAGATCACATTGCCGCTGCCGTGAGGGGAAAGTCACTGCAGCGAGGGGGAGTCCATGACGGCCACGCAAGTGCGGGTGCTGATCGCCGATGACGAGCCACTGGCGCGCGAGCGCCTGCGCATGCTGCTGGGCGAGCATCCGCAGGTCGAGGTGATCGGCGAGGCCGAAAACGGCCAGCAAGTGCTGCAGCAGTGCGAACAGCTGCGCCCGGACCTGGTGCTGCTGGATATCGCCATGCCCGGCGTGGACGGCCTGGAAACCGCGCGGCTGCTGCGGCAGAGCCAGCCGCCGCCGGCGGTGGTGTTCTGCACCGCCTACGACCAGCATGCCTTGTCGGCGTTCGACGCGGCCGCGCTGGATTACCTGATGAAACCGGTGCGCCCGGAACGGCTGGCATCTGCACTGGAGAAAGTTGCCACCTTCCTGGCCGGCCGCGTGCCCGGCACCGCGTCCAGGCCGCTGCGCACCCATTTGTGCGCGCGCCTGCGCGGCAGCCTGCGGCTGATCGCCATCGGCGACATTCGCTACCTGCAGGCCGAAGAGAAATACGTCATCGTCCATCACACGCGTGGCGAGGACTTGATCGAAGAGTCGCTGAAATCGCTGGAAGACGAATTTGCCGACCGCCTGGTGCGCATCCATCGCAATTGTCTGGTGGCCCGCGATGAACTGGTGGAACTGCGCCGCAGCGGCGATGGCCAGGTCCACGCGGTGCTGCGCAACGTGCCGCAGACCCTGGAAGTGAGTCGTCGCTGCGTGGCCAGCCTGCGCGATCAACTACGCCAACTGTGAGTTCGGTGCCGGCTCCGCGATAATGCCGGCATGACCACGCTCCGTATCGCCACCCGCAAAAGCCCGCTTGCCCTCTGGCAGAGCGAACATGTCGCCGCCGCGCTGCGTCAGCACCATCCCGGCCTGGAGGTGGTGCTGGTGCCGATGAGCACCCGCGGCGACGAAGTGCTGGACCGGTCGCTCGCCGCCATTGGCGGCAAGGGCCTGTTCCTGAAGGAGCTGGAGTTGGCGATGTTGCGCGGCGAAGCCGATTGCGCGGTGCATTCGCTCAAGGACGTGCCGATGGAACTGGACGCCCCGTTCGTGCTGCCGGCCATCCTGGAACGCGGCGACCCGGCCGATGCGCTGGTGTCCAATCTCTACGCCAGCCTGCAGGCGCTGCCGCTGGGCGCGCGCGTGGGCACCTCCTCGTTGCGTCGCCAGGCCCAGTTGCGTGCCGCGCGCCCGGATCTGGAATTGATCGACCTGCGCGGCAACGTCAACACGCGGCTGGCCAAGCTCGACAACGGCGGCTACGACGCCATCGTGCTGGCCTGCGCCGGCCTGCAGCGGCTTGGGCTGGAAGCACGCATCAGCGCGCGGCTGGACGCGCCGGAATGGTTGCCGGCACCTGCGCAGGGCGCGGTGGCGGTGGAATGCCGTGGCGACGATGCACGCATCCACAGTCTGCTGGCGGTGCTGGATGCTGGCCGCACGCGTGCCTGCGTAGAAGCCGAGCGCGCCATGAACCGCGCCCTGCACGGTAGCTGCCATGTGCCGGTAGCCGCCTTCGCGCGCTGGGAAGGGCAGGGCCTGTTCCTGCAGGGCATGGTGGGCAGCGCCAGCGACGGCCGCCTGATCCACGCCGATGCGCACGGCAGCGCCGAAGATACCGAAGCGCTTGGCCGCCGCGTTGCGCAAGGGCTGTTCGACAAGGGCGCCGCGCAGCTGCTGGCCGAGCTGTAACGCGCTGTCGCGTCAACGTGTAACGCGACCGACATCGACGCCGGCGCCCAAGCGCAAGCTCCAGACCTAGCCGCTACACACGCAATGCCGCCCCCACGCAGCGCCCGCTCTTCGTAGGAGCGGCACTGGCGCGAGAGGCTTTATCGGGAACGCCCTCGCGGCCAGGTCCGCTCCTACCGTTCGCGGTCGCTTACTTGAACGTGTAGACCAGATTGACCGTGGTCAGCGTATCGGTCTTCTTGTCGCCGTCGCTGACGTCGCTGTTGTGACGCATCTGCCACGCCGCCTTCAATGCAAAGTGCGAGTTCATGCTGACCTGCACGCCGAAATCGTTTTGCGCATAGGTGTTGTACTCGCCCGATTCCACCAGCAGCGTGTTGATCAGATCGGTGTTGTCGGTGACGGTGTACTTCAGGTCGAACAGGCCGCGGCCGATCAACCCGGTTTCGTTACGGTCTTCGTCGCTGTTGTGCGCGCGGCGCACACCCGGGCCCACCTGCGCATCCAGGTAGAAGCGGTCGGCGTCGATCAGGCGCGTGCCATAGCCGATACCGAAGGTGGCCAGACGGTCGTAGGTGGCGAAGTCGTCGTGTTCGTAGCGGCCGGTGGCCGTGAGCTGGCGGTGTTCGCCCAGCTGCAGTGCGCTGCCGACGCTGCCGGTGTAACGCTCGGCGGTGGTCTGGCGCTCGCGCGTGGTGCTGCCGTCGTCGTTGGTGTTGGTGTATTCCGAACTCGAACGCAACGCGGTGGCATCCAGGCTATGGATCCAGTCACCGTCGGTGTAGCGCAGGCGCACGCGGCCGTTGAGGCTGTCGGTGGTGCTGTTGCCATGCGCCGCTGCGTAGCCGAGCTCGCCGCTGCTGCCGCTCCACGGCGACGGCAGTACCACGGCGGCCGGGTCTGCCGGCGCCGGTGCGACTGCCTGGGCCCAGACGGAGGGCGTGATCAACAACAGCGGCAACAGGGCAGACAACGGGACACGGCGGGACATGGGCAGCTCGCTTTGGAAGGCGGGAGAGGGGTGGAAGCGATTTCATGATAACGGACTGTGCGGTGACGTCATCGCCAAGTGAATATCCGCTTCATTGCCGGTTGGGACGCCGAAGGCGGCATGGACCGGAGCGGCCCTGCAGACGGGTGCGGCGATGAAAGGCGATTTTTGAAGCGGTCGGCGATGTGGTCGCAGTGGCTGGAGCGACCTGCGAGGTCGTTGTCAGGGGAATGAATGGTGGTTCGGGGCGAATGCCCGGCGTGAACCGCAGCGACCTGCCCGGGTGCGCGTGCGCATGGCAGGCGGCCTGGCGATGTCATCAGGACTTCTGGCCAGCCAGTGGCAGGAGCCTGAGCGGCCCGGGGCGTCGCGTGCCAGCGTTACCGGCGATGCCTGCCAACCCGGGGCCTGCGCGACCGCGCGCACGACCCCGGCACGCAGTGGCTGTGCGACCGACCCAACAGACCAGGCCGCTGCATCGCACATCCTCCGGGCGCTTGCCGCTGTCTGCCAGCCGTCACATCGCGATGCTCACCCCGCCACGCAAAGACTCGGACATAATCGACGCATGGACCGCTACGAACGCATCAACTCCCTGCATCGCTTGCTCAAATCGGCACGCTACCCGGTCACGGTGGCGCGGCTGCAGGACGAGCTGAGCTGTTCCCGCGCGACTGTCTACCGCGATCTGGCGTTTCTGCGCGACGCGCTGATGGCACCGGTGGAAGGCGACGGCGAATCGGGCTTTCGCTATCTCTCCGGCGAAAGCGACCGCTTCGAATTGCCCGGCCTGTGGCTGAGTTCGGAAGAACTGCACGCGCTGCTGGCCTCGCAACAGCTGCTCGCGCGCACCGGCGGCGGAGTGTTGTCTTCGATGCTGGCACCGCTGCAGCAGCGCATCGAAGGACTGCTGGCTGCCCAGGCCGGCGTCTCGCAGTGGCCAGTGGATCGGGTGCGGGTCATTCCACATCGCGGCCGCAAGCTGGACGAAGCCAGCTTCCGCACCGTGGCCTCCGGCGTGCTGGAGCGCAAGCAGCTGAGCTTCGACTACCGTGCGCGTTCCACCGACGAATCGACCAAGCGGACGGTGTCGCCACAGCGCATCACCCATTACCGCGACAACTGGTATCTGGACGCGTGGGATCACGGTCGCGACGGCGTGCGCAGCTTTGCGGTGGACCGCATCAACCACGCGCGTCTGCTCGATGCGGCGCCGCGCGATGTGCCCGACAGCGAACTGGACGAGCAGCTTGCCGCCAGCTACGGCATTTTTTCCGGGGCGCCCAAGGGGTGGGCGACCATCGTGTTCAGCTCCAAGGCCGCGCGCTGGGTTGCCGACGAACATTGGCATTCCAAGCAGCAGGGCCGCTTTCTGCCCGATGGCCGCTACGAGCTCAAGTTGCCCTACAGCAACTCGCGCGAATTGCTGATGGACGTGCTGCACTACGGCTCGGACGCAGAAATTGTCGAGCCCATGTCGCTGCGCGAGCAGGCCAAGGCGTTGTTGTCGCTGGCGCTGAGCAATTACGACTGAGCGTGGTAGACAGTTGACGCATACGGCAGGGCCGCAGTTGCGGCAGGCACGTGCACGCGTCTGGAAGCTGCATCAGCCCTGGTAGGCGCAGATGCGATCAATGGCGCCCAAGGCCTGAAGTGGCCGAGGTGCGAAGCGGATTCGGCCTTATGACGTCTCAGGCCCCATCTTGCACCGCGAGCATCTGCTGCGGCTGCAAGCCCAGGCAGTGGAAGTCAACCAAATCCTCACCCTGATGCCACTGCTGCTCTACCCAGGCCTGTCCCCACCGATCCACCTCGTAAACCTCGAACGTTTCGCCGAGCATCGAGAGAAGCCGGTCTCTTTCCAGTTGCGGCAGGTGGCAGACAGTGGACTGGCGGAGATGCGTGACCTGGACGCGCGTACCGACCCGAACGACCAGGCCGATGCTGTCAGTTGTGGTTTGCTCCGGCATGGAGCCTGATACCTGGGTTAGCCGAGCCGCGACGCGGCGTCGGCTTGGACGAATTGCCAGGCCGCGCGACAGGCTCGATCACAGGAGCTAGCTCTGCCACAGGCCGTGATCGTTTCCGCCGAGCAGGTAGATGGCACATCGACCCCGGCCGGGAAGTTCCATCGGTGGGACTGCGACCGTGCCGCCTGCCTCCACGATGGCCGAAACAGCCGATTCGATGTCTTCGACGAGCCAGTAGGGGCGAACAACGGGCCGTTCCGACTCGCGCAGAGGTGCGCGAACACCGACGAGGCCGCCGCCGGCCAGGTGTGCGGTGCGGGCGTTACCCAGTTCGGGTACCGGCTCGCCGAATTCAGCGCCCTGCACCGCGTAGGCGGCGCAGACCTCCTCCGTGTTGCAGGTAACGATCTCCAGGTACTGAACCTTCAAGCCACACCTCCAACGGATGACGTCCGATCGCGCTAGCGCTTGTTCGGCACTTCAAAGCCTAGGCGGTCCACCTGTTCGCGCAGCTGCGGTACCCGCTTGAGTTTGTCGGTATAGATGGAATAGTCGTCGCGCATCTTGTGGACCAGCATGCGGTACTGGTCGCGGCTCATGTCCGGCTTGCGCGAGAAGATCCAGGCCAGGTCGCGGCCCGGGTAGGAGATCAGCATCCACGAGCCGTCGGGGGCGATCTCCAGGATGCGCTGCTTGGCCGGGATGACCTTGTAGAACCAGACGCGCCAGTCGCGGTTGCCGCTGTCGGCATCCACCGAGGCGCGCGCATTGACTTGCTTTTCCGGTTCGCCGAACCCGTCGCGGTACAGATAGCGCACCGCCACCTTGCCGTCTTCGACCAGGGTGTATTCGTCGCGGCTGGTGACGTGGCCACGCTCGACCGCGTTGGGCATGCGCGCAATCACGTACCAGGTGCCCATGATCTTGGACAGGTCGATTGCCGGCTCCGTGGCGGACGTGTCCTTGGCATGTGCCACGGGCAGGCCGAGGACGAGCAGAACAGCGAGGGCGATCGTAACGGTCAGGCGCATCGCAACATCACAAAGAGGCAATCGGAGCAGCACACTACCGCATGCAGGGGGCAAGTTCGCGTCAACGGTCGGGTCTGGCATCGGCAGCCGGGGCAATCCGCGGCAGACGCCGGGCGGCTGGGGCCGGCTGGCGGGCGCCGATCAGGCGCCGGCGCCGCGATCGACCGGCTGGCTGCGCCGCGCGGCGTCGGGCCGGTGCCGCGCGCCGACGTTGCAGGGGTCAGCAGCACGCGTGGAGGCCGGTGACGCGCCTGGGCAGGCGCCCGCAATCGCGCCCCGCAGGATGCCCGCGTCAAGGTCGCAGCCTGTGAGATGGGCTGCGGCAATCCTGCGCGCCTGTTGTGATCCTTCCTGCCACGGAGTGCCGCCATGTCGCATCGTCCTGCTTCCCGTTCCGAACGTCCCGACCCGCGCGTGCTGCGCCCGGTGCGGCAGATCGCCCTGGCCGGGCTGGCCCTGGTGCTGGTCTGGCCGGCCGCGCGAGGCAGCAGCGAGTGGATCGGCTGGTTGCCGCTGTGGCTGGTCGGCATGCCGATGCTGGCGTGGTGGAGCCTGCACCGGTTTGCCCTGCCTTCGTTGGCAACGCGTGGCGCGCGCCGTGTTGCGCCCCGGCGGCGTGGCCCGCAGGCCCAGCGCCGGCGCAGCGCTTCGCGTACGGCGACACAGGCGCGCGCAGCCTGACCTTCGGCAGGGTTGGCCGGCGGGGCGCTGTGCTACGTTCCGGGCATTCGTGTTTCCGGAAACATTCATGTCCAAGTTCGCCTCGATCTGCCTGGTTGCCGGCCTGATCACCGCTGGCGCCGTCTCTGCAGAGGAACCCCCCGTGTCCAATGATCCCTACGCCTGGCTGGAAGATGTCACCGGCGCCAAGCCGCTGGACTGGGTCAAGACCCAGAACGCCAAGACCGAGGCGCGGCTGGCCAGCACGCCGGCGTTCAAGCAGATGGAAACCAGCATGCGCGAAGTGCTGGATTCGGACGCCAAGATTCCCGGCGTGCAGAAGATCGGCGCGTTCTACTACAACTTCTGGAAGGACAAGCAGCACGAGCGCGGCCTGTGGCGGCGTACCACGCTGGACGAGTACCGCAAGGCTTCGCCCAAGTGGGAAACGGTGCTGGACCTGGATGCGCTCAACAAGGCCGAAGGCGAAAACTGGGTGTGGCACGGTGCCGACTGCCTGCGCCCGGACTACCAGCGCTGCCTGATCGCGTTGTCGCGCGGCGGTGCCGATGCCGATGTCACGCGCGAGTTCGACCTGGGCAGCAAGCAATGGGTCAAGGACGGTTTCTTCCGCCCCGAGTCCAAGGGCGGGCTGGGCTGGATCGACCGGGACACCGTCTACGTGTTCACCGATTTCGGCGCCGGCAGCATGACCAGCTCCGGCTACCCGCGCATCGCCAAGCAGTGGAAGCGCGGCACGCCACTGACTGCTGCGACCGTGGTGTACGAAGGCAAGCCGACCGATATGTACATCGCGGCCATGCATGACGACACGCCCGGTTTCGAGCGCGATTTCGTCAGCCGCACGCTGGCCTTCTACAACGACGAGCTGTATCTCAAGGGCGCCGACGGCAAGCTGGTCAAGGTGGACGTGCCCAATTCGGCCAGCAAGTCGGTCAAGCGCCAGTGGCTGACGCTGGAGCTGCGCGAGCCGTGGACGGTGGGTGGCAAGACCTACAAACCCGGCACCTTGCTGGCCACGCGTTTCGACGATTTCATGGCCGGCAAGCGCAACTTCGATGTGTTGTTCGAACCCACCGACACCACCTCGCTGGCCGGCATGGCGTGGACCAAGTCGCACCTGGTGTTGAACGTGCTGGAAGACGTCAAGAACCGTCTGAGCGTGATCACGCCTTCGCGCGATGGCTGGAAAAAGAGCGCGTTCGTCGGTGCGCCGAGCTTCGGCACGGTGGATGTCGGCGCGGTGGATAGCGACGACAGCGACGCGCTGTGGCTCACCGTCACCGATTACCTGACCCCCACCACCTTGTCGTGGGTGGAGGTGGGCTCTGCGCCGCAGCCGCTCAAGACCATGCCGGCGTTCTTCGATGCCGGCAAGGACACCATCGAGCAGCACTTCGCCACCAGCAAGGACGGCACCCGCGTGCCGTATTTCCTGGTACGCCCGAAGACCTTGAAGCTCGACGGCAGCGCGCCGACCCTGCTGTACGGCTACGGCGGTTTCGAGATTTCGATGACGCCCAATTACTCCGGTGGCCTGGGGCGCGCGTGGCTGGAGAAGGGCGGCGTCTACGTGGTGGCCAATATCCGCGGCGGTGGCGAATACGGCCCGCGCTGGCACCAGGCCGCGCTCAAGCAGAACCGCCACAAGGCGTATGAAGATATGGCCGCGGTGGCCAAGGATCTGGTGGCGCGCAAGATCACCTCGACCAAGCATCTGGGCGTGCAGGGCGGCAGCAATGGCGGCCTGATGACCGGCAACATGCTCACCCAGTATCCGGAGCTGTTCGGTGCGGTGGTGGTGCAGGTGCCGCTGCTGGACATGAAGCGCTACAGCCACCTGCTGGCCGGCGCCTCGTGGATGGCCGAATACGGCAACCCGGACACCGACGACTGGAAGTTCATCCAGACCTTCTCGCCGTACCACCTGTTCGATGCGAAGAAGACCTATCCGCCGGTGATCTTCCTGACCTCCACGCGCGACGATCGCGTGCACCCCGGCCACGCGCGCAAGATGGCCGCCAAGATGATCGAGGCCGGCAAGGACGTGACCTATTACGAGAACATCGAAGGCGGCCACGGCGGCGCGGCCAACAACGCACAGGCCGCGCATATGGCGGCGCTGGCGTACAGCTTCCTGTGGGAGCGGTTGGCCGACTGAGGCGCCGTCCACATGCGGCATGATGCGTCGCGCGACACGAGGCCGCTGGCAGTTTGCAGCGGCCTCGTGTCGTCAGAGGGTTTTGTCGTGGGTCAACATGCCCGAGCGTGCGCGATGTTGGCCTTGCCGATGGCGTTGGCGGTCAGCGGGTGCGCAGTGGAGAACGCGCGTGCTACGCAATGCGCAAGGCGTCGGCGCCTTACGCAAAACGTCCGTGCAGCGCACTGCGGGTCACGCAGCCTGCTACAACCGCTTCAACCCACGCGCAATCCGCTCCACCGCCTGCTGCAGACGCGGCAGGCTTTGCGTGTAGGCAATGCGGACGTGCTGGTTGGCGCGGTAGTGGCCGAAGTCGATGCCGGGCGTAAACGCAACATGTTCGGTTTCCAGAAAATGCGCGCAAAACGCCTGCGCATCATCTGAAAATCCGCTGATGTCGGCATACAAGTAAAACGCGCCTTGCGGTTCGACTGCGATCTCGAAGCCCAGCGCACGCAAGGCCGGCAGCAGGTAATCGCGACGCTGCTGAAACTCACCGCGGCGCGCTTCGAAGATGGCGATGCTCTCGGGCGTGAAGCAGGCCAGTGCGGCGTGCTGGGCAATTGTCGAGGCACTGATGTAGAGATTCTGCGCAAGCTTTTCCAATTCCGGCACCGCGTCGGGCGGTGCGATCAGCCAGCCCAGCCGCCAGCCGGTCATGCCGAAGTACTTGGAAAAACTGTTCAGCACGAACGCGCCATCGTCCACCTCCAGCACGCTGTGCGCGTCCAGGCCGTAGGTCAGGCCGTGATAGATCTCGTCGACCACCAGATGGCCACCGCGCGCATGCAGCGCCTGCGAAAGCGCAGCCAGTTGCGTGCGCGACAGCACGCTGCCGGTGGGATTTGCCGGTGAGGCCACCAGGGCGCCCACGCTGTCGGCGTTCCAGGCGCTCTCCACCAGCGCAGGGGTCAACTGATAATCGCTGTCCGGGCCGACCGGGACCAATTGCGCGGCGCCTTCGACCAGGCGCAGAAAATGCCGGTTGCACGGGTAGCCCGGGTCGGCGAGCAACCAATGCTTGCCCGGATCCACCAGCAGGCTGCTGGCCAGCAGCAATGCGCCAGACCCCCCGGGTGTCACCAGAATCCGCTCCGGATCGAGGTTGCAGGCGTAGCGTTGCGCATAGAAGCCGGCAATCGCCTCGCGCAGCGCCGGCAGCCCGCGTGCGGCGGTGTAGCGGGTGTGGCCGGCTGCCAATGCCGCCTGGCCGGCAGCGACGATCGGCGCGGCAGTGGTGAAGTCGGGCTCGCCGATTTCCAGGTGGATCACGTCGTGGCCGGCCTGCTCGAGCGCATTGGCGCGCGCCAGCAGCGACATGACATGAAACGGGGCGATGTCCTGGCTGCGACGGCTATAGCCGCCTGCGCACGGAAGTGTGGAATCCATTGGTTCGATGATAGACCAGCATGACCCAGGACACATGGCGCCCGACAAGGGGCTCTCACACACTCCGGTGCCGGGATGGCATTGCGTTCATCCAATGGACCCCAATCTGATGAAGCCGTCCTCACTCTTCTGATCGCCAGCCTGATGACCACATCCCCTGCCTTCGCCGCCCTTCCGTCGCCGCCAGACGTCGCCAAGCACCCGCATGTGGTCAAGGCGCCGTTCGGTGCGACCCGCAACGACGACTATTACTGGTTGCGCGACGACAAGCGCGAAGACAAGGCGGTGCTGGCGTATCTCGACGCCGAGAATGCCTACACCGACAAGGTGATGGCGCCGCTGAAACCGTTGGAGGAGGCGCTGTACACCGAGATCGTCGGGCGCATCAAGCAGGACGATGCCAGCGTGCCGTATCGCGAGCGCGGCTATTGGTATTACACGCGGTTCGAAACCGGCAAGGATTATCCGATCCAGGCGCGTCGCAAGGGCAGCATGGAGGCGCCGGAACAGATCCTGCTCGACGTCAACCAGATGGCGCAGGGCAAGGGCTACTTCAGCGTGGGCGATGCCGCGGTGAGCCAGGACAACCGCATCCTCGCCTGGGCCGACGATGCCGTTGGCCGCCGTCAATACACCATCCGCTTCAAGAACCTGGACACCGGCGAACTCTATCCGGATACCGTGGAAGCCGTCTCGGCCAATGTGGTGTGGGCCGACGACAACAAGACGCTGTTCTATGTCGAAAACGACCCGGAAACGCTGCTCACCGTGCGCGTGAAAAAGCATGTGCTCGGCACGCCGTCCAAAGACGATGTGCTGGTGTACGAAGAGAAGGACGACAGCTTCTACATGGGCATCGGCCGCACGCGCGACGACAAGTACATCACCATCGCGGTGGAAAGCACGGTTTCTTCGGAAACCCGCTATGCGCTGGCCGCCAAGCCGGACACCTTCACGGTGCTGGCCAAGCGCGAGCGCGATGTGGAATACCACGCCGAGCATTTCGATGGCCGCTGGGTGATTCGCACCAATGCCGACGACGCCAGGAACTTCAAGTTGGTCACTGCGCCCACCGATGCGACCACGCGCACGCAGTGGACCGACTGGGTGGCGCACGACGACAACGTCTACATCGAAGACTTCGAATTGTTCGATGGATTCACCGCCATCGAAGAGCGTTCGGGCGGACTGGAGCGTGTGCGCTTGCTCATGCGCGATGGTAGCCATGAATACGTCAAGGCCGATGAACCGGCGTATTCGATGGGTCTATCTGTCAACGCCGAGCCGGATACCGTCTGGCTGCGTTATAGCTACACCTCGCTGACCACGCCGGTGACCACCTACGAGCTCAACACCCAGACCGGCGAGCGCCGGTTGCTCAAGCAGCAACCGGTGATCGGCTACGACGCCAGCAAGTACGTGACCGAACGCGTGTGGGTGACGGCACGCGACGGGGTCAAGGTGCCGGTGTCGCTGGTGTACAAAAAGGGCTTCAAGAAGGATGGCAGCGCGGCGCTGTTTCAGTATGCGTACGGCAGTTACGGCATGTCGATGGACCCGGCATTCAATCTGCCGGCGATCAGCCTGCTGGACCGCGGTGTGGTGTATGCCATCGCACACATCCGCGGCGGCCAGGAAATGGGGCGCCAGTGGTACGACGACGGCAAGCTGCTGCACAAGCAAAACACCTTCAACGACTTTATCGATGTCACCCGCGGTCTGGTCGCGCTAGGTTACGCCGCCAAGGACCGGGTTGCCGCATCCGGTGGGAGCGCGGGCGGTCTGCTGATGGGCGCGGTGGCCAATATGGCGCCGCAGGACTATCGCGTGATGGTCGCGCAGGTGCCGTTCGTCGATGTGGTCACCACCATGCTCGACGCCAGCATTCCGCTCACCACCAACGAATACGACGAGTGGGGCAACCCGGAAACCCAGGACGATTACCAGTACATGCTGTCGTACTCGCCGTACGACAACGTGCGCAAGCAGGCGTACCCGGCGCTGTTCGTGGGCACCGGCCTGTGGGATTCGCAGGTGCAGTACTGGGAGCCGGCCAAGTGGGTGGCCAAGCTGCGCCACGACAACACCGGCACCCAGCCGATCGTGTTCCGCACCAATATGGAAGCCGGGCATGGCGGCAAATCCGGACGCTTCCGCCGCTACCGCGAGCTGGCCGAATCGTATGCGTTCGTACTGGATCAGTTGGGCGTGAAGTAGCTGGACGGCCGGGATTGGGAGTCGGGATTCGGGATTCGTTAGAGCGGATGGCTTGGGCGGGAGCTGGCTGCTCGCTGGGATGCGAGCGGCTTGCACGTCTTCCATTTTCCGCCTCACCGCCTTCGTTTTTCCTTATCGGCGCGGTGCGTTCGCTGCCTCGCCCTGCAGCGAGCCGGGCATCGCAGTCAGGCGTCGCTGCGGCTGGGGCTGCGTGTCTGACCGCGGCGCGGTGGGGCGACGCGGCAGATCTGGCGGCCAGCGCGCGCTGTACGCCGCCCGCTGCGCAGAGCGCGCCCTTCTGCAGCGATAGAATCATCGCTTCAAGGCCGACTCACTAAACCGCAGCGCTGGCCGTATCATTTGCGCATGACACGACCGACTCGATTCCGCTGGGCCTGGTGGTTGCTGGCCTACGCCAGCCTGGCTACCGGCATCGTCGGGATCTTCGTCCCGGGGCTGCCGACGACGGTCTTCATCCTGATCTCTGCCTGGGCGGCCTCGCATGGCTCCGAGCGCCTGCACAACTGGCTGCTGTCGCATCCGCGCTTCGGCCCGGCGATCGTGGAATGGCAGACCTACCGGGCAGTCAGCCGCAAGGCCAAGTGGATGGCGACGCTGACCATGACGGTCTGCGCCGCGATCATGCTGTGGTGCGTGCCGGTGCTCTGGGTCAAATGCCTGTCGATCGGCAGCATGGCCGTGGTGGCGATCTGGCTGTGGTTGCGCCCCGAGCCACCGCCGCGCCCGCTGCCGGGTGCGCACTGAACGCGGCGCGCCTGCCAGCGCACGGCCGTAACGGCGTTCTGGCTATACTTCGGCCCATGAGCATCATGTCCCGACCGTCTGTTCGTCTCGCACTGGTTGGTGCGACCTTTCTCCTGCTTGCCGCTTGCGGCAACAAGGGCCCGCTGGTGATGCCGCAGAAGCCGGTGCCGGTGGAAGCCCAGCCGGTGCCGCAGCCGGCGGATGCGTCGCAACCGCTGGACGAGTCCACGCCTGCGCCTGCGCCGGTGGATGGCGCTACCAAGCCCGCATCCACCACCGACCAGCCCGCTAGCAGCGGCAATGAGCGCTGACGGTCGCAGCGGGCGTCTGCGTTTCACCAAAATGCATGGCGCCGGCAACGACTTCGTGGTGCTGGACCTGCGCGACGGTACGCCGCCACCGGATGCCGCACTGGCGGCGCAGCTGGCCGACCGCCACTTCGGGGTGGGCTGCGATCAGATCCTGACCATCGAGGCACCGCGCAGCCAAGGTGCCGTGGCGGCCTACGGCATCTGGAATTCCGATGGCTCGGCCGCCCGCCAATGCGGCAACGGCGCACGCTGTGTCGCCGCCTGGCTGGTGCGCGACGGCACGGCCCAGGGCGAGCGCTTCATCATCGACAGCCCAATGTCCGCGCACGCGGTCGAGCGCCTCGACGGCGACCGCTACGCGGTGGCGATGGGTGTCCCGCAGTTCGAGCCCGCCCAGATTCCGCTGGCCGGGTTTGCGCATGCGCGCGACGAATATGCGCTGCCGGTGCACGGCGAGACCGTGCGCTTTGGCGCGGTGTCGATGGGCAACCCGCACGCGGTGGTCGAAGTCGGTCGCGTCGATGCAGCACCGGTGGAACGCGTAGGCGCGCTGCTGCAGCAGAACGCGGCGTTTCCCGATTCGGTCAATGTGGGTTTCGTGCAGGTGGTCGACCCCGCGCATGTGCGCTTGCGCGTGTTCGAGCGCGGGGTGGGCGAAACGCTGGCCTGTGGGAGTGGCGCCTGTGCGGCCGCGGTGGTGTTGATGCAACGCGGCCGTGTCGAGCGCGATGTGCAGGTGTCCTTGCCCGGTGGCGAGTTACGCATTCGTTGGCCCGGCGACCAGGAGCAGGTGGTCATGTCCGGCCCGGCGGTGTTCGTCTTCGATGGAGAATGGAACCGATGAGCGAGAACACGGACAAATTCGGCGCGCACGAAGTGGCCACCTGGTTGCGACGTCACCCGACCTTCCTCAAGCAGTTCCCGGATCTGGCGGTGAGCTTGCTGGTGCCGCGCGACGACGGTCCCACCGCTTCGTTGGCCACCTATCAGCTGGAAGTGCTACGCGACAAGAACCGCGAACTCTCGCGCCGCCTGCACGAGCTCGGCAGCAACGCGCAGGAAAACGAGCGGCTGGCAGTGCGCACGCATCAACTCACGCTTGCGTTGATGCGCCAGACCAGCGCGGCCGACACGCTCAAGGCGATGGCCGCCTCGCTGGCGGAAGATTTCAACGGCGAACTGGTGCGGCTGGTGTTGCTAAAGCCCGTCGATGCGCTGGATGCGGACTGGCTGCAGACCATCGCAATCGACGATGCACGGCTGGCGCCGTTTCGCGATTGCCTCAACGATGGCGAGCCCATCTGCGGCCGCCTGCAAGCTGAAAAACACACGCTGCTTTACGGCGCACAAGCGGGGCAGGTGCACTCCACCGCGTTGCTGCCGCTGCCGGGCATCGGCCTGATCGTGGTGGGGAGCAGCGATGCCAACCGGTTCTATCCCGGCATGGGCACGCTGTTCCTGCGCATGATGGGCGAATCGTTGAGCGTGGCGTTGCAGCGCTTCGACGTGTGAGGCCCATGGCTGCGCACACAGGCGTTGGCGACATGGGGCGCTGGTGGTGGTGCTGCGTCTGCAGCAGGGAGAGTGAGGTGTTGGCAGTCGAGTCTCTGCGTTGTCTGCACCTGCAGGGCGCGCGCGTCGCGCGCGTGTTGCAGATGACGGCAGTCACCCCGCGCAATCGGGAGCGCTGAGGTGTCATCGGTCGACGAGTTCCTGACGTACCTGCAGGTCGAGCGGCAAGTATCGGCGCACACGCTGGACGCGTATCGGCGCGACCTTGCAGCCCTGGTCGTCTGGGCGGCCGAGCAGGCGACCGAAGCTGGCGTGCAGGACGCTGCAGTGCCTGGCGAGACTGCACAGCTCGACAGCGCGCACTTGCGGCAATTCGTTGCGGCAGAGCATCGACGCGGGCTGTCGGCAAAGAGCCTGCAGCGCCGCCTGTCGGCATGCCGCAGTTATTACGCCTGGTTGCTCAAGCATGGCCGCATTTCGGCCAGCCCGGCGGCGGCGCTGCGTGCGCCCAAGGCGCCGCGCAAGTTGCCGCAGGTGCTGGACGCCGACGAAGCCGTGCGTCTGGTGGAAGTGCCGACCGATGCGCCACTTGGCCTGCGCGACCGCGCGCTGCTGGAAGTGTTCTACTCGTCCGGGCTGCGCCTGAGCGAGTTGTGCGCGTTGCGCTGGCGCGACCTGGACCTGGACAGCGGCCTGGTGATGGTGCTCGGCAAAGGCAGCAAGCAGCGCCTGGTGCCGGTGGGCTCGCACGCGATCGCCGCCTTGCGCGAGTGGCGACGCGACAGTGGTGCAAGCGCCGACAGCCATGTCTTCCCTGGCCGTGCCGGCGGTGCGATTTCGCAACGTGCAGTGCAGATCCGCATCAAGCAGCTGGCCGTGCGCCAGGGCATGTTCAAGGACGTGCACCCGCATATGCTGCGCCACAGCTTCGCCAGCCATATCCTGGAATCGTCCGGCGATCTGCGCGGCGTGCAGGAGTTGCTGGGCCATTCGGACATCGCCACCACCCAGATCTACACGCATCTGGATTTCCAGCACTTGGCCAAGGTCTACGATGCCGCGCATCCGCGTGCCAGGCGCAAGAAAGCTGCAGAGTGAGCGCCAAGCTGTAAGCAGCCGGCAGCCGGCGTCATCGATTCGTGCGGTTCATTGCCGCAGGTCGGTCTGCATGTCGCGTGCAACCGTGTTGCTGTCTCGCAAGTGAGCGCCGCCATCCCTGCCTGCGGCGACTGGTCGCGGCGTGCTTGAACCCGGCATGGGCGTCCCCACCTCCTTGGAAACCCTCGGAGGATCCATGGACCCTAGCCAGAACCCCAATATCGTTCACGCCACCACCATCATTTCGGTTCGACGCGGTGGGCATGTCGCCGTCGCCGGCGATGGCCAGGTCACCCTTGGCCATACGGTCATGAAGGGCAATGCACGCAAGGTGCGTCGGCTGGGGCGCGAGGGCCAGGTGCTGGCCGGTTTCGCCGGTGCGGCAGCCGATGCGTTCACCTTGTTCGAATTGTTCGAAGCCAAGCTCGACAAGCACGGCCAGCTGACGCGCGCTGCAGTGGAACTGGCCAAGGATTGGCGCACCGAGCGCCGGCTGGGCAAGCTCGAAGCGCTGCTGGCCGTGGCCGACAAGGAAACTTCGCTGATCATCAGCGGCACCGGCGATGTGATCGAACCGGAAGACGGCATCATCGCCATCGGTTCTGGCGGCTCGTACGCCTTGTCGGCCGCACGCGCGCTGCTGGCGCACACCGAGCTGGATGCCAAGACCATCGCCACCGAAGCGATCAATATTGCCGGCGATATCTGCATCTATACCAATCGCAACGTGGTGGTCGAAGAGCTGTGATTCGGGATTCGGGATTGGGGATTCGCAAAAGCGCTCCTTTCCCTCCGCCCGGATATCCATCGATCGTTCCCATTCCGCTTTTACGAATCTCAAATCCCTAATGCCAAATCCCGACACCGCCACCATGACTCCGCGCGAAATCGTGCAGGAGCTCGACCGTCATATCGTTGGCCAGCACGATGCCAAGCGCGCGGTTGCCATCGCGCTGCGTAACCGCTGGCGCCGCATGCAGTTGCCGGAAGAACTCCGCAACGAAGTGATGCCCAAGAACATCCTGATGATCGGCCCCACTGGCGTGGGCAAGACCGAGATTGCGCGGCGCCTGGCGACGTTGGCCAATGCGCCCTTCGTCAAGGTCGAAGCCACGCGCTTTACCGAAGTGGGGTATGTGGGCAAGGATGTGGAGCAGATCATCCGCGACCTGGCCGATACGTCCGTCAAGCTGTATCGCGAGCAGGCCAAGGTGCGCGTGCGCAACCAGGCCGAAGAGCGTGCCGAAGACCGCATCCTGGACGCATTGCTGCCACGTCGCGCGGCCGGGATTGGGTTTGATCCGGAAGCGGCGCGCAACGAGCCCTCGTCGCAGGACAACGAAACCCGCATCAAGTTCCGTCGCATGCTGCGCAACGGCGAGCTGGACGAGCGCGAGATCGAACTGGACGTGGCGGTGAACGCCAGCATGGACATCATGACCCCGCCGGGCATGGAGGAAATGGGCCAGCAATTGCGGCAGATGTTCTCCAATCTGGGCAGCGGCAAGTCGCAGAAGCGCAAGCTCACCATCAAGGCGGCGCGCCCGCTGTTGATCGAGGAAGAAGCCGGCAAGCTGGTCAACGAAGACGACGTGCGCACTGCGGCCATCGAGGCGTGCGAGCAGCATGGCATCGTGTTCATCGATGAGATCGACAAGGTGGCCAAGCGCGGCGAAGCCGGCTCCAGCGGCGGCGATGTCAGCCGCGAAGGCGTGCAGCGCGATCTGTTGCCGCTGGTGGAAGGCTCCAACGTGTCCACCAAGTACGGCACGGTCAAGACCGACCACATCCTGTTCATTGCATCCGGCGCGTTTCATCTGGCCAAGCCCAGCGATCTGATTCCGGAGCTGCAGGGCCGCTTCCCGATCCGCGTGGAACTGACCGCGCTGACCAAGGCCGATTTCGTGCGCATCCTCACCGAGCCCAAGGCCGCCTTGATCAAGCAGTACGAGGCCTTGCTGCAGACCGAAGGCGTGGCATTGACGTTTGCGTCTGACGCGGTGGATCGGCTTGCCGAGATTGCCGCGCAGGTCAACGAGCGCCAGGAGAATATCGGCGCCCGTCGCCTGCACACGGTGTTGGAGCGTCTGCTGGATGTGTTGAGCTATGAAGCGCCCGATCGCGATGGGCAGAGCGTGACCGTCGATGCAGCTTATGTGGATGCGCAGCTGGGTGAGCTGGTACAGGATCCGGACCTGAGCCGCTACATCCTCTGACGGTGCTGCACGGTGACGTGCGAACGGTTTAGAAAAGACCCGCCATTGGCGGGTCTTTTGTTTGCAGAAGGCACTGCGAACAAGCCAGGTCTTGGTGCAGACTAGCACTGCGACGCAAGCCAAACAGCAGCGCCACTGCGCAGTGGCATTGCCTGCCATCTGTCACCGCGTACGGCTACGCACCTGCAGTGACGCTGACCTCAATCCTCGCCAATATCTTCGTTCCACACATCCGGGTTGGCGGAAATATAGCCGCCAAGCAGGTCGATGCATTCCTGGCTCTGCAGATCGATCACGTTGACGCCGTGCTCGCGCAACCACGCGATGCCGCCCTGGAATGTGACCGATTCCCCGACCACCACCGTGCCGATGTTGAACTGGCGAACCAGCCCGCTGCAGTACCAGCACGGCGCCAACGTGGTGACCATGATGGTGTCCTTGTAGCGGCGCTGGCGGCCGGCCTTGCGAAATGCGTCGGTCTCGCCGTGTACCGAGGGGTCGTTTTCCTGCACGCGGCGGTTATGGCCGCAGCCGAGCAGGCGCCCGTCGTTGTGGTATAGCGCCGCGCCGATCGGGATGCCGCCTTCGGCCAGGCCCTGGCGTGCTTCGGTAATGGCGGTGTCCAGCAATGCGCGGTAGTCGGGGGTGGTGATCATGCGAACTCCAAAGGGGCCGCGCCGGCAGGGCGCAGCATGTCGAGATGGGGAATACCATCTTCCAGGTACGGTGCGGAAGCAGGTGCAAACCCGTGCGCCGCGTAGAACGATTGCAGGTGCGCCTGCGCACCGAGCTGGATCGCGTGACCCGGCCACTGCGTGTGCACCAACCGGATGCCTTCGCCTAACAGCGCATGCGCAAGTCCAGTGCCACGAAATGCAGCGGCGACGACCACACGGCCGATGCTCGGTTCGGAATAACTCAAGCCCGGCGGCAGCACGCGCAGGTAAGCCGCCAACGCGGCGTCATTGGCGGTGCCCAGCAGATGCAGCACCGCCGGATCGGTATCTTTGCCATCCAGTTCCGGATAGGCGCATTGCTGCTCCACCACGAACACATCCGTGCGCAGCCGCAGCAGCGCATACAGCTGCGTGGTGTTCAGTTGCGCAAACCGCAGGTGCTGCCAGTGCAGGGCAGGAAGGGGCATGGTGGGCATCACTGCATGATAGCGGCAGTGCCGCCGTTGAGCTGCGACGTCATGCCGGTGTGGGGTACTGGCTGCCTGACCTGCGCCGGCACTGGTGCCCACGCGCGGATACCGGTTTGTGCCTAGTCGACTGCGCTGTCGGTATCGACGGCCACCACCACCGACATGCCCGGCCGCAGCCGCGGCGCCAACGGCTGGTCCGGATCGACGCTGATGCGCAGCGGAATGCGTTGGGCAATCTTGACGAAGTTGCCGGTGGCGTTATCGGCCGGCAGCACGCTGAATTCGGAGCCGGCAGCCGGCGAGATGTCTTGCACGCGGCCATGCAGGCGCGCGTTGTCCAGCGCATCCACGGTGAAGCTGGCGCGCTGGCCGATGCGGATCCTGGCCATCTGGGTTTCCTTGAAATTGGCCACGATCCACAGCGTGTCCGGCACCAGCGACATCAGCTGCGTGCCGTTGGTGACGTAGGCGCCCTGGCGCACGCCAAGCTGGCCGAGCTGGCCGTCGCGCGGGGCCAGGATGCGCGTGTTGTCCAGGTTGATCTGTGCCAGCTGCACGGCGGCCTGCGCATTGGCGAGCGCGGCTTCCAACGCGGCGCGGTTGACGGTCACGCTGCGGGCGTTTTCTTCGGCAGCCTGCACTGCGGCACGTGCCTGCGCCACGCCGGCATCGGCTTGCGCGCGCGCGGCAAATGCGGTGTCGCGGTCCTGCTCGGAGACCAGTTGCTGGCTGGCCAGCTGCTGCGTCCGTGCATAGGCCGAATGGGTGCGCTCGCGTTGTGCCTGGTTGCTGCTCAGCGCCGCGCGTTGCTCGGCGATCGTGGCTTCGGCGCTGTGGCGTTGTTGATCCCAGTTGGCAAGGTTGGCCTGGGCGGTCTGCACTTGCGCCTTGGCCTGTTCGAGTTGCTGGGCATAGATGCGATCGTCGATGCGTGCCAGCAACTGGCCGCGCTTGACGTGCGCAAAGTCCTGCACCGGTACCTGCGTGACATAGCCGCTCACCTGCGGCGCAATCACCGTGATCTGACCGTGCACCATCGCATTTTCGGTGCGTTCGATCGCACTGACGAACGGCGGCAGGCGCCAGGCATACAGCACCAGCGCCACGCCGATCAGGGCAAGCCCGCCGAAGCCGATGACCCCGGCCAGACGACGACGCCGACGACGTTGCCGGTCGGCAGGCGGGGAGGAATCTGCTGGTGTCTTCATGGGCGCGCAGTGGGAGCAGGAGGAGGAGGGGGCGATACCGAGGGGCGCAGATAGCGGCGCCACAGCAGCACGGACAGGATCCACACGCCGGTGGCGATGGCGATGCAGCCGATCAACAGGAACACGTCGTTGTACGCCAGCACATTGGCCTCGCGCGTGGCGACCGTGCCCAGCGTGCGCACGCCTTGGGCCTGACGCAGTGCCGGGTCGCCGATGCTGCGGCCATACAGGCTTGCATAGGCCTGTACGCGCGCGGCCACCTGCGGGTCGGTCAGCGCCAGATGTTCCACCAATTGGCTGGAATGGTATTTCTCGCGCACCACCTGCACGGTGCCGAGCAGGGCGCTGCCGAGCAGGCCGCCCATGTTCTGCGCCATGCCGAACAGCACGATGAAACTGATCAGGTTGCCCGGCTGCGCGATCACCCGGCCGATGCCGGCCACCATCGCCGGGCCGATGAAGAACGTGCTGCCGAAGGCGAGCAGGAACTGGCTCACATACATCTGTTCGGGGCGGGTGAGGCTGGTGGCATCGGCATCCATGAAGCAGCCCACACAGATGGCCGCTACCGCGATGATCAGATGTTCGGCAACCCGCGCCGGGTTGATCAGCCACGCGCTGGCCGCCACGCCGACCACCGCGCCCAGCAGCATCAGCGCAAACAGGGTCTGCAGTTGCGTGTTGGCCAGGCCCAGCGTCTGGAAGAAGCCGATGGCGCCGGTGCTTTGTTCCGACAGCACCAGGCGGATCAACAGGATCGCCAGCCCCAGCCGCAACATGTCCGCACTGGCCAGCCAGCGCGTGTTGATCATCGGATTGCGGCGGTTGTGTTCGATCCAGGCCGCCGTGCACAGCAGCACGATGGACGCGGCCAGCACCACGCCCAGCCACGGCGTGCTGGTCCACCACAGCAGGCGCCCGAGCGAGAGCACCGCGGCCAGGCCGGCGGCGCCGGCGGCGAACAGGCTGAAGGTGAGGAAATCCAGCGGCTCGAACACGCGATACCGGTCGCTTGGCGGTAACTTGAGCGCCAGCACGCAGGCCAGCGCGAACACCGCCAGCCCGCACTCGAACAGGTACAGGCCTTGCCACTCGCCAAATTCCAGCAGGTCGGTGGAAAACACCCGCGCCAGCGGCAACGCCAGCTGGGTCATGCCCAGGCCCAGTACCACGGCCTTGAGCCGATATTTGCTCGGGAACGCCTGGATCACGTAATACAGACCCAGCGAGCTGAGCGCGGCGCCGACCAATCCATGCGCGGCGCGCACGGTGATCGCCGAGCTCAGGCTGTGCACGAACAGGTGCGCGAAGGCGATGAGCGCGTACAGCGCCAGGAAGATTTCGGTGAACCGGCGCAACCCGAACTGCTGGCGAAACTTCACCAGCAGCAGGTTCGCCGACATGTTGGTCATCACATAGGCGGCCGGCAGCCACGCCATTTCGGTGGCATAGGCGCCCAGCGTGCCTTGCAGGTAGGTTAGGTTGGCAGTGACCAGGGCGTTGCTCAGCCCTCCGGTGAGCGCCACCACCGCGCCCACCAGGCCGTACTGAATACGCCGCCGGATAGGGTGCAGGGGGGTGGAGGCCGACCCGGGCAGGGTGGGCCGCTCGTGGGGCTGCCAGTCGCGCTGGACGTACTTGTCGCGCACTGAGTGCTCGCAGGGCCGGTCGCAGGTGAAAACGCGATTGTGGTCCGGTTGCGGTCATGGCGGCGTCAGCAGTGCGATAATCCAGCCATGAGCGAATCCCCCTATACCTCCGGTACCACCCATTTCGGCTTTCGCGATGTCGCTGCCAAGGACAAGCAGAAGCTGGTCGGCGAAGTGTTCACCTCGGTCGCGCGTAACTACGACCTGATGAACGATCTGATGAGCCTGGGCGTGCACCGCGCATGGAAACGCTACTTCGTGGCGACCGCGCAGGTGAAGCCAGGCGACCGCGTGCTGGACCTGGCCGGCGGTACCGGCGACATCGCCGTGCTGCTCAAGGAGCGCGTGGGCAATGAAGGTGCGGTGGTGCTGGGCGACATCAATGCCGGCATGCTGTCGGTGGGCCGCGACCGGCTGACCAACCGCGGGCTGGTGTCCGGTTTCGACTACGTGCAATGCAATGCCGAAGCGCTGCCGTTCCCGGACCAGAGTTTCGACCTGGTGACCATTTCCTTCGGCCTGCGCAACGTCACCGACAAGGACGCCGCCTTGCGCGAGATGTACCGCGTACTGAAGGTCGGCGGCCAGGCGCGCGTGCTGGAATTTTCCGAAGTCACCGCCGAGTGGTTCAAGCCGATCTACGACTTCCACTCGTTCAAGATCCTGCCCAAGCTGGGCCAGCTGTTCGCACGCGATGCCGATAGCTACCAATACCTGGCCGAAAGCATCCGCAAGCATCCGCCGCAGGAATCGCTCAAGGGCATGATGGGCGAGGCCGGGTTTGCGCGTTGCCACTTCAAGAACCTGACCGGCGGCATCGTGGCCATCCACTCCGGCTACAAGATCTAAGCAGGTCGTTTCAGCCCGGTTGGCGTCGGCGCGCGTAGCGTGCGCTGGCGCTCGCCCACCGCGTGCACGGGATCGCGTGTGGCGTGGAAGCGGTGTCGCACATGGATACACCAGCGAAGTTCTGAGACTTCCGTCGCGTTGGCTCCACACGCTCTCGGCGACACTAAACGCTCTTTTGCCGGAGTGTTGGATGCGCTTGTACGCCGGGCTCTCGCGCGTGTTTCCCCGCTCCTTCAGCGCCAAACTGCTGGCGGTGACCTTCCTGGGCATCCATCTGCCGTTGCTGTTGTTGATCGCCTGGTTGGCAGCGCAGAGCGAACTGGACGGGCGCCCGCTGTGGTCGGTGGTGATCGTGGCATTGCTGGCCACCCTGGCCGGCACGGCGCTAACCTTGGTCGCGCTGTACCGGCTGCTGGCGCCGCTGCGCATCGCTGCCGATGCGCTGGATTCGTATTACGCCGATCAACGCCTGCCTACGCTTCCCGAACAGGGTGACGATGAATTGGGCCGCCTGTTGCGCGGCATCAACCGCAGCCTGCGCGGCATCGATGCCGGCATGCGCGATCTCAAGAAACACGCCTTGTTCGACCCGTTGACAGAAGCGCTGAACCGGCGCGGCTGCGAACAGGCGATGCGCGATTCGGTGATCGCCTCCCAGCGCGAAGGCTGGCCGTTCGTGCTGTTCGTGCTGGACATGGACAACCTCAAGCAGATCAACGACCGCTTCGGCCATCTGGCTGGCGACCGCGTGCTGGTGCGTCTGGTGAACTCGGCGTACGGCTGGTTGGGCGCGCAGGACTGGGTCGGGCGTTGGGGCGGCGACGAATTCCTGATCGGCATCCATGCCAGCGAAGACGACGCCACGCTCAAGCTCAACCAATGGCTCTCGATGCTCGAGCGCGAAGATGCCGACGAGGCGCCGCTGCATGTGAGCGCCGGCAGTGCGGTGTGCGAACAAGGGCTGGATGCCACCGAACTGTATCGCCGCGCCGATGCGGCGATGTACCGCGCCAAGTTCTCCGGCGGCCGGCGTCTGGTGCGCGACGGGCACGACGCCCCGCGCGGCCATCCGGTGGCCTGACCTGGGCAAGCCGGTTGCGACAGCGCGTGGCAGGCCATCGCGCGCATGGCCACCGATGGCACGGGCAGGCTGCGGCGCAGGGCGTTAAAATGCCTCATTCTCCTTGCTGCGGTGCCGTCGATGCGCTTCCCGTTCCTGTCGCTGTCCCTGGCCGTGTCCATCGCGCTGGCCGGCTGTTCCAATGACTCCACGCCGTCGGCCTCCCCCACCGCGCCGGCCGCCACTGCCAAGGCCCCCGTGAAAGCAGACGCCCGCAACCACGACGAAAGTTCCTACGCCCAGCCGCAGCTGGTGGTCATCAAGGACCTGGCGCTGGACCTGAAGCTGGATTTCGATGCCAAGCAGATCGGCGGCACTGCCACCTACACGCTGGAGTGGAAGGACAAGGCCGCCAAACAATTGGTACTGGATACGCGCGAGTTGAGCATTGCGCAGGTACAGGCGGACGATGGCAAGGGCGGCCTGTCGTCGCTGCAGTTCGCCCTGGCACCGGCCGACAAGACCTTCGGTAGCAAACTCACCATCGAAGCGCCGAATCAGCCGGGCAAGGTGGTGATCACCTATCACACCGCACCCACCGCCTCGGGCCTGCAGTGGCTGGAGCCGTCGATGACCGAAGGCAAGCAACTGCCTTTCATGTTCAGCCAATCGCAGGCGATTCACGCGCGCAGCTGGGTGCCGCTGCAGGACACCCCGAGCGTGCGCTTCACCTATAGCGCGCATGTCACCTCGCGCCCGGACGTGATGGTGCTGATGAGCGCCGACAACGACCCCAAGGTGGCACGCGACGGCGATTACAGCTTCAAGATGCCCGAGCCGATTCCGTCCTACCTGCTGGCGATCGCCGCCGGCGACGTGGTGTTCAAGCCGATTTCCGCGCGCTCGGGCGTGTGGGCCGAGCCGGCCATGGCCGACAAGGCCGCCAAGGAATTCGAAGACACCGAAAAGATGATCGGTGCCGCCGAAAAACTGTATGGCCCGTATCGCTGGGGCCGTTACGACATGCTGGTGCTGCCGCCGTCGTTTCCGTTCGGCGGCATGGGAAATCCGCGCCTGACCTTCGCCACGCCTACCGTAATCGTCGGCGACAAGTCGCTGGTCTCGCTGGTCGCGCACGAACTGGCGCATAGCTGGTCCGGCAACCTGGTGACCAATGCCAGCTGGAAGGACATCTGGCTCAACGAAGGGTTCACCACCTACGTGCAGGGCCGCATCACCGAGGCGCTGTACGGCAACGAGATGGCCGAGATGGAGCGCGAAATCGATCAGGGCGATTTGCTGGCCGAAGTCAAAGACATGCCGCCGGCCGACCAGGTATTGGAGTTGCCGCCGCTGGCCCAGCGCGACCCTGACGAGGCCTTGAGCCAGGTTGCCTACGTCAAGGGCGCGTGGTTCCTGCAGTTCCTGGAGCAGCGTTTCGGCCGCGAAGTATTCGACCCGTTCCTGCGCGGCTGGTTCGACGATCATGCCTTCCAGAGCGCCACCACCGACCAGTTCGTCGATTACCTGAAGAAGAACCTGCTGGACAAGCATCCCAACACGGTCAGCGCAGCCGAAGTGGATGCGTGGCTGAAGCAGCCTGGCATTCCGGCCTTCGCCGCCAAGGCGCGCTCGCGCAGCTTTTCGATCGTGGATACCGCACGCATCGCCTGGAGCGGCAGCGGCACCTTGCCGAACAAGCAGGTCACCAGCGAGTGGGGCACGCAGGAATGGGTGCACTTCCTCAGCGGCATGGGCGCCACGCTCAAGCCCGAGCAGCTCAAGCAGCTGGATGAGGCGTACCACTTCACCGGCACGCCGAATGGCGAGATCGCCATGCGCTGGTATCCGCTGGCCATTCGCAGCGGCTACACCGATGCGCGCGCTGCCGCGGGCGAGTTCATCGAACGCGTCGGCCGCCGCAAGCTGGTGCTGCCGATCTACGCCGAATTGTTGAAGACGCCCGACGGCATCGCGTTCGCCGAACAGGCTTTCGAAAAGGCCAAGCCCAGCTACCACCCGATCACCACCGCATCGGTGGCCGAGATGATCGCCAAGGCCAAGGCGGCACCGCCGGCGCAGCCGTAAGGGCAGCGGAGGGCGTTGCAGACGCCCTCCGGCCACCTCCATCGCTGCCGTAGGAGCGCACCCGGGCGCGAGGTGGCTTTACCGGGAATGCTCCATCGCGCCCAGGTGCGCTCCTACGGTCGCCGGCGGTTTGATCGCGGGTACGGCAGGCAGGCTGGTATCGTTGACATTGAATTCTCTCCGGAGTCGACGATGAAGTATCTGCTGAGCGCGGCCTTGTGCGTTGCCGCCTTGAGTGCCTGCACCGACCGCGAGGCGCAACGTCAGGCGCAGGCCACCGCGCAGGCGCAGGCCAGGGAAGCCCAGGCCGATGCGCTCGCCAAGCAATACGACGAAGCGGTGAAAGCGCAGAACTGGGACATGGCGCGTGCGCATGGTGCGGCCTTGATCGAAGGTTATGCCGGCACCGCGGCTGCCACGCGTATCGAACCGGGCTATGCCGATATCAAGGCCAAGGGCGAGCAGGCGCGCGAGCTGCGCCGCATGCAGGCGCTGTGGCAGTACTCGCAGGTGCCGGCCAAGGGCGGTACGCAGCGCTCGGCGATGATCGACGCCAAGCAACGTGTGGATGTGGATGGCAGCGGGCCCAAGCCGGTCAGCCTGGTGTTTCGCGATCATCCGCAGTGGAAGCGCCACAGCTACCTCGTGCTCAAGGCCGGCGATTTCAATTGCTACGGTGGCTGCAAGGTGCAGGTGGCGGCCGATGGCGGCGCGCCGCGTGCCATGGCGGCGCACCGCCCGGACACCGACGAAGCCATTGCCATGTTCATCGACGATGACAAGGCGTTGTGGAAGCTCGTACGCAACGCCAAGCGCATCAGCATCACGTTCCCGGTCAAGGCCGGCGGTACGCGCACCGCAGAGTTCGAGGTCGGCGGCCTGGACACCACGCAGATGCCCGGGTGGAAGTAGGCCGGCTCGCGATGACATGCCGGCGTACATCGAACGTGTGTGCGGGCTAGTGCAGCACTGGCGGGCTTGATCGACTGTGCGGTACCCCGCTGTGATGGCGCTGCAGCGCGTCGGCACTGCGCGCTCGGGGCGGTCGGCAAAGCTGGCGCGCATTCGTTCGGTGGCAGGGGCGCGCGCGTTGGAGTGTCCGCGCAAGTACATGCCGACCGGGCGCCACACGCACCGGCTTGGCGGTGCGTGCAGACGCCATGTCGACCGCGTTGGGCCAAGTCGCTGATGGCGCCCTGCAAGTTGGCCGCACCGCCGCATGCCGCATCGAATCGATCACTTTCTTGTCTTTGCACGGATGGACAGCATGACACTCACCGCGCGCGCTCCCACGTTGTCCGACTACCGCCATTGGGTCTTCGACATGGACGGTACGCTGACCGAGGCTGCGCATGATTTCGCCCTGATCCGCCGCGCGCTGGACATCCCGCCAGAGGCGGACATCCTGCACCACCTGGCCGCGCTGCCGGCCGACGAAGCGGCGACCAAGCATGCCTGGTTGCTCGAACACGAGCGTGCGCTTGCCCAAGGCGCACGCGCCGCGCCGGGCGCAGTGGCGCTGGTGCGCGCGCTGCATGCTGCCGGTTGCCGGCTTGGCATGCTCACCCGCAACGCACGCGAGCTGGCAAAGATCACGTTGCAGGCGATCGGTCTGGACGATGCGTTCGCCTGGGACGACATCGTCGGCCGCGACGAGGCGGCCCCAAAACCAGCGCCCGACGGGCTGCACTATTTCGCGCAGCGCTGGTCGGTGCAGGGCAGCGCGCTGGTCATGGTCGGCGATCATCACAATGACCTGGCCTGCGGCCGCGCCGTCGGTGCGTGCACTGTGCTGGTCAATACACCCGGCGATCCCTGGCCCGGTTTCGCCGACTGGCGCCTGCACAATTGCACGCAGTTGCTCGCGCAATGGGAGGGCCAGGCGCGCGTTGTGCCTGTGCAACGCGGGTAACGTGCAGCCGATCGGGCATCGGAATGGTTAACTCACTGCCGACGCGATGACGCGTCTCAAAGGGGGCTCGCCGTATCCGCATCCGCCTTTCGGACACCTGCTCCCGGCGGAAGAAGAAATGCGTGGCGCCACCGCGCGGTGTTGCTTGCCTTAGCGCATCGCGCTGCACCAGCGGCGCAGCGATCGGGGTCCAGCACACGCCCGGCATTGCTGAAACATCTTTCCCGACCGTCTGCACCACTGTGTCACAGCACGTTCGGCGCAAACTGTGCCAAAACCGTGACAGCGCCAAGTTCCCAGCTCGCCGTCATTGCCCCCAACCCTTGCCGACTCGACGTGGTGCGGCGCACCAGTGTGCTGGCATGACGTTTGCTCAGGTCTCTCCCGACGTTTCCTACGTCCGCATCGCCACGGCGGTGACAGCGCCTGCGCTGCGGGATGTTTCAACCGACTGGTTGTTCAAACGAGAGGGGTAGACGCACATGCACCAATCTTCCTGTCGCAGCGTATGCAGCACTGCGCTGCTTATGCTTGCGCTGAGCGCCGTTCTGTCTGGCTGCAAGAAAGACACACCGACCGAAACTGCGGCGCCGGCAACGGCTGCAACACCTGCCGCTGCGCCCGCCGCTGCACCTGCCACCGCGGTCGATACCGATAGCGAGTTCACCGCCAATGCCAGCAATGCGGACAACTGGGGCGGTGTGGGGCGCGACTTCGCACTCACCCGGCATAGCCCGCTGGCCGAGATCAATCGCGACAACGTCAAGAATCTGAAGATGTCGTGGGAGATGAAAACCGACGCCACGCGCGGCCACGAAGGCCAGCCGCTGGTGATCGGCAGCATCATGTACATGGTCAGTGCGTATCCGAACAACGTCTTCGCCATCGATCTGGCGGCGCAGGACGACGGCGGCAAGGTGTTGTGGAAATACACCCCGCAACAGGACGAACGGTCGGTGGCGGTGGCGTGCTGCGACACGGTCAACCGCGGCGCCTCGTATGCCGATGGCAAGCTGGTCTTCGGCAGCCTCAGCGGCGATGTGATCGCACTCGATGCCAAGACCGGCAAGGAAGTGTGGAAGCAAAAACTCGCCCACCCGGACAAGGGCGAAACCATCACCATGGCGCCGATCATCGCCGACGGCAAGGTGGTGGCCGGCATCAGCGGCAACGAATTCGGCGTGCTCGGTCGCGTGGCCGCCTACAACCTCGCCGATGGCAAGCAGGCCTGGTCCTGCGATGCGGCCGGCACCGACAAGGCGATCTGCCTGGGTCCGGATTTCAACAAGGCCAATCCGCAGCATGGCCAACTCGGCGACCTGGGCGTCAAGACCTTTCCCAACGAAGAATGGAAGCGCGGCGGCGGTGCAGCGTGGGGCTGGTACAGCTACGACCCGAAGTTGAAGCTGGTGTACTACGGCACCGGCAATCCCGGCCTGTGGAGCCCGTCGTATCGTTGCGGCAAGACCTCGCAGGAGGAGTGCAACAACGGCGAGCATGACAACAAGTGGTCGATGACCCTGTTCGCCCGCAAGATCGATACCGGCGAGGCGGTGTGGGGCTACCAGAAGACCCCGTTCGACCAGTGGGATTACGACGGCATCAACGAGCCGATCCTGGTCGACCTGACCATCGACGGCAAGCAAGTCCCCTCGGTGGTGCAGTTCGATCGTAACGGCTTTGCCTACGTGCTCGATCGGCGCGATGGCACGCTGCTGCGCGCGCACAAGTTCGTGCCGGCCAACTGGGCCGAACGCATCGACATGAAGACCGGTCGCCCGGTCAAGGTGGCTGCGCATTCTCCGCTGGAACGCGGCAAGAAAGTGCAGGCGTTTCCGTCGGCGATGGGCGGCAAGGACCAGCAGCCGTGCTCGGTGGATCCGGCCAATGCGGCGGTGTTCTTCTGCGGCACCAATAACTGGCACATGGAGCTGGAACCGCAGGAGCGCGGCAACACCATGATGGGCCTGCCGTATGTGTTCGCCAACATGATGATGAAGCCGAACGAGCCGGGCGCGCTGGGCATCGTCAAGGCGTTCGACGTGGTGGAAGGCAAGTCCAAGTGGGAGATCAAGGAGAAGTACCCGGTGTGGAGCGGCACCCTGGTCACCGACGGCGGGCTGGTGTTCTACGGCACGCTTGATGGCTGGTTCCGCGCGGTGGACAAGGACACCGGCAAAAAGCTGTGGGAGACCAAGCTGCCGTCCGGCATCATCGGTAACCCCATCGCCTACAAGGCCAACGGCCATCAATACGTGGCGGTGTTCTCCGGTATCGGCGGCTGGATCGGCCTGCCGGTCACTGCGGGCCTGGATCCGTCCGATCCGTATGGCGCGCTGGGTGCGGCAGGGCTGGCGTTCGGTGCGGGCTTTGACAAGATCCCGCTCGGCGGCATGGTCCACAGCTTCCGTATCGATGGCGCCGGCAAGACCGTGACTGCCACTGCGACCGCCACTGCGGCCGCAGGTGGCGGTACCGCCAATGCCGCAGCGAAGACGGCACGATGATCTGCACGCAAGGCGTTGGACGCGCACCTCGGCAGCGTGCTGCCGGCGTGCGCGGCATCACCCGGCACCTGCAGCAGGTGCTGGTGCTGTGCAGCCTCGGACTCGTCGCCGCAGGCTGCACACGCGAGCCGTCTTCACCGACGGCTCGCGCTTCTCGTTCGGATGTGGTGCCCGCTGCGGCACCTGCATCAACCAACTCGCCGGCAACACCGCCGCCAGCGCCCGACCCGCACGTGCTGCGCGTGTGCGCAGACCCGGGCAACATGCCGTTGTCCAACAAGGCCGGCGAAGGCTTCCAGAACAAGATTGCCCAGGTCGTGGCCGCTGCCATGGGCCGGCGCCTGCAATACGAATGGCGCACCTACTACCAGCGCGGGCTGGCACGCAGCACGATCAACGCGGGCCGTTGCGATGTGCTGATGGATCTCAACAGCGATTTCGAGCAAGGGGTGGTCACGCGCCCGCTCTATCGCTCGACCTATGTATTGGTCACACGCAAAGGCTTGAATGTGCGGCCTGCTTCGCTGGACGACCCGGCGCTGAAGAAGCTGCGCCTGGGCGTGTTCCAGAGCTCGCCTGCGCGTCAGGCGCTGTACGAGCATGGCATCAGCGGTGAGGTGCAATACCTGTTCTACGATTCGGCCACTGCGCCGGAAGAACACCCCGGCAAGCTGGTCGAACGGGTTGCCGCCAACACGCTGGATGCGGCCGAATCCTGGGGCCCGGTGGCCGGGTATTACGCACAGCGCAACGGTCTGGGAATGGTGCCCTTGAACACCATCGACGATGCGGTGCTGGAGTATTCGATGGCCTGGGCGGTGTCGCGCAAGAATGCAGACCTGCGCGATGCGTTGAACACGGCGCTGCAGCAGAGCGCGGCAAAGATCGACCAGATCCTGCGCAGGTATCACGTGCCGCTGGTGCGCTGTAGCGACTGCGTGGTGGCCGGCGATCTGGCGTCGCACGGGCCGTATGTCACGCCGACACCGGCATCCACTGCACCCAGTCCGGCGGCCTCGTCGCAAGAGTTGGCGCAGCTGCAATTGCGCATCGCCGACGGTGCAGACCCGAACCAGGAACTGGCGCATGCACTGGACGCGGGCGACGCCGTGCGTGCGGCATGGCTGCTGCGCCATGGCGCCGATGCCAATCGCGCGAACCTGCTGGGCGAGCCGCCATTGCACCAGGCCATCCGCAACCAGGAGCCGGACCTGGTCGGCCTGCTGCTGGATGCCGGCGCGCGCATCGAGGCGCGCGACGCCAGCGGCTGGACCGCACTGATGAAAGCCGCCTGGGCCAATGACGCCGACAGTGTCGGCAGGTTGCTGGCCAAGCGCGCGCCGGTGGACACCGTGTCCAGCGACGGCTGGAGCGCGCTGGATCTTGCGGTGTCCTATGCCGACGTGGGTGTGGTGCAGGCGCTGCTGGACAAGGGCGCGACCGTGCGGCGCGCCAACCCCACCGGGTTCACCCCGGTGATGTTTGCGGTGGCGCGCGACGACCCGGCCATTGTGGAGGCTGTGCTGGCACGCGGCGCCGAGGTCAACCACGCCAATCAGGCCGGTGTCACAGCGCTGATGCTGGCTGCCGCGGCCGGGCGCGAAGCGGTTGCCCGACGCCTGCTGGCCGCAGGTGCCGACCCGTCTGCGCGCAACCGCGACGGCAAGAGCGCTGCGGATTTGGCGCAGGCACGTGGCGACACCGCGCTGGCCACGCTGCTCGCCGAGGCCCCGCGCCCGGCACCCAAATGATTGCCTCACTCGTCGCGCGCACCGGAGTGCGCGGCGTTCCCTCCGATCAAAAAGGTTCGTTCATGCGCACGTCCACTACACGTTATCTCGATCGTTCCGTCCGCGCACCGCTGTGCGCGTTGATGTTCAGCGTCGTGTTGGCGGCATGCGGCAAGGACGCGCCGCCGGCCCCGGCCGCCGATGCGCCGCCGCCAGCGCCCCCGGCGGCCGCCAGCGCACCGGCGCCTGCGCCAGCCGCCGACAGCACAGCGTCTGCACCTGCACCTGCGGCCGCAGGGATGCCGAATGTGGCGGCCGGGCCTGCCCCGGATCCAGCGACGCCGGTCGCACCACCTGCCACGATCGTGCCGATTCCCAAGGGACCCGAGGTCAAGGTCACGCCCGAACTGGTCGCAGAAGGCAAGAAGATCTATTTCTCGGCCGGCTGTAATGCCTGTCATGGCGGTACCGGTGGCGGTGGCATGTGCCCGCCGCTGACCAACGACATCTGGGTGTACGGCAGCGACGACGACACCCTGCGTACGCTGATCAATGAAGGCACCGCGGCCATGATCACCCACGGCAAGACCCGCGTCGGGCACGAAAAGGTCGTCGGGCAGATGCCGCCGTTCGCGCCGGTGCTCAAGCCCGGCGATACCGAAAAGTTGCTCGCCTTCATCCACTCGATCAACAAGACTGCAGGCAAGGCGCAATGAGGCCAGCGCCTGCTCGCTGGCCATGCATGCTTGCGGCAACGCTGCTGGCCACGCTGCTGCTGGCCGGCTGCCAGCGCGACGCTGCCTCGCCGGCCTCCACCGCCGCACCCGCGACGACGGGCCCTGCAGCACCGGCGCCGGCAACGCCGCCGGTGCTTGCGTATGTGCCCAATCAACGCAGTGGCACCGTCTCGGTAATCGATACGCACACCGATACCGTGGTGCGCACGCTCAGCGCGCAGGGCCAGCTCGGCAAGCGCTTGCAGCAGCTATTGCCCGGCCCGCAAGGGCATCTGTATCTGATCGATGCCGAGCATCACCGGCTGGTCGAACTCGATACCGAAAAAGATGCGGTGTTGCGCAGCGTGGACATCGGCGAGAACGCCGAAGGCATCGCGTTGTCGCCGGACGGCAAGCAGTTCGCGGTATGCGTGGAAGGCCAGAATCAGGTGACGCTGATCGACGCGGCGCAATTTGTCGTGCAGCAGGTGATCGCCACGCGCGGGCAGGCGCCGGAGCATTGCGCCTACACCCCGGATGGCAAGTGGTTGCTCACCAGCAATGAAGGCTCCAACGACATGGACATGATCGAGCTGGCCACGCATCGATCGCGCGGCGTGGTGGCCACCAGCGGGCATCCGCGCGGCATGGCATTCGCACCCGACGGGCACAGCGTGTACATCGCCCAGGAAACCGCCAACGTGGTGGACGTGATCGACCTGCAGACGCGTCAGCGGCGCGCCAGCCTGCCGGCCGGCGTGCGCACCGCCGGCGTGGCGCTGTCGGGAGATGGCGCGCGGCTGTATGCCTCCAACGGGGGCGCCGGCACGGTCAGCGTGATCGATCTCAAGACCGCACGCACCCTGGCCGAGATCCCGGTCGGGCAGCGTCCGTGGAATCCGGCGCTGACGCCGGCCGGCGACAAGCTCTACGTTGCCAACGGGCGTTCCAACAGCGTGAGCGTGATCGACACCGCCAGCTTGCGCGAACTCAAACAGATCCCCGTCGGCGAGCTGCCGTGGGGCGTGATCATCGCGCGCTGAGCGGCCGGCAGGCCGACGCGCGTCAGGGAGGCCGGATGAAGACACGCGCTGCGGTGGCCTGGGGTCCGCACCAGCCGTTGACCATCGAAGAGGTAGACCTGCAGCCGCCGCGTCCCGGTGAGGTGCTGGTGCGCCTGGTCGCTACCGGCATTTGCCATGGCGATGCGCATGCGTTGGCGCATGGCCACGCCGGCAGCTTCCCGGCGATCCTGGGGCAGGAGGGCGCCGGTGTTGTCGAAGACGTCGGGATCGGCGTCACCAGCGTGCGGGCCGGCGATCACGTGATTCCGCTGTACATGCCCGAATGCGGCGTGTGCAAATTCTGCCGTTCCGGCCGTACCAATCTGTGCCAGGCGATTCGCAGCAGCCAGGAACGTGGCCTGATGCCCGATGGCAGCAGCCGGTTCTCGTTGCACAGGCGTCCGGTCCTGCATCACATGGGCACCAGCACGTTTTCCGAATACACGGTATTGCCGGAGATTGCGGTCGCACGCATCCATCCGGATGCGCCGCTGGAGCAGGCCTGCCTGCTCGGCTGCACGGTCACCACCGGCGTCGGTGCGGTGCTCAACAGCACGCATGTGCGGCCAGGAGATTGCGTGGCGGTGTTCGGGTTGGGCGGCATCGGATTGTCGGTGATACAGGGCGCAGTGCTGGCCCAGGCCGGTCGCATCATCGCGGTGGACATCGACCCTGCGAAATTCGCACTGGCACGCACGCTGGGCGCCACCGATTGCCTGGATCCGCGCGACTACGGTGCGCCGATCCAGCAGGTGATCGTGGACCTGACCGATGGCGGCGCCGACCACAGCTTCGAATGCATCGGCGATGTCGGTGCGATGCGCGCCGCGCTGGAGTGCTGCCACAAGGGGTGGGGCGAGAGCGTCATCCTGGGCGTGGCCGAGGACACGCAGGAAATCAGCACGCGCCCGTTTCAATTGGTCACCGGGCGGGTGTGGCGCGGCAGCGCCTTTGGTGGCGTCAAAGGCCGCAGCGAGTTGCCTGGCTATGTCGAACGCTATCTGCACGGCGACATTCAACTGGCGCCGCTGATCACGCAAACCCTGGCGCTGGACGACATCAACCAGGCGTTGGCGGACCTGCGTGCGGCACGCGGCATCAAATCCATCGTGGTGTATTGAAGGAGACGCACATGGCAGCAGGCAGATGCAGGACAGCGACGCTGCATCGCAGGGGATTGGCAGGCGCATGCGCCATGACCTTGCTCGCACGCAGCGCACTGGCCGTTGCAGCGGAAGCGCCGCAAGTCACCTGGTTGGACCGTATCGAGGTGACCGCCACGCCGATCCCGGGCACCACCATCGATGCGGCGCAATTGCCGTACATGGTGCAGTCGGCAAGCAATGCCGAACTGTCGCGTGGGCGCAGCAACAACCTGAGCGATCTGCTGCAGCGCCGCTTCATTGGCGTGGACGGCAACGACGTGCAGGGCAGCGCGTTCCAGAACGATCTCACCTTCCATGGCTTTCGTGCGTCGGCGCTGCCGGGCGCCTCGCAAGGGGTGTCGGTGTATCTGGATGGCGTGCGCTTCAACGAACCGTTCGCCGATATCGTCAGCTGGGACATGCTGCCCGAAGCGGCAATCAGCGCCGTGACGCTGATGCCGGGTTCCAACCCGTTGTTCGGGCCGAACACGCTGGGCGGCGCGGTGGTGCTGTCTACCGCCTCCGGGCTGACCGCGCCCGGATTACAGGGGGAAGCGAGCATCGGCAGCGGCGCGCGCAAGCGGCTGGATGCCAGTTACGGCGTTGCCGGCGCCGACGGCTGGCATGGCTTTGTCGCGCTGACCGGCTTCGACGAAAACGGCTGGCGCGCTGCCTCCGAAGGCCGGCTTGGCACCGTGTTCGGCAAGGTCGGTAAGCAAGGCGAGCAGACCGACTGGAGCCTGTCGCTGCTGCACGGGCGCAGCCGTCTGATCGGCAATGGTCTGCTGCCCGATACACGCTACACCGACGAAGGTCCGGAGCCCGGCTTGTATCGCGCCGATCGGCGCTCGGTCTACACATCGCCCGATCTCACCCGCAATCGCAATACGCTATTAAGCGTGCAGTTGGACCATCGTTTCGATGCAGACACTGCGCTGCACGCGCTGGCTTATTCGAAGATGGGGCGGCGCGACACCGTCAATGGCGACATCGGGCAGGACTACGAGGAATTCGTCGAAAAGTGCGCTTCCGGTTACGCCACCGATGGCAGCGCACTGGATGCCGATTGCGACGTCGCCCGCACCGATGCCGACACGCTGCACACCGGCGCGCTCAACACCACCCAGATGCGTCAGCACGCGCAGGGCATTGCGCTCAATCTGAGCATGAAATGGGGTGCGCATGCGCTCACCGCCGGCGCCACCTTCGATCGCGGCCATGTGCGTTATCGGCAATTCGCCCGCGACGGGTGGGTGCAGCCCGACCGCTCGATCGTTGCAGATCCGGCGACCGACCGCACGTTCTTTTCCGGCGTGCGCGGCAGTACGCAGACATTGGGCGTGTTCCTGGCCGACACCTGGGCACTGGACGATGCCACCCATCTCACCGCCGCGGTGCGCTGGAATCATGTGGTGGTGGACAACGTTCTTTCCACCGCCGACGACGGCGACCGCCCACGCGAGCGCTTCGTTTATGCCAAAGCCAACCCGTCGCTGGGGCTGACCCGGCGGCTCGCGTCGGCGGTGACGCTCTACGGCTCGGTCGCGCAGAACAGCCGTGCACCGACCGCCATCGAATTGGGCTGCGCTGATCCCACCCAGCCATGTCGGTTGCCGACCGGTCTGCAGGCCGATCCGCGCCTGGAGCAGATCATCTCGCGCACCTACGAACTGGGCGCGCGCTGGACGCCGTCGGCCGATCGCAACGCCACGCTGTCGGTCTACCGCGCCGACAATCGCGACGACATTCTGTTCTTGCGCGCACCGGACACGCAGTTGGGTTACTTCGACAATGTCGGCCGCACGCGCTATCAGGGCGTGGACGCGGCACTGCATCTGCGCAGCGGCGATTGGCAGTGGTCGGCCGGCTACAGCTACCTGGATGCCACTTACCGCAGCGACGGCCAATTGCTGTCCGGCGAGCGTGTGATCGCTCTGCGGCCGGGACTGCGGATCGCCGCGCTACCGCGGCACAACCTCAAGCTCGGGATGGAGTGGCAACGCGATGCGCTGACGCTGGGCGTGGGCGTGCGTGCGGTCTCCGGGCGGGTGGCCAGCGGCAACGAAGATGGCCAGGTCGACAATGCCGAAGAAGGCGAGGCCGCGCCCGAGCGTCTCGACATCGGCACCGCCGGCTATGCCCTGGCGGACCTGCAGGCGCGCTGGACCATCAACGCGCGGGTGTCGCTGTTCGCCCGGATCGACAACGTCTTCGACCGCCGCTACGCCACCTATGCCGCCGTGGCCGAAGACGTGTTTCCCGACGGCGAACTCGCACGCCCGCAGGATGCGCCAGTGGAAACCGGCCCGGCACGATTTCTCGCACCGGGGGTGCCCCGGCAGTACCTGATCGGCGTGCGCTGGGCGCTTTGATCGCGGGAAATCGGGAATCGGGAATCGGGAATCGGGAATCGTAGAGCGTCAGCGCGCTGCTTTTATCTATTCCCGATTCCCGATTCCCGATTCATCCGGTCTCCAGCCCGTGCTTGCGCAACTTGCGATACAGGGTGTTACGGCTGATGCCCAGGGCATCGGCGGTGCGGCTGACATTCCAGCGATGGCGTTCGAGTTGTTGCTGCAGCACCAGCCGTTCGGCCTGATCCAATGCAACGCGGCCGGGCATATCGTCGGCCGCGACCGCGCGCGCATCGACCAGGCAAGGTGCGCTGCCCGCGTCGACGATCTCCTGCGGCAGATTCGGCAGGCGAATCACCTCGTCACTGCACAGCACGGCCGCCGTGCGCAGCACATTACGCAATTGGCGCAGGTTGCCCGGCCAGGCGTAGCTGAGCAGCTTGTGCAGCGCATCTTCGCTGATGCGCACGCTGCGCTCGCTGTTTTCCTCGCGTAACAGGGTGCGGATCAGTTCGGCCTTGTCGCTGCGTTCGCGTAGCGGCGGCAGATGCAGCACCACGCCGTTGAGGCGGTAGTACAGGTCCTCGCGGAATTCGCCGGCGGCCACCATCTGCGCCAGGTCGCGGTGGCTGGCGCTGATCACGTGCAACTCCAGCGGCATTGCCCGGTCGCTGCCCAGCGGTGTCACGCTCTGTTCTTCGAGTACGCGCAGCAGCCGCGTCTGCAGCGGCAGCGGCATGTCGCCGATTTCGTCCAGGAACAAGGTGCCGCCGCTGGCCTGCAGCAGCTTGCCGTGACGGCCTTCGCGCGCGGCGTCGGTGAACGCGCCGCGCGCGTAGCCGAACAGTTCGCTCTCGATCAGCGCCTCGGGAATCGCCGCACAGTTCACCGCCACGAACGGCCGCGCTGCCCATGGCGAGCCGCGGTGCACCGCCTTGGCGAACTCCTCCTTGCCGGTGCCGGTGGCGCCGCACAGCAGGATCGACACGCGATGCGCGACCAGCTTCAGCGCGTTGTCCAGGTTGTGGCGCATGCGCGGATCGGAGCCGACGTGTTCGCGTGCGTAAGCGGCCTCGCCATCGTCGGCGGGGGTGGCGTGCGCGCCGCCAGCAACCGCGTTGCGGCGCGGCGGCTGCGCCAGGGCGAAGAAACGGCGCCCGTGGCAGGCGCAGCGGATCGACCACAGCGTGCTGGCAGCGTTGCGCGCACGCTGCTCCACGGTGTCGAAGTCCAGCTGCATCACCTGCGAGATGTCGCGCCCGACCAGCAGGCTGCGGTCGCCCTTGCCGAGCTGTTCCAGCGCCGCTTCGTTGACGGCCAGCACGCAGCCGTCGGCGCCGATCGCCATCAGCGCCTCGTGCAACAGGCCGGCGAACTCCGGGCGGCTGTGGAAGCGCAGGATCCACGCATGCCTGTACTGCTCCAGGAAATACGAACGCGCGATCTGTGCCGCCGACATGCGCACCAACGCGCTGGTGTGGCGCTGTACCAGCTTGGTGTCGCGCGCGTCCGGCGTGGACGCATCCAGCACCGCCAGCAATTGCCCGTGCGGGTCGAGGATCGGCGCACCGCTGCACGACAGCGGCAGATGCCGGGCCAGGTAATGCTCGCCGCGGTGCACGCCGAGCGCGCTGCGCTCCACCGCGCAGGTGCCGATGCCGTTGGTGCCCTGGTAGCGCTCGGCCCAGCTGGCGCCGCAAAACAACCCGGTCTGGCGGAATTCGCGCAGCAGTGCCGGGTCCTGCACGCTGTGCAGCAAGGTCGCCTCCGCGTCGGCGAACACCACGGCATAGCCGCCGCCGGCGATCTGCTCGTAGAGGTTCTCCATCTCCACCTTGGCGATGCGCAGCACTTCCTCGAGCCGCTGCTGGCGCTCGCGCAGCCCGCTACCGTCGTGGACCATCGGCAACGGGGGGGCATCCGGACTCAGCCCATACTCGTCCAGGCAGCGCTGCCACGAGCGCGCCAGCGCCGGCGGCAGCGGTTCGATCTGGCGGAAGCGGCGCATCCGCGCCAGCAGCGCCGATTCGGCCTGGGCATCGGACAAGGGCCCGGCCGTGGCCTGCAGGAGGTTGGCGACAGTCACTTCCGACACGTGGCGCTTCCTCGGTCCCTACCCGGGGCCAGAGCGGCAGTGACGCATAAACCGGGGCGAGGCTCAAACCGCGGTGCAGCAAACGCCGGGGATGCGGATTCGGGAGTCGGGATTGGCAAAAGCGGCTCGGCTGGGGGCGGCTGCCTTTTCGCCCGGGCCAAAACGAAAAAACCGCGCCATCGCGCGGTTCCTCGTGGCCTCGAGGCGCCAGGACCCAGCTTTTATGACTCCCGACTCCCGAATCCCCACTCCCGGCTACAACGCGTAGCCGAACTGCTGCTTGAACTGGTCGTTGAACTCGGCGAAGTCGAAGCGTTGGTTCTGGGTGCCCGGGTGTTCCACTTTCAGCGCGCCCATCAGGTTGCCCATGCGGCCGATGGTCAACCAGTCGTAGCCGCCCTGGATGCCGTAGATCAGCCCGGCGCGGAATGCATCGCCGCAGCCGGTCGGGTCGACCACGCGGCGCTCGTGCGCCGGCGGAATGTCGTAGGTCTTTTCCGGCGTATGCACCAGCGCGCCCTTCGGGCCCTGCGTGGTGATGTAGGCCTGCACGCGCGAGACGATGTCTTTTTCGTCCCAGCCGGTGCGTTCCTGCAACAGGTTCGACTCGTAGTCGTTGACCACTACGTACTGGGCCTGTTCGATGAACTGGCGCAGCTCCGGGCCGTTGAACAGCGGCATCGCCTGGCCGGGGTCGAAGATGAAAGGGATGCCGCCGGCAGCGAACTCTTCCGCGTTCTGGATCATGCCTTCGCGCCCGTCCGGGCCGACCAGGCCCAGGGTCACGCCCGGCACATCCTTCACGTGGTTTTCGTAGCTGCGCATCATCGCGCCCGGATGGAAGGCGGTGATCTGGTTGTTGTCGTGGTCGGTGGTGATGAACGCCTGCGGGGTGAACAGGTCGTCGATGATCTTCACCCGCGACAGGTCGATGCCCAGCGTTTCGAAGTGTTCGCGGTACGGGCCGAAATCCTGGCCGACGGTGCCCATCGGGATCGGCGCGCCACCGAGCAGATGCAGGTTGTAGGCGATGTTGCCGGCGCAGCCGCCGAACTCGCGGCGCATGCGCGGCACCAGGAACGACACATTCAGGATGTGCACCTTGTCCGGCAGGATGTGGTTCTTGAACTGGTCCGGAAACACCATGATGGTGTCGTAGGCGAGGGAACCACAGATCAGTGCGGACATCGAGTCGGGCCTTTGCGTTGGGAAAACCCGCCAATTGCCGGGCATGGCAGCGGGACGGCGCGTGCGCCGCGGCGCAAAGGGTAACGGCTGCGGCCGATCAGGGCCACAACCGCATGCCATGGCCGGCGTGACCGCCACATGAAAACGGGGGCGAAATCGCCGATTTTTCCTTGCTCACCCCGGGGGGGATTGCTAGGCTAGCCGACTTCGTTTTCTGCCCAAATTTTCGCCAGTCTGGCGGCGGGCATGCGACTCACCCAGGAACGACTCCCTCGATGTTCAAGAAACTCCGCGGCATGTTCTCCAACGACCTGTCCATCGATTTGGGCACGGCCAATACGCTGATCTACGTGCGCGGACAGGGCATCGTGCTGAACGAGCCGTCGGTGGTTGCGGTGCGGCAGGATCGCGCAATCGGCGGCACGCGCTCGGTCGCTGCCGTCGGCGCGGAGGCCAAGCAGATGCTCGGCCGTACCCCCGGCCACATCACCACCATCCGCCCGATGAAGGACGGCGTCATCGCCGACTTCACCTACACCGAGGCGATGCTGAAGCACTTCATCAAGAAGGTGCACAAATCGCGCTTCCTGCGCCCCAGCCCGCGCGTGCTGGTGTGCGTGCCGGCTGGCTCCACGCAGGTCGAGCGCCGCGCCATCAAGGAATCTGCGGAAGAGGCCGGTGCGCGCGATGTCTATCTGATCGAAGAGCCGATGGCCGCAGCGATCGGCGCCGGCATGCCGGTGACCGAGGCGCGCGGTTCGATGGTCATCGACATCGGCGGCGGCACCACCGAAGTGGCGGTGATCTCGCTCAACGGCATCGTGTACTCGCAATCGGTCCGTGTGGGCGGCGACCGTTTCGATGAGTCGATCACCAATTACGTGCGCCGTAACCACGGCATGCTGATCGGTGAAGCCACCGCCGAGCGCATCAAGCTGCAGATCGGTTGCGCCTACCCGCAGGACGAGGTGCAGGAGATGGAAATCTCCGGCCGCAACCTCGCCGAGGGCGTGCTGAAGATGATCAAGATCAACTCCAACGAAGTGCTCGAAGCGCTGCACGAGCCGCTGTCGGGCATCGTCTCGGCGGTGAAGCTGGCGCTGGAGCAGACCCCGCCGGAACTGTGTGCCGACGTGGCCGAGCGCGGCATCGTCCTTACCGGTGGCGGCGCGCTGCTACGCGACCTGGACCGCCTGATCTCCGAAGAAACCGGCCTGCACGTGCAGGTGGCCGACGACCCGCTCACCTGCGTGGCCCGCGGCGGCGGCCGTGCGCTGGAGCTGGTGGACATGCACGGCAACGAGTTCTTCGCGCCGGAGTGAAGCGCTCGGGATTAGGGAGTCGGCATTCGGGATTCGCAAAGCGTGTCCCGGCCTTCGGCCTTGACCGATTGCGGTGTAGCCCTGTTTGTCTAACGCTTAGTCGTACCGGGGGCCGCCAACTGCTCCTCGAATCCCCAATACCTAATCCCGAATCCCGGCCTTAACGTGCCCTCCTACGCCGGTCCTCCCGTCGCCTCCCGTCCGGGCGAAGTCACCTCCACGCTGCGGCTGCTGGTCTATCTGGTGCTGGCGGTGGTGCTGATCGCGCTCGATAGCCGCGGTGGCTGGCTGAGCCAGGTGCGCATGCAGGCCAATCTGCTGATCCAGCCGATCTGGGCGGTGGCCGGGCTGCCGGGGCGCATCGGCTCGCAGGTGCGCGACAACGCCGCAACGCATGCGCAACTGGTGGAGGAGACCCGGGATCTGCGCAATCAGCTATTGGTCGCCAATGCGCGCCTGACCCGGTTGCAGACCGCAGCCCTGGACAACGCGCAACTGCGCGAACTGCTCAACGTGGCCGAGCGCCGCGGTCTGGACGTGCAACTGGCGCCGATCCTGAACATCGATCTGGATCCGACGCGCCAACGCCTGCTGCTGGACGCTGGCAGCCGCGAAGGGGTGGTGCTGGGCCAGGCGGTGATCGATGCCGGCGGCCTGATGGGACAGGTGATCGAAGTCACCCCGCTGCATTCCACCGTGTTGCTGCTCACCGACCCCGACCACGCCGTGCCGGTCAGCGTGGCGCGCAATGGCGTGCGGCTGATCGTCTACGGGCGCGGCGACCGCCTGGAACTGCGCGACATCCCGCTCAGTGCCGGCGTGCAGGTGGGCGATGAAATCGTCACCTCGGGGTTGGGCGGCCGCTTCCCGGCCGGCTTCCCGGTCGGCAAGGTCTCCGAACTGCATCCGGACGACACCCACGCCTTCCTGGTCGGCGAACTGACCCCGGCCGCCAAGCTCGATCGCGGCCGGGATGTGTTGCTGCTGCGTGCCGGCAAGCCGTTGCGGTTGGTGCCGGGGGCCGGGATTGGGGATTCGGGAGTTGGGATTCGCAACAGCGACAACAGCAACGGCGGCGCGGCAGCCGCCAGCGCGCCGGTGGCTGCCACGCCACGCACGCCGGTGGGCGGGATTTCCAACGTAATGATTGATACCGCGCGTCCGACGGCCGCTGCGGCATCGGGCACCGGCACTGTTCCCGCGCCGCGCACACAGTCCGTGTCGACACCTGCCGCGCCTGGTGTCCAGTCGGCCCGCGCATCAGCGTCAGCATCCAGCGGCCACGCCAGCCTGCCGGCCAGTCCTCCTGGGTCGAACGGCCCTGAACTCCCGACCCGCGGTTCCCGCGCAGCGTCATCGCAGGGCTCACAGGCTTCAGGGAGTGGAGACGCTGGAAGGGGCAACGGCAACGGCAACGCCGCACCAGCACAGGCGGCCGCTTCTAACCAATCCCCAATCCCCAATCCCCAATCCCGTTCTTCTCCGCAGGAGACGGACCAATGACCCGCATGCGCAACACCTGGATCCTGCCGGCGAGCATCTTCATTGCGCTGGTCCTGGGCCTGCTGCCGTTGCCAATGGTGGTGCAGCCGCTGCGGCCGTACTGGCTGGCGCTGGTGCTGGCATATTGGGTGATCGAGGAGCCGGACCGGGTTGGGCTGGGCCTGGCCTTCGTGGCCGGCGTGCTGGCCGATCTGCTGTATGGCGGGCTGCTCGGCGAACAGGCGCTGCGGCTGGTGATCATGACCTTCATCCTGCAGCGCTTCCGCGCGCGCATGCGTTTTTTCCCGGTCTCGCAACAGGCGCTGGCCATCGGCGGGCTGCTGCTCAACGACCGCATCGTGTCTTCGGCGGTGCATCTGGCGGTGGGCGAGCCAACCCTGCCGTGGAGCTACTGGTGGGCGCCGCTGCTGGGCATGGCGCTGTGGCCGCCGCTGTTCGTGGTGCTGGATGCGGTGCGGCTGGGCAAGCGGGGCAAGAAGTAAGCCATGCACGGGCGCCGTCATCCCAAGAATCCGCATGCGGAGGCCGAACAGTTCCGCCGTCGCGCGGTGCTGGGCTTTGTGATGGTGGTGATCTGCCTGGTCGGCCTGGGCGGCTGGTATTTCAAGTTGCAGGTGCTCGACCACGAGGTCTACGCCACCCGTTCGGAGGCCAACCGCATCAAGCCCAAACCGGTGGTGCCCGGGCGCGGCATGATCTACGACCGCACCGGCCGGCTGCTGGCCGAAAACGTGCCGGCCTTCCGTCTGGACGTGACCCCCGACAAGGTCGCCGACATGAACGCCATGCTGGACGCGTTGGGCAAGGTGATCCCGATCGCGCCGGAGGATCTGGAACGCTTCAACCGCGAGCGCCGCGCACGCCGCAGCTTTTTGCCGGTGACGCTCAAGCTGCGCATGAGCGATGAAGAGATGGCACGGTTCGCGGTGGAGCGCTGGCGCTTCCCCGGCGTGGAGCTGGAGCCGTATCTGACCCGGCGTTATCCCTACGGCCCGTTGTTCGCGCACATCATCGGTTATGTGGGCCGGATCGACGAAAAAGACCTGGCAGTGCTGGGCGAGGGCAATGCTGCGCTCACCCATATGGGCAAATCCGGGCTGGAGCGCTACTACGAGCAGGATCTGCGCGGGCAGGTCGGTTACGAGCAGGTCGAAACCAATGTGCAGGGGCGGGCCATCCGCACCGTCGGCCGGGTCGCCCCGCAGTCGGGTGCGGATCTGCGCCTGTCGGTAGACGCCGACCTGCAGCGCGCGATGGTGGCCGCCTTCGGCGAGCACGAAGGGGCGGCCATTGCGATGGACCCGCGCACCGGCGAGATCCTGGGCATGGTCAGCCTGCCCAGCTACGACCCCAACCTGTTCGTCAACGGCATCTCGCATACCGATTTCAAGATGCTCAACGACAACCCGTCCCGGCCGCAGTTCAACCGGCTGGTGCTGGGCGGCGTGGCGCCGGGCTCCACGCTCAAGCCGCTGATCGCGTTGGCCGGCCTGGACAGCGGCCTGCGCCGGCCGGAAGACCGGGTGCTGTCCACCGGCATGTTCTACCTGCCCGGCGTCAGCCGCGGTTGGGGCGATTCGCACCGCGGCGGGCATGGCTGGACCGACCTGCGCAAGTCGATCGCCCAGTCGGTCAATACCTACTACTACCGCCTGGCGGTGGATATGGGCATCGAGCGCTTCGACCACTACATGTCCGAGTACGGCTTCGGCCAGCCTACCGGGGTGGACCTGCTGGGCGAAATCGGCGGCATCCTGCCGTCGCCCGCCTACAAGTACAAGACGCGCAAGGAGCGCTGGTATCCCGGCGACACGGTCAACATCGCCATCGGCCAGGGCGACTGGAAGGTCACGCCGCTGCAGCTGGTGCGCGGCGTCTCGGCGATCGCCAGTGGCCTGCTGCTGCGCCCGCACCTGGTGCTGGAAGAACGCACCGGTTTCGATCATCCCTGGGAGCCGATGATCCAGCCGCCCGGCAAGCCGCTCAGCCAGAACCCGGCGCATCTGCAGGTGGTGCGCGAGGGCATGATGGACACCATGCGGCCCGGCGGCACCGGCTATGCGATCACCCCGGGCGCGCCGTACCAGATGGCGGGCAAGACCGGCACCGCGCAGGTGGTCAGCCGCAAGGGCGTGGCGGCAGTAGACCCGCGCAGCCTGCCGTTGCACCTGCGTCACCGCGGCCTGTTCGTCGGCTTCGCGCCGGCCGACAACCCGGTCATCGCGGTGGCGGTGGCGGTGGAAGGCGGCGGTTTCGGCACCAGTTCGGCGGCGCCGATCGCACGCAAGATCTTCGATGCCTGGCTGCTGGGCAAGATGCCCGCCGGTCTGGAGCCGCTGGACAGCGAGCTGGGCATGACCGCCGTGGGCGTCAATCAGTTCGAAGCCGGCGTCACCGACGCGCGCGCAGCCGGCGACGCCGCCGCTGCCACGCTGGACGAGCTGCCGGTGGTGATCGGCCAGAGCGCCGTTGCGCTGGACCCCAACACTCCCGCGCAACCGGTAGTGCCGGATGTGCCGGACGCGGTGCAGGAGACCGACCATTGAGCGACATCCTGCGCTGGTTGGTGGACATGGCTGCGCGCTTTACGCGCAGCCTGGACTGGGTGCTGTGCCTGGCGCTGGGTGGGCTGATGGCCATCGGCCTGTCGGTGCTCAAGAGCGCCGGCGGCACTGCCAATGGCGAGCACCTGATGATGGCGCAGGGCATCCGCTTCATCATCGGGGCAGCGGCGATGTGGGGCATTTCACGCATGTCGGTGCTGCGCCTGCGCGCCTGGACACCGTGGGTGTACGGCTTGTCGATGCTGCCGCTGCTGGCGGTCTTCGCGCTGGGCACCGGTAAGTACGGCCGGCAGTGGCTGGACCTGAAAGTGTTCTACCTGCAGCCGGCAGAGCTGCTCAAGATCAGCCTGCCGATGATGGCGGCTTGGTATCTCCACCGCATGCCGCTGCCGCCGCGCATTGCCACCGTGCTGGTGACCGGCGTGATTATCGGCGTGCCCACCGCGCTGATCATGTTGCAGCCGGACTTCGGCACCGGCGTGTTGATTGCTGCCAGCGGCGTGTTCGTGCTGTTGCTGGCCGGCCTGCCGTGGTGGTGGGTGGCCGTTGGTGTGGGTGGTGTCTCCGCGGCTGCGCCGGTGGCGTGGTTCTGGCTGCTGCGGCCGTACCAGAAGGACCGCATCATGATGTTCCTCAACCCCGAAAACGACGCGCTTGGCGCGGGCTGGAACATCATCCAGTCCAAGATCGCGATCGGTTCGGGTGGGCTGGACGGCAAGGGCTGGGGTCTGGGCTCGCAATCGCACCTGAACTTCATTCCCGAACAGACCACCGACTTTGCGTTTTCCGTGCTCAGCGAAGAATTCGGCTGGATCGGCGTAGCCACCGTGCTGACCCTGTACCTGATCGTCATCGGCCGCTGCCTGTGGATCGCCTCGCAGGCGCGCGACACTTATTCGCGCCTGGTTGCCGGCGCCACCGGCCTGGCGTTCTTCGTCTACGTGCTGGTCAACGGCGGCATGATCTCCGGCCTGCTACCGGTGGTGGGCGTGCCGATGCCGCTGATGAGTTACGGCGGCACCTCGGCGGTGTCGTTGCTGGCCGGCCTGGGCCTGGTCATGGCAGTAAAGTCGCATCGCCCGGTGCACGGGTACTGAGCCGTGCCGAAAATATGCTCGTACGGCAGGCACGCCTTGAACATTGTCCCTTTGCTGGCGACGCGGCAGCCCGTGGCTGGAAGGCTGCCGCGCGTGTCAGTGGCTGAGCGTTGCAGCCTTATTGGGAAACCCGGATGCTGCCGTTAACGTCGATAAAGACTTGAAACACGTTGCCGACTGTGAAAGTCGGCTGGTTCAGGGTTCGCAGCGCAGTGCCGAGTCTGCAGTCGGTCGTGCTGAATCCACCCACTTGAAATGTGGAGCCGACAAGAACCGAGGCAAGGGTTGTGGTCCTGCCGTTCGAAGGTAGCGGGGTGCAACTCCATCCGCTGCGAACTTTGACGTTCTGTACGAAAATTGCTTTCACGCCGGGGTTTTTATTTGTCGCAAAAATGGGAACGGCCTGCTGCGCGCTGGCCGTCGTGGCGACTCCCGCTGCCAATGCGAGCAAGGCACAGCATGCGGCTTTCCTGAAATCACGTGCGTTCGAATATATGGTCATTTAAATTTTATTTGGGTTGGAGAAGGGCGGCCTGTTGCAGGCTGCGGGGGATATCGCCAGTGGCGTATTTAATTGTTGCCTGAGCGTCGCGCATTTTGTCTATAGTGAAGTTAATGGATAAGATGGAATTGCGGAGAAAGTCACGAAAGCGCGTGGGTCGGATATGGATGTATATAACGGGGAATTTTATCTAATATAATTCGAGTAAATGGAGCGGTGGGCCGGGGTATTATTTGCCACTGAAAACTACGCGAATTAAATTCACTGGTGCCCTTGGATAAACTGGTCAAGCCGGCCGCGTGTGGTGACTGGAATGTTGGCTCAACAAGACCCATGCCATCGCGCGTGCAAGGCACCTAGGAGCGCAGTCCTGTGCAGCAGCCAGCGCAGGTGATCGTCGGCCGCTCGCCGTCGGGCAGATGCAGTGCATCGCCATGGCTGCTTCAGTCGGCATCGACGGCGATGGCAGTCGGCGTTCAGACGGAGGATCGCCACTCTGCTGAGGGCTCTTGATCCCGCGACCTTGAAGTCGCGTCGGCGTCTGGAGTTTTGCGGGAGCCTGTAAAAAACGGCTCCCTGGGCGACTGGTTCGGTGCCACGGTGGCCGATTCGCAATCGCTGCCGCCAGCTGCGCCGGGCGCTTGTAGAGTCCGCACGCTGGCGCGACTGCGTCGATCGCAACGTGCAGGCGACACATTCCTTCGCATTCGAGTGATCTCCCCGATGAAACTGCTCGCCACCGCCATCGGCGGTGCCTGTCTGGCGCTGGCCGGTCATGCCGCCGCCATCGATTTCGCCACTGGCGATTCCCGTCCGCTGTCCGAGCCGGTCGTTCCGGCCACCTGCAAGCTGCTGCGTGCCGGCCGGACCGCCAGCGATCGCCAATTCGACCCGGCATTGGAAAGCGCGCCGCCCGATACCCAGGCCATCCAGACCGCGCTGACCGATTGCGCCAGCAAGCACGGTAGCGTGTTGTTGACCACCGGCAGCGGCGACGCCTTCCTGACTGGCCCGTTGTCGATCCCCGCTGGCGTGACACTGGTCGTCGATCAAGGCGTCACCGTGTACGGCTCGCGCAACCCGGCCGACTACGGCAACGGTTGCGGTACGGCAGGCGCCAGAAGCGGAGGCTGCCTGCCGTTGATCGCCATCAAGGGCGCTCGATCCGGCGTGATGGGGGTGCGCCGCAATGGCCACCAGGGCACCATCGATGGCCGCGGCGATCTGCCCATGCTGGGCAAGACCACCACCTGGTGGGAGTTCGGCGAGGCCGCCAAAGGCGCCGGCCAGGTGCAGAACAGCCCGGACCTGGTCAAGTTGCAGAACGCCAGCGCTTTCACGCTCTACGACATCAACCTGGTCAATGCACCGTACTTCCATTTCTTTGCGCATATCGTCGACGGCCTGACCATTTGGGGCGTGCGCGTGAAGTCGCCGGCCACCAGTCCCAATACCGACGCGCTGGACCTGGACAGTGTGCTCAATGCCACCATCCAGGACAGCGACGTGATGAGCGGCGATGATGGCGTGGCGATCAAGACCATTGCGTCCAGGTCGGCCAACATCAGCGTGCTGAATTCGCGCTTCTATGGCACCCACGGCATCTCGATCGGTAGCGAATTGATGTCCGGTGTCAGCAACGTGCTGGTCGACAACAACGTCATCGTATCCACCGATGCCAACGGCAATCGCAGCACCGACAACAATGGCCTGCGCATCAAGACCAGCCTGGCCAAGGCAGGGGCGGTCGACCTGGTGACCTACCGCAACACCTGCCTGTACGGAGTGAGCAACCCGCTGGTGATCAATCCGTTCTACGGCAGCGCCCGCGGCGGCAACGTCCCGACCTTTCGCAGGATCGTGGTCGATGGCTTGCGCAGCGTCGACGGGCGCGGCGGCAAGGGATGGGTCCTGCAGGGCGCCGATGCGAGCGCTCCGCTCGATCTGGTGCTGGCGAACGTGGCGTCCGACAACCTCGGCAATACCACCGGCAATGCGCGGATCGGTCTGAGCAATAGCGCGTTGACGCCGAGCGGCAGCAACGTGGTGACCACCGCAGTCCAGCTCGACGGTGCGGTGCCTACCTGCCCGGGCGCTTCACAGTTTCCAGATCTATAAGCGGTGCGGCGCGACCTTCGCCGGTCGTGTCGCTGACGAGCGCTCCTGCGCAGCAGCGCAGGCCGGTTGCCAGAATGCAGCCTGTGGTCCGGAGAAGGTGGCCGACGCCGGGCTTGGCCCGGCAGATCGGCAGGGCCACGCGACATTAGCGGCCTCATCCGGGTTGCACGAGCCGCGGTGCTGCCACCACCGCCAGCCGCAGGCCTTTGAAGCGCCCTTCAGCGCCCGCCGCAGATCACTGGCCGGTTCGCTCTGGCGGAGGCGGCATGCTGCGGAGAGCCTTGACATTGGCCAAAGTTCTTCGTTTTCATGGCCTTATTGCCAGAAGTTCATCTGATGTCTGTTACCCTCGGCCGATGATTCGACGCACCCTGACCTGCCTGCTCACCCTCGGCCTTGTCGCCTGCGCGACCCAGCCCAGTCCTCCGTCGCCGCCACCGGCTGCCAGCGCGCCGCCGGCCAAGCCGCCGCTTGCGCCATCGGCATCAGCACCGCCGGCCAGCGCCGCCGCCGAGGCGCCCGCGCTTCCGCCAGTCGACCTGACTCCGGTGCCGTTCGAGATCGCCCGCGCCAACTTCGTGCGCGACACCTCGGCCAGGTACGGCATCGATGCCGCGCAGATCGAAGCGGTGCTGGCGCAGGCGCAATTCAAGGACGCCATTGTCACTGCGATGTCGCGCCCGGCCGAACGGGTCAAGCCGTGGAACGAATACCGGCCGATGTTCATCACCCAGGCGCGCATCGATGGCGGCCGCAAGTTTCTCGCCGAACATCGCGCCGAGCTGAGCAAGGTCGAAGCCGCCACCGGTGTGCCCGCGCAGGTGATCGTGGCCATCATCGGGGTGGAAACCAGCTACGGCAGCAACGCCGGCAAATACCGCGTGCTGGACGCGCTGTACACGCTGGCGTTCCGCTATCCGCGCAGCGGCGACCCGGCCAAGCTCGAACGCGAAGTGCGCCGCGAACTGTTTTTCCGCGACGAACTCGCCCAGTTGTTCGCGCTCGGCAAGGAAGAGCAACTCGACGTCAGCACCCTGATCGGCAGCTATGCCGGCGCAATGGGCATGGGCCAGTTCATGCCGTCCAGCTATCGCCAGTTCGGCGTGGATGGCGATGCCGACGGCAAGCGTAATCTGTTCACCGACTACAACGACGTATTCGCCTCGATCGCCAATTACTTCGTCAAGAAGGGCGGCTGGGTGCGTGGCGGGCAGGTCGCGGTACCGGCCACGCTGGCCGCCGGGCACGAAGAATTCAATCCCACCGACTGGTCGCCGGTGTACACGCTGTCCGACCTGTCGGCGCGCGGCTATCACCCGAGCGCACCGGTGGTGGCCGGCAGCACCGCTACCCCGATCAGCCTGGACGACGCCAACGGCAAGCAGTACTGGCTGGGCTTCCAGAACTTTTACGCGATCACCCGCTACAACATTTCCAAGATGTATGCGATGGCCGTGTTCCAGCTGTCCGAGGCCATCGCCGGCAAGGAGTTACCCCCGGCATGAACAACATTGCAGGCCCCAAGTGGCTGATCCCGATGGCGCTGATGCTCGGCCTGGCGGCCTGTAGCAGTGCACCGAAGAAGACCGCCGGCGGCAACGGCAGCGGCGCGATCAAGGGTGTGAAGGTCGAAGGCAAGGGCCCGGCGTATGTCGCCACCGGTTGCCCGTCCACCTCGCCGTATGCGCCCGCCAAGGAAGATCCGTCCACGCGCGGCGACTACACCGCCGGCGGCTTGTACAAGCCCGGAGTGAAAGACTCCACGCCCGATCACGTGCCCAATGTGGCCTGCATCCCCGAGCCGCTGGTGACCAACGAGCCGCGCTCGGCGGTGGGCAATCGTTCGCCGTACGAAGTGCTGGGCAAGCGCTATGTGGTGATGGACAACCCCGGCGACTATGTCGAACGCGGCACCGCCTCGTACTACGGCAACAAGTTCCATGGCCGGCTGACCTCCAACAAGGAGGTCTACGACATGTACGCCTTCACCGCCGCGCACAAGACCTTGCCGCTGCCCAGCTTTGCGCTGGTGACCAACACCGACACCGGCCAGTCGGTGGTGGTGCGCGTCAACGACCGCGGCCCCTTCCACGACGGCCGGGTGATCGATCTGAGCTACGCCGCGGCGGTGAAGTTGGGCATCACGGGCAAGGGCACCGGCAATGTCGAAGTCCGCGGCCTGACCGAAGCCGACAACGGCAATCTGCTCGCCAAGCGCCGCAGTGGCCAGACACCGGTGAATACCGCCGTTGCCGCGGCGCGGCCGGCTGCCGGCGCCAGCCAGATCGATGGCCTGGTGCAGCGCCTTCCTACCCGCACCGTGCCGCCACGTGCAGTCGCCACCGGTACCGCCACCGCGGTTGCCACAACTGCCGCTGCACCCACTGCCGGTGCACCGGTCATCCCGGCCGGCGAGCGTTGGCGCTACCGCGTCGCCGATTCGCGCAAGCCTGGCAATGCCGACAACTTCGATGCCTGGATGAAGGCGCAGGGCGTGCGTGTGGCCACCGGCAAGCCGGCTGCTGCGGCCCCGCGACCGGCCCCGTCAGCGTCCGCCGCCGTGCCCGCCGCGGCGCCGCCAGTGGCGGTTGCGGCGGTCAAGCCGTCCGAAAGCACTGCCTCGCGCCCGCTCAAGGCCGACCCAGCGCCCGCCAAGGCGCCCAGCGTGGCCGAAGCTGCGCTCGGCGACATCCTGCTGCAGGTCGCCAGTTTCGCCAGCCGCGAAAACGCCAATCGCGCACTGTCGCAACTGGCTTCGGCGGGGATTGCCGGCGCCAGCGTCAGCGACATCGTCAGTGGCGGGCGCACGCTGTGGCGGCTACGCGTGAATGCACGCGACCATGCAAATGCGTCGGAGATTGCCCAGCGCATCGCCGGCCTCGGGTTCGGTCGCCCGCAGATCGTGGTCAATTAGCGCGCCTGGGTGGGCCACTGCGACGCCGATCGGGCGTGAGCGCATCCGTGCTTGCGCGCTGGCTGCAGTGGCATTATCGGGAACGGCTGAGCCCACCCGGTCAGCGGGTAAACATTGCGCATCTGCATTGCGCATCTGCGAGGCGGATGCGGCCAAGGTCGGCTTCGATATGCACGTCGCGCACGTCAAATCCTTCGCGTCCTCTGCCTCCAGCTCACGCCTGCGCACCAGCGTCGCCCGTCGAATGCGCTGCAAGCAATGCCGCACGTGTGCGTGTCGCCGCATTCGGCAGTTCGCCTCGGGCACCGCAAGCGTCCGTGCGCCTGGCTGCCATCGCTGAACTGCGCAAGCGCACGCATCGCGCAACGCGTCGCCCTGATCGCCGCGGCGCCTTACAATTTCGCATTGCCCGGCTTTCGGGCCCGTCAGGAGTCGTTCTTCAATGAAATTCCGCTTCGCCGCCGCTGCCGTGGCCACGTTCGCCTTCGGCCTGGTCTGCGCCCAGACACCTGCGCCGCAGCCGACTCCTGCCGTGGCTGCCGCCCCGGCCGCCTTGCCGGTGCCGCCGGCGCCCGCACCGGCCGTGTCCAAGTCCTGGATCCTGATGGACTACGCCACCGGGCAGGTGCTGGCCGGTGAAAACATCCACCAGCAGCTGGCGCCGGCCAGCATCACCAAGGTGATGACCTCCTACGTGGTCGCCGCCGAGATCAAGAACGGCAAGGTCAAGCGCGACGACCAGGTCATGATGAGCGAACGCGCCTGGCGCGAAGGCGGCGCGGGCACCGACGGCAGCTACAGCGGCTTCCCGGTCAACCAGACGGCGCGTCTGGAAGACATGGAAAAGGGCATGGCGATCCAGTCCGGCAACGATGCCGCCATCGCGCTGGCCGAGCACGTGGCCGGCAGCGAAGAAGCCTTCGCCTCGCTGATGAACAGCTACGCCGCCAAGATCGGCATGAAGGATTCGTACTTCGTCAACGCGCACGGACTGAGCGCCGAAGGGCATCACTCCACCGCCTACGACCTGGCCCTGCTGGGCCGCGCGATGGTGCGCGATTACCCGGAGACCTACGCCTACAACAAGATCAAGGAATTCCAGGTCGGCACCATCAAGCAGAGCAACCGTAACCGGCTGCTGTGGCGCGACCCGGCGGTGGACGGCATCAAGACCGGCCACACCTCCGAAGCCGGCTACTGCCTGCTGAGCTCGGCCAAGCGCGGCGATCAGCGCCTGATCGCGGTGGTGATGGGCGACAGCTCCGAAGAACAGCGCGCCACCGATAGCCTGGCGCTGCTCAACTGGGGCTTCCGCTTCTTCGAAACCCACAGCCTGTATGCGCCCGGCAAGGTCGTCACCAAGCAGAAGGTCTGGAAGGGTCAGCAGGATGAAGTGCAGCTCGGCGTGGCACAGCCGCTGCTGGTCAGCCTGCAGCGCGGCCGCTACAACGATCTCAAGCCCAGCATGGAAGTGCCCAAGAACCTGCAGGCACCGATCAAGCAGGGGCAGCAGGTTGGCACCGTGAAGGTCAGCCTGGACGGCAAGGTCATCGCCCAGGCCCCGCTGGTCGCCATCAACGCGGTCGAAGAGGGCGGATTCTTCAAGCGCCTGTGGGATGCGTTCTGGATGTGGTGGGAATCGGAGTGATCCAAACAAAAAAGCCGGCTTTCGCCGGCTTTTTTGTTTGCGGGATTGGGGATTGGGGATTGGGGATTCGAAAAAGCGAGGGCAGCGGCGAAGCCCCGCGCTGCTCTTCCAAATCCCGCTGGCCCGCTCTTGCGAATCCCCAATCCCGAATCCCGAATCCCAGCCGTCAAAGCATCCGGCTAATCGTAAAACTGCCATACACCGGCGTTTCGCGCTGGGTGTCGAATTCGCGGGTACGGTGGTAGCGGGCGAGGGCGAATTTCCAGCGGCCGTACATCACTGCCAGGCCGTAGCCCACATCGCCGACGAACGGGCGCTTGTCCACGCTGTGGCTGTTGCGGAAGGTGTTGCCGTCCAGGGTGATGTCGCGGATCACCCAGCGCGCGTCGGTGGTGACGAACAGGTGGCCGGACCAGCCGCTGGCGCGCCCGAGCCGGCTGGGGGCGGTGTTTTCGCCCGCGGGGCGAGTCGGGGTGCTGCCGAAGTCGTCCGGCAGCTTCCAGCCGAAGCGCGCCTCGCCGCCTGCATTCAAGTGCGTGGCCATGTTGCCGACCGCGCCGCCCCAATGCGAAATGAAATCCCAGCCGAACCCACCGGCATTGCCGCTGGCATCGGCCGGCCAGCGATGCATGCGCTCGTGCACCAGGTTGATCAGCGGTTCGTTGTGCAGCTGGTTGTCCCAGCCCTGGAATTTCTCGTCCCCGAGCGCATCGTGGATCGCATCCTGCGCTTCCTTCGCAAGCGCCCACGGGCCGACAACGCCGACCTGCAACTGCGTGGTGCGCAGGTGCGCATCGTTACGCGCGTTGTAGCCGAAGCTCGCCAGCAGGATGCCGGCATAGGGGCGGTCGTCCGGGATGACGTCGCGGCGGGTGTAATCGGTCGGGGTGAAGATCGCCTGGCCGATGGAAAACACCATGTTCTGCTGGTCGAACTCGCCCGGGTGCAGCCGCTCCAGATAGCTGTTGACCCACCGCGCAGTCCGCGGCAGGCACGGGTCGTCGGTGTAATCGACCAGGTTCGGCGACACCAATGTCAGTACCGCGCCGTTGGAATACCCCTGGTCCTGATCCTCGCCGCCGAACAAGTCGTTATCGACACGGAAGTTCACCGCAGGCGGCGTGCGCCCAAGACGGCTGGAATCGCACTGATCCGCCGCCAGGGCCGGCAACGACAGCCCGGAGAGAGAAAGCAGCAAGGCAGCAGACAACGCGCGCGGTCGGAGCATGGAGGACCTGGGGAGGAGGGCTGGAATCGGAAAAATGCCTGCGTCTTCTGTTGCGCCGTGTGAACGCGCGCGTCATTTGCCGCGGCTAAAGCGAGCTGTAGCAGCCGTCGAACACAGCCGTGTGCGATGTCTGTGGGGCAGTGACAGCCCTAGGCAGCAGGCGAGCGCTGCTGCCATGAAAAGCTGGCGCCGATAGCATATGATCCGCCGCGGGGGAACCAGCCCCAAGGAACGGCGGCCTTTGCAGGCCAATTCATTACCAACGGATCGCGTTTGCCAACGGCAGCGCAGGTGTTTAGGGGACTAACATGAGCAAGACGATTTCTGTGGGCGCAGCGCTGCTGTCCAGCGTGCTGGGTATTGCATTGGCCAGCGTTAGCGCGCCGGCGTCGGCCGGGTTCAAGGACGCCTTCAAGGGCTCCGCGCAAGATCAGCGCAAGGAGGGTGTGGCGCAGATCCCGACCTGCACCAAGTCGCTGGGTAGCCTGTCGGTCATCGAGCCGGAAGACGCGGTCAACTGGTGGTCGGGCCAGCAGCTGCCGGCGCCTTCCAAGTTGATCAAGGTGTTCGTCAACAAGTCGCGCTGCTTCACCCTGGTGGATCGCGGCGCCGGCATGGCGGCCTCGCAGCGCGAGCGCGATATGGCGGCCAATGGCGATCTGCGTGCCCGGTCCAACATGGGCAAGGGCCAGATCCGCGCGGCCGATTATGTGATGACGCCGGACCTCATTTCGCAGAACCACAATGCCGGCGGCAGCGCCATTGCCGGCATGTTGGGCGGCCTGGTGGGCGGCAATGCCGGCAACCTGGTCGGAGGCCTGAACCTCAGCAAGAAGACCGCTGACGTGGTGCTGACCATCACCGATGTGCGTTCTTCCGAACAGGTCGCCATGGCTGAAGGTAACGCCAAGAAGACCGATTTGGGCTGGGGCGCGCGTGGCAACGTGTTCAGCGGCGGCGACTACGGCGCGGCCGGTGCGGGCGGTTACGCCAATACCGAGATCGGCCAGGTGATCACGCTGGCATATCTGCAGGCTTACACCGACATCGTCAGCCAGCTCGGCGGGCTGTCCGGCAATGCGGCGGCATCGAACACGCAGCAGGCGGTCACGGTCACGCGTGCAGGGCGTCTGCTGGCCAATGCCAAGGGCACGGGTGCGGCCGTGCGCACGCTGGAGCCAGGCATGATGCTCTACCCCACCGGGACCAAGGAAGGCGTCATGTGGGAAGTCGAGGACGAGATGGGCAACCGTGGCTGGGTCTCCTCGGCCATGTTGGAACTGTCCAAGTAAGCCGCTGATGCAATCGGCGCCAGGCGTGACGGCGCTGGCGTAACGCAGCGGGGCCGCGCGGCTCCGCTGTCCCATTCCGCGCGGGGCGGGCTTGGGTTTGCCCATCGTCGGCCCGATAATGGTCGGATGGATATCAGCACCGACAACCCCGATCACGGTTTTCAATTTCCCGGCACCTTCGAGCTCAGCGCCATGGGCACGGCCGAGCGCGGACTGGAAACCGAGCTTCCGCGCCTGCTCGCTGCCAGCGGCGTGGAGCTGCTGCAGGAGAGCGTGAGCTGGAAGCATTCTTCCGGCGGAAAGTATGTCTCGGTCAAGATTGGCTTCCGTGCCGAAAGCCGCGAGCAGTTCGAGGCCGCACATCAGGCGCTACGCGACCATCCGGAAGTGAAGTGGACGCTGTAGCGGCCGAGCCCGTGAGCAGCTCTACGGCCGGCCTGCCTGCGCAATTACGCGACCTTGGCCAGCACGACTACGCGCCTGTGTGGCGTGCAATGCAGCGTTTCACCGATGCGCGTGATGAGCACACGGCCGATGAGGTCTGGGTGGTCGAGCATGCGCCGGTGTTTACGTTGGGCCAGGCCGGCAAAGCCGAGCATGTGCTGGCCCCGGGCGAGATTCCGGTGCTGCAGGTCGATCGCGGCGGGCAGGTCACCTATCACGGCCCGGGCCAATTGGTCGTTTACCCGTTGCTGGATCTGCGCCGGCTGAAGATCGGTGTGCGCGATTACGTGTGCAAGATCGAGCAGGCGCTGATCGATACGCTGGAGGAGTGGAACATCGTGGCCGAGCGCCGCGACGGTGCTCCTGGTGTGTACGTGGGCGGGGCCAAGATCGCCGCGCTCGGGATTCGCGTGCGGCGTGGCTGCACCTTCCACGGGTTGTCGTTCAACGTGGCGATGGACCTGGAACCGTTCCACCGCATCAACCCGTGTGGCTACCAGGGTCTGCAGGTGACCTCGGTGCTAGACTTGGGCGGCCCCTCCGGGATGGACGCCGTCAAGGCGGTGCTGCTCGACCAGCTGGCGCGCCAGTTCGGCCTCGTGCTGCAGCCCACTTCCGCATTGCCCGACCTTTCGCTTCCGGCCTGAGCGCCCCGTATCGTCATGACCCAGCCTATCGCCCGTTCCATTCCCTTGCAGGTCGTCTCAGGCGACACCGCCGCGCCTGCGCCGCTGCAGACCGGCGTCAAGCAGATCGGTGGCGACAAGATCAACCGCTCGCCGGTGCAGTTCGTCGATGCGCCGGTGCTGCGCAAGCCGTCGTGGATCCGGGTGCGGATTCCCTCCGGCAATGCGGTACAGAACCTCAAGGCCAAGCTGCGCGAAAACCGCCTGGTCACGGTGTGCGAAGAAGCCAGCTGCCCGAACATCCACGAATGCTTCAGCCACGGCACCGCGACCTTCATGATCCTGGGCGAGGTCTGCACGCGGCGCTGCTCGTTCTGCGACGTGGCGCATGGCCGGCCGAAGCCGCCCGACGCGAGCGAGCCGGCCAGCCTGGCCGCCACCGTGGCCGACATGGGCCTGAAGTACGTGGTGGTAACCAGCGTGGACCGCGACGACCTGCGCGACGGTGGCGCCCAGCATTTCGTCGACTGCATTTCGGCCATCCGGGCCAGTTCGCCCAACACGCGTATCGAAATCCTGACTCCGGATTTCCGCGGCAAGGGCCGCATGGACCGCGCGCTGGAGATCCTGGCGCTGAGCCCGCCGGACGTGTTCAACCACAATATCGAAACCGTGCCGGACCTGTACCCGAACGTGCGCCCCGGCGCGGACTACCAATGGTCGCTGACGCTGTTGCAGCGCTTCAAGGCGCAGCATCCGTCCATCGCCACCAAGTCCGGCATCATGCTGGGCCTGGGCGAAACGATGGAGCAGGTGCAGGCCACGCTACGCGACCTGCGCGCGCACGATGTGGACATGATCACCATCGGCCAGTATCTGCAGCCCACGCCGCACCATCATCCGGTGATGCGTTACTGGACGCCGGAGGAATACAAGGCGCTGGAAGACTACGGCAATGCGCTGGGCTTCAGTCATGTCGCCTCCGGCCCGATGGTGCGTTCTTCGTACCACGCCGATCGGCAGGCTGCAGGCGCTGGCGTCGCCGCCTGAGTCGGTAACAGGCAATCGGGCGACTGCCGCTGCCCGTGTGCGATCGATGTCGGAACCAGCCCCGCGGTGCGGGTGCGTCGATGCGGCCGGTCCTGCGTGTGTCGGTAGGCCACTGATCGATCAGTGGCGACGTGCTACGGCCGGCCATATCGCGATGCCAATCAACGACAGCCCCGTGCATCGCGCGGGGCTGTGTCGTCTCTGGCCCATGCGGCGCGCAGCCGCAAGGTACGGTCTCGTTCACAATCCGCTACAGGCCCGGCGCTAGGCTGATTCAGCCAGCGGATGACAACGCCAGCAACTTTCGGCACTGTCATGCTGTCTGATCCGTTCACCGCCCTTCTTTCGTCGGCCTCGTGCCGAGAGCCATTCGATGACCTACAACGTTTCTTCGTGCATGAAGGCCGGCCTGCTGGCGCTGGTGTTGACCACTCCGATGGCCTTGCTTGCGCGCGCCGATACTGCGCTGCCCGCCGCTGCCACGCCCGACCAGGCGACGGCCACCAAACTCGTCTACGGCCTGCTCTCCGACAGCCGCTATGCCTACCGGCCGCGCACGCTGGACGAGGCGATGTCCAAGGACGTGTTCAAGCGCTACCTGGAAACGCTGGATGGCGGCAAACAGTTCTTCACCCAGGCCGATATCGACAGCTTCGCGCCGCTCCAGGCCGGCGTGGGCGACGCGTTGCGCGGCGGCAACCTGGAGCCGGCGTTCCAGGTGTTCTCGGTCTACAAGAAGCGCGTCGATCAACGGGTCAAGTACGCGCGCGACCTGCTCAAGCAGGACTTCGATTTCAGCGGGAACGACAAGTTCGAGTACGACCGCAAGGACGTGCCGTGGGCTGCAGACGACAAGCAGTTGGACGTGCTGTGGCGCCAGTCGGTGATGAACGATTGGCTGCGCCTGAAACTGGCCGGCAAGAAGCCCGACGACATTCGCAAGACGCTGGACAAGCGGTATGTGGCGCTGGCCGATTCGGTCAAGCAGCTCAAGGGCGAGGACGTGTTCCAGTTCTTCGTCAACGCCTATACCAATGCCGTCGACCCGCATACCGATTACTTCACCCCGCGCACTGCCGAAACGTTCAATCAGCAGATGTCGCTGTCGCTGGAAGGCATTGGCGCGCAGCTGCAGAAGCAGGACGACATGGTGGTGATCCGCGAGGTGATCCCGGGCGGTCCGGCGGCGGTGGACGGCACGCTCAAGCCGGGCGATCGCATCGTCGGCGTTGGGCAGTCCAAGAATGGCGCGATCGAAGATGTGATCGGCTGGCGCATCGATGACGTGGTGGCCAAGATTCGCGGCAGCAAGGATACCCAGGTGCGCCTGGAGTACATCCCGGCCGAGTCGGGCATCGACGGCAAGCACCGCACGGTGACTCTGACCCGTCAGAAGGTGCGTCTGGCCGAGCAGGCTGCCAAGGGCGAAACCATCACCTTGCCGGCCACCGGCAGCGAGCCGCAGCGCCGTATCGGCATTATCAAGCTGCCGGGCTTCTACCAGGATTTCGAAGGCCGTCGCCGTAACGCAACCGACTACGCCTCGGCCACGCGCGACGTCGCCAAGCTGCTGGCCGGCTTCAAGACCGACAAGGTCGATGGCGTGGTGCTCGACTTGCGCAACAACGGCGGTGGGTCGCTCGACGAGGCGATCGAACTGACCGGCTTGTTCATCGAGCAGGGGCCGGTCGTGCAGGTCCGCGAATCCGGCGGCCGCGTCACCGTCAACGGTGACAGCGACCCCAAGGTCGCCTGGGACGGCCCGCTGGCTGTCTTGATCAACCGCGGCTCGGCGTCGGCATCGGAGATCTTTGCCGGTGCCATCCAGGACTACGGTCGTGGTCTGGTGATCGGCGAAACCAGCTTCGGCAAGGGCACCGTGCAGAACATCGTCGACCTGGACCGTTGGCCTGCTGCCGAAGGACAGCGGTATGGGCAGGTCAAGTTGACGATCGCGCAGTTCTTCCGCGTCAGCGGCTCGAGCACCCAGCACAAGGGTGTGGTGCCGGATATCGCCTTCCCGGCCAGCGTGGATGCCACCGAGTTCGGTGAGAGCACCTACGACAATGCATTGCCGTGGACGCGGATCGCCGCTGCGCCGCACACCCAGTACGGCAACTTCGCACCGCTGCTGCCCAAGTTGCAGGCTCTGCACACTGCGCGCATCGCCACCGACAAGGAATTCCAGTGGTGGGAAGAAGACGTCAAGCAGTTCCGCGACGAAAAGGCCAAGAAGTACATTTCGTTGAATGAGGCCGAGCGCGTTGCCGAGCGACAGAAGCAGGATCAGCAACGCAAGGATCGCCAGCTGATTCGCAAGCAACTCGGCCTGCCGCTGGATCCGCTTGCCGAAGACAGCGACGACGGCCTGACCGGTAACGAGCGCGACATCGTCAAGGACACTGCACGCGAAAAGGCCGCCGAAAAGCGTCCGGATCCGCTGCTGCATGAGTCGGCGGCCATCCTGGCCGATGCGCTGGGCTTGCTGTCGCAGGACAAGCCGTTGTCGGCGCAGGTGCTGCCGAAGTCGACCGCACCGGGACGTTGGGCAGACTGAGCCAGACTGCCGATTCAATGCATGGGCGCCACCGCTTGCCGGTGGCGTTTTCATTTGGACAGTAGTGTTGCCGCTGGCAGCGTCTTAGGCGATGGCCTGCCAGCAGGCCTGCAGGCCGAGCAGCAGCAAGGTGCCGAAAAATATCCGGCGGAATGCCTCGGGAGAGATGCGGCGTCGCAGCTTCGTACCGGCCCACACTCCCAGCGCGGTGGGCAGCAACGCCAGCAGCGATGGGAGGCCGGCCGAGAGCGGCACGCCACCGTGCCAGACCAGTGCGATGGCCAGCGCAAGCGTTGCCGTACCGAAGCACGCGGCCAGTGCGCGGATCAACACCTCGCGTGGCAGGCCCAGTGCAGAGAGGTACGGCACCACCGGGAGGACCAGCACGCCGGTGGCGCCATTGAGCAGGCCACCGACCAGGCCGATCAGCGGGCTGCCCCAGCGCTCGTGACGTGGCGGCAGGGTCCATTGCCGGCGGGCAAGCCCCAGCAGGGCATAGGCAACCAGCAGGACCCCAAGTGCGCCGCGCAGGTAACGCGGATGACCGCCAATCATCAACCCGGCGCTCAACCAGGTGCCCGCCACCACCATCGCCAGCACCGGCCACAGACGCCGCAACAGCCCGGTCGCAGCGGGCCCCCAGGCCTGCTGCAGATTCGTCACCAACGAAGGCAGCACCAGCAGCGCGGCGGCTTGGCTGGGCGGAAGCCACAGCCCCAGCAACCCCATTGCCACCGTTGGCAGCCCCATGCCGGCCACGCCTTTGACCGCGCCAGCCAACAGGAATGCCGCGGCAACCATGACCAGCTGCGAGACGTCTTCATTCATGGGGAGCAGCATCGGCGCGGTGGCGGTGCCCGGCAAGCTGTCTTTGTTTGAGGCAGACTTCGGCCACACCGAAGGCTGGAAGTGCAGATGCAGGTGGAATTCACCGACTTGCGGATCTTTGTTGCGGTGGCCGATACCGGCAGCATCACCGCTGGCGCCGACCGCGTGGCGCTGTCGCTGGCGGCCACCAGTGCGCGTATTCGCGCGCTGGAGCTGCAGGTCGGCGCGGCCCTGTTCGAGCGTGGCCGGCGGGGCGTGACGCTCACCGCCGCCGGCCAGGTCCTGCTGCGTCATGCACGGGTGCTGGCACGGCAGGAACAGGCGATGCGCAGCGAGCTTGGCGATTACGGTCTTGGTGGACAGGTCACCCTGCGGCTGGCCGCGAACACCGCCGCACTCTCCGAATGGCTGCCCGAGTGCGTCGCGGATTTTCTGCTGGCCCATCCGCGGGTGGACCTGACCCTGGCCGAATGGGGCAGCGAGGAGGCGGCCGATGCAGTGCGCGACGAACGTGCCGACCTGGCCGTGGTGGCCGGGCATGCCGACTTCACCGGCCTGCAACGGCGCCCGTTTCGGCAGGATCGCCTGGTAGTCGCGGTGGCCGCCGGCCATCGGCTTGCCGGCGCCGACAGCCTGCGCCTGGCCGATATCGCGCCGATGCAGTTGCTGGCGTTATCGGCCGACAACGCCTTGCAGCGCCACCTGCGGACGCATCTGGCCCGTGCCGGCGTGCAGCTGCGCATCCGCGCACGCGTGCCGGGCATCGAAACGCTGTGCCGCATGCTGGCACGCGGCGTGGGTGTGGCCATCGTGCCGCACGCGGCGCTGGCTTGCTCCAGTGTCAGGCAGCAGCTGGCGGCAGTACCGCTGGAGGAGACCTGGGCGCGGCGCGAGCTGTCCATCATCTGGCGCGACGCCCCCTCGGCCACCCTGCAGGCCTTGCTGGAATGGCTGCAGGCCAGCGCCGCGAACGCCGGCATTCACCCGGCTTGATCACCGCAGCGCTGCGTGCATCGGCTGGACCGTGTCACCGCCAGCGCGCGCGCCGGCTGCCGGCCGCTGGCTCTTGCGCGCTCTTGTCCTCAGCGTGGCCAGTCGAACTCGGCCATCACCGGGTAATGGTCCGACGGCAGAATGCCACCGGGACGATCGTCCAGGGTCGCGAAGCGGGTAGGACGCAATCCGCGATACAGGATCCAGTCGATGCGCCGAGTCGGGTGCGTGGTGAAGTCCTGGAAGGTGTTTTCCGGCCCGCTGCGCTTGCTGGCCTGTGCACGTGCATCGCGAAGTACCGCGGTCAGCGTGGGGTAGGTGATTTTGTCCGGATCGCTGTTGAAGTCGCCGGTCAGCACCACCGGGACAGTGGCGGGCAACTGCGCGATGCGCGACAGGATCAGGCGCGCGCTGCGCTCGCGGGCGGGCTCGTCCTCATCGCGATACGGAAAGTGCGTGTTGAACAGATAAAAGCGGCGTTTGTCGCTGCGTCGCTCGAACAGCGCCCAGGTGGCCATGCGTGGCAGCACATTGCCCCAGGTAATGCTGCCGGCGCGTTCGGGAGTGTCGGACAGCCAGAAGTTGCCCGACTCCACCACCTTCAGTACACGCGCGTCGTAGAACACGCCCATGTGCTCGTCGCTGTCATCGCCGCGCCGGCCCTGGCCGAACCAGCGGTAGTCGGGCAACTGTTCGGCCAGAAAGGCAGCCTGTTCGCTCACCAGTTCCTGCGTGCCGAACACGTCCGGATGCGTCTGTTTGATCAACGCGACCATGGCAGCGCGACGCACCTGCCAGCGTTTGTCGCCATCGGTATCGGCCGGCACGCGCACGTTGAACGACATGACCCGCAGTGGCGCGGCCGGCATGACAGCCAGCGCGGGTAAGGCGACACACAACAGTGCACCGAATGCGAGAAGGCGGCGCAGCACCTGCGCGATGGAGCGTGGCATGCAGGGAAATTCCTTGAAGAATAAGAGCGCCGAGTCTAGCCAGAGATGATGACCACTGCGTCACGGCGACGACCACCGATGCAGAGGCAAGTGGCCGCTTGACGCCATCGTGCATCGGCGTAGCATTTGCACCAGGCAGGCGGACAGACCGCCAGCCCACCACTCAACCGTGAGGGATTCTCATGGCAACACCGTACGACTATCTCGTGTTCATCGGGCGTTTCGAGCCCTTTCATAACGGCCACGCCGCCGTCGCCCGCCATGCGCTGGGCAAGGCGAAAAAGCTCATCGTGCTGATCGGCTCGGCCGACACGCCGCGCACCATTCGCAATCCTTGGACCGTCGCCGAACGTGCGGTGATGATCGAATCCGCGTTGCCGGACGAAACTGCGCGGCTGATCGTGCGCCCGCTACGCGACCATCTCTACAACGAAAGCCTGTGGATTGCCGAAGTGCAGCGGCAGGTTGCCGAAGCGGTGCACGCCGATGGCGGCTCGCTGGATGCGAACATCGGCCTGATCGGCATGGACAAGGATGCCAGCAGTTATTACCTGCGTGAGTTTCCGCAGTGGCCGCTGGAAGATGTGCAACACACCGCAACGCTGTCTGCCACCGAATTGCGCCGCTACCTGTTCGAAGCCGGCGACATCGGTTTTCACGGCGGCCTGTTGATGCTGCGCGGCAATGTGCCGGCGCCCGTCTACGACATGCTGGAAGCGTTCCGGCGCAATTCCCCCAGCTACGCGCAGCTGGTGGCCGAATACCGCTTCATCGAGCAATACCGTGCTGCGTGGAAAGACGCGCCATATCCGCCGACGTTCGTGACCACCGATGCGGTGGTGGTGCATTCGGGCCACGTGCTGCTGGTGCGGCGTCGCGCCGAACCGGGCAAGGGCTTGTGGGCATTGCCCGGCGGTTTCGTCGGCCAGGAGGAAGGACTGCTGGACTGCTGCCTGCGCGAGCTGCGCGAGGAAACCCGGCTCAAGCTGCCGGTGCCGGTGCTCAAGGGCTCGTTGCGTGGCAAGCAGGTCTTCGATCATCCCGAACGCAGTCAGCGCGGACGCACCATTACCCATGCGTTCCATTTCGAGTTTCCGGCCGGCGAGTTGCCTGCGGTGCGCGGCGGCGACGATGCCGACAAGGCGCGCTGGATTCCGATCGCCGAAGTGATGGCGATGGGCCCGCGCCTGTACGAAGACCACCTGCATATTCTTGAATTCTTCCTGGGCCGTGGCTGACGCGCGCAACGACGACGTGCTGCCGCGATACCACCAGGGCCGCACATGCCGTGACCGCTTGAACCGTGACCTCCCGCCGGCGGACAGACCGCCGGTTCATTCGACGCGAAGGAGCTTCCGTCATGCATTACCTCGATAACCTGCTGCTCAACACCGATAGCTACAAGGCCAGCCACTGGCTGCAATATCCGCCCGGCACCGACGCGTCGTTTTTCTATGTCGAATCACGCGGCGGACTTTACGAGCAGACCGTGTTCTTCGGCCTGCAGTCGATCCTGAAGGAAGCGATCAACCGGCCGGTGACGCACGCCGACATCGACGATGCAAAAGCGTTGCTGGCCGCGCATGGCGAGCCGTTCAACGAAGCCGGCTGGCGCGATATCGTCGACCGGCTTGGCGGTCAGTTGCCGATCCGCATCCGCGCGGTGCCCGAGGGCGCGGTGGTGCCAACGCACAACGTGCTGATGACCATCGAGTCCACCGACGCCAAGGCATTCTGGGTGCCGTCGTATCTGGAAACCTTGTTGCTGCGCGTGTGGTACCCGGTGACGGTGGCCACGGTGAGCTGGCAGGTGAAGCAGATCGTGCGCGGCTACCTGGAGCGCACCAGCGACGATCCGGAAGGGCAGTTGCCTTTCAAGCTGCACGATTTTGGCGCGCGTGGCGTGTCCAGTCTTGGCTCGGCCGCCTTGGGCGGTGCCGCGCATCTGGTGAACTTTCTCGGCACCGACACCTTGTCGGCGTTGCTGCTGGCGCGTGCGCATTACCACACGCCGGTGGCCGGGTATTCGATTCCCGCTGCCGAGCACAGCACCATCACCAGCTGGGGCCGCGAGCGCGAGGTGGATGCGTATCGCAACATGCTGAGGCAGTTCGCGCGTCCGGGTTCGATCGTGGCGGTGGTGTCGGACAGCTACGACATCTACCGCGCCATTGCCGAGCATTGGGGTACCACCTTGCGCGAGGAAGTGATCGCCTCCGGCGCAACGGTGGTGATTCGTCCGGATTCGGGCGACCCGGTGGATGTGGTCGAGCAGTGCCTGCTGTTGCTGGACGAAGCGTTCGGCCATCAGGTCAATGGCAAGGGCTACAAGGTGCTCAACCATGTGCGGGTGATCCAGGGCGATGGCATCAATCCCACCTCGCTGCGCGCGATTTTGGAGCGCATCACCGCCGCCGGATACGCCGCCGACAATGTCGCCTTCGGTATGGGCGGTGCGTTGCTGCAGAAGGTGGACCGGGACACGCAGAAGTTTGCGTTGAAGTGCTCGGCGGTGCGCGTGGACGGCCGGTGGGTCGATGTCTACAAGGACCCGATCACCGACCAAGGCAAGCAGAGCAAGCGCGGCCGCCTGACCTTGCTGCGCAACCGCAACGATGGCAGCTACCGCAGCGCCTTGCTCGATGAGATGGACGCCTACCCCGACAGCGAAGACGCGCTGGTGACGGTGTGGGAAAACGGCGTGTCGCAACAGGAGTGGACGCTGGAGCAGGTGCGCGCGCGTGCCAACGCCGCACGTCGCTGACGCGCGGCGCGCAGGGTTCGCCATGCACGCTTCCATCGACGACATCTCCTTGTTGCCTGCTTCGGCGCTGTTGGCGCGCCTGCGCGCCGCAGCACCCCACCTGCAGCGGCGCGTGCCGCTGCAGGACGAGGCCAGCCGCTGGCATGCGCTGCGCATCGGCGCGCGCAGCTATCGCGCAGCGTTGCCGATCACCTTTACCCCGTATGCCTCGGTGCGGCCGTGTTCGGCGCGCTGCGGTTTCTGTTCGGAAAATCTGCGGCAGCACGGCGGCGGTCGTGCGGCAGCGACGTTGCGACCCGGGCCTGCGTATTTCCAGCAGTTGAGCGCTGTCTTGCAGCTGCTGCGCGATGTGCCGCTGTCGTATTCGCTGTCCGGTCTGGAAATGACCGACGATGCGGCGTGGTTGCAGACCTTGCTGCAGACCCTGGCAACCACGCCCAACGGCCCGCGCGTCGAGCAGCGCGTGCTCTACAGCAATGGCGCCGGGCTGGCGCGTGCGCACGGTGCGCGCTTGATCGAGGCGCTGGTCGCGTTTGGGCTGTCGTGGGTCGAGCTGTCGCGTCACCATCGGTTGCAGGAGCGCAACGACGCGATCATGCGTTTCCGCCCCGACGAGCCGATCGCCGATGTGGCGATCTTCGTACAGACCGCACGGCGGCTGGCAGCACGGCTGCCGCTGCGACTGGTCTGCATCGTGCAGCGCGGTGGCGTGGACAATGCCGACGCCGTTGCGCAGTACATCGCGTGGGCGCGCAGCTGCGGCGCCAGCCAGGTGATCTTTCGGGAATTGTCGCGGTTGGACGATGCCTATCGCAGCAACGGCACGCTGCGCTACATCGGCGAGCACCGCGTCGGCGTGGACACATTGCTGGACGAGTGCATGCAGCAGCCCTGGTGGTCGCGCTGGCAACCCGATGGCCTGACCGAAGGCTATTACTTCTGGAATGTGCGGCTGCGCGATCAGACGGGTTTGCAGGTGGTCTTCGAGAGCGCCGACTACGCCGCGATGCATGCGCGCCACGCGACCGGCGATCTGTACAAGCTGGTGTTCTTCGCCAACGGCCGTCTCTGTGCGGGCTGGGATCCGGAGGCCGATGTGCTGTGGGAGCCCACCGATGGATGAGTTCGATCAGCGCAGCTGGTGGATGCCGGCCCCGGACGAGGCCGCCTGGGCGCTGCCCGACGATCTGCGCGCGGCCGACCCGCTGAGCGGGCGCGATTGTGGCTGGGTCAATCAGATGCGCCCGTTTGTGCGCCATTTCAGCCGGCCGGGCGAGCAGGTGTTCGACCCGTTCTGCGGCTTTGGCAGCACCTTGCTGGCGGCCGCGCTGGAAGGCCGCAACGCGCATGGCATGGAAATCGATCCGGCACGTGCGCAGTTGGCACGCATGCGTCTGGCGCGGCATGCGGTGGCGGCGCCGGTGGTGGTCGGCAGCCTGGCCGATACTGCCCCGGCAGGGCCGATCGACCTGTGTCTGACCAACGTGCCGTATTTCGGCTGCCACTGGCGTGGCGACGTGCTGCCCGGGCAGCTTTATGCGAGCAGCGATTACGCCAGCTATCTGACCGGCATGCGCGCGGTCTTCCATGCGCTGCGCAAGCAGATGCGCCCCGACGGCGTGGGCGTGGCGATGGTGCAGAACGTGGTGGTCGGCGGCCGCGTGATTCCGCAGGCCTGGGATCTGGGCCGCATCCTGGCCAGCCTGTTCACCCTGCGCGAAGAGCGGGTGCTGTGCTATCGGCGTCCGGCCGCAGCGCTGGCGCATGCCAAGACACAGAGCGATCGCAGCCACGAATACGCACTGATTTTTCAGCATTGTCGTGCCCGGCTGGATCTGCAGCAGGCTGCGCAATTGCTGCAGGCGGTGCAGGCACAGGGCCTGCCGGTCGTGGTGCATGGCAGCTACGCGCGCTGGCTGGCGTCGCCGACCTTGGTGCCCGAAGGCCCGGCCGATCTGGACCTGATGCTGCGTGGCGAACAAGCGCTGTGGGACCGCCTCACCCTCTGGCTGCAGCAGCAGGGCTTCGCGTTGAGCCTGTGGGGCGAACCGTGCCGGGCGCCGGTGGCAGTGGCAGTGGTGCGTGCGCACCACTACCTGCGTGCCGAGCGCATCGGTGCCGATGGCCGCCGCCTGCAGGTAGACCTGCAATTGCCAGTGGATGAACCGCCGTTGCCCTGACCCGGCAGCGCGACGCCGCGCGCACACGGGTTGCCGCTATGCTCTGTGCCGGTTTTGGATGCCGGAATCTCCCTATGTCTTGTTCTTCCCTGATCGCGCGCGGCGCACTGCTTGGCGCGCTGGCAACCCTGGCTGGCTGCGGCGGCAGCAAGGGCGACACGATGCTGATGCGCGAGTCGTTCAATTCCGATGACACCTATTCGCGCAGCGTGGCGGCCAGTTCGCCGCAAGCCTGCGAGGCGGCGCGGCGTGTGCTGTTGAGTCAGGGCTACGCCGTCACACGCGCAGATGCCGCCGCGGTGGAAGGCAGCAAGAACTTCCAGCTCAAGGAAGCAGACCAGAGCGAACAACTCAATCTGCGCATTTCCTGCGCCAGCCAGGATGGCGGCAAGGCGCAGGTGTTCGTCAGTGCGCTGCAGGACCGTTACGCACTGAAGAAGAGCTCCACCTCGGCCAGCGTGGGCGTCGGCGTGCTGGGCTCGTTATCGTTGCCGGTCGGCAGCAGCGGCGATTCGCTGGTGCGCGTATCCAGCACCACGGTGCAGGATGCGGCTTTCTACAAGCGCTTTTTCGAACGCCTGAATTCGTATCTTCCCAAGGTCACCGAAGCGGCACCTGCTGCGGTGAGTGCAGCGCCCGCACCTGCACCTGCAGCCACACCAGCGCCGGCAGCTGCTGCTCCGGCCGCGCCTGCCGCAACCACCACGACGTCGGCAGCTCCTGCTGCCGCTCCCACCACGGTTGCACAGCCTCCGGTTGCGCCGTTGCCCGTCGAAGCGCAAGACCCCCCACCGGCACCGGCGAAGGTGCCGCAAACCGAGCCTGCCACGCAGCCGTGATGGCGCGGTTCACGCTCCGCTCCAAAGCCTGAATAGCGACTGCGCGCTTCACGTTGTGTTCTCGACCCAGCGGCCAGAGTGCGCCCATGCCTCGCCGAGCGGGCGAGAAACGTGGAGAACAACGATGAAAATGCGCACCTCCCTGCTGGGTATGTCCCTGATCGGCCTGATGGCGACGAGCACTTTCGCACAGGCTCAAAACTACGCGCATCAGCAGCGCTATACGGAAGCGGACGAAGGTCGCAGGTTCAATGACGGCACCCGCGTGCGCTGCCGCAATGTCGAAGTGCAAAAGAACTCGACCGACCCGAACCGCATCGGCGGTACGCTGGCCGGCGCTGCAATCGGTGGCCTGTTGGGCAACCAGGTTGGCGGCGGTAACGGCAAGAAGCTGGCGACCGTGGCAGGTGCAGTGGCGGGTGGCGCGGCAGGCCGCACCATTCAGGGCAATCGCCAGCAGGCCAACGGCAATCGCCAAGTTGAGCGCGTCTGCGAACGTCGCTGAAGTTCGGTGCGGCGATTGGTCTGAGTTGAGTCCTGCAAGCCCCGGCCATGCCGGGGCTTGCTACGTTTGAGAGTGGCGTCGTGCCGACGATTCATTGCGTATGCCATCGATGAGTGTTGTCCACGCGCATGGCAGTTCGTCATCGCGCGCACCATCGGCGCCGATGCCGCCGCGGTATGCGCGCCTGCGCCGGCTTGCCGCGCTGGCATGTGCAAGCGGTTTGCTGGCGGGGCAACTGCTGCAGGTCGCCGATGCTGCACCGAGCCAGACCGCACGTGCTGCCAGCGCAGAGTGCTTGGAAGCGCTGCTGCGACGGCTGGGCTGGACCATCCAACGCGCCGCAGTGAGCGAACCGGTACTAAAGCGTGGTGAACCGTGTACGCGTGGCACGCTTGCGCAGGCGCAGGCCGCCGGCGATCTGCAGCTGACGCTTCCAGCCGATTGGAACACGCACCAGCGCGGCGCAGCGCTCACCGCTGTGCTGGACGATGCAGCCACGCACTGCGCCTACGCGTTCGAACTCGGTGCAGCCACCCGCCGCGCGGTCACGCAATTGCAGAACAACCCGCGCTACCGCTTCTCGGCACTGCAGCTGGGTTGGATCGGATTCGGCTGGCGTGGCGCAGCGGCGCAGGGCTGGAGCGGTTTTCGCAGTTTCGGTCGCGGGTATCAGCCGCGCGGCAGCAATGCGCGGGCGCTGGATGCGTTCTACCGCGGCCAGGTGCGTTCCGAGTGCGGCGTGGGCCGACAAGTGGCTCAGCTCGCCACCCAGCGCGAATTGTTCGGCGATGCCGGGTTCGATGACGTATTTACGCCTGGCGAATTGTCGATCGGCACGTTCCTGACCTTGCACGACACCGACAGCATCCTGCTCGGTGCGCATGCCGGCGACTTCTTTGCCGACGGCAAGGCAGTGAAAACCTCACAGCTCGGGCGGCAGGCGTTCGTGGGCGCACCAGGCTTCATCGCGCATGTGTTCGATAAGTCCTATCTGGATGACATCCACAATCAGGCCGAGAATTTCGTGGTGGTGGATGTCAGCGATGCAGCCGCGCAGGCGCTGGCGCAGCACGGTGGCTTTGCCTACTACGACGCGCGCAACCGGCAGATCTGGGAGCTGGCCAAACAGTTGCGCGGGCCAGGCAAGCGCCGCTTCGAGCGCCTGCTTTACGAGCGTGATGCAGCCCTGCGCGCCACGCTCGACCCGCAGCAGCAGACCCAGCTGCAGCAGTTGCAGGCGCTGCTGGACGACCCGTTCTACCAAGGCTTTTGGGTTTATGTGCACCCCAAGGGCACCAAGCCGATGGGCTACCACGTGGCACGCCTGCTCGACCGTAACCCGCGCACGCCGTATGCCATCGACCTGACCTTGCACAATCTGCGCACCACCTTGTACTGGCGATGGATCGACTGGCAGCTGCAGCAATGCAGCGCCGCCACCGTCGCGGAACAATCCATTGAGAATTCCGCCACGCCAGCGTACGCCGAGCGTGGCACCCTGCACTGATCAGATCATGAGGAGCGATTATGGAACTGGGTATGGTGGGACTAGGCCGCATGGGCGCCAACATGGCCGAGCGCCTGGTCAATGGCGGGCATCGCGTGCATGGCTACGATCCGGGCGCGAACGCGCGCACCAGCGCGCAAGCCAAGGGCATCGTCACCGCCGATGCGCTGGCAGCGCTGGTGTCCGCATTGCCGAGCCCGCGCGTGGTGTGGCTGATGGTCCCGGCCGGCAAGATCGTCGATGACACGCTGGCGCAGCTGCTGCCCCTGCTGCAGGCCGGCGACATCGTCATCGATGGCGGCAATTCGTACTACAAGGATTCGCAGCGGCGCGCGGCGTTGCTGCAGGACAGTGGCATTGCCTTTGTCGATTGCGGCACCAGCGGCGGCATCTGGGGTCTGCAGGAAGGCTATAGCTTGATGGTGGGTGGCGACGAAGCGGCGGTGACGGCCTTGCATCCGATCCTGGCAACGCTCGCGCCGGCGCCGGACAAGGGCTGGGGGCGGGTTGGCCCGAGCGGTGCAGGCCACTTCACCAAGATGGTCCACAACGGCATCGAATACGGAATGATGCAGGCCTATGCGGAAGGCTTCGCGCTGATGCAGCACAAGGCCGATTTTGCGCTGGATCTGCACCAGGTTGCCGAAATCTGGCGCGATGGTAGCGTGGTGCGTTCGTGGTTGCTGGACCTGACGGCCGATGCGTTGACGCATAACCCGACCATGGCCGGCATCGCGCCGTTCGTGGCCGATTCGGGCGAGGGCCGCTGGACGGTTGCCGAAGCGATCGATCTGGAAGTCTCGGCACCGGTCATCACGTTGTCGCTGATGGAACGGCTGCGCTCGCGCGACAAGGATTCGTTTACCGACAAACTGCTCGCAGCGATGCGCAACCAATTCGGCGGCCACGCGGTGATGACCACCACCCCGGCAGCGCCGACCATCGGTAGCAAGGACGCGTAAGGACTTGGATGCAACCACGGTGCGCGCCGGGACTACGGCGCGCGCTGTTGGAAGTGCAAAACCGTTGCAGCGTGATCAACCGCGCGCGGCATCCAGCCACTGCACTCGGCCGTCCGCAGCGCTGCGTTGCGCAAGGTCCACCAACCGCATCAGTTGCACCGCATCGCTGCTGCTGACCGGCGCTGTGCCGGTGCCTGCCAGCGCGTCGCGAAAGGCGGCGTAGTACTGCCGATAGTCGCCCGGCAGGTTGTCGGGCTGATGGGTGTGGACGCGGCCTTCGTCATCGACGCGGGTGAGCGTGCCCGGTAACGGGTCCACGCCCCAGCCGACCGTACCGGGGCGACGGCCGGCGCGCAGCTGGTCTTCCTGCGTATCCAGGCCGTGCTTGAGATAACTGCCGCGCGTGCCATGCACGGCGAAGCGCAGGCTGCCATCGGCCACCAGCGATCCCGCGTGCAGAATCACGCGCAGCCGAGGGTAGTGCAGGGTGACGTGGAAATAATCCACGCTGCGCGCCTGGTCGCGCTGACGTTGCAGATCCGCGCCAATGCCCTGCGGCATACCGAACAACTGCATTGCCTGATCGAGCAGATGCGGGCCCAGGTCGTACCACAGTCCGGCACCGGGGCTGTCGCTCTCGCGCCAACGGTCGCGCACCTGCGGGCGATAGCGGTCAAAGTGCGAATGAAATTCCACCACCTCGCCCAGCTGGCCTTCTTCGATCAGCCGGCGCACGGTGAGAAAGTCCGCATCCCAGCGGCGATTCTGGAACACGCTGATGATGCATCCCGCCGCATCGGCGGCATCGACCATCTGCTGCGCTTGCGCCGCATCCAATGCAAACGGCTTGTCCACCAGCACATGCTTGCCGGCGGCCAGGGCCTTCAGCGCGAAGGGTGCATGGGTGTGGTTCGGGGTGGCCAGCACCACGGCATCCAGTGCCGGATCGGCCAGCGCACTGTCCAGATCGGCCACCACGGTGACGCCGGGAAAGTCGGCCTGTGGCTGTTGCGGCTTGGACGACACCACGCTGTGCAACTGCAGGCCGGGGGTGCTTGCGATCAGCGGTGCATGAAAGGTGCGGCCGACATAGCCATAGCCGACGACGGCCAGATTGAACAGTTTAGGCATTGAAAACGGTTCATCGCAACGACGGAGGGAGCACGCATGGTATTGCACCTGCCCGTGTGCGCAGGGTTCACAACCTCTGCATGCAACGGTCACGTCTGCTCGACGAGCGCCACCGCAAGCTGCGCCCACATTCAACAGGAGGTGCTTGGTATGAAGAACATGACGCATGCACGCAAGCTGCTGGCTCTGTCGCTGTCGCTCGGTCTGACCCTCGGCGCGTCGCAGGCATTTGCGGCACCGCAGGAACATGCCGACCACAAGGACCACGCTGCCGGCATGAACGAGTCCAAGAAGCCGGTCACCGACACCTGGATCACCACCAAGGTTAAGGCCGACCTGCTGGCGACCGACAATGTCTCGGGTACCGACGTGAAGGTCGAGACCAAGAACGGCATCGTGACCCTGACCGGCGCGGTTGCCACCCAGGCCGAGCATGACAAGGCCGTTGCCGTTGCCAAGGGCATCGAGGGCGTCAAGAGCGTCAAGTCGACCGGCCTGAAGGTCACCGCTGCGAAGAAGTAAGCGCAGCTGCTGCGAATGCCGGGCCGCCGAGGCGAGGCGGCGACCCGAGCACCAGGCGCACTCCACGGAGTGCGCCTTTTTTGTTTTTGATGAACCGGCCGGCAAGCCGACAGCTGGCAGGGCGCTCGCGCCATTTTCACGCATGCTGCACGTATGCTATGCCCATTCAGCTATGTCACAGACTGACCTGATTTCTCTGAATCATTAATCTGGCAAGCTGCGTGATCGGAGACAATGCCGGTCAGCCCTTGGCCCTGCAGCGAGTGCAATTCGGTCCAGCAATGCAAACAACGGTCCAAGCAGACAAGTGGGATCGCTGGCGCCTGCCTCTGTTGGCGGCCGCCGTGTTCCTGATTGTGGTGGTGCCCTCCTTGTTGCTGCAGCAGATGGCCCGCAACGCCAACCAGGCCGCGTCCTGGGTGTCGCATAGCCAGGAAGTGCAGGAGACCGCGCAGCGCCTGGAGGCGGCGATGCGCGATACCGAATCGGCGGCGCTGATGCGCTCGCATGGCGTGGAGCGCGAGGCGCTGAACGAGCGTATGCGCCGCGGCCGGCGCGAATCGCTGGCCGCCGTGCAGCGACTGATCGAACTGACCAAGGACAACCCCGCCCAGCAAGTACGCATGGGGCGCATCCAGAGCACCATCGAACGGCGTCTGCTGTTGGCCGAGCGCATTGCGGTGACCACTGCGCCGGAGCAGATACGCGCGCTGATCAACGACATGACCCTGAACAACCCGATCCGTGTGCTGATCGACGACCTGCAGAGCGCCGAAGGCCGGTTGCTGGCGCTGCGCAATGCGCGCGCCGCAACCGAGCGCATGCATTACGCGGTGCTGAGCTGGGCGGCGCTGGCGGTGCAGTTGCTGTTGCTGGGCACGGTGACCTGGCTGCTGCAGCGGCAGATCCGCCGCCGGCTGGCGGCCGAGCAGGAATACCTGCGCGCCAACGGGCGCGCCAGCTCGGTGCTGCAAACCGTGCGCGAGCCGATCGTGCTGCTGGATGCCAGCCAGCGCATCGTGCTGCATAACCCGGCCTTCGCCGACCTGTATGGCCTGGAAGAGCGCGGCAACGAATTGATGCCGCTGGAAGAGGTGGGCGATGGCGTCTGGCGCGATGCGCAGATCCATCAACGGCTGGCGGACGTGTTGTTGCGTGGACGCGAGTTGTGGGATTTCGAACACGAGCAGCGCGCCGCCGACGGCGTGCTGCGCACCATGTTGATCAATGCACGCCGCATGCCGCTGCCCGACAGCACAGACGAAGACGTGGTGCTGATGACGGTGAGCGACATCAGCCTGCAGAAGGCCGCGCAATTGCGTATCCAGGAGCTCAACCGGCAGATGGAAGGCAAGGTGGAGCAGGTCTCGGAAGTCAATCGCGAGCTGGAAGCCTTCAGCTACTCGGTCTCGCACGATCTGCGCGCACCGCTGCGGCACGTGGCCGGGTTCTCCGACAAGCTGGCGCGCCATCTGGGCGATGCGGCCGACGAGAAGTCGCGCCATTACATGGAGGTGATCAGCAGCTCGGCGCGGCGCATGGCCTCGCTGATCGACGATCTGCTGGTGTATTCGCGCCTGGGCCGCGGTGCGCTGCGCCTGCAGGCGGTGGACATGCAATCGCTGGTGGCCGAAACGCGTGCGATCCTGGATTCCAACGTGCAGAGCGAGAACACCGGCCACCGGGTGGAATGGCATATCGCGCCGCTGCCGGTACTGGTTGCCGACGAAAACATGATGCGCCAGCTGTGGATGAACCTGCTCGGCAATGCGGTCAAGTACAGCGCCAAGCGCGAGGTGGCCAAAATCGAGGTCAGCTATACGCCGATGTCCGACGGCGGCCACCAGTTCAGCGTGCGCGACAACGGCGCCGGTTTCGATATGGAATACAGCGGAAAATTGTTCGGTGTGTTCCAACGTTTGCACAAGGCCAGCGAATACGCTGGTACCGGCATCGGCCTGGCCAGCGTGCGGCGCGTGTTGACGCGTCACGGCGGCCGGGTGTGGGCCGAAGGCGTCGTCGACGAGGGCGCCACGTTTTATTTCGTGTTACCTCCTGCGCTTGAAGCGCCCAACCAAGAGTTCATTGCATGACCGCCATCCGTACCATTCTTCTGGCAGAAGACAGCCCGGCCGATGCGGAGATGGCGGTCGACGCCTTGCGCGAAGCCCGCCTCGCCAATCCCATCGTGCACGTCGAAGACGGCGTGGAAGCCATGGACTACCTGTTGCGCCGTGGCATGTTCGCCGACCGCGAGGAAGGCCTGCCGGCCGTGCTGCTGCTGGACATCAAGATGCCGCGCCTGGACGGGCTGGAAGTGCTCAAGCAGGTGCGCAGCGACGAAACGCTCAAGCGCCTGCCGGTGGTGATCCTGTCGTCCTCGCGCGAAGAAAGCGATCTGGCCCGCAGCTGGGACCTGGGCGTGAATGCCTATGTGGTCAAGCCGGTGGACGTGGATCAGTTCTTCAACGCAGTCAAGACGCTCGGTACCTTCTGGGCGGTCATCAACCAGGCACCGGAGCTGGACTGAACCATGCCGCATGAGGGGGGCAACCTGGAGCAGCTGAAGATCCTTCTGGTGGAAGATTCACCGGAAGACGCCGAGCTGTTGTCCGATCAGTTGCTCGAGGCCGGACTGGATGCGGCATTCGAGCGCGTGGACAGCGAGCCGTCGCTGCGCGCCGCGCTGGATGACTTCCAGCCGGACATCGTGCTGTCGGACCTGAGCATGCCGGGCTTTTCCGGCCACCAGGCGCTACGCCTGGTGCGCCAGAACGGCGCCACGCCCTTCATCTTCGTCTCCGGCACCATGGGTGAGGAGACCGCGGTCAAGGCGCTGCAGGATGGTGCCAACGACTACATCATCAAGCACAACCCGACGCGCTTGCCGAGCGCGGTGATCCGCGCGATCCGCGAAGCACGCGCGGATCTGGAACGCCAGCGCGTGGAAAGCGAACTGATGCGCGCGCAGCGCCTGGAAAGCCTGGCGATGCTGGCGGCCGGTCTGAGCCACGACCTGCGCAATATCCTGCAACCGTTGTTGATCGTGCCCGACCTGCTGGCCGGGCGCACCGACGACCCGCAGCTGCGTCAGCTGGCCAACGTGGTGGCCGAATGCGGCCGGCGCGGGCATGAGATGGCCGAGTCGATGCTTTCGTTCGTGCGCGGTTCCAACAAGCCACGCGAGCAGGTGTCCATCGCCAACCTGTTCCAGGCCGTGCAGATGCTGCTCAAGAGCAGCCTGCCCGACGGAGTACGCCTGCAGATGGACACCATCGCTGCAGATCTGACCATCGAGGCCAACTACACCGAATTGCAGCAATGTCTGCTCAACCTTGGCTTGAACGCGATCCAGGCGATGCCCGAGGGCGGCAGACTGATCCTGGCAGCCGATCGCTACGATGCCTCGCGCGTGCGCATGAGCGTGGCCGACACCGGCGTGGGCATGAGCGATGAAACCCGCGCGCGCCTGTTCAGTCCTTTCTTCACCACCAAGGCCGATGGCACCGGGTTGGGACTGATTTCGTGCAAGCGCATCATCGAAAGCTATGGTGGCAGCATCGTGGTCGATAGCCGGCTGGGCGAAGGGACGCGCTTTGACATGATCGTGCCGATGCGTGCGGTGTCGGCGGCGGTGACCGAAGCCGAACTGCCGCTTCCGCTTGGCCATGGGCAGCGCATTTTGCTGGTGGATGGCGAGGCAACGCGCCTATCGCTGCTGGGCAATGCGCTCTCCAGCCAGGGCTATCAGCCGCAGCTGGCCAGCGATGGCGCCGCGGCGCTGCAGCTGGTGCAGCAGCACGCGATGCCGGACCTGGTGATCATCGACAGCGACATCATCCTGCTCTCGGCCGTGAGCGTGCTGCTGAGCATGCAGGAGCTGGGGTACCAGGGCCCGGCGATCGTGCTGGAAGATGTCGGTGCGCCGTTGCAGCGTGCGCATTTCCCGTCGGATCTGCCGGTGCATGTGCTGCGCAAGCCGCTGGAAATGCGCCGGGTGTTCCGCGCCGTTTCGCATGCGCTGGAAGTGGCCTGACACCACGTTTGCGCGCACCCGGCGCATGCGTCGATGGGTGCAACGCGATTGCAACAGTTGACGTCCGTGCCGGCCGCATGCGCGAATAACGTATGACCACCGTGCTTCTCAGCCTCGGCAGCAACGTCCAGCCGACCCACTACCTGCGCCTGGCTGTCGCCGCACTGCGCGCGCGCTTTGGCCAGATCGTCGTGTCACCCGCGTACCGCACGCCTGCGGTGGGCTTCGAAGGGCCGGACTTCGTCAACAACGCGGTGGTCTTGCAGACCGATCTGGAGCTGGACGCGCTGGATCACTGGCTGCATGCACTGGAAGATGCGCATGGGCGCGATCGCAGCGGCCCGCGTTTCAGCGACCGCACCCTGGATCTGGACGTGGTGTTCTTTGGCGACCGTATCGTCGAAGGCCCCGGGCATCTGCGCATCCCGCGGCCCGAGCTCAAGCACGCATTCGTGCTCAAACCGCTGGCCGACATCGCGCCGGACTTCGTCGACCCGCTGAGCGGGCAGGCGTTGGCAGCCCTGTGGCAGGCGCACCCGCAGTACGGCAGCGCGTTTGCCACGGTGGAGCTGGATGCGGCTGCGCCGCAGTTGAGCGTCACGCAATAGTGCTGTTCTGGCAGCGCGGTTGAGCGCGGCCGAGCACGCGCGCACGTAGCGCAAGGACGTGTGCAACCGTCCGGCAATGCCGCATTCGGCGAGGTGGCAACCGGGCGCACGTGCATGACACGGGGGGCGTCCCTTTGCAGCGAAAGTGCGCAGGCCCCGGAAGCGTCGTTCAACTGAGCTGGCGGCCGCCATCGACGTGCAGGGTATGGCCGGTGACGAAGCTGGCCTCGTCCAGCAACCAGCGCACCGCTTCGGCAATTTCCTCCGGCGTGCCGATGCGCGCCAGCGGCGTACGCGCGAGCAACGCCTGCTTGGCATCGGCGGACTTGCCTTCTTCCGGCCACAGGATGGCGCCAGGCGCGACCGCGTTGACACGCACGTGCGGCGCCAGTTCCAGCGCCAGCGAACGGGTCAGCATTTCCAGCGCGCTCTTGGAGGCGCCGTACAGCGGGTGGTTGCGCATCGGCGCCTGCGCGTGCAGATCGGTGAGGTTGACGATGGCCCCGCGGCGCTGGCGCAACTGTGCGGCGGCCGCTTGCGCGATGAAGAACGGCGCGCGTGCATTGACCGCAAACAACTCGTCCCATTGCGCTGCAGTGGCCTCGCCAATGGCGGTGGAGTAGAACGCCGAGGCGTTGTTGACCACCCCATCCAGGCGACCAAACGCGGCGACGCAGTCGGCCACCAACTGCGCAGGTGCGTCGGGCAACCGCAGATCGGCGTGCAAGGCATATGCGCTGCCGGCACGCTGGGCGCACAGTTCGGCCACGCGTGCGTCGAGCACCTCGGCGGAACGGTGTGCGTGCAGTGCAACGCGGTAGCCGGCAGCGTGCAGCGTGGTGGCGATCTGCGCGCCGATGCGGCGGGCGGCACCGGTGATCAACACCACCTTGGAACTGTCTGTCATGGCGTACTCGCTCGGCGTTGCGGAGGGCTCGGCTATCCTGTGCATTGTCCCCGCAACCGGTGCCCGCATGCACGCCGACCTTCCCACACCCGATCCGGACGCGCTGGCCCACAGCGACCGGCTGGCTGCGCATGTGCGCGCCGAAATCCAGGCCGCCGGCGGTGCGATCCCGTTCTCGCGCTTCATGGAGCTGGCGCTGTATGCGCCTGGCCTGGGCTACTACAGCGCCGGCGCCAGCAAGTTCGGCGAGGCCGGCGATTTCGTCACCGCCCCGGAATTGGGGCCGTTGTTTGCGGCCACCGTCTCCGGCGCGTTGGCGCCGGTATTGCAACAGCTAGGGCCGCAAGCGCGGGTGCTGGAAGTGGGCGGCGGCAGCGGCGCGTTTGCCGAAGTCACGCTCAAGCGGCTGCTGGAACTGGACGCGTTGCCCGAGCGTTACGCGATCCTGGAGCCCAGCGCCGACCTGCGCGAACGTCAACGCGAGCGGTTGGGGCGCAGCCTGATTCCGCCGGTGTTCGATCTGGTGGAATGGCTGGATGCGCCGTTCCCGGACGATTGGGATGGCGTGCTGTTTGCCAACGAAGTCATCGACGCCTTGCCCACGCCGCGTTTCGCACTGCGCGATGGGCAGGTGTATGAAGAAACCGTGGTGCTGGATGCCCAGCAGCACTTCGCGCGCGGCGAGCAACCGGCCGATGCGTTGCTGAGCGCGGCCGTGCGTCACCTGGAGCGTTATCTGGAGCAGCCGTTCGCCGATGGCTATCGCTCCGAGTTGCTGCCGCAGTTGCCGTACTGGATCCAGGCGGTAGCCGGCGGTTTGAAGCGTGGCGCGATGTTGTTCGTCGACTACGGTTACCCGCGCGGCGAGTTCTATCGTGCGCAGCGCGAGGACGGCACGTTGCGTGCGTTTTACCGGCATCGCATGCACGAAGATCTCTACCGTTGGCCGGGCCTGCAGGATCTGACCGCATCGGTGGACTTCACCGCGTTGGCCGAGGCAGGCACCGGCGCAGGTTTCGAGCTGGCCGGGTATTGCACGCAAGCAAGCTTCCTGCTCGGCAATGGGCTGGACGCATTGTTGGCGCAGGCCGATACGCGCACCGATGAAGTGGGGCGCATGCGTCTGCGCGAACAGATCAAGCGGCTGACGCTGCCCAGCGAGATGGGCGAGCGCTTCCAGGTGATGGGCTTCTCGCGCGATGTCGATTTTGCCCCGGCATTCCTGTCCGGCGATCTCACATGGCGGTTGTGAGTTCGGCACTCCGGCCGTTTCACCGGCCGCGGTTGTGGGTGGGCGTGTGGATCGCGGCAATCGTCGTGGTCATTGCCGTGTGCCTGGGGCCGCCGCCGGAGTTTCCGGAGTTGCCGTCCAACAGCGACAAGGCCGAGCACTTCATTACGTTCGCGTTGTTGTGCTGGGGAGCGGTGCAGTTGTTTGCGACCCGGCGCGCGCTGGCGTTCGCTGCGTTCGGATTGGTGTTGCTGGGCATCGGCATCGAAATCGCGCAAGGCGCGCTGACCACCAATCGCAGCGCCGACCCGTACGATGCATTGGCCGATACCTTGGGCATTCTCGCCGGGCTCTGTCTGGCATGGACGCCGTTGCGATGTGTGATGTTGCGGATCGATCGGCGCCTGTTTGGACAGCGGCGACGGTGACGGAACGATGTCTCGGCAGGCCAGGCGCCTGCCCGCTGCCGTAAACGGAGCCAGGCGGCGACGCGATCCTGATCAACCTGGCAGCGTATATCCGCAGCGATCTGAAGCATCGTACGCCAGGACCGCATGCGCCAAGCAGCGTGCCTAAGCCGCGGCGGGGCGCCAGGTGCCGGCTTGGCGATGACGGCTTGTGCAGCCGCTACGCTGCGTCGCGGACCCGTGGTTCGCACCTCGCCACCGCTGCCGCGGCGTTACAGCTTCATTCTCAGCCCGAGATACAGCTGCCGTCCGGCCGCTGGCGAGAACATGGGCTGCGCCTGTGCCCAGAAGAAGCTGTCGTACCACACGTAGGCATACTCGCGACCGGTGGCATTGCGGACCTGCACGTCCACGCTCCAGTTCGGGTTGATCGTATAGCGCGCGGTGAGGTCGAGCGTTGCAAAGCCGCCGTACTTGCCCGCCACGTTGCGCTCTTCGAGGTAGTAGTCGCCCTGGGCGCGTCCCTGCAGGCCCAGTTGCAGCGCCTCGGTCGCGCGGTAGTCCACGCCGATGTTGCTGATGTAGCGGGGCGTGGCGATGACTTCGTTGCCTTGCAGCGAAAGCGCGGCGGCACGGTCGTCGCGCGTGATCCTGGCTTCCTGGTAGGCATGCGATGCCCAGAGCGTCCAGCGATCGCCCAGCTGTGCGCTGATCTGCGCATCCACGCCGCGGCGACGCGTCTTGCCCAAGGTGACGGTGGTGCCGGTGGCCGGCATGTTCGATACCTCGTTTTCCGCATCCTGTTGCCAGACGGCGATACGCGCCTGGCTGCCTGCAAATGGGCTGAATTTCATGCCCAGCTCGACGCCGGTGTTGGTGGAAGGGCGGATGCCGGCTTGCCCTGGGGTGAGATAGGCCGGGGCGGTGGAGCCGGTCAACACCTGGAAGGTACGGCCCCAGTTGGCGTACACGTTGGTGCTGGGCGTCAGGGCGTAGATCACGCTGAGTTTGGGCTGCCCGATGCTGCCGTAACGCTGCAGCGGTGCGCGCACCGCACCCGGTAGCTGTGTGTCGCCGTCGAAGCGGTCCACGCGATAGGCCGGCACCAGCTTCAGGGCCTCGACCGGCTGATAGATGGCCTGTACGTAGGCGCCCCAATTGTCGAAGGTATAGCGGTCGTCGTTCTGGATGCGCGCTGGCACTGCGGCAAAGTCGGTGGGCTCGGCATAGTTGAAGCGTTCGCGCCGGTACGCATTGTCCTGATGTTCGTAGTTGATGCCGCCTTCCAAGGTCAGCAGGTCGTTGGCGCGCCAGGTCAGGGTGTTGAGCATGCCCACCTGTGTTTCGTTCCAGCGCCGCCGCTGGCGCGGGGCATTGCCGGTGGGCAGGTCGCTGAAGGTCACCCGGCGATCGTCCTCGTAGCGGTTGTAGTAAAGCTTGCTGCCCAGGAACAGGGTATCGGTCAGTTTCAGGTCCAGATGCACGCCGAGCTGCTGCATGTCGCGGTCGTCGCCATCGTTGCGGTTGCGGCGGTCCGAGTTGCGACGATCCGCCTGCAACTCTGCTGCGGTCATGAAGCCCGGCTCGTCGGCCTTGGTGCGGTACGCGCGTGCCGTCAGGCCGATGCGCATGCCGTCGTCGAGACTGCCGTAGAACCATTTGCCGCCCAGCACATGCTTGCTGGAGCGATCGTGCGCACGATAGCCATCCGACGCCTGTGCGCCGATGAAGTAGTTCTGCGCGAATCCGTCGCGTTCGCGCCCTATCGCGATCTGCGCATCGCGGCTGGCGTAACTGCCGTAGGCCACGCGGGCATCGGTGTAACTGCCGCCCTGGCGGGTGCCGAAGTTGATGTTGCCGCCGATGTTGTGCAGCCCATAGCGCGGATCGTTGGTGCCACGCACCACCTCGATGTAGCTGATCTCCAGCGGAAACAGCATGTCGATGAAGCGCTGATTGCCGCTGTTGACGTTGCTGGGAATGCCGTCGATCAGGGTCTTGATGGCATTGAGATAGCCCTCGCCGTTGAAGGCGCGGAAGCTGACCTTGCCCGATTCGGCGCCCTGACGGGTTTCGGTCAACTGCATGCCTGGCATCTGCCCCAGCAATTCCCAGCTGTAGGACACGTTCTTGTCCTCGATCTGGTCGGCGCCCAGGACATCCACCGACGTCAGCACCTGATGCGCACTGAGCTGGCCTTCGTGATGCTGATGGACGTCGACCTTGCCGAGCGTCAGCGCCGAATCGGAGGACTGCGCGCGTGCGTCGGCCGCAAACAGCAGAGCGGCGACAGTCGCCACGAGGGAATGGATCTTCATGAAGCGGGCAATACCTGCGGGCTAATGGAATCGTGTCAGTAATGACATGTTATAACATATTCTGACAAATTCAATTCGCGTCGCGCTGCTGCCGCCTTTGGGGACGGTCAGCAAGTGATCGTGTTGCAACGCCTGATGGGCCGCTTGCGTGTCGGCGATGCGCCGCTCGCGGCGTGGGGAACAGCCAACAGCCAATGGTGCTGCATCCGACAGCCGCAGCACGCAGGCGATGCAGGTGCCGTGTCGCTTCGCGCTGGCGGCGGACGGGGTCGATCCCGCCGGCGCGGTGTTGCGGTGCTTATCCGGGCATGCGCACTGCGCGCTCGCGCAGCCACTTGGTGGCCACCCACTTGTCGCCAGCCAATACCGGCGCACCGGCGTGCAGGCTGCGTGTCATCGGGTGCGGGCGGTCATAGCTGAAAAACACTGCATTGCCCTTGACCGCAGCGACATCCAGATGCGCGTCAGGAAAACGCGTCGCACCACCGCGTTCTGGCGTGTTGAGGTACATCACCAGCGAGGCGACGCGTTGCCCGCCGGCCTGCACCAACACCGGGGTGCCGGCTGCGTCCGGATCGAAGTAATCGTAATGCGGCCGGTATTGCGCACCGGTGGCGTAGCGCAGCACTTGCAACCCTTCGCCGTGATCGACTGGCCAGTCGAGCAGGCGCGCGATGCGCGCTTCGATACGTTGACACAGCGCATCCTGGCCAAGGCGCAGGCACATGCTGTCGCTGGTGCGCGCGGCATGCACCACGTGCTCTCCGTTTGCATTGTCCACGGTGCGCGAGCGCGCCAGATGCGGCTGGGCCAAGGCGATCAATGCATCGCATTCCTCGTCGGAGAGAAAGCCGCCGAGTACCACCACGCGCGGCAGCAACAGGCTGACCAACACGCGCACATCGCGGTCGCCCAACGCAAGCAGCGAGGCATCGGCGTCTTGTTGCAACGCGGGCACGCGCACCGGCATCGGCAAGCCGTTCGCTTGCGCGTGTTGCCGGATGTGGGCACGGACCAGTGCCTCGACCGCATCGATGGCGTCCTGTTCGTTCCAGCCCTGATCCAGTAGCGGCTGTAGCGCTTGCTCGGGCGGATGGCCGGCCACGGCTTGCGCCACGATCCAGTCGGCCAGCGGGGTCGGGATATCGGTGTGTGCCATCGCTCTACAGTGCATGTCGGCATGTGGCATTGGTATGTCAATTATGTCGTGGTAAGACAAATGAAACAGATGCCCTCTATAAAAGTGACGGGGATCTTGAACGTGCTCGCCACTGCAGTGCGCGGAACGCCACCAATTCTTGACGACTCCTCTTCATACCGACCTTTGACCTGGAGATCAGCCGCATGGCCGTTCGCAACAGCAGCAAGACACTTCTCATGACCTTTGGTACCGCACTGGCGCTGTCGGCCTGTGGTGGCGGAGCCGACCGTGTCGCCTCGCCAGGTGAAGGCGCATTCCCGCCGGCACCGGCCCCCACACCGACGCCGGCGCCCACGCCTGCACCAACGCCGGCACCCGCACCGAGCGGTCCGGCCGCCGATTGCCCGAGCGGTTTTTCCAACGTCGGCACCATCGCCAACAACACGCTACGCGCCTGCCAGTTGCCGGAAACCATCAACGGCAACCTGGTGGTGCCGGCGCGCGCGGGCACCGTTTACTCGATCAGCGGCCGCGTCAATGTCGGCACCGACCGCGGCGGCAACGCCACCGCACCGGCCGCCGGCAGCACGCAGGGTGTCTTGACCATCGAGCCGGGCGTGACCCTGTTCGGGTCGGCCGGTAGCGACTACATCGTGGTCAATCGCGGTTCGCAGATCTTTGCCGAAGGCAGTGCGGCTGCGCCGATCGTCTTCACCGCACGTCAGGCGCTGGAGAGCACGGTCAGTGCCAATACCATCGGCCTGTGGGGCGGCATCGTGGTGCTGGGGCGCGCGGCGATCAACAACTGCCCGGGCACCACGGTGTCGGGGACGCCGGAATGTCAGGCGCAGGTCGAGGGGACCAACGCGTTCTATGGCGGCAACAACGCTACCGACAACAGCGGGTCGATGCGCTACCTGCGCGTGATGTATTCGGGCTTCGAAATTTCGCCCAACAACGAATTGCAGGGCATCACCCTGGCGGGCGTGGGAAGCGGCACCAAGCTGGATTATGTGCAGATCCACAATAGCTCCGACGACGGCATCGAATGGTTCGGCGGGACGGTCAACGGCAGCCACCTGGTCATCACCGGTGCCGACGACGATTCGCTGGATACCGATGCTGGCTGGAGCGGTGCACTGCAGTTCGGCATCGTGGTGCAGCGCGCCGGTGGCGGCGACCGCATGAACGAGTGGAGCAGCCTGCGCCGCCAGCCGTATTCGCGCCCGAAAGTGGCCAACTTCACCTACGTGGGCAACGCGCGCGCCGGTGCGGCGATCATGCTCAACCAGGGCACCCAGGCCGCGTTCTACAACTCGGTGGTCACCCGCCCAGCCGGCGGCACCGGTGATGGCCTGGTGTGCTTCAACCTGGCCGATACCGACACGCTCGGCACCTTCAACTCGGTGTTCTTCGCCTGCCCGACGGCCTTCGGCAGCGACGCGCGTGCGGCCAGCCAGTTCGCAGCCGGCACCAACAATGTCGCCAACGGCGTGTCCACCTTGCAGAACACCTTCGTCAATGGCGCCAATGAATCGGCAGTACCGGCGTTCCAGGGCCTGAACGGGGTGAGCAGCTTCTTCCAGCAGGTGAACTACATCGGTGGCGTGCGCGATGCCAACGATACGTGGTGGCAGGGCTGGACCTGCGGGCTGACCGCCGACCGTCCCTGCTGAGGCATGGCATCGCACGGCGGCCATCGGTCGCCGTGCGATGCGTCCAGCTTCATCTTTCTGTTGCCAGGGCTCCCACGATGCGAACCTCTGCTGTTGCCCGTCTCTCGCGGACGGGCCTGTCTCTTTCCATTTCCACCTTGCTGATGTCCGGCGCCGCCATGGCGCAGTCGACCACCAGCGACGCCGACGCCGGCAGCAGTACGTCCAGCGCGGCCAGTACCAGTGTGCCCAAGCAACTCGACCAGGTCGTGGTGCGTGGCGACTACATTCCCGAGCCGATGCTGCATACCTCCGAAGTGGCCTCGTTCGTGACGCGCGAAGACATGGAGCGCACCGGCGACAGCAGCGCCGCGGTGGCGCTGACGCGTGTCACCGGGCTGAGCCTGTCGCGCGGCAAGTATGTGTATGTGCGCGGTCTGGGCGAGCGCTATTCGTCTGCGTTGTTCAACGGTTCGCCGCTGCCCAGCCCAGAGCCGATGCAGCGCGTGGTGCCGCTGGACCTGTTCCCCAGCGATGTGCTGGCCAGCGTGACCGTGCAAAAGACCTATTCGGCCGATTATCCGGGCGAATTCGGCGGCGGCGTGATCGATCTGCAATCGATGGAAATCCCCGACACGCCGTTCCTGTCGTTGACCGTGGGTGGTGGGGCCAACAGCGTCAGCACCGGCGAAAAAGGCCTGACCTATTACGGCTCCGACGATGACGAGTGGGGTTTTGATGATGGCATCCGCAAGCAGCCTACCGCCTTGCGCGATGCGATCAGGACCGGCCGCCGAGTCGATCTGGGCAGCTTTTCGCGCGAGGACATCCGTCGCATCGGGCGCAGCTTGAACGATGCCAACCTGTATGTGCTGCAGGAAAAGGACAGCATCGCTCCGGACGTCAATGTCGGCGGCAGCGCCGGCTACAGCATGGATGTGGGCGAGGCCAAGCTGGGCATCATCGCGGTGGCCAGCTACGACAACGAATGGCGCACGCGCACCGGCAAGCAGCAGGACGGCATCTTTGTCGGCGACAGCGTCGAGTTCAATTCCAACTACGACTTCGCCACCACCCGCAACAACGTGCGCAGCAACGGCATGCTGGGGCTAGGGTGGGAATATGGCCGGCATACCATCGGCTGGACCACGCTCTACGTGCACGACACCTTGAAGGTGGCGCGCAGCCGCGCCGGTCGCGACGAACTGGCAGGTTTCGACGTGCGCGACGACAACACCGAGTGGTACGCGCGGCAGTTGATCAACAACCAACTACGCGGCACGCACGCCTTCGGCGAATACGACGACCTGAAGATCGAATGGCGCGCTGCAGTGGCCAACGCCAGCCGCGATGTGCCTTACGAAACCGGGATTCGTTACGAGCGGCTGGACGGCTACTGGGCGCACGATGCCTCACGCGTGCAGAACTACACGCGTTTCAGCAAGGTCGACGACAAGGTGGCCAGCGGTGGCGTGGATGTCACCTGGCGCTTGCCGATGGAGCACGACCTCACCGTCAAGGGCGGGCTGGCCTATCTGGACAACGACCGCAGCGCGTGGAGCCGCGAATTCCGTTTCCTGGCGCTGGACGGGCCGCTGCCGTTCCTGAACCAGTACCAGCGCGTGGATTATCTGTTCTCCGATTACAACCTCAGCAACGATCTGCTGCGTCTGCGCGAAACCACCGGTAGTTTCGGTGCGGCTGCCTACGACGCGAACTTGAAGGTCAAGGCGGCGTATCTGCAGGCAGAGGGCGAGATCATGCCGACGCTGCGCGCCACGGCGGGCGTGCGTTACGAAGACGCCACCCAGGCGGTGCATCCGTACGACATCTTCAGCGGCACGCGCCAGGACGGTGTGGCACCGTTGCACAACAGCTATGCGCTGCCGTCGGCCACGGTCACCTGGAATTTTGCCGAGAACCAGCAGCTGCGCTTTGGCGCTTCCAAGACCATCGCACGCCCGCAGTTTCGCGAAATGGCGCCACAGCAGTATCTGGACCCGGACATCGACCGCCAGTTCTTCGGCAACCCGTTTTTGGTCGACAGCGAGCTGGTCAATCTGGACGCACGCTACGAATGGTTCTTCGAACCGGGCCAATACGTCACCGTCGGCGCGTTCTACAAGAACATCGACAAGCCGATCGAAGCCATCGTCAACGACGCCCCCGGCGGCGGCATCGTGCAGAGCTTCATCAATGCGCCCAAGGCGACGCTGTACGGTGTGGAGCTGGAGGCCAAGAAGTATCTGGAGTTGCCGATCGCTGCCGACTGGTGGGGCGACAAACGCATGTTCGTGTCCGGCAATTACACCCGAACCACGTCCGAGGTTAGTGCCAGCGATGGCGATACGGTGCAGCCGTTCGGCTTCAGCGCACCGGTGCAGGCGACCTTGTTCATCCGCGATGGTTCGGCATTGCAAGGCCAGTCCGATGACATCGCCAACCTGCAGATCGGGGTGGAAAGCGAGCGCACGCTCAGCCAGGCGACGTTGATCGCCAACTACGTGGGCAAGCGGGTGTCCGCGCGTGGTCGCCCCGGGCAGCCGGATTACATCGACAAGCCGGGCACCTCGCTGGATCTGGTGATCAAGCAGGGCCTGACGTGGTCCGGCGAGACGGTGTCGGTGAATTTTGCCGCGCGTAACCTGCTCAAGACCAAGTACCAGGAGTACCAGAAGGTAGGGAGCAACCGGGTGGACCTGTACACCTACCAGCCTGGCATCAGCTATGACATCAGTGTGACAGCGCGCTTCTGATCTGAGGTGCAGTTGCCAGTGTCGCAAGCGCCCGCTGTGCGTTGCATGGCGGGCGTTTGCGTTTAGTCGTATGGCGCCGTGTGTCGGTCTGTGTCATCGGTTTCTTCGAACTGACACATTGCAGCCGCATTCTGTCATCCAATCGAAATCCTGAGACGGATGTCCGCTTTGCAGCGCGCCTGGCCCTCGTTGAATTCCTTGTTGCTGGCGCCAGGCGTTCGCACGGCGGTGGCGTGTTGCGTGGTTGCGTTGCTGGTGCTGCAAGGTGTGCGCCTGTTGTGGCTGGTGCTCACGCCGATCGGGCCGTTGGGCACTGCGCAGCGCGGTCGCGTCACTACTCTCGACGTGTCCGCATTGCGTCGCGATGTGTTCCATCGCAGCGCCTCCGACACCAATCGCGATGGCATGGTGCTGCACGGCGTGCGTGCTGGCGGCACCCAGGCGGCGGCCTATCTCAGCGGTAGCGATGGCCGGCAAGGCGTCTACCGCGTAGGCGACACGGTTGCGCCCGGCGTGGTGGTGCAGGCGATCGCGACCGATCATGCGCTGCTGCGCGCTGGCGGCAGTGTGCGTCGCATTGCATTGAGCGAGGCATCTGCTGCGGGTGCATCGCTCCGGCCTGCAGCAACGAGCGCCACCCCACCGACCGTTGCTCCGGCAGCCGTGCAATCGAATGTCACCACGGCAGCAGGCGCGAGCGCAGCCACCGTCGTCGATCCGCAGCAGCTGCTCGCCAGTGCCGGCTTGCGCGCCAGCGCCGATGGTGGCGGTTTCACCATCATGCCGCGCGGCGATGGCGCACTGCTGCGTCAGGCCGGTCTGGCGCCGGGCGATGTGCTGACCCAGATCAACGGCCGCACGCTCGATGCAGAACATCTGCGCGAGCTGCAGGACGAATTGCGCGATGGCCAGAGCGCCACGCTGACCTACCGCCGCGACGGCCAGACCCACACCATGACCTTGAAGCGCCCGCAATGACTGCTGTTCGCCCGCTCTGGCTGCTCTCGGCCACGTTGTTGCTCGCGCTGCCCGCGGTGCCGATGACTGCGTTGCATGCCGCCGATGCACCGGCCGTGCGCCTGCAGGACGTGGACCTGCGCGCTTTCATCCAGGACGTCTCGCGTGCCACCGGCATTACCTTCATCGTGGACACGCGCGTGCAGGGCTCGGTCAACGTGGCGCGCGCGCAGGCGATGTCCGAAGCCGATCTGCTGGGCATGCTGCTGGCCGTGTTGCGCGCCAATGGATTGATTGCGGTGTCCAGCGGGCCATCGACCTATCGCATCATTCCCGACGACACCGCCGCGCAGCAGCCAGGTAGCGCCGCCAACGGCAACCTGGGATTTGCAACGCAGGTCTTCACCCTGCAGCGCGTGGACGCACGCAGCGCGGCAGAAATCCTCAAGCCGCTGATCGGGCGCGGTGGCGTGATCATGGCGATGCCGCAAGGCAACAGCCTGTTGATTGCCGACTACGCCGACAACCTGCGACGCATTCGTACGTTGGTGGCGCAGATCGACACCGACCGTGCGGCCATCGATACGGTGACGCTGCGCAACAGCTCGGCGCAGGAACTGGCGCGCACCCTGACCTCGCTGTTCGGGCAAGGCGGCGAGCGCAGCAATGTGTTGTCGGTGTTACCGGTGGAAAGCAGCAATTCCTTGATCGTGCGTGGCGACCCGGCACTGGTCCAGCGCGTGGTACGCACCGCAGTCGATCTGGACGGGCGCGCCGAGCGCCGCGGCGACGTGAGCGTGGTGCGCCTGCAGCACGCCAGTGCCGAGCAATTGCTGCCGGTGCTGCAGCAGCTGGTCGGGCAGACGCCCGGCAACGAGGCGCAGGCCGGGCAGGACACACGTTCCACTGCGCTGGACGTGGCTGCGGCGAGCGGCGCGGCGCAGACGCAGGTGATCGCGCCGGCGGCAGGCAAGCGCCCGGTGATCGTGCGCTACCCGGGCTCCAATGCGTTGATCATCAATGCCGATCCGGAAACCCAGCGCGCCTTGATGGATGTGATCCGGCAGCTGGATGTGCATCGCGAGCAGGTATTGGTCGAAGCGATCGTGGTGGAGATCTCAGACACCGCCGCCAAGCGCCTGGGTGTGCAGCTGCTGCTGGCTGGCCGCAATGGCACGGTGCCGCTGATCGCCACGCAATACAGCGGCGCCTCGCCAGGCATCGTGCCGCTGGCTGCGGCGGCGGCTGGCACGCGCAGCGGCAATGCCGACGACGATTCGGTGCTGGAACAGGCACGCAACGTGGCTGCGCAATCGCTGCTGGGCCTGAGCGGTGGCCTGATCGGCCTGGCCGGGCAAAGCAACGACGCGGTGTTCGGCATGATCATCGACGCGGTCAAGAGCGACACCGGCTCCAACCTGTTGTCCACGCCCTCGATCATGACCCTGGACAACGAGCAGGCGCGCATCCTGGTAGGCCAGGAAGTGCCGATCACCACCGGCGAAGTGCTCGGTGCGGCCAACGACAACCCATTCCGCACCATCCAGCGCCAGGACGTGGGCGTGGAGCTGGAAGTGCGCCCGCAGATCAACACGGCCGGCGGCATCACGCTGGCGATCAAGCAGGAAGTCTCGGCCATTGCCGGGCCGGTCAGCGCGCAATCCTCGGAGCTGGTGTTCAACAAGCGCCAGATCGAAACGCGCGTGGTGGTGGAGAACGGTGCCATCGTGGCACTTGGCGGCCTGCTCGATCAGAACGACCGCCAGACCGTGGAGAAGGTGCCGCTACTTGGCGATGTACCCGGCCTGGGCGCGTTGTTCCGGCACAAGTCGCGCAACCGCGACAAGACCAATCTGATGGTGTTCATTCGCCCTACCATCATTCGCGATGCAGCCGATGCCCAGCGCATGACCGCGCCACGCTATAACTACCTGCGCGAGCGCCAGCTGGCCGATGGCGATCCGGAAGCGGCGCTGGATGCGCTGGTGCGCGACTACTTGCGTGCGCAGCCGCCGCAGCTGCCGGCCGGTCCATCGTCGGTTGCGCCGGCACCGGCAACACCACCTGCGCCCGGCGCACGTCCCGTGCAGCGTTGATGCCATGAGCAGCGCCCGCGCCAGCATTTCCTATGCATTCGCCAAGCGTCACGGCGTAGTGCTGCTTGGCAGCGACACCACCGCGCAGATCGGTTTGCGCGAAGGTGGCGATGTGCAGGCCCTGATCGAGTTGCGCCGCGCGTTGGGCATGCCATTGCAGGTGCGCACGCTGGCGCCGTCGGTGTTCGACCGGCATGTATCGGAGATCTACGCCGATGCCGGGCTGGAGCAAGGTGTGCAGGTGGAAGCGCTGGATCTGCATGGCAGCCTGGATTCGTTGATCGACGACATTCCCACCGCCGATCTGCTCGACAGCCAGGACGATGCGCCGATCATTCGTTTGATCAACGGCATCATCGCCGAGGCCGCGCGGCTGGGTGCATCCGACGTGCATCTGGAATCCTACGAGTCGCGCCTGCGCGTGCGCCTGCGCGTGGATGGCGTGATGCGCGAGGCAGCCACGCTGCCCGGACGCATCGCACCGCTGCTGGTGTCGCGCGTCAAGGTGATGGCGCGGCTGGATATCGCCGAAAAACGCATCCCACAGGATGGACGCGTGTCGCTGGTGATGGGGGCCAAGGCACTGGACGTGCGTGTGTCCACGTTGCCCACGCGCGGCAGCGAGCGGGTGGTGTTGCGTATCCTGGATAAGGAGCAGGGCACGCTGTCGCTGGCGCAGCTGGGCATGCCACCTGTGGTGATGCACACCGTGCAGCGCGCATTGCAGGTGCCCAATGGCATCGTGCTGGTCACCGGGCCCACCGGTTCGGGCAAGACCACGACCTTGTACGCGGCGCTGCGCCTGCTCAACGATGGCTCGCGCAATATCCTCACCGTGGAAGATCCGGTGGAATACGCCATCGATGGCGTCGGCCAGACCCAGGTCAACGCACGTGTCGGCATGACCTTCGCCGCCGGCCTGCGCGCGATCCTGCGCCAGGACCCGGACGTGGTGATGATCGGCGAGATCCGCGATACCGAGACCGCGCAGATTGCGGTACAGGCCAGCCTCACCGGCCATCTGGTGCTCTCCACCGTGCACACCAACGATGCGGTGGGCGCGGTCACGCGGTTACGTGACATGGGGATCGAGCCGTTCTTGCTGGCTTCCAGTCTGCGACTGATCCTGGCGCAGCGGCTGGTGCGGCGCTTGTGCCCGCAATGCCGTAGCGAGCGTTCGATCGATACTGGCACGCGTCAACTGCTGGATGCGCCGGCCGATGCAGTGATCTACACCGCCGTGGGCTGCAACGCCTGCCACCACAGCGGCTACGCCGGCCGCGTGGGCATCTACGAAGCGATTGCGGTAGACGATGCGATGCGCCGTTTGATCGGCGACAACGCCGACGAAGACGCGCTGGCTGCTGTGGCCTTCGCACGCGCGCCGCGGCTGGGCGATGCCGCACGCGCTGCCGTGCTGCAAGGCCTGACTACGCTGGAAGAAGCGCTGCGTGTGACCCGCCAACAGGACGACGCGCATGCCGCAGTTTGATTACACCGTGCTCGATCTGCATGGGCGCAACCGGCACGGCGTCATCAGTGCCGACAGCGTGCACGGCGCACGTGCGCTGCTGGAACAGCGGCAATGGGTGCCGGTGCGCGTGGAAGTTGCGGCCGCGGCCGGCAGCACGGCCGGGCGCGCAGCGCGCTTCAGCGGCAAGGATCTGGTGCTGTTCACCCGCCAGCTTGCCACGCTGGTGGAGACCGCGCCGCTGGAAGAGGCCTTGCGCACCATCGGCACCCAGTCCGAACGCCGCGGCGTGCGTCGGGTCACCAGCCAGACGCATGCATTGGTGGTCGAAGGATTCCGCCTGTCCGATGCGATGGCACGCCAGGGCAGGGCGTTCCCTGCGTTGTATCGGGCGATGGTGGCCGCCGGCGAAAGCGCGGGTGCGTTGCCGCAGGTGCTGGAACGACTGGCCGATCTGCTCGAACGCCAGGCACAGGTGCGCAGCAAGTTGCAGTCTGCATTGGTCTATCCGGCGGCGCTGGCAGCGACGGCCGGTGCGGTGGTGATCGTGCTGATGACCTTCGTGGTGCCCAAGGTGGTGGACCAGTTCGATTCGATGGGCCGTGCCCTGCCGTGGCTGACGCGCGCGGTGATCGGCGTGTCGCATTTTCTGCTGCATGCCGGTATCCCGCTGCTGATCGCGCTGGTGATTGCGGTGGTTGCGGCGTTGCAGCTGCTCAAACGCCCGGCACTGCGCCTGACGGCGGACCGCGCGTTACTGCGTGCGCCACTGCTGGGCCGGTTGCTCCGCGATCTGCACGCCGCGCGCATGGCGCGCACCCTGGCCATCATGGTCAACAGCGGCTTGCCGTTGATGGAGGGGCTGATGATTGCCGCACGCACCGTGGACAACCGCGCGTTACGCCTGGCCACCGACGGCATGGTCACCGCGATCCGCGAAGGCGGCAGCCTGGCCGCGGCCATGAAGCGCGCGGGGGTGTTTCCGCCAACGCTGCTGTACATGGCCTCCAGCGGCGAAAACAGCGGACGCCTGGCGCCGATGCTGGAGCGTGCCGCTGACTACCTGGAGCGCGAATTCGAGACCTTCACCGCCGCCGCGATGAGCCTGTTGGAGCCGGCCATCATCGTGCTGCTCGGCGGCGTGGTGGCGGTGATCGTGTTGTCGATCCTGCTGCCCATCTTGCAATTCAACACCCTCGCGCTTGGTTGAGCGCGTCCGCTTATCCATGGAGATCGTCATGCAGTCCATCCATCCACGTGCACGCCTTGGCTCGCTGACGGCACATCGACGCAGCCGTGGTTTCACCCTGGTCGAACTGATGGTGGTCATCGTCATCATCGGCCTGCTCGCCACGGTGGTGATGATCAATGTGATGCCCAGCCAGGATCGCGCGATGGTGGAAAAAGCCCGCGCCGACGTGGCGGTATTGGAGCAGGCGCTGGAAACCTATCGCCTGGACAACCTCAGCTACCCAAGCACCGAACAAGGGCTGCAAGCCTTGCTCAACCCGCCGGTCGGATTGACGCGGCCGGAGCGCTATCGGCAGGGCGGTTACATCCGCCGGTTGCCGGAAGACCCATGGGGCCATGCATACCAATACCGGCGCCCCGGCCGCCATGGCGGCTTTGACGTGTACTCGTTTGGCGCAGACGGTGCCGAAGGTGGCGATGCCGACAATGCCGATATCGGCAACTGGCGCTGAGTGACGGCCGTGTCTGCAATGCTGGGCCCTCCAAGGCCGTGTTCATCGCGCATGCCGATGCGCGTGGCGAACCGATGCGCGCGTGGCTTCACCTTGCTTGAGGTGCTTGCCGTGTTGGTCATTGCCGCGCTGGCCAGCACGTTGGCGGTGATGACCTTGCCGGATACGCGGCGCGATCTGCACGATCATGCCGACACCCTGGCCAGCGCGCTGATGCATGCACGCGACGAGGCGATCATGAGTTTGCGCATGGTGGAGGTCAGCATCGATGCCGGCGGCTATGGTTTCCGTCGTCAGGCCCAGCAGCAGTGGGTTGCCTTGGATCAAGCGCCATTTGCCGCGGTCCGCTGGCCGCAGGGCATCCAGGCGCAGCTGCCTGTCGACAGCAGACACATAAGTGTGCGCTTCGACCCCACCGGTGCGGCCACACCGCAGCGCATCGCGTTGGGCGATGGCCGGCAGCAGATGCAGATCGTGGTAGATGCCGCAGGCGTGGTGCAGGTCGATGCGCCATCTCGCTAATGCACGCGCATCAAGTGGATTTTCGCTGCTCGAACTGATCGTCGCGCTGGCGATCTTCGGCATGGCGGTGGTCGGCCTGTTGAACCTTTCCAGCGAGAGTACCCGCACCGCCGTGGTGCTGGAGGAGCGCGCGTTGGCCGCGGTGGTGGCGGAAAATCAGGCGATCGAGGCGACGCTGACGCCAGCTGCCGCGATCCGCGCGCCGGCGAACGGGCAGGTGGTGCTCGGCGGGCGCAGCTGGGAGTGGCAGCGCCAGTCGATGCCGGCCGGCGCGGCAGGTTTGGTGCAAATCGAGGTGCGCGTGCGCCCTGCAGGCCAGGCGCAGGAAGTTGCCGGTCTGAATGTCTTGCGGAGCGCCGAATGATCGGCAAGCAACGCGCGCGTGGCTTCACCTTGATCGAATTGCTGGTGGCCCTGGCGGTGTTCGCGTTGGTGGCCGCAGCTGCGGTGGTGGTGATGCGGCAGAGCATCGACCAGCGCGATGCCGTGCGCGCGCGGCTGCAACAGATTCGCGACTTTCAACTGGCCCATGGCCTGCTGCGCAGCGACCTGCAGCAGGCGGCCGTGCGCCGCACCCGCAACAGCGAGGGCAGCGCCGCACGCAGTGCATTTGTCGCCAGTGCACCCGGAACGTACGGGCCCTTGTTCGGGTTTGTGCGACGTGGCTGGAGCAATCCGGACCAGGCACCGCGTGCGTCGCTGCAATACGTGGAATACCGCGTCGTGGATGGGCGGCTGGAGCGCAGCGCACGCTCTGCGCTCGACGGCGCGGCAGCTGGCACGCCGCAGGTACTGTTGCGCGGCGTGCGTTCGGCGGCGGTGGCATTCCATTACCGGGCGCAGTGGAGCGATGGCTGGAGCGGCGGGCTTGAAGCATTGCCGGACGCGGTCGCACTGGAGCTGGACCTGGAGCACTGGGGGCGCGTGCGCCAACTGTTCCTGTTGCCGGAAGGGCGCACGTGATGGCACTGCACGTACCTGCCAGGCAACGCGGCGTGGCCTTGCTCACGGTATTGCTGCTGGTTGCCGTGATGACCTTGCTGATGGCGGCCGTGCTGGAAGACCTGCGCTTTGGTCTGCGTCGCAGCGGCAATGGCCAGGCGATGACGCAGGCGCAGTGGTACGCCCTGGGCAGCGAGGCCGTTGCGCGGCAGCGCTTGCAGGCGCTGTCCCAGCGGGATCCGCTGCGCACCACGCTGGACGGCGGCTGGAACGACCAGCCGGTCCGCTTTCCGCTGGACGACGGTGCGGTGAGCGTGCGCCTGCGCGATCGCGGCGGCTGCTTCAATCTCAACAGCGTGGTCGTTGGTGCGCCCGAACAATGGCAGCGTAGCGATGAGGGAGCACGCCAATATCGCGCATTGCTCCAGGTGTTGGGCATCGCCCCGCAACAGGCGTATGCGCTGACCGACGCATTGGTGGACTGGATCGACTCCGACACACAGCCGGGCGTGCACGGCGCCGAAGACGACCGCTACCTGCAGGTCGCCGCGCCGCGGCGTACCGGTGCAACCTTGCTGGCAGGCGTCAGCGAACTGCGCGCCATCGCCGGTTACACGCCGCAATTGATCGCGCAACTGCAGCCGTATGTCTGCGCATTGCCGGAGGGGCGCTTGTCGCCGATCAATATCAACACGCTGCGCCTGGACGATGCACCGGTGCTGGTGGCGTTGACCGGAGGAGCGCTGGAGCTGCCGGCCGCGCGACGCGTTATCGCTGCACGGCCGGCTGGAGGATGGCGCGATGTCAGGATGTTTCTCAGCCAGCCGGCGCTGATGCAGGCCGAGCTGTCCAATGCGGTATTGGAACAGCTCGAACTACGCACCCGCTACTTCTCTCTCTACAGCCAGGTCGACCATGCCGGCGCGCAGGTCATGCTGGAAGCGTTGCTGCAACAGGAAACGGCCGGCCGGGTCCGACTGGTCGCGCGCCAATGGAGTTCTGACCAATGACCACCACGTTGTTGTTGCTGCCAGCCGATGCAGCCGCCCAAGCCACTGCAGTGCGTGTGGACGCGCAGGGGCAAGTGCAATCGATGGGTCAGGCCGCCACGCCGCCTGGGCCATCCACGCGCAACCTCCTGGTGGTGCCGGGTGTGGATGTCCATCTGCGCTGGTTGAGTTTGCCTGGCCGCAGCATTGCGCAATCGCGGGCCGCTGCGCGCCTGCAATTGGCCGAGCATCTGGCTGTCGACGCGCAGGCCTTGCATGTGGTGATCGCCGCTGGCGCTGAGGCCGATGGCACGCGCCTGGTCGCCGCAGTGGACAGCGTGGTGATGCAGCACTGGCTGGCGCGCGCAACGCAACTGGGCTTCGTTCCCGATGCGGTGGTGCCGGATTGCCTGCTGCTGGAGCCCGGTGCCGATGCGACGGTCGCGGTGATGCACTGGGACGGCCGATGGCTGATCCGCGGCGCACAGCTGGCCTGCAGCCTGGAGCCAGAGGCGGCGCGTCTGCTGTTGGGCGATCGTGTGCCGGCCGTGCCGCCGGTGCCCGACCCGACGCAGTCCATTGCCTGCTTTGCGCGCAATGCTGCCCACGTGCCGATCGATCTCCTGCAGCACCCGTTCGCGAACAAGGCCGCTGCTGAGCAACGGCGCGCTCCGCGCCGTCTGGCGGTGTTGGCCGCATTGCTGCTGCTATCGCCAGGGGTGCTGTTGCTGGCGCAGACCTTGCGCTACGAGATCGGTGCGCGTGTACTGCAGGCCCGCGCCGCCACGCAGTTGGGTGTGCGCGATGCAGCGGCGGTGCCGGCCGCATTGCAGGCGCGTCGGCAGGCCGGCACGGCGACCGATCGCCTGGCGGTGCAACTGAGCACCTTGTTCGGCGCAGTCGATACCCTTCCAGCGGCAGAACTGGATCAGCTGGACTACAACGCCGCACAGCCGTTGCGCGCGACCTTGCTGCACACCGATGACGCCAGCCTGCAGCAGCTCTCGGCGCGGCTTGCGGATGACGGCTGGCACGTGGATCCGGGCAGCAGCCAGGTCGAAGACGGTCGCATGCGGACACCGTTGGCGCTGGAGCCATTGCGATGAAGACATCCGTGCAACGCGGCACGTACTGGTGGCAGACACGGGCGCCGCGTGAGCGGCGCATGCTGGGTGTGATGTGCGCCGCACTGGCGGCATTCGTGGGCTGGTATGCGCTTTACATGCCATTGCGGCACTGGCATGACCGGGCTTGGGCGCGCTATGCCCACGCTGCGCAGCTGGTGCTCGATGCATCTGCACAGGCGGCATCGACCAGACGCACCGCCGCACCGGGACCAGCGGCTCTGGCCGAGATCATCGCAAGCAGCGCACGCGATGCCGGCGTCAACATCACCTCGCAACAGCGCAGCGCCGCGGGCGGGGTGGAGGTGCAGATCGAGGCCGTCAGTGCCGCCACGCTGTTCGGCTGGCTTGAGCGGTTGCGACAGGCGCACGGCCTGGCGCCGACCCAACTGCACGTGGCACGCGAGCAGGGCCAACTCCGCGTACGCTGCGGGTTTGCGGAATCGGAACCGTGACGCGCATGCGCTGGGCCTTGCTCTTGGTGTCGATGGTGGGGGTCGCGCTGCTGGCGTTTGTCCCGTTGCGCCTGGTGCTGCCGCGCGAGGGACTGCCGTTCTCGGTGCTGGATGTGGAGGGCCCGATCTGGGCCGGCACGTTGCGGCAGGTGCAATGGCAAGGCATCGCCTTCGGCGATGTGGCGGTGCGGCCGCGGCTCTGGCCGTTGGTGCGTGGCGAACGCCAGGTGCAGTTGCAGTCCACACAGCTGCACCTGCTGTTGGTGGATGGGGCGCAACGCGGCATACGCAATGCACAGGGCCAATTGCTGGTGCGCCAGCCCGGTGGCGTGGCGCTGATCGATCTGGCGTTGCAGCTGCAGCAGGTGGATCTGCTCTTCGATGCCACCGGTTGCGTGCAGGCGCATGGGCGGGTCAGCCTGCAATTGCTGGCAAGCGGCGCGGGCGAGCTGCCCGGTCTGCCGCCGCTGCGCTTGTCCGGGCAGCCGACGTGCGTGGATCACACCGCCGTGCTGACCTTGCTGCCCGACAACGCATTGCCCGCCGGCGTGCAGGCCGAAGCACAGCTGCAACTGTGGCCCGACGGACGCTGGCAGCTGCAGTCGCGTGTCGATCCAGCGCAGGACGCGGTGTTGGGCGTCGGCCTGCAATTGCTGGGCTTCGCCGCCGCGCCGGAACGCGGGATGGTGCGCAACGACCACGGTCAATTGCGCTAGTGGCGATGTGACTGGCTGCGCGCCGTAGCGCCGGTTTTCTGCACCATGCACGTGCGCGCGGCACCGCTGGCGCATCCATCGCGGCCGATTAAGCGACACGCCGGGGCATCCGCCGACAAACCTGTCGTCATGGTGCGGTGGCGAGTGGTTACGGCATTCGTCAGCGTGCACGCAACCTACGCAGCAGCTACCGAACGCCTGCACGGTGCCGGCCGAACGAGTGCAGCCGGTCTGCCGCGGCCGGATGCGTCGCCGATCCGGCGCTTTCGCGATTGCACGCGGTCTGATGCGCGCGGGGTAAATTGGTACTATATTGGACCTAACAAATCCAAGTCGGTCCGGAGGACAGGCAGTGGCCAAACCGAGAACCAATGCCAGGACGGACGACGACCCCAGGATGGACGCGCTGGCGCTGGAGGCTTCCGCGCCGACGCCGCTGTATCTGCAATTGGCGGCCAAGCTCAGCGACGCCATCCGTGGCGGGCAGTGGAAGGCCGGCGAGGCGCTGCCGGCCGAGCGCCAGCTGTGCGAACGCCTGCAGATCTCGCGGGTGACCCTGCGCCAGGCGGTGGATGTGCTGGTCGAACAAGGCCTGGTCTCGCGCCGGCAGGGCGCCGGCACCTTTGTCACCACCCAGATCCAGCATCAGCTCAGCGGCCTGACCAGTTTCAGCGAGACGCTGCGCATCAAGGGCTATGAACCCGGGACGCGCTGGCTGGAACGGCGGCTGCGCCCGGCGCATGGCGAAGAGATCCTGCGGCTGGGCTTGTCGCCGGATGCGGCGGTGGCCTCGCTGACGCGTCTGCGCAGCGCCGACGACCGCGTGATGGCCTATGAGCACGCGGTGTTGCCGCAGCGCATCGTCACCGACCCACAGCAGATCGGCGATTCGCTCTACAGCTATCTCGATGCCCAGGGCACGCCGGTGGTGCGCGCGCTGCAGTACTTCCGCGCCATCAATCTGCCCGCACGGTTGGCAGAACACCTGCGCATGAAGACCGGCGAGGCGATTTTGCATGTGGTGCGCGTGGGCTATGCCCGCGATGGCAGCGCGATCGAATTGACCGACACCTATTGCCACAACGACTTCTACGACTTCGTCGCCGAACTGCGCCGCTGACGCCAACGGCATTCCTTACGACAACCTCAGAGCCAGCCGATCCATGACTACCGCCAGGCCCGCAAATCCCGTTGTCTCGATCGCCATCGTCGGCGTGCTGTTTTTCATCATCGGCTTTTTTACCTGGATCAACGGGCCGCTGATCACCTTCGTGCGGCTGGCGTTCGACCTCAACGAGGTCAATGCGTTCCTGGTGCTGATGGTGTTCTACCTGTCGTACTTCTTTCTGGCCTTGCCCTCTTCGTGGATTCTCAAACGCACCGGCATGAAGAAAGGCCTGGCGCTGAGCCTGGTGGTGATGGCCGTGGGCGCAGCAGGCTTCGGCCAGTTCGCCACGCAGCGCTGGTATCCGGGCGCACTCGGCGGCTTGTTTGTCATCGGCAGCGGCCTGGCCTTGCTGCAGACGGCGATCAACCCGTACATCAGCATTCTCGGGCCGATCGAAAGTGCCGCGCGCCGCATTGCCTTGATGGGCATCTGCAACAAGATCGCCGGCATCCTGGCGCCGATCCTGATCGGCTCGCTGGTGCTGCACGGTATCGGCGACCTGTCCGCTCAGGTGGCCAGCGCCGATGCGGCGACCAAGGAAGCCTTGCTCACCGCCTTCGCCGCCAAGATTCACGCGCCATATCTGGTGATGTCCGGCGTCCTGCTGCTGCTGGCCATCGGCGTGCTGTTCTCGCCGTTGCCCGAGCTCAAGCCCTCCGAGGCCAACGCCACGCCGGGCGCGACCGGTGGCGTGCAGAAATCCAGCATCTTCCAGTTCCCGCACCTGTGGCTGGGCGTGCTGTGCCTGTTCGTCTATGTGGGCGTGGAAGTGATGGCCGGCGATGCCATCGGCACCTACGGGCACGGCTTCAATCTCCCGTTGGACAGCACCAAGATCTTCACCTCCTACACATTGGGCGCGATGTTGCTGGGCTACATCGCCGGCCTGGTACTGATTCCGCGCGTGATCTCGCAGGCGCGTTACCTGAGCGTGTCGGCGGTGCTGGGCGTGCTGTTCTCGCTCGGTGCCTTGTTCACCCACAACTACGTGTCGGTGGGCTTCGTCGCCGCGCTTGGCTTTGCCAACGCCATGATGTGGCCGGCGATCTTTCCGCTGGCCATTCGCGGACTGGGCCGGTTCACCGAAATCGGCTCGGCACTGCTGGTGATGGGCATCGCCGGCGGCGCGATCATTCCGCAGCTGTTCGCCATCCTCAAGCAGCATTACGACTTCCAGGTCGTGTTCGCTGCGCTGATGGTGCCGTGCTATCTGTACATTCTGTTCTATTCGCTGCGCGGTCATCGCGTGGGCCTGCCGGCCCAGGCCAAGTGATCGCGGCGGCATGATGCGTTCCGACGGACAAGGTACCTCCATGCGCAGGCCCACCATCAAAGATGTCGCCGAACGCGCCAAGGTCTCGTTGAAGACCGTGTCGCGGGTGATCAACAACGAGCCGTCGGTGATGCAGGCCACGCGCGCGCGCGTGCTGCGCGCCATCGCCGACCTGGATTACGAACCCGACCCGTCCGCGCGCAATCTGCGCAGCGGCACGCCGTTCGTGATCGGCCTGGTGTACGACAACCCCAACCCGTACCACATCATCGGCATCCAGAACGGCGTGCTGGCCGCGTGCCGGGAAACCGGCTTTGGCCTGCAGATCCATCCCTGCGATTCCACCTCGCCGTTGCTGGCCGAAGAACTGGCCGAATGGGTGCAGCGCTCGCGCCTGGCCGGGGTGGTGTTGACCGCGCCGATGTCCGAACGCCCGGAATTGCTGGCCGGTCTGGCCGCGCGCGGCATCAAGAGCGTGCGCATCATCGCCTCCACCGACGACCCCGGCGACGGCCCGTGCGTGTACATCGACGACCGCGATGCCGCCTATGAAATCACCGAGCACCTGATCCAGCTCGGCCATCAACGCATCGGCTTCCTGTGGGGCGGCCCGCAACATCGCTCCAGCGGCGAGCGTTACGCCGGCTATGAAGCGGCATTGAAGGATTACGGCATCAGCCTGGACAAGCACCTGGTGATTCCCGGCGACTACACCTTCGACGATGGCTTCCGCGGCGCACGCCGGCTGTTGTCGCTGCGCGAACCGCCCACCGCCATTTTCGGCAGCAACGACGAGATCGCTGCAGGCGTGCTGGCCGCAGCCAAGTCCACCGGCATGAACGTGCCGTATCAATTGTCGATCGCCGGTTTCGAAGACAGCCCGTTCTCGCGCCAGTCGTGGCCGGCATTGACCACCGCCAAACAGGCCACCGATGACATCGCGCGGCACGCCGCACGCTTGTTGATCAGCCAGCTGCGCAGCGACGCCTACGACGACCAACCGGCGCAATTGCAGAGCCGTGGTTTCGTGCCGCAGTTGGTGGTGCGCGGCTCCACCGCGCCGGCGCCCGCGTCCACCGGCAAACCCCTTCCTCCTGAATCTGCCTGAGCCACGATGAGCCTTCCCTCCGAAACCGAGACCTTGATGTTCCGCGAAGCGGCGCAGACCGCCGATGTGGTGGCTGCACAGTTCGCGCGTAATGCCGACACCATCGCCGCGCTCGCGCAGTCGCTGCGCCAGACGCCGCCGCCGTTCGTGGTGACCTGCGCGCGCGGTAGCTCCGATCATGCGGCCACCTATGCCAAGTACCTGTTCGAAACCCAGCTCGGCATCGTCACCGCATCTGCGTCGCCATCGGTGGGCTCGGTCTATGCAGCGCCGCTGCAGCTGCGTGGCGCGCTGTACATCGTGATCTCGCAATCGGGCAAGAGCCCGGATCTGCTGCGCAATGCCGAAGCGGCCAAGGCGGCCGGCGCGCGCGTGGTCGCGCTGGTCAACGTGGAAGATTCGCCGTTGGCGCAACTGGCAGAGGTGGTGATTCCGCTGGGCGCAGGCCCGGAAAAGAGTGTGGCCGCCACCAAGAGTTATCTTGCCTCGCTGGCCGCGGTCCTGCATCTGGGCGCGGTGTGGAAAAACGACCCGGCCCTGCTTGCCGCGCTCGACGCATTGCCGCAACAGTTGCGCAGCGCGTGGCAGGCCGATTGGTCGGCGCTCACCGCCGGCCTGGTGCCTGCGCACAACCTGTTCGTGCTCGGCCGCGGCCTGGGCCTGGGCGCAGCGCAGGAAGCAGCATTGAAGTTCAAGGAAACCTGCGGCCTGCACGCCGAAGCCTACAGTTCGGCCGAGGTCAAGCACGGCCCGATGGCCCTGGTGGGGCCGGGCTTCCCGGTGCTGGTCTTCGCACAGCCCGACGAAACCGGTGCCGGCACCCGCGCACTGGCCGAAGAATTCCGCGCGCGTGGCGCGCAAGTGTGGCTGGCCGCGCCCGGTGGCGATCTGCCGCTGGCAGAGGCCGCGCATCCGGCTTGCGCGCCGCTGCTGACCGTGCAGAGCTTCTATCGCGCGATCAATGCGCTGGCGCTGCAGCGCGGCAACAATCCCGATCTTCCGCCGCATCTGAACAAGGTCACGGAAACCGTCTGATCATGCACGCTCTCGCGACTCAGGCACTGTGTAATGCACGCGTGCTCACCGACAACGGATTGCAGGACGGCCTGGTCGTGGTACTGGCTGGCACGCAGATCCAGGCGATCGTGCCGGCCGACGATGCGCGCGTTGCGCAGGCGCACACGCGCGTGGATCTGGGCGGCGCCACCTTGTTGCCGGGCTTTATCGACATCCAGGTCAACGGCGGCGGCGGCGTGTTGTTCAACAACGCACGCGACCCGCAGGCGCTGGCCACCATTGCGGCCGCACATCGCCGCTTCGGTACCACCGGCATGCTGCCGACCTTGATCAGCGATACCGCGCAGGTGATGGCCGAGGCGATCGATGCCACGCGCCAGGCCATCGCACAAGGCGTGCCCGGAGTGCTCGGCATCCATCTGGAGGGCCCGTACCTGAGTCCTGCGCGCAAGGGCACGCACGACGCAGGCAAATTCCGCGTGCCGGACGCGCACGAGATTGCCGTCGATACCTCATTGGACAACGGCGTCACCCTGATCACGCTCGCACCCGAACGCGTGCCGCTGGACGATATCCGTGCCTTCGTTGCCGGCGGCGCGATCGTGTTCGCCGGCCACACTGCGGCCACCTACGAGCAGGCGCGCGAGGGCATTGCCGCCGGCGTCAGCGGCTTCACGCACGTGTACAACGCGATGTCCCAGCTCGCTGGCCGCGAACCCAATGCAGTCGGCGCAGCGCTGGAAGACCCCAACGTGTGGTGCGGCGTCATCGTCGACGGCGTGCACGTGCATCCGGCCAGCCTGCGCGTGGCGCTGGCGGCCAAGCCACGCGGTAAATTGCTGCTGGTCACCGACGCCATGCCGATGGTCGGCAGCGACAGCGCCAGCTTCGACCTCTACGGCGAAACCATCACCGCCGTGGACGGCGTGGTGCGCAATGCCGATGGTGCATTGGCCGGCTCTGCATTGGACATGGCCACCGCCGTGCGCAACAGCGTGCGCTGGCTGGGCGTGGACCTTGCCGAAGCTGCGCGCATGGCCTCCACCTATCCCGCGCAATGCATTGGCCTGGGCGAACGCCTGGGACGCATCGCACCTGGCTACCAAGCCGATCTGGTACTGGTGGATGACGATGTGCAGGTGTTGAGCACGTGGGTGGCTGGGCAGCGCGATTAGGTGCCGCTGACAACACGACTTGCCAATCTACGTATCGTGCGCGCCGCATTGCGTAATGCGGCGCGCGTGTCGTGTTTGATTTTTGAAATGCAGGGGCGTGCAGCGGCCCATGCACATCGAATTGGCGCATGTCGCATGCTTCGCCTTGCTCGCCTGACAAACGCGCTCGTTGCCGCCAGCACATGAGGTGCAAGTGCTGTTGCCCGGCTAAGGGAACTGCGCCGGACGCTGGCACCGTGCACGCCCGCGGCAGCGATGAAACCAGTCCTACGGTGGGCAGGCTGTCGTCTGACCCGACACGCGTGCAGCTGGCGATCGGCTTTCCGACGACAGCGCAGCGTTCCATGCTGCGCAAGTTTTCTCATCGTCTCCGTTCGCGTGCGCAGACGCTTTGCGTCGCAACATTTGGGTGGTGCGGCCTTGTGCGAACAGGCCGTAAGGCGCACTGGTCTGCATCGACGCCGAGGGCAGTGAGACAGCGATCACGCCATCATCCCGATATCTGCAGGGAAGCCGGTGTTTAGCGCATAAAAACAGACGTATGCAGCAGCGGGTTGACACTGCAACCCACCGAAGGCACCTTCGCAGGTAACGTTCTCAGCGAAGAAACGTCTGCTCCACGTTTGAGAAGACGACAACCGGCCGTTGTTCCAGCGGTCCGGCGTTTACCCGCATGTGGTCATGCAATGCGGGCAGTTGTTCGTATCCGGCACAGGGGACGGATCACGGGCATGGCACGCGCGTCGCGCGCCGTTGTGCAACCAGGCGGTTGCCATCCGACATCAGTGATGAGGTCCACGCAATGCTGTTTTCCCGTCTGTTCGCGTCATCCCCTTGCGTTCCGGTATCTGCGTTCGTCAACCCACTGCGCCGCTCATCATTAAGTGCCGCTGTCAGGCGCCTGCTCATGGGTGGCGCCAGCCTGGCCTGCGTCGCAAGCCTTCCCGCATTTGCGCAGGTGCAGCCCGCACCCGCGCAACAACAGACACCACCACAAACCAGTCCCTCGGTCTCCACCCTGGACGAAATCAAGGTGGTGGGTTACCAGGCCAGCCTGGGCAAGGCGCTCAACGTCAAGCGCAACGCCGATGCGATCGTCGATGCGATCAGCGCCGAGGATATCGGCAAGTTTCCCGATACCAATGTTGCCGAATCGCTGTCGCGGTTGTCCGGCATCACCGTGGACAGACAGTTCGGCGAAGGCGAAAAAGTCAGCATCCTCGGTACCGATCCGGCACTCAATCGCGTGCTGCTCAATGGTCAGACCATTGCATCGACCAGCTGGGGCGGCGATCCCAACGATCCGGACAGCCGCTCGTTCAACTACAGCACGCTGGCACCGGAAGTGGTCGGCCTGATGGAGGTCTATAAGACGCCCGAAGCGCGCATCGACGAGGGCTCCATCGGCGGAACCGTGATCGTGCATACGCGCAAACCGCTCGATCTGGATCGCAATACGCTCACCGGCACCGTGAGTTATGGCTACAACGATCGTTCCGACGAAGGCAAGCCGAACGCATCGGCGCTGTATAGCTGGAAGAATCAGGACCAAACGTTGGGCGTGCTTGCCTCGGTGATGCATTCGCAGCGCGTTCTGCGCCGCGACGGCGTGGAAATTTTCGGCTACGACAATGTGCAGGGCGCCGGGTTTCCGCCCGGTGTGGTCGGCAACCACACCGGCGTGTTTCCGACGTCGATCAACACGGCGTTATTCCAGCAGACACGCAAGCGCGACGGTGTCAGCGCGGCGCTGCAATGGAAGCCGGACAGCGATTTCGAGCTCAATCTGACCGGTTTGTACGTCAAGGAAAGCTTCGACAACTACAACCAGAGCCGCTACGGCTACTGGGGCTCGACGCCCGGCGATGCGCAGGCCTTGGGCTTCGAAAACGGTATCGCCACCTCGGGCACCTTCGGCGATCAATCCAACACCTATCTCGACGGCTATCTGCGCAATAGCCAGGTCAGCACCGGCAGCATCCACTTGCGCACCGATTGGCATGGCGAGGGCTGGAACGCCTCCAGCCAGGTGGGCTACACCAGTTCGCAAGGCGGCGCCGAGCGTATCTACGGCATCCAGTTCCGCAATCTGGCTGGCTACAGCTACGCCATCGACGGGCGCCGTACCGCGATGGACTACAGCACCGATCCCACCAATGCGGCGGCGATGCAGCTCAACAACGCCTTGGCCAGCCATAGCCCGCAATACGACAAGGAGCGCTATCTGCAGCTGGATTTCGATCATGCGGTGGAGTGGGGGCCATTCAACCAAATCCTCACCGGCATCAAGCTCACCAATCACGCCACCGGGCAATCGTCCTATAGCCGTACCTGGACCCCGAACGATGGCAGCACGCTGGCGGCATTCTCGCCGGGTACCACGCCGTCGGGCTATCTGGACGGGCTGTCGACCAGCACCGACATGCAACGCTGGTCGACCATCAACAGCGGTGCGATCGGTCGGTATATCGGCGAATTGGAAGGCGATGATGGGTTGCCCATCAGCTATGCGGGCAACTACAGCATCCAGGAGCAGAACCGTGCGTGGTTCCTGCAAGGCAATTTCTCCGGCGAGCGGTATCGCGGCAACATCGGCGTGCGCTATGTGCACTCACGCGATTCCACCGATGGCTACAGCTATGCGCCGGGCGGCGGTTACACGCCGGTCAACTTTCTCAGCAGCTACGGCAAATGGCTGCCTTCGTTCAATATTGCCTACGACCTGCGCGACGACCTGATGCTGCGGTTTGCCGCCTCCAAAGTGATCGCGCGGCCGCGCTACACCAACATGACGCCGTACGTGGCCACCGACGACACCACGCTGACGGCCTCGACGGGGAACCCAGGACTGAGTCCATACGAGTCGACCAATCTCGGTGCATCGCTGGAGTGGTATTTCTCCGACAGCAGCTTGCTCAGTGGCGAATTCTTCTCGCGCGACATCTCCAACTACATCCTCACCACCGTGCAGGACCGTGTGTTCTTCAACAACGCTACCGGCGGCTCAAGCACCTACCAGACATCCGTGCCCACCAACGCCGGCGATGCCACGGTGCGGGGTGTGGCGCTCAATCTGCAGCACAATTTCGGCAATGGCTTCGGCGTGGTGGCCAACTACACCTATTCCGATTCCAACACCGACGGCGACTACAGCCTGCCGTACAACTCGCGCAATGCCTACAACATCAGCCCGTACTACGAGCAAGGCAAGTGGAATGCGCGGGTGAATCTGGGCTGGCGCTCGGAATACTTCACCCAGATTGGCCGGCTCAACGGGCAGCAGATGACCGACGCGTTTACGCAGGTAGATGCCTCATTCGGCTACCAGGCCACCGAGCGGCTGCGCGTGGCGCTGGAAGCCACCAACCTGCTGGATGAAACCTATTTCAGCTACATCGGCAACAAGAACCAGCCGTACTACATCTACAAGAACGGTCGCTCTTTCATGTTGAGCCTGAATTTCAAGCTGTGATGCCCGGCCGGGGCGGCTGCTCATATGCAGCCGCCTTGGTTTAGAGCGGCTAACAAAATGTCGCGAGCAGTCGTCAGGTGGGTGCGGACGGCGCACAGGAACCGCAGTGTACGAGTGGTACATGAGGATTCGAGCACCGGCCGCGCCCGCCTGGCGGCTGCGCAGTAGTTTTGTTAGCCGCTCTTAACGGCGTAAATCAGATCTCCAATACATCACTGACATCGAATGGGCAGGTTTCGGTCCATGGGGTGCTGCAATTGTGTCCTTCCTGGCGTCCCCACATCGCGTCGCACCTGGACACAGGTGCGCGACATTCAGCTATGCACCGATCCTTCGCGCTGCCGCAATCGCGGCAATGCGCGCCTTTGTCAGTGCCTCGCCGATCTGCGGCCCCTGCAGACCTTCGGCCGCCAGATCCCGCGCATTGATCGCCAGTGCGGCGGCATGTAGTCGTTTGAGTGCTTCGCCCTGCGGGTACGCGGCTTCTTCACTGCCCAGACGGCCACGCTTGTCGGCTTCGCAGACCAGTGCCAGCTGCGCGATACGCTCCGGCCGGCGAAACGCATCGCAGCGCACCAGCAGCTCGTGCAGGGTGCGGTCGCGCAGCTCGGCCAGGCGATGCACGTTCAAGTGTTCGCGGCAGGCGATGATGGCAAGTTGCCGAAAGTCCTGCGGCACCTTGAGCCGCTCGCACAGCGCCTGCAATGGCGCCACGCCGCGTTGTTCGTGCATGACGTGGCGCGGCCATTCCTCAGGTGGTGTGAGTGCCTTGCCCAGATCGTGGGTCAGTGCGGCAAAGCCCACCAGCGCATCGCCGGGCGCGAGACGTGCCGCCATATCGCTGACCATTTCCTGGTGAATGCCCGTGTCGACCTCCGGATGGAATTCGGCGCGCTGCGGCACGCCGTACAGCGCATCGACTTCCGGCAGGATGACCCGCAGCGCATCGGTGTCGTGCAGCGTGCGCAGGAACGCCGAGGGCTGCGCGCAGCTCAATGCGCGCCGCAGCTCCTGCCACACGCGCTCCGGCACCAGGCTATCGAGTTCGCCGCTGGCGGCCATGTCCCGCATCAATGCCGCAGTGTCGGCAGCGAGCGTGAAGCCCAGCGGTGCCAGCCGCGCCATGAAGCGCGCGGCACGCAACACGCGCACGGGATCTTCGACAAACGCCGGACCGACATGCCGCAAGACGCGCGCCTGCAGATCACGCGCACCGTTGTACGGGTCGAACAATTCACCCGTCTCCTCATCGCGCGCGATCGCGTTGATGGTGAAGTCGCGGCGTAGCAGGTCTTCTTCCAGGGTCACCGATGGGTCGGCGTCCACCACGAAGCCGCGATATCCGCGGCCGGATTTGCGCTCGGTACGCGCCAGTGCGTATTCCTCGCCACTGCGTGGGTGCAGGAACACCGGGAAATCCTTGCCGACCGGCTTGAACCCCTGCGCTTCCATCTGCGCCTGATCGGCGCCAACCACCACCCAGTCGCGGTCGCCAGCCGGCTGCTCAAGCAATGCATCGCGGACTGCGCCGCCAACGAGATAGATCTTCATCAGCGCATGATGCCCGAGCAATCATGCGCCTGTCTGTACGCTCTCCCGGCTGCTTGCGGGACCACTGGCGGCGAGGACGCCGCCAACGCGCTCATGGAAGGGTTCACGGTACATGCAAAAAGGGTTAGGGCACCGCACGCTCGACCCGGAGAAAAGGTCACCCGCGCACAGGTGCATCGCCAGCGATGTAGTAATCGGCGGTGCTGCGCGGCAATGGGGGGCGACCGCGCATGCGGTCGGCGATTTTCTCGGCAATCATGATGGTGGTGGCGTTGAGGTTGCCGGTGATGATGCGCGGCATGATCGAGGCATCGATCACGCGCAGGCCCTCCATGCCGTGCACGCGGCCCTGGCCGTCCACCACCGCCATGTCGTCGGTGCCCATCGCGCAGGAGCAGGAGGGATGATAGGCGGTTTCAGCGCGAGCGCGGACGAATGCGTCCAGCTCCGCATCGGTCTTGCAGTCCGCACTGGGGCTGATCTCGCGGCCGCGGTAGGGGTCTAGCGCCGGTTGCGCGATGATCTCGCGGGTGATGCGGATCGCGTCGCGGAATTCCTGCCAGTCCTGGTCGGTGGATTGGTAGTTGAACAGGATCGAAGGATGCTGGCGCGGGTCGCGCGATTTGGCGTGCACACGCCCGCGGCTGGGTGTGCGCATCGAGCCGACGTGCGCTTGGAAGCCGTGCTCCTTGACGGCATTGCTGCCGTTGTAATTGATGGCCACCGGAAGGAAGTGGTACTGGATGTTGGGCCAGTCGAATTCCTCGCGCGTGCGGATGAAGCCGCCGGCTTCGAACTGATTGCTGGCGCCGGTGCCGGTACCGGCGAATAACCATTCCGCGCCGATCGCAGGCTGGTTCCACCACTGCAATGCCGGATACAAGGACACCGGCTTGGTGCATGCGTACTGGATATACACCTCCAGGTGGTCCTGCAGGTTCTGGCCGACGCCGGGCAGGTCGTGCACCAGTTGCACATCCAGTGCGCGCAGCAGATCGGGTGCGCCTACGCCGGAGCGTTGCAGCAGCTGCGGCGAGGCGATCGCACCCGCGCACACCAGTACTTCGCGGCGTGCATGCGCATCGATTCCTTCGCTGCTGTTGCCCACCAGGTAATGCACGCCGATGGCACGCTTGCCTGCAAACAAAATGCGGTCGGTGGTGGCGTGGGTGACGATATGCAGGCCGTCGCGCGGCTTGGCCATGTCCAGGTAACCGCGCGCGGTGCTGGCGCGGCGCCCGCGTGGCGTCACCGTGCGGTCCATCGGTCCGAAGCCTTCCTGCTGATAGCCATTGAGATCGTCGGTACGCGGGTAGCCTGCCTGTACGCCTGCCTCGACCATGGCATGGAACAACACGTTGTTGTCGTTCTTCGGCGTTGCCACGCTCACCGGGCCGTCGCCGCCGTGGTAATCGTTGGCGCCGATGTCGCGCGTCTCTGCCTTGCGGAAGTACGGCAGGACATCGCGGTAGCTCCAGTCCTCCAGGCCGGGGCGCTTGGCCCAATGATCGAAGTCCAGCGCATTGCCGCGGATGTAGCACATGCCGTTGATCAGCGACGAACCGCCCAGGCCCTTGCCGCGACCGCATTCCATGCGCCGGTTGTCCATGTAGGGTTCCGGCTCGGTTTCATAGGCCCAGTTGTAGCGACGTCCCTGCAACGGAAAGGCCAGTGCTGCCGGCATCTGCGTGCGGAAATCCAGGCGGTAATCCGGCCCGCCCGCTTCGAGCAGCAGCACGGTCACGCCGGGATCTTCGGTCAGGCGTGCCGCCAGCACGTTGCCTGCCGAGCCGGCGCCGATGATGATGTAGTCGTATTCGCGTTGCATGGTGTTCTCCTGATGCGGTAACGGTGCGGTGGCGATCAAGGCATACGGCACAGACGCAAGCGTGCTCCCGGGGCGATAGCGGCGCGTTACTGCCACCGCGCTTGCGTGCGCTGGCTCTCTGCCCTCAGAACACCGACGCGTAACGTTCCAGTTCGATCTGGACCGATTTGGTGCGCGTGTAGGCCTGCAAGGTCGCCAGGCCGTTTTCGCGCCCCACGCCCGACTGCTTGTAGCCGCCCACCGGCATCGGCGCCGGCGACTCGCCCCAGGTGTTGACCCAGCAGATACCCGCTTCCAGGCGATGGATCAGCCGATGTGCGCGCGCCAGATCCGGCGTGACCACGCCTGCAGCCAGCCCATACGTGGTGGCGTTGGCGCGCGTCACCGCTTCGTCTTGGTCGTCGTAGGTGAGCAGGCTCAGGACCGGCCCGAAGATTTCCTCGCGCACGATGGTCATTACATCGGTGCAATCGCTGAAGATGGTCGGCGCCACGTAATAGCCCTGCGCCAGTGCGCCGTCTTGCAGGCGCTCGCCGCCGCACAGCAGACGTGCGCCTTCGGCCTTGCCCTGTTCGATATGCTCCAGCACGCGCTGCATATGCGCGGCGCTGACCAGCGGACCGAAGGTGGTGCGCTCATCGAGCGGATCGCCGATATGGATCCGTTGCACGCGGGCCAGCAGGCGCGCTTCGAATGCATGACGCAAGGCGCGCGGCACGAACACGCGCGTGCCGTTGGTGCACACCTGCCCGGAGCTGTAGAAGTTGGCCATCATGGCGATGTCGGCAGCCAGGTCCAGGTCGGCATCGGCGCAGATGATCAGCGGCGACTTGCCGCCCAGCTCCATGGTCACCTCCTTCAGCGACGAACTCGATGCGCTGGCCATCACCTTGCGGCCGGTGGCGGTGCCGCCGGTGAAGCTGATCTTTTCGATCTGCGGATGCTCGGTGAGCGCCGTGCCCACGCTGGCGCCATCGCCGGGCAACACATTGAACACGCCATCGGGCAGGCCGGCCTCGGTAAAGATTTCGGCCAGTTTCAGCGCGGTGAGCGGGGTGACTTCGCTGGGTTTGAAGATCATCGCGTTACCGGCGGCCAGGGCGGGCGCGGCTTTCCATAGCGCGATCTGGATGGGGTAATTCCACGCGCCGATTGCACCCACAACGCCCAGCGGTTCGTGGCGCGTGTAGAAAAAGCTGCCTTCGCGCAAGGGCACCTGCGCACCCTGCAGCGCCTGCGCAACGCCAGCGTAATACTCCAGCACGTCGGCTCCGGTGACCACATCCACGCTACGCGTTTCGCTCAGCGGCTTGCCGGTGTTGAGCGTTTCCAATTCCGCCAGCGCATCGTTGCGCTCGCGCAGCAACGCCACCGCACGCAGCAAAATGCGCGAGCGCTCCACTGTCGTCAGGGCCGCCCATTGTCGCTGGCCTGCCTGCGCGCTATCGACCGCGGCGTCCAGATCGTCGGCACCGGCATTGTGCACGTTGGCCAGCACCTCGCCGGTGGCGGGGTTGACCACTTCGAACGTGTGGCCGCCGCGGGCGGGAACATAACGGCCGCCGATATACAGCAACTGGTCGGAAAAACGTGGCATGACAAACCTCCTGTGGGACGGTCGCCGCAGCGACGCACCTTCAGCGGGTGAGGTGCAGAAACTGCAGGTGACGTTCGTATTGATCGATGATGTCGTTGATGATCTGTTCGCGGCTGTAGCCCACCAGGTCGTAGTCCTGGCTGCCTTCGTACAGGTAGACCTCGGCGCGGTAGTAGCGCTGGTTGCGGAAGCGCTGCGCGGCAAACGACGGAGTCAGATAGCCGCGCATCACGATTTGATAGCGGAAACCCTGCTGTTCGCCATGATCGACGCTGATTTCCATGTCGCCGTCGTCGATGCGGCTGCTGACCTTCCAGCCTTCCTCCTGCAGCTGTGCGGTGACCGCTTCGATGGCCGGGCGCACCTGGTCGTGCATGAAGCGATACACCTCATCGCGCGCCGGGAAGTGCATCGCCTGGCCCAACCGCTGGCGCCAGCCGCCGTGATGACGCGATTGCCCGATCAAGGGGCTGGGGCTGTAAAGCTGCGCGCGTTTGCGCTGCGATTCTTCGCTGAGGGCGCGTGACAGGCCCCAGGCCATCAGCAGCAGCACTGCAGAGAATGGCAGCGACGCCAGCACCACCGCCGATTTCAGGGCGTCCATGCTGCCGGCCAGCAACAAGCCTGCCGTGACCACGGCAGTGAGCACGCCCCAGAACACGCGCAGCCAGCGCGGGCCATCGTCGTGCGGTTCGCCGCCGTGGGAGGAGAGCGTGGACAACACCACCGTGCCGGAATCGGCGGAGGTCACGAAGAACACGAAACTGATCGCCACCGTGACCGTGATCACCGTGTGGCTCCAGGGATAACTCTGCAGCAGGGAATACAACACCGTTTGCGGTGCATCGATGGCCTGCTGCGCCCATGCTGCCTGGCCGTGATGCAGCAGCTGATCCAGCGCGCTGTTGCCGAAGATCGACAGCCACGCCAGGGTGAACCCGAGCGGGATCAGCAATACCCCCAACACGAATTCGCGAATGGTGCGGCCGCGCGAGATGCGCGCGATGAACAGCCCGACGAACGGCGCCCAGCCGATCCACCAGGCCCAATAGAACACCGTCCAGTTGCCCAGCCAATCGGCGCGGCCACCGTAGGCATACACGTCGAAACTCTTGTTGACCACGCTGCCCAGGTAGTCGCCCAGGTTTTGCATCAGCGCATTGAGCAGGTACTGCGTCGGTCCGGCGAACAGCATGAACAACAGCAGCGCAATGGCCAGCAGCATGTTGATGTCCGACATCCAGCGCACGCCCTTTTCGACGCCGGACACCGCCACCACGATGGCCGCGCCCATCATCGCCACGATCAGCGCCACCTGCACCCAGTGCGTATGCGGCACGTCCATCAAGGTGCTCAGGCCGGCGTTGAGATGCAGCACGCCAAAGCCCATGTCCGCGCCCAGGCCGAACACGGTGGCCACGATGCCCAACGCATCCACGGTATAGCCGATCGTCCCGTTGATGCGTTTGCCGATCAGCGGGTACAACGCCGAGCGCAACGCCAGCGGCAGGTTATGGCGGAAGGCAAAATACGCCAGCGCCATGGCGGCCAGTGCGAACACGCCCCAACCGTGCAGGCCCCAATGCAGGAACAGCACCTGCATCGCCTGTCGCGCGGACGCCTCGCCACTGCCGGTACCGCCCTGGGGCGGTTGCAGATAATGCGTGAGCGGCTCGGAGACGCAGAAGAAGAACAGCGTGATGCTGATGCCGGCGGCGAACAGCATGCCGGCCCAGGAGAGATAACTGAATTCCGGCTCGTCGTGATCGGCGCCGAGCTTGATGTTGCCGTAGCTGGACAGGGCCGTGGCCAGCACGAACACCAGATACAGCGTCATCGCCAGCAGGTAATACCAGCCGACATTGCGCGACGCCCAGGTCTGCGCATCCAGCAGCACACGCCCCGATTCCAGCGGAAACAACGACACCAGCAAGGCAAACGTGCACACGACCGTGGCAGCCAGCACGAACACCGGGCGCAGGGTGCGTACCGGCAAGGTGTGCGGCGCTGTCGCACTCATGGCAACGCACTCATACGCTGCGTATCACGTGTTGTGCTCCCAACGAAAAACCGCCTGCGTTATCGCACAGGCGGTGTCGAGGGGGTGTCAGCGGTCGAGTTCGCCAATGCGAACCCGTCGTCACTTTTCCGGTTGTTTGGAGCGGCCAACACAGCGTGGCGAGCAGTCGTTAGGTGGGCGTGGGCGGCGCGCTCAGAACCGGAGTGTACGAGCGGTACGTGCCGATTCCGAGCACCGGCCGCGCCCGTCTGGCGGCTGCGCAGTCGTTCTGTTGGCTGCTCTTAACGCAGCAATTGCCTTGGCACGCGGATATCCATGCCCACCGCCAGGTGATCTGAAAACGCGGCCGGAATGGCTTCGGTATGTTCGATCACCAGGCTGTCGCTGACCAGGATGTGGTCGATCGCCCGGTCCGGACGCCAGCTGGGAAAGGTGTGCACCTCGCAACTGGGCGGTTGCAGACGGGTATGGCGATAGAGCGACTGCATCTCCGGGCGATCGGCCATGCAATTGAAATCGCCCATCAACATCGCGTTGGGATGGTCGGACAACAATTCGGCGATGAAGGCCAACTGCGCCATACGCGAATTGGCGCCCAGCGACAGATGCGCCACCGCCACGGCCAGGCCATCGCGGCCCTCACCGAATTTCGCCAGCAGGATGCCGCGCCCGCCGATGCGGCCGGGCAGGGCGTGGTCCTGCACTTCCACCGGTTCCAGCTTGCTCAACAAGCCGTTGGCGCTGGAGGCCACCCCGCCCATGCGGCGGTTGGGTTGGTGGCTCCAATAATCGAAACCGGCGCGCTCGGCCAGATAGTGGGTCTGGTTGGTGAAACCCGAGCGCAGGCTGCCGGGGTCGGCCTCCTGCAGGCCGACGATGTCGCGTTCGCCGACCAGCTTGGCGATGCTGTCCAGGCTGGTGCGCTTGCTGCCCAGCGGCAACGCGTGCGACCAGCTACGCGTCACATAGTCGCTGTAACGGCGGGTGCTGGAACCGGCCTGGATATTGGCGGTCAGCACCCGCAGGGTGCGCGAGTCCGAAGCGTTCACGACGTTGCGTTCGCGCGACTCACTTGGCCAGCGTGGCGCGTTCGCGCGCGATCAGGTGATCGGCAATGCGCAGCATGTCCGGGAAGCTCTGGCCCTTGACCAGGTACTTGCCGTTGATGATCAGCGACGGGGTGCCGGTGATCTTGCTGCGGGTGGCGAACTGCTTGGCGCGGTTGGTCTTGGCCGAGACGCCGAAGCTGCTCATGGTGTCGATGAAGGTCTTCTGGTCCACGCCGTACTTGGCATAGAACGCGGCGATGTCCTGCACCGAATCCTTGCCGCGCTCGCCCTTGAGGGTCTGGTCGACGTGGATGGCCTTGTACAAGGCCTCGTGGGTCTTTTCCTGCACGCCCAGGGTTTCGGCGGCATAGAAGGCGCGGCCGTAGTCATCCCAGGTGCCACCGAACATGGCCGGCACATAGACAAAATGCACGTCCGACGGCAAACCGGCCTTCCACGGCCCGATCAGCGGCTGGAACGCGTTGCAGGCAGGGCAGACATAGCCGAAGACTTCGGCCACTTCGATCTTGCCGGCGGCCTGTTGGTAGGGCTGGCCAGCGTCGATGTCCAGATAATCGGTGCCGGCGACCGGCTCGGGGCCATTCGGTGCACGCGGGGCAGCGCTGGGCGCGGCGGGCGGTTGAGTGGTGGCGCTTTCGCCGACTGCAGGCGGAGCGGCCGGGTCTGCGGCCGGGGTAGCGGCAGCAGGCGCGGGCGCCGTTTCGGCAGCTGGGGTGGTGGCGGCAGGTGCGGTGTCGGACGAACCGTCCTGCGCCTTGCAGGCGACCAGGATCGGCAACAGCGCCATCAGCGTCAGGGCGAAGCGTGTCTTCATCGGATTGGATCTCCAGCGTGGGGCGAGAAAAGGGCCGGACGGCCGCGGGGCGCATGATGCCACGCGCGGCCGTCGCTGGCGGTTATGCGGTTCAGCGCTTGGCCGGCGCGGCGTGCTCGCGGGCGATCAGGTAGTCGGCAATGCGCAACATGTCCGGGTAATTGCGTGCGCCGATCAGGTAGCGGCCGTTGACGATGATGGCCGGCGTGCCGGGAATCTTGCTGCGCAGCGCGAACTCGCGCGCGGCCTTGAGCTTGGCCTCCACCGCCTCGCTCTTGTAGGTCTCGATGAAGCGCTGCTGCGGGATTCCGTAACCGGCATAGAACGCGGCCAGTTCTTCGGGCGCCACGTTCTGGGTGGGCACGGTCTGCTTTTCATGGATGGCGTCGAACATGGCGCGATGGCTGCGCTTGGCCACGCCCAGGATGTCGGCGGCAAAGTAGGCGCGCGCAAACGCGTCCCAGAAGCCACCGAAGGCGGCCGGTACCGGGGTGAAGCGTACGTATGCCGGCTGCTTGGCCACCCAGGCTTCCAGCACTGGTTCGAAATGTGCGCAATGCGGGCAGGTGTAGCCGAAGACTTCGGTCACTTCGACCTTGCCGGCCAGCGGGGCGTACGGCTGGCCGCCGTCGATCAGGGTGTAGTCCTCGCCTTCGACCGGCGCGGCTTTCTTGTCGGCGGCGCAGGCCACCAGCGGCAACAGGAACATCAACAGCAGGGGCAGACGGGAAAGCAATTTCATGCGGGCTCCGTGGGGGCGAGGGGAGAGCGGTAAACGACGACGCCGGTCGCGGGACCGGCGTCGTGAAGCGGCGTGGCGACGGCAGGGATCAGATCACGAACGTGCAGGCGCTCCTGCAGGTGGCTGCGCCGCTGCCGCGTCGTCGGCACGATCATGCAGGCCTTGCAGATAGCTGGCCAGCGCCTGGATCTCCTGCTCGGTCAGCGGATGCGCCACCTGCGCCATGATATTGAACAGCGCCGGATTGCGCTCCTGGGTGGTGCCGGCCTGGTATTCCTTCAGGCGCCGCGCCACGTACTCGGCATGCTGTCCGCCCAGGCGCGGATAGGCCGGGCCCGGATTGCCGCCGCCCGATGGCCCATGGCAGGCCATGCAGGCCGGCACGCCGCGGGCGATGTCGCCGCCGCGGTAGAGCTTCTCGCCGACCTCGTAGAACTTCATGCCCTGGTAGGGGCCCTCGGCGATCGCCGCGTCGTCGGCGACACCGGCGGAGGCCTTCTGGGTGGCGAAATAGGCGCCCAGGTCGCGCATGTCCTGCGCGGTGAGGTCCTTGACGAAGGGCACCATCACCGCCGACATCCCGGTATTACGCTCGCCGCTGGCAATCAACGCCACCTGATGCGCCACGTAGCGCTCGGTTTGCCCGGCAATGCGCGGGTACATCGCCACGGCCGGATTGCCGTCCGGTCCATGGCAGGCTGCGCAGGCAGCAGCCTTGGTCTGGCCGGCCTTGGCATCTCCCCAGGTGGTCTTGGCCAGGTCCACCTCCAGCGGCGCAACGCGTACCGGCGGCGGATCGGGGATCGGCGTGACTGCCGATTGCGCAAACGCCACGGCCGCAATGACCGGTACGGCGAGTGCGGCGAGGACTAGCACACGAGCATGGCGCATCAGCTAAAGCTCCGTATGGACCCGGCCCGCGCGCGTTGGGTACTGGCAGTGGCAGGCGTGCTTCGATTATCGACACGCCTTTGCGCCAGGGTCAACGAACAGTGCAGCAAAACTGCCGGGCCCGAACGTGCGATCCTAAGCGGATGTCGCTTCTTATCGAACAAGCCCGCTACCACCTGTCCGCCCACAACGCCCGGCAATTGCCCGACGATGGCGGCTACGAGGTGGCCTTTGCCGGCCGCTCCAACGCCGGAAAATCCAGCGCGCTCAATGCGCTGACCCGCCAGAACGCGCTGGCGCGCGTGTCCAAGACCCCCGGCCGCACCCAGCAGCTGGTGTTCTTCCAGATCCAGCCCGAGCGCTACCTGGTGGATCTGCCCGGTTACGGCTACGCCAAGGTGCCGCAGGACCTGCAGGCGCACTGGCAGGCCTTCATCGACCGCTATTTCCGCACCCGCGAGGCGCTGCGCGGGCTGGTGGTGGTGATGGATATCCGCCACCCGCTGAAGGACTACGACCTGCAGATGCTCGGCTATGCCGCCGAACGCGGCCTGCCCGCGCATGGATTGCTGACCAAGGCCGACAAGCTCGGCCGTGGCCAGCAGATGCAGACCTTGCAGAAGGTCAAGAAGGAAGTGACCTCGCGCTTTGGCGACAGCGTGACGGTGCAGACCTACTCGGGCGAGTCCCGCCAGGGTGTGGACGAATTGCGCGCAATTGTCGGTGCTTGGCTGGGACTGGATGTGGAAACCACTGCGGCCGAATGATGCCGTGCAACACGAGTGTCGGGCGTGGCTGGATGCCCAGCGCCTCGTCACGGCGGCAGACTTCGGTCTGCCGTTTGCGTTTCCAGCGGCAGTGATCGGTGGGTCGCCTTGCGGAGCGATGCGCAGCCTGAGCAGTGCGTAGGGCGCGCATGGCAACGCTTGCGGTGATGACCGGGCTGTGTCGGACGATGCCGGCGCTGCAGAACGCGCAGCCCGGTCATTTGATCCAGATCACGCCATCGCCGCGATCGATGGCGGGCATGCATCGGTGGAAATGTCATGCCCCGCCGGTGTCGCCAATCCTTTCGCGTCGGGCGGGTATAGTGCGGGCCTTGCGGTGGCAGGGGAGGATCCCCACATCGTCCCACCCCTTTCGTTTGCGAGCCTGCCCTTGTCGAGTCCCAGCCACGTTGCCGAAACGCCGATCACCGAACGCGCGGAGCTGGTCCAGGTGCTGGCTTCCGGCGAGAAGCCGAGTGCGGACTGGCGGATCGGCACCGAGCACGAGAAGTTCGGCTTTCAGTTGGATGACCTGCGTGCGCCCACCTTCGAAGGGGCACGCGGCATCGAGGCCTTGCTGACCGGGCTGACCCGTTTCGGCTGGGAGCCGGTGCAGGAAAACGGCCGCACCATCGCGCTGCTGCGCGATGGTGCATCGGTCACGCTGGAGCCGGCCGGGCAACTGGAGCTCTCCGGCGCGGCAGTGGAAACCCTGCACCATACGTGCGTGGAAACCGGCACCCATCTGGACGAAGTGGCGCAGGTCGCCGGCGAATTGCAGCTGGGCTTTCTGGGCATGGGCTTCCAGCCCAAGTGGCGTCGCGACCAGATGCCGTGGATGCCCAAGGGCCGCTACCAGATCATGAAGAACTACATGCCCAAGGTCGGCTCGCTCGGCCTGGACATGATGACGCGCACCTGCACGGTGCAGGTCAACCTGGATTACGCCACCGAAGCGGACATGGTGAAGAAGTTCCGCGTGTCGCTGGCGTTGCAGCCGATCGCCACCGCGTTGTTCGCCGATTCGCCGTTCACCGAAGGCAAGCCGAACGGCTACCTGAGCTACCGCTCGCACATCTGGACCGACACCGACGCCGATCGCACCGGCATGCTGGATTTCGTGTTCGAAGATGGCTTCGGCTACGACCGCTACGTCGATTACCTGCTCGATGTGCCGATGTATTTCTCGTATCGCGATGGCGTCTATCACGATGCCAGCGGGCAGAGCTTCCGCGACTTCATGCAGGGCAAGCTGCCCGCGCTGCCGGGCGCGTTGCCGACACTGCGCGATTGGTCCGATCACATGACCACCGCGTTTCCGGAAGTGCGCTTGAAGAAGTATCTGGAAATGCGCGGTGCCGATGCCGGCCCGTGGGATCGGTTGTGTGCGCTGTCGGCGTTCTGGGTCGGCCTGTTGTACGACCAGACCGCGCTGGATGCGGCCTGGGACCTGGTCAAGGATTTCAGTCCGACCGAGCGGCATGCGCTGCGCGACGGCGTGCCCAGGTACGCGTTGGGCCTGCCGTTCCGCAACGGCACCGCGCGCGATCTGGCAGTGGAGGCGGTCAACATCGCACGCGAGGGCCTGCGTCGCCGCGCACGCCTGAATCGCGACGGGCAGGACGAAACCGGCTTTCTGGATGTGATCGCCGAGATCGCCGAAAGTGGTGTCACCGCCGCCGAACGCAAGCTGGCGCTGTATCACGGCGCATGGAAGGGCGATATCGACCGCGTGTTCCGCGAGTTCGCCTACTGAGCGTGGGTTGGCCGGTCGCCAGCGCGTGCTGGCGCTGGCAGCCGTTGCCGTCGGCGATTGCGTGCCGGAGTCGTCGCCTCAGCCGATGTCGCCAGACGCGCAAGGCCATGGCCGGAACAGCGGTGGTGGGCTCGGATCATGACAGCTGCCGCTTGCCCGGCCCGGCAGGCCGCACTCCATCACACGTCAGCGCCGCTCGGGCATGCAGGGCAGTCGTACGGTCACGCGCAGGCCGCCATGCGGGCGATTGTCCAGGCGCAGGTCGCCGCCGTGCGCCAGCACAATGCTGTGCGCCACCGACAAACCCAGCCCGATGCCGCCGGTGTCGCGATTGCGCGAAGACTCGCCACGCACGAACGGCAGCAACAATTGTTCGCGCTGGGTCGGGTCGATGCCGGGGCCGTCGTCGTCGATCCACAACACGCCGTCCTCGCCATCGCGCTGCAGTTGCAGACGGGCGCGCTTGCCGTACTTCAACGCGTTTTCGAGCAGATTCATGACCGCGCGGCGCAACGCCAGCGGGTCGCCGTCCAGGGTGATTTCCGGGCCGGGCAGCAGCTCGGCGTCGGCGCCGATATCGGTGGCGTTGTCCACCACGCTCTCCACCAGCAAGCGCAGATCCAGCGGCGCGCGCTCGCCGCGATGACGATCGTTCTGGATGAAGTCCAGCGCTGCGGAAATCATCGCCTTCATTTCGTTGATATCGGCCAGCGCCTTGTCGCGCAGCGGTGGCTGCAGGCCATCCAGACGAAACGACAGCCGCGCCAGCGGCGTGCGCAGGTCGTGCGCAATCGCTGCGACCATGTGCGTGCGTTCGTTGATCAGGCGGTTCAGGCGCGCCTGCATCGCGTTGAACGAATCGGCTGCGCGCACGATTTCCGGCGGGCCGCTGCGTTGCAGGGCGGCGGCATCGGGATTCCGGCCCAGGCGGTCGGCAGCTTCGGCAAAGCGCTTGATCGGTGCCGACAGCGCGCGCGAAAACCACCATGCCAGCGGCACGTTGGCCAGCAGGCCGGCCAGGAACAGCAGCACGACGTGGGTCTTGAACTCGCCCGAGAGGCGTCGACGCGGCGATTCCACCGTACGCCAACGGCCATCGGGTTGTTGCAGGGCGGCGGTGAAGCCGTCCAGCAGCGGTACGCCGGGGGTCAGGCGCTCGCTTTCCCAGGCGCCGGGCAACTCGTCCGGGCGCAGCCCGTCGCCGGGCAGCGCAGCAGGGTGGCCGTCACGCGGCCAGTCGTCCGGAAACGGCGGCAGAGGTTGCGTGCCAGGGCGTTCGTGCGCCCCGTCACCGCTCTCGCCCGCGTGGTTCTCGTTGGACCACCGCTGCGGCGGCAGCATGCCTGGCTGGGGGCCTTCACGATCATTGGCGTTGCGGTAGAACCGCACCTGGCGTTCGGGCACGTCCAGCCAGTGCGCAAGCAGCATTTCGGCGAAGGGGTCGCGCACCTGGCCTGTCGGCGGCACCGGGGCTTGCGCCGATTCGTGCACTTTCAGGGTCTGGGTACCGGCCGGCATGCGGGTGGAGAGCAGCGCCACCACTTCCGGCGGATGGACCGGAGGCTCGTAGACGGGGGTACGCATCATCAACAGGGCGATGCCCACCGCCTGGGCGGTGACCAGGGCCACCGCCAACAACACAAAGGTCCGCGCAAAGATCGACAGCCCGCGCCGTGCCGGTTTGCTCACAGGCGCGAGACGCTCGGCAGCAGCATGTAGCCCTCGTTGCGTACGGTGCGAATCAACTCGGTATGGACGCGCTCATTGATTTTGCGGCGCAGGCGGCTGATCTGGCTGTCGATGGCGCGGTCGTAGACGTCGGTGTCGCGGCCGCGGGCGTAGTCCAGCAGCTGGTCGCGGCTGAGCACGCGCTGCGGGTGTTCGACGAAGGTGCGCAGCAGCGCGAACTCGCCGTCGGACAGATTGATGAAGATGCCGGTGGGGTCGCGCAGGTCGCGGCGCACCACGTCCAGCCGCCAGCCGGCGAATTCGTAGACGTTTCCGCGCTGGTCGGCCTGTTCGTTGCTGGCCTGGCTGCGCCGCAGCAGGGCGCGCACACGGGCCAGCAATTCGCGCGGATTGCAGGGTTTGGCCAGGTAATCGTCGGCACCCACTTCCAGGCCGATGATGCGGTCGGTGTCGTTACCCAACGCGCTGAGCATGATGACCGCAGGTGAACCGCGCTCGCTGGCCAGGGCGCGCGCTGCACTCAGCCCATCTTCTCCTGGCATCATCACGTCGAGTACGATGAGGTCCGGGCGGCGCTGCGCCATGACAGAGCGCATCTCCGCCACGTTTTCGGCCATATCCACCTGGTAGCCGTGAGCGCTCAGAAATTCGCCGATCAGCTTGCGCAGGTCCGGATCGTCGTCGACCACGAGAACGCAGGGTTGTTGCAGGTCCATAGGGATCATCGTCTGTGGCGCGGAGCTTGGCCCGCGCAAGGTGGTGGCTGCCGGATACATGGTGCTCGCAATTGCAGGGCTGGAGCACGCATCATAATGATCGAATTTGTCAACCATTGGCACACGTGTAACGCACCATGACAGACCAAGACATCGCGCAGGAAGCCACGGCATCGACACTATGCCGTTGTACTGGCGCGTGCGTTCATGACAAGGCATTTCCAATGATGCGGGTGATCAGTCGCGACAACGGCGTGGGGCTGACCCGCGACATGGTGCTGATGGCCGATACGCTGCGCGCCGGCGGCGTGCCGGTGCAGGAAGTGGGATTCACCAGTCAGCGCCTGCACGACACTGGGCGCGAGGCACGCCTGTGGGCCAGCCGCACGCTGTTCGGGCGGGTGCCGCTGCAGATCTTTTCCGAGCGCGTGTACAAGCGCTGCCTGCCGCTGGGGCGGATCAACCTGCTGGTGCCCAACCCGGAGTGGCTGCTGCCCAAGTGGCTGCCATTGCTGCCGCGCTTCGATGCGGTGCTGTGCAAGACCCACCATGCCGAGCGAATCTTCCGCAGCCTCGGGTGCGCCACGCGCTTCATCGGCTTCACCAGTCCGGATCGCCATGACCCACGCGTGTTTCGTCAGCGCGCTTTCTTCCACCTGGCCGGGCGCAGTACCGCCAAGGGCACGCGCGTCTTGCTGGACACCTGGCAGCAGCATCCGGAGTGGCCGCTGCTGACGGTGGTGCAGAACCCACGCACCGCCGGCAAGCCGGTCGTGGCCCCGAACATCGACCACCGCGTGGGGTATCTGGACGATGCCGAACTGCGCCGCATGCAGAACGCGCATCTGTTCCATATCTGCCCCTCCGAGGCCGAAGGGTTCGGGCACTACCTGATGGAAGCGCTAAGCGTGGGCGCGGTGACGTTGGCGACCGACGGCGAGCCGATGAACGAATTGATCAGGCCCGAACACGGGGTGCTGATCCCGGTGGCCGAGGTGCGTCAGCGTCGTCTGGCATCGTATTACTACGTGGACGCGGCAGGCATCGCGCAGGCAGTGGAAACCGCGCTGGCATTGCCACAGGCCCAACTGGACCAGTTGTCGGCCAACGCGCGCGCGTTCTACCAGGCCAACGATGCGGCATTTGCCGCGCGCTTTCGTGCTGCGGTGCTGGCCTCGCTACCGGAGCATGCAGTGGACGCTGCGGTCGCCGCGGCGCCGGCTGCCGTCGAAAACTGACGGCGACAACCCCTGCGTCGCCACTGTCGGACCCCGCATCTTCCCGTGCGTAAGCCGAAGCAGGTGCTGCACGCGCCTTGCATCTGCGCTGCGGATGCCGGCAAGCGCCAATCCACGCCGGCGCGCGGCGCGCGATGGCAAATGCGCAGCACAGTCAGCTGCAACTCTTCCCGGACCAGCGCGGCCCAGCCCGCGTCCGCCGTCTGCAGGCCGTGCGCAGATGTGCCATCCAGCCAGGGAGATCACGATGGTCCACGCACCACCACGCGTTGTCGTTACCACTGCAATACTCGCGGCGCTCAACCTGGCAGGTTGTGCCAATTTCTGCGGTGCTATGCACCATGCGCCTATGCCCTACGCGCATCGTGCGCCACCGCCACCGCCACCGCCGGGTGCAGGAATCATCGAAGCATTGCCGCCGTGTGCGCCGGACCACGAGGTGGTCCCGGCAGCGCCTGCCGACGTCGCGCACCGCGCTGCGCCGGAGCGGCAGGATCGGGGAAGCGGCGACGGCTGCCTGGTACATAGGGGCGTGGCACCGCCACCGCCGCCACCCTTCGATAGCGACCCATTCGACGCACCGGATGCCGCAGATGAACTGCCTGGCCTGCCGCCAGACGATTCCGAGTTCGACGCAGCGCTGCAGGCGTGCGCGACCGCCGAAGGCAGCGCAGCGCCGTTCCCGCAGGCGCCTTCGCCGGACCTGCCGCCCGAGTTGCTGGCGCAATGTCTGGATGCCGCAGGATTCGCTCCGCCGCCGCCGCCGCCGTTCCAGCCCCGGCGCTGATGCGGGGACGCCACCCCAGCGGTCGGCAACGGTCGGGATGATCGAAGGGTCAGATGCTGCGGCAATGGCCCGCAACCATCCTTGCGCTGGGTGCCTGGCGCGCCTGCGATGTGCGAGGCGTCGCCACGTCTGCGCAATGTGCGTGCTGCACTGCGGCTAACAGGTGGGCTCTTTATCCCCGTGCCACCGGCGGCAGTGGGGGCATCGCGCCATGTGCCAACGCGTGGCGGTCATCGCGCTCGACAAGACCACGGTCGGCGGGCCGCTGGCCATAGCTTTTTTCGAAACAATCCATATACTGCCCCCCAGTATTTTGCTGGAGCTGCCATGCCGCATTCGCCGCACGAGAAAAAGCGAGCGCTAGCACGTGTGCGCCGGCTGCGCGGGCAATGCGACGCGCTGGAGCGGGCGCTGCAGGCGGGCGCGGATTGCGCTCCGGTCTTGCAGCAGATCGCCGCGATCCGGGGCGCCGTGAACGGGCTGATGTCGCAGGTGCTTGAAGCGCATATCCGTGAAGATTTCGGGCACGCCGCCGCATCCGATGCGCAACGCGCCGAGCGGGTGCAGGATCTGCTCGGTCTGGTCCGGTCCTACCTCAAATAAATCTCCCACCGGGTCGGCGCTTGTCGCGCCCCCGTCCTCGAACCTCATCGTCAGGAGCGTCATCCCATGAAATCCCGTGCAGCAGTCGCATTCGGACCCGGCAAGCCGCTGGAAATCGTCGAAATCGATGTCGCGCCGCCGAAAGCCGGGGAAGTGCTGGTCCGCATCACCCACACCGGCGTGTGCCACACCGATGCCTTCACGCTGTCCGGCGACGACCCGGAAGGCATCTTCCCGTCGGTGCTCGGGCATGAAGGCGGCGGCATCGTCGAGGCGGTCGGCGAGGGAGTGACCAGCGTCAAGGTCGGCGACCACGTCATTCCGCTGTACACGGCCGAATGCCGCAAGTGCAAGTTCTGCCTGTCCGGCAAGACCAACCTGTGCCAGGCCGTGCGCGCCACCCAGGGCAAGGGCCTGATGCCGGATGGCACCACGCGCTTCTCCTACAACGGCGAGCCGATCTATCACTACATGGGCTGCAGCACCTTCAGCGAATACACCGTCGTGCCGGAAATTTCGCTGGCCGTGGTCAACCCGGAGGCGCCGCTGGAGAAGGTCTGCCTGCTCGGCTGCGGCGTCACTACCGGTATCGGCGCGGTGCACAACACCGCCAAGGTCAAGCCAGGCGAGAGTGTTGCCGTGTTCGGCCTGGGCGGCATCGGTCTTGCGGTGATCCAGGGCGCGGTGCAGGCCAAGGCCGGGCGCATCCTGGCCATCGACACCAATCCGGGCAAATTCGACCTGGCGCGCAGCATGGGTGCCACCGATTGCATCAACCCCAAGGACTACGACACGCCGATCCAGGAGGTCATCGTCGAGTTGACCGATGGCGGCGTGGACTTCAGCTTCGAATGCATCGGCAACGTCAATGTGATGCGTTCGGCGCTGGAGTGCTGCCACAAGGGCTGGGGCGAGAGCGTCATCATCGGCGTGGCTGGCGCCGGCCAGGAAATCAGCACGCGTCCCTTCCAGCTGGTGACTGGTCGCGTGTGGCGCGGCAGCGCCTTCGGTGGCGTCAAGGGACGTACGCAATTGCCGGGCATGGTGGAGCAGTCGATGAAGGGCGAGATCGACCTGGACCCATTCATCACCCACACCATGCCGTTGGAAGAGATCAACGAGGCCTTCCACCTGATGCACGAGGGCAAGTCGATCCGCACCGTGATCCATTTCTGACCAGGCGGCCAGGAGCGGCGCGCGGCCGCTTCCGCGCACGTGGTACCCGACACTCCGGGAGGAGCGTAATGACTAACGTGTCGATTCATCCTTCGGTAGATGATGGTGTTGCGCGAGGTGGTGCAGAAGATTTTCAAGGCGGCACGCTTGAATGTCACTGCGCCAGCGACAAGGTGACCGTCGAGGTGTCTGCGCAGACCGCGCATAACCATGCTTGCGGTTGCAGTAAATGCTGGAAACCCGATGGCGCGAAGTTCTCGGTGGTGGCGGTGGTTCCGCGCGACAACGTCAAGGTCACCGCGCACCGGGAAAAGCTGAAGATCGTCGACGAAAGCGCGACGATCCAGCGCCATGCGTGCACCGGTTGCGGCGTGCATCTGTATGGGCGGATCGAAAACAAGGACCACGCATTCTACGGTCTGGATTTTGTGCACACCGAGTTGTCGAAACAACAGGGCTGGTCGGCACCGGGCTTTGCCGCGTTCGTCTCGTCGATCATCGAAACCGGCACGCCGCCGGAGCAGATGGATGGCATACGCACGCGCCTGACCGAACTGGGCTTGCCGCCCTACGACTGCCTTTCCCCGGCATTGATGGATGCCCTGTCGGCGCATGTGGCACGCAAAAAGGGTCTGTTGCATTGATGGTCCAACCTTGCAGCCGGCGATCCGGCTGCAGGGTTTTCTCTTCGTAAGGAATCTCATGGAACGTATCGAACACCGCGCCTGCTTCGGCGGCTGGCAGGATGTCTATCGGCATCAGTCGCACACCTTGAACTGCAGCATGCAGGTGGGCGTCTACCTGCCGCCGCAAGCCGCCGACGGCCCGTTGCCGGTGCTGTACTGGCTGAGCGGTTTGACCTGTACCGAACAGAACTTCATCAGCAAGGCCGGCGCGCAGCGCTATGCGGCCGAGCATGGCGTGATCCTGGTTGCGCCCGACACCAGCCCCCGGGGCGAGGATGTGGCCGATGCGGACGGTTACGACATCGGCAAGGGCGCGGGCTTTTACGTCGATGCCACGCAAGCGCCATGGGCGGCGCATTACCGCATGTACGATTACGTGGTGAACGAATTACCGGCCTTGATTGAAGCGACCTTTGCCACCACCGGTGCGCGTGCGATCAGTGGCCATTCGATGGGTGGGCATGGCGCGTTGACCATCGCATTGAAGAATCCGGGCCGCTATCGCAGCGTGTCGGCGTTTTCGCCAATCGTGGCGCCCAGCCAGGTGCCGTGGGGCGAGAAAGCATTTGGCCAGTACCTGGGCAACGACCGTACGACCTGGAAAGCCTACGATGCCACTGCATTGCTTGCTGACGCGCAGGAGCGGTTGCCGCTGCTCATCGATCAGGGCGATGCCGATGAATTTCTGCAAACCCAGCTGAAAACCGCATTGTTCGAAGATGCGGCCAGGTCCGCCGGCTACCCGGTGACGGTGCGGCTGCAGCCCGGCTACGACCACAGCTACTACTTCATCGCGAGCTTTATTGGCGAGCACATTGCGCATCATGCTGCGGCCTTGCGTGGTTGAGTGCCGCTGTTGGCGTATGCCGCTGGAGATGCAGTCCGGTGAATGAGGGTGGGGGCCACGCCGATGCAGTGCGTGGCGTCACGTGTAGCTGAGTGGCGTCACTCGCCCGCTCTGCCATCGGCGGCACTGGGCACTGCCAGCGCCGCCGACACATGACGGAGTGCAGTTCAGCGAACGTCGCGCAGTTCCCAGTGCGAGCCAGCCAGGGCCTGCATGCGCTGTTTGAAAAGGTCGCCGGGAATGCTTGTCGTTGCAATCAGATCGATGCGCAGGTCGTGCTGCTTGCCGGTGACCGTCGCTGCCGGGTCGGTGATGCCCAGGCTGGGATCCACTTCGTCGGGGTCGGTCTGTAGCTGGCGCCAACGGTCGAACCACGCCGGATCGCGCAAAGCCGCCTGCAATTGCTCGGCAAAGGCCTCGGCGCCATTGGCGGTGAAGCTCACCGAGGGCGCGCTGCCACGGGCGAGCTTGGGATCGGGCAGGCTGATCGAATAGCTGACAGGCATATGCAAGGCTCAGATGGATGACGCCGGCACGGTAGTGCAGCGCAAGTGAGCATCCCGTCGACGGGCGGGCAGGGGACTCCATACGCGCAGGTGGACGGCGCCAGCAGCCAACAGCCAAGTCTCCGTCCGCTGACTCCGCACACAAAAAAGGCGCCTTTCGGCGCCTTTTCTTTGGAACTACTGCGACTTACTTCAAGGCCTTGAAACGCAAACGCTTCGGGCCGGCGTCGTCGCCCATGCGGCGGCGCTTGTCTTCTTCGTACTCGCGGTAGTTGCCCTGGAAGAACTCCACGTGCGAATCGCCTTCGAAGGCCAGGATGTGCGTGGCGATACGGTCCAGGAACCAGCGGTCATGCGAAATCACGAAGGTGTTGCCGGGGAATTCCAGCAACGCATCTTCCAGCGCACGCAGGGTTTCGATGTCCAGGTCGTTGGACGGTTCGTCCAGCAGCAGCACGTTGCCGCCCTGCAGCAGGGTCTTGGCCATGTGCAGACGACCGCGCTCACCACCGGACAGCGAACCGACCATCTTCTGCTGGTCCTGGCCCTTGAAGTTGAAGCGGCCGATGTAGGCGCGCGACTGGATTTCGATGCCGTTGATGTTGAGGATGTCCAGGCCGCCGGCGATTTCCTGGAATACGTTGTGGTTGCCCTCCAGTGCGTCGCGGCTCTGGTCCACGTACGACAGCTGCACGGTCGGTCCGACCACGATCTCGCCGGAGTCCGGCTTTTCCTGGCCGGTGATCATCTTGAACAGGGTCGACTTACCGGCACCGTTGGGGCCGATGATGCCGACGATGGCGCCCGGTGGCACGATCATCGACAGGTTGTCGATCAACAGGCGGTCGCCGAACTTCTTGGACACGTTCTTGAACTCCATCACCGCGTTGCCCAGGCGCTCGCCCGGCGGGATGAAGATCTCGTTGGTTTCGTTGCGCTTCTGGTAATCGACCGATTGCAGCTCTTCCAGGCGGGCCAGACGTGCCTTGCCCTTGGTGCGGCCGCCCTTGGCGTTCTGGCGCGACCATTCCAGTTCCTTCTGGATCGCCTTCTGGCGGGACTTTTCCTGGTTGTCTTCCTGCTTGAGGCGCTCGTCCTTCTGGGTCAGCCAGTCGGTGTAGTTGCCCTTCCACGGAATGCCGCGGCCGCGGTCCAGTTCCAGGATCCACTCGGCGGCGTTGTCGAGGAAGTAGCGATCATGGGTCACCGCCACCACGGTGCCGGTGTAGCGCGCCAGGAACTGCTCCAGCCATTCCACCGACTCGGCGTCCAGGTGGTTGGTGGGTTCGTCGAGCAGCAGCATGTCCGGCTTCTGCAGCAGCAGGCGGCACAGCGCCACGCGACGCTTTTCGCCGCCGGAGAGCTTGCCGACGATGGCGTCCCACGGCGGCAGGCGCAGCGCATCGGCCGCCACGTCCAGCTGGTTTTCCAGCGTATGCGCATCGCCGGCGGCCAGGATCGCCTCCAGGCGCTCCTGCTCCTTGGCCAGCGCGTCGAAATCGGCGCCTTCTTCGGCATAGGCCAGATACACCGCATCCAGCGCGGCCTGGGCCTGCAGCACGTCGCCCACGCCTTCTTCCACCGCCTCGCGCACGGTGTGCTCGGGATTGAGTTGCGGTTCCTGCGCCAGGTAGCCGACCTTGATGCCCGGTTGTGGGCGCGCCTCGCCCTCGAAATCGGTGTCCACGCCGGCCATGATCTTCAGTACCGTGGACTTGCCCGCGCCGTTCAGGCCCAGCAGGCCGATCTTGGCGCCCGGAAAGAAGCTCAGCGAGATGTCCTTGATGATCTGCCGCTTGGGCGGGACCACCTTGCTGACGCGGTTCATGGTGTAGATGTATTGCGACATGGGGGCTCCGTGGACGCAGGCAGCCCGCCGGCCGAGGCCGGAGGCAGCGGAAAAGGGGTTGCGCCAATTATACGGGCAAGTGGCTTGAGCCGCGGCAGCACCCTTGCAGCTAAACCGCACCTTACTTTCGACCTGAATAGGCTTTTTCGTAATCGATTCCAGCAAGAATGCGTTAAGGCGGTCCGCCCCTTAATGAAATTACGACACCGCGAACAGGAACTGTCATGAACCGCAAACGCATCGTTACCGTTGTGCTTTCCTCCATCCTGGCGCTCGGTGCCTTCGCACCTGCGGCGTTCGCCGGGGACTGGGACCGCGACCACGATCGCCGCGGCCATGACCGTCACCATGGCCACGATCATCGAAGAGACTGGCGCGACGCCCGCCGTGACGACCGTCGCGAGTGGCGCCAGGACCGCCGCTACTACAGCAACGGCTATCGCGAGGGTTACCGCGATGCCCGCTACCAGGACCGCCGCTACGACCGCAATCGCGTCTACGTCTACGATCGCCCCGCGTACTACCGCGCCGGCCCGCCGCCGCGTCCGTATTGGGCCCGTGGCCAGCGCTACCACGGCCCGGTCTATGTGGTGAACGATTACGACCGCTACGACCTGCGCCGCCCGCCGTACGGCTACCGCTGGCAGCGCGACGACCGCGGCAATCTGCTGTTGGTGGCCATCGCCACCGGCATCATTGCCGACCTGGTGCTCAACAACTAACGCGGCGCGGCTGCCCGTTCGCCCCCGGCCTCGACCGGCAATCGAGCCGGTCATCACACAAAGGCGCATCGTCGGGTGCGCCTTTGTCATGTGCGCAGTGCGGTCACACGGGCGGCGCCGGCTGCGCGATTGGTCACCCGTGCGGCAGGGGCTTACAATCGGCGACCCTACTGGCAATAGCTGCCCCGGAGCTTGGAATGTTCTCGCGCGATGTCCGACTGGAAACCTACGACCCCGAACTGGCCAAGGCCATCGCTGCTGAAGCCGGCCGCCAGGAGGATCATGTCGAGCTGATCGCCAGCGAAAACTATTGCAGCCCGCTGGTGATGGAAGCGCAGGGCAGCCAGCTGACCAACAAATACGCCGAAGGCTATCCGGGCAAGCGCTACTACGGCGGCTGCGAGTTCGTCGACATTGCCGAACAACTGGCGATCGACCGCATCAAGCAGGTGTTTGGCGCCGATTACGCGAACGTCCAGCCGCACAGCGGTTCCCAGGCCAACCAGGCGGTGTATCTGGCGCTGCTGCAGCCGGGCGACACCATCCTGGGCATGAGCCTGGCGCATGGCGGCCACCTGACCCATGGCGCAAAGGTCAACGTCTCTGGCAAGCTGTTCAACGCGGTGCAGTACGGCGTCAACGAGCAGGGCCTGATCGATTACGACGAGGTCCAGCGCCTCGCAACCGAGCACAAGCCGAAGATGGTGGTGGCCGGTTTCTCCGCGTATTCGCAGAAGATCGACTGGGCCCGCTTCCGCGCCATCGCCGACAGCGTCGGCGCCTATCTGTTCGTGGACATGGCGCACATTGCCGGGCTGGTCGCCGCCGGGGTGTACCCCAGCCCGATGGAACATGCGCACGTGGTCACTTCGACCACGCACAAGACACTGCGTGGCCCTCGCGGCGGCATCATCGTCGCCAAGGGTGCCAGCGAAGAGCTGCAGAAAAAGCTGCAGTCGATCGTGTTCCCCGGCATCCAGGGCGGCCCGCTGATGCACGTGATCGCGGCCAAGGCGGTGGCGTTCAAGGAGGCGTTGGAGCCGGCGTTCAAGACCTATCAGCAACAAGTGGTCAAGAACGCCCAGGCGATGGCCAATACCCTCATTGCGCGCGGCTACAAGATCGTCTCCGGCGGCACCGAGAACCACCTGATGCTGGTGGACATGATCGGTCGCGATGTCTCCGGCAAGGACGCCGAAGCTGCGCTTGGCAAGGCGCACATCACCGTCAACAAGAATTCGGTCCCCAACGACCCGCGCTCGCCGTTCGTCACTTCCGGTCTGCGCCTGGGCACCCCGGCGATCACCACGCGCGGTTACCAGGAACAGGACAGCATCGACCTGGCCAACTGGATCGCCGACGTGCTCGACGCGCCAACCGACGAAGCCGTGCTGGCGAAGGTGCGCGATGCCGTGACCGCGCAGTGCAAGCGCTATCCGGTGTATGGCTAAGGTGCCGGGATTGGTGATTCGGGATTCGGGATGCGCTAACGGCGCGTCCTTGCTTGTGCTGTTGCCAATCCCCAATCCCCAATCCCAAATCCCGGACGTCTGATGCATTGCCCCTTCTGCCAGCACAACGACACCCGCGTGATCGATTCGCGGGTGTCCGAAGACGGCACGACGATCCGTCGGCGCCGCGAGTGCGAGGCGTGCGGCGAGCGGTTCAGTACGTTGGAGACGATCGAGCTGAAGCTGCCCACCGTGGTCAAGAGCGATGGTGGACGCGAGGCGTTCGATGCACGCAAGCTGCGCACCAGCTTCGACCGCGCGCTGCAGAAGCGGCCGGTGGCCGAAGAGCAGATCGAGGCGGCGGTGCGCGCGGTGGTGCATCAGCTGCGCATGTCCGGCGAGCGCGAAGTGGGTTCGCTGCGGGTAGGCGAATACGTGATGGTGGAGCTGCGCAAGCTCGATCATGTCGGCTATGTGCGCTTTGCCTCGGTGTATCGCAGCTTTCAGGACGTGGCCGACTTCCGCGAGGAAATCGAAAAGCTCGAACGCGAACTGCCGGTCGGCAGCGAACAACTGCCGCTGCTGGAAGCGGCATTGGAACGCGCCGGCAAACCCGGCAAGCGATGAGCGCGATGCGCATCGCCTGCGTTGCGCAAACGCCGCAGTACCTGCCTGCGATTGCGCAAGCGCATCTACAGGCCTTCGGCGCGCTGCTGCCGGAGTGGAGCATCGATGAGGCGCTGAGCGAACTGCGCAGCCATGCGCGCGATGGCGTCATTCCCACGACCTGGGTGGCGCTGGATCAAACGCAGTGGCTGGGCTCGGTGAGCCTGCTCGAAAACGACGACGCACGCATCCGGCAATGGTCGCCGTGGTTGGCGTCGTTGTACGTGCAGCCGCAGGCGCGCGGGCAGGGCATCGGCGAGGCGTTGGTCGCACACTGTGTGCAGGCCGCCGCGCAGCTGGGCGTGCCGCTGCTATACCTGTATTGCCAGCCGGGCTTGGCGCCGTTCTACCAGCGCCTGGGATGGCAGATACATACCGGGTTTCTGCTGGGCCCGATGCAGATCGTGGTGATGCGCATTGCGCCGGGAGGGCAACGCAATGCGTGAGGCCACAACGACCGCCAGCGCCGACGACCATCGCTGGATGGCGCAGGCGTTGCGTCTGGCCGAGCGCGGCGCCTACACCACCCGGCCCAATCCGATGGTGGGCTGCGTCATCGTGCGCGACGGCGTCTGCGTGGGCGAGGGCTTTCATCAACGTGCCGGCGGCCCGCATGCCGAAGTCTTCGCGCTGCGTGCAGCGGGTGAGTTGGCGCGCGGTGCCACCGCGTACGTGACGCTGGAGCCATGCGCGCACTATGGGCGTACCCCGCCATGTGCGCTGGCCTTGATCGATGCCGGCGTTGCGCGTGTGGTTGCAGCAATGGCCGACCCGTTTCCGCAGGTCAATGGCGGCGGGTTTGCGCTGCTGCGCGAGGCCGGGATCGAAGTGCTGAGCGGCGTGATGCACGCGCAGGCGCGCACGCTCAACCAGGGATTTCTGTCGCGGGTGGAGCGTGGGCGGCCGTGGCTGCGGGTCAAACTCGGCGCCAGCCTGGACGGACGGACGGCGCTGGCAAGCGGTGAATCCAAATGGATTACCGGAAGTCGCGCGCGTGCCGATGGGCAGCGCTGGCGCGCACGTGCTGGCGCGATCCTGACCGGTGCAGGTACGGTGATGGCCGACGACCCATCCATGACGGTGCGGCTGGGCGAGGACATGCCGGTCGTGCCGCCGCTGCGCGTGGTGCTCGATGCCGGGCTGCGGACGTTGGCGTGCAGGAACATTCGTCAGGGCAATGCGCCAACGCTGTATCTGCATGGCGAAAATGTGGCCGCACCTTCGCTGGACGATGCGCAGTTCCTTGCGATGCCGTTGCAAGCTGGACGCTTCGATCTGGCGGCGGTGCTGGCGCTGCTGGCCGAGCGCGGCATCAACGAAGTCCACGTGGAAGCCGGCGCCATGCTGAGCGGTGCGCTACTGCAGGCCGGACTGGTGGACGAATTGCTGGTCTACATGGCGCCGGTGTTGCTGGGCGACACCGCAAGGCCGCTGGTCGCTGGCCTTGGCATCGAAACGATGGCGCGGCGACATGCACTGCAGCTGCTGGATGTGCGCCAGCTGGGGCAGGATCTGCGTCTGCGCTATGCGCCGGCTGTTGCCGGGTGAGAGCTGCATGGCGCGTGCGATGCTGCGCGGCTGTGCTGTTGCGCGCATAAAAAAAGGCCCCGCATGCGGGGCCTTGGTGTATCTGCGAGGCGCCGATCAGAAGCTCGCGCGCACGCCGACCTTGTACTGGTTGGCGTTGTCGACGAACTGCGCTTCGGCGACCAGGCCCCAGGTGCGGGTGAAGTTGACCTGGCCACCCAGGGTGCCGACGAACTCACCCTTGTCCACGTCGCTACCGTCGATGTAACCGGCCTTGATCCAGGCTTCGGTGCGCGGCGAAGGCTTGCCACGCAGGCCCAGATTAGCGAAGCCCAGGTTGCTCGAGTCCGACGCATCGTCGACCGAACGGCCGCGCAGGCGCAGGTCGGATTCGACCTTGGCGCGCAATACGCTGATGTCGGCGGTGAACTCCACGCGCTCGGTCATTTCTTGGCGGTAGCCGATACCTAAGGTGGCCTGCTGCAGCGTGCCCTCGAGCACAAAGCCTCCACCGAGGTTGAAATCCTTATTGGCGCGCTCATAGCTGGCCAACAGGTAGACCGGCTGGGCAATCTGCCAGGAACCGCGAATGTAGCCGCCGTCGATATCGTCCGAATCGCCATTGACGCTGATTTCGGTACGGTTCCAGCCGCCTTCGACGTAGTTGTAGCTCAAGCCTTCCGCAGAAGCGGCAAACGGTGCGGCAGCCAGCAGGGCAGCCAGAATCAGGGTGTTACGCATTGGATGTCTCTCTTCGAATTGATGTCCGTGTCTCCACCCCGTTGCGAGGTGGAAAAGAACGACGTCTCCCGTCGCGGCGCGTAAATTAACAGATCCTTCACAATCCTGGCTATGGGGGATTTCCCGACATGACGCAGTGTCCTGCCAGCCTTGGCCCACGCTCGGCCATTGCGTCGATGTGCCCTGTTAAACTTTGCGCACCGGTTCGCCGGTACTCACGAACGTCTTCAGGGCGGGGTGCGATTCCCCACCGGCGGTAGGCATGCGCAAGCGTGCGAGCCCGCGAGCGCTTGCACTCCAGGGTTGAGCGGATCAACGCCAAACGCCTGCCGGGCAAGGTCAGCAGATCCGGTCCGATGCCGGAGCCGACGGTATAGTCCGGATGAAAGAAGACGGCCAACGCGCGGCCTTGCGGCTGCGCGCGCGCCTGTTTGCTTTGCCTTGCGGCGTTTTTCGCTCAACTCCTGCGAGAAACGACTAATGTCCATGCACCACCAGCCGCGCTGTGCCGCGGCCTTCCAGCGCTCCATCACGGCAGCCGTGCTGCTGCAAGCGGGGGCACGCTGATGTTCACCGGCATCATTGAAGGCGTCGGCCAACTGGCCGCGCGTCAGCCGCAGGGCGGCGATGTGCGCTTCACCTTCGCCACCGGCACGCTGCCGTTCGAAGCGGTCCAGTTGGGCGAAAGCATCGCGGTCAATGGCGTGTGCCTGACCGTGATCGCATTCGACGCGGCCAGTTTTCAGGCCGATGCCTCGACCGAAACGCTGTCGCTGACCACCCTGGGCGCGTTGCCAGAGGGCGCACTGCTCAATCTGGAACGCGCGATGCGGCCTACCGACCGGCTTGGCGGGCACCTGGTCAGCGGACATGTGGATGGCCTGGGCCAGGTGCAGTCGGTCCATGACGATGCACGTGCGCAGCGTTGGCGGTTTGCTGCGTCGGCGTCGGTGTTGCGCTATGTGGCTAAGAAGGGCTCGATCTGCGTGGACGGCGTGAGCCTCACCGTCAATGACGTAGACGAAGACGGCTTCGAGGTCGCCTTGATTCCGCATACCGTGGCCCACACCGCGTTTGCGCAGACTGCGGTCGGTGCGGCGGTGAACCTGGAAATCGATCTGGTGGCGCGCTATGTGGAACGCCTGCTCGGCACGCGGGGGGCAGCATGAATTTCGCACCCGTTCCGGAACTGATCGAAGAACTGCGCGCCGGGCGCATGGTGGTCATCGTCGATGACGAAGACCGCGAAAACGAAGGCGATCTGATCATGGCCGCCGAGTTGGTGAAGCCGTCTGACATCAACTTCATGGTCACCCACGCGCGCGGGCTGGTGTGCCTGTCGCTGACCCGCGAGCGCTGCGCGCAGCTGGGTCTGGCGCCGATGGTGCGCAACAACACCGCGCAGTTCCAGACCAACTTCACTGTCAGCATCGAAGCGGCCGAAGGGGTGACCACCGGCATTTCGGCCTATGACCGCGCGCACACCGTGCGTACCGCCGTACGCCCGGATGCCCGGCCCCAGGATCTGAGCCAGCCCGGGCATATTTTCCCGTTGATCTCCCAGCCCGGTGGCGTGCTGACCCGTGCCGGCCACACCGAAGCGGCCAGCGACCTGCCGATGCTGGCCGGGCTGGAACCGGCCGGTGTGCTGGTGGAAGTGCTCAACCCGGACGGCAGCATGGCGCGCCGCCCGCAATTGGAAGTTTTCGCGCGCGAGCATGGCCTGAAGATGGGCTCGATCGCCGACCTGATCGCATATCGGCTTGCCAATGAGCACACCGTCGAGCGCGTGGACGAGCGGCAGATCACCACCGAATTCGGTCCGTTCAAGCTGGTGACCTACCGCGACCGCATCGCGCACGACCTGCACTTTGCGCTGGTGCGCGGTCGCGCCGATCCGCAGACGCCGACGCTGGTACGCGTGCAGGTGGAAAACCCGCTGGCCGACCTGCTGCACTGGCAGCGCGATGACTTCGGCGTGGCAGCCACCGACGCCTTGCGCGCGATCGCCGCCGAAGGGCAGGGCGTGATGGTGGTGCTGTCGGCGCCACGCGACAGCGAATCGCTGCTGGCACGGCTGCGCCAGCAGCCCGAAGCGGCCGCCAATGCCAAGGACGTGAGTCAGTGGCGGCGCAACGGCGCCGGCGCCCAGATCCTGGCCGACCTCGGCCTGGGCAAGTTGCGCGTGCTGGGCACCCCTCGGCGCCAGGTGGGGTTGGCCGGGTTCGGGCTGGAGGTGGTTGAGTATCTGGAATGCCACCCCGGTGAAGGCGTACGCTCGGTGCCGCCGTCTGCCGTTCCCTGAGATGGCTGCGAGCTCACTTGGCCGGTCCCGTTGGTCTGGACTGTCAGTTAGCTGACGGCGCGCGGCTGTCAGCTGCGCGCTGCGTGTGGCGGCGCTGAAGTGGCCCGGGGCCGGCTACCGGTTCCAGCCGTGGCCTGCCCCCGGCCGTTTGCGCAGTGGGCCATTTGCCACGCCCTGTGTTGCTGAAACGCATGGCCGGGTCTGCTTTGGCCGACCCGGCCCACACGCGTCGGCCAGGCCTGGGCCCGGCAGCTGTTAAACTTCCCGCCCCCTCGAGTTGCCGACCCGCATGACCCACTACGAAGGCGATCTTCGCCCCACCACCGCGCGCTTTGCGATCATCGCCAGCCGCTGGAATGCCCGCATCACCGACGTGCTGGTTGCCGGCGCGCGCCAGAGCCTGGCCGGCAACGGTATCGGCGAAGACGCCATCGACGTGATCCGCGTGCCGGGCGCCTGGGAGATCCCGATCGCCGCCAATCGCGTGGCGCAGTCCGGCCAGCACGGCGCGATCATCGCGCTGGGCTGCGTGATCCGTGGCGATACCCGCCACTACGAGCACGTGGCCGACCTGTGTGCCGAAGGCCTGATGAGCGTGCAGCTGCAGACCGGCGTGCCGGTGCTCAATGGCGTGCTGGCGGTCGAACGCGTGGAAGATGCCGAAGCCCGTGCCGGCGGCAGCCACGGCAATAAGGGCGAGGAATGCGCGCTTGCAGCGCTGGAACTGGTGAATTTGATGGAGTTGTTGCCATGAGCAAGCCCGGTGGGCATTCGCGCCACGGCCGTCGCGACGGCATCGACCCGGTGCTGCGCTCGCGCGCACGTCGGCGCGCCTTGCAGGCGGTCTATGCCTGGCAGATCTCCGGCGGCTTCGCCAAGCAGGTGATCGCCCAGTTCGCGCACGAGCAGGCGCACGAAGTGGCCGATCTGGCGTACTTCGAGAACCTGGTTGAAGGCGTGCTGAGCAACCGTGCCGAGCTGGATACCGCGCTGACGCCGTACCTGGATCGCAGCGTGGAAGAGGTCGATGCGATCGAGCGCGCCGTGCTGCGCCTGGCCGCCTACGAATTGCTGTACCGCCAGGATGTGCCGTACCGCGTGGTGATCAACGAAGCGATCGAAACCGCCAAGCGCTTCGGCTCCGAGCACGGCCACACCTACGTCAACGGGGTGCTGGACCGCGCCGCGGTGGAGTGGCGCAAGGTGGAGTCGGGCGCCAGCGGCGCCTGAGCGCCGCGGGAACTGGGGAGTCGGGAATAGGCAATCGTAAGAGCACCGTTTCCGATACCTCACTGAGGCGCTTTTGCGATTCCCGACTCCCTTTTCCCGATTCCCGTCGCCATGCCCGAATTCGATCTAATTGCCCGTCTGCGTGCGCGCATTGCAGCGCGCGCCGATGTGCCGCTGGGCATTGGCGACGATGCGGCGTTGCTGCAGCCGCCGGCCGGTGAACAGTTGGCGATCACTGCCGATACGCTCAATGCAGGCGTGCATTTTCCGCACGAGACGCGCGCTGACGATCTAGGCTGGAAGACGCTGGCGGTCAATCTCTCCGATCTGGCGGCGATGGGCGCGCAACCGCGTTGGTGCACCTTGTCGTTGTCGTTGCCGCACGACGATGCGGCATGGGTGGATGGCTTTGCCGATGGCTTCTTCGCGCTGGCTGATGCACACGACATTGTGCTGGTCGGTGGCGACACCACGCGCGGGCCGTTGTCGTGCGCGGTGACTGCGATCGGCAGCCTGCCGCCGGGCGCCGCGCTGCGGCGCGATGGTGCGCGCGTTGGCGATGATGTGTGGGTGACCGGCGCGCCGGGTGAAGCCGCCGCCGCGTTGGCGTTGTGGCAGGCCGGCCAGTTGGACGTGACCTGCGCGGCGGCCGACCCGCTGCACGAGCGCTGGCGCGGCCGCCTGCTGCGTCCGCAGCCCCGCGTGCAGGCGGGGCTGCGCCTGCGCGGGCTTGCGCATGCCTGCGTGGACATCTCCGACGGGCTACTGGCCGATCTGGGGCATCTATGCGAACGCAGCGGCGTGGGTGCGCACCTGGTGCTCGCGGCCTTGCCGGCGATGCCGCGCAGTGCCGGAATCGACGTGGTGCAGTGCCTGGGCTGGCAACTCGGCGGTGGCGACGATTACGAGTTGTGTTTCACCGCCGCGCCGCAGCATCGCGATGCCGTGGCGCAGGCAATGGAATTTGCAACGGTGGCTGCAACGCGCATCGGCCAGATTGTCGCCACGCCCGGCGTGGTGGTACACGACGCCGAGGGCAACCCCTGGCACCCACCGCAGCGCGGCTACCAGCATTTCGTCGGCTGAGGCGTGGGGTTGGAGCGTGCAGTGGATGCGGGCAGTGCCGATGCGCTGCGCTGAGACGATGCTGCTGCGCTGATCGTTGGGTGCCGTAGCGGAGGCGGCGGTGGCGCCTGCTGCGAAGTTGGGTGGAGCGCATTGGAAACAACGGGTGCTGCCAGCCCTCATCCGCCCTCCGGGCACCTTCTCCCGCGAGCGGGAGAAGGCAGCGAACCGGTTTGCCCGGCCGCTCCCGCTTGCGCAAGCAACGAATCCCGAATCCCGGCCCTTGAGCCATACCGTACCGTCTGGTACGTTCGCCCCGTTCTCCCCCGAACCACGGATGCATCGCAGTTGCCGCTGGGCCATCCCGGCCTGGCCTCGCGTGGGAGACAGCAGCATGAGCAAGCGTTGGATCGGGAGCATCGCCGCACTGGCGTTGCTGTTGGCATCGGCGTCGGCCGTGGCAGGCGCCTTCAGCAAGACCTATGAACGCATTCCCGGCTGGGACGGTGCCCAGATGGGCGCATTGGTGTTGGTGCCGCAAGGGCAGGGCGCCGGGCCGTTTCCGCTGATCGTGATGCCGGCCAGCTGGTCGTTGCCCAATCTGGAATATTTGGGGCGCGCCACCCAACTGGCCAGCGACGGCTACGTGGTGGTCAGCTATACCTCGCGTGGATTCTGGGATTCGGCCGGGCAGATCGATATCGCCGGGCCGGACACGGTGGAAGACGTCAGCGCGGTGATCGACTGGGCGTTGGCGCATACGCCGGCCAATCCGAATGCGATCGGTGCGTCGGGCATTTCGTACGGTGCGGGCATCAGCCTGCTGGCGGCCGAGCGCGACCCGCGGATCAAGGCGGTGGCTGCGCTCAGCGGTTGGGCCGATCTCGAAGCGGCGCTGTATTCCAATCGCACCGTCAGCCAGCAGGGCGTCGGCCTGCTGGTGGGTGCGGGCGCACTCACCGGCCGGGCCGGCCCGGATCTGGCGCAGATCGGCACACGCGTGGCGCAAGGCGATTACGATGGCGCGGTGCAGGGCTTCCTGCCGCAGGCCGCCTCGCGCAGCCCTGCGACCGATGTGGCAGCGCTCAACGCGCGTGGGACCGCGGTCTTGTTGGGTAATGCCTTCAACGACGGCCTGTTTCCGCCGAACCAGACCATCGCGTTCTTCAACCAGTTGCGTGGCCCCAAACAACTGCTGCTCAGCCAGGGCGATCACGCCACCGCAGAGCTGCCTGGTGCATTGGGATTGCCGAATGAGATCTATACCGCGACCACGCGCTGGTTCGATCGCCATCTCAAGCAGGTGCGTAATGGCGTAGATGCCGAAGCACCGGTGCGGCTGTCGCCACGTGCCGGGCAATGGCTGGACTATCCGGACTGGGCATCGGTGCAACAGGCAACCACGCAGCTGGGTCTGTCCGCACCAGCCAGCTTGCTGACCCCCACCGGTGGATTGACCGGCGGGACGTTCAGCGGGTGGCAATCGCGCATCGCCACCGACGTGCCGACCGTGGCCGATTCCGGGGTGGTGCTGGTCAGCGGTTTGCTGCAAGGCATCGGCCTGCCGGTGAGCACCTCGATTCCGCTGGTCAACCGCGCCGGTGCCGCCGTGTGGGTCGGCTCGCCATCGACCAGCACCCGGCGCCTGGCCGGTAGCCCGTCGCTACGCGTGACAGTGGTGCCCAGTCAATCGAAGGTGAGTCTGTTCGCGTATCTGTACCGCATGGATGGCTTGGGCGTTGCGCAACTGATCACGCATGCGCCGTATTCGTTGCGCAACGCCACGCCGGGGCGCGCAGTCACGCTGGACTGGCCACTGCAGGCGGCGGCAACCGAGATTCCCGCAGGGCAGCGACTGGTGTTGGTGATCGACACCCGCGACGCGCGCTACACCGATGCCAGCGAGGGCGGTGGCACGGTGACATTCACCTCGCCAGTTGCAGCGCCCTCCGTGTTGAACGTGCCGCTTCGGTAGGGCAGCACGCCGTATCTGCATCGTCCCAGATCGTCCGCCGCGAGACTGGCGAACAGCGGCGGGTGGCGTGCCATCCGCCGAACCCGCATCTGCATCGGTCACGTCGCGTTCGCCCAGGCGAACGCGATTTCTGGCTGTGCGCGCGGACAAGAGGTCGCTTTCGGGAAAGTACGCACGAAGCCTAACTCGATGCCGCTGCTGCGGCACACCGCAGGAGACCCGAGATGCCGATCACCCGAACCGGTCTGCCGCACGCTGTGGCGTCAACCAGCCAAACGCAGGAGACGTCGCAGGCTTCGGCGAGTCAAGGAGTCGTCGACTCAAGCACAGTGCCACCCCGGCGTGCCGAGACGTTCGACGGGCTATCTGCGCTGCCGAATGATCTACGCCGCGAGATTGCGCAGCGGTGTGGACCGCGCAGCCTCGTGCGCCTGGGCAGCGTCTCGCGGCAGATGGCGGAAGACACCAGGGATGTGCGAGCGTTCCTGACAGCGAGGCCGCGCTATGACCCGAGCTTGGAGTTCGGGGACGTCCATACTGCAGAAAGCATGCGTGTCGCCCTGGACGAAGTGGCGCATTTCCCCTATCCGGACGATGAGGATCGCAGCGAGCAGATATTGCGCGGATACGGAAGGCTTGCAGCGCGGATTCCATCATTGCCGCAGGCGCAGCGATTTGAGGCGTTTACCGCGGTGTTGAATCACGCCACCCGCCATTCCGGGAATATGGCATTTCGCGTGGTGGCGCGCTTGACGGATGACCTGGGATGCTTGCCCGAGGACCTGCGCGCGCTCGCGTTCCATGCAATCTTGCCCAGTTTGATTGCCACGCGCCGGCAAGCGCTGCAGGCTGCTGCCGGAGCAGCGCACGTTGGCCACATAGGGGCAGTCGCAGAGGCTGATGCAGGGGGCGTGCAAGGTGATGGTGAGCCAGGGCCGCAAGGCGCAGTGGCTCCGGCCCAGGGTGGCGCTGCCGGAGGCATCGGCGGAGCGCTTCCGTTTAATTTGCTGGCATCGGCGATCAGGCATCTGCCCGAGGAGGCAGTCAACCTGGCGATCACCGAGGCTGCTGCACTCCAGACCGGCCCCCGCCTGCTGGCAGAGGTGACCCTACGCCTGCATCTTGTCGGATTGGAGCCGATCCATCGATTCCAGCAAGCGTATGCGCAGCTTGCCGAGCACCTCGCGCGTTCCGGCGATGGAGCCGAAGCCTTGACCCACCTGGTGGCCTTGTTGAACAGACTGCCCGATCCGGGAGTGCGCCAGGCTGCCTTCAGGGAATTGACGCGCGCCGTGCACGCATTGGACAGCACAGAGAGCGGCGCTGCGGTGCTGAGGCGGTTGGCTGGGGCGTTGCCGCACCAGCCTGCCGCGGTGCGTTACCTGTGCAGCCTTGATGTGCTTGCAGCGGCGGCGAGCCTCTTCCCGAGCGAGCAGATACCGGTCATTGCCGCCGTCCGTGCGCAGGCTGCTGCGATCCCGAACCAGGCCGCTGAACTTATCGCCAGATGCGACGACGCGATCGCCACGGCCAGCATGATGCTTGCGACTGTGTCGCGCAGGTATATGGACATGTGAGCACTGTTTGATTGAGTGTGGTCTGGTCACGCAGCGGACGCGCGTGCCTGGAGCCCCCCTGTCCGGCGCGACCCTTGAGCAGATGGAACTTCGCAGCGTCGCTGCCATCTGCGTGCCTGCAGCCGGCGCAGCCAGGCAAGCCAACCGTCGGAACGCGCGGCGGGCCATCTGGTTGAGGCGCAGCGCTGGCCCGCGCATTTTATGCGGACTTTACGCAGCGCCGGCGGCAGATCCATAGCGACTTTACGCGGCGCAGGCAGAGACTGCGCAGGTTGGCGGAGCGGTTCCGCCGTGGACGATCCCGATGCATCCCTTGACCTGTCTGCTCCATCGGCGCTGCGCGCACGGTGCGGCAGCGCTTTGCCATGTTGGCACGCACACGCTTCCTACGCCGTTGCACATCGCACTTATCGCGCCGCCGTGCGCGCGTTCGGGGGAGTGACCGACATGCCTGGCTGGTTGTCCCTGTTGTGCGGCGTGGCCGTACTCGTTGCTGCTGCGTATCTGCTGTACGTGGTGCTGCGGCCCGAAGACTTCTGATCCGAGTGCGCCTCAATGACTGAAACTTTTCTTGTGTACGCGCTGGCCATCGTGCTGGCGTGGCCCCTGGGCCGTTATATGGCTGCGGTGATGCGCGGTGCACCGATGCGCGGCGATGCGCTGTTCGGCTGGATCGAACGGCCGTTGTATGCCTTGCTTGGCACGCGTCCGCAGCAGGGCATGTCGTGGCGCGGATACAGCATGGCATTTCTGCTCAGCAACCTTGTCGTTGGCTTGCTGACCTGGGTGGTGTTCATGACCCAGGCATGGCTGCCGTTCAACCCGGATGCCATCCCCAACATGCGGTGGGATACCGCCCTGCACACCATGGTGTCGTTCGTCACCAACACCAATCAGCAGCATTACTCTGGCCAGGCGCAGCTGTCGTATCTGTCGCAGATGACCGGCATCGTCGGCCTGCAGGTGGTGACGCCGATGATGGGCTTGGCATTGGCGGTTGCAACGCTGCGCGCATTGTTCGGTGGGCGTGCCGCCAGACAGGCGTCGATTGCTGCAGCGAATCCGGACACGTCGGCCGTGGCGGAGAGTTCGGAGCCGGAACCGTCGCGTCCGGGGCGCCAGCACAGCGGGTCTGGGTTGGAAGCCCTGCCTGAAGCGGACGTCGGCAATTACTGGGCCGACGTGATTCGCTCCAGCGTGCGCGTGTTGTTGCCGCTGTGCCTGCTGTGGACCGTGCTGCTCGGCTGGCAGGGCGTGCCGTCGACATTACAGGGCGCGGCGACGGCGACGCCATTGGATAGCAGCGCGGGCATGCCCAAGCAGACCATTGCGGTGGGCCCGGTTGCGGCGATGGTGGCGGTGAAACAGCTCGGCACCAATGGCGGTGGCTGGTATGGCCCTAATAGTTCGGTGGCGCTGGAAAACCCAACGCCGTTGAGCAATCTGCTTGAAACGCTCGCGTTGGTCTTGCTGCCGATGAGCGTGGTGTTCATGGTCGGCTACCTGACCGGGCGCAAGCGCCTGACGGCATTGGTGTTCGGCACGATGCTCACGATGTCGGCCGCGTCCACCGCGCTATTGCTGTGGTCCGAAGCGCATTCGGCCAGCGCCAACTCGCCGGCGCTGATGGAAGGCAAGGAAGTGCGCATCGGTGCCGATGCCTCGGCATTGTGGGCGGCGTTGACCACGCAGACCTCCAATGGCTCGGTCAATGCGATGCACGATTCGTTGGCGCCGTTGAGTGGCCTGGTCACGCTGGTCGACATGTTGATCAACGCCATCTGGGGCGGTATCGGCTGTGGTCTGCAGCAGTTTGTGGTGTATCTGTTGCTGAGCGTGTTTCTGGCCGGTTTGATGACCGGACGCACGCCGGAGTTGTTCGGCCGCAAGATCGAATCGCGCGAAGTGCAGTTGCTGGCGCTGTTGATCCTGCTGCAGCCGCTGGTGGTGCTGGGCTTTACCGCAGTGGCGCTGGCTGTCCCGGCACTGACTGCCAATTCCAACCCCGGCTTCCATGGCATCAGCCAGGTGTTCTACGAGTACACCTCTGCATTCGCCAACAACGGCTCGGGTTTCGAAGGCCTGGGCGATGCCACGTACTGGTGGAACCTGAGCTGTTCGGCGGTGCTGGCGCTGGGACGGTATCCGGCGTTGATCCTGCCGTTGATGGTGGCCGCCCGCATGGCAGTCAAGCGGCGTGCGCCGGAATCGGCCGGCAGCCTGCAGGTCGAAACGCCCACCTTTGCGCTGACCCTGATGGCGATCGTGATCGTGCTGACCGTGCTGCAGTTCATGCCGGCACTGGTGCTGGGTCCTATCGCTGAACACCTCGCCCTGGCGGCGTCCTGAGAGCTTTGAGCAATGTCTACGATCGATACGACTGAAAAACGCGAGCGCGGTGACGCAGCGTTGTTCGATGCCGCCGTGCTGGTTGCGGCGATGCGTGCGGCGTTCGCCAAGTTGGCGCCGCGGCATCTGCTGCGCAGCCCGGTGATGGCGGTGGTGATGGGCGGTACCTTGCTGGCGGCGGTGATCACCGCCAGCGGGCATTCGCATGCCGGCTTCGGCTGGGCGGTGACGGCGATCCTGTTCGTCACCGTGCTGTTCGGCAATTTTGCCGAAGCCATCGCCGAAGCGCGCGGTCGCGGCCAGGCTGCATCGCTGCGGCGTGCGCGCAAGGACCTGGTGGCACGCAGGGTGGAAACCGCACTCGGTGGCCGCGAAACGCGTGTGCCGGCAGCGGAGCTGCGTCCGGGCGATTACGTGATGGTATCCGAAGGCGAATTCGTGCCGGCCGATGGCGAGATCGTGCGCGGTGTGGCCACCATCAACGAAGCAGCGGTGACCGGCGAATCGGCACCGGTACTGCGCGAGGCCGGCACCGATCGCAGCGGCGTGATCGGTGGCACGCGCGTGCTCTCCGACGAGATCGTGTTCAAGGTCACCGCCGAGCCGGGGCACAGCTTCCTCGATCGCATGATCGCGTTGGTGGAAGGTGCCAACCGGCAAAAGACACCGAACGAAATCGCGCTGACCTTGTTGCTGGCCGCGATGACGCTGACGTTCTTGATCGTGGTGGCATCGTTGCCGGCGATCGCGGGCTTTGTTGGCGTCACGCTGGATCCGCTGCTGCTGATCGCGTTGCTGGTGTGCCTGATCCCGACCACCATCGGCGGGCTGTTGCCGGCGATCGGTATCGCCGGCATGAACCGCGCGCTGTCGGCCAATGTGCTGGCCAAATCGGGCAAGGCCGTGGAAGTGGCCGGCGACGTGGATGTGCTGCTGCTCGACAAGACCGGCACCATCACCTACGGCGACCGCCAGGCCACCGCATTCCATCCGCTGGCCGGCGTCGACCGTGCGCAACTGCGCGATGCGGCCATGCTCGCCTCGCTGGCCGACCCCACGCCGGAAGGCAAGTCCATCGTCAAGCTGGCGCGTCAGCAAGGTGCGGTCGCAGTGGAAGCCGAGGGTGGGCATTTCATCGCGTTCACCGCGCAGACGCGCATGTCCGGCGTGGATATCGGTGGGCGCAGCATCCGCAAGGGCGCCGGCGATGCGATCGTGGCGTATGTGCAGGCGCAGGGCGCAACGGTCTCGCCGGAATTGCAGGGCCGTATCGAGGAGGTCGCACGTGGCGGCGCCACACCGTTGGTGGTGGCCGAAGGCCGTCATGTGCTCGGTGTGGTCGAGTTGAGCGACGTGGTCAAGCAGGGCATCAAGGAAAAATTCGCGCAGTTGCGTGCGATGGGCATCAAGACCGTGATGATCACCGGCGACAACCCGCTCACCGCGGCGGCGATCGCTGCCGAAGCCGGCGTGGACGACTACATCGCCCAGGCCCGCCCGGAAGACAAGCTGGCACGCATCCGTGCCGAACAGACGGGCGGACGGCTGGTGGCGATGGTCGGCGACGGCACCAACGACGCCCCGGCGCTCGCGCAGGCCGATGTGGGCCTGGCAATGAACTCCGGCACCCAGGCGGCCAAGGAAGCCGGCAACATGGTGGATCTGGATTCGGATCCGGCCAAGTTGCTGGCGGTGGTGGAAGTGGGCAAGCAGCAGCTGATCACGCGTGGCGCGTTGACCACCTTCTCGCTGGCCAATGACGTTTCCAAGTACTTCGCGATCCTGCCGGCGCTGTTTGCAGCCGCCATCCCGTCGATGGCAGCGCTCAACGTGATGCAGCTCTCCAGCCCGCGTCATGCGGTGCTGGCGGCCTTGATCTTCAATGCGTTGATTATTCCGGCATTGATTCCGCTGGCGTTGCGCGGGGTACGTTTTCGTCCTTCCAGCGCCACCGCGCTGCTGCGCCGGAACATGCTGATCTACGGCGTTGGCGGCGTGTTGCTGCCGTTCGCGGCGATCAAAGTGATCGATCTGGCGCTGGTGGCCGTCCTCGGTGCCTGAGCCACGCGTGATGCCCCTTTCTTCTTCCGGAAACATGTCCATGTCTTCTTCCTTGCCATTACGCGACGGCGGCGTTCTGCGCGGTTCGCTGATGCTCGCGGTGTTCACCTTGTTCGGGTCGGGCCTGGCCTACTCGCTGATCGCCACCGGCATCACCGGTGCGCTGTTCTCCGAGCAGGCCACCGGTTCGCTGGTGCGCGTCGATGCGCGCGTGGTTGGTTCGGCCTTGGTGGCCCAGCCGTTCACCGATGCGCGCTATTTCCAGCCGCGTCCGTCGGCCGCCAAGTACGACCTCACCGCCGCGGCCGGCAGCAACCAGGCCCGCTCCAATCCCGATTTGCTGGCCCGTATCGCGGCCACGCGTGCACAAGTGGCCGCACGCGACGGCATCGCCCCTGAAGCCGTACCGGGCGAGCTGCTGACCCAATCCGGCAGCGGCCTGGACCCGCACCTGAGCCCGGCCGGCGCCCAGGTGCAGATCCGCCGGGTGGCCGCCGCACGCGGCTGGCCCGAACAACGCGTTGCCGCCCTGGTGCAGGCGGCGACCGAAGCGCCCCAGTTCGGGCTGCTTGGGCAGCCGCGGGTGAATGTGTTGGCTTTGAACCTCGCGTTGGATGAGGCCGGGGGCCGGAACCCGGAACCGGGGACCCGGGAAATGCCGAAGCAGTAACTGCAGGATTACGCATTTGCTTGTTGCCAAGCGCACTACCTGCAAACGCAGTCATCATGCAGCATTGCGCGGTAGGCTCTTCCGGGTCCCGGGACCCGCTTCGCCCACTCCCAATTCCCGACTCTCCATTCCCGCATGTCCGATGCCCGCACCCAGCAAGCCGATGCCCTGATCGGCGAATTACAGCGCGAACATGGTGGGCGGCTGACGGTGTTCCTGGGCGCCGCGCCCGGAGTCGGCAAGACCTACGCCATGTTGTCGCGGGCGCGCGAGCGCCTGCGCCAGGGCATGGATGTGGTGGCCGGCGTGGTGGAGACGCACGGGCGCAGCGAAACCGCGGCGCTGCTGGAAGGCGTGCCGCTGCTGCCGCGCGCCCGGGTCAGTTACCAGGGCCGCATGCTGGAAGAACTGGATCTGGATGCACTGCTGGCACGCAAACCGCGGCTGGCCCTGATCGACGAGCTGGCGCACCGCAACGTGCCCGGCAGCCGCCATGAGCGGCGCTGGCAAGACATCGTGGAGTTGCTCGATGCCGGCATCGACGTCTACACCACGGTCAACATCCAGCACCTGGAAAGCCTCAACGACATCGTGCTGCGCATCACCGGCGTGCGCGTGTCCGAGACCGTGCCCGATGCCGTATTCGACCGCCTGCGCGACATCGTGCTGGTGGACCTGCCGCCACGCGAACTGATCGAGCGCCTGCAGCAGGGCAAGGTGTATCTGCCCGAGCAGGCCACGCAGGCGTTGCAGGCGTTTTTCTCGCCTTCCAACCTCACCGCGTTGCGCGAGCTGGCGATGCAGACCGCTGCCGATCGCGTCGACAGCGATCTGCGCGATACCCAGGCCGCGCGCGGCTTGCCTGGCACCGCTGCGTTGCGACGCCGCGTGGTGGTAGCCATCGATGGCCGTGGCAGCTCGGATTATCTGGTGCGCGTGGCGCGGCGCCTGTCGGAGCGGCGCGATGCACCGTGGACGGTGGTCACCGTCCAGACCCGCACCGTGACCGATGCGGCCTGGCAGCTGGAAATCGATCGCGCATTCGCGCTCGCCCATCGTCTCGGTGGCGACAGCGCGCTGCTGCACGGCACCAACGTGGCCGATGCCTTGCTGGATTTCGCTTCGCAAAACGGCATTTCCACCCTGGTGCTGGGGCGCACCCGCGAGCGCCCGCTGGCGCGCATGTTCAACCGCACGTTGACCCAGCAATTGCTGCAACGTGGCGCGCATTACGAATTGGTCATCGTCAGCTCCGCCGATGCGCGCGCACGTGCGCGCCAACGCTGGCGCAACCCGCGCCAATGGCTGCAGCGTTACGACATGGCGTTCGCTGCGATCGCGGCAGCCGGTGCGGTGGGCGTGGCGTGGTTGCTGCAACGCTGGACCGATATCGACGACCTGTCGATGGTGTTCATCGTCGCGGTGGTGCTGGTGGCCTCGCGCACACGCATGGCTGCGGCGGTGGTTGCCGCATTGCTGAGTTTTGTCGCCTACAACTTCTTCTTCATCGAACCGCGTTTCACCTTGCAGATCAGCGCGCGCCAGGGCGTGGTGACGGTGTGCATGTTCTTGATCGCCGCGTTGGTCGCCGGCCGGCTGGCCTCGCGCCTGCGCAGCCAGGTACTGGCCTTGCGCGCGGCCAATGCGCATGCCAACGCCTTGCAGGCGCTGGGCCGCCAGCTCAGCACCGCCGCCGATCTGGGGCAGGTGCTGGAAGCCGGCCGTCGCGCGCTGACCACTGCGCTGGATGCCGACGTCTGGCTACGCCTGGAGCAGCGCGAAAGCGACGCACCCGCCAGCTTCGGTGCGCTCGATCGCAGCGCCGCAGACTGGACCCAGCGCCACGGCCAACCGGCCGGCCGCTTCACCGATACCCTGGCCGGCGCGCAATGGTGGTGCCTGCCGGTGCGCCACGAGCGCGGCACGCTGGGTGTGGCCGCGCTGCGCTTTCGGCAGACTCTGCAACGGCCCGGCCTGGAACAACGCCGCCTGGCCGAAGCGATGGTGGAAGACATCGGCCAGGCCGCGCTGCGCACGCGCCTGGTCGCCGATCTGGAAGGCGCACGCGTCAGCGGCGAAACCGAGCGCCTGCGTTCTGCCTTGCTCTCGTCGGTCTCGCACGATCTGCGCTCGCCGCTGGCCTCGATGATCGGCTCGGCCAGCAGCCTGGCCAGCTACGGCGATGCGATGGACGCGCACGACCGCCACAGCCTGCTCGACACCATCCAGCTCGAAGGCGAGCGACTGGATCGCTACATCCAGAACCTGCTCGACATGACCCGGCTCGGCCACACCGGCCTGACCTTGAATCGCGACTGGATCGGCGTCGATGAATTGATCGGCTCGGCCACCCGCCGCCTGCAGCGCTACCAGCCGGAGGTGCGCCTGCAACTGGACCTGGCCGCCGACCTGCCGGCGATCTGGGTGCACCCGGCGCTGGTGGAACAGGCCATCTTCAACGTTCTGGAAAATGCGGCGAAATTTTCGCCAGCCGGCGTGCCGGTGACCGTGCACGCGCAGCTGCGCGCCGGCGCGCTGCAGATCGACATCGGCGACCAGGGGCCGGGCATTCCCGAAGACGAGCGCGCGCGGATCTTCGACATGTTCTACAGCGTGGAGCGCGGTGACCGCGGGCGCAACGGCACCGGCTTGGGTCTTGCCATCTGCCAGGGCATGATCGGCGCGCACGGGGGCAGCGTGGAGGCATTGGCAGGCGCGCATGGTCACGGCACCACAATCCGCATTACGCTGCCGTTGCTCGTTCCCGCCGCGCCACCTCGCCCCGATGCCGACTGACCTCACCGCCATCCCGCCCGCCCGCGTGCTGATCGTCGACGACGAGCCGCAGATCCGTCGTTTTCTCGACATCAGCCTGCGTGCACAGGGCTATCGCGTGCTGCAGGCCGGCACCGGCGAAGAAGGCCTGGCCTTGCTGGCCGGGCAGGGCGCCGAATTGGTGGTGCTGGACATCGGCCTGCCCGATCGCGATGGGCATGAAGTCCTGCGCGAGATCCGCCAGTGGTCCAACGTGCCGGTGATCATGCTCACGGTGCGCGCCGGCGAAACCGAAAAGGTCGCCGCGCTCGATGCCGGCGCCAACGACTACGTCACCAAACCCTTCGGCGTGCAGGAATTGATGGCCCGCATCCGCTCGTTGCTGCGCCAGGCCGGCGCCGGCAGTACGGTGGAAGAAAGCGTGTTCGACGACGGCCGGTTGCATATCCATCTGGGCCTGCGCGAGGTCACCCTGCACGGCGAGGCCGTGCCGCTGAGCCGCAAGGAATACGCCTTGCTCGCACTGCTGCTCAAACACGCCGGCCGCGTGGTCACCCAGCCGCAGTTGCTGCGCGAGGTGTGGGGCCCCACCCACGAAGAAGACACCCACTACCTGCGCATCCTGGTCGGCAAACTGCGCCAGAAACTGCAGGACGACGCCGCCGACCCGCACTACATCGTCACCGAGCCGGGCGTGGGGCTGCGGTTTATCGGAGTGATGCGTTGAGCGTATCTGGTGCGCCGGAGGTGGATGACTGCGTGTAACAGGGGACGCGTTGCTGCCGGTAATCGACGATGCCTTCGACGTACAGGATCATCTGCGCACACAGTTGCAGTCCGTGGTACCAGGGAAGGAAGTCATTGAGGGGAAGTCCAGCCATTGCAGCGTCGATGGTAAAGCTGCGCCATCGGACGGGAAGCTTGCTTCTCTTGCCGAAGTTCCAGATGTTGTTGTGGCTGAAGGCGTTGCGCAGGTGCATCGCGAAGGCGAACCAGTCCTGGTCGCGCAACTGGGTAAACTCGTTCTTTGCCGTAGCGTAATCCCCGGTGGCGGCCACGCTCTCCGAGAGCATGCGCGCATAGGCCGCGTCCATCGTCGACCGCGCCAGGCCGGCCTGCACGGCAGCGTTGAAGCGGATACGGTAACCATTGCCTGCCGGCCCTGGTGAGGCATCGTCCTGGGTAATGGTGAAGCCCGACTCGGTGATATGGATGCGATGCCGCGCTATTTCCGGACCGGTTTCCGGCGAGGTCAGCAGCGCATAGCCAGCGGCGCTGTAGTGAAACGCATCGCGTGCGATGAGCAGCCGTTCCATCGCCTGGTTGCGGTATGGATCGAGTGCTTTCTGAAGCAACTGACTCATGGTGTGGGTCTGCATCGGACTATCGCCCGGCAGGCGAGTGGGGCAACACCTTCCCCGGATTCAAGATGCCATCCGGATCCAGTGCGGCCTTGATCGCGCGCATGGCCGCCAGCGTGGCTGGATTGAACGCCTGGCTCATGAAATCGCGCTTGGCCACGCCGATGCCGTGTTCGCCGGAGAGCGTGCCCTCCAGCGCCAGCACCAGCGTAAACAGCCGTGGCAGGGCGGCGTGTGCGCGGGCATCTTCGTCGGCATCGGCCGGGTCGTACATGATGTTGACGTGCAGGTTGCCGTTGCCGGCATGGCCGAAGGCGACGATGGGCAGCGCAAATTCCGCAGCGAGTGCTTCCACGCCGGCAACGAGTTCGGGAATGCGCGACACCGGCACCACCACGTCCTCATTGATCTTGCCCGGCTTGATGGTGCGCAACGCCGGTGACAAGGCACGGCGTGCGGCCCACAACCTGTCGCGCGCGCTGCCATCGGCGGCCACGTCCAGGCCCAGTACGCCCTGGCCATCGGCCGCCTCGTGCAGGACTTGCAGCGCGTAGGGCAAGGTGTCGTGATCGCCGTCGGCTTCGATCAACAGCATGGCGCCGGCGTCGGGTACGTCGCTGCCATTGCGGCGTAGCAGCGCAATCGCGCTGGCATCCATGAATTCCAGCATGGTCGGCGTGGTCGGTTGTGCCATCAGCCGCGACACTGCGGCTGCGGCGCTGGAGGCATCGCGATACAGCGCGCGCAGGCCGGCTTGCGCGATTGCGCGCGGGGTCAGCTTTAAGGTCGCCTCGACGATGATCGCCAGGGTGCCCTCGCTGCCCACCAGCAAGTGGGTGAGGTCGTAACCGGTGGAATTCTTGGTATACGCACCGCCGCAGCGGATCACCTCGCCGGTGCCAGTGACGGCCACCAGGCCGAGCACGTTGTCGCGGGTGGCGCCGTATTTCACCGCGCGCGGGCCGCCGGCGTTGGTGGATAGATTGCCGCCGACGCTGCAGATCTCCGCGCTGGACGGATCCGGCGGCCAGAACAATCCGTGCGGCTGCAGCGCCTGCTGCAGGTCGCCATTGAGCACGCCCGGTTGCACCACCGCGCAGCGGTCTTGCGGACGCAGTGCCAGGATCTGGTTCATGCGCGCCATCGACACCACCACGCCGCCGGAAAACGGCACCGCCGCGCCGGTGGTGCCGGTGCCGGCGCCGCGCGCCACGATCGGCACGCCGTGCGCACGGCACGCCTGCACGATCGCCACCACCTCATCGGTGTCGCGCGGCAACGCCACTGCGGCAGGCAATGCCCAGCGGCGCGAATCGTCTTCGCCATAGCGGCGGCGCGCATCGTCGCCGGTCAACCAGCCATCGGTACCCAGGCGCGTGGCCAATACCTCGGCAAGTGCGGTGGGAAGTACATCGGTCATGACTTGCGATCCTGTGGTGCCGCGCGCTGGATGCATTTCCACCCCAGCACGGCGACGGTGAGCGGCAGCCAGACCCAGCGCAGCTCGGAGAGCAGCGTGCTCAGGCCACGCGCATTGAAGAAGCCGGTGGCAAATGGCGACACCCGGATCGGCCGCCATGGTGCGAACCAGCGCGTCTGGCTCCACGGCCAGCCCAGTGCCACGCCCAGGCCGCCGGAAGTCATCGCATCCAGCAGCGGGTGAGAGGCGGCACAGACGAACAAAAACACAGACGCCTGCACGGCATCCGCGCGCAACAGGCGATGTGACGCAACGCCGAGCAACCCCACGATTGCGGCGAACAACAGCGAGTGGCTGGCACCGCGATGACCAAACGCATCGGCGTAGGGAATGTGCAGCGCGAACGCCAGCACATCGGCATCGGGCAGCATCGCCGCCGCCACGCCGGCCGCGAGCAGGCGTGGCGAGATGCGGCCGCGTTCACTGGCGCACCACAGCGCCAATGGCACGGCTGCGTGGGTCATGACGGTTGGCATAAAAACGTTGGCGTGAGCGTCGGTGGCGGTCAGCAATCGTCGGCGCGGAACGCGTCGCGGATCCAGTGCAATACCGGCGGTTCGCCGCTGGCATCGACCACATCGAAGCGGCACGGCAGCGCGGCCAGGGTCGGGTGGGCGCCAAGAAACAACTGCGCGGCCAGCACCAGCTTGCGACGTTTGCGCCAGTCCACCGATGCCGCACCGCCGCCGAAGCGGTCGTCGCGCCGGTAACGCACTTCCACGAACACCAGCGCTGGCCCGTCGCGCATCACCAGATCCAGTTCGCCGCCACGGTAGTTGGCATTGCCGACCACCAGCCGCAGCCCGGCCTGCTCCAGCAACGCGCGTGCGGCCGCCTCGACCGCCGCACCACGCTGCTGACGCGCTGCCGGCATGGCTCAGCGGCCGTCGGCGATCGGCGTCGGGCGGCCGCCGCTGAAGGTGGACCAGGCCGGCGTGCGCAACACATTGCCGAAGCCATCCAGATGCAGGGTGCCGGTGGCGCCGCGCAGGCCGCCATCGGTGCCGGTGGCGAGTTTTTCCAGGTACGCAGTGATCTTCCAGGCGTCGTAGCCGAACGCGAACAGGCGGGCGGCCGGGCCGCGTGCGCTGGGCAGGGTGCTGGCCACCTGGCTGACCGCCGGCAGGCCGGACACGCCCAGGGCGGTCCAGGTTTCGCTCGGGTAGACGATGCCATCCAGCGCCAGATCGTCTTCGACCTTGCCGGTGCCGGCCACCAGTTGCGAGGTACCCACGCGCGATTTGCCGGCGAACCCGGCCAACGCCAGCTGCGGCGCCAGCGCACGCGCAGTATTGCCGCGCACTGCCAGAAACACTGCATCGGCAGTGCCGTAATTGCGCAACTGCGCACCGATATCGCCCGGCGCATCGGCCACGCTGATGCTGCCGGCCACCGTGCCGCCGCGTTCGCTGAAACGGTCGCGGAAGGCCTTGATGGTGCGCTTGCCGTTGTCGTCGCTGGTGCCGACGATCAGCACGTTGCGGCGTTCGCGCGAGAGCAGGTATTCGGCGGCCATGATGCCGTCGTCTTCCGGCGCCAGCGAGAAGCCTGCGCTGCCGGTGGGCGGGGCCTTGTTGTCGGTGGGGCGGTTGAGCGCCAGCACCGGCACCGCCAACTGGCCGCGCGCAAACAGCGCGCTGACCTCGTCGCGCCCCAACGGGCCGACCACGTAATCCACCCCGGCGTTGACTGCCTTGTCGTAGGCGGCATTGGCGCCGGCCGGGGTGCCGGCGGTGTCGAAGAACTGCACTTCCGGGCGGCGGCGGGTTTCGGCGTAGTAGCCGGCCAGCAGGCCATCGCGTACCGGCGCGGCGGCGGTGGCCAGGTTGCCGGTGATCGGCAGCAGCACGCCCAGCTTGACCGGTGGGCGGTAGCCATCGCGCTCGGCCGGCGGGCTCTTGCTGGTGTCGAAGCCCCACTGCGCATCGCGCTCGAAGGCGCGCGGCAACGCCAGGCCACGGCTGATCAACGCGCGCCCGGCAAAGTTGTACAACGGGTCGCCGGCCGGCAGTGCAGCGGTGCGGCCCTTGAGGGTGGCGTCGTCGAGCGCGGCAAGCAGGCGCACGATCGCGCGCTGGTTGTCGCTGCGCACGGTGCCGGTCAGGCTGGCATCGGCACGCGCGCGGTCGGCTGCGGCGCCGAACAGGTCGCCGGTGGCTTCCAGCGCCGCAGCGCGTGCCACCAGCCAGCGCGTCTGCAGCGGCTGGGTCAGCCCCTGCGGGCTGTCGCCCAGGGCCTGCAACGCCTGCGCGCCCTGCTTGTCGAGCACCGCCAGCTCGCCGGTGAGCAGCCCGAAGCGGGCCCGCTCCTCGCCGCTCAGGTGGCGTGGGTTGACCTGCGCCAGCAGCGTGCGGGCCCGCGCATCGTCACCGGCGTCGTGCCAGCCGAACGCCGCTGCCGCCAGCAACCGGCTGCGCTGCGCGCCGCTGGCACTGGCGGCTTCGGCTTCCAACTGCTGCGCGGCGTCGCGCGGTTTGCCCTGATCCAGCAGTGCCAGCGCTGCGCTCTGCGTCGGCGAGGCGGTCGGCGTGACGCTGCTGGTGGCGCAACCTGCGGCCAGCATCACCATCAGCGAAAGGGCAGAGATCCTTGCAACACGCTTGTTCATTTCAGATCCATTGGACAGGGGCCGCCGGGGCGGACCGTTAAAAACGCTACGATTCTACCCTTTGCCCCCGGAAAACCGCTGATGACGTCCCCTGGAACCCTGCACGTGGTCGCCACGCCGATCGGCAACCTGGCCGACCTGTCGCCGCGCGCGCAGGAGGTGTTGCGTGGCGTGGCCGCGATCTGCGCCGAAGACACGCGCCATACCCGCCAGTTGCTCGGCCATTTCGGCATCGACCGCCCGCTGCTGGCGCTGCACGACCACAACGAAGACGCCATGTCCGAACGCATCGTGGCGCGCCTGCGCGAAGGCGAGTCGCTGGCCATCGTCAGCGACGCCGGCACCCCGTTGGTGAGCGACCCCGGTTTCAAGCTGGTGCGCGCCGCCCGTGCGGCCGGCATCAAGGTCAGCCCGGTCCCGGGCGCCTGCGCGGCAATCGCCGCGCTCAGCGTGGCCGGCCTGCCCAGCGACCGTTTCGGCTTCGAGGGATTCCTGCCGGCCAAGAGCGCCGCCCGCCGCGAGCGCCTGGCGCGGCTGGCCGGCGAGACCCGCACCCTGGTGTTCTACGAGTCGTCCCACCGCATCGTCGAATCGTTGGCCGACCTGCGCCTGGCCTTCGGCGATGACCGCCCGGCGGTGATCGCCCGCGAACTGACCAAACTGTTCGAAACCGTGCTCGACGGCAGCCTGGCGCAGCTGCAGGCCCAGGTCGAAGCCGACGACAACCAGCGCAAGGGCGAGTTCGTGGTGATGGTGCAGGGCGCCGCCGACGCTGCCGACGGCCAGCTCGCCGAAGGCCGCCGCGTCTACGCCAAGCTCGCCGAGCACCTGCCCCCGTCCACCGCCGCCAAGCTCGCCGCCGAGCTGACTGGCGCGCCGCGGAAGGCGTTGTATGGCGGCTAATGCGGTCATTGCAGGAGCATGCCTGGACGCGACGGTGGTGGGTCGGTACCCCCTCTCGCGCACGGGTGCGCTCCTACAAGGCAAGGGCCAGCGTGAAATCGCCGCGCCGTTTTGCACTGCAGCGATAGCGTAGAATGCGCCCCGGCGGAGTCGGCCAGACAGTCGCGTCACTCGCAAGAGTGCCGAGGAAAGTCCGGGCTCCATAGGGCAAGGTGCCAGGTAACGCCTGGGCGGCGCAAGCCGACGGACAGTGCAACAGAAAGATACCGCCTACGTTCCCTTCGGGGAGCCGGTAAGGGTGAAATGGTGCGGTAAGAGCGCACCGCGAGTCCGGTAACGGACCGGCACGGCAAACCCCACCTGGAGCAAGACCAAATAGGGATCCATTGGCGTGGCCCGCGCTGGATCCGGGTAGGTTGCTTGAGCGCTGCGGTGACGTAGCGCCTAGACGAATGACTGTCCACGACAGAACCCGGCTTATCGGCCGGCTCCGCCGCCTTCGTTCGGGCGTTCGCCCTTCTCGAAGGCGCCCACGCTTGGTACCGCTGCAGGCGGTACAAGACGCGGGTCTCGCTCCGGGCCTGCCACATCCCCGCGGCTGTCGCCGCGCCCCCTTGACTCAAGGGGGCTTGCAGGTAGGCAGTTGGTCGAGGCGTAGGTCGTTGGTCGAGGCTCTCGCGACGCGTCGCCGCCTTCATTCGGGCGTTCGCCCTTCTCGAAGGCGCCCACGCTTGGTACCGCTGCAGGCGGTACAAGACGCGGGTCCCGCTCCGGGTCTGCCACATCCCCGCGGTTGTCGCCGCGCCCCTTGATTCAAGAGGGCTTGCACTCGGTAAGTTGTCTGGTGCTTTCGGCTGTCTGCGATTAATGCGATTGCTGCTTCGATCTTTACTGCTTGGCTTGGGCTTTGCCCTCGCGGCGAACGCTGTGTGCGTTGCTGCGGCCTTGCTTGACGCGTTTTTCTGTTTTGCGCTTAACCGAACGAGCGGGTGAATAGCTCGTCCAGGGCGTCGATGATGATCTGGCCTTGGTCCTTCAATGTGCCGGCAGGTTTGTTGAGCACGGCCAGCGGCACCGAGGTCATTTCCAGAGGCTGCAGGATGACGCTGTGGCCGGCGACGGTGAGTTCCGGGGTGAAACGGGATGGGGTCGGGGAGTGGCCGGACTTGATGACCAGGGGCACGACGACGCGGCGAGGAGAGGCGTCGAAGATCTTCGACTGGACCACCACCACGTACGGGATGTTCTTGTTCTGGCCGACATTGGCGTAGACATCGAACTGGCCGGTCATAGCGTGGAGAACTCGTCGGCGAAGGAGCCGTGCGCTTCAGTGAAGACCTTCCATTCGCTCGCGGCGCGTTGCAGCTCAAGCGCTCTGGCGCTGTGGTTGTCGCGTTCCTTGGTGACGTACTCGGCCAGCAACTCTTCCACCTTTGCCGACAGGTTGCCAGTCATCGCGCGGGCTTGCGCCGCCAGGTCGGCATTGATGGTCAGATTCAGCGGCTTCTTCTGCGCTGAAACGTCGTAATAGCGATTCATGCATTGGCTCCTGGTTATGCGCACGCTATGCGCATGACTGTGGCTTGTCAACGCGAGCCAGGGATCTCCAGGCGTGTCTCGCCCTGGAAACTCCCATTCGGCCCGAAGCGTCGTTCGTGGATGAAGCCGTGGCCGTGATGGTCTACCGCAACGATGGTGCTGGCGCGGGTGCCGTAGCTGAGGCCGCTGATGAAGGCGGCCGAGAGCAGGCGTTCGGTGGGCAGGTCCACGCCGGTCTGCGGTAGCGCAGCGTCGGGGGCGATGGCCGGGTTGCCCAGGGCGGCCCACAGCGGCTGCAGGTCTTCCTCGCCGCTGGCGCACCAGCGGTGCAGCACCCTGGTCAGCGCGGCGGTCTTGGGCCACGGCGCATCCAGCGGCCCGTTGGACATGCCATGGATGCCCGCAGCCAGTTGCCGTGCCAGCGGCGGGTGGTTGCTCAGGTGCTCGCAACGGTCGGCGTCGCACAGCAACAGGTTGAAAGGTGGGAACTCGTGGCCGGCACCGGTCAGTGCGTTGGCGTAGGCAGTAGCGCTCAGGCTGCCGGACAGATAGTCGGCGATCAGATGCCCGCGCGAGCGCCCCGAGGCCGTGGCGAGCGGGTCACGCACGTTGGTGACCACCGCAGCGCGTCCGTCCCGACCCAGGCCAACCCAACTGCCACCGGAGCGTAGGTCGCGGCCGGCCAGCATGTTGTCGGCCGGCGCCGCCCAGCGCGTCAGTGCCGCAGTGGGACGTTCATGGAATTCGTCGCGGTTGCCCGCCAGCAGCAAACGCCAGCGCGGGTGGGCTTTCCAGGCAAGAGCGACCAGACACATGCCGCCGATTGTCACCTTGTTTGCGCAGTTGGGATACGTAGCTGGCGCAATGTGAAGTGAGACGGCAGTCGGGTTTACATGGCCTTCACCGCCCTGAATTTCCGTTCAATCTCAAAATATGAGACGAAACAGCAACTTGTGGATAACCTTTGAACAAGTCTCTAAAGAGTGCCGCAACTCATTGATGCAACTGGCGATTTGTGGTCTTGAAAACTGTTGACAACCTTTGACGCACTGCTAAGGTGGGCAACGGAGGGAAAACCAGGTGTTTTGTGGTTTTTCGTGGTTCAATGATCCCCCAGCGGGTATTCGAGGTTGCATTCGGTGTTTCAGGGCGAGACTGCCATCACGGTGGACGACAAGGGGCGTATGGCGGTGCCAACCGCATACCGCGACCTCGTTGCGCGTGTCAGCGGCAATCGCCTGGTTCTCACCTACAACCCCTTCGAAGCCGGATGCCTGTGGCTATATGCGGAAAAGGAGTGGGAGCGGGTGCGCGACGACGTGATGTCCAAGCCCAACACCCAGCGCGTGGTCCGCACGCTGCAACAGAAGCTGGTGGGTTCATCCGCCGTGCTGGAGCTGGACGCCAACGGCCGTCTGAGCATCCCGGCCAGCCACCGCAATGCGGTGGGCATCGAGAAAAAAGCCGTGCTGCTGGGCATGGGCGACAAGTTCGAACTCTGGAGCGAGCAGGCACATCGCGCACTGATCCAGCAGACATTGTCTGACGGGGATCTGGGCGATGAATTGCTCGATCTCAGGTTGTGAGCCGGGGTGCCCGGATGCGCGGTGAAGCGCAGCCCGGTCACCCGGTGTCGCAGCCGCCGGCGGCCCATGTGCCGGTGCTGTACACGCAGGTTCTGGATGGCCTGCAAGTGACCGAAAACGGAACGTATCTGGATGGCACGTTCGGGCGTGGCGGGCACGCACGCGGCGTGCTGGAACACCTTGGCCCGGGAGGTCGACTGCTGGTGATGGACAAGGACCCCGAAGCGATCGCAGTGGCCGAACACAGCTTCGGTGGCGATGCGCGCGTGTCCATCCATCGCGGCAGTTTTGCCGGACTCGGCCAGGTGGTGGCCGCGGCCACCGTCGACGGCATCCTGCTGGACCTGGGCGTGTCTTCGCCGCAGCTGGACGTGGCCGGGCGCGGTTTCAGTTTCGGCAAGGACGGCCCGCTGGACATGCGCATGGACCCGGACAACGGCCAGAGCGCGGCGCAGTGGCTGGCGCAGGCCAGCGAGCGCGAGATCGCCGATGTGCTGTGGACCTATGGCGAAGAACGCCAGAGCCGCCGCATCGCGCGCGCCATCGTGGCGCGGCGCGCCGAACAGCCGCTGCTGCGCACTGCACAACTGGCCGACCTGATCGCGTCGGTGATGCCGCGCGGCGACAGCAAGACCCACCCGGCCACACGCAGCTTCCAGGCCATCCGCATCCACATCAACCGCGAGCTGGCCGATCTGGAAGCCGGGCTGGACGCTGCCCTGGCTGCGCTCAAGCCGGGCGGCCGGCTGGCGGTGATCAGCTTCCATTCGCTGGAAGATCGCATCGTCAAGCAATTCATGGCCCGCTATGCCAAGGCCCCGCCGAGCAACCGCCGCTTGCCCGAAGCCCAGCCGTTCGTTCCCACGCTGCAGCTGGTGAGCGGCGCGATCAAGGCCGACGACGCCGAATTGAACGTCAATCCGCGTGCCCGCAGCGCGGTGTTGCGAGTGGCTGAGAAGCTGGGAGTCGGGATTCGGAATTCGGGATTGGAAGAGCGCTCCAAGCGAATCCCAAATCCCCAATCCCCAATCCCGGCGTCTCAAGGAGACGCCCAATGAGCCGCTTGCTGCTCGTCGTGCTGCTTGCTTGCAGCATCGCCTCGGCGATCGGTGTGGTGTACATGCGCCACATGCATCGCAAGCTGTTCGTGCAGTTGTCCAAGCTCGAACACACGCGCGACGAATTGAATATCGAATTCGGCCGGCTGCAGCTGGAGCAGGCCACCTGGGCGGAAAGCAACCGGGTCGACCAGGTCGCACGTGCGCGCATCGGGATGAAGTTCCCCGAGACCAACGACATCGTGGTGGTGCGCCCATGAGCTTGTGGCAGGACAACCGCGTTGCACGACGCAGCTGCCCGCAGGGTGGCGCTTATGCAGGTGCGGCCATGACAAAACGGCAGGACAGCCGTTTTGCACAGCGCAGCTGCCCGCAGGGTGGCGCTTATGCAGGTGCGGCCATGACAAAACGGCAGGACAGCCGTTTTGCACAGCGCAGCTGCCCGCAGGGTGGCGCTTATGCAGGTGCCGCCATGACAAAACGGCAGGACAGCCGTTTTGCACAGCGCAGCTGCCCGCAGGGTGGCGCTTATGCAGGTGCCGCCATGACAAAACGGCAGGACAGCCGTTTTGCACAGCGCAGCTGCCCGCAGGGTGGCGCACACGGAGGTGCGCCATGAAAACCGGCCGCAACCGCCCCCGTAGCAATTTCAATCTCCGTGGTCGCCTGACCCTGGTCGGTATCGCGCTTGGCCTGTGCTCGGTGACGCTGATCGGCCGCGCGGCTTACGTGCAACTGGTCAATCGCGATTTTTACCAGCGTCAGGGCGAAGCGCGTTACCTGCGCGAACTGCCCATCGCCACCTCGCGCGGCATGATCACCGACCGCAACGGCGAGCCGCTGGCGGTGTCTACGCCGGTGGAATCGATCTGGGTCAATCCGCAGGAACTGCTGCGCAACCCGGACCGCATTCCCGAGCTGGCAAAAGCGCTCGGGCAGCCGCTGGACGAGTTGAACGCCAAGCTGGCACAGAAGGCCGGCAAGGAATTCATGTACCTGCAGCGCCGGATCAATCCGGACAAGGCGCATGCGATTGTCGATCTGAAGATTCCTGGCGTGTTCTCGCAGCGCGAGTTCCGCCGCTTCTATCCGCAAGGCGAGGCGATGGCCCATGTGCTGGGCTTCACCAACATCGACGACCGCGGCCAGGAAGGCCTGGAGCTGGCATTCGACGAATGGCTGCGCGGCAAGGCCGGTTCCAAGAAGGTGGTGCGCGATGCGCGCGGCGCCATCGTGGAAAGCGTGGACCTGGTGCGTCCGGCGCAACCGGGCAAGGACCTGACGCTGAGCATCGACCGCCGCATCCAGTTCCTGGCCTACAAGGAGCTGCGCAACGCCCTGGTCGAAAACAACGCGGCCGGCGGTTCGATGGTGGTGATGGACGTGGCCACCGGCGAAGTGCTGGCGATGGTCAACCTGCCTACCTACAACCCCAATTCGGTCACCGGCATCAACCCGTCGGCGCGCCGCAACCGTGCGGTCACCGATCTGGTCGAGCCGGGTTCGACGATGAAGCCGCTGACCGTGGCCACCGCGCTGACGGCCGGCGTGGTGACCAAGGACACCGTCATCGATACCAACCCCGGCTACATGTCGATGGGGCGTTTCACCATTCGCGATGTGCCGCGCAACAACGGCGTGCTCAACGTCACCGGCGTGATCACCCGCAGCTCGAACATCGGCGCGGCCAAGATCGCGGCCAAGGTGCCAGACCAGACCTTCTACCAGTCGATCCGCAACTTCGGTTACGGCAGCGCGCCGCATAGCGGGTTCCCCGGCGAATCGGCCGGCGTGGTGCTGCAGCCGGCGCGCTGGAGCGGCCCGTCCAAGACCACGATGTCCTACGGTTACGGCCTGTCGGTGACGCCGCTGCAGATTGCCCAGGCGTACGCCACGCTGGGCAACGGCGGCAAGCTCACTCCGCCGACCTTCGTGCGTGGCCAGCACAACGAAACCCGGCAGGTGATCACGCCGGAAGTGGCGCGCCAGGTCATCGACATGATGGAGACCGTGGTGACCCAGGGCGGCGCCAAGGGCGCGGCGATTCTGGGCTACCACGTGGCCGGCAAGACCGGCACGGCGCGCAAGAATGGCGCCAACGGCTACGAGCGCGGGCATTACAACGCCCTGTTCGCCGGCCTGGTGCCGGCCACGCGCCCGCGCTTTGCCACCGTCATCGTGATCAACGATCCGCAAGGCAAGGTGTATTACGGCGGTCTGGTGTCGGCGCCGGTCTTCCATCGCGTGATGGAAGGCGCGCTGCGCTTGATGGACGTGCCGCCGGACGATATCCAGTCGTGGCTGGCCGCACAGGCGGCCGGCAAGACCGGCCAGCCGGTGGTCAAGCCGCAATCGGCCGATCCGGATCCGGCCCTGGTGCCGGACCCGGTGGATGAAGTCTCTGCCGGCATTCCGACCGCACTGGCGCCTGCGCCGGCTGCCGCGCCAGCACAGCCCGCGCCGTTGCAGGAGAGCCGCCAGTGAGCCGCTCCATGGCGCTTTCGCAGTTGCTGCCGGATGTGGCATTGACGCACGACGTGCAGGTGTCCGGGTTGGTGATGGATAGCCGCGCCGTGCGCCCGGGCGATGCATTCGTGGCGATCGCCGGTTTCGGTGCGCATGGTCTGGGCTTTGTCGAACAGGCGCGCGCCAATGGCGCGGCGGCGGTGTTGTTCGAGCCGCCGGCTCCCGACGGTCTGCCGGTCCCGGCCGATGCGATTGCCGTGCCCGGTTTGCGCACGCGCCTTGGCGTGATGGCCGATCAATTTCATGGCCGGCCATCGCAGGCGATGCGCATGGTCGGCGTCACCGGTACCAACGGCAAGACCTCCACCGTGCAGCTGCTGGCGCAGGCCTTGACGCTGCTTGGTACGCCCACCGGCACGCTCGGCACGCTGGGCGTCGGTCTGTATGGCGCGGCCGTGCCGACCGGTTTCACCACCCCGCTGGTGCTGCCCACGCACGCCCTGTTGGCGCAGTTGCGCGATGAGGGTGCGCAGGCCGTGGCAATGGAAGTCAGCTCGCACGCGCTCGATCAGGGCCGCGTGGATGCGGTGCATTTCGACGTGGCAGTGTTCACCAATCTCACCCGCGACCATCTCGATTACCACGGCGACATGGCGCAATACGGCGCGGCGAAGGCCAAGCTGTTCACCCGCGCAGGGTTGAAAGCGGCCGTGGTGAACCTGGACGATGGCTTCGGCCGCACGCTGTTCGCTGCGCTCGATCCCGCGCTGCGCGCGATCGGTGTGAGCTCGCGCGCGCATGCCGACGCCCGCGTGAGCGCGCAGGCACTGCAGCTGGACCACAACGGCATCAACTTTGCGTTGAATATCCAGGGCCAAGTGCATCCGGTGCATTCGCCGCTGCTGGGCCGTTTCAACGTGGACAACCTGCTGGCCGTGGCCGGCGCGTTGTGGGCGATGGAGTTTGCGCCTGCGCAGATCGCCAGTGTGCTCGGCCAGTTGCAGCCCATCCATGGCCGCATGAACCGCCTCGGCGGCGCACATGGCGCACCGTTGGTGGTGGTCGATTACGCACACACGCCCGATGCGCTGGAACAGGCATTGAGCAGCCTGCGTTCGCATGCGCAGGACCGCCTGATCTGCGTGTTCGGCTGCGGTGGCGAACGCGACACCGGCAAGCGCCCGCAGATGGCGGCGATTGCCGAGCTCAAGGCCGACGTGGCGATCGTGACCGACGACAACCCGCGTGGCGAAGACGGCGATGCGATCGTGGCCGATATCCTGCGCGGTTTCGCGCGACCGGATGCCGCCATCGTGCAGCGCGACCGCGCCGCTGCGATCCATCAGGCCATCGGCATGGCCAGCCCATCGGACATCGTGTTGATCGCCGGCAAGGGCCACGAGCCGTATCAAGAAATTGCCGGTGTGCGGCACGCCTTCGACGACGCCCTCGTGGCGGCGCAGGCGCTGCTGCCGCGCACCGTGCTGGGAGTGCGGCCATGAAGCTCACGCCACTGTCGTTGATTGCGCATTGGGCGGGCGGCGAGCTGCACGGCGACGACACCATGATCGATGCGGTCGGTAACGACACCCGCACGCTTGCCGACGGCAGCCTGTATGTGGCGCTGCGCGGCGAACGCTTCGATGGGCACGATTTCGCCACCGAGGCGGTCGCGCGCGGTGCCAGCGGTGTGCTGGTCGATCGCCTGCTGCCGGCGCTGAGCGTGGCGCAGGTGGTGGTGGACAACACCGAGCTGGCGTTGGCGCGCATCGCCGCCGGCATGCAGCGCGACCGCGCCACGCGTGTGCTTGCGCTGACTGGCTCCAACGGCAAGACCAGCGTCAAGGCGCTGCTGCTGTCGATCCTGCAGGAAGCCGGGCGCGTGGATGGCACCACCGTGTACGCCACGCCGGGCAACCGCAACAACGAGATCGGTTTGCCGCTGGCGGTGATCGCCGCGCCCGACGATGCGGACTTTGCGATCTACGAAATGGGCGCCGGCAAGCCGGGTGATATTGCCTATCTCACCGAGATTGCGCAGCCGCATGTGGCGTTGGTCAACAACATCGCGCCCGCCCATCTGGAACGTCTGGGCAGCTTGCTTGGCGTCGCACGGACCAAGGGCGCCATCTACGCCGCGCTGCCCGCCGATGGCGTGGCGGTGATCAACGCCGACGACGCGTTCGGCATGTGGTTCGAACAGCAGTTGCAGAGCCAGCCGGTGCAGGGACGTCGCGTGTTGCGCTATGGCTTGCAGGCCAGTGCCGAGATCACTGCGCGTCAGCTGCGTCTGCACACCGGCGGCGCGCAGTTCACCCTGGTCACGCCGCAGGGCGAGGCGCCGATTGCGCTGCCGCTGCCAGGCCGCCACAACGTGCTCAACGCACTGGCGGCAACCGGGCTTGCACTCGGTGCCGGCATCGCCTTGCCGGTGATCGCCGACGGTCTGGCGCAGGCGCGCGCGGTAGCCGGCCGGCAGATTGCGCAGACCTTGCCCAATGGCGCGGTCCTGATCGACGACAGCTACAACGCCAACCCGGGCTCGCTGGATGCGGCCATCGATGCCTTGGCCGCCGCACCTGGCGAAGGCTGGCTGGTGCTGGGCGACATGCGCGAACTCGGCGCCGAAGGCGTGGCACTGCATGCCGCCGCGGGGCGTCGCGCACGTGCGGCCAAGCTGCAGCGGTTGTATGCGCTGGGCGAACTGAGCGCCGCTGCCGCGCACGCGTTCGGCGAGGGCGGGCGTGTGTTCGCCACGCACGCCGAGTTGATCGACGCCTTGCAGGCGGATCTGGTCGATGCCACCAGCCAGCAACAGCAAGTGCCGCAGCACGGATCAGGAAATACGCAGGAACATGCAGTGATTCACCAACAGCAATCGCCATCCACCAACGCGCTTCCGGGCGTCGCCTCCATCACGATCCTGATCAAGGGCTCGCGCGGTAGCGCGATGGACCGCGTCGTCACCGCGCTGCTCGCATCGGCGGAGGACGCATCCCATGCTGCTTGAGTTGGCCCGTTGGCTGCAGCAACTGGAGAGCCTGTTCGGGCTGTTCAACTATCTGACCTTCCGCGGCATCCTGGCTGCGCTGACCGCGCTGTTCCTGTCGTTGTGGATGGGCCCGGCGGTGATCCGCAAGCTCGCCCAGTTCAAGGGCGGCCAGCCGATCCGCCAGGACGGCCCGCAAACGCATTTTTCCAAGGCCGGCACGCCGACCATGGGCGGTTCGCTGATCCTGCTCACCGTCACCTTGTCGGTGCTGCTGTGGGGCGACCTGCGCAACCGTTACGTGTGGTTGGTGCTGGCAGTGATGATCTGCTTCGGTGCGATCGGCTGGTACGACGACTGGATCAAGATCGTCAAACGCGATCCCAATGGCCTGAAGTCGCGCTGGAAGTATCTGCTGCAGTCGATCTTCGGTCTGGCCGCTGGCTTGTTCCTGTACTACACCGCCGACGTACCGGCGGCGATCACGTTCTACATCCCGATGTTCAAGTCGATCGCGCTGCCGCTGGCCGGGGTGAGCTTCGTGGTGATCGCCTACTTCTGGATCGTGGGCTTCTCCAATGCAGTGAACCTCACCGACGGCCTGGATGGTTTGGCCATCATGCCGACCGTGCTGGTGGCCTGCGCGCTGGGCGTGTTCGCGTATGCCTCGGGCAACGTGGTGTTTGCCGAATACCTGAAAATCCCGCTGATTCCCGGCGCCGGCGAGCTGATCATCATCTGCTCGGCGATCGCCGGGGCAGGGCTGGGCTTTCTGTGGTTCAACACCTACCCGGCAATGGTGTTCATGGGCGACATCGGCGCGCTGTCGCTGGGCGCAGTGCTCGGCACCATCGCGGTGATCGTGCGTCAGGAGATGGTGCTGGTGATCATGGGCGGCGTGTTCGTGATCGAAACGCTGTCGGTGATGATCCAGGTGGCCAGCTTCAAGCTGACCCGCAAGCGCGTGTTCCGCATGGCGCCGATCCACCACCATTTCGAGCTCAAGGGTTGGCCGGAGCCGCGCGTGATCGTGCGCTTCTGGATCATTTCGGTGGTGCTGGTGCTGATCGGCCTTGCCACGTTGAAGGTGCGCTGATGAACGACATGTCCCGCCAGGCCACACGACTGGACGCCATCGGCGGCCGCTACGACCCGTGGCTGCTCGGGGCGGCAGTCACGCTCGCCTCGCTGGGCGTGGTGATGGTGGCGTCCAGCTCGATCGAACTGGAAGCCAGCCCGTTCTATTACCTGACCCGCCACCTGCTGTTCCTGGGTGGTGGCATCGCGCTGGCGTTCTGGGCGATGCGCACCGAGCTCAAGACCATCGAACAGCACAACCAGATGCTGTTGCTGGCCTGCTTTGTGCTGCTCGTGGTGGTGTTCGTGCCTGGCCTGGGCAGCACCGTCAATGGCGCCAAGCGCTGGATCAACCTGGGCGTGTCGCGGTTCCAGGTGGTCGAATCGGTGAAGGTGTTCTACATCATCTGGCTTGCGAGCTATCTGGTGCGGTTCCGCGACGAGGTCAACGCGACCTGGCAGGCGATGCTCAAACCGGTATTTGTGGTCGGCTTCTTGGTCGGCCTGTTGCTGCTGCAGCCGGACTTCGGCTCCTCGATGCTGCTGCTGAGCGTGACCGCCTGCATGCTCGTGCTGGGCGGTGCGCCGATCGGGCGCATCATCCTGCCGATCCTGCTGCTGCTGCCGGCCCTGGTGGCATTGGTGATCTTCGAGCCGTACCGCATGCGGCGCGTGACCTCCTTCATGGACCCGTGGGTGGATCAGCTGGGCTCCGGTTACCAGCTGTCCAACGCCCTGATGGCCATCGGCCGCGGCCAGTGGACCGGCGTGGGCCTGGGCGCTTCGGTGCAGAAGCTCAACTACCTACCCGAATCGCATACCGACTTCATCTTCTCGGTGATCGCCGAGGAGCTGGGCTTTGTGGGCGTGTGCGGCGTGATCGGGCTCTACGCGCTGCTGGTCGGTCGCGCCTTCTGGCTGGGCATGCGCTGCGTGGAGATGAAGCGGCATTTCTCCGGCTATATCGCCTTCGGCATCGGCCTGTGGATCGCGATGCAGAGCTTCGTGTCGATCGGCGTCAACCTGGGCATCCTGCCGACCAAGGGGTTGACCCTGCCGCTGATTTCGTCGGGCGGCTCATCGGTGCTGATGACCTGTCTTGCGATGGGTGTGCTGCTGCGGGTGTCCTACGAAGCCAATCGCGCCGAGCGCCTGCGCAGCAAGTTGTCTCCGCAGGGCGCGGCCACCTCGCCAGCTGAGCCGGCAGAGCCGGTGGTCGATTCGGTGCCGCCGGCGTACGCGCCTGCGCACAAGCCGCAGCGCGACACTGGCGCTACGCCTGCGCCGGCCGCTCCTCCGGTTGCCGCCGCCTACGTAGCGCCGGCGTCGGCCATCCTGCGCGGCACCAGCCGCATGCAACCGCGTGTGGAACCGACCTTCGGGAGGATTGCGTGAGCGTTTCTGCCCATGCCGCGCAAATGCCCGCACCGTCGTCTGCGATGATGCGGCCGGTCATGATTCTGGCTGGCGGCACCGGCGGGCACATCTTCCCGGGCTTGGCCGTGGCCAAGGTGCTGCGCGCGCGCGGCGTGCCGGTGACCTGGCTGGGCGCCGATGGCGCCATGGAAACCCGCCTGGTGCCACAGCACGATATTCCTATCGATACGCTGGCCATCAGCGGCTTGCGCGGCAAGGGCGTGGTGAAGCTGCTCGGTGCGCCGGTGCGGGTGATGCGCGCGGTGCGCGCTGCCGGCTTCGTGCTGCGCAAGCGCCGTCCGCGTGCGGTGATCAGCTTTGGCGGCTTTGCGGCCGGCCCGGGCGGCCTGGCTGCGCGCCTGCTCGGTGCGCCATTGCTGGTGCACGAACAGAATCGCGCCCCCGGCATGACCAACAAGGTGTTGTCGCGTTTCGCGCGCCGCGTGCTGACCGGGTTTCCGGGCAGCTTTGCTGGCGAAGAAGCGGTAGGCAACCCGGTGCGTGCAGAAATCGCTGCATTGCCGGCGCCGGCCGATCGCTTGGTGGGCCGCACCGGCCCGGTACGCGTGCTGGTGCTGGGCGGCAGCCAGGGCGCGCGTGTGTTGAACCAGGCGGTGCCGACAGCGCTGGCTGCACTGGGTCACCCGGAGGTCGAGTTGCGCCATCAGTGCGGCGAGAAGCTGCGCGCCGAAGCCGAAGCGGCCTACCTGCAGGCAGGCGTCAACGCCAGCGTCGAACCCTTCATCGCCGACATGGCTGCGGCCTATGCCTGGGCCGATCTGGTGGTGTGCCGCGCTGGCGCATCCACCCTGGCCGAACTATGCGCCGCCGGTGTCGGCAGCGTGCTGGTGCCGTTCGCCGCCGCCGTGGACGACCATCAAACCCGCAATGCCGAATACCTGGTCGGCGCCGACGCCGCCGTGCTGCTCAAGCAGGACGACAGCCTGGCAGTGCGCTTGCAGCAGGTGCTGCAGACGTTGCTCGCCGACCCGACTCGTCGCCTCTCGATGGCCAACGCCGCACGCACCCTGGCCAAGCCGGACGCCGCCGAGCGCATCGCCGACATCATTCTTCAAGAGGCCGGGAGTGGAGATGGCCAGCCTCCGGCTGTCCAAGAGCGAGCGGGATTGGGGATTCGTAACAAGCAAACGCACAAACAGGGCAGCATGCAGACATCCGTAAATGGCGACCGTTCGGCGCAGTTGATCGCCACCAATCCCCAATCCCGACTCCCCAATCCCGGCGCCTCCGCAGGAGGTGCCCCGTGATCCGCCGTCTGCAAGACAGTGGCGATTTGGTGCGGGCGTTCCCGCGCGTGCATTTCGTCGGCATCGGCGGTACCGGCATGAGCGGCATTGCCGAGGTGATGCTGACGCTGGGCTATGAAGTGTCCGGCTCGGACAACGCCGACAACGCGGCCACGCGCCGGCTGGCCAAGCTGGGTGCGCGCGTGATGCGCGGCCATTCGGCGGCCAACGTGCTGGGCACCGATTGCGTGGTGGTGTCCAGCGCCATCCGCGAAGACAACCCCGAGTTGATGGAAGCGCGCAGCCAGCGCATTCCGATCATGCCGCGCGCGGCGATGCTGGCCGAGCTGATGCGTTTCCGTCGCGGCATTGCGGTGGCCGGCACGCATGGCAAGACCACCACCACCAGCCTGGCGGCTGCAGTGTTGAGCGAAGGCGGGTTAGACCCGACGTTCGTCATCGGTGGCCAGCTGCTGGCTGCCGGTGCCAACGCAAAGCTCGGTGGCGGCCAATGGCTGGTCGCCGAGGCCGACGAGAGCGATGGCAGCTTCCTGCGCCTGAATCCGTTGATGGCGGTGATCACCAACATCGATGCGGATCACCTGGAAAACTACGGCAACGATTTTGCCCGCGTACAGGCCGCATTCGCCGAATTCCTGCAGCGCCTGCCGTTCTACGGCCTGGCGTTGCTGTGCATCGACGACCCGGAAGTGGCTGCACTGGCCGGCAAGACGCCGCGCCACGTGATGAGCTACGGCATGAGCGAAAATGCCGACGTGCGCGCCGAAGATGTCGTGCAGGACGGGCCACGGATGCGCTTCACGCTGCGCCTGCCCGAAGGCACCACCACGCCGGTGACGCTCGCACTGCCAGGTCGTCACAACGTGCTCAATGCGCTGGCGGCTGCCGCAATCGGCTGGCAGCTCGGCGTGGCGCCGGACACCATTGCGCGCGCGCTGGAAAACTTTGCCGGCATCGGCCGTCGGTTCAACGATCTGGGCGAAGTCACCACCAGCAGCGGCGCACGTGTGCGCGTGGTCGACGATTACGGCCATCACCCGCGCGAACTCGAAGCGGTGTTCGCCGCCGCGCGTGGCGGCTGGCCGGACAAGCGTCTGGTCGTCGCCTTCCAGCCGCACCGCTATAGCCGCACCCGCGACCAGTTCGACGCCTTTGCCGCGGTACTCAGCACGGTCGACGCATTGGTGCTGAGCGAGGTCTACCCGGCCGGCGAAGCGCCGATCCCGGGCGCCGATTCGCGTGCATTGGCACGCGCCATCCGTGCGCGCGGCCGCAGCGAGCCGGTGGTCGTCGGCCAGATCGCCGGGCTTGCCGAAGTGTTGCCGGACGTCCTGCAGGACGGCGACCTGCTGTTGATGATGGGCGCCGGCGATATCGGTTACGTGGCCCAGCACATCATCAGCAACGGGTTTGTCGGAGAGCAGGCATGAGCGCGTTGGTCGGCAACGTTCGCACCAGCGATCCGGCAGCCTTTGGACGCGTCGCCGTACTGCTCGGCGGCACCTCGTCCGAGCGCGAGGTGTCGTTGAATTCCGGCAGCAACGTGCTGGAAGCGCTGCGCGCGCGCGGCGTCGATGCGCAGCCGGTGGATGGCATTCCGGCGTTGGCCAAGGCATTGGTCGCGCAGCAGTTCGATCGCGTGTTCAACGTGCTGCACGGACATAACGGCGGCGGCGAAGACGGCATCGTGCAAGGCCTGATGGAAGCCTTCGGCGTGCCCTATACCGGCTCGGACGTGCTGGGCTCGGCGCTGAGCATGGACAAGATCCGTACCAAACAGGTGTGGCTGTCGCTGGGCCTGTCGACGCCGCGCTACGCGCGGTTGGCTGCTGGTGCCAGCGCAGAGGCAATCCATGCCGCTGCACAGCAGATCGGGTTGCCGGTCATCGTCAAGCCGGCCAACGAAGGATCCAGCGTCGGCGTCAGCCGCGTGTTCGACCAGGCGCAGCTCGAAGAAGCAGTGACCCTGGCGGCGCGCTACGACGGTGCGCTGTTGATGGAGCAATTGATCGAAGGCGACGAACTCACCGTCGCCGTGCTCGGCGACACCGCGTTGCCGTCCATCCGCATCGTGCCCAAGGGCCAGTGGTACGACTACAACGCCAAGTACATCGCCGAGGACACCCAGTACCTGTGCCCTGGCCTGGAAGGCGAGGCCGAAACGCAGATTCGCCAACTCGCGCTGGACGCCTTCCGCGCTGCCGGCTGCCGTGGCTGGGGTCGCGTGGACGTGATGCGCGATGGCAGCAGCGGCCAGCTGTATCTGCTCGAAGTGAACACCGCTCCTGGCATGACCAGCCATTCGCTGGTGCCCAAGGCTGCCCGCCAACTCGACATCGATTTCGAAGAACTGGTCTGGCGCGTGCTGGAGCAGACGCTGTGACGCGGGGATTGGGGATTCGGGATTCGGGATTGGCCAACAGCGACGCGATGCGCGCCCTTGCTGTTGCTGCTGCCGTGACGAATCTCCAATCCCCAATGCCGAATCCCGTGTGCGGAGCACACCAATGAACGCCACCCTGCGCATCCTGGCCTGGTTGCTCGCGCTGGCGTTGGTCGCGCTGCCGGTGGTGGCCGTGCTCAATGGCTGGGTCGGTGCCGAGCGCTGGCCATTGGCGAAGTTGCGCGTGTCCGGCGACTTCAAGCGGGTGCCTGCCGAAGAGTTGCGTGCGGTGGTGTTGCCGTATGCGCGTGCCGGCTTTTTCGCGGTGAAACTGCAGCAGGCACAGGACGCCATTGCGCGGTTGCCGTGGGTGGAAAGTGCGCAGGTGCGCAAGCGCTGGCCGGATGTGCTGGAAGTGCACGTGACCGAGCACAAGCCGTTCGCGCGCTGGGGTACCGACCGCATGCTGTCCGAGCAGGGCCGGCTGTTTCGCACCCCGCCGCTGTTGAAGGATTTCAAGTTGCCGCAGCTCGGTGGGCCGGACAGCAAGACCCAGGACGTGGTGGCGCTGTACAACGAATCGCGCGCCCTGTTCGCACCGACCGGGCTGGATGTGGAGCGTCTTGAAATGGACGCGCGCGGCAGCTGGTCGCTGGGGCTGAGCAATGGCGTGCAGATCGTGGTCGGCCGCGACGATGCACGCGCACGGCTGCAGCGCTTCGCCCGCGTGCTGCCGCAGCTGTCCGATCCACAGCGCCCGATCGCCCGCGCCGACCTGCGCTACACCAACGGATTTACCGTCGAACGGCAGCGATTGGAGAGTGGGGATTCGGGATTGGAAAAAGCGCAGCCCCGGCATCGCGCAGCACCTTCCGCACCTCCCGTCGCCCAGGCATTTCCGCGTTTTCCCAATCCCGTATCCCGAATCTCGAATCCCGGCTTTAAGACATGAATCGCAAAGGCGACAAATCCCTCATCGTTGGACTGGACATCGGCACCTCCAAGGTCGTTGCGCTGGTCGGCGAATACTCGCCCGGCAATCCGATCGAAGTGATCGGCATCGGTTCGCATGAATCGCGCGGTCTCAAGCGCGGCGTGGTGGTGGACATCGAATCCACCGTGCAGTCGATCCAGCGTGCGGTGGAAGAGGCCGAGCTGATGGCCGGCTGCGAGATCCGCTCGGTGTATGCCTCGATTTCCGGCAACCACGTGCAGTGCAAGAACTCGCCCGGCATCGTGCCGATCCGCGATGGCGAAGTGACCTGGAGCGATCTGGAGCGCGTGCTCGATGCCGCCAAGGCGGTGGCCATTCCGGCCGACCAGCGCATCCTGCATGCGATTCCGCGCGAGTACGTGCTGGACGATTCGCAGGAAGGCATCCGCAACCCGGTCGGCATGACCGGCGTGCGCCTGGAGGTGCATGCGCACCTGGTGGTGTGCGCGCAGTCGGCAGCCGCCAACATCACCAAGTGCGTACAGAAGTGCGGCCTGCAGGTCGACGATCTGGTGCTGTCCTCGCTCGCGTCGTCGGTCGCAGTGCTGACCGCCGACGAACGCGAGCTTGGCGTGGTGCTGGTGGACATCGGCGCCGGTACCACCGATCTGGCGGTGTACGTGCAAGGCGCGATCTGCCACACCGCTTCGTTGCCGATCGCCGGTGACCATGTCACCAACGACATTGCGCACATGCTGCGCACGCCGACGCCGGAAGCCGAGCAGATCAAGGTGCGTTACGCCTGCGCGCTGGCACAGCTGGCCACCGCCGAAGAAAGCATCCAGGTGCCGTCGGTGGGCGACCGCCCGCCGCGCCGCATGCCGCGCCACGCACTCGCGCAGGCGGTGCAGGGCCGTTACGAGGAAATCTTCGAGATGGTGCAGGCCGAACTGCGTCGTTCGGGCTTCGAAGAAATGGTGCGCGCCGGCATGGTGCTTACCGGCGGTGCCTCGAAGATGGAAGGCGTGGTGGAACTGGCCGAAGAAATGTTGCAGATGCCGGTGCGCGTGGGCATTCCGCAGCACGTTACCGGCCTGGGCGAAGTCGTCGGCAACCCGGTACACGCCTCCGGCGTGGGCCTGCTGCTGATGGGCAGCCAGATCGAACACCCGCGCCGACCATCGATTCCGACCGGGCGCGCAGGCAGCTTGTTCAAGAAATTGAAGAATTGGTATCGCGGGGAATTCTGAATGCCGGGATTCGGGAGTCGGGATTCGGGATTGGAAAGAGCAAGAGCAAGAGCGAAAGGCAAAGCGGCGGCGGTTGCGAAGATTAAGTAGAGAGCGGCGAGCAGGTAGGCGATAAAATCATTTGCAGGCATTGCGTCGAGGAGTAGGTGACACGAGCCGTGGAGCGCAACAGCGAATCTACGGCCCCGGCACACGAATCCCGACTTTCAAACAACAACACTCGCCGTGGTGCGGAGTGGGCAGGGACCCTCGCTTGTGCGAATCCCCAATCCCCATTCCCCAATCCCGGCTCAAGAGGACACTGACATGGCACATTTCGAACTGATTGAAAAAATGGCTCCCAACGCGGTCATCAAGGTGGTTGGCGTCGGCGGCGGCGGTGGCAATGCCGTTGCGCACATGGTCAACACCAACGTCGACGGCGTGGAATTCATCACCGCCAATACCGACTCGCAGGCCATCAAGAACTGCGGCGCCAAGCTGCAGCTGCAGCTCGGCACCAACGTCACCAAGGGCCTGGGCGCAGGCGCGAATCCGGAAGTCGGCCGTCAGGCCGCGCTGGAAGATCGCGAGCGCATCATGGACGCGCTGCAGGGTGCGGACATGGTCTTCATCACCGCCGGCATGGGCGGCGGCACCGGTACCGGTGCGGCACCGGTCGTTGCGCAGCTGGCCAAGGAAATGGGCATCCTGACCGTGGCCGTGGTCACCAAGCCGTTCCCGTTCGAAGGCCGTCGCCGCATGCAGGTTGCGCTGAAGGGCATCGAGGAACTGAGCCAGCATTGCGATTCGCTGATCACCATTCCCAATGAAAAGCTGATCACCGTGCTGGGCCGCAACGCTACCATGATCCAGGCGTTCCGCGCTGCCAACGACGTGCTGCAGGGCGCCGTGCAGGGCATCGCCGACCTGATCGTGCGTCCGGGCCTGATCAACGTCGACTTCGCCGACGTGCGCACCGTGATGTCGGAAATGGGCCTGGCCATGATGGGCACCGGTTCGGCACGCGGCGACGATCGCGCGCAGGCCGCTGCCGAAGCCGCCATCCAGAACCCGCTGCTGGACGACGTGAACCTGGCCGGTGCCAACGGCATCCTGGTCAACATCACCGCCGGCCCGGACTTCACCATGTCCGAGTTCGACGAGATCGGCCGCACCATCGAAGCGTTCGCATCGGAAGATGCCACCGTGGTCGTCGGTACCGTGCTCGACCCGGACATGCAGGACGAAGTGCGCGTGACCGTGGTGGCCACCGGCCTGAACCGCGCGGTTGCACGCCAGGCCCAGCGTCCGGACCAGCGCGCGCCGATCAAGCTGGTGCGCAACGCCACCACCGGCCAGCCGGAATTCGGCGACTTCGACACCACCAGCGGCGATGCGGTGTCCAAGGCCGTGGGCGGCAGCATGGGGCTGGGCCTGCGCCGTCCGAGCAGCGACTCGGTCGGCAGCGGCAGCCACAACGGCGGCGGCTCCTCGACGCCGGCGGCGGACCTGCCCAACGATTATCTGGATATCCCGGCGTTCCTGCGCCGCCAGGCCGACTGAGGATCGTCGGCTGCGTTGCTACGGTGACGCAGCCCGTCCCGCCCGGGGCCCGCTTCGGGTTGCACTGCCATGTCATGTCATTCCTGCCGGATCGGTGCCGATCCGGCAGCTTTTGTTATCGCGTGACTGACTGATTACGGTTGCCGTCACGCGCGACTTGTTAAAATTCGGATAATCTCAGCGATTAGACAGTCGGTTCAGCGTCTGTCTGCATTGTTCATCCAGACTTCGCATATGACCCAGCAACGCACTCTCAAGAACACCATTCGCGCCACCGGCGTCGGCCTGCACAGCGGCGACAAGGTGTACATGACGTTACGGCCGGCTCCGGTCGATCATGGCGTGGTGTTCCGACGGGTGGACCTGGAACCGGTCGTCGAAGTCCCCGCAGATGCCGAACTGGTCACCGAGACCACGCTGTGCACCGGGCTGACCTGCAACGGCGCCAAGATCCAGACCGTCGAACATCTGATGTCCGCATTGGCGGGCCTGGGTGTGGACAACGTCATCGTCGAGCTGTCTTCGGCCGAGTTGCCGATCATGGACGGCTCGTCCGGCCCGTTCGTGTTCCTGCTGCAGTCGGCAGGCATCGTCGAACAGAGCAAGCCCAAGCGCTTCATCCGGATCAAGCAGACGGTAGAAGTGCGCGACGGCGACAAGGTGGCGCGTTTTGAGCCCTACGAGGGCTACAAGCTCGGCTTCACCATCGAATTCAATCACCCGATGATTCCGGCCAAGCAGTCGCGCCAGGAAATCGAGTTCTCCACCTCGGCGTACGTCAAGGAAATTTCGCGCGCGCGCACCTTCGGTTTCATGCGCGACCTTGAGTACATGCGCGAGCGCAATCTGGGCCTGGGCGGTTCGATGGACAACGCCATCGTGCTGGACGAGTTCCGCGTGCTCAACGAAGACGGCCTGCGCTACACCAACGAATTCGTGCGGCACAAGATTCTGGACGCCATCGGCGATCTGTATCTGGCTGGCGGCGCCATCCTCGGCGCCTATGAAGGCTTCAAGTCGGGCCACGCCCTCAACAACAAACTGGTGCGTGCGCTCCTGGCCGACCAGGCCGCCTGGGAATGGGTCAGCTTCCCGGAAGGCACCGAACAACCGCCGGTCACCTACGCCAGTCCTGTCTACGCCTGATGTCAGGGAATGCCCTGGTTGGCGTTCAAAGTGTGAACTAGGTCGGATTTCCGGCCCGTTCTTAACATTTATTTAAGACTTCTCTAACTCCTGCGGGCCACATGCCCGCTAGGATGCGTCGGGTCGTGTGCGGTCTTCGCAACGCTTTCACGCACTGGCGGCCGCTCCGGATGGGCGGCATGGCTTCACCGTTTGGTCGGTAACACGTCCTGCAGGGAAGCCAACGCGTCGCGCAAGCCTTTGTGCGTCGCCTCGGAAACAGGTTTGGGACGGTCGCGGTTCTGCTGCGTTGGGGAATGCAGCGGCACGGTTGCGGTCTTGACGGTCACCGCGGTGGCCTTCAGTCCGACGGATCGGGCGGCATCCAGGATTTGGGTTTCGGCAAGCCGCACCTTGGCATGCCAGACCGGCGAATCCACCAGAAAAACGAGCTGTTCGCCTCGGACATTGGCCAACCGGCAACGGGTCCCCAGATGAGGTGGTAACAGGGGGCGCAACTGCCGGTCCAGCGCATCGAGCCACAAGGCTCGGCGCAAGGGGTCGCCAGCCTTTTCCCCCAGCGCGGCCTCGATGGCCGGTTGTGGAGTGGAAGGGTTGCGTGCGTTGGACTTGGGCTTGGACATGACACTCATATGGCGTTGAAAAAAGTTGTAATCAAATCGCGGCAGACCCGGGCGCAGCGTGTGGCCCGACAGTTCCAGGACTTTGCAGCGGATCGACCGATGGTGGTGCTTGGCGCGGTATTGGGCCTGGGCATGTTGATCGGCGTCGGTGCCAGCACCGCCACCGGCATGGTGACCAATTCGGCGCTGCAGGCCAAGGTTGCGCAGCAGCAGGCCGAGCTGGCCCAGGCGCAGCGCGCCTCGCAGGCGCAGGTCAATGCACTGGCCGCCCGGCTGGGCGAGCTGCAGGCGCAGGCCACCCGCCTCAACGCGTTGGGCGAGCGCCTGACCGAAATGGGCAAGTTGAAGGACGGCGAGTTCGACTTCGACGAGCCGGTCGGCGTCGGTGGCGGCGATGAGCCGGTCAGCGACATGCCGGTGAAAGACCTCAAGGAGACGCTCGGGCAAGTGGAGCAACAGTTCTCCGCCTCCGGCCAGCAATTGAACGTGCTGGCCTCGCTGATGTTCGATCATCAGCTGGAGCAGAATTCGGTGCCTTCGCGGATGCCGATCCGCAACACCTACATCACCTCCGGTTTCGGCGGCCGCGCCGATCCGTTCGACGGTGGTTCGGCCTTCCACAAGGGCGTGGACTTCCATGCCAACGTGGGCGACCCGGTGCTGTCGGTGGCCGATGGCGTGGTCAGCTACGCCGGCGTACGCGGCGGTTACGGCAACGTGGTCGAAGTGGATCACGGCAATGGCTATGTGACCCGCTACGCGCACAACTCGCGCCTGGTGGTGAAGGTGGGCGATCTGGTGCGCGCCGGCCAGCAGGTCGCGCGTGCCGGTTCCAGCGGCCGCTCCACCGGTGCGCACGTGCATTTCGAGGTCTGGGCGGATGGGCGCGTGGTCAATCCGCGCAAATTCCTGGGCGAAGCCACGCCGGTGGGACGTCAGGGGCGCGGTTGACGGGGGCGCGGGCCGCGCTTGATTCGTGAAGGCCCGCCCCAAGCTACAATAGGGTGTTGCCATCGACAGGGCGCAGTGCGCCCTGTTTCGTTTACGGCGGTCGGGTCTGTGGGGACCGGCGTCGGTCAAACCGTTCCTTTTCAACCGGTTTCTTCAATGATCAACAGTCTGCTTACCCGTGTCTTTGGCAGTCGTAACGAACGCCAGCTGCGCCAGCTCAACCGCCTCGTCACCCAGATCAATGCGCTGGAGCCGACGATCGAGAAGCTCTCCGACGCCGAGCTGCAAGCCAAGACTCCGGAGTTCAAGCAGCGGCTTGCCGCCGGCGAGTCCCTGGACAAGATTCTTCCCGAAGCCTTCGCGGTATGCCGCGAGGCCAGCCGACGCGTGCTGGGCATGCGCCATTACGATGTGCAGCTGATCGGCGGCATGGTGTTGCACCTGGGCAAGATCGCCGAGATGCGCACCGGCGAAGGCAAGACCCTGGTAGCCACGCTGCCGGTGTACCTCAATGCGCTGCAGGGCGAGGGCGTGCACGTGGTCACGGTCAACGACTACCTGGCGCGCCGCGACGCCGCGCAGATGGGCAAGCTGTACAACTGGCTGGGCCTGAGCGTGGGCGTGGTGTATCCGGGCATGCCGCACAGCGACAAGCGCGAGGCCTACGGCGCCGACATCACCTACGGCACCAACAACGAATTCGGCTTCGATTACCTGCGCGACAACATGGCGCTGTCGCGCGCCGACCGCTATCAGCGCAACCTGCATTATGCGATCGTCGACGAAGTCGACTCGATCCTGATCGACGAAGCGCGCACTCCGCTGATCATCTCAGGCCCGGCCGACGAATCGCCGGAGCTGTACATCCGCGTCAATCGCATCGTGCCGCAGTTGACCAGGCAGGAAAGCGAAGAAGGCGAAGGCGATTTCTGGATCGACGAAAAGGGCAAGCAGGTGCATCTGTCCGAGGCGGGCATGGGCCACGCCGAAGAGTTGCTGTTGCAGGCCGGCATCCTGGAAAACGCCGAAGACGGGCTGTATGCCGCGCAGAACCTGAGCGTGGTGCACCACCTCAACGCGGCGCTGCGTGCGCATGCCATCTATCAGCGCGATGTGGATTACATCGTGCGCGATGGCGAAGTGGTGATCGTGGACGAATTCACCGGCCGCACGCTGTCCGGGCGTCGCTGGTCGGACGGCCTGCACCAGGCGGTCGAAGCGAAGGAAGGCGTGCCGGTCCAGCGCGAGAACCAGACCCTGGCCAGCATCACCTTCCAGAACCTGTTCCGCATGTACAAGAAGCTGTCCGGCATGACCGGTACGGCCGATACCGAAGCCTACGAATTCCAGAGCATCTACGGCCTGGAAGTGGTGGTGATTCCGACCAACCGCCCGACCGTGCGCAAGGACCATCCGGACCAGGTGTTCCTCAACCGCAAGGGCAAGTTCAACGCGGTGCTGGCCGACATCGAAGATTGCGCCAAGCGCGGCCAGCCGGTGCTGGTGGGAACCACCTCGATCGAGACCTCGGAGATGCTGTCCGAGCACCTGCGCAAGGCCGGGGTCAAGCACGAAGTGCTCAACGCCAAGCAGCACGAGCGCGAAGCGACCATCGTCGCCAACGCCGGCCAGCCGGGCGCGGTGACCATCGCCACCAACATGGCCGGTCGCGGTACCGATATCGTGCTGGGTGGCTCGTTGGAATCGGAGTATCACGCCCTCGGCGAAGACGCCAGCGAAGATGCGCGCTTCAAGATCAAGACCGAATGGCAGCGTCGTCATGACGCGGTCAAGGCGGCCGGCGGCCTGCACATCATCGGTACCGAACGCCACGAGTCGCGGCGTATCGACAACCAGCTGCGTGGCCGTGCCGGTCGTCAGGGCGACCCGGGTTCGTCGCGCTTCTATCTGTCGCTGGAAGACAACCTGATGCGCATCTTCGCCTCGGACTGGGTCCAGAAGGCGATGCGCATGATGGGCATGAAGGAAGACGACGTCATCGAAGACCGCCTGGTCAGCCGGCAGATCGAAAAGGCGCAGCGCAAGGTGGAAGCGCACAACTTCGACATCCGCAAGAACCTGCTGGATTTCGACGACGTCAACAACGATCAGCGCAAGGTGATCTATGCCCAGCGCGACGAATTGCTGGACGCCGAGTCGGTCAAGGACAACGTCAACGGAATTCGCGGCGATGTGATCTACGACCTGGTCGCACGCTTCGTGCCGCCCAATTCGGTCGACGAACAGTGGGATCTGAAGGGCCTGGAAGCCACGCTGGAGTCGGAGCTGGGCATGACCTTGTCGCTGACCGACATGGTGCGTGCGCAGGAAGAAATCGACGCCGAGCAGATCGCCGCCAAAGTGCAGACAGCGGTGGATGCGCACTTCGCCGAGAAGGAAGCTGCGATCGGCGCGGACACCATGCGCGCGCTTGAAAAGCACGTGATGCTGACCGTGCTCGACCAGGGCTGGAAGGAGCATCTGGCCAAGATGGATTACCTGCGCCAGGGCATCTACCTGCGCGGTTACGCGCAGAAGCAGCCCAAGCAGGAATACAAGAAGGAAGCCTTCGAGCTGTTCTCCGAGATGCTGGAGAACGTCAAGCGCGAGGTGATCAATCTGCTGGCGCGCGTGCGCATTCGCAGCGAAGAAGAAGTGGCCGAACTGGAAGAGCAGGAACGTCTCCAGGCGCAGGCGCGCTTGATGGCCTCGCAATTCCAGCACCAGGATGTGGGTGGCTACGGCGCCGAGGAGGAAGTGGAGCAGATGCAGGGCGGCAACGCGCCTGTGCCGGTGTCGCAGGTCACCCGCGACGAACCCAAGGTGGGCCGCAACGACCCATGCCCGTGCGGCAGCGGCAAGAAGTACAAGCACTGCCACGGTCAACTCAGCTGATGCTGAGTTGACCGTGGAGCAGCCCGCTTTGCGGGCTGCTCACCCGCTATCCGCGTTGCCGATAGCGGGCTCATGGTGCTGCTTCCGACCCCCTGCGCCTTCGGCGCGCCCTCCCTACCAAGGGGGGCTTTGCTTTCGGAACTATCGCGATGCTTTGCGAGCTACGAGGTTAAGCGGTAAGTGCGGCGTTGATCTGCTGCTCTGAGGCGGAGATTTGGGATTGGGGATTGGCAATGCCTGTGCAACGCCTGCGTTAGCAAATCCCGAATCTCCGATCCCGGCCTCATTGCGCTGTACCGCTCACTCGCGGCACTCTTGCCGCCATGCCTGATTCTCTTCGATCCATTCACGTCGTTGCCGGCGTGATCACCGACCCCCGCGGGCGCATCCTGCTGACCCGCCGCACCGAAACGCGCGACATGCCTGGCCTGTGGGAATTTCCGGGCGGCAAGCGCGAGCCTGGCGAGACCTCCGAACAAGCGTTGGTGCGCGAGCTCAACGAAGAGCTCGGCATTGAGGCGCAGGTGGGCGATTGGGTGATGGAAGTGCCGCAGCTCTATCCGGACAAGCGGCTGCGCCTGGAAGTACGTCATATCACGAGCTGGAAAGGCAGCCCGCGCGGCCGCGAAGGCCAGGCCATGACCTGGGTGGCGGCAGACAAGCTGGCCCGCTATTCGATGCCGCCGGCCGACGTGCCGGTGGTGGGCGCGCTACGGCAGCCCGACCGTTACCTGATCACGCCCGAGCCGGAGGACGAGGCGCGCTGGCTGGAGGGCCTGGAGCTCGCATTGCACAACGGGATCACCCGGATCCAGCTGCGTGCGCGGCAGCTTGCGCCGGCGCGTTGGCAGGCGTTGTTGCAGCAGGTGATGCGCCTGCGTGGTCGCGCGCGTGCGCAACTTTTGCTCAATCGCGATATCGCGCTGGCTGCGGATCTGGGTATTGGCGTGCACCTGGGATCGGAGCAGCTGGCCGGTCTGCAGGAACGCCCGCTGCCTGCAGACCGACTCGTGGCTGCGTCGTGCCATGGCTTGGACGACCTGCGCCACGCCCAACGGATCGGCTGCGACTTTGCGGTGCTGGGCCCGGTGCAGGCGACCGCGTCGCATCCGGGCGCCACACCGATCGGCTGGGACGGTTTCGAGACCTTGCGCGAACAGGTCTGGCTGCCGATCTACGCGCTCGGCGGCATGCAGGGCGAAGATGTGCGTCAGGCGCGCTCGCATGGTGCGCAGGGTATCGCGGCGATCCGCGCGCTCTGGCCGCAATGAGCGCACCGCAGCGTCTGACGGCCGAACCGCCAGCGCAATGCCTTCGATCCCTGTTGCGGCGTGCAGCGGTCCTGCGGTGATCCCGCGCCGCCGGATGCCACGCATACGCTGCTAGAACGTCACCCAGAAGCAGTTGTATTGCCTGCGTAGCCGCAGCACGCTGCGCGCCGGCGTGCCGCTGGCGAGGTTCTGTTCCAGCCGCAGTCCCCAGGGGCGCGGGCGGCTGGGCGGGGTAGGCAGTGGCGCGTCGATGGCGCTGCCATCCAGCGACGATGTGGGCGCGGTGGTGTCGGCGTCCCAGGTGGGGGTGTCGCTTTGCGGATACATCGGCACGATATCCAGCAACGGGCGCTGCACGATGGCTTCCAGCCGGCTCAGCACCTGATTGGCGGCGGCATCGGATTGACCGCTCCACAGGTACAGGCTGGACAGGCGGTTGACGTCGCGGCTGTCCACCGCCAATTGCAGCAACGACACCAGTTCGCTCAGCCGCCGCGGGCAGCCGTAGCGATACAGGCCGGTATCGCCCTGCGGGCGGATGGCAGGCGGTGCGCGGCTGGCCGCGCCGACGTCTTCGCAGCGCCGGTCGGTGAACAGGGTTTGCCCGTCCGGCGCGACGCAGCGATGGATTTCCTGCGCCTGCACGCGCGCGGCGGGACAGGCGCAGAGCAAGAACAGCAGGGGCAGAAGGCGATGCATCGGCGCAGCGTAGCCGGGTAAGCGTGAGCTGGCGACATGCATGCGCGCGGGTGTGCGAGGGCGACGACTGGAATGCGAAGCAGGTGCTCAGCGTCCGAGCAGCTGCAACACCTGCGTGGTCGGCTTGGCCAGATTGAGGGTGTAGAAATGCAATGCCGGCGCGCCACCTGCGATCAGGCGCTGGCACAAGGCCGCCACGACCTCTGCGCCGAAGGCGCGCACTGCGTCGGCGTCGTCGCCGTAGGACTGCATCTTCTTGCCGATCCAGCGTGGAATCTCTGCGCCGCATTGCTCGGAAAACCGCCGCAGCTGCGAGAAATTGGAGATCGGCATGATGCCGGGAATGATCGGTATCTCCACGCCCATCCGCTGCACTGCGTCGCGGAAATGAAAGTAGGCATCGGCGTTGTAGAAATACTGGGTAATGGCCGCATCGGCGCCGGCATCGACCTTGGCCTTGAAATAGCGCAGGTCGCTGAGCGCGTTGGCCGCCTGCGGATGGGTTTCCGGATAGGCGCCGACCTCGATCCGGAACGCGGCGCCGTGCTCGGCGCGGATGAAGGCGATCAGGTCCGAGGCGTAACGCAGGTCCCCGGGATGGCCCATGCCCGACGGCAGGTCGCCACGCAGCGCAACGATGCGGGTGCAACCGATGGCGCGATACAGCTTGAGCAGCTCGCGGATTTCCTGCCGGCTGCCGCCGACGCAGGACAGGTGCGGCGCCGCTTCGAAGCCATGCTTCTGCTTGAGGTGGCGTACCGTTTCGGAGGTGTAGCTGAGCGTGGAGCCGCCGGCGCCGAAGGTGCACGACACATACTCCGGCGCGTAGCCCTTCAACCTGGCTGCAGTGCGGTCCAGTTGCGCGCGCTGATCATCGGTCTTGGGCGGGTAGAACTCGAAACTGAGATGCGTCATCGCGGCGGTTCCGGCGGATCGTCTGGCGATAATATCGCTTCATCGCGATGAATGCATATCAGGTTGCGACGGTTCCGATGCGCCCTGTCGCAGGGCCGGTGAGGGCGGCAGCACGCGGAATGGCAGGTTGGCATAGCCGGCGCGGCCGGCGTCATCGCGCACTTCCACAAACAAGCGGTAATTGCCCGGCGGTGGTGCGATCAGGCGCACCTCCTCGCCCGTAGCGCGTGCGCCGTTGCGACCACCGGGAACGCGGTTCGGCGCAATGGCGGCATCGACCAGCGGTGGCAACGTCTCGGGGTCGCCCCCGATGCTGCGCGCGGTGCTTTCGCTGCGAACGTGCCAGTCGTAGCGCAGTACGGATGCGCCGCTGGCACGAATGCGTGCGGTCACGGCCTGGCCCGGGCGAAGGCTCACGCTGTCGGTGGCGCGTTGGCCAGCCAGCGTGAGCGCCGCTACCGTTGGCGCCCTGGTGTCTGGCCATTGGCCGGTCCACAGCAATTGCAATGTGTCCACGCTGGGCGTGGCCTCGCCCGAAGACAGGAACAGGCCATACCAGGTGGGCGTGCGCTCCTGCTTGTCGCCCCACAGGAACACGAACGAGCCCAGCCCCTGGCGGGTGTCGCTGGCGATGTCGCTGCGGTAGCGCTGTTCCAGCAATAGCGCCTTGCGCGTGCTGTCGTCTTCGATCGGTGCGCCCCACGAGGTGGTCGGCGATTCCCAGTGCCCGGTGGGGCCCCATTCGGTGACCACGTAAGGGCCGCGCCAACCGCTCTCGTGCAGCTTTTGCGGGAGCGCTGCGATATCGCCGTAGAGCTGCACGGCGATCAGGTCCAGTGCCGGCGCGCGCGTCTTGAGTTGGTCGATGAGTTGCTTGTCGAAACCGGCCAGCGTGGTGGTGACCGGATGATCCGGGTCGATGGCATGGATCGCCTCGGCGATCTCGCCGACCGCATTCCAGACCTTGGGATTGGTGTAATCCAGATTGAGCTCGTTACCGACCACCCACATTAGCACCGCCGGATGCGCCGCCGATTGCCGTACCTGCGCAAGGATGCGTTGCAGTTGCTGTTTCACTGCCGTTGCATCGTCGTAATCGAAGCCATGTCGCTGGTTGCCGACCTCGATGCCGACCGCCACTTTCAGGCCGTTGCCTTGTGCGCGATCGAGCAGGGCGCGCTGGCGTTGCGGGTCCGGATCCACGCGCCAGGTGCGCAACGCGTTGCCGCCGCGTGCGGCCAGCGTTTCCATGCTGCCATTGCCCAGGCCGGCACCCTTGATCACGAAGGGAGCGCCATCCACCAACAGGCGGTAGCCGTCTGCTTCCTGCGCAATGCGCACCTGCGCCGCGCTGACCTGCGTGCTCGCGGCCAGTGCGAACACGCAGACGGCGATGACGCGCGTATTCCATGGCAGTTGCATGGCGACTCCTGGTGGTCAGCAAGGCACCAGCATAGGCCGGGATACCGTGATGCGGGCGGCCGCGCAGCATCTGCCTGGTTGGGGTTGCTTGCGGGCAATCGCATCCGGTTCTGGGGCTGGGTTGTTGCAATCGCACGCCGCTTGCCTGCTTGAACTTGCGGTGCATTCGGTGAGCGCAAGCGTTTGGTTGCATTGGGCTGCAATGCGACATGCAGGAAGAGGTTGGCGAAGACCGCTTGTCCAACGAACATTACGCAGCACCGCGGCGTTGTCGAAGACCCACCATCGCTGGCTTGCCGCTGCCGTGGCAATGCCTGCTGGAAACCGTGGGTGCATCTGCGCCGGGCGTTGACGCCTGCACGCCTACACTGGGCGCACTTTCCATGGAGCGCTTTCATGAGCGATACCACGATGACCGCCATCGCCATCCGCGATGGCAAGGGCGACGCCGAGGCGCTGTACGCCACCGAACAACCGCGCCCGCGTCCGGCACCGGGGCAGGTGCTGATCCGCGTGCATGCCGCCGGCATCAATCGCCCGGATCTGCTGCAACGCACCGGGCACTACCCGCCGCCACCTGGCGCGCCGGAAACGCTGGGGCTGGAAATCGCCGGCGAAATCGTCGAGCCGGCTGGTCGCTGGAAGGTGGGCGAGCGCGTGTGCGCGCTGCTGGCTGGCGGTGGCTACGCGCAATACGCCGCCGTCGATGCGCGTCACGTACTGCCCATTCCCGCCGGCATGGATCTGGTGCACGCCGCCGCGTTACCGGAAACCATCTTCACTGCCTATGCCAATCTGTTCGAACACGGCCGGCTCGCGGCAGGCCAATGGCTGCTGTTGCATGGTGCGACCTCGGGCATCGGCGTTACGGCGATCCAGATGGCCAAGGCGGCGGGCGCGCACGTGCTGGCCACCGCGCGCTCGGCCAGCAAGGCGGCACAGGCGCGCGAGTTGGGCGCCGATGTGGCGATCGATTCCACCACTGCGTCGTTTGTCGAGGTGGCCAAGGCGCACGGCGGCGTGGATGTTGCGCTCGACATGGTGGGCGCTGCGGTCTTCGCCGACACCCTGGAAGCGCTCAACCCGCGCGGACGCATCGTCTACATCGCCTCGCAGGCCGGCGCCACCATCGAGGTGCCGATTCCGGTGCTGATGCGCAAGCAGGCGGTCATCACCGGCTCGACGCTACGCCCGCGCAATGCAGACGAAAAAGCCCGGCTGGCGGCGGAAGTGGAGCGCGTGGTGTGGCCATGGATCGAGCAGGGCAAGCTGCGCGTACTGCTCGACAAGTGCTTCCCGCTGAGCGAAGCGGCTGCGGCGCATCGTTACCTGGAGCAGGGCAGTCACCTGGGCAAGGTGGTGCTGGAGATGTAGCACGTAGCCACTGGCCTCAACCAGCTCGGCGCCAGCGGCTGCAGGCGCCGTGCGCCCGGCGATCGACAAGCGCCGGCCCCGCCACCGCGCAATCGCACAGCTACCTCGGCACGAGGTTCGCGTGTCAGTTCGCGGCCGCATCGTTTTACGCACACAGAGTTCGCACTGTTGCGCCTGAAACCACTGCCGCCTCGTGAGAATCCGCAGCCTGTTAACTCACGATCAATGGCGGCACACGAATGATGACGCGCTCTTTCTCTCAGGCCGTCCTGGCTTGCGCCGTCGCGCTGGGTATGACCGGTGTCGCGCAGGCAGCCGAACAGGCACCTGCGCAACCCGCCGTCGGTGGCGCGCTGGCGCCGCAACGCATCCTGCAGGTGGGATTGGTGCTCAAGCCGCAGGTGACCATGCGTCAGCAACAAGCGACGGTGGAGCAGTGGTTGACCCGCGATGGCGGCGATCCGCTGTTGCGCGGCCAACTGGCACGCGCATCGGCTGCTTCCACCCGCGATATCGCACAGGTCAAGGCCTATCTGAGCCGGTATGGCATCACCGATGTACGCCCGGCCATCGATGGCCGCCTGCTGCAGGTTCGCGCGACAGCGGCGGCATTGCAGGCTGCCCTTGGCACCCCGCTGCGTGCAGTGAGTGCCGATGGCCGCCTCGGCGTTTCCGCTGCGCAGGGCACGGTCGCAGTGCCGGCCGGCTTGCAGGCGGTGGTGCAAGGTGTGGTTGGCCTGGACGGCACGGCCGGCGCCAAGGTCACCCCGCACGGGGCGCCGCTGAGCGCCGCGCGCACATCGTTGTTGAACAGCAGCGCCGTGACGGCCGCCAACAGCGGCGGCGGCGCAGAAGTCGTGCGCCACAGCATCGAAGAGCTCAATAGCGCGTACGGCGCCGATACGCTGGCACCGGCCAGCGATATCGTCGGTGCGGTCATTGCCGCCGGCAATCTGGAAAATACCCTCGCGCGGCTGCAGAGCTTCCAGGACCTGCACGGCCTGCACACCCCGGTCACGGTGGTGACGGTGGGCGACCCTAGCGCGCCGGGTTACCAGTCCGATGCCGCCAGCAAGGATTCGGAAGTCGAGTGGGACATGGATACCCAGTTGCTGGTCGGCAGCGCCGGCGGGTTGAAGCGCCTGATCATCTACAACATCCCGGACTTTTCCTGGAAGAGCATGATCGATGGCATGGCGCGCGCGGCCGACGACAATCTGGCCCGCGTGGTCAGCATGTCGATCTATGGGCAGGAAATCCAGGTCAACGACGCGGTCTTCCAGGCCATGGACGCCAGCCTGACCAAGGCGGTGCGTCAGGGGCAGAACTTCCTGATCTGCAGCGGCGACGACGGCGTCTACCTGCCGCTGAGCGCACGCGCCAACGCGCCTTATTACGACACGCTGGCGGGGCGCCCGGACCTGCGCCAGGTCGGTTGGCCGGCTTCGCACCGCTACGCGATTGCGGTGGGCGCCACCGAGTTGCTGACCCAGGGCGGCAACCCCGGCAGCTACGCCTCCGAGCGCGTCTGGAATGCCGGTGTCGGCCGCCACCTCAGCCAGGGCGGCCTCAGCAAGATTGCCTATGCGCCGCAGTGGCAGCGCACCCTGCTGCCGGGGCAGACGGCCTCCGGCTACCGCGCTGTGCCCGACGTCAGCTTCAATGGCTCGTTCTACAGCAGTGCGCAGATCCGCGGCACCGATGCGCAAGGGAACGAGGCTGCCTGGTATGTGTGGGGGACCAGTGCCGCCACCCCGACCTTCGCCGGCTATATCGCCCGGCTGTTGCAGTCGCATCCCACTCTGGGCTTCGTCGCGCCGCAGATCTATCAGTACGCGAGCCAGCGTCACGATGCGCAGCGCGCCCATGACGTGGTGGTCGGCAGCAATGGCCTGTATCGCGATGGATACAACGCGAGCTACGGTTGGGACTTCGCGTCGGGTTGGGGCAGCATGAACATCGGCGACTTCGACCGTTTCCTGACGCAGGCAGCGCCATGACCTTCACTGCGCATGGCGAGCTCGCTGTCGCTGCGCATTAACCCACCGATATTCCAACGTTGCGTAGCGGCGGTGCTGGTTACCGTGGCGGCGTACAGTCGACCACCGCTTCGATGTGGTGGCCGTCCGGGTCGATGACGAACGCGGTGTAATAGTCATCGCCATAATCCGGTCGCAAGCCGGGTGCGCCATTGCAGTGACCGCCGTGCCGTAGCGCGGCTCGGTGAAACGCGTCCACGGCGGACGCGTCGGTGGCGGCAAATGCCAGATGGAATCCGACCCCCGGGGCACATTGCGTTGCCTGGCGTTGTTTCAACGCCAGGCAATCGTCGCCACCGGGCCTGCCATCGCCGACCGCCTGGTCGAGCGTGCCTGGCTCCAGATCGGACCACACCCGCACATAGCCAGGCGCACCCAGCGTTGCGTCGAAAAATTCGGCGGATATCTCGATCGTACGAACGCCCAGCGAAACGTGATGCAACATCGGTGCAGCCTTCGATGGCGACGGCACATCGGCGTGCCGGCAGCGATACTTGTCTGCACGCGCGCCGGCGTCAATCGCATGCTGCAAAAGAGGCTAGTGGCGTGTGGTCGAGCACCGCCAATTCCAACCGCCGCGCCGACACCATCTGCAGCCGTCGCGCATTGTCTTCGTGGCGCAACTGAGCAGGCCCGGTAGGCAGCGGCTGGCATACAGGTATAGCAAAACAAGCAGGAGCGATGTCTCGCAGTGGGCTGCACGCTGACCGTACACTGCGCCGTCGCGTGCGCTCTCCGCATCGCGCCGCTGCAGCATTGGCCAGGCAGTGTGCGTGCAGGCGTTCGCATCGGGCCACCCCTACCAGCACGAAGGTTTCGATGAAGCATCCAGACGCATTGCGTATCGCCCTTGTCGGGATCGGCAAGATCGCCCGCGACCAGCACGTGCCGACCATCGCCGCGCGCGACGATGTGCAGCTGGTGGCCACCGTGAGCCGGCATGGCACGGTCGACGGTGTGCCCGCCTATCACACCCTGGAAGACGCATTTGCCGCCCAGCCGCAGATCGAAGCGGTGGCCTTGTGCACGCCACCGGTCGGACGGCACGCATTGGCGCAGGCCGCGTTGATGGCCGGCCGCCATGTGTTTCTGGAGAAGCCGCCGGCCGCCACGCTCGCCGAAATTCATGACCTGCAGGACGTAGCGCGGCGTGCGCAACGTAGCCTGTTCACCAGCTGGCATTCGCGTTGCGCCGCCGGTGTCGAGCCTGCCCGTGCATGGTTGGCCGACAAGCAACTCGTGCGCGCGCACATCACCTGGAAGGAAGACATTCGCCACTGGCATCCAGGCCAGGACTGGATTCTGGAACCCGGCGGCATGGGGGTGTTCGATCCCGGCATCAATGCGCTCTCCATCGCGACCCATCTGCTGCCGCGCAGCTTGGCGCTGCGCGACGCCGAGCTGCATACCCCGGAAAACCGCCAGGCGCCGCTGTATGCCAGGCTCGCATTCGTCGACACCGCAGGACTCCCGGTAACGGCCGAATTCGATTTCCTGCAGACCGGCCACCAGCGCTGGGACATCGAAGTGGAAACCACCGCGGGCCTGCTCATGCTCAGCGAAGGCGGGGCCAAGTTGAGCATCGATGGGCAACTTAAGGCGCTGCCAGCGTCCAGCGAATACGACGGCTTGTACGGGCGCTTCGTGCAGCTGGTACGCGCGGGCCAATCGGAAGTGGATATTGCACCGTTCGTACACGTGGCAGATGCGTTCATGCTCGGCGCACGCCAGGTCACCGCAGCGTTCGCCTGGTAAGTCGTTCTGCCGCTCGCCAACGGTGAACACCGCTGGTCAATGCCAGCGGTCCTGCGGCCGACTGCGATCGATGGAAGCGGGGTTCGGGGCACACAATCGTGCGCCGCTGCCAGCGTCGTCCGCCCACCGCGGTGCGCGGTGCGCAGGAAACGGGCCGACTGCAAGGCGTGTTGGCGGTCCATCGATGCGAGTGGGCGTGTACTGCACCCCGCGGCATCCTGGTGCAGTCGATCGGCGCCAGCACGTAGAGGCAACGAAGCCCCCATACGCCGGTTTGCGTCGGGGGCTTCGCCTTGATCGCACTGCGGCGTGGCGTGCAACGTCGCACGCCGACGCGCCAGTCACCATTTCAAACGATGGGAGCACTGCAACGTAGTGCCACCGCCATGCTGTGGTGGCTGCTCAGCGGCGCCACATGCGCGCCCCGCGCGCCGGCAGGGTAAAGGTGTACGAGCTGCTGGAAATGCGCACCACGTTGCCCGAGCCCAACGCGTCCACGTAGTCGGCATTCCAGTACAACACGCTGTTGTTCATTCCCACCGTGGTGGTGACCGGGTTGCCGCACTTATTGATGCCCACGATGCCTAGGCTGCCGCGACGGAACAGGATATGGCAGGAGCTGGACGACAAGACCTGCATGTCGGTGCCCTGCACGCCGTTATGGAAGCCGATCATGCGGCGCAGGTCTTCGCGGAGATAGGCGTTGACCCAGCGGTTGTCGCCGCTTTCGTTGTTGTCGGTATAGATCATCGGCATGCCGCCGTTGCGACCGATCAGGTATGCGTAGGCCAGCGTCTCATCCACCGGGTCGAGAATTGCGTAGCGGAAGCCGGCGTTGTTGGGAATGTCGTGGGTCACTGCAAAGGTCACGGCGCGATTGCCCGGCAATGCCTGTCCGGACGCGGCGGGGTCCACCAGCTGCTGCATGCTGGCGCCGATCGCGAACGCATTGCGCACCGCATTGAACAACGGAAAGTCGTAGGCTGCATGCGGCGTGGATTGCAGATACGGGGCCAGGAACTGGTCGTAATCGCCATTGCCTGTACCGCCGCCGGTGATCACTTCACCGAAGACATACACACCCGAGCGGATGCCGGCATCGAAGACGCGATTGAGATGGTCGAAGGTCATGTGCTTGGCCGCATCCACCCGGAAGCCGGTCACGCCAATGCTCTTGAGCGCTTGCAGATAGGCGCGTTGTTGCTGCACCACCCAGTCGTTGCCCACGAGATCCGGCAGGCCTGGATCGCTGCCGCCGCCGCAAATGCGGTAATTACGCACCTGGTAGGCGTCGTTGTAGTTGCTGATGCATTGCGCCGGGCCGAAATCGCTGGCGCTGAGGAAGTTTGACTGCAGCGTGCCGAACAGACGCAGCGAATCGTAACGGCCGGGGTTTGCAGCGTACTGCGACAGCACCGCGCTGCCCGGGTAATTGAGGTCTGAACGCGTGGCCGCTTCGTTGGCCATGTGGTTGAACACGATGTCGGCATAGGTTTCCACGCCGTTGTTGGCCAGCGCCTGGACCATCTTCTTGAATGCAGCGGTGTCGCCGAGCGGGTTGTCGATCAGGCGAATGTCCTGGGGCTGATAGCGCGCCCACCACGCGCTTCCTTCGGAGCGGTACGCGGGGGCGACCAGCACCTTGCGATAGCCTGCATCGGCAATCTGTTTGGCGCGCGCTTCGACGGTGGCATACGGCCAGTTGAAGGCATGCAGGATGACATCGGCCTGCGCGTTGGCGGTGGTCAGCAGCAGGACCAATGCGGTCAGCAAGAGACGTGCACCGCGTTGTATCAGGGAAGGTGGGGCATGAGCAGGCGTGTTGCGCATCGGATCGATCTCCAGTGGTAAGCGCAGGCCGACGCGCAGTGCGCGATGCCCGCATCAAGGCTTCCGGCCCCTGTTCCGGAAAGCGCGCACGGCGTGCAGCGCGCGGTGATGCTAAGCGCGCATCGCGGCGCAGCATGGGGGTTGTGCATACGTATTCACTGCAGCGGGCCAGCAATCTGGGCGCCGGGTTGGGCGCCAACGGCGCGATTGGTCGCAAAAATCAGGGAACCACACGGCCGTTGCAATCTCGCCTGCACTTGCCTTGTCACATCAAGGCTTGGCGATAGGCAATGCTCATCGTTAGCATGCGGCGCGTGCAACGTGGCCGGCGCAATCTCGCTGGACCGTCGCGGGTGACACAGATCAGCTGCTTCGCTGTTCGCCGCCGGCAGTGTGCACGTCATCGTTGCACGCTGCGCTGCCCTCGTGTGGCAAGGCCAAGGTGCCGATTTGCGTCTTGTACGCTGCATCCGCATCGCGCCGAGCAGCAACCGCCCGCCGCAGCGGCGATAAGCCCGAGCCTGCAGCTGGCTGCGCCTGGCAGCTGCATGGCTGCAATCTGGATTGCAGGCGATCCCAACGGCTCGGCCCGGCCACGATGATGGGCCGGTGCTGGCCGCGTTAAACTAGTCGCCAGTCCACTGCCCGGCCTCCCGATGCGCAATCCATTGCAAGAACAGCTGCTCAAGGCCGGCTTGGTGAAAAAAGCCCAGGTGGACAAGGTTGCGCGCGAACAGGTCAAACAGCGCCATGCCAAGGGCGCGGCGGTGCAGCCGGCGGCGACGGACAAGGTCGATGCGGCGCGCCTGCAGGCCGAGCGTGCCGAGCGCGATCGTGCGCTGGCCCAAGAGCGCAACGTGCAGGTGCGCCAGCAGGAAGTGCTCGCGCAGGTGCGGCAGATCGTGGAGACCAACAAGGTCAAGCGCGAAGGCGAGATCGACTACCGCTTCAACGACGGCAGCGTGATCCGTAGCGTGCTGGTCAACACGACGCTGCGCAGCCAGTTGGCCAGCGGCGCGCTGGTGATCGTGCGGTACGGTGATGGTTTCGAGCTGATTCCGCGCGCGGCCGCCGACAAGGTTTACAGCCGCGATGCCGATGCGGTGGTGCTGGACCACGGACGCAACAGCGCGCCGGCTGCGGCCGACAGCGATGACGAGTACTACAGCCAGTTCAAGGTGCCGGACGATTTGATCTGGTAGCGCCGGCGAACGGCCGCGTTGGGTGATTGCCGGACGGATCCCGCTCCGCCGCAGGCGCGCCATCGCTACGTGCTGCGTACCTGCATGCTGTCGGTGCATGTTCGGTGACTGTCGGGAACCAGGCCAGGCACTCGGGCCAGTCCGATCGCCGCGCGGTCGGCTGATGCTGATCAACGTAGTCGTGCGAACGCCTGCGCGCTACCCTGGCGCTCTTTGTCGCCGCATACCCCACTCATGTCGATCGTCCTGACCCAGTTCGCCCGCACCCGCTTGTTTCCGCGCGATGGGCGTCGCAATGCCATCCAGGACTGCACGCCGGAGCAGTTCATCCAGCGGCTCAACGACGAGGCGCCGCTACGCGTGATCGAGGGCTATGCGCCGTTTTGCCAATTGCATGTGCACTGCAACTGGACCTCGACCCGCTGCCTCACCATTCCCATTACCGAAGACAACCGGCACCTGCTGCGTTCCGGCTACGAGGCACGCAGCACGCAGGAATTGGCCGTGCTGGTGCGGTGGTTCGAAGGTGTCGAGCCACCGGTGGCTGCCTATCTGCTGCCCATCCTCTACAGCCGCGAGCAGTTGGCCAAGGAAGGCACACCCATCGAGGCAGACTGGGGTGTGGTGGGTTGTCTGTACACCGCAGAGCCGGACGAGATTCCGATGGCACCGATCACCATGTTGCGCAATGCCCTGGGTGTGGAAGAGGGCGGCTCGGGCACGCCGCTGGACCGCGAGGCGTATCGGCGTAGCGTGGCGTTCTGGGAGCGCAATGCCAATTGGCGCGGGTGAGCGCGTCGTTGCGATCCGCGTTCTTGTCCGCCACTTAAATCGCGCATGGCGCGTGTAGTTGCCACATCCATCCTGACTGCCAATGCCGGGACGTACGCCACGGCTGCGTGCTAGGTTGCCGCCCTGCGTGTAACGGATCGGAGAATCGCCATGTCGTTAGAAGTGCTTGGTGCTGGCCTAGGCCGAACCGGGACGCTGTCGCTGAAGTTCGCGCTGGAACATTTGGGATTTGGACCGTGTTATCACGCCACGGAGGTCGCCGCGAACATGCGTACGGCACTGCCGCTGTGGAATGCCGCCGAGCGCGGTGCCGCAGACTGGTCGACCATCTTCGCCGGCTACCGTTCGAGCACCGACCATCCTGGTTGCTATTACTGGCGGCAATTGATTGAGGTATATCCGCAGGCCAAGGTCGTCCTGACGGTGCGCGATCCCGACAGCTGGTTCGAGTCGGTGACCCAGACCATCCTGATGCCGGGCAGAAAGAGCACCTTCGTCGGCCCCGAAGGCGAAACATTCAGTACGTTCTTGAAGCAGCAGATGGGCGGGCGCAGTCAGGACCGCGCCTTCATGGTCGACTACTTCAATCGCTGGAATCAGGCGGTGATCGATACGGTGCCAGCCGAACGGCTGCTGGTATTTTCGGCTCGGCAAGGCTGGGCGCCACTATGCAGCTTCCTCGGCGTACCGCTGCCGCACAAGCCTTACCCACACTTGCACGCACGGCCGCGGCTGCGTTGGTTTACGCGCGGCTTGCGTCTGCCGGACGACGTTGCCGCACGCGAGCGACATGTGCGCGAATATCTGGAGTACCTGCGCGAAGATCTGTTCGGATAAACGCACATTGCGTGGCTTATTCTGCGACACATGCCCGATAATTTGATTTTAAAAATAAAGTACCAACCATAATGTTGATTGGCCATATGACTATTGCTAGCCTGAATAAGGCGAATGTCAAAGTTCGCCATTTCTGAAACTTCCAGAAGAGGTGCGCGTGATGAAAACTGCCAAAGCCATGCTGTCACTCGTGTTTTCGAAGATTCTAAAAATGTTTGGTCCGCGCAAGGTGGCGTATATCTACACGCAGTGACTGCAATGCCCGGGCAGGCTTTGCCGGATGGCCCGCATGCACGCGCATCGTCGGCGACGGCGATGCGCGCTGCCGCAGGTTACCGATGTGCTGCAAGTGCAGTGTGCGGATGTGCGGCAGACGTTATGCCGTCTTGCCGGGACTTGGAGCCAGGCGCGGATGCGGATCATGCGGTTGCGAAGTGTTTACTCGTGCATATCCGATGAGCCCGATGCGATGACAACCGACAGGACGCCGATGTGGGCATGCCCTCCAAGCAGCGCGAATATCCCAATCGCTTTTTCGACTCGACAGTCTGGAACGACTTCGCCTTTCGCGACGACGATGTCGTCATCGCCAGCTATGCCAAGGCAGGGACGACCTGGGTGCAGCAGATCGTCGCGCAACTGATCTTCGGCGGCGCCGAGGAGATCGAGGTCTCGCGGCTGTCGCCCTGGTTCGACTCGGTGTATCCGGACAAGGCCACCAAGCAGCGGCTGCTCGCCGAGCAACGCCATCGCCGCTTCGTGAAAACCCATCTGCCCGCCGATGCGCTGGTGCTATCCGAACGCGCCCGCTATCTCTACGTCGGCCGCGATGCGCGCGACATCGTCTGGAGCCTGTACGACCATCAGCGAGCAGTCAGCGCGGATGCACAGGCGCGTCTGGATGCGGAGCCCTCCAGCAACGGTAAATTGAAGGTCATGCCGCCGCCCACGTGCTCGGTGGAGGACTATTTCCAGAACTGGATGCGCGCCGATGGTGCGCCGCTGTGGCCGTTCTGGGAGGGCGTGCGTTCCTGGTGGGCGCTGCGCGATTACGACAACGTGCTGCTGGTGCATTACGCCGCGTTGCTGCATGACCTGCCTGCGCAAGTGCGGCGCATTGCCGCATTCCTGGATATCCCGCTGGATGCCCAGTGCTGCGAGCGCGTGCTGGCGCACTGCAGTCTGGACTACATGCGCGCGCACGCGGCGCGCTACGTTCCACAGGGCGCCGGTTTCTGGCGCGACGGCGGCCGAGCCTTCTTCAATCAAGGTCTCAATGGGCGGTGGCGTGACCGACTGGCACCGGCAGTCGATGCGGCCTATCGCCAGCGTGTTGTCGCCGAGCTTGGCACCGAGTGCGCGCATTGGCTCGCCACCGGCGATGTTGCGTCGGCGGCGCATGCGACGACCGGGATGGTTGCTTAGGGTGGCCAGCGACTCTTTCGCGGAGAGGGGCATGGATGCATCGTCGGCGCACGCCTACGATCAGGTGTCGCAATACTACGATCGCCTGAGGGACCACTGGGCCGCTGCCAGTGCAGCGCAGTGTGCGCAGGCATTGGCGGCACTGGTCGGCAGTGGCACGGCGCTGGAGTTGGGGATCGGCACCGGCCGTATCGCGCTGCCGCTGGCGGCTGGCGGCGCGGCGGTCTGCGGCATCGACAACTCGCCTGGCATGTTGGACATGCTGCGTGCCAAGCCCGGTGCAGAGCGACTGACCCTGGTCTGCGCCGATTTTGTCGATGTCCCGGTCGCCGGGCCGTTCGACCTGATCTATTCGGTGTATTCGCTCGGCTATCTGTTGACGCAGGACGACCAATTGCGTTGCCTGCGCGCGGTGCGCGAGCGCCTGGCAACGTCCGGCGTGTTCGTCCTGCAGACGATGGTGCCGCAGGCGGAGACCTTGCTGGCGGACGGCAAGGTGAGGTCGTTGGAGGCGCCGGCCCTGGACGAGGGCGACGTGCCGGTGATGCTGATGTGCTCCAGCTCCGATCCGGCCCGGCAGCTGATCCAGCAGCGCATCGTGATGATCGGTGAGTCGGCGACCCGCGTCTTCAACGATCGCTATCGCTACCTCTGGCCTTCCGAGTTGGATCTGATGGCACGGATCGCCGGCTTGCGCTTGCGGGCCAGATGGGGCGATTGGAGCGGGCAGCCCTACACTGCGCGCAGCCGTAGCCAGATCTCCGTGTATGAGCCTGCTGCGATGGATACGGACGAGGCGAGCGCACGCGGCTGACAGTGCCATCGGCGAAGATCGGTCAATAGCGGCTGCAGCAAATGTCGGCGTGTCGTGGCCCTGGCCGCCGCGCGGTCTGTCACGTTCGGCCGACCACAGCGCAGGCGAGAACGCGTAGTGCAACGCGTGCGCAGATTCAGCTTCGACGTCGTGCCGATCATGGCCTTGAAGCACAACGGGCGCCTTGCGGCGCCCGTTGATTGACACTGTCGAGGATGGGCGAACATGCGCCCACGTCTCAGTAGCGGTAATGATCCGGCTTGAACGGGCCTTCCACCGGCACGCCGAGGTAGTCGGCCTGGTCCTTGGTGAGGGTGGTCAGCTTCACGCCGATCTTTTCCAGGTGCAGACGCGCAACTTCTTCATCCAGGTGCTTGGGCAGGATGTAGACCTTCTTCTCGTAGGTGTCGCGCTTTTCCCACAGGTCGATCTGAGCCAGGGTCTGGTTGGCGAACGAGTTGGACATCACGAAGCTCGGGTGGCCGGTGGCGCAGCCCAGGTTCACCAGGCGGCCATCGGCCAGCAGGAAGATCGCGTTGCCGTTGGGGAACACGTACTTGTCCACCTGCGGCTTGATGTTGATCTTCTGCACGTCCTTCAGCGCCTTGAGCGCATCGACCTGGATCTCGTTGTCGAAGTGGCCGATGTTGCAGACGATGGCCTGGTCCTTCATCGCCTGCAGGTGCTCGACGGTGATGATGTCCTTGTTGCCGGTGGTGGTGACATAGATGTCGGCCCGGCCCAGGGTGGATTCGATGGTGTTGACTTCGAAGCCTTCCATCGACGCCTGCAATGCGCAGATCGGGTCGATTTCGGTGACGATCACGCGAGCGCCATAGGCGCGCAGCGAGGCGGCGCTGCCCTTGCCGACATCGCCGTAGCCGCAGACCACGGCAACCTTGCCGGCCAGCATCACGTCCATCGCGCGCTTGAGGCCATCGGCCAGCGACTCGCGGCAGCCGTAGAGGTTGTCGAACTTGCTCTTGGTGACCGAGTCGTTGACGTTGATGGCCGGGATCAGCAGCTTGCCGGCTTCGGCGATCTGGTACAGGCGGTGCACGCCGGTGGTGGTTTCCTCGGAGACGCCCTTCCAGTCCTTGACCACGCGGCCCCAGTAGCCCGGGCGCTCGACGGCCACGCGCTTGAGCAACGCCTTGATGACGCCCTCTTCGTGCGAGGAGGCCGGCTCGTCCACCCAGGTGCTGCCGTTCTCGAGCTCATAGCCCTTGTGGATCAGCAGGGTGACGTCGCCGCCGTCGTCCACCACCAGCTCCGGGCCGGTGAGCGTGCCGTCGGGCAGGGTGAAGGTCAGCGCGTCCAGGGTGCAGTCCCAGTACTCTTCCAGCGTCTCGCCCTTCCAGGCGAACACCGGGGTGCCGGTCGCAGCGATCGCAGCGGCGGCGTGGTCCTGGGTGGAGAAGATGTTGCACGAGGCCCAGCGCACATTGGCGCCGATGTCCTTGAGCGTTTCGATCAGCACCGCGGTCTGGATCGTCATGTGCAGCGAGCCGGTGATGCGGACGTTCTTCAGCGGCTTGGTCTGCGCATGCTTGCGGCGGATCGACATCAGGCCCGGCATTTCGTGCTCGGCGATGTCCAGCTCCTTGCGGCCCCAATCGGCCAGGGAGATGTCGGCAATCTTGTAGTCGGTATGCGGGGTGATCTTTGTGACAGCGTTCATGCAATGGCTCCGGTAGGCAAACGAATGTCTGCAATGCCGGGCGCCGTTGAACGGTAACTGCTGGTCGAGCCTGGCCGTGTACCTGCACCTGTGGTGCAGTGAGCGGATCAGTCCGCTCTACCGGTCGCAGCGCCCCTCGACGAGAGTGCCCGATTATATCGGCAGCACCCTCGCGCGGCATGAATTGCGGCCGACCCCCTACCAACGGCAGGGGAGCGGCCGACAGGCGGCTGCTATGGTCCGGAGTCGATCATCAGCGGGGACGGACGATGCGGGCGAAACGGCATGCGCAAGGCTGGCGGCAGCACACATGGGCGTTGGCAGGGGTGCTGGCATTGAGCGCACCGGTGATGGCCGGGACGGCTCGCCCGGCAGCGACCAACGCGGCAGTTGCTCCACCAGGCCCTGCGCCAGGCAGCAGTTACCAACTGCCGTCCAAGGCACTGCAGGCGGTGGTGGATGCCCCGCGTGCGCCGCTGCTGCAGCTCTCGCCCAGGCGCGATCTGGCTGCGATGCTGCAAATGCCCGCACTGCCGGACATCGCCGAGGTGGCCCAGCCGGAGCTGAAGCTGGCCGGCCTGCGCATCCATCCGAAGACCTTTGCGGCCAGCCGCTTTTCGTTCGCCAGCAAGCTGTGGCTGCTGTCGGTGGCCGACGGCAGCGAGCGGCAGATCGCCGGGTTGCCCTCCCCGTTGTCGCTGGCCGATCTGAGCTGGTCGCCCGACCAACGCCATCTGGCGTTCCGCCGCGAAGATGCCGCCAGCGGCGCCAACGAACTGTGGCTGGTGGACGTGGCGGCCGGGCAAGCGCGGCGGCTGCTGGCCGGCTTGAACACCAGCGTCAACGACGACTTGCGTTGGTTGCCCGATGGCAGTGGTTTGCTGTTGCAGCAACAGGTTGCACGACAGGGCGCACCGCCGACCCGCGATGCGATCCCGACCGGGCCGGCGACCCAGCAGACCAGTGCGGCTGCCGGGGTGCGCTCGCTGCCCACGTATCAGGACCTGCTGCGCAACGAAGCCGATGCGCGCGTGTTCGAGTACTACGCCACCGGCCAGCCGATCATCGTCACGGTGGCCGGGCAGGTGCGCCCGATCGCCACGCCAGGCATCTATCTCAACCTGTCGGTGTCGCCGGATGGCCGTTACATCCTGAGCGAACGCAGCGAGCGGCCGTTTTCGTATCTGGTGCCGGTGGACAACTTCCCGCGCCGCATCCAGGTGCTGGACCTGCAGGGCAAACCGGTGCGTCAGATCGCGCAGCTGCCATTGGTGGAAGGTCTGCCGACCGGAAACGATGCGGTGCCGACCGGCGTGCGCGACATCGCCTGGCGGCACGATGCACCGGCCACGCTGGTGTGGGCCGAAGCGCAGGACGGTGGCGACCCGGCACGCGAGAGCAAGGTCCGCGACGCGGTGCGGATGCAGGCCGCGCCGTTCAACCGCGCGCCGGTCACGCTGGCGCAATTGGGCAGCCGATTCGAAGGCATCCAGTGGGGCCGCGGCGATCTGGCGATCTTGAGCGAAAGCTGGTGGAAGACCCGCCGCACCAAGCAATGGCGCATCGCACCGGATCAACCGCAACGCGCGCCCGAACTGTTGTGGGACCGCTCCTCGCAGGACCGCTACAAGGACCCGGGCACGCCGGCGACGGTGGCCGACGGCAAGGGCCGCCCGCTGCTGCAGACCAGCAGCGATGGCAACAGCCTGTTCCTGTTCGGCAAAGGTGCTTCGCCGGAGGGCGACCGCCCGTTCGTCGATCGATTCGATCTGCGCAGCAAGCAGGCCACGCGGCTGTTCCATTCGCAGGCGCCGACCTATTCGGCGCCGCTGGCCTTGCTGGACGCGCAGGCCACGCAACTGCTGCTCAGCCGCGAATCGCCGGAAGAACCGGCCAACTATGTCGTGCAGTCGCTGGGCGATGGCACCGCGGCGCGCGCGTTGACGCACTTCGCGCACCCGCTGCCGCAATTGCGCGGCGTGCAGAAGGAGCAGATCCGCTACAAGCGTGCCGACGGCGTGGACCTCACCGCCACGCTCTTGCTGCCGCCCGGTTACGACCCCAAGCGCGACGGGCCACGGCCGTTGCTGATGTGGGCCTACCCGGGCGAATTCAAAAGCGCCGACACCGCCAGCCAGGTCACCGATTCGCCGTACCGTTTCAACGCGATCAGCTACTGGGGGCCGCAGGCGTTTCTGGCGATCGGCTATGTGGTGCTCAACAACCCGAGCATGCCGATCGTGGGCGAAGGCAATGCCGAACCCAACGACACCTATGTGCCGCAGCTGATCGCCGATGCGCAGGCCGCGGTGGACGAAGTGGTGCGGCGTGGCGTCACCGACCGCGAGCACATCGCCATCGGCGGGCATTCCTACGGTGCCTTCATGACCGCCAACCTGCTCGCACACACGCGCTTGTTCAAGGCCGGCATCGCACGCAGCGGCGCCTACAACCGCACGCTCACCCCGTTCGGTTTCCAGGCCGAAGAGCGCAATTACTGGCAGGCGCAATCGGTGTACCAGGCGATGTCGCCATTCAATTACGCCGACAAGATCAAGGACCCGCTGCTGCTGATCCACGGCCAGGACGACAACAACACCGGCACCTTCCCGATCCAGAGCGAGCGCATGTTCGCCGCGATCAAGGGCCTGGGTGGCACTGCGCGGCTGGTGATGCTGCCCAACGAATCGCATGCTTACCGCGCGCGGCAATCGATCATGCAGATGCTGGCCGAGAGCGAGCAGTGGTTGAAGACCAATGTCGGCGAGCCGGTAAAGGAGACCGGCGCTATGCGCACGCGTTGATCGGTGGCGCGCTGGCACGGTAGGAGCGCGCTCGCGCGCGATGCGCCGTTACCGATGAAGCTTCGTCGCGCCCGGATGCGCTCCTACAGCGGATGAGGATGTGGCCGATGTGGTGCCGGCAACGGCTGCCGAGCCGTATAGATGGGTGCCGCGATCACCTGTAGGAGCGGGCCTGCCCGCGATGGGGCATTACCGGTAACGCCCCATCGCGCGCGAGCGCGCCACGACGAGATTCATCGCCACGTGCGCCAGCACACGATGGTTGGTGTTGAAACCGTCGTGCCGGTCGCGATCATCTAATCCTTTTGGGTTAGTCTTCGACGACTTTGCGCTTGAAGAGGGTGTGCGTTTCCGATGAACGAGTACCGCAGCAGTCTTGTGTTCGCTACCCCCGATCTTCCCTTGCGCGACGATGTGCGTCGGCTGGGTGCACTGGTGGGTGATCTGCTCGCCGAGCAGGTGTCTGCGGAATTTCTCGATGAAATCGAACGCGTGCGCACCACCGCCATCTCGCGGCGCGAAAGCGATGCCCCACCTTCCACGCTGAGCGAACAACTCACCGGTCGGCAGCCGCGTGACGCCGAAGCGTTGGTCCGGGCGTTCAGCACCTATTTCCAGGTGGTCAACATCGCCGAGCGCGTGCACCGCATCCGCCGCCGCCGCGAATACCAGCGCAGCGGCACCGATACGCCGCAGCCCGATGGCCTGCATGACGCATTGCGCCGCCTCAAGGCGCAGGGCGTGACCCTGGACGAACTCAGCCAATGGTTGCCGCGCATCGATGTGGAGCCGGTGTTCACCGCGCATCCCACCGAGGCGGTGCGGCGCGCGCTGCTGGAAAAAGAACAGCTGATGGTCGCCAGCCTGGTCGACAACCTGGACGGCATGCGCACGCCCAACGAACGCGCCAGCGACGCCGCGCGCTTCCGCATGGCCCTGACCGCGTCGTGGCAGACTGCCGATTCCTCGCCGGTGCGCCCCACCGTGGACGACGAGCGCGAGCACGTGGGCTTCTACCTCACCCAGGTGCTCTATCGCGTCATCCCGGTAATGTACGAAACGCTCGAACACGCCATCGAAGAAACCTACGGCAGCGTGCCGGCATTGCCGCGTTTGCTGCGCTTCGGCACCTGGGTGGGCGGCGACATGGACGGCAATCCCAATGTGGATGCCAAGACCATCGCCGGGACGCTGGACGCGCAGCGGCGCGCGGTGCTGGACCGCTATCAGAAAGAACTCTGGCAGTTGGCCAGCCTGCTCAGTCAATCGACCACGCTGGTGCAGGTGAGCGCCGAACTCACCGCACAGCTGGAGCGCTACCGCGCGCTGCTCCCCGATGCTGCCGCGCGTTCGCGCCCGCGCCATGGCGACATGCCGTACCGCCTGCTCAACGACCTGATGCGCGCGCGCCTGCAGGCCACACTGGACGATGCCGAGGGCGCTTACAGCGCGCCTTCGGAGCTCGAGCACGACCTGCAATTGATCCTGGACAGCCTGCAGGCCAACAAGGGCCTGCATGCCGGGTGGTTCGCGGTGCGGCGTCTGCTGTGGCGCGTGCGCAGCTTCGGTTTCCATCTGGCGCGGCTGGACGTGCGCCAGGAATCGAGCGTGCATGCGCGCGCGGTGGCCGATGCCTTGGGCCAGACCGATTGGGATGCGCAGGACGCCACCCAGCGCGCTGCGGTGCTCGGCCCGTATGCCGCAGGGCAGGAACCTTTGCCGCGCGTGGACGATGAAGGCAATGCACGGTTGGATGCGGTATTCGCCGCGCTTGCCGATGCGCGCACCCGCCATGGCGCCGATGCATTGGGCAGCTACATCATCTCGATGGCGCATAACCGCGCCGACGTGTTGACCGTGCTGGCACTGGCCCGGCGTGGCGGCTTGGTCGACGATGCCGGCGCGGTGCCGCTGGATATCGTGCCGCTGTTCGAAACCGTGGACGATCTGCGCGGCGGCACCGGCACCGTGCAGGACCTGCTCGCCGACCCGGTGTATCGCCAGCATCTGGCCGCGCGCGGCGATACGCAAATGGTGATGCTGGGCTATTCGGACAGTGGCAAGGACGGCGGCATCGCCGCCTCGCGCTGGGGCCTGCAACGTGCGCAGGTCGAGTTGCTGGAAGCGGCCGCCGAATTGGGCGTGCGGCTGACCTTCTTCCACGGCCGTGGCGGCTCGATCGCGCGCGGCGGCGGCAAGACCAGCCGCGCGCTGGATGCCGCACCGCGCGGCAGCGTGGATGGCCGCCTGCGCGTCACCGAGCAGGGCGAGGTGATCCACCGCAAGTACGGCATCCGCGCTCTGGCGTTGCGCTCGCTGGAGCAGATGACCGGCGCGGTGCTGCTCTCGAGCCTGCGCCCGCGTGCGCCCGAGCCGCGCGAGGCGCATTGGCGCCCGGTGATGGACCTGGTGGCCGAACGCAGCACGGTTGCGTATCGCGCCTTCGTCGGCGCGCCGGAGTTCATGCAGTACTTCCGCCTGGCCACGCCGATCGATGTGATCGAGCGCATGACGCTGGGCTCGCGTCCGTCGCGGCGGCTGGGCCAGGACGCGGCCTTGTCCAACCTGCGTGCGATTCCCTGGGTGTTTGCGTGGAGCCAGGCGCGTGCGGTGATTCCCGGCTGGTACGGCGTGGGCAGCGGCCTGCAGGCGGCGGTGGATGCCGGGCATGAAGACACCTTGCGCGAAATGGCGCAGGACTGGCCGTTCTTCCGCACCTTTCTGGACGACATCGCCATGGTGTTGTCCAAGGGCGACCTGAATATCGCCGAGTTGTTCTCGCGCTTGTCCGGCGACCTGCACACGCGGTTTTTCCCGCTGATTCGCGACGAACTTGCCTTGACCAAGGCCTGGGTGAAGGCGCTGCTGCAACAACAGTCGCTGTTGCAGCACGACCCGCGGCTGGCGTTGTCGATCCGTCTGCGCAATCCCTATATCGACCCGATCAGCGTGCTGCAGGTGGATCTGCTGCAACGCTGGCGCGCCACCGATGGCGAAGACGAAGCGCTGCTGCGTGCGCTGGTGGCCTGCGTCAATGGCGTCTCGCAGGGCGTGCAGAACACCGGCTGATTGCATGGCCGGCTGCAGGGGCGGATAGGCAACAGACCACCGCAAGCCAACGGCACACACGCCGTTGGTCGGGGAGCGTGCACAAACGGCAAGCGGACTCTGGCGTAACCGGACAAATCTGTCCGATAATGCCGGCATGATGACCTCCCGCCCCGATGCCGCGCTGCGCCGCCGGCAGATTCTCGATGCCGCCGACGAGGTGTTCAGCGAACACGGCGTCAATGCCCCGCTGGAGCTGGTGGTGGAGCGCGCCGGTCTGGGGCGCGCCACGCTGTATCGCAATTTCCCCGACCGGCTGGCACTGATGACTGCATTGATGGCGCGTGGCCTGGATGGGCTGGAGCGCCTTGCCGCCGACCTCGCCGACCGTCCGGATGGCCTGGCGGTGCTGCTGCACGATGTCGCCGAGCACATCGCCCAGTCTTCGCCGCTGGTGGATTTCTGGCGCTCGATCGAACGCGCGCATCCGGCGGTGGAGGCGGCAGATCGGCGGGCGGTCGGCATCTTCCTGCCGTTCGTCCATCGCGCCCGCGACGCCGGGCTGTGCCGCGCCGATGTCGACGAGGAACAGGTGCTGTTGGTGATCGACATGCTGGGCAGCTGTCTGCGCGGTAACGATGAGGCCGAACGCAAACGGCTTGCGCATCGCTCGGCCGATCTGTTGATGCATGCGCTGGGCATGCGGGTACCCGAAGGCGGCACGCGATGACACCGGCCACACGCGCCCGCATCGGTCGCTGGGCCCTGCGCATTGCGCTGGTGCTGGCCGCCGGATGGGGCGCCCTGGCGATTTATTACGCACTGACCGGCAACGCCCTCGTACGCGCCGGGTGGGTGGCCTCGTGGTGTGCGATGGCGGTGGCAGCGTTGTGGGGGGTACGTCGTGGCCGCGAGAACTGGGCCCTGGTGGGCATCTTCAGTGCCGCGTTCGTGGTGCTGGCGGTGTCGTGGTGGCTGATGCAGCCCAGCCAGGACCGCGACTGGGCCGACGATGTCGCCCAGCGTCTGCAGCCGCAGGTGCACGGCGACATCGTCACCCTGCACAACGTGCGCAACTTCGATTGGCGCAGCGAGACCGACTATGTGCCGCGTTGGGAGACGCGCCAATACGATCTGAACCGCCTGGTCAGCGCAGATCTTGCGCTCTCGTACTGGATGGGCCCGGCGATCGCGCACACGCTGGTGTCGTTCGGCTTCGACGATGGTTCGCACGTGGTGTTCTCGCTGGAAATCCGCAAGGAACGTGGCGAAGCGTTTTCCGCGTTGGGCGGATTCTTTCGCAGTTTCGAAGAAACCCTGGTCGCCGCCGACGAACGCGACATTCTGCGCGTGCGCACCAACGTGCGTGGCGAAGACATGTACCTGTATCGCCTGGCGATTCCCAAGGCCGGGCTGCGCCGCATGTTCATGGGATATGTGGAACTGGCCAACGAACTCGATCGCAAGCCGGCGTTCTACAACACGCTTACCAGCAACTGCACCACCATTGTGTTCGCGCTGGTGCGGCAACTGCAGCCCACACTGCCGCTGGATCATCGCCTGCTGCTGTCCGGCTATGTCGACCAATACGCCTACGACCATCACGGCCTGATGCCCGGTTATCCCTTCGCCACCTTGAAGCAGCGCGGGCATTTCACCGCGCGTGCGATCGCCGCCGACAAGGCCACGGATTTTTCTGCGCGCATCCGTGCCGGCATGCCGCTGGCGCCGGCGCCAGGCACAACTGCGACCACGCCGCGATGAGGCCGCGCATGCCCCGAGCGCGTGCCGCTGCATTCCTGGCGGGAGTGCTGGCAACTATGTGGTTGAGCGGCTGCGCCATGGTGACGGTGCAGTCGCGCAACAGCGGCGACTACATCGCGCAAACGCGTGGCGATGTGCTGAGCACCGGTGAATTGAGTCAGTCCGGCAGCGAAACCTTGCAGGTTGCCGGCCTGCAACCCAAGGCCTGCCGCGCTGCGCCGCTGCCGTGCCTGTAGCAGCTCACCAGCGAGGCCGGTATCGGCGATGAGCGGCGCTTGGCCACGCAGGCAGAACTGTGGACCGCGCGTGCCATCGCGCTGAGCGGGCGCAACCCCACCACGATGAGCGATGCCGCGGTGGAGGCCTGGTTGGAGGCCGCGCGGCATGCGTATGCGTACCTGTTCTTCACCGCGCGTGCGCCCAGTGCGCGGGCGTTCGAGAATCGCCAGTCGCAGGTGCGCGATTACTACAATTACGCCGTGCAGCAGGTGGTGGAGCGCCTGTTCGCACGATCGCAGCAAGCCGGCGAAACCACTCCGGCATCCACCACGGTCGGGCGCTGGCAGCTCGACGTCGATCTGTCCGCCTACCGGCTGCCGGGCGACGGCAATACGCCACGTGCGATCTTCGCCGCCTCGGCGCTGCGCTTCAATGGCCTGCGCAGCACCTACCGGCGCGATGGATTCGGCGCCGAGCTGGTCGCGGAAGTGGACCCGCAAGTGGTTGGCGACCCCGCCGGGCTGGCATTGCAGCAGGCCGTCGCGGCGGGTGCGGCGCCCGATCGCCCGTTGCCGACGTTCAGCGAAATGCCGTACGCGCCGGCAACGATCTTGCTGCGTTTCGAGGGCGAGACGCTTGCTGAGGTGTTGCGCAGCCACCTGGTCACCTTGGTGCCGTACGACCCGTATCGCCAGAACGAAGTGGTGCTGCATGGCCAACGCGTGCCGCTGGCAGGCAACTTCACTGCTGCGTATGGATTGTGGCTGGCCAAATCCGGATTTGCGGAGCAGTCGCTGCGGTCGATGCTGGGCAGCGCACGCGGTATCGATCGTCCGCACCTGTATCTGATGCAGCCCTATGATCCCAACCGACGCGTGCTGCTGATGCTGCACGGTCTGGCCAGCAGCCCGGAGGCCTGGGTCAACGTGGCCAATGAAGTGATGGGTGATGAAACGCTGCGCCAGCGCTACCAGATCTGGCAGGTGTATTACCCGACCAACGCGCCGATGGCGATCAACCGTGCGGAAATCCAGTCGCTGGTGGAACGCAGCCTGCAGCACTTCGATCCGTCCGGCAGTGCGATCGCGTCGCACGACATGGTGTTGGTCGGGCACAGCATGGGCGGGGTGATCGGGCGGCTGCTGGTGTCGTCCTCTGGCGAGCAATTGTGGGATTCCCTGCTGCAGAACTACCGGCTGGACGGCGAACGCGGCGCGCGCATCCGCGCCAAATTGTGGCCGTTGCTGCACTTTTCGCCGATGCCGCAAGTGGACCGCGCCATCTTCATCGCCGCGCCGCATCGCGGTACGCCGTTGGCCGAGGGCGGGCTGGGGCGGTTTGTGAGCAAGCTGGTCCGTTTGCCGGGCGCGTTGCTGGATCGCTTCGGCGATGTGATGCAGGACCTGGCCAACAGCGAACGCGACGATCCGGGCGGCGCTCCCCGCCGCAAGGGCCGCGCGTTGGTGCCCACCAGCATCGACAACCTGCGCGACACCGATCCGTTCGTGCGTGCCACGATGGATCTGCCGATCTCTCCAAACGTGCAGTACCACACCATCATCGGGCGCGAGAAACCGCAGGTGCCGCTGGCCGATTCCGACGACGGCCTGGTGCCGTATCGCAGCGCGCATCTGGACGGCGCGGCCTCGGAGCTGGTGGTGACCTCCTGGCACAGCGTGCAGGAAACGCCGCAGGCCATTCTGGAAATTCGTCGCATCCTGCATGTGCAGTTGCAGGCAGAGCAGCAGGCCTCGCACGCGCCGGATCGCTAGCCTGCCGTTGGGGCGGCTGCCGTTTCGCGTGCTCCACTGGCGGCACCGGCATGCAGCGTGAAAGCTGCCGGTCTTAGCGCCATGTTGACCGCGACCGTGCTATCAGGCGGGTCTCGTACAGGCTCGAACAGGGAAGAGGCGATGCGCAAGGTGTCGGCGATGTTGTGGGTACCGGTGTTGTTGGTCGGATGCGGGCGTGGCGAAGCTCCAAAGGATGCAACCACTGCTGCCGGTGCCACGGGTGCTGCGCCGATGCAGCCTGCAGGCACCTCCAACGCTGCAGCGGCCGTCGACCAGGCCGCACCGGAATTTCCGGCCATCCCCACCATCGTGGTGCCGGAGATCGTCGGCGTCACTCCCGCGCAACGTGCACTGGAAGCATCGCTGCAGGACATTCTCGACCCGATCCAAGGCGTCAGCGTCGCCCCGGCACGCTGCGGCGATGGCGGTGCCCTGATCACCGATGCCGGCATCACCAGCGTCGACGCCAACGGCAACCTGTTGCGCAATGGCGAGGGCGGTCTGTTCGATCTCAAGGCCGACGGCAGTGGCACCGCCAACTTCGAGGGCGGGCTGGTCAACGTCAATGCCGACGGCAGCGGTACCATCAATGCGATCGGCGAAGGCGGGTCCGGTGGGGCGCTCATCGATGTGCAGTCCGATGGTGGCGGCACCTACAACGGCCCGGCCGGCTTGATCAGTCTGGACGGCAAGGGCGCCGGAACCTGGAACAGCGAAAAAAGCGGGCTTGTCGACAATCGCGGCGATGGCAGCGGCACCTGGAACGGGCCACGCGGGCTGGTCACCATCAACGCCGATGGCTCGGGCACCTGGAACGGTCCCGATGGCCTGGTGCAGAACCACGGCGACGGCACCGGCACGGTCGGTACGCCGCCGCGCGAAGTGCGCATGCCGCCACTACCGAAAGTGCCGCCAGCAGGCCGCTTCCCGCCGCTGCAAAAGTTCGCACCGTCCGGCGCACCCTGCGGTTACCTGATCACCTTGAACGACCGCATCCTGTTCGACTTCGATAAGTCCGACATCCGCCCCGACGCGGCGCGCGTGCTCGACACCCTGGGCGCCGCACTGACCAAGGTCACGGCAAAAGACATGCAGGTGCGCGGGCACACCGATGCCAAGGGCAGCGACGATTACAACCAGGCGCTGTCCGAGCGACGCGCCAATGCCGTGCTGGCGGCCTTGCGCGCCCGTGGTGCCGCGCAGTCGGCCAATGCGCAGGGCTATGGCGAATCGCAGCCGGTGGCGCCCAATACTCTCAACGGCCAGGACAATCCGGGCGGGCGGCAGCTCAATCGACGGGTGGAGATCTTCCTGCGTACCTGACGCAGCGTGACGGGCGGGGGGAGCGCTTGACCGCGCGCTGGTGCGGACTGCCTCGCATGCCATCGCAATGCGTGTCGATCGCAGGCTGGCGGGCGGCCGAAGGCAGTCGGCCACACCTGCCGTTGGCGCGTGCGCAACCGTCAGATGATTGAGGTGTGTGTCTGCGCCACCACCTGGCCCCGTGCATCCAGGGTCCATGCATCGCCTCGCCGGCGCGCATGCCCTGCTGTCGGTGGATGCATGCGCCAGGCAGGCAGCGCACAGCGTCGACAATGTTTGCCTCCATACGGCAATGACTGTGCCGACTTGCGCATGCGTTGCGCGCATTTGTCATGTTCGCAACCACGGTCACCAAACTGACATACCGCATCACCACCATGCGCGGCGCCTGCTTGCAGGTGTGATGCAGTTCCGCCTGCGCGGGCTGCCTCGCTTCCCCACATTCGCGGCGGCGCAGCCTTGGCGCGTGTCCATGGCGCGCTGCTGCATTCATCGGATTGGATCATGATCGTTCGTTGCTCGCTGTTGCGTCCTTCGCGGTTGTCGCAGGCGCTGTGTTTGTCGTTGTGCGCCCTGTGCGGCCATGCCGCGGCCCAGGAGACGCAGGCCACCACGCCCGCACAGGGCGATATGGCCACGTTGGACAAGGTCACTGTCGCTGCCACGCGCTATAACGCGACCGACATGCAGATGGCCGCCACCAATACCGTCAACGTGTTGTCGGCCGACGATCTCAAGACCACTGCCGTGCACAACGTCGCCGAAGCGCTGGGCCTGATGCCGGGCGTCAACGTGATCAATACCGGGCAGTCGTATTTCGGCGGCATCGACGGCGCCGCGCGCGGCGAAGGCATGTTTTCATCGGTGCGCGGCCTCAATGCCGAATACAACGTCAACCTGATCAACGGCATCAACGTCGCGCAAGGCATGCCGTACAGCCGCGGCGTGCAATTGAGCCTGCTGCCGCCGTCGGGCCTGCAGACCATCGTGTTGAACAAGACCTCCACCGCCGACATGGACGGCGATGCGATCGGCGGCACCATCGATTACCGCACGCCCAGCGCATTCGATTCGCCCGATCGCCAGGGCGGCAGCGTGACCTTGAGTGGACGCCTGGAAAGCCGTGCACGCGACTACGGCGATTCCGGGCTGGGCAGCGGCGCAGCCGGCGATTGGCATGCGCGTTTCGGCGATGCCGGGCAGTTCGGTGTGTCGGTCAGTGCGTATTACGACGAGCGCCATTTCGTGAACAGCGAAGTGGCCTCTGCCTCGGCTGCACGCAACGATGGCGCATGGAAATTCGCACGTGCCGACGCCAGCGGCAATCTGGCCGCAGGCGCCGACCCGCAAGAGGTCCTGCAGAGCACCGGCGTCAATATCGGCTACTCGCAGGGGCAGACCCGACGCTACGGCGGCAACGCGGCCTTCGACTGGCGTGTGGATCCCAGTTTGCATCTGTATGCACGCATGACCTACGCCTTCGCCAAGACCGAGCAGAACACCGGCTACACGCAGTTCGTGCCGGCCAATGTCAGCTTCACGCAAATCGGCAGCAGCGGCGTGTATCAGCCGCAGATCAACCGCGTTGCGGTGCGTTACTGGTACGAAACCAACCCGGAAGAGGCCGACCTTGCCACCGTGCAGTTCGGCGCAGAAAAGCAGCTCGGCCATTGGACGTTCGCGCCCAACATCTTCTACGGCACCGGCAATAACGACCGGCCGGATCACGTGGAAATCTCCGCGCGCAACGACCAGTACAGTTCGACCAACTTTGCCTATGGCGCCAACCGTTTCATCAGCTACGACGGCGACGGTTTCCCGGTTCCCTTGCTCACCCCGGCCATGCAGGCGCAGGCCTCGGACGTGGGTAGCCTGTATGCACGGCGCACCGGGCAGATTTCCAAGCAATACAGCGGCCAGGACAAGGGCGGCGGCAAGTTCGACGTGGCCTATGACTTCGATGCGGGGCTGCTCAGCCGCATTGCCTTTGGCGTGAAGTATGTCGACAGCTCGCGCAGCTTCACCGATCGCGATTGGACCAATGCCAAGTACACCGACGGCACCTTGTTGCGCGATACCGGCCTGATCGCGCAGCGCTATGATGCGGTCTATCCAGGCCAATACGCGTTTCCCACCGTGCGCCTGAGCAATGCAGCGCTCAACGACCTGATCGCACGCACGCTCACCCCTGCCAGTTTCGACAGTTGCGGCCAGTTGGCCATCAACAATCTCAACTGCAACACTATGCGCGCGACCGAAGCGGTGAGCGCCGCCTATGCAATGGCCACCTTGCGCACCGGCAACTGGGAAATCCTGCCGGGCGTGCGCTTCGAACATACCGCCATCACCAACACGTTCTGGGCGCAGCCGGCCGCCATCAACGGTGCCGAGCAGGTCGGCGCATTCGCCAACAACCACACGCGCTACAACGTCGCCTTGCCCAGCGTGTTCGTCAATTACCGGCCCGATGGCGATGGCGCGGTGTATCGCGGCTCGGTGTGGACCAGCTACACGCGCCCGGCCTTCGTGCAGCTGGGCGGCGGCCGCTCCACCGACATCTCCAGCGATGGCCAGACCACCATCACCGAAGGCAACCCGGATCTGAAACCGATCAAGTCGCTCAACGTAGACCTGTCGGGCGAATGGCAGAACGACAGCGGCGGCCACGCCATGCTGGCCGGCTATTACAAGCGCCTCACCGATTACATCTATGAAAGCGGTTCGAATGCCGCCAATGCCGGCGAAAGCGAAAGCGGCAATATCCGCTTCGTGCGTCCTCAAAACGGTGGCGACGGTCGCGTGCTGGGCATGGAAGCGGCCGTGCGGCAAACCTTCCAGGGCCTGCCCGCTCCGCTGGACGGCTTCGGCATCGGTGCCAACATCACCCGCCAGACCACGCGCGTGGACCTGGGAGAAGAAGGCTTCGCACACGAACGTATCCAGAACGCGCCGAACCTGCTCGCCAATGCGGAGCTGTTCTACGAAAAGGGGCCGTGGTCGGTCAACCTGAGCTATCACTACTCCGGCGAATACGTGTCGGTGTACGACTATCTCAACCAGGGCGCAAATTGGGACAACCTGTGGATCAAGCCGATCACCCGCGTGGACCTGCATCTGGGCTATGCACCGAACGATCACCTGCGCGTGGATCTGTCGGTGGCCAACCTCACCAAACAGCACAGCTACTGGGCGCACGTTGGCCATGACACCGATGCGATTTCCGACATCGTCGATTCCGGTATGACCAGCCTGTTGACCGCCAAGTATGTGTTCTGATCGCGCACGATTCGCATCCGACGACCTTCCAGGTGCGCAGCAGGATGCAGATGTCATGACGGACGCGATGCATAGCGCAGGCCGTGCACGCGCCTGCGGTGGAACGGAGCAGTGGGCATTGCAACGCGCGCCGTCGGCCAGCGGTGGGGAGCCGCGATGGGCCGCCCGCGTTGTCGCGAGCGCAGGTGCCGCGATGGGGATCGCGGCACCTGCGCGGCAGGCCAGGCGCAGGCAGTGCGTCGGCATTGCACCGAGGTCTGGCACGCCCCGTAGCACGCCAGTGGCAACCGGCAGCGTGCTGTGCCTGGTACTGACGGCTGCGCTGGCGTTGGGCGGCTGCACCACGTCGATCCCGAGCGTGTCCACCGCGCGCGGCTCCACAGCGCACGGTGGCGATCAAGCGACAGGCACCGCCGGCAAACAGGTGGGCACCGGAGCGCCGCCATCGACGCAGGCCGCGCAATTGGAGCGCGTGGTGGTGGTGTTCCGGCATGGCGTGCGCGCACCGCTGCAAGGCGAGGCCGCCGCCGCGCACTATGCCGACCAACCCTGGCCGCAATGGTCCACGCCCGCCAGCCTGCTCACTCCGCATGGTCGCCAAGGCGTGCGCTTGAGTGGCGAGTACCTGCGTCAGTGGCTGGTGCAGCAGGCGTTGTTGCCGAGCAACGGTTGCCCGGTAACCGGCAGTGTGTCGGTGTGGGCCAATACCGATCAACGCACCATCGATAGCGGCGCACTGCTGGCCGACGCGCTTGCACCCGGCTGCGGCATTCTTGCCGGGCATCGGGAGGCTGGCAGCAACGATCCGCTGTTTCGACCGATCGAGGCCGGCACGGTGCCGTTCGATGCGGCGGCAGCGGTCGCATCGATCCAGCAACAGACCGGAGGCCCTGCCGCCTTGCTGCAAGGCCATGCTGCCGAGCTGCAGGCATTGCAGCAGATTCTGGGCTGCACGCGGACGCCGTGCGAGTTCGCGCAGATGCCTTCGACGCTGGCGCCGTCGGCCAACGGGCGCGGGCTCAAGTTAGGTGGGCCAATTGACCTGACCTCCGGCACCGGCGAGGTGTTGCTGCTGCAATACGCAGAAGGCCTGCCGCTGTCGCAGGTCGGTTGGGGCCGTGCGACGCCCGAGCGCCTGGCCCAGGTCTCACGCCTGCATGCATTGCTGTTCGATATTTACGCACGGCCGCACTACATGGCCTCGCGTTCTGGCGCACCGCTGGCGCGCGAGGTCTTGCAACGCTTCGGTGACGCGCAGGCGCCGAAGGTCTCGGTGTTCGTCGGCAGTGACACGCATATCGCCGCGTTGAGCAGTTTGCTGGGCGTGCACTTTCATCTGCCCGGCTACGGCGCCGACGATCCACCGCCGGGCGGCGCGTTGCTGCTCGGCCTTTGGCGCGAGAGCGACGGCCGCCAGCTCGTGCGCGCCCGTTACCTGGCGCAATCGCTGGATCAACTGCGCACGCTGGTACCGCTGGATCTGGCCCATCCGCCGCTGCAGCAGGAACTATCGCTGGGCTTGTGCGCTCCGGAGCAACGCATGGCCTGCCCATTGGCGGATTTTGCGATGGCGCTCGAACAGCAGTTACAGCTCGATCGGTAGCAACAGGTTCGCGACCGCTGTTCTGCGGTGGTCCACATGGCATGTGGCTTCGCCCCGTACCCTCACCCCAACCCCTCTCCCGCGGGGAGAGGGGCTTGAGCGGCGGCGGCGTCGTTGTCCCTTCTCCCGCAAGGCGGGAGAAGGTGCCCCGTAGGGGCGGATGAGGGCGCGTACGCAGCCACGTGCTATCCGGCAGGTGAGTGGCTTCGCCCCGTACCCTCACCCCAACCCCTCTCCCGCGGGGAGAGGGGCTTGAGCGGCGGTTGGCGTCGTTGTCCCTTCTCCCGCAAGGCGGGAGAAGGTGCCCCGTAGGGGCGGATGAGGGCACGTGCGCAGCCACGTGCTATCCGGCAGGTGAGTGGCTTCGCCCCTTATCCTCACCCCAATCTCTCTCATGCGGGGAAAGAGACTCTATTTCGTCACGCCCGTACGCGTGCGGGACCGCCGTTAGCCGAAGCCTTCGCAACCTGCCACTTCCTGGCGTGGGTAACCCACCGACGACCCCAAAACCGCAACTGGGCCGCATCAGCGGCCCAGTCGTTATGCGTCTACCTAGCTCTCGCAAAAGCGGGGCGATTATTTCAGCTTGGCGGCGGCACGCAGTGCGTCGGCGCGGTCGGTCTTTTCCCACGAGAACGAGGTCGCGCTGTGCTGCGCGCCAGTGCCGTCGGTGTAGGTGAAGTCCTTCGGCTTGCGGCCGAAGTGGCCGTAAGATGCGGTCTGCTGATACATCGGGTGGATCAGGTCGAGCATCTGGATGATGCCGAACGGACGCAGGTCGAAATGCTTGCGGATCAGCTTTTCGATCTGCTCGTCGGCGATCTTGCCGGTGCCGAAGGTGGTGACCGAAATCGAGGTCGGCTCGGCCACGCCGATGGCATAGGAGACCTGCACTTCGCAACGGTCGGCCAGACCGGCGGCCACCACGTTCTTGGCGACATAACGCGCGGCATAGGCAGCCGAACGGTCCACCTTGGACGGATCCTTGCCGGAGAACGCACCACCACCGTGACGCGCCCAGCCGCCGTAGGTGTCGACGATGATCTTGCGGCCGGTCAGGCCGCAATCGCCCACCGGGCCGCCGATCACGAACTTGCCGGTCGGGTTGATGTGGAACTTGGTGCCCTTGTGCAGCCACTTGGCCGGCAGCACCGGCTTGAGGATTTCCTCGCGCACCGCTTCAATCAGGTCCTTCTGCTTCACGCCCGGGTCGTGCTGGGTCGACAGCACCACTGCATCGATCGCCGTCGCCACGCCATCTTCATAGCGCAGGGTGACCTGCGACTTGGCGTCTGGACGCAGCCACGACAGCGCCGAGTTCTTCTTCTTGCGGATCTTGGCCTGCTGCTCGACCAGGCGGTGCGAGAGGTGGATCGCCGCCGGCATAAAGCTGTCGGTTTCGTTGGTGGCATAGCCGAACATCAGGCCCTGGTCGCCCGCACCCTGCTGCTCGGGATTCTTGCGATCCACGCCCTGGTTGATGTCCGGCGACTGCTTGCCGATCAGGTTGAGCACGCCACAGGTCTCGCCGTCGAAGCCGACGTCGGAGCTGTTGTAGCCGATGTCCAGGATGACCTTGCGGGTCAGCGCTTCCAGATCGATCCAGGCACTGGTGGTCACTTCGCCGGCCACGATCGCAACGCCGGTCTTGACCATCGTCTCGCAAGCCACGCGGGCGCGCTTGTCCTGGGCCAGGATGGCGTCCAGCACTGCGTCGGAGATCTGGTCGGCGATCTTGTCCGGATGGCCTTCGGAGACCGATTCGGAGGTGAACAGGTAGCTGGACATCAGGCTTATATCCCTTGATTCGGATGAAAAGATGGGTGCGGATGATACACGCCCCGTGTGTCGGTTGCATTGTGCGCCTGAATGGATCGGTTTGGGGTTAAGCCGACGTCGGTCCGCCGCCCGGGCGCACGCGCCTGTGCGTTGCCCGTGACGATTAACTGCCCGGTGACGCAACGGTGCCGGCCGGCCGCACCCCGCCTCAAACATCCCGATCCGTGCATGTCCGGCCTGCTAGCATCGGCCGATGGATTCATTGACCCAGATCGTTCTCGGCGGCGCCATCGCTGCCGCCATCGCGCCGCCCGGACAGCGGCGTGCCGCCTTGTTGGCCGGCGCGGCACTGGGCACCTTGCCCGACCTCGACTCGCTGGCATTGCTGCCGCTCACCGACGACCCGGTCACCCTGATGACCGTGCACCGCAGCGTCAGCCATTCGTTGTTCGTGCTGCCGCTGGTGGGTTGGTTGATCTGGTGGCTGTTCCGCCGCTACGGCAATGGACGCGTGGCCAGCGCACCCACGCGCTGGTTCTGGGCGATCCAGCTGGCCTTGATCACGCATCCGCTGCTGGATGCGTTCACCGTCTACGGCACCCAGCTGTGGTGGCCGTTGCAGCCGCATCCGACGATGTGGTCGAGCGTGTTCATCATCGACCCGGCATACACGGTGTGGCTGTTGCTCGCCTGCGTGGTGGCCTGGTTTGCGCGCGCGCGCCCGTTTGCGCAACACGTGCTGGTGATCGGGTTGGTGGCGAGCACCGCGTATCTGGGCTGGTCATTGATTGCCAAGCAACTGGTCGACCGCCAGGCCGATCGTGCGCTGGCGGCGATGGGCCTGGCCGATGCGCGGCGGTTCTCGGTGCCGATGCCGCTCAACACCTTGCTGTGGCGCGTGGTGGCGATGACGCCCAACGGCTATGTCATCGGCGAGCGCTCTCTCGTGGCCGACACCGGCCCGATGCACTTCCGTGGGTTTTCCAGCAACACCCAGGCGTTGGGCGAAGTGGCCAGGTTCGATTCGGTGCGTCGGCTGACCTGGTTCAATCGCGGCTTCATGCGCGCGCGCCTGGTCGACGATGACCTGATGCTCAGCGACCTGCGCATGGGCCTGGAGCCGGACTACAACTTCAACTTCGTGGTGGCCCATCGCGACAACGGGACGTGGCAGCCGATCGTGCCGCGGCAGGTGCAGGCGGCATATCGTGCGCCGGTGGCACGCGACCAGATCGGTGCAGTGCTGGGGCAGATGTGGCACCGCATCTGGCACGAGCCCCGCAGCACCGTGCTGACCGGCGACCTGGAAGCTGTCGGCGCTCCGGTCGTCGCGCCCGCATCGGCAACTCAATAAACCGTGGCGCGCGCCTGCACGAACGAATAGAAGAACACGGCGTCCGGGTCGCTGTGCACCTGCGCCAGCTCACGGTGCATGCCATCCACGGTGGCGGCCTCGACCGCGCCGGCCTGCAGCAATTGATCGGCCGCCGAGAGCAGCACTTCTTCCCAGAACCCGATCATGGTCTTGCGCCGGCCCGGTTCGCGGTTGTCCAGATGCAGCGTCTTGATCTGCGTGTGCACGTCGCGAAAGCCCCCGGCCAGCAGCAGGTTGCCCAGCTTGGCACCGACGAACGGGTCGCCGCCCTGGTCGTGCTGGAAATCGTTGAATGCCATCCAGTAGCGCCACAGGTTGGGCGAATACGGATGCAGCAGGAACGAAGCATTCATCACCTCGGTCACGTACACCGGCGAGCCGGGCAGCAGCACGCGCCGCACTTCGTTGAGCACGCGCGCAGGCGAGGGCACGTGTTCGAGCACCCAGCACAGAAACGCCGCATCGAACTGACGCGCCTCGAACGGCAAATCGCTCGCATCGGCCTGCTGCAGTGTGTAGCGCGCGCGGCACCACGCCAGCCGTTCGAGATTTGCCCGCGCCGCGCCCAGCTGCGCCTCGCTCAGATCCACGCCGGTGACATGCAGTTCGGGAAAACGGCGCAACAGGATTTCAGTCTGCGCGCCGACGCCGCTGCCCACTTCCAGCAGGCGCCGCGCGCCGCTGTAGTCGATCTGATTGAACAGCGTGGTTTCCAGCAAGCGCGCCTGTTTGAGCAGACGCGCCTGTTCGGTGGCGGAAAAGCCGTGCAGATAGGTGGGGGTGTCGCTCGGTGCGCTCATGCGTGCGGCTCCAGCAAGGCAGGAAAACTCAGGCAGCGTCCGATAGTGCGGGCGGCACGCCGGCGATCAAGGCATCGAAGTAATCACGCGTCAGGGCCAACTGGGCTTCGGGCGTTTCGGCGCGATTGACCACCGCCCGGAAGTCGGCGCTTTGCGGGTGGTCCTTGGCATACCAACCCAGATGCTTGCGTGCGATGCGCACGCCCTGCGGTTGGCCATAAAACGCGTGCAGCGCTTCCAGGTGGCCGAGCAAGGTATCGCGCACGAACGCCAACGACGGCGGCGGCAATACCTCGCCGGTGGACAAAAAATGTGCCACTTCGCCGAAGATCCACGGGCGGCCTTGTGCGGCGCGGCCGATCATCACGGCATCGGCGCCGGTCTCGCGCAGCACCTGAGCGGCTTTCTGCGGCGAGTCGATATCGCCATTGGCAACCACCGGGATCTGCAGCGCGGCCTTGATCTGCGCAATCGTCGCGTACTCGGCGCTGCCGGTGTAATGCTGGTCGCGGGTGCGCCCGTGTACGGCGAGCGCGGCGATGCCGCAGTCCTGCGCGATCCGCGCGATCGTCGGGCCGTTGCGGTGGTCGCAATCCCAACCGGTGCGGATCTTCAACGTCACCGGCACGTTCACTGCCTGTACCACCGCGGTCAGGATGCGTGCCACCAGGTCTTCGTCGCGCATCAGCGCCGAGCCGGCCCACGCGTTGCAGACCTTCTTGGCCGGGCAGCCCATGTTGATGTCGATCAACTGCGCACCGTGGTCGACGTTGTAGCGCGCCGCCTCGGCCAGTTGCTGCGGCTCGGTGCCGGCGATCTGCACGCTGATCGGGTCCGGCTCGCCGGCATGGTCCATGCGGTGCAGCGATTTGCGCGTGCCCCAGAAGCGCGGGTCGGAAATGGTCATTTCCGACACCGCCAGGCCCGCGCCCAGCCGCTTGCACAGCAGCCGGAACGGTTTGTCGGTGACGCCCGCCATGGGCGCGAGGATCACCTTGGGAGCGATGGAGTAGGGGCCGATCTGCATGGCGCTAGTGTAACTTCAGCGGTGACGGCCCTTCGTGCTGCCAATCCTGCGGCGGCCGGGCCGGCAGCAGGCGGGCCGGCATGGCCGGCACCGCCGCTGTGGTATCGCCTACTGCCAGACGGCCAGATTATCCAGGTACAGCTTGGCCTGGGTGCCTGCACTGGCGCGGTATTCGACGATGTTGTTGCCGGCACGCAAGGTTGCCGTCAGCGGACTGCTGGCCCAGTCGCTGGCCGAACTGGTCTGGGCGAAGGCCGGGGTGCCGACACGCACGCCATTGACGTACAGGTCTACGCTACCGACGCTTGTGCCCGGTGCGGAATAGCGCGTGGCCAGCGTATAGCTTCCCGCCTGCGGCACGTTGATGGTGGTCCGCAAACGCGCGCCGGGGTTGCCGCCGAAGTCGACATAGCCCAGCCCCTGGTAGTTGTGCACTGCGCCGGAGACGCCATTGGCGACAAGGCTGCCGATGCGCAGGAAGTCGAAGTTCTCCGCTTCGTATTGCCGCACGCCGGTATAGGCGGGTGGCGCGGCCGGTGCCTGCAGTGGTGTGACCGCCGCGGCGCTAGCGCGTCCGGTGGCCGAGCCGGAGCACTGGATGGTGATGTCCAGCGGCCCGTTGTGGGCGACGTTCAAGGTCAGGCCATCGCCGCTGGGCGTGGCGGTGACGGTACTGGCCTGGTGCTCGCCGCGATCGGCAAAGGTATAGGTCGGCGTGGCGCTGGCGCCGCGGATGGTGATGGTGTCGGTCTTGAGCGGGCCGGTTTCCGAATCGAAATTGGTCAGGTAGACCGACACCGCGTCGGCGAACTCCTTGACCACGCCCGTCGTGTAGGGGCCGTAGGTCATGTTGAGCGCGGCGCAACTGTTGTACTTGAGGTTGAACCCGCCGCTGGCGGTCTTGTTGGTCTTGTAGGGGTTGTAGGTGACCCAGGTGTTGTCTTGACGTGCCACATAGAGATCGCCGGTGGATTCCTGCGGGAACAAGGCATTCAGTTCCTGGGTCTTGGCGGCGATGGAGGGCCAGCGGGTGGCGTACGCGCTGCGCTTGACCTGTACGGGGAAGGACTTTGCAAGGTCATCGCTCAACTGCCATACGGTCGGGATGGCGGGGTAGCGCCCGGTCTTCTTGTACCAGCTGTGCTGGTTGAGATAGGTGCCGTCGTCGTCCATCAGATACAGGCCGGAGAACAGCGTTTCCGGCGATGCATACAGACTCTGATCGTTGCCGCTGGTGGTGTCGTCGACCACTACCAGCTTGGTGCGGTCGATCACCTGCTGGCGATCGAGGATGTGCAAGGTGCCGTCGAGAATCTTGCGGTAGACATCCATATGGATGTTTTTGAACTGCGGGAAGAACTGCCAGCGCCGCGTGTTGTAGCCGTCGGCGGTGGTCCCGTTTGGCAGGCTTTGAACGGTATCGGTCCAGATCAGTTCCGGGCCATCGAAATAGGTTTCGCCGGTCAGCGTCAGGTGCTCGATCAGATGCGGGGCGCCCGCGGCCAGAGGATAGGCGCTGCCATCGGCGGCGTACCAGCCGCTGCTGTCAGGACGGATGCCGTAATGGCCCGCAAATCCCGACAGAAACATGCCCAGGCTGACGCTTTCGATGTCGTGGTAGCCGTAGTTCATCGTGAACTTTTCTTGGATGATGAAATTCTTGGCATAGCTGCCCAGGGCGGTGCGTAAGGCCTCGTTGCGCTTGACCATTGCCAGCGGGTTGATGTTTGCGCCCCAGAAGCCGCCGGTGAAGCTCACCGCCAGATAGCCGCCGTACTTGTTGGTCAGCTTGAGCAGGTTGGCCCAGTGCTCCCAGCGCTGCGCTGCCGAGACCGAGCAGGCTTCGTCGAATCCCCAGAACTGCTCGGCGTAGTTGAAACCGAGGAAGTTCGGGTAGTCGCGGAAGAACTCACCGTAGACCGTCGATTCCAGATCGGTGCCGTTGGGATAGTCGGGGAAGTGGCTGAAGCCGCCGCTGGACGGTTGCACCATCGCCCAGACACCGTTGGCCGCAGCTGTCTTGATCCACGAGCGTGCCGTCTCGATCCCGTTCGCCACCTGGTTCCAGTTGCACTGATTGTCGGTGGCGCCTTTGTGACTGATCGAGAGCGAGATCAGCAGAACCGTGTAGGGGCGCAGGTCTGCAGGAATCAGGTCGATGATCTTCTGCGGATCGGCGGCGTTCCAGGTGTCGGCATGGATCACGAACATCGGCTTATCGGGCGCGAGGCTGCGCCGGAATGCCGGGTCGGTGCTGGCGCTCGCCGTTGCCGTGGACGCCTGCGTAGAGGTTGGCGCCATGGCGCGCGGGGCGCTCACGGTGACCGTCGCCGCCGGCGATGGGGTCGCAGCGGTGCCGGCATCGGCGGCGTCGCCGCCACAGGAGCTGAGCAGGCAGGGAAGTAGGACGCAGGGCAGCAGGAATGGCGTGCGCGATCGACGCAGGATCATCGGTAGTTCCGTTGAGCTTGGGGGGCAGGGCCAGGCATACCGCGTCACTGCCATTGCGTGAGGCGGTAATGCGCCAGTCGACGATGCAGACGCATCTCGGTAAGCCGCGCCGCCAGGAGCGTCCTCGCATGACAACAGGCAATGGTCGTGGTACGCCCGGTGGTGCGGCGATAGTAGGCAAGCGCAGATAGCGCGCTAGCGCGTGCAGCCGATCAGCACGCTTTATGCGATGCGCTTTCGTTTTTCGAGCACCCAAAACAGCGCTGGGTCACGTGGCGTCGCGATGGCGCAGCCGGTGGTGTGACGTTGGCAGCAGAGCGTGCGCAGCGTGGCGAAAGCAGACATGCGCTCGTTGCAGCGTCACATCGTTCGGCGCGATGCGCAGCGACGCGGCCAACCGCTTGTCGCGATCGTCATTGGGCGCGGGACATGCACGCGCATTCCTGGAAAAAACCTGGGCGCCTGCGTGGGTGCGGTGTCGAGGGCATGCGCGCGTGGCGCACGCCAATGGCAGTGAACCGTGGTCTCAGTCGTCCGCGCGCAGCCGCGGCATCGACACCGCCGCACCTTCCACCTCGGTGGAGCGCGCCGCATAACGGGTGGCAAAGCGCACGTGGGTTGCGAAGCTCGCAGCCGGCACCTGCGCCAGCGAGGCAACCAGCGCACCGTTGAAGGCATCGCCCGCGCCGGTGGTGTCGATGGTCTGCGCGCTTTCCGCGCCCACGCGGTAATGCGCCTGGCTATCGCCGCGCAGCTGTTCTTCGGCGTGCGAAATGAAGGCGCCCACCGCGCCCAGGGTCACCACTACGGTACCGCCCGGCAGCAGCTTGCGGCACAACGAATGCAACGTATTGCCGTCCAGCGCGGCGACGTCGTCGGCATTGATGCGCTCGCCGACATGGCGACCGAGCAGTGCGGCGAATTCGGTTTCGTTGGGCGTCAGCACATCCGAGAGCTTGAGCAGGCCAATCGAGGTCGGTGCATTGGCCGGCGCGGCATTGAGCACGGTCAGCACGCCACATTCGTGCGCCAGCGCCAGTGCGGACTCGATCGTCTCGGCCGGGGATTCCAGCTGCGCCAGCAACACCTTTGCCGCAGCCACCAGCGGGCGTTGGTTCTCGATGAAGGCGGGGCTCAACACGGCGTTGGCGCCGGCGCCGATCACGATGGTGTTGCGGCCGTGGCCGTCGACATAGATGCCGCCGGTGCCGGTCGGTTCATTGCTGGGCTCGGCGATCAGCGAAAAGCCGTCCTGCGCGGCCAGCGAGCGTGCCAGCGCACCACCTGCGTCGTCGCCCAGCGCGCACAAGAAATGCGTCTTGGCGCCAGCGCGTGCGGCCGCAACCGCCTGATTGAAGCCCTTGCCGCCCGGGCCGGTGCTGTAGCGCCCGGCGATGGTCGCGCCCGGCACCGGCAAGGCATCGCAGCGCCACACGTGATCGACATTGAAGGACCCGACAACGACGACCGAACTCATAAATACCTTGCCTTGAATGACTGACTTGAAAGACTGGATGAAACGCGGCGTGCAGTGATTAGACCGTCACGCCGATGAACCCGCACCGCCTCAACCGAAATGCGACAGCACACCGGCAATGGTAGCGGTCATGAAGGTGGCGATCGAACCGCCGAGCACCGCACGCAGGCCGAACTTGGCCAGATCGTGACGACGTTCCGGCGCCAGCCCGCCGATCCCGCCGATCTGGATCGCGATCGAGCTGAAATTGGCGAAGCCGCACAGCGCGTAGGTGGCGATCAGGCGACCTTCTGCGCTCAGGCCTACGCCCGGCACTTCGCCCTTGACGATGCGCGACAACTCGCTGTAAGCGACGAACTCGTTGATCACCACCTTCTGGCCGATCAACGACCCGACCGTGGTCGCATCCACCCACGGGGTACCGATCACCCAGGCGATCGGCGCCAGCACGTAGCCGAAGATCGTCGACAGGTTGGTCGGGCGGCCCAGCAGCGCGGCGGCGCCGGTGACCTCGCCCAGCCAGGTCAGCGGTGCGTTGATCAGCGCGATCAGCGCGATGAAGGCCAGCAGCATCGCGCCGATATTCAGCGCCAGGCGCAGGCCGTCGCCGGCACCGGCCGCGGCCGCATCGATGACATTGCTGGTGGTTTTTTCCACTTCCATCTTGACGGTGCCGCGGGTCAGCGGGGTGCCGGTTTCCGGCACCAGCAGCTTGGCGACCACCAGCGTGGCGGGCGCGGCCATGATGCTGGCGGCCAGCAGGTGCTTGGCATAGAACGCCTGTTGCGCCGGATCGCTGCCGCCGAGCATGCCGACGTATGCAGCCAGCACGCCACCGGCGATATGCGCCATGCCGCCGATCATCATCGTCAGCAGCTCGGACTGGGTCATCTTCGGGATATACGGGCGCACGGTCAGCGGCGCTTCGGTCTGGCCGATGAACACGCTGGCGCACACGCTGGTGGTTTCCGCACCGGAAACGCGCATCACCTTGGTGATCGCCCACGCCATCGCACGCACCACCATCTGCATCACGCCCAGGTGATAAAGCACGCCCATCAGCGCCGAGAAGAAGATGATGGTGGGCAGCACCTGGAACGCAAAGATGAAGCCGTAGCTGTCGATGTTCATCAGGTTGCCGAAAATGAAGGTGGACCCTTCATTGACGAAACTCAGCACCTTGACGAAGCCCTTGCCCAGCGCGTCGAACACGTCGCGCCCGCCCGGCACCAGCAACACCAGTGCGGCGAACGAGATCTGCAGGGCCAGACCGGTGGCGACCAGCTTCCAGTCGATCGCGCGGCGGTTGCTCGAAAACAGCCAGGTGATGCCGATGAGCACTGCCAGACCGAACAGGCCGAAACCGATCCTTTCCAAACCTTCGACCATTCCAATCCCCGGGCTGCTGACGGCAAAACGGGAAGCCTAGAGCAGGGGGTGACAGGGGGCAAGGCGAGGGGCATTCAGATGGCCTCGGTCGGCCCACAGACGAGAGGCGGCGGGCACCGGCAGGCCCACGCTGGCGCGCTGTGGGACCGTGCTTGCGCAAAGTCGGGAGTTCGCATGGGCGAGGTGGGCGGTGTCCATCGCGTGGCGGCGCGGCTGGTGGCGGTCGTGGCGCCCGCCCGGATGCGGTGTTCACCGTCATGCGTCAGCGTTCGGGAAACTGCCGCGCAGCCTGGAGTGGCTGAGGCGCGTGATTGGATCTACTGCTGCGACTGCTACGGCTGTCGTTGCTGCATCCGCTTCATCGGGCGCGGTGTCTTTGGCGCAGATGGCCTGGGACAGTTGGCGTTTGTGCGCGAGTGCTGCTGACCGTTGCACGCATGTCCGCCGGCGTCATGCGCTGGTGTCTCCAGGCACGGTGCCGCATCCGGTGTCGGGGCACGCCGTCAATCCGTGCATGCGGCTGGTTGGCGCATGCATGCCACCAATGGCCCCACCCTGGTTGCGACGCCACACGCCGGCGATTGCCTGTTGATCGGCAAGCAGTCGCTGCAGCAAGGTCTCGCGTCTGTCACGTGTGGATTGATGGTGACGCATTGCGCATGTAGGCGTGGAAACGCCCATGCAAGCCGAAGCATTCGGTGCAGATAACCACCAACGGCAGACCAACACCGACAAAAGCGTCGATCACGATGCATGCGCAGTGCAGGCGGTGCTGCGAACACGCAGTCGAGCCGGGAACAGGTCGATGCACGGCGCCGCACACGCCGCGCGCTGTGCCTGCCCGACGCCACGGCCTACACTGCGCACGCCGGTCCAGGGCAGGTGCCCTGGAGGTTGCGGGAGTTCGCCATGCTTTACCGTCGTCTGGGTTCCACCGGGCTGCAGCTATCGGCCTTGTCGTTCGGGGCCTGGGTCACCTTCGGCAAACAGATCGGGCGCAGCGAAGCGCGCAATCTGATTGCCGCCGCCTGGGACAACGGCATCAATTTTTTCGATAACGCCGAGGTCTACGCGCGCGGCCGCGCCGAGGAAGTGATGGGCGATGTGATCGCCGATCTGCGTTTGCCGCGCGATGGCTTTTGCGTGTCGAGCAAGGTATTTTTCGGTGCGGTCGACAGCCCGCGGCCGACCCAGCGCGGGCTCTCGCGCAAGCATGTCACCGATGCCTGCCACGCCGCGCTCAAGCGCCTGCGCGTGGAGTACCTGGACCTCTATTACTGCCATCGGCCCGATCCGGACACCCCGGTCCAGGAAACCGTACGCGCCATGGATGCGCTGATCCGCCAGGGCAAGGTGCTGTACTGGGGCACATCCGAATGGAGCGCCGCGCAGTTGCGCGAGGCCATCGCGATTGCCGAACGCGAACATCTGCATGCGCCGGCGATGGAACAGCCGCAATACAACCTGCTGCATCGCGAGCGGCTGGAGCGCGAATACGCGCCACTGTGCGAGAACGGGCTGGGCACCACGATCTGGTCGCCGCTGGCCTCGGGCCTGCTGACCGGCAAGTACAACGCGGGCGTGGAGGCCGACAGCCGTCTGGGCCAGCCGGGCAACCAATGGTTGCAGGACGAAGTGCTGGGCGCGCCGGAAGCGCGCCGGCTGGAGCGCGCCCGCGCGTTCTGCGCGGTGGCGGCCGAGCTTGGCCAGTCGCCGGCGCAGTTGGCCATCGCCTGGTGCCTGCGCAATCCACATGTGTCCAGCGTGATCCTAGGCGCGAGCCGGGTCACACAGTTGGAAGAAAACCTTGGTGCCTTGAACACCCTGGATCAGGTCGATGACGCCGGCTGGGCGCGGGTGGAGTCGAGCACGCGCTGAGCCATTGGGTCGATCGAGTGCTGCGGTCGATGCTTGTAGCAGTCACCGCAGCTGAGGGCAGCGACACACCATCCGTTCGATTGGTGTGGTCAATCGAAAATCAAGGAGCGATTTAAACATCCCGCCTGGCAAATGAGAATGACTCTTGATCATTAAATGAGAATGGTTATTATTTGTCTGGCCAACCGACTGGAGAACCAGATCATGACCGCCCACCCCGTGCTGCTTCGCTCCGAACCGGTCAATCTGCGCGACCGCGCCACGCCGCGCGCCGTGCCCGCCGAAGACCTCATCAGCAGCCAAGCGCTGCTCAAGGGCCGGCGTGAAGTGCTGATCCAGCACGGCGATCGCGTCTATCGCCTGCGCCACACCAGCAACGACAAGCTGATCCTGACCAAATAATCCAGCCACTGGGCTGCGCACAGCCACTGTGCGCAGCCGCTGCCGCAACGATCGTCGTGCGCCGTCAGTGCCGATGACGCGATCCTGCTCTGCGCGCAACGCTCGATTGCCATGGCATCCCATCTTTGCGTACTCGCTCGACGCATGTGCGCAAGATCGTAGCGGGCGCTGCCGCCGCCGCCCGCCACTCAACTCCATCTTCCCTGCCGCGTTTGGCTTATGCCGCACGCGCCGCCGGGGGACGCGTAAAGGTTCCTGATGATCCGCCTGCATCCGCTGGTGGTCGCGCTGTCGCTGGCGCTGCCCGCTATTTCCTTGTGTGCCCGTGCTGCCGAACGCGATGCCGGAGCGGAGGGTGCGCGTGAGGTGCACGACTTCGACCGGCTCCAGGTCACCGCCACGCGCACCCAGCGCGCACTGGTGGATGTGCCCAGCACGGTGGATGTGATCGACCGCGAACAGCTCGACAACCAACTGGTGCGCGAACTCAAGGATCTGTTCCGCTACACGCCGGGCGTGTCGGTCACCAGCACCAGCGGCCGCTTCACCGGTGCCAACGGCATCCGCATCCGCGGGCTGGATGGCAACCGCGTGGCGATGCTGGTGGATAACGTGCCGGTGTCGGACACCTTCAGCTTCGGCAGCTATCTCAACGCCAACCGTAACTTCGTCGACCTGGAAACGCTCAAGCGCGTGGAAGTGGTACGCGGGCCGGCCAGCTCGTTGTATGGCTCGGATGCATTGGGCGGCGTGGTCGCTTTCGTCACCAAGGATCCGTCGGACTATCTGAGCGCAGACAAGCACAGCTACGTCGGCCTGAAGTTCGGCTACGAAGGCGACTGGAACGGCCTGTTTGCCGGTGCCACCGGCGCGTTCGGTGGCGAACGCTGGAGCGGCTTGGTGGCGGTGAGTCATCGCCAGGGCCAGGAGGCGCAAAACCAGGGCGATGACCGCAGCCGCGATTTCACCCGCACTGCGGCCAATCCGCAGCGCATCGATGGGCGCAGTGTGCTCGCCAAACTGGTGTACGCCCCAAGCGCACAACAGCGCTTCAAACTCACGGTCGAAGGCAACGAAGACTACGGCAGCATCGATGCATTGACCGGCGTCGATACGCGGAGTCCGACGGCGTCGCTACGCATCCTGTCGCAGCAAGGACGCGATCATCAGACACGTGCGCGGGTCTCGCTGCGGCATGAAGTCGATGCGCTGGATTCCGTGTGGACCGACGATCTGCAGTGGCAGCTGTATCGCCAGGACAGCGAGAGCCTGCAACGCACCAACGAACTGCGCGGCAACACCACGCGCCGGCATAACGAACATAATTTCGATCAGCGTGTTTACGGCCTGCTGGTCAACGCGCATAAGTCCATCGAAACCGGCACCCTCAGCCACGAAATCACCTATGGGCTGGATGGCACCTGGACCGATACGCGCGCCAAGCGCGACGGCTATTCGGTCAATCTGGCCAATGGCGTGGTGAGCAATCGCGTCGGTCAGGACGTGTTTCCGGTGCGCGATTTCCCGATGAGCGAAACCACCAAGCTCGGGTTGTATGCGCAGGACGAGATCGGCCTGCTCGATGGCCAGCTGTCGCTGACGCCGGGCGTGCGCGTGGATTATTTCCGGCTGTCGCCGCAGGTGGACGACATCTTCCGCGAAGACAATCCCGGCGTTGCCGCCGAGACCATCGACGAGACCCAGGTGTCTCCCAAGTTCGGTGCGGTGTGGCGGTTTTCGGACGCCTGGTCGGCGTATGCCAATTACGCGCATGGCTTCCGCGCGCCGCCGTACAACGACGTCAATATCGGTTTCACCAATCTGCAGGCGCGCTACACCGCCATCGCCAATCCGGATCTGAAATCGGAGACCAGCCGCGGTGGCGAACTGGGCCTGCGTTTCAACGATGCGGTCGGCTATTTCGGGCTCGCCGTGTACTACACCGACTACCGCAACTTCATCGAATCGTATGCGCCGGCTGGCGTGAATGCCGACGGGCTGGCGCTGTTCCAGTCGCGCAACGTGGACGATGTGGTGATCAAGGGCGCAGAGGCGCGCGCGGGCATCGATCTGGGCATGCTGGCGGGTTGGCAAGGCTGGTCGTTGAACAGTGCCGTTGCCTATGCGGAAGGCGACAACCTCACCGACGGCACGCCGCTCAATTCGATCGACCCGTTGCGCGGCACGCTTGGCCTGGCCTTCGACAGTGATCGCTGGGGCGCAGAAGTGATCGGTACCTTTGTGGCCCGCAAACATCGCCCGCAGCTGGACAGCTATTACGTGCCGGCCGGCTACGCCACGCTGGATCTGATGGGGCATTGGGAATTCGCGCCCGGCGCCAAGCTCACCGCAGGCGTGTTTAACCTGGCCGATCGCCGTTACGTGGACTGGAACGCGCTGCCCAACGGCACGCTGGCCAGCAGCACGGTGCTGGACCGCTTCACTGGCGCCGGGCGCACTGCCTCGCTCAGCCTGGCTGTGAGCTGGTAGCGGCCATGCCCAACCTCTGCGCCATCCCGTTGCCCCTGCATGCACGCGCTACCCGCGCGGCACTGCCGCGACCACGGCAGTTGGCGGCGCTAGGGACGGTGCTTTGCCTGTATCGGCCTGCGTTGGGCAACGAACTGGATGGTTGGCAGCACGCGGTCGCTGCAGCCGCGTCCCGTCGGGTGGACAGCGACGGCGTGCACGAGGGCATCTGGTTCTTCGATGCGGCAGGACAGTGCTGCTGGCGGCTCTGCCTGTTGCCCGACAGCGATTTCCTGAGCTGGGACCGCCTGGTCTCTCGGCTGCCGCCACTGCCGATGGACACGCATGAACTGGGCGTCGGCGAACGGCTATGGCGCCGCCTGGCCGGACGCATGCGCGGCGATGCATGGCGCTTGAGCGCACTGCGCTTGCAGCCTGCGGCCAGCCACGATCACCCCATCACCGCCAGCCTGGCCACCGTCTCTGCGCTGGGCGCTGAGGTTGCTGCACGGTTGGCGCGCGACGAGGGCATCGACGGCCGCGTGGTCGTGGACGATTGTTGCTGCGCGCGCGCTGCAGTGCTGCGTACTGCCGCGGTGAATGCCCGCGGTGCCGACCCCGTGTCATGACGATGTCGCTGCTGCGCGCGCGTCCCTGATGTTCCCCAATGACTACCGAGAGTGCCGATGAGCCGATTGTTCTCCCGCTGTGTCGCCGCCACACTGAGCCTGTTGCCGTTGATTGCCGCCGCCGATGCTCAGCGCGATCGGCAGAGCATCCTGGCGATGCAGGGCGAATACGCGGTGGATTTCGCGTTCGACGAAACCGTGCTGCTCAAGCCCGGCTACGAGCGCGCTTCGGCGATGCGCAGCGGCGCCAGCGAAGTGGTCATCGTGGTGGAGGATTCGCCGCGCAGGCTGGTGCTGCAGCACGTGCTGGTCGACGAAAAGACCGGGCACGTGACCAAGCATTGGCGGCAGGACTGGACCTTCGAGGCACCGCAACGGTTTGAATTCACCGCCGAGCAGACCTGGACGGTGCATGCGCTGGCGCCGGCCATCACCAGCGGCACCTGGACGCAATGTGTGTACGAAGTCAGCGACGCGCCGCGTTATTGCGGCACCGGCCGCTGGGACTACGCCGATGGCCACCCCACCTGGACCAGCGATCCCAGCTGGCGCCCGTTGCCGCGGCGCGAGTACACCAGGCGCAGCGACTACAATGCGCTATCGGTGATCAACCGGCACACGCTGACGCCGAACGGCTGGACCCACGAACAATTCAATACCAAGGTGCTGCGCAAGCCCGACGGCACCCAGGAAGCGATTGCACGCGAGTTCGGCTTCAACGATTACCGCAAGACCACCGAGGTGGACTTCGCCCCGGCCTATGCGTACTGGAAAGGCACACAGGGGTATTGGGCCAAGGTGCGCGCGCGCTGGGCCGCATTCCTGCAAACGCCACCGGGCCTGCATCTGAAAACCAAGCCGGACGGCATGGCGATGATCGTGCCGATGTTCGAGCAGGCTGAGTCAGCGCAGAAGGGCAAGCCGGTCAAGGACGCGCAAATCGATGCGGTGTTCGCACGGTGGGTCGAACCGGCGAACTAGGCACCCTGACGCCGTAGGAGCGCATCCGAGCGCGATATGGCATTCCCGGTAAGGCCAATCACACCGCAGGGGGCTCTTGCGAGGTCGCGCCCGGGTGCGCTCCTACGAGCGAGAGGGTGCTTTGCCTTTATTCCTTGAACATCAGGAACGCGGCCACCAGGATCAGGCCGAACGCGGCCCAATGGTTCCACTTCAGCGACTGCCCCAGGTAGAAGGTGGAGAAACCGGCAAAGACCAGCAGCGTGATCACTTCCTGCATGCCCTTGAGCTGCGGCGCCGAATACACCGCGCTGCCCAGACGGTTGCCTGGCACCTGCAGGCAGTATTCGAAGAACGCGATGCCCCAGCTGACCAGGATGGCGATCATCAGCGGCGTGGTCTTGTACTTCAGGTGCCCGTACCAGGCGAAGGTCATGAACACGTTGCTGGCGATCAGCAGCAGGACCGGGTACAGGTAGGCGGTGAAGGGGGCAGTGGGCATGGCGGCGAGCGGCAGAGAATGGGGGCCGAAGCATAAGCCAACTTCGTTAAGCGCACGCGACCGTGCCGCCGGGGCCGCGCTAGCGCTGCATGCCCCAGCGACGCACCGTGAGCCGCTCGATCGCCTGGAACACCACGCCCTCCACCAGCAGCCCCAGCACGATCACCATCGCCAGCCCCGCGAAGACCTTGTCGGTGTAAAGCTCATTGCGGTTCTGGAAGATGTACCAGCCCAGGCCGCCCTGGCCGGAGGTGGCGCCGAACACCAGTTCGGCGGCGATCAGGGTGCGCCAGGCGAATGCCCAGCCGATCTTCAGCCCGGACAGGATCGCCGGCAGCGCCGCCGGAACCAGCAGTTGCACCACATAGCGCGGGCCGCGCAGGCCGTAGTTGCGCCCGGCCATGCGCAGCGTGTCCGGTACCGCCTGGAAGCCGGCGTAGGTGGTCAGCGCCAGCGGCCACAGCACCGAGTGCACCAGCACAAACACTAGGCTGCCGGTGCCCAGCCCGAACCACAGCAAGGCCAGCGGCAACAGCGCAATGGCCGGCAGCGGGTTGAACATGGCGGTCAGCGTGCCGAGCACATCGCGGCCCCAGCGCGTGGAAGCGGCCAGCGCGGTCAGTACGAACGCCAGCAGCACGCCCAGCGCATAACCTTGCGCCAGCACACGCAACGACGCACCGACCCGGCGCAGCAGTTCGCCCGACAGCAGCCCGTCGTAGAACGCGCGCGCGGTCTGCACTGCGCCGGGCAGCATCAGATCGTCGCCGACCAGCCGCGCGGCGATTTCCCATGCCGCGACCAAGACCACCAGCACCCATGCCTTGCGCAGCCAGGGCGGTGCGTGCCAACGCGTGGGCGTGGTCGCGGCGCCCAGGGCAGGGTCCAGCGGGGTCAGTGCCACTTCGTACTCGGGCCGCACCGGTGGAATCGGCGGCACTGCGCTTGCGGTGCTGCGGCTCATGTCAGCGCCTGGCGTTGGCGCAGGGACGGGCGACGCAGCGGTGCCACCTTGTCGTCGTCCAGCGTGTCATCGGGCAGATCGAACAGCAGCCGGTGAATGCGTTGCGCGGTCTGCTGGAAGGCCACGCTGCCGGCACTGTGCGGGCCGAAGGCATGCGCGTTGAGTTCGGCGCGCACCTGGCCCGGGTGCGGCGACAACAGCAGCACGCGATTGCCGACCACCAATGCTTCTTCGATGGAATGGGTGACGAACAACAGCGTGAAGCGCAATTGTTCCCACAATTCCAGCACCTGCTCCTGCATGCGCGAACGCGTCAGCGCATCCAGTGCCGCGAACGGTTCATCCATCAGCAGGACACGCGGGCGCATCGCCAGGGCGCGTGCGATGGCTACACGCTGCTTCATGCCGCCGGACAAGGTGTGCGGGTAAGCATCTGCAAATCCGCTCAGCCCGACCTGGGCCAGACTGTCGTCTGCCCGCTCGCGCGCCTCGGCACGGCCGAGTTTGCGCGCCGCACGCAGCCCGAACACCACGTTCTCGCGCACGGTTTTCCATGGTGCCAACTGGTCGAATTCCTGGAACACCACCACCCGGTCCGGCCCGGGACCGGTGACCGCATGACCCTCCAGGCGGATCTGTCCTTCGCGCGGCGCAACAAAACCGGCAACCGCCTTGAGCAATGTGGATTTACCGCAGCCTGAGGGCCCCAGCAGCACGAAGCGGTCGGCTTCGTGCACATCGAAGCGCACGCGATGGGTCGCGCGCACCACGCGCTGGGCCGAGGCATATTCCAGGCTGACATGATCGACCTGCAGCAGGGGCGTGCTCATCGCTCAGCTCCCGCCCGCAATCAGCGGGTCGTCGAAAAAGTAATCGCCCACCTTGCCCGGCGCCTGCTTGATCGCCCCGCTGTGCTGCATGAACTTGCCCAGCCCCAGCGTGTTCTGCGGTGCCACGGTGAACTGCACTTTCGGGTCCTTGAGGATCTGCAGCACCAGCGCGCGGTCGATGCCCGAGCCATTACGGCGCAGGAAGATATCGGCCGCCTGCTCCGGATGGGCCGTAACGAACTTCGCCGCCTGGTCCAGTGCGGCGACAAACGCGCGGTAGGTCTTGGGATTGTCCTTGCGGAATTTTTCGGTGGCGTACAACACCGTTGCCGACGACGGGCCGCCTTCGATCTCGTAGGAACTGGTGACGATATGCGCGGCCGGGTTGCGCGCCAGTTCCTGCTCCTGAAACGGCGGGCTGGCAAAATGCGCGGTGATTTCGGTACGCCCACGGATGATCGCCGCGGCGGCATCCGGATGCGGCAAGGCGACTTGTAGCGCGTCGAGCTGATGGGTGCCCTTGTCGCCCCAACGTTGTTGCGAGGCGTGTTGCAAGAAACGTGATTGCACGGAGACACCCGTCGCCGGCACCGCAATACGGTCCTTTGGCGTGAAATCGCCGATGGACTTGATGCGCGGAGTGTTGCTGATCAGGTAGTACGGGAAATTGCCCAGCGATGCGACGCCGCGGACATTCTGGCGGCCGCGCGTGCGGTCCCAGATGGTGAACAGCGGCCCGACACCGGCACCGGCGATATCGATCGAACCGGTCAACAACGCATCGTTGACTGCCGCCCCACCGGAGAGCTGCAGGAATTGCACGTCGATGTCCACACCGGCGGCCTTGCCCTGCTGTTCGATCAACTTCTGGTCCTGCGCCACGTCCAGCAGCAGGTAAACGATGCCGAATTGCTTGGCGATCCGCAGCTTGCCTTCGGCCTGCGCATGCGCGCTGTGCAACAGCGGCAGCGCGGCCAACACCAGCAGCGCGATGCGCCGCGAAAAACGCCGGCGCGGCGCAGGAGCGTGGGAAGTGACGGTCAAACGCATGCGGCGCTCCAGTCGGGAAGGGGAGGGAACAGGTGCAGGCTCAGAACGGTGCATCGCCTTCGATGGTGGTGCGGTTGAGCCGACGGCGCAGATGATCCGGCGTGCCTGCAGCCAGATGCATCACCGAACGGTTGTCCCAGAACACCATGTCGTGCGGCTGCCAGCGATGCCGATACACCAGCCCAGCATGCGTGGAGTGTTCGAACAACCTCTGCAACAGCGCGCGGCTTTCGTCCTCGGGCAAGCCGACGATGCGCGTGGTGAAATGCTCGCTGACGAACAGCGCCTTGCGGCCCGTCTCCGGATGCGTGCGCACCACCGGGTGCTGCACCGGTGTCACTTCGGCAATCTGCTCCGGCGTCAGTGCCGGCCGCCACGGATTGCGGGCGCGCAACTCCTCGTACTTGGCCAGATAACTGTGTTCGGCACGCAGGTCCTGCACGGCGCGTTTGAGCGATTCGGGCAGCGTTTGCCATGCCAGGTGCTGGTTGGCAAAGAGGGTGTCGCCGCCTTCGCTGGGCAGCTCCTGCGCATGCAGCAGCGACCCCAGGCTCGGTGTTTGCTTGTACGACAGATCCGAGTGCCAGTAATGCCCGGCATCGCCCAGGCCGATCGGCTCGCCGTTCTCCTTGATGTTGGACACCACCAGCACTTCCGGGTGCCCGCGCAGTTGAAAGTTGCGCAGCACGTGAATCTGCAGCGGCCCGAAGCGGCGGCTGAATTCCACCTGCTGGGCCGGTGTGATGCGTTGATCGCGAAACACCAGCACGTGGTGATCCAGGTGCGCGCGATGGATACGCGCGAAGGTGGCGGCGTCCAGCGGTTGCGCAAGGTCCAGCCCGATCACTTCGGCGCCCAGCGGAGCGTCGAATGGCACGATCCTGACGCTGGAGCTCTGCACGGGGGAAGACGCATCGCGCGGCGTGTGCACACGCGCTGCGGAAGTGATGCTGGCCATGACGTGGCACCTCGACGGCAACGAAAGGCCGCCTGGGCCGGCGGCCGGACATACCACTCTAGGCAGTCGTGCCACCGCTGCGAACGTACGATTTGCAAGGTGCTTATGCGCTGCAGACATATGCAGCACTCACAGAAGAGCAAGGCCCCTCACGCTGCGCGCCACAGCGTCCGTGAGCTGGCCTGCAGCACAGCCACCGGGCCGCGCGTCGCATGCCGTTGCCCGCATGCGACGCGTTTTACCCGCGCTTATTCGCTCCGCAATGCCAACGCCGGCGGCGTGGACAGGATGCGCCGCGTGCCCGACCAACCCGCCAACAGACTCAAGGCCAGCCCGAATGCGCCGCCGAGCAGCAGGCGCGGCCAATCCGGTGTCAACGCCATCTCGAACGCCTGCTTCCCCACGACCGCGCCGATCACGGCCGCAGCGGTCACCGCCAGCGTCGCCGCCAGCAAGCCAAGCGCGCCGAATTCCACCAGCACCGCACCGCGTAGCTGGCCACGGCGTGCGCCCAGGGTGCGCAACACTGCGCTGTCGTAACGGCGTTCGCCCGCGGTGGCCTGCAATGCGGCCAGCAACACCAGCACGCCGGCCAGCAGGCTGAAGCCCATCACCAGTTGCACCGCCTGTGCCACCTGGTCGATGACCTCGCGCACGCGGCCCAGGATGGCATCGATATCCAGCAACGAAATGTTCGGATAGTCGCGACTCAGCGCCGCCAGCTTGGACGCATTGCCCGGCGGCAGGTGGAAGGCGGAAATCAGGTTGTACGGTGCATCGCCGACCGATCCTTGATTGAGCAGCAGGAAGAAGTTGACCCGGAACGAATCCCAATCGGCCTTGCGGATGCTGGTCACGGTGAACGTGCGTTGCTGTTCGCCCAGCAGCAGGGTGATGCGATCGCCCAGTTTGAGCTGGTAGCGCTGCGCCCAGCCTTCTTCCACCGAGGCTTCCGCCGCGGTGCTGCCGGCCGCCCAGAACTTGCCCTGCAGCAGCGTATTTGCCGGCGGGAACGCGTGACGCCAGGAAAAATTCACCGGGCGGTTGTCGCCGTCGCCATCGTCGGCCGGGTCGCGGTCGCCACGCACCGGCGGTTTGTCGTTGATGGCCACCAGGCGCCCGGTGGAAAACGGCTCCACGGCCGCATCCTTCACCCCCAGACCGCGCAGCGTCTGCAGCACCGGCTGGGTTTGTTCGGGCTGGATGTTCATCAGGAAGTAGTTGGGCGTATCGGCCGGTAGGCGGTCGCGCCATTGGCCGAGCAAGCCCGGGCCGACCACCGCCAGCAGCAACAGCGCGCACAACGACAGCGACAGCCCGACCAGTTGCACCACGCTCAAGCCGCGGCGCCGTGTCAGCGAGGCCAGGCCAAGTTTCCAGGCACCGCGCAGGCGGTGCTGAATCGGTCGCAGCAACGCGAGCAGGCCCAGCCCCAGCAACATCGCCACCAGTGCCAGCGCGGCCAGGCCGCCCAGCACCCAGCCGGCCAATACCAGGTTGCCGGTGGCATAGACGGTGAGCGCCAGCGTGGCGGCCAGGGCGGCGCCATACACCAGCAACGAGCTGGGCGGCACTGCAGCAAAGCTGCGGTTGAGCACGCGCATCGGTGGCACGTTGCGCAGCCGCAGCAGCGGCGGCAGGCCGAAGCCCAGCAACAGCACCAGGCCGATGCCCGCACCGGCCAGGGCCGGGGTGGCCTGCGGCAGCGGCAACCGGTTCGGGATCAGGCTGCCCAGCGCCTGCACCAGGCCTTCCTGCGCAAGCATGCCAAGCCCGATACCGACCAGGCAGGCCGGAATCGCCGTCAGCAGCAACTGCAGCGACAGCATTGCCAGGATGTCGCGCTGGCGGGCGCCCAGGCAGCGCAAGACCGCCACGGTGTCGATGCGTCGCATCGCAAACCGGTTCGCTGCCAGGGCCGTGGCCACGCCGGACAACAGCACCGCCAGCAACGCCGACAAGGCCAGGAAGCGGCCGGCGCGATCAAACGCTGCACGCATGCCGCGTTGGGTGTCTTCGATACCCACCAGGCGATACTCGCTGGCGCGTGGCTTGAGCCAGGCGCGCAAGTCGGCGATGGCATCCGGTGCGCCGGCGAACATCAACCGATAGGAGGCGCGGCTGCCCGGGCCGAGCAGGCCGGCGCCGTCGATATCGGCGCGATTGACCAGCAGCGGCGGCGAGAGCTGCATCAGCTCCCCGGAGGCATCGGGCTCGGCGCGCAACACGCCGGTGATGGTCAGATGGCCGGCACCGAATTCCAGTTGCTCGCCCACGTGCAGGCCCAGCGCTTCGAGCAGGCGCGGATCGGCATAGGCCTGGCCCGGCGGCGGTGCGCTGGCGACGCTGCCTTCCGTCCCGGTGCCGTCCTTGGACACCAGCAACTGCCCGCGCAGCGGGTAGCCGGGGCCGACGCCGCGGATATTGGCCATCTGGCTGGCATCGCCATGGAACAGCACGCTGGGAAAGCTGACCATGCGCGTGCTCTGCAGGCCGCGTCGCTGGGCTTCTGCGGCGAAGTCGGCCGGGATCTCCTGCCGCCCGGTCACGCCCAGATCGCCGCCGAGCACTTCGGCCGCGCTGGAGGTCAGCGCGAGCGTCACCCGGTCGACCAGGGTGCCCACCGCGGTCATCACCGCCACGCCCAGCACCAGCGCGGCGAACACCGTCAGCAGATCGCCGGCCAGGAATTCGCGGCGCACGGCGCGCGCGGCTTGGCGCACGACGTTCATGCCGCCGGACCGGTGTGTGCGTGCAGGCGGCCGCTGTCGATGCGGTAGATGTGCCTGCAGCGCTGCGCCAGGCTCATGTCGTGGGTGACCAGCACCAGGGTGGTGTCGCTGGTGGCATTGAGCGCGAACAACAGGTCGCTGATCTGCGCGCCGGTGGCCTGGTCGAGGCTGCCGGTGGGCTCATCGGCGAACAGGATGCGCGGGCGGGCCACGAAGGCGCGCGCCAACGCCACGCGTTGCTGCTCGCCACCGGACAGCTGGCGCGGGTAATGCCGCGCACGTGCACTCAGGCCCACGGCCTCCAGCACTTCGCGCACCCGCGCCGGATCCTCGCGCCCGGCCAGTTCCAGCGGCAGTGCGATGTTTTCTTCGGCAGTCAGCGCCGGCAGCAGGTGAAAACTCTGGAACACGAAGCCGACATCGCGGGCGCGTAGCGCGGCGCGCGCTTCTTCGTCGAGCTGGCCCAGGTCCTGGCCCGCCAGCGCAATGCTGCCGCGGCTGGGCAGGTCCAGCCCGGCCAGCAGGCCGAGCAGGGTGGTCTTGCCCGAGCCGGACGCGCCGACGATGGCGATGCTGTCGCCTTCACTGACCGTCAAGCTCACGTTGTCGAGGATGTGGAGCGTTCCCTCCGGGCCACTGACGGACTTGCCGACCTCGCGAACGTCGATGGCGGTGCGGGTGCTGGAGCGGGGGGCCAGACTGTCGATGAGGAATCTCCGAATGCGTGAAAGAACACTGCGATATGGCGTGCTGGCCCTGTGGCTGCTGACACTCTCCCTGCTTGCGCCGGGGATTGCCTCTGCCAAAAGTCCGGTCGCCACTGCGCCGGTCCTGGTGGTGGGCGACAGCCTGAGCGCTGCGCACAACATCCCGGTGCAGTCCGGCTGGGTGACCCTGCTGGACCAGCGCCTGAAGCGTGACATGGCGACGCCACCGGCAGTCGTCAATGCCAGCATCAGCGGCGAAACCACCTCCGGCGCGCTGACCCGGCTGCCGGGCCTGCTGGAAAAACACCGCCCCGGCGTGGTGGTCATCGAGCTCGGCGGCAACGACGCGCTGCGCGGGCTGACCCCGGCCCAGCTCAAGGGCAACCTGGAAAAGATGATCCAGCTCAGCCAGCACGCCGGCGCCAAGGTGCTGCTGCTCGGGATCGACGTGCCGCCCAATTACGGCCCAGCCTACCGCGAGCGGCTCAAGGCGACCTATGCGGACCTCTCCACACAGTACAAGACCGCGCTGGTGCCGTTCTTCCTGGAAAAGGTCGCGCTGCAGCCCGGCCTGATGCAGGCGGACGGTCTGCACCCCACCGCCGCCGCGCAACCGAAGGTGCTGGAGACGGTATGGCCGGCATTGCGCCCGCTGCTCGGCCGCTAAATGCCGCGGAACACGAAACGTTATCCGGTCTTCACGCTCTTTCCACCGTCGATCCGGCATGTTTCACAAAGCTGAAGACCGAGGAAAGTCCATGCGTCAGACCAAGGAAACGTCCGGCCTCGTGCTGGTCGTCGAAGACAACCGCAATATCTCCGAAATGATCGGCGAGTACCTGGAAGGCCGTGGCTTCGAGGTCGACTACGCGCAGGACGGCCTGGACGGCTACCGTCTTGCCGCGGAGAACAGCTACGACGTGGTCGTGCTGGATCTCATGCTGCCACGCCTGGACGGCATCGAAGTGTGTCGCCGCCTGCGTAACGACGCACGCAAGTCCACACCGGTGTTGATGCTGACCGCCCGCGACACGCTGGACGACAAGCTCACCGGCCTGGGCTTTGGCGCCGATGACTACCTGACCAAGCCGTTTGCGATTCAGGAACTGGAGGCGCGCCTGCGTGCCCTGATCCGCCGCGAGCGTCGCCAGGTGGGCTCGGAAGTGCTCAAGGTCGCCGACCTGGTGCTGGACCCGGTGAGCATGCGCGCCACCCGTGCCGGCACCGAGCTGCAGCTCTCGCCGATCGGCCTGCGCCTTTTGACCATCCTGATGCGCGAATCGCCGCGTGTGGTCACCCGCCAGGAAATCGAGCGCGAAATCTGGGGCAACGGTTTGCCCGATTCGGACACCCTGCGCAGCCATCTGTACAACCTGCGCAGCCATCTGTACAACCTGCGCAAGATCATCGACAAGCCGTTCGACCGTCCGCTGCTGCACACCGTGCAGAGCGCCGGCTATCGCATCGCCGACATCGCCCAACCGATGGCGTGATGTCACGCGCCGGCCGCCGTTCTGGCGGCCGGCCGCTGTATAGGCGCTCATGCGCCGCTCGATCTCCTGTGCTGCCGGCTGGTTGCACGAAGGACTCACGGAAGCGTTGCCTATACTCCGGCGCTCTTCCCTGGATGCAGTAATGCCACACGGGCTTCCGAGAAAAATACGTCTCGCCTTCCTGTTGCAGGTCGCGCTGGCGAGCCTGGCGCTGGTGCTGGCCGGGTATCTGGTGTCGTTCGTCATCAAATACAGCCTGGTGCGCACCGTGCTCGCCGACGAGGCCGTGCATTTCTGGCAGATGCAAAAGAGCGTGCCGGACAACCGGCCGCCCAATACTCGCAATATCCAAGGGTATTTTTCGCCCGCCGGTACCGCCGCCGAGGCTGCACCGGCCGCACTGCGCAACCTGTCTCCGGGTTTCAGCGAAGTGGCTGCCGCCGATGCGCTGGTGTATGTCGATCAACGCCCGGAGGGGCGGCTGTATCTGGTGTTTCCGCGCTCGCGTGCGGCGCATCTGACGCTGTGGTTCGGTGTGGTGCCGGCAATCGTGGTGTTGGTGGCGATCTATGGCGTGTCCTGGTTCACCTATCGGGTTTCCAAGCGGCTGGTCTCGCCGATCAGCTGGCTGGCCCGGCGCGTCTCGCATTGGGACCCACGCAACCCGGATGTGGACGAACTGGCTCCGGAGCGGCTGCCTGCCGAATTGCAGGGCGAAACGCGCCAGCTGGCCGCCGCGCTGCATGCGCTGGGGCTGCGCGTCAGCGAGCATGTCGCGCGCGAACGCAATTTCACCCGCGATGCCAGCCATGAATTGCGCACTCCGCTCACGGTGATCCGCGTGGCCAGCGACATGGCCTTGGCCGACGACGAGTTGTCGGCGCGCACGCAGCGCAGCCTGCGTCGCATCCAGCGCGCCGGCCACGATATGGAAGCGGTGATCGATGCCTTCCTGATCCTGGCGCGCGAAGCCGAGATCGACCCGCAGAGCGAAAATTTCGATGTGGCCGAGCTTGCCAGCGAAGAGCTGGAAAGTGCGCGCGAATTGCTTGGCGACAAACCGGTGTCGTTGCGCATGGTCGGCGACCGCAGCCTGCAGATGTTCGCCCCGCCCAGGGTCATGCGGGTGGTGCTCAGCAACCTGTTGCGTAACGCCTGCGCTTACACCGATACCGGCAGCATCGAGGTCGAGGTGACCCACGACCGCATCGTGGTCCGCGATACCGGCATTGGCATGAGCGAAGAGGCGCGTGCCCGCGCGTTCGAACCGTTCTTCCGCGCCGACCCCACCCGCCCGCAAGGCACTGGGCTCGGCCTGTCGATCGTCCGTCGGCTATGCGATCGCTTCGGCTGGCGTATCGAACTGCAGAGCCAAGCCGGCGTCGGCACGTCCGTGGCGGTGGTCGTCGCCTGAGGCGTCACTTTGTGGTCCTGGCGCTTGCTGATGACGCCTTGCTGCCGCTCAACAGTCACGCGGCATGGCAGGAAGACGACGACCGGCTGCTGCACGCGCTCGGCTAACCGCTTCGATCACCCTATTTACCGCTCGGCAGCCGGAACGCTCAACGTGGTGCCAACAGTGTACCGGCGCGTGGACGTTTGCAGTGCCTTTAGCGACGTTGCAGGTGCTTGGCATTGCCGGTATTTCTTGCCCACACCGCCAATGCGGTCGCCACGTGCCCAAATCGCAGACCCCTACGTCAGTTGTGTGTGGGAACAGGGCCGGCAGGCTGCCGCCACGAAAAAACGCGCTGGCATGGAGCGGCAGCCAACGTCTCGCCTGCAGGCCGGCCGATCCGGCGACAGGCGCGCCGGATCGGCTCGGTTGCGTTCTAGCGTTGTTCCAATACCGGTGCCACGACCTTGCGCCAGATCGCGTAGCCATCGGCCGTCATATGCAGCCTGTCGGCGCGGAACAGTTCTGCGCGCGGTTTGCCGCTGGCATCGAGCATCGGGGTGTAGATGTCGACGAAGTCCACACGCGGCAGCGGGGCTAGCGCGTCCTTGATCAGGCGGTTGGCCTTGATCACGGCCGGCAGCAGTTGCGCGCGCGACGGGCTGGGCTTGATCGACAGATAGCTGATGCGTGCCTCGGGCAGGTCGCGGCGTACACGTGCCACGAATGCCAGCACATCATCGCGCACCTGTTCGGGTGTGCGGCCACTGTTGAGGTCGTTGTCGCCGGCGTACAGCACGACCTGGCGTGGCGCGTATGGAATCACGATGCGGTCTGCGTACCAGGTGCTGTCGCGCACTTCCGAGCCGCCAAAGCCGCGATTGATCACCGGTTTGCCCGGGAAATCCTGGGCCAATGTCTCCCAGAACCGGATCGATGAACTGCCGACGAACACGATGCCGTGCTTGGGCGGCGGCTGACGCGCGTCGCTCTCGGCGAAGCGTTGCATGTCTTGTTCCCAAGCGGCATTGGAAACCTGCGCCGGCACCGCCGGAGCGGTGTGCAGGGCGTCGGCATACGCATGGCCGGACAGGAGGACTAGGGCGCACAGCACGCTGCGCAGGCGATGGATGGTCATGCAGGAACCTTCAAAGTGAAGCGGGCTGCCATGGTGCGCCAGGCTGGAAGCTGAGGGCAAACCTGCCGGTAGCTGGCGGGGCGGGGCGCCACGGTGCAAGATTCGCACTTTCCCCAGCAGCGACCATGCCATGCGTTTGATTTGTTCCCCTCTTCGCCCATGCGGCAGGACGCACTGACGCATGGCCGATCAATTGGGGCACGTCCCGCGCGGCCCGCGTCGCATGCTCAAGGCGGCGATCTGGTCATGGCAGGGATTGCGCGCGGCGTGGCTGCACGAATCCTCGTTCCGCCTGGAGGTCTGTCTGGCGGCAGTGCTGGTGCCGCTCGGTCTGTGGCTCGGGCAGTCGGGACTCGAGCGCATTGCACTGATTGCACCACTGTTGATCGTGCTGGCGGCCGAACTGTTGAACTCGGCCATCGAAGCGGTGATCGAACGCTACGGCCCGGAACATCACGTATTGGCCGGGCGTGCCAAGGACATGGGCTCGGCGGCGGTGTTCGTGCTGCTGATCAATGTGCTGCTGTGCTGGGGATTGATCCTGTTGCCGCGGCTGTGGTGACGCGCGGCAGGCTGGGAGAGCCGGGCAGGGGCGTGTGCATGCGGGCTTGACCTGGCACGTGGCATGCTCGGGCTCTCTTCCAATGGAATCGCCTGCATGCCTGTCCTGATTCGCGCCTTGGTGTTGCTGATCCTGACCGCGTCGCTGTCCGGTTGCGGCTACAACGCGATCCAGCAGAAGGAAGAGGGCGTCAAGGCCGGTTGGTCGGAGGTGCTCAATCAGTATCAGCGCCGCGCCGATCTGATTCCCAACCTGGTACGCACCGTGCAGGGCTACGCCCAGCAGGAACGCCAGGTCCTGACCGAAGTGACCAATGCGCGTGCGCGCGTCGGCCAGATCCAGGTCAACGCCGATGACGAAGCGTCGTTGAAGCAATTCCAGCAGGCGCAAGGCGAGTTGGGTAGCGCGCTGTCGCGGTTGTTGGTGGTCAGCGAGAACTATCCGCAGCTCAAGTCGGACCAGTCGTTCCGCGATCTGCAGGTGCAGCTGGAAGGCACCGAAAACCGCATCACCGTGGCACGTGGCCGCTATATCCAGACCGTGCAGGACTACAACACCTACATCCGCTCGTTTCCGCAGGTGATCACGGCCAAGATCTTCGGCTACCAGCCCAAGCCCAATTTCAGCGTGGAAAACGAAGCGCAGATCTCGCGCGCCCCGCAGGTGGATTTCGGTAATCAGCAGACGCCGCAGCAGGCACCGCAGCAACAGCCCGCGCCGCAGCCTGTGCAGTAATCAGTTGCTGTGCGTGCACGGCGCTTGTGCAGTGGTCGCTAGCAAGCGCAGTACGCGCGCTGTCGAGCAACGTACGGGCACGCGCCAGGTGATGCGCGCCGAGCCGCACATCAGCCCGAATCTGCGACCAAGCCAACAGACCGTGTCGAGGCGAGAGCTAGCTCTCCCATCGGGGAAGGGCTTGGTGAGGGTAGGTCGCCAGGCTTTGCAGTCGTTCGACCAGCCGCGGATTCGCTTCAGGCGCACACGTTCTCTGTAAGAGGCAATCTCCCGCAGGGAAGAAGCAATCGCAAAACCCCGCGCTGATGGACGATCGGCGCGCATCAGGTAGGAGTTGGCAATGCGACGAATGTGTTTGCGAGTGGTGTGGATGATGGCGTTGCTGCTGCCGGCATCGCTGCTGGCGCAGGAGTTGGCTGCCATCCCGCCGCTGCGCTCGCCGGTGGTCGACGTCACCGGCACCCTGGATGCGGCGCAGATCCAGCAACTCAAGCAACAGGCGCTGGCCTTGCAGCAGCGCAAGGGCGCGCAGTTGCAGATTTTGATCGTGCCGACCACGCAGCCGGAAGCGATCGAGCAATACACCCAGCGCGTGTTCGACCAATGGAAGATCGGTCGCAAGGGCGTGGACGACGGCGTGCTGCTGCTGGTGGCCAAGGACGACCGCCGCGTCCGCATCCAGCCGGGTTACGGCCTGGAAGGCGCCATTCCGGACATCACCGCCAACCGCATCATCCAGGAGTATCTGGCGCCGCGCTTCCGTGAGGGCGATTACGCTGGCGGCATCACGGCGGCGACCGCAACCCTGGCCGGCCTGATCGAGGGCGAGGCCCTGCCGGCGCCGGTCAGCGGGCATGCCGAGGGCGGCAACGGCGCGGGCGGCGGTGGCTGGATCATGGCGCTGTTCATCGGCTTCGTGGTGGCCATGGTGGCGCGAGGCATCCTGGGCGCGCTACCGCGCCCGCTGCGCGCCGTGCTGACCGGCGTTGCCGCCGGCGGTGCGGCGTTGCTGTTGACGTCGTTGCTGCTGGCCAGTGCGGGCGCGGCGCTGATCGGCCTGCTGGCCGGCCTGTCCTCCGGCTCGCCCGGCCGCTTTGTCGGTGGCGGAGGCTGGGGCGGCGGCTTCGGCGGCTTCGGTGGATTTGGCGGCGGCGGCCGCGGCGGTTTCGGCGGCGGTGGTGGCTGGGGCGGTGGCGGCGGGTCATCAGGAGGCGGTGGCGCCTCGGGGAGCTGGTAATGCGGTGGCTCAGGCATATCTTCGCGCCCTCGGCGCAGCGCACTTTTCCAGCCGCATGCATGGACGCCATTGCGGCGGCGGTGACCGCGAGCGAGCGCTCGCACACCGGCCAGATCATGGTCGCGGTCGAGGCCGACCTGCCGCTGGAGGCGTTGTGGCGCGGGCACAGCGCGCGGCAGCGCGCCGAGCAGGCTTTCGCCCAGCTGCGGACCTGGGATACCGAAGCCAACAACGGGGTGCTGATTTACCTGCTGCTGGCCGACCACGCCATCGAGGTGGTGGCAGACCGCGGTCTGCGCAGCCGGGTGCCGGAAGCGCGCTGGGCAGAGGTGTGCCGGCGCATGCAGCAATTCCTGCGCGAAGGCCAGCACGAAGCGGCTGTCCTGGCCGGCATCGAGGCGGTGACTGAACTGTTGGCCGAGCAGTTCCCGGCCACAGACGGCGCGCAGCATGAAGACGAGCTACCTGACCGGCCGCGGATTTTAGGCTGAGCGCGTCCGAGGTGTCAGAATAGCGGCCTCGCTTGTTTGTGATACGCGGTCCGCATGATCTATCTGCACGCCATCGACCCCATCGCCTTCTCGCTCGGCCCGGTGCAGGTGCACTGGTACGGCTTGATGTATTTGGCGGCGTTTTTCTCGGCCTGGGCGCTGGGCCGTTCGCGCATCCTGCGCGGTCGCCTGCCCGGGGTAGACATGGATGGTTTTTCCGACCTGCTGTTCTACGGCATGCTCGGCGTGGTGTTGGGGGGGCGCATCGGCTACATGCTGTTCTATGCGTTCGAGACCTTCCTGGCCAACCCGCTGATCCTGTTCAAGGTCTGGGAAGGCGGCATGAGCTTCCACGGCGGCCTGCTTGGCGTGTTGATCGCCTGCTGGCTGTGGGCGCGCAAGCACCGGTTGCACTTCTTCGATGTGATGGACTTTGTCGCCCCGCTGGTGCCGCTGGGTCTTGGTTTCGGGAGGCTCGGCAATTTCGTCGGCGGCGAATTGTGGGGAAAATTCACCCAGGCCGGCTGGGGCGTGATCTTTCCGCACGCGCCGGAACTGGCGGACCGGTTGCCCGCGCAGATCCAGGCGCAGTACGCCGCCGGCGCGTTGAACCAGTTCGCACGCCACCCATCGCAGCTCTATGAAGCTGCACTGGAAGGCGTGGTGATGTTCGTGGTGTTGTGGACGTTCTCCATGAAGCCGCGCTCACGGTATGCGGTCTCTGGCCTGTTTGCGTTGCTGTATGGCGTGTTCCGTTTCATCGTCGAATTCGTGCGCGTGCCCGACGCGCCGATCGGCTACCTGGCCTTCAATTGGCTGACGATGGGCCAGATTCTGAGCCTGCCGTTGATTGCGGTTGGCCTGGTGCTGCTGGCGATGTCGCGCCGCGCGCCGGTGTTGCAGCCGGTGCTGCCGGCGCCCGCAGGCGTGGAGGCTGCCAAGTGAAGCCGTACCTGGAGTTGTTGCAGCACGTGCTGCAACACGGCGCAGAAAAGTCCGACCGCACCGGTACCGGCACGCGCAGCGTGTTCGGCTGGCAGATGCGCTTCGATCTCAACGACGGCTTCCCGTTGGTGACCACCAAGAAACTGCACCTGCGCTCGATCATCCATGAGTTGCTGTGGTTCCTGAAGGGCGACACCAATATCGGCTACCTCAGCGACAACCAGGTACGCATCTGGGACGAGTGGGCCGACGACAACGGCGATCTCGGTCCGGTGTACGGCAAACAGTGGCGGCGCTGGACCGGCCCGGACGGTGTCGAAATCGACCAGGTGCAGTGGCTGGTGGATGAAATCAAGCGCAATCCGGATTCGCGTCGGCTGGTGATCAGCGCCTGGAATGTCGGCGAGCTGCCGCAGATGGCGCTGATGCCGTGCCACAGCCTGTTCCAGTTCTATGTGGTGAACGGCAGGCTCAGTTGCCAGCTCTATCAGCGCAGCGGCGACATCTTCCTGGGCGTGCCGTTCAATATCGCCAGCTATGCGCTGCTGACGCATATGGTGGCGCAGGCCACCGGCCTGGGCGTTGGCGATTTCGTGCACACGCTGGGCGATGCGCACTTGTATTCCAATCATTTCGAGCAGGCACGCGAGCAACTGACGCGCACGCCGCGCGCGCTGCCCACCTTGCGTTTGAATCCCGAGGTCACCGACCTGTTCGGGTTCCGCTTCGAAGACATCGCCATCGAAGGTTATGACCCGCATCCGGCGATCAAGGCGCCGGTGGCGGTGTGACGAGCGAGTTGCGGCATTGTCCGCCGGTATCCACTTGAGACGGCAGCACTGTGATGGCCAAGCATTCGATCAAGGCACGGGAAAAACTGGCTGATTCGCTTATGGCAATGCAGGCCAGCCTGTTTGTGAATCTCACGAGCATCCTGCTCATCGCACCGATCGGCTTTTTCGGTATTGCCTTGTACAAGGGTGAACCCCTGCAGCTGACGAACGTCTTCGGCGGGCAGTCTTCGGCGGCGCTGGCGGTGATTGCCGTGTTGTACCTTGCGGCTTTCTGCCTTGGAATGATGGGCCGGCACGCCGCGATGAAAATCTACGACACGCTGTATCCGGACCGATGAAACTGACCCTGATCGTGGCCTTCGACCGCAACAACGCCATCGGTCGCGATAACGAGCTGCCGTGGAAGCTGCCCGATGATCTCAAGCGCTTCAAGGCGCTGACGCTGGGCAAGCCGATCCTGATGGGGCGCAAGACGGCGCAATCGCTGGGGCGTGCATTGCCGGGGCGGTTGAATCTGGTGCTGACCCGCTCGGGGCAGGTGCCGTTCGACGGCATGCAGGCGGTCGCATCGGTGGAGCAGGCGATCGAACGCGCCGTGCAGGAGGGGGCGCAGGAGCTGTGCGTGATCGGTGGCGGGGAGGTGTATCGCCTGACCATGGAACGCGCCGATCTGCTGGCCGTGACCGAAGTGGACACCGCGGTGGATGGCGCCGATACGCACTTCCCGCCGATCGACCCTGCGGTGTGGTCGCCGGCGAGGCGCGAGTTACATGCTGCCGACGCCCGGCATGCCCATGCGTTTTCGTTCGTGGATTACGAACGCCGCTGAGCGATGCAGGGTCGCGCCCGGCACCGCGATGGCGACGGGCGCCTCGCGCGCTCAGTCCTGTGGCGTATCGACTGACGGCTTGGGGCCGGCCGCTGCGTTCCCCGCATTGCCGCGGTTGCCGCGCGAGCGCTGACGCCCCTGACGCTCACGTGGACGCCGCGGTGCGCGTGCGACCGGTGCCGGCCCGGTCACTTCCCGTCCGGGCACCTGCACCACGCGCAGCTCCTCGCTATCCAGCTGCAACGCCGTGAGCTTGCCGCCCCAGACCGCGCCGGTATCGATCGCATGCACACCCTGGGTGATCGTCAGGCCCAGTGCGGACCAATGCCCGCAGACGATCTTCAGGTCGCGCTCGACCCGTCCCGGCACTTCGAACCAGGGATACAGGCCCTGTGCCTGCGTCCCCGGCGTGCCCTTGTCGTCGGTGGCGATGCGCCCACGCGGGGTGCAGTAGCGCATGCGGGTGAACAGGTTGATGATGGCCCGGCTGCGGTCGTAGCCGCTCAGGCCCGGCGACCAGCCCGGCTGGTCGCCGTACATATTGCGCAGCAGCTTGCGATAGCCGCCGCCCTGCAGTTGCTGCTCGACCTCGCGTGCATGCTTTTCGGCCATCTGCGTGGTCCACTTCGGCGCCAGCCCGGCATGGATCATCATCCAGCCCAGGGTGCGGTCCACGTGCGCCAGCTTCTGCATGCGTAGCCAGTCCAGCAACGCATCGCGATCTTCGGCCATCACGATGCGCAGCAGATCCGGGTTGACCTTGCGCTGCTCTTCTTCCGAACGCGCACCGATCGCCAGCAGCGACAGGTCGTGATTGCCCAGCACCACTACGCTGTGCGCGCGCAGGGAATGCACCAGGCGCAGCGTTTCCAGCGATTGCCCGCCGCGGTTGACCAGATCGCCGCAGAACCACAGCGTGTCCTGGGCGGGGTCGAAATTGATCTTCTCCAGCAACCGCTGGGTGATGTCGTAGCACCCTTGCAGGTCGCCGATGGCCCAGACGCTCATTGCGCGCGCTCCCTTACTCCGGTATTCATCAGTGCAGCGTCCTGGGCACGCTCAGCACGAAGGCGGCGATCGGAGCGATAAATTCGGTGCCATCGTCGGCCACCATGTCGTAGTGGCCCTGCATCTGTCCCTGCTCGGTCTCCAGCAGTACGCCGGAGGTGTAATGGAAAGCTTCGCCCGGTCGCAGCCACGGCTGTTCGCCGACCACGCCTTCGCCATCCACCTGCTCGGTGCGCCCGTTGCCATCGGTGATCTGCCAATGACGCGCGATCAGGCGCGCAGGCACCGCGCCCGCATTCTGGATGCGGATGCTGTAGGCAAAGGCGTAGCGGCCTTCGTCCGGGGTGGATTGATGGGCGAGGAAGCGGGGCGATACCTCGACCTCGACGCGGTAGCGCGGATCATCTTGCATGGCGAAAGTCTAAATAAAACGGTGTGGGAGCGGCGCTCAAGCCAGCTCGACATTGGCCAGCCGGATGAAATCCGCGACCTCCAGTTGTTCGGCGCGTGCATCCGGGCGCACCTGCGCGGCGTCGAAATGGGCCGGTTCGCAAATGGTGGACAAGGCATTGCGCAGGGTCTTGCGGCGCTGCCCGAACCCGGCGCGCACCACATCGGCGAAGCGGCGGCGGTCGTTGATCTGCACCGTGGCCGGGTCGCGCGGCACCAGCCGCACCACGGCCGAGTCCACCTTCGGCGGCGGCCGGAATGCGCCCGGCGGCACCACGAACAGCGCAGTCACCTCGCAATACGCCTGCAGCATCACGCTGAGCCGTCCGTACACCTTGCTGCCGGGGCCGGCGGCCATGCGGTCGACCACTTCCTTTTGCAGCATGAAATGCATGTCGGTCACGGCAGCGGCATGGTCCAGCGCATGGAACAGGATCGGCGAGGAGATGTTGTAGGGCAGGTTGCCGACCAGGCGGATTGGCGTGCCATCGGCCAGTGCAGTGAAATCCACGCTGAGCACATCGCGGTGGATGATGCTCAGCGCGCCGATCGGGGCCGCCGCTTCGGTCAACGGCGCGATCAGGTCGCGATCGAATTCGATCACGGTCAGCGCGCCATGCCTGCGCAGCAACGGAAAGGTGATGGCACCCTGGCCCGGGCCGATCTCGACCAGATGCTGGCCGGCGCGCGGGTCTACCGCCTGCACGATGCGGTCGATGTAATACCGGTCGGCAAGAAAGTGCTGGCCAAGCGACTTCTTGGCCGGTGCGCTGAAAGAAGAATTCATCTGCGCAGTTTAACGGAGGCCGCGCCTGCACGCGGTGTCGTTCGCGTGCCCGCCTGGCCTGGCGGATCGGCGGCGTGCGCCATGCGGCATCCCCGCGCCGAGCCAAGCACGCGTGGTGTTAGCGGCGCGCCGCCAATCGGGCGCACAACGCAGTGGCTGCCATCAGGCTGGAGGGGTCTGCGATTCCGCGGCCGGCCAGTTCCAGCGCAGTACCGTGATCCACCGCCACGCGCGGGTAGGGCAGGCCCAGGGTGATATTTACAGCCTGCTCGAAGCCGCTGTACTTGAGCACCGGCAGGCCCTGGTCGTGATACATCGCCACCACCGCGTCGAAACCGCGCAGTTTCTGCGGCAAGAACGCGGTGTCCGCCGGCAGCGGGCCGATCAGCTGCATGCCCTCGCCGCGCAGCTGCTCCAGCAGCGGAATGACGATATCCAGTTCCTCGCGGCCCAGGTGACCGTCTTCGCCGGCATGCGGGTTGAGGCCGAGCACGGCGATGCGCGGGTGCTCCAGGCCGAAGTCGCGCTGCATCGCTGCATGGGTAATGCGCAGGCATTGCAGCAGCGCATCGGCGGTGATCGCATCGGCCACCGCACGCAGCGGCAGATGGGTTGTCACCAGCGCAACGCGCACGATGCTGTTGGCCAGCATCATCACCACCGGGCAACCGGCTTGTTCGGCCAGCAGTTCGGTGGTGCCGGTGTAAGCAATGCCGCCGGCGTTGATCACTGCCTTGTGCACCGGGCCAGTGACGATTCCCTGCAGGCGGCCGGCGAGGCAGTCACCCGCGGCGCTGCGCAGGCCGGCGATCACTGCTGCCGCATTGGCCGGGTCGGGTGCGCCCAAACGCGTGGTCACGGCCTGGCGAACGGGATGCAGCGGCAGGTCGCCGGGCGCACGTGCCGGCTGGTCGGGATCGAGCAGCCGTACAGGCAACGACAGCGCCGTTGCGGCGCTGTGCAGGGTGTCTGGGTCGGCGTAGGCAATCAGATGCGCGTCCGAGCGCGGCTGCTGCGCAAGCCGGATGCATAGCTCCGGCCCGATTCCGGCCGGCTCGCCTGGCACCAGCGCGAGCGACGGGACCATCATGCTATCCGGCTGCCCGGTCTCAGCGCGTCGGCTTTGCCGGCGGCGGCGAAGGCGCTGCCGGGTCTGCCGATTTGGCCGGAGCGGCAGTGGCATTGTCATCGGCGCGGTCGCCGGTGCGGTAGCTCACGTACACTTCGCCACGCAGTTCCTGCAGATAGCGGTTGTACTCTTCTTCCAGCTTGCGGCGACCGATGGTTTCACGCACCTGCGCGCGCTGGTTCTCGGCGCTGACGTCGGTCTGGCGGCTGCCGACGCGCTGCACGATGTGCCAGCCCGCCTGGGTCCGGAACGGTTCGGAGACTGCGCCGTCGGTCAGGCTTTCGACCTGCTTGCCGAAGTCCGGGCCGAACGCATCGGCGGGGAACCAGCCCAGATCGCCACCCTGACCGCGGCTGTTGGTGTCCTCGGAAGACTCCTTGGCCGTCGCCTGGAAATCGGCACCACCAACGATGCGTGCGCGAATCGTATCGATCTTGGCCTTGGCCTGCGCCTCGGTCTGGTTCTCGCCGATCCGCACCAGGATGTGGCGTGCGTGGTACTCGGTGACCATCTTCTTTTCGCCGCCGGCATTGGCGTCGCGCATTTCCACCAGCTTGAGCAACTGGAAGCCGCTCGGGCCGCGCAGCGGTCCGGCCACCTGGCCGGGCTGCATGTCGCGGATCAGCTGCGCAAATGCGTTCGGGATTTCATCCAGGCTGCGCCAGCCCAGATCGCCGCCTTCCAGCGCGTTGGGGCTATCGGAATAACGCACCGCAGCGGCCGAAAAATCCAGCTCGCCCTTGTCGATCAAGGCTTTGACGCCATCGACCTTCTTCTGGCCGGTGGCGATCTGCTCGGCAGTTGCCCCTTCCGGCAAGCCGATCAGGATGTGCGCCAGGTGGTACTGGCTACCGGTGGCGGCCTGTTGGGCCAGTGCGGTATCCACTTCGCCTTCGCTCACGCTGATGCGGCTCTGCGCAAAGCTCTGGCGCAGGCGCTGCACGATGATCTCGTCGCGCACCGATGCGCGGAAATCGGCGTAGCCCATCCCGTCGGCTGCCAGCTTCTGGCGCAGGCCGTCCACGGTCGTGCCGTTCTGCTGGGCGATGCTGGCGATGGCGCGGTTGAGTTCTTCGTCGCTGACGCGGATACCGTTGCCATCGGCACGGCTGACCTGCAGCTTGACCAGCACCAGGCGCTCAAGCACCTGCCGCTGCAGCACATCGTCTGGCGGCAGCTGGTTTTCGCGACCGGCATACTGCGACTTGACGTTGCGTACGGCGCGATCGAGCTCGCTCTGCAGCACCACGTCTTCGTCGACGATGGCAGCGATGCGATCCAGCGGCTGGGATTGCTGTGCCGAGGCCAACGGCGAAACCGTGCTGGTGATGGCCAGCAGCGAGGCAAGAACAACAGAGAAAGGCTTGGTCATGGAATCAGGTTCGGATCGTAATCGTCCGGATTGGTCGTGGTGTTGCTGGGCGGGACCAGGTAGAGGTCGTCGCGGTAATAGCCGAGAATAGCACGGCGCAAAGTGCGGTCCGTGTTCTGCCCGAACGAGCTCAAGCCCTTCAGCACGAACTCAATCTGGATCGAGTTGTCCATCTCGCCATCGCGGTTGCGCACGAACCGGCGCACCAGCCCGCGCACCGCCAGGCAGCAGCTGTCCCATTGCACGCCACCGATGATTTCCAGCGGCTTGCGGTCCAGCAGCGAGTAGTAGTACCGACCGACCGCGCTCCAGCTGGGGTTGATCGGGTACAGGAAGGAGAAATCGGCCTGCTTGAGCTGGTCGCTGTTGTCGGTGAGGTTGCGACGGTAGCGATACGCCAGGTTGATGATGCCGTCGTTGTTGAGCAGGTAGCGCGTGCGCAGGCTGGCCAGATCTTCCTTGCGTGAGTTCGGGTTCCACTGGTAGGTGGCGCCCATCGACCAGCGGTCGTTGATCATGTAGTTGGCGTCAGCCACCCAGGCAGACTTGCCCTGTTCGACGGTCTGCTCGCTGCCGGCTGCCGAATTGTTGCTGTTGTTGATGGTGACCAGCGAGTCGCTGAAGTACAGGATCTGGCCCGCGCTCAGCGAGAGCTTTTCGCGGCCGTCGTCCTGGCGCAGCCAGCGCGAGGTCACTGCCAGGGTCAGCTGGTTGGCATCGTTCTGGCGGTCGGCGCCGGTGTAGCGGGTGTCGCGGAACAGCTGCCCGTAGCTGAAGGTGAACGGACGGGTGTCGAACACCGGCAGATCGTCCTGGTCGCGGTACGGCACGTACAGGTAGTACATGCGCGGCTCCAACGTATTGAGATAGTTGGTGCCAAACAGCGAGGTTTCGCGATCGAAGTACAGGCCGGCGTCCAGCGAGGCGATCGGCAGGCTGCGCGTGGGCGTGCGGTTGCCGGTCAGCGGTGCGGTATCGGCCAGCGTGGAATCCAGCTGGTACGCGGTGTAGCGCCACGCCACGGTAGGCGTCAGGAACCATGCTGCGCCCGACAGCGGCATCGAGATGTAGGGCTTGACGTCCAGGCGCGCGCCGCTGCCGTATTGCTTGTTGCGGATATTGGTACGGACGTACTCGTCGCCATTGTTGTTGTTGGCGTTCGGGATGAAATTCACCTGGTACGAATCGTCGTGGGTGAAGCGCACTGCCTCGGCATAGATACCGGCCTCGAAAATGCCCAGCGGCTTTTCCCAGGTGAAATACGCGCGCGGCTGCCGGTTATAGGGCAGGGCCTGCTCGTCCAGCGTGTAGTCGGTGAGCTGCCAACGGTCGGCCATCAGGCCCGCGGTCCAGGTCTCGCCGGTGCCGTAGATGCCCACGGTGCTCTGCAGGCTGGAGGCCGAGCCCATGCCGTTGATGCGGCTGGTGAAATCTTCCACGTAGCGCGTGTCGCTGACCCAGGAGATGCTGCTGCGCGCCTGCCAATTGCTGTTGACGTTGTGGTAGCCGCTGTAGAACACGCTGCCACGGTCCTTGTCGCGCAACTTGTCGTTGGGCAGGTAGTTGCCGGTGACTTCGCCGCGACCGCCCTCGTACAGGTACCGGAATTCGGTGCCGAACATGAAACCGCGCTTGCTCATGTAGCGCGGCAACAACGTGGCGTCGTAGTTCGGCGCCAGGTTCAGATAGATCGGCTGCAGGTAGTCGAAGCCGTTACGGCCGGACAGACCGAATTGCGGAAACAGCAGGCCGGTCTGGCGGCGGTCGTCGATCGGGAACTTGAACCACGGGAAGTACAGCACCGGCACCTTGCCGATCTGCAGCACCGCGTTGCGCGCGGTACCGAAACCTTCCTCGTTGTCGACGTCGATCTCCGGCGCGCGAACGCGCCAGATCGGCTGCGAGGGGTCGCAGGTGGTGTACGTGGACCGATGCATCTGCCCGACCTGGCCCTGCAGGTCCACCGATTCGGCGTCGCCATTGCCGCGGCGCTCCACCAACTGGTACTGGATGTTGGTGACCTTGTGGGTGTCGGTGTCCTGATTGCCCTCGGCGCGGTCGGCGACCATGCGGAAAGAGGTGTCCTGGTAGCGGACATTGCCTTCGGCGATGTAGTTGCCGGTTTCGGTGTCCATGCGCAGGTTGTCGGCACCCAGGAACTGGTCGCCGCGCTTCAACGCAACATTGCCTTGGTATTGCGGGGTGGTGCTGGTGCCGGAGAGTTGGTCGCCTTCGATGTCGGTCGGCAACTGCTGGCGCATTTCTGCGGCCTTGGGGTCGGCGGCGGGGGCGCCGTCGAAGCCGGGTAGCGGGTCTACGGCCGGGCACAGTCCCCAGTTCAACGGCTTGTCGGCAGCCATGGCCGGGAGGCAGATGGCGATGCTCAAAGGCAGGGGCAGCAGGCGGAGAGCTCGGCGCACGCGTGGGTTCAACCAATAAAATGGCGACTAGCTTGCCGCATACCCCGCATAGGGGCAATGAAGAGCGCCGGCGCCGGGAGGGCGAGGTTCATCGCACTCGGTGACGCGACCGGCGCCCTGGCCGGGGTTCAGCGCAGCGCTGCCACGTGCGCCACGCTGCTTTCGCGCAGCGCCTGCAGGTCGTAGCCGCCTTCCAGCATCGAGACCACGCGGCCGCGTGCATGGCGGTCGGCGAGTGTGCGCAGCGCGCCGGTGAGCCAGGCGAAATCGTCGTCGTCCAGCATCAGGTCGGCCAGTGGGTCGCGCAGATGCGCATCGAAGCCGGCGGAGATCAGGATCAATTGCGGGCGGAAGGCATCGACGAGCGGCAGCATCTCGTCTTCCCAGACATTACGGAAGCGCAGCCCGTCGCTGCCCGGTGGCAGCAGCAGGTTGTGGATATTGCCGACGCCGCGCTCGTACACGCTGCCCGAATGCGGATACAGCCCGGACTGGTGGGTGCTCAGGTACTGCACGGTGGGGTCGCGTTCGAAGATCGCCTGGGTGCCGTTACCGTGATGGACGTCGAAATCCACGATGGTGATGCGTTCCAGCCCATGCCGGTCGCGGGCGTGGGCGGCGGCCACGGCGATGTTGTTGAACAGGCAAAATCCCATCGACACCTGTGCGGTGGCGTGGTGACCGGGCGGACGCACGGCGCAGAAGGCGGTGCGGGCCTGGTCCTGCATCACCGCATCGACCGCGGCGATGCCGGCGCCTGCGGCGCGCAAGGCGGCCGCGCGCGAGGCCGGCACCATGCGTGTATCCACGTCCAGCTGACGATAGCCGTCGAAGGCGGTTTCCAGCACCGCATCCACCTGCTCGCGCTCGTGCACGCGGCACAGGTCGCCCAGCTTGGCCAACGGCGCTTCGCGCCAGTCCAGATCTGGGAATGCGCCGCGCAGGGCCTGGACGACCGCTTCCAGGCGGGCGGGGCTCTCCGGGTGCTCAGGGCCGGCGTCGTGACCGAGGCAGGCGGGATGGGTAAAGACCAACATGGGCAACTCTAGCCTCTGTGCCGACCCGGGCACATGCTCAACCGCGTCGGCGGTCGTGCCGCCACAGGACTTCCTGCCGACCATCGGCACGCGCCAGCACGCGCGCCAACACGAACAGCAGGTCGGACAAGCGGTTGAGATAGCCGATCGCCTCGCTGCGTACCGCTTCCTGGCGCGACAGCGCAACGGTCTCGCGCTCGGCCCGGCGCACGATGGTGCGGGCCAGATGGCAGCGCGCGGCGGCCTCACCGCCGGCCGGCAAGATGAATTCCTGCAGTGCGGGCAGCGTCTGGTTGAAGGCGTCCAGCTGCGTCTCCAGCGCCTGGATGTCGGCCGCGTCGATGGCCGCGTGGCCGGGGATGCAGAGCTCGCCGCCCAGGTCGAACAACTGGTGCTGCACGGTGGTCAGCAGTGCGGCGATCGGCTCCGGCACACCGGGGGCGGCCAGCAGCACGCCGATGGCCGAATTGGCTTCGTCCACGGTGCCGTAGGCATTGACGCGCAACGCATCCTTGCCGGTCCGGCTGCCGTCGCCCAGGCCGGTGCTGCCGTCGTCGCCGGTCCGCGTATAGATACGAGAGAGTCGATTGCCCATGGCTTAGCCGGCGTAGGGCTGGCGACGCGGTGCGGACAGGCGCTCGGCAGCCACCTGGATCACCGCGGCGGCCGCCACGTACAGCGCGGCACTGCGCAGATAGGGCCCCAGCCAGTCGGTGTAATTCTTGAACCAGCCGGCCACGGTCGGGTCGGCCACGCTGGCGCTGATCCAGTAGAAGCTGCCCTGGGCGATCAGCTGGCACAACGCCACGGCGATCAGCAGGGCCGGCACCAGCCGCGCCAGCGCGCTCCACTGTGCGCCATGATAGTGCCGGCGCAGCCACATGCCGCCGGCCCACAGCGCGAAATACGCCGGGATCAGGCACCAGTAGGCCGGCGACACGCAGTAGTGCTGCCAGAAGCTCAGGCCCTGGCCGGTGATCACCAGCCAGTCCACCGCCACGGCCAGCAGCATCAGCAGTGGAAATGCCAGCTTGGTGCGCGCAGCCAGATGAAATCCGCCGATGAAGAACACCGCCCAGGACGCATCCGGAACCGGCGCGAAGTGATTGATCCGCGTGGCTGCCATCAATACGGCGAGCAGACTCAGAATCAGGGTGTCGTGCGAGCGAGAAGTCATGCGCGGAGCGGGCCGGATTACAGGCCCTGGAGTGTAGCGTGGAAGTGGTGCTGCCCGCGGCTTGGGCACGGCAGCTGCAGAACGAGTGCGCAGTGCCAGGCGCGCGTGGGCGGCGCCCGGAATCGGCCTGCACCACGCCTAGATCGCCGCGTCCGGGTGCGCCGTCCGCGCCCGCCCTGCGACTGCCCGCCACGCTGTGCCAGCCGCTGCATGCGTTTTGGGGAGCGCGTGACGCGCTGCGCTGCGTGCGAGCCGGGCAAGGCGCAGGTGGGCAGCGGGCGCGGCAGATGTCCCGCCCTTTGGCGGCAACGCGCAGGGGGCGAAGGCTTATCATGTGGGAATGACACATCCCCATGACGTTCTGATCGTTGGCGGCGGCCTGGTCGGCTCCAGCCTTGCGATTGCGCTGGACCGCCTCGGCCTGGATGTCGGGCTGGTGGAGGCCACCCCGGCCGGCACGCCGCCGGCAGTGTTTGATCAACGCAACCTCAGTTTCGCCGCGGCCACGGTGAACGCGCTGGGTGCGCTCGGGGTGATGGCCAAGCTGCGCAGCCCGCCCGGGCCGATCCGGCGCATCCATGTCAGCCGCGCCGGGGACTTCGGCCGCGTGCAACTGGACGCGGCCGATTACGGCCGCGACGCCTTCGGCCAGGTGGTGGTGGCACGCGACTTCGGCGATGCCTTGCAGACCCGTCTGGACGAACTGACCCATCTGCGGCGTTACCGGCCTGCGCGGTGCATCGGCATAGAGCCGGTGCAGGACGACGTGCGCGCGGTGCGCCTGGCCACCGATGCGGGCGAGCAACGTGTGCAGGCCAGACTGGTGGTCGGCGCCGATGGCAGCCATAGCGCGGTGCGCGAGCTGCTGCACATCGGTACCGATGCCCACGATTTCCTGCAGACCCTGTTCGTGGCGCGCGTGCGTGCGTCACGACCGCCCGATGGCACGGCCTGGGAGCGTTTTGGCGAACATGGGCCAACTGCGCTGTTGCCACGCGGCGACCGCCATTACGGTGCGATCCACTGCGTGGCGCGCGCCGAGGCCGAGGCCGTGGCTGCGCTCGATGACGCCGGCTGGCTGGCGCGCCTGCAGCGTGCCGCCGGCTGGCGTGCCGGGCGCTTCGTCGCCACCGGCGAGCGCAGTGCCTATCCGCTGGTGCAGGTGCTGGCCAACAGCCTCATCGCCGAGCGCGTGGTGCTGTTGGGCAATGCCGCGCAGACGCTGCATCCGATCGGTGCGCAGGGCTTCAACCTGGGGCTGCGCGATGCGCTGACGCTGGCCGAATTGATCGAGCACGATCGCAGCGATGCCGGTGCCGGTGCGTTGCTGGCCGAGTATCTGGCGCGGCGGCGGGTGGACCGCGAGCACACCATCGGGTTTTCCAGCGGTCTGGCGCGGCTCACCGGCAACCCGGCGCCGTTGCTGCGGCCGTTGCGTAGCCTGGGCTTGTTTGCCACGTCGCAGGCGGCCCCGCTGCAATCGATGCTGGTGGGCGGTGCCATGGGCTTTCGTGGCGATGTGCCGCAGCTGTGCCGGAGCAGCGCATGAGCCGGCGCAGCACGCGTGATGCGGTGATCGTCGGCGGTGGCGTCGTCGGCGCCGCCTGCGCGCTGGCGTTGAACGATGCCGGCCTGAGCGTTGCCCTGGTCGAAGGGCGTGAGCCTGTCCGCTGGCACGCCGATCTCCCCGATCTGCGTGTCTATGCCTTCGCCGCCGACAACGCTGCGTTGCTCGACAGCCTGGGCGTGTGGAATGCGGTGCGTGCCGCGCGTGTGCAGCCTTACCGGCGCATGCGGGTCTGGGATGCCGGTGGCGGTGGCGAGCTGGGCTTCGACGCGGACACGCTGGGACGCGAGCAACTGGGATGGATCATCGAAAACGACGTGCTGGTGGACCGCTTGTGGGCCGCCGTGCATGCGGCCGGCATCGAAGTGCATTGCCCGGCACGCGTGGTCGAACTGGAGCAGGACACCGCCAGCGTGCGCCTGCGCCTGGACGATGGCAGCCGGCTGGAAGCGGCAATGGCCATTGCCGCCGATGGTGCAGCCTCCACCCTGCGTGAACTCGCCGGGCTGCCGGTCTCCCGGCATGCCTACGCACAGCGCGGCGTGGTTGCCTTCGTGGAAACCGAGCACCCGCATCAGGCCACCGCCTGGCAGCGCTTTCTGACCACCGGGCCGCTGGCCTTCCTGCCGTTCGCCGATGGCCGCAGTTCGATCGTGTGGACCTTGCCGGATGCCGACGCCGAGCGCGTGCTGGCGCTGGACGATGCCGATTTCTCGCGCGAGTTGACCCAGGCCTTTGCCGCGCGCCTGGGCGAGGTGCGCGTGGTGTCGGCACGCACTGCCTTCCCGCTGCAACGGCAGCTGGTGCAGCAGTACGTCAGCGGCCGCGTGCTGACCCTGGGCGATGCCGCGCATGTGGTGCATCCGCTGGCCGGGCAGGGCGTCAACCTGGGCCTGCGCGATGTGGCGGCATTGCGGCAGAGCGTGCGCGAGGCGATGGCCAAACGTGCCGATTGGGCCGCGCCGCATCGCCTGCAACGCTGGGCACGTACCCGGCGCAGCGAGAACACCGTGGCCGCCTACGGCTTCGATGCGATCAATACGGTGTTTTCCAACGACGAAATGCACCTGACCTTGTTGCGCGGATCGGTATTGGGCCTGGCCGGCACGTTGCCGCCGTTGGTCGATGCGCTGTGGAAGCGCGCCTCCGGCGGCGCATGAGCCAATCGCACCCGTCGCCGGAATCGGCGTCGGCGGCTGTCTGTCATGCCTTGATATGCCTTTGATGCTATAGCGAAGGCAGCAGGTTCCATACGACGTGCGTGGCTGCCATGGCTACAGTCGCGCCATGACCTCGTCTGCGCCTCCATCGTCCAAGCCGGCAGTGCTGTTGTTGTGCGGCCTGCTGTGCGACGCCGCCATCTGGCAATCGCAGCGCGTCGCGCTGCGCGATCTGGCCGATGTGCAGGTGATGGATTTCGCCGGCTTCGACAGCATCGCGCAGATGGCCGCGCATGTATTGGACGTTGCGCCGCCGCACTTTGCGCTGGCGGGACATTCGATGGGCGGGCGGGTCGCGCTGGAAATCATGCGCCAGGCGCCAGCGCGCGTGCTGCGGCTGGCCCTGCTCGATACAGGCATCGCGCCGCGCCGCGACGGCGAACGCGAAGAGCGGCTTGCATTGGTGCGACTGGCGCATGCCCAGGGAATGCAGGCGCTGGCTCAGCGCTGGTTGCCGCCGATGCTGCACCCCGATCACCGCGCCGATGGCGCGTTGATGGATGGCTTGATGGCCATGGTGCAACGGCAAAGCGCGCAAAGTTTTGCTGGGCAGACCAATGCCCTGCTGGAACGCCCCGATGCGGCACCGGTGCTCGCGCACATCACATGCCCGACGTTGTTGGGAGTCGGGCGACAGGACGCGTGGAGCCCATTGGCGCGGCATCAGGACATGGCACGACACATTCCGCAGGCGCGGCTGGCGATTTTCGAACACTGCGGGCACATGGCGCCGGTGGAAGCACCTGCCGCCGTCAGCGACGCGCTGCGCGACTGGTTGCAGGCCGCGTGATGGCGCGCCCGCCGAACGCATGGGACTACGGGGCCACTGCTGCCGAAACACGCAGTTCGCCGGGTGTCGAGATTGCCTTGGTCACGCCTTGAGGAACGCTGCATGCACGACGACGTCTCGATCATCATTGCCTGCGAGCAAGCGATCCGCCGGTTCGCGCTGTGCAACGACCGCCATGATCATGCCGGCCTGGCCGCGTTGTTCACCGACGATGGTGTGTTCGCGCGTCCCAGTGCACCGGATGCGCCCGTGCGGGGGCGCGAGGCCATCTTGCAGTCGTTTCGCGAGCGTGCGCCGCGCACCACGTGCCACCTGATGCTCAATACCTTGGTCAGCGTCCAGTCGCACACGCTGGCGCACGCGCACAGCCATGTCCTGCTCTACACCGCCGGCGATACCTCCGCAGCGCCGCCGTGGACGGCGCAATCGCCGGCATTGCTGGGCAGCTTCGAGGATGTGCTGGTGCTCGAGCAGGGGCGCTGGTTGTTCCAGCAACGGCTCGGGTCGCTGCTGCTGCGGGTCGGCACCGGCTGAGTCGGCGCATCCGGGCTGCAGACAACACCGTTACCCATCGCTGTCCCGATGGCGCATGTCGCGTGCCGCCGTCTTTGAGTCCTGTTTTCTCCCCCTCCCCGTCGCGTCGCATCGCAGTCATCCATTCCCTTTGCATCGGAGATTCGCCTAGTGGAACGCGTCCGTTCGTCTGTTCGTTGTGGTTCGGTGTTGCCGCATGCGCTGTCGCCTCGTCAACCTGCGCTGATCATCGCTGCCTTGCTGGCCGCAGCGTCGCCAGCAGCGTGGGCGCAGGCCGTGCCGGAAACCGCGGCGCCACCGCAAGGCATCAATTTGGGTGGCACCAGTTTTCTAGATGGCTTCAGTTCCATGAAGCCTGGATGGACGGCCATCGAGTATCTGCGGTACTACGATTTCGATGCGATCAAAAATGCCAACGGCGATAATTCGCCGGCGTTCCGCGACCCCAACGTCGGGGTCAGCGTCGCGTTGACCCAGCTCATCTACGTCACGCCCTACACCTGGAAGGGCGGTTCGTTGAGCTTCAATGCGATCGTGCCGCTGGTCAATTACGACACCTCCGTCGCTGCCGATAGCCCGGTGCGCTTGAGCAGCAATGGCTTGGGTCTGGGCGATATCTCGTTCGGGCCGGCGCTGCAGATGCCGCCGGTGATGCGCGATGGGCGGGTGCTGTTCTTCCAGCGATTTGCCATCGACGCCTTCGCGCCCGTGGGCAAGTTCGATCGCGATGTCGCCATCAACCAGAGCACCGGTTTCTGGTCGGTCGCACCGCATTGGGCCTTCACCGTGCAACCCAGCGACAACTGGGAAATCAGCGGGCGGCTGAATTACCTCTACAACTTCCGCACCAGCCGCGCCGGCGGTGTGCCGCCGATTCCCGGGTTCCGTTTTCGCAACGGCCAGGCCGGCGATGTGCTGTGGGCAAACTTCGCCAGCTCGGTCAAGGTCACCGAACAATTGCGTCTGGGCATCAATGGGTATTACCTGCAGCAGTTAAAGAACAACCGCACCAACGACCAGAGCATTCCCGACAGCAAGCGCAGGCAGTTCTACGTTGGTCCCGGGTTGTCCTGGCGGTTCGACGAAAAGAACCTTCTCAACTTCAACGTTTACCTCCCCATCGAGGTCGAGAACTCGGTGGCGGGCAATAGCTACAACCTGATGATTGTGCACTCGCTGTAACGTGTGCGGGTCATGTGTCCTGCATTGCCTGTGCCGCGGTGCCGGCATGTGGACGATGCTGATGCGATGCGATCCGTCACGCGAACCTGCTTGCGCAGGGGGGCCGGCCTTATCGCTCAAGCCGGGTGCTTGGCGCGCAGGGGTATCGACGAGCAAAGCGCTCGTCTCACAGTCCCATGCTGTGCCGTTGCGTGTTGGCGTGTTCGCGGAACAGCAATTCCGCGCGTGCGCCATCGCGTTGCTCGATGGCCGAGACGATCGCGCCGTGTTGCCTGTGTCCGTAAAACAGATCGTCGTAGGCAAGCGCGGCAGTGCGTTGGCCGAACACGACGTTGACCGGGCTGACGAACGGCACCAAAGTGCAGCGCTCCACCGTTTCGGTCAGGATCGGCTTGTTGGCCGCCTCCACGATGGCGCGATGGAAACGGGCATTCATTGCGCCATATGCCTGCTCGTCGTCGGCACGGAGATTGCGGCTGGCCAGGATGCGGTCGCCTTCGCCCAGGCAGGCGTACAAGGTGGCGAGCAACTCGGCGGGGGCGCCCCGTTCGGCGACGGTGCGCGCGGCCATGCCTTCCATCACTGCGCGCACCGCTAGTGCATCCAGGCTTTCCTGCTGGCTGAAGCGCCGCACGGCGTAACCACGGTTGCCTGCCTGCACCAGCAGGCCTTCCTGGCACAACGCCGGTAGGGCCTGGCGGATCGGCGTGCGCGAAAGTGCCAGGCGCTCGGCCAGTGCCGCCTCGGTGAGGCGCTCGCCCGGCGCGAAGGTGCCGCACAGGATCAATTCGCGTAGCTGCTGAATCGCTTGCAATCGGTGGTTGTTCGCCATTGGCTCCATTCTCTCGCGCCATACCGCAGCGCACGTTCCTTCGACAGGGAAAACTCGCACTTACGTGTATAAAAACCTTGCGGATGAGATCGCTTGATGGCAATTTGGATCCCAAGGATACCGTTTTGGCGATCCGAAGTCGTTGGTCGTCCTTTGTTGGGATCCATTGCGTTGCAGATCCCAATCACCCACTGATGCGCGCCTGCCCCGACCGGGCCCGGCCCGCGTCGCAGGAGCACAACATGGCAAGCATCATCGGCGGTATCGGGACCTCGCACGTTCCCACCATCGGGGTGGCCTACGACAAGGGCAAGCAGCAGGACCCGGTATGGAAACCGTTGTTCGACGGCTACACGCCAGTGGCCGCGTGGCTGGCCGAGCAACGGGCCGACGTGCTGGTGTTCTTCTACAACGACCACTGCACGACGTTCTTCTTCGATCTGTATCCCACCTTCGCGCTGGGCGTGGGCGAACGCTTTCCGGTTGCCGACGAAGGCGCGGGGCTGCGCGAGCTGCCGCCGATCCGCGGCGACGTGCAGTTGCAGGCGCATATCGCCGAATGCCTGGTCAATGACGAATTCGACCTGACCGTGTTCCAGGACAAGCCGATCGACCACGGCTGCGCAGCGCCGCTGCCGCTGCTGTGGCCGCATGTGCCGGACTGGCCGGGCACGGTGGTGCCGATCGCCATCAACGTGCTGCAGTACCCGCTGCCGACGGCGCGGCGCTGCTATCGCCTGGGCCAGGCAGTGCGCCGCGCGATCGAATCGTATCCGGAAGATCTTCGGGTGGTGGTGGTGGGCACCGGTGGGCTATCGCACCAGATCCATGGCGAGCGCACGGGCTTCAACAACACCGAATGGGACATGGAATTTCTGGACCGGTTCCAGCATGCGCCCGAGACACTCACCGATCTCACCCACACCGATTACGTGCGCCTGGGCGGTGCGGAGAGCGTGGAGCAGATCATGTGGCTGGCGATGCGCGGCGCGCTAGATGGGCCGATCCGCAAGCTGCATCAGAACTACTACCTGATGACCACCACGGCGATGACCGTGGTGCTGTACGAGCCGGGCGAAGAAGCGGCCGGCGCGCCGCGTTCGGCCGAGCTGCTTGCGCGCACTGCCGCTGCGGCCTGAGGAGGTGCTGATGAATCCGCAAACCCATGGCATGGAGCAGATCGGCGGCACGTACCTGTTCGATCTGCGCACCAGCAATCGCGCGCTGCGCCTGAACCGCTTTTTCTGGCACATGATCCGCGCCCCGTGGCGCGATCGTTTCTTGCAGGATGCAGAAGCATTGATGCAGGAAGCCGAACTCACCGAGCAGGAGAAGGCGCTGATCCGTGCACGCGACTGGCTGGGCCTAGTGCAGTACGGCGCCAACTTCTTCGTCATCGAAAAATTTGCGCGCGTGGTGCGCATGACCAATCTGCAGGTCTACGCCATCATGCGCGGCGAATCGTTCGAAGACTTCATGCAGACACGGCGTGTGCCCCATGCGCGCTGAGCCGGGCGTATCGGCTCAGCGCCGCATCGTCGCGTTACCCGACTTCCCAACCCAAGGTCTCCCCCAATGACCATGTCCTCCGTGTTCTTCGAACACCGCATCAAGGTGCGGCACCTGCGTGTCATCGAGGCGCTGGACCGACAGAAAAGCCTGTTGCGCGCCTCACGCGTCTTGAATGTCACCCAGCCTGCGCTCACGCGCGCCTTGCAGGAGATCGAAGAGATCGTCGGTGCGCCGCTGTTCGAGCGGCATTCGCGCGGCGTTCGCCCCAACGCGATGGGCGAGGTGCTGGTGCAGACGGCGCATGTGGTACTTGGGCAGCTGCGACGCGCCCAGGACACCTTCGAAGGGCTTCTGCAGGACGATGCGCTCACGATCACCGTGGGTGCCTTGCCGGTGGCGGCCAGCGGTCTGCTGCCGGCGGTGCTGGCCGCGCTGTATCGCACCGAGCCCACGCTGCGGGTGCGCCTGCTGCACGGGCGCACCGATGAGCTGTTGCCCAAACTGGCCGGTAACGAGATCGATCTGGTGGTCGGGCGGTTGTATCCGCTGGCCCGCTACGACGCACTGATTCGCAAGGTGTTGTACCAGGACCCGATTGCGCTGGTGGCGCGCAGCGACCACCCGCTGTTCGCCAATGGGCCGGTGCGCGTTGCCGAGGCGGTCGCGTACCGGCAGGTGCTGCCGACCCTGAGCCAGCATGTCGAACGCGACGTGGCGCAGGTCATGCGCGAGCACGGTCTTGCAACGCGCGACCAGTTGCGTTCCAGCTCGGCCAGTTTCACGCGCGAGATCCTGCTCGGCACCGACAGCATTGCGGTGATGCCGAGCATGATGGTGGCCGGCGACATCGCACGCGGCGAGTTGCGTGCCTTCCAGCTGCAGCAGCCCTCGCAGGCGCGCGCAGGCGGGGTGATCTATCGCGATGGCGCCGCAATCCACAAGCCGGGCGTGCGCTTGCTGATGCGCGAGCTGGAGCACCAGCTGGCCCTCATGGCCGAACAGGGCGCGGTGTGGGTGGACGACCGCGTTGGCGAAGACGATGTGCTGCTGGATGCCTCTGCGTGATCGCGTAAGGCCGGCGCAACGCGCGGCGCTTCGCGATTCCTGCTGAGCTGCATCAACGCGCAACGGGTTGTCGCGCGCGGCTGCACACGGCGGGTCGTGCGCCGCGCCACAGCAACGGGCAGCCCAGGCTGCCCGTTGCAGTTGGCGGTGCGCATGCGCGCCCGATGCGACGGCACCTCAGGTGTCACTGGCCAAGGTGTCCTTCAAGCGCGCTTTTTGTAATTTGCCGGTCGCCGTGCGCGGCAAGGCATCCACCAACCGCAGATGCTTGGGCACCTTGTACTTGGCCAGCCGTGCGGTCAGATAGGTGCGGATCTCCTCCAGGTCCGGCGCCGCAGCGGCCGGCACGATCGCCAGATAGCCCACCTCGCCCCACTGCGGGTCGGCCAGGCCGACCACTGCGCACTCGCGGATGTCCGGATGGTCTGCGAGCAACGCTTCGATCTCTGCCGGGTACACGTTCTCGCCGCCGGAAATGAACATGTCCTTCTTGCGGTCGACGACCCAGAAGAAGCCGTCGGCATCGCGCTGCACGATATCGCCGGTACGGAACCAGCCCTGCCCATCGAGCACGTCGGCGCTCGCGTGCGGGTCGCGCCAGTAACCGGGGCTGAGGTTGGGACCGCGCAAGAGCAATTCACCGGGAACGCCCGCCGGGCAGTCGTTGCCGTGGTCATCGACCACGCGCGTCTGCACCGATGGCGTTGCGATGCCGGCCGCGCCCAGCTTGTTGCGGATCACATCGCAGTCCACCGACATGCCGAACACCGTGCCGGCTTCGCTCATGCCGAAGCCGCAGACCATCGGGATGCCATCGTCCAGCCAGCCAAGCAGATCGTCGCTGGCGTGCGGCGCGCCGCCGCTGACCAATGCGGTGAGGTGGCGCAGCGCTGCCGCATCGAAGCCGGGCTGATTGCGAAATGCCTGCATCATCTGCGGCACGCCGACGTAATGCGTGATTCCCAGCGATGGATCGGCAAGCCAGCCCAACGAGCGTTTGGGATCGAAGCCATTGGAGACCTGGATCGAACCGCCCACCGCCAGCGCCGAGCGCACATTGGTGACCAGGCCGATGATGTGGAACATCGGTGCTTCGCACAGAAAGCTGCTGCGTGCGTCCACGCGTGTGGTGACGCCGAAGTTATGCGCGGCATGCTGCAGGTTCTGCTCGCTGAGCATCACGCCCTTGGGCTGACCCGAGGTGCCGGAGGTAAACAGGATCAGGCTGACACGATCCGGCGGAATCGATGGCGTGTCGGCAGGCTCCAGTGCATCGGCGCTCGCGATAAAGCCTGCCAAGGCTTCCATGTCCGTGCGACCGGCAGCGACATCGTCGCCCAGCAATACGCGTGGCTCTGCGCGTTGCAGGAGCGCATCGAGCTCGCTCGCGCTCAACCGCCAGTTGAGCGGTACATAGATCGCGCCGACCCGCCCGCAGGCGAAGTGCAAGGCCACCTGCCACACCGAATTGCGCGCCAGCACGGCGAGCCGCTCTCCATCGACGCAGCCACGCCGGCGCAACAAGGCCGCCAGGCGGCCCACCAAGGCGTCCAGTTCGGCATAGGTCCATTTCAGGCCCAGCACTAGGTCGCGTGCGGCAAACTGTTGCGGCGAGAGACGGGCGTGGAAGGCGATCGAGTCGGTCGGCATGGCCATGGCGCGGTCTTCTGGAAGAGTGGGAAGTGACTGGGTGTGAGTGCGAGTGCTGCGTGCGAAAGGTTTAGACGTCCCGGAGAACGTGATGCGCACGTGGCGGATGCAGCCCACGCGTGCGCCTGCGCATAGCAGGCACGCAATGCGCTATCGGTTGGCGATGTGTGCATGCCAGTCCGCACGCAGGCGCGCGTTGTTTCGACTGTGCGCTAGCTCAGGTAGAGGGTTTTGGTTTCGAGGAAGGCATGCAGACCTTCGATACCGCCTTCGCGGCCGATACCCGAATGCTTGAAGCCACCAAACGGCATGCTGATATCGACCCACATGCCGTTGATCGCATGACTGCCGCTGCGCACGCGGCGCGCGATGCGATAGGCGCGTTCGGCGTCTTCGCTGTAGATGGTGCCGTGCAGGCCGTAGTCGCTGGCATTGACCTTGGCGATGAGGTCGGCTTCGTCGTGGTAGTCGATGAAGCTCACCACCGGTCCGAAGATTTCCTCGCGCGCAATGGTCATGTCCGGCGTTACCTCGGCAAACACCGTCGGTTCGACGAAGAAGCCGCGCGACAGGTGTGCCGGGCGGCCTCCCCCCATGGCCAGGCGTGCGCCCTGCGCCTTGCCTTTGGCGATGTAGGACTGCACACGCTCGAGCTGGCGGCCCAGGGCCAACGGGCCCATCCCGGTGTCTGCCGCAAACGGGTCGCCCAGCTTCACTGCGCTCAGTGCCGCGCAATATGCCTGCAGGACTTCTTCGCGGCGCTGCGCCGGCACCAGGACGCGCGTCAACGAGAAGCACACCTGTCCGGCGATCGGCATGGAGTAGGGCACCAGGGTGGGCAGCACCTTGGCGATGTCGGCGTCCTCCAGCACGATTGCTGCCGATTTGCCGCCCAGCTCCAGCCCAACCCGTGCCAGGCGCTCGGCGCAGGCGATGCCGATCGAGCGGCCGGCCTGGGTGGAGCCGGTGAAGCTGACCTTGTCCACGTGCGGGTGGCGGATCAATTGCTCGCCCACCTCGCGGCCGGCGGGGAGCAGGTTGAACACGCCATCGGGCACGCCGGCGGCGCTGATGCACTCGGCCAGGATATAGGCATCGATCGGCGTTTCCGGCGAGGGCTTGGCCACCACCGTGCAGCCGGCAGCCAGCGCGGCGGCGACCTTGTAGCACAGCAATACCAGCGGCGCGTTCCAGGGCGTGATCGCGGCGACCACGCCGACCGGCTCCTGCACCACATGCACGCGGCCACCGTTGGGGCGCACACGTGGTTCGACGAATGCGTGGGTGGCAATCAGGTCGGCGTAGTAGTCGAATAAATCCGGCGCCTGCTGCGAGGCGCGCTTGCTGAAGCCAAGGGTCGCGCCGACCTGGCCCGTCCATGCTTCGGCCAACTCCGGCATGCGTGCACGCAAGTGGTCGGCCACCCGCTTGAGTGCCACGCTGCGCGCTTGCGGGGAGAGCTGCGGCCAGGGGCCGTGGTCGAAGGCGCGGCGTGCAGCTGCGATGGCCGCTTCGGTATCTGCGTGCGAGGGTTCGGTGTAGCGCAGCAGCCGTTCTTCGGTATGCGGCGCGATCACATCGACCGAGCGATCGCCGGTGCTTGCGCGCCATTGCCCGTCGATGAACAGACCCAGGGGACCTCGCGCGGCGATGCCGCGCAGCGTTTCGAATAAGGCTTCCATACTCCCTCCTCGGTGCAGAAAACCACTGGCAGCGCCAGCGATGCACGCACAACGCGCACCGCTTCGGACGCCGTAGGACGCGCTTACGCTCGGTGTTTGCTGAGGTCGTACTCGCCCAGGCCGGGCTTGTAGCTCTTCTCGTCGATGAACTGACGGATGCCTTCCTTGCGGGCGTTGTTGTCGAACGAGTTGGCCGCTTCCTGCATGCGTACCAGGTAATCCTCGGCTTCGTCGTAGGTCATGGTGCCGACGCGGCGCACCGCATCCTTGGCGTACTTGAGCGCGACCGGGTTCTTGCGCAGCAACAGTTCGGCCACTTCGCGGGTGCGTGCCTCCAGGCGTTCCAACGGCACGCTTTCGTTGACCAGGCGCCATTCGGCAGCCTTCTTGCCATCCACCATTTCGCCAGTCAGCGTCATCCACATCGCATCGCGCATCGACAGCAGTTCCACCGCGACCTTGGTGACGCCACCGCCGGGCAGGATGCCCCAGTTGATTTCCGACAGGCCAAACTGCGCCTCATCGGCGGCAATCGCCAGGTCGCAGGCAAACAGCGGGCCGAAGCCACCGCCGAAACACCAGCCGTTGACCATGGCGATGGTCGGCTTCTGATACCAGCGCAGACGACGGAACCAGCCATACGATTCGCGCTGCGAGCGCCGCACGCCACGCAGGCCCTGCGCTTCGGTTTCGCGGAAATATTCCTTCAGGTCCATGCCCGCCGACCAGGCGGTGCCTTCGCCGCCGAGCACCAGCACGCCGACGTTGTCGTCGAACTCCAGCTCGTCCAGCACGTCCATCATGCGGCGGTTGAGCGCCGGGCTCATCGCGTTGCGCTTGTCGGGGCGCGCGAACTTCACCCAGGCGATGCGGTTTTCGATGCGAACCGATACCACGTCATGCTCGTTCAAGCGGCGTCTCCTTCGAGTCGTGAGAGTGCTGGTGTGTTGATGGGCTCAGAGTGCTTCGGCCAGCGCCGTGTCTGGCGCGGCGGCGCGCTCCAGTGCAGCGCTGGCGTTTAACTTGCAGAGCAGGCGCAGCAGGGTCTGTTGTTCGCTAGCCTGCAGGCCGGTGCAGGTGCGTTCGCCCGCACGCGCCAGGCAGCCCTGCGCAACCAGCAGCGTGCGCTCGCCCGAGTCGGTGAGGTACAGGCCCTTGCTGCGACGGTCGCGGCCAGCGAGGCGTTCGATCAGCCCTTGCTCGGCCAGCGCATTGGCGATCTTCATGCCGGCGGCGCGGTTGACCAGCAGACGGTTGCCCAGCTCGGTCTGGTCGCAGCCGGGTTGATCGCGGATGTGGATCAACGCGGTCACGCGCGCCGGGGTGAGCTGTAGCTCGGCCAATTCCTGGCGCGCGGCGTGGCTGGAGGCCAGGGCGGCGAGTTGCAGCTGGTAGCCAAGATCGGCGGCAAGTGAAAGGCGAGCAGTCATCGGTCCGTCCAGATTGTATCCGTTAAATACAATCTAGCCGACCGAAGCGGGCCCTGCAAGAGGGGGCGATGGCGTGATGCGAAGCACAGTGCGCGGCTGCGTAGTACAGCCGCGCCCGCCGTACGACGATCAGCGGATCAGCGGATCAGCCAGCCAGCGAGCTGTTCGCGGGTCAGGTAACCGCTGTGACGGGTGTCGAGCGCGTCGAATTCATCGGCCAGGGCAGGGTTGGCCTGCGCCTCTGCACGGCTGATGCGGCCATCGCCATCGGTATCCATGGCTTCAAAATCGATGCGGTAGCTGCCGACCACGCTATTGGGCTGGATCGAACGCACGATCACGCTGGATTCGCCGCGCGGGCGCTCCAGTTCGGTTTGATGGGTGACCTCGCCACTGGACAGCGGCTGGGTGCGGATGGCACTGGGCACGTCGATCAGCGGCATGCTGCTGGCCGGCGTGGGCGCCTGCTGCGCCTGTGCGGCAGTGCAGAGCAATAGCGACAGCGTGGAGACGAGTGTGGCAAGACTGCGGTTGGTCATCAGATCCCCCTGATGCGGAACAGCCCACAAGCATAGAGCCTGGCGGCCTTTTGCGCTGTGCGTGACGGTGGCGCGCCGCTTGGCGATGGGGATACGCTGTTGGAGTGTCAGAGGCGGCGAACGGGTCTTGTCGCGCTGCTGCATCGTTGCCCTGAGCGAGCACTGCGCATTGCATCGCGCAGTGCTCTGGTTGGCGCCACTCAGCCGGGAATGAAGGGGAAGACGATCTTCAGTAGTCCCTTCAGGCCGCCCTCCGCCGTGCTTGTCACCGCCTTGGCACCCAGGCTGTTGAGTGCGCGGCGCACGTCGTCCCAGCGCAACTGCGCAATGTCCTTCTTGAGCAGATCCGACACCTCTTCTGCGGTGGGCGTGAGCTTCTGCAATGCGCGCACAGTGGCGTGCGGGTCCGGTTGCAGGTAGCCCCAGCGCTCGGCGATTTTCAGCAGCGTGTCGAAGCGCACCGCGACCACTTCGCGGTTGCGTTCGTACACCGGCAGCGCACCGACATCGAGAATGGCTTGCTCGAACTGTTGCGCGTCGTCGGGATGTTCGATGCGCACCGCCAAAAAGCCTTCCTTGCGGCTGCGTTCGCTGACATGTTTTGCACCCGAGCGCAGATTGTCTTCGGTGAGCACGTTGGCAACGATGCGCTGCATCGCGGCGTCGCCCTCTTCGGGCACCAGCGAGCGCCAACGCGCATAGCCATCGCGCCGCAGCGCCTTGACCTTGGCCGAGGTCACCCGCAACTGCAATGCGACCGCAGCGTTGGAGCTGTTGCGCGAGATGGCGCCATCGCGTTCGAGCAGCACGAAGATCAACAATTCCAGGTCACGCTTGGTCAGCGACTGGAACCCCTGCAACAGGGTCAGGCGCAGAAATTCGCTGCCGAAGGCGGCCGCGTCCTTCAATTCGATCGGTTGCATGGGGAGTCCTCCACAGGTGACCTGCAGCATGCCAGGACGCTGTTGCGCGGCCTGAGAACCAATGCGACGCACACGCCAGTTTCAGTGTCCGGTTTCGCGCCCGCGACGATCGGACCTGAACGTTTCAACTGCGCCGCGGTCCTGCAAGGTGACGAACACCTGCTTGCCATCGGCGCCGCCGAAGGCCACGTTGCTGGCCTTGCGCCCCTTCAATGCAACCGTGCGCAGCAGCTTGCCCTGCGGCGACACCACTGCAATCTGCCCGGCATCGTAGCGGGCGATGTACAGATTGCCGTCGGCATCGCAGCGCATGCCGTCCATGCCGAAATCGGGGAAGCTGATCAGCAGCCGTTTGTTGCGCAGGCTGCCGTCGCTGCCACGGTCGTAGGCCCACACCTTGCGCGACATGCTTTCATTGACATACAGCTGTTTGCCGTCGGGGCTGACATCCAGGCCGTTGGGCGTGGTCATCCCTGCCTCCAGCAGCCGCACCGCGCCGTCGCGGCCGATGTGCCACAAGCGCCCGCCATTGTCCTTCCAGTTCGGGTCGCTGGCGTAGAAGCTGCCATCGGGCGCCAGCGCCAGATCGTTGGGGCCATCTGCCTCGGGCAATGCCGCGAACGTGCTGACCGCACGCGTCTGCATGTTGACCTGCAGGATCTTGTGGCCGGTGTAATCGGCGACATACATGGTGCCGTCGCGAAAGCGGATGCCATTGCCGGTGCTTCCCTCGGGCAAGGTGACGAACACCTCGGCACGTGCGCCGCCGTCGGCCTGCAGCGCGATGCGCGCGATGGTGCCGTCCTTGCCCAGGTTCACCGCGTACAGCGCGCCATCCGGACCGGTCGCCGGGCCTTCGGCATTGTGTGTGAATGCGCCATCGCCGATCAGATCGCGCGCAACGAAGGGAGTGTCGGCAGCGCTGGCGAGCGAACTGGACAACAGGAGCGCCAGCGGCAGATAGCGAAGATGGGCAACGACGGTCATGCGCAATGCTCCGGATGTGATCGCCAGCAGTGTGCCAGAACGTGCAGCGCGACCATGGCGGTGATCACACCCGATCAAGTAAGGTGCGCGAGCAGTACGCCCACACTCGCGAAGGAGGTTTGCATGTCCGTGGAATCGATCACACGTCGCCGCTTGCTTGCCGCCTTTGGCGGTGCAGGCATCCTGCTGGCTGCACCGACGTGGGCAGTGCCGAAGAAAAAGCCCGGAAAACCGCTCAATGTCGCGTTGGTCGGGTTGGGTAGTTATGCCAGCGAACAGCTCGCGCCCGGCCTGGCGCTGACCAAGCATTGCAAGCTTGCCGGGATCGTCACCGGCACGCCGTCGAAGATTCCGCAGTGGCAGTCCAAGTACGGCATCGCCGACCGCAATGTCTACAACTACGAGAACTTCGATCGTATCGCCGACAACGACGACATCGATGTGGTGTACATCGTCACGCCAACGCATCTGCATGCGCCACTGACCCTGCGTGCGGCTGCCGCGGGCAAGCATGTGTGGTGCGAGAAGCCGATGGCGATGCACGCCGGTGAATGCGAGGCCATGATTGCTGCCTGCAAACGCAACAAGGTGGCGCTGACGATCGGCTACCGCATGCAGCATGAGCCCAACACGCGGCGCGTGATTGCGATGGCCAGCGAAAAACCGTTCGGCGCGATGCAACGCGTGCGTGCCGAGGCCGGGTACAACGGCTATCAAGGCACCGCCAAGGCCGACCGCCCGTGGCGGTTGCGCTCGCAGTTCGGTGGCGGCGCGATGTACGACATGGGCGTGTATCCGCTCAATGCCGCGCGTTACACCGTGGGCACCGAGCCGCTGGCAGTAACGGCCAAGCGCTGGACCGACCGACCCGATCTGTTCGATGAAGTCGACGAGCACATGGACTTCACCCTGGAGTTTCCCAATGCGGTGCGCGCCGAGTGCAAGACCAGCTTCGGCAAGAACATGAATGTGCTGCGCGCCGAATGCGAGCGCGGTTGGTACGAGTTGTCGCCGTTCCAGAGCTACCAGGGCGTGACCGGCAAGGCCAGCGATGGCCGCGTGTTCGACGCCAAGGTGCCGCATCAGCAAGCGCTGCAGATGGACGAAGACGCGCTGGCCATCATGAACGGCACGCCATTACGTGCGCCGGGCGAAGAAGGCCTGCGCGACATCCGCATCGTCGATGCGATCTACCGCTCGGCGCGCGAGGGCAGCAAGCGCATCGTGCTGTAAATGAGCTGGTTCCGGCGGCCAAGTGCCGCCGGGGCCACCGCAATAGCAAGCAGCGGCCCAGGGCCGCCAGGCATGGCAGCACACAGCGGCCAACACACATCCTGACTATGGAGCGAGCAAGCGGCCAACCGACCAACCGGCCGCGGTGCGTCACGCCCGCAATCAATGGCCGACAGCTGCAAGCAGCACACCAGCGGCAACCAGCGGCCGCAGAAATGTTGATTCAGTGAGAAGAGCAAGCGTCAATTTCGCAAAAGCGAGTCGCGCCAGTCGGGAAGCAATTTCTACTACAAGGCACGGGACCAACCATCACGAGGATTCCCGTTGCACGCCTCAGGCGCGCTTCAAACGCTCAGAGCATCGCTGTGCAGGAATGATTCAAAACGCTCCGTGAACGTCGCGCGGTGGTCGAAGGAATCGACGACAGCATATACAGCCGAACCGGCCAACCGCTTTTACGATTCCCGATTCCCGATTCCCGATTCCCGATTCCCGATTCCCGAATCCCGAATCCCGAATCCCGAATCCCGAATCCCGAATCCCGAATCCCAAATCCCGAATCCCAAATCCCGAATCCCGAATCCCAGCCTCACTCCCGCATCGCCAGTACCGTGATCTCCTCGCGATCGTGATACAGCTGCTTGGCGCGCACGATCAATGATTTTTCTGCCTGTTGCTCGAACAGGTCCAGGCACAGGCGGGTCTCGTCCCAGCGCTTTTTCATCGGCAGCTTGAGGTTGAAGATGGTGTTGCGGCACCAGCCTTCGCGCACCCAGGTGGCCATGCGTTCGGCCACGCGGCGCGGTTGCTCCACCATGTCGCAGACCATCCAGTCCAGCGGCTGCGCGGGCTTCCAGTGGAAGCCGTCGGCGCGCAGGTGCTCCACCAGCCCGGTCTCCAGCACATGCTCGCGCAGCGGGCCGTTGTCCACGCTGGTGACGTGCACGTGCTGCCGCGTCAGTACCCAGGTCCAGCCGCCGGGCGCAGCGCCCAGATCGGCCGCGCGCATGCCCGGCTTGACCAGTGCGTCGCGTTCTTCGGGCGTGAGCAGCGTCAGCAGGGCCTCGTCGAGCTTGAGGGCAGAGCGCGAAGGCGCTTCCGGCAGCAATTTCAGGCGTGGAATGCCCAGCGGCCACGGCGCGCTGTCGGCGTTGTCGGCCACCGCCAGCAAGGCGTGGTCGCCGTCGAGAAAACAGACGTGCAACCGCGGTTGGCGCGGCTGCGGCTTGTCGGTGAGCAGGCCGGCCTTGCGCAGGGCCGGTCGCAGTGCATTGCCGAAGCTGCGCGCCAGGCCTGCAAGCGGCTTGCCAGCGTCCGAATCCGGGTGTTCCACCCACAGATCGCCAAACCGCTGCTGCCCGTCCAACGCGGCCAGGATCGGCGTGATGCGGTCCTTGGGGTCGATACCTTTCAGCTCGGCAATCACTACCAGCTTTTGCCGGGCGAAGATCAACTCGCGCCACTGCAGTTTTGCTGCAAGTTGCGCAGCCTCGTCGCAGACGAACAGCACATAGCCGTCGTTGCGTTGGGTGCGCGCATACCCGGCGATGCCGACGAATGCAGCGCGCGCGCTCAGTTCTGCGGCCAGCTCAGGTTCGAAACCCTGCCGGCAATAACACAGCAGGCCGCTCATCGCTGCACCTGCAGGAGGGCGCCCGCTGCGCCGGCGACATCAGTAATGGTCACCGCCGCCCTCGCCATAGTTGCGCAGCACTGCACACGCCTGGTCGCGCAGTACGTCGCGCACCACCTCGATGCCGCGGCGGCTCAGTTCACCCACCCAGTCGGCCGGCAACGGGCCTTCGTCGAATTGCGTCAGCGCCATCACGTCGTCGGCGCGCGCGCCGATCAGCAGGCGGTCGATGCCGGCCCATACGGTCGCGCCGTAGCACTGGCAGCACGGCTGCGCGGAGGTGGCCAGCGTCACCGGCGACAGCACATCGTTCAAGCGTGGCGTCTGCAGGCGCTGTTGCGCCAGCATGTAAGCCATGTTTTCGGCATGCGCCAGCGAGGTGGTCTGCGGCACCACGCGGTTCACTGCGGCGGCGATGATGCGATGGTCCGGGCCGAACACCACCGCGCCGAACGGGCCGCCGCTGCGTTCGCGCACATTCATCCGCGACAGCTCGATCGCCAGGGCCACCTTGTCCTCATCGCTGGGATAGGCGCGGCTGTCGTCGACATGCGCGTGGATCCAGTCGGGCAGGGTGAGGTGGATGTGCGCGTAAAGCATCAGTGGACCGTTTCTGTAGGGGGAGTGGCGGGGCGCAGTGTATCGGCCTGCGCGTCCTTTGCGGCACATTGACCGGCCACGCACTGGCAGGCGCTGATCTCGCGGAAGCCGCACACGCTCATCATGCCGCCAGCCTGGCATTGCGCCAGTACGCCGTTGGGGTCGGTGGCGCTGTTGACGTTGACGCAGGCCGGAAACGCACCGCAACAGTTGCCGACGTTCTTCACCGTGCAATCGGCATCGGTGCGGCAAGTGGTGGTGACGACGACCGCTTTGCCGGCTGCCGGGCCGCGTGTCGAGCCGGTCGCCGGAGGTGGCGTGGCGGTATCGGTCGGTGGTGCGGCCACGCAGCCAATCGACCCAAGACAGGCCAGCAGCAACAGCGTGCTCAGACACCGGGACAAAAGACGGGACATGCGGCCGCTCCGATCAGGATAGGTGAGCGGCCATGGTAAGCCCCGGGTGCGCGGAATGTGGCACGCGCAGGATCAGCTAGAAAATTCCGCAATCCAGATCGTGCGCGCGTTGTGGCTGATGACGCTGGCGACGGCGTCGCGTGTGACCGAAACACGCCTGCAGCCTTGGAGCAGCTAACGAAACGACTGTGCAGCCGCCAGGCGGGCGCGGCCGCTGCCCGGAATCGGCATGTACCACGCGTCCACTCCGGTTGCTCCGCGCCGTCGTATTCGCCTGACGACTGCCTGCTAGGTGTTGTCAGCTGCTCTTGGTGAAGTCAACGCCGTCTGCGCAGTGACCGGTGGCAGCGCGTGGCAAGGTCCAGTTGCTGCATGCTTTCGTCGCGGCGATCGCTAGGCAGATCGTCATCCGGCCGACCCGGGAGCAGCGTACAGAACACCTCGGCCGGAGTGGCCGCGTTCGAGACGGGCGGCTGCGGCGAGCAGGCCGCCAGGCCGATCGACAGCGAAAACACCGCGCCGCGCAAGGTATTTGCAGGTGGGCGTAAGCATGGTCGCGGGAGGCACATGGCGGCATCGCTGGCTGATACAGCCTGCAATCTAGGCCGCTGCGTGCATCAGGTACCGGGGTCATTTCGCTTCCGCATGCAGTGCTGCGCACCACAGCACGCCGACCAGCAGGCAGGCGATGGCGGCCAGCTCCAATGGCGTGGGCAGGCGCATTTCCCAGGCGAAGCCGTACAGCAGCGCAAACACCGTCTCGAACACGATCATCTGCCCGACCAGGGTCAGCGGCAGCACGCGGCTGGCATGATTCCACAGCGCATTGCCGATGATCGAGGCCAGGATGCCCAGCAACAGCGACACGCCCCAGAAACTGGCCCACTCGAGCGGTGCATGCGCGGCACTGCCGATCAGGGCCGCCGGCGCCAGCAACAACGCCAGTGCGCCGGTGACCACGCCGATCAGCAGCGACCAGTCGCCGCCGGACAGATCCGGGCGCCGCCGCAACCAGCGTGCATTGGCGATCGAATAGGCCGACCACGACACCAGCGCACCCGCCGCGCACAGCAGGCCGGCGATCCGGGTCAGGCGATCGCTTGCCTGCTGGCCGGAGTCGTCCTGCACGGTATCCACTGCCACCAATGTCACGCCGATCACGCACAAGACGCAGGGCGCGGCCAGACGTCGCAATTGCACCGCACCGGCGGCACGCGTCCCGATCACGGTGACCACCACCGGCAACAGCCCGATGATCAACGCCGTTGCCGCGCTGCCTGCCCACTGCACGGCGCTGCCAAGCAGCACGTAATACATCAGGTTTCCCATCAGGCTCAAGCGCACCAACGCCCACCATTCGGCAGCGCCCAGCCGGGCAGCGGTCTGCCGCGCGCGTGGCGCCAGCAGCAAGGTCGCCACGGCGCCATACGAGAGATACCGCGCCACCGCCAATTGCAGCGGCGTAAAAGCGCCCAGCAATTGCGGCGCCAGAAACACCAGCCCCCACAGCGCGCCCGCACCGATTCCGCAGGCGACACCCACCATCAAGCGTTCACGCATCGTGCTGTTCCTCAGGGCATGCATTGCAGCGTGCCGTGCGGCAGGGCGTTGATCAAGGCGGGCGCTGCAGACGGATGCAACGCCGCACGCTGCATCAGTGCGCTGTTCCAGCTTCTGTGATGTCGTCGGTCACACGCATGGCGCCGCGTGCGTGCGATGGCGCTGCGCAAATCAATGGGATGCCATCGCAGCGCATGCGCCACCGCCACGATCGTGATGGCCTGAAGCGGTCCACGGCGTGGCAGCCGCTTGCTGCGCATCGGCGTTGCGGCCAAGAGGGTGCGTGACGACGCAGGTGCCGCCTCTGCAGCCGTGCAGCCGCCGCCCAACCTAGGGAGCAGCGACGCCCGCCTTGCAAGAGCGCCGCTGTCTGTCCTGCGTTGTTACTTGGCCCAGGTATCGCGCAAGGTCACGCTGCGATTGAAGACCGGCGTGGCCGCGCTATGGTCGCGACGGTCGGCAACGAAGTAACCGCTGCGTTCGAACTGGAACGCCTGCTCCGGCGCAGCCATCGCAGCGCTCGGCTCCACGTAGCCGCGCACGTTGCGCTTGGACTCGGGGTTCAGATAATCGCGGTAGGTCTTGCCTTCGGATTCGTCGTCGGGCTTTTCCACCGAAAACAGGCGGTCGTACAGGCGGATTTCCGCTTCCACCGCGTGTACGGCGCTGACCCAGTGGATGGTGCCCTTGACCTTGCGGTTGGCGCCTTCCATGCCCGGACGCGATTCCGGATCGAGCCAGCCGCGCAGTTCGACGATCTCGCCGTCAGCGTTCTTGATCACCTCGTCCACGCGCGCAATGCCTGCGCCGCGCAAGCGGATTTCGCCGCCCGGCACCAGGCGCTTCCAGCCCTTGGGCGGAACCTCGGCAAAATCCTCGCGTTCGATCCACAGCTCGCGCGCAAACGGTACTTCGCGTGTGCCGAAGCTCTCGTCCTTGGGGTGGTTGGAAAACTGCAGCGTTTCGGTGTGGCCTTCCGGCAGGTTGGTCAGCACCAGCTTGAGCGGGTCGATCACCGCCATGCGGCGCGGCGCCGCAGCGTCCAGATCCTCGCGCAGGCAACCTTCCAGCACCGAGAAATCGATCAGCGAGTTCTGCTTGCTGATGCCCACGCGGTCCACGAACAACCGCATCGCCGCCGGCGTATAGCCACGCCGGCGCAGGCCCTGCAGCGTGTACATGCGCGGGTCGTCCCAACCGTCCACCAGCTGCTCTTCCACCAGCGCGGTGAGCTTGCGCTTGCTCATCACCGTGTAGTTGATGTTGAGGCGCGAAAACTCGATCTGACGCGGCTTGGCCGCTTCGCGCGGTAAGCCCTTGTCCAGCAGCGGCTGCAGCAGTTCCGGGTGACCGGCCAGGTCCACCTTGTCCACGCACCAGTCGTACAGCGGGCGGTGGTCTTCAAATTCCAGCGTGCACAGCGAGTGGGTGATGCCTTCCACCGCATCGCCGAGCGAATGCGCGAAGTCGTACATGGGGTAGATCGGCCACGCATTGCCGGTGTTCTGGTGCTCCACATGCTTGATGCGGTATAGCGCCGGGTCGCGCAGGTTGATGTTGCCGCTGGCCATGTCGATCTTGGCGCGCAGCGTGCGCGCGCCGTCCGGGAATTCGCCGGCACGCATGCGTGCGAACAGCTCCAGGTTTTCTTCGACGCTGCGCTCGCGGAACGGCGAATTGCGGCCGGGCTCGGTCAGCGTGCCACGGTATTGGCGCACCTGTTCTGCGGACAGGTCGCACACGAACGCATGGCCATCGCGAATCAGCTTCTGCGCGGCCAGGTAATACACCTGGAAATAATCCGAGGCGTGGCGCAGTTGTGCCCACTCATAGCCCAGCCAGCGCACGTCGTCCTGGATGGCCACCACGAACTCGGGGTCTTCCTTGGCCGGGTTGGTATCGTCCAGGCGCAGGTTGCACAGCCCGCCGAACTCGGCCGCCAGGCCGAAATCCAGGCAGATCGCCTTGGCATGGCCAATATGCAGGTAGCCGTTGGGCTCGGGCGGGAAGCGGGTGCGGATGACCGTGTGCTTGCCGCTGGCCAGATCCTCGCGGACGATCTGGCGGATGAAGTCTTTCTTCTCCGCCGGGGCGGTGGCGTCGGTGGCTAGGGTCTCGGACATGCGCGCATCAGCAATGGGTAAACCGCAAGTTTAGGCGGTGGCACCGGTTAGGGGTAGGCGCGCGGCGCGGCGGGGCGGCTTCCGGGCGTTGGTTTGCGCGGGGTTGGGTCCCGGATAGCCCCTGCAGGCCGTGCCGGCGATGCGCGGATCTGTCGTCGCCGGCTTCACGATGCAACCCACGGCACGCCAGGCGGCGCCGACGGACCTGGCGAGCAGGCGCGGTCGGCGTGCCCATTGCGCAGCAACCACGGTGCAAGGCCCCTCTCACCTCGCGCTTGGCCTTTTCACGTTGTTGGCCCGCACGCGCGGCCTTGCGCGCGTGCTGCAGGACCAGGCGTGCCTGCGGCCGGGCATGGCTGGCGGGTATCGGCCGCGACGCGTACGCTGCGCCGACCCCGTTGAAGCCTCCTGTCCATGCCACTGCCCCGTCTGGTGATCGGCGACAAGACCTTGTCTTCCTGGTCGTTGCGGCCGTGGCTGCTGTTGCGACACTTCAAGGTGCCGTTCGAGGAAGTCGCGCTGCCGCTGGCGACGCCCGAATTCCAGGCGCGCATTGCCGGGTATTCGCCGACCCGCCAGGTGCCGGTGCTGTGGGACGACGCCCTGCATGTGTGGGATTCGCTGGCGATCTGCGAATACATCAACGAGCGCTGGTTGGACGGCCGCGGCTGGCCGGCCGACCTGGCCGTGCGTGCACAGGCGCGCGCGGCCGCGGCAGAGATGCATTCAGGCTTTGCGGCCTTGCGCAGCCAATTGCCGATGAATCTGGCCCGCGCGCCGGGCCCTGCCCAGTGGGATGCCGCGGCCGAGCGCGACATCACGCGCATCCAGGCGCTGTGGGCCAGCCTGCGCGCCGAGCACGGCCATGCCGGGCAGTTCCTGTGCGGGCAGTTCGGCATTGTCGATGCGATGTATGCGCCGGTGGCGCTGCGTTTTTCCAGCTACGGCGTGCCGCTATTTGAAGCGGCCGGAGATTATGTGGCGGCGCTGGATGCATTGCCGGCGCTACGCGACTGGCGCAATGGCGCGCAGCGCGAACGTGCAGAGCGCAGCTGAGATGCAGATCGCCTACCGCGCCAGTTACCTCATCGATGCGCATCTGGCCAAGCACGCGCTGGAAGATGCCGGCATCACCGCGTTTGTCTTCGGCGAATCGCTGCTGGGCGGTGCCGGCGAGCTGCCCGCCTTCGGCGTGCTGCAGGTCTGCGTGGCAGATATGCATTTGACTCAGGCCCAGGCGGTGCTGGCGGAGATCGGCTTGTGCGGGCAGGTCACGCGGGCGCTGTAGCGCAGCGCCGGTCGTAGGAGCGCACCCGGGCCGAGGAGGCTCTGCCGATAAACGCCACGTCGCGCCCAGGTGCGCTCCTACGATGTATGCGCGTCATTCCTGCTGACGCCACCCCGGCGGCGCTGCATCCGGCGCGGCCAATGCGCGCAGACGCTTGAACAACACGGTGGTTTCGGCCACGTTCCAGACCCGCAGTGCGACTTCGAAGGTATCCAGCGGCTTGGTCAAAAAGTCCTTGGCGCCCAGGCCCAGGGCGCGGTGGCGCGCGCTGCGGCTGGGGTCGGCGGTGAGCACGATCACGGGCAGGAACTGGCCAGGGTCTGACAGCCGCGCCAGCTGTTCCAGCAGCGCGTAGCCGTCCAACTCGGGCATCTTCAGATCCAGCAGGATCAGGTCCGGGGCAAATGCCGAGACCAGGCCCATGACCCGGAGCGGATCGGTGGTGGCGATCACTTGCTGGAAACCTTCGCGTTGCAGCAGGTCTTCGAGCAACCGCACGTTGGCCGGCTCGTCGTCGACGATGAGGATGCGGGAACCGAGAATTTCGTCGCGTGTCATGCCAGCAACCCGTCGATCACGGTGAAGAATTCCGCCACGTCGAGCGGCTTGGTCAGATAGGCGCGCACGCCTTGATTGCCCACGCGCGCCAGTGTGGCGGTGGTGGCATCGGCACTGATCACCACCACCGGGATGGCCGCCAGCGCCGGCTGCGCCTGCAATTCGCGCAACAGCTCTTCGCCGTTGCCATCGCTCAGGTGCAGGTCCAGCAGAATCAAATCCGGCGCGCCGTGCTGCAATAGCGCACGCGCCTGCGCCAGGCTGGCCGCCTCGAGCAGCTGCCACTGCGGGCGACGCTCGGTGAGCGTGCGGATCAACGCCTGATTGGATGGATTGTCTTCGATGCTCAACAGCCGGCACACGCCGCTGCCGGCACTGCTTGGAGGTACCAGCGGCCGCGCCGGTTCACTGTGCCGATGCTCGCCCTGCGGCAGCGAAATCCAGAACCGCGCGCCATCGCTGCTGCTGTGCACGCCGATCTGTCCACCCATCGCCTCGATCAAGCGCTTGCTCAGCGCCAACCCCAGCCCGGTGCCTTCCACCGCAGAGCGCTCGGCGCCCAAGCGCTCGAACGGTGTAAACAGGCGGTCGATCTGCGCCGGGGTCAGCCCCGCGCCCTGGTCGGCAACCGTAATACGCACCTGTTCGCCATCGGCCTGCGCGCTCACCTGCACCTGCCCGCCAGTACGATTGAACTTGACCGCGTTCGACAGCAGATTGAGCAGCACCTGGCGCAGCCGCTGCGCATCGGCGCGCACCGTCCACGGTCCGTCGATGGAGGCCGGTTGCAGCGCAATGCCATGCTTGTCGGCATCCGGTGCGATCAGTCCCAGGGCTTCGTGCACGGCCGCGCGTACCGAGACCGGCTCCGGGCTCAGATCAAGTTGATCGGCTTCGATACGCGCGATGTCCAGCAGCTCGGTGATCAACCCGAGCAAGTGCCTGCCGGCACCCAGAATGTGCTGCAGATGCCGCCGATGACCCGGCTCGGGCAGATCCATTTCCAGCACCTGCGCATAGCCCAGGATCGCATTGAGCGGAGTCCGCAGTTCATGGCTGCTGCGCGAGAGAAATTCGGTTTTTGCGCGGTTGGCGGTTTCGGCCTCGCGCCGCGCCAGTTGCGCTTCGGCTGCGCGTGCGGCCAACAATTCGCTGGCTTGCGCCAGACGCTGGCCGACCTGGCCCAGTTCGTCGCCGGCACGCGGCTGCGGTGCCAGCGGCAGGCCTTCGCCCAGCCGGTCGGCGTTGGCGGCCAGGGTGCGCAGGCGCCCGGACAATGCCGAGGCGAACCATGCCACGGCAAATACCGCGCCCAGCCCGCCCAGCATCGCCGCGCTCAAGGTGATGATGAGGTTGCGCTGGCGCAGCCCTTGCGCCTTGGCGGTACGTACCTGCAACTGCGCGGTTTCGTAGTTGCGCAACTCGCGCAGTTCCGCACGCAGGATGTCGAGTTTGTACTTGCCATCCCACAGTTGCCGGATCTCTTCTTCGCGGCTCAGATCCGGTGCCAGCAATCGGCGCCAACCCTGCATTTTTTCCGCAAAAAGCGGCTTGATGCGCGCAAAGCGCCGCGCTTGGCTGGGATCGGTGATGCGTTGCGAAAGACGGTCGGCCACGCGCTGCAGCCGCGGCTCGGCATCGCGATACGGGGTCAGGAATTCATCGCGCCGCACCAGACGATATCCGCGCACGCCGGCCGCGGTTTCGGCCAACAGTGCGTGCGCTTCATACAGATCGCTGAGCACTTCCAGGGTCTGCCGCACGTCGTTTTCGGCGGCGATGTTCTGCCGTTCCACGCTGTAGATCGCCATCAACGCAACGGCCAGCAACAGCAGCGGCAGGGTGACCACCGCCAGGCTTTTGCGGGTAATCGGCCAATCGTTCCAACGCACCGCCAATGCATTCATAGCGCAAGTCCGGATTGGACCGCGTACACCGCGGCCTGGGTGCGATCTTTTACCTCAAGTTTCTGCAGGATTCGCTCCACGTGCACCTTCACCGTGCCGGGAGAAATCCCCAGTTCAGCTGCGAGGGTCGCGTTGGTGAGTCCGCGCGGGAGCAACGACAACACCTGTTTTTCGCGCTTGCTCAACGCGCCCAGACGGTCGTCCTGCAGTGGTTTGCGCCGCCGCGTGGCAACCGGTTTGGCCGGCTCCGCCACCATCGCCGGCAGCAGCAGCGCGAACGCCTGCAGCGCCTGCACGTCGTCATTGCCGGGGGCCGGGCGGCCTTCGCTCCAGGCCACGCAGAGCATGCCGTGCGTGGTGCCCAGCGCGTGGATCGGCACCCTGGCTTCGCGGATGTCGGACGGGCGCGGTGGCATCAACCAGGCCGCTTCCTGGCCGTCGCCAGCGGCGCTGGCACCGGGCGGCAATGCACGGCCGCGGCTGGCCAACACTTGCGCGCGCGGGCCGCGCTGCGCCAGTACCGCGCCGTGTTCCAGGCCCAGCAGCAGCAGCACCCGCCCAAGGACCGCATCGCAGGCCTGCTCGGGGCTGTGCACCTGGCGCAGTGCAACGGCAGCTTCCCACAGCGCCTGCCAACGCGCGCTATCGGAGGCCTCGCGGCGCAAGGCTAGGCGCCAATCGCCAGCATTGGTGGGAGTTTCCATAGGCTCGCTCTAGGCCGATCAGCATATTTGAGTATATGCCACCCGGCAGAATTGTTGGGGCTGCTTGATTTCGATACTGGCCCTGCCCGCTGAGGCACCCCCATCAATCACACGGAGATTTCCCATGCGTCGCACCCTCTTCTCTCTGGTACTGGCTCTGGCTGCCACCCCGGCGCTGGCTGGCGGCGTGATGCATTACACCGACAAGGCCAAGCTGCCGGCCGGCGGCGAGGAACGCGAAGTCGCTGCGCTGTTCGACACCTGGAATGCGGCGTTGGCCACGGGCAATCCGCACAAGGTGGCCGACCTGTACGCACCGGACGGCGTGCTGCTGCCGACGGTCTCCAACGAAGTGCGCGCCTCGCGCGAGCAGATCGAAAACTACTTCGCGATGTTCCTGACCAAGAAGCCGCAGGGCGTGGTCAATTACCGCACCGTGCGCGTGCTCGACGACGACAGCGCCGTGGATGCCGGGGTGTACACCTTCACGCTGACCGACAAGCACGGCAACAAGAGCAACGTGCAGGCCCGCTACACCTTCGTGTACGAAAAGCGCGACGGCAAGTGGTTGATCATCAACCACCACAGCTCGGCGATGCCGGAAGTGGACACGCGCGCGGCGGTTGCCAAGGCGAAGTAATGCGGCGCGGGCGACAGGCGCTGGCCGGGCAGGCTTGAAAGTGGCTCTGGCCGGCGCCATCCAACAGGCAATCCTCACGATTGCGGAGTTGCACCATGCTGGGAATCGGCGCCTTCAAACAACGTATGCCACGCCCGGGCGAGGCACTACCCGGGCGCGAGCAAGCGCTGCCGCTGCATAACACGCACCTGGTCAACGGCCATCCGTTGCGCGGAGAGTTCATCGGTCTGGCCCAGGTGCAATTCGGGCTCGGCTGTTTCTGGGGCGCGGAACGCAAGTTCTGGAACGTGCCAGGGGTCTACACCACAGCGGTGGGTTACGCCGGCGGGCAGACGCCGAACGCGACCTACTCGGAAGTGTGTTCAGGGCAGACCGGCCACACCGAAGCGGTGCTGGTGGTGTTCGACGAACAAGCGGTGTCGTTCGCACAATTGCTGCGCACCTTCTGGGAAAGCCACGACCCCACCCAGGGCATGCAGCAGGGTAACGATGTCGGCACGCAATACCGTTCGGCGATTTACTGCACCACGCAGGCGCAGTACGACGCCGCGCTTGCCAGCCGCGATGCGTATCAGCAACAACTGACTGCAGCCGGGTACGGCGCAATCACCACGGAGATCCGTTTCCCGGCGCCCACGTTCTATTACGCCGAAGACGATCATCAGCAATATCTGGCCAAGCACCCCAATGGTTATTGCGGGCTTGGCGGCACGGGAGTGAGCTGCCCGATCGGGCTGGATGCCTGACGGAAAGGCGGGCCGGATTGAAACGCTGTCGTCCACATGATCGTGGCAGCGTGCCGATGGCCGACAGTGACCGGCAGCGTTATCACGATCAGGCACTGCATGGGAGTGCGTGCTAGGCAACTTGAATGGCTGCGTCGGAGACGGCGCGGCCATTTTTTTTAACGGAGATCGCAGCACACGCTGGCGATGGGACGATATGTCTGTAAGGTGAACCGGCTCGGCGACGCTGTACAGCGAATCGGTGGTGTGAGTTGTTGCGGCGAGCGCCGCAGAGGGCCGGGCAGCACATCATCGGAGGCTGCTCAGCGCGGGCAAATACTCCTGGTGATTGGCCGCGAACGGTATGCAGACTCGATACAAGCAATCAGCACGGTGAGCCAGGGCGGGCATCAGCTTACCGGCTTAAATCCGTTGGATTAAACGAATTCTCCGGCAAACATGCCGCGCAACTGGGCAAGCGTATCGGTGCGCTCCGGATGCAATTGCCGCATGCATGCCAATGCAAAATTCACCGGGCTGGTGCCAGGTGCGGTGATGACGCCATCGGCGCTGACGACCTTTTCGTGGCGATAGTGCGCGGCGCCTGCGTACGGCACCACGTGCTCCTGCAAGAAGGCCAACGCGTTGCTGGTGTGCGCGCGCTCATCGAGCAGGCCGGCATAGGCGAAGGCGAGGGTGGCGCCGCAAATCGCCGCGACCGGGCGCTGCTGCTGCACGCGCTCGACCAGCAAGCCGCTCAGCCCGGGAATTTCGCCGGCTTGCCAGCGTTCGCTGCCGGGCAGGATCCACAGATCGGCCTGCAGTGGCGCCAGATCGGAGAGGGCGAATTCTGGCGTGATGCGCACCCCGCCGATGGACTGCAGCGGTTGCCCGTCGATACTGGCGATGGCGACCTGGTCGCCGAACCATTCGCGTGCTGCCGGCAGCACCACGCCGATTTCCCAATCGGCCACGCCATCGACCATCACCACTGCAATGTTTGCCATTGTCCGTTACGCCAGTTGAGTGAATCCGAATTCTAGGCAGTGCGCGTGCAGCGGGTGTAAGCGATATGTGGAGAGCAGGGGGGTTGGTCCAAGCGGTACACGGCGCAGGCATGGCTGTACTGTGCCGCGCGGTCTTCTGTCTGTCGTGCAGAGGTGCTGATAGGCGGCCGCTGTCGATCCCCGGCAATGCCGGCTGCGGAAGCGGTAACGCCCACGTCCACGAGCTGCCCGCATCCTTACCCGTCATCGCGATGCAGACCGGCTTGGCCGCACATCTCTAAACCAGACTCAAAAACGACAACGCCCGCAGCCAGGCAGCTGCAGGCGTTGTATGCAGAACAGGCTCGCTGGGTGATCAGCCAGCGAGCTTGTCGGCGATGGTCTTGCGCAGTGCGTGCAAGTCCTTGGCGAACGTGTCGATACCGCCGGCCAGCTTCTCGGTGGCCATCGGGTCGGCGGCCAGGCCCGAAGCGAAGCTGTCGCTGTCGATCGGGGTGAACTGGGCATTGTCGGCCTTGGCCGGCGAGAGCTTGCGCGGCAATTCGCCGTGCTCGGCGTCGAGCTTTTCCAGCAGGTCCGGCGAAATAGTCAGGCGGTCGCAACCTGCCAACGCTTCGATCTGCGCGGTGGAGCGGAACGAGGCGCCCATGACCACGGTGGACGAGCCGCGCTGCTTGAACTCGTTGTAGACGGTGCGCACGAAGACCACGCCCGGGTCTTCGTCGATGCTGGCCGGGGTCTGCCCCTGGGCGACGTAGTAGTCCAGGATGCGGCCGACGAACGGCGAGATCAGGAACACGCCGGCTTCCGCACAGGCCAGCGCCTGCGCGCGGTTGAAGATCAATGTCAGGTTGCAGTCGATGCCTTCGCGCTGCAGCTGGCGCGCGGCTTCGATGCCTTCCCAGGTCGCTGCAATCTTGATCAGGATCTTGTCCTTGGACACGCCGCGCTCGGCGTACATCGCAACGAACTTGCGCGCCTTGGCGATGGTGGCCTGGGTGTCGTACGCCAGGTCGGCATCGACTTCGGTGGAGACACGGCCCGGGACCAGCTCGGCCAGCTTGACGCCGACGCCGACGGTGAGGCGGTCGGCCACTTCGTTGACGGTGCTGGTGCGGTCTTCGCCACCGTGTTCGCGGCCCCAGGCCAGTTCGCGCTCGATCAGGTCGGCATACACCGGCAGATCCAATGCCTTTTTGACCAGGGTGGGATTGGTGGTGCAGTCGACCGGCTTCAGGCGCTTGATGGCGTCGTAATCGCCGGTATCGGCAACGACAACGGACAGTTCACGCAGCTGGGCGAGCTTGGAGGGGGATGCAGTCATGCGGGTTCTCTCGAATCGTGGAACGGGTCGGGGATGGCGCAGCGCGTTACGTTAGCGCGCCGCGCGCCGGAAGTCGCCCGCCGCTGCGGGTTGGTCGTGCACGGCAGTCACGCGCAGGCGCAGGTCGCGTCCGTCGGGCGTACGCCAATCGATGCTCTGGCCGACCGACAGGCCGAGCAATGCGCTGCCGACCGGCGCGAGCACCGAGATGCGGCCGTGCTGCACATCGGCCTCATGCGGGTACACAAGGGTGAGCGTATGCCGTTCGCCATGCAGTTGGTCCTCGCATTCGATGCGTGAGTGCATGGTGACAACATCGCCGGGAATCTGGTCGGGCGGCAGCACGCGGGCGCGGCCCAGTTCGTCGCTCAGCGCAGTGGCGGCGGGATGCTTGTTGAAGGCTGGCGAATCGAGCAATGCCTCAAGCCGGGCAAGGTCGTGGCTGGACACCAGGATGGATGGCGGCAAGCCGCTGTGGTGTTGCGAAGTCATGGCAATCTCCTCATAGAAACGGCTCGCCGACATGGCAAGCAGCACTGACAAGATGAGGGCGCCGGCGGCTGATCGCAATGCATGGATGGTGCGAAGCCAAGACATCGGCAGGGACGCCAGGCAGTCGCTGCGGGCCTGGTGCGGCGAGCAAGCGCTGCGGTTGAGACAACCGGAGGGGGAAGGCATACAGCCGCTGCAAACGAGCCTGCGCCCACCGCGTGCCGCAAACGCCGCGCCATCGGTCTCAAGCAAGGGAATAAATCGCATGGTCGCGTGGGCAGTGTGCCGCCCGCCAGCCGCGTCGCGCGGACAGCGGCGGATTGATGCGCCGCCGACCTTGGGCAAGAGTGCTGCACACAAACAAAAAGCGACGCTCGCGCGCCGCCCAATTCCAAACCTCCAACCGCAGCCAAAGCGACCGCAACCGCGATACGCTTTTACGATTCCCGATTCCCGATTCCCGATTCCCTAAGCCGCAACCGCCTTCGGTCCCATCGCAGGCTGATCCAGGGTGAACAGGCTCTCGGGCAATTCCTTGAACAGTTGCGACAACTGCTCCAGAAACGCGGTCATGGCCGAACTGCGCCGCCACGCCATCGCAATGCGGCGGCTGGGCTGCTTGTCTTCACGGAAGCGGATCAGGCGGATGTTTTCCGAGCGCGCAACCGGAGGCTTGACCGCCAGCAGCGGCAGCAAGGTCACGCCGACATTCGCCGCGACCATCTGGCGCAGGGTTTCCAAACTGGTGGCCTGAAATTCGGATTTTTCCATCGCCCCGGCCAGGTGGCAGACATCCAGTGCTTGGTCGCGCAAGCAGTGGCCATCTTCCAGCAGCAACAGGCGCTGCTCGGACAAGTCGTCCAGGGTCAAGCTGTCGTGTCGCGACAGCGGGTGGCCTTCCGGCACGGCCAGCACGAAGGGTTCTTCGAACAGGAATTCGGCATGCAGTTGGTCGTCCTGCAATGGCAATGCAAGCAGCGCGGCATCCAGCCGGCCTTCGCGCAACTGGTGCATCAGCTGGTCGCTCTTTTCTTCGATCAGCAGCAATTCCAGACGCGGAAAACGCTCGCGGATGCGCGGTACCACGTGCGGCAACAAATACGGTGCCAGGGTGGGAAAGATGCCCAGACGTACCGTGCCCGCTTCCGGGTCCTGGCTGCGGCGTGCGGCTTCCTTCATCTGTTCCACCTCGGCCACGATGCTGCGCGCACGCACGGCAGCTTCGCGGCCGGCCGGGGTCAGCATGACCTTGCGCGGCGCACGCTCCACCAGCGACACGCCGAGTTCGTCTTCGAGTTTCTTGATCTGGGTGGACAGCGTCGGCTGGCTGACAAAGCAGGCCGACGCAGCGCGGCCGAAATGCTTGTGGTCGGCCAGGGCTACCAGATATTTCAGGTCACGCAGATTCATGTGCAGCAGCCTTCATTGCGGTGACGGGGAACGACTGGCGCGTGTTGCAAGCTTAGCGCCCGGGTCGGCCGGGCGCTAAGCAGGCGCTCGCTTATGCCGCCTGGGCCACGCTGTCGGCAGTGGCCGGTGCGCTGGTGCGGATCAGATGGTCGAATGCGCTCAACGCGGCCTTGGAACCTTCGCCCATCGCGATCACGATCTGCTTGTACGGCACCGTGGTGGCGTCGCCCGCGGCGAACACGCCGGGCACATCGGTCTGGCCACGGTCGTCGACGATGATTTCGCCGCGCGGCGACAGCGCCACCGTGCCGCGCAGGAACTCGGTGTTGGGCAGCAGGCCGATCTGCACGAACACACCTTCCAGCTCGATGTGCTGGATATCGCCGCCGGTGCGGTCCTTGTAGACCAGGCCAGTCACCTTCTGCCCGTCGCCCAGCACCTCAGTGGTCTGCGCGCTGGTGATGATGCGCACGTTGTGCAGGCTGCGCAGCTTGCGTTGCAACACTTCGTCGGCGCGCAGCTTGTCGTCAAATTCCACCAGCGTGACATGCGCCACAATGCCGGCCAGATCGATCGCCGCTTCCACGCCGGAGTTGCCTCCGCCGATCACCGCCACGCGCTTGCCCTTGAACAGCGGGCCGTCGCAGTGCGGGCAGTACGCCACGCCCTTGTTCTTGTACTGGTCTTCGCCGGGCACGTTCATCTGCCTCCAGCGCGCGCCGGTGGACAGGATCACGGTCTTGCTCTTGAGCGAGGCACCGTTAGCTAGCCTGATTTCGATCAGGCCGTCGGCACCGGCCGGAATCAGCTGCTCGGCACGCTGCAGGTTCATGATGTCCACGTCGTATTGGCGCACGTGCTGCTCGAGCGCGGCGGCCATCTTCGGGCCTTCGGTTTCCGGCACGGAGATGAAGTTTTCGATCGACATGGTGTCCAGCACCTGGCCACCGAAACGCTCGGCCGCCACGCCGGTGCGGATGCCCTTGCGTGCGGCATACACCGCCGCCGCCGAACCGGCTGGGCCACCGCCCACCACCAAAACGTCGAACGCTTCTTTCGCGGCGATTTTCGCTGCGTCGCGCTTGGCGGCATTGGTGTCGAGCTTGGCGACAATCTGCTCCAGCGTCATGCGGCCCTGGTCGAACAGCTCGCCGTTCAAGTACACGGTGGGCACCGACATGATCTGGCGGGCCTCCACTTCGTCCTGGAACCAGGCACCGTCGATGGCCACGTGCTTGATGCGCGGGTTGAGCACGGCCGCCAGGTTCAGCGCCTGCACCACGTCCGGGCAGTTCTGGCACGACAGCGAGAAATAGGTTTCGAACTGGTAGTCGCCCTCCAGGTGCTGCACCTGCTCGATCAGTTCGGCAGCCGCCTTGGACGGGTGGCCGCCCACCTGCAGCAGCGCCAGCACCAGCGACGTGAACTCGTGGCCCATCGGCAGCCCGGCAAAGCGCAGCGAAATGTCCTGGCCCGGCGTGGTCAGTGCGAACGACGGCTTGCGCTGGTTGTCGTCGCGGTGGATGTCCAGGCTGATCTTGTCCGAGAGCAGGACCAACTCTTCCAGCAGGTCGAGCATTTCGCGCGAGCCGGCACTGTCGTCGATCGAGGCGTTGATTTGAATCGGCCGCGTCACCCGTTCCAGGTAGGCGGTCAGCTGGGTCTTGAGATTGGCATCCAACATGGAGAACTCCTGGGAATGGGCAAGGGGAGGGCGTGGCGTCGCTGCGCTGAGGCAGGTCGCCGGGAAGGAAGGGAGTGAACCGCAGCCGGCGCGAGGTCGGGATGCGTGCTGGCGGCGGCTGGCGGGCAGCCCGGCACCGGCTCCGGTTCACCCCCGGCCCTTATCGGGCCGGAAGTGACAGCCGGCTTAGATCTTGCCGACCAGGTCCAGCGACGGAGCCAGGGTCTTGGCGCCTTCCTTCCACTTGGCCGGGCAGACCTGGCCAGGATTGTTGGCCACGAACTGTGCCGCGGTCAGCTTGCGCAGCGTCTCGGTGACGTCGCGAGCGATGGAGTTGTCGTGGATTTCCAGGGTCTTGATCACGCCTTCCGGATTGATGATGAAGGTGCCGCGCAGCGCCAGGCCTTCTTCTTCGATATGCACGCCGAACGCGCGGGTCAGCTTGTGGGTCGGGTCGCCGATCAACGGGAACTGCGCCTTGCCCACGGCCGGCGAGGTTTCGTGCCACACCTTGTGCGAGAAATGCGTGTCGGTGGTGACGATGTAGACCTCGGCGCCAGCCCTCTGGAAGGCGGCATAGTTGTCGGCGGCGTCTTCCACTTCGGTCGGGCAGTTGAAGGTGAACGCGGCCGGCATGAAGATCAGCACCGACCACTTGCCCTTCAGGCTGGCTTCGGTGACTTCGATGAAGTTGCCGTTGTGGTACGCATTCGCCTTGAACGGCTGGACCTGAGTGTTGATGAGAGACATTGAGTTTCCTCGTGCGGTGAAAAGGGGGCGGGGGATGGAACAGGCGCCATGGTAGGCAGGATCGATAGATTCCTCAAATCGATTGATGGAATTGCATAGATAGTCTTAGGCTATCGACTCGTCAGATGGCATCTAGCGCAATCGCGGTGCACGCCATGGTCGATAATGGTCAGCCAATGTTGCGTGTAGGTGAACAGCCCGTATGTCCGACGATCTCGCCGCCATTCCCGCCGATCAGCTGCTTCGCCGCGTTGCCGGGCGGGTCGAGCGTGGCGATGCCGAAGCGCTGATGCTGCACGCGCTGGGCCGTGATCGTGCCTGGTTGTTCATGCACGGGCGCGATGCGGTGCCTCTATCGGTCGCGCAGGCCTTCGATGCCTTGGTGCAGCGCCGTGAGGCCGGCGAGCCGGTGGCCTATCTGACCGGCTCGCGCGGATTCTGGACGCTGGACCTGGCGGTCTCGCCGGCCACGCTGATCCCGCGCGCCGATACCGAGGTGCTGGTCGAGCTCGCGCTGGAGCGCCTGGACACCGTGCCAGGCCGTCGTGTCGCCGATCTGGGGACCGGCAGCGGCGCGATCGCGCTGGCCATCGCCAGTGAACGTCCGCAGGCGCAGGTGATCGCCACCGATGCCAGCGCCGCGGCGCTGGCGATGGCCCGGCGCAATGCAGACAGCCATGGGCTGCGCAATGTCGACTGCCGGCAGGGGAGCTGGTTTGCGCCGCTGGCTGGCGAGGCCTTCGACCTGATCGCCAGCAACCCGCCGTATATCGCTGCCCACGACCCGCACCTGCAGCAGGGCGATCTGCGCTACGAACCGGCCAGTGCCCTGGCCTCGGGCAGCGACGGGCTGGACGATATTCGCCTGATCGTGGCCGATGCGCCTGCGCATCTGCTGCCCGGCGGCTGGTTGCTGCTGGAGCATGGCTGGGACCAGGGAGCGGCGGTGTCCGAACTGCTGGCCGCGCGCGGCTTCGCTGCGGTGGCCACGCATCAGGATCTGGAGCGGCGCGATCGCGTGACCTTGGGGCGCTGGTCGCCAACTGCGGGCCAGGCCGGCTGAGCAATTGCCGCAGCGTCATTGTCGGCAGACTGGCCGCGCGTTCCGAAGCGGAGCACGCGCGTTCGATCGAGCGGTCGTGCGCACCGAGTGCGCCCGCCTGCCGGCAAGCGCGCAAGGTCGATGTGCTCTTCAGCGCCTCGCCCATCACCGCGCACCGGTCTTTTCGATCACATGGCGTTGCCCGTGTGCGCCCGCAGCAGCCGATACACTAGCGGTTTCCCGCAGGACCGACGCATGCGCACGCTCTATCCCGAGATCACGCCCTACCAGCAGGGCAGCCTGAAGGTCGACGACCGCCACACGCTGTATTTCGAGCAGTGCGGCAATCCGCAGGGCAAGCCGGTGGTGATGTTGCATGGCGGCCCTGGCGGCGGATGCAACGACAAGATGCGGCGCTTCCACGACCCGGCCAAGTACCGCATCGTGTTGTTCGATCAGCGCGGTTCCGGCAGGTCCACGCCGCATGCCGATCTGGTGGACAACACCACCTGGGATCTGGTGGCCGATATCGAACGGCTGCGCACGCATCTGGGCATCGACCGCTGGCAGGTGTTCGGGGGCAGCTGGGGCTCCACGCTGGCGCTGGCCTATGCGCAGACCCACCCGCAGCAGGTCACCGAGCTGGTGCTGCGCGGCATCTTTCTGCTGCGCCGCTTCGAACTGGAATGGTTCTACCAGGAAGGCGCCAGCCGGCTGTTCCCGGATGCCTGGGAGCACTACATCAACGCGATTGCACAGGACGAGCGCGGCGACCTGATCGCTGCCTTCCATCGCCGCCTCACCAGCGATGACGAGGCCACGCGCCTGGCCGCGGCCAAGGCCTGGAGCGTGTGGGAAGGCGCCACCAGCTTCCTGCATGTGGACGAGGACTTCGTCACCGGGCATGAAGACGCGCACTTTGCCCTGGCGTTCGCACGCATCGAAAACCATTACTTCGTCAACGGCGGTTTCTTCGAGGTCGAAGACCAGTTGCTGCGCGACGCGCATCGCATTGCCGACATTCCCGGCGTGATCGTGCACGGCCGCTACGATGTGGTCTGCCCGCTGCAAAGCGCGTGGGACCTGCACAAGGTGTGGCCGAAGGCGCAGTTGCAGATCAGCCCGGCTTCCGGGCATTCGGCGTTCGAGCCGGAAAACGTCGATGCCTTGGTGTGTGCCACCGACGGGTTTGCGTGAGCGAATGCATGCACATCGATCAGAGTTCGCTTTGGTCGATGTGCATGATCACTCCGCGGCACGCGCTGAGGTGCGATGACATACGCATGACGTGTAGGAGCGCGCTTGCGCACACTGCGGCGTTACCGGTAACGCTCCATCGCGCGCAAGCGCGCTCCTACAGATTGCAGATGTTCAACGTGCCTGCATGCAGGCGCCAAACGCTGCTGCTCAAGGCGCCAGCAAGGCATCTGCCAACGGCGGCAGGATGCGCGCCAGGCGCGCTGCCCAGGCCTGTTGCCCGGCCGCGTCGGCAATCAGGTCCTGGCGGATTTCCAGTTCCACATGCAGCAGGCCGCGGCCCTCGCCATACACCGGGATGGCGTAATCGGTGGCATCGCTGACCGCATACGGCTGGTTGTCGCCCACCACCAGGTCGGGTTCGGCACGCAGCGCCTGCAACAGGCGATGCGCCAGCCGCGTATCGCGGTGGTAGAGCACGCCGGCATGCCAGGGCCGCGCGTTGCCGGCCATGACCGGGGTGAAGCTGTGCATCGACACCAATATTGTCGGCTGACTGCGCTGTGCACGCGCATCCAGTTCGGCGGCGATGCGTGCGTGATACGGCGCGAAGATCGCAGCGATGCGCTGCTGCCGGTCGCTGTCGGTCAGGTGCTGGTTGCCCGGAACCAAGGTGCCGTCGCTGACCGCCGGCATCAGGCTGGGTGCGTCGTGCGGGCGGTTGCAGTCGATCACCAGGCGCGAATACGTCTGCGCGATGGCCAACGCATCCAGCGCCTCGGCCAGCCGCTGCGTGACCTGCGCAATGCCGATATCCCAGCCGATATGGCGATCCAGCTCAGCCTGCGGCAGGCCCAGGTCGGCCAGCCGCGCCGGCACGCGCTGGCCGGCGTGGTCGGCGATCAACAGCCACGGCGATGCGGCCTGCGCGTTGTGCACGGTGAACGGCGCCGGATCGTCGGCGCCGAGCAAGGGTTCGATGGCTGCGTCAGCCACGCGGGGTGCCGTCCAATGCGTGATCGGCCAGATACAGGCCGGCCCACAGTTTGGGGTCCATCTGATAGCCCTCGGCCATCTTCTGCACCAGCCAGGCGCCGACCTGCGCGCGTGGAATTTCGTGCACGGTGATGTCTTCGCTAGCATCGCCGCCGCCGTCACCGACCTTGCGCAGACCGGTGGCGCGCACGAAGGCGATCTTCTCGCTGCTGGCGCCGGCCGAAGTGGGGCCGATCATCAACACTTCGGCATGCTCGGCGGTCCAGCCGGTTTCTTCTTCCAGTTCGCGAATGGCCGACAGTTCGATCGACTCATCGGCATGCACATCGCCTACCAGTCCGGCCGGCATTTCGATGGTGCGCGCCTGCAGCGGCACGCGGAACTGTTCGACGAACAACATCGCATCGTCCGGCGTCACCGCCACGATGATCGCGGCCAGGCCGCCGGCATGCACACGCTCGGAATACTCCCAGGTGCCACGCACGACCATGCGCTGGTACTTGCCTTCGTAGACCACGGTGGGCGGGGTGTCGTGTCGGTTCATGGGCGGGGACCTTGTGCCAGGGAAACGGGAGGAAACGGTGCGGCGGCGCCGGTGCTGGCGGCCAACAGACGGCGCCGGGTGAGCGGGCCGAAGCGCAGGCTCTCGCACAACCCTGTGAGCATGTCCGCATCGGCGTGGGCACGCGTGAAGCCGGTTTCGGTCAGCGCCAGCGGCGCGTCGAGCGCGATGGTGGTGAGCTGACGCCACAGCAATGCGTGTTCGCGCTGTTCGCGCAGCCGCACCGCCATTTGCGCCGCGCCGCGCAGGCGCAGGAAGGGAATCTCGTCGATGCGTTCCAACAGCGCATCCAGGCTGCCGAAGTGCGCCAGCAGCACCGCCGCCGATTTGGCGCCGATGCCGGTCACGCCGGGGATGTTGTCGATGGCATCGCCGCATAACGCCAGGTAGTCGGCGATCTGGTGCGCATGCACGCCATGGCGCGCCTTCACCCCGTCGATGCCCCAGCGCTGGTTGCGCGCGTAGTCCCATTGCTCGTCATGCTCGAGCAATAACTGCGACAGGTCCTTGTCGGCCGACACGATCACTCCGCGCAAGCCGTGCGCCCGCGCGCTGTGCAGCGCGCTGCCGATCAGGTCGTCGGCCTCGTAATCGCGGTGGGCCAGCACGCTCAGCCCGAGCGCTGCGCACAGCGCCTTGCAATGCGCGAACTGGCGGCGCAACGCATCCGGCGCAGGCGTGCGGTTGCCTTTGTAGGCCGGGTAGATCGCATGCCGGAAGCAGCTGTCCAGGGCTTCGTCAAAGGCAATGGTGATGTGCTGCGGATCCTCGCGTTCGAGCAGGTCCAGCAGAAACCGCGCAAACCCGTGCACCGCATTGGTCGGCCAGCCCTGCGCATCCTGAAATTCGTCCGGGATGGAATGCCAGGCGCGGAACACGTACAGGCTGGCATCCACCAGATACAGCGGGGTCGGGCGCCGGATGGCCAGCGGCGCAGCGTCGAGCGGGTCGGTCGGTGTGGTCACGGGGTCCAGTCGCGCAGCAAGGCACGCGGGTCCGGGCGCTCGCGTTCGGGCACCTGCATGCGTGGCGTGCCGATGTGGATGAAGCCGGCGATGCGTTCGTTGTCTTCCAGGCCCAGGTAGCCCGTCACCGCCGGGTCGTAGGCCATCCACGCGCTCAACCACTGCGCGCCGAAGCCGTGCGCCTGCGCGGCCTGCAGCAGCGCGAAACAGACGCAGCCGGCGGTGAGCAGTTGCTCCTGCACGGGCACCTTGTGCTCGGGGCGCAGCGAGGCGATCACCACGATCACCACCGGTGCGTCGCTGAAGCGTCCACGTTCCTTGGCAAGGGTGGCCGGCGATGCCAGCGGGTCGGCGGCCAGGGTGCGCTCGGCGAGGAAATCCCCCAGCGCAGCGCGCGCGGCGCCGCTGATGCGCAGAAAACGGAACGGCACCAGCTTGCCGTGGTCGGGCACGCGCACCGCCGAGGTGAGCATGCGCAGCAAGGTGTCTTCATCCGGCCCGGGCGCGCCGAGTTGTTTGGAGGGAACCGAACGGCGCGCGTCCAGCGCCTGGAGCGAATACGGTGCGTGCATAAATCCGGGTCGGGGCAACGAGGCATTGAATTATAGACGGCCGCTTCCCAACGCTCGCCGCAGCATGGCCGGTGGGGGCCGTGGCCGCCGCGATCGACCTCATGTAATGGCACCCACCTGGATTTCATTGGCCGCGACGTTCTCGGACAAGTAGGCACGCTGTCGTGGATCAGCCCGATCTCCGGGCGCCTGATGTTCGCCAACCGGCGTGGTGGCAGCTGTGCCTCGCTTCACCGGAGGAGCTGGCGATGACGGCGTTGCTGGACGGCCTGCGCCTGCACTGCGATGCCGCTGCCGCTGCCGCTGCGGCGCGATGCAAGGCGTGGCTGATGGTCCGGAAGCGCCCGCGAAGCTGAAGGCTTAACACCCGCAGGCGCAGAATGACTGCCGGCAAGCTCCACCGCGACGTGGCGAGCTAGGATGGCCGCTTGACACGCAAACCCTGGGCGGTCACGAGTAAAGTGAGTAACATGTCACACTTAACGGATGCGCGAACCGCCTACCATGCACGGGCGGAATTTGGGGCCGCGTCTGTTTTTTCTCGTTCGAAAATTTTCACGCCTGCAGAGGCGGGGAGCCTTTGCGCATGACTTTTCAGCCCAGTCCGTCGGGACACCCGGGCCGTGACCAACGCTTGCTCGAGCAGGCCCACGACGTGTTCGTGCCGGCGCTCGCGCAGGTTTTTGCTGCTGCAGTTGCGCATTTCGACGATGTGCTGTTCGACCGTGCCGAATCCGCTGGCGCGTCGCAGTTGCTGTTTCTCGATGGCATGCGCGAATTGCGCCGCAAGCGCGAAGAGGTCGCCCGCCAGTTCCGCCAGCAGCTGGAAGACGGCTGGCAGGCGTTGGTGCTCGGCACGCCGTTGTCGGCCGAAGTGGTGCTGGCCGGCGACATGGGCAGCGGCCCGCTGAGCCTGGTGCCCGAGCACGTGCTCGAATCGCGGCTGGCTGTGCGCAATCTGGCCACGGTGCTGTTGCGCGATTTCAAACAGGTGCTGGCACGGGTGGACCGCCGCCTGGGCTGGATCGCCGGCGGGCTGGAGCTGATGGCCGACACCAACCCGATTGGCCCCGAACATCTGGGTGTGGCGATCCACGAAGCCTTCGCCACCTGCGATCTGGCGCCGGAAGTGCGACTGGTGCTGATCAAGCTGTGCGAGCGCGATCTGGCCGAGCCGATCGGCAAGTTGTACGCACGCCTGGACGAAACCCTGGCCAAGGCCGGGGTGATGCCGGAAATTTCACAGGCCAAGCGCGCGCCGCCGCGCATGCAGCCGCGTGGCGAAACGCCGGAAGAGCGCGCCCAGGTCGAGGCGCAGGGCGGTCACGCCGAGGTAGGTGGCGACGATCAGGGTGATCAGTACGCACCGGCCTGGGCCAACCGTTTCCTTGACCGTTGGGCGCATAGCCGCGGCCGCATGCAGGCTGCGACGCAGCGCGGGCATGCCGATGGTGGCGGGGCTGGCGGCATGGACGGTGAGGCCGACCATCCTGGCGGTAGCCAGGGCATGCTGCTCGAGGCGCTGCACGAGTTGCTGCAACAGACCCGCAGCGTGCGCGACACCGCCGCTTCTGCCGCCACCGTCGCGGTGGGGCAGCAACGCCCGTTGAGCCAGCGCGAAATGATGTCGGTGCTGTCGCTGTTGCAGGCCACCCCCAGCGCGACGCTGCAGGCGGCCATCGGCGACGACACCGAATCGCTTGCGCAGCGATTGAAGAACGAGGTGCTTTCCAGCGCCACGCGGCTGGGCGTGGACCCGGCCACTGCAAAGCTCGACCCGATGGACGAAGACGCCATCGACCTGGTCGGCATGCTGTTCGATGTGATGCTGGACGAGCGCGATCTGGAAAATCGCTCGCGCGAAATGATCGGCCGCCTGGTGGTGCCGTTCGTCAAGGTCGCGCTGCTGGACCGCAAGATGTTCGTGCAGAAGACCCACCCCGCGCGGCGCCTGCTCAACTCGCTGGCCGAGGCCTGCGAAGGCAACAACGGCGACAGCGCTGCCGAGCGCGTGCTGATGGGCAAGGTCGAAGAGATCGTCGACCGCCTGGTGGCCGAATTCAACGAGAACCTGGCGATCTTTCTCACCCTGGAGGAAGAATTCCGCGACTTCCTGTCGCAGCACCGGCGCCGGGTGGAAATTGCCGAGCGTCGTGCTACCGAGACCCAGCGCGGGCAGGAAAAGCTCGAACTGGCGCGCAGCCGCGCGCTGTCGGAACTGGAGCAGCGTGCCCCCGAAGACGCGGGCCTGCCCAAGGCGGTGGACGACTTCCTGCGCCAGCCGTGGCTGCATCACCTGACCATGGCGATCCTGCGCGACGGCGAGGAAGGTCCCGGCACCATCGAGGCCCTGGCGCTGGCCGACGGCGTGCTGGAAGAACTGGCCGAAGCGCGCCGCCATATCGTCGGCAAGCCATGGCTGCAGGTGTGGCAGCCGGCGCTGCACCGCGTGTTCGCCAGCGTAGGCCTGCACGGGGATGCGGTGGTGGTGGCGATCACCGCCTTGCACGACACCCTGCAGGCGATCGCCGAAGCGCGCCCGGAACTGGAAAAAGCCCTGCCGGAACTGCCGCAGGTCAATCTGCCGCCACCGGCCGCCGAAAGCGTCAGCGTGGTGCTGGGTGCCGAAGCGGTCGCGCAGAGCATCGACAGTGCCGACGCCGAACGTTTCCGCGCGATGGATATCGGCACGTGGCTGGATTTTGTCGACAAGGATGGCAAGGTGCAGGCCGGCAAGCTGTCGTGGGTGAGCCCGATTTCGCAGCGCCTGCTGTTCGTCAATCGACGTGGCGTGCGTTTCTGCGTCGCCTCGCCGGAAGAACTGGCGGTAATGGTGCGCCTGGGCCGCCTGCGCGAGCACATCAACGATGGCGCTTTCGACAGCGCCATGCAGGGTGTGATCGATCGTCTGGATCCGTTGCAGAACAACAGCACGGTGCACTGAGCGGTCCCACGCGCACGGGTAGCCGCTGCGGCTTCCCGTAGACATGTGGCACGCGCGTGCTGCACTGGCGTCGTTGCCGGTACCGCCGGCAGTGGCGCCGCGCTCTGCTAGCATCGCCGCGACTGGGCGCAAGACCGGAGCAACGCATGGCTGTGCAGGTGCTGGTGCTGAAAGAACGGGCCGCTGGCGAACGCCGCGTGGCCGCGACGCCGGAAACGGTCAAGAAACTGGTCGCGCTCGGTGCCGGCGTGTGGATCGAGCCGGGGGCCGGCCGGGCCAGCAGCATGGACGATGCCGCGTATCTGCAGGCCGGTGCGCAGCTTGCCGGCGCCGACGCCGTGGCACAGGCCGAGATGGTGCTGTGCGTGCAGGCGCCCTCTACCGGGACCTTGCTTGGCTGCAAACCGCACACGGTGGTGATCGGCATGCTGGCGCCGGACACGGATCCGGCGCGCGCGCAGGCATTTGCCGCGCGGCAATTGATCGCGTTTCCACTGGAGCGCCTGCCGCGCACCACGCGCGCGCAATCGATGGATGTGTTGAGCTCGCAGGCCGGCATGGCCGGCTACAAGGCGGTGCTGATTGCCGCGCAACTGGCGCCGCGCTTTTTTCCGATGCTGACCACTGCGGCCGGCACCATGCGCCCGTGCAAGGTGTTGGTGATCGGTGCGGGCGTGGCCGGCCTGCAGGCGATCGCAACGGCCAAACGGCTGGGCGCGCAGGTGGAAGGCTTCGATGTGCGGCCGGAAACGCGTGAGCAGATCGCCTCGCTGAGTGCGCGATTTCTGGACCTGGGCGTGAGCGCTGCCGGCGAAGGCGGCTACGCGCGCCAGCTCAGCGACGACGAACGCGCCGAACAGCAGCGCCGTTTGGCCGAACATCTCACAGGTGTGGATGTGGTGGTGTGCACCGCAGCGGTTCCGGGCCGGCCGGCGCCGAAGATCGTGACCACCGAGATGGCGCGTGGCATGCGCGCCGGCAGCGTGATCGTAGATCTGGCGGCGGAAACCGGCGGCAATTGCGCGGCCACCCGCCCGGGCGAAACGTATGAGCTCGACGGCGTGGTCATCGCTGGCCCGCTCAATCTGGCCAGCCAGGGCGCAGTGCAAGCCAGCGAGATGTTCGCGCGCAACGTGTACGCCTTCGCCGCCTTGTTGATCAAGGACCGTGCGTTGACGCTCGACTGGGACGATGAGTTGCTGGCGAAGACGCGTTGGTCGGCGCCGGCGCCGACCAACGCGTAGGCATCGCAGAAAGTTCGGTGCGTGCAATGCGGCAAGGGCAGCACGCTGCGCATCGCGAGCCGTCGTCGGTCCGGCGCTGAAGAGCGCTCTTTCGGGCAGGTTGAGATTTGGCGCGGTCAGGGATTTCGTGGTTGTCCTTGCAACCAGCGACGCAGCGACGCCACCGATGCCAGCACGGGTGCTGGCATGCATCTGGTTGCCGCGACGTCATGCAGCTGCGTGCGCTACACACACTTACGCGGCCGCGCGCGCGGGGTGCGCAGGGTGCGCGTCGCTGCAGCGACTGGCCCTGGCATGCTGCAAGATGCCAAGCGCGACGGCTGGATCATATCCACCGCCCATCGCAACCCTGCGCGGCGCCTGAGCAAACGCAATCCGCCGCCGCGTCCGCTGCGCAGTCCTGGGAAACGTCAGTCCTCGACCGGCGGATGCTCGCGCAACCAAGCGCTGCGCTCGGCCGGGCTCATCTTCTGCCAGCGTTGCTGCAGTTCGTTGCGCTGCTGCGGGTTGAGCGTGCGCATGCGGTCGAACAAGGCCTTGGCCTCGCGGCGTTGCTCCGGACTCATGTTGCGGAAGCGGTCCATGCCGGCCTTGGCCTGCTTGCGCTGCTCGGGCGTCATGTCCAGCCAGCGGCGGGCGTGCCGGTACATCCTGGGACGTTCTTCGGGCACGTCGTTCCAGCGCTCGCGCAGCGCATCGATCATGACCTGGCGCTGCTGCTTGGTCAGTTGGTCCCACTCGGGCATGGGCGTCTCGTCACGCGGACCTTGGCCGCGTGGGCCAGGCGCGTCCATGGGCGGACCCGGGGGAGGAGGTCCGGGTGGGCCGTCCTGAGCCAGCGTGGAGGCGCATGGCCTGGTGCACAGCAACAGGGTCAACAGCAGGCGGGTGGTGTGGGTCATCGTGCTTATTCCATGGCCAGGGCGGTGTCGGAGCCGAGCCAGACATACAGGTCCGGGTTCTGGGCCAGCAGGTCGTCTGTCTCGGTGGTGGCGCTGGTGCTGGCAACCGGCGAGGTCGGCGCGGTGCCAGACGAGACGCTTTGGCTCGGATGCAGCTGCAGGCCGATGCCGATCGCCAGCAGGCCCGAGCACGCGGTGGCCAGCAACCAGTAGCCACGTCGGCTGCGCGTCGGGGCCGCGGCGTGGCGGGCCTGGCGCAGGCGCGCCAGGGTTTGCGGCGGCAGGCTGGTCAGCGCGGTGGCGTGCAGCTGGCGCAGCTGCGCATCCAGCCGGGCGGGGTCGTGGGAGCGGTTCACAGGAAATCCTCGAACTGTTTTTGCAACGCGTCGCGCGCGCGCGACAGGTGGGTTTTGACCGAGCCTTCGGAGCAGCCCATCGCCTTGGCAGTGGTGGCCACGTCCAGGTCTTCGAGCACGCGCAGAGTGAAGGCTTCGCGCTGGCGCGCCGGCAATGTGCGCAATGCATCGACCAGCCGTTGGTAGGCCTGTCGATGCTGTTGTTCGTCGACCGGTCCGGTGCCGGGGTCGGCCCAGTCGATCGGACCTTCGTCGTCGGCGCGCTCGGCCGGTGCCCAGAACTTCAGACGAAAGCTGCGTCGCCGCTGCAGGTCGATGATGCGGCTGCGCAGGATGCTCCAGAACAGCGGCGTCCATTCCTCCGCTGGCCGCTCTCGATAGCCCAGCAGCTTCACCATGGCGTCCTGCACGGCGTCCAGCGCATCTTCGCGGTGCCGCAAGCCGGCCTCGGCAAAACGGAAGGCACGCGGCCCGATGCCGGCCAGAAATGCATCCAGCGACACCGGTGTGGTGGCGGCCGGTGCGGTAGCTTGCGGATCGAAAGGAGTTCCCACCAGCACAGCGTAGCTTCCGCGGAGACGATACGACGTCAACGAGCGAGCGCGGATTCGGTTGACAGGCGCCCGCACGGGCGTGGCGTGGGTATGATCGGCGGGCCGCACCGGCCAGTGGAGCCAGAGACGATGAGCGACGGATTCGTAGCGCTGTACATCTTCATGCTGGCGGCCATCGCCGGCCATGTGATCATCTCGCGGGTGCCGGTGATCCTGCATACGCCGCTGATGTCCGGTTCCAACTTCATCCACGGCATCGTGTTGATCGGGGCGATGGTGGTGCTGGGGCATGCCGACACCACACTGGAAAAAGCGCTGGGATTTGTCGCAGTGGCGCTGGGCGCGGGCAACGCAGCGGGCGGTTATGTGGTGACCGAGCGAATGCTGGAGATGTTCAAGTCCAGCAAGAAGCCGCCGGGCGGGGATGCGCCATGAACGTGTCTATTGCCGAATTGCTGTCGTGGCTGGTGAAGTCGAGCTATCTGGTGGCAGCGACCTTGTTCCTGCTCGGCCTGCAGCGCATGGCGTCTCCATTGAGCGCGCGCAGCGGCATCCGCTGGGCCGGGCTGGGCATGTTGATCGCTACCGTGGCCACGTTCTTCCTGCCCGAGCTGCACAACGTGCCGCTGATCCTGGCGGCATTGGCGATCGGCACCGGCGTGGCGTGGGGGTCGGCCAGGAAGGTCGCCATCACCGACATGCCGCAGATGGTGGCGCTGTACAACGGCATGGGCGGCGGCTCGGCGGCGGCGATCGGTGCAGTGGAGCTGCTGCGGTTTTCGTTCTTCGCCAATCGCGACACGGCGCACTGGAGCGCGCAGGCGATTGCGCAGCTGGCGGCGCGGCAGCCGGACACCACCACGGTGGTGCTGGCGGTGATCGGTTCGGCGATCGGGGCGGTGTCGCTGTCGGGGTCGGTCATCGCGTGGGCCAAGCTCGACGGCCGGCTGGACCGGCGGGTGACCTTCCCCGGTCAACAGGTGTTCAATCTGGTGGTGGCCGTGGCGGTGCTGGCCCTGGCCGTCTGGGCGGCGAGCAGTCTGCAGCCGTTGGCGATCATTGCGTTCTTCGTGGTGGCGTTGGCCTTGGGCGTGCTGATGACGCTACCGATCGGCGGTGCCGACATGCCGGTGGTGATTTCGCTCTACAACGCGTTTACCGGGCTGGCGGTGGCGTTCGAGGGCTATGTGCTCGGCAATGAGGCATTGATCATCGCCGGCATGATGGTCGGCGCCGCCGGCATCTTGCTGACGCGGTTGATGGCCAAGGCGATGAATCGGCCGATCGGCGGCGTGCTGTTTTCCAACTTCGGCGGTGGCGGGCAGGCGCAGGAAATCAGCGGTGTGCAGAAGCCGATCGAGGCCGGCGATGTGGCGGCGATGATGGCCTTTGCCGAGCGGGTGGTGATCGTGCCCGGCTATGGCATGGCAGTGGCGCAGGCACAGCACAAGATCTGGGAGCTGGCGCAGCGCTTGATGGCGCGCGGGGTCAAGGTGAAGTTTGCGATCCATCCGGTCGCCGGGCGCATGCCCGGGCACATGAACGTGCTGCTGGCCGAGGCAGGTGTGCCCTACGATCTGATCGCCGACATGGACGACATCAATCCGGAATTTGCCAGCACCGACGTGTCGTTGGTGATCGGTGCCAATGACGTGGTCAATCCGGTTGCCAAAACCGATCCGGCCAGCCCGATCTACGGCATGCCGATTCTGGACGTGGTCAATTCGCGCAACACGGTGGTGATCAAGCGCGGCAAGGGGACGGGCTTTGCAGGCATCGAGAATGCGCTGTTCTACGCCGACAACACGCGCATGTTGTACGGCGATGGAGCAGAAGCCGCTGGTGCGCTGGTGAGTGAATTGAAAGCGCTGGATGGCGGCGGGCATTGAGTGCTGGTGTGTCGTCAGGCGCGCTCGGATGCTTGAGGCAACGCACGGTCGGTCGTGTCTTGTTGCGTTACAGGTGACGCTTACACGCGCGGATCAACGCCAGGGTTAGTCGAAGGCGCGGCGCCCTCACCGCTCGCGGGACACGCCGTCAATCCGTGCCTGGAGGCTCGATGGCGGCATCGATGCCGCCAACGGTCCCGCAATCGGCAAGGGCACCGCGCCAGACAGTTTGCTGATTGCCTTGTTCAAGAACAAAGGCACCGGGGCAGTTTTGCTTGCTGCTCTTTTGAACGCTACGCACCCGACCAACGTGACTGGTCCTTGCCCGCCCACCGTCGCGGAACCCCCGGCGGCATGGATGCCGCCAAGGAGCTTACAAGGACGTACTTGCAGCGTGGCTCGCGATGGTGGGCGGGCACGGATCCTGCGGCAAACGCGCAGCGCTTTCCGATGTATCTCTGATGGGAGCGATGGCGCTTGACGAGCACCGGCGCTCGAATCTGTGCAGCTGACGCATCAGCTTCAACGACGTGCGATGTTGGCTACTGAAACAATCGCGCCTGGCTCAACGCGCCGCCCACCACGCCACCAACAGTGCGGCGGCGTAGCACAGCAAGTCGAAGCCGTTGTTGGCCAGTTGCAGCAGCGTCCAGGCCAGGCCGGTGCCCATCTTCTGTGCCGAGGTCCACGGGTCCAGGCCCAGCGGTCCGCCCAGTTGCGCCGAGGCGATGCCCCAGTTGGCGCCCGCGATGATCAGCGCCGTCGCCACCATGGCCACGCCGATGCGCAGGCGGCCTGCATGCAGGGTGCCCAGGCGCAGCATCCAGACGATCTCCAGTGCTGCGACCACGGCCATCCAGCCGGCCTGGTTGCCCAGGGCCAGGGCGATGAGCAGCCAGGCGATGAGGGCGGTGACGCATCCCAGCAACAGGAGCGGGGGCCAGAGCCAGTGGGCCGTTCTGGCGGACGCGGTGGTGGGCGGCATTGGAGCTCCTGACAGTGCGCACATGATAGAGCGCGCGCCGGCCTTTGCGACGCACGCCACGCCACGACAGTGCGGCTGATGGAATGCAGCGTCGTTCCCGGCTGGCGCGGTGGCCGGCGGCGGTGGCGTCGTGGTCGGCTAGAATGGCCGACTTGCGCGCGACCTGCGCGGCCCCATATCCAGCCCATGTATTCCCGTAGCAGCGAACCCGTCCAGTTCGAACGCGATTGCGATGCCGTCATGGTGCCGCAGGGCGATTCGGTGACCCTGCCCGCAGGCAGTTACGGCTATATCACCCAGGCGCTGGGTGGCAGCTATACCGTCTTTGTCGAAGGCAATCTGTTCCGCATTGCCGGCAAGGACGGCGATGCGATCGGCAAGGAGCCGCCGCCGGGGCTGGAACTGCCCGCCAATGCCAGCGACGAAGAGGTGGAAGCGCTGGTGTGGCAGCAGCTGCGCACCTGTTTCGACCCGGAAATTCCCTTTAATATCGTCGATCTGGGCCTGGTCTACGAGGCGGTGGTCAGCCATCGCGAGGAAGACGACCAGCGCCGGGTCGACGTCAAGATGACCCTGACCGCGCCCGGTTGCGGGATGGGCGAAATCCTGGTCGACGATGTGCGCAGCAAGGTCGAGATGATCCCGACCATCGCCGAGGCCGACGTCGAGCTGGTGTTCGACCCGCCGTGGGGCCGGCATATGATGTCCGAAGCGGCCCGTCTCGAGACCGGCATGCTCTGATCGTCACGCGCCATGTCCACGATGTGGCGCTGCGTCCTTTCGCCCGCCATACAGGAATCTCCCGGTGTCCGTGTCCTTCGCTTCCACCCGTTCTCCGTCGCCGCGCAGCGCCGACGAATTGTCCGTGATCCTGGCCGCACCCGGTTTCGGGCTGCATTTCACCGACCACATGGTCGCCATCTCCTGGAACAACGAGCAGGGCTGGCACGACGCGCAAGTGCGCGCGTACGGCCCGCTGCAGCTGGATCCGGCAGCGTCGGTGCTGCATTACGGCCAGGAGATCTTCGAAGGCATCAAGGCCTACCGGCACGCCGACGGCTCGATCTGGACCTTCCGTCCGCAGGCCAACGGCGAGCGCCTGCAGCGGTCGGCGCGCCGTCTGGCGCTGCCGGAATTGCCGGTGGACCTGTTCGTCGAATCGTTGCGCCAGCTGGTCGCCGTGGACGGCAATTGGGTGCCGTCGGCGCCGGAGACCAGCCTGTATTTCCGCCCGTTCATGATTGCCGATGAGGCCTTCCTGGGCGTGCGTGCGGCGCACAAGGCGTCGTATTACGTGATCGCCAGCCCCGCCGGCCCGTATTTCGCCAAGGGCGTGGCACCGGTATCGATCTGGTTGTCCACCGAGTACGCACGTGCGGCCAAGGGCGGCACCGGTGCGGCCAAGTGCGGCGGCAACTACGCCGCCTCGCTGTTGCCGCAGCAGAAGGCCTATGCCCAGGGCTGCTCGCAGGTGTTGTTCCTGGACCCGGTGGAAGGCAAGTACATCGAAGAACTCGGTGGCATGAACGTGTTCCTGGTCTACAAGGACGGCACGTTGGTGACCCCGGAACTGTCCGGCAGCATCCTGGAAGGCATCACCCGCGACAGCATCCTGCAACTGGCCCGCGACCGTGGCATGCAGGTGATCGAGCGCAAGGTCGCCATCGACGAATGGAAGCAGGGCGTGGCCTCGGGCGAGATCACCGAGGTGTTTGCCTGCGGTACCGCGGCGGTGGTGACCCCCATCGGCGAGCTGAAGGGCGAGGGGTTCGCGGTGGGCGATCTGTCCGCGCCGGCGGGCGAGGTGACCATGTCGCTGCGCCAGGAACTGACCGATATCCAGTACGGCCGCGTGCCGGACCGCCACGGGTGGTTGGTGCGTTTGTCGTAAGCAGACATATTCGTCAAACAAGGGCCTCCGTGTGTCAGCACGGGGGCCTTTTGTTTGCGTAACAGCAAAAAGACCCTTTTTCGCCTGGGAACCGGTCGAATTCAGCATGAGTCAAGTGTGATTGAAGTCACGCAATGACATTTTGATTTCGAAAATTACCAACTCCGTATTGTCCAGTTCGGTTTCTTTGGGATAGGTTCGCTGAACGGATCGATAACAGGGGCGGTCCGGGGCACTGGGCCAGTCGCCATCGCGACGGTTTCGGAACTACCGCTTCGGCGGTTCTCTTGACTGGAAGGGAATTCGATGTCTAACGCGTCGTTTCGTCCGCGCCACCGTGCGCTCTGCATCCTGGGTGCTTCGGCACTTACCTCGCTGTTGCTGGCAACGCCGGCATTTGCCGGCGATGTCTACCTGGGTGGCCTGGCCACCGCGCAGACCCACCAGAAGTTCATCGTGACCTACAAGGACGGCAGTAGCGCCCTGAGCAGCCCCAGTGTGTTGACCACCTCGTTGCGCACCGCTGCACGTGCGTTGCCGGCCAAGGCCGGCAAGCCGCTGGGCCTGAACAGCGTGCGTCGTCTGGCCGTGGGACCGGAGCTGATTCAGGCCGACCGCGCGCTGGATCGCGCCGAAGCCGAAACCCTGATGCGCCAGCTGGCCGCCGACCCCAACGTGCAAAGCGTGGAAGTGGACCAGATGCTGTACCCCACGCTGACCCCCAACGACAGCCGCCTGTCCGAGCAATGGGCCTTCGGCACCACCAACGCCGGGCTCAACATCCGCCCGGCCTGGGACAAGGCCACCGGTGCCAACGTCGTGGTTGCGGTGATCGACACCGGCATCGTCAGCCACCCCGACCTGGACGCCAACATCCTGCCCGGCTATGACTTCATCAGCGATGCCACCGCCGCGCGCGACGGCAATGGGCGCGACAACAATCCTGCCGACGAAGGCGACTGGAACTCGACCAGTGGGTGCGCCACGTCCAATTCCAGCTGGCACGGCACCCATGTCGCCGGCACGGTGGCGGCGGTGACCAACAACACCACCGGCGTGGCCGGTACCGCGTTCAACGCCAAGGTGGTGCCGGTCCGCGTGCTGGGCCGTTGCGGCGGTTCGCTGTCGGACATCGCCGATGCCATCATTTGGGCCTCCGGCGGCACCGTCAGCGGTGTGCCGGCCAATCCCAACGCGGCCGAAGTCATCAACATGTCGCTGGGCGGCGGTGGCACCTGTTCGTCCACGATGCAGAGCGCAATCAACGGCGCCGTCTCGCGCGGTACCACGGTGGTGGTGGCGGCCGGCAACAGTGCCGCCAACGTGTCCGGTTCGTTGCCGGCCAACTGCGCCAACGTGATCGCAGTGGCGGCCACGACCTCGGCCGGTGCCAAGGCCAGCTATTCCAACTACGGCAGCGGGATCGACGTCTCCGCGCCAGGGTCGGGGATCCTGTCCACGCTCAACAGCGGTACCACCACGCCGGGCAACGCCAGCTACGCTTCGTACAACGGCACCTCGATGGCGGCGCCGCATGTGGCCGGCGTTGTTGCCCTGGTGCAGTCGGTGGCGCCCACCACGTTGACGCCTGCCGCAGTGGAAACACTGCTGAAGAACACCGCACGCGCCTTGCCGGGCGCCTGTTCGGGCGGTTGCGGTGCGGGCATCGTCGATGCCGATGCGGCGGTGACGGCGGCCATCGCCGGCAGCAGTGGCGGTGGTGGTGGCGGAACCGGCAACACCTTGACCAACGGCACGCCGGTGACCGGCCTGGGTGCAGCCACGGGCGCGGAGTTGAACTACACCATCACGGTGCCGGCCGGCAGCGGCACGCTGACGGTGACCACCAGCGGCGGCAGCGGCGATGCAGACCTGTACGTGCGGGCCGGTAGCGCGCCCACCGACACCGTCTATGCCTGCCGTCCGTATCTCGATGGCAATGCCGAAACCTGCAACATCACTTCGCCGTCGGGAACCTATTACGTGCGGATCAAGGCTTACAGCACGTTCTCCGGCGTGACCCTGACCGCCAGCTACTGACGCTGGATCGCTGCACGCGTTCCCTGGCATGACCGCCAGGGAACGCGCCTTCCTCGCTTCAACCCCATCTGCGATACCTCGCCCAGGTCTGCCGTTTCGGCAGGCGCAGGCGACGTGTTGCCGCTTGGCCGGAATGGACACCGGCCAGTCGCCCCGACGGGCCTGGCGCCCGTGCAGTTTCCGGCTCCGAACCGCAGCGTGCGGCAACGGGCCGGCCCTCTCGCCGCAGCTGCGGTACCTCTCCAATAAGGAACGATCGATGTCCAATGTGTCGCAACGTCGTGCGCCCACGCGCGCGCTGGTAGTCCTGGGTGTTTCCGCGCTGACCTCGCTGCTGGCCGTGCCGGCGTTTGCCGGTCAGGTCAATCTGTCCGGGTTGGACTCGCAGCCCACCCTGGACCGCTTCATCGTCAAATACAAAGACGGTTCCAGTGCGGCGGTCAGCCCGACCTCGATGCGCGCATCGCTCAATTCGGTTGCCGGCGCGATGCCGGCACGCGCCGGCCGTGCGCTGGGCCTGAACCACGTGCGCCGCACGGCGCTGGGTTCGGAAGTGCTCAAGACCGATCGTGGCCTGGACCGCGCCGACGCCGAAACCCTGATGCGCCGCATCGCCGCCGACCCCAGCGTGGACTACGTGGAAGTGGACCAGATCATGTACCCGGTGCTGACTCCCAACGACACGCGCCTGTCCGAGCAGTGGGGCTTCGGTACCTCTTCCTCCAGCATCAACGTGCGCCCGGCCTGGGATACCGCCACCGGCACCGGCGTGGTGGTGGCCGTGATCGACACCGGCATCACCAGCCATCCGGACCTCAACGCCAACGTGCTGCCGGGTTACGACTTCATCAGCGATGCCACGCGTGCACGCGACAACAACGGGCGTGACAGCAATCCGGCCGACCAGGGTGACTGGACCACGGCCGGCCAGTGCGGCAGCGGTACGTCGGCCGCCAATTCCAGCTGGCACGGCACCCATGTGGCCGGTACCATCGCGGCGGTCACCAACAACAGCACCGGCGTGGCCGGTACCGCGTTCAACGCGCGCATCGTGCCGATTCGTGCGCTGGGCGCCTGCGGCGGCGCGACCTCCGATATCGTCGATGCGATCGTGTGGGCCTCGGGTGGCACCGTGTCCGGCGTGCCGGCCAATGCCAACCCGGCCGAAGTGATCAACATGTCGCTGGGCGGCAGCGGCAGCTGCTCGAGCAGTTACCAGAACGCCATCAACAGCGCGGTGTCGCGCGGCACCACCGTGGTGGTGGCGGCCGGCAACAGTAATGCCAACGTGGCCAACTTCACCCCGGCCAGCTGCGCCAACGTGATTTCGGTGGCATCGATCACCTCGGCCGGCGCGCGTTCGAGCTTCTCCAACTACGGCACCGGCATCGATATCTCCGCGCCGGGTTCGGCGATCCTGTCGACCTTGAACAGCGGCACCACCACGCCGGGTTCGGCCAGCTACGCCAGCTACAACGGCACCTCGATGGCGGCCCCGCACGTGGCCGGCGTGGTGGCGCTGGTGCAGTCGGTCGCCAGTCGTCCGCTGACGCCTGCGGCGGTGGAAACGCTGCTGAAGAACACTGCACGTCCGCTGCCGGGCGCCTGCTCGGGCGGCTGCGGCGCGGGCATCGTCAACGCGGCCGGCGCGGTCAGCCAGACCCCGTAAACCTGCGCCGACGACCGCGATGCCGGCGCGATGCCGGCAATGCGTCGGGTCTTTTCCGACGCCGGTGTCGGTGCTTTGAAACCTGCACTGCCCCGCTCTACGCGGGGCAGTGTGCGTTCGGGAAGCGGTAATGGCCGCACCGCCGGCCAGGGCCGCCAGCGCTGGCTGAATGAAGCGCGTGCCAGCACGGCATGGCTGCCTTCAGTGCGCCCGGTAGCACGCCGATAGCCAGCCCACGTGAGGCATGCAACATCTGCATGCACGCGCAACGGGAACGGCGCAGCGCAGTGGCTTCAATGCGTTGCCAACCGGGTTGCAAGATCCTTGGGGAGGGATGAAGTCATGCCGTATCACTCAGTGGGCGCACTGCGCCGCGTTGCATTCGTCTGTGCGTTGTCATGCACGTTTCATGCCGCCGCTGGCGAGGTCAGTCTGCAAGGATTGAATTCCAGCAGCACCCATCAGCGCTTCATCGTCAGCTACAAGAACAGCGTCGGCAGCGGCCGGGCGACCGGGTTGTCTGCGCCATGGGGCGACATCGCGCGTGCCGTGCCGCAAGCGCGCGGGAAGGCGCTGGGCCTGTCGGCCACGCGCCGGCTCAGTGGCGGGCCGATGTTGCTGGTGGCCGACCGCAAGCTGGACCGCGTGGATTCGGAAAGCCTGATGCGGCGCCTGGCCGCCGACCCGGCGGTCAAACGCGTGGAAGTGGACATCCTGATGCGGCCACTGCTGGTTCCCAACGACCCCGGCGTGCCGCAGCAGTGGGCGATGGGCGCGACCGCCGCCAGCCTCAACATCCGTCCGGCCTGGGACCGTTCCACCGGCAAGGGCATCGTGGTGGCGGTGATCGACACCGGCATCACCAATCATCCGGACCTGGCAGCCAATGTGCTGCCCGGCTACGACTTCATCGTTGATCCGGCCACGGCGCGCGATGGCACGGCGCGCGATGCGAACGCGGCCGACCAGGGCGACTGGGCCGCGGCCAACGAATGCGGGCCCGGAGCGTCGGCGTCCAATTCCAGTTGGCATGGCACGCATGTGGCCGGCATCGTGGCGGCGGTGGGCAACAACGCGGTGGGCGTGGTCGGTACCGCGTTCAACGCCAGGATCCTGCCGTTGCGGGTGCTGGGCCGCTGCGGCGGCTACATGTCCGATATCGCCGATGCGATCGTGTGGGCGTCCGGCGGCAAGGTCTCCGGCGTGCCGACCAACCCCAATCCGGCCACGGTGATCAATCTGTCCTTGGGCGGTACGGGCACCTGCTCGGCGACGTTGAACAACGCCATCGCCGCAGCGGTCACGCGCGGCAGCGCGGTGGTCGTGGCCGCCGGCAACAGCAATATGGACGTCTCCACCAGCGTGCCGGCCAATTGCGCCAACGTGATCGCCGTGGCGGCCACCACCTCGGCCGGCGCCAAGGCCGGCTTCTCCAACTTCGGCAAGGGCGTGGATATCGCCGCGCCCGGGCAATCCATCGTGTCCACGCTCAATACCGGCACCACGGCACCGGGCAATGCGGCATATGCGGTGTACAGCGGCACCTCGATGGCGGCGCCGCATGTGGCTGGCGTGGTGGCGTTGATGCAGTCGGTGGCCCTGAATCCGCTGCCGCCGGCAACGGTGAAAGCCCTGCTCAAGGCCAGCGCGCGGCCCATGCCGGTCGCCTGCACGCAGGGCTGCGGGGCAGGGCTGGTGAATGCCGATGGCGCGGTGGCGGCGGTGATCGAGTCGACCACTTTGGCCAGGAATGTGGCACGCACCGGGCTGAGCGCAGCGCTTTCCGACTCGCTGTATTACCAGGTCAATGTGCCGGCCGGCGCTCGTTCGCTCAAGGTCGCGCTTGCCGGTGGCAGCGGCAATGCCGACCTTTCGGTACGGGCCGGTGCGTTACCGACCGACGCGGCGTACAACTGCCGCAGCATGTTGCCGGGCAATGGCGACAGCTGCAGGCTGGCCGCGCCGGCCGCGGGCGTCTATTACGTGCGCTTGAAGGCAACGCTGGGCTTTTCCGGCGTCAGTGTCACGGCAGCGTATTGAGTGGTGCCGGCGCGGCGTCGTTGCCGTGCCGAAACACGCGACATGGTGTTGTGGTGCGGCAGTGGTGCATGGGTGAAGTGCGAAGACACTGGCGGAAGATCGAAATACGCAAGCGGTCCGTCGAGAGGCATCGCGTGAGTTAAGTCCCAAACGCGTCACGCGCATGCCAAGCGGCATGCGCGCATTGCGTCTACGCGTTCACTCGCACAGCGCGCAAGCGCGTGCGGCGAGTGCATGCACCAGCTGGGTACCGGGCAATTCCAGCAGCAGTCCCCGCTGGCCGGCGTTGATCCACAGCGCCGGTGCGTCCAGCGCGGTGATTTCGACCAGCACCGGCGCCTGCCGTTGCTGGCCGAGCGGGCTGATACCGCCGACCTTGTAGCCGGTTCGCCGTTCGGCATCGGCCACGTCCATCATGCGTGCCGACTTGCCACCGTAGGCGCTGGCCAGTTTTTTCAACGACACCCGGCGGTCGCATGGAATCACCACGCACACCGCCTTGTCGTCGACCCATGCCATCAGTGTCTTCAACACGGTATGCGGCGGCAGGCCCAACGCATGTGCGGCCTGCAATCCCTTCGCATCGGCATCGGCCTGATAGTCGTAAGGATGCAGCACATAACCCACGCCGGCCGCGTCCAGTGCCTTGGTGGCGCGGGTGGCCTTGCTCATGCACTCAGACCGATTCGAAGCGGTTGGCGGCCACGTTCTTGCGCACTTTTTGCGGATTCCAGATGCGGCCGTTCATGGCGATATAAACACCCGACGGCAGCGATTGCACTGCGCCCACCGCGCAACCGATATTGAATTCGGCATCCGAGCCGCGAAAGCGCGCCGGATTCAAGGCACCGGTCATCACGATGGTCTTGTCGGCGATCGTCTGCAGCACCTTGCCGGTTTCCACCATCGAATCGGTGCCGTGGGTGATCAACACGTGGCGGGTGGGCTGGGCGGCGATGGTGGCGCGGATCAGTTCGCGGTCGGCATCGGTGATGTGCAGCGAATCCTTGCGGATGATCGGAATCACCGAAAAACGAAACGTCACGCCCAGTTCTTTCAGAATCTGTCCGATCTGCGGGTCGCCGATCTGGTAGTCCGATTTGTCGTCGAAGTAGATCTTGTCGATCGTGCCACCGGTGGTGACGATCAGGAGGTCTTCCATTGCTGCGGATCCTGTAGGGCTAACGCGGCGCAGGCCGCGCGCGGGCCGCCATGATACCGCCCGGCCAAGGGGCTGGCAGTACGGTAGCCATCGCGATAGACCAGCGGGGGCAAGACCGGCGCCTGGCTGCCGACTATGTGGCGGCGCTGCATCCGATTGAGATGGCCTGGCGCAGGCGCACGCCGACATGCCTAAGGGTGCCTGCATGTTCGAGGGCAGCGGGTGTCGTGCAGGCTGGCGTAGCCCTGCCCATGGCGTGCTTGCGCCAAGTCAGCGTGCAACTGGAGTTGCCACTGAACGCGTTGCTTCAGCGTTGCCCGTGCCCAGCCTCCACATGCCGCAGCGCAAAACGCAGTGTGATCCACGCACCGCTCCGCTGCGCCGGGTGCGTGTGCTACGTCACGAACTCAATAAAGAGACATTACGGAAATTGACTTGACATTTGTGCGGTCGATAGTCGGCGAGCCGTCGGTACGCATGCCGTCGGCATTCCCTTCCCGGAGAGCCTCATGAACAAGTCCTTGTCGATGTTACGCGCACTTACCTGCGCGATGGCTGTGCTGCTGGCGGGTCATGCCGCTGCGCAGACGGTGACGATCACGCCCACGCAGACCTACCAGACGGTGCGCGGGTTCGGCGGCATGAATGGCGCCGGCTGGATCAACGACCTGACACCGGCGCAGGTGGATCTGGCTTATGGCAGCGGCACCGGGCAGATCGGGTTGTCGATCCTGCGCATGCGCATCGACCCCTCCAGCTCCGGCTGGGCCACCCAGGTGCCGACGGCAACGCGCGTGCATGCGCTGGGCGGGCTGGTGTTCGCAACCCCCTGGACCCCGCCGGCTTACATGAAGTCCAACAACAGCCTGACCAATGGCGGCAAGCTGCTGACGAACTATTACGGCGCCTACACCCAGCACCTGCTGGATTTCGCCAATTACATGTCGGGCAAGGGCGCGCCGCTGTATGCGATTTCCCTGCAAAACGAGCCGGATTGGCACCCGGATTACGAATCGGCCGACTGGAGCAGCAGCGACTTCGTCAACTATCTCGTGAGCCAAGGCAGCAGGTTCGGCAGCCTCAAGGTCATCGTCGGCGAATCGGTGGGGTTCAACTTCTCCATCACCGACCCGGTCCTCAACAACGCCACTGCCAGTCAGGCCACCTCCATCGTGGCCGGCCATCTGTATGGCGCAAAGCCGCGCGACTATGCCTTGGCGCGTAGCAAGGGCAAGCAGGTGTGGATGACCGAGCATTACACCGACAACACCGATGGCAACGCATGGCCGTCGGCACTGGGAGTGGCCAGCGAACTGCACGCCAGCATGGCGGCCAATTTCAACGCCTACATCTGGTGGTACATCCGGCGCAGCTACGGGCTCATCAGCGAAAACGGCGCGGTGAGCAAACGCGGCTATGCGATGTCGCAGTTCGCACGCTTCGTGCGGCCAGGGTCGGTGCGCGTGGGCGCCACCGAACACCCGTACAGCGATGTCTCGGTGACCGCCTACCGCACGCCGGACAACAAGCTGGTGGTGGTGGCGGTCAACACCGGCACCGGCCACCAGCGGCTGGACCTGACGCTGCCCTCCGGCACTGCCACGCAGTTCGCCAAATACAGCACCTCGAGCACGCTCAATGTCGGGTTCGGCGGCAACTACAGCGTGGTCAACGGCAAGACCTCGCTGTATGTCGACCCGCAGAGCGTGGCCACGCTGGTCGGAAACTGACAGCGGCCGCCGAAACGCCGCACGTCCTCGTCAGGTGGCGTGGACGGCGCGCTCGGGCCAGAGTGCAGGCTGTGCATGCCACCTGATCGCCGGCCGCGTTCGCCTGACGATGATCGAAGTTGGTGTCGTGGTTGCCTTGGGGTAGTCGCGGCTGACCACCTCGGCTAGCTGCATGCGCAGCTGCATCGCGCAGCTGCGCCTACGGTTTGATCGGCTCGCCGATCAACGTGGCGGGCGCTTCCTGCCCAAGCGCGCCGCCATGCCGGGACCACCTACCAGGCCCACCACGGCCAGGGCGAGCAGTAGTTCCATCCACGCCATTCCACGTGCCTGCGGCTGGCTCCAGGCGGCCATGACGCCGTGGCTGAACCAGCCCAGCGCAAACACACCGGCCCAGAAGCGCGCACGCGCGCTGCGCACTGCCAGTACACCGGTCAGCGCGGCCGGCAGCACGAACACGATGAGCGCGGCCAGTGGGCGCGGGTCGTCGTGGAACCACACCGCAAACAACGCCGCCAGCGCCAGCAGCGCAGCGCTCAGCAGCCAGTGCGTGGCGCGCACGCTCACGGGGTTGCCAGCCGCCGTGCGACATCGGCCACCCGGCGGCCCAGCGCACGCGCCAGCAGCGCTTCGTCCTCGCTCGGTTGCGGGTCGCCGCCAGCGCCGGAGACATGGCTGGCGCCATAGGGCGTGCCGCCACTGGTGGTATGGCTGAGCGCAGCTTCGGTAAACGGAATCCCCACGATCAGGCAACCGTGATGCAGCAGCGGCAGGTGCATCGACAGCAAGGTGGATTCCTGTCCGCCATGCATCGACGCGGTAGAGGTGAACACGCCAGCCGGTTTGCCGGCCAGGGTGCCACTGGCCCATTCGGCGCCCAGGCTGTCGAGGAAATGCTTCATCGGTGCGGCCATGTTGCCGAAGCGGGTGGGGCTGCCCAGCAGCAGGCCGCTGCAGTCGGCCAGATCGGCGCGGTCTACATAGGGCGCGCCTTCGTCCGGGACCGGCGGGGCGCTGGTCTGGGTGACCGCAGCCACCGGTGGGACGGTGCGCAGCCGCGCGCTCATGCCGGGCACTTCGCCGATGCCGCGTGCGATCTGCCGCGCCAGCCGCGCCACCGAACCGCCCCGGCTGTAATACAGCACCAGAATCTCCGCCATCGTGTCGTTGCCGCCTGTGTGAGTTGCCGCAGTATCGGCCAAGCCAGCCTGTTGCTGCACGCCGCAGCTGCGGCAAGGCCGCGATGACGGCGCATCGGGTACCCTTGCGCGATGTCGCGCGTGAACAAACTCCACCAATGGAAAGAACGTCTGCGCGACCGCGCGCGGACGGTGAGTTTCGGGCGCTTTCTGTGGCGCCGCTTCCTGGACGACCGGCTGTTCCAGGCCGCCGCCTCGCTGGCCTACACCACCGTGTTCGCGCTGGTGCCATTGGCGATCGTGGTATTCGGCGTGCTGTCGGCGTTTCCGGCCTTCAACGAGTGGAAGGACGCGCTGACCGACTTCATCTTCAACAATTTCGTGCCAGGCGCGGCGCGCTCGGTACAGAACTATCTCAATCGCTCGCTGGAAGACCTGGGCAAGTTCACCGTGGCCGGCATGGTCGCGCTGGTGGCCTCGTTGCTGATCACCCTGCACAGCATCGAACAAACCTTCAACAGCATCTGGCGGGTTGCCGCCGCCCGTCCCAAGGTGACGCGCTTCCTGATCTACTGGACGGTGCTGACGCTGGGCACGATGCTGGCTGCCGCCTCCATGGCGATGGCGGCCTACGTGTTCGCGCTGCCGCTGTTCCGCACCACCGAGGGCCAGTGGCTGGCCGAATTCGCCTGGCGGCTGGCGCCGATGGCGGTGGAGTTCGTGTGCATCGTGCTGATCTACCGGGTGGTGCCGCAGCACGTGGTGCGGCTGCGGCATGCGCTGCCGGGCGCGCTGCTGGCGGTGATCCTGATGGAAATCGTCAAATGGGGGTTTGGCTTTTACCTGGGTAATTTCCAGACCTACCAACGCATCTACGGCGCGCTGTCGGCACTGCCGATCCTGCTGTTGTGGATCTACCTGAGCTGGGTGTCGGTGTTGCTGGGCGCCTCGCTGGCCTCCTCGATGTCCGCCTTCCGCTACCAGCCCGAGGCCATGCGGCTGCCGCCGGGCTTTGAGATTTACGGCCTGCTGCGTCTGCTCGGCCGGTTCCGCCAGGCGCGCGTCCACGGCGATGGCCTGGACGAAGACCGCATCCTGGCGCTGGAGCCGATGCTCACCGACACGCTGATGCAGGAACTGCTGTGCGAGCTCAAACGCATCCGCCTGCTGCGTCGCGACGAGCGCGGGCAGTGGCTGCTGGCGCGCGATCTTGACGTGGTGCCGCTGGCCGAACTCTACGAAAACTGCCAGCTGCGCGTGCCGATCGAAGACCGCCCGTTGCCGTGCCGCGACGATGCCTACGGCCAGGCCGCCGCCGCCGCGCTGGAACAGCTGCGCCAACCCTTGCGCAGCGTGCTGGCGCAGCCGGTCGGCGACCTCTACACCCACCTTCCCGGAGATCCTCCATGACCGTGCGTCTTGTCCGCAGCGCCTGTGCGCTGCTGTTGCCACTGCTGTTGCTGACCGCCTGCAAGCCGGCCAGCGAGGCCACTCCCGCTGCCGGCAACGGCGCTGCGCCTGCCGCCACGCCCCAGGCGCCAGCCACGCCAGCCACCCCGGCCGACCCGGCTGCACCGCCCAACAGCTCGGTGGTGCAGCAGACCGCCCAGATGCCCAGGCTCTCGCTGCCGACCGTGACCGGCGAGACCTACGACCTGGCCGCGCACCGCGGCAAATGGGTGGTGGTGAATTTCTGGGCCACCTGGTGTGCGCCGTGCCTGAAGGAAATGCCCGAACTGTCGGCGCTGCACACCATGCGCGACACCGTCGAGGTGGTGGGTCTGGCCTACGAAGACATCACCAGCGCCGACATGCAGGCGTTCTTGAAGGACCACCCGGTGTCGTACCCGATCGCCATCCTCGACCCGTACCAGCCGCCACAGGACTTCGCCACCCCGCGCGGCCTGCCGATGACCTACCTGATCGGCCCGGACGGCAAGGTCGCCAAGCAATTCCTTGGCCCGGTGACCGCACGCGATATCGAGGCCGCCGTCGGCATCACCGGCAAGGCGGGTTGATGCAGGCGGCGCGTTTCGTGGTGAGCGGGGTGGTGCAGGGCGTGTGGTACCGCGCGTCCACCCGCCAGCGCGCAGTCGCACTCGGCCTGGTCGGGCATGCCCGCAACCAGGCCGACGGCAGCGTGGAAGTGGTCGCCGCCGGTAGCGCGGCGGCGCTGGACGCCTTGGAAGCATGGCTATGGCAGGGCCCGCCGGCCGCCACGGTCGCGGCGGTCACGCGCACTGCCTGCGCGGTTCCGCCGACTGAAGACTTTGTAACTGGGTGAGCGTGCGCCACTGAAGCGGGGCAACAGAGTTGGGTTGCCTCGCCGATAACCTTGTCAACGCGATCAGGCGTGCACGGGGAATGTAATGGCCGCTCCATCTCAAGACCGCAACGACGGGCACGACCTGCCCGCGCATCGCCGCCACCGCCAGATGGCGCAGCTGGCGCCGTGGTTGTATCTCGGTGTCCTGCTGGGCAGCGGCTGGTTGTTGTTCCTGCACCCGCAAACCCGCGTGCTAGCAACCGGACAGGCGGCAACCAGCTGGCTGCTGGCCTGGATCTTTGGCGGCATCGTGATCGGCGCAGTGGTGTGGAGCCTGCGTCTGGCACGCCAGGGGCTGGGTCAGCCCTCGGCAAGCTACCCGCTGTCGGCGCGCTTGCCCGACTCGTGGGCTGATGCCTACGCCGCACTCCTGCGCCCGGCCACGGTAGCTCCGATGGCCGCGGCCCGGCCGGACCCGGCCGGCGCCCAGCGTGGCGCAGCCTGGCATCGCTTCGGCGGCGGCATGCTCAGCGCGGAAACCTTCGACCCGAACGACGCCACCCGTGCGCCGTGGGACGGACTGGATGCGCAGTCCTGCATCCTGCGTCTGGACGATGTGCGTCAGTCCTGGCACAACGCTGCCGCCAACCGCACGCTGCAGCAGGAGCGCCGTTACTGGCTGGATGTGGTGTTGTCGCTGCTCGACCACGGCGTGATGCGCCCGCTGCAGGACGGCTACCTTCCCGACACCGCCGCGCTGCGTACCGAACGTTTCCTGCTGGGCGCCGATGCCGGCCCGATCGTGCTGTCCGAGGTGCCGGCATTGTTTGCACGGCGCCTGGCACTGGCCATCGAGGCCATGCCGACCGCCCAGCGCGAGGCCGCCGGCGTGCAATGGCGCCTGCTGCAGCAATTGCATGCGCTGGTCGCCGAAGGTCGCATGCTGGACGAGCGTTCGCAGGTGATCCAGGTGCTGGCATGGAACCCGGATGTGGACCTGGACCAGGTCGAAGTGGCCTACATCCTGGCCGCCGAATACCGCGAAGGCATGCGCGACTGGCTGCGCCGCGCCGCGCTGGTGCGCCTGCCCGACAGCGCGCTGCGTCTGGACGAAGTGCTGCTGTCGTCCTGTAGCCCGCTCGGCGCGCAGGCCGACGATGTGGACTACATGGAAGCGATGCGCCCGCTGCATCGCGGTTTCATGCAATTGTTCAGTCAGCGCCTGAGCCAGCTGGTGCTGCAGGCCGAGCAGGCCGAACGTCAGGCCGGCCTGCACCCGCTACCGCGTGCCACCGCGGCCAGCGACGAAATCTCTCAAGACTGGGCGGCGTAATCGTCGATCGGCTCCAGCACGCCATAGCGTTCCTTGTGCAGCTTGCCGGGCAATGGCGGCAGCTGCACCAGCTCGTCGGGCACTGCGGTGTCCGGTAGCCGGTCCAGCAGATCGCGGATCAGGCTCAGGCGGCCACGCTTCTGGTCGTTGAAATCCACCAGCGTCCACGGTGCATCGGGCGTATGCGTCGCCTCCAGCATGCGTTCGCGCGCGGCGGTGTAGTCGTCGTACTTGGTGCGTGACTGCAGGTCCACCGGCGAGAGCTTCCAGCCCTTGAGTGGGTCTTCGCGGCGTTCGGCAAAGCGCTTTTCCTGCTCGGCCTGGTCCACGCACAACCAGTACTTGAACAGCAGGATGCCGTCGTCGACCAGCATCTGTTCGAAACGTGGCGCCTGCTCCAGGAACAGGTCGTATTGCGCGTCGGTGCAATAGCCCATCACCTTCTCGACGCCGGCGCGGTTGTACCAGCTGCGGTCCATCAGCACCAGTTCGCCGCCCGCCGGCAGGTGCGTCACATAGCGCTGGAAATACCACTGCGTGCTTTCGCGGTCGTTGGGCTTGGGCAGCGCCACCACGCGACACTGGCGTGGGTTGAGATGGCTGGCGATGGTCTGGATCACGCCGCCCTTGCCGGCGGTGTCGCGGCCTTCCACCAGCACCAGGGCGCGCTGGTTGGTGTGGCGCAACCAGCGCGCCATGTCCACCAGTTCCAGCTGCATCGGCGCCAGCAACTTTTTATAGGCCTTGCGTTTCAGATGCGACATGCGCGTTCCAGCAACAGTGGAGAGCGCGCAGGCTATTGCCCCAGGCGTGGACGCAATGTCGCCAGATTGCAGGGCCTGGTGCGCGCATCCAGCTGCGCGCGCACGATCTTCTCCCAGGCCGTGCGGCAGGCCGAGGTGGAGCCGGGCAGGCAGAACACGAAGCTGTGATTGGCCAGCCCGGCAAAGGCGCGCGACTGCAGCGAGGAGGTACCGATTTCTTCCACGCTGATCGCGCGGAACATCTCGCCGAAGCCAGGCATGACCTTGTCCAGCAACGGGGTGATCGCTTCCGGGGTGCTGTCGCGTCCGGTGAAGCCGGTGCCGCCGGTGATCAGGATGCCGTCGACCTGCGCATCGGCAATCCAGCGCGACACGATCGCACGCATGCGGTAACGGTCGTCCGGGCACAGTGCACGTTCGTGCAGCACATGGCCTTCGTGGGTGAGGGCATCGGCCAGGTAATCGCCGGAGCGATCATCGGCCAGCGTGCGGCTGTCGGACACCGTCAGCACGCACAGGCGCAAGGGAATGAAGTCGAGAGTGGAAGGCATGCCACAAGCCTAGCGAGCCGGGACGACCGGGTACAGCACCACGGCGTGAAGCCGCACAACGCAGCTGCTGGCGTCGGTCAGGGCGACAGCGCGGCCGCGGATCGGCTCCTCGGCCCGGCACACATCCTGTCTGGCTCGCCGTCGCGGCACATCCGTGTGCCGCTTTCCGCCAATCCCCGGCCACGCTGCCGACTCGGCGCGTGGCTTCCATGGCCTGAAAAGGTCTCGACGAAACTTGATGGCCCTTTCAATCCTCTCCGGCCCGGGGTGGGAAGGACGGCTGCGCGCCCTGGGTGCACGTGCCCCGGAGCGCCCGCGCTGCAAGCGCCGGCCACGGCGGGGCGCGGAGGTTGGGGGCAGGGTGCGGCGGCAGACAGCGATCCATCACGTAGCGGCCGTTGCTAAACCCCTAACCAGCCATGCTTTCCCGCGACCCCACGCACCAATTCTCCAAACGCATCCGCAAACCCGTCCATATTGAACAGGTCCGATTCGCGCCGACGCTCCGCCACCCGAGCACGCAACGCACCCAGTGCCGCTGGATCGCTCGCCAACGCCACCGCCGTGGCCACGAACGCAGCGTCATCGGCCACATTCATTTCATCCAGCCCCAGATGATGATTCAGGCTGCCGGCCACACGCGCGGCAAACGTCTGGCCAGGTGTGGTCAAGACCGGGCAACCTGCCCATAACGCATCGGAGGCGGTGGTGTGCGCGTTGTAGGGGTGCGTATCCAGAAACAGATCCGCATGTCGATAGCGCGCCAGATACTGCGGGTGCGGCAGTTTGGGCATGAAGACCAAACGCTGCGCGTGCACGCCCTGTGCCTGCGCTGCTGCACGCAATCGCGCATCCGCCTCACCCGGGCCGGACAGCAGCCACAGCACGCTGCCAGGCACCGCGCGCAACACCGCCAGCATGCGCGCCATGCTGCGTGGATTGAGCTTGTAACTGTTGTTGAAGCAGCACAGCACCACAGCGTGCTCAGGCAGCCCGCACTGCGCACGCGATGGCGGTTCGGCTACCGTGCGCGAGGTGTCCGATGGCTGGAAGGCGCGCGGCAGGCGCAGCACCTGTTCGCTGTAGAACGGCTCAAGCGACGTCGGCAATGCAACGGTATCGCCAAGCACATAATCCATCCACGGCGCGCCCGAGGTGCCCGGATACGCCAGCCAGTTGAGCTGCACCGGCGCCGGCCGCAATGCGAAGACTTCCGGCCGTCCGCCACCGCCCCAGCCGCGCAGGTCGAACAACAGATCGATGCCCTGGTCGCGGATATGTTGCGCGGTTGCCAGATGCCCCAGCGCAGTGACCTCGTGCATGCGCGTTGCCTGCGCCAGGCGCGCGCGAATGTCGCTGCCATCGTCCGGGCTGGTTGCAAACAGCTGCACGTGCAGATCCGGTTGGCGTTGCTGCAACGCTTCGAACAAGGCCACCGTCAGTAAGCCCGTCGGGTGGGCGCCAAAGCCGTTGGACACGAACCCGAGTTGCAGCGGGCCGCGGCTGCGCAGCGTGGACGCTGGCAGCGGGCGCACCGAGGAGGCAATGGCCTGCGCACGGGTACGGGCGCACGCCAGTTGCTCCGCGGCGCTGGCGTCCTCGCTCAGGAACGCGAAAGGCTCCACGGCCGCCTCGCCTTGTGTGACTGCGGCGCGCACCTGTGCAGCCAGTGAGTCCAGCTCGCGCCAATCGCATAGGCGGCGTCGCCAGTTGAGCAGTTGTGCGGTGATGTAGGGCTCGTCGGGCAGCAGCTTGTGGGCGCGCGTATAGGCGGCCGCGGCCTGTTCCGGTTGGAGTGCATCTTCGAGCGCGTGCCCAAGCCACAGGGCGATCCCCGGATGCTGCGGTACCAGGTCCGAGGCCTGTTGGAGCAGCGTGGCCGCTTCTGCATGGCGCTGCTGCGCCCAGCGCACCCGTCCCAGCCGCGCCACCGCTTCCGGATGACCCGGATGCAGCGCCAGCGCGCGCTGCACGGCCGCCTCGCCGGCAGCGGTGACGCCCATGCCCAGCTCGGCATCGGCCAGCATCAACCAGGCGACGAAATCGCCGGGCTGGCGTCGCACTTGCTCGCGCAGCTGCAGCAGCTCGCGCGGGACTTGCGCACTCACGGACTATCGCTCAACCGTGCCAGTTCGTCGGCTTGATGTTCGTGCAGCAGCCGGCCGATCAATGCATCCAGATCGCCTTCGATGATGTTGGGCAGGTCGTACAAGGTCAGCCCTTCGACGCGATGGTCGGTGATGCGACCCTGCGGAAAACTATAGGTGCGGATGCGCTGGCTGCGGTCGCCGCTGCCCACCTGCAACTTGCGCGTCTGCGCTTCGGCCGCTGCCGCCTTGCTGCGTTCGGCGTCCAGCAGCTGCGCCTTCAACCGCTTCATCGCCTTGTCGCGATTGGCATGCTGGCTGCGCTCGGTCTGGCATTCCACCACCACCCCGCTGGGCACGTGGGTGATGCGGATTGCCGATTCGGTCTTGTTGACGTGCTGGCCGCCCGCACCGGACGAGCGGAACGTGTCCACCTTCAGATCGGCCGGATTGATCGTGATCTCTTCCACGTCGTCGGCTTCGGGAATGATCGCCACCGTGGCAGCCGAGGTGTGGATACGGCCTTGCGATTCGGTTGCCGGCACGCGTTGCACGCGATGGGTGCCGGATTCGAATTTCAGGCGCGAATACGCACCGCGCCCGACCACCCGCGCCACCACTTCCTTGTAGCCGCCATGCTCGCCGGGGCTGTCGGATTCGATTTCCACCTTCCAGCCCTGGCGCTCGGCGTAGCGTGCGTACATGCGGAACAGGTCGCCGGCAAAGATCGCCGCTTCGTCACCGCCAGTGCCGGCGCGCACTTCCAGAAACAGGTTGCCGTCGTCGCGCGGATCGCGCGGTACCAGCAGCGATGCAAGTTGTGCATCGAGTTGTTCCAGGCGCGCCTGTGCAGCGGCGATTTCCTCTTCGGCCAGTTCGCGCATCTCCGGGTCGTTGCGCAGCGCTTCGGCCGTGGCCAGGTCGGCCTTGGCGCGCGCCTCCTCTTCCAGCGCCACCGCCACCGGCTCCAGTTGCGACAGTTCGCGCGAGAGAGTACGGAACGTGTCGTTGTTGCCCACCACGTCGGGGTCGGAGAGCAGGTGCTGCAGTTCTTCGCGGCGCTCGGCCAGCGCTTCGAGCTTACGGCGCAGGGTCGGCGTCATCGGTCCTCACGATCGGGGTAGCTATGGGGGGGTGTTGGTAACCCGGCTTTTCCGGAAACAGCCGGTCGGCCGCAGTGGTCAATTCCAGGTCGTTGTTGAGCGCCGCATTGCGCAATGCGGCCGTGGGCGGATGCAGCAAACGGTTGGTCAGCGCATGCGCCAACTGTTCCAGCACTTCGTCGGCCGGCTTGCCGTTGTGCAACTGCTGGCGTGCCTTGGCCAGCAGCTCGTCGCGGGTGCTATCGCCAAAGGCGCGCAGCCGCTTGAGGGGTGCCTGGCGCGCAGTGGCCTGCAGCGTTTCGACATACCGCGCCACTTGCAGGTCGATGATGGCTTCGGCCTGGTCGGCCGCTTCGCGGCGGCCACGGCGGTTGTCTTCGACTGCGCGTTCCAGGTCGTCCACCGTGTACAGGTAGGCGTCGCTCAACTCGCCTACCGAGGCCTCGATATCGCGCGGCACCGCCAGGTCGAACAGCAGCATCGGCTTGCGCTTGCGCGTGCGCAACGCCTGTTCCACCTGTGCGCGGGTCACCAGCGGCTCACGCGCAGCGGTGGCCGAAAACACCACATCCGCCTCGGCCAGGTGGCGTTCCAGATCGGTCAGCGGCAAGGCGAAGCCGCCGTGTTGGCTGGCCAGTGTCTGGGCATGGGCCAGGGTGCGGTTGGCGATCAGCAGGCGGCGCACGCGGCCTTCGCTCAGATGCTTGGCCGCCAGTTCGATGGTTTCGCCGGCACCGATCAGCAACACCGTCGACTCGTTGAGCCGGGCAAAGGAGTCCTGTGCCAGCCGCACCGCCGTGGATGCGACCGAAACCGGATTTGCGCCGACACGGGTGTCGGTACGCGCGCGCTTGGCCACCGAAAAAGTCTGTTGGAACAGCCGGTCCAACCCGCTGCCCAGCGCGCCGTGCGCCCGCGCCACCGCCCAGGCGTCCTTCACCTGGCCCAGGATCTGCGGTTCCCCCAGCACCATCGAATCCAGCCCGGTGGCGACGCGGAACAGGTGGCGCACCGCCTCGGCTTCCCGGTGCTGGTACAGATGACCGCTCAGCCCGGGCGCGTGCGTTTCCAGCCAGTTGACCAGGCTGTGCGCCTCGTCGGCCATCGCATACAACTCGGTACGGTTGCAGGTGGACAACAGCGCAGCCTCGCTTACCTGGGGCAGCGCACGCAGCGATTCGAGCGCGCGCGGCAGCGCATCACCTGCGAACGCCGCGCGTTCGCGCAGGTCCACAGGTGCGGTCTGGTGATTCAGTCCGAGCACCCACAACGTCATTGTTCAGTTGCTTGCGATAAGCTGGCGGCCATTCAGGGCCCCATTTTACGGCCCGGTTGCCCCCGATGCCTGTACCGATTCGCATCCTGAGTGTTCTTTTGCTGGTCGCAGTCTCCGCCAGCGCCACTGCAGCACCCAAGAAAGCACTGCCCGCTCCGCCCCCAGGCAATGCCGGCACCTCGTCGCTGGAACCCGTGCTGGCCGGCGAATTCGCCTTGCAGGCCGGGCAACTGGACGATGCCGCGCGCGCCTACCTGGACGCCGCCAAGGCCGAAGCCGGCGATGCCGGGCTGGCCGAGCGCGCCGCCCGTATCTCCATGTTGGCCAACGACGACCCGCGCGCGATCGAAGCGCTGGCGTTGTGGCGCGCCCGCGCGCCGTCGTCGATGTCCATGCGCAGCACCGAGGCCTCGCTGGCCCTGCGCCGCAACGACCTGCGCACCGCGCGCCGCGATTTGCTCGGCTTGCTCAAGGAGCCCGATCCGCGTGGCTGGCGCTTTGCGCTGATCGCCCTGGCCAACGGCGGCCGCGAGCCGGAAGCCTCGGCCGACGTGCTCGAAGACCTGGTCAAGGCCGGCGCCATCCCGAATCAGATCGAAGCCTGGCAGGAATTCGGCCGGCTCGCGCTGCGCATGGAGCGCCCCGCGCTGGCCAAGCGCATCGTCGACGAGGTGGTACGACGCTTCCCCGAAGAGCCGCGCGTGGCCTTGCTGCATGCCACCCAGTTGCAGCAGGAAGGCAAGAACGACGAAGCGCTGGCGCTGCTGAAGAATATCGAACCGCAGGCGGTCAAGGACTCCGAGCTGCGCGGCGCGCTGGCGTTTGCCTACGACGCCATGGGCCAGACCGAAGCTGCTGCACGCGTGCTTTCGACCGGGCCGCAGGACACCCAGACCTACGGCTTGCGTGCCTCGATGCTGGCCAAGGAGAAAGACCGCAGCTCGCTGGAGGCGCTGTACGCCGAGCTCAAGAGCAACGCCACCAAGCCCGATCCGGACCGCCGTCTGCTGCTGGGCAAGATCGCCGAATTCCTCAAGCGCTACGACGAGGCGGTGGAGTGGTATCGCGGCGTGCCGGGTGGTCCGCAGGTCAGCGAGGCGCGTCTGCGCACCGCCAGTGCCTTGTACGAACTGGGCCGCAAGCCCGAAGCGCTTGCCGAAGCCCGCGCCCTGCAGGGCGACGCCAGTGCCGACGATGACGCGCGCCGCGACGCCTACGTGCTCGAAGCCGAGCTGCATCAGCGGGCCGACGATGCGCCGGGCGAACTGGACGCCTTCGAACGTGGCCTGGCCGCCTACCCGGACGATAGCGCGTTGCTGTACGCCCGCGGGCTGGCCTGGGAGCGGCGCGACGATGTCCCGCGTGCCGAGGCCGATCTGCGCAAGATCCTGGTGACCGAGCCGGAAAACGTCGCGGCCCTGAACGCGCTGGGCTACACCCTGGCCGACCGCACCACCCGCTACAAGGAAGCATTGGCGCTGATCGACCGTGCCCGCACCGCCGACCCGGACAACCCGGCCATTGTCGACAGTTATGGCTGGGTGCTGTACCGGATGGGCCGCACCAAGGAAGCGTTGGTGCAGCTGCGCCGCGCCTGGGCGCTGGTCAAAGACCCGGAAATCGCGGCCCACGTGGGCGAAGTGCTGTGGGTCAGCGGCAAGCAGGACGAAGCGCGTCGCTACTTCGATGAAGCGCGCCGCCTCGACCCGGACAACCGTGCGCTGCAGCGCGCCGTGGAAAAGTTCGGGCTATGAGCAGGGCGGTTCGAACGCTGGCCCTGGGCGGGCTGGTGCTGGTCGGGCTGTCGGCCTGCGTCAGCGTGCCGCGCGGGCAGGGCAGTGGGGCGGCCGTGGCCGATCACGTCTCCGACAGTGCGCGCCAGGCCGAAGCCGCTCGCCAGGCCTGGTTGCAGGCGCACCCCAATTGGTCCTTCCAGGGCCGGGTGGCGATCAGCAAGGACCGCAATGGCGGCAGCGGCCGCATCGACTGGCAGCAGGATGGCCCACGCTACCGCGTGCAACTCAGTGCGCCGGTCACCCGGCAAAGCTGGGTGCTCACCGGCGACACCACCAGCGGCGCCGGCCGGCTGGAAGGGCTGGACGGCGGTCCGCGCAGTGGTCCTGATGCCGAGCAGGTGCTGCTGGAAGCAACCGGCTGGACCATCCCGGTCAACCAGATGCCTGACTGGGTGCGCGCGCTGCGCATCGCCGACGCCGGTGCCGCACGCGTCGACCTGGATGCCGCCGGGCGCCCGCGCACCGTGCAGCAGGATGGCTGGACGATCGAATTTTTGGCCTGGACACCAGCCGGCGCCGACCAGCCCGAGCTGCCGCGGCGGATCGAAGCCCGCAACGGCGAGGCAAAGGTGCGCCTGTTGGTCGACCAATGGACCGTGTCGCCCTGATGGACGCGCCGGGCACTGATTGGTCGGCGTGGCCTGCGCCGGCCAAGCTCAATCTGTTTTTGCAGATCACCGGGCGCCGTGCCGACGGCTACCACCTGCTGCAGACCGTGTTCCGGCTGCTGGACTGGGGGGACACCGTTCATCTTCGCGTGCGTCGTGACGGCCAGATCCGCCGCCTGGGCGAGAGTCTGCCCGGCGTATCCGAAGACGATGACCTGGTGATCCGCGCTGCGCGCCTGCTGCAATCGGCAGCCGGCACCGAGGCGGGCGCGGAGATTCGGGTCGACAAGCGCATCCCCGCCGGCGGCGGTTTCGGCGGCGGTTCCTCGGACGCGGCGACCGTGCTGGTGGCGCTCAACGCCTTGTGGGGCTTGGGCCTGGCGGCCGATGTGCTGGCCGAGCTGGGCCTGCAGCTGGGTGCGGACGTGCCGGTCTTCGTGCGCGGCCGCAATGCCTGGGCCGAAGGCGTGGGCGAACAACTGACCCCGATTTCCCTGCCGGAAGCGGCGTATCTGCTGGTCGATCCCGGCGTTCATGTACCGACCCCGGCGTTATTTCGATCACAGGAATTGACGCGGGATGCTGCGCCCGCGAAAATAGCGGACTTCGCTTCCGGTTCCCTGCTCGACAATGCGTTCGAGCCGGTCCTGCGGCGCCGCGAACCCGCCGTCGAGGCCGTGTTCCAGGCGCTTTCCAGGGTCGGTACACCGCGTTTGACCGGGTCGGGAAGTGGCTGTTTCGTCGAGTTCGCCACGCGCGCTGCTGCAGAGCAGGCGCTGGCGCAGTTGCCGGGCAGCCTGCGGGCGTGGGTGGTGGAGGGTGCAGCGCACTCGCCATTGCTCGATGCGCTGGACGCGACACAGGTTTGATGCAGGGGCGTCGCCAAGAGGCCCAAGGCACCAGGTTTTGATCCTGGCATTCGTAGGTTCGAATCCTACCGCCCCTGCCAGTTTGTCGAGAAAGGCAGGTCCGCCTGCACCAGGTTTCACTGCAGATCCTTCTGCAATACCTCGCGCATCCTTGCGCGGGAATCGAACGAAAGCCCGGCATTGGTTCGGCTTTGTCCTGCTCCACCATCGATCCGCACGCTCTTCGCCGCCGCCCGAGAGATCTCATGCAAGACCAACGTAATCTGCTGGTGTTCTCCGGCAATGCCAACAAGCCGCTTGCCCAGAGCATCTGCAAGGAACTCGGCGTTCGCATGGGCAAGGCGTTGGTCACGCGCTTTTCCGACGGCGAAGTGCAGGTGGAGATCGAAGAGAGCGTGCGTCGGCAGGAAGTGTTCGTCATCCAGCCCACCTGCGCGCCCAGTGCCGAGAACCTGATGGAACTGCTGGTGCTGATCGATGCGCTCAAGCGCGCCAGCGCCCAGTCGGTGACCGCGGTGATCCCGTACTTCGGTTATTCGCGCCAGGACCGTCGCATGCGCTCCTCGCGCGTGCCGATCACTGCCAAGGTGGCTGCCAAGATGATCTGCGCCATGGAGGCGGACCGCGTGCTGACGGTCGACCTGCACGCCGACCAGATCCAGGGCTTCTTCGATGTGCCGGTCGACAACGTCTATGCCTCGCCGCTGCTGCTGGCCGACATCTGGCGCGCCTACGGCACCGACAACCTGATCGTGGTGTCGCCGGACGTTGGCGGCGTGGTGCGCGCACGCGCCGTCGCCAAGCGCCTGGACGACGCCGATCTGGCCATCATCGACAAGCGTCGTCCGCGCGCCAATGTGGCCACCGTGATGAACATCATCGGCGACGTGCAGGGCAAGACCTGCGTGCTGGTCGACGACCTGGTCGACACCGCCGGTACCTTGTGCGCAGCTGCCGCAGCGCTGAAGCAGCGCGGCGCGCTCAAGGTCGTGGCCTACATCACCCATCCGGTGCTGTCGGGTCCGGCGGTGGACAACATCAACAATTCGCAGCTCGACGAACTGGTGGTCACCGACACGATTCCGCTGAGCGAAGCGGCGCGTACCTGCGCCAAGATTCGTCAGCTGAGCGTGGCCGAACTGCTGGCCGAGACCATCCGCCGTATCGCCTTCGGCGAATCGGTCAGCTCGCTCTACGTCGACTGATACCCCATTCGGTGCCCGGATTCCCGGGTGCCGCCACACGTCTCACCTGGTCGCGGGTGAGACGCTTCATCGCCGCGAGGCGGTGTTCCAACTAGGTAGTGAAATCCAATGGCAAAGACTCATGAAATCAAGGTCGAGCGCCGCGCTGACGAGGGGAAGGGTGCGAGCCGCCGCCTGCGTCACGCTGGCGTCATCCCGGCCATCGTCTACGGTGGCGAACTCGAGCCGGTCAGCATCCAGCTCAACCACGAGCAGATCTGGCTCGCCCAGCAGAACGAGTGGTTCTACTCTTCCATCCTGGACCTGAACCTCAATGGCGACGTGCAGCAGGTGCTGCTGCGTGACATGCAGCGCCATCCGTTCAAGCAGCTGATCATGCACATCGACTTCCAGCGCGTCAGCGCCAACGAGAAGCTCAGTGCTGCCGTGCCGCTGCACTTCATCAACGAAGCGTCTTCGCCGGCTGGCAAGTCGAGCGAAGTGGTCGTCACCCACGAACTCAACGAAGTCCAGGTGGTCTGCCTGCCGAAGGATCTGCCGGAGTTCATCGAAGTGGACCTCGGTGCACTGGAAGTGGGCAACGTGATCCACCTGTCCGAAATCAAGCTGCCGGCCGGTGTTGAAATTCCGGAACTGAAGCTGGGCAAGGAACACGACGTTGCCGTGGTGGCTGCCAAGCACGTACGGATCGAAGAAGACGACGCTGCCGGCGAAGAAGGCAGCGAAGGCGCCGAGACCAAGTAATCCGTCGGCCGGTCCCCTGCATTGCGCGCGGGATCGGCTGCGGTCACTGGCATGTCTGCACTTCGTCTGATCGTCGGGCTGGGAAACCCCGGCCCGGAACACGCGCAAACCCGGCATAACGCCGGGTTTCGTTTCGTCGATGCCCTCATCGAGCGCAGTGGCGCCCGCTGGGCATTGGACAGCAAGTTGTTCGGCGAGACCGCCAAGGTCGAGGTCGCAGGACAACCGGTCTGGCTGCTCAAGCCGGCCACCTTCATGAATCTCAGCGGCAAGTCGATCACCGCCGCATTGCGATTCTGGAAGATCGAGCCCGAACACCTGCTGGTCGCCCACGACGAACTGGATCTGGCGCCCGGCACGGCGCGGCTCAAGTTCGATGGCGGTCACGGCGGGCAAAACGGCTTGCGCGACACCATTCGCCTGCTCGGGCACGGTAAATTTCACCGTCTACGCGTTGGCATCGGTCATCCCGGTCACAAGGACCGCGTGGTGCCCTGGGTGCTGGGACGGGCAGGGCGCGAGGACGACGCAGCGATCGGCGCTGCGGTGGATGCCGCCATCGATGTGCTGCCGCTGGCGATGGAAGGCAATTTCAACGAGGCGATGAAACGCCTGCATACCGAAAAAAAATAGAGAATGGGGAATAGGGAATGGACAGGGCGCTGCTCCTGCCATTCTCCATTCCCGATTCTCCATTCACTGGAAAACCCATGGGTATCAAATGCGGCATCGTCGGCCTGCCCAATGTCGGCAAGTCGACCCTGTTCAACGCGCTGACCAAGGCGGGCATCGCTGCGGCCAACTTCCCGTTCTGCACCATCGAGCCGAACGTCGGTATCGTGCCGGTGCCGGATCCGCGTCTCAATCAGCTGGCTGACATCGTCAAGCCGCAAAAGCTGATTCCTACTGCGGTCGAGTTCGTCGATATCGCCGGTCTGGTGGCTGGTGCGGCGAGTGGCGAAGGCCTAGGCAACAAGTTCCTGGCGCACATCCGCGAAGTCGATGCGATCACCCACGTGGTGCGTTGCTTCGAGAACGACGACGTCATCCACGTCAACAACAAGGTCGACCCGATCGCCGATATCGAAACCATCGATACCGAGCTGGCGCTGGCCGATCTGGATAGCGTGGAAAAGGCCCTCAACCGTGCCGAACGCAGCGCCAAGGGCGGCGACAAGGATGCAGCGGCGCGCAAGCCGGTGCTGGCCAAGTTGCAGGCCGCGCTGGCCGACGGCAAGGCGGGGCGTGCCGCCGGTCTGGACGATGAAGAAAAGGCACTGGTGCGCGATCTGTTCCTGCTGACGCTCAAGCCGGTGCTGTACATCGCCAACGTGCTGGAAGACGGCTTCGAGAACAATCCGCACCTGGATGCGGTGCGTGCGCATGCGGCTGTCGAAGGTGCCGAAGTGGTGCCGGTCTCGGCGGCCATCGAAGAGGAGCTCTCGCAGCTGGACGATGCCGATCGCGACAGCTTCCTGGCCGATCTCGGCCTGGAAGAGCCAGGCTTGAATCGCGTCATCCGTGCGGCCTATACGCTGTTGGGCCTGCAGACCTATTTCACCGCAGGCGTCAAGGAAGTGCGTGCCTGGACGGTCAAGGCCGGTTCGACTGCGCCGCAGGCTGCAGCCGTGATCCACACCGATTTCGAGAAGGGCTTCATTCGCGCCGAAACGATCGGTTTCGACGACTTCATCAAGTACCGCGGCGAAGCCGGTGCCCGCGATGCCGGGCGCCTGCGCCTGGAAGGCAAGGAATACCGCGTCCAGGAAGGCGACGTGCTGCACTTCCGCTTCAACGTGTGATCGGCTGTGCGTGGCACCTGACGCCGCGTATCGTTGAGAGTGAAGAATTGCTCAAAATTTTTGTTGACACTGCATGCGTCCCACAACAAAATAACGGGCTGCTTCACCCCGGACCGAATATGCCTTGCGGCGCACCGGTCCGGTAGTAAAAGCTGGAGGGATACCCAAGCGGCCAACGGGGGCAGACTGTAAATCTGCTGGCTTACGCCTTCGGTGGTTCGAATCCACCTCCCTCCACCAGTTTCACGTTGTGGCATGCAGTTCCCGGCGCGGGAGTAGTTCAACGGTAGAACCTCAGCCTTCCAAGCTGATGGTGCGGGTTCGATTCCCGTCTCCCGCTCCATTGAACGCAAATGCATGGCATAATGCAAAACTCGCTCACGTAGCTCAGTCGGTAGAGCACCTCCTTGGTAAGGAGGAGGTCGAAGGTTCGATTCCTTTCGTGAGCACCATTACTCAATCGTCTTCAACTCCAAACGATTACCGAGACACGCACCCATGGCAAAAGCTAAATTCGAGCGCACCAAGCCGCACGTGAACGTCGGCACCATCGGTCACGTTGACCATGGCAAGACCACGTTGACCGCTGCGCTGACCAAGATCGGTGCCGAGCGTTTCGGTGGTGAGTTCAAGGCGTACGACGCGATCGACGCGGCGCCGGAAGAGAAGGCGCGCGGCATCACGATTTCGACCGCACACGTCGAATATGAATCCCCGACCCGCCACTACGCGCACGTTGACTGCCCCGGCCACGCCGACTACGTCAAGAACATGATCACCGGCGCAGCGCAGATGGACGGCGCGATCCTGGTGTGCTCGGCCGCTGACGGCCCGATGCCGCAGACCCGTGAGCACATCCTGCTCTCGCGTCAGGTCGGTGTGCCGCACATCGTGGTGTTCCTGAACAAGGCTGACATGGTCGACGACGCCGAGCTGCTCGAGCTGGTCGAAATGGAAGTGCGCGAACTGCTGAGCAAGTACGACTTCCCGGGCGACGACACCCCGATCATCCACGGTTCGGCGCGTCTGGCGCTGGACGGCGATCAGAGCGACATCGGCGTGCCGGCGATCCTGAAGCTGGTCGAGGCGTTGGATTCGTTCATTCCGGAGCCGACCCGCGACGTGGACCGTCCGTTCCTGATGCCGGTCGAAGACGTGTTCTCGATCTCCGGCCGCGGCACCGTGGTGACCGGTCGTATCGAGCGCGGCATCATCAAGGTGGGCGACGAAATCGAAATCGTCGGTATCCGCGACACGCAGAAGACCACCGTCACCGGCGTGGAAATGTTCCGCAAGCTGCTGGACCAGGGTCAGGCAGGCGACAACGCCGGTCTGCTGCTGCGCGGCACCAAGCGTGACGACGTCGAGCGCGGCCAGGTGCTGTGCAAGCCGGGTTCGATCAAGCCGCACACCGAGTTCGAAGCCGAAGTCTACGTGCTGTCCAAGGACGAGGGTGGCCGTCATACCCCGTTCTTCAAGGGCTACCGTCCGCAGTTCTACTTCCGCACCACCGACATCACTGGCGCCTGCCAGCTGCCGGAAGGCGTGGAGATGGTGATGCCGGGCGACAACGTGAAGATGGTCGTGACCCTGATCAACCCGGTCGCAATGGACGAAGGTCTACGCTTCGCCATCCGTGAAGGCGGTCGTACCGTCGGCGCCGGCGTGGTTGCCAAGATCATCAAGTAAGTGCCTGTATCCAGCTGCCTATGGGCGGCTGGATTCAAACGAATGGCGGGCCGGCTGAACCGCGGTCCGCCTTCGTTGTCTTGGGGTTTGCGGTAAACGAGTACATACGCCAGTAGCTCAATTGGCAGAGCAGCGGTCTCCAAAACCGCAGGTTGGGGGTTCGAGTCCCTCCTGGCGTGCCACTCCTCTTTCCGGCCCAGCGATTCGGGTCAGATCGGTAACTAGAGCCGGATGAATAGCAAAATCGAGCCTTCCAAGAGCGCGTCCTCTAGCGCTGATGTCGTTAAGTACGTTGTCTCCGCTGCCCTGGTGGTTGCGGGGCTTTTTGTGTGGTTCTGGTTCTCCGCTCCCGAGCGCGCGACCCAGCTGGGCGCGTGGACGCCGCAGTTGCGTGCGTTGGCTGTCATCGTTGGGTTGGTGGCGGGCGCATTTGTGTTTTTGGGTACCGGCAAGGGCCGGGAGACCCGCGAATTCCTGTCCGAATCCAGGTTCGAGTTGCGTAAGGTTGTCTGGCCGACGCGCCAGGAAGCTATCCGCACCACCTGGGTCGTGATTGTGGTTGTAATCATTCTGAGTTTGCTGTTGGGCGGCTTCGACTTTGTCATCCAGAAGCTCACGCAGTGGTTCCTGGCTCGTTGAGGAGAATCAAGCAGTGAAGCGTTGGTATGTCGTTCACGCCTATTCAGGCTTCGAAAAATCCGTTGCGCAGGCATTGCGTGACCGTATCGCGCGCGCCGAAATGGAAGACCGTTTCGGCGACGTGCTGGTGCCGACCGAAGAGGTCATCGAAATGCGCGCCGGCCAGAAGCGTCGGTCCGAGCGCAAGTTCTTCCCCGGCTACGTGCTGGTGCAGATCGAAACGCATGAAGAGGGCGGTATTCCGCGCATCGACAACGAAAGCTGGCACCTGGTGAAGGAGACTTCGAAGGTGATGGGTTTCATCGGCGGTACCGCCGACCGTCCTCTGCCGATTCGCGACGAAGAAGCGGATGCGATCCTGCAGCGAGTGCAGGATGGCGTCGAAAAGCCGCGTCCGAAGGTGTTGTTCGAGCCGGGCCAGATGGTGCGCGTCACCGAGGGTCCGTTCAACGACTTCAATGGCGTTGTCGAGGAAGTCAATTACGAAAAGAGCAGGCTGCGGGTTGCCGTGCTCATCTTCGGCCGCTCCACGCCGGTCGAGCTCGAATTCGGTCAGGTCGAGAAGGGCTGACCCTGCGGGCGCCAGCTAGGCGCTCGCCCCAAATGCTGCTATAGTGCGCGGCTCGCTGTCCTGGCGAACCGCCTGGAACCAATGGCTGCCGCATGGCGGCCATCTGCGTGTGTGGTCAACAACGTGAAGCCGGGACACGTGAATCCCGGTCCGATGGGGAGCCTGCAGGTCAGGCGCTAGCACCCGGAGAGTATTGAAATGGCTAAGAAGATTACTGCTTTCATCAAGTTGCAGGTCAAGGCCGGTCAGGCCAACCCTGCACCGCCGGTCGGCCCTGCACTGGGTCAGCGCGGTCTGAACATCATGGAATTCTGCAAGGCATTCAACGCCGCGACGTCGAAGCTGGAGCCGGGTCTGCCGACGCCGGTGATCATCATCGCGTATTCCGACCGTACCTTCACGTTCGTCACCAAGAGCACTCCGGCCAGCGTGCTGCTCAAGAAGGCCGCAGGCGTGACCTCCGGCTCGAAGCGTCCCAACACCGACAAGGTGGGCAAGGTGACGCGCAAGCAGCTGGAAGAAATCGCCAAGGTCAAGGAAGCCGATTTGACGGCAGCCGAGCTGGAAGCGGCGGTGCGCACGATTGCGGGTTCTGCCCGCAGCATGGGTTTGACGGTGGAGGGCTAAGACATGGCACAGAGCAAGCGCGTTAAGGCCATCACGGCCGCTGTCGTTCCGGGCAAGACCTATGCCTTCGAAGACGCAATCAAGATCCTGAAGACTGCCACCAAGGCCAAGTTCGTCGAGTCGATCGACGTCGCCGTGCGCCTGGGCGTGGACGCCAAGAAGTCCGACCAGCAGGTGCGCGGTTCCACCGTGCTGCCGGCCGGTACCGGCAAGAGCGTGCGCGTTGCAGTGTTCGCACCGGCAGGCGCCAAGGCCGACGAAGCCCTGGCTGCGGGCGCCGAGGCGGTGGGCATGGACGACCTGGCCGAGAAGATGCAGGCCGGCGATCTGAACTATGACGTGGTCATCGCGACCCCGGACGCCATGCGCGTCGTCGGTAAGCTGGGCACCCTGCTGGGTCCGCGCGGCTTGATGCCGAACCCGAAGGTCGGCACCGTGTCGGCCAATCCGGGCGAAGCGGTCAAGAATGCCAAGTCGGGCCAGGTGCGCTACCGCACTGACAAGGCCGGCATCATCCACTGCACGATCGGCAAGGCCAGCTTCGACGACGAAGCGCTGAAGTCGAACCTGCAGGCGCTGTTGCTGGATCTGGTCAAGGCCAAGCCGGCCACCTCCAAGGGTACCTACCTGCAGAAGGTGTCGGTCAGCTCGACCATGGGTCCGGGCGTGACGGTGGATCAGTCGAGCCTGTCGTTGAAGTAAGCGAATGCGTCCGGCGTCATGCGCCTGACGTATTTGGCAGTACAGCATTGTTTTTCCGGCCCGGGTCACCGTGTGCTGGGAGTCCGTTCCCTCCTTTGGGGCAACGGACATTTTGAAGGCGATCGCCGGCACGTCCGGCGGTAGCCGTCAAAGACCGCAGGCGCGGTCAGCGCAGATCGACGACGGGCACGGATGCTCGCACTGGCAAGGAGTCGCCGTCGATGCAGCGGGATCGCTTAATTGGTTCGTGTCGAACCGGCCGGCGTAGATGGTGTCGCCCTTCTGGAGCTTTCTGGTTTACGCGCGTCTGGGACATCCCGGATCGAGTCCACTCCAGGTCTAGAACGGCCACCAAAGGAACATCGGTCGATGTTCCCGGCTTCCAGGAAGGAGGCTGCCCTGGACCGCAACCGGCAGGAGCCGCGAGCGGAGTAGTTTGAAGCGGGGATGACGATTCGGCATGTGAGATCTGGCAACGGCGTGATCGCTGTGACGGATCCCGAAGTACCAATCCCGAATCCCGGCTTTAACGGAGGAGTGCAATGGCTCTCAATCTGTCCCAGAAGCAAGAAGTAGTCGCCGAGCTGGCAGACATCGCCGCCAAGGCCCACTCCCTGATCGCCGCCGAATACGCTGGCACCACGGTCTCCCAGATGACCGCGATGCGTAAGCAGGCCCGCGAAACCGGCGTGTTCTTGAAAGTTGTCAAGAACACCCTGGCCGCGCGCGCCGTTGAAGGTACTGATTTCGCTGTCGCTGCTGACAAGCTGGTCGGTCCTTTGCTGTATGCGTTTTCGATGGAGGAGCCCGGCGCAGCCGGTCGCCTGATCAAGGAATTTGCCAAGAGCAACGACAAGCTGCAGGCCAAGGTCGTGTCCATCGGCGGGGAACTGTTCCCGGCGGGACACGTCGACGTGTTGGCCTCGCTGCCGACCCGTGACCAGGCCCTGGCCATGCTGGCCCGCGTGCTGTCCGAACCGGCTGCCATGTTCGCCCGTGCCGTCAAGGCCGTTGGCGACAAGCAGGGTGGTGGCGACGAAGCCGCCGCGCCGGTTGCCGAGACTGCCGAAGCTTGATGTCCTAGCGTTCGCTAGAACCCCAATCCAGAAAATCATTTAAAGGTAATCACAATGTCCCTTACCAACGAACAGATCGTCGACGCCATCGCCGAGAAGTCCCTGATGGAAGTGATGGAGCTGGTCAAGGCCATCGAAGAAAAGTTCGGCGTCTCCGCCGCTGCCCCGGTCGCTGCTGCTGCAGCTGGCCCGGCCGCCGTGGTTGAAGAGCAGACCGAGTTCAACGTGGTGCTGACCAACTGTGGCGCCAACAAGGTTGGCGTCATTAAGGCCGTGCGCGCCGTGACCGGCCTGGGTCTGAAGGAAGCCAAGGATCTGACCGAAGCCGGTGGCATGCTGAAGGAAGGCGCTTCGAAGGACGAAGCCGAGAAGATCAAGAAGGAACTGACCGAAGCTGGCGCGACTGTCGAAATCAAGTAAGCAGCACCTTGCATCGCCAGCGTTTCATGGTGATGCACTGAAGGCTGGGAGCGTAAAGCTCCCGGCCTTTGGCCGTTTCGGAGGGGAATCGGGATTGGACAATCGCAGTGCAGCATCGCGCGATCATCCGATTCCCATTTCTCGATTCCCGATCCCGGCCTCACCGAGTTGGTAGTTGGAAGTAGCGGGAGAAGGCGTGCTGGTGCCGGCAATACCAGCGACTTCCAACTGACAATTTTGTTATTTCAGGGCCGCCGCGATGTGGCCCCCGCAGCCTAGGGTGAAGACCTCATGACGTCTTATTCGTTCACCGAAAAAAAGCGTATCCGCAAGGACTTCGGTAAGCAGCGCTCGATCCTCGAAGTGCCGTTCCTGCTTGCCATCCAGGTGGATTCCTACCGCGAATTCCTGCAGGAAGACGTGGAGCCGAACAAGCGTAAGGACCTCGGTCTGCACGCGGCATTGAAGTCGGTGTTCCCGATTTCCAGCTACAGCGGCAACGCTGCGCTGGAGTATGTCGGTTACAAGTTGGGTCAGCCGGTGTTTGACGAGCGTGAATGCCGTCAGCGCGGCATGAGCTATGGCGCGCCGCTGCGCGTGACCGTGCGCCTGGTGATCTACGACCGCGAGTCGTCGACCAAGGCGATCAAGTACGTGAAGGAGCAGGAGGTCTATCTCGGCGAAATTCCGCTGATGACCGGCAACGGTACCTTCATCGTCAACGGCACCGAGCGCGTGATCGTTTCGCAGCTGCATCGCTCGCCGGGCGTGTTCTTCGACCACGATCGTGGCAAGACCCACAGCTCGGGCAAGCTGCTGTACAGCGCCCGCATCATTCCTTACCGTGGCTCGTGGTTGGACTTCGAGTTCGACCCGAAGGATGCGCTGTTCACCCGTATCGACCGTCGCCGCAAGCTGCCGGTGTCGATCCTGCTGCGTGCGCTTGGCTACAGCAACGAAGAAATGCTGGCCGAGTTCTTCGAGATCAACACCTTCCACATCAACCCGGACGAGGGCGTCCAGCTGGAGCTGGTGCCGGAGCGCCTGCGTGGTGAAACGCTGAACTTCGACCTGGCCGACGGCGACAAGGTCATCGTGGAAGCGGGCAAGCGCATCACTGCGCGCCACGTCAAGCAACTGGAAGCTGCCGGCGTTGCCGCGCTGGCCGTGCCGGACGACTACCTGGTCGGTCGCATCCTGTCGCACGACGTGGTCGATGGCTCCACCGGCGAACTGCTGGCCAATGCCAACGACGAGATCAACGAAGACCAGCTGGCTGCCTTCCGCAAGGCCGGCGTCGACGCGGTCGGCACCCTGTGGGTGAACGATCTGGATCGTGGTCCGTACCTGTCCAACACCTTGCGCATCGACCCGACCAAGACGCAGCTGGAAGCGCTGGTCGAAATCTACCGCATGATGCGTCCGGGCGAGCCGCCGACCAAGGAAGCGGCGCAGAACCTGTTCCACAACCTGTTCTTCACCTTCGAGCGCTACGACCTGTCCACGGTCGGCCGCATGAAGTTCAACCGTCGCGTCGGCCGCAAGGACGTGCTGGGCGAGTCGGTGCTGTACGACAAGAAGTATTTTGCCGAGCGTAACGACGAAGAATCCAAGCGCCTGGTCGCCGAGCACGCCGACACCTCCGACATCCTGGAAGTGATCAAGGTGCTCACCGAAATCCGCAACGGTCGCGGCGTGGTCGATGACATCGATCACCTGGGCAACCGTCGCGTGCGTTCGGTCGGCGAAATGGCCGAGAACGTGTTCCGCGTGGGCCTGGTCCGCGTCGAGCGCGCGGTCAAGGAACGCCTGTCGATGGCCGAGTCCGAAGGCCTGACCCCGCAGGAACTGATCAATGCCAAGCCGGTGGCTGCTGCGATCAAGGAATTCTTCGGCTCCTCGCAGCTGTCGCAGTTCATGGACCAGAACAATCCGCTGTCGGAAGTGACGCACAAGCGTCGCGTCTCCGCGCTGGGTCCGGGCGGCCTGACCCGCGAACGCGCCGGTTTCGAAGTGCGCGACGTGCACCCGACCCATTACGGCCGCGTCTGCACCATCGAAACGCCGGAAGGCCCGAACATCGGCCTGATCAACTCGCTGGCCGTGTTCGCCCGCACCAACCAGTACGGCTTCCTCGAGACGCCGTACCGTAAGGTGCTGGACGGCAAGGTCTCCGACGACGTCGAATACCTGTCGGCGATCGAAGAAAACGAGTACGTGATCGCCCAGGCGAACGCGCTGACCGATGCCAAGAACATGCTCACCGAGCAGTTCGTGCCGTGCCGGTTCCAGGGCGAATCGCTGTTGAAGCCGCCGTCCGAAGTGCATTTCATGGACGTCTCGCCGATGCAGACCGTGTCGGTCGCAGCGGCGCTGGTGCCGTTCCTGGAGCACGACGACGCCAACCGCGCACTGATGGGCGCCAACATGCAGCGCCAGGCCGTGCCGACGCTGCGTTCGCAGAAGCCGCTGGTCGGTACCGGCATCGAGCGTGCGGTTGCGCGCGACTCGGGTGTGACCGTCAATGCGCTGCGTGGTGGCGTGATCGAGCAGATCGACGCAGCCCGCATCGTGGTCAAGGTCAACGAGGCAGAAATCGGCGGCGGCACCGATGCCGGCGTGGATATCTACAACCTGATCAAGTACACCCGCTCCAATCAGAACACCTGCATCAACCAGCGCCCGCTGGTGAATGTGGGCGACGTGATCGCGCGCGGCGACGTGCTGGCCGACGGCCCGTCCACCGACATCGGTGAACTGGCGCTGGGCCAGAACATGCTGATCGCCTTCATGCCTTGGAACGGCTACAACTTCGAAGACTCCATCCTGCTCTCCGAGCGCGTGGTGGAAGAGGATCGTTACACCACGATCCACATCGAGGAACTGACCTGCGTTGCGCGCGACACCAAGCTGGGGCCGGAGGAAATTTCCGCCGACATCCCGAACGTGTCCGAGCAGGCCTTGAACCGTCTGGACGAAAGCGGCGTGGTGTACATCGGTGCGGAAGTGCGCGCCGGCGACATCATGGTCGGCAAGGTCACGCCGAAGGGCGAGAGCCAGCTGACCCCGGAAGAAAAGCTGCTGCGTGCGATCTTCGGCGAAAAGGCGTCCGACGTGAAGGACAGCTCGCTGCGCGTGCCCCCGGGCATGGACGGCACCGTCATCGACGTGCAGGTCTTCACCCGCGACGGCATCGAGAAGGACAAGCGCGCCCGCCAGATCGAGGAAAACGAGATCAAGCGGGTCAAGAAGGACTTCGACGACCAGTTCCGCATCCTGGAAGCGGCCATCTACGCACGTCTGCGCTCGCAGATCGTGGGTAAGGTCGCCAACGGCGGCGCCAACCTGAAGAAGGGCGACACCGTCACCGACGCGTACCTGGACGGGCTGAAGAAGTCCGATTGGTTCCAGCTGCGCATGAAGGACGAAGACGCTGCCGACGCCATCGAGCGTGCGCAGAAGCAGATCCAGGCGCACGAGAAGGAATTCGAAGCACGTTTTGCCGACAAGCGCGGCAAGATCACCCAGGGCGACGACCTCGCACCGGGCGTGCTGAAGATGGTCAAGGTGTTCCTGGCCGTGAAGCGCCGTATCCAGCCGGGCGACAAGATGGCAGGCCGCCACGGCAACAAGGGTGTGGTCTCCAACGTGGTGCCCGTGGAAGACATGCCGTACATGGCCACCGGCGAGTCGGTCGACATCGTGTTGAACCCGCTCGGCGTGCCGTCGCGTATGAACATCGGCCAGATTCTGGAAGTGCATCTGGGTTGGGCCGCCAAGGGCCTGGGTCGCAAGATCCAGCGCATGCTGGAAGCCCAGGCCGCCGTCAGCGAGCTGCGCAAGTTCCTCAACGACATCTACAACCACGACAACGCGATCAATGCACAGCGCGTGGACCTGTCGCAGTTCAGCGATGAGGAATTGCTCAACCTGGGCAAGAACCTGATCGACGGCGTGCCGATGGCGACCCCGGTGTTCGACGGCGCCAGCGAAGCGGAAATCAAGCGCATGCTGGAACTGGCCGACCTGCCGCAGAGCGGTCAGACCCAGCTGTACGACGGTCGCACTGGCGAAGCGTTCGATCGCAAGACCACGGTCGGCTACATGCACTACCTGAAGTTGAACCACTTGGTCGACGACAAGATGCATGCGCGCTCGACTGGCCCGTACTCGCTCGTGACCCAGCAGCCGCTGGGCGGCAAGGCACAGTTCGGTGGTCAGCGCTTCGGTGAGATGGAAGTCTGGGCTCTGGAAGCCTACGGCGCGGCCTACACCCTGCAGGAAATGCTGACGGTGAAGTCCGACGACGTGCAGGGCCGCAACCAGATGTACAAGAACATCGTCGATGGTGAGCACGAGATGGTCGCGGGCATGCCGGAATCCTTCAACGTGTTGGTGAAGGAAATCCGCTCGCTGGCGATCAACATGGAACTGGAAGAGTGATCGAGACGGATCCCGGCGCCGCAATGCGCTGCCGGGATCCGGAACGTAACGCCCTCGGTTTCATCTCAGATACGAAATTCCTCCGACCCGGAGATATCAAATGAAAGACCTGCTCAACCTCTTCAATCAGCAGCGCCAGACGCTGGATTTCGACGCGATCAAGATCGCGCTGGCGTCGCCGGACCTGATCCGTTCGTGGTCCTACGGCGAAGTGAAGAAGCCCGAAACCATCAACTACCGTACCTTCAAGCCCGAGCGTGACGGCCTGTTCTGCGCCGCCATCTTCGGACCGATCAAGGACTACGAGTGCCTGTGCGGCAAGTACAAGCGCATGAAGCACCGTGGCGTGGTCTGCGAAAAGTGCGGCACCGAAGTCACCCTGGCCAAGGTGCGTCGCGAGCGCATGGGTCACATCGACCTGGCCTCGCCGGTCGCGCACATCTGGTTCCTCAAGTCGCTGCCGTCGCGCATCGGCCTGATGCTGGACATGACCCTGCGTGACATCGAGCGCGTGCTGTACTTCGAAGCCTATGTCGTCACCGAGCCGGGCCTGACCCCGCTCGAGCGCCGCCAGCTGCTGACCGAAGAGCAGTACCTGACCGCACGCCAGGAGTACAACGACGACTTCGACGCCGCCATGGGCGCCGAGGCGGTGTACGAGCTGCTGCGCACGATCGACCTGCAGTCGGAAATGACCCGCCTGCGCGAAGAAATCGCCAGCACCGGTTCGGAAACCAAGCTCAAGCGCCTCACCAAGCGCATCAAGCTGATCGAAGCCTTCCTGGAATCGGGCAACCGTCCGGAGTGGATGGTCATGACCGTGCTTCCCGTGCTGCCGCCGGACCTGCGTCCGCTGGTGCCGCTGGATGGCGGCCGCTTCGCGACCTCGGATCTGAATGATCTGTACCGCCGCGTGATCAACCGCAACAACCGTCTGCGTCGCCTGCTCGAGCTCAATGCGCCGGACATCATCGTGCGCAACGAAAAGCGCATGCTGCAGGAATCGGTCGATGCGCTGCTGGACAACGGCCGTCGCGGCCGTGCCATCACCGGCACCAACAAGCGTCCGCTGAAGTCGCTGGCCGACATGATCAAGGGCAAGCAGGGCCGGTTCCGTCAGAACCTGCTCGGCAAGCGCGTGGACTACTCCGGTCGTTCGGTCATCACCGTCGGTCCGTACCTGAAGCTGCACCAGTGCGGCCTGCCGAAGAAGATGGCGCTCGAGCTGTTCAAGCCGTTCGTGTTCGCCAAGCTGCAGCGTCGTGGCCTGGCCACCACCATCAAGGCCGCCAAGAAGCTGGTCGAGCGCGAAGAAGCCGAAGTCTGGGACATCCTGGAAGAGGTGATTCGCGAGCATCCGGTGCTGTTGAACCGTGCGCCGACCCTGCACCGTCTGGGCATCCAGGCGTTCGAACCGGTGTTGATCGAAGGCAAGGCCATCCAGCTGCATCCGCTGGTGTGTACTGCCTTCAACGCCGACTTCGACGGCGACCAGATGGCCGTCCACGTGCCGCTCTCGCTGGAAGCCCAGCTGGAAGCGCGTGCGTTGATGATGTCCACCAACAACATCCTGTCGCCGGCCAACGGCGAGCCGATCATCGTGCCGTCGCAGGACGTGGTGTTGGGCCTGTACTACATGAGCCGCGCCCTGGAGAACAAGAAGGGCGAGGGCATGGTGTTCGCCAACACCAGCGAAGTGAAGCGCGCCTACGACAACCGCGTGGTCGAACTGCACGCCAAGGTCAAGGTGCGCATCACCCAGGTGGACGTGGAAGCCGGCGGCAAGCGCAGCAGCGGCACCTCGATCGTGGACACCACGGTCGGCCGTGCGCTGCTGAGCGAAATCCTGCCTGAAGGCCTGCCGTTCCAGCTGGCAAACACCGAGATGACCAAGAAGAACATCTCGCGTCTGATCAACTCCAGCTACCGTCTGCTGGGCTTGAAGGACACCGTCGTGTTCGCCGACAAGCTGATGTACACCGGCTACGCCTACGCAACCCGCGCCGGCGTGTCGATCGGTATCGACGACATGCTGATCCCCGACGAGAAGAAGGGCATCCTCACCGAGGCAGAAGCCGAAGTGCTGGAAATCCAGGAGCAGTACCAGTCGGGCCTGGTCACCGCCGGCGAGCGCTACAACAAGGTCGTGGACATCTGGTCGCGTACCAGCGAGCGCATCGCCAAGGCGATGATGGACACCATCGGTACCGAAAAGGTCGAGAACGCCAAGGGCGAGACCATCGACCAGAAGTCGATGAACTCGCTGTACATCATGGCCGACTCCGGTGCCCGTGGTAGCCAGGCGCAGATCCGTCAGCTGGCCGGCATGCGCGGCCTGATGGCGCGTCCGGACGGCTCGATCATCGAGACGCCCATCAAGGCGAACTTCCGCGAAGGTCTGAACGTGCAGGAGTACTTCAACTCCACCCACGGTGCCCGTAAGGGTCTGGCCGATACCGCGCTGAAGACGGCGAACTCCGGTTACCTGACCCGCCGCCTGGTCGACGTGGCGCAGGACGTGGTGATCACCGAAATCGATTGCGGCACCACCGAAGGGTTGATCATGACCCCGATCGTGGAAGGCGGCGACGTGGTGGAGCCGTTGCGCGAGCGCGTGCTGGGCCGCGTGGTGGCCGAGGACGTGTACCTGCCGGGCAACGACGAAGAGCCGATCGTCACCCGCAACACGCTGCTCGACGAAGCCTGGGTGGCCAAGCTCGAAGATGCCAGCGTGCAGTCGGTGAAGGTGCGTTCGACCATCAGCTGCGAATCCTCGTTCGGCGTGTGCGCACGCTGCTACGGCCGCGACCTCGCACGTGGTCACCAGGTCAACATCGGCGAAGCGGTCGGCGTCATCGCCGCGCAGTCGATCGGCGAGCCGGGTACCCAGCTGACCATGCGTACGTTCCACATCGGTGGTGCGGCATCGCGTGCGGCTGCGGTGGACAACATCACCGTCAAGACCACCGGTTCGGTGAAGTTCAACAACCTCAAGTCGGTGGCGCATGCCAGCGGTTCGCTGGTTGCGGTCTCGCGTTCTGGCGAACTGTCCGTGCTCGACGGCCATGGCCGCGAGCGCGAGCGTTACAAGCTGCCGTACGGCGCGACCATCACCGCCAAAGACGGCGATGCGGTCAAGGCCGGGCAGAGCGTTGCCAACTGGGATCCGCATAACCACCCGATCGTGTCGGAAGTGGCCGGTTTCATCCGCTTCATCGACTTCGTCGACGGCGTCACCGTGATCGAGAAGACCGACGAGCTGACCGGTCTGGCGTCGCGCGAAATCACCGACCCGAAGCGTCGCGGTGCACAGGCCAAGGAACTGCGCCCGATCGTGCGCATCGTCGATGCCAAGGGCAACGACCTGACGATTCCGAATACGGATCTGCCGGCCCAGTACCTGCTGCCGCCGCGCTCCATCGTCAACCTGCAGGACGGCGCTGCCGTCGGCGTGGGCGACGTGGTGGCCAAGATCCCGCAGGAAGCGTCCAAGACCCGCGACATCACCGGTGGTCTGCCGCGCGTTGCCGACTTGTTCGAAGCACGCAAGCCGAAGGATCCGGCGATCCTGGCCGAACGCTCGGGCATCATCAGCTTCGGTAAGGACACCAAGGGCAAGCAGCGCCTGATCATCAAGGACACCGATGGTTCGGAACACGAAGAGCTGATTCCCAAGTACCGCCAGATCATCGTGTTCGAAGGCGAACACGTGACCAAGGGCGAGACCGTGGTGGACGGCGAGCCGAGTCCGCAAGACATCCTGCGCCTGCTGGGTGTCGAACCGCTGGCCGCATACCTGGTCAAGGAAATCCAGGACGTGTACCGCCTGCAGGGCGTGAAGATCAACGACAAGCACATCGAGGTGATCACGCGCCAGATGCTGCGTAAGGTCGAGATCGTTGACCAGGGCAACAGCAAGTTCCTCAACGGCGAGCAGGTCGAGCGCCAGCGCGTCATCGAGGAAAATGCCCGCCTGGTCAAGCGCAACGAACTGCCGGCCAAGTACGATCCGGTGTTGCTGGGTATCACCAAGGCGTCGCTGGCCACTGAGTCGTTCATCTCGGCGGCATCGTTCCAGGAAACCACCCGCGTGTTGACCGAGGCGGCCGTCCGCGGCACCCGCGACAACCTGCGCGGTCTGAAGGAAAACGTGATCGTGGGTCGCCTGATCCCGGCCGGTACGGGTTTGGCGTATCACGCCGGACGTCGCAAGGCCTCGGGTCTGACCGACTCGGAAATGGAAACGCTGTCGGGCAAGCCGGCAGCCGCCGAACCGGTCGCTGCAGTGGCCGACGCTGGCGCGGACGAGGAGTAAGCGCTCCGACGGCGGTCGCAAGACCGCCGTAAGCCAGGCGAAAAGGAGGGCAGGACGCCCTCCGTTTTCCGGCCTTGGATGGGCCAGCAGGTTCAGATTCCGTGAAGTTGACGGAGTTTCGTCCTGCCAGCTATACTTCTCTGTCTCGGTGGGCCGGTCTCGGCCTGCCTTCGTTTTCGTGCAGGCCGTCTCGGCCTATCAATCAGAAGAATCAACTGATGACGACGATCAACCAGCTGGTCCGCAAGCCTCGGCAAGCGACCACCTACAAGAGTGCCTCTCCGGCACTGGACAAGTGTCCGCAGCGCCGTGGCGTCTGCACACGCGTCTACACCACTACCCCGAAGAAGCCGAACTCGGCCCTGCGTAAAGTCGCCAAGGTGCGCCTGACCAACCAGGAAGAGGTCATCAGCTACATCGGTGGTGAAGGCCACAACCTGCAGGAGCACTCCGTGGTCCTGATTCGCGGTGGCCGCGTCAAGGATCTTCCCGGTGTGCGTTATCACACCGTCCGTGGTTCGCTGGACGCCGCCGGCGTCGCCAAGCGTCGTCAAGGCCGTTCCAAGTACGGCGCCAAGCGCCCGAAGAGCTAAGGAAATACTCAAATGTCCCGTAAAGGTTCTACTCCGCAGCGCACCGTCCTGCCAGATCCAAAGCATGGCAGCGAAACCATTGCCCGCTTCATCAATATGGTGATGCAGAGTGGCAAGAAGTCGGTTGCTGAGAAAATTGTCTATGGCGCAATGGACGTCATTGGCGAAAAGAATCCGAATGCCATCGAACTGGTGCAGAAGGCACTGGACAACGTGGCCCCGGCTGTCGAAGTTAAATCGCGTCGCGTCGGTGGTGCTACCTATCAGGTGCCCGTCGAAGTGCGTTCCTCCCGTCGCATGGCGCTGGCAATGCGCTGGTTGATCGATTCCGCGCGCAAGCGTGGCGAGAACACCATGCCGCGTAAGCTGGCTGCAGAACTGTTGGACGCCTCGGAAAGCCGCGGCGGCGCGATCAAGAAGCGCGAAGAGACCCACCGTATGGCGGAGGCGAACAAGGCGTTCGCACATTACCGCTGGTGACCTCGGGGGCCTTGGTAACGGGGCCCTTCAGCACCATATGAGTGCTGTTTGCGACGCATGTTGCGTCGCATCCAATCCGAAGGCCGCCGAAAGGCGGCGTTCGGCCATCCGAAATCCAAGAAATTGAGAGGCTCCCCGTGGCCCGCACCACCCCTATCGAGCGTTACCGCAACTTCGGCATCATGGCCCACATCGATGCCGGCAAGACCACCACTTCCGAACGCATCCTGTTCTACACCGGTGTGAGTCACAAGATCGGCGAAGTCCATGACGGCGCTGCAGTGATGGACTGGATGGAGCAGGAGCAGGAGCGTGGTATCACCATCACCTCCGCTGCGACTACCGCGTTCTGGTCGGGTATGGACAAGTCCATGCCGCAGCACCGCTTCAACATCATCGACACCCCCGGGCACGTCGACTTCACCATCGAAGTGGAGCGCTCCTTGCGCGTGCTCGACGGTGCGGTGTTCGTGCTGTGCGCCGTCGGTGGCGTGCAGCCGCAGTCCGAGACCGTGTGGCGCCAGGCCAACAAGTATTCCGTGCCGCGCATGGCCTTCGTCAACAAGATGGACCGTACCGGTGCCAACTTCGACAAGGTCGTTGAGCAGCTGAAGGCCCGTCTGGGTGCGTACGCCGTGCCGATGCAGGTGCCGATCGGCGCCGAAGACGGCTTTGAGGGCGTGGTCGACCTGCTGAAGATGAAGGCGATCCATTGGGATACCGCATCGCAGGGCACCACCTTCGAATACCGCGATATTCCGGCCGACCTGGTCGATGTCGCGACCGAGGCACGCTCGTTCATGGTCGAAGCGGCTGCAGAAGCCAGCGAAGACCTCATGGACAAGTACCTCAACGAGGGCGACCTGAGCGAACAGGAGATCCTGTCGGGTCTGCGCGAGCGCACCTTGAAGGTGGAGATCGTGCCGGTGTTCTGCGGCTCGGCGTTCAAGAACAAGGGCGTGCAGGCCATGCTCGACGGCGTCGTGCACCTGCTGCCGTCGCCGGCTGACCGTCCGCCGGTGCAGGGTATCGACGAAGACGAGAAGGAAGACACGCGCGCTGCCACCGATACCGCGCCGTTCTCGGCGTTGGCGTTCAAGATCATGACCGACCCGTTCGTGGGCTCGCTGACGTTCTTCCGTGTCTATTCGGGCACGCTGAACTCCGGCGACCAGGTCTACAACCCGGTCAAGTCGAAGAAGGAGCGCGTGGGCCGCATCCTGCAGATGCACTCCAACAATCGCGAAGAGATCAAGGAAGTGCGCGCGGGCGACATCGCCGCTGCCGTGGGTCTGAAGGATGTCACCACCGGCGACACGCTGTGTGCGCAGGACAAGATCATCACCCTGGAGCGCATGGTGTTCCCGGAGCCGGTGATCTCGATGGCGGTGGAGCCGAAGACCAAGTCGGACCAGGAAAAGATGGGCATGGCCCTGGGCCGTCTGGCGCAGGAAGATCCCTCGTTCCGCGTCAAGACCGACGAAGAATCCGGCCAGACCATCATCTCGGGCATGGGCGAGTTGCACCTGGACATCATCGTCGACCGCATGCGTCGCGAGTTCAATGTCGAGGCCAACGTCGGCAAGCCGCAGGTGGCCTACCGCGAAACGATCCGCAAGTCCGACGTCAAGTCTGACTATAAGCACGCCAAGCAGTCCGGTGGTAAGGGTCAGTACGGTCACGTCGTGATCGAGCTGTCGCCGATGACCGAGGAAGAGCGCAAGAGCGAGAACGTCAAGGACGATTTCCTCTTCATCAACGACATCACCGGCGGCATCATTCCGAAGGAATTCATCCCCTCGGTCGAAAAGGGTCTGCGCGAAACGATCACCAGTGGTCCGATCGCCGGCTTCCCGGTGGTGGGCGTGAAGGTCAAGCTGGTGTTCGGCTCGTACCATGACGTCGACTCCTCGGAAATGGCGTTCAAGCTGGCTGCATCGATGGCGTTCAAGCAGGGCTTCGCGAAAGCCAGCCCGGTGTTGCTGGAGCCGATCATGAAGGTCGAAATCGTCAGCCCGGAGGATTACCTGGGTGACGTGATGGGCGACGTGAGCCGCCGTCGTGGCGTGTTGCAGGGTCAGGACGACAGCCCGTCGGGCAAGATCATCAACGCGATGATCCCGTTGGGTGAAATGTTCGGTTACGCCACTTCGCTGCGCTCGATGAGCCAGGGCCGTGCGACGTTCTCGATGGAGTTCGACCACTACGAAGAGGCACCGGCCAACATCGCCGACGCCGTCACCAAGAAGGGCTGAGTTCGCTCAGCCGCTTCTCACAAATTTTTCAATTAGAGGTAGTTAGTCATGGCAAAAGCTAAATTCGAGCGCACCAAGCCGCACGTGAACGTCGGCACCATCGGTCACGTTGACCATGGCAAGACCACGTTGACCGCTGCGCTGACCAAGATCGGTGCCGAGCGTTTCGGTGGTGAGTTCAAGGCGTACGACGCGATCGACGCGGCGCCGGAAGAGAAGGCGCGCGGCATCACGATTTCGACCGCACACGTCGAATACGAATCCCCGACCCGCCACTACGCGCACGTTGACTGCCCCGGCCACGCCGACTACGTCAAGAACATGATCACCGGTGCAGCGCAGATGGACGGCGCGATCCTGGTGTGCTCGGCCGCTGACGGCCCGATGCCGCAGACCCGTGAGCACATCCTGCTCTCGCGTCAGGTCGGTGTGCCGCATATCGTGGTGTTCCTGAACAAGGCCGACATGGTCGACGACGCCGAGCTGCTCGAGCTGGTCGAAATGGAAGTGCGCGAACTGCTGAGCAAGTACGACTTCCCGGGCGACGACACCCCGATCATCCACGGTTCGGCGCGTCTGGCGCTGGACGGCGATCAGAGCGACATCGGCGTGCCGGCGATCCTGAAGCTGGTCGAGGCGCTGGATTCGTTCATTCCGGAGCCGACCCGCGACGTGGACCGTCCGTTCCTGATGCCGGTCGAAGACGTGTTCTCGATCTCCGGCCGCGGCACCGTGGTGACCGGTCGTATCGAGCGCGGCATCATCAAGGTGGGCGACGAAATCGAAATCGTCGGTATCCGCGACACGCAGAAGACCACCGTCACCGGTGTGGAAATGTTCCGCAAGCTGCTGGACCAGGGTCAGGCAGGCGACAACGCCGGTCTGCTGCTGCGCGGCACCAAGCGTGACGACGTCGAGCGCGGCCAGGTGCTGTGCAAGCCGGGTTCGATCAAGCCGCACACCGAGTTCGAAGCCGAAGTCTACGTGCTGTCCAAGGACGAGGGTGGCCGTCATACCCCGTTCTTCAAGGGCTACCGTCCGCAGTTCTACTTCCGCACCACCGACATCACTGGCGCCTGCCAGCTGCCGGAAGGCGTGGAGATGGTGATGCCGGGCGACAACGTGAAGATGGTCGTGACCCTGATCAACCCGGTCGCGATGGACGAAGGTCTGCGCTTCGCCATCCGTGAAGGCGGTCGTACCGTCGGCGCCGGCGTGGTTGCCAAGATCATCAAGTAAGCAACACCTGCAGCACGGCAGCTTCGGCTGCCGTGTCGCTGGAAAAGAAAAGGTCGGCGAAAGCCGGCCTTTTTCTTTGTCCGCGTGTTGGCCGGGACCCTGCCTGGCGCGGGAATGCGCTTGCCGATGCAAAGAGAAAGATGAAGAAAACAGGCGCCTGCCCCACTCATAACGCTGCGTCCGGTGGGCAGATGGTGCGTGCGCAAGTCGCATCGGCGGCATGATTGCGGATTGGTGAACCGGCTGTCATGACGTAAGGAGGCATGGCGCGCAGATGCCGGCAACAGTCAGCGAATGCCGTTGATCAAGCCGCTTGTCGGGTTCTTGAGCAGATTCAGGCCGGGCAAGTCGAAATTGTCCAGCTCCTGTTTGGTGGTTGCGATATTCAGCCCGACGATGGCCAAAGTGTCCGGGTCCACGTCAATGCCCAGTGGCATGGCGGAGAACTGGACGTAATCGCGGCTGGCATTCCATTGCGGGCTGCCGCCGATGGTTTGGAGGATGCGGTTGATCTGGGTGCCGACCGGATGGCCGAGTAGATGGAAGGGCAGGTGCGCCCTCTGATCGGCGAAGGCGATCAGGTTGCTGACACGGTCATTGCGCAATCCCACCGCCAGCTCGCCTTGCACGAGGGTGCCAGCTCGACGCGGATGCTGCGCCAGCTGTGCTTTGATGTCGCGCGGGTATAGATACAGCAGGCTGAGTCTGTTCGGATCCACCGCATCGGTGTGGGTAACGTCAGGCTGCCCTAGCGCGGCCAGTACCTGTTGCTTGCGCATTCCAAGTGCGAGCGGACCGATGTGCGCGCATGCCACCGGCAACGTGGTCGCGCTGGCGGAGATAGTAAACGTCTGGTGCAACGCACGCGAGCAGGCCTTGCCATCGTTGCTGGCAGCGCGGGAAGGCGGGGCGACGAGTCCGAAGAGTAGCAGGCCGCAAAACAAGAGAGGGTGCCGGGGCATAGGAGGTGTCCGGTGGGGAAATCCTGCAAGGACGAGGCCGGGTGGGAAAGAAAGGTTGGTTACTTGTATTGGCTGATACGTCTACCTTATGCCGCCTTTGCAGCTGTCGGTAATCCGGTCCGCGACGGAGGTCGACCCGATAAGCGCCGGTGGGGCCGTCGATGTCGCTGAGACCGGAAGCGTTCACCGCGATACGGTCTAGCATCAGCGTCGTCAAATGGCGCGCCGCTTGCGCGGATACGGACGTCTTTGGTGAGTTCGATATGGATGGCGTTCCCAGTGTAGTGGGCGGATTCTTGCCGGTGGTCGACACCCTGCCACCGGGCGGATCGGGGGCGTGCTGCTTAGGTGTTATCTGCAGGGCCATCTTCGGAAGCCGCATTGCTGCAGTCGTGGCAGGCTTTGCCTGCACCAGCAGACCGGTGATGCAAACGCGTTGGCAAAGTAGAGCCCTGCAACGATCACTGCAGTATCCCGGCAACGCCGCTGGGGTCCGATATTGCCTGGAACCAGGGTCGCTATACTCCAGCCGTTGTCCATGCCCGCCGTGTTTGATTCCCGGCCCTGAGTTTGGTCAGTCCGGACTGGCGCCACGACAAAGGTGGTGTCCGGGGCGGATTTATGCGTCACAGCTGCTACCGGGCTAACTCTGGATCAGAGTAGCGCGCTTGCAGGAGCGGAGGTGAGCCGCTAGAATGCGCGGCTCGGTGTCCCTGGGTAGGGCGCTGAGTTACAGCGAAAAGAACGGCAGGATGCCGCTCGTGTTCGCCAGACCGGGAAGGTCGCGTTGCATGGAGCACTCAACAACTCTCACGTTGTTGACCGTGCTCTTGTTGCGCATTATACTTTTCCGTCTGGGCAGGCCGGGTCACCGGGCTGCCTCAGTTTTTGGGCGGAGGAAATGCCCTCGCCAGCAGGATGCGCGGCGATTTCATCAACGTCAGGAATATCGGGGCAGGTATCCCAGAGGCCTTGCCCGTCGCTCTTTTAACGAAGGAACCCACCGTCATGGCGGAGCAAAAGACCGGTCAGAAGGCGGATCAGAAGATCCGTATCCGGCTGAAGGCGTTCGATCATCGCTTGATTGACCGTTCGGCCAGCGAGATCGTCGAAACGGCTAAGCGGACTGGCGCGCAAGTGCGTGGCCCGATCCCGTTGCCGACCAAGATCGAACGTTACACCATCCTCGTATCCCCGCATGCTGACAAAGATGCGCGTGACCAATACGAAACCCGCACGCACAAGCGTGTGCTCGATATCATCGACCCGAACGACAAGACCGTGGACGCGCTGATGAAGCTCGAGCTCGCGGCTGGCGTCGACGTCCAGATCAAGTTGACCTGAGGACTACGACCATGACGAAGAAATATTCGTTGGGCTTCGTGGGCCGCAAGGCTGGTATGAGCCGCGTCTTCACTGAAGATGGCCGCTCGGTACCGGTCACGCTGATCGAAGCAACTCCTAACCGCATCGCGCAGATCAAGACCGTCGAAGTTGACGGCTACAGCGCCGTGCAGGTCACCGTTGGCGCCCGTCGTGCCGCGCTGGTCAACAAGCCGGCTGCAGGCCACTTCGCCAAGGCGAAGGTGGAAGCGGGTCGCGGCCTGTGGGAATTCCGTGTTGAAGATGCCCAGCTCGGCGATTTCGCCGTCGGTGGCGAAATCAAGGCGGACATCTTCGAGGTCGGCCAGAAGGTCGACGTCCAGGGCGTCACCAAGGGTAAGGGTTTCCAGGGCACCATCAAGCGCTACAACTTCCGTATGGGCGATGCAACCCACGGTAACTCGCTGTCGCATCGCGCGCCGGGTTCGCTGGGTCAGCGCCAGACCCCGGGTCGCGTTTTCCCGGGCAAGAAGATGTCGGGCCACATGGGCGCAGTGCAGCAAAGCACGCAGAACCTGGAAGTGGTCAAGGTCGACGTCGAGCGTGGTCTGATTGCTATCCGCGGCGCCGTGCCTGGCGCAGCTGGTGGCGATGTGATCGTCCGTCCGGCGAGCAAGGCATAAGGAGAGATGACGATGGAACTCGTTATCACGGGTAGCAACAACAAGGTCTCGGTCTCCGATGCCGTGTTCGGTCGCGAATTCAGCGAAGATCTGGTTCACCAGGTCGTTGTCGCTTATCGCAATGCCGGTCGCGCCGGTACCAAGGCACAGAAGACGCGTTCGGAAGTTGCGGGCACGACCAAGAAGTCGAAAAAGCAGAAGGGCGGCGGTGCGCGTCATGGCGCGCTGACGGCTCCGATCTTCGTCGGCGGTGGCGTGACCTTCGCGGCCAAGCCGCGCAGCTTCGAGCAGAAGGTCAACCGCAAGATGTACCGTGCGGCCATCTGCGCGATCTTCTCCGAGCTGAACCGTCAGGGTCGTCTGATGATCGTCGACGCGTTCGACCTCGAAGCGACCAAGACCAAGGGCTTGATCGAAAAGCTCAAGGGGCTGGAAGTGGGCAAGCGCCCGCTGATCGTTACCGAAGAGGCTTCCGAGCACCTGTATCTGTCCGCTCGCAATCTGCCGTATGTGCAGGTGCGTGACGTGCAGGGTCTGGATCCGGTCGCTCTGGTCGGGGCCGATACGGTCGTGATCACCGCCGACGCGGTCAAGAAGGTCGAGGAGTGGCTGGCATGAGCAGCAACGAAAAAAGCAGCAACGAAAAAATCTTCAGCGTGCTGCGTGCTCCGCGAGTCTCCGAAAAGACCGCGCGCCTGCAGGAAATTTCCAACCAGTATGTCTTCGAAGTTTCGAACGAAGCCACCAAGGCCGATGTAAAGGCCGCGGTTGAGCAGCTGTTCGACGTCAAGGTCAAGGCAGTCAACGTGGTCAACGTCAAGGGCAAGAGCAAGTCCTTCCGTAACCGTGCTGGCAGCCGCGGCAATTGGCGCAAGGCGTACGTCCGCCTGGTTGATGGTCAGTCCATCGACGTAACGGCCAAGGCCTGAGGTCCATCCCATGCCATTGATGAAGTTCAAACCCACCTCTCCCGGCCGTCGTTCCGCCGTGCGCGTGGTTACTCCCGATCTGCACAAGGGCGCACCGCACGCGGCGCTGCTCGACTCGCAGAGCAAGTCCGGTGGTCGTAACCACCACGGCCGCATCACCGTGCGTCACGTCGGTGGTGGCCACAAGCAGCACTACCGCATCATCGACTTCAAGCGCAACAAGGAAGGCATTCCGGCGCGTGTGGAGCGGATCGAATACGATCCGAACCGTACCGCTCATATCGCCCTGCTGTGCTACGTCGACGGCGAGCGCCGCTACATCATCGCCCCCAAGGGCCTGAAGGCCGGCGACCAGGTCATTGCCGGTGCCAACGCACCGATCAAGACCGGCAACACGCTGCCGCTGCGCAACATCCCGGTCGGTACGACGGTTCACGGTATCGAGCTGAAGCCGGGTAAGGGCGCTCAGATCGCACGTGCCGCCGGTGCAGCCGTCCAGCTGGTCGCTCGCGAAGGCATCTATGCCACGCTGCGTCTGCGCTCGGGCGAAATGCGCAAGGTGCCGGTCGAGTGCCGCGCCACCATCGGCGAAGTCGGCAACGACGAGCACAACCTTGAGAAGCTGGGCAAGGCCGGCGCCAAGCGTTGGCGCGGTGTTCGTCCGACCGTTCGCGGTGCGGCCATGAACCCGGTCGATCACCCGCACGGTGGTGGTGAAGCGAAGGCTGGTCAGGGTAATCCGCATCCGGTCACCCCGTGGGGTGTTCCGACCAAGGGTTACAAGACGCGCAAGAACAAGCGCACCCAGCAGTTCATCGTCCGCGATCGTAGGGGCTAATCGACCATGGCACGTTCACTTAAGAAGGGCCCGTTCGTCGATCACCACCTTGCAAAGAAGGTGGAGTCCGCTGCGGGTAGCAAGAAGCCGATCAAGACCTGGTCGCGCCGTTCGATGATCCTGCCTGAAATGGTAGGCATCACCATCGCCGTGCATAACGGCAAGAACCACATTCCGGTGCTCGTCAACGAGAATATGGTCGGCCACAAGCTCGGCGAATTTGCCGTCACCCGGACCTTCAAGGGTCACGGTGGCGACAAGAAGTCGGGCAGGTAAGGAGAGATGACGATGGAAGCGAAAGCAATCCTGCGCACCGCGCGCATCTCCCCGCAGAAGGCCCGCCTGGTCGCTGACCAGGTGCGTGGTTTGTCCGCCGAACGTGCGGTCAATCTGCTGAAGTTCTCGGACAAGAAGGCTGCACACCTGATCAAAAAGGTGGTGGAGTCGGCGATCGCCAATGCCGAGAACAATCAGGGCGCGGATGTCGACGAGCTGAAGGTCAAGACCATCATGGTTGATGAAGGTCCCTCCCTGAAGCGTTTCATGGCGCGGGCGAAAGGCCGCGGTACCCGCATCCTCAAGCGCACCAGCCACATCACTGTGGTTGTGGGCGCCGCCAAGTAAGCGGAAAGGAAAAGACCATGGGTCATAAAGTTCATCCGACTGGAATCCGCCTCGGCATCGCCAAGGACTGGAATTCCAAGTGGTACGCAAACAAGGCCGAGTTCGCCTCCTATCTGGCAGCCGACCTGAAAGTGCGTGAAATGCTGCGCAAGAAGCTCGCGCAGGCAGGTGTCAGCAAGATCTTGATCGAGCGCCCTGCCAAAACCGCCCGCGTGACCATTCACACCGCCCGTCCGGGTGTGGTGATCGGCAAGCGTGGCGAGGACATCGAAAAGCTGCGCAAGGAAGTGAGCCAGCTGATGGGCGTTCCGGCGCACATCAACGTCACCGAAGTGCGCAAGCCGGAGCTGGATGCGCAGCTGGTCGCCGAGTCGATCGCGCAGCAGCTTGAGCGTCGCATCATGTTCCGCCGTGCAATGAAGCGCTCGGTCGGTAACGCGATGCGCCTGGGTGCCTTGGGCATCAAGGTCAATGTGGCTGGCCGCCTCAACGGTGCAGAAATTGCCCGTTCGGAGTGGTACCGCGAAGGCCGCGTGCCGCTGCACACGCTACGTGCCGACATTGATTACGGTTTTGCCGAGGCGTCCACGACGTACGGCATCATCGGCATCAAGGTCTGGATCTATAAGGGCGAAGTCTTCGACTTCTCTCAGGTTGGCCAGGAAAAGCAGGACGACAGCCCGCGCAACGATCGTAACGATCGCGGCGACCGTGGTGACCGCCCGTCGCGCCCGGCTCGTGAAGCGAGGTAACGGCAATGTTGCAACCCAAGCGAACCAAATATCGCAAGATGCACAAGGGCCGTAACGACGGCCTGGCATGGAGCGGAAACGCCGTCAGCTTCGGCGAGTACGGCCTCAAGGCCACGGCGCACGGTCAGCTGACCGCACGCCAGATTGAAGCAGCACGCCGCACGATCAGCCGCCACGTCAAGAAGGGCGGCAAGATGTGGATCCGTGTGTTCCCCGACAAGCCGATCACCAAGAAGCCGATCGAAGTCCGCATGGGCTCCGGTAAGGGCAACGTGGAGTACTGGGTCGCGCAGATTCAGCCGGGCCGCATGATCTATGAAATCGAGGGAATCCCCGAAGAGACCGCACGTGAGGCGTTTCGCCTTGCCGCTGCCAAGCTCTCGGTGACCACCACTTTCGTGACCCGGACGGTGCGCTGATGGATATCAAACAACTCCGCGAGAAGTCGGCTGACGAATTGAAGGCCCACCTGACCGATCTGCGTAAGGAGCAGTTCTCGCTCCGTATGCAGCAGGTCACCGGCCAGCTGCCGAAGACCCACGAAACCCGCCGGGTGCGCCGCGAGATTGCTCGCGTCAAGCACCTGCTCGGCAGCACCAAGTAAGGACGGCCGCGATGAGCGACAATAACGAAAAGCAAACGCTGCGCACGGTCGAAGGCCGTGTCGTCAGCAACAAGATGGACAAGACGGTCACCGTGTTGGTGGAGCGCCAGGTCAAGCATGCGCTGTACGGCAAGTACATCAAGCGCTCGACCAAGCTGCACGCACACGATGCCGACAATGCCTGCAACGAAGGCGACGTCGTGCGTGTGACCGAGATTGCTCCGATGTCCAAGACCAAGAACTGGCGGGTGGTGGAAATCGTCACCCGTTCGGCCGAATAAGGGAGATCTGAATCATGATCCAGATGCAGAGCTACCTCGATGTCGCCGACAATTCGGGTGCCAAGGAAGTGATGTGCATCAAGGTGCTGGGCGGCTCCAAGCGCCGTTACGCACACATTGGTGACATCATCAAGGTGACCGTCAAGGACGCCATTCCGCGTGGCAAGGTCAAGAAGGGCGAAGTCTACGACGCCGTCGTGGTGCGTACCCGCAAGGGTGTGCGCCGTCCCGACGGTTCGCTGATCCGCTTCGATGGCAACGCCGCTGTGCTGTTGAACAATAAGCAGGAGCCGATCGGGACCCGCATCTTCGGGCCGGTGACGCGCGAGCTGCGTTCCGAGAAGTTCATGAAGATCGTCTCGCTCGCTCCCGAAGTGCTGTGAGCGGAGGACATACACATGGCTAACCGTATCAAGAAGGGCGACCAGGTCGTCATCAACACCGGCAAGGACAAGGGTAAGCAGGGTGAAGTGGTGCGTGTGGACGGCGATCGCGTGATCGTCTCCAACTCCAACGTCATCAAGCGCCACACCAAGCCGAACCCGCAGGCAGGCGTTGCCGGCGGCGTGGTCGAGCGTGAAGCGTCGATCCATATCTCCAACGTCAATATCGTCAACCCGGCAACGGGCAAGGGCGAGCGCGTTGGCTTCAAGGTGCTGGAGGATGGACGCAAACTGCGTGTGTTCCGCTCCAGCGGTGAGGCGCTCGACGCCTGAGGAATGAGATCATGAACACTCGTCTCGAAAAGTTTTACAAGGAAAACGTGGTGCCGGCCCTGATGAAGGAATTCGGCTACACCAATCCGATGGAAGTGCCGAAGCTGGTCAAGGTCACGCTCAACATGGGCGTGGGCGAAGCCGCTACCAACAAGAAGATTCTGGAAAATGCGGTCGCCGACATGGCCAAGATCTCCGGCCAAAAGCCGGTGGTCACCAAGTCGCGCGTTTCGGTCGCATCCTTCAAGATCCGTGACGGTTGGCCGATCGGCTGCAAGACCACCTTGCGTCGCGCCAAGATGTACGAGTTCCTGGATCGCCTGATCAACATCTCGTTGCCGCGCGTGCGCGACTTCCGTGGTGTGTCCGGTCGCTCCTTCGACGGTCGTGGCAACTTCAACATGGGTGTGAAGGAACAGATCATCTTCCCGGAAATCGACTTCGACGCCGTCGACGCGATTCGCGGTATGGATATCGCCATCACCACCACCGCCAAGACGGATGCGGAAGCGAAGGCGCTGCTGGCAGCGTTCAAGTTCCCGTTCCGTAACTGACCGTCGAGGACATCCGAAATGGCAAAGACCTCCATGATCCACCGCGACATCAAGCGTGCAAAGCTGGCGAAGAAATTCGCCGGCAAGCGTGATGCGCTGAAGAAGATCCTCTCCAGTCAGGATGCGTCCTACGAAGAGAAAATCGAAGCGTCGACCAAGTTGCAGAAGCTGCCGCGCGATTCGTCGCCGAGCCGCTACCGCAACCGTTGCGAGCTGTCCGGTCGTCCGCGCGGTGTCTACCGCAAGTTCGGTCTGGGTCGCAACATGCTGCGCAAGGCCACGATGAACGGCGACGTTCCGGGCCTGCGTAAGGCGAGCTGGTAACAGTATTCCGGCCGTTCGCAGCCGGATTTGAACAGGATGGTTCTGTTCAACAAGAGAGTCCGACGCAAGTCGGGCTCTTTTGTCGTATACTTCCGCTTCTGTCTTGCCCGTTCGGGCCTGGCGTGGCGTCAAGGGTCCTGGCCCGTCCCCAGGAAAACACAAGATTTTCGCGAAAGCGGATATCGGTGCACTCAAAGGTACTCACATGAGCATGACTGATCCCATCGCCGACCTGCTGGTTCGCATCAAGAATGCGGCCGCGGTTGGTAAGCAGACGGTGAAATTGCCGTCGTCCAAGATTAAGGTTGCGATCGCCCAGGTCCTGAAGGACGAGGGTTACATCACCGACCTGCGCGTGACCCAGACCGAAAACAACAAGGCGGAACTGGAAATCGTGCTGAAGTATTTCGAAGGCCGCCCGGTCATCGAGACCCTGAAGCGTTTTTCGCGCTCGGGTCTGCGCCAGTACCGCGGCAAGACCGAGCTGCCCAAGGTCCTCGGTGGCCTGGGTATCGCCATCATCTCCACGTCGAAGGGCATCATGACCGATGCGCAGGCTCGCGAAGCCGGCGTTGGTGGTGAAGTTCTGTGCTTCGTGGCCTAAGGGAAGGAATCGAACATGTCCCGTGTAGCCAAGAAGCCTGTCTCCCTCCCGAAGGGTGTTGAACTCAAGGTCCAGCCTGAGCTGGTCAGCGTCAAGGGCCCGAAGGGCACGTTGACCCTGCCCAAGCCGGCTGGTGTCGAAATCGCCATCGATGGCGACGTTGCCACGCTGTCGGCTAACGATCCGTCGCAGATCGCCCTCACCGGCACCGTGCGCGCCATCCTGGCCAACATGGTCAAGGGCGTCTCCGAAGGCTTCGAGCGCAAGCTCGAGCTGGTGGGTGTCGGTTACCGCGCTGCCATGCAGGGCAAGGACCTGAGCCTGGCGCTCGGTTTCTCGCACCCGCTGGTGTTCGTGGCGCCGGAAGGCATCACGCTGTCGACTCCTACCCAGACCGAAATCGTGGTCCAGGGCGCCGACAAGCAGCGCGTCGGCGAAGTTGCCGCCAAGATTCGCGGTTTCCGTCCGCCGGAGCCCTACAAGGGCAAGGGTGTGAAGTACGCCGGTGAAGTCATCATTCGCAAGGAAGCCAAGAAGGCGTAAGGCAGGTCCCTCTGCGAGGAGCCCGGCCATCAATGGCCGGACTTTTCAATGTACAAGCCTGTTTTCCTTCAGCTTTCGTAGGATAAATATCATGAGCATCAACAAGAACATCGCCCGTCTGCGTCGCGCCAAGTCCACCCGTGCGCACATCCGTGAGCTCGGCGTTGCCCGCCTGTCGGTGCTGCGCACCGGTCAACACCTGTATGCGCAGGTCTTCACTGCCGACGGCTCCAAGGTGATCGCTGCTGCGAACACCCTGCAGGCCGACGTCAAGGATGGCCTGAAGAACGGCAAGAACAGCGATGCGGCCGCCAAGGTCGGCAAGCTGATCGCCGAGCGCGCCAAGGCTGCGGGCATCGAGAAGGTCGCATTCGACCGCTCGGGCTACCGCTACCACGGCCGCATCAAGGCGCTTGCCGACGCTGCGCGCGAAGGCGGCCTGCAGTTCTAAGCACTGCTGCGGAGGTGGTCATCGACCACCTTCGCGATACCGCCGGCAGGGAGATGCCGGACCGTCCCGTTCTTTTGCAACGGTGCCGGGAACACCGCTTCACTTCACAACCATAAGCGGCTTCGAGCCGTACATACTCAATCAATCAAGGAATCAAGATGGCAGAAGAACGTGCACCGCGGGGTCGTGATCGCGACCGTAACCGCGAAGAGAAAGTCGACGATGGCATGATCGAAAAGCTGGTCGCGGTCAATCGCGTCAGCAAGACGGTCAAGGGCGGTCGCCAGTTCACCTTCACCGCGCTGACCGTGGTCGGCGATGGTCTGGGCAAGGTCGGTTTCGGTTACGGCAAGGCGCGCGAAGTGCCGGTTGCCATCCAGAAGTCGATGGAACAGGCGCGCAAGAATCTGGCCACTGTCGATCTGAACAACGGCACCTTGTGGCATGCCGTCAAGTCGGGCCATGGCGCAGCACGCGTCTACATGCAGCCGGCTTCGGAAGGTACGGGCGTCATCGCAGGCGGCGCCATGCGCGCTGTGCTGGAAGCGGTTGGCGTCAAGAACGTGCTGGCCAAGGCTGTCGGTTCGCGTAATCCGATCAACCTGGTCCGTGCGACCCTGAAGGGTCTGTCGGAAGTGCAGTCGCCGGCACGCGTTGCGGCCAAGCGCGGCAAGAAGGTGGAGGAGCTCAATCATGGCTAAGGACACCAACAAGACCGTGAAGGTGCGCCTGGTGCGTGGCCTGCGTGGAACCCAGTCGCGTCACCGCCTGTCGGTGCGTGCGTTGGGCCTGAATAAGCTCAACGATGTGCGTGAACTGAAGGACAGCCCGCAGGTGCGTGGCCTGATCAATACGGTTCATTACCTCGTCAAGGTTGAGGAGTAATCCCATGACTCTGCGTCTTAATGACCTCAAGCCGGCCGACGGCGCCCGTACCGAGCGCACCCGCGTCGGTCGTGGTATCGGTTCGGGCCTCGGCAAGACCGCTGGTCGCGGTCACAAGGGTTCGTTCGCTCGTAAGGGCGGCGGCAAGATCAAGGCCGGCTTCGAAGGCGGCCAGACCCCGATGCAGCGCCGTCTGCCGAAGATCGGTTTCCGCTCCAAGATGGCGCGCGATACCGCAGAAGTGTTGTCCTACCAGCTGGACAAGCTGGATGCCGGCGATGTCGACTTCGCAGCGCTGCGTGCGGCCAATCTGGTCCCGAGCCGCGCCAAGAAGGCGAAGATCGTGCTGAAGGGCGAGCTGAGCAAGAAGTTCGTGCTGAAGGGCGTTGCGGCAACCGCAGGCGCCAAGGCGGCAATCGAAGCTGCCGGCGGCAGCGTAGAGGAGTAATCGGCAGATGGCGCAGGCTGGCATTGGTAACCTCGGTGGCGGGCTCGGCAAGTTCACGGAACTTCGCCAGCGGCTACTGTTCGTCCTCGGGGCATTGATCGTCTATCGCATCGGCTGCTATGTGCCGGTGCCGGGCGTGAATCCCGATGCCATGCTTTCGTTGATGCAGGCGCAGGGCGGCGGCATCGTGGACATGTTCAACATGTTCTCGGGCGGCGCCCTGCACCGTTTCAGTATTTTTGCGTTGAACGTGATGCCGTACATCTCGGCGTCGATCGTGATCCAGTTGGCCACGCATATCTTTCCCGCCCTCAAGGCGATGCAGAAGGAAGGCGAGTCGGGTCGACGCAAGATCACCCAATATTCGCGCATCGGTGCGGTGTTGCTGGCTGTGGTGCAGGGCGGCAGTATCGCGCTGGCACTGCAGAACCAGACCGCGCCCGGTGGCGCTCCGGTGGTGTATGCGCCGGGCATGGGCTTCGTGCTCACCGCGGTGATCGCATTGACCGCTGGCACCATTTTCCTGATGTGGGTAGGCGAGCAGGTCACTGAGCGCGGCATCGGTAACGGCGTGTCGCTGATCATCTTTGCCGGCATCGTGGCTGGCCTGCCGTCGGCGGCCATCCAGACGGTCGAAGCTTTTCGCGAAGGCAATCTGAGCTTCATTTCGCTGCTGTTGATCGTCATCACGATTCTGGCGTTCACGCTGTTCGTCGTATTTGTCGAACGGGGGCAGCGCCGGATCACGGTCAACTACGCGCGCCGCCAGGGCGGTCGCAATGCGTACATGAACCAGACCTCGTTCCTGCCGCTCAAGCTCAACATGGCCGGCGTGATTCCGCCGATCTTTGCGTCCAGCATCCTCGCTTTCCCGGCGACACTGTCGATGTGGTCGGGCCAGGCGGCGTCGGGTGGGGTGGGGTCTTGGCTGCAGAAGATCGCCAACGCGCTTGGGCCCGGTGAGCCGGTGCACATGCTGGTCTTCGCTGCGCTGATCATCGGTTTTGCGTTCTTCTACACTGCGCTGGTGTTCAACTCGCAGGAAACCGCCGACAACCTCAAGAAGTCGGGCGCGCTGATTCCGGGCATCCGTCCTGGCAAGGCCACCGCCGACTACGTCGATGGCGTGCTGACGCGTCTGACCGCGGCCGGTTCGCTGTACCTGGTGATCGTGTGCCTGTTGCCGGAAATCATGCGCACGCAGCTCGGCACCTCGTTCCACTTCGGCGGCACCTCGCTGTTGATCGCAGTGGTCGTGGTGATGGACTTCATTGCGCAGATCCAGGCGCATCTGATGTCGCACCAGTATGAGAGCTTGCTGAAGAAGGCCAACCTCAAGGGCGGCTCGCGCGGCGGTCTTGCGCGCGGTTAAGTGGTACACTAGATCTTCATTGCGTGAAGACGGCCTGGTTCCCGGGCCACGATCTTCCGATCAGAAGGGCGGCTCGCGCGACGTCTCGCGCGCGGGTGTGACGGGGTGGTCCTGTGCGGGAGTAGCACAGGCGATTCGGAGCAGTTTTCTGGATCAACACCGTCCGGCGCCGGAGCGAGGGCACACTCCCCACGCCGGGTCCATGGAACCTCTGGTTTCACGGGCTTCAAAGCAATCCGAGGCCTTGCTATAATTCCGAGTTCACTTTTGATCCATCCTGCCGGATGGCGCCTGGGCGCTGTCGGGCCATCACTCAGTTGGAGAATCGCGTCATGGCGCGTATTGCAGGCGTCAACCTGCCAGCCCAGAAGCACGTCTGGGTCGGGTTGCAAAGCATCTACGGCATCGGCCGTACCCGTTCGAAGAAGCTCTGCGAATCCGCAGGCGTTACCTCGACCACGAAGATTCGTGATCTGTCCGAACCCGAAATCGAGCGCCTGCGCGCCGAAGTCGGCAAGTATGTCGTCGAAGGCGACCTGCGCCGCGAAATCGGTATCGCGATCAAGCGACTGATGGACCTGGGCTGCTATCGCGGTCTGCGTCATCGCCGTGGTCTCCCGCTGCGTGGTCAGCGCACCCGTACCAACGCCCGCACCCGTAAGGGTCCGCGCAAGGCGATCAGGAAGTAAGGGATAGATCATGGCCAAGCCAGCAGAAAAGAAAACGAAGAAGAAGATCAAGCGCGTCATCACTGACGGCGTCGCTCACGTCCACGCTTCGTTCAACAACACCATCGTCACCATCACCGATCGCCAGGGCAACGCGCTGTCGTGGGCTACGTCCGGCGGCGCCGGTTTCCGTGGTTCGCGCAAGTCGACCCCGTTCGCTGCCCAGGTTGCCGCCGAGAAGGCTGGCCGCGCTGCGCTCGATTACGGCGTGAAGTCGCTGGAAGTGCGTATCAAGGGTCCGGGTCCGGGCCGTGAGTCGGCCGTGCGTTCGTTGAACAACGTGGGCTACAAGATCACCAACATCATCGACGTGACGCCAATCCCGCACAACGGGTGCCGTCCGCCGAAGAAGCGTCGCGTCTAAAGGGAGCGATAAGAAATGGCTCGTTATATCGGTCCTACCTGTAAGCTCGCGCGTCGCGAAGGCGCCGACCTTTCCCTCAAGAGCCCGGCGCGTGCGCTGGACTCCAAGTGCAAGCTTGAGCAGAAGCCCGGCCAGCACGGTGCTGCTCGCAAGGGCAAGCTCTCCGACTACGCCACCCAGCTGCGCGAAAAGCAGAAGGTCAAGCGTATCTACGGTCTGCTGGAACGTCAGTTCCGCAACTACTACAAGAAGGCCTCGACCAAGAAGGGCAACACCGGCGAGAACCTGCTGCAGTTGCTGGAAACCCGTCTGGACAACGTCTGCTACCGCATGGGCTTTGCCGTCACCCGTCCGGCCGCGCGCCAGCTGGTGTCGCACCGTGGCGTGCTGGTCAACGGCAAGTCGGTGAATCTGGCCTCGTACCAGATCAAGGCTGGCGATGCGATCACGCTGTCGGAAAAGGCACAGAAGCAGCTCCGCGTGCAGGAAGCCCTGACCGTGGCTGAGCAGCACGACATGACGCCGTCGTGGGTTGAAGTCGATTCGAAGAAGTTCAGCGGCGTGTTCAAGGCCGTTCCGGATCGCGCTGACCTGCCTTCGGATATCAACGAAGCGCTGATCGTCGAGTTGTATTCGAAGTAATTCACATTGGAGAACCTCCGGTACTGCCGGAGGTTCGCAGGAGACCCCGCAACATGACGGTTACCGCCAACCAGGTTCTGCGCCCCCGTGGTCCGCAGATCGAACGTCTTACCGACAACCGCGCCAAGGTCGTGATCGAACCCTTGGAGCGCGGTTACGGGCACACGCTGGGCAATGCCCTGCGTCGTGTGTTGTTGTCGTCGATCCCCGGTTTTGCGATCACCGAGGTCGAGATCGACGGCGTGCTGCACGAGTACACCACGGTGGAAGGTTTGCAGGAAGACGTGCTTGACGTCCTGCTGAACCTGAAAGACGTGGCGATTCGTATGCACAGTGGCGACAGCGCCACGCTGTCGTTGTCCAAGCAGGGTCCGGGTACGGTCACTGCGGCAGACATCAGGACCGATCACAACGTTGAGATCATCAACGGCGACCACGTGATCTGCCACCTGACCAAAGACACCGCATTGAACATGCGCCTGAAGATCGAGCGTGGCTTTGGCTACCAGCCGGCTGCTGCGCGTCGTCGCCCGGATGAAGAGACCCGCACCATTGGTCGTCTGATGCTGGATGCGTCGTTCTCGCCGGTGCGTCGCGTTGCCTACGCCGTGGAAGCTGCGCGCGTCGAACAGCGTACCGACCTCGACAAGCTGGTCATCGATATCGAAACCAACGGCACGATCGATGCCGAGGAAGCTGTGCGCACCGCCGCGGACATCCTCAGCGATCAGCTGTCGGTGTTCGGCGATTTCACCCACCGCGATCGCGGTGCGGCCAAGCCGGCTGCCAGCGGCGTGGATCCGGTGCTGCTGCGCCCGATCGACGACCTCGAGCTGACCGTGCGTTCGGCCAACTGCCTCAAGGCCGAGAGCATCTACTACATCGGCGATCTGATCCAGAAGACCGAAGTCGAGCTGCTCAAGACCCCGAATCTGGGCAAGAAGTCGCTGACAGAAATCAAGGAAGTGCTGGCACAGCGCGGCCTTGCGCTGGGCATGAAGCTGGAGAACTGGCCGCCGGCCGGTGTCGCCCAGCACGGCATGCTTGGTTAATGCATCAAGGCATGGGCGTCTTCGGGCGCCCATGTTTGTTTTCTACATCGACGGGTTAAAGCCTGCGATGACATCCGGTTCAAGGACGGCCGGCTCGGACCAACCGCAGTCCATTCAACAGCGCCAGGATGGCGACAACGTTTCTCAAGCAGTCTCAACATTCCCTAGGAAACCATACTCATGCGTCACCAGAAATCCGGCCGTAAGTTCAACCGCACCAGCGCGCATCGCGAAGCCATGTTCCGTAATATGGCCGCATCGCTGTTCAAGCACGAGCTGATCAAGACCACCTTGCCGAAGGCCAAGGAACTGCGTCGCGTCGCCGAGCCGCTGATCACCATCGGCAAGGTCGATGGCGTTGCCAATCGTCGTCTGGCGTTCGCTCGCCTGCGCGACAAGGAAGCCGTGGGCAAGCTGTTCGTCGAACTGGGCCCGCGTTACGCGACCCGTCCCGGCGGCTACCTGCGCATCCTGAAGGCCGGCTTCCGTGCCGGCGACAATGCGCCGATGGCGTATGTCGAGCTGGTCGACCGTCCGGTCGTTGCCGAAGAAGTGGCCGAGTAATCGGATCGCTGCTGCACAGATTCTCGAAGAAGCCCGGCTGACGCCGGGCTTTTTTGTTGGATGCTTGAAACTGCCTGTCTGCCGACGGCTGTCGACTGCACGGGCACGCGTGCGTGCGCGTGGATGTGTGCGTTACGCAGCAAGCAGGGCGACGTCGCCAAAGCCTATGATCCAGTGCAGCTGCTGCCGCTTGCTCGGCCAATTGCAATCTCCTTCCGCTTGGTCGACGACGGCTTGCGGGCTCTGGATTGCCGCTCGCGGGTGGGCGTGCGGTGGGCCCTGGTCTTTCGGACATCGCATGCGTGTCACCCCGTGCCGCGGCGGCGCTGCAGCGCACAAGCAGCAGACGCTCGCGCGATTGGACCGCTCGCTCAGTCATGCGTGGTCACGGCCGTGGCGATGGCTGATAATCGACGACTTGACCCAAGGCAAGCAGTGACGATGAATCCATTTCGCTGGAGTTTCCGGGCGCAGTTTCTGCTGGGCTTTCTTGCATGCGCAGGATTGCTGGCTTACGCGATCTATGTGCAGTTGCATCTGGGCCTGGAGCCTTGCCCGCTGTGCATCTTCCAACGGATCGCCTTCGCGGCGCTGGCCGTGTTTTTTCTGCTCGGCGCGCTGCATGGGCCGCGTGCCGCCGCCGGGCGCAAGGTCTATGGGGTCTTGAGTTTCATTGCCGCGGGCGTGGGCATGGGCATCGCTGCGCGGCATGTGTGGGTGCAGATCCGGCCCAAGGACATGATGTCTTCGTGCGGGCCGCCGTTGAGCTTTCTGAGCGAGACCATGGGGCCCTTCGAGGTGTTCCGCACCGTGCTGACCGGCACCGGCGATTGCGGCAATATCGATTGGCGCTTCCTCGGGTTGAGCATGCCCATGTGGAGCATGGTGTGGTTCGTGGGGTTGGCGTTGTGGGCGCTGTACGCGGGCTTCAAGGCGCGGCGTAGCTCGGTCCATCACTGACGCATGGCAGGTCTAGCGCCTTGCAAAGCCCTGCGGCAGCCTTGTAGGCGTGCAGTGGGATCGTGACGGGCAACGGGCGCTGTGCGCTGCTCAGGCGAGGCTGATGCGCGGTTGGCGTTTGAAGGGCCGCCTGATCCGCTGCAGGTCGGGCGGCTTGATTCGTCGCAAGGCGCCCGACCTGCGCTGCGCTTGCTCGACGCGTCTGCTTCCTGGCCTTGATACTGGATGCCGTTGCTGCCGCTTGCATGCGTCTGCGGCGTGTCGACCGCGAGCGCCAAGAACGACATTGGAGACGTGACTGATTCCTGGCTCTTTCCGCTGGCTAGCGCGGATGGATCGCGGCATTGCTTCAATCGATAAGCCGATATTTACGTGTCTGCCAAACGATGCGCATCAGCCATGCAGGCGGTCCGCAGCGTGGCCAGCCGTGCTGCAGGCTTGGTCATCGGACTTCGGCAACGAATGGGCCGGTATTGTTCCGGTCCATTCGCTGCCTTGCACCGCGTCAGAAGTCCTGCTGCAGGCTCACATAGACGCCGCGGCGCGGCGCCCACTGCGGCGCGAAGACGCCGATACCGCCGCCATCGCGCAACTGGTAGCTGCGGTTGAGGACATTGACCGCGGCCAGTTGCACATGCAGCGGATGCGTATTGACGTCGAAGTCGTGGCCGACGCTGGCATTCAACTGGAAGTACGACGGAAGCGAGGCGCCGTTGGGCACGGTGTCGGTATCGGTGCGCAAGCCGCTGCCGAACAGATAGTTGAGGCCGACCTTGCTGCCTTCGCTGAAGGCGTAGTTGATGCCGCCGGACGAGGTCAGCTTCTGGTCGTGATCCAGGTGGATCCAGTTGTCGTAGGTGTAGGCCAGCGCATCCGGATCGAAGTTGTACAGGCTGGTCATGACCCGCTTGCCCATGGCTTTGCTGTAGGCGAGGTTGAAATATGCCGTCACCGGCCCGTTGGTGTAGTCGGCGCTGAATTCGGCGCCGCGGATGCGGCCATAGCGGTAATTGAAGGTGGAATAGATATAGGCGGCACCGAACTGGCCTTCGTCCTGCAGCCGGTCGGCCTTGCGGTAATAGGTGTCCAGGCCAAGCGTCAGATGGTCGGTGACCACTTGCGAGATGCCCAGGTCGTAGTAGTCGCTACGTTCGCTCAGTGGCGTGGTCGGGCCGTCACCGGCCGACTGCTGGTTGGTGGTGCCGTCGTAGAGCGCGATGTCGCTGGTGGAGATCAGCTCGCTGGCCGGCGGGGTGAAGTAACGCGCGTATCCGGCATGCACGGTGGTGCTGTCGGTGGCGCGCCAGATGACGCCCAGGCGCGGGCTGAGCTGACCTTCGGTCGTGCCGAAGGCCTTGTACTTGTCGCCGCGCAACCCGTAATTGACGGTCCAATCTTCGCCGATCTTCCACTCGTCCTGCAGGTAGAGCGCGTAGGTGCTGGCATGGAAACGGCTGCCGTCGGGAATGAACAGCGGCACGTTGCTGCTCTGGCTGCCGTCGTCGTTGGCGGGGAAGACAGACGAATTGTTGCTGGCGATGGCGTGTTCGAAATTGCCGTACACGCCGTAGCGCAGCGTATGCGAGCCGCCCCATGGCGTTGCGAAGTCCGCCTGCACGGTATTGGCGCGGTTGCTGCGGTCCACCTGCGAGGCGATGCCGTTGAAGATCAGGTCGCCGGCAACGTCGGGGGAGAAGGCGACGCTGCTGTAACGCTGGCCGGCGGAAAGCTGATAGTTGGTGTCGCCGAGCGTGCCTTGCAGGGCCAGGGTGCCGAAACGGGTGTTTTCGCGCTGGTTCTCGTCCAGGCGCGAGGAGTCGAAATCGGTGGTGCCCAGGTAATCGAAGGCCGGCGTCTGCCCCGGATTGTTGGGGATCTGGAAGCGGTTGTTCGCGTAGCCGACCAGCAGGCTGAGACGGGTGTTCTCGTTGACCAGGTAGGTCAGATCGGCGAAGCCCTTGCCCTGATGGGTTTTGTCGTGGATGGGGTTGAGGCTGTCGACCGGGTTTTCCAGGCCATTCTTGTTCTGGTCGTAATCGCCGCTGACGAACCAGCTCCAACGCCCGCTGCTGCCCCACAGCGAGGCGTTGGGGTTGATGGTGCCGAATGAGCCGGCGGTGATGCCGAAGCTGCCGCCATTGCCGAGTTCGGCACCGCTCTTGGTGGTGATGTCGACCACGGCTGCGGTGCGGTCGCCGAACTGCGCCGGCAACGCACCATCGAGCAGCTTGAGGTTCTTGATGATGCGCGGCTCCAGACTCTGGCCGAAACCGGAGATGGATTCGGGAATCATCACCCCGTTGATGCGGTACTGCAGGTTGGCGTGGTCGCCGCGGACGTGAATGCCGCCGTAGGAATCCTGTACCACGCCCGGCGCCTGCAGCAGGACCTGATTGAGTGGAGTCGCCGCGCCGAGCGGCAGGCGATCGATATCGTCAGCGGTGATGGCAAATTGGCTGCTGCCGATGTCCGGCGACAGGGCATTGCGCGCCGCCTCGAGCTTGGCGATCACGTTGACCGTGTCCAGATCGGTCGTGCGTTCGGAGTCGGCATCGGCGGCAAACGCCGCACCGATGGGGGCGGCCAGCAGGGCGACGGTGATGGCAGCAGACAGAAGACGAGGAGTCATGGCAGTTTCGCGAGGCGGGTGAGGGGGAGGGTGTTGTTATTTTGTAACGTTGAGCGCTTTGGCGAGCGCTAGCGTAGGTCGAAAGTCATGGCTCGACGGGCGATGTTGTTTGCTGTTCAGGTCGAAAGGGCCGGCGCGCGACCGCACGTCGGACGGACGCGGCGGCAATTCGGTGCCATTGGCCTTCAGGCGCTTTGCGTAGCGTTCCGGCTCTGCCAACATCGCAGGCTGCCTAGGAGTCCTTTCATGAATCTTTCCGCTGCCACTTCCGCTACCGATTCGGCCGCCGCAGCGTGGGCGCCGGACAGCTGGCGCGGCAAGCCTGCATTGCAGCTGCCGGTGTACCCGGATGAGAACGCGCTGCAGGCGGCCATGCACGAGTTGGGGCGGCTGCCGCCGCTGGTGACCTCGTGGGAAATCTTCGCGCTCAAGCGCCAGCTGGCCGAAGCGCAGGAAGGCAAGCGCTTCCTGCTGCAGGGTGGCGATTGCGCTGAAAATTTCAGCGATTGCGAATCGGGCACCATCTCCAACCGTTTGAAGGTGCTGCTGCAAATGAGCCTGGTGCTGGTGCACGGCCTGCATTTGCCAGTGGTGCGGGTGGGTCGCTTTGCCGGGCAATACGCCAAGCCGCGCTCGGCCGACACCGAAACGCGCGATGGCGTGACCTTGCCGAGCTATCGCGGCGATGTGATCAATGCGCCGGCCTTCACCGAGGCCGCGCGCGTGCCCGACCCGCGCCGCATGATCACCGCACATTCGCGCTCGGCGATGACGATGAACTTCGTGCGCGCGTTGATCGACGGCGGCTTCGCCGACCTGCATCACCCCGAATACTGGAATCTGGACTGGGTGGGCTATTCGCCGCTGGCGGCGGACTACCAGAAGATGGTTGCCTCGATCGGCGACGCCGTGCGCTTCATGGAAACGCTGTCCGGGGCAGAGGTGTACAACCTCAATCGCATCGATTTCTACACCTCGCACGAGGCGTTGTTGCTGCCGTACGAAGAAGGCCTGACCCGTCAGGTGCCGCGTCAGTGGGGCTGGTTCAATCTCAGCACGCACTACCCGTGGATCGGGATGCGGACGGCCGCGCTGGATGGCGCGCACGTGGAATACCTGCGCGGCGTGCGTAACCCGATTGCGATCAAGGTGGGGCCGTCGGTGCAGCCGGACCAGCTGCTGCGCCTGATCGATGTGCTCAATCCCGAGGACGAGCCCGGGCGTTTGAGCTTCATCCATCGCATGGGCGCGGCGCAGATCGCCGACAAGTTGCCGCCGTTGCTGGATGCGGTCAAGCGCGACGGGCGGCGGGTGCTGTGGGTGTGCGATGCGATGCATGGCAATACCGAAAGCACCGGAAATGGCTATAAGACGCGGCGTTTCGACAATATCCGCAACGAAGTGGAGACCTCCTTCGACCTGCACGCGGCCGCCGGCACGCGGCTGGGCGGCGTGCATCTGGAACTTACCGGCGAAGATGTCACCGAATGCACCGGCGGTGCGCGCGAGCTCACCGAGCGCGATCTGGAACGGGCGTATCGCTCCAGCGTGGATCCGCGGCTGAACTACGAACAGTCGCTGGAAATTGCGATGGCGATCGTGCGCAAGCAACAACAGGTGGCTTCGCAGCCGCTGGGCGGATGATCAACGTGTGCGCATGACGTGATGCTCATGCCGCGTGCGGCATGCTCTGGCAGCCATCCCTCTTTCCCCCCACAGGAGGAACGGTTTGACTGCCGATTGGAACGTCATCCGCGAATATGCAATTCCGCTCGGTGCCTCGCTGCTGGCGGGCATCGTCACCTGGTCGTTGATGCTGTGGCTGTTTCGCCGCATGCAGGGTCGCGACTACCGCCGTGCGCGCATCATTCGCGTGATCACGCTACCGGCGGCGTTTATCTTGCCGCTGTTGTTTCTGGGGGTCGCCACCGAAGCGACCCCGTTGGCCGGCAAGGCGCTGGCAGCGGTGCAGCATCTGCTGCACCTGGGAATCGTCGGCTGCGTCACCTGGTTGCTGGTACGCGCGGTGGCCGCCGGCGAGGCGGCGATCTTGCGCAGCAATCCGATCGAGGTGTCGGACAACCTCACCGCGCGGCGCATCCAGACCCAGACGCGGGTGCTGAGCCGCGTGCTGATGGGCACGGTGATCTTGCTCGGCATTTCGGTGGTGCTGTTGACCTTCCCGCAGGTACGCCAGATCGGCAAGACCTTGCTGGCGTCGGCCGGCATCATCGGGCTGGTGGCCGGTATCGCGGCCAAACCGGTGTTCGGCAACCTGATCGCCGGTTTGCAGATTGCACTGACCCAGCCGATTCGCCTGGATGATGTAGTGATCGTGGAAGGCGAGTGGGGCCGCATCGAAGAGATCGGCAGCTCGTACGTGGTGGTGCGGATCTGGGACGAGCGCCGCATGGTGGTGCCGCTGACCTGGTGGATTGAAAACCCATTTCAGAACTGGACGCGCAGCAGTGCCGATCTGCTCGGCACCGCGTTCCTGTGGCTGGATTACCGTACGCCGATTGCAGCGGTACGTGCGGAACTGGAGCGTATCTGCCACAGCGAACCGCTATGGGACGGCCGCGTGTGCGTGACCCAGATTACCGACACCAGCGACAACACCATCCAGGTGCGACTGCTGGTGAGCGCGCGCAATTCCGGCGATGCCTTCGATCTGCGCTGCCTGGTGCGCGAACGCATGATCGATTTCCTGACCCGCGAGCATGCGTATGCCTTGCCGAGGCTGCGCGCCGAAATCGCAACGCAGGAAAGAACGCCATCACGCCCTGCCGAGCCGATTGCACAGGAGAGCGTGCGCTCGCCGGGCGCAGAAGACGGCGAGCCTGCGGCCAGCATCTAGCGCGCCAAGAAAACGACGGCATCCCAGCCAGGCGCGTGCGGCCGGTGCCCGGAACCGGCATGTATTCCGCGGGCAGGCGGTTCTTGCGCGCCGCCCACGCCCGCCTGGCGACGCTCGTTGCGTTTGTGGGACTGCTTTTATCGGGTGGTGTTGCGCAACTGCCGGCATCGAATGTGTTCGGCAGGCAGTTGCACAAGCACCCGCCAGGGCATTCTTCTTGGGCGCCAGGTATAGCGGCGGTCAATCATGCTGGCGCGAACCGGGCGCAGGCGCGACGGGTGTCGTGCCTGACGTGGCCCCACCTGGCGCAGCCGGCGCACTCGGCGCATAGCCAGGCGTAAAGCGCGCATGGCTGCGTTGCTCGTATGCATACGCCAGCTCGATCAGGCGCGGCTCGCTCCAGGCGGTGCCCATGAACAACAGGCCCAGTGGCAAGCCCTGGGTCTGTCCCATCGGCACGCTCAGGCTTGGATAGCCGGCCACCGCCGCGGCACCATAGCCGGCGCCGGGGAAGGTATCGCCCTTGCCGAGTGTGGTGATCCACGCCGCGCCCGTCGTGGGCACGATCAAGGCATCCAGGCGATCTGCCTTCAAGGCTGCGTCGATGCCTTCCGGCCCCGCCAATCGCTTGGCGTTGGCGCGCGCGCTCAGATACCCCGCATCGTCGAGACCGGGCGCTGCCTGCGCCTGTTCGAACAATTCCTGCCCGAAGTACGGCATTTCGCGCTGCGCGTGCTTGCGATTGAACGCAATCAACTGCTCCAGGTTCGCCACAGGCGCGTGGTGGTTCTGCAGATACGCGTTCAAGCCGGCCTTGAATTCGACCAATAAGACCATCTGCTCTGCAGCATCCCACTTGCCATCCGTGGCCAGGGCGGTCTCGACCACGGTGGCGCCTGCGTCACGCAGGGTGCGCACGGCGCGGTCGAGCACCGCGGCGATTGCCGGATCCTCGCGCAGCGGGTTGCGCAACAGGCCCAGGCGCGCGCCACGCAGGCTGTCGGGTTTCAGGTGGGCGAGATAATCGACACTGGTCGCCGGCGCCTTGGCGGTGGCGGGGTCCTGCGGGTCGGGTGCGGCAATGGCCTGCAGCACTGCAGCCGCATCGGCGACGCTGCGGGTCATCGGGCCGGCGGTGTCCTGGCTGGCGGAAATCGGGATGATGCCGTCGCGACTGACCAGGCCAACGGTCGGCTTGAGCCCGACCAGGCCGTTGACCGATGCCGGACAGGTGATGCTGCCGTCGGTTTCGGTACCGATGCCGACGGTGGCCAGGCTGGCCGCGATGGCCGCACCGGTGCCGGCACTGGAGCCGCAGGGATTACGATCCAGCGCATATGGATTGCGCGTGAGCCCCCCGCGTCCGCTCCAGCCGGAACTGGATTGGGTGGAGCGGAAATTGGCCCATTCGCTGAGGTTGGTCTTGCCCAGGATCACCGCGCCGGCGGTGCGCAGGCGCTGCACCATAAACGCATCGCGAGCGGGGCGGAACTCGGCCAGGGCGAGGGAGCCGGCGCTGTTGACCATCGGCAGCGCGTCGATATTGTCCTTGAGCAGCACCGGGATGCCGTGCAGCGGCCCACGCACGTGGCCGGCTTTGCGTTCGGCATCCAGGGCGCGTGCGTCGGCTTCGGCCTGTGGATTGAGTTCGATCACCGCGTTGAGCCTGGGGCCGGCGCGATCGATGCCGGCAATACGCTGCAGATACGCGCGCGTCAGTTGCAGGCTGCTGCTCTGGCCGCTGGCCATGCGCGCCTGCAGGCCGGCCACGTCGGCCTCGCTCAGATCGAGAGGGTGGGCGGTGGACGCGTCGGCAGCGCTGGCCGCAGAACGCGACGGATCATCGGCATGCGCACAGCCGCACAGCGCGGCAAGCAGCGCGAAGGACAAAAGGGTGGATCGCATGGATGGTCGTCCCCGGGGAGAAGTCGCAGGCTAACGGCGCTGCGTCGGGGTGACAACGTAAGGACGTGCCCGCCAACGGGCAGGCAGGCTCAGCGACGGCGGCGTCGCACCAGGTCGCGTGCCAGCACGCCGACCACCAGCAGGTTGATCGCCAGCACGCCCCAGGCGGTCCAGCCGGGATGACGCACGATGGCGTAGATATCGAATGGCAGATAGATGGCCGCCGACAGGCAGCCCAGCACCGAGGCCCAGGCCTTGGCACGCCAAAGACCCCAGGCTTCCACCACATGCAGCAGGCCATAGGCCAGCATGGCGGCAGCGGCCAGATGCACCGCATCGGGGCTGATGGTCTTGAGCAACGACGGCAGTGCGCCGTGGTCGGGGTCCAGGTTGAAGCGGCGGATCAGGGTGATGACCGCGTTTTGCAGCGGGAGCGGGCCCAGAATTTCCAGGCCCGTCGCCGCCAACAGCGCAAGCGTCCCCTTGACCGCCTCAAGCAAGGCGATCACATGCAGTCCCGGATGCGCGCGCGGATCCGGGCTATAGGGTTTGTTACTCACGCGTCAGCTCAACAACTCAGCCCGAACGGCCAGCGCGCTTGCGGTCGCTTTCGGTCAGGAATTTCTTGCGCAGGCGGATTTCCTTCGGGGTGACTTCCACCAGCTCGTCGTCCTCGATGAAGTCCAGCGCCTGTTCCAGCGTGTACTTGATCGCTGGGGTCAGCTTGATCGCATCGTCCTTGCCCGAGGCGCGCATGTTGGTCAGCGGCTTGGTCTTGATCGCGTTGACGGTCAGGTCGTTGTCCTTGGAGTGGATACCCACCAGCTGGCCTTCGTACACGTTGTCGCCTTCGGCGGCGAACAGGCGGCCACGCTCTTCCAGCGGCCCCAAGGCATATGCCGGGGTCGCACCCGGTGCATTGGCAATCATCACGCCGTTCTGGCGCTTGGCGATGGCGCCCTGTTCCTTCGGACCGTAGTGGTCGAATACGTGAAACAGCAGGCCCGAGCCCTGGGTCAGGGTGCGGAATTCGTTCTGGAAGCCGATCAGGCCACGCGCCGGGATCATGTAATCCAGACGCACGCGGCCCTTGCCGTCGGGCTCCATGTTCTTCAGCTGGCCCTTGCGGGTGCCCAGCTTTTCCATCACGCCGCCCTGGTGCTGTTCTTCGATGTCCACCACCAGCTGCTCGATCGGCTCCATCAACTTGCCGTCGATTTCCTTGATGATCACTTCCGGACGCGACACGGCCAGCTCGTAGCCTTCACGACGCATGTTTTCGATCAGCACCGACAGGTGCAGCTCGCCACGGCCGGAGACCAGGAACTTGTCGGCGTCCGAGCCTTCCTCGACCTTCAGCGCCACGTTGTGCACTTTCTCGCGGTCCAGACGGTCGCGCAGCTGGCGGCTGGTCAGGAACTTGCCGCCGGACAGGTCCTTGTTGCCGGCGAACGGCGAGTTGTTGACCTGGAAGGTCATCGAGATGGTCGGTTCGTCCACGGTCAGCGCCGGCAGCGCTTCGGGATGATCGAGCGCGCACACGGTGTCGGAGATGGTCAGTTCCTGGATGCCGGAGATGGCCACGATGTCGCCGGCCTCGGCGGTGTCCTGCTCAATACGCTCCAGGCCCAGGAAGCCCAGCACCTGCAGCACCTTGCCCTGGCGCTTCTTGCCTTCGCGGTCGATCACGCTGACCGGCATGTTCTTCTTCAACGTGCCGCGCTGGATGCGGCCGATGCCGATCACGCCGACGAAGTTGTTGTAGTCCAGCTGGCTGATGCGCATCTGGAACGGGCCGTCCGGGTCCACGTCCGGGGCCGAGACGTGCTGCATGATCGCTTCGTACAGCGGGGTCATGTCGCCTTCGCGCACGTCCGAATCCAGGCTGGCGTAGCCGTTCAGTGCGGAGGTGTAGACGATCGGGAAATCCAGCTGCTCGTCGGTGGCGCCGAGCTTGTCGAACAGGTCGAACACCTGGTCGATCACCCAGTCAGGGCGTGCGCCGGGACGGTCGATCTTGTTGACCACCACGATCGGCTTGAAGCCCATCGCAAAGGCCTTCTGGGTCACGAAGCGGGTCTGCGGCATCGGGCCGTCCATCGCGTCGACCAGGATCAGCACCGAGTCCACCATCGACAGCACGCGCTCGACTTCGCCACCGAAGTCGGCGTGTCCGGGGGTGTCGACGATGTTGATGCGGTTGCCCTGCCAGGTGATGGCGGTGTTCTTGGCCAGGATCGTGATGCCACGTTCCTTTTCCTGGTCGTTGCTGTCCATCACGCGTTCAGCCAACACGGTGCGTTCGGACAGGGTGCCGGACTGCTTCAGCAGGCAGTCGACGAGGGTGGTCTTGCCATGGTCGACGTGCGCGACGATGGCGATATTGCGGAGTTTTTCGATAGACATGCGGAAAGGGCCCCTGTCTGGCGCCAGTCTTGAGATGAGGTAAGCCCGACATTATAGCGGTTTCGTTGCGCTGCCGTTGCCGATTGCCCGGAGTCGATTCAGATCGCCCATTCAGCCAGCGTGACGGGCCGCGCGCCGGGCGGGCGGGAGCGTTGAACGATGGTCGTACCCATGCGGCCGGCCACGCACCCGGGTGTATCCTAGCGGGCTATTGATCACCCCAGAACCTGCAAGGATTTCTATGTCCCTGATCGCCACTTTCGACACCTCCCGCGGCCCGATCGTCGTCGAGCTGTACCCGGACAAGGCCCCGCTGACGGTTGCCAACTTCGTGAACCTGGCCAAGCGCGGCTTCTACAACGGCCTGAGCTTCCATCGCGTCATCGCCGACTTCATGATCCAGGGCGGTTGTCCGGAAGGTTCCGGCCGCGGCGGCCCGGGCTACCGTTTCGAAGACGAGACCAACAACGGCGTGGGCCACGAGCGCGGCGTGTTGTCCATGGCCAATGCCGGCCCGAACACCAACGGCAGCCAGTTCTTCATTACCCACACCGCCACCCCGTGGCTGGACGGCAAGCACACCGTATTCGGCAAGGTCACCCAGGGCCTGGACGTGGTCGATAGCGTTGCCCAGGGCGACACCATCAATACGCTCACCATCGAAGGCGACACCGACGCCGTGCTGGCCGCCAAGGCCGACCGCGTTGCGGAGTGGAACAAGATCCTCGCCGCCTGATCGCATCCCGTCGAACGGCCGCCATGTGCGGCCGTTCGCTTGTCAACGCGCGCCGCCAGGCCCTGCGCCCCGCCAGCGTGCGACCCCCACCAACGTTTTTTAGCAGAGGAAACACCCCATGAAAGCACCTGTTCGTGTTGCTGTGACCGGCGCTGCCGGCCAGATCGGCTATGCCCTGCTGTTCCGCATCGCTTCCGGCGAAATGCTGGGCAAGGACCAGCCGGTCATTCTGCAGTTGCTTGAACTGCCCATTGAGAAGGCCCAGGCCGCCCTCAAGGGCGTGATGATGGAACTGGAAGACTGCGCGTTTCCGCTGCTGGCCGGCATGGTCGGTACCGACGACGCCGAAGTGGCCTTCAAGGACGTTGATATCGCCCTGCTGGTCGGTTCGCGTCCGCGCGGCCCGGGCATGGAGCGCAAGGACCTGCTGCTGGCCAATGCGGAGATCTTCACCGCACAGGGCGCGGCCCTGAACAAGGTCGCCAAGCGCGACGTGAAGGTGCTGGTGGTCGGCAACCCGGCCAACACCAACGCCTACATCGCCATGAAGTCGGCGCCGGACCTGGACCCGAAGAATTTCACCGCCATGCTGCGCCTGGACCACAACCGCGCGCTGAGCCAGCTCTCGGCCAAGCTCGGCAAGCCGGTTGCCGGCATCGAGAAGCTGGCGGTGTGGGGTAACCACAGCCCGACCATGTACCCGGATTATCGTTTCGCCACCGCCGATGGTGCCTCTGTCGGTGATGCGATCAACGACCAGGAGTGGAACGCTTCCACCTTCATCCCGACCGTGGGCAAGCGCGGCGCAGCGATCATCGAAGCGCGTGGCCTGTCCTCGGCCGCCTCCGCCGCCAATGCCGCCATCGACCACATCCGTGACTGGGTGCTGGGCACCAACGGCAAGTGGGTGACGATGGGCGTGCCGTCGGACGGCTCCTACGGCATTCCGGAAGGCGTGATGTTCGGCTTCCCGGTCACCACCGAAAATGGCAAGTACACCATCGTCAAGGATCTGCCGATCGACGACTTCAGCCAGAAGTACATCGACAAGACCCTGGCCGAGCTGGAAGAAGAGCGCAGCGGCGTGGCGCACCTGCTGGGCTGAGTTATTCGGTCACTGCTGTCATGAAAACGCCGGGCATTGCCCGGCGTTTTTTTATTGCGCCTCGCGTGGCAGAGACTGCGCGGTCAGGCCAGGCCTTCGGCCTTGAGTGCAGCCTGCACATCGGCATCGGCCAGCATGCGTTGCACGAACGCCTGCAGCGCATTCAATCCATCCAGATTCACCGCAACTTTCTGCGCCCACAGCAAGGTGACGAACAAATACGCATCGGCACCGGTGTGGCTGTCGCTGGCGAGCCAGGTGCGGCCTTGCAGATGCGCATCGACGCGCTCGTACAGCGTGCGCAATTTGCTGCGCGCATCGTCCTGGCTGCGCGCAATCAGCGCCGGGTCCTGCAGATACGCGGTGCTGCCGAAGATCGGCTTGAAGGTGGGGTGCACGTCGGCATTGACGAAGGCGATCCACCGATTGATCTCGGCACGGCTGCGCGCGGTGCCATCGCCGGATAGGCCGGTGAGTGGTGCGATGTCGGCGATGTAATTGAGAATGGCTGCATTCTGGGTCAGTGCCCAATCGTCGACCATCAGCAATGGCACCGAGCCTGCTGGATTCAGACGCAGATACTCGGGAGATTTCATCGTTGCCGCATCGACCACACTCAGGTCGAACGGCAGCCCCGACCAACGCAACACGATGTGATCTGCCAGCGAACAAGCGCCGGGCTTGGTATACAGCTTCATGGACGATCCACGCGGGAATGAAGACCCGAGCTTAGCGGGCAGACGATGCCGTGTGGAGCGCGCAGCGGGAATTGTGCTTCAGCAGGGCGCCGCTCATTGGCCCATGGGTCGCTCGCGCTGGTGTCGCGCCGATATGAACGGCATCACCGAACTGGCAGCGCGCACGTGGCGGCTCCGGCCTGGTCAGGCTCTTCTTTGCAACCTGTCCGGGCGCAGGAAGCGAGTCGGTGCCTGATAAGGCTTGCTGCCGCGCCGGTCGATCGCCATGCGTGCAGCGTGTCCGTTGTATGCGACGCATGAGCGTCTTCAGATAGGCGCTTGAAACACGTCAAACGCAGCGGCACTGCGTCTCGATGATCAACGATCCCAGCGACGTATGACGCTCAGAGATACCGCGACAGTCCGCGCTCAGGACGCGTTGCGCGGGCGCAGCGATTGCACGCGATAGAACGTGTGGTCGCCGATGGTGGCCACCTGATAGGCATTACGCCAGCTGGGGCTCGCAATTGCGCTTGCGGCAAAGTGGCTGGCGCCCGGCACGATCTCCTTGCGTTGGCCAACCGGCAATGCCCAGTTGCGCTGCGCCGCCAGTGCCACGCCCAATGCCTTGTTCCAGGCATCGTCGTTCTTCAGCTGCGTGCCTGGCGCGACGATCGTCGGCGCGAACTGCTTGCGTGCAGTGACCACCTGACACATCGAATCGCCCCACAAACCACTATCCAGGCGACGCAACGCAACTTCTGCAACGGCCTGTTGGCCACGCAAGGTCTGGTCGCGCGCTTCCAGATAGACGGTCGTGCTCAAACACAGCGAATCTGCGGCTGGCTGCGGCAACACATGCGACAGCCAGAGTATCCAAACAAGTTTCATAGAACTCCTTGCTCCGTATGGGCCGGTCCGCAGAGCATCCAATGTGGATGCACCAGTGCAGAGGGCTTGGCGTCATGGGGAGGCGACCTGCCACCGGTCGCCAAATGCTTCGGCGAAAGACCATCTGCCGAAGGCGCCCACCAAATGCGGTGGGTCAAAAAGTTGGCGCAAGGTAGGCGTCGATCACACAATCGCGGCTGAATGAGAGGGGTTGACGACTGCAACCGCCCGCAACGCATGGCGCTGCACACAAGCCTCGCGTGCATCGCAACATCGCATCTGCGTCGCATCGTTGCAGCGACTGTTGTGTTGCCTGAATTTTTTGCCACATCGCGCACGCTGCGGCATTGCGCGTTGGTTTGGGAAGATCGCCTGGCGGCCAAAAAAGCACCCTCCGCATAAGCGAATTTTTCTTACACGCGCTCGTCACGCGTTGTTGTGTTGTCCAGTTGAGTTACGCAATTGGTTTCGTACATCGACCACGGATGCGCGAGAAAAACGAGCGTTGCGGTGACGCCAGCGATGGCGCAAGTGCTACGTGTCCGAGATACATCGTCGTGCTGCAGTCTTGGCGATTTAGACATCATCTTGGATGCGTACAGATGCGCGGTCTCGACGCATCTTGCTGATAACGCCATCGGAAGCAGCACAGACGCCATCCGCTGCAGCGAAAGCTATCTGCCATTACGACGCGATTTCCGTCACTGCATGACGTTCGGAGGATGCGTGACCATGTTTCGACAGCTCGTCGATCATTCGATGCGCCAGGGATGCGCCCTAGTGCGTTGCGATGGGTTCCGAGGTCGCCTGCTTATGCGCGCAAGAGCACGAAGAAGCTCAAGTGCAGAAGTGCCAGGCACATAAGTTTCAAAACGAATGGACGCCAAGGCGAAGGAGGCGATGAGGCGCCAGGTGCTGCAGTCAGTGCAGCACGCACTGTCGGCAGCGCGCGCATGCAGCTTTCGAAATTCCTTGTCCAAGTGACAAAGCGTGCGGTGTATTCGCATCCCATAACCGCGTTGATGCTCTCGCGGTAACTGCGAATCGACAACGCAAGAAACAAGCATCGACCCGAGCGCGTTTCAGGTGCGCGAAGTGCCCGGCCGTCTACCAGGCAGGCGCGTGTCGAAATGTGCTGTCGTGCAGGCACGCAATATGGCAGGCGGCAGTGCGCGCGGTGACGATGCATCTGGCACTTATCGCCGAGCCGCACGACAAGAAAAAGAATGGGCGTTGCAGACCACCACATCCGCGTGCATGTCGGCGTCGGTAACGCCGCATGCACGTCAGCAGTGCAGCTAGGACGCGAACACAACGACGGCGTCGTGGTGACGCCGTCTTCGAAAACCCCTTACAGGGTCGCGGCCAGCCGACTTGCCTGGTTGATCGCGCGCTTGGCATCCAGTTCGGCCGCCACGTCCGCGCCACCGATCAAATGCGGCTGCTGGCCATTGGCCTGCAGCGCAGCCAGCAACTCGCGACGCGGCTCCTGCCCGGCGCACACCACCACCGTACCGACATCCAGCAGCTGTTCGCTGCCTTCCACGCGAACGCGCAGGCCGGCATCGTCCACGCCCAGATATTCCACGCCGCCGAGCATCTTGACGCCCTTGGCCTTGAGCGTCGCGCGGTGGATCCAGCCGGTGGTCTTGCCCAGGCGTGCACCAGGCTTGCCGGGGCTGCGCTGCAACAGCCAGACCTGGCGGGCGGCGCGCTCGGGTTGCGGTTTGGTCAACGCACCGCGCGCTTCGAAGTTCGGGTCTACGCCCCATTCGGCCATCCAGCGCTGCGGATCCAGCGCAGGCGATTGGCCGGTGTGCACCAGAAACTCACCGACATCAAAGCCAATGCCGCCGGCACCGATGATCGCCACCTTGTCGGCGGCCACGTGGCGGCCCAGCACCACGTCGAGATAGCTCACCACCATCGGATGATCGGCACCGGGGAAATCCACCTTGCGCGGCTCGATGCCGGTTGCCAGCACGACTTCGTCAAAGTCTTTCAGATCGGCCGCCTGTACCGGGGTGTTCAGACGCAGCTGCACGCCGGTCGCTTCGATGCGATGGCCGAAGTAACGCAAGGTCTCGTTGAATTCTTCCTTGCCCGGAATGCGCCTGGCGACATTGAATTGCCCCCCGATCGCATCGCTAGCATCGAACAAGGTCACCCGGTGCCCGCGTTCTGCCGCCACTGTCGCGCAGGCCAGACCGGCCGGGCCGGCCCCGACCACGGCGATGCGCTTGGGCGTGGCAGTCGGGGTGTAGTTGAGTTCGGTCTCGTGTGCGGCACGTGGGTTGACCAGGCAGCTGGCCAGCTTGTTGTCGAAAACATGATCCAGGCAGGCCTGATTACAGGCGATACACGTATTGATGGTGTGCGACTGCCCGGCGCGCGCTTTATTGGTCCACTGCGGGTCGGCCAGCAGCGGCCGCGCCAGCGACACCATGTCTGCGGCACCGTCGGCCAGGATGCCCTCGGCCACCTCCGGCATGTTGATGCGGTTGGTGGCCACCACCGGAATGCGCAGATACGGTTTGAGCTTGGCGGTGACCCCGACAAACGCGGCGCGCGGCACCGAGGTGGCGATGGTGGGAATGCGCGCTTCGTGCCAGCCGATACCGGAATTGATGATGGTCGCGCCGGCCGCTTCGATCGCCTGTGCCTGCGCCAGGATTTCCTGCCATTGGTTGCCGTCTTCGACCAGATCCACCAGCGACAGCCGGTAGATGATGATGAAGTCCGGCCCGCAGGCCTCGCGGATGCGCCGCACGATCTCCACCGCAAAGCGCATGCGCTTGCTGGCATCGCCGCCCCAGGCGTCGCTGCGCCGATTGGTGCGCGCGGCGGTGAATTCGTTGATCAGATAGCCTTCCGAGCCCATGACCTCGACGCCGTCGTAGCCTGCCTCGCGCGCCAGCCGCGCGGCACGCGCATACGCGGCGATCTGCCGGTCCACCGCGCCGGCCGACAACGCACGCGGAGTGAACGGGTTGATCGGTGCCTTGAGCCTGGACGGCGCAACCGACAGCGGGTGGTACGCATAGCGCCCGGCGTGCAGCAGCTGCAGGCAGATCTTGGCGCCGTGTTCGTGGACTGCGCGGGTGACCTGGCGATGCGGGCGTACTTCCCACGGCCACGATAACTTGCCGCCGAATGGCTTGAGCCAGCCCACCACATTGGGCGAAAACCCACCGGTCACGATCAGGCCCACGCCACCGGCGGCGCGCTCGGCGAAATACGCCGCCAACTTGGGGAAGTCGCGCGCGCGGTCTTCCAGGCCCGTGTGCATCGAGCCCATCAGGACCCGATTACGCAATTGCGTGAAGCCCAGATCGAGCGGGGTGAACAGGTGCGGGAAAGACAAGGCGGAGGGGCCGGTGGCGGGCGACATGATGTGGATACGCTGGCGTACGGATTGCGCACGATGCCGGCAAACCGGCCTGGCGGCAAGTCCTGGTGCATGCAGCGGCGCGCCGATGCTGCAGACGCCCGTTCGGCACCACGCCTGTGCTGCCGCCCGCACAGGCGCGCCCCGATGCGCAGGCGCCTTTCGCACCAGGGCATCGGGGCAGCGACCGTGGCCCGCCGGCCGCCTTACCAGCCGGCCAGCACCAGCTTGCCGATCGTGCTGCCGCTTTCCAGGCGACGATGCGCCTCGCGCAGCTGCTGCGCATTGATCGGCGACAGCGTCTCGGTATGCGTGGTGCGCAGTTCGCCGGCATCGATCAGGCTGGCTGCCCGGTTGAGGATACGGTGCTGCTCGACCATGTCCTCAGTCGCATAGCGCGCGCGCGTGAACATCAGCTCCCAATGGATGCCGATGCACTTGGATTTGTAGGGGTCGCCGATCGACAACGGCCCGCGCGGCTCCACGATCAGGCCCACATGGCCCTGCGGCGCCAGCACTTCGCCCAGTGGCTGCCAGTAGCGGTCGGTGTCGGCCAGATTGAGCGCCGCGTCCACCGTGTCCAGTCCCAGCGCCTGCAGTTGCGGCTGCAGCGGTTGGTGATGATCGATCACGTGATGCGCGCCCATTTGGCGAACCCACTCGATGCTCTCCGGGCGCGAGGCGGTGGCGATCACCGTGAATCCGGCATGCCGCGCCAGCTGGATCGCGATGGAGCCCACGCCACCAGCGCCGCCGATGATCAGCAGATGCCTGCCGCGATTGCGTGCACCGTCGAACGAAAAGGGCATGCGCTGGAACAGCAACTCCCATGCCGTCAGGGTGGTCAGCGGCAACGCGGCCGCCTGCGCGAAGCTGAGCGAGGTCGGTTTGCATCCGGCAATGCGGGCGTCCACCAGCTGGTACTGCGCATTGCTGCCCGGCCGCCCGATATCGCCGGCGTAGTAGACCTCGTCGCCGACCGCAAAGGCGGTGACCTCCGGGCCGACCGCCTCGATCACCCCGGCGGCGTCGTAACCCAGGATCTTCGGCGCGTGCAGCGGTTGCGGCTTGGGCGCGCGCACCTTCGTATCGACCGGGTTCACCGAGATCGCTTCCACCCGCACCAATAAGTCATACCCCGACGGCGCCGCAGGTGTCGGAAGTTCCATATCAAGCAGCGATTCGGGATCGTCGATCGGAAGATGGCGGGTGAGGGCGACAGCTTTCATTGGAGCGCTCCAGAGCGGGAGGTTCAGGGTGCGTTGTGGAGCAAGTTGCCCGCAACCACCGACCCCACAATTCAGCTCGGACGGGGCCTGGCGTTCACCAATGTAGTTTTCGAGGCCGCCTGGAACGCTAAAAACCAGTCAGCCTGAAAGCGTATTCAAGTGACTTAATTGGGCTGCGGTTCATGCAGGTGCGTTATCCGATTTGGGCGCGCGGTCCTTTCCTTCATGAAGCTGTATACGTAGTATTGCTTGGCGTTGCGGGACCCGGTGATTGCTTTCACATGTTATATGACCGTTAACGCGATCTTCACCGAGGCCGGCTTAATCTGCGCCCCGATGGCTCTGGATGTGACGAGCATCTTTACCAAGCACAACGCCTCTATCGGTTTTATCTCCCAAAGAAGGAGCTGTATAAATGAACAAGAAAATTCTCACTGCCGCGTTGCTCGGCGGTCTGGCAGTTGCCCAGGCTGCTTCCGCGCAGGAGTTCGACGACCGTTGGTACCTGACCGGTAGCGCTGGCTTCAACTTCCAGGACAGCGATCGCCTGACCAATGATGCCCCGTTCGTCACCCTGGGTCTGGGCAAGTTCGTCAGCCCGAACTGGTCGATCGACGGTGAGCTGAACTATCAGAACCCGAACTTCGATGCCAACCAGGATCTGAACTGGAGCCAGTACGGCATCTCGTTCGACCTGCGTCGCCACTTCATCCAGGAAGGCCGCGGCTGGAACCCCTACCTGCTGTTCGGCCTGGGCTACCAGCGTTCGGAAGAAGAATTCGACGCGACCCCGAACCCGGTTTCGCCGGGCCAGCAGAAGGACGGCAACTTTGCCGCCAAGGCTGGTGTCGGTCTGCAGACCACCTTCGACAAGCGCGTCGCCGTGCGTGCCGAGTTGGCCTACCGCGCTGACTTCAACGACCAGAGCGTTGCCGCTCCGCGCGAAGACTGGTTCGGTGACGTGCTGGCTTCGGTCGGCGTCGTGATCCCGTTGGGACCGGCTCCGTCGACCGCTCCGCCGCCGGCTCCGGCTCCGGTTGCTCCGAGCTGCGCCGATCTGGATGACGACGGTGACGGCGTCAACAACTGCGACGACAAGTGCCCGAACTCGCAGCCTGGCCAGACCATCGGTCCGGACGGTTGCCCGGTTCCTGTCTCGATCGACCTGAAGGGCGTGAACTTCGACTTCAACAAGTCGACCCTGCGTCCGGATGCCGTCTCGATCCTGAGCGAAGCGACCGAAATCCTGAAACGTTACCCCGACCTGAAGGTCGAGGTTGCCGGTCACACCGACTCGAAGGGTACCGACGCGTACAACCAGAAGCTGTCCGAGCGTCGTGCGACCACCGTGTACGACTACCTGACCAAGAACGGCGTCGATGCGTCGCGTCTGGTCGGCCCGATCGGCTACGGCGAGAGCCGTCCGATTGCTCCGAACACCAACCCGGATGGTTCGGACAATCCGGAAGGTCGTGCGAAGAACCGTCGTACCGAGCTGAACGTCCAGAACTAATTGGACCGCTAGCTTTGCTGCATACAAAACCCGGCCTTGCGCCGGGTTTTGTCTATGCAGGCCCTAGAAAAGCGCGCTCAGGCGCTGCCGATCCTGTCTGTGTTGCCATCCAGGCACGGTTCCTGTTGAAACAGCGTTCATCGCTGCCTACACTCGCCGCGTCAATACCACACTCATACTTGGAAGAACCCGATGCTGCGTACCGCTACGGCAGGACTGCTCTGTCTCGCTCTGATCCCCGCCGCCTACGCCGCTCCGAACTGCGCCGGCAGCATGGTGTCCCAGCCACTGCCGCTGCCCGCCACCGTGGTTGCACCGGCGGCTGCCGAGTTCTACACCCGCAGCGTGCAGCTGGGCATGCCCACTGGCGTGCTGGCACAGCCCTATAGCAGCGACCAGTCGGTGGATCGCGTGCTGCTGCGCCTGCGCGTGGAAGGCTGCCAGGATCTGGCCAAGGTCATTCCGCCTGGCGGCACCGTCAACCCGAACGACCCGGCGGCCTACAAGGCGACCACCGCGTTCGACAACACCCCGTGGCGCTTCGACATGAGCCAGAACGGCAAGCGCATGACGGCAGAAGAATTCGATGCCTGGATGAAGGCCCGCGGTGTGCGCGTGGTCAAGGCACGCCCGGCCGCTGGCGCGGCACCTGCCGCGGCAGCGCCCGCAGCACCTGCAGCCGACGCCAAGTCGGTCGAAAACAAGTAAGCCCTGCGGTCGGGACGGCATGCCCCGGCGACCTGCGCCGGCAACGTCCCGGCAGCGTCAGCGTGGTCCGGGAGCGGCCGGTGCAGTGCGCACCTCCGCTGCCGCATCCGCCAATGCCGCGCCACGCCATGGGCTGGCGCGTGTGCTGTCCAAGCTTGGCGTGTGTTCGCGCACCGAGGCAGCGCGCTGGATTGCCGATGGCCGCGTCAGCGTGTCGGCGCGTGTGGTGCGCGACCCCGAATTTCCGATCCGCGGCGATCAGCAATCGTCCATCACTGTCGATGGGCAGCCGCTTGCGGGGCCGGCACGTTGCTATCTGATGCTCAACAAGCCGCGTGGCGTGGTCACCACCGTGCGCGACGAGCAGGGCAGGGACACGGTCTACCGTTGCTTCGATGGCGCCGGCCTACCGTGGATCGCGCCGGTGGGGCGCCTGGACAAGGCCAGCGAAGGCCTGCTGCTTTTCAGCAACGACCCCCAATGGGCGGCGACGGTGACCGACCCGGCGAGAGGGCCGGACAAGACGTACCACGTGCAGATCGATTGCCGCCCCAGTGCCGCGCAACTGGCGCAGCTGCAGGCCGGTGTGGCAGATGCCGACCCTGAGGGCGAGGGCGTGCTGTTGCGTGCCAAACAGGTCAGCGTGCTGCGCGAAGGCGAGCGCAATGCCTGGCTGGAAATCGTGCTGGACGAAGGCCGTAATCGGCAGATCCGCCGGCTGTTGGCCGCAGTCGATATCGGCGTACTGCGGCTGGTGCGCGTGGCGATCGGCCCGCTGGCGATGGGGGAGCTCGGCAAAGGCGCGTGGCGGATGCTGAGCGCCGAGGAAGTCAGGGCGTTGGTACCGGCAGCGCGCGCCAGCGCGCCAGACGCGCGCTGAGCAGGGCGCTCACCACTTCGTAAGCGCGTGCGTCGCCGGCGCCGTTGGCATCGTGGCGGCGCCCCTTGGCGTGATTGCAGCCGGCACAGGCCAGCGCCAGATTGCGCGCATCGTTGGCATCGCCGCCCACCAGCGCGCACAGCGCCGCCGCCGCGCGACGACCGAACCAGGCCTGCGGCACCACGTGTTCCAGCGTGGTGTGGCCAAGCGGTTCGCCGTCGGCGCGCACTTGCAGATGCCGACGGCAATGCAGGCAGCGTGTCTCCCAATGGCCGTCGCGCAGCTGCGCCTGCGCATCGGTCTGCGCCGCCAGCAGCAGCCGTTGGCGCAGCACCGTGCGCATGCTCAGGCGTCGATGACCTTGAGTTCGCGCCCGATCTTGATGAACGCTTCGATCGCTTGATCCAGGTGCTCGCGCGTATGCGCTGCGCTGATCTGGGTGCGAATGCGCGCCTGGCCTTTCGGAACCACCGGGAAGAAAAAGCCGATGGCGTAGATGCCTTCTTCCAGCAAGCGCTCGGCGAATTTTTGCGCCAGCGGTGCGTCGTACAGCATCACCGGGCTGATCGGATGCACGCCCGGCTTGACGTCGAAACCGGCGGCGGTCATGCGGGCGCGGAAATAGGTGGTGTTTTCGACCAGCTGCGTGCGCAGCTCGCCCGCGGCATCCAGCATGTCGAAGGCCTTGATGCCGGCAGCCACCACGTGCGGCGGCAATGAATTGGAGAACAGGTAGGGGCGCGAACGCTGACGCAGCAACTCGATCACTTCGCGCTTTGCGGTGGTGAAGCCGCCGAGTGCGCCGCCCATGGCCTTGCCCAGGGTGCCGGTGAAAATATCGATCTGATCCAGGACGCCCTTGACCTCGGCCGAGCCGCGGCCGGTGGCGCCGAGGAAGCCGGTGGCGTGGCATTCGTCGATATGCACCAGCGCGTTGTACTTGCGGGCTAGGGCAGTGATTTCGTCGAGCGGGGCGATGAAGCCGTCCATCGAGAACACGCCGTCGCTGGTGATCAGCTTGGTCTTGCAACCGGCGGCGTCGGCGGCCTGCAGCTGCGCCTCCAGATCGGCCATGTCGCAGTTGGCGTAGCGGAAGCGCTTGGCCTTGCACAGGCGCACACCATCGATGATGGAGGCATGGTTGAGCGCGTCGGAAATGATGGCGTCGTGCTCGCCCAGCAGCGGTTCGAACAGGCCGCCGTTGGCATCGAAGCAGGCCGCGTAGAGGATGGTGTCTTCGGTGCCGAAGAACTCGGCGATGCTGCGTTCCAGTTGCTTGTGCAGGTCCTGGGTGCCGCAGATGAAGCGTACCGAGGCCATGCCGAAGCCGTGGCTGTCCAGCGCGTCCTTGGCGGCCTGGATGATGTCCGGGTGGTCGGCCAGGCCCAGATAGTTGTTGGCACAGAAGTTCAGCACGCGGCGGCCATCGGCCAGGGTGATCTCGGCCGACTGCGGACCGGTGATGATGCGCTCGGACTTGAACAGGCCTTGGGCCTGGATGGCATCCAGTTCGGCGGCGTAATGGGCAGTCAGCGCGGCGGGAGCGGTGGTCATGGCGGTCGCAGTGGCAGAAAGAAGCGCAATTTTAACGATCACGGTGGCATACCACTACGTCATGCAAAATCGGCATAAGAGGCGGCGCTGATGTCATTTCACCGCCTGCGTGCCGCTGCGCAGCATGGCATGCTTGCTGTTCAGCTGTGCTCAACCGGCCAGGAGATCGTCGTGACATACCCCCGTTTCCGTTTTGCCTCCCTTCTTTGCGCCTTGCTGGTCCTGGCCGGGCCGGCTGGCGCGCGCGAGATCGGGCTGCTCAACGTAAGCTACGACCCCACCCGCGAGTTCTACCGCGACTACAACGCCGCCTTCGCCGCGCAGTGGAAACAGCAGCACCCGCAGGACACGGTGACCGTAGAAACCTCGCACGGCGGCTCTGGCAAGCAGGCGCGCGCGGTGATCGATGGCATCGAGGCCGACGTGGTGACCCTGGCGCTGGCCTACGACGTGGATGCCATCGCGCAGAAGGCCAAGCTGATCGATGCCGATTGGGAAAAGCGCCTGCCCGACAACAGTGCGCCGTATACCTCGACCATCGTGTTCCTGGTGCGCAAGGGCAACCCGAAGAACATCCACGACTGGCCGGACCTGCTGCGGTCTGGCGTAGCGGTGGTGACGCCGAACCCGAAGACCTCCGGAGGCGCGCGCTGGAACTATCTGGCCGCCTGGGCGTATGCCGACCACATCTTCAAGGGCGACCGCCAGCGCATCCTGCGCTACATGCAGGCGCTGTTCCGCAACGTGCCGGTGCTGGATACCGGCGCACGCGGTGCCACCACCACGTTCGTGCAGCGCGGCATCGGCGATGTGCTGCTGGCCTGGGAAAACGAAGCGCTGCTGGCGCGCGAGGAACTGGGCAAGGACAAGTTCGAGATCGTGGTGCCGAAGTTGTCGATCCTGGCCGAGCCGTCGGTGGCGCTGGTGGACAAGAACGTCGACAAGCATGGCACCCGCGAGGTGGCCGAAGCCTACCTGCGCGATCTGTATGCGCCTGAAGGGCAGAAGCTGGCAGCCAAGCATTTCTATCGCCCGCGGCATCCCGAATTTGCCGACCCGGCCGACATGGCGCGGTTTCCGGACATCAAGCTGGTGACCATCCAGCAGGCGTTCGGCTCATGGGAGAAGGCGCAGCAGGAGCACTTCGCCGACGGTGGCGTGTTCGACCAGATCCAGGCCAACAAGTAGGCGATGTCGATGTCGGTTGCACCCCACCCAGCGCCGTCATCGCGCCGACGCGTGATGCCGGGGCTGGGCCTGAGTCTGGGCATCACCCTGACCTGGCTTGGCCTGATCGTGCTGATCCCGCTGCTGGGCATCTTCATCAAGACCAGCGGTCTGGGCTGGGAGGGCCTGTGGCGGGTATGGAGCGAGCCGCGCGTGCTGTCGGCGCTGCGGGTGAGCTTCGGCACCGCGTTTGCGGCCGGTGCCTTCAACGCGGTGATGGGCACCTGGGTGGCCTGGGTCTTCGTGCGTTACAGGTTCCCGGGCAAGCGCTTTTTCGATGCGGTGATCGATCTGCCGTTCGCGTTGCCCACCGCGGTGGCCGGCATTGCGCTGACCGCGCTGTACGGCGGCAACGGGTGGGTGGGGCGCTGGCTGGAGGCGATCGGGATCAAGGTGGCTTACACGCAGCTGGGCATCGTGCTGGCGTTGGTCTTTGTGGGCCTGCCTTTCGTGGTGCGGGTGGTGCAGCCGGTACTGGCAGAGAGCGATCGTGAAATGGAGGCTGCCGCCGCCACGCTGGGTGCCTCGCGCTGGCAGACGGTATGGCGGGTGGTGCTGCCGGGGCTGTGGCCAGCGGTCCTGACCGGGTTTGCGCTGGCATTTGCGCGCGGCGTGGGGGAGTACGGCTCGGTGATCTTCATTGCCGGCAACCTGCCCAATTCCACCGAGATCGCCCCGCTACTGATCACCATCCGGCTGGAAGAATTCGACTACGCCGGCGCCACTGCCATTGCCGCGGCCATGTTGTTGCTGTCGTTCGTGATCCTGCTGGTGGTCAATACGCTGCAGGCACGGCTGCTGCGCTATCAACGGAGGCCCGTATGAACAATGCCGTTTCATCGCTGCCTTCCATGTTGCCTACCCACGCCATGACCAAGCAGGCGCGCCGCATCAGCGATTCGGCCACCAATGAGCCGCGCTGGGTGCAATGGCTGATGATCCTGGGGGCCGTGCTCTTTCTGCTGGCGTTCTTGCTGCTGCCGCTGGTGCTGGTGTTCGCCGAGGCATTGCGTGGCGGTTGGGAAACCTTCCTGCGTGCGGTGGTCGACCCGGACGCGTTGTCGGCGATCAAGCTGACCTTGCTGGTGACGGCGATCGTGCTGCCGTTGAATCTGGTATTCGGCGTGGCCGCGGCGTGGGCCATCAGCAAGCATCAGTTCTGGGGCAAACGTCTGCTGGTCAGCCTGATCGACCTGCCGTTTTCGGTGTCGCCGGTGGTGGCGGGCTTGATCTTCGTACTGATCTTCGGCCGCAGCGGCTGGGCCTGGCCGCTGATCGACGAAGGCTGGCATGTGCAGCTGCCGGTGCTGGGCGAGTTGGTGATTCAGCTGCCGCGGATCGTGTTCGCGTTGCCGGGCATCGTGCTGGCGACCACGTTCGTGACATTCCCCTTCATCGCGCGCGAACTGATGCCGCTGATGGAGCAGCAGGGCAGCGACGAGGAACTGGCGGCACTAAGCCTGGGCGCGAACGGCTGGCAGATGTTCTGGCGGGTGACGTTGCCCAATATCCGTTGGGGCCTGCTGTACGGCGTGCTGCTGTGCGCGGCGCGCGCGATGGGCGAATTCGGGGCGGTGTCGGTGGTGTCCGGGCATATCCGTGGACGCACCAATACGCTGCCGCTGCATGTGGAAATTCTCTACAACGAATATGCCTACAGCGCCGCATTTGCCTGCGCGTCGCTGCTGGCACTGACCGCGCTGCTGACGTTGGCGCTGAAGACGTATCTGGAATGGCGACACGGCGATTCGCTGGCCGCCAACCACCGCCATTGAGGTGACCATGGGCATCCGCATTCACCGCCTGCGCAAGCAGTTCGAGACCTTTACCGCGCTGGACGACATCAATCTGGAAGTGCGCCAGGGCGAGTTGCTGGCCTTGCTTGGGCCCTCCGGCTCGGGCAAGACCACGCTGCTGCGGATCATGGCCGGGCTGGAGCATGCCGATGGCGGCCAGGTGCTGTTCGGCGATGAAGATGCCACCCGCATGAGCGTGCAATCGCGCCGGGTCGGCTTCGTGTTCCAGCACTACGCATTGTTCAAGCATATGGACGTGTTCGAGAACATCGCGTTCGGCTTGCGCGTGCGCCGCGGCAACGCGCGTTGGGCCGAAGCACGCATCCGTGCGCGCGTGGAGGAACTGCTGGCGCTGGTGCAGCTGCACGGCCTGGAACAGCGTTATCCCACCCAGCTCTCCGGCGGCCAGCGGCAGCGCGTGGCGCTGGCGCGCGCGCTGGCGATCGAGCCGCGCGTGCTGTTGCTGGACGAGCCATTCGGGGCGCTGGATGCGCAGGTGCGCCGCGACCTGCGCCGTTGGCTGCGCGAGTTGCACGAACGTACCGGCCTGACCACGGTCTTCGTCACCCATGACCAGGAAGAAGCCCTGGAACTGGCCGACCGCGTGGCCATCCTCAACCGCGGCCGCATCGAGCAACTCGACACGCCGGCCATGATCTACGACAAGCCGGCCTCGCCATTCGTGTATTCGTTCGTGGGTGCGGTGAACCGTATCCCCGGGGTGCTGGCGCAGGGGCAGATCCAGGTGGCTGGGCACGCACTTCCCCTGCCCAATGCCGCGCTGGCTGCAGGGCCGGTGGAGGTGTATGTGCGGCCGGAAGATCTGGTGCCCGACGAGGCGGGCTGGCCGGCGACGGTGGCGTGGTCGCAACGCAGCGGGCCACGCCTGCGGCTGCGCGCAACGCTGGAACCGGCGGGCAACGAAGTGGAGGTGGAACTGCCGGCCTCTGCCGGTAGCTTCCAGCCAGGGCAGCAAGTGCGCTTGGCAGCACGGCAGTACGGGATATTTCCCGCGTAAGCGGGCGCCGGCTGAGATCGCAGGGCGCGGGAATGGATGTGCGAGGCGCGTTTCGCCTTTGCTGTGACCAATTCCCGCTGCCCGATTTCAACCCCGAACATCAAGATTCGGCGCAAGCGGTCGATGACATCGACACCTGATTCGCGCATGGGCTCTTGAGTGTGTGCGCTGGATCAAGCGAACGCGACTTTCATGTTGCGCTGCAATGACAGTTGGACTAAGAAGTCCTTGCAGCCTCGCTTCGCGCCATCCCACCGTTCATCGCTCCAGGAGATGCCCATGAAGTCGTCCCCGCTCGCTTGTTGTCTTTCGTTACTCCTGTTGGGCGTTGCACCGCTTGCGCAGGCGCAGGAAGAAGATGCGTCTACATCGCCGTTCAGTGGCACCTTTGCGGTGACCAGCGATTACCTGTTCCGCGGTATTTCGCAGACAAATGAAGAGCCTGCGTTTCAGGCCGGTTTGACCTACAAGACGCCATTCGGGTTGTACCTGGGGACCTGGTCGTCCAACGTCGATTTCGGCGCCGGCGACCCGGATTGGGAAGTGGATGGTTTCGTCGGCTACAACACCGACCTGGGCACCCACTGGAACTTCGATGTCATGATCAACCGTTACCAGTATCTGGGAGCGGGCGCATCCAACTACGCCGAGTTGATCACCAAGACCACGTTCCTGAAGACCTATAGCGTGACGGTCGCCTACACCGACGATCTGTACGGCAGCAAGACCGATGGCTATTACTACGCCTTCGATGCCAACTGGACGTTGCCGTACGACTTTACGCTCGGGGCGCACGCAGGGCACAGCGTCTACACCTCGTCGCTGAGTCAGGTGGACCACGACTACAATGATTTCGGCGTCAACGTCGGCAAGACGTTCGGCCCGCTGGGTTTGAGTGTGGGTTATTACGACACCAGCAAAGCCGCCGAATTCGGCTTCGGTCGTCAGAATTCGCAGAACCATCTGGTGGCAACGGCGACCGTCACCTGGCCGTGATGGCGACTGATTGAAGCGACTCTGACAACGTGCAGAGTCGTCGTCATGCGGGAAGCGCCGACGCACTGGGTTGTCTGCCTCTGCGTCCAAACTCGGTCAAGACTCGAGGCTTGGCTGGTTCGATTCTTGAATGACTGCAGCTTGTGGATCGATCACTTGTGGAGCTGCCGATCGGCGGACCGTCTGCAGGGGCCTTGCCCGCCCACCATCGCGCAGCACGCGACACGTGCGTCCGTGCAAGCTCCGTGGCGTCGTCCATGTCGCCACGGGTCCCGCGACGGTGAGCGGGCAAGGATCAGTTGAGCTGGTCGGTGCGTCGAGTTCCAAGGAGGCATTCAGTGGACGATCTGCTGCGGTGTGTTCGTTCTTCAATGAATCCACCAGCAAACTATCCGGTGCGGTGTCCTTGCCGATTGCGGGACCGTTGGCGGCATGGATGCCGCCATCGCGCCTACATGGACGTACTTGCGGCGTGTCCCGCGAGCGGCGAGGGCACCGCGCAATCGGCCCACTAGGCGTTTATCCAGACCCTAGCCCACCCCGCGTTGCTTGAGACGCTTCGCCAGCTCCTGAAAATCGCTCGCAGCATTCGTCAGCAAGCGCATGTCTTAAAAACGCAAAAGGCGCCTCGCGGCGCCTTTCGCAGATCTGCAGTGTCAGCCGATCAATTCCAACTCAGCACGACCTTGCCGGCCTTGCCTTCTTCCATCAGGTCGAAGCCTTTCTGGAAATCGTCGATCGGCAGCTGATGGGTCAGCACCTTGTGCAGCGGAAAACCCGACAGCACCAGCTGCGTCATCTTGTACCAGGTCTCGTACATCTTGCGGCCGTAGATGCCCTGCACGGTGAGGCCCTTGAAGATGATCTTGTCCCAGTCGCAACCGGCGCCACGCGGCATGATGCCGAGCATGGCGATCTTGCCGCCGTGGTACATGCAATCGAGCATGTCGTTGAACGCACGTGGGTTGCCGCTCATTTCCAGGCCCACGTCGAAGCCTTCCATGTGCAGGTCGGCCATGACGTCCTTGAGCGAGGTCTTGGAGACGTTGACCACGCGCGTGGCCCCCATGTCGGCCGCCAGCTTGAGGCGGAAATCGTTGACGTCGGTGACCACCACATTGCGCGCACCGATGTGCTTGCAGATGCCGGCGGCAATGATGCCGATCGGGCCGGCGCCGGTGATCAGTACGTCCTCGCCGATGACGTCGAATTCCAGCGCGCAGTGCGCGGCGTTGCCGTAGGGGTCGAAGAACGCGGCAAGCTCGGACGGAATCTGGTCCGGGATCGGCCACAGGTTGCTGGCCGGCATCACCATGTATTCGGCGAAAGCGCCGTTGACGTTGACACCGATCCCGACCGTGTTGGGGCACAGGTGCGGACGGCCGCCACGGCAGTTGCGGCAATGGCCGCACACGATGTGGCCTTCGGCCGACACCCGCTGGCCGACCTGATAGCCGGTCACGGCCGAACCGAGCTCGGCCACGCGGCCGACGAATTCATGACCGATGGTCAGGCCCGGCCTGATCGTGCGCTGGCTCCATTCGTCCCACAGGTAGATGTGCAGGTCGGTGCCGCAAATGGCGGTCTTTTCCAGCTTGATCAGCACCTCGTTGGGGCCGGGCGTCGGCACTGGCACCTGTTCCAGCCAGATGCCCTTGTTCGCTTCGCGCTTGACCAGCGCCTTCATCGTCTGCGCCATCTGGCGGAACCTGCTGAGTGAAAGTAAGCCGGCGATTATAGGCGTCGCGGCCTGTATGCCATGCGGCGGTGCGGGAATGGACGTGATGCGGCCCTGGATCCACGGTGGGGCAGGGCCGGTCCGGCCCGTGCCCGTTGCGACGAAGCTAGCGCCTCGGCCCAGGATGGGAACCACGCTCCAGACCTGCCGCCGCCTGCCAGGGCTAGCGCGTTGGCCAAACGGCAGGCGTGCGTCATCGGCGCCAGCACCGCTCCAATGCTTGTCAGCCGCGCCTAGAACTTCACATCCAGGCTCATGAAGTACTGCCGCGGTGCGCCGACCACCATGGTCTGGTTGTAGCCATCCGGATCGGAGGCGACATAGCCGTTGGTGCCGGTGCTGGCGAAGTAGCGCTTGTCGGTGAGATTGCTGATGTTGAGCGCCAGCGCCACATCGGCCACCCCGCCGACACGGCCGAAGTCGTAACGTGCCCCGGCATTGAACAGCCAGTAGGACGGCACCTGCGAATCGTTGAGGAAGGTGATGTAGCGCTTGTCCACGTACTTGCCGTCCAGATCCAGGCGCAGGTTGCCGATCTGGTAGCTGGCGCTGGAAGAGAACATCAACGCCGGGATGCCCACCACGTCCTTGCCGGAGGTGGCGACCACGCCGTTGTTGAGGTAATCGTCCTGGTAACGCGAGCGATTCCACGACAACGAGTTCAACCAGCTCACTCCTTCGGTCGGGCGCCACATCAGTGCCAGATCCGCGCCGGCGCTGTGCACCGCACCGACGTTGCTCAGGATCGAAGCGCAGGTCTGCACCGCGGTGCACGGCGAGGTGGTCAGCAAGCGGTTGGAGAACTTGGTGAAATAGGCGTCGGCCGAGAGCTGGAACTGCGCATCCTGCACGCGGTAACCCACCTGCACGGTCTGCGATTGTTCCGGTTCCAGCGTGGAGCGGCTGCGGTCGAACGCCGCCTGCGAGGTGGCGAACGGGGTGAAGCCGAACGCCGCGATGTTCTTGCTGTAGGACGCGTACAGGTCCTGGCGTTCGTCGAGCTTGTAGTTGATGCCCACCTGCGGCAGGAAATTATCTTCGGCGCGAATGCGTCCTTGCGCCAGTGCGGTGGTCGGCACCAGCGATTGTGCGCGCGTGGTGGTGCTGAGCGCCTTTGCGCCGTAGTTGAGGGTCAGACGGTCGTCGAGCAGGCGCACGGTGTCCTGTAGATACAGCATGCGGGTCTGGGTGGTGTAGCGCTGCAGGAAGTCGCGACGGAACGGGGTCTGTGCCTCGTATACGTTGTACAGCGAGGTGTAACCTTCGTTACCAAGCGCGAAGTAATTGCGGCCCTGCGTGGTGCGCGCGTTTTCTGCCCATGCGCCCACTTCCAGATCGTGGTTGCCCCATGACCACTTCAATGCGCTGGTACCGCCGAAGCGATCCAGGCCGTAGTCGGTGGTGCGCATCGACAGCGGCATCTGCGCGGAGGTGGGCACATACGGTGTCACCCATTGGCCTTCGCCACGATTGCCGTGGTAATAGCCGCTGGCATCGAGCGTGGCGCCGCCGAACACGAACGTGCCCGACAGGCCTGCCAGGTTGTCGCGACGCAGTCCGCCGCCAGCGTAATAGCTGGCGTCGAGCCAGCTGTAGTCGCTGGGCAGGCCGGCCAGCGATTGCGGGTAGCCGTTGGCCACGCCGCTGGTGGCCCCGGTGTTCTGATACGCGCGTGCCATCTGCACGGCGGTGGCCCAATCCGGCTGCAGGTAATCGTAGTCCCAGCCGAGCGCGCGCTGGCTGGTCAACGACAGATCCATGTAGTCGTATTCCTTGCGCCGCGAGGTATCGACGAACAGGCTCAGGCGGTTGCCGTCGCCCCATTGGTACACCGTCTTGAGATTGGCCTGTTCGGATGTCTGATCGCCATAGCCCTTCCATTTGTCGGTGCTGGCATTGGCATACGACAGATACGCCGACAACCCATCGCGATCGCCGGTGTCGGCGCGCACAAAGGTGCGGCGCGTTGCATCGCTGCCCACCGTCTGCACCAACCGTGCGCCAGGCGTGGTCTGCGGGTCGGCCGAGTAGAACTGCATGGTGCCGCCGAGATTGGTGTTGGACGCAGTGCCTAGTGCACCGGCGCCTTGCGCAATTTCCACCGAACCGAGGTTTTCCGAAATGATGGCGCGCGTAATGTGCAGGCCATTGGTCACGCCATAGCTCATGTTGCCCAGTGGAATGCCGTCGAGCGTGTAACCCAGGCGGCTTTGGTCGAAGCCATGCAGGGTCACCTGCGTGGACCATTCGTAGGTGCCGAATGGATCGGCGGACTGGAACTGCACGCCAGGCAGTTTTTCCACTGCCTTGAATGCGCTGCTGCCGGGCGTCAGCTGCTCGATGTCCTGCTGGCTGATGCGTTGCACCTGGCGCGTGCTGCCTTGCGACACCACATTGATTGCATCCAGTTGCGTTGCATTGGCGGCGTCGGCCACAGGTGTCGCTGCCTCCGCTGCCGGAGCAACGGCAACCGGCTCAGCCGGCGACGCGGCCTGCGAAACGACGGGAAGCAGCGTTGCCAGGGCAAGCGCCAGCGGTGTGACATGAAAGCGACGAGCGGAAGTCATGGGGGAGTCCTGTTCGGCCACGGCTGAGGGCGGACGCACGGTGCAAAGCCGGCGTTTCGCGACGCAGGGTGTCAACGGCTCATGAAACATTGATGACGGTCGCTGTCGCAAAACTGTCGCGCTCGCCCGCTATACGTGTCGTGTCCAACCGCGCTGCGCGGTGAAAAAAGCACCATTTTTTGCAGGTTCTGCCGCCATGACCTCTTCCTCTTCCTCTTCGCGTCGCGATTTCCTCAAGCGCGTCGCTGCGCTCACTGCTGCCGGCGCCTTGCCGTCTTCGATCGGCCGTGCGCTCGCGCTGCCGGCCAACGCGCGGACCGGCACGTTGCGCGATCTCGAACATGTGGTGATCCTGATGCAGGAAAACCGCTCGTTCGATCATTATTTCGGCGCGCTACGTGGCGTGCGTGGCTTTGGCGATCCGCGCGCGCTGCAACTGCGCGATGGCCATCCGGTATGGAGTCAACCCATGTCCGATGGACGACGCTTGCTGCCGTTCGCGTTCGATTCGCAAAATACCTGCGCGCCCTTGATCAAGAGCCTGGATCATTCCTGGAAGGCCGGTCACGGGCAGGAGCCGGCACGCTGGGCCGAATACGATGCGTGGGTGCCGTACAAGGGGGAATTGACGATGGGATACTTCCAGCGTCACGACATCCCGTACTACCACGCGCTGGCCGACGCGTTCACCATCTGCGACGGCTATTACTGCTCGCTGCACGGGCCGACCAATCCCAACCGCATGTATCTGTTCACCGGTACCAGCGGCCCAAGCGTGGGCAACGTCGGCGCGCAGGCGGTGACCAATGCCGACGATGGCAACTGGACCGCCGACATGGCGCGCGACAAGCCCGGCTACGCAGCACTGCAGTGGACCACGTACGCGCAGCGTTTGCAGGCTGCCGGCGTGGACTGGCGCGTGTATCAGGAATACGACAACTTCGGCTGCAACTCGCTGGCGTACTTCTCGCACTACCGCGATCTACGCACCGACGACGAACGGTACCGGCGTGCACGTGCGTGCGTGCCCGGGTCAACCGCGGACAATGCCGCCACCACCCAGGCCGAGCATCTGGTCGCCGCGATCGCTGCCGATGTGCAGGCCAATCGCCTGCCGCAGGTGTCGTGGGTCATCCCGCCCACCGCGTACTGCGAACATCCCGAAGCGCCGCCTGCCTATGGCGAGTCGCTGGTGGCGCGTCTGATCGATGCGCTCACCGCCAATCCCGAGGTGTGGGCCAAGACGGCACTGATCATCAATTACGACGAGAACGACGGCTTCTTCGATCACGTGCCCGCGCCGTTGCCGGCAGTGGACGCACGCATGGGGCGCAGCAATGTCGACACGCGTGGCGAGGTCTACGATGGCGTGCCGATCGGCCTGGGCATTCGCGTGCCGATGCTGGTGATCTCGCCGTGGACACGTGGTGGCTGGGTCAACTCGCAGGTGTTCGATCACACCTCGGTCCTGCGTCTGCTGGAACGCCGCTTCGGCGTGGCCGAGCCGAACATCAGCCCATGGCGGCGTGCGGTCAGTGGCGATCTCACCAGCGTGTTCGACTTCCGCAAACCGGACGATTCGGCGTTGAGCGCATTGCCGTCGGTCGAGGACTATCGCGCACGTACCGCTGCCGTGCGCGACAAACCGCTACCGTCGGTGCCTGCCGCCGCAGCGATGCCGCGCCAGGAACCGGGGCAACGGCCGGCGCGCGCACTGCCGTATGCCTTGCAGGTGCATGCACGCGTGCAAGAGGGCGCCACCGTGCAGTTGCAGTTCGTCAACAGCGGCGCGGCGGCCGCGGCGTTCAACGTCTACAGCAGCGCGGCCAGTGGCGGCCCCTGGTATTACACGGTGCTGCCCGGCACGCAGCTGGAGGATGCGCCGGTCGGGGTCACGCACGCGGGTGCATACGCCTTGCGCGTGCACGGGCCGAATGGTTTCTTGCGCGAGTTCGCCGGGCAGGTGCCAAGTGCCTCTGCGCCATCGGCCGCGCCATGGGTGGAGGCGCGGCAGGAGGGCGACGCCTTGGTGCTGGAAATCGGCAATGCCGGGCAGCGCGCCTGCACCGTGCAGCTGCGTGCGCTGGACTACGCAGACCCAGATGCGCGCACCTTCCCGCTGGCCCCAGGTCAGCGCGAGACCATTCGCCTGGCGCTTGCCGCCAGCGATCACTGGTACGACCTGGTGGTGGAACAGCCGGGCAGCGCTTTCCGCCGCCGGCTGGCCGGGCATCTGGAAACCGGCAGGCCCAGCCGCAGCGACCCCGCGTTCGGCCGCGTCTAGGCGGGCGCCCGGCCACGGAGCTGCAGGCGAACCGCGGGCGCCTGCTGCGCGGCATACGTGCGTGCGTGGGGAAAGGGCGCGCGCCGATCCTGTCATCGGTCGTGGATTTGCCAGCAGACGTTGGCGTTACACTGTAACGACAATAACCCTTGGGGCTGTCGATGCGTCCGAACCTGTTCGCTGTTTCCGTGCTGGCCACGCTGGCTGTCGTTTCGTCTGCACAGGCGGGCGAGGGGATGTGGGTTCCACAACAGCTGCCCGAGATCGCCGGGCCCCTCCAGCAAGCAGGCTTGCGGCTTTCGCCGCAGCAGCTGGCCGACCTGACCGGCGATCCGATGGGCGCCGTGGTTGCCCTGGGTGGTTGCACCGCCAGCTTCGTCTCGCCGCAGGGTCTGGTCGTCACCAACCACCACTGTGCCTATGGCGCGATCCAACTCAACTCCACCGCGCAAAAGAACCTGATCAAGGACGGGTTCAACGCTGTACGTCCCGCCGACGAGCTCAGCGCAGGTCCCAGTGCGCGTATCTACGTGCTCGATGCCATTACCGACGTCACGGCACCGGCAAGGGCAGCGATGGCCACTGCAGGCGACGATGCGCTCAAGCGCACGCTGGCCCTTGAGGATTTCAGCAAGCAACAGATCGCGTCCTGCGAAGCGCAGCCGGGTTACCGCTGCCAGTTCTTCAGTTTTGCCGGGGGCAACGCCTACCGGTTGTTCAAGAACCTGGAGATCAAGGATGTGCGCCTGGTCTATGCACCGCCCGGCAGCGTGGGCAAGTTCGGCGGCGACATCGACAACTGGATGTGGCCGCGCCACACCGGCGATTTCTCGTTCTATCGCGCCTATGTCGGCAAGGACGGCACGCCTGCTGCCTACGCCAAGGACAATATGCCCTACCAGCCCAAGCACTTCCTGAAGTTCGCCGACCAGCCGCTGGGCGCCGGCGACTTCGTGATGGTGGCCGGCTATCCGGGCCGCACCAATCGCTACGCGCTGGCTGCCGAATTCGACAACACCGCTAGCTGGACCTACCCGGTGGTCGGCCAGCAATTGAAGGACGTGATCGGCCTGATCGAACAGGCAGGCAAGCAGGATCCCGACATCCAGGTGAAATATGCCAGCACCGTCGCCAGCCTCAATAACTCCGCCAAGAACTTCGACGGGCAACTTGAAGGTTTCAAGCGCATCAATGCGCAGGCCACCAAGCAGGCCGACGAAGCGGCCGTGCTGGCCTGGCTCAAGGGGCGGGGTGCGAGCGGGCGTAATGCGCTTGCCGCGCACGACACCTTGGTCAAGCTGCTCAAGCAGACCCAGGCCACGCAACAGCGCGACTTCGTGCTGCGCCAGTTCGACTCCACCGGCACGGTGGGTGCCGCGGTGACGCTGTACCGGCTGGCGCTGGAGCGTGCCAAGCCCAATGCGCAACGCGAATCCGGGTACCAGGACCGCGACCTGCCGTCGATCGAAGCGACGATGAAGCAGATGGAGCGCCGTTACGTGCCGGCCATGGATCGTCAGCTGCAGCAGTACTGGCTCAGCCAGTACCTGAAGCTGCCGGCCAACCAGCGCATCGCCGCGCTGGACCAGTGGTTGGGCGGTCGCGATGCGGCGGCCGTGCAGGCGGCCGTGGGCAAGCTCGATGGCACGGCGTTGGGGAGCACGCAAGCGCGGCTGACGTGGCTCGCCGCCGACCGGGCCGCCTTCGAAGCCAGCACCGACCCGGCGATCCAGTACGCCGTGGCGGTGACACCGGCCCTGTTGCAGATCGAGCGCGAGGACAAACTGCGTACCGGCGAGCAGCTCAAGGCGCGGCCGGTGTATCTGCAAGCCCTGGCCGACTACAGGAAGAGCCGGGGCGAATCGGTCTATCCGGATGCCAACCTGTCGCTGCGCATCACCTTCGGCAACGTCAAGGGCTACGCCCCGAAAGATGGCGTGGCCTACACACCGTTCACCACGCTGGAAGGGGTGGTCGCCAAGGAGACCGGCGCCGATCCGTTCGATTCGCCCAAGGCCCTGCTGGATGCGGTCAAGGCCAAGCGCTACGCCGGGCTGGAGGACAAACGCCTGGGCTCGGTGCCGGTCAATTTCCTGTCTGACCTGGACATCACCGGCGGCAACTCCGGTTCGCCGGTGATGGACGCGCAAGGCAAGCTGGTCGGCCTGGCATTCGACGGAAATTGGGAGTCGGTAAGCAGCAACTGGATCTTCGACCCGGCAATGACCCGCATGATTGCCGTGGACAGCCGCTATCTGCGCTGGATCATGACCGAGGTCGCTCCGGCGCCACAGCTGTTGAAGGAGCTAGGCGTGCGCTGACGCGGCGCCGGTGCGGGGGCGGCAGGGGTTATCATGCGGTCCCGTTTTCGCTGCGGCGAGCGGCCCCCTCCCCCAAGGAACTCCCAGCGCATGCGCATCCTGCTTGCTCGTCACGGCGAGACGCCGTGGAACGCCGAAGGCCGTTACCAGGGCCAGATCGATATTCCGCTTTCGCCGGTTGGCGAAGGCCAGGCGCGCGCATTGGGCGAACGGCTGCACACGCTGCAGATCGACCGCGCGGTGGCATCGCCGTTGTCGCGTGCGCAGGCCACTGCCAAGGCCGCGCTGGGCGCTTCGCGTCAAGCGCTGCTGCAGACCGATGCCGATCTGCAGGAAATTGCGCACGGCGAGTGGGAGGGCCTGCTGGCCAGCGAGATCAACGACAAAGACCCCGCACGCCTACGCGCCTGGCGCGAAGAGCCCGATACCGTGTTGATGCCGGGGGGCGAATCGTTGCGTCAGGTGCTGGACCGCAGCTGGCGCGGCCTGGTGCGCGCCACCGATGGACTGGGCGCCGGCGACACCTTGCTGGTGGTCGCACACGATGCGGTCAATCGCGTGATCCTGTGCAAGATCCTGGGCCTGCCGTTGTCCAAGCTATGGAGCTTCCGCCAGGCCCCGACCACGTTGAACCTGCTCGAAGGCGATGACGTGGAGCATCTCGAAGTGGTGCGCCTCAACGACTGTGCGCACCACACACCGTTCTTTGGTGAGGCAAAGCATCGGGCGTTGTAAGGCGAGGCAAGGACGCTGTATCGCCAATGACACGCCATGTCGTTGCAGGTGCCAAAATGCCGAACGTCGTTGATACACGCTTGCAGGTCTGGGTGAGTTGGTGGAACAGGCCTCGGTGCGGTTGCGTAGTCAACGCTCCGTGTCGGGGCTGCGTCTTGGGGTGATCGCTCAACGTCCTGGGATGCGCTGGTGACGGCGTTCGCACCATGCGCGATCAACCGAGCTGCGTCGTACTAACCAAGCACGCGCGATACATCCAACACCGACGTGGCGTGCGTTGCGCAAGCGCAAATGGCGATAATGTGCCCCTCTCTGCGCAGCCCTCCCCATGAACGCAACCGACTCCCTCTCCGCCTGGCTCGCCTATATCGAGCAGCAGCATCCCAGTGCCATTGCGATGGGCCTGGAGCGCGTGCGCGCGGTTGCGGCGCGCTTGCAGATCGCCGCGCCGGCCACGCATGTCATCGTCGTGGGCGGCACCAACGGCAAGGGCTCGACGGTGGCCTTCATCGAGGCGATCGGGCGTGCTGCCGGCTGGAAGGTGGGGGCCTACACCTCGCCGCATCTGCTGCGCTACAACGAGCGCGTGCGCATCGATGGCGAAGAGGCCAGCGACGCGCAGCTGGTCGACGCGTTTGCAGCGGTCGAAGCAGCACGCGGCGACACCGCGTTGACCTATTTCGAGTTCGGTACGCTGGCGGCGCTGTGGTTGTTTCAGCAGTCCGCGCTGGAGTTGGCGGTGCTGGAAATCGGCCTGGGTGGACGGCTGGATGCGGTCAACATCGTCGATTCGGATGTGGCGGTGATCACCACGGTCGATCTCGACCACACCGACTGGCTGGGCGAGGACCGCGAGGCCATCGGCACCGAGAAGGCCGGCATCATCCGCGCATGGAAGCCGGTGGTGCTGGGCGAGATCGACCCGCCGTCCAGTGTGCTGCGTCGCGCCTACCAGCTGGGTGCCAATGCCATCCGTGCCGGCAGCGATTATTTCTTCGAGCCGATCGACACACGGCACGCCGAGAGCCCGCAATCCGACGCGCCGCGCTGGCGCTGGCGCGATGTGGCAGTGACGTTGGAACTGCCGATGCCGGCACTGCGTGCGCCAGTGCAGCTGGCCAACGCCGCTGCCGCGATCGCCGCGTTGCAGGCATTGCCGGTGGAAGTGCCCGACGCGGCCTGGGCGCAGGGCATCGGCAACGCGCAAGTGGCTGGCCGACTGCAGCGGCTTGAGGTCAATGGCGTACAGGTACTGCTGGATGTCGGACACAACCCGCAGGCCGCACGCGCGCTGGCCGCCGTGCTCGGTACGCAGGCGCATGCCGGCCGCACCTATGCGATCTACGCCGCATTGGCCGACAAGGATGTGCTGGGCGTGGTGGAGGCAGTGGCTGGGCAGATCGACCACTGGGCGCTGGCGGGGCTGGAAGGCGCGCGCGGCCAATCGGCGCAAGCATTGCATGCCCGTCTGCAAGGCAGTGCCGCCGCGCAGGCGCCGTGTCATCGCGATGTTGCCAGTGCAGTGCGCGCGGTCCTGGACAGGGCCAGCCCCGGCGACCGCGTGCTGGTGTTCGGCTCGTTTCACACCGTGGCCGACGCGCTCGACGCACTTCATTCAGCCCGCTGAGGTCGTCGGGGTGGCGCCGGCCTTATAATCGCCGCGGCACCCCGCCACGCCGCCTCTCGTCTCTTCCGTGGATACTGCTCTGAAACAGCGACTGATTGGCGCCATCGTTCTGGTGGCGCTTGCCGTGATCTTCCTGCCGATGCTGGTCAAGGGCCCCGCGCCGTCGAGCGGTGTGGCCGATGTACCGCTCGAGGCGCCCGCAGCGCCCGCCAATGGCGAGTTCGAAACCCGCGAATTGCCGCTGGTCACCCCGGGCAATGCGCCGGCCGGTGGGGCGCTAGGCATGGCCGGCGCGCCGGCGCCGGTGCAGAACAACCCCGATGCCGCCGATCTGGCCGCTCCGTCCAGCACGCCCTCGGCTCCGGAAGTGGCGGCCGGCAACTACGCAGTGAATTTTGGTGCATACGCCACCAGCGCCGACGCCGACGCGGTGATTGCGCGGCTCAAGCAGGCGCAATTGCCCGGCTTCAGCGAAAAGACCCAGATCAACGGCCGCCCCGCCTGGCGCGTGCGCGTGGGGCCGTATGCCGACCAGGCGCAGGCCGAATCGGCCCGGCTGCAGGCAGTGAAGGTACGCAGCGACGTCAACGCCCAGGTGGTGACGTTGGACGCCAACGCCGCCGCGCCGGCGCCTGTCGCCAGCGCACCGGCGCCTGCGCCTGCCGTCAAACCCGGTAGCAGCGTCGCCGCCGCCAGCACCACCGCACCGACAAAGACCGAAAGCCTGCCGCCGGAGCCCGCCAAACCGGTGGTCGCCGCGCCCAAGCCGGCCGAGGTGGCCAAGCCCGTGCCGGCCAAGCCTGAGGTCACCAAGCCCGCCCCCGCCAAGCCGGTGGCCACCGCGCCGGCAGCGCCTGCGGCCAGTGCGGTCGGGTTTGCAGTGCAGCTGGGCGCGTTCGGTCGTGCCGAAGATGCCGATGCCTTGCGCGACCGCGTGCGCGCCGCCGGCTTCAGTGCCTTCGTCGAACAGGTGCGGACCGACAAGGGCGCGTTGAACCGCGTGCGCGTCGGCCCGGTCGCCAATCGCAGCGATGCCGAACAGTTGCGTGCCCAGGTGGCAGCCAAGGTCGGTATCTCCGGCATGGTGCGTCCGCATCCGTAACCGCCATGCCGGCCGCAAGCAAACGCGGCCGCCGCGCAGGTGGCAGCCGCTCGTACACTGCACTGCCGGCGGACCGTCACGTGTCTGCCAACTGCCTGCACTGCGCGCCTGCAGCTGCTGGATTTTCCAACGCCTCGCACCCATGGAGGGGAGGGCAATGACGACCGAGCCCCATTGCATTCACGGCGCGCGCGCCACGCGGAGAGGTTGCCCATGATCGACATGGTGCTGGGCGTCATCATTCTGGTGTCAGCCCTGTTGGGCTTGTTGCGCGGCTTTGTGGCCATCGTGGTGGGTACGTTGTCATGGTTGCTGGCCGGCTGGGCCACCTTCATGTTCGGCGGCGCGGCCGCGCGCTGGCTGGCCGATGGCAAGCATCCGTCTGCGACCGAATCGTTCGGCGGCTACGCCATGGTGTTCGTCGGTGTGCTGATCAGCGTGGCGGTGATTGGCATGGTGATCCGCGCGGGCGTGGATGCGATCAAGCTCGGCGGCACCGACCGCATGCTCGGGTTCGGCCTGGGCGTGGTGCGCGGTGCGTTTCTGGCCAGCGTGCTGGTGCTGCTGATGGGCTTCACCCCGCTGCCGCGCGAGCCGGCATGGCGCCAGTCGGTGCTGCTGCCCATGCTGCAGCCGGGCGCGGGCTGGATGCGGGCACAACTGCCGGCCTGGCGAATGCCATCGATGGAGATGCCATCAATGGAACTCGGCAACTTGCCCATGGAGTTGGGGAAGTTGCCTTCGGCAGGCGATAATACGGACCTGGGCAAGGCACTTGGCGGTTCCGGGCTGAGCGACACCATCACCCGTGCGCTTGGCAACCCCGGCAAGACGGCTGGCGACGGACGCGATCCGACGCAGGCGATGCCGGCCAACATCGATCCGGCGCAGGTTCGCGGCGGAGAAAGCGACCCGGCTCGGGTCGAATCCCAAGGCCAGGCACGGCCACCTTCACAGTAACGGCGCAAGCCGAAGCGGAGAACGCGCACCATGTGTGGCATCGTCGGTATTGTCGGCAACCAGAACGTCGCCGGGCAGCTATATGACGGCCTGACCGTCCTGCAGCATCGTGGGCAGGACGCCGCGGGCATCGCGACCGCAGATGGCACGCGCCTGCGCGTGCAGAAGGCCAACGGCCTGGTGCGCGACGTCTTCGACGAAAAGAAGATGGCGGTGCTGGAAGGGCGCGTCGGCATCGCCCATTGCCGCTACCCGACCGCAGGCTCGGAAGGCATGGACGAGGCGCAGCCGTTCTACGTCAACTCGCCCTACGGCATCGCGCTGGCGCACAACGGCAACCTGATCAACACCGAGGCCTTGCGCCAGCAGGTGTTCGAAGCCGACCGCCGCAACATCAATACCGATTCGGACAGCGAAGTGCTGTTGAACGTGTTCGCCTACGAGCTGGACGCGCAGCGCATGCTCACCCCCGAAGCGGCGATCCGCGCGGTGGCCGGCGTGCACCGCCGTTGCAAGGGCGGTTATGCGGTGGTCAGCGTGGTGCTGGGCCTGGGCCTGGTGGCGTTCCGCGACCCGCACGGCATCCGCCCGCTGGTGCTGGGCAAGCGCGAACACGCCGAAGGCACCGAATACATCGTGTCCTCCGAGTCGGCAGCGCTGGATATCCTCGGCTACCAGCGGATGCGCGATGTGCGCCCGGGCGAAGCGCTGGTGATCACCGCGCGCGGCGAGCTGTTCTCGGAAGTCTGCGCCGCGCCGACCAACAACGCGCCGTGCATTTTCGAGTACGTGTATTTCGCGCGCCCCGATTCGATGATCGACAACATCTCGGTGCACAAGGCGCGCATGCGCATGGGCCTGAAGCTGGGCGAAAAGATCCTGCGCCTGCGACCGGACCATGACATCGACACCATCATTCCGATCCCGGACACTTCGCGCGATGTGGCGCTGGAGATGTCCAATGTGCTCGGCGTGAAGTACCGCGAGGGCTTCGTCAAGAATCGCTACGTGGGCCGCACCTTCATCATGCCGGGGCAGGGCGAACGGCAGAAATCGGTGCGCCGCAAGCTCAATCCGATCCACCTGGAATTCCGTAACCGTGTGGTGCTGCTGGTGGACGATTCCATCGTGCGCGGCACCACCAGCCGGCAGATCGTGCAGATGGCGCGCGATGCCGGTGCGCGCAAGGTGTACCTGGCCTCGGCCGCGCCGCCGGTGCGTTACCCCAACATCTACGGCATCGACATGCCGGCGGCCGAAGAGCTCATCGCGCATGGCCGCAGCGAGCTGGAAATCCAGGAGTTTCTGGGCTGCGACTGGCTGATCTACCAGGATCTGGAAGACCTGGAAGTGGCAGTGCGCGAGGGCAACCCGGACATCAAGCAGTTCGATTCCTCGTGCTTCAACGGCGAATACATCACCGGCATCGAGCCGGGGTATTTCGAACGTATCCAGCAGCTGCGTTCGGACGATGCCAAGAAGCGTCGCCGCGCCTGAGTCGCCGAACCAGGGCGGCCGATTGGCCGCGCTGGTTGGCGTGCGGAGAGTGTCGGCGAGGGGCGGCAAACAAAACACCGCAGCTATCGACACGCTCGATGAAGCGCGCCTGCGCAACGGGCAGCTACCTGCGGCCGAACGTGTGCAAGCGCAGTGGGTTTCTGCAGCGCGCCAGTGCCCCGTGCGGCCAACGGCGTGAGCAGCGATCCGTTCGCAAGCGCGGATCTGTTCGACGCTGCGCGGCTGTGCCTGGACCAGGCCGACCCGCGACAGAAAGTCGCGCTGACCCAGCACTACGCGGCCGCCTTTCGCGAAGGCGTCTTGACGCTCGATCCGGCAGCGCCTGCGCCTGCGCCGATCCGTATGCCAGGCCGTCCGGCCACGCCAATGCTGGTGCATCCGCGCCACTTGCCGCGCCGTGGACTGGGCACGCCGGAAGGGCGCGCTGCGTTTATCCATGCCATTGCGCACATCGAACTCAACGCCATCGATCTGGCCTGGGATGCGGTGTATCGCTTTCGCGGGCTTCCCGCGGCGTTCTATGCCGATTGGGTCGCGGTCGCCGACGATGAATCGCGCCACTTCATGCTGCTGCGCGCACGATTGCAGGCGCACGACCACGACTACGGCGATTTCGCCGCGCACAACGGGCTGTGGGAAATGTGCGAGAAGACTGCACACGACGGCCTGGCGCGCATGGCCCTGGTGCCGCGCGTGCTCGAAGCGCGCGGCCTGGACGTGACACCGGCGATGATCGTCAAACTTCGTTCGCTCGGCGACGCTGCCACTGCCGAGGTGCTCGAAACCATCCTGCGCGAAGAGGTGGCGCACGTGGCCGCCGGCTCGCGTTGGTACCGGTGGTATTGCGAGCAGGCCGGTGTCGAGCCGCGCGCACGCTTCAAGGCGCTGCTGCGCGAATACGCTGGCGGGTATCTGCATGGGCCGTTCAATCTGCAGGCGCGCCTGCTTGCCGGTTTCGACGAGGACGAGCTGGCCGACCTGGTGGAGCAGGCTGGCTGAGCGTGCCTGCACGGGAGCCGCGAATCTGCGTTCGTGACCTGTACTGTGAATCTACCTGACGCATGCGTGCGCGGATTCCGATGACGCCACACACGCCGCGTCACGCGCCACAGCTTGGAGCGCACCTTCACGTCATGGCCGATGAGGCGGGCATCCATGCACGCGATGCCATGCATGACGACCTGGCGTCACTCGCCATCTGCACCGACGCCGACGCAGCGGTGTCCACGACACAGGCGAGGATCGACGCAGCCAATCGCTGGGCGGACGCAATCCGGTCCATGTGCATCGATCCATAGGGCGATGCAGGATCGCCGTATTGTCCGTGACGGCTTGTGCTCGTTTGACGCACGCCTTCAGCACGCGCTCTTTCAGTACGACTGTGCGCTGGTTCCCGTTCGAGAGCTGCTGGAATCGCATCCAGGGATTGGTAAACATCACAGAAACATAATTTTCCGTTGTAACAACTTGCATTCTGTGCAGTGCCACGCGCCCTAATGGCGTCCCGGGGACAGGGGCCCGGTGTTTCACATCCGTAACTTTCATGTCTTAGGAGAGAAAGACGATGAAGTCGAAGTCGATGTGCACCACGGTCGGTCTGATTGCCATGTGCCTGGCCGGCTCGGCCGCCGCTGCCGGCAAGCCGTTGTATCAAACCGGCCCTGCGCTGAGCCGCAGTGCCGCCGCCACCGCTGCAGCCGAACCTTCGCTGCAACGCCTGTTGAGCGCCCCGTCCACTGCCAACGCGCAGGTGGTTCAGCTCGATGCCGGCGCGGTAACCGCCTCGGAAAAATTGCTGGAGCTACAGCTGGATGGCCAGACCATCACCGCTACCCAGGCCAAGGTCGATGCCCTGGAGGGTGGCGACAGCGTCTGGTACGGTAACCTCGGGCCGCGTGCCGGCACCCGCGCACGCACGCTCTCGGGCGTGGACCCGCTGAACTCGGCCATCTTGGTGCGCAGCGGCGACACCGTGACCGGCACGATTCGCTACGCCGGCAAGCTCTATCGCCTGCGTCCGCTGGCCGATGGCCGCCACGTGCTGGTGCAGGTGGATGAGCAGCGCATGCCGCAGGAGCATCCGGCCGAATACAGCCTGCTGCCGAAGTTCGACATGCCCGGCGACGGACGCGTGACTGCCGCTGCTGCCTCATCAGGTAGCCCGGCCACCATTCGCGTGCTCGTGGTGGCCACCAACAAGGCCGTGACCGCTTACGGCGGCAACATGCAGTCGCTGGTGCAACTGGCGGTGGCCGAAGCCAACCAGGGCTACATCAACAGCAACGTGGGTATCACCTTGCAGCTGGCGCGCTACGAGACCACCAGCTACACCGAGACCGGCAACTTCACGACCGACCTGCAGCGTTTCCGCGTGACCAACGACGGCTACATGGACAGCATCCACACCAGCCGCAACACCTACACGGCCGATGTGGGAGTCATCGTGCTGGACAACAGCAGCTACTGCGGCCTGGCGTCGGGTATTGGCTCTAACGCCGCGAGCGCATTTGCGTCGGTGTACTGGGATTGCGCCACCGGCTACTACAGCTTCGCTCATGAAATCGGGCATCTGCAAAGCGCACGCCACGACGCCACCAACGACCCGAGCACCTCCCCGTATGCGTATGGCCACGGCTACCGCTACGGCAACAGCTGGCGCACCATCATGGCCTACGACTGCACCAGCGGTTGCCCACGCCTGAACTACTGGTCCAACCCCAACATCAGCTACAACGGCGTGCCCATGGGCAATGCCAGCACCGCCGACAACCAACGCGTGCTGGTCAATACCAAGGCCACGATTGCGGCCTTCCGTTGAGCGGTTGTTGACCGATCCAAGCCCGGCCCGGCACCGCAAGTGCCGGGCGTTTTGGCTACACCCGCGCGCATGGATCGCGCAGACTAGGCGCACCGCCGGTGACTGCCGGCCTTGTCCTGTCGAGCGGAGCCCTCATGTCCACGTCTCTGCGTCATGCGCTTGTGTTCCTGGCCGCGCTGACGGTTGCCGGATGCAAGCAGCAACCGGCCGACCCTGTCGCCACGCAACCCAAACCTGCCGTGAGCGCACCGGCGCCACCCCCCGGCGGCGACGCGCAGGCCCGCGCACTGCAGGCGCTCGAAAGCCGCTTGCAGGGCGACAAGGTGTACCCGGATAACTGCATCAGCATCATGGCCGAGGACGGCGTTGCGCCTGCGCCGGACACGTTCGATTTTGCGGTGCGCGAACGCCATGGCGACGGCTGCCCCGGCGACCCGCAGACCAGCCCGGTACGCGACCGTTTCCGCGTACAGGCCGATGGCACGCTGCTGTGGTACGACGTGGTGAATGCCGATTTCGTCGACTACGCCGAGCGTGCGCGAAGCCTGCAGTGATGCGGTGCGGTCATTGATTGGCACGCTCGACGATGCTGCGTACCTCGATCGGCAAGCGCTGCCGATCCATCGTTGCATCGCCGCGTGTCTGTGGCGTCAGGCGCGCTTTCGATCGTGCTGCGTGCCTTGAATGCAGCACCGCGTCGCTGCGCCTGCCATGGCAGGCGCGTGGATCTGCCGCGCTATAACGCCAACTGCTCCAGCGACACGCCATCGGCATCCACGCGCAGGACCGATCCTTGCTCGTACCAGTCGCCCAGCACGATGCGCGTGCAGGTGTTGCCGCCGGCCTGCAAGGTGTGGATCGCAGGGCGATGGGTGTGGCCGTGGATCAGCCGATCCAGCCCGTAACGCACGAAGGTGGCTTCCACTTCGGCCGGCGAGACATCGGTGACGGTTTCGAAGCGCGACTGGTCGCCCTGCTTGAGTTCTGCATGCCGCGCCTGGCTGGCAGCGCGCGCCTGCTGCGCGAACGCGACGCGTGCAGCCAGCGGCTGGGCCAGGAACTGCGCCTGGAACACCGGGTCGCGCGTCTGCGCGCGGAAGGCCTGGTAGGCCGTGTCGTCGGTGCACAGCAAATCGCCGTGCATCAGCAGCGTGGTGTGCCCGTACAGATCGATGACGGTGGGGTCGGGCAGGATCCGGAAGCCCGCGCGCTGCGCATAGGTTTCGCCTACCAGGAAGTCGCGGTTGCCTGCCATGAAGAACACCGGCACCCCGGAATCTGCCACTGCATGCAGGGCCACCGCCACTGCATCGGCGGCGGTGGATGGGGTGTCGTCGCCGATCCAGGCTTCGAACAGATCGCCCAGGATGTAGAGCGCGTCGCTGCCGGGAACCTGCGTGCGCAGGAACTCCAGAAACAACTCGGTGATTGCCGGCCGGGCCGGATCCAGATGCAGGTCGGAAATGAACAGGGTCGTCATTGCGCCATTGTACGGCGGTAGAGCGGGGCGGGAATCGGGAATCGGGAATCGCAGAAGCATTGCAGCTTCGCGGCGATTGGTGTGCCAACTTGCAACGACGCCGCAGGCTGGCGATCGCCATTCAGACATCCTGCGGGTCGCACGCGCCGTGGGACATGCGCGTGGGTGGGCAACCTGCCGTCAGTTCACCGCGTACCGGCAGCGCAAGATCCCCTCTCCCTGCGGGAGAGGGGTGGGGGGGGGAGGGTACGGGGCGAAGCCACGCGCTGGAGTCGCAATTGCTGCGCTGGGGCTCTTTTCGGCTTTAGCGAAAACACCCATCGACGGCGAGTGCATGAGGCTTCGCACGTACCCTCATCGGCCCTTCTCCCCCATAAAGGAGGACAATGTCCCGAAGGGAGAAAGATGAGGCGAAGAGGCCTTGTTGCTGACTGGGCAGCGTCTTGGTACCTGTCCGTTTGCCGTTACGCTTACCTGTCAGCGAGCCGCCATCACGCAACCCCTAGCGCTTATCCCAACACCACCGGCAAGCCCCACAGCGACAGGCTGGCCAGCAGCACGCCGATCAGCGTGGCGGCCAGCACGTCGCTGGGATAATGCAGCCCCAGCACCACCCGCGAGAGCGCCACGCCGGCCGAAAACGGCACCAGCAAGGGGGCCAGCCAGGGGTAATAGGCCAGCGCCACGATGCTGAAGGACACCGCGTGCAAGGTATGGCCGGAGGGAAAGCTGAACTCGTCCAGCGGTGCCACCCATGCGCGAATACGCACGTCCGCCGCATATGGCCGCGGACGCCGGGTCCAGCGTTTGAGCGCCTTGTAGAGCGTCAATGCAAGCACGCCGGTGGCAGCCATGTGCGCCGATGCACGTACACCGTCCATGCCGTCGAGCACCACCAGCAACCCCATCAAGGCGTACCAGAACACGCCGTCGCCCAGGCGGCTGATAGTGGCGAAGACGCGCCGTACCGGGTGGCGTCGGCACCACAGATTGGCGCGTCGGCACCAGCGCGCTTCGTGACCGCGCAAGACCTCAAGCCGCGTTGACGACATAACGCCCCCGTGCAGCGCTGATCCCCAGCAACAAGGCTTCGAAGTCGCAGACCACATTGTCCGGATGCAATTTTTTCATCGCCTGCGCCGCCGCCGTGCCCATGCGCTGGCGCAGGGCGTCGTCTTCGGTGAGCGCGACGGCGGCCTGGATAAAGGCCTCGTCGATGTCCACCGCCGCGCCGGTATGGCCGTTGCGCAGATATTCGCGGGCCGCGCCGTAATCGAAAGCGACCGTCGCCACGCCGCTGGCCATCGCTTCCAGCGTCACGTTGCCGAAGGTTTCGCTGCGGCTGGGAAACAGGAACAGATCGCCGCTGGCGAAGTGACGGGCCAATGCATCGCCACGCTGGACGCCGCAGAAGATGAAGTCCGGATTGTCGTGCGCAAGCTTCTCGCGCGCCGGGCCATCGCCCACCCAGACGAAGCGTGCCTTCGGGCGGATCTGCTGCAGTTTGCGAAAGGCGCGTACGGCCAACGGCAGATTCTTTTCGCTGGCGATGCGCCCCACATAGATGGCGGCAAAGCCTTCGCCTTCGATGCCCCAATCGGCGCGCAATGCGCAATCGCGACGGCTCGGATCGAATTGCTGGCTATCCACTGCCCGCGCCAGCAATTGCACACGCTCAAAGCCATCGTTGCGCAGGAACTGCTGCAGCTCGCGCGTGGGCACCAGGGTGGCATCGGCCTGGTTGTGGAAGCGCCGCATCCAGCGCAACGCGGTGCCCTGCAGCCAGGCAGCGCCGTAGTCGGGCAGGTATTCGTCGAAGCGGGTGTGGAAGCCGGTGGCGACCGGAATGCCGAGCCGGCGGGCTGCGCGCATTGCCGACCAGCCCAGGGGGCCTTCCGTGGCCACATAGATCGCGTCCGGCTGCGTGCTGCGCCAATGACGGACGAGGCGTTGCGTCGCCGGCAGGCCGAATTTCAATCCCGGGTAGCGCGGCAACGAGGCGCCACGCACCAGCAGCGCATCGGTCGGGGCGGTATCGGCGCTCTGGCGTGGCCGCACCACATCCACCTGGTGTCCGCGCGTGCGCAGACCGGTTTCCAGACCATGCACGGTCAACGCAACACCGTTGACCTCGGGGGGATAGGTTTCGGTAACGATCGCGTAGCGCATGCCCGTTCTCCCGTTTTGACTAGCTTCCGGGAGTGCGATGGCATTGATGTTGCGCTAGTAAGACGTGGCGGTGACAGCTGTGACGGGATTCGGGATTGGAGATTCGCAACAGCGAATTTCATCTTTTCGGCACGTACCCCACAACGATGCTGCTCTGGCTTTAAGCGAATCCCGAATCCCGAATCCCCAATCACCAATCACCAATCACCAATCACCAATCACCAATCACCAATCACCAATCACCAATCACCAATCACCAATCACCAATCCCGCCTGCGGCCGCAGGCCTCAGGTCACAAACGGTTTGAACGCAATTCCCAGCCCGGCCATGCTGTCGACTTCGCCGATCAGGTCGGCGCGCAGCAGCGGGCGCGAGTCGATCCAGCTTTGCGACAGGATCAACGACAGCCGGGTGTCGTCGGCGGTGAGTTCCAGGGTCGGAATCGGGTCGGACTCATGCGCGCGGTGCAGCAACACCGCCAGTCGCAGCAGCGCAGCCTTGCGTCGGGTTGGCAGCAGCAGGCGGTCGGGCAGCGCATCGAAGGCCGTCTTGGGCACATTGCGCCGGTGCGTGCGTACCAGCGCCGCCAGCACCTGCTGTTCCTGTCGCGAAAAACCCGCGATATCCGAATGTTCCAGGATGTAGCTGCCGTGCACGTGGTACTGGCTGTGCGCGATGATCAGCCCCAGCTCGTGCAGGCGCGCGGCGCGGCGCAGCACCTGCGCATCGTCGCCATCCAGTTGCCAGGATTCGCAGACCTGGTCGAACAGGCGGCAGGCGGTCGCTTCCACGCGCTGCGCCTGCACTTCGTCGATGCCGTAGCGCTGCATCAGCGAGGTCACCGAACTGTCGCGCGGGTCGTTCTCGCCGCCGCGGCCAAGCATGTCGTACAGGATGCCTTCGCGCATCGCCGCCTTGCTGACCATCAGTTTCTCCAGCCCCAGCGCCTGGAATGCAGCTTCCAGCACCAGGATGCCACCAGCGATGATCGGCCGCCGTTCGGCCGCCAGGCCGGGCAGCTGGATGTCTTCGATGCGCTTGGCCTTGAGCAACTCATCGCGCAGCGCCGGCAATGCCTGCGCCGTGATCGCGCCCTTGGTCAGCTTCATCGCAGCGCACATCTCGCCGATGGCCTTGTGCGTGCCGGACGAGCCGATCGCCTCGTGCCAGCCCAGTGCCTTGTACTGGCCGGCAAATTGCTGGAACTCGGCGCCGATCTCGGTCAGCGCGTCCTTCCATTTCTTCTTGGACAATTTGCCGCCGGGGAAAAACCGCCGCGTGCTGGCAATGCATCCGGCCTGCAGACTTTCGCGTTCCAGTGTCTGAAACCCGCGGCCGATGATGAACTCGGTCGAGCCGCCGCCGATGTCGATCACCAGCCGGCGTTGGTCGGGCTTGGGCGGTTGCGCATGCGCAACACCGAGATAGATCAGGCGCGCTTCCTCGCGCCCGCTGACCACTTCGATCGCATGGCCCAGCGCGGTTTCGGCCGGCATCAAAAACGCCTGTGGCGAACGCAGCTGACGCACCGTGTTGGTCGCCAGCGCACGCACGCGCAGCGAAGGCACGTCGCGAATGCGCTGGCCGAACCGCGCCAGGCATTCCAGTGCGCGCTGTCGCGCTTCATTGGAGAGCCCACCTTTGCCATCCAGGCCATCGGCCATGCGCACGGTCTCGCGCAGGCGATCGACGACGCGCAGCTGACCCATCAGGTAGCGCGCAATGACCATGTGGAAACTGTTGGAGCCTAGGTCGATGGCGGCAAGAAAATCGCCATCGCGCAGGGGCGGAATCGTGGGGGAGGGCATTGGCATGGCCGCATGGTAGCCGATGGGCTGTTGGCCACGTGAGAGGCCATGCGTGCGCCCAGCGGCAGGCGCACCAGATCTGCATTCGCAAGCGCGGCAAGCGGGCGGTCAATCGCCGTGATGGGCATGCCGCATGCCTGCGCAAGCGGCTTGCACCTGGCGTGCGGCAGTGCGCGCTCAGATCCGCTCGAGCAAGGTCATCTGCGCCGAATGCGCCGGCTCGCCCGGAGCGGGCGTGCGCTTGTGGTACACGCCCTCGGCGTCCAGCTCCCAGGCGCTGACGTTGTCGTCCAGATAGTTCTGCAGCACTTCGCGGTAGATGCGCTTGGCCAGGTCCGGTTCCAGGATCGGGAAGCAGGTCTCCACCCGCCGCAGCAGATTGCGTTCCAGCCAGTCGGCACTGGCGCAGTACAACTCGGCGGCCCCGTCGTTGCCGAACCAGTACACGCGGCTATGTTCCAGAAAGCGGCCCACGATCGAACGCACGCGGATGTTGTCGGACACGCCTGGCACCCCGGGGCGCAGCGTGCAGGCCCCGCGCACGATCAGATCGATCTGAACCCCTGCCTGCGAGGCCATGTACAACGCACGCACCACTTGTGGTTCGTTGAGGGCGTTCATCTTGGCGATGATGCGGCCCGGGCGACCCTTGCGGGCCAGCCGTGTCTCGCGATCGATCCGCTTCAACACGCCCGCATGCAGCGTAAACGGCGACTGCAGCAACTGGTCCAGCTTCATGCGCGGCGCAAGTCCGGACAACTGCTGGAAAAGCATGTGCACGTCGTTGCCGATCTCGGCATCGGCGGTGATCAGGCTGATGTCGGTATACAGGCGCGCGGTGCCGCTGTGGTAATTGCCGGTGCCCAGGTGCACGTAGCGTTTGAGCTTGCGGCCCTCGCGGCGCACGATCAGCAGCATCTTGGCGTGGGTCTTGAAGCCGACCACGCCGTAGACCACCTGCACGCCGGCTTCCTGCAGTTTGTCGGCCAGGCCCAGGTTGGCTTCTTCATCGAAGCGCGCACGCAACTCCACCACCACCGTGACGTCCTTGCCGTTGCGCGCGGCCAGAATCAGCGCATCGACAATCAACGAATCCTTGCCGGTGCGGTACAGCGTCTGCTTGATCGCCAGCACGTTCGGGTCGACCGCGGCCTGGCGGATGACATCCAGCACCGCGGTAAACGCATCGAAGGGGTGATGCAGCAATACATCGCCTTTTTTGACGATCTCGAAGATGCCCTCGCTGTCGCGCAAGGTGCGCGGATTGAACGAGGGATACTTGAGTTCGGGGCGCTGCACCAGGTCATAGACCTGGGTGACGCGGCTCAGGTTGACCGGCCCGGTGATGCGGTACACCGCGTTCTCGTTCAGGCCGAAATTCTGCAACAAGGTGCGCAGGATCGGCGCCGGGCAATCGTGCGCGATCTCCAGCCGCACCGCCGGACGGTAGCCGCGCGTGACCAGCTCATCGCGCAGCGCCAGTGCCAGGTTTTCGACTTCTTCCTCGTCCACCACCAGTTCGGAATTGCGGGTGACGCGGAACTGGTATGAGCCCATCACCTGCATGCCCGGGAACAGCTCGTCGACAAATTCGGACAACACCGACGACAGGAACACGAAGCTCTGCGTGCCCTCCGGCGACAGGCTGGCCGGCAGCTGGATGATGCGCGGCAGCGAACGTGGTGCGCGCACGATGGCCAGATGCCCGGCGCGACCGAACGCGTCCTGGCCTTCCAGCACCACCACGATGTTCAAGGTCTTGTTGAGGATCTTCGGGAACGGGTGCGCCGGGTCCAGGCCCAGCGGCGACAGCACCGGCATGATCTCGTTGCGGAAATACGCACGCAGCCAGCGTTTCTGCCGCGCCGTCCATGCCGAGCGGCTGAGTACGGCAACGCCTGCGTCTTCCATCGCCGGCCGCAGCACCTCGTTCCACGCGTGGTATTGCTGCTCGACCAATTTGGCGGCGCGATCGTGCACGGCGTTGAGGATGGCGGTCGGGCTCAGCCCGTCCGGTGCCGGCGGCAGCCCGAACTCCTGTGCGTGCCGCACGGTGGCCGCACGGATTTCGAAGAACTCGTCCAGGTTGGTGCACGAGATGCACAGGAAGCGCAGCCGTTCCAGCAATGGCACCTGCTCGTCGAGCGCCTGCGCCAGCACCCGGAAGTTGAAGTCCAGTTGCGACAGCTCGCGGTTGATGTACAGCGCCGGATCACGCAACGGATCGGTGGCGATGTCGTCGCCGGGTGTGATGTCGTGCAGTTCTTTGGCGTGGCCCATGGAATCGATCGTCAAGACGGGTTGTGTAATTGCCTGGGGCGCGCAACGCAGGCAAAGCGGCGCGTGGCAGGCGCGTCCATCGCAGCGCGCTGCGGCGCGCACTGACTACATATCACGCCGAGCGTGACAGTGGCACCGATTGCTCGCGCTGCACGACGCGCGCAGGCACGAAATGACACGAGAATTCGCTGCCGCGTCCCACTTCGCTTTCGATGTCCAGGCGCGCCTGATGCAGCCCCAGGATGTGCTTGACGATCGACAGCCCCAGCCCGGTGCCGCCGCTCTCGCGCGAGCGGCTGCTGGACACACGGTAGAAGCGTTCGGTGATGCGCGGCAGGTGCGAGGCGGGAATGCCATAGCCGGTGTCGCGCACGGCCAGCGCCGCACCATCGCCTTCGCGCACGAAACGGATCGTCACCGTGCCGCCGCCGGGCGTGTAGCGCACCGCATTGGTCACCAGGTTGGAAAACGCACTGTGCAGCTCCTTGTTGGAGCCGAGCAGATCCACGCCGGCCTCGTCGATCACCTCCACGGTGTGGCGGCCCTGGCTGTGCGCCTCGGCCTCGCGGCGCAAGGTCGACAGCATCGGCGCCATCGCCACGTGTTCTTCGCCGAGTTCTTCCTGCGATTCCAGCCGCGACAGCGTCAGCAAGTCTTCGACCAGCTGCGCCATGCGCTGGGACTGCTTGCGCATTTCCGCCAGCATCGGACCCGAATCGGGGAAGTCTTCCGGGTCGAGCATGTCCAGATAACCGTGCACCACCGTCAGCGGGGTACGCAGTTCATGCGAGACGTTGGCCACGAAATCGCGTCGCACCTGTTCCAGCCGCAGCAGCTTGCTGACATCGCGCGCCACCAGCAGCCAGTAGTCGTCGGAGTAGGGGATCAGGCGCAGATTCAGGCGCAGATCCGGGTCTGCCGGCGAGGCGGCATCCAGCATCGGCTCGGCGTTGCGCCCGGCCGCCAGCCAATGCGCCAGCGGCAACGGCTGCAGCCGCTCCACGATCGACACGCCCATGTCGCCGGGATGGTGCAGGCCGAGCAAACCGCCGGCCGCCTTGTTGAACCACTGCACGCGCTGGCTGTTGCGATCCACGACCACCACTGCATCCGGCAGCGCCTGCGCTGCGGCGCGGTAGGTGCGCAACATTTCGATCAGGCGCCGCTTGCGCGCGCGCATTTCGTCCTGGCTGCGATACAGCAGCCGGTCCAGTTCGTTCCAGGCCCCGATTCCGGCCGCAGGCTCGGCACGCTGGCGTGCAGTCAGCCGCCGCAGCACCTGGCGCAGCCGCCAGTAATGCCAGGCCAGCACGCCCAGGGCGGTGAGCGTCAGCGCCATCCACACATGTCCGATCAGCACGCCGACGACGACGGCAGCGCCCAACAACAGCGCGAGGGTGCCGAGCGTCTTGAGCCAGGCGGAACGAATGTGTTGAGGCATGGAAGGCGTTACCACGAAGCGTCAGGTAGGCAGCCACCCGGCCGGACTGCGGCCGGGGCGGCTTTGCGGCACGTCAGGTCGCCGAGGAAAAACGATAGCCCGAGCCGCGCACGGTCTGCACCATGTTTTCCAGCCCGAACGGTTCCAGCGTCTTGCGCAGGCGGCGGATATGCACGTCGATGGTGCGCTCTTCCACATACACGCTGCCACCCCAGACATGGTCCAGCAGCTGGGTGCGCGTATACACGCGCTCGGGGTGTGTCATGAAAAAGTGCAGCAGACGATATTCGGTCGGGCCGATCGGCACCGGCGCATCGCCGGCGAACACCCGGTGCGCGGCGCCGTCGATGCGCAGCTTGCCGACCGCCACGCTACCGTCTTCGTCGTCTTCGCGGGTGCGCCGCATCACCGCGCGGATGCGCGCCAGCAGCTCGCGTGCCGAGAACGGCTTGACCACGTAATCGTCGACGCCGGCTTCCAGGCCGCCCACGCGGTCGTTTTCTTCGCCGCGCGCGGTGAGCATGATGATCGGAATCTCGCGGGTCAGCTGCTCCTTGCGCCAGCGCCTTGCCAGGTCCAGCCCGCTGGTGCCCGGCAACATCCAGTCCAGCAGGATCAGGTCCGGCACGCGGTCGGCGATGGCGGTCTGCGCCTCGCGGGCATCGCCGGCATGGATGGGCTCGAACTCGCCTTTGCGCAGCGCGAACGCCACCATGTCGCGGATCGCGGGTTCGTCATCGACGATCAGAATGCGTTTCTGCACGCGGGGCTTACCGTCTGGCTTTGGTTGATCGCCAGTAGACTACGGTTTTGTGACTCTAATGTGACATCGCCGGCGGCGCCTGCGTGGCGAAACAGGGGCGTGAAGCGGACTGGGCAGTTCCGTTACCGGCCGGCGGCCGCGCGATACCGTGCCGTCGTGAACAGGCCGGCAATGCATCGGCGATCAGCGCGTGGACAAATCCGGGTCGCGGATCCCCTGGCGACGCAGCTCCAGCACGGTTGGGGTGATCGCGGCGATGCGCGCATCCACGCGCGCCCGTGTCACATAGTCGAGATCTTTCTTCTTCAGTGCTTCCAGCTGGATCAGGGCCTGTTCGGCGCGGCCGTTCAAGAACGCCGCCTCCGCATACGCTTCGCTGGCGCGCAATGGGTCGCCGGACAGCTCGCAGGCCCGCGCGTAGCTCTGTTGCAGCAATGGGTCGTCGCTGCTCCGGTGCAACAACGGTTCCAGCACCTGGCGCGCGCGCTGGCCGGATTCCTTGCTGGCCTGCTCGTTGAGCGCAGTGGCATAGGTCAGCGCAACCGCGCGGTTGTTCGGCAATTGCTTGAGCAGCGCATCGAAGCGGGCATTGGCCGCCTCGCGCGGACCCACGCGCGCCTGCGCCTCGCTCAGGCCCAGCGCCAGCCACACATTGTCCGGATGCGCCTCGAGCAGGCTGGTCAGCTCGGCCACCGGCTCGCCCGGCCGCCCGCCGCTGTTGCGCAGCCGCGCCAGCGCCAGGCCATAGCGCTGCGGATCGCTCAAGCCTTGTTTGGCGCTGCGGCGAAGGTTTTCGTACTCGCGAATGGCCGCATCCGGCGTGGCTGCGCTGAGCACGCGCAGGCGTTCCTTGGCCCAATCGAAACCCTGCTGGTCGCCGCCGCGGCTGAGCGCATCCACCGGCAACCGCAGCGCGTAAGGGAGCAGCGCGTTGCCATTGCGACTGAGCGGCTCCGACAGCGACGGGTCGGCCGGGTCTACGCGCTCCTGGCGCGTCCCGCCCGGCACCGAGGTGGTCAGCACCACGGTGTTCTTCTTCATCTGTTCGGCGCGCGACTTGGCCTCGCTGATGCGGGTGACGGTCACCGGATGGGTCTGCAGGAAATCCGGCGCGCTGTAGCCGCCCTCGTTGGCGCGCATCGCCACCGACATGCGCTCGAAGAAGCCGGCCATCGCATCCACGTCGTAGCCGCTGCGCGCCAACGTGCGGATGCCCAGCCGGTCGGCTTCGGATTCGTTGGAGCGGGTGTAGTCGATCTGGCGCTGCTGCATCAGCCCCATCGCGCTGGTGATGGTGGCCATGGTGGCGTCGCCCTTGGAGTTGCCCCCGGCCTGCTGCGCTGCCACCACCGCCGCCAGCATGCCGAGCAGGATCGGAATCTGGTCGCGCTGCGCTCGCTCCACTCCACGTAGCACGTGCTGCTGGGTGACGTGGGCGATTTCGTGCGACAGCACCGCCGCCACTTCGTCCTCGCGCTCGGCGGTCAACACCAACCCGGCATTGACGGCGATGTAGCCGCCCAGCGTGGCGAATGCATTGATCTGGCGGTCGCGCAGCATGAAAAACGTAAACGGCTGCTGCGGTTGGTCGCTGTTGGCGCCCAGCCGGGTGCCCATGGTCTGCAGCCAGTCTGTGATCAGCGGGTCGTCCAGCACGTAGTCGTAGTTGCGCAACTCGGCCAGCATCATCCGGCCGTATTCGGCCTGGCGGGTCGGGGTCAGCAACTCGCCGGCCGACGAACCGATATCGGGCAGGCGGCTTTCCTGCGCAGGTGCCACGCCCATGGCGACGGCCAGCGTGAGGGCAGTGGCGAGCGGTAGCAGGCGCAAGTGGAACTCCCAGGTGGTGCGCGGAGCATGCGGGCAGCCCGGCGCAGAGGCGTGAATCATCGGTTAACCCACAGTGTTGCGGTGACGACATGGAAATTCCAGTCGCCCGGTACCATGTGTCAGACCTCACACCAACCACGGAGTTTCCCGTGAGCCAAGACCATACCGAGCAGGACGCGGCCTCCGGCCCGCAGATCACCCTGTATTCCTCTGCCATCTGCCCGTATTGCGTGGCGGCCAAGAACTTCCTCAAGAGCAAGGGCAAGACCTGGACCGAGGTGCGGATCGACCTGGACCCGGCCGAACGCGACAGGATGATCGCCCTGGCCAAGCGCACCAGCGTGCCGCAGATCTTCGTCGGCGACGTCCACGTGGGCGGCTACGACGACATGATGGCCATGCATCGTGCCGGCAAGCTCGAGCCGCTGCTGGCCGGCAGCGCGGGCGGCCAGGCATGAGTGGTCCCGACGACGGCAGCGCCGACCGCCTGCGCGAGTTCACGCAATTCCGCCAGCGCATGAATCAGCGCATCCTGGCCGAGCCGAACCAGGTGGTGCGGCGGTTCTTCGCGCTGGACACCCAGACCTACCAGGCCGGCGCGCTGGACGTGAAGACCAAGGAACTGCTCGGCCTGGTCGCCTCGATGGTGCTGCGCTGCGACGACTGCATCAGCTATCACGTGGCCCAGTGCAAGGAAGCCGGCGTGAGCCGGGAAGAGTTCTTCGAAACCTTCTCGGTCGGCCTGGTGGTCGGCGGCTCCATTGTCATCCCGCATCTTCGCCGCGCGGTGGATTTCCTGGACCAGCTCGAAGGCGGCGCGCAGGCGCCGGCCCAGCACGCACACGACTGAACGGGTCGCTGCGGCACGCAAGTGTCGGTCGGGGTTCGTCAAAGCGAGTAACGCACGCGCCGCCCACCGAGGCGGCGCGTTGCGTTCGGGCGCCTGCACCCTTAGACCAAGGTCGGTTTGGGCGCCTTCACCGGCATCGGGCATAATTGCCCGTGAAACCTCCTTGCGCCGCTCTGCCGGGTATCGCGGCTGGCGCTCCCCCCTTCAAGTTCGGAAACCCAACGTTATGACGCAGACAATCACGGTCATCCGCGGCGACGGCATCGGCCCGGAGATCATGGATGCCACGCTGTTCGTGCTCGACGCGCTGCAGGCTGGCCTGACCTACGAGTACGCCGACGCCGGCCTGGTCGCCCTGGAAAAGCATGGCGATCTGCTGCCCGAGTCCACTCTGGCGTCGATCAGCAAGAACAAGGTGGCGCTGAAAAGCCCGCTGACCACGCCGGTCGGCGAGGGTTTCAGCTCGATCAACGTCGCCATGCGTCGCAAGTTCGACCTGTACGCCAACGTGCGTCCGGCCAAGTCGTTCCCGAACACCAAGTCGCGTTTCGCCGACGGCGTGGACCTGATCACCGTCCGCGAAAACACCGAAGGCGCGTACCTGAGCGAAGGCCAGACCGTGTCCGAGGATGGCGAGACCGCGTTCTCCGGCACCCGGATCACCCGCAAGGGCTCCGAGCGCATCGTGCGCTACGCCTTCGAGCTGGCCAAGAGCACCGGCCGCAAGAAGGTCACCGCCGTGCACAAGGCCAACATCATCAAGTCGACCTCGGGCCTGTTCCTGAAGGTGGCACGCGATGTCGCCGCGCAATATCCGGACATCGAATTCCAGGAAATGATCGTCGACAACACCTGCATGCAGCTGGTGATGCGTCCGGAGCAGTTCGACATCATCGTGACTACCAACCTGTTCGGCGACATCATCTCCGACCTGTGCGCCGGTCTGGTCGGCGGCCTGGGCCTGGCCCCGGGTGCCAACATCGGTCTGGACGCGGCGATCTTCGAAGCCGTGCACGGCTCGGCGCCGGATATCGCAGGGCAGGGCAAGGCCAACCCGTGCGCGCTGCTGCTGGGCGCAGCGCAAATGCTGGACCACATCGGTCAGCCGCAGAACGCCGAGCGCCTGCGCGAAGCCATCGTCGCTACCCTGGAAGCCAAGGATTCGTTGACCCCCGACCTGGGCGGCACCGGTAACACCATGGGCTTTGCCAAGGCCATCGCCAGCCGCCTCTGAGCGCACTGGCAAATTGCACAAACAGAAAGGGCGCCTAAGCGCCCTTTCTGTTTGCTCGGGATTCCTCCTGAGCCGTCCTCGGTCATCGAGCGCAGGGGAAACGCTGTTGCGATTCCCCAATCCCGATTCCCCGCTCAATTGCGCGACTGCAGCTTCGACAGCAGGCGCAGGAACTCGATGTACAGCCACACCAGCGTCACCATCAGGCCGAATGCGCCGTACCACTCCATGTGCTTGGGCGCACCGTGCTCGACGCCGCTCTCGATGAAGTCGAAGTCCAGCACCAGGTTCAGTGCTGCCACCACCACCACGAACAGGCTGAAGCCGATGCCGATCAGGCCCGAGTCGTGGATGAAAGGGATGCGCACACCGAACAAGCCCAGCACGATGGTCGCCAGATACACCAGTGCAATGCCGCCGGTGGCTGCGACCACGCCCAGCTTGAAGTTCTCGGTGGCCTTGATCATGCCGCTGCGATACGCGAACAGCAGCGCGAACAGGGTGCCGAAGGTGAGCAGGACGGCCTGGAACACGATGCCGTTGAAGCGCGCTTCGTACACCGCAGAGATCGAGCCGAGGAAGAAGCCTTCGATCAATGCATACAGCGGCGCCGTGATCGGTGCCCAGGTCGGCTTGAAGCTGGTGGCCAGCGCGAATACCAGGCCGCCAATCGCGCCGGCGATCATGTAGATGCGCGCGACGGGCAGCGGCATGCCATCGGCCCCGATCGATTGCGACCAGGCGAAGGCGGCCGTGATCACCGCCATCAGCAACAACGCGCCGGTCTTGTTGACCGTGCCGTTGAGGGTCATCGCCTGACCGTCGCGGGTGACGATCGAGCCGGAGCCGGAGTCGAGGAATGTGGATTCCCGAAGGGCAGGGTTACCGCTACGCATGCATGTTCTCCATGAAAATAGTGCTCAGCCTACTGGCGAACGTTGGTGTGAGGATAGCTGATCGTTCAAGTTACACAGGGTGATTGACAGCGAGGCCAATCATTCCCAAAATAGCCGACCTTTCGAGCCTTCGGGATTGAAAGGTCCCGCCGGGGTATAGCGCAGTCTGGTAGCGCGCCTGCTTTGGGAGCAGGATGTCGGGGGTTCGAATCCCTCTACCCCGACCATTCCGAGCTTTCGACGGCGTGGGAATGCGAAGTTCGGTCCGGGCGCCCGTAGCTCAACCGGATAGAGCACCGGCCTTCTAAGCCGGCGGTTACAGGTTCGAGTCCTGTCGGGCGCGCCATCGGCGGTACGGTAGGAAGCAGGTTTTCAGTGGTGGCTGTAGCTCAGCTGGTTAGAGTACTGGATTGTGATTCCAGATGTCGGGGGTTCGAGTCCCCTCAGCCACCCCACTGATGACGAGCGATTGCAGGAATGTTCGACCCGATGTGTCACGGGGTGTTGCAACGAAGCAAAAATGCACATACAATGTGCGACCAGTTTCAGGGCCGTTAGCTCAGTTGGTAGAGCAGTTGACTCTTAATCAATAGGTCCAAGGTTCGAATCCTTGACGGCCCACCAAATAAAAGCACTTAGGCGTCTGCCTAGGTGCTTTTCTTTTTCCCGGACTGAAAACAGAGGCGCGCTCGTTGGCCTGCTGTGAACGCATCGAGGCCGCAATAGTTGGCGTCGCCCGCGCAAGATCCGGCTGGATACCAATGGCTTTACAACGCCCTTGGGCAACGCTCGCTATCGAATGCCTTGGCTGGAGCGCGCTTGCCGCAGCCGCGGTCAGCGATCGAACCCCGGTGAGATCGTCGGCGATGCCAGAAGTAGCGCCGTGCGCCATTCCTGCACCACGTCGTTGCCTGTGCTGAGCGCGTGCGCGAACTGCTCTGCGCGATCTGCAAGCAGTTGCAGGAAGCAGCCATGTCACTCATAAGCGCGTCCGTGCAACACCCGCAACAGGCGTCTAGCCTCGCTGCACGCGCGGAAATGCCAGCACGAAGCGCGCACCCTGGCCCGGCGCCGAGAAGACGTCTATAAAACCGCCGGCCTGGCGCACGGCGCTATAGACCTGCGCCAATCCCAGGCCAGCGCCCTTATTGGCGTGCTTGGTGGTGAAGTACGCCTCGAATAACCGCGCCTGCACCACGCTGTCCATGCCGTGCCCGGTATCGGCAACCGCGATGGTCATGTAGTGCCCGGCCGGTTTGGCCAGTCGCGCCTGCTCCTCGGTGACGAAGGTTTCGCCAGTTTCCACACTGATGCAGTCGCCGCTGGTGCAGGCATCGCGCGCATTGATCACCAGGTTCAAGATGGCGCGCTCCACGGTGTGGCGGTCGACCATCGCGCAGCATCCGCCCTCTGCGGTGCGCAGCTGCAACCGCAGGTCTGCGCCGACCACCTGTTCCAGTAACGGGCTGAGCTGTTGTGCCAGTTCGGCCAAGTCCACCGCTTCGGGGCTGTAGGGGTACTGACGCGAGAAGCCGACCAGGCGCTGCGCCATCACCGAGCCATGTTGAAGCGCCGCGTCGGCCACGCTTAGCAACTTGGCGTCGTGCGCGTCGATCTGCGCGCGCTGCACGACCAGGTCGATCGCCGATGTGGCAGCCTGCAGCACGTTGTTCAAGTCGTGGACCACGCCTGCCAGCAGTTGTCCTACCGCTTCGCCTTTCTGCGCCTGCTCGGAGATCTTCTCGGCGGCGTTCTGCGCGGCGCGCGCGATGTCCAGGTCGCCTTCGATGCGCTCGTGCAAGTCGCGCAGGCTGTGCAGCTCGGTCGACAGCGAGGTTTCGCGCGCGCGCGCCAGCACCAGGGCACTGGTGGAAAACGCGCGTTCTGCCGACAGGGTGCTGTCCAGGGTGTGAAAGGCTGCCTCCAGCGCGCGGCGGTCGGAGACATTCCTGCTCACCGCCAGGATGGCCTCGACCTTGCCCAGCTCGTCGAACAATGGGCTGGTAACGACCTGCCAGGTCTGGCGTACGCCGGCCAGGTTCACGCAGCTGGCCTCGAATTCCCGGGGTGCGCCTTTGGCCGCCTCGGCCATGGCCGCATCCACCATGGCCGCCGCCTCGGGTGGCCACAGCTCGCGCCAGGGGCGGGCAACAACCTGATCCGCAGAACTGGCCCCAAGTCCGACCAGTCCGTTGCGGTTGACCGACGTGATTCGCCCATCCAGGTCGATCTCTTTGATGCAATCGCGCGACAGTGCCACGATCTGGCGATATCGGTCTGTCATTGCAATTGCTGCCCCCGGGCTGGAATTAACGGAATTTTCGCAAATCCGGTTGCTGCAATGTGCCGGTAGCGAACATGGGCTTTGTCTGGATTCAGGCGGGGCTAGCCGCTGCCGCCCCCTGCATTGCGTGAAGCCTCAAGTCATCGCGCCAAGCAGCCCATGCCCATTGCAGTCATCACGCGCCCAGGCCTCGCAGCGCTTTTTCTTTACCGGCATCCCTGCAACAATAGCCGGGCATCTACGGCATTGCGAAAGTGGCGGAATTGGTAGACGCACCAGATTTAGGTTCTGACGCCGCAAGGCGTGGGGGTTCGAGTCCCCCCTTTCGCACCAACGCCGCGCGGCCGTGTGGGTTCCGGCCGCTGCATTTCCTGCAAACCAGTCGCTTCTGTCCGTGAGGCCGCTGCACGCATGCCGCTGGCAGCGGCCGCCGTTATCGGCGAAACTACAAGGCTCGGCGGCATTCTCGCCATCCGTCAACCCGCATCTTCCATCTCGTGCCGACGCTGTGCGCTGTCGGTGGCAGGAGTCAACATGCAAGCATCGATCGAATCCACCGGCAATCTGGAACGCCGCCTGACCTTCACCCTGCCGCAGGAGCGCCTGGAGACGCACGTTGGTGGCCGCCTGCGCGAGCTTGCGCGGACCACGCGCATCAAGGGCTTCCGTCCCGGCAAGGTGCCGACCAAGGTGATCGAGCAGCGCTTCGGTCAGCAGGTGCGTGCCGAGGCGATGGAAGGCCTGCTGCGCGAGACCTTCGATTCGGCCGTGCGCGAGCATTCGCTGCGCCTGGCCGGCAACCCGCGTATCGATCAGGGCGAGACCGATTTCGACTTCGTCGCCACCTTCGAAGTGGTGCCGGATTTCGGCGACATCGACGTGACCAAGCTGTCGGTGGTGCGCGCGACCGCTGAAGTGACCGATGCCGACATCGACCAGATGATCGAAAACCTGCGCCTGCAGCGCCGCACCTGGAATCCGGTCGAGCGCGGTGCGCAGGTCGGCGACCTGGTGGCGCTGGAGACCTGGTCGCAGGCCGGCGACGAGCGTCTGCCCGCCGAAGGCGTGGAGACCGGCAGCAGCGTGCTGGGTTCGGGCGTGATGTTCGACCAGATCGAAAAGGGCCTGGAAGGCCTCACCAAGGGTGAAGAAAAGACCCTGACCGTCGATTTCCCCGCCGAATGGCGCGTGCCACAGCTGGCCGGCAAGACCGTGCAGGTGCACGTCAAGGCGGTCGAAGTCTCCGAGCCGGTGTTGCCGGCAGTGGACAAGGAGTTCATCAAGAGCTTTGGCGTGAAGAGTGGCGATGCCGAGCAGTTCCGCGCCGATATCCGTACCAACCTGGAGCGTGAGCTCAAGGGTGCGCTGATGAACCGCCTGCGTCGCGAAGTGGGCGAGCAGCTGATTGCCGCCTACGCGCATGTCGAAATGCCGCCGCGCCTGGTCGAGAACGAAGCGCGTTCGATGCTGGCCCAGCAGGTCGAGCAGGTCCGCCGCAGCGGTCGCGATCCGGGTCAGGTGCCGGCGGACGCGCACCAAGGATTCATGGATGCCGCCGCCAAGCGCGTGCTGGTCGGCCTGCTCGTGGGCGAGGTGGCGCGCCGCAACGAATTGCGCCTGGAATCCAAGCGCGTCAGCGAAACGCTGCGTCTGATCGCTTCGACCTACGAAGAGCCGGAACAGGTCATTGAGATGTACCGCAACGACCCCCAACTGATGAACGGGCTGCAGAGCCGCGTGATGGAAGAGCAGGTGATCGACTGGATCGCCGAGCGCGCCCAGCACACCGAGCAGTCGCTGTCGTTCCAGGACGCCATCCGCGTCTGATCCGGCAGTAAGAGAAGAACCGCGCCCGCAGTCTGGGGTGCGGATGTCGAACACGGGCAGCGGCACAGGCCGCTGCCACAACGGGAAGACTGATGAGCATTGTGACCAAAGCCCTGAACCTGGTGCCCATGGTGGTCGAGCAGACCAGCCGTGGCGAGCGTGCGTACGACATCTACTCGCGTCTGCTGAAGGAGCGTCTGATCTTCCTGGTCGGTCCGATCGACGACCATATGGCCAACGTGATCGTGGCCCAGCTGCTGTTCCTGGAAGCGGACAACCCGGAAAAGGACATCAGCATCTACATCAATTCGCCCGGTGGCGTGGTCACCGCCGGCATGGCCATCTACGACACCATGCAGTACATCAAGCCGGACGTCAGCACCATCTGCGTCGGCCAGGCCGCCTCGATGGGCGCATTGCTGCTGGCGTCGGGTGCGGCGGGCAAGCGTTATGCGCTGCCGAATTCGCGCGTGATGATCCATCAGCCGCTGGGTGGCTTCCAGGGCCAGGCGACCGATATCGACATCCACGCGCGCGAGATCCTGACCCTGCGTTCGCGCTTGAACGAGATCCTGGCCAAGCACACCGGCCAATCGCTGGAGACCATCGCGCGCGACACCGAACGCGACAACTTCAAGAGCGCGGTCGATGCGCAGGCCTACGGCTTGGTGGATCAGGTGCTCGAGCGTCGTCCGGAAGAGTCGATCCAGCCCTCTTGATCGTCAAGCCACTGAAATTGTAGGAAAAACCGGCAGGGTCGGGCGGGGCGAATGTCCTCCCGACCCTGTGCTATTCTCGAAATCGAACCCCCGTGCATCGGGTGGGGTAACTGGGTAACAGAAGCATGAGCGAAGACCGCCAAGGTCGTTCCGGCGACAGCAACAAGATTCTCTACTGCTCGTTCTGCGGTAAGAGTCAGCATGAAGTCCGTAAGCTGATTGCCGGTCCCAGCGTATTCATCTGCGATGAGTGCGTTGAGCTGTGCAACGACATCATCCGCGAGGAACTCGAAGAGAAGGCGCAGTCGGCACGTTCCAGCCTGCCCAAGCCGCGCGAGATTCTCGAGGTGCTAGATCAATACGTGATCGGGCAGTTGCGCGCCAAGCGCACGCTCGCCGTAGCGGTGTACAACCACTACAAGCGTATCGAGAGCCGCAGCAAGAACGATGACGTCGAGCTGGCGAAATCCAACATCCTGCTGGTCGGCCCGACCGGTTCGGGCAAGACGTTGCTGGCCGAAACGCTGGCGCGCCTGCTCAATGTGCCGTTCACGATCGCCGATGCCACCACGCTCACCGAAGCCGGCTATGTCGGCGAGGACGTGGAAAACATCATCCAGAAGCTGTTGCAGAAGTGCGATTACGACGTCGAAAAGGCGCAGCAGGGCATCGTCTACATCGACGAAATCGACAAGATCTCGCGCAAGAGCGAGAACCCGTCGATCACCCGTGATGTGTCCGGCGAAGGCGTGCAGCAGGCGCTGTTGAAGCTGATCGAGGGCACGGTTGCCTCGGTGCCGCCGCAGGGTGGCCGCAAGCACCCGCAGCAGGAATTCCTGCAGGTGGACACCAAGAACATCCTGTTCATCTGCGGCGGCGCGTTCGCCGGGCTGGACAAGGTCATTCAGCAGCGTTCCAACGATGCCGGCGGCATTGGCTTCGGCGCCAAGGTCAAGAGCAGCGAGCGCAAGCAGGAAGTGGGCAAGATCCTGGCCGAAGTCGAGCCGGAAGATCTGATCAAGTTCGGCCTGATTCCCGAGTTCGTCGGCCGTCTGCCGGTGGTCGCCACGCTGGAAGAGCTGGACGAGCCGGCGCTGATCAAGATCCTGACCGAGCCCAAGAACGCCATCACCAAGCAGTTCAAGAAGCTGTTCGACATGGAAGGCGTGGAGCTGGAGTTCCGCCCCGATGCCCTGTCTGCGATCGCCAAGAAGGCGCTCAAGCGCAAGACCGGCGCCCGCGGCCTGCGCACCATCGTCGAATCGGTGCTGCTGGACACGATGTACGAGCTGCCGTCGCAGGAAAATGTCAGCAAGGTCGTGGTGGACGAGTCGGTGATCGAGCATAAATCCGAGCCGTATCTGATCTACCAGGCGCAACCGGCGCCCGCCAAGGCTGCGTCCGGAGACTGAGTCCGTTGGCCGCCTCGCCAGGCCTCGGCCTCGCTGGTGGATAACCGCTTTCCGAACGCTACTTGCAACACCTCGCCGATGGCCCCATAACGGGGCCATCGGCTTTTTACTGCCCCAAAAACCCCCATTCCTGCGGAGTGCCCCATGGCCCAGTCCCAACCAGAAATTCTCGATCTGCCAGTGTTGCCGCTGCGCGACGTGGTGGTGTTTCCGCACATGGTGATCCCGCTGTTCGTCGGCCGCGACAAGTCGATGCGTGCGCTGGAAAAAGCGATGGAGGCGGACAAGCGCATCCTGCTCGTTGCGCAAAAGTCGGCCGAGACCGACGACCCGGCTGCCGGCGATCTGTATACCGTCGGCACCCTGGCGCAGGTGCTGCAGCTGCTCAAGCTCCCCGATGGCACCATCAAGGTGCTGGTCGAGGGTCTGTCGCGGGTCACCGTGGACAAGGTGGTCGAGCAGGACGGCGCGTTGCAGGGGCAGGGCACCGAAATCGAAGCCAGCGATGCGCGTGAGCCGCGCGAGGTGGAAGCGATTGCGCGATCGCTGATGTCGCTGTTCGAACAGTACGTCAAGACCAATCGCAAGCTGCCGCCGGAGCTGCTGCAGACCTTGGCCGGCATCGATGAGCCGGGCCGCCTGGCAGACACCATCGCCGCCCACATCGGTGTGCGTCTGGCCGACAAGCAGCGCCTGCTGGAGATCACCGACATCGGCGAGCGGCTGGAATTGCTGGTCGGCCTGGTCGATGGCGAAATCGACGTGCAGCAGCTGGAAAAGCGCATCCGCGGCCGCGTGAAGTCGCAGATGGAAAAGAGCCAGCGCGAGTACTACCTCAACGAGCAGATGAAGGCGATCCAGAAGGAACTGGGCGACCTGGACGATGCGCCCGGCGAGCTGGAAGAGCTGGCGCGCAAGATCGCCGAGGCGGGCATGCCCAAGCCGGTCGAAACCAAGGCCAAGGCCGAGCTCAACAAACTCAAGCAGATGTCGCCGATGTCCGCCGAGGCGGCCGTGGTGCGCAACTACCTGGACTGGCTGCTGGGCGTGCCGTGGAAAAAGCGCACCAAAGTGCGCAAGGACCTCAAGGTTGCCGAAGACACGCTGGACGCCGATCACTACGGCCTTGACAAGGTCAAGGAACGCATCCTTGAGTACCTGGCCGTGCAGTCGCGCGTGAAGCAGATGAAGGGGCCGATCCTGTGCCTGGTCGGGCCGCCGGGCGTGGGCAAGACCTCGCTCGGGCAGTCGATCGCCAAGGCGACCAACCGCAAGTTCGTGCGCATGAGCCTGGGCGGCATTCGCGACGAGGCCGAAATTCGGGGCCACCGCCGGACCTATGTCGGTTCGATGCCGGGCCGCCTGGTGCAGAACCTCAACAAGGTCGGCAGCAAGAACCCGCTGTTCCTGCTGGACGAGATCGACAAGATGTCGATGGACTTCCGTGGCGACCCGTCGTCGGCGTTGCTGGAGGTGCTCGATCCGGAGCAGAACAACTCGTTCAACGACCACTATCTGGAAGTCGATCTTGACCTGTCGGAGGTGATGTTCGTCGCCACCTCCAACTCGCTCAATATTCCGGGTCCGTTGCTGGACCGCATGGAAGTGATCCGCATCCCCGGCTACACCGAGGACGAGAAGCTCAACATCGCCACGCGCTACCTGGTGCCCAAGCAGATCAAGGCCAACGGCCTGAAGCCGGAAGAGATCGAAATCGCCAGCGATGCGATCCAGGACATCGTGCGCTACTACACGCGTGAGTCGGGTGTGCGTAATCTCGAACGCGAAGTGGCCAAGATCTGCCGCAAGGTGGTCAAGGAGATCGCGCTCGCAGGTCCGCAGCCGGCGGCAAAAAAGGCGGTAGCCAAGAAGGGCAAGCCGAAGGCACTGGTCACCGTCAACGCGAAGAATCTCGACAAGTATCTGGGCGTGCGTCGCTTCGACTTCGGCCGTGCCGAAGAAGAAAACGAGATCGGTCTGGTCACGGGTCTGGCATGGACCGAAGTCGGCGGCGAACTGCTGCAGGTCGAGTCCACCTTGGTGCCGGGCAAGGGCAACCTGATCCTCACCGGCCAGCTCGGCAATGTCATGAAGGAATCGGCATCGGCTGCATTGTCGGTGGTGCGTTCGCGCGCCGAGCGGCTTGGCATCGATGTGGATTTCCTGCAGAAGCAGGACGTGCATGTGCATGTGCCTGACGGCGCCACGCCCAAAGACGGTCCGAGCGCAGGTATCGCGATGGTGACCTCGCTGGTGTCGATACTGACCCGGGTGCCGATCCGCGCCGACGTGGCGATGACCGGTGAGATCACCCTGCGTGGGCGGGTATCGGCGATCGGTGGCTTGAAGGAGAAGTTGCTGGCGGCCCTGCGCGGCGGCATCCGCACCGTGCTGATCCCCGACGAGAACCGCAAGGATCTGGCCGACATCCCGCCGAACGTGACCCGCGATCTGAAGATCGTGCCGGTGAAGTGGATCGACGAGGTGCTCGATCTGGCGTTGGAACGTCCGCTCGCGCCGAAGAAGGCCGGCAAGGAAAAGGCACGCAAGGCGGCCTCGCGCGTGACCGTGCGCGGCAAGTCGCGTAGCACGCCGGGTACCCGCGTCAAGCACTAACGAGGGCTGTCTGAGCCTCGCCAAAACAAGCCAAAACCCGCGTCGTTATTGGGTTTTGGCTTGCGTGCTGTTGGGGGCGCTGGTATAAATGCACGACTCGTGGGCGCGGCAAATGTGATGCGTCATGCGATACCACTTGTGTCGGGTTCTTCGCTTACGGCAAGAGCGCCGATTGTCGATTCCGCGGCATCTGCCGCAAAGGGAGTTTCAAGAATGAATAAAACCGAATTGATCGATGGCGTTGCCGCTGCCGCTGACATCTCCAAGGCTGAAGCTGGCCGTGCTGTTGACGCGGTTGTGAGCGAAATCACCAAGGCACTGAAGAAGGGCGACGCCGTCACCCTCGTTGGCTTCGGTACCTTCCAGGTCCGCGAGCGCGCCGAGCGCACCGGCCGCAATCCGAAGACCGGCGACAGCATCAAGATCGCTGCTTCGAAGAATCCTGCATTCAAGGCTGGTAAAGCCCTGAAGGATGCAGTAAACTAATCGACTCGCTAGGGTGCTTAGCTCAGCGGTAGAGCGTCTCCCTTACACGGAGAGGGTCGGGGGTTCGAAACCCTCAGCACCCACCATTAAGCACCAGGCAAATGTTTCAAGCGCGGAGCGGTAGTTCAGCTGGTTAGAATGCTGGCCTGTCACGCCGGAGGTCGCGGGTTCGAGTCCCGTCCGCTCCGCCAGTTACACGCGAAGCCCCTGAGCAATTGGGGGCTTCGTTTTCTCCACGAAATTCGTCATGCGAATGGAGTGGGGGCAGATGTCCAAGTTTAAAGCGGAGCGGTAGTTCAGCTGGTTAGAATGCTGGCCTGTCACGCCGGAGGTCGCGGGTTCGAGTCCCGTCCGCTCCGCCAGTTATACGAAGCCCTCGGCCCTGTGCCGGGGGCTTTTTTTTTGGATGTCGGTTGATGGATGTGGGGCCATGCAGGCATGCAGGCATGCCGGTGTGGCGTATTGCAGCGCATCCGCCAGCGGCGCGTTCTGCTGCGTCTGAAGGTGCTCGGGTATCTGGCCCGGCTGGCGCCGTTCGCCCTGGACCGATAAATGCGCCACGACAGCATCGTCACGGGCATTGGGCTGGGTGCCTGGCGTCAAGCGCGTTACACTGCGCGGCTCGCCCACAGGCCGTGATTTGCCAATGCTGCAGAAACTTCGCGACAAGACGTCAGGCTGGATCGCTACCGCCATCCTGGGGTTGCTGATGATTCCGTTCCTGTTCGTCATCGACAACAGCTACCTCGGCGGCATTGGCGCCAACAACGTAGCCAAGGTGCAGGCGCCGCCGACCTGGTGGAAATCGGCACCGTCGTGGTGGCCGGTCTCTTTGCTGTGGCAGCACCATGAAATCAGCACGCAGGATTTCCGCGCGCGCTTTGAGCAGGCGCGCATGCAGGAGCGTCAGCGTCAGGGCGAGAAATTCGATCCGCGCACCTTCGAGTCCCGCGAAAACAAGCTGCAGGTGCTCGACCAACTGGTCGACGAACAGGTGGTGCGACTGGGGGCGGAAGACGCTGGAATCGTCATCGGCGATGCGACCGTGCGCGATTACATCGCCAACATTCCCGCATTCCAGGTCGATGGCAAGTTCAGTCCCGACCAGTACCGCGCCGCACTCGCGCAGGGCACGCCGCCGCGCACGCCAGCGCAGTTCGATGCGCTGGTGCGCGATAGCCTGCAGCAGTCGGTCATCCCGCAGGCGGTGGCGGAGTCCGGCTTTGCCACCAAGTCCGAGTTCGAGCGCCTGCTCAAGCTGATGGGCGAAACGCGCGATGTGGAGCTGGCGATGCTGCCGCCACCGGCCGCAGATACCGCGCCGGTGAGCGATGCGCAGATCAAGCAGTGGTACGACGGGCACGCGCAGGATTTCCGTCAGCCGGAAACCGTGACGATCGAATACGTGGAGCTCAACGCCGCCACGATGCCGCCAGCCACTGCGGCCGACGAGGCCACGCTGCGCAAGCGCTATGAAGACGAGAAGGCACGTTTCGTCGAGCCGGAGCAGCGTCTTGCGTCGCACATCCTGATCAGCGCCGGCGCCGATGCAGCCGCGCAAAAGGCTGCCGAGGCAAAGGCCGCCAAGCTCGCTGCCGAGGCCAAGCAGCCGGGTGCCGACTTTGCTGCGCTGGCCAAAGCCAATTCGCAGGACCCCGGCTCCAAGGATGCCGGCGGCGACCTGGGCTGGGTCGAGAAGGGCGCGATGGTCAAGCCGTTCGAGGACGCGCTGTTCTCGATGAAGGCTGGCGAGGTGGTCGGCCCGATCAAGAGCGAATTCGGCTACCACGTGATCCAGCTGCGTGAGGTCAAGGGCGGCCAGGGCAAGTCGTTCGAGCAGGTGCGCGACCAACTGGCTGCCGAGCAGCTCAAGGCTGACGCAGACAAGGCCTTTGCCGATGTCAGTGGCAAGTTGGTGGACCAGGTTTACAAGAACCCCACCGCACTGGAGCCGGCGGCCAAGCAGGTCGGCTTGCCGGTGCAGACCTTGGGGCCGTTCTCGCGCAGTGATGCCAGCGGTGTTGCTGCCAACCCGGCTGTGCTGCGCGCGGCGTTCTCAGAAACGCTGGTGCAGGACGGTACGGTGAGCGATCCCATCACCATCGCGCCGAACCATAGCGTGGTGTTGCGTGTCACCAACCACACCGCCGAACAGGCCCTGCCGTTGGACAAGGTGCGCGACAAGGTGACCGCGGCAATCCGTGCGGACCGTGCCGAGAAGGTCGCCGCGGCTGCTGCCGATGCCTTGCTGGCACGCTTGCAGAAGGGTGAGACGCTGCAGGCGCTGGCCGACAGCGAGAAGCTGCAGGTGCAGCCGATCCCGGGGCTACCGCGGACGGCACCGATCCCGACCCCGGCTGCGAACCGTGCGATCTTCAGCGCGCCGCGACCGACCGAAGGCAAGCCGTCGGTTGGCAAGGTGGAGCTGGATGGCGGGCGCTTTGCTGTCTTTGTCATCAGCAAGGCGACGCCGGGCGATCTGAAGCAGATGCCGGCCGAGCAGCAGACGATGCTGCGCGAGCAGTTGAGCCAGATCGACGGAAACAACGCTGCGCAGGCTTACGTCAAGGAAATGCGCAAGCGCTACAAGATCCAGATCGAAGAAGCCCAGCTGTAAGGCTGGATAATCGATTGGTGAGAAAAGCCCGGGCAACCGGGCTTTTTCTTTGGGCGTTTGTCGTGGAGAACACCGGCCGGCTGGCGCGCAGTCGCCGTCGATCTTACGCGGCGCATATCGATTTGCCGGCGGTGTCTGCGCGCTGCATGGCTGCCGGGAGCTGCGATTCCTGGGCGCCAATCGCCGGTTGTCGGCTAGTCGCCTGACGATCTGGCAGTCGTCGCTGACGCTCGATTGGGCGACGGCGCGCGCGGGGAGCGCTCCTGACAGACATGCCAGGTGTCCCGCTGATGATCTCTGGTGGCCGGGTCAGCTGAATGGCTAGGCGGGATTGACTCGCCGGGGAGCACCGCACACATCGTGGCGCGCATTGCAGAGAGGCCTGCAAGCTTCGAGTTTTGCCGGAGCTCGGCTGGCCCGTACAGCGCCAAGTCGGTTGCCCGGCGCGACGCGCAGCAGGCGCTAACTGTGCCTTTGCACCCCGGCAACGCTCAAGATCCATCTTTCGCGACCGAAGCGGCCTGACGAGAAGGCTGGGTTGGTGAGCGAAGTTCAGGATCGGCGCGATCATGCCGCCTACCGCCTACCGCCTACCGCCTACCGCCTACCGCCTACCGCCTACCGCCTACCGCCTACCGCCTACCGCCTGCCTGTGCCCACGACAACGTCCAAGGTGCGTCGCACCTTGGCGCGTCACTTTAGGGCGAGTCGTCGAACGACAGCACCATGCCAGGCTTCAGAATGGCGCTTTTGTCCAGGCCATTGGTGGCGAGCAGCGTCGTCACGGTGATGCCATAGCGGCGTGCGATCGCCCAGGCCGATTCGCCATTGCGCACGGTGTGGGTACGTGCTGGCGAGGTCGACGCTTTGCTGGCTGCAGAGGCAACGGCGGTCGGTGCGGGAGTGCTGCTGGCGGCGCCAGTTCCCACCTCGGCAGAGGCGACCATGGCGCTATTTGCACCGGGCTGCGGCGGCGCAAGCGGCGCAAGCACGTGCACGCCGCGCGGCGCAGCGCGCGCGCCAGCGAGGGCGGGATTCAGGCGCGCGAGCAGTTGCGGCTCGATCGCGCGCTGTCCGGCCCAGGCGTTGAGACTGGTGCCTGCCGGCAACGCATGTTCGGTGAGGACGGGCACCTGGCGATCCAGCGACGTCAGCAGGTTGCCCTGCTGTTGCGCGTGATCCAGCACGCAGGCAAGTGCGTGCAGTTTCTCCACATAGTCGTAGGTGACCTTGGACATGCCCGGCAATTCGGAGGGGCGTGCGTTTTGCGCGTTCATCCCGGCGCTGCGCATTGCCTGCAGCACGCGGTACTCGCCGGCGTTGTAGGCCATCAGGGCCAAGCGCCAGTCTCCGCCGAACATGCCGTAAAGGGTTTTGAGATAGCGCACCGCCGCAGTGGTGGAGTCCACTGCCGACAGGCGTCCGTCGTATTGCGCACCGACCGGCACCTGGTGGTTGCGCGCGGTGGTCGCGATGAACTGCCACAGGCCGGCAGGGCCGCTGCCGTTGCGGGCCCCGGGGCGGTAGCCGCTTTCAACGAATGGAATCAGCGCAAATTCGGTCGGCATGTCGGCCTTGCGCAACTCGTCCACGACATAACCGAATAACGGCAGGACATCCTGCGCATCGTCTGCCAGACGTGCCGGGGCGCGCGAAAAATGCTGTTCCCAGCGGGCATCGCTATGGGCGCTGTCGCAGCCCGGGTCGGCGCGACCGTCGAGAAAGGCCGAAAAAATCTCGCGCCCGTTGCGGAGGCTTGGCGCGCTGACTTGCGCGGCCTGGCTACTGGCGGGGGCGGAGCTTGCGTCGTTGGACGATGCGGCTGCCGGTGCGATGGCCGAACAGGCGGCCAGCACTGTCAAAACCAGGCGCCTCATGCGCGAAATTCGTCTTTCCAGCGCCGAAGTTCGGCGAAAACATCGACTTCAGAGGAAAGCTCGCTGGCTACGCGCGGTGCTACTGCAGCGCGGATCTCGGGGCGGCCGGTGCGTAAGAACGGATTGGTGGCCAGTTCACTCTTGAGCGAAATCGGCAGGGTAGGACGGGCTGCATGACGCATGGCCTGGGCTTCCTGTTGACGGCGCTGCAAGGCAGCGTTGGTGGGATCGACGTGCAGCGCGAAGGCCGCGTTGGCCAAGGTGTATTCGTGGCCGCAACACACAAGCGTTTCGCCAGGCAGGGAGGCCAGGCGCTGCAACGAGTCGAACATCTGGGGAGCGGTACCTTCGAACATCCGCCCACAGCCTAGGCTGAACAGGGTATCACCGCTGAACAGGTAGCCGTCAGCGACGAAGGCGATGTGGCTGCGGGTGTGGCCGGGCACCTGGAGCACCTGGAACTCGACATCGAGCAGGCGCAAGCGCTCGCCCTGGCCCACCTGACGCGCGTGGGCCGGGATGCGTTCGTCGGCCGGGCCGAACAACGCCAGGTTCGGCCAGCGCTGCTGGAGCTCGGCAACGCCGCCGATGTGATCGCCGTGGTGGTGGGTGAGCAGGACGGCGCTCGGCACCAGGCCCTGGTGCTGCGCGGCAGCCAGGACCGGCTCGGCCTGACCGGGGTCGACAATGATGGCGCGGCCATCTGCAGCGATCAGCGCCCAGATGTAGTTGTCGTCGAATGCGGGCAGGGCGATCAGTCGCATAGAATTGGGACCATGCCTGCCCCGCCATTCTCACGTCAAGCTGGCGTCTCATCCTGGTTTGAAACCGGCGCGGGGCGCGGCCTGCTTCAGCTGGAGCGTCGTCTGGCGTTGGAAGCGCTACAGACACGGCCGTCGCAGCCGTGGTTGTGGCTGACGCCGACCGCCGACATGCCTGCGCGCGAGTTGCTGCAAGGGCGCGGTTTGCGCCTGCATCGCAGTGCCGGGCGCTTTGCCGGTGACGCACGCTGCGCGCTGCCGTTTCCGCTGCCGACCGAGAGCCTGCAGGCGATCGTGGCGCAACATGCAGTGGTTGGCGGGGCAGCGGACTTTCTGGCCGAATGCGAGCGTCTGCTGATGCCCGGCGGCCGTCTGTGGCTGTTCACGCTCAATCCGATGAGTCCCTACCGCTTCCGCTGGGCGCGGCGCGGGCCGGTCGCGTTGCGCCCGGATCGCTGGCGCCTCCTGGCCCAGCGTGCCGGTCTGCATAGCGTGCAGGCCGAGCGCTACCTGGGGCCGATCTGGCGCCCCAGCGGCGAGTCCACCGACCCCGGCCGGGCACCATGGCGCGCGGTGTATCTGCTGGAAGTGGAAAAGCGTGCTGCCGCGGCGATCGGGCCGACGCCGATCGCCCTGCCTGCCCGCTGGCCACAGCCGGTGGCCACGATCTGACCTGTTTACGTTCAACTCTGGAACCTGATGAAATCCATTGAAGTGCATACCGATGGCTCCTGCCTCGGCAACCCCGGCCCGGGCGGCTGGGCGGCCTTGCTACGTTACAACGGCCGCGAAAAGGAGCTGGCCGGCGGCGAGGCGGTATCGACGAACAACCGCATGGAATTGATGGCGGCGATCATGGCGCTGGAAACGCTGACCGAGCCGTGCCAGATCGTGTTGCATACCGATTCGCAGTACGTGCGCCAGGGCATCACCGAATGGATGCCGGGGTGGGTGCGACGCAACTGGAAGACCGCCGGTGGCGATCCGGTCAAAAATCGCGAGTTGTGGGAGCGGTTGCACGCGGCCACGCAGCGCCATCGCATCGATTGGCGTTGGGTGAAAGGCCACAATGGCGACCCGGACAACGAGCGCGTCGACGTGCTCGCCCGCAATCAGGCCATCGCCCAGCGCGATGGTCTTGCGACATCGTAAGAGGACACATGCGTCAGATCATTCTCGATACCGAAACCACCGGCCTGGAATGGCGCAAGGGCAACCGCGTCGTCGAAATCGGCGCGGTGGAGCTGCTGGAGCGGCGCCCGAGCGGCAACAATTTCCATCGTTACCTGAAGCCGGACTGCGACTTCGAGCCGGGCGCGCAGGAGGTGACCGGGCTGACCCTGGAATTTCTGGCCGATAAACCGCTGTTCGGCGAGGTGGTGGATGAGTTTCTCGCCTATATCGACGGCGCGGAACTGATCATCCACAACGCTGCATTCGACCTGGGGTTTCTGGACAACGAACTGGCGCTGCTGGGCGATCACTACGGGCGCATCGTCGAGCGCGCCACGGTGGTCGATACCTTGATGATGGCGCGCGAACGCTATCCGGGGCAGCGCAATTCCCTGGATGCCCTGTGCAAGCGTCTGGGCGTGGACAACTCGCATCGCCAGCTGCACGGCGCGTTGCTCGATGCCCAGATCCTGGCCGATGTGTATATCGCGCTGACCTCGGGCCAGGAGGAAATCGGGTTTGCCAGTGCCGATGCCGGTCAGCAGACCGATGCGGCGAGCGGCGTGATTGCGTTCGACCCGGCGCTGCTGTTGCCGCGTCCGCGCGTTGCGGTGACCGCTTCCGAATTGCAGGCCCACGAGGCACGCTTGGCGCAGCTGCGCAAGAAGGCAGGGCGTGCGTTGTGGGATCCGCCGGTCGAGGAGATTGCGGTCGCCGGGTGAGGCGTCTGGCCGGAGGTACTTTGCTCGCGCGCGGCGCTACGTCAGTAACTGCGCACCAGGATCGCGGTGATGTTGTCCGAACCGCCGCCATCCAGTGCGGCGGCGACCAGGCATTCCACGCATTCCTGCGCGCTGCAATCGGCCTGCGACAACGTGGCCGCGATTGCGGCATCGTCCACTTCTTCGGTCAGGCCGTCGCTGCACAGCAACAGCTGCATGCCGGATTTGAGTTCGCCTTGCATGATGGCGACATTCAGATGCGCCGGGTCGGTCACGCCGAGTGCCTGGGTCACCACGTTGCGATGCGGGTGCGCGCGTGCCTGCTCGCTGGTCAGCGTGCCCTGGGCGATGAGCTCCTGCACATAGCTGTGGTCCTGGCTCAGCTGCGCCAGCCGGCCATCGCGCCACAGGTAGGCGCGGCTGTCGCCAACCCAGGCCACTTCGAAACGCTGGCCGAGTACGCGCGCGGCGACCACGGTGGTGCCCATCGGCAAGGTGTCGTTGCAGCGGCGCGAGGTCTTGATGATCTCTTCGTCGGCGATGCGTACCGCCTGCGCCAGCGGGGTACCGGCGCGGACTTCGCGCACGATGGTTTCGCGGGCCAGTGCGCTGGCCACTTCCCCGCAGGCATGCCCCCCCATGCCATCGGCGACCAGCCACAATCCCAGCTCGCTGTCGCCGTAGTAGGTGTCCTCGTTGAGGTCACGGCGCAGGCCGACATGGGTGAGGTGTCCGAATTCGAGCATGGGGCCGGGTCGCCAAGGAGAAGATGCGCCACCATCATCGCGGCCCGGCCGGTTAGCGGCAACACGCCTCGCACGAGTGCCGCAGCACCGGTTCACGCCTGGACGCGCGCTGGCCCTGCCTGCGCCGGCCCGGGCCGCTTGTGGCGCGGGCCATGTGCCCGTATGATGCACGGCCCCAGGACACTGGGGACCATCTGGAGAGGTGGCAGAGCGGTTGAATGTACCTGACTCGAAATCAGGCAGGCGTTTATAGCGCCTCGGGGGTTCGAATCCCCCCCTCTCCGCCAGATTCGCATCAGCCCCCGCAAGGGGGCTTTTGTTTATGTGTGGCAGTCGCCGGCCGCGGCGATGACTACAATCCGCCCGATCCCCGTTGGAGGCCTGTCATGTCCGAGATCCTGGTGCCCGTGTCTTTTGGTGAACTGCTCGACAAGATCGCGATCCTGCAGATCAAGTCCGAGCGCATGCGCGATGCAGCCAAGTTGACCAATGTGCGCAACGAGCTGTCTGCGCTGGAAACCAGCTGGATGGCGCATCCGGCCGCCGGCCACGACATCGTGCGCCTGCGCGCCGAGCTCAAGGCCGTCAATGAGCGACTGTGGGTGATCGAGGACGACATCCGCCTCAAGGAGCAGGCGCAGAGCTTCGATGACGCCTTCGTGCAGCTGGCGCGCAGCGTGTATATCGAAAACGACGAGCGCGCGCGCATCAAGAAGGAGATCAACCTGGCGCTGGGTTCTTCGTATGTGGAAGAAAAGTCCTATCAGGACTATCGCGCCACTGGCGGCTGAGCGCATTGACGTGGTGATTGCGCGGGTGGTCTGAACGGCGCGATTGGTTGCAGGACGCGTTCGCTCGATCTCAGCCCACTTGCGCAGGCGCCGCTGCAACTTGCTCGACGCTGGATTGCCGAGCCACATACAGCGGCTGATGAAATGACTGAACGGCAACGAGGCGCGCGTAGTCGGTGCGTAGGCGTTGCATGTCACGCGTCGACTCGGGTGGTGAGCGCCCGCCGTCCACGCCACCCGGCAACTGCCGTGGTCAGTCTTGCTCGATCCTGTAGCGAGTGCGTCGTGGTGCTGCGCGCGGTGTCTGCCGCACCAACTATGCGGCGCTGTGGCTGTGGCGGCGATCGATTGCCGATCGCCGGTGCCGAGAATCAGCGTGAGTGGTCGGCGCGATAACGCTCGAAGGCGGCGATCGCATCGTCCACGGTGATCAGCGCCATCACCTCGTCGAATTCGATCTTCGTTCCCCAGCGTAGCTGGTCGGCTGGCTTGTGCAGGAATTTGCGCGCGGCGGCGTCGTAGCGGTCCACGCAATAGCGCACGTCCGAATACGGGCCGCTTCGTCGCGGGTTGCTGGCCGCATGCAGGCCGAGCACCTTGGTGCCCATGGCGTTGGCGATATGCATCGGCCCGGAATCCGGCGTGACCACCAGGTCTGCGCGCGCAAGCAGTGCGGGCAGTTGTTTGAGGGTGTCCTTGCCAACCAGATCCAGCACCGGCGTGCGTGTGGCCGCAACGATGGCATCGGCAGTGCTGCGTTCCAGGTCGCTGCGGCCGCCGCACAGCACGATCCGCCAGCCCTGCGCGGCGGCATGATCGGCCAGCGCGGCGAGGCGATCGGGATACCAGTTGCGACGCGGGTGGCTGGAGCAGGGCGAGATCATCAGTACAGGGCGGCCATCGTCGTCCCATTGCGCGCGTGCCCAGGCATGCGCCTGGTCGGGCACCGGCAGGTCCCAGCGCACCTGGGTCTGGCGCAGGCCCAGCGGCTCGGCAAAGCTGCCGATGGCGTCGAGCACGTGGATGCCGGGGCGATCGGCGATGCGCTCGTTGACGAACAGGCCGTGCAGGTCCTTGGAGCGGCTGCGGTCGTAGCCGATGCGTCGCCGCGCCGGCACGAAGGCCGACAGCACATTGGCCCGAAAGGCCACCTGCATCTGCAGCAAGGCATCGAAGCGGCCCAGCGGTGCCAGCGACCGGCGTAGTGCGCGCATGCCGGCCACCCCGCTGCGTTTGTCGTAGGCGTGGAATTGCACGCCGGGCAGACCCTCGAGCAATTTCAGCCCGGCCTTGTCGATGACCCAATGCAGTTGGGTTTCAGGAAACCCGGCCTGCAACGTCCGTACCAGCGGCACCACGTGCGTGACATCGCCCAGGGCGGACAAGCGCAGCAAACACAGCGATGCGGGCGTTACAGCCATGGTGTTGTTAGACTCGATAGATGGTTTCTTTCGATGCCACCGAAGCGCTGGCGCCGTACCGCGAAGGTCGCGGGTATGGCGCCATTCTGTTCGACCGCGAACGGCTGCGGCAAGCCGATGCCAGCCTGTTTTCGCCGCAATCATGGGGCGACAGGGCGCGGCCGGTGGACGCGGGCGGGCGTGGCGGCGCGTGGTTCGTGGATGCGCCATTCGGGCATAGCGTGTTGCGGCAGTACCTGCGCGGCGGCATGGCCGCACGCGTGAGCCGCGATCGCTACCTGTGGAAAGGGGCAGGGCGCACGCGCAGTTTTGCCGAGTTCCGGCTGATGCGCGAACTGATCAAACGCAAGTTGCCGGTGCCGCGCCCGTTGGCCGCCTGCTATCTGCGCGAAGGCGTGGGCTATCGCGCTGCGCTGTTGATGGAGCGGCTGGAAAACGTGCGCTCATTGGCCGACCACGCCCAGGTGGCCGGTCGCGGTGCGCCGTGGGAGGCGACCGGCCAGCTGATTGCACGCTTCCATCGCGCTGGCCTGGATCACGCCGATCTCAACGCGCACAACATCCTGTTCGATGCCGGCGGGCATGGCTGGCTGATCGATTTCGACCGCGGCGTGCTGCGCATTCCGGCCACGCGCTGGCGCGAGCGCAACCTCAGGCGGCTGCATCGCTCGCTGTTGAAGCTGCGCGGCAACCGCAGCCGCGAGGACGTCGACAAGGACTATGCGCGCCTGCATCGGGCCTACGAACTGGCCTGGGGCCGGGGCTACTGATGGACTGGGGCTTGCGGGTGCAGGGAGTCGGCAATGCGTCGGCGGTGGCCCTTGGCTCGCCGATGGCCACGCTCGAGCGCGCCGGTGCGCCCTGGCTGACCATCGATTGCGGCAGCGAGGGGCTGACCGCCTATCAGGCTCACTATGGCCAGCTGCCACAGGCAATCTTCATCACCCACGTGCATCTGGACCATGTCGGTGGCCTGGAACGGGTGTTCGTCGACAGTTATTTTTCCGAGCGCCGCGGGCGCACGCGCCTGTACGTGCCGGCGCCGGTCGTGCCGCTGCTGCAGCGGCGCATCGCCGATTACCCGAATGTGCTGGCCGAGGGCGGGGCGAACTTCTGGGACGCATTCCAGCTGGTGCCGGTCGGCGATGCGTTCTGGCACGACGGCGTGCGGCTGGAAGTGTTCCCGGTCCGCCACCACTGGCCCGAGACGGCTTACGGGTTGCGTTTGCAGGGGGCGCTGGTCTGGACTGGCGATACCCGGCCGATCCCCGAGATGCTGAAGCGTTATGCGGACGACAGCGAGCTCATCGCGCATGACTGCGGCGTTCACGGCAACCCGTCGCATACTGGCGTGGACGATTTGGAGCGGGAATACCCGCAGGACCTGTTGAACCGCATGCTGCTGTACCACTACGCCAGCGACGCCGACGGCGATGTGCTGCGTGCACGTGGCCACCGCGTCGCCGTGCCCGGCCAATACCTTGCGCTGGCGAACCCGACCGCAGCGACGGTGCCCTGATGGGCGCCTTGCTGCTGCCGGATCTTGCCACGGCGCCGATGCAGGACCGCTACGGCCGTCCGCTGCGCGATCTGCGCCTGTCGGTGATCGAGGCCTGCAATTTCCGCTGCGGGTATTGCATGCCGGCCGATCGCGTGCCAGACGATTACGGGTTCGACTCGCAGCAGCGGTTGAGTTTCGATCAGCTGGAAACCCTGGTGCGTGCCTTCGTTTCGGTCGGGGTGACCAAGGTGCGCCTGACCGGCGGCGAGCCGCTGCTACGGCGCGACTTACCGAGCCTGATCGCACGGCTGACCGCGATCGAGGGCATCGAAGATCTGGCGCTGACCACCAACGGCACCTTGCTTGGACGCCAGGCCGTCGCGCTGCGACAGGCTGGGCTGCGCCGCATCACCGTCAGCATGGATGCGCTGGAACCGGCGTTGTTCAGGCGCATGAGCGGCGATCGCGGCGAAATTGCGCAGGTGCTGGCTGGCATTGCCGCCGCCGAGCAGGCCGGTTTCCAGCGGCTGAAGATCAACTGCGTGGTGCAGCGTGGCGTCAACGAAGATCAGGTGCTGCCGTTGGTGGAGCACTTCCGCGGCACCGGGCACGTGCTGCGCTTCATCGAATTCATGGATGTGGGCAGTTGCAATGGCTGGACGCCGGATGCGGTGGTGACCTCGGCGCAATTGCACGAACGCATCCACGCGCGCTGGCCGTTGGTGGCGCTGGACGCCAATTACACCGGTGAAGTGGCGCAGCGCCACGCGTTTGCGGATGGCGCTGGCGAAGTGGGCTTCGTCAGTTCGGTCAGCGTGCCGTTCTGCGGCGATTGCCAGCGTGCGCGCGTCTCGGCCGACGGGCATCTGTATACCTGCCTGTTCGCCAGTCAGGGCCACGACCTCAAGCCGGCCCTGGCCAACGGCGAGCCTGCGCTGGCGATGCATCTGCGCCAGCGCTGGAGCGTGCGTGGCGACCGCTACAGCGAAGTGCGCGCCTCGGTGCCGCGGCGCGGCAAGCCGGTCGAGATGTTCTTGATCGGCGGATGAGCGAGGACGCGCTGCTGGTGCAACTGCGCACGCTGGAGCTGCGTCTGCTCGATCCGCAGCAGCGTGCCGATGTGCAGGTGTTGGAAGCGCTGCTCGATCCGGCCTTTGTCGAGTTCGGTACGTCGGGCCGCCGGTACACGCGGAGCGAGGTGATCGCGGCCCTGCGCGCCTCCGGTGTCGCTGCCGAGTACTGCGCAGAAGACTTCGAATGCGCGCGGCTGGCACCGGATCTTGCGCAGGTGCGCTATCGGTCGGTGGAACGCCGTCAGGGTGTTGAACGGCAGGCCTTGCGCAGCTCGTTGTGGCGCAGCAATGCTGCCGGATGGCAGCTGCTGTTCCATCAAGGCACCTTGTTCACCGAGAATCCCGCATCCTGAGTGCCTGTCTTCGCGTCGCTTCCCATGCCTGCAAATTCCCGCTCCGCCCGCCTGACCCATCTGGACGATGCCGGGCTCCCCACCATGGTGGATGTCTCGGACAAGGCGGTTACCGCCCGTAGCGCCACTGCGGAAAGCCGCGTGCGCTTTCCGGCGGCCGTGGCCGCACAGTTGCGCGCCAACGGCTTGCGTAGTGCCAAGGGCGGCATCGTGGAGACGGCGGTGATTGCCGGCACCATGGCGGTCAAGCGCACGCACGAATTGATTCCGTTCTGCCATCCATTGCCGATCGATGCCTGCCGTTTCGAGATCGACTGGGCGGGCGAGCAGCTGCTGGATATCCGTTGCACGGTGCGCTGCGTGCATCGTACCGGCGTGGAAATGGAGGCGCTTACCGGTGCCAGCGTGGCGGCGCTGACGGTGTATGACATGTGCAAGGCGTTGTCGCACAGCATGAGCATTGGTCCTACCAAATTGGTATCCAAGCGCGGCGGCAAGCGCGACATCGGAGCGGCACAATGACCGCCACGGTGACGGTGCTGTATTTCGCCAGCCTGCGCGAGGCCGCAGGAATTGCCGACGAGCGCGTGCAGAGCGGCGCGCAGGATCTGCGCAGCCTGTACGCGGAACTCGATGCGCGGCATGGCCTGCGCTGGACGCCTGCGCAGTTGCGTGTGGCCGTGGATGGCGCATTCGCGCGCTGGGAGGATGCGCTGCGCGATGGCAGCGAAGTGGTGTTCATTCCGCCAGTGTCGGGAGGTTGAGCGTGAGCGAACAGGTTGCAGCGATCTTTGCGCTTTCCGAGGTGCCGTTGCCGATCGATCGGCTGCGTGCGGGGGTGGAACATCCGCATGCCGGCGCGTTCGCCAGCTTCGAAGGCTGGGTGCGCAATCACAACGAAGGCCGCGGCGTGGCCGGCTTGCGCTACGAAGCCTATGCCGCGCTCGCACAGGCCGAAGGGCAGCGTGTGCTGGACGAAGCAATGCAGCGATACGCCATCGTGCACGCGCATTGCGTGCACCGCGTGGGCGAGCTGCGTATCGGCGACATGGCGGTGTGGGTCGGCGTCAGTGCGGCGCACCGTGGCGCCGCATTCGATGCGTGCCGCTACATCATCGATGAGGTCAAGGCGCGCGTGCCGATCTGGAAGCACGAGCATTACCTGGAAGGCGACGCGGATTGGTTGCATCCCCAATCGCAACCGTAGCAGGCGGATGCGGGTCCGGCGCGCACCTGCGCGCGAGCCGGCGCCGGCCTTGCATAGCCGCGCGGCGCAGCACGAGCTGACTGCCGCTTTTTGCTGGATCGATCGTGCGCAAGTCGATGCTCCGGGTAGCTCGCCTGGAGTCTTGCGAAGTTGGGGTGGTGTCCCCGCCGGTTGACCTCGGCGCCCGCATCGCGCCGTGGGAAGCGCTCACGTTGCGGGGATGGGGGCGCCGTCGCCACGGCGGATACGAATGACTGGTCGGCTTTTCGCCTCGGCTTTGCGCATGCGCGCAGCGCTGCACGTGATGATCGCAGTTGTTCGATCAATCGCGCCCAAGGCAGAGGTTCCAGCTAGTTCGCCTGGCATTGCCGAAAGTTGGGGTGGTGTCCCCGCCGGTTGACCTCGGCGCCCGCATCAATCGATACCGTTGCTGCCTTCCGGCCCTGGCGGGATTTTCGATCTAGCGTCGCGAGGGACCGACGGGGCCACCATAAGACGTGGGCCATTGGCATGGCCCTGCGATTTGCGACATGGGTGTCATTGCGCAAATCATGAAACTGGCGGAGAGAGGGGGAGGGGGGCTGATCCCGCCCGAACGTCCTGATTCTCCTGCAGCCACGCAAACCAGGAAGGCGTCCTGTTTTTTATGGTTCGCCATTGTAGCGGGTCTGGCATGCTCGCCGCTAGCCTAGAATGGTGATGAGGTCTGGCTCAGAGTCTGTACCAGTGAGCTGATGACTGACCCACTCCCGTAAGCTCCCCCGATCCGCAGACACCGCATAAGTAGATCTTTCTGGCATCGTTCCCAAGTCAGGAGGTTCCATGCGCACATCGAAGTTCACCGAGACACAGATCATCGCCACGCTCAAGCAGGCCGACGCAGGCGTTCCAGTCAAAGACATCTGTCGCCAAGTCGGCATCAGCACGGCGACCTATTACCAGTGGAAGAGCAAGTACGGCGGCTTGGAGGCGTCCGAGCTGCGGCGGGTCAAGGAGCTCGAGTCCGAGAACGCCAAGCTCAAACGGATGTATGCCGAGTTGGCGCTCGACAACGCGGCAATGAAGGACCTGATCGCAAAAAAACTCTAGGGCCGGCGCGTAAACGCGAGGCGGTGCGGTTCCTTATCGAGGTCCACGCGCGGCCGTTGCGCCGGTCCTGTGCATGCGTCGGGCTGTCGCGTGTCGCTTGGTATGCACCGCCTCTGGACTGGACGGTGCGCGATGCCGAGCTGATTGCCGAGATCGCGCGTTACGTTGAAGCGCACCCCAGTCGTGGCTTCTGGAAGTGCAGCGACTACCTTCGCAAGCAGCAACCAGGTTGGAATCCCAAACGCATCTATCGCGTTTACAAGGCCATGAAGCTCAACCTACGCCGCGCTGCAAAGCGTCGCCTTCCCAAGCGTGAGCGGGTGCCGCTCTACGTGCCGAGGCTGCCAGACACGGTCTGGTCGGTCGACTTCATGAGCGATGCGCTGGCATGCGGACGACGCTTTCGCACCTTCAACGTGGTGGATGACTTCAATCGCGAGGCGCTGCACATCGAGGTTGACACCTCGATCAACTCGCAACGGCTTGTGCGTGTGTTCGAGCAGATCAAACGCGATCATGGCTTGCCGCAGGTGGTGCGCTCGGACAACGGCCCCGAGTTCCTGGGCGAAGCGTTCACCAGCTGGCTCAAGACCAATGGCGTCGCACTACAGTACATCCAGCCGGGAAAGCCAAATCAGAATGCCTTCATCGAGCGCTTCAATCGCACGTTCCGCGAGGAAGTGCTCGACCTGAATCTCTTCGCCTGCCTCGACGATGTGCGCGAAGCCGCCCACTGGTGGATGATCGACTACAACGAAGCAAGATCCCATGATTCGCTCGGCGGAATGACCCCGGTCGAGTACCGCAACAAGTACGCCGAAAGCTCTACTTTTGAAGTGCCTGCTTGACGGGGGAGCTAACGCAGCGATCGATTCGATAGTTCCAACACAGCCTATCTCGACGAGGCGGGCAACAGGGATGTTTTCACCACGGTTGCTGCTGGCACCGGCCGTGCTCAGAATTCGGGGCGGCTATATCGCCGCATCAGCAACAGCACTACTTATTACCGGGTCATCGAAGAAACTGGCGAATACCGCGATTTCGGTAAGGATGGCCAGCTGCTCGCGGTGCGCAATCCAGCCTCTCCGGATCGTGATGTAACCGTGGTTTACGAGGGCACGCGCATTGCGCGATTGGTTGATGGCCATGGCCGCGCCGTGACGTTCACCTATACCGACGGGCGTGTCACAGGCATGGAGATTCCTGGTGGCGGCATCGTCCTTTACGACTACGATGTGGATGGAAATCTGATTGTCGCAACGTATCCCGACGGCGAAAAGCGCCTTTACCACTATCATGAGAAGGGGCTTGCGGAGCCCCAGCTGGTCAACTATTTGACTGGTATCACCGGGGAGAACGGACAGCGTTACGCTTCGTTTGGTTACGACACTTATGGACGCGTGATCAGCAGCGTTCTCCATGGCGATACCGAGGTGGTCGATGGAGTGACCCTGAACTACGTGGCCGAAGGCGTTACGGAAGTCACACAAGCTTCTGGCGCGGTCAAGCGCTTCGAGTATGGGTCTACCATTTTCAGCCCGCGACGTCCCCCCGCTCTGAGTAGCGGCCGGGTTTAGAGTCCGGAGTTGATGATATCGGTGTTGGCCAGCTGTTGGGCATACGCAGATGGCGTCATGCCGCCAATGGCCTTCTTGGGTCGCTCCTCGTTGTATTCGCGTCGCCAGCGTTCGATCTCGGTACGCGCATGCAGCAGGGTTGGGAACCAGTGCTCGTTGAGGCATTCGTCGCGCAGCCGGCCATTGAACGATTCGACGTAGGCGTTCTGGTTTGGCTTGCCAGGCTGGATCAGCCGTAACTGCACGCCACGCGCATGTGCCCAGGCCACCATCGCTTTGCCGCAAAACTCCTTGCCGTTATCTGTGCGGATCACCTGTGGCAAGCCGCGACTGTGCGCCAGCCGATCCAGCACGCGTGTCACGCCATGGCCCGAGATTGCGCGCTCCACCTCGATGGCGATCGCTTCGTGGGTTGCATCGTCCACGATCACCAGACACTTGATCACTCGGCCTTCGGCGCTGCGGTCGAACACGAAATCCATCGACCACACCTGATTGGCCTGCGATGGCCGCAGCAGCGGCTGACGCTCTCCTATCAGCACCTTTTTGCGCTTGCGGCGCCGGACCTGCAGCTGCTGCTCGCGGTACAACCGCTCCATACGCTTGTAGTTCACGATGCGTCCTTCCTGTCGTAATTTGAGATAGATCATCCCCACACCATAACGGCGATGGCGATGCGCCAACGCACAGATGCGTTCGCGCAGTTCGACGTTGCGATCTTCGCGCGGGCAATATCGCAGCGCACTGGCGCTCATGCCGATCACTGCCAACGCACGACGCTCGCTGGCACCACGCCCGATCCACTCGCGCACCAGCATGCGACGCGCCGGTGCGCTCACCACTTTTTTCGCAGTGCATCCTTGATCAGGTCGTTCTCGAACAGCTGCTCGGCCAGCAACTTCTTCAGCCGCGCGTTCTCGGACTCAAGGTCCTTGAGCCGCTTGGCATCGGGCACGCTCATCCCGCCGAACTTGCTGCGCCACAGATAATAGGAAGCCTCGCTGAAGCCATGCCGCCGGCACAGGTCCTTGATCGCCACACCGGCATCAGCTTCGCGCAGGAAGCCGATGATCTGTTCTTCAGAAAAACGCTTCTTCACGTCCAATCTCCTCGAGTTAGGGAATTGGACTCCAAACTGAGGTGCTACTCAAAATCGGGGGGGCGTCGCCCGGTCAACAACGTAACCGAAGGCCCAGCAAGCACGTCCAACACCTACTTCAGCGATGGTCGGCTGCAAAGCGTGACGGACGCATCGGGCAGCAAGGTTTCCTACGAATACGCGCCGGCGTATCAATCGGCGGTGACGGTCGGCGACGGCACGCCGGAGGCGGTGCGCACCGAGAGCGTGAGAGATGCGCTGACCCACCAATTGACCGAGCTCAATGTGAAGGGGGCGCAGGGGCTGGTTGTGTCCAAGCGATGGACTCGCAATGAGCGTGGCCAAGCACTGACCCAGGTCGAGCAAGATGCCGTTTCCGGGAAGCAGCGTCAGCAGACCCTCACCTATTGCGAGCAGGCCGACGTAACCGCAGGAAGCTGCCCCCTGGTGGGAGTGCTGCTGCGTGTGGACGGAGCGCGCACGGATCTCAGCGACGCCACCACCTACGACTACTATCCCGCGGCCCAGGGCGGAGACCTGAAGACGATCACCAATGCAGTGGGCCAGGTCACCCAACTCCTCAGTTACGATAGCGCCGGCCGTGTGTTGTCGCAGAAGGATCCGAATGGGGTTGTGACCGACTACAGCTACGATGCGCGAGGTCGGCTGACGGCAAGCATGGTCCGGGGACAGGACAGCGGCTCGGAGACGGATGACCGCATTACGCGCTACAGCTATTGGCCCACCGGCTTGGTCAAGCAGGTTGCGCTGCCGGGCGGCGACGTGTCTAACTTCACCTACGACAGCGCATTCCGGCTGACCCGGGTATCGGATCGTTACGGCAACTCCTTCGTCTACACGCTGGACACGTCGGGACACCGGATCAAGGAAGACATCACGGATGCCAAAAACACCTTGCTGTTCACGGTGTCCCGTATTTACGACGAACTCGGTCGCCTGAAGACGCAGGCGGATGCGCAAGGCAACCCAACGGATTTTACCTACGATGCAGTGGGCACGTTGAAGGAGCGGATAGACGCCATGGGTAGGTCAAGCACCTATGCCTATGATGCATTGCATCGCTTGAAGCAGAGTATTGAAGACACCGCCGGCATCAAGGCGACGAGCGCTTTCCAATACGACGTGCTTGGACAACCGTCAGTGGTAACGGACCCGAAAGGCCTGAAGACGACCTACAAGCGCAATGGTCTGGGCGAACTGTTGGCGTTACAGAGTCCCGACACGGGCAGCACCGGCTTCACCTACGACGACGCAGGCAACGTGCTGTCCAGGAAGGACGCAGCTAACCGGCAAGCCACCTACACCTACGATGCATTGAACCGCCCAGTGTCGGTGACCTATGCCGATGCAGCGCTCGAGACCCGTTTTGTCTACGACGTGGCCCCGGCCGTCTGCGTGGCGGGAGAGCAATTCGCAGCCGGGCGCTTGGCCAGCATGAAGGACGGCAGCGGCACGACGCAGTATTGCTACAACCGATTCGGCGACCTGGTGCGCAAGGTCCAGACGACCAATGGCAAGGCATTGACGGTCCGTTATGCCTACACGGCAGGCGGGCGCCTGACGAGCATGGTTTATCCGGACGGGGCGATGGTTGACTATGTCCGCAATGAGCTGGGTCAGATCGCCGAGGTTGGCTATACCGCGCCTGGCGGCTCGCGCGAGGTGTTGGTCAAGGGTGCCACGTATCTGCCCATGGGCCCGGTGGCCGGCTGGACCTACGGCAACGGGCGCGTGCTGACCCGAGCTTACGACCAGGATTACCGCCCCAAGGCCATTCAGGACAAAGCGGTTGGCGGTCTGGATGTCGGGTTCGGGTTCGATGCGGTGGGCAATCTCACCGCACTGACCCCAGCTGGCAATCTAACGCCGGAGATCGGCCTGGGCTACGACACGCTCGGCCGCCTCACAGCCCTCGCCGACGGGGTCACCGGAACCGTCATTGATGGCTATAGCTATGACGCCACCGGCAATCGCCTTAGCGCCAAGGTCGGCAGCGTTATACAGGCTTACACCTATCCAACGACCAATCATCGCCTGAGTGCGGTAGCAGGCGTGGCGCGCACCTACGACAAGACAGGCAATACGCTGAGCATCGGTGGCAAGGCGAGGGAGTTCCCCTACGACGCATCCGGCCGCATGAGCATGGTCAAGCGTGCAGGCGTGCTTGTGATGAATTATCGCTACAACGGTAAAGGCGAACAGGTGCGCCGCTTCTTGGGCACAACTAACACCTACACGCTTTATGACGAAGCCGGCCATTGGCTGGGCGACTACGATAACAATGGCGCGCCCAAGCAGCAGGCGATCTGGCTGGACGACATGCCGGTAGGCCTGCTGGCCAACGCCAACAGGCTGCACTACATCGAACCCGATCACCTGGGCAGCCCGCGTGTGGTGGTTGACCCGGCTCGTAACGTGGCGGTGTGGAGCTGGAGCCTAAAGGGTGAGGCCTTCGGCAACACTGCGCCGAATCAGGATCCGGATGGCGATGGTGCGGCGTTGGTGTTGGATATGCGTTTTCCGGGGCAGCGGTTTGATGCGGCTAGCGGGTTGAATCAAAATTACTTCAGGGACTACGACTCTGCTACCGGGCGATATGGGCAGAGTGATCCTCTCGGCTTGAGAGGCGGAATTAGCACATACGCCTATGTAGGCCTAAACCCCTTCTATGCCAGTGACCTTTTTGGGCTTGAATCGCCTGGTTGGTGGTCTTTCCCTCCTGGAAAGCAACGAGAGGACTGGCGGAGAGCCCAAACATCTGGTTATAAAGGGGAGCTCAATGCTCAGTTTGGCGTTGCAGCTTCTTACGGTAATTTTGCTGCGGGCGGGGGCGGCGAGGCAGGTGTTGCTCTCGATACGGCTCTAACAGTGTGCGTTTACGTGAAGGGTTGCGGGGCATCCCCGGTAGCCGGCGGGTTCATTGGGGGGCTGGCGGGCTCAGTTAGCGGTTCCTGCGGAACTGGCGAATTGTCTTCTGGTAAAAGCCAATCAATGCAACTCCAGCTTGGTGCTTTTGAAGGGGGCGGTTTGAAGGGGTCCGTGGAAATTGGGAAAAGTGGTGGGGCGAGCGTGGGTTTAAACGGTGGCGTGGGAGCCCAAGCTTCAGGCGGACTACAACAATGCGCAACTAAAATGTGGTGCACTAAATGAAATACAAATCCGTAAGAGGCGATAAGGCTCTGCTGGCCGGCGCCGGCACATTTTGTGTTTGCCTGATAACAGCGCTACTCCTGTTTTTTTTGAAATATCAAAAAATAATTGATGTTCCTTTTATATTTTTTGGATTCCTTTCTATAGTAATGGCGGTGGCAGTAATCTTCACTGCCCAGCATGGGTTAAATAATTACTTAAGGAAGTGAATTAGTGTCGATGAAGTATTTAACCAACTGTCATGCGCTCCTTGTGACGATTTAGCTAAGTGCGCCGAGCTGTGAAGAGGGCGGTGATCGGCGAGTGAAAATTTAATCTTGCTGATGTGCTTGTCGTTGGCATTATTCGTGGATTTTTGGTCATGGTGATTTCGAGTGCGAAAAGACGAGTGATGTCTCTGTCGCAATTTTCAGTCGATAGCGAAGGGAGACGTTTACCTAGGATGGGTCATTGTCAGTAGTTCCCAGTGAGTAGCTTTTTATTTAGAGGATTCCATTGCGAGCTCAAAAGTCCATTGCCTCCTAAAATTTCCTGATTAGCCCTGACTCTCAGCCATGAAAATTGCTCGCTGCACGCAGGACCGGCTCTGGACATGGGTTGGATTGCATCATGGCCGTGGCAAGTCGCGGCAGCATCTCGCGCAAGCGGAATCGACGATTAAAACGATAGGCCGCTTCTCCCAGGTAGCGCCTTGCGTATTTGCCTTGCGCGATAGCGTGATACACGCCGCTGATGGCGCGTTTGAGATTGCCCAGCACCACGTTGAGCCAACGTGCACCGGCCGTTTCGGTCGCGGCACGACCACCGCCAGTGTCCAGCGTGGTGTGCGCGTGGCCGGCGTCTTCCAGCCGGCGGAAGCAGGCCAGCCCATCGGTGTAGACCTCGCATTCGGGCGCCAGGCGACGGGCAATCCAGTCCTGCAGCGAGGTGTTGTCGAAGCTGCGCACCGGCTCAATCACCACAAAGCGCGGCGCGGTGAAGGTGGCATCGGTCTGCACCGCAATCAGGAACGCTTGTTTGTTCTCTGATCCGCGTCCGGCCTTGCCACCGTTACGCTCGCCGCCGAGATAGGCATCGTCGATCTGCACGAAACCCGCCAATTTCCGCGTGGCTTCACGCTCGGCCATGACCTGCATGATCTTGTGCTTCATCCCGCCAGGCCGTCTTGTAGTTAACCCCCAGATGACGCATCAGCTCCAGTGCGGCCATGTTGGTTTTGGTCGAGGTCAACAGGTGCAAGGCCAGCATCCAGGTGCGCAGCGGCAGTTTGGTGCCGTCGAACATCGTGCCTGCCATCAGACTGGTCTGATGCCGGCACGCGCTGCATTGGTAGTAGATCGCAGCACGCCGCTTGAAACGCGAGCGCACGCGCCCGGCACAAACAGGGCAACGAAAGCCCTGCGGCCAACGCCACGTGTAGAGCGCGCGATAGCACTTGGCCTCGGTGCCGTAGAACGCGAAGAACTCAGGCATCGACAATCCAGCCTGGAACTGCACCGCATTGATGCTCATCACGTCACCTCGTTGGCTTCAGAGTGACAGCAGCATCCACCCAGCGCGGCGCAGATCCTGCGACTGGCGGCTGAAGGTCAGGGCTAATCAGGTAAAATTTTTGATCAATCCCTCGATTAGAACGTTCCTCGTAAAGGCTCTAGACCTTCACATCGAGCGGCAGGTCGATGGACTTTGTCGCAATCTGCCATCACGGCGGCGCGGGATTCGTGCGGAAGTCTGGGTGTGCTCATGTGGATTGCTTCCTTGGCTTCGAGGGTTTCTTGCTCGGCGGTGGTTCTTTGAGCAACGGTAGGAGGGCAGGAAGACCGAGGCCGTAGGCCAACACCGAGAGCCCCGGCGATACGCTCCCCAGGCCATTGAGTTTCTCCTTGGCGGTGAACGCCCGGCTGTAAGTGACGTGGTGCTCGTCGTCCAACTCGTGGCCGACCAACTGAGCCCGGAGCTCGGACACCACGCCCGCGCCCTGCAACTCTTGAATCAAGGTCTTGCGGAGCGAGTGGAAGCCGCGCTTGGCCGTGGGCCAGTTCTTGCCCACCTCGACCAGGTGCCGGCTGAAGGCTTTGGAGATCCAGTTGCCTTGCCCATTTTTAGCGTCGGCCTTGGCCGCCGGGAACAAGCGCTCCTGGCCCTCGGTTCGCGCCCGCTCGACCCAGGTTAGGAAGCCCAGGGCGAGCAGGTCGGGGTGAACCGGCACGGTCCGCAAGCTCACGTCGGTTTTCACTTTCTGGTGTTCGCCTTCGTCCGAAATCTGGATGCAAGGGATACCGCCGTCCTCCACCACGTCGGCGGTCAGCAGTTGGCCGACCTCCGAAGCGCGGGCGCCCGTATACAAGCCAATGAGGGAGGCCCACCGCGCGGTCAGGGGCAGGCCCTCGAAGGCTGCGGGTGCGAACAAGGCCTGGACCTGGTGGGCGTCGTAGGCTTTGAAGGCGAACTTGCGCCGGGCCCGCTTCTCGCGGTTGGAGTAGCTCACGTGCCCAGACGCAGGATTGTCGCCGCGGGGGTAGTGGCCGGAGGCTTGGGCCCACTCGAAGAACCCGCCCTTGCCGCCGATGTATGACTGCTTGTTGGTGAGCGTGGGTGTAGAGGCGCCTTTTTCCCGCATGTCCTGATACCAACGCGCCAAGTCCGAGCGGGTGACCGTGTGCAGCTTGGTCTTCTCGCCCAAGAAGCTGGTCAACAGCTCGATGGCGGTCCGCTTGATGGTCCAGGTCTTGGGCAGGGCGCTGCCCTTGAGGCTGTTCAGCCAGGCGTCTCGGGCCTTCCCGAGCGTGATTGATTCGAGGGAAGGTTTGGTTACCCGCCTCGGCGTGGGGAGAGGCGGCACGTGCTGTTGAATCAGCTCCCCCAGCGCGCTGGGCTGCGGGGCGGTGAGCGCCATCAGCTGCTGGAAGAGTGTGACGTCCTCTGGGGTGTCGATCTGCCATTGCTCGGTGATCGACCCGTCCGCCGAGCGCGTCCGATTCAAGGTCAGCTCCTGCGGGCGTTGGGTGCCGGTCAGGCGCGCCAGAAGCGCGTCCAGGTCGTCGTCTTGGCTTTGCATGCGTCGTTCCTTCAACACAGTGAAGACCTGAGCATAGCGGGCGGCCAGGGTCAGCGCGCGCAGTCTTGCCTCGCGCATGTCGTAGGTGTGCAGGGTGCGTTTGAAGGTCTGGCGACCCACGATGGGCTGCAAATCGACCGGCACACGCTGTCGGTAGGACCAGAGTCCGGAGGGGGCTCGAACAAGATGATGAGGGATGCGCATGGGCGTCGTGTGTTCCGACTTGCGCAGCTGCAGCCAGTGTTTACGCTAACAAAAAACCCCTGATTTCTCAGGGGTTTGCGTATTCTGGCGGAGAGAGGGGGATTCGAACCCCCGAAGCGCGGTTTAGACGCTTACACACTTTCCAGGCGTGCTCCTTCAACCACTCGGACACCTCTCCGTGCCTGCCCGACCGTGGTCGAACAGGGCCGCAAATTCTAGCGGTCGCCGGCCCGTACCACAAGCTGAATCTTCCAGCCGCAGTCGCTGAGACCGGGCATGGCACAATATCGGCTCAAACAGAGCCGGTTGCCCGATGTCTTATCTCGTTCTCGCCCGCAAGTGGCGCCCGAAGCGTTTTGCCGAACTCGTAGGCCAGGAACACGTGGTCCGCGCGCTCAGTAACGCGCTCGACAGTGGGCGCGTGCATCACGCGTTCCTGTTCACCGGCACCCGTGGCGTGGGCAAGACCACCATCGCGCGCATCTTCGCCAAATCGCTCAATTGCGAGACCGGCACCAGTGCCGATCCCTGCGGGACGTGCCCGGCCTGCCTGGACATCGACGCCGGGCGCTACATCGACCTGTTGGAGATCGATGCCGCATCCAACACCGGCGTGGACGATGTGCGCGAGGTGATCGAAAACGCGCAGTACATGCCCTCGCGCGGCAAGTTCAAGGTCTACCTGATCGACGAAGTGCACATGCTGTCCAAGGCGGCGTTCAACGCGCTGCTGAAGACGCTGGAAGAGCCACCGGAGCACGTGAAGTTCCTGCTGGCCACCACCGACCCGCAAAAATTGCCGGTGACGGTGTTGTCGCGCTGCCTGCAGTTCAACCTCAAGCGATTGGACGAAGACCAGATTCAGGGGCAGATGACGCGCATCCTGGCCGCTGAACAGATCGAGTCGGATCCGTCGGCGATCGTGCAGCTGTCCAAGGCGGCCGACGGCTCGCTGCGCGATGGTCTGTCGCTGCTGGACCAGGCCATCGCCTATGCCGGCGGCGCGCTGCGCGAGGATGTGGTGCGCACCATGCTGGGTACGGTCGATCGCACCCAGGTCGGCGCGATGCTGCAGTCGCTTGCCGATGGCGATGGCGCGCGCCTGTTGCAGGTGGTGGCCGCGCTGGCCGAATTTTCGCCCGATTGGAGCGGTGTGCTGGAGGCCCTGGCCGAGGCCCTGCACCGGGTGCAGGTGCAGCAGTTGGTGCCATCGGTGGCCTTTGTCGGCGACGGGATCGACCCGACGCCGTTTGCGGCGCAGCTGCGGCCGGAAGTGGTGCAACTGTGGTACCAGATGGCGCTCAACGGGCGACGCGACCTGTATCTGGCGCCCAGCCCGCGCGCCGGTTTCGAAATGGCAGTGCTGCGCATGCTTGCCTTCCGCCCCGTAGCGGCGGTGCCGGCTGGCGGCTCGGACGACGGTCGCGGTGCCACGGCGGGCGGTGGTGCGCGTTCTGGCGCTGCCGGCGGTCAGGCTGCTGCGCCGGCAGCGGCAGCGCCCGCCGTAGTGGCCTCGCCTGCTGCGGTGACGGATACGATGCCGGCTGCGGAAGCGTCCTTGCCGGCATCAGCGACCCGGGCAACGCCGATTTCGGCTGCGCCTCCCGTTGTCGTGCTTGCCCCCCAAGAGTCTTCTCCGGCCAGCCGTGCGTCTGCAGCCAGTGCGCGTAATGACGACACGCCGCCGTGGGCAGTGGACGATGCGCCGGTGCGTGCGCAGGTCGCGCCGGCACCCGACACGATGGCCGTGCTTGCGCCTGAAGCGGCGATGGCTCCGCCAGCTGCCACCGTCGAGCTCGCGCACCCCGATGCGATTGCGTCCGACGCTGTGGTGGAGGCTCCGGCTTCGGTCGCAGTGTCTTCGCTTGTCGAGCCCTCGTCGCTTGAGGAGCCAGCGGTGGTCGCGCCACCGGCAACGGCAGGGGCTGCATCAGACTCGGTGACCGACGCGACGGCCCTGCTCGATGACGGCCGCATCGCCGATGCCGAGCAATGGCTGGAGCTGGTCACGCGCAGCGGCTTGAATGGCCCGTCGCGGCAGCTGGCCGCCAACGCCGCATTTATCGGCCATCGCGATGGCGTGCTGCGGCTGGCGCTGGCGCCGGGCTTCGAATATCTGAACTCCGAGCGCTCCATCGCCAACCTCGCGCAGGCGCTGGCACCGGTGTTGGGAAACCCGCCGCGCATCGTCATCGAAACCGGCAGCGCCGATGTCGAAACCTTGCACGAGCGTGCCAACCGCCAGAAAGGCGAGCGCCAGAGCGCGGCCGAAACAGCCTTCATGAACGACCCGACGGTGCAGTTGCTGATCCAGCAGCAAGGCGCGCGGATCGTGCCCGATTCCATCCGCCCTTACGACGAGTAACGACCCATGCGTGGAAATATTGCCCAACTGATGCAGCAGGCGCAGAAGATGCAGGAAAACCTGCAGCGCGCCCAGGAAGAACTGGCCAAGCTGGAAGTCACCGGCACCGCCGGTGGTGGCATGGTCAGCGTGACGCTGACCGGCGCCAAGGAGTGCCGCAAGGTGCGCATCGACCCGAGCATCCTCTCCGACCAGGAGATGGCCGAGGATCTGATCGCCGCCGCCTTCAACGACGCCTCCAACAAGATCGACGCCGAATCCAAGGACCGCATGGGCTCTGCGACCGCCGGCATGCAGTTGCCGCCGGGCATGAAGTTGCCGTTCTAAGCGAGGGGATTCGGGAGTGGGGATTCGGGATTAGCCAAGCGCAAAGGCCTTTGCCGTTGCGAATCCCAAATCCCGAATTTCCAATCCCGGCCACCCGATGTCCACTTTGCTCGAACAACTGATCGAGGCCTTCCGGGTATTGCCCGGCGTGGGCCAGAAGTCGGCCCAGCGCATGGCCTATCACGTGCTCGAGCGCGAGCGCGAGGGTGGGCGGCGGCTGGCCGCTGCGTTGGGCAACGCGGTGGAAAAGGTGGGGCATTGCGTGCAATGCCGCGACTTCACCGAATCGGAAATCTGCACCATTTGCGCCAGCAGCAGCCGCGACCGGCAGCAGCTATGCGTGGTGGAGTCGCCGGCCGATCGCCTGGCGATCGAACATGCCACCGGCTACCGCGGGCTGTATTTCATTCTGCAGGGGCGCCTGTCGCCGCTGGATGGCATCGGCCCGCGCGAACTGGGGCTGGATCGGCTCGGCGAGCGTCTGGCTGCCGGCGAAGTGACCGAAATGATCATCGCCACCAATGCGACGGTCGAAGGCGAAGCCACGGCCCATTACCTGGCGCAACTGGCGCGCCAGCACGCAGTACGCCCAAGCCGGCTCGCCCAGGGCATGCCGCTGGGTGGCGAGCTGGAGTATGTGGACCGCGGCACCCTGTCGCACGCCTTCGGCACCCGCAGTGAGGTGCTTTGAGGGCCGGGATTGGGGAGTCGGGATTGGGGATTCGCAAAAGCCGGTCGGCGCGCGCGGTAAGCTTTGGCCAATCCCGAATCCCGAATCCCGAATCCCGAATCCCGTCTATGACCGACACCATCTTCGGCAAAATCATTCGTCGCGAAATTCCGGCCACCATCGTTTACGAGGACGATGAGGTGCTGGGCTTCGAAGACATCGCGCCGCAGGCGCCGGTGCATGTGCTCTTCATTCCCAAGCAGCACGCCTTTCCGACCCTGGACGATGTGCCGCCGGAGCAGGCGCTGCTGGTTGGCAAGCTGGCCATCGCAGCGGCGACCTATGCGCGTGCACAAGGGCTGGCGCAAGACGGCTACCGCATCGTGATGAATTGCCGCGAGCATGCCGGCCAGACGGTGTTCCATCTCCATCTGCATTTGCTGGCCGGTGCGCCGCTGGGCCGCTTCGGCACGCCTTGACGCGTCGTCGGATCGCGCGTTGCGCGCAAGCCGCGTCATGCAGCGATCGTCGTGCACAAACAAAAACGCCGCTCCCTGCGAGCGGCGTTTTTGCGAGTAACACAGCTCAGCGGCGCATTACCACCAGCCGCGGCCCCAGCCCCAACCGCCGCCCCAGCGCGGACCCCACGGGTCGCCCCACGGGCCATACGGGTAAGCCGGCACGACTTCCACGTCGCGCACGACCGGCCACAGGTAGACCACGTCGGCATTGACCTTGGGCAGCTTGTAGTCGTATTCGCCGATCTTGGTGGTTTCGTAGCCTTCGATCTTGCCGATGAAGGTCACTTCGCGGCCCGGCTCGAACACCGCCGGATCGTAGAAGCCCGAGCGGCAGGCCAGGAAGCGGCCATCGCTGGCATCCACGGCATTACGGTCGGGGCGACCGCTGGCATTGAGCGGGCGCGAGATCAGCTCGAAGCAGGTCTGGCCCTGGCCAGGCGTGGTCTTGATGATCTTGCCACCCCAGCGCACGGACGTGCCGACCTGGGCGCTGGCAGTTGAATCACTCGGACTGACCGCGGGGAACTGGCCCTGCAGCGGCTTGGGTGCGGTGGCGCAGGCTGCGAGCCCGAGCACAGCGATAAGAGGAACAAGAAAACGGGTACTCATGAGGAAGCTCCGGTTCGCGGGCGATGCTGCAGCAAGTCTTTCAAGAGAGTGGCGCTGTCCGAATCAGCGCCAGCGTATCGCGCGGCAGCGAAACGTTGGCTGAGTGCCAACAGTGCCGTATTCGGGTGTGAGCGGGCGACACGTTGCGCCCACACACCGGCCGGTTCGTGCGGTTCACGGGCAAGGCCGAGCTTGCGGTAGCGGCGGCTCAGCCGGTGCCAGGCGCGCAGCAACGGGTCGCGCTCACGTTCGCCACGTGCCAGCAGCCAGCCCATCCACGCCAGCGCGCTTACCGCGAACACGCCGAAGATGGCGGCCAGCTGCGAGGTGTCCAGGCGATCGATGCCGAAGGGTTGCAGCAGCCGTTGCTGACGGTCGGCGTCGAAGGACAGCACCAGCTCGTTCCAGCCGCGCCGCAGCCAGTCGCTGACCTGGCCCAGGCTGGCCCATGTGCCGAGGTCGGCGAAGTCGTTGCCGCCGCCGGCTTGCAGGCGATCTTCGAGGGTGTCATAGATGCGTTCCGGCGCCACTGCGGCGGTGGGGTCCACGCGAACCCAGCCACGCCCGGCCAGCCAGACTTCGGCCCAGGCGTGCGCGTCCATGCGGCGTACCACCCAGTAATTGCCCAACCGGTTGTAGGTGCCGCCGGCATACCCGGTCACCACGCGCGCCGGGATGCCGGCCGCGCGCATCAGCACCACGAACGAGGAGCTGAAGTGTTCGCAGAAACCGGCCTTTTGCTGAAACAGGAACTCGTCGACGCTGTTGCGGCCGAGCAGCGGCGTGTCCAGCGTGTAGGCGAATTCTCGGGTGATCCACTGCAGTGCGCGCTGCACCACCGCATCGTCGTTGTTGCCGGCCTCGCCACGCCATTGCCGTGCCAGCGTCAGCGTACGCGGATTGAAACCGGGCGGCAGGGCAAGTGCACGCTTGCGCAACTGGTCGGGCAGGTCGGTATCGAAGCGCGTTGGCGGTGCCGATTGCAGGTCCCAGCGCGTCAGTGCGCTCAACGGCCGTTGCGCGAACAGTTCGTAGTCCGGCGATAACTCGGCGTTGGGCACGCCCTGGGTAGGCAGATCCAGCGACACCAGCTGGCGGCGATCGGTGGGCTCGTAATCCAGGCGATAACGGTAGGTTTGCGGACCTGCGGTGACCGAAGCGGGCTGACCGCGGCCGGTCCAGCGCGCGCGCTGCCAGGTGCGGCCGTCGAAGTCCCACATCACCGGGCCGCGCCAGTAGCGCTGTTGCGGCGGCGGCGCCTTGCCGGCAAATTGCACGCGCAAGGCCGGGCTGTCGTCGGCCATCAGGTCGATCCATTCGCCCGGCGACATGTTGTCCGACAGGCCAGGCCGGGATAGCGCGCGCTCGGGCACGCCCCACAGCGGCGCACTCAGCCGCGGCAGCAACCAGAACGTGGCCAGCGCCAGCGGCACGCCGATGGCAACCAGCTTGCCCATACTGCGCAATTGCAGGCGCAGGGCCGGCGTGGCGGCGTGGTGTTCTTCGTCGGCCAGCCGCTGCATGCTCAGCAAGGCGCTGACCACCGCCAACAATGCCAGGCCCATCGTTGCCGGGCCCTGGTCGAGCAGAAAGGCGGCAAACGGTGCGAACAACGCAAAACCCAACAGGCTGCGGGCATCGCGCAAGGTGCGCAGTTCGGAGGCCTTGATCGCCAGCATCGATGCCAGCACCGCGCAGCCGGTATCGCGGCCAAAGCGCATGCCGATCTGCCAATACACCGCTGCCAGCATTGCGATCACCAACAACAGCCGCACCGGCGCCATCAAGGTGCCGCGCCAGCTCAGCACGCCGACCAGCACCGCCGCCACCGCGACAGTGGCCGCAAGCAGGCCGGGCAACTGCAACAGCAGCGGGGTCAAGGCCAGCCAACTGGTGGCCAGTACCCAGGCGCGGCTGGCCTGGCTGATCGGGGGCGAGGGCTCAGTCATGCGGAAGCAGGGCCAGGGCGCGTTGGCACAGGTGGTGGTGCGAAGGTCCTTGCGCGGGACCTAACGGTGGCTGGCCAGGCAACAGCAGGCGATACCGGCGCCCGTCGCGCTCGGCCAGGTTGACCCAGCGGGCAAGGCGCGCAATGCGGCGCTCGTACGGCAGCGCGCTGAGCGCCCGCCAGTCCAGTGTGACGTCGATTCCCAGCGGTTGTTCGTATTCGCGCACCAAGAGGGTGTCGCGCCGTGCCGAGTGTTTCCAGGAAATGGTGCGCGGAGCGTCGCCAGCGCGATACGGGCGCAGCTGGTGCAGCTCTTCGCCTTGCGCATGCAGACGCGTCTTGTTGGGCGAGCCCGTCCCCTCGGGCAGCGCCGGACCCTGTTCTTCGGGCCGGGGGTAGGCCAGCAACGGCGTTTCCGGCCATACCCACGACCAGGCGCGCACCAGGCCCAGCGGCTGGGTGCTGGACAGGCGGATGCGCTCGATATCCTGCCAGCCGCGGCGCTCGGTCGGCACCAGCAGGTCGATCTCGGCCATGTCGTGCTCGATCAACGCACAGAAGCCGCTGCTGTCCAGATGATCCAGCCGCAGCCCGCGTCGCGCGCGGGTATCGCGACGCGCCAGCGACACCCGCATGCGCAGCGGTTCGCCGGCGACCACCGGTTCTGCCGAGACCGCTTCGATACGCAGTGCCGATAGCTGCAGGTGCGCCATGATGCTGCTGGCGATCCCGGCCGTGGCCAGCAACAGCGCGAGCAGCAGCGCCGGATTGTTGTTGTAGTTCAGTGCGCCGAGCAGCATCGCCAGCAGTAACGCCGTGACGAACAGCCCGAAGCGGGTCGGCAACACATAGATGCGCCGCCGATCCAGCACGATCGGCAAGCCCTCCGCGCCCCGCGGCCGCGCCAGCAGGCTGAGTCGGCGGACGATGCCGCGCAGGTGCGCGCGCACCAGGTCAGTCCACCGGCACGCTGTGCAGCAGCGCCTTGGCCAGTGCCGGCCCGGACGACGATTCGGCTTCCGGCACCAGCCGGTGCCCAGCCACGGCCACAAACAGCGCCTGCACGTCTTCGGGCAGCACGTGCTCGCGCCCAAGCAGCAGTGCGTAGGCCTTGGCCGCGCGCAGCAAGGCGATCCCGGCGCGTGGCGACAGGCCCACGCGCACCCCGGCATGCTGGCGGCTACGCAGCAACAGGGCCTGCACATAGCCGATCAGCGCATCGCTGGCATGGATCTGGTTGACCACACCGCGCAGCGCGACCACGTCGGCGTCGCTCAGTTGCGGGGCGGCCTGGGCAATCAGTTCGCGCCGATCCGTACCCGACAGCAGCGCACGCTCGGCATCGGCGCTGGGGTAGCCCAGGCTCAGCCGCAGCAGAAAACGGTCCAGCTGCGAATCGGGCAGCGGAAAGGTGCCGGACAGATCGACCGGGTTCTGCGTGGCAATCACGAAAAACGGCTCCGGCAATGCATGCGTCACGCCATCCAGGGTCACCTGCTGCTCGGCCATTGCTTCCAGCAGCGCGCTCTGCGTACGCGGCGGGGCCCGGTTGATTTCGTCGGCCAGCAGCACGTTGGTGAACACCGGTCCGGGATGGAACTGGAACTGCCGCGAGGCGGCGTCGTAAACGGACACGCCCAGCACATCGGCCGGCAGCAGGTCGGAGGTGAACTGCACGCGCTGGAAGCCCAGCCCCAGGCTGGAGGCCATCGCGTGGGCGAGCGTGGTCTTGCCCAGGCCGGGCAGGTCCTCGATCAATAAATGTCCTCCGGACAGCAAGGCCACGAATGCCAGCCGCACTTCCTGCGCCTTGCCCAGCAGCAGCGAATTGACCTGGTCTTGCGCGCGCCGCAGCGATTGGCGCAGCGCATCGGTTAGCATTTCCGTGGAACGCAGCGGTGTCGACATCACAATTCCGTAGGTGAAAAGAGTGCACAGGGCAATGCAGGGGGACCAACGCGCACATCGCACCTTCGTGATCCTGTGGACACTGGCGACAGCCGTCAAGCTGTTGATCGCCGCACGCTTGCCGCTCTTCGTTGACGAGGCCTTCTACTGGCAGGAAGGCCAGCATCTGGCGGCGGCGTATTCGGATCTGCCGGGCATGACCGCCTGGCTGGCGCGGCTGGGCGTGGAGCTGGGCGGACATCATCTGCTGGCGCTGCGGCTGCCGTTTCTGGCCATTTCCGCGCTGATTCCCTGGTTGATCGCGCATATCGCCACACGCTGGTTCGGCTCCACGATGGGGTGGCAAGCTGGCAGCCTGACCTTGCTGATGCCGCTGTCTGCAACGCTGGGCATTCTGGCCGTGCCGGATGTGCCGATGGCGTTGGCGGCGGTGCTGTGCATGGATGCCGGGGCGCGCTTGTTGCGCGAGGTCGATGCCACCAGTGCGCTGGAGCTCGCCATCGGCCTGGTCATCGGCGCGCTCAGCCACTACCGCTTTGTCGGGGTGATCGGGGTGGGCTGCATCGCATTGCTGTGCATCCCGCAGGGGCGTGCGGTGTTGCGCGACCCACGCATCTGGATGGCACTGACCGTCGGCGCGGTGAGCTGGCTGCCGCTGCTGTTCTGGAATACCGACCACGACGATGCCGGGTTGCGTTTTCAATTGGTCGACCGGCACCCGTGGCGGTTCCAGATCGGCGGGCTGTGGTTTGTGCTGATCCAGACGGTGGCGGTGACGCCGCTACTGGCCTGGGCGATGGTCAAGGTCGGTCTGGCCGGCACCCGCAGCGGCGGCGGCTCGCGCGCGCAGTGGCGCTATTTCGGTTTGCTCGGCGGCATTTCGACCGTGGCGATCTTCGTGCTGGGCTTCTTCAGCGATGCCGAGCGGATCAGCTTCCACTGGCCATTGCCCGGCTACCTGGCGTTGCTGGTGGCGGTGCCGGTGATCCTGATGCGTTGGCCGCATCCGCTGCGCCGCGCGGCGTGGCTTATCGCACTGCTGGGCATGCTTGGCGCATACGGCTACTACCTGGCGGTGTCGGTGCCGTCGATCCGCGCGCATGCCGCTGGCGAAAAGTACTACCCGCGCAACTTCGCCGGCTGGAACGATCTGGCCCATGCGGTCAAATCCCGATTGGCGCAGATGCCGCCAGGCACGCGCGTGTTGGCAGAAAATTTCAAGGTTGGCGCCGAGCTCGGCTTCCAATTGCACGACGCCAAGATCGAGGTGCTGCATGCCGCGTTGAACGACAAGCACGGGCGCAGCGCGCAGCTGCAGCAGTGGGGCCTGCTCAGCGATGGCACGCGCACCGGACCACGGCTGCTGGTGCTCTCACCCAGCGATCAGCGCTATCGCGAGCTGTTGAAGCGCTACCACGCCATCTGCGACATGGTCGGCCCGCTGCCGCCGCCCACCGTGGTGTCCACCGATCACGGCTATCAGCGCTTTCTGCTGTTCGCACTGCCTGCGCAACGCCAGCCGGGCCCGTGCGTGGCCCCGGCGATGGCTTGGATCGATGCGCCGCTGCCGAAGGTCTCGGTGTCCGGCAAGTTTGAGGTGCGCGGCTGGGCCTTCAAGGATGGCGTCGGGCTGGCGAATGTCGAGCTGCTGCTCGACGGTCGCCCGGTCGCGCAGGCTAGGTACGGCACGCCGCTCGATGTGCGCCCATACTGGAAAATCTCCAACGACCCACAGCACCCCAACGTCGGCTTCACCGCCGCGCTCGACACCCACGCCTTGCCGCCCGGCACTCATTGGTTGGGGCTACGCCTGCACGGCCGCGACGGCAGCGTTGAAGATTGGTGGGAGCAACCGCTTACTGTCAGAAATGATGCCCAGTTGCACCGATCGAGCGCCCGTTAGAGCGGTCGGCAAGAGTCGCCACGCTGTTCAAGCAAACTTCTACGTTGTCCTGTTTCTCGGGCCGAAGACGTAGCTGTGGGTGAGGAGCGTTGCAACTCGATCAGAGATACTGAGCGAAAACGTTTGGCCGCGCTGGCGGTCGCCAAGATGCACCCATCAGGCCTTGTGCTTGGCTCCCCCGTCGTGACAGGGTCGGCGCTGGCCGACAAGGCAATAAAGGAAAAGCAATTGCAGCGCAAATATAGGGATTTATCCAGCGACTCCGGCGACCGGCTGGGAGCAGACCGGGCTTGGAACAGGCTCTCGCGCCAGTTGCTGGTTGGTGCAAAGTGGTTCTATCTCGCGGTCGGCGTGCTGGCAATGGTCGCGCTGTCGCCCAAGGTGCTCTATGCCGATCCATGGCGATTCGCAAACAACCTGCTGAGCCAGCCTTGGCCGCGCAACGTACTTGCGGTGGATAACGGACATCGTGAGGTCCTGCCCAATCTGCTGCGTCTTGCCGAGCTCAGATGGTTTGATGGAAATCAATGGCTGCAGATCTGGGCGGGTGTTGCGCTGGCTTTGCTGACAGTGTGGATGCTGCTACGTCTGGTTCGGACTGAGCGTCTGGGTGCTATGGCGTACGCTGCCGCCGGGCTGGTTTGTACGCTGAGTGTTTTCTGGCTGGGAAACGAGCGGGCACTGGCGCATGCAAATGAGTCGGTGCATGTCTATCTGATTACCACGTTTCTGGTCGGCGGTTGTTGCTTGCTCGGTCGCGGTGGCGGTTGGTGGCGTGCCGTGCTTGCGGCACTGTGCGGGCTCGCGGCGACCTTCTGTTTTGGTGCGGGGATTGCCACCTTCGTTGCCTTGCTGGTGATGTTGTTGCTGCGGAGGGCGTCATGGCTCCAGTGGTGCATTGTGCTAACGGGCTTTTCTGTATCCCTGCTGCTGGTCGTGGGCTTTGGTGATGCGCACATGCAAAATGCGCGCGTCATCGCGCCACTTTCTCAATTGGATATTGTGCTGGGTTGGCTGTCGGCGCCGTTTATCTATGCCTTGCTGCCACTGGTTGACGTGAGCGTTGCAGAAAAATTGCCGGTGGAATCATTGAGGGCAATGGCCGTTGCAATCTCACATGGGTACACATCGGTATTCGGCCCGGTCATGATCTCGGCCTGGCCGCACAGAGTGGTCGGGCTGTTGGGCGTAAGTGGGTTGATGGGCATTACCTACTCGCGCTGGCGTCAGCGGGCCGAATCGGCTGCAGAGCTGACGGCGATCTCGATGGCCTGGTTTGCGCTTGCCGTCGGAGCGGCAATCGCGTTGGCGCGAGCCGTGTATTTTCAGTCGTTTCCCGAGCAATTGCTCGCGGCGCGCTACTTGCCTTGGTCGGTCCTGTTCTGGAGCGGTCTATTGTTGTGGTCGTTCGTTCGGTATGGAAATTTGCACCCGCGCCGTGTCGCGTTGGCGGGCCTGGCGCTGGCCTGTTGCCTGGTGCCGAGCACGCTATGGATGGCGCTCCTTGCGCAGCGCATGCAGACTGCCGCCAACATGACGGCAACCGCAGCAGCGGCCGGCGTGATTGATGTCGATGCCATCCACGGAGAGACGGTTCTTGCGGAAGTTGCCGACGCGCTGCCGGTACTGAAGGCAGCAGATACGTCCATCTTCGCTTGGCCAGAAACGCGCTATCTGGAGGGCGCGCAGGTCCCCACCGATCCAGTTGCCATCGACGATGTTGCTGCGACACCTGTCCGTAACCTCTTGAAAGATGCCTCGGCGGTTCGATTTGATTTCAAGGCAGAGACATCGGCGTCGCGGCTGGTACTGGTATGCGATGAAGCTCCGCTAGGCATGGCAACGCGTGTGGGAGGGGCGCAGTGGGTTGGTTGGTCGGCACGCAGCGTTGCTCCCTCGTGTCTTCGTGCTTTCAAGGTAAGAGGGAGCACCTGGTTTTAGGCTTGCCTTCGCGTCTGGTGGTTCAAGCGGCTGAAGCGGTTCTGGCGCCCTGCTTGCCTGGCAAGTGAGGTCTTGCGCCCTTCTGAGTCATCGCTGTCGATCACTCAAGGCAGGTCGAATTCCGCCTCCCGTAGCAGCCGCGCCAGCGCGATCAGCGGCAGGCCCACCAGGGCGGTGGGGTCCTGCGAGCGGATCGCGTCGAACAGGCTGATGCCGAGGCCTTCGCATTTGAAGCTGCCGGCGCAATCGAGAGCCGGTTCGGCGTCCAGGTAGCGTTCGATCTCGGCGGACGTCAGCGCGCGGAGCTGCACCTCGGTCAGGTCCAGCGCGTGCAGCTGGCGCTCCGGGCCGACCAGGCTGACGGCGGTATGGAAGCGCACGGTGTGGCCAGACATGGCAGTCAGCTGCATTCGGGCCCGCTCGCGCGTGCCGGGTTTGCCCAGCAGCTGGCCGTCCAGGTCGGCGACCTGATCCGAGCCGATCACCCAGGCGGCGGGGAAGCGGGCTGCCACCGCGGCGGCTTTTTCCACGGCCAGGCGGCTGGCCAGTGCGCTCGGGGATTCGCCCGGCTGCGCCTGCTCGTCGACCTCCGGCCGGACGGTGTCGAAGTCGAGCTGCAGGCGGGTAAGCAGCTCGCGCCGATAGACAGAGGTGGACGCAAGGATCAGGCGTGGCATCATGGGGCGCTACCGGGGTGGTCACGGGAGTCTGCCGTCCTGCGGCCCATGCGGCAATCGCATGAATGGGGTCATTTGACAGGGCTGCCGCGGGTCTTTAACATTCTGCGGCTTATGTCCGCGAACGTGCCCGAAATGCTGGATGCTTGGCGGATGGTCGCAGCGCGCAGGCGCTTCGATGGCCGCATCCCGCTATCTGCGATGACCCGCCTGCAGGGAAGCCTTGTCGATACCGATGGCGAATGTGTCTATTCGCTTCAATTCGATCAAGACCCCCTGCTCAAGGTCGCCTATGTCGAACTCAGTATCGATGTGGAGCTTCCGCTGGCCTGCCAGCGCAGCCTGCAACGCTTCCTGTATCCGGTGCAAATCAGACAGCGTCTTGGTTTGATCCGTGACGAGGCCGACGAAGCTGCATTGCCGGCCGAGTACGAAGCGTTGCTGGTACCGGAAGATGGCATGCTGCGGGCCGTCGACATGGTCGAGGACGAACTGGTGCTGTCGGTGCCGGTGGTGCCGGTGGCGCCGGGCAGCGAAGCGATCGACGCCGAATGGGTTCCGACCCAGGAAGAGCAGGACAAGGCCAGTCCGTTCGCGGCGCTGGTAGCGTTGAAGAAACAGTAACCGCCGCTGTTAAGGGCGGTAAGACAGGTCGACGCGGGCGTAGAGCGTGCTGTTCGACTCAACAGACAAGTTATCGAACTAAAGTTGGAGCAATCCCATGGCTGTGCAGAAATCCCGTGTCACCCCGTCCCGTCGCGGCCAGCGTCGTTCGCACGATGCCCTGACCGCCAAGCAGCTGTCGACCGACCCGACCAGCGGCGAGATCCATCTGCGCCACCACATCACCGCCGACGGTTACTACCGTGGCAAGAAGGTGATCGCGACCAAGTCGTCGGCCGTCCAAGAAGATTGATCCGTGGCGCCCGCCGCGTTCGACGCGGCCGGGTGACTCTCGCTTCTTCAGGAGCCGCCGGTCACCGCGGCTCTTGCAACAGGGAACAGTATGAGCAAGCGGATCTATTCCAGAATCGCGGGCACGGGTAGTTATTTGCCCGAAAAGGTGTTGACCAACGACGACATGTCGAAGATCGTCGACACCAGCGATGAATGGATCTTCTCGCGCACTGGCATCCGTGAACGTCACATCGTTGCCGACGACCAGACCACCAGCGATCTGGCGTATTTCGCCTCGCTGAAGGCGATGGAAGCGGCCGGTGTGACCGCCGACGAGATCGATCTGATCGTCATCGGCACCACCACCCCGGACCTGATCTTTCCGTCGACCGCCTGCTTGTTGCAGGCCCGGCTGGGTAACGTCGGTTGCGGTGCGATGGACGTCAACGCTGCCTGCTCGGGTTTTGTCTACGCGCTCAGCGTGGCCGACAAGTTCGTGCGCAGTGGCGACGCCAAGACCGTGCTGGTGGTGGGCGCAGAAACCCTGACCCGCATCGTCGACTGGACCGATCGCACCACCTGCGTGCTGTTCGGCGATGGTGCCGGCGCGGTGATCCTCAAGGCCGACGAAGAAACCGGCATCCTCAGCACCCATTTGCACGCCGATGGCAGCAAGAAAGAACTGCTGTGGGACCCGGTTGGGGTCTCGGTGGGCTTCGGCGAAGGCAAGAATGGCGGCGGCGCGTTGCTGATGAAGGGCAACGACGTCTTCAAGTATGCGGTCAAGGCGCTGGACTCGGTGGTCGATGAGACCCTGGCGGCCAATGGCTTCGACAAGCACGACCTGGATTGGCTGATTCCGCATCAGGCCAACCTGCGCATCATCGAAGCCACCGCCAAGCGGCTGGAGCTGCCGATGGATCAGGTGGTCGTCACCGTGGATCGCCATGGCAATACGTCGTCTGCGTCGGTGCCGCTGGCGCTGGACGAGGCAGTGCGCTCCGGTCGCGTGCAGCGCGGCCAGTTGCTGTTGCTGGAAGCCTTCGGCGGCGGGTTTACCTGGGGCTCGGCGCTGCTGCGCTACTGACGTTTCTGCGTCCTGCGCCGAGCAGGTGCGCACGTTCACTCACGCGGATGCGTGCATGGCGGGACACTCGTCTTTCCTTGCGATGGTGGCAATCTTGCCGCCTGGTGCCTGTGTAGGTTTCCGGAGCGCTTGAATTCCGTGAAGGGTAGCGCCCGGTTTTAGGTCACGTGAGTGGCTTGATTCGCTGGATGCGACCCGTCTGCGGGCCGGGGCGTCGGACAGGCCGGCCGGCAAGTAAAGTCTGCGCATGCACCCCGCCCACGACCCCGTTTTCGTCGCCTTGCTCACTGGCAGTTACCAGCGGTTTGCAGGCCGCCCGCTGGTCGCAGATCGACAGATCGAGCCCGATTGGCTGTATCGCGATGCGCCGTTCGCCCTGCTTGCGCACGATATCGCGGCAGATCCGCGGTTTGTCTATGCGAACCAGGCGGCGCAGCGCGTATTCGGCTACAGCTGGGGCGAGTTCGTCGGCATGCCATCGCGGCTATCGGCAGAATTGCCGGAACGCGCGGAACGTCAGCGTTTGCTCGATGCGGTCACCCGCGATGGCGTCGTCAGGGACTACGCGGGTGTGCGGATCGCGAAGGATGGTTCCCGCTTCCGGATCGCCGACGGTGTGGTCTGGCAACTCGTCGATGAGGACGGGATGCTGCGTGGACAAGCGGCAACATTCCCATTGCCAGGGTAGACGAGGCGCAGGTGGCAGCACCGGGTGCGCCTGGCCCTTCACTTCCTCGCCCGCCGGCCTTGCGGGCGTTGGCCGCGCCGCCTTTGCCGGCAGCGCTTTCACCATCGAAACCCGAATAGCGGCGCGTCAGCGCGACGGTTGCCGTTGCGCGCGCCCGGCCCGACCAGGCCCGGTGTGCGGTTTCGCGACGTCGCGACCCGTTCGCGGAGCCTTCTGCATACGCGGCAGTACAGACGCCGGAGCGATTTCGCACGTATGATCCCGGCTCGATTTTTGTAGGCAGCAACGCGTGACCGAATCCACTCTCGCCTTCGTGTTTCCCGGCCAGGGCTCGCAGTCCTTAGGCATGCTGGCCGAACTGGCCGAACTGCACCCGCAGATTCGTGAAACGTTCGCCGAAGCCTCCGAGGGCGCCGGCGTCGACTTGTGGGCATTGTCCCAGGGCGGCCCGGAAGAAATGCTCAATCGCACCGAATACACCCAGCCCGCCTTGTTGGCTGCGGGCGTGGCGGTGTGGCGTCTGTGGACGGCCCAGCGCGGGCAGCGCCCGGTGCTGCTGGCGGGACACAGCCTGGGCGAATACACCGCGCTGGTCGCGGCTGGCGCCCTGTCGTTGCACGATGGTGCGCATCTGGTGCGGTTGCGCGGCCAGTTCATGCAGGCTGCGGCACCGGCGGGCGTTGGCGCGATGGCTGCGGTGCTGGGCGCCGAAGACGCCGTGGTGCAGGAGGTCTGTGACCAGGCGTCCGGTAGCGACGTGGTGGTGCCGGCCAACTTCAATTCGCCCGGTCAGATCGTGATCGGCGGCCACGCTGCGGCAGTGGATCGCGCGTTGGCGCTTCTGGCCGAGCGCGGCGTGCGCAAGGCGGTCAAGCTGGCAGTGAGCGTGCCCTCGCATACCCCGCTGATGCGCGATGCCGCCAATCAGCTTGGCGAGGCGATGGCCGGGCTGACCTGGCACGCCCCGCAGATTCCGGTGGTGCAGAACGTGGACGCGCGCGTGCATGAGGGCAACACGGCCATCCGCCAGGCCTTGGTGGAGCAGCTCTACCTGCCGGTGCAATGGACCGGCTGCGTGCAGGCGCTCGCAAGCCGGGGCATCACCCGCATTGCCGAATGCGGCCCGGGCAAGGTGCTGAGCGGGCTGATCAAGCGTATCGACAAGAGCCTGGACGCGCGGCCGCTGGCAACGCCTGCCGACTATGCCGGCGCACTCGACGCGTGGGCGCACTGATCCAACGCCGCTGCCGGTCGTGCCGGCATCCCTCGACGTTCGCGGCCACGGTTGCGGCGTCCCCCATCGAGGAACAGCAATCATGAGCAAGCCCCTGCAGGGCGAAATCGCCCTCGTCACCGGCGCCAGTCGCGGCATCGGTGCGGCCATTGCCGATACCCTGGCCGCCCAGGGCGCCACGGTCATCGGCACCGCCACCTCGGCCTCCGGCGCCGCGGCGATCGGCGAGCGTCTGGCCGCCCACGGCGGACACGGCCGTGAGTTGAACGTCACCGACGCGACTGCAGTCGATGGCCTGATCGATGCCATCGGCAAGGAGTTCGGCGCCATCTCGATCCTGGTCAACAACGCCGGCATCACCCGCGACAATCTGTTGATGCGGATGAAGGACGACGACTGGCAAGCGATCATCGACACCAACCTGACCAGCGTGTTCCGCACCTCCAAGGCGGTCATGCGCGGCATGATGAAGGCGCGCAAGGGCCGCATCATCAATATCGCCTCGGTGGTGGGCGTGACCGGTAATCCTGGCCAGACCAACTATGCCGCCGCCAAGGCCGGCATCATCGCGTTCTCCAAATCGCTGGCCAAGGAAATCGGCTCGCGCGGGGTGACCGTGAATGTGGTGGCGCCCGGTTTCATCGATACCGACATGACCAAGGCGCTGCCGGACGAGGCCAGGACCGCCTTGCTGCAGCAGATTGCGCTGGGCCATCTTGGCGAGCCGGAAGACATCGCCAATGCGGTGGCGTTTCTGGCCGGCCCGACGGCCCGCTACATCACCGGTGAGACCCTGCACGTCAACGGTGGCATGTACATGCCGTAAGCGTGCGGCGCCGGGAGGCGCTAAGTGGCTGATCGGCCGGGAGTTGTGATGCAATGCAAGGCCCGGTCGCTTCCACTACACTATCCAACGCGGCCATCGCAGCGGCGATGGCGTTTTGTGAGTCCCTCACAGGAGCACCGCACATCCGTGTGCGGGGATCCTAAAACTCGAACCACCACTACTCCAGCTGGAGCGATATCCCCAATGAGCACCATCGAAGAACGCGTCAAGAAAATCGTCGTCGAACAACTCGGCGTCAAGGAAGAGGAAGTCACCACCAGCGCATCGTTCGTCGATGATCTGGGTGCCGACTCGCTGGACACCGTCGAGCTGGTGATGGCGCTGGAAGAAGAGTTCGAGTGCGAGATCCCGGACGAAGAGGCCGAGAAGATCACCTCGGTGCAGCAGGCGATCGACTACGTCAAGGCTCACGTCAAGAGCTGATGCGTTGTTCCTGATCGTGGCGGCGTGCATCGAGCCGCTGCCGCATCAGACATTCCATGGGGCCGCTGATGCGGCCCTGTGTTTTTCAAGTGTCACCCGCAAACCCCAAGCACCGTCCGTTCCGTGGTGAGGAGATCTGCAATGAGTCGTCGTGTTGTCGTTACCGGCATGGGCATGGTGTCGCCGCTGGGCAATGATCTGGCCACCAGCTGGGATGGAATCGTCCACGGCCGCTCGGGCATTGGCCCGATCACGCAGATCGATGCCTCGCAGTTCACCACCAAGATCGCCGGTGAAATCAAGAATTTCGACCCCACGCTTTTTGTGTCCGCCAAGGACGTCAAGAAGATGGATTCGTTCATCCACTACGGTGTCGGCGCCTCGTTCATGGCGCTGGACGATTCCGGCCTGGAAATCGACGAAAGCAATGCCGAACGCGTGGGCGCCATTCTCGGCTCCGGCATCGGCGGGCTGCTCGGCATCGAAGAGCAGACCATCAAATTCCATGAGGGCGGCGCGCGCAAGATTTCGCCGTTCTATGTGCCCAGCACCATCATCAACATGCTGCCCGGCCAGGTGAGCCTGATCAAAGGCCTGAAAGGCCCGACGTTCTCGGCAGTATCGGCCTGTGCCACGTCCAACCACTCGATCGGTACCGCGATGCGCATGATCCAGCACGGCGATGCCGATGTGATGCTGGCTGGCGGTGCCGAGCGCGGTTCGTCGCCCAGTTCGGTGGGCGGCTTTTGCGCCATGAAGGCGATGTCCACCCGTAACGACGACCCGACCGGCGCTTCGCGGCCGTGGGACAAGCAGCGCGATGGCTTCGTGCTGGGCGACGGTGCCGGCGTGCTGGTGCTGGAAGAGTACGAACACGCCAAGGCGCGTGGCGCACGCATCTATGCCGAGCTGGTGGGCTTTGGCGCCAGTTCCGATGCGTTCCACATGACCGCTCCCAGCGAAGACGGCGAGGGCGCGGCGCGCAGCATGGCGGCAGCGATGCGCGATGCCAAGCTCAACCCCGAGCAGATCGGCTACCTCAACGCGCACGGCACCTCCACGCCGCTGGGCGACCTGGCCGAAACGATGGCGATGAAGCGCGCCCTGGGCGATCACGCCTACAAGACCATGGTGAGCTCGACCAAGTCGATGACCGGGCATCTGCTCGGCGCGGCCGGCGGTGTGGAAGCGATTTTCTCGGTGATGGCGCTGCACACCGGCATCATCCCGCCGACCATCAACCTGGAAGAGCCAAGCGAAGGCTGCGACCTGGATTACGTGCCGAACGTGGCGCGCGAGGTACAGGTGGATGCGGTGATGTCCAACGGCTTCGGCTTTGGCGGCACCAACGGCACGCTGGTGTTCAAGCGCGTTTGACCCTGCATATCGGTCGCGTGGCCGTCATCGGCGCGCGACCTGCCTGGCTGCCGCATGCACTGCCGGCTTGCGGGTTGATGTTCACTCCTGCGATCACCCTTTGATTCACTCCTCGCGCGCTGCGTAAGGCAGCGGCGCGTCTGTATCCCACGCCATGCCGGACCGATGACGCTTACCCGATCACTGCACGCGGACATCGACCTGCTGGCGCTGCATCGGCTGTCACCGCAACGCTATCCGGCCCTGCTGGAATCCAGCGCTTCCGGCACCGAGCACGGTCGCTGGGATGTGCTGTTGCTGGCAGAGGGGCCATGCCTGCGGCTGGATCCGGACGGATGCACGCGCGATGGCGCTGGGCAAGTGCTGGAGGGCGGCTTTCTGGCGGCGCTGGATGCCGCCTGGCAGGCCGAGCGGGTGCCGCACGCGCCTGCAAGCCCCTGGCCGTTTCGCGGCGGTTGGGCGGTGCTGCTGGATTACGAACTGGCCGCGCAGGTCGAACCGATTCTGCAACTGCCGACGCGCGCCGATGGCTTGCCCACTGCGCTGGCCTTGCGCGCGCCGGCAGCGGTGCTGCGCGATCGCCTGCACGGGCACTGCGTGGCGCTGGCAGAGCCGGGCCGCGAGGAGTTGTTGCAGCAGATCGGCGAGGACATTGCTGCCTGCGCCGCACTGCCGCCGCTGCCTGCCTGGGCCGGGCCGCTTGCCGTGGACGAAGATGCTCCCGAGCGTTTCACCGCGGCGGTGGAGCGCGTGCTCGATTACCTGCGCGCCGGCGATGTGTTCCAGGCCAATATCTCGCGCGCGTGGCACGCGGCATTCGCTGCGGTGGTCGATCCGGCCGCGTTGCATGCGCGCCTGCGTGCGGCCAATCCGGCGCCGTTCGCCGGCCTGTTCGTGGCGGCCGGGCGTGCAGTGGCCAGTTCCTCGCCCGAGCGGCTGGTGTCGGTACAGGGCGATGTGGTGCAGACGCGCCCGATCGCCGGCACCCGCGCGCGGTTTGCCGGCGACGACGATGCCGCACGTATCCGTGAGCTGGTCGGGCATCCGAAAGAGCGCGCCGAGCACGTGATGCTGATCGATCTGGAACGCAACGACCTGGGCCGCCTCTGCGCGCCGGGCACCGTGGAGGTGGACGAGTTGATGTGCGTGGAGAGCTATGCCCATGTGCATCACATCGTCAGCAACGTGCGCGGGCGCCTGCGTGCCGGAGTGACGCCCGGTGAGGTGATTGCCGCGGTGTTCCCCGGCGGCACCATTACCGGTTGCCCCAAGGTGCGCTGCATGCAGGTCATCGCCGAGCTCGAACAGACCGCGCGTGGGGCCTATACCGGCGCATTCGGCTGGCTCAATCGCGACGGCGACATGGATCTGAATATCCTGATCCGCACGGCCGAGGTGGCCGGTCACCAGGTGCGGTTCCGCACCGGGGCCGGGATCGTGGTGGATTCGGATCCGCAGCGCGAGCTGGACGAAACCCGCGCCAAGGCACGGGGCGTATTGCGTGCGATCGAGCAGACATGAGCGCTTCAACGGGACATCACCGGCGCGCGGTATCCTGCGCGGCGCAGGGGCAATGACGAGGTGGGTGTGGCGGTGACTGGCAAACGCGGATGTCTGGCCGTGCTGGGCACGGCATTGCTGCTTGCAGCGCTGCTGGCGATTGCCGCCGTGGTGGCGTGGCGGCATTACCTGCACTTCGCCGATACCCCCGTGCCTGCGAGCGCGCCCAGCGTGGTGATTGCGCCCGGTGATTCGCTCAAGGCCACATTGCGCAAACTGCGCGCTGCCGGCCTGGTGCAGGGCACCGAGCTGGAGTGGCAGCTGCTGGCGCGCCAGGTCGATGCGGCCGGCAAGCTCAAGGTGGGCGAATACGCGCTGTCGCCAGCGCTGTCGCCGCGGGAACTGCTGACGCGCATGCGCCAGGGACGGGTGATCCAGTACCGCTTCACGATCGTGGAAGGCTGGAACTTCCGTCAGCTGCGCGCCGCACTGGCGACCGCCACGCCGCTGCAACATTCCATCAATGCGCTGGACGATGCGGCACTGATGGCCCGCCTGGGATTTGCCAAGCAGCATCCGGAAGGGCGCTTCCTGCCGGAAACCTATGTCTACCAGCGTGGCGACAGCGACATCGATGTACTCAAGCGCGCGCATGCGGCCATGGACAAGGCATTGGCACAGGCCTGGGAGCAGCGCGCCCCGAACCTGCCGCTCGTCTCGCCGGAGCAGGCATTGATCCTGGCCTCGATCATCGAAAAGGAAACGGCGCTGGCCTCCGAGCGCCCGCTCATTGCCGGGGTGTTCCTGCGCCGCTTGCAGCTGGGTATGAAGCTGCAGACCGACCCCACCGTGATCTACGGCATCGGCAGCAGCTACGACGGCAATATCCGTCGCCGCGACCTGACCACCGATACGCCGTACAACACCTATACCCGCACCGGCCTGACGCCGACGCCGATCGCCATGCCGGGGCGCGAGGCGCTGCTGGCGGCGGTGCGGCCGGCGCCCGGCGAGGCGCTGTATTTCGTGGCGGTGGGCGATGGCACCGGCGCGCACGCGTTTTCGGCCACGTTGGCCGAACATAACGCAGCGGTGGCGCGCTATCTGCAGCGCCGCCGCCTGCCGAGTACGCCGCAGACGGAGACCACGCCATGACCGCCGCATTTTCGCCCTGGCAGCAGCGCGCCTTCGACCAGACCGTGGCTGCGCTGGATGCGGGGCGGCTTGGACATGGGCTGCTGATCTGCGGCCCGGAAGGGTTGGGCAAGCGTGCCGTCGCCCTGGCCCTGGCCGAGCACGTCCTGGCCGCCTCGCCCGACCCGACGCTGGCGCAGCGCACGCGCCAGCTGATTGCCGCCGGTACCCATCCGGACCTGCAACTGGTCTCGTTCATTCCCAATCGCACCGGCGACAAACTGCGTACCGAGATCATCATCGAGCAGGTGCGCGAGATTTCGCAGAAGCTCGCGCTGACCCCGCAGTACGGCATCGCCCAGGTGGTGATCGTCGACCCGGCCGATGCGATCAATCGCTCGGCCTGCAATGCCTTGCTCAAGACCCTGGAAGAACCGTCGCCGGGGCGCTACCTGTGGTTGATCAGCGCGCAACCGGCGCGTCTGCCGGCGACCATCCGCAGCCGTTGCCAGCGCCTGGAATTCAAGCTGCCGCCTGCGCACGAGGCACTGGCCTGGCTGCTGTCGCAAGGCGTGAGCGAGCGCGCCGCGCAGGAAGCGCTGGACGCCGCGCGCGGCCACCCCGGCCTGGCCGCGCAGTGGTTGCGCGAAGACGGCCTGGCCGTGCGGCGTGCGGTCGCGCAGGATCTGGAGCAGATCGCCAGTGGCCGCGCCGGCGCAGTCGATGTCGCGCAGCGCTGGACCAGCGATGGCCAGGCCGACCAGCGCCTGCGCCATGCCGCCGATCTGGCATTGGCACAGGCATCGGCCGGCTTGACCGATCCATCGCGGTTGCACAAGCTGGCGACCTGGTTCGACGCTGCCAACCGCACCCGCGATCTGCTGCGCACCACCGTCCGCGCCGACCTGGCAGTGACGGAATTATTGCTGTCCTGGCGCGAGGGAGAGCGCCAGCCACGTTCTAGGGGAACTCGATGAGTGCAATGAATGCACGCCAAGGCATTTTGTCGCTGGCGTTGAAAGACAAGCCAGCGCTTTACAGCGCCTACATGCCGTTCGTGAAAGGCGGCGGCATCTTCGTGCCCACGCCCAAGCGCTACATGCTGGGCGACGAAGTCTTCCTGCTGCTGACCCTGCCGGACTCCAGCGAGCGCTTGCCGGTCGCCGGCAAGGTCATCTGGACGACGCCTGCCGGCGCGCAGGGCAACCGCGCCGCCGGCATCGGCGTGCAGTTCCCCGACGGCCCGGAAGGCGAGGCGGTACGCAACAAGATCGAGACGCTGCTGGCCGGATTGACCACCTCGGACAAGCCGACGCATACGATGTAAGCGCCAGGGGCACGGCAAGACGCCAGTGAGGCTCGCGGTGAAGCTGCTAGGTCATCGCGGCAGACCGGTGCGATGAAGGTGCGATCTGGCTGGCGTGAAAGAGGGCAGGTAAACAGTTGTTGACGACCGCCGCCGCTGCCCTATAATGTGCGGCTCGCGTCACCGGGCGGTTAGCTCAGCGGTAGAGCATTGCCTTCACACGGCAAGGGTCACAGGTTCGAACCCTGTACCGCCCACCATGAATTCAGAGTCAAACGAAAACCGGCGAAAGCCGGTTTTTTCGTAGTTGCAGGGCATCAACCCCAGGCTTGGTGATATGACTGCACGGCACTCCACCTTTCGATGCAGCGATACAGGCAATCACTGCCGCCAACTCGGCGGTATGGCATGCGATCGCTGGCTTCCGCTACACGCGGGAGGCTGGGGACGCAGGGGTCCCCTTTGAGCTCATTCTCGACGGCGACGACATTGCCACCGAGCCATTCCCAGTCCTGGCGTGAACTGGACCTTTAAGGTCTACCCGGAGCAGTGGCGCGAGCGTGCGCAGGAAGTGGTTCGATATACCGCGCGTCAAGCAATCGTCTACATCTCTGATGCCATGTGAAGGTATGCGCATCAGGCCCCAAGCGGAGCTATCAAAGTGAGCCCGCCGTTGTCTTGCTGCGCGCCTTGCGCAACGCATATGCCCATCGTAGGGACGACTGGAATTTCGGGAATGCAAAGTTGCCGCTTCGGTGGCGGTAGCTGGATCTTGTTGCTGGAATGCAGGGTCTGACAGTCAGCGAGATGATTTTTCTCAATGAACAACGGTTACTCATCAACGACGCGATCCATCTGCTCGATCCCGACAGCGCTTTGACGACACGGGTTCATCGTTGAACTGGGCGCTGCAGGGTTTGCTCGGCCTATCGACTGCCAGAGCTACTGGCTCCGGTGTTGGTATCACCATGCTTAATTGTGAGCGGCGTTCGGCACTATTGGCGACAGACGCTGCATTTAAGCACTTTTCGCTAAGGCCGGTGCCTTGCGAGCTCGACAGGGACTTGCCATCCTTCAAGGCCCCGGATCGAGATGGAGTGGCGATGAAGACGCTGCTTGGAAGTGCGCTGGTTGCGACATTGCTGTTGGCCGGGTGCGCGCGCGACGTTGGCGAGCAGTACGTGGGCAAGTGGGTCAACGTGAAGTCGGAAAAGAATGTGCTGAGCATCGAGCACAATGGCGAGAGTTTCATCATTCGCGACACCCAGCCGGAGCTGTTCGGCAATGGCGTCAAGACCCGCAACCATCCGGCGCTGCTGACCAAGGGCGTGCTGCAGGTGTCCAACGGGGTCGGCACGGTCAACTACGCGATCGATGAGGCGACCGGCAAGTTGAGCACGGGCGATACCGAGTACACGCGGGTCAAGTGACGGCGAGACGCTTTTCAAAGGCATGCGATGAAGGCGCGCGGCGTTTGCGGTCGGCGAGTTGATCGTTTCACCAGATCGCTGCCTCGTGTCGTTCTGAGTGCGCCCATATCGCGATCAGCGTGGCTCGGGCATTCATGCGCCGAGCGTGCATGCCATTCATGTGTGGCCTGGTCAGCCGCGCGAGTTCGCGCTTGCCTTATGCACGCGATGCCACCGCCTGCGCCTGCATCCAGCGCCACAGCGTGGTGCGCGAGACGCCGAGCGCTTGCGCGGCAAGGGCGCGGTTGCCGTTGGCGCGGTCGAGCGCTGCGCGGACTGCGGTGGCAGTGAGCTGCAGGCGAGAGGTTGCCAAATCGGCAAGCTCACGCGGTGCTTCGTGGTTGCCGAAATGCGTATCGAATAATTCCGGCGCCCAGCGTTGGAGTTGCTCCAGGCTGAGGCTGTCGTGCGGTTGGGATTTCCAGTGAATGCACAGGCGTTCGACCAGATTGCGCAGTTCGCGCACGTTGCCGGGCCAGGTGTGCTGTTGCAGGCGTTGCAATGCCGCTGGCGATAACGGCGATGCGATGCTGCCGAGTTGCTGGAAATAATGCGCAAGCAACAACGCAATGTCGTTGCGGCGATTGCGCAACGGAGGCAGTGCGATGCGCAGCGCGGCAAGACGATAGAACAGGTCGCGGCGGAAGCGGCCTTGTTCGACCAACTGCTGTAGGTCCTGCAGGCTGGCGGCGACCACGCGCACGTCGATCGCAACGGGCACCGTTGCGCCGACACGCACTACTTCACGTTCTTCCAGGACGCGCAGTAGCCGAGTCTGCAACGGCACGGGCAATTCGCCGATTTCGTCGAGGAACAGCGTGCCGTCCTGCGCGGCTTCGATCAGGCCGGTGTGGCCGCCGCGACGTGCGCCGGTGAAGGCGCCGTCGCTGTAGCCGAACAGTTCCGCCTCCAGCAACGATTCGCTGATGGCGCCACAGTTGATCGCCACGAAACGGCCGCGGCGACGACTGCCGGCATGCAGTTGTCCTGCGACCAGTTCCTTGCCGGTGCCGGTGTCCCCGCTGATCAACACGGTGCCGGTATGCGGTGCGTAGAGCTGCACCAGCTCGCGCACGCGCCGCATTGCGCCGTCTTCGCCCAGCAGGGCGTCGGCGCGTCGTGCGCGGCGCGGGGCGGCACGGCCGGCGACGCGATCGATGCCTGGAGCGGTGCCCAGCGTGATGGCCTGTTCCAGCGCATGACGCACCGAATCGGCCGAATACAGCAGCACGCCAGGCAGCCCCGCCTGCTCGGCGAAGTCGATCGCCATGCCGGTGCCGACAATGACCTGGATGCCGCTGGCGCGCAGATCGGCGATGCAGTCGCGTGCGTCTTCGGCGGTGACGAAACGGCGGTGTTCGATCTCCAGATCGAAGCTGTGCTGAAACGCGCGGAACGACGGCACATCGGTGGCGTGGGTGACCACGCCGATGCGTGGCGCAATGCGGCGCGCACGCGCCAGCGCTTCCATCAGATCGAACCCGGTGGCCTGGATGGGCGCCAAGGGCAGCGCGAGCCGGCTGCGCAGGTACGCCGCATTGGATCCGCCGGCCACCAGCGCGTCGCAGCGCTCGCGGCGCAGGCGCTGGCCGATGACCTCGACCGCTTCGGCAAAGCCGAGGTTGATCTGCTCGATGCGCGCGCGCTGGTCGAACTCGGGGATGACATCGGCCAGCAGGCCGGTCAGGCGCGAGACGCTGACGGTCCAGATGATGGGCAAGGAGGCGTCTGCGGTTTCCGGAGGGGCAGGGGTGCGCATGACAATCCCGCGTTTCAGTGGCGTTTCATCGTGAATCAGTTGTTGCATTTTTGCAACGATTGGCGCGTGGGATTGTCATCAAATCAACAACTTGTACTTGGCATGGTGCTTGCGCCTGCACGGTGATCCCATCCAAGGAACCGCCATGACGTCCTCGTCCACTCCCTCTGCTGGCACCCGGTTTCGCGCTGCACTGGCTGCCGAATCGCCGCTGCAGGTGATCGGCGCGATCAATGCCAACCATGCGCTGCTGGCCCAGCGCGCCGGCTATCGGGCCCTCTACCTGTCCGGCGGCGGCGTGGCGGCCGGGTCCTTGGGGTTGCCGGACCTGGGCATCAATACGCTGGAAGACGTATTGATCGACGTGCGCCGCATCACCGACGTGTGCGAGCTGCCGCTGCTGGTGGACGTGGACACCGGCTTCGGGCCGAGCGCGTTCAATATCGAGCGCACCATCAAGTCGCTGATCAAGGCCGGCGCAGGCGGTTGCCATATCGAAGACCAGGTGGGCGCCAAGCGCTGCGGTCACCGGCCGGGCAAGGAGATCGTGAGCCAGGGCGAGATGGTGGATCGGGTCAAGGCCGCGGCCGATGCCAAGACCGATGCGGCGTTCTTCCTGATTGCGCGCACCGATGCAATCCAGATGGAAGGCGTGGATGCGGCGATCGAACGTGCCATCGCCTGCGTGGAAGCGGGTGCGGACGGCATCTTCGCCGAAGCTGCCTACGACCTGGACACCTATAAGCGCTTCGTCGATGCGGTAGGCGTGCCGGTGCTGGCCAACATTACCGAGTTCGGCAAGACCCCGTTGTTTACGCGCGACCAGCTGGCGCAGGCTGGCGTGGCGATCCAGCTGTTTCCGCTGTCGGCATTTCGCGCAGCCAACAAGGCGGCCGAGGCGGTCTATGCCGCTATTCGGCACGACGGTCATCAGCAGGGCGTGCTGGACAGCATGCAGACGCGCGAAGAGCTGTACGAACGCATCGGCTATCACGATTACGAGCAGCGCCTGGATGCGTTGTTTGCGCGCAAAGGCGCATGATTGCGCGCTGCTGATCATCTCATTGCCACCTCGCACGCCACACCGCGACACCACACAGTTTGGGAGCTCATCGCATGAACGACACTGCTATTGCTGGTTTCAAGCCGAAAAAGTCCGTTGCCCTGTCCGGCACTGCCGCCGGTAACACGGCCCTGTGCACGGTGGGGCGCAGCGGTAACGATCTGCATTACCGGGGTTACGACATTCTCGATCTGGCCACCACCAGCGAGTTCGAAGAAATCGCGTACCTGCTGGTGCACGGCAAGCTGCCCAACAGCGGCGAGCTGCGCGGTTACAAGGCCAAGCTGCGCTCGCTGCGCGGTGTGCCGGCAGCGGTGAAAACTGCGCTGGAACAGTTGCCGCCGTCGGCGCATCCGATGGATGTGATGCGCACCGGCGTGTCGGTGCTGGGCTGCCTGCAGCCGGAAAAAGACGACCATAATCACCCGGGTGCGCGCGACATCGCCGACAAACTGATGGCCTCACTCGGTTCGATGCTGCTGTACTGGTATCACTACAGCCACAACGGCAAGCGCATCGAGGTGGAGACCGACGACGATTCCATCGGCGGCCATTTCCTGCACCTGCTGCACGGCTTTGCACCCAAGGATTCGTGGGTGCGCGCGATGCATACCAGCCTGATCCTGTATGCCGAGCACGAATTCAATGCATCCACCTTTGCGAGCCGCGTGATTGCCGGGACCGGCAGCGATATGTACAGCGCCATCGCCGGCGGCATCGGTGCGCTGCGTGGCCCCAAGCATGGCGGCGCCAACGAAGTGGCGTTCGAAGTGCAGAAGCGCTACGACACCCCGGATGAAGCAGAAGCCGATATCAAGGCGCGGGTGGAACGCAAGGAAGTGGTGATTGGCTTTGGACATCCGGTGTACACGGTGTCGGACCCGCGCAACAAGGTGATCAAGGAGGTGGCGCGCGAGCTGTCCGATGAGCAGGGCAGCCGCAAGATGTACGACATCGCGGAGCGTTTGGAGAGCGTGATGTGGGACATCAAGAAGATGTTTCCGAACCTGGATTGGTTCAGTGCGGTGAGCTACCACATGATGGGCGTGCCGACGGCGATGTTCACTCCCTTGTTCGTGCTGGCGCGCACAGCCGGCTGGAGCGCGCACATCATCGAGCAGCGCATGGACGGCAAGATCATTCGCCCCTCGGCCAATTACACCGGGCCGGAAGATCAGGTGTTCGTGCCGCTGGATCAGCGCAGCTGACGATGCTTTGCGCAGCCGCCGACTTCTGCGTTTCGGTCGCCTTCGATGAAGGCGATCGGACCTCGCAAGCCAGGTCAGCAGCAAGACTTGCAAACCTCTGCAACGCCAAGTCCGATTCCCGATTCCCGATTCCCCCCGCCCGCTTCGATATCGCCAGCCATGAATAGCCAGTACCGCAAGCCCTTGCCGGGCACCTCGTTGGATTACTTCGATGCACGCGCCGCCGTCGATGCGCTGCAGCCCGGTGCGTATGCAACCTTGCCATACACCGCACGCGTGCATGCCGAGAACCTGGTGCGGCGGGCAGAGCCACAACTGCTGGAGGCGTACCTGCGGCAATTGATCGAGCGCAAGCGCGATCTGGATTTCCCGTGGTTTCCGGCACGGGTGGTGTGTCACGACATCCTGGGCCAGACCGCCCTGGTGGATCTTGCGGGCTTGCGCGATGCCATTGCCGAGCAGGGCGGCGACCCGGCGCAGGTCAATCCGGTGGTGCCGGTGCAGTTGATCGTGGATCACTCGCTGGCAGTGGAATACGCCGGCTTCGACAAGCAGGCGTTCGCCAAGAATCGCAGCGTGGAAGATCGGCGTAATGCCGATCGCTTCCACTTCATCGAATGGACCAAGCGTGCGTTCGAGAACATGGAAGTGATTCCGCCGGGGAACGGGATCATGCACCAGATCAATCTGGAGAAGATGTCGCCGGTGATCTACACGCTGGACGGGGTGGCGTTTCCGGATACGTGCGTGGGCACCGACAGCCATACGCCGCACGTGGATGCGCTGGGCGTGATTGCGGTTGGCGTTGGCGGGTTGGAAGCGGAAAACGTGATGCTGGGGCGCGCCTCGTGGATGCGCCTGCCGGACATCGTCGGCGTGGAACTGACCGGCCGGCCGGCGCCGGGCATCACCGCCACCGACATCGTGCTGGCATTGACCGAATTCCTGCGCGCGCAGCGCGTGGTCGGCGCGTATCTCGAGTTTTATGGCGATGGTGCACGCGCACTGACCATCGGCGACCGCGCGACCATTTCCAACATGACACCGGAATTCGGTGCGACGGCGGCGATGTTCTACATCGACCAGCAAACCATCGATTACCTGCGCTTGACCGGTCGCGACGATGCGCAAGTCGCGTTGGTGGAGGCCTATGCGCAGCATACCGGCCTATGGGCAGACGATCTGGCCACCGCGCAGTACGAGCGCGTGCTGCAGTTCGATCTGGCCAGCGTGGTACGCAACATGGCTGGGCCGTCCAATCCGCACAAACGCGTGGCCACTACCGAGCTGGCGGATCGTGGGATTGCCGGTGCGTGGGAGCAGGTGCCGGGGCAGATGCCCGATGGCGCAGTGATCATCGCAGCGATCACCTCGTGCACCAATACCTCCAACCCGCGCAATGTCATCGCTGCCGGCTTGCTGGCGCGCAACGCCAATGCACGCGGATTGACCCGCAAGCCGTGGGTGAAGAGCTCGCTGGCGCCCGGATCCAAGGCCGTGCAGCTGTACCTGGAAGAGGCCGGTTTACTGAGCGAGCTGGAGCAGTTGGGCTTCGGCATCGTGGCGTTTGCCTGCACCACCTGCAATGGCATGAGCGGGGCGCTGGATCCTGCGATCCAGCAGGAAATCATCGATCGCGATCTGTATGCCACAGCGGTGCTTTCGGGCAACCGCAATTTCGATGGGCGCATCCATCCGTATGCCAAGCAGGCGTTCCTCGCCTCGCCGCCGCTGGTGATTGCCTACGCCATTGCCGGCACGGTGCGCTTCGATATCGAGAAGGATGTGTTGGGCATCGACGCCGCCGGCGTGCCGGTCACGCTCAAGGACCTGTGGCCGAGCGATGCCGAGATCGACGCGGTGGTGGCGCGCAGCGTCAAGCCGGAACACTTCCGCAGCGTATACGACCCGATGTTCAAGCGCAGCGTGAGGCAGGGGATCAGCGTGAACCCGCTGTACGACTGGCGCCCGACCAGTACGTATATTCGGCGTCCGCCGTATTGGGAAGGCGCGTTGGCCGGTGCGCGCACGCTACGCGGCATGCGCCCGTTGGCCGTGCTGGGCGACAACATCACCACCGACCACTTGTCGCCGTCGAACGCGATCATGGCCGGCAGTGCGGCCGGGCAATACCTGGCGCAGATGGGCGTGCCGGAGGAGGACTTCAATTCCTACGCCACCCATCGCGGCGACCATCTCACCGCACAGCGCGCCACGTTCGCCAACCCCAAATTGATCAACGAAATGGCGGTGGTCGATGGGCAGGTCAAGGCCGGCTCGCTGGCGCGGCTGGAGCCGGAAGGCCAGGTGCTGCGCATGTGGGAGGCGATCGAAACCTACATGACGCGCAAGCAGCCGCTGATCGTCATCGCTGGCGCCGATTACGGGCAGGGGTCTTCGCGCGACTGGGCGGCCAAGGGCGTGCGGCTGGCCGGTGTGGAAGTGATCGTCGCCGAAGGCTTCGAGCGGATTCACCGCACCAACCTGATCGGCATGGGCGTGCTGCCGCTGGAGTTCAAGCCGGGCACCGATCGCAAGACCCTGGGCATCGATGGCAGCGAAACCTTCGACGTGGTGGGTGAGCGCACGCCCGGCGCCACGCTGACGTTGTCGATCCACCGGCGCAATGGCGAGCAACTGCAGGTGCCGGTGACTTGCCGCCTGGATACTGCAGAGGAAGTGTCGATTTACGAAGCCGGTGGCGTCTTGCAGCGGTTTGCGCAGGATTTTCTCGAGGCAAACAAGGCCGCATAGGGCAGCACCATGGCCGATTCTTCGCGATTGATCTTCATGCTCAAGCCGCCACCGCAGGTGCTTGAAGCGATGGCCGGTGTCGTGGCTGCACACCGCCTGGATGCACTGCTTGGTGAGGCGTACTTCGATCCAGGCAACTGGCATCAATCGGTTTCGGATCGGTTTGAAGGGTCGGCTGCGCGTGCCGCAATGCTGCGCGCGGGCGATCGTCTCGATGCTCAGGCAGTGACGTTCTGCTTGAATCGGATCACCAGTGGCGGAACCGACCCGGTGCATTGGGCATTCCGGGCAGAGGGCACGCCATTTGCCTTCGTTGCATTGCAGGCTGCCATCGCAGCAGCGCTGTGTGCGGAAGGCCTGCATGGCGGGGGCGGACACACGCCACACATAACGATCAGCTATGCAGCGCCCGGTAAGCTCAACCAGCCAATCGTGCCCATCATCTGGCACGCCACCGAGGTGCTGTTGGTTGAAGGCGGTGGGCGACCGTATCGCTATGTACCCATCGGATCTTGGCCATTGCGACCTGAGGGGCTCATGCCGGAGCAGACGCAACTGCCGCTATGACCTGAGCAGCAAGGCGTGCCTGCGACTGTCATGGTGACGCTTGACCAGGCCGTACAGATGCATTAGGCAAAATCATTGACATCACGTCCGCACGTCGTTTCCAAGGAACATGCATGGCATTCGCTCCCCAACTCCGCATCCCCGCCACCTACATGCGCGGCGGTACCAGCAAAGGCGTGTTTTTCCGTCTGCAGGATCTGCCCGCGGCCGCGCAGCAACCGGGCGCTGCACGCGATGCGCTGTTGTTGCGGGTGATCGGCAGCCCGGATCCGTATGCCAAGCAGATCGATGGCATGGGCGGTGCTACTTCCAGCACCAGCAAGAGCGTGATCGTGTCGGCCAGCACGCGCGATGGGCATGATGTGGACTACCTGTTCGGGCAGGTGTCCATCGACAGCGCGTTCGTGGATTGGAGCGGCAACTGCGGCAATCTGTCGGCGGCGGTGGGACCATTCGCCATCGCCGGCGGTTTGATCGATCCCGCACGCGTGCCACGCGATGGCGTGGCCACGGTGCGCATCTGGCAGGCCAATATCGGCAAGACGATTGTGGCGCATGTGCCGATGGCCGATGGGCTGGTGCAGGAAACCGGCGACTTTGAACTGGACGGCGTGACCTTTCCTGCAGCCGAAGTGCAGCTGGAATTTCTCGACCCGGCCGACGATGCCGAAGGCGAGGGCGGGGCGATGTTTCCCACCGGCAACGTCATCGATCAACTGGAAATTCCCGGGCTGGGCACGCTCGATGCCACGCTGATCAATGCGGGCATTCCCACCATCTTCGTCAACGCGCGCGACCTGGGCTACACCGGGACCGAGCTGCAGGACGCCATCAATGGCGACCCGCGCGCCTTGACCATGTTCGAGACATTGCGCGCACACGGTGCGGTGCGGATGGGTTTGATTGCGAAGGTGGAAGACGCCGCGACACGGCAACACACGCCCAAGGTCGCCTTCGTGGCGCCGCCGGCCGACTACACCGCGTCCAGCGGCAAGCCGGTGCACGCGGCCGAAATCGATCTGTTGGTGCGTGCGATGTCGATGGGCAAATTGCATCACGCGATGATGGGCACTGCAGCAGTGGCGATCGGCACCGCTGCAGCCGTGCCGGGCACGCTGGTCAATCTGGCTGCCGGCGGTGCGGCGCGCTCGGCGGTGCGCTTCGGGCATCCATCCGGCACCTTGCGGGTCGGCGCGCAGGCGCAGCTGGTCGAGGGCCAGTGGCAGGTGACCAAGGCGCTGATGAGCCGCAGTGCGCGGGTGTTGATGGAGGGGTGGGTCAGGGTGCCGGCGCCGGTTGCCGAGGTTGGATAGGCCTGCGCAGGGTGTTGGCGCGCGTGGATGCACGCGACACATGCCTGGCGTGCGAGGCACTTCACTGGTGCTGGTGTGCGATAGCGGCATCGCGTCGGTCGGGCACGCCTGGTGGCGATGCGGAGCCGGCGTCGCGCTGCCCGCATTAGCCGGATCTGCTCCGCATCGGCTCTTCCAGGCATGCGCGTAGAACCCGGAACATCTGCGTTTCAGTCCGGCGTATGTCCACGCTGGATGGTCATTCCCAATGCCATTGATCGATGTTGTTGCGCCCCCAAGTGATTGGCGCTGGCCACCACAGCGCAGTAAATGGCAGCGTGGCCAGCGTCGCTAACCAAGCCTCCTTTTTCGCCATCGTGTAAAACGCACTGCCGTGTTGCATTAATTCGAACGCTGTTTCGAATTCTGGAAACTTTTTCGCACGCGCCCTGCCATAATTGTGTAAATCGTGTTAATTCTGTTGCACCGCGGCACGCAGGCCGGGCCGCCCCGCCACCAGAATCCGGAGTTCTTCCCATGTCCGCCAGCCGGTCGCTCAAGATCAGCGCGCTTGCCGTTGCCGTCGTTTCCCTTCTTCCGCTCTATGCCGCTGCCCAGCAGACGTCCGGCGACGACGGCGTCGTGCGTCTGGATGCGGTCAAGGTCACGGTCGAGCGGCGTTCGGAAGACTCCAAGGATGTGCCGGTTTCCGCCTCGGTATTGCGCCCGGAGTTCCTGGATGCCATCTCCACCAGCGGCTCGGACATCCGCGTGCTGGCCGGCAAGGCGCCCAGCCTGAACATCGAATCGTCCAACGGCCGTGTGTTCCCGCGCGTGTACATCCGCGGCTACGGCAATACGGACTTCAACACCTACGCCTCGCAGCCGGTGTCGTTGATCTATGACGACGTGGTGCAGGAAAACGCCTTCCTGAAGGGCTTCCCGATCTTCGATCTGGAAGGCCTGGAAGTGCTGCGCGGCCCGCAGGGCACGCTGTTCGGCCGCAACACGCCGGCAGGCGTGGTCAAGTTCAATTCGGTCAAGCCGACCATCGGCGCCAATGACGGCTACGCCAGCCTGTCGTACGGCACCTACGGCACCATGACCCTGGAAAGCGGCCTGAGCATCGCGATGGGCGACCATTGGGCAGCGCGTCTGTCCACGCTGGGCCAGCGCCGCGACGATTGGGTGGAAAACCGCGACGGCCGCGACCTGGAAGGCTATACCGATTCGGCCGTGCGCCTGCAGCTGCTGTACCAGGCCAGCGACGACTTCAGCGCGTTGTTCAATGCGCATGCGCGCCATCTGGACGGTACCGCGCGCCTGTTCCGCGCCAACATCATCCAGCCCGGTACCAATCAGCTGGTGGATGGCTTCGATGCGGAAAAATCCTTCATCGACGGTGCCAACCGCCAGGAACTGCAGACCTACGGCGGCAGCGCCAACCTGACCTGGGACCTGGGCGACATCGCGCTGCACTCGATCACCGCCTACGAAGGGATCGGCAAGTACTACAGCCGTGGCGATATCGACGGTGGCTTCGGCGCGGTGTTCGCGCCGCCGTCGGGCCCGGGCGTGATTCCGTTCCCGGTGGAAACCGCCGGCGGCATCAAGAGCCTGGACCAGTACAGCCAGGAAGTGCGCGCCGAATCGCAGTACGACGGCCCGCTCAACTGGCAGGCCGGCCTGTACTACTTCCACGACGATGTGGAAGGCGAAAACTACACCTACAACACCCTCAGCGGCGGTGATCTGGCCAGCTATCAGCTGACCCGCCAGCGCAATACCTCCTGGGCGGCGTTCGGCTCGTTGAACTACGCGGCCACCGACCGTTTGAACCTGCGCGCCGGCATCCGCTACACCTACGACAAGAAGACCTTCGACGTGCTGGCGCTGGACCGCGTCACCCTGGTCGAACCGTCCAGCGGCGAGACCGACAACTCCAAGGTCACCGGCGATCTGGCGGCTACGTTCTCCATCAACGACGCCGTCAATGTGTACGCACGTGCCGCACGCGGTTTCCGCGGCGCCAGCTTCGGCGTGCCGTCGGGCACCGCGCCGCTGACCGTGGCCGAGCCGGAGACGGTGGATTCGTTCGAGGTCGGCATCAAGTCGGACCTGTTCGACAACCGCGCGCGCCTGAGCTTTGACATCTACGATTTCCGGGTGAAGAACCAGCAGCTCACGGCGGTGGGTGGCGCGTCCAACGACATCCGCCTGCTCAATGCCGACAAGACCAAGGCCCGCGGCGCGGAGTTCGATTTCGAAGCCTTGCTCACCCAGAACCTGCGCGTCACCGCCGGCGGCGCCTACAACTGGACCCGCATCGACGACCCGAACCTGTCGGTGGGCATCTGCCGTACCTGCACGGTCACCGACCCGATCAACGCGGCCGGCCGTGCGGTGATCGACGGCAACGACCTGCCGCAGGCAGCCAAGTGGATGGCCAACGCCACCCTGCGTTACGGCATTCCGATGGGCAACGACGGCGAGCTGTTCTTCTACACGGACTGGTCGTACCGCAGTGAAGTGAACTTCTTCCTGTACGACTCCAAGGAATTCACCGGCCAGCCGCTGGTCGAAGGTGGCGCCAAGATCGGCTACAACTGGGGCGCGGGTGCGTACGAGTTGTCGGTGTTCTGCCGCAACTGCACCAATCAGATCCGCGTGACCGGTGCGATCGACTTCAACAACCTCACCGGCTTCATCAACGACCCGCGCATCGTGGGTGCGCAGTTCCGCGCCAACTTCTGATCGGCGTTTTGGTGGAGCACTATCGAACCGCCGGCGATCATGCCGGCGGTTTTTTTATGGCAGCAGGAGTGGGCAGATGCAGCGGACCTGGCAACGCGCGTGGGTAGCGATGGCGATGTGGTGCGTGGCGACAACCGCGGGGGCGCAGCAGTCGGCCGCGGCCGTGCAATCCACGCTGGCATCGGTGCAGGCCGAGAAAGTGGTGGTCTCTACCGACGTTGGCGACGATATCGACGATGCCTTCGCGTTGGGGCTATTGCTGCGTCGCCCGCAGTTGCAGGTGCTGGGCATCGCATCGACATGGGGCGACACCGCGTTGCGTGCGCAGTTGCTGCAGCGGTTGTTGCAGCAGGCCGGGCGCAGCGAGATTCCGCTGGCAGCGGGCGCGCGTACCACCAGCACCATCGCCTTCAGCCAGGCGCGCTGGGCGGCCAAGGGGCAGTTGCCGGCGGCACTGCCGGATGCGGCCGCGATGATCCTGCAGCAGGCGCGCCAGCATCCGGGCGAGGTCACCTTGCTGGTGCTGGGGCCGATGACCGATGCGGCGCTGGCGCAGCAACGTGACCCGGTCGGCTTTGCCAAGCTCAAGCGTGTGGTGGCGATGGGCGGATCGGTGCGGGTGGGTTATGGCAAGTCTGCGTATCGTCCGGCCAGTGCGCCGGCGCCGGAGTACAACATCCTGGCCGATGTGCCTGCAGCGCAGCGCGTGTTCTCATCTGGTGTGCCAATCGTGCTGTTGCCACTGGATGCCACGCAGATCAGCCTGGAAGAACCCGAGCGCATCGCACTGTTTGCGCATGGCGACGGGCTGACCGATGCGCTCACGCAGCTGTACTACCAGTGGCGCAACACCGACCAGCCCTGGGCCAGTGCCACGCCCACGTTGTTCGATGTGGTGCCGGTGGCCTGGTTGCTACGTCCGGCGCTGTGCCCGACCACGCCCTTGCATCTGGACGTGGATGCGCAAGGCTATACCCGCGAAGGGGCTGGTGCGCCCAATGTGCAGGCCTGTTTGCACGTGGACAAGCCGGCGCTGATCGAGATGTACATGCGTGCGTTGTTGGAGTTGCACGGAGAATGAGGAACACAAAGAGTCATGCCTGATCCCGCGGCGAGTGCTTCTTTGCAGCTCTTTGTGATCTAGCCAAAAGCCGGGTTGGTCGACAGCGCGGTGCCCTCACCGATCACGGGACACGCCGTGAACCTGTCCGTGGGGGATCGATGGCGTCATCCATGCCGCCATCGGTCCCGCAAGCGGTGAGGGCACCGCGCTAAACAGTTGGCTGCTGACCAACTGAACGCGGGTCACTTCGCTCGCGTGCTGCCGCGGATCGATTGTTGGCATTCGATGGACGCGATGACAGAACGAGCGAGGCCCTGCAGGCAAGTCGCAGTCCAGCTGCCTGCGCCAGGCGGCATGACGTGGTTCGGCGGTCGCTCCAAGCGCGAGTACCAGACCACTGCGCTCACCGCCAGTCTGCCATCGCATCGCTCGCCAGCAGCGCACGCTTGCCGCCCATCGGCAAGCAGCCACGTCGTCGCATCGGCGCCATCAGCCAGATGCGCAGCGTCGTTATACTTGCGTTCTCACATTGCGAGTAGCACGAATGGACAGCCAGGGATCACGGATGATGCGGTCGGGCACGCGGCGGGTTGTGCTGTGGGCGGTGTTGCTGGCCGTGGCGATCGGCGCGGTGGCGTGCAAGCGCAACGAAAGCGGTCAGCTACCCGCCGCCAGTGGCGAGGCGATCAAGGCCGAAAAGCAGGCCATCACCGGTTTCGCGCTGGCGCGTGCCTATCCCGACCAGACCAGCGACGGCCTGTCGCTGGCACTGGAATTCTCGCGGCCACTGGTCGGCACGCAGGATTTCGATGCGCTGGTGCGCTTCGAAGAAAAGGTGGGCACGGGCGACAGTAGCTGGACGCTGTCCGAGGACGGCAAGACGCTGCGCTACCCGTACGTCGAAGCGGCCAAGGACTACACCGTACTGGTCGACGCCAACCTGCTGGCCGCCGACGGCAGCCGCCTGGGCAAGCCACTCAAGCAAAAGGTCTACACCGGCGAACTCAAGCCTGTGGCCGGGTTCGCTTCGCAGGGCAGCGTGCTGCCGGCGCGCGAGAGCCGTGGCCTGCCGGTGGTGTCGGTGAACGTGCCGGAAGTGGACGTCGAGTTCCTGCGCGTGCGCGAGAAGTCGCTGCCGGCGTTCTTCCAGCAGTTCCAGCGTGGCGGGCGCCGTGGCAGCTGGGATCTGGAGAGCGAATACAGCGGCAACCAGCCGTTGTCCAAGCTGGCCGACCCGGTCTACGTCAATCGCTTCATCCTTGGCGGCAAGCAGAACGAGCGTGTGCTGACCTACCTGCCGACGCAGGACATCAAGGAGCTGCAGGAACCGGGTTTGTATTTCGCGGTGATGAAGCGCGCCGGCAGTTTCGAGAACGAATTCGACACCGCGTTCTTTACCGTCAGCGACATCGGCCTGCATACGCGCGCCTACAAGGACAAGTTGTTCGTCCACACCGCCTCGTTGCAGAGCGGCGAGCCGGTCAAGAACGTGGAGCTGCGCATCCTCGATGCCAAGGGCGAGTTGTTCCTGAAAGGGGCGACCGACGGTAACGGCAATGCGCTGCTCAACTACACGCTCGACGCCGGCCATGTGCTGACCGCACGCAGCAAGACCGACATTACGCTGCTGCCGTTCAACCAGCCCGCACTGGATCTGAGCGAGTTCGCCGTGGCCGGGCGCCAGGGCGCGTGGTTCGATGTGTTCGCCTGGGCCGGTCGCGATCTGTATCGCCCCGGCGAGACCATGCGCGTCTCGGCGATCCTGCGCGACAACGACGGCAAACCGACCAAGCCGCAACCGGTGTTCCTGCGCCTGAAGCAGCCGGACGGCAAGACCTTCCGCGAGACCAAACTGCTGCCGGGCGAGCAGGGCTACTTCGAATTCGCCCAGCAGATTCCGGCCGATGCACCGACCGGCCGTTGGCAGGTGGAATTTCGCACAGATCCGGCCAGCAAGGATGCCGTGCAGGGCATGACCGTGCGCGTGGAAGAGTTCCTGCCCGAGCGCATGAAGCTGGACCTGGACAGCACGCAAAAGACCTTGAGCGCCGGCCAGCCGTTCAAGCTGGTGGCCAATGCCGCGTATCTGTACGGCGCACCGGCCGCTGGCAACCGTTTCACCGCCAAGCTGGCAGTGAGCGTCGAGCAGCATCCGCTCGAAGCGTTGCCCGGCTGGTTCTTCGGCGACCCCACGCTGGAGCTGCCGCGCGAAGCCAGGGATGTGATCGACACCGAATTCGGTGGCGACGGCATCCTGCGCGAAGACATCGCATTGCCGGACGAGGCCAAGCCGGTCAGCACGATTGCCGCGGTCGTCTCCGGCAGCGTGTACGAAACCGGCGGGCGCACGGTCACCCGCACCCTCAAGCGCGTGCTGTGGCCGGCCAAGGCCCTGGTCGGCGTGCGCCCGTTGTTCGACGACGCCGACGGCGCCGATGCCAATGGGACGGCGCGCTTCGAAGTGACCCGCGTGGATGCCGATGGCAAGCCGCAGCCGGCCAAGGGCCTGAAGGTCACGCTGGTGCGCGAGCTGCGCGATTACCACTGGAACTACACCGACAACCACTGGGATTACGACTTCACCCGTCGCTTCGAAAACAAGGACACGCGCACGCTGGATGTGGGCAGCGTCAATGCCAAGATCGATTTCCCGGTGGAGTGGGGCGAGTACCGCCTGGACGTATTCGACCCGGCGAGCGGGCTGACCACGCGTTACCCGTTCCGCGCCGGCTGGAGCTGGAACGATGAAAACCGTGGCCTGGATGCGCGCCCGGACAAGGTCAAGCTGGCGCTGGACAAGACCGGCTACCGTGCCGGCGACACGCTCAAGGTCACGCTGACTCCGCCGCATGCCGGCAAGGGCGTGCTGCTGGTGGAAAGCGACAAGCTGTTGTACGTGCAGGACATCGACGTCAAGCCCGGCAGCAGCTTCGAGATTCCGGTGACCGAGGCGTGGGAGCGCCACGATGTGTATGTCACCGCACTGGTCTTCCGCGGCGGCAGTGCGCCCAGCAAGATCACCCCGGCACGCGCGGTGGGCGTGGCCTATGTGCCGATGGACCGCAAGGCGCGGCGGGTGGCGGTGGGCTTGTCCGCGCCCAAGCAGATGCGGCCCGAGCAGCCGTTGCCGGTGACGGTGAGCGTGCCCGAACTGGCGGGCAAGGCCGCGCACGTGACCATTTCGGCAGTGGACGTGGGCATCCTCAACATCACCCGTTTCCCGGTGCCCGATGCCAACGCACAGTTCTTCGCGCAGCGTCGTCTGGGGACCGATGCGTACGACATCTATGGGCGGGTGATCGAAAGTTTCGAAGGCGCCAGCGGCAAGCTGAAGTTCGGCGGTGACATGGCGCTGGAAGCCTTGCCGCAGGCCAAGCGCCCGACCGCGCGCGTGCAGACGGTTGACCTGTTTTCCGGCTCGGTAAAACTCGACGCAAAGGGCAATGCGCGCGTGCAACTGCCGGTGCCGGATTTCAATGGCAGCTTGCGCGTGTCGGCGTTGGTGTACTCGGATACCCGTTACGGCAACCGCGATATGGAAACCATCGTGCGTGCGCCGATCCTGGCCGAAGCCAGCATGCCGCGCGTGATGGCACCGGGCGACCGCAGCACGGTGACGCTGGACGTGCAGAATTTCACCGGCAAGCTGGGCGAATTCAGCGTGCGTGTGGAGGGCATTGGCCCGCTCGCCATCGGCGAGGCGTCGCGCAGCGTCAAGCTCGGCGTGGACGCCAAGCAGACGCTGAGCTTCCCGCTGAGCGCCACCGAAGGCTATAGCGTGGCCAAGGTGCGCGTGCGCGTGGATGGCAATGGCTTCAAGGCCGACCGCAGCTACGAGCTGCCGGTGCGCGCCGGCTGGCCACAGGTGTTGCGGGCACAGACCCGCGTGCTCGACCCGCTGGCGCCGATCACCCTGGACAGCGGCTTTGCCGATGGCCTGATGGCCGGCTCGGTGACCGCGCGCATGGTGGTCAGCGCGTTGCCGCCGATTCCGTTCGCCAGCGCATTGCAGGGCGCGTTGGAGTATCCGTACGGCTGCGCCGAGCAGACCACCAGCAAGGGCTATGCGGCGCTGCTGCTCGACGATGCCGCCGCCAGAACGCTCGGCACCAAGGGGCTGGAGGCGGCCAAGCGCCGCGAGCGCATGGAAGGCGCGTTCGGGCGTCTGGCGTCGATGCAGATCGCCAGCGGGCATTTTTCGATGTGGGGCGACGATGGCCACGTCAATCCGGGCCTGACCCCATACATTGCCGAATTCCTGCTCGACGCCAAGGAGGCCGGTTTTGCGGTGCCCGACACGGTGCTGCAGAAGGCGCTCAATCGCCTGAGCGAAGATCTGTTGTCCGGTGGCAACGAGTTCTATGGGCAGGACCGTCGCGACAACTTGAAGTTCGCCAATCAGGCCTGGTCCGGCTACGTACTGGCACGCGTCAACCGCGCGCCGCTGGGCACGCTGCGCGCGCTGTACGACAACCAGCGCGACAAGGCGCTGACGGGCCTGTCGCTGGTGCATCTGGGCATCGCCTTGTCGCTGCAGGGCGATACCAAGCGTGGCGATGCGGCGATCAAGGCCGGGTTTGCCAAGGACAGCAGCGAGCGTCCGCCGTACTTCGGCGATTACGGCAGCGCGATCCGCGACGACGCGTTGATGATGGCGTTGCTGCACGAACGCGGTTTGTCCATGCCCGAGTACGACACCCGCGCGGTGGCCCTGGGCCGCGCGCTGGATGCACGTCGCGCGACCGGTTGGTTGTGGCTGAGCACGCAGGAGCAAGTGGCGCTTGCGCGGTTGGGCAAGGCGTTGATGGTCGGGCAGGGCAAACAGGTGTCCGGCAGCTTGACGGTGGGCGACCAGGTACAGCAGATCGCACCGGCACGCGTGTTCGGGCGCAGTTTCGACAGTGCCGCCCTGGCGCGCGGCGTGCAGTTCGCGCCACAAGGCGAGGCGCCGATGTACGCCAGCCTGGAAGTGGCCGGCATTCCGCGCAGCGCACCGGAACCGGACACGCGCAATCTCAGCGTGGAGCGCAGCTGGTACACCACCGACGGCAAGCCGTGGACCCCGCGTCCACTCAAGGAAGGCGAAGCGTTGATCGTGCGCGTCAGCATCACTGCCAACAGCAGCATGCCCGACGCCTTGCTCACCGACCTGTTGCCGGCCGGTTTGGAAATCGAGAATTTCAATCTGGGCGATGCCAAGCAGTGGGCCGACGTGGTGGTGGACGGCATCGGCATCAGCGAGCGGTCCAGCGCCGCCGACGTCAAGCACGAAGAGTTCCGCGACGACCGCTATGTGGCCGCGCTGGCGCTGTCTTCGGGCAGCAAGGCGCAGGTGTACTACCTGGTGCGTGCCGTCACCCCGGGGACCTACACGGTGCCGCCCTCGCTGGTGGAAGACATGTACCGGCCGGAGTTGCGTGGTGTGGGGCGCAGCACGCCAGCCACGATGACGGTGGTGCAGCCGTAAGGTGACGCGTTCGCCCTTCTCCGTCGGGAGAAGGGGCCCTGCCAGGGGCGGATGAGGGGACGAGCGAAGCCTGGTGTCGTTGGCATGGCATGAGTGGCTTCGCCCGTACCCTCACCCCAGCCCCTCTCCCGCAAGTAGAGGGGCTTTTGCAGCGCGCTTGCGATGTTTCCCGGTAGCCGCTGAGTGCTTGCTTCGCATACAGCGATATCGCTGCGCCTTGTCTTCTCGGTGCGATGGTAGCGACACGCAAAGGTCATTTTTACGCTCTACGGTGGCGTGCTTTCTCATCAGCGCAGCATGATTGCTGCGCGACTTACGGGATTCCATGCAGCGCTTCGATCCGTACCGTATGCACCTGTCCGTTCTCGCTGTGGCCATCGCAGCATGCTCGCCTGGCGTGCAGGCTCGAAGTGTCGCTACCTCATCCGACTCCGCGCGCCTGGCGTCATCGATGCGCCCAGCCGGTGCTTCATCCAACGAAAGCCAGCGACCTGTCGAGACAGCGTCAGCCTTTGAAAAACTCTCTGGCCTCGCGACCGCAGCCTCGCCGAGCGACGCACCCAACAGCGACGCACCTAGCAGAGATGCAACTGCCGCAGACATGGCCAAAACCGGCGTACAAACCCTCGATGCCATGCAGGTCACCGGCGTGCGCCGCGCCAACGCGGCTGCGGTGGAAAGCAAGCGTGCGGCCACCAATATCACCGATGTGATCAGCGCCACCGACGTGCGTGCCTTGCCCGACAGCACCATCGTTGAGGCATTGCGGCGCGTGCCGGGCTTGTCCGTCTTGCCTGCCACCGACAACGAGCATCCGCGCGATGAAGCGGCCACGCCGGTATTGCGTGGCCTGGGGCCGTCATACAACAACGTCACCATCGACGGGCTCACCATCGCCTCGCCCGGTACACCGAACGGCACGCTCGGTTCGATCACCCGCGGTGTGCGCCTGGATCTGTTGCCGGCCTCGATGGTCAGCGAATTGCAGGTGGTCAAGACCTTCACGCCCGACCTGGACCCCAACGCCACCGGCGGTGCGATCAACCTGAAAACCCGCAGCGCGTTCGAAAACGGCGGCAAGCCGTTCTTCAGCGCCGAGGCGGCGCTAGGCCACGCCAACGATGTGGGCAAGCCGCGCGATCAGGACGATCCGGGCTATCGCGTCAACGCCACCGGCAGCCGCACCTTCGGTAGCGAGCAGCAGTACGGTCTCACCGTGTCTGCCAACTATCAAACGCTGAGCAGCTACACCGAAACCCATATGACCACCGACACGGTGCACTACGGGTTCTACGACAACAGCGGTGTGTTGCAGACCGGCGACAATCTCGGCAATGGCTGGGCGGTGCCGCAGCAGGATAAATACTGGTACGTGCAAGATCAGCGCGACCGTTATGGCCTCACCGGCAAGTTCGAGATGCGGCCCAGTGCGGCGCTCGAAGCCTACGCCATGGCCGGCTACTACTATTTCAAGGACGACATGGAGCGCAACGAGGTCATCATCGACCCGCGCAACCGTGGCCAGGTCTTCAATCAAACCGCAACCTCCGGCAGTTATCCCGGTGGCGACATCGAGGTGGGCTATTCGAACCAGATCGTCACCACGCGTACCAAGGTGGCGCAGCTGGGAACGATCTGGCGGCCCACCGATCGCCAACAGCTTTCCGCGCGTGGCGCGTGGTCGGATGCGACCTATGACGAGCCGATTCGCATGATCAAGTACGCCACCGGCATCACGCGTCCGGCACCGGTGCCGGTGGGCCAGACCGGCAGTGGCGTGACCATCAATGCCACGCCCAATTATGCGTTCAATTACGACACTTCCGGCCTGGATCAACGCTTCGGCGTGTCGCCGCAGGCGTATGACGACCTGGACAATTACAGCCTGTCGTACTGGCGCCCGGACTATAAACGCACCGCGTCCGACCGCATCCTCACCGGTCGGCTCGATTACGGTTTCAACCAAGGCGAAAGCGATCAAGGCATCGGTTTTGCGGCAGGCGTGTCGTATACCACCGACAAGCCGTCCTATGAGATCTATCGCGTCGAGTATCAGCCCAATACGACGGCGCCGGCGTTCGGCCTGGCCGACGTGGTAGGCACCGGCAGGGCGCCGATGCGCTATGCCGGTTTGAACCTGCTGAGCATCGACCCGAACAAGGCCAATCGCGTGCTGGCGGCCACGCCGTTGAGCGCATTCAACAGCACCGACCAGCAGGCCTTCAGCAACCAGGATAATTTCACGCATACCGAAAAAATCTTCGGTAGCTATGGCTTGGTCAGCTATCGCAGCGATCGCTTGAACGCGCAGGCCGGTGTGCATTTCGACAGCACCAAGCTCGACACGGTGGGCCGCCAGCGGCAGCTGGATGCGGCAACCAATCACTACGTGTACGTCGATAACCCGACCAGTGCGGATTACGACTATCTGCTGCCTTCGGCGGTGATGACCTATCACCTGACCGATGCGCTGGATCTGCGTGCCGGTGCAAGCCGCACGTTGGGCCGCCCGCCGTACGACGCCTATGCGGCGCGCACCTCCATCGGCTTCGTCAATACGACAGACGCCGGCAACCCGAATGCGCAGGGCGTCACCGTCACCATCGGCAACCCCGACATCAAGCCGCGCGTGTCCAACAACCTGGACCTGTCGCTGGAATGGCGCCTTCCCGGCGATTTCGATGCGTTCGCGTCCGCTGCCGTCTTCGACAAACATATCCAGGACGAGATCTTCACGCTCTCGCGCACCGATAGCTTCACCTTCGACGGCACCACATATGCGAATGCGTTGATCAGCACACCGGCCAATGCCGCCAAGGCGCGCATCCGTGGTGTGGAGTTCAACGGCATCGTCAACACGTTAGGGCCGGTCGCGCCGTGGTTGAGCGGCGTCGGTTTCAGCGCAAACCTCGCATTGCTCGATGGCAGCCTGGACGTGCCTTACAGCGTCGGCAGCGGCAGCAGCCTGACCCAGCGCGAGCGCACGCTCGACAATCTGGTCGGTCAACCCGATTACACCGCCAACGCGACGCTGTTCTACAACACCGGCGGGCTGGAACTGCGCGCGGCCTACAACCGGCAAGGCAAGGCGCTGCGCTCGGTCGTCAGCAATATCGACTGGCAGGACCTGTATTGGTCGCCGCGTTCGCAACTGGATTTCACCGCCACCTATGCGGTGAGCAAGCAGTTGAGCCTGATCGGCCAGGTCAGCAACATCACCCACAGCCGCATCACCAGCGTGACCGGCCCCGGGCAGAATCTGCTCAAGGACAGTTACTCGGTGCCCACCACCTATTGGGTGGGTCTGCGGTTCACGCCCACGTTGTGAGGGCAGCCAGGCAAGAGGTGGCGAAGCCTGCCATCCTGAATTCGATGCCTGCCGTCCACCCGCTTAATTTCAGCCGCGTGTGCGACGCGCGGCAACGCCGGTCCTCCGCGCTACCGTTTGCAAACATCTGCTTGGAGTTGTTCGATGACATCACGCCCTATTGCCGTCCTCGCCGCCGTGCTGTGCACAGTCGTGACCACTGCAGCAAGTGCCGCACCGACAGGCGTGGCCGCGATCCAGGCGCGCCTGACCAACCCGCTGGGCGGCCTCGTGGTGGTGGCGCACCGCGGATGTCATGCCGCTGCGCCACAGCATGGCTTCACCGAGACCGCACCGGAAAATTCGCTGGCGGCGTTGGAGCGCTGCATCGCCATCGGCGCCGATGTGATGGAAACCGATGTGCGGCGTGCCGCCGACGGCAGCCTGGTGATGCTGCATGACGCCACCGTGGACCGCACTACCGATGGCACCGGCAAGCTCTCCGAGTTGACCCTGGCCGATCTGCAGAAGCTACGCCTGCGCAGCGACGAAGGCGGTGCACAGGCACCGCTGACCGACCAGCGCGTGGTCACGCTCGAGCAGATGCTGGCCAAGGCCAAGGGGAACATCCTGCTCAACCTGGATGTCAAGGACGCGATCTACGTGCAGGTGATCGACGCGGTCGCACGCGCCGGCATGCAGCATCAGGTGATCGTCAAGGCCGAAGCCGGTATTTCTACCGCGCCACTGGCTGCGATGCCGCCCTTCAACACCGTGTACTTCTTCCCGATCCTGATCAACGCGCATGGCAATGCCGATCTTGTGGCCATTGCAACGGCACAGACGCGCAATGCGCGTCCGATGGCATTCGAGTTGCCCAAGATGACCGCCGCGCAATTGCCGGCCCTGGCAGCGGTGAGCAAGGGGCACAACGTGCGGCTGATGGTCAATTCGTTGTGGGAAGGTTTCATTGCCGGCTATGGCGGCGATGCGGACGCCGAGCGCGACCCTGGCAGGGTCTGGGGCCGGATGTACCGCGACGGTGTGTCGATCATCCAGACCGATGCACCGGAAGCCTTGTTGCGCTACCGCGCCACGTTGGAAAAGCGCTGAGCGGAAGTGACTATGCCGCCGTCCCAGGCGGCGGCAACCAGGTCTGGCACGGCGCGCCGTGCACCAGACAAATCGACGGACGAGACATAACGTCTACCGAAGTGCGCACGTGGGCATCGCCACCAGCTGCCGCCAATGCGTGCTGCTGCCGAAGGCCGCCGGCCGCGCCTTCGGTGTGAGTGGCCTGATCATCGCAGCCACCTGCATGCGGTGGCCACAGGTAGGATCAGACGGTTGCGCGCAGGCAGGTCCGCATGTGGCTCACGGGCTGTGCCTGGCCTTGCGCCCGTCGCTTGTCCGGCTGGCTGTGCGGCTGATCGCGCTGCCGATACGCCAGGCCCGAGCCGCGTAGGAGTGGCCGAAACGCGTTTTGCCCTGCATGCTTTGCGCAATGGATGAACAGCCGCAGGCACCAACAGGGATGGATCGCACGCAGCCGCGCCCGCAAGCGCCGAACCATCAGGCCCGCAACCGACGTCGCTGGCTGCGGTGGCTGCGCTTGAGTGCGGCGGCCTTGCTGGGCGTCATGCTGTTGCTCGATCTGGCTTTCCCATTGCCGTTGCCCAAGTCCCGCGACACCTCCACCTTGGTGGTTGCGCGCGACGGCACGCCGTTGCGTGCATTCGCCGACCGTCATGGCGTATGGCGCTATCCCGCCACGCCGCAGAGCGTCTCGCCGCTGTATTTGCAGGCGCTGCTGAACTACGAAGACCGCTGGTTCTGGCGTCACCCGGGCGTCAATCCCTGGGGTCTGCTGCGTGCCGGTGGGCAGTGGATCGGGCAGGGCCACATCGTGTCCGGTGGCTCCACGCTGACCATGCAGGTGGCGCGCATCCTGGACCCGCATACGCGCACACCGTGGGGCAAGGCCAAGCAATTGTTGCGCGCGTTGCAGCTGGAAGCGCACCTGAGCAAGCACGAGATTCTGATGCTGTATCTGGAGCGTGCGCCCTATGGCGGCACCATCGAAGGGGTGGAGGCGGCCAGTTGGGCGTATCTGGGCAAGCCGGCCAGGGCCTTGTCGCACGCCGAGGCCGCGTTGCTGGCGGTATTGCCGCAGTCGCCCAGCCGGTTGCGCCCGGACCGTCATCCCGAAGCCGCGCAGCGCGCACGCGACAAGGTGCTCGATCGCATGGTCGAGCTGGGCGTGTGGTCGCGCGCGCAGGTGGACGATGCGCGCATCGAACCGGTGGTCACCCGCTCGCTCAAACCACCGTTGCATGCCGCCTTGCTGGCGCAGCGCCTGCACAGTGCGCAGCCGCGTGCGGCGCGTATCGTCACCACGCTGGATGTGGAATTACAGCGCACGCTGGAAGAGCGCGTGTCCACGTATTTTTCGCAGCTGCCGGAGCGCACTTCCGCGGCATTGCTGGTGGTGGACAACGCCACGATGGAGGCGCGCGCCTATGTGGGCTCGGCCAGTTTTGGCGACCGCAAGCGCCTGGGTCATGTCGACATGGTGCAGGCATGGCGCTCGCCCGGCTCCACGCTCAAGCCCTTCCTGTATGGCATGGCGCTGGACGATGGCCTGATCCATTCCGAAAGCCTGCTGGTGGATGCGCCGCAGAGCTTTGGCGACTACCGGCCCGGCAACTTCGATGCGGCGTTCAACGGCCCGGTGAGCGCGGCCACGGCGTTGCGGCTGTCGTTGAACGTACCGGCGGTGGATCTGCTTGATCGCATCGGCCCGGCGCGCTTTGCTGCGCGACTGTCCAATGCCGGGATTGCGCTGCATTTTCCCTCCGGCAGCACGCCGTCGCTGGCCTTGATACTGGGCGGCACCGGCGCACAGTTGCAGGAGTTGGTGGGCGCGTTCGCCGCGCTCAATCGCGGCGGCATTGCCGGACGCGTGCGCTATACGCCGGATGACGCGCGCATCGATCGGCGCCTGATGTCGCCGGGTGCGGCGTGGATCGTGCGCGAAATCTTGCAAAGCAATCCGCGGCCCGGATACGGCAGCGGTACTTTCGACACCACTGCACGCCCCGGCGTGGCGTGGAAGACCGGCACCAGTTACGGCTACCGCGATGCATGGGCCATTGGCGGAACGCGGCGTTACACCGTCGGCGTCTGGGTAGGACGGCCGGACGGCACCCCGTTGCCGGGCCAATACGGTGCGGTCACCGCATTGCCGTTGATGTTCGAAGTCATCGATGCCTTGCCCCGCAGCGCTGGCGACAGTGCGCCATTGCCGATGCCGCCGTCGGTGCAGGCAATCGACATCTGCTGGCCGCTGGGCGGCGCTGCCGATCAGACGCCACCGGCTCTGTGCGCACGTCGTGCCGATGCATATGCACTCGACGGTGCGGTGCCGCCCACCTTTGCCGAGCGCGATGCGCGCCTTTGGCAAAGCGGGCAGGTGCGCTTCGAGGTCGATGCGCGCAGCGGTCAGCGGTTGTCGCAGGAATGCAGCCAACCGCATGCGCGTGCACCGCGCGCGGTGGCGCGCTGGCCGGCGTTGGTCTCGCCCTGGCTCAGTACATCCGAACGCGCCGCCGCACAACTGCCGCCCTTGGCTGACGATTGCGTGCCGGACGGGCGCATGACCGGTGGTGGGGTGCTACGCATCGACGGCTTGAGCGACCGCGCCACGCTTGCGCGGGCCAACGACGCCGCGCGCCCGGTACGGTTGCAGTTACGAGCGCTGGGCAGCGAGGCGCGAATCGATTGGCTGCTGGATGGCCGCTGGATTGCGCAAACCAGCGGAAGACAAGGGTTTCAGCGCGATTTCGAAGAAGTGGGGTTGCACACGCTCACCGCAATGGCCAGCGATGGCGCATGGACGCAGGTGCGCTTTCGCGTATTGCGCTGACCGGGTTGCCAACCAAGTGCGACCGTCCCGTGCTTGGCGGCAGACCTGCTGTGCGCGACAAACGTGTAGGAGCGCAACTGGGCGCGAAGAGGCCTTACCGGGAATGCGTCATCGCGCCCAGGTGCGCTCCTACAGAGGCGTTGACGAAGGTGGCGGCGTGTCGGGATCTGGCCGCCTCATGCGGTCGTTGCTCATTCAAGGCGCGACCGTTTACGCGCAATCTGGCGGCACAAAAAAAGACAGACAGGGCGCTCGAGGCGCTGCCCTGTCTGTCTCATCAGCGAATCGATTTTAATTCAACTCGCTGCGATCTTCATCGCAACGCATCGCTACATCGCAGAACTCAACTCACTCGCCAATCCAGCCTTCCAGCATGTCGGCAAATTCATCGGCATGCTCTTCTTCCTGGGCCAGGATGCTTTCGAGAATGCGCTTGGTGGTGGTGTCCTTGTCGCCGATGAAGTCGATCATCTCCCGGTAGCTATCGATGGCGATGCGTTCGGCGATGAGATTTTCCTTGACCATGTCGCGCAGGTCGGTGCCTTCCTTGTATTCGGCATGCGAGCGCTTGGTCAGGGTGTCCGGATTGAGATCCGGTTCGCCGCCCAGCTGCACGATGCGCTCGGCCAGCTTGTGCGCGTGCTCTTGCTCCTGTTGCGCATGCTCCAGGAACTCGCCCTTCACTGCGTCGGCAAGCATGCCCTTGGCCATGAAATAGTGGCGGTAGTAGCGCAAGGTGCACACATATTCGGTGGCAAGCGCGGTATTGAGCAATTCGATCACCTTCTCGCGATCGGCGTGGTAGCTCTCGGTGATGGCGCCGTCTTCGATGCTCTGGCGCGCGCGGGCGCGCAAGGTGGCAGTGTCGGTGATACCGGCGGGAGTTTTGGTGGCTGGCTGATCAGACATGGCTGGCCGTTTTCCTTCTGAGTGATGGGAGAAAGGGGTCTCAATCCGGCAGATGCTGCAGCACGTAATCGGCTGCAGAGACTTTGAATTCGCCGGGTTCTTCAACAAACAACGCCTTGACCACGGCGTCGTCTGCATACAGCGCGTAGCGGCGTGAGCGCAGGCCCATGCCCGAGCCGCTGGCGTCGATTTCAAGGCCCAGGGCGCGCGCCAGTTCGGCGTTGCCGTCGGGTAACAGGTGCAGGCCGTCGGGAATCAGCTGGCTGCGTCCCCAGGCCTGCATCACGAACGGGTCGTTGACCGCGGTGCACAACACCTCGATACCGCGCTTGCGGAATTGCTCGAAGTGTTCCACGTAGCCCGGCAGGTGCTTGGCCGAACAGGTGGGGGTAAAGGCCCCCGGTACCGCAAACAGCAGCACCTTGCGGCCTGCGAACAGGCTGTGGGTGTCGATAGCCTCGATGCCATCGCGCAGGCGCTTGAGCACGACTTCGGGAATGCGGTCACCAACGTGGATGGTCATGCGGCTAGCTCCTGTGGCTGAACGGATTCTAGAAAGGGGTAGGGGAAAAGCGCGTCAACGCGCTTGAAATCCGTGCGGCCACGCCTATCTGACGCACATGGCCGGCGCAACCGCGCACCGCGTAGTCGCCGGCCCCGTCATCAACCTGTTTGGAGGCTTTCAATGAACATCGTTCGTTATCCCCAATTTCCCACCCACGCGCTGCAGAACGAGATCAAGCATGTGTTCGATCGCTTCTTCGAGCAGAACGGCGACACCGACGAATCGGCCGTGGTGACCGCGCAGTGGGTGCCGCGCGTTGACATCAAGGAAGAGCCCAATCACTTCGTGCTGTACGCCGATTTGCCGGGCATCGACCCGAGCCAGATCGAGGTGCAGATGGACAAGGGCATCCTGTCGATCAAGGGCGAGCGCAAGAGCGAATCCAGCACCGAAACCGAGCGCTTTTCGCGCATTGAGCGCCGTCACGGCAGCTTCCATCGCCGCTTCGCGCTGCCCGACAGCGCCGATGCCGATGGCATCACGGCTGCGGGTCATAACGGCGTGCTGGAAATCCGCATTCCCAAGCGCCCGGCCGCCACGCCGCGCCGTATCCAGGTAGGCAACGGTCAGAGCACCAGCGGCAGCACCGTGCAGTAAGCGTAAGGAACGTCGCGGCGGCGCGCTGTGCAGGCGCGCGGTGTCCGCTGGGCCGGCCTGTACTGTGCGTGCAGGCTGGCCAGGCGCCCGGCAGTTTCGCATGGCACCTCATGCCATGCCGGAACTGGCCGTCGCGCGACGCTGGACCTGGAGCGAGGCCGCAGCTTCGCTCTCCGGCGACAGTCGCGCCGTAGAATAGGCGCGGTTGCCCGCCCGGCTGCGAATAGATTGGCCAACAGCTCCATGGCGTGACCGCTTGTGGACGCGGCTGGTATGCGAACCCGGCACGTACGTCCGTACGGTGCAGGGTTGCGTGCCTGCCGCGCCGCACTCGCGCTGTCCGCCGCAGCGCTGGCCGTTCGGACTGGCTCGTGGCCTCGGCTGCGGGCCGTTTTTTTTCCAGAGGTGATTAGATGGAATTCAAGGATTACTACGCAACGCTCGGCGTGGAGCCCAGTGCAGGCGATGCGGAGATCAAGACCGCCTACCGCCGGCTCGCACGCAAATATCACCCCGACGTCAGCAAGGAAGCCGGCGCCGAAGACAAGTTCAAGGCGATCAACGAAGCCTACGAAGCGCTGCGCGACCCGGCCAAGCGCAAGGCCTACGACCAGTTGAAGGCGCAGGGATTCCGGCCGGGCGACGAGTTCCAGGCCCCGCCCAATTACGGTGGCGGGCAGGGCTTCGATTTCGAAGAGGTGTTCGGCAACGGCGGTGCCGGTGGCGGCTTCAGCGATTTCTTCGAAAGCCTGTTCGCCGGCCAGCGCGGTGGCAGGCCGCGCGGTCCGGGCGCCGGGCCCGGTGCAGGCGCCGGTCCGCAGGCGCGCGGCGACACCCGCGCCAAGCTTGCGGTGCCGCTGGAAGCGGTGCATTCGGGCGACAGCGTGCGCATCACCATCAATGGCAAGCAACTGGACGTGCGCGTGCCCAAGGGCGTGCAGCCCGGCCAGGTGATCCGCCTGAGCGGGCAGGGCAACGGCGGCGGCAACCTGTTGCTGGAGATCGAATACGCGGCGCATCCGCATTTCGAAGTGGACGGGCGCAACATCCTGTACACCTTGCAGGTCATGCCCTGGCAGGCGGCGCTGGGCACCACCATCAGCGTGCCCACCTTGGGCGGCTCGGTCGAATTGAAGGTGCCGGCCGACTCCGATGCCGGGCGCAAGCTGCGCCTGCGCGGCCGCGGCCTGCCGGGCACCACCCCGGGCGACCAGATCGTGGAACTGGAAATCCTCGCCCCGGCCCCGACCGACGACGCGCAGAAGAAGGCATACCGCAATCTGGCCAAGGCATTCGGCGAGACCGTGGGCTGAGCCGGTCGACGCGGGCTGGATCAGCTGCGCGCATGAGGGGTGAGGAAGGCTAGGGTCGCCCTGCGATGCGGCCGTTGATGTCGCCCGACAGCGTCGAGTCTTGGCCGCAGCCTCAGTCGGCCCCTGAGAGGGGAGCCAGCCCCTCTCCCTTGGGCGAGCGGGGCGGGGATTCGGTTGCCCCGCAACGTGATCATCAACTCGATCTGCCTCCGGCGCATCGGGATCCCACCCCATCCAGCGCCACGCGCCCCTTTCCCTGTCCCGAAAGGGGAGTAGCGGGGCAGCGAATCGACGCGGTGGCTCGGTAAGCCCTGTATTGAATCCAGCCTGGGCTATTGGACGTAATGGCTCCAGCGACTCGCAAAAACAGCGCGTCGTTCCATCACCTCTGGCCTCGCTCGCAAACCTCGAACCAGCACACAACTCACCTGGCCCAGCTATCGAAAGCGCGGCCGGCGCACTACACTCGCCGCGCACACTAGGGGAAACACATGGCACGTATTTTGATCGTCGACGACTCGCCGTCGCAGCTGCTGGGGATTCAGCGCATCGTCGAGAAGCTGGGCCACGAAACCATCACCGCCACCGATGGGGCCGCCGGCGTGGAAGCGGCCAAGGAATCGCTGCCGGATCTGGTGCTGATGGACGTGGTGATGCCCAACCTCAACGGGTTCCAGGCCACGCGCACGCTCAAGCGCGAGCCCACCACCCAGCATATTCCGGTCATCCTGGTCACCACCAAGGATCAGGACACCGACCGCATGTGGGGCATGCGCCAGGGGGCCCGCGCCTACATCACCAAGCCGTTCTCCGAAGACGAACTGCTGGAAGTGATGGAGCGCGTGTTCAACCAGAAAGACGAGCCGCCGAAAGCGTAAGTGCACCGGCCAGCCGTGATCGCAGTCGGATTTCGGCAATGCAGAGGTGGGAGTAGCGGGAGACGGGCCAACCCTCTGCTGCGCGCTGGGGAGCCGGTGAGGGTCGGCAGCCCGGCGATGCGCAACTCGACCTCGTCGTGCACCATCGCTTGGCAACTGCACCCCTCAGCCTGCGCCGAGCTCCATCTTTTGCCAACGGGCCAGGGGAGATCAGTTGGGGTGAGGCGGTGCAGCCGTCATTGCCTGGGACAAGGTGTGGTTGAAAGAATGGGTGCCAAGGACGCAATCGCCGCTTGGCCCGCACGCGTGCGACGTCCCTCCCATCACCATCCGTGCCCGGATCCCTGCCAGCAGGCATGCGCCCGGTAAATGGTCTTCAGCCGCCCAAGACCAATCAGGTACCCGGCTGCATCCAATGGACGCGCACGCAGCGCTCGGCAGGCGCACCCGGTGCCCGGCGCCGCCACGTGCAACCTTGTCTCCAGGTCTTCAGCGCAAAGGCCCCTCCCGGCCAGCCGCTGCGTGTGTCCCCAGTCGGCCCGATCCGCCCCGCCGGCTAAACCAACAATGCATCGCACCGGGCCTTTCAAAACGGTGGGTCTGCCCCATCTAGTAGAATCGGCGAATCAAACAACATGGCGGCACTGCGGGACTGGCCCGCACAGCCCCTCGATCATGGAGCGTGCATGGCCTGGAACACACCCGGCAACAAGGGCGGAGACGGCCCGGATCCCAACCGTCGCAGGTCCTGGGGCCCGCGCGGTGGTGGCAACGGTGGCGGTTGGGGCAATCTGCCCGCTCCGTTGAAGGAGCTGTTCGATGGCGGCGTGGGGCGCTGGATCCTGGTCGCGGTGGTGCTGATGGTGCTGTTCTCCAGCTTCCAGCTCATCGGCGAGCAGCAGCGTGGCGTGGTGCTGCGCTTCGGCCAGTTCTCGCGCATCCTGCAGCCCGGCCCGAACTTCAAGCTGCCCTGGCCGATCGAGTCGGTGCGCAAGGTCAATGCCACCGAGATCAAGACCTTCAGCAACCAGGTGCCGGTGCTGACGCGCGACGAGAACATCGTCAACGTCTCGCTCAACGTGCAGTACCAGATCAACGACCCGCGCAAATACCTGTTCGGTTCGCGCAACGCCGATCTGGTGCTGGAGCAGGCCGCGCAAAGTGCCGTGCGCGAGCAGGTGGGGCGTTCGGACCTCAATACCGTGCTCAACAATCGCGGCCCGCTGGCGATCGCGTCCAAGGACCGTCTGCAGGCGGCGCTGGATGCCTACAACACCGGCCTGGCCGTCACCGGCGTGACCCTGCCCGACGCCCGTCCGCCGGAAGAGGTGAAGCCGGCCTTCGATGAGGTCAACGGTGCCCAGCAGGTGCGCGAGCGCCTGATCAACGAAGCCCAGGCGTATGCCGCCAAGGTGGTGCCGGAAGCGCGCGGCCAGGGTGCGCGCACCCGTACCGGCGCCGAGGGCTACAAGCAGGCCACCATTTCCAAGGCCGAGGGCGACGCCGATCGCTTCACGCTGTTGCAGGCGCAGTACGCCGGCGCGCCGGAAGTCACCCGCAAGCGTCTGTGGCTGGAAACCGTGCAGAAGGTGCTGTCGGAGAACCGCAAGGTCATCGGTAGCGATGGCCGCCAGGTCATCTACGTGCCGCTGCCGGCCGATGCCAGCAAGCCGGCCACGACCGGTGGCAATGCCGGCATGCCGTCGATGGTGCCCCAGGACGTGCTGTTGAATCCGCCGCAAAGCGCCAGTAGCGAGGCCATCCGCAACCCGGAGCGCGGCCCGCGCCCGACCGGCCGTGAGGGAACCGAATAATGAAGAATTCGCTAGTCATCGGCCTGATCATCGCCGTCTTGCTGACCCTGATGGGCTCGGTATTCGTTGTGCGCGAAGACCAGACCGCCATGGTGCTCAACCTGGGCCGTGTCGTGCGTGCCGACCTCAAGCCCGGCCTGCACTTCAAAATTCCGGTGGTGGAATCGGTGCGCGTGTTCGACCGCCGCTTTCAGGTACTGGACACCGCGCCGGCGCGTTACTTCACTGCCGAGCAGAAAGACGTGAGCGTGGACTTCTTCGCCATCGGCTACATCTCCGATGTGCGGGCGTTCTATCGTGCGACCGGTGGCGAGGAATCGGTGGCCAACTCGCGCCTGGCCCCGATCATCACCGATTCGCTGCGCAACCAGATCAACTCGCGCACCCTGCAACAGCTGGTTTCCGGCGACCGCAGCGAACTGATCGCCAACCAGCTCAAGGGCATCAATGGCGCCATCAAGGGCTTAGGCATGCAGATCACCGACCTGCGCATCAAGCAGATCGACCTGCCGACCGACAGCCAGGTGATCACCGACGTCTACGAGCGCATGCGCGCCCAGCGCAAGCAGGAAGCCAGCAAGCTGCGCGCCGAAGGCGAAGAGCAGGCCCTGACCATCCGCGCGCAAGCCGATCGCGAGTCCACCGTGATCGTGGCCGACGCCGAGCGCGACGCGCAGAAGCTGCGTGGTGAAGGCGATGCCGAAGCGGCCCGCATCTACGGCCAGGCCGGTTCCAAGGACCCGTCGTTCTATGCGTTCTACCGCAGCCTGGAGGCTTACCGCAGCTCCATGGCAGACGGCAACGGCGTAGTGGTGCTGGACAAGAACGACCCGTTCCTGCAGTACCTCAAGAGCGACCGTTGATCGCTCTGTCTTGAAACATCGCTCTGCCTTGAACCAAGAACGCCCGCATCATGCGGGCGTTCTTGTATGTGCCTGTCACCGCAGGGTAGACAGACGCGCGCGCCCCATCGTAGGAGCGCACCTGGGCGCGACGGGCCTCACCGGTCGACCCGCTGATGGCCTCTGACAGTCAGTCGCCACATGGATTCCTAGCGCAGAACACGGCAACCGCCGATATCCCGCGTGGTCCAAGGCCATCAGCATTGCGGTATGGCCAATATCGACTCTCCCGGGCATCGCGCGCTGCGCCGCGGTAGGCAGTCTTCGGCCCACAGCGCTTACCTGCTGACTACCGCGACATGGCAGCGTCGCGCCGTGTTCGCAGATTTTCTGATTGCGGCAACCGCCTGTCGAGCATTCACCAAAGCGACGCCTTGCGATGCCAGGCTGCTGGCCTGGGTGTTGATGCCGGATCATGTCCATTGGTTGTTGCAACTTGGGAGCGACACCGCATTGAGCGACGCGGTTTCACGCATGAAAGCTTGCTCAGCCCGCGCAGCGAATGCGCAGCGTCAGTCTCGTGCACCGGTCTGGAGCCGCAGCTATCACGACCACGCATTGCGCACGGACGATGATCTGACCGCTGCGGCGCGCTACATCATTGCCAATCCGCGACGGGCCGGACTGGTGACGCGGGCCGGGGACTATCCGTTCTGGGACGCAGTCTGGCTGTGAGACACATCTGCCGTAGGAGCGCACCTGGGCGCGATGGCTTCACCGGTAATGCCTGTCGCGCCCGGGTGCGCTCCTACGGGGGGGGTTATCGGGGTGGTGGTTAGGGCTGCCCGTCGTGGATCGGGCGATGGCCGCTTTGGGCGGTCTGCAGGTTTGCCAAGGCTCGCTACGTTGCCGTCCCTACGACCCAATTGGGATGTCGCTACGGTGATCCGGCAGGCTAGGGCCCCTAGGGACCCTGGTGGCCGGCAGCGCTCGGAGCACCACGCAACCGACTGCCAGCCGCAATCTGACCCGCCCCCGATCCGCCGTCCGCCAGGGGTAGTGCAGGCCAGCGGAAACCCGGATAATGCACAAAAGCCGGCCGGGCACGCTCCAACCAGAGCACTCGGTTCGGCTTTTTCCGTGTCAGGGCTATCGCGCCACTGCAACGCTCCCCGATGGAGCCGCGCGCAGGGTGTCGCGGCCAGCCCTGCAGCGGTCCCATCCCGCGGCCCCGATGGCCGCAGCAAAACTTAGGAGTTCACCCGTCATGGGTCAGTCAGTTGTCGTGCTCGGTGCCCAGTGGGGCGATGAAGGCAAAGGCAAGATCGTCGATCTGCTCACCGAGGAAATCGGTGCGGTGGTCCGCTTCCAGGGCGGCCACAACGCCGGCCACACGCTTGTCATCAACGGCAAGAAGACCGTCTTGCATCTGATTCCGTCCGGCATCCTGCGCGACGACGCGCTGTGCCTGATCGGCAATGGCGTGGTGATCTCCCCGGCTGCCTTGATCAAGGAAATCAGCGAGCTGGAAGACGCCGGCGTGGAAGTGCGTTCGCGCCTGAAGATCTCTCCGGCTGCGCCGTTGATCATGCCGTACCACATCGCCCTGGATCAGGCGCGCGAGAAGGCGGCCGGCGGCAAGGCCATCGGGACCACCGGTCGCGGTATCGGCCCGGCGTACGAAGACAAGGTGGCGCGTCGCGGCATCCGCATCGCCGACCTGCATTACCCGCCGCAGCTGGAAGAACTGCTGCGCACCGCGCTGGATTACCACAACTTCGTGCTGACCAAGTACCTGGGCGTGGAAGCGGTCGATTTCCAGAAGACCTACGACGAGGCGCTGGCCTTCGGCGAGTACGTGCAGCCGATGAAGTCGGACGTGGCCGGCATCCTGCACGACCTGCGCAAGCAGGGTAAGCGCGTGCTGTTCGAGGGCGCGCAGGGTGCATTGCTGGACATCGACCACGGCACCTATCCGTACGTCACCAGCTCCAACACCACCGTGGGCGGCGCACTGGCCGGTACCGGCGTTGGCGCCGATGCGATCGACTACGTACTCGGCATTGCCAAGGCATACGCCACGCGCGTCGGCGGCGGCCCGTTCCCGACCGAACTGGACGATGAAGTGGGCCAGGGCATCCGCGACCGCGGTGCCGAATACGGCGCCTCCACCGGTCGCCCGCGTCGCTGCGGCTGGATGGATATCGTGGCGCTCAAGCGTGCCGTGGCCATCAACGGCATTTCCGGCCTGTGCATCACCAAGCTCGACGTGCTCGACGGCATGGAGAAGCTGAAGATCTGCATCGCCTACGAATATCACGGCAAGCGCACCGAGTACGCGCCGCTGGACGCGCAGGGCTGGGAAGAGTGCACCCCCGTGTATCTGGAGTTCCCGGGCTGGAGCGAGAACACCCACGGCATCACCGTGTGGGATGACCTGCCGCCGGCCGCCCGCGCCTACCTGCGCGCGCTGGAGGAACTGGCCGGCTGCCCCATCTCGATCGTTTCCACCGGCCCGGACCGCGACCACACCATGGTGCTGCAGGACCCGTTCGCCTGATCGGCTGATGCGTGATCGAACCGACGAAAGCCCTGCGAAAGCGGGGCTTTTGTTTGCGCAATGCCATTGCGTTGCCTGGCCACGCGCCCGGCACCTGTCTGACGGCCGCTGGTGAGGTGTTGCTGGCCGCCCCCGCCTGATCGATGCGGGGCGGGTTCAGCATGGCCGTGTAGCATGCTCGCGCCAGCCGGGATTGCCTTGCCCTGGTTTGATGCGTGCGTGCCTTGTCGTTGCCGTGGCTTCTCTTTGACGTGAGTGCCTTCGCCTCTGTCAGGCAGGCGCATGACTTTCGGCCGTGTGTGGTCTTGCGGGCCGGCGCCATGATGCTGGCCGCTGTACGACTTCGTTTACTTCATTACTCTTTTTAGGAATGTCATGCGCCAGATCCTGGTGACTGCTATTGCGCTGGCGCTGGCCAGCACCTGCGCCGTTGCGCCGGCTCACGCTGCTGTGGCTGCACCGGAGGTGGTCAGCGCATCGGCCGCGCAGGTCACCAGCCAGTTGCCGCGCACGGCCAAGCCCACCCACTACGCGGTGGAGATCACCCCGCATGCCGACAAGATGACCTTCGACGGCAAGGTGGCCATCGACATCGTGGTGCTACAAGCCACCGACCGCATCGTGTTGCAGGCGGCCAACCTCAGCTTCGCGCGCAGTACGTTGGCGCAGCGCAAGGGGGGCAAGCCGCAGACGGCCAAGGTCAGCACCGATGAGCAGGCGCAGACCGCCACCTTCGCCTTCGACAAACCGCTGGCACCGGGCAACTACGTGTTGTCCATCGACTACAGCGGTGTGATCAATACCCAGGCCAACGGCCTGTTCGCACTGGATTACGCCACCCCGCAAGGCCAGCGCCGCGCGTTGTTCACCCAGTTCGAAAACTCCGATGCGCGCCGCTTCATCCCCTCGTGGGACGAGCCTGATTTCAAGGCCACCTTCGACCTGGCAGTCAATGCGCCGGCCGCGCAGATGGCGGTGAGCAACATGCCGGTTGCCTCGTCCAGCAATGCTGCTGGCGGCATGAAGCGCGTGGCGTTCCAGACCACGCCCAAGATGTCCACGTACCTGTTGTTCCTGAGTGTCGGCGACTTCGAGCGGGCGACGCGCAAGGCCGACAACGGCACCGAGATCGGCGTGATCGCGCAGAAGGGCAAGGTGGACCAGGCGCAGTTCGCACTGGATTCCGGGCGCGACGTGCTGCATGAATACAACGCCTATTTCGGCATTCCATATCCGTTGCCGAAGCTGGACAACATCGCCGCACCCGGGCAAAGCCAGTTCTTCAGCGCGATGGAAAACTGGGGGGCGATCTTCACCTTCGAGTACTCGCTGCTGCTGGACCCGGCCACGTCCAACATCAACGACAAGCAGGACGTTTTCACCGTTGCCGCGCACGAGATCGCGCACCAGTGGTTCGGCAACCTGGTGACCATGGCGTGGTGGGACGACCTGTGGCTCAACGAAGGGTTCGCCAACTGGATGGAGGCGCGCACCACGCACAAGCTGCACCCGGAGTGGGATATCGACAACACCGGCGCAGCCTTCAAAAGCCGGGCGGCGATGCAGCGCGATGCGTATGTCACCACCCATCCGGTGGTGCAGCACGTCGCCACGGTGGAGCAGGCCAGCCAGGCATTCGACCAGATCACCTACGACAAGGGCGAAGCGGTGATCGCCATGCTCGAAGACTATGTGGGCGCGGACAATTGGCGCAGCGGCGTGCGCAGCTATCTCAAGCAGCACCAGTACGGCAACGCCATCACCGATGCGCTGTGGCAGCAGATCGATGCAGTGGCACCGGGCAAGCAGTTCACCCAGGTGGCGCACGACTTCACGTTGCAGCCGGGTGTGCCGTTGATCCAGGTCAGCGCCAGCTGCACGGCCGGCACCACGACCGTGCAGCTGAAACAAGGCGAATACACTGTCGACCGACCCGACAAACAGCCATTGCGCTGGCATGTGCCCGTCACGGTGCGCGGCGCCAGAGGCACGCCGGTGCGCGTATTGGTGGATGGCAGCGCGCAGGTGCAGCTACCCGGCTGCGATGCGCCTGTCGTGGTCAATGCCGGGCAGAAGGGCTACTTCCGCACGCTGTATGCACCGGCGCAATTCACCGCGCTCACCAAGGGGTTCGACGCCTTGCCGGTGGTCGATCAGTTGGGTGTGCTGATGGATACCGCTGCGCTGGCACCGGTGGGGCTGCAGCCCGAAGCGGACCTGCTTGAGCTCACCGCCAAGGTGCCGGTCGGTGGCTCGCCGGATCTGTGGAAAGTAGTGTCCGAAACGTATTCCAATATCGATCGCCTGTTCGCGGGCGACCTCAAGGCACAGGCCAGCTGGCGGCGCTTCGCGCGCGTGCGGCTTGCTCCCGAGTTCGCCACGCTCGGCTGGGACGAGCGCAAGGACGACAGTGCACAGACCAAGCAGCTGCGTGCCAGCCTGCTCAACAGCCTGAGCGCGCTGGACGATGCACAGGTGATTGCCGAAGCGCAGCGTCGTTTCGCTGCGTTCCAGTCCGACCCGGGCACGTTGTCGCCGGAGTTGCGTAGCACGGTGCTGCGCATCGTCGCCCGCCACGCCGACTCCGCTACCTGGGACGCATTGCATGCCATGGCGAAGAAGGAAACTTCCTCGATGCTGCGCGACCAGTCGTATGCGTTGCTCGCCTACGCCAAGGACCCGGGGCTGGCGCAGCGCGCCCTTGAACTTGCACTCACCGACGAACCCGGCGCCACCACTGGCGCCAGCATGATCGGCGATGTCGCCAGCGAGCACCCGGAGCTGGCATTCGACTTCGCCTTGGCGCATCGCACCCAGGTGGACACGTTGATCGACTCCACCTCGCGCGCCCGCTATTACCCGCACCTGGCTGCAGGCTCGAACAAGCTGGAGACCATCGACAAGATCAAGGCGTATGCCGACACCTACCTGGCCCCCACCTCACGCCGCGATGCCGAAACCGCCATCAGCACAATCCAGACGCGCGTGACGTTGCGCGAGCGGCGTGTGCCGCAGATTGCGGCCTGGTTGAAGCGGCACAAAAACTGACGAGTTGCGTTTAAACACAAAAAGCCCGGAATTTTCCGGGCTTTTTGTTTGGTGCAGGGGCCACCAGTGCAGGTGAAGCGCGTTGGCCAGCAACAGTAGCGAAGGGATCCAGTGGTTAGATGCCTGAAAGTGGAACGCCTGCGGGGTGACTGCCGATTTCGGTGTCGAGCGATTCCGCGCGGTGCTGCGTGCTGCCACTCTGCGCGCCGCACCTGGGTGCTGCGCGCTGGCCGACCGGCTGCGGTTGGCTGCGTGCATCACGTCATGCGCATCGACATATTCTCGCGAACCCGATTGTCCATGTCTTGCTGCTGGCTCTGCGCCAGCGCCTGCTGCCGCTGCACGCTGGCGGTTTCCAGTTGTTGCAGCGACTGCTCAACCGGTGTGCGCACCGCCACATCGGTGGGCATGGCAGCACGCAAGTGGGCAGGGTTAAGCACCGACCGGATGACATCATGCGCATTGGTCAATCCATTGCTGGGTTCGTCGCGAACGATAGGCAACGCAGGGTCAACAGGGTATGCAAGCTCAAGCCAGCGATTGCATGTGCAATATGGCGCAAGACATGCGAAGACGATCCATCACGGCCAACAGCATCATGCGTGTGGATCACGATGCTGGCGATGCAACAGCAGCTCGCTCTGCACGTCGACGGAGGGCGCTTGCCGCCATCCGTTGCGCTACATGTCGAGCTGCAGTGGCATCAATCCAAGCGACGACGCGTCACGCCCCGAACGCACCATCGATGGTATGCATCGCGCCGGTTACAAAGCTCGCTTCCGGGCCCGCCAGCCAGGCCACCATGCCGGCCACTTCCTCGGCGCGGCCGTGGCGCTTGATCGCCATGAAGCTGTGCATCAGGTCTTTCATCGGCCCGTTTTCCGGATTGGCGTCGGTATCGATCGGGCCCGGTTGCACCACGTTGATGGTGATGCCGCGCGGCCCGAAATCGCGCGCCAGGCCGCGCGCCAGCCCTTGCAGCGCGGATTTGCTCAGCGCGTAAGAGGCCATGCCGGGCAGCGGCATGCGGTCGCCGTTGACCGAGCCGATCACGATGATCCGCCCGCCAGGTGGCATCTGCCGCGCGGCCTCCACGGCGGCGTGGTAGGGCGCGTGCACGTTGATGCGGAACAGCCGGTCCACCGCGTCCCGATCCTGGTCCAGCGCATCGCCGAACAAGGCGATGCCGGAGTTGACTACCAGCACATCCAGCGGCCCACTGCGTCGCACCGTGTCGATGACCGCATCGCGATCGGCGCTGTCTGCCAGCACCGCGGTGCTGCCGGTTTCGCCGGCCAGGCGCTGCGCCGCTTCGGCGGAGCCGGCGTAGGTAAACGCCACTCGCGCGCCGTCGGCCACGAAGCGCCGCACGATGGCGGCCCCAATTCCCCGGCTGCCGCCGAGCACCAACACGGACTTGTCCTTGAACGCTGACATGCACCCACCTCGCTATTAATGTAGCGGGTAATACATAATAGATCTCGTCTGCCGTCAAGGGTTTTGTAACAATGACTACAGAAATCTCTCGGTCCCGCGGCCGGCCGCGGGCGTTCGACCCGGATCAAGCGATCGCCACCGCGCAGCAGCTGTTCCATGCGCGTGGCTACGACGCACTGAGCGTGGCCGACCTCACCGCGGCGCTGGGCATCAACCCGCCCAGTTTCTACGCCGCCTTCGGCAGCAAGGCCGGCCTGTATGCGCGCATCCTCGACCGCTACGCGCAGACCGGTGCCATCCCGCTGCCGCAGATTCTGGACGCCAACCGTCCGCTGGCCGACGCCCTGGCCGACCTACTGGAGCAGGCCGCCCGCTGCTACGCCGCAGACCCCGCCGCCACCGGCTGCCTGGTGCTGGAAGGCACGCGCAGCAACGACGCGCAGGCACGCGAGGCGGCCTGCAGCTTTCATGTCGCCGCCCAGGAGTTGATCCGCTCCCACATCGCCAAGCAGTGCCCGCACGACGCAGACCGGCTGGCGGATTTCGTCAGCACCACCATGGCCGGCCTGTCCGCCAGTGCCCGGCATGGGCAGAGCCTGGAGCGTCTGCTGGCGAGTGCGCGGTTGGCGGGAGAGGGGATTCGGGCGGCGCTGCGCGGGTAGGCAGGGCGCGGGTAGGCAAGGTGCGAGCGGGCAGAGGGCTTTCGATGGCGTGCGCGCACCTGCTCGCTAATCGAGGTGCGCTTGCCGCTACCCAGTACGGTCAATGGGCAGGTGGTACGAGACGATCGTGATTGGCCGTCGCTCAGGCGAAGTCGTTGTCGGATGATTGGTGCTGTAAATCAGGAAGGGACGGGGCAGCGCCTGTGGGACATCCATGTTCTAGGCTGGCTTTAACACAGGCCACTTCAACCTCCTTGTGCAATGCTGATGAGCACATGGAGCCGCGCGCAGCGTGTTGGTTAAACGTTTCAAACTATCCGAATTGCTGCTCACCCCGGACAGTCGCGCTGAGTCCATGCCAGATGGCGTCGTTGCGGGATGCAGCGTCTATTTCGGTCCCGAAATGAGAGTGTCGCTGAACCGTTTTCGTCTGCGATCAATCACTTGACCGAGCCTGCTCATACGGCCACAGTCCGTGGCGTTCGCCCTCTCCGTTCAAGGATGCCCGTGAAGAAGCTGACGCATTGCATCGTGGCGACCGCGCTGGCGCCCATCATGACGCTTGGGTGTGCACGGCTTTCGATGGAACAGGCTGCCGCAAAACCCCCAAGTGGTGCACAAAAAGCATCGTCTTTTCCTCAGGCGCCTGCTGCCACGCCTTCACCTTGGGTGTCCTTCAAGCTGGAACGGCAGATGGGCGCCGTCTGTGTGGACCGTAGGCAATCACAGGGCTCCTCACCTGCGCCTTTGCTAAGGGACGGGTTTTGCAAAGGCCCGGCACCTGCGCATATGGCGGCTGCATTGCTTGCCCTGCCTGCAGATGCGGTCGATGCCTCGCCGCAAGCGCGCGAAGCGGGCCTGCGCGATGCCGTATACGTGGCCGCACCCGGATTGGGACGGCGCGCGGACTTCACCGTGGTGGCGGGTGAACTGACGATCCGTTCGTTTGAAAGTGCTGATCCCGACAAAACGGTGTACCTGGTCTGGTCGGTGAAATGTGGCGCGGGCGAGGCAGGCCTTGCGTGCCAGTCAGGCAAAGGGCGAAAGGCGTATCGCGTCACCAAGGACGGCACCGCACGCGATGTCAGTGCAGCGGTGTTTCCACCAGCGCCTAGCTTGACTGCAGAAGATGTTGCCCGGCAAAACGACCACGGCGGCTCGGAGCTTTTTCTGTTCGATGACAAGCTGCCCTTGGCGCCGACAATGCGATGGTTGATGGAATTCGACCCTGACCAGCCGCTGGCCACCGATGACCCGAAGCGCGTCGGGTCTTACGCCCATTTTGGTTTTCTTCGGTGGACAGGCGAACGCTTCGAGCTGGTAGAACGAGTCGCTAGAGCGCAGTGGCCGTGTCGCCAGCAGCGCACAGGCGAACCGGCATGTGCGGATTATCCAGATGGTGAGGACCGTTTCATCAGCGAGTGACCACTTCTGCAAGGAGCATCGAAATGGCGAGATCCAACGATTTAGACATCCGTGCGACTGCCGACCAGATTTCTGCGTTGTTCAACGCCAATCGACAGGCCGAGGCGCTGCGCATGCTTGATGAGCGCAGACAAGGCCAGGCAGAGGTCGTGCGTGACGCACTGGATCGCTATATCGGCGCAGCGTCCGCCGGTGCAATCGCCAATCATCAACAAGGGCCGGTCGCCGCTGCGGATGCCAGTGTGCTGCAACGCTTGCAACTAGCCGCGTCAAATCAGCCAGCAATTCCGCCGCAAGCGCAAATGGCTGCCTTGAGCGACGCACAGCGCTATGACGTCTACGCCAGCATCGTACAGGTGCGAGGTAACGAAGCCGCGCACGAGGCACTCTCGCGACCCAACGAGCGCGTGGTATTAGGCCTTCGCCAGGAAAACTCAACGCTTGCGGCCATGCAGGATCGCGCGCATGCCGGAAGCTTGCGGAGCGACGATCCGGCAACCCCTGCCATCAACGAAGCCCAGGGCGGCACGGGCGTCTACAACGACCGCCTGGTCGTACTGTGGAAGGATGCCGATGGCACGCGGCATACGCAGGTCGCCCAACAAGCAAACACCGAGCCGACTGCGCAGTACGATCATCATGCAGGCAACACGGGGCGGCGCCCGCGTGCGGAAGGCGGCATGGAGAACAGGACATTTGCACCGTCGCCAGGCTTTGAAAGCATCACCAGGCCCAGGAAGATCGAAGGCGAGGATGTCAATGCCGATGGCATCAGGGATCTCGGTCGCCTGAGCGAAGGCACCATCGAGATGCGGATGGGGCAGCACCCAAATCCCAGCCGGCCAGGCACCCAAGACAACGCATTACGCCCAAGTCAGGCGGCAGTCGATGCAGGGCGGGGCGGGGTACAGCGGGATAGCAATGCGGACGGCTGGTTTGATCAAGCCGATCTCAACGGTGTGCAAAATCTCAACGACACCTTCAAGATTCATCGCGGTTCCAGCGGCAGTACCGATTCGGCTGGCTGCCAGACAATTCATCCAGCCGAGTACGATGGGTTCATCGCGGCGGTGCAAGGCAACCCAGCGCAGACGCGCTGGCAATACGTGTTGACCAGCACCACACCCGGGCCGGTGCGGGAGCAGCATCAGGACCAAGGGCGAGGGCGTGAAGGGGTACAGCCAGGGCAGGAGGAGCGGGGACATCCTCCAGCCCAGCTGCAGCGGCAGAACGGCGGGCCTGCCGCGCCCGTGCCTGGGAGGCCGCGACAGGCAGACTCAGAAGACGCCCAGCCCGCGCCTCACCCGTTGCATGCACAGGCCAGCACCTTGGTTGGCCAGTTGGACGCCAGCATGGGCCGCGCCAGCGATGCGCACAGCGAGCGGATGAGCGCCAGCCTGGCCCATCTGGCAAAAGAGCACGGGCTCGAGCGCATCGACCACGTAATGCTGAGCAATCAAACATCGCGTGCAGCGGCCGGTGCCACCGTGTTCGTGGTGCAGGGCGAACCCAGCAACCCGGCCCATCTGCGTGCCAGCATGCCCACTGACATGGCAGTCAATACTCCGGTGGAGCACTCGCTGGCAAAGCTGCAAGAGCTCGACGCGCGTACGTTGGCGCAAGCGCAGAGTCAGGGGCAGGAAAGATCGATGGCGCAGGAAGAGGTTGTCAGGCCCCGAAGTATTGGGTGAGGTAGTCAGCTTCCACCCTTCGGGCGTAATCAGTACTCGGGTTCGCTTCTGAAAAACCCGCTTGCAAAAATCAGTCGCTAGACGGATATTCCATATTCCGGAATATGGAATATGGGCGGACCTAGCGGTGGAATTGAAGCCCCAAGATCTGGTGGTGCTGTACAAGCAAGTCGCCCAGGCTGGCCAGGCCTGGACGTATGCATCCCTTGGAGAAGCGCTGGGCATGAGCCCTTCTCAGGTGCATCGCAGCGTCAAGCGCGCGGTGGCATCCGGCTTGGCGCTGGAAAAAGGCCGCGGCGAGTGGGAAACGGTGCGCACCGCGCTGCACGAGTTTGCGGTCCACGGCGTGCGTTACGCCTTTCCTGCCGTCATCGGGCCGCTAAGGCGTGGCATTCCTACGGCCTTCGGCGTGCCCCCACTGTCCATTGCCATTTCCAGCTCCCCAGGGGATGCACCGGTGTGGCCAAGCGCGCAGGGCGCGGCTAAAGGCCCCAGCTTGTCGCCGTTGTCGACCGGTGTGCCCAGCGCTGCGCTGGCCGACCCTGCCTTGCACCAACTGCTGGCGCTGCAGGACGCCCTACGCAGCGGGCGTGCCCGCGAGCGCACGCTGGCAGCGAGCTATCTCAAACAATTGCTGAGGCTTGGCGATGCGCTCTGACGATCCTAATTTGCCGCACCTGCTTGTGATTGCGAATGCATTGGGCGAGCTTTGCGAACACGTAGTCTTCCTCGGCGGAGCAGTTGTTGGCCTGCTGGTGTCGGATCCATTGGCGGAAAGCGTCCGCGCCACCTATGACGTCGATGCGGTGGTCGATCTTGATTGGGCACGATTCCGCGGTATCGAGGCGCGTGTGGAGTCGCAGGGCTTTGCGCGCGAGATGCGCAGCGGTGTCGTCTGCCGCTGGGTACACCAAGCGTCGGGCGTCATCTTCGACCTGATGCCGGTGGATGCCGGCGTGCTTGGCTTCTCCAACCGCTGGTACGCCCATGCTGTAGAGACGGCCCAAGTGGTGGCCTTGAGCGATCGCCTTTCCATCCGCTTGGTGACAGCGACTGCATTCGTGGCGACCAAGCTCGAAGCCTTCGTTACCCGAGGCAACAGCGACTTCCTTTCCAGTCACGACCTGGAGGACGTCCTCAATGTCGTCGATGGCCGGGCCGAGTTGGTGGAAGAGTTTGCCGTGGAGCATGCAGACCTTCGGCAGTGGGTTGCCGACGTGTTTGCGGGGCTAGTGTATAACCCGGCGTTTGTGAACGCGTTGCCGGGATTGGTCGCCGACCCGCAGCGCGCAAGCATCGTGCTTCAGCGTCTACGCACCATTGCATCAGCGTAGCTGCGGCATCGTCGGCTTAGGTCTGCAAAGAAAACCTTGAAGCACCGCCGCCCGCTTGCGATGATGCATCGCAATTGCAACGCACTAGGTCCGCCATGAAATCCGCATCTCTTCCATCGCTACGCGTAGATCCGGCGCTGCGCGTAGCGGCCGAAGCCGTGTTGCAGGAGGGCGAGACGCTGTCCAGCTTCGTCGAGCACTCCGTGCGCGCCCAGGTGCAGCAGCGTCAGCAGCAGGAAGCCTTCATTGCGCGCGGGCTGGCCTCGCGTGACAGCGCCAAGGCATCCAACCAGTACATCGACGCGAAGGATGTGTTGGCCGGGCTGCAGTCCCAACTGGACAAGGCGCGCAAGGGCTGAGCCAGCGTGGGATTTTCCGTCCGCTTCACTCATCAAGCGCGCAACGAGCCCGCGCGCCTTTACGACTGGCTGCTACAGCGTGCCGAAGGCGACTTCACCGTGGCCGAGCGTGCGCTGCAGGCCATCGGCGATGGCGTCACCGTGCTTGAACTGGCGCCGTTGAGCTGCCGCAAGGCGAGGGTGGCGGATCCGTTCTTGCGGGAGCTGGTGATCGGCTTCGGTGCCAGCGGCTACGTGCTGCTGTTCGAGGTTGAGAGCGATCAGGTCGTCACCGTTTTGGCAGTCAGGCATCAGCGTGAAGACGACTATCATTAAGCACGGCGTTAGCGCCAACGTCGCGCCACAGGGGAAGTAGATGGCCAATATCAGCAGGCGCCGCACGGGGGAATTGACCCGTGCGCTGTTCCATATCCTCAAGACCCAGCCGGAGGGCATGCGCGCCGCAGACGCGCTGGCCGCACTGGAAAAGCAGGTCGTGCTCACCGAGTACGAAGCGGGCGACTACGAAACCGGCGGCCGTCGCTTCGAGAAGATCGTGCGCTTCAGCACCGTGGCGCCGGTCAAGGCCGGCTGGTTGGTCAAGGACAAAGGCATCTGGACCCTCACGCCAGAGGGGGAAGCGGCGCTGCACGCCTACCCGGATCCGGAGCAATTCATCCGTGCGGTTGGGCAGCTGTACAAGAAATGGAAGAGTGCCCAGCCCGTTGCCGACGAGGTCGACGATCCCGAAGGCGAACTTACCGAGGAATCGGCCAGCATCACGCTGGAAGAAGCCGAAGAAATGGCATGGGCCGAGATCGAGGCTTACCTTGCTGCGATGCCGCCGTATGACTTCCAGGAACTCGTGGCGTCGCTGCTACGGGCGATGGGCTACCACGTCGCCTGGGTCGCACCACCCGGCAAGGACGGTGGCACCGACATCATTGCCTACAACGACCCACTCGGCACCCGCCCGCCGCGCATCAAGGTGCAGGTCAAGCGCAATGCCAACTCACCGCGGATTGATGTAACAGGCCTGCGCAGCTTTATGGCGGTTCTGGGGGAGGGTGATGTCGGGCTGTACGTCGCGCTGTCCGGCTTCACCAAGGACGCCGACTATGAGGCGCGGCAGTCGCATCGTCGCATCAATCTGATTGATGCGCGGAAGTTGGTGGAGCTATGGACCACGCACTATGCACAGCTCAGTGACGCTGCCCGCACACAACTGCCATTGAAGCCGGTTTGGTTCCTTGCTCCAGAAAGCTGACAAAAGCCCTGCGAAGAAAGCTGGTGGTCTCAGTGAGCTGTCTGTAAAAAATCCATCATCTGGCGCCGTCGATCCGCGTTGAGAGGCGAAACTGATGCCAATCTTTCACTCGAATTTAAGCATTACTTAAAGAGACGTTTGATTCATGCCCTTGACCCTCCCCCAGCTGGAACGCCATCTGTTCAAGGCCGCCGACATCCTGCGCGGTAAGATGGATGCGTCCGAATTCAAGGAATACATCTTCGGGATGTTGTTCCTCAAGCGTTGCTCCGATGTGTTCGAGCAGCGCCGCGAGCAGGTCATCGCCGAGCGCAAGCGCGCCGGTGAAAGCGATGCGCAAGCCAACGCTTCTGCCGAAAATCCGCGCTGGTACAAGGTCGAAGGTGCGTTTTGGGTTCCGCGGATTTCGCGCTACCAGACGTTGGTCAACGATGCCCACCAGAACGTGGGCGACGCGCTGAACAAGGCGCTGTCCGGGATCGAAGACACCAACAACAGCCTTGACGGCGTGCTGGAGCACATCGACTTCACCCGCAAGGTTGGCCAGAGCAAGCTCCCCGACATCAAGCTGCGCCAGCTGATCACCCACTTCGCTCTGCATCGCCTGCGCAACGAGGATTTCGAGTTTCCCGACCTGCTGGGTGCGGCCTATGAATACCTGATCGGCGAATTCGCCGACTCCGCCGGCAAGAAAGGCGGCGAGTTCTACACGCCCCGCTCGGTGGTTCGGATGATGGTGCAGCTGCTCAAGCCCGAGCAGCATCACGACATCTATGATCCCTGCAGCGGATCGGGCGGTATGTTGATCCTGTCCAAGGACTACATTGACGAACATGGCGGCGACGGCCGCAAGGCCAATCTGTTCGGGCAGGAGTTCAATGGCACGGTCTGGTCGATCTCCCAAATGAACATGCTGCTGCATGGCATCAGCACCGCCGATCTGCGCAACGAGGATACGCTGGCCGAGCCGCAGCATGTCGCCGGTGGCGAGCTGCAGCGCTTCGACCGCGTGCTGACCAACCCACCGTTCTCGATCAACTGGGGCACCGCCGACAAGAACGCCGATGGCACGCCGGCCTGGGCACCGAAGTTCCCCGAACGCTTCCGCTACGGCCAGGTGCCGCTGGGCGCGAAGAAGGCCGACCTGATGTTCCTGCAGCACATGGTGGCCGTGACCCGCGATGGCGGCATGATCGCCACGGTCATGCCGCATGGCGTGCTGTTTCGCGGTGGTGATGAGGCACGCATCCGCGCCGGGCTGATTGCCGACGACCTGCTGGAAGCGGTGATCGGCGTGGCGCCCAATCTGTTCTACGGCACCGGCATCCCCGCCTGCATCCTGGTGCTGCGTCAACAGGTGCAGCATGGTGGCAACCGCGTCAGCGGCAAGCCGGTGCAGCGCCAGGGCAAGGTGCTCTTCATCAATGCCGACCGAGAGTATTTCGAGGGGCGTGCGCAGAATTACCTGTTGCCCGAGCACATCGAGAAGATCGTCACCACGTTCGACGAATTCCGGGCCATCGACGGCTTTTCCGCCATCGTCGATAACGCCACGCTGCTGGAGAACGGCTGCAACCTCAACATCCGCCGGTATGCCGACAACGCCCCGGCACCGGAACCGCACGACGTGCGCGCGCATCTGGTTGGCGGCGTGCCGAAAGCCGAGGTGCAGGCCAAGGCCGCGCTGTTCGCTGCGCATGGCCTCGACCCGCAGGAGCTATTCGTCGTGCGTGACGCGGCGTATTTCGATTTTGCGCCGATGCTGACCGCCCGCGCCGAGCTCAAGCCCGCCGTCGAAGGCAATCCCGGCCTGCAAGCGAAGGAGGCGGCGCTGCGCGACGTGTTCGAGGCATGGTGGCAGGCCCACGGCACCCGCATCACCGCGCTGGCCGGGCGCCAGAACGATGCCGCTGCGCTGGTCGCGCTACGCCACGAATTGTTGGCCAGCTTCAGCGACGCGCTGGAAGCCGTTGGCCTGCTCGATCCGTTCCAGGTGCGCGGCATCATCGCCGGCTTCTGGGTACAGAGCCGCTACGAATTCCAGACCCTGATGGCGCGCGGCGCCCGCGGCGTCATCGACGCCTGGCGCACCAGCATCGTCACCGCGCTGGAGGACAAGGCCAGCAAGGACAACCCGCTGGACCACAAGCTGGTGCGTTTCCTGATGGCCGAGTTCGTCGAAGCCATCGCCGAACTGGAGGCGAAGAAGGCCGAGCTGGACAGCCAGATCAAGGCGGCCGACCCCAAAGCATCGAAAGACGCCGATGGCGAGGACGGCGATACCGAACCGGCCGATGCGGACGAGAACGAAGATACCTTCGATGAGGCACAGCTCAAGGCCTGGAAGAAAGACCTGGCTGCAGTCAAGAAGCAGCTCAAGGTCCAGAAGGACAGCTTCACGAATGAGCTCGACCGCAAGGTCGATGCGTTGGACGACGCGGCAGCCGCAGCGCTGCTGCTGACCATCCTGCACGACGACATGCGCGCCATTGTCGAGCGCTATGTCGCCGCGCAGCGCAAGGATGTCGTGGCCGCGTTCGAGACGTGGTGGGACAAGTACCGGGTGACGCTGGCGGATATCGAAGGCAAGCGCGATGAGGCGGCGCGAGCGTTGCAAGGGTTCTTGAAGGGGTTGGGGTATGTCTGAGGTCCGTCTTGGTCCGGGAACATTGCCGATTCATCCAGAGGACCTACCCGAGGGTTGGCAGGCGCTGCAACTGAAGAGCTTTTGTGATTTCATCCAAGGCGGACGCAAAGGGCTGACAAAGCAGAACTATCTAAGCAGCGGATTTCCTGCGTTCAGCGCAGCGGGGCAGGACGGGTTTGTTGACGTCCCGGAGTTCCATGACACCGACGCAGTTATTCTTTCAGCTATCGGCGCCAACTGCGGACGCTGCTTCTTGGCAAGTGGGGACTGGACAACGCTCGCCAATGTGCAAGCAGTGGTGCCGAGCGCCGAGCAGGCGAGCGCCAGATTCTTGCATTACAGAGTTAATCGCGATGACTACTGGCCTCGGTCCGGCTCCGCACAGCCTTTCATCAAGCCTAGCGATATGAAGTTGTGCTGGCTCGCGTTGCCTCCGCTGCCTCAGCAAGAAGTTATTGGGAGTGTCCTGAAGGTCCTCGACACCGCCATCCACGAAACCGAGGCACTGATCGTCAAGCTCAAGGCCGTCAAGCAGGGCCTGCTGCACGACCTGCTGACGCGGGGCATCGACGCCAATGGCGAACTACGCCTGCCGCAGTCTGAGGCGCCTCATCTCTACAAGTCATCGTTGCTGGGTTGGATTCCTACTGATTGGGAGACTCCGTGCTTCTCTGCTCTGCAATTCCAGCCATTGCTCGGTGTGGGTGTTCGCGGTGCGAGCGAAGATGCCGCGAATTACGGTCTACTGAAGATGGGTAATCTCCGGGAAAATAACGAAATCGATCTCCGTTCAGTGGAACTGGTTGCGGCATCGCGTGTCCTACACGCTGATAAGCTTCTGCTCTCTGAGGGAGATCTACTATTCAATACACGTAACACCCCAGAGCTGGTCGGGAAGACCTGTTCTTGGCGCGACGTAGAGGCTGAGCACGTCTTCGATAACAATATTCTTAGGGCGAGGATACCCAGCCATATCGGGAGCGGTCATTTTTTTGCCCACTATCTGGGAAGTGAAGTAGGCCGTCGGCGTGTTCGTCGACTAGCCACCGGTACTACGTCTGTAGCGGCGATTTACTGGAAGGATCTCAAGGGTCTGAGGGTGCCCGCGCCGTCTACCCAAGAGCAGAACGCCATCCACAGGATCATCGATGAGCATGACAAATCCCGGGCTTTCACCGAGAGGAATATGAGCGCTCTACATGAAGCCAAGTTAGGTCTTATGCACGACCTCCTCACCGGTCGCGTCCGCGTCACCCCGCTGCTGGATGCCGCCACCGCATGACCCACACCCTGCCACCTGCCGAATCGCTGACGGTCGAGTTCAAGAGCGACCGCAGGAAGCTGTCCGACACCGAGCTGGCCGAGGCTGTGGTGTGTCTGGCCAACGCGGACGGTGGCGAGCTGTGGCTGGGCGTGGAAGACGATGGCAGGCCGACCGGCCTGCATGCCGATCACCGGCAGTTGGTCGGCTTGCCCGGCCTGATCGCGGCGCGCACCTCGCCCGCTATCGCGGTGCAGGTGGAGGCGGTGGAGATTGACGGTGTGCCCGTGGCACGGATCGTGGTACCCAAGGCCGCCTCGGTGGTGGCTACCGCCGCTGGCGTCTACCTGCGTCGCCGCCTTAAACACGATGGCACGCCCGAATGCGTGCCGATGCTGCCGCATGAGCGCGACAGCCGTCTCGGTCAGCTCGGCCTGGTCGATGCGTCGGCGCAGCCGGTGGCCGGCGCGCAGTTGTCCGATTTCGATCCGCTGGAGCGCGAGCGCCTGCGCCAAGCCGTGCAGCAGTACGGCGGCGACCGCGTGCTACTGGAGCTGGACGACGAGGCGCTGGACGGCGCGCTGGGCTTCACGACGCGCCAATCCGACGGCCTCCGCGTGCCGACGCTGTGTGGCCTGTTGGTGATCGGTCGGGTCGAAGCGCTGCGTCAGCATGTGGCCACGCATGAGTTTGCGTTCCAGGTGCTGGCCGAGCAGGCGGTACGCTTCAATGAGTTCCGGCGCGTGCCGCTGCTGCAGGCCATCGAGTGGCTGGAAACCAACTTCCGCCCGTACAACCCGGAGGAAGAACTGCAGGTCGGCCTTTTCCGCGTGCCGGTGCCCAAGGTCGATATGGGGGCCTACCGCGAGGCGGTGGCCAATGCGCTGATCCACCGCGATTACCACCGCATGGGCGCGGTGCACGTGCGGCTGGAGAACGACGCGCTGGTGGTCAGCAACCCCGGCGGCCTGGTCGACGGGGTGACGCTGGATAACCTGCTGACCACCGAGCCGCGCCCACGCAACCGGGCATTGGCCGATGCGATGAAGCGCATCGGGGTGGTGGAACGCTCGGGGCGCGGGGTCGATACGATCTATCGCGGCCTGCTGCGCTTCGGCCGCTCGGCGCCGGACTACACGCGCACCGACAGCCACAGCGTGGTGGTGCGGCTGGATACCGGCGCGGCGGATCTCGACTTCGGCCGCATGGTGGTGGAGCAGGAGCGGCGCAGCCATGGCGAGTTGCCGATCGATAGCCTGATCGCACTGGCCGCGTTGCGCGAGCTCAAGCGCGTGACCGCCGACGAGTTGGCGGCGCGCATCCAGCGAGACCCGGCCAGCGCCAAGCGCACGCTGGAGGCGCTGACCGAGGCCGGCCTGATCGAAGCGCACGGGCAGACCCGTGGGCGCAGCTACACCTTGTCGGCGGCCGTGTATCAGCGCCAGGGCGAGAAGGCCGCCTATACCCGGCAAGCCGGCTTCACCAGCCTGCAGAACGAGCAGTTGGTGCTGAACTACGTGCAGCAGCACGGGCAGATCCGCCGTGCCGAGGTGATGGAGCTGTGTCGATTGGGTGCCTTGCAGGCCAAGGCGCTGTTGTGGCGGCTGAAAGAGCAAGGGCGGCTGTCCCAACATGGGACACGCCGGGTGGCCTACTACACCCTTGAACCTGACGACTGAAAGGGTGTCGCCAGGAGAACGGGGTTCTTTCTTCGGAGGTCTTTGGGACTCTTTGGAGGTCTTTGGACATCTTTGGAGGTCTTTGGACATCTTTGGAGGTCTTTGGATGTCTTTGGATCGCTTTGGGGTTCCTTGGAGGTCCGTGAGAATGTTGGGATGTTCATGGATGCCTGCATCCAGCCAGGGAGATGCTGATGGGTTGGGAGTTGGAAGACGTTGAGAAGCCTTTCGTGGCGCAGCTGCAGGCGGTGGGCTGGGCCCATCTGGCCGGCAGCCTGGACGACCCTGCCGTCACGGAACGCAGCGGCTTCGCCGAGGTCGTTCAGAAAGCCCGGCTGCGCGAGCGCCTGCTGGCGCTGAACCCGGGGCCGGACGGCCAACCGTGGCTGGACGATGCCCGCCTGGCTGACGCGGTGGCCGCCATCACGCGCCTGGGCGCACACAAGTTGATGGAGGCCAATCAGCAGGCCACCGAGCTGCTGATCAAGGGCCTGACGGTCGACGGGCTGCCTGGCTGGGATGGCGGGCGTGGGCAGACGATCCGCTATATCGATTGGGACACGCCGGGCAACAACCGTTTTACCGTGGTCAGCCAGTATCGCGTGGACTGCCCGCCTGGCTTCAACAGCGCCAAGGCCTTCATCGTGCCGGACCTGGTGTTGCTGGTGAATGGCATCCCGTTGGTGGTGGTGGAGTGCAAGAGTCCGTCCATCCCCGAGCCGTTGAGCGAGGCAGTGGACCAGTTGCGCCGCTACAGCAACCAGCGCAAGGCGGCGCTGGAAGTGGACGAGAACGAGGGCAACGAGGCGCTGTTCGCCGCCAACCAGTTGTTGGTGGCCAGCTGCGTGGATGAGGCGCGGGTGGGAAGTATCGGTGCGGGCTTCGAGCACTTCGCGCAGTGGAAGACCGTGGTGGGGCCGGACGGCGAAGGATCAGAGGCAGAGGCGGCGCAACGCTTCGGCAAGCAGGCGCTCAATGCCCAGGAGCGATTGATTGCCGGCCTGCTGGCGCCAGCGAACCTGCTGGATGTGGTGAAGCATTTCCTGCTGTTCATGCAGGTGGGCGGGCAGACCATCAAATCGGTGTGCCGCTATCAGCAGTACCGTGCGGTGAACCGTGCGATCGCAAGGCTCAAGCGCGGCCAGACCCGGCTGCAGCATGGCGAAAGCGATCAGCGTGGCGGCATCATCTGGCATACCCAGGGCTCGGGAAAGTCGCTGACCATGGTGTTTTTGGTGCGCAAGATGCGCGCCGAGCCGGCGCTGCGACGCTTCAAGGTCGTCGTGGTCACCGACCGCAAGGACCTGCAAGGCCAGCTGTCCGTCACCGCCACGCTCACCGGCGAGACGGTAGAGGTGGCCGACAGCACGTCAGGCCTGAAAGCCCTGGCACGGCGCAAGGGGCCGGGGTTGGTGTTCGTCACCATCCAGAAGTACCGCGATGGCGACACGGCCAACGATGCGCCGCTGAAGGCCGAGGACCTGCCGGGTGCTGGACACGCGGTCAAGGAGGCGCGGGCGCTGTATGGCAAGGCCGAAGCGGCTGCGGAGCACTTCGAGGTGCTCAACGATGATGAGGCCATCCTGGTGCTGGTGGACGAGGCGCATCGTACCCAGGCCGGCGACCTGCATGCCAACCTGCTGGCCGGATTGCCCAACTGCGCGCGCATCGGCTTTACCGGCACGCCGATCATCATGGGCGAGAAAAAGCGCACCCACGAGATCTTCGGTGAGTTCATCGACCGCTACACCATCAAGGAGGCCGAGGCCGATGGAGCGACGGTGCCGGTGCTCTACGAAGGACGTACTGCCAACGGCGCCATCAAGGATGGCGCGAATCTGGATGAACTGTTCGAGGATCTGTTCCGTCAGCACACGCCGGAAGAGCTGGAAGCGATCAAGCAAAAGTATGCCACCAAGGGCCATATCTTCGATGCGCCGGCGCTGATTGCCGACAAGGCGCGCGACATCCTGCGACATTACGTCGCCAACATCCTGCCCAATGGCTACAAGGCCCAGGTGGTGGCCTACAGCCGGCTGGCCGCCACCCGCTATTTCGTCGCCCTGAAAGCCGCGCGCGACGAGCTGTTGCAGGAGGCCGACGCGCTGACCCCGCAGGACAAGGCGATGGATGATGAAGCCCTTTGTCTGCGGCCGCCGAAGGTGCGGGCAGTGGTGCAGGCGTGGCGCTATCGCGAGGTGCTGGCGCGTATCGCGTTCGCGCCGATCATCTCCGGCAGCAACAACGACGATCCCGGCTGGAAGCACTGGACCGACAGTGCCACCCATGAGTCGCTGATCAAACGCTTCAAGAAGCCGCTGCTGCATCCGGATATGACCAAGGCGGATCCGCTGGCGTTCCTGGTGGTCAAGTCGATGTTGCTGACGGGATTCGATGCGCCGATTGCCGGCGTGATGTACCTGGACCGGCCCATTCGTGAGGCCGAGTTGCTGCAGGCCATTGCGCGCGTCAATCGCACCGGCTTTGGCAAGCGTCGCGGCATCGTGGTGGATTACTACGGTGTGGCCCAGCATCTGAAGGAAGCGCTGGCTGCCTACGCCGATGAAGATGTGGTTGGCGCATTGGCGAGTTTGAAGGACGAAGTACCGGTACTGCGCGATCGGCATGCCCGGGTGGTTGACCTGTTCGGCGAACGGGGCATCGACTCGCTGGCGGACACCGAGGCCTGTGTGGATGCACTCGGTAACGAAAAGCTCAGAGCGGAGTTCGTGGTCAAACTCAAGGCGTTTCTAGGATCGCTGGACACGGTGTTGCCACGTCCGGAAGGCCTGCCGTTCTCTGCCGATGCCAAGCGCCTGGCCTATATCCATGCGCGCGCCCGTAATCGCTACAAGGACACGCCGGTGCTTGGGAAGGACGTGGGCGCCAAGGTGCGCAAGCTGATCGACGATCATGTGATCTCGCTGGGCATCGACCCGAAGATTGCGCCGATCCAGCTGACAGATGCCCAGTTCGATGCACATGTGAGCCGGGCCGCGAATGACCGCGCCAAGGCTTCGGAAATGGAACACGCGGTGCGCTCGCATATCCGCAAGCACGCCGACGAGGACCCGGTGCTGTATCGCAAGCTTTCCGAGCGATTGAACGAGATCCTGCGGACGTTAGGCGAACAATGGAGTGCGGTGGTTGCCCAGCTGCAGGCACTGGTGGACGATGTGCGCAACGGCAGCGCCGGTGCCGCCGATGCGCCAGCAGGTGTGCCGGAGCATTGCGCGCCGTTTCTTCGCACGGTGATGGACGTGGTCTGTGCCGGGCGCGAGCCGCCCCCAGCGGAACTGCTCCGGTTGATGGACGTGACCGTGGAGCTGGTCGAGTTGTTGGTGCAGGAGCTGCAGAGCAACCGCAATATCTGGAGCTTGCACAAGCGCGCGGCACAGGAACAGCTCAACGGTTTGCTGTTCGACCGTCTGATGCGGCTGCGTCCCCCGCTGATGGACGAAGCTGCGGCCGGGCTGCTCACCGACAAGCTGATGGAACAGGCGCGTGCCAGCCACGCGCGGTTGATGCAGGTGTGATGCCATGCGAGCAGCCATGACAGCCTCCAGTCTGCAGGTGGACGATCTGCTGTTCACGGTGCGACACAGTGGGCGCCGCCGGACGATGGAGATTACCGTCGAGCGTGATGGCGCGTTGGTGCTGTCTGCACCGCCGGACGTGGCAGAGTCCAGGTTGCGTGCCTTTGTGCAGGAAAAGCGCTTCTGGATCTACACCCGGTTGGCGGAGAAGGATCGCCTGCAGCGCCATGCGCCGCGCAAGGAGTTCGTGGGCGGCGAGGGCTTTCTTTATTTGGGGCGGAGCTATCGGCTGAAGGTGATGTCCGATCAGAGCGTGCCCCTGAAACTGTCCGCCGGGCGTTTTTGCCTGGCGTCGCAGGCCTTGCCCGAGGCCAGGGAGCATTTCGTCCGCTGGTATGGGGCACGTGCCAAAGCCTGGCTGTCCACGCGCATGGTGGAGCATGCGGCCCGGATGGAAGTCGCACCGGCGGGCGTAAAGGTGCAGGATCTGGGCTACCGCTGGGGTTCGTGTGGCAAGGGCGACTGGTTGTACTTCCATTGGAAGACCATCCTGCTGCCGCCGCGCATCGCCGAGTACGTGTTGGTGCATGAGATGGCGCATCTGCATGAGGCGCACCACACTCCTGCGTTCTGGCTACGGTTGGAGCGTGCCATGCCAGACTATGCGCAACGCAAGGCGTGGCTTGCCGAGCATGGGATGGACGTAGAAGGGATTTGAAAACTCTGATGCGTTGCGCCGATTGCGCGATTTGGCCGGTCTTGTGGCGGTGCCGCCGAGCTGGTGGATTCCACGCGCTCTGGTCGGCATACAGGTAAGGTCACTAACGCTATTGCCGGCTAACCTTGACGCCAAGCCTTGCCAGTAGCACGATCACCTCACGGAGCCTCGGAACTCCTCGTACAGCGGTTCGCCACCTCCGACATCGGTGGTTCGCTTAGACAAATGCGAGAGATCGAATGACCGGGGCTGATCAACAGCTGAGTATGAACACTGGCTACTACCTGCCAGAAGGCGCGCAATACCGTTTGCAGCAACTGCGCGACCATATGCGGTTTTTAGCGCGCTTGGCGCAGCCACGCACGCAGGCCGAAGAGCAGGCAAGGCAGCCGGCCATCTGCATGGACGAGTTGGCGTTTTGTCTAGAGCTACTGGCCGAGCAGGTGGGCCGGGTGCTGGACGATGTGGAGTGCGCTGTCGTCGAAGGGGCGCATCCATTGCCATGACGTGGTGTGCCGTCTGGATCACCGCCGAATGTATGCATGATCCGCACGGGTATGGCAGCACGCAGCGGTGCCGATTGAATGCCCGAGTCAGCGCTCAGGCTGCGCGCGTGTCTGCACACTTGCCTCATTTGTCTTTCAATCCCGCGCATCTAGGCGCGGTCACTACACCCTACGTGGTCCATCGGCTCGCGCTCACCTGTAACCGTGGGCGCTGCTGAAAATAATTGCTGCTAAAAAGAAGGCAGCCGCTTCAGTTTTTCGAAGGTGCGATGCATCCGGTCACGGGGCGGGAGCGGTGGTTCGGTGAAAAATGGGTCGCGCAGCAGTCTCTCTGCCTTGGTGCGCTCGCCGGTTCCGTCGTCCAGCATGCTGTTGAAGAAGCGGACCACAATGCGCTTGTGGTCGGCCGGGAGAGCCTGCAACGCATCCATGAAGGGGAAGGTGTCTGCGGTCTTGGCGCGATTGATCCCGATCATGCCCATGTTGTAGTCGGGGCGCTTGAGCACATGCACCAGCAATTGCGCCACGCTGTAGACGTCGCGCGCATGCCTGGCAGGGGTGCTCAAGTCGTAGAAGCCCGGTGTGCCGCCGCGGTTAGGGTCGCCTTCTTCTGCGCCGAGCCCCATGTCGATCAGCCGGAAGATCTTCATGGGTTGGTCGTACATGACGTTGTTGTGCGAGATGTCCTGATGCACGATGCCGGCGTCTTCGCAGCAGGCGATCCCCACCAGTACGTCGGCCATCAGCTGCCGGGCCAGGCCGAGATACTCCATTGCGCTGATGGCGCCTTGCTGCAGCGCTGTGCGTGCGCGGCCAATCATGCTGCGCACGCTGATGCCGTCGATTTTCTCCAGCAAAATGCCGAAGGTGTGTTCGATCTGCACCACGCCGTGGGCGCGCACGATATACGGCACTGCATCGACCGACCTGATCATTTGATATTCCTGGAAGATCATGGCTTTGCGCTCAGCGACCCGTTGCTGCAGCGCCGGTGCGTCTGCAGCGGTGGCAGGGTCGCACAATGTCGGCGGGATCGGCCGTTGCGGGTCGGTGCGCAACAAGGCCTTGAAGATGAAGTCGCGTCCGCAATTTTGCTCGCCCTGCCAAAGATCTTCGGCCAGCCGCACCGCGTAGGTCGAGGCGGATGCGCCGGTGCCGACGGTGGGCATGGCGTCCAGCGTTCCTGCAGTGCCTGCGTGCCCGGTTTCCAGCGTCACGTGGACAAACCCATTGTCTACATCCAGGGCGCCGGGCTTCAACGCCGAGAGCTTCTGGATCAAGTCCGGGCGTTCGGAGCGGCTGGTCAGCGATTTCACCAGGCGCGGGCTCAGCACGACGTGCTGCTGGGCATGACGCGTATCGCTGACCAGCCGCCGTGCGTTGCGCAAGTTCTGGAATGCGTCACTGCTGTCGGCGCCCGCAAGGGCCGACAGGCGCGCCGGCGTCTCCAGCAGACAGGCCCAGGTCGGTGAGCCGGGTTGCGGGCCCAGACGGGGGCTGCGGCCGGTGAGAGGCGTCGTTGGCGAGTCGCTACTGGATGAGGACCAGGTGTGCGGTGCCAACGCTGCCTGCAGGCGGGGCACCACGACCTCCAGGCGCTTACGTTCGTCGGCAAGTACGCCGGTGATGCTTCTTCTTTTTTCCAGCAGGTTGAGCGGATGGTCTGCGACAGGTTGCGGCGGGGTGTGTGGCTCGGGCGCCTGTGCAGTTTCGGGCGCATCGCGCTCTGCGTCTGCGCGCAGCGCGGTGGAAGGGAGAGTGAAGTTGCCGGAGATCTGTTTCATGGTCGAGGACAGTGTGGTCAACGATCAGGGGAGGTGGCTCTGGCGGTTCGCTTGCAACACGCGGCAGCTGGAGTGAGCCGCTGGCACCAGGGGTCACTCAGCGGCGATGCCGGCTGCGTCACTTTCATCATCATTGAGGCAGTGGTGCATGCGGAGGGAGCAATGCACGAAGCAGTGCAGGCGTGGGCGAAGTTGCGCGGGTGCTGCATGTCCTGGCCGCTGGCGCGGAGGATCGGCGCCGGCTGTGGTGGCCAACGCGCGCTTTCAACACGATCGCCAGCCGCCCTGCTCGTTTGCCTGCAGCGATAGGTGGCGCGTGCATGCACCGCTCGCGCACTTTGGCAAGCTCCGTGCCGCTTGTTTCGTGTTCGGCAATGGTTTTTCGGCCGGATGCGTCATGCTCGATCATGCTGGGGAACAATGGTGCACATCGATAGCGGAGAGGTGACGATGCGACCTTCAGCATTGACATCCGTCACGCGCCGAGGCGCCAGGCGCGAGCAGCCAGAGAATGCGACCGTGGCAGACGCCGGCCCGTCTGCACCGGCCGGCGACCCGCACGCCAACACACAATTGGCGCAGAGCCTGCCGCGGCGGCCGGTGCGCGAGGCGCAACTGAGGGCGCCAGGCTCCCCGCGCGGTGTTCCCCTTGCCAATCTAGGGCGAACGATGGCCCACGTGGGCGCCGCCGGGGCCGCAGTATGGGGCGGTTTTTCGGCAATCCAGGCGCCTGCAGCGGCGGCCTACGGCTATTTCAACGATGACCTGTATTACAAGAATCTTGCTGTAGTCAGTGGCTACCAGGCAGTGGGAGCGCTGGCTGCATTCCTGGGAATGGGGCTGGCCGACGTGCTGGCCGCGCGCTACGTGGAGGCGCAAACCCGGTGGTACGAAGTGCCGACCAAGGCGCAGCGCGCAAGCGAGTTGGGAGCCACCGAGGCCTGCCTGGATCAGGCGGTCGACATGGTGACCAGATTGGACGCCGATCCTCCTGGGCCTGGCATGGACGAAGGCGAGCGGCTGGCCTTGGCCAGGGATCTGATGCACCTCATGACGGTGGAGCGTTCTCGCTTGCCGCCGGAATTGTGGCAAGCGGCCAGCGGTGTTGGCGACGATGCGCACAGGTTGGTCACCCAGCTTTTGCAGGCAGCCAGAGCCCGCGCCGCGGCGCAAGCGTCGACGTCGTCGGCAGACTGAGTGAGCGCTGGCAAATGGCGGGAGCATGCGGCCCGCAATCGCCGAGCCGGTGCTGCTCGAGGATTACACCGGCGCCGACTTGAGGATGCCCGACAAACTCTCCCGCAGGATCAGCTGCAGATGCATGCGGTTGAGTTCCATGCCGCTGGTCATCACGCTGTGCAGGCCGCCGCACATGGCAGCGACGGCGAAGACGCGGGCCTGGAATTCGTGTTCGCTGCTGGCGGTGTCGGTGTGGCCGCGGAGCAGGCGCTTGAGCAATGCGCTGAGGTGTTCGATCAGCGATGCGCTCTGCCGGCGCATGAAGGCGGCCAGCACCGGGTCGCGCAGGGTGGCCAGGTGCAGCTCCAGGTCGATGCGGGTGCGCTTGATGTTGATTTCCTGCAGCAGCCAGTCTTCGAGCAGGCCGGCGATGAAGTCCACCACGTGCACGTTGGCCGGGCGTTCCACCAGCCACATCTGACGGATGGCGCGCATGTAGTTGCGTTCGAGCAATGCGCGCACCAGCGCGTCCTTGTCTTCGAAGCGCTGCAGCAGGCTGCCGCATGACAGACGGGTGCGTTCGGCGATGAGTTCGAAGCTGGTGGCCGAAAGGCCGATCTCGTCGATGCAGCGTTCGGCGGCATCCAGTACGTCGTCTAGCAGGAGCTCTTCGCGCTGTTTTGCGGTGCGCAGCTGAAGGACGTTGGACATGGGCGAGCGGCGTGGCGGGGGCCTGCAGTATACCGAGCCAGGGTTATGCATCCGTTGGAGCGGCGCTGGTCCGTGCCATGGCGCATGTTCCCTGCGGCATGCACCGTGTGCGGGCTCATGCATGACACCGGTGGCGCGGCGGCGCATGGCCGCACGCATGGTCGACCACCCGTTCACGGCGGCTGTGCGACACGTGGTGCCGACGTGATGCAGGAGACGGATGTGAGTGAGGACAGTGCGGTTGCAGGGGTGTCGGCGCAGTGGCCGGCGCGCCTGTGGGTGGTGCGGCATGGGCAAAGCGCAGGCAACGTGGCGCGCGATGTGGCCGAGTCCAATGGCGCGACGCTGATCGACCTGGAGCACCGCGATGCGGACGTGCCGCTCTCGGCGCTGGGCGAGCGCCAGGCCGAAGCCTTGGGCGCGTGGATGGCTGGGCTCCCCGAACACGAGCGGCCGACCTTGATCCTGAGTTCGACCTATGTGCGTGCGCGGCAGACCGCCGCTGCGGTTGCGCGTGCGCTCGGCCGGCCGGCCGATGCGGTCAGCGTGGACGAGCGGCTGCGCGAGAAAGAATTCGGCGTGCTCGACCGCTACACCACGTCCGGCATCCTGGCGACGTTTCCGGAGCTGGCCGAGCAGCGCAAGCTGGTGGGCAAGTTCTATTTCCGCCCGCCTGGTGGCGAGAGCTGGTGCGATGTGATCTTTCGGTTGCGCAGCATCGTGGGCGACCTGCAGCGCAACCATGTGGGGGCGCGCGTGCTGATCGTGGGGCACCAGGTGATCGTCAATTGCTTCCGTTACCTGATCGAGCGGATGGACGAGGCCACCATCCTGGCCATCGACCGCGAAGGCGACGTGCCCAATTGTGGCGTCACCGAATATGCGGCCGCGGCCGATGGGCAATCGCTGCAGTTGGTGCGCACCAAGTTCGTACCGCCAGAGCTGGCCGATGAGCCGGTAACCACCGAATCCGACCGCCCGGCCGGAGCGCGCTGATGGCTGCCGCACGCCTTCGCACGCTGAGCGCTGCTGCATTGCGTGCGATGCCGCTGCCATCGCCCGGCGGCGACAAGGAGCAGCGGGGGCGCGTGTTGGTGGTGGGGGGCTCGATGCGCGTGCCCGGTGCGGCATTGCTGGCCGGGGAAGCTGCATTGCGCGCGGGCGCCGGCAAATTGCAGATCGCCACCGCTGCCAGCGTGGCGCCGGCCATGGCCCTGGCGGTGCCCGAGGCATTGGTGCTGGGGCTGGGGCAGAACGGGCAGGGCGAGATCACGCGCGGGCACCGTGCGTTGGATGCGGCGCTGGCAGCCTGCGACGCCGCCGTGATCGGGCCGGGCATGGCGTCCACCACAACGACAACGGCGCTGGTCAGGCTGGCCGCTGCAAAGGCGGTCTGTCCCTTGGTGTTGGACGCCGGTGCGTTGTCGCGCAGCTTGCGTGCGCCGCCTGGGCGGCCCTTCGTGCTGACGCCGCATGCGGGGGAGATGGCGACCCTCGCTGGCGACGACAAGGCTGCGGTGGAAGCAGCGCCGGGCGAGTGCGCGCTGGCCTTCGCGCAGAAGATGCGCAGCGTGGTGATCGTCAAGGGGGCGGACAGTTTCATCGCCGGGCCGGATGGTGCGTTGTGGGTGCATCGGGGTGGTGTGCCCGGATTAGGCACGTCTGGTTCGGGCGACACCTTGGCCGGCTTGATCGCGGGGTTTGCTGCGCGGGGCAGCGATGCGTTGACCGCCGCGCTGTGGGGTGTATTTGTGCACGCGGTAGCGGGTAAGCAGCTGTCCAGGCGGATTGGCACGGTTGGATTTCTGGCACGCGAGATTCCACAAGAAGTGCCCGGGATTTTGGATCGTTTGTCGCGCAAGTGAGTGAGCCCCTCTCCCTGCGGGAGAGGGGTTGGGGTGAGGGTACGGCTGCTGGGATTGGTGAAGATTGAAGTCTTTTACGTTGTTTTGTTCGCGACGCATTACGCGCGCGGCCGGCACCTTTAAGTGCACACGTACCCTCATCCGGCGCTGCGCGTCACCTTCTCTCCCATGAAGGGGGGCAATGTCCCGACGGGAGAAGGAAGTCTGATGTCACACCGCACTGCGCTTGCGCTCGTTTGTCCTGCAATGCTGCGGCGCGTTGGTCGGTTAGGCTTGCGCGATCTACCTGGGAGGGTGCGCGGTGAAGCGAGCGATGACGTGGTCGGTGGTGGGGATGTTAGGGATGGGGCTGGGCACAGTGAGCAGCGCGAGTGCAGCAGCGACGGCTGTTGCATCCGCAGCGACGCCAACAGCGGTAGATGAGACCTCGCCAGCGGTGAGCAGCACTGGTGCACTGCGCGTCTACACCAGTTCTCAAGGCGCCACGCAGCAGATGCGCGTCAGCACGGCTGCTGCTCCTGCCAACGGGCATCCGCTGACCGAAAAAGAAAACTCCATCTTCGTCAATCCGCAACGGCAATTTCAGGAACTGTTGGGCATCGGCGGCGCGATCACCGATTCCAGCGCAGAGACCTTTGCCAAGCTGCCCAAGCGTACGCAACGTGCGTTGCTCACGGCCTACTACGATCCGCAACAGGGCATCGGCTACACGCTGGCGCGCACCACCATCCATAGCTCGGATTTCAGTAGAGGCAGCTACACCTACATCAAGGAGGGCGATGCGGCGCTGAAGAGTTTTTCGGTCAAGCACGATGCCAAGTACCGCATCCCGATGTTGCGCCAGGCGATTGCGGCGGCCGGCGGCAAGCTCACCACGTTTGCCAGCCCATGGAGCGCGCCGGCCTTCATGAAAGACAGCAAGACCATGCTCAAGGGCGGCAAGCTATTGCCCGACTACGCGCAGGCCTGGGCAAGCTACTACACGCGCTTTATCGCGGCATACGAAAAAGCGGGCATCCCGATCTGGGGGCATCAGCCTGCAGAACGAGCCGATGGCGGTGCAGACCTGGGAGTCGATGCTGTTTTCGGCCGAGGAAGAACGCGACTTCTTGAAGCATCATCTCGGGCCCACCATGGCCAGCGCCGGCTACGGCGATCGCAAGATCATCGTGTGGGACCACAACCGCGACATGATGGTGCACCGCGCGCATGTGATCTTCGACGATCCGGAGGCGGCAAAATATGCGTGGGGCATGGGCTTTCATTGGTATGAAACCTGGGCCGGATTCGAGCCGATGGTGGAGAACGTGGCGGCAGTGGCGCAGGCGTACCCGGACAAGCACTTGCTGTTGACCGAAGCGGCGGTGGAAAAGTTCGACCCGGCCAAGTTGCAGTACTGGCCCAATGGCGAGCGCTACGGCACGGCCATCATCAACGACCTCAATCATGGCGCAGTGGGCTGGACGGACTGGAACATTCTGCTCGACCAACACGGTGGCCCGAACCACGTGGGCAATTATTGCTTTGCGCCGGTGCATGCCGATACGCGCACGGGCGAGGTGATCTACACGCCGAGCTATTGGTATATCGGCCACTTTTCCAAATTCATCCGGCCGGGTGCACGACGGGTCAGCGCAGCCAGCAGCCGTAGCAATCTGGCAACCACCGCGTTTCTCAACACCGATGGCAGCCTGGCCATGGTGGTCATGAATGCCAGCGACGCTGCGATTGCTTACAACCTGTATGTGGGCGAGGCATCCAGCACGTTGGAGATTCCGGCGCATGCGATCCAGACCGTGGTACTGGCGCAGTAAACGAATCGACGCACTTGGTTGAGCTGCGTTCTGGCGCAGCTGCATCCACCGAGCGTGCTCCTTCTGCCGATGGGAGAAGGAGTTTGCGGCGATAACAGCCTGGTGAAGGCGACAGATGCTGCGCTTCGCTTATTCGCCATCCACGGCCAGCGCCGCGTGGATCAGCGCAAGGTGGCTCAAGCCTTGCGGGACGTTGCCCAGCGCGGCGCCCGTGCTCGTGTCCAGCATCTGCGGCATCAGCGCGACATCGTTGCCCAGCTGTTCCAGCAACTGTTCGAACAAGCGCCTGGCTTCAGCACGCTCGCCGAGCAGGCCATAGGCTTCCACCAGCCAGAACGAGCAGGCGATAAATGCGCCTTCGCGTTGTTGCATGCCGCTGTAGCGGTGCAGCAATGCGTCGCTGCCAAGTTCTGAGGCAATGGCATCGCGGGTGGCGATCATGCGCTGGCGGCGCGGCCCGCCCAGCCCAAAGCGCGAGGCCAACAGCAGGCTTGCGTCCAGGTCGTCGGTGCCCGCGTAGAAGGTGTAAGCCTGCTTGGCGTCGGACCAGCAGTGCATGTCGATCCACTCGAGAATCCGCGCCTGTTCGCGTTCCCAGCGTGGCAGCATCGCGGTGGAGAGATGGCCGGCCTTGGCCAGCTCGCTGGCGCGGCGTAGCGCCAGCCAGCATTCCACTTTGGACATGGTGTAATGCTCGGCGGTTTCCAGTTCCCAGAAGCCGGCGTCCTTGCGCATCCAGGTGTTGGCGCATTCGTTGCCGAGCTCGAACAACTGGCGTGCGGTTTCCTGGTCCAGGATGTGCCCGGCATCAAGAAAGCGCGCGGCCATTTCGAAGATATCGCCGTACAGGCACAGCTGCAGCTGGTTGTTGGCAGTGTTGCCAACGCGCACCGGGCGCGTATTGCAATAACCGGGAATGTCGATCTCGCGTTCGTCCGGCACCAACGCGCCATCCAGGGTGTAGCAGGGGCGCACGCCAGGCCGATGCTGGCGGATGGTGCGCATCAACCAGCTAAACGCGGCCTTGGCATCGGCCAATGCGCCCACGCGCAGGAAGGCCTTGGTGGTGTAGGCGGCATCGCGGACCCAGGCATAGCGATAATCCCAATTGCCATTTGCGCCAATTTGCTCCGGCAATGACGTGGTGACCGCAGCGGCGATGGCGCCGGTAGGTGAAAACCACAGGAACTTGAGCGCCAGCGCAGAGCGCACGACCGCATCGTGGTAACTATTGGCGTAAGACAGGTTGCCGCTCCACTCGCGCCACTCCTGGTCGCTGCGCTCGATGCGCCCACCGATGTCTTCCAGCGCGGGCACCGGTAGCGCATCTTCTTCGGCGGCCAGCAACGCAACGACCTGTGTGTCGCCTGCGCGGATCGCCAGCGTGGCGTGCACGCCGCGGTCGTCGCAGTGCACCAGCTGCGCTGCCTCCGTGTCGTAGCGCAGCATGGTCATGAGCGGGCCGACGTGATGCACACGGCCGTTCGGCGTCTCGCTTTGCCAGGGAGTGGCTTCTCCGGCACGTGTACCGGGGCGGTAGATCAGGTCGAAGACAACGCGGCCTTCGAGACCTTCGATGCGTCGCGCAAGTTCCGACCACGGCAGCCGGCCGGCTTCGCCGCTGTTAAGCGACTCGGTCAGACGTGCGCTGCCGGTTGCGGTGCTGAAGGTCGTTTCGAGAATATTGCTGCCATCGCGGTATCGGCGCTGTACCTGCTGCAGCTGTTGCGGCGTGAGGGCAAAATAGCCGCCTTCGCCTGCATCCAACAGGCGATCGAACAACGGCGGCGAGTCCATCTTCGGCACGCACCACCAATCGATGCTGCCATCGGCACCGCATAACGCCACCGAGCGCCCGTCGCCAATCGCCGCATAAGCGGCGATTGGCAAGGTGCCGGTGGCATCACGCTGAAACTCGGCGCCGGGACGGCTCAAGACAACAGCAGGCCGCCGGTGGCACCGAACACTTCGCCGGTGACGTAGCTCGATTCCTGCGATGCCAGAATCACATACAGCGGCGCCATTTCTACCGGCTGGCCGGCGCGCTTGAGCGGCGTCTCCGAGCCGAAATCGGAAATCTTTTCCGGCGGCTGACCACCGCTGGGCTGCAGCGGCGTCCACACCGGTCCGGGCGCGACTGCGTTGACGCGGATCCCCTTCTCGGCAACTTGCTGCGCCAAGCTCTTGGTGAAGTTGACGATGGCCGCCTTGGTGGAGGCGTAGTCGAGCAGCGTCGGCGAGGGCTGGTACGACTGGATCGAGCCGGTGTTGATGATGGATGCGCCCGGCGGCAAATGCGGGATGGCGGCCTTGCACAGCCAGAACATCGCATAGACGTTGGTCTTGTAGGTGGCGTCGAACTGCTCGGTCGTGATGTCTGCGATGTCTTTCACGGCGGTCTGTTTGCCCGCGATATTGACCAGGACATCCAGCCCGCCGAGCTCTTTCACTGCACGGTCCACCAGTTCGGTGCAAAATGCCTCGTTCTTGAGGTCACCCGGAACGCTGATGGCTTTGCGCCCTTCTGCCTGGATCAGCTGCACCACTTCGGCTGCGTCCTGTTCTTCTTCAGGCAGGTAATTGAGCAGGATATCCGCACCTTCGCGTGCAAAGGCAATGGCGGTGGCGCGCCCGATGCCGGAGTCTGCGCCGGTGATCAGGGCCTTGCGGCCTTGCAGACGACCAAAGCCCTTGTAGCTGTGCTCGCCATGGTCTGCCTTGGGCTGCAGTTCGTGGATGGTGCCCGGAGCCTGCTGGGTTTGGTGCGGAAATTGCGGCTGCGGGAACTGGGTCAACGGGTTCTGCATTTCGTACTGATTCTTGCTGCCGGACATGCACGCTCTCCTGCATTGGGGGAAGGGCAGGCACGCAGTCGTCGTGCGTACCGATGACCGGCAGTGTGGAAAGCGAGGCGATGCGTATCAGTGAACGAAAGTTGTGCATCATGTGAATGCGTGACGGCGGTGCACGCCGTGCGATCACCTCGGCTTTGAAAACGTCGCATTCAGAAACCGGCGGCAGACAAGCGCGTGCGTCATGCAGGAATCGACGGCGCTGGCACTGCTGGCGACATGGCAGCGGTGGTGGAACGCGCTGCGTGCGGCTTGCGCATGCGGATCTGTTACCGAGTCAGAAACCGAGTGCCACTGCGAATGCCGCTACCGACATAGCGAACATCAGCTCGTGGCCGCGCAGACACCGCATCTGCTGCGGTTGCATCGCTACAGGACCATCCGGCCGCTACCTTGCAATTGCGTTGGATCATTGCAGCTGCGCCGACATCGAATACGGCCGCTGCGCTGGGTCGGTGGCCCATTGCTGATTCGGTGTCGCCTGCATCCGGAAACGCAGTTCACCGCCGGCCTGGATTTCCTCGTGCGTAACGTAAGCGCGAGTCAGTGGTTTGCCATTGAGCGTGGCGCTACCGATGTAGCTGCGTGCATCGCTCAGGCTCTCGGCAATCACCGCGAAACGCTTCCCATTGGGCAGGTTGAGCGTGGCGCGCGGCAGGAACGGGCGGCCGATGATGTACTGGTTGCTGCCGGGCGCCACCGGGTAGAAACCCAGCGTGGTGAACACGTACCAGGCCGACATCTGGCCGAGGTCATCGTTGCCGGCCAGGCCTTCCGGTCCAGCGTGATACTGGCTGCGCATGATCTGGGTCAGGCGCGCCTGCGTGCGCCACGGTTGGCCGGCATATGCATACAGATAGGCGACGTGGTGGCTGGGCTCGTTGCCGTGTGCGTACCAGCCGATCAGGCCGGTGATGTCTTCCATGTGCTCGAAGATCTTCGGGTCCACCTTCGCATCGAACACCGCATCCAGCCGGGCAAGCAATTCGTCGTCGCCGCCATGCGCGGCAGCCAGCCCGGCCACGTCCTGCGGCACGTACCAGGAGTATTGCCACGCGTTACCTTCGGTGTAGTCGCTACCGTAGCCACTGGCAGACGGGTCGAACGGCTCGCGGAAGGTGCCGGCCCGGGTGCGCGCGCGCATGTAGCCGGTGGCCGGGTCAAAGGCATGCTTCCAGTTGCCGGCGCGCTGGCTGAATTCTGCGGCGATGGCGGGCTTGCCGAGCTTGTCGGCCATGCGCGCGATGGTCCAGTCGTCGAAGGCGTATTCCAGCGTCTTGGATGCGGCTTCGCCTTCTTCGTCGATGGGCACGTAGCCCAGCTCACGGTATTGCGCAATGCCATCGTACGGGCCGTAGTTGGCGCTGGCGACCATGGCCTGCAAGGCTTCCTCTGCGTCGAAGCCGCCGATGCCTTTCATGTACGCGTCGGCAATCACCGGGACGGCGTGGTAGCCGATCATGCACCAGGTTTCCAGGCCGTGGAATGCCCATACCGGCAGGATGCCGTAGGCGCTTTGGCGACGCGAGGCGAGCAGCGAATTGACCACGTCGCTGCTGCGTTGTGCCGGCTGCACCAGGGTGAGCAGTGGATGCAGGGCGCGGTAGGTGTCCCACAGCGAGAAGGTGGAATAGTTGGTCCAGCCAGTTGCTTGATGCACCGCATTGTCTGGCCCGCGGTAGCGGCCGTCGCTGTCCATGAACAGCGTTGGTCCCAGCAGGGTGTGATACAGCGCAGTGTAGAGCTGGGTGCGTTGTTGCGTGGTGCCTTGTGCATCGATCGCCGACAGCGCCTGCGTCCATTGCGCGCGTGCATCGGCGCGTACGCGATCGAAATCGAAGCCGGGCATTTCGGCATCGAGGTTGGCGATGGCACCGGCCTCGCTGACCGGCGAGAGCGCCACCTTCACCACCAGCGGCGTGCCGTCGTTGGCGACATCGAATACACCGACCAGTTGCCGGCCTTCGATCTGCGCGCGCTGCGCAGGATTCTTTTCGCCCGGCGGTGGGAACCCCTTGTAGGGGATGTCCTGTTCGGTGTCATGGAGTTGCGTGGCAGTGAGCGGGCGCGAGAAGCGCATGGCGAAATACAGCTGCCGGCCGGGCGCCCAACCGCGCGTTTCGCGAAAGCCGGTCACCGTGCCATCGCTGCGCACCCGCAGCCGCGACCACTGCACCTTGCCGGGGTAGTCGTACAGGCTGGTGCGCAGGTCGACCAGCACATGCGCCGGCGTACCTTTCGGAAATTGGTAGCGGTGCACGCCCACACGCGCGCTGGCAGTGAGTTCGGCGCGGATGTTGCGGTCCTTCAGGGTCACTGCGTAATAGCCGGGCTGCGCCTGTTCGCTGGTGTGGTCGAACTGCGCGGTATAGCCGCTGCCCGGCTTGCTGGCATCGCCGCGTTCCAACTTGATGGCGCCAGCTTGCGGCATCAGCAGGATGTCGCCCAGATCCGAATGCCCGGAACCGGAAAAATGCGTGTGCGAGAACCCGACGATGGTGGTGTCGCTGTGCCGGTAGCCGGCCGCCCAGCCGTAGGCGTCCTTGCGCGGCTTGATTTGCGTATCCGGGCTCAGCTGCACCATACCGAATGGCACCGTGGCGCCAGGATAGGTATGGCCTTCGCCGCCGGTGCCGATGAACGGGTCTACCGCGTCGAAGGCAGTTGCAGGCGTGCGCGGCGCGGCGTTGCCGAAAACTGCGACGACAGCGGCAAGCACTGCCAGCCAACGGGCCCGACGCGGGGCGATCAAGCGAGGCGACATGCAGATGCTCCAGGCGGATGCAGCGCCGGACCGTAGCACAGCTGCGTGGGCGCGCTACACCCTGGAGCCGCCAACAAAAGCCATTGCGTAGCCGCCAGGCGGGCGCGGCCGGTGCCCGGAATCGGCATGTACCACGCGGACACTGCGGTGATGAGCGCGCCTTCCGCGCCCACCCGACGGCTGCGCGCTACGTTTGTTAGCCGCTCTTGGAGGGTGCGATGGCCCTCGCGGCCATGGTTGGGTTCGCTGATCACTCACGGCGTCACGATGTGTGCCGATCGGCATGCACGGCGGCGCACGCGCTTGCTGCGGTGGTGTCGCATTGAGGCTGGTCTACTTTCCCGCGTTGCCGCAGCGTCTGGAAATCGCCGGCAAACGCGCAATTGTCGGCACGGCATTGCAGACTTCAGCGACTCACTTGCGTCGTAAAGCCAGCACTGCCAAACCCGTGACTGCTGCAGCGGCCGCACCGATCAACATCTTGTCGCGCGCAGAGCGTGCCCGCAACGCGGGGCGCCGCCGGTAGCCACCGTCGATGCCGCCGGCAATGCCGGGCGCTGCGAACACATTGCCGCTGGATCGCGCCACCTGTGGTGCCTGCGCAAAATACCGCTTGAAGATACGGTACATGGCGCGCGCCAGGGTCTGCGGTGCCAGCGCATGACCTAGGCGCATCGCATGGACAGCGGTGCCCAACACTACCGTGTTGCGTGGCCGGTCCAGCAGGCGCACGACAGCTGCCGCGACGGTGCGGGTGTCCAGCATCAACGGCAGCCCGCTGATGCGGCGGCCCACGTAATTGGCGCCATGGGTCAGGCCTGGCGTGTCGACGAAGTACGGGTACACATCGCACACGTGGATATGCGGGTAGTCGCTCAACTCGGCGCGTAACGCTTCGGAAAAGCCGCGCTGGCCGAATTTGCTGGCGCCGTACGCCGCTGCAAACGGCGTGGATGCAAAGCCGCCCGAAGAGATCATGTTGACGAAGATGCCGTGGCCTTGTTCGACGAAGATGGGGATGGCGGCATGGGCGTCGTGCATGCGACCGAGCAGATTGGCGTGGATGACGGCCGCGCTTGCTTCCATCGGTGCCTCGTGGAATTTGCCGACCGTGCCCACCCCGACATTGCCGAACCACAGGTCGATGCGGCCCAGAAAACTCTGCGCGCTGGTGGCCAGTGCCTTGACCTGTTCGGCCTGTTTGACGTCGGTGGGCACCACCAAGACTTCGGCACCGCGCGCACGGCAGCGTTCGGCAACCGCATTGAGGGCTTCTTGGCCGCGTGCAGCCAACACCAGGCGGGCGCCTTGTTCGGCGAATGCTTCTGCAGTGGCTTGGCCGATGCCGCTGGACGCGCCGGAAATCACCACGTGGGCAGGAGGGGTGCGATGCATGCGATGTCTCCACGAAAACGAGCAGGCATGCTTGATCGTCGTGCGTGAACACGGTGCGGCGCTTTGCGTACCGTAGCGTGAAGCTGAACTTGTCGGGCTGGCGCCACGCGTGATGACAGCGTGGCGCTGAAATCGGCGGCAGGCGCCCGCATATCGCGCTGATGGATCTGTTCAACGCTCCCATCGCACCGCTGCAGGTGCTGCACGACCAGCAAGGCGGCGTGCGCTACTGGCCGCAGCTGTTGCCGCCCGCACTTGCGCAAGGGGCGTTCGACGCATTGCGCGATGGCGCCGATTGGCGCAGCCAGCGCCGCGAAATGTACGAGCGGGTCGTGGACGTACCGCGCCTGCTGGCCTCGTATCGGTTGGATGATGCATGGCCTGCGGGATTGCCGCTGCAGCGCTTGCTCGATGCGGTGCAGGCGGTGCTCCCGGCGCCATACAACGCGGTAGGTTTGAATCTGTACCGCGATGGGCGCGACAGCGTGGCAATGCATCACGACGCATTGCACACGCTGGTGGCACCGCACCCGATCGCGCTGCTGTCGCTGGGTGCACCGCGCCGGATGCAACTGCGCGCCAAGGACGGCAGCACGCGGGCGGTTGCGCTGGAGCTGGCGCCGGGGAGCCTGCTGGCGATGAGCCACGCCTCGCAACACACGCACGCGCACGGCATTGCCAAGACCGCGCGCGCGGTGGGCGAGCGCATCAGTGTGGTGTTTCGCGTGCGCCCGGCCCAGCGCATGGCGGCCGGGCAACATGGGCCACACTGGGAGCCTGTGCGATCGTAAGGCACAGGCTTGGGCTCGATTGATTGGCAGCTTGCAAACCGCCTGTGCTGCTGCCGGAGACGCACGGCCGTTGCTTCGTGCTGGATGCACCGCACTGCGTTTGCCATGTGCGGTTCGCCCCCGGCCTGAGGGCTGCTCGCTAGGTTATTTTTGTGCTGGATGTCCCGCATGCTGGGCGCATGCGATCTTTACAGCAGCTGCGTGCGCCTGACCGGCAGCAGCGCTCGCTCGCCTACGCGTGCCTGGCGTCTGCGCGCTGTCGTGGCCTTCAGTGACCATTTCGGGTGATTGCCATTGCCATCACCACTGCCCATGCTTGCATGTGATCCCCTAGCCGCGTCGCCCCTCCATGTCTTTGGACCAGACCCGCCACCATCAGATGTTTCCCGAGCTGGACGCGGGCCAATTGTCGATCACCCGGCGCTTTGCCAGCGGGCCGGCGCAACGGTTCGACGCGGGCGACCCCGTGTTCGAGGTCGGCGATGCCCATGCGCCGGTGTGGGTGGTGCTGGAGGGCGCCATCGAAGTGGTGCGCCGCGACGGACTGGGAAACGAAAAGCCGATCACCCGGCACACGCCCGGCCAGTTCACCGGCGAGGTGAGTCAGCTGGCCGGGCGCGCGTCGCTGGCGGCTGGACGTGCCGGGCCGGAAGGCTGCCTGGCGCTGCCATTCGATACTGCGCATCTGCGCGCGCTGATGATCAGTTCGGCCGAAGTGGGCGAAGTGGTGATGCGTGCCTTGATCCTGCGCCGCGTTGGGCTGATCGAGGGCGATGCGTCGGGTTCGGTGCTGATCGGCGAGCCTGACGATCCGCATCTGACCCGTTTGCAGGGCTTTTTGACCCGCAACGGCTACCCCAACACGGTGATGGACGTCTCCGACGACGAAGGCCGCGCGTTGGTGGAGCGCCTGGGTATCCAGGAGCACGACCTACCGGTGATGGTGTGCCCGAGCGGGCGCGTGCTGCGCCAGCCCAGCGATGCCGAAGCTGCGCATTGCCTGGGCATGACGCCGGACATCGACCCGGACAAACGCTACGACGTGGCGATTGTCGGCGCCGGCCCTGCCGGCCTGGCGACGGCGGTGTATGCCGCATCCGAAGGCTTGTCGGTGCTGGTGCTGGACCAGCGCGCCATCGGCGGGCAGGCCGGTGCCTCGGCGCGTATCGAAAATTATCTTGGCTTTCCCACCGGCATTTCCGGGCAGGCGCTGGCCGGGCGCGCCTACAACCAGGCGCTGAAATTCGGCGCGGAACTGGCGATTCCGATCGAAGCGGCCACGCTGGAATGCGGCCGCGACGATGGCGCGCTGAAGCTGGATCTTGCCGATGGCAAGCAGTTGCTGGCCAGCACGGTGGTAATCGCCTCGGGCGCGCGCTACCGGCGCCCGGAGATCGAGGGCCTGGATCGCTTCGAAGGCCACGGTGTCTCGTACTGGGCCTCGCCGGTGGAGGCGCGCCTGTGCGAAGGCGGCGTGGTGGCGCTGGTGGGCGGCGGCAATTCTGCAGGGCAGGCGGTGGCGTTCCTGGCGCCGCGGGTCAAGGAACTGCACCTGATCGTTCGGGGCGATGGGCTGGAGAGCTCGATGTCGCAATACCTCATCGAGCGCATCGCCGCGTTGCCGAACGTGCAGCTGCACACCGGCACCGAAGTGGCCGCGCTGGAAGGCGACCCCGAGCGCGGCCTGCAGGCCGCGGTGTTGCGCACCCGCAAGGACGGTGCAACCGCGCGCGTGGCGTTGCGGCACCTGTTCCTGTTCGTCGGGGCAGATCCCAACACCGGTTGGCTGCAGGACTGCGTGGACACCGACAAGCGCGGCTTTGTCATGACCGGCACCGCGCGTGGCGACGGCGTACCGGCGTGCCTGCCGCTGGAAACCAATCGCCCTGGCGTGTTCGCCATTGGTGACGTGCGTGCGGGTTCGGTCAAGCGCGTGGCGGCCGCGGTGGGCGAGGGCGCCGCCGTGGTCGCGCAGATCCATCGGTACCTCGCCCATCAGGCCAACCCGGTGCCGGTCTCCGAACTTGCCAGCGCCACCCAGGAGTCGACCAGCGCATGAGCCAGCACTGCCGCCATACCGATCAAATCCATGCAGTCACGCCCAGTGCGCGCGGCTGCGAGGAGTGCCTGGCCATCGACAGCGTCTGGGTGCATCCGCGCCTGTGCCGCAGCTGCGGCCATGTCGGGTGTTGCGACGATTCGCCCCACCGCCACGCCACCGCGCATCACCACGCCACCGGCCACCCCATCATCGAAGGCTACGACCCGCCTGAAGGCTGGGGCTGGTGCTATGTGGACGAAGTGGAAGTGGAGCTGCCGGATCAGACGCCGCAGCTGGGGCCGATTCCGCGGTATGTGTGAGCGGCGCCGCGTGGTGTTCGGCGGTCGCTGCTGGCTTGCGAGGCGGCGCTGGGAATCGGGAATCGGGATTGGGGAATCGTAAGAGCGCATTCACTGCGCTTTTTTTCCCGTGAAGCCGCAGTGCGTGGTGATTGTTCGCTGATGCTCTTTCCAGAAAGGGCTCAAGGCCACTTCATCGGTAAGCACGCACGCGCGCGTACTCACTCTGGCCAATGCACCTTCGGTAGTTCGCCGATCTGCGGTCTGGCGAACAGATACCCTTGCTGCAGGTGGATGCCCAGGTCGCGCAGGGCGCGGTATTGATCGGGTTGTTCGATGCCTTCGGCAATGACGGCGATGCCGAGTTCTTCGCACATGCGCGTCACGTGGCGCACGATGGCCTGGCGGCTGCGGTCGGTGTCGATCCCGCGGACCAGGGCGATGTCCAGCTTGAGCAGATCCGGCTGGAACTCGGCCAGCAGGCCGAGCCCGGCGTAGCCGGCGCCGAAGTCGTCGATGGCCGTTTTCATGCCGCGCGCCTGATAGGTGCGCAGGATGCCGAGCAGATGCGCCGGGTCGGCGAGATGTTCCTGTTCGCTGACCTCGAAGATGATGGCGTTGAGCGGCCAACCATATTGCGCGGTGGCCGACAGCGTGGCGCGCAGGCAATGCTCGGGGTTATAGACCGCGTTGGGCATGAAGTTGATCGACAGCAGCGCCGGCAAGCCAATCTGCGCAGCGCATTCGATGGCCTTGATGCGGCAGGCCTGGTCGAATGCGTAGCGATTGCGCTCATCCACTGCGGCCAGGATGCTGCCGGCCGACTCGCCGTTGATGCCGCGCACCAGCGCCTCGCCTGCGTAGATGCTGCGGGTGGACACGTCCACGATGGGCTGGAAGGCCATGGTGATCGCGGTGGGGAAGTCCTGGCCGTCGCGGCAGGCATTGCAGACAGGAAGCGTGGTCATGGCGTCAGGTCATCGAACGGCGTAGGTGCAGCCTAGACCTATCGGCTGCAATCGCGTGGGATTGAGCCTGAATCGCTCATGGCAGCGTCCTCACCTGTCGGCAGTCGGGCTCGGCGATACTAGGCGCATCGCTCGCATCGGATGCCCCATGACCGCTCTCACCGAACGCTACGCCCTGGCCGTGGACTACGCGCGCATCGCTCACGCCGGGCAGGTGCGCAAGGGCACGCAGGTGCCCTACCTGAGTCATTTGCTGGGCGTCTCGACGCTGGTGCTGGAATGCGGCGGCGATGAGGAACAAGCCATCGCCGGCCTGCTGCACGATGTGGTGGAAGATTGCGGTGGCGGGCACGAGGCCTCGATCCGTGCGCAGTTCGGCGATGCGGTGGCCGATATCGTGATGGCTTGCACCGATGCCACTGCCGAAGACAAGGCCGAGGTGGACAACAGCGAGCGCGCACGCAAACGCGATTGGCGCGAGCGCAAGCAGGCCTATCTTGCGCACCTGCGCAAGACGCCCGAGCGCGCGCTGCTGGTGTCCGGCTGCGACAAACTCTATAACGCGCGCAGCATCGTGCAGGACCTGGAAAATCCTGCCGTCGGTCAGGGCATCTTCGATGTGTTCACTGCCGGGCGCGAAGGCACGCTGTGGTATTACGCCGCGCTGGAAGAGGTCTTCCGTACACGCAATGCCGCTACCGCGCGGTTGTTCAGTGGCGTGGTGACGCGCATGCATACCCTGGCCGACACCGGTGAGCAGGTGACGCCGGCACATGCGCTGGGCTGAGCGCCGCTGGGAGACGGCGGTACGTCCGGCAGCGGCAGGTACGACGCGCAGATGTGTTGCTGGGCCCTGTCCGCCCTCCATCTGATGAATGCGTCCCGTGCCTCGTCAGCCACCGCATGCGCCCTGCAGCGCCTGGCACCTTGGGTGTTGCCTGCGCTCGATCACCATCGCTGACACCGGCTGCATGGCGCGCACGCTAGGCTGGCGTCTTGTCGATCTCTGGTTTCGGTAGTCATGTCAAACGCGACGTCTTCCACTGGCCTGGTGCGCGTGCGCGGCGCGCGCGAGCACAATCTCAAGAACGTGGATGTGGATATTCCCCGCGATGCACTGGTGGTGTTCACCGGCGTTTCCGGCTCGGGCAAGTCGTCGTTGGCGTTCGGCACCATCTTTGCCGAGGCGCAGCGGCGCTATCTGGATTCGATCTCGCCGTATGCGCGGCGGCTGATCGACCAGGTAGGCGTGCCGGAGGTGGATTCCATCGATGGCCTGCCACCGGCAGTGGCCTTGCAGCAGGCGCGCGGCGCGCCCAGTGCACGCTCGTCGGTGGGCAGTGTCACCACCATCTCCAACTCGTTGCGCATGCTGTATTCGCGTGCCGGCCAGTACCCGCCGGGGCAGGAGATCATCTACGCCGACGGTTTTTCGCCGAACACGCCTGCGGGGGCATGCCCGACCTGTCACGGCCTGGGGCGCATCTATGACGCCACCGAAGCGACCATGGTGCTGGACCGCAGCCTGAGCATTCGCGAGCGTGCGGTCGCCGCCTGGCCGGGCGCATGGCATGGGCAGAACCAGCGCGACATCCTCACCACGCTGGGCATCGATGTGGATGTGCCATGGCAAACGCTGCCGAAGAAGACCCGCGACTGGATTTTGTTCACCGACGAACAGCCGGTGGTGCCGGTATACGCCGGTTACGACCTGGCCGAGGTCAAACGCGCGCTCAAGCGCAAGGAAGAGCCCAGCTACATGGGCACCTTCACCAGTGCGCGGCGTTATGTGCTGCACACCTTTGCCACCACCCAGAGCGCGCAGATGAAAAAGCGCGTGGCGCAGTATTTGCTCAGCACGCAATGCCCGCAGTGCGATGGCAAACGCCTGCGCCGCGAGGCCTTGTCGGTCACCTTTGCCGGGCTGGATATCGGGGAGCTGTCGCGGCGCCCGCTGGACGAGGTGGCCGAGCTGCTGCGCCCCGCCGCCGAAGCCGCCCCATCCAAAGGTACGCGTAAAGATGCGCGCCAACATCCGGAACAAGCGATCGCCGCGCAACGCATCGCCGCGGATCTGCGCGCGCGTATCGCCGTCGTACAGGCGCTGGGTCTGGGCTACCTCAGCCTAGAGCGCAGCACGCCCACCTTGTCGCCGGGCGAGTTGCAACGGCTGCGGCTGGCCACGCAGATCCGCTCGCAGTTGTTCGGCGTGGTGTACGTGATGGACGAACCATCGGCAGGCTTGCATCCCGCCGATGCGCAGGCGCTGCTGGGTGCGTTGGATCAACTCAAGTCGGCCGGAAATTCGGTCTTCGTGGTCGAACACGAAGTGGACGTGATCCGCCATGCAGACTGGATCGTGGATGTCGGCCCGGCAGCCGGCGTACAGGGCGGGCAAGTGCTCTACAGCGGGCCGCCCGCGGGATTGGAGCAGGTGCAGGCCTCTTCCACACGGCGCTATCTGTTCGGCACGCCGCCGCAGGTGCATCGCCAGGCGCGCGCGGCACGCGGTTGGTTGCAGCTGCGCGGCATCACCCGCAACAACGTCCGCGCGCTGGATGTGGACCTGCCGTTAGGTGTGTTCACTACCGTGACCGGTGTGTCCGGCTCGGGCAAATCGTCGTTGGTGAGTCAGGCGCTGGTGGAACTGCTGGCCGCCCATCTGGGGCAGGCGCAGGCAGAGGACGAAGAAGCACTGGATCCACTGGAGCGCGGCACGCAGGTGCCGTCGGAGGGTGCGATTGTTGCCGGGCTGGATCAGGTGCGCCGCCTGGTGCGCGTGGATCAAAAACCAATCGGCCGTACCCCGCGCTCCAATCTGGCTACCTACACCGGCCTGTTCGACCCGGTGCGCAAGCTGTTTGCGGCCACGCCCGCCGCGCGCCGGCGCCGCTACGACCCGGGGCAGTTCTCCTTCAACGTCGCCAAGGGCCGCTGTGCCACCTGCGAGGGCGAAGGCTCGGTGTATGTGGAATTGCTGTTCATGCCCAGCGTCTACGCACCGTGTCCCACCTGCCACGGCGCGCGCTATAACGCCAAGACGTTGGAGATCGCGCTACGCGGTCGCAACATCGCGCAGGTGCTGGAAATGACGGTGGATCAGGCAGCCATCTTCTTTGCCGACGATGCCAGCGTGTTGCGCCCGTTGCAGGTGTTGCGCGAAGTGGGGCTGGGCTATCTGCGTCTTGGCCAGCCGGCCACCGAACTGTCCGGTGGCGAAGAGCAGCGCATCAAGCTGGCGACCGAACTGCAACGCGCCCAAAGGCGCGACACCGTCTACGTGCTGGACGAGCCCACCACCGGCCTGCATCCGTCCGACGTGGATACCTTGATGGCCCAGTTGCAAGGGCTGGTCGATGCAGGCAATACCGTGATCGTGGTCGAACACGATATGCGCGTGGCCGCCAGCAGCGACTGGGTGCTGGATATGGGGCCGGGCGCGGGCGGTGCGGGCGGCAAGGTCGTGGTGGCCGGAGCGCCGGATGTCGTGGCGCGCCATCGTGGCAGCCGCACCGCACCGTTTCTGGCGCAGGTGTTGCGCGGACAGTAGAACCAACAGGTCAGCCCGCGCCGCATCGTACGAAGTGCCGTGCCTGCGATCCCCCGTGAGCCTACGGACGACGCTAACGGATGATGCCGGAAAGCTGTGATGCGTTGCGGGATGTATCTGGCATCGCGGTCAACTTGCCGCTGCCTGCCCAGGCTGATCACCCGCATGCCTGCCTGTCGATCACGACCGCTTGTGCAGGTGCGTACGAGCGGTATCGACACATAAGGCAGAAGACGCTGCGCATGACAGGGTTGCAAGTGGCATGCGTCGCATTTGCCGCGCTACCGTACGGCCATGCGTCTGACCGACATGGCAGCGGGCCCAATGCATCGCTGCATTGGGCCCGACTGTTGGGATCACTTCAATACCCAAAGCGCCAAGCATTGCCTGCAAGCGCAACGTGCACTGCAGGTCAGTCCGCCATCACCTTGTCCGGCGTCATCGGCGTGCTGCGGATGCGCTTGCCGGTGGCGTGGAAGATGGCGTTGCAGATCGCCGCAGACACGCCGACCAGGCCGATCTCGCCCACGCCCTTCGCACCCAGGCTGCTGACGACGCGGTCGTCTTCGTCGGCGAAGATCACGTCGATGTCGTGAATGTCGGCGTTGGCGGAGACGTGATACAGCGCCAAATCGTGATTCATGAAGCGGCCGAAGCGATGGTCCGATTGGGTGTGCTCGTGCAGCGCCTGGCCGATGCCCCAGACCACGCCACCCACGATCTGGCTGCGTGCGGTGATCGGATTGAGGATGCGCCCGGCGGCAACGGCGCTGACCACGCGGGTGACCCGCACCGTGCCCAGTTCTTCGTCCACCCGGACCTCCACAAACACCGCGCCGTGCGTGGCACGGGTGTATTTGCGTTGCTTGAGCACGTTCGGCAGCAGGAGGAACTTATCTTCGATCTGCTCCAGCCCTGCAGTGCGCAGCAGGTCGGTCAGGGCGATGGCGCTGCCGGCATCGGCCCGCAATGCCAGCTTGCCGTCGGCAAAGACCACATCGTCAGGTTTGGCCTTGGCAAAGCGCGAGTCCGGCAGGGCCTGGGCCAGACGCAATAGACGCCCGCGCAGCTTTGCGCACACGCCATCCACTGCCGAGCCCACCGTGGTGACGTGCGAGGAGCCACCTTCGATCGGCGCAACGGGCAAGGTGGAGTCGCCAAGTTGAAACGTCACCTGCTCCAGGGGCAGGCCCAGCGCTTCGGCAGCGATCATCGCCATCACCGTATAGGTGCCGGTGCCGATATCGCTGGCTGCGCTGCTGACCACCAAACGGCCGTCGGCATGCAGCGCCGCATGTGCGCGCGCGAACATCTGCATCGCATCCCACTGCCCGGTGGCCATGCCCCAGCCCACCCACTCGCTGCCTTCCTTGCGCGCGCGCGGCTGCAGGGGGCGTTGCGCCCAACTGAAGCGCTCAGCCCCTTGCTCGTAACACTGGCGCAGCGCCTTGGTGGAGTAGGGCTTGTCGTCGGCCGGATTGACCTCGGCGTAGTTCTTCAGGCGCAGTGCCAACGGATCGATGCCGACCTCATAGGCCAACTCGTCCATCGCCACTTCCAGCGCATGCACACCATGCGCGGCGCCGGGCGCACGCATGTCGATGGGGCTGTATTGGTCCAGACTCACCAGCTTGTAGCCCAGGTGCACGTTGTCGCAGGCGTACAACTGACCGCTCCAGTTGACCACCACCTCGACGTAGTCTTCGATGCGCGAGGTTTCGGCGATGGCTTCATGCCAGACCGAGCGCAAGGTGCCGTCGCGATCTGCGCCGAGCTTGAGCCGCTGCAGCGTTTCCGGGCGGTGGCCGAAGGTGAACATCTGTTGTCGCGTCAGCACCACGCGCACCGAGCGATCCAGCAGGATCGACGCCATCACCGCCAGCGGCAACTGATACTGCGGGCGCAGCCCGGAGCCGAACGCGCCTCCCACGTACGGGTTGCGCACGGTCACCTTGCGCTTGCTCAGCCCGAACACGTGCGACACGTACCAGCGGCTGTTCTGCGAACCCTGGGTTTTGTCGTAAATGGTGAAATGGCCGTCGGCGTCGCGGATGACGGTGGAAGCGAACAATTCCATCGGGTTGTGGTGCTCGACGCCGCTGTAGTAGTCGGCCTGTACCTGGCACGCGGCATTGTCGAATGCGCTCTGCGGATCGCCCTTGTCCTTGGGCGGCGGCGAAAATCCGGCCTTCAGCGGCTTGGGCGCGTGTGCACGGTCCAGGTTGGTCATCAGGTTGGTGTCGTGCGGGTCCTGCAACAGCTCCACTTCCACCAAATGCGCGGCATGGCGCGCTGCTTCGAAGGTCTCGGCAACCACCAGCGCGATGGGCTGGCCGCTGTACAAGATCTTGTTGTCGTACAACGGACGGAACGGCGAGCCGGCCGGCGCCGTCATGTCCTTGTAGAACAGGTCCATGCCGCGCATGTGCGGGCGGTTTTCATGGGTGACGATCTCCAGCACGCCGGGGACTGCGCGTGCTGCATCCAGATGGAAGGCAACGATCTCACCCTTGGCAATGCTGCTGTTGACCACCACGCCATAGGCCAAGTCCGGCACCGGCCATTCGGCGGCATAACGCGCCTGGCCGGTGACTTTTGCGCGTCCGTCGATGCGCGTGACGCCGGTGCCGGTGGGGCGATAGCCGGTGCCGCTGTCGGCAACCGGCGGGGTCAGCGCGCTGTCGGACAGGTCGGGGATGCGTGCGTTCATGGCGATTCCTCCAGCGCGCTGGTGCGCCCGCGGTTGTCGATGGTGCCCTCGCGCGCAACGCTCAATGCGCGCACGATGGCGCGGCGTGCCAGCGGCAGCTTGAAGGCGTTCTCGCCCTGCGGTTGTGCACCCTGCAGCAGCGCATCGGCCAGGCGGCCGAAGGTGTCGGCAGTGGCCGGCTGGCCGACCAGCGTTGCCTCTGCATCGGCATTGCGCCAGGGTTTGTGGGCCACGCCGCCCAGTGCCACACGCACTTCGCGAATGCTGCCGTCGTCGGCCAGATCCAGGGCCGCTGCCACCGACACCAGCGCGAACGCATAGGAGAGGCGCTCGCGGATCTTGAGGTAGGCACTATGCGCAACGAAGCGCTGCGCATCGGGCAGATCGATATGCACGATCAATTCGTCCGGCGCCAAGGTGCTATCCAGTTCCGGGTGATCGCCAGGCAGACGGTGGAACTGCGCGAACGGAATGTCGCGCTCGCCCTTGGCGCCCTGCACATGCACCACGGCATCCAGCGCGGCCAATGCCACGCACATATCCGATGGATGCGTGGCGATGCAATGCGCGCTGGTGCCGAGAATGGCGTTGTATTTGGTCAGCCCGCCAATGGCCGAGCAGCCGGTGCCCGGGTCGCGTTTGTTGCACGGGGTGGCATGGTCGTAGAAATACATGCAGCGCGTGCGCTGCAGCAGGTTGCCGCCATTGCTGGCCATGTTGCGAATCTGCGGCGAAGCGCCGGTCAGAATCGCCGCGCTCAGCAAGGGGTAACGCGTTTCCACCTCCGGGTGATACGCGGTGTCGGCATTGCGCGCCAACGCACCCAGGCGCAGGCCGCCGTCGGGTTGGGTGCTGATGCTGTCCAGCGGCAGCCGATTGATGTCGATCAAACTGCTGGGGCGCATCAGCTGCAGTTTCATCAAATCGGTCAGATTGGTGCCGCCGGCGATGAAGCGTACCGGTGCCTCGGAGGGCACCGGCTGCGTGTCGCCGCTGCGCACTGCAATGGCGCCAAGCGCCGCATCGACGGTGTCCGGGCGGGTGTAGGTGAGCGGAATCATGCCGGCACCGTCCCGGGCGTCCACGGAGTGGCCGCGCTGTCGCTGCTGTCGCTGGGCTTGCCCATCACCTCCATCACGGCATCGGTGATCTGCGGATAGGCACCGCAACGGCAGATATTGCCGCTCATCAGTTCACGTACCTGGTCGCGGTCGTGCGCCTTGCCTTCGTTGATCAAGCCCACGGCCGAGCACAGCTGCCCCGGAGTGCAGTAACCGCACTGAAATGCGTCGTTGGCGATGAAAGCGCGTTGCAGCGGATGCAGTGTGTCGCCATCGGCCAGCCCTTCGACGGTGGTGATGTCGGCGCCGTCCTGCATGACGGCCAGGGTCAGGCAGCTGTTGATGCGGCGGCCATCGACCAGCACCGTGCAAGCGCCGCATTGGCCATGGTCGCAACCTTTCTTGGTGCCGGTGAGGTCGAGGCGGTCGCGCAGCAGGTCGAGCAGGCTCACCCAGGCTTCGAGCTGCAAGTGATACGGCTGAGCGTTGATGCGCAGGTTGACCGGGTAGGTCGGCGCACTGGTGGTGGCAGTGGCCGGCGCCGTGTCATGGGCAGTGGCGGGTGTGGCAGTCATGCGAACCCCGTGGCGATGGCTGAGGAGAAGGACCACCACCTTGACGGCGCTGTGGTCAACGCAAAGTGACCACGGCTACGATTGGCACCGATGCGACGCGGCGTACGCGCATTCAGGAGCGGCATCGTGATCGCTGCACGCTCGTGCCTGCATGGCGCGCGCGCGTGCATGCACTGTGTGGAGTGCCATGCCATGCGCTGAATTCGTCAGCTTTGCGCACGCGTCAGCGCGCTGGTGTCCCAGCTGTTGCGACGTGCCGCCATTATCCTGGCGGCATGAAGACGAGGTGGCAGCAGTGAGCCGGCGTGGTGGTAGTGCGGATCTTCCCTTGCATGGAGGCCGCGTTCCGCGTTGGTTGGGTGAGCGGATGACGCGGCTTGGCGCAGTGATGTGCGAGGCGATCGTGCACAGCTATGGGCGCGATGAATTGTTGCGGCGGCTTGCGCACCCGTTCTGGTTTCAGTCGTTCGGTGCGGTCATGGGCATGGACTGGCATTCGTCCGGCATTACCACCAGCGTGATCGGCGCGCTCAAGCGTGGGTTGACGCCACTGTCCGGCGAACTGGGCATTCATGTCTGTGGCGGGCGCGGCCGGCATTCGCGTGCCACGCCTTCGGAGTTGCTGGCCGTGGGCGATGCGGTCGGGTTGGACGGCGCCGCATTGGCACAGGCCAGCCGCCTGGTCGCCAAGGTGGACAGCGCTGCCGTGCAGGACGGTTTCGATCTGTATCTGCACGGCTTCATCGTCAGCGACGATGGCCGCTGGGTGGTGGTGCAGCAAGGCATGCATGGGCAGCGCAAGCAGGCACGCCGGTATCACTGGCTCTCCGAAGGCCTGAGCAGTTTTGTGGATGCGCCGCATGCTGCCATCGATGGCGCGCATCAAGGCAACATCGTCAATCTCGCCGACCACCGCGCCGCTGCCTCGCGCGATGCGCAGGTGGAACTGCTGCGCAGCACCGCGCCGGACCGGCTGGCACAGCAGTGGCAACGGATTGCGGGTGTGGAGGCGCCTGCGGCGCAAGGTCCGCTCACCGGCGATCTGTTCGCCGTGCACGCCTGGGACCCGGCACAACAACCGCATCTGTGCATGCCCGACCATCATGACGTGCGCAGCGAAAACGTGATCACACGACGGCTGCACGCCAGCTTGGCCGCCGCTGCCGAAGCGGGGCCGCGCGATTTCACCGCGCTGCTGCAAGTGCCCGGCGTGGGTGCGCGCACCTTGCGCTCGCTGGCGATGGTGGCCGAAGTGATGCACGGCACGCCATGCCGTTTCAGCGACCCGGCACGCTTTTCGCTTGCGCATGGCGGCAAGGACCGGCAACCGTTCCCGGTGCCCACACGCGTGCTCGATCACACCATCGGCGTACTCAAGCAAGCGATGCAGCAGGCCAGACTGGGCAACGACGAACGCTTGCAGGCGATTGCGCGGCTTGACGCGCAGGCGCGTCGACTCGAAGCCAGCGCGCAAGGGCCGACGGTGGACGACTACATCGCGCAGGAACGTCGCGATTCGCATCGCTATGGCGGGCGTAGCGTGTTCGGGTGGGAACCGGCGCCGGAGGATGCGCGCGCGGTGCAGCCGACCCAAGCGCATGCAGGTCGCCGATGAGCGTGCGCGCGCCTGGCAGCACGCCAGTGGCCATCGACGGACGTTGCTTCACCTATGTGTTCCCATGCCAGTGGGAAGACCATTGCAAGATCGGTTTCTCGCGCGATCCGCTGGGGCGCATCGGTAGCCTGCATCCGCGCTGGTTCGATTTTTTCGATCTGGAGCACGGGCTGCTGGTGGAAACCGAGCGCGAGCGCGATGCGCGCGATCTCGAACTGCAACTGCGGCGCCCGCTGCTTGCGCACAACGCACCGGCACCGATGGCGATCCGCGCAGTGGCCGGTGGGCATACCGAATGGTTTCGGGGCGTGGGCGAGGCATTGCAAGGTGCAGTCGCGCAACTGCAGCAGGGCGGGTATCGCGTGTTCGTGTTGCGCGACTGGCTGCAGGCGGCGATGGCCCAGCGTATCGATCGCCTCTACGACTGGGCCGCGGTGCAGTTGAGTGCGGACGAACTGGATGGCCTGGTCGGCCCCACGCCAGCACAACGTGCGCTGCGCGATGTACTCGATGGTTACCGCGCATTGGATCTTCCCGTGCAGGCACATGTGCCCGAACATATTTGGGCCTGGTATTGCCGCAACGGCTGAGCATGTTGCCAGCACGTTGACGTGCGTCGCCTCAGCATCGCCTCAACCCGGAGGAGTGCCTTATGCAGATTGCACAACTGACATTGACCGACGCGTTCAAGGTGCTGTTTTCGGTGCGCCAGGTGCAAGCTGCCGAAATGGCGATTGCACCGGGCCAGGGCGAGGGCGGGCCAGACAATCGCCACCGTGGTGCCGATCAATGGCTATACGTGGTGGACGGCACCGGCGAGGCGGTGATCGAGGGGCAGACGCATGCACTGCAGGCCGGTAGCCTGATCGCCATCGAGCGCGGTGAAACCCATGAGATCCGCAATACCGGGAGCACACCGTTGAAGACGGTCAATTTCTATCACCCGCCTGCCTACGATGCCCAAGGCGAACCCTTGCCAGCCGGTGAGGGGGCGTGATCGCTGGCGGTTTCGCATGTCGTTGAGTGGATCGGTCACGGCGCGGGTGCATGACCTGGAAAAAGCGGCAGGCAGGCTTCAACGCCAGGTGAGCACCGCGCCCACTGCGCATTGACGCGGCGCTTGTTACATCGAGTTGCCATCCACAACAGGGGAAGTGCCATGCCACAGGCCAAGACACGCCGCGCTGCTGCCAAGGACAAGCGCGAAGGAAAATCGGCCAGCACCCAGGCCGGCGAATATGTCAAAGAAGAAATCGACCAGGTGCGCGACGGCGCGCATGGTGTGAAAAGTACCAAGCAGGCCATTGCGATCGGCTTGTCCAAGGCGCGCCGCGATGGCGTGGACGTTGCCCCGCGCAGTTCCGCGTCCAGGGCCACCAAGAAAAAAGCCGCGCAGGACAAGGCAGCGGCAACCTCCAAAAAGCCGGTGTCGCCTACGCGCTCGGCCGGTGCCAAGAAAGCCCTCAAGACCGCCAGCAAGGGCACTACCGCCAAGAAGACGGTAGGCAAAAAGGCATTGTCCAAACAGACCACGGGTGCCGCAAAAAAGCGCACTGCCAGCGACCGTTCGACGGCAGCAAAGAAGGCGGCCAAGATCAAGGGCCCGGCAGTACGCAAGGCCGCCGCAAAGAAAGCCGCGGCAACGCGCAAGCGTGCCGAGTAAGAGCGTCTATGCCGTGCAGTGACGTCAGTGCTGACTGATTGCGGCGTGTGGATCCAAGACTGCGCGTGCAAATGCCAGACAAGCGCGTCGCGTGCCACAGTCCTGTTTTCAGCCGTAGTGGCCCTGCGGTTCGTGTACATGCGTGTCCGCGCGCAAACGCACGCGAGGTCGCAGCCATTGCGCAAACGTCGCTTCGCTCCACGCGCCATCGGCCAGGCCCATCATGGCGACGTATTTCTCTTCCTGCGAAGCGATGAGTTCGGCGCCGTTGAGTAGCAAAAAAACCCGATAGCACACATGGGCAGTCCGTTTGTTGCCATCTACGAACGGATGATTGCGCGCGAACCCGTAGGCCAGGCTGGCCGTCAGCTCTACAAGATCGGGTGGAGGATCGCCGTAGGAAAACAGTTGCTGCGGGCGTGCCAGTGCCGAGGCCAAGAGTGCCTCGTCGCGCACTCCGCTTGCGCCGCCGTGCTCGCTCAATTGACGTTCGTGGATCGCCAATGCAAGTGCGTGCGTGATCCAGACCAGCATGCGCGTGTTCACTTGGCCAGCTTGTTCAGCACTTGGCGATCCTCGCGCATCACCTGCTCGGCCACATCCATCTGCGCGGCCAACGTCGGGTCGAATGCGGTCAGCCTGATGCCGTCGGGCGTTTCCAGTGCATAGAGTTCGTCGCCCTTTCCAAGCCGCAGGCGGGCCAGCAGTTCCTTGGGCAGGATGATGCCGGCGGAATTGCCGATGGCGGTGATCTTGAGTTTCATGGCGGCATCTCGCGTTATTACGAAAGTTATAACCCTGTCGTCAGCCAGTCGCAAGTGGCGTGCTGAACCGGCTCAGCACGCCAGTCTCGCCTGCTGCGATCGATGGGTGTACAAATGTACACCTTGTCCCGTCCTGCTGCCTCGCCCCGATGCCATCGCTTCCCCCCCAACGTGCCGCCGTGCTGGCGTTCCTGCAGGAGCAGGCCCTGGCGGGCGTCTCGCCCAGTCTGGCCGAGATCGCGCAGGCCTTCGGGTTTGCCTCGCGCAATGCTGCACAAAAGCACGTGCAGGCGCTGGCCGACGCCGGATTGATCGAGCTGCTGCCCAATCAGAAACGTGGCATCCGTGTACCGGGAGGCGCCGGTCGCGATGCATTGCTGGCCTTGCCGGTGCTGGGGCGAGTGGCAGCAGGTCTGCCGATCGGCGCGGATATCGGCCTGGAGCGTCAGCTCTGGCTGGACCGCGCGCTGTTTTCGCTGCGCCCGGATTACCTGCTGCAGGTGCAGGGCGATTCGATGATCGATGACGGCATTCTGGATGGCGACCTGGTGGGCGTGCATCGCAGCAACGAGGCGCGCGACGGGCAAATCGTGGTGGCGCGGGTGGATGGCGAAATCACCATCAAGCGCCTGGAGCGCGGCGCCGAACGGATCCGCCTGCTGCCGCGCAATCGCGCGCATGCGCCGATCGTGGTGGCGGCCGATGCCGACTTCGCGATCGAAGGGCTGTACTGCGGCCTGATCCGGCAGGGCTGACATGAGCCAGGAGCCGGCGCGCATCAGACAGGACGGCAATGCGGCCGTGGCACTGCCGTTGGACGCCCTGCTGGCCGCGCGCACGGTCTGGCGTGCAGGCCAGGGCACGGCCACCGCCAATGGCGGTGAATCCACCGGGCATGTGGCATTGGATGCATTGCTTCCCGATGGCGGCTGGCCGCGGCGTGCCTTGACCGAATTGTTGTTGCCTGCGCATGGCATCGGCGAGATCGCCTTGTTGCTGCCCACGCTGGCACGCATGACCGCCAGCAGCAGCCGGGTGGTATTGGTGGCACCGCCGTTCATTCCCTACGCGCCGGCCTGGCAGGCGGGCGGGGTGGTGCTGGAGCATCTGGAAGTGGTGCAGGCCGAGCCGCGCGAAGCGTTATGGGCGTTCGAACAATGCCTGCGCAGCGGCGCATGCGCTGCGGTACTGGGCTGGCCGCAGACCGGCGATGCGCGTGCGCTGCGCCGGTTGCAGGTGGCGGCCGATAGCGGCAATTGCTGCGCGTTCGCACTGCGCGACCGCCGTCATGCGGTGAATGCATCGCCGGCGGCCTTGCGGCTGGAATTCCTGCCCGAGCGCGATGCCTGGCAGGTGCGCAAATGCCGGGGCGGGCAGGTGCCGTCGCAGCCGTTGCGGCTGGCGCATTGAGGCGCGCGCATGTTGTGGGCCTGCATATTGCTGCCGCAGCTGGCGCTGGACGCCGTCCTTCGGCGTCTGGAAGAACCGCAGGCGCCACTGGCGCTGGTGGAAGGCCCGGCGCAGCTGCGCAGCCTGCATTCGGTCAATGCTGCCGCTGGCGCAGCTGGGTTGAAGGCCGGCATGCGGCTATCGGCGGCGCATGCCTTGATGACGCAGGTACGCACCATCGATTACGACGCGCAAAACGAAGCGCGCACGCAGCGGTTTCTTGCGGCCTGGGCGTATCGGCATAGTTCGCTGGTCAGCCAGCAGTGGTCGCGCGCCATCGTGCTGGAAGCCGGTGCCAGCTTTCGCCTGTTCGGCCCCTGGCCGCGCTTCGAGCGTCGCCTGCGCGATGAGCTGCAGGCCTTGGGCTTCCAGCACCGGCTTGCGCTGGCGCCCACGCCGCGCGCCGCACGCGTGCTGGCTGGGCTGCGCGACGGCATGGTGGTGACGCAATTGCCGGCCCTGCACAGCACGCTCGACAAGGTGCCTGTACGCCGCGCTGCATTGCCTGACGATGCCGGCGAGCGCCTGCAGCACATGGGCGTGCGCACGCTCGCGGCGGTGCGCGGCCTGCCGCGTGACGGGTTGCGCCGGCGGTTTGGTGCGGGCCTGCTCGATCATCTGGATCGCCTCTACGGGCAGGTCGACGACCCACTGGAGTGCTACGCGCCGCCAGACCACTTCGACCACCGCGTGGAGCTGGGCTATGAGGTGGAAACGCATCTAGCGCTGCTGTTTCCGTTGCGCCGGCTGATCGGCGACCTGTGCACGTATCTGTCCATTCGCGATGGCGGCGTGCAGCGGTTTTTATTGCGCCTGGAGCATGAAGAAGGCGCGACCGATGTGGAGATCGGTCTGCTCACGCCGGAACGCGCACCCACCTTGCTGTTCGAGCTGGCCCGCAATCGGCTGGAGCGGGTGGAGATTCCGCGGCCGGTGGTGGCGATGCGCTTGCTGGCACGGCAGCTGCCACCGTTCGTACCGGCCATGCGCGACCTGTTCGATCAGCGCGCGCAGCAATCGGTGGAGTGGCCGCAACTGCGCGAGCGCCTGCGTGCACGGCTTGGCGATGACGCGGTCTATCGCGTGTTGCCGGCCGACGACCCGCGCCCGGAGCGCGCGTGGCGTCGCGCCATCGGCGATGCGGTGCGCGAAGCTGCTGCGCCGCCGCGTCCGCCGCGCCCCACCTGGTTGCTGCCGCAGCCGGTGCCGCTGCACGACCCGCACCTGCGCATCGTGTCCGGCCCGGAACGGCTGGAAAGCGGTTGGTGGGACGACGATGAAGCCCGTCGCGATTACTACGTGGTGGAGACTGCGCGCGGCCGGCGTGGTTGGGCCTTCGCCGCGCCCGGTCGGGTGGACGGCTGGATGCTGCATGGATGGTTCGCGTGAGCGCGCGTATGTTCGCGCGGTATCGGAGCAGGTACCGGCTGTCTGGTGGTTGCGGCTGGGGCGCGCGTGGCCGATGCCAGGGCTGCAGGCAAGAGCAGCAGCATCTGCAACGGCGCGATCTGCTACGCATTGCAAAAACCGTCTGGCGCAGCGCGCTGTTGAAGGCAGCCGTCCATGAGCTGGGATGACGCCATCGATGGCGTAGACCGCGACACGCCCGGCGGGCGCATGCCGCGCGCCTGGAATGTGGCCGCACGGTTGCGCGCGGCCAACGACGACATCAGCCATGCGCACGTTGCCGATGGCTTGCCCGCCTATGCCGAGCTGCACTGCCTGTCGGACTTCTCGTTCCTGCGTGGCGCCTCCAGCGCCGAACAGCTGTTCGTGCGCGCACAACACTGCGGCTACAGCGCCTTGGCCATCACCGACGAATGCTCGCTGGCCGGCATCGTGCGTGGCCTGGAAGCGTCGCGCGCCACCGGGGTGCGGTTGATTGTCGGCAGCGAATTCGCCCTGGTCGATGGCACCCGCTTCGTGCTGCTGGTGGAAAATGCGCACGGTTATCCGCAATTGTGCGCGCTGATCACCACCGCGCGGCGCGCGGCCAGCAAGGGCGCTTATCGCGTGGGGCGGGCCGAGGTGCAAGCGCAGTTTCGCGATGTGGCGCCGGGCGTGTTTGCACTGTGGCTGCCCGGTGCGCAGCCGCAGGCAGAGCAGGGTGCCTGGTTGCAACAGGTCTTCGGCGAGCGGGCGTTTCTGGCAGTGGAATTGCATCGCGAACAGGACGATGTCGCACGCCTGCAGGTCCTGCAAGCGCTGGCGCAGCAGTTGGGCATGACCGCGTTGGCCAGCGGCGATGTACATATGGCGCAGCGTCGCGAGCGCATCGTGCAAGACACCTTGACCGCCATCCGTCACACGCTGCCGCTGGCCGAATGCGGCGCACACCTGTTCCGCAATGGCGAGCGCCATCTGCGCACCCGGCGCGCGTTGGGCAATATCTACCCGGATGGGTTGTTGCAGGCCACCGTGGAGCTGGCGCAACGCTGCACCTTCGACATTTCCAAGCTCCAATACACCTATCCCAGAGAATTGGTGCCGCAGGGGCATACGCCTGCCAGTTATCTGCGTCAGCTCACTGAAGCCGGGATGCGGGAGCGCTGGCCGGATGGGGTGCCGAAGAAAATACGCGACGACATCGAGAACGAATTGGCGTTGATCGCCGAACTGGAATACGAGGCTTTCTTTCTCACGGTACAGGATGTGGTGCGGTTTGCGCGTTCCAAAGACATCCTGTGCCAGGGGCGTGGATCTTCAGCAAATTCGGCAGTCTGCTATGCACTGGGCATCACCTCGGTTGATCCGAGCAAGACGCGATTGTTGATCTCGCGCTTCTTGTCCAAGGCGCGTAACGAGCCGCCGGACATCGACGTGGATTTCGAGCACGAACGCCGCGAGGAGGTGTTGCAATACGTCTACGCCAAATACGGGCGCGAACGCGCAGCGCTGGCGGCGACGGTGATCTGCTATCGCGGCAAGAGCGCGGTGCGCGACGTGGCCAAGGCCTTCGGTCTGCCACCGGACCAGATTGCCTTGCTGGCCAATTGCTATGGCTGGGGCAATGGCGAAACACCGATGGAACAGCGCATCGAAGAAGCCGGCTTCGATCTGGCCAACCCGCTGATCAACAAGATCCTGCTCGTGACAGACCACCTGCGCGATCACCCACGGCATCTGTCGCAGCACGTGGGCGGATTCGTCATCTCCGACGAGCCGTTGTCGTTGCTGGTACCGGTGGAAAATGCCGCGATGGCCGACCGCACCATCATCCAGTGGGACAAGGACGATCTGGAAACCATGAAGCTGCTCAAGGTCGATTGCCTGGCCCTGGGCATGCTGACCTGCATTCGCAAGACGCTGGACCTGGTGCGTGGCCACCGTCATCGCGACTACACGTTGGCGACCTTGCCGGATGAGGATGCGGCGACCTACAAGATGATCCAGCGCGCCGATACGGTCGGCGTGTTCCAGATCGAGTCGCGTGCGCAGATGGCCATGCTGCCAAGGCTCAAACCGGCAGAGTTCTACGACCTGGTCATCGAAGTGGCGATCGTGCGCCCTGGCCCGATCCAGGGCGACATGGTGCATCCGTACCTGCAACGTCGCAAGGACAAGAGCCTGATCAACTATCCCTCCGAAGGCGTAGAGCAAATTCTCGGGCCGACATTGGGGATTCCGCTGTTCCAGGAGCAGGTCATGGAGTTGGTGATCCACGCCGGCTACGACCCTGACGAGGCCGACAAGCTACGCCGTTCGATGGCGGCCTGGCGCCGCGGTGGCGACATGGAATCGCATCGCATGCGCATTCGCGCATTGATGGAAGGCAAAGGCTACGCCTCCAGCTTCATCGACCAGATTTTCGAACAGATCAAGGGTTTCGGTTCCTACGGTTTTCCGCAGAGCCATGCCGCCTCGTTCGCCAAGCTCGTCTACGCCAGCTGCTGGCTCAAACGCCACGAGCCGGCCGCCTTCGCCTGCGGGCTGCTCAACGCGCAGCCGATGGGTTTCTATTCGGCCAGCCAGATCGTGCAGGATGCGCGCCGCGGCAGCCCCGAGCGCGAGCGTGTGGAGGTGCTGCCGGTGGATGTATTGCACAGCGACTGGGACAACACCCTGGTCGGCGGCCGGCCGTGGCGCAGCGCTGCCGATCCCGGCGAACAACCGGCGATCCGGCTGGGCATGCGGCAGGTCGCCGGACTGTCGCAAGTGGTGGCGCAGCGCATCGTTGCCGCACGCACGCAGCGGGCGTTCGCCGATATCGGCGATCTGTGCCTGCGCGCCGCACTCGACGAAAAAGCACGCCTGGCATTGGCAGAAGCCGGCGCTTTGCACGGCATGGTGGGCAACCGCAACGCCGCGCGCTGGGCAATGGCCGGCGTGGAGGCGCGCCGCCCCCTGTTGCCGGGCAGCCCGGAGGAGCGCCCGGTGGCGTTCGAGGCGCCGCGCGCCGGCGAAGAAATCCTTGCCGATTACCGCTCGGTCGGCCTGAGTCTGCGCCAGCACCCGATGGCGCTGCTGCGCCCGCAGATGCGCCAGCGGCGCATCCTGGGCCTGCGCGAATTGCAGGGCCGCCGCCATGGCAGCGGCGTGCATGTGGCCGGCCTGGTTACCCAGCGCCAGCGCCCGGCCACCGCCAAGGGCACCATCTTCGTCACCCTGGAAGACGAGCAGGGCATGATCAACGTCATCGTCTGGTCGCACCTTGCGCTGCGTCGCCGCCGTGCGCTACTGGAATCGCGCCTGCTCGCCGTGCGCGGTCGCTGGGAACGCGTGGACGGCGTAGAGCATCTCATCGCCTGCGACCTGTACGACCTCAGCAACCTGCTCGGCGACATGCAGCTGCCCTCGCGCGATTTCCATTGACGCTTTTTAGGTGCATGGATTGCTGCTAGATTTCGCCATCGGTTTGCCTACAACACGGAGTCGTACATGCGGAAATGGATCATTCCTGCGGCCTTGGTGCTGCTGATGGCGGCCGGCACTGCCACGGCCCAGGTGGATGTCGGCGCCTATATCAAGAAGGACAAGTTCGCCGACATCAAGCTATCGCCCAGCGGCGCGTATTTCGCCGCGACCGTGCCGATGGAAGACAAGACCGCCCTTGCGATCATGCGGCGTTCGGACAACAGCATCGGCGCCACCTTCGTGCTGGAAAAAAACACCTACGTGAGCGATTTCGCCTGGGTCAGCGACACCCGCGTGTTGATCTCCATTGCACAGAAGTACGGCTTGCTCGACAAGCCGCTGCCGACCGGCGAGCTGTATGCCATCAATGCCGATGGCACCGGAGCCGAGTTGCTGGTGGGTTACCGCGCACGCGGCACCGGCCTTGGCACCAACATCAAGGTCAAGAAGACCGAAGCGGTGGCCGCATTCCTGACCGACCCCTTGCCCGACGACGACCGCAGCGTGATCGTGGCGATCTGGCCGATGTCGGGGCAGGATCCTTATACGCGCGCAGAAAAGCTCGACGTCACCACCGGCCGCCGCCTCCCGCTTGCGCGTGCGCCGATTCAGCGCGCCAGCTTCACCACCGACCATCATGGGCAGGTGCGCTTCGCGCAGGGGGCGGGCTCGGACAACGTCAGCAAGCTGTATTACCGCAAGGGCGCGGGCGACGAATGGGCGCTGATCAATGACGAGCAGGTCAGTGGCCATGTCGAAACACCGCTGGGTTTTTCGCAAGACGAGCGCATTGCGTACTTGCGCGTGCAAAGTGCCGACGGCCCCGATGCGATCGTCGGCTGGGACATCCAGGCCAATCGCCGTGAGCAGGTATTGCGCGACGCGGTGGCCGACCCCCTGGAGATCATCTACCGCAACGGCACCACCATCCCGGTCGGCGCCATTTTCATGGCCGACCGCCCCCGCACCCGCTTTTTCGACGAGCATGGGGCACAGGCGCGGATGTATCACAGCCTGGAGGCGGCCTTTGCCGGCAATGCGGTGCGCGTGACCTCCAGCACCAAAGACGGTCGCTACGTGATGCTTGAAGCCTATTCGGGCAGCAACCCTGGCGATTTCTACGTGTTCGATACGCAACAGAACAAAGCCCAGCATGTGATCAGTCGGCGCGACTGGTTCGACCCCGAGCGCACGGCCACCGTGCAGCCGATTGCACTGCAGGCACGTGACGGGGTGCCACTGCATGGGTATCTCACGCTGCCGCGCAGCGGGGGCGACAAACATCTGCCAATGGTGGTGATGCCCCATGGCGGTCCCTTCGAGATCTTCGACAGCTGGCAGTTCGACGACGATGCGCAACTGCTGGCGCAAGCGGGTTATGCGGTGCTGCAGATCAATTTCCGCGGCTCTGGCAATTATGGGCGCCACTTCCAGCACGCCGGCGCGCGTCAGTGGGGCGGCACCATGCAGGACGATGTGACCGATGCAACGCGTTGGGCGATTGACCAGGGGTATGCGGACGCACGCAAGATCTGCATCTTTGGCGCCAGTTACGGTGCGTACGCAGCCCTGATGGGTGCGGCCAAGGAATCGGGCCTGTATGCGTGCGCGGCCGGGTATGTGGGCGTCTACGACTTGCCGATGATGTTCACCAGCGGCGATATCCAGAAGCGCGGTTCCGGCGAGAACTATCTCAAGCAATGGTTGGGCGATCCGGCCACCCTGGCCGCGCGTTCGCCGGTCAGTCTGGCCAGGCAGATCAAGGTGCCGGTGTTTCTGGCTGCAGGGGGCGAAGACGAGCGCGCGCCCATCCAGCACAGCAAGCGAATGGAAGCAGCGTTGCGCCAGGCCGGCACCCCAGTGGAAACGCTGTACTTCGACACAGAAGGCCACGGCTTCTACACCGAGCCCCATCGACGCGCGTTCTACACCCAGCTGTTGGCGTTTTTATCCAAATCGCTGGGTGGCGCCAAGGCCGACTGAGGGTCACCGAGACGGTCGCCTCGTCGAACTGTCCAGTTCGCTTGCCTCTCCTGTCAGTTGGGCCACGCGGTGAGGCAGTGCGCTGTACAGACCCAGCCAGAAGCCTGAGTGAATCATCCTGCCGTCGGTCATTGGCAGTGAACCGGTCCGTGCTACACCATGCAGGTCCGCGCAGCCGCGCTGGCTTGTCTTTCACCCACGAGGCGATCATGAAGTTGGAGGCGTTGTTCGACCAGTTGCACACCTTGCCCACCGTGCCCAAGGTGGCGCAAGACCTGATCCGTCAATTCGACGATCCGCAGACCGATATCGATACGCTGGCGCATAGTATCGAGCGCGATCCGGTGATTGCCGCCAAAGTGTTGCGGCTGGCCAATTCGGCGCGCTTCCATGGCCTGCGCGATTCCACCAGCGTGGAAGACGCGGCCATGCGGCTGGGCTTCAATACCCTGCGCACCCTGGTGCTGGCGTCGGCGATGACGGGCGCGTTCCGGGCTGGCCCGGGCTTCGACCTCAAGGCCTTCTGGCGGCACAGTTTCGAAGTGGCCGGCATCTGCCGCCTGCTGGCGCGCCAGCAGGGGTTGGACCCGGAGACGGCCTTCACCTGCGGGATGATGCACAACATCGGCGAGCTCTTGATCCAGTCCGGTGCGCCGGAATACGCCAGCCGCATCAATCACGAAACCTCCTCTGCCGGTCATGCGGCCGAAGAAACCCTGCAACTGGGCTTCGGCTACCCGGAAGTCGGGGCCGAGCTGGCACGGCGCTGGCAGCTGCCCGTGGTGATCCAGCAAGCCATCGCGTACCAGGTCCGGCCCGCCGCGGCCCCGGACGGGGCACGCATGCCATTGCTGGTGGCCCAGGCGGTACTGGTCTGCGATGCGCTGCATGCGCATGGCGGCGCCACCGCGGCGGCATTGGAAGCGATACGCAGCCCGCTGATGGACGGCGTGGATCTGGACGCGTTGTTCGCCGCGCTGCCGGAGGTCATCGAGGCTGATCGCGCCTTTGCCGAGTTGCTGCACTAACCCTCGGCAGGATGCGCTGCTGCGTCATTCCCGGCGTAGCGGCGCACGCGCACTCTTCTGCGCCTGGCGTCGCACGCGCGGTGTCGGGCTGTTGCCGTGCAGTGATCGCCGCGCCGGGCGCAGATCCCGGCAGGCGCGTTAGCGCAATAACATCCACCCGGCAGCAGCTGACGCCAGTTGCACGGCGCGGCGCACCTGTATCGACGCTGGGGGTGAGCGTGGTTCGAAACGTGCCCGCGTCCTCAACAGCCAACGCGCCGGATACCGCTGCGATCGGACAGATTGCAACCCAGCCGGCAGCGCGTGCGTCGGGTTGCCCCTGCGACGTCCACCCGCCATCGCACGCACACTGTCACGCCGCGCCGCAGCTGGACTCGCGTGGACGCAGGCGCTAGCGTGGTGCGGATTTTTTGCCTACAGGGGAATGCCCAATGAGCCACGACGCGCAGCCGCGCCAGCTCACCTTCCGTGCCGTCGCGCTGGCCATCGTGCTGGCGGTCGTGCTTTCGGCCGCCAATGCCTACCTCGGCCTGTTCGCCGGCCTGACCATCGCCACCGCCATCCCGGCGGCCGTCGTGTCGATGGGTGTGCTGCGCCTGCTGGGCGGTGGCACCATTCTGGAGAACAACATCGTCCAGACCGGTGCGTCGGCCGGCTCGTCGATCGCGGCCGGGGTGATCTTCACCATCCCCGCGCTGGTGATCATGGGCTACTGGCCGGACTTCAAGTACTGGTGGGTGCTCGGCATCGCCGGCATGGGCGGCCTGCTTGGCGTGTTGTTCTCGGTGCCGTTGCGTCGCTCGATGATCGTTGAAGACCCGCTGCCGTTCCCCGAAGGCAAGGCGGCGGCCGAAGTGCTCAAGGCCGGCGAAAATCCCGGCCCGGGCCTGAAGATCCTGGCCATCTCCGGCGCCATCGGTGCGCTGGTCAAGCTGGCTGCGGCCAGCGGCCTGCGCGTGATTCCCGACACCTGGGCGCAGGCCACCTACCTGGGCAGCAGCCGGCTGGTGGGCTATATCGGCACCAACCTGTCGCCGGCGCTGCTGGGCGTGGGCTACATCGTCGGGTTGAACGTGGGCATCGTGGTGCTGTCCGGCTCGATCCTGTCCTGGCACATCGCCATCCCGCTGTACCAGCAGTTCTTCATGGGCTCGGACCCGGCCCTGGCGCAGAGCCTGGTCGATGCGTCGGCTGCCGATGCAGCGTTCGGCATCTGGGGCGCGAAGATTCGCTACCTGGGTGTCGGCGCGATGTTGATCGGTGGCGTGTGGACCTTGTTCTCGCTGCGGAAATCGCTGTTTTCCGGCGTCAAGAGCGGCTTTGCCGCTGCGCGCAAGAGTGGCGGCGGCGTGGTTGCAGAGACCGAGCGCGATCTGCCGATGAAGTGGATGCTGGTGGCGCTGGTGCTGTGCACGCTGCCGCTGCTGGGCCTGTATCAGGCCATCGTGCAGCAGTGGCATGTGTCGATCCCGATGACCATCATCATGATCGTGGCCGGCTTCCTGTTCGTGTCCGTTTCGGGCTATCTGGCCGGTTTGATCGGCTCTTCCAACAACCCGGTGTCGGGCATCACCATCTCCACCATCCTGTTCGCCTCGGCGGTGCTGGTGTTGCTGCTCGGCAAGAGCGGCCTGGTGCCGGTGGGTATCGGCGCTGCACCGCTGGGCGCAGTGGCCGCGATCATGATCGGTGCGGTGGTGTGCTGCGCGGCGGCGGTGGGCGGGGACAACCTGCAAGATCTCAAGGCCGGTTATCTGGTCGGTGCCACACCGTGGAAACAGCAGCTGATGCTGGGTATTGGCGCGTTCTCGTGCGCGTTGATCATGGCGCCGGTGCTGAACCTGCTGGCTCAAGCCTACGGCATCGGCCCAGCAACGCCACAGCATCCCAACTCGCTGGGCGCGCCGCAGGCGACGCTGATGGCCTCGGTGGCCAAGGGCCTGTTCGGTGGCCAGCTGCCGTGGAGCATGATCGCGATCGGTGCCGGCGTGGGCGCGGCCATCATCGCGCTGGACGAATGGTTGAAGGCCAACGGCAAGCGCTTCCGTGTACCGGTGCTGGCCGCGGCCATCGGCATCTATCTGCCGCTGGAACTGATGGTGCCGATCTTCCTCGGCGGCCTGATCGCGCATCTGGTGGAGCGCTTCCACAACATCCGTGCCGACGACGAAGACGGCCGTGACCGCGTGCATCGCCCGGGCGTGCTGTTTGCCGCTGGCCTGATCACCGGCGAGGCGTTGATGGGCATCGCCATTGCGGTGCCGATCGTGTTGTCCAGCCGCGCCGACGTGCTGGCATTGCCGGCCGCGCTGCAGCTCAACCAGTGGGTCGGCCTGGCGATTCTGGCCCTGGTCGGCTGGCTGCTGTATCGCGTTGGCAAGCGCGGCGAACAGGCCGCCTGAGTGTGATGCCAGATGGCGCATGCGCCCCGCATGCGCCCCGCATGCGCCATCTGCAAGCCGCGCCTGGTTGTGCGCGCAGCTTGATCCAGCACAGCTGTGAGGGAACGGGAAACAGCTGTCTGGGCCCCCGGGCTTTACCTGGCGAAGACATGCCAGCGCTGCAATGGCGCCAGGTCCTGCGCACGATGGAGCTCGATTCGCCGTTTCGATTGCATCGCTGCCACTGCGTCCTGCACACCGCATGCAAACCGTGCAGCACTGCCGCATGCGGGCATCGCGGCCTGCACAGCCATCCGCTAACCCGCCATCCAGATTCAATGTCTTTGCGCCGGCTTTACGCCCTGCGCAACTGCCGTGCATAGCGACTTTATGCCGCTGCTGCTTATCGTGCCGTCTCCCGCACAACGGTGCGCCACGAGTGCTGCATGCTGGACTGATCTGATCCCAACCACCCGGTAGACCGTGGTGCGCTCATGCGCTGTGCATGACGCCGCAACGCCAGGCAAGTGTCTGGCAGTGCAGGCCCGCGCACTTCCCTGCAGTGGGCGTGTGCATCGCATCGCGACCGCACCGACGCCGCCCGAAAAAACCGCAGTTGCGGCACCGTTGACCAAGCGCAGCGCCGCCATACCGCGCGTCGTAACGCACCACCTCCCACTCTTCAGCGCGGCACGGTCATGCGATTCGTGCCGCGCTTTGCCCTGGAATCACCGCAATGCCCACCATCACCTCGCGCTCGTCTTCCCGCAAGACACTGCTCGCCGTCATCGTTACGGCAGCGCTGAGCAGCCTCGCAGTTCAGGCGCAGGCGCAAGACGCCACCGACGCGGCGCTTTGCACCGATCGGCCGACCAAGGCCAATGCCACCTGCACCGTGCCGGCTGGCGAGTGGCAGCTGGAAACCGACATCGGCAATTACACGCGCGACAGCCAGCCCGGCACACGCACAGAGACGGCGTACTTCACCAATCCCACGCTCAAGTACGGCGTCAGCGACCGCACCGATCTGCAACTCAACTGGGCGCCGCAACTGCAGGTCAAGACCACCGACCGCGCCACCGGCGCGCGCAGCAGCCTGAGCGGCGGCGGCGATCTCTATCTGCGCATGAAGGCGCGTGTGTACGAGAGCGACACCGCCAGCGTGGCGCTGCTGCCGTTCGTCAAGGCACCCACCGCGCGTACCGGCCTGGGCAACGACACCTGGGAAGGCGGCCTGGCGCTGCCGGTCAACTTCGTGCTGCCCAGCAGCTTCTCGCTGACGTTCGGTCCGGAACTGGATTGGTTGGCCGACAGCGATGGCAGCGGCAAGCATGTGGCCATCGTCAACGTGATCAATCTGGCGCGCCCACTGACACCAAGGTTGTCGATGGCGGTGGAGGTGTGGTCCTCCATCAACCGCGATCCGGCGCAGACCGTGGAGCAGTACTCGGCCGATATCGCGGCGTCGTATCTGCTCAATCCGCTCTTGCAGCTGGACGTAGGCGCCAATTTCGGCCTCAACGACCGCACGCCCGACACCCAGGTCTACGTAGGCTTGTCGCACCGCTTCTAAGAGCAGCGAACAAAACGACTGCGCAGCCGCCAGGCGGGCGCGGCCGGTGCCCGGAATCGGCATGTGTACCACTCGTCCACGCCGGTTTTGAGTGCGCCGTCCGCACCCACCTGACGACTGCTCGCTACGTCGTAAGCCGCTCTAAAGCGCCCAGCCGCCCGTGTCGCGTGCAGGCGGCATGGTCTGCGCATGCGTGCGCGGCGCACCGCGTCGCGCCGCAGGATCTCCTGCCTTTGCGCGTGCGCCGCAGCAACGCCTACCATCGACGTTTTGCCGTTGCCGGAGATCTCGATGAAGCTGCGTCACGCCGTACTGCCCCTGTGTTTGCTGGCTGCCCTGCCAAGCCTTGCCGCTGCGCGCGGTTTCGATGTGCGCGACATGGTGGCGCTGGACCGGGTGTCCTCGCCTACGCTCAGCCCGGATGGCAGCGTGGTGCTGTTCGCCAAGCGCCAGGCCAAGACCGCCAATGGCAAGCCGGCCACCAGCCTGTGGGTGCGCAATCTGCGCACGCGCGATCTGGCGCCGCCCAAGCGGCTCACCCCGGAAGGATGGAACGTCAACAGCCCGGCGTTGTCGCCGGACGGCAAGACGGTGTACTTCCTCAGCAGCAAATCCGGTAGCCAGCAGCTCTACGCGCAGCCGATGGCCGGCGGCACGCCGCAGCAACTCACCGCATTTGCGGTGGACGTGGACAGCTACAAGCTCTCGCCGGACGGCAAGCGCATCGCCTTCAGCGCGGGCGTGTTCCAGGACTGCGGCTCGGACCTGGGCTGCACCAAGAAGAAGCTGGGCGAGCTCAAGAACAACAAGGCCAGCGGCGTGGTGTACGACCAGTTGTTCGTCCGTCATTGGGACACCTGGAACGATGGCCGCCGCAACACCCTGTTCGTGGCCGAGTTGCCTGCGGCCGGTGCCAAGGCAGTGGTCGGGGCATCGGCGATCAGCGCCACGTTGGCCGGCGACGCGCCGTCCAAGCCGTTCGGCGGCAACGACGATTACACCTGGTCGCCCGATGGCGCCAGCGTGGTGGCCAGCGTGCGCATTCCGCAGCCGCATGGCCCGGAGGCGAGCAAGAATGCCAAGGCCAGCGGCAAGCCCACCGGCAATGACGAGCCGTGGCAGACCAACTTCGATCTGTACCGCCTGGATGCGACCGGCAAGTCCGCGCCGGTCAACCTGACCGCGGCCAACCCGGCCTGGGATGCCGGCCCGGTGTTCAGCACCGACGGCAAGACGCTGTACTACCGCGCCATGAAGCGCCCGGGCTTCGAGGCCGACCGCTTCGGCCTGATGGCGATGGATGTGGCCAGCGGCAAGACGCGCGAGATCGCGCCGAAGTGGGACCGCTCGGCGGGCGAGATCGTGTTGAGCGAAGACGGTGCCAGCCTCTACACCAGTGCCGACGAACTCGGCGAGCACCCACTGTTCAAGATCGATATCGCCAGCGGCGAGGCAACCAAGCTGGTGGGCGAGGGCAGCGTGCACGCCCCCACGCTGGCCGGCAATACGCTGGCCTTTACCCGCAACTCGCTCAAGAGCGGTGACCAGATCTTCGTCAGCGACACGCAAGGCCAGGGACTGCGCGCGATCAGCCAGAGCGCGGGCGAATTGTTGCCGGACGTGCAGTTCGGCGACTACGAGCAGTTCCAGTTCAAGGGCTGGAACAACGACACCGTGCACGGCTACGTGGTCAAGCCGTACAACTACCAGCAGGGCAAGACTTACCCGGTGGCGTTCCTGATCCACGGCGGCCCGCAGGGCAGCTTCGGCAATGGCTGGAGCAACCGCTGGAATCCGCAGACCTACGCCGGCCAGGGCTACGCGGTGGTGATGATCGATTTCCACGGCTCCACCGGCTACGGCCAGGAATTCACCGACGCCATCAGCCAGCATTGGGGCGACCGCCCGCTGGAAGATCTGCAAAAAGGCTGGGCCGCCGCGCAGAAGCAATACGGCTTCCTCAACGGCGACAAGGCCTGCGCATTGGGCGCCAGCTACGGCGGCTACATGGTCTATTGGATGGCAGGCAACTGGAATCAACCATGGAAGTGCCTGGTCGACCACGACGGCGTCTTCGACAACCGCACCATGGGCTATGCCACCGAGGAACTATGGTTCAGCGAGTGGGAAAATGGCGGCACGCCGTGGCAGAACCCGGCCGGCTACGAGAAGTTCAACCCGGTGCTGCACGTAGACAAGTGGAAGGTGCCGATGCTGGTGATCCACGGCCAGCAGGATTTCCGCATTCCGGTCGAACAGGGCCTGGCTGCCTTCACCGCGCTGCAGCGCAAGGGCATCGATTCCAAGTTCCTGTATTTCCCGGACGAGAACCACTGGGTACTCAAGCCGGACAACAGCATCCTGTGGCATGACACCGTCAATGGCTGGTTGAAGCAGCATATCGGCCAGTGACGGACGACCGACACGCCGCCAGGCGCGGCGTGTCGGTTGCTTGAGCGAATGCTTTCCCTGGGCGATGGGCGTTGTCGAAGTCAGCGTTTTGGCAACCGCATCCTGCCCGTTGCGCCTGGAGTGCTCGCGCACCGCCAGAGCAAGCAGCGGTTATTCCACCTCGCATCTGCCGCGCGTGCACCGCAGTCTTGCCGGCAGTCCATGCCCACCTGACACCTGCGCAGTGCTAGCCGCGTTTGGCCAGCTGGCCTTCCACGATGTCCAGAATTTCCGACACCGCAATCCCGAACGAGCCGGCACGCCCGGCGTCGAACGCGGCCTTCCACTCGGCATACCCGGGCAGATACGCCTGATTGGGCGTGCTGTCGCCGACATGTTCGGCAGCGCTGCGCTCCAGCGTCTGTGCAATCACCGGAATGTGCGGCAGCGTGTCAAGCGTTCCGTTGGGCATTCCCGCATGACGGACCTGGACGTCGCTGATGGTCACGTGCAGGATCTGGCCTCCCTGCGGATGCGTATCGATCTGGTTGATCAGCAGTAGCGGCGTTTCGGCGGCACTGCGCCCGCGGCAGCGCCATAGCTGGCCGACTGCATAGGTTGAAGACGTCGTGGTTGAAGCGTTGGCAATGGCCATCGGGAACTCCGCGCGCAAACCGCAATCATGCAGCTTGCTTGCGACGATGGCGACCGGATCGGCGGTGGACGCGCTGATACCGATGAGTCTGCCGGCGGCAATTGTCGATCCGGAGCGTCTGGCCGTTCCACTGACATCCCGTGCGCTGGATGAGCACGCTTGGCGTGAACCGGTTGCAGCGCCGCTGTGCAGATCACGGGCCAATGCATCCCAAATGCAATTGCCGCAGCGCATCACAGGCATGTCAAACTAGCGCATCTTCCTCTTCCCAGTTCCCTGCCAGGACCGCAAGGACCGTTTGCATGCGCACGTCGTTCCGCCCCGCATTGTGGGTAATCGCTCTGATCTGCAGTCCCGCCCTGGGCGCCGCGTCGCGGCCTGCCGTTGCGCCCGCGCGCGCCCCGGTGGCGGTTCCGTCTTCCGAGCAAGGCGGCGATACGAGCGTGCCATTGCCGGCCGTGCTGAAATCCGGCATGGGGTATCGCGCGTTTGCGCAGGCGGTGATGGAGCAAGGCTGGCAACTGGTGGATCCCCTTGCGGCCGATAGCTGCATGGCCGCGGGCGACTGCGAGATCGAGTTCATCGCGCCCGGCGGCAGCGCGCGGCTGCGCGTGCAGGTGGGCTCACAGGCCGGTGCGGCGGTGGTGCAGAGCTGGCGTGCGCGACAGGTGCCGCTGGATCGCATCGGTAACCCGACCGCTGCGGCGGGAGATGCCAAGCCTGCACCGGCGGCAGTGGACGCAGGCAGCACCTCGCGCTGAGTCCTCCGGCCGCAGGCCGATCGCGCATGCGGCGTATCATGGCGCGGCAGGGGCGAATCGTTTCGATCGCGCGCCTGGTTTGATGCGCCTTTCCCGGTCTCGAGCACCTTGCCCTGCATGAACCCTCTCGCATGAAGAGCATCGATCCTGCCGATCTTGAAGCGTTGTTCGATGCCGTGCCGGACGTGTTGTTCTTCGTCAAGGATCGCGAGGGCCGCTACACCCACGTCAACCAGACCATGCTGCGGCGGCTGGGGCTGAAATCGCGCAAGGACCTGATCGGCAAGCGTGTTGCCGAGGTCTATCCCAGTGGCCTGGGCGCCAATTACGCCAATCAGGACGAGCAGGTGCTGGCCGGCGAGGTGATCGACAACCTGCTGGAGCTCCACCTGTTCGCTAACCGTGAGCCTGGCTGGTGCCTGACCTGCAAGCGTCCGTTGCTGGTGAATGGCAAGGTGCAGGGCATCATCGGCATCTCGCGCGATCTGGGCCCGCAGGACGGGCACGAATCGCAGTACGAAAAGCTGCGACTTGCGCTGGCGTATCTCAACGCCAATTACGCGCAGAACGTCCGCATGCAGGCGCTGGTGGAGATCACCGGGTTTTCCATGTCCAAGCTGCAGCGCTCGTTCCGCAAGGTATTCCAGCTCACGCCGCAGCAAGTGTTGGCCAAGCTGCGTCTGCAGATGGCGATGCATCTGCTGCACGGAAACAAGAGCCTTACCGAAATCGGCCACGCTTGCGGCTTCAGCGACCAAAGCGCGTTCGCGCGGCAATTCAAGCAAGCGGTGGGCATGACGCCGCGCGAATATCGTGCGTTGGCGAATGCGCAGCAGTTTTCAGCCGAAACAGTGTAGAGGGCGGGGCGATCTCAACGTGCATGCGCAAGACGTGCGTTGAGCCTGAAAATTCTCTCGAACTGCCTGCTGAGGTTTCCGAACTAGGGCTTGCCATGGATAGGCGTCCACCGGATCTGCAACATTGCGTCGTTTCTTGATTCCTGAGCGTTGTGCCGATGATTCAAAGGCATCGGACATGATGACGGGTCTTGAGAGGTGCCCAAGTTATTGGGAGATGCCTTGACCGCCTCGTCTGGTCATTGAACAACTGCATGCGCAGCCGGCTCGTCTTCGTCTCAGTCACCACGCATTCGCGCCGCATGCAAACCGCGCCGCATTCGGTGGTTTACTAAGGCAGCGATGTCACGCACATCGACATGAGCGGGTCGCGCTTCCTGCGTTGAAACGGCAACACGGTTTTCGCTGCACGTCATCGGCAATTGCATGATGAACAATGCCGGGTCGAGCCAGCAGTGAGTGAGGCAGGCGCTGCAGCATGCAACACGATGAGGCAGGCGGTTCGAGCGCCATGGCACGGGTCACGCGGTGACTGCGCCACGCAGTGGCAACACGCATCGCTGCCGGCTCGCAAGGCCTGGCGTACGGCGCCGCCACGTTCCACGCACATTCCGGGACGGGGAAAACTGGGCGCGGTGTGCGAGCAAATCGAATGGCGATATCGGAGGATGCACCGTGCCTAAAATTGAATCGACCAAGCAGGCCCCACCGGATCCCGCGCAATTGATTCAAACTGCACCGACACCATCGGGCTCGGGATCAGCCGCAAGTAGCTCTGCCGCCAGTGCGGCGCCCTCAGCGCAACTCGGCGGACTTTCCATCAGGCCGCGACGGCTGGGCCGAGCCTCCAGAGCCAATCTTCCAGCGGCATCGTCCACCAACGCACAGGACGTCATGGCGGCGCTCTTTGCCGCGGCGCCAGTTCCGCAAGGGCCAGATCCTTTCGAAGTATTGAGCAAGGCCTCATCCAGGCTGAAACGCTTCAACGACCTGGCACAAAAACGTGACGCACCAGCGGATATCAGAGCGCTGGAAGCAAGACTCGAATCCGGAAAGTCTGCGATCGAATCCGCTCGACAAGCCTTGCAGGCGCTGGCCGAGCTGAATATCCAAAAACGCATGCCGGTCGACAACGTCGAAGAACACGAGAATTTCCTGGTGCCGCATTTCGCAGTAGCCGCATCGCTTCACTACGGCGCATGCGAGAAGATGATCGATCAGAAAATGGCCAGCGAATTTGGCCATGTGAATACCCAAAGGGTTGAGATGGTGGTGTTGTCCGCGGACGCCATGCGTCTGCAGCAACCGGGACCATGGCTTGCGTTACGCGGGCATCTTCTGAATGCGCTTGCAGCGATGGAGGAGGTTTGCCAGCGCATCAGGTCGCCGATGACGGGTCAGGGGCCACGCGACTCGCTCAAGGACCATCTCCCGGTCGTCAGGGCGATGATGGGATCGTGCCATGAACGGATGCAGACCGTCCGCGGAATGCTCGTCGAAATACATTCAAGGCGCCTTGCCGATGAGGCCAGCGAGTGCGGCCTGCCCCAGGTGCTTGACGGACTGAGGGAGCTCGAAGAAATCGACAGCCTTCACCATGCTGAGGTGGGCGAAGCACTCAAGCATGTGATCCAGGTCCATGTCGAACGCTTTTCCTCAACCGAGCATTCGCTCACCCCGGAGGGGCTGGCCCGGTGCAAAAAGGTACTCGTCGAATACGCCGAGATACGCGGCCGAGCCGGGATGCAGCTGTGTGTGGATGCCGCCGCGCTCATCGAAGCAGGTGAGCATGCCAGAGATCATCTATGGCCGACGATGCTCGATCTTGCACAGGCACTTGCCGACCAACGTCAGGCAATTGTTGACATGTGTGAGTTCGCCGTCCAGGACAGACAGCTGATTGGCACAGCGGCGGCCTCGCCCGGGCAGGCACCGGCGTCGACAACATCAAGCGTGCCGACAACCACGACGACAGCAGGCAAATCGAGCCGGTCGCGCAAGGCACGCGTGCGCACGCCTGATGCTTCCAGCTCGGCGGCAGCGCCCGCGCGGCGGGTCATGGATGAGCGCAGCGCAGCGCAAAAGCAGGCCGACGAGATACTGAAAGGCACGCGTCTGGAGTCGTTGCCGGTGGCAGAACTCGGCGGCGATTTCATCGCGCTCGCCAAGCGGCTTGGCAAGGACACCACCGACGTAGAGCGGCTGATCGGCGACTCCAGATATGACGCGGCGACGGCCTTCGATTCTGCCAGGATCACCATGCAGGGCTGGTTCGGATCCAGTGAGCGTGTGCTGCAGCTCAAAGGCAAACTCCGTGCAGGAGACGCGCGCATCGACCACCTCAACACGCGGCTGCGTCTTCTCCAGAGGATCGAGCACGACTTCAAACGGCGCGAAGCCGATGCGCTCAAGACCGATCCGCAGCCACGTGCGCCGCATCTGGAGCGCCTGTTGGCGATGAATGGACTGGCACGCGTCACGTCGCCGCGCCGCCTTCGCTCGGAGGACGACATTGGCGACCGTGGCAGCCTATTCGAAGTGCGTATCGAGCACACGCCGCAGTCGAATGGAAACATCCCGCGGCCCTGGTTCGTCCACGTACATGCCAAAAGACCGGTCACCCCCGACGGGCTGCGCGCGCTCGACTATAAGGACTTGGCCGCCGTCCACTTGAAGACGGAGAGAGAAGTCAACCTGGGCGCACGCTGGGAGGAGATGATGCGCGCCCTCGGAAACACCGAGGCCAAGGTGCACCGGGCAACCATCGGCTCCAAGCTGCTTGGCCAGCTTTGGGCGCTTGGCTCTGGTGGACAGCGATAGCCACAACGGTCCAGGTGCCGTCGCATACCCAGACCACCAGGTCTCGGATCTGCGGAGAACAGGCGCATCTGGGCGTCCATGCGTGGCAATAGAATAGCAATGTCGGAGGATGCACCGTGCCGAGAGTTCGAGCGACCAATCAAGCCCCAGTGGATCCCGCGCGGTCCGCTCAACCAGCGGCGCCGCCACAGGATGCATCAACCAACGCGAGCGTGCCTGACGAGGTAGCGGCGCGCTCCACGCAACTCAGCGGGCTTGCCATCAGAACGCCGCGACCGGCCAGAGCTTCCAGGGCCAGTGCGCCTGCATCATCATCCGCTAACGCCAGGGGCGTCCGCGGACCGCTCTTCACCTCGGCGTCTGTCTCAGCAGGACCAGATCAGCTCGAGGTATTGCACACGGCCTCGGCCAGGCTGCAACTGTTCAATCACCTGGTCACAAACGTGGCGCCAAGGGGGGTGGCAGACACAAGATCCCTTGAAGCAAGGCTCAAGTCAGGCGCATCGGCGATCGCATCCGCGCGACAAGGCTTGCAGGCGCTGAGCGAGCTCAAGATCCAACGCCGCATGTCATCCTCCGACATCGAAGCCCATGAGGATCGATTGATTTCGTCTCTCGGGCAAGCCGCAGCGATGAACTATCTGTCATGCGAAAAAATGATCGATCACAAATTGACCCAGGAATTGGGGTCTGTGCTTGCGGAAAGCAGCCAGTTTGCACGGTTTAATGTCCAGGCCATCCGTCTGCAGCAGCCGGAATCATGGCATGCGTTACGCACGCATCTTCTTGATGTCATTGCAGCATTGGAAGAGGTTTTCCGGCGTATCAAGTCGCCGATGACGAATCGGGCGCCACCCGACGTGCTGAAGGCCCAGCTGCCGATCATCAGGATCACGATGGGATCTTGTCACACGCGGATGCAAACCGTTCGTGGAGTGCTGTACGAAATATATTCAAGAAGGCTTTCCGATCAAGCCAGTTGTTGCGGGTTGCGACAGGTGATGGATCGATTGAGCGCGCTCGAAGAAGTAGACAGATGCATGGAAGCCAAGGTCGGACAAGCGTTTACGGAGCTGACCAAGATCCATCTTGAACGCTTTCTATCAACCGAGCACTCGCTGACGCCGCAGATGCTGGCCATGTACAAGCAAGTGCTTATCGAATACGCCGAGCTGCGTGGCCGAGCGGCGACGCAGCTGTGTATGGATGCCGCCGCGCTCATCGAAGCAGGTGAACATGCCAGAGATCATCTATGGCCGACGATGCTCGATCTTGCACAGGCACTTGCCGACCAACGTCAGGCGATTGTTGACATGTGTGAGTTCGCCGTCCAGGACAGACAGCTGATTGGCACAGCAGCGGCCTCGCCCGGGCAGGCACCGGCGTCGACAACATCAAGCGTGCCGACAACCACGACGGCAACAGGTAAATCGAGCCGGTCGCGCAAGGCACGCGTGCGCACGCCTGACGCTTCCAGCTCGGCGGCAGCGCCTGCGCGGCGGGCCATGGATGAGCGCAGCGCAGCGCAAAAGCAGGCCGACGAGATACTGAAAGGCACGCGTCTGGAGTCGTTGCCGGTGGCAGAACTCGGCGGTGATTTCATCGCGCTCGCCAAGCGCCTTGGCAAGGACACCACCGACGTAGAGCGCCTGATCGGCGACTCCAGATATGACGCGGCGACGGCCTTCGATTCTGCCAGGATCACCATGCAGGGCTGGTTCGGATCCAGTGAGCGTGTGCTGCAGCTCAAAGGCAAGCTCGGTGCAGGAGACGCGCGCATCGAACACCTCGACACGCGGCTGCGTCTTCTCCAGAGGATCGAGCACGATTTCAAACGGCGCGAAGCCGATGCGCTCAAGACCGATCCGCAGCCACGTGCGCCGCATCTGGAGCGCCTGTTGGCGATGAATGGACTGGCACGCGTCACGTCGCCGCGCCGCCTTCGCTCGGAGGACGACATTGGCGACCGTGGCAGGCTATTCGAAGTGCGTATCGAGCACACGCCGCAGTCGAATGGAAACATCCCGCGGCCCTGGTTCGTCCACGTACATGCCAAAAGACCGGTCACCCCCGACGCGCTGCGCGCGCTCGACTATAAGGACTTGGCCGCCGTCCACCTGAAGACGGAGAGAGAAGTCAACCTGGGCGCACGCTGGGAAGAGATGATGCGCGCCCTCGGAAATACCGAGGCCAAGGTGCACCGGGCAACCATCGGCTCCAAGCTGCTTGGCCAGCTTTGGGTGGCTGGCGCTGGTGGGGAGCGCTAATCACGACGCGTCGCCTGTCCTCACCAAGGAAGAGATCCTCGAACACACGGCTCAAAGCTCCACGGATCGCTCAACGTGAGTGGCCAGTTGCAGCGGGCCAGGCAGGAACCTGAAAACGGTGAGCATCTGATAGAGGCAATTCGGCGGGCAGGGAGCTCGGTCTTTTTGCCCGCCAACGCCGTGCGGAATGAAGCCGGTGTCGACGCCCGAGCCGCGCACGCGCAGGCATTGGCGCGAGGCCAGGCGTGGTTCGCCTGACCGTCGCCGTGGGCGGTACTGGTATCGCGCACGTGCAGCCCGTGGCGCGTACTGGTCGCAGTCGTCATGTCCGGGATTTTTGAATCACATTGCTGAGGAAGGAGGAATTGCGTGCCAACACCTGATTCACCAGCGCGGCATCCGGCATCCAACCCGCGCCAGACATGTCTTTCAATTGATCGCCCAGCGAGTGCAAGGAGGACGTGACGGAGTCCACATCGAGCGCGGCGTACCACTGCTTGACCATTTCCACTTCAGGCGTGGCTTGCCAGGCAAGCGCCTCGCGTATCGCCTCAATCACCATGGCATGTACGCCATCCAGGCCTTTCGCATAACGGCTGCTCATCACGCTGGCATCAAGCAGCACTTGCAGCGCCCGTGCCGGGTTCTGGACGACGTCTCCCCAACCATACCGAAGCGGCTCTCGTGGATTTGCCGGGGTATCTTTCTCCCGGTCGTAGCGAAAGCCGGTTACGTCAATGCTGACGACCTTGTGGCGTGCATCTTCTCCGGGAATGACCAGCATATTGTCAGGGCCCAGATCAGACGCTTCGCCCAGGGTCAGCCTGGCCAGCAACGAGGCGAACAGCCCGTCCAGACCGCTGTGGCGCAAGGTATCGATCAACGCCTGTTTGCCCGAACGAAGATTGACCGGATCGTTGATCCGCGCAAGCAGCGCGTGGTCTGCGGCGAGTTCATCGGCCTGCGCACCGCTGCCGGCTGCGCTTTTCACACGGGCAGCGGCTTGCTTGGCCTGCGCAAGCGAAACGTCAGGCGGCAAGAACGCCTTGGTCAGGAATGTATCCAGCGGCTCTGCATCATGAATCAGTCGCGAGGCGATGAAGGCGTTGTCGGGCAGTGTCAGCAGCGTTGAGTCCGGAATGTGTTGCCGCGGAAGATGGCGTGCCTGTAGCGCGTTGACCAAATCCTGCGCGGCAGCGACGTTGATGATGTCAAACAAGGCCGGGATGCCAAGCGGATTGCGTAGACGAGGATCTGCAGCAACCAGGCTTTCGTGAATCTCGCAGACATCGTCGATGTCCAACGCATCCGTCTTCGCTTTTTCCGTCAATCTCTTACCTTTTTCGGTATCGAGAAAGGCATGGAAGGCCAGTGTCAGCCATTGCTGCGTGGCCTGCTTGTCCATGCTGCCCTCAAGCAGCCTGGCTGCCGAGCCGACGATGTAGCCCAAGCGCTTGCTGGCCTCCGCGCCTTGCCCCTTCGCGCAACATTTCACTGCCTGACCCAGCAGGCTGCGCGAAATTCCGGTTTTGACAAGATGCTCCTGGCCATCGAGCATCCCGACCATGCCCACATCGCTGCCTCCCAATGTCGCCTTGGAGCGCGAGAAGACAACAGCGCTTTCGGACAGGCTCATCGGGTGGCGATGGCCGCCGATGTCGGCCCTGGTGGCTAGAAACGCGATAGGCCGAATGATCGAGAATAGAGGTCTATCCGGCCGGTTTACGACGGGAGCCGAGGCAGGCGCACCGATGCTCCTGCTGCCCGCGGCGTCCGGCATTACGCAATCGAGCGCGGTGGCTGCGCTGGTCCGCGCCGCGCTGCGGCGGGGCGTTAGTCCAGCCAATCGGGCATCAGTGCGGTGGTGCCGATCGTCGTCGGTCGCCGGGCTGCGTGGTAACGCCGCGTCATCGGCTGCAGGAAGCGGCAAGTTTGCTGTGCCAGAGGTCGGGGTGATCCGAGATTCCATACCGTGCTCCAGTGACTAGCGGCACATTCTGCAATGCGGCCAATCCCAAGCAACGCCAGTTGGCGTAATCGTCATCCGGGAAGCGAATAGCGACCGAGCGTCGTCATCGACCCGACCTACATGACCTTGGACGCGAGCGACAGGTAAACCTCGCTCGCGTCAGGGTGCTCCATCGCGGCCTGGTAACGAACATCGCGCAGTGCGCATGCTGGTAGCGCGATCGAAGCTGTGGCTAACGCGAAACAGCTAGCGCTTGCCGTGGAAATGCGCAGTAACCTGCCGCTACCGCGCAAACGCGCGGGAGCGGCGAAAACCGAGGGTTGGGGGCCGTCAGCGCGGCGAATGTGGCGTGCCTCGGTTTCAAACCCGGGTACCGGGTCTTCCCGCGGTTACGCCAGCATGCGCACCTTCGGCTCGCGTGCCCACTGGCGGGTTTTTGCTGCGGTAATGAATGCCTTGGTATCGGCGGCGGGAACGACGCCCGCATCCTTGCCGACGTTGCCGGCCTTCAACAACACCTGCGCGCCTTCGTCGAATGCGATGGCCTTCAGATGCGCCCAGGCAAAGCTCACAAAATCCAGCGCCGCCGATTCGCGTGTCAGCAGCTTGGCCGCTTCCGAGGACAGCAATACCGCCACCGCGTCGAACACCACCGAAGGCGTCCCAGCCAGCTGCCCATCGGCGGCCAACTGCTTGCCGTCGCTCAGCTTGGCGCCGCCGAGCTTGGGCGCAACGATCTTGACCGTCGCACCCGCAGCTTCGGCCGCCTTGCGTACGGCCTTGATCGCCGCGGCATCGGAGCCGTCGTGAATCAGGATGCCCACCGTGCGCCCTTTCAGGGTGTCCTTCATCTTGCCGATGACCTGCAAGGCAGGCGAGAGCGGCATGTCGATCGGCGCCACTGCAGCCGGCGGTGCTGGCGGCAGGGCGGTCATGCCCATGCCATCGGCCACACGTTGCGCCAGCTCCTGGTCGATGTGGCGCAGATGACCCACGATGGCCTCGCGTACGTGGGCGGTTTCCACCTTCGACAGCTCGAACACCAATGCCGAGGCGATATGCGCCTGTTCCGGTGCGGTCTGGCTGCGGAAGAACAGCCGCGCCTGGCTGTAATGATCGGCAAAGCTTTCTGCACGCACTCGGCCCTTGGTGCCTTCTTCGGCCGCAGTTGCATGGCTGGGGAAGCCACGCAGCGCTTCACGCGGCGCATCGGCCTGCAGCGAACTGGGCTCATAGGCGACGCGGCCCTTGGGTACGTTCATCTGCATGTGACCGTCGCGCTGGTTGTTGGCGAACGGGCACTTGGGTGCGTTGATCGGAATCTGATGGAAGTTCGGCCCGCCCAGGCGGCTCAGCTGCGTATCCAGATACGAGAACAGGCGGCCTTGCAGCAGCGGGTCGTTGCTGAAGTCGATGCCGGGCACGATGTTGGCCGGGCAGTAGGCAACCTGCTCCGTTTCGGCAAAGAAGTTGTCCGGCCAGCGGTCGAGCACCATGCGGCCGACGATTTGCAACGGCACAAGCTCTTCGGGAATGACCTTGGTCGAATCCAGATGATCGAACGGGAACGTTGCTGCCTGGGCTTCGGTGAACAACTGCACGCCGAGTTCCCACTCGGGGAAATCGCCGTTCTGGATTGCTTCGAACAGGTCGCGGCGGTGGAAATCCTGATCGGCGCCGGCGATCTTGACCGCCTCGTCCCAGATCGTCGATTGCAGGCCCAGCTTGGGCCGCCAATGGAACTTGACGAAGGTGCTTTCGCCCTTGTCATTGAGGAATCGGAAACTGTGGATGCCGAAACCCTCGATCATGCGGAGCGAGCGCGGAATGGTGCGGTCGCTCATCGCCCACATCACCATGTGCATCGATTCGGGTGTCAGCGAAATGAAATCCCAGAACGTGTCATGCGCGCTGGCAGCCTGCGGGAAGCCCCGGTCCGGCTCCATCTTCACCGCATGAATCAGGTCCGGGAACTTCATCGCATCCTGGATAAAGAACACCGGGATGTTGTTGCCGACCAGATCCCAGTTGCCTTCCTTGGTGTAGAACTTCACCGCAAACCCGCGCACATCGCGCGGCGTATCCACCGAGCCGGCGCCGCCTGCGACAGTGGAAAAACGGGTGAATAACGGGGTCTTTTCGCCCACCTCGGTAAAGATCTTGGCGGTGGTGTACTGGCTCAACGACTTGGTGAGCTCGAAATAGCCGTGGGCGGCACTGCCGCGCGCATGCACGATGCGCTCGGGAATGCGTTCGTGATCGAAGTGGGTGATCTTTTCGCGCAGGATGAAATCTTCCAGCAACGTCGGGCCGCGCGGGGTGGCGCGGAGCGAATTCTGGTTGTCACCTACCGGAATGCCCTGGTTGGTGGTCAGCTGCGGGTGCGTGCCGCCTGCCTTCTGGTGCAATTCATCGCCAGTACCGCGCGACCCATCGACGGTGGTGTTGGCAGGTGCGAGGGCAGGGACCTGCGCGGATTTGCTGGGGGACTTGGCCATAGGAACTCCACTCTGGCGGGCTTGGGATGCGGGCTGAGCAATGAAGCCTGGGAGTGGCGCTGTTAATTGCATGTGTCTGCTTGCGAACGAAAACTCACATGTGCAGCAAACATTGCGCGACGTCGCAGTTGCATGTTGCAGCGATCACGAGCACGCACACGCGCAGCCGTGCAGATGCGCAGACAAGCGGGCGCGACTATCCATGTTTTACAGCAGATCCAGCGGCTGTTTGCGGGTAGGCGGCGCGAAGGCGCGATCGATCTCGGCAAGATCGTCTGCGTGCAATTGCAGCGTGCAGGCCGCGGCATTGGCACGCACATGCGCCGGCGTTCCGGATTCGGGAATGGCGATGACATTGCCGCTGCGGATCGCCCACGCAAGCGCCACCGCGGTGGCTGCAACGCCACGACGCTCGCCGATGGCGTGCAAGACCGGATGATCCAGCAACGCGCGGCTGCCAAGCGGCGAATAGGCCATCACGGCCACCTCGTGCGCGGCGCACCACGGCAACAGGTCGAATTCGATACCGCGGCTGCCAGCGTGGTACAGCACCTGGTTGACCAGGCAACGCGAGCCGCCATCGATTGCCCAGAGCTCCTCCATGTCATCGACATCGAAGTTGGACACGCCCCAATCGCGGATCTTGCCGGCATCGCGTAGTGCTTCGAATGCATCCACCACTTCGGCCAGATCGCTGCCGCCACGCCAGTGCAGCAAATACAGATCCAAGGTGCGCACCCCCAGCCGTTGCAGGCTGGCTTCGCAGGCGCGTGCGATTCCGCGGGCGCTGGCATTGCCGGGCAACACCTTGGACACCACGTAGGGCGGCTGCGCACGGCCGATGGCCTGGCTGATCAGTTGCTCAGAGCGGCCATTGCCGTACATCTCGGCGGTGTCGATCAGCTGCATCCCCAATTGCTGACCGAGTTGCAGCGCCTGAATTTCCTGCTCGGGCGCATGCCGGCCCTGGCCCAGGTTCCAGGAGCCCAGACCTAACGCGGGCACGCGACGCCCGTTGCGCAGGCGCACCTGTGCGCAGGAAGGGGAAGACGATTCGGACATGATGGGTTCCTGTCGCGTTGGAATGAGGGTGGCGGTCGCATCACACCGATCGCCCTGTCACGGCGACGATGGCTGCACCGATGTTGTCGCAGTGTCTGCACGCGCATCCCAGAACGCACAACGATGACGCTGCACGAAGTCGGGCGTTGCGCCGATCCTGTGTGGCGACAGCGTCAGTGGCGTGTCGCCATCAAACAGCGGCCACCGCGGCCGCCCGCCACCGTTGGGATCGCCGGTGCGCGCGAACGCACCCCAATAATCCTGCACCGTGTTGGCAAACGCCTGCTGCGCCGGACTGAACTGCGCCCGGCCACTGAGTACCCACGGGCGCTGAAACAGATACACCAGTTCAGAGGCGTGGAACGCGCCCAATGCAGGCGAAAACGGCAGGCGTAACAGACCGTACGGCGCGTGCGGGTCGTCGAACTCGTAGGCGTACACCGGCGCATGCGTGCGCAATGCCCGCCCCAGCCGGCGTGTGGGGCAGGCGAAGCCGCCATCGGTCACGATGTCGGCGAACGCCTCCCAGCGCGATTGCGCGGCAACGGCTGCGTATTGCGTCAGCACCGGGGCTGGAGAGGCATGCATGCGTTGCACGCGCGCTTCATATCCGCCGCGCAGGTTGAGCTTGCCGATGTAGGACAGCAATTGCGCAAACAAACGCCCTTCATCGCGATTGGTGCCCATCAGTACCGGCACCTGCGCATGCCGACCGCTGGCGATTGCGGCGGCCGGCGGCAGCGGCAACGCCTGGCCGCCGGACATCGGCGCCCACGCATCGCTGCCGGTCAGGCCGCGCCGTTGTGGTACTGCATCGGCCAGCGTTTCGGCCGGCAGTGCGCGCAGGCATGCGGCAACATCGTGCGTGCGTGCGCAACCCAGGCGTTGCGCCATGCGGACGCCGCCACTTTCTGCCTCGCGCTGTGGCACGCTGGAATCGCTCGCCAGGCAACTGCCGCTTTGCAGGATGGCGCGTTGAAACAACCCCGCCGCGCCGGGCGAGGCGAGCTGATAACAGATGCTCCACGCACCGGCCGATTCGCCGAACACGGTGACGTTGTGCGCATCGCCGCCGAACGCGGCGATATTGCGTTGTACCCAGCGCAAGGCCGCTTGCTGGTCGAGCAATGCATAGGCGCCTTCGCCTTCGCCACGCAGGCCTGGATGCGCGAAGAAACCGAACACGCCCAGCCGATAGTTGGGTGCCACCACAATGACATCCTGGCGCGCAGCCAACGCGCTCAGGTCGTAGTCGACATTGCTGCCCAATTCCAGCGCACCGCCATAGATCCACACCATCACCGCGCGTGGATGCGCTGCTGCCGGGCCGGGCGGTGCGTAGACATTGAGCGTGAGGCAATCTTCGGACACATGCTTCTGCCCGAAGCGATAGCGCGGCAGGCAGGCCGGGCCGGCCTGGGTGGCATCGCGGACCTGCGTCCATGCGGCTGGCGGTTGCGGTGCGCGAAAGCGCAGTGCACCCACCGGCGGCGCCGCGAACGGCACCCCCAGGAATGCCCGACCCTGTGCACTGGCCACACCGCGCACCGGGCCGGCCGTTGTCTGCACCACTTCGGCACGCGCATCGGGCGCGTGCACCAGCGCCGGCACCTCGCCGGGACGGCGCGGTGCGCAGCCAATCAGCAGGCAGGCTGCCACCAGAACGGCACCAAGAAAGTTCAGTTCACGCATGCGCCAGGGTCTGCTGTGGGATGAAAGCGTCCGTCATCATCCTGGTGGCACGTGTAGGCCAGGAAAACGGCTGGCAGCGCGCTGGGGCGTGTATGGCATCCGGGCATTCACACGCAGCGCAATAAAAAACCCAGCCGTGTCACCGACTGGGTTTTGTCGGCCATCGCGGGTACGGCGATTAGGCCTCGACGTCTTCCTTGTATGCATCCACCGGGATGCAGGCGCACATCACGTTCTTGTCGCCGTAGACGTTGTCCACGCGCGCCACCGGCGGCCAGTACTTCTGCTGCTTGAGGCTGGGCAGCGGGAAGGCGGCCAGTTCGCGCGGGTAGGCATGCGTCCACTCGCTGGCCGACACCTGCGTTGCGGTATGTGGCGCGTGCTTGAGCGGGTTGTCCTCGCGGTCCAGGCGGCCGTCTTCGATGGCGCGGATCTCTTCGCGGATCTGGATCATCGCGTCGATGAAGCGGTCCAGTTCATGCTGCGATTCGCTTTCGGTCGGCTCCACCATCAGCGTGCCGGCGACCGGGAAGCTCAAGGTCGGCGCATGGAAGCCGAAGTCGATCAGCCGCTTGGCGATGTCCTCGGCGCCGATGCCGCTGGTCTTCTCCAGCGGGCGCACGTCGAGGATGCACTCGTGCGCCACCAGCCCGTTGCGGCCGGTATACAGCGTCTTGTAGTGCGGCGCCAGGCGCTTGGCGATGTAGTTGGCGTTGAGCAATGCCACTTGCGTGGCCTTGCGCAGACCGGCGCTGCCCATCATGGTCACGTACATCCAGCTGATCGGCAGGATCGAGGCCGAGCCGTAACTTGCTGCGCTCACCATGCCGACATCGCCTTCGCCGCCCAGCGTCTTCGGCAAATACGGGGCCAGGTGGGACTTCACCGCACACGGGCCCACGCCCGGGCCGCCGCCGCCATGCGGAATGCAGAAGGTCTTGTGCAGGTTCAGATGCGACACGTCCGAGCCCCACTTGCCGGGCTTGGCCACGCCGACCAGCGCGTTCATGTTGGCCCCGTCGGTGTAGACCTGACCGCCATGCGCATGCACCGCTTCGCAGATCGCCACCACGTCTTCTTCGAACACGCCGTGGGTGGACGGGTAGGTGATCATCAGCGCCGCCAGGCGGTCGGAATATTTTTCCGCCTTGGCGCGGATGTCATCCACGTCCACATTGCCGTTGGCATCGCACTTGGTCACCACCACGGTCATACCGCACATCTGCGCCGACGCCGGGTTGGTGCCGTGCGCCGATTCGGGGATCAGGCAGATGTCGCGGTGCGCTTCGCCGCGCGAACGGTGATACGCGCGGATCGCCAGCAGGCCGGCGTATTCGCCCTGCGCGCCGGAGTTCGGCTGCAGGCTGACCGCGTCGTAGCCGGTGCACTCGACCAGCATCGCTTCCAGCTCGTCGATCAGCTGCGCATAGCCGGCAGACTGCTCGGCCGGTGCAAGCGGGTGGATCGCACCGAACTCCGGCCAGGTCACCGGGATCATCTCGGCGGTGGCGTTGAGCTTCATGGTGCAGCTGCCCAGCGGGATCATGGTGCGATCCATCGCCAGGTCCTTGTCGGCCAGCGAGCGCATGTAGCGCAACAGCTCGTGCTCGCTATGGTGGGTGTTGAATACCGGGTGGGTCAGGAACGGGGTGGTGCGCAGCAGGCCTTGCGGCAATGCGTCGGCGGTGGCTGCATCCAGCGCGTCCACATCCGCCTGCGCACCGAACAACGCAGCCAGTGCGACCACATCGGCGCGCGTGGTGGTTTCGTCCAGGCTGATGCCCACCGCTTCGCTGTCGATGGCGCGCAGGTTGATGCCGGCCGCACGCGCACGGGCGTGGATGGCATCGGCATCGATCGCCTTGACGTGCAGGGTGTCGAAGAAGCGCTCGCCGACGGTAATGCCGGCGCTGCGCAGTGCCGCCGCCAGGATCGCCGCCAGGCGGTGCGTGCGGCGCGCAATGCGGGTCAGGCCATCGGGGCCGTGGTAGACCGCATACATCGACGCCATCACCGCCAGCAGCACCTGCGCGGTGCAGATGTTGGACGTGGCCTTTTCGCGGCGGATATGTTGCTCGCGGGTCTGCAAGGTCAGGCGATACGCCGGGTTGCCGGCGGCATCGATCGACACGCCGATCAAACGGCCCGGCATCGAGCGCTTGTAGGCATCGCGGCAGGCCATGAACGCGGCATGCGGGCCGCCGAAACCGAACGGCACGCCGAAGCGCTGCGAGTTGCCGACCACGATGTCGGCGCCCCATTCCCCCGGGGCGGCGATCAGCGTCAGTGCAAGCAGATCGGTGGCCACCGCGACCAGGCCGCCTTGCGCGTGCACGGCGTCTGCCAGTGCAGCGTGATCGCCGATATGACCGAAGCTGTCCGGGTACTGCAGCAGCACGCCGAAGCACTCGGCCTGCAGCGCTTCTTCCGGCGTGCCGACGCGCAGCACGATGTCCAGCGGCTCGGCGCGTGTGCGCAGCAGTTCCAGCGTCTGCGGATGCACTGCGTCATGCACGAAGAACGTGTTGGACCTGGACTTGGCCGAACGCTTGGCCAGCGTCATCGCCTCGGCCGCGGCGGTGGCTTCGTCCAGCAGCGAGGCGTTGGCAATCTGCATGCCGGTGAGGTCGGCGCACAGGGTCTGGAAGTTGATCAGCGCTTCCATGCGGCCTTGCGAAATTTCCGCCTGGTACGGTGTGTAGGCGGTGTACCAGGCCGGGTTTTCCAGGATGTTGCGCAGGATGACCTTCGGCGTGTGGGTACCGTAGTAGCCCTGGCCGATGAAGTTGCGGAACACGGTGTTCTTGTCGGCGATGGCGCGGATCTTGGCCAGCGCTTCTTCTTCGGTGATCGCCTCGGGCAGCGCCAGCGGCGCCGGCGACTTGATGTTGCCCGGCACGATGGCATCGGTCAGCGCATCCAGGCAGGCGTGGCCGACCACGTCCAGCATCTGGGCGATTTCCGCGTCGTTGGGGCCAATATGGCGCTCGACGAACGCGCTGTGGTGTTCGAGGTCGCGCAGGGAAGACGGGGTCTGGGACATGGCGGGCATCCGGAGTAGGGGCAGACGAATGGTCGACCCGCATCACGGCCGGTATGACGCGCATGCGCGCACCACGACCTGCCGCAGCAGCAGTCTTCCTCGCGCCCCTCTGTCCTTTTGCCTGAGAGTTTAAAAACGCGGCCTGGCCCGCGGCCTGCCTGCGTTTCGTGCCCCTTCGGCGCCGGCATCGGCCGGTCTCTCCAGAGTTGTACTGCGGATGGTATCGGGCCTGAGCGATTACGGGCTGTTGCGCCTTCGGCAGCGGCAGTGCCGCTTCTCCCACCGTGTTGCCTGGCTAGTATAGCCAGCGCCCAGCCGCTTGGCGAAACGCTTTTCGGCGCCATGAAATGCCAAAGGCCGGGCGAGTCGCCTCGTCCGGCCTCCGGGGTTTGAGCGGCTGCTGTTCTCCGCTACCGGGTGGTCCGGCAACGGCAGCGCCCGCTCGCGACTGCCCGCGCAGGCGGATCAGTGGTGCCCGTTCTTGGGCGGCGGATCGTGCTTGGTATTGGCGCCCGGCGGGGGATAGTCCCCACCGCCGACATGCTTCCACAGACGCTGGTCCAGGGGCTCCAGCTGGCCCTTGGCCCCGGCGGGCCGCTGCAGCGCTTGCGCACCATTGGTTGGCGATTTTTTCGACAGATTCATGTTGACGTCCTCACGGGTTTTCCCTTCGTACGCAGCGTCACGCCGCCCGAAGGGACGACTGCGTGACCGCCTCGGCCATCTGCCCGTTGGCCGGTGAGGCGACAGTGGTCGCTGGACCGCAGAGCCGGGGACAGCACCATGCGATCCAGCGTGCGCGGGTGCCGTTGCGACCCAGGGCCGGCGCACGACGCTGTGTGCGCGGTAACGAACGTCGCATCCGCCAGGTCCGTGCCGGCATGTGCCGATGTGATGCCGGTCACGGCAAGCGCTCCCGACCGCTCGGCCGGATCGCTGGCATTCGCAAAGCGCAGCGCCTTTGCGCAGCGCGTCCGCGTGTGCAGTGGCACGCGATGCAGGCTTGGCTGGCGATGCGTCTGGCCGGCATGCCGCCGCCGACCAGCATCGGACAGGGGAGGCGCGAGGTGAACTACCATTTCATTTCCGGGCTGCCGCGGGCGGGCTCGTCCTTGCTGGCCGCGTTGCTGCGACAGAACCCGCATGTGCACGCCGATGTCACCTCGCCGGTGGCGCGACTGTACGCGGCGATGCTGATGGGCATGAGCGAGGAACATCCCTCCAACGTGCAGATCGACGACGCACAGCGGGTGCGGCTGCTGCGTTCGGTCTTCGACGCCTATTACCAGGATCGCCAGGGGCTGGGCACGGTGTTCGACACCAATCGCGCCTGGTGCAGCCGCCTGACAGGGCTGGCGACGCTGTTCCCGCACAGCCGCCTCATCTGTTGCGTTCGCGATGTTGGCTGGGTCGTCGATAGCTTCGAGCGCCTGGCGCAGACCCAGCCGCTGCGCTTGTCGGCGTTGTTCGGTTACGACCCGGAAGATTCGGTCTCGTTGCGCGCGGACCTGCTGACCGCGCCGCGCGGCGTGGTGGGCTATGCACTGGACGGGCTGCGCCAGGCGTTCTACGGCGAACATGCCGATCGACTGCTGCTGTTGCGCTACGAAACGCTGGCGCAGCGGCCGGCGCAGGCGATGGAGCAGGTCTACGCCTTCCTGCAACTGCCGGCGTTCGCGCACGACTATGCTGGTGTCCAGGCCGAGGCCGAACGCTTCGATGCCGCGTTGCAGATGCCGGGCCTGCATCGCGTCCGTCGCGGGGTGCAGTATGTCCCCCGGCGCAGCGTGTTGCCGCCGGCGCTGTTCGAGCGGTTGCAGGAGCTGGCCTTCTGGGAACGCGGGCCCTCGCATGGAGCCCTGCTGGTATGAGCAGGCGCGTGGCGTGGCAGCGCACGGCGACGCGGCGGCACTGCCGAGCAGGCGGCCAGCACGGGCCGGCGTCGGCGGCCGCCGGCGGATGACGACCCTGTTTCGACGCGAGGCGGTGGACTACCGGCAGCGCAGTCGGCTCGGGCCGGTGGTGCTGCGCCAGCATGGCGCGCTACGTTGGTGCGTAGGCCTGCTGATGACGACCGTGATCCTGCTGCTGGTCGGATTCTTCCGCCTGGGCTTCGCGCGCAGCGAGACCTTGTATGGCACGGTCGTCCCGGCGGGCGGACTGATCTCCGTCACCACACCGCAGTCGGGCGTGGTGGTGCAGGTCGGCGCCGTGCAGGGCCAGCGCGTCGCTGCGGGCCAGCTGCTGTTCGTGTTGTCGGCCGAACATCGCGACGATCGCGGGCGGCCGACCCAGCGCGCTGCTGTGGTGCTGGCCGAACAGCAGCGCCTGGCCGTCGAGGCGATGGCGCAGTTGCGTGCCCAGGGGCGCGTGCAGCAGCAGGCGGCTGCGCGGGCGCTGGCCGGCCTGCGCGACCGCTTGCAGCAGATCGACGCCGAGCTGGACTTGCTGCGCCATCGGCAGCAACTGACCCAATCGATCGAGCAACGTTACCGTACCGCGTTGACGCGCGGCCTGGTCAGCCAGCAATTCGTCGATGAGAAACAGGCCGACGTGCTCGACCAACGCGCGCATACCCTGGAGCTGCAGCGCGAGCGCATGGCCTTGGCCGATGCGCTTGCGCAGGCCCAGGCCGAGGTGCAGCAGTTACCGTCGAACTTGCGCCAACAATTGGCGATGGCCGGTGCCGGCCTGCAGGAGGACCGGCGTGCGGCGATCGAGCAGGCGGCCGCGTCGCGTTGGGAAGTGCGCGCGCCGCGTGCCGGGCGTGTAGCGCTGCGACCGCTGCAGCGCGGGCAGGCGGTCGCGCAGGGGCAACGCCTGGCCGATCTGCTGCCGACGTCGATGGCGACCGAGGTCGTGTTGTATGCGCCCTCCAGGGCCGCCGGGCTGATCGGCCCCGGCATGCCGGTGCAACTGCGCTTCGATGCCTTGCCCTACCAGCACTACGGTCAGTTCGCCGGGCAGGTGGTCGAGATCGCCGTCGCGCCCGAACCGCCGCGTGTCGACTCGGTCTCGGTAAGCGAGCCGTTGTACCGCGTGCGGGTGCGCCTGGCCGGGGATGCCGCGCTGCGTGCAGGACGCACGGCGGTCCTGCGACCGGGTATGCGCGTGCAGGGCACGCTGGCATTGGAATGGCGGCGCTTCTCGCAGTGGGCATTCGAGCCGCTGTCCAGTTTGCACGGCACGCTGCGATGAGCCGCTGGTGGGCGCAGTTGCGCCGAGCGTCCGGCGTGCGTGGATTGCCGATGATCCTGCAGGGGCAAGTCGGCGAATGCGGATTGGCGGCCATGGCCATGATCGCCCACTATCACGGTTGCCACATCGGCCTGGCCGAACTGCGCCGCCGCTTCCTGCTATCGCGACAGGGCACCAACCTGGCCAATCTGGTCGCGATCGCGCAGGCGCTCGGTCTGCAGGCGCGCGCGTTGCGGCTGGAAATGGACGCGCTGCCGGAGTTGCAGCTGCCCTGCGTCGTGCATTGGGATCTCAATCATTTCGTCGTGCTCAAGCGGGTGGGCACCCGTCGTCTGCAGATCCACGATCCGGCCAGCGGGCCGCGGAGCCTGACGCCGGGCGAATTCTCCCGGCATTTCTCCGGGATCGCGCTGGAACTCAGCCCGGCCGCCGACTTCCGTCCGCAAGCTGCGGCGCCGGCAGTGGCGTTGTCCTCGTTGATCGGTCGTGTCCACGGGCTTGGACGTGCGGTCTGGCAGGTGCTTGCGTTGGCATTCGCGCTCGAGGTACTCAGCCTGGGAATGCCGTTCCAACTGCAGTGGATCGTCGATCAGGCGGTGCCGTCGGCCGACATCGGGTTGATCCATGTCCTTGGCGCCGGGTTCCTGTTGCTGGTGGTCCTGCAATCCTGCATCGCCCTGCTGCGCGGATGGCTGATCGCCAGCGTGTCGGCACAGCTGGGTTTTCAATGGATGGGGCAGGTGTTTGCGCACCTGCTCGCGCTGCCGTTGGCGTATTTCGAGAAGCGTCACCTCGGCGGAATCCAGTCGCGATTCGCCTCGATCGTGCAGGTGCAACGCACCTTGACGACCGGATTCACCCAGACCCTGGTCGATGGCGTGCTGGTGATCGGCACCCTCGGCCTGATGCTGGTCTACAGCGTCGGCCTCAGCGCGATCACGCTGGTGGCGGTAACGCTGTATGCGGCGACACGCTGGCTGTGGCTGCGGAGGATGCGCGAAGCTGCCGCCGAGCAGTTGTTGTGGGACGCGCGCCAGCACACCCACCTGCTGGAGAGCGTGCGCGGCATCCAGGGCGTGCGGCTGTTCGGGCGCCAGCAGGTGCGGCGCATGGACTGGACCCATCTGCTGGCCGAACAGACCAATGCACAACTGCGCCTGGCGCAGGGCGAGGTCTGGCAGTCGTCACTCAAGCGCCTGCTGTTCGGATGCGAGCGGGTGCTGGTGATCTGGCTCGCCGCGTTCGCGATCCTGCGCGCAGAGCTTTCGCTGGGCATGCTGTTGGCATTCATGGCCTATCGCGAGCAGTTCGCCATGCGCTTGTCAGAGCTGATCGATCGGCTGGTGGAGTTCCGCCTGTTGCGCGTCCATCTGGAGCGGGTGGCCGACATCGTCCACCAGCCGCGCGAGGAGGCCGCCGATCAGCGCATCGATGCGCCTGCCTGGAACGACACCACCATCGAACTGTGCGGCATCGGCTTCCGCTATGCCGACGATACCCCGGCCGTGCTCGAAGACGTCAGCGTGCGCATCGCCAGCGGGGAATGCGTGGCCATCACCGGCGCGTCAGGGTGCGGCAAGACCACCTTGGTCAAAGTGATCCTCGGGCTGCTGAAACCCAGCGCCGGACACGTAAAGATCGGCGGGCGCCCGCTGAGCGAGACGGCGCTGACGCCCTATCGCGCCATCGTCGGCACGGTGATGCAGGACGATCTGCTGTTCACTGGATCGGTCAGCGAAAACATCAGTTTCTTCGACCCGGAGCCGGATCAGGCGCAGGTCGAACGTTGCGCGCGCATCGCCGGCGTGCACCAGGAGGTGGAGCAGATGCCGCTAGGCTACGCCTCGTTGTTGAGCGAGGCGGGTACCGGGTTGTCGGGCGGGCAGCGGCAACGCGTCTTGCTGGCACGCGCGCTGTACAGGTCGCCACGCATCCTGGTGCTGGACGAAGCGACCAGCCATTTGGACGTCATGAACGAGCAGCGCGTCAATCGCGCCATCCAGGCAATGCAGGTCACCCGGATCATCGTGGCGCATCGGTGCGAAACCGTGGCCATGGCCGCGCGCGTCATTACCCTGGAGCAGGGCCGGGTGGTGAGCGATCAGCCGATCGCCGATTGGCAGCGGCTGCAGGAGCGCTCCGCCGCAGCCAACTGATCGCTGCCGTTGGCCGCTGGCGCCGAGCACTGCCGGCGCCGTCATTGCCGGGTGCGCAGCCGCTCGGCTGGGCAGGATGACGATGCCGTGCTAGGACGAAGCGGACGCGGCTGCGATTTATGTGCCTGCGTGCCGCGCATGCGCTCCATCGCTGGCCGCATGCGGTGGCAGTTGGCGTAAAGTGTCGGCTTGTTTGCCCCATGCCTGCCGCTGCGCTCGTTGGCCTGACCACCGCTGCCGGTGCCTGCGCGTGGGGAGTCCTCCGGGTACCGTTGCGCATGACTTCTGCTGTTCCCTCCACCCGTCGCATGGCGCTGCTGCTGGCCGGGCTGGCGATGTTCGGCCCGTTTTCGATCGACACCATCTTCCCGGCGTTCTCGCAGCTGGGCCGCAGCCTGGCGGTGGACCAGGTGGCGATCCAGCAGACCATCAGCGTCTATCTGCTGGCGTACGGCCTGATGAGCATCGCGCACGGGCCGTTGTCCGATGCCTGGGGCCGCAAACGGGTGATCCTGGGCGGGCTGGCCTTGTTTATCGCCGGCTCCATCGGCTGTGCGCTGTCGCAAGACTTGCCCACGCTGCTGGCATTCCGCGCGCTGCAGGGCCTGTCAGCCGGCGTGGGCATGATCGTCGGGCGGGCGGTGATCCGCGACCTGTTCCATGGCCCGGACGCACAACGGCTGATGAGCCAGGTGTCGATGATCTTCGGGATTGCGCCGGCCATCGCGCCGATCATCGGCGGCTGGATCCTGCTCAGTGGCGGCGGCTGGCCGTTGATCTTCTGGTTCCTGGTGGTGTTCGGCCTGGTGCTGCTCATCGCAACCCTGACCTGGCTTCCCGAGACCCACCCCGTGGAGGCGCGCACGCCGCTGCAGTTCAAACGCCTGTTGCAGGATTACGTGCGCATCGGCTTCAACCCGCGCTTCCAGCGCCTGGCCGCGGCCGGTTCGTTCAACTTCGCCGGCATCTTCCTGTACATCGCGTCGGCGCCGGTGTTGATCATGCAGCACCTGAAGCTGGGCGAAGGCGATTTCGCCTGGCTGTTCATTCCCACCATCGGCGGCATGACGCTGGGCTCGTTCCTGTCCGGGCGCATGGCCGGGCGCATGCAGCCGGTGCGGCAGATCCGCATCGGCTTCATCTGCTGCGGGGCGGCGGCGCTGGCCAATCTGGCCTACACCTTTGCGGTGGCGCAGATCGCGCTGCCGTGGGCGGTGCTGCCGATCTTCCTGGCCGGCGTGGGCATGGCGCTGATCTTCCCGATCCTGGCGCTGGCGGTGCTGGACATGTACCCGCAGCAGCGCGGCCTGGCCTCTTCGCTGCAGGCCTTCACGCAGTTGATGACCAATACGGTGGTGGCCGGGGTGCTGTCGCCGCTGCTGAGTGAGCATCCGCGGCATCTGGCGATCGGCATGACCGGCTTTTTCTTGCTGGGCTGGCTATTCTGGCGCTGGGAGCGCCGCAGCGGCCGCCGTCTACGGCACCGCCAGGCCACCGAGGCAGTGCCTCTGGAGCCGGCCGACCACCTCTGACCTCACAGGAGCCTGCATGTCCACCGATTCCAAGTTGCGCCGTGATGCCCGCAAGCGCGCCGCCGAGCGCCAGCGCAACCAGGCCGCCGCCAATCCCGCGCCGGTGTCCCCGATCGAACCGCATGCCGAACTCCGCGACCAGCAACGCACCCTGTTGGCCGGCATCGTCCGCCGCGACGGTGAATGGGTGCTGGGCATGGATGGCCGCATCGCCGGCGAAAGCACCAGCGCCGCCCAGGTGCTGGCGCTGATCATGCGCGCGGCCGAGTTGCACGAACGCCAGGGCACCCCCGTGCGGCTGACCTACTCGGACGCCCTCAAGGACGCCGCGCACGCCGAAGCCCGTGCCGACGGCATGGAGTTCGAGCAGTTCAAGACCAGGTTGAGCGAACGGTTGCAGGGCGGCACCAAGCTCAACTGATCCTGCTGGAACAAGCGCTGCTAGACGCACTGCCTGACACGTCTGCTGTCCACGACAGCGTTGGGTGTCAGTCAGGGCGTGTCACTGGACGCGCAACAGCGGGTGGACGATGCCGAAGTAGATGGTGCAGCAGCCTGCCGCAGGTCGCCAAAGCGATGAGCATGCTCATCGCGATCACGGTTTGATCAGTGGCAAGATGCCACCGCGCCATGCAGGCGGGAAACGCTGGCAGCTGCGCGCTGTGTTGCGAGCCGATCGATCCCGGCCACTGCCAGCAATAAGCAATCGTCAGGTGCCACGCCAGCGACAACAGCACCGCCAACGCTGCGATGCACCCACCTGCCGTCATACAGACCAGCAACCACCGCGTGCAACGCTGACCGATCATCGACGCAACACCTCGCTGTCAGAGAGCGCTGCGCCTGAGCAATCTGCCGAAGCGACGGTTGGCCAGTGGTCGACGCTTTCCCTTGCCATGCGTCATCAGCGCGCCGTCGCAGGCGCAGTCGTCGTGGTTGCCGGAGTGGCGGCCGTTGCCTGCCACCCGCACATCTGCCCTTGATTCTGCTGCTTGAGCCATTCGCTCATCGGCGCGAAGTATTCCAGCATCGGGCCCGCATCGAGTCTGTCGTTGCCGGTGAGTTCCTTGAGTGTGGTCTGCCAGGGTTGGCTGGAACCACGCTGCAGCATCGACCAGAACTTCTGCCCGGCGTCCTTGTTGCCGTAGAAGCTGCATTCGTACAGCGGCCCCTGATGGCCGGCGGCCTGGCACAGGCCTTTGTAGAATTGGAATTGCAGGATATGCGCCAGGAAATAGCGCGTGTACGGCGTGTTGCCCGGCACGTGGTACTTGGCGCCAGGGTCGAAGAATTCTTCGCCGCGCGCGCCGACCGGCGCCACGCCCTGGTACTTGGCTTTCAGTTCCCACCAGGCCTGGTTGTAATGCTCGGGCGTGATGGAGCCGTCGAACACGCCCCAGCGCCAGCGGTCGATCATCAAACCGAACGGCAGGAACGCCACCTTGCTCAGGGCCATGCGCATCTGCGAATTGATCAACGACTCGCGGCCGGTCTGTTGCTCGCCCACCATGCCGATCGACTGCAGGTACTTGGGCGTCATCGCCAGCACGATGGTGTCGCCGATCGCTTCGTGGAAGCCATCGTTGGCGCCGTTCTGAAACAGCGGCGGCAACGGGTTATAAGCCAGGTCGTAATAGATGTGGCCCAGTTCGTGGTAGATGGTGGTGAAGTCTTCTTCGGTCGGCTTGATGCACATCTTGGTGCGCACGTCCGCGCCGATGTTCTGGTTCGGCTCGCCGCCCATGTTCATGTCCCAGGCGCTGGCGTGGCACACCACATCGCGGTCCAGCGGCTTGATGAACTGCGAGCGCTGCCAATACGTGTCCGGCAGCTTGGGCATGCCCAGCGATGTGTAGAAATCCTGCGCGCGTTCGGTCATCTGCTTGGCGGTACGCAGCTGCGCCTCGCGTTCGGCGTTGAAGCGTGCGGCCGCGCCACCATCGCCGCCGGTGTTGCGCGCCAGCACTGCGCTGAGGTTGCCTTGGTACTGCTTTTCCAGCGCGGAGGTGATGTCCAGATCACCGGCGCCAGGGTAGGGCTGCAGCAGATCCCACAGGTTGCTCCAGTCCTGCTGCCACATATTGCCCATCAGGTGTGCCGGCAACAGGCCGCCGGCGACCTCGCCCTTGTCCTTGCCGTATTGCGTATCGAGTTTGCCGCGCGCATAGCACTGCAACTGCGCATACAACGGTTTGACCTGTTCCCACAGACGGTCGGTTTCGCTGGCCAGTTGCGCCGGCGGCATGTCGTAGCCGCTGCGCCATAGCACCCCGACGTCGGCGAAACCCAGCCCGCGTGCGCCCTCGTTGGCCAGTTCGACGAAGCGTTGGTAGTCCTTGCGCATGGGCTGCGCAGTGCTGTGCCAGCCCTGCCAGGCGTCGAGTTGTTCGTTGTAGTCGCGGCTGCTGGCCAGCACTTGCTCCAACTCGCCGAGCTGGCGGCAGCGGCGCTGCTCGCCTTCGCCCACGCAGTAGCTGCCCGCGCCGTAATCGCCTTCCATCTTGGCGGCGATGCGGGTGAGTTCGGCCAGCTTGGCCGGGTCGCGCGGTGCGGGCAGGGCACTCATCAATTTCAGCAATTGCAGCGCACGCGCACTGTCGGCCGACATCGGTGTGCCGGCGTACTGCTTGGATTGTTCGATCCACCGGTCCAGCTGCGCCAGCGAGCGTTCGTTGGCCTTGGCCGCCAGCAACTGCGAATCGCCGTTGATGTAGGTCGACGACAGCCACTGCGCCGCAGTGATTTCCGGATAGGCCGCCTTGTATTCGGCGCTGATGCGCGCAACGAACTGGTCGGCGCTTTCGGCCAGCGCGGTCTTGCTCGCCACAGGTGTGTCCGGTGGTGCCGCATCCCGGCGGCAGGCCGACAAGCTCAGGGTGCCGGCAGCCACAGCCAACGCCAGCAACAGCAAACGAGGATTCACGGGTGGTCCTTGCAGTGAAGTCCGGCGAAGGCTAGAGCGCGCCGGGGTTCAGGGCAAGGGGCAACGCACGCCACGCATGCGATGTGCGGCGCGGGCAGACGCAGGCGTTGGCGATCAGCGCAGCGTGGTGCCGGTGCACTTGGCGAACAGGTCGCGCTCGGGCGCATAGACGCTGGTCTTGACCTGCATCAACCCAAGCACGGACGGGAACAGCGCATCCTGATCGGTATATTGCCCTGCACGGTGGCGCAGGCAGGCTTCATCCAGGCCGCGATCGCGCGCGAACTCCGGCGAGAACCACATCACCATCGGCACATGGGTCTGCTCCTTGGGCGCGATGGCATACGGAACGCCATGCAGGTACAGGCCTTTTTCGCCAAGCGATTCGCCGTGATCGGAGAGATAGATCATCGCCGTGTCGTAGTCCGGCAGGCCACGCAGCGCGTGGATGGCCTGATTGAGGAAATGGTCGGTGTACAGGATCGAATTATCGTAGGCGTTGACGATGTCCTGGCGGCCGCAGCTGCCCAGATCCGCGGTCTTGCACACCGGCTTGAAGCGTTCGAACTGCGCCGGGTACCGTTCGAAGTAGCTCGGGCCATGGCTGCCCAGTTGGTGCAGCACCACCACGCGGTCGCCAGGCTTTGCGCGCACCTGCGCAGCCAGGTCGCTCAACAGGATCTCGTCCATGCAGCGGCCATCGGCGCACAGGCCCGGTGTGGTGGCATCGTCCAGCTTCTGGATCTCCAACCCGTCGCACACGCCCTTGCAGCCGGACTGATTGTCGCGCCACAGCGTCGAAATGCCGGCATGTTCCAGCACATGCAGGAACGACTGATGGCCACGAATCATGTCTTCGTTGTAGTCGCGACGCCCGTAGGGCGAGAACATGCAGGGCACCGAGACTTCGGTGCTGGTCCCGCACGAATGCATGTCGGGGAAGTTGATCACCCCTGCCTGTGCCAGCTCCGGCGTGGTCTGTCTGGCATAGCCGTTGAGTCCCCAGTTCTGCGCGCGTGCGGTTTCCCCCAGCACCACCAGCAACAAGCGCGGGCGGCTGCCCGGCGCGCGCGGCGTGGCCATGGCGTCGTGTTCGATCGGCTGTTTGGGAGCACGCTTGATCGGCGATTCGGATTTGAGGTTTTGCCGCAATGCCACGATGTAATTGATCGGCGTGGCCAAATAACGCACTTCGCGGTGATTGCGCATCAGTGCGGAAATATCCTGCGACGAGAGCATGGCGCCAGCAGCGCCCACCACTGCGACCACCAGCAGGAAGCCCGATCGCACCAGCACCGCCTTGCCCGCACTGCGTGCGCGCAAACGTGTGCGCCACAGCAATGCGGTCGGAATCAGGAAGTAGCACACCAGCGGCAGGATTAGGCCCGGCGTGAGCAACTCGCGCGATTCCTTGTGATCGGTATGCAGCACGTTGCGCAGCATGTCCGCATCCAGATAGACGTTGTAGCTGTCCATGTAGTGCGCGGCCAGCGCGGTGGTGAACAGCAAGAGCGTCAGCAGCGGCTTTGCATTCCAGCGCCAGACCAGGATGCCCAGGAGCAGCGCATGCACAGCCACCAACAGCGCCATCAACGAGATCGCAAACCCGATGCTGCCCGGATGCGTGGCCATGGCCGTGCGCCAGAACAACTGATTGCACACCAACGCAAAAAACAGGCTCGACAGCAGCACCAACGCTTCGGTCGACACCGTCGGCCGCGTACTCCACGTCAGCGCGCGCAGGCCACCACGCCTGCGCGGTTCCGGCAACCAGGTACTCATGCTGCATCCCCCGAGAGCAACACCAATCCAAGCGCGCGACGCGGCCGTTGCAGCATCACGCAGTACAGCGCCAGTGCGCTCACCCAGCAAACCGCCAGCGACCACAGGTCATGCGAGAGAAAATGCGCGCCGCGCAATTGTTGCGCAACACCGAAAATGAGACCTGCTGCCAAGCCTATGAACAAACCTGCAAACCGCCATGCAGGACGGAGCGCCAGCGCACAAAAATACAGTGCCACCCACGCATAACCGGCACTGGCATGGCCGGCAGGAAAACACCCGGACGCGGCGATGCCGTGGCGCGATTCGAATAGCCCGATCATCGCTTGCGTACCGCCATAGCGGCTCAGATCCCATGGGCAATCCATCGCCGTCCACGACTTGAGCAGCGACACCAGCGAGGTCGACAGCGCGACGGAAGCGGCCAGGTAGGTCAGCGGCCAGCGCAACACCTTCAGGCGCGGCCTGCACCACGCAACGATGGCCAGCACCAGCACGCCGACTCCGGCTGCCGTGCTCAACCATTTACCCACGCGGTGGATCACGCCGCTGGTGAACCAGTGGTCCTTGAGTAACCAGTGGCCGCCTTCCAACCGATACAGCGCATCGGCGATCCATTGGTCGCCACCGGCGCCCATCAGCAGCGCGCTCGCCAACAGGACGCAGGCCAGGGGCAGCCACAGATGGCGTACGAGGAAGTGCGTCTCCACGCCGCTGGCGGTATGCGCCACGGTCGGCGCACGGATGGGAAGCGTTGTCATCGAGATGGCGGCCTGTGTCAATGCCCGACATCTTCGAAACCCGGATGTCGGAAAGCGGTCGGACCGGGGTTGCCCGGCCGTTAACCCGACACCAAGCGTTCAGTCTGCATCGCCTTCGCTACCGGTTTGTTCGGCGTCGGACGCAGCGGTGATGCAACCGGCATGCCACGCCGTGCCGGGCAGCAACTGCCATTGATTGCGATTGGACTCGCCGATATCGATGCGTTGCGCCGGATCGATACATGCCGGCACCGCCTGCTTGAGCACGAACAGCCAGCGAGTGTGCGGCGCTTGCGCAAGCCACGGGCCGGCCTTGGCCCATTGGTCCTGCCAGCTCGCCTTGAAGCCGAAATCGGTCACCGGGCGATCGGCCTGCAGCAGGTTCTGCTCGCGCCAGGCCAGCATGCCCAGCTGCGCGTCCGGGCCGATGCGCTGGCCCACGCGCTGCATCAGACGTGAGGACGAACTATAAGGATCCAGCGCCGGCATCAACCCCAGGCCGAACACCGTCCACAGCGCGGCGGTCATCACCACCAACGCGGTGCCCGCGCGTTTACCGCGCGACCATGCACTCGCCGCCAGGCCGACCACGCCCAGGCCGATCAACCAGAAACCCACCGGCTGCAGCGAGGCAAGCTCCATGCCGCGCTTGACTGCGGTGTTCTCGGCCCAGTGCAGATGCAACGCAATGCCGCCGCCCAGCGCCAGGCCGGCGACGGCAAGCAGCAGCACATACCCGGTCAGCAGCGCCCGCACGCCGCGCCGGCGCAACAACCCCGCCAGCAACGGCGCCGCGGCAATGCACAGTGCCGGCAGCATCGGGAAGATATAGACCTCGCGTTTGCCCGGGCTGGCGCTGAAGAACAGCAGCACCAGCACGCTCCAGGCCAGCAGCAGCACATAGCGCGGGTCGCCGCGGCGCAGTCGCCGCCACCAGGCCGGCAGCAGCCACGGCAACAACAGGCATCCGGGCAGCCACAAGGTGGCGATCACCTGCAGGTAGTACCAGAACGGTTTGACGTGATGCCAGGCGTGCGCGTAGCGCGTGCCGGTCTGCTTGAACAACAGCTCGTGCGCATAGGCATGCAGCTGCGGGTCGTCGCTGTGCCACAGCGCGATGCCCAGCGGCCCCAGCCACACCGCCGTACCGGCCACGAACGCCGGCAGCACCAGTGCCCAGCTGCGTCCTGCCAGCGCGCGCGCCGGCAATACGCGCCAATGCGTACGCCGCAGCGCCATCCACGGCAGCAACAGCAGCAGCGGCAGAAAACCGACGCCCTTGGTCACCGTGCCGACGCCGGCAGCAAACAGGCCCAGCGTCCAGGCGCGCCAGTCCGGCCCGCGCAGCAGGTGCCGCAGCAGTCCCCACAACGACAGTGTGGTCAGCGCCACCAGCACCATATCGATCTGCGCACGCTTGGCCATCAGGCCGAACTGCAGCACCGTGAACAAGGCCAGCACCGCGTGGGCCGCCACGCGCCGCGTCCAGAGCCGGCGCGCGATATCCCAGGTCAGCCACAACGTGGCCAGCGCGGCCAGCAGCGACGGCAGCACGAAGGCCACCGGCCAGTGCGGTACCAGTTCGTAGGTGGCCGCCTGCAGCCACATGAAGACCGGCGGTTTTTCTGCATACAACTCGCTGCCACGGTGCGGCAGCAGCCACTGGCCGGTCTCGACCATGGTGCGCGCGGCCAGCACGAAGCGCGGCTCGTCCGGCGGATTGGGTTGGCGCATGCCCAGCCCGGCCAGCAAGCTGACGACGATCAACAGCAGCGCGGCCAGCAGTGCACGCTGGCGGGATAAGGAGGCAGCGATGGCAGGCGACACGCGCACGCCCTGAGTAAATGCGGGCAGACACTATCTGGCAAGTGGGTCGGAAATTTGTCGGAGCCGAGCCTGCGTGATCGCGCATCGCAGCGCAGGCATCGCCATGCGCGGCTGCCGAAGCGCAACCGGTTGGAAGGCCGTACCGGCGATAGCGGTCGCGTTTGGCCGGCCTCGGTTAGGATGCGCACACTGTGCCTGCCGGGCCGTCCTGGAACCCCGCTCATGCGGCTGCTGGTCATTGAAGACAACCGCAATATGGTTGCCAACCTGTTCGACTATTTCGAAGCGCGCGGGCATACCCTGGACGCCGCGCCCGATGGCGTCACCGGCCTGCATCTGGCGACCACCCAGCATTACGACGCATTGATCCTGGACTGGATGATGCCGCGCATGGATGGACCGGAAGTGCTGCGTCGGCTGCGCGAGCAGCACCAGTCCGAATTGCCGGTGATCATGCTCACCGCACGCGACGAACTGCCGGACAAGATCGCCGGCTTCCGCGCCGGCGCCGACGACTACCTGACCAAACCCTTCGCACTGCCCGAGCTGGAGGTGCGCATCGAAGCCTTGCTGGCGCGTGCGCACGGCCGTCGCCGCGGCAAACTGCTGCAAGTGGCCGACCTGCGCCTGGACCTGGCCACGCTGGAAGCGACGCGCGCCGGCCAGGTGCTGCATCTGTATCCGGCCTGCCGCAAGTTGCTGGAGGTGCTCATGCAGGCCAGCCCGGCCGCGGTGACGCGGCAACGCCTGGAGCAATCGTTGTGGGGCGACGATCCGCCCGACGGCGACATGCTGCGCTCGCATATCTATGAGTTGCGTCGCAGCGTGGACGGCCCGTTCGCGCAAAAACTGATCCATACCTTGCCGCGGCTCGGCTACCGGCTGGCGCAGCTGGATGCGGCCGATGCACCTGGCGCTGGCGACTGCAGCGATGTCTAAACAGCGCCCGTTGGGTCGCCGCGTGCTGGTGTGGTTGTTCGGCTACACGCTGCTGATGACCCTGGCGGTGTTCGGTACCGCGCAGTACCTGCACGAACGCGCCGAACACGGCGTGTGGCGCTCGCTGCTCAATTCCGAACTGGACAGCATTCTCGAGCGCAGCGTGCAGAATCCGGAGTATCACTGGCAGGACTCGGACACCTTGCGGCTGTACCGCGTCGACGATGTCGCGCGCACGCCTCCGGTCTTGCGCACTCTGCATCCCGGCCTGCACGACGGTCTGGAGATCGCCGGCCGCCAGAGTGCCGTGATGGTGCGCGACACCGCGCATGCCGGCCGCCTGGCCCTGGTGCTGGACATCACCGATTTCGAAGCGCTGGAAAAGTTCCTGACCCGCTGGATGCTGGCCGCTGGCATCGCGCTGATCGGCATCACCTTGCTGATGGGCACGTATGCGATGGCCCGGCTGGTGCGCCCTTTGGTGGAACTTGCGCGCGACATCGGGGCGTTGCGTCCAGGGCAGCGTGCGCAGCAGATTGCGGTCGGGCCACAGGGCAGCGCCGAACTGTACGTGATTGCCGATGCGCTCAACGATTATCTGGAACGCAACAGCCAGTTCGTCGACCGAGAGCGGGCCTTCATCGACAGCGCCAGCCACGAATTGCGCACGCCCATCGCGGTGATCGGCAATGCGGTGGAGCTGGCGCTGGAGCAACCCGGCACGCCGCCGGCGGTACGCCACCAGCTGCAGCGCATTGCCCAGACCAGCGCCTCGGTCGAGCAGTTGATCACCTTGCTGCTGGTGCTGGCCAAGGACCCCGGCCGGCTGGTGCGCAGCAGCGATGCGTTGCGGCTGGATCAGTTGCTGCCGGACATCGTGGCCGACCACACGCACCTGTGCGCCGACAAGGATCTGCAACTGGTCGTGGACCCGTTGCCGCCGTGCAGCCTGGTCGCCCCGGTCGCCATCGTGCAGACGGCCATCGGCAACCTGCTGCGCAACGCCATCGAAAACAGCGACCGCGGCATCATTCGCATCTCGCTGTCGGCGCCCGGCGTGGTCCGCATTGCCGACCCCGGCCATGGCATGACGCCCGAAGAGATCAGCGCCATCTATACGCGCCTGGCGCGCGGCAACGCACGCCAGGGGAGTGGCATCGGGCTGGAGCTGATCGGACGGTTGTGCGAGCACCTGGGCTGGCATCTGCAGCTGGATTCCAATGCAGGGCAGGGCACGGTGGCCACGCTGGATCTCTCCGGCGCCACGGCAACGGGATCCTGAGGCCGATCATTCGACCGACTGCGCTCAGGCCAGACGGTGCGTCCGCTACTCGGTACTGCAGGTGCCACACGTTCGCCGTGGCTGCTGCGAACGCCGCACCGCCCTGATGCCCGTCGCTGCTGACCACTGCTCGCTGCGGTTGGGCAGCCACTTGAACGCGCCGCGCAAGCTCAGGCAGGCAACAGGCCGCGTGCGTCCAGCCAGCTGCGCGCGTTCTCCGCGTCCTGCTCGAACCAGGCACGGGTGGAGCCCAGCCGATACGTATAGCCCCAGCTGTCCATGTCCGCCATCAGGCGCGCGCTGCCCACGCCGGGCAGTTGCTCGGCCAGCAGGATCTGCAGGTAACAGGTGGCGTCTTCTTCCTCCACCGAATCGGTGGCGTCGGTATGCACGGCGGCGCGTTTTTCCGCAGGCAGCACGATCAGATGTCCGGCTTCGTGCAGGAGCGAATGCACCGGTGTGTCGTCGCGCACGTAAACGTCGCAGCCGATGATGCCGGCTTCCGGTTCGCCCCAGAAACTGCCTGGAATCGCTGCACCACTGTCCACGCGATGCAGGCGCAAGCCATAGCGCGCGAGCAGGGCGGCAGGTGCGTCCAGGCCGATATCGGCCACGCACAGGACATCGGTAGCGGTGGGTGTGGCAGTGGGGGCGGTGGTCACGCGCAATGGCTCGCGGTCGGGTCACATGCAACAACGGCACCGTGCGAACGCGGTGCCGTTGTCGGCGCTTACTTGTCGCCGTCTTCCGGCAGGGCGACCGAGATGTCCAGCACGTCGTGTTCGCCGTCCTTGACCAGATCCACGCGCACCGCATCGGCATCGATGTTGACGTACTTCTTGATCACTTCCAGCAGTTCGCGCTGCATCAGCGGCAGGTAATCCGGCCCGCCGCGGTGGTTGCGCTCCTGCGCAATGATGATCTGCAGGCGGTTCTTGGCCGTCTCGGCGGTGTTTTTCTTGCTCTTGAGAAAATCGAGCAGGCCCATGCTTACCCTCCGAACAGCTTGCTGAAGAAGCCTTTCTTCTCCACGGATGTGAATCGCATCGGGCGCTCCTCGCCCATGATGCGGGCGACTGCGTCGTCATACGCCTGGCCGGCCGGGGACTCGGCATCCAGGATCACCGGCTCGCCCTTGTTGGAGGCGTTGAGCACGTCGCCGGATTCGGGAATCACGCCGATCGCCTTCAGGCCCAGCACTTCTTCCACGTCGGTGATGCTGAGCATCTCGCCGCCTTCCACGCGGCCCGGGCTGTAGCGGGTCAGCAGCAGGAACGCCGGCACGGCCTTGCCTTCTTCGGCCTTGCGGGTCTTGGAATCGAGCAGGCCGATGATGCGGTCCGAGTCGCGCACCGAAGAGACTTCCGGATTGACCACCACCACCGCGCGGTCGGCGAAATACATCGCCAAGAACGCGCCTTTTTCGATGCCGGCCGGCGAATCGCAGACGATGTAGTCGAAGCCGTCGGCGGCCAGGTCCTTGAGCACCTTTTCCACGCCTTCCTGGGTCAGCGCGTCCTTGTCGCGGGTCTGCGAGGCGGCCAGGACGTACAGGTTCTCGAACCGCTTGTCCTTGATCAGCGACTGCTTGAGCGTGGCTTCGCCGTGCACGACATTGACGAAGTCGTACACCACGCGCCGCTCGCAGCCCATGATCAGGTCCAGGTTGCGCAAGCCGACGTCGAAGTCGATGACCGCCACCTTCTTGCCGCGTTTGGCCAGCCCGCAAGCCAGGCTTGCGCTGGTGGTGGTCTTGCCGACGCCGCCCTTGCCGGAGGTGACTACGATGATTTCAGCCAAAGGATTTCTCCGAATATTTCTGTGGTTGGGCCGCGTCAATCAAGCGCAGCGATCTTGATCTGATCCTGCTCCAGCCAGACCTGGACGGCCTTGCCACGCAGGTCCATGGGAACATCGTCCAGCACCTTGTAGTGGCCAGCGATGGCAACCAGTTCGGCGTGGAAGTCGCGGCAGAAGATGCGCGCGTCGGGATTGCCCTGCGCGCCGGCCAGAGCGCGGCCACGCAGGGTACCGTAGATATGGATGCTTCCGTCGGCGATGACCTCGGCCCCGGCACCGACCGTACTGAGTACGGTCAGGTCGCAGTTCTCCGCGTACAGCTGCTGACCCGAACGCACCGCGGTGCGCTGCATCCGGCCCGGCGCCGGTCGCGCGGCCGGCGGTGCCGGCTCGGCACGTGCGGGCGGCGGCGGTGGCGGTGGCGGACTGACCGCGGTCGGCTCGTACTGCGCGCGAAATTTGGCCAGCAGCGGCACGCCCAACTGCTGGGACAGCAGGTCGATCTCGCTGGTGCCGTAGGCCAGCGCCACCGGCAGCACGCCGGCATCGCGCAGGCCGTCCAGCAGCGCCTTGGCCGTAGCCAGGTCCGGCACCTGCGACAGCCCGCCGAAATCCAGGATCACCGCCGCACGGCCGAACAACTTGGGCGCGCGGCTCACGCGCTCGCGCATTTCCTGCACCAGCCGCGGCACATCCAGCGTCCGCACACGCAGGTTGGCGATGCCCACCTGGCCGATCTTCAGTTCGCCGGCCTGTTCAAAATCCACATTCACACTTGCCACAACTCAGCTCCCCGTCGATGGGCTAGCGGTGGTGGCGGCATGACGCGGCCGGCCCACCCACGGCAAGTGGTCGGGCAACTTGCCGCCATAGGTCTCCTTGACCCACCGATAGCTGCACATGTCTTTCATCAGCATGCTGGCGCGCACTTCCACATCGGGCATGGTGTTCTGGCCAACCTCGCGGAAGCCGAAGCTGCCATGGAACAGCAAGGCCGCATCTGCGCCATGGTCCAGGAACACCTCGCACGCCAGCTGCGGGTAACGCAGCTCGGTATAGCTCTGCACATCGGCATAGAACGCCCGCCCGACGCCACCGCCGCGGCGGCGGCTGGCGACCACGATGCGGTCGATATAGAAGAATTCCGGGTGACGGTCCCGGAACCAAGCGAAATTGCTGCTGTCGTGCGCACTGCCGCTTCCGAAACCGACCAGAAACCCGGCCAGGTTGCCGTCGCGCTCGGCGACGCGGAAATACTCGGCCTGCTCGTAGAAACGTTGCAGCCTGGTTGAATCCAGCGGCAGGATCGCCAGTCCGGCATTGTTGTTCAGGGCCAGGACGGAATCGAGCTCGTGCTCGCGCACGTCGCGGATGACGATCGACATTGGGACTCCGTGGGGTAACGCGTCGACCCGAAATCGGATCTGCGTCGGATTATTACATGCGGGGCCTGAAGCGGCGACCCAGCGCATGCGATCGGCCGGCGCGCGGCAGGTGCCGGCGTGCAACGGCGCGTCGGCACAGGCGCTGTGCGGGTCCGACATCCGCCACCCGTGCACCTGCCGGCATGCATGACTTCCGGCAAGAGGGCAGCGCGGTCGCTTACGCCTAAGATGCGGGCATGTTGGGATACCTCAGTCACACGCGCGTCCTGCGCTTTGCCGGCCTGTTCACCTGGGCGATGATCGTCATGCCCTTGGTGTACACCTACTGGCCGCCGGCCGAAGAGGGCGACCACCGCAGCGTGGCCGAGGCGGTGATGATGTCGGCATTCTTCATCGGCTTCGGCGCCAGCTACTTCTGGTTGACCCGCGGCTTGAACAGCGGCGGCCACGCGCACTGGTACGACCGGTTGATCCTGTTGCTGCTCACCATCTGCGCGCTGGCAGTGAGCTATCTGAGCGGAACCGGGCTCGGCAGCATCCTGATGATGGTGGCGGCCGGGGTGATCCCGTGGCTGCTGCCGCTGCGCGTGGGCGTGCTATGGCTGGTGCTGAGCCAGCTGGCGGTGCTGCCGGTGTTCTACTACCTGCGCCCGGACTTCACCCTGTTCGCGGCGCTGATGCAGTCGCTGTTGTACGGCGGCTTTTCGATGTTCATCTTCGTCACCAGCCTGGTGGCCCGCCAGCAGACCGATGCGCGCGAAGAGCAGCGCCGGCTCAACGCCGAACTGCGCGCCACCCGCGCGTTGCTGGCCGAGAGTGCGCGCATCAACGAGCGCACCCGCATCTCGCGCGAGCTGCACGACCTGCTCGGCCACCACCTCACCGCGCTCAGCCTCAACCTGGAAGTGGCCGGCCACATCACCGAGGGCCAGGCCCAGGAGCACGTGCGCCAGGCGCACACGCTGGCCAAATTGTTGCTCACCGATGTGCGCGAGGCGGTCAGCCACCTGCGCGACAGCGGCGCGATCGACCTGGAAGCGGCGCTGCGCCCGCTGGTCACCCAGGTGCCGTCGCTGGATATCCACCTGGACATCGCCCAGCCGCTGACCCTGGACGACCCCGAGCGCGCCCACGTGCTGCTGCGCTGTACCCAGGAAATCATCACCAATGCGGTGCGCCATGCCGGCGCGCGCAACCTGTGGATCCAGGTGCGCCGCGATGCCGATACGGTGCTGATCGACGCCCGCGACGACGGCCACGGCGCCGATGCGGTCGCGCCCGGCAACGGGCTGCGCGGCATGCGTGAGCGGCTGAACCAGTATGGTGGGAAGCTCGAAATTCAAACCCGGCGGGGTGAGGGCTTTGGCCTGCGCATCGCTGTTCCAGGCGCGCCGGCACTGATGCCTGCGGCCGTGACCCAAGGAGTGTTGTGATGATCCGTGTGTGCCTGGTCGACGATCAAACCCTGGTGCGCCAGGGGATCCGCTCGCTGTTGGCGCTGGACGACGGCATCGAGGTGGTGGCCGAGGCCTCCGACGGCAAGCAGGCAGTGGAGCAGATTCCGCAGATCCAGCCGGACGTGGTGCTGATGGACATGCGCATGCCGGTGATGTCCGGGCTGGAAGCGCTGCAGATGCTCTCGCGCAACGGCACCCTGCCGCCGACGATCATCCTGACCACCTTCGACGACGACCAATTGGTGCTGGCCGGGCTCAAGGCCGGCGCCAAGGGCTATCTGCTCAAGGACGTCTCGCTGGAACAACTGGTTGGCGCCATCCGCACCGTCGCCGAAGGCGGCTCGCTGGTGCAGCCGGCGGTGACCCAGCGCCTGCTGTCGGGTCTGGAGCACATGCGTAACGAGTTCGTCAGCCTGGACCGCCCCGATCCGCTCACCGACCGCGAAACCGAGATCCTGCGGCTGATGGCGAGCGGGTTTTCCAACAAGGAAATCGCCAACTCGCTGGGCGTGGCAGAAGGCACCATCAAGAATCACGTCTCCAACATCCTTTCCAAGCTCGGCGTACGCGACCGCACCCGCGCGGTGCTGAAAGCATTCGAACTGCAGCTGGTGTGAGCTCGGCCCTGCGCCGGCGAGCTCGACGCCAAGCCGGCCTGCAGCAGGCACCGGACTCGCATTCAGGACGCTGCGGCGCCGGTCGGACTGCGAAATGGGCGGACCGGTGCCGCCCGGCCACTGCAACATCACACGCACGCAGCACGTGATGTGCATGATAGCGGCGCGCAATCGCCCAAACCCTTGTGCAGGTTGGGATTGCGCATCCCCCACGCGCTGCGTTGCGCGGTGAATGACACCGCAAGACCGCGCTACCCGTCGCACAACTGAACATCTTTCTCGAAGCCTGCTAGGATGGTGGCTTCGCTTCACTCAACCCGGCCGTGGGATCGGCCCCGGAGACCTCCTGAATGACCCGTATTATCGAGTTCCTGATCGCCTTGGGGATCGTGGCTGGCTTGTTTGTCGTGGTGGGCTTGGTGTTGCCCTCGGAGCGGCAGATGTCCGAGAGTGTTGAGACCAACCGCAGGATGACGATTGTTTACGACACCGTGAACAGCTTCCGTCGTTTCAAGGATTGGAACCCGCTTGTGCTGCGTGACCCGAAGATCCAGCTGAAGCTGGCCGGCCCGGAAGAGGGCAAGGGTGCACGCGTCGAATACAGCTCCACCGAGGGCTATATCGGCAACGGCAGCTGGGAGATCACCAACAGCGTCAAGAACGAGCGTGTTGAGATCGCAATCGAAGATCCCACCAAGGGCTACGACAAGGTCACCAATTTCACCCTGGTGCCGACCGGCAAGAACAACAAGAACGTCAAGATCACCCAGGATTACAGCGTCAAGTACGGCTGGAACCTGTTTGGTCGCTATGCCGGCCTGTACGTCAGCCGCCACGTGGGCGACGACCTGAAGCTGGGTCTGTCGCGTCTGGCGACTGCGCTGGCCACCGTGCCGAACTTCGACTACCGCGCCGAGCTTGACGGCAAGCCGGTGTTGAGCGACCTCAAGATCGTCGATGTGCCGGCCGAGGACCTGTTGGTCGTCACCGCGGGCAACATCGATCGTGACAACGAGACGATCAAGAAGTCGATCAAGGACAACCAGGAGTGGATCAAGCGCGTGATGGATTCCAACGGCCTTGAGGCGGTTGGTCCGGTGCGCATCGTGACCACCGACTTCGCTTCGGACAAGTACGCCTTCGACGTGGTGCAGCCGGTGCGCAAGCGCGCTGGTGGTGCTCCGAAGGCCGACGCCAAGGCCGACGCCAAGAAGGACGACGCGGCTGCCGCGGCACCCGCCGATGCAACCCCGGTGGCTGCAACGGGCGACGAGTTGAAGCTCAATATTCCGTCCGAAGCACCGGTGAAGTACCAGCGGGTTCCGGCGCACCGTTCGGCCTTTGCGACCTACGCAGGCCACATGGCCGGTCTGGACGCAGTGCGTAACTCGCTGCGCGCCTGGGCTGCCACCAGCGGCATGGACGTGACCGATCGTCCGTACGAAGCGTGGAAGGGTGGCGTGGACAAGTCGTTCACCCAGGACGGCACCTACGACGTCTACTGGGCCATCAAGTAATCGTCTCACCACGATGAGCTGATCCAGACGAAAACGCGCCGCAGTCTTGCGGCGCGTTTTTTTTTTGCGCTGCGGCGCTGCCATGGAAGTTGCCTGCATGTCTTTGCTTGATCGTCGCAAGAAACACCCCTCGCTGCTGGCTTGCTGCGGCGGCCTGCTGGCGGCCACTGCCGTCGGTCTATCGGCCTATGCCTCGCACGGCGTTGCCGATGCGGTGGTGCAGTCGCGGCTGCAGCTGGCGTCGTTGTACGCATTCGGCCATGGCGCGGTCCTCACCGTGCTGGGCGCCACCGAAACGCGTGCGCTGGGCCGGGTGGGCTTGCACCTGCTGTTGCTCGGCACGTTGCTGTTTGCCGGCAGCCTGGTCGGGGGCGCGTTGCTGCAGTGGCCGACCACCCTGGCGCCGGTCGGCGGAGTGGGCCTGATGCTGGGCTGGGTGGTGCTGGCCATTGGTGCGTTGAGGCGCTGAGCATGCCGCGCCATGCCCGCGGATTCGATGTGGAGGCTGCGTTCGCGCATGTGTCCCGGCGCGATCGCGCGCTGGGTGCGTGGATGAAGCGCATCGGCCCGATCGCCCCGCAACCGGGCTGGCACAAACCCTTCGACCCGGTCGATGCGCTGGCACGCGCCATCCTGTTCCAGCAACTCAGCGGCAAGGCGGCGTCGACCATCGTGGCGCGGGTGGAAGTGGCGATCGGTGCGCAGCGGCTGCATGCGGACACCCTCGATCGTATCGACGATGCAGCGCTGCGTGCCTGCGGCGTTTCCGGCAACAAGGCGCTGGCGTTGCGCGATCTGGCACGGCGCGAACGCGAAGGCGAGATTCCCTCGCTGCGCAGGCTCGCTTTCATGGACGAGGACGCCATCGTGCAGGCGCTGGTGCCGGTGCGCGGCATCGGCCGCTGGACGGTGGAAATGATGCTGATGTTCCGCTTGGGCCGCCCGGATCTGCTGCCCATCGACGACCTGGGCGTGCGCAAAGGGGCGCAGCGCGTGGACAAGCAGGAGCAGATGCCCACCCCTAGCGAACTGGCCGCACGCGGCGAACGGTGGGGCCCGTACCGCACCTATGCCGCATTCTATCTGTGGAAGATTGCCGACTTCAGTGTGGCGACCAAGGTGCCGACACCGCGTTCGCAGGAGTAGGGCGAACGCACGCGGGGCAGACGCGACGGGCCGTCCTGTCCAGCCGCGCTGCGTGGCGCATGACGTTCGACCGGCTCATCCCGCCGACCAACGCCAATGCCACGGTTCGTAGACGATGCCATGCGGGTTGTCGCGTGGATAACTCAGGCGGTAGCCGAATGCGTGTGCGTTGCTGCACAACCAGGCGAATGCGTGCGTGGCTTCGAAGGACTCTTCGGCCGGCGGCTCGCCCGGTGTGCCCAGATCCAGTGCGTCGCCGCTGTGATGTTCGCTGAAACCCGGCGCTGCGTTGACCGTCAGGACCTGTTCCAGGGTGAGTCCGCGCGCGAACTTGCGCTCGAAGATGCCCAGTTGGTAGTCGTGGCTGCGATAGCCTGAAATCGCATCGATCACGATGTCTGCGCGCAGCGCAGCCGCACGCATCTGTCGCCATGCGCGTGCAGCGCCGGCACTGAGCCATAGCGGGCGGCCGAAGCGATCGCGTCCGGCAAACTGCAGTGCGGCCGGTTCGGCAATCAACTGCAGGCCGGTCCGTTGCACATAGTCGTCGGCGGCGAGCCCCAGCTGGCTCAGCCGGCGCTGCAATCCGTCGATCGCCAGCGTGTCGTCGCGTACCTGGCCGATGCGGCCGGTTGCGGTCTGCAGACGGTCCAATGCTTCGTCCAGGCCATGCTCGCGTGCCAGCCGCGGGATCAGCGGCATCAGACCCTGCGGAAGATGTGCAGCCAGATAGCGCCCATCGCGTTTGCGCCGCAATAGCCAATCGGCCTGTGCCAGTACACGCGCATCCGCATTGCCGCGCGCGCGCAGCAGATCGGCCGGCCACAGCTCGATCGCGCTGGTATTGAGGAGTACACGTTGAAGATGATGCATCTACGCAGCTTAGCGGTTGCCAGGTGAGCGCTGCCAGTCCGGCCAGGCGCTGTGACCCGCACCGACCCAGATGGGCGAACCGCTACACCGGTGCGCAGTCGCGTCTGGATGATCAAAGGCGCGTGATCAATTTTCGGATTGTTCTTTTTCGCCCTGCGGTTTCGGTAGCCGGCCAGCCTTGCGTAACGCATCGCGCAGCACGTATTCGATCTGCGCATTGAGGCTGCGCAATTCGTCGTCGGCCCAGCGCTGCACGGCGGCCAACACATCGGCGTTGATACGCAGCGGGTAGGCTTTTTTTTCGCTCATTTGCCGTCTCTGCGGCCGCCGTGACGGCGCAGGTGCATCACCATCGACACGATCAACGCGTTGACGCCGATGAGCATGCCGATCACCACGGCATAGATGCCGGCGCGATTGTCGCCGGCCCAGTACAGGCATGCGGCGCCGACCAGGATCACCAGGCTGATCAATGCCCAGCGCAGGCCCAGCCCGCGTGCGCGGTCGTCATCGTCGGCGCCGATGGACGCGGCGATGGCAAGCGCGGGCAAGCCGGAAAGCGCAACCACCAGGGGCACCATGATATTCATCAGATCGATCTCGGAGTGGCTGACGCAACGGAAGCGAGCGCTCGCCAGGTGGCGTGGAGGGCGCGCCCACAAGCGCAGTGTACGAGTGCGCATGCCGATGCCGAACCGTGGCTGCGCCCGGCGGCAGTAAGCGCAGGTGTTTTATCGGCTGCCCTCAATACAGCGAGCCGGCGTTGACCACCGGTTGGGTCCCGCGATCGGAACACAACACGGTAAGCAGGTTGCTGACCATATGCGCCTTGCGCTCTTCGTCCAGCTGCACCACGCCATTCTTGTGCAGCTCCGACAGCGCCATTTCGACCATCCCCACTGCGCCGGCGACGATGCGCGAGCGTGCGGCAATCACCGCATTGGCCTGCTGGCGCTGCAGCATGGCCTGGGCGATTTCCGGCGCGTAGGCCAGGTGGCTGATGCGCGCCTCGATCACGTCCACGCCGGCCTGGGTCAGGCGCTCGTCCAGATGCCGCTTGAGTTGCTCGCTGATTTCGGCCGGATGGCTGCGCAGCGAGATCTGGCCGTCTTCGTGCTGGTCGTACGGATAGCTGGTCGCCATCGCACGCAGCGCCGCTTCGGACTGGATATGCACGAAGCTTTCGTAGTCGTCGACGTTGTAGACCGCTTCGGAGGCATCGAGCACCTGCCATACGATCACCGCAGCGATTTCGATCGGGCTGCCATCCAGCTCGTTGACCTTGAGTCGCCCGCTTTCGAAATTGCGTACGCGCTGGCTGACGCGGCGCTTGGCATAGAACGGCACATTCCAGCGCAGGCCGGCGTCCTTGACGGTGCCGACGTACTTGCCGAACAGGCTCAGTACCGCGGCCTGGTTGGGCTCCAGCGTGTACAGCCCGGCCAGCATGAAAATGCACGCCGCCGCGACCAGTACCGCGGCGACGAACGCGCCCAGCGTGACGCTGTTGTTGGCCATCTTCGTCAATACAAACCAAGACGTACCGACAAGGCCGGCGCCTGCGACGAGAACGACGGGAATGCCGGGTAACGAACCGATCGGCTTCTCTTTCATGAGCGCGAGTCCTTGTGGAATGGTAAAAAGATATCAATGTGATATCAGTTAAACAACAGCCGTTCGTCGGCGTGGCAGTGGGCAACCGTTAGAATGGCGGCCCCTCTCGTTCTGGACCGCGCTCATGACCACTTTCGGCACGCCGTTATCGCCTTCCGCCACCCGCGTGTTGTTGCTGGGCTCGGGCGAACTGGGCAAGGAAGTGGCGATCGAGCTGCAGCGTTTCGGTGTGGAAGTGATCGCAGCCGACCGCTATGCCAATGCACCGGCGATGCAAGTGGCGCACCGCTCGCATGTGCTGGACATGCTCGACCCCGCAGCATTGCGCGCGCTGATCGCCAGCGAGCAGCCGCATCTGATCGTGCCGGAGATCGAAGCGATCCATACCGAAACCCTGGTGGCGCTGGAACGCGAGCAAGGCCAGAAGGTCATCCCGACGGCGCGTGCCGCGCGCCTGACCATGGACCGCGAAGGCATCCGCCGCCTGGCAGCCGAAACGCTGGGCCTGCCGACCTCGCCGTATCGCTTTGTCGATACCTTCGAGGAGTATCGCGATGCAATCGCCGCGGTGGGGGTGCCATGCGTGGTCAAGCCGGTGATGTCGTCCTCGGGCAAGGGCCAGAGCACCCTGCGTAGCGAGGCCGATATCGATGCGGCGTGGGCGTATGCGCAGACCGGTGGGCGTGCCGGTGCCGGTCGCTGCATCGTCGAAGGCTTCATCGATTTCGATTACGAAATTACCTTGCTTACCGTGCGGCATGCCGGTGGCACCTCTTACTGCGCCCCCATCGGGCACTGGCAGCAGGACGGCGACTACCGCGAAAGCTGGCAGCCGCAACCGATGTCGGCCGCTGCGTTGCGCCGCTCGCAGGAAATCGCCAAGGCCATCACCGACGAGCTCGGCGGCTGGGGCCTGTTTGGCGTGGAGTTGTTCGTCAAGGGCGACGAAGTGTGGTTCAGCGAAGTCTCGCCGCGCCCGCACGACACCGGTCTGGTCACGCTGGTCTCGCAGGACCTGAGCGAATTCGCGCTGCATGCCCGCGCCATTCTCGGCCTGCCGGTGGGCGCGCAGGACGGCGGCGTGATCCGTCAGGCCGGCCCCTCGGCATCGTGCGCGTTGCTGGCGCACGGCAATGGCGTGCCAGTGTTCGACAACGTGGCCGAGGCGCTGCGCGACCCGGACACCGCACTACGCCTGTTCGGCAAACCCCGGGTGGACGGCCATCGCCGCGTCGGCGTCACCCTGGCGCGCGCGGACAGCATCGATGCGGCGCGTGAGAAGGCGCGCGTCGCCGCTGCCGCGTTGACGATCCAGCTGCAGGCCTGAGCGCGTACGTCAGACGCAGTGCAGCGCACCGCTGCATTGCGTCGACGCGCCAAGGGCGCTCGGGGTCTATGCACATGTCTCTCGACGCTGCCCGACGTCAGGTGCTGACCATACCTGGTGACGCCCACGTCATCGGTCACCGCAAGCAGCACTGCGCCTGACGAGCCGCTCATGCGTGGATCTTTCCAAGCCAGGTGCCGATACTGCACACGGACAAGGACTTGCTGTTCCGAAGCCCCAATCCCAATTCCCAGCTACTTAGCCACATCCACCCACACCGCATGGTGGTCGCTGCCATCGGCAATCGCCGCTTCTGGTGCGCTGCTGGCCGGCCAGAAAATGCCGCTGCCGATCAGGGTGAACTGGCGCGACGGCAGCACGTAGTCCAGGCGCATGGTGCCGGCCTGCGGGCCGAAGTCGCCGGTGACCTGGTGCGGGTCGCCGCTGTGGGCGATGCCCAGTGCGGCGTATTCGGCGGTTTTTTCCGGGCCGCCATCGCTGCGCGGGGTGGGGTAGTGAAGGACGCGCGGGTGGTCGATCAAGGCGCGGATCGCCGTATGCCGGCCGGCACCATCGACCGGGTCGTTGTTCAGATCGCCCAGGATGACGAAGCGCGCATCGCTATCCAGACCGCCGCAGCCCCCCTTGTCGTCGCAGAGCCAGCGTTGGCTTTCGGGTGCGTTGTCCAGATACGCGCGCCACAGCTGCAGTTCGTCGTGGTTGCGCGCGGCGTTGCGTTTCTCGGCACCGTCGAACACCGGCGGGGTGGGGTGCGACACCAGCGCATGCACGACGCCCAGCGGCGTGCGCACCGGCACATCCCAATGCGATTTGGACGAAAGCCGCAGCTGTGCCCAGATGGCATCGCTGTAGTACGACGTCTTGCTGGCCGGATCGATCGGCCGCAGTGCGCCGGGTAGCGCGCTCCACTTCAGCAGCTGGAAGCTTCGCACCGCCTGCGCATCGATCGGGTAGCGCGACAACACCAGCATGCCGTACTGGCCAGGATGCAGCCCGTAGCCCCACGCGTCGTTGCCACGCGCGCGGCCTTCGCCGCCGGTGCTGCCGTTGTTGTCCAGATCCAGGCCGCTCGGCACGCCGGTGTTGACCGGTGCCAGATAGCGGTAAGGATAACGCAACGCCTCGCCGCCGCCCGGCTGGGCGACCTGCAGGTAGCGTTGCTGGAACAGATCGGCAGCGCGGTGTTCCGGGTCGAAGTCGAATTCGTTGAGCAGCACCAGATCCGGGCGCACGCGCTGCAGGACCGCAGCGATCTTGCGCGCATGTGCGCTATCGCCCTGCAGCTCGCGAATCAGGCCGCCGGCCTCGTCCGAATATAGCGAGGTGTTGTAGGTGGCGATGCGCAGCTGTGCCGCGGCCGGCCGGGCGGCGAGGGTGTCGGTCTGCATCTTGGGCGAGGGCGCGGGGTGGGCGCAGGCCGCGCACAAGGCGGTCAGCGTCAGCAGCAGGAAAGGTTTGATCATTGCGAGATTCTCGCATGCGGGATGCGACACGCCGATGTCGCAATCCGGCGGTTCAGTCGACCGATGCGTGAGCGGGCAAGCCGCGCCAGTGGCGACCATCGTAGGCTTCCAGTGCACTGAAGCGGCGCTTGTAGTTCATCTTCGCGTGGCCATCGATCCAGTACCCCAGATACAGGTGCGCGCGTCGCTCGCGTTGCGCCCACTGGATCTGCTGCAGGATCGCGAACGTGCCCAGGCTGCGTGCTGCCGCCTCCGGCGCGTAGAAGGTGTAGACCGCCGACAACGCATGCTCGGTGACATCGGTCACTGCAACTGCCAGCAGCCGGCCGGGCAGGTGGGCGATGGCCGGTTCGCGGATCTCCAGAAAGCGCCCGTGCGACCAGCCGCCGATCAGGAACTGGTCGAACTCGGTGGCGCCATGTTCGTCCATGCCGCCGCCGGGATGCCGGTGCTTGAGGTAGTGGCGATAGAGCGCCAGTTGTTCGTCGGTGCGCTCGGCGGCCACCACGCGGACCATCAGATCCTGGTTGCGCGCCAGGCAACGGCGTTGGCTGCGGTCAGGGTGGAACGCATCCACCGCGATGCGTACCGGCACACAGGCACGGCACCGTTCGCAGTGCGGCCGGTAGACCAGATCGCCGGAGCGACGGAAGCCCCATGCCAGCGCTTGCGGATAGATCGCCCCCAGGCGCGGATCGTGCGGATCCAGCACCAGATCGCGCGCCTGCCGGTCGGACCAATAGCCACAGGCATGCTCGCCGGTCTGGAACAGGCGCAGGTCGTCGTGGGTGTCGGCATGGATGGCCATGGCCGAAGGATAGCGCCTGAGCGTCGCATCAGCGGCGACTGTCCGCCGGATGAATACGTCCGGCCTGGGCGTCAACGCGCGCATCGATGGCTCGTTGATGGGGGTGTTGGTGGCAGCGCACGGATGATCCGCACGCACCACCCACGCGATGCGGCCCATGCAGGTGCCGCGTGTGGTTCCTATCTTTCAGGAGTGTCTCATGACGTCACGCAAACCCTTTCTCGCCCTGGCCGTGCTGGCCGCGCTGTCCGCTGGCACCGCATTCGCCGCCACCGTGCCGGCTCCCGGCGATGCGCCGCGGCCTGCCAAGCTCGACAAGAACGGCGATGGCGTGATCGACCGCAGTGAAGCGGCTGCCGATCCGACGCTGGCCGCGCAGTTCGATACGTTGGACACCAACAAGGACGGCAAGCTGTCGCGCGACGAGCGCCCGCACCATCGTGGCCCGGGGCGCGGCGGACGTGGCGAATGGATGGCCAAGCTCGATACCAACAAGGACGGCCGTATCAGCCGCGAAGAAGCCAAGGCCGACCCCAAGTTCGCTGCGCGCTTCGACCAGATGGATCTCAACAAGGACGGCTTCGTCGACCGTGCCGACCGTGAGTTGCGCATGCAGCAGCATCGCGATGCGTGGTTCGCCAAGGCCGACACCGACAAGGACGGCAAGTTGAGCAAGGCCGAGTTCGATGCCGCGTCCAAGTGGCGTGGCGGGCACGGACCGGGTGGGATGGGCAGGCACGGCGACGATGGCAAGCCGGCACCGGCGAGCGCACCTGCGGCCAACCGTTGAGGCATCGCCGAGTGCGGCGCTCGCTGCGTATCGGCGAGTGCCGCTTGGGTGAGCGGTGAGTTCACCCCGCGATTTGCAGTACGTAACAAGGCGCCGATCGACCGCGCCCTTCCGCCTGGCGGGAGGGCGCTTGCGTTTGGGGCAGACGCTGAGCGCGGCTACAACGCTCAGTCGTGCTTCCAGGACGTGGGAACCGGATTGGAGACGGTGTTCTTCTCCAGCGTGTAGGTGCCGTTCTGCTGCGCGATCGCTTCGCCGGTGTCGACGATGGCGTTCTGGATAAAGACATTCTGCTTGTCGCCGCGCACGAAGGTCAGCTGATGGAACGCGGTCTTGTTGCCCCAGTCTTCCGAGGGCAGGGAAATGAACCGGATGGTGTAGCTCTGGTCGTCGAACGTTCCCTGCAGGACATAAACGCCGTAATGGTTTTCGCCCTGGGAAATGATCTTGTACATGCCGTTGCTGAAATAATAGATTTCCGCATCGGGGAAGGGCTTCTTGTCGTAGAGCTTGCGGTAGTGAAGCACCTGCTTGAAGGTGGGTGCTCCGAAACTCACCGATAGCGTCTTGCCATCGGGGGACTTGGTGAGTCCGTCCGCATGCGCGCTCATGCTGACCATCATCAGCAGACTGGTGAACAGGCTTGCCTTCACTTCATGACTCCGTAGTCTTGTTGAATCCTGCCTGCTTATAGCAGCGCGGGCGCTGCCCGATGACGGCGACAGTCGGATACGAACCCATCACTTCGGATCATGCGACGTTGCTTGCTACGGGCTCACCGCCGCACGCGCATCGCACTGAACCGGTTCTCATCGCCCATGCCACCAGGCTGCCATACGCAGGGTTGCTCCGTCTGCGCTCACTTGGCCCGCACCGGCGTGTCATCGTCTCCTGCGGTGATATCCGGTCGGCTCAGAGCATTCCCAACTGCATGTAGTGCCGCACGACGGGCACAATGACAGCCGCAGTGCTCACCAGCATCGCGCCTGGACTGAACATGCAGCGGTATAACAGCGGTGCCCGGGTGACGCCGCGTCTGCGCGCATCGCGCTTGAGCATGGGGCGCATGACACGTGGCAGGACGCGCAGGGATTGATAGTTGAGCACCGCCATGCCTGCGCACAGCGCCAGAACCGATGCCCATGCGCCCGCCTGCAGGTGTTTCAGCACCAGCGTGCTGCCGCACGCCAGCACCGAGGTCAGCGTGGTGACGTGCACGAACCGACGGATCGCCGCTGCCTCGCTGGCGCTCTGTGCGAAGCGCAGCAGGTACCAGTACGACCAGTAGGTGCCGATCCCGGCAACCAGCACTGCGCACGCAGCGAACAGGGCCGGCATGCCGAGCCAGAGGCTGAGTGCGCCCGCGGCGCCGCCCCCACCCAGCGCCGAGCCGCTCAACCCGCTCGCGCCCAGTTTTCCCGCGCCTCCGATGCCGGTCAGCACAACGGCCGCGCTAGCCTTGCCCGGCGCGCCCAACAGGCTGGCCGAGCTTACTGCGCTGGCGAACGCCACGCCGGGGGCGCTGCCGCGCGCGAATTCGCCAAACCGGCGCAGCAGCTCGCTGCGTACGCTGGCACGTGCACGCGACAGGCGCTTGCGCACCGCTGCATCGCTGAGTCCAAGCAGCGAGGCAACCTGTTGCGAGCGCTGGCCTTCGCGGTAATACAACAGCAGCGTTTCGCGACTTTCTTCCGGCAGTGCAGAAATGATGTCGAGCGCCGCGATCTCTTCTTCCACCTGCAGCAACTGGTCGGCGGGCGAGGGCGCCGGGTCGGCTGCCATCGCGATGGCAAGCTCCGCCGCCCCACCACCGAGCGCACGATGGCGGTTGGCGCGCAGCCAGTCGCGCGCCAGGTTGCGGGTGATCTGACGAAGCCAGGGCAGGAAGCTGGCCGGCTGATGCAGTTGCCCCAGCCGCTGCCAGGCACGCAGGAAGGCCTCCTGGGCAATGTCTTCGCTGGCCGCGAGGTCGCGGGTGATCGCCAGCGCGATCGCAGTCACCGTGTTCTGGCAGGCAAGCACGATGCGTCCGTAAGCCTGCTGGCAGCCAGCCGCGGCGCTGGGCAGGTCGCGTTGCAACATCAAATTCAGCGTGTCGGCGTTCATCGGCGCAATCCATGTCCTGGTGCCAGCATGACGCAGGCCGGCAACGGATGTGACCGCGCCGACGAGCATGCTTGTCGTACCAGCGGATGGCCGCGCTGGCCAGCTGCGTTCAGCGGGTCGGCTGGATCCGTACGCGCACTTGGTCGTCTTCTGCTGCCGGTGGTGCGCCATCTGGCGTCGGCGTCCGTTGCGATGCCGGCTGGGCTGCTGGTGCCAGTTGCGTCGGCGCGCTGCGATGGCGCATCACCACCACCATCGCCACGGCGCCGATCACCAGCAGCAACACCAGGCGGATACGCCAGGCCCAGCTGCGCGCACTGGAGCTGGAGCCGTTTTCGCCGTCGCGGAAGGTGTATTCCACATTCGGCAGGTCGCGGCGGGTGGTGTCCAGCAGGCGGGCGTCGCGCATCAGCTCGCGTGCGCGCGGTTGGTCGTTGGCATGCACGATCCAGACGGTGGGCTGCGCCTGGGCGTTGCTCTGCTCCAGGTAGCTGAACTGGCCGCCGCGCTTGCTCTGATAAGAGCGACCGTTGCTGATGCGGATCTCGATTCCCGCATCGCGCAACAGATTGGCCACGCCTTCGGCGGTTTCGATACGTTGACTGCTGAAGATCTTGCGCATGGTGGAAAACGCCGTTGGGTCCGGAACAGATGGCACCGTTGAGGCGCCAGTTCAAGATGAAACATCAAGGTGCGGGTGGTGTGGTCAGGTGATCGCATGCGCATGCCCATGGCAGGCAAGCATGCCAGCTTGCGGCGTCTGCAGTGCGCGGGGCGCGTTGCTCGGCTGCCTTCGACCCGGCCAAGGGTGCGTGCTGGCATCAAGCAGCGTGCCTTACCGTCGCGGCGTGAGGTCTACTCCTTGGCCGGCACGGCAATCGCGCTGCCGTCAGGCACCACCCGGATCAGGCCTTCCTGCGTGGTGCTTGCCACCAGCACGCCGTCGCGGGTGAAAAACTGCCCGCGGGCCAGGCCGCGTGACCCTTGCGCGGTGGGGCTGTCGAGCGAGTACAGCAGCCAGTCGTCGGTACGGAATGGGCGATGGAACCACAGGGCATGATCGAGCGAGGCCATCTGCACGTTCGGCGTGTAATAGCTGATGCCGTGCGGAAATGTCGAGGTACCGAGCAACTGAAAATCCGACGCGTACGCAAGCAGCGCTTGATGCAGGCCCACATCGTCGCCGATGGGATCGTTCAGGCGCAGCCACATCTGCTGGAACGGCGGACGCTTGGGCGGCTTGAGTTCGTCGCGCGGAAAGACATGGCGAAATTCGAACGGGCCGCCGCGCGACAGCCAACGCTGCACCTTGGCCGGTAGCTTGGCCAACACTTCCGGTGCCAGCGGTGCGGCCGGTTCGATGTCTTCCGGTGGCGGCACCACCGGCATCGCCGACTGATGCTCGGCGCCATCTTCGCGCTCCTGAAACGAAGCTGCGCAGAAAAAGATCACCTTGCCATGCTGGATCGCGGTAACCCGGCGCACCGAGAAACTGCCGCCATCGCGGGTGCGGTCGACGTCGTAGACGATGGGGTGGTCGATATTGCCGGCACGCAGGAAATACGCATGCAGCGAATGCGCCTGGCGGCCGTTTTCGACCGTGGCCTGCGCTGCCGATAACGCCTGGCCCAGCACCTGCCCGCCGAACACGTATTTGGTGCCGATGTCGCGGCTCTGGCCACGGAACAGGTTGTCTTCCAGACGCTCCAGCGACAGCAGGCTGATCAGTTCGGAGACGACGGGTTCGGCGGTGGCGGACAAGGGGTTGGCCTGGGCATGCGACGGAACGCGAGTATACCGGCCCGCCCAATGGGCGCCGCGAGGCAGGGCTCAGGCCTTTTGCAGGCGCGCCACCAGGCCATGCAGCGCGGCCTGCGCATCCGGCGCGTACCAGCCATCGATGAAACGCTCCAGCTGGATCAACTCCGGCGCCAATGCCGCGCGCAGGTCGGCACGCGCAATCGCGCGCGTGGTCAACATCGGTTGGCGGGGGAGCTGCTGCAGCTCCTGGAGCCACGCCACCGCACGCGCGGTGACCAGCTCGCCATCGACCAGTTCGTCCACCAGCCCGATCGCCACCGCCTGTTCGGCCGGCAGCAGTTGCCCGGAGATCAGCAGGCGTTCGGCGCGGTGCGCGCCCACCACGCGGCGCAACAGGCGTTGAATCCCCTCTGGCGCAGCAAGGCCAACCTGCACCTCGTTGAGGCCGATCGTATAGGGTCTTGCGGTATCGGCACTGCGTGCCATCACCCGGTAGTCGCAGCACAGCGCTAGCACGCAGCCGCCGGCCGGCGCATGCCCGCCGATGGCCGCCACCACCGGCACGCGGCTGTTGGCCAGCGCCTGCGCCGCATCGAAGAACGCGGTCCAACTGGCCAGTAGCGCGGCGCGGTCGGTACCGTGCGCCAGCAAATGGGGGACATCCATGCCGCCGGAAAAAATCCGCTCGCTGCCCGACAGCACGATGCCATCGACTTCCTCGCCCGCCTGCTGGACCGCGACGCTCAACGCCTGGCACAACGCGCTGTCCAGCGCATTGACCGGCGGACGCGCCAGACGGATTTCGCGAAGACGGCCATGGTCTAAGATCTGGATGCTCATTCGGGGCTCCTGGAGGTCAGGTCATGATAGACGGCAGTCGAAGCAGGCGGGTTAGGTGTGCCGGCGTGGTGCTCGCGGCGTTGGCGCTGGTGGCAAGTGCGGGCGTGTCGGCGCAATGCCTGCCCGAATTCAAGAATGGCTGGATCCGCATCCCGCCGCCCGGTGGCATGGGCATGGCGGCCGGGTTCGGGCAATTTCATAACGGCTGTGCGCAGCCGCTGAAGATCACCGCTGCCAACAGCAGCGTGTTTGCCGATGTCTCCTTGCACGAAACCACCCAGGTCAATGGCGTCAGCCGCATGCGCGCGGTGCCCGAACTGGCATTGCCGGCCGGCAAATCGGTGCCGTTGGCGCCGGGCGGCCTGCACCTGATGTTGATGGACGCCACTGCGCCACTGCAGGAAGGCGCGCAGGTGCCGGTGAGCTTCACCCTGCAGGACGGCCGCCAAATCAAGGCCACCTTGGAAGCACGCAAGCGCGCGCCCGGGTCTTGAGTGTTTGATGGCTGTTGCGCACTTGCGCCAGCATTGAAATGAAAGCGGCGGCTCCATACGGAGCCGCCGCCGATCTTTCGCGCTGCAACCTCAGCGAATGGGCCGATAGGAATTCAGCTGCTGGCCGCGCGCACCGCATCCGGCAGCGCGGCGCTCTTGCCGGTCTGCGTATCGATCCACACCACCACCACGTTGCCATCGGAGTACAGCTTGCTGTCGTCCTTCTGGTCGAAGATGCGGTGGCCGATGGTCACGCTGCTGGTGCCCAGGCGTTCGACGAACAACTCGACGGTGATGTCGTTGGGCCAGATCAACGGCTGCTTGTAGTTGACATTGGTGGCGGCCACCACCGGCGCGATGCGGTCGGTCATCGCCACGCCTTGCACGCCCAGCATCCAGCGCACCCGCGCTTCTTCCAGATAGGAAATGTACTTGGCGTTGTTGACATGGCCCATGCTGTCCATGTCGCGCCAGCGCACGCTGATCGGAATGCGTGCCAGTACCTTGTGTTCGCTCATCAGCTTGCCTTCTTCGCAGTCTTCTTGGTGGCGGATTTGGCGGCCTTGGCCACCTTCTCCGGTTTGACCTTGCGCGGCGGGCGCGCATCGGGCTTGTTGGCCATCGCCGCCGGACGCGTCTCGCGCGCCTTCACCGATGGCAGCATCTTGGCCAGGAACTGCCCGGTATAGGACGGCTTATGCGCGGCCACGTCTTCCGGCGTACCGGAAATCAGGATGGTGCCGCCGCGATGTCCGCCTTCCGGGCCCAGGTCCACGATCCAGTCGGCGGTCTTGATCACGTCCAGATTGTGTTCGATCACCACCACCGTGTTGCCTTCGTCGCGCAGCTTGTGCAGCACGCCGAGCAACGCTTCGATATCGTGGAAGTGCAGGCCGGTGGTCGGCTCGTCCAGGATGTACAAGGTGCGCCCGGTATCGCGACGCGACAGTTCCTTGGACAGCTTGACGCGCTGCGCTTCACCGCCGGAGAGCGTGGTCGCGCTCTGGCCCAGCTTGATGTAGCTCAATCCCACATCGACCAGCGTTTCCAGCTTGCGCGCGATCGACGGCACCGGTTCGAACAGGCGCAGCGCATCTTCCACGGTCATCTGCAACACGTCGCTGATGTTGAAACCCTTGTAGCGGATCTCCAGCGTTTCGCGGTTGTAGCGCTTGCCGTGGCAGACATCGCAGGGCACGTAGACATCGGGCAGGAAGTGCATTTCCACCTTGATCATGCCGTCGCCCTGGCAGGCCTCGCAGCGGCCGCCACGCACGTTGAAGCTGAAACGCCCCGGCGAGTAGCCGCGTGCACGCGCCTCCGGTACCTGCGCGAACAGCTCGCGCAACGGCGTGAACATGCCGGTGTAGGTCGCCGGATTGGAACGCGGCGTGCGCCCGATCGGCGACTGGTCGATATCCACCACCTTGTCGAACAGGTCCAGGTTTTCGACTTCGCGATGCGGCGCCACGGTGTGCGAGGCGCCATTGATCTCGTTGGCCGCCAGGGTGAACAAGGTATCGTTGATCAGCGTCGACTTGCCCGAGCCGGACACGCCGGTGATGCAGGTCAGCAGGCCGGCGGGAATGTCCAGGTCGACATTCTTCAGGTTGTTCCCGGTGGCCCCGCGCAGATGCAGCATCATCTTCGGGTTGGGCTTGTGGCGCTGCTTGGGAATCTCGATGCGGCGCTTGCCCGACAGGTATTGGCCGGTCAACGAGCGTGGCGATTTCAGGATGTCGTCCAGCGTGCCTTGCGCGCAGATCTCGCCGCCATGCACGCCGGCGCCGGGGCCGATGTCCAGCACGTGGTCGGCCAGGCGGATCGCATCTTCGTCATGCTCGACCACGATCACCGTGTTACCCAGGTCGCGCAGCCGCGTCAGCGTGCCGAGCAGGCGCTCGTTGTCGCGCTGGTGCAGGCCGATCGAGGGCTCGTCCAGCACGTACATCACCCCGACCAGGCCGGCACCGATCTGGCTGGCCAGGCGGATGCGCTGCGCCTCGCCACCGGACAAGGTGTCGGCCTTGCGCTCCAGGGTGAGGTAATCCAGGCCCACGTCGACCAGGAAGCCCAGCCGCTCGGCAATCTCCTTGACGATCTTGGCCGCGATCTCGCCACGCCAGCCCGGCAACGACAGGCCGCGGAAGAAATTCAACGCCTCATTGACCGGCAGCACCACCAGCTCGGGCAGCGGGCGATCGGCCACGAACACGTTGCGCGCAGCGCGATTCAAGCGCGTGCCGTTGCAGGCGGGGCAGGGCTGCTGGCTGACGTACTTGGTCAGTTCTTCGCGCACCGCTGGCGATTCGGTTTCGCGGTAACGGCGCTCCAGGTTCGGCAGGATGCCCTCGAAGCGGTGCTTGCGCGTGGTGCGCCCGCCCGCATCGGTGAAGTAGGTGAAGCTGATCACCTCATCGCCGCTGCCGAACAGCACCGCCTGGCGCACCTTGGCCGGCAGCGTATTCCACACCGCATCCACGTCGAACTTGTAGTGCTTGGCCAGCGAGGCAATCAGCTGGAAATAATAGGCATTGCGCCGGTCCCAGCCGCGCACCGCGCCGGCCGACAGCGACAGCTCCGGATGCACCACCACACGATCGGGGTCGAAGAATTCGGCCACGCCCAAGCCATCGCAGCTGGGGCAGGCGCCCACCGGTGCGTTGAACGAAAACAGACGCGGTTCCAGCTCCGGCAGCGAGTAGTCGCACACCGGGCAGCTGTACTTGGACGAGAACAGGTGCGGCGCGGCCGCCGGGTCGTCCAGCGACTGCACCGCCACCATGCCTTCGCCGAGCTTGAGCGCGGTCTCGAAACTTTCCGCAAGACGCTGCTTGATGTCCTCGCGCGGACGGAAGCGGTCGATCACTGCCTCGATGGTGTGCTTCTGGCGCAACGCCAACGGCGGCACCGCATCGATTTCATAGAGCTCGCCGTCCACGCGCACGCGCACGAAGCCCTGCGCACGCAGTTGCTCGAACACCTGCGCATGCTCGCCCTTGCGGTCGCGGATCACCGGGGCCAGCAACATGTAGCGCTGCTCCTGATCCTGGGTGAGCATGTGGTCGACCATCTGGCTGACGGTCTGCGCTTCCAGCGGGAAGCCGTGGTCCGGGCAACGCGGCTGGCCCACGCGCGCGTACAGCAGGCGCAGGTAGTCGTAGATCTCGGTGATCGTGCCGACGGTGGAGCGCGGGTTGTGCGAGGTGGATTTCTGTTCGATCGAAATCGCCGGCGACAAGCCTTCGATGTGGTCCAGGTCCGGCTTTTCCATCACGCTGAGGAACTGGCGCGCATACGCCGACAGCGACTCGACGTAGCGGCGCTGGCCTTCTGCGTAAATGGTGTCGAACGCCAGCGACGACTTGCCCGAGCCGGACAGGCCGGTAATCACGATCAACTTGTCGCGGGGCAGGTCGAGGTCGATGTTCTTGAGGTTGTGCGTCCGCGCGCCGCGGATGCGGATGAAATCCATCGCCATGGGGGATCCGATGTCGGGCCGGCGAACCGGCAGTGGTGCGAGCGTGCTCAGCAGGAATGAGTGGCAGTCGATCAGCCTACCCGCCGACCTAGGTGAGGGCAATTGCCCCAAATGCCAGTCTGCCGGGGCCGTTGTGGCGGCCGGATGATGCGTTCTACCAGCCCAATGCGGGCCAGTCGCGGCCAGGCCGCTTGCGACTTGACCCGAAACCGGCTAGGCCAGTACAATTCCGCTCCTGTCTGCCCCATGGGTAAGTCAGGCGACCATAATAACTACAGAGGAACACCTGGTCATGTACGCAGTTCTGGTAACCGGCGGTAAGCAATACCGCGTCGCGCAGGGCGAAACGCTCCGCGTGGAAAAGCTCGAAGTCGAAGCTGGCAACGAGATCAAGTTCGACACCATCCTGATGCTGGGCGATAGCGATGGCATCAAGCTGGGCGATGCGCTGAAGGGCGCCTCGGTCACCGCCAAGGTCGTGGCCCACGGCCGCGCCGATAAGGTGCGCATCATCAAGTTCCGCCGCCGCAAGCACCACATGAAGCGTCAGGGACACCGTCAGCACTACACCGAAATCGAGATCACCGGCATTGCCGGTGGCGACAAGAAGTAAGGAGAACCAGTCATGGCACATAAAAAGGGCGTAGGTTCCTCGCGCAACGGTCGCGATTCGAATCCGAAGTACCTCGGCGTGAAGATCTTCGGTGGCCAGGCCATCGACGCCGGCAACATCATCGTGCGTCAGCGCGGCACCCAGTTCCATCCGGGCGCCGGCGTCGGCCTGGGTCGTGACCACACGCTGTTTGCGCTGGTCGACGGCAAGGTGGAGTTTTCCACCAAAGGTCCGAAGAAGCGTCGTACCGTCAGCGTGGTTGCCGAGGCGTAATCGCCCGCTCCATGCAGGCCAGTCCATGAGGCGGTAATGCCTTACGGGCAAGACGGAAAGCCCCGCTTTTGCGGGGTTTTTCGTTTGACGGCCGGGAATTGGGAATGGGGAGTAGGAAATCGGAAAAGCGATTCTGCCCCCCCGACCGGATTCCACGGCTGTGCTGGCAAGCATTCTTGCTGGCAGGAGGCGGCCACTCGCTGTGCCAATTCCCGATTCCCCATTCTCCATTCCCGGTTGTCATCCCATGAAGTTAGTCGACGAAGCAGAAATCCTGGTCACCGCCGGTAATGGCGGCAACGGCTGTGTCGGCTTTCGCCGCGAGAAGTTCATTCCGCTGGGTGGGCCCGATGGCGGCGATGGCGGTGCGGGCGGTAGCGTCTGGATCGTGGCCGACGAGAACGTCAACACGCTGGTCGATTTCCGCCATGAGCGCACCTTTAAGGCGCAGCGCGGCGAGAACGGCATGGGCCGTCAGGCCTACGGCAAGGGCGGCGAAGACCGCATCATCGTGGTGCCGGTCGGTACCGTGGTGATCAATGTGCAGACCGACGAAGTGATCGGCGACCTGACCCGGCACGGCGACCGCTTGCTGGTCGCCAAGGGCGGCAAGGGCGGCCTGGGCAACATGCATTTCAAGAGTTCGGTCAACCGTGCGCCACGCCAGGCCACCACCGGTGAGGAGGGCGAGGAGCGTTTGCTCAAGCTGGAACTGAAGCTGCTGGCCGACGTTGGCCTGCTGGGTTTCCCCAATGCCGGCAAGAGCACCCTGATCCGCGCAGTGTCCTCGGCCACACCGAAGGTGGCCGACTACCCGTTCACGACCCTGTACCCGAATCTGGGCGTGGTCAGTGTCGAGGCGTACCGCAGTTTCGTCATTGCCGACGTTCCGGGCCTGATCGAAGGTGCTGCCGACGGTGCCGGTCTGGGCACGCAGTTCCTGCGCCATCTGCAGCGCACCCGCCTGCTGCTGCATCTGGTGGATATTTCGCCTGCGCTGGGCGTGTATGGCGAGGGTGGTGTGGACGGCGTATCGCCGGCCGATCAGGTGCGCACCATCGAACGCGAACTGGAACGGCACGATCCCGAGTTGCTCAAGAAGCCACGCTGGCTGGTGCTCAACAAGGCCGACCTGATGTTCGAAGACGAGGCGCGTGCCGCCGCAGAGAGCATCGTGGCCGAGTTGGGCTGGACGGCGCCGTGGTACCTGGTGTCCGCTCTCGGGCGTGACGGCACGTTCCCGATCATGAAGGACGTGATGGCGTTCTTCGACCGCCAGCGCGAAGACGAGCTCGATGCACGCAATGCAGGCTGAGTGCAGGCGCAGGCACACAAAAAACCCGGCCAAGGCCGGGTTTTTCTGTATTGCCGGAAGCCAGGCTCCCGGCAATGCGCAAACCGATCGCTTACGCGGCCTTGATGGCCTTGATGCGCGCGGTCAGGCGGCTCTTGTGGCGTGCAGCCTTGTTCTTGTGGATCAGGCCACGGGCGCTGAAACGGTCGAGGATGGGCTGGGCAACGGCGAAAGCAGCTTCGGCGCCTGCAGCATCGTTGGCGTCAAGGGCCTTGATCACCTTCTTGACGGCGGTGCGCAGCATCGAGCGCTGACCGGTGTTGCGCTCATTGCGCACAATGGTCTGCTTGGCGCGCTTCTTGGCGGACTTGATATTGGCCACGGTGGTGGGTTCCTGAAAAATCGGTATGGTGGAAAAAGCAAGCGCGAAAGTATGATGGACCCGGATATGTACGTCAAGTCAGTTGTCAAGAGGGATGCAGAGTGAGCAAGCCCGGCATGTTGAGAGGCCTGCTCTCATTCAGCAGTATGACCATGATCTCGCGGGTGCTGGGCCTGATCCGCGACCAGGCGATTTCCACCACCTTCGGCGCCAATGCGGTGACCGACGCGTTCTGGGTGGCCTTCCGCATTCCCAATTTCCTGCGCCGGCTGTTCGCCGAAGGCTCGTTCGCCACTGCGTTCGTGCCGGTGTTCACCGAGGTCAAGGAGACCCGCCCGCATGCCGACCTGCGCGAGCTGATGGCGCGCGTGTCCGGCACCTTGGGCGGGATGTTGCTGCTGATCACCGCGCTGGGGCTGATCTTCACCCCGCAACTGGCCGCGGTGTTTTCCGATGGTGCGGCCACCAATCCTGAAAAATACGGTTTGTTGGTCGATCTGTTGCGCCTGACCTTTCCGTTCCTGCTGTTCGTCTCGTTGACGGCGCTGGCCGGCGGCGCGCTCAACAGCTTCCAGCGCTTTGCCATTCCGGCGCTGACGCCGGTCATCCTCAATCTGTGCATGATTGCCGGCGCGCTGTGGTTGGCGCCGCGGTTGGAGGTCCCGATCCTGGCGCTGGGCTGGGCGGTCCTGGTGGCAGGCGCGTTGCAGTTGCTGTTCCAGTTGCCGGCGCTGAAGGGTATCGACCTGCTGACGCTGCCGCGCTGGGGCTGGAATCACCCGGATGTGCGCAAGGTGCTGACCTTGATGATCCCGACCTTGTTCGGCTCGTCGATTGCGCAGATCAACCTGATGTTGGATACGGTGATCGCCGCGCGCCTGGCCGATGGGTCGCAGTCGTGGTTGTCGCTGGCTGACCGGTTCCTGGAACTGCCGCTGGGTGTGTTCGGCGTGGCGCTGGGCACGGTGATCCTGCCGGCGCTGGCGCGCCATCACGTCAAGACCGATCGCAGCGCGTTCTCCGGCGCGCTGGACTGGGGCTTCCGCACCACCTTGCTGATCGCGATGCCGGCCATGCTCGGCCTGCTGCTGCTGGCCGAACCGTTGGTGGCGACGTTGTTCCAGTACCGCCAGTTCACCGCGTTCGACACCCGCATGACGGCGATGTCGGTCTACGGTCTGAGCTTCGGTTTGCCGGCCTACGCCATGCTGAAGGTGCTGCTGCCGGCCTTCTACGCGCGCCAGGACACCCGCACCCCGGTGCGTGCGGGCGTGGCGGCGCTGATCGCCAACATGGTGTTCAACTTCGCATTGCTGGCGGTGGTGTACCAGATCATGGTGCCGCCCGAACTCAAGGCCCAGGGTGTGATGCAGGCGCTGGGCAAGCAGCCGGGCCTGCATCTGGCGTTGGGTATCGCCAGTGCATTGTCGAGTTATCTCAATCTGGGATTGCTGTGGTATTGGCTGGGCAAGTCCGGCGTGTACCAGCGCCGCCCGGGCTGGGGGGGCTATACGCTGCGTCTGCTGTTGGCGTGCGCGGCGATGGCGGCAGTGCTGTTGAGCCTGCTGTGGTGGCTGCCGTCGTTTACGCAGATGGACAAATGGAGCCGCATCGGCTGGCTGGCGGTGCTGGTGGGCAGTGGCGGGGCGACGTATCTGGTCGCGCAGCTGGCGCTGGGGCTGCGGCCGCGGCATCTGCGCGAAGGCTGAGGCGACAGCCGAACGCGTGCGCTGCCGGCCGCCCGCACTGTCCAGAGATCGCGCATCCCCGCGCACCGCAAGCGGTGAAGCGCTGGCACGCCAAGGTGCCCATACGGCTTGACAGGCACGGCTATACTTGCAGGTTATGTATCAACGAGGGTCGGCCGGCGGGCCGGCATCTGTTTGGATCGAGGAATGAGCAGGCTGTTTAGAGACGTCGAAGGCGGGACGCTGTTCCCGCGCGGAAGCGTGGTCTGCATCGGTGCCTTCGATGGCCTGCATCTGGGGCATCGGACGCTGGTGCAACACGCCGTGGCGCGTGCCCGCGCACTCGGTGTGCCGGCAGTGGCGGTGAGCTTTGAGCCGCTACCGCGTGAATTCTTCGCACCCGCCGCGCCGCCGCCGCGTCTGACCCTGGCGCGCGCCAAGATCGAAGGCTTGTACGGGTTCGGCGCCGACAGCGTGGGCATGATCCGTTTCGACGGTCGCCTGTCCAAGATGCGTGCGGAAGATTTTGTGCGGCTGGCGCTGGTTGGCCGGCTGCGCGCGCGCGAAGTCTGGATTGGCCCGGAATTCCGTTTCGGCCATCGACGCAGCGGCGACATCGGCCTGTTGCGTACGCTTGGCGAGCAGCATGGGTTTGTGGCGGGTGAGATTGCGCCGGTGCATCTGCATGGGGAGCGGATTTCGGCGACGCGGATTCGCGAACTGCTCGGCGCCGGCGAATTTGCCCACGCTGGCGACTTGCTCGGTCGCCCGTACGCCATCGGTGGCCGGGTCGTGCGCGGCAAGCAGCTTGGCCGGACCTTGGGCTATCCCACCGCCAACCTGCGCTTTCCGCGCACGCCGGCGTTGTCGGGGATCTATGCGACCTGGGTGCACGGCGTGGCCGAACGGCCGTGGCCGTCGGTGTCGAGCTTCGGCACGCGCCCCACGGTAGCGGGCGTGGAGCCGCTGCTGGAAGCGCACTTGTTCGATTTCCAATGCGATCTGTATGGTCGGCACATTGCCGTGGAATTCGTCGCCAAGCTGCGCGACGAAGAAAAATTCGATGGCCTGGAGGCGCTGACCGTGCAGATGCACCGCGATGCCGAGCAGGCACGTGAGGTGCTGGCGGCGCAGATGCGTGCTGAGCAACAACCCTCGACTACGGCCAGTCTCTCGCAAGAGCCTGTAGATACTGCGAGTCCCTCGCAAGAGCCCGCACATCCATGTGCGGACTTCTCAAGCAATCCAGCGCAACGGTAGATTCCTGTGACCCAAGACTACAAAGCCACTCTTCATCTGCCTGCGACGGAATTTCCGATGCGCGGCGACCTGCCCAAGCGCGAGCCGGCGATGCTGGAGCGCTGGGAGCGCGAGGGCTTCTACGCGCAGCTGCGTGCCAATGCCGCCGGCCGCCCGTTGTTCGTGCTGCACGACGGCCCGCCGTATGCCAATGGCCAGATCCATCTGGGCCATGCGGTCAACAAGATCCTCAAGGACATCATCGTCAAGTCGAAGTATCTGGCCGGCTTCGACGCGCCGTACATCCCGGGCTGGGATTGCCACGGCCTGCCGATCGAGATCGCGATCGAAAAGAAATACGGCAAGGTCGGCGTCAAGCTCGATGCGGCCCAATTCCGGCAGAAATGCCGCGAGTACGCCACCGAGCAGATCGATCTGCAGCGGCGCGATTTCAAGCGCCTGGGCGTGATCGGCGATTGGGACAACCCGTACAAGACGCTGGATTTTCGCTTCGAAGCCAACGAAATCCGCGCGCTGGCCAAGGTGGTCGACAACGGCCATCTCACCCGCGGCGTCAAGCCGGTGCACTGGTGCTTCGATTGCGGTTCGGCGCTGGCCGAGGCCGAGATCGAATACGCCGACAAGGTGTCGCCGACGGTGGATATCGCCTATCCGGCGCGCGATCCAGGTGCAGTGGCTGCCGCATTCGGCGCGACGCTACCGAGTGGCGTGGGTGTGGCGGTGCCGATCTGGACCACCACGCCGTGGACGCTACCGGCGTCGCTGGCGGTGAGCCTGGGCGCGGAGCTGGACTATGTGCTGGTGGAAGGCCCGGCCGATCGCGGCCAGCCGCGCTGGCTGGTGATCGCCGAAGCGTTGGCTGCCAAGGCGCTGGCGCGCTACGGCGTGGATGCTGTCGTGGTGCACGGCCATGCCAAGGGCGCCGCGCTGGAGCAGATGCTGCTGAACCACCCGTTCTATGCCGAACGCGAGATCCCGCTGCTGCTGGGCGATCACGTGTCGGCCGAGGACGGTACCGGCGCCGTGCATACCGCACCGGGTCACGGCCAGGAGGACTATCAGGTCTCCAAGCACTACGGTCTGCTGGAGCGCTATGGCGCCGCGCAGATCAATCCGGTGGACGGGCGCGGCGTGTATCTGCCGTCGACGCCGCCGCTGGGCGATACCGCGCTGGCCGGCCTACATATCTGGAAGGCCAACGACGTCATTATCGACGCGCTGCGCGGCACCGGTGTGCTGCTGGCGGCCAGCAAGATGGAGCACAGCTATCCGCATTGCTGGCGGCACAAGACGCCGATTGCGTTTCGCGCCACGCCGCAGTGGTTCATCTCGATGGAGCAGGCCAATCTGCGCGCCGATGCGCTGAAAGCCATCGAAAACGTGCATTGGTATCCGTCCTGGGGCCAGGCGCGCATCGCCGGCATGGTCGACGGGCGCCCGGACTGGACCATTTCGCGGCAGCGCACCTGGGGCGTGCCGATCGCCTTGTTCGTGCATCGCGAAACCGGCGAACCGCATCCGCGCAGCACCGAGTTGCTGCGCCAGGTGGCCGACCGCGTGGAGCAGGGCGGTGTGGATGTCTGGTACACGCTGGACGCGTCCGAGCTGCTGGGTAGCGAGGCGGCCGACTACGAGAAGATCACCGACATCCTGGATGTGTGGTTCGACTCCGGCGTGACGCACGAAGCGGTGCTTCCGGATCGTGGCCTGCCCAAGCCGGCCGACCTGTATCTGGAGGGCTCCGACCAGCACCGCGGTTGGTTCCAGTCCTCGCTGCTGAGCGGCGTGGCGATGGACAAGGCCGCGCCGTACAAACAGTGCCTCACCCACGGCTTCACCGTGGACGAGCACGGCCGCAAGATGTCCAAATCGCTGGGCAACGGCATCGAACCGCAGGACATCATGAAGACGCTGGGCGCGGACATCCTGCGCCTGTGGATCGCTTCTGCCGACTACAGCAACGAAATGTCGCTGTCGCAGGAGATCCTCAAGCGCAACGCCGATGCCTACCGCCGGCTGCGCAACACCGCGCGCTTCCTGCTCGGCAACCTGCATGGTTTCGATCCGCTGCAGCACCTGGTGGCGCTGGACCAGATGGTGCTGCTGGACCGCTGGATCGTGCATCGTGCCCACGAGCTGCAGGAAAAGATCGTGGCCGCCTACGCGCGCTACGACTTCGCCGAGATCGTGCAGGCGCTGCTGAATTTCTGCAGCGTGGACCTGGGCTCGCTGTACCTGGACGTCACCAAGGACCGCCTGTACACGATGGCCGAAGACGCACGCGGCCGCCGTTCGGCGCAGAGCGCGATGTACCACGTGGCCGAGGCGTTCGTGCGCTGGATCGCGCCGGTGTTGAGCTTCACCGCCGAGGAACTGTGGGGCTACCTGCCGGGCCAGCATGTCGACAACGTGCTGTTCGCCACCTGGTACGACGGCCTTGCGCCGTTGCCGGCCGATGCTGCATTGACCGGTGCGGATTTCGACAAGTTGCTGGTCCTGCGCGAGCAGGTGGCCAAGGTGCTGGAGCCGATGCGTGCCAATGGCGCGATCGGTGCGGCGCTGGAAGCGGAGATCACCGTGGCCGCCGATGCGCAGACCGCTGCGCGCTGGCAGCCGCTGGCCGAGGAACTGCGCTTTTTGTTCATCAGTGGCGATGTCACCGTGACCGCAGCCAGCACCGACGACATCTTCGTCAGTGCGCAGCCCACCACCAAGGCCAAGTGCGTGCGCTGCTGGCACCACCAGGCCAGCGTGGGCAGCGACCCGCGTCACCCGGAACTGTGCAGCCGTTGCGTCAGCAATATCGAAGGTCCGGGCGAGCAGCGTCGCTGGTTCTGACGCGGCCTCGCCGGCGGCGGCGCGTGGCGGGGATCTCGCCACGCACACTGCCGGCCTCTGGCGCTGGCGCAGCTCGCGTCAGCTGCCGGGGTAGCCCTGGTCGCCCTGCGGCGAGGCGGCCATTCCGCCGTGCGCCTGGCTTGCTGAAGCTTGGGGCATGCACGCGGTCAGGGCGGCGCGGCTGGTCGAGCTGCCCGTGCCATGCTTGTCCGCCTGCAATCGTGCATCTGTCGTTTTCTGCCGCTGCCGTCACTGTCTCCCACCCAGGCGTCTTCTCCGGCATCGGAGCAGCGGCCACCAACTGCGATCCTTCGACATGAGTCAACGCCCCAATCCCTCCGCCCTGATCTGGCTGCTGCTCTCTGTGCTGGTGGTCGGCCTGGACCAGTGGAGCAAGGCCTGGGTGCTGTCCAGCCTGCCCGAGTACACCCCGGTGCCGGTGATCGACGGCTTCTGGAACTGGTACCGCACCTACAACACCGGCGCGGCCTTCAGCTTTCTGAGCGATGCCGGCGGCTGGCAGCTATGGTTCTTCACTGCATTGGCGGTGGGCATCAGCGGCCTGCTGGCGTTCTGGCTCTCGCGCACCGCGCGCGGGCAGTGGCGCAGCGCGCTGCCGTATGCGCTGGTGATCGGCGGGGCGATCGGCAATGTGATCGACCGGCTGATGCACGGCCACGTGGTGGATTTCATCCAGTGGTACATCGGCAGCCATACCTGGCCGTCGTTCAATATCGCCGACTCGGCGATCGTGGGCGGCGCGATCGGAATTGCCGTGTTCGGCTTGTTCGACAAATCCGGCAAGCAGGAGCCGGGAACCGGGAATCTGCGCTGAAGCCTGCCTGCAGGCGCATGCCGCCCGGTCCGACCCCGCATCCCTCATTCCCGTAGAATGCCCGCCATGGATGTCCTGCTCGCCAATCCCCGTGGTTTTTGTGCCGGTGTCGACCGTGCGATCGAGATCGTCAAGCGTGCGATCGAGACGCTGGGCGCGCCGATCTATGTGCGGCACGAGGTCGTGCACAACCGCTTCGTGGTCGATGACCTCAAGCAGCGCGGCGCGATCTTCGTCGAAGAACTCGACGAGGTGCCCGACGACGCCACCGTGATCTTCAGCGCGCACGGCGTCTCGCAGGCGGTGCGTCAGGAGGCCGAGCGGCGTGGGCTGAAGGTGTTCGACGCCACCTGCCCGCTGGTGACCAAGGTGCATTTCGAGGTGGCGCGGCACTGCCGGGCCGGCCGCGACGTGGTGCTGATCGGCCACGCCGGGCACCCGGAAGTGGAAGGCACGATGGGGCAGTGGAGCCGCGAGCGCGGAGCGGGCACGATCTACCTGGTGGAAGACATCGAACAGGTCGCCACGCTCGATGTCCGCCAACCCGATAACCTTGCCTACACCACCCAGACCACGCTGTCGGTGGACGACACCATGGGCATCATCGAAGCCCTGCGGGCCCGGTATCCGGCCATGCAGGGGCCGCGCCACGACGACATCTGCTACGCCACCCAGAACCGCCAGGACGCAGTTCGCGATCTGGCGCGCCAGTGTGATCTGGTGCTGGTGGTCGGTTCGCCCAACAGCTCCAATTCCAACCGGCTGAGCGAACTGGCCCGGCGCGACGGGGTGGAGTCCTACCTGATCGACAACGCCAGCGAGATCGACCCGGCCTGGATCGTTGGCAAGCAGCATATCGGCCTGACCGCCGGCGCCTCTGCGCCGCAGGTGCTGGTCGATGGCGTGCTGGCGCGCTTGCGCGAACTGGGTGCGGCCGGCGTCTCCGAACTGGAAGGCGAGCCGGAATCGATGGTCTTCGCGCTTCCCAAGGAGCTGCGCTTGCGTCTGGTCAGCTGACGCGATTGCTTGCTGCATGACGGTGCAGGCGCGACGCGGTGCCTGCAGCGATTGACCCGGGGGCGGCTGCGCTCCTACAATTGGCGGCTCGCCGGAATAGCTCAGTTGGTAGAGCGGCGCATTCGTAATGCGTAGGTCGTAGGTTCGATTCCTATTTCCGGCACCACGCTTCAAGACTGGGTCGGCCTGTGCCGGCCCAGTTGCGTTTTGAGGCGTCGAGTGCCGCGTTTCACGCATTGCCCGCGCGTGTTGCAGCCGCGCAGGCGCTTCCCGTTCGGCGGCCGCAACGGCGCAATTCTTGCCTCGCGCTGCGCTGCGACAACATGTCGCACAAATTGGCGCGCTTTTATTGCGTCAGATCATTGCCAATGGGTTTCGTGCAGGTGCAGCAAAGACTAAAATTGGCGCGCTAACCCGTGTCTTCGGTCTGCGCAGTTCATCTCCCCCAGGAAGACAGCTGCGTCGGGAACACCCCGCGACCGATACGACGAACGAGGCTGGCGTTCCTTCGCACTTGGATCGACCGATGATTCCGCTGAAACAGCTCGGGCGTTTACTTCGTCCAGGTCTGATGTTGCCCTTCCTGCTGCTGGCAGGCTGCAACTCGGCCATCCTCAATCCGAAAGGCCAGATCGGCCACGACGAAAAGCAACTGCTGATCACCTCGGTGGTGCTGATGCTGATCGTGGTCATCCCGGTGATCGTGATGACGATTGCGTTCGCGTGGAAATATCGCGCATCCAACACCAAGGCGCGCTACGAGCCGGACTGGTCGCACTCCACTGCCATCGAAGTGGTGGTGTGGTCGATCCCGTGCGTGATCATCCTGGTGCTGGCGGTGCTGACCTGGCGCTCGTCGCACGCGCTGGACCCGTACCGGCCGCTGGATTCGGACGTCAAGCCGATCAACATCGAAGCGGTGTCGCTGGACTGGAAGTGGATGTTCATCTACCCCGACCAGAACATCGCCACCGTCAACGAGATCGCGTTCCCGGTGCACACGCCGCTGAACTTCAAGATCACCTCCGACACGGTGATGAACTCGTTCTTCATCCCGCACCTGGGCACCATGATCTACGCCATGGCGGGCATGGAAACCAAGCTGCACCTGGTGGCCAACGAGCCGGGCGAATACTTCGGCCTGTCGACCAACTACAGCGGCCACGGCTTTTCGAAGATGAGCTTCAAGGCGCACGCCGTCGATCAGGCCGGCTTCGAGGCCTGGGTGGCCAAGGTCAAGGCATCGCCGACCGCGTTGAACGCTGCCGAGTACCAGGTGCTGGCAGCCAATCGCAACGACAAGGAACAGTATCCGGTCACCTACTACTCGTCGGTGCAGGACGGCATGTTCCGCTCGCTGGTCGACAAATACATGAATGGTCCGGGCCACAGTAAGGGCCACGGCGACCATCAGGCATCGGCTACGGAGCCGGTCGCCATGTGCACTTCTGGAGACAAGTGATGCTAGGCAAACTCACCATCGAGGCAGTTCCGTACCACGAGCCGATCATCATGGTCGCGCTGGGTGGTGCCGGCCTGCTCGGCCTGCTCATCGCGGGCGCCATCACCAAGTACAAGCTGTGGGGCTATCTCTGGAAAGAGTGGTTCACCTCGGTGGATCACAAGCGCATCGGCGTGATGTACATCATCGTGGCGCTGGTCATGCTGCTGCGCGGCTTCGCCGACGCGGCGATGATGCGCACCCAGCAGGCGCTGGCCGGCGGCGGTGGCGAAGGCGTGCTGCCTCCGCATCACTACGACCAGATCTTTACCGCGCACGGCGTGATCATGATCTTCTTCATGGCCATGCCGTTCATGACCGGCCTGTTGAACCTGATCGTGCCGCTGCAGATCGGCGCGCGCGACGTGGCCTTTCCGTTCCTGAACTCGCTGAGCTTCTGGCTGTTCGTGGCCGGCGCGGCGCTGATCAACATCTCGCTGGGTGTCGGTGAATTCGCGCAGACCGGTTGGCTGGCGTACCCGCCGTTGTCGGGGCTGGAATACAGCCCGGGGGTCGGTGTCGATTACTACATCTGGGCGCTGCAGGTGTCCGGTTTAGGCACGTTGCTGACCGGCATCAACTTCTTCGTGACGATCATGCGCATGCGCGCGCCGGGCATGACCCTGATGCGCATGCCGATCTTCACCTGGACTGCGCTGATCACCAACATCCTGATCATCGCCGCGTTCCCGATCCTGACCGTGGCGCTGGCGCTGCTGGGTGCCGACCGTTACCTGGGCACGCACTTCTTCACCAACGACGGTGGCGGCAACGCCATGATGTACGTCAACCTGATCTGGATCTGGGGTCACCCGGAGGTCTACATCCTGATCCTGCCGGCATTCGGCATCTTCTCCGAGTTGATTGCCACCTACAGCCGCAAGCGCCTGTTCGGCTACACCTCGATGGTGTACGCCACCTCGTGCATCGGCGTGCTGTCGTTCGTGGTGTGGCTGCACCACTTCTTCACCATGGGCTCGGGTGCCAACGTCAATGCCTTCTTCGGCATCACGACGATGATCATCTCGATCCCGACCGGCGTGAAGATCTTCAACTGGCTGTTCACCATGTTCCGCGGTCGCGTGCACATGACCTCGCCGGTGCTGTGGACGATCGGCTTCATCATCACCTTCACCATCGGCGGCATGACCGGCGTGATGCTGGCGATTCCTGCCGTGGACTTCGTGCTGCACAACAGCCTGTTCCTGATCGCGCACTTCCATAACGTGATCATCGGCGGCGTGGTGTTCGGTTACCTGGCGGGCCTGACCTACTGGTTCCCGAAGGCGTTCGGCTTCAAGCTCAACGAGAAGATCGGCAAGGCCTCGTTCTGGTGCTGGATCGTCGGTTTCTTCGTGGCCTTCATGCCGCTGTACGTGCTCGGCTTCATGGGCATGACCCGTCGCATGAACACCTACAACCACCCCGAGTGGGCGCCGTGGCTGTACGTGGCCGCGGTGGGTGCTGCCATCATCGGCATGGGCATCTTCCTGAACCTGGTGCAGATCGGTTACAGCGTGTGGAAGCGCAAGGAGCATATGGACTACACGGGCGACCCGTGGGATGGCCGTACGCTGGAATGGGCAACCTCCTCGCCGCCGCCGTTCTACAACTTCGCCGTGCTGCCGCACATCGACGACCGCGATCAGTTCTGGGCCGACAAGCAGAATGGCAAGGGCTGGGTGCGTCCGTCCAAGTACGAAGCGATCCACATGCCGCGTAACACCGGCGCCGGCGTCTATATCGGTGCCTTCAGTGTGCTGCTGGGCTTCGGTCTGATCTGGCACATCTGGTGGCTGGCCATCATCGGCCTGGTGGGCATGATCGGCAGCTTCATCGCGCGCACCTTCGATGACGACATCGATTACTGGGTGCCGGCCGACGAAGTGGAGCGCATCGAAAACGCACGTTTCGCCCTGCTCGAACAGCAACAGGCGGCGCAGGCCGCGAAGGTGGTATGACCATGGCTTCCTCGACCACGCTTGACCACGCCGCCCACGCGGGCGGCCACGATCACGACCACGAGCATCACGACGGCGGTGGCAACACCGTCTTCGGGTTCTGGGTCTATCTGATGAGCGACTGCCTGCTGTTTGCCGGTCTGTTCGCCACCTATGCGGTGCTCTCCGGCGCCACGGTGGACGGGCCGACCGCCAAGGAACTGTTCGATCTGAAGTTCGTGCTGGTGGAAACCTTCCTGCTGTTGTTCAGCAGCCTGAGCTTTGGCTTTGCGATGATTTCTGCGCACAAGCGCAGCATGACCGGCCTGTATGGCTGGCTGGGCGTGACCGCGCTGCTGGGTATCGGCTTTCTGTGCATGGAAGTGTGGGAGTTCAATCACCTGATCCATGAAGGTGCCGGCCCGGGACGCAGCGCGTTCCTGTCCGCCTTCTTCACGCTGGTCGGTACCCACGGTTTGCACGTGGCATCGGGCCTGTTGTGGATGGCGGTGCTGGTGATCCAGATCTCCAAGAACGGCCTGACTGCGCGCAACAGCACGCGTCTGGCCTGCCTGAGCCTGTTCTGGCACTTCCTGGACATCATCTGGATCGGTGTGTTCACCGTCGTCTATCTGCTGGGAGCGCTGTAATGGCCAATCACCACCACACCGAGACCGCGGCCGATGCGCATGCCGGCGGTTTGAAGTCCTATCTGATCGGCTTCGTCATGGCCGTCATCCTCACCGTCATCCCGTTTGCGATGGTGATGAGCGGGGCGTTCTCCAAGGGCGTCACCATCGTCGTGATCTCGGTCATGGCCGCAGTGCAGATGCTGGTGCACATGGTGTACTTCCTGCATATGGATCGCACGCCCGAGCAGCGTTCCAACGTGCAGGTGGGCCTGTTCTCGCTGCTGATCATCGGCATCGTGATCGTCGGCTCGCTGTGGGTGCTGCACAACATGAATGTCAACATGATGCATTGAGACGGCGACACGCCGAATCGCCGCAACGTTGAAGAAGAGGTCGCCAAGTGATTGGCGGCCTTTTTTTTACGCGTCAATCGCCCGCAGCATGACCAATGGCATACGGTCAAGCACAGGCAGGCGCTTAGCATCGTGGGCTTGCCTGTCCAGGTCACCTGCGGAGTTGCGATGAAAATGCCCACCCTGTTGTCCGTGTCGTTGTTGGCGGCGTTGTCGCTGCCGGCGGCTGCGCAAACCGCACCGCCGCAGGACGTGCCGTTCGACGGCACCTTGAAGATCGACGTGGACGCCACCGATCTGGCGCACCGCATCTTCAAGGTCAAGACCACCATGCCGGCCAAGCCGGGCCCGATGACGCTGCTGTACCCGCAGTGGATTCCCGGCAACCATTCGCCGACCGGACCGATCGACAAGCTCGCCGGTCTGGTGATCAAGGTCGATGGCAAGGTGGTGCCCTGGAAACGCGACCAATTCGATGTCTATGCGTTCAAGGTGGATGTGCCACAGGGCGCCACCGAGCTGACGGCCGAGTTCAGGTTCCTCTCGCCGCAGGCCGGCAACCAGGGCCGGGTGATGATGACCCCGGAAATGCTCAACCTGCAGTGGAACACCACGGCGCTGTACCCGGCCGGCTATTTCGCGCGCAACATCAAGGCGCAGGCCAGCGTCACGCTGCCGGCCGGCTGGAGCTATGCCACGGCACTGGAAACCGATCGCCGCGTCGGCGACACGGTGAGCTTCAAGCCGATCGATTTCGACGACCTGGTCGATTCGCCGATGTTTGCCGGCAAGTACTACAAGCGCGTGGAGCTGAGCACCGGCAAGCAGCCGGTCTACCTCAACGTGTTCGCCGATGAAGCCAAATCGCTGGAGGCCAAGCCCGAGCAGATCAAGGCACACGCCGCGTTGGTGCAGCAGATGGACAAGCTGTACGGCGCGCGTCACTTCGACCATTACGAATTCCTGCTGGCGCTGACCAAGAAGCTGGGCGGCATCGGCCTGGAGCATCACCGTTCCAGCGAAAACAGCGGCCCGCCGAATTACTTCACCGAGTGGGACAAGAGCTGGACCATGCGCGACCTGCTGGCGCACGAGTTCAACCACTCCTGGAACGGCAAGTACCGCCGTGGCGCCGACCTGGCGACGCCGAACTTCAACGTGCCGATGGGCGACAGCCTGCTGTGGCTGTACGAGGGCCAGACCCAGTTCTGGGGCGAAGTGATGGCCGCACGTTCCGGCCTGTGGACGCAGGACCAGGCGCGCGACATGCTGGCCGGCGTGGCGGCAACCTACGAGCGCGGCCGCCCCGGCATGGCCTGGCGCACGGTGCAGGACACCACCAACGACCCGACCATGTCGATGCGGCGTCCCAAGGCGTACCGCAGCTACCAGATGAGCGAGGACTACTACTCCGGCGGCCAGATGATGTGGCTGGAAGTGGATAGCAAGCTTCGCGCGCTCACCAACAACAAGCGTTCCATCGACGATTTCGCCAAGGCGTTCTTCGGCATGAAGAACGGCGATTGGGACGTCAATCCGTATACCTTCGACGACATCGTCAGCACGCTCAACGGCGTGGCCGCCTACGACTGGGCCAGCCTGTTGCGCGAGCGCATGGACGGGCACGGTTCGTTGAATGGCGGCATCGAAGCCAATGGCTGGAAGCTGGTCTACAACGACGAACCGAACCTGGCCATCAAGACCTACGAGAGCAACGAAAACGACGTCAGCCTGACCTATTCGCTGGGCCTGTCGCTGGAGGGCTCGGGCGAAGTCAACGAGGTGTTGTGGGACAGCCCGGCATTCAATGCCGGCATCATCAACGGCAATACCCTGGTGGCCGTCAACGGCCGCGCCTTCAGCGCCGATGTGATCAAGGATGCGATCAAGGCGGCCAAGGGCACCACTGCACCGATCGAACTGCTGGTCAAGCGCGGCGACCGCTACGAAACCGTCCGTATCGACTACCACGGCGGTCTGCTGTATCCGCATCTGGAGCGTATCGCCGGCAAGCCGGATCGCCTGAGCGAGTTGTACAAGGCGCGCTGAGTAGCGCACGCCCACGTCGTTGCCCGACGTGGGATCAGTGGAATCCAAGCGGCATGGCCGGTCGTCACCGGTCATGTCGCCGTTGTGTGGGTGCAGCTGGTCAATCGCTTGCACTGCGCATCAGCAGTCGTCGACTTTTCCGAATCCCGAATCCCGAATCCCGAATCCGCAAAGTCCTGCGTCGCGCACACTGAGACCGTCAGCCACTATCCTGCTGCTTCAATAAGGATGGGCAAGAACGATGGCGAAGGCGAAAACGGCCTATGTCTGCGGCGAGTGCGGTGCCGAGTACACCAAGTGGCAGGGCCAGTGCACCGAATGCGGTGTCTGGAACACGCTGAGCGAAATCGTGCTCGAGAGCGCCGCGCCGGGCGGCAAAGCGTCGCCAGCGGCATCGCGGCGTAGCGGCTGGGCCGGCAAGGCCGAGGCGCCCAAGATCACCGCGCTCAAGGATGTGCAGCAGTCCGAGCAGGCGCGTGTGTCCACCGGTATCGGCGAGTTCGATCGGGTGCTGGGTGGCGGGCTGGTGGAAGGTGCGGTGGTGCTGATCGGCGGCGATCCCGGGATCGGCAAGTCGACGCTGCTGCTGCAGGCGCTGGCGAGCATGGCCTCCACGTTGCCGGTGTTGTATGTGACCGGCGAGGAATCGCTGGCCCAGGTGGCCGGGCGCGCGGTGCGCCTGGACCTGCCGCTGGAAGGCCTGAACGCCCTGGCCGAAACCGGCATCGAAAACATCCTGCAGCACGCCAGCGTGGCGCGACCGAAGCTGATCGTGGCCGATTCGGTACAGACCTTGTGGACCGAATCGTTGACCGCAGCGCCGGGCTCGGTGAGCCAGGTGCGCGAGAGCGCAGCGCGGCTGGTGCGCTACGCCAAGGAAACCGGTACCGCGGTGTTTCTGGTCGGCCATGTGACCAAGGAAGGCGGCATCGCCGGGCCACGCGTGCTCGAGCACATGGTCGATGCAGTGCTGTATTTCGAAGGCGAGAGCGGTAGCCGGTTCCGCCTGTTGCGCGCGTTCAAGAACCGCTTTGGTGCGGTCAACGAACTGGGCGTGTTCGCGATGGGCGAGAAGGGCCTCAAGGAAGTCTCCAACCCGTCGGCGATCTTCCTGTCCGGCGGCAGCACCCAGCAGCCGGGCAGTTGCGTGATGGTCACCCGCGAAGGCACCCGCCCGCTGATGGTGGAGGTGCAGGCGCTGGTGGATGCCTCGCCGTTGTCCAACCCGCGTCGGGTGGCGGTGGGTCTGGAGCAGAACCGGCTGGCGATGCTGCTGGCGGTACTGCATCGCCATGGAGGCATCGTGGTGGGCGATCAGGACGTGTTCGTCAATGTGGTGGGCGGCATCCGCGTGCAGGAAACCGCGGCCGATTTGCCGGTGCTGCTGGCGGTGCTGTCGTCGCTGCGCGACCGGCCGCTGTCCGAAAAGACCATCGCGTTCGGCGAAGTGGGCCTGTCCGGCGAAATCCGCCCGGTGCCCAATGGCGAGGACCGCCTGAAGGAAGCGGCGACGCATGGCTTCAAGCGCGCCATCGTGCCCCGCGCCAATGCGCCCAAGACCACCAGCATCAAGGGCATGGAAATCATTGCCGTGGAGCGCTTGAGCCAGGCATTGGAAGCGGCGGCCGACTGAAGCCGCGCACCGCGCGGATGTTGCGATAGGCCGGGTTGGCGGCCTACGAATGCGTCGGAAGTCTTTGCCATGTCCGGGGCCAGCCTGCTGCCATCGTCTCGGCCGGCTGCCGGGCGACCATCGATGATCGTCCGGCTTGGTCACCACCGGTGCGGCCGTGCCGCCACCCTCAAGAAACGCTGAGTGCAGAGGTCATCGCGTGCCTTTCAGACGTGCTGCGGAGGCGCGCATGGCATGCGTCGCAGGGCGGCCTGACGCCCGCAAGCCGTTTGTCGGACAAACGCCGGGATTTGGTAGTTGGTTGTCGAGAAAGCGTTTTCAGAAAGAGTGGGGCTATGGCAACATGCGCGGCCCGTTGCACTGTGCACCGGACCACAGACACCACTCACTGCGTTTTCAGGAGAATCACGATGGAATGGATGTTGCTGCCGCTCAAGCGTTACGCCGACTTCAACGGTCGCTCGCGCCGCAAGGAATACTGGATGTTCGCGCTGATGCAGCTCCTGGTGCTGTTCGTGTTTGGCGGCCTGTTCGCCGTCGCGGCAGTGGCGATGGGGAACGAGAACGGCCCGGGTGCGCTGGCTTGGCTGATCTGTGCGGTCATGGTGATCGTTTGTCTGGCGTTGATCGTGCCCGGTATTGCAGTCACGGTGCGCCGCCTGCACGACCAGGACAAGTCCGGCTGGTTTTATCTGATCAGCCTGGTGCCGTACGTCGGTGCTTTCGTGTTGCTGGTCTTCATGTGCATCGAAGGCACGCCCGGCCCGAACCAGTACGGCGAAAATCCCAAGCAGTAACTCGCGCGTTATGAAAGCGGACAACGGCGCAGGAGTTCCCCGCGCCGTTGTCGTGTGTGAATGTGCCAATCGTGCCATTGCGCGTGGCGCATAGGCGCAAGGTCACGGCCTGCATGCGTGAGAGTTGCCAAGTCTGCGCTCTGTAGAGTGGGCGTCCGCATCCGATCCCCAGAGATGGACGGCGGAGCCACAGCGACATGCTTGAAGCGTGTTTCGCTGGACAGTCCCGGCGCAGTAGGCAGCGCCGCATTCGTCGCTGCCACGCCTGCTCACGGATGCAGCGACGTCGCTCAACGCCGATCAGCGTGCACCCCACGCTGTGCAGTGAACGATGCAGCCAGCCGCATGGCCGGTACCTGCAGAACTTGAATGACGGCACAGCTTGCGGGCCGAGTGCGCGCGTGCAGGCCGCTCCGTCGTCGATGCCGTGCCGACGCCCGTCCTGTCATCAAGCACCCTTCGCTGTCACGCAGGCGAGACTGCGCAATGCAGGTCGCAGGTCGCAGGTCGCATCTGCAGCGGTGCGCTTGCTCAGCAGGCGGCTGCGTGATGTGCAGGGCCAAGACTTGGGCTAACGGCCTTGCTCATTGTCGTTGCCTCGGTATCGTGCAACGCGAGCTCCAGCTTGTAGCCGTGCGAATAGACGGTTCTGATGCGTACCGCGCTGCTGTCACCGCTCAGCTGCAGTTTCTTGCGCAACTTGTAGATGTGCTGCTCCATGGTGCGGTCGGTGAATTCGGTATGGCTGCCCCAGACCGCCTTGGCCAGCTGGCAGCGCCGGAAGCACACGCCGGGGCTGGAAAAGAGCAGCCAGGCAATCGAGAACTCGCGTGCGGTCAACGCGATCGGCTTGCCTTCCAGATAGACGGTATTTTCATCGCGGATCAGCTTGTAGGGACCCACGCTCAGGTGCTGCGTCTCCGGGCAGGCATGCGCCACCGGCGATATCGCCAGGGCCGCGCGCACGTGCAACTCATGCGAATTGAAAGGCAGCGCAAGGACCTCCTGCGCGCCTGCGCGATACCAGGCCAGAATGTTGTCGGCGCAATCGAAACGGCCAAGCACGATCAGCGGCGTGGGCTGGCCGCTATGGCAGCGCTGCCAGGCCAGCAGTGAACTGTCATCGGCGGCGACACAGCTGGCATCGAAGATCAGCAGCTCGCACGGCGAATGCCGCAGCGAGCGCAGGAGCTCCAGTTCATCGGAAAACGTCGAGACGTTGCGTGCGAGCGGTGCAAGGCTGGCGTTGACCTGCGAGGTCAGGCGCGCGTCCTGCGTCAACAGGAACACCGATCCGGCATTGGAGGGGGAGTGGTCGTTCATTCAGGCGGCCTTCGCGTGTCGGCGTACAAGCCACGCATGGGACGGGCGCCGGTGCGGGTCGGCCAATGCCAGGACAAAATCCATCTTCAAAGATCGCTGCATCGTCGGACCAGTCGGTTGGCGGGGGAGAGTCCAGTGGAGCTGGACGAATGGTATGTACCATTGCAGAGACCAAAAGTTTCACGCTTGCGTACGCGTCTTCGGATTTGTCGACATCGGCTTTAACTCGCGCTCATTTAGACGTAACAGAGCTCTTACATAGCGGGCATGTCTGGGACGCATGCAATTGCGCCATGCGCGTCATGCAGTAGCGAGTAAGCATGGACTGACGCGCGCGGGCAGAGGCATCCGGTTGCCGAGGTCTAGACCAATCTATTGCGATTGGTCGTGGGATCGCGCGCGGCTGGAATAGGTCAGCAGCGATTTTCCTTCGTGGCATGCCCGCTTCTCGCGATCAAAAACGCTTCGGCGTACGTGTCCGTACAGTCACGGTGCATCGTGTTGAACATCGCCGATGACCATCAATGCGCATGGAAGCGGCGCGTTCGCAGACGTTGTCCGACTGTGCCTGGGGATTGGCGTAGACCGGCGATATCAATACTCAACCGGATGGCGCGAAATGTCTGGCGTACGACAATGCCAACGATGTGCAAATGCGCTTTGCGTCGGGAGAAAACGCATCACATGGTTGTTTGACAGAGTGAGCTTTTTTGATTTTTTCAATGGCTTTCAGAGGGAAATTCTATTGGATCCGCTGCATACAATCGTTTGCGCCAGCGAGTTCGGCGCCTGTTGTCTTTTGCTCCGCCCCCCAAAGAGAGAGACCGGCATGATCTTTTCCACCTACTTTGCAGCGATCTCTGCGTTGTCATACGCAGAACGTCTTCCTACCTATACGAGCAGGATGCTGGTTGGTGCTTGGCCACAGGGACTGCAACATCTCCAACAGCGACGCGACGGACAGGGCGCAGCGGATGGCGCCGACGATGAGGTCAGCTTGTTCGGTGCCAGCGGCGATGCGTTGCTGATCCTGGAATATCAGGAAGAGGCCGAAGATGCGTATCGGCAGGCCTTGAAGGCCATGCGCGGGCATCAGCGTCAATTTCGCCTGCTGTCGTGCCGGAACACCGCCTGGTTGATGCTGAGCCAGCGGCGCCTGAGCGCGGCGTTGAATTGCTTCGCGCAGTTGGCAATGGACCGCGAAACGCCGCCCAGCCTGTGCGGCGAGAGCCTGTTGGGCAAATCGCTGACCCACTTCCATCTGGGCCAGAGCACGTTGGCCTTACAGACCCTGGAGCGTGCCCGCGAGGTGCTGGCCGACCTGGAGAGCGGCGCGTCGGACTGGCTGCGGATTGCCACTGCGCTGCGTCTGGACATGATTGCGCAGCTGCGTATCCGTCGCTCCGACCGCATGAGCGACCATGTGTTCTGGCAAGCCACGCTGCGCCAGGAAGATGCCACGCATGCCTTCGAGCCCAGCGACCTGCGCGCCTGCATCGCCGATCTGGCAGAGAGCATGCCGGTGCTTGCGCAGCGCATGCGGCATGTACGCAGCCTGTTGCGTATTGCCGGCGGCGACACCTTCGGCTTCGACGCGCAGATCGACGCATTGCCGGCCGCAGCCACCGGCTGCCCGCCGTGTGCGCGTCAGGACGCGCAGGTGGAACTGGCGCTGGCGGCATTGGCGGTGGGCCGTGCCGATCTGGCCGAGCGTGCGCTGGCCGGTGCCGGCCGACATCATGCGCCGCGCTGGAACCTGGAGTTCGAGTACTGCCAGGCCAAGATCAGCCAGGCGATGGGGCGCACCGAACAAGCGTTGCTGCTCTACAACCGCTACGCGCTGGGCGCGGTGCAGTGCCTGCGCAGCGAAGTGCAGGCACCGCGCTTGCTGGAAAGCGGCACCCCGGCGCACGTCAGCGACGATATCTCCGCCCGGTTGCCGGCCAAGTATCGGCGCGCCTACAGCTACATGATCACCAATGCGCATCGCTCGGATCTGTCGATCAACGAAGTGGCCGCACAGATCGGGGTCACCGGGCGCGCGCTGCAGCAAGCGTTCAAGTCGGCTACCGGGCTATCGCCGACGCAGGTGCTGCGCCGCTACCGGATGCAAAGCATCCGCGACGAACTGCTGGCCGAAGGCGGCTGCGGCAGTGTGTTGCAGGCGGCCAGTCGCTGGGGCGTCGGCAGCCGTTCGGCGTTGGCCAAGGGCTATCGCCAGCACTTCAATGAGGCGCCGATGGAGACCCTGCAGCGGTAATCTCCGCAACCCACGGATTGGTAGCGCTACCGATCCGTGGTGGGTCAACCCGGCGTGCGGTGCAGTGCGCGTCGCTTTACGCAACGGAGGCCAGGGGTCAAACTGAGACGTGCGTGCAATGTGGGTTCCGGCTATCCTTTCCGGCTGGCACTGGCACCCAGGGGGACGCGTCCGAGGATGGGCGTCGTCGCCAAGGAAACGACGACCGATCATGCAAGATCCCACTCCCGAGGCGACCGACGCCTCGCAGATCCGCCGGGCAGGCGTCGATCTCAATGGACTGATGTCGGTCCTCGGCAAGCACCTGTACTCCACCCCGGTGGTGGCGCTGCGTGAGCTGGTGCAGAACGCACACGATTCCATCCTGCGTCGTCGTCTGGAACAACCCGATTGGGACGGCCAATCGCGCATCGAGGTGCATGCCGATACCGCGCAAGGCATCGTGCGCATCGTCGATACCGGTGCCGGACTGACCCAGCAGGAAATCCACGACTACCTGGCCACCGTGGGCGTGGGCTATACGCGTGGGCTGCGCCAGGGCGGCCACGAGGACAGCGGCCTGATCGGAATGTTCGGGCTGGGCTTCTTGTCCGCCTTCGTGCTGGCGCGGCGGGTGACCGTGCGCACCACCTCCTACCAGTCTCCCACGCTGGGCTATTGCTACATCTCCAGCAACGCCGAGCAGTACACGGTCAGCCCGATTCCTGCGCGTGCGCAGGTGGGCACCGAGGTGGTGCTGGAACTACACGGCGATTATCTGTCGTTGGCTCAGGAAGGGCGGCTGCGCGAGATTCTGTCGCGCTATTGCGCGCTGTTGCGCGAGCCGATCTGGATCGGCGCCGCAACGCAGCCGATCAATCCCGAGCCGCCGCCGTGGCGCGTGCAGGACGCCGTACCGTTGCATCCGGTGCAGGCCTGGCGCCGGCAACGCGAGTTCGCCGCGCGCTTTGAGCGCAATTTCGAGCCGTTGTGCTGCATGCCGGTGCGTGCGGAAGAGGGCAGCGATGCGGTCGGCCTGTTGTGGGTGCAGGACGGTGCGACCTACGGCACCAGCGACAACCGCAATCTGTCGGTGTTCCTGCGCGGCATGTTGCTGGATGACAACGCGCGCGAACTGCTGCCGCCGTGGGCGGGCTTCATCGGTGGGGTGATCGAATCCAATCGGTTGACGCCTACCGCAAGCCGCGAAGACCTGCAGCGCGATACGGTCTATAGCGCGGTGCAGCACGCCTTGTCCGAGGCCTTGGTGCAGGGCCTGGCCGATGTGGCACGCCAGCAACCGGAGGCATGGCGACGCATCCTGTTGCGTCATAACGAAGCTCTGCTGGGCGCGGCGCTGTGCGATGAGCGCCTGTTCGAATTGCTGCTGGAACACGTGCGGGTACCGACGTCGCAAGGCGATCTGCCGGCGCAGCAATTGCCATCGCGCGGTGCGGTGCACGTGATCCTCGATAGCGACAGCGGTTTCGAAGAAATGCTGTTCCGTGCGATGGGCGTGCCGGTGGCCTACGGCAACCGGTATGCGGTGGTGCCGTTTCTGCGGCGCTGGGCGCAGGTCAAGGGTGTGCGTCTGGTCGAGCTGGGCACCGAGCAGGGCAACCGCCAGTTGTTCCAGCTGGACACGCTGCCGGCCGATGAACTGGCCTGGCTGGAACAGCACCTGGGCGATGGCGAAGCGCTGGTGCCGGCGCGTTTCAGCCCGCAGGAACTGCCGTTGGTGGTAGTGCCCGACCGCGAGGCCGAGCTCAAACGCCGCCTGGAGCAGGACGAAAACGACAAGCGTGTATCTACCGCCGCGTTGCGCCTGGCGCGGCAATTCACCGCGCGCATCCAAGCGCGGCAGACCCAGCGGCTGTATCTGAATCTGGATAATCCGGCGCTGCAGGCCTTGCTGGGCGCGCAGCGCGCAGGCAACCCGCAGGCCGCGGTGGCGGCGCGCTTGCTGCGTGCGCTCAAGGTGATCGTCGCGGCGCAGGGGCGTACGCAGCCGCAGCCGGGCAGCACCGAATCAGGTGTTTCCGATCTCAACAAGGCCTTCGGCGATTTCGCCGAGACCGTGACCCAATTGCTGGCGCGCTGAAGCGCCGCATCGCAGGAGCGGCACGATGGAAATCTGGAACTGGGTAGAAAAACTGCAGGACGATCTGGGCGAAGCCGGGCAGCCGCAAAATGCGCAGTTGCTGACGCGGCTGACCGACCACATCTGCGATCTGCAGATCGACCGCGCCGAGGCCTTGTTGCCGGAGGCACGTGCGCTGGGCAAGACGCTGGCCAACCCGTGGCTGGAGGTGTTCGTCGGGCATTGGGAAATGCGCAACCGGGTCGGCAACCTGTGCGAAGGCGAGCGTGCGCTGGGCGATGCGGTGGCGCTGTTCGAGCGTGCGCATCGCGCCGACGCAGTGGAGTGCCCGCAATCGGTCTGCGTGACCCAGGACCTGGCCGCGTGTTATGCCAACATCGATGGCCCGGGTTGGGTGGAAGAACGTATCGAGGTGTGCGACGAAACCCTGGGCCGCATCGACCCGAGCTGGTCGTGTTACCAGTGCCTGAGCTGCGAAAAAGCCGATGCATTGCTCGACGACGGGCGCGGTGACGCGGCGCTGCAGTACCTGGAGCAGCAGTCGCAGGCCATCCTGGACCATGGCGGCGAAATCTACGACGGCGTGCCGGACATGCGCATCTCGATCCTGCTTGCGCTTGGGCGTGCGCAGGAAGCGCTGGCGCTGGTGGAACAGCGCGAACGCGACGCCGCGCGCGAAGGTGCCGAGTGGGCCAATTGCAGCCAGCCGCGGCGCCTGCAGAAGGCACGCGCGTTGGCGCTGTTGCAGCGCGATGACGAAGCCATGGAAGCGTTGCTGCCATGGCGCGAGATTGCGCCGCGTTATCGCCTGCACTGGCTGCGTGCGGTGGCGGTGCTGGTGGCGCGCGCGCCCGAGCGCAATAGCTGGGACCTGGGCAGCCGCGTGCAGCAGATGCTCGACCATTACGCGCAGGTTGGCGCGCATCGCATCCTGATCGAAGCGGCCGAGCTTGCGATCGGACTGGCGCTGCAACGCGGCGCGGTGTGGACCGCGCGCAGGCATCTGGCGCTTGCACGTGCGCATCTGCCCAAGTTGCGACAGGACCGTGGTGCCACGCTGGCGCTGGACGGTTGGGCTGCGCGCATCGCAGCCGTATCGGTGGGCGAGGAGTCACCGGTCGCTGCCGCGCAGTTGCTGGAATGGTTGAACGCGCAGGGCGATGATGTGGTGCGCAATCCCGAGCGCGAAGCGCAGTGGTTGCTGCAGGCCGTCGCTGACTGTCCGGACGATGCCGAGCTTGTCGACACCACTGCTTCTGCCTTGAGTGCCTGTGCGGCCGACGAGGAAGCGATCGCGTTGCTGTGGTCATTCGTGCAGCGGCATGCCGATCGCGAAACCAGCCCCACCTTCCGGCTGATGAATCTGTTGCTGGGCCGCGGCGATGAAGCCGGTGTGCGCCGGCTGGCACAGCTGTATCGCCCACAGGCGCCGGTGGCGGCATTGTGGTGCGAGGCGCAGCTGGCGCAGCGGCTGGGCGACTGGCCGGCGCTGGAGCAGGCCTGCACGGCACTGTTGGAGCTATCGCCCGGCTCGCACGGCGCACGCGGCTTGTTGGCGCGCATGTATCTCGATACCGGCCGGTTTGCCGAGGCCGCCGCGGTCTATCGGCAACTTACCGAGCTGCTGGAAGAACCGCGTTCTGCGCATTGGGATCACATGACGGCGGCCAGTGCGGCGCAGGATTGGGACGCGGTGCGTGCCTCTGCGCAGGCCATTGGCATGGAGCTGAGCAGCACCAGCGGCGTAGTCGAAGAGACCTGGGGCTGGGTGATCATTCGTTGCATGGATGATGGCGAAGTGGCCGAGTACTACGCGCGCCGCACCGGCCCGGTCACTGCACGCATCGTCGAAAACGCGCCTGCGCATCGGCGCCAGCATGTCGGCGACTGGGTGGTGTTCGACGCGGAACTGTTGTATCCGCCGCCGGAAGACGAAGCCGAACGCGAGCGTTTCGTGCCGACCTACGCGCAGGTGCATGTGCTGCAAGCGGGTGGCTATGCCAATAGCTGGCTGGTGGACGGCGTGCATCCTGGCGACGAGGTGATCGAGGCGATGCGTGCAGACCTGGAAATGCGCGGCTGGAAGATGTGGCTGCACAGTCGCGACGACTACCGCGTGGTCGACCCGGACCATCCGGACGCGTTCAACCCGGAGGATGCAACATCCGGACTGCCGGGCGTGTTGTTCACCGTGGCCCTTCCGGAAAACGTCGCCCCGCAGGAACTGCATCGCGTCCTGCGATGCACGACCTCGCGCTGGTCGCATCCGATGTGCTGGCTGCGGCTTGCCGAGGCCTGCGGCCAGGATCCGCAGCCGCATCTGGATGCGGTGGAGCGTTACGGACTATAGGGCGGCGATCGGCTTGATCCAACGGCGTTTGTCGCCGGGGTGGGTGGACATTGGCGATCGTGGCGTGCGTTCGGGCGCCACGCTGGATGCGCGGCGCTGCATCCGGCATCAAGAACACGCTCATTGCCCTTCCGCAACGCGGCGGCATTCACGCCGGCACACCCTCCCGCTTTGGACGTGCCGCCACACCGTCGGCAGGGCGATGACGCAAGTGCATGCCCTGCGTGCAGGCGCAGGGCGCAGCGCCACGCACTGCCGTTTCTGCGGCGTTTGGTCCTGTTTGGTCTCCAGTGTCCTGATGGAGCTCGCCATGGCAGTGGCAATGCCGATCGGAAGAGCATCGCCGCAGGCTCAAAACGCAGTGACGCGCCGTCGATCGGCCATCGCCAGGGCCCGGGGTGATGGCACGCCGACCGGTTGGCGTGTTGCCTTGCACGGGCGCTGGTGCAGTGCATGTCCGCAGGCGTGGACCGGCGCACGTTCGGCGTGCGCGCGGCAATGTCACACTGCGCCCGTGGGCGGATGACTGCTACAGGTTGGCTCGCTGGTTGGTCAATCTGAATTGCTTTATTCTGCTGCGCATCGGCGTGGGGGCGCCGCGTCGGTCAGGGCGCAGTCCAGCCCGCATGCCCAACCTCTTTTCTTTTGGTGGGTGATCTCATGGTGGCATTGCAGCAGCGCTCGATCGATGCGATTGGTGGCCAGGAACATGCGTTGCTGGCCGCATGGTTGGAGTCCAGCCTGGGCAACGATGCGCGTCTGTCGCGGCAGGAATTCGAGGCGCAGGCCGGCGAATTCCTGCGCTTGCTGGTGGCATCGTTGAAGCACGAAGGTAGCAGCCTGGACAGTGCCGAATGGAGCGAGGTGCGTCGCTTCCTGGAACATCTCTCGCGCGACCGCGCCACGCGTGGTTTCGATTCGCAGGAAACCGCCAACTTCATCTTTTCGCTCAAGCGCGTGTTGTTTGCGCTGGTACAGCGCGAATACGCCAGTACCCCGGAAGAACTGGGCCAGCAGTTGTGGGCGTTGTCGGAATTGCTCGACCGCCTGGGCTTGTACACCGTGAAGGTCTTCCAGAAGACCCGCGAAGACATCATCGTGCGTCAGCAGGAAGAGATGCTGGAGCTGTCCACCCCGGTGGTGAAGCTGTGGGACGGCGTGCTGGCGCTGCCGATGATCGGCACACTGGATTCGCAGCGCACCCAGGTGGTGATGGAGTCGCTGTTGCAACGCATTGTCGACACCGGCTCGGAAATCGCCATCATCGACATCACCGGCGTGCCCACCGTGGACACCCTGGTGGCACAGCATCTGCTCAAGACCGTGACCGCGATCCGGCTGATGGGGGCCGACGCCATCATCAGCGGCGTGCGCCCGCAGATTGCGCAAACCATCGTGCATCTGGGCCTGGACCTGCAGGGGATCGTGACCAAGGCCAACCTGGCCGATGCGTTGGCGCTGGCGCTCAAGCGCACCGGCGTGACCGTCAGCAAGGCAGACTGACATGGAACGTATTCCGATCCTGCGGATGGGCCATCTGTTGCTGGTCACCATCCAGGTGGACATGCACGACCAACTGGCGCTGCAACTGCAGGACGACCTGTCCGAGAAGATCAGCGCCACCTCTGCGCGTGGCGTGTTGATCGACATTTCCGCGCTGGATATCGTCGATTCGTTCATCGGGCGCATGATCAGCACCATTTCCGGGCTGGCGACGCTCATGGGCGCGCAAACCGTGGTGGTGGGCATGCAGCCGGCGGTGGCGATCACCCTGGTGGAGTTGGGGCTGACCTTGCCGTCGGTGCGCACCGCGCTCGATGTCGAGCGCGGCATGCGCCTGCTGCAACAACCCGATGCGGCTCCATGACGGTCGGCTCGCAACCGGTACGCACCGAGCAGGATGTGGTGCTGGCGCGGCAGACCGTGCGCAAGCTGGTGGTGCAATGCGGGCTGCGGTTGGTCGATCAAACCAAGCTGGTCACCGCGGCCAGCGAACTGGCGCGCAATACGGTGATCTACGGCGGTGGCGGCGACATGGACTGGGCGCTGGTCGAAAGCGGCATCCGCAAGGGCGTGCAGCTGACGTTCCGCGACCAGGGCCCGGGCATTGCAGACCTGGAGCTCGCACTGACCGACGGCTGGACCTCTGGCAGTGGCCTGGGGCTGGGACTGTCCGGCAGCCGGCGGCTGGTGGACGATTTCGTGCTCGATAGCGCAGCCGGCAAGGGCACCCGCATCACCATCACCAAATGGAAGTAACCATGACCGGCGCGCTCACCCAGGTGATCCGCGTCGAAGAGGGTACCCAGGTCGGGCAGGTGCGCCGCGAAGCGGTGGCGCTTGCACAGGCCTGCGGTTTCGATGAAGACGGCTGTGGCCGCGTGGCCCTGGTGGCGACCGAGTTGTGCACCAACCTGCTCAACCATGCCGGTGGCGGGCAGATGCAGCTGTGCAGCGTCGCCGGCCGCGATGGTCTGGGCATCGAGTTGTGCACGCTCGATCAGGGGCGCGGATTCGTGCTGGCCGATTGTCTGCCGGACGGGTATTCCACCGGCAGCACGCCTGGCAACGGCCTGGGCACGGTGCAGCGACATGCCGCGTTGCTGGACGCTTATTCCGATGCCCGGGGGGCCGTGGTCCTGGCGCGTGTGTACGCCGACGCCGACAGCATGCCCGACCTGCCCTACGGCGCGCTGCGTGTGCCGCTCCAGAACGAAACGGTCTGCGGCGATGGCTGGCATCTGGCGATCGATGCGCAAGGCGTGACCGTGAGCATGATCGACGGCCTTGGCCACGGAGCGGGCGCGGCCGATGCCGCCGATGCGGGGACGCGCGCTGCGGCAGCGGCCCGTGGCGAACCCGGCGAACGCATCGCGCGCCTGCATGCCGGCATGAGCGGCACGCGCGGCGGCGCGGCGGCGGTCATGCAGTTCGATCCCGGCAGCGGCCAGGTGCGCTTTGCCGGGGTGGGCAATATCGTCGCCTCGTTGTGCGATGGCGACGGCGTGCGCGGCATGCCCTCGCACCCGGGCATCGTCGGGGTGCAGTTCCGCAAGGCGCAACCGTTCGACTTTCCACGCGCCGCCGGCAAGTTACTGGTCATGCACAGCGACGGCCTGCAATCGCGCTGGACCCTGCGCGATCATCCGGGCCTGCTGTCGCGCCATCCACGCATCGTTGCCGCAGTGCTGGCGCGCGATTACGCGCGCGGCCGCGACGATTGCTGCGTGTTCGTCATGCGCTTGGGAGCCATGCAATGAATTCAACCACCGAGATGCCGGCAGCCGAGGCGATGGCTGAACTGGAAAGCTTGCGCCAGCAGAACCAGGCCTTGCGCGAAGAACTGGAAGAAACCAACCAGGGCGTGCTGGCCTTGTATGCCGAGCTCGACCAACAGGCCGAACAGCTGCGCGAGGTGTCCGAACTCAAGAGCCGCTTTCTGTCGTACATGAGCCACGAGTTCCGCACCCCGCTAGGCTCGATCCTGAGCATCACCCGGCTGCTGGAGGATGGCATGGACGGGCCGCTCAATGCAGAGCAGCTCAAGCAGGTGCGCTTTGTCAGCGGTTCGGCGCGCGAGCTCACCGAGATGGTGGACGACCTGCTGGACCTGGCCAAGATCGAAGCCGGGCGCATCACCATCTCGCCGGGCTGGTTCGACCTGATGGACCTGTTCGCGGCGCTGCGGGGCATGTTCCGTCCGCTCACCGATGTGGGCACGACCACGCTGATCTTCGAGGATCCGCCGGTGCTGCCGCTGCTGTACACCGACGACAAGAAGCTGGCGCAGATCCTGCGCAATTTCATTTCCAACGCGCTCAAGTTCACCCCGCAGGGGCAGGTGCGCGTGTTTGCGCAGCTGGAAGGCGACAGCCATGTACGCTTTGGCGTGCACGACACCGGCATCGGCATTCCGGCCGAGCTTCACGAGGCCTTGTTCGAAGATTTCGTACAGGTGGACTCGCCGCTGCAAAAACGCCTGACCGGCACCGGCCTGGGGTTGTCGATCTGCAAACGGTTCGCCGAATTGCTGGGCGGCCGGGTGGGGATCAACAGCGTGGTCGGGCAGGGTTCTGAATTTTACGTGGTGCTGCCGATGACACTGGCAGCGGAGGAAACGCGTGGGCAGTAAGCACCACATCCTGGTCGTCGACGACAACGCGGTGACGCGTTATTCGGTGCGGCGCGTGCTCGAACACCATCAGTTCGCGGTCGAAGAAGCCGGTACCGGGACCGAGGGTCTTGCCAAACTTGCCGCGCAGACGTTTTCTGCGGTGGTGCTGGACGTCAACCTGCCGGACATGAGCGGCTTCGATATCGTGCGGACGCTGCGTGCCGAGCCGCGCACCGCGTTGCTGCCGGTGGTGCATGTTTCGGCGGCCTCGATCGCCACCGGCGACATGATCACCGGGCTGGATGCCGGCGCCGACGCCTACCTGATCCATCCGGTCGACCCCAACGTGTTGCTGGCCACCTTGCGCACGCTGTTGCGCGCACGCCGCGCCGAGGAGGCGTTGCGGGTCAGCGAGGCGCGTTTCCGCGAAATCTTCGAACACATCAGCGCGCCGATTGCGGTGGTGGATGCCAACCTGCACATGCACGAGGCCAATGCCGCATTCCAACGCTTGATCGGCAGCGCCACGCCCGGCGCTGCGATCCATGCCGCCGGGTTGGATCAGGCCGCCGCCGTGCACGCACTGACCACTGCGTTGGCGCAACGCGAGCGCTGGAGCGGCACCTTGTCGCTGCTGCGCGATGGCAAGCTCTGCGAAACCGAATGGCGGGTGTCGCCCTACCGCGAGCCGGATCTGGGGCTGTTGCTGGTGGAAGACGTGACCGAGCAGCGCCTGCGCGAGCGCGAGCAGCGCCAGGAACTGGATACCGCCACCAGCGAACTCGCGCATCAGATCGCGCAGCGTCAGCACACCGAAATCCAGCTGCTGCAGGCGCAGAAGATGGAAGCGCTGGGCAAGCTCACCGGTGGCATCGCGCACGACTTCAACAACCTGCTGACCAGCATCATTTCCGGCTTGGACATGATCCAGCTCGCAGTGGAATCCAATCGCATCGAACGCGTGCCGCGCCTGGCCGAGATCGCTAACGGCTCGGCGCACCGCGCCGCCGCGCTGACCCAGCGCATGCTGGCGTTCGCACGCAAGCAATCGCTGGACGCGCAACCGTTCGACGTCAACACCCGTGTGCGTTCGCTGGAAGACATGCTGCAACGCTCGATCGGCGAAAACATCGCGCTGGAGCTGGATCTTGCGTCCACGCCGCTGGTGGCCATTGCCGATGCCAACCAGCTCGAAAACGTGGTGCTCAACCTGGTCATCAATGCGCGCGATGCCTTGAAAGGGCAGGGCACCATCCGCATCCAGAGCGCGGCCTACACCGCGCACAACGATCCGGAACTGGACGACGGCGACTATGTCGCGGTGAAGGTGATCGACAACGGGAGCGGGATCGAGCCGGCCATTCTCGACCAGGTGTTCGAGCCGTTTTTCACCACCAAACCCATCGGCGAAGGCACCGGTCTCGGCCTGTCGATGACCTACGGGTTCGCACGTCAATCCGGCGGTACCGCACGCATCACCAGCGATGTGGGTCGTGGCACCACGGTGGCGCTCCTGCTGCCGCGCGGGCTCTCGGCCAACGAAATGCTGCCGGCACCGGCGCCCAGCGCGCCGCGCACGCGCAACGAGCGCATCCTGCTGGTGGACGACACCGACGTGGTGCGCATGATGGTGAGCGAAGTGCTCAGCGATGCCGGCTACCAGGTCATCGAAGCCGAGGATGCCAACGGCGCGCTGGAACACTTGCGCACCGAGGCGCACATCGATCTGGTGGTCTCCGATGTCGGCCTGCCCGGCATGAACGGGCGCGACATGGCCGATGTGGCGCGCACGCTACGCCCGGGTCTGCCGATCCTGTTCATTACCGGCTATGCCGAAAACGCGGCCACGCGGCAAGAATTTCTGGCAGAGGGCATGGCCCTGCTGCCCAAGCCTTTCAGCCTCAACGATCTGCTCAACACGGTGGGGCAGATGCTCGACAGCAGCGTCCTGGCGCGGGCGTAGGGCGTTAAGCGGCTCCAAACACGCGTGCGTCGCTGCGGGGCGGGCACGGCCTGCGCATGCACCGGGCGTGCAGCCACGTTCCTGCACTTGGCTTAGCGCGCATACGCGTACGGCCCGAATGTGGCGCCAAGAAAACCGCCGGCCGACTCGGTACTGAGCACACTTGCATCGCCTTGTTCGAGCAGCGTCTGCCACTGCCCCTGGCCGACGGCGTAATCCACGCGCACGCGTGCGGCGTCCAGCGCAAAGCGCAGTTTCACCGGTTGCGTGGCATCGGGCAGTGGCGCGCGTGCCAGTTCGGTGCCGGTGCCGGGCTGTTGCGGTCCGGCGCGGCGATACAGCACCACCGCAGCGCCGCTGTCCTCGCGCACCAGCATTGCTGCCAGGAAGTTGCTCTCCTTGGCCACGATCGCCAGACCGGCCTGTTCGCCTGGTGCCAGCGCGCTGCCATCCACGCTGGCGACCAAGGTGGCGTGATGATGCTGCAGGCGATGACCCAGATAGGCCGGCTGACCACGGCCGATATCGCCCAGCGCAATGTTTGCCGGCGTCACGCGCAAGCCTTGCGCGCCGGGCTGATACCACGGCCTGATGGGTGGGTGGATGGTCATCCATTGCATTGGCACGCGCGCATCCCCGAAGCGCTCGCTCCACTGCATCGGCCCGGTGGTCGGCAGGGGCTGCGTGCCCGCCGGCAAGGGTGGGCGCGCTGCCACGACAGGGACCGCGGCGCCGTGCGGCAGCACCACCGGCCAGCCATCGCGCCATTGCACCGGCAACAGGAAGGTTTCCCGGCCCAGGTTGTAGTGATTGCCGCGGTAAGGGCGCGTCGCGAGAAACACCGCCCACCATGTGCCGTCCTTGAGTTCGACGAACTGTGCATGCCCGGCCGAGGTGATCGGCGCATTGCGCAATGGGTCCAGGTCGCGTTGGGTGAGTACCGGATTGCCGCTCCAGGTTTCGTATGGCCCGGTGATCTGGCGGCTGCGGTAGATCATCTGCGCATGCTGCTCGCCGGTGCCACCTTCGGCCGCGGTGAGGTAGTAGTAGCCATCGCGGCGGAACAGGTGCGGGCCTTCGATGTGTTCGGGATTGGTGGCCGGCTTGAAGCCCGAATCCACGATCACCTGACGGGTGCCGACCAACTTCATGCTGGCCAGATCCAGCCGCTGCAGCCAGATGGCGCGGTGCCCGTCGTAGCGCAGCTTGCCGGCCGGCACGTCGTTGTTGACCAGCCAGGCGCTGCCATCGTCATCGAAAAACAGCGAGGGGTCGATGCCCTTGGCGTCCAGCCAGATTGGACCCGACCACGGCCCGGCCGGATCGGTGGCGGTGATCAGGAAATTGCCGCCATCGCAGTAGAAACAGGTATTGGCGATATAGAAGGTGCCAGCGTGGTAGCTGATGCTGGCGGCAAACAGGCCGCGGGTCAGTTCGTCGTTGCCGTAGTTGATCTGGGTTGGACGGTCGATCGCGTTGCCGATCTGGTTCCAATGCACCAGGTCGCTGCTCTTGAACACCGGCAGGCCGGGGAAATAGCCGAAACTGGAATTCACCAGATAAAAATCGTCGCCGACGCGCACCGCCGATGGGTCCGGATGAAAACCGGCCACGACCGGGTTGCGGTACTGCGCGGCGGTTGGCGCGGGGCCGCCGTCGTCGCCCTGGTAATCGATCTGCGTGATCAACGCGGTGCCGGCATGCGCCAGCTGACAGCTCAATGCGGCCAGCAGGCCGGCCACCCATGCGAGTCGTTTCAAGAGATCCCCTCGTGCCATGCCCTGGCGCAACGCCAGTACGACACCAGCATGACAGCACGCAGGGCGGCGTGGCATGACGTTTTGCGATGCCAACCCCGCGTGGTGGCATGCCTCCGCGCGCGTGGCGGGGTGTGTGGACCGGGCGCTGCCACTTCGCTGCAACATTGCTGACATATCGTGCGCGCGGCGCCACGCGGCGCCGCCAACAGGCGTGCCATGCCAAACGGCTTGGACGCTGTGTCATCACCTCGCATCACTACCTAGGATCAACCCGCATGTCGTTGTACTCGCCTGTCTTTCCGTCGCCGGTGTCCGCTATTGCACAGGTCGCTGCGCGCCGCCGCACCGCCTTGCAGCGCACGCCGCTGGCACGTGCCTGCGCCGGCCTGTTGCTAGCCTCGCTGGCGGCAACCGCGTCTGCGCAGCAAGCGCCGGCGACCCAGGGCGAAGCCAGCCCGACCGCGCTGGACACGGTCACCGTCACCGCCGAGCACCGCGAGCAGAACCTGCAGGACGTGCCGGTCTCGGTCGGCGTGGTGCAGGGCGCAGCGATGCGCGAGTACACCGCCGGTGGCGATGACACGCTGCTGGCGCTGTCCGGCCGCGTGCCGGGCTTCTATGCCGAAACCACCACCGGGCGCATCTTCCCGCGCTTCTATATCCGTGGCCTGGGCAATATCGATTTCTACCTGGGTGCCTCGCAGCCGGTCTCCATCATCCAGGACGATGTGGTGCTGGAGCATGTCGTGCTCAAATCCAATCCGGTCTATGACGTGGACCAGGTCGAAGTGCTGCGCGGTCCGCAAGGCACGCTGTTCGGCCGCAACACCACCGCCGGCATCGTCAAGTTCGACACCGTCAAGCCCAGCGACACCTACACCGGTCGCGTCAACGCCAGATACGGCAGCTACAACACCATCTCGCTGGATGGCGGCTTCGGTGGCCCCATCAACGACGTGCTGTCGTTCCGCGTGTCCGCGTTGTACCAGCACCGCGACGATTGGGTGGACAACACCTTTGCCGGCAGCAGCGCCGATGGCACGCGCACCCCACGCAAGGACGCGATGGGCGGTTACAACGACCGCAATGCGCGCCTGCAGGTCTTGCTCAAGCCCAACGATGCGTTTTCGCTGCTGGGCTCGGTGCACACGCGCGATTACGACGGCACTTCCACCTTGTTCCTGCGCAACGCGATCACGCGTGGCAGCGACAAGGTGGACGTGCCGCGCGACCGTGTGGCCTATGATGAGGGGCACGACAACCCGCAGGCGTATCAAACCGATGGCGGCTCGCTCAAGGCGATTTACGACTTCGGTGGCGTGTCGCTGACCTCCATCACCGCCTACGAAACCACTTCCGGCTATAGCCGTGGCGACACCGATGGCGGTGCTGCCGCCAATTACCCGGTCAATGGCGTGCCGAACGGCTTTGGCCAGTCGATGGGACAGATCCGCGACCTGGACCAGTACACGCAGGAATTGCGCCTGGCCAGCGAAGGCGACGAGGCCCTGCAGTGGCAGGTGGGCGCGTTCTATTTCGACGGCCGCGACACCACCGATTTCTATCAACGTGCCTATTTCCTGCAGACCGCCGCGCGCAACCCGAATAACTGGGTGCGCCTGCGCAATACCAATACCTCGTGGGCCGGCTTCGGGCAGATCAGCTACAAGGCGACCGACGCGCTGACGCTCACCGCCGGCATCCGCCAGACCAAGGACACCAAGGAAACCCGTCTGCTCAAGACCGCCGATACCGCAGCCGGTGTGGTGACCTACCGCGGCCGGCGCGATGTGCGCATGTCCGATACCCAGCCCAGCTGGGATCTGAGCGCGATGTATGAGATCGACCCGCAGCTGAGCGTGTATGCGCGCGTGGCGCGCGGTTTCCGTGGCCCCACCATCCAGGGCCGCAGCGCGGTGTTCAATTCGGACTTCACCACCGCCGATTCGGAAACCATCTTGTCGTGGGAAGCCGGCATCAAGAGCAGCCTGTTCGAGAACCGTCTGCGCCTGAATGTCAGCGGCTTCACTTACACGGTCGACGATATCCAGCTCAACGGCAACGACTCGGACGGCAATGGCGTGCTGTTCAATGCCGACAAGGCCAAGGCCTACGGCATGGAAGCGGACCTGGACTGGCGCCCGATCTCCAACCTGTCGATCACCGCCGGCCTGAGCCTGTTGCACAGCGAAATCCACGACAAACGCGTCTATGCGCAGGCCTGCGCGCTCAATGGCGTGGTGGTGTGCACGGTCAACGACCCGACCATCCGCGTAGGTGCCAACACCTTCGCCCAGATCGACGGCAACCCGCTGCCCAACGCGCCCAAGTACAACCTCAACCTGGCCGCGCGCTACGACATCCCGGTGGGCAACGACGGCGCGTTCTTCGTGTCCACCGACTGGAACAAGCAGGGCCAGACCAGCTTCGTGCTGTACGACTCCACCGAGTTCCGTTCCGACGGCAATTTCGAAGGTGGCCTCAAGCTGGGTTACACCGGTGGCTACGGTGCCTGGGAAGTGGCAGCGTTCGCGCGCAACATCACCAACGAAAAGAACCTCAAGGGTGTGATCGAAAACTACATGGCCGCGGTCTACAACGAGCCGCGTGTCGTTGGGGTGTCGGTCAACGTCAACTGGCAGTAACCGGTTGATCGCCTGGTTGATCGGCTGATGCAGTCACTGCGGCAACTGCGCCGCAGTGATGTTTCCTGCAGGTGGATGGGCCAACTGCGTGTATGCGCAGCTGGCCGTCGTGTCGTTTCACCGCTTGCTCAGGACAGAGCGCACCCAGTTGACGATTTGCGCGCTGCTCGCTGCGCCGGAATGACGGCCCAGTTCCTGCCCACCCTGGATGACCAGCAGGGTGGGAATGCTGCGGATGCCAAAGCGCGTGCCCAGCGCCGGATGCAGGTCGGTATCCACCTTGGCCAGGCGCACCTGCGGTTCCAATGCTGCAGCGGCTGCGGCAAATTGCGGCGCCATGCTCAGGCATGGCCCGCACCAAGGTGCCCAGAAATCCACCACCAGCGGCAGTGCACTGCGCACCGCATGCTTGTCGAAATCTGCAGCCGACAAGGCCACCGGCGTCCCCAGGAACAGCGGCTGATGGCAGCTGCCGCAGTTGGGCGCATCGCGCAGGCGCGTGGGCGCAATGCGGTTCATCGCAGCGCAACTCGGGCAGGCGATCAGTAGTGGTGCATCGGTCATGTGGGTCTCCAGTCGGCGGCGCTGCCTGCGCTGTCTCCGGCCATCGCTGGCGGCGCATGCTGCATGCGGCCAGTGTAGCGATCACCACCAGCGACTCCGTGCCCAATGCCAGCGGCGGCACCAGCCTGCGCATGCCTGGCCAAGCTCCTGCGGGCCGCCACGCGCCACATCGCTCACGCCGATTGGCCCAGCGCCACGATCGGCACGAAGCCACCGTAGACCATGCGCTTGCCATCGAATGGCATCGGATTGACTGACGGGTCCATGCGTGGGTCTTCCATCATCTTGCGCATGCCCTCATCGCGGGTGGCCTTGTCCGGCCATTCGATCCAGGAAAACACCACGGTCTCTTCGGCGGTGGCATCCACGGCGCGATAGAAATCGGTCCATTGCCCCGGCTGGACATCGTCGCCCCAACACTCCACTACACGCAGCGCACCGTATTCCATGATGACCGCATCGCCCATGCGGGCATGCGCGATGAATGCTTCTTTGTTGGCCGTGGGGACGGCAAGTACAAAACCATCGATATACGACATAACCACCTCCGCAGACGGGGTGCACGGTGTGCACCCGAGGATGACCAAGGGATGTTGGTACGACCAAGAACTGGAGAGCAGTGGGGCAGGAGCGTGCGTCCAGCGTGCTGGCCGCACGAGCATACGGCGCATGGGGTGCAACGGCACTGCTTGAGTTGGCTGTCACCTGGGCTGCCTGGCGCACTGCCAAGGCCCTGGCTGTCGGGCTCGCTGACACGGCGGCAGCGGATCTGTTGTGCGTCGATCGACGGCAGCGCGCTGTTGGCCCCTCTTGCTGGAGGCCGCGGCAATGCATCGGCCAAGATGCGCTGGTCGCACACCTGCGCGCGCATCGGCACTGCGCCGCCGGGAACGTGCGGCGGTCAGGCTGCCAGGTTGTGGCGGCGCAGTCGTGCTTCGAAGACCACATCGCCGTCCTCGTTGCGCGCCTGCAGCGTGCCGCCGTGTGCCTTGACGAACTGGTCGGCGATGAACAGGCCCAGTCCCAGTCCTTGGCTGGCATGGAAGCTGGCCTTGAACGGTTCGAACAGGCGCGGCATCAGGCTGTCGGGGATGCTGCCGGCGTTGCGCACCGACAGGCGCAGGGTGTCGTGTTCGCGTCCATCCAGATGCACCTGCACCGGATGGCGTCCGCCATGCAGGACGGCGTTGCCGACCAGATTGGACACGACCTGCGCCAACCGGTCGCCATCCCCATCGCCATCCAGGTCGCCCTCGGTGCGCAGGTCGATCGTAGTGTGCGGATTGGCCTGCGCCACTTCGCCTACCACGCTGTGCACCACCTCGCCCAGGTTGCATGGGCCGAACTGCATCGGCAAACCATCGGTGCGCAGGCGCGAAAAATCCAGCAATTGCTCGACCATGCGCGACATGCGGTGCGCGCTGTTTTCCAGGTGTTCCAGCGTGCGCGCCGCCGAACTGTCGGCATCGACATCCAGGCCGAGTTTGTCGGCGCACAGCAGGATCACCGACAGCGGCGTGCGCAGGTCGTGGGTGAGCACGGCCATCATGGTTTCGTTGAGCGTGAGCGCGCGTTCGAGCGAGGCATTTCTCGCCTTGAGCAGCCGCCGCTGCTGGTACAACTCGATGAACACGTTGACCTTGCTCAAGATCACGTGCGGCTCGATCGGCTTGTGCAGAAAATCCACGGCGCCGGTTTCATAACCCTGGAAAGCGCGCATCGGATCGTTTGGCGAGGCGGTCAGGAAAATGATCGGCACATGCCGGGTGCGCTGCGAACCGCGCATCAATTCCGCCAGTGAAAAGCCGTCCATTTCCGGCATGTGCACGTCCAGCAGCGCCAATGCCACGTCGTGTTCGAGCAGCAGTTCCAGCGCCTGCGCACCGGAGGCGGCGCATAGCACGCGGATGCCGTCGCGTTGCAGCAGCGCTTCCATGGCCACCAGGTTCTGCGGCACATCGTCCACGATCAGGATCTTGGTCGATTCGGTGTCGTCGCTGCTTGCAGCCAGGCCGGTCGCGGTGAGGTTCATGCGTGAAAAGCTTCCAGTCGGGTGCAGATGGCTTGCAAGGTCAGCACCGCATCGGCGCCGGCGTGGGCGAGAGCGGAGGCGGGCATCAACGAGGCGGCAGCGTCATCGGGGCGTTGGATCCAGGCGGTACCGCCCACCGCACGCACCGCGGCCACCCCGGCGCTGCCGTCGCTGCTGGCACCGGTGAGCAGGATCGCCAGCAGGCGTTCGCCGAAGACATCGGCAGCCGATTCGAACAGCAGGTCGATCGCCGGGCGCGAAAACAACACCGGCGCATCCATCGACAACGCCAGGCTGTGGCGGGTTTCCACCAGCAGGTGGTAGTCGGGCGGGGCGATGGTGACGGTGCCGGGCAGCAGCGGTTGCTTGTCGTCGGCCTCGCGCACCGGCAACGCGCAGCGCGCATCCAGCAGCTCGGCGATGTGGCTGGGGCGGTCGCGCGGCAGATGCAGCACGACCAACACCGGCATCGGCAAATCCGCCGGCAGCCCGGACAACAACGCCTGCAGGGCCATCACGCCACCGGCGGAGGCACCGATCACGATCGCATCGAAACACTGGGCTGCAGACGCGCGGCTCATGCGGCCTTCCGATACAGCCGCTGCTCGCGCGCGCAGGCTTCGAAGGCCTGCGCGTGCGCGCCGAACTGCAGCGACTCCTTGCTGCCCAATCCGAGAAATCCGCGATGCACCAATGCGTCGTAGAACAGCCCCACTGCGCGATCCTGCAAGCTGCGGTTGAAATAGATCAGCACGTTGCGGCACGACACCAGGTGGACTTCGGAAAACACCGTGTCGGTGGCCAGGCTGTGATCGGCGAACACGATATTGCGTTTCAGGCGCCGGTCGAACACCGCACCGTCGTAAGCGGTGGTGTAGTAGTCCGACAGCGAGGTGCGGCCACCGGCGTCCAGATAATTGCGGCTGAACTGCGCGATACGATCGATGCCATAGGCGCCGGCTTCGGCCATGCCCAGCGCTTCGGGGTTGATGTCGGTGGCGTAGATCACCGCCTTTTCCAACAGGCCTTCTTCGTGCAGCAGGATGGCCAGGGACCAGACTTCTTCACCGGTACTGCAGCCTGCCACCCAGAGCTTGATCGAGGGATAGGTACGCAAGACCGGCACCGCATGCTCGCGCAGGACGCGGAAATATGCCGGGTCGCGGAACATCTCCGAGACCTGCACGGTGAAGAACTGCATCGCCTGCGCGAAGGTGTCCGGCTCGTGCAGCAGACGGTGCTGCAGATCGGCCACGCGCGCGCAGTCGAAACGCGCCATCGCGTGGCGCATGCGCCGTCGCAACGACGACACCGCATAGTCGCGGAAGTCGTAGTGATAGCGCTGGAATACCGCTTCCAGCAGCACGCGCAGTTCCAGGTCGAACAGCTCTACCGCGTTCATTGCCGCGAGCACCACACGCGGCACAGCGAGACCAGCTTGTCCACGTCGATGGGCTTGGCGATGTAGTCGTTGGCGCCGGCTTCCAGGCAGCGTTCGCGGTCGTCGGCCATGGCCTTGGCAGTCAGCGCGATGATGGGCAGATCCTGCCATTGACGGTTCGCACGGATCTGCCGCATCGCGGTGATGCCATCCATCTCCGGCATCATGATGTCCATCAGGACCAGGTCCACCTCGTGCTTGGCCAGGTGCTCCAGCGCCTCGCGGCCATTGCGTGCGATCTGCAGCGTGACGCCCAGCGGTTCGAGCACGCTGGAGAGCGCAAAGATGTTGCGCACATCGTCTTCGGCCAGCAACACGGTGGCGCCGTCCAGCACCGCGTCGCGGCGGCGTGCTTCGCGCAGCAGGCGCTGCTGATCGCTGGGCAACGAGGCTTCCACGCTGTGCAGGAACAGCGTCACCTCGTCGAGCAGGCGTTCCGGCGAGCGCACGCCCTTGATGATGATGCTCTTGGAATACCGGCGCAGGCCTTGTTCTTCGTCGCGGGTCAGGGCGCGCCCGGTGTAGACGATCACGGGAGGGAAGGCGACCGCATCGTTGCCGGCCATGCGTTCGAGCAGGTCGTAGCCGCTGCCGTCGGGCAAGGCCAGATCGGTAACCATGCAATCGAAGGTGGAGCCTGCCAGCTGATCCATCGCCTCGGCAATGCTGCCGACCGCGACGATGTCCAGCTGGTCGCGCGCCAGCAGCAATTGTAGGTTCGCGCGCAATGCGCTGTCGTCTTCGACGATCAACAAACGACGCACTGCGCGTGCATTGGTTTCTTCCAGCTGGCGGATCGCACCGGCCAGCAGTTCGCGCGTGGCCGGCTTGATCAGGTAGCCAACCGCACCAAGCTCCAGCGCAATCTGGCTGCGTTCCAGCGCGGACACCACGTGGACAGGCACATGGCGAGTGGCCGGATCGCGCTTGAGGCGTTCGAGCACGCTCAGACCGGACGCATCCGGCAGGCCGATGTCCAGCAGGATGCCGCTCGGGCGCATCTCGGCGGCCAGGCGCAGGGCCTCTTCTGCGTTGGGGGCCACCACGCAATCGAAATCCAGTTCGTGGGCCAGTTCCACCAGTGCTTGCGCAAAGCGGGTGTCGTCTTCCACCGCCAGGATCAGCCGGCCGGGGCGGCTGCGTTGGTCGCGATCGTCGTCGGCCCGTTGGATCGGTGTAGCGTTGGGCGATGCGATCGGCACCGGCACCGGCACCGTGTGGGCCACCGCACCACCAGTCGCGCCGGATTGCGCACCCATCGCGCTGCCGTTGCGTTGTTGCACATGGGCAGCAGACGCCGGGCCTGCGACCGCGGCGGCGTTCGTAGCTGTATCGGCAGGGCCGGTCACCTCCGCAGGTGCGCCATCGGTCGGCAATTCCAGCGTAAAGCAGCTACCGCGCCCGGGCTCGCTGTCCACACTGATGCTGCCGCCCATGCGTTGGGCCAGGTCGCGCGAAATCGACAGACCCAACCCGGTACCGCCATAACGGCGGCGCGTGCTGCCGTCGGCCTGACGGAACGCTTCGAAGATCACTTCGCTCTGTTCGCGCGCGATGCCGATGCCGGTATCGGTCACCGCAAAGTGCACACGGCCGGGCGCATGCGCCTGGACCGTCAAGCTGACCTTGCCGTGTTCGGTGAACTTGATGGCGTTGGCCAACAGGTTCTTCAGGATCTGCTGCAGGCGCTGGTTGTCGACGACCAACTGTGCCGGCGCGCCGGCAGCTGCCGCGATCTCCAATGCCAGGCCCTTCTGTCGCGCCAGCGGTTCGAAGGTTTCGCGCAGGCGTTGCAGCACCGAATCGGTGACGACCGTTTCGTCCGCCAGCTCCACGTGTCCGGCTTCGATCTTGGACAGGTCCAGGATGTCGTTGATCAGCGCCAGCAGGTCGTTGTTGGACGACAGGATCGCCTGCGCATATTTCACCTGCTCGGCGCTGAGCGTGCCGTCCTTGTTGTCGGCCAGCAACTTGGCCAGGATCAAGGCGCTGTTGAGCGGCGTGCGCAACTCGTGCGACATGTTGGCCAGGAATTCCGACTTGTAGCGCGATGCAGTGGACAAGTCGTTGCTATTGCGCACCAGCTGATTCTGCGCGATCAACAAGGCCTGCTTTTGCGCCTCAAGCGCCTGCGTGCGCTCTTCCAGCTGCACGTTGGTCTGTTCCAGTTCTGCCTGCTGCACTTCCAGGTCGCTTTGCGATTGCTGCAGGCTACGGCTCTGTTCTTCGAGTTCCTCGTTGGCCACGCGCAGTTCTTCCTGCTGGGTCTGCAGTTCCTCGCTCTGTCGCTGGGTTTCTTCCAGCAACGCCACCAGCTGCGCGCGCAGCAATGCGGTGCGCAGTGCCAGGCCGATGTTCTCGCCGCAGCGTGCCAGCAGTTCTTCTTCGCGCGAGCCGGCGGTGCGTGGGTCGGTCACGCGCCCGAGCTCGATGACGCCGATCACCCGGTCGTCGGCGGTGATCGGCGCCAGCAGCAGCTCCTGGCAGCTGCTCTGGCCCAGTCCGGAGGCAATCTGCAGATGCCCGGCGTCCATGCCACGGATGCGACGCACCGTGCCATGTTGCAGCACTTCGCCGAGCTGGCCGGCCGCGGTGGGCAGCGTCTGCGGCAGATCCGGCGGCAACGCCGCACCACCGGTGAGTCGCAGACGGTCGCCCTCGATGCGATACAGCGCGCCGACCTGCGCATCCAGTGTCTGGCACAGTGCGCGCACCGCGGCGTCGGCCAGCTCCTGCGGTGCCTGATCGCCGCGCAAACTGGCTTCGACCGTGTTTTCTGCCTGCTGCAGCCACAGTGCGAATTCGGCCTGGCGGCGTGCGCGGATCGCTTGCATCACCACCAACGCCATTGCCAGGAACGACACGCCGCCAATGCTGCGATTGACCGAGGAAAAGCTCGAATTCGTGCTTGGTGGCGCGAGCTGAAAACCGATCGCCAGCAGGACACACGACAGCACGCCGACGATGAGTGGCACCTGCGGGCGGTTCTGAAACACCGTTACGCCCACTGCCACGAAGTAGGTCAGCCACACTGCATAACCGAGCGGGGTCACCAGTTCCATGCCCAGCGTTCCAGCCATCAAGGCCCCCGCGATGACCCACACCCAGCGGTCGCGTGTGGTCGAGATGGTGTGCATAAGGTGCGTGGACCGAACTGGAAGGGCGGTCATGGTAGCCGATAACTTTCACGCACAAATCGCCGGGAAATTGACGCTTTTTGCTGCCGGGTTGGCTTGCACGCAGCCTTCACGTCGCTATCAATATGGTCCCGCGCTTTTCCGGAGAATCATCGCGCGATGGATGCGGAAACGGCCGTCGACAGCGCAGGGCCGCTTTCTTACGACAGCCGGCAGTGTCAGCTGTTGGTACAGAGCGTGTCCGATTACGCGATCTATATGCTCGATATCGGTGGGCATATTCGCAGCTGGAACCCCGGCGGCGAGCGCATCAAGGGCTACAGCGCAAGCGAGGTCCTGGGCACGCATTTCTCGCGGTTCTACCTGCCCGAGGATGCGCAACGCGACGAACCCAGCCGCAATCTGGAAATTGCCAAGCAAGCAGGGCGCTTCGCTGCCGAAGGGTGGCGCCTGCGCAAGGACGGCAGCCGGTTCTGGGCCAGCGTGGTGATCGAACCGGTGCTGGAATTCGGCGTGCTGGTCGGGTTTGCAAAAGTCACCCGCGATCTGACCGAGCGCCATGAAGCGCAGCAGTTGCTGCAACAGGCGCAGCAGGCGTTGCTGCAATCGCAGAAGGTCGAAGCCTTGGGCCGGTTGACGCTGGGCATGGCCCACGATTTCAACAACCTGCTCACGGTGATGGTGACCAGCCTGGACCTGATAGCGCTGCGCGCCGGCGAGGATGCGCGCACCCGCATGTTGATCGAAGTGGCGCAAACTGCGGTGGATCGCGGCACCTTGTTGACGCGGCAACTGCTTGCTTTCGCGCGCGGGCAACAGCTGAACCCCGAACGCCACCCCGTCAACGACATCGTGACCCGTTCGTTGGAACTGTTACGGCGTGCTTGCCCGCCGGGTGTGAGCTTGGCGTTGCAGTTCGCCGACGCACTGCCGCATGTGCGCGTCGACCCTGGCCAGCTGGAGGCGGCGCTGCTCAACCTGGTCTTCAATAGTTGCGATGCGATGCCCGCTGGCGGCAGCATCGTGTTGCTGACTTCTGCTGCGCAACGACCCGAACCCTCAGGCCACCAAGGCGTCCTTCGCCCGTACGTCGCCCTTGCGTTACGCGACGATGGTCCGGGGATGTCCGCGCACGTTGCACAGCGCGCCAGCGAACCTTTTTTCACCACCAAAGATGTCGGCAAGGGCTCCGGCCTGGGCTTGAGCCAGGTCTATGGCTTCGCATCCCAGTCCGGTGGCTTCGTCGAGCTTGAGACCGCACCCGGACGCGGCACCACCGTCACCGTGTTTCTCCCGGCCGTCGAGGAGGCCGAGCATGACTGAATCCCTTCGCCTACTGATGGTGGAAGACCAAGAAGAACTGCGCGAACTGATCGGCGAAGCGCTGCGCGATGCCGGCATCAGCGTCGACACCGCCGATGATGGTCACAGCGCGTTGCGCATGGTGCGCGACAGCGGCCCGTACGATGTGGTGTTCAGTGATATCCGCATGCCCAACGGCATGTCGGGCATTGAGCTGAGCGAGCAGGTGGCGCAACTGCTGCCGCAGGCACGCGTGATTCTGGCCTCGGGATTTGCCAAGGCGCAGTTGCCGCCGTTGCCGGCTCAGGTCGATTTCCTGCCCAAACCCTACCGCCTGCGCCAGCTCATCGACATGCTCAAGAGCACTCCCGCCAACGCGTAGACGTTGGCTGGGCGTGCGGCATCGACGGCGCTGCTAGTGCGCCTTGTCGATGGCGCCTTCAACCCGACGTGTCACGCCGGCACGGCGACGTGACCACCAGGCACACCAGATGCAACGATCGCGCCCGGTTCGAAGGCGCGCCCGCGCGCGGCAACGCGGCGCCACACGGCTGGCGGTGCCCGACACGTCATGCGCCTGGGCAGGCCCTGTGCATTGCATCCGATCGCTCATCGCAACTTGAGCATCACGATCGAATGCGCCGGCAGCGCCACGTTCACTGCCTTGCCTTGGACACGTGCGCCTTTGAATGCCGCCGGCGCAACGGCCTGTGGCTGCGCATAGGTGTTGTACGTGGTGATCGCCGGTGCGGTCAGGATCTGTCCCTCCACCGCACGCAGCGGCAGCCCTTCCACCTGCACGCTCACAGCCGCCGCCGCAGTCGCGTCCAGGTTGGTCAGCGCGAGATACACATGGCCGTCCTTCGCCTTGACCGCCGAGCCGTGCACGGCCGGCACCTGCGTGTCGCCATGACGATACGCAGGTGTCTGCAATTGCAGCGGCAGGTGTGTGGCGTCCTGGTAGGGCTTGTAAAGCGCAAACACGTGATAGGTCGGCGTCAGCACCATCTTCTCGCCATCGGTGAGGATCATCGCCTGCAGCACATTGACCATCTGCGCGATGTTGGCCATGCGCACACGCTCGGCATGCTGGCTGAAGATGTCGAAGTTGAGCGACGCCACCAGCGCGTCACGCAGGCTGTTTTGCTGCTGCAGGAAGCCGGGATTGGTGCCTGGCAATGGCGCATACCAGGTGCCCCATTCGTCCACGACCAGGGACACTTTCCTTGCCGGGTCGTACTTGTCCATGATCGCGCTGTGCTTGGTGATCAGCTCGTCCATCACCAGCGTGCGTGACAACGTCTGGATCCACGCGGTTTCGTCGAACGTGGTCGAAGACGCGCGCGGCGGCCAGCCACCGGGAATGGTGTAGTAGTGCATGCTCAGCCCATCCATGAACTTGGTGGCCTCGCGCATCATCACCTCGGTCCAGTGATAGTCGTCGTCGCTTGGGCCGGGCGCGATCTTGAAAATCTTCTGGTTGGCCGGCGACTTGACGAAGGTCTGGTAGCGGCGAAACACATCGGCTGCGTACTCCACGCGCATATTGCCGCCGCAGCCCCACAGCTCGTTGCCCACACCGAAGTAGGGAACCTGCCAGGGCGCATCGCGGCCATTGGCGCGGCGCTCGTTGGCCAGGCTCGAGCGTGTCGGCGCGGTCATGTATTCGGTCCACTGCGCAATCTCCTCCGGCGCAGCATCGCCCACATTCCCGGCGACATAGGCCTGGGTGCCGAGCAATTCGGTGAAGTCCATGAACTCGTGCGTGCCGAAACGGTTGGACTCTTCCACACCGCCCCAGTGCGTGTTGACCCGGATCGGGCGCTTGCCCGGCGTGCCGACGCCATCGCGCCAGTGGTATTCGTCGGCGAAGCAACCTCCAGGCCAGCGGATGTTGGGCACGGCAATGGCTTTCAGCGCGGCGACCACGTCGTTGCGATAGCCGCGCGTATTGGGGATCGACGATTCCTCGCCCACCCACACGCCACCATAGATGCCGGTGCCCAGATGCTCGGCGAATTGGCCGAACAGTTGCCGTGACACCTGCGCGCCGGGCTGGTCCACGCGCAAGGTGCCGCTGACCTTGACCTCGGCAGCGAAGCTGGCCGGCACGCTGGCAAGCGCGGCGGCGACGAAAACGGCGTTCAACAGCTGCCTGCGCGATGCCTGCAACGCGGGGGAAATCCACTGCATCGGGTCGGTGCTCCTGTGCTGGTCGATGGTCGGGTGGGTGCTGCTGCGATGGGAAGTGCGCGGCTAGCGTAGTGCCGGTGGCCGCCCTTTGTATTGCTGCAGCGCGGCCGCTGCAGGCGAGCGCGGCAGTCGCTTCGCCACTGCAATCGCCTCGCCGGCCAGGATGTGCGCGGCGGCATGGTCGGCAGCCATCGCATGCGGCTATGCTCGCGGGCTACCTCATCGGCAGGACGATCCATGCAGCGAGTGTTCGGGCAGTTGCCAGACGGTGTCGAAATCCATGCGCTCACGCTACGCAGCCAGGCTGGTCTGCAGGCGGAGGTGCTCACCTACGGCGGCATCCTGCATACGCTGCAGTTGACCACCGCACAGGGTGTCGTGCCGCTAGTGCTGAACCTGCCGGATCTAGCCGCCTATGCTGCCGATGGCGACAGCCTCAACATTCTGGTGGGCCGCTTCGGCAACCGCATCGCCGGTGCGCGTTACACCCTGGAGGGCGTCACCCACGTGCTGGCCGCCAATGAGGGGCGTAACCAGTTGCACGGCGGGCTGCGCGGTTTCGGGCGACGGGTGTGGAGCGTGCTGGAGCAGGCGCCGGACCAGGTGCTGTTGGGCTACGACTCACCCGATGGCGAAGAGGGCTACCCCGGCAATCTGCATGTGCGCGCGCACCTGCAGCTTCACGGGCTGAGCCTGCAGCTGAACTTCCAAGCGCACTGCGATGCCGCGACTGCGTTGAACCTTACCCACCACCCGTATTTCAATCTGTCCGGCGATCCGCAGCTGTGGGCCGCAGCGCAGGTGCTGCGCGTGCCGGCCGATCGCTACCTGCCGGTGGATGCCGAGTCGATCCCCACGGGCGAGATCGCATCGGTGACCGGTACGCCATTCGATTTCCGCCAGCCTGCTGCGCTGGCCGACAACACTCAGCCGGCGCATCCCCAGATCATCCTCGGCAAGGGCTATGACCAATGTCTGGTGCTGGCCGCCGACGCGGACTGCGTTGCCGAGCTGTACTCCCCGCACAGTGGCGTGGCGCTGCGCATCAGCAGCGATGCCCCGGCGGTGCAGGTGTACGAAGGCCAGCATCTGGACGCCCATCATCCCGGACTGGGTCGTGGCGTATGCCTGGAGCCGCAGGACTATCCGGACGCTCCCAACCACCCCCACTTCCCTTCGACCATCCTGCGGCCGGGCGAGACCTACCGCCGCAGTATCAGCTATCGCTTTGCCAAGGCGGGGCCGGACCAGCCCTGGGACGCCGTGCGCGCCGCGCTGGATGCGTGAGAGATTTCAGCGCTTGGGGGTTGGCTGAGCTGCGTCGTGCGGGCGCGACCCGGCACCGCTGATCGCAGTGCCCACTCTGAAGTTGCAAGACCTTCAGTTGCCGCAAGCCTGGGTTGCCAATGCTCTGGTGTGCCTGCCCGTAGCAGGCCGCAGAAGTTCGATCCATGCGCGCGGCCAGCGCACCGGCCAGGATGTGCAATCCAGGCGATCGCACTTCGCCGTGTTCGATTTCACATCAGAGACGCTGGGCTAGGCCAACCGCGCTCAACGCGGCCCCAGCACCAGCTCGATGACGAACTTGCTGCCGAAGAACGACAGCACCAGCAGCGCCATCGCGGTCAGCGTCCAGTGCACCGCCTTGGTGCCGCGCCAGCCATTGCGCCAGCGGCCGATCAGCAGCGCACCGAACACGATCCACGACAGGATGCTCAGCACGGTCTTTTGCAACAGCCGCTGCGCCAGGAAGTCCTGCACGAACAACAGGCCGGTCAGCAGGGTCAGGCTCAACAGCACAAAACCCACCGTGATCGTGCGGAACAGCAGCGTTTCCAGCTCGGTCAGCGGTGGCAGTGCGCGCAGCCAGCTATGGAAATCGCGCCGCCGCAACGCGCGCTCCTGCAGCCACAGCATGATTGCCAGCAGCGCCGCGATGCCCAGCGTGGCGTAGGCCAGCAAGGCCAGCCACGCGTGCAATTCGAGTCGCCAGCCCAGATCCGAACTGGGCTCATGGCCGTAGGCGTGGTAGCTGGCCAGCAGGATCGCCGACAGCGGGAACACCACCACACCCACCGCCGCCATCCGCCCGCGGCCGCCGAACACCGCCGTCAGCGCAGCCATACCCAGCCCGCACAACGACAAGGCCGCGAAGAAGTGCATGTCCGGCCCGCCGGCGGTGCGCACGGCCACCAGCACGTGGTAACCGGCGTGCAAGGCCACTGCAGCCAATGCGGGCGCCAGCCAGTGCGCAGGCGATTGGTTGCCATCGCGCAACACCGCCCGGGTGAGCAGTGCCGTGGCAAGCAGATACAGGGCGAACGCGATGAGAACGATTGTCATCGTGGAAGTTTCGCATGGTGGGGCCGGGATTGGGGATTGGGGATTGGGGAATCGGGAATCGGGAATCGGGGAAGCCTGGCAATGGGTCGCTGGGGTTTTGCTGGCCGGCAGGGGCGGGCGGTACCTCGCATGAAGTGGGGTGCGCCGGGTACGCAGTAGAGCGTCTATTACCGGCCTTGCTGCCGTTCTGCTCGTCGCAGTCCCGGTCCCCGGCGGATTGCCCGCCGCGCAGTGCGGTCGAAGAGTTCCTTAAAGGTCACGTTTCCGGGGCTGGGGCCGGCCGGGGCCGGCCGCCAGCCGGTGCCGCTATAATCGGCACCCGTTTCCTCTCCGCGGTCCTTTGCGCATGTTCGAGTCCCTTACCCAACGTCTCTCCGGCACCATGGAGCGCCTGCGCGGCCGCGGCCGCCTGACCGAGGAGAACATCCGCGAAGCCACCCGCGAAGTGCGCATCGCGCTGCTCGAGGCCGACGTGGCGCTGCCGGTGGTGCAGGCGCTGATCGAGCGCATCAAGGTGCGCGCAGTCGGTCAGGAAGTGCTCAAGTCGCTGACCCCGGGCCAGGCGCTGATCAAGGTGGTGCGCGACGAGCTCACCGCCGTCATGGGCGCGGCCGCCACCGACCTCAACCTCAACGTGCCGGCGCCGGCGATCGTGCTGATGGCCGGTCTGCAGGGCGCAGGCAAGACCACCACGGTCGGCAAGCTCGCCAAGCACCTGAAGGAAAAGCGCAAGAAGAAGGTCATGGTGGTCTCGGCCGACGTCTACCGCCCGGCCGCGATCGAGCAGCTCAAGACCCTGGCCGAACAGGTGGGCGTGCTGTTCTTCGCCTCCGACGCCTCGCAGAAGCCGGTGGACATCGTGCGCGCGGCCATCTCCGATGCGAAGAAGTCGTTCGTCGACGTGTTGCTGGTCGATACCGCCGGCCGCCTGGCGATCGATCAGGCGATGATGGACGAGATCAAGGCGCTGCACGCCGCGGTCAACCCCACCGAAACCCTGTTCGTGGTCGATGCGATGACCGGCCAGGACGCGGCCAACACCGCCAAGGCGTTCGGTGAGGCGCTGCCGCTGACCGGCGTGGTGCTGACCAAGACCGACGGCGACGCGCGCGGCGGCGCGGCACTGAGCGTGCGCTACATCACCGGCAAGCCGATCAAGTTCGTCGGTACCGGCGAAAAGACCGACGGCCTGGACGTGTTCCATCCCGATCGCGTCGCCAGCCGCATCTTGGACATGGGCGACGTGCTGTCGCTGGTGGAGCAGGTCGAGCACAGCGTCGATCAGGAAAAGGCCGCCAAACTGGCCGCCAAGGTCGCCAAGGGCAAGAAGTTCGACCTCAACGACATGAAGGAACAGCTCGAGCAGATGCAGAACATGGGCGGCATCCATGGGCTGATGGACAAGCTGCCGGGCATGGGCCAGATCCCGGACAACGTCAAGCAGCAGGTCACCGGCAAGGAAGTGCCGCGCATGATCGCCATCATCAATTCGATGACCAAGAAGGAGCGCCGCAACCCCGCGCTGCTCAACGGCTCGCGCCGCGCCCGCATCGCACGCGGCTCGGGCATGCAGCCGGCCGACGTCAACAAGCTGATGAAGCAGTATCAGCAGATGGAAAAGATGATGGGCAAGCTGGCCGGAGGCGGCATGAAGGGCCTGATGCGCAACATGAAAGGCATGATGGGCGCCATGGGCAGCCGCGGCGGCATGCCGTTCCGCTGAGTCCAATTGCGTGCTGACGCGCCCGTTAGGCCGCGTCAGCCGCCGATTCTTGAAATCACTTTGATGTTAGGCTTCGGCGGCCCACGTACGGGTGCGATTGCTCGCGGAAGAGCAACCTAATCATCGGAGGATTCATGCAAGGACTTAAGGGATTTTTTTGCAAGTTTGCGATCGGTCTTGCTGGTATTGGGCTAGTGGTTAGCTGTAACGCGGCATCCATATTTTCTTATTCCAGTAACGCAAATGATTTCATTGGCCAAGGCAAGTCCGCCGTTTTGACGGATGCCAACGCGGCCTTCGGTCTGCGAGGTACAAAAGACCGGCTTACATTTACTGTGAATGCCACTTCGGGTGAATCTTGGTTTATACGGATGAGTGCTCCGGTCGGTGGCGTTCTGGCTCCGGGAATATATGGGAGCGCAGAGCGGTCAGCATTTAAGACGGGACGTTCGCCTGGCCTTGATGCATCCAGCACCGGGCGGGGATGCAATGAGGTGTGGGGGAAATTCACGATTAGGCAGATTTCGTTCGATGCCGCTGGGAATGTGGATAAATTAGAGGCGACGTTCTTGCAACGATGCGATGGTAGTAAGGCGCCGGCGCTCGCTGGTGTCATTAGCTACAATGCTCCGCCATTATCTTTGAAGCTTACGAGTGGTGTTGGTGATTACATTGGTGGTGGCATCGGGAAGATGTATTACAACGACACCAGCATCTTCGCGCTTAGCGGAACAACTTCGCGCCTTCAATATTACGCGTCAGGCCAGCGTGATGACTGGTCTGCAAGCATAGTCGCGCCAGTGGGGAAGGCGTTGGTGCCTGGTCGTTATTCTACAAATCGTTTTGGGGATCGTACTCATGCTGGCTTGGATTTCGCCGGCAATGGACGAGGATGCAACGAAAATAGTGGCACGCTGAATGTGCGTGCTATCGAAAAAGATGTCGAGGGTAATGTAGTCAAGTTGCATGCTGAGTTTGAGCAGTATTGTGGGACTGCGCCGTTACGTGGAACGATTCGCTTCGGTATCTAGTCAGCAAGGTTGGCCCGTGACACGCGGGCCAACCCGTGAGTCTGTCTCGTCTTTCAATGCGTCATTCTTGATCTTTCAATGCGTAATTTTAATTGGTGTGTCAAGCATGGGTTGTTGGGCGTATCGTCGTCTCGCTGCTTGGTAAGTTGAATAACCAATCATTGGGGTGAAACCTGAGCGTGACGAAGACGGTGTGCATGGTTTGATGTCTCAAGGCATACTGGGACTCGGTCGTAATGTTTCAGGGTGACGATGAATCGTTCGTACTCAAGTCACGGTGCCGCTTTTTGCGAGCGTTTCGGGGTGCGGACTCCGATCCTGCTCAGTCCCATGGCCGGCGCCTGTCCGGTGCCGTTGTCGGCGGCGGTTGCCAACGCCGGTGGCATGGGCGCGCTGGGTGCGGTGTTATCGCAGCCGCACGACATCGTGGCGTGGATGGCGGCATTCCGTGAGGCCAGTGCAGGGCCTGCGCAAATCAATCTGTGGATTCCCGACCCGACACCTGCACGCGATGCGGCCACCGAGGCGCGGCTGCGCGCGTTTCTTGCGCAGTGGGGGCCACCGGTGGCGGAGACAGCGGGCGATGCGACACCTGCCGATTTCGATGCGCAATTGGATGCCTTGCTCGCTGCGCGGCCAGCAGTTGCCTCATCGATCATGGGTGTCTTTCGGCCCGATCAGGTCGAACGTCTCAAGAATGCCGGGATCGCCTGGTTCGCCTGCGCGACCACCTTGAACGAAGCACTTGCGGCGCAGGCAGCAGGCGCCGATGCAGTGGTTGCGCAAGGGGCCGAGGCCGGTGGTCATCGCGGTGCGTTCGAGGCCGGCCGCGCAGCGCAGCAGATGACCGGGCTATTGGCGCTGTTGCCGCGTCTGGTCGATCGTCTCGATGTCCCGGTCATCGCGGCCGGCGGCATCGCCGATGCGCGCGGCATCGCGGCAGCGCTGACCTTGGGCGCAAGCGCGGTACAGATCGGCACCGGCTTGCTACGCACGCCCGAAGCTGCATTGCCGAGCGCCTGGGCCGACGCGTTATCTCAGGCAGAGCCGGAGCACACCCAGCCAACCCGTGCATTCTCGGGCCGGTTGGGGCGCGCGCTGACCACAGCGTATGTCAGTGCAGCAAGCGCTGCAGACGCACCGCCACCCGCGCCGTACCCGGTGCAGCGCGGGCTCACCGCGCCGATGCGCCAGGCGGCCGCGCGCGATAACCGTCTGGATGCGATGCAGGCCTGGGCCGGCCAATCCGCCTGGATGGCGCCTGCACAGCCGGCTGCGCATGTCGTGACGCAGTGGTGGGAACAGGCGCAGGCGCTGTTGTGCCGTTGATCTTCTGCAATGGCATGGCCGCCACCGCGCAGCAGCTCAGTGCCGCGGCGTTGAACAATTACGGCCACTTCACCACGCTGCAGGTGCGCAACAACGCTGCGCTTGGGCTGGACCTGCATCTGCAACGTCTGCAGCACGACAGCGCAGCCCTGTTTGGTGCTGCCGTCGATATTGAGGCCATTCGCGCGCAGTTGCGGGCCGCATTGTCGGTTGCCGGCAGTGCCGATGCGAGCGTGCGCATCACGGTGTTTTCGCAGGATTTCGACCTGCGCGATCCAGCGCGCGTCGTCGCACTGGATGTGTTGATCGCGCTCTCGCCCGCCGCGCAGATGCCAGCGACTGCGGTGCGCGCGCAGCCGGCCTGCTACGTGCGCGAGCAGCCGCTGTTAAAGCACGTCGGCACCTTTGCGCTGCTGCAACTGCGCCGTCAGGCAATGCTTGCCGGGTTCGACGACGCGCTGCTGATCGATCCGCAAGGCCGGCTCGTGGAGGGGGCATTCTGGAATCTGGGCCTGTGGCAGCAGGGCAGGGTCGTGTGGCCACGGGGGCCGGCCTTGCCCGGCACCCGGCAGCGGCTGCTGCAGGCCGGGCTGCAAGCGATTGGCATCGAGCAGGACACGCGCCCCGTCACGCTGGACGAACTCCACGGATTCGATGGCGGCTTCAGCTGCAATGCGCGTGGGCAACAGGCGTTGGCGGCGGTCGGGTCTGTGCAGTGGCCGGACGCCGCCGCCCAGCTGGCAATTCTGGAGCAGGCCCTACAAAGCCAGACCTGGCAAGCGATCTGAGCGGTTCAGGGGTGACTTGGCTTCGCCGCCGGAGCCCGCTATAATCGCCGGCTTACCGCGCCACTCTGGCGACTGGGCAACTCAGGAAAACAACACCATGGTCAAGATCCGACTGACCCGCGGCGGCGCCAAGAAGCGTCCGTTCTACCACATCATCGTGACCGACGTGCGCAGCGCGCGCGACGGCCGCAACATCGAGCGCCTGGGTTACTACAACCCGGTTGCCCAGGGCGCAGAACCGCGCATCGTGCTGGACGTCGCACGCGTGGACCATTGGGTCGGCAACGGCGCGCAGCTGACCGACAAGGTGCGTAACCTGTATCGCGAAGCCAAGTCTCAGGCCGCTGCGGCCTGATCTTGAGGGCCGGGTGTCGCCACCTGGCCCAGAGTCGACGCAGATGAAGCAGACCGAGCGCCGCATCCTGTTAGGCAGGATTGTCGGCGCTTTTGGTGTCAAGGGTGAGCTGAAGCTCGAATCCTGGACCGAGCCACGAACCGCCATCTTTCGGTACCAGCCGTGGATCGTGCGCGCGCCATCCGGACAGGAGTCGGTGGTCAGCGGCGTGCGTGGGCGCGATCAGGGCAAGAATCTGATTGCGGTGTTCCCCGGCGTCACCGACCGTGACACGGTCGAAGCCATGCACGGGACTGAAATCTACGTCGCGCGCAGTGCGTTGCCGCCGCCCAAGCCCGACGAATATTACTGGGTGGACCTGGAAGAGTTGCAGGTGGAAACCGTCGAAGGCGTCAAGCTGGGCACGGTGTCGCACCTGTTCTCCACCGGCTCCAACGACGTGGTGGTGGTGCGTGGCGATCGCGAGCGGATGATTCCGTTCGTGTTCCCGGATTTCGTCAAGTCGGTCGACTTCGACGCCAACCTGATCGTGGTGGACTGGGATCCGGATTTCTGATCAAAGCGGTGCTTCGGCGCTGCGCTTGACTCTACCCATTCCCCAATTCGACTCCCGATTCTCCAGTGCGCATCGACGTCATCAGCCTGTTCCCCGAGTTCATCGCGCAATGCGCGGCGTTCGGCGTGGTCGGGCGGGCGCAGGAGCGCGGCTTGCTGGAATTGCAGGGCTGGAATCCGCGCGAGCATGCGCAGGGCAACTATCGCCGCGTGGACGACCGTCCGTTCGGTGGTGGGCCTGGCATGGTGATGCTGATCGAGCCGTTGCGGGCCTGTCTGGATACGGTGCAGGCCGCAGATGCGCGGCCAGCGCCCGTGATCTACCTCAGTCCGCAGGGGCGTCCGCTCACGCAGGCGCTCGCACGCGAGTTGGCGCAGTTGCCGCGCATGGTGTTGTTGTGCGGCCGCTATGAAGGCGTGGACGAGCGCTTTCTGGCGCAGGCGGTGGAGATGGAAATCTCCATCGGCGATTACGTATTGTCCGGCGGTGAATTGGGTGCAGCGGTTGTCGTGGACGTGGTGGCGCGGTTGCAGGACGGCGTATTGAACGATGCCGAATCTGCCGCCCAGGACAGTTTCGAAGGCCCGCAAGGCCTGCTCGATTGCCCCCATTACAGCCATCCGGCGACCCATGCATGGGGCGATGTGCCCGATGTATTGCGTTCGGGCAACCATGCGGCAATTGCGCGCTGGCGCCGGAAGCAATCGCTGGGCCGGACCTGGCTGCGCCGCCCGGACCTGCTCGACGAGGCGGGGCTGGAGAAGAACGATCGCCGTCTGCTGGACGAGTTTCGCCGCGAACTCGCCCCGGACGACGAGAAATAAAGGGCTCACCCCTAGCTCTTGCAAGATTGATTGGGGTACAATATGCGGCTTGCTGGCCAGCCTTGCGTCTGGCCCTCTTACGAACCTCGAGCAATCGCCGTGCGGCGACTGCCGGTCCAATATCACCAGACACGCGGTGCCCACCATGAGCAAACTCAACAAGACCATCCTGGCTGACTTCGAAGCCGCCCAGATCCAGCGCAAGCTGCCGGAATTCAACCAGGGCGACACCGTTGTGGTGAACGTCAAGGTGAAGGAAGGCAACCGCGAGCGCGTGCAGGCCTATGAGGGCGTGGTGATCGGGACCAAGAATGCCGGCCTGAACTCCTCCTTCACCGTGCGCAAGATCTCGCACGGCTTCGGCGTCGAGCGCGTGTTCCAGACCCACAGCGCCATCATCGACTCGGTCGAAGTGAAGCGTCGCGGTAAGGTGCGCGCCGGTAAGCTGTACTACCTGCGTGGTCTGGAAGGCAAGGCTGCCCGCATCAAGGAAGATCTGGCCGCCGCTGCGCAGGCCAAGGCCGCTCGCCAGGCTGCTGCCAAGTCCGAGTGAGCCACATTGGCGGGCCTGTCCCGCCACTGCCAAACAGCCGCCTTCGGGCGGCTGTTTGCGTTTGTGGGAATGGTTTTTGGGAATGCCTGTCCGGTTGCGGCATCCACGCATGATGCACACTGCGCCTTGCGGGAATTCTTCAGCAACCCCGTGTTCTCGATCGCGGGTGGTCGAGATACGGAGGCTGGCTACCCCGATCCCATGACGGTTCCAAGCGCATGCGCCCGGGATGGCTACGGAGCCGGCGGCACGCCTGCCGCCAACGTAACTAACGCTGCGGTGTCCGCGGTACTTGCTGCGCGCCTGGTGCGTCGGTGAGCGGGGCCGGGTCGGCGACCGGTGAGGCCGGATGCGCGGGCACTTCCGCTGCAGCCGCAAGCTCCGACGGATGCGCGGGTGCGGTCAGCATGCGCGCCTTGCGCCAGCCGCCCCAGCGGTAATACGCCAGCGACAGCAGCATCGAACAGGCCGAACTGATCGGAAAGCTCCACCACACCGCATCGGCGCCCAGATGCGGCAACAGCGCGTTGGCCAACGGCACGCGCACGCCCCACAGCGAAAACGCCAGGATCAACAACGGCGGAATCACCGCACCGGTGGCGCGTACCACGCCCGAGACCACGAAGCTGACACCGAACAGCAGGAACGACCAGATCGCGATGTGGTTGAGGTGTCGCGCAACCTCCAGCGTGGCGCTGCCTTCGGGCAGGAACAGGGCCAGGGTCCAGCGATCGAACAGGATCAGCAGCACGATCAGCAGGCCCGTCATCAGGAAATTGGCGGCGATGCCGGTACGTGCGACCGCATCCACGCGTGGCCACAGGCCGGCGCCCACATTCTGCGCGGCCATCGACGAACAAGCGGCGCCCACCGCCATGGCCGGCATCTGCACATAGTTCCATAGCTGCAATCCTGCGCCGAATGCCGCAGCGGTTTCGGTGCCGAAGCCATTGACCAGCGACAACATGGCGATCATCGACAGCGAGATCATCACCATCTGCAGGCCCATCGGCACGCCTTTGACGATCAACGCGCGCAGGATGGCTGGGTCGATGCGAAACAGGCGCAAGTCGCTCCGGCCCAGCCACAAGACATGGCGTTTGTTGCGCAGATACACCAGCAACCCGGCCAGTGCGACGACCTGCGCGATCAATGTGGCCCAGGCCGCACCGGCAATGCCCAATGCCGGAAACGGGCCGATGCCGAACAACAGCAGCGGGTTGAACACGATATCCAGCAGCACCGACAGCAACAGGAAACGGAACGGCGTGCGCGCATCGCCGGTGCCGCGCAAGGCCGCCGACAGGAAGGCGAACAGATACAGCGTGGGCATCGCCAGGAAGATCACCCGCAGATAGTCTTCGGCCAGCGTTTGCGAGGCGGCGGGCGTGCCCATGGCGGTCAGCAGATGCGGCGCCAGGTACCAGCCGAGCACGGCAATCACGGCCGACAGCCCGCCGAAGAAGCTTGCGCTGGTGCCCATCACTTTGCGCGCTTGGGCGATATCGCGTGCGCCCATCGCCTGGCCGATCAGGATGGTCGAGGCCATGCCGATGCCGAACACCGAGCCGATCAGGAAGAACATGATGCTGTTGGCATTGGCCGCCGCGGTCAGCGCTTCTTCGCCGAGATAGCGGCCGATCCAGATCGCGTTGATCGAGCCGTTGAGCGACTGGGCGATGTTGCCGGCCATGATCGGCAGCGCGAACAACAGCAGGTTCTTGCCGATCGGGCCTTCGGTCAGGACAGCGGATTTGGGCATCGCAGTCGTATCGTCGCGCAGAAGGTGCGCACACTAGCATTGCCTAGGTGAGCCCGGATGCAGCGCACTTGCGGCGAGGCGGCGAGGCGGCGAGGCGGCGTGGGGCGCGCTGATCGTGGAGCACGCTGCGCATTTTGTCTGGCGGCGGCATGCGAAGTTGCCGCAGGCTTGCGCCCGCATAGGCAACGCGGCAGGTGCAGCCTGGCGAGGATGGGGGAGTGCGCGTCGGCTGGGGCGCAGCCAGGTCGGACGTGTTCGACAGTTGGCCTGCTGATGCGCCGATCGATCGCTGCATCGCGATTGGATTCCTATTGGTGCGCGCGTTCGTCTAAGACCCGAATGCAGGATCGCTGTGCGGCCCAAGGCAGCGAGGACGCAAAGCCCACTATGCTGTCGCGATGGTGATCCGTGCGACCCGTTTGCTGCATCTGCTCGACGCCCTGCGCGGACGGCGTCGGCCCGTGGCCGGTGCGCAGCTCGCCACTGCGCTGGGCGTCAGCCTGCGTACGCTGTATCGCGATATCGCCACCTTGCGCGCGCAGGGCGCCGACATCCTCGGCGATCCCGGCGTCGGCTATGTGTTGCGTCCAGGCTTCCTGCTGCCGGCACTGAATTTCACCGAGGACGAACTGGAGGCCTTGACCCTGGGCGCGCGCTGGGTGGCGCGCCAGGCCGATCCGGAACTGGCGCAGGCGGCGCAGCGTGCGGTAGCGCGCATCACCGCCACGCTGCCCGGCAACCTGCGCGCATCGATCGAGACCAGCGGGCTGCTGGTGCCTGCGGCCGATGCCGCGCAACCGCCCGCACCGTGGCTGCCGATCCTGCGTCGCGGCATCCGGCTCGAACACGTGCTGCGGATGGACTATGCCGATGCCGAAGGCGCTGCCTCGCAACGGCGGGTCTGGCCGTTCGCGATGGCCTTTCTTGGCGGCTACGGCATGATCGCCGCGTGGTGCGAACTGCGCGGCGATTTCCGCCATTTCCGCGCCGACCGGGTGCTGGCCCTGGCCGACGATGGCGAACGCTATCCCTCGCGCCGGCATCTGCTGATCAAGCGCTGGCGCGCGGCGACCGGCTACGGAGCCGACTGCTGACAGCACCTGTCAGCAGGGCACGACCAGACTGCAGGCTGTCCACCAGGAAAGTCTGCCCATGTCCACCGAGATCGTGCTCTACACCCACCCGTTGTCACGCGGCCGTGTCGCCCGCTGGATGCTGGAGGAGACCGGCCTGCCGTACCAGACGGTCATCCTCGACTACGGCACCACGATGAAGGCGCCGGACTATCTGGCGATCAACCCGATGGGCAAGGTGCCGGCGCTGCGCCATGGCGAGACGGTCGTCACCGAAAACGCGGCGATCTGTGCCTACCTGGCCGACCTGGTGCCGGAGCGGCATCTGGCGCCGCCGCCGGGATCGCCGGCGCGCGCCGATTATTACCGCTGGCTGTTTTTCCTGGCCGGCCCAGTGGAGGCGCTGCTGACCGCGAAGGAAAGCGGCGTGCTGGCACCGGCACGCAGCGCCGGCTACGGCCACGAAGCGGACCTTCTGCAGACCCTGGAACAGGCCATCGCGGGCCGCGAATACCTGGCCGGCGCGTGCTTCAGCGCGGCCGACCTGTACATGGCGGCGGTGGTGGGTTTCTACACGCGTACCGGCATGCTGGAGCCGCGGCCTGCGTTTACTGCCTTCGCGCAACGGCATGCCGCCCGACCTGCGGCACTGCGTGCCAACGCTGCCGACGATGCGTTGATTGCGGCGCATCCGAACCCGGACATGCCGCGCACCGTGGACACGACGAACACCTAGCGGCGGCGACGGTCCGCTGGCGGTGCTGCCCTGCGGTGCGGACCAGGCCGCACCTGGTTCTGCCCGCTTGAGTTCCGCAGTCGTTGCCCAAACATCGGGTGTGGCGCACGCCATCGTCGCCGAAGGCGCCGGCAAGCGAGCCGGCGTTTGCGCAAGATCGCAGCGCTTGCACGCATGCAAGGCGTGCTGCGCGAGCCAACGCACGACACGAGACCGCGAGACGAATGAATCTAGAGCTGGAACAGGCGATGACGGTCAGGCTGGATGTCTGGCTGTGGGCAGCGCGCTTTTTCAAGACGCGCAGCCTGGCCAAGAATGCAGTGGAGACCGGCAAGGTCGACGTGGCCGGCCAGCGTCCCAAGCCGTCGCGTGCGCTGCGCAGCGGCGAACAACTGCGTATCGACCGCGGCGGCGAAATCTTCGAGATCACCGTTGCCGCGCTCAGCGATGTGCGCGGCCCGGCCCCGGTCGCACAGGCGCTTTACATCGAAACCGACAGTTCGCGCGAGGCCCGCGCGCAATGGCGCCTGCAGCGCGCGGCCGAGCGCACCGGTTACCGTGCGCCCGAGGGTAAACCGGACAAGCGTGCGCGCCGCCTGATCACGGCATTGGGCGATATCGACGCGTTGTAGCGCGCTGTCGGCGCAGGCTGTCATGCAATCGACCCGCAAATGCAAACGCCCCGGCGATTCGGGGCGTTTGCATTAGGTGGAACACGCACCTGGGTGTTGGCAGGTGCGTGTGAGTGAGCACGCTTAGGCCAGATCGAAACGATCCAGCTGCATCACCTTGGTCCAGGCGGCAACGAAGTCGTGCACGAACTTCTCCTGCGCATCGGCGCTGGCGTAGACCTCGGCCACCGCACGCAGGATGGAGTTGGAGCCGAACACCAGGTCCACGCGCGTGCCGGTCCAGCGAAGTTCGCCGGTGCTGCGGTCGCGGCCTTCGTACTCGTCCTTCGCCTCCGAGGTGGCCTTCCACTCGGTGCGCATGTCGAGCAGGTTGGCGAAGAAGTCATTGCTCAACACACCGGGACGGCTGGTGAACACACCATGCTTCGAGTCGCCGACATTGGCGCCCAGCACGCGCAGGCCGCCGACCAGCACGGTCAGCTCCGGCGCGGTGAGGGTAAGCAGCTGGGCCTTGTCGATCAACAGCGCTTCGGCCGGCACTGCGTAGCGACGCTTGGCGAAGTTGCGGAAGCCATCGGCCACCGGTTCGAGCACGGCGAAGGATTCCACATCGGTCTGTTGCTGCGACGCATCGGTACGGCCGGGTGCGAACGGCACGGTGACCTGGTGGCCGGCGGCTTGCGCTGCATGTTCCACTGCGGCGTTACCGGCCAGCACGATCAGGTCGGCCAGCGAGATCTTCTTGCCACCCGATTGCGCAGCGTTGAAGTCGGCCTGGATGCGTTCCAGCGTCGCGAGCACCTTGGCCAGTTGCTCGGGCTGATTGGCCTGCCAATCCTTCTGCGGGGCCAGGCGGATGCGCGCACCGTTGGCGCCGCCACGCTTGTCCGAGCCGCGGAACGTGGAGGCCGACGCCCACGCAGTGGATACCAGGTGCGCCACGCTCAGGCCCGAGGCCAGGATGGCCTGCTTGAGCGCGGCGGCGTCCTGCGCATCGACCAGTGGGTGATCGACCGCCGGCACCGGGTCCTGCCACACCAACTCTTCAGCAGGCACGTCAGCGCCCAGGTAGCGCGAGCGCGGGCCCATGTCGCGGTGGGTGAGCTTGAACCAGGCGCGTGCGAAGGCATCGGCGAATTGTTCGGGATGCTGCTGGAAACGCCGCGAGATGGCTTCGTACGCCGGGTCGAAGCGCAGCGCCAGATCGGTGGTCAGCATCGTCGGGCGATGCTTCCTGGAGGCGTCGTGCGCGTCGGGAATGATGGAGTCGGCGTTCTTGGCCACCCATTGGTGCGCGCCGGCCGGGCTCTTGCTCAGCTCCCACTCGAAACCGAACAGATGGTCGAAGTAATCGTTGCTCCACTGCGCCGGCGTGGTGGTCCAGGTCACTTCCAGGCCGCTGGTGATGGTGTCGGCGCCCTTGCCGCTTCCATAGCGGTTGTGCCAGCCCAAGCCCTGGCTTTCCAGCTCGCCGGCTTCGGGTTCGGCACCCACGTTGTCGGCCGGGCCGGCACCGTGGGTCTTGCCGAAGGTGTGGCCGCCGGCGATCAGCGCCACGGTCTCTTCATCGTTCATGGCCATGCGCGCGAAGGTGTCGCGGATGTCGCGCGCGGAGGCGATCGGGTCGGGGTTGCCGTCCGGGCCTTCCGGATTGACGTAGATCAGGCCCATCTGCACCGCGGCCAGCGGGTTTTCCAGGTCGCGGGTATGCGGCACCTGGCTGTCGTCGTCCTTCACCAGCACCCCGTGCGCTTCGTCCACGCCCGGCGAACCGCGCGAGTAGCGGTCGTCGCCACCCAGCCACTTGGTTTCGCGACCCCAGTACAGGTCCTGATCCGGCTCCCAGGTATCTTCGCGGCCACCGGCGAAACCGAAGGTCTTCAAGCCCATCGATTCCAGCGCGACGTTGCCGGTGAGAATCATCAGGTCGGCCCAGGAAATGGCCTGGCCGTACTTCTGCTTGATCGGCCACAGCAGGCGACGCGCCTTGTCCAGGCTGACGTTGTCCGGCCAGCTGTTGAGCGGGGCGAAGCGTTGCTGCCCACGTCCGCCACCGCCACGTCCATCGCCGATGCGATAGGTGCCGGCGCTATGCCAGGCCATGCGCACGAACAGCGGGCCGTAATGGCCGAAGTCGGCCGGCCACCAGTCCTGCGAATCGGTCATCAACGCATGCAGGTCCCGCTTGAGCGCCTGCAGGTCCAGGCGCTTGAATGCGTCGGCATAGTTGAACGACTGGCCCAGCGGGTTGGATTTGCTCGAATGCTGGCTGAGCAGATCCACGCGCAGCTGCTTGGGCCACCAATCGCGATTGGTGGTTCCGGTACCGACGACGGCGTGGTTGAACGGGCACTTTGCTTCGGTGGTCATGGCAATACCTGTGTGCGGGAGCACTTGGGGAGCTGCGTGCCGAAGGTTGCAGACACGTGCTGTTGGAGTCGAAGTGGCGGACGGGGCTTAAGGCTGGGTCATCGGGATTGCGGGAAGGTACGAGCGATACCGGTCTGACGTGGCCGCCGCGTTCGTCGATGCTAGCGCCTGCCTGGAAGGCCCGGAATACGTCGGCCGGGAGCGGGCGGAGATCGCAGGGACATGCATCAGGCGGACTCATCATGGTGGCGTCCGGACACGATAAGGACCATCGATGATTTGGTGAATTCGAATTATTCAACCATATCGATAGCGTGCCACTATGGATAGCACGCCGGTGCCCGACCGGCGTGCCGCACGCCCATTGCATGGGGTTGCAGGCCGTCATCCGCATCTGCAACAGAGGCGGCCGCCCGGTTGGCCTGCCGGCTCAGCGTTTGCCGAACAGGCTGCCGCCCAGCTTCATGACGTCGCCCAGGCCCAGCTGCCCGTCGCCGTCCTGGTCCAGCACGCTGGTCAGTAACCCGCCGGCGCCGGGATGGCTGCGCACCTGCTGATGTTCCTGTGCCAGCGCAGGCCCGAGCTGGCTGCTGGCTGTGGCATCGCCGCCCAGAAAGCGCTTGGCCAGATATGCCATCACGATCGGGGCAAGCAACTGCAACAACTGACTGGCCTTGCTGGTCTCCAGCCCGGTGGCCTGGCCCAGGCCGGCAGCGGCCTGCGGCGCCTTGTCGCCGAACAGATGGCCGACAATGCCGGCACCGTTGCCCTGCGCACCGGTGGCCGAGCCGCCCAACAACGAGCCGAGCAAGCTGCCCAGGTCCGGGCTGGCGGCATGGTCGCGTTGCAGTGCGCCCAGCAACGCGTCGGTGCCACCGGCCTGCTGGCTATTGCGGCCCAGCGCACCCATCAGCAACGGCAGCGCGGCCTGCACTGCCGACTGCGCCTGCTCAGGCGCAATGCCCAGGCGGCCGGCGAGTTGCTGCAGCTGCGGGCCCTGCAATTGCGCGGCAAGTTGATCGGTCAACGAAGCGGACATGGTCATCGGAAGGTTTCCTGTCTGGCGAAGCGTTGCGGCAGGGTGCGCCCGTCGCGCCGACAGATCAATCCGGCGGCAAGCACACGCCGCGCGTTACGCACGGCGCGATGCAGGACATCGCAATCACGCAACCATGCCTCGACGGCTTCCAAATTCTGCTAACAAACCTCCGCAAAACAGCATCAAGCCGATCACCAATTCCCGCATGGCAAAGCATCCGCACGCGCAGCAAACGTCAGCCATGCAGCCCCGCTCCTACGAATCCCAAATCCCGACTCCCCAATCCCGGCACCTCAAAGCAACGCCTTCAACCGATACAGCGCCTCCAGCGCCTGCTTGGGAGTGAGCTCATCCGGGTCCAGCGCCTGCAAGGCTTCCTGTGCAGCGGAGGAGGGTGCGGTGAACAGCCCGAACTGTTGTGGCGCATCCAGCGCGGTGGGTGCCATCTGCGCGCTGTGGCTTTCGCCGCCGCGTTGTTCCAGTTCCACTAGCCGCCGCCGCGCCTGCGTCACCGCCGCCTTGGGCAGGCCGGCCAGCGCCGCCACCTGCAGGCCGAAACTGCGATTGGCCGGGCCATCTTTCACTGCATGCATGAACACCAGACGCTCGCCATGTTCGACCGCATCCAGATGCACGTTGGCGATGCCGCTGGCGCCACCGGCATGCGATTCGTCGGCCAGTGCGGTGAGCTCGAAATAATGCGTGGCAAACAGCGTGTAGCAGCGGTTGGTCTGCGCCAGATGGCGCGCGACGGCATCGGCCAGTGCCAGGCCATCGTAGGTGGAGGTGCCGCGGCCGATCTCGTCCATCAGCACCAACGATTGCGGCGTGGCGTGATGCAGAATGTAGCTGGTTTCTGCCATTTCCACCATGAAGGTGGATTGCCCGCGCGCCAGGTCGTCGCCGGCGCCGATGCGGGTGAGGATGCGGTCGATCGGCCCGATCACCGCACGGCTGGCCGGCACATAGCTGCCGATATGCGCCAACAACACGATCAGCGCGTTCTGCCGCATGTAGGTCGATTTACCGCCCATGTTCGGGCCGGTGATCACCAGCATGCGGCGATCGCTGTGCAGGTCCAGATCGTTGGGCTCGAATGGTTGCTCGCGTACCGCCTCCACGACCGGGTGACGGCCGCGCTCGATGCGCAGGCACGGCGCATGATCGAGTTCCGGCTGCGACCAATCCAGCGCCTGCGCGCGTTCGGCAAAGCCGGCCAGGACATCCAGTTCGCTCAAGGCACCCGCGCAGCGTTTGAGACCCTCCAGCTCGGTGCCGAGTGCGTCGAGCAGACCTTCGTACAGCAGTTTTTCGCGCGATAGCGAACGCTCGCGCGCGGACAGCACCTTGTCTTCGAAACTCTTGAGTTCTTCGGTGATGTAGCGTTCGGCGTTGGTCAGCGTCTGCCGGCGGCTGTAGTGCAACGGGGCTTTCTCGGCCTGGCCCTTGCTTATCTCGATGTAGTAGCCGTGCACGCGGTTGTAGCCGACCTTGAGCGTGGCGATGCCGCTGCTGGCGCGCTCGCGTTGTTCCAGGTCGATCAGGAATTGATCTGCATTGGTGGATAGGCGGCGCAACTCATCCAGCTCGTCGTCGTAGCCGGTGGCGATGACGCCGCCGTCGCTGAGCTTGAGCGGCGGCGTCTCGGCCACGGCGCTGATCAACAGATGCGCGGTGGCATCGTGCTCGCCGAGTTCGGCATGCAGCGTCTGCAGGCGCGGCGAATCCAACGGTGCCAGGATCGTGCGCACCTTCGGCAACAGCGCCAGGCCATCGCGCAAGGTGGAAAAATCGCGCGGCCGCGCCGAGCGCAGCGCTACGCGGGTGAGGATGCGTTCCAGATCGCCGAGCGCACGGAAGGCTTCGCGCAGATCGGCATCGGCACCTGCATCGATCAGCGTGCCGACCGCATGGTGGCGCTGCAACAGCACATCGCGCAGGCGCAGCGGACGGTGCAGCCAGCGCCGGAGCAGACGCCCACCCATCGGCGTGACGGTGCTGTCCAGCACGCCGAGCAAGGTGTTGCGCGTATCGCCATCCACACGCGTGTCCAGCTCCAGATGCCGGCGCGTGGCCGCGTTCATCGAGATGGCCTCGCTGGCCACTTCCATCGCGATCGAGGTCAGATGCGGCAGGCGCTGTTTCTGGGTCTCTTCGACATAGCCCAGCAGCGCGCCGGCGGCGGCCGTGGCACAGGGTTTGTCGTCGATGCCGAAGCCGGACAGATCGTGCAGTTTGAAGAACGCCAGCAGCTGTCGGCGCCCGCTGTCGGCATCGAACAACCACGGCGGCCGGCGCCGCACGCCGATGCGTCCGCGCAGGAAGTCCGGCCAGTTGTCTTCGTCGGGCACCAACAGCTCGGCCGGTTCCAGGCGCGCGATTTCCGCTTCCAGCGCATCGACGCTGTCCACTTCGTTGACCAAGAAGCGCCCGCCGGCCAAATCGGCCCAGGCCAGGCCGTAGCCGTGTTTACTGCGCGAAATGGCCATCAACAAGGTGTCGCGACGTTCGTCCAGCAGCGCCTCGTCGGTGACCGTGCCCGGCGTGACGATGCGCACCACCTTGCGCTCGACCAGCCCCTTGGCCAGCGCCGGATCGCCGATCTGCTCGCAGATCGCCACCGACTCGCCCAGTGCCACCAAGCGCGCCAGATAGCCTTCATACGCATGCACCGGCACCCCGGCCATGGGAATCGGCGCACCGCCGGAGCTACCGCGCTGGGTCAGGGTGATGTCGAGCAGCCGCGCGGCCTTGCGCGCGTCGTCGTAGAACAGCTCGTAGAAATCGCCCATGCGGAAGAACAGCAGCAGGTCGGGGTAATCCGATTTGGCTGCGAAGAATTGCTTCATCAGCGGCGTGTGCTCGACGGCTCCGCTGGCGTTCTTGTTTTTTTCTTTTGTATCAGTGCTTTGCAAGAAATATTCTTCCGGGATGTGGCAGTCAATCAGGGGCGATTTCGACGATTCGCGATGCCTTGTAGCACGGCGATTGCGACGACCCTCTCAGCGGGACGAAATCCGTGTCGCGGCCAGACGGACGGGGAGCTGAAGTCATACAGCATGTGGTGAGGGACCATGAACCGCCCGCGTCAGCGCGGGCTCCAAGTTTAAGCCCACCCACCAAAAAATCCTTGGCAGTTCGGTATAGGGAAGGGCTGACATGCGTCTCAGTAGGCGATTGGCTGTCATGTCCAAGCGTCCGGGCGGAGAACGGAAGGCCGGCTGGCTTCTGGACGACAAGCGGAAGCCCTTGCCGGGGCCTGCTTCTACGTGGAAAAGCGGGCAACAACCTACGAATCGGTGCGTCGCCTCTAATCGGGCAGCGTCACCGTGATCAGCCTGGTACAGGCTCGTGTCGCAGCGCCGCAGCGGCTTGCGCTGATGCAAGAGCCGGCGACGATTTACCCATCAGCAAGTTTGGAACGCCAGCGAACAAGCTGAGGGCGGTCACAGTGATTCACCTGCGCGGGCAGCTTGGGGCGATTCGTCATTCGCATTGCCGCGCATCTGGCGCCCATCGCACACGGCTTCAGCGGGAGACTGCTAGCTTCGCTTGTCTGAAAAGCACTAATAACTTCGTCAGAATTATCTGATTGCAATGTAGGCCAAGCGCTCTAGTTCAAGGTTTTGCGAACCCGAACTCTTGCGCCGTCAACATCTTGGCATTGCCGAAGCCGTGGGCTGGGCCGCGTTAGCTCTCTGTAGCGCGTTGACAAGCCAATCCCTGTGCGCAACTTTCGTCTGCGCGAGAGCATTGGGGAATGACTGCTGTCGCGCTTCGCGCGCTCTCGAAACCTTCTACCTAGGGCTGGCCATTGCCTGCGTGAGCGAGCGCCGCTGCTTGCTGTGGGGAGCATTGGCCTGCCTATGGATACCGATGAGCTTCGTGCTGGCCTTGGTCAGTCGTCAACTTGGAAGATGCTATGGAATCGGGCAGGACCTCGCGTCAGAGACGCGTGTTTGGATTGGCGCTGACTGCTTTGGTTGGACTGTCGCCTGCACTGGGTGCGGCCGAGGATGTCTACGACGACTATGGCAAGTTGATCCAATCGGGCGCAGTGGTGAGGAGTCCTGGCGACCAGCTCTTTGGGGAGAACATCAACCTCTACACCGGGTCGATGGAGATCGTCCAAACCGACGTGGATCTGAAGGGCAACAACGCCCTCCAGGTGCGCATCGGTCGTCGCTTCTCAGTCGGAAGTCCTACAAAAGGGCACTTCAAGCTTTGGGACTTGGACATTCCTTACATGCACGGGGTCTTTTCTGGCAGCGGGTGGACTGTTGAAGCCGCGCGTGATCTCGTCAACAACCGTTGCAGCCTCTACGGTCGGCCTCCAGTCATCGAGGTCCAGGGCGGTTTCTTCGATGCCCCGGAGTATTGGCGGGGAAGCTTTGCATACCGCCCAGGTGCTGGCGACCAAGAGCTTCTTCAAGCGTCTGCTGGAGCCCTGAGGCCAGCAGATGGAAGGACGTATCCCATTGTCCTAAAAGATGGGTCTGCAATCCGATGCTTAGCCTCACTGGATGGTGCAAGTGAAGCCGGTGCTCGCGGTGAAGGGTTTGAGTTAGTGGACACCCAAGGCTCGATGTATTCGTTCAATCACTTGGTGTCACGCAGCTACCCAGCACTGCACAAGTCGTCACCAGCTCCTCAGTCGATTTCCGCGGGAAGTGCGATGCAAACTGCCGCCGTCGGCGGAATTGTCCCCATGGTTGGCCTCAACTACAACTTGGTGAGGGAAGAGGTCCTGATCTATCCGACTCGGGTGACGGATCGCTTTGGCAACACGGTGACCTATAACTGGAATCCCAGTGCTCCGTGGCAGCTTCTAAGCATTGTTGCCAGCGATGGGCGTCGCATTGACCTGTCGTATGCTGGAGGGGATGGCAAAACCATCACCTCCGTGACCACAGGCGGGCGAACCTGGTCTTACGGCTACAGCGACACCCTGGATACAGTGACGCTGCCTGACGGCAGCGGCTGGACATTCGATTTGCTTGCCTTGTCTCGTGCGCGCGTGACTTATAGCCAGCCGCCAGACTGCGACAACATTCGTCCTTGGTCTCGCAACAATGTTGTAGGAAGCATCACTGCCCCCACCGGTGCTCGCAGCGACTACACGCTCAATTCCATGTTAATGGGTCGGTCCTGGGTGCCTCGAGTCTGTCATATCCAGGAAGCCTACTCAGACATCCCTTACCAGTTCTATGTCATGGCAGTGACCAGTCGGCGTATCTCCGGCCCGGGATTGCCATCCCAAGGCCTGACGTGGTCTTACAACTATGGAACACCAAACAATTGCTGGCAGCCAAGTCCAAACCCGAAGCCACTCGACCCTTCCAGATACGTCGAGTGCAATGCCGGTTCGCCCATCACCCGAGACATCACGGTCAAGGATCCTGCGGGCCAAACCACCCGCTACCGGTTTGGTAATCGCTATCGGGCTAACGAGGGATTGCTGCTTCAGCAAGACTTTGGATGGAACGGCTCGGGTGCAACGCGAAGCAAACTGACGGACTACGCAGCGGCGTCCACCTCGCCTTATGCAGCCCGCACTATGTATCCAGCGGGCGATTGGGGTGATAACACTGTAGCAGCAGAGCATCGGCCAGCCCGTCAAGTGACGACCATAGACAATGGCGATCAGTTCGTTTGGCGTGTGGCCGATTGCAGTGGCCAGCCGTGTTTCGATGAGTTCGCCCGTCCGTTGCGGATCGAACGCTTCAGTCCCTGGCACAGCCGCACTGACGAGACCACGTATTACGACGAACGCGGCGCTTGGGTCTTAGGGCAAACTGCCATTGCTCGCAACATCAACACCGGCATCGTCACCTCTCAGGTCGATTACGGCAGCAATGCATTGCCCCGAACGGAGTGGAGCAACGGGAGGCTGGTCGCAAGCTACACCTACAATCCCGATGGGACCTTGGCCCAGGTCAAGGATGGCCTGGGAAATGCAACGACCCTGTCCGGTTGGAAGCGTGGCATTCCCCAAACGGTTGCAAATGCCGATGGCACGGCCAAGTCCGCCTCGGTGGACGACAACGGGTGGATTCGTCAGACCACCGACGAGAATGGATTTGCGACCACGTATGGTTATGACGCGATGGGGCGGCTGAATGCCACGAACTACCCATCGGGCGACAGCACAGCGTGGAACTCGACTGCACAGACGTTCGAGCGGGTGGGGAGCGACGAATATGGCATCGGCGCTGGCCACTGGCGCCAGACCGTGACTACCGGGAACGCGCAGAAGATCACTTACTTTGATGCGCTGTGGCAGCCGCTGTTGACGCGGGAATACGACGCGGCAAACTTGGCGGGAACGCTGCGGACCAAGCGCTTCGCCTACGACCATGAGGGACGAGCCGTCTTTGCGTCTTACCCGAGCAGCACCGAAGCGGCGAGCACTGGGATCTGGACCGAATTCGACGTGGTGGGCAGGCCCACTGCGGTATCGCAGGACAGCGAGCAGGGATTGCTGACCACGATCACGCAGTATCTGCCTGGCGCACAAACCCTAGTCACGAACCCGCGAGGTGCTCAGACGCGCACGGGTTACCAGGTGTTCGATCAACCGGTCTATGACGCGCCCGTGTGGGTGCAGCTTCCCGAATCTGCACGAACATCGATTGCTCGGGACGTCTTTGGTAAGGCAATCAGGATAGAGCGAGGCGCGCAATGATCGGTCGAAAGGAATCTTCGATGAGAGCGTCGGAAATAAATGTTTTTAGACGACAGAGCGGTAGGCTAAAGGTGCGCTGGACCATTGCCGCTCTGCTAGTGCTCAGCGTCTTGGCTGGGCCGTCCGAAGCTGCACGGAAATGTCCTGATGGCTCGACCGCAGGATCGGCCAATGAGTGCCCTTCACCTGTGGAGCTCAAGGAGAACGACTCAAAATACATCGGCGGGTCAGTCCCAACGACAATGGTGGTTGGTCAATCGTATACGGCGAGCATCACTTTTCAGAACACCGGATGGAAGACGTGGACGCCGCAAGAAGGATATCGGTTGGGTAGTCTAGGGCCGACAGATAACACGACGTGGGGAACCTCGCGTGTTGAACTGGCCTCAAGTGTGGCCTATCCATCAAGCACTACTTTTAACTTCACGGTCCGTGCGCCTCTCACGGCGGGATCCACCCTTTTCCAATGGCGGATGGTGAGGGATGGGGTTGCCTGGTTTGGTGGAGTAGGTTCTCCAACTTACGTGAACGTTCTCCCATCCCTTATCAAAGGCAACATCGACAGCGTCACTTACGGTTCCATTTCAGGCTGGGCGTGCTCGACGAATCTGAATCGTTCTGTCGACGTGCACATGTATTTAGGCGGGCCTGCTGGCTCAGGCACCTTTGCCGCGGCTACCGCAGCTACGTTACCAAGTGATGCCGGCATTGCTAGCGCTTGTAGTGCTTCGGGCAGCAACTACCGATTCTCGTTCCCCATCGATGAGAACTTCATCATCCAGAACGGCGGTAAGGCCATTTATATCCATGGCCTGTCTCCGGTAGGTGCCTCAAACGACACTATTTCCGGGTCGGGCGCAGTGGCCGTGCCTGCATCGGTGATCAAAGGGCGGATCGAGGGTATCCAGGACAACAAGGCGATTGTCGGCTGGGCGTGTTCTGCAGGACTACGCCGATCGATCGACGTCCATATGTATGCGGGCGGGCCCGCCGGCAGCGGCACGATTGCGGCCATCGCCAGTGCGAACCTTGCCAGCGAACCGGGCGTTGCCAGCGCTTGCTCATCGTCAGGAAGCAACTACCGCTTCTCAATTCCAGTGACCGAAGACCTGATTCGAAGCCAAGGCGGCAAGCCGTTCTATATCCATGGCATTTCTCCGGTCGGTCGGGACAACTCCCTCATTGATGGGTCGGGTGCACTCTCGATTCCTGCTATGCAGCGTAATGCTGCTTTCGTGTCTCAGAACATGCCCGCGCAGCTCCCAACCGGACGTTCTGTCACCGGGTCGGTGCGGTTCACGAACACGGGAAATGTCACTTGGCGCCAGGGGCAGGGCTATCGGGCTGTGTTGGTTGGCGATACGCGAGGATGGTCGCCAGGCGAAGTGGGCCTGCCATCCGATGTTCCGCCTGGCGGAAGTGTGGACTTCAACTTCAGCCTCCGCGCCCCCCTTGGTGCGGGCGGCTACAACCTGCGTTGGCGAATGCGCGATGGTGCCGGTGATTTCGGTAATGAATCCAGCAATCAGGTGGTGCAGGTGGTAGCACCGCCACCGGTGGAGCATGGCGTTGGCCTGGCGGCCCGTAGCTACGTCTACGATGCGAACCAGCAGCTGTGCAAAGTGATTGAGCCCGAGAGCGGGTCGACCGTCATGGCCTACGACGCGGCTGGCAATCTGGCTTGGTCGGCCAGTGGCCTTGATCTTCCCAGCACGACCAGCTGCGACCTGGAAGCCGCGGCTGCCAGTGGCCGCCAGGTGGTGCGCACCTACGACACTCGCAATCGCCTCAAGACCCTGCGGTTCCCTGACAAGAATGGCAACCAAGACTGGTCCTACACGCCGGACGGCCTGCCTGCACAGGTCACGACATGGAACGATGCCGGTAGCTCATCTGTCGTCAATGCTTACAGCTACAACAAACGTCGGATGCCGACATCCGAATCGTCTGGTCAAACCGGTTGGTATACCTGGTCCATCGGCTACGGCTATGACGCGAACGGAGCGTTGGCGAATCAGACGTATCCGACCGGCTTGGTCATCAGCTACACACCGAATGCATTAGGACAGCCGACTGCTGTCCGTGACCAGGCGGGGGGCAATTACGCTACGGGGATTGGCTACTACCCGAATGGAGCCGCGCGGCAGTTCACCTATGGCAATGGCGTGAGCCACTCGCTCGTGCTCAACGGGCGTCAGATGCCCCAGCAGGTGCGGGACAACAATGTCGCTTCGTTCGAGTATCAATACGACGCCAATGGAAACGTCGGCGCCATCATCGATCAGCAGCGGGGGACGGCCTACAACCGCTACATGGGGTATGACGGACTGGATCGCCTGATGGAGGCGGGCTCGGAGCGGTTCGGCGGCGACAACTGGAACCGCTATACCTACGACGTGTTGGACAACATCCTCACCGCCAAGCTTCCAGGTGTGCGCGAGAACAATTACTGGTATGACGCCAAGAACCGCTTGACCAATGTCCAGAACAATGCGGGCGCCACCACCGTCGGGCTGAGCTACGACCCGCAGGGCAACCTCAAAAACAAGAACGGTCAAGCCTACACGTTCGACTACGGAAATCGTCTGCGAGATGTCACCGGCAAGGAAAGCTACGCCTACGATGCCTACGGCCGTCGCACGATAGCTGGGCGCCCCACGACGCGGACCGTTCAGGTCTATAGCAATGCTGGCCAGCTGTTCTACACAGAGGCGTCGGGCAAGGGCAACATGGAATACGTCTATCTCAATGGGAGCCTACTTGCCACCCGTAACTCAGGAACCATCAAATTCCAGCACACCGATGCGCTAGGCAGCCCTATCGCTGTGACGGACACGGCGGGGCATGTGGTAGAGCGCACCGACTATCAGCCCTACGGCAGCCCCATTGGCAAAACGGTCGATGGCATCGGTTACACCGGTCATGCCATGGATGGGGCGACCGGACTGACCTACATGCAGCAGCGTTACTACGACCAGGACCTTGGGCGGTTCTTGAGCGTGGACCCGGTGGCCGCGGACTCGGTGTTGGCGGCTAACTTCAATCGCTATAGATACGCGTCAAACAATCCGTATAGTTTCAAAGATCCAGATGGAAGGGCTGAATATTACAATTTTCCCAATGGGGTGATGGTTGTCATACAGAGCTACGATAACAAAAGTCAGTTCTCCAACGCTCAAATAGAAGTTCAGGCGTCAAAGTTCAATGGTCCAACATCAGGCGGTAAAAATATGGTTGTTCTATTCCGACAAGGTTCTGGAGCTGATACGGTAAAGATTTCAACTAATAATGCATTAAGCGATGCGCCTGGGTCAAATAATCGATCTCATGTCGATAAAATTAATGGTAGAAATGTGGAGATGGCGCCAGATGCGGTTGGGTCGATCACTGTAGGCCATGAAATGGGCCACACCTTGGGGGCGGGCGATCAATATAAAGGTGGTGTTGACGCTGGCGGAGCACAACTGAGTAATGATGTTCCTGGAACGCAAGGTGCGATCATGAGAGACTATGGTGGACAGCCGGCCAGTCAGCAAACCAGGGACGAGATTGAAAATAATTCAACACAGCCTGGTAATAAAGTATTTAATTGCTCATCGATGCAAGGGAGTTCCTGTAAATGAGATGCTATCGAGCGGGATTTTTGAGCCTTATTATTTTTGCCGCAGGTGGCGTCGGTCTACAAGCGGTGGCATCAGATGGTGACGTTTCTTCTCGTGTTGGGCCGAAGCCGACAGCAGCACCAGTAGTTACGTGCACTGTTAAAATGAATCACTGGTGTATTATTCAGGCCGATGCTGGTCTCAATATGATTGAGTCTGGGAGGGACCGCATCTGGAGGCTGACTGCGCCGGATAGTTCGAAAGAGCTTGTAGTTATTAGGGAAAGCAAAGCTTGCGACACGCCTACTGATATACAGCCAAGAAAGAATTATGAAAGAGAGGAGCGTTCTTCCTCTGGTGAAATATATAATGTGATGGAATTTTACATTACATCTGATAAGGCTTGCGTGCTAAAGGTTAAGTATCTGGCCGCGGGCACGGAATCGGCGCTCGAAGCAGTGCAGCTTGCGAAAAATAGAATTTACCTCTGCGCGAAAGGTTTGTGTAACAGGCCGTTGTTAAAGGTGTTGTAGTCTGGGTATATGTTAAGCTAATGAGGGATTTTGTTGTCTGCTTGATTCGTTATCCGAAGAAACGTTTATGAGTTTTTGGCTGTTGATGCTCCAAAATACACATTGATTACAATGCGGACGGCCGTGCTTGATTCGGCAATTGCGTATGTAAATGCGATTCAGGCGCTAGCTGGAGCTGCCCAGAATAATGAGTCCTCTTCTCAAGCAGGTGTGCGCGAGAACAATTACTAGTATGACGCCAAGAACCGCTTGACCAATGTCCAGAACAATGCGGGCGCCACCACCGTCGGGCTGAGCTACGACCCGCAGGGCAACCTCAAGAACAAGAACGGTCAAGCCTATACCTTTGACTACGGAAATCGTCTGCGAGATGTCACCGGCAAGGAAAGCTATGCCTACGATGCCTACGGCCGTCGCACGATAGCTGGCCGACCCACGACGCGGACCGTTCAGGTCTATACCCAGGCTGGCCAGCTGTTCTACACAGGGGCGTCGGGCAAGGGCAACATGGAATACGTCTATCTCAATGGGAGCCTGCTTGCCACCCGTAACTCAGGAACCATCAAATTCCAGCACACCGATGCGCTGGGCAGCCCTATCGCTGTGACGGACACGGCGGGGCATGTGGTAGAGCGCACCGACTATCAGCCCTACGGCAGCCCCATCGGCAAGACGGTCGATGGCATCGGTTACACCGGGCACGCCATGGACGGGGCGACCGGGCTGACCTACATGCAGCAGCGCTACTACGACCAGGACCTGGGGCGGTTCCTGAGCGTGGACCCGGTAGCTGCGGATTCGGTGCTTGCAGCGAACTTCAATCGCTACTGGTATGCAAACAACAATCCGTATCGGTTCACCGACCCGGATGGACGCAATTCAGTTATAACTACTGCGAAGGATGGTTCAATAAGTATAGACATTCCAATTAATTTTGTTGGCCCGGGGGCTACTCAGGCCAATATAGACTCAGTAAAGGGTGATATATCAGCTCGATGGAGTAGGGCGTATAATGTAAAAGGGAGTTCCGTGCAAGTAAGTGTTCAGGTTATTCCTGTTACTAAAGACACTCCCAGGAAAGTGCAAAATACAATAACGTTGACTACTGGGCCTACGTCAGACAAAGCGTCTCAAGGCGCGTCCTTTGTCAAGGATGGTAAGACTGGGGAGTGGAATATAACCTCTCGCGGAATGCCGTACGGGGAGGCAGCTCATGAAGCAGGACATTTGATGAGGGCGGACGATCACTATTTGGCTACTGTTGACGCGAGTGGGAACCGCGTGAGCACTCCTGAAGCTGGATATGATAAGAACCTCATGGGTGAGCTTGGCAATCCTCCTGACGATAGGAATATGGGTGAGATACTTTCAAGTAGAAAGAATATTTATATAGAGGAGAAATAGTTTGATTATGGGAAATTTTAATTTCATGCCTAAATTGGCTTTGGGGTTGGTTGTCCTTATGAGCTTTACGGGCGCTTCAGCTGAGAGTAAAAGAATTAATTATTTGTACTGCAATATCTATACTGATAACTCCTGTTTTGGTGTGGCGTCCGGCGAGAAAGTGAAAATTAGTTTGGCTTCTGATTTTTTTGTATATGAGGTCGAGATGGCTGGTGGTTTAAGTGCCTCAGTTTATTCCGGGGGAAATCCTGACATTCAGAGTAAGATTCTTGACCGAAAATTTGAGGATTGCACTGAAGATGATGGGGTTTGTAAATTTATTGATTTTTAGGGCGGGATAGTCGAGGCTGTATATTCTAAGGCAAGAGCTGTAAACTCAACACATTTAATTGTCAGGGGTGTAACTGATGCAAACCTGGCTCTTGCGAAGGAGTTTGTAGAAAATTTTCGGGGTTGCAAGAGTGTTGGAGCGTCCGTTGAATGTAAAGATCTGCCGATTTTTAAATTCCCGTCAAAGGCCATGGTGTCCCCATAAATTATTGATTGGCCGCCTCTTTAAATAGTTTGGGATGTGCGTTTTGAGAAGCTGAGGGTGGCCGTGATAAGCAGGCTTACTGCCCTCATTTTTTGCATGAACCAATTTCGCTAGAACTTCATCGCCTGATCCTCGTCATCCACGGGAGCCCAAGCGCGGCGAAATCTCTACTTTACAGTGGCCCGGTTTATTGGGGGTGGGTCGACGCCCCCCCGATTTTGAGTAGCACCTCAGTTTGGAGTCCAATTCCCTAACTCGAGGAGATTGGACGTGAAGAAGCGTTTTTCTGAAGAACAGATCATCGGCTTCCTGCGCGAAGCTGATGCCGGTGTGGCGATCAAGGACCTGTGCCGGCGGCATGGCTTCAGCGAGGCTTCCTATTATCTGTGGCGCAGCAAGTTCGGCGGGATGAGCGTGCCCGATGCCAAGCGGCTCAAGGACCTTGAGTCCGAGAACGCGCGGCTGAAGAAGTTGCTGGCCGAGCAGCTGTTCGAGAACGACCTGATCAAGGATGCACTGCGAAAAAAGTGGTGAGCGCACCGGCGCGTCGCATGCTGGTGCGCGAGTGGATCGGGCGTGGTGCCAGCGAGCGTCGTGCGTTGGCAGTGATCGGCATGAGCGCCAGTGCGCTGCGATATTGCCCGCGCGAAGATCGCAACGTCGAACTGCGCGAACGCATCTGTGCGTTGGCGCATCGCCATCGCCGTTATGGTGTGGGGATGATCTATCTCAAATTACGACAGGAAGGACGCATCGTGAACTACAAGCGTATGGAGCGGTTGTACCGCGAGCAGCAGCTGCAGGTCCGGCGCCGCAAGCGCAAAAAGGTGCTGATAGGAGAGCGTCAGCCGCTGCTGCGGCCATCGCAGGCCAATCAGGTGTGGTCGATGGATTTCGTGTTCGACCGCAGCGCCGAAGGCCGAGTGATCAAGTGTCTGGTGATCGTGGACGATGCAACCCACGAAGCGATCGCCATCGAGGTGGAGCGCGCAATCTCGGGCCATGGCGTGACACGCGTGCTGGATCGGCTGGCGCACAGTCGCGGCTTGCCACAGGTGATCCGCACAGATAACGGCAAGGAGTTTTGCGGCAAAGCGATGGTGGCCTGGGCACATGCGCGTGGCGTGCAGTTACGGCTGATCCAGCCTGGCAAGCCAAACCAGAACGCCTACGTCGAATCGTTCAATGGCCGGCTGCGCGACGAATGCCTCAACGAGCACTGGTTCCCAACCCTGCTGCATGCGCGTACCGAGATCGAACGCTGGCGACGCGAATACAACGAGGAGCGACCCAAGAAGGCCATTGGCGGCATGACGCCATCTGCGTATGCCCAACAGCTGGCCAACACCGATATCATCAACTCCGGACTCTAAACCCGGCCGCTACTCAGAGCGGGGGGACGTCGGGGTCAACCTGTGGACTTCCCGCAAATCAGTACCGGTCAAGATCAGACCTCTACGGTCAATGTTGATGACAAAACTTGGCAGGTGTTGGCACGCCGACGCTGTCGTGTGGTCCTTATTGGTTGTCGTCGGCCAGCCACTGTTCGTTCTGTTCGCGGAACTTGCTTCGCGTACGCAAGATGCGGCCATGCGAGCACCAACAACGCAGCGTGCGGCGCGGCCATCAGTCGTCAAACGGCGCTTGCTCGACTTGCTTGGCACGTTATTCGGCGCTCGTCGCGCAAATGCCTGCGTGTGCGCGGCGCATTGCACACACCGGCTGTTGTTTTGGGACTCTTCGCCGTCGGAAAAGCTAAGATCGAAACTTGTGCAAAGTCGGAAGTCGCCAATGATCGATCGTCGTACCTTTCTTGCCACGGGTGTGGTGGCCGCTGCCGCCAGCTTCGGCGCGTCGGCAGCGCGCATCGCGCAGACGCCGCGTGCCAGCGGGCCGGCGCCGTGGGGTGCGGTGCCCAGCCCGCGCCAGCTGCGCTGGCATCGGTGGGAGCAATATGCCTTCGTGCATTTTGCGATGAACACCTTCACCGACAAGGAATGGGGCTACGGCGACGAGGATCCGCGCAAATTCGATCCCAGCGATTTTTCAGCCGACCAGATCGTCGCTGCTGCGAAGGCCGGCAATCTGAAAGGGCTTATTTTCACTGCCAAGCATCACGATGGATTCTGTCTTTGGCCGACACGCCTGACCGAGCATTGCATCCGCAATTCGCCCTACAAAGACGGCAAGGGTGACATCGTCGGCGAGATGGCCGCGGCGTGTCGACGCGCCGGCCTGGCCTTCGGCATCTATCTGTCTCCCTGGGATCGCAACCACGCCGAATATGGCCGCCCTGGCTATCTGGACTATTTCCGCAAGCAGATCGTCGAACTCTGCACAGGCTACGGGGATCTGTTCGAGTTCTGGTTCGACGGTGCCAATGGCGGCGATGGTTATTACGGTGGGGCGCGCGAATCGCGCAAGATCGATGCGCCTGCGTACTACAACTGGCCACGGATGATCGAGCTGGTGCATCAGCATCAGCCGATGGCATGCACCTTCGATCCGCTTGGCGCCGATATCCGGTGGGGCGGCAACGAAGATGGCATCGCCGGCGATCCGTCCTGGCCGACCATGCCCAATGCGCCGTACACCCAGGAAAACGGCAATTCCGGCGTGCGCGGAGGGGCGTTGTGGTGGCCGGCCGAAACCAATACGTCGATCCGTCCGGGCTGGTTCTATCACGCCGACGAAGACGGCAAGGTGCGGAGCCCGGAGAATCTGGTGCGCTATTTCGACACCTCGGTGGCGCGCGGTACCAACATGAACCTGAATCTGCCGCCCGACCGGCGCGGCCGCATCCCCGACCACGACGTGACGGTGCTGCAGAGTTTCGGCGACGCGATCCGCGCCAGCTTTGCCATCGACCTGGCCAAGGGCGCCAAGGCCAGCGCCAGCGCCTCGCGCGGTGCCGGGTTCGAGCCGGCGCGCGTACTCGATCGCCAGCCGGACAGCTACTGGTCCACGCCGGACGAGGTCACCACGCCGACGCTGACGCTGGAACTGTCGAGCGCGCACAGCTTCGACCTGATCCGGTTGCGGGAGTATCTGCCGCTGGGCGTGCGCGTCACCCGCTTCGCGGTCGAAGCCGAGGTCGATGGGCAGTGGCGGCGGCTGGCCGAGGCGCAGTGCATCGGTGCACAGCGGATCGTGCGTCTGGAGCGCCCGATCGCCGCACGCCGGGTGCGCCTGGTCGTGCTCGAGGCGCCGGTCTGCCCGGCGATCAGCGAATTTGCCCTGTTCCGCGCCGTTGCGCCGGTGCCGGTCGCACGTCCGATGGCGACAGCGCCGGATGTGCTGTCCACCGCCGGCTGGCGCATCGTCGAGGCGAGCGCGCCAGGGGCGGAGACGTTGCTCGACGACGATGCCAGCACGATCTGGATCACGCCCGCACCGACGCCGGGCCATCCCGTGCAGGTAACCATCGACCTCGGCGGCTCGCGTCAGGTTGCCGGGTTCAGCCTCACGCCCTCGCGCGCAGTGATGACCGGTGCGGCGCCGCCGAAGGGCTATCGCGCAGAAACCAGCGAAGATGGCCAGCACTGGCAGCCGGCCGGCGCGGGCGAGCTCTCCAACATCGCCTATGCGCTCTCGACCCAGCGGCTGAATTTCCCCGAAGTCCGCCAGATCCGCTATCTGCGGCTGTCGTTCGCGGAGACGGCCGTGCCCGCCGAGCGGCTGGCGATCGCAGGGATCGGCGCGTTCTCACGCTTGCGATGAGAGCCTGCACTCCCGCGCGGCCGTGCGTCGCGTGGGAGGGGATTGCTGGGTGGCGACAGTTTCGTGCGTCGAAATACGTCAAGCGAAGCGATGGAGAGGGCGCTGGCCGCAGTCGCACCACGCGGTGATCTGAATCTTCAACCTGCCTTGCACGCCGCCGTTCCAGATCAGGCGCTATGGTGCGCGGCGCATGACGCAAGCGAGTTGGCTGGATATGGAACAGAAACAACACGAGTGGATGCAGGCCGTGACCGAGGCGCTCAGCGATCTGCTGGCCGCGCGCGTGGCCCAGGCCACGCTGCTGGAGGCGATGCTGGTCTCGCATCCGGATCCGGTCATGCTCAGGAAGGCGTGGGATGAACTGTCGTCCCAGCGCATCGCCTATGTGGCGCAGAAGAAGGCCCTGGCCGACGACCCGCGTCCGATGGATGCCCAGACCTTGGAGCAATTTCGCGCGTGGGAAGAAAAACTCAACCGCTATTTTCCGCGCGACCCGGCTGCCGGAAGTGCACAGACCTGAGGTTGCCGGTATCACGCGAACGGTCGCGAGCTGACCGGTCAGCACTGCCGACGATGTTCTGGCAGCGGCCAACGCCCGCATGCGATCTTTCTACCTGGGATCACCTGCTCGGCCATCGCCGTCAGCACCGATGGATGTGTCGACTCCCCGTAATTCAATGCCAGCTAAAACTAGAGGTCTGCGGTTGATGTTGATCACGGAACTCGACGGGCGTTAGCCCGCCCAGGCTGTCGTGCGGGATCTGTTGGTTGTAGTCGGCGAGCCACTGTTCGGTCTGTTCGCGGACCTCGCTTAGCGTGCGGAAGATGTGCATGTCCAATACGCCACGCCGATAACTGCCGTTGAAGCGTTCGATGAAACCGTTTTGCATCGGACGCCCCGGCTCGATGAAATCCAACGCGATACCCTTGCGCTCAGCCCACTCGGCCAAGGCCAATGCAACAAATTCCGGGCCATTGTCCAAACGCAACTTGTTCGGATAGCCGCGCCAGGCTGCGATGCGTTCCAACGTGCGGATGACGCGGGCGGCCGGAAGATTCAGGTCCACATCGATGGCCAAGGCTTCCCGACTGAAATCGTCGATGACATTGAACGTGCGGAACCGCCGACCATCCCATAACGCATCGGACATGAAATCGATCGACCATCCAGCATTGGGTCGATCGCCGCATGCCAGCGGCTTTGGATAGCGCGTCGGGACCCGGCGCCTGCTGCGACGTCGTTGATTGAGTTTCATCAAGCAGTACACGCGCCAGACCCTTTTGTGATTCCACACATGTCCGCGACGGCGGATGATCTGAAAGAGCTTCCAAATCCACGCTCGGGAAAACGCTCGGCCAACTCGGACAACAGCGCAATGACCTCCTCGTCGCGATCGGGACGGCGCCGATAGCGCGCTGTCGAGCGAGCCACGCCAACTACTGAACAGGCCCGGCGCTCGCTCCAGCCATGCCGCTCGACGAGCCAGGCCAGAAGCGGGCGTTTGTGCGTCGGGTCTACAGCTTTTTTGCGATGACATCCTTCAATGCATGGTTTTCCATCGCGAGCTCGGCGTACATGCGCTTGAGCTTGCTGTGCTCGGTCTCCAGGTCGCGGAGGCGTTGCACGTCAGCGGCCTCCATGCCGCCGTACTTGGACTTCCAGACGTAGTAGGTCGCCTCGGAAATGCCCAGCTCGCGACAGACATCCTTGACCTGGCGGCCGCCCTCGACCTGTTTCAGCGTGGCGACGATCTGGCTCTCGGTGAACTTGCTCTTGCGCATTGTTGGTCTCCTTGGTGGCTAGTGTGCTGGAGACCTCTAGTTATGGCTGGATCAATTTTACGGGAGACTGACAGATGGCCTTCGACTCGCGTATGGCATCGCGACGCTACCGAGGCCATCACTGGCCCCAGGTAACGCAGCACGTTCCGTTGTCGTACGCAGCGACTGCGTTTCAAGCCACCGACGCGCGCGCTCGGGTGGGCTCGGCAGGCAGGCGCAACGTGGATGCGGTCAGGCCAGGCGCGGTGGCCTGCAGCACGATGTCGCCGCTGCTGCGCGTGGTTTGCAGCAGCGCCGCACACAGGCCGTTGAATGCCTTGCGCCGCGGCGCCTTGTCGTCTTCGTGGCTGCTGGGATCGCCATTGCCGACCCCAATCAGCCGTGCAGGTCCGCGCAGCGCGAACTGCACCAGGTTGTCGGCAGTCGGTACCAGGCGGCCTTGTGCGTCGACGATTTCCACCTTGACCACTGCGACGTCTTCGGCATCGGCACGTAGCGTGTTGCGATCGCAGCTCAAGCGAATCGCCGCCGGCTTGCCCGTGGTTTGGCGACGCTCGCTCAGCACCAGCTTGCCGCCGCGATAGCCGCGCGCTTCGATCATGCCGGGCGCATAGAGCACACGCCATTCGACATGGCCGTAGGCCGGCACCTGCTGCGTGCCCTGGCTGACGCCGTTGACCAGCAGTTCCACCGCCTCGAGATTGCTGTGGCACCAGACCGCGATGCGGCCGTTGTCGTCGGGCTGCAGCAAGCCGTCCCAGTTCCAGTGCGGGAACAGATGCAGTACCGGTTCACTGGTCCACTGCGCGCGGTAGTACCAGTAGTTGTCTTTCGGAAAACCGCAGCTATCGAGTACGCCGAATTGCGAAGCCACATTCGGCCAGCGGTTGTAGGGCGTGGGCTCGCCGCGATAGTCGAAGCCGGTCCAGATGAAGCCGCCGGCAATGTATGGGCGTTGCGCGACATAGCTCCACCAGGCTTCGGCGGTGCTGGCCCACCAGGGGTGGTCCAGGTCGTAGGCACGGGTATAGCCGCGTTGGTCGTCGCGCTGATAGTTGCCGCGCACTGACACGGTGCTGCCGGTTTCGCTGCCGTAGATCGGGATGTGAGGATATTGCGCATGGAAGCCATCCATCTGGCTGGTGCGGTAGTTGAAGCCGACCACATCCACCACCTGGCCCACGCCATCACCGAAGCCCTTGTCCATCGCGAAGGTGGTGGGGCGGGTGGGGTCGAGCTGGCGCACGCGTTGTTGCATGCGGGTCACGATGCGTGCACCGCGCTCGGTCACTTGCTGCGGCTCTTCGTTGCCGAGCGACCACAGGATGACGCTGGGATGATTGCGGCCACGCCGCACCATCGTTTCCAGTTCGCCCATCGCTTCGGGGTCGGTCGACATGCGGCGGGTTTCTTCGATCACCAACATGCCGAGGCGGTCGCACAGCGCGAGCAATTCCGGCGTGGCCGGATTATGCGAGCTGCGATACGCGTTGCAGCCCATCGACTTGAGCTGGCGCAGGCGCCAGGCGTGCAAGGCGTCCGGAATAGCGGTGCCGACACCGGCATGATCCTGGTGATTGTTGGTGCCATGCAGCTTGAGCGGTGCGCCGTTCAACAGGAAACCGCGTTGCGCATCGAAGGCGATGCTGCGCACGCCGAACGGCGTCACCAGCGCATCGAGCGCGGTGCCGTCGCTGTGCACGCTGGTGGTCAGGCTGTAGAGCTGCGGGGTGTCGATCGACCACAGCGCCGCCTGCCCGAGCGGCAGGGTCTGTTCGACCACCTGCACCTGGCCGGGCGCGACCGTGATCGCTGCGCTGGCCGCCTGCGCCACGGTGCGTCCATCCGGTGCGGCAATGCGCGCCTGCACCACGCACTGGCGTGGCGCGGTGCCGTCGTTGCGCACTTCGGTGGAGAGCTGCGCAGTGGCGTTGCCGTCCTGCACGCTGCCGCGTACGAACACACCGTCTTGCGGAATGTGGAGGGGGTCGGTCTTCTGTAGCCACACATGCCGGTAGATGCCGGCGCCTTCGTAAAACCAGCCTTCGCCCAGCGTGGCATCCACGCGGATGGCGATGATGTTGGGCTTGCCGTAGTCGAGCACTTCGCTGAGGTCGACCTCGAAGCCGCAGTAGCCGCTCGCGTGACGGCCGACGATGTGGCCATTGCAGAACACGATGCACTCGCGAAACACGCCATCGAACACCAGGCTGATGCGCTTGCCCAGATCGCTTGCCGGAATCTGCAGCGTGCGCCGGTACCAGCCCACGCTGTTCTGCGGGAAACTCGTGCCCAGCGGCTTGTAGCCGTGTGCAGCGGCCGGGTCTTCCTCGGTCATGAAGGCCGAGATCGGCTCCTGCCGAAATGGCAAACCGACGGCCCAGTCGTGCGGCAAGTCCACCTGCTGCCAGGCGCTATCGTCGAATGCCAGTTGCGCGGCGGTCGCGGTGTCCTTGCCGGCCTTGGCGAAGGTGCGCTGGAAGGTGCCGAACTCGAAATCGCGCGCGGCATCGCTGGCATGGCCCAGGTGGAAGCGCCAACCGAAGTCGAACAGCAGACGCTCCCGCAGCGCCAGTGCTGCATCGCCTAGCGCTGCTGTCGTTGCGCTGCTTTTAGGCGTAGCCGATGCAGCTGCGGTGCCCGCCGAGACCAAAGCACCGGCTGCCCCCACCGGCAACGCGGCGCTCACGCCACTGGCCAGCATGCCGCGCAGCAACTCGCGTCGATTGATACCACTCATGGCTGCGTCCTTTTGCCGGCATCTACCGAACTCTCTGGCGCGCTCGCATCATGCTTGCCCGCGTCGGATGTACGCGATGCAGGCACACCGGTATACGGGTGGCGCATGAAGTCGATCGCCGGCAACACCTCGTTGCCGTGCTTGAAGTCGAAGAAGCTGGCGTTTTCCCACGACGAGCCGGTGCCCCAACGCGTTTTGCAATGGCTGCTGGTCCATGCCGGCTCCCAATACACCACGCCGGCGCCGCCGGTATCGATGACCAGTTGGGTGAGGTCTACCATGTAGCGCGCCTGGCCTTGCGGCGTGGCCGGGTAGCCGGAAATCAGCGAATCCTCGCCGAGCAGATTGTGCGAGGTGTCGCCGGAGTCCAGCGTCCACGGGTACGCGGTTTCCACTACCACCACATCGGCATCGTAGCGGCCGCGCAAACGCCTGATGGTCTTGCCCAGCTCGGCCATCGATTGCGTGGACCATTTACGGTAGTAGCTGATGCCGATCAGATCGAAATCGGTGACGCCGGCCTTGGTGGCATCGGCGAACCACGGCTCCACATTTTCCGGTTGGGCGATATGCAGCATCACCCGCGGTTTGATCGCCGAGCGTACGCTCATGTCGCGCACCGCCTTGATGCCGGCGTTGAACAGCTTGGCATTGCGCTGCCAGTTGATGGGGCGCTTTTTGTCCCAGGGCGTGCTGTCCATCAGGTCGGAATTGCTTTCGTTGCCCACTTGCACGAGCTCGGGCATCAGACCGGCACGGTCGAGCGCGCTGAGTGTGTCATAGGTGAAGCCGTACAGCGTGCGTGCCAGTTCATCGGTGTCGGTGATGCTGGCCCAGGCCTTGGGGATCAATTGCTTTTCGCCGTCGGCCCAATCGTCGGAGTAGTGCAGATCCAGCAGCACCTGCATGCCTTGCGCGCGTGCACGTGCAATGGTCTTCTTGACGTCCGCCAGGTCGCTGTAGCGGGTCCAGCGCGCATCGTTCCACAAGCGTACGCGCACCAGATTGGCCCCGTGCGCATGGAACAGTTCGAACGGATCTTTGACCACGCCGTTCTCGCGGTATTGCACACCGCATTCTTCCATCTCGTTGACGTAGGACAGGTCCGCGCCGAGATACAACGTGGCGGGAGCCGGGGCGGCGTGTGCGAAGGTGGAAATGGCCAGCGCAAGGAGCGCGGGTGTCCAGAGACGGCGTGGTGAGCGCATGCAATTCCTCGACAGAGACAACGTGGAGCGGGTGGCAGCATGCCGCAGGCGGCCGTGCTGCTGCACGGCCGCTGTGTAGAGTCCAAACGTGGCTTGCAGATTGGATTCCACCTAGTAGCTGCGGTGTTATGCAGGTGCAATCAGATCGGCTGCGCAGCAGCATGTGCAGCCGATCAAGCGACGCCTAGAACTTGTAGGTTGCTTCCAACTGGTAACGGCGACCGAATACCTGGTAGCCGCCATCGTCCTGATTGGCCAGCCGGTTGGGCTTGTTGTCGGTATAGGCGCGCAACGGCTCGTTGGTGAGATTGCTGGCCTGGAAACGGAAGCCGAGCTGCTTGCTGTACTGCCAGTTCAAGCTCAGATCCACCGTGCCTTCGCTCTGCAGGCGCGCCAGCCGTGCGGCATTCCAGCCGTACACCACCGTGTAGGGGCTGTGGTACTTGTAGCCCACGCGCGCTTCGAAGGTGCCGTTGCTGTACCACAGGTCGAAGGTGCCGGTCTTGCGTGCCAGCCCGCTCAACGGCAGCGGGTTGTCTTCCGGCGAGAATTCCTTGAGGTTGGAATCGACCAGCGAATAGTTCGAGTAGACGCCGAAGTTTTCCATGTGCGGGATGAAGTAGAACGGCGTCTGGAAGGTGAGCTCCACGCCATTGATGTAGCCGCCACCGCCATTGAAAGGGGCGCTCACCAGGTAATCCAGGCCGTTGATCGTTTCGCGGTCGGTGCGGTAGCCGATGCTCGAATCCACTTCCTTGCGATACACCGCCAGGGCGGCGAGCGCTTCGGTGTGGAAGTACCACTCGTAAGAGACATCGACCTGGGTGGCCTTGAACGGGTCCAGCTGCGGGTTGCCGCCGCTGCCGGTGAGCTGGCCAACGGTCACGCTGGGGTCGTCCAGACGGCGGCCGGTGCGCAGTTCGTCCAGCGGCGGACGCGCGATGACCTTGGCCACCGCAAAGCGCAGGATGCGCTGGTCGTCGATCAGGAAATTGAGCGTGGCACTGGGCAGCACGTCGGTGTATTCCTTGCTGCCGGTGCTGGGCTGGATGGTGCTGCCGACCGAATCGAAACCCTCGCTGGTGGTCCTGGTGTTGACCAGGCGCACGCCGACATTGCCGGTGACATCGGTGCCGAACAGCTGCGAGCTGAAGACCGCCTTGGCGAAGGCTTCGCGCACGTCTTCCTTGACGTTCCAATGGTCGAGCAGTTGTTCGTCGAGCGTGCTCGGATCGAACCCGCCAAAGCCGATGCGTGCGATCTCGGCCATGTTGCCGCCGGTCAGCGTAGGCACGTTCAAGTCGGGCATGGTGACCGGGTAGATCAGGTCCTGATACGCCGAGATCGGCTGATCGTAGCCGGACTGGTTGCTGAGAAAGCGACGGTTCTGTTTTTCGCGACGCGCGGCGCGTGCGCCCAGTTCCAGCGACGTGAACGGGCCGGCATCCACGGCGCGGCTGGCGTTGAGTGCCAGCGCAGCGATCTTGTCGCGCAGCGCCTGCGGCTCGGTCTGCCCGGCAATGCCGTATTCGGGCGTGTCCGAGCTGGTGCTGATGGTGGGGGTGACGCTGCGACGGAAATCGAACGAGATGGTGTCCGGGTTGCTGCCGAAACGCACCGCCTGCCAGGTGTTGTCGCGCTTGGCCTGCGAGAACGACAGGTCGCTGCCCAAGGTCCATACATCGCCGCTCCACTTGGCGTTCAAACCGCCGGCGGTGAGTGTCTTGACCTCGTTGTAGTGGCTGACCACATGGTCGACCTGCAGGTTCGAATTGGCCAGCGTGCCGGCCACCACATCGCCATCGACGATGGTGTAGGACGAGCCCGGCGTGGTGTATGGATTGGTGCTGCCGGAGAAGGTGCTGAAGGCCAGCCCGTTGAACCAGTTCTGCAATTGGTCTTCGTCGATTTCGATGCGCGAATACAGGCCGTCGAACTTCAATTCGACATTGCCCGAGCGCCACTGCACGGTGCCCATCGCGCCAGTGCGGGTCTGGTCGATCAGCTTGAGCTGGTCGGCCGCGCCCCACGGGGTCGGGTCCACGGTGCCATCGCCATCCACATCGCGGGAGGTGGTGGCATCGGTATAGCCCCAGCTGCCGATCGACGAGCTGGCGTTCTTCTGCTTTTGGTACGTGGCGCCGAAGGCGACCGCCAGGTTGTCGTTGAGCTTGTGCACCCAGCTGGCGCCGAAGCGGCTGCCCCACGGGCTGTAGCCGTCCACATCCTTGGCGTGGTCGTAGAACACCGGGCCGGCGGTGCCGACGAATCCCGGACCGGTGTAGTCGAGCGGGCTGATGGTGGAAATGTCCACGGTGGCGGCAAGACCGCCGGCGACCAGATCCGCCGACTGGGTCTTGTAGACCTTGACGGTGGAAACGATCTCGGTGGGGAACACCTCCCAACGCACTGCGCGGTTGGGCTCGGACGAGGCGATTTCGCGCCCGTTGACGGTGCCCATGGTCATGCGCGGGCCCAGCCCGCGCACGGTGGCCAGGCTCTCGTTGCCGCGGTCGCGGGTGCCATTGACGCCGGGCAGCCGCACCAGCGCCTCGGCCACGGTGACGTTGGGCATCTGGCCCATGTTGTCTGCGGAAATCACTTCCACGACATGATCGGACATCTGCTTGGCTTGCACCGCCTGATTCAGGCTGGCGCGCTGGCCGATCACGGTGATGTTGTCCAACGTGACCGGCGCCTGGCCATTGCTGGCGGCGCTGCTGGTGTCGTTGGCCGGCGGCGCGGCGGGTGCAGTGTCCTGTGCATGCGCGCCGAACGCGGTGGCCAGCACGCAAGCGATGGTGGTGCACAGGATGGCGCGAACGGGCGTGCGGCGCAGGCGCCGACTGGCCGGGTGGCCGGTATGGTGAACAGGCATCGGTTGATCCCTCCCAGGACAAAGTGACCGAATACGGTGGTAGCTGCGGGTGCGGCCAGCCGCATGGAGCGGGGCGGGCGCATCTGCGCGGGTGTGGCCAGTGGTGCTGTGCTGCGTGATCGCTGTTGGTCGTTCGGTGCGTGACGCCGCACGCGCGCTGCGGCGCGCTGGCGTCCCCCCTGTCTTGCATGTGTCCGCTTCAGGGTAGAAGCGCAAGCCATTCCATTCCAATGAAGCATTTTGCGGCAGCTATCTCGGCTTGGAATGCTGCGCTGCGGCACTCGCGCTTGCTTGGCCCCTGAAGCTAAGGCGGTGATGCGGCAGAGGCGTTGGCATCGGGGCGGGTGCTTGGCTGACGTGGACTGATGCGATTGCCCAAGGCTGTTGCCGCTTGTGCACGCGGCGGGAGCGCCAGAGTGGCCAATGCAATCAGCCCAGGTGCAGTGTGTCTGTCGTTGCGATCGCGGGCGACGCACGGCTACGTCCGACAACCAGATCCACTTCCGCCAACTCGCTAACGCGCGCGTGCCGGCAGGCGCGGCAGCGCAGGAAACGCGCGCTGCACGCAGTCGCTGCGTTCGCAGGTCAGGCAGCCCGGGCCGATCGGTACCGCATCGTCGACCGCGTTCAGATCCCAACCCCGCGCATACACCAACTGATCGGCGTGGCGCAGGTCGCAGCCCATTGCCAGGGCAAAGGTCTTGCGCGGGCGGCCATACCCGGGCGGACCGCTGCTGACCTGGCGGGCCAGCCAGAAATAGCGCCGGCCGTCGGGCATGCGCGCGATCTGGGTGAGGATGCGGTCAGGCTGGTTGAACGCCTCGTACACGATCCACAGCGGGCAGGCGCCGCCGACATGCGAGAAATGGAAATCGGTGGCCGAGTGGCGCTTGGAGACATTGCCGGCGCGGTCCACCCGCAGGAAGAAGATCGGCAAACCGGCTGCCCCGCGCCGCTGCAAGGTGCTGAGCCGGTGACACACCGCTTCGAAGCCCACGTCGAAGCGGTCGGCCAGCCATTCGATGTCGTAGCGCGAGGTTTGCGCGCTGTGCAGGAACGCGCTGTAGGGCATCACCAGCGCGCCGGCGAAATAGTTCGACAGGCCAATCCGCGACAGCGCGATGCGCTCGGCGTCCTCGAAACCGGCATCGGCAATGCGCGCGTCCAGCAGCGGCGCGCATTCCAGCAAGGCCAGCTGTGCGGCCATCTGGAATGCCTGCTGGCCCGGCCGCAAGTGCGCCGGCAGCCACAGCACACGCGCCTGCGCATCCATGCTGCGTTTGTCGCTGTGCAGGTCGGGAGCGTCCTGCACCAGCAGGCCGTGGCGATCAGCGAGGCGTTGGCGCAGCCGCAGCGGCAGATTTTCCGGGGTCAACCCAAGTTCGGCGTAAAGCGCTTCGGCGCGCTCGTCCAGTTCCGGCAGATAGTTGTGCGCGCGGTTGAAATAGTCGCGTACCTGCTCGCCGGGCGATAGCGATGGGATTGCCGCGTGCTCGACCCCGATCTGCAGTTCCAGCGCCGCGTTGCGTTCGAGCAGATGCTGATGGGCGCGGTGCAGGTCCAGCAGCGCCTGCGCTACCTGCGGCAGATTGCCGGTCAGCGCACGCAGCTCGGCCGGCAACAGCGTATGGCCCAGGCTGCGCAGCGATGCGTCCAGCGGCTCGACCAGTGCGGCCGGGTCGTCCAGGTCCAGCAGGCCGTCCAGGTCGCCCAGCGCGCTCTTGAGCCGCTGCTGGATGGCCAGGGTGAGCGGGCGCTGATTGCGCTCGATCTGGTTGAGATAGCTCGGCGACAGCTCGAGCCGGCGCGCCAGCTCGGCCTGGGTCAGGCCATGGCGCTGGCGCAGCCGCTGCAGGCGCAGCCCAAGCTGGTGGCGGAGTTGAGCGTGCGACTGGGGCATTCGCAAGATTCGCAAAATTGTGTCGTCAGCTTAGCGCGATTAAGCAATAGCGGGCTGGGAATGGAGGGTGTCGATGCAAACAATGCGAAGTATTGGCCTGCAATGGCCCGATGTCCTTCTCAACAAGCGAGCCCTGCAATGAGCCAATCCGTCCCCCGCGTCTCCCTGCTGATCGATGGCGAGTTGGTGGTGTCCGCCAGCACGCAGTGGCAGGACGTGGTCAACCCGGCCGACCAATCGGTGCTGGCCCAGGTGCCGTTCGCCACCACTGCCGAAGTGGATGCCGCAGTGGCGGCGGCCAGCCGCGCCTTCGTGACCTGGCGCAAGACGCCAATTGGCACCCGGGCGCGTATTTTTCTCAAATACCAGCAGCTGATTCGGGAAAACATGCCCGAACTGGCTGCGCTGCTCAGCGCCGAGCAGGGCAAGACCCTGGCCGATGCCGAAGGCGATGTGTTCCGTGGCCTGGAAGTGGTGGAGCACGCCGCGGCGATCGGCAACCTGCAACTGGGCGAGCTGGCCAACAACGTCGCCAACGGCGTGGACACTTACAGCCTGCTGCAGCCGTTGGGCGTGTGCGCGGGCATCACCCCGTTCAACTTCCCGGCCATGATCCCGCTGTGGATGTTTCCGATGGCGATTGCGACCGGCAACACCTTCGTGCTCAAGCCCTCCGAGCAAGACCCGATGGTGACCATGCGGCTGGTGGAACTTGCGCTGGAAGCCGGCATTCCCAAGGGCGTGCTCAACGTCGTGCATGGCGGCGAGGAAGTGGTCAATGCGCTGTGCGATCACCCCGACATCAAGGCGTTGTCGTTTGTCGGTTCCACCAAGGTGGGCACGCACGTTTATCGACGTGCCTCGCTGGCCGGCAAACGCGTGCAATGCATGATGGGCGCCAAGAATCACGCCGTGGTGCTGCCCGACGCCAACCGCGAGCAGACGCTCAATGCGATGGTCGGTGCCGCGTTCGGCGCCGCCGGGCAGCGCTGCATGGCCGCCTCCACGCTGGTCTTGGTCGGTGACGCCCGTACCTGGATTCCAGAGTTGGTGGCCAAGGCCAAGAGTTTGAAGATCGGCGCCGGCAACGCGCCGGGCACCGAGGTCGGTCCGCTGATTTCCTGCGCCGCACGCGAGCGGGTGGAAGGCTTGATCGCCTCCGGCGTGGAGCAGGGCGCCACCCTGGAACTGGATGGCCGCGCGCCACTGGTGCCGGGTTTCGAGCAGGGCAACTTTGTTGGCCCGACCATCTTTTCCGGCGTCAAACCCGGCATGCGGATCTACGACGAAGAGATCTTCGGGCCGGTGCTGGTGATTCTGGAAGCCGCCACGCTGGACGAGGCCATCGCCTTGGTCAACGCCAACCCCAACGGTAACGGCACGGCGCTGTTCACCCAATCCGGCGCGGCTGCGCGGCGTTTCCAGGAAGACATCGATGTGGGCCAGGTCGGCATCAACGTGCCGATTCCGGTGCCTGTGCCATTGTTTTCCTTCACCGGCTCGCGCGCTTCCAAGCTCGGCGACCTGGGCCCGTACGGCAAGCAGGTGGTGATGTTCTACACCCAGACCAAGACCGTGACCGCGCGCTGGTTCGACGATCAGACGCTGGCCCATGGCGTCAACACCACCATCTCCCTCAAGTGACCCGATCGCCATGAATGCAGCCATCCAGCTCCACCCCAACGCGGCCGATTTGAACGATGAGCAGGAAGCCTTCCGCGCTGCCGCGCGCGACTTCGCCGACAAGGAACTCGCCCCGCATGCAGCGCAGTGGGACGCAGAAGGTCACTTCCCGCGCGAGGCCATCGCCAAGGCCGCCGAGCTCGGCTTTTGCGGTCTCTACACCGACGAAGGCGTGGGCGGCCTGGGCATGCGCCGCCTCGATGCCGCAGTGGTGTTCGAAGAACTGGCCACGGTGGATCCATCCACCTCGGCGTTCATCAGCATCCACAACATGGCCACCTGGTTGATCGCCAGCTACGGCACCGAGACGGTGCGCGCGCAGTGGGGCCAGGCGATGACCAGCGGCGCCAAGCTGGGCTCGTACTGCCTGACCGAACCGGGCAGCGGCTCGGATGCGGCATCGCTGAAATCGCGCGCCCAGCGCGACGGCGACAGCTATGTGCTCAATGGCAGCAAAGCCTTCATTTCCGGCGCTGGCGCAACCAACGTGCTGGTGGTGATGGCACGCACCGGCGAAGACGGTGCGCGTGGCATCAGCGCCTTCGTGGTGCCGGCCGATGCGCCTGGCATCAGCTACGGTCGCAAGGAAGAGAAAATGGGCTGGAACAGCCAGCCGACGCGCGGTGTGAGCTTCGAAAACGTGCGTATTCCGGCCGAGAACCTGCTGGGCAGGGAAGGCGAAGGTTTCAAGATGGCGATGAAGGCGCTGGATGGTGGCCGCATCAATATCGCCGCATGTTCGTTGGGCGCCGCGCAAGGCGCGCTGGATGCCGCACGTCGCTACATGGGCGAGCGGCGCCAGTTCGGCAAGAAACTGGCCGATTTCCAGGCATTGCAGTTCAAGTTGGCCGACATGGCCACGCAGCTGGTGGCCGCGCGGCAGATGGTGCACACCGCCGCGCGCAAGCTCGATGCCGGCAGCCACGACGCCACCGTGTGGTGTGCGATGGCTAAGCGCTTCGCCACCGATGCCGGCTTTGCCATCTGCGACGATGCCTTGCAGATCCATGGCGGCTACGGCTATATCCGCGAATACCCGATCGAGCGTTTGCTGCGCGATAGCCGCGTGCACCGCATTCTGGAAGGCACCAACGAGGTGATGCGCATGATCGTGGCGCGTCACCTGCTCAATGGCGAGGAGGAATTGCGATGAGCGATTGGGAAGGACGTCTCCATACCGGTCTGCAGGTCGAGCGCGATGGGCACGTGGCCATCGTGACCTTGAGCAACCCACCGGCCAACACCTGGACCGTGCACAGCCTGGCGGCCCTGCGCGACCTGGTGCGCGCACTGGATGCCGACCGCAGCATCTATGCGCTGGTGATCACCGGCGAAGGCGAGAAGTTCTTCAGCGCCGGGGCCGATCTCAAGCAGTTCGCCGATGGCGACAAGGCCAATGCACGCCAGGCCGCGCGCCGGTTCGGCGAAGCATTCGAAGCCTTGAGTGCGTTCCGCGGCGTGTCGATTGCCGCCATCAACGGCTATGCGATGGGCGGCGGGCTGGAGTGCGCATTGGCTTGCGATCTGCGCATTGCCGAGCAGCATGCACAGCTCGCGTTGCCCGAAGCCAGCGTTGGCTTGCTGCCGTGTGCCGGTGGCACCCAGAACCTGCCGCGTCTGGTGGGCGAGGGCTGGGCCAAGCGCATGATCCTGTTGGGCGAACGTATCGATGCGGCAACCGCGCAGCGCATCGGCCTGGTGGAAGAGGTGGTCGGCAAGGGCGAGTCGCGCGCGCTGGCGATTGCCTGGGCGCAGCGCGCCGGCAAGCAGAGCCCGGTCAGTGTGGCGGCGTGCAAGCAGCTGGTGCAGTCCACGCGCCATGGCACCCACGCAGCGGCGTTGATTGCCGAGCGCGAAGCCTTCGTCGATCTGTTCGAGCACGCCGATCAGGCCGAAGGTGTGGCTGCGTTTCTGGACAAGCGCGCGCCCCAGTGGAGTCACCGCTGATGGTGCAGGTCAGCGCAACCGACGAGGCACCGGTGCTGTTCGAGCAGCGTGCGTGTGCCGATGGGCATCGCATCGGCATTGCCACCTTGAATGCGCCCAAGACGCTCAACGGCCTGTCGCTGCAGATGACCCGGCAACTGGAGACGCAGTTGCGCGCGTGGGCCGACGACGCGCAGATCGCGTGCGTGGTGTTGCGTGGCGCCGGCGAAAAAGCGTTCTGTGCTGGTGGCGATCTGCATGGCCTGTACCAGAGCATGCGTGCGCACCGCGATGCAGTGCCCGACAGTGCAACGCGACGCGCAGCGCCGCAGGCCAACGCGCATGCGGCCGCATTTTTCGAAGAGGAATACCGGCTCGACTACCGCATCCATACCTATCCGAAGCCACTGCTGTGCTGGGGCCACGGCATCGTGATGGGCGGTGGCATCGGCTTGATGTCCGGCGCCAGCCATCGCGTGGTCACCGAACGCTCGCGACTTGCCATGCCGGAGATCAGCGTGGGGCTGTTTCCCGATGTGGGTGGCAGCTGGCTGTTACGCCGCGTGCCCCAGGGGGCCGGCCTGTTTCTGGCGCTGACTGGCGCGCCGCTGGATGCCAGTGATGCCATTTACGCGGGGCTGGCAGATGTGCGCCTGGAGCATGCGCAGTACGCAGCAGTGCTGGATGCGCTGAGCGCGCACGCATGGACAGGCAATGCGGACAACGACCGCACCCAGCTCAGTGCATTTCTGCATGGCATCGCGCAACCGACCGAGCCGGGCCCGCTACAAGTCCACGCACAGTTGATCGAACAGTTGGTGGCCGGCGAATCACTGGAGCACGTTGTCGCTGCGATCCTGGCGCTGCAAAGCGAAGACGGCTGGCTGCAGGCTGCACGTGCCACCTTGGCCGCGGGTGCTCCGGGCTCGGCACGCCTTGCCTGGGAGCTGCATCGCCATGCGGGCACCACGACGCTGGCCGACACCTTCCGTACCGAATACGTGGTCGCATTGCATGCGGCGGCGCACGGCGATTTTGCCGAAGGCATCCGCGCGCTGTTGATCGACAAGGATCGTCAACCGCACTGGCAACCGGCGTCGCTGGAAGCAGCCGATGCGCAGTGGGCCGCAGCCTTCTTTGTTGCGCCCTGGTCGCCTACATCGCATCCGCTTGCCGATCTGGGGGCAGGCGAGCTGGGTGTGCAGTGAGTGGCTGGCAACTTGCGAAGCGCGTTCGGCTCACGCCGGATTGCAGTGCGGTTGCCATCTCTGACCTGCGTCATCGCAGCTGAAAACCGGCGGTGGCTCCGCGCGCGCAATCCGCGATGATCCCGGCCATCTGTTGAAGATGGTCCTATTTTGGAAACCGACACCATGAGCAAGATCGCTTTTATCGGCCTGGGCAATATGGGCGGGCCAATGGCTGCCAATCTGATCAAGGCCGGGCATCAGCTGCGGGTATTCGATCTCGCACCGGCCGCCCTGGAGGCTGCCTCGGCGGCTGGTGCGCATGCTGCCAGCTCCGCGCAGGACACGCTGGCCGATGCCGAGGTCGTGATCTCGATGCTGCCTGCAAGCCGCCACGTCGAAGGTGTGTACCTGGGCGAATCCGGCATCCTGGCGCAGATCCCGGATGGCGCCCTAGTCATCGACTGCAGCACCATCGCGCCGGTGTCTGCGCGCAGGGTGGCCGATGCGGCCAAGGCGCGTGGCCTGACGATGCTCGACGCCCCGGTCTCCGGTGGCACGGCCGGGGCTGCAGCCGGCACGCTGACCTTCATCGTCGGCGGCGCTGCCGATGCGCTGGAGCGCGCCCGCCCGGTGCTGCAGGCCATGGGCAAGAACATCTTCCATGTCGGCGACAACGGGGCAGGGCAGGTCGCCAAGCTATGCAACAACATGGCCCTGGGCGTGATCATGGCCGCCACCGGTGAAGCGCTGGCGCTCGGCGTCGCGCAGGGCCTGGACCCTGTGGTGCTGTCGCAGATGATGGCGGTCAGTACCGGCCGCAGTTGGGCTACCGAGGTGTGCAACCCGTGGCCCGGCGTGCTGCCCAATGCGCCGGCGTCGCGTGGGTATAGCGGCGGCTTCGGCAACGACCTGATGCTCAAGGATCTGGGCCTGGTTGCCGAATCGGCGGTGCAGGCCGGCGTCTCGATTCCGCTCGGTGAGCTGGCGCGCAACCTGTATGCGATGAACAGCCAGGCAGGCAATGGGGCGCTGGATTTTTCCAGCGTGGTCAAGCTGGTCGCCAAGATATAACGGGCGATCCGCTCGCGCCGCAGAGTATTGGATTGGCGGTGCGAGGGGGCGTGCTTCCAGAGCGTGACTTCTTTCGCCCCGCAAATAGCGCAACCACTGCGCCTTGTGCGGCCCGCCGCACGGCTCGCGTGATGTGATGTCATTACGCGCAGGTGTAATAGTCTCCGCCATCGCGTGCGCCTAAGGTGCGCGCATTGCAGCAGGCCACGACACCCATGGGACACGACCACAACCACGCACCCAGCGAAATCCGTCACGAAGCCCCCTTGTGGTGGGCACTGGGGTTGACCGCCACCTTCCTGCTGGCAGAGATCATCGGCGCATTCGTGACCAACAGCCTGGCGCTGCTGTCCGACGCTGCGCATATGGCCACCGACACCGTCGGCCTGATGATCGCGCTGGTCGCGGTGCGCCTGAGCCGTCGTCCGGCCGACGCGCGTCGCACCTATGGCTATGTGCGGCTCGAAGCGCTCGGCGCACTGGCCAATGGCGCGCTGTTGTTCGTAGTGGGTGGCTACATCCTGTGGGAGGCCGCGCAACGCTTCCGCGCTCCGCAGGACATCGCGTACAGCGGCATGCTGCTGATCGCCGGCTTCGGCCTGGTGATCAATCTGGTCGCCATGAAGCTGCTGCACGCCGGCAGCGGCGAAAGCCTTAACGTCAAGGGTGCCTATCTGGAGGTCTGGAGCGACATGCTCGGCTCGGTGGCAGTGATCATCGGTGCCCTGCTGATCCGCTGGACCGGCTGGCAATGGATCGACCCGGTGCTGGCCGTGCTGATCGGCCTGTGGGTATTGCCGCGCACCTGGGTGTTGCTGCGCGAGGCGATCAACGTGTTGCTCGAAGGCGTGCCCAAGGGGATCGACCTGGCCCAGGTGCAGCAGGCACTCACCAGCCATCCCGGCGTCGAAGACGTGCATGACCTACACGTCTGGGCGCTGGCCTCCAGCACGCCCGCGCTCACAGCGCACGTGGTGGTCAATGAGGCCACCGACCGCGACCGCCTGCGTGATGCGCTCGGCGCCCTGTTGCACGACCGCTTCGACATCGCCCACGTCACCTTGCAGGTGGAAAGCGGCCACTGCGGCACTGAACCCTGCGGCACACCAAAGCCGGCTGCAGACGCTGGCCATGACGCGCACCATGGGCACAGGCATGCGCATGGGCATTCCCATCATTAACCTCTGGTAGCAGCAGGTCGGCAGGTCATCGAATCAGCGCGTTTCGACCTGCGCAATCCACCGCACCTGTCCGGCCCTGGCGCGACATATCCAGATCGACTCCGACTGCCAGGTAATCGGTGCCAGCATCTGCACGCTGCGGTCTTGGCGCAAAAAAGAAGGCTGCCAACGGCAGCCTTCTTGCAAATCAGACTTGTCGATAGATGCCTGCCGGCCTCAGGCCACCGCTTCCCGCAACAACGGCGAGTCCCAACCCGGGCGCGGCGCGAAGCGTTCGCCATAGCGTGCATGCAGCGCGTGCAGGCGCTCCAGCAGCGCGTCTGCGCCGACGCTGCGGATGTACTGGATCGGGCCGCCACGGAAAGGTGCGAAACCTGTGCCGAAGATGACCCCGGCGTCCAGCAGGTCTGCGTCGGCCACCACGCCATCGTGCAGGCAGGCCACCGCTTCGTTGAGCAGCGGCAGGATCAGGCGGTCTTCCAGATCCGCCGGTGCGGTGTAGCCGCTGGCAACCTCGGGTTTGACGGCGCGTCCGTTCTCCCACTTGTACAGGCCCTGGCCGTCCTTCTTGCCGCGCTTGCCGGCTTCCACGGTCGCCAGTGCCGCCGGGATGGGCAAACGCAGGAACGGCGCCAGCTCCGCGCCTACGCCCGCCGCCACATCCAGGCCCACGGTGTCGATCAGTTCGATCGGCCCCATCGGCATGCCGAACTTCACCGCCGTCTTGTCCAGCACCGGGCCAGGAATGCCTTCGGCATACGCGGTGGCCGCCTCGAGCAGGTAGGGGAACAGCACCCGGTTGACCAGGAATCCCGGCGTGCCGGCCACCGGCACCGGGAACTTGTCCAAGGCCTTGCAGAACGCAGCCAGGCGCGCGACGTTGGCCGGATCCAGACCATCGTGCTGCACGATTTCCACCAGCGGCATCATCGCCACCGGGTTGAAGTAGTGCAGGCCGGCAAATTGCGCCGGGCGCTGGATGTGGCCACGCAATTCGGTCAGCGGAATCGACGAGGTATTGGTCGTCAGCAAGGCATCCGGCTTGAGTTGCGGCTCGATCGATTGGTAAAGATCGCGCTTTGCCTGCGGGTTTTCGATGATCGCCTCGATCACCAGGTCGGCCTGGGTCACGCCCGCGCCGGCCAGGTCGCCGCGCAGCCGCGCTGCCACTGCCGGCCTCTTGGCATCGTCCTTGACGCGCTTGGCGAACAGCTCGCCACCACGTGTCAGCGCCGTATCGATAAAACGCTGCTCGCGGTCCTGCAACGTGACCTCGAAGCCCTTGTAAGCCGCCCAGGCCGCGATATCGCCGCCCATGACGCCTGCGCCGATCACATGCACATGGCGAATCGGGGCCGCCGCCGCACCGGCTGCGTCCTTGCCGCCCAGCGCTTTCAGGCGCTCGGTCAGGAAGAAGATGCGGATCAGGTTGCGCGCGGTCGGCGTGCTGGCAAGTTTGACCACCGCCTTGCGCTCGGCCGCCAGGCGCGCCTGGATGCCGCTGCCGCCCGCCCGCTCCCAGACGTTGATCAGGGCGTAGGGCGCCGGGTAATGCTCCTTGCGCGCCTTGCGCGCCACCTGCTTGCGCATCTGCGGCGCCAGTAGTTTGCGCGCGAGCAAGGTATTGGTGGCCCACGCAGTGGCGCGCTGCTTGAACGCACGCGTGGTGCCGGCGAGCGCCAGGCTGGCTGCCACATCCACCAGCACGGCAGGCGCGGCGACCTTGTCGACCAGCCCCATCGCGCGCGCAGCCTTGGCCGATACCGTGCGGCCGGTGAGCATCAGATCCATCGCGGCCGGCGCACCGATCAGGCGCGGCAAGCGGGCGCTGCCGCCCCAGCCGGGGAAGATGCCCAGCTTGGTTTCCGGCAGCCCGATGCGGGTGCTACCGTCATCGGAAGCCACGCGGTAGCGGCAGGCCAGCGCGATTTCGGTACCGCCGCCCATGCAGAAGCCATGAATCGCCGCGACGGTCGGGCAGGGCAGTTCGGCCAGCTTCTGGAAGACCTGCTGCCCGCGATGGATGGCATCGTTGACCGTACCCTTGCGATCGAATTCCTGGAATTCCTTCAGATCGGCGCCGGCGATGAAGCCGTTGGGCTTGCCCGAGCGCAGCACCACGCCCTTTGGCGGATCCAGTGCCAGCCGCTCGACCACGGCGCCCAGCTCCAGCAGCACCTCCTGCGAAAATGCGTTGACCGGTGCGCCCTGCCGATCAAGGCTGAGCACCACCACGCCGTCCTCGCGCAGATCGGCCTGCCAATGGCTGAATCGGAGCCCGTCGAAACCTGGAAGCATGCGTCTGGCCGTCCGGCAATAGAAGGAAAGGTCGTTATCATCCAGAGGTTGTTTCCTTCACGTCAAATACCCATACCTGTCGACAGGGGAGATCCGCGCGTTGCGCGCGGCGTCGCCAGCGGTGCATCGCTGCCGCTACCCTGATGCGTGACGGTCGTACGGATCGGTATGAACTTTTCTTTTCAACGGCGGTCTCATTGCCCGACTTCGGTGGGCTGACAGGAGTGCGGCCCGACATGGCCGAAGTCGATACACCTCAGGAGCTGGACCTGGAACTGGTCCGGCGCGTGCAGCGCGGCGAAAGCGCGGCGTTCGATGTGCTGGTGCGCAAATACCAGCATCGGATCGTTGCCTTGATCGGGCGCTACATCGCCGACTGGAGCGAATGCCAGGACGTTGCCCAGGACACGTTCGTGCGCGCCTACCGCGCGATCAACAGTTTTCGTGGCGACGCCCAGTTCTACACCTGGCTGCACCGCATTGCCGTCAACACTGCCAAGAACCATCTGGTTGCGCACAACCGCCGCCCGCCCACCGACGACATCGAGATCAGCGATGCCGAGCAATTCGATGGAGCGACCCGGTTGCGCGACACCGATACCCCGGAGCGTGAATTGATGCGACAGGAGCTGGAACAAACGGTGATGCGCGCGGTCCAAGCGCTACCGGAAGAACTTCGGTTGGCCATCACCCTGCGCGAGGTGGAGGGCCTGAGCTACGACGAAATCGCGCAAAAGATGGATTGCCCGATCGGAACGGTGCGCTCGCGCATCTTCCGGGCGCGCGAGGCCATCGACATCGAGCTGCGGCCTCTGCTGGAGACCGAAAGCGCTACCCGTGAGCGACACCGCGTATGAACCAGAACCCTGCCATGTCCACCACCGACAAATTCGAGCTTCACTATCGCCAGCAGCTGTCTGCGCTGGTCGACGGCGAGTTGAGCGCCGACGAGTCGCGCTTCCTGCTGCGCCGTCTGGCCCACGACGAAGAATTGGCCGGCTGCCACGAGCGCTGGCAGTTGTGCGGCGATGTGCTGCGCGGTGCGGCCAGTGCGCCGGCGCCGCTGGATTTTGCGGCGCGTGTGCGCAGCGCCATTGCCGAGGAGCCGGCACCGCAAGCGCAACCGGCGACCCGCCCTGGTGCACGTTGGCGCTGGGGCGGCGGTGCAGCGATTGCCGCCTCGGTCGCGGCGATTGCCTTGTTCCTGGCGCGCGAGCGCCTGCCAGACACCGCCGCGCCGGGTGCTGAAACAACCCCCGTCTATGCCACCGCCGCGCAGCTTCCGCCCGCCTCGCAAGCGCCGCAGGGACCTGAGGCACCGAAGGTGCCGGCCGCACCGGCTCCTGGGGCGCCGGATGAGGTGGCTGCGCTTGCTGCAGCCGTGCCTGCCGCTGCGCTGGCGTCTACCCGGCGCGGCGCGGCAACGCGCAATCAGCAAGTCGCACGCAGTGCGGCTGCGCGTCAGCAGCAGGCGCCGACCCGTATGGTCGCTGCGGCAGCACCGGCATCCACGGGCACCGCATCTACGGTTGCGGCGACGCCGTCCAACCCGTTCACGCATCCGGATACCACGCTGCAGGCACGCCCGTGGCCGCGCGCGGCCCTGTCCGGGGCTGGCGAAAGCTCGCTCAATGCCAGTTTCCGCCAGAGCCAGCCCGGCACGGCGTTCTATCCGTTCGAACCCGCGCCACAGGCCGTGACCAGCCCGGCGCCGAACCGGCCGGCGCCGGCGCAGGCCCCGCAGGACTGACCCTGTCGCCGGCCTTCATCCGTTCGGCAATCTCCCTCCCGTTATCGTGCCGGGCCCGTGTTGCTACGCGGGTTCTGGCCCCTGTCGCCCTGCCATCGGAGGCAACCTGATGAACCATCGCATCCGCACCCAGATGTTCGGCCTGATCGCCATGACCCTGCCGCTGGCCGCCTGCGCGCAGCAGCCCGCACCTGCTGCCAAGGACCTCGCCCCGATTGCCGCCAACCGCAGTGCCACGCCGGCGCCGCAGCTGGTGGCGGGGCTGCCGGACTTCACCAATCTGGTCGAGCAGGTCGGCCCGGGCGTGGTCAATATCGAAACCACCATCACCCGCAAGGACGCCATGGCGCGTCAGCAGCGCAGCGGCCCGGGTGGTCGCGGTGGTGGCGCGATGCCCGATGACGATCAGATGCCGGAATTCTTCCGCCGCTTCTTCGGGCCGGATTTCCAGATGCCGGGCGGTCCGCGGCAGGGGCCGGGTGGCGGCGATGACGACGGCGGCATCGCCGGCAAGTCGATGGGCTCGGGCTTCATCATCTCGGCCGATGGCTATGTGCTGACCAATCACCACGTGGTCGATGGCGCCAGCGAGGTGACCGTCAAGCTCACCGACCGCCGCGAATTCAAGGCCAAGGTGGTGGGGAGCGACGAGCAATACGACGTGGCGCTGCTGAAGATCGAGGCCAAGGGCCTGCCGACCGTGCGCCTGGGCGATTCCAACACGCTCAAGCCGGGGCAGTGGGTGGTGGCGATCGGCTCGCCGTTCGGTCTGGATCACTCGGTCACCGCCGGCATCGTCAGCGCCACCGGCCGTAGCAATCCCTACGCCGACCAGCGCTACGTGCCCTTCATCCAGACCGACGTGGCGATCAACCAGGGCAATTCCGGCGGCCCGCTGCTCAATACGCGTGGCGAGGTGGTCGGCATCAATTCGCAGATCTTCTCCGCGTCGGGCGGCTACATGGGCATCAGTTTCGCGATCCCGATCGACCTGGCCTTCAGCGCGGCCGAGCAGATCAAGGCCACCGGCCACGTGAGTCGCGGCATGCTGGGCGTGGCGGTCGGCCCGATCGACTCGCTCAAGGCCCAGGGCCTGGGCTTGCCGGACAGCCGTGGTGCCTTGGTCAACGACATCCCGGCCGGCAGCCCGGCAGCCAAGGCCGGCATTGAGGTGGGCGACGTGATCCGTGCAGTGAATGGCAAGTCGATCGACGTCGCCAGCGATCTGCCGCCAATGATCGGGCTGATGGCGCCTGGCACCAAGGTAACCCTGGACGTCTTGCGCGACGGCAAACCGCGCAAGGTGACGGTCACCCTTGCACCGCTGCAGGACGGCGGCGAGAACGCCGCATCGCGCACCGCCGCCGATGAGGCCAAGCCCAGCGCCCCGGCCAGCGTGGAATTGCTCGGCCTGCAAGTTGCCGACCTGACCGCCGCCGAGCGCAGCCGCCTGGGCCTGGAGGCGGGCGAGGGCGTGCGCATTGCGGCGGTCACTGGCGCGGCGGCGCGCAGCACCCAGCCGCCGCTGTCGCCGGGCCTGGTCATCGCCCGCGTCGGCCGCACCAAGGTCGGCAGCGTCGCCGAACTCAACCGCGCCCTGTCCAGCTACAAGAAGGGCGACGTGGTCATGCTGCTGGTGACTGACGGCAAGGCGACCAGCTACGTGGCCTTGAAGGCCGGCGGCTAAGGGCGGCCGGGATTGGGGATTTGGGATTGGCAGCAGCGGGTCCGCGCTACGCGGCCCGTCCTGCTTTTGCGATTCCCGAATCCCGATTCCCCAATCCCCGGCCCCAAAGGGGTCGGCCGTGCGATAATGCTGCGTTACCCTGACGACGGCTGCGCCGGCGCCCACCTCAATGTCCTCTGATTCAATGCGGAATATCCGCAACTTCTCCATCATTGCCCACGTCGACCACGGCAAATCCACCCTGGCCGACCGCATCATCCAGCTGTGCGGCGGCTTGCAGGCGCGCGAGATGGAAGCCCAGGTGCTCGACTCCAACCCGATCGAGCGCGAACGCGGCATCACCATCAAGGCGCAGTCGGTGTCCCTGCCGTACACGGCAAAGGACGGGCAGACCTACCACCTGAATTTCATCGACACCCCCGGGCACGTCGACTTCTCCTACGAAGTCAGCCGCTCGCTGGCTGCATGCGAAGGTGCGCTGCTGGTGGTGGATGCCGCGCAGGGCGTGGAAGCGCAGTCGGTGGCCAACTGCTATACCGCGGTGGAGCAGGGGCTGGAAGTGGTGCCGGTGCTGAACAAGATCGACCTGCCCACCGCCGATGTCGACCGCGCCAAGGCCGAGATCGAAGCGGTGATCGGCATCGATGCCGAAGACGCGGTCGCTGTCAGCGCCAAGACCGGTCTGAACATCGATCTGGTGCTGGAAGCGATCGTGCATCGCATCCCGCCGCCGAAGCCGCGCGAGACCGACAAGCTGCAGGCGTTGATCATCGATTCCTGGTTCGACAACTACCTGGGCGTGGTCTCGCTGGTGCGCGTGATGCAGGGCGAAATCAAGCCCGGCAGCAAGATCCTGGTGATGTCTACCGGGCGCACTCATCTGGTCGACAAGGTTGGCGTGTTCACCCCCAAGCGTAAGGAACTGCCCGCGCTGGGCGCCGGCGAAGTGGGCTGGATCAACGCGTCCATCAAGGACGTGCACGGCGCCCCGGTCGGCGACACCCTGACCCTGGCCGGCGATCCGGCGCCGCATGCCTTGCCCGGCTTCCAGGAAATGCAGCCGCGCGTGTTCGCCGGCCTGTTCCCGGTCGATGCCGAGGATTACCCGGATCTGCGCGAAGCGTTGGACAAGTTGCGCTTGAACGATGCCGCGCTGCGCTTCGAGCCGGAAAGCTCCGAAGCGATGGGCTTCGGCTTCCGCTGCGGCTTTTTGGGCATGCTGCACATGGAAATCGTGCAGGAGCGCCTGGAGCGCGAGTACAACCTGGACCTGATCAGCACCGCCCCCACCGTGGTGTATGAAGTGCTCAAGACCGATGGCACGGTCATCAACATGGACAACCCGGCCAAGTTGCCGCAGTTGAACCTGGTGCAGGAAATCCGCGAGCCCATCATTCGCGCCAACGTCCTCACGCCCGAGGAGTACATCGGCAACATCATCAAGTTGTGCGAGGAAAAGCGCGGCACCCAGATCGGCATCAACTACCTGGGCAGCCAGGTACAGATCAGCTATGAGCTGCCGATGGCCGAAGTGGTGCTGGACTTCTTCGACAAGCTCAAGTCGGTCAGCCGTGGCTATGCCTCGCTGGATTACCACTTCGTGCGGTTCGATGCCGGCCCGTTCGTGCGCGTGGACGTGCTGATCAACGGCGACAAGGTCGACGCGTTGTCGTTGATCGTGCACCGCAGCCACGCCGATCGTCGCGGCCGCGAGCTGTGCGAAAAGATGAAAGACCTGATTCCCCGGCAGATGTTCGACGTGGCGATTCAGGCCGCGATCGGCTCGCAGATCATCTCGCGCTCCACGGTCAAGGCGATGCGCAAGAACGTGCTGGCCAAGTGCTATGGTGGCGACGTTTCGCGCAAGAAAAAGCTGCTGGAGAAGCAGAAGGAAGGCAAGAAACGCATGAAGCAGGTCGGCCGCGTGGAGATTCCACAGGAAGCCTTCCTGGCCGTCCTGCAGATGGACAAGTAGCAGGGATTCGGGATTCGTCATTCGGGATTGGCAACGGCTTGCCCATCCTCTTGCTCTTACTAATCCCCAATCTCAAATCTCGAATCCCGTTCCGAAGGAACATCAATGAAATGGTTTGAAATCATCCTGGTTGTCCTGACGCTGGGCAGCGGCTTCATCTGGCTGCTGGACAAGCTGTTTCTGGCCAAGCGCCGTGCGGCGCGTGCCGGGTTGCTGGACAGCGAGCCGGCGATCATCGATTACTCGCGCGCCTTTTTCCCGGTGCTGGCGGTGGTGCTGATCCTGCGCAGCTTCGTGGCCGAGCCGTACAAGATTCCGTCCAGTTCGATGATGCCCAACCTGCTGATCGGCGATTTCATCCTGGTCAACAAGTTCGCCTACGGCTTCCGTCTGCCGATCACCAATACCAAGTTCATTCCCACCGGCGAGCCCAAGCGCGGCGACGTGGTGGTGTTCAAGCCGCCGCACGCGCCGGACCAGAACTGGATCAAGCGCGTGGTTGGCCTGCCGGGCGACAGGATCGGCTTCCACGGCGATACGCTGTACATCAACGACAAGCCGATGCATTACACGGTCAAGGGCGAGTACATCGGCAAGGGCAAGGGCGCCGAGATGACCGGCACCACGCTGCTGGTCGAGGACCTGCCGGGCCGCACGCACACCGTGCTGGAATGGCTGGACCGCAACATGCCGGCCGGGCAGGGCGACTGGACCGTACCGGCGGACAGCTATTTCGTGATGGGGGATAATCGCGACAACAGCGAGGACAGTCGGTTCTGGACCCAGACGCACTTTCTGCCGGAAGCCAATCTGCGCGGCAAGGCGTTCCTGATCTGGCTCAATTGCGAAGGGTGGTTCTGCAAGGGGAGTTTCGATCCATCGCGGATCGGGACTGGAATCCAGTAAATGCACGCACGGCGTGCCAGGGGAAGCACAATGAAGCGCAAGCAAAGCGGTATGACGTTGACGTCGTTCGTGGTGGTGCTGGCGGTAGTGGGGTTCGGTTTGTACATCGGGATGAAGCTGTTCCCGATGTATCAGGAATATTACGCAGTGCGTACGTCGATGAAGGGCTTGGCAAATGAAGCAGGCACTTCCGACATGGATCCGTCCAAGTTGCAGGACATGTTCTTCAAGCGCCTGTACATCAACTATTCTGAAAATGTCAAAAAGGAAGACGTCAAGTTCGAGCGGATCGAAGGCGGCTGGCGCATGAAGGTCAATTACGAAGTCCGCCGCGAGCTGGTTGGCAATCTGGATGTGGTCGGCAAGTTCGATACGGCACAGGATCTGACGAAGCGCGGTGTCGAATAGAACCTTCCAACGCGGTGATCCGATCGGGCACGCATTCGCCGATCCGGCTCTGCTCGCCCAGGCGCTGCGGCATCGCAGCGCCGGGACGCCGCATAACGAGCGATTGGAATTTCTCGGCGACGGCATCGTCAACCTGCTGATCGCCGAGGCGCTGTATCAACGGTGGCCCAAGGCCGACGAAGGCGCATTGACCCGTGCACGTGCCGAGCTCGTGCGCGAAGGTGCGCTGGCAGTGATCGGACGCACGTTAAACCTCGGCGAGCGCCTCACGCTGGGGCCAGGCGAGCTGAAATCCGGAGGTCACCGGCGCGATTCGATCCTGGCCGATGCGGTCGAGGCGATCGTCGCAGCCATCTATCTGGACTGCGGTTTCGAGCGTTGCCGTGCAGTGGTGCTGCCGTGGTTCGAAGCGTCGCTGGCGGCATTGCCGGTGGGCAAGGCAGAAAAGGATCCCAAGACCCGGCTGCAGGAATGGCTGCAGGCACGGCAACTGCCGCTGCCCACCTACGCGCTGATCAGCGAGAGCGGCGACGAGCATGCCAAGCAGTTCCACGTCGCCTGCATTCTGGAGCAGCCCATCGCCCGCGCCGAGGGCCAGGGCACTTCGCGTCGCCTCGCAGAGCAACAGGCGGCGACTCTTGTCATCGCACAACTGGATTCAAACACGTGAGCGAAACCTCTTCCCCCCACCGCAGCGGTAGCGTTGCGGTGATCGGCCGGCCCAACGTCGGCAAGTCCACCCTGACCAACGCCCTGGTCGGCGCGAAGGTCAGCATCGTCTCCAACCGGCCGCAGACCACGCGTCATCGGTTGCTGGGCATCGCCACCTTCCCGGAAGGGCAGCTGGTGCTGGTCGACACACCGGGCTTGCACCGCGAGCAGAAGCGCGCAATGAACCGGGTGATGAATCGCGCTGCGCGCGGCTCGCTCGAGGGCGTGGACGCGGCGGTCCTGGTGATTGAAGCCGGCCGCTGGGACGAGGAAGACACGCTGGCGTTCCGCGTGCTCAGCGACGCCGGCGTGCCGGTGGTGCTGGTGGTCAACAAGGTCGACCGGCTCAAGGACAAGACCGCGCTGTTCCCGTTCCTGGCCCAGGTCAGCGAGGGGCGCACCTTCGCCGCCGTGCATCCGGTGTCCGCGCTCAAGCGCAAGGGCCTGGACGCGTTGGTCGGCGACCTGCTCAAGCTCGTGCCCGAAGCCGAGGCGATGTTTGGCGAAGACGAGATCACCGACCGCAGCCAGCGCTTTTTGGCTGGCGAACTGGTGCGGGAACAGCTGATGCGTCAGCTCGGCGAAGAGCTGCCGTACGCCACCACCGTCGAGATCGAGCGCTTCGCCGAAGATGGGGCGCTGCTGCGCATCGGTGCGGTGATCTGGGTCGAGCGCGAAGGCCAGAAGGCCATCGTGATCGGCAAGGGCGGCACCCGTTTGAAAGAAATCGGCGGCAAGGCGCGCCTGCAGATGGAGCGCCTGTTCGGTGCCAAGGTGTTCCTGGAAACCTGGGTGCGCGTGCGCGAAGGCTGGTCGGACGACGAGGCTGCGCTGAAGGCGTTCGGCTACAGCGAATAATTTCGGTAAAAACAAGGAGGTTCACAATGTGGTGCAGTAAGACGAACTTTTGCGGTATGCAGTCCTGTGGTGCGAGTCGGACGCTATTTGCGGCGCTGTTTTTGTTGTTGCTGCCGTTTGCCAGTCACGCACAGACCTTTCCATGCTCAAATTCGGCCGGATCAGGTGAGCGAAGGGTGGGGATGGCACCGGGTGGGCCTGGTGTCGCGCCTACACCTCTATGTGTTCGTGACGATGCCGCCTCAACAGCTGCGGCGCAGCCAGAACCTGATCCGTTGAAGGCACGGGCAACCGCTGCCCTGGGTATGGCTCAGATGCTATTGAGCGAGAAAGCCAAGCTCGCGAGCGATCCGAATTATCGGCGTTTCCGTGATGGCTATTGGCAGCATTTCGAGCCCCGTGCAGGTTCGAAACCTGGCGATAACTGCGTTGCGGCCTACGGTAATCTGCAGGGCCTCGTGACCCTGGCCGGCCCTGCGGGTGACTATCGCCGTGCAACGATGGCGTTCACTGGAGCCGGGTTACCGCAGCCTAAGAAAGACGGTGTGATCAAAGTCACTCTGGACGATGGCGACGGAAGGCCGCAAACCGTGCGCGCGTTTCACTACCTCACTCCAGGCACGGATTTAGCCACGATTGCGTTCGCAGTCCCCAGTGCCGAGGGATTGCTTGGCGGGATAGAGGACAAGGCGCATTACAGGTTACTTATCGATAAAAAGCAGGTGTTCGAAATCGAGTGGCACGATGGTCATCAAGCCAGAGATCGATTGAGGCAGTGTATTGCTGCAGATGGCATGTCGTAGCGGAATCCTGTGTCGTGTGTCCTTCTTGACCGTCTTCGGCATGTGGGACGTACGGCTGCGTGAGGACCCTGGTTCCTGGGAATGGGATGGTCCTGCACGGCTTCGGCTGATCGAGGGCTGCAACGCATGGACCTAAGATGCTGATCGAGCACGAGCGCGGGTTCGTCTTGCACGTACGGGCCTGGCGCGAGACCAGCCTGCTGGTGGAAGTGCTGACCGAGCAGCACGGGCGGGTGGGACTGCTGGCGCGCGGTGTGCAGGGGCCGCGCAAGCAGGCGCTGCGCGCGGCCTTGCAGCCCTTGCAGCTCATCCAGTTCAGTGCCGTGCAGCGCGGCGAGCTGGCCCAGCTGCGCCAGGCCGAAGCGCTGGACACCGCGCCGCGCCTGGTCGGCGACACCATGCTGGCCGGTTTTTATATCAGCGAATTGCTGCTGCGCCTGGCCCCGCGTAACGATCCGGTGCCTGAACTTTATGCCTGTTATGCGCAGGCACGTACCTACCTGGCGTCCGATCTGCCGTTGGCGTGGGGGCTGCGCCGGTTCGAGCGCGACGTGCTGGACGGGCTGGGGTTCGCCTTCGATCTGCAGCATGACAGCGACGGGCAGCCGATCGACCCGGCGGCGCGGTATCGGCTGGATCCGCAGGAGGGCGCCTTGCGCGTGTTGAGCGAACGGCTAGCCCAGGACCGCCGCGAAACCGTCACCGGTGCGGCGCTGCTGGCGCTGGGCGAAGACGTCATGCCGGATGCCGACGACATGCCAGGCCTGCGGCGCAGCATGCGCGGGGTACTGCTGCACCATCTGGGCGGGCGTGGCCTGAAATCCTGGGAAATGCTCGAGGACCTGGCGCGCCGTCGTTGATGGCGCGGAGTGCTGGAGGCCCATGCGTGATAGCGCTGGACAAAAGTTCAGCAGCGACCGGCGATCCCACGAGCCAGCAGCGAATTGAGCGAAGCGGGCGCTCGGAAAACCGGCAGGCAGCACCCGTGCCCGTCGGTTTAGAAAGCCCTTCGCCTGCCCTCGACCACGAGCGCTACTCTCGTCACCGACATGGACCGGGCGAGCAGCAACTGCATACGCCCTGCGTCGAGCTGTAGATCATCCAGGCAGTCAAACGCCAGCAACTGGAGCCGGTGCTACCTGCCATACGCAGCTCGATCGACAGGATGACGATGCATCGACCGCGGCGGCGAGCCGGAAGCACACCGACGCCGGCGTCTGGCACACCTCCTCTGGCAAGGAGGTGCTGCGCTCGATTCGCTCAATGCAGCAATGCAGCCACCGCCGCGTGGAATTGGGTGCGTGCGGTCCGCGAGTGCGGGTCGCCACGCAGCAGGCGCACTGCGCCGGCAAGCCGCGCCGCGCCGACGAAGCCACAGCTGGCCTGCAACCGATGAAGATGGCTGCGCAGTGCCTGTTCGTCGCTGATCTGCAAGGCCGAATCCACCGCATCCCGGGTGCCCGGCAGCTCGGCCAGGAACAGCTCGCGCAGGGCATTGAGATGATGCTGCTGGCCGTTGAGCGCGCTCAGCGCAGCGGTCTCGTCCCAGTCGCTGGCGGCGATGTCCAGCACGCCCACCGGGGCCACGCTATAGCGACCGCGTGCCAGGCCGCGCCGCACCGCCTGCAGCAGGCGCTCGGAGGTCAGTGGTTTGACCAGCATTTCCAGGAACCCGTCGGACTGCAGGCTGTGCTGCATCGACATGGTCGCGTCGGCGGTGTGCGCCAGTGCCGGCACGTCCGGGTGCAGCAGGCGCAATGCACGCAGTAGCCCGCTACCGGTGCCATCGGGGAGGTTGACGTCGATCAGCCAGAGGTCGTGGCGACGTTCGCGCGCGCGGTCGAGTGCGGAAGAAAGGGAATCGGCACAGTCGACCGTGGCCGGAAGACTTTCAAGCACAGCCTGCAAGAACCCGCGGCTGATCGGGTCGTCTTCCACCAGCAGTAGGCGTGGGTGGGGTTCCTGGCGTGTGGCCATGTTCATGCTGCCTCCTTGTCAGCGATGCCGCGTCCTGATTTGTCGCGCGCAGCGGAAGTTTGCCTGTGTTTGCGGGGCGCGACAATTGTTGCGCTGACCGGCGCGGCCTCCGTCGGTCGCATCTGCGACAATACGCACCCTTTTTGCCCGCAGCTTGTCGCCACGTGGCCAGAACCAGAAACCGTCTCGACCGTACCCCCTTCCAGACCGCGGTCACCGACCTGAGCCATGACGGCCGCGGGGTCGCCCGCCGCGACGGCGAGGGCGGCAAGGTCACCTTCATCAGCGGCGCCTTGCCGGGCGAGTTGGTGCGCGCCGAACCCACCGCCCGTAGCCGGCATTTCGATGAGGCCAAGACCGTGGAGGTGCTGGAGGCCTCGCCGCAGCGGGTCACCCCGCGCTGCCCGCACTTTGGCGTTTGCGCGGGCTGCGTGTTGCAGCATCTGGAGGAGTCGCAGCAGATCGTGGCCAAACAGCGCGTGCTGATGGACAACCTGGAACGTATCGGTCACGTCACTCCGCAAGCCGTGCTGCCCGCGCTGACCGGCGACAACTGGGGGTATCGGCGCAAGGGCAGGTTCTCGGTGCGTCGCGTCGAGAAGAAGGACAAGACCTTGGTCGGCTTTCGTGAGCTGGACCCGCGGTTCGTGGCCGATCTGTCGATCTGCTACACGGTGATTCCGCAGATCGGCGAGAAGATCCCCTTGCTTGCCGCGCTGATCGAAGGCATGGACGGCAAGCGCGACATTCCGCAGATCGAATTCATCGCCGGCGACGATGCGGTGGCCTTGACCATTCGGCATATGCAGCCGCTCAGCGAGCGCGATCGCCAGGCCTGGGTCGCCTTTGCCCAGGAGCACGGCTTTGCGATTTTCCTGCAGCCCGGCGGGGTGGACAGCGTGCATCCGCTGTGGCCGCAGGACGTGCCGCTATCGTTCCGCTTGCCGCAGTGGGAGGTGGAACTGGCGTTCCGGCCGCTGGATTTCATTCAAGTCAACGCGTCGCTCAATCAGAAGATGATCGCCCATGCGGTCGCGCTGCTGGAGACCAAGCCCGACGACCGCGTGCTGGACCTGTTCTGCGGCCTGGGCAACTTCACCCTGCCGCTGGCGCGCGTGGTGCGTGAGGTGGTGGGTGTGGAAGGCGACGCCGGACTTGTGGCACGGGCCAAAGAGAACGCCCAGCGCAATGGCCTGGACAATGCGCAGTTCCACGCCGCCGACCTGACCCAGGATCAGCGCAGCGCACCCTGGATGCGCCAGGGCTTCGACAAGCTGCTGCTGGACCCGCCGCGCTCCGGCGCCCTGGAAGTGCTGCAGCAGCTGCCGTTGAAAACGTTCGATCGCATCGTCTATGTGAGCTGCCACCCGGGCTCGCTGGCGCGCGACGCCGGCTATCTGGTCAACGAGCAGGGCTTCACGCTGGTCTGCGCAGGCGCGATGGACATGTTCCCGCACACCGCGCACGTGGAAAGCATCGCGGTGTTTGAGAGGCGGTGAATCGGGAGGAGGCAATCGGGAATCGTAACGGCGAACGGCTTATGCTTTTGCCATTCCCGACTCTCGATTCCCGATTCCCATGCCTGTAGAGATAGAACGCAAATTCCTGGTTACCGGCGATGGCTGGCGCGACGCCGCGCATGCGGTGATTCCGATGGCGCAGGGCTATATCAACGACCAGGCGGCGCTGCGCAGTGGCACGCAAAATGCCTCGGTACGGGTGCGGATTCAGGGCGAAAGCGCATTTCTCAATCTGAAATCGCGCGAGGTAGGGCATACGCGGCAGGAGTTCGAATATCCGATTCCACTGGCTGATGCACGCGCATTGCTGGCGCTGTGCATAGGCGGCCTGATCGACAAACGCCGGCATCTGGTCGCCTACCAGGGACATGTGTGGGAAGTGGACGAATTCATCGGCGACAACGCCGGCCTGATCGTGGCCGAGATCGAACTCGAACGCTCCGACGAAGCATTCGCCACGCCGGAATGGATTGGGGCCGAAGTCACCGACGACGTGCGCTATTACAACCTGGCCCTGGCCTCGCATCCATTCAAGCAGTGGAAAGAGGATTTGTGATGCGGGATCTGGACTCGCAAAGGCGGACACGCAGCCCGGTGCCTTGGAGGCCTGATGCGTGAGGTGGATCGCTGATGCGTAGAACAGATGAGTGCGCGGCGCCAGGCCGCCTTGCTTGATCATCGCTTCCCGGTTCGGCATTGGCAAACGCTTTGCGATTGCAGAATCCCGTCTATGCTCTGCCAATCCCAATCCCAATCCCACAAACGAATCCCAGCTCATGCGCATCGACATCTGGTCCGACGTAGTGTGCCCCTGGTGCTGGATCGGCAAACGCCGTTTCCAGGCCGCCCTTGCGGCACTTGGCGCGCAGGCGCCGGCCTTGGACATTCATTACCACGCGTTCCAGCTTGATCCGGATGCCGGCCTGGAGCCCACGCCATTGCGCGCGGCCCTGGCGTCGAAGTTCGGCGGTACGGCACGCGTCGAACAGATCCTGGCGCAGACCCAGACCACCGCGCAGGCGGAAGGCTTGCCGCTGGATTTCGGCCGTGGGCAGGTGCAGGTCAGCACCCTGCGTGCGCATCGTTTGATCTGGCTGGCCAGCCACGAGGGCGATGTGGATGCGGTCATGGAAGCGCTGTTCCATGCGCATTTTGCCGAAGGCCAAAACGTGGGCGCGTCCGACACGCTGGTGCGTGCCGGTGAGGCCGGTGGCCTTACGGCGGCGCGTGTGCAGGCGATGCTGGAATCGGACGAAGGCACCGTCGAGGTGCAAGCGCAGCTAGCGCAGGCCGCCGCGTTGGGCATCCGTGCAGTGCCCAGTTTCGTGATCGACGGCCGTGCGCTGATCCAGGGCGCGCAACCGCCGGAAAGTTTTGCGCAGGCGCTGCTGCAGTTGGCGGCCGAATCGACGCCCGTCGGCGGGCCCGATGCCTGCGGGCCTGACGGCTGCCCGGTGTGACCCGCATGCCTGCCGCATGCACCGGCACGTGCGCGATGGCATGACACTGCCCGACCGCGCACAGACGATCGCCGTGATCGGCGCCGGGCTGGCGGGGTTGGCCTGCGCGCAGCAACTGCAGATGGAAGGCCATGCAGTGACGGTGTTCGATCAGGCGCAGACCCCGGGCGGCCGCATGCGCCACTACAGCGCCGAGCAGTGGCAATGCGATCACGGAGCGCAGTATTTCACCGCGCGCGATCCTGCATTTGCAGCGGTCGTGGATGCCTGGATCGATGCCGGTATTGCCGCGCCCTGGCAGGCGCGCATCGCAAGCTGGGACGGCACGCAGTTGCGCCGATCCCAGCACGCGCTGATGCGCTATGTGGGTGTGCCCGAGATGACCGCACCGGCGCGTACGCTTGCCGCGCAGCTGGATGTGCGTCTGAGTGCCGAGGTGCGCGCGCTGCGGCGCAGCCGGCAGGGATGGCGCCTGTCGGTGTCGCAAGCCGCTGCAGAGCATCTGTTCGATACGGTGTTGCTGGCCGTCCCGGCGCCGAGTGCGGCTGGGTTACTCGCGCAGGCTGCGCCTGCGTTGGCGACGATTGCCGAGCAGGTGCGCATGCAGCCTGCGTGGGCGGTGATGGCGCACTTCGATGCGCCCATCGATCCGGGCTACGATGCGCTGTTCGTCAATGCCGGCGCGTTACGCTGGGTGGCGCGCAACTCCAGCAAGCCCGCGCGTGCGGGTGCGGAGACCTGGCTGGCGCATGCAACGGCCGAGTGGAGCCAGGCGCAGTGCGATGCCATGCCTGGGCACGTCAGCGCCAGCCTGGTGCCGGAGCTTGCAGCGCTCGGGTTGCCAGTGCCGCAGTCCTGCGATGCTTTTTTTTGGAAGGTTGCCAGCAGCGACCCGGCATTGCAGCTTGGCTGCGTCTGGGATGCGCAGCTGGGCTTGGGCATGTGCGGCGACTGGCTGGCCGGCGGCAAGGTGGAGGGCGCATGGCAGAGCGCAATGGCGTTGGCCCGGCGCGTGTCTGCCGGCGATGTGCTGTACAGCGCTGGCCACTGACGCTGTGCCAGGCAGCGCAGAACTAAAGGGCAGTGCGATGCAAGTCCATACCGCGGTCATGGCAGTCGTTGGTGCATGCGTTGCCGGTGATTCGAGTGTTTTTTTCGGGTCCAAGACATGCCCACGCGCCGCGTCGGCACGGACGCGCCCATGCGCCCCGCATCATCGGGCGTCACTTTGATGCATGATTCCAGCGCACTTGTCGCGCAAACCACCCCACAAACGCCGGCCCATACGCTGCGTTTGGTTCTGGGCGACCAGCTCAATCCGCAACACAGCTGGTTCGCGACGCGCGATGCAGGCGTGGTCTATGTATTGATGGAAGTGCGGCAGGAAACCGACTACGTGCTGCATCACGCGCAGAAGGTCCTGGCGATCTTCGCGGCCATGCGCGCGTTCGCTGCCGGCCTGCGGCGTGCCGGGCATCGGGTGCGCTATGTGACGATCGACAACGCCAGCAACCGGCAGTCGATCCCGCACAACCTCGAGGCGTTGATGGCGCATTACCGCGCCGGCCATCTGGAGTACCAGGCCCCGGACGAATGGCGGCTGGACGAAGCACTACAGCACTGGAGCGCCGCGCAGCCCTTTGCCACGCGCATGCTCGGCAGCGAACATTTTTTGACCGCACGCAGTGAAGTCGCCGGCTGTTTTCGCGCCGGCAGCCCGTGGCGCATGGAAGTGTTTTATCGGCGCATGCGGCGCCAGCATGGCATCCTGCTCGATGCCGCGGGCGAGCCGGAAGGCGGGCGCTGGAACTTCGATCACGACAACCGTGCGCCGTGGCCGGGCGACCCGCCTGCCCCACAGGATTGGCGCACGACCCACGACCACAGCGCGCTGTGGCGCACGATCGAAGCCGCCGGGGTGCGCAGTTTTGGCGCACCGAATGCGCACGCCCTGCCATGGCCGCTGGATCGCGACGAAGCCTTGCAGCATCTGGACGCTTTCATCGCGCATGCATTGCCCAATTTCGGCCGCTACGAAGATGCGATGAGCACGCGTAGCCCGCGCCTGTTCCATTCGCTGCTTTCGTTCGCGCTCAACGTCAAGATGCTGCACCCGCGCGAAGTGATCGCGCGCGCCGAAGCGGCATGGCGGCAAGGGCATGCGCCGTTGGCGGCGGTGGAAGGCTTCATCCGGCAGATTCTGGGCTGGCGCGAGTACGTGCGCGGTGTGTATTGGTCGCAGATGCCCGGCTATGCGGACTCGAATCATCTCGATCAGCATGCAGCGCTGCCACACTGGTTCTGGGACGGGCAGATCGGCATGCGCTGCCTGGCAGATGCGATCGGCAATTCGTTGGCCAATGCGCATGCGCATCACATCCAGCGGCTGATGGTGATCGGTAATTTTGCGCTGCTGGCGGGGCTGGACCCGCAGGCGCTGCATCGCTGGTACCTGGGCGTGTATATCGACGCCTTCGAGTGGGTGGAGCTGCCCAATACGGTGGGCATGAGCCAGTTCGCCGATGGCGGCCTGCTCGGCAGCAAGCCGTATATCAGCGGTGCGGCCTATATCGATCGCATGAGCGATTACTGCGGTGGTTGCCGGTATCAGCGCAAGTTGCGGGTCGGGCCGAACGCCTGCCCGTACAATGCGTTGTACTGGGACTTTCTGCAGCGCCAGCGCCCGCTGTTGGGCGTCAACGAACGCCTGGCGCTGCCGTACCGCCAGCTCGACGGTATGGCCCCCGAAGTGCTGGCACAGGTGCAGGCCCAGGCCGCGCATTGGCGCGCCCACCTCGAGGTGCTGTAAGCCTGCCGGCAGCGCCCGCAGCTGAATGCGCGATCTGACGCTGCCACGCGCATCTGCGACAATGCCGCGCTGCGCCACCGTGGCGCCTGGCCCGGGAGTCCCCAACATGCTTCTGATCGGCGTTGCCGGTACCGAACTCAGCGCGCAGGAACGCGATTGGCTGCAGCACGATGCGGTTGCCGGCGTGGTGCTGTTCAAGCGCAACTTCGCCTCGCGCACCCAGGTGGCCGAGCTGTCGGCTGCCATTCGCGCCGCCGCGCCACGCCCGGTGCTGGTCTGCGTGGACCAGGAAGGCGGGCGCGTGCAGCGGTTTCGCGAAGGATTCAGCGCGCTGGCGCCGCTGCAAAGCTTCGGTGCGCAGTACGCGCATGACCCGGAGTCTGCACTGGCCGCCGCGCGCGCGCATGCGCAGTTGATGGCCAGCGAGGTCCGCGCCAGCGGCGTGGACCTGAGCTTTGCCCCGGTGGTGGACCTGGGGCGCGGCAACCGCGCCATCGGCGATCGCGCCTTCAGCGACGACCCGCAGATCGTGGCCACCTTCACGCGTGCTTATGTGCAGGCGCTGCACGGCGCCGGCATGGCCGCCACGCTCAAGCATTTTCCCGGCCACGGCACGGTGCTGGAAGACACCCACGTCGATCACGCCAGCGACCCGCGGCCGCTGGAGGTGCTGCAGGCCGAAGACCTGGTGCCGTTCGTGGCGGGGATCGAGGCCGGCGCCGACGCCGTGATGATGGCGCACGTGGTCTACCCGCAGGTCGCGCCGGAGCCGGCCGGCTATTCGCAGCGCTGGATCGAGCAGATCCTGCGCGGCCAGATGGGCTTCCGCGGCGTGGTCTTTTCCGACGACATCGGCATGGCTGCCTCGTTCAGTGCCGGCGGTGTGGCGGGCCGGGTGCATGCGCATCTGGATGCCGGCTGCGACGTGGTGCTGGTGTGCCATCCGGAGCTGGTCGCCGAATCGCTGCAGGCCGTGCAGGGCCGCAGCCTCAATACCGCTGCATTGATCGGCCTGATCGGCCGCGGCGCACTAGGCTGGGATGGCCTGCTCGCCGGCACCGACGCCTCATTTACCACTCCTCCTTCTGCCCATTTCGGAACAACTGCCTGATGTCCACGCTCACCATTTCCCAGGCCCTGGCCCAAGCCGATCTGCTGGTCGACCGTCCGGCCATCGATGCCGCCGTTGCCACCATCGCCGATGCGATCGCACGCGACTACGCCGGCGAAGTGCCGGTGTACCTCACCATCATGCACGGTGCGCTGCCGTTCTCCGGCCAGCTGGCGCTGGAGCTGGGCGCACGTGGCCAGGACGTGCAGTTCGATTACCTGCATGCCACCCGTTACCGCGGCGAAACCACCGGCGGCGAACTGGTGTGGAAGCACCGCCCGGCCACCGCATTGTTCGGCCGCCGCGTGATCCTGGTCGACGACATTCTCGACGAGGGTTACACGCTGCAGGGCGTGCGCCAGTGGTGCCTGGAGCAGGGCGCCACTGACGTGCGCGTGGCGGTGTTGACCGTCAAGCGGCACGACCGGTGCGTGCCGGGCGTGACTGCCGACTACGTGGGCGTGGAAGTGCCCGACCGTTACGTATTCGGCTTCGGCATGGACGTCAACGAGCAGTTGCGCGGCATTCCTGCCATCTATGCGATGAAGCAGTAACGCTGCAAATCCATGCCCGCATCGTTGCGGGCAGCCCGGCGCGCACGCCTGCGCGCCCCATCATGTCTTTCGCTGCAGAGGTCGGTTGTGTCCGCAAATTCCATCGCATTGGCCGTCATCGGCGGCACTGGTGTCTACAAGCTCGCGCAGCTGGACGATGTGCAGTCGCACGACATCCAAACGCCTTACGGCGCGCCGTCCGGGCCGATCCGCGTCGGCATGCTGCTCGGCCACCGCGTCGCCTTCCTGGCACGCCATGGCGAAGGCCACTCGCTGCCGCCGCACAAGGTCAATTACCGCGCAAACATCGCTGCATTGCAGCAAATCGGCGCCTCGCGCGTGCTGGCGCTCAACACCGTGGGGGGTATCACCGAACAGTTTGGCCCGCGCGTGTTGGCGTGCCCGGATCAGTTGATCGATTACACCTGGGGCCGCGTGTCCACCTTCTGCGAAGAGCCCGGCAGCGAGGTACAGCATGTGGATTTCGGCCATCCGTATTCGCCGATGTTTCGCAGCAAGGTCATTGCGGCAGCCAAAGTGACCGGCGTCACGCTGGTGGCCGGCGGCTGCTATGGCGCAACGCAGGGGCCACGACTGGAAACGGTTGCAGAGATCGCCCGCATGCGTCGCGACGGCTGCGATCTGGTGGGCATGACCGGCATGCCCGAAGCGGGCCTGGCGCGCGAAAAAGGCCTGGAATATGCGTGTTTGGCGATCGTGGCCAACTGGGCGGCCGGCTGTGGCGACGCGCTGGAAATCACCATGGCCGAAGTCTTGGCCAACGTCGATGCGGCGTCGTCCGGGCTGCCCGAGCTGATTGGCGAACTTGCACGCGGGTGATTGTCATCGGGGCATAAGCTTTGCATACTCGGCGCGTACGCACCGCCGTACACCACCCATTAATTATTGCAAAGGTCTCGCATCACCATGCCGAACGGTACCGTCAAGTGGTTCAACGACGCCAAGGGATTTGGCTTCATCTCACCGGAGGACGGCAGCGCCGATGTCTTCGCGCACTTCTCCGCGATCAATTCCAAGGGCTTCCGCAGCCTGCAGGAAGGCCAGCGCGTCAGTTATGACGTGACCCAGGGCCCCAAGGGTGCCCAGGCTTCGAACATCACGCCGGTCGAGTAATCTGACTCGATTGTGCGGTTGAAAAACCCCGCCACGGCGGGGTTTTTTTTGCGCCGGTTGTGCGCGGGCAGCAATAGCCAAACAGAGCAGGGACGATGCAACGAGCATTACGTATTGCAGTGGTGGGCTACGGAACCGCAGGGCAGGCATTGGCCGTGCTGCTGGGCGCCGATGGGCATCAGCTGGAGGTATTCGAGCGCGCAGCTGCACCCGGGCCGGTGGGCGCCGGTTTTCTGCTGCAACCCAGCGGGTTGCAGGTGCTCTGGAACATGGGCTTGCTGCCGCAGGCGCTCGCGCATGGCGCGCCGGTGCGCCGCTTGTATGGCGACACGCCGTGCGGGCGCGCGGTGATGGACATGCAGTACCGCGATCTGGATACGCGCCTGATGGGTGTGGGCATGCAGCGCGGCGCGTTGTTTACGCTGCTGCGCGAGGCCTGGCCGCAGCACGCGCAACTGCATGTGGATACGCAGATCACCGCGATCGATCACGCGGGCGTGCGCGTGCAGGATCAACGTGGGCAGTGGCATGGCCCCTTCGATCTGATTATCGCCGCCGATGGCTCGGCTTCCACGTTGCGTGCGCAGGCACAGGGAACGCAGCTGGATCGGGTGTATCCATGGGGGGCGCTGTGGTGCCTGCTGCCGCGCGAAGACTGGCCGTTTGTAGACGAATTGCGCCAGCGCTATATCGGCGCACGCAAGATGATCGGTCTGTTGCCGGTGGGCACGCGCCCGGGCGACGACACGCCGCGGCTGAGTTTTTTCTGGAGCCTGCCATGCAGCGATTTCGTTGCGTGGGAACAGCGCGGCATTGCCGCCTGGCGCGATGAGGTGGCGCAGATGTGGCCAGAGGCGCATGCGCGGCTTGCTACGGTGCAGGTGCATGGAGCTCTGGCGCGCGCGAGCTATCGCGATGCGGTGGTGTCGCGCTGGCATCGCGGCCGTTTCGTGCTTGCAGGCGATGCCGCGCATGCGATGAGCCCGCAGTTGGGGCAGGGCGTGAACATGGCGCTGCTGGATGCGTTGGCGATGCGCGATGCCTTGCGCGCCGGCGCCGATCTGGACGCTGCCTTGCAGCGCTACCAGCGCGAACGCCAGGCGCACGTGGCGATCTATCACCGCTGGAGCCGCTGGCTGACGCCGCTGTTCCAGTCCGAACGCGATCTGTGGGCACATGGCCGCGACCTGCTGCTACGCCCGATGGGACGCGTGCCGGGCGGGCGCGGGCACATGTTGCGCGTGCTCAGCGGCACCCAGCATGGCTGGTTCGGCAAGCTGGCGCTGGCGCCGGAATTCGTCGAGGCTTTGGCGCGACCAGTCGCGCGGCTGGCCGACGCTAACGCCGAAGCAGCTGCGCAGTCGTAGCTTCGGCCGGTGCGTGCGTCATTGGCTAACGCACCGGCAGTGCCAGCGCATCGCCTTCCACGCAGGCAACCAGGCGCTCGCCTTCGGCCAGCGTCGGCACGATGCCTGCGGTGAACTGCGAGAACGCCGGCAGGATGGTGACGCGCTCGCGCAACCAGAACGCCGGCCAGCGCCGTGACAGCCCCGGTAGCTTGGCCAATGGATGCAGATGCCCGCACAGCACGTGGCCGCTGGGATGCGGCAACGGGTCGTGGCGCAGCACGAACGGGCCATCTTCGACCTGTTCGCCGGCCGCTTCGACGTGCAACTCCGCACCGGCCAGGGCGCGGTCGTGATTGCCGCGAATGGCGATCACGCGTAACGCGCAATGCCGTTCGCGCCATGCGCTCCAGCGTCGGTGCCAGGCCGCGCGTGGGGCAGGGCCGTGCAAAAGGTCGCCCAAAATCCATAGCGCCTGGACATCGCGTTGATCGAGCAACGCATCCAGCCGTTCCAGATCGTGCGCGGTGCCGCCGGCCGGCAAGCCGATGCCGGCACGTCGGAACACATCGGCCTTGCCCAGATGCAGATCGGCGATCAACAGCGCACGTTGTGCCGGCCGATACAACGCGCGTTCGCCGAGCAATTCCACGGTTTCGCCGGCCAGCTGCAGCTGCACGCTATCGCCCATGCTTGCGCTCCAGTTGTTGGGCAGCGCGCAAGACGCGGGCCTTCCAGTCTTCGGTACTCAGTTGCCCACGCACGCGTTCTGCCCACAGCGGAAACGATAATGGTGTGAGGCTGCGCGGTTTGCACAGGCGCAACGCGCGGCGCGCGCAGTCTTCCAGCGCATGTGCAAGCCGCGCCAGTTCGAGCTGGCCTTCGAACACTTCGCGTTCGGCTTGCGCAAGCAGCAAATGATCGGGGTCGAAGCGCTGCAACACGTCGTACAGCAAGCCGCTGGAGGCCTGCAGCTGACGCAGGCTGCGCGGCGCACGCCCAGGCAACGAGGGCGACAACAATCCCGCCACGCGCGCGATCTCGCGAAATTGCCGGCGCGCCAACTCGCCCAGATTGAGGCTGTCGCGCAGATCGTCGAACAGGCCCACCGGCGAGAGCAGGGCTTGCAGTACATCGGCATCGATGTCGACATCCTGCGCCGGCGACAGCACAAATCCATAGTCATTGGCAGCGAAGCTGAAGGTATTGCGTTGGCGCCGGCTCCAGCGTGCCGCGAGCAACGCGGCCAGGCCTTCGTTGACTTGCCTGCCGGCGAACGGGTAGACGAAGACGTGGCGGCCGTCGCGCGCCTTGACGCTTTCCACCAGCAGATGGTCCGGCCCCGGCAGCGAAGAAAGCGAGCCTTGCAGGTGCAGCAACGGCGCCAGGGCCTGCATCTCCGGCGCATCGCCAGGGTCGGCGAACACCGCTTCCACCTCGCGGCCCAGCGCCGACGACAACGGCATGCGCCCGCCCATCCATTTCGGCACCACGCCACTGCCGCCCTTGGCCACGCGCACGTAGGCGGTCATGTCTTCCAGGCGCACCAGTTCCAGCAGGCGGCCGGCGAACTGGAAGCGGTCGCCGCGGCGCAGGCGGCCGATGAATTGTTCTTCCACCGCGCCCAGCCGCCCGCCGCGCAGGAACTGCACGCGCACGCTGCCGTCGCTGGTGATCGTGCCGATGGACAGCCGGTGCCGCAGCGCGACGCGTCGGTCGATCACGCGGTACAGACCCTCGTCGTCGCGTACCACCTTGTGGAAGTCCGGATAATGCGCCAGCGCGCTGCCGCCTTGCACGATGAAATCCAGCACCGCGTTCCAGGTGGTTTTCTCCAGCGCGGCGAAGGCATCGGTACCGCGCACTTCCTCGAACAACGCATCGGCGTGGAAGCCGCCGCCGAGGGCGAGGGTGACGCAGTGCTGCGCCAGTACGTCCAGCGACAACCGTGGCGGTGGACGCGCTTCGATATGTCCATGCACCAGCGCGCGACGTGCCGCGGCGTATTCGACCAATTCCAGCGCATGCGAAGGCACGCACACCACGTGCCCGGATTCGCCGGGGCGATGGCGTGCGCGCCCGGCGCGTTGCAGCAGGCGCGCGATGCCTTTCGGGCTGCCGACCTGCAGCACCTGATCCACGGCCGGGAAGTCGACGCCCAGATCCAGGCTGGAGGTGGCGACCACGCAGCGCAGGCTGCCGTCGGCCAGCCCGCGTTCGGCGGCCGCGCGTAGCGATGGATCCAGCGAGCCGTGATGCAGCGCCAGCGTGGTCAACTCCTCCGGCCACACCGCGCTCAAGGCCTGATGCCACAACTCGGCCTGCGCGCGCGTATTGGTAAACACCAAGCTGGTGCGCTGTTGCATGATCTTTTGCAGCACGCGCGCCAGTTGCGCCAGACCAAGGTGGCCTGCCCAGGGAAAGCGCTCGCCACTGTCCGGCAGCAAGGTTTCAAGCGTCATGGTGCGCGGTTTGACGCCGGAGACCAGCGCCGCCTCGGGGCAATGCGGCAACAGCACATCGCGTGCCTGCGATAAGTTCCCAAGCGTCGCCGACAGCCCCCAGATGCGCAGGTGCGGCGTCCATCCGCGCAAGCGCGCAAGACACAATTGCAGCAACACGCCGCGCTTGTTGCCCAGCAGCTCGTGCCATTCGTCGACGATCACACAGCGCAATGCCGACAGCTGCGGCGCGGTATCCGGATACGACAATAGCAATGCCAGCGATTCGGGCGTGGTGACCAGCACGTCGAGCTTGCCGCTGCGTGCCAGCCGCTTGTCGCGCGCGCTGGCATCGCCGGTACGCAGGCCCACCTGCCAATCCAGCCCCAATGCGTCCACCGGCTCGCGCAGCGCGCGTGCGGTGTCGGCGGCCAGTGCGCGCAGCGGCGTGATCCACAACACTTGCAGATTGCGTTGCGGCTGGCGGCGCGCAGGGGAGGTGGGTTTGCCCGGTTTGCGCGGGGATTTGCGCCCACGCGTGGCCAATGCCTCCAGTAACGGCCCGCCAAATGCCGCCAGCGTCTTGCCGCTGCCGGTGGGCGTATGCAGCAGGCCCGATTCGCCGTCGAGATAGCGCTTCCACACATCGCGTTGGAACGGCAGTGGCGCCCAGCCGCGCTGCGCGAACCAGGCACGCCACTGTTGCAGTGGCGTGCCATACGTGTGCTGCGTGACGCTCACCGCGCCAGTGCCTGCAGGGTGCTCAGATGATCGGCTTCGGCCATCGGCTTGTCGTGACGCCAGCGCAGGATGCGCGGGAAGCGCACCGCGATGCCGGACTTATGCCGCGCGCTGCGGTTCACCGCTTCAAACCCAAGCTCGAACACGTGATGCGCAGTGACCGCGCGCACCGGGCCGAAGCGCTCGGTGGTGTTGGCACGGATCCAGCGATCCAGTTGAAGAATTTCCTTGTCGTCCAGGCCCGAATAGGCCTTGGCGATCGGCACCAGTTGGCCCTCGTGCCATAGCCCGAAGGTGTAGTCGGTGTAGAGCGTGCTGCGTCTGCCGTGGCCGGCCTGCGCGTACAGCAGCACCGCGTCGATGGTCAGTGGGTCGATCTTCCATTTCCACCAATCGCCGCGACGGCGACCGGATTGATACACCGAACTGGCGCGCTTGAGCATCAGCCCTTCCACGCCGCGTTCGCGCGCTTCCACGCGCACGTGAGCTGCGGCCTGCCAATCGCTGACCTGCACCAGCGGCGAGGCAACGATGCGCGGATCTGCCAGCGTGGCGAGCACGCCTTCCAGCAGTGCGCGCCGCTCCTGCAACGGGCGCTCGCGCAGGTCTTCGCCCGCCAGTTCCAGCAGGTCGTAGGCCACCACGCGCGCAGGTGCGGCGGCCAAGGTCTTGGGCCCGGGCTTGAGCCGCTGGATACGCGTCTGCAACGCAGTAAACGGCATTGGCAGGGGCTGTTCGGGTTGCCAGGCCAGCAGCTCGCCATCGATGACGGTGCCGTCCGGCAATTGCAGTGCGGCGTGTTCGATTTCGGGGAAACGTCCATCCAGACGCTCTTCGCCGCGCGACCACAGCGCCGCTTCGCCGGCGCGGCGAATCAGCTGCAGGCGGATGCCGTCCCATTTCCATTCCAGCAGCCAGTCGTCGATGGGGCCCAGCGTGTCGACCTCCGCTTCCAGCGGCGATGCCAAAAAGAACGGATAGGGCTGCTGGCGGTCGCCGGGCAGTTCTTCGCTGGTCAACAGGTCTGCAAGATAGGTTGGATGCGGCCGCCAACTGCCGAGCATGCGCTGCGCAATGCGCGCGATATCCACGCCCGACAATTCGGCCAGCGCCTGCTGCACGAGCCGTTGCGACACCCCAACCCGCAATGCGCCGGTCAGCAGCTTGTTGAACACCAGCCGCTCGTCGAAGGCCAGGCTGCGCCACGCCTGCACGATGCAGGCCTTGCGGACTTGCACGTCCTGGTTGGCGATCGGCAGCAGCCGCTGTTCGATCCATTCTGCCAACGGCAGATCGGCCGCCTCGGTGACCGGGTCGTCCAGCAGCAAGGCCAGGGTTTCGGCCAGATCGCCGACATGGTCGTAGCTGTCGGCGACCAGCCAATCGGCAACGCCGGCGGTGTCGGTGATCCATTCACGCAGTTCGCCGCTGCTGGCAATGCGCATGCGCGCGCTGGCCACCTTGCCACCGGCCAGCAGATACAGCGCCCATGCCGCGTCCAGCGCGGGCGCATCGCGGAAATACGCAACCAGCGCAGCGCGCTTGTCGAGCGTGCCGGTGCTGCGGTCCAGGGTGCGGTACAACGCCGCGAAACGCTTCACGGCAGCGCCTGTGTCGCTGCGCGCCTGTCGGCAGCACGCAGCTCCAGTGCGCGTCGGGTAAACGCGGCAAGCACGCGTGGGCGCCGCAGCGGTCGCGGTGGGCCGATGGTGGCCGCTGGCGCGTTGCGATGCACGCAAAACGCCAAGGCATGACGGCGGAACGCGAGCGCACCGCTCAAGCGAATGCGCGGACGCGCGCGAACATAACGACGTGCGGGCAGCGGGTTCATTCCTCGGCTCCGAAATCGGTGCGGAAGGCTTCTGCTGCGACGCCGCGTTCCCGCAAGTGTTGGATCAATGCATCGGTATTGCCATGGGTGGCAATGACGCGCTGTGCGCCGGTTTCTTCGATGGTGCGCAGCAGGTCGGGCCAGTCGGCATGGTCGGAGACCACAAAGCCCCGATCGTAATTGCGCCTGCGGCGATTGCCGCGGATGCGCATCCAGCCCGAGGCAAAACCTTGCTGTGCGCTGCGAAAACGGCGGATCCAGGCGCTGCCGGCCGCCGATGGCGGCGCGATGACCAATTGCCCGGCATAGTCGGCGCCGCGCGCATGCTCGCTGACCGGCTGGGTATCCAGCATCGGGATGCCCGCCTGGCGATAGACCTCCACACCCACCGCGACCGCGCCATGCAGCAATGCCGGCTGCGTCTCCCACGCGCGCAATTCGGCCAATACGCGCTGCGCCTTGCCCAGCGCATAGCAGTACAGGATGGCCGCTTCGCCGCGTTCGGCGCATTCGCGGCGCCAGGCAGAAATATCGGCCGCAACCTGGGAGGTGTCGGGCCAGCGGTACACCGGCAGGCCGAAGGTCGCTTCGGTGATGAAGGTGTCGCATGGCACCACTTCGAACGGCTTGCAGGTGGGGTCGGGTTGGCGCTTGTAGTCGCCGGAGGCGACCCAGACCTCGCCATCCACTTCGATGCGCACCTGCGCCGATCCCAGCACGTGTCCGGCCGGATGCAGCGACACGCGCGCACGCCCCAGCTGAAATGCTTCAGCGTCCGCATGCGTGTGATAGACCTGTTCGCCCAGGCGCCATTGCAGGATGGACAGGCTCTCGCGCGTGCAGTGGTACTCGCCCATGCCGCTGCGGGCGTGGTCGCCGTGACCATGCGTAATCACCGCGCGCGGCACCGGCCGCCACGGGTCGATATGGAAATCGCCTTGCGGGCAATACAGGCCCTCCGGCCCGAGCACCACCAGATCGCCGCGTGTGTGAGATGTCTCATCGTTGCCGTTGCGCATGCGGCAACTCTGGCCAAGCCGGTGTGCAGATCCTGAGAATGGGAACCGCGTGCGGCGGTGCCTTCGCGCGACGCGCGCTTACCGGCAGGTGCCACTACCTCGCGAGCAGCCGCCGGACAGGCGTGGACGGCGCACAGAGGCTACGGGTGCACGCACGGCACATGCCGATCAACTCACCGCCACGTTCGTCCGGCAGTGCGCGTTTAGTGTTGGCAGCCGCGTGGATCGTGGACGCCTCAGAGCGGCCAACAAAACGTAGCGAGCGGCCGTCAGGTGGCGTGGACGGTACGAAGGAACCGCGGTGTACGCGTGGGACATGCCGATTCCGAGCAACGGCCGCGCCCGCCTGGCGGTTGCGCAGTCGTTTTGTCAGCTGTTCTTAATGCCGCGTACGCCGCCCGGGCGAACGCACCGCGCTCGCTTCCACCGCCAGGGTGAAGCCGCGTTCTTCGCCGCCGTGCATTGCGCCGACATCGACCACCTGGCGACGGATCTCCTCGCCCTTCCCGTTACGCACCACCACCACCACCGTGTATTCCCACGGATCGCCGTCGGCCGGGTGGCGGATGGTGCCGTCGACCTTGAGCGGCACGATCGGCGCCGGCTGCGCGTGTTGCGCAGCCGCCGAATCGAAGCGCAGGTGGTGCTTGCACGCAGGGCAGACGCTGGCGCTTTCCAGGATCGTCGCCTTGCAGTGCGGGCAGCTGCGCGTGGCGCCGGGCGTGCCCGGGCGAGGTGCACTCATGTGGCGTCGCTGTCTCCGCTGACCACTGGCTTGCTGGCAGTGACCGGCTTGCCGCCATCATCGCCCCAGCCGAAATCGGCCTGGCCGCGCATGCGCGCACCCGAGGCCACCGTGAGGCTGCCAGCCTTGACGTCGCCGACCAACACACCGGACGTCTGCAGTTCGACCTGCGCGGCAGATTCGATGTTGCCCTCCAGCTCGCCGGCGATGATCACCTTGTTGGCGCGCACGCCGCCATTGAGCTTGGCGCCGCGTTCGATGGTCAGATCGCCCTTGACGTTGACATCGCCCTTGAAGCGGCCGGCCAGACGCACATGGCCGGCGCCTTCGATCTTGCCTTCGATGCTGATGTCGGCAGCGATCAGCGACTCTTTCGCTTCGCTGTGACGCTGCGTGGCCACAGCTGCCGGCGCGACGCTGGGCGCTGCGGCGGCGGGCACCGGCGGCGCGGGGCTGGCCTCGGCGGTGAACAGCCTGCCATCGGCCGCAGGAACCTCGGGGGTGACCGGAACGCCGTCTTTCTTGTTGGGACCTTGATCGCGCCACATCGACATCGGACTGCCTCGCTTTAGGGGTCGAGGCCGACTATCGCTGCGCAACTGGATCTTTTGTGTGACGGACTCCGCAAACCGGGATGGACGGCGCGCGTTACGAAGCTGTCGGCAAACGCTGCGAGCAGCCGTCAAGTGGGTGCGCGCGGCGCACCAGGGCCACAGTCTCCGCGTGCTACCTCCCGGCTTCGGGCGCGGCCGCGCCTGGCTGCCCGCCGTGGCCTTGTCAGCTGCCTTCAGTCCGCACTGTCTGTAGCAGCACCGTATCGCTCGACCCGGTTGCGCCCAGCATGCTTGGCACGATACAGCGCTGCGTCGGCTTTCTGGATCAGGCTCGCACCCTGTTCGCCATCGGCAGGGAAGCTGGCCACGCCGATCGAGGCAGTCACCTTCGGCAAGGCGCGCGCACCGTCGCTGACCGCCAGCGCGGCGATGTAACTGCGAATCTGCTCGGCCACGCGCATGGCTTCTTCGCCATCGGCTTCGGGCAGAAGGACGGTGAATTCCTCACCGCCGTAGCGGCATGCCACATCCTCGGCGCGCAGGCGGGTCAGCAGCAATTCGCCCACCGCTGCCAGCAACAGGTCGCCGCCGGCATGGCCCTGGCTGTCGTTGAACTGCTTGAAATGGTCCACGTCCAGCATCAAGACCGACAACGGCAGACCACGCCGTGCGCACCGCGCCAACTCGTGGCTCAGCGATTCTTCCAGATAGCGGCGGTTATACAGCCCCGTCAGCGCATCGCGGATCGACTGCCGGCGCAGCGACTCGCGCAAGCGCAGGTTGCTCAGCGCCAACGACAACTGTTCGGCGGCCGCCTCGGCGATTTCCAGCCGCGGCATCGGCCCCGGGCCGGCGGCAGACAGGAACAGAAACCCGAGCTGGGTGCCTTGCGCCGACATCGGCAGGCACGCGGTGGTGACGGACGCATCGTGTGCGGGTTCTTCGATATGCGCACACAGCGCATCCCGGCCCAGGTCTTGGACGATATGCGGCTGGCCGCGGCGCAGCGCCCAGCACTGCTCGGGCGACAGATGCGGCGCGCTGCGCACCAGCGGCTCGCCCCAGTGGCTGATCGCCTCGGCGCGGTCCTGCGAGGCGCGCAGCAGGTACACGCTTCCCGCCACGCCCGGCAGCAGGCCGGCCAGGGTACGGCTGCTGACCATCAACGCTTCTTCGGCACTGATGCAGCTCTGCAGCAGGCCGGTGTAACGGCTGAGCAGGTTGAGATCGGCGGTACTGCGCTGCAGTGCCTCGATGCTCTTGCCCAACTCGCGATTGGCCTGAGCCGCCAGCTGTTCGGCCTGCGCGCGGTGGCGCAGTTCGCGCATCAACAGCGCATAGACCATGCCCACCACCAACAGCCCGAACGGAATGCCGGCCAATGCCAGTGCCAGCAACAGGTTGGCGCTTTGTTCGCTGCTTCGCGCGCGTTGTGCCAGCAGCTCCTGTTCGCGCTGCACCATCGTCAATGCCTGCTCGCGGATGGCGCTGGTGGTGCGGAATGCGCTCTGCCGGATGTCGGCACGTGCCGCCTCCAGCCCACCTTGTGCATAGAGGTCGAGCACGTGCTGAATCTGCCGCAGGCGGGTTTCCACCAGCCGTTGCAACTGCGCCAGGTGCTGCTCCTGTGCGGGGTTGTCGACGATCAGGCGGCGCAGGTTGTCCAGCAGGATCGGCAGACGTTCGACACTGGTCTGGTAGTCCAGCAGGTAGGCGTCGTTGCCGGTAAGCAGGAAGCCGCGCTGCGCCGATTCGGCATCGAGCACGCGCGCCTGGATCTCGTCCACCCGCCCGATCACCTCGTGGGTGTGCGACACCAGCGCAGCGTCGGCCAGCGAACGGCGGGCACCGACGAAGATGCCGATTCCGATGACGACGAAGATCAGCGCAGAAAAAATCAGCGCCAGCTGGTTGCGCCGGCGCGACGTAAAAGAAGAGGACATATGCGAATGCTAGCCTGCCGGCCTCGACAACACGAGCCATCCGTCGGCCGAGACAAGCGCGCCGGCACATGGCCGGCGCGTTGCGGGTGCTGCGAAAGGGGGGGACGGACTCAGTGCTGCGCGTGGTCGGCGTCGTGCTTGTCGGCATTCTGTTCGGCCTTGTTGGCCATTTCGCGCGTCTTGTCGGCAGTGGCATCGGCCGCATTGGCGGTGGCACGGCTGGCGTCTGCGGCCAACTCGCGCGCAGCCACGCGTGCATCGGCAGTTGCGGCCTTCGCTTCCACTGCCGCACGGTCGGCGGCCTGTTCGGTCGCGGCGGCGGCGTGCTTGGCGGCAGAAGCGGCATCGCGGCGCGCCTGCTCGGCATCCGGGCCCTGACAGGCAGCAAGGGTGAGGGCGGCGATGGCGCTCAACGACAGCATGCGGATCGTCTTCATGGGTGGTCCTGTTCCTGTTCCGGTGTTGGAAGCCGGAGCTTATGTAGGAGGCGATGCAGTCTGCGTCAATGCGTGGCTGGCCATTCAGCCGCCGGGGAGACAGACGCAATCGTGCAGGTTGTCGGTGGTCTTGCCGGCAGGTACGGCGTGCAAGGCTTGCACCGCAGGCAAAGAAAAAGCCGCTGGAAACCAGCGGCTTTTTCCGAACTCGCTTGGAGTCAAGAAGTGATTACTTCTTGGCTTCTTCTGCGGTGTCCTTAGCAGCCTTGGCGGTGTCTTCAGCCGTCTTGGCAGCGTCGGCAGCCTGGTCAGCAGCAGCGTCGGTCGCGGCGCCGGAAGCAGCCTGAGCAGCGTCAGCAGCGGTGTCGGCCGAAGCAGCAGCGGTGTTGGCAGCAGCCTGAGCGGCGTCAGCCGACTGCGAGCCCGAGGCAGCAGCCTGGTCGGCAGCGGTCTGAGCGTCGGCAGCAGCTTCGTTAGCCGAAGCAGCAGCGTCCTGAGCCTGTTCCGGCTTCGAGCAAGCGGTCAGGGCCAGGCCCAGAGCCATTGCGATCAGCAGCTTGTTGATGGTCATTGTTTCAATCCTCGTCGTTAGATTAGGCAACGCGCTATTGCGCGCCCCCGACATGATGACGGCCACAAGACGAGTGTCAAGCGCACGCGCATTCAGTTTTGCAAAATCGCCGTTAAAGATAATTAAATCAATTCGATAGCGATGGCGGTCGCTTCGCCGCCGCCGATGCATAGCGTTGCGATTCCGCGCTTGCCTCCGCGGCTGCGCAACGCGTTCACCAATGTCACCACCAAACGCGCGCCGGATGCGCCGATCGGATGGCCCAGTGCGCAGGCGCCGCCATGCACATTGACCTTGCCGTGCGCGATGCCAAGTTGCTTGATTGGCGCCATCGCCACGACGGCGAAGGCTTCGTTGATTTCGAAAAGGTCCACATCGTCCAATTGCCAGCCGAGCTTGCCGAGCAGCGATTGAATCGCAGCGACCGGTGCGGTGGTGAACCATTCCGGCTCCTGCGAGTGGGTGACATGGCCGACGATGCGCGCCATCGGCGTCACGCCGCGGCGTTGCGCATCGTCCGCGCTCATCAGTACGGTGATTGCCGCGCCATCGGAAATGCTCGAGGAACTGGCCGCGGTCACGCTGCCGTCCTTCTTGAAGGCTGGCTTCAACGTCGGAATCTTGGCCACGTCGGATTTGCCCGGCTGCTCATCGCTGTCCACGACGACTTCGCCCTTGCGCGTGGCGACCGTCACCGGCACGATTTCGTCGGCAAACGCGCCGCTGCGCTGCGCCGCCTGCGCGCGCTCCACCGAGGCGATCGCGAACGCATCCTGGTCGGCGCGGCTGAAGCCGAGCTTCTCCGCAGTGGCTTCGCCGAATACGCCCATGGCCTGGCCGTCATACGGGTTGGTCAGGCCGTCCCAGGCCATGTGATCGACCGCCTGGAAATTGCCGTAGCGGTTGCCGGTGCGCGAGTTGGGCAGCAGATGCGGGGCATTGCTCATCGACTCCATGCCGCCGGCCACCACGATGCTGGCCGAGCCGGCCCTGATCAGGTCGTGTCCCAACATGATCGCCTTCATGCCCGAGCCGCACACCTTGTTGATGGTGGTGGCGCCGGTCGAGGTAGGAATGCCTGCGGCAATCGCGGCCTGGCGCGCAGGTGCCTGGCCGAGATTGGCCGGCAGCACACAGCCGACGATGACTTCGGAAATATCGGCAGGCGCGATACCCGATTGCGCGAGCGCCCCCCGGATGGCAGCCGCGGCAAGCGTGGGTGCCGGCACCGCGTTGAATTGGCCGAGGAACGAGCCGATGGCAGTACGTTTGGCAGCAACGATGACGATGTCGGACATGAGCAGATACCGTTTAAAGTGAAACGATTATCTGCCTCATGGCGGCGCCGCGCCAGCACGCGCCCCACGCGCACGCTTTCCGATTAAAGTAAGCAAAGCGTTATTCGGGCCCGATTGGGCCCCATCCATGGAATGGGTTCGGGGAGAACACCAATGAAGAAGCAAGACGTCGCCAGGACCGTGCTGGCCTCGGCGCTGGCGGTTGCGTTGACCGCGTGTGGCGGTGGTGGTGGCGGAGGTGGTATCCGTCCAAGCACCCCGGCCGCACCGCCGGTGACCTCGCCACCACCGCCTCCGCCGCCAACATCACCGCCGCCACCGGTGACAACGCCAACGACGCCGGAGCCGGCGATCGATGCGCATCTGGCGCTGACCAACGCGCGTGCGGCTCAGGCGCTTGGCTTTACCGGCGCGGGGTACCGCATCGGTGTCATCGATACCGGCATCAATGCCAATCATCCGGCGTTGCAGGGACGCGTCAGCGACAGCTTCATCTATGTGGATCCACGCACCAACAACACCGCAGTGGGCGATGTGGTTGGGCACGGGACCGTGGTGGCCGAGCTGGCCGCCGGGCGTGCGGTCGGGCAATGGCCCGGCGGCATCGCGCCGGGTGCGGGCCTGGTGTCTGCGCGCATCATCAGCGACCGTGCGCCGGACGATGACGGCAGCGGCGACGGCAACGAGGTCGATGGACCGCTCGGTCTGGGGCCGGTGCATGCCGATCTGATCAGTGCCGGTGTGCGCATCATGAACAATTCGTGGGGCGGCCTGTATTGGAACGACCCGACGGTGACCAATCAGATTGCCCAGGAGTACCGCCCTTTCATCCTCAGCAACGATGGGCTGGTGGTGTTCGCGTCGGGCAATGAATCGCGCTCGCAGCCCTCCGATACGGCGGCGCTGCCCAGTCAGCCTGGCCCGAACGGGACGCTACCGGCGGCCGATCTGGAGCGCGGTTGGTTGGTGGTCGGCGCGCTGGATACCGCCAACCCGACGCAACTGGCGTCGTACTCCAACGCCTGTGGTGTGGCGATGCGCTACTGCCTGGTCGCGCCAGGCACTTCGCTGTTCATCGACCCGGACGCCACTGCCGGCAACATCCGTTATTTCTACGGCAGCGGCACCTCGTTCGCAGCGCCGCTGGTCTCCGGTGCGGCTGCGCTGGTGTGGCAGGCATTTCCGTATTTCAACAATGATCTGGTGCGCCAGACCTTGCTGGGAACCGCCACCGACTTGGGGGCTGCTGGCGTGGATCCGGTCTTCGGCTACGGCCTGCTCAACGTCGGCAAGGCAGTATTGGGGCCGGCACGCTTCGATTGGGGCACGGTGGATGTCACTGTCACGACCTTGCGTTCGACTTGGGCCAACGACATCAGTGGCACCGGCGGCCTGACCAAGCGCGGCACCGGCACCTTGGTATTGAGCAGCACGGCCAATACCTTCAGCGGCGACACCCAGGTCCTTGGCGGCACCTTGCAGACCGCCAGTTTGCAGAGTGCGCGGGTGAGCGTCGCCAATGGCGCGCGCCTGGTTGTTGCGGGCAACATCGGTGGTCGGGTCGACAACGCCGGGACCTTGCAGGTCAACGGCGCGACCGCCTCCATTGCCGGCAACTACACGCAGGCCAGCAATGGTCGCCTGGCACTGAATGTGGGTGACCGGTTGAATGTCGCGGGCACGGCGACCATCGCCGGCGACCTGCAATTGCTCGGTCGGCGCGACTACGTCGCCAACAACACGACCTACGCGGTGCTGCAGGCGACCAATGGTTTGCAAGGCACATTCGACACGCTGAGCAGCGGGCCGGCGGTGACCTTTCTGAGCGCCACGCGCAGCTACGACGCCAACACCGCGTATGTGTCGCTGCAGCGCATGGATGTCACCGCGGTCGCTGCGTCGCTGGGCGCGATCGGCACCGCGTCGATGGATTCGGCCATCCGCGTCGAGCAGGCGTTCCAGCAGGTCGATGCGCAGCAGTTCCAGGGCAATGGTGCGCTCAGCGGCGGCTTCATTCGCGCTGCAGCTGCCTTGCAACAATCGCCAACCGCCAAGGCCGCGGCGGATTCGCTGCGCAGCCTGTCCGGCCGTGCGCATGCCGACTCTGCGGCGATGACCTTCGACACCATCGATCTGAGTCGCCGCGCGCTGGCAGCGCATTTCGATGGGCTCTCGCAACAGCCGCGTCTGTTGGGCAACTGGCAACGGGCACTCGGCGGGCCGGGCGAGGGCGGTGCAACCACTTCGGGCTTTGCCACCTCCGGCTGGATGATGGGCAACGATGTGCGTCTGGCTTCCGGTGCGGTCACCGGTTTTGCGTTCGGCGAAACGCGCTCCAGTAGTCTGGGCGACCTGGATGGGGCACGCGGGCGCGATCGTCAGGTGCAGGCGCAGCTGTATTGGGGCACGACATTGGGCGCTGCGTACACGCTGGGCCAAGTGGGCTTTGGCAACGTCAATCGGCAGATCGAGCGCACCCTGCAGCTGGGCGAAGACCGCAGCAGCGCCTTCAGCGACTACAGCGGCAGTTACCTCAGCAGCAATCTGGAAACCGGGTACCGCCTGGGTGGCGCGCATGCAAGCCTGACGCCGTATATGGGCCTGGATTACGTGCGTTTGCGCAGCGACGGTTTCCGCGAAAGCGGCGGCGATGGCTTCGGCTTGCGTGCCGACGCGAGTACGTCATCGCGCACGCAGGCGCTTGCCGGTGTGCGATCGGCGTATCGCTGGCGCGGTATCCAGCTGGGCGGCTATGCGGAATGGCAGCAGGCGCTGAGCAGCGATGGCTTGACGCTAGATGCCAGCTTCGTGGGGGTGGATGCGTGGGCACCGCTGCGTGGCATGCAGCCCGCACGTTCGGAGGGTCTGTTCGGCATCACCGCTGCAGCACCGCTTGGCCAGCAGAGCCAGCTGCGTTTCGGTTACGACCAGCGGGTGGGCGAGCGCGGCGACGACCGTGCGTTTAGCCTGAAGTACAGCGCCGATTTCTGATCGGCGTGCATGACGCCCGGGCGCAATGCCCGGGCGTGGCGTTTTCAGCGGCAATCTCGTACTGCGCTGATCGCTACGCCCAATCTATCTGTTGCCAGTTACTCGCCGCGTAGTTTGTGCAGGAAGCGCGGCGCAGTACGACCCAGCGGCAGCTTGAGTTTGCTGATGGCCTCAATGCGCGCTTCGGCAATCTGATCGGCCGCCTGCTGCGGCGAGACGTCCAGCTGCGTGGATAGATCGAAGACCTTTTCCAGGTTGTGATAGATGCTGCGGATCAGCCGCATCGCACGCTCACGGTTGTAGCCGTCGATCTCCAGCGACACATTCATCACCCCACCGGCATTCACCACGTAATCGGGTGCATACAAAATGCCGCGCCGGTGCAGCTCTTCGCCGATGGCGGCGCTGGCAAGCTGGTTGTTGGCGGTGCCGCAGATGATCTTGGCCTTGAGCTGCGGCAGCGTGTCTTCGTTGATGGCGCCTTCCAGCGCGCAGGGAGCAAATACGTCGGCCGATACCTGATGGATTTCATCCGGGCGCACCGCTTCTGCGCCGTATTCGGCCACTGCGCGGTCCACCAGCGCCTGATTCAGGTCGGCCACATAGAGTTTTGCGCCGCGCTCCTTGAGCAGCTTCACCAACTCCATGCCGATATGGCCCAGCCCCTGGATCGCAATGCTGGCCTTGCCGACTTCTTCGTGGCCGAGCTTGCGGTTGAGCGAGGCCATCAGTGCCTGCAGGGCGCCGTAGGCCGTGAACGGGGCAGGGTCGCCGGAGCCGCGGTGCACCTGGTGCACACCGGTGACGTACTCGCTTTCCAGGTAGATCTGCTCCATGTCATTGACGTCCGTGCCGACGTCCTCGGAGGTGATGTAGCGCCCGCCGAGGGTATCGACGAACCGGCCGAACGCGCGGAACAGCGCTTCGGTCTTGTCGGTCCGAGGGTCGCCGATGATGACCGCCTTGCCGCCGCCGACATTCAGGCCGGCCAGGGCGTTCTTGTAGGTCATGGTGCGGCTCAGCCGCAGCGCGTCGTTGAGTGCCGCCTCGCTACTGGCATAGGGGCGCATCCGCACGCCACCCAACGCTGGCCCAAGGCGCGTGCTGTGCAGGGCGATGATCGCCTTGAGCCCGGCGTCGCGGTTGTGACAGAAAATCACCTGCTCGTGGCCGGTGGTATCGAGGGTTTCGAAAAGCATCGAAGGCTCCGCGGGGCTGCGTGATGTGCCTTCCCTGAAGCCGGGCGTGCACCCGTGCCGTGGGAAACAAAAAACGCGACGTTTGCAGATCCTGTCCGATCACGTCGCGCTGCAACATTTTAAACCACGTCGGCAGGGGGGTGTGTATGAATCTGTTCACCAATCCCGGTAGCGTTGCTGGCGGAACCACAGCGTCCCCAACCATTTGCTGCCTGCCGTGACCGGCAGGCCGGCGTGCAGCGAATCGGCGTCCGGGCGGCCATCGGCATGCAGGTTGTCGAAGCAGACCAGTGTGCCGGGACGTGGCCGCACGCGAACGCCGGCGACCGGGAATTCGGTCTCGCCACCGGCGCCGACGTCGTTGAGATAGACGCAGACGGTGCGCTGGCGGTTGCCGGCGGTGGGGCGGTCGGCGGCGATCGTTCCGGGCGGCAGGTAGTCACGGTGCGCGCGGTACTGCTCGCCCGGTGCGTAACACAACACCGAGAGCGGTTCTGCGTGGGCGAGCGGGAGCTGCGCGCAGGCCGCCAACCGCGCCTGTGCGGCACGCGCGGCGAAGTCCTCGATGATGGGGTCCAATGTCGCGCCGTGGCTGGTGCGGATCGGCGCGCGCCCGGTGCTGGCATCGTTGGGATCGATCACCTTCGAGGCACGCAGATGCGGTCGCGCCAGCAGCATGAGCAAGCGGCATTCGTCGGCCGACAGGACTGCGGCATATTCTTCGATGCGTGGGGCTGTGTGGCGTCGCACCGGGCCAACACGCGGCGCGAATGCGATGCGGTGACCGGCGGTGTCGTCCGCGGGGTCCGGCGGCGCGACGTCCACCGGCGGTAGCGCGGTCATGCCCAGGGGCTGCAACTGCTGCAAGAGCTGTGCAGCGGCATCGGGCTGGGGCGGCACGCCTTCGCCGCGCAGCAGGCGCTCGGCCAACAGGGCGGCCGACACGGCATCGCCGCCGGCCGCCGCGCGTTCCAGCAAGGCGACGCACTGCCGTTGCCGCTCCGGATGCGCCACACGCCCGTGCTGGATGGCGATGGCGCGTAGTGCTGGCGGGTAGTCGGCATTGGCTGCCGACTGCAGTCGATCCTGCGCAGTGCCGGCCAGGGCCAGCGGCTGCTCTCCCACAGCCAGGGTCGCCAGCAAATAGCGTGCTGCTGCCGCGCCCTGCCGCTCGGCCAGCTCCCAGTGCGCACGCGCCTGACCGACGTCCACCTCGCAACCGACGCCATAGGCCCGCATGCGCCCGGCTTCGACCTGCGCCAGCGCATCGCCGGCGGCCGCGCTGCGCAAATACCAGACAAGCGCTTCTTCCGGTTGGCCGGCACGCACCAGCGCCTGGGCCAGCGCGTTGATCGCGCCGGGTTGCTGGCGTTGCGCCGCGCGGGTGAGGTCTGCAAAAGAGGAGGGCTGCATGCGCGCATCCTAAAGTGGCCAACACCACGTGGCGAGCGGTCGTCAGGTGGAGGTGGGCGGCGCGCTCGGAACTGCAGTGTACGAGAGTGTGCGAAGGAGACTTGCCGATTCCGGGCACCGATGGCGTGCGCGCCCGCCTGTCGGTGAGCGCAGTGGTTCGGTCAGCCGCGCCAAGTCCTGCGCGTGTCCTGCACGCTCAGCGATCGGCAGACAGGGCTAATTGCGTCAGATACAGGCGCAGATCGAATTCCAGCTGATGGTAGTCCGGGGTTATGTGGTTGCAGAGCTGGTAGAAGGCCTTGTTGTGATCGGCCTCCTTCAGGTGCGCCAGTTCGTGCGCCACGATCATCTGCAAGAACGGCTCCGGCGCGTCGCGAAACACCGATGCGATGCGGATCTCGCGGCTGGCCTTCAGGCGGCCGCCGTGCACGCGGGAGATCGCCGTATGCGTGCCCAGGGCGTGCTTGACCACGTGCAGATGATTGTCGTACGTCGCCTTGTGCAGGGTCGGCGATGAGCGCATGTAGCGCTCTTTCATCGCCTTGACGTACTCGTAGAGATGGCGATCGGTGCGGATCGCGTGCCGGTCGGGGTAGCGTCGCGCCAGTACGGTGGCGAGCTTGTCCTGTGCGATCAGCTCGCGCACCTGATCCAGAACGGCGGGCGGGTAGCCGGTGAGGTAGCGAAGAGTGTCCATGGCGATCTGTCGCGGGCAGAGGCGCATGATCGCCGATGTGTCGGCCACTGACCAATCCATCCGTGCAGATGCGTGACTACGAACCAGTCGCGCATGCGCGCTGAGAGTCGACGTGGCAAGCGCGTGCATCTGTTGCGCCCAGTGCGGCTTGCACGATGCCATGCGCATGTGGTGTTTCGTCGTGCAAGGACGGCCCCGCGCGCAGCTGCGATGATCCCTCCACGGGCGCGTGCGCTCGCGTGGACACGGCGCTTACTCTCTGAATGCAACGCGTGTATTGCAGTGTGTGTCAGGCGTATTCACGAGTGCGGCACATTCGAATCGGTAGCGTGCGGTGCATGTTCTGCGGCGCTGCGCCGCAAGCACACGATCGAACAACGGCACGGTGCCGATGAGGAGACAACATCATGATCAAGTGGGCCATCATTTTCGCAATTATCGGCTTGATCGCCGGTGCGCTGGGCTTCGGCGGCATGGCCGGCGCGGCGATGGGTATCGCCAAATTCCTGTTCTGGGCGGGCATCATCATCGCCATCGTGCTGTTCGTGCTGGGCATGACGATTGCCAAGAAAGTGACCTGACGCAGGTTGCACGGCCGGGCACGCGCGTGGCTGCCCGCGGTCCTGCCTGCGATGCAAAGGAGCGGCCCATTGGCCGCTCCTTTTTTTTCACCAATGCGCTGGCAAGCATGTCAGCTGCAGGCGATCTCAAGCGTGGCGCACGTGAGTGCGTGCCTGGCTCAAACGCCGGTATCGTCGGCAGTGGTATGCAGGGCGATATTGAGCTGATCGATGGTCACGATCCAGTCGGCATCGTCGAGGCGTTCTTCACGCAATAGCTGGGATTGGGCAGGCGTCCAGAACGGCGCTTCTTCCAGGCGCATATCGCCCGGCAGCGGGGAGTGCTCGGCAATGAAGCTGCGAATGCTGGCTTCGTCGGACGGCAGGCCAAGCTGGGCGAAGAGTTCGGAAAACGGGTGGACGGGCTGTTCCATTGCTGTTCCTTCGTGGGTGCGGATGGCGGAGTACTGGTCACTGCCGCGCGCGGCGGCCGGCGGCGTTGATTTGATGCTAGTTCAACCAGCTTGAGCGTACTGTGCACACGCGGCTTGGATTTGCCTGCGCGAGTGACCATATATGTGTCCAGACCAGCGAGGTATGGCGATCATGGCGACCGGATGGGCGGGTGATGGAGCGGTACAGGACCAGATCGATGCCACTGTCGACGATGCGATCAAGCGCGCGCGGAGTCAGTTGCATCACGGCCCGAGCCTGACGCACTGCGAAGAGTGCGAGGCACCGATTCCCGAGGCGCGCCGCAAGGCGGTGCCCGGCGTGCACTTGTGCGTGCACTGCCAAGAGGCGCATGACCTGGAGCAGGCTGGGCAAAGCGGCTACAACCGTCGCGGCAGCAAGGACAGTCAGCTGCGTTGAGTGGCTGATGGGTCATGCCCGCGATGCGACCGCGACTGCAATCCCCGCAGACGGCGCCGCTATCGCAAGCGTGCGCCGCAGTGGAGCCTACTGCGGTCGTCGAAGGTTGCCGCTTGCCGATATCGCCGTGTATGGGTTCTGCCACTGGCGAACTCGCCGCAGTACCGCGTCTTGGCCTTGCGCCTAGTTGGCGTTGAAGCTGCCGGTCTCGCGCCAGCGACGCGTCGTGCGCTGGAAAAACAGGCTGTTGGGAACTTGCAGTACGCTGCCGGCACGCTCGCCGGTTTCTTCCAGCGTGGTGTAGATCACGTTGATATCGATCACACGTCCCTTCAAGCCGGGCTTGTCGCCGCCTTCGAGAACCTCGATGTGATCGTGCAGGCGAAATGGCCGCGTGGTGATGATCAGGAATGTGCAGAAGATATTGGACAGCACGCTCCATGCAGCGAAGAACGCCACTGCGCCGACGGCTGCGAACCCGGTGAATGCGGTCCACAACGTGCCGCCCGAGACGCCGATGACCCGTAGCACCATCAGCAAGGCACTGACCGAAATGACGAAGCTGCCGACGCGGCGGATGCCGATCATCATTTCGGCGGGCACGCTGTAACGCGTGCACAGCCGCCGCAGCAACTGCCGGAGCAGCAGGCGGACCAACGCGGCAACTGCCAGGATCAGCACGATCTTGACCGTCGGTACCGCAATCGCCAGCCATTCGGGATTCCAATGGGGCAACAGGCTGCGGATCATGGCGGGCAACGCATCGGAGGCAGGCATCACGGCGTGCAGAATCAAAGGGGAATCCATTGTAGCGGGCCAACTCTGCGCTGTCGGTGTGCAGAGTGAATGCATGCTCGTCTGCGAACGCAGAAGTGCGGCAGATTGCATGCGTTCAATGCATGCCTACGCGCGCATGCGGATGGAGTCGTGGGTACACGCCTGGAGTTTTTGCGCGGATGCAGTGCAAGGCGCCGACGCGTCCGCAGCGTTCGGTTGCCACGCATCGGCGGCCTGTGCGAAGTCATTGTGCGGGTCATCGCCAGAAGCGACACGAGGTCGCATTGGAGTTGCAGTCCTGCGCGATGCGTATGAATGACATCGGCGGACGCCAGACACAAACATGCCACCTTGCGGTGGCACGTTGATACAACAATCCAACTTCGCGGCAACATGCATTGCAAACCTGCCGCGGTGTTGGTGGCGTTAGGCGCTCTTGTCGCCGTCGTTGCGCGCCGGGCCGAAGTTGGTGGTGAGCACTTCGATCCGGCCGCCGGTCTTGCGGAACGCGGCGATGTCGGCAGCGATGCGCTCACGACTGAGCGGCTGCGACTTACCTTCGCTGCGAGCGATGCTGGGCTGGGATTTCTGCTTGGTCGCGGGACGTGCCATGTGGCCTCCTGTAGCGGGGAAGTGCGGTGACACCGCGTGCGGCTAGGGTGGCGCGCGCGGAAGCGGTGTCGAGAGTGCGGCGGCGTTCGGTGCGCCGTCGCGGCGGCACGGTGTACGTGCCGTTGCAGGCAAGACGACGGGGCGTCGAGCAGCAACCGCGCATTATAGGGGATGACGTTGCAGCGCGTGTTAATCGTCCGACGAGTGGACTACCTGCGCGGCAGCCCAGGCCAATCCCTGGACCACACCGAATGACGGATCGCCATGCACCAGGCGCGATTCGGGGAACGCAGCGGCCACGGTCTCGCGGATGTAGCCCGCCCGCGACATGCCGCCGGTGAGGAACACCGTCGTCGGTGCGGCGGCCATGTCGGCGCGCACCTGTGCCAGCAGGCCTGCCAGTTCGCCCAGATAGCTGGAAGCGGACGCAACCAACGCATCGGCCTGCACCTCCACGCCCAGGCCGCGCTCGATGAAGTCGAGCGCGGCCTGGTGCCGATCCAGCTCGCTGAGCGTGATCTTGCAGGCTTCCACGCCGCGGTACAGGCGCGCGGTGTTGCCGGTGTCCTGCAAGGCCTGCAGACGCTTGTCGAAGGGGGCGGGCACGTCCTGGTACTTGTGCAGGCGGAATTCGCGCTGTCGCGTCATGTCTTGCACCATCGCCGCCTCCACGTAATGGTGGGTGGGCACGCGCGTGATGCCGCGGCCGAACAGGGGCATGTAGGCCGCCAGGCTCAACGCCAGATCGATATCGGTGCCGCCACGCGCGATGCCCCAGGCACGGTGTACCTGCGGCGCAGCGCTGCCGCCGACGCTGGCATGGGCAATGTCGGTGGTGCCGCCGCCGATATCCACCACCACGGTGTCGTGGCGGCTGTCATGGCTGACGTGGTAATGCATCGCCGCCGCTGCAGGTTCTTCGAGAAAGTCCACGCCGTCGAAACCGGCGGCGATCGCGGCGGTCTGCAGGATCTCCAGCGCCTGCGCATTGCCGGCCTCACCGATCGAACTGCGAAATTGCACCGGCCGGCCCAGCGTGGCGTGACGGATGTTGATGTCGAACTGGCGCGAGGCAGTCAGCCGGATGTGTTCCAGCACATGGGTGGCGATGCCGGTAATGGTCTGGCGTGCGCGCGGATGCAGGTTGTAGCCCAGCATCGACTTGGGGCTTTGCACCAGGCTGCCTTCGCCTTCGAGAAAATACGCATCCAGCGCTTCGTCGCCGTAGACGGCGTTTTGCAGCAGGGCGGCGGAACTGCGTGGCTCACGCACCTGCTCTTCCATCCACTGCCGCCGCACGATGCGGATCGCATCGCGGCGCAGGCGGTCGGTGTTGGGGGTGCGGCCGGCGGCCAATGCATCGCGGCGGCCCGAGTCAATGAGCCGCTCAACCTCGTACTCCAGCGCTGGCGTCAGGCTGAAATCGTCCGGGTCGCGCATGATCTCGGGAAAATACACCGTGGTGCGGAACTGCAAGGCCTCGCCGAAGCGCACCGGCACCACTTGCCCATCGACGATCGCCGCGGCGGCGGAGTTGCTGGTACCGAAGTCGATGCCGAGTTTCATGCAGACAGGCCTGGGAGCGGGCCGCGCACTTTACTACGCCCGCCGCACCTGCCGTCGAGATCGGCAGCGTCGGTGACGCCATGGCCCAGCGCGAGCGCTGTGTTGCGCACTGGCCCGCGCCGCAGCCAGGAGGGCGCGCGGCGCGCGCCGGGTCAGGCGGCCAGCTCGGCCACGTGACCGTCGTTCAATTCCTGCGTGGTGGCCTCGCGCACTGCCACCACCTCGACCGCGAAGTGCAGGGTTTGCCCGGCGAGCGGGTGGTTGCCGTCCACGGTGACCTGATCGGGGCCAACCGCGGTCACGGTGACCAGGACCGGGCCTTGCTGCGTGCGCGCCTCGAACTGCACGCCGGGTACCACGTCGACATCGGTCGGAAACGCATCGCGCGGCACCTGCTGGATGAGCTGCTCGTGGCGCGGGCCATAGCCCTGTTCGGGCACGACGTCGGCGGTGAGCGTATCGCCCAGCCGCTTGCCTTCCAGTGCCTGCTCCAGGCCGGGCACGATGTTGCCGGCGCCATGCAGATAACTCAGCGGAGTATCGGGCGTGGAGCGGTCAAGCACTTGGCCGTTGTCGTCGGAAAGGGTGTAGTGGATGGTCGCAACGCGACCCTGGCTGATTTCCATTGGAAACCTCCATGAATGGGTGATCGAGGGGAATGCATCGGCTGATTCACGATGCGAAGAGGTGCCGCACGCACACCGTAGGCAATCGCACCGGATCATGCAACCGCAGCCAGGTTTGCGGTTGAGGCGGGGATCAGCTTGGCGGCACGACCTCCACGACCAGGCTCGCGCCGGCTGCCTCAGCGCGAAGACGGAGTGGAGCGTGGAGTGCGTTGGGCCGACCGTCTGCAGCGCGCAATGGACCAACGCGCAGCGACGCGGTGACCCACGGGCATGCTTCACGACATCTGCATGCCGCACGCTTCGGTCTCCCTCAGTCCGGCGCTGCTCCGCTCTCGATCTGCGCACGCCGTGCACGCCAGGTTTCCGGGGTCTGCGGCTTGATGAACAGTGCGGTGAGCTCGGGATGTTGCTGCTTGGCAGCGGCTTCGATCCGCCCGACGCAGGCCTCGATCTGCGGTGTGGTGCGGCTGTCTTCGAACTCGGCGCTCAACGCCGCCACCACCTGGTTGGGGCCCATTTGCATGGTGAGCACGCCATTGGCCGCACGCACGTCCGGGTCGCTGGCGGCGATGCGCAGCAGCGAGTCGGTAACATGCGCATGCGCCGGCTCGCCGATCAGCAGGCCCTTGGTTTCGCGCGCCAACAGGAACGCGGTAAACGCCAGCACGCCGGCAATGCCGATCGAGGCGATGCCGTCGAGTTCGGGCATGTCGAACAATTGCGCACCGGCCAGGCCGAGCAGCGCCATCAGCAGGCCGATCAACGCAGCGCTGTCTTCCAGCAACACGGTGAAGGTGGTGGGGTCCTTGCTCTGGCGAAATGCCTGGAAATAGCCCATGCGGCCTTTCTTGGAGCGAAATTCGCGCACCGCCACCACCCATGAAATGCCTTCGAACACGATCGATACGCCGAGCACGCAGTAGGCAATCAGGTGGCTCTTGGCCGGCTCGGGGTTGCGTAAATGCACGATGCCTTCGTACAGCGACACGCCTGCACCCATCGCGAAGACCAGCAGGGCGACGATGAAACTCCAGAAATACAGCTCGCGCCCGTAACCGAACGGATGGGTCGGGGTGGGCGGCTGCGCAGCGCGGCGCAAGCCATACAGCAGCAGCACTTCGTTGACGGTGTCCACCAGCGAATGCACGCCTTCGCTGAGCATGGCCGAGCTGCCGGAAATGCCGGCGGCGATGAACTTGGCCACGGCAATGGCCAGATTGCCCGCCAGTGCCACGTACACCACCACGTGCGAACCCTTGGGCTTGCCTGGGCCATTGTCGCTGGCGGCGGGGTCGCTTTGTTGGGTGTGAGGGGAGGGCGGCGTTGTGCGCGGGGGAGTGGACACTGGCTGATTGGACACGCGCGACCTGCGGGGCATTCGACAAGCGCCGCACTATCGCCCCATCCCCGTGCCGGGTGCGTGATCGCGCACCCGGGCGGCTACAATCCACGCCCGCTTCGATCAAGGAATTGCATGCCTACCGTCCCCGCCTGTCCGCAATGCGGACTGGAAAATACCTATGCCGATGGCGCGATGTCGATCTGCGCCGACTGCGGCTTCGAATGGAGCGCAGGCGATGCCGCGGCAGACACGACGGTGGTGCGCGACAGCAACGGCAACGTGCTGCAGGCCGGCGACACGGTGACCGTGATCAAGGATCTCAAGGTCAAGGGCTCTTCGATCCCGCTCAAGCAGGGCACGGTGATCCGCAACATTCGCCTGGTCGAAGACGATGCCGAGCACATCGAGGGCAACTCGGAAAAGATCAAGGGCCTGGTGTTGAAGACCTGTTTCCTGCGCAAGGCGTAAGCGCGGTGACCCCGTGGCGCGGCAGTGTGCGTTGGCGGAAGCCGGCGCGCGCTCGCCCCAATGCGCAGCGCACCTGCGGATGGGCAGTGCAGGCCCGTTGCGCTAATCGCGCGGATACACCGCCGCCACCATGCAGCCCTGTCGCATGCGCGAGAGCCTTGGCAATGAGATAGCTGCATCATCGGCAGCGTTGGCGTACTGGCAATCGCGACGGTTAGCGCGCATGCGCCGCTGCGAAATCACGTGTGGTGATGGGGTGGCGTTGCGGATCAGATGATGCAGGGTGACGAGTGTCGGGCGCGCATGGCAACCGGCAAAAAACTCGATGCCAATAACGCACGACCAGGTGCGCGCAGGCGATGCGCAGGATGCCGGCAGCGGTCCGCCTGGCAATCACCGAGCGGCCGCATGGCCAGCGGCGCGCATGCAAGACCGGTCGCTGCTTATCGGCCAACAGCAGGCATGCAGTGCATCGGCGTCACCCACGGCAACCGCACCGTGCCAGCCGGCAGGTGCGGTCGCGTGGTCAGCGGCTGATCAGGCGATTACTCTGGCAAAGCGGGGTAGTCGGTGTAACCCTTGGCACCGCCGCCGTACATGGTGGCCTGGTCGATCTCGGCCAGCGGCGCGTTCTCGCGCAGGCGACGCACCAGGTCCGGATTGGCGATGAACGGGCGGCCATAGGCGATCGCATCGGCGTAGCCGCTGCTGATGGCCTGTTCGGACATGCCGCGGTCGTAGCCGTTGTTGGCGATCCAGGCGCCGTCGAACTTGGCGCGCAGCGCGGCATAGTCGAAGGCGATGTTGTCGCGCGGGCCGCCGGTGGCGCCCTCGATCACGTGCACGAAGGCCAGCCCGCCGATCAGGTTCAGGCGCTCGACCGCACGTTCGAACAGCGGCTGCGGGTCGGAGTCGTGCGCGCCGTACACCGGGGTCACCGGCGACAAGCGCACGCCGGTGCGCTCGGCGCCGATTTCATCGGCAATCGCCTGCACCACTTCGGCAAGCAGGCGGGTACGGTTTTCGATATCGCCACCGTAGGCATCGGTGCGCTGGTTGGAGCTGTCGCGCAGGAACTGGTCCAACAAATAGCCGTTGGCCGCATGCACTTCCACGCCGTCGAAGCCGGCATCGATCGCGTTGCGCGCCGCGATGCGGTAGTCCTCGATCAAGCCGGGGATTTCATCCAATGCCAGCGCGCGCGGCTCGGACACGTCCTCGAATCCGTTCTTGGTGAAGGTCTTGCCTTCGGCGCGAATGGCGCTGGGCGCAACCGGCACTTCGCCCGGCGGCAGCACACTGGTGTGCGAGACGCGGCCAACGTGCCACAGCTGCAGCACGATCTTGCCGCCGCGGCGATGCACTTCGTCAGTGACGGCGCGCCAGCCCTCGATTTGTTCCTTGGTGTAGATGCCGGGCGTATCGAGGTAACCCTGGCCCAGCGGACTGATCTGGGTGCCTTCGGCCACGATCAGGCCGGCGGTGGCACGCTGGCCGTAATACTCAGCGGCAAGCGGCGAGGGCACCTGGCCGGCGACCGCGCGGTTGCGCGTCAGCGGGGCCATGATCACGCGGTTGGCAAGCTCCAGCGCGCCCAGGCGCACCGGCGAGAACAAGGGGGATTGAGTGGATTTGGACATCAGCAACCAGTCGAAATTGATCACGCGCCAGGCGCGACGCCGCGCCGATCGCGGTGCCCGGTAGCGATGGTGGCGGACTCAAGCAGATTCGAGCGATGCAGATAGGACACAGCGTCCCTGTCGCGTCGAATGCGCTGCAACTGTGATGGAGTGGGCGCTGGCGCTGAACCGCCCCTGGTGTCGCGCTTTCATGCCGTGCTGCATTGCACAATAATAGACCGCCCCACCACTCTGGAGTCGGGCATGACCGATACCGACCTTTCTTCGCTATGCGTGTTCCGGCGCGATTACGTGCTGATCCTGCTTGCGCTGGCGATGGGCGGCTTTGCGATCGGCATCAGCGAATTCTCCACCATGGGCCTGATGACGCAGATTGCGCAGGGCCTGCAGATCACCGAGCCGCAGGTCGGTCACGTCATCAGCGCGTATGCGTTGGGCGTGGTGGTGGGTGCGCCCTTGCTGGCGATCCTGGGCGCGCGCTGGCCACGGCGCACCTTGTTGCTGCTGTTGATGGTGTTCTATGCGCTGGGCAACGTGGCCAGCGCATTGGCACCGAGCTACCACGCCATGCTGCTGTGCCGCTTTATCGCCGGACTGCCGCATGGCGCCTACTTCGGCGTCGCGTCGCTGGTGGCCGCATCGATCAGCCCGCCCAATCAACGTGCCACTGCAGTGGGGCGCGTGTTGTTGGGTCTGAGCGTTGCGCTGCTGGTGGGCAACCCGCTGGCAACCTGGCTGGGGCAAATCGTGAGCTGGCGCTGGGCCTATGCGTCGGTGTCGGTGATTGCGCTGGGCACGGTCGCCGCTGTGGCGGTCCTGTTGCCGCCGCAGCCGGAGGAGCCGCGCCAGCAGCCGCTGCGCGAATTGCGCGCGTTCAATCAGCCGCAGGTGTGGCTGGCGTTGGCGATCGGGGCGGTGGGTTTTTCCGGCATGTTCTGCGTCTTCAGTTACTTTGCGCCGACCTTGACTGCGGTGACCGGCGTGACCGCAGCGCGCATCCCGTTGGCGATGGTGGCATTCGGCGTGGGCGGGGTGCTGGGAAGCATCCTGGGCGGTTGGTTGTTCGATCGCATGCAGTTCCGCGCCGTACCGGTGTTGCTGCTGTGGTCGGTGGTGGTGATGTTGACGTTTCCGCTGGCAGCGCAGTCAGGCGTGTGGGTGTTCGTCTCGATCGTGGCGGTCGGCACCATGGGGGCGTTGGCGCCGGCCTTGCAGACGCGCTTGATGGACGTGGCGGCAGAAGCGCAGACCCTGGCCGCAGCGTCCAATCATGCAGCGTTCAATACAGCCAACGCATTGGGTCCATGGCTGGGTGGCATGGCGATCACGGCAGGCTGGGGTTGGACCTCCACCGGCTACGTCGGCGCGGCCACCGCGCTCGGCGGGTTGCTGGTCTGTGCAGCGGCGGTGTGGCAGGAACGCCATCGGCAACGTGCGGTGCTGACGAATTGCTGAGCTGCCGGTGCCGCGATGCGTCAAGCGCCCGCGGCGCCGTTTCGCTCCGGTGGCAGCTTGCGCCGCCATGCAGCGATTCGCACGGCCCATGTGCCATCACGACAGCCATCTCACGGGGCGCCGGCGAGACTTCGCGTTCCATCAAGCGGACCGAACAGTGCCATGAACGAGTTCACTCCACCGCCGTGGAAGCGCTCCAATCCCAAGGGCAAGGCGAAGTCGACACCGTTGACCGATGCGCAAAAAGCAGCCGCCAAGCAGCGCGCCGAAGAGGCGGGGCGGCCGTATCCGAATCTGGTCGACAACATGTGGGCTAGCCGCCAGCCGAAGTGATCTTGACCCGCTGTTGGCATGGATGAATTGCAATTCATCGCCTGCATGATGGCGTGAGGACGATGCCCACATCGCTCACATATCGATTATGCGGGCGACGCGAGGATGAGGCCGTACACAACGCGACGGCACTGCAATCAACCCATCGATTGACTCAACCCGCCGCACGCGCAGTCATCGCACCGCGCGGCGTCGGTCCATCCAAACAAGGAGCCACACATGAGCATTCAGAGCAAAACTGAGCATAGCCTCAACGACCTCATCGCCATCTCGCGCGACGGCAAGGACTTCTACGAAGAAGCCGCGGCCAAGGTGGGCGACGCGGAGCTCGCGACGCTGTTCCGCCGCATCGCCGGCGTCAAGACCGACATCGTCAGCAGCCTGAGCAGTGTGGTCGCCGCCGCCGGTGGCACCCCGGAACAGCACGGCACCATGGTGGGCAGCATGCAGCAGTTCTACGGCAAGGTTCGCGCAACCCTGGGCGACACCAAGTACGGCTATGTGGCCGAGTTGGAAGAGTCCGAAGACCGTCTGTTGAAGGCGTTCGACGAAACCATCGCCGACCAGGACACCCCGGCCGCTGCACGCGAAGCCGCGCTGCGCCTGCTGCCTGAGGTACGCGCTTGCCATGACGTCATGCGCAACCGCAAGCATGCGATGAAGAGCGCCGCATAAGCTGCGCGTTGAACCGAGTGCATCGTCACCGATCCGATGCAGCTCCGGAGTAAGACGATAAAGGCGGAAACGGGCAGCGCATGCTGCCCGTTTCTTTGTGTGTCGCCGCAGGCGCGCATGCATGGCGCAAGGCCGCAATCGCAGTTCCACGCAATGCAAGAGGTTCCACACCCGCGCATGCATGCCGGCATGTCCGGCACGCGTTGGGTCTGCTAGTATCCGCCGCCCTTCTTCAGGCAGGCCCGCGTTGCGCGGTCGTGGCATCCACCCATGAAGCAACAGTTCCTGTATCTGTCATCGGCCGAGGCACAGCTGTCGCTCGGGCTTGGAGAAGAGAAGACCACCGAACGTCTGTTTTTCGCGGTGATGGCCGATACGTCCACTGCCGAGCATGCAGCGCGCATTGCCGACCGCCTGTTGCAAGGCGGGCACGCCCAAGGCAAGGCGCTTGCGCGCGAACGGCTGCATGTGACCCTGCATCATCTGGGCGATTACGCCGGTGGTCTGCCGCCATCGTTGGTGAGCCGCGCCAGCCAGGCCGCGACGCGCGTGCAAATGGACGCGTTCGAGGTGGAGTTCGATCGCGTCGGCACCTTCGGCGGCAGGCGCTCGCAACTTCCCTGCGTGCTGCGTGGCGAAGAGCAGGTGCGTGGGCTTTACGAGCTGCAGGGCGCATTGGGAAAGCAGCTGGCGCATGTGGGCATTGCCGGCGATGCGCAATACACGCCGCACATGACGCTGCTGTACTGCAATCAGGCGGTGCCGCAGCGGCGCTGCGATGCGCTTGCCTGGACCGTGCGCGACTTCGCGCTGGTGCGCAGCTTTCTTGGCCAGTCGCGCTACCAGATCGAAGGCCGCTGGTCGCTGCGCTGATGTGCATGGCCGCGCGTACGCGGTAGCCTGCGGACATGGACATCGCCACGCCACTGCCATTGCACGCCGACCACCTGGCCGCGCTCGAACAGGCCTATGCCGCCCCGCCGCGCGCTTACCACCACTTCGGCCACGTTCGCGCGGTGCTGCAGCACTACGCCGAGGTCGCGGCCGGGCCGGGCTGGCGCCAGCCGACAGAAGTCTGGCTGGCGGTGCTGTTCCATGATGCGGTGTATCAGCCCGGACGCCGTGACAACGAGGCGCAATCGGCACTGATGGCGGCCGAAGCCATCCCGCGCTGGTGGCCGCAGGCGCGGGTGGATGTCGAGCGGGTGCAGGCGCTGATCCTGCTCACGGCCCGGCATGGGCAAGTGCAGCCGCAGGACGTGGATGAAGACGCCGCGCTGTTCCTGGACTGCGACATGGCGATCCTGGCCGCGCCCGCGGCGGTATTCGATGCCTACGATCAGGCCATCGCCGAGGAGTATCGCGGGCACGTGCCCAGCGTGCTGTTCCGGGTCAATCGCCGCCGGTTCCTGGCCGGTGTGCTCAAGCAGCCGCGCATCTTCCTGAGCGACTACTTCCATACCCATTACGACACCGCGGCGCGCGCCAATCTGCGCCGGCGGCTGGGGCGCTGAGCGGCCATGCCCCGGCCCGGCTGCATGTCCGGCTGAGTCCGATGCGCACGCTACAATGGCCGCATGCACGACAGCGCTGCTTCCCGCCCAGACCCACGCCCGATCGCCCCGCAGCCGCCTGCGCCCAACGAATGCTGTGAGAGCGGCTGCCCGCTGTGCGTGCACGATCTGTATGCCGAGGAGCTGACGCGTTACCGCCAGGCCCTGGCAGCGTGGGAAGCGCGCCAGCCGGCGGTCAGCCGCCCCGAGGCGCAATGAGCCAGGTCCTGCGCTTCGCGCTGCAGTCCGGAACGATTATCTTTGAACCACTTTTCCCGATGGTGCGACATGCGACGACTTGAAATGTGGAGCGCGCTCTGCGGCGCGGCGATGTTGACGCTGTCGGGCATGGCCGCCGCGCAGGCGCCGGAACCGGTCAGCCACGGCCGTTTCGAGCAGGTGCCGGTGCTGATGCCCAAGGGCGAGCCGCAACGGGTGGTGATCTGGCTGGCCGGTGCGGGCGATGCCGCCAAGCGCCAGGCCCAGGCAGAAAGCCTGCGCGCCGACGGTGCGATGGTGGCGGTGGTGGACACCGCGCACCTGTACGCAGTGCTGCGCAAGGCTGGCGGCACCTGCACGTTCTCGGTCGGCGACGTGGAAAATTTCTCGCGTTACGTGCAGGCCTTCTATCACATCCCCACCTATCGTCTGCCGCTGCTGGTGGGCGATGGCGAGGGCGCCGCGTTGGCCTACGCGATCGCGGCTCAGGCCAAGCCGCACGTCCTGGCCGGCGTGCTCACCGACGGGCTCTGCCCGGCCACCGTGTCCAACCAGGCAATCTGCCAGCCGGGTGTACGCCCCGGGACCAACACGCTGTTGCCGGTGCCGTTGCAGATTCCCTGGGTGCTTGCCGCCAGCCAGGACAAACGCTGCCCGGCGGCTGCCGAAGAGGGTTTCCTCAAGCAGGTGCCGCAGGCGCGAACCTTCCGGCGCTCTGCCAAAGGCGACATCCTGCCCGGCCTGCGCGCCGCGGTGCGTTCGCTGGGCGAGCAGAAGGGCGTGGCGTTGCCGCCGCCGCCGGGCGGTCTGGCGGATCTGCCGGTGGTGGAACTGCCGGCCAAGCCCGATGGCGACAGCGACGACGACACCTTCGTGATCTTCGTGTCCGGCGATGGCGGTTGGGCAGGCCTGGACGAAGAGGTGGCCGATGCACTCGCCGCGCAAGGCATTCCGGTGGTCGGCCTGGATTCGCTGCGTTACTTCTGGACCGAACGCACCCCGCAAGGCTTTGCCGACGACCTGGATCGCATTGCCCGCATCTATGCGCAGCGCTGGGATCGCCAGCGCGTGGTACTGATCGGCTTTTCGCAGGGCGCCGACGTGCTGCCGGCGGCCATCAATAAACTGCCCGCTGCGACCAAGCAGAACCTGCGTATGACGGCGCTGCTGTCGGTCGGCAAGCTGGCCGACTACGAGTTCCACGTCAGCAACTGGCTGGGCTCGGACGACGAGGGCCTGCCGATCGCGCCGGAGATCCAGCGTCTGCCGGCCGGCACGACGGTGTGCATCTACGGCCAGGACGACGACGATGCGCTTTGCCCGAACCTGCCCGCAAACGTGGCCAAGCGGGTCGCACTGCCAGGCGATCACCATTTCAAGGGCGATTACACGACCCTGGCCAAGACGATCATGGACCAGTTGCACACGCTGTCGAAGCCGTAAGGCCGGACAGTGTTTGATCTGAGTGCGCCGACCGTGTCCTGGTCGGCGGCACGGTGCCGGGTCCGGAATCGCGACACGCTGTGAATCCATCCTTGGAAGCTCGATGGCGGCATCCATGCCGCCCCACATGCGCTGGCCCGCGGAGGTGGCACCGCGCTTTCACGGTCTGCGACCGCTGCTCCGCACACCAGGATTGCCGGAAACGGCGTGCTCCTGCGTTGTCAATCCGCTCCGGTGGGCGCCAGCAAAGGCGGCCGGACCTGCATGTTCGGCGCCAGCGTCGCGCGCGGGCTTACTCCTGCCGCCCAGGATCGGCCGAGATCAGGCGGGTGACATCCAGCAAGGCGGCCGGCAGATGCATGCCGCCGGGGGCGACCAGATAGCGTGGACGCCAGGTCGGGGCGAACTTCGACTTGAAGCGGCGTAGACCGCTGAATCCGTAGAAACGCTCGCCGTGCCGCGCGACCAGGCTGGCGAAGCGGTTCCAGCGCCCGGCCAGGCGATGTTCGGCCAGGCCCGACAACGGTGCCATGCCCAGCGAGAACCGCGTGTAGCCGTTGGCCTGGCCCCACAGGAACAACTCGATGAACAGGAAGTCCATAGTGCCCTTCGGTGCCTGCGCGCTGTGCCGCATCAGGTCCACCGACAGTTCGCCGCCGGCCGGTGCCCACCACACGTTGGCAAATGCCACGATCTGGCCTTCGACCTCGGCCACCGCCACCGGGAAGCGACGCAGGTAATCCGGATCGAAGCTGCCCAGCGAAAAGCCTTTCTCTTCGCCGGATTTTTCTTCCAGCCATTGTTCCGACACCTCGGCCAGGCGCGGCAATACCTCCTCCACCTGTTCGGGCGGCAGCATGCGGAAGCTCAGGCCGCCGCGCTTGCCGCGGTTCCAGGCCTGGCGCAGGTCGGCGCGGTCGCGGCCTTCCAGGGTGAAACCCTCCAGCGGCACGATCGCCTCTTCGCCCAGCTTGACCAGGGTCAGGCCCATGTCGAGATAGGTCTGCCAGTACCGTTCGCCGACCTGGTAGAACACCGGGCGCAGGCCCATGTGGTCGGCCTCTTCGCGGAAGCGCCAGATCAGCGCGCACGCCACCTCCGGCGGACCGACCGGGTCGCCCATGGAAATCAACGAACCCCCATAGCGCTGCATCATCACAAAGCCACGGCGCTGCTCATCCAACAAAAACGCCTTGTCGCCGGTCAGCGCCAGGCAGGCCTGGGTATCGGTGCTGGTGGCCAGGATCGGTGCCAGCGTCTGCAGCGTCTGCGCATCGGCCGCCGGCATCGGCCTGCGCCCACCACGCAGCAGGCGCGCCATGCCGAACACGATCACGCCCACGCACAGGATCAGCGCGGCGCGCAATGCACGCGGCGCATTGGCCGAGGTGGCGAACTGCCACCACAGATCGTTGCTGTATTCGACATGGCTGTAGACGAAGAACAGCAGCCAGAACGTGGCCACCAGCACCAGGCCCAGGTTGCTCAGCCAGCGCCACGACCAGGCTTCGTCCAGCAGCGCGCCCTGGCGATAGAACTCGCGTCGCGCCGCCCACAGCGCAACCGCTGCCAGCGCCGCCGACAACGACACCGAGATATGGCTGCCGCGCAGCAGCGCCAACGGCGGCAGCAGCAAGCACACGCCCAGCGCCAGCACCCAGGCCGCATGGCTGCGGCGCTGCAGGCCCTGGCCGATCAGCAGCAGCATCATGCCGCCCAGGCTGACCAGCAGATGCGAGGTTTCGATCAGCGGCAGCGGCGCCACTTCCTGGCGCGCGCGCGGTGTCGGCAGGGTGCCGTCGATCACCAGCGCGGCACCCACTGCAAATACCGCCAACGCCAGAATCTGCGGCAGCCACGGGCGCAGGGTCTTCCACACGGTGCGCGCGGTGCTGGCGCCGACGCGTACCGGCGCGCGCAGCCCGGAGGCGGCCGCCATGGCCACCGAGATCAGCAGTGGCACGATGTAGTACGTGACGCGGTAGGCCAGCGCCGCGGCCAGGACCGCGGCGGGAGTCACGTGCGGCAGCAGCTTGAGCAGGCTCCACTCGAACACGCCCAGGCCGGCCGGCACGGTGGAGATCAGCCCGGCCACCACGGCCACCAGCCAGATGCCGATGAAGCCGAAGTAGCCGGTACCGGGGTCCGGCGGCAGCAGCACGTAGAACGCGGCCGCGGCCAGGCCCAGTTCCACCACGCTCAGTGCGGTGACGCCCAGCACCGTGGTGCGGTCCGGTAACCAGAACCGGTGGGTGCGGATGCCGAACTCGCGGCCCTGTTTGCCGACCAGCGCCAGCATGGCGCTGTAGCCGACCAGCAGGGCGATGCCGGCAATGCGGATGGCCTGCGCAGTGATCGGCAACGCGCGCGCGGCCGCTTCCGGTTCCAGCAGCAATGCCAGACCCAGCAGCACCCAGGCCCCGAAGATGAAGCCCAGGGTGCTCATCAGCACCACCTGGCCAATCTCGGCCAGGGTCAGGCCCACGCTGCCGTAGCCGCGCAGGCGCACGGCGCCGCCGGTGAGTGCGGCAAAGCCCAATGTCTGCCCGACCGCATGCGCCATGAAGGCGGTGATGCCCACCCGTGCCGGATGCAGCTGCTTGCCGGTGCGCTTGAGCCCCACCCAGTCGAAGCCCACCAGGCACGCGTAGCTGCTCAGGCCGAGCAGCAGCGTCAGTGCGATCTGCCCCGCGCCCAGCGCACGGAATGCGTGCCGGATCTGGCGGTAGCCGTGGTCGGTGAACTGCGACGACAGCGCATGCAGGGCCATCGCCAGGATCGCCAGGCTGATGATGACCGGCAAGGCGCGACGCCAACCGCTGGCGGACGTTTCGGAAGACGCGGGGGTATCCGTCATGAGGGCAACGGGATCTGCTGAAAGGGAAGGAGGGTGCATGCACGAGGTGTGCCGCGCGCGCGTTTGCAATGCATGGGCCGGTCGGGTTGAGGGTGCATGCAGCGTGGTTGCGAAGGTGCCGACATCCAGTGAACGCGTGGTTCGATCGTACCGACACAGTGTCCGTGCGGGCCGGCCGCGCGCATCATAGGGCAAAGCCGCACACGCGTGCCGAACGAACACGACAGGACAGCCATGACAGTTGGAAGGCAGACAGGCTGCTGATGCGCACTCCACCCGATTCCCCAACGTTTGCGCCGCACGCGCGGGCCATGCCGCCGCGCTGGAGCGGCCACGCCGGCCGCATCGCCGCCGCCGCTGGCATGGTCTTCATCGGGCTGGTGCTGGTGTTGCAATGGCTGCGCCGCGATCTCTGGTGGGTGGATGCGCAACTGAGCGCCTATCTGCACGGTCCGTATGGCCTGTTGCTGCGCACCGCCTACTGCCTGCTGGCCGCCAGCATGGCGTGGCTGGCGCTGGGGCTGTATGCGGCGTTGGCGCCGGCCGCGCGCAGCCGCACCGTGCTGGGCTTGTTCTGGATGGCGGCAGTGGGGCTGTGCATGGTCTCGATCGGAGACAGCTGGATGCCCGAGCTGGCGCCGGAGGCGGCCGCGATGGTGCATGTGTTGTCGGCGGATACGACGTTTCTGTGCGTGATTGCCGCGGTATTGCTGCAGGCGTGGTACTTCCGGGCCGATGTGCGGTGGCGTGCACACTTTCCTTCGGCCTTCCTGCTGGGCTGGGCAGCGTTTGCGGTGTTGCTGTTCCATGTCACCGTGACCAGCGCACCCCTGGGCATCAGCCAGAAGATCGCCATCGTGCTGATCGTGGCCTGGATGGTGCGCGCGGGCACCGTGTTGGCGCGCTGCGAGCGCGACGGGGCTGCACGTCTGCCGCATTCGCGGGACAATGCAGGGGTCAATCAACCGTAGGAAGCCTGAAATGCTGCAGCGATTCGATGCGGGTCCGCGTATGTCCGAAATGACCGTCCATGCCGGCGTGTGTTACCTGGCCGGCCAGATTGCCGAGGACACCAGCCAGGACATCACCGGGCAGACCCGCCAGGTGTTGGGCGAGATCGACAAGCTGCTGGCGCTGGCGGCCAGCGACAAGACCAAGATCCTGCGTGCAGAGATCTTCCTCGCCGACATCGCCGATTTCGATGGCATGAACAAGGCCTGGGACGAGTGGGTGCCGCACGGCTTCACGCCTGCCCGTGCCACCGTTGAAGCCAAGTTGGCGCGGCCGGAGTGGAAAGTGGAAATCGTGGTGACCGCTGCGGCGGGTTGATCGCGCCACTGGGTGCGGCGCTTGAAGCGGTACGCGCGATTTCACGCAGCGCTTCAGCGCAACCAAGTGACTGCTGCGCGGTTATCGAAGTGCGCGCAAGCACGCGCGGTGCATGGTGGCCGGCAGTCATGTTCGCAACGACTGCCGGCGGTGCAATCAACGTTTGACGAAGCGGTAATGCGCCACGCCCCACTCGCGGCCGTGGTCGTAGCCGAACAATTCCGCGCAGGCCAGCCAGAACATCCGCCAGCGCTGCCACCAACGCTGCGCGTCGTCGCCGTAGGTCTGCTTCAACAGCGGCATGATCTGGTCGCGGTGGCGGTCCTGGTTTTCCAGCCAGGCGTTGGCGGTCTTCTCGTAATGCTCGCCCGACAGCAGCCAACGTTGTTCGATCACCACATCCTGCTGGAAGTGCAGCAGGGTGTCGGCCGCCGGCATCAGCCCGCCGGTGAAAAAATGCCGGCCCATCCAGTTGTCTTCGCCGGCCACTTCGAACGGGTAGGCCAGATCGCGGTGGCAAAAAATGTGCACGAACAGCTTGCCGCCCGATGCCAGCCAGCTGCCGACGCGTGCGAGCAGGTCGCGGTAGTTGCGCATGTGCTCGAACATTTCCACTGACACCACGCGATCGAAGTCGCCCGGTGGCAGGGTCAGCGCGTTGACGTCGGCAGTGATCACATGCACGTTGCTCAGCCCGCGCACGCGGCACTGCTCCAGGATATGCGCGCGCTGCGGGCGCGAGTTGGACACCGCCGTGATGCTGGCGTTCGGATAGCGCTCGGCCATCCATAGGGTCAACGAGCCCCAGCCGCAGCCCAGTTCCAGGATGCGTTGACCATCGGCCAGTTCGGCGCGCTCGCCGTACAGCGCCAGCATGCGTTCTTCGGCGGCATCCAGATTGGGCGTGGTGGCATCCCAGTAGCAGCTGCTGTACTTGAGCCGGCGGCCCAGGCACAGGGTGAAGAACTGCGGCGGCAATTCGTAATGCTGGCGATTGGCCGCATCGGTTTCGATCGCGATCGCGCTGGCCCGCAGGCTGTCGATGAAGGCGCGTTGCCGCTCGCCGTTGGCATCGGCATCGTTGCCGCGCTCATCGCGCAGGCGCTGCGCGCACAGGCGACGGATGCCGCGGCGCAAGACGGCGTCGGGCAGCACACCGGATTCGGCGAGCCGCGTGGCGAAGGCTTCTTCGGGCTGCGCGGAGGGCGGGACGATAACGGTAGACATGCAACTCTCCAGGCAAATCAGGACGAAGGGGGAAGCGGAAAGAACGCGCTGGTGCTGCGCTGGTACCGGGCATAGTCCTCGCCACGCGAGCGCAGCGCCTGCTGCTCGGTGTAAGGAATGCCGGTGAAGCGATACAGAAACACGAACATCACCACCGGCCCGAGCGCGCACAGCGCCACCGGCCACGGGCCGGCACCGACGGCCAGCGCCAGATACGCGAACCAGTGCACGAACTCGAAAAAATAATTGGGGTGACGCGAATAACGCCACAGCCCGGCGCGACAGGTCTTGCCGCGATTGGCCGGGTTGGCCTTGTGCGCCGACAACTGCCGGTCCGCCAACGCCTCGCCACCGACCGCGATCAACCACACGACGATCGCGATGCCTGTCCATGCGCTCCATTCCGCGTTTGGGTTGCTCGCCGCGGCCAGGAACGGCACCGCGAACAGCACCACCACCCCGGCCTGTGCCAGGAAAAAACCGAGGAACTTGCTCTGGCTGCCGTTCCAATGTTCGCGCAACGCGCGGTACCGGCCGTCTTCATGCGGGTCGCCGAAGACGCGCACGCCCAGGTGCAGCGCCAGACGCGCCCCCCACACGCCCCCGAGCACCGCCACCAGCACGCGCGGCAGCAGTGCGCCCTCGGACATCCACGCACAATACGGCGCAGCCACCGCCAGGCAGCCCGCCCACAACACATCGACCGGGCCGGCGTTGCCGCTGCGACGCTGCCACAGCCAGCCGATCACCATCACCACGCTTGCGAACACGCCCACATGCAGCAGCGGCCAGGCATTCATTGCAGTTCTCCAGTGGGGTCATCGGGTAATGGTCGCGCCAGCCGGCGTGCATATAGCGACAACACGCCGCAGGCCACGCCCCAGCCGATGCCCACGGCAAGCACGGCATGCAGGTAAGGCGATTGAAATTCCACCGCGTGCCAGCTGCGTTGCGCCAGCCAGTACGAAAACGGCCCGAAGATCGCGCCCAGCAGCACCGCCAGCCACGGCCGCTGCATTGCCGTGGCCAGCGAATGGTTGAGGGTGAGCGCAAAGCCCAGCCACAACGCCAGGATCCACGGCGGCGCCAGCAGGCTGCCCGGCCACGGCGCGGCGTAGCGCACCCAATTGCCCGCTGCCAGCGTGGTGTCCAGCAGCAATCCCAGCGACAAGGCCGCCACCATCAACTGCACGTCGCCGGGCGCGCGTCGCGAAGGCCACAGCTGGTAAAGCGCGAAGACCGCCAGCGCCAGCAGCGTCGGCCAGATGCGCGCATGCGCAGCGGAACCGACCGCGACCAGCCACAGCACCTGCAGGCCGAGGTAGTTGCCGAGCTGCTTCATGCGCCGGCAGTGAGGCCAGGCACGAACTGCGGCGGGCGTGCAGCGGGTTTGCTCAGCCACAAATGCACATCGCCGATCGAGCGTTCCAGAAAGCCGGCCTCGCAATAGGCCAGATAGAACTCCCACATGCGGATGAAGCGCTCGTCGTAGCCCAGCGCACGCACCTGCGGCAACTGCGCCATGAAGCGCTGGCGCCACGCGCGCAAGGTCAGCGCATAGCTCGGGCCGATGTCTTCCAGATTGAACAGGCGCAGATCGCTGGCGCGCGCGATCGCGCCGGTCATCGCCGCAACCGAAGGAATGAAGCTGCCCGGGAAGATATGCCGTTTGATGAAGTCCACCGAGTGCAGCGCCTGCTTGTAGCGGTGGTCTTCGATGGTGATGGCCTGGATCAGCGCTTCGCCATCGTCGGCCAGCAGGCTGCCGACCTTGGCGAAGTAGGTGTCCAGATACTGGTGGCCGATGGCTTCGATCATCTCGATCGAGACCACGCGGTCGAAGCGGCCTTCCAGGTCGCGGTAGTCGTGCAACAGCACCGTCACCCGATCGCTCAGGCCTGCCGCGGCGATGCGTTGGTTGGCCAGTTCGAACTGCTCGCGCGAAATGGTGGTGGTGGTGACGCGGCAGCCGTGTTCGCGTGCGGCGTGCAGCGCAAAGCCGCCCCAGCCGGTGCCGATCTCCAGCACATGATGGTGCGGCGCCAGGCGCAGTTTCTGACAGATGCGTTCGAGCTTGCGGGTCGCCGCGCGCTCCAGTGCCGCCTCCCCCTGCGCCTCTTCGCCGTCGACAAAGATCGCCGACGAGTACATCAGGTTTTCATCCAGGAACAGCTTGAACAGCGGGTTGCCCAGGTCGTAGTGCGCGGCGATATTGCGCCGGCTGCCGCTGCGGGTATTGCGCGCAAACGCATGCAGGCTGCGCATGGCCCAGCCGCCCAGACGTGCGGTGCCGGTCTCCATCGCGTCCAGCCGCTCGCGGTTGCGCAGCAGCAGCCGCATCAACGCCACCAGGTCGTCGCACTGCCACTGCCCGTCCATATACGACTCGCCTGCACCGACACTGCCGTTGAGCGCCGCCTGGCGATAAAAGCCGGGGTCGATCACGCGCAGCTGCATCTGCAAGGCCTGCGCGCCCGTGGCCGTGCCAAGCGTGGTGACGGTGCCGGCTTCATGCAGCTGCAGCTGCCCGTCACGCAATTGCCCAAGCGTGGCCAGCAGGCGCTTGCGCAGCAGGCGGTCCGTCCAGGAAGCCGCGCGCGGCGCAGCGTGATCGGGCAGGGACGTGGCGTTCATCGGGGTTCTCGCACAGGCGGGTGAGGGTGGTCGTGGACGGGGTTGCCGCGCAGCCACAGGCGCAAGGCCTGCCAGTGGATGGCAATCACCACCCACACCGTCATCAACGGATAAGCCAGCAACGTGCGCGCCAGGTTGCGCGCGGTGAGCGGTTGACGTTGCAGTACCAGGGTGGCGTCGAAGCGGCGCGTGCCGCTGTTGTCGAGGGCACCGCCAGCATCGTCGCCAACGGCGTCCAGCACATCCATGTGCACGCGCAACTGCGCATCCGGCACGCTGAAGCGCCAGTCGTAGCGGTGTTGCATGCCCATGAACGGCGAAACGTGGAAGCGCTTGTCGAAGCGCCACGCATGCACGTCGCGATGCGTGCGCGCCTGCGCGACCGGCAGCACGTAGGTGTGGCGCTGCTGCCAGGGGGTGTTGGTGATTTCGGCCACGATCCAGCGCAGGCCGTCGTGGCGATCGAAGCAATAGTAGAAGCTGACCGGGTTGAACACGTGGCCGAAGTAACGCAGATGGGTCAGCAGCCGGATCGCGCCCTCGGGGCGCTCGCCGGTGTGCGTCTGCACGCAGTCGCGCACGGCCTGGTCCAGCGGAATGCGCGCATCGCCCAGATAGTCGCTGCGCCGGAACTGCGCCAGGTTGGCGCGCCCCACCGACCACAACCAGCGTCGTGCGAACACCTGATCCAGCTCGGACAGATCCAGGTACATCAGGAACAGGCGATGGCGAAAGTGCAGCGCCTTGGGCATGAAGCGCCGGTGCCGCACCCAGCCGGTGTAGATCGCGCTGCGCAACGGCGCCTCCACGCGACCGGCGCCGCTGCCCTCGGCAGGGGGCAACGGCACCGCGTCGTGGTGGGCGTCGCGCAGCAACTGCATCACCAATGCACTCCCAGGCCATGCGCGACGTCCACGCCGCTGCGCAGGCCGTCTTCGTGGAAACCGAAGCCCCATGCGGCCCCGGCGAACCAGGTGTGTTGCACACCCTGGATCTCGGCCTTGCGCGCTTGTGCTGCCACTGCTGCGGCGTTCTGCACCGGGTGGCGATAGCGCATGCGCCGCAGCACCTTGCCCGGGTCGATCTCGTGATTGCGATTGAGGCTGACGATGAACGGCTGCGGTGACGCGATCGACTGCAGTGCGTTCATCCAGTAGCTCACCGTGCAGGCGGCATCCGGGTCGGCCGGCACGTGCGCGTTCCATGCTGCCCAGGCGCGCCGGTCGCGCGGCAGCACGCTGGCATCGGTGTGCAGCACGGTGTCGTTGTCCTGGTAGGTGATGCCACCGAGGATGTGGCGTTCGACCGGCGTAGCGTCGCTGAGCAAACCCAGCGCATCGTCGGCATGGCAGGCCAGCACCACGTGGTCGAAATGTTCCTCGCAACGCGAGGCCTTCAGCACCACGCCATTGGGCGTGCGGCGGATTGCCTGGACCGGCGTGGACAGGCGCTCGATCACCTGCCAGCGCCGCCGCAGCGCACGCACATAGCTGTTGGACCCGCCCCGCACCACCTGCCACTGCGGGCGCCCGCTCAGTTGCAGCATGTGGTGATTGGCCATGAAGCCGATCAACTGGCCCATCGGAAACTCGAGAATGGTCTGCGAAGGCGAGGACCACAGCGCGGACGCCATCGGCACCAGGTGCTGGTCGCGGAATGCATCCGAATAGCCGTGCCGCTGCAGATACGCGCCCAGCGTGCTGAAACGCTCGTCGCTGTGCAGCACCGCCGGTGCCTGGCGATAGAAGCGGCGCAGGTCGGCCAGCATGCCCCAGAAGCGCGGGCTGAGCAGGTTGCGGCGCTGGCAGAACAACCCGTTCAAGGTGCCGGCGTTGTATTCGAGCCCGCTGCGCGCGTCGTGGACCGAAAAGCTCATCGTGGTCGGCTGCGCGGCCACGTCCAGCTCGGCGAACATGCGCGTGAGCAGCGGGTAATGCTGCGGGTTGAACACGATGAAACCGCTATCCACCGCGTAACGCTGCCCCTCCAGCTCGATGTCGTGCGTGTGCGTATGCCCGCCCAGATAATCGGCTGCCTCGAAAAGGGTCACCTCGTAGCGCCGCGACAACAGCCACGCCGCGCCGAGGCCGGCGATTCCGCTGCCGACCACGGCAATCCTGCCCTCGCTCATTGTTTCACCCGTTCGGCGCGCTGGGTGAGCAGCTTCGGCATCGGCTTGAGGTCCCACACCAGCCCCACCCACGACATCGCGGTGAGTCCGTACCAGGTCGCGTCGTATTCCCACCATCGCAGTCCCTGGCGCGCCGAGCCGGGAAAGAAATGGTGATTGTTGTGCCAGCCTTCACCGAAGGTGAGCAACGCCAGCAGCCAGTTGTTGCGGCTGTCGTCGCGGGTGTCGAAGCGCCGGCTGCCGAAACGATGCGCCAGCGAGTTGATGGTGAAGGTGGCATGGAACAACGCCACGGTGGAGATCACAAAGCCCCACACCAGCAACTGCGCACCGCTGGTCTTCAGCGCGGGCGCAGCCACTGCCAGCCAGTCGCCGAGCAGGTACAGCCCCAGCGCCAGCAGCACCGGCATCACGATGTCGAAGCGGTCCAGAAAGCGCAGTTCGGCGAAACGGCGTAGGTCGGGGATCACTTCCCAGTCGGTGCGGAAATTGCGCGGGGTCAGGAACCAGCCGGTATGGCTCCACCAGAAGCCGTGCTGCGCCGGCGAATGCGGATCGCGGCCGGTGTCGGTATGCCGATGGTGGTTGCGATGATGCGCCGCCCACCACAACGGCCCGCGCTGCACGCAGGTGGCCCCGATAGCGGCAAAGACGAATTGCAGTACGCGCGACGTCTTGAACGCGCGGTGCGAGAAGTAGCGGTGATAAAAGCCGGTGAGGGCGAACATGCGCAGCGCGTACAGCGCCACCGCCATGCCCACCGCGAACCAGGATGCACCGACCCAGAACACCGCCAGGCAGGCCAGGTGCAGGGCGATGAAGGGCACGGCACGTAGCCAGTCGATGCGATCGGCACGCGCTTCGTCCAGGGGCTCGTCGGCTTGCGAATCCACCCAGCGACGCAGACTGCCGACGCGTGCGGCCAGGCCGCCACGCGGTGGTGCGGTGGCGGGCTGGGGCGCTGCGGCGTGAGGGTCCAGGCCAGTGCTCGGCACGCGTGATTCTCCATAAGTAGTCGTGACCCAGTACGGACGCCGCCGGCAAACAGATGCACCAGCCCGCTTGATCGTCGCACGCATGGGTGGGGTTCGCTTGGCGTCGCGAATGAATCGCGCAGCTGCGCACACATTGCCCGCGCCAGGGACGTCCGGCGCGGATGAGGCTGTTTTGCAGAGCCCCGCCTGCGAGTGCCCGCAGGCGAGGTTAGGCGCGCTGGATCAGGGAGCCATCGCCAGCGTGCTGATGCCGCCCTTGGCCACCACGGTGCCGGTGGCAACGCCACCGGGCGCGCCACCCGGCGGCTCCAGCGTGACGGCCAGAATGGCCTCGTTGCTCAACATGGGCATCAACTGATCGGGAATCTGCGCACGGCGTGCACGTTGATCGTCGAAGGTGCCCATCGAATGCGCCTTGCCGTCGGGGGTGATCAGCCACAGCTCCGGCACCTTGTCGGCGGTGGCGGTGCGGTCCAGCGGCGTCACCGTGATGGTGTGCTTGTCGGCGTCCATCAAGGCCACATAACCCGGGCGACCGTCTTCGGTGGCCAGGGTCGAGGTCATGGCGATCCCGGTCGCGGCAGGTGGATTGGTCGCAGGCGGGGTGACCGGGGTCTGCACCACTTCGCCGGTTGACGGCGGCTGCACCGGTGCCGGCGGCGTGCGCACGTTGAGCAGGGCGAGCACGCAGACCGCGGCAGTGGCCAGGCCGCCGACGCTGGCCCAGCGCCAGAACCGCACGTTGTTCCACAACGGGGCCGCGGGCGCGGTCGTGCTGACCGGCGCTGCAGACGGCACCGCGCGCAAGGGCGTATCGAAGCCCAGCGCCTGGCGTACGCGTACCCACACCTGATCCGGTGGCGTCTGCGCCACGATTTCCTCCAGCAGCGGCGCCAGCAGTTCCTGCCACTGCAGCACTGCCTGGGCGAACTGGCCGTCGGTGGCAATGCGTTGTTCGGCCGCCAGGCGTTCTTCTGCGCTCAACAGGCCAAGCACGTATTCGCCAGCCAGCACGTCGCGTGGCGGTTCCTGGTCGATGGGAAAGGGCGTACTCATCGTTCCAGACATGCCTTGAGTTTGGCCAGACCCCGACGGATCCAGCTCTTGACCGTGCCGATCGGCGTATCGGTGCGCGCGGCGAGTTCTTCGTAGGTGATGCCTTCGAAGAACGCCGTGCGAATCAACTCGCTGCGTGGCGGTTCCAGTTCGGCCAGGCAGTGATCGATGCGCCGGCGCGTGCTGGCGCGCTCGGTGCGATCCAGCGGCGAGGCATCGCTGGATCGCAGTTCGCCGGCATCGTCCAGCGCCACGTTGCGGCGCTGCGGCGCGTTGGCGCGCAGATGGTCGATGGCCTTGTTGCGCGCGATCATCGCCAGCCACGTGAGCCCGCGTGCGCGGTTCGGGTCGAACTGTCCGGCCTTGTGCCAGATCAGCGTGAACACGTCCTGCAGCACCTCTTCGGCTTCGGCACGTTGCGGGATCATCCGCAGGCACACGCCGAACAGCTTGGCGGAGGTCTGCCGATACAGCGCTTCGAAAGCATGCCGGTCGCCGCCCGCGGTGGCGGTCAGCAGGCGTCCGGTCTCATCGTCGTCGTGGCCAGGAATGGCACTCATGCGGTCGGGCGTTGGGTGAGGTGGGGGCGATGCTACCGGACTGGGCCGAGCGTGTCTTTCACTTGCGCTGGAACCACAGCAGCACCGCGGCGAGCAACAACAGGATCTCCACCCCGGCAAGCGCAACAGTGGGTGCGGAGACCGGCCACAAGCGCGAGAGCGAGACGCTGCGGAACAGCACGATGGGAACATAGAACGCCAGGGCGACCACCAGGCCGGTGCGGGCTTGGTCGATCCAGGCGAAGTAGCCGAACAGGAACGCCATGCCCAGCTGCAGCCCGCCGTAGATGACCAGATACTCCGATTGCCCGGCCGGCGAGAGCTGGGTATAGCCCACTGCCGTTGCGGTCTTGGCCGGAGAGAGCGTGCACCACACCGCCAGGACGACGTAGAGCACTGCATTGATCCAGAGATAGGCTTTTGCCACGGCGGTGCTCCTGTAGGGGGAATGGGTGCCCGGGCCGTTGTACGCAAGCGCGCGTGGTCGGACGTGAAGATGGCGCGGGCGTGGTTCATGGGGCGCTGCACGAGGTGGCCAGCGGCTGCTCGCGCGCGTCGCGCAATTCCTCGGCACTGGCCGTCCGCGCGGGGGTGTCCGGAAAGACGATGCGCACGCGCGGATAGCGGCCGTTCGCATCGCGCAGATTGCCGACCCCGCGGAACTCGAGCAGCCGCTTGTCGGCGAGCGAATAACGCACCTCCAGCGATGGCACTGCCGCCCCATACCAGGCATCCAGGCTGATGCGGAAGCGCCGCTGGCCGGCAGCATCGCCCAGGCGTTCGACCCGGAAGCCCAACTGCCGCTGCAGGCTGGGCAGCACGAAGTCCACCTGTTGCGGCGCACGCGCAATGGCGTCCCAGTGCTCGCGCAGGTAGGCGTCGAACCCGGCATCGATCACCCGCGCGCCGCCGCCAGACGGCAGCGTGGTGCGGCGTTCGGGTTTGCCCGGGGCGAGCTGGTACATTTCGCGGACGCCGTCGCGTTGGCGTACGCCTTCGCGATATCCGTCGCGTCCATCGATCAGGCTGAAATCAGGCGAGCTGCCGCCGCCGTCGACCTGCTTGCGCGCAAACGCCCGCCCGTCCGGGCAGCGGTACAGCACCAGCCGCCCGCCATCGTCGAGCAACCAGTGCGACTCGCGATACCGCAACGCGCCGTTGTCGCCATCGAAGGCATCGCCGTCCACCCGCGTCACCGCGCCTGCGCCGAGCGGCAGGCTGCCGAGTACCAGCAGCAACAACGGCCGAATCGGCCGGCAACGGACGGTGAGCGCGGCGAGGGTGGCGGCAAGTGGACGCATCGGCAGATCCTCGATGGGGTGCCTACCAATACGGGCGCGGCCGCAGCACGGATGCGCCGGCTGCGTCAGGACGTTCCTGACGGCGCGGTGGTGGGCGCTGGCGTGGCTGGCTTGGGAGTGGTTGGCGACAGTGCTGCAGCGGCACGGCCTCGTGTGGCAACCGGTGGTCTTGCCGCCATGGGAGCGAGAGTGACGGCAAGCGTGGTGGCATATGCCACGGCGCGCGCGTAGTGCAACGTTTCCAACGGTGGGCGCATGCGCGCGCGGCACGATCAGGTCGCGCAGTCCGCGGTGGCTCGCGGCCACCGGTCCGCAGCGTGGCGCATCGACATGTCGGTGGCACACGCTTGCATGCGCATGCGACTGGCGCGCAGCCAAACGCGGTTGTAACCCGGAGATTCGGATCAATGCCAACCCGCTTGCGGGGGTGTCGATGTTCTTGGTGCCGGCCTTCCAACCTGCATGCGCAGGCCACTGATCGATCGGGGCATCGCCTGCCTGTCGCGCAGTTCGAAATCTGCCTTTCGCAGCTGGTGGTCATGCTGGACTGCGCGCCAATCCATGAGCATGCAGGCATCGACTGGACGCGGTATCGCGCTGACCGCCGCCTCAGCCGGTCGGATGCAACTCGATGCAATCCACCGGGCACGCCGGCAGACACAGTTCGCAACCGGTACACAACGGTGCGATCACCGTGTGCATATGCTTGGCGCCGCCGACGATGGCATCCACCGGGCAGGCCTGGATGCACTTGGTGCAGCCGATGCAGTCGGCTTCCACGATCCAGGCCACCTGCGGCAGTTTGTGTGCGCCGCGACTGCGATCGTAGGGACGTGCAGGCACGCCCAGCACCTGCGCCAAGGCGCGTGCCCCGGCATCGCCGCCGGGCGGGCAGTGATCGATCGTCGCCTGGCCATCTGCCATCGCCTGCGCGTACGGACGACAGCCGTCATACCCGCATTGCCCGCATTGGGTCTGCGGCAGCAGGCGGTCGAGGCGTTCGACCAGATCGGGTGCAGGGGCGGACGTCGCGGCCATTTCAGTGCAGCAGATGCCCGCGATACCAGCGTTGTTGCGCAAGCGCGAGCATCGGTTTGTCTTCGCGGCTGTCGCCATAGGCGTGCACGCAGTCGTACCGATGCAAGTCGTATTGACTGCAAATCCGCGCGACCTTGTGCGGCCCGCAATCGCCGTCGGCATAGCGCCCGCTCAGCACATCTGCAGCGTGTTCCAGCCGATTGCAGATCAGCGACAACCCATGCTGGGTACACCACGGTTGCAGATACAGATCCAGCGATGCCGACACCAGCACCACTTCATGTCCCTGCGCTTGATGCCAGTCGATACGTTGCATCATCTCGTCGCGCAGCATGCCTGGCAGCGCGGTGCGCGCGTACTCGGCGCCATGCGCGTCCATCTCATCGAGCGAGCGGCCGCTGAAAACCAGTCGCGTCACCCGCGCGCGCAGTGCGGCGGCAGACACCACGCCCATCCGGAACCCCAGCACCCATGGCCCCGCCTGCCATCTGGCCGCCGCAACCTGCGCCGGCGTTGCCACCTTGCGCAGGAAACGGCCATAGCTGTCGCAGGTGGTGATGGTGTGGTCGAAGTCGAACAGGGCCAGGTGCATTGGGGCGTGGATGGTGGATTGGAGTTGGTTGAAGCTGTGCCGGATGTCCCTTCTCCCACCGGGACATTGTCCTCCTTCATGGGGGGAGAAGGTGCCCCGCAGCGGCGGATGAGGGTACGAGCGAAGCCACGTGCAGCGACAACCACACCAGAGCTTCGCCCCGACCTCACCCCAGCCCCTCTCCCGCAGGAGAGGGGCTTGAGAGCGCGCTGTTCGCGCATCCCTCATCGGTTCGTGTTTCCAATATGTTTTGTCAGCCTCTCAAGCGCAAATCGCTGTGTGGATGTCGGGTGCGGCGATTCTCAAGCTCGCAATCAGCAGACCTTGCAGACTCCGCTTTTACGATTCCCGATTCCCAACTCCCAACTCCCAACTCTCCAATCCCATTACCTGACCGGCATGCCCGGCTGTGCGCCGCTGTCGGCATCCAGCAGCGCCAGCGCGCCGCCGTCGAAGCCGGCCGACAAGATCATGCCTTCGCTGATGCCAAAACGCATCTTGCGCGGGGCCAGGTTGGCAATGAACACCACGCTGCGGCCGACCAGTGCGTCCGGCTCGCCGTAGCTGGCGCGAATGCCGGAGAAGATCTGCCGCTTGCCCAATTCACCGGCGTCCAGTTCGAAACGCAGCAACTTGTCCGAGCCTTCCACGAATTCGCACACCAGCACCTTGCCGATGCGCAGGTCGAGCTTGGCAAAGTCATCCATGCCGATGAAGCCGGTATTGGTGGTTTGGGATTCGGGATTCGCAACGGCGGCAGGCTTTGCGTCGGCCCTGCTCGGTGCGGGCTTGGTGGTTGCAGCCGGTGCCGCAGGTGCGGCCATCGTGTCTTTGGAAGCGTCGGTCATGGCGTCGATCAGTTTGGGGTCGATACGGGTAAACAGGGCGGTGTAGGGCTGGATCGTGTGCGCTGTCAGCGGGCGGACCACGTCTTCCCAACTGGTCATCGGCGCCGACAGGAAGGCTTCGGCTTCGGCGCAGGTGCGCGGCAGGATCGGCTTGAGCGCGGCCACCAGGATGCGGAACAGGTTCAGGCCCTGCGTGCAGACCGACTGCAGCTGCGCATCGGCGCCGTCCTGCTTGGCGATCACCCACGGCTTGGTGTCGTCGATGTACTTGTTGGCCTCGTCGGCCAGCGCCATGGTCTGGCGGATCGCGCTGGCCGCGTCGTTGCGCTCGTAGGCCTCGCGGATCGGCGCCAGCGCGGCGACGAAGCAGTCGTACTGGGCGGCATCGGGTAGCGCATCAGCCAGCTTGCCGTCGAAGCGCTTGCCGATGAAGCCCGCGCAGCGGCTGGCCAGGTTGACGAACTTGCCGACCAGGTCCGCATTGACCCGCGCGATGAAATCCCCCAGGTTGAGGTCCAGGTCGTCCACGCCGCCGGAAGACTTGGCCGCGAAGTAGTAACGCAGCGCCTCCGGCTCCAGGCCGACATCCAGGAAGGTCCGCGCCATGACGAAGGTGCCGCGCGACTTGGACATCTTGGCGCCGTCCACCGTCAGGTAGCCGTTGACGTGCAGGCGGGTCGGCGCGCGGTGGCCGGTGCCGTGCAGCACCGCCGGCCAGAACAGGCCGTGGAAATTGACGATGTCTTTGCCGATGAAGTGATGCAGCTCGGTCTGGGTGCCGGCCACCAGATGCGAGGCGAAGTCCTCGCCCATCTGCGCGCACAGCGTCTTGAAGCTGCACAGGTAGCCGATCGGCGCATCCAGCCACACGTAGAAATACTTGCCCGGCTGGCCGGGAATCTGGAAGCCGAAATACGGCGCATCGCGCGAAATGTCCCAGGCGCGCAGGCCGCCCTCGGCATCCAGCCATTCCTTGAGCTTGGCCTTGACCCCGGGCAGCGCCACATCGCCGGCAAGCCACTCGCGCAGGAAGCCGTCGAAGTGGCCCACTTCGAAGAAGAAGTGTTCCGAATCGCGCAGTTCCGGGGTGGCACCTGAAATCACCGACTTCGGTTCCTTCAGCTCGGTGGGCGCATAGGTGGCGCCGCACACTTCGCAGTTGTCGCCGTACTGGTCGGGGCTGCCGCAGTTGGGGCAGATGCCCTTGATGTAGCGGTCCGGCAGGAACATGCCCTTGGCCGTATCGTAGAACTGCGCCACCGAGCGGCGGCTGATGTGGCCGGCGGCCTCCAGCTTGGCGTAGAAGGCTTCGGTGAGCTCGCGATTGACCGACGAATTGGTCGAATCGTAATGGTCGAAGGTCACGCCGAACGCGGCGAAATCGCGCTCGTGGCTGGCCTGGATGTTGGCGATGAAGGCTTCCGGGGTCACCCCGGCCTTCTCTGCAGCCAGCATGATCGGCGTGCCATGGGTGTCGTCGGCACAGACGAACCAGGTCTTGTCGCCGCGCAACCGGCGCGCGCGCACCCAGATATCGGCCTGGATGTAGCCGACCAGATGGCCAAGATGCAGCGGGCCATTGGCGTAGGGCAGGGCAGTAGTGACGAGTGCGGTGCGGGTCATGGCGGGCGTAATGCGGGGGACGCGCGATTATCGCATTAGTCGTGAGCCGGGATTGGGGATTGGGGATTCGTCAAAGCAGGATCAAGCCGCCTGCCTGTCGAGCCGCGCGGCGTTAGCCATCTCTGCAGCAGCGGCAGCCGTTGATCCTGCTTGCAGGCAAGCCCCAAAATGCGCCTGTGCACAAAAAAGGGCGCCCCGAAGGACGCCCGCTCTTGCAAATCCCGAATCACCAATCTCGAATCCCGATTACTCACGCACCCACGTCTGGGTACGGCCCAGCGCTTCGATGCCGACGTAGCCGCGCATCTGCAGCTTCTTGCCGCCGTCGGTGAGGGTGATCTTGGACTTGTAGGTCTTGCCCTTGGCCGGGTCGAGTACCGAACCACCGCTCCACACTGCGGTGCCGTCGGGCTTGAGGCCCCACAGGATGGTCATGCCCTTGATCGGCTTGCCCTTGAGTGCGCCGTCGCACTTGTCGCAGACCGGGTTGGGCCCCTTGGACGACTGCAGGATCTCGACCACCTTGCCGCTCAGCGTGCCATTGGCGGCCTGCTCGATCTGCACCACCGACTTGGGCTTGCCGGTTTCATCGTCGATGGTCGTCCAGCGGCCCACCGGCGAATCGGCCGCATGGGCCATCAGCGAAGCGGCCGCCAGCGGCAGCGCGAGCAACAGGGTCTTGAAGGTCTTGCGCATGGTTCCCCTCCCAGGGTTTGCTAGGGCCGCCGTCGGCGGCCTGATCGCGAATGTATACCGTGGGGTATGGTGCGGGAAAGTCAGGGCGTTCAGTTTGAAACGGGGCAACGCGATGCCGCCACCGTCTGCTCGGCCATGAGGCGTGTTCGTCCCTGCTGGGTGACGATGCGGAACATCTCCACCTCGCACTCCTGCCCTTGCAACAGGAGGGTGGCGACATAATCCTGGCCGGCCTCAGGGACAAAGCTGCGGCTTACGGTACATAGCGGTGCGTTCACTACGCAGCGGTTGTCCATGCAGCCACCTGCCGACAGCGACAGGGTGAGCGGCTCGCCTGCCTTGACCTGCGTTTCAGTCACGTAGCGTCCTCCGCTGACGGCAACGGCAGGTATCCCTATCTTCTGCCCTGCGCCCGTGCCGAATGGACCGGGCCGCGAGCTTGGCGCAATTCCGGCGCCACGGATCGCTCCGCCGACGCATGTGCGGTTTGGATAAAGCACGGGTGCGGGTCGTTCGGTGACCAAGCGGATACGCGCACGCGGCCCATCGCGTGGCTCATCGAAGGTCGACAAGGAAATCGACGCGCTGCGCGTCATCCCACAACCGGCCAGAAGCGCGACCAGTGCCGTGATCAGGATGCGTCTAGTCGGCATGGCACTCGCCTGAAATCGGAACAACTTCCAAATCTGCCGGGGCAAGGCCGGTCTTTACGTCGATGACGGTAAGCAGGCAGCGTTGATCATCATAGAGCTGGCTAGCGACATAGTGCTCGCCAGGCGCGGGCGTGAATGTCACCAGGTTGCCTGTTGGTCGCCGCGCCAACGCCAGCGCCGCCGCGGTGGCGCGATCGCCTCGAAAGCACGCATGCGCAGCGCATGCGAACGCGCAGGTGCGATCGGACTGACTGCCTGCCGCCACCGTGGCCGGCAGCGGCGACGATGACCTCTCCTGCACGGCAGCAGCGCCTACACTCGCCGCACCATCCTGGGAGCAAGCACATGTACAAGCAACGGACATGGCGTGGCATTGGGTTGATCGGTGTTCTGGCTTCGCTGGCCTTCCCCGCAGCAGCGGCGATGCAGGCCAAGCCGCTGGAATGGAAGATCGGCAAGGACACCTATAGCGGCGTGCTGGTGTACGACGATGCCGGCGATGCCAAGCGCCCGGGGCTGGTCATGGTGCCCAACTGGCGCGGTGTCAACGACTCGGCGGTGACCAAGGCCAAGCAGCTGGCCGGCGACGATTACGTGGTGCTGGTGGCCGACGTGTATGGCAAGGGCAAGCGCCCGGCCAACGACAGCGAGGCTGGGCAGTTCGCCGGCGCCCTGAAGAAGGATCCGCCGGAGTTGCGCGCACGCGCGCTGAAAGCGGTAGAGGTGCTCAAGGCGCAGGCCGGCAAGGCGCCGCTGGACGCAGCGCGCATCGGTGCGGTGGGTTTCTGCTTCGGCGGCACCACGGTGCTGGAGCTGGTGCGCTCAGGCGCGCAGCTGGCCGGCGTGGTGAGCCTGCATGGTGGCATCGCGACTCCCAGCCCGGCCGCCGCCGGCTCGGCCAAGACACCGCTGCTGGTGCTCAACGGTGCCGACGACAAGAGCGTGAGCAAGGCGGATATCGCCGCGTTCGAAACCGAAATGAATGCAGCCGGCGCGGATTGGCAATTCGTCAATTTCAGCGGCGCGGTGCATTGCTTTGCCGAGGCCGATGCCAACAGCCCGCCGGGCTGCCTGTACAACCCGCGTGCGGCCAAGCGGGCGTATCGCATGCTCGGCGATTTCTTCGACGAGCGCTTTGGGCAGTAACCGGGATTGGTGATTTGGGATTGGCATTCGCAAGAGCGAAGTCCCGTCCTTCAGCGAATCAAACCCCCGGGTTTTTGCTCGGGCGTTGCGCTGATCAATCATTCGGCTAACCGATGTCGGGACGCGCAAAACCGCGATCAAGCCGCCTTTGTGAATCCCTAATCTCCAATCTCAAATCCCGGCCGGCGCGCGCTGCGCGCCGGATCAGTGCGTGCGCTCGACCGCGTAACGCGCCAGGCCGCGCAACGCCGCCACGGCAGGGCTGTGCGGCAGGGTTTCCAGCGCCTGTTCGGCGGCAGCGGCGTATTCGGCCGCGCGTTGACGGCTGTAGTCCAAGCCGCCGGTGGCATGGATGGCGGCCAGCACTTCCGGCATCGCCGCCGCATCGCCTTGCTCGACGATCTGTCGCAGGCGCTCACGGGTGGTGGCATCCGAGTGCGCCATCGCGTGGATCAGCGGCAGGGTGGCCTTGCCCTCGGCCAGGTCGTCGCCCAGGTTCTTGCCCAGGTCCGCGGCCTCGGCGGCGTAGTCGAGCACGTCGTCGGCGATCTGGAAGGCAAAGCCCAGCTGCATGCCGTAGTCGTACAACTGCTGCTGCACCTGCGCGCTGGCGCCGGAGGCAAGCGCACCCAGACGCGTGCCGGCGGCGAACAGCACCGCGGTCTTGCGCTCGATCACGCGCAGGTAGGCCGCTTCGTCGGTGTCGGGGTTGTGCACGTGCAGCAGCTGCAGCACTTCGCCCTCGGCGATGCGGTTGGTGGTGTCGGCCAGGATCTGCATGACTTCCATGCGGTCCAGTTCGACCATCAGCTGGAAGCTGCGCGAATACAGGAAGTCGCCCACCAGCACGCTGGGGGCGTTGCCCCATAGCGCGTTGGCAGTGCTGCGTCCGCGGCGCAGGTCCGATTCGTCCACCACGTCGTCGTGCAGCAGGGTCGAGGTGTGGATGAATTCGATGATTGCCGCCAGTTGGTGGTGCTCCGGGCCGGAGCCGCCAGCGGCGTGGCCGGCCAGCATCACCAGCATCGGGCGCAGGCGTTTGCCGCCGGCAGAGATGATGTGATCGGCAATCTGGTTGATCAGCACGACGTCCGAGGCCAGACGGCGGCGGATCAGTGCGTCGACCGCGGTCATGTCGGGCGCGGCGAGGGACTGGATCTGGGGCAGGCCCAGCACGGTGGGGAGGTCTTCGGCGATGGTCATGCGCAGGCATTCGTGATGTGGGCCGATTATAGGTGCCCCGGCCGGATCCGTCCCGCCGGGCACATCCGGCGTCTTCACATTTGCCGCCCAGCGCAGCTGGGCCGTTACCCGCAAAGGTCTGTACGGGCTGGATTTCCGACCCTTGGCAAGGCACTTGCCCGGCAGCGTCGCGCGGCAACCTGCCAGGACCGCCGAGCGGCAGGTGCGGTAACATTGCCGCACAGACATTCATCGTTGCGCGCTCCCGGCGCCAGCGCATCATCTCGGAAGCACCTATGGCCCGCGGCATCAACAAAGTCATCCTCGTCGGCAACCTCGGCAACGATCCCGACACCAAGTACACCCAGGCCGGCATGGCAATCACGCGCGTGAGCCTGGCTACCACCAGCATGCGCAAGGACCGCGACGGCAATAACCAGGAACGCACCGAGTGGCACCGCGTGGTGTTTTTCGGAAAGCTGGGCGAAATCGCCGGCGAGTACCTGCGCAAGGGTTCGCAGGTCTACGTCGAAGGCGAACTGCGCTACGACAAGTACACCGGCCAGGACGGCGTGGAAAAGTACAGCACCGACATCGTCGCCAACGAGATGCAGATGCTCGGCGGCCGTGGTGAAGGCGGCGGTGGCGGGATGGGCGGCGATCGCCCGCAGCGCTCGGCGCCGCGTCAGCAGGGCGGCGGCGGTGGGCAGGGTGGTGGATACGGCGGCGGTGGCGGTGGTCAGGACTATGCGCCGCGCCGTCAGCAGCCGGCCCAGCAGCAGTCGGCACCGCCGATGGACGATTTCGCAGACGACGATATCCCGTTCTAGAGGATACCTTTTAGTATCTGTTAACAAGGGCTCTTGGCGCATTTGCCAAGGGCCTTTTTTTGTTGTTAACGTTTTCCATCGGCTGCTGATTTCTCGGCTTACCGACTACCTTTGGGAAATGTCAACATGGCAGCTGGCTATAGGGTGAAAACAGTTCGGTTCCTGTCTGGAGAGCGATTTCCGATGCTTCTGTGTAAGGAGTCGGGAGCCCCCCTCTGGCATCCAAACCTATTTTTGGTGACCGAGCTTCGGGCTGCTGGGCTGGCGAAGAACACGCTCGAGCACGCGGCCAGGGCTGTGATGATTGCCCATCAAGTGTTTCGTCATCTCGGTATAGACATTCACGATCGAATCAATGACGGTCGGCTCCTTACCTTGGGCGAGGTGGAGTCGCTCACCAAGCTGGCTGGATTGCGGCAGGATGAGCTCGACGCTATGAGCCAGATGGATGAGTCACCCCGAGCGGTGGTGTCTAGGGTCGTAACACTGGAGCAGGCCCGAATGCGCCCCACGGTGAAAGCGCTGGCGCAGGTGGGTGCCGACACGAAGGCAACCCGTATGGCATACATTCGCGACTACTTGTCCTGGCTAACAGCCGGTCGGCGCCTGAAGCTAGAAGTGGGACATCCCCACAATCACAGCTTGCTCGAGGCCACTCAAACATTCGTCAGCCTTATCAATGCCAGAATGCCCAGCCGCCACTCCGCGCAGGGTAGCCGTCAGGGGGTAGACGCGGAGGTCCGTGCACGCATTCTCGAGGTCATTGATCCCGACAGTGCGGACAACCCCTGGAAGAACAGGCACGTCCGGGTTCGCAATCAACTTATCTTCCTCTGGCTACTCCTTCTGGGCGTGCGTAACGGCGAGCTGCTTGCTACCTACGCTAGTGACGTCAACATTCGGACCGGGGAGGTCACGATCGTTCGGCGGCCTGGCAACCCCGAAGAGCCGCGAAAAAGTGCGCCGCTTGTCAAAACACGAGGTCGCCTACTTGCACTGGGTCCTGATCTGGCGGAGTTGATCCAGAGGTACATAATGGGGGAACGAGCAAAGATCAAAGGTGCGCGCCGCCATCCCTATCTCTTCGTGGCGACGGGGACAGGCCAGCCGCTGTCAAAGCCGGCGCTCAACAAGCTTTTCAGGGAGTTACGTAGCAAGGTTCCTGGTCTTCCTGATGACCTCTCCCCGCATGTCTTGAGGCACACCTGGAACGACGACTTCTCCGATCTCATGGATAGCCGAGGTGTGTCCGCAGAAGACGAAGAAAGGATGCGGACCCAGACGATGGGCTGGTCACCTAGGTCGAAGATGGCTTCGCACTACACGAAAAGGCACGTGCAGCGAAAAAGCAATGAGGCGTCGCTGGAGATGCAAGCCAAGTCCTTTAGCCGCCCAGTGAGGAGGAGCAGGTGAAACAATATCAGGAAGAAGCTAGCGAGGCGCGTGCACTCACTGTATGGGTAGGCAGTCGCACTAAGTCGGGCATCGAGTTCGATCCAAACGCCAATATCTGGGCATACCGCGATGGTGTCAATAACATTCATTTAGACTTCGACCAGCTGCCAACCGCTTCGCCAGTGCTGCGTAATGGTGCCAAGTCGGTATTGACGTGGTATGCAGAGAATCGCTCTCCCGACCATCTAAAGAATATGTTTCAAAGGCTGCAGCACTTCCTGCGTGCTACGCCTATGCAGGTTTCCAGCATCACAGCCGTAGATTTGCTGAACTACCGTGCAGGCCTCCATCAGTCGAAGGAATGGTACTTGGGGTCTTTCGCGGGGTTCCTCCGCAAATGGGTCCAGCTGGGCTACCCAGGGGTCGATGAAGACGTCGAGCTGCTTCTCAAACAATTGCGGCTCAAAGGCAATGACAAGGGTGTGTCTGTCCTTACATGGGATCCACATGATGGTCCTTTCACCCATGTCGAAGAAGAGGCCCTGCAATCAGCGCTCAATCAAGCATATGCGAAAGGTGATGTGTCTACCGCGGACTTCACCTTGGCGTGGCTTTTTATCCTATTGGGTCAGCGTAGCAAGCAGTACGCGTCCCTAAAGGTCTGCGATGTCAGGGTGGAAACAGATGCTGATGGGATGCTGAAGTATTCCATCCAGGTGCCAAGCGCTAAGAAGGGTGCCAAGTTTTCGCGTGCTCAGTTCGTAGAACGCCCGCTTGTCGAGCAGTTTGGTGAGCATCTCTGTTCGTACGCTGAGGGCGTTCGCGCACGCTTCTGTTCGATCTTAGATGATGCAGGGCAAGCCCCTCTCTTTCCCGCTGAGCGCTCGAAGATGGGTGCCCAAGGATTTGAATTCCATCGGACTGCCGTCATGATTGGCCGGACGATCACGACCGTTCTCGAAAGCCTGTCAGTGGTATCCGAGCGCACGGGTAAGGCGATGAGCATAAGCGGCGTCCGGTTCAGGAGAACGATCGGCACGCGAGCTGGCGAAGAGGGCTACAGTCCTTTGGTCATCGCCCGACTTCTCGATCACACGGACACCCAGAATGTTGGCGTTTACTCGGCCAGTTCACCTGCAATCATCGAGCGCATTGATCGTGCCATTGCTATGGAGATGGCTCCCTTGGCCCAAGCGTTCGCGGGAACTCTTGTGGAGGGACTGGGCTCGAATACTTCGAGGCGCGTAATGGATCTGCGTATTGACCGAAGTGGTTCCCCTATGGGCGATTGTGGAACGCACGGATTCTGTGGATTCAATGCTCCGATCGCCTGTTACACCTGCTCCAGCTTCGAGGCTTGGATGGACGGGCCACATGAGGCGGTACTACAGCACCTGCTTGACCAGCGTGAAAAGCAACTCAGGGATTCCGATAAGCGCATTGCTTCCATCAATGACCGAACCATCTTCGCAGTTGCGGCTGTGATAGAGGAGTGCCGCCAGGTTAAGGTGCGCCGTTGTTCACTTGGTGGAGCTAAAACCTGTGGCTAAAGTAGTTCTTTTTCAGCCGCTTAGTGAGCTAAATGCCGAGCAGAATGTCTCTGCGTTTATTGCTCTGTGCCGGAATGAGCTGACCATCTTTGGTGCCGAGCTTGCCTTCGATGATATGGCGTGGGAGATCGCGGATTCTGTCAGGATCAAAGCTCGGCGAGGCGCGGTTCGCGCTATTTTTAGCTCATGGGACTCAGTTAACGAGCGCGTGCCACGCCCAATGCTCGAGCCCTTTGGTTCGTTCGCCAAATCCTACATTCGATATCAGCATGGGATGCGGCCAACGAAATGTATAGGGTTTCGGCTCGCCTCCCTACGAGCGTTGGCGGCTGCACTGGAAGATCAGGGGGCTTGTAACGTTGCTTCAGTCACTGCGGCGACCTTCAACAGAGCGGCTCTACTGATCCGGGCGAAGTTCAGCCAATCTGCGGGCTATCGAGTCGGCTCGCAATTGGAGATGCTTGCGTCGTTCATTGACGACAACCGCTTAGCGGCAGTCCCATTGCGCTGGTCCAATTTCATACCTCGCCCGACGGAGGCGAACGGCAGGGTAGGAGACGAGTTTGAGGCTGCGCGGCAGGCTAAGCTTCCCAGCCCCCGCTCGTTGGAATGCCTAGCGCTGGCGTTTCGCGCAGCGAGTGAGCCTGCTGATCTCTTTGTGACGTCGACGGCGGGGATCATGTGCTCGGCCCCGGATCGGGTGAATGAGGTTTTGCTGCTTAGAGCGGAGCCTGAGGTCACAACAGCTCGTCCCGATGCGTCGCCGGCATATGGGCTGCGGTTCTGGCCCTCCAAGGGTGCAGACCCCATGATCAAGTGGGTTGTGCCATCTATGAGTTCAGTCGTGCGCGAGGCCGTGAGAAGACTCAATGACTTATCAGCAGAGGCGCGTCGCGTGGCGCGTTGGTACGAACGCAATCCCAAATCGATGTTCATCCCACCACATCTCGAGCATTTTCGCGGCGGTGACTTGTCAATTGCAGAGCTCGGCGAGATCCTTTTTGTAGAATCGGTGTCGCCGGCGACCACTAGGGCGTGGTGTTTGGGTAATGGCGTGCCTGTCGAGAAGCGTCGCGGCAGAATAGTAGCCAAGTTCACGAATGTTGAGGCTGCTGTCATCAGCTTCCTGCCCCGAGGGTTCCCGTGGTTGGACGTCGATTCTGGTCTGCGGTACAGCGAAGCGCTTTGCGTAGTTCGGCGTAATGAGTTGCATCGGACTAAGCGAACGTTTCGTTGCGTCATCGAGGCGCCAGATCAGAACTTTATCTCTACTGGCCTTGGTGGTCGCACAGAGCACGGGTTCAAGTCCGTGTTCGATCATCTGGGCTACTTCGATTCAGACGGATCTCCAATCGTCATTCGTACTCACCAGTTCAGACACTATCTGAATACCTTGGCTCAGGCCGGTGGCATGAGTGAACTTGACATCGCAAAGTGGTCTGGTCGGAGTGACATTCGTCAGAATGACTCGTACAACCATGTCTCTGATCGCGATGTCCAGGCTCGGCTGGTGGGCTTACGTCAGGAAAGGCAGCGGGAGTCGGTGACTGAACTGGCGACCGATCCGCTACCGCAGGTCCGCGTTAGTCTAATTCCTCGAGACAAGTTCAAGGAAATGGGTATCCAAGCCGCTCACACAACCGATTTCGGAGTCTGCGTGCACGACTTCGTCATGTCTCCCTGCGCCCTGCACCGTGACTGTACGAATTGCAACGAGCAGGTGTGTATCAAAGGCGACGAAATCGGTGATGCAAATACGCGTGCCAAACTTGCCGAAACCACTAGTCTGCTAGCTGAGGCAGAAGCTGCGGACGCTGAAGGGATATATGGTGCGTCGCGTTGGGTTGAACACCAAAGGCTGACGCTAACGAGACTGTCGGAGCTTGTTGCAATTCTGGACGATCCGCAAGTTCCACCAGGTGCGCTAATCCGCTTGACTCACATTCGTCCGGCCTCTCGGGTTCGGCAGGCATTGGGTGCCCGCCGGTTGTTGGATCAACATGACGAGGAGTCGGTGCAAACGGAATGGGCGATCGAAGTGCGAGGCACCGCTTCATGAGAAGAGCAAAGAATCTTAGTGATGAAGACATCGCTAGCATTGTCGGAATTCTTGACGGCTGGTCAGGTCGTTTGACCTGGCAATCTCTGCTGGACGCGGTGGAGCGGCACCTCTTTACGCGATATACGCGGCAAGCATTGCATAAGCACACTCGCATTCAGCAGGCCTTCGAACAGCGTAAGGCGGGTTTAGCCGCGCAAGGGGGGCATCTGCGGCAGGTCAAGGCTGTTCCTGAAATGCAGATCGCTATGGACCGAATTCTACGGCTGGAGGCGGAACTAGAACGGGTCTATCGCGAGAACAACTGCCTACTGGAGCAGTTCGTAAGATGGTCGTACAACGCGAGCCTGCGAGGCCTAGACGCTGAGTACCTGAACTCTCCCTTGCCATCGCTGAAAGGGATCGATTCTCGCGGTCGGCCACCTGACAGTGTTGGGTCCTTTTCCTCCAAGAAGAGCTAACCTAGCCTCAACGAGTACCAATTACTCGGGTATCTTCTCGCAGAGTGCAGTTCCCACCTTCCGCCAGTCATCAGGAAAGGCATCCGCCGGGCCTACACCATCTACGTTCGGCAGGCCAAACCATCGGACACCTAGGGCTGCTGCTCGTTTGGGTAGTGCGGCGATCCTGATTCCATGGATTTCACATGGCTCAAGTAGGGACACTAGGTTGGTCGCCCCCCGCTCACGAATTGCGCGCAGATCGAATTCTAAGTCTCGTTACCACCGGGGCGGCCACCATGCCGTCCAAATGTCCGCTTCCGGCCAGAAGCGGACGTTTTCGGTCAAGCCAGGGTTCGAGCGCGCGGCCGCCTGCACCGTTCCTCGAGCAATCACACAAGCAACCTGGACCAGCGATCTCCAAACAGCGAGATTGCAAGTCCGGCCAGCATGACCAGCGCGCCTGCAAGCTTGATGAGGGAGACGGGACGATGGGCAGAACCCATCAATGCGAAATGATCGATGGCCAACGAAGACAGCAGCTGCCCGGCGATCACCAGCCCCACCAGGGCGGCCATGCCGATACGGGGCACCAGGATGACGTTGCTGAGCAGCGCAAATGCGCCCATCACGCCCCCCAGCAACACCCAGGCCGGCTGCGCCGGGATGCCTGCAAGCAGGCCGAGGGTGTTGCCCCGTACGAGACCGACGAGAGTGAGCGACAACAGCCCCACCATGAAGGAGAAGATGGCGGCTGCAACAGGATCGCCGCCCAGGCCCTTTGCCAACTGACCATTGAACGTGGTCTGCAATGTGACGGCCAATCCCGCAACCATTGCCAGTGGAAAGGCCCAGGCACCGAAGCTGTTCATGTTTACTCTCAGTGATTGGTTAGAACGGGGAAGGAAGTGCCGAACGCGTCCGGCGTGTAGCCGGCAGCCGAGAACAGGTGCGCGCAGGATTCGTCCACCGCAGCGCGCAACTTGCCCATGTCCAGGCCGCACATTTCGCCGCCCCGCTTCAGCACCCGGCCGCCGACCATCACGGTGTCGATGTTGCTGCGCTCCGCCGCATGCACCACTGTTCCGAACGCATTGTTGGACGGATACAGGTTGATGTCGCCGGTGCGGAACAGCACGATGTCGGCCTGCTTGCCCGGCGTCAGGCTGCCAATCCTGTCCTGCAGCCCTGCGCAGGCCGCGCCATCAAGCGTGGCGGCTTCAAGCAGGCGGTGGGAATTGAGCGGATCCTGTGGGGTGCCGGCACTACGCGGGGGACGTGCATTGACGCGCAGCACGCGCTCCAGGTAATAGGCCACGCGCATTTCCATGAACATGTCGCCGCTGTAGGACGTCTCGTTGTCAACGCTGAAGCCGGGTCGCAGCCCGTGCCGAACCGCCGCATCCCAGGCGAACATGCCATCCTCGATACCGTAGTGGGCATCCGAGCGCGGGCAGACATTGATGTGCACACCGGCATCGCGAAGGATCTCCCAGCCCTCATCCTTCAGGCAGGTGCAGTGGTTGAAGATGTTGTCCGGGCCCAGCAGCCCTTGCGCATGCAACTGAGGGAGCTGGGCGCCCATCTGTTCACCGAAGAACTCGGTGACGATCGGGATACCCAGGCGGCGTGCTTCGGCCCAGAGCTCCGGCTCGATGTTGGCCATGGTCGCCAATGTGACCAGGTCGTTGGCCGGGTCCTTGAAGTACTTTTCCTGCAGGCGGGCGAGGTTTCCCGGCCAATGCGCGCGGTCCCAAGTGCCGGACACGGGAGCGCCTGATGCATGCAGCGCACGGATGCCGGCATCGAGCAGAGCTTCAACCGATGCATCGGAGTGCGCGGCTGTGCGGCTGTTGTGGGAGTTGTCGATGACCGTAGTGATGCCAGCATCAATTGCGCCCAGCGCGGACAGCAAGGTGCCGACATACATGTCCTGCGGACGGTAATGCTTGGCGAACGAGAAATGCGTGGCGTTGGAGTAGTGCTCCAAGGTCTCGGCGTTGGAGTTGATCCGGCGCAGCTGACCCTCCCAGGCGTGGCGGTGGGAGTCCACCATGCCCGGGATGGCGATCATGTCCTTGGCATCGATGACGAACGCGTCCTCGGCGCTGAGGTTCTCGCCAACGGCAGTGATGGTCCGACCGGAGACCAGGATGTCGCCCTTCACGAGGTTGCCCACAGCCGGGTCCATGCTGATGATGGTTGCGCCACGGATGAGCGTCTTTTCGGCCGCTGCGGTTGTCGGTTGCTGAAGAATGTCTCGCGGGAGGGTGCTCATTGGGGCAAGGTCGATTTCTGGGCTGGCGTGAACTCTATGCCACGCTGACCCTGCGAAGAATCCATGCTCTTCGTTTTTATTATTCGTAGAACGCGCATAATCAGGATCGAGGTGACCGTCAACTGTAGGGTGGAAGCGAAATGGATCGGATTCTGGCGATGCAGGCGTACGTGCGGGTGGTAGAAGCGAAGAGCTTTGTGCGTGCCGCCGAGGCTCTCTCCATGCCCCCCTCCACCGTCACGGGCTTGATCAAGGGCTTGGAAAAGCACCTGCGCGTCCGCCTGCTCAACCGGACCACGCGCAGCGTCAGCCCCACTTCGGAAGGCGAGCGCTACTACCTGCAGTGCCGCGAGATCCTCAACCAGATCGAACAGGCGGAAACCGGCCTGAAGTCGTCGCCACAGGACCTGCGGGGGCGGTTGAGGATCGACATGCCAGGCGGCCTCGCGCACTCGATACTCCTCCCGAACCTGGACAGCTTTCGCCGTCAGTATCCCGGGGTCCATCTGATGATCGGCGTGGGTGACCGGCCGGTCGACCTCGTCCAGGAGGGTGTGGACTGCGTGATCCGGACCGGGCCGCTGGAAGACTCCAGCCTCGTAGCCCGGCCGCTGGGGAACTTCCGCTGGATCACCTGCGCCGCACCAAGCTATCTGGAGGTGTATGGCGTCCCACAATCACTTGAAGACCTCGCCGGGCACCGCGCAGTCCACCATTTTTCCTCTGGTTCGAGGGGCGGTGGCAGCCTGCTCTTCTCAGCTGATGGGAAGAGACAGGTAGTACCAGTGGAGGGCTCGGTCGCCGTCAATGAGACCGAGCTGTACATCAAGCTGTGCATGAAGGGATACGGCCTGGCACAGTTGCAAGGCGTACTGGTCGAGAAGCAGTTGCAGGATGGCAGCCTGGTTGAGGTGCTTCAGCGGTGGCGTCCGCCGTCGGTGCCGGTTTCGATCCTTTACCCGCACCACCGTTATGGATCGCCCATCGTCCAAGCATTCATAGCATGGGCTGCAGAGCTTTTCTCCGCCAAGAGCGAGAAAGCATAGATCGCGAAGTCAGCCGTCGCGTCCAGAGATTCCGAGGCGGTGTCGAGCATCTATCTCTCGGGTGGACTGCTAGAGATAGCGTATCCCTCAGACAGATGCCTCCCGGAAGCCGCCGGGCAAGGTGTCCGCTTCCGGCCAGAAGCGGACGTTCGCCCTACCCTCGATAAACATCCCTAATCCCCTGCGCCGCCGATGTCCGCTCCTGGCCAGAGATGGACACCCGGGGCCTGCGCAGGCGCTCTCGTATTACCCTTTCGGGGCAGGTAGGCAACCTCGTCTACCGGCACACTGGCGCCTTCTACACAGGAAGGACAACGAAATGAGCGCCTCCAACCGCAAGACGGCCAGCTTTGGCGTGCCGTGGGAATCGGCTTATGGATACGTGCAGGCCGTGCGCGTGAACAATTCGATCTTCGTGTCGGGCCAGCTCTCGCACACGCCGGAGGGCCAGCTGGTGGCTCCGGCTGCTCTGGGGGCTGATGGGAAGCCTGCCAATTTCGACACCATGGAGGCGCAGATGAAGCGCACCTATGAGAACGCCCAGGTGCTGCTGGCCGAGCTGGGTGCGTCGCTGGCAGATGTGGTGGAGGAAACCCTTTTCGTAATCGACGTACCGGCCGCGTTCGCCGCCAGCGGCAAGGTCAGGCCAGCCGTCTACGGCCAGGCAGTCCCGCAGGTGGCCAGCAATCTCATCGGCGTGTCCGCGCTCGCCTTCCCCGAACAGCTGATCGAGATTGCATTCCGCGCTGAAGTGAATTCGTAATCCTCCTCCAGGGGACAAGTAGCAATTCAATGGAAAGCCCGTATGCGCCAAGCTGCGGGCTTTTCTTGCGTTTCCCCATTTGCGTGGCAGTTCACATCGCCGATTAGACAGTCCAATCTGGTCAATTGCGCGAAGAGAAAGGCGCCAATGAGCCTAATGCATCCGCAGCTATTGCTGCTTCGCTTCCTAGCCCGCAAGGTCTGCCACGCTAGAGACCATGGCTGCTCGACTCAGGAGCGACGTCCGCTTCCGGCCAAAAAGGAGACATCGAATGCCGTGTTGAGCCGCCGCTGCGCCAGCGAGCATCGGATGTCGTCAGCCGCTCGGCGGTGTCATGGATGCATTCGATGATGTCATCATCGGCGAACCACAACGGGAGCGATTGAGTGGCCATCCCCTTTTCTGAAGAACAAGTACACGAGCAGTTGTTGGCGATGGGCATGGAAACGGTCGTGATGGACTCGACCGAGCTGACTCAAGCCTTGGAAGGCCGCGCCTTACTGCCCGAAGTAGAAGATGAGGAGAGCAGCTTCGAGCTGTGGCGCATCATCAAGCAGCGCGCTTTGCAGCGCATTGATCGCATCCACGATAGCGTTCGCTACGGAACGTTCGTCGGTAGCAAAGTCGACCTGCCCACGGACAGTACCAAGCCGATGCAGCTCGACTTGTTGGGTTACCATGAAGACGGCATTTTCGTACTTGAGCTCAAGGTCGGCAGTTCTTCCGAACGGAACGCGTTCTCTGAGTTACTAGCCTATAGCAACTACATCGCCCAAATGTTTGCGCTTTCGGGGCCGGCAGACATCGCCAACGTTCTGGTGGCGCCCATGGGGGCGAAAATTACTCGCCATGCGTACCTGTATGACCTGCTCATCTCCAATCGGGACGTCATCGCTTACCGCCCAATCTTTTCGGAGCAGACGCTGGAAAGCTTGAAGCTGGAGCTGTATGTCCCGACTGATGAGGATTTCCGCTACTTCGCAAATAGGCTGCTATCGCACCAGGCGATGGGCTGCGTTGTCGCCTCGTTCCACGACCTAGAAGGCTGGTACGACAGTGAGGAGGATGAGGGAAACCTCAACGATTACACCCGCGAGGCGTTGGGCGCCCTGAGTACGTATGCCGCGCAGTTAATGGAGGCCGAGCAGCTGCACGGATTCGTGTTCGTCCGTAAGCCCTGGAAAGAGTTCCCTCGTTACTACCGCAATAGCCTGATTGTGTGTGCCGTCAACCCGTTCTTGGTGGCCGATCCCGAGCGCTCAGTCCCGATGCTCGAGCAGATGGACGAACAGCATCGCGACATTTTCATGGACAGCCCGCGGTACGCCTTCGATGGTCGGCTGCTGCGCCTCGCCAAGCGCGCTATTGACGATTGCCTGGCGCACGGAACCGAATGCGAGCGCGAGGTACCTCTATGGGAGGGTATGGTTCACGAGCTTCAAGAAGTGGTCTTCACGCACAACTTTGGCTTTCGCCCGACCGGCATCTTCCGCGAGGCGTACGTAGCCTCCCTACAAGCGTTGTACATCCGTAAGGCGGGCGGAAGCGACGAAGACGCTAGCACCCTGAAAGTCGACGAGGTGAACAACTGGATGCGCGCCTGGATGTTCATGGAGATGTGCGGGTTCGTTGCCGGGGAGGCAGATGCTGTTGTTGACGACGAGGAGGCTGACGAAGAGGGACCGGCATCGTAGGCCGACCTGCCACCCGACGTGCACCCGGTTTTGAGTAGCAATGAGATTCGGGGCAATGTTGGACGTAACCGTGAACGGCGGCTATGGGTCACCGCCGATTCGCTGCTCAGCACGACCGCCACCGGCACACCCGCAGCACGGGCAGCGGTCAGCACGGTGCGGGTGCCTTCCACATTGGTCTGCCACTGGCTGGGCAAGGCATTGCGGTGGTCGGTGTCGGCAGCTGCGTGGATCAGCGCAGTGCAGCCTTGCATCGCCGCAACGATGCCCGGGTCCAGCAGGTTGCCTTGCACCGGCTGGGCGCCCAGCGCTTCTACAACTGCCGCGGCGTGGGGGCTGCGCACCAGCGCACGTACGTGGTGGCCGTCTGCACACAGGCGGCGGATCAGATTGCGGCCCACGTAGCCGCTTCCTCCGGTCAGGAAGAGGGTGGAAGAACTCATCAGGGTTACCTCGGGGGAGAGAACGGATTCAGCGCGGCGGCGTGTCGATCAACGCGCCAATGTCCTGCAACAGCTGCTGCCGCTGCGAGGAAGGCCACTGCACGTAGTCCAGCGACTCCAGCAGCTTCATGCCTTCGAGCGCGAGGCATGCCAGCAACGCGCTGCGTGGGTGCGTGGCCTGCTGCTGGATCTCGGCCAGGATCTGCGCCTGGTTCTGCTGGATGGGCGCGCAGCTGCGGGTCCTGCGCCATGGCCGCGCACAGCGCCAGGGCCACCGGCTGGAACGCTTCGGGAAAGGGTTGCTCGGCCGCAGCAAGTCGCCCACGCAGCACCGCATCCTGCTCGAAGCCCTTGTCCGCAGCTAAATTCCTCATAAGGAGAACGTTGGGAATTGGTGGACGTTCGCGCATCGGGCCCGATTAGGCAGGATACGATGCTGCACATCCTGCGGGCCGAAAGCGGACGGGGCTGTCACTTGATAGACCTTGCTCGACGGTTGGTCTCGAAAACACGGATTGATCAGTGTTTCCCTAGCGAGTATGTGAGAGGGATCCCCAGTTGTGTATGAATCGCTCCTGTTGCGATGTCTCAACGGCACCGTGGCGTACCTGCCTCACGCGCCTGATTGCATCTTCGCTGCTCAGAGAAGTCTTGGTGGCGAGGAGAAGCATGCAGGCGACAGTACCTGCTCTGCCCAGCCCCCCTTTGCAATGGACCACAACCCGTTCGCCGTCGAGGAGATCATTGCAGATGGACTTCTCCAACTCCTTCCATGTTTGGAGGAACCCGCAGTCGGGTGCGGCTCCATCCCTAATCGGCAGTCCGTACCACCGTAGACCATGGGCTACCGCACGCTCTGGCAGAGCGGAGATCTGAAGATCCTCGAACTCCCAGGGTTCAATTAGACTGATGAGGTGGCTTGCGCCCCATGAGCTTATAGCTTGAAGGTCGATATCTAAGTCTCGCGACCACGAACCCGTCATCGCGATATCTTGGTGCTTGCCTGGAGCGAAGGTTACCCCGATAGCTCCTCCGCAATGACCGACAGGGAGAGTCGCTATCTGAAGAGGGTGGGAAAGACTGGTCCTAGTCACGCTCATTCCTGCAGTGGATGGTGCGCTCTTACGTTAAGAGCAGCTAGCTCAAGGTTCGTCTAGAGTTCTTGCGCGATGGTTTCGACTGCTGCCGCTCAGTCAGGCTATCGCTGCAAGCAGCGACACTCTCTCCCTGATGCGTGTCTGGCAGACCTGCAAGCCGCTGTCATTAGCAGGGTACGGTGATGCGAATAGAGGGGCCTCAATCCAGAACCTATGTTGATCCGGGTGGATGTATGAACGGTGGTCGTCAAGCAGCAAAGCTTGGCCAAGTAGCGGAGATACAAATCGAAGATCTTTGGTAGAACCAGTCCATTCGACGTGGCGGACCTCTGTGAACCAGAGAGGCACATGCGCTTCCTCCGCCAGAAGCAATACGATTCTCAGCGCCAAATGCTTAGGCACTGTCGTGAAAAGTACAACCTCATCGAAGGTAGTTGCAGCATGCTCCAAAAAATTGCGAAGTCCTGGTCGCGGAATCTGGCTGACCGCATTGGAGATCAGGGTCCCCTCAAGATCGAGGGCAAGGATTCTGGGGCGCATGCGATAGGAGCCTATCTACGTTTGAGTGCGTCACGAGAGGCGCGATCTAAGTCTTGGCCTCTCGTGCTGCGCATCAGGATCGGAGGAGCGAGCCAGTAGGCGTCGCCAATGGGCAGCAGGCACTCCAGTGCGACATCGACCATTAGCGGTCGCCGCCACGCAGGGCCTGGCAGGAAGCAGTAGTCAGACTTGCTTAGCGCTCCTGATGCTTGCTTCCGAGAGAGCCAGTTTGCTCGACTTCGTATCTCGCGGCTCAGCACGATCAATGCCGCGGATTCGTCGCCGCCGTTACTTAGGTACTCACTGGCTGCTCCCCTGACTGATGACCAAAGCACGTATCGCTTGCGTCCCAAACTCAGCTCGTGCCAGTCCTTTTCCTGTATGCGCAGGATCTCTTCGGCGTGTTGAATGCCGATCCGGTGCTTGCGCAGCAATGACACAAGATAGGCAGCAGCTTCGCGGTCAGAAAGCTGACGCCAAAGCCACTGTTGGTCCTGTGCTCCAAGAGAGGGATGCCAAGCTGTCAGCGCATGGGTCAGCGCAGTACTCAGATCGTCAGGCAGCTGGCCGCCCTCCCGATAGCTCCAGCTAATGGGTTCGTAAAGAGATCGCCTTGTATAGCCGTTTGACGGACCCGTCTCAGCTAGAACTCCCGCTGTCTTAAGGAACAGCAGCAAGCGCTGCGCAACCGCTGTGTCAGCGGCTACAGGGGCGGAAATCGAAGTGGAGCGCTCGAGCGCGCACCATGCGCACGCATAGAACGGTCCAAGCGATACCAGCAGCGAATCGAGCTCTGGCCCCGGAGGAATGAGGGTCTGTTGGTCACGCCCATAGATCACTCGATCCCCGGAAGTTCAACCGGCCCTGATGCTAGCAAGTCACCGGAATGTCGTCTACACAATTTTCATGTAGTGCCGGCTGTGGCCATAGATTTCGTTCCGCTCCTCCAGGCGGACCCGATGGCTACCAAGACGATCTACCAAAGTGCATACCTTCGGTTGATCGGTCTGCTCCGGGAGCGACGGGAGTCGTTGGGCATCAGTCAAACTAGGCTAGCCTCCCATCTGGGATGGCCTCAGCAGCGCGTGTCTTCTGTTGAGTCTGGAGCGCGTCGCTTGGATGTGTTGGAGTTCTGCCTCATCGCCGCTGCCTTGGGGTTCTCCCCGACCGAGGTCTCTGATGAGGTCTTGAAGATATTACAGAGCGTGCGCGGCAACCAGATCAAGGACAAGCAGTAGCAAACAATCACAGCGTCGCGCTAGGCCAAGTGTCACCGGAACTTTTCCAGAGACCACCGCCATCGGCTCGCTCATGTCCCGCTTGCTACCATTGCTGCGTTTGGTTATTTCCCTAGGCACACCTTCGGCAGTTGTCAATACATTGATAGTGGTCTGTACGCCAACGCTCCGGGTCTGCTGGCAGTCCACGAGGCTCAGCACTTTCTAGGTGCAACTCGGGATCAAGTCCATGTAGTGTCGATAGGTATGCTGTCTTCTCGCTTTACGGTCAGCCCCAGTCGCAATCGCATTGGTGGAATGTACGATTGGGAGGGTTGAATCCGGCCAATGCTCCTAAGCTACTGTTTGGCATCGCCATCTCTGCCCAGGAGACGCTGGCAAACCAAATGCTTGGGCACCCGACCCAAGTGGGCCGCAGAGAAGTAGCTGGAGATCGTCGCTATGCTGCGATCGATGGAGCTGGTTCAGGTGCTGGGCAAAGCGGCGCCCGCCCCTCCGACCAAACTTGCCAATTGAGACTCGCCAATCGAGCAGGCGTGTTCCCGTGGTTGCCCGCAAAAGCACGCTGGGAGGGTAGAAAATTTGGGCTTTCTACGGTCAAGGTCCATGTCGTCCCGTGGCAGGAAATGGAGGGCTGGCTGCGCGGGAGTCGTCCAGCTTGCCAGCGAAGCTATGCCCACTTAGGATCTGGTTGTAGTAGATTGAAAACCTTAGATGCTACGCTTTGTGGGTAATGGCGTGGCCGGCCCCTAGGTCGACCAGGGGCATTAGCGGCAGAGTTGCCGTTCCTTATAGCAGCTCGGGGGAAAAGATGGATCTGTTTACAAAGAACGGCAAGCCTCTGCAGGTGAATGGGGAATTTGTTTACAGCCGCTCGGGCGCAGTTGTAGGTCGCATCAAAGGCGAGCGTGTTTTTGGCCCCGATGGAAAGTATGTGGGCTCTATTGTTAAAGATCGCCTGATTTACCGATCTACTCAAAGCGCAGCAATCAGTTCGCCGTTTTCCAAGGCGCGCCGTGCTGGCAGTGCCAGGATGAACAGGGTGGGTTCGGCCGCTTGGGGCGATGAGCCGACCATTCCCGACTAAGGGTGGTTTTCATGCGCTTCCCGTTCAACGGGAAGTTCTAGCGGACGACGCTCAGGAATGGGATGGGGTTTCAGAACGATGGGCATCCGCTCTAGTTCCGACGCAACAGCGATTAAGCGAGATTCGGGGGATCTATCGAGGGCGGGCCGATGTCGCTTTGGGTCGGAAGCACGCGTCTTCCCGGTTGCCAATCTCTTGCGGGTTCCGGGACTTCAGCCGACCAGAAATGTCGCTATCAACGAAAGCCAACCTAATCATCTTCGCTGCTATTGGTGACATGAGGGCGTCTTCCCTGGCGCCTTAAAAATCTTCCTAATAGCGGCACATCGCTAACTTCCAGTCAAAAGGTGCCTCAATGCCAGACCCAGCTCCAGTCATTCCGGTCTCCGGAGGCATCACACTTCGATTTCTAGAGTTGTGCCAGTTCCGCCGCCTCGGCAAGGTTCAACTGGACGTCAACAAGAAGACCACTATTCTGGTAGGAGCGAACAACAGCGGGAAGACCTCGGTACTCACCGCTCTCCGTCACTTCCTCGCGGAAAGTTCGTCCTTTGGCTCCTTTGACATCAGCCTCTCGCAATGGCCAACACTGCGAGCTCTTGGGAAAGCATGGGAAGCCCTAGCGGAAGACCCCTTAACCGTGCAAGCTGAGGATGAGCAGTGGAAACAGCAGCTTCAGGCTCTTCTCTCGACCATGCCAACGCTGGACCTTTGGTTCGATGCCGAGGCGGGCATGTACCACTACGTCGCACCGTTCCTTTCCAAGTTCAGCTGGAAGGGCGGTGCAGTCGGTATCCGGCTTCGCTTGGAACCGGCGTCAACCGTTGAAGAGCTAAAGCAACTCGCCTGGATATACCGCACGGCGCGCGGGCCCGTGAAGGAAATGGGCGCTGACTCGTTGGCTTGGCCCATAGACCTTTTAGACTTTTGGCTCCGTGAACCTTCGAAACTCGGCCAGGTTCGTGCATACAAACTCGATGCAGAGAACAACCCGATAACCGGCTTCAAGACCTACGCCAGCCAGACGCTTGCTGAAAATGCCAGCCGCATTGATCGGAAGCATCTGTCCAAGGTCATCCGAGTCGACTTTGTTGCCGCTCAGCGTGGGCTGGGCAGTGAAGAGGTTGAGTCGCGATCCGCATCCGGACCGCATCGAGTTGGCATGTTCTCCAACCAACTCCTCAAATTTGCCCGTCAGCACTTGAACGTCGCCAGTACAGGGCATGGTCACCGCGCAGACCTCGTCAAAGCGGTGGCAGAGGCGCAAAGAGACCTTGACAAAAAGATTCACGAAGCCATCGCCGATTCGGTTGAGGAAGTGAAGCAGCTTGGCTATCCGGGTCTGCATGATCCCCAGGAAATTCGTTTTCGCACGCGCATCCAGACGGCTGACCTACTAGACCATGGAACTGCGGTGCAGTACAGCATGCAGAAGGAGTCGCTTGAAGAACTCCTCCCTGAACACTCCATCGGACTCGGCTACCAGAACCTCCAGTCCCTCAGTTATCAGTTGGTGTCATTCAAAGCCGCCAGGCTAAAGCCCGATAAAGGATCTCCTGCGCCTGTTCACCTTGTGATGATTGAAGAACCTGAGGCGCACCTTCATGTCCAAGTGCAGCGTATCTTTCCCGACAAGGCACACAAGCTCATAAGCCCGACGGGAGCAGACGCCTCAGCGCTCAAGAGCCAGTTGCTGATCAGCACCCACTCGAGCCATCTCGCGCACGCTGAGGACTTTGACCGCCTCCGGTATGTACGCCGCGTTGCAAAGAGCGCGGCAAGCTCAATGCCAACCACCGAAATAGTCAATCTCGGGCAGGTCTTTGGTGATGACAAGAAGACACGTCAGTTCGCAGAGCGATACTTCCGTGTCCAACACACCGACCTGCTATTCGCCAATGCGGCCATCTTCGTGGAGGGCGTTGCTGAGCGCATGCTCATCCCTCTTTTCATGGAGCGAGATTTCAAGGAGCTGAACGGTCGATATGTATCCTTTCTTGATATAGGAGGGAGTCATGCCCACCGACTCAAGCCACTCGTCGAGAAGCTGCGGATTCCTACTGTCATCATCACCGACGTCGACCCCTGCGAGGAACAGGACGGCAAACCCAAGAAGAACGGCGAGCCAACCAAGAGGCTGGTCGCGGTCGCAAACACCGGTCAAGCCGGTCTCCACTGCGGCAATCCGACGCTTCGTGGGTGGCACCCAAAGCTTCAGATGCTCGATGATTTGAAGAATCCGACCGACGCTCAGTTGGTATGGGGTGAGGCCGCAGCGGGTCTCGTGCGATTCGCTTGGCAGCTGCCAGTTGCTGAAGCGAACGGTAGCTGGCCCAGCTCCTTTGAAGATTCCCTCGTTCTTACAAACATGCCTTGGTTCAAGGGGCTCATGGAAGGCAAAGCCGGTGATGATGGCGTCGAGGTTGAGCCACCGACTGGCGCGCTTGGATCTGTGGCAAGAGCCGCGGCCGACGCTGGAAGCGTTGCAGAGATGATCAAGGCACTCCATACGGTAATGCATGGCTCGCTAAACAAGGGCGAGTTTGCCGCAAGCATCTTCGAGCAGCTTTCTTCTGATGAACCAGTTGTCTGCCCGAAGTACATCGCCGATGCCCTGGCCTGGTTACAGGCGCAGCTTGAGCCCAGCAAGGAACCGGTGACATGAGCGCGCTCGCTGTCCTTGGTAACAACGAGCGCGATGATGGGGTTGTCGAGGAGGTCTGCGGCTATCTCACTGAGGAGCCGCCTCGCAGCTACTTCCTCTTTGCCGGCGCGGGGTCCGGAAAGACGCGCACATTGGTCGAGGTGCTGCGTCGAATGACCGGCGTTGTGGAGCACGAAAAAGGGGGGCGACTCGCTAGACGACTGCAGATCTATGGCCGCTCGATACGCGTGGTCACATACACAAAGAACGCGGTCGCCGTCATCAAAGGGCGCCTTGGAGACAACGACCTGGTGGATGTCTCCACAATCCACGCGTTCTGTTGGGAACTCATTAGTGGATTCAACGACGACATCCGAGAAGCCCTCGTCGCCATCAAGCAAGCTCAGCTCGAAAGGGAAACTGCAGAGGCAGTTGCCAAGCCTAGGGGGATCACTGCAGCGAAGCAGCGGGACTTGGATGAGATAGAAGCAGACATCGAGGCATTTCGGCTGACAGATGTGTTCATCTACAACCCGGACCGCGAGACGCATGGTGCCGGCGCGCTCGCCCACAAACACGTGTTGGACGCGACGGCGTGGCTGCTGCAGCACAAATCTACGCTGCAGACCATTTTGAAGGACCGCCACCCCATCATTCTTATCGATGAGTCTCAAGACACCATGAAGGGTATCTTGGACGCATTAATGAGCTTCGCGGAGCCAAGGAGTTTCGGCCTCACCCTAGGACTGCTTGGCGACCATCGGCAGCGCATATACACGGATGGTCACTCGGACCTTCCGAGCCTAGTTCCAGCGAGCTGGGCGACGCCCGAGCTGCAAATGAATCATCGCAGTCAACGTCGAATCGTCACGCTCATCAACAGAATATGGGAGGCAGAGATCGATGGCAGAACGCAGCCTGCCAACGGCGTCGAGCAGCATCCGCGAACTGAGAAGGCCGGCGGAGTGGTCCGACTCTTTGTCGGCGACACATCGCTCTCACCGGAGGAAAAGGTTGCAAGCGAACGATGGTGCGCAGATCAGATGCGGCAAGCCAGCGGTTCCGATGCCTGGAGCCAAGGTCACTATCAGCTGCTCGCTCTAGAGCACAAGCTCGTTGCAACTCGCGGCGCGTTCCTCGACGCGTACAGTGCAATGGTTCTGATCGACCCAAATTCGGCCGCGCCTACGGGCAGCGGCGAGAACAAGGGGCCCACTGCTGTGCAGGTGCTTTTGAACGAACTCGCGCAGTTGGAGGCCTGTGTTGGCCCCGATGGTGCCATAGACGAGCTTAAGGCCACCGAAGTCCTTCGCTGCTTCGGTCGTCTCGAGAACATGCCAGAACAAGCGGCCGAGCGCGCTAGGCGTTCCGACGAGATGCTTCGAGGCATTTCCGCCTTTGCTACTGCCTGTCAGAGTCCTGGCGCCACTGTTGAACAAGTTCTCACCCCGATACTGGGCGCGAACCTGTTCGAGGTCGATCATCGACTTCTAGATGCCTTTTCCGACAAGTCTCCAGCTCCACCTGCTCCGGCCAGGGGGGAGGAGGAGTCCAAGAAGGACCGCATACGTCGGGGGTGGTGTGCGCTGTTCGACACTCCTTGGAGTCAGTTGCAGAAGTATCGCACCTACCTCGCCGGAAATTCGGTGCTTGCCACCCACCAGGTGGTCAAAGGCTCAGAGTTTCCTCACGTTATGGTCGTGATGGACGATAAGCTGGCTGGCGGCAATCAATTTTCATACGACAAGATTTTTGGAGGCGTCCAGCTCAGCAAATCGGACTGGGATAATGTTGGGAAAGGAAAGGAAACGACCATCGATCGTACCTTGCGCCTCCTATATGTCACCTGCAGTCGGGCTAAGGAGTCGTTGGCGCTCGTGCTATGGTCCTCTGCCCCTTCAGTCGCGCTGAACAGAGTAACGGCAAGCGATTGGTTCTCGAAAGGTGAGTTTTTAGCGATTCCGTGGCCCATCACAAAGTCGCATTAGTGAAATAAGAACTGCAAACTATTTTTAAGATTCAGTTATAGGGAAGCGCGTTCGGTGATCAAGGGCTCAAAAGTTCCATCAATCTCAGAACTCTATCTCGCATTTCGTCAGGCGAAGTCTGCGCTCTTCTTTGAGAAGCGCGGGGTTGGCCTTGTCGAGCTCGCGGCCTACGAACAGAGTCTGCCTGACAACCTAAAATTGCTTCAGGCAAAGCTGTCCAATGGTAAGTGGTTCGATGAACTTGAGGTTGGTGAAGTGTGGATAGTGCCGAAGCGCTTTCATACCAGTCCAGACGGATCTAATGGGCTCATACGCATCGGGGCAAGTCGTGAGGATAGCGCGGCTAAACCGATTGAGGTTCAGCTGCGAATAACGCCACATCCGGACTTTGCAATCGCCGAAGTTCTCTACTTGTGGCGGTTTGGTGGTCTTCTGGATTCTCTCCTCTCAAGTGATGTATTGGGCTACAGGCTAGATCTTCGTCAGGGGGGGGTTGTTCCCCATCGCCGCTGGCTGTTTGAATACTGGCCGAAACGTTATCAGCAATTCCGTTCAGCTCCGCTCAGTGCGGCAAAATTCAATCTTGAGCTTGGTGATCAGACGCTAATAGTTAGCGGTGATCTTGCGAATTTCTATGAGACCATCGATCCCTCTTTCATGTTGGATAGCTCGCTAATTGCGGATCTGGTGAGTGCTGGGGCAGATGAATCTCTCATAGGTGACTATCGACATGCTACGGCGTCGTTACTTGGTGCGTACGCTAGGTTCTATAGGGTGGCGTCAGCGCGTGCAGCGACGCCCATACGCATAGGGGTTCCGATAGGGGCGTTGACGAGTAGGCTGATAGCTAACCTCGCTCTTGCACCGCTCGATAATCATGTCGCATCTCGCCCTGGTGTAATTTGCTACAAGAGATATGTGGATGATTTGGTAATCGTTGCCGATGCGGATGGCGAGCGAGATTTGGCTGATACGATTCGGCGGTTTCTTCCGCTCAATTCGAACATCGAGCCGAGCGGTACCGGTGTTTTTAGACTGGATTCGGAAGCGCTTAATCGTCGGGGTTCGGAGTTCGAGCTTCAGGAAAGAAAGGTTCGTGCGCACCACTTGGCGGGTGTTCCTGGTGCGGACTTCGTAGACGCTGTCGCGTCAGATTTTGCTAAGGCATTGAGCGAGCGGCGCGCCTTTGTAGATTCATCTACGTTGGTGGGGGACGGTGTTAGCCACCTCATTCGTGCGGGCAACGTGGAAGGCTCCCCCTTGCGAGTTCTCCGGGAGGCTGACCGCGCTCGGCTCGAACGTTTTGCGTTATCCACGAGTCTCCGTTCGCTTGAGCGTGTATCAAGTCTTATCGATCACAAAGAAGCTCGGGACCTTGTAAGAACAAGCCTAGAGCGAGTAGGGCGGGTGCTTGATGCTGAGGATAGCTGGGTAAACGACCTAGACGTGACCTTGCGACTTCTGAAGCTCGCAATCTGTACCGGTGACTGGAAGTCTGCTACGGAACTTCGTAAGCGCACCGATCGCGTATGGGGAAGTGTGGATGCTCTGAAAGCGACGACGAGCAAGCTCTACTACCGAGGTAACGAAATCGATTCCAGTCGCCATGCCCCGTGGACGTGGCTTCGCAACTACCTTCATGAGCGTCGATTGGAGGCGATCTGCTCCTGTCTACCAATTGGCATGGATGCCAAAGCTATTGCCACTCGCTTCCCTGGCGGCCTAAGGGTTAGGACAGTGGAAGTGAAGGCGACAGTACTTCGTCGACGTGCTGAGCAGCTTGCTTCAGCTGACCTCCGTTCGCGGGACCGAGAAGACGATGGGCTTCCAAGTCGACGTTCTACTAATGTCGACCGCCAATGGCTTCGCTCGGGGCTGTCAAGGAACAAGGAGTTGGCAACTCGACTGCAGGCCATAGATGAATACATTGCCCAGTGCGAAGGTCTTGGTGATCCATCCTGGATAATGCCCGCCGCTCGCTTGTTCCTTTGTACACGTCCACCATCGTATTTCGACATTGCACGGCGCTGGCTTTTTCGTGTCGAAGAGCAAGGGTTTGATGCCTCCACTTTCGATGATCTTATTCGAATAGTTAACGCAGTTCGCGGTACGGAGTATAAGGATGCTGTCGGTACTGTCCTTGACCGCAGTACGATCTCGATTGAGCGGCCCTTAGCTGGAAGTCCGCTAGCGGCTGGCGCCGTGCCAATGGAGCCCCGGGTAATACTGGGGAATCTCGTTGTTGATGACGCCGCATGGATCGGGGCAGCTACCCGCACCCCTGGCAGCTCGTACGGTGCCCCTAGGCTAACAAAGAGCAGACTTCAGGGGCTGACCGATGTCTTGGAGAAGGCAGCGGCAGCATCTAGAGGCAAGGCTGTTGAGTTGCTCGTTCTGCCTGAACTCTCCTTGCCTCGGAAATGGTTCCGTACTGTCGCGAATCATGTCGTAAAGGCCGGTCATTATGGAGTGGTCGTCGGTCTCGAATACATCCATCATGGGACGCAGACGCAGCCCTATGTCGCAAATCAAGTTTTCGCGGTCCTTCCGGGGCCCTTCTTCTCTGTCGCGGCGTGGCCATGGACAAAGCGGCTTCCAGCAAGAGAAGAGGCGGCCATGCTCTTGAAGCAGAAAACGCCGGTTTCATTTGCTCCTCCGCATGTGAGTTCGCTGCCAAGGACCGTAATACACTCGGCTTGGGGTGCGTTCTCTGTGCTTATTTGCAGTGAACTTATCGAGGCGCGCCGAGTTGCTGATCTGCTCGGTCGTGCACAGATGGTGCTCTGCCCAGCTTGGAACCCCGATACTTCCTCATATGATCATCTTATTCAATCTGTTGGCTTCCAGCTTCACAATGTCATTGCGATTGCGAATAATGGACATTACTCAGATTGTCGTGCTTGCGACGTCCCCCCAATTTTGAGTAGCACCTCAGTTTGGAGTCCAATTCCCTACCCCAAGGAGATTGGACGTGAAGAAGCGTTTTTCCGAAGAACAGATCATCGGCTTCCTGCGCGAAGCTGATGCCGGTGTGGCGATCAAGGACCTGTGCCGGCGGCATGGCTTCAGCGAGGCTTCCTATTATCTGTGGCGCAGCAAGTTCGGCGGGATGAGCGTGCCCGATGCCAAGCGGCTCAAGGACCTTGAGTCCGAGAACGCGCGGCTGAAGAAGTTGCTGGCCGAGCAGCTGTTCGAGAACGACCTGATCAAGGATGCACTGCGAAAAAAGTGGTGAGCGCACCGGCGCGTCGCATGCTGGTGCGCGAGTGGATCGGGCGTGGTGCCAGCGAGCGTCGTGCGTTGGCAGTGATCGGCATGAGCGCCAGTGCGCTGCGATATTGCCCGAGCGAAGATCGCAACGTCGAACTGCGCGAACGCATCTGTGCGTTGGCGCATCGCCATCGCCGTTATGGTGTGGGGATGATCTATCTCAAATTACGACAGGAAGGACGCATCGTGAACTACAAGCGTGTGGAGCGGTTGTACCGCGAGCAGCAGCTGCAGGTCCGGCGCCGCAAGCGCAAAAAGGTGCTGATAGGAGAGCGTCAGCCGCTGCTGCGGCCATCGCAGGCCAATCAGGTGTGGTCGATGGATTTCGTGTTCGACCGCAGCGCCGAAGGCCGAGTGATCAAGTGTCTGGTGATCGTGGACGATGCAACCCACGAAGCGATCGCCATCGAGGTGGAGCGCGCAATCTCGGGCCATGGCGTGACACGCGTGCTGGATCGGCTGGCGCACAGTCGCGGCTTGCCACAGGTGATCCGCACAGATAACGGCAAGGAGTTTTGCGGCAAAGCGATGGTGGCCTGGGCACATGCGCGTGGCGTGCAGTTACGGCTGATCCAGCCTGGCAAGCCAAACCAGAACGCCTACGTCGAATCGTTCAATGGCCGGCTGCGCGACGAATGCCTCAACGAGCACTGGTTCCCAACCCTGCTGCATGCGCGTACCGAGATCGAACGCTGGCGACGCGAATACAACGAGGAGCGACCCAAGAAGGCCATTGGCGGCATGACGCCGTCCGCTTATGCCCAACATCTGGCAAACACCGATATCATCAACCCCGGACTCTAAACGCGGCCGCTACTCAGGGCGGGGGGACGTCGCTTGGGCCCCAAGAACAGTTCGCTGGGAGCGGGACCTTTGTCGGCTTATCGAGCGCGATGTAAACGATGTCGTCTGTTTTGATGTGCCGCTGGCGAGCCTGCTCGCGTTCCAGGCTGGCGATAAGCAAGCCGTGGATCGGTTCGCGCGCCTGCGTTCCGCGCTGGCTAAGCGAGACTTCGTCGGAGCGCGTCGGGCTCTTGAAAAGCTTTCAGAGGAAGCTGCGGGAGCGTGGCGTCCATTGCCGCCGGACTGGAGCTAATTCATGTTCTAGCAGAAAGTGAATTGATCCTGGATTTGTGGGTAGTCGTCCGCCGTTCAATGTGCGCTTCCTTTCCGCCCTTAAGTCCATAAGCACGTTCGTCAATGCCTTGGTTCCTGTCTGCGAGATGACAATTTGACCGCGGTCGACTCACTCTGCGCTACCTAGTGTTCTGCTGAGCGTGCCGCGAGGGGCTGCATGGGGGAAGGGCTCGTCGGGACCGTGCTACCGGTTTGATGGGCGATGGCACAGCTTGGCTTCAGTCCAGCGGAAGAGGTTTGGCTGCTTGCAGTATCTCAAGCCGGGAGCCGGTAGCCGGTAGCCGGGAGCCGGTAGCCGGTAGCCGGGAGCCGGGAGCCGGGAGCCGGGAGCCGGGAGCCGGGAGCCGGAAGCCGGAGGCCGGGACCGCGTCGATGCTCTGCGCTGGCAAGTGCAGATGTTTACGTTCGACCGGGCTCAGTCGAAGAGAGTAGCTGCATTGCCTGGCCGGCGAGTAGTTGTTGACACTTTTGGTAATCACAACCGTTCTGAGGACAGCTCGTCGTTGCCTCATCCAGGAAGGCCCGCATTGCGCGGGCCTTCCGCGTTATGGGAAGTCCGCGCAGGCATTGGCCGGTTTCGGCAGAACGGCGGCAAGAGCCACGCGGGTGTCACGCGTGCTCGGAGGCGCGGGTCGTACGTGCAGCGCCCCTCCATCGCAGGCTTGTGCGTAACGCATGGAGTGGGTGCGCCGTCCATGCGTTGCTTCCGGCTCGCGACATCCACCTCGCGACAACAGCGTGACCTCTACCGCAGGTTGTCGGCACCCCGGCAGCGCTAGGCCGATGTGCGATTGCGTCCCTTCTGCTTGGCGCGATACAGCGCCGAATCGGCATCGTGCACGATGGCGTTGGGGCTCAGCGGCGCTTCGCCCGGCTCGAAGGTGGCTGCGCCGATGCTCACGGTGACGTGCGCGCTGGTGGGGCTGGACAGGTGCATCAGGCCGAGCTCGGCGACCGCATTGCGCACGGCGTCGGCCAGGCGCAGCGCGCCGGCGGCATCGGTATGCGGCAGGATCATGCCGAACTCTTCGCCGCCGTAGCGCGCGGCGAGGTCTTCGCTGCGGCGCGAGCAGCCGGCAATGGCGCCTGCGATCAAACGCAGGCAGGCATCGCCGTTCACGTGGCCATAAGTGTCGTTGTAGAGCTTGAAGTGGTCGACGTCGATCATCAGCACCGACAATGGCGCCTCCAGGCGAACCGCGTCCTGCAACGCACGCGATAACCGGTGGTCGAAGGCGCGCCGGTTGGCGATGCCGGTCAATGCGTCTACCCAGGCTTCGGTACTCAGCTTGGCTTCGTTGCGATGCATGCGGCGCAGTTGCAAATCCAGCCAGATCCCCACGCCCAGCAGCAGGGTGCAGCCCAGCGCGGCCACCACGATGCGCTGGCGCGCGGCTTCCCGCCAGTTCGCCAACGCATCGTCGACCGAAACGCCGGTCAGCACGGTCAGCGGATAGGGGCGCGCCGGTGCAAAGCTGGAGATGCGCTCCACGCCGTCGATCGGCGAGCGATAGGTGGCGGTGCCGTGCTTGTGCGCGCGCATGGTCACGTAGATCGACGTCCCCGCGATCGAGGTGCCGATCACGCCCTGTTTGTCTGGCCGGCGCACCATCACGATGCCATCGTCGTTGGTCATGCCGATGGTGCCGTGCGGGCCAACTTCGAAGGTGCTGTAGTAGTTCTGAAAATACTTCAGCTGCAGGGTGACCAGCACCACGCCGGCGAACTCGCCGCCGGGCGCGTTGAGACGGCGGCTCAAGGTCAGCACCCAGGAGCCGTCCGAGCGGCTTTGCACGGGCGGGCCGACCAGCGACAAGGCGTCGCGATGGTCGCGGTGGTATTTGAAATAGGCGCGGTCGGCGTTGTTGTGGGTCCTGGGGGTGCTGTCCAGCGACGAGCTCACCCAACTGCCGTCCGCGGCATAGATGAAGATGCCATGCAGGCGATCGGAGCGGCGCGCTTCGCGCACCAGAAACTCATGCATCGCAGAACGCGCCGCGCTGGAGCCCTGGTCGTGTTCGACCCGCGACACCAACCCGGACAGCACTGCGTCGGCAATGGACAGGGTGTCGCTGGCATGCTGCGCCAGCGAATTGGCCAGATTCAACGACTGCGCCTGTGCGCTACGCAGCGCGGTCGCGCGTTCTTCGTGGATGGACCAATACTCCGAGCCGAGCAACAACATCCAAGACACAGTCAGTACGAAATGCAGCGCGATGCGCTGAGCACGTTGCCGCCGCCGCTTGCTTGTTGACGTCACTGTGGCTACCTGTCTGGATACCAGGGCGATGCAACCGCCGTGCCAGCCTACGCGTCGCGGCGCGCGTGCCGAGGTGCAGCAACACGTGCAATAACAGATCTGTGATTGCTGCCTCACGTTGCATGCAACAGCCCGCTTGCCCACGTCGCCACGCGCGATAGCCGCTGCAGCAGCGCTCGCTGCAGCGCATCACCACGCACCGCGACAGATGTCAGAGCCAGCTCGACTGCGTTTGCGTAACGGACAGCATGCTATCCCGAGTACTGAATCACGCTCAGGAGCTCCCCATGCACGCCATTCGTCTTCGCCATCCCGCCGCCATCGCATCGCTGCAGTCGGTTGCACTGCCCGATCCGGGGCAGCCTGCACGCGGTCAGATCCGCGTCCGCCTGCATGCCAGTTCGCTCAATTTTCATGATCTGGGCGTTGTGCTCGGGCAGATGCCGACCGCAGACGGGCGTATTCCGATGTCCGATGGCGCCGGCGTGGTGGAAGCAGTGGGGCCGGAGGTGGACGAGTTCGCAGTGGGCGATCATGTGGTGTCCACCTTCTTCCCGCAGTGGCTGGACGGCGAGCCCTTGCATGCCGGTTTTGCCACTACCCCAGGCGATGGCGTCGATGGCTATGCGCGCTCGGCGGTCGTCGCCGACGCGCAGGCATTCACCCATGCGCCCCGCGGTTACAGCCATGCCGAGGCTGCGACGCTGACCACTGCCGGCGTTACCGCGTGGCGCGCGCTTGCGGTCAATGGCGGGCTCAAGGCCGGTGACAGCGTATTGGTACTAGGCACCGGCGGCGTGTCGATTTTCGCGCTGCAATTTGCCAAGGCGATGGGTGCGCGCGTGATCGCCACTTCCTCATCCGACGAGAAACTGGAGAAGGTGCGAGCGCTCGGCGCCGACCACCTCATCAACTATCGGCAGCATCCCGAATGGGCGGCGCAGGTCCTGGACATCACCGAAGGGCGTGGGGTGGACCATGTGGTCGAGGTCGGTGGCCCGGGCACGCTGACGCAATCGATCCGTGCAGCGCGCGTAGGTGGGCATATCGCCTTGATCGGTGTGTTGACCGGTGCCGCTGGGCCGGTTCCGACTGCCGAAATGATGGGGCGCCAGCAACGCCTGCAGGGGTTGGTCGTTGGCAGCCGCAGGCATCAACAGGACCTGGTGCGCGCACTCGACAGCTTGCCGCTGCGGCCGGTGATCGATCGCAGCTTTGCGCTGGATGAGATCGGTGAAGCGTTCGCGCTGCAGAAGGCCGGTGGGCATCTCGGCAAGATCGCGCTGGAGTTCTGATCCAGCCCGCGGTACTGAGCGCGGGCGATGCGTCCGCAGCGCCGGCGCGTGAATTCCGTAGTTCGACGTGTGCAAGGGCCGCCGCCTGCATGACGCTGCTGGCGAGCGCAACCAATACTTCTCGAGTTTCGTTCGTTCGCAGCCCACGGCGGCCAACCAACGTGCTGCACGTGCACATTCCAAGAACTGTTCGGCCGGCCCGTCCGTCTCCAACGTCATCGGCGCATGGGCCTGGTTACTCGCAGTGATGAGCGTCTTTCATAGGCGCATGCAGCACCCAGCGCTAATGCGGGCAAAGGCGGCTACTAGAATCGGGCAATACACCGCTTCACGCCCGCAGGCGCCACCGCGCACTCACGCGCTTGTGACCGGCAGCGCTGCACATTGATTGAGAACTGTAAAAGCCAGCATTGTTGGAGATGCCAGCCATGAGAGACATCAAGATGACCCGTCGCGAGGTATTGATCGCAGGAACGGCATCGGCAGCCAGCGTTGCCGCAACCCAGTCGATGGCCGCCACCGCCGCCACTGCGATCTCGCAGCGGCCGGCAACCGAGCCTGCCAATGCATCCAGCCAGGTCGCTTTCGAGGTGAACGGCAAGCCGGTCGCTCTGACGCTGGATAACCGCACCACCTTGCTGGATGCGCTGCGCGAACATCTGCATCTCACCGGCACCAAGAAGGGCTGCGATCACGGCCAGTGCGGCGCCTGTACGGTCATCGTCGACGGGCAACGCATGAACGCGTGCCTGTCGCTGGCAGTGATGCACGAGGGCGCCAAGGTCACCACCATCGAAGGGTTGGGCACGCCGGACAAGTTGCATCCCATGCAGGCGGCGTTCGTCAAGCACGATGGCTACCAATGCGGGTATTGCACGCCCGGGCAGATCTGTTCGGCAGTGGCGGTGCTGGACGAGGTGAAGCGCGGGATCCCCAGCCATGTCACCGAAGACCTCACCGGAAAGACCAAGCTCACCACACCCGAATTGCAGGAGCGCATGAGTGGCAATATTTGCCGCTGCGGTGCGTATTCCAACATCGTTGAAGCCATCAACGACGTTGCCGGAGGCCGCGCATGAAGGCCTTTAGCTACGAGCGGGCCACCTCGCCAGCCGATGCGGCAGCCAAGGCCGCGCGCCAGCCCGGTGCCAAGTTCATCGCAGGCGGGACCAACCTGCTCGATCTGATGAAGCTGCAGATCGAAACGCCGTCGCACCTGATCGATGTCAACGGCCTGAGCCTGGATACCATCGAGGCCACGCCTGAGGGCGGCCTGCGCATCGGTGCATTGGTGCGCAACACCGATCTGGCGGCCGACCAGCGCGTGCGCCGCGATTACGCCGTGCTGTCGCGCGCATTGCTGGCCGGTGCCTCGGGACAACTGCGCAATCGCGCCACCACGGCCGGCAACCTGCTGCAACGGACGCGGTGTCCCTATTTCTACGACACCAATCAGCCGTGCAACAAGCGACTGCCTGGCAGTGGCTGCGCGGCCATCGGTGGCTATAACCGTCAACTGGCAGTCATCGGTGCCAGCGATGCGTGCATTGCCACCCATCCCAGCGATATGGCCATTGCCATGCGCCTGCTTGATGCCGTGGTGGAAACGGTGCGCCCGGATGGGCAGACGCGCGCCGTGGCCCTGTCCGAGTTCTATCGCGCACCGGGAACGACGCCGCACCTGGAAACCGTGCTGGAGCGCGGCGAATTGATCACCGCCGTCACCTTGCCCAAGCCGCTCGGTGGCACGCACGTGTACCGCAAGGTGCGCGACCGTGCCTCGTATGCGTTCGCCCTGGTGTCGGTGGCCGCCGTCGTTCAGCGCGACGGCAGTACGCGCGTCGCAGTCGGCGGCGTCGCGCACAAGCCATGGCGCAGCGAAGCTGCCGAAGCCAGAGCGAAAGAGGGTGCCCGCGCCATTGCGTCCGTGTTGCTCGACGGCGCACAGCCCACCGAACACAACGCATTCAAGGTGCCGCTGGTCGAGCGCACCTTGACCGCGATCCTGGCCGACACGAGGGCCTGATATGAAATTCGACACTCCCGCCGGCACCAATCCCATCGATCAGCTCACTGTCGTCGGCAAGCCCGTCGACCGTATCGACGGGCCACTCAAGACCACCGGGCAGGCACCGTATGCCTACGAACATCACGACCTGCCGGGCCAGCCCGCTTACGGGCATGTGGTGGGCGCAGGCATCGCCAAGGGCACCATTCGCAGCATCGATCTGAGCGCGGCGCGCAAGGCGCCGGGCGTGCTGGGCATCGTGACCGCGCAGAACGCAGGCAAGTTGCAAAAGGGCAAGTTCAACACCGCCAAGCTGTTGGGCGGCCCCGAGATCGCGCATTACCACCAGGCCATTGCCGTGGTGGTGGCGGAAACCTTCGAGCAGGCGCGTGCGGCCGGCCAGTTGATCAAGGTCGATTACGGCCGGCACGTTGGCGCCTACGATCTGGAAAAGGCCCGTGCCGGCGCCAAGGTGACCAAGAAGGGCGACGCGCCCAACAGTAATGTCGGCAACTTCGACGCTGCCTTCGCTACAGCGCCGGTGCAACTGGATGCCCAATACACCACACCGGATCATTCGCACGCGATGATGGAGCCGCACGCATCGATTGCCATGTGGGATGGCGACAAGCTCAGCGTGTGGACATCCAATCAGATGATCAATTGGGGTGCCGGCGATCTGGCCAGGACGCTGGGCCTCCCGCGCGAAAACGTACGGATCATGTCGCCGTACGTCGGCGGCGGTTTCGGCGGCAAGCTGTTCCTGCGTGCCGATGTAGTCCTGGCATCGCTGGCCGCGCGTCAGGTCGGACGTCCGGTCAAGGTGATGTTGCCGCGGCCGCTGATCGCCAATAACACCACCCACCGCCCGGCCACGGTGCAACGCATCCGGCTTGGGGCCGGGCGCGACGGCAAGCTCACGGCGATTGCGCATGAAAGCTGGTCGGGTGACTTGCCCGACGGCAGCCCGGAAAACGCCGCTGCACAAACGCAATTGCTCTACGCTGGTGCTAACCGCCTGATTACGACCCGTCTGGCCGTGCTCGATCTGCCCGAAGGCAATGCCATGCGCGCGCCGGGCGAGGCGCCGGGATTGATGGCGTTGGAAATCGCCATGGACGAGATGGCCGAAAAGCTCGACATGGATCCGGTCAAGTTCCGCATCGTCAACGACACCCAGGTGGACCCGGAAAATCCGCAACGCCCGTTCTCGCAGCGTCAGCTGGTCAAATGCCTGGAAGATGGCGCAAAGCGATTCGAGTGGTCCAAGCGCAAGGCCAGGCCGGGCAGCACGCGCGACGGTCGTTGGCTGGTCGGCATGGGCGTGGCGGCGGCATTTCGCAATGCGCCGGTCACGACCTCCGGCGCGCGTATGCGGCTGGAGCAGGGCGGGCGCGTGGTGGTGGAAACCGACATGACTGATATCGGGACCGGCTCCTATACCATCATTGCGCAGACCGCTGCGGAAATGCTCGGGGTCCCGCTGAACTGGGTGGATGTGCGCCTGGGCGATTCGAGCTTTCCGGCCTCTGCAGGCTCCGGTGGGCAGTGGGGCGCGAACAGTTCCACCGCAGGCGTCTATGCGGCCGCAGTCAAGTTGCGTGAAGCGGTGGCCAGGCAATTGGGCCTGGATCCGGCCGCTGCCGAATTTGCCGATGGCTATGTGCGCGCCGGTGGCAAGCGCATTGCGCTCGGCGATGCCGCGGCCAGTGGCGCGCTGGTGGTGGAAGACAAGATCGAGTTCGGCGACCTCAGCAAGACGCATCAACTCTCCACGTTCGGCGCGCATTTCGTCGAGGTGGGCGTGGATGTGGCCACCGCCGAAGTGCGCATCCGGCGCATGCTTGCCGTATGCGCCGCAGGACGCATCCTCAACCCCAAATCCGCACGCAGCCAGGTCATCGGCGGCATGACCATGGGCGCCGGCGCGGCACTGATGGAAGAGCTGGCAGTGGACAAACGCCTGGGCTTTTTCGTCAACCACGACCTGGCCGGCTATGAAGTGCCGGTGCATGCGGACATTCCGCATCAGGACGTGGTGTTCCTGGAAGAAAGCGACCCGCTATCGTCGCCGATGAAGGCCAAGGGCGTGGGTGAGTTGGGCATCTGCGGCGTGGCAGCAGCCATCGCAAATGCGGTTTACAACGCAACCGGCGTGCGTGTGCGCGACTATCCGGTGACCCTGGACAAATTGCTGCCGCACCTGCCCGAGATGCTGCGCGCGTGAGCGCGGTGGTTGCCCCGGTCGCGCATGCGCCGCCGGCGTGGCCGGCATGGCCGGGCTACGCGTTGCTCGACGATTTGTTGCCAACGTTGAGCGCATGGCAGCGTGCAGGGCAGCGCGTGGCGATGGCGACCTTGATCGATGTGCAAGGCTCCTCCCCACGGCCGTTGGGGAGCGAGATGGCCATCAGCGCCGATGGGAGCGTGGCAGGCTATGTCTCAGGCGGCTGTGTCGAGGCGGCGGTGGCGCATGAAGCCATGGCAGCGCTGCGCGATGGTCAGCCGCGCTGGCTGGATTATGGCGAAGGCAGCCAGGTGCTGGACATCCAGCTCAGCTGCGGCGGGCGCATCGGCGTGCTGGTGTGGCCGGTGCCGGATCTGGGCGAGCACCTCGCACGTTGGCGTAACGCGCGCCAGCATCGGCGTGCATTTCATGTGGCCTTGGATCGTGCGTCCGGCACGGTGCGTTACCTGGCAAATGCACAGGACGCGCGTGCAGGCGAATTCGTGCGCACTCATCGTCCGCCGTTACGGCTGGTGCTGGTCGGCGCCGACCCATCGCTGCTGGCGCTGGTGTCGTTGGCCAGCCAGATGGGCATCGATGTGCGCGTGTTGCGGCCGCATGGTCCGGGCGAACCGCCGCCGGGCTTGGCGCCCGAGCACTACGACCGACGTGCGTTGGGCGATGCGCTGCAGGACCTGCATCTGGATGCCGACACCGCGCTGTATAGTCTGGCCCACGATGCCGAGATCGACATGCAGGTTGCGCAGCGCGGCTTGGCGTCCCCTGTTGCCTGCATCGGCATCCTCGGCAGCCGGCAGAAGCGCGAAGGTCGCTTACAGGCCTTGCGGGCGCTTGGGTATGGCGATGCCGCACTCGCACGTCTGCGTTTGCCGGCGGGCTGGCGCATGGGGCGCTCGTCACCGCACACCATCGCGCTCGGCATCATCGCCGAAGCCACGCAAGCGGTGGTGGATCTACAGGCCGTGACCGCAAGCCGATAAGTCGCTGGCTGCTCCTGCCGCGTGCGTGAGTCATCAAGGCGCATCGCAGCCGGTCGGGTCGCACACAGCTGCTTTCGAGCACTATCGTGGCAGGCCTCCGACAGTACGCTGTGATCTGCATCGCCATGGGCAGGCCTTCGCCAATGCATCCACAGCGCACGCAAAGGGTAGTCACCTTGCACGCACAGCCGGCGCTCTAGGCTGCAGCTGTCTTCCATTCAAGCAGCACGTCGCCATGACCCCTGTTCCGGATCGCCACGTCGACGTCTCGCGTGATGCTGTTCGCGTTAGCTTCTTCGCCACCCACCATTCCGCACGTGGTGACGACGTCGGAAAGCGCCACGCTCCCGCCGTCTGGCAACCAGCACCGCACGCTGCTGCCGCCACGCCAGCAGCGTACGGCGCATGAGTGGCGATCACGCCGCACTGGTGCTGGGCGCCGGGGCAGGGCGCCGGCTTGGCCGCTCGAAGCAATTGCTGATGCGCGATGGCGAGCCGTTGCTGCATCGCGCTGCTCGCATTGCGTTACTGACTGCGCCACGCCGCTGCGTGGTCGTGCTGGGTGCCGATGCTGATGCGTTGAGCGAGGTGTTGCAGGATCTGGATGTCGAAATACTGCGGCACCCCGATTGGTCCGAGGGCATGGGCTCCAGCCTGGCCACGTTGCGCCGGCATGTGCAGGGCGACCCGGCATTGCGACGCAGCCTGATCCTGGGGTGCGATCAGCCTGCGCTGGATGCCCCGCATCTGCGTTCCCTGCTGGAAGAAGCCGATCGCGCCGTCTCCGGGTGTGCAACCAGTGGCTACAGCGGCGTGCGCGGCATTCCCGCGGTGGTCACGCATGCGGCCTGGGCGGATGTGCCATTGCAGGCCGACAGCGGCTTGCGCGGCCTGTTCGCCAGCCTGGACATGCAGAGCCTGGGGTGCGTAAGCGCTCCGGCGTTGGCATTGGATATCGACACGCTGGCGGATCTGGCGGCCGCGCAGCAGCGCGGCTGGGTCGATGCGGACTGAGACGCCGTGACGGGTACGCACGCAAATCTCTGGCAGCCTGGGTCCTGACACGATCGGCGCCGGCCGCACCGTCAGCGGCAGGCACCGTCACTGCACGCACGCTGACGTGACCGGTGCCGATCACCGACACCGGTCCAGGCGCGTTACCTCTTCTTTGCAGCCCGCCAACCGACATGCCTGGCCGACACGCTCAACCGTGCAACAGCCTTACGACCACAGCACGACCGCTTCCCTGATCACCAACACATAGCCAATGACCATGGCGGTCTTGACCGAAAACTGGAATTTCCTAAGCAGATGCATGCAACCCCTCCCCAGAGGCAGTCTTTAAGAGCGACTGATCACCCACTGCGCACCGTCCACGCCCGTCTGACGGTTGCTGATGACGCGGCGTTCACCAGTCCTGACCGAATGTAGCGCTGGACGTGATGTGTGTCACGTAAGAATTTTCCTACCGACCTGCCAGTGTCAGCCCGACGGCATTGGCATGCATAAAAGAACATCCTGGCTATGCCGGACGCGGGGCCATTGGCTACTCTCCCGCGGCCCCTTGAGTAAGGGCACGCCGGCATACCGGACGGGAGAAGGCGTTCCCATTCCTCGCGCATCGCGGCCCTACGCCCCATGCGCCTTTGCTCGACCGCTAGACGCACTGGCCGGAGGCCTGATGGACGAGTCTCGTTATGTTGTACGCATCCACCCCGCACAGGGCGGCTGGTGGGTAACCCGCCCGCACTGGTCGCCGCTGCGGTATTTGCGCGAGCAGGGCGCCCTGGACTTTGCCGAATGGATGGCAAAACTGCACTGCCTGACCACCGGCCAGCCCAGCGGCGTGGTGGTCAATACCGGCGGCGGCGATCGGGTGGTGCGGCGTTACGGCTGAGGCCGTAGGCAACGCTGTCGCTTGCTGCAGTAAACCATTGCCCACGGTGGCGGCTGTCCGCAGCTGTGCGGGGTTTGCGCAGACGTCCGGTTCGGCTAGATTCGAGGGATCGGCCACCTGGGTCCGGTCCGCGCTCTGGCGGCTACTTCTCTGGATGTCCGCCTGTCGTGAATGCTGCCGGTGCTGCGCTGATTCAAAACGATATCGTCGTGTTCGGCCTGATCGCCGCCACCCTGGGCGCGGTGTTCTGGACGTCTGCGCGGGAGCAGGGGTTCTGGCGGCGTTTCTACGCGGTGGTGCCGGCCTTGTTGCTGTGTTATCTACTGCCCGGCATCTACAACACGGTCGGTTTGATCGATGGTGCCAACACCAGGTTGTACAACCCGATCGCCCGTGACGTACTGCTGCCTGCGGCATTGATCCTGCTGACCTTGAGCATCGATCTGCGCGCGATCCTGCGGCTCGGCCCCAAGCTGGTGGCGATGTATCTGGGCGCATCGCTAAGCATCATGCTGGGTGCGGTGGTGGCGTTCTGGGTGATGCGCTGGCTGCATCCGGCCACCGTGGCCGGCGATACCTGGGCCGGCATGGCAGCGCTGGCGGGCAGCTGGATCGGCGGTGGCGCCAACATGCTGGCGATGCGCGAAGTGTTCGATGTGGACGCAACCACGTTCGGGCAGTTCGCGGTGGTCGATGTCGGCGTGGGCTATGTGTGGATGGCGGCGCTGATCTTCCTGGCCGGCCGCGCGCGCAAGATCGATGCACGCAGCGGTGCCGACACCCGGGCGCTGGATGCCTTGCAGGAGCGCATGGCGCGCTTCCAGGCCGAGCATGCGCGCATTCCCAGCTTGGCCGACTTGATGGTGATCGTGGCGGTGGCATTCGGCGGTGTCGGCCTTGCGCATGCCCTGGCCAATCCCCTTGCCGCGTGGTGCAAGGCGCAGTTGGATTGGGCCAGCCAGTTCAGCCTGGATACGCCGTTCGTGTGGGTGGTGGTGCTGGCGACCAGCCTGGGCCTGCTGCTGAGCTTTACCCGTGCGCGCACGCTGGAGGGCGCGGGCGCGTCCAGGATCGGCACCTTGCTGTTGTATTTCCTGATCGCCTGCATCGGCATGCAGATGGATCTGCTGGCGCTGCTGGACCGGCCATGGTTGTTCCTGCTCGGCCTGATCTGGATTGCCGTGCACATTGCCGTGTTATGGGGGCTTGGCCGGTTGTTGCGGGTGCCGTTCTTTTATTTTGCGATCGGCTCGCAATCCAATATCGGCGGCCCGGCCTCCGCGCCGGTGGTTGCCGCGGCATTTCACCCGGCTCTGGCGCCGGTCGGTGTGCTGCTGGGCACGATGGGCTACGCCACCGGCACCTATCTAGCCTATCTGGTCGGCATTACCTTGCGGGCGATGGCAGGCGCTGGATAACTCGCGCCGCAATCTGCAACGCCACGATGAAGCGACCGAGCGAGGTATCACACCGCTGTGCAATCGCCAGTGCGGCTGGGCTGGGCGATGCTCGGCGTTGCGCCATGTGCCGCGCCTGGCATGCCGCTTCTGCGCACCGTGCGCGATTGGCTGACGACTCCGATGACACGGTGTCGGCCATGTCGCGCCGCGGTTCGAATACGCGCGCTAGTCTCAAAGACACGCTGCACTGCGCGAAGCCGACAGCGATCGCGCGCAAGACCTTGACGCGCTGCTGCCAGCCGCGTGCAGGCGAAGAGTGGCCCGCGACATTGCGCGGGCCACTGGCGCCTTACTGCTGAATCACCCGGCGCTGCTCTTCCTGCTGCTGCGGCGGCTGCTGGGTGTGTTGCTGATTGTGCTGGTGCAGCTGGCTGACATTGGTCTGCGCCGGCTCGTTGGCTGCCGATGCCGTCTGCACATGGCTGCGCAGATGGGCCGGGTCGTCCATGCGCCCCTGCACCGCGATCAGGCTGTCGCCGTCACGGTTGGGCACCAGGTGATCGATACGTTGCAAGCCATCGTTGCCTGCACGCGCGGCCACGCTGGCAGCGGTATTGAGAAACGCGGTGTCGTCGCGCAGCCCCAGGCGGTCGCGTTGCCCATCCAACTGCACCACCGCGTCGTTGAATAGCTGGCTGCCGGGCTGCAATGCGGTGCCGCGCGCCTGGTCCTGCGACTGCATGTCCTGCGCCTTCATCACCGAATCGATGCCGTGCAGATCCAGCCGATGCTTGAGCATCATGCCCGGCACCAGACGCTGGCCGAAGGACAACGGGTCCGGTTCGGGCAGTTCGATCTGATGACCGGCCGCATTGGGCATGGCCCATTTGAGCGGGATGCTGTCTTCCTGCAGATGGGTCAGGATTTCGTTCTTGACGTGGTAGCCGCGGATCAATTCGCTGTTGGCGTAATCCTTGGCCGCCGATGCATCCAGACCTTGGCGCTCCAGCGTGCGGTCGTTGACGCCGGCGGCGTTATAGGTCACTGCCGGAATGTCGTTGACCATTGCCGATGCCGCGGCCAGACCGCCGCCCAGCGAATGCCCGCTGATCACCACCTGGTCGCCGAACGCCTGTTTGGCCTGGCTACCGAGCTGGATCGCCGAAGCGTATTGCGCATCGTCGAAGCCCAGGCCCTGGCCGATGTTGTGCTTCCAGTCCTTGCCTTCGTCGGTGCCGCAGAAGCCCAGCACCACCTGCCCCTGATCATTGCGATAGAACGCGGCATCGAAGCCGCTCTTGGCGTCGTGCAGCAGTGCAGGGTCGATGCCTGCCTGCTGCAGCGCGCGGTCGTCCATGCGCGACCAGCCATTGGGCAGGGCGGCAAAGGTTTCGGCGCCGCCTTCGCGTCGTTGGGCGGCGGTGGCGTAAAGGTCCTGCAGCATCGCTGGAAGCTGGCGGTCTTCCGGATGCGGTTGTTGCCCGCGCATCGATTCTGCGAACGGGGTGGAAGAAGAGGATTCTGACGGGCTCATGCGCGGCTCCTTGCGTTCGTCATGCGAAAAGCGCGCTTAGCGGCTGCTTTCCACGGGAATGTTGTGGGCGTTCAACCACGCGCGTACGTCCGACCTGACCTGCTGGCCGCTGGCGTTGAGCAGGCGGTCCGGCGTGGTGAAGAAATACGCCTGGAAGGTCTTCTGCTGGGCATTACGCACGGTGGGATCGACACCGGCCTTGAGGAGGATGAGCACTGCAGGGCTGGCTGCGCCACTTTGCGCTGCAAGGTGCAGCAGGCTGTTGCCGGTGTGGTCGACGCGCTGTACATCTGCACCGGCCTTGATCAGCAAATCGATCTGCGCATCGCGCTTGCTTTGCACCGCGCGAAACAGCGGCGTCCAGCCCGCCCGCGCGCTGACGACATCGATCGGCGCCTTGTGCTGCAACAGGATCTGCAGATACTGCGGGTCTTGCGCCATGGCGGCCATGTGCACGACCGTTTCCTGGTCCATGCCGGGGAGCGATGGGTCTGCGCCTGCATCGAGCAATGCGGCCAGCGCGCGCGGTTGTTCGTTCCAGATTGCCCATTCGAGCAAGGTGACGTTTTGATCGCCATGCGCGGCGAGATCGACAGTGGGGGCGAGTGCCTTGATCCGGGCCACATCACCGTGCGCAATGGCCTGGGCGATGTCGGTCAGGGCGGGGTCGCGGAAGGCGACGGTGTGGTCCTGCAGCGTGGCTGACATGGTGGTTTGCTCCTTGGCACCGGGCGAGGCGGTGCATGAGACCGCGAAAAACGAGGTCGCAAGAACGAGCAGGGCGGGGAATCGCGGTTGCATCGAAATCTCCTTCTCCTGATCGCATTCCTGATGACGCTGCAGCAAGTCCCGCCGCAGCGGGGCAGATCCTAGCAGCTGGAAAAATCGCTTGCGGTAAGATTTCGTGACATGGCTTTTTGTGACATGACGGTACGGCTTGTGACATGACGGTGCTGCGGGCCGCATGCTCGGGGCCGCCTGTCCTGATGGTGCGCGTGCTGCAAGCGGCGAAGTGTCCATCGCCACAGCCTGCTGCCCCACAGCCGACGGTCACACCCGGGCCGGCATAATGGCGCTTTGTGAGCAGATGGGTGCGATGGCGTACGAGCTACTGATCAGTGACTGTGATGGCGTTCTTGTCGACAGCGAGATACTGGCCGACCGGGTAATGCGTGAGGCGCTGGCATCTTTCGTGCCAAGCGAGCCGCTGGAACAGCTGCTGGAAACCACCTTCGGGCAGACCACGCGCGAGGTGCTGCGGCGGGTGGAAGAGCGCTTTGCATTGCAGTTGCCAGAGACTCTGCTCGCGCAGATCCAGGCGCGTAGCGAGGCCTTGATCCAGTCGCAGGTGCAGCCGATCGCAGGCGTACGCGAGGCGTTGGAGCAGATTCCACTGCCGTTGGCGGTGGCCTCCAATAGCCGGCGCCACAATGTGATTGCCTCGGTGGAACGGGCCGGGCTCACCGCACGCGCGGCGGGACGTATTTTCAGCGCCGACATGGTGGAGCGGCCCAAGCCGGCACCGGACGTGTATCTGCTGGCGGCACGCACCGCCGGAGTCGCGCCGCCGCGTTGTGTGGTCATCGAAGACAGCCCCACCGGTGCAACCGCGGCCGTGACGGCCGGCATGCAGGTGCTGGGGTTTACCGGTGCAAGCCACATTCCACCGGGGCATGGCGACACCCTGCGCCGCATTGGTGTGCTTGAAGTGTTCGACGACATGCGCGATTTGCCTGCGCTGTTCGCGCGGTTGGCGCAAAAGCGGGCTGGGTAAGGCGGCAGCTTGGTGAGGGGGGGCGGTGTCATGGGTACGCAGTGGACCCGTCCCGCAAGCGGCGAGGACACCGCGCCGCAAGGTGTTCGGTTGTCTTGTCGAAACATGCGTAACGACCAACGTGAGAGGGCCCGCAGCCAACGCGCGGGTAGTGTCCTGCAATTGATGGATTGGACGTTGCGATCCGTCCGAGTGATCGCGATTCGGGTCGTCGCCCAATCTTGACGCATTCAAAAGCTGGGTCGTCGAGTGCGCGGTGTCCTCGCCGCTTGCGGGACACGCCGTGAACCCGTCCATGGGAGTCGTTGGCGGCATCCATGCCGCCAACGGTCCCGCAAGTGGCGAGGACACCGCACTAGACAGTTGACTGACGCCTGATGAAAGCAGCTCGCTGCCGCGAACAGGTTCCTGCACGCGTCGATTGGGTTTTTGCTGCGGATCGATTGGCCATCACATCGACAGGCGCTGCGACGAGCGAATGCGCCATTACGTGATTCGTTTTATCGAGTTGCGGTCGAGCCAACGCAACAGGGCGCGATTCGCATCGCGCCCTGCTGCGGTTCTACCTCTTGATCAGCCGACGACCGGCCAGGCAATCAACCGTCACCGATCAACAACAGCGAAACCCACTCTTGCCGCCATAGCGCGCATCCTGGCGCTCGCGGAAGAAGGCGGGGTAGTCCATCACCGGTTTGTCGGGATGCTTTTCCAGCATGTGGCGCACGTAGTTGTCGTAGTCGGGGATGCCGCAGCACAGCCGCGCGGTCTGGATCAGACGCCGCCAGATGCGGCGATGCGCCTGATAGTGACTGGCCAGGACGAGTTGCGTGCCCATTACAGGTCTGCCATCTGATGCGGCTGCAACGCCACGTACGGGGTTTCGCGGTCGGTGCGCTGCGGGTTGCGGCGTGCTGCCACGATCGTCTTGATCGAATAGATCAGGATCGAGCCGACCACGAACAGGAACAGCACGGTCAGCCCGGTGTTGACGTAGGCATTGGTGACGATCTGCTGCATCTGCGGCACTGTCTTGGCCGGCGCGGTGATGGTGTTGCTGGCGATGGCCGCCTGGAACTTGTGCGCCTGCGCCAGGAAGCCCTGCGCCGGGTTGCTGTCGAAGATCTTGATCAACCCGGCGTACGTGGTGCACAACAACAGCCACAGCGCCGGCACGATGGTGACCCACGCGTAGCGGTCGCGCTTCATCTTGAACAACACCACCGTACCCAGCATCAACGCGATCCCGGCCAGCATCTGGTTGGAGATGCCGAACAACGGCCACAAGGTCTGGATGCCGCCGAACGGATCGATCACGCCGGTGTAGAGCAGGTAGCCCCACAGCGCCACGCAACCGGCGGTGGCGATGATGTTGGCGGTCCACGACTCGGTTTTCTTCAACGCCGGGATGAAGTTGCCCAGCAGGTCCTGCAGCATGAAGCGGCCGGCGCGCGTGCCGGCGTCTACCGCGGTCAGGATGAACAGGGCTTCGAACAGGATGGCGAAGTGATACCAGAACGCCATGGTGTCTTCGCCCGGCAGCAATTGGTGCAGGATCTGCGCGATGCCCACCGCCAGCGTAGGGGCACCGCCGGCGCGCGCCAGGATGCTGTGCTCGCCGATATCGCGTGCCGTGGCCTCGAGTACCTGCGGTGTGATCGAGAAGCCCCACTCGCTGATCTTGGCAGCCACTGCGACAGTGTCGGTGCCCACCAGCGAGGCGGGGCTGTTCATGGCGAAGTAGATGCCCGGCTCGATGATCGACGCGGCCACCAGCGCCATGATCGCCACGAACGATTCCATCAGCATGCCGCCGTAGCCGATGTAGCGCATGTGGCCTTCGTTGGCGAGCAGCTTGGGCGTCGTGCCGGACGCGATCAACGCATGGAAGCCGGAGACCGCGCCGCAGGCAATGGTGATGAACAGGAACGGGAAGATGCCGCCCTTCCAGACCGGGCCATCGCCGGTGGAGGCAAATTGCGTGAGCGCCGGCATCTTCAGGTCCGGCATGACAACCAGGATGCCGATCGCCAGGGCCAGGATGGTACCGATCTTGAGGAAGGTGGACAGGTAGTCGCGCGGTGCCAGCAGCAGCCACACCGGCAGCACCGAGGCGACGAAGCCGTAGCCGATCAGCATCCAGGTGATCTGCTTGGCGGTGAAGGTGAAGGCCGGGCCCCAGGTCGGGTCCGCGGCCACCTTGCCGCCTAGCCAGATCGCCCCCAGCAGCAGGATCAACCCCACCACCGAGATCTCGCCGATCTTGCCGACGCGGATGTAGCGCATGTACACGCCCATCATGATCGCGATGGGCATTGTGGCGATGACGGTGAACATGCCCCATGGGCTTTCCGCTAGCGCCTTGACCACCACCATCGCCAGCACCGCCAGGATGATGATCATGATCAGGAAGGCGCCGAACAGGGCGATGGTGCCGGGCACCTGGCCCATTTCCTCGCGCACCAGATCGCCCAGCGAGCGGCCGTTGCGACGGCTGGACAGGAACAGCACCACGAAGTCCTGCACCGCACCGGCGAACACCACGCCCACCACCAGCCACAGCAGGCCGGGCAGGTAGCCCATCTGTGCGGCGAGCACCGGGCCGACCAGCGGCCCGGCGCCGGCGATGGCGGCGAAGTGATGGCCGAACAGCACGTGCTTGTTGGTGGGCACGTAATCCAGGCCGTCGTTGTTGGCGACCGCCGGGGTGGCGCGGGTGATGTCCAGCTGCATCACCTTGTCGGCGATGAACAGGCTGTAGAACCGGTAGGCGATCAGGTAGATCGACACCGCGGCCACCACGATCCATAACGCGTTGATGTGCTCGCCACGCCGCAGCGCAACGGTACCCAGGCAGAACGCGGCCAGCAGCGCCAACGCGCCCCAGGCCAGCTTGGAGAACCCTTTCATGCATGCCCCTCAGGAACGATTCGTTCAAGGGTCCCCCCACGCCCGGCTGCGGTCAATGCCAGGCGGGCGCAACGGGTTAAAACTTTGGTCGTAGGGTGCTGCGGTCACAGATCGGTTAGAGCGCTGGCACGCTGGCGGCGTTTGGAACGATCGGTTGCAATGGTCGCGGTTGGGCGGCGGCCCGCGCGCACCCATCATTGGCGCTTCGCCACAGGGCACAGGGACAAGCGATGAGCACCACGACCACCACAGCAGCGCACGTACTGCGCACCATTCGCGGCATGCCGACCTCCGACGGGGCCGGGGTCAAACTGACCCGCGTCATCGGCACCCAGCAGCTGCCGGAGCTGGACCCGTTCCTGATGCTGGACGAATTCGGCACCGACAAGGCCGAAGACTATCTGGCCGGTTTCCCCAGCCACCCGCATCGCGGTTTCGAGACCGTGACCTACATGCTCGACGGGCGCATGCGCCACAAGGACAACCACGGCAACGAAGGCCTGCTGACGCCGGGCAGCGTGCAGTGGATGACCGCCGGGCGCGGGCTGATCCATTCGGAAATGCCGGAGCAGGAATCCGGGCGCATGCGCGGCTTTCAGTTGTGGGTGAACCTGCCGGCGCGCGAGAAGATGACCGATCCCAAGTACCAGGAGTACGCACCCGACCACATTCCGGTGGCGCATCCGGCGCCCGGCGTGACGGTCAAGGTGATTGCCGGTGCGGTGGGCGAGGTGGTCGGGCCGATCGTGCAACCTGCAACGAGCCCGGTGTACCTGGATATCGCGTTGGAACCGAACGTGGAATGGGAGTATCAGCTGCCCAGCGGACATAACGCGTTCGCGTATGCCTTCGAGGGCGCGCTGACGGTGGGCGAGAGCGACACCGCGCGCGTGTTGCCGGCGCAGCAGCTGGCCGTGCTGGGTGGCGGACAGCGCCTGCGCCTGCACGCCGGTGCCGACGGTGCGCAGCTGATCCTGGTCGCGGGCCGCCCGCTCAACGAGCCGGTGATGCGGCATGGCCCGTTCGTGATGAACACCAAGCAGGAGCTGATGCAGGCGTTCGTCGATTTCCAGGAAGGCCGGTTTTGAACCGGCCCGCGTACGACAACAGGAGCCGGCAATGAGTGACCGGCCCGTCAGCGTGCGCACCGGCACGGTGCCGTACACGGTCAGCATCCACGACGGGCTGCACACCTGGAGCGGCGATACGCAGCCGGCCAATGGTGGCAGCGACGCCGGGCCGGATCCCGAATCGCAGGTGTTGGGCGCACTGGGTGCGTGCACCGCCATCACGGTGTCGATGGTGGCCGCGCGCAAGCAGTGGCCGCTGACGGCGGTGCACGTGCATCTGCGTTACACGCAGCGCGGCGCTGCCGGCACGGCGATCGCCCGCGCGGTGGTGCTTGACGGTGCGCTCGACGACGAGCAACGCGCACGGTTGATGGAGGTGGCCGACAAATGCCCGATCCATCGCCTGCTGACCGGCGAGGTGCGCATCGAGACTCAGTTGCAGGCGGCTGGCGGCGGTGGAGACACGGCGATTCGAAGCGACTGACAGACGCTTGCCGGCAGTCTTTGGGTTCGGTGAGTGCGGAATCGGAATTGGAACGAGCGATCGGTCCACCCCGATTCCGGGCGTATGCCGACATGACGTGCGCCACTGCTCCAACGTTTGCAACCGTGAGCGTTCTCCAGCCCATCGCCGCCGCACGTGGTGGCCGCCGGGATCAAAATCGTTGAGCGGCTGGACGCACCGGCGCGCTTGGTGCATGCGCAAGCCGCTCGGGCGTCGCCTCATGCGCGTCGGCGCGACACGCGAGGGCACGAGCATCAGTGCGCAATGGTGATCTGCGGCGACACGCTCGCGGCAGATACCGTCAGACACTGTCTGCAGCGTGCTGGCAAACCCGCGCGCTGCAAGACGGGTGCAGCAGTGCGCGGGGCTGTGACGCGCGCTGCGTCAGCGCTGCAGCGCCAGGCTGGCCGGCTGCAGATCCATGTTCTGCACCATCGACTGCATCGAGGCGAGTTCTTCGGTGCTGGCGCCGTCGATCCACAGCTGGGCGTAGCGCTTCTTGCCCAGTTCGACCACGGTGACGCGGCGCGATTCCGTGCCCGGCATGTCGCGGCCGCCCAGATCGAGCTTGTACCAGTAGAAGTCTTCCTGCTGAATCTGGCCCTTTTCGGCGCGCCGCTCGCGTGCCAGTGTCATCGCCGGGTCGCGGGTAGTGAGCATCACGCCGACCACCTGCCGGCCATCGGCAGTCATGGCCTTGCAGACCAGGTAATCGGCACCGGCGAGCTCGTTCCACTGCAGGCCGGAGGCCGGTGGCAACGGCGGGCAGACCGGCGAGGTCTGGGCATGGGCGGTGGCAGCGGCCAGCAGCAAGCTCAGGCCAACAAGGCAGGATGCAGACTTCATACACGATTCCCCGGCATTGGATGACGATGCGGGCGCGCCGATTTCGTGCCGTTGCAGTGCCTCGAACTCCCCGTCCAAGGACTGCCGTCTACGCAACGCGCTCCGTCTACAGGGCCATCACTACCACAGTTTTGCGAGTCAGCTCAAGTGGTGTCGCACCTGTGCCTGGCATCGCATGTGCAGCGTGGCACTTCCGGTAAGAGACCTGGTGATCGCGCGTGTTGGTCCACTCGCGCAGCGCACGGTTTCAAGGGTAATTAACCGGTTTTGGGGCCGGTGACTCGGGCAGCGGAATGAACTCCTTGTCGTCGCCGGGAATGCTGCCGAAGCGGCCTGCCTGCCAGTCGTCCTTGGCCTGCTCGATGCGTTCCTTGGAACTGGACACGAAGTTCCACCATAGATGACGCGGCCCATCCAGCGGCTCGCCGCCAAGCAGCATCGCCTTGAGCGGGGTCTTGGCGCGCAGGCGGCCGCGGGCGCCGGGCGAGGGCACGATCAGGTGGCGAGCTGGCACGTCGGCACCGTCCAGCTGCGCTTGGCCTTCCAGGATGTACAGGGCGCGCTCGGCGTGCCCGGTGTCCAGATCCAGTTCGGCGTCGGGCGCCAGATCCAGCGCCACATTCAGCGTGCCGCTGAACACCTGTACCGGCGATTCCTCGCCATATGCGCGGCCGGCGATCACGCGCAGCCACACGCCGTCGCGGCGCTGCTGCGGCAGGCTTGCCGCCGCGTGGTGATGGAACGCGGGCGCGGTTTCTTCGGCCGAGCGCGGCAAGGCGATCCAGGTCTGCATACCGTGCAAGGCGTGTTCGCGTGCGCGCTCCGGGCCAGGCGTGCGTTCGGAATGGGCGATGCCGCGGCCGGCGGTCATCCAGTTGACGTCGCCGGGGCGGATCACCTGATCCGAGCCCAGCGTGTCGCGGTGGCCGATTTCGCCGGCCCACAGGAACGTGACCGTGGCCAGGCCGATGTGCGGATGCGGGCGTACATCGATGCCGTGATCGGGCTCCAGCACGGCTGGGCCCATGTGGTCGACGAACACGAACGGGCCGACGCTGCGCGCCTGCAGGGTGGGCACGGCGCGACGCACTTCCAGGCCGCCGATGTCATGGACGCGTGGAGCGATCAGGGTGGTCATGCGCGGTCTCGCGGAGTTGATGACGTGGGCACGAGCTTCGCATGCGCGGTGGCCGGGGCGGGTGCGTGGCGTAAAACGCAGTGTCCGGGTCATGGCGCTTCCTGCGCGTCGGGGGAGCGCGCCATCGGCGCGGCAGCGAGTGCCGCACCGCGAACGCCGTGCGGGCGCGGCACGAGGTAGCAGCGGCTCAGCGCGAGACAGCCCCGGTCTTGTGCAGGCAGATGCGGTACCAACGAGGACATTGTCGGCAGCGAAGACGACGCATCCAGCGCTGCGGTCCGGGATCATGCAGGCCGCACTACTGAAGCTCGGCGCGGGCGCCATTGCCGTGCGCACGTCTCCCATCGGCAAGGCCCGGGGCGCTTGTGGCCGCCATGGCCGGCCTGATCTTGCAACGCAAGCGGCTGTCTCCAGGGCTCGCCACCGCTGCTGCCGCCAGGTATCGGCGGACGAGGTTCTGGCAGCGGCGAAGTTGCAACACGAACGAAGTTGCATGGCGGGAAACGTACCGCCGCATCCTAAATGCAGCGTGCCAGGTCACGTGCGTCATCGCGCCATGAATAATGGCGGCGCTGCACGATCCACGAGCGCTTTGGCCTTCATTGCATGCGTCTCAGGTGACGGATCGGCAACGGTCGCTTGCTGCGCATCGTCTGCAGTGCACACCTAGCGGCAAGTCGCTCGCGCTTTAGCGTTTTACTCGATGCGTTTCAGATTCTCACTCCCAATCCGAGGAATACGTTATGTCCTTATCGATCTCAGGAAGGAAGACAACATCGCTGCTCTTCTTGGTGATGGCAGCGTTGGCGCCCTGCCTTGGTAGTGCGCAGAGCGCCCGGGCCCTCCCCAGTCGCATCATCAGTGCGTCCGCCAATGTCCGCTCGCTGGCATTCCTGATAAATGGAAGCGCGGTCGGCTGCTATGCGGTCTACTCCGGCAGGAGTGTTGCAGGGCCGACGCTCAGCACGGCGACCACCTATCAGGTCGCTGCGTCCTCGTCCTCGTGCAGCGATCAGCCCTATGCAGTGGGGTCATTGGTGAACTACCGGCCTCCGTCAGACAAGCAAATGATTTTCTTCCGGATCGACGGTTCCGGTCGCATCTTCATCACTTACAACTGATGGGTTGCCCCAGCGCCGTGCCTATGCGGCCGGCGCTGGGGCTGTGGCACGTGGCCGCTGACGCGACGCCTGCTCACAGCAGCTGATCGGAGCAGGCTGCCGGTACCGTCACCTCGCCGCGGCGCGAGGCCAGCCGGTCGGCCAGGCGCGTGGGCTCGGGCAGGCGATAGGCGCGCAATGTGCGCAGGGTCCAGTCGAGCGCGCCTTGCATCGACACGCGATGGCCGGGCGAGACAATCAAGGGGTTGCAACGCGGTTTGCTGCGCAGTGCCCAGCCGATCTGCGCACCGCCCAGCAGGATCGGCGTGTGGTCGCCGCGCTCGGGCCCAGGCTCGGCGAAGCTGCCGGCCAGGCGCTGCTTGGCGATGCCGATGCACGGCAGGCCGGTGACCACGCCGAAGTGCGCTGCGATGCCCAGCCTGCGCGGATGCGCGATGCCCTGGCCATCGATGAACACCAGATCCGGCGTACGCGACAGCAGCGCCAGGGCCCCCAGCAACGCGGGCAATTCGCGAAAACTGAGCAGGCCGGGGACATAGGGCATCGAGGTCGGCACGCGCGCGACGTGCGTTTCCAGCGGGAGCAGCGTCTGCGCATCCAGCAACACGGCAGCCGCGCGGGTGGTCTGGCCATCGTCTTCGAAACCGACATCGAACCCTGCAAGCAACTGCGGCGTTGCGCTCACCGCGTCATCGAGCACCACGCGCCGTGCCAGTTGCTGCTGCAACTGTCGCGCCTGAATCACGCTGCCGTCCCAACCGGCGAAGACGGGATCGTTGGTCTGCATTGCGAAAGCATCGCGCGCTGCCTGTGGCGATCTCGTGCACGCCTGCGATGCACGCGCTGCCGCTACAATCGCAGGCTGATCGGCCCCAATCGGAGAACCGTAGTGACCCGCAAACTCGTACTGCTGCGCCATGGCCAGAGCCAATGGAATCTGGACAACCGTTTCACCGGCTGGGTGGATGTGGAACTCACCGACCAGGGCCGCCAGGAAGCTGTGGCGGCCGGCAAGCTGATGAAGGACGAAGGGCTGCAGTTCGATGTCGCCCACACCTCGGTGCTCAAGCGCGCCATCCACACGCTGCAGGGCGCATTGAAGGAACTGGACCAGGACTGGTTGCCGGTGTCCAAGAGCTGGCGCCTCAACGAGCGCCACTACGGTGGCCTGCAAGGCCTGGACAAGGCCGAAACCGCGGCCAAGCACGGCGAGGAGCAGGTCAAGATCTGGCGCCGTTCCTACGACATCCCGCCGCCGGCGATGGACGTCAACGACCCGGGCCACCCGTGCCATGACCGGCGCTACGCCACCCTGGACCGCAATGCGCTGCCGGGGACCGAGTCGTTGGCAACCACGCTGGTACGCGTGTTGCCGTATTGGCACGACGCGATTGCGCCGCAGTTGAAGGCCGGGCAGACCGTGCTGGTGACCGCGCACGGTAATTCGCTGCGCGCGCTGTACAAGTACCTCAACGATGTCTCCAACGAGCAGATCCTCGAGCTCAACATCCCCACCGGCATCCCGTTGCTGTTCGAGCTGGACGACAACCTGCAGGTGCGCAGCTTCCGTTACCTGGGCGACCCGGAAGCGGCCAAGCGCGCGGCCGAAGCGGTGGCCAACCAGGGCAAGGCGAAGTAATCGCCGCCGGCGGTTGCAGCGCTGCGTGCGGTGCGCGCAGCGCGCGTTCTTGTGCGCATGAGGCTGCAAGCGGCTGCGTGCGGTGATGAATGGAAGCGGTGCGAGAGGGTAATACGCGCTCGGCACCGAGGCGCAGGCGAGACACGATGTCCGGCAAACGGAGAACCCGGCAGATGACTGCCGTTTACTGTCGCGCGTATCTGGTGACGCTCGGCATGCTGGTGGCCGGCGGGGCCGCGTTTGTCGCCTTGGCTGCTGGCGACATCTCAGGCGCGGGGCTGGCGCTGGCACTGCTGATCTGCGCGATGGGGGCGCTGTTGCTGGGGTTTGGCGTGGCTGGGCCGGCGCCACAGATGGAAGCGTGGGCCGATGCGGCGTCGGGGCACGAGGTCGCCCTGGCGCTGATGGTGCTGGCGTATCCGGTGTATCTGGTGATGGCGCCGTTTTACGCGCGGCGTTGAGCGCATGCGATGGCGCGCGTTGCGCCGGCATGCAGGTGGAGTGGAAGCAGTGCGTAGCGGTGCCGATGACGGACGCGCACGTGCTGTACAGATGCAATGGACTTTCATGGCGCACGGCATCGACTTCATGTTGCGGTGCCGCTGCACGGATGTGGTCTGGCCGGTTGCAGAGCGACTGACGAAGAGGCGGGCGCCTGCGCTGCGCGGTTCTTCGCCGGCGCTTGCCGACCGGATGTCGACTTTTTTTCGATCGCGCCTGCGCGGTCATGCCCCGGAGAATTCAATGAAGTTGCGCAAGTTAGCTCCGCTGTCGCTTGCGGTCGCCATCGTGGTCGCGCTGTCTGCGTGCGGCGCCTCCGATGACACCGCCAAGGTGGCGCCTGCCGCGCCGCAGGCGGTATCGACCAAGGTGGATGTGTCCAAGCTCGATGCGCCGATCGTGGCATTCAGCAACAGCGACCTGGACCCGAGCATCGCTGCGTGTCAGGACCTCAACGGGTTCGTCAACGCCAAGTGGCTCAAGGCCAATCCGGTGCCGTCCGATCGCACCAGCTGGGGCAGCTTTGAGGTGCTGGCCGAGCGCTCGCTGACCATCCAGCACGCGTTGGTGGAGCAACTGGCGCGCGGCAATCTGTCGGCCGGTTCGGTGGATGCCAAGATCGCCGACCTGTGGCGGACCGGCTCGGATGAAGCGGCGATCGACAAAGCGGGCATTACGCCGCTGCAGCCGCAGTTGAAGGACATCGACGCATTGACCGATGCGCCGTCCATCGCCGCCTGGTTGCGCAACAGTTATGCGCAAGGCCAGGGCTTGGTGTTTTCGTTCGGTGCCAATGCCGACTACAAGAATTCCGAGCAGATGATCGCCTACGCAGGGCAGGGCGGTCTGGGCTTGCCCGAAAAGGGCTATTACACCGACCCGGCGCAAGCAAAGATCCGCGAGCAGTACGTGGCCTACATCGCACGGATGCTGGAGTTGTCGGGTATCCCGGCCGCGCAGGCGGCCGCGCAGGCCAAGGCGGTGATGGCGTTCGAGACGCGCCTGGCCAATGCGTCGTTGTCGCGTATCGAACTGCGCGACCCGGCCAAGCGCTACAACCCGGTCGATGTGGCCGGCGCCAACGCCATCACGCCGCACTTCGACTGGAAGGCGTTTTTCGCAGCGCTCAAGGTGCCGGCCGGCACCTTCTCGCTGAGCCAGCCGGGCTATTTCGCCGAGCTCGATGCGATGCTGGCCGATACGCCGATCGCTACCTGGAAGGCGTATCTGCGCTTCCACACGGTGGACGAAGCGGCGCCGTATCTGGCCAAGCCGTTCGAGCAGGCCAATTTCGATTTCTACGCAAAGACCCTGCGCGGCCAGCAGGACATGCTGCCGCGCTGGAAGCGCACCTTGAATGCGGTCAACGAGGCGATGGGCGAGGCCCTGGGCCAGCTGTACGTGCAATCTGCATTCCCGGCCGAATCGAAGGAGCAGATGCAGCAACTGGTGCAAAACCTGTCGGCGGCGCTCAAGGCGCGGTTGGAAAAGCTCGACTGGATGAGCGCGGACACCAAACAGCGCGCACTGGAGAAATGGGCCAGCTTCACTCCCAAGATCGGTTACCCGGACCAGTGGCGCGATTGGTCGGGCCTTCAGACGCGTGGCGACGGCTTTCTTGCCAACATGCAGGCCGCGCAGGCATTCAACTACCGCGACATGCTGGACAAGATCGGCAAGCCGGTCGACAAGCGCGAGTGGCACATGACCCCGCAGACGGTGAATGCGTACTACAACGCCACACGCAACGAGATCGTGTTTCCGGCCGCCATCCTGCAGCCGCCGTTCTTCGACCCCAAGGCCGATCCGGCCTTGAACTACGGTGGCATCGGTGCGGTGATCGGGCACGAAATGATGCACGGCTACGACGATTCCGGCAGCCAGTTCGATGCCAAGGGCAACTTCGATAGCTGGTGGACCGATGCAGACCGCAAGCTGTTCACCGAGCGCACCGACCGGCTGGTGGCACAGTTCGATGGCTATGAAGCGATCAAGGGCGTGCACGTCAAAGGCAAGCTGACGCTGGGCGAGAACATCGGCGATCTGGGCGGCCTGACCGTGGCGTACGATGCATTGCAAATGGCGTTGCAGGAGCAGCCGGCCGCCAACACGCAGATCGATGGGTATTCGCAGGACCAGCGGTTCTTCATGAACTGGGCCACGGTCTGGCGCCGCAACTTTACCGATGGCGAATTGCGCGTGCGCCTGAACACCGATCCGCACGCACCGGCGAATTTCCGCGCCAACGGTGCGCCGTCGAACATGCCGGCGTTTGCGCAGGCATTCCAGTGCAAGCCCGGCGATGCGATGGTACGTGGCGACAAGGAGCGGGTGACCATCTGGTAAGCGCCGCGGGCGCGCGATGGTGCTTCGGCAGCTGGCGCGCCATACCGCTGATGACGCCGTAACCACCACGTTCGCCCTGTGCGGCACGCGGTGCTGCGAGTACTCGCGTCCACGGCACTTCCACGACACCCGTCTGTTTCTCGCGGGAATTGTCGAGGTTGCTTGTGGCGGCGTCTGCACACCGGCCTGCCCGCATGGGCTCTACACTGCCGCGCTGCGCATCGCGGAATCGGCAGTGACAAAGCGGAAATTTTTCAAATGGTTCGGCATTGCGCTGCTGGTACTGGTGCTGGCCAGCGCGTTATCGCTGTACGGCTACGGGCGCTTTGCCGACCGCCAACGCGGGCCGGTCAGTCACGTGCTGCCTGCCACGGCGGTCGCGACGCCCATCGACAAGGTGGTGGCGCCACTGCAACAGGCGCACGTCGATCAGACCGGCATGGTGATCCTGCCGGATAACGTCGATGCGTTTGCGGTACGTGCGCTCACCGCGCGTGCGGCCGGGCGCAGCCTGGATCTGCAGTACTACATCTGGCATGCCGATTTCACCGGCAACCTGCTGCATAACGAATTGCTGCGCGCGGCCGATCGCGGCGTACGCGTGCGGTTGTTGCTGGACGACATGAATATCCATGGCAGCGATTCGGTGCTGGCTGCCCTGGATAGCCATCCGCTGATCGAGATTCGCCTGTTCAACCCCACGCGCGCGCGCGAAGGCACCTTGATGCGCGGCGTGGAGATGGTGCTGCGCATGTTCAGCATCAATCGCCGCATGCACAACAAGGCCTGGATTGCCGATGGCCGCATCGCGGTGGTGGGTGGGCGCAACGTGGGCGACGAATATTTCGATGCGGCGCGCGACACCAACTTCATGGATATGGATGCGGCGCTGATGGGGCCGGCGGTGGGCCAGGCCGAGCAGGTGTTCGACGCGTACTGGAACAGCCCCAATGCCTTGCCGCTGTCTGCGCTGGTCACCGCAAAGCCGCAGGCACTGGAGGCCTTGCGTGGCAGCCTGGACGCGGGCATGGCATCGGTGCGCGCGCATCCGTATGTGGAGCGGCTCAAGCGCTCGCCAAGCGTGCGTGAACTGATGCAGGGCGACCGACCGGTGCACTGGGTGTCGCAGGCGCGCATCGTCTCCGACCCGCCGGAAAAAGCCGAAGGTGCGCCGCCGCAAGCCGACTGGATGACGCCGGTGCTGATCGGCGAAATGGCGCACGCACAGCGCGAGCTCAAAGTGATCTCGCCGTATTTCGTGCCGGGCGACGAGGGCATGCGCTGGATCGGCAACCTACGCCAGCGCGATGTGCGCGTGAGCATTCTGACCAACTCGCTGGCGGCCAACGACGTGGTGGCCGTGCACAGCGGCTATGCCGGCTATCGCGTGCCGCTCCTGCATCAGGGCGTGCGCCTGCATGAGCTCAAGCCGATGGGCAAGCCGGACGGCAGCCTGTTCGGTTCCAGCGGCGCCAGCCTGCATACCAAGGCGTTTGTCGTGGACGACAGCAGCGGTTTCATCGGCTCGTTCAACCTGGACCCGCGTTCGATGAACCTCAATACCGAAATGGGCCTGCTGTTCAACGACCGCCTGGTCACCGCGGAGCTGGAGCGGCTGTACAACCACAAGATCAGTGCGCCGGTGAGTTACCGCGTGACCCTGGAGCAGGGCGAGCTGCGTTGGCACGACGATGCAGCGCAGCCGCCCGAGGTGTGGTCGCGCGAGCCGGCGGCGAGCGTGTGGCGACGTGGCGCAGCAGCGGTGATGGGCTGGTTGCCGCTGGAGTCGCAGCTGTAGCTGGCTGGTTAGCGTGTTGCCCTCATCCGCCCTTCGGGCACCTTCTCCCGCCGGCGGGAGAAGGGCAGGTGGCGGTCTTTCATGGACAGGAGAATGCGCGCGTCGATGCGGCGCAGACGCAATGGCTGCATTGGAGCACGGGCAATGGCTGTGTCCAGCAGGTGCACAGGCTCTGTCCAGCAGGTGCAGTGGGTCTGTCGCGCGGAAGACGCGGTGGTTGTGTCAGAGCGTTGAGCGCGTGACGTGGACGTCTGTCGCGTTATTGCAGCTGCGTCACGATCTCGCGCGCCATCGCGCCCAGCGGCAGGATACGGTCTGCGCCGCCGCGCTTGATCGCTTCCTTGGGCATGCCGAACACGATGCTGGTGTGTTCGTCCTGTGCCACCGTGCGTGCGCCGGCCTGGCGCATTTCCAGCAGGCCGGCGGCGCCATCGTCGCCCATGCCGGTCATGATGATGCCCAGCGCATTGCTGCCGGCCGCGCGCGCGGCCGAGCGGAACAGCACATCGACCGACGGGCGATGCCGGTTGACCGGTGGGCCTTCCAGCACTTCGACGAAATACTGCGCGCCACTGCGACGCAGCAGCAGATGTTTGCCGCCCGGTGCGATCAATGCACAGCCCGGCATCACCCGGTCATTGTTGGCGGCTTCCTTGACCGCGATCTGGCACAGGCCGTTCAGGCGCGCGGCGAAGGCAGCGGTGAATTTCTCCGGCATGTGCTGCACGATCACGATGCCGGGGCAGACGCGCGGCAGCGCGGTGAGCACTTCTTCCAGGGCCTGGGTGCCGCCGGTGGAGGTGCCGATGGCGACGATGCGTTCGGTGGTCTGCGCCAGCGCACGTCCGCTTTGTGCCGGCAGGATGACATCGGCGGTGTGCTTGACCTCCGCTTCCAGCGGCGCGGCAGTCACGCGCGCAGCCAGCCGCTTGACGTTGGCGCGCGCTGCGCTGCGCACGGTCGCCACCAGTTCGTCGGCAGAGTCGGTGAGAAATTGCTTCAGACCCAGGCGGGGTTTGGTCACCACCGCCACCGCGCCGGCGGCCAGTGCATCCATGGTGACGCGCGCGCCTTTTTCGGTAAGCGTGGAGCAGATCACCACCGGCGTGGGCCGCTCGCTCATGATCTTGCGCAGAAAGGTGATGCCGTCCATGCGCGGCATTTCCACGTCCAGCACGATCACATCCGGCCAGTGCTGGCGCATTTTTTCGATCGCCAGCAGCGGGTCGGCGGCAGTGGCGATGACCTCGATGCCCGGCGCGTCGTTGAGCACGCCCACCAGCACCTGGCGTACCACTGCCGAATCGTCGACCACCATGGCCTTGATGGTCGTGGGGTTGGCGGCGGGGCGATGGAGCGCTGTGGACACGGTGAATCCTTGGGTCATGCCTTGCGGAAGATCGAGGGCGCCACCTGGACCAGATCGATGTCGAGTTCGCTCAGGCTTTCCGAATGGCCGATGCAGAAGTGCCCGCCCGGCTTGAGGTTGGACAGCACGCGCAGGATCACTTCGCGCTTGGTCTGGCCGTTGAAATAGATCATCACATTGCGCAGGAAGATCGCATCGAAGCTGCCCAGTGCCGGCAGCGCGGCATTGAGGTTGGCGTGCACGAACTGCACGCGCTCGCGCAGCCGCCGCTCCACCAGCAAGGTGCCGTCGTACTCGCCCTGGCCACGCAGGCAATAGCGTTTGAGATAGGCCTGCGGGATGCCGTCGATACGTTGCAGCGCGTAATGGCCGGTGCGCGCCTTGGCCAGCACGCGCGTGCTGATGTCGGTGCCTACCACCTCGAACGGGCGGCCCTGCAAGGTGTCGTCCAGCACCATGGCCATGCTGTAGGCCTCTTCGCCGCTGGAACTGGCCGCGCTCCAGCAGCGGAACGGCAGCCCGCCACGGTGTTCGCCGGCCAGCTTGCGCAGCAGCTCGAAATGCTTGGGCTCGCGGAAGAAATAGGTTTCGTTGGTGGTGAGCAGGTCGATCGCGGTCTGGATTTCCCTGCGGTCCTGGCGGCTTTCCAGCAGCTGCAGGTACTGCGTATAGGTGCTGAACTGATGTTCGCGCAGGCGCTTGCCCAGGCGGCCGCACAGCATCGCCTTCTTGCCGGAGGAAATGGTGATGCCGGCCGCTTCGAAGATGAAGCGCTGGAAGCGGCCGAACTCCTGTTCGGTGATGGCGGTCGCGGTGCTCATCGGCTCAGGCCACATCCGTATCGCTGTGGAACGTGCTGTCGCTCAGGCGTGCGATGCGCATGGCGTGTTCGCGCCACCACTCCGACAGCATCGGCCCGGGCATCGGCGAGGCCATCAGATAGCCTTGTGCCAAGTCGCAGCCAAGTTCGCGCAGCAGGCGCCAGTCGTCGGGCGTTTCCACGCCTTCGGCCACGGCAGTGAGCTCAAGCCGATGCGCCAGCTCCAGCGTCGATTCGAGCACGGTGCGCTGGCTGCGGCTGCGATGCGCTGCATGCACGAAGCTGCGGTCCAGCTTGAGTTCGGTGAAGGGAATGCTGGCCAGCCGCTGCAGCGAGGAGAAGCCGGTGCCGTAGTCGTCGATGGACAGGCCGAACCCGTGCAGGCGCAAACGCGCCAGCATGCTCAGCGCATTGGCCGGCTCCACGATGGCGCTTTCGGTGAGTTCCAGCACCAGGTTGGCCGGGCTCAGGCCGTTCTCGCCCAGCTTGGCGCACAGCTCTTCGAGAAAATGGTCTTCGCCCAAGAGCCGGGGCGAGAGGTTCAAGGCCAGGCTCAGGTCGAAGCCTTCGGCGCGCCAGTCCACCAATTGCGCGATGGCCTTGTCGATGACCTGCTGCGTCAACGCGTGGATCAAGCCTTCGCGTTCGGCCAGCGGAATGAAACGGTCCGGGCCGATCATGTCGCCTTGCGGGCGGCGCCAACGTGCGAGCGCTTCCACGCCACGCAGGCGGCCGTCCTTCAGGTCGAGCTTGGGTTGGTAGGCCACACGGATCTCGCCGCGGCGCATGGCACGGTCCAGCCGCGAGGCGGCGGCACCACCGCTGGACATCAGCGGCGAGATCGCCACCGGCGCGAATGCCGGTGCATCGGCGGCCGGCTCCGGTTCGCAATCCAGCACGGTGGCCAGATCTTGCAGGTTCATCGGCTTTTCGATGCCGCCTAGCACGCGCACGCCGGCACTGCGGCTGAGTTGCATCACCGCATCGATCAAGGCACCGCCGCGTTGCGAGACCACCACCACCGGCACGCTGTATTTGCCGCGCGCCAGGGCGTCGAGCAACTGCACGCCGTCCATGCCCGGCATTTCCAGATCCACCAGCAACAACGATGGCGCCTGGGCGCGCGTCAGCCATTCCAGTGCCGCGTTTCCGTCGACGGCACCGTCGACCACGCTTGCGCCGAGCTGGCGACACAGCGCCATGGCGTGTTCGCGCTGGACCACGCTGTCGTCCACGACCAGGACCGGGCCGGCCAGCGTGCAGTTGCAGGAGAGAAGGGCGGGGCGCATGGGAGTCCTTGAGTGCATGCGTGAGGTCAGGCCGCCAGCTCGGCGGCCGGCAGCTGGGCGAGCGTGTCGTTGCCCAGCACGGCATCGGCATCGAGCAGGATCACGAAGCGCTCGCCGATCTTGCCCATGGCGTGGATGAAGTCGCGCGCGATGCCGGCGCCGAAGCTGGGCGTGTCGACGATGTCGGAAGGCGCGATTTCCAGCACTTCGCTGACCGCATCCACCAGGAGCCCGAGCACCTGATGCAGCTGGCCATGCGCGATCTCCACGATCACGATGCAGCTGCGCTTGGTGATCGCGCTGGCGTTGCGGCCGAAGCGTTGCTGCAGATCCACCACCGGTACCACCGCACCGCGCAGATTGATCACCCCGCGCAGTGCCGGCGGCATCGTCGGCACATCGGTCGGCACGCGGTATTGGATGATTTCCTTGATGCTCAGGATGCCCAGGCCGAACATCTCCCGCCCCAGCAGAAAGGTCAGGTATTGCTGCGGCGCCGTCGAGGACGGCACCTGGCGGTCGGGTGCAGGAAGCGCTTGCATCGTCGGCTCCTCAGAAGCTGGCGAATTGCGATTCGTCGATCGCATCAGCGGTGGCGGCCACCGCACTGATCTGGCGCACGTTGGTGCGTCGTGGCTGCGCGCTGCTCACCGTGGCAGGCGCATGCGCGGCGATCCTGCGCGGACCCTGCCTGTTGCTGCCCGACGCGGCGCCGCGGCCGCCATTGCCCAGCCGGAAGAAGCCCATCAGCTGCTGCAGCTGTTCGGCCTGCGCGCTCATCTCTTCCGAGGTGGCGGCCAGTTCTTCGGCATTGGCGGCGGCCGATTGGGTGGTCTGGTTCAACTGGCCCACGGCGGTGTTGATCTGGCTGACACCGGCGGTCTGTTCTTCGGAAGCGGCGGCGATTTCCTGCACCAGGTCGGATGTGCGGCGGATCGAAGGCACCATCTCGCCGAGCACGCGGCCGGCGCTTTCGGCCAATTCCACGCTGGATTCGGCCACTTCGCCGATTTCCTGCGCAGCGATCTGGCTGCGCTCGGCCAGCTTGCGCACTTCGGCGGCGACCACCGCAAAGCCCTTGCCGTGTTCGCCGGCGCGCGCGGCTTCGATGGCGGCATTGAGCGCCAGCAGGTTGGTCTGATACGCGATGTCGTCGATGATGCCGATCTTCTTGGCGATGTCCTTCATCGCCACCACGGTGGCGCGCACGGTGTCTCCACCGTCGGCCGCTTCGCTGGCCGCCTTGGCCGCCATGCTGTCGGTGACGCGCGCGTTTTCGGTGTTCTGTGCGATGGAGGCGGTCATCTGCTCCAGCGAGGCGCTGGTTTCTTCCACGCCGGCCGCCTGTTCGCTGGCGGCCTGGGCCAGCGCCTGCGCGGTGGCGCTGACCTCTTCCGACGCACTGGCCAGGTTTTCGGCGTTACGGTTGACCTCATCGACGATCTCGGTGAGGCGGCTCATGGTGGTGTTGACGTAGCGCTGCATGTCGGCGAAGGCGCCTTCGTAGCGGCCTTCCACGGTGTGGGTGAGGTCGCCTTCGGCCATCGCGCCCATGACCTGGATCACTTCGGAAATGCTGCGCAGGTTGCCGCGCGCGCGCTCCACGGTGTCGTTGATGAAGGCCTTCTTGCCCGGCAGCTGCGCCAGCGGTGCATCGAAATTACCGCGGCCGAATTCGGCCACCACGCCCATCGCCAGCTTCTTGACCGCGATATGCGCGCCCACCATCTGGTTGATGCCCAGCGCCATGCTGCGGAAGTCGCCATCGAAGCGGCTGCTGTCGATGACCACGTCGATATCGCCGGCTTCATGTTCGGCCGACATGTGGTTGATCTCGGCGATCAGGCCGGTGAGGTTGCCGCGTACCTGTTCGATGGTGTCGTTGATGAAGCGCTTCTTGCCCGGCAGCAACGGCAGCTGTGCGGTGAAGTTGCCGCGGCCGAATTCGCTGACGCAGGCAATGGCTTGCTTCTTGACCGCGATATGGCTGGCCACCATTGCGTTGATGCCTTCGGCCATGCGACGGAAATCGCCGGTGAAGCGCTGGGTGTCGATGACCACATCGATATCGCCGGCATCGTGCTCGGCCGACATGCGATTGACCTCGGCGACCATGCCGGTGAGGTTGCCGCGGATCTGGTCGACGATCTCGTTGATGAAGGCCTTCTTGCCCGGCAACCGTTCCAGTTCGGCGGAGAAGTTCCCGCGACCGAACTCGGCTACACAGGCCATCGCCTGCTTTTTCACCGCGATATGGCTGGCCACCATGCGGTTGATGCCGTCGCCCATTGCGCGGAAATCGCCTTCGAAGCGCGCCACGTCGATGCGCGCGTCGATCTCGCCGGCATCGTGTTCGCGCGAAACGCGATTGATTTCCTCGTTGACATGGCGGATGCCGCTCTGCACCTTGCGCAGCCCGCGCAGGACATCGCTGGCCTGGTCGTCGCGCACCTGCGGCAGCGCCACATCGAAGTTGCCGCGCGAGAACGCGTCCAGCATGGTGGTGGCCATCTCCAGCGACGCGCTGGCGATACGGATTGCCCAGACCAGCAAGGCGCCGCTGATCAATGCTGCAACCAGGCTGGTGCCCAGCAAGGCTGCGTGCGAGAGCGCCAGCGCCACGCCGGCGACGACCACGACAACGGGCAGGGCGATTGCAAGCGCGGCGGTGAACCACAACTGCGTAGCGATCGGTAGACGGTGTGACATGACGGTAGCTTCCTGGGGTCAGGTAACGACAAACGACGGTTCGGACGGAGCGATGGCGCGGGCGTTCAGGCCGCCAACGCGTCCTGGTTGGGATGCAACTGCTGAATCAGGCTGGGCACATCCAGAATCAGTGCGACATCGCCGCTTCCCAGAATGCTCGAGCCGCTGATGCCTTTGACCTGCGCGAACACCTTGGACAGCGGCTTGATCACCGTCTGCCATTCGCCGAGCAGGGTGTCCACCACCAGGCCGAAGCGCTGTGCGCCCTGCCGGATCACCACGATGCTTTCGCGCGAGGGCGTCTTGCCGCCCAGCGCGAACAGTTCGCGCAGGCGCACGTAGGGCAACACGCTGCCGCGCAGGTCGATGTAGTCGCTGGCGTAGTCGGGGGTGAACTCCACGCACTCTTCGACCACGTCCAGCGGCACCACGAAGACCGATTTGCCCACGCCGACCTGGAAACCGTTGATGATGGCCAGCGTCAGCGGCAGGCGCACCGAGATGGTGGTGCCCACGCCGGCGGCGCTGTCGATCTCGACCGTGCCGCGCAGTGCGGTGATGTTGCGCTTGACCACGTCCATGCCCACGCCGCGCCCGGACAGATTGGTGACCTTTTCCGCCGTGGAGAAACCCGGTTCGAAGATCATCGCGAAGACGTCGCGGTCGCTGAGTTGGCGGCCTGGTTCGATCAGGCCACGTTCGAGCGCCTTGGCCAGGATGCGGTCGCGGTTCAAGCCGCCACCGTCGTCGGTGATCTGGATGACGATGCTGCCGGAGTCGTGATATGCGTTGAGCCCGACGGTGCCGCGCGCAGGCTTGCCGCGCGCCACGCGCACCTCGGCCGGTTCGATCCCGTGGTCCATCGCGTTGCGCACCAGATGGGTGAGCGGGTCGCCGATCTTTTCCACCACCGACTTGTCCAGTTCGGTGTCTTCGCCGGCCACCACCAGCGCGATGTCCTTGCCCAGTTCGCGCGCCACGTCGTGCACCACGCGCTGGAAGCGGCTGAATGTGCCGCCGATCTTGACCATGCGCAGCTGCAACGCGCTTTCGCGCACGTCTTCGACCAGGCCAGCCAGGATCGAGGCCGATTCAAGCAACTGCGCATCGCCGGTGCGTTGCGCATTGGCACTCGTGCTGGACACGGCGATGATGAGTTCGCCGACCAGATCGATCATGCGATCGAGCTTGTCGGCATCCACGCGGATGGAACGCGCGTCGGCGCTGCGCGCGGCAGCGTCCGGCGCGGCACGGCCTGGGGCCGAAGCGGCGCTGGGTACTGCAGCAAGCGGCTTGTTCGGCGTGGGGCTGGCTGCCGCTTCGGCGCTGAGCAATTCAGCGGCGTCGGATGGCGCCGGAACCGACACGATCTCCAGATCGCAATCTTCGCGGACGAATTCGAACACCTCTTCGATGGCCGCGCGGTCGGCATCGCTGCGCAGCAGGATCTGGAAGCCCAGGTAGTTGGCTTCCGGATCGAGGTCGTCGAATGCCGGCAGCTGGCTGATATCGGTGGTGATCGATTCGACCGAGCCCAGGCTGCGCAGGTTGCGAATCAGCTTGAGCGGCGAATTGCCGAAGCGCAGTGCGTCGGCGAACAGTTTCAGGGTGATCCGCCAGTAACCACTCTGCTTTTCCGGTGCGCCTTGCGCAACCGCGGCTGCAGTGACGCCGCAGGCGCTGCGTTGCAGATACGTCTGCAATTGCGCCAGCAGCGGTTCGGCTTCGGCGGCCAGCGCGACCGGGTCGGCGTGGCTCGGGTCTGCGGCGGTTTCCACCAAGGCATGGATATGGTCGCAGCACACCAGCAGCAGCCCGATCAGTTCCGAGCTCAAGCTCAGCGCTTCGTCGCGTACCAGATCCAGCACGCTCTCCACCACATGGGTGAAGCCGACCAGCTGCGGCAGGTCGAACAGGCCGCCGGAGCCCTTGATGGTGTGCGCGGCGCGGAAGATGGCATTAACCGCATCCGGCGACGGTTCGCCGCGCTCGGCTTCGAGCAGATGACGTTCCATGTCTTCGAGCAGGTCCCGGCTCTCGGCCAGGAAGGTCTGCATCAGCTGGTTCATGTCCATGCGCGCGTCACCAGTCCGTTAGTGAATTCGTTCGCCCAGGCCTGCAACCGCATGCGGGTACAGGGCCTCGAGCAGGCCGAGCAGCTCGATGACATCGACCACCGCACGGCTGGAATCGGTCAACGAAAACGGCCGGCCATCGGCCTGGATCGCCTGCTTGGTGGCCAGCAACAATTGCAGGCCGGTGGTATCGATCTCGCTGACGGCGGCCAGGTCCAGATGCAATCCACCCGGATGCAGCAAGGCCGGCTGCAGCAACGGCTTGAGCTCGGCCGCGCGACGAATGGTCATCTCGCCCTCCAGGGCAAGGGTCAGCGGCGCGGGTAGATCGGACAGTGGCGTGTTCATTGGTGCCTCAAGCGGTGCGATGGCGCACGGGTGCGTACCATGGCCTGGGAAGGTCGCAACGGCCTGGACGGGTGTGAGCAGCGCTGCACACGGGCCATGCCGGTCTATGCAGGTATCGGCGCCTTTTGGAAATATTTAGGCAAAATTCAGCGCAATGACGGATTTGCGAAACCCGTCACCGCCTGTGGATTAATTGCTCAGCTTTGTCGGAAGCAGGCTCAGGGGGACTGTTCGAGCCTGTGCCGTCGGACAGTTCGCCCCGTTCCGGCACGGCGTTGCAGGTGACGCCCCGGCTTGCGCGCGCGTGAAGCACCGGCGGGCGCTTTTATCCAAACCGGATGCGCGGCGCGCGGGCTGCGGTAGTCATGACGGGCAAATGCGACCAGGCAGTGGACTGCCCGCCTGCCTGGTCGCGTTTTTTACACGTGGTGATCGTGCTCGGTGCGGTCGCCGCTTGCCGGCGCCGCAGCGCTTCAGCCCGGTGACAATGCTGCCAACAGGCCGCGTGCCGCATTGAAACGGTCGGCGCCTTCGGGCATCGGCAACTTGATGCGCAGCTTGTCCGGGCCATCCATCGTGTAGATCTTCGGCTGTTTCTGGATCATCTGGATGATGGTCATCGGGTCGATCGCCGGCTTGGCCTCGAACACCAGCCGCCCGCCGTTTTCGCCCAGGTCCAGCTTGCGCACGCCCAGCGCATTGGCCTGCAGCTTGAGCTCGGCGATGGCGAACAGATGCTTGACCGGGTCCGGCAGCAAGCCGAAGCGGTCGATCATCTCCACCTGCAGTTCGCGCAGCGCATCGGGGTCGCGTGCGCTGGAAATGCGCTTGTACAAGGTCAGGCGCGTGTGCACGTCGGGCAGATAATCCTCGGGAATCAGCGAGGCCACGTGCAGTTCGACGTCGGCACCGCGCACTTCTTCGCCGGCATCCAGGTCGGGCAGCTTGCCCTGGCGGATGCTGCGCACTGCGCGCTCGAGCAGTTCGGTGTAGAGGCTGAAACCGACTTCGGCCATCTGGCCGCTCTGGTCTTCGCCCAGCAATTCGCCGGCGCCGCGGATTTCCAGGTCGTGCGTGGCCAGGGTGAAGCCGGCGCCGAGCTCGTCCATCGAGGCAATCGCTTCCAGGCGCTTTTCCGCATCGGAGGTCATCGAGCGGCGATCCGGCACCACCAGGTACGCATAGGCGCGGTGATGCGAGCGACCCACGCGGCCGCGCAACTGGTGCAACTGCGCCAGGCCGAAGCGATCGGCGCGGTTGATGATGATGGTGTTGGCATTGGGAATGTCGATGCCCGATTCGATGATCGTGGTCGACAGCAACACGTTGAAGCGCTGCTTCTGGAAATCCAGCATCACCCGTTCCAGCTCACGCTCGGGCATCTGCCCATGCGCGATACCGATGCGCGCTTCCGGCACCAGTTCCGACAGATCGCGCTGCATACGCACGATGCTTTCCACATCGTTATGCAGGAAATACAGCTGACCGCCGCGACTGAGTTCGCGCTGGAAGGCTTCGCGCAGCAGCGTGTTGTCCCAGGCGGTAATGAAGGTCTGCACCGCCAGGCGGTTCGGCGGCGGGGTGGCGATGATCGACAGATCGCGCAGGCCGGCCATGGCCATGTTGAGCGTGCGCGGGATGGGCGTGGCGGTGAGCGTGAGCAGGTGCACATTGGCACGCATCGCCTTGAGCGCTTCCTTCTGGCGCACGCCGAAGCGCTGTTCTTCGTCGACCACGACCAGGCCGAGATCCTTGAACTTCACATCCGGCTGCAACAAGCGGTGCGTGCCGATGATCACGTCGATCTCGCCGCTGGCGACCTTCTCCAGTTCGGCCTTGATTTCCTTGGTGCTCTTGAAGCGCGACAGCACTTCCACCTTCATCGGGTAATCGGCGAAGCGGTCGCGGAAATTGCGGTAGTGCTGTTCGGCCAGCAATGTGGTGGGCACCAGCACGGCGACCTGTTTGCCGGCGCTGGCGGCGGCAAACGCCGCACGCACCGCAACCTCGGTCTTGCCGAAGCCCACGTCGCCGCACACCACGCGGTCCATCGGTTGGCTGCTGCCCAGATCGCGCAGCGTCGCATCGATGGCGGCCAACTGGTCGCCGGTTTCCTCGAACGGAAATCCGGCCGCGAACGGCTCATACATTGCGCGGTCCACCTGCAACGCCAGGCCGGCGCGTGCACGGCGACGTGCCTGGATCTCCAGCAGTTCGGCGGCCACGTCGCGCACCTTCTCGGCAGCCTTGCGCTTGGCACGGGTCCATTGCTCGCCGCCCAGCGAATGCAGCGGCGCGGTCTCGGCCGAGGCGCCGGAATAACGGCTGATCAGGTGCAACTGCGCCACCGGCACATAGAGCCGGTCGCCCTTGGCGTATTCGATTTCCAGGAACTCGCCGGGCATGCCGCCGGCATCGAGCACGATCAGCCCGCGGTAACGGCCCACGCCGTGATCCTCGTGCACAATCGGCGCGCCTTCGGACAGTTCGCCCAGGTCGCGGATGATCGCTTCCGGCTCGCGTCCGACCCGGCGCGCGCGGCGCGGCTGATTGGCCCGCTCCGGGAACAGTTGGCGTTCGGTCAGCAGCGCAATCTGCGGTTGATCCAGCGCAAAGCCGTCCTCCAGCGGCGCCACGGTGATGGCAAAACGCAGCGTGCCCGCCAGGAACGCCGGCACATCGGCGACCAGCTCCGGTTTCAACTGCGCGGCGGCCAGCACTTCCATCAAGGCTTCGCGGCGGCCGGCCGAATCGGCAGCGATCAGCACGCGGCCCGGATAATGGCTCAGGAACGTCGCCAGCGCCTGGCCGGCCGGCGCGTCCTTTGCGGCCACCGGCAGCGGCGGCAACGGTTGGTCGCCGAGCGGGGCGGCCTCATCGATGCGCGCATGATCGCTGGCCCATACTTCGATACGCGCCAGCTTGTTGAGCCGCTCGCGCAATGCATCCGGCGATTGGTACAGCTCCTCCGGCGGCAGCAGCGGGCGCTCCACATCGTGGCGGCGCTGTTCGTAGCGGTTCTGCGCCTGGGCCCAGAAGGCGTCGGCGGCGTTGGACACGCCGGTGGCGATCACCGGCAGCACGCGCTTGTCCAGGTAATCGAACAGCGTTGCGGTCTTGGCGAAGAACATCGGCAGGTAATACTCGATGCCCGATGGCGCCAGCCCGGATTTCAGGTCCTGGTACAGCGCGCTGCGCCGGGTATCCACGTCGAAGCGTTCGCGCAGGCAGGCCAGCACGCGCTCCACACTGGCATCGTCCATCGGCACTTCGCGGCCCGGCAGCATCTTGACCGCGTCCACCTTGTCCAGCGAGCGCTGCGATTCCGGGTCGAACACGCGGATCGAATCGATGTCCTCATCCAGCAGCTCGACGCGCAATGGCGTGTCCGCGCCCATCGGAAACACATCCAGCAGGCCCCCGCGCACCGCGAAATCGCCCGGGTCCATCACCTGCGGCACATTGCGGTAGCCGGCGCTTTCCAGGCGACGCTTTTCCGCATCCAGATCCAGCCGCTGGCCAACGGTGAGATCGAAGCTGCCGCCGACGATGTAGCTCAGCGGCGCCAGCTGCTGCAGCAAGGTCTGCACCGGCACGATCACCACGCCGCGGGTCAGGCCGGGCAGGCGATGCAGGGCGGCCAGCCGCTGGCTGATGATTTCCGGGTGCGGGCTGAACTGGTCGTAGGGCAGGGTTTCCCAATCGGGAAACGGCACCACCGGCAGCGCCGCCTGTTCGCCGAGCAAGGCATGCAGATCGGCTTCGATCTGGTGCGCGCTCTGATTATCGCGTGCGATGACCAGCAACGGGCCGGCATGCGCTTCGGCTGCCCGCGCAATCGACCAGGCCAGCGCAGTCGGAGAGGACGGAGCGCGCCAGTAGGCGCGGAGCTGGCCGGACTTGGGCAGCGGCGGGGAGGGGAAGGTAGGCGACGGCATCAGCCGGCGATTTTATCAGAGCCCCCGCTGCGGCCGGTCCATCTGGTGTGAAAGCTGGTGGTGGGCCACCCGCCCGGATGTGCACTGCGGGTCATGGGGTTGGGTACGCGGGTGCAAGTCATGCGCACGCTCGCGAGGCAAAGACCCCACTCGGTCGAGTGCGCGCGACCCTTACCGCTTGCGGGACACGCCATGAATCTGTATCTGCAGGCTCGGTGGCGGCATCCATGCCGCCACACGGTCCCGCAAGCGGCGAGGACACCACAGCAGACGGTTTTACGTGGCGCCTGGGTATGAGCCAGACACAGCGCTCCCGTCCGCACGGCAACACTCTCGACGGTTGTGGCAGCTTTCAATGGCGAAACGTCGGGCTGTCTACCTTCGGGAAGCGGCGTGCGCGGATGAAGCGTGGCACCCATGCCACCCCAGGATCCTGCAAGCGGCGAGGGGAAGGATCCGTAAGTGGCCTTAGGTGTCAGCCAGTGTGCCGATCCTTTCGGGGGTCTTGCAGCTTACCGTCGAGAACATCAGGCCGCCGCGCAACGGTGGCTCTCCGTGATGAAGCAAGACCCAAGCCCCGATCACGCAAAGCAGCCGCGATCTGCTTTTACGAATCCCAAATCCCGTATCCCGTATCCCGGCCCCTCAAGCATCCAGCTCCAACACCATCCGCACCAGTTCCGGCGACTCCGGATGCGCCTGCGGCTTGAAGCCCAGCGATTCTGCCAACTGCAGCATCGGCACATTGCTTTGCAGCACATCGCCGAACAGGCAGTCCAGGTACTTGCGCCGTGCCCACTTGACCAGCTTGCGCATCAGCTGCCGTCCCAGACCCTGGCCGGCGACGAAGCTGCTGACCAGGATGGTGTATTCGGCCTGGCGGGTGCCCGGCACCAGTGCGGCGCGCGCGACCGCGCCGACCAGCGCTTCGCCGGGCGGCAGTTGCTCGGCAGCGACCAGCACGATCTCGCTCTTGGGGTTGGGATGGGTCAGGCGCTGCACCATCTCCGGGGTGATTTCGGTGGAGGAGCGCACAAAGCGCGCGCGAATTTCCTCCGGTCCCAACAGGCTGAAGGCTCCCTGCAGCGGCGGACCATCCTCGGGACGGATCGGGCGAAGCAGAAGGGTGCGGCCATTGGGCAGGCTGAAGTTTTCATGCCAGGGAGGCATGCGATTGCGAATGGCCATGACCGGTGTTCCTTAAAGATCGGAAGATTCTGGCACCAGCCCGGCGCGCAACCGTGAATGAATCCGGTGTGCCGCCGGGGGCCGACAGGAGGTGGCAGTGCTTCTCACACAACTGTAACGAGCGGAGCCGTGAGCCGGTCGTGAGCGTGATGGGGCGCGCACTGTGGCAGCCGAGTGGACGCCGCGGGGCCGCCGGAAGGCATTGGTCGCCCGGCTCGGCCTTGCTGGGACATGGGCATCCGGCGCAGCGCCCGTTTGTTTACGCTGCGCTGAAGGTGCTCGCGGCACCTGCCATGCCGCCGACGCGGTGCGCGTGGTGCGGGCCATTGCAGCGGTGCAACGACGCCGCCGGCCTACCACCGTGATGGTAGGCGAACGCGCCTGCCGGCTCAGCCGTCCTGGCGCAGCCACTCCAGCCGGGTCGAAGCGCCGGGCTCACCCAGATGCTGCTTGAGCACCGGCAACGCCGGCGCCAGCATCTGGTCGAACTGCCAGGGCGCGTTGACGATCAGCAGCCCGCTGCCGGTCAGACGCAGCGGCGAGTCGTCCGGGCGCACCTGCAGCTCGGCGACCAGCACCGACTTGGCCGGCAACGCGGCGGCCTTGCGCATGAACGGCTGCAGGCTGCGGCGCAGCTTGATCGGGTACCACACCATGCAGATCGCCTGCGGCCAGCGCGCCAACGCTTCGCGCACGCTATGGATGATCTGCGGGTATTCGGCGTCCTGCAATTCGTAGGGCGGGTCGATCAACACCAGCCCACGGCCGATCTTGGTTTCGCCAGCCCGTGGCGGCAGGAAGGCGCGGATGGCCGCGTAGCCGTCGCCGGCGTGCACGCGTACCCGGCTGTCCCTGGCGAACAGGGCCTTGAGCGCCTCGGCTTCGTCGGGCTGAAGTTCGCAACATGCCATGCGGTCCTGCTCGCGCAGTGCTTGCGCAGCCAGCAGCGGCGAGCCGGGGTAGTGGTTGAGCTGGATGCCGGCGGTCGGGCGGGTGGGCTTCTGGCCGGGCGTGGCGGGGCGGGCGACGGCTTGGTTGTCGGCCTGTACCGCGCGCAGATAGCGCTCGACCACCTCGGGCAAGCTGGCCTCTGCCATCAGCCGCATCACGCCGGCATCGGCCTCGTTGGTCTTGCGGCTCTCTTCGCCCCCGAGTTGGTAGCGGCCGCGCCCGGCGTGCGTGTCGAGCACGAAGAACGGGGTGTTCTTGCGCTTGAGGGTGTCGATCAGGGCAAGCAGGGCGATGTGCTTGAGCACGTCGGCATGGTTGCCGGCATGGAAGGCGTGGCGATAGTTCATCGCGGCAGTGTAGAGGCTGCGGCGCGATTTGTTGCCGCCCATTGCGGGCGGCCCAGCGCAAGCGCACGGTGGCGAAATCCAGAGGCTGCGCGATGCCGCAAGCAATGCGGCGTGTGCGCATGTCGTGCCACGCCATGCGTGGACCACCTCGACCTGTAGGCCGTGCCCGCATGCCGGTATGCTGCGCGGCATGTCAGAGTCTGCCGCCCGCGTGCTCGTCGTCGAAGACGAAGCCGCCATTGCCGATACCGTGCTCTACGCACTACGCAGCGAGGGCTATGCGCCTGAGCATTGCCTGCTGGGCCGCGATGCGCTGACGCGTCTGCGCGCCGATCCGGCCGATGTGGTGGTCCTCGATGTGGGCCTGCCGGACATCAACGGGTTCGAGGTGTGCCGCACGTTGCGCAGTTTCAGCCAGGTGCCGGTGATCTTCCTGACCGCGCGCAACGACGAGATCGACCGCGTGCTCGGCCTGGAGCTGGGCGCCGACGATTACATGGCCAAGCCGTTCTCGCCGCGCGAGCTGGTGGCGCGCGTGCGTGCGCGCCTGCGCCGACGCCATGCCGGCGCGCCGGCCGAATCGGGCTGGCAGCCGCACGGTGCGTTTGCGATCGACCGCGAGGGCAGCCGCATCCGCTATGGCGAGACCCTGCTGCCGCTGACACGCTACGAATACGCGCTGCTGGCAGCATTGCTGCAGCGCCCCGGTGCGATCCTGAGCCGTGCGCAGCTGATGGACCGCGGTTGGGACGCCAGCGCCGACAGTGCCGACCGCACCGTCGACACCCATATCAAGACGCTGCGCGGCAAGCTGCGCCTGGCCGGCGTGCCGGCCGACCCGATCCGCACCCACCGAGGCCTTGGCTACGCGCTGGAGGTATAGGCATGCGCCGGCACGCATTTGGTGAACTGAGCGAGGCCGCGGGCTGACATGCGGCTTGGTCTCAAGCTGTTCCTGGGCTTCTTCCTGATCGTGGGCCTGGCCGCGTTCTTCGTGATGCGCGTGTTCGTCAACGAGGTCAAGCCAGGGGTGCGCCAAGCGATGGAATCCACGCTGGTGGATGCGGCCAATGTGCTGGCGGAAATGGCCAGTGGCGAGTTGGCTGCCGGCACGCTTGCCGATGGCCGCTTCGCGCGCAACGTGGCCAGGGCCCAGCAGCGCGACCCCAAGGCGTGGGTATGGCGCTTTCGCAAGAACACGGTGGATTACCGCGTGACCGTCACCGATGCGCGCGGCGTGGTGGTGTTCGATTCGCTGGGCCGCGACGTGGGCCGCGACAACTCGCGCTGGAACGATGTCTATCGCACGCTGCGCGGCGAATATGGCGCGCGTTCCAGCCCGGACATCGATGGCGACCCTGCCGCCACGGTGATGCATGTGGCCGCGCCGATCTACGCACCGGACGACCCCGGCAAACTGATCGGCGTGCTGACCCTGGCGCAGCCCAATCGCAGCATCGACCCGTTTATCGAAGCCAGCCAGCGCAACATCCTGCAGCGCGGCGCCTGGTTGATCGGCATTTCCGCGTTGATCGGCATCTTGATGACCTGGTGGTTGATGCGTGGCATCGGCCGGCTCAATCGCTATGCGCAGGCAGTGAGCGCCGGCATCCCGGTACCGCCGCCCGAACCGCGTGGCGATGAAATCGGCGATCTGGGCCAGGCGCTGGAGAGCATGCGTCGCAAGCTGGAAGGCAAGGCCTACGTGGAGCAGTACGTGCAGTCGCTGACGCACGAGATGAAAAGCCCGCTGGCGGCCATTCGCGGTGCCTCGGAGTTGTTGACCGAGCCACTGCCGGAGGCCGACCGCCAGCACTTCGTTGCCACCATCCGCGCGCAGGAACACCGGCTCACCGAAACCATCGACAAGCTGCTGGCACTGGCCGAGGTGGAGCAGCACGGCTGGCTGCAGAAGCGCGAGCCCATCGGTATTGATGGGCTGCTGCAGGCTGCGGCGGACGCGGTGGCGCTGCGTGCAGCGGCGGCGGGCATCACCGTGGAGGTGGACGCAGGGGCTGGCGCGCCAGGCGATCACCACGTACTGGGCGATGGGTTTCTGCTCAGGCAGGCACTGATCAATCTGCTCGAAAACGCCATCGCGTTTTCGACGCAAGACAGCCATGTGCGCCTGCAGGCGCGGCTGCGCGACGGACACTGGGAGTTGCTGGTTGAAGACCGCGGCAGTGGCGTGCCGGATTACGCGCTCGAGCGCGTCTTCGAGCGGTTCTATTCGCTGGCACGCCCGCAGACCGGCCAGCGCAGCTCCGGTCTCGGCTTGCCGTTCGTGCGCGAGGTTGCGCGCCTGCATGGCGGGGACGTGATGCTGGGCAACCGCGATGGTGGCGGTGCGCGTGCGGTGTTGCGCCTGCCGATCGGCTGAGTCGCTGCAGGCCGTTGTCGCGGCTGGTTGGCGCCGGTGGCAGCCGCGCGTTCAAGGCGGCGGCATGCGCCAGGGCACATGCCGCGCCTGCATCACTCAGCGTACGGCGCGTGGCCGCGTCGTGCTAGTACACCACGTCGGCGCCGATCACATCCTTGGCGACCACCGACCAGGACAGTTTGCCGAAGCCTTTGTTGCCCCATGCGGTGCCCCAGCTGTTTTCCACGATCAGTCCTTCGCTGTCGTAGCCCAGCGCGATGACCGCATGCCCGCCCAGGATCGGCGTCGTGGTGTCGTAATCGACCTGATTTTGGGCTGTCAGGTCTTCAAAGCCCTGGCGCACATAGAAGCCGATCGCCACCGGCGTGGAAGAGGCAAGGGCGAGCTTGATCTGTTGGATCAGGGCGCTTCCCCCATTCCCCCTGCCCGAATACAGCACGGTGTAATGGCGATACGGCGTCGGGTTCCTGGCAGCGTTGGCCCTGTCGGCGGCAGTGGGTTGGTGTTTCCAATCGTAGTTGCCCCACGAATAGTGCTGCTCGGTGTCGATGCCCTGCGCAAGCGCGACCTGCAGCGGCGCTTCCAGGGTAGAGCCTTCATCCACGCCGCCGTTGACCTGGCTGTACAGGTACATCGGGGCAAAGCGCGTCTGGGCCTGTCTGTTGGCGTTGGCATACCAACCGGTCAGGGTGTGAGCGGTCGCCCATGACACGCAGGCATCGACCTGGCCCTGGTCGCCCGGCGTGATCGCCCATGCAGTCAGGTCGACTCTGGCAGGCAGCGGTGTGCTCACGCTCGCGGTACCGAACAGCGGGGTGACCGGCTGCATCAACGACGAAGGCTTCAGGCCCATGCCGTGCACTGCCGCCTGCGCGGTGGCGGCGGTCAGGCTCAGGGCGGCGAGCAGGCAAAGGGCGAGCGAACGGTGCGAGTTCATGGAAGGCAGCTCCAGGTTAAGAAAGGAATGCAGTCGTGCGCAGTTGCCAAATCACTGCCGAGTGGGCGTGCGGCCAGGGCAGCGCTGATGCAATGCCTGCGGCTCGAGACCTCATCGAAGCGCAGCGAACTGGAAGCTGCGATCAGATGAAAGGAGGGATTCGGGGCTGCGCACCTGCCCGTGCATCGTTACGCGTGAAGTCGCTGCGTGCGGCGGCCAGGCGAAGTGCTGCCGATCAAACGGAAGCCCGTCTTGGGAACGGGTGGCACTTTGGAGCGTTGAAAGCCGTATTTCGTCAATGCGTCACAGTGCCGGCCGCCGGATGTCCGGGTTGCCCACTTCACATTCGCTTCAAATTCGCCTCAAACCGCCGACACCGGCGCAGCGCACCCTGGCCACCTCCCAAGATGAGGATGGCCGATGAAATCCCTGAAACTGTTGTTGCGGTTCGCCACCATCGGCGGGCTGATCCTGCTGTTGTTGATTCCGCTGCTCCTGATCCGTGGCGCGGTGCAGGACCGCGCGCGCTACCGCGACGAGGCGGTGGAGCGGGTGGCGCAGAGCAAGGCCGGCGAGCAGCAGTTCATCGCGCCGGTGCGGGTGCTGCCGTATACCGAAGACGTGCAGGTCACCGAGCCGGACGAGCAGGGCAACCAGCGCAAGGTCTGGCGCAAGCGCGAAGGTACGCTGCTGCAAACGCCGCGTCGCCTGAAACTCAGCGGCGAAATGGTGCCCTCGGTGCGCGAGGTGGGCTTGTACCGCGTGCAGGTGTATTCCTGGAAGGCCACCTTGCATGCCGAATACGACCCCTTCGACTACGCGGCTGCGCCGACCCGTGTGTATGGCCAGCCGTATCTGGCAATCGGTATTTCCGACGTGCGCGGCTTGGTCGGCACGCCGCGCTTGCAGGTCGATGGCCGCGCGCTGGCGCTGGAGAGCGGCGCAGGCGCACTGGCCGACCGTTCGGCCGGCATCCACGCCCAACTGGGTCCGCTGGCCGACCCGCTCGCCGGCCGGCTGCAGGACGGCAACGTGGTGGACATGCAGTTCGTGCTGGACGGCACGCGCCGGCTGGCCATCGCGCCGATCGCCGACAACAACGACATCGCCCTGCGCTCGGACTGGCAGCACCCGTCCTTCGGCGGCCGCTTCCTGCCGAATGTGCCGAGCATCGGGCCGAAGGGCTTCGATGCGAGCTGGTCGCTGTCGTCGCTGGCCACCGGTGCGCAGACCCAGTTGCAGTCCAGCCATGCGGCGCTGGATACGCTGGAAGTGCGCCTGGTCGACCCGGTGGACGTGTATACCCAGGCCGACCGCGCCAGCAAGTACGGCATCTTGTTCGTGGTGCTGACCTTCGTGGCCTTCGTGCTGTTCGAGCTGATCAAGCGCCTGCCCATCCATCCGTTGCAGTACCTGCTGGTGGGCCTGGCGCTGGCGATCTTCTTCCTGCTGTTGCTCAGCCTTTCCGAACACATCGCGTTCTGGCAGGCCTATCTGGTGTCGGCGGCGGCGTGTATCGGCCTGCAGTTCTTCTATCTGTCCGGCGTGTTGCGCAGTTGGGTCCGTGCGGCTGGCTTCTCGGTGATGCTCACCGCCTTGTACGCGGTGCTTTACAGTCTGTTGATCTCCGAGGACAACGCGCTGCTGATGGGATCGTTGCTGCTGTTCGGCATCCTGGCCAGCATCATGTGGGTCACCCGCAAGCTCGATTGGTACGAGCTTGGCAATAGCCTGCGCTGAGCCCTGCATGCTGACGCAGGCACACTTGCACCGGCGCGCGCAGCGTTTGCTGCCCGCCGGTATCGACACGGTGGCGCTGCTTCCCGCAGCGCTGCCGCACGTTTGGGAGAGCTCGGCGCTGTCGGCCTTGCCGCTGAACCGCGACAGGCGCCGCGGGGTGGTGGGCCTGCAGCTGCACGCACGCACCGCGCAGCAACTGCGCAGCGGCGGGCATGCGTTCTTGCAGGCGGCAGCGCAGCAGCACACCCGCACCGGCCACGCCCGGGCACCCAGCTATGGGCCGTGGCAACGGCTGAGCAATGGCAGCTACTGGGCACGCAGCACCGATGCGCTGCTCGGGGTACTGCTGGCCACCGACGAAGCGGCGGTGTGGTTGCTGTGGCAACAACCGCAGACCTGCGGTTCGAACCATGGTCATTGGCTGCGTTGAAGCATCGCATTGCAGCCACGCCTTGCTGGCTTACCATGGCGGCATGGCTGGCTCCTCGTTAATGGTGGAAACGGTGCGCGGCACGCAGGTGCTGCCGCATCTGGATGCAGTGGCGCAGCTGCGCATCAGCGTGTTCGGCGCATGGCCGTATCTGTACCAAGGCGATGCCGCGTACGAGCGCGACTATCTGGCGGCCTACGCGGCATCGCCGGACAGCGTCTTCGTGCTGGCGCGCGATGGCGATGCGGTAATCGGTGCATCGACCGGTTTGCCGCTGCTCGATGACAGCGACGCGTTCCACGCACCGTTCCGTGCGGCAGGCATCGATCCGGCCGGCGTGTTCTATTTCGGCGAATCGGTGCTGCTGCCGGCGTATCGCGGGCAGGGTATCGGTCATGCATTTTTCGACCGGCGCGAAGCGCATGCACGCGCGTTGGGCCGCTTTGCATCGACCGCGTTCTGTTCGGTGGAACGCGCGCCCGACGACCCGCGCCAACCAGCCGATTACCGTCCCAACGATGCGTTCTGGCGCAAACGTGGCTACGCCCCGCAGCCGGGCATGCGCGTGCACCTGCAGTGGGCGGAGTTGCAACATGGCGAGATCGACCACAGCTTGGTTGTGTGGACACGTGCGTTGTCGCAATGAGTGCGGCCAGCGCCCTACAGCCACCGACAAGCATCACGAACGGTCTGCAAAATCGCTGCACAATGCGTTGGCGAGCTGGTCTGATTGCTTCGCCGCTTCGATCCAACACCCCAAAGGCCACCAGATGAAAATTGCCGTTGCCAAATACCCCATCGGCAAGCCAGTCGACTTCGCCGCGTTTGCGGCGCGCCAGTCGGCCCTGATCGCCGAAGCCGCCGCTGCCGGTGCGCGGGTGGTGGTGCTGCCCGAATATCTGTCGCTGGAACTGGGCGCAACGTTCGACACGCAGATTTCTGCCGGCCTGCCCGAATCGCTGGCGGCCATCCAGGCGCTGCGCGCGCCGTGGCTGGAACTGTTTGCCGGCCTGGCGCGGGAACATCGGCTGCACCTGATTGCCGGCAGTTTTCTGCTGGATCTGGGGCAGGGGCGCTACCGCAATCGCAGCGACTGGTTCACCCCGGAGGGCCTGCACGGCTGGCAGGACAAGTTGCAGCTCACCGGCTTCGAAAAGGCCACCGGGCTGATCGAGCCGGGCGAGGAACTGAAGGTGTTCGAACTGGACGGCATTCGCGCCGCGATCGCGATCTGCTACGACAGCGAGTTCCCGCTGCCGGTGCGTGCGCAATACGAGGCCGGTGCACGGTTGTTGATCGTGCCCAGCTGCACCGACACCGCCGCCGGCGCCATGCGCGTGCGCATCGGCTGCCTGGCGCGCGCGCTGGAAAACCGCGTGTTCGTCGCGCAATCGGTGACTGCAGGCCAAGCGCCGTGGAGCCCGGCGTTGGACATCAATACCGGCGACGCGGCGGTGTTTGCGCCAATGGATGTCGGCTTCCCCGCCGACGGCGTGCTGGCGCAGACCCAGGGCGAGACGGTGTGGGCACTGGCCGAGTTGGACTTTGCGGCGTTCGAGGCCAGCCGCGCGCAGGCGCAGGTGGCCAACGACCGCGATTGGCCGGGGCAGTTGGCGGCCGATGTGGTGCGTGCCAAGCTGGCCGCGTTCGGTTGATCCCTCATCCTAGGTGCCCATGGCCAAGAAAACCCTGATTCCGCATAGCGTCAGGCTCGAATTCGCGCCCGGTGCGCTGGTGCACAGCAATCTGTCCGGCGCCGCCTTCACCGACGATTGGCTGTGGGTGGCCGGCGACGAAGCCTGCGCGGTGGATCGGCTGCGCAAGCTCGATCCGGTACGGCGCGAGACGCTGCGCTTCGGCGAAGGGCAGAGCTTTCCTTTGGCTGACCTGCTGGATCTGCCGGGCGAAGACGGCGAGGAAGCCGACCTGGAAGGCATGGGCCTGTCGGACGGATTCTTGTGGGTCGTCGGTTCGCACGGCAGCAAGCGCAAGAACGCCAAGCGCGGACGCGACGACGCCGAAAACGCCAAGCGCCTGACCAAGTTGAAGCTCGATGGCAACCGCCGTTTGCTTGCCTGCCTGCCGATCGAGCAGGCGCAAGACGGCAGCCCGCAGCTGGTACGCGAAGCCGCCGACGGCCGCCGCGCACTTTGCCTCAAGGGCGATGCCAAGCACAACCAACTCACCGACCTGCTGGCCGACGACCCGCATTTCGGCCCGTTCCTGAAGATTCCCGGCAAGGACAACGGCTTCGATATCGAAGGCATCGTGGTCGATGGCCAGCGCTTGCTGCTGGGCCTGCGTGGGCCGGTGCTGCGTGGCTGGTCGGCAATGCTGGAGATCCAGGTGGAAGCGCATGGCGACCATCTGCGCCTGGCACCGCTGGACGAAGACGGCACCCTGCTGCGCAAGCACTTCCTGCAATTGGGCGGGCTGGGCATTCGCGACCTGCATTATTCCGGCGACGATCTGTACCTGCTCGCCGGGCCGACAATGGTGCTGAATGGCGAGATTCGCCTGTTCAAATGGCCGGATGCGCGCACCGTGCTGGCCGCCAACCGCGCACCGGTGCGCTTCCAGCACGACCTGCTGGAATCGGCAGTGCTGCCGCATGGCAAGGACTGCGACCGCGCCGAGGCCATCTGCAACCTGCCCAGGCACCTGGCCGGCAAGATTCCCACCTGGCTGGTGCTGTACGACGCCCCGGGCACGGCACGCAGCGGCGGCGATTGCGTGGTGTACGGCGACCTGCTGCGCAACCGCTGAGCCACGGGCCGGGCAGGGCCACGCCGCGCAAGGTAAAATCGGCCGACTCCCGTCCGCCGAGCGCTCCATGACCTGCCGCACCCGTTTCGCCCCCAGCCCCACCGGTTACCTGCACATCGGCGGCGCCCGCACCGCCCTGTATTGCTGGCTGGAGGCGCGCCACCGCGGCGGGCAGTTCGTGCTGCGCATCGAAGACACCGACCGCGAGCGCAGCACCCAGGCGGCCATCGACGCCATCCTGGAAGCGATGGACTGGCTGGGCCTGGGCTACGACGAAGGCCCGATCTACCAGACCCAGCGCATTGCCCGCTACCAGGAGGTTGCCGAGCAGTTGCTCGCGCAGGGCAAGGCGTATTACGCCTACGAAACCCGCGAAGAACTCGACGCCATGCGCGAGGCCGCCATGGCCAAGCAGGAAAAGCCGCGTTACAACGGCGCTGCCCGCGAGCAGAACCTGCCGTATCGCGACGACCCCAACCGGGTCATCCGCTTCAAGAATCCCATCGGCGGCACGGTGGTGTTCGAGGACCTGATCAAGGGGCGCATCGAGATCGCCAACAGCGAGCTCGACGACATGGTGATCTTTCGCCCGGACGGCTTCCCCACCTACAACTTCGCGGTGGTGGTGGACGACTGGGACATGGGCATCACCGAGGTGATCCGCGGCGACGACCACATCAACAACACCCCGCGCCAGATCAATATCTACGAAGCACTGGGCGCACCGGTGCCCAGGTTCGCGCACATGCCGATGATCCTGGACGAGCAGGGCGCCAAGCTGTCCAAGCGCACCGGCGCGGCCGACGTCATGCAGTACAAGGACGCCGGCTATCTGCCGCATGCGCTGATCAATTACCTGGCGCGCCTGGGCTGGTCGCATGGCGACCAGGAGCTGTTCACCCGGCAAGAATTGCTGGACCTGTTCGACGTCAAGGACGTCAATTCCAAGGCCGCGCGCCTGGACATGGCCAAGCTCGGCTGGGTCAATCAGCATTATCTGAAGACCGACGACCCGGCCAGCATCGCCCCGCAGTTGGAATACCAGCTTGCCAAGCTCGGTGTGGACATCGCCGCCGGCCCGGCCGCCGCCGATGTGGTGGTGGCGTTGCGCGAGCGCGTGCAGACCTTGAAGGAAATGGCCGAAAAAGCCGTGGTCTGGTACCAGCCGCTGGAAACCTATGACGAAGCGGCGGTGATGAAACACCTCAAGCTTGGCGCCGAGGTACCGCTGGGCAAGGCGCGCGAGCTGCTGGCTGCCGTGGATGCGTGGAGCGTCGAAAACGTCTCGGCTGCGCTGCACGACGCTGCTGCCGCGCTGGAACTGGGCATGGGCAAGATCGCCCAGCCGCTGCGCGTGGCCATCACCGGCACCCAGGTCAGCCCGGATATTTCGCAAACGGTGTACCTGGCCGGACGCGAGGGTGCCTTGAAACGCATCGATGCGGCACTCATCAAGATTGGAGCGGCCTGACGCCGGAGCCTGTATGACCAAGCACACCCACGCACCAGACCTCGCCTGCACTGCACCGCATCACCACGTCGACGATGCCAACGGTTTCGTGCGCGCAGTGGAGCGTGCCTGCAGCGAACGCGGCCTGCGGCTGACGCCGATCCGCGCGAACGTGCTGCGGCTGATCGCCGACGCCGGCAAGCCGGTCAAGGCCTATGAACTGCTGGACTGGGTGCGCGAAGGCAAGGGCGTCGGCGCCGACGCCCCGCCCACGGTGTACCGCGCGCTGGATTTCCTGATGGCCAACGGCTTCGTGCACAAGCTCGAATCGGTCAATGCATTCGTCGCCTGCCACCACCCCAACAGCGCCCAGCATTCGGTGCCGTTCCTGATCTGCGACCGCTGCCACAGCGCGGTGGAGCTGGAAGATCGCGACGTGGTGTCGCAACTGGAAGCCCGCGCCAAGGCGCTGGGTTTCCAGCCGCAGGCACAGACGCTGGAAGTGCATGGCCTGTGCGCGAAATGCGCAGTGGCGGAGTAACCAGCCGCTAGGTCGTGCCTCGACGCGGCCTGTTCCAAGGTGCTGGTTGCGCAATGCCCGGGCGGCAACATGCGTGCGATGGCAACGTGTTCAAGCGCAAGCGCAACACCGTTCAATCGCTGCAGCAGCATTCCTGTGCCGGCCGTACAGCGCAGCCTCGCTGCCCGGTTGCGTCATGCGGTGATGATGCTGCTGCGCTCAAGCCAGCGGCGCGGCAAGGCAGTTAGACGCCTGAGTGGACTGCAGGCCTGGCGTCCGTACGCGCGCACTGCGCGTCCTCGCGCAGTGCAATGCAGTGAAGTCGCAAAGGGCGTCACGCCGCCTTGCCTGCCTTGCCGCCATACGCGGCCAGAAACGTCTGCACCGCACGTCGCGTCGCGTCGCGCAGGAACTCGGGCGTGGGGTCTTTGAGTGCGCCAAACAGGCAGGGCATCAAGGTTTCCGATTCCAGCAAGGCCGCGTACTGGTGGGCGGCAAGCAGGGTGTCTTGGCAATGGAGCAGGCCGCAATCCACCTGTGCCTGCAGGTATTCGGCGAAGCGCTGTATGCCTTCTTCCTGGCCGGCGCTGAAATACAGTGCGCCGACCGCCGATCTGCCGGATACCCCGATGATGGTCTGCCAGCTGGTGATGTTGGGCGGGGCGCACAGGAAGGTCAGCACATCCTCGCCGAAGCGCTGCAGAGCCTCATCGACCGGGCCGCTGCTTTGCGAAAGCGCATGCAGCAACGGGTCGAAATAGCGGTCGGACATGTCCTTGGCAACGGCCACGAACAGCTCTTCCTTTGACGGAAAGTAGCCGTACAGCGTGCGCTTGGAGCCGCCTACGCGGGCGGCGATCTGCGACATCGACGCGCCCTCGAAGCCCAGCTCGAGGAAGACCTCGCTGGCTGCCTGGACGATGGCCTCGCGCTTTTCTTCGGTTCTGACCCGCATCAAGTTCTCCCAATAATTCATAAGTATACCGACTGGGCAGAAATGCTTGACGGCCACGGATGTGCTTATTAGGATACCGAACCGTACCGTTTAGATTTAATCATCACACCTCCTGCGGAGACTGCCCGTGCGTGCTCATGCCTCGTTTCGCCTGTCGTTGCTTGCTGTTGCCGTTGCCGCCACCGCCCTGCTCAGTGCCTGCGGCAGCCCACCGGGAGGTCCGCCGCCGCAGGAAGGCACTCCGGAAATGGGCGTGCTGACCGTCAAGCAGCAACCGGTGACGCTCACCACCGAATTGCCGGGGCGCACCGTTCCGTACCTGATCTCCGAAATTCGCCCGCAGGTGGGCGGCATCATCCAGTCGCGCCAGTTCACCGAAGGCGGCGACGTCAAGGCTGGCCAGACCCTGTACCAGATCGATCCGGCCCAGTACCGCGCCAGCTATGCCAGCGCGCAGGCGTCCCTGGCCAAGGCCGAGGCGACCCTGCGCACCGCGCAGCTCAAGGCCGAGCGCTACAAGGAACTGGCGCAGATCAAGGCGATCAGCCAGCAGGAAGGCGACGACACCGATGCCGCGCTAGGCCAGGCCAAGGCCGACGTGGCAGCCGGCAAGGCGAGCGTGGAAACCGCGCGCATCAACCTGGCGTTTGCGCGGCTCGACGCACCCATCTCCGGACGCATCGGCCGCTCCAGCGTGACCCCGGGTGCGCTGGTGACCGCCAACCAGGCCACGGCGCTGACCACCATCCAGCAGCTGGACCCGATCTACATCGACGTCACCCAGCCCAGCAGTGCGGTGTTGCGCCTGCGGCAGGCGATGGCGCGCGGCGATCTGGAACAAGCCGGCGACGGTGCGGCCAAGGTGTCGCTGTTGCTGGAAGACGGCAGCACCTACCCGTTGCAGGGGCAGCTGGCGTTCTCCGACGTGACCGTCGACCAGAACACCGGCTCGATCACCCTGCGCGCGGTCTTCCCCAACCCGAACGCCGAGCTGTTGCCAGGCATGTACGTGCGCGCGGTGCTGCAGGAAGGCGTCAAGGAGCAGGGCATGCTGGTGCCGCAACAGGCGGTCTCGCGCAACGGCGCGGGCAAACCCACGGCCTTTGTCGTCGGCGCCGACCAAAAGCTGCAGTTGCGGGTGCTGGAGACCGATCGCGCGGTGGGCGACCAGTGGCTGGTGCGCAGCGGCCTGAAGCCCGGCGAGCAGGTGGTCGTCGAAGGCGCATCGCGCGCACGCGATGGCATCGTGGTCAAGACCGTGCCGTGGCAGCCCAAGGCCACACCCGCCGCCGGCAATGCTGCCGGTCCTGCCGCCCCGACCGCACCGCGTGCGGCCAACTAAGGCGGGATCACACGTCATGGCACGTTTCTTCATCGATCGTCCGATCTTCGCCTGGGTGTTGGCCATCATCGTGATGCTGGCCGGCATCCTGTCCATCGCCACCTTGCCGATCGCGCAATACCCCAGCATCGCACCGCCGGCAGTCGCCATCACCGCCAACTACCCGGGCGCCTCGGCGCAGACGCTGGAAGACACCGTCACCCAGGTCATCGAGCAGAAGATGAAGGGGCTGGACCACCTCAGCTACATGGCGTCTACCAGCGAATCCAGCGGGGCGGTGACCATCACCCTGACCTTCGAAAACGGCACCGATCCGGACACCGCGCAGGTGCAGGTGCAGAACAAGTTGTCGCTGGCCACGCCGTTGTTGCCGCAGGAAGTGCAGCAGCAGGGCGTGACGGTGACCAAGTCGGCCACCAACTTCCTCAACGTGCTGGCCTTTACGTCCGAAGACGGCAGCATGAGCGATTCGGACCTGTCCGATTACGTGGCTGCCAACGTGCAGGAAACCATCAGCCGCGTCGAAGGCGTGGGCGACACCACCTTGTTCGGTTCGCAGTACGCGATGCGGGTGTGGATGGACCCCAACAAGCTGAGCAATTTCAGCCTCACGCCCGTGGATGTGCGCAACGCGATCCAGGCGCAGAACGCGCAGATTTCCGCCGGCCAGTTGGGCGCGTTGCCGGCGGTGGCCAACCAGCAGCTCAACGCCACCATCACTGCACAGACCCGGCTGAAGACCGCCGAGCAATTCGAAAACATCCTGCTGCGCACGCAGTCCGATGGCTCGCAGGTGCGCTTGCGCGATGTGGCGCGCATCGAGCTGGGCAGCGAAAGCTACAACACGGTGGGCCGCTACAACGGCAAGCCGGCCGCCGGTCTGGCGATCAAGCTGGCGACCGGCGCCAATGCGCTGGACACGGTGCGCGCAATCGACAAGAGCCTGGAAGAGCAGGAAAAGTTCTTCCCGCCCGGCATGAAGGTGCAAAAGCCGTACGACACCACGCCGTTCGTGCGCATCTCCATCGAACAGGTGGTGCACACGCTGGTGGAAGCGGTGGTGCTGGTGTTCCTGGTGATGTACCTGTTCCTGCAGAACTTCCGCGCCACCCTGATCCCGACCATTGCGGTGCCGGTGGTGCTGCTGGGCACCTTCGGTGTGCTTGCGGCGTTCGGTTTCACCATCAATACCCTGACCATGTTCGCGATGGTGCTGGCGATCGGTTTGCTGGTGGACGATGCCATCGTGGTGGTGGAAAACGTCGAACGCGTGATGAGCGAGGAGCAGTTGTCGCCCAAGGACGCCACGCGGAAATCGATGGACCAGATTTCCGGCGCGTTGATCGGCGTGGCGCTGGTGCTGGCGGCGGTGTTCGTCCCGATGGCGTTTTTCAGCGGATCCACCGGCGTGATCTACCGGCAGTTCTCGATCACGATCGTCTCGGCGATGACCTTGTCGGTGCTGGTGGCGATGATCCTGACCCCGGCCTTGTGCGCCACCTTGCTCAAGCCGGTGCACAAGGGCCACGGCCTGGCGACTACCGGGTTCTTCGGTTGGTTCAACCGCCTGTTCGATCGCGGCAACACCGGCTACCAGGGCGTGGTGAGGCACATGCTTGGCAAGGGCTGGCGCTACATGCTCGCCTACGCGGCGTTGCTGGCCTTGGTGGTGTTCGGGTTCATGAAATTGCCGGTGGGATTCCTGCCGGACGAAGACCAGGGCACCTTGTTCGTGCTGGTGCAGTTGCCGCCCGGTGCCACCAACGCGCGCACCAGCGAGGTGCTCAAGCAGGTGGAGCATCATTTCCTGGTCGACCAGAAGGATTCGGTTGCCGGTGTCTTCGCCGTGACCGGTTTCAGTTTTGCCGGTAGCGGCCAGAACGTGGGCTTTGCCTTCGTCAAGTTGCGGCCGTGGGACGAGCGCACCGGCAAGGGCCAGAGCGTCACCGACGTGGCGGCCAGGGCCGGGGCATTTTTTGCCGGTATCCGCGATGCCAAGGTGTTTGCGTTCGCACCGCCTGCGGTGTCGGAGTTGGGCAATGCCACCGGCTTCGATCTGATGCTGCAGGACCGCGCCAACCTGGGTCACGCAGCGCTGATGCAGGCGCGCAATCAATTGCTGGCCGAACTGTCGCAAGACAAGCGCCTGGTGGCGGTGCGCCCGAATGGCCAGGAAGACACCCCGGAGTTCAAGCTGGAAATCGACCCGCATAAAGCGCAGGCGATGGGCGTGTCGATCTCCGACATCAACGATACCTTTTCCAGCGCATGGGGCAGCACCTACGTCAACGACTTCATCGACAAGGGCCGGGTCAAGAAGGTGATGCTGCAGGCCGATGCGCCTTACCGCATGAACCCGCAGGACATCGACCATTGGTTCGTGCGCAACAGCGCCGGCACCATGGTGCCGTTCAACGCCTTCGCCACCGCGAGCTGGCAATCCGGCTCGCCGCGTCTGGAGCGCTACAACAGCGTGCCGTCGATGGAGATCCTGGGCATGGCGTTGCCGGGTGCGGCTTCCAGCGGCGAGGCGATGCAGATCGTCGAAGCCGCAGCCGCCAAGCTGCCTCCGGGCATCGGTTTCGAGTGGACCGGGTTGTCGCGGCAGGAAAAAGCCTCGTCCGGTCAGACCGGGCTGTTGTACAGCGTCTCGATCCTGATCGTGTTCCTGTGCCTGGCCGCGTTGTACGAAAGCTGGGCGATTCCGTTCTCGGTGATTCTGGTAGTACCGCTGGGCGTGTTCGGCACGCTGCTGGCAGCGATGCTGACCTGGAAAATGAACGATGTGTACTTCCAGGTGGGCTTGCTCACCACCATTGGCCTAGCATCGAAGAACGCGATCTTGATCGTGGAGTTCGCAAGGGAATTGCACGAGGGCGGCAAGAGCCTGGTGGCTGCGGCATTGGAAGCGGCGCGCATGCGCTTGCGGCCGATCCTCATGACCTCGCTGGCCTTCATCCTCGGCGTGGTGCCGCTGGTGTTGACCAGTGGCGCCGGCGCCGGCGCGCAGCACGCGCTGGGCACGGCCGTGATCGGCGGCATGCTCTCCGGCACGGTGCTGGCGATCTTCTTCGTGCCGCTGTTCTTCGTGCTGGTGTGCGGCCTGTTCCAGCGCCGTCCACAGCCTGCCTCGCCCGCACCGCAACCGACAGGACACTGACATGACCACGATTCGCACGACACTCTGCGCGCTTGGCGTGGCCAGCGTGCTGTCCGGTTGCACGCTGATGCCGCGCTACACACGGCCCGACGCACCGGTGCCAGCGCAATTTGCCGGCACCGACGTGTCGGCAGCCCCTCCGGCTGCCACTGCCGATACCGCCGGCGCCGCCGACGCCGCGTACATTGCCGATATCGGCTGGCGCCAGGTCTTCACCGACCCGGCGCTGCAGCAGGTGATTGCGCTGGCCTTGGACAATAACCGCGACCTGCGCGTGGCCGCGCTCAATATCGAGGTGGCACGCGCGCAATATCGGGTGGACCGCGCCGCGCTGCTGCCCGCCATCGAGGGCACCGGCACCGCCAACAATGCGCGCACGCCCTCGGAGCTTGCCATTCCCGGCCAGCCGCAGGTGTTCCGCACCTACAGCGCCAACATCGGCGTCAGTGCCTATGAGCTGGACCTGTTCGGCCGCGTGCGCAGCCTGAAGGAACAGGCGTTGCAGCAATTCCTGTCCACCGCCGAGGCACGCCGCAGTACGCATATCAGCCTGGTGGCAGAAGTGGCCACCGCCTATCTGACCTTGGCCGCCGACCAGCAGTTGCTGCAGCTGGCGCAATCCACCCTGGCCAGCCAGAGCGACAGTTATCGCCTGCAGCAGCGCAGCTTCGAACTGGGTGCGGCCTCGCAACTGACCTTGCGTCAGGCGCAGACCACGGTGGAAACCGCACGCGTGGATGTGGAGCGCTACACCGCGCAGGTGGCGCAGGATCGCAATGCCCTGGTGCTGCTGGTCGGCACGCAAGTGCCGGTGGAATTGCTGCCGCATGCACTGCCCGACAACGCGAGCGTGGAAGGCAATGTGTTGGCCAGCGTGCCGGCCGGCTTGCCGTCTCAGTTGCTGCAACGTCGCCCCGACATTCTGGAAGCCGAGCGCAACTTGCGTGCGGCCAACGCCAATATCGGTGCGGCGCGGGCAGCGTTCTTCCCCAGCATCAGCCTGACCGCATCGACCGGTTCGTCCAGCAGTAGCCTGTCCAGGCTATTCGATGCCGGGACGCGTGCCTGGAGCTTCGTGCCCACGCTGACCTTGCCGATCTTCAATGCCGGGCGCAATCGCGCCAATCTGGACATGGCCAAGGCCAACCGCGATATCGAGGTGGCGCGCTACGAAAAGTCGATCCAAAGCGCGTTCCGCGAGGTCTCCGACGCGTTGGCGCAGCGCGACACGCTGGGCAGGCAACTGCAGGCCCAGCAAGCGCTGGTGGATGCCACTGCCGATAGCTACCGATTGTCGCAGGCGCGTTTCGAACGCGGCATCGACAGCTATCTGCAGGCGCTGGATGCGCAGCGTTCGCTGTACAGCGCGCAGCAGACCTTGATCAACACCCAGCTGTCGCGCTTCACCAACCTGGTGACGTTCTACAAGGCCATGGGCGGGGGCTGGCTGCAAAGCGCAGCGCCCACTGCCGCCGCGGCCCCGGCAACGGAGCCGCCGCGTGGATGACGACGCACCGTCGGTTGCGCCCAGGCGTGCGCCGCACGACAAGCGTGGCGCCATCCTGGCGGCGGCACGCGTGCTGTTTCAGCAGCACGGCTTCGACAGGACCAGCATGGACACCATCGCCGAGCGCGCGATGGTGTCCAAGGCCACGGTATATGCGCATTTCGCGTCCAAGGAGGTGCTGTTCCGCACCACCCTGGAAGCGCTGGCGCAGGCCTCGCCCAATCGCTGGACGGCCTTGCTGGAGCTGCAGGGGCCGCTGGAGCAACGCCTGACTGCGGTAGCCGATGCAGTGCTGCGCGTGTCTGCCAGCAGCATGCGGGATGATGCCGCGTATGGCCTGGTACGCCCGCCACTGCTGCCTGGCCAGGTGCGCGAGGAAATGTGGACGCTGTGCTTCGAGCGCTACGACACCATGATGCGCACGCTATTGGCGCGCGAGGTGCAACGCGGCGCATTGGTGATCGACAACCTGCCCGATGCATCGGTGCATTTTTTCGGATTGATGACCGGGCGGCCGGCCACCGCTGCCGCGCGCGGCGATGCGCCAGAGGCGCAATCGGTGCAGCTGGATGCGTATGTCAGCGGCGCGGTGGCATTGTTCCTGCGGGCGTATCGTGCGAACCCGACGGCTCCGACAACGCAAGGCAGGCGCGAAGTGCCGAGTGGTTTCTAGTGAGGGCTTGACCTTGAGCGACGAGGATCTTGCGCGTCTCCAGCAGGCGCTGGATGCGGTGGCGATTGTCGGTGCGCGTTACAGCCCGGAGCGGCAGAAACTCATCGGCAAATAACGTCAGCGGTCATGCCTGCCGCACGCGTCATCGCGCCCGGGCAGGCTCTGTACGAGCGTGTCAACGCACCAGATCGTGCCGCAATGCATCGATCACGACCTTGAGCGCGCTGGAGGATTGGCGGCGGCTGGGGTAGTAGGCGTAATAGCCTGCGAACGGCTTGCACCAGTCTTCCAGCACGCGGCGCAGCCGGCCGGCGGCCACGTGCTCCAGCACCATGGTCTCCGGCAGAAAGGCCAGGCCGCCGCCTGCCAGTGCAGCGCGCAGGATGGCGCTGCTGCCATTGAAGGTCCATTGCCCATCCACGCGCACCTTCACTTCACGCCCGTCCTTGTCGAAATCCCACGGCAGCAAACCGCCGTGGGTGGGCAGGCGTAGACCGATGCAATTGTGCTGCGCCAGATCGGCCGGTACTGCCGGGATGGTGTGGTGCACGAAATACCCCGGCACTGCCACCACAGCCATGCGCTGCATCGGGCTGATCGGTACCGCGATCATGTCCTTGGCGACCTGATCGCCGAGCCGGATGCCGATGTCGTAGCGTTCGGCAACGATGTCGGCCAGGCCGTAGTCGACGGTCATTTCGACCTTGAGGTCCGGGTAGTCTGGCAGCACCTTCGACAATGCCGGCCAGATGTAGGCATCGGCGGCATGGCCGGCGGTGGTGATGCGGATGGTGCCGGCCGGCTTGTCGCGGAAGTCGGTGAGCGCGGACAACTGCGCGTCGATCTCTTCCAGGCGCGGTGCCACGGTTTCGAACAGGCGTGCCCCGGCTTCGGTCATCGCCACGCTGCGCGTGGTGCGGGTCAACAGGCGAATGCCCAGCCGCGTCTCCAGTGCGCGCACGGTGTGGCTGAGTGCCGACTGCGAGAGGCCCAGTTGCGCGGCGGCACGGGTGAAGCTGCCTTCGCGCGCTACCGTGACGAACACCTGCAGGTCATTGAGATTTTCCCGTGCCATTGCCACCAATGCCCGCGTCAGGCATGCCATTCATGCGGCTGCATCATGCGCGAATGTGCGTGATGGCTTCAATGCAGCAGCAGGCACTCCGCGGCGCTGCGGATTGATGCGCCGTGTTTCTAGGAGCATGCGCGGTTAGCCGGTTAGTGGCCTCGGACAAGCGCGCTACAGTTCGAACACTCGAATCAAGGAGCACTGCAATGAATCTGTTCGCGACTGCAATGTCGTTGTCGATGATGGCCGCCGTGGTTCCTGATGAGGCCGCGAGACCGATCAGGGTGAGCAAGGCGGGTGGGGCGCCGTCGGCAGTGGGGTCGGCCGCGTATTTCACCGGCAAGGTGCGCATCGATGCACCGTTCCAGGCCGACGCACCGGCACGCGTCGGCGGCGCTACCGTCACCTTCGAGCCGGGCGCGCGCACCGCATGGCATACCCATCCGCTGGGCCAGACGCTGATCGTGACCGCCGGCGCCGGGCGCGTGCAGGAGTGGGGCAAGCCGGCGCAGCAGATCCGCCCGGGCGATATCGTGTGGATTCCGCCCGGCGTCAAGCATTGGCACGGCGCCAATGCCAACGTGGCGATGACGCATATCGCCATTGCCGAATCGCAGGACGGTACGCCCGTCAGCTGGCTGGAGCAGGTGAGCGAGGCGCAATATGCGGCTGAGTAGACAGCGGTGATGCCGATGCTGGCGCGGTGATGATGCCGTCTCGGCGTGAGTGGACGCTGCGGCGGATTGCCGGGGCTGCTGCGCGGCCCGCGCTGCGCCCGGCAGACCTCACGCCGCTTCGGTGGCGTCCTGCGCGTTGGCACGCAGCCGTTGCGCATCGCGCGCGGGCGAGATGCCGAGGATGCGTGCATAGTCGCGACTGAACTGCGATGCGCTCTCATAGCCAACCCGGAAGCCGGCGTCGGCAGCGGTCAGCGCCTCGGCGACCATCAGGCGGCGCGCTTCGTGCACGCGCAGCTGCGAGCGGTATTCCAGTGGCGTCATCGTGGTCACCGCCTTGAAATGCGCATGGAAGGTGGAGCGGCTCATCGCCGAGAGATCGGCGATCTGCTCGATGCTGAAGCGCTGCGCATAGTGCTCGCGCAACCACACGATGGCCCTGGAAATCTGGTTGAGCCGGCTGTCGGCGATGGCCATCTGGCGCACTGCCGCATTGGCCGGGTCGGCCATCAGGCGGTACAACAGTTCGCGCACGATCAGGGGAGCGAGCGCGGCAATTTCATGCGGTCGATCGAGCAGGCGCGCCAGCCGTAACGCTGCGTCCTGCAACTGCGGCGTGCTGCGATTGAGCAGCAGCCCGGCCGATGCCGCATCGCGCTGCGTGTCCACCAGTTCCGGATGATTGATCGCCAGCTCGCTGAGCACCGCGGTGTCCAGGTCCAGGCAGAAACACAGATACGGTTGCGCGCTGCTGGCTTGGATCACCGAGCCGACGATGGGCAGATCCACCGACGCCACCAAGTACATCTGCGGGTGATAGACGTACGCCTGCGCGCCCAGCATTGCCTGCTTGCGGCCTTGCGCCACCAGACACAGCATGGGTGTATAGACAGTGGGCATGGCCACTGTTGGCGCTGCGCTACGCATGATCTGCAATCGGGCGATCTGCGTGGGATGCATGCCGTCGCCAGGCGCATGACGCAGCAAGATCGTGCTCAATTCGGTCAGCGAAGACATGCGAAAACCCGTCGACGATGCATGCGGCCCGGCCGCGAGGGCACCGATCGTACAAGAGTGCAGGTGGTGTGGGCGGCAAGGTCCATCGCGCGGGCGGTGGGCTTGCGCCCGATGGACAGCGCGGCAGCAGTCGTGGCCGCCTGCGCGTGAACTGCGTCGGCCCTGATAGGGCGATCACAGGCCGGCCGTATCATGGCGAGGTCTCTCGCATTCACTTGCTGCCATGCCCGCAAAACGTTCCAGCTTTCCAACGCCGACCAGCCCGGCAGAGTGGAAGCGGCTCCAAGCCGCTGCCGCCACCGAATTGGCGCGGCGCACCGCACAGGCGCATCTGCAGATCCTGGGGCTGTTGCGGACGCATGGACATCTATTGAGCGATGCGCAGCGGCGTAGCCTGCACAAACGCCTGCTGCGCGGCGGGCGTTGATCTGCGGGAGCGATTGCCTCGGCGGTTGCGCACGCTGCCGGCCTCAGCTTGTGGTCGTGCACGGTCATGCCGATAGCACGATGCAGCAGCTCGCCAGTCACCTCATGCGACCGAAGGCTGCGCGTTCGGGCCGCCAGCCAGTCGCGCAGTCGGGGCGCGTGAGACGCAGCGACCATGCATCGATGCCGCCGTTTCCGATGGTGACTGGCATGCCGCAAACGGCGCCCTACACCTGCTCGCAGTCGCGGCAGGCGCGTTTCGCTGCAGCGCCTTCCGCACGGCAACCGCCGGTGCCGGCCGGTCCCATGCGCGCGGCGGCGTTATGTCGCCAGGTCCAAGGCGGCTGCTCGCCCAGCCGCTCCAGCAGGAAATCCACGAACGCACGCACGCGCGGCGGTTGCAGCTGGCGCGCCGGCGTCACTGCGCTGATGTGCGAGGTGGGCGGGGGGTAGTCGCGCATCACTTCGACCAGGCGGCCGCTGCGCAATTCGTCGGCGATGTGCCAGTACGAATGCACCGCGATGCCCTGGCCGGCGACCACGGCGTCGCGCACCAGCTCGCCGAAGTTGCTTTCGAAGCGGCTCTGCATGCGCACGCGCACCAGCCCACCGTCGGGCGTTTGCAATGTCCACACGTCCTGGCGGCCGTCACGGCCCATCAGCAGCACGCCGGCGTGCTGTGCAAGTTCGTCCGGCGTGCGCGGTGTGCCGTGACGCTGCAGATAGGCGGGCGAGGCCGCCAGGGTACGGCGGTTGTCGGCAATGCGCCGGGCCACCAGCCCGGAGTCCTCCAGTGGTCCGATCCGGATCGCCAGATCGAAGCCCTGTTTGACCAGGTCCACCAGGTCGTCGCTCAGGTGCGCGCTGATGCGCAGGCGCGGATGGCGGGCCTGGAATTCCGGCAGCAGCGGCGACACGTATTGCCGCCCGAATGAGGCGGACATGGTCATGCGCAGCACGCCACCCACGTCGTGCGCGCTTTCGCGCAGATCCTCGGCCAGCGCGTCCAGATCTTCCACCAGCACGCGGCCACGTTCGGCCAGCCGCTGCCCTTCGGCAGTGGGATGCAGGCGGCGCGTGGTCCGGTGCAGCAGGCGCACGCCCAATTCGCGTTCCAGGCGCTTGAGACGCTGGCTGGCCACCGCCACCGACAGATCCAGGCTACGCGCGCCTGCGGTGATCGAGCCCAGGTCGAGCACGCGCAAGAACAGGGCAATGTCGCCAAGACGGTCCATGCGATTGTCAATGATTGATTGAAAGTGAATCAGGATAGCAGGGCTTTCTGTAAGTAAACGCAGGGCGCAGGCTGTGCGCAGTCCTCCCTGGCCAATGCCCATGTCCAACCTCACCTCTGCGCGTGCGTCGCGCTTTCCGCCGGCATTGCTGGCACTGACCATCGGTGCCTTCGGCATTGGCACGACCGAGTTCGTGATCATGGGGCTGCTGCAGCAGGTGGCCGCCGATCTGGGCGTTTCGCTCAGCGCGGCGGGCCTGTTGATCAGCGGTTATGCGCTGGGCGTGTGCGTCGGCGCGCCGGTGCTGACCCTGGCCAGCGCACGCCTGCCGCGCAAGGCGGTGCTGGTCGGGCTGATGCTGATCTTCACCGTCGGCAACGTGGCCTGCGCGCTGGCGCCGGACTACACCAGCCTGATGCTCGCGCGGGTGCTGACGTCGCTGGCCCACGGCACGTTTTTCGGCGTCGGCGCCGTGGTGGCGACGTCGCTGGTGCCGGCCGAACGCCGTGCATCGGCCATCTCGCTGATGTTCGCCGGGCTGACCGTGGCCACCTTGCTCGGGGTGCCGGCCGGTGCTTGGCTGGGCCTGCAACTGGGCTGGCGCGCGACCTTCTGGGCGGTGGCAGCGATCGGCGTGCTGGCCACTGCCGCGGTCGCGGTGTGGGTACCGGCCACGGCAGGTGCTGCCACGCCGGTGTCGTGGCGGCAGGAAGTGGCGGTGTTGCAGCGGGGGCAGGTGCTGCTGGCGCTGGCGATCACGGTGGTGGGCTACGCCGGCGTGTTCGCGGTGTTCACCTACATCCAGCCGCTGCTGCTGCAGGTCACCGGCCTTGCGCAATCGGCAGTGTCGCCGGTGCTGCTGGTGTTCGGCGTGGGCATGATCGTCGGCAATCTGCTCGGTGGCCGGCTGGCAGATCGTCGCCCCACCGCGGCCCTGCTGGGTAGCCTGGCCGCCCTGGTGGTGGTGCTCGGCGCGCTGGGGTGTGTCCTGCACAGCAAGGCCGCCATGGTGGCCTTTGTCGGGCTATTGGGCGTGGCCGCCTTTGCCACCGTGGCGCCACTGCAGTTGCGCGTGCTGGAACACGCGCGTGGCGCCGGCCAGAACCTGGCCTCCAGCCTCAACATCGCCGCCTTCAACCTGGGCAATGCGCTGGGCGCATGGCTGGGTGGCGTGGTGATCGCCACGCAGGCGGGCCTGGCCGCAACGCCCTGGGTGGCCGCGCTGTTGAGTGCCATCGGGCTGGGCATGGCGCTATGGAGCGTGCAGTTGCAACGCCGCCGCGCGACTGCGCCACTGGCCTGTACGCAGATGGGGTGAGGTGATCGCGCGCTGGTCATTCGCCGGGTTGGCGCAGTGCGCCTCAGGCGGCATTCGAGGCGCATAAACACTGGTTTCGCGCCCAGCATTCCACAAGCGCGAGCGGCCAGCGGTCACCCAACGCATCTCTCATTCAACGTTACCAAGGAATTCTCAATGGAAACCCGTCTACTGGGCCGTTCCGGTTTCAAGCTGCCCGTGCTTGGCCTGGGGGCCGGCACGTTCGGCGGCAAGGGGCCGCTGTTTTCTGCATGGGGCGATACCGATGTGGCGCAGGCGCGGCGCATGATCGATGTGTGCCTGGATGCAGGGCTCAACCTGTTCGATACCGCCGATGTGTACTCCGATGGCGCATCCGAAGACATCCTTGGCCAGGCCCTGCAGGGCCGCCGCGATCAGGTGATTCTCTCGACCAAGACCGGCCTGCGCCTGGGCGATGGCCCCAACGATGCCGGCGCCTCGCGTTTCCGTTTGCTGCGTGCGGTGGAGGCCTCCTTGCGGCGTTTGCGCACCGACTACATCGATCTGCTGCAGCTGCACGCCTTCGATGCGATGACGCCGATGGAAGAGACCCTGTCCACGCTGGATGGCTTGGTGCGCGCGGGAAAGGTGCGCTATCTGGGCGCGTCCAATTATTCCGGGTGGCAGCTGATGAAGTCGCAGGCGGTCGCCGATGCGCACGGCTGGAGCCGCTTTGTCGCCAACCAGACGTATTACTCGCTGGCCGGGCGCGACTACGAATGGGAGCTGATGCCGCTGGGTATCGACCAAGGTATCGGTGCGGTGGTGTGGAGCCCGCTCGGTTGGGGGCGGCTGACCGGCAAGCTGCGGCGTGGGCAGCCATTGCCACAACACAGCCGTCTGCACGCCACCGCCGCGGCCGGCCCGGCGATCGACGATACGCGCTTGTTCGACATCGTCGATGCGCTCGACGTCATCGCCGCAGAGACCGGCCGCAGCGTGCCGCAGATCGCCATCAACTGGCTGCTGCAGCGGCCGACCGTGAGCACGGTGCTGATTGGCGCACGCAACGAGGCGCAACTGCGCGAAAACCTCGGCGCGGTGGGGTGGTCGTTGACCGAGGACCAGCGTGCCCGCCTGGATCAGGCCAGCGCGGTGGAGCCGCCGTACCCGTACTACCCCTATTGGCGCGGGCATTTTGCAGAGCGCAGCCCGCTGCCGCTGTAAGGCGGGCTGCGCCAACGCGCCACGCTGCAACACCCTGCAGCAGCGTGGCACGCGTGACTGCCGCGGTCCTCGTGCAGTGGCGTCACAACGGCCGTGCCGCCGGAACGATCACTTCCGGCTTGATCGCGCCCACGCCGTTGCTGCCTTGCAGCTGGCGGCAATTATTTAATGCGGTCATCGCCGAGGCATAGCCGATCATCGCGCTGCCGTCTGTGGCGGAGGCATAGATCAGCCTGCCGCCCGTACGCGTGGCCAGTGCGCGCGCGATGGCTGGCGTGGTCTCGAACAATTTGATCGAAGCGCCGAGCAATGCCGGCTGGCCGCTCCGCGTTTCCAGCGCGGCAACGACGGTCGCCGGTGGTTCGCTGCGCGCGGTGCGCGCGACCGCGTTCGCCGCGCCGCTGGTGTCCAGGTAGATCGCGTAGCGATCGACGCGGGCAACCGGTGCGTTCGCGCTGGCCTGCGTGCTTGCTAGCGTTTGCGTGGCGGCCGTACCGCGCGTGGTGTCGGCCAGCTGTACCACTGCCGCTGGAATCAGCCGGAAACTGGCACGGTCCACCACCACGGTTTGCCCGGTTGCGGCAGCCCGCAGGCGGACGCGATCGAATACCTGTGCCGAGGCGGGTGCAGACATGCTGGCGGCAACGACGCACAGCAATGTGATCAGAGAAGTTTTCATGTCAGTGGCCCACCACGCGCATTTCGAATTGCTGCAGTTGTTCCTTGCCGTTGTCGGCGAGCATGTCGTCCACCTCCAATGTCCAGCGACCGGCGGCCGCCTCATCCAGGAAGGCATTGCTGGAGGTCAGGAAGACCACGAAGCCATCGCCCGGATCGAGCGTGGAAAACGGCGTCATCACGGTGCTGCGGGTGCCGCTGGGCGAGACCAGCACGGCGCGCAGTTGACGAGGATTCTTGTGCGTCCCCGCGAAGTACAGCTGTACGCTTTCCACCTTGAAGGACTGCTTGATGTCGATCGCCAATCGCGCTGGCGAACCGATGCCGCCGATGGTGCTGCTCTTGCCGTCATAGACGGTCCACTCGGTGTCTTGCATTGCAGGCAGCGGAGTGAAATGCATCGCACGCTCCACCGCCGCGGCTGCATCCACCAAGCCGAAGCCATACCAGTTGCTGAAACGGTGGCCGGCCGCGTTGGTGATCCAGGCGGGCTCGATCACGGCGTCCTTGTAGAACGCCTTGGCTTGATGGGGATCGACCTGCACCGCCGTCGTCGCCAGGATGTATTTGACATCGCGCAGCGTCAGTTGCGGGTTGGCGCCCAGCATCAGCGCTGCGACGCCTGCAACCGTCGGTGTGGCGGCAGAGGTGCCGTTCATGCGTGCGCTGTAGTTGCACGAGGCATCGATCTTTGAGTGGCTGGTATCCAGCGCGTTCTACGGCGCACGCGTGCGATCGCGGTTATTGCCTGCCGCGCATCCGCTCAGATCGGTCGTCACGATCGCCGGTGAGAAGAATGGTTGCGGTCCCTGTGCAGCGAGCAGTGTATAGAACGGACTGTAAGTCTCAGGATGCGGGTCGAAGCGACGCTGGAACCCAAATTCGCCGGAGAGACCGGACACCCACACTGCGGATCCGGGCGAGGAATAACTCGCACGCACACCGTCGGCGTTGACCGCACCGACCACAATCATGGTGGTCAGGCTGTTGAGGTTGTCGATATTGGCGCTGCTGCAGGCGACGCCAAGCTGCCGGGTCTGGTCGCTGCAGCGATCGATCAGCTTGCCCTGTGCATCCACATCAAGCAGCGTATTGAAATCATTGCCGGCTGCCTTGACGTAGATGCCGCCCTTGCCGCCACGCTGGGCACGCATCATTTTTTCCAGAGAGCGCTGCTCGTCGAGATCGCTGAATGGATAGACCGCTGTCGAGATGCCGAAGCTGTTGTTGAACACGTCCATCGCACGGGCTTCCGGGCCATCGCCCCAGGAGTAACGGATATCGACATACTGCTTGCTGCCATCGACTATGGAAAGTGCATTGAAGCCAGCTACATTCGCCTCCGGCGCAACACCGCGTCCACCCAGCCCGTTCCATCCGCGTGCCGCGATGATGCCGGCGACCGCGGTGCCGTGGTCATTGTCGATTTCATCCGCAGGCGGCGTCGGATCGTTGGAACCATTCAAGAAGTTATGCGAGCCGCCGGCAACGATGTTGTCGACGAGATCCTCATGCGCAATCTCAAGCCCGCCATCGATGACCGCCACCTTGACTCCGGCTCCGCGAATGCCAAGCGTGTGCAGGATGTCCACATCCAGATCGACGCCTGGCCGTGGACGCTGGTCGCCGAACACCGGCTGGCCTTGATTGAGCAGATGCCATTGGTAGCGGAACAACGGGTCGCTGGCATTGTTTGTGTTCTGGGTGGTCTTGATCGGCGCGTCAACGCCGGTTGCTGCAGCATCGGCTGTCAGCGAGAAGGGCCCGAGCGCCAGCAGGCACGCGCAAAGCAGCGGCAATCGCCGCAGGGGAGACAGTGTCATGGCATGGTATCGGTCATGGGGGCGCACGCCAGATGCAGGTGCCGGCCAAACCGGCCGGCAGGCTGCCTGACGTGAAACGGCCGCAGGGATCGGCCTGCGGCCGATGTACTTACATCGGTTGCATCACCGCCTGCATGACCACCAGCGCCGCCTGCGCGACACCGCTGCTGCGCTGCAGGCCGGGCAGTGCGCGCTGGGCCTGGTCCACCGATGCATAGGTGATCACCGCGCTGCCGTCCACCGTCGAGGTGTATGCAATGGTTCCGCCGGTGCTGGCAGCCAGCGATTTCGCAGTGGCGGGCGTGGTACCGGTGAGTTTCACCTGCGGGTTGACCAGCACGACACGCCCGTTGCGCTCATTCACCGCAGCGGCGATGGGGCGTTCGGTGTTCGTGGCAAGACTGCGTGCGGCACCCGCAGGCGCATCCAGCACGACCGCATACGGCCCGATGCGCGCGGCGACCTTGTCGCTGGGGGCCACTGCACCCGTAATGCCGGCTTTGGCTGCCGACCGCTGCGCCGATATCGCGTTCCGTGGCGGCTTGTGCTCGCTCACCACCGTGGCCGGCAGCATGCGGAACATGTCCGGTCCGGACTTGAAACGCACGCCGGTCGCTGCCGCACGCAGGGTGTTGGCGTCCATGTATTGCACTGCCTGGGCAGCACCGGTTGCGGCGAGTGACAGCGTCAATAGGCAAGCAACAATCATCGGTTTCATATCAGTGCCCCACGATGCGAAGTTTGAAAGCGTTGAGTGCGACAGTGCTCCTGGGATCGCTCATGTCGGTCACTTCCAGGGTCCAGATGCCGCGCGATTTCTCGTCCAGAAACGCATTGCTGGAGGTCAGGTCGATATAGAACCCGGTCTGCGCATAAGCAGCCGGATCCAGGACCGAAAACGGCGTGGCGACAACGCTGCGCGTCCCGCTCGGCGACACCAGCACCACACGCAGGTTGGACGGCGTCTTGTGCGCCGACTGCAGCGACAGCTGCACCGCTTCCACCTTCATCGCCTGCTGCACACGGATGCGCAGTTTGCCCGGGCGCGCTGGGCCGCCGATCTGGCTGGCGGCATCGGTGGAGCTGATCCATTGAGTGTCGCGCATGGGCGGCAGCGGCGTGAAATAGCGCGCCTTGTAGACCGCAGCCGCGGCATCGGCCAGGCCGAAGCCGTACCAATTGCTGAAACGGTGCCCGGCTGCATTGGTGATCCAGCCCGGATCGATCACGCTGCCCTGGTAGACCGCCTGCGGCTGCCATGGGTCGATCTGGCGCGCGGTTGTCGCAAGGATATATTTGACGTCGCGTGCGCTCAGGCTCGCATTGGCACCGAGAATCAACGCAGCCACGCCAGACACCGTGGGCGCTGCAGCCGAGGTGCCGTTCATGACGGCGTTGTAGTTGCACGATGCGTCGATCTTCGACTTGCTGCCGTCCAATGCGTTGTAGACCACGTCGGGAGCTTCGACGTTGTCGCCAGCTGCGCAGCCGCTGAGATCGGTGGTGACAATCGCCGGGTCGTAGGCATAGGGGACTGCGTCCGGGTAAAAGGTGGACGCTGCGTCGGGATAGAACTTGCGTTGACGGCCGAACTCGCCGCCAAGACCGGAGACCCACAGCGCAGAGCCTGTGGACGAATACGAGGCGCGGGTGCCCTTGGCATTCAGGCTGGCCACGACGATGGTTCCGGGCAGATTTGCCAACGGATCGATGTTGGCCAGCGAGCAGCCGACTTTCAATGCACGCGATTGTTCGCTGCAGATATTGACGGGGTTTCCGTTCTCGTCGGGCACAAGGAAGCGCAGGAAGCTATTGCCCGCAGATTTGACGTAAATGCCGCCAAGGCCTCCGCGTGTCGAAGCCATCAATGCTTCCCAGCTGCGCTGGTCTTCCAGCGGAAAATCCTGGTAGAACGGGGTAGTGGAACCCCAGCTGTTGTTGAAGACATCGATGTTGCGCGCCTCCGGCCCATCGCCCCATGCATAACGGACGCTGGCATCGGTGATCGAAGAATCGCGCGCAAACATGTCGAATCCTGCCAGTTGCACTTCTGGCGCCACGCCGCGTCCGCCGCGGCCATTCCAGCCCACCGCACCGATGATGCCGGCGACGGACGTGCCGTGACCATTGTTCGGGTCGATCGGCGTGGTGTCGTGTGACCCGTCGCCGAAATTGTGCGACCCGTTTGGCAGGATGTTGTCTGCCAGATCTTCATGGCCCAATTCCAGCCCATCGTCCACTACGCCGACCCGCACGCCGCGGCCGCGAATGCCCAGGGCATGCAGGATGTCGACATCCATGTCCACGCCGGCGACCGGACGGCTGTCGCCGATCACGGCCTGCCCCTGATTGGAGATATGCCACTGGTACCGCAGCAATGGGTCGTTGCCAGTGGCTTTCGCTGTGGCGCTATTGCTGGCGCTGGCGCTGGCGCTGGCAGTGGCCGGGGTGGCGGCAGCCGTTGCCTGGGTGGCAGCAAGTACCGACGGCGGCGTACTGCCGCTCAGGAGGACAACGATCAACAGCGCGAGAGGTCGCCTGCGAAGAGAGTTCATTCCGTTTGATTCCAGTCAAATGGGGGGCGCCGTCGAGTGACACACTCCTCCGTCAGGCCAACCGCGCGATCGGCCTTTGCAACTGCTCCACTCCACGAAGCTCGCGCCTGTGAAGCCGGTGTTGGTGGAGCCGGAAAGAGGAATGCGAGTGAAGGACCCAACAGGTGCCAGCCGGGTCCGGAAAGCCCGTCAGGCAGTGCGATCCGAAAGCCGAGCTGCACCGCAGGCAGTCAGATGCCGCGTGTCGATGCCCGGGGTGTGCGACATCGATGCAAAGGAGGCTGCAACAAGAGCCATGTGCGTTTATCCCAGTTGAGTTACCAAGCGCATGTCTGCCGATGGGCGCTGCGGTCAGGTCCGGCGTCGGCTCCCCTGTGCGTGTCGACGCAGCCGATGTTGTCGATGCGTGTGCATCAAGAACGCCTGGATTACAAATGGGGGCAGCATTGTCTGCAAGGCATGCCAGCGACGACATCTTCGTGACACATCGCGCAATTTACGGCTGGCGTGTCGGGTGATGCGTTGCATGCGAAGTTCTGCCGACGAAAATTGCAGAAAAGTTTGGCAGTGGCAGTCACTTCGATCGAAATAAGTGATCACGATGCGTCGTCGTGCTTCGCATGCGGCGCTGTTCGGCTCCGTCCTGTCATCACCGTGTTACACGGTCTGCCGCGCATCGGAAAACGCATGCGGCCCGCAGCGTCTGGCTACGTCGGCCATGGCCCGGGCATGCCAGTGCCACCAGGCTGCGCATCGAGACATGCGGTAGCGAGGTGCCGCGCAGCAGTCTGCGCTGCTGCGCGGCTCAGCGTGTGGCGGCGAACTACCAGCGGTACGCCACCGACATCTGGTACTGCCGCCCGGCGATGGGGCGGCCCATGAAGACACCACCGGTGGCTGCGCCAGGCACGCGCACGTTGCCTTCGGTCAGGCCCAGCGTGTCGGTGACGTTGCTGCCGCTGGCCGTCACTTCCCAATGTTCGCCCACATGCAGGTTGGCGCCGATATCCAGCATGTCGTACGAGGGCAGGCGCTGGCTGTTGGCCAGGTCCGCAAAGCGCTCGCCGATGTACGAATAGGTGGCAAACACCTTGAGGTCGCCGAACGGCAGCATCCAGTAATAGCTGGGCGTGATGCGGAACTGGCGCTTGGGTTGGCGCATCACCTGGTTGCCGGTGAACTCGCGATAATTGCGGTACTTGGCGTCCAGCCACACCCCGGTGCCAGCCAGCTCGAACCCGCCGAACGGCCGGATCGCACTCTCCACCTCCAGGCCACGTGCGCGCGAATCGCCCACGGCGGTGAAGTTCTCGCCATTGGCCAGGAATGCCTGGAACGGCGAGTTCCTGAAGGTGTTGTAGAATGCGGTGAGATACAGGTCGTAGACGCTTGTGCCCGACTTCAATCCCAGCTCGTATTGATCCACGTCCTGCACGCGGGTCTGCCCATCGCGCAGGTTGTCGAAGCCGGGAAACTTCACCCCGGAGTTGACCCGCGCAAACAGGCTGTTGTGCTGGTCCAGCGTGAAGTTCAGACCGGCTGTCCATGACAGCGCTTCATCGTTCTGATCGATGCGCCGGGTGGTCGCCAGCGCCAGCGAGGTGGCGTTGTCGTACAACGTGGCCGGGTTGCCATCCAGATCCACGGTCGTAGTGTCGTGCACATCGCCGGTGACGCTCTGGCGCTCGTAGCGTGCGCCCAGGTCCAGGCGCAGGCGTTCGCTCAGCTCCCACTCGTCGGCAACGAAGGCGGCGATGTTTTCGCCGTCGTACTTGGCGCGCAGGTTCAAGAACGCGGTACTGGTGAACCCCTGGCGCGTGGCCTGGCGGCCATCGTCCAACGCCACATCGATGCGGCGCGCGTTGTTTTGCGCGGTGAGCAACATGGTATTGCCCAGGTACCAGGTGTCGGCAGAGGAATACTTGGCGTAATACGCGCCCACCGTCAGCGTGTTGCCGGCAAACAGCTCGCGGCTCAGACGCAGGTCGTTGGTAAAGGAATTCAGGCGTTTGTCCACCGACCACCATCCGGCTTCGAGCACCTGCTGATTCGCATCCACCACGCCGCCCCCATTGGTGTAGCTGGCGCTACCACTGCTGCCGTAGCTGGCGATGAAATCGCCCAGGCGTTGTGGCGCATCTCCGGTAAATAGCGCGTAGGTCGGTGCGCTGCCGCTGATCACATTGAAGCGGTCTGCAACGGTCCAGCCGCCGCTCTCCCAGTTCCATTCGCCGCCGAACACGTCGATGTTGACGCCGCGCCCGTCGGCCAGGTCGCGCCGTAGCGTCTGGCCATCGGGTCCGACCAACAGATCCACATTGCGGAAATCGCGGCCGAGCAGGGTGCCGGTCTGCGCGTTCAAGCCGGGGAAACTGGAAAGATCGTTGCCGTTGTTGCGTGAGAGCAACGGGATCGCGGTGTAGAACGCGTTGTTATCGTCGGTGTGGCGCGCGTAGAACGACAGCTCGCCGTTGTCCCAGCGCTTGCTCAAGGTGGCGCTGAACTGGCCGCCCTTGTCGGCGGAGAACTGCGGGTCGCGCACGCCGTCGGTTTCGCGAAAAAAACCGCCTACGCTGTAGTACCAGCCATTACCCATCGGTCCGCTGTTGAACACATCGATGCGGCGCAAGGCGTTGTTGCCGCCGGTCAGGCGCACGCTGCCTTCGGGTTCGTCCTGGCCTTTTTTCTGGATGAAATTGACGGTCAATCCGGGCTGGCCGTTGGAGAAGATCGGGCTGGAGCCGCCGCGCAGCACTTCCATGCGTTCGACGGTGTCATCGACACGGAACAGCGTGGAATTCTCCAGGAACGACAAGGTCGGCGGCGGAAACAGCGGCGAACCGTCCAGTTGCATGGTCACGAACGGCGCATCGCCTTCCGATGGCATGCCGCGCACGAAGATGTTGGCGCCGGTGCCGCCGCCGCTGGGCTCGGCCCACACGCCGGGCACGATCTTGAGTAGGTCGGCGGTGCTTTGCGGCACCGCCTGCTGGATCTGCTCCGGGCTGGCCGTGGTGATCGAAAAACTGGCGTCGCGCTTGGCCAGGCCCTTGAAGCGCGCGGTGCCGCTGACGATAACCGCATCCAGCGTGGTGGCCTCCTGGTTGCCTGATGCAGGCGTGGCGGTCTGCGTGCGGCCATCCGGTGCCAGCAGCGCGGCAGCGACGGCAAGCGAAAGGGTGTAGCGGGGCGATGAAAAACGCATGCGCAAGGCTCCTTGTCTTAAAGTGCAAGAACGCTGCCGAGCCACGCCGCGTGTGCAGGCATCGGCAGCCAGTGCACGCGCGCGCCCGCGCTATCGCGTCGCTTGCGCCCCCTGTCAGCGCAGTGCTAATGAAGTTTTAACCCTAGATGCGCCGCAGCGTGTTGTGCGACGCAGCAGCCGTGGGCTGCGCTTCCACGTTGGGAAGAAGGTCGTGCTGGCGTGTCGCGCGTCGGTGCTCCCGTCCTGAGTGCCGTGCAAATCCACGCGCTGGCGAACGCGACTGCAGGCGCAGTGCAGTGCGCGCAAGCCGGCGCCGATAGCTCGGCAATGCACATAAAAAAGGCCGCCCGAAGGCGGCCTTCCTTCCAGTCAGCAGGGGAGAGAGTCTGCCGTCAGAAGAACAGGCGCACGCCGAACGAGGCGCTGCGGCCAGGAAGCATCACATCGTCCTTGAGGAAGGAGGTGTGCACGCGTGCGTCCTGGTTGGTCAGGTTGTTGCCGTCCAGGAACACTTCCCACGCCGTGCTGCCGCGGTCCACGTGATACGCCAGATGTGCATCGACGAAGGTGTAGCCGTCGGTCGGCGTTTCGTTCACTGCCACCTTGTCCTGCTTCATGGTGCGGGTGGCACCGAGCGATGCGCGCCACTGCTGCGCATCCCAGCGCAGCTGCGCACCGAAGCGGCCCGGTGCGATCCGCGGCAGGTTGCCGCCATCGTTCAGGCGCGCCCGCACGGTATCGCCGAACACGCGCAGGTCCCACGCACCGTTCTCGTTGTTGGCCAGGTGGAAGGTGGCCTCGCCTTCGAAGCCGTGGAAGATCGCATCGGCCTGCGTCCACTGGCGAATCGGCAGGAAGTCGTTGTCTTCTTCGTTGAACCACTGGCCGCCGGTGTCGACGATGTAGACGAAGTCGTTGTAGCGGTTGTAGTACGCCGCCACCTTGGCATCCACCCATTCGTTCTGGAAATTCAATCCCAGCTCGGCCTGGTTGGCCTTCTCGGTCTTCAGGTTGGCGTCGCCGATTTCGAAGGCGAGGGTGGCGATGTGCGGGCCGTTGGCGAACAGTTCTTCTTCGGCCGGCGCGCGCTCGGCATGGTCCAGGTTGGCGGTCAGACGCCATTGTTCGTTGAAGCGGAAACCGCCGCTGGCCGAGAAGCTGGTCGGCGTGAAATCGCGGTCCACGCCGACATCGGTCTGGTACTTGACCTTGTCCACGCGCGCGCCGACTTCGGCGGTGACCCGCTCCCAACTGTTGCGCGCAACGGCAAATGCGCCGAGCGAGCGTGTATCGGTCTTGGGCACGAAGGATTCTTCGCCGATCGCCTGGAAGGTGCTGTCGCTGCCTTGCAGGCCGAATGCAGTCTGCCAGCCGCCGCCAAACGTGAACGAGGCTTCCACGCGGCCTTCGTTGGCCCGCTTGGTGAACACGGTGCCGACTTCGGCGCCTTCGAATTCGGTATGTGCGTAATCGGTATGGCCGAAGCTGTAACGCAACGCGCTGCCTTCGCCCCACGGATCGGTCAGCCCGCCCTTGAGGTCGTAGCGGTCCTGCTGCAGTTTCAGCGACACGCCGCGCTCGCCGATGGACGGGTCGCCCGGCTCGCCCGGGTTGCCGTAGTTGTCGCGGAAACGCGATGCCGACAGGCCGACAAACCCCCAGTCGCCGGACAGCGATGCACCGATCGAGCCCACCTTGGAATCGATCCAGCTGTTGAGCTGGCGACCCTTCGGCGTGTCGTAGTCGTTCTGGTTGCGATACACGCCATCGGCGTGGATCGACAGCCCGCTGCCATTACCGGCATCGACGCGGAACATATCGGTGTTGCCGTCCTTGTCGCCGCCGTCCATGCGCACTTCGGCGCGCCCGCTGAAGCCGTCCACCGGGGTCTCGGCGATGCGCCCGTCGACCACGTTGACCACGCCGCCGATGGCGCCGGAGCCATACAGCAAGGTCGAAGGACCCTTCAGCACTTCGATCTGATTGGCCAGGAACGGCTCGATCGCCGGGGAATGGTCCTGGCTGACGGTGGATACGTCCTGGGTGGACAGGCCGTCGCGCAGCACTGCCACGCGCGGGCCGTCCAGGCCGCGGATGATCGGCCGGCCCACGCCGGGTCCGAAGTTGGAACTCTGCACGCCGGGCAGGCTGGCCACGGTTTCGCCCAGGCTGGAACTGCGCACCTCGTCCAGACGCTCGCCGGCCAGCACTTCCACCGGGCGGCTCAACTCACCGGCCGCATCGCGCAGCGGGCTGGCGGTGACCACCACCTTGTCCAGATCCTTGATATGACGCCCACTGGAGGGGCTGGCATCGTGGCGCGTGTCCGAACTGGGCGGGGTCTGCCCATCGGCAGCGACCGGAGCGTCCTCGGCCATGGCCAGGGCAGGGGTCAGCAGGCTGGTCAGGGCCAGCGAGAGCGCAGAACGGCGGAAAGAGGGAGCAAAAGAGGGCATGGTGGACCGGACTCTGTAATTGTTACTGTGTATCAGTGGTAAGGCGCAGCTTTCCTGCTGCGCCGGCGGCGAGCCCGCATGACTGCGCGATGCACTGATGCGGGGCTGGAACAGTAAGATGTTATATTATTCCACGTCGCCGCGAGTACCCTGCTGGACGTCATGCCTCTACCAACCCTTCGCCATCTTCTTGACCGCTTCGGCGCAACCGGCTCGCTGCTGTGCGCGGTGCACTGTGCGGTATTGCCACTGGTGCTGGCGCTGGCGCCTTCGCTGGGCCTGTCGTTCTGGCTGGGCGACGGGGTGGAACGGGCCATCGTGGTGTTCGTGACGCTGCTGGGCCTTTTCAGCCTTGTGCTCGGGTATCGCCGGCATAAAGCGCTGCATGCACTGGCGTTGCTGCTGCCCGGCCTGGGGTTGCTGTGGCTGGGCCTGCTGTACGACCCGCTTCATCATTCGGTGGTGCCGCATGCGGTGGTGATGACGCTGGGCGGCGCCCTGGTCGGTATCGCCCACCTGGTCAATCTGCGTCTGAATCACGGGCATGGGCATGTGCACGACGCCAGCTGCGCGCACTAAGGGCGGCTAACAACACGACTGCGCAGCCGCCAGGCGGGCGCGGCCGGTGCTCGGAATCGGCATGTACCACGCGTACGCTAAGGTTCTGAGCGCGCCGTTCGTGCCCACCTGATAGCTGCTCGCTACGTTTTGTTAGTCGCACTAAGCCTTTGTCGTAGTGCGGTTGCGTCGCCGCCAGGCCGATGCGGACAGCGGAGTTCCTCCACGTCTGCCCCCGCATTTTCTGGCTGCTCTGCTGCTCCAACCGCGGCCGCGCACAGTCCACGACTGCATGCATCGTTCTTGGGTCGATCAGTGCCGCAAGGCGGCCGGGCGCTGCCCAGCTACGCGCGCCGGGGCCGCCGTGGTAGGCTTGTCGGCCTTGCGCGAGGGCGCCGCCGGTGAAACCTCGCCAGACCTGTGCCAGCACGGGAATTTGTATTCACATTCAGGAGTCGACGAAATGGGTAAGGGTGACCGTAAGACCGCCAAGGGCAAGCGCTACAACGCCAGCTACGGCAATTCGCGTTCGCACGCGGTGAGCAAGGTTGTCGTGGGTGCAGCTGCCCCGGTTGCCAAGAAGGGCGTGGTCAAGGCCCCGGCCAAGAAGGCCGTCGCCAAGAAGACCGTCGCCAAGGCCGGCTGATCCCGGCCAGCTTCGCGACACCAGAACGCGGCGCTTGCGCCGCGTTTTTTATGTCCGCTGTCCGGCATTGCCCGGCCGGCATCGTGAAGGCGCCGGCTGGTCAGGCGATGCCCGATCAGTTCGCGGCAACGTCTTTTCCCCGGCACGTTCATGGACCTGGCGTACGTGTGCGCGCTGGCTTACGCCTGGCGCCACCCGATCAACGCCGGGACATGTGGTCGATCACCAGGCGACCCGGCACTGGATCGTTGCTGTCGCAGCCGGCCGCGCTGCGCACTGCTGGCCGGCCGCATCCAGCGTCAGTGACCAGGCGCGGAAGTCGTCGGTGCCACGGTAGCGCCACCCGGTGCCAGCAACTGCTCGGCCAGGCCACGATAGATCGGCGTCTTGCAGACCAGCCCGGAGACTGCGCGCGCGATCAGCACGGTGGCCAGGATCGGCAGCAGCATCTGGCTGGTGTCGGTGAGTTCCAGCGAAATCACCGCCGAGGTCAGCGGCGCCTGGGTCACGCCGGTGAGATAGGCGCACATGCCCAACAGCACGAAGGTGCGCGGGTCCACGCTGGGCATCAGTACCGAGAGGTTGTGGCCGATGCCGGCACCCACTGCCAGCGCCGGCGAAAACAGGCCACCTGGAATGCCGGCCAGATACGAGACCAGGTTGGCGATGAGTTTCATCATGCCGAACTCGTGGCCGACCACCGCATGCCCCTGCACCAGGCTGCGCGCCTGTTCGTAGCCGGTGCCGAAGGCGCCTTGCCCGAACACCAGCGCCAGCCCAACCAGGGCAACGCCGCACAATGCGGCCAGCAGCACCGGATGCCGTTGGCGCAGCGCGCCCAACCAGCGCGGTTTGCCGCTGACGCTGGCCAGCACCATCCGCGCGAAGATGCCGCCGAGTAACCCGGCCACGCTGCCGCACAAGGCGATCGCCAGCCAGGCCTGGCCCAAGGGCAAGGCCACGGCCACCTTGCCGAAATAGGTGTAGTTGCCCAGCAGGCCCAGCGACACCACCCCACCGACGATCACCGCGGTGAGCAGGGTGCCGGAAAAGCGGTGCTCGAAACGCCCGCTCAGCTCTTCAATCGCAAAGACCACGCCCGCAAGCGGGGTATTGAATGCGGCCGCGATACCGGCGGCGCCGCCGGCGAGCAGGAAATGCGAGAGCTCGCGTGGGTCGCGAAAACCGAACCAGCGCCCGAACACATGCATCAGGCTGGCGCCGACATGCACGGTGGGTCCTTCGCGTCCCACCGATGCGCCGCCGAGCAGCGACAAGGTGGTCAACGCGAGCTTGCCAACCGACACGCGCAACGAGAGGTTGCTGTCGCGAAACGCCGGCTCCGGGTGCTCCAGCGCGGCTATCACCTGCGGGATGCCGCTGCCGCGCGTGGGCCGCAGCGCACCGGAGGTGAGCCAGGCGAGCAGCGCGAAGATGCCCGGCGTCAGCAGCAGTGCCCACCAGATCGAGTGTGCGGTTATGCGTTGAAATAGATGAAAGGCCGCGTCGCTGGCCTTGGCGAATACGATCGCCACCAGCGCCACCGCAATGGCGCCGCCCCACAGTGCAGCGCGACGACGCCAGCCTTCGCTGGACAACAACGGCCGCAAGCGACGCGACGGGGGATTGGAACCAGACATTGCGTCATTGTCGCACTGCTGGGCCGCAGCGGTGTCTACAGCGAGCCACATTCCTGCGCTGTCGCCGACCTGAGCCGCGCGGCCACGACGTAGCGCGGCGTCTTGCCTGCGTGCGCGTTTTCGGCGTGGATGCTGCGCGCGCGCATGGCGGCGTTGCTGCGGGTGCCGGTCGCGTCTATTTGGCGTCGGCTGCCGGCGGCACGCGCAAGGCCGGCAGCAAGGTTGCCGGGTTGCCATCGTTGGGTGCGGCCGGAATACCCAGCAGCCGGGTCATCAGCGCATAGACATCCACGTTGTCGAAGCCTGGCAGTGTCTTGCCTTGCGCCAGGTCCGGGCCTTGCGCCAGGAACACCGCCCGCATCGATGGCAATGCCGGATCGAAGCCATGCGAGCCACGTGTGCCCCGCTGCGCGCGTTTGGCAAGCTTGTCCGGGAAGAGTGCATCCCAACCTTCGTGCATCTGGCACACGATCGACGGAATGCGCGGGTGGCTGCCGTACTGCCAGCGTGCCGGCAGCTCCGCCTTGCGCCAGCAGTCGTAGTGGTCGTGCGCACCGAGCACGCTGGCCTCGGCAGCGTCCTGTTGCCCAGGCAATGGCTGCAAGCCGATCACCTGGCCATCGGTGATTGCGGTGGCGATCCGCGGCGGCGCGATGTCTTCCACGCTGATCGCATGCCCCGGCGCAACCTCGGCCATGCCATGGTCGGAGACCACGATGATGTTGGTGCGCGCACGCGTGCCATCGCGTTGCATGTCTGTCAGCAGCCGGCCGATGGCCGCATCCACCGCGCGCACGGCGTCGGCGTATTCGCGCGATTCCGGGCCGTGGTCGTGGCCGGCTTCGTCCACATGTTCGAAGTAGAGCGTGACGAGGCGGTTGCGCCGGGCGCCGTCGGTTTTCAGCCAGCCCCGCACTGCGTCCACGCGCGTGTCCAGGCGCACGCCTTTTTGATAATGGCGCCACTGCGACGGGCGTACGCCCTTGATTGCCGCCTCGCTGCCTGGCCACGACCAGGTGGCCGCATGCTGGCCGCTGTTTTCCACGCCCACCCACACCGGTTCGCCGCCCCACCAGCGCGCATCGCCCACCGCCTCGGACTTGCTCAACCAGAAACCCCCAAGTGTCGGGTCGCGCATGCTGTTGTGCACGATGCCGTGGTGGTCCGGGCGCAGCCCGGTGACCAGGGTGTAGTGATTGGGAAACGTCAGCGACGGATACGAGGGCGTCATCCAGCGCGCACGTACGCCTTCGCGTGCCAGTTGCGACAGGTTCGGCGTGATGCCGCGATCGAGCATGTCCGCGCGCAGGCCGTCGATGGAGATGAGCAGCAGTGTGTGCGGGGTGCTGGCCGATGCGGTATTGGGCGCTGCAGTCGGCGCCTGCGTGGGCGCGCTGCGCGCAGATGGCTGGCTGCTACAGGCCGCAAGCAAGGCAAGCGCCGCTGCGGCAACTCCAAAACGTCGGTCGATCATGGCGTCAGTTTACGGCGCAGCGATGACGCCGCGAAGTCAGCCAGTGCGCACTGCCGAGGCAGGTGCAAACAGATCGTCGGCGCGCGCGGCGCCACGCGGGGACCAGCCTTCCAACTGCAACAAGGCCTGCTTGGTCGGCAGGCCGCCGCCGAAGCCGGTCAACGTGCCATTGGCGCCGATCACGCGATGGCAGGGCAGCACGATCGGCAGCGGATTGCGTCCGTTGGCAGCGCCCACCGCGCGGCTCGCGGCCGGCTTGCCGACCGCCTGCGCAAGTTGCGCGTAGCTCCAGGTCTGCCCGAACGGAATCTGCGCCAGCGTGCGCCAGACCGTCAGCTGAAACGGTGTGCCGACCGGCGCCAGCGGCAGATCGAAACTGCGTCGCCCGCCATGCAGGTAATCGAGCAACTGTTCGCGTGCTTCGCGCACCAGCGGCGCATCGGGGTTGTGCAACCAGCGCGCACGGCCGATGGCGTCGTAGCGGTTCTGCGCGAACAGGATGTGGTGCACGCCGGTGTCGTCGGCGGCCACGCTCAGTGCGCCGATCGGCGAGGGAAAGGTGTCGTAGTGCAGTGTGCTCATGCGCGGGTGTCCTTGCGGTCGTTGGCCAGATGCCACAGGTGCAGCACGGCGTAGGCGCGCCACGGTCGCCACGCCTGCGAACGGGCCTCGGTGGCGCGTTCGCTCAGGCGCCCGGGAGCGCCGAGCACCTGCTGCAGGATCAGGTCGCCGGCCGGAAACGCGTCCGGATGCGACAACGCACGCATGGCCACGTAATGCGCGGTCCACGGCCCGATTCCGGGCAGCGCGGTGCAGGCAGCGATGAAATCAGGCAGGCGCTGCCCGGCACCGAAGTGCAGCTGGCCTTGCGCGCAGGCCGATGCCAGCGCACGCAGCGTGGCGGCGCGCGCACGCGGCAGCCCGAGTTGTTCCAGCGGCGCGTCGGCCAGCTGTTCGGGCGTGGGGAAACTGCGATCCAGTCCGGGTGGCATGTCGGCATGATGACCGCCATGACGGTTCACCAGCCGCGCTGCCAGCGTTGCTGCGCCGGCCACGCTGATCTGCTGGCCCAGCACCGCACGCACCGCCACTTCGAAGCCGTCCCAGCCGCCGGGCACGCGCAGACCGGGGCGGCGCGCGAGCGCCTCGGCCAGCAGTGGTTCCGGCGCGAGCGTGGCGTGCACGGCCTGCAGGTCTGCATCCAGATCGAATAGCCGGCGCACGCGCCGCACGATCTGCGGAATCTGGCGCGGGTCGGTGGCGCCGATGCGCAGCAGCAGTTCCGCGCGCTGCGGTGCTGCGCTGACCTCGATCACGCTGGCCTTGCCCGGCGGGCCGATGACGCGCCGGTAGCCGTTGGCATCGACCTGCTCGATGCCCGGGATCGCGCGGCGCTGCAAGAAGGCCAGCATCGCCGGCAGATCCAGTGGCGGGCGATAGCCCAGGCGCAATGTCAGTTCGCCGCCGGGGACCTCGGTACGCTGCTTGCGCAATGCAGAGGGCGGCATGCCGCAGCCCTGCAGGAAGGCCGCATTGAAGCGGCGCAGGCTGTTGAAGCCTGCCGCAAGCGCGACCTCGGTGACCGGCAGGGCGGTTTCGGTCAGCAATTGCTTGGCCAGCAGTAGCCGATGCGTGCCGTGCACCTGGATCGGCGTGGCGCCCAACTGCTGCACGAATTGCCGCTGCAGTTGGCGCGCGCTCAAGCCCACCGCATCGGCCAGCGTCTGCACCGGCTGCTCCTGCAGCGCGCCGTCGGCAATCATCGCCAGCGCACGCTGCACGCTTTCTTCGCCCAGATGCTGCTGCGCCTGCGGCGACAGCTCCGGCCTGCAGCGCAGGCACGGCCGGTAGCCGGCGGCGCTGGCTGCCGCGGCAGTGGGGTAGTAACTGACATTGGCTGGCTTCGGCGGCGGCGCCGGACACACCGGGCGGCAATAGATGCCGGTGCTGCGCACGGCGGTGAAAAACAGCCCGTCGAAGCGTGCATCGCGTGCCAGGCGGGCGCGGTCGCATTGGGTTCGGTCGGGCGTTGCGGTCTGCATGGCGCCAGTCTATGCGCTCGCCCCAGCGCCGGCTGGCCGTTTTCGGACAGGGTTGCAGCGAGCCCGCGTGTTCATGGCCGGGTCAACCCATCGACCCATTCAGCCATAGACTGCGGGTGATCTCCGTCGCGCTCCGTGCCCCACATCATGCTGAAATCGGTTTGTCTGTCATTTGCCTGTTTGCTCCTGCTGGCCGCCTGCGATCGGTCGGCGACCTCCGCCGATGCTGCGGTTGCGCAGCAGAGTGGTGCAGGGCAGGCAAGCGATGGCGATCACATGGTGTCGGTGGATACGCCCGACCCGGTCCCGCCACCGCGCCCGCGCACGCAGGCGGGCGAGGCCGGCTGGCCGCAGGCAGAACTGGAATCGGGCCAGGCCTGGATCAGCTGCGCGACCGATTACAGCCGCGAGGCCGGCGACGGCACCCTGTTGCCGGCACTGGACCGGGCCAGCGTGGAAGCGGCGCTGGCGCCGTGCCGCGAGACCGGGCTGGTGCGGGTGCGCTACGCCGGCAAGATCAATGCAGGTTTTGCGGCGCTGGTGTGGCGGCTGGCCTCGGTCGCGGAGCAGTGGAAGTTGCCGCATCGCATCCTGGACCTGGATTCCAGTGGCGGGCAGGTGGAGGCGGCGATCCGCGCCGGCGATACCATCGGCGAGTCCAACTGGACCATCTGGGTGCGCGAAGGCTCGATCTGCCACAGCGCCTGCGTGTTCGTGCTGGCGGCCGGCGACAACCGCCTGGTCGCCGGCAAGGTCGGCATTCACCGCATGATGCGGATCAGCTCCAAGGCCACTTCGCGCGCCGAGCTCAATCGCGAACTGCGCGAGGTCTACGGCAACGTCAAGGATTACCTGGAGCGCAACGGCGTGGCGGTGGCGGTGGCCGACTTGATGATGACCGTGCCCAACCGCAGCCTGCGCCTGCTCAGCGTGGAAGAGTTGCGCGAATACGGGCTGGACGGCACCAACGCCGTGCAGGACGATCTGGAACGCATCCGCCAGATGCGCAAGTGCGGCGATGCCTTCGTACGCCGCAAGGACGCGTTTCTGGTCGCCTTCGACCAGAAGTGCAAGGGCGAGGGTGCAGACCTGGACGCGGTCAATGCCTGCGGCCTGGCCTTGAAGCAGCGCTTCGGCTTTCCGGATGCGGCCTGCCCGGAAGAAAGCCCGCTGGCCGAAACCGATGCCGCGGCGCTGCCGGCCAGCCCGACGTCCGAGACGCAGACCGGTGAGGCGCAGGCCGGCCAGACGCACAACGACCAAGCCCAGCGCGATGCCGCAGGTGCGGCGACACCTGCAGCCGAGCCAGACTCCGCGCCAGCGCAGGACGCGGCCCAGGCCGGCCCGTCGCCCGCGACGCACCCCGACGGTTGAGCGCAGTGATGGGCTTCACGCGTATCGCACTGCGCGCTGCCTATCGTCGCTGCATCACAACCGAGCCGGGGGGCGTATGCGAGGCAAGACCAAGGGTGTGTTACTGGCATATCTACCTTCGGCCCTGTTGGTGCTGGTTGGCTTCGGTGTGGCCGAGCTGCTGCGTCTGGCCGCTGCCGCGATGCACGAACAATGGCCGGCGACGCTGGCCACCTGGCTGAGTCTGGCGGCGCTGATTGCCGCGATCGCGCGTGCCTTCTGGGTCAGTTGGCGTCTGTGGCGGCCGCGTGGCGTGGCGGCCGTACCGCCGGCTCCCGGGAGCGAGGTCTAGATCGCGTTGACAACGGCAATGGGAATTCAAGGTTGGTGCGTGCCTGTGCGGAATGCGCGCCTGGTCACTTCACGTGATTGCGGCACGCGTCCGCGCACCCAGCCGAGCCCGACATCTGCAGCATGCCTGCCACTCCAGACAGAAGGATGAAACGCCGCTGCCAGACCTGATGACTTCCGATGCGCGCATTGGTGGCCGGAGGTCTCTGCTCGCCGCTTGCGCGCTCGAGAAGTGTGTTTTCCAAAAGGCCCGCGTCAGCGCTTGCCTTGTCGCCCTCAGCGCCGTCCCCGGACCTGCACCCGCAGACTTGTGTTGCGCATGACGCGCTCTAGACTGCGCTACCCACTAAAAGGTGGGTGGCGCCTCTCCCTTTCCACCCGATCCGTACAAGGTCCCCATCCAATGCTTCGTTCTCGTCTGGTTATCGTGTTGGCACTGGCTCCAGCGCTGGCGTTCGCTCAACAACCGCAGGCGGCCGGTCGCCCTGCCAGCCCGGCGGCAGCGCAACCGGCCGCTGCAGCGCCCGCAGGGCAGCCGGCGCTCAGCCCGGCGCAGCAGGCGCAGCTGACCAAGCAGAACACCGAGATGACTCAGGCCGCCTTGCGCGTGGCGCAGATGGTGGACGGCAACCAGGTCGCGTCCTTGTGGGATGGCGCGTCCAAGGTGGCCAAGACCGCGGTCAAGCGCGACGTCTTCGTCAGCCAGATCGGCACCGAACGCGCGGGGCTGGGTGCGGTGGTGGGGCGCGGGCAGGGCTCGGTCACGCGGGTCAAGTACGGTCCCGGCGCGCAGGTGCCCGAAGGCCTGTATGTCAACGTCAGCTTCCCGACCCGTTTCGCCAAGGCGCAGCAACCGGTCCGCGAGCTGGTGTCGTTCCGTCTGGACGAAGACAAGACCTGGCGGTTGGCCGGTTACAGCCTGCGCACGGCGGTGAAGTGATGTTTCCATCGGCCGGGAGAAACGTATGCAACTGACGATCGAGCTGCAGATGCTGGGCTGGGCGATGGTGCTCGGGCTGGTGCAATTACTGGCCGCCTCGGCCAGCATGACCGCCCAGCGCGGCACCAAGTGGAATGCCAGCGCACGCGATGGCGAGGCCAAGCCGCTCACCGGCGTGGCGGCGCGGCTGGACCGTGCGTTTCGCAATTATCTCGAGACCTTTCCGATCTTCGCGGCCGCCGTGCTGGCGGTGAGCGTAGCCGGGCGCACCAGCGCAGAAACAGCACTCGCCGTGCAGCTCTACCTGTGGGCGCGCGTGGCGTATGTGCCGGTGTATGCCGCGGGTATTCCGTACCTGCGCAGCGCCATCTGGGTGGTGTCGTTCTGGGGCATCATCAAACTGGTGCGCGCGCTGCTGGGCATTTGATGCAGCGTCGCCGGCGGGTGTGAGCTTCAATCAGTCGCTTGCACCCGCGCCAGGATTGCATCGATGGCCGCCTGCGTATCGCCGGTATGCAGGGCTTGCTCCAGCAGTGGAATCACCCAGGCGCAACCGGCCCTGGTCACCTCTGCACGCCAGTCGCCGCGCCAGGCATCCAGTTCGTGCAAGGCCAGCATGCTGCAGCCGCCTCGCTCGGCATGGCCGCCGCGGATGGACTGCTCCAGCCAGAACGGCTGGTCCGAGTCGATGGCGATCGAAAAAACACAGACGTCGTGGGTTGGATCGTCGGCCGAAGGTGCGTTGTTGCGCCGGCCGATCTCCACCACCCTCATGCGTCAGGCTCGGCGTCCGGGTTCCATGCCAATACGCGAATTTCCACATCGTCCAGCTGCACCAGCTGGCCGGGACGGATCTTGGCGGTCTTGCGCAGCTCCTGCACGCCGTCGACGCTGACCGCGCCGCTGGCGACGATCGCCTTGCCCTGGCCGCCGCTGTCGGCAATGCCGGCCAGCTTGAGCAACTGGTTGAGTTCGATGTAGTCGCCGTCCAGGTCGAATTCCAGGTATTGCATGGTGTGCTCGGTGGCAGGGAGGCCGCGATTATCCGCCTACTCGCGCTGGAAGCGCGCGATCTGTTCCAGCAGGGTTTCGGTGCGGGCGACGCTGCGGCCGGCATGCGCGGCGTCCAGGCGTTCCAGCCAGGGGTGACCGCTGCGCTGCAGCCGTCGATAGCCCAGCCAGGTGCCGATGCCGCCGATGACACCGACCAGCAGGTTGCATAGCAGCCAGGCGGTCGGCAACGACTGGCCGGTGAAGACCCGCCACGCAGCGTCTGCCCCTGCCACCCACAGCACCCAGAACGCCACGCCCAGCCACGGCGCCACGCGCGTGCGCCAGCGCCGCAGCTGTGCAAGCGCGCGCTGTGTCTGCAGCAGTGGCCTGGCGAAATCCAACTGCGACAACAGCCACAGTTGACGGGCCGCAGACGCTGACAGCGCAACGCACCACGCCTGCAGCAACACGCCGCCGACGACGGCAGCGGCCTGTTCGGCGAAACTGAGCCAACTGTGGGCAACGATGCCACTCACTGCGATGGCGCACAGCAGTTGCGCCGACTGGCTCAGCCACAACGGGCGCAGGTGCGCGCGTGCTGCGTGGCTGCGCAGGTCGCCGAGCACCTGGTCGGTGAGTGCAGCGTGTTGGTCCAGCCGTTGTTCCAGCGAACGCCAGGCCAGGGCGATGTCGTCCAGTTCCATGTCTTGCTCCGGTTGCGGATCGGTGGGGTTCACAGCTCGGCGCGAATGCGCGTTTTCAGTCGGCTGAGTTTGGTGGCGACATTGGTTTCGCTGATGCCGAGCACTTCGCCGATTTCGCGATAGCTGTGCTCGTCCAGATAGAGCAACAGCAGCGCGCGTTCCAGCGGCGGTTGCTGTGCGATGAAGGCATACAGCGCGGCCACCTGTTGCGCGCGTACAGGGTCGTGCGCCTGTGGATCGGCGATGCGCTCCATCACCGCATCCGGCGCGATCGGCTCGCCGGCCGCGCGGCGGCCGCGCAGATCGCTGATCGCCACGTTCAGGGCGATGCGGTACATCCAGGTGGAAAAGCGCCGACCCGGGTCGTAGCCGGGAAATGCCCGCCACAGTTGCGTGGCGATTTCCTGCGCCAGTTCGTCGCGGTCGTCGCGTCCGCGGCAATAGCTGGCCGCCACCTTCAGCACGATGCCGCGATGCTGCTGCAGCAGGGCGCTGAAGCGGGTGTGCAGGTCTGTGTCCAGGGGCGTGGCTCCGGTCGGGCAGGTCAAGGGACGACACGGGGGATGATTCGCGCAGCAGCGCAATTCCTCACAACCTGAATGGACTGTCACGAAAATTTCGACAGCAAGGGGGCTGAAGAGGCACACTATGCTGCTTTGCGCCTGCCGGCTCCGTGCGGCGCCTCCGGAGTTACCCATGACCCAAGAATCTTCCGCGCCGCTGCTGTTTGCAGATCTCGGCCTCTCGGACGCTGTGATGAAGGCCGTTGCCAATGTCGGCTACGAGTCGCCGTCGCCGATCCAGGCTGCCACCATCCCCGCGTTGCTGGCCGGTCGCGATGTGCTCGGCCAGGCCCAGACCGGTACCGGCAAGACCGCCGCGTTCGCGCTGCCGGTGCTGTCCAACGCCGATCTCCACCAGGTCAAGCCGCAGGCATTGGTGCTGGCCCCGACCCGCGAACTGGCCATCCAGGTCGCCGAGGCGTTCCAGAAATATGCCGAAGCCATTCCCGGCTTCCGCGTGCTGCCGGTCTACGGCGGCCAGCCGTATGCCCAGCAGCTGAGCGCGCTCAAGCGCGGCGTGCATGTGGTGGTCGGTACCCCGGGCCGGGTGATCGATCACCTGGACCGCGGCACCCTGGATCTGTCGCAGCTCAAGACGCTGGTGCTGGACGAAGCCGACGAAATGCTGCGCATGGGCTTCATCGACGACGTCGAAGCGGTGCTGAAGAAGTTGCCGGAGCAGCGCCAGGTGGCCTTGTTCTCGGCCACCATGCCGCCGGCCATCCGCCGTATCGCGCAGACCTATCTGAAGGACCCGGCCGAAGTCACCATCGCGGCCAAGACCACCACCTCGGCCAACATCCGCCAGCGCTACTGGTGGGTGAGCGGGCTGCACAAGCTGGACGCGTTGACCCGCATTCTCGAGGTCGAGCCGTTCGACGGCATGATCATCTTCGCGCGCACCAAGGCGGCCACCGAAGAGCTGGCGCAGAAGCTGCAGGCGCGCGGCATGGCGGCCGCGGCCATCAACGGCGACATGCAGCAGGCCGCACGCGAAAAGACCATCGCCCAGCTCAAGGACGGCAAGCTGGACATCCTGGTGGCCACCGACGTTGCCGCACGCGGTCTGGACGTGGAGCGCATCAGCCACGTGCTGAACTACGACATTCCCTACGACACCGAAAGCTACGTGCACCGCATCGGTCGTACCGGCCGTGCCGGGCGTAACGGCGACGCGATCCTGTTCGTGACGCCGCGCGAGAAGGGCATGCTGCGCTCCATCGAACGCGCCACCCGTCAGCCGATCGAAGAGATGCAGCTGCCGAGCGTGGACGCGGTCAACGACACCCGCGTCGCGCGTTTCATGAGCCGCATCACCGAGACCCTGGCCGGTGGCCAGATCGACATGTACCGCGACCTGCTGCAGCGCTACGAAGCCGAAAACAACGTGCCGGCGATCGATATCGCCGCCGCGCTGGCCAAGCTGCTGCAGGGCGATGCCCCGTTCCTGCTGACCCCGCCGGTGCGCGGTGCGCGCGAGGACACTGTGCCGCGCGAACGTCATGAGCGTGCCGACCGCGGCGATCGCCCCCGCTTCGAGCCGAAGTTCGAACGTGGCCCGCGTGCCGACGGCGAGCGCGCTGCACGCCCGCCGCGCGGTGACGATGCCGGCGAGCGTCCACGCCGCGAGCCGGCCCCACGTGGCGAGCCGGAGTTCGGCATGGAGAGCTACCGCATCGAAGTGGGCCACAGCCACGGCGTGAAGCCGGCCAACATCGTCGGCGCGATCGCCAACGAAGCCGGGCTGGAAAGCCGCTATATCGGTCGTATCGACATCCAGGACGATTACTCGATTCTGGATCTGCCGGCCGACATGCCGCGCGAACTGCTGCAGCACCTCAAGAAGGTCTGGGTGTCTGGCCAGCAGCTCAACATGCGCAAGCTGGAAGACGGCGAAGCGGCCGCAGCGGCGTCCAAGCCGCGCTTCCCGCGTGGCGGCAAGCCGTCCGGTCGCCCAAATGGCCCGGGCCGTCCGATGGACCGCGCCGGCGCGCCGCACCGCAAGGGTCCGCCGAAGCCGCGCGGCGAGTAAGGCTGCCCGGCCCTGCTTGCAGGGATCCTGCAGACGGTCGGGTTGCCCAGTATCGCTATGCATCCAAGGGCATAGCGAGCAGGTAAGGCGTTACGGCGCCTCGAGGCAGCGGCGATCAGGCTGATCTAGTCAGCGTCGCTAACCCCGATCGCATCACGCCAAGCGGGCATAGCCATACAGACTCGGCCGTTGCGGCCGTTACTGCCTTCAGGCGCCCAGTGGGCGCCTGAATCGCATTGGGGCGGCGAAGGACGGACGGCGATGGCGCAAGCAGTACGCGGCAAGGGCGGTGGGCAGACCATGCACCTGGTGCGTGGCTGGCTGACGCTTCCTCTGGCGCTGTTGATCGGCATCGCCGTCTGCATGACGGTGGTGTCGGCGCTGGTGATCGAAGTCCAGTCCGGTGCGACCGCCTGGATCGTTGGCCAAAGTCATTGGTCCAACGCCCAGCAGGAATCGGTGTACTGGATGGAGCGCTACCTGGGCAGCGGGGATACGGCCGATCTGCAGGCCGCCTGCCGCGCGCTGGAAGTGCCGCTGGGCGACCGCGCCGCACGCGTGGCGATCGAACAGCCGGTGATCGATTGGGACGCGGTCTACGCCGGTCTGACCGCTGGGCGTAATGCCCATGAAGACATGCCGCAAATGGTGCGGCTGTATCGCTACGGGCACCAATTTCCGTATCTCGGCGACGCCATCGCGCTGTGGAAGCGCACCGACGCCGGCATCCTGCAACTGAGCGATCTGGCCGACCGCGCCGCTTCGGTGCAGGCCGCCAACCGGCCCGACCCGCGTGCGCTGCAGGCACTGCGCGATGAACTGCATCTGCTGGACGGCCGCATGCGTCACGACGCGTCCGAATTCCTGGCCTACCTGACCCGCTGCGCGCGGCTGCTGCACGATGTGATGGTGGTCTGCAGCCTGGCCACCTTGCTGCTGGTGTTGATCACCTGCGTACTGGCGATGCGGCGCATTCGCGATTATCTGCTGTCGCATGAAGGCCGCTTCCGTACTGCGTTTCAGCAGGCGGCGCTGGGCATGGTCAAGTTCGATCTGCGCGGCAACGTGCTGGATGCGAACGCGTCGATGGCCAACGTGCTGCTCTACCGGCCCGAAGAGTTGCAGGCCTGCACCCTGGCCGAGGTGATGCATCCGGAAGACATCAAGCTGGACAGCCGCGGCATGCTCGATTGGCCCAAGCTGCTGCAGTCCGGCGAATTGCGCTTCGTGCGTGCCGACGGCGGGGTGATGTGGGGCCGCTGGAGCGCGTCGTTGGTCGAGCCGGGGCCGGAAGAGCCGACCCTGGTGCTGGCGGTGATCGAAGATGTCTCGCACGCGCACGAGCTGGCCGACGAAGTGGCCTTCCATGCGCGCCACGACGCGATGACCGGGCTGATCAACCGGCATGAAATCGAACGCCGGCTGCTGCGCCTGATCGAGCTGCCGCAATCGCCGCAGATGTGCCACGCGCTGTGCTTTGTCGACCTGGATCATTTCAAGCTGGTCAACGACACCTTCGGGCATGCGGTCGGCGACAAGTTCCTGTGCCACTTCGCCGACGTGATCACCATGCAGCTGCGTTCTGGCGATTGGTTGGGGCGTCTGGGCGGCGATGAGTTCGCCATCCTGCTGGCCAATACCGACCTGGCGCAGGCGCAGGCCGTGCTGGAACGCATGCACGGCGTGCTCGGTCAACCGTGGAGCCATCAAGGCGGGCGACCGCTGACGCCCAGTTGCAGTTTTGGCGTGGTGGAGATTCGCCACGGCGTCAGCGACCTCACTACCTTGATGACCGCCGCCGATCTGGCTTGTCATGCGGCCAAGGAAGAAGGGCGCAACCGCATTCGCTGCTTCAACGAGAACGATCTGGCACTGGCGCAGCGCCGCCACGATGGTGGCTGGATCAGTGCGGTGCAACAGGCGATCGCCGAAGAGCGTTTGCTGTTGTACGCGCAGAAAATCCAGGTGCTGAACGACCCGGGGCGCCTGCAGTACGAGGTGCTGGTGCGCATGCGCGCCAGCGACGGACGGGTGCTGAGCCCGGGTGAATTCTTGCCGGCAGTGGAGCGTTACGGCCTGGGGCGCATGGTCGATACCTATGTGCTGGAAGCGCTGTGCGCGCAGTTGGCGGCCAATCCGATGCATGTGGCGATGCTGGACCTGTGCCACGTCAATCTGTCTGCACAATCGATCGCGCAGCCGGATTTTCTCGACGTCGTCTGCGCCCTGTTCGAGCGCTACCCGGCACTGGTGCCGAAGCTGTGCATGGAGATCACCGAGACCGCGGTCATCGGCGATCTGGAACACGCGCAGCGTTTCGTGCAGAGCGTGCGCGCGCGGGGGTGTCACGTGGCGCTGGACGATTTCGGCAGCGGCCTGGCCTCGTTCGGCTATCTCAAGCAATTCACCGTGGACGTGTTGAAGATCGATTGCGGCTTCGTCCGCAACTATGCGCACGATGCAGTGGATCGCGCGGCGGTGCATTCGATCGCCCAGGTCGGGCTGGCGCTGGGCATCGAGGTGGTCGCCGAAGGCGTGGAATCGGAGGCCGACATCCCCGGGCTGCGTGAGGCCGGCGTGGGCCAGGTGCAGGGTTTCAGCCTGCATCGTCCATGCCCGCTGGAAGAACTGTTGCACACACCGCAGCTGGTGGCCGTCTCCGGGTAGCGCGCTTGACCCGGGCGATGTCGGGCAGCGTCAGGCCGGTGCTGCGTGTACAACGCGGCTGGCGACTGCCTGCTGCCGATTGCTGGCCCGGTCAGCCGGCATGGCGCACGGCCTGCTCCAAATCGCCGATAATTGGCAGATGACGATCCGACTCAACAAATACATCGCCGAAACCGGCTTCTGCTCACGCCGCGAGGCCGATCGCCTGATCGGCGAACGAAGGGTCACCGTCAATGGCGTACCCGCCGGCACCGGCGCGGTGGTCGGCGCGGAAGATACCGTGCTGGTGGATGGCCAGCCGCTACGCATACGCGAGGCCAAGAAGCTCGGTGGTCGCAAGCACGTCTACATCGCGCTCAACAAACCGGTGGGCATCACCTGCACCACCGAGAGTTCGGTCAAGGGCAATATCGTCGAATTCGTCGGTCACGAGCAGCGCATCTTCCCGATCGGCCGGCTCGACAAGGACTCCGAAGGGCTGATCCTGATGACCAGCAACGGCAACATCGTCAACGAGATCCTGCGCGCGGAAAATCGCCACCAGAAGGAATATCTGGTCGCGGTCAACAAACCGGTCACCGATGAATTCCTGCGCGGCATGGCACGCGGGGTGCGCATCCACAACGAAACCACATTGCCGTGCCGCACCGCACGCATTGCCAAATTCGGCTTCCGCATCGTGCTGGAGCAGGGCCTGAATCGGCAGATTCGCCTGATGGCTGCCGAGTTCGGCTACCGGGTGACGCAACTGCGCCGGGTGCGCATCGACAACATCAAGCTGGCTGCGCTCAAGCCGGGGCAGTGGCGCAACCTCAGCGACGCGGAATTGCGCGGCCTGCTGCCGCAACGCACCGACTGGTAAGCGCCTGTGCCGGGCCGGCTGCATCGCAGTCAGGTCAGCGCAGCCGGCGTTTCGGACACGGCACATGCCCGCGCTGTAGTGCCGTGCTGCCGCACCAAACGTGCAACGCCGTGCCGGGTGCTTGCGCCCGCTGTATGGATCGCGCTTCGAAATATCCGATGCCGGCCGGGGCGGCGCTTACGGCGCTGCAGCGTAGGGTGCGCCCGATGGTGGCACTTGCCGGGCTCCGGCATACTTTCACAGATAACAGCCAGGGGGCGGCAGTGATCAAACCGGAATTGCCGAGCAACGAGGCCGAGCGGCTGGCCGCGCTGCGCCAGTACGACGTGCTGGATACGCCAGCCGAACGTGCATTCGACGACCTGACCATGATTGCCTCCACGCTGTGCGAGACGCAGATGGCGGCGGTGGTGCTGGTGGACGAAGACCGGCAGTGGTTCAAGTCTGCGCACGGTGCGCCACGCAGCGAAGCACCACGCGATATCTCGTTCTGCGCGCACGCGATCCTGCGCCCGGACGAAGTGCTGATGGTGGACGACACCTTGCTGGACCCACGCTTCCACGATAACCCGATGGTGGTCGGTAGCGGCGGGGTGCGCTTCTATGCCGGCGCGCCGCTGGTGACCAGCCAGGGCCTGGCGCTGGGCTCGCTGTGCGTGTTCGACCAGACCCCGGCGCATCTGCGCGAAGACCAGCGCGAGGCCTTGCAGGCATTGTCGCGGCAGGCCTCGCAGCTGCTTGAGTTGCGGCTGGCCGGCAGGCAGTTGCGCCAGCAGTTGCACGAGCGCGAGTGGTACGAACAGCAGATGGCTGGCTATTACGCGCAGATGGATGCGTTGAACGCCGACCTGGTCGAACAGACCCGCACCGATCCGTTGACCGGCCTGCCCAACCGGCGCGCGTTCGCGGTGGCGTTGGCGGCGGCCACCGAACAGACGCGTGCGGTGGGCCAGCCGCTGTCGGTCGCGCTGCTGGACGTGGACCACTTCAAGACCGTCAACGACGTGCATGGGCACGATCAGGGCGATGCAGTGCTGCGCGAATTGTCCGCATTGTTGCGTGCGCATATGGCCGGTGCCGGCACCATCGCCCGGTATGGCGGCGAAGAATTCGTATTGCTGCTCCCCAATACGGATCTGCTGCAGGCACGCGTGCAATGCGAATACCTGCGCCAGAGCGTGGCGGCGATGACGATCGCGCTGCCGGTGACGGTGAGTATCGGTGTGGCGACCTTGTACCCGCAGGAAAGCGTGGAGGCAGTGATCAAGCGCGCCGACCAGGCCCTGTATGCGGCCAAGCGCGGTGGGCGCGATCAGGTGGTCGCACTGGAGTAGGGGCGCGTGGTTGCGCGCCTGCCGATGCAGATCGCCTGGCCAGCGCATGGGACGTCGATTGCCGTATGCCGGGCGGCGCGGACGCCGCGCGATGCAGCGTGAACGCCGGTGTGCTTCAACGCGGCGGTCGCTGTGGACAAGCGCGATCTTGCAGCGCTGTGCAATCAGTCGACGATATTTTTCGCTTCGGCAGTGCCGAGCAATTCCGGGTGCGCCACCGTGCGCCGACGCTCCAGGACCGGATGCAGGAACACCGCGCCGAGAATGATCGCCACGCCGAGATAGAACTGCAGGGTCAGTTCGCGTTGTTCGCCCAGCAGCGCGATCGCCAGCACGATGGCGTACACCGGTTCGAGATTGGTCACCAATTGCACCGAATAGGCGCTCAGATGCCGCAAGGCGACCAGCGCCAGCGCAAATGGCAGCAAGGTGCAGGCCAGCGATAACGCCAGCAGCAACACGCCATCGTGCAGGCTGGGCACCACCAGCAGATCGCCATGCAACGCCGGCAGCAGCAGCGGCATCGCCGGTGCAAGCAGGGTCAGGGTCAGCGTGCCGGCGCCCAGTTCCAGCGCGGTGACGGTGAGCGGGTCGGCATGCGCCACCATGCGCTTGTTGAGCGAGCCGAATAGCCCGACGAACACCGCCGAAATCGCGCCCACCACCACGCCGGCCCGCATGCCGTCCGGCACCCCGCCGACGACCAGCGCCACGCCGGGCAACACGGCCAGCCCGAACAGCAGCTCGCGCGGACGGAACGGGCGATGCGTGACCAATGGCTCGATGATCGCCGTGAAAACCGGCGCCAGTGCGATACAGGTCGCCGCCACCGATGCATTGGCCAGCTTGATCGCGCCGTAGAAGGTAAGCCAGTGCAAGGCAACCAGCGCGCCGATGCCGCAATAGCCCAGCACCACACGCCCGGACAAGCCACGCAACCCACGCCACACGCGTGGCCACAAGGCCAGTGCCACCACCACGATCAACATGCGCCACCACACCAGCGGCAGTGCCTGCAGCGTGATCAGCTTGCCCAGGATCGCGGTGATGCCCCAAAGCAGGACGCAGAAGTGGATTTGCAGTTGCGCCTTGCGCAGGTCGGTCGTGGGCATGCGCCATTGTCGCCGAAAACTGCGTGATGTTGCGCTGCAAGGGACGCGGCGCCGGCGTGCAGCGGCGGGGTGGAGGGATGGCTGACCAGGCTGTCGCGCAGCAATCGTGCGACCCGCCAGCCATCGACCGACCTGCATCACGGCAGGATGGCCGAGGAGCGATGCACCAGCCCATGCCGCGATCGATCGCGGCACCTCAGCGCTCAGCGCTGTGCGCAAGAGACGGCCGCGTCAACCATCGCGGATTGCCCTCATGTGCGGACCAAGGGCGGCTGATAAAACGGCAAGCCGTCGTCAGATGGGCTGCCGACGCCGCACGCAGAATCGAACGTACGCATGGAACCTGCCGATCCGAAGCGGCGGCGCTGTCGTGTTGCTAGCTGCCCTGACGCGCCGACACTTCTTTCAACAACGCCATCGCCGCTGCCGGGTTGCGTTCCTTCGCCGCACTGATGAAAAACACGAAGACCTCGCGCGGCTGCCGTGCCGGCGCTGCCGAAGCGTCCACGTGCGGCAGATCGGCCGGGTCTTCGCCGCGGCGCCAGGCCTGGATGCGCTCTGCCCAACGCGCCAGTGCCGGCGCCGGATACCCTGCATGCAGGCGCGCCTGGCTGCGCATCAGACGCGCATAGACGAAATCCGTGGAGAGATCGGCGAACGAGGGGTGCTCATCCGAATCGGTGAACACCGTGGCCACGCCATGGCCGCGGACCAATGCGAGCAGCGAGGCATCTACCGCATCGTGGTCGCGGATCTCCAGCACATGGCGCAGCGCACGCGGACCTGCACGCTTGGGCAGCAACGACAAAAAACGCGTCCAGATCGTCGGCCTGCAACCGGTGCCCTTGTTCGAATTGCCACACCAGCGGCCCAAGCGTATCGCCTAGCTCGACAATGCCGCCGATGAAATCTTCCACCTGCGCCCTGGTGCCAGCCAGCTTGCGCGACTGGGTAATGCGGCGCGGCGCCTTGGCCGAGAACACGAAGCCGGGCGGCACTTCATCGCGCCACTTCGCGTAAGTGGCCGGCTTCTGCGTGCCGTAATAGGTTCCGTTGATTTCGATGGCGGTGACGTGGCGGCTTGCGTATTCCAGCTCGCGGCGCTGCACCAGGCCTTCCGGGTAGAACATGCCTGCGCGCCACGGCGCATACACCCAGCCACCAATGCCGATGTGGATACCTTCGAGGGCGGGCGGGGCGGAAGCGAACAGATCGGTCATTGCATGGAGACTCGCTGGCGAGGTCGTGCGTCATTGCGGATGCGTCGATGGGTGCGACGCGTGCCGGCCGATCATAGCCGTGGCGCAGGTGGCGCGATGAGAAAATGCGTTGCCAATGGGCGCCGCGGGGCAGTGCAATGGTTGAGCCCGCACGACGCAACGTTGCATGGCAGGCTGGCGGTCGTGCCAACGTTGGGTTACGCCTGCGCTGGTCTGCCGCGCCGGCGTTGCACGCTGCTGGAGATGGGCTGCGCAAGCCGCAGACGGCGTAGCTGGCGGAAACCCACGCCGGCTGCGTTGCGCGCCTCGACGGAGACCATACGCGGCAAGCGCCGCATGGCGACTGCCTTGTAGCGACCATCACGACGCGGCGAACGCAGCGTTGTCCGCGTGCGCGCACCTTCGCTGAGCGTGCGTGCCTGCATGGCGCGTTATCGGGTGTCGGTCATCGGGTATCGGTCATCCGTCACCCATCGCCCGCGCGCGGCCACAGCCGGCTACCATGCCAGCTCTGCCGCGCGAGATCGCCCCGATGACCTGGACCACGCCTGATCTGTGTGACCGCTACCCCGACGTGACGATCGCCGAACCGCTGTTCCGCCACTTCGGCGGGCGCACGGCATTCGCCGGGCCCATGGTCACGGTGCGCTGTTTCGAAGACAACTCGCGGGTGCGCGAGCTGGCCGCCATGCCGGGCGACGGCCGCGTGCTGGTGGTGGACGGGCAGGGCTCGCTCAAGCATGCGCTGCTGGGCGACCAGATCGCGGCCAATGCGGTGGCGAACGGCTGGGCCGGCGTGCTGATCCACGGCTGCGTGCGCGATGTCGAGATTCTTGCCACGTTGCCGCTGGGGGTGCTGGCGCTGGCGGCTTGCCCGCGCCGCACCGAGCGACGCGATCTGGGCGATGTGGATGTGCCGGTGAATTTTGCCGGCGTGCCCTTCGTTCCGGGCCACTGGCTGTACGCCGATGCCAATGGCGTGCTGGTGGCGCCGCAACCGTTGGCGCTGGATGGCGCCGGCGGATCGATCTGACCAACAACCTGAAGGTGATGCAGTGACCTTGAACCGATGGCTGAGTGGGGGCGTGCTGATGGTGGCAAGCTTGGTGACGACAACGCACGCGGCCGAACTTCCCGCCGGCATGCAGCAGTTCGATGCGCAGATGGAACGCGTGCGCAAACAGTTCGACGTGCCCGGTATTGCGGTGGCCATCGTCAAGGACGGCCAGGTGGTGCTGGAGCGCGGCTACGGCGTGCGCGAGACCAGCAAGCCTGCGCCCGTGCAGGCCGACACGTTGTTTGCGATTGCCTCCAATACCAAGGCGTTCACTGCCGCGTCGCTGTCGATCCTGGCCGATGAAGGCAAGCTCTCGCTCGATGACAAGGTCATCGACCATCTGCCGTGGTTCCGCATGTCCGATCCGTATGTGAGCGGGCAAATGCGCATCCGCGATCTGCTGGCGCACCGCAGCGGCCTGAGCCTGGGTGCAGGCGATTTATTGTTCTGGCCCAGCACCAGCTACACCACCGAAGAGGTCGTGCAGCGCCTGGCCAAGGTGCCGCTGAAGGGCGGTTTTCGCGACCGCTATGCGTACGACAACATCCTGTACGCAGTCGCTCAGAAGGTGATCGAGCAGGTCTCCGGGCAGAGTTACGCGGCATTTCTGCAGCAACGTATCTTCGACCCGGTGGGCATGCGCGGCACGCGCTTCAACGCCGACCATCTGCAGCCCGGCGATCACGCGGCAGTCGGGCATGCCAAGTACGACTTCACCGAGCTGCGCACGGTGGCGCCGCTGACCTGGTCCAACAACTCCGGTGCCGGCGGCATCTATTCCAGCGTGCACGACATGGCGCTGTGGATGAACGTGCAACTGGCCGGCGGCATCCTGCCCGATGGCAAACCCCTGTTCAGCGCCAAGCGCCAGCAGGAAATGTGGTCGATGATCACGCCGATCCCGATCGGCGAGGTGCAGGTGCCCGAGCTTGCCGCGGCGCGGCCGAACTTCGCCGGCTACGGTGAGGGCTGGAGCCTGAGCGATTACCGCGGCCATCGCCTGGTCTGGCACACCGGCGGCTGGCCCGGCATGGTGTCGCGCCTGACGCTGCTGCCGGATCAGAAGCTGGGCGTGGTGGTGTTGACCAATCAGGAGGTGGGCGCTGCGTTCAACGCCGTGACCTTCCAGGTGCTGGATGCCTTCTTGCAGGTGCCGCCCACCGATTGGACCGCCGCGTACGCCAAGCTGGTGGAGAAGGCCGACAGCGAGGCGGACGCAAGTTGGAAGAAGCACCAGGACGCGCGCGCGGCGCGGTCCACGCCGTCGTTGCCGCTGCCCAGTTACGCGGCCACCTATCGCGACCCCTGGTATGGCGATGTGGTGATCGTCCAGGACGGCAAGCGGCTGCGCCTGCAGTTCGCCAGGACCGCTCAGTTGGTGGGCACGCTGGAGCATTGGCAACACGACAGCTTCATCGTGCGCTGGGACGACCGCTCCTTGAATGCCGATGCCTTCGTCAATTTTGCGCTGACCCCGGACGGCGCGGTGCGCGAGATGCGCATGGAGCCGATTTCGCCGCTGACCGATTTCAGCTTCGATTTCCAGGACCTGGTGCTGACGCCGGTGCCGACGCAGACCGCTGCGGGCAAATGATGCAGGCAAGCGCGGATGACCTGCGCGCTGCGCCTGGCGGGCCCAAGCGCGCAGGTGGCTCAGATCGCCATCGGCCGCCGCACGCTACCGAAGTGCGGCAGGTCCAGTTACGATCTGCGCACTTTTCAGGGATGTCGCCGCACGCATGACCACTCCGCAGATGTCGGTGTATTTCTTTTTGCAGGCTGCCGCGATTTTGTTGGTGTGCCGGCTGGTCGGCATGCTGGCCAAGCGCCTCGGGCAACCGCAGGTGGTGGGCGAAATGATTGCCGGCGTGATGCTGGGGCCCTCGTTGTTCGGCTTGCTGGCGCCGGGCGCGCAGGCGGCCCTGTTCCCCAAGCAGACCATGGACGTGCTGTATGTGTTCGCGCAGTTCGGCGTGGGCCTGTACATGTTCTTGGTCGGAACCGATTTCCGCGGCGACCACTTTCGCGCGCGCTATCGCAGTGCCATGAGCGTGTCGATGGCGGGCATCGCGGTGCCGTTCCTGCTGGCATTTGCCATGTGCCCATGGTTGATCAACGTGCAGGGCCTGTTTTCGGAAAAGGCCAAGCTGGCCGAAGCGTCGCTGTTCCTGGGCGCGGCCATTGCGATCACCGCCTTCCCGATGCTGGCGCGCATCATCCACGAACGCGGTCTGACCAATAGCCCCTTGGGCACCTTGGCGCTGACCGCTGGCGCGTTCGACGATGCCGCAGCGTGGTGCATTTTGGCCGTGGTGCTGGCCAGTTTCGGCGGCAGTTGGGGCAGTGCCTACCTGGCCATCGGCGGCGGCATCGGCTATGCGGTCTTCATGATTTTCGTCGGCCGGCATCTGCTCAAGCGGCTGGCCGATCATGTGGTGCCCGGCCAGCCGCTGAGCAACAGTGTCCTGGCGGTGGTGCTGATCCTGTTCTGCATCAGCGCCTGGGCCATGGATGCGATCGGCATCCACGCGGTGTTCGGCGGTTTCCTGCTCGGTGTCTGCCTGCCCAGGGGCGCACTGACCGAGAAGCTGCGCGAGATGATGCAGCCGTTCGTCGTGGTGTTGCTGCTGCCGATGTTCTTCACCTATTCGGGCTTGAAAACCCAGCTCAGCGTATTGCTGCAGCCGCAGATCATGCTGGCGGGCGTGGCGATCCTGGCCGCGTCGTTCATCGGCAAGGGCGTGGCCTGCTGGGCCGCGGCGCGTGCGACCGGCGAGAACAACCGCGACGCGATGGCGATCGGTTCGCTGATGAATGCACGCGGGCTGATGGAGCTGATCATCATCAATATCGGCTTGCAGGCGGGTGTGATCGAACAGGGCCTGTTCTCGGTGCTGGTGCTGATGGCGATCCTGTCCACGCTGATGGCCACGCCGTTGTTCAACTGGATCATGCGCCGCCACGCCAATGTGAGCGACGCGGTGCCGAGCCTGCAGTCGCGGTGATCGGCGCGCGACTGCCCGCAGGTGCGGGCAGTGCACTGGCGGCGTGCGCGGCCGGGCGTTGCGTCAACGCCCCAGCGGCAACTGCACGCTGGCCAGCAGACCACCGCCGGGGCGGTTGCTGACGACCAGTTGGCCATCGTGCGCCTGGCAGATGGCCGAGGCGATCGCCAGGCCCAGGCCGCTGCCGCCGGAATGCCGCGCGCGCGAGCTGTCGGCGCGCCAGAAGCGGTCCAGCAGGTGCGGCAGTTGCGCAGGCGCCACGCCGGGACCGCGGTCGCCGACGGTGAGCTGCACGCTGTTGCCGTCGCGGCGCACCTCGATTTCCAGCAACTTGCCGGCTGCGGCGTAGCGCAACGCGTTATCGATCAGGATCGACAGCACCTGGCCCAGCCGGTGCCGGTCGGCATGCAGGCGCAGCGCCGGAGCCGTGGGGTAGTGAATGGTCATCTGCGCCTCGCGCAGCGCCGGGCCTGCCCACTCGATGCGCTCGGCGACGAGCTCCCGCAGCTCGACGCTTTCCGGCTCCAGCACCAGCTGGCCGGCACGCGCCAGCGACACCAGGTGCAGGTCGCCGATCAGCCGATTGATCTGCTCCAGCTGGCGATGCACCAGCCGCAGTTGCTCCGGTTCGCGCGGGAAGACGTCATCCAGCATGCCTTGCACGCGTCCCATCGCGGCATTGAGCGGGGTGCGCAGTTCATGCGCCAGCATCGCGCTGGAGTCGCGTAATTCGCGCTCGTATTGCTGCAGCCTGCCGCTCATCGTATTGAAGTCGTCGGCCAGGGCGGTGAGCTCGTCCGGCGCGCCGCGCACCACTTGCGCGCGTGCGCCGAAATCGCCATCGCTGACCCGGTGCGCGGCGAAAGCCACCTGCGAAAATTGCCGCGACAGCGGCCGCGACGCAAGCAGGCCGCAGAACAGGATGACCGGGACCGAGATGGTCATCATGGCGCCCAGCATCCACCAGTCCGGATTGGCCAGCCCGGGCAGGAAATTTTCGATGTCGTAATAGCGCTGGAACAGCTCCCACAGGCGCGCCTGGTTGGCCCGGGGCTGCTCGATCAGCTGGGAGATCTCGGCACGCGGCTCGGCCGGCACGTTGCTCAGGATCAGGCTGTAGCGCAGATTGAAATAGCACCACATGCCGAACGCGATGACCATCATGGTCACCACCGCCAGCGCGCTCATGCGCAGTCCCACCCACCACCACAGGGGCGCCTGGTTGCGCCAGGCATGAAACCGCCGCAGCACCTTCATTGAAAGCGATACCCCACTGCACGCACGGTGACAAGGACACCGGTGATGCCATGCACTTCGAGTTTGCGGCGCAGGTTGTGGATGTGCGAATCCACCACCCGTTCCAATGCATCGCTGTCGGGCAGGCAGGCGTCGAGCAGTTCGCTGCGCGTAAAGGCCTTGAATGGGGTCTTGAGCAGCAGCGCGAGCAGATTGAATTCGGTCGGCGTCAGATCCAGCGCCACGCTGTCGCCGTTTTCGTGTTGCACGCTGGCGACCACGGCGGCCGGATCCACGCTCAGCCGACCGTGCTGCAATGGCTCGCCCGGCGCGCGCACCGCCACGCTCCGGCGTAGCACCGCATGCACACGCGCCACCACCTCCTTGGGGCTGTATGGCTTGACCACGTAATCGTCGGCGCCGTAGCGCAGGGCGCCGAGCTTTTCCGGCTCGTCGCCAATGGCGGTGACCATGATCACCGGCGTGTCGCCGGCGCGGCGGATCGTCGACAGCACCTCGATGCCGCTGAGCTTGGGCAGCATCACGTCCAGCAGCACCAGATCCGGTGCCCATTGCCGGTGGAGCTGGATGGCGCGTTCGCCATCGCCGGCCACCGCCACATCGAAGCCGTCGCGGCGTAGATAGGCCTCCAGAATGCTGGCGCTATCGCTGTCGTCTTCCACCAGCAGAACCTTTTTGCCTGTCATGGCGTGTTGCCCTGTCGTCTCGATCAAATCTGGATAATTCCCGAAAACAACCTGGACGCTGCGGGTCGAGGATGTCGGTCGAGATTGGCTCTGTGCTCCGACATCATGATTCCACAAATTATTCCGCATCGTTGGTCCTGCGTGTGCCTGGTTGCCGCCAGTGCGGTGCTGTCGGTTGGCTGCTCGCTGACGCCGGCCTACCAGCGCCCGGTGATCGGCGTGCCGGCCACGTTCGGCAGCCCGCAGGCGGCATCGGCGCCGGCATCCGGCCAGCCCGACGCCGATGCGGCCGCCGCCGTCACTCTGAACGAGCAAGAGCGCGCGTTTCTGCAGGCCTTCGCGCCAGACCGCGACCTGCGGCCCCTGGTCGAACGTGCCTTGGCGCACAACGGCGATTTCCGCCGTGCGGCGTTGCAGGTAGAACAGGCACGTGCACAGTACGGCATTGCGCGGGCGTCGCGCCTGCCGACGCTCGCCGTCGGCGCGCAGCAGCTGCGGCAACATTTCGACAACCCGACGCTGGATGCGCGGTACCAGCAGGATCTGGTGATTGCCAATGCGGGAATCGGCAATTTCGAAGTGGACTTTTTCGGCAAGCTGCAGGCGATGTCCGAGGCCGCACGCCAGCGCTACCTGGCCAGCGCCTATGGCCGCGACGCGGCGCGTGGCGCCCTGATTGCAGAGGTGCTGCGTGCCTACACCGCCGAGCGCACCACCGCGCAGGCGCTGCAGCAGCTGCAATCGCTGGATGCCGACAGCGCTGCGCTGCTTGCCATCGCCGAGCGGCAATATCAGGTAGGGCTGATTGCGCGCGACGAGCGCGATGCGCAGCAGCGACAGGCCGACCAAGCCCATGTGGCGGCCCTGCAGGGCAACGACAATCACGCTGCGGCGCTGCGTGCGCTGCAGTTGCTGGCCGGCTACGACAGCACTCCGGTACCCGGCGACCTGCAGGGTCTGATCGCCGCTGATACGCCTGCCAGTGCGTGGCGCGCCCTGGATTCGTCGCTGTTGCTGCAACGCCCGGACATCCAGCAGGCCGAGCTGGAATTGCGCGCGGCCAATGCCGACATCGGCGCGGCGCGCGCGGCGTTTTTTCCGTCGATCACCTTGAGCAGCAGCGTGGGTACGGCCAGCGACGGATTGAACGGCTTGTTTTCTGCGGGCCACGGCGTGTGGAGCTTCATGCCGCAACTGAACCTGCCGTTGTTCGATGGAGGCCGCAATCGCGCCAATCTGGATCTGGCGCACGTACGCGAACGTGCCGATGTCGCCGCTTACGAGCAGGCGATCGAGTCTGCATTTCGCGAGGTCGCCAACGCGCTGGACGCCCACGCCACCTTGTCGCAGGCCGAACCGCGCTCGCGCGAGCAGGTCGAACGCGAGCAACTGCGTCTTGCTCGAATGCATGAACGCGTGGATGCCGGTCTGGAAGACCGCAGCGCGCTGCTGGCCGAGCGGACCCGCATCGCTCAGACCGAACTCGATTACCTGGATACCGCACGCCAACGCGTGCTGAGCCGTATTGCGCTGTTTCAAGCCTTCTATGGCGTGCGCCTGCCCACCGCTTCCTGACTTCCGACGGAGACTTTCGATGAACCTATCGTCCTTCAATCGCCTGCGTGGCCACCATGCCGTTCGCGCCAGCGTGCTTGCCTGCATGAGCGCCATTCCGTGCATTGCGCACGCACAAACCGATCTGACCGGGAGTTCGCGCCTGCTGGGAGACCGTACTGAAATCACGGCCGGCGCGGCCGCGGTTGCCACGCCGGAGTATGCCGGTGCCGAGCGCGCGCGCGTGCAATTCAACCCGGTGCTGGTGGTGCAGCGCGGCGTGTTGTTCTTCGACACCTCCCGCGGCGGCGGCCTGCAATGCCAGAGCAAGTCCGGCTTCTACGTATCGCAATCGTTGTATTACGACCTGGGCCGGCTGCAAAGCGACAGCAACTGGCGGCCGGGCTCGCGCCTGCTGGCCGGCATGGGCGATGTGCCTGGCTCGGTGACCGCACGCACGCTGGTGATGCAGCAAGTGACGCCCTACATGAACGTCAATGCGGAGGCCGAATTCACGCTCAAGGATGCTGCGCGCCGCAACCGCTATCGCGCCGGGATGGAGTTCACCCTGCTGCATAGCGCTAACGACACGGTCACCCTAGACCTGGACGTGCATGGCGGCGACCGCCGCTTCAATCAGGCTTACTTCGGCGTCACCGATGCGCAAGCCGCGCGCACCCGCTTTGCCGCCTTCAATGCCGGGTCCGGTGCGTATGCCGCCGCGGTAGGTGGCAGTTGGACACACTCGTTGGGCGACCACTGGGCCACCACGTTGGGGGTCACCGGAACGCGCTACCTGGACAACGCCGAAGACAGCCCGCTGGTGGCACGCCGCAGCGTGGTCAGCGGCAACCTCGCACTGACCTACAGCCGCTGAGCGGCATACACCGGGGGATCCAATGATGACGATGTTCTATCGCGGCCTGGTGTGCGGCACGTTGCTGCTGGGACTGGCCGCATGCAGCGGGCCGGAGGCGCCGGCCACCGAGACGCCGCGCGCGGTGAAGCTGGAGCGCTTCGGCAACGGGGGCGATAACCCACTGCAGGTGCCGGCGCTGGTGCGCCAGGAACAACGCGCCGAGCTGGGGTTCGAAGGGGCAGGCCGTCTGTCTGCGGTGCTGGTGGATGTCGGCGACCGGGTGACCCGCGGGCAACTGCTGGCACGGCTGGACGATGAGCCGCTGCGCCTGCGCGAACAGCAGGCCGATGCCAACGTGCGCGCGGCACTGGCGCAATCGGGCGAACGGCAACTGCAATTGCGCCAGCAACAGGCAATGTTCGATGACGGCGCCAGTTCCAGCGCCACCTTGACTGCCGCGCGGGCGGCGGCAGATGCGGCCGCCGCGCAGCTGCAGGTGGCCAGGGCCGACCTGGCCATGGCGCGCCGCGGCGCGCGTCTGGGCGAGCTCCGCGCGCCCTTCGATGGCAGCGTGGTGGCGCGCCTGCAACAGCCGCAGGCCGATGTGGCGGCGGGGCAGGCGGTGCTGCAGGTGGAGGGGCAGGGCCATGTGCAACTGGTCGCCACGCTGCCGGCAATTGCCGGTGCCGGTCTGGTGCCGGGGCAAACCGTGCATGCCCGCGTGGTGGATGCGGGCGGCGCGCCGATCGAACTGCGTCTGCGCAGTCTTTCCAGCCGCCTGGACAATGCCACGACGGTGCAGGCGTTGCTGGAACCGCTCGCCGCCGCGCCTTCGCTGCGCAGCGGCGACAGCGTGATGCTGACGCTGCCGCCTGCTGCCGCGTCCACGCCGAGCGTGCCGTTGTCGGCGGTATTGCCCCGACTCAACCGGCAACAGGCCAGCGTGTTCGTTTACCAGCCGGCCACGCGGGCCGTGATCGAACGCGCGGTCGACCTGGGAACGATCGTCGGCGAGCGCGTCCAGATTCTGCGCGGGCTGCGGGCAGGCGAGCAGGTGGTGAGCGCCGGTGTGGGCTTCTTGGTGAACGGCCAGCCGGTGACGCCACTGCAGGCGCAGACGCAGCTGAGCGGAGGTCGCACGCCATGAAGCTGACCCAGATGGCGATGCGCTCGAGCCGGCTGACGTTGTTTGCCGCAGCGATGATCCTGATCGGCGGCATCGTGGCGTTTCTCGGTTTCCCATCGCAGGAAGAACCGTCGGTGACCGTACGCGACACGCTGGTGTCGGTGGCCTATCCCGGCATGCCCAGCGAGCAGGTGGAAAACCTGCTGGCGCGTCCGGTGGAGGAGCGCTTGCGCGAGCTGGCCGGCATCAAGCGCATCGTCACCACGGTGCATCCGGGCAGCGCGATCGTGCAGCTGACCGCCTATGACGATGTGCAGGATCTGCCGGCGCTGTGGCAGCGGGTGCGCGCCAAGGCCGCGGAGGCCGGCGCGCAATTGCCTGCGGGCACGCTTGGTCCCTTTGTCGACGACGACTTCGGGCGCGTGTCGGTGGCGTCGATCGCGGTGACCGCACCGGGCTTTTCGATGAGCGAAATGCGCGGCCCGTTGCGGCGCATGCGCGAGCAGCTGTACGCCTTGCCCGGCGTGGAGCAGGTGAAGTTATATGGCCTGCAGGACGAATCGGTGTATGTGTCGTTTGATCGCGCACGGTTGCTGGCGAGCGGCTTGACGCCGTCCAGCGTGATGGCGCAGTTGCGCGCGCAGAATGTGGTGGGTTCCGGTGGGCAGGTCGCGGTGTCGGGGCTGGCGCTGACCGTGGCCACGTCCGGCGAAATCCGCACGCCCGAGCAGTTGCGCGCTGTTCTGCTGAGCGTGCCCGGCGCACCTGCGGGCGGTGCCCGCGAGGTGACCCTGGGCGAGCTGGCGCAGGTGCAGGTGATGCCGGCCGACCCGCCGCAAAGCGCGGCCGTTTACCAGGGCCAGCCGGCGGTGGTGGTCTCGGTCTCGATGCAGCCGGGCACCAATATCGCCGACTTCGGCAAGGCGCTGCGCGCCAAGCTCGACGACACCGCGCACGAGCTGCCTGTCGGCTTCACCCAGCACGTGGTGAGCTTCCAGGCCGATGTGGTCGAGCGCGAGATGGGCAAGATGCATCACGTCATGGGCGAGACCATTGTCATCGTCATGGCGGTGGTGATGCTGTTTCTGGGCTGGCGTACCGGGTTGATCGTCGGCGCGATCGTGCCGTTGACCATCTTCGCCTCGCTGATCGTCATGCGTGTGCTGAACGTGGAGCTGCAGACGGTCTCCATTGCCGCCATCATTCTTGCGCTGGGCTTGTTGGTGGACAACGGCATCGTGATTGCCGAAGACATCGAGCGCCGCCTGGTGGCCGGCGAGGAACGCCGCCAGGCCTGCATCGATGCGGGCCGGACGTTGGCGACACCCTTGCTGACCTCGTCGTTGGTCATCGTGCTGGCGTTCTCGCCGTTCTTCTTCGGCCAGACCAGCACCAATGAATATCTGCGCTCGCTGGCCACCGTGCTTGGCGTGACGCTGCTGGGTTCGTGGTTGCTGAGCATCACGGTGACGCCGCTGCTGTGCATGTACTTCGCCAAGGTGCATGTCACCAAGACCAGCGATGCAGCCGAATCGCGGTTCTATCGCGGCTACCGCCGTGTGATCGAACGCGTGCTGCAGCACAAGGTGCTGTTCATCGGCGCGATGACGGCGATGCTGGCAGTGGCGGTCACCGTGCTGGTGTCCATTCCATACGACTTCCTGCCCAAGTCCGACCGCCTGCAGTTCCAGATGCCGGTGACCTTGCAGGCGGGCAGCGATGCACGCCAAACGCTGCGCACGGTGAGTGAACTCAGCCGCTGGTTGGGCGACCGCCGCGCCAACCCCGAGGTGGTGGACAGCATCGGGTATGTTGCCGATGGCGGGCCGCGCATCGTGCTGGGCCTGAACCCGCCGCTGCCGGCGGCCAACCAGGCCTACTTCACGGTCAGCGTGCGGCCGGGGACCGACATCGATGCGGTGATCGCACGGGTGCGCTCGCATGTGCGCAGCCACTTCCCCGCGCTGCGCGCCGAGCCCAAGCGCTTTTCGCTGGGCGCCACCGAAGCCGGGATGGCGGTGTATCGCGTGGTGGGTCCGGACGAGGCGATCCTGCGCAGCAGCGCTGCTGCGATTGCCAGGGCCTTGCGGGCGGTGCCGGGCACCGTGGACGTGCAGGACGACTGGCAGGCGCGCATTCCGCGCTATGTGGTGCAGGTGGACCAGCTCAAGGCCCGCCGCGCCGGTGTCAGCAGCGAGGACATTGCGCAGGCATTGCAGGGGCGCTACAGCGGCGTGGATGCCACGTTGATCCGCGACGATGGCACCGATGTGCCGGTTGTCGTGCGCGGCAGCACCGACGAGCGTGCCGCCAACGGCAACCCGGCCGATACGTTGGTGTACCCGCAGGCAGGCGGCGCACCGGTACCGTTGGCGGCGGTCGCCACGGTGCTGCGCGACAGCGAGCCGTCGGCGATCCAGCGGCGCAACCTCAGCCGTGCGATCACCGTGACCGCGCGCAACCCGCAACTGACCGCGACCGAGATCGTCGAGCGGCTGTCCGCGCCAATTGCCGCGCTCAAGCTGCCGCCCGGCTACCGCGTGGAGATTGGCGGCGAGCTGGAAGATTCGGCCGAAGCCAATCAGGCCCTGCTGCACTACATGCCGCATGCCTTGGGCGCGATCCTGCTGCTGTTCGTGTGGCAGTTCAACTCGTTCCGCAAGTTGTTCATCGTGCTGTCGGCGGTGCCGTTCGTACTGATCGGTGCGGCACTGGCGCTGGTGATGACCGGCTATCCGTTCGGCTTCATGGCGACCTTCGGCCTGCTGGCGCTGGCCGGCATCATCGTCAACAACGCGGTGTTGCTGCTGGAGCGCATCGAAGCCGAACTTGCCGATGGCCTGCCGCGCCGCGAAGCGGTGGTGGCGGCCGCGGTCAAGCGGCTGCGCCCGATCGTCATGACCAAGCTCACCTGCATCGTCGGCCTGGTGCCGCTGATGCTGTTTGCAGGCCCGCTGTGGACGGGGATGGCGATCACCATGATCGGTGGGCTGGCGTTGGGCACGCTGGTGACGCTGGGCCTGATTCCGATCCTGTATGACCTGCTGTTCGGTTTGCGCCTGCGCCGCAGTGCTTGAGCGTGGCCGCCAAGCCGTGACGCGTGGCGGTCGGATGGGCGTGGACGGGCGCTTAGAGGCGGGATGGACAAGTGCTACATCCCGACCCGGGCACCGGCCGCGCCCGCCTGGCGGTTGCGCAGTGATTCAATCGCCGATCTGGACAGCGTCTGCATTCGCCTGCCTGGCACGCCATACTGGTAACAGGCAGGCACACGCATCGCATGATGACCAAGGCAAAAAAGAAATCCGCGCAGCAAGCGCTGCAGGCACCTGCGCCGGTGTATCAACTGCATGTGGCATTGACCGGCAGTGCGCCGCTGATCTGGCGGCGCTTGCTGGTGTCGGGCGCAGTACGCCTGGCCACCTTGCATCGCGTATTGCAGCCGGTGATTGGATGGAATGGCGCCCATCCCTACGAATTCGACCTCGGCGGCGGGCGTTACGGCGAATCCGGGCTGGATGTGCCCGAGCGTCCCCGGCTCAAGCATGCCGGGCGTGTCACGCTGGAAAGCGCGGTGGGCGAACTGGAAGGCTTCGAGTATTTCTACGGCGCCGGCCCTGGCTGGCAGCATCGGCTGCAAGTGGAAGCGCTGTTGCCGGCCGATGCCGGCCTGCGCGTGGCGCGCTGTGTGGACGGTGCCAATGCCTGTCCGCCGAATAGCAGTGGCGGCATTGGCGATTACCAGGCGCTGTTGCACATCATCGCCGACCCGGACCACCCGCAGCATGTGCAGGAATTGGCGAGCTTGGGTGGGCGCTTGGAACCTGGGCATTTCGATCTGGCAGAGGTCAATCGCCTGCTCGCGCGCGTGCGCGAGTGACAGCGGTGGCGCCTTTCATGGGCGAAGGCGCTGCAAACCTCGTCTCTTGTTCTCCTGGCGACGGCGTTGACGCAGTGCATGGGCTGATCAAGCCGCGTGCCGACCAGCGCCACTGCGGCTTGACGCCCGATCGGCTAGCCTGAGATCCCGGTGTTTCCGAAGTCCGCGCAATGTTCCGCTGGTTCGAGTCCCTGATCGATATCTTCCCGCCCATCGAGCGGGAGATGCCGCCACGCAGCGTGTGGCGCTTTTATCTGCATTATCTGCGGCCGTTGTGGCCGATCCTGCTGGCCACCTTGATCGCCGGGCTGCTGCTGGCGCTGGTGGAAGTGGCGATGTTCGACTTCCTCGGCCGCATCGTCGACATGCTTGCCGGCAAGCCTGGGCCGGACTTCTTCCGGCAGCATGCGGGCGAACTGATCTGGATGGCGGTTATCACGCTGGTGGCAAGGCCGTTCTTCACCGGCCTGCACAATCTGCTAGTCAATCAGGCGATCGTGCCGGGTCTTAGCAACCGTTCGCGCTGGCTGATGCACAACTACGTGGTGCGCCAGAGCCTGGGCTTCTTCAACAACGATTTTGCCGGGCGCATCGCCAATCGGGTGATGCAGACCGGCACCTCGCTGCGCGAATCGGCCGTGCAGATGGTGGATGCGCTGTGGTACATCGTGGTCTACACCGGCAGTGCACTATGGCTGTTCGCGCAGGCAGACCCCTGGCTGATGGCGCCGCTGCTGCTCTGGCTGGTGGTGTACGTCGCGCTGATGGCGTTTTTCGTGCCGCGCATGAAGGCGCGCGCATGGGTTGCCTCCGATGCGCGCTCCAAGGCGACCGGCCGCATCGTCGATGGCTATACCAATATTTCCACGCTCAAGTTGTTCGCCCATGCCGGCCGCGAACAGGCGTATGTGCGCGATGCCATCGACGAACTGGCGGTGAAACACCGCCGGCAGACCCGGGTGACCACCGCCATGGACACCGCCATCGCAGTGGCCAACGGCTTTTTGATCGTGGGGACCTGCGCGCTGGCGCTGTGGTTGTGGAGCCGCGACCAGATCAGCGTGGGCGCGATTACCCTGGCCACCGGTCTGGTGATCCGTATCCACAACATGTCCGGCTGGATCATGTGGACGGTCAACGGCATCTTCGAGGACATCGGCACCGTGCAGGACGGCATGCAGACCATCTCGCAACCGGTGCAGGTGCAGGATGCAGCCGATGCGGTGCCGCTGCAGGTAACGCAGGGGCAGGTGCAGTTCGAGCACATCCATTTCCATTACGGCAAGCGCGGTGGGGTGATCGCCGGGCTGGATCTGCAGGTGCGTGCCGGCGAGAAGATCGGCCTGGTCGGGCCATCCGGTGCCGGCAAATCCACCCTGGTCAACGTGTTGCTGCGGCTTTACGACCTGGAGCAGGGCCGCATCCTGATCGACGGGCAGGACATCGCAACCGTGACGCAGGAAAGCCTGCGCGGGCAGATCGGCCTGGTCACCCAGGACACCTCGCTGTTGCATCGCTCGATCCGCGATAACCTGCTGTATGGGCGGCCGCAGGCCAGCCAGGCGCAACTGCTCGACGCCGTGCGCAAGGCACGCGCCGACAGTTTCATCGACACGCTGATCGATGGCGAAGGCCGCCGCGGTTTCGATGCGCATGTGGGCGAGCGCGGGGTCAAGCTCTCCGGCGGTCAGCGCCAGCGCATCGCGATTGCGCGGGTATTGCTGAAGGACGCGCCGATCCTGATTCTGGACGAAGCGACCTCGGCGCTGGATTCGGAAGTGGAGGCCGCCATCCAGGACAGCCTGGACGCGCTGATGGGCAACAAGACGGTGATCGCCATCGCGCACCGCCTTTCGACCATCGCGCGCATGGACCGGCTGGTGGTGATGGATGCCGGCAAGATCGTCGAGACAGGCACGCATGCGCAATTGATTGCGCATGGCGGCCTGTATGCACGGCTTTGGGCGCGGCAGACCGGAGGGTTTGTTGCTGCGGATGCGTGACGGAAAGCTACGTGTAAGGACACGGGACTGGGGTAACGCGGGTTGGAAACTGGCCAATAGACATTGGCGGCGACCTAAGCCCCTCTCCCGGCGGGAGAGGGGTTGGGGTGAGGGTCCGGGGCGAAGCCACTTGCTAGTTTTGGATGACACAAGGCTTCATGGTCGATTGAATTCGCACCAAGAAAATGCGTCCTCTATGAGGCACGCGAGGCGTCGCCCGTACCCTCATCCGCCCCTGCGGGGCACCTTCTCCCGCGGGGAGAAGGGAAATGCTCACTCGATCGGTTGATCCAGCATCAGCTCGCGGGCGAAGCGTACCGGCGGTGCACCGTAGGACAGCATCTTGTCGTGATAGGCCTTCAGGTTGAAGGTCTCGCCGAGCTTGTCCTGTACCGCCTTGCGGGTGTCCAGATGTTCCTGCACGCCGACGAAGTAGGTCGGGAGCTGCGCGGAGGAGAGCTGCGCACGCACCCACTTGCCCGAGGCTTCGCTTTCCTGCTGGAAGGTGTCGTGGGTCATCAGGTGCATCGCCTTGTCGCGATCCCATCCGTCCACATGCACACCCTGGTCGAGAATGGCATTGGCAATGGTGCGCAGGTAGAACTTGAGCTGCACCAGGTGGAACAGCGGGTCGTTATCCAGGTAACCCTGCTCCTGCATCATGCGCTCGGTGTACACCGCCCAGCCTTCGGCGAACATGCCCGAGCGCAGCACCGCGCGCAGCGTGGAGGGGAACTTGGCCGAATGCCAGCCTTCCAGGTAGTGACCCGGCGTGCCCTCATGGATGCTGAGCAGCTGGATCATGCGGGTGTTGTATTCGCGCAGGAACGAATCGACCTGCTTGTCGTTCCAGTCGTCGGGAATCGGCGACACCGCGTAGAACGTCTTGAGATTCTTGTCGAGCGGGCCGGGCGAATCGCAATACGCGACCGCCACGCCACGCTGGAACTCCGGCATCAGGATGATGTCCACCGGCGAATCGGGTAGCGTCATCAAGTCCTTCTGGCGCACGAATTCGGTGGATTGGGCCAGCGCAGCCTTGGCCGCGTCCACCACCTTGTCGCGCGCCGGCTTGTCGGCATACGCCAGTTCCAGCGCCGCTTCGATCGCCGCCTGCTGCTGGTCGTCGGTGGGCGATTCGGGCAACTTGGGGGCGCCGGGCTTGTCCTTGAGCACCGTGCGTGCAATCCCGTACATGTCGCTGCGCACGCGCTTGAGCTCGGATTCGGCGCGCTGCTTGATGTCGGCACGCGACAGCGACGACAGCAGCGCGAATTTCAGCTTCTGATCGTATTTTTCCGCACCGATGCGGAAGTCGCCCTTGGCATTGGGGACCAGCACGGTGTCCAGCCAGGTCTGCTGCTCGGCCACTGCCTTGCGCAGGTTGTCGATGGCCGCCTGCGCACGCGCCGCCTCGATCGGGCCAAGCTGGCTGATGTTGGGCGCGATGAAGCTGTCGACGATGCTCAGGATGCCCTTGTTCTGCTTGGCCACCGTTTCGGCATGGATCTTCGGCACGCGCGCCGGGTCCAGGTTCTCGCGTGCCTGCGCAAAGATGCTCGGGATCTTTTCCATGCGCTGGGTGGCCGCGGTCAGGCGCTCGGGCAGCGGCGCGAATTCGCGCGCCATCAGGCTGTACAGCGCGCTGCCGGCCAGCCCGTTGTAGACCTGCGGGTCCCAGGCCCAGCTTTGCAGCACCTCGGTATTCCAGATCTCCGATTGCAGCTGATTGCGCAGGATGGCCGCATCCACCTGGTTCTCGCGCGAGAGCTTGGCCACGTCGATTGCATCCAGGGTGGCCAGCAGCTTCTTGCCCGCATCCACGCTGCGCTGACGGCCGCCGGCGCTCAGGTCGTCGATTTGCGCATCGAAGCGATGGTCGCCGGTCTGGGTGGCGGTCACCGGCGACAGCTGCATCCAGGTGTCCAGGGCCTGTTTGGATAATGCGGCAAAGCGCGCATCCGGGGTCTGTGCCTGGCTGGCGGCAGGCGCGGCTGCATCGGCGCGCGGTGATTCGGGCTGTTGCTGGCAGGCGCTGAGGCCGGTGAGCAGGGCGAGGACAAGCAGGCGTTGACGCATCGTAGGTCCTGGTGGAATCAAACCGCCAGCATAGGCATCTGCGCCCACGTGCGCATCCGCCATTGGTGTAGGGCAGCCAATAAATCGACGGCCTCACCGCCAGGCGGGCGCGGCCGAGGCTTGGACCAGCGTGTGCCGCCTGACCCTCCGGATCGTGCGCGCCCTCCATGTGCCCTGACAGATGCGCACCACGTGTGGGTGAGCGCCCCGATCCTGCCGGCCGTGCAGCGGCGCAATCGCCCGGGGGCACACGACGGCTGCACGTTGCGGGCGCGATCGCTCGTACACTCCGGTTCCCGGGCGCCGCCTCGCTACCCAGGCGGCGCGTACACGCAACATCATGCTTGCCATCCGCACGGTGGCCTGTTCCAAGGAGGATCACATGCACTATGCCGGTAGCTGTCATTGCGGACGCATCGCGTTCGATCTGCAGACCGAAGCGCCCATCACTGAGGTCTACGACTGCAACTGTTCGCTGTGTCGCCGCCGTGGCGGTTTGCTCTGGTTCGGCGCGCGCACGCAGCTGCAGCTTCAGGCCGCGCCGGAAGCTGTGGGCAGCTACCGCTTCAATCAGCAGCACATCGATCACTACTATTGCACGCAGTGCGGGATCGCGCCCTTCAGCGAGGGCCTCAACCCCAAGACCGGCGAAATGGGCGTCGCGGTCAATGTGCGTTGCCTGCCGGCGCTGGATCTTGCCGGGCTGCAGGTGCATGCAATCGACGGAGCCAGCCGATGAGCCGTGCCATGCAGCGGTATGCCACGGCCATGCTGCTGGGATGGGCGCTGTGCGGGTGTGCGAAGCATCACGCGGAGATGGCGGCCGACGGCGGGGCTGCGGCGCCGGCACCGCCCGCCGCGCAGGGCAATGCCCTGGCCTACGAGCACGATGTGCGCATCGAGCTGCCTGCCGACCAGATCGGCCAGCGCATCGCCGCGATACGCACTGCCTGCCAGGACGCGCAGTTCGGCGACTGCGCCGTGCTGGCGGTCGAGCAGGAAGGCGGGCGCGATCCCAGTGGGCGCGTCAGCGTACGGCTGGCACCGGAAGGGATCGAACCCATGGTGCAGTTGGCCGGCCAGCATGGCGATGTCGCCGCGCGTAGCACGCGGGCCGAAGATCTGGCCCAGCAGATTGCCGACACCGGCCTGGCGCAGGCGCGGCTGCAAAAAGAGCATGCGCGCCTGCTGGAATTGCAGCAGCGCCGCGATCTGGCGGTGACCGATCTGCTGGCCTTGTCCAAGCGGCTGGCCGAGATCGAAGCCGAGGCGCAGCAGACCCAACAGCAGGCCGCGCAGCAGCAGCGCCGGGTGCGCACGCAATTGCTGACGCTCAATTTCCGCAGTACCGGTGGCGAGCAGGGCAGGGGCGAGATCGCGCAAGCCGCTGCCGAGTTCGGCGAGGTATTTTCCAGCAGCGTGGCATTCGTCATCCGCGCAGTGGCAGCGCTACTGCCGGTGGCTGCGGTTGCACTGATCGCCGGCTGGTTGTTGTTGCAGGCGTGGCGCTGGCGCGTACGTCGGCGCCGGATGTCCTGATGCACCGCAGCTGCGCGGGACTGCCGTGCAGCTGCGGGGTCATCCGACCGATCAGTGCATGCGGCGTGCGCTGTCAGCGCTCGGTCGCACGCGGCTTGAGCGCGCAGCGGCATGCCCAAGCGACGCAGGACGCGTCATGGCGTCGCGTGTGATCCAGCAACGCAGCACTGTCGCCACAGGTAGGGCTGAGCCCGGCTCAACCTTCGTCCACTTCGTATTCCACAAACACGTCCAGCTGCAGTGCCAGCTCTTGCACCGCGTCGCGGACCTTCTGCGCGGTGGCCTCGTTGCCGGCTTCCACTTCGAACTCGTGGCTGCCCGGACCTTCGTCGTCCGACAGGCCTGCCGAGCTGGAATCTTCGTCGTCCAGGTGCGGCATCAGATCGTCCACTTCTTCCACGTGCTCGATGCCGTCGATGCTTTGCAGCAGGTTGGCAATGGCACGCGCGTCGTCGTCGGTGCCGGTGATGCGCATGCGGAGGGTAGGCATGGGAGTGTCCTGTGGATTGGGGACATCAAGCCTAGGCATCGCCAGGACAAAACGAGGTGACGGCGCGCTGCTCACATCACGCGGGCCGTGCCGGCCATGCCTGGCTGGTAACGGGATCGGACTGCATCACGCGGCCTACTGCGGCGCGCAGCATCGTGGGCATGACGTAGTGGTGATGCACATGATGGATACAGGCCATGTAGACTCGGCCAAACCCGTTGCGGCAGCTCACTCGGGTGGCCATGGTCAGCTCGATCTCGTGCGTGCCGACCCGGCGCAACGCCACCGACGAGCGGAAACGCAGATGTTTGTCGTCGGCGTTGTTGCGTTGTGCCAGCATCGGGAAGCGCCCTGGATAGCCCAAATTTTTCGACAAATGCCAGCCTGCCGCTTGGTTCATTCCGCCGCCGATGCGCTACGCAAACGCCGCCTTGCACGCGGCTCCTGCACGCCTTCGCTCAGCGGCAACGCCACCAATTCGGCGGGCAGTGCCGGCATCGGGGTGCGTTCGTCCTGTGCTTCGCGCTTGAGCCAGTCGATGAACAATGCCGCGGCCGGGCTGAGTTCGCGGTGGCTGGGGTGCACGATGTAGTACGCGTAACGCGCCTTCAGCGTGGGGCCGGGCAGGCGTACCAGTTCGTAACGCTGCAGGTAGGGCTGGGCGATGTGCTTGCGCGCCAGCACCGCGCCCAGGCCATACACGGCGGCGCGCATCGCGTCGGTGCTGTCGTTGAAGGTGTGCATCGGCGGCACGGTGGTACCGCGGACCTGGGCTGCGCGGAACCAGTCGCGCCACCCCTGCGGCGACATGTCGGTCAGTAGCGGTAATTGCGCGATCTGCGCCGGCGTGCGCAGGGCAGCCACTTCCGGCAACGACGGTGAGGCCACCGGGAACAGTTCGTCGTCCATCAGGTGATGCGAGGTCAGTCCGGGCCAGGCGCCTTGGCCATAACGAATACCCAGGTCCGGGCCGCCTTCTTCGAAACGCGAAAAGGCCGTATCCGATTGCAGGTCCATGCGGATATGCGGATAGGCGCGGCAAAAGCGCGGCAGCCGCGGCAACAACCAGCAGTACGACAGCGACCGCAACGTGGTAACGCGCAGTGGAATGGCGTCTTCGCGCGGATGCAGGTTGCCGGCTACCGCCGCGATCTCGGCCAGCGCGGCGGTGGCCGCATCGGCCAGCTGGCGGCCTTCGGCGGTGAGTTTGACGCCACGCGGTAGCCGCTGGAACAAGGTCGCACCCAGCAGCGCTTCGAGCTTGCGCACATGGTGGCTGACCGCGCTGGCGGTGAGGTGCAGTTCTTCGGCGGCGTGGGCGAAATTCTGGTGGCGGGCGGCAGCGGCGAACACGCCCAGCGCAGGTAACAAGGTAGGGCGCAGATTCATCGAGGCATGAGTGAGATTTGTGGCTCGCCCCGATACTACGCGCTTGTCGCGCCCCTGGTGGCAACCGATGCTGCATCATTCCTTCGCGACGATCGTGCCATGTCTCTTTGTCTGCCTGCTGCCGTCTTCTGCCGTTTCATCCCCGCATGGCACGGTTCGGGAGCACGGTCATGAGCGTCCAATCGTCGGTGCAGCCCGAGCTTGCGGTACGTCAATGGCGTACGCCGCTTGAGCTTGGTTTTCTGGGCGTGGTGTGGGGCTGCTCGTTTTTGTTCATGCGCGTGGCCGCGCCCAAGTTCGGCACCGTGGTGCTGGTGGAAATTCGCCTGGCGCTGGGTGCGTTGGTGCTGCTGCCATTCCTGTGGCTGGCACGCGAACGTTTCCCGTTACAGCGCTGGCCCATGCTGGCGGCAATCGGCGTGCTCAACTCGGCGTTGCCGTTCCTGCTGTTCGCCTGGGGCGCGCAACATGCACCGGCGGCAGTCGGGGCGATCTGCAATGCGATGACGGTGCTGTTTACCGCGCTGATCGCCTTCCTGTTTTTCGGCGAACGGATCGGCACGCGTCGCGCGCTGGCCTTGCTGGTGGGGTTTATCGGCGTGCTGGTGCTGGCCACCGGCAAATCCGCCGGCTTGAGCGTCGGGCCGGCAGCGCTGGCTGGTGCAACTGCCTCGCTGCTGTACGGCATCGGCTACAACCTGGTGAAGCGCCATATGGGCGATTTGCCGCCTGCTGCGTCGGCGGCGTCCACCCTGGGTTGCAGTGCGCTCTTGCTGGCGCCCTTGGCCTGGTGGCAATGGCCGACCACGCCGGTGCCGGCGGTGGCGTGGGCCTGCGCCACCGCGTTGGGTGTGGTGTGCACCGGGCTGGCATTCTTGATGTACTACCGGCTGATCCAGCGCATCGGCCCGGCGCGTGCGTCCACGGTGACCTATCTGGTGCCGGTGTTCGGCGCGCTGCTGGCATGGTCGCTGCTGGGCGAACCGCTCACCTGGACCATGCTGGTGGCCGCGGTGCTGATCCTCGGCAGCGTCGCCTTCAGCCAGCGCGCCCGCTGACGGGGCGCGACTCGCTCTTGCGATTCCCGATTCCCGATTCCCGATTCAACCGGCCGGCGGCACACGCACCGGCAACGGCACATTGCACAGGTCGATGTGCCCGGCCGGGCGCTTGTAGAAATCGTCCTTGCGGTTGCGGCGCGCCTCGACCACATCGCGGAAGGTCTGGCTGTCGGTACGCAGCAATTGCAGTGGCGTGCGTTCGGGCGCAGGCACTTCGCTGGCCAGCCGGATCGCGCGGATCGGTGCGCGTTGCGCGGGGTCTTCGTAGAAGCCCATCGGGTCGGGGCCGCGCGGCGTCACGCTGAGCAATTCCATGCCCTTGACCACACGCCCGACCACGGTGATGTTGCGATCCAACTGGCGCGGCGATTGCCCGGTGACCACGTACAGTTCGGCGCCGATGCTGCTGTCTTCGTCGTTGTTGCGGCCTGCGCCCAGGGTGCCGTAGCAGTGCGCCAGCCAGGTCTTGCCGGTGGCCGTGTCGCGGCCGACCGGGAAGCCGTCGACAAAGCCCACCTGCGGCGCCCAGCCATCGCTGTCGGGCAGGCGCTGGAAATCCAGGCCCTGCGATGCGCGTTCGAATTCGGCCGGCAGATGCGTCTTGGCCGAGCCAAGCGATTTGGCCTTGGCCGGCGTCTCGCCATCGGGGTCGCCGAACTGCACCACGAAATTGTCCTGCGAGCGATAGATGCTCAGCCCGTCCCAGAAGCGCTCATGCGCCAGCGTGCGAATGTTGGCGACGTGCTCCGGCGCAAATTGCGGCGCCAACTCGATGATGACCCGTCCGGCATCCAGCTCCAGGTACAGCGTGCGGTCCGGATCGAGCACGCGCCACGCGCTGGCCGGCGAGCTGTCGAGAATCTGTTGCGGGCTACGGTAAGCCGCGTTGGCGGCTACGGGTAACAGCAGGGCGAGCAGGCAGGCAGAAGCAACAGTGCGCAGGAGCATGAAGGCAGCCAGCAGGGAGGTGTCTGCGATTCTTGCCGACCACGCGCCCAGACGCAAAGCATGCATCGCATGGCATGACGCCGACGCAGTGCGCCGGCGTCATGCACAGATGCTAGACCTGCCGCGGGCAGGAGGTTACGGATTGTTGCGCACGTGCGGGCTGGTGTGATGCTCGGCAGTGCCATGGTTGTTGCGGAACAGCGGTACCAGCTGCCACAGCGCCGAGAACCCCACCAGCGTGTAAACCACACGCGACAGCAGTGCGTCCTGTCCGCCGAACAGTGCGGCAACCAGATCGAACTGGAACAGGCCGACCAGCCCCCAGTTCAATCCACCGACGATGAGAAGCACCAGAGTGATGACGTTGATCGCTTTCATGAAAGCATTCCATGTGGGTTGGGAAACCCCAGACTCCGCATGCCCCAGCGAGCAGGCCGTGAGCGTCGCCCGCTGGCGGCCCGCTTTGCACACATGTCGCTCACATCCGCCAGCCATGCGGGTGGTGTCTGCGCGCTTGGGCAGCGGTCGCCAGCCGCGCGATGGCCGGTGACCAATGCCTTGGCAGACAGGCGGCGACCCGACATGGATAGGAGCGATATCGCTTCGTTCACCGCCGAGGCGAACGATGCAGCGGCGTGCATCTTCGGCCTGATGCCGCCGCTCGTCCGGCAATGAGTCAGCTTCGGCATCCGCCTGGCGGCGCGGCTGCCGAGGAAGCAGCACACCCCGCGTCAATCGACGTCGGTAACGGACAAGGCAGCGTCCGGTGCGGCGGCCATGTTGCAGGGAGGCGACGCCCTGCAACATGCCGGATCATCACCTCACACCAGGTGCTTGGAGTGTTTGCCGGCCATGCGGGCGAACTCGTGCAGTTCCGTCCCCAAGTTCCGAGCGCTCTTGGACCGCGTTATCTCGTTGTTGGTCTGTTCCAGCCTCGATCGGTTCGGGCTACTCGGGGCCGAAACATGTTCCCGGCGCGGTGGTGCCGCCCTGGATGTCGATGGCAAATCCTGTGGCTGGCTGGAAGAGGTGCTTGCCTCCTGCACAGACAACGCTCTTGCCGTTGCCAGCAGCGCTTCAACATCATTGCCCTCCAACAAGGTGTTGATGGCCTTGCTGGCCTTGGTCCCACGTCGCTGGGAGAGCGTTTCATGCATGGCGCCCAGGATTCCGCGGCCTACCTGCTTCCCCAGCCCGATGTCGGTGCTTCCCTCGCGACGGTTGTTCTTGATGGTGATGGCGGTGTGCTGGTTCAGGGCGCCAACGGCGGCCATGCCCCCGGAGATCGCCGAGACCGCCAGGCTTTGCGGGAGCGGAACATTGCGGGTCCCGCCCTGGGAGGCCGAAACGAGTTTGCTGATTACCGACGATGCGGCGCTGCCCAGGAAGATCAGATGGAACATCTGGCCGATGCGCTGTGCGGTTTGCGCGGTGAACTCGAGATAGTTGTACTTCTTGGCGATATCGTTGAACAGCTGCTGCGACAGCACGGACTTTTCGGCGCCGATAAGCAGCTTGGATGCGGTGCCGTTCGGGTCGATTTCGTCGAGCCTGCCTTCGCGCAATGCCTCAAGGTCGTTGCGCACCAAGCGCAGTTCCTGCATCGCCTTGCTGGCGTCGCCGGCCTCGATGTCGCGGTCGTCTGCCGTGATTGCGCCTGGCTGCGTACCCTCTGCTGTCACTGCATCCGCCAGCAGCTTCTCCAACTCGGCGACCCCGGCGGTGACGCGCTTGACCAGCGCTTGGGTGGGCGACTGGATCAGGCTGCGTAGCTTGTCGGCCTTGATGTCCTCTGCGCTGACCGCCGCGCCGCTGGCCAGCTTCTGCTTGCCTGCGTCGGTCAGTACATCGGCGTACAAGAGGTTGAGCTTGTTGTTGGCTTCCTGCTTGGCTTGCTCGTCGAAGCCGGCGGCCACATGTTGCGCAGCCGTCATCAACATCGCGCCAACCGTCTGCGCCGTCGGCGACAGCGCACGCATCGCGCCTGTCTTGCTGAGCAGCCCCAGCGTGCTGGCCACCGGCGAACGCAAGATGCGTGGAACGGCCTGCCAGCGGTTGCCCTGCCACTGGCGATCGTGTGCGCCCTGGGTCATGACGAAATCATGCTGGGCCTGGTGCAGCTCCTTCTCTGCTGCTAGCAAGACGTCGGCTGCCGCCGCGCGTTCCTTACTTGAGGAATTCGGATCACTCTGAATCTCGCGAAACACGTCGCAGGCTTTGGCGAACGTTTCGATCTTTTCCTTGAGGGCGTGTGCCAGTTCGGGGAGCCAGTGCTTGTCGTTGATCTGCTTCTTGTCCGGCACGATGACGTGTGCGCCGTGTTCGCGAATCGACTCGCACAGGCTGACAACCGCCGATTGTTGGCCGGCATTCACAGGTGCGGCGACCAGCATGGTGGCCAGGCCGAACCCTGCGCCGGCCCACGGTTGGCGTGTCGCATAGTTGATCCACGGCGAGACGATGTACTGCATGGCATTGGTGAGGAAGCTGCCGCTCGGGTTGGGCATGCCGGAAAGCAGTGCGGTGCGCCGCAGCGTGGCTACGTCGTTTTCGTTCAGCCCCTGCGCCTTGTACCAATCGATCACATCGTGTTCGCTGATGCGGCTGACCAGGTCCGCATGCGTGGCCGCGCGTGCCTGCGCACCCGTGGTGCCGGGCGATTTCATCGGCCTGAGCCTGCTGATCAGATCGGCCGCCAAGTCCGGTGCGATTGCGCGTGCATCGTCCGAAGCCAACTGCTGACGAAGCCGTGCCAGCGTCGCCTTCGTTGCATTCGATGAGGTTGCCGGTTGCGGGACGAGGGCCTGGGCGTCTTGCTCGGGCCTGGCTAGGAGCGCCCCCAGCGTGTTTGCGCCACTGCGCCTGACGGGCGCACGCCCAAGTGGGCTGAGTGCGGGGTCCGGCGCGGATTGGTGTGTGACGGCCGCAGAGGTGGAGGCAGTGGCGAGCTCTGTTTCCTGGATCTCAGGCAAGTGCGACCCCGCACTGCGGCTGGCCGAATCGACGGATGCGGATGACTTCATCGGGACATCTCCTGACGTGTATACGGCAGATAGATTGCGTGCGTACCGGACGATTGGTGCGCATCGCATGGGATTGCATCGCAGATGCCGTGGAACCTCCCTCCCGTAGCGAAGTTCCTGGTGCAATCCTGAGCCTGCCGGTATTGGTGGAGGCGAAGTGGTGAATGCACTGCGCGAAAATTGAACTACCAGACGCGTATGCCCGCTGTCTGTCCAGCAGATTTTCTATCGCCGTACGCGAACCAAATCAGGTTCCGAAGCGGCGCCTGGTATGCAATGGATGTGGAGCGTGACAGAGGGCAGTCTTTTCAAATGCACTGGCGCTCTGCAGTCGGCCGGTCTCTGTCTCGTCAGCAACCTTCCAAAATGCGCGTCCAGGGCGAGCAGGTCGTCATGGGTGCATGCCAATGGTGCTGCGCGTCAGGACTGCCGCGCCGGACGGCGCGGCAGGCGATGGTCATTGGCGACGGATATGCCCTGAGGTGCCGAAAAATCTTTGGCCACCACAGCCTTGATCGCTGACTTGAGCAAACAGGCAAAAGTGCGGATCGAACTATTTGCGTGAGGCTTTTGCGCTTCGTGCGTTGCGCCGGTGATTCGCGCTTTTTTTGCGGTGACCGGGCGCTGACAGTGACACTGCCCAGGCAGAGCCAAGCGATGAAGCTCGCACTTTCATTGTGAGATACCTCAAATGACATCCGATCAGATCAATGTAGATTACATGGTGGCTTCGTTCTTTTCCGGTCTTGGTCTTCGCCTGGGCCTGACCGATGCACTGGTGCAGCGCCTGCGTGAAGGCGAGACCGTTCTCGGGCCTGCGGGCATGCTGTGTCGCGTGCATGCGCAGCCCCGGAACGATGGCGTGTCGGGATTTCCGGAAGTCATCCTGCCGTTGGCCGCACGCGAACTCGAGGGCGACGAGGTCGTCACACTGCTTGCGCTGCAAGAGCAACTGCTGACCGAGTACGGGTGGCGGCTGACGATGTCCAACCTGGGCCTGCTGTGCATCTGCCCGTTGCTGCTCGCGCAGACGCCCGAAGACGTGGCCGCCACTCTCGAGCGGGGGCAGATCGTCGCACGTGTCGTGCTGGATGCGCTGGTAACGCAGGCGGGCAGCGCGAGGGAGGCAGTCGTATGAAGCTCCAACGCCAGAACAGCGCTCCACCGTCCATCCCAAGTGGATCGTCCGCAAATCCCGGTGCCGCGCACGCAGGCGAACCATTCGTGCCAGAGCCGCAGACGCCGCGTTCGACGGTGCTAAAGGGGCTGGCGGAGCCGAGCCCGCGCCTGCGCGCGCGTGCAGGCAAGACCACCACGCTGCCGTCGGGTGAATTATCCCCCGCCAAGACCAGGCAGTGGCGTCCGGAAGCGGGTGAATCCTCCCGCGCTGCGTCTGAGCGCGCGGAGCGCCAGCATCGCGCTGGGCGGCATCCAGGCAACCAGCAGGCAGCTTCTTCTTCGGCGACGCAGGGGGCTTACGCGCAGCGTTGTGTCGCCGCTTGCGAACGCCTGAAGGCGCAACTGCGTGCAGGTCTGAAGGATCGCCCGTTTGCGGAGCCGTCGGACGAGCAGCTCGCATTGCAGGCGGAATACGTGCAGTGGGCCGATGCCCGCTTGCAGGAGCGTATTGAGGCATTCGGTCCGGACGCTGCCTACGAAGTTGCCGGGGATATGAAGGCGGTCGGCAGGAAAGCGTCGCTGCCCATTGCGTATGAAAGTCTCAGGTCGTTTTTCGTTGGCGCGTTGCGGACGCCGCTCGGCATTTCTGCAGCCACTGCCTACCAGAGCAGCCGCCCGCCCGCTTCGGAACCCTTGAGTACAGCGACCCTGGCTGGGGTGATCTCGGGAATGGGGTCGCATGCCTGCGACACGCTGTTGATTCCATCGATGGACAGGCGCGCGCGCGTTGCCAATCTGCCGCGTTTCCAGGCGATCGATCCCAAGATCCTGGTGCCGGACCCGCCGCCGGTCCTATTGGAAGTCACCCCTGAGGGAAACAAGCGCTTCGTGCGTCCCGGAGAAAACGGTACGCCGACCCGTGCCGAGCTCACGGCACAGGCCTATGACCGTCGGGCAGGAATCGCTCAGCGTCAGTCCATGCTGGACGATACGGCGCTGGACACCATGCTGCTCAGGCCGACCATCAGCGGCGGCTTTAACGCCGCGCGGCGCACTTCAGGGGACCCCTCCACCCGTACGGCGGTTGCCGAAGTTGGCCTGGCCGGGCTGGCGGTGGGTGGTGCAGGCGCTCTGCATAAGGCGTTGCTGGACACCGGCAAGGCAATGGGGCGCACTGGCCAGATGACGGTTCCCGATTTGCTCGGTGGGAATCAGCGCTTGAATCTGTTCGCTCTTGCATTGCCGGACAAGACACGACCTCCTGCCACGTGGTCCGATGCGGTGCATTTTCCCAGCTATCTGTTGCAGACAGGTCAGGAAGCGATGGCATTAGCGAAACAGGCGTTCAGCACGGCGAACGCGGCAACGACGGCGCTGCGCGATGTGCTGGGACGCCATATGGTCGGCAATGTGCTGGCCAACATGGCTTCGTTGGGTGCCACCAGATTGATCGCTTCCCCGCTGAGAGGAGGGTATGGCGGCGGCAGCTTGCCTGGAGAGGCCGACAATTCTCCAGCATGGGTGTTGCAGCAAGGAGCGCAGATGTTCTTCAACGATGTGGTGTGGAATGCGCTGAAAGCCAAGAACGGCACAAATACCACCCAGGCCACGCGATTGGATCACGAGCGCGCCATTGTAGCGGCCGAGCAGGATAGAACGATTTCACGCACCTTGCAGACGCTCGCCCAGCCCCTGGACACAGCGCTTGGCTTGCTTCCCCCGCCAGCCCAGGGCGAAGTGGCGCGTGCCATGGAAGAAGGCACGGGCGTGCCCGTGCCGCTCAGCGCTGACGTCGACCGATTGCGCAATGCGTTGCAGCAGCTAAGGAACCAGGTGGCTGCGCAAGCGGTCTCGATCGCGACCATCGACGATGCGCTTGGTCGGCTGGCCGATCTCCCCGTCGCGGGTGAAGGCGAAGGCCGCGCGGTGATCGCAGAGTTGTCTGCGCAATTGCACGCGCTTGGCGCGGCCTTGCGTCAGAAGCAGGCGCTGCAGCAGTGGCAACAGGGTAGGCCTTGAGCGCCGCCCAGACGCCGGCGCCTGGCCATAACCAAACGCACGCGCTACGAGTTGCAGCCAGGGCTGCGGCCCGTGGCGCTTGCGTCAGCCCGGCGTTACCTGCATGCCAGAACGCAGGCTTGTCAGTGAGCAACGGGTTCCAAGTCAATGCGCCCATGGCCTGATACAAAACAGATGCGCGTTGCGCGACAACTGCAGCAACGGGCGGCACGCTTGCGGCTGCGGTGGCCACACTCGCGTTGCGCCCATAGCAAAGCGCCTGCGCGTTTGCTGCTGCGGCATTAGCACCTGGTCAGGAGGGCGTGCAGCTGTTTCGCTCTGCCATCATCCGTTGCGTGGGCGGCGAGTCGAGCGAAACATGCATCGCCGTATCGGCTGGCGTGGCAGCGTCACTGCCGTCATCCTCAGCGTACCGGCTTGCGTTTGACGTAGAGCTGCTTGCGGACATGTGCGACCACTTCGCCGTCGCGGTTGTAGACCGTGTTCTCGAACCAGCGCAGATGTTTCTCGCCGTTTGCAGTGGCCTGGCGCAATTGCGCCAGCACGCCGTCGTCGATGACGAAATCCGCCGTTACCGTGCCGCGCCCGGGCTTGACGAATTCGATGCTACCGGCCTTGTCCCACACGTAATATTCGCGGCCCAGGTTGTGCATGGTCAGCAGCATCCAGAACGGGTCGGTCATCGCAAACAGGCTGCCGCCGAAATGGGTGCCGACATAGTTGCGATTCCATGGGCGCTGGCGCAGCTCCACCCGCGCAAAACGGTAGTCGGCCGAGAGCACGGTGACGTGGATGCCGGCAAACAAAAATGGCGGCCACAGGTTGATGCCTAACTTGAACAGCGATGCGCGCATACGGGCCTGTTTCCTTGGCGAGGGAAAGTGCGCAGCATAACATTCGCATGCGTATGGAGTAGGCCGGCTGCGCGTGGTCGGCACGGCGTCCGTCCGTTGCTGCCGACCGCGAGCTGGTGTCGTCATGGTCGTTGGCCCGGGTCAAAAAGCCATGCAGGCCCCCGAACGCAACACGCCGGGCACAGGCCCGGCGCGCATCCTGCGGTGAGCAGGGCGATCGGGTGACCGCCTCAACTCAGCGCAGGTGTCGCACGTCAACGCTGGGGCTTAAAACACCAGCGCCGACATCTTGCGACGATAGCGGCCGACCAGATCTTCGTCCTCGATCACGCGGAAGGCATCGATCAGGCTACGGCGCGGCAGGTTGTCGTCGAAGCTGCGGTCCTGCCGCAGCATTTCCAGGAACTGCTCCAGCGCCGCTTCGTCGTTGCCGTCGAGCAGATGGCGCACGCCGAGCAGGTGCCGTGCGCGCAGGTCGGCGCTGTTGGCATCCACGGCGGCCTGCAGGGTGCCGGCGTCCGGGGCGTCCTTGAGAACGTTGGCAAAGCTCAGCCGCGCCTTGGCGCGCACCGCGCGGTCGTCGGTGGCCAGGTTGGCGGGCAGGGCATCGATCAACTGCTCGGCCTCGGCGGTGTCGCCAGTCTTGAGCAGCGCCAGCGCCAGGTCCAGCTTGAGTTCGTCCTTGTCCGGTTCGGCGGCGACCGCTTCACGCAGCGCCGCGGCCTGCGCCTGTGGGTCGAGCGGCGCCGGCGGCACGTCTTCTGCCACCTGCGGCTCGGCCGGCAGCACGCCGTGCTGGGTCAGGAATTCGCGCACCTGGCCTTCCGGCATCGCGCCGGGGAAGCCGTCGACGATCTCCCCGCCCTTGACCAGGAAGACCGTCGGCACCGAGCGGATCTGGAACGCCGCAGCGATCTGCTGTTCCTTGTCCACGTCGACCTTGCCCAGCTCGAACGCACCGTTGTACTCGCCGGCCAGCTTTTCCAGGATCGGCGTCAGCGACTTGCAGGGGCCGCACCAGGTGGCCCAGAAGTCCACCAGGACCGGTGTCGTCAACGATTTCTGCAGGACCTCGGTCTCGAAGGTGTCAGTGGTGGCATCGAATACATGCGGCTTGTCGGACATGGGCTTCCAGAAGTTAAGTGCGGCAACAGTGGGAGGTAATGGTGGCAAACGCGGCTGACACAAGCCCAGCCGCAATGAGGCGCTCACGTGCCCGGTTCGGGCGCCTTCCGCATGGCCGTGGCAGCGTCAGGGGTTCACGCCGCGCCCGACCGGCACGACAATGCCGCGTTCTGGCGGCGCGTCGCGCCCCGTGTTGGAGCAAGCCAATGGCAACCACCGAGCGCGCGCAGCGCTACATGGGCCTGATCGCGGCAACGGTTTTCGTACTGGCGCTGGCCGGTTTCGGCGTCACGCTGCCGGGCTATCTGCAGGCCAGCCATCCGGTGGCGCTGTTGGGCGCGCAGGGCGTGCCGCATGCGCTGGGCTTCAATCTGGTCGCCTTCGTGCTGGTGGGCGCGCTGGGCATGGCCACCGGGGTCAGCCTGCTGGCGCGCATGCCGCCCAAGGCCAGCTGGAGTCTGCGCGTGGGCGGACAGTTGATCGTGCTGGCCGGCCTGGCCTTCCTGGGCATGGGCATGCTGCCGCTGGATCCCACCGATCTGGATGGCCGTGCCAGCCAGGCCCATGCCACCGCCTGGTTGTTGTGGGCCGTGGCGTTCGTGCCCGGCATGTTGTTGATTGCCGCCGCGCTGCTCAACGATGCCACGACCCGCAGGCTGGCCTGGTTGAGCCTGGCGGCCGGATTGCTGGTGGCAGTGCTGGCGTTCGGCCCGCCGGGCCTGGTGCGCCAGGCCATTGCGCAACGGCTGGCGTTCCTGGCCTGGGTCGGCTGGCTGGCGGTCGCGGGCTGGATCTGGCCGCCGAAGCCGGCCGCGCTGCGGTAACGGTTTGGTCCACCTGCTGCACTGCGGTACCCTGTACCGCTTTGCACCGCCCGAGCATCCGCTCCCAATGTCCACCGTCGAACCGAACGTCTACGACCCGCAGCAGGTCGAAACCTCCGCCCAGCAGTTCTGGGATGCCACCCGCGCCTTCCAGGTCGACGAGAGCTCGGAGAAACCCAAGTTCTATTGCCTGTCGATGCTGCCGTACCCGTCCGGGGCGCTGCACATGGGCCATGTGCGCAACTACACCATCTCCGACGTGGTCAGCCGCTACAAGCGCATGACCGGCCATAACGTGCTGCAGCCGATGGGCTGGGATGCGTTCGGGTTGCCGGCCGAAAACGCCGCCATCAAGAACAAGACCGCGCCGGCCAAGTGGACCTACGCCAACATCGAGCACATGCGCGCGCAGCTGAAATCGCTGGGCTACGCCATCGACTGGTCGCGCGAGTTCGCCACCTGCACGCCGGACTATTACGTGCACGAGCAGCGCATGTTCACCCGGTTGATGCGCAAGGGCCTGGCCTACCGCCGCAACGCGGTGGTGAACTGGGACCCGATCGACCAGACCGTGCTGGCCAACGAGCAGGTCATCGACGGCCGCGGCTGGCGCTCCGGCGCGCTGGTGGAAAAGCGCGAGATCCCGCAGTGGTTCCTGCGCATCACCGATTACGCCCAGGAGCTGCTGGACGGCCTGGATCAACTGGATGGTTGGCCGGATTCGGTCAAGACCATGCAGCGCAACTGGATCGGCCGCTCGGAAGGGCTGGAAATCCAGTTCGACGTGCGCGACATCGACGGCGCACCGCTGGACCCGCTGCGCGTGTTCACCACCCGCCCGGACACGCTGATGGGCGTGACCTTCGTGTCGATCGCCGCCGAGCATCCGCTGGCGTTGCATGCCGCCAAGTCCAACCCGGAACTGGCCGCGCTGCTGGAAACGCTCAAGCATGGCGGCGTCTCCGAAGCCGAGCTGGAAACCCAGGAAAAACGCGGCATGGCCACTGGCCTGACCGCGGTCCACCCGATCAGCGGCGAGCAGGTGCCGGTGTGGGTGGCCAACTTCGTGCTGATGGGCTACGGCACCGGCGCGGTGATGGCCGTTCCGGGCCACGACCAGCGCGATTTCGAGTTCGCCAACAAGTACGGCCTGCCGATCGTGCAGGTGGTCAAGCTGCGCGAGCCGCGCAACGAAGAAGAGCAGACCTGGGACGCCACCCACTGGCGCGATTGGTACACCGACAAGAGCCGCGAGCTGGAGCTGATCAATTCGGCCGAGTTCGATGGCCTGGATTTCGGCGGTGCCTTCGAAGCACTGGCCGAGCGCTTCGAGCGCAAGGGCCAGGGCCAGCGTCGGGTCAATTACCGCCTGCGCGACTGGGGCGTGAGCCGTCAGCGTTATTGGGGCTGCCCGATTCCGGTGATCTATTGCGCCAAGTGCGGCGCGGTGCCGGTGCCGGAAGACCAACTGCCGGTGGTGCTGCCGGAGAACGTGGAATTTTCCGGCACCGGTTCGCCGATCAAGACCGACCCGAGCTGGCGCCAGACCACCTGCCCGGACTGCGGCGGCCCGGCCGAGCGCGAGACCGATACCTTCGACACCTTCATGGAATCGAGCTGGTACGTGGCGCGCTACACCAGCCCCAACGCACGCGACATGGTCGACCGCCGCGCCAATTACTGGATGCCGGCCGACCTGTACGTGGGCGGCATCGAGCACGCGATCCTGCACCTGATGTACTTCCGCTTCTATCACAAGCTCATGCGCGACGCGCGGCTGGTGGACAGCGACGAGCCGGTGACCAACCTGCTCACCCAGGGCATGGTCATCGCCGAGACCTTCTATCGCGATGCCGACAACGGCGGCAAGGACTGGATCAACCCGGCCGACGTGGAAATCCAGCGCGACGAGCGGGGCCGCGTCACCGGCGCGGTGCTGATCGCCGACGGTCAGCCGGTGCAGATCGGCGGCACCGAGAAGATGTCCAAGTCCAAGAACAACGGCGTGGATCCGCAGTCGATGGTGGCCAAGTACGGCGCCGACACCGTGCGGCTGTTCTCGATGTTCGCCGCGCCGCCGGAGCAGTCGCTGGAGTGGAACGAGGCCGGCGTGGACGGCATGGCGCGCTTCATGCGCCGGCTGTGGGTGCAGGTGCATAGGCACGTGGGTGAGGGCGCGGCGGCCGCGCTGGATGTCGCCGCGTTGAGCGCCGAGCAGAAAGCGATCCGCCGCAAGACCCACGAGACAATCGGCAAGGTCAGCGACGACTACGGCCGCCGCCACAGCTTCAACACCGCCATTGCCGCAGTGATGGAATTGTCCAACGCGCTGGCCAAGTTCGACGACGCCAGCGAACAGGGCCGCGCGGTGCGCCAGGAAGCGCTGGAGGCGATGGTGCTGCTGCTCAATCCGATCACCCCGCACGCCAGCCACGCGTTGTGGCAGGTCCTGGGCCGCGGCGAGACGCTGCTGGAAAACGTGGCGTTCCCGCAGGCCGATGCCAGCGCGCTGGTGCGCGATGCGTTGACACTGGCAGTGCAGATCAACGGCAAGTTGCGCGGCACGATCGACGTCGCTGCCGATGCGACCCGCGAACAGATCGAAGCGCTGGCGCAGGCCGAGCCGAACGCCGCCAAGTTCCTCGAAGGCCTGAGCGTGCGCAAGATCATCATCGTGCCGGGCAAGATCGTGAACATCGTCGCCGGCTAAGCCGTGCTGGTCCGGCGGGTTGCCCTCGCCGGTCCGGGCAGTGCGCCGGATCGGCGTGGCAACGCGCTTGCACGGTGGCGGGGACGTCCAATGCGGTCAGGCGCGTGGGTAACGTTGCAGCTGCCGCTCACTGCACCGGCGTGCGATGTGCGGATGTGGTGCTGCGATGGATCTTGCGATGCATGGCATGGGCGCGCGGCAACACGAAAAGGCGAGGCCGATCGGCGAGAAGCGCCAGGTGTCTTGGGCGACCATTCCATCGGTGCGTGACGACGTGCTGCTGGGTTTTCAGGCAAATCACCGCGTCGGCGCGTGGCGTGGCTTACGTGGGCACTGCTTTCGTTTTCGACACCGCATTTCACTGGCGCGCACGACGCGTGGGTAGAGTTTTGGCAGTGGTTGCCGACGATGCGTTTCACTGGCGCGTGGCGACGCGTTTTTTCATTCCTGGGGCGCCGCAGTTTTTCGCGGCGCCCTCTCAAGCCCCGTTCACGCGGTCTCGGGCAGGCTAGCCGCCTGTTGCCGCCGCCGGGGCGCTCATCCAGACTGTGCCCATGATTCGATTTCCTACTGCCTTCGCTGCGTCCCTCGTGCTCGTCTCGAGCCTCACCGCCTGCGGCTTCCATTTGCGCAATTCGCTGGCGTTGCCGCCCGACACACCGGCGGTGAAGGTGCAGTCCGCCGTGCAGTACAGCGAGTTGGCCAAGCTGTTGCGGCGGGGTCTCAAGGCCTCCGGCGCCACGCTGGCCGACGAGGATGCCAAGACCGGCTTTGCGCAGTTGCAGGTGTTGTCCGAGCGTTGGGGCGATCTGCCGATCGCCATCGACAGCCAGGGCCGTGCACAGGAATACAGCCTGCGCTACGCGGCCATTTTCACCGTCACCACCGCCAATGGCTCGGTGCTGGTGCCGCAGCAGGTGATCGAGCTCTCGCGCGACTACGTGTCGCCACCGGTGGATGCCACCGGTACGGCAACCGAGCGCGAAATCCTTGCCGACGAACTGCGCAAGGACATGTCGGCCTCGATCCTGCGTCGTATCGACAGCGTGGTGCGGGCACGCCTGCAGCGCGGCGAAGGTCTGGAGAGCACGCCGACCGCGCCATTGCCGCCGGCCCCGACGGCGCCAGCGCAGCCGACCACGACACCCGAATCCAGCGTGCCGGCCTCGTTGCCGCCCGCGCCCACGTCGGGCAACTGAGCCGCGCCCCGCGTTTTCGGTGATGGAACTTCGCCCAGAGCAGCTGGCCGGCCAGTCCAGCCAGCCCTTGCAGCCGGTGTATCTGATCGCCGGCCCCGAGACCTTGCGTGTGCTTGAGGCCGCCGATGCGGTGCGCGCACGCGCGCGCGCCGAAGGCATCGGCGAACGCGAAGTATTCGATGCCGATGGCCGCGAGTTCGACTGGAACCAGCTTGACGCCAGCTTCAATGCGCCCAGCCTGTTCAGTCCGCGCCGCCTGGTCGAAGTGCGCCTGCCCAGCGGCAAGCCTGGCAAGGACGGGGCCGAGGTCATCACCCGCTTCTGCGCCAACCCGCCGCCGGACGTGGTGCTGCTGATCACCGCCAACGACTGGAGCAAGGCGCATCACGGCAAGTGGGCGGAGGCGGTCGGTCGCATCGGCACCATCGCGGTGGCCTGGGCGATCAAACCGCACGAACTGTCCGACTGGATCGAGCGCCGCCTGCGCGCGCACGGCCTGCGCGCCGATGCCGCTGCCGTGCAGCGCCTGAGCGAGCGGGTGGAAGGCAACCTGCTCGCCGCCGCGCAGGAAATCGACAAGCTCGCCCTGTTGGCCGACGGCAAGACGCTGGATCTGGAGGCGATGGAATCGCTGGTGGCCGATGCCGCGCGCTACGACGTGTTCCGGCTGGCCGAAACCACGTTGTCCGGGCAGCCGGCCGCGGTGATCCGCATGCTTGCCGGCCTGCGCGGCGAAGGCGAGGCGGTCGCCGCGCTGATGCCGATCCTGATCAAGGAACTGCTGCGCACCGCGTCGCTGGCGAAGGTGCAGGCCAACGGCGGCAACCTGGCCGCCGAAATGAAGGCGCAAGGGCTGTGGGAATCGCGCCAGGCGCCCTTCAAGCGCGCGCTGCAGCGTCACCCCGAACCGCACCGCTGGGAACGCTTCGTCGCCGAAGCCGGGCTGGTCGATCGCATGGCCAAGGGCCGCGCCGACGGCGATGCCTGGGTTGGTCTGGAACGCCTGCTGGTGGCCGTGGCCGAAGCCCGCGCGGTGAGATTGTTGGCGTGAAGGCCAGGGACGCCGGGACCCGGGACCCGGGACTTGGGAGCCGGGAAGGGCAGGGTGACCGGCAGCGAGCCCATTCCGACCAGCTTGCGCAGGCCAGCCGTGCAATCGGCTCTTCCGGATCGCAGGAACAGCAACACTCCCATCCCGACCACGTTGCAGACCCCGGCTCTTCCGATTCCCGAATCCCGAACCCCGATTCCCAGCTCCATCTTTACTACGGCGGTACCTTCGACCCGATCCACCTGGGCCATCTGGCCATCGCCTGCGCGGCGCGCGACGAACTGGGCGCGTGCGTGCAACTGGTGCCGGCGGCCGACCCGCCGCATCGCCCTGCACCCGGTGCCACCGCTGCGCAGCGTGCGCAGATGCTGCAACTGGCGCTGGCCAACTCTCCAGGCCTGCAACTGGATACCCGCGAACTGCAGCGCGCTGCGCAGTGCGATGCGCCGTCCTATACGGTCGATACCTTGCGCGAGCTGCGTGCCGAACTTGGCCCTGCAGCGCCGATCGCCTGGTTGCTCGGCGCCGATGCCTTCGTGGGGCTGCACCATTGGCATCGGTGGGAGGCGTTGTTCGGGCTGGCGCATTTCGTGGTTGCCGCCCGTCCGGGCACACCCTTGGCGTTGGCCGACGCACCGCAGCTGGCCGCGATGGTGCAGGGCCGCTGGGTCGCACGCGCGGACGAGCTGGTCAGTGCGCCGGCCGGCCGCCTGTATCTGCTGCATCAGCCACTGCGCGGCGAATCGGCCAGTGCGGTGCGGTCACGCATCGCCACCGGCGCGCAATGGCAGCGTCTGGTGCCGCCCCCGGTGGCCGCAATGATCCAGCGTGAAGGCCTGTACCGCAGCGTCCGCCCGGCTACCTGAACACGCGTGCTGCCGGACCGGCCTATAATTCACGCCAATTCCATCGAGTTGCCGCTTTGACCAGCCAAGCCCAAGTCATCAAGACCTCCCTTCCGAACCCGCCGCCGTCCGTGCCGGCCCTGTTGGCTACCGTGCGCGAGGCTGTCGAAGAACTCAAGGCCAAGGACGTGGTCGAGATCGATGTGCGCGGCAAGTCCAGCGTCTGCGACTACATGGTGGTGGTCTCCGGCACCTCGACCCGCCACGTCAAATCGATCGCCGACGAAGTGGTCAAGTTCGCCAAGCGTCTGGACGTGATGCCGCTGGGCGTGGAAGGCGAGCGCGAAGCCGAATGGGTGCTGGTCGATCTGGGCGATGTGGTGGTGCATGTGATGCTGCCGCGCGTGCGCGAGTTCTATGCACTGGAGCGTCTGTGGACCGTGGGCGATCAACGCCCGTCCGACGAAGACGAGTCCGACGAACTGCGCTGAGTCTGCGCAGGTGCGCCGCAGGCGCGCAGAGACAACAACGGCGCCCTTGGGCGCCGTTGTTGTGTGGGGCGTTCGCTGCGCAATCGGTCGGCGTCGTGCATTCCTTGGCCACGCGCTGTTCGGGACATGCATACCGCAGGTGCGCAGCGCCACGCGCTTACAGCGGTCCGCGTTCCCACGGCCCGGTGATGGCCAGGGTAATGCCCGGCGTCTGGATGTTGACGAACAAGGTGCGCGCCAACGGGTCCCAGCACGCGCCGCAGAACTCGGTGTCGCGGTAGTCGCCTTCGGCGATCGTCTTGCCGGCATCGGCAATCTGCTGCGAGGTCAGCTGCACGTTGTTCTTGGCCAGATAGAACGAGGCGCCGTTGCGCGTCAGCCCGAGCAGACGCGCGCCGGGGCCGTATTGGTCCGGGCTTTCGCCGCCGTCTTCGCACAACACCACGCCGCCGCGCGCACTCACCGTCACGTTATCCGGGTTGTGCGCAGCCAGCTGATTGCCGCTGACGAACAGCGCGCTCAGGCGTTGGGTAAACAGGTCCAGTACCCACACCGCACCGTTGCCGTACCCACGGCGCCCCTGCGCATCCACGCCGGTGCTGGTGTCGACGATGAACATCTTGCCGTAGCTGTACCAGATGCCTTCGCCGCGGCTCATGCGCAGCGCGCCATCGGCCCAGGCCTGCGCGAACGGGCCGCTCAGGGTGTCGTTGGCGCCGATATCGGCAAAGCCGGCCGGCGCAGCGATGCTGTCCAGGTCGGGCTCGGAGATATCCACCCATTCCAGCTGGAATTGCTGGCCGATGCTGGCCACGGTGAGATCGGCATTGCGGCGCCCGCGCACGCGCGCGGCTTGCAATCGCCCGCCGTTTTCCAGCGAGCCATTGCGGCCGCGGCGGTCGTTGGGGATGAAGCGGTACAGGCCGGCCTTGTTGCGGTCGTCTTCGGTGAGATAGACGATGCCGGTGCGCGGATCGATCGCCACCGCTTCATGGCTGAAACGGCCCAGGCCCACCAGCGGGCGGCCGGTGGTGCGGTGGCTGTCCGGGTCCACCTCGAACACGTACCCATGCTTGCGGCCGGTGCTGGAGACCGTATTGGTCTTGATCTCTTCGCAGCTCAGCCAGGTGCCCCAAGGCGTGGGGCCGCCGGCGCAGTTGACCAGCGTGCCGCCCAGGCTGGGCTCCAGGCTGCCCCAGCCGCGCCGGCCGTAGCTGAGCGTGGTGGTGCCGCCGCCGGCCTGCTGGGTGCCGCTGACGATGCCGGTGTCGTACATCGCCGGTGCGCGGAACGGGTTGCCTGCGCCGCGTTCGTGGTTGCGGATCAGCACATATTCCAGACCGCGTAGCGGGTCGCTACCGGGGCGCCAGTCGGGTCGGCGCAGGCCGACCACGGCCATGCCGTCGTGGCGGTCGGGGCAGGGCTGGCCGTCGTCCATGCGGTCGCCGCTCCAGCCGAACGAGCGATAGCTGAAACCCTGTGGCAGCTGCAGCAGCGGCAAACCGGTGCTCTGGTCGGCGACCGGGGCGAGCGGGCCGTACCGGCTCGGGACCGGTGCAAGCTGCGTGGAAGGCGAGGTGGCGGCCTGGGCTTGGCGCGACTGCAGCGCGCTCAAGCTGCCAAGGGCGCCGCCGGCCATGACGGCAGCACTGCCCTTGAGAACCTGGCGGCGGGCGGGATCGAAAATCGGCATCGAACGACTCCTGCGTGGCTGGGTGGTCGAGCGACACTAATTGCCAGCTGTAACCACACCATGACACGCGGTGACAAATCGCCGCGGGCTGCCCGGGCTGTGACGCGGATATCATGTGGCCATGAAATGCCGACTCATCGCTACCGGCGAGCGCGCACCAAGCTGGGTGGCGCAAGGTTTTGCCGAATATCAAAAACGTCTTTCGCACTGGATGCCGCTGGAGCTGGTCGAGATCGAGCCCGGCCTGCGCGGCAAGGGCCGCGATGCGCAGCGCGCGACCGACGACGAAGGCCGTCGCGTGCTCGCGGCGCTGCCAAAAAATGCCTACGTGGTGGCGCTTGATGTCCCCGGGCGCCCGCTCAGTTCCGAACAGCTCGCCCAACGCATGGAGCATTGGCGCGGACAGGGCCGCGACCTGGCGTTTCTCATCGGCGGGCCGGAAGGCCACGCGGCGGAGGTGTTCAAGAGCGCCAGCGAAAGCTGGTCGATCGGCCCGCTCACCCTGCCGCACATGCTGGTGCGCCTGATCGTCGCCGAGCAGCTGTATCGCGCCGCGGCGATGCTGGCCAACCATCCGTATCACCGCGCATAAGAGCGCCTAACGGAACTGGTGCGCAGAGCCACATCGATGCGGCGGCTGCGGTTGCAGGCCGCCGCATCCAGTCGCCACTTAGTTCAGCGAGAAGCTCACCGGCACCAGACCATAGGCCTGCACGGCCTGGCCGTTCTGCATCGCCGGCTGGAAGCGCCAGCTGCGCAGCACCTGGCTACGCGCGGCCAGGTCGAGCACGCGATGGCCGCTGCTGGTCTGCACGCTCACTTCGGCCGGACGCCCATCGGTGCCAACCAGTACGCGCAGCACCACCGTGCCTTGCTGCCCTGCACGCAGTGCAGCCGCCGGATAGCTCGGCGCGGGCGAACTCAGATACTGCAATTGCCCTGCTTCGACCGGGCCGCTGGGTGGGGTGGTTGTCGGAGCGCTGTCTGCAACAGCGTCGGAGACCGTTGCGGCAACGGCAGCCGGTGCGCTGTCGACAACGGAGGGTTCACTGATCACCGGGGTCTGTACCGGCACCGGCAGCGTCTTGGTCGGTGAATGCGTTTTCGGCGTGAACTTTACTTCGACTGGAAACACCAGCGGCGGTGGCGGCGTCGGGATGCTGACCGGCATGAGCCAGCGCTCTTTTGGCGCGGTCTGCTGCGGAATGGCCCGGTGCGAGAGCGGAATCAGCAACAACCCGCCGGCCAGCAGGTGCAATGCCACGGCCGTGCTCATCGCCAGAACGCGCGAGGGGTCGATGCCAAGGGGACGGGAAGAAACCTGCGATTGCGTGCGAACCATCATCCACCTCCAGAACGGAACTGCGGAAAGGACCAGCGCGAGCCGGACGCACATCACCATCCGGTGGCGTAGGTTTACCGCGACCTCTGCGCGGGCACAAGCGATTTCGAAGCGCTGGAGGTCGGCTGGTCGATTCGCCCCGATCGCATCGATCCGCACACATTTGGCGCGCCTGACTCGTGTCGGAAACGGGGCGTTGCCATCGCAAGAGGAGGCAACAAAAATTTTGGCTTGGCCATAAAAAAAACTGCCCTCGAGGAGGGCAGTCTGCAAAGCAAACCGAACGCGGTTGCGGTCAGGTCAACGCCCCAGCTCGAACGTCACATCCAGGTTGATCGACAAGGTGCTCTCGCCGGGGGCGACCGGGGTGTCCATCTCGGCCTTTGCCGAGCGCATCGAGGCGGCCATCATCATCGGGCGGACTGCGCCGCCGCTGCGGCCTTCGGAAATGCTGACGATGCGGCGCACCTTCAGCCCCAGCGACTTGGCGTAAGTTTCGGCGCGCGCCTGGGCCTTCTTCAGTGCGGCAACGCGGGCTTCGTCGTAGACCGGCTCGGGCTGGTCGATCGAAAAGCTGGGGCCGTTGATGTCGTTGGCGCCTTGCGCGACCAGGGCGTCGAGCACCTTGCCCAGGCGGGTGATGTCGCGCACCTTGAGGCTGACCGTGTTGCTGGCCTGGTAGCCGTTGATCTTGGGCGCTTCGTTTTCCTTGTAGGTGTACTGCGGGCTCAGATTGATGCCGCTGGTCTGTACGTCTTTGTCGGCGATGCCGGCAGCTTTGACCGCGGCCATGACCTTGCTCATCTGTTCGGCGTTCTGGCGCATGGCGGCGTTGCCGTCGGCGGCCTGGGTGACCACCCCGGCAGACAGCGTGGCGATGTCCGGCACACGCTTGGCTTCGGCCTCGGCCGAGACGTTGAGCAGGGTGCCGTCGCTGGGAATGGTGTAGCTGGACGCAGGTTGGGCGTGGGCAGTCATGGCGGTTCCGGCAGCGATGGACAGGGCCAGCAACAACGGCTTGAGATGGGTACGCATGAGATCTCCTTGTCTGTGTGGCGAGCGTGTTGGCAGCTCGATGAATATGTTGTGAGTCGAGCACGACAGCGCCGTCGGCAACGGTGTGTGCGTTCACCAGGCAAGCGGGCGAGTGCGGGCAACAGGTATGCTGGACGGATGCTCTATCTCGCTTCCCGTTCGCCGCGCCGACAAGAACTCCTGCAACGCCTGGATGTGCCGTTCCAGACGCTGCAACTGGATGTGCCCGAGCTGCGCGCAGCCGATGAATCGCCCGACCAGTACGTGCAGCGCGTTGCGTTGGAGAAGGCGCATGCCGGGCTGGCGCTGGTACAGGCCGCCGACCCCGACGCCATCGTGCTGGGCTCCGATACCGAGGTGGTGCTGGGCGAGCGGGTGTTCGGCAAACCGGTCGATGTGGACGATGCCGTTGCCATGCTGCGCGCGTTGTCCGGGCGCACCCACCAGGTGCTCACGGCGGTGGTTCTAGTCTGCGCACAGCGGGCGCCGGCCCAGGCATTGGTGGTGTCGGAGGTTACCTTCGACACGCTCGATGATGCGCAGATCGCCGCTTACGCCGCCTGCGGGGAGCCGATGGGCAAGGCTGGCGCCTATGCGATCCAGGGCCGCGCCGAACGCTTCATCCGCCATCTGTCCGGAAGCTATTCCGGCGTGATGGGATTGCCGCTGTACCACACCTCGCAGTTGCTCACAGCCTTCGGAGCGCATTGATGTCGGAAGAGATTTTGGTCAACGTCACCCCGCGCGAGACCCGTGTGGCGGTGATCGAGAACGGCATGCTGCAGGAACTGCACATCGAGCGCGGCTGGCGCCGGGGCGTGGTGGGCAATATCTACAAGGGCAAGGTGCAGCGGGTGATGCCGGGCATGCAGGCTGCCTTCGTCGAAGTGGGGCTGGAGCGTGCCGCGTTCCTGCACGCCAACGACGTGGTCCGTCTGGCACCGGCACCAGCCAGCGTGGTCGATACCGAAGAAACCCCGATCCCGCCGCCGCCGCCGGCCTCGGTGCCGATCGTGGAGCTGCTGCGCGACGGCCAGGAGATCGTGGTGCAGGTGGTCAAGGATCCGATCGGCACCAAGGGTGCGCGGTTGACCACGCAGATCAGCATCCCTTCGCGCTATCTGGTGCTGCTGCCGCAGTCCAAGGTGGTTGGGGTGTCGGCGCGCATCGAAGACGAAGCCGAGCGGCTGCGCCTGAAGACCATCGTCAGCGAGGTCTCGGCCCAGCATGGCGGCTTCGGCTACATCATCCGCACCAATGCCGAAGGCCAGCCGGCCGAGGCGCTGGCCGAGGACATCGCCTACCTGTCGCGGGTCTGGAACGTGGTCGAGCGCCGCGGCCGCGAAGCGCCGCCGTGCAGCATCATCTACGAAGACCTGAGCCTGCCGCTGCGCGCGGTGCGCGACCTGATCCGCCGCGACGTGGAAAAAGTCAAGGTCGACTCCAACGAGACCTTCGTGCAGCTGCAGGCATTCGTGGCCAAGTACATGCCGGTGCTGGCCGAGCGGCTGGAGCTGTACACCGGCGACCGCCCGATCTTCGACCTGTACGGGGTCGAAGACGAGATCGGGCGCGCGCTGAACAAGCAGGTGCCGCTCAAATCCGGCGGCTATCTGGTGATCGACCAGACCGAGGCGATGACCACCATCGACGTCAATACCGGCTCGTTCGTCGGTCAGCGCAACCTCGAAGAAACCGTCTTCCGCACCAACCTGGAAGCCGCGCAGGCGGTGGCGCGGCAACTGCGCCTGCGCAACCTGGGCGGCATCATCATCATCGACTTCATCGACATGGACGATGCGGAGCACCGCCGGCAGGTGCTGCGCACCCTGGAAAAAGCGCTGGCGCGCGATCATGCCAAGACCACCGTGTACGAGTTCTCGCCGTTGGGCCTGGTGGAGATGACCCGCAAGCGCACCGTCGAAAGCCTGGAGCGCCAGCTCTCGGAAACCTGCGGCCAGTGCGGCGGGCGCGGCACCATCAAGACCGCCGAAACGGTGACCTACGAAATTTTCCGCGAGATCACCCGCGCCGTGCGCCAGTTCGATGCCGCGCGCCTGTTGGTGATCGCCTCGTCGAAAGTGGTCGCCCGCATCACCGAGGAAGAGTCCGCCGCCGTGGCCGAACTGGAAGAGTTCCTCGGCAAGAGCATCCGCTTTCAGTCCGACGACCAGTACCTGCAGGAGCAGTTCGATGTGGTGCTGCTGTGAGTTCGGGATTGGGGATCCGGGATTCGGGATTTGTAAAAGCCGGCCCCGTCATGATGTGCGGCCAGCAGGAGCGTTGACGTTACCGTGCTTGGACACGCTGTAACCAATCCCGAATGCCCAATGCCCAATCCCCGCTCCTGATGCCCACCCCGCTGCGCCGCCGTCTTCGTCTGTTTCGCCGCTATGCGATCACCGCCTGCGCGCTTGCGCTGGTGGCGGTCGCGTTGTTGGTGGGCGCGGCCAGCCAGGCGCTGCCGTTGGCCGAGGAACACCCGCAGCAGATTGCGCAGTGGCTGAGCCAGCGTGCCGGTCAGCCGATTGCGTTCGACCGGCTGCAGACCGAATGGACCCGGCGCGGTCCGCTGCTGCGGCTGGATGGGCTGCGTATCGGTCCGCACGGCGAGGTGCGCGTCGGCCAGGCCGAGGTGCTGTTGGCGATGTACGCCGGGTTGCTGCCGGGCCATTCGCTGACCGAAATACGCCTGCGCGGCCTGGCGCTGACCTTGCAGCGCAGCGACGACGGTGTGTGGTCGGTCCAGGGCATGCCCAGCGGCGGAAACTCCGATCCGTTGGATGCGCTGCGCCGGCTGGGCGAGATCCAGCTGGCCGAAGCCCGACTGCACGTGGCCGCGCCTTCGATCGGCCTGGACACCACGCTGCCGCGCATCGACCTGCGCCTGCGCGTCAGCGGCTCGACGGTGAAGGTGGGCAGCCGTAGCTGGATCGATCTCAAGCGCGCGCCGCTGACGGCGGTGCTGGAATTCGATCGCGACAGCGGCGACGGCAGCGCTTATGTGCAAGCCGATCCGGCCGACCTGTCCGCATGGGCGTCGTTGCTGCAGTTCGGCGGAATGCGCGTGGAGGGCGGTGGTGGGCGCTTGCAGGCCTGGGCGCAATTGCGCGCACGCCGGATCGCTGCAGTGAGCGTGGATGTCGACCTGCAGCAGCTCCGCCTGTCCGGGGCCGCGCTGCCGGACGAGACCGCGCGGCGCACGCTCACCTGGGAACGGCTGCAGGCGCGTGCGCGCTGGCAGACCATCGATGGCGGCTGGCGCGTGGACGCGCCGCTGCTGCGCCTGGGCCCGGCAGCGCAACTGCAGCACCTGGACGGGCTGAGCATTGCCGGCGGGCGCCGCTATGCGGTGGTGGGCAAGCATGTGGATGTCTCGGGCCTGATCGCAGCTGCCGCCTTGAGCGAGCAGTTGTCGCCCGCTTTGCGGCGTTGGCTGAGCCTGTCCAAACCGCAGCTGCGCGTGGCCGACCTGCAGGTCGCCGGCGAGCCAGGCGGCGCGCTGCGCGCGCGGGGCCAGATCGAAGCGTTGGGATTTCTGCCGGTGGGCAATGCGCCCGGCATCAGTGGCCTGCGCGGCACCCTCGATGGCGATGCGCAGGGCGTCGAGCTGGACCCCGCGCCCGACGCCACGCTGCGTTTCGATTGGCCGACCGGCTTCGGCGTGGTGCACGAGATCCAGCTGGCCGGCAAGATCGTCGGTTGGCGCGAAGGCGCGGGCTGGCAGGTCGCCACTCCGGCGTTGCGCGTGCAGGGCAAGGATTACGGCGCCAACGTGCGTGGCGGGCTGTGGTTCCAGGGCGATGGCAGCCGCCCGCGCATGCAGCTGGCGGCCCAACTGGACGATGTGGCGCTGCCGGTGGCGCGCAAGTTCTGGATCCGCTCCAAGATGAGCGAGGCCGCCATCGACTGGCTCGACATGGCCGTGGCCGGCGGCACCGTCACCGGCGGCACTGGCCTGGTCAGCGGCGATCTGGACGATTGGCCGTTCGACAACAACGACGGGCGCTTCGAAGCGTTCGGGCAGATCCGCGATGGCGTGATCCGCTTCCAGCCGGACTGGCCGGCGATGGAGCAGGTCCAGGCCAACCTGAGCTTCATCGGCAACGGCTTCTCGCTGCAAGGGCAGGGCGATCTGGCCGGTACCCCGGTCGCGCAGCTGGAAGCGGGTATTCCCAGCTTTGCCACCTCCGAACTGTACGTGCGCGCATCCACGCAGGCCGATGCGGCGCAACTGCTCGGCATGTTGCGCAAGAGTCCGCTGGAGCGGCGCTATGGCGACACCTTGCGCAATCTCACCGTGTCCGGGCCGGCCGCCGTGACCTTCGACCTGCTGCGCCCCTTGCGGACGCATGGTGCCGGTGGCCATCTGCAGGGCACGGTGGCCCTGCAGGGCGCCAAGCTGGCCGACGCGCGTTGGGACCTGGCCTTCGACCAGGTCAGCGGGCAGGCCGAGTATCGCGACACCGGCTTTGCCGCCGAGCGGCTGAGCGTGCAGCACGAAGGCCGCAGCGGCGAATTATCGTTGCGCGCCGGCGGGTTGGTGCAGGACCCCAGGCAAGCTTTCGAAGCACGTCTGGGCGCCACCCTGGATGCCAGGGAACTGTTCGACCGTGCACCCCAGATGGAATGGCTGCGCCCGTACGTGCATGGCAGTGCGCCCTGGCAGGTGGGCGTGGATGTGCCGCTGCCGCCGCCGGGGCAGACCGATGCGAATGCGGTGCTGACGCTGCGCTCCAATCTGGTCGGCACCACGCTGGATCTGCCCGCGCCGTTGGACAAGGCAGCCAGCGAGCCATTGGACACCCGGGTCAGGGTCGCGCTGCCGCTGGGCGATGGCGACATCGATGTGGGGTTCGGCAAGCTGGTGGCGCTCAAGGCCAGCAGCCATGGCGCGCAGACCGGCGTGCGTGTGGTGATGGGCACCGATACCGTCACCGAACGGCCACCCGCCAACGGGCTGGTGGTGACCGGCCGCGCCGCCTCGCTGGATGCGATCGACTGGATCAGCCTGGCGCGCGGCAGCAGCGGCGACGCCGACATGCCACCGTTGCCCGGCCAGCCGGCCGTGCCCGTCAAAGACCCGATGCCGTTGCAGCAGGTGGATGTGCAGGCAGACCGGTTGCTGATGATCGGTGGGGTGTTCCCGCAGACGCGTCTGCGTCTGCGCCCCACCCGCGATACGGTGGCGGTGACGCTGGACGGCCCCTCGCTGGCCGGCCAGCTCACCGTGCCCAATGCCGACGGCGCAACGGTGCAGGGCACGTTGAAGACCGTGCACTGGCAGCCGGTGGAGGCGCCTGCCGAGCCGGCCGCGCCCGAGCCCGGCGACCCATTGGCAGGCGCGTTGCCGGAGCCCGCGCGTCGTGCCGTGGCCGAATTCGACCCGGTGTCGATCCCGCCGCTGGCGCTGGATATCGACGATCTGCAGATCGGCAAGATGACCTTCGGTGCGGCCACCCTGCGCAGCAGCCGGCTCACCGATGGCATGCAGGTGGATCAGCTGCAACTGCGCTCGGACGATCAGAACATCGGCCTCACCGGGGCCTGGCGCGGCAAGGGCGAGGCGGCCAGCACGCGGTTGTCGGCGCGCGTGGACAGCCGCAACCTGGGCAATCTGCTGCAGAACCTCACCCTGGGCGGCCAATTGCGCGGCGGCGAAGGGCAACTGGAGCTCAATGCCGGCTGGCAGGGCTCACCAACCGGTTTCGCGCTCGGCTCGCTGGACGGCAACCTCAAGGTCGATGTGCGCAATGGCCAATTGCTGGAAGTGGACCCGGGCGCCGGCCGCGTGCTCGGTCTGCTGAGCGTGGCGCAGCTGCCACGCCGGTTGATGTTCGACTTCCGCGATTTCTTCTCCAAGGGGCTGGCCTTCAACAAGCTGGCCGGCGAGGTGCGCTTCGGCGAGGGCTTCGCGCGGACCGATGCCATCCGCATCGAAGGCCCGGCTGCCGACATCGCGATCCGAGGCCAGACCGACCTGCGCGCGCAGACCTTCGACCAGACCGTGGACGTGAACCCCAAGGCCGGCAACCTGCTGACCGTGGTCGGCGCAGTGGCCGGCGGCCCGGTGGGGGCCGCCGTCGGCGCAGCGGCCAACGCGGTGCTCGGCAAACCGCTGGGTGCGATCGGTGCCAAGACCTATCACGTCACCGGGCCATGGAAAGACCCGCAGGTGGACGTGGTGGAGCGCGAGGCGCGCGAGCGGGCGCCGAGCAAACCGGCCGCCCCCTCCGGCAGGTCCGGCAAGGCAGATCCGACGCAGCGCTGACGGACTCCGTCGGCCTCACTCTGCGGGCGCGTCCTCGCTGCCGGCACGGGTAAACATCGGCAGGCGCAGTCGCGACCGATGTCCCGGCACTGGCGGCTGCCCAGGTGCGGCCACACCAAGAAAATAGCCACGCTGCCATTTCTCGCGTGCCGCCGCCGATTGCGCATCGGGCAGTTCGTCCAGGAAGCGCGTGCGGCTGGATGTCCAGTCGGCGTGTTGCTGCGCCAGCTGCGGCGCTTCGGAAAGCGGCTTCCACTGCGGCTGCACCTGCTCGATCAACTGCCGCTGCAGCGGGAACAGATGACAGAACGGTTCGCCCGCCTCGAAGCGCACCCGCCCGGGCCGGGTGAAGCGCCAGTTCATGGTGAAGGTGTGCGGGCTCCAGTCGGTTTCTACCATGCCGCTCAGCGCGCCGATGCCGTCCTTGGGCCGGTTCAATGGACCGGTGACGAACAGGTCGATGCCGGTGTCGGTGCGGAACAGGCACGGTACGTGGAAGGTCAGCACGCCATAGCCGAAGTGGCTGATCGCCGGTGCCTGCGTGTCGGCATCGGCGCTGATGCTGATCGCCGCCAGTGCGTCGCTGCCGTCCCAACTGGCCTCGAAACCGGACTGGCACAGCAGCTCCCAGCCATGCGCATTGGCGATCGCCAGCGGCAGGCAGCGGTAGGCGTAGCGCTGGTCGGTGGCATCCATCCACGCGCGCTCGTGCGGGGCAGGGCGGATGTCCAGCGTATGGCCATCCAGGACGTAGGCGATGAGCTTCATGCGCGGGCGATCGGTGAAGAACTGGCCAGCGATGATAGCCGCGCGCATGTTCAGCCGAACGACTTGTCTCCCCGGCGCGCGGGCCCCATCCTGACCACATGACCGATAACGCTCTCACTCTGGCCGAAACCCGGCTGCTGCTTCCTTCCGGCCTGGACGCCGGCCATCTCGACCGCACCTTCGGCGCCCTGCTGGGCCCGGGCATCGACTTCGGCGATCTGTATTTCCAGCATTCGCGGCGCGAGAGCTGGAGCGTGGAAGACGGCATCGTCAAGGACGGCGCGCATTCCATCGAACAAGGCGTGGGTGTGCGCGCAATCGCCGGCGAAAAAACCGGCTTCGCCTATTCCGACGACATCCACCGCGATGCCCTGCTCGAAGCGGCACAATCCGCGCGCGCGATCTCGCGCGAGGGCGGGGCGCAATCCACCCGCGCGCTGGTACGCGGCAATGGCCGTGCGCTGTACCCGGCCACCGATCCCATCGACGACATGGACAGCGCCACCAAGGTGGACCTGCTGCGCCGGATCGACCAGTTCCTGCGCGCTGCCGACCCGCGCGTCAAGCAGGTGATGGTGAGCCTGTCCGGCGGCGTGGACACGGTGCTGATCGCCCGCAGCGACGGCGTGCTGGCAGCAGACGTGCGGCCGCTGGTGCGCTTGAACGTGCAGGTGATCGTCGAACAAGGCGGCCGGCGCGAATCCGGTTATTCCGGCGGCGGCGGCCGCTATGGCTATGCCGAACTGTTCGCCGACGGCCGCCCGGAAGGGTTTGCGCGCGAAGCGCTGCGCCAGGCGCTGGTGAATCTGGACGCGATCCCGGCGCCGGCCGGGGTGATGCCGGTGGTGCTTGGCCCGGGCTGGCCCGGCGTGCTGTTGCACGAGGCGGTGGGGCACGGCCTGGAAGGCGACTTCAACCGCAAGGGCACCAGCGTCTACGCCGGCCGCATCGGCGAGCGCGTGGCCTCGCCGGGCGTGACCATCGTCGATGACGGCACCCTTGACGGGCGCCGCGGCTCGCTCAATATCGACGACGAAGGCACGCCCAGCCAGTGCACCACGCTGATCGAAGACGGCGTGCTGGTGGGCTACATGCAGGACAGCCACAACGCGCGCCTGATGGGCGTGGCGCCCACCGGCAATGGCCGCCGCGAATCGTTCGCGCACCTGACCATGCCGCGCATGACCAACACCTACATGCGCGCCGGCCAGCACGACCCGGAAGAGATGATCCGCTCGGTCAAGAAGGGCATCTACGCGGTGAACTTCGGTGGCGGCCAGGTCGACATCACCAGCGGCAAATACGTATTTTCGGCCACCGAGGCCTACCTGATCGAAGACGGCAAGGTCACCGCACCGGTCAAGGGCGCCACCCTGATCGGCAACGGCCCGGAAACCATGCAGAAGGTGCGCATGATCGGCAACGACCTGGCGCTGGACGAAGGCGTGGGCGTGTGCGGCAAGGACGGGCAGAGCGTGCCGGTCGGCGTCGGCCAGCCGTCGCTGCTGATCGACGGCATCACGGTTGGCGGAACGCAGGCTTGAGATGCGGGGAATCGGGAATCGGGATTTGGGAATCGTAGCGGCAGGAGCGCAAAGCAGTGCGTCAGGCCTTTGCGATGCACTGGTCCCGATGCGCTTGCGGCATCGGGATTTGGAGGTCGTCGCAGCGGCAGTCCGTTGCCGTGTGTCTGGCGCTTACGGCGCGTCGACCTCGATGCGTCGCAGCAGGAATTGGCGGTGGAAGTCGGGCCGGTCTGCGATCACTGCCGGGCGACTGCGCCGCCGCTTCCGTGAATCCTTACTCGTCGCCTTCCGCCGCCGACTCGTCGTCTTCCAATCCCGAATCCCCACGCTCCAATCCCTGCTCTTGAGACAGCTCCCGCAGCACCTGGAACAGTTCGCGGTAGGCGCGCGGGGGCTTGTTCTTGGCACGTTCGTGGATCGCGTTGCGCACCAGTTGACGCAGTTGCTGGCGATCGGCGGCCGGGTAGGCTTCCAGCAGTTCGGCCAGCGCCACGTCGCCTTCGGCCAGCAGGCGTTCGCGCCAGCGTTCGACCCGGTGGATCGCCGCCACTTCGCGGCGCGCGGTATCGCTGTTGGCGTCCAGCGCATCGCGGATCGCGGCCAGGGTCTGCTCGTCCTCGCGGCGCATGTGCTTGGCCAGAAACGCCAGCTGCCGCTTGTGCGCAATATGCGAGGTGATGCGCTTGCTCTCTTCGATATGCGGGATCAGCGATTCGGGCACCGGCAACTTGGCCAGCTGCGCCGGGGTCAGCGCCACCAGCTTTTCGCCCAGGTCGAAAATCTCCAGCGCCTCGCGCCGCTGCTGGCTGCGGCTGGCGCCACGAAATTCACCGGTCTCTTCATCGCGTCCGCGCATTGCCACCACATCCCGAAACTTGGTTGATAAACATCTGCGGCCTCGAACGGCCGGGCGTCGGCGGAACAACTCCGCACCGAATTCAAACATTCCGGTCATGGATGGCCGGGCTTTCGCGGACGGATCCGCGTTTCCAAGGATAAAGCATTGAACGCACTCTCCTCCGAAATCCGCGTCACCGACGACAGCCTGCAGCGCCTGGATGCGCTCACCGACATCTCCCAGCGCCTGCTCGAGCGCGCGCGCGCCGCCGGCGCCACGCAGGCCGAAGTCAGCTGCAGCGAAGAGCGCGGCTTGGACGTCAATGTGCGGCTGGGCGCTGTAGAGACGGTCGAATCCACGCGCGATCGTGGCATTGCGGTCACGGTCTACTTCGGCAAGCGCAAGGGCAGTGCCAGCACTGCCGACCTGCAGGATTCAAGCCTGGAATCCACCGTGGCGCAGGCCTGCGCGATCGCCCGCTTCACCGAAGACGACGTGGCCGCCGGCCTGGCCGACCCGGAGTTGATGGCGCGCGAGTTCCCCGAGCTGGACAGCTGGCATCCGTGGGCGCTGGACGCCGATACCGCCGTGGATCTGGCGCTGGCCTGCGAAACCGCCGGCCGCGACGCCGACGCGCGCATCAGCAACTCCGACGGCGCCTCGGCCAGCACCGGGCTGAGCCTGTCGGTGTACGCCAATTCGCATGGCTTCATCGGCCGCGAGCGCGGTACCCATCATTCGATCAGCTGCGCGCTGATCGCCGGGCAGGGCGACGGCATGCAGCGCGACGGCTGGTACAGCAGTGCACTGGCACGCGAAGACCTGGAAGCGCCCGACGCCATCGGCCGCCATGCCGCCGCGCGTACCGTGGCGCGCTTGCAGCCGCGTTCGCTGCCCACCGGTCAGTTGCCGGTGCTGTTCGCTCCGGAAGTGGCGCGCTCGCTGGTCGGCCACCTGCTCGGCGCGGTGTCCGGCGGCGCGCTGTATCGCCGTGCCAGCTTCCTGCTCGACAGCGTCGGCAGCACGTTGTTCCCGGACTGGTTCAACATCGAAGAGCTGCCGCACCTGCGCCGCGGTTTGCGCTCGGCCGCCTTCGACGGCGAAGGCGTGGCGACGCGGCGTTCGGCGCTGATCAGCGACGGTGTGCTGCAGCGCTATGTGCTGGGCAGCTATTCGGCGCGCAAGCTGGGCCTGCAGACCACCGCCAACGCCGGTGGCGTCCACAACCTGCAGGTCACCGCCAATGCGGGCGATCTGGCGTCGATGATTGCCGGCATGTCGCGCGGCCTGCTGGTCACCGAACTGATGGGCAACGGCGTCAATCCCGTCACCGGCGACTATTCGCGCGGGGCCGGCGGCTTCTGGATCGAAAACGGCGTGATTGCCTACCCGGTCGATGGCCTGACCATCGCCGGCAATCTGCGCGACATGTTCGCCGGCATCGAAGCGGTGGGCAGCGATGTCGACCCGCGCTCGCACGTCAAGATCGGCTCGGTGCTGATCAACCGCATGACGGTGGCAGGCGACAGCTGAGCGGTACCGCTGTGTCGGCTTCCCCGGTTTCCGGGCGGCTTGTCGTGTAGGCGCACGCCTCACGAGCCGCCGCTCGCACCTGACGATGCATCTGCGTAACGCCGAAGCGGGCAGGTCACGGTCACCGCCGCTGTCTCCGATGCGATATGCGCAATGGGGTATGGATCTTGCGGCGGCGCGCGCGACGTGCGACCGCTACCTACGCACCTTGCGACGCGCGTGAATAAGCCCTCTGCGTCTTGTGGGCGGCACCCGCTCGCACTAAGGCAGGGTGGTCTTTTTCGCCATGGCGCGGCCGATTGCAGCCATGGCCGGGCCGCGCACCCATGTCTTTCCGCACTGGTGGCTGGCTGAATCGTTGCTATAGTCCGCCGCACCACAACCATGCACGGGGAGACATGATGAGCGAATTCGAATCGCACGCCGCACCGCCACCGCCACCGGTCAGCACCAGTCCGTCGGAGGAGCGTACGCTCGCGCTGGCCGCGCATCTGCTCGGCATCGTGACCTCGTTCGTCGGTGCGTTGGTGATCTGGTTGATCAGCAAGGACGCCAGCCCGTCCAAGCCGTTCGCGACCGATCAAGCCAAGGAAGCGCTGAATTTCCAGATCACCGTGCTCATTGCCACCGTGGCAGCGATCATTCTGACCATTGTCTCGTTCGGCATCCTGTTCTTCTTGCCGACGCTGGTGTGGATTGCCAACCTGGTGCTGTGCATCCTGGCCGCTGTCAAGGCCAACAACGGCGAGCATTACCGTTACCCGTTCGCGCTGCGCCTGATCAAGTAACCGGCGCGGTGGAAGCGACAAAGGCCCGGCAGCGATGCCGGGCCTTTGTCGTATCAGGCGATGGAGCGATCAGTTCTGCGCCGGGGTGTTTTCGGCGAAATACTCATGGCTGTCGGCGTTGGTGATGGCCTGCGCCGGGTTGCTGATCGCCAGGCTGCGCGCGCCGGACTGGCCATAGACGCGATCCTGGGTGCCGGCAACGACCGTGAAGTGACTCATCTCGTGTACCAGCGTGCCGGCCTTGGAGTCGGTGCCGGTGGTCGATGCACTCCAGAACGCATTGCAGACATAGATTTCGTAAGGTGCATTGGCGTAGACGTACGCGAAGGCACTGTCGGTGCAACCGCAATTGATGGTGATCTGGCCGTTGTTCTGGTCCAGCGCATTGTCGATGTTGACGAAGTTGGAGCTGACCCGGCTGTAGCGCGAGGCGTTATAGGCACCAAACCAGGTGGTGTAGCGCGCGCCGGTGCTGCCGGCATTGAGGTAGTTGCGCGCGTTCTGCGAGTAGTTGCGCGCGGCAGTCACCGCGCTGCCGGCCTGGCTGGTGCGGGTGGTGCTGCAGTTGAGGTAATTGATGCCGTTGACCACGGCGGTCGGGCCGACTGCGAGCTGGCGCTGTACGCCACGGTTGACGCCGTCCAGCCACACGGTGAGCGGGGTGCTGGTGGCCACGGCCGGCTCGCCGCTGGCGGCTTTCATCAGGCTGCCGTCGGAAAAGGAGGCGTACTGCAGCGCCGAGCGCACCTGGATGGTGTAGTTGCCGCTGGTGGACAGATCGTAGGCGCCGGCCAGATCGACCTCGCCCTTCACGCTCTGGCCTGGCTGCAGGATGGTGAAATCGGCGGCCTTGGGCAGGCCGCGCTTGACCAGGCGCCCGGTGTAGTCCACCGGCTTGCCGTCACGGCTCACTTCCAGAATGCCGTTATCCAGCGACTTCAGCGGCAGCTGGTACGTCGGCACGCGTGCGGTCTGGCTGCCGTTATTGGTGACGGTGACGGCGATCTTGCCCTGATGACGCCCAGCCTGGTCGGCCACTGGCGACAGTTCGATGGTCAACGGAAGCGGACCGCGCACGGACTGCGCCTGGGCCGATCCGAGGACGCCAACAACGGCCAGCGTGCCTGCTGCAAACGATGCGAGAAAAACGTTCTTCACCAGTGACTCTCCGTGTGATCGGGGGATGTCCGCGGATGCGGGCAAGCCAAACCTAGGCAGGACGAGCGGACGCGACAAGTTATTCAATTGCGAATATTTTTGTTCGTAGCGAACTTATGAACGCCGCTGAAATAGCACGAATGTCGACAATTCAGCTTTAAAATGTGCGATCGGTCATGTGCTGCAACTCCGAATGTGTCAACGCATGACACAAACGCAGCCAAGAAAAGTTGCAATGTGTGACCCAGTTCGCCGCTTGCACGCCCCCGATGCAGACGTTGACCGTGCGCTGGCGCACGGAGTGCGCAAATCGTGTCCGGCGCGTCCGCTCTATGTCGCAAATCGTCCAGATGTGGCTGCGCGAGCCACCAGCGCGCCATTGCGGCACGCGGGAAACTTCAGATCGATTCGGGCATCGGCCGTTCCCGCTCGCTGCGGTGTAGCGGCGTTGGCAACTGCGCCTAGTGCGCGCGGTTCACCGCAAACCGGCCCAAGGTGGCCAACGTCTCGCCTGGTTGCCCATAGGGCTGCAGGACGTCGTGCATGCGCGCGGCCAGCTCGGCCAGCTTCGCCTTGGCGCCATCCATCCCCAGCAGGGCGGGGTAGGTGGATTTGGCTTGCGCCGCGTCCTTGCCGGCGGTCTTGCCCAGCTGCGCCGAGCTCGATTCCACATCCAGGATGTCGTCGCGTACCTGGAAGGCCAGGCCCAAGGCGTCGGCAAATTCGTCCAGACGCTGCTGGTCGGCTGCCGCGGCGCCTCCGGTGAGTGCGCCCATCCGGACCGCCGCACGGATCAACGCGCCGGTCTTGAGCGCATGCATACGTTGCAGATCCTGCAGCGACTGCAGTTGCCCGGTCGCATCGATATCCAGCGCCTGGCCGCCGCACATGCCGGCCGCGCCCGCAGCAGTGGCCAGGCTCTGCATCCAGCTGACGCGCAGTTCGGCGCTGGCAGAGGCAGTGGCGAGTAATTCGAACGCGCGTGTCTGCAAGGCGTCGCCGGCCAGAATCGCGGTGGCCTCATCGAAGGCGATATGCACGGTGGGCTGGCCGCGCCGCAGCGCGTCGTCGTCCATCGCCGGCAAGTCGTCGTGCACCAGCGAATAGGCGTGAATCAGCTCTACCGCCACCGCGGGCGTGTCGAGCTGATCCTCAGCAGCGCCGAACAAAGCGCCGCTTGCGTAGACCAGCAGCGGACGCATGCGCTTGCCCCCGCCCAGCACGGCATGGCGCATCGCTGCATGCAGGCGCTGCGGCGCATGCGTGGCGCGCGGCAGGCCGGCCTCCAGGCTGCGTTCGGTGCGGGCGATCCAGTGGTCGAACAGCGCCGAGCTCATCTCAGCCGTCCAGCGACGGCGGTTCGAAGGCTTCGGCAAGCTCGGGGCGGGCGGGGTCGGTCAACAAGCGCACGCGCAGTTCGGCCTGTTCCAGCGCCTGCTGGCAATCACGGTACAACCCGATGCCGCGCTCGTAGGCCGTGAGCGATTGCTCCAGGCTCAGATCGCCGACTTCCATCTTCTGCACCAGTTGCTCGAGTTCTTCCAGCGACTGTTCGAAGCGGGCAACCGGGGACGTTTCGTTCAAAGACTTCTTGGCCATCGCTAAAGTGTGCGGCGCGCGCGCAGGCGGGTCAATTCGCGTCGGCAGCCGCGCGCCATTGCAACGCGGCGGCATTGGTCTGCAACCATGCGTCCAAGGTGGCGGAAATGATGCAGTCGCCGGCGGCGAGCACCTGCGTGCCGTCCCACAGGATCGGCAGGCGCCCGCGCTCCCACGGCGGTAGATCCAGCGCCTGCAGCAGGTGTTTGAGTTGGTGTGAGTGCGTGCGCTGCGGCAGCACGATGCGCTCGCCGCCCCGGCGTGCGCGCACCAGCAGCGGTTGCGCAAAGCGCAGCCCGGGTGCGCCGAGCAACCGCAACTGCGCACCGTCGGGCAGGTGCAGGGGCGCTGCGCCGTCCCACTGCGCGTGCCAGTCCGACGGCCAGGCCGCAGCGGGGCGGTGCAGAAACAGGCACTGGCGCCAGCGGCGTACTTCTACCTGTTGCCACGCAAAGCAGGCCTGCCGATCTGCAGCGTGATTGTCGATTTCCCGTTCCAGCGCGGCCACGCCTTGCGCAGGCAGCGGCGGCGCGTGCGCCGCACTCACCCAGGCGCGCAACAGCCGTGCCCTTCGTTCCACCGGTTGCGCGCGCAATGCCTGCAGATCCAGCGCGCCGCTTGCGGTCCGCACGCTCGGCAACAACGCCATGTCCTGCTGCAGCAGTAATGCGCTGGCATCGGCGCTCAGTTGCGCACTGCGCGCCAACGCGTCGGGTGCTTGCGGCCAGCGTTGCTGCAGCAACGGCACGACCTGGCTGCGCAGGAAGTTGCGGTCATGGCGTGGGTCGGCATTGCTGGGATCTTCGATCCAGCGCAACCCTTGCGCATGCGCGTAGGCGAGCAGATCGGCGCGGGCGTGCGCCAGCATCGGGCGCCACAGCGTGCCGCTGGCGAATGGGCGCTGCGGCCGCATCGCCGCCAGGCCTTCGGGGCCGGACGCACGCAGCGCACGCAGCAGGAAGGTTTCCGCCTGGTCGTCGCGATGGTGCGCCAGCGCCAGCCATTCGCCAGCAGTGAGCGCCTGCGCGAACGCCGCATGGCGCGCGTGGCGTGCTGCCGCTTCCAACCCAAGACCGCTGTCGCGTGCCACCTGCACCCGCACGATCTGCAACGGCACCTGCAGCGTGTCGCAGGTGCGTTGGCAATGCGCGGCCCAGGCATCGGCATCGGCATGCAGCCCATGATGCACATGCAGCGCGCGAAATCCTGCGTGCCGATAGCGTGGCGTCGCCGCCAGCAGATGCAGCAGCACGCTGGAATCCATCCCGCCGCTATAGGCCAGCAGCACCGGGCCGGGCGGGGTGGCTGGCAACAGGAGCGGGGTGCCGGTCAGCATAGGCGCAATCTCGCAGCGGCTCCTGCGCGCTCGGCGAGCAGATGCCATCCCTGCTGCGTGATTGCGTGTCGGCCGCCTGCCCGGGGTGTTCTCTGCTTGGGACCCATCGACGATTCCGTCGTTCCCGGCGCCCCGTAGCGCGAACAACCGTGCGCAGCTGCAGTCTGGGCTGCAACGTGCTGCCGTGCGCGGTCACCGCATCGTTCCGCTACGGCCCATCCGAGCACCACACCAACGGCTGGGGACTGCGGCTGTTCGCAGGCGCGATTGCACATGGCGGTGGCGACGCCAGGCGGGCAGGTCGAGCGGCGATGCGGCAACCGCATCACGCGCCAGCTCGCCCGCCATCGCCGCAGCGCCGCCCGCGCATCAGCGCTTGACCGCAGCCTCGAAGGTGGCCGGCCTGGGCAATTCCACCGGCACGCCGGCGGCATCGCAGGTGCCTGCCTTGCACAGGCGCTCGCGCAAGCGCGGGGTGGCCTGGACGATGACGTGGTAGATCACGTTCTCTTCCAGCGTGCCGCGGAATGCCGCGCTGCCGGGGCCGGTGGCCCAGATGCCGACATCTTCGCCGCCGTGGCTTTCGGATTTGGTCGGCACCAGCGCTTCCTGCATGTAGCTGGGGGCCTCGGTGTCGACGTGGGTCAGGTCCGGGCGGCCGGCGGCCGGCTCGCTGCTGCTGGGTTCGTGCGGATATTTCTTGGGGCCGGCCGGCTGCGCATTGCTGGCACCGGTGTAGCCGGGACCGTTGGCGTAGCTGAGCGTGGTGTATGGCTGGCCGGCCAGGTCGGTGGCCAGCTGGCTGCGGTCGCCTTCTTCGCCGCCGGTGCCGCGCACCTTGCCCAGGATCGGGTTGCCGCGCACCGGGTAGCCAACAAAGTTGAGCGTGTGCGAATGGTCGGCAGTCACGATGATCAGCGTGTCCGCTGGCGCAGTCTGCACGGCAGCGCGTACGGCATCGGACAGCGACACGGTTTCGTCGAGTGCGCGGTAGGCATTGCCGGCGTGGTTGGCGTGATCGATACGGCCGCCTTCGACCATCAGGACGAAGCCATTCGGGTCGCGCGACAGCGACTGGATCGCGGTGCGGGTCATTTCGGTCAGGCTGGGCTCGCCCTGCGGGGTGCGGTTGCGGTCGTGGTCGAACTGCATGTGGTCCGGCTCGAACAAGCCCAGCAGCGCCGGTGCACCGGACGCTGCCTGCAACTGCTGCTCGTTCCAGACATAAGCGCCCTGCGGGTGCGCCTGTTTCCATTCGGACACCAGATCGCGGCCGTCCAGGCGCAGGCCCACCTTGTCGTCGTATTCCGGGTCGCGCTCCTGCACGCTCTGGAACTGGCTGCGTCCTCCGCCCAGTACCACTTGCGGGCCTCGGCCGTAGCGGGCGGTGGAGAGCAATTGCTGGGCGATGTCCTGGCAGCCGGCAGCACGGGCCGATTCGGGAAGGTCGGTGTCGTTTTCCCAATTGCGGTCCGGCGAATGCGCATAGGTTGCCGCCGGCGTGGCGTGGGTCAGGCGCGTGGTGGTGACGATGCCGGTGGCCATGCCGGCGCTGTCGGCCAGCTGCAGCCAGCTCAGCAGGCCCTTGTTCAAGCTGTCGGCACAGTCGCTGCGGTTGCCGCTGCTGACCCCGATCGCGCCCATGTGCGACTTCACGCCGGTGGTGATCGCGGTCATGGTGCCGGCCGAATCCGGCGTCTGCGAGTCGGTGTTGTAGGTCTTGCTGAAAGCGGTGGCGGGGAATTGTTCCCACGACAACAGGTTTTCTTCGCCCGGCCCGCCCTTGCGCTGGCCGTCCAGGATGCGGGCGGCGGCGACCGTGGTCAGGCTCATGCCATCGCCCAGGAACAGGATCACGTTGCGCGCCTTGCCGGCCATGGCGCCGTTGCCGGCGGCACGGGCGGCGCCCGAGCGGTACCACCACTGCGGGGTTTCGCCCGCCGGGTGCGCCACCGGCGGTACCTCCACGCGGACCGACGCGGGTGCGGAGGTGCTGCTGCCGGTCGTGGAGGCGCAGGCGGCGACGCACAGCGTGGTCAGGGCGGCGAGGGTAGGCAGGCGGTAACGCATCGGCATCGAACTCGTGGCTGAATCAATCCCCATTATGCCGCGCTGGGTGGTGTCACACCGATGACACAGCGCTGTTCCAGCGGTGGTCTCGCGGGCAGGGCAGCCCTGGGCTATGGTGCATGCACTTTCCCCCCGGAAGATTCGACGACATGAAACTGGTTGCGGCGTGGTTGCGCATTCCGTTCTGGCAACGCGTGGTGGCCGGCTTCGTCCTCGGCGCGCTGGTCGGCTGGGCCATGGGCCCGGCGGCCGATGTGTGGTTCGGTCCCCTGGGTGACCTGTACGTCACGCTGATCAAGATGATCGCCATCCCGCTGGTGTTCTTCGCGGTGATCAATGCGATCTCGTCCTTGCACGGGCAAAAGTCGGTTGCCGCACTCGGTGGACGCACGTTTTTATGGTTTGTCATCACCGCAGCATTGGCGGTGGGCGTGGGCCTGGCGGTCGGCACGATCATGCAGCCGGGCGCCGGCCATTTCAGTCTGAGCGTGGATTCGGCCTGGAAGCCGCGCGATGTGCCAAGCCCGGTCCAGGTGCTGCTGGATGTGGTGCCGTCCAATCCGTTCTACGCACTGACCGGCATCGGCACCAAGACCAACGCGGCCGGCGAAACGGTGCTGGCGGCGGGGCGTGGCTCGATCCTGCCGGTGATCTTCTTCGCCGCGTTGCTGGGCTTTGCAATGGTCAAGCTCGGCGAGCGGGTGGCCGAGGCGCGCAAGCTCACCGGGCAGATGAGCGACATCATGATTCAGGTGACGCGCTTCGTGCTGGAAATGACTCCGCTCGGCACCTTTGGCCTGATCGCTGGCCTGGTCGGCAGCTACGGCTTTTCGAAACTGCTGCCGTTCGGCAATTTCGTCCTGGCGCTGTATGTGGCCTGCGCGATCCACATTGTGGTGGTCTACAGCAGCCTGTTGCTCGCACATGGGCTGAACCCGTGGAAGTTTTTCCGCGGTGCCGCGCCTGGCATGCAGGTGGCGTTCGTCAGTTCGTCGAGCTTTGCGGCAATGCCGGTGGCAATGCGTTCGATCACGCATAACCTGGGGGTCAGCAAGGATTACGCCGCATTCGCGGTACCGCTGGGCGCCAGCATCAAGATGGATGGCTGCGGCGCGATCTTTCCGGCGTTATGCGCGGTGTTCATCGCGCAATACACCGGCGTGCCGCTGACCGCCAACCAGTATTTCGTGGTGCTGATCGCCTCGGTGCTCGGCAGCTTCGGCACGGCCGGCGTACCGGGCACGGCCGTCATCATGGCGACGGTGGTGCTGAGTGCGGCCAATCTGCCGCTGGAAGTGATCGGCTACCTGTATGCGATCGACCGCATCCTGGACATGATGCGCACCATGACCAATGTCACCGGGCAGATGCTGGTGCCGGTGCTGGTGGCCAAGGAGACCGGACTGCTCGACAAGCGCATCTACGACTCCGCCTCCACCAATGTGGGGCTGGAAGAACCGCCGGCCGACAGCGCCAGACCACTGCGCTGAGGCGGCTTGATGCGTGCCGGATCTCCACTCCTGCGCGAACGGCTGCAGCAGCTGCCCGAGCTGCAGCGCATGGATGGCGTGTTCGTGCAGCGCGGCTTGGCCGACGACCCCTTCGAGACGCGCTATCTGGAGATCCGGCGCAAGGAAGGCCGGCTGTACACCGATGCGCAGGTGCGCAGCCTGCCGCGTCCGGGCGGAAAACTGGCGGCAACGCTGGAATGGCGCGTGCGCGCGCTGTCGAGCAGTTTGCTGGTGCAGCACCTGGACACGCATGCCGGCGAGGGCGCCATCCTCGAACTCGGTTGCGGCAATGGCTGGCTATCGCACTTGCTGGCGCAGTCGCTGCAACGCGAGGTCTGCGGCATCGACGTCAATCGCACCGAGCTCACCCAGGCCGCACGCGTATTCGGCCATGCGGCGCGCCTGAGTTTCATCGCTGGCGACATCCAGACCGTGGCACTGCCGCGCGACGTATTCGACATCATCGTGCTACCCGCCTGCGTGCAATATTTTGCTGATCCTGGCGCGTTGATCGAGCGTTTGCTCGCGCATCTGCGCGAGGATGGCGAGCTGCATATTCTCGATAGCCCGCTCTACGCCACGCCGCAACGCGGCCAGGAGAGTGCCGCACGCAGCCTGCGCTACTTCACCGAGCTGGGCGTCCCGGAGCTGGCCGCGCATTACCACCAGCATACCTACGCGACGTTCGAGCGCTTTGCGGTGCAGTGGTTGTTCGACCCGCGTTGTTGGAGTGCCTGTGCGCGAAAGGCGCTCAGCGTGTCGCAGCCACATTTCCCATGGCTGTGTCTGCGCAAGCGGGACAACCCTGGGGTGCTTGGCGGTTGAGTGTGCTTGTGGGTGTTGTCTGATGACGCCGGGCAGTGTGCGTCGGGCGATCTGGCGATGACGCTGCTCACGCTCGCATGTGAATTTCAAGGCATCCGGCACTCGCTGATGGACAGCAATGGCAACGAGGGGTGTGCCGGCCGATGTTCGTAGGCGCTCACGTCGACCGGTACGGCCATCGCGTCGCGGGTACGACGAGCTTCAACCACATGGCACACTTCCAGCTCATCCATTGACGAGGGCGGGCGGTGATTGGCCAACAGCGTGATCTGACATTTCGTTTTCTGGCCGAGCCCAGCGACGTCAACTTCGGCGGCAAGGTGCATGGCGGCGTGGTGATGAAGTGGATCGACCAGGTTGGTTTTGCCGCCGCCAGCGGTTGGAGCGGGCATTACTGCGTCACCGTGGCGGTGGGCGGCATCCGGTTCGTGGCGCCGGTGCGCATCGGCGATCTGGTGGCGGTGTCGGCCAAGCTGGTCTACACCGGCCGCAGCAGCATGCATTTGGCCATTGACGTACGCGCGCGCAGTCCGATGGGAGGCGATTCGCGCCTGTGCACGCATTGCATCATCGTGTTCGTGGCGATGGACCCGGACGGGGTCACCCCGGTCGAAGTGCCGTCCTGGCGGCCCGACACCCCGGAAGATCAGCGCCTGGCCGAATATGCGCTCAAGGTGATGGAGTTGAGCAAGGGCATCGAGGACACCATGGCGCGGTACAAGGCCGACACGTCGCAGTAAGCCGCGTACGGGTAGGTCGTCTGGCCCGATGACAGCGTATGCGGCGCGGGCGGCGTGGCTTCTGGTGCGCCTGGCACGTGGGCCGGTAGGCGCCGAGAGCCTGCGCAGTCGCACACGGACGTCGCGGCCGGGTTCCGCACAACAAAAAGGCCGCGAGATCGTCGCGGCCTTGCTTGACTGAGTCCGGGCAACCGAGCGTTACAGCACGCGACGCGCCTGGATGAACTTCTCGCTCCAGTAGCCGCTCGCCAGCGAATCCACGCGCACGTCCTTGCCGCGGCTGGGCGCGTGCAGGAACTTGCCGTCGCCGACCACCAGGCCGACATGGTCGATACGACCGCGCTTGCCGAAGAACACCAGGTCGCCAGCCTTCAGCGCGCTCGGGTCCTTGATCAGTTCGGCCGATTCGTCGCGGGCGATGTCGCGCGAGACGCGCGGCAGGTCGATGCCGAGCGCAGTCTTGAACACATAGCCGACCAGGCCGCTGCAATCGAACCCTTCGGTGGACTCGCCGCCCCAGACATACGGAGTGCCGAGCAGGGCCATGGCGCGCTGCAGGATCACCTGCACGCGGCTGTCGGCCACGGCGTTCTGGGCCGCATTGGCTGCGCTCTGCGACACGTCGTAGTTGGCAAGCAGGCGGCTGAGATCGCCGGCGAACATTGCCGAGCGGTCCATCAGCGGAATGGCGTCGTTGGCAGCCAGGTGCGGAAGCAGGGCGGCCAGTGTTGCAGTGGCAGCGGCGTCGGCGCGACTACGGGTTGCGGCTTTCTCGGCGGCGACGGCGCTGTCAGGCGTGGTCGTCTGCGAAGCGGATGGCGTGCTGCTGGCGGTCTGCGCGAATGCGGGAAGTGCTGCAATCAAGAGAGCGGTGGCGCATAGCAGGCGGAGCGGTTTCCGGGGCGGAAGCGGTGCGGCGCCAGTTTTGATCTGTTCGTCGTTCGTCACGCGGGAATCACAGTTCTGCTGTCGATGCGAGATGATGCCCTGGTGAAAGAATCGTTACGTTCAAAAAAAGTTAACTTTCCGTTTTATGACTTGTGATCTACGTCGCATTTCAGTGCAAAACCCGCTTCGAACCTGAATAATGGTCACGCCAGTAAGCTCCATCAAGGAAATCCAGGCGGACCGTACCGCCCGTGGTAGGGGCATGCACGAAGCGGCCTTCACCGACATAAATGCCAACGTGGGTCACGTTGCCGCCGGAGCCGAAAAACACCAGATCGCCGGTGGCAAGTCGCTCGGGCGGAATGCGCGGGCCCTGAATTGCGGCCAGTTCGCGGGAGGTGCGCGGTAGCGCCAGCGCCAATACATCCCGGTAGACATAGGTGACCAGCCCGCTGCAGTCGAACCCGGTCTCCGGCGTGTTGCCGCCGAACCGGTATGGGGTGCCCACCAACCCCAGCGCGCGCATCAGGATGTTGTTGGCGGCGGCCGGGTCGGCCGGCGTTACCTGCGGCCACACGCGCGTTGTCGGCGGTGGCGCGGCCGGGCGCTGAACCGGCGTGTGCGACGAACAGCCCCCCAGGAGCAGCAGGCCCAGCAACAGGCTGGCCGCGGCGCAACGGGCGCGGGCGGCGAAAACTGGCGTGATATGCATGGAGCCGGGATAATGGGCGGTTCGAAAGGTCGCCATGATGGCGGCGCACCCGGCGGCCGACAAGCCGTCCTCAACCGTCTGCCACCGGGCAGCCCATTCAGAGCCAGGCATGAAGATCGAAAAAGACAGCGTCGTCCGCTTCCATTACACCGTTTCGGAGATCGGCCAGGAGCCGATCGAGAGCTCCAAGGAGCGTGACCCGTTGGCGATCATGATCGGCCACGGCAACATCATCCCGGGCCTGGAAGCGGCCATGATGGGGAAGGAGGCCGGCGAGAGCTTCGGCGTGGACGTCAAGGCCGCCGACGCCTACGGCGAATACCGCGAAGGCCTGAGCCAGCGCGTGCCCAAGAAGCATTTCGGCGCCACCAAGCTGGTGCCCGGCACCCAGGTCGTGCTGCAGACCAACTTTGGCCCGCGCGCAGTGACGGTGCAGAAAGTCGGCATGAGCGTGGTCGATGTGGACCTCAATCACCCCATGGCCGGCAAGGATCTGCATTTCGACGTGGAGATCGTCGAAGTGCGTGAAGCCACCGCAGAAGAACGCGACCACGGCCATGTGCACGGCGACGGCGGTCATCACCACTAAGGGTGGGGCACGCGCTCGCATGGCGGTTGGACGGGTGGGACGCCTGCGCGCCACTGACGTAGGCCGGTCATCCGGCGCTGCGCTGGCGCATGCAGTCCACGCGCATGTCGGCCCATCCGTGCGGTTTGCCGCGGCGCGTGCATGATTGCTGTTCCTGACGGCCCGCCCCATCGGCGGGCCGTTTGCATTCTGCGGCGCGTGCCGCCGTATCTGGTTGCCTGAGCCGTGATGACATCCCGCGACGTGCTGCTTCCCATTGCTGCGACCGAGCGCATCGTCGTGCTGGATGTCCTGCGCGGCGTGGCGCTGCTGGGCATCCTGCTGATGAACATCGAAGCCTTTGTCGGGCCACTCGATCTGGCCATGACCGGCGTGGAGCCGCATTGGCATGGCGCCGACCGGGTTGCCGATGCGCTGGTCTACGTGTTCGTGCAAGGCAAGTTCTACACGCTGTTTTCGCTGTTGTTCGGCATGGGCTTTGCGGTGATGGCGCAGCGCGCCGCGCAGGCCGGGCGCGCGTTCTTCGGCCTGTATCTGCGCCGCACCCTCGGGCTGTTGGCGATCGGGCTTGCCCACGCGCTGCTGGTGTGGTCCGGCGATGTCCTGGTGACCTATGCCCTGCTGGCGTTGCTGCTGCTCAGTGCGCGCAACGTGCCGACCGTGACGCTGCCGTGGTTCGCTGCGTTGGTGTACCTGTGCGCACCCGGGCTGACCCTGCTGTATGGGGTGGCAGGCGAGTTGGCGCAGGCCGATCCTGCCGCGACGGTGCAGTGGAAAGCGGCGATGGCCGACGCCGCGCAGCAGGCGCTGGCGAATGTGCAGGCGCAGCGCGCCGCATTCGGCAGCGGCACCTACCTGCAGGCGACGGTGCAGCGCTGGCATGACTTTCAGCAGGCGATGACCGGGCTCAGCATCAATGGCCCGGCCATGCTCGGCATGTTCCTGTTCGGTAGCTGGTTCGTGCGCAGCGGTGCGATCGCCGCGCCCGAGCGCTTCCCCCGTTTGTTTGCGACGCTGCGCCATGGCGTGTTGCCGCTCGGGCTGGGCGTGATGCTGGCAAGTTATGCATTGGAACCGTGGATCGATCCGGCGCGGCTGGACCTGCGCCTGTCCGGCGCCTTCGCGCTGTCGCTGATTGCAGGGCCGTTGATGTGCCTGGGCTACGCCGCATGGGTGGTGCGCCTGGCACCGCGTCTGGCATGGCTTGCGCCGGCGGGGCGGATGGCATTGAGCAATTACCTGCTGCAATCGCTGGTCTGCACCGGCATCTTCTACGGCTACGGGCTGGGCTATTTCGAACAGCTGCCGCGGGTGTGGCAACTGCCGTTCGCGCTGGCACTGTTCGCGCTGCAGGTGCAACTGAGCCGGTGCTGGCTGCACTGGTTCCGCTTCGGGCCGATGGAATGGCTATGGCGCAGCGCGACCTATCTGCAGGTGCCGCCGATGTGGCGTGGCGCTGGGCGCGCCGGGTAGCGCCTGCATGCACGGCAGCCGCGATGATGTGGTGGTGATCGGTGCGGGCGCGATTGGCCTGGCCACCGCGCTGGCACTGGTCGAAGCGGGCCGGCAGGTGCGCGTGCTCGATGCCGGTGCGCCCGGCGCGGCGACCTCCTACGGTAATTGCGGCACCATCACGCCAAGCCATGCACCGCCGCTGGCGGCGCCCGGCATGATTGCGCAGGCACTGAAATGGATGTTCACCCCGGACGCGCCGCTGTATATCCCGCCACGTCTGGATCCGGGGTTGTGGCGCTGGCTGCTGCGTTTCGCGCGGCGCTGCAATCCACGCGATTGGCAGGCCAGTGCACAGGCGCGCGCGGCGTTGTTGCACGACGCGCGGCAGCGCTTCGACGCGTGGGTGGCGCGGTACGGGTTGGAGTGCGAGTTTCGTAACGACGGGCTGGATTACGTGTTCGGCGATGCGCGCCGCTTTGCGCAATACCGCGACGAATGCGCGCTGCTGGCGCAGTGGGGGATCCGGGCAGAGGTCATCGATGGTGCGGACTACGTACGCCAGGATCCCGCATTTCGCGATGGGATCGCCGGTGCGATCCACTTCCCGGGCGATGCCCATCTGCGCCCGGAGCAGTACACCGCGGAGCTTGCGAGGGTGCTGCGCGCACGTGGCGTGGTGATCGATGCGCACTGCCGCGTGCAGGCAATCGTGCCCGATGGAGCTGGCAGCTGCGTGCAGACCGAGCACGGCAAGCGCCCTGCGCGCGAAGTGGTGATCGCAACCGGGCCATGGTCGCCGGTGCTGGCGGCGCAACTTGGTTTGCGCCTGCCGGTGCAGGCCGGCAAGGGCTATTCGATTACCTACAGCGCGCCGCATCTGATGCCGCGCCGCCCGGTGGTGTTGAAGGACCGCTGGGTGTTCGTGGTGCCGTGGCGCGACCGCCTGCGCATCGGCAGCACGATGGAGTTTTCCGGGCGCGATACGCAGCTCAATGCCACACGCCTGGCTGCGTTGGAGCGTGCAGCGGCCGAATATCTGCAGGCGCCATGCGGGCCTGCGGTGATCGATCGCTGGTACGGATGGCGACCGATGACCTGGGACGACGTGCCGGTCCTGGGCGCGGTGCCGGGCCATCCTCACGTCTGGCTCGCAGCCGGGCATGGCATGCTCGGCATCAGCATGAGCACTGCAAGCGGACAATTGATGGCCGACCTGATCACGGGCCGCGCACCCGCGCTGGACCCGCATCCTTACCGGGCGGAGCGTTTCGCATGAGTGCGCGTTACGACTACGACGTGGTGATTCTGGGGGGCGGCTCCGGCGGCCTCGCGGCTGGATTTCGCGCAGCAAGACATGGCGCGCGCGTGGCGATCATGGAGCCCGACGAACTGGGCGGCACCTGCGTCAATCTCGGTTGCGTGCCGAAGAAGGCGATGTGGCTGGCAGCCGATCTGGCCGGCAAGATCGAGGTGGCCAGCGCGCTGGGATTCGAGGTGCCGCGCCCGACGCTGGCCTGGCAGGAGCTGGTCACGCATCGGCAGGGGTACATCTCCAACATCCACGCCAGCTATCGACGCCGCCTCAACGAAGATGGCGTGGTCCTGATCCCGCAACGCGGCGTATTGCAGGACCGCCATACCGTCATGGGCAGCGACGGCGTACCGGTGACCGCCGAGCACATCGTGATCGCCACCGGCGCACACCCGTTACGCCCGGACGTGGAGGGCGCAGAACATGGCGAAGTCTCCGACGATTTCTTCAATCTCTGCCATGCGCCCGAGCGGGTCGCGATTGTCGGCGGTGGCTATATCGCGGTGGAAATCGCCGGGCTGCTGCAGGCCCTGGGAAGCCGCGTGCATCTGTTCGTGCAGGGCGAGCGTTTGCTGGAGCGCTTCGATGCGGAGCTGACCTTGCAGTTGGCCGACAACCTGCGCCATCTGGGCGTGCGGCTGCACTTCGGTTTCACCACCACCGCATTGGAGCGCGATCTGCATGGTGCGTTGCGCGTGCATGGTCATTGCGTGCATCCGCGCGAGCAGGGCAACGACGTCTTCGACAAGGTGTTTTTTGCGGTGGGTCGCCGCGCCAATACCGCCGGGCTGGGTCTGGAGGCGGTGGGCGTTGCGCTTGGCGACAAGGGCGAAGTGGTGGTGGACGACGGGCAGACCACCAACGTGCCGAATATTCACGCCATCGGCGATGTGGGCGGCAAGGTCGGACTGACGCCGGTGGCGATTGCGGCAGGGCGCAAGCTGATGGATCGCCTGTTCGGTCATCAGCCGGATGCGCGCATGGACTACGAAAACGTGCCCAGCGTGGTGTTTTCGCACCCGCCGCTTGGCAATGTCGGGCTCACCGAAGAACAGGCGCGTGCACGGTACAACGGTGCGGTGCGCGTGTACCGCAGCAATTTCCGCCCGATGCTGCACGCGCTGGCCGACGCGCCGCAGCGCAGTCTGTTCAAGCTGGTGTGCGTGGGCGAGGAAGAACGTGTGGTCGGTGTCCATCTGCTGGGTGAGAGCGCCGACGAAATGCTGCAAGGCTTTGCGGTGGCGGTGAAGATGGGCGCGACCAAGCGGGACTTCGAGGAGACCGTGGCGATTCATCCCACTTCGTCTGAAGAGATTGTGTTGATGCATTGAGGGGGGCGCTGTCGCCATCGACGGTGGGTTGCCGCGTGGCGGCGCATGAGGCGATGCCTTGATCAATGCCAGACTGGGATAGCCAGTGGCAGCCGTAGCCTCATCCGGCGCTGCGCGCCACCTGGTCCCCCAGTGTCTCGATGGAAGAATGGACCGAGCTTCTGTCCCTGTGGGAGAGGGTTGGGGTGAGGGTCTGGTACAAGCGACGCATCGATCCAACGCGACCTGATGTTCAAGGTTGGTTGTACCTTTATCCACGAACAAACGACGACTGATTGCGTGTCCCCGGCGGTTTGCTCTGCTGCGCCCGCACCTCAAGCCCTCTCCCGGGAGCAGAGGGCTTGCAACCTTCCCCTCGCGTGCAGGGCGATCCGCACACGCACGCTCATCAGCTGGCATGCTTGTGCGATGCCCACATCTCGCCATCCAACACCGCGCGGCACCGCCAGCCCACCTGCGCGCGCAGGCTCCAAGAGCGCGTCACTGTCCGGCGAGCAGGCGCGGCTGCGGATTCTTCAGGCGATCGGCGCAATTCCCGTGGGCGAGGTCGCCGGTTATGGGGAAGTTGCCCGGCGCGCGGGCCTGCCGGGCCGTGCGCGACTGGTGGCACGCGTGCTCAGCGGCAACGACGACCCGCAGCTGCCCTGGCACCGCGTATTGCGCAGCGACGGCCGGATTGCCTTGCCCGAAGGCTCGGCAGGCTACCGCGAGCAATGCCAGCGCCTGCGCGACGAGGGCGTCCAGGTGGAACGTGGCCGTGTGCGCCGGGCCAGCGCCGCGCAGCGGCTGGATGCGGCCGTGTGGGGACCTTCATAAGCCTGCCGTTATCATCGGCAGCATTCCGAAGGAAGCCGCCATGCCTCAATTGCCGCCCGTCACCAAAGCATTACTGATCGCCAACATCGGCTTGTTCCTGCTGCAATGGGCGGTGGGCGACCTGGGCGCTGGCGTGTTGCCATCGGACAGCGTGTTGTCGTGGCTGATGTTGTGGCCGCTGTCCAACGGCTTCGATGCGTTTTCGCCGGGTGCCAGCTTCATGCCCTGGCAGCTGCTGACCTACGCATTCCTGCATGGCGGCTTCAACCATCTATTTTTCAACATGCTGGCGCTCTTCATGTTCGGCGCGCCGTTGGAACAGACCTGGGGCCAGAAGCGCTTTCTCACCTACTACCTCGTGTGCGTCGCCGGCGCCGGCCTGTGCCAGTTGCTGATGGCCTGGTTCACGCAAAGCGGTGCGCCGGTCGTCGGCGCATCGGGCGGCGTGTTCGGTTTGCTGCTGGCTTACGGAATGCTGTTCCCCAATCAGCGCGTGATGCTGCTGTTCCCGCCGATTCCAATGAAGGCGCGGACCTTCGTGATCGTGTTCGGCGCGATCGAGTTACTGCTCGGGGCGACCGGTTGGCAGCCTGGCGTGGCCCACTTCGCGCATCTGGGCGGCATGCTGTTCGGCTGGCTGATGATCCGCTACTGGCGCGGCCAGTCGCCATTCGGCGGCAGCGGCGGAAGGAAGGGCGGCGGGAAGCGCAAGCCGCCGTTGCGCGTGGTGCGTTGAGATCCACGCTGCTCCGTAGGAGCGACCCTGGCCGCGATGGGGTTTTACCGGCAAGGCTTCATCTCGGCCGGGCCGCCCCTACGAAGAGCGCGTTGAGGTAAGCAACGGATGGGCGAAATGCCAGGCACAAAAAAAGAGCGCGGAGTCCGCGCTCTTCTTTATTGCCTGCCACTGCGTGCTGATTGCCAGCGACTTGCTGGCGCCTGACTCAGCGCCAGATCTTCAACTGCTCGGCATCCACGCGCTGCATCGGCTGGCCGGCCTTGCAGCTGAACGCTGCACCGAACTCGGGCAGGTTCGAGAGCGGGCCATTGGTGCGCCACTGGCCCGGTGCGCGGATGTCGGCGCTTGCGCGCTGCACCGCCTCGTTGGGCGACAACTGCTGTGCCCACAGCCCGGCCCAGGCGGTGAAGAAGGCCTGCTTGTCGGCCTCGGTGGCTGCCGGCTGCGCCTTGCTGAACGCCTGCCAGGCCAATTCGACGCCGGCCAGATCGGCCAGGTTCTCTTCGGCGGTCTGCGCACCATTGACCTTGGCGTTGGGCACGCCCGGGTACGGGTAGGCGGAGAACTGCGCGGCGACCTTGTTGGTCAGCATGGTCCAGCTCGCCTTTTCGGCCGGCGTCCACCAGCTGCGCAATTCGCCCTTGGCATCGACCAGCGAGCCCTTGGCATCGATCGCACGGGTGATCTCGTGTGCGACCAGCGCACCGTAGGCACCGTACTGCGCGGCCTGGGTGCCGCCGGTGGTCAACACCGGCGCCTGCAACACGGCGGCAGTGACGATCAGGCGGTTCTGCGCAATGTCGTAGGCCACCGCCGGCTGTTGCGGCAGCACGTCCCAGCGACGGTCGGCGTTGCCCTTGCCGATGCGCTTCATCTCTTCGCGGTGGCGCCAGGTCGAGGCGATCAGCATGTTGCCGCCGAAGCTGCCGCGCCCCATCGGCTGCACGGTGTAATCCAGGTCGCGTCGCGGCGCGCCGACTTCGATCTTCATCGCGGCCAGCTTGGCCTTGGCTTCGGCCACCACCTCGCCGTTGCCCCAACCGGTGCGCTCCAGCGCGGCCAGCTGTGCATCGCGCACCTGGTCTGCGATGGCTTCGGCCTGGCGACGGGTGTCGCTGCTCAGATAACGCGCCACGTACTCGCGGCCGAGCATCGGGCCGGCGGCCACGTTGATCGCGTCCAGTACCTGCTGCCAACGCTGCGGCGGCACCGCATCGCCACGCAGCAGACGGCCACGGAACTGGTATTCGGCATCGTGGAAGCTCTTGGACAGGTACGGCGCCATCGCATCGCCCACGCGCCAGCGCAGGTAGGCCTTCCATTGGTCCGGCTTGATGCTGACGATCATGCTGTCGAGTTGCTTGAACATGGCCGGGTCGGCCATCGACACCAGGTCGTCCTTGACGCCCTGCGCCTCCAGAAAGTCGGCCAGGCGCAGGTTCTTGTACTGCTTGCCCAGTTCCTTGGTGGCGATCGGTGCGTAGTTGTTGAACGGGTTATTGATGCCCTGCACCGACTGCGCGCTACGCGCCAGCGCGGTTTCGATCTGCAGCACGGAGGCGGCGTCGGCGTCGAGCTTGTCGGCAGCGGTGCCGGTCAGCGCCAGGATCTGCTTGACGTACGCGCGGTAGCGGCCCATCAGCGCCTGGGTGTCGGCGTCGGTGCGGGTGTAGAAGGCCGGGTCGGGCAGGCCCATGCCGCCCTGCATGAAGTAGCCGATATGGCGATCGAGCGCCTTCAGGTCCACGTCCGGGCCGAAATTGAAGCCGACCGGAATACCGACCTGATGCAACGCGGCGATGGAAGCGGGCACATCCTTGGCCTTCTTGATCGCGTCGATGCGCGAGAGCAGGGGGGCGATCGGATTGGAGCCGTCCTTCTCCACAGCCGCTTCGTCCAGGCCGCTGGCCCAGAAATCGCCGAGCAGCTTCTGCACGTTGCCCTGCGGGGACTTCATCGATGCATCGAGCAACTCGCGCTGCTGCTGCAGGGCGCGCTCGGACAATTGACCCAGCGCGGTGACGGCGCCGGCCTGCGGCACGGGGTTGGCCTTGAGCCAGCTGGCGTTGGCGTAGTCGTAGAAATTGGTGCAGGCCGCCGAGACGGCCGGAGCCTTGGGCGCTGCGGCCTTCTTCTTGCGAGCGGCGTCGGCGTCGGGGGCGGACAGCAGCGAGATCAGACTGAAGCCAAGAGCGAGGGCAAGCGGACGAATGGTGGGCATCGAGAAGAAGGGTGGCCAGATTGAAGTCGGCGGAGTTTAGCAAGGCTGCGTGCCGCGCAGGCAGGCGCGCGCGCCGGTTCGTGTTCGGTGCCGGCCGCTTGCATGAATGCGACAGGCCCCCGCGTGCGGGCCTGTACCGGGTGCCACCGTGTTGGAAGCGCTTGCAGCCGTCGCCTGTGCAGGCTTACCAGATCACCACACGGTCTTTTTCTGGCCGCACCATCGCATCGCCGGCCTTGCAGGAAAATGCCTTGGCGAAGGAGGGCATGTTCGAGGGCGGGGCAATGGCGCGCAGGTTGTCGGGCGCATGGGGGTCGCTTGCCAGGTAGACCAGCTGCTGCTGTTCGCGCGTCTGCCCACGCCAGCTGCGTGCATAGTTCAGGAAGAAGCGTTGATCCGGGCTGTAGCCGTCGATCGCGACGGCGCGTTCCGGATGCGCGCGCAGATCTGCCTGCAACGCATCGTAGGCGACGTTGGTACCGCCCAGGTCGGCGATGTTTTCGCCCAGGCTGAGCCTGCCATTGACGTGCACCGTGGGGTGGTCGGGCAGCGGCACGTAGGCATCGAACTGTTTGACCAGTCGCTCGGCACGTTGCTCGAAGGCCTTGCGATCCTGCGGTGTCCACCAGTCGACATTGTTCCCGGCGCCGTCGAACTGGCGGCCCTCATCGTCGAAGCCGTGCGTGGCTTCGTGCCCGATCACTGCGCCGATGCCGCCGTAGTTCAAGGCGTCGTCCGCACTGGCGTCGAAGAACGGCGGCTGCAGAATTCCGGCAGGGAAATTGATGGAATTGGTGCTGGGGTCGTAATACGCATTGACCGTCTGCGGGGTCATCTGCCAGCGCATCCGGTCGGTGGGCTTACCGATCTGGGCGATGTCGTAGTGATAATTGAATTTCGCTGCTGCCTGCAGGTTGCGGTAATACGCGCCAGGCACGATCTCCAGCCCCGACCAGTCGCGCCAGGTGTCGGGATAGCCGATTTTGGGCAGGAATGTTTGCCACTTGGCGATGGCCTTGGCCTTGGTTTCCGGGCTCATCCAGTCGACGTTCTCGATGCGCGCCTTGAGCGCAACACGCACGTTGTCCACCAAGTCGCTGGCACGCTGTTTGGCTTCCGGCGTGAACACCTTGGCGACGTAGAGCTGCCCCAGCCCTTCGCCCATTGCGCCGTTGACCGTGCGTAATACGCGCTTCCAACGCGGCTGCTGTTCGGGTTGCCCGGACAGCGTTTTGCCATAGAACGCGAAGTTGTTGTCGACGAAGGCCTTGCTGAGCTGCTTGGAGGCGTCGTCGATGGTGTGGAAGCGCAGATAGGCCTGCCATTGTGCGATCGGCGCGTTCGCCAGCTGACGATCGAATTCGGCGAAGAACCGCGGCTGCGACAGGGAAAAGCCGGTACCGCTGTCGATGCCTTGCACGGCGAAGAAATTGCTCCATGCAAAGTGCGGCGTGAGTTTGTCGGCCTCGGCCGTGCTGACGAAGTGATACTGGTTCCTGGGGTCACGCGCCTCGGTGCGTGTGAGTGAGGCCGCGGCCAGCCGTGTTTCGAGCGCCAGGACCTCGCTCGCCTGTGCCTTGGCGGCGTCTGCGGTGCTGCCGGTGAGCTCGAAGGATTTGGCGATGTAAGCCAGATATGCCTCGCGAATAGGCGCGTATTCGGGAGAGGTGTAGTACTCCTTGGTCGGCAGGCCCAGTCCACCTTCCTGCGCGAACCCGATCTGCCTGTCGGCATGTTTGAAGTCCGCACGTGCGCCGAAATCGAACACCTGCGCATCGCCTTCGGCAAAACGATGCGTGATGTAGTCGGCAACCTCCTTGCCTGAGGTCAGCGCGGCGATGGCGTCGAGCTGTGGCTTGATCGGCCGGTCGCCGGCCGCTTCGATGGCCGCTTCATCCATGCCCGAGGCATACAGCATGCCGATCTTGTGGGCGACAGGATTGGTTTGGGTGTCCGCCTGCCTTGCGGCGTCTTCGGCAATCTGGCGTTGGGTGGTCAGGCTGTTCTCCACGAGCACGTCGGAGACCCCCCAACTGGTGCGGTCGGCCGGGATGGGATTGGCTTTTTTCCAACGGCCATTGACGAAATCGTCCAGGTTCTGGCACGCGTTGGTAGCTGCATCCAGTTCGCCGATGTCGAATGCAGGTTTCGCGGCCGCTGTCGCTGCAGGTGCCGAGGTCGCGGTTTTTTCCGGCGTGCTGCTGGTTTGCGCTTCGCGTTGGCAGCCTGCCAGGGCGACCAGCAGGGCAAGGGCAAGCGTGGAGGTCTTGGTGTGTGACATGGGCGCCAGTGGCTGGGATAAACGCCGAGCATAAGCGGACCCATCACCAGGGGGCGCGTGCGTTGAGTTTTGTTGAGGCTTGCATGCAGGCGCGATTGCAGATCGCACCGCATTGCAGCTGGTGTTTGCGGGTCTTGCGTCGCAGCAGGATGCGCGTTCTACCCGTTGGTCGGCATCGGTCTGGCAGCGCGTGCGTGCAGGAAAGATCATCCAGTGCAGGAGCATGGCCTGCCTCGGTCGTTGGTGCCGGCTGGCGGATTTGGAGAAAGACGCTGCGGCAAATACCGGGTGCACAACGAAAACGGGCGGCCATCTTTCGATGGCCGCCCGTGCTTTATCGCGCTTGCGCAATTACCAGATCACGACCTGCTTGTCGCCCTGACGCACCATCGCATCGCCCGCCTTGCACGAGAACGCGGCGGCGAAGGCCGGCATGTTCGACGGTGCGCCGATGGCGCGGAAGTTCGCCGGTGCATGCGGGTCGGTCTTCAGGCGCACGGCCAGTTCTTCCGGGGTGAAGTTGCGACGCCATACCGTGGCCCAGTTGAGGAAGAAGCGCTGGTCGCGGGTGATGCCGTCGGTCTTGGGGTCGTCCTTGCCGGCAGTGGCGGCCTTCATGGCGTCGTAGGCGGTGTTCAGGCCACCCAGGTCGGCGATGTTTTCGCCCAGGGTCAGGTCGCCCTTGACCTTGTCGCCGGCCGGCGTGCGGTAGCCGTCGAACTGCGCCACCAGCTTGCCGGTGCGTGCCTTGAACGCGTCCAGGTCCTTCTGCGTCCACCAACCCGGATCGGGGATGAAGTTGCCATCGGCGCCGAAGCGGCTGCCCTGGTCGTCGTAACCGTGGGTCATCTCATGGCCGATCACTGCACCGATGCCGCCGTAGTTCATTTCCTCCGGCGCATTCGGGTCGAAGAACGGCGGCTGCAGGATGGCGGCCGGGAACACAATCTCGTTTTGCAGCGGGTTGTAGTAGGCGTTGACCGTCTGCGGGCTCATGCTCCATTCGGTCTTGTCCACCGGCTTGCCGATCTTGGACAGGTTCCACTTGTAGTTGAATTCCTGCGCGGCCATCACGTTGCCCAGGTAGCTGTCGCGGCCGGTGCTCAGGCCGTTCCACTCACGCCACTTTTCCGGGTAGCCGATCTTGGGCGTGAAGCTTTCCCACTTGGCGATGGCCTTGGTCTTGGTCTCCGGGCTCATCCAGTCCAGCTTTTCGATGCGGGCCTTGAGCGCGGTACGCAGATTGGTCACCAGGGTTTCCATCTTGGCCTTGGAATCGGCCGGGAAGGCAACCTTGACGTACAGCTGGCCCAGCGCTTCGCCGGCCTGGCCGTTGATGGTGGCCAGCACGCGCTTCCAACGCGGCTTGATTTCCTTCTGGCCGCGCATTGTCTTGTTGTAGAACGCGAAGTTCTCATCGACGAACGGCTGGCTCAGGAACGGCGAAGCGCCATCGACGGTGTGGAAGCGCAGGTACGCGCGCCAGATCGTCGGGTCGGTATCGGCGATCATCTTGCTCACTTCCTGATGGAAGGCGGGGATCGCCAGCGAGAACATCTCCGGCGTGGCCACGCCCTGCGACTTGAAGAACTCGGTCCACGACCAGTTCGGGGTCAGCTTGTCGGCCTCGGCGGGGGAGATCGGGTTGTAGGCCAGCGAGGCGTCGCGCGACAGCTCGGTGCTGGTCTTGGACACCTTGGCCAGGCGGGTTTCGAACGCGACCACTTGCTTGGCCTGCGCGGCGGCATCGGCCGCGGCCACGCCCGACAGCTCCAGCACCTTGGCGATGTGCGCCTGGTAGGCCTCCAGCTTGGCCTTGTTGGCGGGGCTGGTGTAGTACTCCGGGTCCGGCAGGCCCAGGCCTCCCTGCATGGCATAGGCGATGTTCTGGCTGGACTTCTTGAAGTCCGCTTCGGCGCCGAAGCCGAAAAGGACGTTGTTGCCCTTGGCCGCGCTGCTGCGCAGGTAGTCCACCAGCTTGGCTTGGTCCCTAATCGCGTCGATGGCGGCCAGTTCCGGCTTCAGCGGCTCGATGCCCTGCGCGTTGATCTTGGCTTCGTCCATGCCGGTCGACCACAGGTTGCCGACGATCTTTTCCACACCGGTGGCCTTGCTGTCGGCTGCGGCCTGTTCCACCAACTGCCGCTGGATCGCATTGGAGCGCTCGTCGAGCATCTCGAACGCGCCCCAGCTGGTGCGGTCGCTCGGCACCGGGTTGGCGGCCAGGAACTTGGCATTGGCGTAGGCGTTCAGATCGGTACAGGCGTTGCTGTTGGGGTCCAGGTCGGCCGCGGTGAACTGGTTCACTGCCGGCAGCTTGCTCTGGTCCAGGGTCAGCGTCTTGGGCGCTGCCGGGGTAGTGGCCGCGGTGTCGCCCGCAGGGGCCGCAGGTGCGGTGTCTTCGGACTTCTTGCAACCGCTCAGGGCGGTGGCCACGGCCAGGGTCAGCGTCAATAAATGAGGTGTACGAATCACGAAGGACTCCGGAAGCATCGATGGGAAGCCCCGTCGCCGGGGCCGTGGCCGGCACTCTACGCCTCGCCAGCCGGATGGCATGGTGTCGAAGGTCATGGGTGCGGGGTGTAGAGGGCCGGGGGAGGCACCAGCTTTTGGAGCGCGGGAGTGCCGAACATCCTGTGAGCCGGCCCGCCATGGCCAGTAGGCAACGGCGGTATTGTCGATGTCACACAACCTGCAGCTGTCGGCTGGAGGTGTCGGCGTGGTCACCCCCGAATCACCCAGCGGGGCACTTGCTGGCAACCACTAGCGGCACTGTGCAGCGACCGTTCTTCGCCTACCACCTGCGCGCGCCGCCGCAGTGCTGCATTGTTAGCGGCGGGCAGGCTCATACGCTGCCGTTGACAGATGGTGGGCGCAGATGAGCGGTGCTATATACCAGTGCATGCCCGTCGCCTCTGAACCCCTGGATGCACTGATCATCGGCGCCGGCCACAACGGGCTGGTGTGCGCTGCCTATCTGGCCAAGGCTGGTAAAAGGGTGCTGGTGTTGGAAGCGCGCGACGTGGTTGGCGGTGCGGCGGTGACCGAGGAGTTTCATCCAGGTTTCCGCAATTCGGTGGCGGCGTACACGGTGTCGTTGCTGCAACCCAAGGTCATCGCCGATCTCGCACTGGAGCGCCATGGCCTGCACGTGGTGCCGCGACGTCTCAACAATTTTCTGCCGTTGCCGAACGGTGACTATTTGCTTGCCGGGGCAGGGCGCACGGCACAGGAAGTTGCCAGGTTTTCAGCGCGGGATGCGGCCGCATTGCCCGCCTACGAAGCGCGGTTGGAGCAGTTGGCCGACGTATTGCGTGCGCTGGCCTTGCAGCCACCGCCTGATGTCACCGATGGCGGCTGGCTACAGGCATTGCCGCAGCTATGGCGGGCAGGCAAGCTCGGGCTGCAGTTGCAGGGCCTGCCGCTGACACTGCGCCAGGAGCTGTTGGACCTGTTTACGATTTCAGCGGCCGAATATCTGGATCGCTGGTTCGAAAGCGCGCCGATCAAGGCCTTGTTCGGCTTCGATGGCATTGTCGGCAATTACGCCAGTCCCCACACGCCGGGTACCGCATACGTGTTGTTGCACCACGTGTTCGGGCAGAGCAACGGGGTCAAGGGGGCATGGGGCCACGCCATCGGTGGCATGGGTGCGATCACCCAAGCCATGGCCGCCAGCGCGCGCGAACACGGCGTGCAAATCCGTACCGGCTGCGTGGTGGAGCGCGTGTTGGTGGAGCAGGGGCGTGCAGTCGGTGTCGTCACGACCGGCGGTGAGACGATCCACGCCCGCGCGATCGTGGCCAACGTCAACCCGAAACTGCTGTATCAGCGCCTGATGCGGCCAGGCGACGTGCCTGCGACAACGCGCGAACGTATTGCCCATTACCGCTGCGGGTCGGGCACCTTCCGCATGAATGTCGCACTCTCGCGCCTGCCGGACTTCACCGCGTTGCCCGGCGACGGCGATCACCTGACCGCCGGCATCATCCTGGCACCGAGCCTGGACTACATGGACCGCGCCTGGCACGACGCGCGCGCGTTGGGATGGTCGCGTGAGCCCGTGGTCGAACTGCTCATTCCCAGCACCCTGGACGACACCCTTGCGCCGCCTGGTCAGCATGTCGCCAGCCTGTTCTGCCAGCACGTGGCACCGCAACTGCCCGATGGCGGGCAGTGGGACGATTATCGCGACGAGGTGGCCGATCTGATGATCGCAACGGTCGAGCGCTACGCGCCCGGATTCGCGGCATCGGTCCTGGGCCGGCAGATCCTCAGCCCGCTCGATCTGGAACGCATTTTCGGCCTGGTTGGAGGCGATATCTTTCACGGCGCCCTCAGCCTCAATCAGCTGTTCAGCGCACGCCCCCTACTGGGGCAGGGTGCCTATCGCGGCGCGGTGCCGGGGTTGTATCTGTGTGGATCCGGGACCCATCCCGGTGGAGGTGTGACGGGTGCGCCTGGGCATAACGCGGCGCAGGTGATTTTGGGTGGGTGAGCCATGCATACAGTATCTTTCGATGCGCTTGCGACAAAAAAAGGCCCTGGAGTCAGGGCCCGAGAGCATTCTGATACTTTCTCGTAACAACGCTATCGTAGTGCTCTGCAGTCAGCGCATCTCTTGCCGATGGTCTAGCTCGGCGAAGTTTGCTCAATTGTACCGCCCGCCCACATCAGGCTGCTCCAGAGGCACTTGAAGATCATCAGGCCAGCGTTTCGCTCCAAGCGCATAAGATAGCGCCGCCTTGCAGGCTAGCGGTGGTTAGTTGTACAAGCCGCGCTGCCATGGGCTGGTCAAATAGCCGTTTGGCCACGGGCCGCTGTCGCACATGCCCTGTCCCCACGTATCGCAGAAGTCAGAGCGCAACTGAGGCGACAGCCCAGAGTAGGTGATCGAGGTGGCTTCACGTGTGTCGCACGCGTAAACGATGACGACGCGCTTTTCTGTCGATGTCGTACCTTGATGTTCTGTCTGATTGCTGCAGTACAGAATGCTTTGACCAACAAGATTTTCGTTGGCGTCGAACCACATCCAGGTACGACCATATTGAGTCGCCGCGCTTGCATCTTGGGCGACAGTAACTGCACTAAACGCCGCAAAGATAGCGGCCCAAATTGCTGCTTTCATCAACCATCTCCTTGTTCTGCCCCATTCCCTGAGGCGGGGGGTGCACTCTTTACTCCTTATCGATTTGTAGGTCCGGTTGCAAGCTGGAAGACACCCTTTTGCCTAAATGATCTGCTGTCTTGTCGTCTAGGAAAAAAGAGTTGACGTTGCGTTTTCGGCTAGCAACCCATTGCGGCCGGTATCAAGACAGGCTATCTGAAGAGCATAAAAAATACCGGAAGCGTCGACCTGACGCTTCCGGTGGGTGCGATTAGAAATCGTAAGATGCTGATAGGCGCACGTAGCGCGGAGTGTTGTAGCTATAGTTTTCCAGGCCGATCCCGTATGTGTTTGAAATTAGTCCCGGGTCGGTTTCGTACACGCCGTCGACACGAGTGACCGCCCGATCATTGAGTACGTTGAAGACCTGTAAGCCAAACGCCAGCTTGTGCTCAGCAAAAGAAGGACGATAGGTCACGCCTAGATCCAAGTTTTTGATCCAGGGTGTACGACCAGCATCTCCTGGTCTCGAGGGCTGACCACCACAATAGTGATAGGCCGATCCGTAATTGATGGGATCTGGATCTTGGGGATCGTTGAAGTACCCAAGGCAAGAAATCGGAGTGCCTGACATGACACGCAATGTCGCCGAGGCCATCCATTCTGGCGTGATTTGGTACGCACCAAATGCCTTGAGTTGATGGCGACGATCATTCGCCAAGCTGCCGCCAGCGTAATACATCAATGCTGCAGCATCCCAATCCTGTGTCTTGGAGACATCGGCCTGACCAATATCGGATTTTACTTGGCCTTCTGTATTCCCATAGCTGTGTGACCAAGTGTAGTCGATGCGGCCGTACCACTTTTCATCGAACGGATGCTCCAAGAAAAGATCGACGGCAATGTAACTGCGTTTGGCCTTGTCGGTAAAACCCCAATCGGACTGCGACATTTGCAGTTGCGTAAAGCCAGAGCCATCCCGATTTGCCAGATTGTAAGTGTTGGTTTTTCCGGGATTGAAAATAACGCAATAGGGGATGTCGATGGTTCTTGGGTCGATGCCCTGTGCGGCAAGTTTCAAGTCGCCGCGCGCGTTGTAGTCATCATTATGCATGTCGCAGACATCGTCGATCGCTGCTTCCAGTCGGCGATAAGTCGCCTTCGCCCCCGAATTCCAGCTCTCGCCAATCGTCTTCTCAAAGCCAAGGATCAACTCGTCCTGATACTGTGATTTCAGGTCGCTTGGCGCAAAGGCACCCGGGTTTGGCGCCTGGCCGAACTCGCCATTGGCAGACACCGGCCCCGGTCCAAAAGGCGTCAAGCCGGTCGGTTCGCCATTCGCATCGATACCCGTATAGGTGAAGTACTGATCTGTATATGTCGACGCTGAAGCTCCGCGGATGGCGACGCTGTTGGGTAGCGCAAGGTAGTATCGGCCAAGATTGGCGAAAATTTTCAATGAAGAATCGCCGAATACATCCCAGCTCGCACCGAGGCGAGGGGCCCATTGGTCGCCACTATCTACATAGGGAACATGATCGCTATTAAAATTCGTGAACTTGTCGTTTCGGATACCAAGCGTCAGCAGCCACTTGTCGCTGACCTGCCATCGATCCTCCAGATAGTACGCTTTCTGTTCGACCGCCATACTCGTGGTCGTGGTGAAGATGCGTTGTTGGGCATAAAATCCATTTGAGCCTGCACCAGGAGCGCCGACCCCTAAGCCGGGGCGTACAGGTGTTTGCTCGGTAAGCGCACGTCCATAGATCCACTGATATCCAGGGCCAGTGGTGCGAACCCCTTCGTCGTAGGCGTTGAAATACATGTTGTCCACGCCTGCGGTGACGTCGTGGTCGCCTAACCGGTAGTTGAGTTCTAGACGCAGGCTTCGTGTCTTGTTGATTGGATCATCAGCCTTAGCACGGTTCGTTGCCTGGTTATTACGAATCGGGGTGCCGCCATTCAGAGCGGGATTTTGGCTGGTTACACTGCCAAGAAATGGGAGGTCCGAGATGAATGGATTGAACTGTTGGTTATGTTGTGTGCTCCGGCCCCAGGTGGCGTTCAGCGTCAAATCATCCGTCAAATACCCTGTGTATTTAAAGATGTCGTAGCTGTCTTTGATTTTGAAAGTGTCTGGGTAAGTTCCTGTTCGATCGCCACTGACCAGGCCGTCATAATCGAATGCAGTGTAATATCCCCCGCGTCGATCAGTGTTTTCGACGCGTGTGTATTCCAAAATATTGCTATCGTTGATATTCCAATCGAGTTTTCCGTAGAACTTCGGCGTGCTGTATTCGTAGTTATTGCGGGCTTGGATACTCGCGTTGCTCGCGTTAGTGTTGATTCCTTCGACTTTCTCCGCTTCGCCAGCGACAAAAATGAAAAGGCGGTCTTCAATCAGAGGGCCGCCAGCATAGGCGCTATAGACTGTGCGAGTTTGTTTGTTATCTTTGCCTGAGCGATAAAGTGTTCCAGGCTGGTCTGGGGTGTCGTACTCATATCCAGCCGGCAATGCTGCATCCGGATACCAGACATCACCGCGTGAGCTGGATAGTGACTTGGGCTCCCAAACAGACTGAAAGCCGAAGTGCCATTCGTTGGTGCCGCGTTTGCCCAACTGGTTAATCACGCCGCCGGTCGAGCGGCCGTACTTGGCGCTGTAACCGCCGGTATAAGTTTCCTGCTGGTCGATCGCGCCGTACGGCAAGCTCACACCGCCGAGGTTGCTCAATGGGTTGCTAACGTTGAAACCGTTAATGTAGTAAGCGTTTTCGGTGACGCCCGAGCCACCGAAAGACACCACCGAGCGCGAGCCATTGTTGAATGCGCCTGCGCCCGATACCGCTCCCGGCGCAAGCAACGCAATCGCTTCGGCGCTACGCCCCAGCGGCAAGGTGGCCAGCTGCTCGGAGGTAATGACCGAGCGCGAGCTGGTCGAGCTGACATCGATCTTCGGTGCGTTGGCGGCGGTAACGGTGATCGCGCCGAGCGTGGTTGCATCGGCGTTGCTGCCCGATGCGGCCGCGCCGGCGAAGGACACTTCAGTGCCTGAGCCAACGCGCAACTGCACGTTCTTGCGGGTGTCGACGACCTGGTCGCCGCGCTTCAGGGTGACGGTGTAGGCGCCCACCGGCAGCGAGCCGAGGTTGTAGCGGCCATTGGCATCCACCGTAATGGTGCGGCTGAGCCCGGTGTCGCTCTGCACGACGATCGTGCTGCCGGCTTCAGACGGGGCGCTGCCGTAAATGCTGCCGGTGGTGCTTTGCGCGTAGACCGCGCCGTTGGTTAGGCAAGCACCGAGCACGACGGCGAGAGCGGTGCGTTTGAGGACTTGGCGACGAAACTGATTGCTCATTCCGGACCTTTCAACTGGAGTTGGGATAGGGCGGTCATCGGGGAGTCAGATGGCCTTAACCCGAACGTAATGAATGCCTGCTACCGAGTGCAAGCGTCTGACACGATTTGTTAATGAAATAACCCAAATCCGCATCGGAAATGAGGAATTAGGCACAAAGTGGCGTTGTATTGCACACGTAGGCAAACGACCTGGAGCGGCGCTTGTGAGTTAATGGTTACGTTCGATACAGATTGCCTGATGTAATCGGCGTGTTCGAAGGTTGTTGGGTGGTCTGCGCAGCGAGTGATGATCCATCGCGTTGCCAGACCGCAAAAAAAGCCCCGACAAGCGGGGCTCTTTCTACACGCGTGAGGCCATCAGAATCGCACTGTCGTGCCCAGGTAGAAGAACCGGCCCACGTTGTCGTACAGCGCAGAGGTGAAATCCGAGCCGAAGTAGTTGCGCGGCGGATCCTTGTCGAAGGCGTTGTCGATGCCCAGGTATACGTCGATCTTCGAGCCGGGGAATTGATAGCCGAACTGGAAGTTGTGATAGACGTACGAGCCGTTCTTGATCGGGCTGGCCGAGCCAGGGTTGCTGTTATAGCTCTCTGGTGTCACCCGCAGGTTGCCGTCCACATAGTTCATGTCCCACGACGCGCGCCACTCGTTCCAGTTGTACTTGGTCTGGAACTGCGCACGCCAGCGCGGGTCGGTCACGTAGGTCACGTACTCGTCGTATTCGGCCGGGAAGTCCTGGAACACCCATTCGCGCGACTGGATCAGGCGGGTGCCGACGAACCGCAGCACGGTATTGCCTCCGCCGATCTGGAAGCGGTAGTCCATTTCCAGATCCACGCCCACGCGACGCGAACGGGCGAGGTTTTCGTTGAGCGCCTGCCACCCGATGATGCTGTGCTCTGGATAGATGCGGCCCTGCGGGTCGGTGAAGCCGCCGAGCGGGGCGCGCTGCACGAAGCCGCAAAAACTGTTGCCGATACCGCCGGGGTTGTCCACGCAACGGGTGGCGTTGGTTTCGGCGGTCACCGTGCCGATGGCATCGCGCAGGTCGATGCGCCAATAGTCGATCGACATGCCGAATCCTTCGAAGAATTCCGGCTGCCACACCAAACCGTACGAGAGGCTACGCGCGCGCTCCGGCTTGAGCTCCGGATTGCCGCCGCTCACGCCGGGACGCGTGGAGGTAAAGGTGTCGATCCAGCCCACCGGAATCCCCAGCGCGCTGCAGTTGGCCTGACGCAACGCCACATCGCCGGCGGTGCCGGGACGGTTGATATTGGTGGGCAGGTAATTGCAGGGGTCGTTGATGGTGGCGAAGTTTTCGCTCTGCGAGTCGTACAGCTCGCCAATGCTGGGTGCGCGCACGGCCTGTGCCAGCGTGCCACGCAACCGCAGCGACGGGATAATGGTCCAGTCAAGACCGATATTCCAAGTCTTGGTCGAGCCGATACTGCTGTAGTCCGAATAGCGCCCTGCAACGTCCAGCGCCAAGCGATCCACGCCCGGCAGGCCGGCCAGCAACGGGATGGTGCTTTCGACGAACACTTCCTTGACGCTGTAGTCGCCGCCACTGTTCGGGATGGCGTTGAGGAAGGTCGCGCCCGACGCAGCCAACGGGTCGGTGACTTCCTCGCTCTGTTCCTTGCGGTATTCCACGCCGCCAGCGAAACCGATGTCGCCCGCCGGCAGCGACAGCATGTTGCTGTTGGCCACCGAGGCGCTGAATACGGTCTGCTGGATCTTGGCTTGCGAGCGCGCGGTGGTGTTGAACCATGCAGCCGCTTCCGGAGTGACCGCGCCGTTACCGAAGACACTGAAGGGCACGCAACCTTCGCGGGCCAGCGCCGAGTACACGCGGCCGGTGTTGGGGTTGACCGCAGTCGGATCCAGCGTGGTGCGGCAGACGATGTTGCCGCTGGCATCGCGTGCGGCGTCGATGCCGGCCTGCCAACGTTCATTGATGCGGTTGTTGAGGTTGAGGCGGTCCACCGTGGTCTTGCCGTAATTGGCAGACACATCGTAGGTCCAGTTGTCGGTCAGGTTGCCTTCGGCGCCGAGAACCGCGCGGTAGGTCTTGCGTTCGATGTTTTCGCCGCGGCGGCCGGCATCGACGTTGAAGCGGTTCATCAGGATCTGCGTGGCGCCGCGCGAATCCATCAGGGCGCCGAGCTCGGGGCTGACGTACGGGTTCTGGCGGCGCACGCGCAGCGAGCTGTCGAATGCCGGTTGGCCGAAGAATTCCGAATCGGTTTCGCTGTACTTGCCTTCGAAGAACACGCGATGGTTTTCGCTGATCTCGAAGTTGATCATGGTGTTGACGCTTTTGCGGTCGAAGCCCGGCTGCAGGTCGGCTACCGCATTGAGGTCGACGAAATCGCAGTCCACGCACGAGGTGTTGCTCACCACGGTGCCGTCGTAACGGTTGCGCCGGAAGCTGCCGTCGTCGTTGAACAGATAGCGGTTGCCGTAGCTTGCCGGGTTACGGAAATCGAACGTGCCCAGATTGAAGGTGCCGCCGTAGGAGGTCGAATGATTGCCACCGGGGCCGCTGAGCACGTTTTGCGGATTGCTTTCGCTCGGCGGACGGGTGGGGTCGAAACCGGGGTTGGGCACACTCACCAGATACTCGCGGCCGATGGCGCGGTTGCCGCGACCGAAACGATCTTGTTTGCTGTATTCGCCGGACACCGCGATGTTGCCGCGACCGCCTGCGAAATCGGTACCGGCAGAAAAGCTGGCAAATGAGCGGTTGTAGTTGCCTTCGTCGGCCAGGCCGGTCTGCGCGCGCGTTTCGAAACCGGTGAAGGATTTCTTGAGGATGAAGTTGACCACGCCGGCCACCGCGTCGGCGCCATACACCGCCGATGCGCCGCCGGTGATGACTTCCACGCGCTCGACCCATTCCACCGGAATGGTGTTGACGTCCACCGCAGTCGAGCCTGGGCTTGAGCCTACGTGGCGACGCCCGTTGACCAGCACCAGCGTGCGATCCACGCCCATGCCGCGCAGGTCGAGCAGGCCCAGGCCGGCGGTGCCGATGAAGCGGGTGGAATTGCCCAGCGTGTAGCTCGGTGCCAGTGCCGGCATACGCGCCATCAGGTCGCTGATGGTGGTCGCACCGGTGGCGCGGATTTCTTCGGCGCTGATGGCCGTCACGGGCGAGGGCGTGACAAAGCCGGTACGCGCAATGCGCGATCCGGTGACGGTGACCTTGTCCAGATCGGTCGTATCAGGCGCGACGCCATTTTCGGATTGGGCGGCAGCATTGCCCGCAGAGGCGGCTAGTACGCCGAAAAGTGCAGTGCTGAGGCGATGGCGACGGGTGCGTTGCGAGGTACTGCTCGACATGATTTCGCGGATTCCTTGCTGGGATTCGACTTGCACAGTTGGGTTCGCTGAGCGCCAGCTGAACCGATTTTCGACCGTAACAATTCTTTAATCTTGTGTCCATCTCTGCGAAATTTGCCAGTGAATGTCACGTGCGAGCTACACGTGCGTCTGTGTCGCGTTGGCAAACAGGGCGGCTGCGTCTGATCGAGCCGGTACACTCACGCCCTCTTCGATGCGGCGCAAGGCGATGCTTGAGTCGCTCGCGGTAGCACACGACAACCCGGGTAGGCGATGAACACGATGGCGAAAAGTGGTTTCTTGGCGACGCGCGCGGTTGCGCAGGCGGTTGGCGCATGACGGGCGAACGCAGAATCGCCGCGCACGCGGTGCAGGGCACGTTGGCGCCGCATCCGCGCATCCGCAATGTGATTGCGGTGGGGTCGGGCAAGGGCGGCGTGGGCAAGTCCACCACTGCGGTGAATCTGGCACTGGCGCTGCATCGGTTGGGCGCGCGCGTCGGCGTGCTGGATGCCGATATCTACGGCCCCAGCGTGCCGGCAATGCTGGGCCTGAGCGGGCGGCCGGATAGCCCGGACAATAAGTCGATCGAACCGCTGCGTGCGTTCGGGATCGAGGCGATGTCGATCGGCCTGTTGGTCGACCAGGACACCCCCATGATCTGGCGCGGGCCGATGGCGACGTCCGCGCTGACCCAGTTGTTCAACGACACCCTGTGGGACGACCTGGACTATCTGCTGATCGACCTGCCGCCGGGCACCGGCGACATCCAGTTGACCCTGTCGCAGAAGATTCCGGTGGCCGGTGCGGTCATCGTCACCACGCCGCAGGACATCGCCACGCTGGACGCGCGCAAGGCCTTGAAGATGTTCGAAAAGGTCGAGGTGCCGGTGCTCGGCATCGTCGAGAACATGGCGGTGCATACCTGCGGCAACTGCGGCCACCGCGAGCATCTGTTCGGCGAAGGCGGCTGTGAGCGCATGGCGGCGCAGTACGGCGTGCCGTTGCTGGGGTCGTTGCCGCTGGAGATCGCAATCCGTGAGCAAGGCGATGCCGGCCAGCCGGTTGTGGTGGCCGCGCCAGAGTCGGTGGCAGCCAAGGCCTACCTAGCGGCGGCGACGCGGCTTGCCGAGGAACTGGGCAAGCGCCCACGCGCCAGCATCCCGATCTCTGCATCCCTGCTGTAGCGCATCGGGCCGGCGATGCCGGCCGCTGGTAGAATTCGCCGTCTTCGCGCGGGCCGCTCGGCCCGCCGCCTTCCGTCTTCAAGGAACACGCATGAGCATCAAGAGCGACCGCTGGATCAAGCGCATGGCCGAACAGCACGCGATGATCGAGCCGTTCGAACCCGGCCAGGTCAAGCACGATGCTGCCGGGCAGCGCATCGTCAGCTTCGGCACTTCCAGCTACGGGTACGACGTACGCTGCTCGCGCGAGTTCAAGGTCTTTACCAACATCAACTCGACGATCGTCGATCCGAAGCACTTCGATCCCGGCAGCTTTGTCGATATCGAATCGGATGTCTGCATCATTCCGCCGAACAGCTTCGCGCTGGCGCGTACGGTGGAATATTTCCGCATCCCGCGCGACACGCTGGTGGTATGCCTGGGCAAGAGCACCTACGCACGTTGCGGCATCATCGTCAACGTGACCCCGCTGGAGCCGGAGTGGGAAGGCCACGTGACCCTGGAATTCAGCAATACCACGCCGCTGCCGGCGCGCATCTATGCCAACGAAGGCGTGGCGCAGATGCTGTTTTTCCAGTCCGACGAAGTGTGCGAAACCTCGTACAAGGACCGCGGCGGCAAGTACCAGGGCCAGACCGGCGTGACCCTGCCGCGGACCTGATGAGGTGGCGCGGCCGTGGCCTTCAGCAGGTCGCGGCCGCCTTCTCGCGGTAGCGCAGCAATTGGCGCACACCGGCGGCGATCAGGAACACCGGCCACCAGGTCGCGATCAGGTTGCCCACATCCATATGCGCCAATCCCAGATTGTCCAGCAGAAACAACGCGCCCAGGACGATCAGGAACAGGGCAGGAATCAGACGGTAGTTCATGGCGACATCCTCGGTTGGTGTGAGGCCATGCTGCGCTCGATGCGCCCGTCAATCAGGTGCCGGAAGTCAACAGTTGCGGATGACAGTCGTCATGTTGCATCGCCAGTGAGTGCCTCAAGTGCGGTGATGCGTGATCAGGGCAGGCGACGCGGGTCTGGGCTGTCAGTGTTCGGTTATGTGGGGCGGGGCCGGAAGTGCCAGCTCAGACTAGCCGTCGGTAAATGCACGAGGCTTCGCCCGTACCCTCATCCGCCCCTTCGGGGCACCTTCTCCCCCATAAAGGAGGACAATGTCCCCAGGGGAGAAGGAAGCTGCTGCATGCCACCGCAGAAGATAGGTCGTTAGAGCCATTAGCAGCCAGATACCGCTGCTGCGATTCGCCAATCCCGACTCCCGAATCCCCGCCCGACCTACTTCCCGCGCCCGAACAGCATGCCAATTCCGCACGCAACCAGTGCGGCCGGCCACCAGGTGGCGATCAAGCGACCGATACTGAGATTGGTCCAGCCCAGGTTGTTGGCCAGAAACAGCAGGCCGACGAGGATCAGGATCAGCGCGGCGACGACATTGGATTTCATGCGGGAGACTGGTTGAAAGACAGGTGCCTATCGTAGCCGTTGCGCCCACGCCGCGACATGCTGCTGCAACGCCTCGGCCGCAAAGCGCTGCGCACTGCCGCTGCCCCAGACGGGCCCGGGCCAGGCGGCATCGCCGGGGTGGCGGCCGACCAGATGCACATGCAGCTGCCGCACGATGTTGCCCAGCGCGCCGATATTGAGCTTGCCCACCCCGGGTTCGGCGCGCAGCAACTGCGAGAGCTGGTTGATTTCGGCCAGCAACAAACGCTGCTGGCCGCCATCCAGATCGATCCATTCACTGACATCGGCCACCCGTGGCACCAGCACCAGCCACGGGAAGCGGGTGTCGTCCATCAGCCGCACCTGCGACAGCGGCCCGTCGGCCACGAACACACTATCGGCCGCCAGGCGCGGGTCGAGCTGGAAGTCGCCCGCAGGCCTGTCCGGTGCGGTGTCGCTCATCCCAGGTGCGCCGCGAAGAAGCCCAGGGTGCGCTCCAGTGCGCGCTCGGCACTGTCGGCGTCGTAGTGGGTGGGGTCGATGCTGCGGTTGAAGGCGTGCCCGGCCGGGTAAACGAAGGTTTCCATCTGCGGCAGCTTCTCGCGATGGGCCTGGATCGCCTCGGGCGGAATGCTGGCATCGCGCTCGCCGAAGTGGAACATCACCGGCGCCTTGGGGGTTTCGTCCAGCAGCTGGGTGTTGCGGCCGCCGTAGTAGCTGACCGACGGCAGCCCCAGGCGAATGGCCGACAGCAGCGCGACGGAGCCGCCCCAGCAGTAGCCCACCGTACCGACCTTGCCGGCGCGGGTGAGCAGGGTGGCGGCAGATTTCACCACCTCCACGGCGCGCTCCAGGCCGACCGCGTTGGCCAGCGCCAGGCCCCGCTGCAGGCTCTGCTGGTCGTACGGCAACTGCACGTCCTTTTCTTCCAGGTCGAAAAAGGCCGGTGCCAGCACCTCATAGCCGCGTGCGGCGTAGTCGTCGGCCACTGCGCGGATATGTTCGTTGACGCCGAAGATTTCTTGAATCACCACCAGGCCGCCGCGCGGGCTGGAAGCGGGTGTGGCGTGCCAGGCGGCAACCTGGCCGTCGGGGGTGTCGAGCGTGGTCCAGTGACCCATGGAAACTCCTGCTGCAGTCCGGGGAGGCGCGCATTATCGAACGGATCGGCGGGGGCGAAGGTGAGGGTTCCGCTAAGATGACCCCGCTTGCGCGGCATGCGGTTCAGAGCGTCGCCCCCGCGCCGCTATAATTGACCCGCTCAGGCCCCATGCCGCTCCGCTTCCCAGGCTCCTGCTTCCATGTCCCAGCTGAACCCTAAAGTCGGCTTCGTCAGCCTTGGCTGCCCGAAGGCGCTCGTCGATTCCGAACGCATCCTCACCCAGCTGCGCGTGGAGGGGTACGACATCGTGCCCAGCTACGACGCTGCCGATGTGGTGGTGGTCAATACCTGCGGCTTCATCGATTCGGCAGTGACCGAATCGCTGGACGCGATCGGCGAAGCGATGAACGCCAACGGCAAGGTCATCGTCACCGGCTGCCTGGGCAAGCGCCCGGAGCAGATTCGTGAGGCGTATCCGCAGGTGCTGGCAGTATCCGGCCCGCAGGACTACCAGAGCGTCATGGAGGCAGTGCACGCCGCGTTGCCGCCGCGTCACGACCCGTTCGTGGATCTGGTGCCGGACTACGGCATCAAGCTGACCCCGCGCCATTACGCTTACTTGAAGATTTCCGAAGGCTGCAATCACCGGTGCAGCTTCTGCATCATTCCCTCGATGCGCGGCGATCTGGTCTCGCGTCCGGTCGATGAGGTGCTGCGCGAAGCCGAGCGGTTGGTGCGCGGTGGCGTCAAGGAATTGCTGGTGGTGTCGCAGGACACCTCGGCCTATGGCGTGGACCTGAAGTACGCCGAGCGTCCGTGGCGCGACCGCATGTACCAGACCCGCATGAAGGCGCTGTGCGAGGGGTTGTCGGAGCTGGGCGTGTGGACGCGCCTGCATTACGTGTACCCGTATCCGCACGTGGACGATGTGATTGGGCTGATGGCCGAAGGCAGGCTGCTGCCGTATCTGGACATCCCGTTCCAGCACGCCAGCCCGCGCATCCTCAAGTTGATGAAGCGCCCGGGCGCGGTGGAAAAAACCCTGGAGCGCGTGCAGCGCTGGAAGGCGATGTGCCCGGAGATCACCGTGCGCTCGACCTTCATCGTTGGTTTCCCCGGCGAAACCGATGCCGAATTCGAATCCTTGCTGGACTTCCTGGATCAGGCGCAGCTGGACCGCGTCGGTGCGTTTGCGTATTCGCCGGTCGATGGCGCCAGCGCCAACGCATTGCCGGATCAGGTGCCCGAAGAAGTGAAACACGAGCGCCTGGCGCGCTTCATGGCCAAGCAGGCGCAAATCTCTGCGTTGCGCCTGGAATCCAAGATCGGCAGCGTGCAGCAGTGCCTGGTGGATGTGATCGAAGACGACATCGCGGTGGCCCGCTCGCGTGCCGATGCGCCGGAAATCGATGGGCTGGTGCATATCCAGAACGGCGGCGAGCTCGGCTTGAAGGTGGGCGATCTGGTCGATGTGGAAATCACCGACAGCGACGAGCACGATCTGTTTGGCGATGCATTGCCGTCTGGCCCTGCGGTGCAGCAGCCAGGGCGGACATTGAACCTGCAGATCGTTTAGCCGCAGCAGGATGCCGGCTGGCCGATGGCGTCGGCGCTCCCGACTGTGCCGAACCGTCGGCGTACATGCCGCGGTGGGCACGCCAAGCCGTAGGAGCGTGCCTGAGCGCGACGAGGCTGGCGACGCGCAGCCGCCCCCGGCACGACGCGCTGCGCACCAACATCGCCTGTGGGCATGACATCGCCGCATGAGGGTGGCCGGGGCGCGAGCGTATCAGCAGGTCACGCGGCAGTCCTGGGGCACTGGGTGTTCGGTTCTCTGTGCCTCGATCACCGCCGTTGCCGATACACGGCGCCAGAATCGCTTCGCGCGCTGTATATCCCTTACAGCGGCACGTACTGCACCGACACCACCACAAACGTGTGCTTGCCGGCCGGCAAGTGCGCGTCGAATTCGTCGTCCACGCGCTTTTTCAGCAGTGCGCGCGCCAGCGGCGAATCGATGCTGATCCAGCCGCGTCCGGCATCGGTTTCGTCCGGGCCGACGATGCGGTAGCGCAGCAACTCGCCGCTGTCGGCATCTTCCAGTTCCACCTGTGCGCCGAAGAACACCGCGTTCGCGTCGGTGGGTGCGGTGTCCACCACGCGCAGCGCTTCCAGCCGCTTGCTCAGATAGCGTACACGCCGATCGATTTCACCGAGCTGCTTCTTGCGATAGGTGTATTCCGCATTTTCAGAGCGGTCGCCTTCGGCGGCGGCCGCCGCAAGGGCACGGACCACTTCGGGCCGCCGCACGCGCCACAAGTCGTCCAGCTCGGCCTTGAGGCGGGCATGGCCTTCGGGCGTGATCAGCGCAGTGCTTTTCTCGGCAGGCGGGCGCCAGCGGCTCATGGGGCAGGCAGTTTCCAACGGCGGGGTCGCGATGCTAGCGCGCATGACGTGCTTGCGCATCTGCCGCCGCACAGCGAAGCTTTCCGCCATTCTTAAGACACGGATGTTGTCATGCTGATCATGCCGCTGCACAAACCCTGGTCGCGACAGAACATCCCCTGGGTGACGCTGCTGCTGGTGCTGATCAATGTGGCGGTCTACCTGGGCTACCAGCGCAAGGACGACAGCCTGGTCGAGAGCGCCGTGCACTACTACGTGCACTCCGGCTTGGGCGCGCTGGAGGCCGATGCGCATGCGCGCTACCTGCAGCAGACCGCCAACGCCAAGTTGCGCGCGGCACGCCAGGCAAAATTGGACAGCGTGCCTAAACCGCAACGCATCGCGTATCTGGCGCACCTGACGATGCACGATGTCGCCTTCGAACACGCCCTGCGCAGCGGCACGTTGTTCAACGACGACGCGCGTCTGCGCGAGTGGCGCGCATTGCGTGCGCCTTACGACACGCGGCTGTCCAGGATATTTACGCTGCGCCATGTGCAGCGCAGTTCCGAATGGTCGCCAGCGCGCATGCTGACTGCCACGTTCCTGCACGGCAGCTTCGATCATTTGCTGGGCAACATGCTGTTCCTGCTTGCCTTGGGTACCTTGCTGGAAGGCGCCATCGGCAGTGGCTGGTTCCTGGTGCTGTATCTGCTCGGCGGATTCGGCGCCAGCCTGGCCAGCTTGTGGTGGCGCTGGGGCGAGCCCGGTGGCGGTCTGGGTGCCTCCGGTGCCATCGCCGCGCTGATGGGTGCGTTCTGCGTGGTCTGGGGCAGGCGCAGGGTGCGTTTTTTCTATTGGTTTTTCGTCGTCTTCAATTACGTGCGCGGGCCTGCGATCCTGCTGTTGCCGCTGTGGCTGGGCTGGGAGTTGTATAGCCTGGCATCCAGCGACGACGGCGCAGTCGCCTTCGAGGCGCATGCCGGCGGACTGGTGAGCGGTGCGTTGCTGGGCGCCTTGCTGGTGGTGCTGCGACAAACTCGGCCAGAATTTATGCAGGAGGGCGACGCGGTTGCGGTGGACGATCGCTGGGAGCGTGCGCAGCGCCACCTGGGCCGGATGGAAAACGCCGAGGCCGAACATTTGCTGGCGGAGTTGGCGAGCGAGCAGCCGCACAATCTGGAGGTTGCGCTTGCGCGCTATCGCGCTGCGCGTCATGCAGGGCGCAGCCAGGACAGCCTGCGCCATGCCGAGACGCTGCTGGCCCTGCAGACCCATAGCGCCGAACAGACACGCATCCAGCTGGCAGTTGCCGCCGAACTCAGTAAGGCCAGGATTGCCTGCAGCCCGACGGCGCGCATGGCGCTGATCGCTGCATGCATGCGTAACGGCCTGTTGGCCGATGCCGAGCGTCTATTGAAGGAGAGCGAGTTGAGTACGCCGCGCGATGAATTGGCCCAACAATGGTTCGTGCTTGCCTTGCGTCACGGTGAGCTGCAGGACGGTGCGCAGCGCACGCGCTTGCTGCGCCAGCTGCTGGATCAGTTTCCAGAGCAGGGACAGGCCAACAAAGCGCGCTTTTTGCTCGAAAACGGTTGAGCGGTTTCTGCCCAACGCATGCTCTTTGACCGCGCGGCGCCGGGCGGGCAAGGGCCGGTCGCGCTGGCTGGCATGCATGGGTCGGAGCTTGATGGGAATCTGTCTACCTGGAACCTGCAGAACGGTTCCTCAGCCGATCACGCCGGCTGAATCGTCACCGCTTTCAGTGCCGCGTCCAGCTTCGCGCGCAGTGCTTCGTCGTCGCAGCGATCCTTTGCGTTCTGCAATACGGCGCGCGCCTGATCATCGCGCCCGAAGCGCTCGGCCAGCAGCACGCCGGCGTCCAGCGACCAAGCAGGCAGCATCGGGTCGCGCGGCCACGCAGCAATGGCGGCCAGCAGGCCATCGGTGACCAGTTGGAACTGCCCGGCCATCCTTGCGCGCTCGGCCAGCAGGTTGGCCTGCTCGGGCGTCAGCGGCGTAAACGTGGGGTCGATGTCCAGCGCTTCGCGCTGCAGCACGAGTGCACGCCGTTCCTGCTTTTCCTGCAACAGGCGATTGATGTATTGGCGAGTGTGTTCGCGCAGCTCGTCGTTGCGATGGTGTTGGCGCAACAGGCGCTGATACAGCTCGTGCACCGCCAGGCTCACCGCGCGCGAGCGCACCGCACCGCGCAGGGCCTGAAAGGCTTCGTCGGAATGCCCGTCGCGCACGTACTGTTCCGCTTCGTCGAGCAGGCGCTGGTCCGGGTCGCTGCGTTCGTGCGCATCCGCGCCACTGGGCACATAGCCCAGCTCCTCGTGGTACTGGTACACCAGATACCCCAGCAGGTGAAAGCTGGCGAACAGCGTCCAGATCGAGGTCACCATGACCGTCGCTTCGCGCACGAGCGGCGGTAGGTATTTGGTAGCGAAGAAGACCGCTGCCGTGCCGCTGCCCTGGATCACGTAGAGCAGGCCGTAGGCGGCCAGATACGGCCAGCCGATCCGTAGCGCCATGTCGATGGAGACGGCGGGGTTGAGCGCGCGGCGCAGGCTGCCGTCGATGGCCAGCGAGATCAGCATGCCAGGCAGCAGCAGCATGGTGCCCAGATAGGCGATGGTCAGGCCGAACGGGCCGGCGATCACGGCTCCTACGCCGATCACGATGCCCAGCGCGACGGCCAGCAGGATCAGGCGCAGTACCGCGCTGTCGAAGCTGTTATAGCCCAGGCGTGGCGCATCGGTCTGGCCATCGGCGGTGTGGCGCAGAATGTCGAAGGCATAGGTATAGGTCGCCATGCCCAGCACACCGGCAATCATCAGTTTCAGGATGCCCGGCAGCACCAGCAAGGCGCTGCACAGCGTCAATGCGATCAGCGCATACAGCGCAGAGCCACGCAGCGGGTAGGTGGCGATGGCGGGAATGCGGGTCCAGAACGGTGCAGGCGCAGCCTGCGCGGCCACCTTGCGTGCGCGAAAACGGTCTTCCATGACGCTCCCCAGGCGTGTGATGTGAAGGGATTGTGCGGGGCCGCGTGTCGCTGCGCAATTGGGGGAGGGCAAGCCGGCGAACCCGGATCGCCAGCGACCGGCGACATGTTGCGGGCATGGTCTGGAGACTGCTGGCCAGGCCGTGCGTCAGTGCCGGCCCTACATCGAAGCATGCTGTGTCAGACATCACCCTAAGCGCATCGGCAGACCGCCGACGCGGTGCGTGCGTGACTGCCTGAGGTGCCAGCTGAGCGACAGGTAAAATGGTGGCCCGCCGCACTCTCGCGGCCCTACGAGCGACCGTGCGCGCCGCAACCGTGGCACTGCTCGCTTGCACCACAAGGAGTGTCGCTTGATTCCCTCTGCCACCGGCAACCCGCAGGTCCGCATCCGCAGCATCGATGTGCTCTCGGACAATTGGTATGTGCTGCGCAAGGTCACGTTCGATTTCCAGCGCAAGGACGGCCGCTGGCAGACCTTGTCGCGCGAGGCCTACGATCGTGGCAATGGCGCCACCATTCTGCTGTACAGCCGCGCCAAGCAGACGGTGATGCTCACCCGCCAGTTCCGCCTGCCGACGCTGCTCAATGGCAACCCGGATGGCATGTTGATCGAAGCCTGTGCCGGCCTGCTCGACCAGGACGATGCGCTGACCTGCATCCGCAAGGAAACCGAAGAGGAAACCGGCTACCGGATCGACAACGTGCGCAAGGTATTCGAGGCCTTCATGAGTCCTGGCTCGGTCACCGAGCGCCTGTACTTTTTCGTCGGCGAATACGTCGACGGCGACAAGGTCAGCGGCGGCGGCGGACTCGAAGAAGACGGCGAAGAGATCGAAGTGCTGGAGCTGTCACTGGATGCAGCGCTGGCGATGATCGGCTCAGGGCAGATCGCCGATGCCAAGACCATCATGCTGTTGCAGTACGCCAAGTTGCATGGCGTGTTGGAGTCCGTTCACGCCAACACGCGGTAGCCCTTCACGGCGACGGTGCCATCGAGACGTGGCAGCGACGATCAAGCAGATCATCGCTTCCCGCCAAAAATGCTACCGAAGATGCCGCGCACGATCTGCTGCCCGATCTTGTTGCCCACCGTGCGCGAGGTCTGCTTGGCCATCGCTTCCAGCATGCCCTGGCGGCGGCGGGTGCCGAAGACCGCGTCCTTGACCGCCTGACCGAAGCCGCTGTCGTGCGCGTCGTCATCTTCGCGAGTGCGGGCAGGTGGGGCTGCGTTGTGTTCGGCGGCCTGTTCGACGCGGCGCGCCAGCAGTTCGGCAGCCGATTCGCGGTTGATCGCGGTGTCGTAGCGGGTGCCGACCGGGCTTGCCGCGCGCACCTGCGCGCGTTCGGTTTCGCTGATGGCGCCCATGCGGCAGCGCGGCGGTGCGATCAACGTCTGCTGTACCGGCGCCGGCACGCCCTTGCCCTGCAGCGGCGACACCAGCGCCTCGCCGGTGCCCAGGCTGGAGATGGCGGTGGCGACATCGAGCTTGGGATTGCCGACGAAGGTCTGCGCGGCAGTCTTGACCGCCTTCTGGTCGCGCGGCGTGTAGGCGCGCAACGCGTGCTGCACGCGGTTGCCGAGCTGGCCAAGGATATTGTCGGGAATGTCGTCGGGAAACTGCGAGCAGAAATACACGCCCACGCCCTTGGAACGAATGAGGCGCACCACCTGCTCGATGCGCTGCACCAGCGCCGCCGGCGCATCGTCGAACAGCAGGTGCGCCTCGTCGAAGACGAACACCAGTTTGGGTTGTTCCAGGTCGCCCACTTCGGGCAAGCGTTCGAACAGTTCCGACAGCAGCCACAGCAGAAAGGTGGAATACAGCTTCGGCTTGAGCACCAATTGGTTGGCAGCCAGGATGCCGATCACGCCACGGCCATCCGGCGCGACGCGCATCAGTTCGGCCAGCTCCAGCGCAGGCTCACCGAAGAACTGTTCGCCGCCGTCCTGGGACAAACGCAGCAAGGCGCGCTGGATGGCGGCAACCGATTGGCTGGACACCAGTCCGTAACTGGTGGAGAGCTCCTTGCGCTCTTCGACCACCAGCGCGAGCAGCGCGCGCAGGTCGTCCAGGTCCAGCAGCAGCAAGCCGCGGTCGTCGGCCAGCTTGAACACGATGTCGAGTACGCCGGACTGGGTGTCGTTGAGTTCCAGAATCCGGGCGAGCAGGGTGGGGCCCATCTCGCTGACCGTCGTACGTACCGGGTGCCCCATCTGGCCATACAGGTCCCAGAACACCACCGGGTTGGCGGCCGGGGCGTAGTCGGTCATGCCCAAATCGTTGGCGCGCTGCAGCACGCCGGGCGCGCCATCGCCAGCCACGGCCAGGCCGGCGACATCGCCTTTCACGTCCGCCAGGAACACCGGAACGCCCAGCCGCGAGAAGCCTTCGGCCAGCGTCATCAAGCTCACGGTCTTGCCGGTCCCGGTGGCGCCGGCCACCAGCCCGTGGCGGTTGCCGAAGCGTCCTTCCAGCACTACAGGGATGTCGTCGGTGACGCCTTTGCCGAGCAGGAACGAGGCCATTGCGCTGATCCGGTAGGAAAGGGCCGATTCTAGCGGGCAATCCCAGCGGGCAATGCCAACCGGCAACGCGGCAGATCCTGGCAGGCAGGCTGGGTCGAACGGGCGACGCACGCACGCCGCGCGGCAGCCGCAGACGCACTCGATCGTTCGCGTCGGTGCGCCGGTTTGCAGGTACTGCACGCATCGACCGCGCCCACCAAGCTAACGGCCCACTGACCCCGGTGGCCTCGCTGCCTTGCCCCGATGTTGCCCCGGCAGCTACCCTGCCTGCCTTTCCGCTGTACTGCCTACGATGCCGCTCGCTCATTTTGGTTTGCGCCCATGGCCTGTCCTGGCTGTGGTGGCGCTGATGTCTGTCGTCCCCGCCGCCCACGCCATCTCCAAACGCGACACGGAGAAGGCCGCCGCGCTCGATGCGCGCATGGCCGCCGCCGAAAGGCGCTATCGCGATGCGCTGGTGCTGGTGAACAACTCCGACCCCAAGGGCACTGCCGAAGGCGATGCTGCGCTGGAGGACATGGAAGACATCATCGACGCCTGCATCAAGCAGCGTGGTTGCCTGGTGTCCAATCAGTTGGCCACCTACAAGCGCCTGCTCAAGGCGCGCGCCGATGCCGAGGCGCCGGCCGCCGAAGATCCGGAAGACGACGACACGCTGCTGCAAGCCGACCCGGACCATCTGGGCCCGGCGTCGAACGGCGTGCCCGAGGCCGCGCGTGCCGCCACGCTGCTCAACGACCAGCGCCACGAATTCGACAAGATGGTGCAGTACAACCCGGCCGTGCAGGCCGGTATCCGGCGCTGGCTCACCGATATGCGCCCGGCGCTGCTGACCAGCTACGAGAACTACAGCAACCTGCGCGGCGTGATGTGGCCGGAATGGCAGAAGCGCGGCCTTCCAGAAGCGCTGCTGTTCGGCATCATGGCCAAGGAATCCAACGGCAAGGTGCATGCCAGCTCGCGCGCTGGTGCCGCCGGGTTGATGCAGTTCATGCCCGCCACCGGACGTCGCTTCGGGCTGGGCCCGGACGGCACCGGCTTCGACACCCGCTTCGATGCACGCAGCGCCGCCGAAGCCAGCGCCGCCTACCTCAACGAACGCATGGCCGGACTCAACCGCAGCATCGAACTGGCACTGGCCGCCTACAACGGTGGCGAAGGCCGTGCCGCGCGCGTGTTCGCGCAGAGCGGCGGGCGCGGCTTCTGGGACCAGGACGTCTATAACCAGTTCCCGGCCGAAACCAAGGACTACGTGCCAATGGTGATCGCGGCGGCGTGGATCTTCCTGCACCCGCGTCAATACGGGGTGGACTTTCCCAAGCTCGATGCGCAGCCGGCCACGCTCAAGCTGGCCAAGTCGACCACCATCTACGAACTCACCATCTGCCTAGGCAGCATGGGCACACGCGACGGCTACATGCGTGCGTTGCGCAATCTCAACCCACGTTACGAATCCGATGGCTGGATTCCGGCCGGCACGGTCATCAATGCCACCAACCGCATCGTCAACCTCTACACCCGTTACTGCGTCAATGGCCCGCGTGCGGATCTGGCGCGCACCCTGATCACTGCCGATCTCAACAGCGCAATCGTGCGCAGCAGCAGCGCGCCCGAGTACGTGCCCAGCGTGGCGGTGGGCGATGTCAGCCAGATGGCCGGCGTCCCGACCACCGTCGCCACCGGACAGCCGGCAGTGGCCAAGCCCAAGGCAAAGCAGGTGCGCAGCTACACCATCGCCAAGGGCGACACGCTCGGTCGCGTCGCGCAGAAGTACCAATGCGAGATCAAGGAGCTGGCCAAGGCCAACGGCTTGAAAGCGCCGTCGTATGCGCTCAAGCCGGGGCAGAGCATCAGGTTGGCGGGGTGCGATCGCTGAACCGGGCGCTGGTGGAGCGTTGCTGATGTCCGCACCCTTCAAACGGCGGTGCGCATCGGCCTGAACCCGCTGGCGTGGGGCAGGCCAGGCTGTGCCAAAGCCGTTCCGGTAGCCCCGGCACGCGCAGCGTGTCGTCAGTCGAAGGTTGGAAAACGGTGCGCGGGGGTGCGAGGCCTTGTGGGGAAGGCCTCGTCGCGGCCAGGTTCGCTGCTACGTTGGCAGCGAGCGCACGACAAGCCTGGTGGTTGCCGTGGGAGCGGACCCGGTCGCAACCAAACCATCCAAACAGCCCGTTTTATGCCGGATGTTCTTCATCCGAGGCTGAGCAGGATGGCGTGCGCGTAGGGGCGGCGTATCACCGGAAACGCCTGGTCGCGGCCAGGTCCGCTCCTACGAGGGCAGCGTTGCACTTCACTGACGACGCGCGAGTGCCTGGCCAAGACGAACCGATGTTTCGGCCGCAAGTCTGCCATCGAGCGTGGTCACACCCGGCGGCAGCAACACGATGACGGTCGAGCCGTAATTGAACCTGGCCATCTCCGCGAACTTCTCCAGCACGATGCCCTTGCCGCGGTAGTCCTTGCGCGTGATGCGGTCGCCATAGCGCGGAATCTCCACGCCGCTCCAGACCGTCTCCACGCCGGACACCAGCAGCGCACCTACCATCACCGAGGCCATCGGGCCGAAATCGGTGTCGAAGTGGCAGACCAGCCGCTCGTTGCGCGCGAACAGGCGCGGCACGTTGCGTACGGCGTCCGGGCCCACGCTGAACAGCCGCCCTGGCACGTGCACGGTCTCGCGCAGGGTGCCGGTCCACGGCATATGCACGCGGTGGTAGTCCTTGGGCGACAGATACACGGTGGCGAACAGGCCGTCGTTGAACGGCGCCGCCGCGGCCTCGTCGCCAAGCAATTCTGCAGCAGTGAACGACTGCCCCTTGGCCTGGAAAATGCGGCCGTTCTCGATCGGGCCGAGCTGGCTGATGCGGCCGTCGGCGGGCATCAGCAACGCAGCCGGGTCGGCATCCGGCACGCGTGCGCCGGGCTTCAAGGCGCGGGTAAAGAACGCATTGAAGGTGGGATAGGCGCGCGGATCCGGCTCCTGTGCCTCGCTCAGGTCCACGCCGAACTTGCGTGTGACCGTGTCGATCAACCACTGCTTGGTGGCGGGTCTATCCGAGTAGGCCAGCGCGCGCGCCAGCGAGGACAGCAACCGGTGCGGCAGCACGTAGGTCAGGGAAGTGACAAGACTCACGGAGCGGTTACCTTGGTCAGCTGTTGGAGGTCGGCGGCAATCGCCTTCGGATCGAGCGGGGGGCGGATCAGCCCGGCCAGGCGGCCTTGCGGATCGAGCACGGCAATGCCGGCGGAGTGGTCCATGCTGTAGTCGTTGGGATTTTGCGCATAGCCTTTGCCCGGGACCTTCTGGAACACGAAGCCCAGCGCGGTGGCGAAGCGCTCCAACGCCGGCACGTCCGCCGTGGCGGCCAGGGTGTCCTTGTGGAAGGCATGTGCGTACTCGCCCAGGCGCGCGGGCGGATCGCGCTGCGGGTCCACCGACACGAACAGCACGCGCGGGCGCAGGCCATCGGGAATGCTTTCCCATTGCTGTTGCGCCACTGCCAGATCGGTCAAGGTGGTGGGGCAGACATCGGGGCAGAACGTGAAGCCCAGAAACACCAGCGTCCAATGCCCCTTGAGTTCGCCGGGCACCAGCTGGGTGCCGTCGGACTGGCGCAGGCTGAATTGCGGCAGCGGGCGCGGCTGCGGATAAAAGGTGATGGTCTTGGTGGGCGGCCATGGCGAACTGGGCGCGCCGCCAAGGAACTTCTGGCCCAGCAACATCCCCAGGCCAGCGGCCAGGGCCACCAGCAGCACGATGCCGGTATTGCGATTGAACATGGCGGTTTCCAGTGCAACGGACGCTCATGATACCGATCCGACCTCTATAATCGGGGGCCGATTCCTCTTTAGTTGTTGCCATGACTGCCGCCGCGGCCGACGAACTGCACACCATCATCGACCTGATCCGCTACGGCACCAGCCGTTTCAACGCAGCCGGTCTGACCTTCGGCCACAGCTACGACAATGCGTTGGACGAAGCCACCCAGCTGGTCCTGCACAGCCTGCATCTGCCGCACGATCTGGGCCCGGCCTACGGCCAGGCGCGCTTGCTGCGCTCGGAAAAAGAGCAGGTGCTTGGTCTGTTCGAGCGCCGCATCACCGAGCGCGTGCCGGCCGCTTACCTCACCGGCGAGGCCTGGTTTGCAGGCCTGAGTTTCAAGAGCGATGCGCGCGCCCTGGTGCCGCGTTCGCCGATCGCCGAATTGATCGAAGCCGGCTTCGAGCCCTGGCTGGGCGGGCGCGAAGTGACTCGCGCGCTGGACCTGTGCACCGGCTCGGGCTGCATTGCCATCGCGATGGGCCACTACAACCCGCAGTGGGATGTGGATGGCGTGGACATCAGCGACGATGCGCTGGCGCTGGCCGCCGAAAACAAGGCGCGCCTGCATGCCGACAATGTCACCTTGCTCAAGTCGGACCTGTTCAACGGTCTGGGCGGTCGCCAGTACGACCTGATCGTCACCAACCCGCCGTACGTCACCAACGAGGAAACCGACGCGCTGCCGCAGGAGTATTCCTACGAGCCCGAACTCGGCCTGCGCGCCGGCGACGATGGCCTGGACCTGGTGTTGAAGATCCTGCGCGATGCGCCGCAGCACCTAAGCGAAGACGGCTTGCTGATCTGCGAAGTGGGCGAGTCCGAGCAGCACCTGGTCAAGCTGCTGCCGGAAGTGGATCTGGCCTGGGTCGAGTTCAAGGTCGGGCAGATGGGCATCTTCGCGGTGGAATGCCGCGAATTGATCGCCCACGGTGCCCGCATCGCCGAGCTGGCCGCGCAGCGATGAGCCTGCGCGCATGAGTGCCAATTCGTTCGGCAAGCTGTTCACTGTCACCACCTTCGGCGAGTCGCACGGGCCGGCGATCGGTTGCGTCGTCGACGGCTGCCCTCCCGGCCTGGAGCTCGCGCCGGAAGAGTTCACCCACGATCTGCAGCGCCGCGCCAGCGGCAAGAGCCGGCACACCTCGGCGCGCCGCGAGGCCGACGAGATCGAGATCCTGTCCGGCGTGTACGAAGGCCGTACCACCGGCACGCCGATCGGCTTGCTGATCCGCAATACCGATCAGCGCAGCAAGGACTACAGCAACATCGCCCAGCAGTTCCGTCCCGGCCATGCCGATTACACCTACTGGCAGAAGTACGGCATTCGCGATCCGCGCGGCGGCGGGCGTTCGTCGGCGCGCGAAACCACCATGCGCGTGGCCGCCGGCGTGATCGCCAAGAAGTGGCTCAAGCAGCGCTATGGCGTGCTGGTGCGCGGTTTCCTGTCGCAGCTGGGCCAGATCCGTCCCGCTGGTTTCGATTGGGATGCGGTGGAAGACAACCCGTTCTTCTGGCCGCATGCGGCGCAGGTGCCGGAGCTGGAAACCTACATGGACGCGCTGCGCAAATCCGGCGACTCGGTCGGTGCGCGCGTGGACGTGGTGGCCGGCGGCGTTCCGGCAGGCTGGGGCGAGCCGATCTACGGCAAGCTCGATGCCGAACTTGCGGCGGCGTTGATGAGCATCAATGCGGTCAAGGGCGTGGAGATCGGCGACGGCTTCGCCAGCGCGGCGCAGAAGGGTACCGAACACCGCGACCTGATCACCCCGGAAGGCTTTCTCAGCAACCATGCCGGCGGCATCCTGGGCGGAATCTCCACCGGCCAGGCGGTCACCGCCTCGATGGTGCTCAAGCCCACCTCCAGCCTGCGCCTGCCCGGCGCGACGGTGGATGCCGATGGCAGCGTGGTCGATGTCATCACCACCGGCCGGCACGACCCGTGCGTGGGCATCCGCGCCACCCCGATCGCCGAGGCGATGATGGCACTGGTGCTGATGGACCAGGCGTTGCGACATCGTGCGCAGTGCGGCGATGTGGGCGAGGTGTCGCCACGCATTCCCGGTCAGGTCGATGTCTGACGGACGTCGTCCCAGGGTGTGGGTGAGCCAGCCGCTGTTCGACGATGTCGTCGCGCAGCTGGGCGAGCATTTCGAGCTGACCACCACGCAGCGCGTCAGCGCATATTCGCCGGCCGAGCTGGCCGCGCAACTGGCACCGTTGGACGGCGCCCTGATCACCCTCAACGAGCGCATCGGCGCGGCCGAAATCGCCGCCGCGCCGCAGCTGCGCGCCATCGCCAATGTCGGCGTGGGCTACAACAATCTCGACATCGACGCCTTAAGCGCGGCCGGCATCCTGGCCAGCAACACGCCGGACGTGCTTACCGAAACCACGGCCGATCTCGGCTTTGCGTTGCTGATGGCCACCGCGCGCCGCATCACCGAATCCGAGCGCTGGCTGCGCGACGGGCAGTGGGGGCAATGGTCGTTCAAGACCATGCTCGGCGCCGATATCCACGGCAGCACGCTCGGCATCCTGGGCATGGGCCGCATTGGCCAAGGCATCGCCCGGCGCGGTGCGCACGGTTTCGGCATGCGCGTGCTGTACCACAACCGCAGCCCGTTGCCGGCCGCTACCGAACAGGCGCTGGGCGCACGGTATGTGGATTTCGAGACATTGCTGGCGCAGTCCGATCACCTGGTGCTGGTATTGCCGTACACCAGGGACTCTCACCACATCATCGATGCCGCGGCGTTGGGCAAGATGCGCGCCACCGCCACGCTGGTGAACATCGCCCGCGGTGGCATCGTCGATGAGCTGGCATTGGCCGATGCGCTGGCCAACGGCCGCCTGGCCGGTGCCGGCCTGGATGTCTACGAAGGCGAGCCGCATGTGCGTCCGGAGCTGCTGGCGCTGAACAACGTGGTGCTCACCCCGCACATCGGCAGCGCCAGCCTGGCCACGCGCCGCGCGATGGTGCAACTGGCGGTGGACAACCTGATCGCTGCGCTGGGCAAGGGCCCGCATGCCGGCAACCCGCCGAGCGCCCTCAACGCCGATGCAGTTGCCGCTACCAAACGTGGCGGCACCGGCGTGGACGCCAAAAAAAACGGCGTCACCGGCAGCATTTCGACCAAACGATAGGGAACCTCCGCGGCCAGCGTTGGAGGTTCCCCGAACCCAGCGCGCAGTGCTTCCTCATTTCCCCTTTCGATAAAGACAAACTCATGAGCAACGAAAACCGTCGTTTCAACGTCGCCGTCGTGGGCGCCACCGGCGCTGTCGGCGAGACCATGCTGAGCATCCTGGCCGAGCGCAACTTCCCGGTCGCCACCCTGTACGCGCTGGCGTCGTCGCGCTCGGCGGGCGGGCAGGTGGAGTTCAATGGCGGCAAGGTCGATGTGCTGGACCTGGCCGAGTTCGACCCCGCCGGCGTGGACATCGCGCTGTTCTCCGCCGGCGGCAGCGTGTCCAAGGAATACGGCCCCAAGTTCGCCGCGGCCGGTGCGGTGGTGATCGATAACTCCTCGGCCTTCCGCTATGACGACGACGTGCCGCTGGTGGTGTCCGAGGTCAACCCGGAAGCGCTCAAGCAGCGCCCGCGCGGCATCATCGCCAATCCCAATTGCTCGACCATGCAAATGCTGGTGGCACTGGGCCCAATCCACCGCCAGTACGGCATCGAGCGTATCAACGTGGCGACCTACCAGTCGGTCTCCGGCGGCGGGCGTTCGGCGATGGAAGAACTGGGCAAGCAGACCAGCGAGTTGTTGAGCTTTCAGGACATCGACCCGCAGCGGTTCCCGGTGCAGATCGCCTTCAACCTGATCCCGCACATCGACGACTTCCAGGACAACGGCTACACCAAGGAAGAGATGAAGCTGGTCTGGGAGACCCGCAAGATCCTCGGCGACGACAGCATCCAGGTGAACCCCACCGCGGTGCGCGTGCCGGTGTTCTACGGCCATTCCGAAGCGGTGGCGATCGAGACCCGCGACAAGATCACCGTGGAGCAGGCGCGCGCGCTGCTGGCAGCGTCGCCTGGCGTGGAAGTGGTGGACGAGCGCAAGCCCGGCGGCTACCCGACGCCGGTCACGCATGCTTCCGGCAAGGATGCGGTGTTCGTCGGCCGCATCCGTGAAGACTTTTCGCATCCGCGCGGCCTGAACTTGTGGATCGTCTCCGACAATATCCGCAAGGGCGCTGCGCTCAACGCCGTGCAGCTGGCCGAACTGGTCGCACAGGAAGGCTAAGCAGCACGACAAAGACGACCGCGCAGCCGCCATGCGTGCGCGCGGCCGGCGCCTGGTGCAGCAGGCGTCACCCGGCCACTGCGATGCTGAGCGCGCCGTTCGCGCCTGCATGGGGACGGCTCGCGACGTGCGGTTGGCGCTCTCAACCGCCGTGCACGTGCTGGAGCATGCCGGCGCGCGGTGATGCTTCCCAGAGAGGCGCACCACGCGCGAGCGCTCCGGCAGGGTGCGCACCGACACATGGAACGTCGGCTCGATTCTCAACCGAATTCCACCTCAGCCGAATTCCACCTGCAGGCGCGCTGCCCATCGCGCGTCTGCGGGCATGCGCACGTGCGCGTATCGCCTCATGTGGCATTGGAGGACCTTGCAGCTTGCAGTGCGCAGACCTGTCGCCAGCCGCTCGCACACACTCCGTGCCTGCTCAGGCGACACGCCATTGGCGCCATGTCATGGCATCCCGCAGCGCGTGACTTTGCACCACGCAATCTGCCGACAGGCCGTTGCGCGCTTGAGACCTCGCGCAGTGAGAGCGCCCATCAGCACTTGCCGGTTTGCATTGGCCACGCATGCATGCCGCACTGCGGCAGTGTCGCTGGCACAGCGCTCTGCATCACGGCGCCGACTTTTTCGCTCATCCAGCGGCTATATTGATGCCCATGAAACATAGGGGCGGGGGCGCGATGCGTCCGATACAAGGGATAGGTGCGTTGCTGCTGATGGCCTGCAGCGGCGCTGCAATGGCGTTGGGACTGGGCGATATCCGGGTGCTGTCCAAGCCCGGGCAACCGCTGGTGGCCGAGATTCCGGTCATCTCCAACGAGCCGGGCGAACTCGACAACGCGCGCGTGGCATTGGCATCGGCCACCACGTTTGCGCGCGTCGGCCTGGAGCGCCCGCAAGGGCTGGTCAGCAATCTGCAGTTCCAGTTCGCGCAGGACGCACGCGGGCGTGCGGTGATCCGCGTGACCAGCAGCCAGGCGGTGGACCAGCCGGCGATCAACTTCCTGATCGAGGTGGAGTGGGGCCAGGGCCGGCTGGTGCGCGAATATTCCGCCTTGGTCGATGCGCCCAACACCGCGGCCGCCATCGCCGAGCCGGCCATCGAAGCGCCGCGTGCCGGTTCCAGCAATGCGATTGCACGCGAGCCGGCGCCGGTCGCCGCGCCCGCCGCGCAGGACAACGCCAGGGCCGAACCGGCTGCGCGTGCAACTGGCAGTGCGTCTGCTGCGTCTGCGACGCAGGCCGGCGACACGTTGCCGGCCGTGCGCGCGGGCCAGACCTTGTCGGAGATCGCCGCGGCGGTGGCGCGTTCCAGCGGGCACTCGCTGGACCAGACCATGCTGGCGTTGCTGCGCACCAATCCGGACGCCTTCATCAACGGCAACATCAATCGCCTGAAGCAGGGCGCGGTGCTGCGCACGCCGCAGGAAGACGCGCTTGCCCAGGTCGGTGCGGCCGAAGCGGCGGTCATGGTGCGCGAGCAGGCCGCCCAGTGGCGGCAGGCGCGATCGGCGGTGCCGCAACCGGCCGAGGCCGGCGCCGCCGCTGCCGCAACGCCGCCGCCCGCCACACCTGCCGCAGCGGCTGGCAACGGCGCGCGGCTCGAAATCGCCCCTGCAGTGGCGAGTCAGACCAACAAGGCCGGCGTCACGTCCGGCACCAGTGCCGAAGGCGAGGGCGAGATGGCGGCCAATCAACAGTTGCAACAGGCCAAGGAAGACATCGCCACCCGCGATGCGGAATTGCAGGACCTGCGGACCCGCGTGGCGGATCTGGAAAAGCTCAAGCAGCAACAGCAAGCGCTGATCGCCATGAAGGACAGCGACCTGGCGGCTGCACAGAAGCGCCTGTCGGAAACCCCGGCGGCCGCACAACAGGGTGGCGGTTTTCCGCTGTGGTTGATCGGCGGGCTGGTGTTGATCGTCGCGGCCGTGGTGGCGTGGCTGGCCGCGCGCCGTCGCAAACCCTCGCCGCTGCCGCCGTTGCCGCGTCGGCAGTTCGACTTCGTCCTGCCTGGCGCGCCGGTGCAGGCCGCCGAGCCGCAAGAGGCGACGCAAGCCACTGAGCCCAGCGAGCCCGATGTGGTGCACGAGACCGAATTCGAGCAGGCCGATCTGCGCGACGAAGAGCGCGCCCATGACGCGCAGCAACCATTGTCGGACGTGCTGCGTCGCGAGCCGCTGCCGTCCGAGCCGGCTGCTGCGCCCATGGCGGTCAACAGCGACGATTGGCGTGCGCTGCGGGCCGCACCGCCGGTGGTGGCAACGCCGCCGCAGGACGGCGCCCCCGTCGACGAGGCGCAGGCTCCGCCGCACCCGGCGTTCGAGGCCGTGGAGGCGAGCCACGCAGATGTCGCACCCACGATCGGTGATGTCCCGTCTACGGCTTCCCCGGTAGCGGCGGCCACGCAAGACAGCCTGGATTTCGAGCGTCCGCCTGCGGCGCCGAGCGCTGCGCCCAGCCCCTCGGCCAGCCGTGACGTCGCCTCGGCCGGGCGCGATCGCCTGGAACTGGCGGTGGCTTACATGGACCTGGGCGACAAGGACACCGCGCGCGGCCTGCTGCTGGAAGTTGCCGCCACCGGCGACGACGCCACGCGCGCCGAAGCCGCCGAGCTGCTGGAACGCCTGGCATGAGCCCGGCGATCGATCGCCTTGCCGCGCAGGAAAGTGACGTACGCGAGCGCCGGATCGACTATGTGGAGTTCGCCTCCATCGATCCGGATGCCAGCCGTGCGTTCTTCGAAGCGGTGTTCGGTTGGCAATTCCAGGCCTACGGTCCGGATTACCTGGCCTTCAACGATGGACGCCTGGACGGCGGCTTCTACCGTGCAGCCGCGCCGGCGCCGGACGGGGGTGGTCCGCTTGTGGTGTTGTATGCCGACGCGTTGGCCCCGGTGATCGAGCGCGTGCGTGGCGCAGGCGGGGTGATCGTCAAGCCGGTCTTCGGCTTTCCGGGCGGCAGCCGGTTTCATTTCCGCGAGCCCGGCGGCACCACGTTGGCCGTGTGGTCCGAGCGCAGCGTCGCGTCCGACGACTGACTGCGCGCTGGTCGCACGCGCGTCCCGCGGCTCGGCACCAGCCAATGTGGCTCGTACACTTCACCTTCTTTGCAGCGACGGGGCTGTGCTGGCAATCGCCTGCGATGGCGGCGGCATGACCGGCGCGCCGATTTCATCGATTCACTTATAGGCAGGTACCGATGCGTTACGCGCTGGGCGTGGAATATGACGGCAGCGAGTTCCAGGGCTGGCAGCAGTTGGGCGAGCATGGCGGGCCGAGCGTGCAGGCCAGCCTGCAGGCGGCCTTGTCGTCGGTCGCCGATGCGCCGGTGCAGGTGGTCTGCGCCGGGCGCACCGACGCGGGCGTGCATGGCGAATGCCAGGTGGTGCATTTCGATAGCGACGCACGCCGCGAGCCGCGTGGCTGGATGCTGGGCACCACTGCGCGCCTGCCGCCGTCGATCGCCGTGCGCTGGTGCGTGCCGGCAGCCGATGACTTCCACGCGCGCTTTTCCGCACGCGCGCGTCGTTACCGCTATCGCCTGCTCAATCGGCAGATTCGCCCAGCCCTGTATCGGCAGACCCTGAGCTGGGAGCGTCGCCCGCTCGACGCCGATGCCATGCATGCGGCGGCGCAGGCCTTATTGGGCGAGAACGATTTCAGCGCGTTCCGCAGCGTGCAATGTCAGGCCTTGCACGCGCGCCGTCACCTGCAGGCCATCCACGTGCAGCGTATCGGCGAGGTGGTGGAGGTGCAGGTCCAGGCCAATGCATTCCTTCATCACATGGTGCGGAATATTGTGGGTTCGCTGATTTTGGTCGGTACCGGCGAGCAGCCGGCCGACTGGATCGCGACGTTGCTCGCCGGACGCGACCGCACTGTGGCCGGCCCGACAGCGCCGCCACAAGGTCTGGTATTTATCGGACCTCTGTATCCTGCAGAGTGGCATCTGCCTGCTGAGGTGACCCAATGAATCGATCGCTGTACCGCACCCGTATCAAGTTTTGTGGCATGACCCGCGCCGGCGATATCCGGCTGGCCGGCGAGCTGGGTGTGGACGCGGTAGGTTTCATCTTTGCGCATGGCAGCCCCCGGCGCGTGGCGCCGGCCGAGGCGCGCGCGATGCGCCAGGCCACTGCGCCGATGGTCGATGTGGTGGCGTTGTTCCGCAACAATTCTAAGGAAGAAGTGCGCGAAGTGGTGCGCACCGTGCGCCCGACCTTGTTGCAGTTCCATGGCGAGGAAGACGACGCGTTCTGCCGTAGCTTCAACCTGCCGTATCTCAAGGCGGTGCCGATGGGCAGCAGCGGCGTGAATGGCGAGGACGCCAACGCGCGCACGCTGCAGTTGTCGTATCCCAATACCGCTGGCTTTCTGTTCGACAGCCATGCGCCCGGCGCGGGCGGCGGCACCGGCAAGACCTTCGACTGGTCGCGCTTGCCCACCGGCTTGCACCGTCCGTTTCTGCTGGCCGGTGGCATCAACGCCGACAACGTGTTCGACGCCATCGTGGCCACGTTGCCTTGGGGCGTGGACGTTTCCAGTGGCGTGGAGTTGGCGCCCGGCATCAAGGACGGCCACAAGATGCGCAAGTTCGTCGAGGAAGTGCGGCGGGCGGATTGTCACGACATGTCGTGAGGGTGATTGGGGTTCGGGATTCGTGGCAGCGGCTATGCCGAGGCATCTCAAGCGCTGCTTCTTGCCTGCAACACCGCTGCGTCAGGATCCACTGGACAGTCGCCTGATCCTTGCGCCTTTTCGCTTGCACGTGTTCGCGATGCGCCAGCAGCTGGCGAAGTGCTCATGTGGTGATCGCGCGCGATGGCTGCTCAGTTCTCCGCTGCCTGCAGGGTTGAAGAGGTGTGCTGGTCTGTCGCCAGCGCTTTGCCTAGCCAGCCGGCCAGCCGTTCGATGCGTGGATCGGGGTTGCGCTTGGCCGCGCACAAGACCCAGCGCCCTCGCGTGGCGGTGAAGCCCCATGGCGCCAGCAGGCGCCCGGCTGCCAGGTCCGCGGCGACCAACGGCTGCGGCGCAATCGCGATCCCAAGACCAGCGGCAGCGGCTTCCAACAGATACACCAGGTGTTCGAATTCGGTACCGAAGCGCAGCCCCTCAGGTGCCAGCCCGTGCGCCTGGGCCCATTCCGGCCAGGCTTGCGGGCGCGAGCGGGTGTGCAGCAGCGCGTGATCGCCGAGCGCGGCCGGGTTGCTCCCCTCGATCTGCAGGGTCGATGCGAGCTGAGGGCTCAGCACCGGCCCAATCCACTCCACGCCGAGGGTGTGCACCTGCCACTCGCTGGGCCAGGGCGGGGTGTCCAGCAGCAGGGCGGCATCCAAGCCGTCCAGCTCCGGACCAGGTGGCTGTTCGCTGGCCGACAGATGCAGGCGCACGTCAGGCAGCTCTTGCTGCAGCAGTCCCAGGCGCGGAATCACCCAGCGCGCCAGCAAGCTGCCCGAACACCCCAGCACCAGCGGCGCTTCGGCGGCCGGGCGTTGTAATGCCGCCCAGGCCTGACCAATCACGCCAAAGCCTTCGCCGGTGGCATCGCGAAGCCGAACGCCCGCTGCGGTCAGCACCAGGCCGCGGCCCTGGCGCGCAAACAGCGCCGCGCCCAACGCCTGTTCCAGCGAACGCACGTGCCGGCTGATGGCGCCATGGGTCACGTGCAATTCCTGCGCAGCACGGCTGATGCTCTGCAGGCGCGCGGCAGCTTCGAACGCACGCAGCGCCGCCAATGGAGGAAGCAAGGCGCTCATATGTGATTCCAGCTCACAGGTTGCGGCAATCTTATCGATTTATCGCGCGCCGCGGCTGCGCTAGAGTGATGCCTCTCGTATGACGCATCGCTGCAGAGGATTCCCATGTCGGCCCAGCCCATCAGTGACTTTTACGCCTATCCGGATGCTGCCGGTCACTTCGGCAAGTTCGGTGGCCGTTTCGTCGCCGAAACCTTGATCGGCCCACTGCAGGAATTGTCCGCCGCTTACGATCAGGCGCGGCAGGACCCGAGTTTCATTGCCGAATACGACAAGGACCTCAAGCATTACGTCGGCCGGCCCAGCCCGATCTACCACGCCGAGCGGCTCAGCCGTGAAGTGGGTGGGGCGCAGATCCTGCTCAAGCGCGAAGACCTGAACCACACCGGCGCGCACAAGATCAACAACACCATCGGCCAGGCGCTGTTGGCCAGCCGCATGGGCAAGACCCGCATCATCGCCGAGACCGGCGCCGGCCAGCACGGCGTCGCCAGTGCCACCGTGGCGGCACGCCTGGGCCTGGAATGCGTGGTCTACATGGGCGCCACCGACATCGAGCGGCAAAAGATCAACGTCTACCGCATGAAGCTGCTCGGCGCCACGGTGATCCCGGTGACTTCCGGCTCGGCCACGCTCAAGGACGCGCTCAACGAAGCCATGCGCGACTGGGTGACCAACGTGCGCGACACCTTCTACATCATCGGCACCGTGGCTGGCCCGGACCCATACCCGCGCATGGTGCGCGACTTCAATGCGATTGTCGGTCGCGAGGCGCGCGAACAGATGCTGCAGGAGTATGGCCGGCTGCCGGATGCGATCAGTGCCTGCGTGGGTGGCGGCAGCAATGCGATCGGTTTGTTCCATGCCTTCCTCAATGATCCGGGCGTCAAGATCTATGGCGCCGAAGCGGCCGGCGATGGCATCGCCACCGGCCGCCACGCCGCCTCCATCGCCGCAGGTCGCCCGGGCGTGCTGCACGGCAACCGCACCTACGTGATCTGCGACGACGACGGCCAGATCACCGAGACCCATTCGATTTCCGCCGGCCTGGATTACCCGGGTGTGGGCCCGGAGCATTCGTTCCTGTCCGACAGCGGTCGCGCGGTGTACCAGGGCATCACCGACGACGAGGCGATGGCCGCCTTCCATCTGCTGGCGCATACCGAAGGCATTCTTGCCGCGCTCGAGTCCAGCCATGCGGTGGCGCAGTCGATCAAGCTTGCGCGCGAGCTGCCCAGGGATGCGCTGGTGTTGTGCAATCTGTCCGGGCGTGGCGATAAGGATGTGCATACCATCGCAGCGCGCGAGGGGATCGCTCTTTAAGAGTGGTGGCGGCTGACGCTATCCGGATGCAGGGACGCGGCGATGCTCGAAGGAATGCTCCAGTTGGTGGCCGAGGTGCTCCTGCAGGCCTTGGCCGAGCTGCTGATCGAACTTGGCCTGCACTCTGTCGCCGAGTCGTTCGAGCGCAGGCCCTCGCCCTGGCTGGCGGCAGTGGGCTACGCAATCCTGGGCGCGTTACTTGGCGGTGTCAGTCTCTGGCTGCTGCCGCAGCACCTCACTGCGACCTTTGGGTCTCGACTGGCAGCGCTGCTGATCGCGCCGCTGGTCGCCGGTGGGCTGATGGCCGCGCTTGGTGCGTGGCGTGCGCGTCGCGGCGACCCGGTGCTGCGCATCGATCGATTTTCCTACGGCTACCTGTTTGCGCTGTGCTTTGCGCTGATGCGGTATTTCTTTGCCACCTGAGGTTAGATGGCAGCTGGCCTTCCTCCCTTGTTCGAGTGATTTCATGCGTCGTATCGATTCCTGCTTCGCCGAGCTGCGTGCCAATGGGCGCAAGGCACTGATCCCCTTCATCACCGCCGGCGACCCATCGTTGGAAGCCACCGTGCCGGTGATGCACGCGCTGGTGCGCGCCGGTGCCGATGTGATCGAGCTGGGGGTGCCGTTCTCCGACCCCATGGCCGACGGCCCCACCATCCAGCGCAGCTCCGAGCGCGCGCTGGGCCGCGGTGCCGGCCTGGCGTATGTGCTCGAAGCGGTGCACGAGTTCCGCCGCGAAGATGCCACCACCCCGGTGGTGTTGATGGGCTACCTCAACCCGATCGAGATCCATGGCACGCGACGCTTCGCCGAAGCCGCGGTCGCCGCGGGCGTGGATGGTGTGCTGCTGGTCGACCTGCCGCCGGAAGAAGCCGGCGAAACGCGCGCCATCTTTACCGAGGTCGGCTTGGCGCTGATCGCACTGGCCTCGCCCACCACCAGCGAGCAGCGCCTGGACATGCTGTGCAGCACCGCGCAGGGCTATCTGTACTACGTCAGCTTTGCCGGCGTCACCGGCGCCTCCAATCTGCTCGACACCCATGCCGCCAGCGATCGCCTGCGCCAGCTGCGCCAGCGTGCCGGCGCGCCGGTGGTGGCCGGCTTCGGCATCAAGGATGCGGCCAGCGCCGCTGCCATGGCCGTGGATGCCGACGGCGTGGTGGTGGGCAGTGCCCTGGTCGCCGCATTGGCGGACGCAGGCGAGGTCCGCAGCGCCCGTGAGCGCGCCGAAGCGTTCCTGGCCCCGTTGCGCCAGGCGCTCGACCAGAAATGAGAACCGAACGTCTCTCTCAGCGCTAGGGAGTGGGGCGAGGGGGCGGGCGCAGCCACGTGCAGCCAATCCATTGCGCCGCATCGCGCCATCCTGCGCAGAGACATCACGCCGCCCAAGCCCGCAAGTCTCTGCGCCAGATCCCGCATTCATGACCCCGGCTACCTTGGCATTCCCACGGCGCGTTAGACTGTCGCCCCTCTGCGGCCCGCCAGGCCGCCCTGCATGGATTGTCATACACGCATGAGCTGGCTCAGCAAATTGATGCCCTCCGGCATCCGCACCGAAAACACCCCGGCCAAGAAGCGCAGTGTCCCCGAGGGCCTGTGGGAAAAGTGCAGCAATTGCGGGAGCGCGCTGTACGGCCCGGAGCTCGAAGAAAACCTCGAGGTGTGCCCGAAATGCGATCACCACATGGCCATCCGCGCCCGCGCGCGCCTGAATTCGCTGTTCGACCCGGACACCGCCACCACTGAAATCGCCGCTCAGCTCGGGCCGGTCGACGCGCTCAAGTTCAAGGACCAGAAGCGCTACGGCGAGCGCATCAAGGCCAGCCAGAAGGCCAGCGGCGAATACGACGCGCTGATCGCCATGCGCGGCACCCTCAAGGGCAATCCGCTGGTCGCCGCTGCGTTCGATTTCGCCTTCATGGGCGGCTCGATGGGGTCGGTGGTCGGCGAGCGCTTTGCGCGTGCGGCCGAAGTGGCGCTGGAAGTGGGCTGCCCGTTCGTGTGCTTTTCCGCCAGCGGCGGCGCACGCATGCAGGAAGGCCTGTTCTCGCTGATGCAGATGGCCAAGACCTCGGCCGCGCTCGGCCGCCTGCGCGAAGCCGGCCTGCCGTATATCTCGGTGCTGACCCATCCCACCACCGGTGGCGTGTCGGCCTCGTTCGCGATGCTCGGCGATATCAACATCGCCGAGCCGCATGCGCTGATCGGCTTTGCCGGCCCGCGCGTGATCGAACAGACCGTGCGCGAAACGCTGCCGGAAGGTTTCCAGCGCTCGGAGTTCCTGCTCGACCACGGCGCCATCGACCAGATCTGCGACCGCCGCCAGCTGCGCGACCGCATCGCCGAGCTCACCGCGATGATGATGCGGCAGCCGCATCCGCAAGACGCCGACGCCGCATGAGCGCACGCAAGTACTTCGGCACCGACGGCATCCGCGGCCGGGTCGGGCAGGGTGTGATCTCGGCCGATTTCGTGCTGCGCCTGGGCAATGCGCTTGGCCGTGTACTGACCCAGGGCCGCAGCAAGCGGCCATTGGTGCTGATCGGCAAAGACACCCGCATTTCCGGCTACATGTTCGAAGCGGCGCTGGAAGCAGGCCTGGTTGCCGCCGGAGCCGACGTGCAGCTGATCGGGCCGATGCCGACCCCGGCCATCGCCTTTTTGACCAGCACGCTGCGCGCAGATGCGGGGGTGGTGATCAGTGCCTCGCACAATCCGCATTACGACAACGGCATCAAGTTCTTCTCCGCCGAAGGCGAGAAGCTCGACGACGCCACCGAAGCGGCGATCGAAGCGGCGTTGGACGAGCCGTTCCACACGGTGGAATCGGAGCGATTGGGCAAGGCCATCCGCACCCGTGACGCGATCGGCCGCTATATCGAATTCTGCAAGGCCAGCGTGGCGCGCGGTTTCACCCTGCACGGGCTGAAGATGGTGCTGGATTGCGCGCATGGCGCCACCTATCACATCGCACCCATGCTGTTCCGCGAGCTGGGCGCCGAAGTGGTGGTCATCGGCGCCGCGCCGGACGGGCTCAACATCAACGCCGGCGTGGGCTCGACCCATATCGACAATCTCGCCGCCAAGGTACGCGAGTGCGGGGCGCATCTGGGCATCGCCTTCGATGGCGACGGCGACCGCGTGCTGATGGCCGATGACCAGGGCAACCCGGTCGATGGCGACGATCTGCTGTATGTGCTGGCCCGCTCGTGGCAGGCCAGCGGCCGGCTGACGGGTACCGTGGTCGGCACCTTGATGACCAACTACGGTCTGGAACAGGCATTGGCTGCACTGCACATCCCATTCCAGCGCGCCAAGGTCGGCGACCGCTACGTGCATCAGGCCCTGGTCGAAGGCGGCGGCACGTTGGGCGGCGAAACGTCCGGTCACCTGTTGTGCCTGGACCGTGCCAGCACTGGCGATGGCATCGTCAGTGCGCTGCAGGTGCTCGAAGCGCTGGGCCGCGATGGGCAGAGCCTGCGCGAGGCGCTGGCCAGCCTGAGCAAGGTGCCGCAGAAGACCGTCAACGTGCGCCTGGATGGCGGCACCGCCAAGGCCATTGTGGAAGCGGTCCACGTGCAGCAGGCATTGCAGCAGGCGCAGGCCGCCGTGCAAGGGCGCGGCCGCGCGTTCCTGCGCCCGTCGGGCACCGAACCGGTGGTACGGGTGACCGTGGAAGCTGACGACGCCGGCCTGATGCAGGACACGCTCGACCGGCTCTCGGGTGCAGTGCGTGACGCGGCGTGAGTCGATCGTCATTGGCGTGTGCGTGGTCATCGCCAAGGCCGCCACGTTTTACCTGTTGTATCGCCTGCTGATCTGATCAGCAGGTTTCTCTGGACCTTTCGACCTTGACTGCAGACATCCGTATGAGCGCGCGCATCCCCACGCTGGACATCACCCGTTTCGACACCGATCGCGACGCCTTCGTCGCCGAGCTCGGAGCGGCTTATCGGCAGTGGGGTTTTGCCGGCATCCGCAACCACGGCATCGCCCAGGCCGACATCGACGCCGCCTACGACGTGTTCAAGGCGTTCTTCGCGTTGCCCGAAGCGACCAAGCGCCGTTATCACGTGGAAGGCAGCGGTGGCGCGCGCGGCTACACCGCGTTCGGCGTGGAAACCGCCAAGGATTCCAAGCACTTCGACCTGAAGGAGTTCTGGCACATCGGCCGCGAGATTCCGGACGATTCGCCGTACCGCGCAGTGATGCCGCCGAACCTGTGGCCCAGCGAAGTGCCGGGCTTCCGCGAGCGCGGCTACCAGCTGTACCAGCAGCTCGATCAACTGGGTTCGCGCGTGCTGTCGGCGCTGGCGCTGCATATCGGCCTGCCGCAGGACTACTTCGTCGACAAGACCAACAACGGCAATTCGATCCTGCGGCCGATCCATTACCCGCCGATCACCAGCGACGACATTCCCAACGTGCGTGCCGGTGCGCATGGCGATATCAATTTCATCACCTTGCTGGTGGGTGCCAGTGCCGCCGGCCTGGAAGTGCGTTCCCACGATGGCGAGTGGGTGCCGTTCACTGCCGACGCCGACACCATCGTGGTCAACATCGGCGACATGCTGCAGCGCCTGACCAACCATGTATATCCGTCCACCATCCACCGCGTGGTCAATCCGCCCGGAGAGCAGGCGCGCCAGCCGCGCTATTCGGTGCCGTTCTTCCTGCATCCCAATCCGGATTTCCTCATCGACGTGCTGCCCTCGTGCATCAGCGCCGACAATCCCAGCCGTTATCCGGAGCCGATCACGGCGCATGGCTTCCTGGAAGAGCGTCTGCGCGAGATCAAGCTGAAGTGATCTGCGCCTGCGCAACAGCCGCGCTCGCAACACCACCGGTGACCGGTGCCGCACTTCTGTTCAGAAGATTCCGCTCGCGTCTGGTTAAAGCTTGCGTTCACTCGGGCCGATAACCGAGGCTAATCGCTAGCGCGACGTCGGACTCGCCTGGCGCCCGCTGCCGATTGCACAGGGCTGGGGGCGTGCGCATGCGATGGATCAAATGGCTGGGTGTCGTGTCGATGCTGGCGGCCTGTGCCGGCGCAGGATCGGTGTCGGCGACAGCGGTCAATGTGACCGTCGCCGATGCCGGCGGCGTGCTGGTCGATGCGGTCGTGAGCCTGGAGCCGGCGCGGCCGGCTCCGCCAGCCGCGGCCAAGACTGCGGAGATGGATCAGGTCAATTCGCAGTTCGTGCCTGCCGTGCTCGCAGTGCGCACCGGCACCCTGGTGCGCTTTCCGAACAACGATCAGATTCGCCACCAGGTGTATTCGTTCTCTCCGGCCAAGCGCTTCGAGCTGCCGCTGTTTCAAGGCACCACCGCAACGCCGGTGCGTTTCGACCAGGCGGGTCTGGTCACCATCGGCTGCAACATCCACGATTGGATGCTGGGGTACATCGTGGTGCTGGACACGCCGTATTTCGGCAAGACCGGCAGCGATGGCCGCGCCCAGCTGGAGGCGCCTGCGGGCAATTACACGCTGCGGGTCTGGCACCCGCGCATCAAGGGCGCGGCCAGCAGCGAGCCGTTGGTGATCGCACGCGAACCAGTGCAGCGCCGCGTGACCCTGCAGACCACCGGCGCCGCGCCGGCCGTGGCGCCACCGGATGCGCGCGTGCGCGCCCTGCAGGACAAGTTCCGTAACGCCGACCCGAAGAAGCCGCGCCCATGAGGCCGATGCGCCTGCATACCCGCATCGCGGCCTTGCTCGTGCTGGTCGTGCTTGCCACCCAGGCGCTGACCTTCCTTGCCGTTCAGGTGGCGACCGAGCGCAGCGTCAAGGCGCAACTTGGCGAAGAGCTGGAGATCGGGCAGCGGGTCTGGCAACGCATCAACGTGCGCCGCGACGAACAGCTGCTGCAGTCGGCGTCGGTGCTGGCCGACGATTTCGGGTTTCGTGCGGCCGTTGCAAGCGGCGATGTGCCGACCATGCAGTCGGCCTTGCGTAACCACGCCGCGCGCATGTCGGCGCAAACCGCGCTCTTGCTGTCGCCCGATGGCCAATTCTTGACCGGCCTGGCCGACGTGCCGCAGGCCGAACAATTGCGTGCGGTGCAGGCCTTGCTGCAGCAAGCGCAGCGCGATGGACGCGCGGTCGGTGTGGTGGCGCTGAATCAGCACATCGTGCGGTTGGCGGTGGTGCAGGTGCTGGCGCCGAACCGGGTCGGCTGGATTGGGATCGGCAACGAATCCGGCGATGGCCTGGCGCAGGATTTCCGCACCACCACCGGGCTGGATGCGACCTTCTTTACCGATGGCCCGCCGGTGCGCGTGCTGGCCTCCACCCTGGAGCCCTCGGCGCGCGCCCAATTCGCGCAGCAGCTGCCCCTGGCCGAGAAGGTGCAGGCTGCATCGATCCCGCTGACGCTGGATGAGTCGCGTTATCTGGTCAGGCTGCAATCGATCCAGGGCGACAGCCAGGTGCGGGTGGCCTTGCAGGCATCGCTGGATCGCGCCGTGGCGCCGTACCGCATCCTCAAGCTGCGGATCCTGCTGCTGGCAGGCTTGGCCACGGTCGCTGCACTGGGCGTGGCGATTTTTCTTGCGCGCAGCGTGAGCAAACCCGTGGCGCAACTGGTGCAGGCCGCACGGCGCATTCAGCGCGGCGATTACCGCACCGCCGTGCAGGTGCCGCCGGGCCGCGAACTCGCCGAACTGGCCGACAGTTTCGGGCGCATGCAGCACCAGATCGCCAGCCGCGAACAGCACATCCTGCATCAGGCCCGCCATGACGCCCTGACCGGGTTGCCTAACCGGATCTGGTTGCTGGAACGCTTGAAGGACGTGGTGGATCAGACCGTGGCATCCGGTGGCACCGCCGCGGTGCTGATCCTGGATCTGGAGCGCTTCAAGGAACTCAACGACAGCCTGGGCCACGACTTCGCCGACCAGGTATTGGTGGAAGCCGGGCGTCGGTTGGTGGAGGTCGTGCAGGAGCCCAACCTGGTGGGCCGGCTGGGAAGCGATGAATTCATGGTGGTGGTGGCGCAAGCCGATGCGGCCAGCGTGCAGCAGGATGCGCAGCGCCTGCTGCTGCAGTTGCGCCGCCCGCTGGTGTTGCCGCAGGCGCGCATCCAGCTCGAAGCCAGCATCGGCATCGCCTTGATTCCCGAGCACGGCGCCGACCCCGACACCTTGTTGCGCCGGGCCGACATTGCACGGCGGCAGGTCGGTACGACGGCCGCCTTCGGCGCCAGCGTCTACCGCATGGGCCAGGACGAACAGCATTTGCGGCGTTTGCGCCTCACCGGCGATCTGCGTCAGGCCATCGGCGCCAACGAACTCACCTTGCGCTTCCAGCCCAAGATTTGTCTGCGCACCGATCATGTCGAACAGGTCGAAGTGCTGGTGCGCTGGCATCACCCGGTGCTAGGGCCGATCGGCCCGGACGAATTCATCCCGCTTGCCGAACACTCCGGCGTGATCCATCCGCTCACCCGCTTCGTGCTGGACCAAGCTCTGCGCTGCCAGGCGCAATGGCGCAAGCAAGGGCTGGAACTGGGCATGGCCATCAACCTGTCGGCACTGGATCTGTCCGATCCCGGATTGCCCGACTTCGTCCGCGGCTGCCTGGAGCATCATGCCGTGCCAGCGCAGTCGGTCACACTGGAATTGACCGAAAGCGCCCTGATGCGCGATGTCGAATTCGCGCTGCACATGCTGCATCAATTGCGCAGTGTCGGCGTGCGCCTGTCCATCGACGACTTCGGCACCGGCTATTCCTCGTTGGCACAACTCAAGCGCATGCCGGTGAACGAATTGAAGATCGACAAGAGTTTCGTCATGCAGTTGGCCGAAGGCACCGACGATGCCTTCATCGTGCGCAGCACGATCGATCTGGGGCATAACCTAGGGCTGAGCGTGATTGCCGAAGGCGTCGAGAACGCCGCGGCCCTCGCGTTGCTGCGCGGCTACGGCTGCGACATGGTGCAGGGCTATCTGTATTCGCCACCGCTGGAAGAAGCGCCGCTGGTGGCCTGGTGCATGCGCCAACTCGGCATCACCACGCCAGCGCATGCAGGAGTGCAGCGATGAGCGGGCATCTGCGTGTTGCGCTTGTTGCCGCTGCGGTGGCCGGCGTGTTCGCGCCGCTGCATGCCCTGGCCGGCGACGGGCGCCTGCTCGCCACCGGCGGCGTGTCGATGATCGAAGGCAGTAGCGGCGGCGGCATCGTGCCGTGGGCCACGTTGTCCGGGTACGGTACGCGCGACGAGCTTGGCACCGTCGCGTTCGCAACCCATGTCGACAGCGGCGATTACCGTCTCGACGTGCAGGGCGCCGCGCTCACGGTCGGCAATCGGCTGGAACTGTCGCTTGCCCGCCAGCGCCTGGATCTGGGCACCTTGCAGGACCGGCTCGGCTTGCCATGGAATGCGCTTGGCCAGGACGTGTTCGGTGCCAAGGTGCGCGTGGCCGGCGACCTTGTGTACGGACATGCGCCACAAGTCAGCCTGGGCGTGCAGTACAAACGCCTGCGCAACGGCACCTTGCCGTTGGCGATCGGTGCGCGCGACGATCACGGCACCGACATCTATGTCAGCGCAAGCCGCTTGTTGCTGCAGGGCGCTGCTGGATATCAGCTGCTGCTCAACGGCACCTTGCGCGCTACCCGCGCCAACCAGGCCGGCTTGCTCGGCTTCGGCGGCGATCGCCGCAACAGCTATCGCCTGGTTCCGGAAGTCAGCGCCGCCGTCGTGCTGTCGCCGTCCTGGGCAGTGGGTGTGGAATATCGCGACAAACCCAATAACCTCGGCTTTGCGCGCGAGCAAGCGTGGGCAGATGCATTCGTTGCCTGGTTCCCGAGCAAGCATGTCTCGTTGACCGCTGCATTCGCCGATCTTGGCGACATCGCCACGCTTGCCGATCAGCGCGGCCCTTATCTCTCCTTGCAGGTGGCGTTCTGATGAACCGATGGCTGCGCTGGTCGCTGCTCTGCGTGCTGGGCCTGACGGGCGCCTGCGCCAGCACGCAATCGCGGCAGACGCTGTACGACGAACTTGGCGGGCAGGCCGGCATCGAAGCGCTGGTGGAAACCATGCTCTTTCGCATCGCCGACGACCCACGCATCGTCGATAAATTCGCGCGCGTCAATATCGTCATGCTCAACGAGCGCCTGGTGCAGAAGTTCTGCCATGTCGCCGACGGCCCATGCCCGGACACCGCCAAATCGATGCAGCAGGCGCACGCGCACCTGGCCATCCGCGAAGGCGACTTCAATGCCCTGGTCGAGGATCTGAACTGGGCCATGGATCAGCGCAAGATTCCGCGTCGCACGCAAAACCGCCTGCTGGCGCGTCTGGCGGTCATGCACGGCGAGATCGTCAACCACTGAAGCAAGCGGGTGGTTTAGCGTTGGCGGGAAGGTGCGTGAGCTGATGCCGACTTGCGCTGGCATGCGCGTGCATCCAAATCATCTGACGCTCGATACATGCGCTTGCGTAGTCGTCGCAAGCCCTCCGGTCGCCCGGGTCGAAGGCGGGCACGAAGCGCTGCCGAGCACAGGCGATATGGCCTGCACACGCAGCCTGCCGATGCATCAGTCCAGCGGCCGCACCCGATGCGAGCCGCGCGCCATCAGGCGTAGGGCAAACGCATGCGGCAACAGCCGCAGTGCTGCGTTGACCAGCCGATAGCGCCAGCCCGGTACCGCCAGCACCTGGCCTCGCTCCAGTGCGGCGATTCCATATTCGGCCACTGCATCGGCCTGCAGCCAGGCCCAGGCGGGCAGGGTGGACATCGCCTCGCGGGTGCCGGTCACGTCGTGGAATTCGGACCAGGCAAAGCCCGGACACAGCGCGCAGACCTTGACCGCGCAATCGGCGTTTTCCAGCGCCAGCGATTCGCTGAAGCGCAGCATGAAGCTCTTGCTGGCCGCATACAGGGTCTGCCCATCGGCGCTGGGCGTCAGTGCGGCGAACGAGGCCACGTTGAGAATGCGGCCCTGGCCGCTGGCACGGATCATCGGCAGCAGTCGCCAGGTCAGTTCGCACACCGCGCCCACCATCACCTGCAGGAAGCGCGCATGCGTGGCCCAGTCGTGATGCAGGTAGCGGCCCGGCACGCCGTAACCGGCGTTGTTGACCAGCGTGCCCACGGTCCAGCCGTTGCGCTGGATCTGCGTTGCCAGCGCCTCGGCCGCGGCAGGGTCGGCCAGATCGGCCGGCAGCACTTCCACCCGAACCGTGCTGCGCAATTCCTCGGCCAATGCCTGCAGCCGGTCCACCCGTCGTGCGGTCAGGATCAACGGCACGCCGCGCCTGGCGTATGCGCGCGCAATCTCGCGGCCAATGCCGCTGGAGGCGCCGGTGATCAAGGCGAAGACAGGCGAAACGGACATGGCAGGTTCCTGTAAGGGGAGGGGAAGGACATCTGGCGGACAGAAGTGTGCCGGTTGCTGCCAGCCCTTGGGCTATTCTGTCGCCTGTCTTCAACTCAGGAACCTGCGCCTGATGCGTCGAAAGATCGTTGCCGGAAATTGGAAGCTGCATGGCAGCCGCGCCTTCGCCACCGAACTGGTGGCCAAGGTGGCCGCGCACATGCCCCTGGAGGGTGTCGAAGTCGTCATCCTGCCGCCACTGCCTTACCTCGGCGACCTGATCGAGGATTTCGAGGCCCATCACCTGTCGTTCGGAGCCCAGGACGTCAGCAGTAATGAGAAGGGCGCCTACACCGGCGAGGTCTCGGCCTCCATGCTGGTCGATGTCGGTGCCGGCTACGGGCTGGTCGGCCACTCCGAGCGCCGCCAGTATCACCATGAGAGCAGCGAGCTGGTGGCACGCAAGTTTGCCGCCGCCATCCATGCTGGACTGATTCCAGTGCTGTGCGTGGGCGAATCGCTGGAACAGCGTGAAGCCGGTCAGACCGAGGCAATCCTACGTGCCCAGCTCGACCCGGTCCTGGCGCTGGTCGGCAGCGCCGGTTTCGCAGGCGCGGTGCTGGCCTACGAACCGATCTGGGCCATTGGCACCGGCCGCACTGCGACCCCGGAGCAGGCGCAGGCCGTACACGCCTTCCTGCGTGGCGAAGTCGCGAAGGCGGATGCTAGAATCGCCGATTCGCTGCCCATCCTGTACGGGGGCAGTGTCAAGCCCGACAACGCCGGCGAGCTGTTCGCGCAGCCTGACGTCGATGGCGGGCTGGTCGGAGGCGCGTCACTGGTCGCCGAAGATTTCCTGGCCATCGCACGCGCGGCGGCCGCGTGCTAACCCATTAAGTTTTGTCCGGGGACGGATTTCGAAATGCTGATGTTGATCCTCAATGTGGTCTACGTGCTGGTCGCCCTGGCGATGATTGCGCTGATACTGATGCAGCGTGGCGCAGGTGCGGCGGCCGGTTCCGGCTTCGGTGCCGGCGCGTCCGGCACCGTGTTCGGTTCGCAGGGTGCGTCGAACTTCCTGTCCAAGTCGACCAAGTGGCTGGCGGTGGTGTTCTTCAGCATCAGCCTGTTCATGGCGTGGTACGCCACGCACGGCGCACGTCCTACGGATCAGAACCTGGGTGTGATGTCGCAGTCGGCAACCCCGGCTCCGGCCGCCGCCGGCGAGCTCACCCAGCCGTTGCCGCAGGCCCCGGCCGCAGGTGCGGTGCCGACCGCTCCGTCGCAGCCGGCTCCGGCCGCTGCCCCGGCAGTGGCGCCTGCGCAGTCCGCACCGGCGCAGCCGGCGCCTGCAGCAAGCGAAGAAAACGCTTCAGAACCAGCACAAAAACGCTGAAGCCGGTTACAATACGCTGCGCACTGGGATGCCCAGCGGCGCAACGTATGCCCAGGTGGCGGAATTGGTAGACGCACTACCTTGAGGTGGTAGCGACTTAGGTCGTAGGGGTTCGAGTCCCCTCTTGGGCACCATTGTTTGGCTGCAGTTCCTGCGCATCGCTTGTCGCGCGCGGGGTCTGCCTACACCCCATGCCGGCACGCGGCGCGTGCGGGCAGAGGCAAGAGAGAATCGCTGTGCTGGCCGAATATTTGCCGAGTCTGCTGTTTCTGATCGTCGCCACCGGTATCGGCATCGTGCTGATGTTGGTCGGTCGATTCCTCGGTCCGCGTAGCCCGGACCCGCGCAAGCTCTCGCCTTACGAGTGCGGCTTCGAAGCCTTCGAAGACGCGCGCATGAAGTTCGATGTGCGCTACTACCTGATCGCGATCCAGTTCATCGTGTTCGATCTGGAAATCATCTTCATCGTGCCGTGGACGCAGGTGTTCATGGAGATCGGCGCACGTTCGCTGGTCACCATGGGTCTGTTCGTCGGCATGTTGTTCCTCGGCTTTATCTACGTGTGGAAGAAGGGAGCGCTGGAATGGGAGTGATTCAGACCCTGGATAGTCTGATGACCAACCCGATGCCGGAAGGCCGGGTGGAGGACATCCTGCGCCCGGAAGGCGAAAACCCGTTGCTCGAAAAGGGCTACGTGACCACCAGCGTCGATGCGCTGCTGAACTGGGCGCGTACCGGCTCGATGTGGCCGATGACCTTCGGTCTGGCGTGCTGTGCGGTCGAGATGATGCACGCGGGCGCCTCGCGCCTGGATCTGGACCGCTACGGCGTGGTGTTCCGCCCGTCGCCGCGCCAGTCCGACGTGATGATCGTGGCCGGTACCCTGGTCAACAAGATGGCCCCGGCGCTGCGCAAGGTCTACGACCAGATGCCCGATCCGAAGTGGGTCATCTCGATGGGCAGCTGCGCCAACGGCGGCGGCTACTATCACTATTCGTATTCGGTGGTGCGCGGTTGCGACCGCATCGTGCCGGTGGACATCTACGTCCCGGGCTGCCCGCCGACCGCCGAGGCGCTGGTCTACGGCATCTTGCAGCTGCAGAAGAAGATCTGGCGTACCCAGACGATCGCGCGCTGACACCCGTCTTCTTCTACCGAGAGCAGCCAAGCCCCCATGGCAGAGCAAGCATCCTCCTTCACTGACCGACTTGCGGCACGTTTCGCCGGTGCGCAGATTGCCGTGGCATTGCCGCGCGGCGAAGTGACGCTGGAAGTCGCGGCCGCCGATTGGCACGCCACCTGTCTTGCACTGCGTGACGAGCTCGGTTTCGAACAGCTCAGCGACCTGTGTGGCGTCGATTACCTGGGCTACGGCAGCGACGAGTGGGATACCGCCGACGTGTCGTCGCAGGGCTTCAGTCGCGGCGTCGAAGGCAAGGCCGTCGGCCGTTTCGCCTGGGGCGAGTTCCCCAGCCAGGAAAGCTCTTCCGGCGCGCAGCCGCAGCAGCTGCCCAAGCAACGTTTTGCGGTGGTCGCACAGCTGATTTCCTACCAGCACAACCAGCGTCTGCGCGTGCGTTGCTACGCACCGGACGAGCAGGTGCCGGTGGTGGCGTCGTTGACCGATATCTGGCCGGGCGTGAACTGGTTCGAGCGCGAGGCGTTCGACCTGTTCGGCATCGTGTTCGATGGGCACCCGGACCTTCGCCGCATCCTGACCGACTACGGATTCGTCGGCCACCCGTTCCGCAAGGACTTTCCGCTGATCGGCAACGTCGAAGTGCGTTACGACGAGGAGCGCAAGCGCGTTGTATACGAGCCGGTGACCTCGGTCGAGCCGCGCGTCGGCGTGCCGCGCGTCATTCGCGACGATGCCCGTTATGAGACTGCCGCTGGTGAAGTGGGCAAGTCGGAGACTGCCAAGTGAGTGAGTTCCGCCAGGCAACCGATGCCTTCGCGAGCAATCCTGTCGAAAGCAAGCAGGAAATCCGCAATTACACGATGAACTTCGGCCCGCAGCATCCTGCGGCGCACGGCGTGTTGCGCCTGATCCTGGAAATGGATGGCGAGACCGTGGTGCGTGCCGATCCGCATATCGGCCTGCTGCACCGTGGCACCGAGAAGCTGGCCGAGTCCAAGCCGTTCAACCAGTCGGTTCCGTACATGGATCGTCTGGATTACGTCTCGATGATGTGCAACGAGCACGCCTATGTGCGCGCGATCGAATCCCTGATGGGGATCGAAGCACCCGAGCGTGCGCAGTACATCCGCACCATGTTCGACGAGATCACCCGCATCAAGAACCATTTGATGTGGGTCGGTTCCAATGCGCTCGATCTGGGTGCGATGGCGGTGATGCTGTATGCATTCCGCGAGCGCGAAGAACTGATGGACGTCTACGAGGCGGTCAGTGGCGCGCGCATGCACGCGGCCTACTACCGTCCCGGCGGCGTCTACCGCGATCTACCCGATCGCATGCCACAGTACAAGGAGTCGCGTTGGCACAAGGGCGGGGCGCTGAAGAAGCGCAATGCCGGTCGCGAAGGCACCATGCTGGACTTCCTCGAGGAGTTCACCAATACCTTCCCGGCACGCGTGGACGAATACGAGACCCTGCTGACCGATAACCGCATCTGGAAGCAGCGTACCGTCGACGTCGGCATCATCAGCCCGGATCTGGCACGCGCCTGGGGCATGACCGGTCCGATGTTGCGTGGCTCGGGCATCGAGTGGGATCTGCGCAAGAAGCAGCCCTACGCCAAGTACGACGCGGTGGATTTCGATATCCCGGTCGGCACCAACGGCGACTGCTATGACCGCTACCTGGTGCGCGTGGCCGAGATGCGCGAATCCAACCGCATCATCAAACAGTGCGTGAAGTGGCTGAAGGCCAACCCGGGCCCGGTCATGGTCACCAATTTCAAGGTCGCTCCGCCCAGCCGAGAAGGCATGAAGGACGACATGGAAGCGCTGATCCATCACTTCAAGCTGTTCAGTGAAGGCTATTGCGTGCCGGCCGGCGAAACCTATAGCGCGGTGGAAGCGCCCAAGGGCGAGTTCGGTTGCTACCTGATGTCCGACGGCGCCAACAAGCCGTTCCGCGTGCATCTGCGCGCGCCGGGTTTTGCGCATCTGTCGTCGATGGACGCGGTGGTGCGTGGCTATTTGCTGGCCGACGTCGTGGCGATGATCGGTACTTACGATTTGGTTTTCGGTGAGGTTGACCGATGAAGGCGACGGGTAATTTCGAAGCGGCGCGCGACGTCGATCCGCAGGTGGTGCTGAGCGACAAGACGCGCGCCCACATCGATCACTGGCTGACCAAGTTCCCGCCGGACCGCAAGCGTTCGGCGGTGCTGCAGGGTCTGCACGCCGCGCAAGAGCAGAACCAGGGCTGGCTGACCGACGAATTGATCGTGGGCGTAGCCAAGTACCTGGAGCTGCCGCCGGTATGGGCTTATGAGGTCGCCAGCTTTTACTCGATGTTCGAGACCGAACGCGTCGGCCGCCATAACGTGGCGTTCTGCACCAATATCAGCTGCTGGCTCAATGGCGCCGAGGATCTGCTGGCCCACGCGGAAAAGAAGCTGGGTTGCAAGCTGGGGCAGTCGACGGCCGATGGTCGCGTCTACCTCAAGCGCGAAGAAGAGTGCCTGGCTGCCTGCTCCGCGGCGCCGATGATGGTCATCAATGGCCACTATCACGAGCATCTGACGAAAGAAAAGGTCGACGCGCTGCTGGACGGGCTGGAGTAAGACATGGCACATCATCACGCACTCTCAGGCCCGGTCGGTCCGGCGCCGCAGCCGCATCAGGTCGTCTACACGACCCTGCACTACGACACTCCGTGGTCGTATGAGAGCTATCTGAAAACCGGTGGCTACGCCGCGCTGCGCAAGATCCTCGAAGAGAAGATCCCGCCGGCCGATGTTATCGAAATGGTCAAGGCGTCGAACCTGCGCGGCCGTGGTGGTGCGGGCTTTCCGACCGGGTTGAAATGGTCGTTCATGCCCAAGGGCACGATGCAGAAGTACATCCTGTGCAATTCGGACGAATCCGAGCCGGGCACCTGCAAAGACCGCGACATCCTGCGCTACAACCCGCATTCGGTGGTGGAGGGCATGGCGATCGCCTGCTACGCCACCGGCTCGACGGTGGGCTACAACTACCTGCGTGGCGAATTCCACCACGAGCCGTTCGAAAACTTCGAGCTGGCGCTGGCCGATGCCTACGCCAACGGTTGGTTGGGCAAGAACATTCTCGGCAGCGGCGTGGATATCGACATCTACGGTGCGCTGGGCGCTGGTGCGTACATCTGCGGCGAAGAAACCGCATTGATGGAATCGCTGGAAGGCAAGAAGGGCCAGCCGCGCTACAAGCCGCCGTTCCCCGCGAATTTCGGCCTGTACGGCAAGCCGACCACCATCAACAACACCGAGACCTATGCGTCGGTGCCGGCGATCATTCGCAATGGCCCGGAGTGGTTTCTCGGTTTGAGCAAGACTAAGAACGGCGGCCCGAAGATCTTCTCGGTGTCCGGTTGCGTGCAGAAGGGCGGCAATTTCGAGGTGCCGCTCGGCACCACCTTCGACGAACTGCTGGAAATGGCCGGCGGGCTGCGCCCGGGTCGCAAGCTCAAGGGCGTGGTGCCTGGCGGCGTGTCGATGCCGGTGCTGAAGGCCGACCAGGTGGCTGGCCTGCAGATGGACTACGACACCTTGCGTGCGCTCGGCACCGGCCTGGGTTCGGGTGCCATCGTGGTGCTGGACGACAGCGTCTGCTGCGTGCGTTTCGCCTGCCGCATCTCGCAGTTCTTTCACAAGGAATCCTGCGGCCAGTGCACCCCGTGCCGCGAGGGCACCGGCTGGATGCATCGCGTGCTGGAGCGCATCGTCGCCGGCAAGGCCACGATGGAAGACCTGCATCAGCTGCGCACCGTCGCTGGCCAGATCGAAGGCCATACCATCTGTGCGTTCGGCGAAGCGGCGGCATGGCCGATTCAAGGCTTCCTGCGCCAGTTCTGGGACGAGTTCGAGTACTACATCGTCAACGGTCGTTCGATCGTCGATACGCAAGTCGGAGTGGCTGCATGAGCGCCCAACCAGTGAACCCGAACGTGCCACCGGACCATGTGACCGTCGAGATCGACGGCCAGAGTCTGGTCGTGCCGAAGGGCTCGATGATCATCCAGGCGGCCGACAAGGCCGGCATCCCGATTCCGCGCTTCTGCTACCACGAGAAGCTGCCGATCGCGGCCAACTGCCGCATGTGCCTGGTCGATGTCGAAAAGTCGCCCAAGCCGTCGCCTGCCTGCGCCACGCCGGTGATGGACGGCATGAAGGTCACCACGCGTAGCGAAAAGGCTTTGAAGTACCAGCGCAGCGTGATGGAATTCCTGCTGATCAACCACCCGCTGGACTGCCCGATCTGCGATCAGGGCGGCGAGTGCGAACTGCAGGACGTTTCGCTCGGTTACGGCCGTTCGGTCAGCCGGTTCAACGAGCGCAAGCGGGTAGTGCCGGACGAGGACATCGGTCCGCTGGTCGCCACTGAGATGACCCGCTGCATCCAGTGCACCCGTTGCGTGCGTTTCACCGCTGATATCGCCGGCACTTACGAGCTGGGCGGCATGTATCGCGGCGAAAACCTGCAGATCGGCACCTACGACGGCAAGCCGCTGACCACCGAGATTTCCGGCAACGTCATCGACGTCTGCCCGGTGGGCGCGCTGACCAACAAGGTGTTCCAGTTCCGCGCGCGTCCGTGGGAACTGATGGCGCGCGAATCGCTGGGTTACCACGATGCGATGGGTTCGAACCTGTTCCTGCACGTGCGTCGTGGCGAAGTGCTGCGCACCGTGCCGCGTGAGAATGAGGCAGTCAACGAATGCTGGCTCTCCGACCGCGACCGTTATTCGCATCAGGGCCTGTATGCCGAAGACCGTGCGGTCAAGCCGCTGAAGAAGGTTAACGGGCAGTGGACTGAAGTGAGCTGGGCCGAAGGTCTGGCCGCCGCCACGCAGATCCTGCGCGAAAACGCCGGCGATCAGCTCGGGGTGTTGGTGCATCCGTCCACGTCCAACGAAGAAGGCGCATTGCTCGCGCGTCTGGCCGAAGGTCTGGGCAGCGGCAACCTGGACCACCGTTTGCTCAACCGTGATTTCTCCGACGCTGCGGTAGCCGAAGCGTTTGCCACGCCGCTGGCGGAGATCGAACAGGCTGACGTGGTGGTGTTGTTCGGCACCAATGTGCGGCATGAGCTGCCGTTGCTGCACGCACGTCTGCGCAAGGCGCATATCCAGAACCGTACGCAGATTCACTCGGTCAACCCGGTCGACTTCGATTTCGCCTTCACCCAGGCCAGCCGCACCGTGGTGGCGCCGTCGCAGTTGGCGGGTGCACTGAGCGATGCGACGCTGCGCGATGCGGTCAAGGCTGCAAGCCGCGCCGTGATCGTGGTCGGTGCGTTGGCCGAAAATCATCCGCAGGCTGCCGCGTTGCGTGCCGCTGCACGCGACTTCGCTGCCGCAACCGGCGCATCGTTGTGCCGCATCCCGCAAGGCGCCAATGCCGTGGGTCTGGTGGCGCAGGGCGTGCTGCCGACCGCGCGCGATGTCGCCGCCATGCTGGCCCAGCCGCGTCAGGCGTACATGCTGTACGGCATCGAGCCAGGCCTGGATTTTGCCGACGCCGCCGCTGCACGCAGCGCGCTGGCAGGCGCCAAGGTGGTTGCCTTCAGCCAGTTCGCCTGTGCGTCGACGCGCGATGTGGCCGATGTGATTCTGCCGATCGGTGCGTTACCGGAGATCGATGCATCGCTGACCAATCTCGATGGCCGCGTACAGACTGCACGTGCTGCTGGCCGCCTGCCGGTCGAAGCGCGCGAGGGCTGGCGCGTGTTGCGTGCACTTGGCGGTGAACTGGGTCTGCCCGGTTTCGAATTCATCGACCTGGTCGGCCTGCGCGCCGGCATGCAGAACCGCAACGTGACGCCAACGGCGTCGGCGCAACCAGCGGCCGCCAGCAACGGGCTGGAAGTCGCTGCAACTGCTGCGATTTACCGCACCGATGCGGTGGTGCGTCGGGCCGCTGCGCTGCAGTCGCATCCGCTCAACATCGCGCCGTGCGTGGCGATGCATCCGGAGCAGGCGACGCAGTTGCAGGTCCAGGCTGGTCAGATGGTCAAGGTCGGTACCGATGCCGGTAAGGCAACGTTGCCGGTGGTGCTGGACAAGCGCGTCGCACCGGGCACGGTGTGGATCGAATCCGGCCATGGCGCAACCGCGCCGCTCGGTGCCGGTCGTGTAACGGTGGTGGCTGCATGAACGAATTGTTGTTGAACCTGGTCGACCCGTTGCACCAGTGGTTCCTGGGGCTGGGCGATGGCGGCGTGGTGCTGTGGTCGGTATTGAAGATCCTGCTGATCGCCGTGCCGGTGATCGTGGCGGTGGCCTTCTACGTGGTCTGGGAGCGCAAGCTGATCGGCTGGATGCACGTGCGCCATGGGCCCATGTACGTGGGTATGGGCATCTTCCAGGCCTTCGCCGACGTCTTCAAACTCCTGTTCAAGGAAATCGTGCAGCCAACCAGCTCGCACAAGGCGATGTTCGTCATCGCACCGCTGCTGACACTGGCGCCGGCCTTCGCCGCATGGTCGGTGGTGCCGTTCGATGCGAAGCTGGTGTTGTCCAATGCCAACGTCGGCCTGCTGTATCTGCTGGCGATGACCTCGCTGGGCGTGTACGGCATCATCCTGGCTGGCTGGGCATCGAACTCGAAATACGCCTTCCTGGGCGCGATGCGTTCGGCCGCGCAGGTTGTCAGCTACGAAATCGCGATGGGCTTTGCGCTGGTCGGTGTGATGATTGCCTCCGGCAGCGTCAACCTGAGCCAGATCGTGTTCGCGCAGGCCGGCAACTCCGGTTTCTTCGACTGGTTCCTGATTCCGCTGTTCCCGTTGTTCATCGTGTACTGGGTTTCTGGCGTCGCCGAAACCAACCGCGCGCCGTTCGACGTGGTGGAAGGCGAATCGGAAATCGTCGCCGGTCACATGGTGGAATATTCCGGCGGTGCGTTCGCCCTGTTCTTCCTGGCCGAATACGCCAACATGATCCTGGTCAGCTTCCTGATCTCGATCTTCTTCCTCGGCGGTTGGTTGAGCCCGATCCAGGGCTGGGTCAATGCGGACGTTTCGCCGTGGATCGACTGGTTGTGGAAGGGCGGCTGGCCGTGGCTGCTGATGAAGGTGTTCTTCTTCGCCAGCGCCTATATCTGGTTCCGCGCCAGCTTCCCGCGTTACCGCTACGACCAGATCATGCGTCTGGGCTGGAAGGTCTTCATTCCGCTCACGATCGTGTGGATTGCAGTGACGGCGTTGATGGTGTTTTACGGCGTGATCCAGAAGGGCGTGTAATTGATGAACAAGATCACCCATTACTTCAAGAGCTTGCTGCTGCTCGAGCTGCTCGGCGGCTTGTGGCTGACGTTGAAATACACGTTCAAGCCCAAGTACACCGTGCTGTATCCGATGGAGAAGTTCCCGCAGTCGCCGCGCTTTCGCGGCCTGCATGCGCTGCGCCGTTATCCCAACGGCGAAGAGCGTTGCATCGCCTGCAAGCTGTGCGAAGCGGTGTGCCCAGCGCTGGCGATCACCATCGACTCGGCCAAGCGCGAAGACGGCACCCGCCGCACCACGCGCTACGACATCGACCTGTTCAAGTGCATCTTCTGCGGCTTCTGCGAAGAAAGCTGCCCGGTGGACTCGATTGTCGAAACGCACATCCTCGAGTACCACTTCGAGAAGCGTGGCGAAAACATTGTCAACAAGCCGCAGCTGCTGGCGATCGGAGACCGGTTAGAGACCGAGATCGCCGAGCGTCGCGCTGCCGATGCCGCCTTCCGTTGAGGTCATGATGGACTGGGTCACTCTTGCTTTCTACGCCTTCTCCGCCGTCGCGGTCGTGTCCGCCGGTGCGGTGATCAGCGTGCGCAACCCGGTATACGCCGTGTTGTGCCTGATCCTCACGTTCTTCTCGATGGCATGCATCTGGCTGCTGGTCGGGGCTGAATTCCTCGGCGTGACGCTGGTGCTGGTCTATGTCGGCGCGGTGATGGTGCTGTTCCTCTTTGTGGTGATGATGCTGGATATCGATACCAGCCGCTTGCGCGAGGGGTGGGTCAAGTACATGCCGCTCGGCGTCATCGTGGCGGTGGCCATGCTCGCGCAGATGGTCACGTTGATCGGTGTCAAGGCGCGCAGCGCCACGCCGTTCCCGGCAGACAACGCAGCTGCGCAAGCGGCTGACAGTTCAAACCTGACCTGGTTGGCCAAGAGCCTGTACACCGAATTTCTGCTGCCTTTCGAATTTGCCGCGGTGATCCTGACGGTGGCGGTGGTGGCTGCAGTGATGCTGACCCTGCGCAAGCGCACTGGCATCAAGTTGCAGAATGCCGGCGAGCAGTCCCGGGTCAAGGCGGGCGACCGTCTGCGCATGGTCAAAATGGCGGTTGAAAAGCCGGTACAGGTTGCGCCGCAAATCGACGCGGCCGACGGACAGGAGGCGAAGTCTTGATTACCTTGGGCCACCTGCTTGGACTGGGCGCGGTGCTGTTCTGCATCTCGCTGGCCGGCATCTTCCTCAACCGCAAGAACGTCATCGTGCTGCTGATGTCGATCGAGTTGATGTTGCTGTCGGTCAACGTCAACTTCATCGCGTTCTCGCGCGAGCTTGGCGATACCGCCGGTCAGTTGTTCGTGTTCTTCATTCTGACGGTTGCCGCTGCGGAGGCTGCAATCGGCCTTGCGATCCTGGTGACTCTGTTCCGCACGCGCCGCACGATCAATGTGGCCGAAGTCGATACGTTGAAGGGCTGACCTGTAGATGGAAATCACTCTCTCCAAGAGTCTGTTGATCGCAGTGGTGCTTGCACCGCTGGTCGGCAGCATCATCGCCGGCCTGTTCGGGCGCCAGGTCGGGCGCAAGGGCGCGCAGTACGTCACCATCCTCGGTGTTGCGGTCAGCTGCGTGCTGTCGTGCCTGACGCTGTATCAGCTGGTGGAGCAGGGCGCCAGCCCGTTCAACCAGAACCTCTACACATTCTTTGATGTCGGCAACTACTCGGCACATGTCGGCTTCATGGTCGACCGCCTGACTGCGATGATGATGGTGGTGGTGACCTTCGTGTCGCTGTTGGTGCACATCTACACCATCGGCTACATGGAAGAGGACCCGGGTTACCAGCGCTTCTTCAGCTACATCTCGTTGTTCACCTTCTCCATGCTTACGCTGGTGATGAGCAACAACTTCCTGCAGCTGTTCTTCGGCTGGGAAGCGGTGGGCCTGGTGTCGTACCTGCTGATCGGTTTCTGGTTCAAGCGCCCGACTGCCGTGTTCGCCAACATGAAGGCGTTCCTGGTCAACCGCGTCGGCGACTTTGGCTTCATCCTCGGTATCGCCGGCGTCCTGTTGTGGTTCGGCTCGTTGGATTACTCCACCGTGTTCGCCAACGCGACCACCATGGCCGGCGCCAAGGTGCAGCTGTTCGCGGGCCACGAATGGAGCGTGATGACGCTGATCTGCATCTGCCTGTTTATCGGTGCGATGGGCAAGTCGGCCCAGGTGCCGTTGCACGTGTGGCTGCCGGACTCGATGGAAGGCCCGACACCGATCTCGGCGCTGATCCACGCCGCAACGATGGTGACCGCCGGCATCTTCATGGTGGCGCGTATGTCGCCGCTGTTCGAGCTGTCGGAAACAGCGCTGAACTTCATCCTGTTCATCGGTGCGACCACAGCCTTCTTCACCGGCCTGATCGGTATCGTGCAGAACGACATCAAGCGCGTGGTGGCGTACTCCACGCTGTCGCAGCTGGGTTACATGACCGTGGCATTGGGCGTGTCGGCCTATTCGGCAGCCGTGTTCCACCTGATGACCCATGCCTTCTTCAAGGCGCTGCTGTTCCTGGCGGCCGGCTCGGTGATCATCGGCATGCACCACGAGCAGGACATGCGCAAGATGGGTGGCCTGCGCAAGTACATGAAGGTGACCTACTGGACCAGCGTGATCGGTACATTGGCCTTGGTTGGTACGCCGTTCTTCTCCGGCTTCTACTCGAAGGACACCATTATCGAGGCGGCTGCGCATCATGCGCATGAGTCGCATGGCTGGATCGCAACCTATGGCTACTGGGCTGTGCTTGGCGGCGTATTGGTGACCAGTTTCTACAGCTTCCGTCTGCTGTTCCTGACCTTCCACGGCAAGGAGCGGTTCCGCGACGCCCATGCGCACGACGCGCATTCGCATCACGACAGCGCGCATACCGATGCCGAAGCGCAGGTTCACTCGCACGATGCGCATGGCCACGACACGCATGGCCACGACGATCATGGACATGGTCACCATGGTGCCCACGAGCCGCATGAGTCCAAGTGGGTGGTAACACTGCTGTTGGTCTTGTTAGCAATCCCCTCGATCGCGATCGGCTTCTTCACGATCGGTCCGATGTTGTTCGGAACCGACTGGCAGGGCCACCATGCAGCACACGCTATGCAGGGCCAGGCAGTTTCGTTCTTCACTGGCATCGTCGATTTCTACGATCCGGCACGCGATACCGTTGGTGCATTGGCCGAAGAGTTCCACGGCCCGGTTGCTTTCGCACTGCACGGCATGATGGCCGCTCCGTTCTTCCTGACGATTGCCGGCCTGCTGCTGGCTGCCCTGTTCTACCTGTGGAAGCCGGAACTGGCCACAAAGTCGCGCAAGACATTCGCGCCGATCGTGTGGTTGCTGGAAAACAAGTACGGCTTCGACAAGCTCTGGATCAATGGCTTCGCCGGTGGTGGCGTTGTTCTTGGCAAGGCGTCACGTGCAGTCGATACCCATGTGGTCGACGGCGCTGTCGTCAACGGTTCTGCCCGACTGATCGACCTGGCTGCAAATCTGCTGCGTCGCACGCAATCCGGTTTCCTCTATCACTACGCCTTCGCAATGATCATCGGTTTGATCGCCTTGTTGGCGGTACTGATGCATTTCTGGCGTTGAACTGTACGGAATAAGAAAACGTGTCGAACTGGCCTTTACTGTCTATCTTGATCTGGCTGCCGATTATCGGCGGCGCCCTGATCCTTGCGTTGCGCAACGCCGAGACTGCCCGCTGGGCGTCCCTGGCGGTAGCGGTGGCGACCTTTGCGCTGAGTCTGCCGCTGCTGGGCTACGACACTGCCAATGACGCCATGCAGTTCATCGAACTGCATGCCTGGATCCCGGCCTACAACATCGGCTACAACCTGGGCGTGGATGGCATCGCGGTCGCGTTGATCGTGCTGACCACGCTGGTGACGGTGCTGGCCCTGATCGGAGCCTGGCGCTCGATCGACAAGCGCGTCAATCAGTACGTCGCTGCCTTCCTGATTCTGGAAGGCGTCACGGTCGGCATCTTCGCCGCCACCGACGCGATGTTGTTCTACGTGTTCTTCGAAGCCATGCTGATCCCGATGTTCCTGATCATCGGCGTCTGGGGCGGCCCACGGCGCATCTACGCGGCGATGAAGTTCTTCCTCTATACCTTCCTCGGCTCGGTGCTGATGTTGGTGGGCCTGGTGTATCTGTATCTGAAGGGCGGCAGCTTCCAGCTCGCCGACCTGTATGCGCTGCAGCTGACCGCCAAGGAACAGACCTGGATCTTCTTCGCATTCCTGATCGCCTTTGCGGTCAAGGTGCCGATGTTCCCGGTGCACACCTGGTTGCCGGACGCGCACGTCGAGGCGCCGACCGCCGGTTCGGTGATCCTGGCGGCGATTGCGTTGAAGATCGGCGGCTACGGCTTCCTGCGCTTCAACCTGCCGATCGTGCCCGACGCCAGTCATGAGTTCGCCTGGCTGGTCATCACGCTGTCGCTGATTGCGGTGATCTATGTCGGCCTGGTGGCCTTGGTGCAGGACGACATGAAGAAGCTGGTGGCGTATTCGTCCATCGCGCACATGGGTTTCGTCACGCTCGGTACCTTTATCGCCTTCACCCTGGTACGCGAGTACGGCAGCACCGATGCTGCGCGTCTGGGCCTGCAGGGCGCGATGGTGCAGATGATCTCGCACGGTTTCGTGTCCGGCGCGATGTTCTCGTGCATCGGCGTGCTCTACGACCGCATGCATACCCGTCGCATCGCCGATTACGGCGGCGTGGTCAACGTGATGCCCTGGTTCGCGACCTTCGCCATGTTGTTCTTCATGGCCAATGCCGGCCTGCCGGGAACCAGTGGTTTCGTCGGCGAGTTCATGGTCATCCTGGCCAGCTTCCAGAAGCATCCGTTGGTTGCCTTCGGCGCCGCCACCACGCTGGTGATCACCGCTGCGTACACGCTGTGGCTGTACAAGCGCGTGTTCTTCGGCGAAGTGGCCAACGCACACGTGGCCGAGCTGAAAGACATCAATGGCCGCGAAGCATTCGTGCTGGGGGTGTTCGCTGCTGGCGTGCTGGCCCTGGGCCTGTACCCGAAGCCGCTGACCGATCTGATGGAACCGTCGATCGCCAAGCTGGCGACCCAGATTGCCGCGACCAAGCTCTGACCGCTTGCCGTACGTTTTGATTTCCAGGATTTAATGATGACCACGCCAACGCTCGCGCCGTTGACCACCGCTGACCTGGCTCCGCTCGTACCGGAGCTGGTGCTGATCGGCGGCGCCTTCGCTCTGCTGATGCTCGACCTGTTCGTGAGCCAGCGGAACAAGGTCTGGACCCACCTGTTCTCCGTTGCCGTGCTTGCCGTGGTGCTCGTGTTGCTTGCAACCGGCACGGGCGGGCAGGGCGATATCTTCAATGGCATGTTCGTCCGCGACACGGCAGCCGATGTCATGAAGACCGTGATCGTGCTGGTCAGCGGGTTGAGCCTGGTGTATGGCTGGACCTACCTGCGCGAGCGTAATCTCTACCAGGGCGAAATCCCGGTGCTTGTGTTGTTCGCCACTGCCGGCATGATGCTGCTGGCGTCGGCCGGTAGCCTGTTGATGGTCTATCTGGGCCTGGAGCTGCTGGCGCTGTGCTCTTACGCACTGGTCGCCTCCAACCGCGACAATGGCCTGGCCACCGAAGCGGCGATGAAGTATTTCGTGCTCGGGTCGCTGGCGTCGGGTCTGCTGCTATACGGCATGTCGCTGGTCTACGGCGCCACCGGTACGCTCAGCCTGGCCGGCATCCACGATGCGATCGAAGGCTCGAACGAACGCACGTTGCTGATGACCGGCACCATCTTCATGATCGCTGGCGTCGCCTTCAAGCTGGGAGCTGCACCCTTCCACATGTGGCTGCCCGACGTGTATCAGGGTGCGCCTGCGCCGATTGCATTGTTCATCAGCTCGGCGCCCAAGCTTGCGGCGTTCGGTATGGCCTATCGCCTGCTGGAAGTCGGTATGGGTCCGTTGTCGCCGCAGTGGCATCTGCTGATCGGCGGCTTGTCGGCGGTTTCGCTGGTGGTGGGTAACCTGATGGCGATTGCGCAGAGCAACCTCAAGCGCATGCTCGCATACTCGACGGTCTCGCATATCGGCTTCCTGCTGATGGGCGTGGCGGGCGGCGGGGAAGAGGGCTATGCGGCTGCGATGTTCTACGCGGTCAGCTACACCATCATGTCCACCGCTTCGTTCGGCGCCATCATCGCGCTGTCGCGCAACGGGTTCGAAGCGGAAAACATCGACGACTTCAAGGGACTCAACGCGCGCAATCCGTGGATGGCTGGTCTGGTGCTGTGCATCATGGCATCGCTTGCAGGTATCCCGCCGTTCCTCGGTTTCTGGACCAAGCTGGCGGTGCTGGGCGCGGCAGTGAAGGGCGACATGCTGTGGCTGGCGTTGGTCGGTGTGATCTGCGCAGTGATCGGTGCGTACTACTACCTGCGCGTCATCAAGGTCATGTACTTCGACGAGCCGGTAGGCGAGCCGTTGCCGGCTAATAACGATCGCGTGCTCGGCACCGTGCTCGGCGTCAATGCGCTGGCCCTGCTTGCACTTGGTCTGGCCTGGAGTCCGATCATGGTGTGGTGCCAGCGCGCATTCGCCGGCCTCGCCTAATACCGCTGCGCCAGCGTTAGGTTTTGCGGCGTCGCATCCTGCATGTGGCGTCGCACTGAAATAAAACCGCGCTTACTGTTTCGTTTTTGTTGCATTGCGGGTATTATTCGCCGCGACGTTGAACAGCCGCCACGCTGTCCAACAGATGAAAAACTAGGGCTTGCAATTGCCGCTCAAGTTCTTCATAATTCCGCTTCTGCTGCGGGGTGGAGCAGTCTGGCAGCTCGTCGGGCTCATAACCCGAAGGTCGCAGGTTCAAATCCTGCCCCCGCTACCAAGTTTCGAATTGTTGCTTTATCGCAGTAATTCAGCTTCTTGGATCGTAAGGACGCATGTTCCCGTCTTTACGCCGACCCTGAGAGGTCGGGTTTTTTTCACGCAAGGGGCCCATCGGGCCCCTTGTTTTTTCCGGAACCGGAAAGTTTGCTGCCGGTTGCCGGGGTTCTACTGGCAATCATCTGATCAGGGCAGTCTGTGAGCGAAAAAGCGACCGAAATCGCGAATCTGCTGAGTCCAACGGTTGAGTCCCTGGGCTTGGAACTGCTGGGCGTGGAATATCTTCCCGCTCCAGGCGGCGCCACATTGCGCCTATATATCGACGTGCCGCTGGCCGAACAGCCCGAGCGTGTCATCAATGTCGACGACTGCGAGCGCGTGAGCCGCGAAGTCTCCGCCCAGCTCGACGTCGAAGACCCGATCAGCGGTAACTACACGCTGGAAGTGTCATCGCCGGGTGTGGATCGTCCGCTGTTCACGCTGGAACAGTTCGCGCGCCACACCGGTGAGTCGGCAAAGATCGTCTTGAAGCTGGCGCAGGATGGTCGGCGCCGCTTCCAGGGCGAGATCCTGCGCATCGATGCCGAGGCAGAGGCGGTGGTGTTCGCTGTCGATGGCAAGGACGTGCAGATCGGCTACGACAATATCGACAAAGCGCGCATCGTGCCGGATTGGGTTGCGCTGGGTCTGGCACCGCAGAAACCGAACAAGCCCGGCCCGAAAAAACCCGGGCACGAAAAGAAGAAACCATCCAACGAGTCGGCGGCTGGCAAGCCGCGCGCGGAGTGACGAAATGAGCAAGGAACTTTTGCTGGTAGTGGATGCGGTCGCCAATGAAAAGGGCGTGCCGCGCGAAGTGATCTTCGAAGCGATCGAGGCCGCGCTGGCTTCCGCGGCGAAGAAGCGCTATCCCGACCAGGACGTGCTGGCCCGCGTCACCATCGATCACAAGGACGGTACTTACGAAACCTACCGTCGCTGGGAAGTGGTTGCCGATGACGTGGTGATGGAATCCCCTGACCGCCAGGTACGTCTGATGGATGCCATCGACGAAGCCGACGGCGTGGAAGTGGGCGATTACATCGAAGAACAGATCGAGAATCCCGACTTCGGCCGTATCGCCGCGCAGGCTGCCAAGCAGGTGATCGTGCAGCGTGTGCGCGAGGCCGAGCGTCAGCAGGTGGTGGATGCGTGGAAGGATCGTGTGGGTGAGTTGATCACCGGCGTGGTCAAGCGCGCGGAGCGCGGCAATATTTTTGTCGATCTTGGCGGCAACGCCGAAGCCTTCATTCCGAAAGACAAGGGCATTCCGCGCGACGTGCTGCGTCCCGGCGACCGCGTGCGCGGTTACCTGGCCGAGGTGCGTTCCGAGCCACGCGGCCCGCAGCTGTTCATCAGCCGTGCCGCACCTGAATTCATGATCGAACTGTTCAAGCTCGAAGTGCCTGAAGTCGGTCAGGGCCTGGTCGAGATCAAGGCTTGCGCACGCGATCCGGGCGACCGCGCCAAGATCGCCGTGATCGCGCACGACGCCCGCACCGATCCCATCGGCGCCTGCATCGGCATGCGCGGTTCGCGCGTGCAGGCGGTGTCCAACGAACTCAATGGCGAGCGCGTGGACATCGTGTTGTGGAATGAGAACCCGGCCAACTTCGTCATCAACGCAATGGCGCCTGCCGAAGTGCAGTCGATCATCGTCGACGAAGACAAGCACTCGATGGACCTGGCCGTGGCGGAAGACCGCCTGGCGCAGGCGATCGGCAAGGGCGGCCAGAACGTGCGTCTGGCCAGCCGCCTGACCGGTTGGCAGCTCAACGTGATGACCGCCGACCAGGTGGCCGCCAAGTCCGAGGCCGAGCAGGCCGCGGCACGCCAGCTGTTCATGGACCGCCTGGAAGTGGACGAGGAAATCTCCGCGATCCTGGTCTCCGAAGGTTTCAATACGGTCGAAGAAATCGCCTACGTGCCGGTCGGCGAGTTGCTGGCGGTAGAGGGCTTCGACGAAGACATCGTTGAAGAACTGCGCGCCCGTGCCCGCGATGCGTTGCTCAACGCCGCGCTGGCCGAGGAAGAAGGCCTGGAAGGAACTCAGCCCACCGAGGACCTGCTGGCGCTGGAGGGGATGGACGAGGAGACGGCTTTTGCGCTGGCCGAGCACGGCGTGCGTACCAGCGAGGACTTGTCCGACCTGGCCGCCGACGAGATCGTCGACTTCGGCATCGAGGGCATGACCCAGGAGCGCGCTGCGGCGCTGATCCTGGCAGCCCGCGCCGAGGAGATCGCCCGTTTGGAGCGCGGCGAATGAGCCGGCAATGAACCGCGCCCTGACCCCATCAGGGCTTAGAATCAGCGTATCCCTTGCTCTGGGCGAGGGGGCGCCAACCAGATCATAGGATCCGAATGTCGCAGCAAACCACCATCCGCAAGCTTGCCGAACTGGTCAATACGCCGGTCGATAAACTGCTGGTTCAACTGGCCGAGGCCGGAATGAAGTTCAGCGGTCCCGACCAGGTCGTGACCAGCACCGAGAAGATGAAACTGCTTGGCTTCCTGCGTCGCACGCATGGCAAGGCGGAAACGTCTGCCGAAGCGGCGAGCGAAGCAGCCAAGAAGATCACGCTCAACCGGCGCAAGCTGCAGGAAGTCACTGTCAACGCCGGCCGCACCAAGACCACGGTCAACGTGGAAGTGCGGCAGAAGCGCACTTACGTGAAGTCCGAGAACGAAGGCAGCGGCCGCGCCGCACCGATGACGCCGGACGAAGAACGCGCCGATATCTTGCGTAAGCTCGAGGAGTCGCGTCAGCGCAACCTTGAGGAGCAGCAGCGCCTGGCCGAAAGCGACCGCGTGCGCGACGAGGCAATTCAGCGCAAGCGCGAGGAAGAGCAGGCCGCCAAGGACCGTGCAGAAGCCGAGCGCAAGGCTGCCGAGGAAGCCGCTGCGGCTGCCAGTGCGCCGGCTCCGGTTGCTGATGCGCCGACGCCGTCGGCGCCTGCCGCGCGGGCACCGTCTTCGCCGTCGTCCGCACCGCGTGCGGCACGTCCGGCGGGCGCATCTCCGGCCTCGCGTCCGGCAGCGCCGGCACGTGCGGACGACCGCAGCAATGCCGCCAAGCACAAGACGCGCGGTTCGCACGTCATGGTGGCCGGTGTTGAAGATGACGATGCGACCAAGCGCTTTGCCGGGCAGTTGCATCTGTCCGCGGCCGATCGCGCGCGGCGTTCCAATGTGCGCGGCAAGCCGACCGGCCGCCCGGGTTCGTCGTCCTCGCGCCGTGGTAATGACAACGGCCGTGGCGGCAGCCAGGCCAACAGCGGCCCGCACGGGTTCGAGCGTCCCACCGCACCGGTGGTGCGTGAAGTGGCGATCGGCGAGACCATCACCGTGGCAGACCTGGCGCAGAAGCTCGCGCTCAAGGGCGGCGACGTGGTCAAGGCGTTGTTCAAGATGGGCGTCATGGCGACCATCACCCAGAGCATCGATCACGACACCGCCGCACTGGTGACCGAAGAGCTTGGTCATAAAGCCGTGCGTGCCGACAATGCCGACTTCGAGGACGCGCTGCTGGCGCATGCCGAAGATGCGCAGGGCGAGGCCACGTCGCGTCCGCCGGTGGTCACCATCATGGGTCACGTCGATCACGGCAAGACCTCGCTGCTGGACTACATCCGCCGTACCAAGATCGCCTCCGGCGAAGCCGGCGGCATTACCCAGCACATCGGTGCGTACCACGTCGAAACCGGTCGTGGCGTCATCAGCTTCCTGGATACGCCCGGCCATGCCGCGTTTACCTCGATGCGTGCCCGTGGCGCCAAGATCACCGACATCGTGGTGCTGGTCGTTGCCGCCGACGATGGCGTGATGCCGCAGACCAAGGAAGCGGTTGCGCATGCCAAGGCGGCAGGCGTACCGCTGATCGTGGCGGTCAATAAGATCGACAAGACCGGCGCTGATCCGCTGCGGGTCAAGAACGAGCTGCTGGCCGAAAACGTGGTGGCCGAAGAGTTCGGTGGCGATACCCAGTTCATCGAAGTGTCGGCCAAGGTCGGTACCGGCGTGGATACGCTGCTGGACGCGATTTCGCTGCAGGCCGAAGTGCTGGAGCTCAAGGCCGTGGCCGAGGGCCGCGCCAGCGGTACCGTCATCGAATCCTCGCTGGACAAGGGCCGCGGCCCGGTGGCGACGGTACTGGTGCAGCAGGGTGCGCTGAAGCGTGGCGACTATCTGGTGTGCGGCATCCAGTACGGCCGCGTGCGTGCGTTGTTCGACGAAACCGGCCATCAGCCGGCCTCGGCGGGCCCGTCGATTCCGGTGCAGGTGCTGGGTTTGTCCGGCGTGCCGGAAGCCGGCGACGACTTCGTGGTCGTCGACGACGAGCGCCTGGCCAAGGACGTGGCGCAGCAGCGCGAAACCAAGCGCCGCGAATCGCGTCTGGTGGCCTCGGCGACCAACCGCATGGAAGACATCCTGGCCCAGATGGGCAAGGGCGAAGGTCAGCAGGTACTGAACCTGGTGATCAAGGCCGACGTGCAGGGTTCGGTGGAAGCACTCAAGCAGTCGCTGGTGGCGTTGTCCAACGAGGACATCCGCATCAACGTGATCCACTCCGGCGTGGGCGGCATCACCGAATCCGACGCGAATTCGGCCGCTGCTTCCAAGGCGACGATCATCGGCTTCAACGTGCGCGCGGATGCCTCGGCGCGCAAGATCGTCGAGTCCAACGGCATTGATCTGCGTTACTTCTCGATCATCTATGACGTGATCGATCAGGTGAAGCAGGTGGCCTCCGGTCTGCTTGGCGTGGAAATCCGCGAAGAGATCATCGGTATCGCACAGGTCCGCGATGTGTTCCGTAGCTCGAAGTTCGGCGCGGTTGCAGGCTGCATGGTCATCGAAGGCGTGGTCAAGCGCAGCAAGCCGATCCGCGTGCTCCGCGACAGCGTTGTGGTGTTTGAAGGGGAGCTGGAATCGCTGCGTCGCTTCAAGGAGAACGTCGACGAAGTGCGCAACGGTACCGAATGCGGTATCGGCGTGAAGGCTTACAACGACGTCAAGGCCGGCGACCAGATCGAGTGCTTCGAGCGTATCGAAGTGGCCCGTACGCTGTAACGGCTGCCGGGGCCTACCGGCCCCGGACTCCGTTCGGCGGAGTTGTCCAATGCAGGTTCTGCAAGGCGAGGGCGGCATGGCCGCCCGCGTTTGTTTTTTGGCTTCGGTGCCAACTGGCCCTCCGAATCAACCAGGTCCACGACCATGCCAACCAAATCATTCCATCGTACCGACCGCGTGTCCGCGCAGGTGCGTCGCGACCTCGGCACGATCGTGCACGCGGCCGTGCGCGACCATGGCCTGCCGTCGGTCAGCGTGTCCGACGTCGAAATCAGTCGCGACCTGGCACATGCCAAGGTCTTTGTCACCGCGCTGCAGCAGGAGCGTTCGGCCGAAGCGGTCAAGGGGCTCAAGGAAATCGCCGGCCAGCTGCGTACCCAGTTGGCGCGCGCGATGAAGCTGCGCCACGTGCCCGAGCTGCACTTCCATTACGACGATTCGGTCGATCGCGGCGAACGCATCGACAATCTGCTGCGTGACCTGGACGACGTTGGCCCCGAGGCCACGTCCAGCGATGAAGATGCCGAACAGCGCTGAGCGCTGTCACGGCCTGCCGCATCTGCCGCGGCCCTGATTCCCGCAGGCGCGCACTGCGCCTGATTCGAGCACCGATCTTTTGAAACCCCGCATCGTCTATCGCCCGTTGCACGGCATCCTGCTGCTGGACAAGCCGGCCGGGCTGAGCTCCAACAATGCACTGCAGGCCGCACGCCGGTTATTGCGCGCAGAGAAGGGCGGCCATACCGGCAGCCTGGATCCGCTGGCTACCGGCCTGTTGCCGCTCTGTTTTGGCGAAGCCACCAAGATCGCCGGACTGCTGCTTGGTTCAGCCAAGGCATACGACGCCGAGATCGTGTTGGGCGTCACCACCGACACCGACGATGCCGACGGCGAGCCGCTGCGCGAGCGTGCGGTGCCGGATCTGAGCGAGGCCGATCTACAGGCGGCGCTGGCGCCTTTCATCGGCCGTATCCAGCAACAAGCGCCCATTTATTCCGCGCTCAAGCAGGGCGGCGAGCCGCTGTATGCCAAGGCGCGACGCGGCGAACGTATCGAAGCGCCGGTGCGCGAGGTGGATGTGCAGGCGATCGATGTGCTGGGCTACAGCGCCCCAGGTCTGCGGCTGCGCGTGACCTGCGGCTCGGGCACGTATATCCGCAGCCTGGCACGTGACCTGGGCGAGGTGCTGGGATGTGGAGCGCACATCGCCTCGTTGCGTCGGCTGTGGGTGGCGCCGTTTCGCGCTCCACAGATGATCACGCTGGAGGCATTGTCGGCGACGCTGGAGGCGGGCACCGAAGCACGGACGCTATTGCTGCCGATCGAGGCCGGCCTGGCCGATTTTGCGCGAATCGTGCTCGATCAGACCCATGCGGCGCGTTTTCGCATGGGCCAGCGCCTGCGTGATGCCGCATTTCCGCCGGGGCAAGTCGCTGTATTCGGACCTGACGGAATCCCTTCGGGGCTAGGCCTGGTCGACGCCGACGGGCGCTTGTCGCCGCAGCGATTGTTCAATGGACTGAACGAAATTCCGGCCTGTTAAGATTTTGTCAACTTGTTCCCTGGGCCGGGCGACGTTACAATTTCGCGGCCCCGATCGGGGCACCTCAGCGCCAAGCGCGCTCATCCTAAGCAAACGGCGAGTCCGACGGTGCGTCACGCACGTTCCTGTCGACCACGCATCTATCGAGAAAACATCATGTCCGTCGACACCCAGAAAGTTATTGAAGACAACAAGCGCAGCGCCCAGGACACCGGTTCGCCGGAAGTGCAGGTCGCTCTGCTGACCGCGCGCATCGAGCTGCTGACCGGTCACTTCAAGACCCACAAGAAGGATCACCACAGCCGTCGTGGTCTGCTGCAGATGGTCAATCGTCGCCGCAGCCTGCTCGACTACCTGAAAAAGAAGGACAACGAGCGTTACAAGTCCTTGATCGAGAAGCTCGGCCTGCGCCGCTAATCGAGTCCTACCGCCGCGGCGCAGCGATGCGCCGCGGTTTTGTTTTGGTCAATCGCACTACGTCTTAAGCAATACGCACTCTTGGGCCGGAGCCTCCCGGCCGCCCGTTCTCGGCATGGGTCGACGACGGTCCAACGCAGACAGCAATACCTAAGGGAAAAAACCTCCGTGGCAAAAATCACCAAAACCTTCCAGTACGGCAAGCACACCGTCACTCTTGAGACGGGCGAAATCGCTCGCCAGGCAGGCGGCGCCGTGATCGTCAAGTTCGACGACACCGTACTGCTGGTCACCGCCGTCGCCGCCAAGAGCGCGCGCGAAGGGCAGGACTTCTTTCCTCTGACGGTCGATTATCAGGAGAAGTTCTACGCTGGCGGCCGTATCCCGGGCGGCTTCTTCAAGCGCGAAGGACGCGCGACCGAGAAGGAAACGTTGATCTCGCGCCTGATCGATCGTCCGATCCGTCCGCTGTTCCCGGAGGACTACAAGAACGAAGTGCAGATCATCGCCACCGTGATGTCGATGAACCCGGACATCGACGGCGACATCGCCGCGCTGATCGGCGCCTCGGCTGCCCTGTCGCTGGCCGGCACCCCCTTCAAGGGCCCGATCGGCGCTGCCAAGGTCGGCTACAAGAACGGTGAATACATCCTCAACCCGACCGTGACCGAGCTGAAGGATTCGCAGCTGGAGCTGGTCGTGGCCGGTACCGCCAACGCGGTGCTGATGGTCGAGTCCGAAGCCGAGCTGCTGTCCGAAGAAGTGATGCTGGGCGCAGTGACGTTCGGTCATCGCGAGATGCAGAAGGTCATCAACGTCATCAACGAGCTGACCGTCGAAGCCGGCACCAAGCCGTCCGACTGGGTGGCCCCGGCAAAGAACGAGAGCATGATCGCCGCACTGAAGGAAGCGGTGGGCGACCAGCTCGCTTCGGCATTCCAGGTGCGCGACAAGCTGCAGCGCCGCGATGCGATTTCGGCGATCAAGAAGGACGTGCTGGGCGCACTGGCGCCGCGCGCCACCATCGAAGGCTGGGCTGCCGGCGATCTGGCCAAGGAATTCGGCGAGCTGGAATACCAGACCATGCGTGGTTCGGTGTTGAGCAGTAAGGTGCGTATCGACGGCCGTGCACTGGACACCGTGCGTCCGATCAGCGCCAAGGCCGGCGTGTTGCCGCGTACCCATGGCTCGGCGCTGTTTACCCGCGGCGAGACGCAGGCGATCGTGATCACCACCCTGGGCACCGCGCGCGACGGTCAGGTCATCGACGCAGTGTCGGGCGAGTACAAGGAAAACTTCCTGTTCCATTACAACTTCCCTCCGTACTCGGTGGGCGAGTGCGGTCGTTTCGGTGCGCCGAAGCGTCGCGAAATCGGCCACGGCCGCCTGGCCAAGCGCGGCGTGCTGGCTGTGATGCCGACCCTGGAAGAATTCCCGTACACCATTCGCGTGGTCTCGGAAATCACCGAGTCCAACGGTTCGTCCTCGATGGCATCGGTCTGCGGCAGCTCGCTGGCGCTGATGGATGCCGGCGTGCCGATCAAGGCGCCGGTCGCGGGTATCGCAATGGGTCTGGTCAAGGAAGGCAACGACTTCGTCGTGCTCTCCGACATCCTGGGTGACGAAGATCACCTCGGGGACATGGACTTCAAGGTGGCCGGTACTGCCGAAGGCGTGTCCGCGCTGCAGATGGACATCAAGATCGAAGGCATCACCGAAGAGATCATGAAGCAGGCCTTGCAGCAGGCCAAGGCTGGCCGCCTGCACATCCTGGGCGAGATGGCGCATGCGCTGACCACCCCGCGTCAGGAATTGAGCGACTACGCGCCGCGCCTGCTGACCATCAAGATCCACCCGGACAAGATCCGCGAAGTGATCGGCAAGGGTGGCTCGACCATCCAGGCCATCACCAAGGAAACCGGTACGCAGATCGACATCCAGGACGATGGCACGATCATCATCGCCTCGGTCAATGCCATTGCCGCGCAGGCTGCGAAGTCGCGCATCGAGCAGATCACCTCGGACGTGGAGCCGGGCCGCATCTACGAAGGCAAGGTCGCCAAGATCATGGACTTCGGTGCGTTCGTCACCATCCTGCCGGGCAAGGACGGCCTGGTGCACGTGTCGCAGATTTCCAGCGAGCGCGTGGAGAAGGTCGGCGACAAGTTGAAGGAAGGCGATCTGGTCCGCGTCAAGGTGCTGGAAGTGGACAAGCAGGGCCGCATCCGTCTGTCGATCAAGGCAGTGGAAGAAGGCGAAGGCGTGCAGGCGTCGGCCGAGTAATCGCGGCGTGCTGATGCAGCATGCGTGATGCATGACGAAAGAGCGGGCTTCGGCCCGCTTTTTTGTTGTGCACTTGACCCCTTCTCGCTCTGGGAGAAGGTGCCCAAAAGGGGGCGGATGAGGTACGTGCAAGGCCTCGTGATATTCGGAACGTAAGTGGCTTGCCCGTACCCTCACCCCAACCCCTCTCCTGCAGGAGAGGGGCTTGGATTCCTTCTCATCTCGGGAGAAGGTGGCGCTCAGCATTGGACGGGTGCGTGCAACGCCGAATGGGGTGAGGGCGAGCAAGAGCTTCGCACCGTACCCTCACCTCAAGCCCTCTCCCGCGGGAGAGGGGCTTTGAATCCTTCTTCCATCGGGAGAAGGTGCCCCGCAGGGACCGATGAGGGTACGCCCGGCGTTACTGCTTCGATCTATCCTTGCTGCTCCGTTGGCGCTTGCTGCGTTTGCGGGCGCGGCGGCACGACGCGCGGGAAGCCCGGCGGCATCGTTTGTTCTGTGGGCGTGGTGTCGGGTGTCGGCAGCGGCGCAGTGGGTGGCGGCGCAACCATCGCCGCATCAGGACGCAGCTTCAACAGCGCAGCCCAGTCACGGCGATTGAAGTCGCACAGGTCTTCGTGCGCCGGCGTGCATTCGCTGGCGATGCCCAGGCTGTCTTCGTTCTGGTCCTGGCTGCTGTCCGATTGCGGTGTTGGCAACACCACGCGGCCGGCGCGATCCAGCGGCATCTTGCGCATCATCACCGTGTTGAATACGTTGCCGCCGATCAGATACAGCGTGCGATCGCCGCCGACGTTGGCGGCCACCACCACATCGCAATGCGACTGCCATGGCATCGGTGCGCTGCCGCCCAGCGCGGCCTTCAGGCCGGCATAGCCCAATGCGGTGCTGCGGCCGCGCAGCAGGCACAGCAGATCGCCGGGCGCCGGCTTCTCGACCGCTGGATCGGTGAACCGGTACGGTCCGGTAGTGCCGTCGTTGTAGGCGCTGCGGATGTAATCCAGATGGCGCGCGGAGCGATGAAAACCGCTCAGCCCCGACTGCGTCATCACCCAGGAGATGAAAGCGGCCGACCATGGGTTGTCGATCAGAAATGCGCGGCAGTCGCTGGCGGTGTAGCGCGTACCATCCAGTGCCGCGCAGCTCGATGCGCCGGGGCGTCCGCCCATCGACGCAAGCGTGCCACTGTCGCGCCAGTAGCCTGCAACGCGTTGCCAGGCGACCACGCCATGATCGGCGAGATAGCCCGATTCGGCTTCGGTGACGCCCAGGCTGGCCAGGCGGCCCTTGGCATCGATAAACGGGCGTTGCCACAACCGATGCTCATTGCAGGCGCTGCGCACGATGGCGATCGCGGCGGGACTCGTTCCGAACCGTGGCGGGATATCGCACACCTCCGCAGCCGCAGCGCTACTTCCGATACCTGCCAGCAAGAAGCAGATCCACGGCCAAGGTTTGACGGTCATTGCAGGTCCTGCACGGAAACAATCGCAGCAGGCTGCCAGAGCCGGCTGCGCGCACGCGTGAAATCAGCGCGCTGGCGGCGGGCCGAGTTTGAGCGACAGATCCACTGCCTGCACATGCTTGGTGAGTCCGCCAATCGAGATGCAGTCCACCCCGTCTTCGGCAATTGCGCGAATGCCAGCCAGATCCACGCTGCCGGAGACTTCCAGCGGAATGCGTCGTTCCGGCGGTAGCGCAGCAACGAAACGCACCGCTTCTCGGCGCATGGCCTGGTCGAAGTCGTCGATCAGGATGCGCGTGCAGCCAACCTGCAGTGCTTCGTGCAGTTGCTCCAGCGTTTCCACTTCCACCACCAGCGGCAGCTGCGGTTGCTGCGCGCGTGCGGCATGCACGGCCGCGCTCAGCGAACCGGCGGCGCGGATGTGGTTCTCCTTGAGCATCACCGTGTCGAACAGGCCGATGCGGTGATTGTCACCACCGCCGCAGCGCACGGCGTATTTCTGCGCGGCGCGCAGGCCCGGCAGCGTCTTGCGCGTGTCCAGGATGCGCGCGCGCGTCCCGGCCACCGCAGCCACATACGCCGCGGTGGTGGTCGCCGTGGCAGACAGTGTCTGCATGAAATTGAGCGAGGTGCGTTCGGCGCTGACCAGGCTACGGCTGCGCCCCTGCAACAGCGCGAGCACCGTGCCGGCGCCGACGTGCTGGCCTTCGTGCACGTGCCAGTCGATGCGTACCTGCGGGTCGAGCGCGCGGTGGGTGGCATCGAACCAGGGGCGGCCGGCGATGACCGCGTCCTGCTTGCACAGCAGGTAGGCGCTGTCGGCTTGGTCGGGTAGCAGTGCGGCGGTGACGTCGCCGCTGCCGATGTCTTCGGCCAAAGCACGCGCTACGTCGGCGTCGATCGATTCGGCGGGCGGCGCGGCCGGCAGGTTGGTGTGCTGAGACAGGCTCACTTCTCGGGGAAGTCGGCGATTTGTGCGGTGGCGATGGCTTCTTCGGCCAGCAGCACCGGAATGCCGTCGTCGACGCGGAAGATCTGCTTGCGGTCGCGGGTGATCAGCGCTTCACGCAGCGGCTGGGTTTGTGCGGCGCCGTCGGCGCGCTGCAGGGTTCCGCCTGCGATGGCGGCATTGAGTGCTTCCAGGCCTTTGCCGTCGAGCAGCGAAAGCGGCTGGCGGGTGTCGGGCGAGCACAGCAGGTCGAGCAATTTGCGATCCATCGAAGTCTTGTCTTGCGTGGAGATTGGCTAGAATACGTCTTTACCGCAGGGCAGGGCCATGACCTCCAACCACTCCGCGCCGCTGGTCGGCATCGTGATGGGTTCCCGTTCGGATTGGGAGACCATGCAACATGCAGCTCAGAAGCTCGACGCGCTGGGCGTGCCGTACGAAGTCAAGGTGGTCTCGGCGCACCGCACCCCGGACGTCTTGTTCACCTACGCCGAGCAGGCGAGCGCACGCGGACTGCGCGCGATCATTGCCGGCGCCGGCGGCGCGGCGCACCTGCCGGGCATGCTGGCCGCCAAGACCGCAGTGCCGGTGCTTGGCGTGCCGGTGCAGTCCAAGGCGCTGAACGGCATGGATTCGCTGCTGTCGATCGTACAGATGCCTGCAGGCATTCCGGTGGCCACCTTCGCCATCGGCAATGCGGGCGCGGCCAATGCGGCGTTGTTTGCGGCGGCCATGCTGGCGCCCGAGCAGGCGCAGGTCGGTCAGGCGCTGGCGCAGTTCCGCGCCAAGCAGACCGACGATGTCATGGCCAGCGACGACCCGCGCCAATGAGCACGGTTGGCATTCTCGGTGGCGGTCAGCTGGCGCGCATGCTGGTACTGGCCGGTGCGCCGCTCGGCATACGCTTTGCGGTCTTCGATCCGGCAGTCGATGCCTGCGCAGGCCAGGTGGCACCGCTGCAGGTTGGCGCGTTCGATGACGTGGCGACCCTTGCCGCATTCGCCGGGCAGGTGGACGTGATCACCTTCGATTTCGAAAACGTGCCGGCCGCCAGCGCGCAGCAACTTGCCGCGCAGGTGCCGGTGTTTCCGAGTCCGGCGGCGCTTGCGGTTGCGCAGGACCGGCTCAGCGAAAAAACCTTGTTCCGCGAACTCGGCATTCCGGTGCCCGAGTTTGCCGCGATCGACGACCGCGTCGGCCTGGACGCAGCGCTCGCGCGGATCGGTACGCCCTGCGTGCTGAAGACGCGCCGCTTCGGCTACGACGGCAAGGGCCAGTTCCGGATCAAGACGCTCGCCGATGCCGATGCAGCGTGGGACGCGCTTGGCGCCCAGGCGGCGCACGTCGGGTTGATCGTGGAAGCGTTCGTGCCGTTCCAGCGCGAGGTCAGCGTGGTTGCAGTACGCGGCCGCGATGGCGAATTCCGCGCCTGGCCGTTGACCGAAAACTGGCATGTGGACGGTGTGCTGTCGGCCAGCCTGGCACCGGCGAGCGTGGAGGCGGCCCTTCAAGCCTCGGCCGAATCGCACGCGCGTGCCGTGGCGGAAAAGCTCGACTATGTCGGTGTATTTGCGCTGGAACTGTTCGTGCGCGACGGTGAGTTGCTGGCCAACGAAATGGCGCCGCGCGTGCATAACTCGGGGCACTGGACCATCGAAGGTGCCGAGACCTCGCAATTCGAAAATCATGTGCGGGCCGTCCTTGGCTTGCCACTGGGCAGTACTGCGATGCGCGGCCACGCCTGCATGCTCAACTGGCTGGGCGCGATGCCAGAGGCCAGGGCGTTTCTGGCGGTGCCCGGTGGGCATTGGCACGACTACGGCAAGCAAGCGCGCGATGGACGCAAGGTGGGGCACGCAACGCTGCGCGCGGAGACAGCGCAGGCGCTGGCACTGGCGGTGAGCGATGCCGGCGCGGCGTTGCAGCGCGATGCGCAAGCTCGGCCGGTGGTTGCGCGTTTGAACGAAGGGTGAGACGCGCAGCGTTTCGGTTGCGATCACGCGCGACGACACCTCCGTTTGCGCGGGCGCGTCGGTGTCGGACGCGGACCCGTTCTGCGATGTGTCAGCAGATGAGCCGGTCCGCATCTGCGGCTGGAAACTGAGCGGCCAGGTCAGCCCAGCCGGCTTGCGACGAAATCCCAATTGACCAGCTTCCAGAAAGCCTCCAGATAGCGCGCACGATCCTGCTGGTAGTCCAGGTAATACGCGTGCTCCCAGATATCGCAGGCGAGCAACGGAATGTCTGGCCCGGTGAGCGGGGTGGAGGCATTGGGTGTGGCGACTACTGCCAGCGCGCCGTCCGGGCGCTGCACCAGCCACACCCAGCCCGAGCCGAACGTGCTCAGGGCCACGCGATTGAACTCCTGCTTGAAATGCACGAAGTCGCCGAACGATTTGGCGATGCCGTCGCCCAGCCGCCCAAGCGGCTCCCCGCCAGCGCGCGGACGCAGGCACTGCCAATAGAAATTGTGGTTCCACACCTGCGCGGCCAGGTGAAACAACGTGCCCTGCGCCTGCGTGATGATGTCTTCCAGCGTCAGCTCGGCAAACTCGCTGCCTTCCAGGCGTGTGTTGAGCTGTTCGACCTCAGTGCGGTGACACACGCCGTGATGCGCCTCCAGCGTCGCAGACGACAGATGCGGTTCCAGGGCGGCGCGGGAATAGGGCAGTGCAACGTGTTCGATCGGCATGATGGCAGTGGCAGCGAAGGGAGTGCGGCGACAGGTCGCGCTGAAGGCTTACAATGCGCGCCTTTGCGGAAGTCTATCCGACCCGGCGGTCGGGCCTGCCGCTCCCAGTCAGGAGAGTCCAATGCCGGTGATGGAACGGATCCAGGCCGAAGTCGAACAACACCCGATCGTGCTGTTCATGAAAGGCACCCCGCAATTTCCGATGTGCGAGTTTTCCAGTCGCGCCGTGCAGGCCCTGGTGGCCGCCGGTGCCGACCAACTGCGTACGGTCAACGTGTTGGAAGAGCCTGAAGTGCGCGCCAATCTGCCGCGCTACTCCAACTGGCCCACGTTTCCGCAGCTGTTCATCCATGGCGAGCTGATCGGCGGCTGCGACATCACGCTGGAACTGTTCGAAGCCGGCGAGCTCAAGCGCATCGTCAGCGAGGCGTACCAGCCGTGAGTTCGGTGCAGGCCCAGCCGCAGTCGGCTGCCTTGTCGGGGCGCGTCGTGCTGATCACCGGCGCCGCCGGCGGCCTGGGCGCCGCCGCGGCGCAGGCATGCGCGGCTGCAGGCGCCACGGTAGTGCTGCTTGGTCGCAAGGTGCGCCCGCTGGAGCGCGTCTACGACGCGGTTGCAGCGCTGGGTGCCGAGCCGCTGTTGTATCCGCTGGATCTGGCCGGCGCCACCCCGGACGACTACGCCGCGCTTGCGCAACGGGTGCAGACCGAGCTTGGTGGCCTGCATGGTCTGCTGCAGTGCGCTGCCGACTTTTCCGGCCTGACGCCAACCGAACTCGTCTCACCCGCAGATTTCGCACGCACCCTGCATGTCAACCTGACCGCGCGCGCCTGGCTGACCCAGGCATGCCTGCCGCTGTTGCGGCAGCAGGACGATGCGGCAGCTGTCTTCGTTGTGGACGACCCCGCGCGCGTGGGTCAGGCCTATTGGGGGGCGTATGGCGCCGCCCAGCATGCGCAACGCGGCTTGATCGCCACCTTGCATCATGAAACCGCCGCCGGCCCGGTGCGCGTCGGCGGCATGCAGCCCGGCCCGATGCGCACCGCATTGCGCGCACGCGCTTTCACCCATCACGAAGACAACGACGCGGTCGATGCCGCACGTTACGCACCTGCATGCGTCAGCATGCTGTCAGCCGCAGGGGCGACGCATCGCGGTGCGATCTGGAGTCCGCAGGTATGACCATTCTTTCTGCGGCGCTGCTGCTGTTTCTGATTCTCGACCCGCTGGGCAACATTCCAGTGTTCCTCAGCGTGCTCAAGCCGCTGCCGCCCAAGCGCCAGCGTTTCGTGCTTGCGCGTGAACTGCTGATCGCGCTGTGCGTGTTGATGGCGTTCCTGTGGGGCGGCAAGTACGCGCTGGAACTGATGCACTTGCGCCAGGAATCGGTGGCCATTGCCGGCGGCATCGTGCTGTTTGTGATCGGCATCCGCATGATCTTCCCGCGGCCCGAAGGCCTGATGGGCGAAATTCCCGACGGCGAACCCTTCATCGTGCCGCTGGCCATCCCGCTGGTGGCCGGCCCGTCCGGCATGGCCGCGGTGATGCTCATGGGCAGCAACGAGCCCACGCGGCTGTGGGACTGGAGCCTTGCGCTGATGATCGCCTGGATCGGCGCCTCGTCGATCCTGGCCGCCGCGCCGCTGCTGTACAAACTGCTCGGCCACCGCGCCCTGACGGCCATCGAGCGCCTGATGGGCATGCTGCTGGTCGCCATCTCGGTACAGATGTTCCTGGACGGCCTGGGCACGTACTTCAAGCTGCCGGTGTCGATCTAGCGCAGCTCGGGGCGGCTTGGCGATCGCGCCGCGTGTGTGCGTCGACACGCATCGATGGCCCGGGGTTTCAACCCGCACTGGCCGTGGGTTACGTGCGCACGGTCCATGGTGCCGGCAACCAGCGCGCCGTCGCGTCCGGACATCTAGCGGTGCGACGCAATGGGCTCTGGACGATGAAAGGCGGCGCAGCCCTTGGCCGCTGGCGACTGTCTTGAGGTTGATCCGTCACTGACGCATGAGTGCAGGTGGAATGTCATATTCTGTGGGGCGCATCGACAGAGATGGCAACCCCATGTGCAGCACGCACGCCATGGCCGAATGCAAGCGTTTGGGCGATTTGACCCAATTTGGCCACTTCGTAGCTTCAAAGGCGCGATGGGCGTCTCGCTCAAGTTGCGACCTTGCATGATCTGGCGATTACGCCTTGACCTTCGCAGTTCATGTAGCAGCGCGCGAAGTTTGTCACGCCGCCGTCACAATCAGGGCTTAGCGTGTTAATCTGTTGTTAACCGTTGCGGCAGCAACCAGTCGCGCGGCAAGGGACCCCAGATCATCGGCAGCCCACCCCCGGGAACGGTTGGGCTGACTGCGCCTTTTTGTCACTGCCCAACCTGTATCGAGGCTACCGAAATGACCCACCCCCGTTATCTCCGCATGTCCAAGCTGACGCTTGGCCTTGTCGCCGCGCTCGCCGCCGCTCCTGTGTTTGCGCAAAGCACCTCGGCTGGCGTCGCCGGCCTGGTGACCGGCAGTGGCGGCCAGCCCGTCCCGAACGCCGAAGTCACCATTACGCACGTGGAGTCCGGAACGGTCAGCCGCGCCACCACCGATGCCAGCGGACGCTATAACGCGCGCGGCTTGCGTGTGGGCGGGCCGTACACCATTACCATTACCGCTTCGGGCGCTGGCAACACCACCCGCGAAGGCGTGTATCTGAATCTGGACAAGGTCAATCAGGTCGATGCCGCTCTGGGCGGCGATCTGGCGACGCTGGGCACTGTGCAGGCAATCGCCGGCAATTACGGCTCGGCCATTTTCAGCGCCAACAAGATGGGTACCGGCACCAACGTGACCCGCGAAGAAATCGAGTCGCTGCCGTCGATCAACCGTAACCTGCAGGACTATGTGCGTCTGGATCCGCGCGTTGCGCAAACCGACAAGGCCCGCAACGAAATCTCCATCGCCGGCCAGAACCCGCGCTACAACGCAATCCGCGTCGACGGCATCAGCACCAACGACGCCTTCGGTCTGGAATCCAACAGCCTGCCGACCCCGCGCCAGCCGTTCTCGATGGACGTCATCGATGAAATCTCGGTGGACGTGGCCAACTACGACGTGACGATCAGTGGCGGCACCGGTGGCGTGATCAATGCCGTCACCAAGTCGGGCACCAACGAATTCCATGGTTCGGTCTACGGCACTTATCGCGAGAACGACTGGTCGGGCAAGAATCAGAACAACATCCGCCCGCAGCTGTTCGACAACGAAGCGACGTATGGTCTGACTCTGGGCGGCCCGATCGTCAAGGACAAATTGTTCTTCTTCGCCAACTATGAGAAGTACAAGGGTAAGGGTGTGTTTACCGGTAACAGTGGCTACGGTCCAGCCGGTTCTGGTGCCAGCAATGAAGTCGGTATTACCCAGGCGCAGGTCGATCAGGTGATCGATATCTCGCGCAATGTCTATGGCTTCGACCCTGGGACCCTGGCCTTGCCGGCATTGGATTCTGATTCAGAAGAGAAGGGCTTCAAGCTGGATTGGAACATCAGCGACAAGCATCGTGGTTCGTTTCGCTATGGCAAGTCCGAGCAGAGCACGGCCAATCTCAATGGGTTCGGCAACAATCAGCTGGCGTTGAACTCGTACCACTATGTGCGCGACTTCGAACTCGAGACCTACACCGGTCAGTTGTTCAGCGACTGGACCGATACTTTCTCGACCGAAGCCAAGGTGTCTTATCGCGATTACTCGGCAGTTCGTACTGCGGCATCGCAGTTGCCGGCCATCGCCGTGCGTTTCGGCAACAACACCTTAAATCTGGGTACTGAAGCCAATACTCAGGCTAACGAGTTGCGCACCGAAACCTGGAACGCGTTCTTCGCCGGCACGTTGTTCTTGAATGACCACACGGTCAAGTTCGGGTTCGACTACGAAGACAACGACATCTACAACTTGTATGGTCCGCGTGTTTTCGGTAGCTACACCTTCAACTCGGTTGCCAATTACCAGGCAAATTTGCCGAACGCGTATCGTTACTCGTATTCGCCCACCGGTATCGACAATATCGCTGCGAAGTGGGGCATGCGGAACGTGGGCGTGTTCTTGCAGGATTCTTGGGCCGTCAATAGCAACCTGACACTGAACTTCGGCCTGCGTTATGACGAGCCGATGGTGAAGAACTCGCCGCAGTTCAACCAGGCTGCGTTCAACGCATTCGGTCTTCGCAATGATGAAACCATTGACGGCAACGGCTTGTGGCAGCCGCGCTTTGGTTTCAACTACACCTTCGATGCAGATCGTCCGACCCAGCTGCGTGGCGGCGTTGGTCTGTTCCAGGGTGCTGCCGCGTCGGTTTGGTTGTCCAATCCGTATTCCAATACTGGTTTGGCTTATACCGATTACAACTTCAACAACGCGTCCAACAGTGGTATCCGCTTCACGCCGGATATCAACAACCAGCCGCGCGGAACATCGGGCGCCACGCAGTCGGTCGACTTTGTTGACAAGGATCTGAGCCAGCCGTCCGTTTGGAAAGCAAACCTCGCCTTCGATACCGAGTTGCCGTGGTACGGCATCGTCGCCTCGATGGAAGGTGTGGTGACCAAGGTCAAGGAAGCGATTTATTACCAGCAGCTCAATCTCGGTAATCCGACGGCAGTTGGCCAGGATGGTCGTGATATCTACTGGAATGCCAATGGCCGCAATCCGGCTAACTGGAATTCCCTGGGTAATGCATGTCTCCGCGAAACGGGTGTGGCGGCTGGTTCGTCATGTGTGAACAGCGGTACCGATATCCGTGCTGGTCGCAACATGAGCTTCAACGATGCCATCATTGCGCGCCCCACCGATCAGGGTGGCTCGCAAAGTTTCACTGTCGGCTTGAACAAGCCGTTCAACGACAGCGACTGGTCGTGGAGCTTGGCTTACACCTACTCGAACGCGAAAGAAGTCAGCGGTCTGACCAGTTCCACTTCGGGGTCGCAGCTGCTCAACACCGCAACCTTCCAGGCGAATGAAGAGGTCAATGCAACCTCGGCATACGAAATCAAGGACAGTTTCCTGGGTACGCTGCAGTGGAAGCATAATTTCTTCGGCGATTTTGCAACGAAGGTCGGTCTGGTGTATCAAGGCCGCAGCGGTCGTCCCTACAGCTATACGTTCGACAACGATGCCAATGGCGACGGTCGCTCCAATGACCTGTTGTACATCCCGGCGGCGCGCGGCGATGTGCTGTTCCGTAACGCGGCCGAAGAAAACGCGTTCTGGAACTACGTCAACAATGACCAGTACTTGTCCACGCACAAGGGCCAGGTTGCTGGCCGCAATGCGGTACGTAATTCCTGGGTCAACCAGTTCGATCTACACATCGAGCAGGAGCTTCCTGGCTTCTTCGATGGCAACAAGGCGCAGATCTGGGTCGACGTCATGAACGTGGGCAACCTGCTCAACAAGAAGTGGGGCCGCGTCGATGAGTACGCATTCCCGGGCTTCAAGGGTGTTGCTGAATACGGCGGTATCGACGCGGCGACTGGCAAGTATGTTTACCGCTTCAATGAGCCGGATGCCGCGACCGTCTACGACGACAAGGGCATCTCCCGCTGGGCGCTGCAGCTGGGCTTCCGCTACCAGTTCTAAAGCCGGCTAGCGTGTCGATGTTTGCAAAAACGGCCGGGGTCTCCCGGCCGTTTTCTTTTGTGCGGGTGAGTACGCTAAAGTTCCGTGCATACGACAGGAGCATGCTATGGAACTCAGCAGTACGGCAGCACGGGCGCTGCCGGTGGTGGATGCGCGGATCTACCCGCGTGGTGGTCTGGATGTGTTGTCCAAGGCAGAAGTGGCCCGGTTGCGCGATGCATCCAGCGGTGGCATGCATGAGCTGTTGCGCCGCTGTGCGCTGGCCGTGCTGACCAGCGGAAGCGCATCGGACGACCCGCGCGCTGCGCGCGATCTCTACCCGGATTTCGACATCCAGGTGAATCAGCAGGATCGCGGCATCCGCATCGATCTGATCAACGCACCGGCAATGGCTTTCGTCGATGGCGAGATCATCCGCGGCGTGGCCGAACTGTTGTTTGCCGTCGTCCGCGATCTCGCTTACATGGCCATCGAGCTCGAAGCGCAACGCGCGGATCTCGACACCAGCGAAGGCATCACCAATGCCGTGTTCGGCCAGCTGCGTAATGCGCGCATCCTGCAGCCCTTGGATCCGAACCTGGTCGTGTGCTGGGGCGGCCATTCCATCTCGCGCGATGAATACCTTTACACCAAGCAGGTCGGCTACGAGCTTGGCTTGCGCGGGCTGGATATCTGCACCGGCTGCGGCCCGGGCGCCATGAAGGGGCCGATGAAGGGCGCCACCATCGCGCATGCCAAGCAGCGCAAGCACAATACCCGCTACATCGGCGTCACCGAGCCAGGCATCATCGCCGCCGAATCGCCGAACCCGATCGTCAACCATCTGGTGATCATGCCGGACATCGAGAAGCGCCTTGAGGCCTTCGTCCGCATCGGACATGGCATCCTAGTGTTCCCGGGCGGTGTCGGCACCGCGGAGGAAATTCTCTACCTGCTCGGCATCCTGCTACGCGAAGAAAACGCGGACGTGCCGTTCCCGCTGATCCTCACCGGCCCGACCATCGCCGCGCCGTACTTCGAGCAGATCGACCGTTTCATTCGCCTCACCCTGGGCGACGCTGCCGCCTCGCGCTACGAGATCATCGTCGGCGACCCGGTCGCCGTCGCGCGCCGTATGGCCGAAGGGGTCCACGGAGTGCGCGCGCACCGCAAGGACCAGAAAGACTCGTATTACTTCAACTGGTCCGTGCACATCCCGCTCGAGTACCAGCAGCCCTTCGAGCCCAGCCACGAAGCGATGGCCGCGCTCGACCTGCACCACGGCCGCCCGGCGCCGGCCCTGGCCGCCGACCTGCGCCGCGCCTTCTCCGGCATCGTCGCCGGCAACGTCAAGGAAGACGGCATGCGCCGCATCGAGGAATTCGGCCCCTTCGAAATCCACGGCGATCCCGAGATCATGCAGGCCCTGGATGCGCTGCTGCGCGGCTTCGTTGAGCAGCGCCGGATGAAGATCTCGGGGGACTATCGGCCTTGTTATCGGGTGGTGACTTGAGTCTACTGCTTTGGCGTGGCTAGCGTGGCGAGGATGGCATGACTGTCCGTGCAGCTGGTAAAAGGTAACCTGCGGGCGGCGTATGGGGCAGTACGCTAGATCGCTCGCGAAACGCGTTCAGGGCCATAGGCCTGCGGGCAGCAGTACATCTGTGTGCCCGCAGCCATGGTCTCTTGCCTTGGTAATGACGCCCGTCGGTCCATTCCTGCCGTTTGTCAGCGGAGGGTTGCCACCAGGTCGAACGTCTCTCACTCTACCTCCATAAACGCTGGGGAGCGTATAGATGAATGACTCGCGTGCTCGGGGTTTCACTCTTGTGGAACTTCTCGTCACGATTTCGGTTGTGGCTGTCTTGGCAGTCATCGCATTACCGTCGTTTCAAGGCGTTATCCGCTCCAATCAAGCAGCGACAACTGCCAATGAGCTCGTTGCCTCTCTCGCGCTGGCCCGAAGCGAGGCGATTCGCAGTACTCGTGGCGGCGGCATCTGTCCCAGCTCGGACGGGCTGATCTGCAGTGGGCAATGGTCAGATGGGTGGATCTCCTGGGCCGATGCCAACGCAAATGGGAGCTACGACTCGGGTGAGGCGGTTTTACGCTATACCAAAGTCAACTCGAAGATGACCGTCAATGCGCCTGGAGTAGGAGTCATCGCGTTCGACTCAAGGGCGCGGCGCGTTGCCAGTGCAGACCAAGTTCTAACACTGCGTCCGACGCTATGCCCCTCAGGCCAGCCAGTGGTCCGAACCTTGACCGTTACCAGCACCGGCAACGTGCGTGTCACGAAGAACAACTGCCCATGATTAAGCGTAATCGACAAGCCTTTTCCCCTCGCAAAATATCGGGCTTCTCTCTTTTAGAAGTGCTGATTGCACTCTTAATCTTAGGCGTTGGACTGTTAGGCTTTGCGCTCTTGCAGACAACAAATGTGCGTTTTACCAAGAGTGCTCAGCAACGAACGATTGCAAGCAACCTCGCGTACGAGGTAATTGATTTGATGCGCTCGCAGCGCAGTATGGTCGGCTACTACACCGCGATTACTTATGACAGTTTTGGCTCCGTGACTGGGGCTAATTGTGGTAGGCCAGTTGACAGTTCGCCCAACAAATTGATGGAGCGCTGGAGATGCGACGTCGTAGAGGCGCTTCCGGATGGCAAGGCCCAGGTAAGCCTACAAGCAAACGGAGAAGTCACCGTCACTGTGCGATGGGGCGATCAGCATTGGGAAACCGACGTTGCCAAGCAAGTGACTGCACTCAGCGTGACGAGCCGCTTATGAAGAATAACGCAGGGCGCGGGCCCAACGCCGCGATCGCCGGGCTTTCTCTCATCGAACTGATGATTGCGCTCCTGATCAGTTCTATTCTCCTGATCGGCGTGATTCAAGTGTTCGCTGCGTCACGAACGGCATACCAGCTTTCGCAGGGAATTGCGCGTAATCAAGAAAATGGGCGTTTTGCCATGGACTTTCTCACGCGAGATATACGCATGGCTGGTCATGCGGGTTGTGTCAACGATCAAGTTTTGCTCAGTACTGATGCGAGTGGTAAGCCAACCGGTGGAAATATTCGCTCGTTGTTTCTGACTGCTGCCGATCGCAACAGTAATACTGTCGCCAATCAGCCTTTCCCGTTGCGGTTTGACGTGTCGATACAGGGTTTTGAAGCGGCCGGAACCCAGCCTGGCGCCGCGTTGACCTTGCCGGGGACGCCTGTCGTGGGGCAGGCGGGTGATTGGAGCCCTGCGCTACCCAACGAATTGGCAGGCCTTGGGCCGATAAAGGGAAGTGATATCATCGTGCTGCGCACCTTCTCTCCGATCGAGGAAATGGTTACTGGATTTGCGCCCGCCAGCAATCCATCGATTTCATATCCTGACGAATCGGTGGCAGGTAATACGAAAGTAGCGACCGGAGGCGCGGGACTCTATGCGGTTGCGGACTGCAAGGGTGCCACCGTTTTTCAGGCAAGCTCAGCGCCAACCGCTACTGGAATGCGCGTCGCAATCGGTGGATTGAACAAGACCGACTTGTCCTATCTTGGCACGTACGATGGGGCGCTCGCATTTCGGCCAGGCAATGCGTCGCTCTTCCGCGCCGAGTCGATTGCCTACTATGTTGCACTCAATGCCCAAACCAATGCGCCTTCTCTTTATCGTGCAAGATGGACATCTGCACCTGGCGCAGCCAGCCTGACCACGACGACGGAAGAAATGGTCGAAGGCGTGGAATTGCTGCAGTTGGCTTACGGCGAAGACAGTTCCCCTCTGACCAGCCCGCCAACTGGATACATCAATACCACAAACACGGCGGACGTCCTTGGTGGGATAGCGAATGCACAGCGATGGCGCCGCGTGGGTACCGTGCAAATTGGTCTGCTCGTACGAGGAGCAAGTTCCGAAACTGCAGCGGCTCAGCAGGCCGCGGTGAAGCCTTCGGTGCTCGATTTGGCCGTTACTCCGCCTTCGGACGGGCAATATCGCTCTGTCTACGAGACGAGTGTGGCGCTTCGCAACAGACTATTCGGTAACTAGCGATGAAAAGTCCTTCTCTTAGCCACGTTGCTACTCAGCGGGGCGCCGTACTGTATGTCGCGCTAATAATGCTGATTCTATTAGCGTTGATTGGCATCGTCGGAATGCAGGTCGCAACGATGCAAGAACGGATGTCGTCCAATTACATGGCCGCCAATGCCGCTTTTCAGCAGGCTGAAATGCGCGTGCGGGAGCGAGAGGCATCAATCAACAGTGGTTTCGAATACGACTACGAGAATTGTCAGGTTTCCTATGATCCCGCAGCATGGGCGCAAGGTGTAGGAGATGATGTGGTCTCAGTCGTGCGAACGCGCAACATCAGTATCTGCACCCAACAGTGCAGCGCCGGAAGCGGCGTTGATCAATCCGAAAGTGGCTGCAATATGTTCAGAACTACGGTATTTAGCCGGGATCGTGACTCGGTAGAAGCCTCCTCGTCACTGTCTGCTGTCGACACGATCTTCGTTAGGCCCTGACCATGAAAATCAGTTCATTAAAATACCTCGTCCCGGCTGGTGCGCTGGTCGCTACGGGTCTTCTGATCCAAGCCGGCATTTCTGCTCCTGGCCCACTGAACATTGCGCAAGCTCCCCTTTTTACGCGCAATGTCATTCCGCCCCTCAACATGCTGGTCATGGGGCGCGATCATAAGCTTTACTACGAAGCCTACAACGATGCATCGGATCTGAATAACGATCGCGTTCTGGACGTTGGTTATAAGCCGGATCAAATTACCTACTACGGCTACTATAATTCCAATGTGTGTTACCGCGCAACTGGCGAATTCTTTCAGCCGGTTTCTGCAGCAACGGGAACCAATAAGAAGCAGTGCTCAGGTGCGTGGAGTGGCGACTTTTTGAATTATGTCACTACCTCACGTATGGACGCCTTGCGCAAGGTGCTATTTGGCGGTTATCGAGATACCGACACCGCGACGCAAACCATTCTCAGGGCTTCTTTCACCCCCCAGGACGCTCATAGCTGGGGTAAGGAGTATGCTAGCGTTGCTAGGGATGGTTACGATATCTCAAGTTATACGCCGCTCAGTCAGCCTGCTTCCGGTCGTTATCACCTCTTCGCCGTCACTACATTATCCGACAACGGCATCCCTCAGATGCGCGTTCTCAATAATTCCTCCTACCGGATTTGGAACTGGGTCTCCATTGAACGTCCTGTGGCGGGTGACGATTGCTTTACCGTCAATAGCACCAGGGTCAATTGCCTCGCCTCCACTGAGAGCTGGGAGTTGGTTCCTGCGGCAAGCTACCCGAATGGTTTATCGATAACGACTTGGCGTTCCAGTACTGTTGCGAATAATGCAGCTGAGATGACTGCTAACTTCAATGCATTTACGAATGGCGTCCGTTGTGGATCTGGTACCGTCGCTGTAATTGACAAGAGTGGTGGAAATAACAATCCGTTCGTCAATCAAAATAACTGTCGGAACGATAACTATTCGACACAAATCTCAGGAAATATATTTGTATCTACCCCTGGTACCTACGAGTTCGCGGTCAATGGCGACGATGCAGTTGAGGTCCAGATCGCCGGTACAGTGGTGGCCGGGTGGTACGGCGGACATGGTCAGGACAGCAGCCAAGCTGCGCTTACCTCGCATTCGGGATCTATCGCGTTGAATCGAGGTACATACACGGTAAGATTTCGCCACCAGGAAGGCACAGGAGACGATAACTGGCAGCTCTATTGGCGGCGGACGCCACAGGGCGGCTCCAGCTCCTTGAATAATTATCCATTGCGCGTGGAAGTGTGCCCAAATGATGCCACCTTGCGCGATTCCACTTGTAAAGTTTATGCCAATAATTCTTCGTATAAGCCAACGGGCATTCTTCACGATTATGGCGAAACAGACCGGATGTACTTCGGCTTGTTGACCGGCTCCTACGCAAAGAATACCGCGGGCGGTATTCTGCACAGCAATATGGCGAGCTTCTCCCGTGAGGTGAATCCGAATACCGGGCAGTTCTGCCTAAATGGCGCGTGCCCTGGCGGTGATGTCAAAGGTATCGTTCATACCATAAGTACTTTCCGTACATTGGATTTTCAGTACAGCAACTATACCTACGGATGCGGATGGATCGTCGACCGCCCGGTCAATCCTGGTGAGTGCTGGATGTGGGGCAATCCAGTCGCCGAGATGATGTATGAAACTCTCCGCTACTTTGGCGGCGCGACTGGCCCACGTCCGGAGTACGATATTGGCACCAGTTCCCCAGATTTCGCCACGCTGCAGCTTTCCAATCCGACCTGGCGTTCGCCTTACAAGGCGACGTCGGACGGTGGTGGCGGGTATCCGATATGTGCACAGCCGACGATGACCGTGCTGAGCGATATCAATCCATCCTACGATTTCAAGGTGCCCGGGTCGAAATGGTCAAGCATCAGCGCTTCGGGAGATCCAACCTCTCTGCAGGGGTTGAATGTCTCGACGGAAGCAGATGCTATATGGCAAGCCGAAGGTGGCGGGAGTCGTCAGATCTTCATTGGTGAATCCAATGGTGTTGCTGACAACGCACCCACGCCCAAGCTTGCCACTAATATGTCTACGCTTCGCGGTCTTGCACCCGAAGAACCCAGCAAGCAGGGTACTTATTATTCCGCTGCAGTTGCGCGTTATGGTGCGAATAATAAGATCGGTGGCGACAAGCGCGTTCGTACCTATTCTGTCGCGCTGGCGTCACCGCTGCCCAAGTTCGACTTTCCGGTCGGCAACGGGCGCGTGACTCTCGTGCCGTTCGCAAAATCAGTGGGAGGAGGTAACATCTCGGCAACCGGTGCGTTCCAGCCTACTGATCAGATAGTCGACTTCTACGTGCAGCGTGTGGCGAATACCTCCGGTGCGTCGGGTCAAGATTACGATGCCAGTGTTAATAGTGGTCGCCCATATGCGGAATTCCGGATCAATTACGAAGACGTCGAGCAGGGCGCCGACCATGACATGGATGCCATCGCGCTCTACACCTTGGCTGTCGATCAAAATAATCAATTGCAGGTGACGCTCAGGTCTGAGTATGCGGCCGGTAGCTACGACCAGCACATGGGCTATGTCATCTCCGGCACGACCCAGGATGGCGTTTATCTTGAGGTCTGTGATCTGCGGGACGGAACAGCCAATGATGGTACACGCGCCAGCTGTGCCAATCAGAGGGCTTACCGATTCAATACGCCGCCAGGGCGTGCGCCAGGTTACTGCAATACCGCATCTATGCCCTCTGATTGCACAGGCTTGCCACCTACGACTACTCGTACATTTTCTGTAGGAACGACCCCGGGTGCCACGCTGTTGAAGGACCCACTTTGGTATGCCGCTAAGTATGGTAACGACCAGGGTGTTACCGTGGATACTGACGGGAATCCGACCAACTACTTCTTGGTAAGCAATCCACTCGATCTAAGAAATCAGCTCGGTAAGGCATTTGACTCGATTCAAAATCAGGCAGGTAGCAGCGGATCAATCGCTCTTGCGGGTGCTCGAGTCTCGTCGGGTTCGTTTGGGGTCGTGCCTTCTTACTCCACCACCAGTGATGGCCAGGATTGGGTGGGTAATTTGAATGCGTACCAAGTTAGTCAGAACGGCACGCTGGGCAACATTCTTTGGACTGCGAGCACTGCGATGCCGACGGATGGCACTGGCGTTGCCGCGAAAAAGATCTTTACAGCGCTTTCCAATGTCACCAGTGCCAATCGAGCAACTGCTGTGCGTCCATTCGAAGCTTCTCGACTGGTCGCGAACTCTAGTGGCAATGCCACAACTGACGCGTCGGAAATCTTTAACCGGCTTGGTTACACGCCGGGGCAGGTGACAGCCAATTTCGGGGGCTCCGTGACGCCCGCGCAGTTGGTCAACTATCTGCGTGGCGAAAAGTCGATGGAGGGCACAACCCTTAATACCGCACCTTTCCGCCGTCGTAGTGGGCCGTTGGGTGACATCATTAACTCTTCGCCTGTTATCGCAACACGACGCGCCAACTATGGTTGGGCTGCTGCCACCGGGCTTTCGGCTAGTGTGCGGAGTACGTATGCTGATTTTGTGAGTGCGCGCACTGCATCTTCCGCACGTGAGCACGTATTTGTCGGTGCGAACGACGGCATGCTGCACGCTTTTGATGATGCCGGCGTCGAGAAATTCAGTTATGTACCTAACGGCGTGTTGAACCAGACCGCCTACCTAGCAGATCGAAATTATCAGCATCGCTACTACGTCGACGGCAAGCTAACGCTCGGTGACGCCATAGTCGGCGGGAGTTGGCGATCTGTCCTGGTGGGTGGCACCGGTGCGGGTGGACGTTCGATCTTTGCACTAGATGTGACTACACCAGGGACATTCGCTGCTACTAATGTCCTTTGGGAATTCAACAGCCTCAGTGACAGCGACATGGGTTTCACCATGGGTAGGCCACAGATTGTTCCTCTCCAGGATGGGACCTGGGCTGCAATCTTTGGGAACGGCTACAACAGCGCCAGTGGAAGGGCAGTTTTATTTGTAGTCAATCTCTCCACAGGTGCGGTGATCAAAAAGATCGAAGCTCGGGATGATCTTGATCCAAATGAAACTAGCATTTCCAATCTTGGTTATAACGGCCTTGGGAATCTCGCTGTTGTGGACACCAACGGGGATGGCTTGGTTGATACCGTCTACGGAGGTGATTTGCATGGCAATATGTGGAAGTTCAATCTTGGCGGAACGGACATAACCAAATGGGCTGTCGCTTATGCAGACGGCTTGAAAAATCCGCGTCCGCTATTTGTCGCACGTGACAGCCTTGGCAATCGTCAACCCATTACTGGTGGCGTTGAGGTCGCGGTGGGGCCGGGAACCGGGTACATGGTGTATTTTGGAACCGGGCGCTACTTCGTGGTTGGAGATGACGGAAGTAACAACGTGGGTGCACTCTATGGCATCTGGGATAACGGCACAGCTGTGACTACGGTCGGTCGGACCAGCCTAGTTGCACAGACAATCTCAGCAAGCACGGCCGGCAGCCGAGAGATCACTCGTAATCCGGTGAACTATCTAAGCAGTCGGGGTTGGTATATCGATCTGGTCGTTGACAGGCAGGATCCAAAGGGTGAGCGCTTTATCGGTGTTCCTTCTATTCAGGGGGGGCGAGTCTTCTTCCCCACCTATGTGCCTGGTATCAGTGTTAACTGTAATCCCGGCGGTACAAACTGGTTGTACATCCTGGACGCAACGACGGGAGGTGCTGCAGTAGGTACCGTCACGCTTCCCGACGGATCTGCGGCAGGAGGAACGAGCACGGGCGCAGTTGCGACAGGCGGAGATGCACCTAATCAGAGTGTTGGAATCACCCGACCTGTCCCCGCAGGACCAGTCTTTTGTACTCCCGGTTCGCCAGGATGCTCGCTTCCAGTTACGCCTGGAACTCCCGCTGATTCTCGTTGTAGCGAAGTGGTGCTTGATCCTAGTGATCCTACGAAGTCGATTTCTATGTTGCGTGCGTGTGGGCGCCAATCTTGGCGACAGTTGAGGTGATCTAAATGTCCAAGAATACAAAGTTGGCGCCTACCCGTGTCCGGTGGGCTCGAGGGTTCACATTGATCGAGCTTATGATCGTGGTTGCAGTCATTGCGATCTTGGCTGCGGTGGCCTATCCGTCTTATCAAGAGCAAGTGCGCAAGGCGCGACGAGGTCAGGCAAAAGCCGATCTGGTTGAGTACGCGCAGTTGGCCGAGCGCTTCAGGACGGTCAACAACACCTATGTCGGGTATGCAATGCCAGCCTCCTGGTCGCCAAGAGAAGCAAGTGCGCTTGCAGCAGCTCATTATGCTGTGTCGTTCTCCGGTGATCCGACCCGGTCTACTTTTGCGATCCAGGCCGTGCCACGCGGCGGGCAGCTCAAAGACAAGTGTGGGACGCTGACCATCGATCAGGCAGCCCGCAAGACTGCAGCTGCGTCCGATTGCTGGTAACGCCAATCGCATGGAAGGGTGTTGCAGCCGGGGGGAAAGGTCGGTATGATTCGCCTCCCCGCCCGAATAGCTCAGCCGGTTAGAGCACTTGACTGTTAATCAGGGGGTCGTTGGTTCGAGTCCAACTTCGGGCGCCAAGATGTTCAAAAAGCCGCGACGTGTCGCGGCTTTTTGTTTGCCTGGTCATCGGGCTGCGCAGCTGGTAGGGCTGGTGTAGCGCACAGTGCGCGCTCTTCCGGAGTTGTTGACCACCACGTCAGCGAGTCGCCTAGCGTTGCTGCAGAGGCTGATGGTGATGTTCGTGCCGCCGCTGCGGCCGTTCGGCAGGAAGCGAACGATTGATCGTCCAGCTGTGCTGACGATATCGATGCCGCCGGTGGAGTCCTGCTCCACTCTGACCACGGATGCAGCGTTTGGCGGCTGCCCATCGCGCCCTGGATCCTTAAAGAGAATCCATCCTTGGCTCCAGATGCGATCTGTTCGGCAACGTGTGCCGTCCATGGAGGGGCAAAGGCTGACAGGCCCGCCTTGGGTGACGGCAAGGCTTCTGGCCATTGCAAGGTGCGCAGTTAGCAGGTGCACGCGCGTGGTCGCTCGCTGCCACTCGATGAGGCTTTTGAAGCTGGGCATGCCGATGGCTGCGCCGATTCCGATGATCGCCATCACGATGAGCAACTGGACTGCGGTGTACCCTCTCGCGCTCGAATAGCCTGCTGCGTCCATTGCGAGTCTCCTTGAAGTAGAGCAAGCAGTCTCAACATTGGTTGCTTGCCAGGTAACCCTGCCTCCCCTTGCGTGGCTGTCAGGGTTCTACCGATGCTGGCCTCCGTAAATTCGTGCAGCCTCCCCCCGAGATCCGCTCCATGACCGACCGTTTTCAGCTCGTATCCCCATACTCGCCAGCGGGCGACCAGCCTGCGGCCATCGACAAGTTGGTGGCCAACTTTGAGGCTGGGCTGGCCAAACAGACGCTATTGGGGGTGACCGGTTCGGGCAAGACCTACACCATTGCCAATGTGGTCCAGCAGGTGCAGAAGCCGACGCTGGTGATGGCGCCGAACAAGACGTTGGCGGCGCAGCTGTACGGCGAGTTCAAGTCGTTCTTCCCGCATAACGCGGTCGAGTACTTCGTCAGCTACTACGACTACTACCAGCCGGAAGCCTATGTGCCGTCGTCGGACACCTTCATCGAGAAGGACAGTTCGATCAATGAACACATCGAGCAGATGCGCTTGTCGGCGACCAAGACCTTGCTGTCTCGGCGCGATTCGCTGGTGGTGGCGACGGTGTCGGCAATCTACGGTCTCGGCGCGCCGGAGGACTATCTATCGCTGCGCCTGATCCTGTCGGTTGGGGAGCACATCGATCAGCGCCAGTTGATCCGCCATCTCACCGATCTGCAATACACCCGCAACGAGTTCGAACTGACGCGCGGTGCCTTTCGCGTGCGCGGCGAGGTGTTGGATGTGTTCCCGGCCGAGTCGGATACCGAAGCCTTGCGCATAGAGTTGTTCGATGGCGACATCGAGCAGCTGACCTTGTTCGATCCACTCACTGGCGAAACCTTGCGCAAGTTGCAGCGCTACACCGTGTACCCGAAGACCCATTACGCCACCACGCGTGAGCGCACGTTGAGTGCGGTGGACACCATCAAGGAAGAGCTGAAAGAACGCCTGGAACAGCTCTACGCGCAGAACAAGCTGGTCGAGGCGCAACGTCTGGCGCAGCGCACGCAATTCGATCTGGAAATGATGGCCGAGGTGGGTTTTTGCAACGGTATCGAAAACTACTCGCGGCATCTCACCGGCAAGGCGCCCGGCGAGCCGCCGCCGACCCTGTTCGACTACCTGCCGCCGGACGCGCTGCTGGTCATCGATGAGTCGCATGTGACCATTCCGCAGATCGGCGCGATGTACAAGGGCGACCGTTCGCGCAAGGAGACGCTGGTGGAGTTCGGTTTTCGATTGCCGTCCGCCTTGGACAACCGCCCCTTGCGTTTCGAAGAGTGGGAGGCGCGTTCGCCACGCAGCATCTATGTCTCGGCAACGCCGGGGCCTTATGAGGTGCGCGAGTCTGCCGGCGAAGTCACGGAACTGGTGGTGCGCCCAACCGGTCTGATCGACCCGGTGGTGGAGATCCGTCCGGTTGGTACGCAGGTCGACGACCTCATGTCCGAGGTTCACGAGCGCATCAAGCTCGGCGATCGCGTGTTGGTAACCACGTTGACCAAGCGCATGGCCGAGAACCTCACCGAGTATCTGGGCGAGCACGGGATTCGGGTGCGCTACCTGCACTCGGATATCGACACCGTCGAGCGCGTGGAGATCATCCGCGACCTGCGCCTGGGCAAGTTCGATGTGCTCGTGGGCATCAACCTGCTGCGCGAGGGTTTGGACATGCCGGAAGTCTCGCTGGTGGCCATCCTGGATGCCGACAAGGAGGGCTTCCTGCGATCGACCGGATCGCTGATTCAGACCATTGGCCGTGCAGCACGCAATCTGCGCGGCAAGGCCATTTTGTACGCCGACAAGATAACGCGCTCGATGCAGGCGGCAATCGACGAGACCGATCGTCGCCGCGAGAAGCAGGTCGAGTACAACCTGGAGCATGGCATCACGCCGAAATCCGTTGAGCGGCCGATCGCCGACATCATGGAAGGCGCGCGCGACGATGCGGCCGAGAAGAAGTCGGGCAAGGGCCGTTCGAAATCGCGCCAGGTTGCAGAGGAGACGCCCGATTACCGTGCCATGAAGCCTGCGGAAATCGCTGGCAAGCTCAAGAGTCTGGAACAGAAGATGTACCAGCACGCCAAGGATCTGGAGTTCGAGGCCGCAGCCCAGATTCGCGACCAGATCCAGAAGTTGAAGGCTGCCAGCTTGGGATAGGGCGGGTGACTCGCCCTGCAGACACGATAGGACTTGTGGTCGGTAAAACCCTGCGCTAGAATGCGCGCCCTGCACAGCGCAATGCTGACGCAGGATTCGGGCGGTTAGCTCAGCGGTAGAGCACTACCTTGACATGGTAGGGGTCACAGGTTCGAACCCTGTACCGCCCACCACTCTAAGTCCAGACGGTACAGAGGCTTGAGTGGTTTCAAGATCGGCAGCGACGTCTGCCTTGACCCCCAAAGCGACCCCACGCAAAAGCTCTTGCAGCTTTGGCATGTGTCAGTTCGGGTCTGTGTTACTGGAATCACGGCCTTCCTGTGCTTTCATCTCTGCCTGTCTGCCTGTCTGCCTGTCTGCCTGCCTGCGCTGCGCGTTGCGTGTCGATTGGCAATGTTGAAGCATGTCGCTCGCATATGGATGTTGGCTGTCTTCGGTCAAAACGTCCCCAGCCAGGTGCGCGGCGATGCGGAATCGTGCCGCGCCATTTGTCTGATCTGCCCGTTTCGGACGATGCGCGATGCCATGGGCGTATCGCCCCCCCAGATGGACGAACTCCCAATGCCGCTCTCTTCCTCCCAAGCGCACCGAAAGTGCCTCGAGTGTCGGAAATAAGTGTTCAGTGCGGCTGTTTTGCGGGTTAGCGCGGCCCACCGCCGCCCGGTTAGCCGATACCGCTTTCACCGTCACACGTCTTGCTTTAGCATCGCCACCGCGCTGACGGAAAGGAAGGCTGGCGATGGACGAATATCAGCACACCGTGCTGACCAGGGGCGGATATCGTGTTGTGGCGATTACGCGTGACGAGGTGTATGCACCCGACACGGTCGTGGCATACGCCGTCGTGACCGATGCGGGCACGCGGATCACGCCGGATTTGTCTCTGGACCAGGCCAAGGTCTGGATCGATTCGCTGGTGGAGAGCGAGAGCGGCGGACGCAAGTCCGAGCTTGTCGACCATAAGCCGGTCGTGCGTCGCTAGCCCGCCATCGTGATGCAAGCCTAAGGAGAAGGGCGCATGTCCAAACCCAAAATCATCGCAATTGCCACGCTGGTGGCGGTGCTAGTCGGATACTGCCTGTCTGGCTATCTCACCCTGCTGTTGCTGCGGCTCGACACCGGTCTGTACGGGTGGGACACCTACTACCGCTATTTCAGCGCGCTTGGGTTGCCCCAAGTGGCGCCTTACGCGACCAAGATCAAGATTGCGGGCGCGCTTGGATTTGGCCTGCCGGTGCTGGTCTGGGCGATTGCCGTTGTGCTCATCGTCAAGCCCAAGGCGCGCGCCCTGCACGGTGACGCGCGCTTCGCTGGCGCCGCCGACCTCTCCAAGCATGGGCTGTTCAAGCCCAGCGGAAACGGCATTGTCGTCGGCAAGTTCAATGGCAAGCTGGTGCGACTGAGCGGCCAGCAATTCGTGATTCTTGCTGCGCCGACGCGCTCGGGCAAGGGTGTCGGTGTCGTGATCCCGAACCTTTTGGAGTATCAAGAGTCGATCGTCGTCCTGGACATCAAGCAGGAGAACTTCGACCTGACCAGCGGGTGGCGCGCCAGTCAGGGCCACGAAGTCTTCCTGTTCAACCCGTTCGCCGAAGACCGTCGCACGCATCGCTGGAACCCGTTGACCTATGTGTCGAACGACCCCGCATTCCGCGTTTCGGATCTGATGAGCATCGCGGCGATGCTGTACCCGGACGGCTCCGACGACCAGAAGTTCTGGGTCAGCCAGGCGCGCAACGCGTTCATGGCATTCGCGCTGTACCTGTTCGAGAACTGGGACGAGGAGCTGTCGCTCGGTTTCCCGGGTGGGGCAGGGGCGCCCACGCTGGGCGGGATTTATCGCCTGTCCTCGGGCGACGGTACCGATCTCAAGAAATATCTGAAGTCGCTGTCAGAGCGGCGGTTCCTCAGCAGCAACGCCAAGTCGGCCTTTGCCAACCTGCTGTCCCAGGCGGATGAGACCTTCGCCTCGATCATGGGCACCTTGAAGGAGCCGCTCAATGCATGGATCAATCCGGTGCTGGACGCCGCCACCAGTGCGGATGACTTCCTGCTCACGGACCTTCGCAAGAAGAAGATGACCATCTACATCGGCATCCAGCCCAACAAGCTGGCCGAAAGCCGCCTGATCATCAATCTGCTCTTCAGCCAGATCATCAACCTCAATACCCGCGAACTGCCCAAGTCCAACCCTGAGCTCAAATATCAGTGCCTGTTGCTGATGGACGAATTCACCTCGATCGGCAAGGTGGACATCATCGCGACCGCGGTAGCCTACATGGCCGGCTACAACATCCGCCTGCTGCCCATCATCCAGAGCATGGCGCAGTTGGACGCAACCTACGGCAAAGATCTGTCACGCACCATCATCACCAACCACGCCCTGCAGATCCTCTACGCGCCGCGCGAACAGCAGGACGCCAACGACTACTCCGAGATGCTGGGTTACACCACCATCAAGAAGAAGAACGTCACCCGAGGGCGGGAGACCACCCATAGCGTGTCAGAAGAGCGGCGGGCTCTGATGTTGCCCCAGGAGCTCAAGGCCATGGGCAACGAGAAGGAAGTGTTCCTGTACGAGGGGATCCCGCATCCGGTGAAGTGCGACAAGATTCGCTACTACGACGATCGCTACTTCACTGCGCGCTTACTGCCAAAAACTGAAGTGAAAACGCTTACCATCAAAGTGTGATTGATGTCACATTTGCAGTGCGGTGCCTGGTGCGCAATTCTTGACGGATCTGCTTGTTAAGGGCAAAGTTAGCAAGAATCTGCGGTGTAGATAGATGGTCGTAGGGGAGCGGCGCCGGATGGGCCGTACTGGAGTAAGGCTATGGATGGTTTATCAGCGTATTCATTTTTCTCGGCAGCACGCACTCGCAACTGGGGCGACCCAGCGGGTGGTAGAGCCGCGAGAAACGCATCAATAACACGTTTCCTCCGGTACCCACTGGTGCGCGGAGGCTTAGTGCTGTCCGTCTTAAGCCCGAAATTTCATGAGTTGGAGAAGTCAGAGTGAATCCGATGTATGTGTCCAAGCTGTCGTTGGTGCTAGTGGCTGCAGCATTGGTAGGCGCGTGCGCGACCAAGCCTGCTCCTGACTTTGGTGGTCGTTGGAAGCACGTCAACCACTTTGACGAGGCGCCCACCGAAATTCCGCTCTACACCTCGTACACGTATCAGGCCACGCCCATGGACGGTACGCTGAAGACCATGCTGGAACGCTGGGCTGCGGATTCCAATATGCAGCTGTCCTACAACTTGCCATCGGACTACACCTTGATCGGGCCGGTTTCCGCAATCAGCACGACCAGCGTCCAACAGGCCGCAACCGAGCTGAGTGCCGTGTACGCAGCCCAAGGAGTTTCGGTGTCGGTTTCTGCCAACAAGTTGCTGGTCCAACCAGTGCCGGTGTCGTCTGGCGCCAAGCTCTAAGGACTGCCTCCTGCTCGATGCCTTTCAGGCATGGAGCCGGCGGTGTTCCTACCTTCTCAAGTACCCGCGACGCGTTGCGGCGATGGTTTCAGGCCTGACAAGGCCTCACGGTGACGGATCTAGACATGTTGCGTAAGAAGGTCAGTGAAAAGGACGGTTCCGCCCAAGTAGGTGCGGCCGTTCAAAAAGCGGTGAATTACGAGGTCAGCATTGCGGACCTCGCGCGCCGCAGCGAAAAGCGTGCCTGGATCGTGGCGACGCTGTCGATGCTGGTCACCGTCATGACAGCGGGCGGCTACTACTACATGCTGCCGTTGAAGGAGAAAGTGCCATATCTCGTCATGGCAGATGCATATTCGGGTACTAGCACCATCGCCAAGCTTGAGCCCAACTTTGGTGGTCGAACAATCAGTACCAGCGAGGCGCTGGCGCGTAGCAATATCGCGCGTTTCATTATTGCGCGTGAGTCTTACGACGCCTCGAACATAAGCGATCGTGATTGGAATACCGTGGTAGCCATGGCAACCACCGGCGTGCTGGCCGAGTATCGCGCGCTGCACGCGGCCAACAACGCTGCCAGGCCTTTTAACGTTTATGGAAGAAATCGCGCGATCCGCATCAGCATCTTGAGTATCACACTTATCGGCGGCAAGGGTAAGCCGTTCACGGGGGCTACCGTGCGTTTTCAGCGTAGCCTTTATGATAAGAGCTCGACAGTATCCACACTACTGGATAACAAGATCGCGACGATGGAGTTCGCTTATCAAGATAATCTGCAGATGAGCGACGACTTGAGGGTGGAAAACCCACTGGGTTTCCGGGTTTCTGACTATCGCGTAGACAATGACTATTCCGCATTACCTGCGGTTCCAGCTTCTGGAGCTCAGGCCCAAGTGCCAACAGCCACGCCAGGAATGTCTGCCACGCAACCAGGACTGCCGATGACGGCTGCGCCCCCCGTCCAAGGGGCAGTACCACAAGGATCCGTGCCTCTACAGCAGGCTGTTCCGCCACCGGGAACAGTCCAACAGCAACCGGGGGCAATGTACCCAAATCAGGCTCAGCCGGCGGTTCAACCTCAAGGAACAACAAATAATGTCAATGGAGCGAACGGTAGATGAAATTCTTTAGCCGACACAGGATGGCGCTACCAGCGTTGATTCCATTACTCCTTTTTGTTTTTCCTGCTATTGCGCAGGTTGTGCAAGAGTATGAGTACGAGCCAAATCGCATCTACCCAGTCCGAACCGGTCTTGGTATTACAACCCAGGTTGAGCTTAGTCCAAACGAGAAGATTCTGGACTACAGTACTGGTTTCACGGGCGGTTGGGAGCTGACTCGTCGGGAAAACGTATTTTATTTAAAGCCTAAGAATGTCGACGTCGATACGAATATGATGATTCGTACGGCAACGCATTCCTATATTCTTGAGCTCAAAGTTGTCGCAACCGATTGGCAACGACTGGAGCAGGCGAAGCAGGCTGGTGTGCAGTACAAAGTTGTTTTTACTTACCCTAAAGACACCAGTTTCAGCGGGGCTGAGGAAGCGGTTGCGGTAAAGGATGGCCCGCAGCTGAATTCTAAGATCTTGAAGGATCGCCGTTATTATTACGATTATGATTATTCAACTCGGACCAAGAAATCCTGGTTGGTCCCAAGTCGGGTATATGATGATGGAAAGTTCACTTATATAAATATGGATTTGACTCGCTTCCCTACAGGCAACTTCCCGGCCGTTTTTGGTCGGGAGAAGGAGCATAGCGAAGATTTTCTGGTCAATACGACAGTGGAAGGAAATACATTGATCGTGCACGGCACCTACCCATTTTTGGTGGTTCGCCATGGCAACAATGTGGTCGGTCTGCGAAGGAATAAGCAAAAGTGAACTCAAATCCGCCAAACAACTCAGATGAGCGCATCCACGGAGAGAGCGATGCGCAGACACGTGCTGAGCACGACAGTAATCCCTATTTTGCAAGGCAGCGGGCAACCGAGTCTCCAGACTTGGACGCGAACGAGCCTGTTCCGACGTCCCCCCAATTTTGAGTAGCACCTCAGTTTGGAGTCCAATTCCCTACCCCAAGGAGATTGGACGTGAAGAAGCGTTTTTCCGAAGAACAGATCATCGGCTTCCTGCGCGAAGCTGATGCCGGTGTGGCGATCAAGGACCTGTGCCGGCGGCATGGCTTCAGCGAGGCTTCCTATTATCTGTGGCGCAGCAAGTTCGGCGGGATGAGCGTGCCCGATGCCAAGCGGCTCAAGGACCTTGAGTCCGAGAACGCGCGGCTGAAGAAGTTGCTGGCCGAGCAGCTGTTCGAGAACGACCTGATCAAGGATGCACTGCGAAAAAAGTGGTGAGCGCACCGGCGCGTCGCATGCTGGTGCGCGAGTGGATCGGGCGTGGTGCCAGCGAGCGTCGTGCGTTGGCAGTGATCGGCATGAGCGCCAGTGCGCTGCGATATTGCCCGAGCGAAGATCGCAACGTCGAACTGCGCGAACGCATCTGTGCGTTGGCGCATCGCCATCGCCGTTATGGTGTGGGGATGATCTATCTCAAATTACGACAGGAAGGACGCATCGTGAACTACAAGCGTGTGGAGCGGTTGTACCGCGAGCAGCAGCTGCAGGTCCGGCGCCGCAAGCGCAAAAAGGTGCTGATAGGAGAGCGTCAGCCGCTGCTGCGGCCATCGCAGGCCAATCAGGTGTGGTCGATGGATTTCGTGTTCGACCGCAGCGCCGAAGGCCGAGTGATCAAGTGTCTGGTGATCGTGGACGATGCAACCCACGAAGCGATCGCCATCGAGGTGGAGCGCGCAATCTCGGGCCATGGCGTGACACGCGTGCTGGATCGGCTGGCGCACAGTCGCGGCTTGCCACAGGTGATCCGCACAGATAACGGCAAGGAGTTTTGCGGCAAAGCGATGGTGGCCTGGGCACATGCGCGTGGCGTGCAGTTACGGCTGATCCAGCCTGGCAAGCCAAACCAGAACGCCTACGTCGAATCGTTCAATGGCCGGCTGCGCGACGAATGCCTCAACGAGCACTGGTTCCCAACCCTGCTGCATGCGCGTACCGAGATCGAACGCTGGCGACGCGAATACAACGAGGAGCGACCCAAGAAGGCCATTGGCGGCATGACGCCGTCCGCTTATGCCCAACATCTGGCAAACACCGATATCATCAACCCCGGACTCTAAACGCGGCCGCTACTCAGGGCGGGGGGACGTCGGTTCTTCAATCTAACGATTTAAAGCGGCTTAACCGTAAAGCACTATTTTTTCTGGCTGGCGTTGCACTGCTGCTGATTCTCGCGATTTTTTGGCTTGTGTCGCGCGATTCGAAGAAAGCAGAGGTAGTGAAGCCGCGTGCAGAAACCGTGGTAGCGCCCGCTCTTCCTCAAAACATCACTCCAACAGCGGAGCCTGATCCGGTACCGCTTGCTCAGCAGCAGTATCCGCCGCCGCTGCCAGTGACGCAGCCGCCCGAGTACAAAGATGCTCCTATTACAGCTGCCCCTGAGAGAGAGCGGGGACCTACATTGCTCGAAAGGCGTATTCTTGCTGAACAAGACGCGAGGGCCGGCGCTCCTAGTGCTTCGGCGAAGAGTGGACTTCTTGGAGCACAATCGCCTGCAGATCAGGAAGATGATCAAGTAACTTTGGCCAAGCCAATCAGTAATCCAGATGGGCTGCTGGTTCGTGGAACTTATATACGGTGCATATTGGAGACGCGCATTATCAGCGACTTCGATGGGTTTACCTCGTGCATTGTTACTGAGCCTGTGTACTCGATCAACGGGCACAAGTTGCTCTTGCCGAAAGGGTCGAAGATGCTGGGGCAGTACGCAGCCAAGGAGCCTACGTCTGCTCGCATGCAGGTTGTATGGGATCGGATCACAACGCCAAACGGGCTCGACGTAAAGCTGGAAGGGCCCGGTATCGATAATCTTGGTAGTGCGGGTCACCCAGGCCAATACGATGCCCATTGGGGTAATAAGATTGCTTCTGCGCTTTTTATAAGTATGCTCAGTGATGCATTCAAGTATGCCGCGGCTGAATATGGTCCTCAGACCACGACCGTTGGTGTGGGGAGTGGCGTTATCACTCAGCAACCATTCGAAAGCAATACTGCGCGCAGTATCCAGGATATTGCGGAGCAGGCTGTTGCCAAGTCTGGACGTCGTCCTTCTACTGTTACGATTAACCAAGGAACGGTTCTAAATGTCTATGTCGCCAAAGACGTTGATTTCACAGCGGTGCTGCCGAAGTGAACGACGGCTACGCTGTGACAGTTGAAGATTCACCAGTCGCGAGGATCTCAAACGATTTCTTGGACTATCAATATTCTGTGCTCGGGATATTGGATTATCTCAATTCTCCAGAAGTTACGGAGATTTGCATCAATCGTCCGGGAGAGCTTTATCTTGAGACAATCAACGGTTGGCAGCGGATAGATGTACCTTCTTTGACCTTCGACCGTGCGAGACAGTTCTGTACTGCTGTTGTAAATGAAAGCAACACCGGTCAGCGGATTACTGACGCTGATCCGGTGGTTTCGTTGACATTCCCCACCGGGCAGCGTGCACAATTTGTAATCCCCCCGGCCTGCGATGCGGGTAAGGTGTCGATCACCATTCGGCTGCCTTCGAAGCACACCAAGACTCTCGAGCAATACAAGCACGACGGGTTCTTCGATCAGGTTTTGGAGCAAGCTGCTGACGTCAGTGATCAGGACCGTGAACTGCTTGATCTTCGGCGCAATAGGGACTACTCAGAGTTCTTCAAAAAGTGTGTTCTTTATAAAAAGAATGTTGTGGTTGCAGGCGCTACCGGGAGTGGTAAGACCACTTTTATGAAGGCTCTAGTGAATCACATTCCCAATGAGGAGCGCTTAGTTACTATCGAAGATGCACGTGAGCTATTCATCAGCCAGCCTAATTCTGTCCATCTCCTGTATTCGAAAGGGGGGCAGAGCGCTAGCAATGTGACGGCCAAGAGCTGCATGGAGGCATGTCTGCGCATGAAGCCAGATCGGATCATATTGGCGGAGTTGCGTGGTGATGAATCGTTTTATTTCATAAGAAACTGCGCGTCGGGGCATCCTGGTTCGATCACAAGTTGTCACGCAGGTAGTGTTGAGCAGACTTGGGATCAACTAGCACTGATGGTTAAAGCCTCGAACGAAGGTTCAGGACTGGAATTTGATGTGATCAAGCGCCTACTGCGTATGACGATCGACATCGTGGTACACATCAAGGCACATGCAGGTAGGCGGTACATCACAGGGATCGATTTTGATCCTGTTAGAACCCTTCGGGGCGGCTAGATCGCCGTTACCGGTGGGCAACGTATGAGCTTAAGGAAACCACTATGTTGCCTGGTATGGAACTGATGGGGTGCGCTGGATTGGCTGTTCCCGGCGAAGTGATGCAGCACGTCGTCCGGGTAGAGTCTTCGCGGAATCCCTACGCGATCGGTGTAGTCGGTGGGAGACTTGTGCGAGAGCCCAAAGGACTGGAAGAAGCTGTCGCTACCGCAAAGATGCTAGAGCAAAAAGGTTATAACTTTTCGCTGGGGCTGGGCCAAGTCAATCGATACAATCTTTTGAAATACGGCATCACCAGCTACGAGATGGCATTTGCTAAATGCCCAAATCTCGTTGCGGCCTCTAGGATTTTAGCCGAGTGTCATTCGCGTTCCGGTGCAGATTGGGGTAAGTCTTTTAGCTGTTATTATTCTGGAAATTTTGAAACTGGCTTCAAACATGGCTATGTCCAGAAGATTTATGCGTCCATTCGCCAATCAGTGGCGGCGGCTGGAGGCGCGGAGCCGATTAGTGTCATTCCCAATCGGCCAATCAAAATTAAGGTGGAGAATCCGGTGCGGCAGGCAGCGGCCGATTTGACTGACGCTCTTATTTCCCGCCGTATTCAAGATTTAAATCAGAGGCCCCTCCGTGATGACCAGAGATCGGACGCTAACGTAAGAATGACAGCTTTAGATCAGGGACAGGCTCAGCCTTCTTCCCCGCCTGCCATCCCTAACGATCTATACGTCATTCAATCGACCGGCCAAGGGCATGGCGTCGCCGTCCCAGCTTCCGCTGCTCAGCCACGGCCCTCAAATTCTGCTTTGCAACCCGCCCCGACTGAAGCGTCGACACTTTCTCAAAAAGGGCAGGTAGATAATGCGTTCGTGTTTTGACAAGGATGAAAAACTGCAATGGATGGCTGTGTGTCCCCCTGTTCTAGGAGATAATTGATGAAAATGTTAAATGATAAGCAATTGGTTGCCGACGCTAAGATGATCGGGATGCAAGCTCTAAAGGCCGTAATTTTTACCTCCGCCCTGCTGGTTGCGGGAGGCGCGGGTGCGCAGGTTGGCGATCTGGCAAAGACTGACGAAAAGGTCTGTGGATTCTTGGATAATATTAATTCGCTGCTCACCATGGGCTCCGTTGCAGTTGTGACGATTGCGGTGATTGTCGCTGGTTATCAGATCGCATTCGCTCACAAGAGAATCTCCGAAGTCTCGCCGATTCTGATCGGTGGCGTTCTAATTGGCGCTGCAGGACAGATTGCAAACATGGTCATCGGTAAGCGCGATAGTCAGTGCCAAGGCGAGGCAGCGATGGCTTTGTTTCAAGCTCTGCACCATTATGCATAAGGATGTACTCTTCCGTGGCTGCACTCGCCCTGCAATGTTTTTAGGGGTTCCTTATATCCCTTTTTTCATTGGTGCTGGCGGTGGACTCATGCTGGGTATGTACTTTAACCTTTGGTTTTTGCTGACTATCCCAGTCATCATCTTCGTCATGCAACAAATGGCTAAGCGTGATGAGATGATATTTAGATTGCTGGCGTTGCGATGGTTGTTTAGATTTCGTGCTCGAAATCTTCAGCGATATTCGGGTATGTGGATTTTTAGTCCTAATGAGTATCGCAAGGTGCCTCCTGGGAAACGTTAATAGAAGGACATCTTGAGTGACCAACCCCATGCACAAAGGTGCATGGGGTTGGCATTTTTATGATCTAAATTTTTCAATGCCTTTTTACTCTTATTGGTAAGGTCATGTTTAGTCCAGATAGCCCGATCAGTGAATTTGTCTCTATTTCGACGCATGTTGCCCCGTCGGTTCTTAAGACAACAGGAGGTGACTATCTTCTGATCTGGCATCTTGCCGGCCTACCATTTGTTGGGCGGGACGAATTCGAGCTGGAGCAGCGGCATAATACGTTCAATCGACTTCTGCAAACATTGCGTGCGCCGGATTTCGCTAACGTTGCATTTTGGGTGCACGATGTTCGTCGCCGACGCAAGATTGGAGATGAAAGTCGCTTCAAGCAATCATTTAATCAAAACTTGTCTGACGAATATTACTCTGCATTGTCTTCCCAAAAAATCATGCAAAATGAGCTTTATTTCAGCATGATTTATCGTCCAGTGATAACTGGTAGAAGGTTAGTTGAAAAATCTGCCGATCCCGAGCGCATTCGCTCAGAGGAAGAGCAGGCTGTTGCAAAAATGATCGAACTCGCTACGAACGTTGAGGCGGTGCTTAAAGATTATTCGCCTTATCGGTTAGGAATGTACGAAGCAAAAAATGGCATTGTTTTTTCCGAAACTCTAGAGTTTCTAGGATATTTGCTAAACCGTATCGATGAACCGGTTCCTGTGTTGCAGGCTCCGGTACAAGCTTACTTGCCTGTAAGCAAGCATATGTTTGCAAATAAAACCGGCGATTTTGTTATAAGGACGCCTGACGGAATTAACCACTTCGGCGCGATCCTCAATGTTAAAGAGTATGCGGATGGTACATATCCAGGCATCCTCAATGGTTTGAAGTATCTTGATTTTGAATATGTGGTGACCCACTCCTTCAGTCCAGTCGGCCGACATGAAGCATTGAAGGTGCTGGAGCGTACCAAAGGCATGATGATTTCATCAGGTGACAAATCGTCTAGCCAGATACGTGACTTAGATATAGCTATGGATGACGTTGCCTCGGGTAACTTTGTCCTTGGTGAGTATCATTTCACCATCGCGATCTATGCGGATAGTCAAGAAAAGCTTGCGCGCCAGATCGCTACTACTAGAGCAGAATTGTCTAACGCAGGCTTCGTCTCCTCAAAAGAGGATTTGGCCGTGGCCTCGTCTTTTTATGCACAGTTGCCGGGGAATTGGCGCTTTCGCACGCGTATCGCAAATCTTAGCTCGCTTAATTTTCTGGGCCTTTCACCGCTGCATAATTTTGCGCAGGGAAAGCAGCGAAATAATCCATGGGGCGAGTGTGTTACTACTCTGCAGACGACTAACGGCCAGCCCTACTACTTTAATTTCCATGCCACGCATCCGGCTGAAAATTCATTGGGTGAAAAAGCAATTGCTAACACAATGGTAATTGGTAAATCTGGTACTGGTAAAACTGCTCTGATAAATTTCTTGTTAAGTCAGGTTCAGAAGTTCGATCCTATTCCGACCATTTTCTTCTTTGATAAAGATCGGGGGGCCGAGATTTTCGTGCGCGCTTGCGGCGGAAATTATTTGGCGCTTGAAAACGGTGTGCCGACTGGCTTCAACCCATTCCAATGTGAACGGAACGAGGCGAATACTCAATTTCTTGCAGAGCTCATTAAGGTATTAGGAGGCAAGCCTGAATATAGCTCGCGTGAGGAAGAGGATATTTTCAGGGCTGTTGAGGGGATGCTGGATACCCCGATGCACCTGCGTAGCATGAGTAATTTTCGTAAAAGTCTACCCAATATGGGGGACGACGGACTCTATGCACGACTTCGGCGATGGACGGCCGGCAACTCGCTTGGTTGGGTATTCGACAACCCGGTAGATACGATCGATCTGCAGAAAGCCTCTATTATTGGCTTTGATTACACGGATATGATTGATAATGCTGAGGTGCGTGCCCCAGTTATCAACTATCTGTTGCATAGGCTTGAGTCTCTGATAGATGGGCGCCCCCTAATTTATGTCATGGACGAATTCTGGAAGATCCTCGATGGCAAGGGGGGGTTGAAGGAGTTTGCGAAAAACAAACAAAAGACTATTCGAAAGCAGAACGGAATGGGTATATTTGCGACCCAAAGCCCAGAGGATGCGCTTGCGAGCGATATTGCTGCGGCGCTCATCGAGCAGACCGCCACCATGATTTTGCTGCCTAACCCTAACGCTAGTCGTGACGACTATATCGAGGGTCTTAAGCTCACTGACGCCGAGTATCAGGTGGTGGTGTCACTGGACGAGCGTTCACGCTGCTTCCTAGTCAAGCAAGGGCATGCCTCAGCTGTGTGTCAACTCAATTTGCGAGGCATGGACGATGCGCTTTCCGTGATTTCTTCTTCCACTGACAACATCGAAATTATGCATGATGTCTTGTCGCGTAATGCAAATCGGTTGGGTGTAAGTGTTGACCAACTCACTCCCGAACAATGGCTGGAAGATTTCTATGCAAATCGTAAGGGTTCTGGCAAGCGTAAGGCGAATAGCAGTAGCGTAGAAGATCGCGTATAGTTTTTGGATTTCATCCGGCCCATGATTCATACAGGCCGCCACTTGGGTAGGATATTGTCGCTTGACTCTGGAGCGACGTGGTTCAAGGTCCTGGCCTGCTTCGTATTCGAAGCAGGCGGTCCGCATGGACTTCGCCGTCGACTTTATCGAGTCCGCTGTCTCAGGTGCAAACGCCTAAATCTTCTAGCTCCACGAAGGCTGGTTCCAGAGTTAGGTCAATAAAGGGCATTTCTTTTTTTATTGTCGCTAAGGCGCTGACAGTCGGTGCTCGCAACAGTGACTGCATACGCGATTCCGTTAGCTCCCCCGTCAAGCAGGCACTTCAAAAGTAGAGCTTTCGGCGTACTTGTTGCGGTACTCGACCGGGGTCATTCCGACGTCCCCCCGCTCTGAGTAGCGGCCGGGTTTAGAGTCCGGGGTTGATGACATCGGTGTTGGCCAGCTGTTGGGCATACGCAGATGGCGTCATGCCGCCAATGGCCTTCTTGGGTCGCTCCTCGTTGTATTCGCGTCGCCAGCGTTCGATCTCGGTACGCGCATGCAGCAGGGTTGGGAACCAGTGCTCGTTGAGGCATTCGTCGCGCAGCCGGCCATTGAACGATTCGACGTAGGCGTTCTGGTTTGGCTTGCCAGGCTGGATCAGCCGTAACTGCACGCCACGCGCATGTGCCCAGGCCACCATCGCTTTGCCGCAAAACTCCTTGCCGTTATCTGTGCGGATCACCTGTGGCAAGCCGCGACTGTGCGCCAGCCGATCCAGCACGCGTGTCACGCCATGGCCCGAGATTGCGCGCTCCACCTCGATGGCGATCGCTTCGTGGGTTGCATCGTCCACGATCACCAGACACTTGATCACTCGGCCTTCGGCGCTGCGGTCGAACACGAAATCCATCGACCACACCTGATTGGCCTGCGATGGCCGCAGCAGCGGCTGACGCTCTCCTATCAGCACCTTTTTGCGCTTGCGGCGCCGGACCTGCAGCTGCTGCTCGCGGTACAACCGCTCCACACGCTTGTAGTTCACGATGCGTCCTTCCTGTCGTAATTTGAGATAGATCATCCCCACACCATAACGGCGATGGCGATGCGCCAACGCACAGATGCGTTCGCGCAGTTCGACGTTGCGATCTTCGCGCGGGCAATATCGCAGCGCACTGGCGCTCATGCCGATCACTGCCAACGCACGACGCTCGCTGGCACCACGCCCGATCCACTCGCGCACCAGCATGCGACGCGCCGGTGCGCTCACCACTTTTTTCGCAGTGCATCCTTGATCAGGTCGTTCTCGAACAGCTGCTCGGCCAGCAACTTCTTCAGCCGCGCGTTCTCGGACTCAAGGTCCTTGAGCCGCTTGGCATCGGGCACGCTCATCCCGCCGAACTTGCTGCGCCACAGATAATAGGAAGCCTCGCTGAAGCCATGCCGCCGGCACAGGTCCTTGATCGCCACACCGGCATCAGCTTCGCGCAGGAAGCCGATGATCTGTTCTTCAGAAAAACGCTTCTTCACGTCCAATCTCCTCGAGTTAGGGAATTGGACTCCAAACTGAGGTGCTACTCAAAATCGGGGGGGCGTCGATTCCGCCGAGCGAATCATGGGATCTTGCTTCGTTGTAGTCGATCATCCACCAGTGGGCGGCTTCGCGCACATCGTCGAGGCAGGCGAAGAGATTCAGGTCGAGCACTTCCTCGCGGAACGTGCGATTGAAGCGCTCGATGAAGGCATTCTGATTTGGCTTTCCCGGCTGGATGTACTGTAGTGCGACGCCATTGGTCTTGAGCCAGCTGGTGAACGCTTCGCCCAGGAACTCGGGGCCGTTGTCCGAGCGCACCACCTGCGGCAAGCCATGATCGCGTTTGATCTGCTCGAACACACGCACAAGCCGTTGCGAGTTGATCGAGGTGTCAACCTCGATGTGCAGCGCCTCGCGATTGAAGTCATCCACCACGTTGAAGGTGCGAAAGCGTCGTCCGCATGCCAGCGCATCGCTCATGAAGTCGACCGACCAGACCGTGTCTGGCAGCCTCGGCACGTAGAGCGGCACCCGCTCACGCTTGGGAAGGCGACGCTTTGCAGCGCGGCGTAGGTTGAGCTTCATGGCCTTGTAAACGCGATAGATGCGTTTGGGATTCCAACCTGGTTGCTGCTTGCGAAGGTAGTCGCTGCACTTCCAGAAGCCACGACTGGGGTGCGCTTCAACGTAACGCGCGATCTCGGCAATCAGCTCGGCATCGCGCACCGTCCAGTCCAGAGGCGGTGCATACCAAGCGGCACGCGACAGCCCGACGCATGCACAGGACCGGCGCAACGGCCGCGCGTGGACCTCGATAAGGAACCGCACCGCCTCGCGTTTACGCGCCGGCCCTAGAGTTTTTTTGCGATCAGGTCCTTCATTGCCGCGTTGTCGAGCGCCAACTCGGCATACATCCGTTTGAGCTTGGCGTTCTCGGACTCGAGCTCCTTGACCCGCCGCAGCTCGGACGCCTCCAAGCCGCCGTACTTGCTCTTCCACTGGTAATAGGTCGCCGTGCTGATGCCGACTTGGCGACAGATGTCTTTGACTGGAACGCCTGCGTCGGCCTGCTTGAGCGTGGCGATGATCTGTGTCTCGGTGAACTTCGATGTGCGCATGGAACCTCCTGACTTGGGAACGATGCCAGAAAGATCTACTTATGCGGTGTCTGCGGATCGGGGGAGCTTACGATTCCTCATTGGCGACCAGTGATCTGTCCGCAAGCGCGATGAATACGTATGCACGCCCACGCTGTTGGAGTGCCACGCCGCTAGGCTAACGCCCTTAGTCGGCGGCCGTGTTGGCTGCCCGCAGTGGCCCGGGAGGGGCGTGCATGTTACAGACACCATGGTGGCGCGGGGCGGTCATCTACCAGATCTATCCGCGTAGTTTTCTGGATTCCAACGGCGATGGGGTGGGCGATCTGCCGGGCATCATTGCCAAGCTCGACTACATCGCCGGGCTGGGCGTGGATGCCATCTGGATCTCGCCGTTCTTCAAGTCGCCGATGGCCGATTTCGGCTATGACATCGCAGACTATCGTGCGGTGGATCCGTTGTTCGGGACGCTGGACGATTTCGACCGTCTGCTCGACAAGGCGCATGCGCTCGGGCTGAAGGTGATGATCGATCAGGTGCTGAGCCACACCTCGATCGAACATGCGTGGTTCCAGGAAAGCCGTCAGGATCGGACCAACGCAAAGGCGGATTGGTATGTATGGGCCGATCCGCGCGAGGACGGGGCGCCGCCCAACAACTGGTTGTCGCTATTCGGTGGTGTGGCGTGGCAGTGGGAGCCGCGGCGGGAGCAGTACTACCTGCACAACTTCCTGGTCGACCAGCCCGACCTCAATTTCCATAACGCCGAGGTGCAGCAGGCAACCCTGGACAATGTGCGGTTCTGGTTGGACCGTGGAGTGGATGGCTTCCGCCTGGACGCGATCAACTTCTGCTTCCATGACGCGCAGCTGCGAGATAACCCCGCCAAGCCGGCCGACAAGCGGGTAGGGCGTGGCTTCAGTGCGGACAATCCGTATGCCTATCAATACCACTACTTCAACAACACGCAGCCGGAAAACCTGGCGTTCCTGGAGCGCCTGCGTGCGCTGCTCGATCGCTATCCGAATGCGGTAAGCCTGGGCGAGATTTCTTCGGAAGATTCGTTGGCGACCACGGCCGAGTACACCGCCAAGGGCCGTCTGCACATGGGCTACAGCTTCGAGCTGTTGGTGCAGGATTACAGTGCTGCCTATATCCGTGAAACGGTCAGCCGGCTCGAGGCGACCATGCTGGAAGGCTGGCCGTGCTGGGCGATTTCCAATCACGACGTGGTGCGTGCGGTGACGCGTTGGGGCGGCGAAGATGCGTCGCCTGCGTTCGCCCGCATGGTGGTGGCGCTGCTATGTTCGTTGCGTGGTTCGGTTTGCCTGTACCAGGGCGAGGAGCTTGGGCTGGGCGAGGCGGATGTGGCATTCGAGGATCTGCAGGACCCGTATGGCATCACGTTCTGGCCAACTTTCAAGGGCCGCGATGGATGCCGTACGCCGATGCCGTGGACCGATGCGCCGTCGGCGGGTTTCACCAGCGGCAAGCCGTGGCTGCCGTTGTCCGAGCCGCATCGTCTGGCTGCGGTGAGTGTGCAGCAGGACGATGTCCAGTCTGTGCTGAGCGCCGTGCGGGCATTTCTGAGTTGGCGCAAGAGCATGCCGGCCTTGCGGGAAGGGGCGATCGCATTCTACGACACCGCAGAGCCGGTGCTGATGTTCCGGCGTAAGCATGCCGGCCAGGTCATGCTGTTGGCGTTCAATTTGTCTGCCGACATCACCGAGCTGGCACTGCCTGCAGGTGCATGGCGCCAGATCGATGTGCCGGGGGTGGAGCGCGGGGTGATCGAGCATGGCCGCGTGCGCTTGCCGGGGCACGCCGTCGTTTGCGCAATGGGCGGGGAGTGACGCTACCGCTTCACAGAAAGCTTGATGGGTGTGTTTGATTGATACCGGCGAGGCGTTCCCTTGGGATGCCTCGCTTTTTTGTGGTGGGTTGTTAGATCCGAGTTGGCGTGCATGCGATGCGCGGTGCCTGGTAGGCGAATCGAGATGAGTTATGTAGTGGCGCCGCTGTAGGAGAGGATTAGGTATCTCCTCTTGGTCGATCAAATTTGAAGAATCGGCTGCCTGATGAAAATCGATTGCGAAAGCATATTCCCAAGCGATGCCGCGGCTAACGTTTCAGAGGATGTCTGGCGCTCGGAAACTGCAGGGCGTGAAGTGCGCGCGTGTGGGCCTTGCGCTCGATTCCTCCCAGCCTGTACCAGACGATCCGACTCGAAGGGAAAATGCTGTTCAAAGAAAAGCCGCCGGTGTATAGCCGGCGGCTTTTCCTTGGTGGAGATTTCGAAGTTCTGGAGCGAGACGCCGTGATTGCGTTGTGCGTAATAGATCATCGCCCCTGTCGGGAGATCGATTTGGAGGTGAAAGCAGGGCTTTTTGGATGCCGAGGGTGTTCGCGTGGAATCCGTACCCTCATCCCAACCCCTCTCCCGGAGGGAGAGGGGCTAACAGCGCCATTTATCCCTGCAATGGCTCAGAACTTGTAATTTACACCCAGCACAAAGGTGCGGCCCCACTCGATGTATTCCAGCGGGCGGTCCTTGGTTTCTGCGTACGTGCGATACGGCGAGTTGCTGAGGTTGCTTGCCTGCAGCAACAGGGTCAGGCCGGATAGGCTGCTGGCTTCGCTGAAGTTGTAGCTGATCTGCGCGTCGGTGATGTTTTCGCCGACCACGTAGCGCAACGTGCGGTTGCCGTTGAAGTTGCCGATTTCGCCGATGAAGTCCGAGCGGCGACGCTGGCTGACGCGTGCTTCGAAGCCTTTGTGCTCGTAGTACGCGGTCAGGTTGTACACGCGCTTGGACAAGCCCGGCAGGCTGATTTCACCGTCGCCCACGCTGGAGGCGCTTTCCGGGTCGCGGATCTTGACGTCGCTGTCGTTGAAGGTGGCGCTGGCCTGGATGCCAAAGCCTTCCAACGGCGCGAAGATCAGATCCAGCGGCAGCGAGGCGGTGAGTTCGACGCCGCGCAAGGTGCCGCCCTTGCCGTTGAACGGGGCGCTGAAGGTGCCGGTGGTCAGCACCGGTGCAGAGCCCGGCGGCGGCACGTAGCCGGCGACCAGTGCGGAGAAATCGTAGTTGTCGCGGCTCTGGGTGTAGATGTAGCTCTTGAGGTCCTTGTAGAAGAACGCCGCGGCCACGTAAGCACGGTCGGCAAAATACTTCTCGTAGGAGATGTCCAGGGCATTGGCGCGCCATGGATCGAGCATGGGGTTGCCGCCGCTGGCGCCGGGGCGCCCGGTGGAGGTGTCGACACCGAATTCCAGCGATGCCCGCAGTTGATCCACGCGCGGGCGTGCGACCTGCTTGGCCATAGCGAAGCGCAGCGTTTGCTCGTACGGGAACTGAAATGCCAGGTTCAAGCTGGGCAGCCAGTCGCGATAGGTCTTGCCATCGTCGATGGGCCGCACTTCGCTACCGGCCGGCTGCGAGGCGTCCCAGTAGTTGGCCTGCGAGGACTGGTCTGCACTTTGCAGCTGCACGCCAATATTGCCGCGCACGCCTACTTCGCCCCACTCGGTATCGATATTGGCACGCAGCCAGGCGGTGGTGATTTTTTCTTCCACCGTCCAGGCCTTGGACACCAGGAACGAGGCGTCGTCGCTGGGGTTGAACAACATATAGCGCGCCACCGTGGCCGGCACATTCCACGCAGGCAGGGAGCCGAGACCGGCGAAGCCGAGATTGACCGGCGCGTATTGCAGGTCTGCCGCCACCGTGGCCTCGCCTTGCGCGCCCAGGGTGATATTGCCTTCGGGCTGGGTCTTCTGCTTTTCGCGATTGGCGTAGTTGACGCCCACATCCAGGTCCGAGAACCAGCTTAGCGCTTCGGGCATCGGGAAGCTGGCCTGCAGCCGCGCGCCCTTGAGCACGTCTTCCACGCTTGGCACCTTGCCGTATCCGGAGCCATAGATGGTATTGGTGAGGAACAGCTCGTCCGGATTGGAATAATTCATGCCCGGCGTCAGCTGCGAGAAGCCGTTGCCGACAACCGACACGCCCACGGTATCCAGCTGCGGCATCGGTGCGCGCTGGAGATTGTTTTCCAGGTTCAGTTCGTCGCGTGTGGCCTTGGAGTAGTTCAGGTCGGCGACGATCTTGACGGAGCCGGCCGTGATTTCGTTATTCCAGCCGAAGGCGTCGATCTTGTCTTCGCGCTTGTTGTACATGCCACGCACCAACGGATAGACGCCGCTGGCATCGCCGCCGATGAAGGTATTGCGATCGTTGACGCGCACGTTGCTGATGTTCAGGCCAGGCGTGTAGCCGCCGTTGTAGTTGCTCAGATTGAGCTCGAACTGGTTGGCGGTGTCGATCTGCTCGGCTTCGGTGTGGAAGGCATCGAGCGTGCTGGTCCAGGCATTGGACGGGCGATACTGCAGCGTGGCCATGACGCCGTCGCGCTTCTGGTTGCCGGTGCGGCGCAGCGCCTTGATGCCATCGGAGAAATACACGCCATCGGCGACACCAGGACGCTGCCGCTGCGCGTTGACCTGCTGCCACGGTTCGTACAGGCCTACCTGGTTTTCCTGGATCGGCATGTCGGTATGCGCGTAACCGATGGTCAGGCCGATGGTGCGGTCTGCGAATTGGTCGATGTAGCTGACATTGAAGCGGTTGCCGTAAGGGTCGACGTTGGCGGCCTTGCCCAAGGAGTTGCGCTGGTAGCGGCCACCGATGGCGATCACGCGCTCGTTGTAGCTCAGCGGGCGGGCGGTCTGCATGTCCACCGTGCCCGACAGGCCTTGACCGACCAGGCCGGCATCCGGTGTCTTGTAGACGGTGACGCCGCTGACCAGTTCTGATGGATATTGGTCGAACTCCACGCTGCGGTTGTCGCCGGTGCTGACCACTTCGCGCCCGTTGAGCAGCGTGGTGGAGAAGTCCGGCGACAGGCCGCGCACGCTGATCACCTGCGCACGGCCGGCAACGCGTTGCGCAGCCAGACCGGGCAGGCGCGCCAGCGATTCGGCGATGCTGACGTCCGGCAGGCGACCGATGTCTTCGGCCGAAATGGCTTCCACGATCGAAGTGGAATCGCGCTTGACCGAGATGGCGCCTTCGATTGCGTGGCGCAGGCCGGTGACCTGGACCTTGTCCAAGTCGGTGACCGCGCCGGCAGTCTGTTCGGACGCACCTTGTTGGGCGTCGCTTGCTTGTGCAGGCGTTGCCGTTTGCGCGGCGGCCCATGTCGGTGCCATGGCAACGGCCAGGGCGATACTCAGCGCGGAGCGCTTGTGCTTCAACATTTTCCCCTCCCAGGTACATGTTGTTTTTTGATTTTTGATCCGGCAGGGCTGCCTGGATGTCATGCGTCGCGTGCCACGATGGACGTCACACGACTGCGACGTATGGTAGACACGGCACCTGGGTGCAAACGTGCACTGCATACGTATTCACTGCGGTGTTGCGCGATGAAATCGATTCCACCCAGGGCCATGCCGGCGACGGCCAGGTGATTGCGCTCAGCAACGACATGCTGCGCGATGCGCAGCGGCGGTATGACCGCTGCGCCGTGCAATCGATCGTGCTGGCTGTGCGCGTTGGCGCCCAAGCGATGTCGTGGTCAGCGTTTGCCACCCATCGGAACAAAGCGAATGGCCTGACCACCGCCCGGTGCCAGACGCAGCTCCAACGTATCGGCACTGCTGACCTGACGTTCTTCGCGCACGAAGGCGAACGGGTTGCTGGCATAGTCCGCGCCGTCGCCATCGCGATAGATCTGCGCGATGTAGCGCACGCCGGGTTCGAGAAAGCCCAGCGGCACCTGCAGCAGGCGGCCGTGTTCGTCGGTGATGCTGCCCAGGAACCAGTCGCGGCTGTGCCGGTCCTTGCGTGCGATGGTGACGTAATCGCCCACTTCGCCATTCAGCGCGCGGGTCTGGTCCCAGTCCACCGCCACATCTTCGATGAAGCGGAACGCATCGCGGTGTTGCAGATAATGCTCGGGCAGATCGGCGGCCATCTGGATCGGGCTGTAGAGCGTCACATACAGCGCCAGCTGCCGCGCCAACGTGCTGGGAATCGCCTGGCCGTTGCGGCCCTTCAGGCTGACGATGCCGGGCGTGTAATCCATCGGCCCGGCGAGCAGCCGGGTAAACACCAGGTTGACTTCGTGCTCGGGCGGATTGGGCGGCTGGCCCCAGGCGTTGTATTCCATGCCGCGCGCGCCTTCGCGCGAGATCCAGTTGGGATAGGTACGGCGCAGCCCGGTGTCCTTGATGGGCTCGTGCGCATTGACCGCAATGTGGCGCTGCGCCGCTTCCTGCACCACGTGCAGGTGGTGACGTGCCATCCATTGCCCGTCGTGCCATTCGCGCAGCGGCGTGCCGCCCGCGGGGTTGCGCCGTTCCACCTGGCCGTCGTCGCAGACATAGCCGGTCTTGACCGAGTCCACGCCGAAGCGCGCATACAAGTCCATCGCTTCGGCGATCTGATCTTCGTAATGGTCCACTGCGCACCCGGTTTCATGATGGCCGATCAGATGTACGCCCTTGGCTGCGGCGTATCTGCTGAGTGCTGGCAGGTCGAAATCCGGCGTGGGCCGGGTGAAATCGAAGCTGCCGCCATTGCCGAACCATTCCCCATCCCAGCCGGGATTCCAGCCTTCGACCAGTACGCCGCGAAAGCCGTGGTCTGCGGCGAAGTCGATATAGCGTTTTGTCGTCGCGGTGGTTGCGCCGTGTTTGGGGCCGGTGGCCCAGGTCTGTTGATTGAGATGCATCGACCACCACACGCCCACGTACTTGGACGGCTTGATCCAGCTCACCTCGCCCAGCACATTGGGTTCGTTGAGGTTGAGGATGAGGTTGGATTCCACCAGGCCGGTGGCCTGATCGGCGATCTGCAGCGTGCGCCATGGCGTATCGAAGGGCAGGCTGCGGCGCACCTTCCAGCCTTCGGCAGCCGGCGACAACTGCGCGCGCAGGCGCTGGTTGTCGGTGCGGCGCAGCCACATGCCGGCGTAGTCGACCAAGGCCGCTTCATGCAGTGCGATGTGCAGCCCGCTGTCGGTACGCAGCGTGAGCGGCGTATGCGCCAGCGCAACCTGGTTCAACGGCGTGTGCCGATACAGATACTCGTAGTGGATCGGCTCGCCTGCGGGAATCCACCAGGCATCGGCCGGTTGCGCGATCGCGAATTCGGTCACTTCCTCGTCGATGATCGCCTCGCGCATGGCTGCTTGCTTGGGGAGGTGATAGCGCAGGCCCAGCCCGTCGTCGTAGACGCGGAAGATCACGTCGAACGTGCGCTGCGCACCGTCGCGCTCGCCCAGGCTCACGCGCAACTCGTTGTAGTGATTGCGCACCAGCCGCGTCTCGCCCCAGGGCTGCTCCCAGGTGTCATCGTGACTTTGGCGCGCCTGGGCAAGCACCGCCATGCCGCGGTCCAGCCGGCCGTCGCGTAGCTCGAACCCCAGCCGCGAGCGTTGCACCACCGCCTCGCCGAGGCGCTGCACGCGGTAATAAGGCGTGCCGCCATCCACCTCCAGGCTGACCTGCAGCACCTTGTTCGGCGACTCCACGCTGACGGTGGTGACTTCGGCATGCAGCTGCGGCGCGGCACCGCCGAACAGCGTGAGGACCAGCAGCTGGGCGATCCATGCGGCGCCCAGTGTCGAGTGCGCTCGACGTGAAGACAGCGGCATATCCCCTCCCAAGGTGACCGTTGCGCAAGCAGTGACTATGCAGTGCCTTGCAGTGGATGCGCCGTGCTGCGCACTGCTGGAAACCCATGAATACGTATGCAGTGGTGCGGAACAGCAGAGTGCGCGTCTACCATGGCGCCACGGCACCTGGGAGGGTCCGCGCCCGTGGCACGTCCGTGCCGCGCACCACAACGCGTGCAACGAGGGAGGAAGGCCGACGGCGCAAGCTGTCTTGCCACTTCGATGTTGAAGATGATCTGCATGGCTGCAACGCTGGGCGTTGCGGCAAGTTCGCCGGCACTGGCCGACGAACTGGAATTTCAAGGACGCCGGGCCCAAGCGCAGGCATTGGACGACGGCAGCTTCGTGTTGCGCTGGCCGCAGGGCGAACGCCGCATTGCGGCACAACCGATGCGCACGCACACCGCCAGCCCGCTGTTCGACGCCTTGTTCGCGCTGGCACAGCAGGAAATGGCCGACGACCGCGTCGAGGCGATCCGCGACCCCGCCTTCAACGATGGCAAGCCGGTGCCGTGCGCCTGCTTCGAAACCGGCGAACGCTGGCCTTACGTCTGGACGCGCGATGTCAGCTTTGCGGCCGATCTTGCGTTGGCGCAGCTGGAGCCGGAGCGCACGCGCAATGCACTGCGCTTCAAGCTCTCGGCCGCACGCGATGGGCGCACGCCGGGACTGTTCGTGGCGCAGGACACCGGCTCCGGCGGCAGTTGGCCGATCAGCAGCGACCGAGTGGTGTGGTTCCTTGCCGCCCGTGGCTTGCTGGACGACAAGCCGTTTGCCGAAGAGGTGTGGCAGGCGCTACGGGCAACGATCGCGCAGGACCGCGATGCCGTGTTCGATGCGCAGATCGGTCTCTACCGCGGCGAAACCTCGTTCCTAGATTGGCGAGAACAGACCTACCCGGACTGGACGCGCGAGGACGTGCGATTCATTGCCGAATCCTTTGCGCTCTCCACCAACGTGCTGCATTACCAGGCGTTGCGGCTGGCCGAACAGTTGGCGCGCCAGCAGGGCGATGCACGCGCTGTGCAATATGCGCAGTGGGCCGATGCACTCCGCCAGGCCATCGATAGGCGTTTCTGGGATGCGCGCAGCAGCCAATACGTCAGCTATCTCGGCAGCGCAGCGCATCCGGTGCGCTACGCCAAGGTGGATCTGCTCGGCCTCTCGCTGGGCGTACTGGCCGATGTGTTTCCGCCGCAGCGGGCGCGCCTTGCGCTGCGCAATTACCCGATGGTTGCGGGCGGCAGCCCGGTGGTGTGGCCGCAAGAGGCCGCGCAGCCGATCTACCACAACCGCGCTGTCTGGCCGTTCGTCAGTGCCTATGCGCTACGCGCTGCACGCACGCTGGACGATGCGCCACGCATCGCGTTGGAGCTGCAATCGCTGATGCGCAGCAGCGCGCTGGCGGGCTCGAACATGGAAAACTACGAGATGCAGCGCCTTGCGGTGCACGTGGAAGAGGGCGCGCGCAGTGGCCCGGTGGTGAACTCGCCACGCCAGCTGTGGTCGGTGGCGGGCTACCTGTCTGCAGTGCAGGAGGGTGTGTTCGGGCTGTCGGCCGATGGCAAGCTACAACCGAAGTTGCCGCGGTCCTTGCTGCCCCTGTTGTTTGGCGACGCCAAGCAGATCGTGCTGGAACAGGGCGCACGACGGTACGTGCTGCAGCGCCCGGCGAACGATGCCGGCGAGTTGCTGGTGGCAGGACGCAGCGAACGGCAGGGGCAGACCACGCTGGTGCAGTTGGTTGGGCACAATGCCGACCTGACGCCGCCGCCGCGACCGAAGCAGGTCTTCGCACCGCAGATGCCACCGGCGCCGGTCGCGCAACAGATCGGCAACACGTATCGCATCGATATTCCGGAAGGAACAACGCTGTATCTGGACGGCCGCGCACTCGATGCCAGCGCGCACTGGGATCTCCCCGACGATGGCGTGCTGCATGTGCTCAGCCTGACCCGGCGGCGCGATGGTCTGGAGTCGCTGCATAGCCCGTCGTTGACGCTCGGCCCACTGCAGCAGTTGCCGGGCAGCCAGCGCTGGAGCTGGCGTCCGGCACATGCAGGCGTGCATCGGGTATCGCTGCGTTACCGCAATGACAATGGCCCGATCAATACCGGGATCACGGCAGCGGTGAAACACCTGGTGCTGGAGTGCCCGGGGAAACCCGCACAATCGCAGGTCATCGTGATGCCGCATAGCGTAGGCGAGCAGCTCTCCACACAAGTGACTTTCGATGCGGTGGCGGGGCAGGCCTGTACGTTCCGGCTCGAGAACGGCTTCAATATGAGCGCATTGGCGCACTTTGCGCAGTACAACGGCGGCCGCGGCGGCCGTGATGGTGTGGTCAATGCGGCGCAGGTCAGTGCGTTGTTGGTCGGGCCTGCAGCACGCGTGGAGGCCGCGCCATGAACGCCAAGCCACGCTTGAATTTCTGGCAGATCTGGAACATGTGCTTCGGCTTTCTCGGCATCCAGTTCGGCTTCGCACTGCAGAACGCCAATGCCAGCCGTATCTTCCAGACCCTGGGCGCGCAGGTCGACGACGTGCCAGGCCTGTGGATCGCTGCACCGCTCACCGGCCTGATCGTGCAGCCGGTCATCGGTTACCTGTCCGATCGCACCTGGACCCCGTGGGGCCGCCGGCGTCCGTACTTCATGGTGGGCGCTGTCTTCACCACGCTGGCCTTGCTGGTGATGCCCAACGCGCCGATGCTCTGGGTGGCCGCCGGGACGCTGTGGGTGCTGGATGCATCGATCAACATCTCGATGGAGCCTTTCCGTGCGCTGGTGGGTGACCAATTACCGCCGTCGCAACGGCCGACCGGCTACGCGATGCAGAGTTTCTTCATTGGCATCGGCGCGATCGTCGCGAGTTTTCTGCCCTGGCTGCTGACCCATTGGGGCATTGCCAACACCGCGCCGCCAGGCCAGTTGCCCGACAGCGTGCGCTACGCGTTCTACCTTGGCGCGGCGGTATTGTTCCTGTCGATCACCTGGACGGTGCTGCGCACGCGCGAGTACAGCCCAGAGCAGTTGGCCGGTTTTGACGATGCGCATCCGCCTCTCGCACAGGTGGCACGCACCGGCATGGCGCCGACACCCATGGCAAGCGTGCTGTGGTGCGGTCTGGGCGTGCTGCTCGCCACGGCCATCGCCTGGCAGCACGGCGACCGCATGCTGTACGTGCTGGCCGGGTTGTGTCTTGCCTACGGCGTGTTGCTTGCCTTGGCCCGCATGTTGCCCGCCACCAGCATGTTGGTGGCGATCGTGCAGGACGTGCGCAGCATGCCGATGACGATGCGTCGCCTGGCCTGGGTGCAGTTCTTCTCGTGGTTTGCCTTGTTTGCGATGTGGATCTACACCACTGCCGCAGTGACGCAAGTGCATTTCGGTGCGAACGACACCGCTTCGGCGGCCTACAACGATGGCGCAAACTGGGTCGGCGTGTTGTTCGGCGCCTATAACGGGTTTGCTGCATTGGCTGCAGTGGTGATTCCGCTGCTGGTGCGTGCGGTCGGCTTGCGCTGGGGCCATCTGTGCAACCTGTGGCTGGGTGCCGCCGGATTGTTGTCGATGCTGGTCATCCGCGACCCGCAGTGGTTGCTGCTGTCGATGGTGGGGGTCGGTTTCGCCTGGGCCTCGATCCTGTCGCTGCCGTATGCCTTGCTGTCAGACAGTGTGCCTGCTCCAAAGATGGGCGTGTACATGGGCATCTTCAATTTCTTCATCGTGATTCCGCAGTTGGTCGCCGCCAGCGCGCTGGGCTTTGTGCTGCGCGTGTGGCTGGGCGGGCAGCCGATCTATGCATTGGCCATTGGCGGGCTCAGCCTGTTGATTGCAGGCGTGTGCGTGGTGCGGGTTCCAGTGGCCTCGGGAGGGCAGTGATGCGCAGTGCGATGTATGTGGCGTTGACGATGTACGCAGGCGCGGCAATGGCGGCGCCTGCAGCCAAGGACTACTACGGCACCCTGGAGCCGTTTGCCGCCGAGGCGGTGTACTTCGTGGTGACCGACCGCTTCGTCAACGGCGATACCGGCAACGACCATCGCGATCAGGGTGGTGCGCATCGCACCTTCGATGTGCCCACACCATGCGCCGATGGCAGCGAGGACAACATCGGCTATCTCGGTGGCGACTTCAAAGGCATCGTCGAGCATGCCGATTACATCCGCGACCTGGGCTTCGGGGCGGTGTGGATCACCCCGATCGTCGACAACCCCGACGAAGCGTTCACCGGCGGCAAGCCGATCACCTGCGGCAGCACGCTCAGCGACCATGGCAAGACCGGCTATCACGGCTATTGGGGCGTCAACTTCTACAAGCTCGATGAACATCTGCCCAGCCCGGGCCTGGATTTCGCCGGCTTTACCCGCGCCATGCATGCCAGCAAGCTGAAGGTCGTATTGGACATCGTGGGCAACCACGGTTCGCCGGCCTACACCATGCCGCAGGCGCAACCCGGCTTCGGCAAACTCTACGATGCACAGGGGCGCCTGGTCGCCGACCACCAGAATCTCGCGCCTGCGCAACTGGATCCGCAGCACAACCCATTGCATGCCTTCTACAACACCGGCGGCGGCCTGGCGGAATTGTCCGACCTCAACGAAAACAATCCGGCGGTGCTGGATTATTTGGCCGGCGCGTACCTGCAGTGGATGGAGCAGGGCGCCGATGCGTTTCGCATCGATACCATCGGCTGGATGCCGGATCGCTTCTGGCATGCCTTCGTGGCGCGCATTCGTGAAAAACGTCCGGGTTTTTTCATGTTCGGCGAAGCCTTCGATTACGACACCAACAAGATCGCCGGGCATACCTGGACGCGCAATGCCGGCGTCAGCGTGCTGGATTTCCCGCTCAAGCAGCAGCTTGCCGCGGTATTCGGTCATGAACAGGCCGGCTTCGAAAAACTCGCCGTGCCCTTGTTCCTGCGTCAAGGGCCCTATGCGAACCCCTACGAGTTGATGAGCTTCTACGACAACCACGACATGGCGCGTCTGGATGCCAGCGATGCCGGGTTTATCGATGCACACAACTGGTTGTTCACCGCCCGCGGCATTCCGGTGATCTATTACGGCTCGGAAATCGGCTTCATGCGTGGGCGTGCCGAACATGCCGGCAATCGCAACTACTTCGGCGTCGAGCGCATTCGCACTGCACAGCAGAGCCCGATCTTCGGCCCGCTGCAACGCATCGCCCAGGTGCGTCGCAACACCCCGGCATTGCAGCGTGGCGTGCAGGTCGATGTGCGGTTACACGGCGATCAAGCCGCGTTCCTGCGCGTCTATCAGCATGCAGGTACAACCCAGACCGCATTGGTGCTGCTCAACAAGGCCGATACCGCAGCCACCATTCAAGTGACGCGCTTCCTGCAGCCTGGCGCGTGGCGCGATGCGGTCAGTGGCGAGCAGTTGCAGGTGCAGCGTGGTTTCGCAACAGCGGTGCCGGCGCACGGCGTGCGCGTGTTGCTGTCGGATGCGCCGATCACCGACCCGGCCCTGCGCAAGCAGCTCGACCTGCAAATGGCCGAGCAGGCTGCACGCGACGCGCGCAACAGGTAGGCGCGCACCTGGGCGCGATCAGGCATTGCCGCTAACGCCCGTCGCGCCCGGTTGCGCTCTTGCGCCGCACGCAGCGGGTCGCGAGATCTCGCGACCCAACCGGCGCGCTATCCCGAATCCTGAATCAGCGCCTGACCGTCCCATCCGACGCTCGACCCGTCATCGCATCGCCGGTCTCTGCGCCAGACGGCGCCCATCCCAGTGGCGGCTGCAGCCCGCTGCTGCGCGAGGAATCGCGTAGCGCCAGACGCACCGGAATCGTGCGACTCTGCGCGGCCTCGCCACGAATCAGGGCGACCAGGCTCTCCACCAACAATGTGCCGGCCTGCTTGGTGTCCTGCTGCACGGTCGACAGCGCGGGCGCCACCGACGCCGCCAACGCAATATCGTCGAAGCCGCTGACCGCCACGTCCTGCGGCACCCGCAGGCCGCGCTCGCGCAGGGCGCGCATTGCACCGATCGCAATCAGATCGCTGGCTGCGCACACCGCATCGAACGCATTGCCGCTCTCCAGCAGTGCCAGGCATGCGGTGTAGCCGGACAACTCGGTGGTGATCGCATCGAACTGCAGTGACGGGTCGGCTACCAGGCCATGCTGCGCCAGCGCAGCGGCATGGCCGCGGTAACGCTCTTCGAATTCGGGGTAGTGGTTGGACGCGTGTCCGACGAACGCGATCCGCCGGCAGCCCTGCGCCAGCAGATGGTCGGTAATGTCCAGCCCGCCCTGGTAATTGTCGCTGCCGATCGAAATGCCGGGCTGGCCGGGCAGGGCCGCGCCCCAGCGCACGAAGTGGGTGCCTTGCTCGACCAGCAGCTGCAGCCGCTGGCGCGATTCCTGATAGTCGCCATAGCCCAGCAGGATGATGCCGTCGGCCTTGTTGCTGTCTTCGTAATCGGCCTGCCAATCCTTGGACAACTGCTGGAACGACACCAGCAGGTCGTAGCCCTGCAGCGCGCAGGCGCGGGTGATCGAGCCCAGCATCGAGTGGAAGAACGGGTTGATAAGCGAGTCGTCGGCAGTGGGGTCTTCGAAGAACAGCAGTGCCAGCGTGCCGGCATTGCGCAGCCTTAGCGAGGAGGCGTTCTTGTCGACCTTGTAGTTCAGCTCGCGGGCGATGCGCAGGATGCGCTTGCGGGTTTCCTCGTTGACCATCGGGCTGCCGCGCAGTGCGCGCGACACGGTCGGCTGCGACACGCCGGCCAGGTAGGCGATATCCAGCGAGGTGGCTTTACCCTTGATGGTCATGGTCGGCAACGGCAGGACAGGTGGCCGGCATCATGCCATGCGCCCGCCAGCGCCGCGCCGCCGTACGCAGCGGACGGCTGATTGGTTTACCATTCACGCCCAAGACCCCCTGCGAGAAGGTGGCCCGCGCCCCGCGCCGGCCCAGCGTGCGACATGAGCACTACCACCGCCCACCGCTGATCCTTGCCTGCGCCAGCGCGCAGAGCGCCTGCATGGCGCTGTCTTGCCTCTCGTCCCGCATTTCCCTCCGAGCCTGACCAGCGATGGCCAGATCTCCCATGGCAGCCGACCGCTGCAGCCAGACCAGACCTCATTCTTGCCCATGATCAACATCACGCTCCCCGACGGCAGCCGCCGCGAATTCGAATCCCCCGTCTCGGTCATGCAGGTCGCCCAGTCGATCGGCGCCGGCCTGGCCAAGGCCACCATCGCCGGCCAGGTCGACGGCCAGCTGGTCGATGCCAGCGACGTCATCGACCATGACGCCAGCCTGCGCATCATCACCGCCAAGGACGCCGAAGGCGTGGAGATCATCCGACACTCCTGCGCGCATCTGGTCGGGCATGCGGTCAAGCAGCTGTACCCGGAGGTCAAGATGGTGATCGGCCCGGTCATCGCCGAAGGCTTCTATTACGACATCTACAGCGAACGCCCGTTCACGCCGGACGACATGGCCGCGATCGAGCAGCGCATGCAGGAATTGATCGCGCAGGACTACGACGTGATCAAGAAGGTCACCCCGCGCGCCGAGGTGATCGAGGTCTTCGCCCAGCGCGGCGAAGAGTACAAGCTGCGCCTGATCGAGGACATGTCCGAGGACATCACCGCGATGGGCCTGTACTACCACCAGGAATACGTGGACATGTGCCGCGGCCCGCACGTGCCCAACACGCGCTTCCTCAAGGCCTTCAAGCTGACCCGCATCTCCGGCGCCTACTGGCGCGGCGATGCCAAGAACGAGCAACTACAGCGCATCTACGGCACCGCCTGGGCCGACAAGAAACAGCTGGATGCCTACATCCTGCGCATGGAAGAAGCCGACAAGCGCGACCATCGCCGCATCGGCAAGGCGCAGGACCTGTTCCACCTGCAGGAAGAAGCGCCCGGCTTGGTGTTCTGGCACCCCAAGGGCTGGTCGCTGTGGCAGGTGGTCGAGCAGTACATGCGCAAGGTCTACCGCGACAGCGGCTACGGCGAAGTGCGCTGCCCGCAGATGCTGGACGTGTCGCTGTGGCAGAAATCCGGCCACTGGGACAATTACCAGGACGCGATGTTCTTCACCGAGTCGGAGAAGCGCACCTACGCGGTCAAGCCGATGAACTGCCCCGGCCACGTGCAGGTGTTCAACCAGGGCCTGCACAGCTACCGCGACCTGCCGATCCGCTACGGCGAGTTCGGCGCCTGCCACCGCAACGAGCCTTCCGGCGCGCTGCACGGCATCCTGCGCGTGCGCGGCTTCACCCAGGACGACGGGCACGTGTTCTGCCTGGAATCGCAGATCGAATCCGAAGTCACCGCCTTCCACCAGCAGGCGCTGGCGGTCTATACCGCGTTCGGCTTCGACGACATCCAGATCAAGATCGCGCTGCGCCCGGAAAAGCGCCTGGGCGACGATGCCACCTGGGACAAGGCCGAAGCTGCGCTGCGCAGTGCGCTGGGCGTGTGCGGGGTGGAGTGGCAGGAGTTGCCGGGCGAGGGCGCCTTCTACGGCCCCAAGATCGAGTACCACCTCAAGGACGCCATCGGCCGAACCTGGCAGCTGGGCACCATGCAGGTCGACTTCATGATGCCGGGCCGCCTCGGCGCCGAGTACGTGGACGAGAACAGCCAGAAGAAGCATCCGGTCATGCTGCACCGGGCCATCGTCGGCTCGATGGAGCGTTTCATCGGCATTTTGATCGAACATCACGCCGGTGCCTTCCCGTCCTGGCTGGCCCCGGTGCAGGTCGTTGTCGCCAACATCACCGATGCTCAGGCTGAATATGTCGACTCGGTGCGGAAAACCCTTGCAAATCAAGGCTTCCGTGTCAGCGCAGATTTGCGTAACGAGAAGATCGGTTATAAGATTCGCGAGCATACGCTGCAACGCGTGCCATATCTGCTCGTGGTCGGCGACCGCGAGAAGGAAAATGGCGCTGTCGCCGTGCGGACCCGTTCAGGCGAGGACCTTGGGACCATGACGGTCTCGGCCTTCATCGAACGTCTGCAGGCAGAGCAGGCAGCGTGAGCCAACCCCGGCCGGTCTGGATGATCCGGATGCGCCGGTTCGATTCCTCTGGGAGATTGCAATATCAGTACCCCTGACAACAAACAGAACCGCAAGAACCAAGAAATCCGTGTGCCGCGCGTTCGCGTGATCGGCAGTGACGGAGAGATGGTCGGCGTGTTGTCGCGCGACGAAGCGCTCGCCAAGGCCGAAGAAGAAGGCCTGGATCTGGTCGAAATCCAGCCGCAGGCCGATCCGCCGGTCTGCAAGATCATGGATTTCGGCAAGTTCAAGTTCGAGCAGCAGAAAAAGGCCAACGAGGCCAAGAAGAAGACCAAGCAGGTCGAGATCAAGGAACTCAAGTTCCGCCCGGTCACCGACGAGGGCGACTACCAGATCAAGCTGCGCAACATGCGCCGTTTCCTGGAAGAGGGCGACAAGGTCAAGGTCAACATCCGCTTCCGTGGCCGTGAAATGAGCCATCAGGAGCTGGGCCGCGAGATGGCGGCGCGGATCGAGGCCGATCTGGGCGACGACATCGTCATCGAGTCGCGTCCGCGCCTGGAAGGGCGCCAGATGGTCATGATGATCGCGCCCAAGAAGAAGGTCTGAGGATCCGATTCGGCACTGCAACGGGCCCGACAGGTCTGTTGCAGTGCAAGCTCCACGATTTGCAACAATTCCCGGCAACGGGTAGACTGCGCGGCCCGGTTTTATCGGGGCGCCGCGCAAGCGGCACCAGGACCTGTCCGGATCGTGTTCGATCAAGGACTTACAAGCAGGCAAGGGCAAGGATGGAAAGCGTGGTCGCAAGACTGCCGCCCGTGTCAGTGACAAAACACCATCAAGGACATTGCAATGCCCAAGATCAAGACCAACCGGGCGGCGGCCAAGCGTTTCCGCAAGACCGCCTCCGGCAAGTACAAGTGCGGCCACGCAAACCGTAGCCACATCCTCACGAAGAAAGCGACCAAGCGGAAGCGCAACCTGCGGCAGACGAACCACGTCCGTGCCGAGGACGCAGGCCGTCTCGATCGTATGCTTCCCTATCTCTGAGGACTGAACCATGGCACGAGTAAAGCGTGGTGTGCAGGCGCGCCGCCGCCACAAGAAAATTCTGACCCTGGCGAAGGGCTACTACAACGCTCGCCGCAAGGTCTTCCGCGTTGCCAAGCAGGCGGTCATCAAGGCGCAGCAGTACGCCTACATTGGCCGTAAGCAGAAGAAGCGTAATTTCCGTTCGCTGTGGATCACCCGCATCAATGCGGCTGCCCGCATCAACGGCTTGAGCTACAGCCGTTTCATGAATGGCCTGCTCAAGGCTGGCATCACCCTGGACCGTAAGGTACTGGCCGATATCGCCGTGCACGACGCCGCCGGTTTTGCCGCGCTGGCCGAGAAGGCAAAGGGCGCGCTGGCGGCGTAAATGCAGGTCCCTCTGCAAGAGCCCGCACATCCATGTGCGGACTTTTGACAGAAGCGAGTCATCGTCAGTAGTCACACCTCGGTGCGGATGCTTTCGATGCGTGAAACGCAAAGATGCAGGGGGAAGGGCGCGAGTCCTTCCCCTTTTGCGTTTTAGCGAAGTCGCCAAGTGGGCGATGACAGGTCAATGCAGTGACAATGCGTTCCGGTGTATCCGGAAACACCGTTCGGCTAGCAGTTGAGGCGCAAGTGCAATGAGTGAGATTCAATCCCTGACCGAGCGCGCGCTGGCCGATGTTGCCGCGGCGCAGACGCCGGACCAACTGGAAGCCTTGCGTGTTGCATTGCTGGGCAAGAGCGGCAGCATCACTGCCCAGCTCAAGCAGCTCGGGACGTTGCCGGCAGAGCAACGCAAGGCGGCTGGCGAGGCGATCAACCTGTCGCGCGACGCGCTGACTGCAGCGCTGGCCGAGCGCAAGCACACGCTGGAAACCGCCGCGCTGGATGCCCGTCTTGCCGGTGAACGCATCGACGTCACCTTGCCGGGGCGTCGAAGCGAACGCGGCGGTCTGCACCCGGTGACACGCACGCTGGAGCGCATCGTCGAAATCTTCGCGCGGCTCGGCTACGAGCTGTCGGACGGCCCGGAGATCGAGGACGACTGGCACAACTTCGAAGCCCTGAACTTTCCGCCGCACCATCCGGCGCGCGCGATGCACGACACGTTCTATTTCGGCGACGGACGCCTGCTGCGCACACATACTTCAGGCGTGCAGGTGCGTTACATGGACGCGCACAAACCGCCGCTGCGCATGATCGCGGCCGGCAAGGTGTACCGCTCCGATTCGGATCAGACCCACTCGCCGATGTTCCATCAGGTCGAAGGCCTGTTGGTGGACGAGCATTCCAATTTCGCCGACCTCAAGGGCACCTTGTCCGAGTTCGTGCGTGCGTTCTTCGAGCGCGATTTCGAAATGCGCTTCCGCCCCAGCTATTTCCCGTTCGTGGAGCCTGGCGCGGAAGTGGATATCGCCTGGCAGCAGCCCGACGGCAGCACGCGCTGGCTGGAAGTGCTGGGCTGCGGCATGGTGCACCCGAATGTGCTGCGCAGCGTCGGCATCGACCCTGAGCGCTACACCGGCTTCGCCTTCGGCCTGGGCGTGGAGCGCTTCGCGATGCTGCGCTATGGCGTCAACGACCTGCGCGCGTTCTTCGAGAACGATGTGCGTTTTCTTCGGCAGTTTGCTTGACGGCGGGGAGTCGGGAATTGGGAATCGGGAATCGCAAGAGCCATTGGCTCCATCGGTCCGGTTCCGAAGGCCCGGCAACCCTGCTCTTGCGATTCCCCATTCCCAATTCTCGATTCCCGGCCTCTCATGAAATTCTCTGAAAATTGGCTGCGCAGCCACGTTCCGATCCAGGCCACGCGCGATGAACTGGCCGCGACGCTGACGGCGATCGGTCTGGAAGTCGAAGAAGTCACGCCGCTGGGCGAGTCGCTTGGTCAGGTGGTGGTGGCGCGTATCGTCGAAGCGGTGCGTCATCCCGAAGCCGATCGTCTGCAGGTTTGCAGCGTCGATGCCGGGCAGGGCGAGTTGCTGCAGATCGTGTGTGGCGCGCCGAATGCGCGTGCGGGTCTGGTGGCGCCGTTGGCGCTGGTCGGTGCGAAGATCGGCGAGCTGACGATCACTGCGGCCAAGCTGCGCGGTGTGGCGTCCAACGGCATGTTGTGTTCGGCCAAGGAGCTCGGACTGGACAGCGATGCGTCGGGTCTGTTCGAGTTGCCCGACGATGCGCCGGTGGGGCAGGCGCTGGCCGAGTATCTGGGGCTGCCCGATGCCAGCATCGAGATCAAGCTCACGCCCAACCGTGCCGATTGCTTCAGCGTACGCGGCATCGCCTTCGACGTGGCCGCCGCGTGCGCCAGCGAAGTGGTGGCGTTCGACGCCGGCATGGTGGCGCCGGTGTCCACGCGCACGCTGGCAGTGGAACTGGACGCCGGTAAGGATGCGCCGCGCTATTGCGGTCGTGTGATCGAAGGAATCGACCCGTCCGCCAAGACGCCGGTGTGGCTGGCCGAGCGGCTGCGCCGCAGCGGCGTGCGTCCGGTGTCGTTGCTGGTGGACATCACCCAGTACGTGATGCTGGAGCTGGGCCAGCCGATGCACGCGTTCGACCTAGACACGCTGCAAGGCCCGATCGGCGTGCGCCATTCGCGCAGCGGTGAGCAGCTAGCGTTGCTGGACGGGCGCCAGGTCACGTTGGACGAGAGTTTTCTGACCATCACCGATGCCGGGCGTCCGGTTGCATTGGCCGGCTTGATGGGCGGGCTGGACACACGCGTCACCGACACCACCCGCAATGTGTTCCTGGAGTCGGCGTACTTCGCCCCTGCGGCCATCATGGGCCGTGGCCGCAAACTCGGCCTGCATACCGATGCCGGGCACCGTTTCGAGCGTGGCGTGGATCCGGCATTGCCGCCGCAGGCAATTGAAGTGGCGACACGCCTGGTGCTGGAACTGGCCGGCGGTACGCCTGGCCCGGTGGTGCATGCGCAGCTGCCGGAGCATCTGCCGCAGCCGGCGCGCATCCGCTTGCGCCGTGCGCGCATTGCACGCGTGCTCGGTATCCAGATCGACGATGCCGACGTCGTGCGCATGCTGCGGGCGCTCGGCATGCACGTCGAGGCGGTTGCCGAAGGCTGGGAAGTGATGGCCCCGAGCCGTCGCTTCGACATCGCCATCGAAGAAGATCTCATTGAAGAGCTGGCGCGTATCCACGGGTACGACCGGGTGCCGACCACGCTGCCTGGTGGCGCCAGTCGCATCGCGATGCCGAGCGAAACCCAGCTGGACGAGCTCAGCGTGCGGCGCCAGCTGGTGGCGCGCGAGCTGCAGGAAACCATCAATTACGCCTTCGTCGATGCGGCCTTGCTGGAGCGTTGGCAGCTTACCGAAGGCCTGGTGCCGCTGGCCAACCCGCTCAGTGCGGAGTTGGCGATCATGCGTCCGCGCCTGTTGCCGGGCCTGGTCGCCACGTTGGGCCGCAATGCTGCACGCCAGGCTGGGCGGGTGCGTTTGTTCGAGCTGGGCAAGGTGTTCGCAGCTGCGGCCGATGCCGGTGCGGCACCCGGAGAGTCGCAGCACGTTGCCGCGGCGGTGTGCGGCGATGCGCTGGCGCTGCAGTGGGGCGAGCCAGCGCGCAAGGTGGATTTCCACGATTTGAAGGGCGACTTGATGGCGCTGGCTGCGGCCAGCGGCGCGCAGCTGGAGTTCCAGCCGTCGACGCAGCCGTTCGGACACCCGGGTCGGTCGGCCGATATCTATCGCGACGGCGTCTGTATCGGCTGGATCGGGCAGGTACATCCGCGTCTGGCCAAGGCGCTGGACATCGACGTGGACGTGATCGCGTTCGAGTTGCAGCTGATGCCCTTGGTCCAGCGGGCCCTGCCGCGCGCCGGCGAGCTGTCGCGGTTCCCCTCGGTGCGCCGCGATCTGGCCTTCCTGGTGTCCGACGAGGTGAGCTGGGCGGCAGTGTCGGCCAGCGTGCGCACCACGGTCGGGCCATTGTTGCGTGAGGTGCAATTGTTCGACCGCTATGTCGGGCAGGGGGTCGAGCCAGGTTTCAAGAGTCTGGCTATGGGCTTGATTTTGCAGGATAACTCGCGCACTCTCACCGACCGGGACGTCGATGCGGTCGTCACCGACGTGGTGGCCGTGATCGAGCGCGAGCATCGCGCCCGGATCCGGAGTTGAGGCGGTAACCAGGGGATTGGCATGGCATTGACGAAAGCGGAGATGGCCGAACGTCTGTTCGACGAGGTCGGTCTGAACAAGCGTGAGGCAAAGGAATTTGTCGACGCGTTCTTCGATGTGCTGCGCGATGCGCTGGAGCAGGGCCGTCAGGTGAAGCTGTCGGGTTTCGGCAACTTCGATCTGCGGCGAAAGAACCAACGGCCCGGTCGCAATCCCAAGACCGGCGAAGAAATTCCGATCTCGGCACGGACGGTGGTGACGTTCCGCCCTGGCCAAAAACTCAAGGAACGGGTGGAGGCTTATGCTGGATCCGGGCAGTAATCGCGAGCTACCGCCGATCCCGGCCAAGCGCTATTTCACCATTGGTGAGGTCAGCGAGCTATGCGACGTCAAGCCGCATGTGCTGCGCTATTGGGAAACCGAGTTTCCCAGCCTGGAGCCGGTCAAGCGGCGCGGGAACCGGCGCTACTACCAGCGCCATGACGTGCTGATGGTGCGTCAGATCCGCGGGTTGCTGTACGAACAGGGCTATACCATCGGCGGTGCGCGCTTGCGTCTGGAGGGCGATGGCGCCAAGAGCGAGTCGGCGCTGAGCAATCAGATCATCAAGCAGGTGCGGATGGAGCTGGAAGAAGTCCTGCAACTGCTGCGCCGCTAGGAAAACGTTTCACAAAGCCGCTATAATCGCAGGCCGCCCTCGCGGCGGAGCGCAGCATCTTCGGGGTATAGCGCAGCCTGGTAGCGCACTAGTCTGGGGGACTAGTGGTCGTCGGTTCGAATCCGGCTACCCCGACCAAACAACGAGCCCATGACGTCAGGTCATGGGCTTTTTTGTTGCGTCGCAACATTGCATTTTTGTGTCCGCGACGGCCTGGGCGAATACGCATATCGGCATATCGCGATGCAGCATGAACGGCGCACTAGCGCCGGCTTTTTGCGGTCCGGTTCGCTATGGACTTGGATCACGCAATGGTGCTAAGTGTCCGAAAACACTCCGAAACATTTTCTCCAGATTCAAACGTGGATCACGGTTCGTTAACGCGATATCGACGAACTTGAATCAATAGGCCAACGCTGTCAAAAAAATGGCGTGCGGTCTCTTGCGGTGCGATTTTTCTGTGCCATAGTGCAGTGCAACACGCCTTACCTGTCGTGATCCCGATGTCCCGGGATGAACCCTCTGTCGTACGTTCGTGCTGGCGTGTTTGGCCGGTTGAATGCTGCGCGAGCTCCTGTCCCACCCAACCGAGGCAGCCAGCCACACGCATGAAGAAACTGATCGGACGATTTTGCCAAGCGCTCAGCCTGGCGTTGATCTGCTCGATAACACTGGGCGCTTGCAGCACCGGTAAGGACATGGCGACCTCGTTGCCACTGCCTGACCCGCTCGCAATGTCCGCAGTGCAGCCCGAGTATCGGCTCTCGCCAGGCGACCTGCTGCTGGTCAAGGTGTTCCAGATCGACGATCTGGAACGGCAGGTCCGTATCGATCAGAACGGCCACATTTCGTTGCCGCTTATCGGCGACGTAAATGCGGCCGGCATGGGCGTCGGCGAGCTGGAAAAGATGGTGGCCGACCGGTACCGCAACGGCTACCTGCAAAATCCGCAGGTGTCGGTGTTCGTGCAGGAATCCAACGGCCGTCGCGTCACCGTGACCGGAGCGGTCGACGAGCCGGGCATTTATCCGGTGATCGGGGCCAACCTGACCTTGCAGCAAGCCATCGCGCAGGCCAAGGGCGTGAGCACGGTCGCCAGCCGCGGCAATGTCATCGTGTTCCGCATGGTCAATGGGCAAAAGATGCTCGCGCGGTTCGACCTGACCGAAATCGAGAAGGGAACCAACCCCGATCCTGAGATTTACGGCGGCGACATCGTGGTGGTGTACCGCTCGGATGCGCGCGTGTGGTTGCGCACCATGCTGGAACTGACTCCTCTTGTGATGGTGTGGCGCGCTTACCGATGAGCATGAATTCCGACAATCGTTCCTCTTCGTCGCAGCGTCACGGGCATCTCGAACTCGCCGATGTTGGGTTGCTCGACTACTGGCGCGCCCTGGTGTCGCAGCGTTGGTTGATTATCGCAATCGCACTGGGCGCATTGCTGCTGGCGCTGGCCATCACGCTGCTGATGCCGGAGAAGTACCGCGCGACCAGCACGCTGCAGATCGAACGCGATTCGCTGAACGTGGTGAACGTCGACAACCTGATGCCGGTGGAGTCGCCGCAGGATCGCGATTTCTACCAGACCCAGTATCAGCTGCTGCAGAGCCGTTCACTGGCACGTGCAGTGATCCGCGAAGCCAAGCTCGACAAGGAGCCGGCGTTCAAGGACCAGGTGGACGAGGCACTGGAGAAGGCCGCAGCGAAGAATCCCGAAGCAGGCAAATCGGTTGATTCGCGTCAGGCGATCATCGAGCGCAGCCTCACCGATACGTTGCTGGCCGGCCTGGTGGTCGAACCCATCCTCAATTCGCGCCTGGTCTACGTCAACTACGATTCGCCGGACCCCGTGCTGTCGGCCAAGATCGCCAACACTTACGCGAAGATGTTCATCATCAGTACGCAGGAACGCCGCATGAAGGCGTCCTCGTTCGCGACCAAGTTCCTTGCCGAGCGACTGGAGCAGTTGCGCAGCAAGGTCGAAGATTCGGAGAAGTCGCTGGTCGCATACTCCACCGACGAGCAGATTGTGTCGGTGGGCGACGACAAGCCCTCGTTGCCGGCGCAGAACCTGACCGATCTCAACGCCTTGCTGGCTTCTGCGCAGGACGCCCGTATCAAGGCCGAGGCCGCCTGGCGTCAGGCATCCAGTGGCGATGGCATGTCGTTGCCTCAGGTGCTCAGCAGTCCGTTGATCCAGAGCCTGCGGAGCGAGCAGGTGCGTCTCACCACCGAGTACCAGCAGAAGCTGTCGACCTTCAAGCCGGACTACCCGGAAATGCAGCGTCTGAAGGCGCAAATCGAAGAGTCGCGCCGGCAGATCAATGGCGAGGTCATCAACGTGCGCCAGTCGCTGAAGGCGACCTATGATGCGTCGGTGCATCAGGAGCAGTTGCTCAACGAGCGCATCGCCGGCTTGCGGAACAACGAGCTGGATCTGCAGAGCCGCAGCATTCGTTACAACATGCTCAAGCGCGACGTCGACACCAACCGTCAGCTCTACGATGCGCTGCTTCAGCGCTACAAGGAAATCGGTGTGGCGGGCAATGTCGGCGCCAACAACGTGACCATCGTCGATACCGCAGATGTGCCTACGTCGAAGACTTCGCCGAAACTGAAATTGAACCTCGCGTTGGGCCTGATCTTTGGCGTATTCCTAGGTTTGGCCGTGGCTCTGGTGCGGTACTTCCTGCGCGTCAATGTGCAGGAAACGCGGCCGAACTGACATCGTGATGTTGCAAAACGATGGTTAATTAAAGTGACAACTGATTCAGCGTGGAAAAGGTGGGATCCCGTATGTTTCGGGCTCCTTCGTTTGAAAGTTTGTCTCTGTTGAAACAAAGGGCTGTCGAGTGATCTGGGGTCGGTAGGTTCTACCGCGGTGATCGCTTGGCGGAGATGATTGAAAGCTCGCGTGCGATTCGTATGTTCCCCCGCATGCGTCGTATCGAGTTTGGAGGACATCCCCATGCTTTTGGCAGACTTGAGTAGCGCGACTTACACGACTTCCTCGCCGCGATTGTTGTCCAAATATTCGGCTGCGGCCGATCTGGTTCTGCGCGTCTTCGACCTGACCATGGTTGTGGTGTCCGGTCTGGTCGCTTATCGCATCGTGTTTGGTTCCTGGGTGCCGGCCGCGCCGTATCGGCTGGCGATCGCCACCACGCTGCTGTACTCGGTGATCTGCTTTGCGTTGTTCCCGTTGTACCGCAGCTGGCGCGGCCGTGGACTGTTGAGCGAACTGATGGTGCTGGGCGGCGCATTCGGCGGTGTGTTCGCGCTGTTTGCCGTGCATGCGCTGATCGTGCAGGTGGGCGAGCAGGTGTCGCGCGGTTGGATCGGCTTGTGGTTCGTCGGTGGCCTGGCCTCGCTGGTAGCGGCACGCACGGTGCTGCGCGGCTTCCTCAACCATTTGCGTACCCAGGGCGTGGACGTGCAACGCGTGGTGGTGGTGGGGCTGCGTCACCCGGTGATGAAAATCAACCACTACCTGAGCCGTAATTCGTGGGTCGGCATGAACTTGGTCGGTTATTTCCGTACCCCCTACGACATTGCCGTGACCGAGCAGCGTCAGTCGTTGCCGTGCCTGGGCGAGCCGGACGCGCTGATCGATTATCTGAAGGAAAACCAGGTCGAGCAGGTGTGGATCTCGCTACCGCTGGGCGAACGCGACCACATCAAGCAGCTGTTGCAGCGCCTGGACCGTTACCCGATCAACGTCAAGCTGGTGCCTGATCTGTTCGATTTCGGTCTGCTCAATCAGTCTGGCGAACAGATCGGCAACGTGCCGGTGATCAATCTGCGCCAGGGCGGGGTGGACCGTGACAATTACTTCGTGGTGGCCAAGGCGTTGCAGGACAAGATCCTGGCCGTTATCGCGCTGCTTGGCCTGTGGCCGCTGATGGCCGCCATTGCCGTGGGCGTCAAGTTGAGCTCGCCGGGCCCGGTGTTCTTCCGCCAGCGCCGTCATGGTCTGGGTGGCCGCGAGTTCTACATGTTCAAGTTCCGCTCGATGCGTGTGCACGACGACCATGGCACGACGATCCAGCAGGCGACCAAGAACGACGCACGTATCACCCGTTTCGGTGCGTTCCTGCGCCGCAGCAGCCTGGACGAGTTGCCGCAGATCTTCAACGTGCTGGGTGGCAGCATGTCGATCGTCGGGCCGCGCCCGCACGCTGCACAGCACAACACGCACTACGAAAAGCTGATCAACCATTACATGCAGCGTCACTACGTCAAGCCTGGCATCACCGGTTGGGCGCAGGTGAACGGCTTCCGTGGTGAAACCCCGGAACTGCGGACGATGAAGAAGCGTATCCAGTACGACCTCGATTACATCCGCCGCTGGTCGTTGTGGCTGGATATCCGCATCATCGTGCTGACCGCTGTACGCGTGCTCGGACAGAAGACCGCGTACTGATGATGGTGGGGAGCGTGCGAGCTGGCGCGTTCGGCGCCGCGGGCGGCTGCATTGCAGCCGCTCCTTTCAAGCGGGCATCTGCATGCTGATTCGAATGAGCGAGGAAACTCGCGTGCGCTGGCATAACCTGCTGATCGAGCTCACGTTGCTGGTCGGCGTGGGCTATAACCTGGTGCTGGCGTTCATCAACGCGAACGTGTTCACCGTGCGACCGGTGATCACCTACGCGGTCGAATTCATGGTCTACGCGGCGTGCTTCCTGCTTGGCATGGGTTCGTTGAGCCGCAAGCGCATTGCCCTGATCGTCAGCGGGCTTGGGTTGATCGTCACGCTGATGTTCGTGCGGTTTTTGGTGAACTGGCAGATCGACCCCAAGTTCTTCCGCGACGCGCTGGTGGTGTTCGCCTTCGTCGTGCTTGGCTCTGCCTACACGGGCTCGGTGCCCAAGCTGTTCATCCGCATGACCATCATCGTCTCACTGGTTGCCGCATTCGAGCTGGCGATGCCAGTCAAATACGGCGATCTGATTAATCCGAAGAGCTTCTTCGTCAACGCGCGCGGCATGAGCGCCGAAGGCTTTTGGAACGAAGACAGTAATCTGTTCGTCAGCGCAACACGGCCGGGCGAGCGTAACTTCCTGCCGGGTTCCAATCTGCCGCGCGCCTCTTCGATGTTCATCGAGCCGGTGACGATGGGTAATTACATCTGCTTCTTCACCGCGATCGTGCTGGTGTTCTGGCGTTGGATGCGACCGGCGGCGCTGATCCTGTCGGTGGGGTTGATCGGTTTCATGATCGTGGCCTCAGACGGACGATTGGCGGCGGGTACCTGTGTCTTGATGGTGCTGCTGACGCCGCTATTGAAACGGTTGGATCAGCGGCTGGCCTTCCTGGTGTTCCTGCTGGTGATCATGAGCGCATGGCTGCTGGTCTGGGTCACGGGCATCACCGCATACCAGGACACCACGATGGGGCGCGTGTTCTTCACCGTTTATTCGATGAATAACCTGTCGTTCGAATCCTGGATGGGCCTGGATTTTGCGCAGGCGTATCGTTACTTCGATAGTGGCATTTCGTACTTCATCGCATCGCAATCGATCGTGGGCGTGCTGGCCTTCCTGCTGGCCTATTCGTTCCTGCTGCTGATGCCGAGCAAGGAAGGGCAGCTGTTCAAGAACCTGGCGATCTTTGCGTTCGCCTTGAGCCTGCTTGTCTCCAACGGTTACTTCTCGATCAAGACATCGGCATTGTGGTGGTTTGTCTGCGGTTGCATGTGGCACATGCTGCCGACCTGGTCTGCGTCCGGCGCGCAAACCGCCTTGATCAAGGACGATCCAACGGCAGATGGCGCGCAGTTGCCATTGCCTGCGGGAGCAGCACGATGAGCGTGTCGGCAATGCCGGCATCGCGGTCGGCTTTGCCGGCCGCCGACGCGCAGGTTGCAACAGGCGGTCGCGTCCGCGACCCGCGCATCGACGCCACCAAGGCCATTGCGATCCTGTTGGTGGTGTTCTGTCATGCCAAGGGCGTCCCACATGGCATGACCTTGTTCGCCTATAGCTTCCATGTGCCGCTGTTTTTCCTGGTATCAGGCTGGTTGGCAGCGGGTTATGCGTCGGCCACGACTGGGCTGGACAGGCGCTCAGTCGGCAGGCATGTACGCAGCTTGCTGCTGCCGTACGTCACCTTCTATCTGCTTGGCTATGCCTATTGGCTATTGACCCGCAATATCGGCGAAAAGGCTGCGCGCTGGGGAAGTCACCCGTGGTGGGAGCCGATCGTGGCGATGTTCACCGGCATCGGCCCGGACCTGTATGTGCAGCCTCCGCTGTGGTTCTTGCCCGTCATGTTGGTGACCGTGGTGAGTTACATGGTCTTGCGCCGCCTGCTGGCGCCGATCCTGATCGCGGGGCTGGCATTGATCGTGGCGTGGTTCTGGATGAACTGGTTCCCGACACAGCACGTGCGGATTTTTTTCGGTTTGGATGTGCTACCGGTGTCGCTGTGCTTTTACGCATTGGGCGCCTTGCTGATCCACGTTTCGCCACGCCTGCCGACATCCTTGGCCGGCAGCGCCCTGGCGACGGTCGTGTTGGGATTGGCGGTGGCCTGGCTGGCTGTCGCCAATGGGCGAATCGACGTCAACATGCTCGAATTCGGAAGTAACCACGCGCTGTTCCTGGTTAGCGCGTTGCTTGGTTCGTTGATGGTGATCTGCGCGGCGCGGCTGGTACAGAGCTGGGCGTGGCTGCAGTGGATCGGCCGCAATACCTTGCTGATTCTTTGTACGCATATGTTGGTGTTCTTCGTGCTCTCCGGTGTTGCTGCCTTGGCTGGTGGATTCGGTGGGGCGCGTCCGGGGCTGGGTTGGGCGGTCTTTGTCACGCTGTTCGCATTGGCCGCCAGCGTGCCGCTGCGTTGGATCCTGATGCGCTTCGCTCCGTGGGCGCTGGGTGCGCGCCGGGTGGCGGCATGAGCGGCGCCTTGGCATGACAGGCACATCCTCTTCACCGCACGCTGCGCGTGCGCATCACTTGGCGGACGCCAGAACGGCACGTGCGCCGACGCGTGACTGGCAGATCGACGCCGCCAAAGCGTTGGCCATCGCGCTGGTGGTGCTGGGCCATGCCAGCGGCATGCCCCCAGCGTACAAGCTGTTCGCCTACAGCTTCCATGTGCCGCTGTTTTTCGTGTTGTCGGGTTGGGTTGGCGAGCGATTCGGGCATCGGGCATTGACGGGGGCATCCGTCGCGAAGCTGGCGCGCACGCTGCTGGTGCCGTATCTCGCTTTTTTCATGGTGGCCTATGCGCTGTGGTTGTTGACTGCTGCGATCGATGGGCATGCAGGTCATCCGCAGACGCGCCCGTGGTGGCACCCGCTGACGGGATTGCTGTGGGCCAACGGGTCACGCCTGTATGTGCTTCCGGCGCTGTGGTTTCTGCCAGCGCTCTTTGTCACGACGCTAGCCTACATTGCGTTGCGTGCGCGATTGAGTGCGGCCGCAGTGGCGGCGATCAGCCTGCCGATCGCGCTGGCGTGGGCGGGCTGGTTCCCTTCGCTGCAGCAGCGCTTGCCGCTCGCGCTGGATGTGCTGCCGGTGGCGCTGTTTTTCATTGCAGTCGGCGGTTGGCTATCGCGCTTTGCCGATGCGTTGCGATCATTGCGCGCGCAGGTGTGGGCGCTTGCCTTGTTGCCGTTGGCTGCACTGTGGTGGTGGCTGGCGAGATGGAACGGGCAGGTGGACGTGAACAACCTGCAGTTCGGGCAGTCGGCGGCCGTCTTCCTGCTGGCCAGTCTGCTCGGGACGGCGATGACGTTTTGCGTCGCTTATTTCATTCGGCGTCTGCGCTGGGTGCAATGGATCGGTAGCAATACCTTGCTGATTCTGTGCACGCATACCCTGGTTTTCTTGGTGGCCACCAGCGTGGTGGCGCGTACGGGCCTGATCGCACGTAGCGCAATCGGTACACCTGCCTGGGCGTTGGGGCTGAGCGCGTTCGCGATTGCTGTAAGCGTGCCGATGCGCGCGGTGCTGGTGCCGGTCGCACCGTGGATGTTGGGGTTGAAACGCAAATGACGAGTTTTCAGAATCAGCCGTCGCAGCAACTGAGTGCGCGCCGCTGGCAAAGGAGAGTGGCGTAATGAAAGTGGTGCATGTCGTCCGCCAATTCCATCCTTCGATCGGGGGCATGGAAGAGGTCGTTCTCAACGTTGCCCGCCAACATCAAGCCACGAGCGCCGATACGGTCGAGGTCGTGACGCTGGATCGTGTGTTCACCGATCCCGGTGCGCGGCTTGCGGCGCAGGACACGCACCAAGGGCTGCCGATCCGGCGGATTGGCTATCGCGGCTCGTCGCGCTACCCGCTGGCGCCCTCGGTGCTCGGCGCGATTCGTTCGGCCGACGTTGTGCATCTGCATGGCATCGACTTTTTTTACGACTATCTGGCATTGACCAAGCCGCTGCACGGCAAGCCGATGGTGGTGTCCACGCACGGCGGTTTTTTCCATACCGCCTACGCATCGCGCATGAAGCAGCTGTGGTTCCAGACGCTCACGCGCACCTCGGCGCTGGCCTATGCACGGGTGATCGCCACCAGCGAAAACGATGGCGATCTGTTCGCCAAGGTGGTGGCACCGGCGCGGCTGCGGGTGATCGAAAACGGGGTGGATGTAGAGAAATATGCAGGGCAGGGAGCGACCGCGCCCGGCCGGACCATGCTGTATTTCGGCCGGTGGTCGGTCAACAAGGGGCTGATCGAAACCCTGGAGCTGTTGCAGGCAGCGCTCAAGCGCGACCCGCACTGGCGGCTGATTATTGCCGGCCGCGAGTACGATCTGAACGAAGCGGATCTGCGCAAGGCAATTGCCGAACGCGGGCTGCAGGACAAGGTGCAGCTGAGCATGTCGCCCTCGCAGGAGCAGTTGCGCGCATTGATGCAGCAGGCGCAGTTCTTCGTGTGCCTGTCGCGGCATGAAGGCTTTGGTATCGCGGCAGTGGAGGCAATGAGTGCGGGCTTGATTCCGATCCTCAGCGATATCCCGCCATTCGTGCGGCTCGCCAGCGAATCGGGGCAGGGCGTGATCGTCAGCCGCGACAGAATCGAAGCGGCAGCGGATCAGGTGCAGGCGCTTGCGTTGCAGTCCGACAGCGATTTCGACACCCGTCGCGCGGCGTCCATGGCCTATGTGAGCCGCTATGACTGGAAGCATGTGGTCGGGCGCTACGTCGACGAATACCACGATGCGTTGGGCATTCCGCGCGTGCAGGAGGCTGTGCGATGAGCGCGCTTGCTCCTGCGTCAATGACGCATGCGGCAACGCAGCCGCAGGTGACGGTGCTGTTTTCCACTGAAAAGCCCAATGCCAACACCAACCCGTACCTGACCCAGCTCTACGACGCGCTGCCTGCCGCAGTGCATCCGCGCTTCTTTTCGATGCGCGATGCATTGCTGTCGCGTTACGACGTGTTGCATCTTCATTGGCCCGAATACCTGCTGCGCCATCCGACCGCTGCCGGCACGTTGGCCAAGCAGGCCTGCGCTGCGTTGTTGTTGCTCAAGCTGCAGCTGACCGGCACGCCGGTGGTGCGCACCTTGCACAATCTTGCGCCGCATGAGGACCGCGGCTGGCGCGAACGTAGCCTGCTGCGCTGGATCGACCGGCTGACGCGGCGCTGGATTCGCATCAATGCGACCACGCCGCCACGTCCGCCGTTCACCGATACGATTCTGCACGGCCATTATCGCGACTGGTTCGCGACCATGGAGCAGGGCAGCACGGTGCCCGGACGGCTGCTGCACTTTGGCCTGATCCGCCCGTACAAAGGCGTGGAAACCTTGATCGAGGTCATGCGCGAGGTCGACGATGCGCGTCTCAACCTGCGTATCGTCGGCAACCCGGCCACGCCGCAGATGCGCAGCTTGGTGGAGGACGCCTGCGCGCAGGATCCGCGGATCAGCGCATTGCTGGCCTACGTGGAAGAGCCTGTGCTGGCGCGCGAAGTCAGCGCGGCCGAACTGGTGGTGTTGCCGTATCGGCAGATGCATAACTCCGGCACCTTGCTGCTGGCGTTGTCGCTGGCGCGCCCGGTGCTGGCGCCGTGGAGCGAATCCAACGCGGCCATCGCCGAGGAAGTCGGCCCCGGTTGGGTGTTCCTGTATGAAGGCGAGTTCGATGCCGCGCTGCTGACCGGCATGCTGGACAAGGTGCGTGCTGCGCCACGCGGCCCGGCACCGGATCTGTCGCAGCGCGACTGGCCGCGGATCGGGCAGTTGCATTACCGCACCTATCTGGAAGCGTTGGGCAAGGATGGAGACGCCGCGCTGTGACCGCAGAGACACCTACGATGACATCTTCCACACCGCCGCCACCGCCACAGCGCAGCCTGGGGTCGCGCGCTGCCGGCGGCGCAGCGGTGACCATGCTGGGGCAGTCGGCCAAGATGGTGGTGCAGTTCGGCGGCATCATCCTGTTGGCGCGCTTGCTGACGCCCTACGACTACGGTCTGATGGCGATGGTGACCGCCATCGTCGGCGCCGCCGAGATCCTGCGCGATTTCGGTCTGTCGGCCGCGGCTGTGCAAGCCAAGCAAGTGAGCCGCGAGCAGCGCGACAACCTGTTCTGGATCAACAGCGGCATTGGCCTGCTGCTGTCGCTGGTGGTGTTCGCCTCGGCGCATCTGATTGCGAACTTCTACAAGGAGCCGGCCCTGGTGACGATTTCCCAGGCGCTGGCGGTCACCTTCCTGATCAACGGCATGACCACGCAGTACCGCGCGCATCTGAGCCGCGGGCTGCGCTTCGGGCAGGTGGCGCTGAGCGATGTGGGCTCGCAGGTGCTCGGTCTGGGCGCAGCGGTTGCTGCTGCGCTGCTGGGCTGGGGCTACTGGGCGCTGGTGGTACAGCAGGTGGTGCAGGCCGGCGTCAATTTCATCATCGCCGCCAGCTGCGCGCGCTGGTTGCCGGGTGGCTACCAGCGTTCTGCACCGATGCGCGATTTCATGAGTTTCGGCTGGAACCTGATGGCGGCGCAGTTGCTGGGGTATGCCAGTCGCAACGTGGGCCAGGTCATCATCGGTTGGCGGACCGGACCGGACGCGCTGGGCTTGTACAACCGCGCATTCCAGTTGTTGATGATGCCGTTGAACCAGATCAATGCCCCTGCCACCAGCGTGGCGCTGCCGGTGTTGTCGCAGCTGCAGGACGACCGCGAGCGCTTCAGTGCCTTTCTGTTGCGCGGGCAGACCGTGATGGTACACCTGATCTTTGCGCTGTTTGCGTTCGCCTGCGCGCTGGCGATGCCGCTGATTGTGCTGGTGCTGGGCGAGCAGTGGCGTGAGGCGGTGCCGCTGTTCCAGGTGCTGACACTGGGCGGTATCTTCCAGACGGCCGCTTATGCAACGTATTGGGTGTTCCTTGCGCGGGGACTGATGCGCGCGCAGCTGGTGTATTCGCTGGTCAGTCGCGTCCTGCTGATTGCCTGCATCTTCGTCGGCTCGCGCTGGGGCGCAATGGGGGTGGCGATCGGCTATTCGTTCGGTCTGTTGTTGACCTGGCCGCTGTCGCTGCTGTGGATCGGCAAGATTTCAGACGCGCCGGTCGGAGCCCTGTTCACCAATGCGCTGCGCGCCATGGTCGCCTACGGCGTGGCAGGTGGCTGTGCGTATTACGCCTCCATGACGGTTGGCGGCCCGCTGTGGGAGCAACTGGCTGTCGGCGCAGTGACGATGCTTGCCGTTTGCCTGCTTGCCTTGGCGATCTGGCCTGCATTCCGTCGCGATGTGATTGCCATCATCAACATCCGCAAGCTGCTGACGCAGGCCAAGGCACGTCGATGAGTCGACATTGTCTTCGCCTGCAGTCGGTCATGCTTTCTCTCACTCATTCATAGGACACGGCCCATGAGCGACACACCCGCCGCCGCTTCCGGCATCCGCCGGCCTTGCTATCTGGTCTTGTCCGCCCACGATTACCGCACGCCGCGGCGCGCCAATATCCACTTCATCACCGATCAACTGGCGTTGCGCGGGACCACGCGGTTCTTCTCGCTGCGTTACAGCCGGTTGTCGCGCATGAAGGGCGATATGCGGCTGCCGCTCGACGAAACCGCGAACAAGGTCGTCTCGCACAAGGGCGTCGACTGCTACCTGTGGCGCACGACGGTGCATCCGTTCAATACGCGTCGTCCATGGTTGCGGTCGGTCGAGGATGCGATGTTCCGTTGGTATGCTGCGCATCCGCCGCGCCAGTTGCTCGACTGGATGCGCGAGGCGGATGTGATCGTGTTCGAAAGCGGCATTGCGGTCGCTTTCATCGAGCTGGCCAAGCGCGTCAATCCTGCAGCCAAGCTGGTCTATCGCGCGTCGGACGGATTGAGCACGATCAATGTTGCGTCGTATATCGAACGCGAGTTCGACCGCGTGGCGCCCAAGCTCGATGTGATTGCACTGGTATCGCCGGCAATGGCAGAGGAGATCGCCAGCCGCGACAATGTCTATCACGTTGGCCATGGCGTGGATCACAACCTGGATCAACTCGGCGACCCGTCGCCGTACGGGGAGGGCATCCACGCAGTGGCGGTCGGTTCGATGTTGTTCGATCCGGAATTCTTCGTCGTTGCCAGCAAGGCCTTCCCGCAGGTGACGTTTCATGTGATCGGTTCGGGCATGGGCCGGCATCCGGGCTACGGCGATAACGTGGTGGTCTATGGCGAGATGAAACACGCCGAGACCATTGGCTATATCAAGCACGCGCGGTTCGGGATTGCGCCGTATGCCTCCGAGCAAGTGCCGGTCTACCTGGCCGACAGTTCGATGAAGTTGCTGCAATACGACTTTTTCGGCTTGCCTGCGGTGTGCCCGAACGCCGTGGTGGGGCCGTATCAGTCGCGTTTCGGCTACACTCCGGGGAACGCCGATTCTGTCGTTGCAGCAATCGGCCGCGCCCTGGAAGCACCGCGCGTGCGCTATCGCCAGTGCCTGAATTGGTCCGACACCACCGATCGCGTGCTGGATCCCAGTGCGTATCCGGAAACCCGTTTGTATCCACAGCAAAGCGCAGCGGTGCATGCCTCGTCGGAGGCTGCGCTCTCGCATTGATGCGCGCACATTTTTTCTTTAGGAGACTCACACGTTATGGCCAACGCCTTGCTGCAGAAATGGATAGAACATGCAGAACGTCGTGCGCTGTTCTGGTGGCAGCCCAAGAACGCTGGCGTGAATATGGGAGATCACCTGTCCAAGGTGATCGTCTCCTGCGTGCTGTCCCTGCAGGACAAGACGCTGATCGAAAAGCAGGATCTGAGCAAGAAGCTGATCGCGATCGGTTCGGTACTGCACTTCGCCAAAGACGGCGATACCGTCTGGGGTAGTGGCATCAACGGCAAGATTCCTGCCGAGCGCAACACCTTCAGTACGCTCGATGTCCGTGCAGTGCGTGGGCCGAAGACGCGCAAGTTTCTGCTCGATCGCGGCATCGCAGTGCCGGAAGTGTATGGCGATCCCGGGCTGCTGACGCCGATGTTCTTCCCGGCCGATGCGCTCGGTACGATCAACAAGCGCCCGTTCGCCATCGTTCCGCACTTCAACGAGCCGGTTGAAAAGTACAGCGCGTACAAGGATCACTTGGTCTTTCCCAACGTCAAGCCCGCAACCTTCATGAGCGCGTTGCTTGGCGCCGAGTTGGTGATCAGCAGCTCGCTGCACGGCTTGATCCTTGCCGAAGCCTATGGCATCCCGGCGGTGTATCTGGATTGGGGCAATGGCGAAGATCGCTTCAAGTACGACGACTACTACAACGGCACCGGGCGTATGCAATGGCATTCCGGCAACAGCGTGGAGGAGTGTCTGCAACTGGGCGGCAACGGCGATTTCGATCTGGAAAAGCTGCAGGCCGGGCTGTTGGCTGCCTTCCCTTACGACCTTTGGTGATTCGATGATGCAGGGCCAGCGCGTGGATGTGGAAACAACGGGGATTGCCAGCGGAACCACGCCGCCGGGTGTGGTGATTCCGTTGGGCGGCTTTCCGGTCCTGTCCACCACGCAGGAAGCCTTTGCGTTGGATCTATTCCACGCGCTGGCCGCCCGTCAGCCGCGACGGGTGTTCTTTGCCAATACCAATTTCATCGTGCAATGCCAGGCGCTGCGGACGCGCATGCGCGAGCCCAGCGTGCGCATCGTCAACGACGGGATCGGCATGGATCTGGCTGCGCGGCTGATCCACGGCCGCCGCTTTGCGGGCAACCTCAATGGCACCGACCTGATTCCGTATCTGTGCCGTGAGAGTGCGCAACCGCTGAAATTCTTTCTGCTGGGCGGCCGTCCGGGTGTGGGCAAGACCGCTGCGGCGACGCTGACCGGGACCTTGGGGCAGCAGGTGGTCGGCATGTGCGATGGTTATGGCGAATTTGCGGCGGCGGGCGAGGGCCTGGCCGAGCGCATCAATCGCTCCGGTGCCGATGTGCTGCTGGTGGCGTTCGGCAATCCGCTGCAGGAGCGCTGGATCCTGGACCACAGCCATGCGCTGAGCGTGCCGCTGGTGTTCGGGGTGGGCGCATTGCTCGATTTCTTGTCCGGTACCGCAAAGCGTGCGCCCGAGTGGGTGCGAGGCCTGCACATGGAGTGGATGTATCGGCTGCTCAACGAGCCACGCCGTTTGCTCAAGCGCTATAGCTGGGATTTGTTGGTGTTCTTCCGCACCTGCTTGCGCGCGGGAAAGCAGCTGCCCTGATGCAGCGCAGGCGTGTCTGGCCTAGCATGCCTGCATGCATCCGACCGCCGCCGCCCTGATCCGCTCGCTGGACCTCGCCCCGCATCCAGAAGGCGGGCACTACCGCCGCATCCATGCCTCTGCGCGTCAGGTGACCGACAACGGCCAGACCCGCCCGGCAATGACCGCCATCCGTTTTTTGCTGAGTGCCGGCGAATGCAGTGCGTGGCACCGCGTGGATGCGGAAGAAACCTGGCATTGGCAGCTGGGCGATGCCTTGGAACTGCTGATCTATGACACCTGTACCGAACAAGTGCAGCGTGTGATCGTGGATGCCGCCGAACGCGGTGAGCCGATGCATGTGGTGCCGGCAGGCTGCTGGCAAGCGGCGCGCTCGCTCGGCGATTTCACCCTGGTGGGCTGCACGGTATCGCCGGGATTCGTCTGGGAAGGCTTTGCGTTGCTCGACAAGGCCTCGCCGCTGGCTGCACGCCTGGCGACGCTGCTGCCACGCTAATCATCGACCGCGTTTGCGCGTCCGAACGCTTCCCTAACGCGGCTGCTGCCGGCTTGGCGTACTGTCCGCCTCAAACAGGGGGCAAGACACCATGCAACGCAAGGTCGCGGGATGGGGAATGGGTTTGATGCTGGTGTCGCTGCTGGCGACCGCCGGTGAAGCCGTGCCGCCCAAGGTGGCGACGCCGGCACCAGCAGTGGTGGATCTGGAGGCCATGGTCGTGCGCGGCGTGCAGCCCGGGCCGGGCTTGTGGAAGGTCAGTAAGGGCGATCATGTGTTGTGGATCCTGGGTACCTTGTCGCCCTTGCCGAAGCGGCTGCAGTGGCAGTCGACCGAAGTGGAAACCATCATCGGCCAGTCCCAGCAGGTGCTGGCAGCGCCAACCGTGCAGGTGGATGCGGACATGGGATTCTTCGGCAAGCTGACCTTGCTGCCGTCGGCCATGAAAGCGATGAAGAACGAAGACGGGCGCGAGCTGCGCGACATCTTGCCGGCCGACCTGTATGCGCGCTGGAGCGTGTCCAAGGCGCGCTATCTCGGCAGCGACCGCGGCGTTGAGCGCAAACGCCCGATGCTGGCTGCCGGCGAGTTGTATCAGGCGGCGATCAAGCGCTCCGGCCTGGCCCGTTCGCCGGTGGTTTGGCCAGTGGTGGAACGCGCTGCCAAGCGTGCCGGCATCAAACCCACACCGACCGCGCTGGACTACAAGATCAAGGACCCGCGCCAGGCGCTCAAGGAATTCCGTGCCGGCGGAATGGACGATACCGCATGTTTCCGCAGCATTCTGGTGGCCGTGGAGCGCGACCTGCCGACGATGGTGGAGCGCGCCAATGCCTGGTCGGTGGGCGATGTCGAGGCCTTGCGTCGGCTGCCGCGCGAAGATCCGCAGGCCGCCTGCATGGACGCAATGGCCAGCTCCGATGCTGCAAGGAAGCGCGGCATCGACGATCTGGAACGGCGCATGCGCGAGCATTGGCTGGGTATCGCCACCGCTGCGCTGCAACGCAATCGCAGCACGTTCGCGGTGTTGCCGATCAGCCGGTTGACCGCGCCGGATGGCTATCTGGCACGCCTGCAAGCGCTGGGCTATGAGGTGGAAGCGCCTTGAGGCGATGTCGCCGCGTGCGCCTGGCGCGTCATGCAGAGCAGGAGCACAGCAGCTGTCAGAGATGCAATGGATGCGGCAGGTGGCTGTTGCGCTGCGTGCCTCGCGGTGCATGCGCTTAAAGGTGTATCGGCATGCACGGCGGTTGGCCTGCCGATGCGGCCACGGTATGCTGCGCGCCTTCATGTCTTGAGAGCTCCGCGTTGAACGCATTGCCGCTGCGCATCCTGGGCACCGGGCGCCATGTTCCGGCGACGGAAGTGACATCGCACCAGTTGGACGAGCGCTGGCAGTTGCCGGCCGGAACCACGTTCGCGCGTCTCGGCGTGGAGACGCGCCATTACGTGGGCGAGGGCGAGACCGCATCGTCGATGGGGGCAGCCGCTGCACAGCAGGCCTTGGCCAGCGCCGGGCTCGATGCCAGCCGGATCGATTGCCTGATCTCCGCCTGCAGCGTCATGGAGCAGCCGATTCCCTGCCAGGCGGTGCTGATCCAGCGCGCGCTCGGCCTCGGCGATTCGGGCATCCCCGCATTCGACGTCAATGCAACCTGCCTCAGTTTTCTGGTGGCCCTGGACATGGCGGCCAACGCACTGGCGCTAGGTCGCTACGAGCGCGTGCTGATCGTCTCCAGCGAAGTCGCATCGGCCGGGCTGGATGCGGCGACGCCGGCCACGGCCGGCTTGTTCGGCGATGGCGCAGCCGCAGTGGTCGTTGGACGCAGCGACGCAGGGCAGGGCTCGGCGCTGCTCTCCAGCCGGCTGTCCAGCTATGGCAATGGCGCCGAGCTGTGCCGCATTCGCGGCGGTGGCACGCGTTACCCGCATGGCGAAGACAGCGCGCCCGATGCCTCGCGCGTGTTCTGCATGGACGGACGCGGCGCCTACCGTTTCGCCGCGCGGCATCTGCCGGCGTTTTGGGAACAGCTGCTGCACGAGGCCGGCACCGCCACCGCAGCCTTGCGTTGCCTGGTACCGCACCAGGCTTCCGGCGGCGGCCTGGATCATGTGGTGCAGACCTTGGGACTGCGCCCCGAACAGGTGGTGCGCATCCTGCAACACACGGGTAACCAGGTCGCCGCGTCGTTGCCGCATGCGCTGCATCACGCACGCGTCGACCTGGGCCTGCAGCGTGGCGATCTGGTCGCGCTGCTCGGCACCGGGGCAGGGCTTGCCATCGGCGGCATGGTGTTGCGTTACTGATGCCGGTCCGCGTGTCGCTCGAGCTGCTGCGCGTGGGCCACTGCCGCCATTGCGAACGCATGGTGCGTGCAGATGGTCACTGGCATGCGGTGGAATTCCCCGCACTGAGCGTGCTGATCCGGCATCCGCAGCGTGGCGCGCTGTTGTACGACACCGGCTATGCCGCGCATTTTTTTCGTGCCACCGATCCCTGGCCGGAGCGCCTGTACCGCTGGACCACGCCAGTCAGCTTGCCCGCCGACCAAACCCTGGGCGCGCAGTTGAACAAACGTGGCGTATCGCTGGATGACATCGCCTGGTGCCTGATTTCGCACTTCCACGCCGACCATGTCGGCGGCCTGCGCGATCTGCCCAATGCGCGCTTTCTCTGCCTGCGCGCGGATTACCAGCAGCTGCGCAGCTGTTCGCGCATGGGTGGGTTGCGCCGCGCCTTGCTGCCGCAGCTGCTGCCGGACGACTTCGACCAGCGGCTGCAGTTTGCCGACCGGGCACCGCAGCGCGCGTTGACTGGAGCCTGGCAGGAGCTCGGCCCGGCCTACGATCTGTTCGAGGACGGCAGCGTGCTCGCGGTATCGCTACCCGGGCACGTGCCCGGCCAGATGGGACTGTGGGTACGCGACCAGCACGACCGCGAGGTGTTGCTGTGTGCGGACGCGGTATGGTCCTCGGCCACCTGGGCCACGCTGCAATGGCCGGCCTGGCCCACGCGTCTGCTGATGCACGACTGGCACGCATTCCAGCACACCGTGCATCGCTTGCACGCCTTGTCGCACGCCCATCCGGAACTGGTCATCCTGCCTTCGCATTGCCAGCCGAGTCTTGACCGATATCAACCGGAGTGGCGATGAGCCTGCGCATTCTCGTGACCGGCGCGTCCGGTTTTGTCGGTGGTGCATTCTTGCGGCGCTTTCAGGGGCAGCCGGGCGTCGAGATTCACGGTATCGGCCGCCGCGCCAGCGACCTGCCCAACTACCATCGCATCGATCTGAGCCAGGCCTTCTCGCTGGACTGGCAACCGGATGTGGTGATTCATGCAGCTGCGTTGGCCTCGCCGTGGGGCACGCGTGCGCAGTTTCAGCGGCACAATGTCCAGGCCACCGCCAACCTCATCGACTTCTGCAAGCGCAACGGCTGCCCGCGCCTGCTATATGTCTCCTCCAGTTCGGTGTTCTATCGCGAAGCGCATCAATACGGCCTGGATGAAGACAGCCCGATCGGCCCGGCGTTCGTCAATACATACGCACAAACCAAATATCTTGGCGAGACGTTGCTGGATGACTATCCCGGGGAAAAGAGCGTGTTGCGCCCGCGTGCGGTGTTCGGGCCCGGCGACACGGTGCTGTTTCCGCGCGTGATCGCCGCCGCGCGCAAGGGTGCATTGCCGCGTTTCGTCGGCCAGACCCAGCCGGTGATCGGCGACCTGATCTATATCGATACGCTGTGCGATTACCTGTACCGCGCGGCCACCGCGCCGCAGTTGCAGGCTGCTTACAATCTCACCAACGCACACCCGGTGGACCTGCAGCAGTTGTTGTTGGAGGTGCTGGCGCGCCTGCAGCTGCCGTTGCCACGGCGCGAGGTGCGCATCGGCACCGCATTGCGCATGGCCAGCGTGGTGGAAGCGGTGTATCGCGGGCTGCGGCTGCGGGGCGAGCCGCCGATCACGCGCTTCGGCGTTGGCGTGTTCGCATATTCCAAGACCTTCGATCCGCGCCGCACGCTTGCCGATCTGGGCCCGCCCAGCGTCGGCCTGGACGAGGGCGTGGACGCCTTCGTGCGCTGGCAGGCAGCGCAGTGGACCTGATCGTTCCCATCCTGGCGGCGTTGTATCTGGCCGTGCTGCTGGTCAAGACGGCGGCCGTGCTGTGGGTGATGCGTGGCGAACGTGCGAGGCCGGCGCGCCGTGCCGTTGCCACGCCGGCCGAGGTGGCGATCCTGCAGCCTATTCTTGGTGGCGATGCGCATTTGCAGGAGGTGCTTGTTGCCAACGCGCAGGCATTGCCGCAGGCGCAGTTCGTCTGGTTGCTGGATGCCGACGATGGCCCGGGAAACGCCGCTGCCGCTGCTGTCGTTGCGCAATATCCGCAGCTGCGGATCGCGCGCATTCTCGTGCCCGCGGCGCCACCAGGCATCAACCCCAAGGCCTGGAAACTCGATTACGCGCTGCCGCACATCGATGCGGCTGTCAGCCTGGTTCTCGACGACGATGCGCACCTCGGCGGCCATGCGCTGTCGCAACTGTTGTCGGACCTCACGCATGCCGATGTGGTCACCGCACTGCCGTATTACCGCGACAGCGCCACGCTGGCCGGGCGCCTGTTGGCGCAGTTCGTCAACAACAATGCCGCGCTCACGTACTTGGGCTGGCTGCCATTCGCAGCGCCGCTGACCATCAATGGCATGTGCTATGCCGCGCGTACCGAACAGCTGCGCAGCTGGGGTGGCTTTACTGCATTGCTGGAGCAGCTGACCGACGATCTGGCCTTCGCCACCCTGGTGCGCGACCGCGGCGGGCGGCTCTGGCAATCCACTGCGCCGGTGGCGATGCGTACCGCCATGCCCGACCTGCGTGGCTATATGCGCCAGATGCATCGCTGGATGCTGTTCGCATCGATCCTGCTAGGCCGTCAACGCCTGCACGTACGCAGTGCCATCGGCGTGTTGCAGGGGCTGCCGCCGTTGCTGCTGGTGGCCATGCTGGTCTGCGCTTGCATGCAGCACACCTGGCCGGCTGCACTCTGCGTGCTGATCGTCTTGCTGGTGCGCGCGCTGCTGCTGTGCGCTGTGCAATGGCGCGTCACCGGCGCCGTTCGCCACCGCCTGCTGGTGTCGCTATGCGCCGAATGCCTGCAGCCGCTGCATCTGCTGCACGCAGCGCTGGTGCGCACGATCCGCTGGCGCACGCGGCGTTACCGCGTGCTACCGAATGGGTGCTTTCGTGCGGAGTGAGTCGGGGCCGCTGCAGATCGCCTTCCTCACCGGGCAAAGCGATCCGGCAAGCTGCGCCTTGAGTGCGGAGCAGGGCGCATTTCTGCAACAGCTTCAGGGCGCAGGCCGGCAGCTGCTGGATTGCAATTACCCGTATCGCCGCAACGGCGCGCCGCACCGGCGCACGCCGTTGTGGCGTGCCAGCCTGTCCAATGCACGGCAGTATCTTGCGGCCCGACATGCCCGCCTTGCCGAAGCCGATCGCAAGCGTGTCCATGCGCTGCTGGATCAGGCGCCGATGACGCTGCTTCTTGCCGGCAGCTGCGGACTGCAGCTGTTGACCGCATTGCAGTTGCCGGATGCGCTGCGTGCACGCCTGGCGGTTTTTGCGTACGGCCCGGTGTGTCATGCGCCCTCAGTGTTCTGCCAGCTGCGCGTGGTACAGGGCCGCAGCGACTGGATCTCTCGAACACTGTTCGATGGGCAGGTCGATGCCAGACCTGCGTGCGGACACATGGCGTACCTGCGCAACGCCGAGGTGCTTGCCGAGTGCCAGCGCTTTGTCGCGCAGATCGAACGAATGCGACAGGGCGCAGCGCATGCGCATTGATCTGATCGCACCGCCCTACAGCGGCCATCTGCATCCCATCCTGGCGATCGCGCAACAGCTCACCGCGCAGCACGATGTCTGCGTCATCAGCACGCCTGCTGCGCGGGCGCGCATCGAGGCATGTGGGCTCGCCGCTGCCAGCGTGCTGGATGCGCATGCCGATCGCTTGCTGCTTTCCATCGCCAACCCGCCGCATGCAGTGGGCCACAACCCCGTGCGCCTGCGTCGGCAGTTGCACAGCGCACTCGGGCTCATGGCGCAGCTCGGCGAAGCGCTGCAGCAGCGCTGGCACGCGCGGCGGCCGGATCTGGTGATCGTCGACTTCACCCTGCCCAGCGCAGGACTGGCCGCACAGACGATGGGCATTGCCTGGTGGACCAGCATGCCGTCTCCATGCGTGATCGAAACCACGGATGGGCCGCCCGCATACTTTGGCGGGTTGCTGCCTGCGACCACACCCTTGCAGCGTGTCTGGCATGCAGCGGCACGCCGGCTCACACGTGGCTTCAAACGGACCCTGCACCTTTGCTATCGGCGCCAGATGCGCGCGTGCGGGTTGCCGGCAATCTATCGCCGCGATCGCAGCGAGGCGGTGTATTCGCCGCAGTGCATCCTGGCCCTGGGAGTTCCGTCGTTCGAGCTGGCGCAACGCTGGCCGACGGCAGTGCGCTTTGTCGGGCCGCAGTTGTGCACGCCGCCTTCGTCGGTGCCGGCGCCCACCTTCGTCGACGGTCGCCGGCATGTGCTGGTGACGCTGGGCACGCATCTGCAATGGGTCAAGCAGCGCATGGATGGCGTGTTGCGTGCGCTGGCGCCGCAGTTCCCGGAGGTGGTCTTCCATTTCAGCGACGGCGACACCGGCGCTTCGCCGCAGCCGGGGCAGGGCAACTATCAGCGGCTGCCCTATGTGGATTACGCCCAGCACCTGCACCGCTACGCCTTGGTGATCCATCACGGCGGCGCCGGCATTCTCTACGCCTGCCTCGCCGCGGGATTGCCGGCCATCGTCTACCCGCTGGATTACGACCAGTTCGATCACGCCGCGCGCCTGCAGGTGGCAGGTGCTGCCTGGTGGTTGCGCGATCTGGATGGCTTGCCGGCGTTGCTGCGTCAGGCGCTCGGCGCCGGCGAGGTGCCACATGGCGTGCGTCGCCTGCAGGCGGCGCTACAACTGATCCAATCGCAGGCGCGCATCGCGCAGCTGGTGGAGGGTTTCGCGCGTACTGGCGCGGTGCCGCCGGTGTAATGCGGCACGCGCCACAACGAATCTGTCGGCGCGCTCAGCCTGCCGCAGCGTTCAACGCAGGCGTCTTGCTGGTCATCAGTTGCGGCCAGCGCTTGAGCACGGCGGCGCGAATGCCGGCCTGGTCGATGCCGGCCTCGGCCAGCAGGTCTTCGCGGCTGGCGTGATGCTGGAAGCTGTCCGGCAGGCCCAGGTGCAGCATCGGCATGGTAACGGCTTCGGCGTTGAGCAGTTCCGACACGCCAGCACCTGCGCCGCCTGCAACCACGTTGTCTTCGATGGTGACGAAGCCGTCGTGGGTTTTTGCGAGCTCCAGCAGCATCGCCTTGTCCAGCGGCTTGACGAAGCGCATGTTCACGACCGTCAGCCCCAGTTCGCGGCCGACCGCCTCTGCCGCATCCACCGTCGCGCCGAAGCCGAGCAGGGCGATGCGGGTGCCGCTGTGGCGCAGCTGCGCCTTGCCGATCGGCAGGGTGGCCAGCGAGGCATCGAGCGCCACACCCGGGCCGGTGCCGCGCGGGTAGCGCACCGCTGCCGGGCCCTGGTACTGCACGCCGGTGCTCAGCATCTGACGGCATTCGGCCTCATCGGCCGGCGCCATCACCACCATGTGCGGCACGCAGCGCAGAAAGCTCAGATCCAGATTGCCGGCATGGGTGGCGCCATCCGGGCCGACCACGCCGCCGCGATCGATCGCAAACAGCACATCCAGTTGCTGCACCGCCACGTCGTGCACCAGTTGGTCGTAGCCGCGCTGCAGGAAGGTGGAATAGATCGCGACCACCGGCTTGGCGCCCTGGGTCGCCATGCCAGCGGCCAGCGTTACCGCGTGCTGCTCGGCAATGGCCACATCGAAATAGCGCTGCGGATATTCCTTGCTGAAGCGCACCAGGCCCGAGCCCTCGCGCATCGCCGGTGTGATCACCAACAGCTTGGGTTCGGCGGCGGCCATGTCGCAGACCCAATCGCTGAAGACGTCGGTATAGGTCGGCTTCTTGGCGCCGGCCTTTGCCACCAGGCCCTTGCTCGGATCGAACGGGCCAACGGCGTGATAACCGATCTGATCGCCTTCGGCCAGCTCGTAGCCCTTGCCCTTGGTGGTGATGACGTGCAGCAGTTGCGGGCCCTTGAGCGTCTGCAGGGTCTTCAGTGCGCCAACCAGGCTGGGCAGGTCGTGGCCATCGATCGGGCCGGTGTAATGGAAGCCCATCTCCTCGAACAGCGTGGACGGCACGAACATGCCTTTCCAGTGTTCTTCCCAACGCCGCACGAAACGCGCGGTAGGGTTGTTCTTCTTGTCGCCGAGGATCTTCTTGCCGCCTTCGCGGATCGCATTGAGCGTGCGGCTGCCGCTGGCGCGCCCCAGCATCTTGGTCAACCCGCCCACTGCTTCGGAGATCGACATGCGGTTGTCGTTGAGGATCACCAGCAGATTCGGTTCCGGGTCCATGCCGCCAGCGTGGTTCAGCGCTTCGTAGACCATGCCGGCGGTCATTGCGCCGTCGCCGATCACCGCCACCACCTTGCGGTCGTCGACGTTGCGCTGCGCAGCGATGGCCATGCCGAGCGCGGCCGAGATCGAGGTCGACGAATGGCCCACGCCGAAGGTGTCGTAGATGCTCTCTTCGCGCTTGGGAAACGGCGCCACGCCGTCCTTCTGCTTGACCGTGTGGATCTGGTCGCGCCGGCCGGTGAGGATCTTGTGCGGGTAGGTCTGATGCCCGACGTCCCACACCAGTTGATCCACCGGCGTCTGATACAGGTAGTGCAGGGCGACGGTGAGCTCGATCACGCCCAGGCCGGCCGCGAAGTGCCCGCCGCTCTTGCCCACCGATTCGATCAGATAGGAGCGCAGTTCTTCGGCGATCGCGGTCAGCTCGGCTTCGTCGAAGCGGCGCAGATCGTCGGGAGTCTGGATGCGGGACAGGCGCGGATAGCGGGTGGTGTCGATCATCATCGTGTCAATCTTCTGAAGCCGTATTGTCCTCCCCATGCGAAGGCCCGGCAAGCAAACCGGTTCAGCTGTCAGCGGGAAGTGATGGGCACACACACCGTCACGCCTGGCGCGCGCGATGCTTACCCACACCTGCGGCAATCTGCCGCACCGTTCGATGGACCGATTGCGCCGAGTCCTCTAGACCACTTGGCCCTTGCCTGCGTGGGATGGGACGCTTGGCCGTGTCCGGGTGCCTCATGCGTTGGATCGCCGTGGCCGGGTTCGATGTCACGTCGGACACCCCGTGCGCCAGCGAAGCCGCCAGCGCTGCGGCGCGAGTGGGGCAACCGCACGGCATCCAGGCCCAAGCGCCCGTGGTTGTCTTGGCACTCGGCCGAAGGGTGGCGCGGCCACTCACCAGCCGGCAGGCGCAACGCGTGGCCAGCCGGCTTACAGCGACAGCTTGGAGCGTTTGGGCAGTTGCGCGCGCAAAAAGGCCATCTGATCGGACAGGATGTTGCGGTTGGACAGGATCAGGTGCTCGATCCAGCTCGGCCGGTAGGGCACCGCCAGCAGCGGCATATGCGCCTGTTGCGGCGTGCGGTTGGCCTTGCGCGAATTGCACTGGAAGCAGGCGGTCACCACGTTTTCCCAACTGTCGCGACCGCCTTTGGACACCGGCATGACGTGGTCGCGGGTCAGGTGCGGGCGACTGAAATGCTGGCCGCAATACATGCACAGCTGCGAATCGCGCGCGAATAACGCGGTGTTGCTGAGGGTCGGGGTCGGGTCCAGCGCGCGCGACCGGGCATGCCCGCGCGCGGCGATGATGGGGTGCAGTTCCAGCGTGCTGCGCTCGCCGGTCAGCCGCGAGATGCCGCCGTGGATCTGCATGCATGGCTCGCCCAGCGTCCACGACACCGCATCGCGGGCGTACAGGCAGGCAGCGTCTTGCCAGTTGATCCAGTCCAGCACGCGGCCATGCGCATCGAGCGACAGCAGGCGAAGCGTGGGGAGTTGGTGGATTGCGGCGACAGCGCTGCCCGTGTCCGGGGCAGCGCTGCCTCCGGGGACGATCACATCACGAACGTGCGTGTCTGTCTCCATCGGGAAAACAGCTTATACCCGATCGTTGACAGTTTGTGTATCGCAGCGAATGGCGTTGGCGCGTGTCTTCAAGCACTGGCTCGGCAAGTCCCGTTGCCCGCCATTGCGTGCCGCCGCGCTGCGGAATCGCTCGTCGAACGCAGTGATGGCGTTGATGAGCCGTAGGAGCGCCCCCGGGCGCGAGGCTTTGTCGAGCGATACCGCTCTGTCGCGGCCAGGTCCGCTCCTACGACAGCGGCAGAATTCCGCGGCGTGAGCCGTAGGAGCGCACCTGGCCGCGAGGCGCTCAGCCTTCGCCGAACAGCTCCGCTTCCAGGGTCATCAGCGGTGCGGCGCCGCTGCGGATGGCGGCGGCATGGGTCAGGGTGCGCGGCAGGATGCGGGCAAAGTAGAACCGCGCCGTCTCCCGCTTGGCGCGCTTGAAGTCCTCGCTGTGCGCGGAGGCATCGGCAGCGGCCACGCTGCGCGCCCACCAGTACGCCAGCACCACGTAGCCCGAATAAAACAGGTAGTCGTGGCTGGCCGCGCCCAGTTCGTCCGGGTTGCGCGCGGCGCGGTCGAGCACATCGCGGGTCAGCATCGCCCATTCGCTGCACTTGTCGCGCAGCGGCTTGATGAACTCGGCCAGCGCAGCGTTGCCGTCCTGGGCGTTGGCGAAGGTTTCCACATCGGCCAGGAAGAGCTTTAGCCCGGCGGCCTGGCTGGCGGCGGTCTTGCGGCCGATCAGGTCCAGCGCCTGGATGCCGGTGGTGCCTTCGTAGATGGTGGTGATGCGCGCATCGCGGGCCAGCTGCTCCATGCCGTATTCGCGGATGTAGCCGTGGCCGCCGAAGCACTGCAGCGCGTGGTAGGTGTTCTCGATCGACCATTCGGTCTGGCAGCCCTTGGAGATCGGGGTGAGGAAGCTCACCAGGGTCTCGGCGTCGGCGCGTTCGCGTTCGCTCTCGCCGCGATGGGCAACGTCGACCAGGCTGGCCGCATGCAACGCGAGCAGGCGGCTGCCTTCGGTCAGCGACTTGATGGTCAGCAACATGCGGCGCACGTCCGGGTGCACGATGATCGGGTCGGCCGGCTTGTCCGGGAATTTGGCCCCGCTGAGCGCCCGCGATTGCAACCGCTCGCGGCTGTAGCGCAGGGCGTTCTGGTAGGCGCGCTCGGACAACCCGATGCCTTGCAGGCCCACGCTCAGGCGTGCGGTATTCATCATCGTAAACATCGCCTGCAGTCCCTTGTGGGGCTGGCCGACCAGGTAGCCTTGCGCGCCCTCGAAGTTCATCACGCAGGTGACCGAGCCCTTGATGCCCATCTTGTGCTCGATGGAGCCGCAATGCAGCGCATTGCGCTCGCCCACGTTGCCGTCGCGGCCCACCTTGAACTTGGGGGTGACGAACAGCGAGATGCCCTTGGCGCCGGCCGGTGCGTCCGGCAGCTTGGCCAGTACCAGATGCACGATGTTGTCGGTGAGGTCGTGCTCGCCGGCGGTGATGAAGATCTTGGTGCCGGTGATGGCGTAGCTGCCATCGGGATTGGGTTCGGCGCGGGTCTTGAGCAGGCCCAGGTCGGTGCCGCAATGCGGTTCGGTCAGGCACATGGTGCCGGTCCAGCGGCCGTCGATCAGGGGTTTGAGGAAGACGTCCTGCTGCCAGGTCTCGCCGTGCTGGCGCAGGGCTTCCATCGCGCCATGCGAGAGCAGCGGAAAGTTGCCCCAGGCCAGGTTGGCGGCGTTGATCATTTCGCTCAGCGGCACGCCCAGCGTGTGCGGCATGCCCTGGCCGCCGAATTGCGGTTCGGCGGTGAGCCCGTTCCAGCCGCCTTCCACGAATTGATCGTAGGCGGCGCGGAAGCCGGGCGGGGTGGTCACCGCGTGCGTGCTCTTGTCGAACGCGCAACCGATCTCGTCGCCCACGCTGTTGAGCGGCGCCAGCACCTGCGAGGTGAAGCGGCCGGCCTCTTCGAGGACGGCGTCGATGATGTCGGTGCTGGCCTCGGTGTAGCCGAGCCGGGCGAACAGGGCATGCGCGCCGAGCACGTCGTGCAGGGCAAAGCGGAAATCGGTCAGCGGGGCGGTATAGCTGCTCATGCGGGATCCTTGGAAGCGGGTACGGGAGGCGTGCGCCTTAGCGACTCTTAGCGCAGCACGCCGTTGAGGCCGGGAGCCGGGCTGAGCGTATTGCGCGATTCCACACTGAACTCGCGTTGTTTCTTGTCCTGTGGGGTCGCCCAGACCGTGCCCTTGAGCGTGTACGGGAACGAGCGGCCGCCGGCCAGCACGTCGGCCGCGGTGATGCGGCCCAGCGAGGTGGGTTGCACGGTGACGGTGACCACGTCTGCGGTTTCCGGGCCGATCGACATGCCCACGGCCTGGTCGAGCTTGCCGGCCAGTTGATCGCCGGCAGAGATTTCCAGTGCCACGCGTTCGAACTGCATCGGGATGCTGCTGTAGTTCTGCAGGCGCAGGTCCACCGACCAGGAGCCGTCGGCACGCACGGTCAGTTGCTGGATGCTGGCGGCCGGCTCGGACACCCGGCGGACTGCGCCGCCGCAGGCGCTCAGCAGCAGCCCGCAGGCCAGCGACACAAGAAGAAGGCGATAGGCACGACGCATGGACTCGGGTCCTTGGCGGAATGAGGCGGCGCCAAGAATACTACGCAGTACGGTCGCCGCTCCCGAGTGCGCGAAGCGCGGGTGCCGAATCATTACGCCAGGTGATACGCAGCCTCACAATAACGGCGCGGCCACAATCAACGGCGACAGGTCGTAGCCCATCTCGGTCGCCTGCGCCTTGAGCCGTTCCAGTTGCGCGCGCTGCATCTGTGGCGAGCGCGACAGGATCCACAGGTACTTGCGATCCGGCTCGCCGACCACCGCCCATTGGTAATCCGGGTCGAGCGCGATCACCCAATAGTCGGCCCACACCAGCGGCAACCAACCCAGCCACTCGGGAGCAAAGCGCACCTGCAACTGCCCGGGCTGGCCGGCGACCGGGCGCGCCACGCCGTCGGCCTGGGTCAGGCTGCCATCGGCGGTGCGGCAGCCATTGCGCACGCCGATCAAGCCATCGTCGCGCAAGGTGTAGCTGGCGGTAATGTCGCTGCGGCACTTCTTCTGGAACGACACCGGCAGGTGCGCAATCTCATGCCACTGGCCGGCATAGCGCGAGATGTCCAGCTGCGGCACCGCGCGCACCGGTTGTTGCGCAAACGCTGTCAGCGGCAGCAGGGCGACGAACGACAACAGCAGGCGGGGCAGGCGCATGACAATCTCCGGTGAACGCGCGCAGGCTAGGCCATGTCGCCGGCCGCGCGGCGTGAAGCGGTGCAAGAATCGCGGCCCCCCACGGCGGCCGGCAACAAAGTTGCTCGCAACGCTTGCCCAAACTGCGCCTGCTCGCTATAGTGCGCGTCCTCGCAACGCAGGCATCGTGTTGCAGGTTAAGTGGCCGAGTAGCTCAGTTGGTAGAGCAGGGGATTGAAAATCCCCGTGTCGGCGGTTCGATTCCGTCCTCGGCCACCATATCCAAGCCTTCGTTCGCAAGGCTTCCCGGTTCTCACCGGATCTGTTGTTCCTCCGTCACTGCCTCGATCTTGCGCGCGCTGCGCAGTCTTTGTGCTGCATGCGCGCGTGCTTGCGCTGACGTGATCCAGCGTGGACGCAGACTCGCGCGTTGGTTCGGCCACCCGTTCATCCGCGTAGGTCCTATGTGCACGCAATGCAATCGATTTCGACGTGGTCTTCAAATGCGCATGGCGATACTGCGCGCATGACGCACAAGACACTTCGACGCACCCTGATCCACGGTTACTGCGGTGAATTCCGCGTGGAGACCCTGGAAAGCCAGGCGCCTGGCGCGACGCTGTGGCTTTCCACCGCGTTCGTTTACCACCGCGACCGTGCCGCGCCCGTAGCCACGATCGAGGGCGCAGGGCAGGGCGAATACCGGGGCGACGCACGCGAGCAGGCGCTGCGCGTCGGTTCTTGTCTGGCGGAGTTTCTGGACCCCAAGGAATACCGCAGCTGCGAGATGCAGAGTGGCTGAATCGCGGGCTCTCGCATGCGCTTGGAGAGCGTAGGCGGCGGGACCGTTGTTGGTGGGGAAACAGGACAGGCTGGCGTCACGCCGCGCGATGCCTCGCATGAACTCAGCACCTGCTGCGCGTGCCCAAGTGAACACGCCACGCATGTCGTGCCTACAGCAACACCACGTTGTGCAAATGCGTTTGAAGGCCCTTGCGCAAAATCCGGTAGCAATCGCGATCGAAGTCGCCGGGTGCGGTCTTCAGTTTGCGGGCCGCAGCCAGCGAGGTGGCGCTGCCCAAATAGTGCCAGTTGCGCAGCACGTGAAATTGACGCAACTGCTTGCCCTCTTCCTTCAACGCCACCGCGCCAGGAAACGGCCAGACGGCCTGTTCCAGATGCTCAAGGGCGGCGCGTAGACGCATCTCGTGGTCGCCCAGCGATTCGGCGCCATGGCAGGCACCGGCACAGCGCTTCAACATGGCGCGGAAACACGGGCGACCATCGGTGGCGCGTTCCAGGCCGAGCAGCCCGTAGCAAAGGCGGTCGCGATCGGCCAGCCGCCGCAGCGCTTCCTGGGCGGCGCGTGGGCTGGAATAGAGCCCATACAGCCACGGTATGACCGCCGGGTCGCGCTCGGCCGAATGCACGATGGACACGTCGCCGCAATACAGCCGGATCGAAAACTGACGCGGGACGCGCCGCAGCTTCTGGTTGTACAGCGGGCGCATCGATTTGATGAGCTGCGATTCCAGCAGCTGCGCACCGAGATCGCCGGCCATTTCGAACACGCTGATGCGACGGGTCTGGCGCAATAGCGAGGCTTCGCGTGGCGTGCGGAAGTGATCCATCACCCGCACCCGCAAGTTGACGCTCTTGCCGATATACAACGGCAGTTCGCTGTCCTGGCCGTGGAAGAGATACACCCCGGCAGTCGTCGGCAAGGTTTCGAGCGTGCTGCGCAAATGCTCGGGGTAGGCGTATTCGACCGCACCGAGCCCGCGGCGAACGCGTTCACTGCGTGCCACGGCGGACCTTGGTCTGCTGCTGCGTCAGTGGATCGAAGCCTGCGCAACCATCCAGGGGGCCTGGCGCTGCTGCATGCACGGTGGGGTGCGAGTGTGTGCGGAACATCGTGGTCATCGGGCGGCAGCGTGCCGATGTGCTGTCGCATCAGCTGAGACGCCGCCCGATTCTTGAAAAGAACGCGCTTCCGGAAGAGCTGCAGCCCTTGCGGAAGCGCCGTGGTACCTGCCGTGTTCCGCAGCTCAGCGGTTGTTGCCGCCACCGCTCGCCTGGCCGCCCTTCTTGCCGGCCTCGCGTGCTTCTTCCGAGGTGAACTCGTGGGCGTTGCCGCTTTCGTGGGCCGCCTTGCCGCCCTTGGAAGCGATTTCGCGCTGCTTGTCCTCGTCCATCGAAGCAAAGCCGCGGTTGCTGGTGCCACCCTTGTTGTCGTTCTGATTTGCCATTGCAGATTCTCACTCGTCGGTTGGGGAATGCACCACTGGACGCCGTGGTGCAGGGCCAGCATCGCGGTGGAGGCATCAATCGGACGTGGGGATTTCGACAGCCGGGCGTGAGCCGGCAAGCGGACTTGACGCGCGATCTTCACTGGCGAAAAACGCGGTGTGGCGACGCAATGCGGCGGACGCTCGACAGGATTGCGGCCCCATCGTGCGCGTGCGCCGAATGGCATGCGGCGACCGTGCGACGACACGCCCCTACGTGTTGCGCGCCGATGCCGGTGCGCGGGGCAGGAGCGGCCGGCTATGCTGGCAGCCCCGACGCAGACCAGGACACCGCGATGACGACACGATGCCGATGGTGGGCAACCGTGCTGGCAACGACCGCGACGCTGGCCATGTCAGCCGGCGCCGCCACGCTGCCCGCCGGTGCTGCCAGACTGTTACCTGCCGGGCAGTCGGTGATGAGTGTCGCTAGCGCCGATCTCACCGGCGATGGCCGGCAGGATTACGTGGTTGCGTTGCGTGCATCCGCAGAACAAACGCTGCGCGGCCCTGGCCATGCAGCACCGCCGCGTACCCTGCTGGTGCTGGTTGCAAACGCCGGCGGTGGGTTTGTGGAAGCCGCGCGCAACACGCGGGTGATCTTCAACGCCGACGAAGGCGGGCAGTGCGATCCATTTCTGGACAGCGACCAGGGCCTGGTCGCGAAGGGCGCGTATTTCACCGTGCAAAACGCGGTGGCGTGCGGACAACACTGGACCGACTACATCACCTTTCGTTACGACCGCCGCCGCGGCGTCTTCGTGTTCCACAAGCGCGTGATCGAAGCATGGGAAATGAACACCCAGGACACGCCCGATGCCCAAGCGCTGCGCCTGAGCGAGCACAAGGAAATTGCCGCCGACCCGCGTAAGCCGGTCCTGCTCTCTGCCTATACGCCTGCACCGTGACGGCGCTATCGCAGCGCATCCGGTTCGATGGCGGGCGCGGCCGTACGGGAAAGGCTCATGGATGTGACGAATCGCCTCACCGGACCCAACTAGACTGTAGCCACGGGAATGGCCCCGCGGAGAACATCACTTGAACGATTCCGGTCACGGAGAGCTGCGGGCGCCTCAGATCAGCGACACACGCGGCCTGCCTGTCGAGAAGCACCGCTCGGACATTTTCTTTGCCGCAGTGGAAACCACGCGCATGCCGATGACGGTGACCGACCCCCATCTTCCGGATAACCCCATCGTGTTCGCCAACCGCGCGTTCCTGGAGATGACCGGCTATGCCGCCGATGAGGTCATCGGCAACAACTGCCGTTTCCTGCAGGGGCCCGAGACCGATCCGGCCAGCATCAGCGATGTGCGCGCATCGATCGAAAGCCGCAGCGAATTTGCCACCGAGGTGCTGAACTACCGCAAGGACGGCTCCTCGTTCTGGAATGCGCTTTTCATCTCGCCGGTGTTCGACGACAAGGGCAACCTGGTCTATTTCTTCGGCTCGCAATTGGATGTGAGCCGGCGACGCGATGCCGAAGATGCGCTGCGCCAGGCGCAGAAGATGGAAGCGCTGGGCCAGCTGACCGGCGGCATCGCGCACGATTTCAACAATCTGCTGCAGGTGATGTCTGGACATCTGGAAGTGATCCAGATGATGGCCAGCGCCGGCGCGGGGAATGCCGAGCGGATTGCCTTCAGTGCCGAACACGCGGCGGCCGCCGCTGCCAAGGCGGCCACCTTGACCCAGCAATTGCTGGCGTTTTCGCGCAAGCAGAAACTGCGCGGGCGGGTCGTGAACCTCAACGGGCTGGTGGCCGGCATGACCAACATGGCCGAGCGCGCGCTGGGGGGCGGCGTCACCCTGCGCCAGACGCTGGAAGAAGGGCTGTGGAACTGCCAGATCGACACCACCCAGGCAGAGGTGGCGCTGTTGAATGTGTTGATCAATGCGCGCGACGCGATGGCGCAGGCAGAACGCAAGGAAGTCACGGTGCAGACCCAGAACGTGGAGATCTCAGGCCACGACCTGGCGATGTATCACCAGCTGTCCCCGGGCCGCTACGTCAGCATCGCCGTGACCGACACCGGCTCGGGCATGCCGCCGGAGGTGGTCAGCCGGGTGATGGAACCGTTCTTCACCACCAAGGAGGAAGGGCAGGGCACCGGCCTTGGCCTGTCGATGGTGTACGGCTTCGTCAAGCAGTCTGGCGGCACCGTGCGCATCTATAGCGAGGTGGGCGAAGGCACCACGGTGCGGCTGTATTTCCCCGCCTCCAGCGAATTCGAAAACGATTTGCAGGCCGCCAAGAGCCGCGCCATCGACAAGGGGGGCAACGAAACCATCCTGGTGGTGGAAGACAAGCAGGACGTGGCGGTGGTGGCGCGGATGTTTCTGGAAAACGCCGGTTACCGCGTCCTGTCTGCATCCAGCGGACGCGAGGCGGTGGAGATCCTGGAGAAGACCCTGCAGGTGGATGCGCTGTTCACCGACCTGATCATGCCCGGCGGTATGAACGGGGTGATGCTCGCCCGTGAGGCGCGCCGCATGTTGCCGAAGATCAAGATATTGCTCACCACCGGCTACGCCGATGCGAGCATCCAGCGCACCGATGTGGGCGGCGCCGAATTCGATGTGGTCGACAAACCCTACACGCAGAAGGAACTGCTCAAGCGCATCCGCATGTTGCTGGATGGGCCGACCGGGGTTGGTTGAGGCCGGCAGACCGCCAGTGCGATGCCGCTGCGGCATCGCACTGCAGCCGCGATTGCAGTTTCAAGATTGCGTCAGTTCGCCAGCGCGGCGCCCGCAGCCGCAGGCGTGGGGAGCAGCCTGGCAGCCGTGAGGCCCGCGGAGCTGGGCGCCTGTCGCCTCCGCCAGATCACCCGCGTCCTGCACGGGGCGTTGGCCAGATCACCAGGCTTGTCTTGCGGCGAGAACATCCAGGCCACATCGGTGAATAGCACGTCGGTGAGTGGCTGGCCGTTCCGGCACGCGCTGCACCACAGGCAGGTTCCCGCGATCACTCCCGAAAACGCACTGGTCCCGTAAAGGCAGTCACTACTGCTGCCGATCCCACCTCCGCGCGCTCAGTCACCCACCGGCGCCACATAACCTTCGGGTTTGTCGGCATTGCGCTCGAACAGGAACTTCTGCAGTTCGGCTTCGAGAAAGGCGCGGTGTTTTGGGTCGCGCGGCGACAGCCGGTTTTCGTTGATCAGCATGGTCTGATGCGCCAGCCACGCTTGCCAGGCGGTCTTGCCGATCTGCGCGAAAATGCGCTGGCCGAGCTCGCCCGGATACGGCACGAAATCCAGGCCTTCGGTGTCGCTTTGCTGGTAGTGGCAGAACACGGTGCGGGACATGCGGATTCCTTTGGGACACGCGTTTACAGCGCGTCGAGCAACTTGCGGATCGGCGCCGGCAGGCCCAGCGATGCAAGATCGGCAGGCGCTACCCAGCGTAGATCGTCATTGTCGCCCACCGCCGGACGTAGCGCGACCTTGCGCAGGCGCAAGGGCTGCAAATGCAGCCGGTAGTGGCTGAAGGTGTGCACGATCGGCGGCATCTCGTCGGCGCGCTCGTAGTTGCCGTCGATATGCGCTGCGAACCAGGCGCGCATGCCGCTGTGGGTATCGGCCTGCGGCAGCGTCCACAGCGCGGCCCAGATGCCGGTTGGCGGGCGTCGCTGCAGCAGGATGTGGCCCTCGGCATTCTGCAGCAGCAGCGCAGTGGCCTCGCGTTCGGGCAGCTGCTTGCCGGGCTTGGGAGTGGGCAATGCCTCGACCAGGCCATCGCGGCGTGCGATGCAATCGGTCTGCAGCGGGCACAGCACACAGGCGGGCTTGGCGCGGGTGCACAGCGTGGCGCCGAAATCCATCTGCGCCTGGGTGTAGTCGGCCAGGCGGCCAGCCGGGACATGCGCAACATGGCTGGTGGCCAGTTGCCATAACTGTTTTTCGATCGCCGGCAGGCCGGGATACCCGGCAATGCCGTGGAAGCGGGCGAGCACGCGTTTGACGTTGCCGTCCATGATCGCGAAGCGATCGTTCCAGGCCTGGCTCAGGATCGCGCCTGCCGTGCTGCGGCCGATGCCCGGCAGCGCAAGCAGTGCATCGAAGTCGCGCGGCAATTGCCCACCGTGCAGCGCGACGCATTGCTTGGCGGCGGCATGCAGATTGCGCGCGCGGGCGTAGTAGCCCAGTCCGGCCCACTGCGCCATCACGGTGTCGTTGTCGGCCGCCGCCAGATCGGCCAGCGCGGGGAAGCGCGCCATGAACTTGTGGAAATACGGAATGACCACCGCCACCTGGGTCTGCTGCAGCATGATTTCCGACAGCCACACCCGGTAGGGCGTGCGTGGGTGCTGCCAGGGCAGATCATGGCGGCCATGGCCGTCGAACCAGTGCAACAGGCGGTCGACAAAGGCATCGGCGGAGGGAGTGGCGTGGTCGGCTGGCATGAGCTTTGCGGGCGATGGAGGGCGAGGCGAGAGTGGCGGGACGGGGGAGTGGATCTGCTGCGCGTGTCGTGCGTGGCGTCCCTTCGCTGCAGCGCAAACGTCATTCCGCCCAGGCACCGTTCGCAGAAGGATCCTTCATCGCCAGCCCGATGCGGTGGTGTCGGCGCATGGGAGCAGGCCGCTGACGCATCCGCGCGACCTTGCCTTCAGCGTCCTGCGCGCAAGCGCTGGGCAACCTCCAGAACGCATCGTGCCTGCAACCAATCGCATGACACCCGGCGCACCGTGCAACCTGCCTGTAGCGCCTGCGCGCGCAGCGGTTGCAGACGCGGGCAGGCATCTTCCGATCAGCCGCCCAAAGCGTCGGGCAACAGCGCGTCGACGAAGGCGACCGGGTCGAAGACGCGCAGATCTTCCGGACGCTCGCCGATACCGGCAAAGCGGATCGGAATATTGAACTCGCGCGCCAGCGCGAACACCACGCCGCCCTTGGCGGTGCCGTCGAGCTTGGTCACGACCAGGCCGGTGACGCCCACGGCAGCGTGGAACTGGCGCAGCTGCGAGATGGCGTTCTGGCCGGTGGTGCCGTCGATGACCATCAGGACTTCGTGCGGCGCGGCGGCATCGATCTTGCCGAGCACGCGGCGGATCTTGCCGAGCTCGTTCATCAGCCCGGTCTGGGTGTGCAGGCGGCCGGCGGTGTCGGCGATCAACACATCGGTGCCGCGCGCCTTGGCGGCCTGCAGCGCGTCGAACGCCACCGACGCGGCATCGGCGTTTTGCCCCTGCGCGATCACGGCCACCCCATTGCGATCGCCCCAGGCCTGCAATTGCGCCACCGCCGCAGCACGGAAGGTGTCGCCGGCGGCCAGCATCAGGCTGTTGCCTTCGTCCTTGAAGCGCTTGGCCAGCTTGCCGATGGTGGTGGTCTTGCCGACGCCGTTGACACCGACGGTGAGCACCACGAACGGTTTGAGCGAGCGGTCGATCACCAGCGGCTTGGAGACCGGCTGCAGCAGCGCGATGAGATCGGCACGCAAGGCCTTGAACAGAGCCTGGGCGTCGACGAATTCGCGCGATTTCATCCGCTTGCGCAGGCCGTCGATCAACGCAGTGGTGGCGCCGATGCCGACGTCGGCGGTGATCAGTGCGGTTTCGATTTCATCCAGCAGGTCGTCATCGAGCTTGGGATTGCGCGAGAACAGGCCGCCGAAGCTGCGTGCGAAGGTGCTGTTGCGCAGCCGCTCGCGCCAGCCGGGTTTTCCCGCCGGCGCGGCGGGGAGGGCGTCGCGCTGGCCGACGATGCTGTCGTCCTGCGTACTCGCCAGCGGTGCACTGACGATGGCCGGTGCGGTGACCGTCGGCGCGGTACTGGTCGGGGGCGCGCTGGCGGGAGCTGCAGCAGCCGGTGCAGGCGTCGAGACCGGCGCAGCGGCCACCGGCGGTGCGACCACGGCAGGGGCGACGGGTTGCGAAGGTGTAGCCGGCTGGGCAGGCACGACGGGAGGCGGCGTTGGAACGGTCTGCGGCTGCGCCACGACCGGCGGCACCACCACGACCGGCGCGCCGGGCGCGCTGGCGGGCATTGGGTCTGGCAGCGCCTGCAATGCGGTCGGCGCGGGCGCCGCAGGAGCTGCCGGCGCGCTCGGGACGGCGGCAATACTCTGCGCCTGGCCAGTGCGTGCAGCGATCTCCTGCGCCAGCTGGTCGGCTGGCGCGGCGGTGATCTGCGGCGGTATCGGCGCCGCGGGCGCTGCAGGCTCGCCGCCTGCCGGAGCAGGCGTGACAGGCGCAACAACCGGCGTTGCGGCCGCTTTGCGTTCTGGCTCGGCATTCGGCACCGCCTCGACCGGCGATGCCGGGGTGGCGGCAGACGGCGCGGTGGGGAATGCGGCTGCCAGTTCTTCCAGGCTGTAGCGAGAGGTACGCGAGCTGTCGGGCGTGGTTGGCTTGTTACGGCGAAAAAAGCTGGCCATTGGCAACGCAGTAGGGGAAACCCGAAATTCTATCATCCGGGCCTGCTGACACCTTGACGCTGCCTTTAGCGCGGCGCCGCGTCCGGGCGCATCGCATGCAGCGCAGTCCCGCAGGTCTGGCGACTGCCCCGGCTGCGCCAGCGCATGGCAAATCCTGCCGAATTCGGCATTTGTGCCAGCGATGTGTCAACGCGAAGTTGTGTCCTTATAACTGACCCTTGAGCGCGCGATAATCGCGCGGCGTCATGCCGACGGTGGCCTTGAACTGACGCGCGAACGCGCTCTGGTCGGCGAACCCGCAGCGTTGCCCGATGCTGGCGATGCTGTCGTCGCCGTACAGCAGCCGCATCGCCGATTCGATGCGCAACTTGGTCAGCAATTGCTGCGGGGTGACCTGGAACACGCGGCGGAAGTGGCGTTCCAGCTGCGCCACCGACAACCCGGCCAGGTCGGCCAGGCTCTGCACGCGCAGGTTGTCGCCGAAGTTGGCCTGCATGTGTTCCATCACCTGGCTCAAGCGTTCGTACGCGGAATGACGGCTGTCGGGCTGGCCCAGGTCGCGCGAGATGCCGACCACGCCGATCACCTCATTGGCCTCGCACAGCGGGCGTTTGAAGGTCAGGCACCAGCCCGGCAGGCGGTTGGGGTACAGATGCACTTCGAGCTGGTTGTCGATGAGCTCGCCGCACAGCACGCGGCGGTCCTGCATCATGTAGCTGCCGCCCAGCGGCAACGGGAACACTTCCAGCGGCGAGCGGCCGATGATCTCGCTGCGCAGCTTGCGTCCCAACCGGCGCACCAGGGTCAGGTTGCAATGGGTGTAGCGGCCCTCGCTGTCCTTGATGAAGAACACCACATCCGGCAGTGCATCGAACAGCGTCTGCATTTCCAGGGCGGGCAGGTTGAGGTCCATCAGGGTCATGGTAGCGGTCACGATTAGACGGTTGCACGACGGTGCAGCCCAGCAATGATCCTAGCGCAAACGCGCGGTTGTGATTCGGGTTGATGATTGTGCGGATTTCCGCATTTTCACTTGGCATTGAACGCTAGTCGCCCGCAGGTCGGCAGTGGGAGCATGGGATATGCACACCATCGACGTCATCGACTCCCACACGGCTGGCGAGCCTACCCGCGTGGTCCTTTCCGGTTTTCCAGATCTGGGCGATGGCGACCTGGCGCAGTGCCGCGAACGCTTTCGCAGCGAGTTCGACCACTGGCGCAGCGCCATCGCCTGCGAGCCGCGTGGGTCGGACACCATGGTGGGCGCCTTGTTGCTGCCCCCGCGCGACCCAGGCGCCTGCACCGGGGTGATCTTCTTCAACAACGTGGGCTACCTGGGCATGTGCGGGCACGGCACCATCGGGGTGGTCCGCACGCTGGCCGAGCTGGGGCGCATCGGCCCGGGCCAGCACCGGATCGAGACGCCGGTCGGCACGGTGGGCGTGGAGCTGGCCGACGACGGCACGGTGTGGGTGGACAATGTCGAGAGCTATCGCGTTGCCAGCGGGGTGGAGGTGGAGGTGCCGGGGCATGGCCGGGTGCGCGGCGACGTGGCCTGGGGCGGCAACTGGTTCTTCATCACCGAGCAGGCGCCGTGCGCGCTGGACCTGGCGCATCAGCGCGAGCTGACCGCCTACACCGAGGCGGTTCGGCTGGCCCTGGAAGCGGCCGGGATCACTGGCGAGGCAGGTGGCGAGATCGACCATATCGAAGTCAACGGCGCTGCGCCCGACGGTAGCGGCGTGGCGCGCAATTTCGTGCTGTGCCCGGGCTTGGCCTACGACCGCTCGCCATGCGGCACCGGCACCAGCGCCAAGCTGGCCTGCCTGGCGGCGGACGGCAAGTTGGCCGAAGGCGAGCGCTGGGTGCAGCAAGGCATTCTGGGCAGCGCCTTCGAAGGCAATTATCGGTTGAGCGGGCGTGGCATCGCACCGCGCATCAGTGGGCGGGCGTACATCACCGCGCGCGCGCAACTGGTGATCGACCCGGCGGACCCGTTCGCCTGGGGCATCGTGGCCTGATGGAACCCCAGCGGCCCGCACCGGTGCTTGCGTCGGTCACGCCGTCTGGCGCAGCACTGTCTGCTGCGATGGCAGGAACTGCTGCTGCAACGCCTGCGTCGGCAGCGGCGCCTGGATTGGGTGCGGTTGCCGAATCCGGGTCCGCCGCGTCTGCCGCGTACACGCGACGCAGTTACGACCTGATCGTGATCGGCGCCGGCATTGTGGGCGCCGCTTGCGCGGAAGCGGCGGCGGGCGAGGGCCTTCGCGTGGCGATCGTCGAGCCGGGACCGATCGGCGGCGGCGCCACCGCCGCGGCGATGGGGCATTTGGTGGCGATGGACGACGACCCGGCCGAGCTGGCGTTGTCGGCGTATTCGCTGCGGCTATGGGAACGCTTCGCCACGCTCAGCGACGCCGAATTCAGCCGCTGCGGCACGCTGTGGGTGGCCCGCGATGCGCGCGAACTGGCGGCGGTGCCAGCCAAGATCGCGCGCCTGGCAACGGCCGGCCTGCATGCCGAAGCGATCGATGCCGCGCAGCTGTATGCGCTGGAGCCACAGCTGGTGCCCGGGCTGGCTGGCGGCATGCGCGTGCCCGATGAAGCCGTGGTGTATCCGCCGCGGGTCGCGCGGCATTTGGTGGGCGTGGCCTGCACGTCCGGTGCACGCTTGTTTGCCGGCCGCCGCGTGGTGCAGCTGCAGGCGCATGCGGTGCGTCTGGACGATGGGCAGACGCTCGCCGGGCCGGTGCTGGTGGCCAGCGGTGTGGCCTTGCCGCAGTTGCTGCCCGAGCTGGCACTGCGCCCGCGCAAGGGCCATTTGGTGATCACCGACCGGCACCCGGGGCTGATCCGGCATCAGCTGCTGGAACTGGGCTATGCGGATTCGGCGCACGGGGCCGACGACACCAGCGTGGCCTTCAATGTGCAGCCGCGGCCCACCGGGCAGATTCTGATCGGCTCCTCGCGCCAGTTCGGCGAGCACGACCGCGCCTTGTCGATGCCGGTGCTGCAGCAGATGTTGCAGCGCGCCTTTGCGTACCTGCCGGTCCTGCGCGAGCTGCAGGCGATCCGCGTGTGGACCGGCCTGCGTCCGGCCACGCCGGACGGGCGCCCGTATCTGGGGGTGGTGCCCGGCCGACGCGATGTTTGGGTGGCCGCCGGTCACGAGGGGTTGGGGGTCACCACGGCGCTGGGGAGCGCACGGCTGATCGTGGACAGCCTGCTCGGGCGCACCCCGGCCATCGACCCGGCGCCCTACGCACCGGCGCGTGCCGTGCAAGGAGCGCCCGCATGAGCGCGACGGTGCGTCTGCAGGTGGACGGGCGCATGGTCGAGGTGCCGGCCGGTGCCAGCGTGGCGGCGGCCGTGGCGCAGGCGACGTTGCAGTTTCGCCAATCGAGCAGTGGGCAAGCGCGCGCGCCCCTGTGCGGCATGGGCGTGTGTTTCGAATGCCGCGTGCGCATCGATGGCGTGGGACAGCAACGCGCCTGCCTGGTGGACGCATGCGATGGCATGCAGGTGCGCACCGATGGCTGAGCGCGTGCTGCATTTCGATGTGTTGGTGATCGGCGCCGGCCCGGCCGGGCTGGCGGCGGCGCAGGCGGCGGCCAGCCAAGGCGTGCGCGTGGGCGTGGTCGACATGCAGCCACGTACCGGCGGTCAGGTGTGGCGCAGCGATGTGCAACACGGCGCGCCGGCCGATGCGCGCGAATTGCGGCAGCAGGTGGCGGGCAATGCATCGATCACCGTGCTGACGCGCACGCAGATTGTGCTGGCGCAGCCGGGCTGGCTGCTGGCCGATGGCCCCGACGGCACGCTGCAACTGCATTACGCCGCCCTGGTGCTGGCCACCGGTGCGCGCGAATTGCTGTTGCCATTTCCAGGCTGGACCTTGCCCGGCGTCACCGGTGCCGGCGCCGCGCAGGCGCTGGCCAAGCAGGGCTGGCCGCTGGCGGGCAAGCGCGTGCTGGTGGCCGGCAGTGGCCCGTTGTTGCTGGCCAGTGCGGCCACGTTGCAACGGCATGGCGCGCAGGTGCTCGGCATTCACGAACAGACCTCGCCGGCCGCCTTGCGCCAGTTCGCACTGCAGTTGTGGCGCTGGCCGGGCAAGGCCGCGCAGGCGGTGGCCTTGCGCCTGCAGCTGCGTGCAGTGGCATATCGCGCCGGCAGCATCGTGGTTGCCGCGCATGGCGACACGCAGCTGCGCGAAGTGGAGCTCGCCGGGCCCGGCGGCCGCACGCGTCTGGCCTGCGATCAACTGGCGGTGGGCTATGGCCTGGTGCCCAACACCGAGCTTGCGCAATTGCTGGGTTGCCAGCTGCATGCCTGCGGCGCGCACCAGCAGGTGCAGGTGGATGCGCTGTTGCGTACCAGCGTTAACCAGATCTTTGCCGCCGGCGAAGTCTGCGGCATCGGCGGGCGCGATTGCGCATTGATCGAAGGAGCGATGGCCGGACACATGGCGGCCGATGCACCGGAGGCGGCGCTGCGTCTGCAGCCACGGCGTGACGCCGCGCGTGCGTTTGCCGATCTGCTGCAGCAGCACTTCGCGCTTGACCCGCGTATCCGCACGCTGGCGCAGGCGGACACCTTGATCTGCCGCTGCGAAGACGTACCGCTGGCCGCCCTGGACAGCTTCGACGATGCGCGCGACGCCAAGCTCGCCTCGCGCTGCGGCATGGGCGCCTGCCAGGGCCGTATCTGCGGCGCTGCGCTGGCCGAACTGGGGCGCTGCCCGCCCGATCTTTCTACCGACGCCGGCCGCCGGCCGCCGTTGTTCCCGGTCCGCCTCGCGGCGCTGGCCGACTCGTTCACTTCCGACTCGCAAGGGAAACATCCATGAGCAATGCTGCGTTCTGGCACGGCGTGCTGCCGGCCATCACCACCCCGTTCACCGCCAACGGCGACATCGACCACGAGTTCCTCGGCAAGCACGCAAATCAACTGGTGGATGCCGGTTGCACCGCGATCGTGCCGCTGGGCTCGTTGGGGGAGGCCGCGACCTTGAGCGTGGAAGACAAGCTGGCGATCCTGCGCACACTGGTCACCGCCCTGAACGGCCGCGTGCCGGTGGTGCCGGGCATCGCCAGCTTGGCCACCGGCGAAGCGGTCGCGCTGGCCAAGGCGGCCAAGGACATCGGCTGCGGCGGCTTGATGGTGCTGCCGCCGTACGTGTATTCCACCGACTGGCGCGAGATGGGCGCGCATGTGCGCGCGGTGATCGGCGCAACCGATCTGCCGGTGATCCTGTACAACAACCCAGTGGCCTACAAGACCGATTTCGGCCCGGCGCAGATCGCCGAGCTGGCCGCCGAATTCCCGAACCTGCAGGCAGTGAAGGAATCCTCCGGCGACGTGCGCCGCTTCGCTGCGCTGCAGGAATTGCTGGGCGATCGCCTGGCGCTGCTGGTGGGCATGGACGATGCCATCGTCGAAGGCCTGAGCATGGGCGCCAAGGGCTGGATCGCCGGCCTGGTCAATGCGTATCCGAAGGAATCGGTGCGCCTGTTCGAACTCGCCCGCGATGGCGGTTACCCGGCGGCCAGGGAGCTTTACCACTGGTTCCTGCCGCTGCTGCGCCTGGATACGGTGCCCACCTTCGTGCAGCTGATCAAACTGGTGCAGGCCAAGGTCGGCATGGGCAGCGAGCAGGTGCGTGCGCCGCGCCTGGTGGTGGCCGGCGCCGAGCGCGATGCCGCCTTGAAGGTGATCGACCATGCCATCGCCACCGCGCCTACATTGTCTTGATGGCGCACTGATGCTGCCCTGGTCCGTCGTGCCTGCGGGTGAGCGCCAGGTGCCAGTTGTGCCGATTCGTAGCACGCGCCCTGCCTGCGCGCGCCGCGATGCGTTGGCCGATGCGGATGTGGCATCCAGTGCTGCATCCTCATCGTCTTTTTGGTCTGCCGCCAGCGCACCGAGCGCAGGTCCTGCCTCCCTGTCACCGAAGGTGCCGCAATGAACGAGACGAACCACTCCATTCCCGCGGCCGCAGCCGAGATCCTGCTGGCAGGGCAATGGCAAGCCAGCCGCGCCGCCACCGGCAGTTTCCGCGCTGCCGACCCGGCCACCGGCGAGCCGATCGGGCCGTACTTTCCGGTCAGTGGTGCGGACGATGTGGAAGCGGCCGTGGTTGCGGCGCAGTCAGTGGCGGCGGAGTTGGCGGCCGCACCGGTCGAGCGGATCGCGGCCTTTCTGGAAGGCTATGCCGACGCGCTGGATGCCGACGCCGAGACCCTGGTCGCGCTGGCGCATGCCGAGACGGCGTTACCGGCGCCCACACGCTTGCGCGGCAACGAACTGCCGCGCACCAGCGGCCAACTGCGGCACGCCGCACAGGCCGTGCGCAGCTACAGCTGGACCCAGCCCATCATCGACAGCGCGGCAGACCTGCGTTCGCACCTGGCGCCACTGGGCAAACCGGTGCTGGTGTTCGGCCCGAACAATTTTCCGTTCGCATTCAATGCGATCGCCGGCAGCGATTTCGCCTCGGCGATTGCCGCGCGCAACCCGGTCATTGCCAAGGCGCATCCGTTGCATCCGGCCACCAGCCAGCGCATGGCGCAGCTCGCGCATCAGGCCTTGGTTGGGGCCGGTCTGCCTGCGGCGGCGGTGCAACTGCTGTATCACTTCGACACTGCCATCGGCCTGCGCTTGGCGGGCGATGCGCGGCTGGGCGCGATCGGTTTCACTGGCAGCCGTGCCGGTGGGCTGGCACTGAAGGCGGCCGCAGACGCGGCGGGCGTGCCGTTTTATGCCGAGCTTTCCAGCGTCAACCCGGTCTTCCTGTTGCCGGGCGCGCTGGCCGAACGCGGCGATGCGCTTGCGCAGGAATTCTTCGCCTCCTGCACGCTGGGGAGCGGGCAGTTCTGCACCAACCCCGGTGTGGTGGTGGTGCCGCATGGCGCGGCTGGCGATGCGTTCGTTGCGGCCACCAAGGCGCATTTCGAAGCGGCCATGCCGATGGTGCTGTTCTCCGCCGCTGGTGTAGAAGGCGTGCAACGCGGTGTGGCGAGCCTGCGTGCCGCCGGCGCCAGCATGCTGGCCGGCGGACACACCGGCGAGGATGGCTACCGCTATGCGCCGACCTTGTTGAGCGTGGATGCGCAAGCCTTTCTGGCCAACCCGCACGCCCTGCAGGCCGAAGCCTTCGGCCCGGTGAGCCTGCTGGTGCGCGCAGCCGATGTGGCGCAGATGGCACAGGTGGCTGCCGCGTTCGAAGGCAACCTGACCGGCACGTTGTACCGCGCGGCCGACGGCAGCGACGATGCGGCGTGGCAGACCATTGCCCCGGTATTGCGCGCGCGGGTAGGGCGGTTGATCAACAGCAAGATGCCGACCGGCGTGGCCGTGAGCGCGGCGCAGAACCACGGCGGCCCGTTCCCGAGCACCGGGCATCCGGGCTTCACGGCGGTGGGCATGCCCGGCGCCATCCGCCGTTTTGCCGCCTTGCACAGCTATGACGCGGTGCCCGATGCACTGCTGCCTGCCGAACTGCGCCAGCGCAATCCGGGCGGCGTGGCACGTCTGGTCGATGGGCAATGGAGCACGGCCGATCTTGGAGCCGGCGCATGAGCAGCCAGATCGGCGGGCTGTCGCTTGCGCAAGCGCGTGCGCAACTGACGCCGTGGACACAATGCGCCGCGTCGATCGCCACGGACGAATACGAGCGCCGCATCGAGCGTGCGCGCACCCTCATGCGCACGCATGGCGTGGATGCGCTGTTGATCGGTGCCGGCACGTCGCTGCGCTATTTCACCGGCGTGCCGTGGGGGGCGAGCGAGCGTCTGGTGGCCCTGCTGCTGACGCTGGATGGCGAGCCGGTGCTGATCTGCCCGATGTTCGAGGAAGGCTCGCTGGATGCGGTGCTGAAGATCCCGGTGACCAAATACCTGTGGGAAGAGCACGACGACCCGTACGCACTGGTGGTACAGGCCATGGACGAGCGCCATGCGCATGCCCTGGCGCTGGACCCGGGCATTGCGTTCGCCGTGCATACCGGTCTGCGTGCGCATCTGGGCAAGGCCATTCGTGATGCCGGCGCGATCATCGATGGCTGCCGCATGTGCAAGTCGCCGGCCGAGCTGGCATTGATGCAGCAGGCTTGCGATATGACCTTGCTGGTGCAGCGGCTGGCGGCCGGTATCGCACACGAGGGCATGGGGACCGATGAACTGGTGCGCTTCATCGACCAGGCGCATCGCGCGCTGGGCGCCGACAACGGATCGACCTTCTGTATCGTGCAGTACGGCCACGCCACTGCGTTTCCGCACGGCATCCCGGGTGTGCAGCACCTGCGCGAAGGCGAACTGGTGTTGATCGACACCGGCTGCACCGTGCAGGGCTACCACTCCGACATCACCCGCACCTGGATCTATGGCGCGGCCAACGACGCGCAGCAGCGCATCTGGGACCTGGAGCAGGCCGCGCAGGCGGCGGCATTCGCAGCGATCCGCCCGGGCGTGGCATGCGAGGCGGTGGATCAGGCCGCGCGCAAGGTGCTGGAGGCAGCCGGGCTCGGCCCCGACTATCGATTGCCCGGGTTGCCGCATCGCACCGGTCACGGCTGCGGCCTGGCGATTCATGAGGCGCCTTACTTGGTGCGCGGCAATGCGCTGCCGTTGCAGCCGGGCATGTGTGCCAGCAACGAGCCGATGATCGTGGTGCCGGAACAGTTCGGCGTGCGCCTGGAAGACCATTTCCACGTGACCGACGATGGCGCGCAGTGGTTCACGCCGCCGTCGGTGGCGATCGATCAACCGTTTGCGTGAGCCGTTACAGGTTCACGCACGCGTAGGAGCGCACCCGGGCGCGACGGGCAGTCCCGATGAAGCCGTCGCGCTCAGGCGCGCTCCTGCAGCCGCCATTGCATCTTGGAGTGAATGCATGAAACACCTGCGTCCCGTTGCCATCGGTCTACTCGCCGCGGCCTTGGTCACCGCCTGCAAGCCGGCGCCGCCCGCAGCGGAGCGGGCGGCTACACCTGCCTCCGCCTCGACCGGCGAGCAGGCTGCCAAGGCCTTCGATGCGCTGCTGGACAAGCAGTGGCAGTACCAACTGCAGCACAACCCCGAGTTCGCCAGCATCATCGGCGACAAGCGCTACAACGACCGCTGGAGCGATTACTCGCTGGAGGCCGTGCAGGCAGAGCGCAGCGCAACGGCCGACCTGCTCAAGCAGTTCGAAGCGGTGGATGCCAAGACGCTGGACGAGCAACGCCAGCTCAGCCTGCAGATGATGCTGGGCCAGTTGCGCGACAAGCTGGAAGGGATCGACCTGAAAACCTATGCAATGCCGCTGGAACCGATCGGCGGCATACAGTTGGCGTTGGCCGGCTACGGCGATGCCTTCCCGTTCGAAAATGCCAAGGATTACCAGGACTACATCAAGCGGCTGCAGGCGATTCCGACGGTGATCGACCAGGTGATCGCGGTGTCGCGGCAGGGGGCGAAGGAGGGCCTCACCCAGCCGCGTTATCTGCTGGAGCGCCTACCCGAGCAGATCGACAAGATTGCGGCCTTGACCGGGGAGCAGAGCCCGTTCGCCTCGCCATTGAAAAAGCTCGACGCCGCCGTACCGGCCGATCAACGCGATGTGCTGCGCCAACAGCTGCTCGCCGCGATCGACCAACAGGTGCGCCCGGCTTACGCAAAGCTGGCCGCGTTCGTCCGCGACGAATATGCCGCGCAGGGGCGCGCGCAGGAAGGTGTCTGGTCGCTGCCCGATGGCGAGCGCCGCTATCGTTACGCCATCCACACCCAGACCACCACCGACATGGCGCCGGAGGAAATCCACCAGATTGGTCTGAAGGAGGTGGCGCGCATCGAAGGCGAGATGACGCAGATCGCCAAGGCGCAGGGTTTTGCGGATCTGGCCAGCTTCCGCAAGGCCGTGGAGACCGACAAGCGACACTTCGCCACCTCGGGCGACCAGATCCTGCAGCAATACCGCCAGTACATCGCAGCGATGGAACCGCAGCTGCCGAAGTTGTTCGGCCATCTGCCCAAGACCCCGCTGGAAGTGCAGGCGATGCCGGCGTTCCGGCGTACCGCACCGGGCGCCGAATACTGGCAGAGCAATCCGGAAGGCACCAAGCCGGCGATCGTGAAGGTCAACACCAGCGACTTCGCCAGCCGCACGTTGATCAATATCGAAACCACCGCCTACCACGAAGGCGTGCCCGGGCATCACCTGCAGATCTCGCTTGCGCAGACATTGCCGTTGCCGCCGTTCCGCCAGCAGGCCGGCTACAACGCCTATATCGAAGGTTGGGCGCTGTATGCCGAGCGCCTGGGCAAGGAGATCGGTTTCTTCAAGGACCCGTACAACGACTATGGGCGCCTGTCCGGCGAATTGCTGCGCGCCAACCGGTTGGTGCTCGACACCGGCGTGCACTACAAGCACTGGAACCGCCAGCAAATGGTGGATTTCTTCCACGCACATCCGTCCGATGACGAGCCCAGCATCCAGTCCGAAACCGATCGCTACATCGTGTGGCCGGGCCAGGCGCTGGGGTACAAGCTCGGCCAGCTGCAGATCCTGGCGCTGCGTGCGGAAGCCGAGAAGGAACTCGGTGAGCGCTTCGATGTGCGCGCCTTCCACGATGCGGTGCTGGGCGGCGGCGCGATGCCGCTGGCACTGTTGCAGCAACGGGTGCGGCAGTGGATTGCGCAGGCCAAGGCGGCGCCGGAGGCACACCCATGAGCACCACCAGCGCGTTACGCGCGAGCACATTGACCCTGTTGATTGCAGCCTGCCTGGGCGGGCTGGCCCTGCCTGTGCACGCGGCCGAGGCTGCGGCTGCGGCCACGCAGAACACCGCAGCGGCACGCTTCAAGGCCTTGTACACACGCGAGTGGCGCTGGCGCCAGGCGCAGGCGTCGGGCGCGGTGGATGAAGACAACCAGGCCACGCAGGAGCAACAGGCCGACCATCTGCCCAAGGTCGATGTCGCCACGCAGAACCAGCGCACGGCGTATTGGCAACAGGTGTTGAAGGAACTGGATGCCATCCCGCAGGCACAGTTGTCGGCCGAAGACCAGGTGAGCTACCAGGTGTATCGGCAGCAATTGCAGGTACTGCTGGACCAGCAGCATTTTCGCGCCTGGGAAATGCCGTTCAACAGCGATTCGGCGTTCTGGAGCGATCTGGGCTTCAGCGCCGAGGCCACGCTGCGTACGCGCGAGGATTACCAGCGTTATCTGAAGATGCTGGCCGACATCCCGCGCTATTTCGCCGAGCACACCGACAATATGCGCGCCGGGCTGGCGCGCGGTTTCACCCAGCCGCGGGTCACGATGACCGGGCGCGACCAGTCCATCGCCGATGTGGCGCAGGCCAAAGGCGAGGCCAACCCGTTCTACGCGCCGTTCAAGCAGATGCCGGCGACGCTGCCGGCCGATGTGCAGGCGCAGCTGCGCCAGCAGGCAGTCAAGGCCATCGATACACAGGTGGTTCCGGCATACGCCAAGCTGCTGGATTTCATCCGCAATGACTACCAGCCGCGCGCACGCACCACGCTGGCCGGCGAAGCGTTGCCGGACGGGCAGGCGTATTACCGTGCGCAGATTCGCGAGTTCACTACGCTGGATTTGAGCCCCGACCAGATCCATCAGATCGGCTTGCAGGAGGTGGCCAAGCTGCGCACGCAGATGGACCAGACCATCGCGGCCAGCGGCTTCAAGCCGCCGGCCGGGCAGGCGGTATTCCCGGCGTTTCTGCACTTCCTGCGGACCGACCCGCAGTTCTACGCCAAGACGCCGGAAGAGTTGCTCAAGCAGGCGGCCTGGATCGCCAAGCGCGTGGACGCCAAGGTGGGCGATTACATCGGCCGGCTGCCGCGCCGTCGCTTCGCCATCGAGCCGGTGCCGCCGGAGCTGGCGCCGTTCTACACCGGCGGTCGCGGTGGGCCGGGCATCTATCTGGTCAATACCTACAACCTGCCGTCGCGGCCGCTGTACAACCTGACCGCGCTGACACTGCATGAGTCCTCGCCGGGCCACGCATTGCAGATGCCGCTCGCGGCAGAGGCGCAAGGCTTGCCGGAGTTCCGTCGCTACGGCTTCATCTCCGCCTACGGTGAAGGTTGGGCGCTGTATTCGGAGTATCTGGGCCAGGAAATGGGCATGTACGACACACCCTATGACCGCTTCGGTTACCTGACCTACCAGATGTGGCGCGCCTGCCGCCTGGTGATCGATACCGGCATCCACCACAAGGGCTGGACGCGCGAGCAGGCGCAGGCCTACCTGCGCGACAACACTGCGCTCAGCGAGCACGAAGTCACCACCGAGGTGGACCGCTACATCGCCTGGCCGGGGCAGGCGCTGTCGTATTATTTGGGCGAGCTGAAAATACTGGAGCTACGCCGCAAGGCAGAAGCCGCGCTGGGCGAAAAGTTCGACCTGCGCAACTTCCACGATGCGGTGCTGCAGACCGGTTCGGTGCCATTACCGGTGCTGGAAGCGCGCATCGACCGCTTCATCGCCGATGGCGGCGTGTCGCCTTACCCGCCGGATGACCCGGCAGAGGCATCGGCAGAGGCATCGGCAGAGGCGAAGGCCTCTGCCAGCGACTGACACGTGCGCGCACGTGATGCTCTAAGTGCAGTAACCGCGCTTTCCACACTTCGGGGCGACGTATGACCACACACGCTGCGACTACGCAAGGCAAGTTCCACAAGCGCCTCAGCCTCACCGACCTGACCTTTATCGGGCTGGGTTCGATCTTCGGTTCCGGGTGGTTGTTTTCGGCCAGCCATGTCTCATCGATCGCGGGGCCGGCCGGCATCGTGTCGTGGATACTCGGCGGTATCGCGGTGCTGCTGCTCGGGCTGGTGTATTGCGAACTCGGCGCGGCATTGCCGCGCGCCGGCGGAGTGGTGCGCTACCCGGAGTATTCGCATGGCGCCTTGCTCGGTTCGCTGACCGGCTTCATCACCTTGATCGCGTTCTCCAGCCTGATCGCGATCGAAGTGGAGGCGGCGCGGCAATACGCAGCGGCGTGGTTCCCGTGGTTGAGCCAGCCGAACAGTACCCATCCCAGCGTGGCGGGTTGGCTGGTGCAGCTGGCCTTGCTGGTGCTGTTTTTCGTACTCAACTATTTCAGCGTCAAGACCTTCGCGCTGGCCAACAACATCGTCAGCATCTTCAAGTTTCTGGTGCCGATCCTGGTGATCGTGCTGCTGATGCAGCACTTCGATGCCGGCAATCTGAGCGTGCATGGGTTCGCGCCCTCTGGCATGGCGGGTGTGGAAGCGGCGATCTCGGCCGGGGGCATCATCTTCGCGTATCTGGGGTTGACGCCGATCGTGTCGGTGGCCAGTGAGGTGCGCGACCCGCAGCGCAATATTCCGATTGCGCTGATCCTGTCGGTGGCGCTGTCCACGGTGATTTACGTGCTGCTGCAGCTGGCGTTCCTGGGCAGCATCCCGGCCGCGCAGCTCGCGCAAGGCTGGGCGGGCATCGACAAGGCCTTCTCGCTGCCGTATCACGACATCGCCCTGGCCTTGGGCATGGCGTGGCTGGCTGCGCTGGTGATCTGCGATGCGATGGCCTCGCCCAGCGGCACCGGCAACATCTACATGAATGCCACGCCGCGCGTGGTGTACGGCTGGGCGCGCAGTGGCGGGTTCTTGCCGGTGCTGACGCGGGTGGACCCGGCGTCGGGTATCCCGCGTCCGGCACTGTGGTTGAGCCTGGGGTTGTCGATCTTCTGGACGCTGCCGTTTCCCTCGTGGGAAACGCTGATCGGGGTGGTGTCGGCCGCCTTGGTGCTGAGCTATGCGGTGGCGCCGATCACGGTGGCGGCCCTGCGCCGCAGCGCGCCGGACTTGCCACGCCCATTTTTCGTGCGTGGCCTGCCGGTGATGGGGCCGCTGTCGTTCATGGTTGCGGCGTTGATCGTGTACTGGTCCACCTGGCCGACCTTGTCGTGGTTGCTCGGCTTGCAGGTGCTGGCGTTCGTGCTTTACGTGCTATTTCGCTTGCCTTCGCGCCAGGGCCGCGCGCGCCTGGTGCGGCAGGTACGCGCGTCGCTGTGGCTGATCGTGTTCTTCGTGCTGGTGATGCTGGTGTCGTGGGCGGGCACGTTCGGTGGACATGGCTGGATTGCGCATCCCTTCGATACGTTGAGCGTGGCGGTCATCGCGTTCTGCATCTATCACTGGGGCGCACGCAGCGGTTTGCGCAGCGACGAGCTTGCGCTGGAGGAGGACGATGGTGAGTGATGCGCGCCGCCGCGCATTTGGTTTGCGTCGATGGTCTGCGCTGGCCGGGTACATGATGGTGTTGTCGGGTGCTGTGCAGGCTGCGCCCAGCGTTGCCGATTACCAACGTTCGCTGGGTCTGCGCGAACAGTGGATGACGCTGACGGAGAATGTCGCCTGGCCGGCGCAATGGCAGGACAATGGCAGGTTCTATTACCGCAAGACGGTGCCGGGCGGCTTTGCGTTTGTCAGTGCCGATGTGGCCACCGTGCAGAAGCAGCCGGCCTTCGATCAGGCACGCGTGGCGCAGGGCCTGAGTGCGGCAACCGGCAAGCCCTATGCGGCGCTGCGTCTGCCGTTCGAGCAGTTTTCGTTTTCAACCGAGGGCGAACGCAGCGATGGCGCCATTGTCTTCGCACTGGACGATGCGGCCTGGCGTTGCACGCTGACCACCTACCACTGCGCGCCCGATGCTCGGCTGCAGGCCACTTCACGCCCACGCGGTTTCGGCGTGGTGCGCGACCCGCTGGTGCCGGCCGACACCGCGCCGCGTCGCTCGCCGGATGCCAGGTGGGAGGTGTTGGCCGATGGTTGGAACCTGGTGTTGCGCCGTGTCGCCGACGGGCAGGTCACCCGGCTCAGCAGTGACGGCCGTGCCGATGACTATTTCGATCTGGAAAGTGTTGCCTGGTCGCCGGATTCGCGGCAGCTGGCGGTGTATCGCGTGCGTCCGGGGCTGGCTCGCCGTGTCACCCGCGTCGAAGCCGCGCCTGCCGGCGCTGGGCAACCGGTGGTGCACACCCAGTTGTATCCCAAGCCGGGCGATGCGGTGGATGTGGAACGGCCGGTGCTGTTCTCCCTGGACGGAACACGTCGCGACGTGGACACGGCGTTGTTCGACAACCCGTATTCGTTGTCGCCGCTGCAGTGGCGCAGCGACGGGCGCAGTGTCGCGTTCGACTATGTGCAACGCGGCTTCCAGCGCATGCGCGTGATTGCGGTGGATGCACGCAGCGCGCGCGCGCGCGTGGCAGTCGGCGAAGACGCCCGCACCTTCGTGTATGCCGACCGCAGCTTTCGCCACGACGTAGACGGGCGTGGCGATGAGGTGCTGTGGATCTCCGAGCGCGATGGCTGGCGGCACCTGTATCTGTTCGATGGACGCAGCGGCAAGGTGAAGCGCCAGCTCACCCGCGGGCCGTGGGTGGTGCGCGAAGTGCTGCGCGTGGACGATGCGCAACGCCGCATCTGGTTCACGGCCAGCGGGATGGAGGCGGGCAAGGACCCGTACGACCGGCAGCTCTACAGCGTTGATTTCGACGGCCGCCGGTTGACCCGCCTGACCCACGCCGATGCCGACCACGACGTGGCCATTGCCGATGATGGCCTGCATTACGTCGATGTCTATTCGCGTCCGGACCTGCCGCCGGTGATGGAGCTGCACGCCATCGATGGCCAGCTGCTGCACACCGTGGAGCGTGGCACGATCGACAAGCTGCAGGCCGCCGGCTGGCGCGCGCCGGAGACCTTCGTGGCCAAGGGGCGCGACGGTACCACCGATATCTGGGGCATGGTGGTGCGTCCGCGCGACTACGATCCGCGCAAGACCTATCCGGTGATCGAAAACATCTATGCGGGGCCGCATGATTCCTTCGTGCCCAAGACGTTCTGGCCGTTCGGTTATCACTCCGGCGGCGACAAGCAGATCGGCATGCAGGCGCAGGCCGATCTGGGTTTCATCGTGGTGATGATCGACGGCATGGGGACCGCCAACCGCTCCAAGGCGTTTCATGATGTCGCGTGGAAAAACCTGGGCGATTCAGGGTTTGCCGACCGCATTGCCTGGCATCGTGCGCTGGCGGCCAAGGACCCGTCCTACGACATCAGCCGCGTCGGCATCTACGGTGCATCGGCCGGCGGGCAGAGCACGCTGGGAGCGCTCGAGCGTCACCCGGAGTTCTACAAGGTGGGCGTTGCGTTCGCCGGGTGCTACGACAACCGCATGGACAAGATCAGCTGGAACGAGCAGTGGATGGGCTGGCCGGTGGATGCCAGCTACGCCGCAGCCTCGGGCGTGGTCAATGCGAGCAAGCTGCAGGGCGACCTGCTGCTGATCGTGGGCGAGCAGGACAGCAATGTGGATCCGGCGTCCACCGCACAAGTCGTCGATGCCCTGATCAAGGCCGGCAAGGAATTCGACCTGCTCACCGTGCCGGGTGGCGAGCATTCGGTTGGCCGCTCCAGCGGGCCGATCGATTACGTGCAACGTCGCCAGTACGACTTCTTCGTGCGCCACCTGCGCAACGAGCCTACGCCGCACTGGAATTCCCTGCCATCGGAGGTGCAATGATGCGTTTGCTTGCTCGATTCAAGCCGCAGCGGCGCAGCCGGGTGGCGGGTCTGCTGTGGTCGCTGGCATTGCTGGCTGGCAACGCACCGTTGCTTGCGGCCGCCGAAGAACTGCCGCGCTTCGTCACCAAGGATGGCCGCCACGCGCTGTTTGTCGATGGTGCGCCGTATACCATCCTGGCCGCGCAGTTGCATAACTCCAGCGCATGGCCGGCGGTATTACCCAAGGCATTGGACGATGTGGTTGCCCTGCACGCCAATACGGTGGAAGCGCCTGTGTACTGGGAGCAGTTCGAGCCGGCACAGGGCCGCTTCGACACGACCAATGTGGACGCGCTGATTGCCGGCGCCCGCAAGCGGGGCCTGCGTGTCGCGCTCCTGTGGTTCGGTAGCTGGAAGAACGGCCAGATGCATTACGTGCCCGAATGGATCAAGCGCGACGAGGCGACGTACCCGCGCATGCGCGATGCCAATGGCGAGCCGGTGGATGTGTTGTCGCCCCATGTGGCCGCCAACATGCAGGCCGATGCGCGGGCGTTCACCGCGTTGATGCAGCATCTGCGCAAGGTGGATGGCGACCGCCACACGGTGATTCTGGTGCAGGTGGAAAACGAGCCCGGCGCGATCGGCACCGTGCGCGATCACGGCCCGGCAGGCGAGGCAGCGTTTGCGCAACCGGTACCAACCGCGATTGCGCGCGCACTCGGCAAACCGCAGGGCAGCTGGCAGCAACTGTTCGGCGCCGAAGCTGCCGAAGCGTTCAACGCATATGCAACCGCTGCTTACATCGAACAGGTGGCCGCCGCGGGCAAGCGTGTCTATCCGCTGCCGTTCTACGTCAACACCTGGCTGCGCTACAAGGGCAAGCGCTATCCGGGCATGGACTATCCGTCCGGCGGCGCGACGGTGAACGTATTCGCGTTGTGGCGCGCGGCCACGCCGTCGATCGATTTCATTGGTACCGACATCTACACCAGCGACTACACCGAATACACCAAGGTCGTCGGCCAATACGCGCGGCCCGATAATCCGGCCTGGGTCTCGGAAACCGGCTTCGAAGCTGCCACTGCGCCGTATCTGTTCCATGTGCTGGGGCAGGGCGGGGTCGGCTTTTCGGTGTTCGGCATGGATGGCAACCACGACAGCGAGGCCAACCGCGCAGCGGTTGCAGCCCATGCGGCCAACTTCACGCTGCTGGCGCCGATGCAGCGGATCGTGGCGCAGGCCGCCTTCGACGGCCGCCTGCAGGCGGTGGCCGAGCAGCCCGGCGCGCCACAGCGCACGCTGCGCTTCGGCGAGTGGGAGGCCAAGGTGTTGTTCGGTGCGCCCATGTGGGGCGATGCGCCGCCCATTCTGCCCGGCAACGACGACCACGCCGGCCGGCTGCTGGTGGCCCAACTGGGGCCGGAGGAATTCCTGGTGACCGGTATGGCTGCGCGCATTGAATTTTTTCGCGACGCGGCCGATACCCGTCATGGACAACTGTTGCGGGTGGAGCAGGGACGGTATGTCGACGGGCGCTGGCAGATGGAAAGGCAGCTCAACGGCGACCAGACCGACTACGGCCTCAACTTCGGGCGTGTGGATGCAAACGGCAATGTGCCTGTGGTGTTGCGGGTGCGGGTAGGGACTTACTGAGCCTTGCTGACCGTGTCGCTGCTGCCTTCGGCCTGTTGTCTGCAATGGGTTGAGCCTTGTTCGAATCCTCACCGCCGCGCCGGAGCCACCATGAGCATCAGCAGCATCGCAAGTTCCGGAATGCAGGTCGCCGCGCTGCGCCAGCAGGTGGCGGCCAGCAATGTGGCCCGTCAGCCAGTGGACGGCAGCCCACGTCAGTCTGTCGCGGCCACGACCCAGGCCAATGGCGGCGTGGCGGCCAGTGTGGTGAATGCCAACGCCGATCCATCTGCGCCAGCCGGCGATCTGGTCGAAGGTCTATCGGCACGCAACGATTTCCAGGCGAATGCCAATGTGCTGCGGCGCGCCGACGAGATGCTGGGGAGCTTGCTGGATGTGGTGACCTAAGCAGTTCGAAGTGGATGAAAGCTGCCACCGACCCGTTGCCCCAGGGGCACGGGTCCCCGTTTGATGGCCCGCCTGGTGCCACCTGGTGCCACCTGGTGCGGTCCGGCCGCCATGCCGTCGTCGTTTCGCGTCGGGATGCGCTGCGCATACATTGCTTGTAACGCCACCGCCGTTCGCGTTTCCAATGCAGCGCCTTCATGCGACTGCGCAGTGGAGCGGTGCCCTTGCGGCCGGTGCATCGGCACTCAACGCCAACCCGCATGTTGCCCCGGCCGCTCACACGATGTACGCGCCGGTCAATCGGGTCGCAACACCTCCGTCAGGCGTGCACCGTCGGGCACGCCCAAGCCGGTATTGGCGTCCCAGCCGGTGGATGCACGGAAGCCGGCGTTATCGCCGGCAACGATGTCGCGGAATGCGTCCGGTCGACCGTACAGGCGCGGCAACACGAAATGGGGTTGCATGCGGTTTGCGCCGTAGATGCGTGCCAGCAAGGCCGCCCATAACGGCGCGGCGGCGCTGGTGCCGCCCATCACGGCCGGCTGCCCGTTGATCGACAGGTAGTAACCGGTCTGCGCGTCGGCATTGGCCGCCACATCGGGAACGCCGCGCATGCCCAGCTGGCGCGACTGGTGCCGTGCATCGGTGATGCGCAGATCCTTCTGCCAGGCAGGGCGTGCAAAGAACCTGCTTTCTCCGCCGCCGCCGTTCGCCCAGGCTTGTTCGTTGGCGCTGTCGGCCGTGACCTGGAGCCGAGTGCCGCCGCAGGCGAGCACGAACGGGCTGGATGCGGGAAAGCAGACATTCAATCCTGGCTGCCCGTCGCTGGCGCCATCGTCGCCAGCGGCAATGCACACGGTGATGCCCATCAGTGCAGCGGCCTGAAACGCACAGTTGTAGGCCTGGCGCGATTGCGGCGTCCATTGCGATTCGGTAAAACCCCAGCTGATGGCAATGACGCCGGGAGAATGCTCTGCATCGTGGATGGCGGCGTTGATCGCTTCCAGAAAACCGTTGTCGGTGTTGGGCGCGAAATACACCACCAGTTTGGCGCCCGGCGCGATTGCCCCGGCAATCTGGATATCCATCTGCGCTTCGACATCGGCATCTGCATTGCCGCGACTGACGGTGTTGGTGGCCCCGGGCAACAGCACATCGACCAGTGTCGGCATGGGGACGCGCAGCTGCGCGAAATAGGCGGCCATCTGCGCGCGTGCATAGCCGCCGCCCAGCACGATGATGCCGATGCATTGACCCTGCCCGTCGTGCTCGGGAAAGCCGTAGAGCTGCGCCAGCTGCGGCGGGGTGTATTGCATGATCGGACCATCTTCACTGTCGGCCGGTGCAGTGGCCTGTAGCGCAGGCGGCGAGGATGCAGTCGCCTCAGGCGCGCTGGGCAGCGTCTGAGCCTGCGGGCGTGCGTCCAGCCCGAGCACGGCGGTGACGATGCCGCCCAGGGTCTGTGGAATCGATACCGGGCCGGTGCGTCCGCGATAGCGCATCGCACCATCGACATAGTCGCGCAAGCTGACCTGGAATGCGGCCTCGCATTGCTGCACGGTGCCCTCCAGGATCACGTTGCCGCTGTCTGCGTGCGCGTGCTCCATCGTCAAGCCGTAGCGGGCGGCAAAGTCGGCAACGGCCTGCAGATCTGTCGCACTGGCGGCGAAGCGTTCGCTGAACTCCGCGCGCGTGAGCGCAATCGGTAGCGTATTGGGCTGCAGGTGCAGCAGCGCATCGGCAGCGGCATTCAGTGCCGGCATCCGCACCGCGAGCAGGACGCGCAGGCGTTCGTCCTGCGGCGGTTGTCCGGCTTCGATGGTGGATGGGGCGATACGGCGCTCACTGCCAGCCAGGATCGTGTGCATGCGGGGGAGAACTCCATCGAAGTGGTGAGCCAAAGTGGGTTGGTGCAGATCCAAATGTAGCCGGCGCGTGCTGCGCGACCACCGCGGCACGCGCGGCTGCCAGTAGCACGGCAGTGTGCATTCAATGCCATGCGCGAGCTGTCTGTGCAGCGGGGTACCGCGTGCGATGGACTGCAATACGAAGCACGGACGCATCGATTGGTGGGCCATCGGCCAATGGCACGCAATGGCAAGCGGTTGCAGCAAGATCAGCATCGCCTGCCTGCGCCTCAGATCCTGCGACAGCGTGCCGCGTGGCCGCGTGGCTTGCGGCGCTGTCGGCCTGGCGCATCCAGGGCGCCGGCGCGGACGACGGCAGGCAGTCACCGCCTGGGCGTGATGTGCGGATTTCCGCACGGGTGTCTGACCGCTGTCACAAGACGTCGTGCATGAACGCGCGCACGATGGGCCACGATCATTCGAGGGAGCAACGATGGACCGTAGAACCTTTCTGCGTCAGGGCATGGCGGCCACCGCGGCGGTCGGTGCAGGTGCCGCGCTGGCAACGCCGGCCACGGCGCCGGCTGCGAGCACGCCGCCGGCGCCGACACTGCCCCGTCTGGAGCCGCTGCCTTCGGCCGCGCATGTTGGTAGCGCGTTGTGCAGCTTCACCCACCTGCAGCAGCATTGGACCGTCTACGAGCATCTGGACGATGCGCAAGGCCAGCTCACGTTGTGGAGCGACAGCGGCATGCTGCGGCTGGACAAGCGCACCGAGCCGGTGTATCCGGCCGCGGGCACGCCGTATTTCGGGCTGCCGCTGGCGCAGGTGGCCATGGCCGAAGCCGACCTGCTGGCCGACCGCCTGCTGCGCGATGGCGACCCGGACGAGGCACAGGTGCGCGAGGTGGCACCGCCGCCCGCCTCCTTGCTCGATCCCAAAGACAATGGCGGGCGCTGGCCGTGGACCACCTTCGTCGGTACACGCGAAAGCCTGGACACCATGCCCATCCTGCCCAACGGCCGCAGCCGCACCTGGCGGCCGGAACACGCGTTTGCCGAACTGGGCGAAGAGGCGCTGATCAAACGCCGCGAAGAAGGCATGCTTGGCGGCTGGATGCCGGCGGTGCGCAAGGTGATGCGCCGCGAGGGCGAGCCCGACAGCTGGTACGACGTGCTGGTGTTTGCCGACGTGCGGGCACGCGATCGCTTCGTGGTGCAAACCTGGCACCGCACGATGAAGGTGAAAGCCGGCGTCATCGTCGCGGTGCACTACACGCATAGCTACCCGGAATTTGCGCCCTCGCGCAGCGCCGCCACCGCCGAACAGTTCTACGCGGCACTGATCGATTTTGCTGCGTATTGGCAGCAGGCGCTGGACGGCACCGTGCAGGCGCAATTTCCCGATGCCAGCTGGAACGACATGGCGCAGTTCGCGTTTGCGCGCGAGCTGGTGGTGCGCCCCGGCGGCAATTACCCCAAGTATGGCGCGGTGGAACGCGACTATTACGGCAACGAATACGACGGTTTCCAGGACACGTTGACCAGCTCGCTGTATGCCAATCTTGAGTGGGGACGTTTTGCACAAGCCGCGGCGGTACTCGATAACTACTTCGATGAGTTCGTGCAGGACGATGGCCTGCCGAACATGCGCGGGCCGGAAGTCGGGCAGTTCGGGCTCACCTTGTCGTTGCTGGCGCGGTATCTGCGTTACACCGGCGATGCGCCACGGCTGCGCCGTCTGCTGCCCAAGATCGCCGCCACCGCGCAGGTGTTGTGCGCCTTGCACGACCAGGCGCTGGCATTGCCGCGCACGGCGCATGGGCATGGGTTGCTGCACGGCTGGAACGAATCCGATGCCTGCCTGTTTCCCGATCCATCGCGATGGTGGAAACCGTATTACGCCAACAGCGCGTTGACCATCCGCGGCTGGGAAGACATCGCACAGGTGTGGAGCGCACTCGATGGCGATGCTGGCCAGGCCATGCAATGGCAACGCCGCGCCAAGCAGCTGCGTACGCGGCTGGAAGCCAGCCTGCGTGCCAACGTGCGTCGCGACCTCTCCCCGCCGTACGTGGGCCCGTTGCCCGGTACTACATTGACCTTCCGCCAATCGTTGCTGCAGGAAAAGCCCAGCGAACAGCAATGGCCGCACCGTGCATATGCCGAACTGCTGCAGGCCGATGTGTTGCCGGACGATCTGGCCCACCTGGTGATCGATTGCCTGCGTGGCCACGGCGGCACCAGCATTGGCGTGGTGGCCAACATCGCACCGCCGGAGCCGGGCAGCCGCGATCTGCTCGGTTTCATTTCCTACGGCTACGCGCAACAGCTGCTGCGGCTGGATCGCATCGAAGAATATCTGTTGTTCGTCTACGCGCATCGTTATCAGGTGCACACGCGCGGCAGTTGGACGGCCGGGGAAGTCAGCGGCATCACCGGCGGCATGCCGTTGTTCTGCATACCGGCGCAGATGACCATCCCCTTGCTGCTGCGCTGGATGCTGGTCAGCGACGATGGCGCGGGCGATCAGTTGTTTCTCGCGCGTGCGCTGCCGCGCGCGTGGCTGGGCAGCGGTGCGCCGGTGGGCATCACTGCAGCGCCAACGCGCTGGGGCACGGTCACCTTGACGCTGCGCACCGAGACTGCGGCGCGTTGCATCCGTGCCGACGTGCAGTTGCCGGAACGCGCACCTGCACGTACCTGGCTCACCTTGCGCACACCCGCAGGCACACGCCTGCAGCGCGTGCTGGTCGATGGTAGACCGGCGCGAGTGCAGGGCCCGCATGCAGATCGGGTGGCCTTGCCTGGCGCTGCTGCACTGGTGAAGGTGCAGGCGTGGTACGCCTGACAACGGCGATGCGATGATCAGGCGTTGCCGTTGTTGCCGTTGTTGCCGTTGTTGCAATGTTGCTGGACAGCGCGCACCGCAGTGCCGCTTCGCTGTTCGCATGCAGGTGCTGTGGTCGATCACAGAGACCAGGGCACATCGCATGATCGTGCCGAGATGTCGCTGTTTGGGCAATGCAGGCATGCCCGAAAGCAGGCGCAAGCACGCGATTTTCCGCATGCGTCCCGCCTAAATTCGTCAAGACGGCGCAGTGGCGTTGTCGCAAGATTTTTTTAACGTAACGCGTGTGCCAAGCATGCGCTCTCAGGGGAGAGCGGTGTCGTTGCAGTTGCCGTCCTTGCATGCGGAGAGACCTGCCGTTGAGATGGCAGGCCGGTGCAGTCTCTGTCGTGATCGTTCCCTCCATCTGTGCGCCGCGGCGGTGCGGCTTGGCCGTGCGCGGTCATGCAGGAAGGTGGGCCGTACCCTGTGTCAGTACAAGGATTTCCGATGTCGTCCAGCCGCCCTGCTGTTGTTCCCAACCGGCGCGTCTTGCAGACCACCCGGCTCGTCAATGCGCTGCTGTTTGCACTGGCGGTCGCCGCCGTGCCGGCCGCCGCGCAACAGCGTGGCGATGGTGCAGACGAAGCCACCCAGACGCTGGATCAGATCAACGTTACCGGCACCCATCTGCGCCGCGTCGACGCCGAAACCGCCAGCCCGGTCGTGGTGATCGACCGGCAGCGTATCGAAGACAGCGGGCAGAACACGCTGGGGCAGCTGCTGCAGCGCTTGCCGATGATGGCCGGCTTCCAGACCGGGCCTGCGCTCAACTCCAACTTCAGTCACGGCCGCGCGCTGGTGTCGCTCCGCAATCTCGGGCCCGAGCGTACGTTGGTGCTGGTCAACGGCCATCGCATGGCAGGGCCTGCCAGCAGCGTGGCGTCGGCACCCGGCGTGGACGTCAACGCAATCCCCGCCGCGATGGTGGAGCGCGTGGAAGTGCTCACCGATGGAGCGTCGTCGGTGTACGGCTCCGATGCGATCGGCGGCGTGGTCAATGTCATCCTCAAGGACAAGTACGACGGATTCGCCGCCACCGCGGACTACGCGCAGAGTACGCATGGCGATGCCAATCGACGCACGCTCGGGCTGGAATGGGGCAAGACCTGGGACCGCGGTGGGCTGATCGTGGGGCTCAGCCAAAACTCGATGAACCCGGTGTTCAATCGCGACCGCAGTTATGCGGCCAAGGCGGTGGAATATCTCGATGGGCAGGTCAGCGAGGTTCGCGGCGCCAACACCCGTGCCTTCCTGACCGACGGGCGCGTGCTGACGCCGGTGGACGGCGTCGCGCCGGGTCCGGTCGGCGAAGAGGCTTTTCGCCCCTACAATCGCGCCACCGACAGCTACAACGTCTACGACGCGCAGTACCTGATCACCCCGATCAAGCGCACCAATGCCTCGCTGCACGGCAGTTTCGACTTCACCCCAGCGTGCAGGGCTACATGGACGTGTTCTGGACGCGCAGCAAGACGGTCTCGCGCTTGGATGCCTACGGGATGGAAATGCCGGACGCGGTAGACAACTACTACAACCCGTTCGGCGATCAACTGGACGCCTACTATCTGCGCTCGCCGCAGGCCAACACGCGCGTCTACACCTCCACCATGTTCCAGACCAATATCGTGGCCGGCGTGCGCGGGCGCGTGGATGGCACCAGCTGGCAGTGGGATGCGGCGGCCGGCTATGCGCGCTACAAGGACACCTTGGTGCGCACCGGCTTCTCGATCACCTCGGCGTTGAATAACGCGGTAGGCGCTTCGTTCCTGGACAGCGACGGGGTCGTGAAATGCGGCGCGCCGGGCGCCGTGATCGTCGGCTGCACGCCGATCAATATTTTCAACCCCAACGACCCGGCCACCATCGCCGCATTGCGTGGCACGCAGCGGCCGGTGGATCTGATCGACGAAAGCCAGATGCGCTTTGTCGATATCAGCGCCAATGGCGATCTGTTCAAGCTGCCGGCCGGAAGGGTGCAGGCGGCCGTCGGCCTGGTGTATCGCACCAACAAGTTCGCGCAGGGGACGACCAGCGACGTGGCCGCTGCCGATGCCGATGGCAATTGCGACTACAACGATGGCTGCATCCTCAAGCAGGGGCGCGAGGAGTCGGTCAGGGAAGCCTATGCGGAATTGCTGGTGCCGCTGTTGAAGGACGTGCCGTTCGCAAACGTGTTGAACCTGAACCTGGGCTCGCGCTATTCCAACTACGACGCCTGGGGCAACACCACCAACAGCAAGGTTGCGATCGAATGGCGGCCGATTGCGAATCTCTTGGTGCGTGCCACCGGCTCGCAGGTGTTCAGGGCGCCGGCGCTGGGCGATTTGTATGGCTCGCCCTACAACAGCGTGATCGACAACACCGGCGATTTCCAGGACCCGTGCACAGGCTTTACCGGCGCACCCAATCCGGCCTGCGCGAACGTGCCCAACGATGGCAGCTTCACCAACACCGCGCAGTTCAACGTGGTGACCTCCGGTGCCAATAACGTGGGCTTCAAGCTCAAGCCCGAGCGTGGCCGCTCCTACAATGTCGGGTTGGTCTATGACCCGGATCAGGTGCGCGGGCTATCGCTCAACGTCGACAGCTGGCGGGTCGTGCTGTACGACATGCTGACCGGTGTCGGCTACCAGCAGGTCGTCAGCGATTGCTTCGACGGCAGCGAAGCGGCCTTCTGTCCGCTGATTCAGCGCGATGCCACCGGACAGCTGACGCGGGTGTCGGTGCCGTTCGCGTACAACAGCGGCAAGGTCGATATTCGCGGCTACGACGCCGGCATTCATTACACGCTGGCCGACACCGCCTGGGGCACGTTTGCGACGGGGCTGGATGCAACGTTCTTCTCCAGCTATCGCTTTGCGGGCGATCCGCATAATTACGTCGGCGAAAATTCCAGCTGGGGCAACATGCCGCGCTGGCGCGCCGTGGCCAATCTGGCCTGGGACAATGGACCGTGGCATGCGAGCTGGAACGCCCGTTACCTGGGCCGCACGGTCAACGGTAGCCAGTACGAAAATTTCTGCGTCGACACCAATGCCGATGGCAGTTGCGCGTATTTCCCGATTGGCTCGGTGGTGTATCACGACGCCTCGCTGAGCCGGAAGATCGCATCGCTGCATAGCACGCTGGCGGTGGGCATCGACAACCTGGGCGACCGCAAGCCGCCACGGTTCTACAGCTACTCCAATGCGGCCAATACCGAAGCGAGCACCTACGACACGCTCGGGCGCTATGTCTGGAGCCGGCTGCGAGTGGAGTTCTAGCACGTCTAGAAAGGCAGCCGGCAGGGGTTAGGCAGAGTAGGCGGTGCATCTGCAACGCAGTGGACGCGCGGGACATGCCGCATCGAGCGACGCTGCGTGGACCTGGCGGAGAGCTTCAGTTGACCTGCACGGCCTGCGTCAGCCGGCAGGCGCGGCCGGCGGTTCGCGTCATTTGCAACAGTCGGTGCGTGTGGTTGCGAAGCACGCACAGCGAGGTTCGCTTTGCATCGCTGCACTTCGTGTTGACGCGGGTGTCGCCAGCGCAAACAACTATGGTGAGACGGCTGCATCACATCGGTTTGCGATGCAGCGGGGAGTACCGCAGCTGTCTATTGTCCGATGCGCGCCAGCCGCCGCATCGATCGCGCTGTCTTGCACGTTAATGGGATGGATGTCATGAGGGAGTTACGCTGGAAGTCGTTTCTGGCGCGGCACCGGCGCTGGTTGCGCGTGACGCGGCGCACCGGCGTGGCTGGGCTGTTGTGGGCATGCATCATGCTGGGCTGGTCACTTGCAGTCGCACAGGAAGCGCCGATCGCCCAGCCCAACGCAATGATCGGCGAGCCGCTCTTCCGCGGCCTGGACCACCCGATGCCTCCCACCGCGGTGCCGTTTGCGCCCGGCGGACAACTGGCACGCATCTACGCGGCCGATGTCGCGCACGGGGCAGGGCAGGCGCCCGGCAACGATTTCTGGATCGACCGCCTGCTGGCCCGCGAGGGAACTGGCGGTGGTTTCGACGATCACAACGACTGGTTGTTTACCCGTGGCCGCGCCGCATACCTGAGCTATCACGCGCCAGATGCGCCGGGATTCGTCGGGCAGGTGGCGTATTGGCACTCCACCGATTACGACGCGCTGTTCCACATCCATGCCACGCTGGGCAAGCGTCATGTGCAATGGAAGGAGCGTGCGCAGCAGCGGCGGCAGACGCCGAGTTATTTCACGACGGTGTTCGAAGACGCCGGCGCCGGCGTGCGCATGCGGCTGGTCAAATACATCACCGAGCAGAACGTGGCGGTGGCCAGCGTGGTGCTGTCCAGCCTGGACGGTGCGGCGCATACGGTATCGCTGCAAGCAGTCTCGCCGATCGCCCCGCACGCAGACGGCAATGAGCTGACCGGTGCATTTGACGCGTACAACCACATCACGACGGTCTTCCCCCGCCTGTCCGGCGATGGCTTCCATGTCGAGGGGCAGCGTCTGGTGCGCGACATCGACATCCCCGCGAGCGGCGAAACCGCGCCAGTCAAGGTGCAGCTCGGCATGCTCACCCGCGAGTTGCCCGAAGCCCGCGCCGAGTACACGCGTATTGCCGCGCAAACGCCGCAGCAGGCCTACCAGCAGCACGTGGCCAGCTATAACCGCTGGTGGGTGGACAACCTGCCATACCTGGACACGCCCAACGAGAACATCAGCAAGAGCCTGTTCTATCGCTGGTGGGTACTGCGCTTCAACTTCCTCGATGCCAATGTGCCCGGCAACGATTACCAGTTCCCGGTCGCCATCGAGGGCGTGCTTGGCTACGACAACGCCATCGTGCTGACCGCCGGCATGTTCCTGGACGATCTGAAATACCTGCGCAATCCGCTGTATGCCTATGGCACCTGGCTCAGTGCGGGCGAAACCGCGGGCGGTGGCAAGTACACCGACAACCCTGGCTCGCCGGAGAACTGGTCCAATTCCTACGCGCAATACATCACGGCCGCAGCATGGCGGTCGATGCAGATTCACGGCGGGCCGGCGACGCTGGCGGGCAAGCTGGCACGCTATGGCAGCGGTGACGTGGACGGCGTGCTGGCGGCCTACGATCTCAACCACAATTGGCTGATCGAATACGACTGGGCGGCAATGACCGGCAACGATGCCGATGCGGTGTCGTTCGATTGGGCCGACCAGCACGGCCAGATCCGCATGGACCGCACCGAGAGCGCCTACGTGTACGCCAATGCGCAGGCAGCGGCGCAGGCGGCGACGCTCGCGGGCGATACGGCGACCGCACAGCGCATGCAGGCCACCGCGCGCCGCATTCGCAAGGCGGTGCTGGAGGTGTTGTGGCAGGATCGCAGCGATGCCCCCGACTCGGTCGGCCTGTACGGCGATCTGCTCAAGCATCGCCAGGCCGACGGGCCGCGGCTGGCGGTCGATTGGAAGGAAACCAACAACTACTATCCCTTCAGCGTGGGCTTGATGCCCAAGCAGGGCGATGCCGACTACGATCCCAAGTATGTGCGCGCGTTGCGGCTGTTTGCCGACGCGGCGCAATACCCGCTGTTTCCGTTCTACACCGCCAACCAGGTGGACATGCAGGCGCGCGGCAGCGGCGCCGATGTGGGCAGCAATAATTTTTCCACCATCAATGCCACCGTGGCGTTTCGTTTGTTCGGCTCGGCCTTGCGCGATTACCCCAGCCCGTATCTGAACGCGCAGAGCTATCGCAAATTGCTCTACTGGAACGCCTGGGCGCCCTTTATCAACGGCGACAACCGCTATCCGGACCAGAACGAATTCTGGGCCAAGGGCACTGCTGGCCGCGGTGGCAAGATCGGCTATCGCTCCTGGATCCACCATACCCAGCTGGGCGCGACCAACTTCAGCATGATCGAGGATGCAATGGGTTTTCGCCCGCGCAGCGACGACAAGATCGAGCTGTATCCGATCGATATCGGCTGGGACCATTTCGCCGCCGACAATCTGCGCTATCGCGACCGCAACCTGAGCATCGTCTGGGATCGTGATGGCAGCCACTACGGTGGCCGTGTGCCGAAGGGCTACAGCGTCTATCTCGATGGCCGCCTGGCGTTCTGCGTGGATCGGCTGGCACACGTGATCTACGACCCGGCCAGCGGGCAGGTCAGTGCCGCGCCGGATGCGGTCAATCGCAATGGCGCAGCGCAAGTGCTCCAAGCCCATCCCGCGGCACTGGCGTCGATGACGCAGGTACCGTTCGCTGCGGGCACGCGGGTGGCGCAGATCCTGGCCAAGGCCGGTGTGGATGTGACGCTGCCGCCAGCACATAGCCGCAACCTGGCGCAGGGGGCGCGTGTCAGCGCCAGTTTTGCCGCCGCCGGGTTGCCGGCAACGGCGGCGGTGGATGGCAGTACCGCCAGTACGCCGTTCTGGGGCACCGCGGGCTCGCCGTCGGCCAGCGACTGGATCGCGCTGGACCTGGGCGGCACGCGCACGCTGGATCAGGTGGTGCTGTACTTCTATCGCAGTTCCTCGCCGGGCGGGGATCAGAATGGCTTTCCGTCCGGGACGCGGCCTGGCTACGCGGCACCGTGGATCTACGCCGTGCAATACCGCGATGGCAGCGGTGTGTGGAAGAACGTTCCCGGGCAGGTACGCGATGCCACGATGGCGGAGGGCAATCGCAACCGGGTGCGCTTCCCGGCAATCCATGCGGCAGCGCTGCGCGTGGTGGTGACGCATGCCGGTACGGCGCGCACCGGCATCAAGGAAATCCAGCTGTTCGACAGCGGTTTGCCGGCACCTGCGTCCGTGGGCAACACGCCGCCGCAGGTACAGGCATGGCAGCTGGACACGCCTGGCGCCGATGTCGCGGTGGTGGTGCAAGGGCGCGTTGGCGATGACGGCTTGCCCAATGGCACGCTGCAGGTGCGCTGGCGCGTGCAGCAGGCGCCGGAAGGCGGCGATGCCGTGTTTGCCGATGCCGCTGCGCTGCAGACATCCGTGCGTTTCACCCGTGCCGGGCACTACATCTTGCGTCTGGCTGCGAACGATGGGGCGCTGATGGGGCATGCCGATGTACAGGTCAGCGCACCGGCCTCGCGCCCGCTGCAGAGCCTTCCATTGCAGGCCATGGCCGGTGTCAGTGCGCAACTCACCGGCATGCAGTACCGCGTGCAGGCCTTGAACGATGGGTTCATCCCGCAGGCAGGCAGCTTCCCCAGTGGCAGCCTGCGCTGGGGCAGCTATGGGCTCGACCAGCCGGCAACGGTGTGGTTGCAGTATCAGTGGCCGCGCCCGGTGCGGCTGTCCTCCAGTGCGCTCTACCTGTGGAACGACCAGCCCAACGGCGGAGTCGCCGCGCCTGCCGGCTGGAAGTTGCAGATGCTGCAGGACGGACGTTGGCAGGACATCGTCAGCAAGAGCGGCTACCCGATTGCGGCAGCGACGACCGGCGCGGCGAGCACCGCCAGCTTTGCGCCGGTGGTCACCACCGCGCTGCGCGTGGTGTTGACGACCCAGACCACCGCCAACGGACACGCCGCCATTGGGGTGGACGAATGGCAGGCGCTGTCCGAGCTGCCCAAACAGGTGGAGGCGATCCATCTGCGCACGGCCCCCGGGCAACTGCCGACGCTGCCGCAGGAGATCACCGCCTTCTTTGCCGATGGCAGTGTGCTGCCGGTGGCCGTGCAATGGTCCGAGCTTGCCGCCAGCCGCCTGGGCCGCGAAGGTGCAGTGGAACTGCAAGGCCTGGTCGAAGGTGCGATTCCCGTCAAGGCCACCATCTGGGTGCGCGCAACGCCACCGGGGCAGATCAATACCGTGCAGCCGTTGCCGACGGTGACCGCGGTGGTCGGGCATGCACCAACGTTACCGGGCTTCGTCACGGTGCAATACAACGACGGCTCGCGTGAACGCTTGCCGGTGCAATGGCCCACGTTGCAGCCCGCGCGTTACGCACAGCCCGGCGAACTCCAGCTCACCGGCATGGCGCAAGGGCGTGCACCCACCGGTAACGTGTCGGTGCCGCTGGGGGTGCAGATCAAGGCGGCCGCGCCATGACGCGTACGTTCTCACGGTCGCTGGTGCTGACGTGCGGGTTGTTGCTGGCTGCCGCTCCGGCCTGTGCCATGCAGCCGCCGCAGGGAACGTGGTTGCATGCGCCGGGCAATCCCATCCTCGCCGATGGCAGTGAATATTCCGCCGACCCTGCGCCGCTGGTGGCCGATGGCAAGCTGTACATCATTGCCGGCCGCGACACCGCGGCTCCCAATCTCAATGCGTTCGTCATGCCTGGCTGGCAACTGTTCGTCAGCAGCGATCCGGCCAGCGGCGACTGGATCCACTACCGCGATCTGCTGCGACCCCAGCAGGTCTTCGCCTGGGCAGACAAGCGCTATGCCTACGCGTCGCAGATCGTGCAGGGCCCGGATGGGCGCTATTACCTGTATGCACCAGTGCAGCAGCGCGATTCGCCCAATGCCGACCCATTCGCCATCGGCGTAGCGGTGGCCGACAGTCCGCTTGGCCCGTGGACCGATGCGCATCCGCAAGGTCCGGTGGTCTCGCAGTCGGTGCCGGGCCGCAACGATATCCAGAACATCGACCCGACCGTGATGGTCGACGATGACGGACGGGTGTATCTGTATTGGGGTACCTTCGGCGCGTTGTACGGTGTGGAGCTGCAGCGCGACATGGTCACTTTCAAGGGCACGCCGGTCCTGGTAGACACGCTGGACGGGTATTTCGAAGCGCCCTGGCTATTCAAGCGCAAGGGCACCTACTACCTGGCATATGCGGCCAACAACGCCGGACGTCTTTCGCCATGCACGCCCACGCTGTATCACGCCTGCATCGCCTACGCGAGCGCGCCCACTCCGCTAGGGCCATGGACGTACCGCGGCATCGTGTTGCCGCCGGTGTCCTCGACCACCTCGCATCCGGGCATCGTCGAATTTCAGCGGCAGTGGTATCTGGTGTATCACACCGCCGACACACAGGGCGGCGGGCATTTCCGCCGCAGCGTGGCGATCGACCGGCTGGAATGGGACGACAGCACGCAGCCGGCCAGCATCCGCACCGTGGTGCCGACACGGCGTCCAACGCCTCCCGCGCCGCCCATGCGCAATCAGGCGTCATCGGCCTACGCCACCGCGTCCAACGGTCCGGACATTCCGGTGCAGTACTGGATTGCCGCGCTCAACGACGGCGTGGTCAAGGCCAATCCATTGCCACCGGAGATGTGGGCCAGCTGGACGGACAACAATCCACCGCAGCAATGGCTGCAGTACAGCTGGGCGCAACCGATCACCGTGGACCGCACGCGCATCGTGTTCTGGGCCGACCACCCGGCCGGTGCCGACGTCGGCGTGGCACCGCCAGCGCGTTGGCATCTGGAATACCGGAACGCTGGGCGATGGCAGCCCGTGCAGCCGCGCGATGGGTATGGCACGCGTCCCGATCACGAAGAAGCGGTGTCGTTCGCGCCGGTGACAACGCGCTGCGTGCGTGTGGTCATGGACGCCTCTGGCAACGCGGCCAGCTATGCCGCGCTGGCAGTGCAGGAATGGGAAGTGCTGGCACCACAGCCACACCGCCTGCCCTCTGCCACGGCCGCTGACAGCCAGCGTTGCGATGCGCCGTGAAGCAGCCGACAAAGTGCCGCATGCGGCAGTCGAACGTTGGCTGACGGTGCGCAGGCAGTGGAGTGCACCGGTGGGGATGACACATCGGCTTTTGCGTACTGGCCGCGCGTGCCTTGCGAACGTGTCACAAGTGTTTCAGTCGCGCTGACGTGAATGACCACGCATGGCCAGGAGATGTGGCGCACGCGTGCAGCCGTCGCGTCTGCTCTACCCGACGGCCTGCCGCACCGTCCCTGGTGTGTGTCTGCGCAGCGATTGCAGTCAGCGGCCCAGCCATCGTCCATCAACGCCACGCTGTCTTCTCGAACCTTCGGTGAGGTCACAGGTGCCACACATCCCTTCCATGCGCTTACGCACCATCGCAATCTGGTGCGTGTCTCTCGCACTGGCGCACATCGTGCCGGTGACTGCGGCGCCACTCTCCGCTCCCACGCCGGCGCAGTACACGCAGGCCATGGGCTTGTCCGATCACTACGCCTCGCTGGTGGACCGGCAGCCTACGGCGCCGGTGTGGGTGGATGCCGGGCATTTTCTCTATCGGCGTGGAGTGGCGCGCAGCGCGCAGCAGCCGGCGATCGAATACCGCCTGGTGGAGGCGGCCAGTGGCCGCAACACACTGGCCTTCGATCACGCGCGGCTGGCCGCAGCATTGACGCAGGCCGGTGCCAAGGCGGTGGACGCAGCGCGACTGCAGCTTGACGAGCCCACCCTGGAACGGCAGCGCCTGAGTTTCCAGTTGGCGAAACTGGGCTGGCAATGCGATTTGCTGCGCTATCGCTGCGCGCACCTGCCCGAACGCGACCTGCCGGCCGAATCGATGGACATGCGCCTGCCGCTCAAGCAGGGCGAACGCCAGGCGAGGACATCGCCGGATGGCCGCTGGCGTGCCTGGGTGGAGCAGGGCAATCTGGTCATCGCGCCGGTTGGCAGTCACGAGCGCAGCGTGCTCAGCCACGACGGCAGCACGGATGACTACTACGCACTCGACAGCGTGGTGTGGTCGCCGGATTCGCAGCATCTGGCGGCATATCGGGTCAAGGCACCGCCGCCGCGCATGGTCTATTACATCGAGTCGGCGCCCACCGATCAGGTGCAGCCGAAGTTGCATCAGCAGGTCTACCCCAAGCCAGGCGATGCGTTGCCGGTGATGCAGCCGGTCTTGTTCGATCTCGCCACGCACGCAGCGCATCCGGTGGCGATGACCTTGCTGCCCAATGCCTTCACCTTGAGCGAAATGGTCTGGTGGAAGGACAGCCGCGGTTTCACCTTCGAATACAACGCACGCGGTCACCAGCTGTACCGGGTGATCGAGGTGGATGCACGCACAGCCGCCGCGCGCACGCTGATCGAAGAGACATCGCCCACCTTCATCGAATACTCCGAGCTCAGTGGCGAGCATGAGACCGGCGGCAAGCACGCGCGCCAGGATCTGGACGATGGCGCGCAGATCGTGTGGGCATCCGAGCGCGATGGCTGGGAGCATCTGTATCTGTACGACGGCCACAACGGCGAGGTGATCCGCCAGGTCACCCGTGGCGACTGGGTGGTGCGCAAGCTCGATCGCATCGACCAAGCAGCGGGGCAGGTGTATTTCACCGCCTCGGGTATGCAGCCCGGCGAGGACCCGTACTATCGCCATGCCTATCGCATCGGGCTGGATGGCCGCGGGCTTACCGCATTGACGCCGCTGGCTGCCGATCATGAGGTGCGCTATTCGCCGGATGGAACCTGGCTACTGGATCTTTACTCGCGCGTGGATCTGGGCCCGGTGCTGGAGTTGCGGCGCAGCGCAGATGGCAGCCTGGCACGCACGGTGGAGCGCACCGACCTGACCCGCCTGCTGGCGGCAGGGTGGCAGGCGCCACTGCCGTTTCACACCACCGGGCGCGACGGCAGGACCGAGATCTGGGGCGTCATCCATCGCCCGCAGCAGCTCGATCCGCAGCAGCGCTACCGGGTCGTCGAAGACATCTATGCCGGACCGCAGGGCTCGTTCGTTCCCAAGAGCTTTACCACCGCCACACCATCGCTCACCGGGATGGGGTTTGCGGTAGCGTCCATCGATGGCATGGGCACCAACAACCGCTCGCGCGCCTTCCACGATGTGGCCTGGCGCAACCTCAAGGACGCCGGGTTGCCGGATCGTATCGCCTGGCACAAGGCAGCCGCGGCGCACTACCCGTGGTACGACATCGGCGGCGGTGTCGGTGTGTACGGCACCTCGGCAGGCGGGCAGAACGCGTTGGGGGCGCTGCTGTTTCATCCGGAGTTCTATGTGGCGGGTGTGGCCAATTCCGGCTGCCATGACAACCGCATGGACAAGATCTGGTGGAACGAACAGTGGATGGGCTGGCCGGTCGGCCGGTGGTACGCCGCATCGTCGAACGTGGAGAACGCCGCGCGCCTGCAGGGGCATCTGTTGCTGGTCACCGGCGACATGGACATGAATGTCGACCCGGCCAGTACCTTCCAGGTGGCCGACCGCCTGATCAAGGCTGGCAAGGATTTCGATCTGCTGGTCGTGCCGGGCGGCGATCACGGTGCCGGTGGCGACTACGGCAGGCGCCGCCTGCTGGATTTCTTCCTGCGCTGGATGCAGCAGGCACCAACGCCGGAGTGGAATCGCAACGTCGCAGCGCCGGCCGCATCGGTGCGGTGATGCGCGCGCTGCCGGTCGCGTGCAGCGAGTTGACGTGCGCGGCACATCGGGCCCAATGCCCCCGTCCGCGCATCGATCGTTGTCAGCTTCATCTGCACTCCCATCGCCGCAAGCGGTGCCAATGCGTGCGGGCTCGAGCGCGCTCATGCCGCCACACGTGATCGTTCAGTTGCGAACCATGCTGTTTTCCGCATGCGCGTTCGCCAAATGCGACAAGACGTGGCGTCTGCGCACAGGCACATTGTGACCAGCTGATGAAAACTGGAGCGCATAAGCGCATCCAGTGTGGAATGCACCACCTTTCCGGTAACACGCGTTGCTGCGCGACTGTTCGGTCGCCTGCGTCGCACGTTGTCTGCGCCTCTGCAACACGACCGTGCCAGCGGTTTGTTGCAGAGTGCGTCTGCCATCTACGTCGCCCTGCGCCGCTGTACGCCGGCACGGGCAGGTATTGCCCACGGTTTGTCTTTCGTCACACTCAGGAGCCTTGCATGCCGATGTTGCCGTTGCCTCTGACCCGCACGACCAGCGCCACCACGCGGCCGTTGCCGAGCATGCTCACCATCGCGCTGTTGCTGGCGCTGTCGGCAGGTTCGGTTGCGCCGGTGGCTGCGCAGCAAGCTGCCGGTGGCGATGCGACGAAGACGCTGGACAGCGTGGTGGTCACCGGCTCGCGTTTGCGCCGGGTGGATACCGAGACCGCCAACCCGGTGGTTACCGTCAGCCAGGAGCAGATCGCTGCCACTGGCAAGGCGACCGTGGGCGATCTGTTGCAGGAACTGCCGTCCATCGCCGGCAATGCGACCAACCCGTATACCAACAACGGCGGCGGCACCGGCGCCTCGGCGATCTCGCTGCGCGGCCTGGGCGACAAGCGCACGCTGGTGCTGGTCAATGGTATCCGCCTGGCTTACAACGACGTCAACGCCATTCCTTCCAGCATGATCGAACGCATCGAGGTGCTCAGCGACGGTGCATCTGCGGTGTACGGCTCCGATGCGATCGGTGGCGTGGTCAACTTCATCCTGCGCTCGCGCTTTGATGGCGTGCAGTTCAGCAGCGACTTCGGCACCAGCAGCGAAGGCGATGGCAACCGCCGCAACTTCACCTTGACCGCCGGCAAGACCTGGGAGCGCGGCAGCCTGATCGGCGGCCTCTCGTATCACAACATCGATGCCGTCTCGGCAGCGGCGCGCGATTACTCCAAGGACGCGCTCGCGCTGACCAATGGTCAACCGGTGAAGCAGGGCTCCTCGGCCACGCCCACCGGCACGGTGAACTTCAACGATGGCTCGGATCAATCGCAGCTGCTCGCACAATCCAATGGTTGCGGGCGCGTCACCCTCAACAGCGGCGTCAGCGGGCGGGCGAGTCCTGGCGATTTCCACTGTTATAACGCTGCTGCAGATTCCTACAACTACCAGCCGTTCAACCTGTTGCAGACCCCGCAAAAACGCACGAATGCCTTCCTGCTGGGCACGTATCGCTTCAGCGACAGCGTCGAGGGCTACGTCAATACCTGGTTCAGTAAAACCGAATCGGCCTCGATCATTGCGCCGATTCCGATCTTTTCCAACGGCGACAACATCCTGGTGTCGGCGCAGAGCTATTACAACCCGTTCGGCGTCAATTTCGGCACCGATCGCACCACCGGCACCTCCTACAACGACCTCAATACGCGCGCCACCGTGTTGGGCAACCGCCGCTACCAATACAACACCTACAACTTCCAGATCAGCCCGGGTCTGCGCGGCCGTTTCGGCGACAGCTCCTGGCAGTGGGATGCCACGTTCAATTACGGCAAGGTCAAGCAGAAGTCGATCAACAACGGCTTTCTCGACTATGCCGCGTTCAATCAGGCCATCGGTCCCTCGTTTCTGGATAGCGATGGCGTGGTCAAGTGCGGCAGCGCGGGTGCAGCGATTGCCGGCTGTACGCCGTTGAATTTCTTCAACCTCAACGACAGCGCCAACCTGGCCACGTTGCAGGGCATGGTGGTCAACCCCATTGTCACCAGCGTGTACACGGTCAAGCAATTCGAAGCCAATGCCAACGGCACATTGTTCGAGTTGCCGGCGGGCGAGGCCAGTCTGGCGGCTGGCATTTCGTACCGCAAGGAACGCTCCACCACCGCCTCGGACCCGCTCTGGACCGGCGATGAAAACGGCCTGTGCGGGGTCATCGAATTCTGCTCGTCCAGCTTGAGCGGCAGTTTCGATGTCAAGGAGGCCTATGCCGAAGCGCTGTTCCCGCTGCTCAAGGATCTGCCCGGCATCAATGCGCTGAACATCACCGTGGGCACGCGCTTTTCCGACTACAGCTCGGTGGGCAGCAAGACCAATAGCAAGCTGTCGCTGGAATACCGCCCCGTCGAAAACCTGTTGTTGCGCGGCACCGTCTCGCAAGTGTTTCGCGCACCCAACATCAACGAGCTGTATGCCGGCGTGGCCGGCGACGCGGCCACCGTCAACGACCCGTGTAACGGCTACACCGGCGGCAACACGGTGGCCTGCGCCAATGTGCCCACCGATGGTAGCTACCAGCAATCGGACGGGCAGGTGTCGGGCAAGGTCTCCGGCGCGGCAGTCGCCGGCTACCAGCTCAAGCCGGAAACCGGTAAGTCCTACGACGTCGGATTTGTGTACGACCCGCAGTGGATCGACGGCCTGTCGTTGAGTGCGGACTGGTGGCGCATCGATCTGGAAGACACCATCACCACGGTGTCGGCGCAGACGGTGCTGAATCAATGCTTCGCCAACTCGGCCAGCGCGTTCTGCGCGTTGATCCATCGCAACGGCAACGGCACCATCAATTACATCGCCGAGCCCACCGTCAATCTGGGCAAGCTGTGGGCCAAGGGCATGGACTTCAACCTGACCTACCGCTTGCCTGCCATGGCATGGGGCAATGTCACCGCCGGCCTCAACGGCACCTATCTCACCCGTTACGACGTGTTGCCCGACACCACCGACCCCAGCTCGGTCACCATCCACAACGTAGGCCGCTACACCCAGGCCTACGGCAACTTCCCACGCTGGCGCGCACTGGGCACGGTCAGCTGGGCATTGGATGACTGGAGCGCCACCTGGCGCATCCGTTATGTGGGGCATACCGCCATCGGCAACTCGGATCCGGACCAGAGCCTGTCGGCCGATTCCAGCGAACCGACCGTGGTGCGCAATATCGGTGCCTACGTCTACAACAACCTGCAGCTTGGCTATAACGTCGAGCCATGGCATACGCGCTTTGAGGTCGGCGTGGACAACATCGCCAACAAGCAGCCGCCGCTGTACTACGCCAACAATGTGGGCAATGCGAACACCGACGTGGCCACTTACGATCTGCTCGGCCGCTTTTACTGGGCACGCGCGACGGTGAAGTTCTGAGTGCGCTGGTGTCTCGCTGCGCTGCGTGGCCGATTGCGGCCGGTTGTGCAGACGCCACGTCACGCCAGCATTGCCAGCGCAGCGGCGATCATGTTGTTGCGACCCTGCGCGCATGCCTGCGCGCCATCAGGAGCTAAGCTGATCCCATGGCGGAAGCACACCTAGGCGAATCGACCTGCAACCACACGCCGTCGTTGTCGCGGCGGCGCTTTCTGGCCTGGAGCAGCCTGGCGGTAGCCGCCGGCTTCCTGCGCTTTCCAGCCCAGGCCAGCGCTGCGCAACCGGGCAGCGTGCGCGCGGTGCCGCTTGCCCAGGTCAGGCTCACGCCGTCGCTGTTCCTGGATGCGCTGCACACCAACAGGCGCTATCTGATGCGGCTGCAGCCGGACCGGCTGTTGCACAACTTCGTGCTGTATGCCGGCCTCGACCCGAAGGCGCCAGCCTATGGCGGTTGGGAAGCGGACACCATCGCCGGGCATACGCTCGGCCACTATCTCAGTGCGCTGGCACTGATGCACGCACAAACTGGCGACGCGCAATGCCGCACGCGCGCAGCCTATATCGTCAGCGAACTGGCGCGCTGCCAGGCGCATGCCGGCGATGGCTACGTGGCCGGCTTTACGCGCAAGAACGCAGCCGGGCAGATCGAAAGCGGGCGCGCGGTCTTCGACGAGCTCAAACGCGGCAAGATCGACCCGGCACCGTTCTATCTCAACGGCAGCTGGGCACCGCTGTACACGTGGCACAAATTGTTCGCCGGCCTGCTCGACGTGCATGCGCATTGCGATAACGCGCAAGCGCTGCAGGTGGCGGTGAGCTTGGCTGGATACCTGCAAGGCATCTTCTCCGCGCTAGACGAGGCGCAATTGCAAAAAGTGCTGTCGTGCGAATTCGGCGGCCTCAACGAATCGTTCGTCGAACTGCATGTGCGAACCAATGATGCGCAATGGTTGGCGCTGGCGCAGCGCCTGCATCACCACGCCGTGCTCGACCCGTTGGTCGCCCAGCGCGACGAGCTGGCCCACCAGCATTCCAATACCAATATCCCCAAACTGATCGGCCTGGCGCGCGAGTACGAAGTCACCGGCGATGCCGCATCCGGTGCCGCAGCGCGCTTCTTCTGGCACACCGTCACCGACCACCACACCTATGTCATCGGTGGCAATGGCGATCGCGAATATTTCCAGCAGCCGGACAGCATTTCAAAGTTCCTCACCGAGCAGACCTGCGAGCATTGCGCCAGCTACAACATGCTCAAGCTCACCCGTCACCTGTATCAGTGGGGCCCGCAGGCTGAGTTGTTCGACTACTACGAGCGCACCTTGCTCAATCACGTGATGGCGCAGCAGCACCCACGCACCGGCATGTTTACGTATATGACGCCGTTGCTGGCCGGCGAAGCGCGTGGCTGGTCGTCGCCGTTCGATGATTTCTGGTGCTGCGTTGGTAGCGGCATGGAAGCGCACGCGCAATTCGGCGATTCCATCTACTGGCAGGACGGGCAGGGCGTCTACGTCAATTTGTATGTGCCCTCCATGGTGCACGATGCTGCCGGCCTGGACATGACTTTGCACAGCGCCTTGCCAGAGCAGGGCAGCGCCTCGCTGCGCATCGATGCCGCGCCGGCCGAGCAACGCACCCTCGCACTGCGCGTGCCAGGTTGGGCGCAACAGCCGCGCCTGCAACTCAATGGTCAGCCTGTCGATACCGCCGCCAGCGATGGCTATCTGCGCATCACGCGCGTCTGGCAGCGCGGCGACACCCTGAGCCTGGCGTTCGACATGCCGCTGCGCCTGGAAGCGACCTCGGACGATCCCGCCTGGGTCTCGGTGCTGCGCGGGCCGCTGGTGCTTGCCGTGGATCTGGGCGATGCCTCCAAGCCCTGGTCGGGCAAGACCCCGGCATTGATCGGGGGGCAGGACATCCTGCAACGCCTGCAACCGGTGCCGGGCAAGACAGCCTTCGTCTACAACGATGGCGTGCAGCAGTGGCAGTTGTCCCCGTTCTACGCCCAGTTCGACCGCCGCAGCGCGGTCTACCTGGAACACCGCGACGCCGCCGCATGGCAGCAACGCCAGACCGAACTGGCGGCAGTAGCGGCGGGGCAACACGCACTCGACACCCGCGCGCTCGATCGCATCGCGCTAGGCGATGAAGCCTCCGAGAAGGCGCATGCACTGCAGGGGGAAAATTCCAACCCGCTCAGCTACCGCCGCCGGCCCGGCCGCGACGTGCGTACTGGCGGCTTCATGGCCTTCATCCTGCGCAATACCGCCCAGGCCCGCATCCTGCGCCTGCGCTACTGGGGCGACGAAACCCGCCGCCGTTTCCGCCTCCTCGCCGACGGCGAACTCATCGCCAACGAACGCCTTGACGGCAACCGCGGCCTGGAGTTCGTCGACGTGGATTACGCCTTGCCTGCAGCGGTCGCCGGTCGCGACACCCTGCAGATTCGCATCGAACCGGAGACCGGTTATTCGGCAGGGCCTGCATTTGGGTGTTGGGTGTTGGCGTCGGCGTCGGCGTGAGCGCTGCAGCTAGCGCATCTTGAAAGTATGACGAGGTGTTCGCGCGACCTCTGCAGAGCGCATGGCACCACAGAGCGAAGAAACCGCGCCCGCACCTACGCGTAAGAACTCAAGCATGCACCATCAAGCCCCTCTCCCGGCGGGAGAGGGGTCGGGGTGAGGATACGGCGGCGAAGCCCCCTGTGCGGTTTCAGCAGTGCAGAAAGGCCGCATTACTCACTCGCGAGCTAATCCTCCGCCACCGTCACCACCAGTTCGCCATTACGCGCAGTGATCCGCAGCTTGCAGCCAACCGCAAACCCCAACCGTTCCAGCCACAGCCCGCGCAAGCGCACGCTGGGAATCCGTTGGCTGTGCGGCCGGACCGGCTCTGCATCGTAGAACGCATAGCCCACCGTGCAGCGCGTGGGCGCGCGTGCCTTGCGCGGTGGCCGCGGCGGCAGATCGTCCACGCGAGGCCTGTGGCGACGGTCGAAGGCGAGGTTGTCCGCATCGAACGTGGGCGACGGCACCAGCTGCATGGGCTGCGTGTCCTTTACCGGCGTGGCCGCCTGCCTCGCGGTAGCGGGGCGCTCGGCGGCGGGTTTGGATCGCTTGGTGGTTGAAGGTGGCGTCCGGCTCATCGCCTCACCTCCGCCAGCACCACGGAGCGACGACGCCCACCAGCCAATACCGATGCATCTGTCATGACAACGCCTCCTCCGAAGAACAGGTGTCGACTCCCCGCAATTCAATGCCAGCTAAAACTAGAGGTCTGCGGTTGATGTTGATCACGGAACTCAGCGGGCGTTAGTCCGCCCAGGCTGTCGTGCGGGATCTGTTGGTTGTAGTCGGCAAGCCAGTGTTCGGTCTGTTCGCGGACCTCGCTCAGCGTGCGGACGAGATGCATGTCCAGCACGCCGCGCCTGTAGCTGCCGTTGAAGCGTTCGATAAAACCGTTCTGCATCGGACGCCCCGGTTCAATGAAGTCCAAGGCGATGCCCTTACGCTCGGCCCACTCGGACAAGGCCAGCGCGACAAATTCCGGCCCGTTGTCCAAACGTAGCTTGTTCGGATAGCCGCGCCAAGCTGCGATGCGTTCCAACGTGCGGATGACGCGGGCGGCCGGAAGATTCAGGTCCACTTCGATCGCCAAGGCTTCCAGACTGAAATCGTCGATGACATTGAACGTGCGAAAACGCCGACCGTCCCATAACGCATCGGACATGAAGTCGATCGACCATCCAGCATTGGGGCGATCACCGCAGGCCAGCGGCTGTGGATGACGCGTCGGTACCCGGCGCCTGCTGCGACGACGTTGATTGAGCTTCATCAGGCAATACACGCGCCAGACCCTCTTGTGGTTCCACACATGTCCGCGACGGCGGATGATTTGAAAAAGTTTTCCAAATCCACGCTCAGGAAAACGCTCGGCCAACTCGGACAACAGCGCGATAACCTCATCATCCCGATCGGGACGACGCTGATAGCGCATCGTCGAGCGCGCCACGCCAACCACCGAACAGGCCCGGCGCTCGCTCCAGCCATGCTGCTCGATGAGCCAGGCCAGAAGCGGGCGCTTGTGCGCCGGGTCTACAGTTTTTTTGCGATGACATCCTTCAATGCATGGTTTTCCATCGCCAGCTCGGCGTACATGCGTTTGAGCTTGTTGTGCTCGGTCTCCAGGTCGCGAAGGCGCTGCACATCAGCGGCCTCCATGCCGCCGTACTTGGATTTCCAGACGTAGTACGTCGCATCGGAAATCCCTAGCTCACGACACACATCCTTGACTTGGCGGCCACCCTCGACCTGCTTCAGCGTGGCGACGATCTGGCTATCGGTGAACTTGCTCTTGCGCATTGGTGGTCTCCTTGATGGCTAGTGTGCCCGGAGACCTCTAGTTATGGCTGGATCAAGTTTACGGGGAGTCGACACAGGCACCGTCGTCGGCCGGCGACGGGATGTCGGGAGGTTAGAAGCCGTGCATAGTCGGCGGGCGTATTTCTCCCGAAGGAGTGTTGTATTAGCCGCCCTCCCGACGCAGGCAGCGCGTCGGTTTGTACCTGCAGGCAGGCGACGCCCCCCCGATTTTGAGTAGCACCTCAGTTTGGAGTCCAATTCCCTAACTCGAGGAGATTGGACGTGAAGAAGCGTTTTTCTGAAGAACAGATCATCGGCTTCCTGCGCGAAGCTGATGCCGGTGTGGCGATCAAGGACCTGTGCCGGCGGCATGGCTTCAGCGAGGCTTCCTATTATCTGTGGCGCAGCAAGTTCGGCGGGATGAGCGTGCCCGATGCCAAGCGGCTCAAGGACCTTGAGTCCGAGAACGCGCGGCTGAAGAAGTTGCTGGCCGAGCAGCTGTTCGAGAACGACCTGATCAAGGATGCACTGCGAAAAAAGTGGTGAGCGCACCGGCGCGTCGCATGCTGGTGCGCGAGTGGATCGGGCGTGGTGCCAGCGAGCGTCGTGCGTTGGCAGTGATCGGCATGAGCGCCAGTGCGCTGCGATATTGCCCGAGCGAAGATCGCAACGTCGAACTGCGCGAACGCATCTGTGCGTTGGCGCATCGCCATCGCCGTTATGGTGTGGGGATGATCTATCTCAAATTACGACAGGAAGGACGCATCGTGAACTACAAGCGTGTGGAGCGGTTGTACCGCGAGCAGCAGCTGCAGGTCCGGCGCCGCAAGCGCAAAAAGGTGCTGATAGGAGAGCGTCAGCCGCTGCTGCGGCCATCGCAGGCCAATCAGGTGTGGTCGATGGATTTCGTGTTCGACCGCAGCGCCGAAGGCCGAGTGATCAAGTGTCTGGTGATCGTGGACGATGCAACCCACGAAGCGATCGCCATCGAGGTGGAGCGCGCAATCTCGGGCCATGGCGTGACACGCGTGCTGGATCGGCTGGCGCACAGTCGCGGCTTGCCACAGGTGATCCGCACAGATAACGGCAAGGAGTTTTGCGGCAAAGCGATGGTGGCCTGGGCACATGCGCGTGGCGTGCAGTTACGGCTGATCCAGCCTGGCAAGCCAAACCAGAACGCCTACGTCGAATCGTTCAATGGCCGGCTGCGCGACGAATGCCTCAACGAGCACTGGTTCCCAACCCTGCTGCATGCGCGTACCGAGATCGAACGCTGGCGACGCGAATACAACGAGGAGCGACCCAAGAAGGCCATTGGCGGCATGACGCCATCTGCGTATGCCCAACAGCTGGCCAACACCGATATCATCAACTCCGGACTCTAAACCCGGCCGCTACTCAGAGCGGGGGGACGTCGCAGGCACAAAAAACCCACCAGTTTGACGGAGGTGGGTACCGCTACTAGAGGAGTTTCTACGCTCCCTGAGGTAGAGGTCGCTACTGGTTGTTTGGAATGTCAACTGCTTGGTTTAGGAGCATAAGAGCTGATCTGATGCCAGAGTAGGTCTACTCGTAACGGCGTGTACGCATCGAAGCAAATTGTCAAAGTCTGTCGTAGCGTAGCGAAAAGTGCTTGTTCTGCCACGCCTATGCGGCTGGTAACGCATTGCGGCATGTTCCAGGGTAGGCGAGATAAGGTTGCAGTGTGATAAATCGCTACCTCTAAACCTTCTTGTGAATAAAAAGATCTGAGGCTAAAACCGTCACAAGCATCAAGGTTGCTCCCGATATCGCAATGTAAAAACCCCTCTTATCCCACACGGATCTGAAGGGCTTTTTCTCTGGCGCGATCATAAATGATACCGATCTAATCAGCCCCCCGACAGCCAACAGGCATACTGCAATCAACCCTAAAACCATCTGAATCCAAGGCATCATTGGGTGCACTCACATTTTTTTTGCTCTAGAAGCACAGTAAAGCCCGCCGCAACACCATACAACGTTGCATCGAATCCGCCTTGAGATTGATTCCACCCACTTGAGTCAGCACCATTGCCAAAATTAAACCAAGTTGAAGTTGCGCCCCCAATTGAAATTTTTTGATAGACCTGATGACCCAGTCCAAATGCTATTGATCCGAAGCCTACTTTCGAATAAGCACCGCGAAAAATTTCAGGATCAGGCACGCCGTTCGAATCGTTAAGCTCAACTTGTGAGCCCGTCATGGACCCCTGCGTGCCGACCCCACCCGCCGCAGCTAATGCCATTACATATGCAGACGCGAATCCGCCGCCGGGTCACGGCGAAGTAACCTGGTAAAAATCGATATTACCCCCATAATATGCAGCACCGGCCCCTACGCTATACGTTGATCCTTTCCAAGTCGCTAAGCCATAAGGGTCAGAATTCATCAATGGGGATTGAAGCGCATAGCCATAAGTACTCACGCCGCCCCGAAGTCCAATGAGGTCGGACTGTACGTATCGCCCCACCCCGGAATCGAGATAACGCTGATAATTGTAAAAGACCCCGCTTGCAGCGTCATATCTTTGCCCCGGGAACCGCATATCCAAGACCAGCGCCGCACCATCCCCATCAGGATCTTGATTCGGCGCGGTGTTGCCGAAGGCTTCGCCCTTCAAGCTCCACGTCCACACCGCCACATCGCGGGTCGGGTCGATCACCACGCGCGGGCTGCCTAGGTGGTCGGGTTCGATGTAGTGCAGTTTGTTGGCGTTCGCGAGCAGGCCGACCGGAAGATCTTCCAGCCAGATCGCCTGTTGTTTGGGCGCGCCGTTGCTGTCGTAGTCGCCCAGCCAGTGGCCGGCTTCATCGTAGAGCGTGTAGGTGTTGGTGGTGCCGAGGAAGCGGCGCACCTGCTCGCCACGGCCGTTGTAGCGGTAATTCATCGTCACCGCGCCGGCGCGGCGGGCCTGGGTCATACGGCCGGTGGTGTCGTAGGTGTATTGGCGGGCGGTGCCGCCGATGGCGGTGGTGTTGCCGGTGGCATCGTATGTACGTGCGACGCCTGCCATGGCGCTGAGGCGGTGGCTGTCGGTCGGATAGCTATAGATCTGCGTGGTGGTGCCGACCTTGGCGCTGAGGCGGTTGCCGGTGGCGTCATAGCTGTAGCCGTCAATGACAGTTCCGGTGACACCATCGGTGAGGCCGGTCAGGCGGCCCAGCGCGTCGTAGCCCAGGCCGATCTCCGGCGCGGGATTGCCTGCGGGCGTCAGCGCGGTGAGGTTGCCGGCCGGGTCGAAGCCGAAGCCCACTTTCAGCCCACCCGGGCGGGTGTCCTGGATGGCCTGCGGGCGGTAGTCCAGATCGTACTGGCGGGCGAGGGTGCGGCCATTGCCGTAGGTCCAGCCGGCAGCCGGGCCGAATGGGTAGTAGCTGGCGTTGCTCAGCAGCACCTGCCGGCTGCCGCCGGCCGGGGTCACGCCGACCTCGGTGGTTTGGCCTTGCGCGTTGCGCACGTAATCGACCACCGCGCCGTCTGGATAGGTCATGCGGCGCAGCTGGCCGCCGACGGTGTAGTCGTAACGCAGCACCAGCGCGGTGCCGTTGCTGGTCTGTACCTTGCGCACCAGATCGCCGAAGCGGTTGTAGCAATACTGGGTAATCGCGCCGCCATCCTGCATCCTGGTCAGGCGGCCGATGGAGAAGGTCTCCCCGCTCGTGCAGGCCGTCTGGGTCACGTCGTAGGTGTAGGTAACGTTGAGGCTGGTGGTGGGGTAGGTGACCTTGGTCAGGCGATTGAGCGCGTCGTAGCTGTAGGCGGTGGTGTTGCCGCGCGCATCGGTCTGGGTGGCGCGGTTGCCGGCACTGTCGTAGGTGTAGCTGGTGACGCCGGTGTCCGGGCTGGTGAGCTTCACCAGATCGCCAAACCCGTTGTAGTCGTAGGTGGTGTCCAAGCCCTTGGGGTCGGTGACCTTGGTCAGGTTGTCGAGTGCGTCGTATTCGAACTTCGTGTCGGCCTTGATGCCGGCGACATCCTGCAGCGTGCGCGACAGGCGATTGAGCGGGTCGTACTCGTTCTGCGTCGCGGTTGCCAGCGCATCGGTCACGGTGGTGGCATTGCCGTTGGCGTCGTACGCGAAGTCGGTCGGGTCGCTGGCGGCAGTGGCCTGCGTGTTGAGCTGGCCGAGCTGGTTGTAGACGCGCGAGAGCGTGCGCTTCAACGTGCCCGACGCATCGCTGGTGTCTTCCTTGATGCGGTTGCCGGCATTGTCCAACGTGTAGTGGACGGTACTGCCCGCGTTGTCGGTGATGTCGGTCAGCCGATGCGCCGCATCGTAGGTGAAGGCGGTGAACGCGCCATCGGGCTGGGTGACCTGCTTGACCAGGCCGGTGGGCAAGTAGTCGATGCGGGTAATGCGGTCATCTGCCTCGCTGGAGGCATCGGCCCCACGCACCTTGGTGGCGGTCAGCCAACCGCGCGGGTGATAGGTGTAGTCGGTGACGATGCCGTTGGTGTCCTTGATGGACAACGGGCGACCTGCGCCGTCGTAGGCGAGGTATTCGGTGATGCGGCCTAGGGCATTGGTGATTTTCCAGAGGTCGATTCTACGGTGCAGGCATATGCCACCAGGCGAACTGCAGCCAACATCATCAGTATCGAAGTAGGTGTACTTGACGACTTGTCCACGCTCTGTAGTCTGACGGATTAACCCCTCTTGCGGGCACCCAACTTGCCCGGATGCATCACAGTACTGATAAATGGTTTGCCGCACGCCCGAGGGCGCAGATGATTGACTGCCGCATTCGTATACCGATGGTTCCGCAATCGCAAGGTCATAGCGGCACGATGCGAGGATCAATCCGAGCGCGCTGTATTTCGATGTTTCGGCGCTGACTCTGCCGGATGTCGAAATGACGTTGCGACTGGCGATATGGTTGCTAGCGCCACGAGTCACCTCAGTCGTTCTGAGTGCTCCTGCCTGCGAAGATAAGGTTTCACGGACCAATAACCCTGAATCCGCCGTGTCAACGAAATCCCGACGCGTCGAAACACCATTACGGTCCGTGCCACCCCTTGGCCTTCCGCGTTCATCGAAGCTGGAACTAAGCGAGCCGCGAGAGTCGGTGATCCCCGTTACTTGCGGAAAGGGACCGAGAGATAGCGTGTAGTTCGAAACCGCGCCTAATGGGCCCGTCACGGTTGCTTGCCCGGCACCAGCGTACGTGATGACCGTCTTTGCTACCATGTTTGAGCCAGAATGCAGCATGCTGCCGCTTACGTTTCCTTGGGCATCGTAGCGGAACGTCGCATAGCGAACATCGTTATCGAAAATGCCGGTGAGCAAGTGTCCGATGCTAGCCGGCGCAAGATGTGGCTCGTCGTATCGATAAGATCTTGACGATCCATCCTGATAGATCACTTTGGTCAGATTCTTACTTTGGTCGTGCTCGTACGATACGCCTGTACCATCATCCAAAGCCACGCGCTGTAACAGCCCTTTTCCATCATAGGAAAAGCGTAGCGCCCTCCCGGCCCCGTCTAGAGCCAGTGCGAGACGGCCACGGCTATATGATAAGGCTACGTCGTAGACCGGACCTGATGGTGAAAATATCTCCTGCAAGTCGCCCATTGAAGAATATGTGCGGCGTTCGCCATTTCCTCTAATCAAAGTCCATGAGCCGTCATCGATCCACCGCAGTTGATCGGTTGGATCTTGATCTCCTCGATAAATGCGGCTGCCTGCTGAGGTGAATGTTTGGAGATAACCTTTTTCGCTAAATAATTGGATTCGGTTGGTATTTCCGTTATATATTATTTTTTCTAGGAATGTGTGGCCCCAGCCAAGCCCGATGGCGCCCGAAATCTGAATTTCTTGAAGGGAATGATAATACCGGGTGAATTCACGGCCAGCAAAGCTAAGGTCAGGCTCGGTACGCATCTTGTCCCCCGTGGCTGGGAAGCAAGGATTCTCATTGGCTGGACAAGAGCTAGTCTGCTTGGGTCCAGTTGAATCAATTTTTGAAATTCGATGTGTCGGCTTGCCTGCGGTGCAAAGGTAAGGCCAGAGTGCAATATAATCTGGATTTCCAGTATTATTATAAGTTGGGTTGTAGCCCCAAATCGGCCAATATTCTGATGGGCAATTAAATGTTTGAATTTTTACCAGTTGGTGCTGCCATTTGTCCGGGTACGATTGTCCCCAGCCAGGACACCATGCATCGTTTTTGAACCATTTATCCTGAGGTGTCATGAAAGATAGAAAGCCAAAGCCCGCATCACCTCTGGACGAAACAAAGGGTTCTCCGTAATTACCCTCAATCCTATAGTTCGTAAAGGAGCAGGTAGGATATGTTCGTTGCCAGTAGGCTTTCATGCTTTCCATTGCTTCTTGTTCACTGGCACAGCGGTTCGGATAGTAGGGGTCCCCTGCAGGTTGGCAAAATCCGGCATAAAAGCTGTTGTCCCAACCGCCAACAGAGTAGCTTGGCGGGTTGAATTTTATTGGCGGCTGATCGGGAGCTACATAAACAAAGGTGATGGCTGAATTTGCAAGGTATTGGTTTGCGGGCTCGGTGCCTTCTCTTTCAAGAAATTTTCCGTAGCCGAAATGGCTTCGCATTTCCGCTTCAGCTTCCGGTAAATTTGAGAAGCATGCACTTTCGTAGCAAAATTGGGGGGCTGCGGCATGTGCTGATTTATTTGTGATAAAGAGCGATAGAATAACTATCAGGAGCACCCCAGCAAACGATCTCTCACGCGAATATCCGTTCGATTCAATTTTCACTTTAATCCTTTCAAGTGCCGCTTTTGCTGTACATGGGGTTGGTGCTCAGTCCATAGATCCTCTGCCGAAATTAGATTTCCGTCAACTGCCTTGATCATCGTTCGCTAACTTGACTTTTTTGCGCTAGATAAATCCCTTGTTGCCAGTAGGCGCTAATAATGCTTAGGTGCGCCTAGAGGGCTCCTAGAGTAAATTTCGCTTCTGTGAAATCTGTTTGCTGCGGCCTGCCTTATCTGAGCTGCAAAAATATTTAAAGAGCGATAAAGTCATTGTTGCCTGGTATTTATTTAGATAAAAAGACCGGCGTTGCGCCGGTCTTTTTATTTATTTTTTAATCTAAGTGTTGTTGCTTTACACCGACAACTCCAGCAACAACTTATTCAACCGCCGCACATACGCGGCCGGATCCTTCAAACTATCGCCCGCAGCCAACGCAGCCTGGTCGAACAACACACGACTCAGGTCGCCGAAGCGATCCATATCCTGTTCCGCGTCGAGTTTCTCGATCAGCGGGTGGGTCGGATTGAACTCGAACACCGGCTTGCTTTCCGGCACCGCCTGGCCGCTGGCTTCTAGCAGCTGACGCATCTGCAGGCCCAGGTCGCCCTGGCCGATGGCCAAGATCGCCGGGGAATCGGTCAGGCGATGCGAGACGCGTACTTCGGCCACGTCGTCGCCCAGCGCTGCCTTGATGCGCGAAGCCAGACCTTCCTTGGATTTAGCGAGGTCTTCCTGCGCCTTCTTGTCTTCTTCCGAATCCAGCTTGCCCAGGTCCAGGTCGCCGCGCGCCACGTCCACGAACGACTTGCCGTCGAATTCGGTGAGATAGCTCATCAGCCATTCGTCGATGCGGTCGGTGAGCAGCAGTACTTCGATGCCCTTCTTGCGGAAGACCTCCAAATGCGGGCTGTCCTTGATCTGCGCGTAGCTTTCGCCGGTGAGGTAGTAAAGCTTGTCCTGGCCTTCTGCCAAACGGCTCACGTAATCGGCCAGGCCCACGCTTTGTGCGCCGGTGGTGTCGTGCGTGGAGGAGAAGCGCAGCAGGCCGGCGATTTTTTCGCGGTTTGCATAATCCTCGGCCGGGCCTTCCTTCAATGCCTGGCCGAAGTTGCGCCAGAACGTGGCGTAGTCGTCGGGCTTGTCCTTGGCCAGCTTTTCCAGCATGTCCAGCGAGCGCTTGGTCAGCGCCGACTTCATCGAATCGACCACCGGGCCGGATTGCAGGATTTCGCGCGAGACATTGAGCGAGAGGTCCGACGAATCCACCACGCCCTTGATGAAACGCAGGTACAGCGGCAGGAACTGCTCGGCCTGGTCCATGATGAAAACGCGCTGCACATACAGCTTCAGGCCCTTGGCCGAGTCGCGGTGGTACAGGTCGAACGGGGCACGGCCGGGCACGAACAGCAGCGAGGTGTATTCCAGCTTGCCTTCGACCTTGTTATGGCTCCAGGCCAGCGGGTTGCCCGCGTCGTGGGCGATGTGCTTGTAGAACTCCTGATACTCCTCGTTCTTGATCTCGGACTTGGGGCGCGTCCACAGCGCGCTGGCGCGGTTGACCGCTTCCCATTCGGGCTCTGCCGGCGTGTCGGCGGCTTCGCCGTAATGCTCCTTGCGCATCTCGATCGGCAGGCCGATGTGGTCGGAGTATTTCTTGAGGATGCCGCGCAGCGTCCAGCCATCGGCGAACGATTCTTCGCCTTCCTTCAGGTGCAGCACGATGCGGGTGCCGCGCTCGGGCTTGTCGACGCTGGCGATCTCGAATTCGCCTTCGCCACGCGAGGACCAGTGCACGCCTTCGCTGGCCGGCAGGCCGGCGCGGCGCGAATACACGTCCACCTGGTCGGCGACGATGAAGGCGCTATAGAAGCCCACGCCGAACTGGCCGATCAGGTTGGCATCCTTCTTCTGGTCGCCGCTGAGGTGCTTGAGGAAATCGGCAGTGCCGGACTTGGCGATCGTGCCCAAGTGCGAGACCGCCTCCTCGCGGCTCATGCCGATGCCGTTGTCGTCGATGGTCACAGTGCGCGCGTCCTTGTCGTAATCGACGCGGATGCGCAGCTCGCCGCTGCTTTCCAGCAGCTCGGGCTTGACCAAGGCTTCGAAGCGCAGCTTGTCGGCGGCATCGGCGGCATTGGAGACCAGCTCGCGCAGGAAGATTTCCTTGTTCGAGTACAACGAATGGATCATCAGCTGCAGCAGCTGCTTGACCTCGGTCTGGAAGCCGAGCGTCTGCTTGTCGGTTTCAACGGTCATTGGGGTCGTGCTCCGTGGTGGTCCAGGCCGCAACGCGGCCGATGGCCTGGGGGATGCGGCCGTCTGCCGATTTTTCAAGGCGGGCCTGCGCGAATGTGCCGCGCGGCGGCTGGTGCGGGGCAGGGCGGCTGCGGCGATGGCGGCGGTATCATGGCCGGCCATTCGTCCTGCCTTGAGCCATGTCGCCAACTGCGCTACTGCCGTGCTGCACCCGCCCGCCCTCGCCAGGTGCGGGGCGATGAGCCGCCTGCAGCGCCCGGCCTCGCGTGGCGCGGAAGGCCAGGTGCGTATTGTTGGCGGGCGCTGGCGCAATACGCGGCTGGCGGTGCCCAGCTTGCCCGGCCTGCGCCCCAGCAGCGACCGCGTGCGCGAAACGCTGTTCAACTGGCTGATGCCGCGCCTGCCCGGCGCGCGCGTGCTGGATCTGTTCGCCGGCTCCGGCGCGCTGGGCCTGGAGGCGGTGTCGCGCGGCGCTGCGCATGCCACCCTGATCGAACGCGACCCCGGCCTGGTGCAGCGGCTGCGCGAGCACGTGACCCGGCTGGATGCCGCCACGCAGGTGCAGGTGCTGCAGGAAGATGCGGTGCGCTGGCTGGAGCGTGCGCCCGCAGCGCTGGCTGATATCGTCTTCGTCGACCCGCCGTTCGCGGCCGGGCTGTGGCCGGCAGTGCTGGAGCACCTGCCGGCGCATGTGGCGGCCGACGCCTGGCTGTACCTTGAAGCGCCCGCCGATGCGCCGCCGCTGCTGCCGGCCGGCTGGCATCTGCACCGCGAGGGCGCCACCCGTGAGGTGCGCTATGCGCTGTACCGCCGGGCCGCTGCTACACTGAAGAGCGATCCGACCCCGGTAGTCTCCGTATGAGCGTTGCCAACAGCCGCACCGCCGTCTATCCCGGTACCTTCGACCCGATCACCAACGGGCATATCGACCTGGTGAATCGCGCCGCGCCGTTGTTCGAGCGCGTGGTGGTGGGTGTGGCGTATAGCCCCTCCAAGGGCCCGGCATTGTCGCTGGAGCGCCGCGTGGCGCTGGCCCAGGAAGCGCTGGCGGCGCATACCAATGTGGAAGTGCGCGGCTTCGATACCCTGCTGGCGCATTTCGTGCGCGAGATGGGCGCCGGCGTGCTGCTGCGCGGCCTGCGGGCAGTGTCCGACTTCGAATACGAATTCCAGATGGCCAGCATGAACCGCCATCTGATCCCGGAGGTGGAAACGCTGTTTCTTACCCCGGCCGAGCAATACAGCTTCATCTCGTCCTCGCTGGTGCGCGAAATCGCGCGGCTGGGCGGGGATGTGTCCGGCTTCGTGCCGGCATCGGTTGTCGAGGCCTTGCGGCAGGTGCGCCAGTCCCGCGCGCAGGCCTGATCATCTGCAGTTACATCACCACATGCATTTCAAAGGGAGGAGTTTCATGAAACACACCATGCGCGCTCTGGCGCTCGCTTCGATCGCCGCTCTGGCGGTCACCGCCTGCAAGAAGGAAGAGCCGGCACCGACCGCTGCCGCCGCACCGGCCCCGTTGACCGCACCGGCCAAGGACGACAACGCCGGCTGGAAGAAGTACCTGCAGGAAGTGGTCGGCCAGAACCTGGGCACCACCACCAACAGCCCGTTCCTGTACTACTTGCCGCCGGAGTCGGACGCCGAATTTGCCGGCAGCTACGAGCGTCAGCTGGAAAGCGTCAAGACCGCGCTCGCGCGTGGCGTGCAGCCGGGCAACATGCTGGCCTTCGGTTCGTCGGCGTCCAGCAAGATGGCCGACCTGATCGATGCGGCGTTCAAGGACGTGGCACCGGACTCGATGAAGGGTGTGCGCGTGCTGTTCATCGGCAATGCTGCCGATAACGCGCGCGTGCAGACCATCGTCCAGCCCAAGGGCGCGGAATACATCTTCGTTGAAGCCAAGTAATGCCGTAGCAGGCCGGATGCGCGGGAGGGCGCATCCGGCCGCAGCCTGGGAATGCACCATGCTGCCGAGTTCGCACTCCACCGGAGCCGGCCGCACCAGGCCGGTGTCCGACAGCGCCCAGGGCGCTATCTATCTGCCGCTGCGCGCCATGGGCGCCCGGCTGCAGCAGCACATTGCGTTCCAGCGCCTGCGGTTGCAGCGCGCCGCGTCGCGTCGCATCGTAGTGCCGATATGTCTCTGAAAATCAACGAGCTCTGCGTCAACTGCGACGTCTGCGAGCCTGCGTGCCCGAATCACGCCATCTCGATGGGCGAAACCATCTACGTCATCGATCCGGCACGTTGCACCGAGTGCGTGGGCCATTTCGACGAAGCGCAGTGCGTGGTGGTGTGCCCGGTCGAATGCATCGATCCGGATCCGGCCATTCCGGAAACCCATGACCAGTTGCTGGCCAAGCTGATGCAGTTGCAGCGCGATCACCCCGAACTGTACGAACAGGAGCCCCCCGCCCCGTGAGCACTTTTTCCCGACGTTTTTCTTCGCGCGGCGTGTTGCTGCTGGCCTTTGTGCTGGCGCCAGCGGCCTGGTGCGCCGATGCCGCCAAGCCGGCGACGGCCACCACCGCAGCGGTTGCCGCGCATCCACCCGGCGCGGCGATCGCCAGCGGCCATGCGCTGGCCACCGATGCCGGCCTGCAGATCCTGCGCGAGGGCGGGAATGCGTTCGATGCCGCGGTGGCGGTGTCGTCCACGCTGGCGGTGGTCGAGCCGATCAGCTCAGGGCTGGGCGGCGGCGGTTTCTTCCTGTTGCACGACGCCAAGACCGGCAAGGACGTGATGCTGGACGCGCGCGAAACCGCGCCCGCGTCGGCCACCCAAGCGCAGTTTCTCGACAAGAAAGGCGAGCTGGACCGCGACCGCTCGGTCAACGGCCCGTGGTCGGCGGGCATCCCGGGCTTGCCCGCAGCGCTGGTGGAGCTGGCTGCCAAACACGGCCGGCTGCCGCTGAAGCAGTCGCTGGCACCCTCGATCCGCATCGCGACGGAGGGTTTTCCTGTCTACGCGCGCATGGCCAAGGGCTATGCCTCGCGGCGCGAGGTGATGGAGCGTTACCCCGGTACACGCGAGGTGTATCTGCGCGGCGGCAAACCCATTGCCGAAGGCGACACCTTCAAGCAGCCGGAACTGGCGCAGACGCTGCAGCTGCTCGGCGACAAGGGCTTCGACGGGTTCTACAAGGGCGAGACCGCCAAGAAGTTGCTGGCCGGCGTGAAGCAGGCCGGCGGCCAGTGGAGCGCGGCCGAGCTGGCCGGGTACCGGGTCAAGGAGCGCGCGCCGATCCAGTTCGACTACCGCGGCTGGAAGATCACCACTGCGCCGCCGCCGTCGTCCGGTGGTATTGCGCTGGCGGCGATGCTGCAGATCCTGGAAGGCTGGGACTTGAACACGCTCGATGAGGTGCATCGCACCCATCTGGTGGTGGAGTCGATGCGCCGCGCCTACCGTGATCGCACCTTCTTCCTGGGCGACCCGGACTTTGTGGACGTGCCGCAGCGCGTGCTGACCAGCAAGGATTACGCGCAAGGCCTGCGTGCCACCATCAACCCGGACAAGGCCACGCCCAGCGATCTGCTGTCGGGCAACCCCACGCCGCTGGAAGACGACGAGACCACGCACTTTTCCATCATCGATGGCGAAGGCAACCGCGTCGGTGCCACCCAGACGGTGAACCTGCTGTACGGCTCGGGCCTGATTCCCAAGGGCACCGGCGTGCTGCTCAACAACGAGATGGACGACTTCGCGCTCAAGCCGGGCACTCCGAATGCGTTCGGCGTGATGGGCTACGCCGCCAACGCGCCCAAGCCGGGCAAGCGCATGCTCAGTTCGATGACACCCACCTTCATGGAATCGGCCGACAAGGCGATCGTGCTCGGCACCCCGGGCGGCAGCCGCATCATCACCATGGTGCTGCTGGGGATCCTGGGCTACGACGCCGGCCTGGATGCGCAGGCGGTCAGTGCGCTGCCGCGCTATCACCACCAGTGGTTGCCGGACGTGATCGACGCCGAGACCGACGCGTTTTCGGCGCAGACCGCCAAGGGCCTGCAAGCGATGGGGCATGCACTGAAATTGCCAGGCGACACCGCCGAAGGCGGCCGTGGCTCCAGCCATGTGTGGGGCAACCTGCAAACGGTGGAGTGGGACAAGCGCCGCAACGTGCTCAGCGGCGGCAGCGACCCGCGCAACCCGGTGGGCAAGGCGCAAGTGCAGTTGGACGCGACGGCACGCTGAGGCGTGAACCCGATTGCGTCGACGCCCGGTAGCCGGCAAGGCGGCCGGGCGTTGTTCGTTGTTTCGATCAAGCGCCATCGATGCAATGCGACCGTGGTTGCCTGGGCTGGCGCGTTTGCTGCCCGCCCAGCATGCGCTTGATTGCTGGCATGCGGTGATGATGAGCGCGGCATGGCTGCGTGCGGGGCAATCCGCGCAAGGGGCGCATTGCTGCAGCGATGCGGATTGACGCATCGGCTATGCCGGCATTGGACTTGTCGCTGCAAGATAATGCGGCGACCATCGTGGCATGACTATCTTCAAAACTCTGCTCACCAGCCTGATGATCGTTTCGCCCGTGCTCGCCTGCGCTGCAGAGACAACCGGCAGGCAGGAGGCCGTGGCGGCCAGCGACGCCATCCACGTCAACCAGCTGGGTTATCTGCCGGGCTCGGCAAAAATGGCGATCGTCGGGCTGCCGCCGCAGGGCACCGCGAACCGTTCGGACCGCTTCACCGTCGAAGATGCACAGGGACGCAGCGTGTTGCAGGGAACCCTGCAGCCGGCCGCGATGTGGTCGCCGGCCGGTCAGCAGGCGCGGGTGGCGGATTTTTCCGGGCTGCGTGCGGTCGGAACCTATCGGTTGAAGGTCGACGGGCTGCCGGCATCGGAGACCTTCGCCATCAACGCGCATGCCTATCAGCCCCTGGTCGATGCAGCGTTGAAGGCGTTCTACTTCAACCGTGCCAGCACCGCGCTGCCGGCACGCTACGCCGGGCGCTATGCGCGCGCGGCCGGGCACCCGGATACGCAGGTGCGCATCCATCCGTCCGCAGCGTCTGCAACGCGTCCGACCGATAGCGTGATCAGCGCGCCCAAGGGCTGGTACGACGCGGGCGACTACAACAAGTACATCGTCAATTCCGGCATCAGCACCTACACCTTGCTGGCGGCCTACGAGCAGTATCCGGCGTTCTTCAGGTCCAAGCCGCTGACCATTCCCGACGATGCGCCCGGCGTGCCCGGCATCCTGCAGGAGGCCTGGTGGAATCTGGACTGGATGCTCGCCATGCAGGACCCGGCCGATGGCGGCGTGTACCACAAGCTCACCGACAAGCAGTTCGATGGCTTGGTGATGCCGGATCAGGCCACCCAGCAACGCTACGTGGTGATGAAGACCACTGCCGCGACCTTGGACTTCGCTGCGGTGATGGCCGTCGCCAGTCGCGTGTATGCGCCATTTGAAAAGCAGTATCCGGGGCTGTCGGCGCGCATGTTGAAAGCCTCGCGGGCTGCGTGGGCGTGGGCGAAGCAGCATCCGGACGTGATCTACCGGCAGCCCAGCGACGTGCGTACCGGCGGTTACGACGATGCACACCTGGATGACGAATTCGCCTGGGCGGCGGCCGAGTTGTACATCGTCACCGGCGAGGATGGGTTCTACGACGCGATGATCGCGCGCAACGTGCCGGCCACCGTGCCGTCGTGGGGCAATGTCGGTGGGCTGGCCTGGATGTCGTTGGCCGCGCATCGCGACCGACTCACGCCGCATGCCGATCGCGCGCGGATCGCACGGGAGATCACCGGACTGGCACAACAGTTGGCCGACACCTGGCAATCATCGGCATGGCGGCTGGCGATGAACGACAGCGACTTCGTGTGGGGCAGCAATGCAGGGGTGCTCAACCGCGCGATGATGCTGCTACAGGGCTACCGGCTGACGCAGCAGCGGCAATTTCTGGATGCGGCGCAATCGCAGCTGGACTACATCCTGGGCCGCAATCCGCTGGGGCTGTCGTTCGTGACCGGGATAGGCAAACGCACCCCGATGCATATCCATCATCGCCCCTCCGAGGCCGATGGGATCGAAGCGCCGGTGCCGGGTTGGCTGGTCGGCGGCCCGCAGCCGGGGCAGCAGGATGCCAAGGAGTGCAAGGTGCCGTACCCCTCCAAACGGCCGGCGTTGTCGTACCTGGACAACTTCTGCAGCTACTCCACCAACGAAGTGGCGATCAACTGGAATGCGCCGCTGGTGTATGTGAGCGCGGCGATCGAGGCGTCGACGCGCTAAAGCGTCGCTATCAAGCCGATGCCGCGGCTGTTCCTTTTCCCGTCGGGAGAAGGTGGCGCGCAGCGCCGGATGAGGGTACGGCGTCGGCAGGAATACTGATACACCGTACCCTCATCCAACCCCTCTCCCGCAGGAGAGGGGCTTAAGCTGCTGCAATTCATGCTGCCTGCGTACCAAAGGTTCGGTCACCAGCAGCTCTGAATGACGCTTTTGGCCATGCCAGCAACATGATCGAGGTCGGACGCGCTGCGGCATTTCCTTCTGCCTTCGGGAGAAGCTGGCGCGTAGCGCTGGATGAGGGTAGGCGGCAGCAAGAACACTGGCATGCCGTACCCTCACCCCAACCCCTCTCCCGGGCGGGAGAGGGGCTTAAACTCATTCCAGCCGCGTTCCAAAAATCCGGTCGCCTGCATCGCCCAGGCCGGGCAGGATGTAGCCCTTGTCGTTGAGGTGTTCGTCGATGGCCGCGGTATAGACCTCGACATCCGGGTGCACCGCTTCGAGCGCCTTCAGGCCTTCCGGCGCGGCGACCAGAAAGATGCCTTTGATGCGCCGTGCGCCGGCGCGCTTGAGCATGTCGATGGTGGCGATCAGGGTGCCGCCGGTGGCCAGCATCGGGTCCAGGATCAGGGCGTCGCGTTCTTCCAGGCGGCCAGTGAGGCGTTCGAAATAGGGCACCGGTTGCAGGGTCTCTTCATCGCGCTGCAGACCGACCACGCTCACGCGTGCGGCAGGAATCAGTGCCAGTACGCCGGGCAGCATGCCCAGACCGGCGCGCAGGATCGGTACCAAGGTGATCTTTGCGCCGGCAATGCGCTGCACCGTCACCGGGCCGGCCCAGCCCGGCTGGGTGTGCGATTCGGTATCCAGATTGGCGGTGGCCTCGTAGGCCAGCAGCGTGCCCAGTTCGGTGACCAGTTCGCGGAAGCCCTTGGTGCTCAACGCGGCATCGCGCAGCAGGCCGATCTTGTGCTGGACGAGGGGGTGGCGGACTTCGACGATTTTCATGGGCAGCGGCAGGCGGGAGAGGGGCACAGTGTGCCGCAGCCGCGCGGTGTGTCGCCACACTTCGGGTGTGATCGCTGATGCATATGTCATGTCAGTGAAACGTCGTAGACATAGTGTGCCCACCCATTCTTAACCGATTGGGGAAGCACCCGTGTTGAACAAGACTCCGCTCTGCCTGGCGATCACGCTGACGTTGGCTGCGGCCACGTGGAGTCCGCTGACGCACGCGGCCCAGGGTGCGGCCACGGGCGGCGCTGCCAGCGCTGCGGCAATCGACCTGGAGCGGCTGGAGGTGCGCCCGCAGCTGGAAGCGCAGGAGCGCGCAGTCGATCTCAAACGCGCCTCCGATGCCATCCAGGACGCCGTCGCCTCCGATGCGATGGGACGTTACCCGGACAAGAATGTTGCAGAATCCTTGCAGCGCCTGCCCGGCGTCAGCGTGACGCGCGACCAGGGCGAAGGCCGCTTTGTGGTCATCCGCGGCCTGGATTCGTCGCTCAACAGCGTCACCATCGACGGCATGACCATGGGCACGCCGGAAGACGGCACGCGTTCGGCACCGCTGGACGTGATTCCTTCCGATTCCACCGAGCGCCTGAAGGTGGTCAAGTCGCCGACCCCGGACATGCCGGGCGATTCCATCGGCGGCGCGATCCAGGTGGAATCCACCTCCGCCTTCGATCGTGACGGACGCACCTTGCGCGGCTCCATCGAAGCCAGCCACCAGTCGCTGTCGGGCAAGACCAGCCCGAAGGGCGCCTTCAACTACAGCGACATCTTCAATGGCACCTTCGGGGTGGCCGTGGGCGTGAACTATCAGGACCGCGAGTTCGAATCGGACAATACCGAAGTGGCCTACGACACCTTTGACGGTGGCGCGGACGACGATCTGTTCGCCGGCGAAGTGCAACGCCGCAAATACTTCATCGAACGCACCCGCATGGGCGCGAACCTCAATCTGGACTGGCGCCCGGACGCGGATAACCGCTACTACCTGCGCACGCTCTACAGCCGTTTCGACGATGCCGAAACGCGTCAGCGCACCATCTTCGGGTTGAGCGATGGCGAGGTCAGTGCCAATGGCGACGGCACCTATCGCGTGGACGACCTGCCGGCCGACAGCATTTCCAAGCGCGTGCGCTACCGCACCAAGAAGGAAGACACCATGGCGTTGAGCGTGGGTGGCGAAAACCGCCTGAGCGCCGCCACCGTGGATTACAAGCTGGGCTACACCAAGACCCGCGAGCGCGTGAACGATGAAAAGGAAGCGCGCTTCAATTACGACGGCGACGATCTGGCGGCCACGGTGGATCAGCGCAGTGGCATTCCGAAGCTGGGCTTCTCCGACAACGGCTGGCAGAGCAACGATGATTTCGTGTTCGATCGCTTCGTGATTGCGCCCACGCAGGTGGACGACAGCGAGCGCAGCGCACAGATCAATGTGCGCTTTGACGGCGAGCATTCCAGCCTGAAGATGGGCGTGCTCGGCCGCTGGCGCGAGCGCGGGGTGAACGTGGACGAAAACGAGCTGCGTCGTGGGCCGGCCATCGACCTGAGCGACTGGACCACTGCCGCGCCCGAGCACCGTGGCGGCACCTTGGGCCAGAGCATCGGCTCGGACGGCATGCGCCGCTACTGGAACACCTCCGGCGATCTGTACAGTGCACGTCCGCAAGATGTGGGCGGCAATCTGCAGACCTCGCTGCAGGACGATTACACGGCCACCGAAGATGTCTTCGCGACCTATGCGATGGGCACCTGGGACATCGGCGCACTGCGCATGATCGCCGGCGTGCGCGTGGAAAATACCCAGTTCGATGCCACCGGCAACCAGGTGGACGTGGCAGCCAATGGCCGCACCGCCACGGTGACGCCACGCGAGGCTTCCAGCAGCTACACCAACGTGCTGCCCGGCCTGCATCTGCGTTACGACAGTGGCAACGATTGGGTGCTGCGCTTTGCGGCCAACAAGACCTTGTCGCGCCCGGCATTCGGCGATGTGTCGCCACGCGTGAGCATCAACCGTGGCGATAACGAGGTGAGTCTGGGCAACCCCGATCTCGATCCGTACCGTTCGCAGAACCTGGACCTGTCGTTCGAAAAATACCTCGGCAGTACCGGCGTGATCTCGCTGGGCGTGTTCCACAAGTCGATCGACGACTACATCGTGCAGACCATCAACACCAACGATGCGGAATTTCCGGGTCTGCAGGTCACACGCTCGATCAATGGCGACACCGCAAAGGTGCGCGGTGCGGAATTCAATTGGCAGCAGACCCTGGACTTCCTGCCCGAGGGCTGGAATGGTTTTCTGGTTGGTGCCAGCGCCACGGTGCTGGACAGCGATTTCAATCCGGGTCTGGAAAATCGTGCCGGCGACGACTTCACCCTGCCGCGTTCGTCCAAGCGCATCTACAGCGGCCACCTGGGCTACGAAAAATACGGGTTCAGTGCGCGCGTGGCGGCGGTGTATCGCAGCCAATATCTGGACACCATCGGGCAGAGCCGTGCGTACGATATCTACGTTGCCCCACACACGCAGCTGGATTTCAGCATGAACTATCAATTCAACAGCCACGTCAGCCTGTATCTGGAAGCGCAGAACCTGTTGGACGAGCCGTTGGAGCTGTATCAGGGCATCCGCTCGCGCACCCTGCAAAATGAAGAGTACGGCCGCACCTACGCGCTTGGCCTGAAGGTGGCGCTGTGATCGCACCACGCACCTTCGTGCAGATCACGCTGCTGTCCGCTGCCGCCGCATTGGTCGGTTGCGCCAGTGCCCCGGCCGGCCGCGAAGCCGACGAAGCGCTGCTGAAGGATCCCTTGCTCAGCAAGGCCAACGTAGCGCACGAAGTGGTGCCGGAAGCCTTCATTACCGCGCTGACGCCAGCGGACAACCTGGATTCGCCGGCCAGCTGGATGGCGCCGGATGGTCGCCGTTGGGTGATCGCCACGGCCAAGGACACGCATGCGCTGGTGGTGTTCGACGGCGACAGCGGCAAGCGGCTGCGCGTGGTCGGCGGCAAGGGCAAGGCCCTGGGCAAGCTCGACCGCCCCAACGGCATTTCGGTGGTCGATGACCTGGTGTTCGTGGTGGAGCGCGACAACCGGCGCGTGCAGGTCTTCTCCTTGCCCGATCTGACGCCGGTGACGGCGTTTGGCCAGAACCAATTGCGCGAGCCCTACGGCCTGTGGGTGCGCAAGCACGAGGGCGGCTACGAGGTGGTGGTCAGCGACAACTACATGTCGCCGGCCAACAAGGATCTGCCGCCGCCGCTGGCCGAGCTTGGCCAGCGCTTTCGGCGTTATCAGCTCGATGCTGCAGGGCAGGGCTGGCAGGCACGACTGACGCAGAGTTTTGGCGACACCAGCGAAGCGGGCGCGGTACGGATTGCCGAATCGGTGTTCGGCGATGAAGCCAATGCGCGGCTGATGATTGCCGAAGAAGACGTGGCCGTGGGCACGCAGTTGCGCGACTACGGCATGGACGGGCGGTATCGCGGCCGCAACGTCGGCGCCGGGCTGTTCAAGGCGCAGGCCGAGGGCATCAGCTTGTTCGCATGCAGCGACGGGAGCGGCTACTGGATCGCCACCGATCAGTTCAAGGACCGCAGCGTGTTCCAGGTCTTCGATCGCAAGACGCTGGCGCATGTCGGCGCCTTTGCCGGCCGTGTGACCGCCAACACCGATGGCGTGTGGCTGGATCAACGCAGCAATACGCGCTTTCCGGGTGGCGTGTTCTATGCGTTGCATGACGACCAGGCAGTGGCCGCGTTCGATTGGCGCGATATCGCGCGGACATTGCGCCTGAAAGAGTGCACGCCATGATGGCCGCGCGCAGATCGATCTCTGCGTTGCTTGCGGCGATCGCAACCATAAGCGTTTCAGCCTCGGCTGCCGACCGTGCTGCCGAACCCAATACGCAGGTGCCGGCGGGTTCGACGCATTATGTTGCCGATGGCTTCCCGGACCGCATCGTCGCCACGCCGGCGCAGGACGCGGCCACAGGGTTTGCGGTGGCCTGGCGCACCGATGCCAGCGTCGACAGACCGTGGCTGGAACTGGTGGTCGCCGGCGATTCGCCGGATGTAGGCACGCCACGACGCATTCGGGCGAGCACGCTGACGCTTGCCAGCGAAAACGGCAGTTCGCATCACCATCGCGCCGATGTCGACGGGCTGCAGCCGGACACGATGTACGCGTACCGCGTGCAGGGGCAGGGGACCTGGGGCGCGTGGAATCACTTCCGCACGGCTGCCACAGCCACCACGCCGCTGACCTTGCTGTATTTCGGCGATACCCAGAACAAGAATCTCAGTCTGGTCTCGCGGGTGATCCGTCAGGCCTGGCGCTCGGCGCCGGACGCGCGGCTGGCCTTGTTCGCCGGCGACCTGGTCAGCGGCAAGGACGGCCAGGACGACAACGAATGGGCCGAGTGGTTCGAGGCCGGGCGCTGGCTGCTGGAAGGCACTGCAGTGGCGCCGGCGCCGGGCAATCACGAATATCACGAAGAGGGCGAAGACACGCCGCAGGCAACCCGCGTGCTCGGCAGTCATTGGCCGGTGACCTTTGCGTTGCCGCGTAACGGGCCTTCGGCCACCGCGCGCACCAGCTATTGGTTCGACTACCAGGGCGTGCGCATTGCCGTGCTCGACGGCACCTCGGCGCTGGACCTGGGGACCGGCCCCGCGCAGGCGCAGTGGCTGGACAAGGTGCTGGCCGACAACCCGCATCCCTGGTCGATCGTGCTGATCCACCAGCCATTCTTCTCGCCGCGTGCCGATCGCGAAAACGAAAAGTTGGTCGCACAGGTGCTGCCGGTGATCCGACGCCACAAGGTGGATCTGGTGTTGCAGGGCCACGACCACACCTACGGCCGACGCGGCGATGCGGCCGGGCAGGCGACGCCGGTCTTCGTGGTCTCGGTCGCCGGGCCCAAGCAGTACCGCCTGTCGGACATGGCGCGCACCACCATGCGCCCGGTGGGCGAAGACACCCAGCTCTATCAGGTGCTGCGTCTGGACAGCCAGCATCTGGTGTACGAATCGCGCACGGCCACCGGGCGTCTCTACGACGCGTTCGAACTGCAACGCGACAGCGACGGCAGCAAACGCTTGATCGAACGCGAGGCGGGACGCATCGCGCCACGCAATTGCCCGCGCAGTGCAACGCTCAAAGGGCGTGCGGATCGATGCTGGGAATGAGCGAGGGCAGGCAACAGCCTGCCCGGCATTACCGTGCTACTGGCGGCTGGGCAGCAGTGCGTAGACGGTCTGCAAGCTGCACGTGGTTGCGTGTCCGCTGCCAGCTTCTTCGAGGTGCCCGACCGCCGCCTTGAATATGACAAGGCAGCAAGCGGTTTAATCCGGATTTCGACTGGATTTACGCGTTGTTTCAAAACTTCGCATCTGCATAGATTGTTTCTATGAGCTTGCGGTCGATCATCATGTACCGCGATTTATGTCACGTCGATAGTGCGACTACGGTTGGTACGGCCGGGCCAGCGACCAGGTAGCCGAATCGATGCGGCACTGCGGTGGCGGCTCGGTTCCCCCACGCCCGAGTCGCCCCCATGATTCCCCAATTAATTCACCTGACCGCACCCACCAAGCAGCTGCTGTGGGAAGAGCGCAGGATCTGCGATCGCCTGCAGCGCCTGTTGCCTGGATGGACCTGTTACGTCTGGGACGATGCCGATAACGCAGAACTGATGCGGCGTGCGTTCCCCGAGTTTGCCCAGCGCTACGAGCAGATCCGCTTCGGCGTGATGAAAGCCGACATCGCCCGGTGCGCGTACATGCACGCACATGGCGGCTTCTACTTCGACACCGACTACAAACTGCTACGACCGCTCGATGCGCAGGTGCTGTCGCAGCATTGCGTGTTGCCCGTCGAGGAAGGTGCGCCGGGCCAGGAAGACTTCAAGATCGGCAATGCCGTGTTTGGCTCCGAGCCCGGGCATCCGTTCTGGCGCGCTTTCATCGAGCACATCTTTACCGCGCATGCCCCGGAAACTCTGCAGGATCACCGCGAGATCCCGATGATTTCGGGCCCGCGTGGGCTGACGCGCTTCTACAACGCGCATGGTGGGCAGTTCGCCGACATCCTGTTCCCGCCACGCGATGCCTTTCATCCGGACCGCACCTGGTTCGGGCTTGGCCATCGTGGCGGCAAAATCGCGGTCGGCTCGCACCTGTGCTGGGCATCGTGGCGCGGCAAGTCGCCGCGGCGTGCGCTCACCAACTACCTGCGCCGCAAGTTGAATGCGGTGCCGATCTGAGTGGCAGCGTGCACGGTGATACGGCAATCGACCTGGGGCAGGGCCGCTCAGGTCGAATCTGGGTGAGGTCATCGCCCTGCATGCTGCAGGCGATTTATGCAAGCGCAAGCTTGCATGTTCTCGTGGCTTCGCATCGTGTGTTGCAGGTACTGCGCAAATTCAGACCAGGCAACGCAGTCGGGACAATGGCCGATGACCCACCCTGGATCGGCTGGACGCAACCGAAGACTTGCGCCACTGTCGCCGGCGCCGATCGCGGTTCCAGTGCACCGCGCAGAGTGCCGGTGGAAGACCTGTCAGCCATCTGCGGCACGCCGACGACATGCGCGCCGGCGTGCCGCGTGGAGCAAATCAGGCCGCTGCGGCCTGCACCTGACGCGGGCCTTCCTTGAGCGCACGCGCGATCAGGCCGACCAGCAGATCGAGTTCGTCTTCATCCATCGCAAAGTGCGGGGTGAAACGCAGCGAATTCTCGCCGCCATGGATCACGTTGACGCCGCGGTGGCGCAACCACTCCTCGGTGGAACCGGCGCCGTAGCACTTGAATTGCGGTGCCAGTTCGCAGGAGAACAACAGGCCGGTGCCTTGCACCTTGGTGATCAAGCCGCCGAGTTCGGCCTGCAGCGCCTCCAGCTTGGCAATCGCCTGCGCACCGCGGATGCGGATGTTGTCGCGCACCTGCGGGGTGAACAACGCCAGGGTGGCGCAGGCCACATCGAGCGCGCGCGGGTTGGTGGTCATGGTGTTGCCGTAGGTGCCCTTGCGATACACCTGCGCGGCGTGCTCGGTCACCGCCAGCACCGACAGCGGGTACTGCGCCGCATTGAGCGCCTTGGAATAGGTTTCCAGGTCCGGCGGGTCGAGCTGCTCGAATCCCGGGTAGTCCACCACCGACAGCACGCCATGCGCGCGCAGCCCGGCCTGGATGGAATCGACCAGCAACAGGCTGCCATGGGTACGGGTCAGCGCGCGCGCCGCGGCGTAGAACTCGGCCGGCAACGCACGCCCCGGGTCGCCTTCGCCCATCACCGGCTCCAGGAACACCGCCTCGATAAACCAGTGATTGCGCGCGGCCTCATCGAAGGCGCGTTGCAACGCGGCCACGTCGTACGGGGCGATCGCGATGACCGAATCCTCGTCGCGATAGCTGGCCAGGTACTTGGTGTAGGTCTTGCGGCTGGAATCCGAATACAGGCCAGGGCGATCGGTGCGGCCATGGAAGCTGCCCTTGACCACCAGACGCTTGATGGTGGCACCGGCGTGCCGCGCGCCGGGGTCGGTGTGCAGCTTGGCGTTGGTATCGACGATGCGGGCAGCCAGGCCCACCGCTTCGGAGCCGGAATTGAGACACATGAAGCGTGCAAACGGGCAGCCGCCGCGGCTATGGCCGATCTCGGCACGCAGGGCGCGATCGAGCCGGCGCTGCGCCAGGCTGGGCGTCATCACGTTCGCCATCACCTGCGGGCGCGCCATGGCCTCGAGCACCGCGGACGGCGTATGGCCGAAGCCGAGCATGCCGTAGCCGCCGGCGTCGTAGAGCACTGCGCCCTTGAGCGTGACCACCCATGGCCCGCGTGCGGCCAGTGCCACGTAAGGCGTCACTGCGTCGTCGGCATAGAAATTGATGAAACCTTCCTGCACCGCGCCGATCTGGGCCTCTTCGTCCAGGTCCAGCAGGTCGGCGGCGTCATCGCGCACCAGCGCGTACTCGGCTGCTGCCGCATGGATGGCCTGCTGCAGGTCAGGGTGGCTGCCGGCCAGGCGCGCGATGGTCGCATCGTCCAGGCCTTCGGTCAGGCGGCGGCCGGCATGGGCACGCAGCGGGGCGAGCGGGGCAAGGACGGACATGGCGCATCTCCTTCAAAGGTGGCGTTCCCTTCCTATTATCGGCAGAAGATCGGCGTTTGGCAGCGTGAATCTGGGCAGGAAGTACGGTATTTTCGTCGATTCGCCGAAACGAATGCGCAATAGTGAAGATCACCCCCTCCGACGAACGCCTGTTGTCGCTGCTGCGCGAGGACGCGCGCGCGTCCACCGCCCAGATCGCGCGGCGACTCGGGCTCTCGCGCACCACCGTGCAGAGCCGCATCGAAAAGCTCGAACGCGACGGCGTGATCAGCGGCTACACCGTGCGCACGCATGACGACTACGAACAGGGCCGCATCCGTGCGCACATCCTGATCACCGTGCTGCCCAAGAAGATGCCGGCCGTGGTGAAGGCGCTGCGCGATATCCCGGAAGTGCGCCTGCTGCACTCGGTCAGCGGTGCCTACGACCTGGTCGCCCTGGGCGTGGTCGGCGGCGTCAACGAGATGGACGTGCTCACCGACGCCATCGGCGCCATCGACGGCGTGGAGCGCACGACCAGCGCGATCATCCTGTCGACCAAATTCGAGCGGTGAATGAGCCGGGATTGGGCATTCGGGATTGGGGATTAGTAAAAGCTGGCCAGCCCACGTAGTAAAGCTGCCGGCCGCTTGGCCTGGATGTTACGAATCCCCAATCCCCAATCTCAATTCCCGGCCGCAGTTACACTATGCGGCTACTCCGCCAACGATCCTGCGGCCTTGAAGAAGTCCGATTTCCATTACGAGCTGCCCGAAGCACTGATCGCCCAGGCGCCGCTGGCCGAACGTGCCGCCAGCCGCCTGCTGGTGGTGCCGCCGGCGCCAGCGGCCTTCGGCGACCGCCAGGTGCGCGATCTGCCCGAGCTGCTGCAGCCCGGCGATCTGCTGATCTTCAACGACACCCGGGTCATTCCGGCGCGCTTGTTCGGGCAGAAGGCCAGCGGCGGGCGAGTGGAGATCCTGATCGAGCGCCTGCTTGGCGAGCGCGAGGCGCGCGTGCAGATCGGCGCCAGCAAGTCGCCCAAGGCCGGCAGCGTGATCGCGCTCGATGCCGGCGGCCAGGCCGAGGTGCTGGGCCGCGATGGCGAGTTCTATCTGCTGCGTTTCCAGATCCCGACCCCGCTGGAGCACTGGCTGCTCGAGGCTGGCCGCCTGCCGCTGCCGCCGTATATCCGCCGCGAGCCGGGTGTCGAAGACCGCGAGCGCTATCAGACCGTGTTCGCGCGCGAAGTCGGCGCGGTCGCCGCGCCCACCGCCGGGCTGCACTTCGACGAGCCGCTGCTGGCGCGCCTGCGCGAGCGCGGGGTGGAGTTCGGCCACGTCACCTTGCATGTGGGCGCCGGCACCTTCCAGCCGGTGCGGGTGGACAAGCTCGACCAGCACGTCATGCACACCGAATGGCTGAATGTCGGTGCCGCATTGGTGGAACAGGTGCGGCGCACCCGCGCCCGCGGCGGCCGCGTCATCGCGGTGGGCACGACAGTGGTGCGCTCGCTGGAAAGCGCCTGGCGCAAGACCGAGGCCGCGCCCGAAGGCGAATTGCAGCCATTCGCTGGCGAAACCCAGATCTTCATCCTGCCCGGCTACCGCATCCGCAGCGTCGACGCGATGGTCACCAACTTCCATCTGCCCGAAAGCACCTTGATGATGATGGTCTGCGCCTTCGCCGGCCGCGAGCGCATCTTCGCCGCCTACCACCACGCCATCGCGCAGCGCTATCGCTTCTTTTCGTACGGCGATGCGATGTTGTTATGGGGCGGGGAATCGGGAGTCGGGAATGGGGAATCGTAAGGCGGGACCCGCCGAACGATCAGCCACCTGCCAACCGCTCTTCCCATTCCCGATTCCCGACTCCCCATTCCCGGCCCCTCAATGTCCCGACTCCAGTTCCAGCTCCAAGCCACCGACGGGCATGCCCGGCGTGGGCGCCTGACCTTTCCGCGTGGCACGGTCGAAACCCCTGCGTTCATGCCGGTCGGCACCTATGGCTCGGTCAAGGGCATCCTGCCCGAGCAGATCCGCGCGCTGGGTGCGGAGATCATCCTGGGCAACACCTTCCACCTGTATCTGCGCCCGGGCCTGGAGGTCATCGGCGATCACGGCGGGCTGCACGGATTTGCGCGCTGGGATGGGCCCATCCTCACCGATTCCGGCGGGTTCCAGGTGTTTTCGCTGGCGCATCGCCGCAAGATCACCGAGCAGGGCGTGACCTTTTCCTCGCCGACCGATGGCGCGCGGGTGTTCCTGGGCCCCGAAGAGAGCATGAAAATTCAAGAGGTGCTCGATTCGGACATCGTGATGATCTTCGACGAGTGCACGCCGTACCCGGCCACCGAGGACGTCGCGCGCCGCTCGATGGAGCTGAGCCTGCGCTGGGCGCAGCGCTCGCGCGACGCGCACGACGGGCTGGGCAACGATGCGGCGCTGTTCGGCATCGTGCAGGGTGGGGTGCATCCGGACCTGCGCAGCCGCTCGCTGGATGGCCTGCAAGGCATCGGTTTCGACGGGTATGCGATCGGCGGGCTGGCAGTGGGCGAGCCCGAGCACGAGCGCAACGCCATGCTCGAACACCTGCATCCGCGCCTGCCGGCCGAGCGCCCGCGTTACCTGATGGGCGTGGGCCGCCCGGAAGACCTGGTCGAAGGCGTGGCACGCGGGGTGGACATGTTCGATTGCGTCATGCCCACCCGCAATGCGCGCAACGGCCACTATTTCACCTCCTTCGGCACCGTGCGCATCCGCAACGCAAAGTACGAACGCGACCTGGACACCATCGAGCCGGGCTGCGGCTGCCATGCCTGCAGCAGCGGCTATACGCGCGCCTACCTGCGCCATCTGGACCGCTGCAACGAAATGCTGGCGCCGATGCTGGGAACCCTGCATAACCTCTGGTACTACGAAAAACTGATGGCCGACATGCGTGCGGCGATCGCTTCGGGAACCTTTGTGGAGTTCCGGCGGTCCTTCTATGCGGCACGCGGCGCCACCACGCCGCCGTTGCCGGGGGAAACCAGCTGAGACCTACCGTCCGCGCCCCGGCGCGGACGGCGTGGAACCTGCGTGGCATAATTCCCGGCTGTTCCGCCCCGGCGGTACCTGAATAGCGAGCGGGCCCATGGGCCCGCTGGCACCAAACTAGGATGCACTGAATGAATCTGCTCGATTTCCTGATCCCCGCTGCCCAGGCGCAGGCCGCTGGCGGCGCGCCGGCACCCGGCCCGATGGGAGGCCTGTCCACCTTCGCGCTGCCGATCATCCTGATCGCCGTGATGTACTTCCTGATGATCCGCCCGCAGATGAAGCGTCAGAAAGAACACAAGGCGCTGCTGGACAAGCTGGCGCGCGGCGATGAAGTGATCACCTCCGGCGGCGTTGCGGGCGTGATCACCGACATCGGCGACAACTTCATCAGCGTGGAAGTGGCCGATAACGTGCGTATCCGCGTGCAGAAGAGCGCCGTGGGCCATGTGCTGCCGAAGGGCACGCTGAAGTCGGCGAGCTAAACGCGTCTTGCAACGGCTGCGCCGCTATCAGGCAGGCGCAGTCGTCAGGTGGAACCGAAGGTTGTGACCCACCGGTTCCGCCGTACCGCCCGTATCCATCTGAAGACCATTGGCGACGTTGTACCGGTCGCTTGAAGTCGTTCTCACTGCTAGGCGCGGCGCCGGGATGGTGCCACGCGGGACTGTCGCAATGCTCGAATTTCCTCGCTGGAAGTACTTCCTGATCCTGCTGGTACTGGCCGTCAGCGCGCTGTATGCGTTGCCCAATGTGTACCAGAAGGACCCGTCCGTGCAGATCACCGCCAGCCGCGGTGCGCAGCTCGACGACGCATTGCGCAGCCGCATCGACGGTGAGCTCAAGAGCGCCGGCATCACCCCGAAGGCGATCACAAAAGAAGGCGACAGCCTGATGGTGCGGTTGCCTTCGCTGCAGGCGCAGACACGCGCCAACGACGTGTTGCGTCAGCAGCTGGGCGAGAACTACACCGTGGCGCTGAACCTGGCTTCCACCGTACCGGACTGGTTGGCCAAGCTGGGCGGCCGGCCGATGGTGCTGGGTCTGGACCTGGTGGGCGGCGTGCACTTCGCCATGCAGGTCGATCAGAAGGCCGCGCTGGAAAAGCGCCTGGACGGGTTTGCCGAAGACATCCGCACCACCTTGCGCGATGCGCGTATCCCGTATCGCTCGGTGGAACGTCGCGCCGACAACAGTATCCAGGTCAACCTGGGCGAGGGCGCCAATGCCGACGCCGCGCGCGTGACGCTGGCCAAGGCGCAGCCGACCCTGACCTACGACGTCAGCGGCCAGAACATCGCCGTGAAGGTGCCGGAGGCCGAGCTCAAGCAGATCGCCAGCGGTGCGATCGAGCAGAACCTCACCACCTTGCGCAACCGCGTCAACGCACTGGGCGTGTCCGAGCCGACCATCCAGCGCCAGGGCGAGGACCGCATCGTGGTTGAACTGCCCGGTCTGCAGGACACCGCCGAAGCCAAGCGCCTGATCGGTGCCACCGCCTCGCTGGAATTCCGCGCCGTGGTCGACGGTAATGCCGACGATGCCGTGCGCAGCGGCAACATTCCGCCGGAGGCCAAGGTCTATCGCCTGCGCGACAGCAACGCGCCGGTGTTGTTGAACAAGCGCGCGCTGGTGACCGGCGACCAGATGGTCAGCGCATCGGTCAGCACCGACCAGAACGGCATGCCGGCAGTGGCGGTGACGCTCAACAACGTCGCCGGCCAGCGCATGTTCGACTACACCAGCGCCAACGTCGGCAAGCTGATGTCGGTGGTCTACATCGAGCGCATTCCCACCGTGACCATGGTCGACGGCAAGGAAGTGCGCAGCGTACGGGTCAAGGAAGAAGCCTTGTCGCCGACCCGCATTGCCGGCGTGTTCGGCAAGAACTTCCAGACCACCGGTCTGGAAAAGACCGAAGCCGAGAACCTGGCCAAGCTGCTGAAATCGGGCTCGCTGGCCGCGCCCATGGACTTCGTCGAGGAATACGTCATCGGACCGAGCCTGGGTGCGGAGAACGTGGAGCGCGGCGTCACGGCGGTGGTCTACTCGTTCCTGTTTACGCTGGTGTTCTTCACCATCTACTACCGCGTGTTCGGCGCGATCACCTCAGCGGCGCTGCTGTTCAACCTGCTGATCGTGGTGGCGGTGATGTCGCTGTTCGGCGCCACCATGACGTTGCCGGGCTTTGCTGGCCTGGCGCTGTCGGTCGGTCTGTCGGTGGACGCCAACGTGCTGATCAACGAGCGTATCCGCGAAGAGTTGCGCCTGGGCGTACCGGCCAAGTCGGCGATCGCGGCCGGTTACGAAAAGGCCGGCGGCACCATCCTCGACGCCAACCTTACCGGCCTGATCGTGGCGGTGGCGTTGTATGCGTTCGGTACCGGCCCGCTGAAGGGCTTCGCGCTGACCATGATGATCGGTATTTTCGCCTCGATGTTCACCGCGATCACGGTCTCGCGTGCGCTGGCGGTGTTGATCTACGGCAGCCGCAAGAAGCTGAAGTCTGTCGCTATTTAATGCGAGTCCCTCGCAAGAGCCCGTCTGTAATGCGAGTCCCTCGCGAGAGCCCGCACATCCATGTGCGGACTGCTTAGGAAGATCTTTCAATGAAAATTTTTCCGCTTCATCTGATTCCCAACGACACCAAGATCGATTTCATGAGCTGGCGCAAGCCGGTGCTGATTTTGATGCTGGTGCTGGCAGTCGCCTCGGTCGGCATCATCGTCGGCAAGGGTTTCAACTATGCGCTGGAGTTCACGGGCGGCACGCTGGTGCAGACCTCGTTCCAGAAGACCGTGGACGTGGACCAGGTGCGCGAGAAGCTGTCCAAGGCCGGCTTCGAAAACGCCCAGGTGCAGAACGCCCGCGGCGGCAATGAAGTCATGATCCGCCTGCAGCCGCATGGCCAGAACAACAATCGCGACGATGCCGCGCGCACCGTTGCCGAAGATGTGCGCAAGGCGGTGACCAGCGATGAGAATCCGGCCACCGTGCAGCCTGGCGAATTCGTCGGCCCGCAGGTCGGCAAGGATCTGGCGTTGAACGGTGTGTATGCCACGGTGTTCATGCTGGTAGGCTTTTTGATCTACATCGCATTCCGCTTCGAGTGGAAGTTCGCGGTGGTCGCCAGTCTGACCGCGTTGTTCGATCTGCTGGTCACCGTGGCCTTCGTGTCGCTGACCGGCCGCGAGTTCGACCTGACCGTGCTGGCCGGCCTGCTGTCGGTGATGGGCTTTGCGATCAACGACATCATCGTGGTGTTCGACCGCGTGCGCGAAAACTTCCGCGTCCTGCGCGTGGAGCCGCTGGAAGTGCTCAACCGCTCGATCAACCAGACGCTCTCGCGCACGGTGATCACCGCGGTGATGTTCTTCCTGTCGGCACTGGCGCTGTACATCTACGGTGGCGAATCGATGGAAGGCCTGGCCGAGACGCACATGATTGGCGCGGTGATCGTGGTGATCTCCTCGGTGATCGTAGCCGTGCCGATGCTGAGCATCGGGCCGTTCGCGGTGACCAAGCAGGACCTGCTGCCCAAGGCCAAGGACGTGGAGGCGCTGGCGCGTCGTCCTTGATCGGTTGGCAAAAGGTGTGACGAAAAAACCGCGCAGTGCGCGGTTTTTTCGTTTCTGGGGTTGGGCGTCGTAACTGCATGGTGTGCACTGCGATGCCGTTATTCAAGTTTGTGAAAGCTAGGGATTTTGTCGGGCACGTGATGTCGATCGATACGCAGTGCGTTGCGGTAGAGAAACAACAGCGCCGCCAACGACTGGTTCTGTGTGCCCGCAGACACCTGCGCATCGGTCGCCAAGCGGGTGAGGAACGCCTCGACCTCCACGTGGCCCATCTGCGTGTAACGCTTGCCGCTGGCCAGGATGAACCGCCGTATCCAGCGCAGATGGACCTGCTCGTGCGCAGGCTGTAGTGCCGAACCCCCAGGCGGTCGCGCACCTGATCGAGCAACCGCGTCGGCGGACGTGCTGTTACGCCATTGTTTTTGGGGCGTATTTCATACGCCTGCGTCCTTGCCGGATAACACGGCAAGCGTCTGCATGGTCGAGGCCGCTCTCCATCGTGCTACCCCATGATCGCGGCTAGGATTTCTCCCATTCACAAGGAGCCAGCGATCGAAGATACTCCGTGCAACACCGCATTTCGGCGGTCCAATAGTAGTTAAGCGCTTATGCAATATCCCCAAGAAGGCCTCCAAGAACTAGCGCGTGGGCTGGACGAAATTCCGTCTCAGCTTCAGCAGCTCCAAATTGACTGCTTGTTGAGCTGCAATGACATTCCAAACGAGCGCGTCAAGGAGTACATGTTTCACGGTGCGGGCCGCCGACTCAACGTTATTCGGCACACAATGATTAGTGTGTTTAGCCACTTCCCGCCATCCACTGAGGGAAAGCTTGATCGAGAAACGCTCATTGATGTGCAGATCAATTTGCAAGCATTCTTCATCAACCTCATTGGCGTATTCGACAACTGGGCTTGGAGCTTTGTTCATCTGCATCAACTTGAGGCCGATGTGGGTGGGCGCCTCAACGTGGACATGTTCAAGAGTCGGATACAGCGGCTTCTTCCACCGGCGCTCCAACAGCATCTTCTATCCGAGACTATGACCAGGTGGCATTCCGAGTACCTCAAGAACTACCGGGACGCCCTGGCACATAGAATTCCTCTTTATATTCCACCCGCTACCCTCACTCCAGCGGAGCAAGAACGCTACAACGCGCTAGAAGCCCAACGATCTGGTTTGATACAGGCACACCAATGGCAACAGCTCGACGAAGTAATTGCAGAGCAGGATGCAATTGGCAGGCCATGCTTTGCGTTTCTGCACTCATTCTCCGAAGACGAAGCCTTGAAGCCAATATTGATTCACCCGCAGATGCTTTCCGATGCATCGACCGTTGTGGAGTTCGGCAATCTTTTCTTGGCGCATTGGCGTGAGCGCGCCTAACAACTCATTCAAGCCGAAGTTGCTTCGAAACTCGGCTTAATCAAGCGTTAGACATTCACATTCTCCATTTGCCAAGGAACAGCCGGATGACACATGGCGCACTAAATAAATTGATTCAGAAAGGTGCTGGCGAGAACGAAATTCAAAAACTCATGAAGGGAAATCTGAACCTATTGGGTGAAGCATGTACGCCGTCGTCAATCGCAGGCGAGTACATCGCATTTTCGGAATACCCAATAATCACAGGAAAAACTGATTTCGTTGTTTTTACAGATCGCTCAAGAATGGTTGTAGTGATAATCGAAGTGAAAGGTGCAGATTTTAATTTTCTCAATTCAGACAACTCAGTAAATGCAAATATTAACGAGGCTGCCAGGCAGGTTAGGGAACGCTTTCGCGTAATCGAAAGTAACTACGAGCTATTCCGAAGGGGGTTTCACGAAATTCGCCGCGATGTCGAATCTGGAAAAGCCATCTACAACTCATACCTTGGGCCGAATAAGCCCCTTCAAGTCGATCCAAACAAGGAGGTTTGGCTTAAGGGTATGGTAATTGGCGGAAGAGTAACCGATGAGTATTTGGTAAGCAAAGAAAGGCATTCCCTAGAGAAAGAGTCACCACGACTCTCATTTGACACCTGGGACAGCTGGACTAAGAACAACGGTGAATATGGTGACACCCTACGGCTGCATAATGTCTAACCGGCGCTCAACCTCGCTCCTTTCAGTGGCTGGACGCTGCGCGACAAAGCCGCGCAGCGCCGGTTAGCTCTACGTTAGGCGATGTTGGAGCAAGTCAGTCGATGGGTCCTGCTTCGATCGGTTCCTTGCACGTATGCGGTGGGCTCCGGGCCGTCGCAATCATCGTTTCTGGTTGCGGTAAGTTCCGTGCTTCGCTTTGGCACGTCGTTCCCGCGCTGCGCTCGTTGCGGTTGGCTTCGGTGGCATCACGCGCCGCTGCATCGCTGGGCAAGCTCCATCCCGCAAGCTGTGGCACACTCGGTCCAGGCGGCAGTGCTGGGGAGCATGGTTGCACCATCCAACCTTCGCGGCCACTCACTGCCTAACAACTCATTCAAGCCGAAGTTGCTTCGCAACTCGGTTTAATTCAGGCGTTAGACGTCACTGGGGGATCCGCGTTGTTGCAGCCAAACGAAATCACCAGCCTCGTATCCGCAGGGGAAAGCGAGACTCTTGAGCTCAAAGCATCCGTACCAAACCCTGACACGATAGCTAGCCATCTGGCTGCCTTTGCAAACACCAAAGGCGGAATTCTTCTAATTGGCATCAAAGAGCCGTCGACAATTGTTGGGATCAATCCCAACAAGGCCAATTACGCTATCTCCATTGCGCTCAAGAAGGTAAGCCCTAACATTGAGGCAGAGTCAGGCATCGTGCAGATTGGAAACGCTGATGTCGCTTACGTAAAGATAAAAAAGGCTTCGTCGCTGGTTGCCTCATCCGGCGGGTATTACGCGAGGTACGGCTCATCCATACGCCCGCTGACAGCTGATGAGATTAAATCGAGCTCTCTGTCCCATGCGGCGATCGAGAAATCCCTGTCTGATCTATCGGCCAATGCAGCAAAGCAAGCTGAGACCATCGATAAGGTGAGCGAGGAGCTCCGTAAAGCCAATTCCATCCCTCGCAAAGTCGGGATTGCAATCGCTGGCGCAGTCCTCGGCGCACTAGCCAAGCATCTGCTGGGCATCTTCGCATGATGTCTAACAATTTACTCAGGCCGAACCCGCTTCGCGGACCGGCTTAATTCAGGCGTTAGGCGGCACATGAACCAGCACTCGCTACCTCCGCTAGTTGGCGGCTTCGCAGACGGAAAAGTAACCTGGCAACGAATCGAGGCGATCGACTACGACACCCTCGGGTACTTGCTGAGTTGCCATTTGATTATCGAACATTACCTAGACCACTTCCTTGCCACTCATCCCGGCGCTGATTTCGGTTGGGAAGGCGCGCGGCTTACTTTTGCACAGAAGATTGCGCTCGTATCTGGCCTCAAGTTCCCGGAGCCGTACAACTTCCCCCCAGTCATCAAACACTTGAATTCCATCCGCAATCGGTTCGGACACAATATCAACGCCAAACTGTCCGAGGATGACTTGCTCCCAATCACCCAGTTCCTTTTAAAGTGCACGGCGTCAAGCGGACGGCAAGACTCGCTCCCCACTGAACCAAAAGAGATATTAGGGCTATTTACATCGCTTGCATGCGCCTACTTTGCGAGCACCATTTCGTACCGCGCGCAGCACATCTCCGCCGGCAATTTCGACGGCGCGGCCTAACAATTCATTCAAGCAGAAGCCGCTTCGCGGCTCGGCTTAATTCAGGCGTTCGGCGTCTCAATCATGATCCCCATCTTCGAACAAGGTAGTGGAAACGGTATCGGCCACGGACTTCAGTCCTTCCTTCGGCGCTTCGATGAAATCTGCGTCGAGCATCTCGCTAAAGGCCGTGCCAAGTCGTTCGCATTCATCTTCTACGACTTCACCGATCAAGCCATCCGCGAGGTTCTGAAGAACCAAGGCGTCTTCGCACAGCTTGACCGTCTATCCGGTAAAGAACTGAGCGTCTTCTACTTGCATGCCGGAACAAAGGCCGCCGTTGATGCATTTAACGCTCATTTCTTTGACGCACTCGGCATCAAGGACCAAGCGACGCTACCGTGTGTGGTCTTCTTTCGATTGCAAGAGGGAGCAGTTGAGGACGTCGAGATTGCGCAACTTGAAAACGCTGATCTTGTTCATGGGTTTCATGAACTGTATGGCGCAATTCAACAGTATCTTTCGGCAAGCCCCGCAGCTTCAATTGGGCCGTCGCGGGCAATTCGGTGGCTCAAAGGCGGTGCGAAGTTTTTATCAATCGAGGTATTTCGTGCCGCGCTCAAGAAGGGCTTCGAGCTTTTCTTTTAGGGCTACGCAAGGACGCCGAACCCATCATTCCAGAGGACCGCCTCCGGCGGCCGCTGAATTCAAACGTTAGGTAGTGGTGGGTCATTACACAGATGCAACGCACCCGCCACTCACCTCAGGCAGTGGTGCCCGCCAATGATGCGCGCAACGCGCGCAGCTTCTCTGCGGCTCACAGATTCCAGTCGATCCGCATGCCCGCGATCAGCGCGTTCTTCAGATCGTTGGTGCGGGTCGGTTCGTTGAACTGGTCGGGGTTGATCACGTAGTGCAGGTTCGGGGCGATGCGCAGGCGCTTGGTGACCTGGATGCCGTAGCTGAGCTCCATCATGATCTGGTTGTCGGCTGGGGTGCCGGTGCCGCCGGCGGAGGCGCGGGCCAGGCGCAGGTTTTCGATCGCTTCGTCGCTGTATTTCTGCTGGGTGATCACGAAAGCGATGTTGTCCTGCGGGCGGCTGGCGAAGGTACCTTTCTGCACCAGGCCGAGCTGGATGAAATGGTCTTCGATGGCTTGGCCGCCGGTGCTCTTGAGCATGGCGCCGAAGACGGTGAGGCCGCGCGTACCCGACGGGTCGGGGTTGGTCACCTGCTGTTCGAAGCGGGCGAACATGCCCGAGCGGCCTTGCTTGTTTTCATAGCCCAAGCCGCTCAGTACGGCCGGGTTGCCATTGCGGTCGCGCAGCGGGTCGGTGTAGTCGGAGTTGTCCTGCCAGCCGCCCAGTTCGTACATGGCGGCCATGCTGCCGTCGCCACCCTTGTTCTTGTAGCCGACGGCATAGGGCACGACCACGCCGGTGGTGTCGTTGGTGCTCCAGTTCAGGCCGTGCTGGCCGTCCTGTGCCTGGATGGGGTTGACCTCGTAGGCGCCGACATGCAGATAGACCTTCGGTGTGACCCAGGCGGTGGCATGCGCGGCCCAGCTGGAGACCGGCCAGTAAGTGAAGTTGCTGGTGCGGAACACGAAGGTGGGGTTGCCGCAGGCCGAGTTGCCCTGGAAGTACTGGCACAGGTCCGAGCCCAGGAAGTGGATGTTGGCCACGCTGCGGCCGGCTTCCAGTTCCAGACGGTCGTTGAAAAGTTTCTGCAGCAGGGTGAAGTTGGCCAGGCGCGTGCCCTGGCCGCCGTAGATTTCCTGCACCGAGGTGCTGTTGCCGATGCTGCTGTTGGCCAGGTTGGTGCCGTGGCGGTTGCTGACGTACAACTTCACCGTGGCGCCGTTCCAGCCGAACAGGCGGTCCATGTCGACATCGGTGCCGACCATCAACTGGCCGGCGTAGGCGTCGCCGCTTTTGCGGCCGCCGTCGATCATCGAGGCCGCTTCGCCGGTGTAGCCGAGCTTGAGCTTGAAGGCATCGGCGGCATCCTGCGCGTGGGCGAGCGGGGTCAGTGCCAAGGTCAGCGACAGGCACAGCAGGCGGGGGCGGGCACGGCGGGGGGCGAGAGCGGTCATGGCAGGACTCCGGACAAAAGGGCGTGGCCGTGGTGGCGAACGCGACAACATGTGGGTGGGCATGCCGCTGGCAGCGCACCTGGGTGCGCGCAGCGGTGAAGCAGGTCAGGGGCGCGCGGGAAAACGCGGGCGCGTCAGGTGCGGCGGCAGGTCCGTGCCGCCGGAGGTGCCTCAGGCAACGACGTCGGTCACCGGCTTCTTGAGCAGGCGCAGCGCGATGGCCGTGACCACCACACCGACCACCAGGGCCAGCACGTAGTTGAGCAGGTGGGTGACGGCGTTGGGGATCAGCAGCACGAAGATGCCGCCGTGGGGTGCCTTCAATTCGGCACCGGCGGTCATCGAGATGGCGCCGGCCACGGCCGAGCCGATCACCAGCGCCGGGATGGTGCGCAACGGGTCGCGCGCAGCGTACGGGATAGCGCCCTCGGTCACGAAGGCCAGCCCGAGCACGCCGGCGGCAGTGGCCGAGCCGCGCTCTTCCACGGTGAAGCGGTTGCGGAACACCCAGGTCGCCAGCGCGATGCCCAGCGGCGGGGTCATGCCGGCCACCATGGCAGCGGCCATCGGGGTGTAGACCTGGCTAGCGATCAGGCCGGTGGAGAACGCATAGGCCGCCTTGTTGACCGGTCCGCCCATGTCGAAAGCCATCATGCCGCCGAGCAACAGGCCCAGCAGCAAGGCGCTGCTGCCCTGCATGCCGCGCAGCCAGGCGGTGAGCCAGGCCAGCAGGTCGGCCACCGGCTGGCCGAACACGTACATCATCGCCAGCCCGACCAGCAGGGTGCCCAGCACCGGCAGGATCAGCACCGGCTTGAGGCCTTCCAGGTTGCGCGGCAGCTTGATATAGCGGTTGAGCGCCGCCACGCCGTAGCCGGCGATGAAGCCGGCAATGATCCCGCCGAGGAAACCGGCGTTGAGATTGGCCGCGACCAGGCCCCCGATCATGCCGGGCGCGATGCCCGGGCGATCGGCGATGGAGTAGGCGATATAGCCGGCCAGGGCCGGCACCATCAGGGTGAAGCCGGCCTTGGCGCCGATCTGGAACAGCGACCAGGCCAGCGTGCCCTGGTGCGCATCGTCGCCGGCGTAGATGCCGCCGAGGGCAAATGCCAAAGCAATCAGCAGGCCGCCGGCAGTGACGAACGGCAGCATGAACGAGACGCCGGTCATCAGGTGCTTGTAGGCGCCGGTGCGGCCGGTGCCCTTGTTCGCGGTGCCGGTGGCAGGAGTCGCGCCGCCCTGCACGCTGGCGTCGGCCAGCGCCTTGTTGATCAGCGCCGGGCCATCGTTGATCGCCGGCTTGGTGCCGCTCTTGAACACGCGCTTGCCGCCGAAGCGGGCCAGGTCCACTTCGCGGTCGGCGGCAATGATGACGACGTCTGCTGCGCGGATTTCTTCGTCGGTGAGTGCGTCCTGCGCACCCACCGAGCCCTGGGTTTCCACCCGCATCTGGTAGCCGAGTTTCTTGGCGGCCTGCTGCAGGCCTTCGGCGGCCATGAAGGTGTGCGCGATGCCGGTAGGGCAGGAGGTGATGGCCACGATGCGCTTGTTGCCGCTAGCGGTGCCACCGGGATTGCCGGCGACGGCCGGGTCGGCGTGTGCGGCCAGCTTGCCGATCGCAGCGGCTGGGTCGTCCAGCACCGCGCCCAGGCTCAGGCGCACCAGTTGCGCATCGCCAAAGCGGGTGGTGTCTGCCTCGGCGTCGCCGACCACCAGGACCTGGGCGGCATTGCTGGCGAGTTCGCCCGGCAAGGCGCCAAGCACGCCCTGGTCGCTGCGGATTTCGATCGTCACGCGACGGCCGGCGGCAGTGGCCGCGCGGCGCAGCGCTTCGGCCGCCAGGACGGCTTCGGTACTGCGTTCGCCAGCGGCGATGACCACGATGGAAGAGGACATGGCAAAACTCCTGCTGTGTTGCGGTCGCCGGTGTTGTCGGCGGGGGGAATTTCAAGCGTTATGCGTGGCGGTGACGCGCGCGATCTGCCGCGGTCTGCAACTGCCGGCCCGACGCCGCCTGGGTGCATGCATCGGCAGTGGCCAATGGCGGCTCATGACAGCATTTCGATCACGACCTCGGTTGCGGCGCGGCGCACGCCCTCTGGCGTAATCCGGCGCGCGTCGCCGCTTTCCAGCCGGCACATCGAAAACGCCGTGGCCAGCCGTGCGCACTGCTCCAGCGTGGTCGCGGCATCGAGCGAGGCGGCGGCCAGGCCGGCCACCATCGCATCGCCTGCGCCCACGCTGCTGCCGTGCGCCAGGCGTGGCGGGCGGGCGATCAGCCGCTGGTCGCGTTGCACGAACAGGGCGCCTTCGGTGCCCATCGAAATGACCACCAGCTGGATGCCGCGGGCGATCAGTTCGTGCGCGGCGGCGCTAAGTGCGCCGTGATCGTTCAACGGGCGGCCGGTCCAGGCTGCGAGTTCGTCGCGATTGGGCTTGACCGCGTACGGCAGCGCCTGGCGCGCGGCTTCCAGCGCTCTCACCAGCGGCATGCCGCTGGTGTCCAGCAGCACGCGCGCACCGGCCGCGCTGGCCTGGGCCTGCAATTGCGCCCAGCTGTCGTCCGGCAGCCCGGCCGGCAGGCTGCCCGACAGCACCACCGGCAGGCCGGGGCGCAGCAATGGGGCGAGATGGTCGGCCACGCCTTGCAGGTGCGCAGGCCCCAAGCGCAGGCCGGGCAGGTTGATGTCGGTGGTGTCGTTGCTGCGCGCGTCGACCAGCTTGAGATTGGTGCGGGTTTCGCCGGCCACGCGCTGGCAGTGATCGGCGATGCCGCGTTCGCGGAACAGCGCTTCGAACACGCCGGCGTTGCCGACCCCGAGCACGCCCAGCGCGGCAACCTGGCTGCCCCAGTCGGCCAGGCACGCGGCCACATTGATGCCCTTGCCGCCGGCATCGTTGCGCACGCTGCTGGCGCGGTGCACGGCGCCCGGCTGCAGGTGTTCGAGCTGGATGGTCTGGTCGATCGCCGGGTTCAGCGTGACGGTGATGGCCTGCAGGCTCATGCCTTGTCCTCGCGCTTGGCTTCCAATGCGCGCACCTGTTCGGCGGTTTCGCAGGCCAGCGCCTGTTCGGCGAGGTGTTGCAGCTGGCTCAACGCGGCGCCGCGCAGGCGTGCCTTGACCGCCGGGATGTCGTTGGGCGTCATCGACAATTCCTGCACGCCCAGGCCGGCCAGCAGGCTGGCGCCGAACGCATCGCCGGCCAGGCCGCCGCAGACGCCGACCCAGCGATCGTGCTTGCGCGCACCGTCAATGGTGCTGCGGATCATGCGCAGCACCGCCGGGTGCAGGCTGTCGGCTTCGGCGGCCAGCTCCGGGTTCTGGCGGTCGATCGCCAGCACGTACTGGGTGAGGTCGTTGGTGCCGATCGAGAAGAAGTCTGCGTGGCGCGCCAGCACGTCGGCCTGCGCGGCGGCCGCCGGCACTTCGATCATGATGCCGATCGGCACCTCCGGTGCGTCGAGGTCGGCGCGGAGGCGTGCGCAGATGGCGCGCAGCGCCACCAGTTCCGGCACCGAGGTGATCATGGGGAACATGATCGACAGCCGCGCCCCGTCCTTGGCGGCGCGATACAGCGCACGCAGTTGCGGCTCCAGCAGGTCGGGGCGACGCAGCAGCAGGCGCGCGCCGCGCACGCCGAGGAACGGGTTTTCTTCGTGCGGCAATTCCAGATGCGCCACTTGCTTGTCGCCGCCGATATCCAGCGCACGCACGATCAGCGGGCGGCCATCCAGCGCCTGCGCCATCGCCAGGTAGGTGGCATGTTGTTCGTCTTCGCTGGGCGTGCGGCCGCTTTCCAGGAACAGGAATTCGGTGCGCATCAGGCCAACGCCTTCGGCGCCCTGGGTCAGCGCCATCGCGACCTGGTCGGGCAGGTTGACGTTGGCGCCGATGTCGATGTGGTGGCCGTCGGTGGTTTCGGCCGGCAACGCGCGCTGCGCGGCTTCGCGCTCGCGGATGGCCTGCTGCTCGGCGATATGGGTGCGGGCCGCATCCAGATCCTGCTCGGACGGGTCGATGTACAGGCGCCCGCTGCTGCCGTCGATGATGGCGGTGACGCCGTCTTCGATCTCCAGCAGCTGGCCGCCGGCCGCGACCAGTGCCGGCAGGCCGAGCGTGCGCGACAGGATGGCGGTGTGCGAGGTCGGCCCGCCCTGCGCGGTGGCCAGGCCGAGCACGCGCGCGGTGTCCAGGTTGGCGGTGTCCGAAGGCGACAGGTCGCTGGCGAGCAGGATGCACGGTTGGTTGGGTAGGTCGGTGAGTCCGGCGCCGGCGGCGGCCGGGTCGAGCTGGGCCAGCACGCGGCGGCCGACATCGCGCAGATCGGCCGCGCGGCCGGCCAGTACCGGGTTGCCGAGGGCGGCCAGGCCGGAAGCGATCTGTTCCACCGCCTGGTGCCACGACCACGCCACGCCGTGACCTTCGACCATCAGCTGGCAGGTGCGGGTGATCAGGTCGGTGTCGTTGAGCAGTTCGGCCTGGGCCTTGAAGATGGCCGCGTCCGAGGCGCCGAGCCGGCGCTGGGTGTCGTCCTGGATTGCCGCCAGCTGCTGGCGGGTGCGGGTCAGCGCGTCGTGCAGCTGCGCGCCACCATCGCCCAGGCCGACCGGTTGATCGGCGACCTCGGTCTGCGCGGCGCGCAGGCGGTGCACGATGCCGATCGCCACGCCCGGGCTGGCGCCGATGCCGACGATGGCCGGCTGCGCCTGCGGCGGCGTCCAGCCGGCCACCGGGGCAGCGCGGCGTTGCGCGGCACGCTCGGCATCGGCCTTTTCCTGCGCGGTGAGGCTGTCCATGACGGCGCGCAGGCGCTTGAGCAGTTCCGCTGCGTCGCTGCCTTCGGCCGAGACGGTGATGCTGTCGCCGGCACGCAGGCCCAACTGCAGCAAGCCCACCAGGCTCTTGGCATCGGCGGCCTGGTCGCCGGCGCGCACCTGCGCACGGGCCGAGAAGCCGCGGGCGGTTTCGGCCCAGCGGGTGGCCGGGCGCGCATGCAGGCCGCTGGGGTAGGCGATGGTCCATTCGAATGTTTCGGCCAGATCGGTGGCCGGCGCGGCATTGGTCTCGGGCGCGCGGTCGCCGGTGAGCGCGGCGACGATCACGCCGGGGTCGTCGGTGCTGAACAGCGTTTCGAGCTGGGCCGGGTCCTGGATCAACCGGGTCAGCCGGCGCAGCAGGGTGATGTGGGTATCGGACTGCGCGGCGATGCCGACCACCAGCCGGGTGATCTGGCCGGGGTTCCATTCCACGCCATCGGTGAGCTGCAGCACCGCGATGCCGTCGCGGCGCACCAGGTGGCGGTCTTCGCCGACGCCGTGCGGGATCGCCAGGCCGTGGCCCAGGAAGGTATTGGCCAGGCCTTCGCGCCGCCGCATGCTGGCGTCGTAGCCCGGCGCGACGCAGCCGGCCGCGACCAGCAACTGGGCGGCCTGGGCGATGGCGTCGTCCTTGTCGCGGGCAGAAGCGCGCAGGCGCACAAGGTCGGGGGTGACGGGGGCGGGCGACGGAGAGGACAAGGCGGGCTCCGGATGAGGTCGGGCTGGGGAGTATAGTGGGAACGTTCCCACGATACAGGTCAATGTGCGGTGCACAAAAACGCTGTAGTGCTTTCGGGTTAGCATCAAGACCGACACCGCGCCTGGGTCAGGGTGCGCAAAATGGAGCGGGAACGGTCCCAGTGAGTATCAGCATCAATGACGTGGCCCGCGTGGCCGGAGTGTCCAAGTCCACGGTGTCGCGCGCGCTGGGCAGCGGCCCGGTCAGCGAGGAAGTGCGTGCCAAGGTGGAAGCAGCGGTGCGCCAGACCGGCTATCGGCCCAACCTGATGGCGCGGCGATTGCGATCCCAGCAATCCGGCATCCTGGGGGTGATCGTGGCCGACATCCGCAACCCGTACTTCACGGCGCTGATCCGTGCGGTGGAAGAGGTCGCCTACCGGGCCGGTATGCGCGTGACGCTGTGCAATACCGATGAAGATCCCGAGCGCGAGGCGCTATACCTGGAGTTGATGCAGGAAGAACGCATCACCGGGCTGATTTTTGCGCCGACCCGGGTCACGGTGGGGCGCATGCACGAGCTGGCGCTGGATTACCCCACCGTGCTGGTGGACCGCGCCGGCCCCGGCAGCCGCTACGACAGTGTGGTGCTGGATAACGGCGCGGCCATGGCCGAGCTGGTGGCGCATCTGCAGACACAGGGCTACCGGCGCATCGGCGGGCTGTTCGGCAGCACCAGCACCACGGCGGCCGAGCGCCGCGATGGTTACCTGGCCGCGATGCGCGCGCAGGGGCTGCAGCCGGATTACCGCGAAGTGGCGCCCACCGCCGAGGCGGCGATTGCCGAGTTGGGTGCATGGCTGGCCAACGACCAGCGGCCCGAGGCCATCGTGACCAGTAACAGCCTGCTGCTGATGGGCGCACTGAAGGCTGCACGCACCGCCGGCCTGCGCCTGCCGCAGGATCTGGCCCTGGCCGGGTTCGACAACGAGCGCTGGACCGATCTGGTCGAGCCGGGCATCACTGTGGTCGAGCAGCCGGTGGAAGACATGGGCCGGGAGGCGATGTCGCTGCTGCTGGAACGGTTAAGCAATCGGCAATTGCCGATCCGCCGCTTGGTCATGACTGGACGTTGCGTGGTGCGTGGGTCGACTGCTGCGCGTATGCCGGGCGTGGTGTAGAGCGGTGGCGAGGGTCTGTTGGTTGCGTTGGGTCTGACGGGAATGCGTTCGCGCCCCGGTGCGCTCCTACAAAGAGGACCGTCTGCCGTGGATTGCGGACCTGCGCGACGCCGGCGAACCGGAGGTGTCACTTGCCGTGATTGTTGAGGCCCTCGCGCCGATCACTGCAACCTGCCGACATCGCCGCCTCGTAGGAGCGCACCTGGGCGCGACGGGCGTTTTCGGTAGTGCGTTCGCGCCCCGGTGCGCTCCTACAAGGGGCGGATTCGCAATGGTTTCCACCGATGCCGCACAAAAAAAGCCCCGGCAGTGCCGGGGCTTTTTGTTTGCAACGACTGACTGACTCAGCGATCCGGGCGGTGGGTTCCGCCATCGTTCTGCACGGCCAGATATTCCTTGGACTGCTCGTCCAGCTTGTCGCCCAGCATGCGGCGCACCACCACGAAGAACAGCGGGATGAAGATCACGCCGAGCACGGTGGCGAACACCATGCCGCCGATCACGCCGGTACCGATGGAGTGACGCGAGTTGGCGCCGGCACCGGTGGAGATGGCCAGCGGCAACACGCCCAGGATGAAGGCGAACGAGGTCATCAGGATCGGGCGGAAGCGCAGGTGCGCCGCTTCCAGCGTGGCCTCGCGCAGGGTCTTGCCCGCCGCACGCTGCTCCACTGCAAATTCCACGATCAGGATCGCGTTCTTGGCCGCCAGACCAATCACCGTGATCATGCCGATCTTGAAGTACAGATCGTTCGGCAACCCGCGCAACATCGAGAAGGTGATCGCGCCCAGCACGCCGATCGGCACCACCAGCAGCACCGCTACCGGAATCGACCAGCTCTCGTAAAGCGCGGCCAGGCACAGAAACACCACCACCACCGACAACGCCAGCAGCAGCGTGGCCGCATTACCGGCGATGATTTCCTGGTAGGACATGCCGCTCCAGTCGAAACCGAAGCCCGGCGGCAGATCGTTGTTGACGATCTCTTCCATCGCGCTCATCGCCTGGCCGGAACTGCCGCCCGGAGCCGGGTTGCCGACGATGTTCACGGCGGAATAGCCGTTGTAGCGGTTCAGGGCCGGCGAGGCGTAGTTCCACTCGGCCTTGACCACGTTGCTCAGCGGGATCATGGCCGGCTGACCGTCGGCACCGGTGGCCGTGGCGCTGGGGGTAAAGAAGTTGCGCAGCGACTCGGGGCCGGCGCGGAACTGATCGTCGGCACGCATGTTGACGCGCTTGATGCGGCCCTCGGCGAAGTAGTCGTTGACGTACACCGGCGCCAGCATCAGCTGGATCGAGCTATAGATATCGCTGACATCCAGGCCCATCGATTGCGCCTGCACGCGGTCCACGTGCAACTGCAGCTGCGGCGAGTTTTCCAGGCCGTTCGGACGCACGCCGACCAGGGTGTCCTGCTTCTCCGCCGCCTTGCCGAGCACGATGTTGCGCGCATTGATCAGCGCTTCCTGGCCGGCACCGGAACGGTCCTGCAGCCACATGTCGAAGCCGCCGAACTGCCCCAGGCCCTGCACGGTGGGCAGGTTGACCACGAAGATCTGCGCGCCCTTGATGCCGTAGAAGGCGCCATTGAGTTGCTGGATCAACTGCTCGGCAGTGACGTCGCGTTCTTCCCATGGCTTGAGCCGGATGAAGCCCATACCGACGTTTTCGCCCGAGCCCAGGAAGCTGAAGCCGGCGATCTGCAGCATGCCTTCCACGGCCGGCTGCTTCTCCAGCACCGCACGCATTTGCGCGAACGCCTCGTTGGTGCGGATCTTGGTCGCGCCCGGCGGCAGCTGCACGATGGCCACGGCAAAGCCCTGGTCTTCTTCCGGCAGGAAGCTGCCCGGCATGCGCGTGAACAGGAAGCCGCACAGCACCACCAGCGCCACGAACGCGATCATCCATGGCGGCGAGCGCTTGAGGGTATGGCCCACCACGCCGACATAGCGATGCGCCAGCTTGTCGTAGTACTTGTCGAAGGTGCGGTAGACCCAGTTCTTCTTGGTCGAGTGGGTCGACTTGAGGAACGCGCCGCACAGCGCCGGGGTGAAGCTCAACGCCAGGAACGCAGAGAAACCCATCGACATGGCGATGGTCAACGCGAACTGCTTGTAGATCGCACCCGAGGCGCCGGGCTGCAGCGAGGAGGGGATGAACACCGCTGCCAGCACCACGGTGATGGCCACCACCGCGCCGGTGATCTGGGTCATCGCCTTCTGGGTGGCCGCCTTGGGCTCCAGGTGCTCCTCGCTCATGATGCGTTCGACGTTCTCGATCACCACGATCGCATCGTCCACCACGATACCGATCGCCAGCACCATCGCAAACAGCGTCAGCTGGTTGATGGTGAAGCCGATCATGTACATGCCGAAGAACGTGCCCAGCAGCGCGACCGGAATCACCAGCGTGGGAATCACGGTGGCGCGGAAGTTCTGCAGGAACAGCAGCATCACCAGGAACACCAGCACGATGGCTTCCACCAGCGTGTGGATCACTTCCTCGATGGAGATGCGCACGAAGGTGGTCGATTCGTACGGCGCAAACCAGGTCACGCCTTGCGGGAAGGTCGGCTGCAGTTCGTCGAGCTTGGCGCCGACCGCCTCGGACACGTTCAATGCATTGGCGCCCGGCAACAGCTGGATACCGAAGGCACCGGTGGGCTTGCCGTTGTACTGGGTGTCGAAGCCGTAATTGCTCGGCCCCACGGTCACGCGTGCAACGTCCTTCAGGCGCACGGTGGCGCCGTTGTTGTCGGTGCGCAGGATGATGTTCTCGAACTGCTCGGGCGAGCTGAAGCGGCCTTCCGCCGACACCGTGGCGGTGAAGCTGATGCCTTCCGGGGTCGGGTCGGCGCCCACCGAACCGGCAGCGAACTGCACGTTCTGGTTACGCACCGCGGTCAGCACCTGGGTCGCCGACAGGTTGTAGCCCTGCAGTTTCTCCGGGTTCAACCAGATGTTCATCGCGTACTCGGCGCCGAACTGGTTGGTGCTGCCCACGCCGGGCACGCGCGAGATCTGCTCGAGCACGCGCGAACCGACGATGTCGTTGAGCGCGTCGCGGTCGATCGAGGGATTGTCCGAGCGTAGTGCGGCCACCATCAGGAAGCCGGCGTTGGCCTTGGCCACCACCACACCTTGCTGGGTCACTTCCGAGGGCAGCCGCGGCGTGGCCAGCGACACCTTGTTCTGCACCTGCACCTGCGCGATATCCGCGTCGGTGCCGGTTTCGAAGGTCAGGGTGATGGTCACGCGGCCGTTGGCGGCCGAGGACGAGTTGAAGTACAGCAGGTGGTCGATGCCGGTGAGCTGCTGTTCGATGACCTGGGTCACCGCCTTTTCGGCGGTGTCGGCGCTGGCGCCGGGGAAGTTGGCGGTGACGGTGACCTGCGGCGGGGCGATCGTCGGGTACGACTCGATACCCAGATTCAGGATCGAGATCACGCCCGCAAGCGAGATCAGGATCGCCACCACCCACGCAAAGACCGGGTGTTCGATAAAAAACTTAGGCATGTCCGGGTTCCGTCACTGCTGCTTGGACTGGGAGTCGGCCGGCTGCGCGGCCGCATCCTGCGTGGGCTGTTGCTGGGCGGCCGGCGCCGCTGCATCGGCCTTGTCGGCGGACGGTGCGGCTTTCGCGTCGCCGCCCTGTGCCGCGCCGGGCGCCGCGCCCGCTGCACCGGGCTGGCTGCCTTGTGCCGGCTTGTTCGGATCCCACGGCACGCCCTTGGCCGGCTGCCCTTCCTTGGCCTTCTGCACGCCATCGACGATGACCTGATCGCCCGGGCTCATGCCGCCGGTGACGATCCACTGGCCCTTCTGCTGGCCGTCGACGGTCAGGTTCTTGCGGACCACCTTGCCGTCCTTGCCCAGCACCAGGGCGTAGGGTCCGGTGGCATCGCGCTGCACCGCCTGCTGCGGCAGCAGGTAGGCATTGTTGCGCTGGCCCAGGCTGGCCTTGAAGGTCACGAACGCGCCTGGCAGCAGCGATTGTTCAGGGTTGGGCAGGGTGGCGCGCAGCGACACCGCACCGGTGCTCGGGTCCACCGTCACCGCAGACACGTCCAGCGTGCCGGGGTGCTGGTACTGCGTGCCGTTGCCCAGCTCCACATTGATGGACGACTTGCCGTCGCCGCTCAGCTGCACGTTGCCGCTGCTCTGCGCCTGACGTAGGGCGGCCAGTTCTTCGCTGCTCATGGCGAAGTTCACGTACAGCGGGTCGATCTGGTCCACGGTGGTGAGCAGGGTGGCTTCACCGGCACCGACCAGCGCGCCTTCGGTCACGCGCTGAATGCCGGCGCGGCCGGTGATCGGCGAGGTCACGGTGGCGAAGCCGAGCTGGATGCGCGCAGCTTCGACCGCGCCGCGCGCCTGCTGCACGTTGGCCCCGGACGAACGCTCGTTGGCTTCGGCGGTGTCGATGTCGGCGCGCGAGACGTACTGCTGCGGCGCCAGGCTGCGTGCACGCGTCGCGGCGATCTTGGCGTTGGTATAGGTCGCTTCGGCGGCGGCCAGCTGGCCCTGCGCCTGCAGCAGCGTGGCCTTCAGCTGCGAGGGGTCGATCTGGAACAGCGGCTGGCCCTCTTTGACGTTGGCGCCTTCGGTGTACAGGCGCTTGAGCACCACGCCGTCCACGCGCGCGCGCACGTCCGCCGAACGGTACGCCGACAGGCGGCCGACCAGGTCGCGTTCCAGCGGCAGTGTCTGCGGCTTCATCTCCAGCACCGAGACTTCCGGCGGCGGCGGTGCCTGCTGTTGTTCGGGCTTGCTGCAGGCAGCCAGCGCCACGGTGATGGCACAGGCCAGGCCGAATGTGCGGAGCGGGGCAATCATCAGGGGGAACTCCGTTAGGGTCTTGAAGTGAGAAGCGAAGGTGGTGGCGACGTCGGCGCGGCAGGAGCCGGAGCAAACGCACGCAGGAAGGTGTCCACGGCGAACTGCGCCCATTGCTGCCTGGCGGGAAGGCCGGCGCGATGGGGGACTTGAAACCGTTGGCGGTCGAAATCCAGCCCGACGATCATGCTCAGCAGCAGTTCGGCCATGAAGTGCGGATCGTCATGCCGCAGTTGGCCGGCGTCGATCGCCTGTTCGAAGCGATGCGCCAGGCGCTGCTGCATGCCGACCACGCCGTCGTGGAAGATCTGCTGCGACTGGTCGGGAAACCGGTGCGACTCGGCCTCCACCAGACGGCAGGTCTGTAGCACATCGGGGTTGTTCAAACGGTCAAGATGGGCCAGCGCGAAGGCCAGCAGATCTGCGCGGAGATCGCCCGAGACCGTGCCTAGCGGCCCGGCCGCCAGGTGCACGTGGTCCTGCAGCACGTCGCGCAGCAGGTTTTCCTTGCAGCCGTAGTAGCTGTACAGGGTCTGCTTGGAACAGCCGGCCCGCTCGGCCACCGCGTCCATGCTCAGCCGCATGCCACGCTCGGCAAGCAGCGCATGCACTGCCGCATGGATGCGGCGGTCGCAGTCCGAACGCCGGGCAGCACGGTGGGAACGAGGGATCATGGCGGTAGACTATACCGTCCAGTTTAGTTTTTAAACAGGCTTGACGGCCGCAGCGTTGTCTGCACAACGCCTTCTGTGCCAAGCCTTTGGCCGGACTTTGCCGGTTGTGGCGGTCCAGCCCCGCCTTCCCGCCGCTGCGTTCTCGTCGCTACATGGATGTCGTGCTTTTGCATGCCGCCGGGGGCGATCGTGGGCCGCACATTTGCGCTATGCAGCAAGGCGTCGTCACCGCGCACCGGTACAATTCAGGTTTTCCACCGAGCATTCCAGCTCTACTCATGACAGCCAAGAAAGCCGCTTCGAAATCGTCCACGACGTCGGTCAAACCGGTCGCCGAACGTGCCGTCCCCGTGCTTGCCACCGAACCGCAGGCGGTTACCCTCGAGCCGGTGTTTGCCGCGTTGCGCAAGCGCTACCCGGCCGCCCGTCAGGCCGAAGTCCAGGCGTTCGCCGCCGACTTCTACCGGCGCATGGAGGAAGACGAATTCCCGAACCATCCGCCGGAGCAGTGGGCGGCGCTGGCATCGGACATGCTGGAGTTCGCGCGCGCGCGCAAGGCCGGCACGGTCAACGTGCGGGTGTTCAACCCGACCTTGAAGAGCCACGGCTACGAGTCGCCGCATACCCTGCTGCAGATCGTCAACGACGATATGCCGTTCCTGGTGGATTCGGTCAGCATGACCCTGGCCGACCTGGGCATCGGCGTGCACGTGCTGGGCCACCCGGTACTGCGCATCGCGCGCGACAAGTCCGGCAAGCTCACCGCAGTGGGCGAGGGCAAGGGCGAATCGCTGATGGTGCTGGAGATCGACCGCCAGCCGCCGGAAGAAATGCCCAAGCTGGAAGCGGCCGTGCGCAAGGTGCTGGCCGAGGTGCGCGCCATCGTGCAGGACTGGTCGGCGATGCGCGAGCGCATGGTCATGCTGGCCGACGATCTGGCGACCCGCCGCCTGCCGATCGACGACATCAACCGGCACGAGGCGCAGGAGTTCCTGCGCTGGGCCGCGGCCGACCACTTCACCTTCTTCGGCTACCGCGAGTATCGGGTGGAGAAGCAGGGTGGCCAGGATGTGCTGGCACCGCTGGAAGAGACCGGCCTGGGCCTGCTGCGCGGTCGCGACACCTCGCCGGCGCGTCCGGTGACCACGCTGGCCGCGCATGGCCTGAATGCCTCGTCCAAGCTCAAGGATGCGTTGATCCTGACCAAGACCAATGCACGCTCGCGCGTGCATCGGGTCGGTTACATGGATTACATCGGCATCCTGGAATTCGACGCCAAGGGCCGCATCGTCGGCGAGCAGCGCTTCCTGGGCCTGTTCACGTCCAGCGCCTACAACCGCCGCCCCTGGGAAATTCCGCTGGTGCGTCAGCGCCACGAATACGTGATGAGCAAATCGGGGCTGACCCCGAGCAGCCATAGCGGCAAGGCCTTGCGCCACATCCTGGAAACGCTGCCGCGCGAGGAGCTGTTCCAGTCCAACGAAGAAGAGCTGTACCGCACCGCGATGGGTATTCTCGGGCTGCAAGAGCGTGTGCGTAGCCGCCTGTTCCTGCGCCGCGACAAGTACGGGCGTTTCATCTCGGCGCTGGTGTACATCCCGCGCGAACGCTTCAACACCGATGTGCGCTTGCGCATCGAAGCCTTGTTGAAGGATGCGCTGCACGGCGAATACATCGACTCCAGCGTGGTACTGGGCGAATCGCCGCTGGCACAGCTGCATCTGATCGTGCGCCCCAAGAGCGGCGAGGCGCTGGAGTTCGACACGACCGAACTCGAGTCGCGGCTGGCGCACCTGCTGCGCAACTGGCGCGATGCCCTGCGCGAAGCATTGGTTGCGCGACATGGCGAGGCCACTGGCCTGCGCATGGCGGCCAACTTCGGTCGCGCCTTGCCGGCGGGCTATATCGAAGATTCGTCGATCGAATCGGCGGTCTCCGACGTCGAGCATCTCGCCTCGCTGGACGGCCCGGACGATCTGCACCTGAGCCTGCAGGAAATCCGTCGCGACGACGGCATGCGTCTGGACGCGGGCGAAGGCCTGCGCCTGAAGCTGTACCGCCAGCTCGACGATATTCCGCTGTCCGATGCGATGCCGATGATGGAAAACATGGGCCTGCGGGTGATTTCCGAGCGGCCGTATCGGCTGCAGGTCGGCGACACCCCGGTCTACATCCAGGATTTCGAGGTCGAATCGACGTCCGGCAAGATCAATGCCGCACACGCCGATGCCAGCTTTGGCGAAGCGTTCGAGCGCATCTGGAACGGCGATGCCGAAAACGACGGCTTCAATCGCCTGATCCTGGCGGCCGGCCTGCATTGGCGCCAGGTGGCATTGCTGCGCGGCTACTGCAAGTACCTGCTGCAGACGGCGGTGCCGTTCTCGCAGGCCTACGTCGAAGCCACCTTCACCCGTTATCCGTTGCTGGCGCGCCTGCTGGTGGAATTGTTCGAAGCACGCTTCGACCCGTCCACCGGCAGCGAGACCAAGGCGCAGATCTTCGCCGGCCAGGAGCGCCTGCGCGAAGAACTGTCTGCGTTGGCAGGCGGCGACGAGGCCACGCTCAAGGCGCTGGACGCCGTGCTGGAAGCACGTGGCGGCGATCGCAACGCGCAGCAGGACGCTACCCGCGCCACCTTGCTCAAGCTGATGGACCGCGTCTCCAGCCTGGACGAGGACCGCATCCTTCGCAGCTTCATCGATGTGATCGATGCGACCTTGCGCACCAATTACTACCAGACCGACAAGAACGGCAAGCACCCCCACTGCATCAGCTTCAAGCTGGATTCGGCGCGCGTGCCGGACCTGCCCAAGCCGCGTCCGTATCGCGAAATTTTCGTCTACGGCCCGCGCGTGGAAGGCGTGCATCTGCGCTTCGGCGCAGTGGCGCGTGGCGGCCTGCGCTGGTCTGACCGCCGCGAGGATTTCCGCACCGAAGTGCTGGGCCTGGTCAAGGCGCAGATGGTCAAGAACACTGTCATCGTGCCGGTCGGCGCCAAGGGCGGTTTCTACGTCAAGCGCTCGCCGGTCGGCGGTGATCGCGATGCCATCCAGGCAGAAGGCATCGCCTGCTACAAGCTCTTCATCCAGGGCCTGCTCGATATCACCGACAACATCGTCGGCGGCAAGATCGTGCCGCCGCCGCAGGTGGTGCGTCACGATCAGGACGACCCGTACCTGGTGGTCGCGGCCGACAAGGGCACCGCCACGTTCTCCGACATCGCCAATGGTCTGGCGCTAGACCACGGTTTCTGGCTGGGCGACGCCTTCGCCTCCGGTGGCTCGGTTGGCTACGACCACAAGGGCATGGGCATCACCGCACGCGGCGCGTGGGAATCGGTCAAGCGCCACTTCCGCGCCATGGGCCGCGACTGCCAGAGCCAGGACTTCAGCGTGGTCGGTATCGGCGACATGTCCGGCGACGTGTTCGGCAACGGCATGCTGCTTTCAAGACATATCCGCCTGCTGGCCGCGTTCGATCACCGCCACATCTTCCTGGACCCGAACCCGGATGCAGCGGTGTCCTTCGCCGAGCGCGATCGCCTGTTCAAGTTGCCGCGTTCCAGCTGGGCCGATTACGACGCCAAGCTGATCAGCGCCGGTGGCGGCATCTATCCGCGCACGCTCAAATCCATCGACATCAGTGCACCGGTGCGCGAAGCGCTGGGCCTGGACGCCAACGTCAAGCAGCTCTCGCCCAACGAGCTGATGAACGCCATCCTCAAGGCGCCGGTGGACCTGTTCTGGAACGGCGGTATCGGCACCTACGTCAAGGCGGCCAGCGAATCGCACGCCGATGTGGGCGACCGCGCCAACAACGGCCTGCGCGTCAACGGTGGCGAGTTGCGCTGCAAGGTGGTGGGCGAGGGCGGCAACCTGGGCCTGACCCAGCTGGGGCGTATCGAAGCGGCGCAGACCGGCGTGCTGCTCAACACCGACTTCATCGACAACTCGGCCGGCGTGGACACCTCCGATCACGAGGTCAACATCAAGATCCTGCTCAACGACATGGTGCAGGCCAAGAAGCTGACCTATGACGCGCGCAACAAGCTGCTGGCGTCGATGACCGATGAAGTGGCCGATCTGGTGCTGTGGGACAACTACCGCCAGAACCAGGCCATCAGCCTGATGGAGCGCATGAGCGTCAAGCGGCTCGGCTCCAAGCAGCATTTCATCCGCACGCTGGAACTGCAGGGCCTGCTGGATCGGCAGATCGAGTTCCTGCCCTCCGATGCCGAGCTGTCGGCACGCAAGGCGCGCGGCCAGGGCCTGACCCGGCCGGAGCTGTCGGTGTTGTTGTCGTACTCCAAGCTGGTGGCGTTCCAGCAGCTGCTGGAATCGGACATTCCCGAAGACCCGTACCTGTCCAAGGAATTGCAGCGCTACTTCCCGCAGCCGCTGCAGAAGAAGTACGCCGATGCGATGGAGCGTCACCGCCTCAAGCGCGAGATCATCGCCACCGCGGTCACCAACACCACCATCAATCGCATGGGCGCCACCTTCCTGATGCGCATGCAGGAAGACACCGGTCGCAGCATCGGCGAGGTTGCCAAGGCCTATACCATCAGCCGCGAAACGCTGGATGCGCGCGCGCTGTGGACGCAGATCGATGCGCTGGACGGCAAGGTGCCCGAGTCGGTGCAGATCGACGCGCTGGAAGTGATCTGGCGCCTGCAACGCTCGTTCGTGCGCTGGTTGCTGCTGCGCCCCGGCCAGATGCCCGGCATCACCGCCGCGGTGGAGCGTTACCACGGCCCGTTCAACGACATCCGCGTGGCGTCGGGCGTGCTGTCGGACGCACAGCGCCCGCAGTACGAAGCCAGCGTGCAGGAGTGGCAGGACAAGGGCCTGACCCCGGCACTGGCGCAGCAGTTGTCCGAGCTGCGTTATCTGGAACCGGCCTTCGACATCATCGAAACCGCACGCACCCGCAAGCTCAAGCCGGTGGACGTTTCCAAGGTGCATTTCCGCCTGGGCGAAGCGCTGCGGCTGCCGTGGCTGTTCGAACAGATCGACGCGCTGGAGGTCAACGGCCGCTGGCATGCCGTGGCACGTGGCGTGTTGCGCGACGAGCTAGCCGCGCATCAGCGTGCGCTGGTGGGCCAGGTGCTGACCATGTCCGGCAGCAGTGCCGAGGACAAGGTCGCCAACTGGATGGCGCGCGACGATTCCAGCCTGCGCTTCACCCTGGCGATGCTCGCCGACGTCGCCGAGCAGAAGACCCTGGACTATCCGACCGTGTCGGTGGCAGTGCAGCGGTTGGGCCAATTGGCTGCGCACGGGGTGTAAGTGGCCTAATGCCGCGGTGGCGGAGCGAGCGCTTCGCTATCGTGGTGGTCGCGACAGCGCCGTGATTGAGTCGATGCAGAGGCCGCCTCCGGGCGGCCTCTTGCGTGCAGGGCACGGTGCACGGCGTACGCCCACGTGCCCTGAGTGCGGCCCCCGCTGGATGTCCAGGCGCTATGTCGTGCGGCTCAAGCACAGGGCCAACACACGCCGCCCTGCAGGCGGGCCTGGCTTACGCCCGATGCCCGCTCATTTCCTGCCCGGCGTGCTTGTCGAAGCGTACGTGCCACCAGGTGGCGCTGAGCGAAATCAGGCTGACGATGCAAAAGGCCAGCGAGAAATCGCTCTGATGCGGCGTTGCGTGGCCGCCGGCCAGCATCGCCAGGTTGAGGATCATCGCGCCGGCACACACGCCGACCGAGAGCATGAGTTGCTGCAAGGTCGTATACAGGCTGCTGGCGCGGCTCATGCGCGCGGCCGGCACGTTCTCGTAGGCGATGGTGTTGTAGGCGGCAAATTGAAACGACATGAAGGCGCCGCAGCACAGCAGCAGGCCGAACATCAATGCCGGCGGCCAATCGGGGCGGAAGAACGCGCACACCATATAGCCCAGGCTGGCGAGGACGCCGTTGCCGATCAGACTGTTGCGATAGCCAAAGCGACGCAGCAATTGCGGGGTGATGCTGCGCATCAGCAGTGCGCCGAGCGCGGTGGCCAGGATCAACCGGCCGCTGTGCGCGGCGCTCATGCCGAAGCCGATCTGAAACAGCAAGGGCAACAGAAACGGCTGCGCACCCTGGGTGATGCGCATTAGCGCGCCGCCGATCACCGACAACCGGAACGAGGCGATGCGCAACAAGCTCAGGTCCAGCAGCGGAGCGGGGTGGTGACGTGCGTGCCAGAGATAGCCCAACCCAGCGCTGCCGCCGATCGCCAGCAGCCAGCTGGCTTCGCCGATGCCGTTTTGCTGGCTGACCATTTCCAGGCCGAACAGCAGGCAGCCCAGTGCGGTACCGCACAGCACGAAGCCGCGCAGATCGAAACGCGCCGGCGTCGATTCGGTGGGAATCTCCGGAATGAAACGCCGCACCAGCAGGAAACCGGCAATACCGATCGGCACGTTGATGTAGAAGATCCAGCGCCAGTCCAGGTACGAGACGAAAAAACCGCCCAGCGGGGGGCCGAGCATCGGGCCGATGAAGGCCGGCACCAGTGTCCAGGCCATGGCCGACACCAGGTGGCGTCGTTCCACCGTGCGCAGCAGGATCAGCCGGCCCAGCGGGGCCATCATGGCGCCGCCCGCACCTTGCAACACACGTGCGGCGACCATGGTGGGCAAGCTGTCGGCCAGCGAACACAGGATCGAGCCACCGACGAATACCCAGATGGAGGCGCCGAACACGCGGCGCAGGCCGAAGCGGTCGGCGATGGCGCCACTTGCCGGGATCAGCACCGCCAGCGCCAGCAGGTAGCTGGTCATCGCGATGCTCATGGCTGGTGCCGCTACGCCGAAATCGCGCGCCAGGGTCGGCAGCGCGGTGGCCAACACAGTGGCATCCATCTGCTCCATGAAAATGGCGCACGCCAGGATCAGCGAGATGATGCGGTAATCGGGATAACGCGGCGGCGTAGCGCCTGCCTCGGACACGCTGGAGGACATCGGACTCTCGGTTGCGGGGCCGCGCCGCCTGCGCCGCAGACGACAGCAGGAACGGCCCGCGTCGCACGGTGTTGTGCGGCGCAACATAGGTATTGTCTGCTGGGGTGGGGCGGGGTTCAAGCGCACGTGGGTAACAGTGCGTGCTTGTGGATGCAGACGCGGCGTTTTGGTGGTGGGTGTTGGCGTGATGCAAAAGGTGGCGGCTAACGCGGCTGGCGGTGAGGTGAGCGCGCGATGGCGATGTGGGATGCGCGAAGTGATGCATCGTGGGGCGGTTGTCCCCGAGCTGCCCGCACCCCATCCGGCGCGACGCGCCACCCTCTCCCAGAGGGAGAAGAATCAAGATGCGGCACGCGGACAGTGATCGCGGCTGGGAAACGCCCCTCTCCTGCGGGAGAGGGGTGAGGGTAAGGCGAAAGACAGCCCACCTGACATCGCGAATGGGCGGTTGCCTGACCTGCCCGAATCAGCGCTAAGCCGCAGGGCTGTCCCAAGCGTCCTTGATCTGCAGAATCTGCGGCAACGCGTCGTGGAAATGCTGCACCAGGCGCGGTTCCAGTTGCTTGCCTGCCATGCTGTCGAGCTTGCGTAGGGCGTCTTCCACCGTCCAGGGCGCCTTGTAGGCGCGTCGTCCGCAGAGCGCATCGAAGACGTCGGCCACCGCCACGATGCGTGCCGATTCGGGAATCGCCTCGCCCGACAAGCCTTGCGGATACCCGCTGCCGTCCCAGCATTCGTGATGATGCAGCGCGATTTCCGCTGCCAACTGAAACACCGGGCCGCGGCCGTGGCGCAACAGGTCATGGCCGGCTTGCGGGTGCTGGCGCACCACCGAGCGTTCGTGTTCGTCCAGCGAATCGGGCTTTTGCAGGATGCTGCCTGGCACTGCGATCTTGCCGGCGTCGTGCAACGGGGCGGCGTCCTGCAGGGTCTGCGCCTGCTGCGGCGACCAGCCCACCGCCTCGGCCAGGACACGCGCATACACCGCCATGCGCCAGATATGCGCGCCGGTGTCGGCGTCCTGGCCCTGGCCGGCGGTGCCGAGCAGATGGATCGCCTCGCGGTATTGCTGGGCAAGGCGTGCGTTTTCGGCCAGCTTCAACTGGGTACCGATGCGTGCCTTGAGCAGCGCAGGCGAGTAGGGCTTGCTGACGTAATCGGCCGCGCCCGCTTCCAGCCCGAGGCGTTCGTCGTGTTCGCTGTTGCGCGAGGTCACGAACAGGATGGGGATGGCGTTGCTGGACGGCTGCTGCTTGAGCGCGCGCGCCACCGCATAGCCGTCCATGTCGGGCAATTCGACATCCAGCAGGATCAGCTTTGGGGCGTGGCGGCTGACCGCATCCAGGGCTTCGCCGCCGGATTTGGCGAATACCAGCGCGAAGTCATCGCGCAGCAGCTGGCGCAGGGTGGCCAGGTTGCTGGACTCGTCGTCGACACAGAGCAGGGGGCGGGACGGCATGGTGATCCTTGCCAGACGCTCGGGGAGCGATCAGTGCGGGTGGGTGGCCTGCCACTCGCGCAACGTGGCTTCGGCGCGGCGGAAGTCGAAATCTTCGACCGCGCGTTGCAGGGCTTCCTGCAGTGCGCGCGGCAAGCGTGGCGCACAGATCAACAGCGCATGGTCGATCTGGTCGGCATCGTCGCTGGCAAAGGCCGATGTCAGGATCTGCACGCTGTCTGCATCCAACGCAACGCCCTCCTCGTCGGCGGCAACGTCGCTGTCGCCATGCTGCAAGAATGCCCGGATCGCGTCGGCGGTGCGCTGCATGACGTCCTTCAACGCAATCAGCGATGCGGTGATGTCGTGTCCTTCCTCGATACGCGTCTCCAGATCGCCGGCTGCACCGGCCAGGGCCGGCAGCGCGAGCGAGCCGGCCGCGCCGCGCAGCTTGTGCGCCATCGCGCCGATGGCCGGCAGTTCGTTGCGACGCAGATGCTCGGCGGCTACCTCAGCCGGGTCCGGGTTGTCGCGCAGCAGCTTGATCAGATAGCGCGCATAGGGTTCGCGCTCGCTCCACAGGCTGCGCGCGCGTGCGGCGTCCAGCAGTTCCGGGTCGCTGTATTCCCATTCGGGACCGGCGTGCGCCTGCGCCTCGTGCGGAAGCGATGGAATGCGCCGTGTGCCCGGCTGCAGGAAATGACGAATGGCAGTGACCAGTTCTTCGACGTTGAATGGCTTGGCGATAAAGCCGTTCATGCCTGCTTCCAGCGCTTTTTCCTGCTGCGGGCGGAACGCGCCGGCGGTCAGCGCGATCACCGGCAGGCTGGCCAGGGCCGGGATCTGGCGCAACCGGCGCGTGGCCTCGTAACCGTCCACCACCGGCATCTGCACATCCATCAGCACCAGGTGGAACAGGTTGGGCGCGCGTTTGAGCGTACTCACTGCCTGTTCGCCATCGTGGGCGACGGTGACCATGGCGCCTTCGCCCTCCAGAATGCGCTGGGCGACTTCGCAATTGATGTCGCTGTCGTCGACCAGCAGCAGGTGGGCGCCCTCCAGGCGTCGCGCAACGAATGTCGGCGTGGCAGGGCGGGTACCCGGGCGTTGCTCGAGCAGCTGTTCCACCAGCCGGTGCAGGGCCGCGCCGGTCACCGGCTTGGTCATCACCGCATCCAGATCCTGCTGCTCGGGATGCTGCTCCAGCAGGCGGCGCTCGTAGGCGGTGACCATCACGATGACCGGATGCGGGCCGGGCGTGGCGCGTGCACGAATCTCGCGCGCGATGGCCACCCCGTCGATATCGGGCATGCGCCAGTCGAGCAGGAAAATATCGTAGGGCTCTGCAGCGTGTTCGATGGCCTGCAGTGCGGCCTGTCCGCTGGCCACCGCATCCACGCGCCAGCCAAGTTCGGTGGCGATGCGCACCAGGTTGTTGAGCGCTGCATCGTGGTCGTCGGCGATCAGCACGCGCGGCATCGCTTCCGGCGGCAAGGCCGGCAATTCGCGCTGTGCCTGCGGTGGCGCGGATTTTTCCAGCGTCACCACAAAATAGAATTCGCTGCCGCGGCCGGGCACGCTTTCCACTTCCAGTTCGCCGCCCATCAATTCGACCAGGCGCCGGCTAATGGTCAAACCCAGGCCGCTGCCGCCGTAACGCCGACTGGTGGACGTGTCGGCCTGCAGGAACGGCGAGAAGATCACGCTCTGCTTTTCCTTAGAAATACCGATGCCCGTGTCGCGGACCGAAAACAGCAGCTTGAACTTGTTGGGGTCGCCGCTGGGGAAGCGGCGTACCGACAGCACCACTTCGCCCTGTTCGGTGAACTTGATCGCATTGCCGACTAGGTTGACCAACACTTGGTTGATGCGCAGCGCATCGCCCAGCAGCCAACGGCTGTCGCGTGGCAGGGGTTCGACGATCATTTCCACCGGTTTGGCGCTGAGCGAGGAGCGCATCAGGTCGGCGATGTTATCGAACAGCTGGTTCAGATCGAACGGCGCGCATTCCAGGTCGATACGCCCGGCCTCGATCTTGGAAAAGTCCAGGATGTCGTTGATGATCTCCAGCAACGTGCGCGCGGAACGATCGATCTTGGCGACCATGTCCTGCGCGGCGCCGGGCAGTTCGCTGCGCTGAAGCAGGTACAGCATGCCCAGGATGGCGTTCATCGGCGTGCGGATTTCGTGGCTCATGTTGGCCAGAAAATCGGATTTGGACTGGTTAGCGCTCTTGGCCGCATCCATCGCCAGGCGCAGCTGTTTTTCGTGCAGCTTCTGCTCGGTGAGATCCACCGCCACGCCGAGATAGCCGATCACCTGGTCGTGGTCGTCGCGCAGGGTGCTCAAGGTCAGCAGCACCGGCAGGCGGCGCCCGTCATGGCTCACGTAGGTCCACTCGCTGGTGTCGCTGCGACCCAGGCTGGTGAGTGCGGCGATCGCCTCCAGCGTATGCGCCACCGGCGTACCGGTCTGTTCGGCCAGCATGTGCGCGCGCTCCTGCAGTTCCTCGGGCTCGACGAACTGGCTGGCCTTGCGTCGTCCGATCACTTCTGCCGCGCTGTAGCCCAACAGTTTTTCGGCGGCCGGATTGAACAGCGTGACGAAGCCGCTGGAATCGATGGCGATAATGGCGTAGCCGGCGTGTGCCAGGATCGCGCGTTGCAGCACCGAGAACTTCACCAGCTCGCTGGTGCGTTCGGCGACCTGGTGTTCGAGCGAGGCATTGAGGTCGATGATGCGTTGATGCGAGCGCACGCGGTCGGAGATGTCGCGGAAGAAATGCGAATGGCCGCTGAGCGTGCCTTCGCTTTCGATGATCGGCGCCTTGCTGGCCAGCACATGCACCTGATGCCCGTCGCGATGGCGCATGGTCTGCGCCGCCGATGCGTTGCCCGCCAGTGCCGCGTCGGCATGGTCGACCTCAGGCATCGCATACGGCTGCGGCGACAGCAGCATGGTCAGGTCCTGATCGATCGCCTCGTCGGCCGTGTAACCGAACATCGCCTCGGCGGCCGGATTCCAGTGCGTGATACGGCCATCCGGGGTTTCGGCAACGATGGCTTCGCTGGAATGGCTGACCAGCGCGGCCAGTTCCATCTGCTTGCGCAGCACTTCCTCGCGGCGCAGCCCATTGCTGAAATACAGCACCAGCAGGGCGGCAAACAGGACCGTGGCGGCCATCACCAGCCCGCCGATCAACCAGGGCGAACTCTGGTTGAGCGATGCGACGAAGCCGGCGGTGGGGTGGGCGGTGATGACCCAGGTGCGGCCGTAGATCGGCAACAGCCGCACCACCGGCGGACGCAGCGCGCTGTCGCTGGCTGGCGTGCCGCTGCGATAGAAATTGTGGGTGGGCTCATTGCGGTCGGACAGGTCCAGCGCCACGTCGTCGCGCTCACCCAATGCGCTTCGCACCATCTGCTCGACGCTGAAAGGCGCATACACCCAGCCGCTGGTGGCGAGCATGCGCTGTTGCGGGGTCTGCAACGGCATGCCTTCCCGATAGACCGCCAGCAGCACCAGAAAGCCGCTTTCGCTGGGAACGCGGTAACCGGAGAGCGAGATCGGCGAGGTCATGACCGGCTCGCCGCTGCGTGCGGCCTGCAGGGCGGCGGCACGCCGGCGCGGCTCGGAGGCGATATCGATGCCGAGCGGGCGGTTGCCCGAGGATTCCGGCTCGAAATACAGCACCATGTAACGCTCGCCATCCCATGGCGCCAACGGCCGGCGATGGATGTCCGGCGCACCGTCGGCACGCGCGGCCTGCAGAAACGCGGCTTCGTCGGCCGGGGCGACCCGATGGATGTAGCCGTAACCCAGCACCCCGGGAAACTCGCGCGGATAATCCCGCGAGCGGCTATACAAGGTGAAGCGTTCTCGACTGATGATGTCGCTGCCCGCGCCGATCACCGCACCGCGTGCGCCGCGCAAGCCATGCTCGAAGGTGGACATGCGCTCGCTGATGTTGCGCGCCAGCGTACGCACTACGTAGTCGAAGCGTTGCTGGCGCTCGAGCTCGTTCTGCCGTTGCAGCCACACGCCGGTGACGATGGCGGCAACCAGGCCGGCGCTCAGAATCAGCAGTGCACCAAAGAATGCGCGACGCCCGTATGTCCTGCGCAAATCCCAGCGGCCCTTCGGCATGTTCGTTCCTTCGCCTTGCCTGTTACGTGCCCAGAGTGCTGGCCGACCTGCGTCGACCTCGTGGTGCCGCCCGATATCCGGCGGCTGTGTGCAGTCCCCCAAGCCTGCACGTCATTTTCGGATGGGCGATCGACGTTCCCGCATCAAAACGACAGCCAGATCGACAACGCGTGAAGGATCAGTCCGATCAGTCCACCGACCAACGTTCCATTGAACCGAATGTATTGCAGATCGCGTCCCACCCCCAATTCCAATTGTTCGACGAGGTGACGTTCGTCCCAACTTTTCATCGTCGACGCAATATGGTCGGTGACCGATGTGCGCAAGCGCGCGGTGAGTTTGTCGGCGGCCTGCAACATATGTTGATTGAGCGCTTCACGCAGCGAGGGATCCTGCGACAAGGCCCGGCCGAGCGATTGCATGGAACGCTCCACGTGCGCGGCCATCGACGATTGTTCGCGCGCCAGGTCATTGCGCAGTGCGTCGCGAATTTCGCCCCACAAACCTTGCACGTAGTCCTGCAGTGCCGGGTGTTCGATGGCGCGTTGCTTGAGTTCTTCCACGCGCACGGCCATCTCCGGTTCGTCGCGCAAGCGCGTGATGTAGCCCTGCAGCCACGCTTCGTAGTCGAGCCTGATTGGATGCTCGGGCGTTTTGAGGATGTCCTGCAGTTCTTCGATCGCCGCACGCGCCATGCGGTCGGCCAGGCTGTCGCCGATCTCTTCGATCGGCTTGACCCAATTCACGGTGCCGACCAGCTTGGGCCATTCGCGGCGCGCGTAACGCACGATCAATGCAGACGCGCGCGTCTTGACCTGCTCCTGGTCCAGCCATTCGCCCAGCCGCAGCAGCACTTCATCCAGCAGCTTCTGGTGGCGGCCGTCGGTGGTGAGCAGGGCCATCACATCGCCGATGGTGGCGGCGGCGTTCCATTTGCGCAGGCGGTCGACCACGAAGCCTTGAATCGCGCGGCGGACGGCTGCCTCGTCGAGCAGTTCCAGCGCCTGCAGCATCCAGCCGCGCGTCATCTGCGCCAGCATGCGTGCCTGCTCTGGTTTGGCCAGCCAATCGCCCAGCCGGCTGGCGGGATCGAATACCCGCAGCTTTTCCATCAACGCATCCGGGGCGAGGAACTGGTCGCGCACGAACACTGCCAACCCGTCGGCCAGCCGTTCCTTGCCGCGCGGCAGGATGGCGGTGTGCGGGATCGGCAGGCCCATCGGGTGGCGGAACAGCGCCACCACCGCGAACCAGTCGGCCAATGCGCCCACCGTGGCCGCTTCGCAGAAGGCCGACACCCAGGCCCAGATGCCGTGTTCGCCCATCAGGTGGCTGATGACGAAGCCGGCGAACATCGCCAGCAACAAGGCCACCGCCAACAGCTTCATGCGCTGCAACTGGGCACGACGAGGATCGATCGGACGGGGAGTGCTGAGACTGGGTTCCATCGGTGAAGTGTACCCAGTCGTCTGACCAGGGCACGTCCACGGCGGGTGGCGCCATCGCGCGCGCAGGTTGTGGCCGCGTCTTGCGTGCCTTGTGCTCCAGCTGCGCCTGGGTTGGGGCGACCCAGCGGCTGTTGCTGTCGCGGGAGCGCACCTGGGCGCGACGGGCTTTATCGGGAATGCCTGTCGCGCCCAGGTGCGCTCCTACGTGTTGCTGTCGACTGTCGGGTGCACTCAGCCGCGCAGGCGTTCCAGTTGCGCCTGCAGTGCGGTCACCTTCGATTGCAGCGCGGCATTCTCGTTTTCCAGTTCGGTGACGCGGCGCTGCAGGGCCTTGATGTCGCGGCGTTCGGCTTCGTCACCTTCGGCCTCGTCGGCCTTGGGTTTGCGCTTGGCATCGCGTACACGCTTGGCGGCCTGTTTGAGCTCGGCCTTGCCGGCCTGCGCGGCGGCGCGTTGTTCGTCCTCCGACAGCGTGGCCACCGCAGCGGCGGCGCTGATCGAAATCTCGCCCGCCTTGACCGCCTGCACCACTTCCGGCGCGGCCTGCTTGTGGATGCGTTCGATCATCACCACCTGGTTGCTGCTCAGACGCGCTTCGCGGGCCAGCTCGGCACGGCTGACCGGGGTAGAGGTTTCGTCCCACGGCGGGCTGTCGGTGTCGTCGGCGGTGTGCGTGCTGCTCTGCTCCAGGCCAGTGTCCGGCTGGTCGCCGGCCACCGCCGGCGCTTCGGCTTCGGCGTCGCGCTGGCTGCGTTGGCGTGCGGCCAGGATCTCGCGCTTGCGCAACGCCAGTACGCCACGCTGGAAGTCGGACACGCTGCGCCGGCCCAGGTGCTGTTCGATCATCCACAGGTGCACGTCCTGCATGGACTGGAAGCGCGGGTTCTGCACCGTCTGGAACGGCAGCCCGTGTTTCTGGCAGATACCGTAGCGGTTGTGGCCATCCACCAGCACATCGCCCCACAGCACCAAGGCATCGCGGCAGCCTTCGGCCAGCAGGCTGCGTTCCAGCGCCTCGTGCTCGTCGGGCGTCAGCGGGTCGATATAGGCCTTGAGTTCTTCTTTGACAACGATGTTCATACGGCAACTGCTGGAAGACGGGGCGGGCATTGTAGTGAGCCGGCCCCGGCTTTGCGCGCTTGACGGCTGCCTGCATGCGTGACACGCGGGCGCCCGTCGCCGACGTTGCGGTCGTTGCCTATGGCCAGCCGAGCCTAGTCCACCTGGCGAAGCATCTTGCCCAGCGTCTCCACCATCTGCCCGATCTGCTCCGGGGTGACGATCAGCGGCGGTGACAGTGCGATGACATCGCCGGTGACGCGCACCAGCAGGCCGCCCTCGTGGAAACAGCGCTCGAAGACCTCGTAACCGCGCGCGCCCGGGGCGCCGTCGCGTGGTGCCAACTCGATCGCGCCGATCAGGCCGATGTTGCGGATGTCGATCACATGCGGCGAGCCGCGCAGGCCGTGCAGTGCGTCTTCCCACTGCAGGCCAAGCGTGATCGCGCGCGTGAACAGCTCTTCCTCGGCATAGGTGTCCAGCGTGGCAATCGCCGCTGCACAGGCCAGCGGGTGGCCGGAATAGGTATAGCCGTGAAAGAGCTCGATCGCGTTTTGCGGCCCGTGCATGAAGGCATCAAAGATCGCATCGGCCACCAGCACCGCGCCCATCGGCACGGTGCCGCTGGTCAGGCCCTTGGCGGCGGTGATGATGTCCGGGGTGACGCAGAAGCGCTGCGCGGCGAATGCGTCGCCCACGCGGCCGAAGCCGGTGATCACCTCGTCGAACACCAGCACGATGCCGTGGCGGTCGCAAATGGCGCGCAACCGCTGCAGGTAACCTTCCGGCGGCAGGATCACGCCGGCCGAACCGGACACCGGTTCGACGAACACTGCGGCGATGGTGGATGCATCGTGCAGGGTGATCAGCCGTTCCAGATCGTCGGCCAGCTCCGCGCCGTGTGCGGGCAATCCACGCGCATAGGCGTTGCGCTGCAGATCCAGCGTGTGCCGCAGATGATCGGTACCGGCCAGCAGCGGACCGAACCACTTGCGGTTGTTGGGCAGCCCGCCGATCGACATGCCGCCGAAGCCGACCCCGTGGTAAGCCTTTTCGCGGCCGATAAAACGGGTGCGCTGGCCTTCGCCGCGCAACCGGTGGTAGGCCAGCACGATCTTCATCGCGCTATCCACCGCCTCCGAGCCGGAGTTGGTGAAGAACACATGGCCCAAGCCGGGCGGGGCGATTGCGGCCAGCCGCTGCGCCAGTACGAAGGGCAGCGGCGAGCCCATCTGGAAGGTCGGCGCGAAATCCAGCGTGCCGGCCTGTTCGCGAATGGCGGCCGCGATGCGCTCGCGGCCATGTCCTGCATTGCAGCACCACAGGCCTGCCGTGCCGTCCAGAATCTGGCGGCCGTGGACATCGCGGTAATGCATGCCCTGCGCCGAGGCCAGCAGGCGAGGCCGTGACTTGAACTGGCGATTGGCGGTGAACGGCATCCAGAAGGCATCCAGCTGCGTCGGTGCCTGCAGCGCATCGGCGGCGTCGCTGGGAAGGTGGTGGGGCATGGCAGGCTCCATCGTGCAGGATCGCCCGACTGTACGCAGCTGGCGCCTCGGCCGTCACCTGACAGGCCGGCAGGCGCACAGGAGTAGCAGGCGCATCGTGCGTATTCCGGTCGAGCGACACCAGGACCGGATGATGCCGGCACCCGCCACAGCGCTGCGCGTGCAGCAGGCGCGGGGACGGGTTTCGCGACGCGGTTGGCGAAGTGCAGACAGACTAGTCAATTAGTCGCAGCTGCGGCCGCTAACACCAAGGCACGCTTACGTGACATGGGTATGGGCGGCGCTTTGCAACACTGCAGGGCGCTGGCAAGCATTGCAAACAGGCAGGGATCGCCGATGATGCGCCAGACGACCGCCAGTTGGGCCTGGTCGGTGTCGCTGCCCATATCGCAACGCGTTATTTGATTGCAGCTATCAATCGTATTCGGAACGGCCGACAGGACGTCGCCATCGCCCGCCAGGCGTTGGTGGTAGTCCTGTCAGCCGTGTTTTCGCAGTTCATCGTTGGTTTTTTGGGGGAAATGAGAATGACGCAAGGGTCCACCGTGGCGACAGCCAGCGGCGCAGACGCCGGTTTACTGTCCAAGGAGCGCATCATTGCGCGGCCGGGGTTCAATCGTTGGTTGGTACCGCCGGCAGCACTGGCGATCCACCTGTGCATCGGCATGGCCTACGGCTTCAGCGTGTTCTGGCTGCCGTTGTCCAAGGCGCTGGGCATCACCGAGTCGATCGCATGCCCGGCCGATATGGGCCTGTTCGCACGCATGGTGGCCACCACCTGCGACTGGAAGATCAGCGAGCTGCAGTGGATGTACACGCTGTTCTTCGTGCTGCTGGGGTGCTCGGCAGCGATCTGGGGCGGCTGGCTGGAACGGGCCGGCCCGCGCAAGGCCGGCGTGGTCTCGGCGCTGTGCTGGTGCGGCGGGCTGGTGATCTCGGCAGTCGGCATCCACTTCCATCAGATCTGGATGCTGTGGCTGGGCTCGGGCGTGATCGGCGGCATCGGCCTGGGGTTGGGCTACATCTCGCCGGTGTCGACGCTGATCAAGTGGTTCCCGGACCGACGCGGTATGGCGACGGGCATGGCGATCATGGGCTTTGGCGGCGGCGCGATGATCGGCAGCCCCTTGGCCGATGCGCTGATGCGCCATTTCGCGACCCCCACCTCGGTGGGCGTGATGGAAACCTTCCTGGTGATGGCGGCGCTGTACTTCGTCTTCATGATGGCCGGCGCGTTCGGTTACCGCGTGCCGCCGAGCGGCTGGACCCCGGCCGGCTGGACCGCGCCGGTGGCCAGCAGCAACGCCATGATCACCGCCAACCACGTGCACGTGAAAAAGGTCTGGGGCATCCCGCAGTTCTGGTTGCTGTGGGGCGTGCTGTGCCTGAACGTCTCGGCCGGCATCGGCGTGATCGGCATGTCCTCGCCGATGTTGCAGGAAGTGTTCGGCGGCCGTCTGATCGGCGTGGATGTGGGCTTCGCCAGCCTGGATCCCACCCAGCTGGCCAGCATCGCGGCCATCGCGGCCGGCTTCACCGGTCTGCTCAGCCTGTTCAACATCGGCGGCCGGTTCTTCTGGGCCAGCATGTCCGACAAGCTCGGCCGCAAGAACACCTACACGCTGTTCTTCGTGCTGGGCATCTGCCTGTATACAGCGGCGCCGTCGGCTGGCGGTATTGGCGGCATCGCGCTGTTTGCGGGCATCTTCTGCATCATCCTGTCGATGTACGGCGGCGGTTTCGCCACCATTCCGGCGTATCTGGCCGACCTGTTCGGTACCCAGATGGTCGGCGCCATCCACGGCCGGCTGCTGACTGCCTGGGCAACCGCCGGCATCCTGGGTCCGGTGGTGGTGGGTTACATGCGCGAGTACCAGCTGGCGCACGGCAGCCCGCCGTCACAGGTCTACAACACCACCATGTACATCCTTGCCGGCATGCTCGTGCTCGGCCTGATCTGCAATCTGTTGGTGCGCCCGGTGGCCGCACGTCACTTCATGACGCCCGACGAACTGGCACGCGAAAAGCAGCTGGCGCACGAAAAGGTCGACCGCACCGGGCACGGCACGATTCCACCGGAACAAATGGCGCGCATCGGTCATGGCGGCAACCCCGCGCTGGTCGCGTTTGCCTGGCTGGCGGTGGGTATCCCGATGCTGTTCGGTATCTGGGTCACGCTGCAAAAAGCCTTCGTGCTGTTCCATTGAGGTGAGATGACCAGTCCGTCTTCCCGCGCCGTGCGTCCGGGCAGTGTGGTACGCACGGTCCGTCGCCATCGCGGCGGCCGCAGCGCCACGGTGCAGGACATGGTGGCGGCCGAAATGCCGGTCGCCTTCATCTACAACGGCGTGCCGTTCGCGGTGATGATGGCCACGCCGGAGGACCTGGAGGATTTCGCACTTGGGTTCTCGTTGAGCGAAGGCATCGTCGATCACGCGCAGGACTTGCGCGTGATCGCGGTGGAGACGTTTCTGGAAGGCGCTTCGCTGCAAATAGAAATCCCGCCCGAGCGCGCAGCCGCGTTGGACCAACGGCGGCGCAATCTGGACGGGCGCAGCGGTTGCGGGGTGTGCGGCAACGAGTCCATCGAAGCGGTGCTGCGTGTGCCGCCGGTGCTGCACTCGTCGCTGCAGATCGACGTGGATGCCTTGGCGCATGCGCTGGATGCGCTGCATGCACGGCAGCCCATCGCCGCGCAGACCGGCGCCGTGCACGCGGCTGCTTGGGCCGATGCGCAGGGCAATGTGCAGCTGGTCCGCGAAGACGTGGGCCGGCATAACGCGTTGGATAAATTGATCGGTGCATTGGCGCGCGCGCGCATCGATGCATCGCACGGGTTCGCGGTGGTCACCAGCCGCGCCAGTTACGAAATGGCCATGAAAGCCGCGCAGGCCCGAATTCCGCTGCTCGCAGCGATTTCGGCGCCAACTGCGCTGGCGATCAGCCTGGCCGAGAGTGCGGGACTGACCCTGATCGGGTTTGCCCGCGATCACGATTGTGTCGTTTACAGCCATCCGCAGCGCCTGGATCTGGGCGTTGCGGTGGGAGAGCCCGCATGAGCAAGAAAACCATCAAGCAATACGACAATCCCGCGGGCGGCTGGGGCGCATTGCGCTCGGTGGCCAAGCACCTGATGGAACAGGACATCGCCGTGCAGGGCGCCAAGACGCTGCTGCACGCCAACCAGCCGGACGGTTTCGACTGCCCCGGTTGTGCCTGGCCGGATCGCGACCACACGTCCACGTTCGAATTCTGCGAAAACGGCGCCAAGGCCGTGGCGGCCGAGTCCACCGCACGTCGCGCCGGGCCGGAGCTGTTCGCTTCGCACACCGTCAGCCTGCTGTCGCAATACAGCGATTACTGGTTGGAAGGGCAGGGTCGCCTGACTCACCCGATGCGCTACGACGCTGCGACCGACCACTACGTGCCGGTGAGCTGGGACGATGCCTTTGCGCAGATCGCGCGGCATCTCAATGGCCTGGCAACGCCGGATGAGGCGATCTTCTACACCTCCGGGCGCACCAGCAACGAGGCAGCGTTCCTGTATCAGTTGTTCGTGCGCGAGTTCGGCACCAACAATTTCCCCGATTGCTCCAACATGTGCCATGAGCCCTCCGGCACCGCGCTGCGGTCGCAGATCGGCGTGGGCAAGGGCACGGTGTCGCTGCACGATTTCGAGCTGGCCGACGCCATCTTCATCTTCGGGCAGAACCCGGGCACCAATCATCCGCGCATGCTGGGCGAGTTGCGTCAGGCCTCCAAGCGCGGTGCGGCGATTGCGGCGTTCAACCCGCTGCGCGAGCGCGGGCTGGAAAAGTTCGCCGACCCGCAGGACAAGCTGGAGATGTTGCACAACGGCTCCACGCGCATCGCTTCGGATTATTTCCAGCTCAAGATCGGCGGCGACCTAGCTGCGGTGAAGGGCATCATCAAGCACGTGCTGGAGCGCGATGCGCAGGCGCAGCGCGATGGCACGCCGCGCTTGCTGGACCTGGAGTTCATCCAGGCGCACACCGCCAATTTCGAGGCGTTCGCTGCCGACGTGCACGCGGAGCGCTGGGACACCATCGTCGAAGAATCCGGGCTGGACGAAACCGCGCTGCGCAAGGCCGGCGAGATCTATCTCAATGCCGAGCGCGTGATTGCCTGCTGGGGCATGGGCATCACCCAGCACAAGCATTCGGTGGCGACCATCCACATGATCACCAACCTGCTGCTGCTGCGCGGCAACCTGGGCCGGCCCGGCGCGGGCGTCTGCCCGGTGCGCGGGCACAGCAACGTGCAGGGCGACCGCACGATGATGATCTATGAAAAGCCGCCGGCCGCGTTCCTGGACAAGCTGCAATCGGTGTTCGGTTTCGCGCCCCCGCGCGCAGACGGGTTCGATACCGTGGGTGCGATCGAGGCGATGCTGGATGGGCGGGGCAAGGTGTTCTTCGCGATGGGCGGCAATTTTGCTGCCGCCACGCCGGATACCGATGCCACGCACCGCGCGTTGCGCAACTGCGAATTGACCGTGCATGTCACCACCAAGCTCAATCGCAGCCACCTGGTGCATGGGCGCGATGCGTTGATCCTGCCGTGTCTTGGGCGCACCGAGATCGACATCCAGGATGCCGGCGCACAAGGCGTGACGGTGGAAGATTCGATGAGCATGGTGCACCTGTCGGCCGGCATCAATCCGCCGGCCTCGCCGGATCTGCTGTCGGAACCGGCGATCGTGGCGCGCATGGCCGAAGCCACGCTGGGCGCACGCAGCGCGATCCGCTGGCGCTGGCTGGTGGGCGATTACGACCGCGTGCGCGATCTCATCGCGCAGGTGTTTCCGGACTTTGCCGGGTTCAACGAACGCGTGCGTACGCCGGGTGGGTTCCGTTTGTCCAACACCGCCCGCGATCGCCAATGGGTGACGCCGGAACAACGTGCCGTGTTCAAGTCGCATGCGGTGCCCACCGACAATCCCATCCACCGCGCGCGCCGCAGCCACGCCGAGCAGATGGTGTTTACGCTGGCCACCACGCGTTCGCACGATCAGTACAACACCACCATCTATGGGTTGGACGACCGCTATCGCGGTGTGTTCGGCGAGCGCCGCGTGCTGTTCATCAATGGGGCGGATATCGCGGCGTTGAACATGAAGGCGGGCGATTGGGTGGACCTGGAAAGCCTGTGCGAGGACGGCGTGCGCCGCGAGGCGCGGCGTTTCCTGTTGGTGGACTACAACATCCCGCGTGGCTGCCTGGCCGCGTACTACCCGGAAACCAATGCGCTGGTGCCGTTGTCCAGTTTCGCCGACGAGGCGCGTACGCCGACCTCCAAGTCGATTCCGGTCATCGTGCTGCCGCACCGCGCCGAAACCGCCGATGCGGCGCCGCGCGATATCGGAGCGGTGCTTGTCCGCTGATCCACAGCTCACCTCACAGCTGTTGCATGCGCTTGCCGACGCGCCCGATGGCGTGTCGCTGGCCCGGCTATGCAAGCACCTGGGCGTGCGCATGAGCGTGCTGCTGCGCACGCTCGCCTGGTTGGGGACAGCGAACCTGGACGGCCAGCCGGGTCCGGATTGGGTGCGCGTGGAAGATCGCGGCGAGCGGCAGTTTGCAGTACTGACGCCGGTTGGTTTGGCCGAGCATGCGCAGCGATCAGCTGCGCAAACGTTGCAGGGCGGTTGAGCGAGCTTCCCGCTGCTTGATTGAAAGCTCTGCAGACCGACCAACTCAACTGGTCCTTGCCGGCCCATCGTCGCGGGACCCTTGGCGGCATGGGTGCCCGCCACGGAGCCTACAAGTGCGTACCTGCGGCGTGTCCTGCGATGGTGGGCGCGCAAGGGCCTGCAGCAAACGCCAAGACCTCGCACCTTGCAGGCTGAGCAGTTGACGATCTCCGGCTACGCGTTGCCGGACACCTCTCCTCTGCGAACGCGTCTGCTCCAAGACGAGTCGGGCGCGATCCACAGCACCGTCGGTCACGCCTGCAACTTTTTGCTCCCGCCTGGCCTGCGCAAAGCAGTGCCGCGATCTGCCAGAATCGGCCGTCTTGCTTCCCGGATGCCGATCAACCATGACTGCCGCTGCGCCGCTTGCCGCACCCACCAATTCACCTGCGCGCGTGCTGTTCGCCAGCCTGATCGGCACCACCATCGAGTTCTTCGATTTCTATATCTACGCCACCGCCGCAGTGCTGGTGTTTCCCACGCTGTTCTTTCCCGCCGGCGATGGCAGTGCGGCGATGCTGCAGTCGTTGGCGACCTTTGCGGTCGCGTTTGTTGCGCGGCCGGTGGGCTCGGCGGTGTTCGGTCACTTCGGCGACCGGGTAGGGCGCAAGGCCACGCTGGTGGCAGCGCTGCTGACGATGGGTTTGTCCACCGTGGCCATCGGCCTGCTGCCCAGTTACGCGCAGATCGGCGTGTTTGCGCCTGCGTTGCTGGCGTTATGCCGCTTCGGCCAGGGGTTGGGCCTGGGCGGCGAGTGGGGCGGGGCGGTGCTGCTGGCCACCGAGAACGCGCCGCCGGGCAAGCGGGTGTGGTACGGCATGTTTCCGCAACTGGGCGCGCCGCTGGGGTTCTTGTTGTCCACCGGCACCTTTCTGGGCATGGGCGCAGTGCTGGACGATGTGCAGTTCATGCAGTGGGGATGGCGCGTGCCGTTTCTGGCCAGTGCATTGCTGGTCCTGACGGGGCTGTGGGTGCGCCTGAGCATCACCGAGACGCCCGATTTCCAGAAGACGCTGGACCGCAAGACGCGTGTCAGGTTGCCGCTGGGCACCGTGGTCGCGCAGCATTGGCCGGCGCTGATCGTCGGCACGCTGGGCGCGTTCGCCACCTTCGTGCTGTTTTATCTGATGACGGTGTTCGCGCTCGGCTATGGCACCAAGACGCTGGGCTACGACAAGGAACAATTCCTGTTGTTGCAGATGGCCGGCATCGTGTTTTTTGCGCTCGGCATTCCGCTGTCGGCCAAGTTTGGCGACCGGCACGGCGCGCCGCTGGCGATGATGCTGGCCAGCATCGCCATCGTGGCATTCGGCCTGGCGTTTGCGCCGCTGTTTCAGGCCAGTCACCCGTTGCAGGTGCTGGCGTTCCTGTCGCTGGGATTTTTCTTCATGGGCCTGACCTATGGTCCCTGCGGCACGTTGCTGGCCGAGCTGTATCCCACCGAGGTGCGCTACACCGGCGCATCGCTGTCGTTCAATCTGGCCAGCATCCTGGGCGCGGCGCCGGCGCCCTACGTGGCCACGCAACTGGCGGCCAGTTACGGCGTGCAATCGGTAGGGTATTACCTGGGCGGGGCGGCCGTGCTGAGCCTGATGGCGCTGGTCGTGGCGCGGCGCTGGCGTCGCTGAGCGCAGATCGCAACGGTTGATGGAGTCTGCGATCGTGCAGCAACGCGGCGGCCCACGATGACGCGATGGCGCGCGCTTCGGTGCGCTGCTGCAGAGCCGAGGCGTTGATCTGGCTGCTAGCCGAAGATCCGCTTGAGCGTGCGGCCCAGCCAGCCACCATGCTGATGTGTGCGCGAAAACCGGTCCAGGTGTGCGATCACCTGCGGTGCGTAGGCCTGATCGTCACCGCGAATATGGTTGAACAGCCAGCGTGAGAGCATGTTGCGCAGTTCGTCGCTGACGTCTTCGCCGGCCTGGAAGCGCAGGCGGTATTCGCCGACACGCTTGCCGAACACCGCATGCACGCGCTGGTGCGCCTGGCTGAAGGGATAGCCGGCTTCCTGCATCAGTTCTTCTTCGAAGGCGAAGTGCGAGAGCGTGTAATCGATCAGTTCGTCGATCACCTCCGCCACTGCCAGTTGCTGCAGACTGGTCTGCGCAACATGCAGCTGATTGATCATGTCCACAATGCGCCGGTGTTGATGATCGATGACCTCGATCCCGGTGTTGAGGTCGTCCTGCCAGACCAGCAGTGCCATCGAAGTACCTTGCCCAATGCGATGGGCATACGGTAAGCCGCGCGCGCCGGCAGTGCGTTGATCTGGATCAAGGCATGTCGGCAGGCGCGTCATCCGCACGCGTCGCTTGGGCCTGCAGGCGACGCTGGATCAGCTTGCCAGACGCACCTGGTTACGGCCGCCGGCCTTGGCCAGATACAGGTGCTTGTCCGCTTCGTTCAGCAGGTAATGCAGCGATTGGTCGCTTTCGCTGGCGATGCATACGCCGATGCTCACCGTCATGCTCAACGTCTCGTCTCCCACGCGCACGCGCAGGGCGCTGATGCGTTCGCGCAGGGTTTCGAAATAGCTGGTGGCATTGGCCGCATCCAGCCCGGGCACCAGCAGGCAGAACTCTTCGCCGCCGAAGCGTGCGACCAGGTCTTGCGGCCGCGCATGCCCGGACACCGAAGCGGCCACCGCACGCAACGCCTGGTCGCCGGCTTCGTGGCCCCAGGTGTCGTTGATGTGCTTGAAATGGTCGATATCCACCATCGCGGCGGTCACCGTCTGGTCCTGCAACAGCAGCTTGGGAATGACGCGCTGGCTTTGTTCCAGAAAGTAGCGCCGGTTGGGCAGGCCGGTGAGGAAGTCGCGGGTGGCCAGATCCTGCAGCGTGCCGATCAGTTCCAACTGGTCCACGTTTTGCGATACGCGGCAGAAGAATTCTTCGCGCGAGAAGGGTTTGCGCAGGAAGTCGTTGGCGCCGTTCTTCAGGAAACGCGGAATCAACGACGAATCGCTATTGCCGGAAATGCCGATCACCGCCACCTTGTCGCGCGAGCGGATCGCGCGCAGCCGGCGGGTGAATTCCACGCCATCCATCCCAGGCATTTCCTGGTCGACGATGGTCAGGCGGATGCCGGGGTCGCGTTCGATCGCGTCCAGCCCGGCGGCACCGTCGGCCGCCAGCACCACGCGGTAGCCGTACATCGACAGCAGCGCGCCGGCATAGGTGCGTGCCGACAGCGAGTCGTCCACCACCAGGGCGGCGATCCGGCGATTGCGCTCCAGGCGCTGCACCAGCCATGCCAGGTATTCGATGCTGCCCGGTGCATTTTTCAGCACGTAATCGATGATCTGCTGCTGCAGCACGCGCTGGCGCAAGTCTTCGTCGTACACGCCGCTGACCACCACGGTGGGCAGTTTGCGCGAGAGAAAGAATTCCACGACCTTGTCGCGGTCGCCGTCCACCAGTACCAGGCCGGTGAGGACCAGGAACCAGCCGTCCTCTTCGTCGAGCACGCGCGCGGCTTCGGCCAGGGTCGAGACGACCGTGACCGGGAGTTCCACGCGTTGCTCGATGGCTTCGCGCAGCATGCTGGTGAACGTGCGCGAGTTCTCCACCAACAGCACGCGCTGCGGCAGGACTGCACTTTCACTATTGCGATGTAGGGTACCTGGGGACATCGGCTGGCCGTCTGGATCGAACCGTCAGGTCAGCTAACGGCCCTGCTCGCCAAAACTTGAGCACCACGTTCCAAAGCGTGGCGCTCACCACAGCGCATCGCGCAGCCGATACCAGCTCATCGCCGCCACCAGCAGCGGGGTCCGTAGCCGCTGCCCGCCGGGGAACGGGCGGTGCGGAATGCGTTCGAACACGTCCAGGCGCCGGCTCTGGCCGGCGATGGCCTCGGCAATGACCTGGCCGGCCAGGCCGGTGGCCGCCACGCCATGTCCGGAAAAGCCCTGTGCGAAGTACAGATTGGGCGCCAGCCGGCCCCAGTGCGGCGCACGGTTGCGCGAGATGTCCACGTAGCCGCCCCACAGCGTTTCCAGCGGCACGTCGTGCAGCTGCGGGAATACCGTATGCATGCGCTGGGTCATCAGGCGCTGCAAGCCCGCAGGCGGACGCGAGGAGTAACTGGCGCGCCCACCGAACAGCAGGCGGTGATCGGCACTGAGCCGATAGTAATCCAGTGCCCAGTTGGTATCGGCCACCGCCATGTCGTTGGCGATCAGGGCGCGTGCACGCGCCTGGCCCAGCGGCGGCGTGGCGCCGACATAGGTGCCGACCGGCATGATGCGCTGCTCCAGCGTCGGGGCGATGCCGCGCAGCAGTGCATTGCCGGCGATCACACCGAACGCGGCAGTCACGTTGCCGTGGGCGGTATGCATCACCACGCGCGCGCCGGGCCGCTGCCTGGTCACGGCCGAGTCCTCGTAGATGCGCACGCCGGCGGCCAGCGCGGCCCGCGCCAGGCCCAGTGCATAGGCCAGCGGCTGCAGATGGCCGCTGGCAGGGTCGAACATGGCGCCCAGGTACAGCGGGCTGTCCAGCACCTGGCGGGTGCGTGCGCGGTCCCACCATTGCAGCGGGTAGTCGTAGCGTTCGGCCATGCGCACGATGCCGTGTTGCAGCGCCTGCACCTGACGCGGCTTCAGCGGCACATGCGCGTGGCCGTCGCGCCAGTCGCAGGCGATGGCATGGCGCGCGATGCGCTCGCGCAGCAGGCGCATGCCGTCGCGCGAGAAATCGAACAACAGGCGAGCATCGTCGTTGCCGACCAGCGCTTCCAGCGTTTCCTGCTCGCACCCATAGCCAACGATGGCCTGGCCGCCATTGCGCCCGGACGCGCCCCAGCCCACACGCCGGGCTTCCAGCACGATGACGGCGTAACCGGCCTCGGCCAGCGCCAGCGCGGCGGCGAGGCCGGTATAGCCACCGCCGAGAATGCAGACGTCGGCGTGCTCGGCGCCTTGCAGGCGCGGTTGTTGGGGCAGGCCCGGCGTGCTGCGTGCGTACCAGCTGTCCGGATACCCATTGCCCGCTGAATCGCTGTGCGGCGGTGGCGCGTGCGGGTAAGCCATCACACGGTGCGCAGGTACCGCGCGTAATCCAGGTCGGGGACCTGCGCCTGGTAGTCGAGCAGCTCGCGTTGCTTCTGCTGGCCGAATACGTGCTGGAACTGCATGCCGAACTGCTCGGCGATGAAGTCGCTGCCGAGGAACGCATCCACCGCGCCTTGCCAGCTGCGCGGGGTGGACACCGACTGCGCGTACGCATTGCCGGTGACCGCCGCGGTGGGTTCGGCCGGCTGCCGCAGGCCGTCCAGCATCGCGGCCAGCACGGCTGCAGCGGCCAGATACGGGTTGGCATCGGCACCGGCAATGCGGTGTTCGATGCGGGTGTTGTGCGCATCGCTGTGCGGGATGCGCAGCGCCACGGTGCGGTTGTTGAAACCCCAGCTTGCATCCAGTGGCACGAACGCGTTGCTGACGAAGCGGCGATAGCTGTTGGCATGCGGGGCGAACATCAGGAGCGAGGCATCCGCATGCCGCTGCAGCCCGGCGATGGCGTGGCGTAGCGGCTGCGCAGGCGCGTCGGCGGCGCTGGCCAGCACGTTGTGCCCGGCGGCATCGAGCAGGCTCACATGCAGATGCAGGCCGCTGCCGGCCTGGCCGGGGAAAGGCTTGGCCATGAAGCTGGCCAGCTTGCCCTGCTGCTGCGCAATGGCTTTGATGGTGCGCTTGAGCAGAATTGCCTCGTCGCAGGCGGCCACCGCATCGGCACGGTGGTGCAGATTGATTTCGAACTGGCCGGGAGCGTACTCGGCCACGGCGGTGTCGGCCGGAATGCCTTGCTGTCTGCAAGCGGCGGTGACCGCATCGGTAAAACCACGCTGGTCGTCCAGATCCTGCAGCGAATACACCTGCGTGCTGTCGCTGCGTTCGCCGGTGATCGGGTCGCGCGGGGTCTGCGGGCGCCCCTGTGCATCGGCGATGGCGTCGAACAGGTAAAACTCCAGCTCCACTGCGATGACCGGGGTCAGGCCGAGTGCGCCAAACCCCTGCAACACGCGCTGCAACACCGCACGCGGGGCGACTTCGAACAGCGCGCCTTCGGGGGTATGCATCGCCAGCAGCAGTTGCGCCATCGGCCTTGGCGCCCAGGGCACCGGGCGTAGCGAGCCTTCGATCGGCCGGCAGATGCGGTCGGCGTCGCCGATCGCGTAGCCAAGCCCGGTTTCTTCCACCGTGTTGCCGGTGATGTCGGTGGCGATCAGCGACATCGGCAGGCACACGCCCTCGCGATACACCTTGCCCAGGGCCTCGGCGGTCACCCGCTTGCCGCGCAGCACGCCGTTGGTGTCGGGCAATAACAGATCGACAGACTCGCACCCGGCGATGCGAGAGAGGGTGTGGGCATCGGCAGCCGGCAGGGAGGCGATGGAGTTTTCGGAAGCCATGGGCAACACCTGCGAAGTCGCCACGCAGCGTAGCAAAGCGCGCGTGAGTAATCGCAAGCGCAGTGGCACGCTTGGCAATGCCGGCAATGGCGCGGTAACTTCGAGCGTATCGACGTTCCACCGAACGTATCGGATTTCGCGCATGGCAGTCGTTCCGCTGGTCGGCCTGCCGACCGATCGCATCCTGCAAGGGCCTCATCCGTTTCTGGCTGCCGGCGAGAAGTACATCCGCGCGGTGGTCGAGGCAGCCGCTGCGATGCCGGTGCTGTTGCCCAGCCTGCAGCCGGCATTGGATGCAGGCGCGTGGCTGGAGCGGCTGGATGGGTTGTTGTTGACCGGGGCGGTCAGCAATGTGGAGCCGCATCACTACAGCGACGAGCCCAGCTGGGAAGGCAACCCGCACGACCCGGCGCGCGATGCCACCAGCCTTGCGCTCATCCCGCAGGCGCTTGCGCGTGGCCTGCCGGTGCTGGCGATCTGCCGCGGGCTGCAGGAGGTCAATGTGGCACTGGGCGGGCGCCTGCATCAGCGCGTGCACGACGTGCCCGGCCTGGCCGACCACCGGGAAGACCGCGGCACACCGACAGACATGCAATATGGCCCGGCGCATGTGGTGCACCTGCATCCCGGCGGCTGGCTGGCGTGCATGAGCGATAGCGCCCAGGTCTGGGTCAATTCCCTGCACGGGCAGGGCATTGCCACGCTGGCTGAGGGGCTGCTGATCGAAGCCACCGCGCCGGACGGGCTGATCGAAGCGTTCCGCGGCTCCGGCCCGGGGTTTCTGCTGGCAGTGCAATGGCATCCGGAATGGCGTGTCACACAGCATCCGTTCTACCGTGCCATCTTTCAGGCCTTCGGCGAGGCTTGTCGCCAATACGCCGCGCGACGCGGCAAGTGAGGTTGCATGTCCATCCGCACGCGTTCGCGCAAGACCCCGTCCAAGCAGCCGGAGAGCGCGCTGCGCCGCTGGCTGAAAGAGCGCAGCATCACCGAGGTGGAATGCCTGGTGCCGGACATTACCGGCAACGCGCGCGGCAAGATCATTCCCGCCGACAAGTTCTCGCATGACTACGGGACGCGCCTGCCGGAAGGCATCTTCGCCACCACCGTGACCGGCGATTTCCCCGACGATTATTACGCGCTCACCTCACCGTCGGATTCGGACATGCATCTGCGCCCGGATGCCAGCACCGTGCGCATGGTGCCGTGGGCGGCCGACCCCACCGCGCAGGTCATCCACGACTGCTATACCAAGGATGGCCAGCCGCACGAACTTGCCCCGCGCAACGTGCTGCGCCGCGTGCTGGACGCCTATGCCCAGGCCAAGCTGCAACCGGTGGTGGCACCGGAGCTGGAGTTCTTCCTGGTGCAGAAAAATACCGACCCCGACTTCCCGTTGCTGCCGCCGGCAGGGCGCTCCGGGCGGCCGGAAACGGCGCGGCAGTCGTACTCGATCGACGCGGTCAACGAGTTCGACCCCATCCTGGACCTGATGTACGACTACTGCGATGCGATGGAGCTGGACGTGGACACGCTGATCCACGAATCCGGCGCCGCGCAGTTGGAAGTCAACTTCACCCATGCCGACCCGATGTCGCGCGCGGACCAGGTGTTCCTGTTCAAGCGCACCATGCGCGAAGCCGCGCTGCGGCACGGTGTGTATGCCACGTTCCTGGCCAAACCAATGGAAACCGAGCCAGGCAGTGCGATGCATATCCACCAGAGCCTGTTGCATGCCGGCACCGGCAAGAACGTGTTCAGCGGCAAGCGCGAGGGCGGTTTCAGCGATACCTTCGCGCATTATCTGGGCGGCTTGCAGAAATACATTCCGATGGCGATGGGCCTGCTGGCGCCCAACGTCAATTCATACCGGCGGTTGATGTTCGGCGAGGTGTCGCCGAGCAATGTGCTGTGGGGCTTCGACAACCGCACCTGCGGGCTGCGCGTGCCCATCGATGCGCCGCAGAACATGCGGGTGGAAAGCCGCTTTGCCGGCTCCGACGCCAACCCGTATCTGGCTATGGCAGCGACCTTGGCCTGCGGGTTATTGGGGATCGGCGAAAAGCTCGAACCGACCGCGCCGATCAGCAGCAATGGCAAGGAGCAGGGCTACGATTTGCCGCGCTCGCTGGGCGAAGCGCTGGATGAACTGGAAGGCTGCGAGGCGTTGCAGGAGATGTTGGGGCGGCGGTTCGTGCGTGCATACATCTCGGTGAAGCGGAAAGAGTACGAGACGTTTTTCCGGGTCATCAGTTCGTGGGAACGGGAGTTCTTGTTGTTGAATGTGTGAGGCGTTCTTGCATCTCACGCGCGTGCTGTGTTCCTTCTCCTCCCGGGAGAAAATGCCCGAAGGATGGATGAGGGCGACCTCGGCGGCAACGGAAGTTCTCGCGGCCAAGCTGCCTGCCCGGTGTGCAAGCGATTAGCCGGGCGTTCTGCAAAACCGTCCACGGTCCGGCAACAGGGCCTGGGTATGCTTGTAACCCCTCACGCGCGGAGCAGGTCGTGGATCCTTCGGTGCTCAAGGCGTTGCAGCGGCTCGACGCCGCCCATCATCTGCATCCGTTCAACGACAACGCGGCATTGGCGCACAAGGGCACGCGCATCCTGACGCGCGGTGAGGGCGTGTACGTGTGGGATGCCGACGGCAATCAGTTTCTGGATGCGTTCGGCGGACTGTGGTGCGTCAATGTCGGCTACGGGCGCAAGGAACTGGCGCAGGCAGCGGCGCGTCAGATGGAGCAGCTGGCCTACTACAACAGCTTCTTCCAGTGCACCACCGAACCCACCATCCGGCTGGCGGCCAAGCTGGCGGCGTTGGCGCCGGGCGATTTGAATCATGCGTTCTTCGCCAACTCCGGGTCCGAGGCCAACGACACCATCCTGCGCCTGGTGCGGCATTTCTGGGCCGTGCAGGGGCAGCCGCAAAAACGCATCTTCATCGGCCGCCACGATGGCTATCACGGCACCACCATGGCCGGCGCCAGCCTGGGCGGCATGAAGGGGATGCACCGGCAGGGCGGGTTGCCGATTGCCGATATCCATCACATCGCACCGCCGTATCACTTCGGCGATGGCGGGCAGATGGATCCGGAGGACTACGGGTTGCTGGCGGCACGTCGTCTGGAGGACAAGATTCTGGAACTCGGCCCCGAACATGTGGCTGCGTTCATCGGTGAGCCGATCATGGGCGCGATCGGCGTCTATATCCCACCGCGCAGTTACTGGCCGGAAATCGAGCGGATTTGTCGGCGCTACGACGTCCTGCTGGTCGCCGATGAAGTGATCTGCGGTTTCGGCCGCACCGGCGAGTGGTTCGGTGCGGAGTACTTCGGCTTCCAGCCTGACGTGATGACGCTGGCCAAAGGCATCACCTCCGGCTACATCCCGCTGGCGGCAGCCATGTTCAACGACCGCGTGGCCGGCGTGCTCAAGACCCAAGGCGGCGAGCTGGCGCACGGTGGTACCTATGCCGGGCATCCGGTGTGCGCGGCGGTGGCGCTGGAAAACCTGCGCCTGCTGCAGGACGAGGGCATTGTCGAGACCGCGCGCACGCAGGTTGCGCCGTACCTGGCGCAGCGCTGGGCCGCGCTGGGCGAGCACCGGTTGGTGGGCGAGGCACGCATCGCCGGGCTGGTCGGGGCGCTGGAGCTGGTGCCGGACAAGCAGCGCCGTGGTGCGTATTTCCCCGGGCGCGGGCGGGTAGGGGCGATGTGTCGCGATTTCGCGCTGCGCCGCGGGCTGATCCTGCGCGCGACCTACGATGCCATGCTGCTGTCGCCGCCGTTGATCATTACCCGGGAGCAGGTCGACGAACTGTTCGACAAGGCCTGGGCCGCGCTGGACGACACCGCGCAGGCCTTGGGTCGATAGCTCCTGCACAAGCCGTCCCACCGCACGGCAGCGGGCAGTGACGAGGTCGGTGAGCACGCATGCGCGCAGCGGTGCCTTCGTGGCGGCTGCCGCGCTGGTCAGCCGGCAAGGTCGGTCCGTGCCGGTCCCGCTGCGCTGGGCAAACCCGGGCGTGGTGAGTAGGCTGGGAAGAGACCGGATTCGATACCGGCCGCCCCATCGTGCTGCCTGGAGACCCACATGACGCTGCGACTGCTCGCCCTGACGCTGTCCATCACCCTGTTGTCCGGCTGTGGCGGCGCTGGCGCGCCCGGCAAGACCGACGCGCAGGCCAAGGTGCTCAACGTCTACAACTATTCCGATTACATCGCCGAGGACACCATTCCCGGGTTCGAAAAGAGCACCGGCATCAAGGTCACCTACGACGTCTTCGACAGCGACGAAATGGTGGAAACCAAGTTGCTGGCCGGCGGCAGCGATTACGATGTGGTGGTGCCCACGCTGAACTTCTTCGGCCGGCAGATCCAGGCCGGCGTCTTCCTGCCGCTGGACAAGAGCAAGATCCCCAATCTGGTCAATCTGGATCCGGACGTGATGCGCCGCATCGCCGCGCAGGACCCGAACAATGCCTATGGCGTGCCGTACATGATCGGCACCACCGGCATCGGCTACAACGTCGACAAGCTCAAGGCGATCTTCGGCAACACCGATGTCGCCAACAGCTGGGATCTGGTGTTCAAGCCGGAGAATCTGTCCAAACTCAAGGACTGCGGCGTGACCATCCTGGACACGCCTTCGGACATGATTCCGATCGCGCTCAATTATCTCGGGCTCGATCCGCACAGCACGGCGCCGGCCGAGATCGAAAAGGCCGCCGCGCTGATCAAGGCCATTCGCCCGTACGTGCAGAACTTCCACTCCAGCCAGTACGTGACCTCGCTGGCCAACGGCAATACCTGCCTGGCGGTGGGCTGGTCCGGCGACATCATCCAGGCGCGCGACCGTGCCGTGGAAGCCGGCAACAACATCAAGGTGGCTTACGCCATTCCGAAGGAAGGCGCGCCGCAGTGGTTCGACATACTGGCCATTCCCAAGGATGCCAAGCACCCTGACAACGCCTACGCCTTCATCAATTATCTGTTGAAGCCGGACGTGGCCGCGGCCAACACCAACTTCATCCATTACGCCAACCCGGTGCGCACGGCCACGCCGTTGGTGGATGCGGTGATCCGCAACGACCCCACCATCTACCCGCCGCCGGAAGTGACGGCCAAGATGTTTACCTACGCGATCAATCCGCCGGACGTGGACCGGCTGTACACGCGGCTGTGGACCGAGATCAAGACCGGGCATTGACCGGCTGCGTCGGCGGCGGGTGCTGCGCCCGAGCGCAGTGCTGCCCCGTGCGACGGCCCATCCCAGGGGCCAAGCGCACTGCGTAGGAATGGCACCATCGCGACTTGGTGGGCCGGTTGTCGGCCGGTCGGGTCATCACGCAATCTGTACCGGGCAGTTCAAATAATTGTATGGTTGCGCCGCCATTGCCGACGCCGCCGAGACGGCCGCTGCGTGGCGCGCCTCGCCCATCACACAGGACGCATCCTTTTGAGCAACCACGACCATCAGTCCAATGACGGCCAGTCCTCGGCCACGGATGCGCAGGGCGCCGGCGCGCGCGACGAGCAGCAGGCGCCCAAGCCCTCGCCGTTGAAGAACCCCAAGGTGAAGTGGACGCTGATCCTGGTCGGGGTGCTGGTGCTGATCCTGCTGGTGGTGTGGCTGGCCTATTACCTGATCAAGGGCCGCTACATGCAGGACACCAACAACGCCTATCTGCAGGCCGATTCGGTGGCCGTGGCACCGCGCGTCAGCGGCTACGTGACCAAGGTGCTGGTGAGCGACAACCAGATCGTGGAAGCCGGACAGCCGTTGCTGCAGATCGACGATCGCACCTACCAGGCCACCCTGCAGCAGGCCGAAGCCGCCATTGCCGCACGCCAGGCCGATATCGTCGCCGCCACCGCCAATGTCTCCGCGCAGGAATCGGCGCTGCTGCAGGCGCGTACCCAGGTCACCGCCGCTGCTGCCAGCCTCAAGTTCGCCCAGGCCGAAGTGAAGCGCTTCGCGCCGTTGGCCGCCTCCGGCGCAGACACCCACGAACATCAGGAAAGCCTGCAGCACGATCTGGCACGCGCACGTGCGCAGTACGGCGCCGCGCAGGCGCAGGCCAAGGCCGGCGAGAGCCAGATCCAGGCCAGCCGCGCGCAACTGGAACAGGCACAGGCCGGCGTGAAACAGGCCACCGCCGATGCCGACCAGGCGCGGGTGGCGGTGGAAGACACCCGTCTGACCAGCCGTATCCACGGCCGGGTGGGCGACAAGACCGTGCAGGTGGGCCAGTTCCTCGGCGCCGGCACCCGCACCATGACCATCGTGCCGCAGGAATCGCTGTATCTGGTTGCCAATTTCAAGGAAACCCAGGTCGGCCTGATGCGTCCCGGCCAGCCGGCCGAGATCGAGGTCGATGCGCTGTCCGGAGTGAAGTTGCACGGCAAGGTCGAGAGCCTGTCGCCGGGCACCGGCTCGCAGTTCGCGTTGCTACCGCCGGAAAACGCCACCGGCAATTTCACCAAGGTGGTACAGCGTGTGCCGGTGCGCATCCGTGTGCTGGCCGGTGAAGAGGCGCGCAAGGTGCTGGTGCCGGGCATGTCGGTGGAGGTCACCGTGGACACGCGCTCGGCCAAGGACGCCAAGCAGCGTGCCGAAGAAGAATCCGACCGCGTGCAGGAGCAGGAGCGCGCGCGATGAGTGCAGCGGCCGCCACCGGCCCGCGTGCCGGCGGCAGCGCCCAGCGCGAGAAGGCCGAGCCGGGCGCCTGGCTGGCGGTGCTGGCCGGCACCATCGGCTCGTTCATGGCGACGCTGGATATTTCCATCGTCAATGCCGCGCTGCCCACCATCCAGGGCGAGGTCGGCGCCAGCGGTACAGAAGGCACCTGGATTTCCACCGCCTACCTGGTGGCCGAGATCATCATGATCCCGCTGACCGGCTGGTTCGTGCGCACGCTGGGCCTGCGCAATTTCCTGCTGATCTGCGCGGTGATGTTCACCGCGTTCTCGGTGGTGTGCGGGCTGTCGACGTCGCTTTCGATGATGATCATCGGCCGCGTCGGGCAGGGCCTGGCCGGCGGCGCCCTGATTCCGACCGCGCTGACCATCGTCGCCACGCGGTTGCCGCCCAGCCAGCAGACCATGGGCACCGCCTTGTTCGGCATGACCGTGATCATGGGCCCGGTGATCGGCCCGCTGCTCGGCGGCTGGCTGACCGAAAACGTCAGCTGGCACTACGCGTTCTTCATCAACGTGCCGATCTGCGTTGGCCTGGTTGCGCTGCTGCTGCTCGGCCTCAAGCACGAAAAGGGTGACTGGGCAGGCCTGCTCGACGCCGATTGGCTGGGCATCTACGGGTTGACCGCGGGTCTGGGCGGGCTGACCGTGGTGCTGGAAGAAGGCCAGCGCGAGCGCTGGTTCGAATCCAGCGAGATCAATACCCTGAGCCTGCTTGCGTTGAGCGGCTTCATCGCCCTGGTGATCAGCCAGTTCCGGCGGCGCCCTCCGGTGATCCGGCTGTCGCTGCTGCTGCAGCGCAGCTTCGGCGCGGTGTTCATCATGGTCATGGCGGTGGGCATGATCCTGTTCGGCGTCATGTACATGATTCCGCAGTTCCTGGCGGTGATCTCCGGCTACAACACCGAGCAGGCCGGGTACGTGCTGCTGCTGTCCGGCCTGCCGACCGTGCTGCTGATGCCGATGATGCCCAAGCTGCTGGAAACGGTGGATGTGCGCATCCTGGTCATTGCCGGGCTGATCTGCTTTGCCGCTGCCTGCTTCGTCAATCTGTCGCTGACTGCCGACACCGTGGGCACCCATTTTGTCGCCGGGCAGCTGCTGCAGGGCTGCGGCCTGGCGTTGGCGATGATGTCGCTCAACCAGGCGGCGATCTCCTCGGTGCCGCCGGAACTGGCGGGCGATGCCTCGGGCCTGTTCAATGCCGGCCGCAACCTGGGCGGCTCGGTCGGGCTGGCGCTGATCTCCACCTTTCAGGAGCGCCGCATGACCTTCCACACCGAAACCATCGGCAGCTCGATCACCGCCAATGCCAGCCGTGCACAGGAGGCGCTGGCCGGCCTGACCGCACAGATGCAGGGCAGCGCCGGCGGCGAGGCGGCAGCCCGCTCGATCGCCCAGTTCGCCCGCGTCGTGCAGCAGCAGGCCCTGGTGATGACCTATAGCGACCTGTTCTGGATCTTTGGCGTGATCGTGGTCTGCACGATTCCGCTGGCCTTTTTGCTCAAGCCGTTACCCAAGGGGGCGCACCTTGCAATGCACTGATTCCATGCGCCTGATCCGCATGCCGCTGGCTGCTGCGTTGGGCATGCTGCTGCTTGGCGGCTGCATGCTCGGCCCCAACTACACCAAGCCACCAGCGGTTGCCGACGCGGCGATGCAGGCACCCGCCCTGCATCGTGCCAGCGGCGCGGACGTGGTCGCCGCCGCACCGTTGAACCATTGGTGGGAGGAATTGCACGACCCGCTCCTGACCCAGTTGGTCACCCAGGCATTGGCCGACAGCCCCAACCTGCGAGCGGCACAGGCGCGGCTGCGTGCCAACCGCGCGCTGGCCCAGCAACGCCGCGCCGAGCGCCTGCCCAAGCTCAACGCCAGCGCACTGTATGCCTACGCCGAACCGCCGCAGACCATTGTCGACACGCTCGGCGGGCTGCAACAGGGTCAACCCGGCCAGCCGCCGGCGGCCGGCAACCAGGCGCTGAACCTGGAAGAGACGCAGATCTACAGCGCCGGCTTCGATGCGAGCTGGGAGCTAGATTTCTTCGGCCGCCGCCGTCGCGCCGCCGAAGGCGCGCTGGCGCAGGCACAGGCCTCCGAAGCCGAGCTGGCCGATGCGCAGGTGCAGCTGGCCGCCGAAGTCGGGCAGGTCTATCTCAATTACCGCGGCTTGCAGGCGCGCCTGGCCATTGCCGATACCAACCTGGACAAGATCCGCCAGTCGCTGCAGCTGGTGCAGCAACGTCGCGGGCAGGGCGCCGCCTCGGACCTGCAGGTCGAGCAGATCGCCACCCAGGTGCAGCAGCAGGAGGCGCAACGCCTGCCGCTGGAAATGCAGGCGCAGGAAGCGCAGGACCAGCTGGCCCTGATGGTCGGGCGCGAGCCCGGCGCGCTGGATGCCCAGCTCAGCACGCCGCAGCCCTTGCCGATGCTGCCGACACAGGTGCGCGTGGACGATGCCGGCGCGTTGATCCGCCGGCGCCCGGACGTGCGCAAGGCCGAGCGCGAGCTGGCCGCCTCCAGCGCGCAGATCGGCGAGGCGTTGAACGGCTACTTCCCGCAGGTGAGTCTGCTGGGCGGGCTGAGCTGGGTCGCCGGCTCGCCGAGCGATTTCAATTCCGACGCGCTGACCACATTGGCGGTGCCGATGCTGCGCTGGTCGATCTTCGATTTCGGCAAGACCCGCGCGCAGGTGGAGCAGGCGCGTGCCGGCAATGCGGGGCGTACGGCAGCGTACGAAGGGACCGTGCTGGCTGCCTTGCAGGATGCCAATTCGGCGTTGGCGCGCTTCGGTTCGGCACGCAAGCAGCTGGTGGTCGCACGCCAGGCCGAAGCCTCGGCCACGCGCTCGGCCGGGCTGATGCAGCAGCGTCGCGATGCCGGTGCCACCTCATCGATCGATCTGCTGGATGTGCAGCGCCAGCAGTTGTCGGCGCAGGACGCTGCCGCACAGGCGCAGGTGCAGTTGCTGGTGAATTACGTGGCCCTGCAGAAGAGTCTGGGGCTGGGCTGGAGCGCACCGGCGCAGGACGCGCGCTGAGAGCAGCCAGGGCAATCTGCGACGCGGCAGCCCATGCGCGGCCGCGTCCGGGTTTTGCCATCATGGTCGGCATTGGCCGTTGTGGCGCATGCAATGCGCAATCGAGAGGTTCAATGGCATCACCCGAGGCCACCCCGCAGCCCCACCTCACCGCTGGCGACGGCGGCTACCTGAGCATCGACGCGGTCCGCAAGGAGTTCGACGGCTTCGTCGCGGTCGACGACGTCAGCCTGCAGATTCGCAAGGGCGAGATCTTCGCGTTGCTCGGTGGTTCCGGTAGCGGCAAATCCACGCTGTTGCGCTGCCTTGCCGGGTTCGAGCGGCCGACCAAGGGGCGCATCGTCCTGGATGGTCAACCGATCGACGCACTGCCGCCGTACGAGCGCCCGATCAACATGATGTTCCAGTCGTACGCGCTGTTTCCGCATATGAGTGTGGAGCAGAACATCGCCTTCGGGTTGAAGCAGGAAGGCTTGCCCAAGGCTGCGATCGCCAGCCGCGTCGGCGAGATGCTCGAACTGGTGCAGCTTGGCGCGCTGGCCAAGCGCAAACCGCACCAGCTCTCCGGCGGGCAGCAGCAACGCGTGGCCCTGGCGCGCTCGCTGGCCAAGCGCCCCAAGCTGCTGTTGCTGGACGAACCGATGGGTGCGCTGGATAAAAAACTGCGCTCGCAGATGCAGCTGGAACTGGTCAACATCATCGAAACCTCCGGCGTGACCTGCGTCATGGTCACCCACGATCAGGAAGAGGCCATGACCATGGCCACCCGGATCGCGCTGATGGACCAGGGCTGGATCCAGCAGGTGGGCACGCCCGATGAAATCTACGAGCAGCCGGCCAACCGGTTTGCGGCCGAGTTCATCGGCTCGGTCAATCTGATCGATGCGCTCATCGCCGACGATGCGCCCGAGTACGTCACCTTGAAAACGCCTGCGTTCGATGCCTGCATCCGCATCGGCCACGGCATCACCGGCTTCGAAGGGCAGGCGGTGGCGTTCGCGCTGCGCCCGGAAAAGCTCGCCATCGGCAAGGACGAGCCGGCCCAGGCCTGCAACAAGGCCCAGGGCGTGATCGAAGACATCGCCTATTTCGGCAGCCACTCGGTCTACCACGTGCGCTTGCCCAGCGGGGTCAAGCTGATGGCCAATTTCGCCAATCGCCAGCGTTGGGCCAGCGAAGCGCTGACCTGGGGCGACACCGTGTGGGTCGGGTGGGGCGAAGACGACGGCGTGGTGCTCACCGCATGAGAGCGGCCAGCAAAACTACTGCGCAGCCGCCAGGGGGGCGCGGCCGGTGCTCGGAATCCTCATGTACCACTCGTACACTGCGGTTCCTGCGCGCCCCCCTGGCGGCTGCTCGCTACGTTCTGCTAGCCACTCTTAGCCGTGGCTTGCCGGGCGCGCGCTGGGGCGTGATCGCCGCACCGTATCTATGGCTGCTGGTGTTCTTCGCGATTCCGTTTTTGATCGTGCTGAAGATTTCCTTCGCCGAGCGCGCCACCGCGATGCCGCCGTATACGCCGCTATTGGCGGTTGCTGCCGACGGTGCGATGAGCCTAAAGCTGCATCTGGGCAACTATCTGGCCTTGCTGCGCGACAGCCAGTACGTGGCTGCCTACCTGAGTTCGATCAAGATCGCGGCCATTTCCACGGCGCTTGCGTTGTTGATCGGTTATCCGATGGCGTATGTGATCGCGCGCCTGCCGCTGGCCACACGCAACGTGGCGATGATGCTGGTGGTGCTGCCGTCGTGGACCTCGTTTTTGATCCGCGTATACGCGTGGATCGGCATTCTCGATGGCAATGGCGTGCTCAATCAGGTGCTGTTGGCGCTGGGTGTGATCAAGCAGCCGTTGCAGTTGTTGTACACGCCGATCGCCGCCTATCTCGGCATCGTGTACTGCTATCTGCCGTTCATGGTGTTGCCGCTGTACGCCAACCTGGTCAAGCACGATCAGCGCCTGCTCGAAGCGGCCTACGACCTGGGCGCGCGGCCATGGCAGGCGTTCGCGCGCATCACCTTGCCACTATCGCGCAACGGCATCGTGGCCGGCTGCATGCTGGTGATGATTCCGGCGGTGGGCGAGTTCGTCATCCCGGAAATGCTCGGCGGGCCGAACACCCTGATGATCGGGCGCGTGCTGTGGGGCGAGTTCTTCAATAACCGCGACTGGCCGGTGGCAGCGGCAGTGGCCACGGTGATGCTGTTGCTGCTGTTGCTGCCCATCGTGATCTTCCACCGCTACCAGCAGCGTGAGCTGGAAGGGCGGCTGACATGATGCGCGCTTCGCGCGGTGGGCGCCTGCTCGGCGGCAGCGTGCTCGCGCTGGGTTTCGGCTTCCTGTACCTGCCGATCCTGTTGTTGATGGTGTATTCGTTCAACGCCTCGCGCCTGGCAACGGTGTGGGGCGGGTTTTCGACCAAGTGGTACGGCGAATTGGTGCGCGACCGGCAATTGCTCGACGCAGCCTGGGTCAGCCTGGAGGTGGCGTTCTGGACGGCCTGCGCATCGACGGTGCTGGGCACGATGGCCGCCATGGCGATGGTGCGCCTGCGGCGGTTTCCCGGCAAAACCCTGTTCGGCGCATTGATCACCGCGCCGTTGGTGATGCCCGAAGTCATCATCGGTCTGTCGATCCTGCTGTTGCTGGTGTCGATGGGGGGCGTGCTCGGCATCGCGCCGCGCGGCGCAGTGGCGATCTGGGTGGCGCATGTCACCTTCACCGTCTCGTTCGTGACCGTGGTGATTTCTTCGCGGCTGCAGGAACTGGACCGCTCGCTGGAAGAAGCCGCGATGGATCTCGGTGCCACGCCGCTGCACGTGTTTTTCCAGATCACGTTGCCGATCATCGCGCCGGCCCTGGCGTCGGGCTGGCTGCTGGCCTTTACGCTGTCGCTGGACGATGTGGTGATCGCCAGTTTCCTGGCCGGGCCCAGTTCTACCACCTTGCCGATCAAGGTGTTTTCGTCGGTGCGGCTAGGCATCAGCCCCAAGATCAATGCGCTGGCCACGGTGATGGTGCTGGCGGTGTCGATTGCCGCGGTGATTGGCTGGTGGCTGCTGGCGCGCAGCGAAAAGCGCCGCATGCGCGATGCGCAGCTGGCGTTGCAACGCGAAGGTTGAGCGCTTCCGCAGGGGCGCGCGAGGTGCAGAGGCGTGCGAGGGCAAGTAAGCCTTCGGCAGCACTGCTTCGAAAACCGATGCGGCTGCATGCATCCAGTGTGGTGGCGGCCGTGGTGCTTGCGAACACAGTGTTGCAGCAGTTTCAGGCGATTGTGACGCGCCCCGAACTTGCCGGCGTCTAGCATGACCGCCTCGCAACAGGAGACCGTCATGTCCTACGACACCGTCAACCCCGCCAACGGCCAGGTCGAGCACACCCAGCAGACCCTGGACGCCGCTGCCATCGAAGCGCGTCTGGCCGCTTCCGCCAAGGCATTTCCGGCCTGGGCCGCGTTGCCGCTGGCCGAGCGTGGCGCCTTGCTGCGCCGCATTGGCGAGGAGCTGACCAAGCGCCGCGAGGACCTGCAACGCATCATGACGGCCGAGATGGGCAAGCTGCGCGCCGAGGCCCTGGCCGAAGTCGACAAGTGCGCGCAGGCCTGCGCGTACTACGCCGAGCACGCCGCCGACTATTTGGCGCCGCGCGACATTCCCACCGAAGCGCAATCCAGCTATGTGCGCTACGAACCGCTGGGCTGCGTGTTCGCAGTGATGCCGTGGAATTTCCCGCTGTGGCAGGCGTTCCGGTTCCTGGCACCAAGCCTGATGGCCGGCAACGTGTCGCTGCTCAAGCACGCCAGCAACGTGCCGCGCTGCGCTGACGCCATGAAAGAGGTGCTGGACGCCGCCGGCATTCCGCCGGGCGTGTTCGATGTCCTGCATATCGATAACGACCAGGCTGCCGATGTCCTGCGTGATGCCCGCATTGCTGCGGTAACGCTGACCGGCAGCGAACGCGCCGGTCGCTCGCTGGCCGCCAATGCGGGCGACCAGCTCAAGAAGTGCGTGATGGAGCTCGGCGGCAGCGATGCCTTCGTGGTGCTGGAAGACGCCGATCTGGAGCACACCGTGCCATCGGCCGTGCAGTCACGTTTCGACAATAGTGGGCAGACCTGCATCGCCGCCAAGCGATTCATCGTGGTGGATGCGATCGCCGACCGGTTCATCGAGCGCTTCGTGGCAGCGGCAGCCAAGCGCATCGTGGGCGACCCGCAGCAGGACAGCACCACGCTGGCGCCAATGGCCCGTGCCGACTTGCGCGAGGAATTGCACAAGCAGGTGCAGGCCAGCGTGGCGAAGGGCGCCAAGGTCTTGCTGGGCGGCGAACCGGTCGCCGGCTCGCATGCCGGTTATCCGGCCACCATCCTCGACAACGTCGCCCCCGGCATGCCGGCATACGACGAAGAATTCTTCGGCCCGGTCGCTTCGATCATCCGGGTGGCCGACGAGGCCGAAGCGGTGCGCGTGGCCAATGACACCAGCTTCGGGCTGGGTGGCAGCGTGTGGACGGCCGACCCCAAGCGCGGCGAGCGCGTGGCGCAGCAGCTGCAGTGCGGCGCGGCGTTCGTCAACTCAGTGGTCAAGAGCGATGTGCGCTTGCCCTTCGGCGGCATCAAGCGCTCCGGCTTCGGCCGCGAACTGGCCGAGCACGGCATCCATGAGTTCATGAACGTCAAGACGATCTATGTGGCTTGATGGCGGGGAATCGGGAATCGGGAATCGGGAATCGGGATTTGGGATTGGAGATTCGCAAGAGCAGGCGCTCGCGACTTATGAGCACCCTGGCCTAGGTTGAAAATCAACAACCGGCCAACTGCTCAAACCAATCCCGAATGCCCAATCCCGAATCCCGGGCCGCGCAGCGGCCCTATAGCCACTTGGCGCGCTTGAACAGGCGATACAGCACCAGGCACGAGCCCACGACGCCGGCGACCAGCAATGGGTAGGCGTAGCGGGCATCGAGTTCGGGCATGTGGGCGAAGTTCATGCCGTACCAGCTGGTGATCAGGGTAGGGGCGGCCAACAGGGCGGCCCAGGCACCAAGGCGCTTGACGGTTTCGCCTTGGGCGAGCGTCACCATCGACAGGTTGACGCTGAGCGCCGTGCCCAGCATCTCACGCAAGGTGTCGATGGCATCGTTGATGCGCACTGCGTGATCGAGCACGTCGCGCAGGTAAATGCCGACTTCTTCGTGGATCAGGGAGCCGGGGTTGCGCTTGAGGTGCGAGAGCACGTCCTGCAACGGCGCCACCACCAGCCGCATCTTGTTGAGTTCGCGCTTGAGCTCATACAGGCGCACCACCGTCTCGCGCTTGTAGTCGTCGGCGAAGATGTCTTTTTCCAGGCGTTCCAGCGTGTCGCGGAACTCGTCCATGATCGGCAGGTAATTGTCGACCACGAAATCGAGCACGCCGTACAGGCAGAACGACGCGCCCATGTGCAGCATCGCCGGCTCGCGTTCGACCCGATGCCGCACCGGCGCGTACGACAGCGACGCGCCATGCCGTACCGTCAACAGGAAGCGCCTTCCCAGGAACGCGTGCGTCTCGCCATAGCGGATGCGCTCGTTGACCAGCTGCGCGGTGTTGACCACCACGAACAGCGAATTGCCGTAACTCTCGGCCTTGGGGCGCTGATGCGCCTTGAGCGCGTCTTCGATCGCCAGATCGTGCAGGCCGAATTCGTCCTGCAACTTGCGCAGCACCGATTCCTGCGGCTCGTACAGCCCCACCCAGACGAAGCCATCCGGCCGCTGCAGCACGTCGCTGATGTGCTCCAGGCTGATGTCGTGGCGCTTGCCGTCGCCGTCGTAATAAGCGCAGGTGATGACGCAGGACGGATTATCGGGATGATGGCCGTTGCTGTTCATGAGCGCATCCTTCAATCAGCGCGTACGTGCGGGCAGGTCACGCGGTCGCAGGGCAATAGCAAGTGCGGTGTGGATCGGCAACAGCAGCATCACCCATTGCAGGTTGTCCTGCGCCTGGAAGGACAGCCAATGGATCACCAACGCCGCCAGCGCGCACGCCGCCACCACCCAGGACAGCACGTTGAACCAGCGGCCCGGCCGATGGCCCAGCTGCAGCCGTATGCCACCGAACCACAGCAGCACGCACAGCGGGTTGACCAGCAGCAGGTTGCGGTTGGCCCATGCCGATTGATGGGCAGTGAATCCCCACAGATACACCAGCAGGCCGCCGCCGATGGCGCACACCAGCCAGAACGGTAACGCCAGTCCAGCCAGCAGGCGCTGCCTGCGGCCCAAGGCCAGCACGCCTGCGGCCACGATGAGCCCGGTCAGCAACCACGGCCACCAGTGTCGCTGCTGTTCGGCGGGCTCGGGCGCGATGCGATGCGGCAGCAATACCTGCGTGGATTGCACCAACGGGCGACCGGCGCTGTTGTGCACCTGGGTCAGGCTGTCGGCCAGCCGCATCGGCACGAAGGCTTCTTCCCAGCGCGACAATGGGCGATCGGCGTACGGTCCCAGGCCCAGGTCGAAGCCCAGCCACATCCACGGGGCAGGGGAGGCCAGGCGCACCGCTTCGCTGCGGAAGGTGTTGCCACGCGAACGGCCGGCCAGCTGCGACTTGAGCGCGCCGCCCATCGCACGGTCCAACGTGTCGCGCACCATGGTGGCGCAGTTGGCCATGAAGTAGTCGTAGTGATAGCGCGCGTTTTCCGGTTGGCTACGCACCGCCAAGCCCTCGGCCAGCGCGCGCGCCTGGTCTGGCGGCAGATCCAGCCACTGGATGCTGACACCGCGCCCGGCATCGCGATATTGCGACAGGTCTTCTTCCAGCGGCAGCGCGACCAGGTAATACATCATTTCGCCGCGCGCAAAACGCGGTACGAAGTCCGGCTCGCTCGGGTCGAAGAAGCCGAAGTTGTACGAGGTGGCCTGCTGCGTGCGCGGATCGACCACCACGATGGCATCGTGGCCGAAACGTTCGAAAAACACTTCGCCCGGTTGCATGGTCACCACGCCGATCCGCGGCGCCGACTGGGACGCAGGGTCGGCTTCCGGGGCGGGCGCCTGCGCGAAGGACGCCGGTGTCACCAACAGCGACAGCAACGCCAGCAGCCAGCACGCAGCCCAACGCCGGGCACTGCAGCGCGCCGGCGCTGCAGCGGTCATGCCATGCGACAGGTTCAAGCGTCGTCCTGCGGATCGGGCGGCAGAATGGTGACGTGGAAGGCATGCACGCGCCGCGCATCGGCCTTGGCCACGCGGAATGCAAAGCGCCCCAGCGTCAACTCTTCGCCGGTTTCGGGCAGGTGCCCGATCGCATCGGTGACCAGCCCACCCACGGTGTCGTACTCGTCGTCGGGGAACTCGGCGCCAAAGCGTTCGTTGAAGTCTTCGATCGGCGTCAGCGCATCGACCACATAGCGCCCATCGGCCTGGATCGCAATGAGCGAATTCTCTTCTTCGGCATCGTCGTGCTCGTCGTCGATCTCGCCGACGATCTGCTCGAGCACGTCCTCGATGGTGACCAGCCCGGCAACACCGCCGTATTCGTCCACCACGATCGCCATGTGGTTGCGCGAGAGGCGAAATTCCTTGAGCAGGACGTTGAGCTTCTTCGACTCCGGGATCAGCACCGCCGGGCGCAGCAGTTCGCGCACGTTGCCCGGGCCGTTGTCGGCCACCACGCCGCGCAACAGGTCCTTGGCCAGCAGGATGCCGAGCACTTCGTCCTTGTTCTCGCCGTGGACCGGGAAGCGCGAATGGCCCGATTCGACCACCTGCTTCATCAGGTCGATGAAACGCGCCTCCACCGGCAGCGAGACCATCTGCGAGCGCGAGATCATCACATCGCCCACGGTGAGCTCGGACACGGAGATCGCGCCTTCCATCATGCGCAAGGTGTCTGCGGCGATGAGACCGTCCTGTTCGGCGGTCCGCAGCAAGGCGACGAGTTCGTCGCGGGTGTGGGGTTCGCCGGAGAAGGCAGCGCTGAGGCGCTCGAGCCAGCTACGGCGTTTTTCCGGTGTTTCTGGGGATTGGCTACTGTCGTCTTCGGACATCGTGACGGGGAAGGGCACCCGGCAAACCAGGCGTTAGCCATCAGTCTAGCAGGAAGCCGGCAAGGCGCTGTGGATGCGCCGTTACCTGGCCGGTCTCAGGGCAGATCCAGGCTGTAGCCGCAGCCGACAACGGTCTTGCCCGGGTGCGATTTGACGTTGGTCACGCTCAGCACGACCGATTCGATCATGGCCTCGCCGGTCTTGGGATTGGTGGTGTCTTCGCTGACCAGCTCGCGCCCGTACATGACCTTCTCGGCGTTATCCACGCCCAGTTCCAGATCCAACTGCTTGGCGAGCGGGCGCGGGTCGGGCAGGTCCAGGATCGCCATGATGCTGGCGCCGGAAAACGCGATGTGATGGGTACTGTGGCCGAACACGCGAATGGGCGTGTTGAGCGTGTACTCGGTCATGAACAGGTTGGACTGATCCAGCGGCGTCCAGCCCAGCGCCACCGCCTTGAGCGGGTCGGCCAGTACCGGCGCCAACGCGCTGAAATCGCCGATGCGCTGGCGGCATTCGATCAAGGCGGCAAGGTCCGGGCGCACCGGTGCGGTCTGCGCCCAGGCGCCGGGCGCGCTCAACAGCAGCAGGGCGCCGGCAATGCAAAAACGCATCAGTGTTCTCCTGCGTAAGGGTCGTCGATGCCGAGGTCGGCCAGGATCTCGCGCTCCAGTTGCTCCATCGCCTCGGCCTCCTTGTCGTCTTCGTGATCCCAGCCAAGCAGGTGCAAGGTGCCATGCACGGTCAGGTGCGCATAGTGCGCAGCCAGCAATTTGCCTTGCTCTGCGGCCTCGCGCGCCACCACCGGTGCGCAGATCACCAGATCGCCCAGCAGCGGCATCTTGATGCCCTTGGGCAGGCCTTCCGGCAGTTCGGCAGGGAAGCTCAGCACGTTGGTGGCGTAATCCTTGCCGCGGTAATGGTGATTGAGCGAGCAGCCTTCCTTCTCGTCGACCACGCGCACTGCCAGATCGGCCTCGCGGATGCGTCCCTTCAACGCCGCGGCCACCCACTTGCGAAAACTCACCGCCGACGGCAGGCCGGCGCGCGGCAGCGCATAGCTGACGGCAACGTCTAGGCGGACAGGGCCCTTGGTCATGGGAACACCAGCATTCAGATCAGACAGAGGTGACAGTATCGCCCGAGTAGCGTCTTGCGGCGACGCCTGCGTGTGCGTGCTTGGCCGGCCGGTCCGGGATCAGCGAACGCACTCGACCAGCACCATGACAAGCGCGCCACCGTTGGCAACACGATAAAACGCACTGCCCATCGGCCCGTTCTGGCAATGCGGATCGACCCGGTTGACTTCCAGGGCCGGCGCGAAACCTGGTGGCGATTGTGTCCAGATTGCGGCTTGGCCGCGCTCCAGCAGGCGACCTACCAGATAGCGCGTGTCGGCGCTTTCCTTGTCATCTTGAGCCACCGCGCAGCCGAAGCGGTCGTGCGCTTTGCCGGTAGAGGCAAGTAGCGCCTGCGCTCGCGTGCCGGCAAGCAGCGCTTGTCGCTGCGCATCCTCGTCAACCCCCGCACCGGCTGCAGCCTTCGCCACTGCCAGGTGTTCCAGTTCGGCCCGATCCAGCAGGATGGTCGCTTGCCCAGCGGCCACCGAGACACAGGACGCGGCAAGTTGCTGCCGCAACATGACGTGCGTGGTCGTGTCGGCCTGCTGGCGTGCCTGCGTATGCGCAGGTTCATGGCAAGCCAGCGCCAACCAGACTCCCAACAGTAGGGCGCGGCCTTGCACGGTCAGTCGGCCGCAGGAGGCTGCAGCGCGTTATCGCGCTTGTCGTAGGCGGTGACGATGCGCTGCACCAATGGATGACGCACCACGTCGCGCGCTTCGAAGAAGGTGAAACTGGTGCCTTCCACATCGCGCAGCACTTCGATCGCATCGCGCAGGCCGGATTTGACGTGCTTGGGCAGATCGATCTGGGTGAGGTCGCCGGTGACCACCGCCGTGGAGCCGAAGCCCAGGCGGGTCAGGAACATCTTCATCTGTTCGATGGTGGTGTTCTGCGCTTCGTCCAGAATCACATATGCATCGTTGAGCGTGTGACCGCGCATATAGGCCAGCGGCGCGATTTCGATGACGTTGCGCTCCAGCAACTTGACCACTTTTTCCACGCCGAGCATTTCGTACAGCGCATCGTAGAGCGGGCGCAGGTACGGGTCGACCTTCTGGCTGAGATCGCCCGGAAGAAAGCCGAGTTTTTCGCCGGCTTCCACTGCCGGGCGCACCAGGATCAACCGCTGCACCCGCGACTCGTTGAGTGCTTCAACCGCGCTTGCTACCGCCAGGAAGGTCTTGCCGGTGCCGGCCGGGCCGATGCCGAAATTGATGTCGTGGGTGGCGATCGCGTGCAGGTATTTGGCCTGGTTGGCGCCACGGCCACGCACGGTGCCGCGCTTGACCTTGATCGCCACATCCTGGGCCTGATATGCGCGCTCGGCCACATGCTCGAGGTTGGCATCGTTGAGCCGCAGGTGGATTGCGTGCGTGTCGAACGTGGTGATTGCGGCCTCGTCGTACAACGCGGTCAACAGCGACTGGGCGGCGGCGATGGCCGGCTCCGGTCCGGTCACCCGGAAGACGTTGCCACGGTTGGCGATCTCGACGCCAAGCTTGAGTTCGATCTGGCGCAGATGCGCATCGAACGGACCGGCCAGATTGGCCAGACGCTCGATGTCCTCGGGTTCCAGGGTGAAATCGCGATGTGCGGGTGCGTTCATGGTTGGATCGGACGGCGCACCTGGGTGCGCGTCGGTAGGGCGGGAGCGAAAGGGTAGCGCGCGGCATGTGATCCCACCAACACAGCGGGCGGCGCGGCACCTCGGCGACGCGCCGGTCCGCACAGGCATGCAGGTTTTCCACAACCGCTGTGGAGTCACGCATCACTAACCTGTGGATAAAACTCGCCGCGCTTACTGGCGCAAGGTTTGCCGGGTTGGTGGCGAAAAAAACGCCAGTACCGACAGGGTTGTCCACACAGGATGTGGATCGAATTCGGCAAAGCCTGTGGGTAAGTAAGACGAGGCCTTGCGCTGCAAGGCGCTACGGATGTGTGGTGAAATTTTGACCATTTCCCGCGAGACGCTTCGGCGCGTGGTCGCCTTGCTTGAAGGGGCGCCGCATTGCGCAGCGCCCGCGCGCCATCACTGTGCGCTGTCGTCCAGTTGAATCCGGCCACGCAGCGAATTGCTCATCGCCTCGGTGATCAACACATCGACGAACTGTCCGATCAAACGCGGGTTGCCTGGGAAATTCACCGGGCGCATGTTCTCGCTCTTGCCGGTCAGTTCGTTCGGGTCGCGCCGCGAGGGGCCTTCCACCAGCACGCGTTGCACGCTGCCCACCATCGATTGCGAAATGCTCGCCGCGTGCGCGTTGATATGCGCCTGCAGACGCGCAAGACGCGCCTGCTTCACCGCCTCCGGCGTGTCGTCCTGCAGGTCCGATGCCGGGGTGCCGGGACGGCGCGAATACACGAACGAAAAGCTCTGGTCGAAGCCCACGTCCTCGATCAGCTTCATGGTCTTTTCGAAGTCCGCTTCGGTCTCGCCAGGGAAGCCGACGATGAAGTCCGAACTGATCGAGATGTCCGGGCGCACTGCGCGCAGCTTGCGGATCTTCGACTTGAATTCCAGCGCGGTGTAGCCACGCTTCATTGCCGACAGGATGCGGTCGCTGCCGGCCTGCACCGGCAGGTGCAGGTAGTTGGCCAGCTGCGGTACGTCGCGGTAGGCATCCACCAGCGAATCGGAAAACTCCAGCGGATGCGACGTGGTGAAGCGGATACGGCCGATGCCGTCGATCTGCGCGATGGTGCGGATCAGCAGGCCCAGATCGGCGTACTGCGCGGCGTCGCCGGCATCGGCGCCATACGCACCGCGGTACGCGTTGACGTTCTGGCCGAGCAGGTTGATCTCGCGCACGCCTTGCGCCGCCAATTGCGCCACTTCCACCAGCACGTCCTCGAACGGCCGGCTGACTTCTTCGCCACGGGTGTAGGGCACCACGCAGAACGAGCAGTATTTGGAGCAGCCTTCCATGATCGAGACGAAGGCCGACGGACCTTCGGCACGCGGCTCGGGCAGACGGTCGAACTTCTCGATTTCCGGGAAGCTGATGTCCACCTGCGACTTGCCCGATTCGCGTCGCGCGCGAATCAGTTCCGGCAGCCGGTGCAGGGTCTGCGGGCCGAACACCAGGTCCACGTAGGGCGCACGCTTGACGATGGCTTCGCCTTCCTGCGACGCCACGCAGCCGCCGACGCCGATGATCACCGGCTTGCCGCCGGCCTTGAGCGCCTTCCAGCGACCCAGCTGGCTGAAGACCTTTTCCTGGGCTTTTTCGCGAATGGAACAGGTGTTGACCAGCACCACATCCGCTTCCTCGGGGTTGTCGGTCAGCTCCAGGCCTTCGGAAGCGGCAAGCACGTCGGCCATCTTGGCCGAGTCGTACTCGTTCATCTGGCATCCGTGGGTCTTGATATAGAGCTTGCCGCGTACCACGGCAGGCGCCGATGGGCGCGCGACGGGCAAGGGCAACAGGGCGGGTGCGTCCACGGCAGCTGCCGCGGACAGGTCGGAAACGGGTGTCCCGGGCATGGCGCTTATTCCAGGCGGGTAGAAGAGAGCCGCGCAGTTTACCCGCTTGCGCTGGCGCCGTCCGCGGCCGCACGCCCGGCGTCGACGGCTTCGGCGCGCGCCACTGCCGGGCGCGCGGCCATCCGGGCGATATAGGCGCGGGTCGGGGCGGGCGGGTCGATCAGGCCAAACTCCACCATCCACGCCAAGGCGCCGCCCCACAGCACATCGGCCGCACTGCAGCGCTCGCCCAGCAGGTAATCGCCCTTGGCCAGCTGCGCATCAACCACCTGCAGCACCGTGTCGGCGTCGGCATAAGGCGAGAGCGAGCGCGGCGGGGCGCTACGCTTGAGCGCAAGATCGATGATCGCCGGTTCGAAGGCCGAGCCGTAGAACGCAAGCCAGCGCAGGTAGGCGCCACGATCGGCATCGCCCGGCGCCGGTGACAGGCCGGCTTCCGGATATAGCTCGGCCAGGTACTGATAGATGGCGCCCTGCTCGGTGACCACGCTGGTGCCGTGGACGATGGTCGGTATCTTGCCCATCGGGTTGATCGCAAGGAATTCCGGCATGCGCTGCTGCTCCTTTTCCAGATCGATGGGCTGCAGGCTGTAGCGTGCGCCCAATTCTTCCAGCAAGACCAGGACCCCCCGCGAGCGAGAGCGGGGGTTGTGGAACAGGGTGACGTGGCGGTCGTCGGACATTGCGGTCTCCAGGGTGGCTGCGGTGGCGATGCGAGTGGGGATGGCGGGTATCGCGATCTTACGGACCACTTGCGGACAGTTTCTGTCCGCAATACGGTGGCGCGATGGCTTCCACCGCTGCTCGCCTGTTGCGTCTGCTTTCCCTGCTGCAAGGTGGCCGGAGTTGGTCCGGTGTGGCGCTGGCAGAACGTTTGGGCATCCATCCGCGCAGCCTGCGGCGCGATATCGAGCGCCTGCGCGAAGCGGGTTATCCGGTGCATGCAGCGCCCGGCAGCGGCGGCGGCTACCGGCTGGGGCAGGGCGGTGCGGCATTGCCGCTGTTGTTGGAAGAAGACGAGGCGCTGACCGTGGCGGTCGCTTTGCGCGCCGCCGCGCCAGCGGTGCGCGGGATGGACGCCGCGGCGGCACGCGTGATGGCCAAGCTGGATCCCCTGCTGCCGCGCCGCAGCGGCCAGCGCGCCAGTGCCGCGCATGCCGCCATGGCCAGCATGCCGGCTGCCGAAACGGAATCGCTGGTCGATGCGGGTCTGCTCGCCCAGTTGGCTGCCGCCTGCCGCGACCGGGCCACGCTGCGGCTGGACTATCGGCGCCATTCGGGTACGGCCATCACCCGCAACATCGAGCCGGCGCTGCTGGTGAACTACGGGCGGCGTTGGTACCTGCTGGTCTGGGACTGCGAACGCCAGGACTGGCGCAGCCTGCGCGCGGACCGGATCGATCAGGCGGTCGCCACCGGCGCGCGGTTCGCCCCCCGCGCATTGCCCGAAGAGCCGCTACAGCTATTGCGCAAGGCGATCGGCGAAGCGCCGTTTCCGTGCCGGGCGCGGGTGCGTCTGGCCGGCACGGTCGAGGCATTGGCAGCGCGCATTCCGCCCTGGCTGGGTGCCTTGCAGGCCGATGGTCCCGCACATTGCTGGCTGGGTCTTGGCGCCCCGAGCATGCCTGCGCTGGCGGCCAACCTGTTGTTGCTGGACCTGCCGTTCGACGCGATTGCGCCGGCCCAAGCCCGCCACACCTTGACGCAGGCGCTGGACACGTTGCGCACGCAGCTGGACCGGCTGCCCCAGTGAGGCGGCCAACAGGCCATCGCGCGTGGGCGTCAGGTGGGCGCGGCGAACGCGTTATCGGGAGTGCGGGATGGGTACTTGAGGATTTCGAGCACCGGTCCCGCACGCCTGGCCGCGGCGCGGGCGCCTTGCGGGCTACTCCAGACGCTGGCCGACACTTGGCAAGCCCTGGGCAAGCTGGGACACTCCGCGCATGAAGGGGATGTCAAGATTGCTGGGGCTGATGCTCGTCACGTTGTCGGCTGCGCCGGTCAGCGCCGGCACGCTGTACAAGTGCGTCGGCGCTGACGGTATCACCAGTTACCTGAGCAAGCGCCAGAGCGGCTCCACCTGCAGCGTCATCAGCAGCTATACCCCCGATCGTGCGGCCCGCCGCCTGCCGTCATCTCCCTCGGCCGGGCGTCTGGCCGTCAGCCCCGCGCCCCGCATGGCCAGTATCGACAGCGGCGCGCCGGCCACCATTATCAGCCAGCCAGTCAGCCAGCCGCCGCGGCACGCTGCCGAGGTCGCTTCGGCGCCGGCTCCGCGTGCCTTGCCGGAGTCGTCCGTCTCTGTCGTCACGCCGCTAGCGGCAGCAGCAACCAATCCGCGCCGGGTCGTCAGCGGGCAGGTGTACTCTTATATGAAGGACGGCGTGCGCCACTACACCAGCGCCCGGCCGCGCCAGGTCGCCAGCATCGAAGGCCTGCGCACCATCCATTACAGCTTTATCGAAACCTGCTACGCCTGCGGTGCCAAGCCGGGGGTCAATTTTGGTGCGATCCGACTCAACACCAACGCCTATCAGCAGGAAATCGCAGCGGCGGCGCGCGAGTTCGGGGTGGAAGAATCGATCGTGCGCGCAATCATCCACGCCGAATCGGCCTACAACCCGCTCGCGCTCAGTCGTGCCGGCGCGCAAGGCCTGATGCAGTTGATGCCGGGCACCGCGCGCCGCTTCGGTGTCAGCGATGCCTATGATGCAACGCAAAATATTCGTGGCGGCGTGCAGTATCTGTCCTGGCTGCTGAAACGCTTCAATGGCGACCTCACCCTGGCCGCTGCCGGCTACAACGCCGGCGAGGGCGCAGTCGACCGTTACGGCGGCGTACCGCCGTATAGCGAAACCCAGCGTTACGTGCAACGCGTGGGCGTATTGGCCGGCCGCTATCGTGGCCAGGCCACAGCAGCCAACTAAAGCGGCTGGCAAAACGCCCGTGCAGCCGCCCGGCGGGCGCGGCCGGTGCTCCTGGCATGTCATAAGCACCGCGGCGTCTGCGCGATCCATTCCCGGCCCCCCGCTTGACGTCGTGGTCTCTGCTCTTGGGAATCTTTGCCACGGCGCTGCGCCGAGTGCGGTGGGGCAAGTGCTTCGGTCTCCGCAACATCGGTTGCAGCGCCCATAGCCAGTCGCGAACGAGCGTATTGCTGCGCTTGCACCATATCCACGCATCCACCGCACGCGCGCATTGCCGTTGCAGCCCACGCAAGGGCACTACGTCACAGCCATCCGTCTCCCACGCGCGTTGAACTCCATCGGAGCGGCTGCCGCTTGCATGGGCCGTTGCATCGCATAGGGCCGACTGCGTACATTGCGTTGTCTGTGCATTAAGCGTTCCGCTACACTGCGGTCGATTCATCGCGGCTGGACCCCCCGCCAGCCGTTGGCAGCCTCACGCTACCTAATCAAGATCGGAGAGCCGGATGGCCAACGATGGGGTTAACGCACCTGCTGATATCGGGCGTCGTCGGTTTTTAACCGCGACAACGGCCGTGGTCGGTGCGGTCGGAGCAGGATTCGTTGCAGTTCCGTTCGTGAAGTCGTGGAATCCCAGTGCGCGTGCCAAGTTGGCTGGCGCACCGGTCACCGCCGACATCAGCGCCTTGCAGGAAGGCCAGCGCATGGTCCTTGAATGGCGCGGTCAGCCAATCTGGATCGTCAAGCGCTCCAAGGCCATGCTCGACGCGCTCCCGTCGCTGGACGACCGGCTCAAGGACCCCAAGTCCGAGAACAAGGATCAGCAGCCGGAGTACGTGCTGAAAAACCCGGAATATCGCTCGATCAAGTCCGACATTTCGGTGCTGGTGGGGCTGTGTACGCATCTGGGTTGCTCGCCGGAGATGGTCGCCGAAATCCGCCCCGAGCCTTACGACCCGCAGTGGAAGGGCGGTTACTTCTGCCCTTGCCACAAGTCGCGCTTCGACATGTCCGGCCGCGTCTTCGACGGCGTGCCGGCACCGATCAATCTGCTGGTGCCCCCACACCACTACGTGGACGACAACACCTTGGTGATCGGCGTCGATCCTGACGATGCCGGTGCGTCGGCCAAAACCACGGGGGCTGCCTGATGAGCAATGTTCTGGTCCGTACCGCCAATGGCGTGTTTGATTGGGTCAACGAGCGCGCGCCCGGGCTGATGCCCATGTACCGCAAGCACATCAGCGAGTACTACGCGCCTAAGAACTTCAACCTCTGGTACTACTTTGGCTCGCTGGCCATCGTGGTGCTGGTCAACCAGATCGTCACCGGCATCTTCCTGACGATGCACTACAAGACCAGCGCCGCCGATGCATTCGCTTCGATCGAATACATCATGCGCGACGTGGAGTGGGGCTGGCTGATCCGCTACATGCACAGCACCGGTGCCTCGCTGTTCTTCATCGTGGTGTATCTGCACATGTTCCGCGGCTTGATGTACGGCAGTTACCAGAAGCCGCGCGAGCTGGTGTGGATTCTCGGCATGCTGATCTACCTGGTGCTGATGGCCGAAGCCTTCATGGGCTACGTGTTGCCGTGGGGGCAGATGTCGTTCTGGGGCGCGAAGGTGATCATCTCGCTGTTCGGCGCCATTCCGGTGATCGGCAATGGGCTGACCGAATGGATCATGGGCGACTACCTGCCCGGCGATGCCACGCTCAATCGCTTCTTCGCCTTGCACGTGATCGCATTGCCGTTGGTGTTGCTGCTATTGATCGTGCTGCACATCGGTGCGCTGCACGAAGTGGGTTCCAATAACCCGGACGGGGTGGACATCAAGAAAGGTCCAAAGGGCAATCGCTGGGATGCGCACAAGCCGGCCGACGGCATTCCGTTTCATCCGTATTACACGGTCAAGGACCTGGTCGGCGTTGGATTCCTGCTGTTGATCGCTGCCTTCATCATCTTCTTCGCGCCGGCGTTCGGCGGCCTGTTCCTGGAGCACGACAACTTCACCGAAGCCAACCGGCTGGTGACGCCGGAGCACATCAAGCCGGTGTGGTACTACACGCCGTACTACGCCATGTTGCGCGTGGTGCCCAACAAGCTGGGCGGGGTGCTGGTGATGTTCTCGGCCATCGCGATCCTGTTCCTGGTGCCCTGGCTGGATCGCGCCAGGGTGCGCTCGGTGCGCTACCGCGGCTGGATTTCCAAGCTGGCGTTGGGCGTGCTGGTGGTGTGCTTCGTCTGGCTGGGCGTGATCGGTTCCGGCCCCGGCACCGACGCGCATGAAACCTATGTCGGGCGCGTGCTGACCTTCCTGTACTTCGCCTTCTTCATCACCATGCCGGTGTGGACGCGGCTGGACAAGACCAAGCCGGTTCCGGAGCGGGTGACGACCCATGACTAATTCCAACGTGACGTCATGGAAGTCGCGCGTGGTCGCCTTGCTCTGCGGCCTGGTAATCGCTGGTGGTGCAATGGCGGCCGAAGGCGGGGCGGTGCAGCAAGCAGGTAATGACCTGAGCGATCGCGCATCGCTGCAACGTGGTGCGCAGTTGTTCATGAACTACTGCTCCGGCTGCCATTCGTTGAAGTACCTGCGCTATTCGCGCATGGCCAGCGATTTGGGCCTGAGCGAAGAGGAGGTCATGACCAATCTCAACTTCACCGGCGCCAAAGTCGGCGAACATATCGAAGGCACCATGCCGCACGACGCGGCGACCAAGTGGTTCGGCAAGGCGCCGCCGGATCTGACCTTGATTGCACGCGTGCGCGGTACGGACTGGGTCTACACCTATCTCAAGTCGTTCTATCTGGACCAGACACGCCCGCTGGGCTGGAACAACAAGCTGTTTCCGAACGCCTCCATGCCCAACCCGCTATGGGAGTTGCAAGGCCTGCAGCAGGCGCAATTCGGCCCGGCCGACAAGGCCACCGGCGACAAGCCGGTGGAGGCATTGAAGCTTGGGCAGCCAGGGCGTCAAACACCGGTGGAATTCGACCAGACCGTGCGCGATATCGCCAACTTCCTCGAGTATGCCGGCGAGCCGGCCGCATTGAAGCGCCAGAGCATGGGCGTGTGGGTGGTCCTGTTCCTGGCGCTGCTCACCTTCATCGCTTATTTGTTGAAGAAGGAATACTGGAAGGACGTGCACTGAACGCTGCGTAGGCCGTCATCGGCTGCGGAAGCGAACAATGCAATGCAGGGCAGGCAGGTATCGCAGGTGCTTGGATACCTCTATTTGTCGCCGAGCCTTGCGGGCGCTCCCAACAGAAAGCGCTAGCCCCCACCTCCCGTGCGGAGAGGGGGCGGGCTGATGGTTGGCAAGCGAACAGCATGTCGGCATGTCGATCGGGGCCGTCAGCGTAGATCCCTGCAACAGGGTTGCAGCGCCTACATGTCCTGCGGTCTCGGGGGAGCAGCGCAGCAACCGGCTTATCGGAACATTAATAAGCCCTATCACTCTTGGCTTTTGCGTGACGTGATTGCACACTCGATAGACCGTGGTGACTGTCGGCGTTGGGCCGGCCGCGCCGATGCGGCCGGCGGATTCCGGTCGTCGGAGAGCCTTGAATGGCGACGAGTGTGCGTATGCGGAATACCTTGACTTTGTTTTCGTCCAACGACGACGTGTTGTGCCACCGGGTCCGTCTGGTCCTGGCGGCAAAAGGGGTGACCTACGACCTGGTGCCGGTCGACCCGCAAAATCCTCCCGAAGATCTGATCGATCTCAATCCCTATCATTCGGTGCCGACGCTGGTCGAACGCGACCTGGTGCTGTACGCCGCCTCGGTGGTCAGCGAATACCTGGACGAGCGCTATCCGCATCCGCCGCTGATGCCGGTCGACCCGCTTTCGCGCGCGCGTCTGCGCCTGGCGATGTTGCGCATCGAGCATGACTGGGTGCCGCAAGTGCAGGCGATCCAGCTCGGCAACAAGACGCAGGCCGAGGCCGGCCGCAAGCGTCTGAAAGAACTGCTTACCGCCTCGGTGCCGTTGTTCAAAGCCAGCAAATTCTTCCTCAATCCGGAAATGAGTCTGGCCGATTGCGCGATGGCGCCGATCATCTGGCGACTGGACGCGTTGGAAATCAGCCTGCCCAAGGACGGTAAGGCGATCGAGGATTACGGCAACCGGATCTTCCGCAACCCGGGCTTTATCCGCAGCCTGACCGATCAGGAAAAGAAGCTGCGCGATCTGCCGGGCTGATGCGACGGCTGTATGCCAACAGACGGACTTCCGATCGCGTGGCCGCCGCGACGGGCCATGTGCGGGTAAAATGACGCAATGAGCGAAGATTTCCCCCGCATGACCAGCCATCGCCCGTACCTGTTGCGGGCCTTGGTCGAATGGATCAACGACAACGGCATGACGCCGCACGTTTTGGTGGATGCCGGCCTGCCCGGTGTGCAGGTGCCTGCCAGTGCCGTCAAGGACGGTCGCGTCGTGTTGAATATCGCCGAGCGTGCCGTGGTCGGCCTGCAGGTGGACAACGAAAGCGTGAGCTTTACCGCGCGCTTCGGTGGCGTGAGCCACCCGGTGATGGTGCCGATGGCCGCCGTACTGGCGGTCTATGCGCGCGAAACCGGGCAGGGCATGGCGCTGCCGGACGACATCCCCGGCACCAACAGCGAGCCGCCGGATCCGGGCTCGCCCCCACCGAGTGCGCCGACGCCGGACGAACCGTCCAGCGGTGGCAAGCGCCCGCATCTTCGCGTGGTGAAGTAAGGACAGCACACCACACGCCTGCGCCGCCGCAAGGCGAGTGCAGGCCGGTGCGCGGAATCAGCAGGGACCACGTGTAAGCTGAAGTTCCTGCGTGCCGTCCACGGCTACCGGTGACGGCGTCCCAGGTTCTGTTGGCTGCGCTGAAAGCGGCAAGCGTATGACCTGCAGACTCGCCAAGTGGAGGGTTCGATTGCACGTAGAGCGCACCCGTCATGTCGATTGCAGCGCGCCGGATCCGTCCGGCGCACTCGACGACGCGTACGAGTACGACATCTATCGCTTCGTGGATGGCGAGCGTTGTCTGATTGCGCGCAGCTTCATCGGCACGCCGCGTGAGGCGCATTTTCTCAGCATGGAAATTGCCGGCAAGTCGCGTCTATTGAAGGATGCCGACCTGCTGGATCCGCTGTGGCTGTTCGCCCAGGCGCAGCTGCGTCGAGAGGGCAAGCTGCAATTGTGCTGGCTGAGCGGCAGGGACAATGGCTACGAGCCCGTTCCCGCGGATTCGACGTCTTTGGAATGAAGTGGCCGGCTGTGTGGAGTGCCGCCGACTGATGCAATGGCCAGCCGCGTGCACAGACGGCGACAGCGCGCAGCAACAGCTCGATGATTGCTGGAATCCAGAGGGAAGCTGGCCGGCCAATCACTGTAACCCAGACAGGTGAAGCTGCAGGTATGTCAGGTGTCAGCGTGCGGGTGACCCGCAGCTGCGCGCCTCACTCCAGACGCTCATGCTCCGGGTGCAATGCCCTGACGGTAGCGACCTGCGGCCCGGTGAAGGCAATCAGTTGATCGCCGCGCAGCACCAGCTTGCCGCTATGGCGATCCACGCCGTCGTAGGAATAGTCGAAGCGGAAGGTGCGCTCGAAGCCCAGCCAGCCGCTGGGCATCCTGCACACGCGGATATTGGTGGAATGCACGCTCTGGTCCAGCCATTGCACGTCGGCCGCGCGGCAGGCATTGCGGCCAAGAATGTCGGCGCGTTCGGCAGCCGCGCGCGAGGAGTTCCAGAACGCGAACAGCGCGGCGCCGGCGATCATGAAAAGAATCAGGCTGGGCATGCCGCCAATGTGCCACGGCACGTGGCCGGCGGACAATCGCCGGGCCGGTGCCGCAACGTTGCGAAGGCGTCGCCTTGCCGACGGCAGAGGCCGCCACCATTGCGCTAACAGCGGCTAACAAAACGTAGCGAGCAGCTGTCGGGTGGGCGCAGACGGCGCGCTCAGAACCGGAGTGTACGAGCGGTACATGCCGATTCCGAGCACCGGCCGCGCCCGCCTGGCGGCTGTGCAGTCGTTTTGTAGCCGCGCTAAATCGTTCACTGCCGGCCTGGCCCGTGGCTTGTCTGGACCGCTGCGCAGCCCCATTGATTATGGTTCACGCCGAGTTATATCCGCGCGCCTTGCCGTCATGATGAGCAATGGTGTCGGGCATTGCCAATGCATCCTGTCCTGCAACACTTCCATCCTGTGGTCGCTGCGTGGTTCGCGCAGACCTTCGCTGCGCCGACACCGGCGCAGGTCGCCGCGTGGCCGGCGATCCAGGCCGGACGCCACACGCTGGTGGCCGCGCCGACCGGCTCGGGCAAGACGCTGACGGCCTTCTTCGCCGCCATCGATGCATTGATTCGCGACGGGCTGGCCAATGGCGGTGCGTTGCCCGACGAAACCCGTGTGGTCTACGTCTCGCCGTTGAAGGCCTTGTCCAACGACATCCACCTCAACCTGGACGCGCCCTTGCAGGGCATCCGTGCGGCGCTGGTCGCCGGCGGCTTGCCGGATGTGCCGATTCGTACCGCGGTGCGTACCGGCGATACCCCGCAGCGCGAGCGCGCGCAGGCGCGTCGCACGCCGCCGCATATTCTGGTGACCACCCCGGAGTCGCTGTACGTACTGTTGGGGTCGGCATCCGGGCGCGCGTCGCTGCAGCATGTGCGCACCGTGATCGTCGATGAAATCCACGCGGTGGCGTCGGACAAGCGCGGCAGCCACCTGAGCCTGACGCTGGAGCGCTTGCAGCGGCTGGTCGCGCAGCCGATCACGCGGGTGGGGCTGTCGGCCACCCAGAAGCCCATCGAAACGGTGGCGCAATTCCTGGTCGGTGTCGACGCAGACGGCGTGCCGCCGCCGTGCGAGATCGTCGATATCGGCTACACCCGCAAGCGTGATCTGGCCCTGGCGTTGCCGCCCACGCCGCTGAGCGTGGTGATGTCCAACGACCAGTGGCTGCAGGTGTATGCCGATGTGGCCGCACTGGCGCAGCAACATCGCACCACGCTGGTGTTCGTCAACACACGGCGCATGGCCGAACGCGCGGCGCGGCATCTGGGCGATCTGCTCGGCAAGCAGCGCGTGTCGGCGCATCACGGCAGCCTGTCGCGCGAGACGCGCCTGCTGGCCGAGCAACGGCTCAAGGCCGGCGATCTCACCGTGTTGGTGGCGACCGCATCGCTGGAACTGGGACTGGATATCGGCGATGTCGATCTGGTCTGCCAGCTCGGTTCGCCGCGCTCGATCGCCACCTTCCTGCAACGCGCCGGGCGTTCCGGACACAAGGTCGGCGGTACGCCCAAGGCGCGCCTGTTTCCGCAGACCCGCGACGAACTGGTCGAATGCGCCGCGCTGCTGGACAGCATCCGCCGCGGCGAACTGGATGCCTTGCGCATTGTGACGGCGCCGGTGGATGTGCTGGCGCAGCAGATCGTTGCCGAAGCCGCATGCGAAGACTGGGACGAAGATGCGCTGTTCGCGCTGGTGCGGCGCGCGTGGCCGTTCGCCGGGTTGAGCCGTGCCACCTTCGACAGCGTGGTGCGCATGTTGTGCGATGGCTTCAGCACCCGCCTCGGTCCGCGCGCCGGGTATCTGCATCGCGATGCCGTGCACCGGCGCCTGCATGCACGGCGCGGTGCGCGCATGACGGCGCTCACTTCCGGCGGCACCATTCCCGAAACCGGCGACTACAGCGTGGTGCTGGAACCGCAGGCCGAAAAGATCGGCACGGTGAACGAGGATTTCGCCGTTGAAAGCCTCACCGGCGATGTGTTCCAGCTCGGCAATGCGAGCTACCGCATCCTGCGCGTGGAGGCCGGGCGCGTGCGCGTGGAAGATGCCAAGGGCGCGCCGCCGAACATTCCGTTCTGGCTGGGCGAAGCGCCGGGCCGCAGCGATGAGCTGTCTGCGGCGGTGTCGCGCCTGCGTGGCGAGATTGCCGCGCGGCTGGACACCGCGCCGCACCAAGCCGCGCGCGACTGGCTGCAGCGCGAGCTGGAGATGTCCGCCGAAGCGGCGCGGCAACTGGTGGATTATCTGGCAAACGCTTGCACGGCATTGGGCGCGATGCCCACCCAGCAGTGCCTGGTGATGGAGCGCTTCTTCGATGCCAGCGGCGGTACCCAGCTGGTCATCCATTCGCCGTACGGCAGCCGCATCAATCGTGCGTGGGGGCTGGCGCTGCGCAAGCGCTTCTGCCGCACCTTCAATTTCGAATTGCAGGCGGCGGCCACCGAAGATGCGATTGTGTTGTCGCTGTCGACCAGTCATAGCTTTGCGCTGGAAGAGGTTGGCCGTTACCTGCATTCGTCGTCGGCCGAGCATGTATTGATCCAGGCATTGCTGGACGCACCACTATTCGGCGTGCGCTGGCGCTGGAACGCCACCAACGCGATGGCGCTGCCGCGCTTCAGTGGCGGCAACAAGGTGGCGCCGCAGTTGCAACGCATGAAGTCCGAAGATTTGCTCGCCACGGTATTCCCGGACCAGGTGGCCTGTGCGGAGAATCTGGTCGGCGAACGCGAGGTGCCCGACCACCCGTTGGTGGCACAGACCCTGGAAGATTGCCTGCATCACGCCATGGATAGCGACGGCTGGCTGCAGGTTTTGCGCGGCCTGGAATCGGGCGCGGTGACGCTGGTCGCGCGCGACCTGGCCGCGCCGTCGCCGCTGGCCGCCGAAGCCTTGAATGCGCGTCCGTATGCATTTCTCGACGATGCGCCGCTGGAAGAACGCCGTACCCAGGCCGTGCAAAGTCGCCGCTACACGCCGCAGACCAGCGACGACCTGGGCCAGCTCGATCCGCAGGCGATTGCCGCAGTGTGCGAAGAGGCCTGGCCACAGCCGCGCGATGCCGAAGAAATGCACGAGGCATTGGTGGGGCTGGGCGTGTTGCCGGTCGCAGAGGCTACCGACGCGCAGTGGCAGGCATGGTTGGCCGCGCTGGCCGCAGCGGGTCGTGCCAGCTGCATTGCCTTGCACGGCAGCCCGGCGCTGTGGGTCAGCGCCGAGCGTATCGACTGGTTCTTGCCGTTGTATCGGCAAGCAACTGTGCAGCCGCCGTTGCAGGCGCCGGCCGATTGCCGCGTTGCCGACTGGCAGCGCGACTGGGCGGTGCGCGAACTGCTGCGCGGGCGCTTGTCCGCGGTCGGCCCGGCACAGGTGCCGGCCTTGTCCCACGCATTGCAGGTACCGGAAGCAGAAATCGCGCTCGCACTGGCGGCCTTGCAACGCGAGGGCTACGTCATGGCCGGGCAGTTCAATGCGCATGTGCAGGGCGAAGAGTGGTGCGAGCGCCATCTGTTGGCACGCATCCACCGCTACACGCTGGGGCGCCTGCGCCGCGAGATCGAACCGGTATCGCAACGCGATTACGCGCGTTTTCTGTTCGAGTGGCAGCACGTGGACAGCAGCAGCCGGGTGGCCGGGCCGGATGCGCTGGCCGGTGTGGTGGGGCAACTCGAGGGCTTCGAGGCGCCTGCGGTGCTGTGGGAGAGCGAGCTATTGCCGGCGCGCATCCGCGACTATCAACCGGCCTGGCTGGATGAGTTGTGCACTGCCGGGCGCACGCTGTGGGCACGCCTGCGGCCCGGCGGCGGCCGCAGCGGCGCTGCACTGCGCAGTACGCCGATCGTGCTGCTGCCACGACGCGAAGCGCAGCGTTGGAGCGCGTTGGCGCGCGATGCCGACGACGCGCCATTGGGCTCCCGCGCGCAACGGGTCATGCAGGTGCTGCAGCAGCAAGGCGCGCTGTTCTTCGACGAAATCGCCGACGCGGCACATCTGATGAACACCGAGCTGGAAGATGCCTTGAGCGAGCTGGTGATGCGTGGCCGCGCGCATTGCGACAGCTATGCCGGCCTGCGCGCGCTGCTGGTGCCGGCGTCCAAGCGGCCGTCGGCACTGTCGCGGCAGCGTCGCCGTGCCAGCGCACTGGGCATCCGCGATGCGGGCCGCTGGGCGCCGGTGCGGGCGCTGCCCGACCTGCCGCTTGCCGAAGCCGCGCAGCGCCATCAGGACACGCTCGAACACGTCGCGCGCACGCTGCTGCGGCGCTACGGCGTGGTGTGCTGGCGGCTGCTCGAACGCGAGGCCGCATGGCTGCCGCCATGGCGGGAATTGCTGCGCATGTATCAACGGCTGGAAGCCCGTGGCGAAATCCGCGGCGGGCGGTTTATCGCCGGGCTGTCCGGCGAGCAGTTTGCGTTGCCGGACGCGATTGCGGCCCTGCGCCGTGTGCGCGCGCAGCCGTTGCCGCAGCAATGGATCTGCGTCAGTGCCAGCGACCCAAGCAACCTGCTCGGCAGTCTGCTGCCCGGCGAGCGGGTCGCGCGCGTGCCGGGCAATCGCGTCGCTTCGCTGGATGGGCTACCGATGGCGGTCTGGGCGGCAGACCGCTTCCAGGCCTTGCAGGAGCTCACCCCCGAGCAGGCCGAGCAGGCGTTGCGTCTGCTACAGCGCGGACCGGGCGCGGCCGAGCAATCGCCGATGGAGCGCTGGTTGGCTCAATCGCCCGCGGGCGGCGTGCCTTTTCCGGTCACGCGCGGAAGCGGACGCGACACATAGCGGCTATCTGCAACCACCCAGCGCCATGGCGCGTCCACGGCCTTGCGGATGCCGATGCGCGGCGTTGCCACTGGATGGGAGGGGGGCGGCACGCCGTCGTCTTCGATCCAGAGCCGCGCGGCCGCAGTGCTGAGATCCAGCCCATTGTCGGCGGCGGTCACGCCGAACGCCTGCGCCAGGCGGCCTGGGCCGGTGGTCAAGGCAGTGACCGGCGCGGCGCCGCGCGCGGCCTGCATGCGGTCGATTCCGTCCAGCGGTTCCAGTGCGCGGATCAGCACCGCATGCCCGGGCGCACCGCCGCAGACCGCATTGATTGCCCAATGCATGCCATAGATGAAATACACATACAGGTGCCCCGGCGCACCGAACATCACCCGCGTGCGCGGAGTCATGCCGCGAAACGAGTGCGCGGCCGGGTCGTCGCTGCCGCAGTAGGCTTCCACTTCGGTGATGCGCCCGCGGCGTCCGTCCGCACTGACCAGCACCTTGTTGAGCAATTGCGGCGCGACGTGGCGGGCATCGTGGGCATAGAACGTGCGGGGCAAGGGCTTTGCAGGCATGGCCAAAGCATAGCTGCGCAGACGTGATGTCCCAGCGGTGTGGCCTGGACAGCGCACGGGCGGGGGTAGGGTTTTTCCGAATATGGGCGGTGATGAGCGCGTGATCTGTCACAAAAGCGCAGATTCGATTTGATGAATAGGCACTCCGGCTCTGGATGCATCTCAAGCGCGTTTTGTCGTCGCCGATAGCCATTAGCGATGGGTTAGACCCGCCGTATCGCCATGCGCGGTACGCGCAGCGCCATCGCCTTCCTGTAGCGCATGTCGCCCACGCATCCTTCTTGAGAGAACTCCCCAATGTTAGGCAACTTCAGAATCGGAACCAGACTGATCGTGGCATTCCTGATCGTCTCGGCCATCGGCGCATGCATCGGGTGGGTGGGCTATTCCAACTCCGGCCGCATCAGCGCGCTGTCGACGTCGTTGTACGAGCGCGAGTTGCTCGGCATGTCCCACGTCAAGGAAGCCAACATCAACCTCATCTATGCCGGCCGCGCGCGCGCCAACCTGTTGTTGGCCAGCAGTGCAGAAGAGCGCCAGTCGCATGTGCAGAACATCGACAAATACACCGCCAAGGTGGTCGATCACATGGCCCGTGCGCGGGAGAGCTTCCAGAGCGAGGAAGGCAAGAACAAGCTGGCGCAATTCGATCGCGCCTGGCAGAAGTATCTGGACGAGCGCGGCCGCTTCATCGAAGTCGCCAACCGCGAAGCCTTGCGCGAGGCCAATCCGGAACTGGCCGCGCTCTCGCGCGCGGTACGTGCCAGTTCGGACGAAGTGGATAACCTGATGACCGACCTGAGCGGCCTGCGCGAGCGCAGCGCCGCGGCGGCCAACGCCGAAGCCGACGCGATCCACACACGCAGTTCCAGGCTGTTGGTGGCCATCATCTGCAGCGGCGTGTTGCTCGGTGCCATTCTCGGCGTGGTGATCAGCCGCAGCGTCACCGGGCCGATCCGCCGCGCGGTGGCGGTGGCCAACGGCTTGTCGGAAGGCGATCTCACCATGCGCATCGATGTGCATGGCCGCGACGAAACCGCGCAACTGCTCGAAGCGATGCGCACCATGGTGCAAAAGTTGTCGCAGGTGGTCGGCGAGGTCAATACCAGTGCCGAAACCCTTGCCAGCGCGTCGGAGGAAGTCAGCGCCACTGCGCAGTCGCTGTCGCAGGCGGCCAGCGAACAGGCCGCCGGTGTGGAAGAAACCAGTGCGTCGCTGGAGCAGATGACCGCATCGATCAGCCAGAACACCGAGAACGCGCGCGTCACCGACGGCATGGCCACCCAGGCCGCGAAAGAAACCGTGGAAGGCGGCGAAGCGGTGGTGGCCACCACCCAGGCGATGAAGCAGATCGCGCAGAAGATCGGCATCATTGACGACATCGCGTACCAGACCAACCTGCTTGCGCTCAATGCCGCGATCGAAGCCGCGCGCGCCGGCGAACATGGCAAGGGGTTTGCCGTGGTCGCCGCCGAGGTGCGCAAGCTGGCCGAACGCAGCCAGGTGGCCGCGCAGGAAATCGGCGAGGTGGCCAGTTCCAGCGTGGAATTGGCCGACCGCGCCGGTCGTTTGCTGGATTCGATCGTGCCCAGCATCAAGCGCACCTCCGACCTGGTGCAGGAAATTTCCGCCGCCTCCGAGGAGCAATCTTCCGGCGTCAGCCAGATCAATTCGGCGGTCGTGCAGTTGAGCCAGACCACCCAGCAGAACGCCAGCGCATCCGAAGAGCTGGCCGCCACTGCCGAGGAAATGAGCGCGCAGGCCGAACAGCTGCAGCAGAGCATGGCGTTCTTCCGGCTGGGCGGGCAGGGCGCGCCGACTCCGCCGCCCAAGCGCCGCAAGCAGGTCGCTGCGCGTCCGGCGCGTGCGGCGGGTACGCGTGGCTGGCGCAGCAACGCAGCGCCGGCGTATGCGATGTCCGAGGGCCCGGACGAAGGCCAGTTCGCGCGTTTCTGAGAGAGCGACCAATGACCGCACCGACGCTTGATGTGATGCCCGGCGATGCCGATGTCGCCGCGCAATATCTGACCTTTCAACTGGATGGCGAAACCTTCGCCACCAGCATTCTCGGCATCCGCGAGATCATTCAATACCGCGCTCCCACACCGGTGCCGTCGATGCCGGATTGCGTGCGCGGGGTGATCAATCTACGCGGCGCGGTGGTGCCGGTGGTGGACCTGCAATCGCGGCTGGGGCGCGCAGACAGCACGATCGGCAAACGCAGCTGCATCGTGATTGTGGCCACCGAACAGGCGCAGGGCACGCAGGTGATTGGCGTGCTGGTCGATGCGGTCAATGCAGTGATCGAACTGGCCGATCAGGACATCGAAGCGGCGCCGTCGTTCGGCACGCATATCCGCCGCGATCTGCTGCGCGGCATGGGCAAGGTCGGCGAGCGCTTCGTGGTACTGCTGGAGATGGAGCAGGTGCTGCAGGTGGACGAGATCGCCGGAAACACCGACGCACTGGCGGCCTGAGCGACAGCCGTGCAGCAGGGCGATCGGCGCAGTCTGCGTCGATCAGGCCCGCAGCTGCCAACCGTCGAAGCCGTGCACGCGGTTGCGGCCATCGCCACGCGCCTGCTGCAACGCGTGTCGCGCACGGGCAAGCAGGGTATTGCTGTCGAGCGCGGTTGGCGTGGCAACGTCCACCACACCTGCGCTGAGCGTCAACGGGCCGGTGGGCCAGTGCGCGTCTTCCACTGCCTTGCGCAAGTCTTCGGCAGTGGCAAGGGCTGCAGATGCAGCGGTCTCCGGCAGCGCCACGCAGAATTGATCGCAGGCCAGACGCGCCACGAGTGCGTCAGCCGGAAGCTGCGCTTCCAGCAATGCAGCCACCTGAAGCAAGGTGGCATCGGCCGCTGCCGCGCCGGCCTGCAATTTTTGCCGCTTGAAGCCGTCCAGTTCGAGCAGCATGAAACCCAGGGGCGCATCGGCGGCAGAGCTGGGCGCGTCGGCAAGCGCGTGCAAAGCGTGCTCCAGCCCGGCGCGATTCCATCGCCCGGTGAGCGCATCGCGCAGTGCATCCAGCTCCACCAGCCGCGCGGCCTGTTGCAGTTCGATGGTGCTGACGACTTGCCTGGCCAAGGCTTGCAGCGCGTCGCGCTCGGTTACCGACAGGCGCCGCGGAACGCGATCCAGCACGCACAGGGTTCCCAGTGCGATGCCGTCCGGGGTCAATAACGGCGCGCCTGCATAGAAGCGGATCTGCGGCTCGCCTGTCACCAGCGCGTTGCGCGCAAACCGCTTGTCCAGGTGGGTATCGCCGACTTCCATCACCTGATCGGGTTCGAGGATGGCATGCGCGCAAAACGACAATTCACGCGGCGTCTCGCTCTGCTGCATGCCGAGCCTGGATTTGAACCATTGCCGATGGGTATCGACCAGCGAGATCAGCGCCATCGGCATCCGGCAGAGCGCGGCTGCGATCGAGGTGAACGCGTCGTAGCTCGGCTCCGGTGCGGTGTCCAGCAGGCGGTAGGCATGCAGTGCCTCCACGCGCTCATCTTCGTTGGCCGGCAGGCGCGCCCCGGGAATGGCGTTGACGCCGCCTGGCAGTAACGTTGCCTGGATCAGGTTCAACGCGGGTGCATCGGGTATCTGCATGCAAAGCACCACCGGGAACAAGGCGCCATCAAGGCGATGAGGGGTTGACGCGACAACGCACTGGCCGATGCGACTGCAACCTTGGCAAGGCACTGCTTCCCAGGGCAGCGGCATATCGGCGAGCGCCTGTCCGGATCTTGCCACAGGAACGCGTGGCTGGCCGGTGCCAGGTTTTCAGTCCCACAGATGCAGCGGTCTCAGCTGCACGACAGGGTGCAACGCGCCTCCGGCGATGCAGCACGGAAGTTCACCGCATCGGCGTGCCGCGGCGCTGCCCGATGCCCGGCAGCATGCTTGGCCAACTCACTCTCCCTGGCCAGCCTTGCCAGTGGGGCGACGGCTTTGCTCGTCGTGGACCTTCAGATCTTCCTGGCCCGGGCGTTGCTTGGCGGCATCGTCGTGCTTGCGGTCTTGCTGGCTCTCGGTCACGCCGTGCGCATCGTCGGCGACGTCATCGGGCTGCTGGTCTTTCTTGCTCATGGTGTGGTCCGCTGTGGAGTGAAGCCGGACGTTAGCGCGCGCGATGTGATCCCCACGCCACGGCGACCGGCCGGCCCTGCACCGCAACACCCTCAAAACGCGCAAGCCCCGGAAACATGACGTCTCCAGGGCTTGTGCGTTTGACTCGATGGTGGTGTAGTCCCCTACTAGAGAGAACCTTCCTGCCTCACCGGCGAGGACACCGTAGGCGGGATTATATACGATGCGGAGGTCCGGGTGGACTTTGGCTGTCTCCGCGCATTTCCGACCTTCGATAGCTTGCTCGGCCACGGTCAGCGCCCGGGGTTCTTGACCTTCAGATGGCGGCATGAATAGCGCTGCTGCCCCCAGGACACGGCAAAGGTTTCGGAAACCTCGTACCAGTTGCCGCCTGGATGACCACCGCCGTGGTTCTCCCCCATGCAGGAGCATTCGCAGTGAAAGCCCTCAGCGTTCCAGCATGCCGGAGCGCATTTCTGGTGCTCCCGGTACAACTGGATCACGTAGACCTCTTGGTGTCGCCTCAGCGCAAGTTTGATCACGCTGTCGAACCACGCCGTCGGAATTTCCCAGGCTTTGAACTGCGCACACCAATCTGGCTTCAGGCGTCGGCCATCCCGCAGCCACTCCATGTTCCCTTCGGCAAACGGAATGCGCGCCAAGACCGGGAGTGGCTTATTGCGCTTGAAAATGACCGGGATTTTTCCCTGACGCCAAAGCTCCTTCAGTTGCGAGTCGCTCAGATCCTGTGACATGAGGGACTCGACTGCCTGGCTCAGCGCTGCTTGTTGGCCTGGGACAGAACCGAAGCCGCCAGTTCTTTCGTCTCTTTGGCGTACCGGTCGCTGGCCAAAACGCGTGCGGCCTTGTCTTCCATCTCGGCACCCGTCTGTTTGTCGCCGCTGCGCTGAGACAGTGCCGAGGCGGCCAGACTCTTGGCCACTTGCGATGAACTGCTGCTTTGCAGCGTTTCCGACGCCAGCCGACCAATTCGTGAGGACGTCTGCTTTGTGTTCTTGGACATCGCTGTTCCTTTCACATCAGGATTTGGAGACGGGCCGGAATGGCACCACCTTATTGCCTTGGGCTGGTTGGTCATCAACCTGCTTCTGGGTTGCTTTCAGTCGCGCAAACTCCACGACATTGGTTTTGCCCTGGAAGTAGCCTTCGGGCAATCCGGCGAGTGCTTCCACGTCGCCCGCAGCCAGTCCGATGTGTCTCGGGATGGCGTCCAAAGGCATGACCTTCTCTTCGACCAACAGATCGATGGTGCGACGAAGCAGACGTGGCTGCTCTGGGCGACGGTCCTCGTCTCCGGGTTCCGATTTCGCACCCCACCGAGCAGAGCGACGCTTGAAAAGCATCAGAGCACCATCTTCATCCAGCATCTCAAGTGCCTTGAGCCGCATGATGATCGCCGCTGCCGACACGCCCCAACGGCGCTTCAACAGCAACAAGTCATCCAGAGTCGGTGGCACACGAACTTCGCTTGCGAACGTTTCGGCGGGCAGCAAAAAAGCGCCTGCGAAGCGGTGCGCCTGCTGCTCCATCAGTTTGTGGCGTGCGCTGTCAGTCGTGCGCTGAATGTGACGATGCAGAACAAGATGCCCGATTTCGTGGGCAAGGTCGAAGCGACTGCGGTAACCATTGTCCTTGTCGGCGGACAGGAGGATCAACGGTCGGCCCAATACCTCGCTCCAAGCCGACAGCCCTTCAATCTGGGCCACGCCGGTTTCTTCCCGAACGAGGATTACCCCAGCGCCTTCCACGGCCAGTGCCAAGTCTTGAATCGCCGAGCGGCCCAGACGCCACAGATCCCGGCATTCGCAGGCAGCCTTCTCGATATCCTCGTTTGTGATCTGCTCCGGCTCGGTGTAATCACGAGAGGGCAAATTGACATCGGGGTAGTCAACGTACTCCATCAGGGCAGCCGCCACGTCTTGGGCCCACTCAAGGCGGGCCTCCAGCATGGCGCGTGCAGCGACGTGCGCTGACGCGTTGCTGCGAAAAAGCGGCAACGACAACTTTGCCCCGGGCGCACGCGTAAACCATTCCGGCGTGACGTTGACCACGCCAGCAAGGCGTTCAAGCGCGTCACGCTCGGGTGCTTGCGTTCCTGCGCGCCACTTACTGACGGTCGCCGGAGACACGTCGACCATTGAGGCCAGCTGGACTTGAGTCAGACGACGGGCCGCAAGAATTTGGCTAAGTCGATCTTTCTGAAATCCTTGTACACCCCTACTCATGATCCTGTTCCGTCTTTGTCTTGTTGTTTGCCAATGTTCTTCTTCAGCTTCGGCACAGCCAAATCGTCCTGGCCTGCTGTCGGCTGCTGGTCGTAGCGCTTGATGAATGCTTCAATGGGTTCCCGGAAAAGCCAGCCTTGCATGTGGCGATCTGGAACCGCGATTTCGATGGAGACGGGTGTGTCCGGCTGGCTGTGCAGCGATCCTGCAAAGCAGGCCACGACGAACACAACCGCTTGGGATGGCTCCACGTAGCCTGAAAAGAGTCCGGGTTGAACCAGCGGCTCGATGGCTGCGTTCGCCAGGGACATCTGTTTTCGGGTTTCGCTACGCCGCCCGCTGTTCCAGACCCCATACTTGGTGTTGAACCGTGCCAAGGTGAATATCCCAGACCGGCCTGTGACGATCTGATTGCCGCGTAGCGGTGAGGGAGATGCGTCTGCAACGGCGAGAGCGCGATGGAAGGACTCGTTCATATGGAAATGGCGCAACTGCCCCACCACGCTGGGCAAGTGCCCGTCATCCATCCCTCGCGCCGCAGCATAGGCACGTTGAGCGCCGACCAGCTTGGCTTCTTCGAGGCCCATGACAAGCTCACGCGGGATATTCCTCACAAGCAGGTCATGGATCGTTTCTTGGTTCGGCTGGGCCATTGGCAACTCCGTCATCGGATTTCGTTCAAGCGGATTCTATCATCAAATAATTTCGCTTAAAAGGTTTTCGTGTGGGGGATGCTGCGATTGAAGCGGCAACACCCCCGATTTGTAGCGCGCCCAGCGGATCGTTTGCCAACAGCGATAACGGGAGAACGTGGGCTAAATGTTTCGTTTTGTCTTCCGGAAGTTGCATTCGACGAAATAACGGAACATACTCCACCCATGCTCTCCAGTACCCACAATCAACGCGTCCTCGATCTGGCCAGCCAGAAGGGGCTACTGCGCGCCAGCGATCTGGACGCCATCAGTGCGCCTCGGGTCGTTCTGACGCGCCTGACCGCTGCGGGTCTACTAGAGAAGGTGGGGCGTGGCCTTTACCGTCTGCCGGATGCGCAGGTTTCGGAATTCGAGAGCCTTGGCACCATCGCCACCAAGGTACCTCAAGCGGTGTTCTGCCTGCTTACGGCGCTGCAGTTTCATGAGCTGACCACACAGCTGCCGCGTCAGATCTGGATCGCCATGCCTCGGGGCAGCCACCCGCCCCGGGTCGACTACCCGCCCGTCAAGATGGTGCAGTTCACGGGTGATGCCTACTCGGCAGGGATTGAGGAAGTCGAACGCGACGGTGTCAGGCTTCGGGTGTACGGCGTGGCCAAGACCGTGGCGGACTGCTTCAAGCACCGCAACAAGATCGGGCTGGATGTGGCGCTGGAGGCGCTGAAGGACGCTCGGGCGCGCAGCAAGGCATCCGTCGACGACATCTGGCGTTTCGCCAAGATATGCCGCGTTGCCAATGTGATGCGCCCCTATCTGGAGAGCGTTGGATGAGTACTGCCGCCCCAAATGTTGCGGCGTCCGTCCGTGCGCGTCTGCTCAATGTCGCCAAGGCGCAAGGCGTCGATTTCAATCAGGTGCTGGTGCGCTTTGCCTTGGAGCGCATCCTCTATCGGCTGACCCAGTCGCCGCACGCGGACCGTTTTCTGCTCAAAGGTGCGCTGCTGTTCACGCTCTGGTACGACATGCCACACCGGGCCACACGCGACGCCGATCTGTTGGGTTTCGGTGCCAGTGATCTGGAGTCAGTGGCCCAAGTATTCCGGGACATCGCAGCTGTACCGGTCGACGACGGCATCGTGTTCGACCCAGCCTCCGTCACGGTCGAGGAGATCCGCAAGGAAGCTGGCTACGGCGGCGTTCGCGTGATGATTGCAGGCGATCTGGCCAGAGCACGCTGCAAGACCCAAATCGATGTCGGCTTCGGCGACGCCGTCACCCCAGCGCCTGTTGATTCGGTCTACCCAGTACTGCTGGAGGAAATGCCCGCGCCACGACTGCGGGCCTACCCAACGTACACCGTCATCGCGGAAAAGCTCCACGCCATCGCGTTGCTGGGCATGACCAACAGCCGCCTGAAGGACTACTTCGATCTGTCGGTGCTGGTGGAACGGGAAACTCTGGACACTGATCTGCTGGCCCAAGCGATCAAGGCCACATTCGAAAGACGCGGCATGGCGGTTCCTGACGCGCTGCCAGTCGGCCTGACGGACGAGTTTGCGCACGACGCTTCGCGCCAGGCGCTGTGGCTGGCATTTCTCAAGAAGAACGAACTTCCGCCAGAACCCTTGCCCGCCATCGTTGGCCGCTTGAGCGTGGCATTGGCACCCGCGCTGAACACCGTCGCTCGTTGAATATCCCTTCATAGGGCAGCCGCTTCGCGCCCTTCGCCACGGTCAGTGGCGGTCTCCATACGGACTTTGCATGGAGACCACGATGACTACTCGACTTTGCGCGCACTGCGGCCAACCCTTCGAACCCCGCCCACAGGTTCCCGACCAAGTGTCGACTCCCCGCAATTCAATGCCAGCTAAAACTAGAGGTCTGCGGTTGATGTTGATCACGGAACTCAGCGGGCGTTAGTCCGCCCAGGCTGTCGTGCGGGATCTGTTGGTTGTAGTCGGCAAGTCAGTGTTCGGTCTGTTCGCGGACCTCGCTCAGCGTGCGGAAGAGATGCATGTCCAGCACGCCGCGCCTGTAGCTGCCGTTGAAGCGTTCGATAAAACCGTTCTGCATCGGACGCCCCGGTTCAATGAAGTCCAAGGCGATGCCCTTACGCTCGGCCCACTCGGACAAGGCCAGCGCGACAAATTCCGGCCCGTTGTCCAAACGTAGCTTGTTCGGATAGCCGCGCCAAGCTGCGATGCGTTCCAACGTGCGGATGACGCGGGCGGCCGGAAGATTCAGGTCCACTTCGATCGCCAAGGCTTCCAGACTGAAATCGTCGATGACATTGAACGTGCGAAAACGCCGACCGTCCCATAACGCATCGGACATGAAGTCGATCGACCATCCAGCATTGGGGCGATCACCGCAGGCCAGCGGCTGTGGATGACGCGTCGGTACCCGGCGCCTGCTGCGACGACGTTGATTGAGCTTCATCAGGCAATACACGCGCCAGACCCTCTTGTGGTTCCACACATGTCCGCGACGGCGGATGATTTGAAAAAGTTTTCCAAATCCACGCTCAGGAAAACGCTCGGCCAACTCGGACAACAGCGCGATAACCTCATCATCCCGATCGGGACGACGCTGATAGCGCATCGTCGAGCGCGCCACGCCAACCACCGAACAGGCCCGGCGCTCGCTCCAGCCATGCTGCTCGATGAGCCAGGCCAGAAGCGGGCGCTTGTGCGCCGGGTCTACAGTTTTTTTGCGATGACATCCTTCAATGCATGGTTTTCCATCGCCAGCTCGGCGTACATGCGTTTGAGCTTGTTGTGCTCGGTCTCCAGGTCGCGAAGGCGCTGCACATCAGCGGCCTCCATGCCGCCGTACTTGGATTTCCAGACGTAGTACGTCGCATCGGAAATCCCTAGCTCACGACACACATCCTTGACTTGGCGGCCACCCTCGACCTGCTTCAGCGTGGCGACGATCTGGCTATCGGTGAACTTGCTCTTGCGCATTGGTGGTCTCCTTGATGGCTAGTGTGCCCGGAGACCTCTAGTTATGGCTGGATCAAGTTTACGGGGAGTCGACACTTGAGCCGCTTGGCATCGGGCACGCTCATCCCGCCGAACTTGCTGCGCCACAGATAATAGGAAGCCTCGCTGAAGCCATGCCGCCGGCACAGGTCCTTGATCGCCACACCGGCATCAGCTTCGCGCAGGAAGCCGATGATCTGTTCTTCAGAAAAACGCTTCTTCACGTCCAATCTCCTCGAGTTAGGGAATTGGACTCCAAACTGAGGTGCTACTCAAAATCGGGGGGGCGTCGCTGGAGCCGGAAACCAAGTGGGTGACCGATATCACCGAGATCAAGACCCAGCAGGGCAAGCTGTATCTGTGCATCGTATTGGATCTGTACGACCAGCGCATTGTTGGCTGGTCAATGCACGCTCGGCAGGACCGTCAGATGGTGATCCGGGCTGTGCAGATGGCGGTCTGGCAGCGGCAAGGAAGCGATGAGGTGATTGTGCATTCGGATCGTGGCAGTCAGTTCCGCAGCGGTGACTACCAGAGGTATCTGGCGGCTAACGGGCTGATCTGTTCAATGAGCGCTGTGGGGCATTGCGGCGACAACGCGGCCTGCGAAGGCTTTTTTGGACTACTCAAGCGTGAGCGGATCTATCGAACGAGCTACACCACACTGGATGGAGCAAGAGCGGATGTGTTTGACTACATCGAGCGACGCCACAACCCAAGGATGCGGCGAAGGGCGGCCAAGCAGGATCAGAAGGTTGCAGCTCTTTTACAACCGTCCGTGATATCGGGGTAGAACCCGTTCATCATCGGCCTTCGAGGACTGATCAATGGCGACGCACGATGCCTGGGCCCTGATTTGCCGGCTGTTCGCAGGCGGCACGCCGGTGCTGCGGGCCACGCTCTCGCCACGCGAGGTATCTGCTTTGTCTGCGCTCGGCAAAGCCGTCAGGCCAACAGTGGTGGATCAATCTTTTGTGCTCTGCCCCCACTGTCAGCAGCATCGGGCACAGGTCTGGGGCGATGGACGGGGCGGTCGGATCTGCCGGTGCCCGGAGTGTGGCCAGGTGCCTGTGGAGGCAAGCGACGGTGCGGCGTTGGCCCTGGATGAAGACTGGCTGCGGCAGAAAATGCGCCTCGCGCTCGACATCGAGAGCCGCGACGACATCGATGACTTGGGCGACTGTGCTTGGCGGCTCGGTAATGCCCGCAGCTCTCCGGTCGTGCTGGCCCGAGATCTGACGAGAGTGCTGCATGAGCCGACCTTGCTGGATCGTATTCGGGTGGCGGGAAGCAACATCCGGGTCATCACTCCCAGGCCGCGCACGACGCGTGGATCGCCTTTCGGCTCAGGAGTGGAATGGCTGGCGCTGGAAGAACGATTCACGTTCTATGGCGGCGGGATCTCGTTCATCCCTTCGGCACCGTCTGCAGCGCCAGCAGTGGTCGATCCGGCCGCACCTGTGAACGGGCCATTCTCGGCGGACTTCAAGTGGGCGACGCTGCCGGACGTGCAGGCCACGCCGATCCGGTTCACCGATGGTCAGGCTAAGGTCTTCGAGTCGCTGTGGTCGTTCAAGGGAGTCGAGGTGGACGGAGAAAGGATCATGCAGCGCGCTGGCCAGAAGAGCGACAAGCCGATTGACCTGTTCAAGATCAAGTCGAAGGACAAGGGCAAGCCGGAGCACGAGGCTCGACTGGCGGCCTACGGAGCACTCGTCGTCACGCAGCAACGCGCAGGCTTGTATTCCATGCCTTGCGCGGCGGCAGTGTTGGCGTGACGGACTGCTGCTCCAAGCAAGCCCGACAACGAATGGCAATGGCACGCGCACAAATCATGGTCGCAAATGGCCATGTGCGTGTGCCACGGCGAAGAAGTTAGCGCCGATTTCGAGAGAAGAGAGGGCGGAACGGAGGGCAACCGGGGATGCCCCTGCCAGGCCATAGGACCTCGGTCGCACACGCAGAATGTGCGGGAACCCCGCGTGTCATGCGGGAAGCACAAATGAAAACGCCCAACTGAGAACAGTTGGGCGCTGAATTTTGGTGGAGCGGAAGGGGATCGAACCCTCGACCTTCGCGATGCGAACGCGACGCTCTCCCAGCTGAGCTACCGCCCCACGTGCTTCGATTCTACCCACAAGCCGCGCGGTTCGCCAAGCGAAGGGCGCGGCCGACGGTGCGAGGCGGCACTGTCGTGCGGGCTATCGCCTTACTCGCGAACCAGCGGAAACTTGAGGTCCGGGTTCTTGGCCTTCCATTCCTTGTACGACGCCGACCCTTCCCAGGCAGCGAAAGCCTTCGGCGTGCGGCCACGACCGGACCAGGTTTCGCCGGTGTGCGGTAGCTCGTACTTGGGCTTCACTTCGCTGCGGCCGCTCTTGACCACTTCCTTGCGCGCGGTAGTGGTGCCCAGGTAAGCGGCAATGTCGTTGCGCTGCTTGGTGTTGAAGTGACCGGCGAACTGCTCGAGCAGCGAAACGATGGTGGCATGCGCAGAGGATGCCTCGCTCGCGCGCTCGGTTTTCTCCTGTTCTTCCAGCTTCTGCAATTCGTCCAGCAGCTTGGCTTTGGCTTGCGCGATGGAATCCAGTTTCGAAGAGGTATTGCTCACAGAGGTATGGCCTCGGAATAAGAGTGGACACGCCGCCCGAAGGGCGCGCGGCATTATGGCATGTGGCCCGGGAGCGGCCGTTGTGGAACAGGGGCTTGCACATGGCGTGAACAGGCTTTTCACGACGCCTGTTCGAACGCTTTCGCATTGTCGCTACGGGCGCTGCTGGGCCGAAGGCTCACGTTAGCAGACCCGACCACGACGATACAGGAGCATGTCATGAGTGACGACAAACGCAACGTCGGTTCGCCAGACCGCGACCGCATCAACGTCAATGAAGCCTATGAGCTGCAGTACTGGACCAAGACCCTGGGCGTCAGCGCCGAGGAGTTGCGCGCGGCCGTGCAGAAGGTGGGGCCAATGGCCGCCAGCGTACGCCAGCACCTGGGCAAATAAGCGGAAGGTCCGTCATGAGCCTGAGCGAATATCGCCGCAAGCGCAGCTTTAACAAGACCCGCGAGCCGGAGCCGGGCAAGGCCCTGCCGCCGGGGCAGCGTGCGCTCTTCGTGGTGCAACTGCACCACGCCAGCCGCCGCCATTACGACTTTCGCCTGCAGGTGGGCGATGCGCTCAAGAGCTGGGCGGTGCCGAAGGGTCCCAGTTACGACCCCAAGGTCAAGCGCATGGCAGTGGAGGTGGAAGACCACCCGGTCGATTACGCCAGTTTCGAGGGCGAGATTCCCAAAGGCGAATACGGCGGCGGGCATGTGGCGCAGTTCGATCATGGCGTGTGGGCCACCGCGGGCGACCCCGAAGCGCAATTAGCCAAGGGACATCTGCGCTTTGAGTTGTTCGGCAACAAGCTCAAGGGCGGTTGGCATCTGGTGCGCTCGGGCAAGCCGGCGCGGCAGCCGCAGTGGCTGTTGTTCAAGGACGACGATGCCTACGCCGGCACGTTGGAGGCCGATGACCTGCTGGCCGACGTCGCTGCCGCGCCTGCCGAGGATGTACGCCGCGCAGGCGCCGGCAAGACCCAGCGCAAGGCGCTGACGACCGTGCCGCCGCCGGCGGCGAAGAGGCGTGGTACCTGGGCGAAACAGGCGCTGGCGCTGAGCAATGCACGTCGCGCCGAGATGGAAGATGCCCCGTTTGCACCGCAGCTGGCCAAGCTGGGGCAGTCCCCGCCAGAAGGGGCGCAGTGGCTGCATGAAATCAAATGGGACGGTTATCGCATCCTGGCCACCGTGACCAACGGCAAGGTGAGGCTATGGTCGCGCAATGCATTGGAGTGGACCGACAAGACGCCGGAAATTGCCGATGCCATCCGGTCGCTGGGCCTGCGCAGCGCGCAGATCGATGGCGAACTGATCGCCGGACGCGGCACCAAGGACGACTTCAACCTGCTGCAGGCCACCTTGTCCGGCGAGCGCCAGGTGCCGCTGGCGCTGGCGGTATTCGACCTGTTGCATGTGGACGGGGTGGACATCAGCGAGGCGCCGCTGCGCGAACGCAAGCGGCTGTTGCAGCAGGTGCTGGAGGCTGCACCTCACACGCATCTGGCCTATAGCTCGCACGTCGAAGGCGATGGCACCGAGGCGTTCCGGGTGGCCGGGCAACAGCACTTCGAAGGCATCATTTCCAAGCGCGCAGATCGCCCGTATCGCGATGGGCGTAGCGACGATTGGCGCAAGACCAAACAACTGGCCAGCCAGGAGTATGCGGTGGTCGGCTACACCGCGCCCAAGGGCAGCCGCAGTGGCTTCGGCTCGCTGTTGCTGGCCGCGCCGGATCCGGTGCATGGCTGGTTGTATGTGGGCCGTGTGGGCTCCGGGTTCTCCGATGCCTTGATGCGCGAGGTCACCCCGCAACTGGAAGGTGGCGGGCGCAAACCCACCGCGCATATTCCCACCGAAGACACCGACCTGCGCGGCGCCACCTGGTTTGCGCCGCGCTTTGTGGTGGAGGTGTTCTATCGCGGCATTGGTGGGCAACAGTTGTTGCGCCAGGCATCGTTCAAGGCGCTGCGCCCGGATAAGCGCATTGCCGATCTGGCCGACAGCGATGCCGGAAATGGCCCGGCTACACCGTTCTCTGCCAGGCGTTCGGCAACAACGCGTGCTGCCAAAGACGCAGCAACGCAGGTGCCCAAACGTGCAGCGACGCGGGCAACAGCGCCTGCGCGCAAATCTGCGGTTGCCACACCTTCCTCGGCTGCGCTGCCGACGCTGTCCAGCCCGACCAAGCTGATCTACCCGGATATCCGCGCGACCAAGGGCGATGTCTGGGACTATTACCAGGCGGTGATGGACCACCTGTTGCCGCAGATCGTGGGACGGCCGCTGTCCATCATCCGCTGCCCCAGCGGCGCGGAAAAACCGTGTTTTTTCCAGAAGCACCATACTGCCGGCCTCGAGCGTGTGAGCTCGGTCAAGCTGACCGAAGAGACCGGAACCAACGCGTATTACCTGGTGGTCGAAGACGCGCCTGGCCTGCTGGAACTGGTGCAATTCAATGCGTTGGAATTCCACCCCTGGGGCTCGCATGCGGACCGCCCGGACGTGGCCGACCGGGTGGTCTTCGATCTCGATCCGGGCCCGGACGTGCCGTTTGCCGAGGTCAAACGCGCGGCCAACGATATTCGCAAGCTGCTGGCGCAGCTGGAGCTGGAATCGTTCCTGCGTGTGTCTGGCGGCAAGGGGCTGCACGTGGTGGTGCCCCTGAACCCCGGCTGCGATTGGGAGGTGACCAAGCGTTTCGCCAAGGGATTTGCCGATGCCCTGGCGCAGGCGCAGCCGCAGCGGTTCATCGCCACTGCCACCAAGCGGCTGCGCAACAAGCGCATCTTCGTGGACTACCTGCGCAACGGCCGTGGCGCCACTGCGGTTGCGTCCTATTCGTTACGCGGCCGCCCCGGGGCGCCAGTCGCGTTGCCGCTGGCGTGGTCGGACCTGTCCAAGCTGCAGCGCGCCGATGCATTCACCTTGCGCGATGTCCCGGAGAAGCTGCGCCGTCGGCGCAAGGACCCCTGGGCAGACATGGACGGCATCCGGCAAAACCTGGCGCGCTGGGCAGAACAGGACCAGGACTGATGTGATGCGACGCAGAGAATTCCGGCGTGCCGCCGCGCGGCGCGACCGGTAGCGAAATCGCCGTGCGACGCAGGCGCTTCGCAAGGTCCTCACGCATTCCAATACTGCTTGCGAGGCGGTCTTCGCCGGTTCGGCGCCGCTCGCCTGTACCTGACGAAGAGCCCGCATCGCTGCAGGCTCCGCGCCATCACCGCGGCAATCCTAAGCCGCAGTGTCGTCCAGCAGCGGCATCAGCTGTGATTCCAGCAGGGCACGACGCCATTGGCCCAGCGCCGCAGGCCAGCTGCGTTGTTCCATCAGGGTTTCCAGGTGGCGGCGCGAGGCCAGCAGGCCGTCCGGCAGGCCGAGTTCGCGGCTACGCTGCGCCACGGCGTCCTGCAGCCGTTTGAGTACGGCCTTGTTGCCGTCGGTGGCGGCCTGCGCCAGCGGCGCGTGCTCTTCATCCGGCAGCGGGATGTTGAGCGCATCCCACACCGCGTTGGCAAGCTTGCGCGGCGCCTTGGGGAATTTATCGAACTGGCGCAGCAAGGCTTCCAGGTCGGCGGGCGGAAACCGCGCCAGCTGGCTGGCCAGTTCGTTGTCCAGGATCCAGCTGCGCGGTCGATCGCTCTGCCGCGCCTGCAGGTCGCGCCAACGCAGCAGGCGCAGCAGGCGTCGTTGCGCGGCCGGTTCCAGGAACTGTGCGGCACGCAGGCTCACATGCGGCCAGCGCTCGCCATCGTCGTGCTCCACCGTGGCGAGCAGGCGCTCGGCATCTTCGGCCAGCCACTCCAGACGGCCCTGCTCGGCGAGGCGGCGGGTGAGCGCGTCGTGGATCGCAAACAGATAGCGCACGTCGTCGGCGGCATATTCCAGTTGCGCCGGCGACAGCGGGCGACGCATCCAGTCCGAGCGTGTCTCGCCCTTGGTCAGCAAGGTGCCGGTGACTTCCTGCACCAGTTTCTGGTAGCCCATGCCGCCGCCGACACCGGCCAGGGCCGCGGCGATCTGGGTGTCGAACAACGGCCGCGGCAAGGCGCCACACGCGCATTTGAACGTGACCAGGTCTTCGCTGGCGCTATGCATCACCTTGACGATGTCGGTGGCGGTCAACCACTCCTTGAGCGCCGCGTTCATGCCGGGGATCAGCGGGTCGATCAGCAGGATCTCATCGCCGATGGCCATCTGCACCAGGGCCAGCTGCGGCCAGTAGGTGCGCTCGCGAATGAATTCTGTATCCAGGCCGATGCGCGACGGTCGCGCTGCCTGCAGGCGGTCAGTCAGCTCGGAGGGGTGGATGATCCAATGGGGCACGTGATTTCCGTCGGCGGCAAGGGTTTGCGCAGAGCGCGCAGAATAGCCTAACGTCGCGATCGCCTGTCGTGCGGCAGAGCACTGGAAGGAGCAGGTGGTGGGTGAGTGCGGTGACCGGATGGCAGCGTGGGCAATGGTCGCGCTGAGGGCGACTGGCAAAATTCCTGCGCAGCCAGCAGGCGGGCGCGGCCGCGGTGCGGAATCGGCATCTGGCACGCCTACGCTCCGGTTCCTGCGCGCCCGCCTTGCCCGCCCGAGCGCTGCTCGCTGCGTTTTGTTGGCCGCTCTTAGCCTGTGCGCCTGTTCGCGCACGCCGACGCCCGCGCCTGCGGCTGCGCCGCAACCGGCACCTGCCGCCGTGCCGAGCAAGCCGAACGTTTCCATCGGTGGCGAAGAATCCGCCGAAACCGTGGCGCAATGGCAACCGCCGGTGGTGGAGTTGGGCGACGAGCCCCTGGCGCAGGTGCGCAAGCGTGCCGACCAGGCATTGCGGGAAGACCGCCTGTATCGCGACGCCGGCGATGCGATCCCGTTGTATCTGGCGATCCAGCAGCGCGCCGGTGGCAAGGATGCAGCCAGCCGGCGTGGCCTGGAGCAGGCGCGTGACCGGTTGCTCGAACGCGGCGCGGCGCTGATCGCACAAACCGAGCGCCAGGACGACGCGTTGGAGCAGGCGCGTGAGGTGGCCTTCGTCGCGCTTGCCCTTGCGCCACAGGACCCGAAGGTGCGCGCACTGCAGCGCGAGGTGGAAACCGCGCAGCGCGTGCTGGCGTTCAACCGCGCCGGTGAAGAAGACCTGCGCGGCGGGCGGCTGGGCGAAGACGGCAATGGCGCGCTGGTGAATTTTCGCGATGCCGCGCAATTGGATCCCGACAACCCGCGCACCCGGCAGGGCCTGGCCGCCGTGGAAAGCGGCCTGCTGGAGCGCGCCGAACAGGCGGCGCAGGCGAGCGACTTCATCGGTGCACGTTACTGGCTGCAGATGGCGGGGCAGGTACGCGATCGTGCGCCCACCATCGCCGATGCGCGCGCGCGGGTGGAACGCGTGCGCCGGGCGCAGATCGCGGCGTTGCACGACGCCGGTCTGCACGATCTGACCTCGCCGCGCGGGCTCAAGGCGGCCGGCGAGAAGCTTGCCGAAGTGTTGCGCATCGCCGACCCCGGAGATCCGGTGGCCGGCGATCTGCGCCGCCGGCTGGAACTGGCCACGCATTACGGCAGCTTCCGTCCCGGGCAGGTGTTCACCGACGGGCTCAAGGTCGGCGGGCGCGGGCCGCAGATGATCGTGGTGCCGCATGGCGCATTCCAGATGGGAGCCGGCGATGCGGAGCCGGGCGCTTCCGACAACGAGCGCCCCGCCCATTACGTGCGCTTCGCACGCGGCTTTGCGTTGTCGATCACCGAGGTCACGGTTGCCGAGTTCCGCCAGTTCGTCGATGCCACCGGCGCACGCCCGCGTGCCACCCGGCGTGGGCATTCGGTGGTTTACGACGAGCGCAGCGGCAACTTCATCCGCCGCAGCGGCGTGGATTGGCAGTCCGACTACAACGGCGCCCAGGCCGCGCCCAACAGCCCGGTGATGCACGTCAGCATTCGCGACGCCGAAGCGTATGCGAGCTGGCTGTCGGAACAGACCGGCCGCCATTACCACGTGCCCAGCGAGGCCGAGTTCGAGTATGCGGTCCGTGCCGGCACCACCGGACGTTACCCGTGGGGCAACGCGGGCTCGCCGCCGGCCGACGCCGGTAATTTCACCGGCGGCAACGACGTTTCGCGCAGCGGCCGGCACTGGAACAACGGCTTCGTCGGCTACGGCGATGGCTTCTGGGGTCCGGCGCCGGTCGGCAGTTTTCGCGCCAACGCCTGGGGTCTGCACGATATGGGCGGCAACCTGAGCGAATGGGTGGCCGACTGCTGGCACGCCAGCTACCGGCGTGCACCGGCCGATGGCGCTGCCTGGTACAACCCGGGCTGCCGGCAACGCATGATCCGTGGCGGCAGCTGGGCCAATTCGCCGCAACAGACGCGCGCGGCTTGGCGGCAGTCGCAGGATTCGGACACCACCAGTGCCCGTATCGGCTTTCGCGTGGCACGCGGAATCTAGCGACGACCTACGGCGGATGGGCGCGTCGATCGTGCGGTTCGTGACTGCAGGCTTCGGCTTGCCGTCGCTGTCGCCGCGAGCGCTTTCGGCTCGGCCCTAAAATCTGGGGACGCCTTGGCGGGGGCGTGTTCGCTCCGACAGAGTCGGCTCGGGGCGCGGCTAGGCGAGACAGGCATCTGTCGTGCACGACGAGAAACTCGGCCAAAAGAGCGCTGCAGTCGCGCGAGCGCCTCTGGGGATCGAGGACCCGCGGACGGCGGGCGCTTCCATCCAGCAACGTTCCGAGGACGACGAACGCAAGCGAAATTTCCGAGGCGGCAATCCCCGGCCGTTAGCGGTGCAGTGGGCGCTTGCAGGCGATGCGCCGCGCTGACCAAGCGTTGTGCGCAAGGTGGGGTTCAGTTGGCTTAACAGCGATGAACACCGCGTGCATGCGCAGTGAAACCGGCCGTGTCTGCTGTGGTCAAATCGCAACCGCTATCAAGGGACTGCCGTCATGGGCATGGGGATCAAAATGTTTCGTTGGGTGATTGCGATCTTGCTGATCGGCGGCAGCGGCTATGCCGTGGCGCGGCATCTGCAGGACAGTAATACGGCTGGGCATTACGGCTCGGTCGAAGTTCTCCGCCCGGAAGGGACGCCCAAGGCGATGGTGATCCTGCTGCCCGACAGCGCTCATCCGCAAGACAGCCAGAAGCTGGCCGACCTGCTGAGCGACGATGGCGCGCTGGTGGCAGTGGTCGACACCGCCAACTATCGTGAACACGTGCGCTCGCACCAAGCCGCCTGCAGCTCGCTGGCCGACGATGCCGAGCGACTGGGCAAGAAATTGTTGCGCGCCGAACACGTCGATGCGTTCCTGCCGCCGGTGCTGGTGGGGCAGGGCGATGGCGCGGTGCTGGCGCGTCAGGCGGTGGCCTCGGCCGCGCCCGACGTGCTGGGCGGCGCGGTGGTTGCCGACGCCGGCACCAAGGATCCAGGCCTGGCGTGCTCGCGCGATCTGCCCAATGCCAGTCAGGGCTTCCTGGACGATCTGGCCGATGCATCCAGCCCGATGCAGATCGCAGCGGCCACACGCGGGCACTTCCTGGCTGCGCAGTCGCAGGGCCTGGGCGACCTGCCGCTAGTGGAACTCCACGCACCTGGCAGCGACCGTCTGGTGGTGATGTTGTCCGGCGATGGCGGCTGGCGCGAGCTGGATAAAGGCATTGCCGCGCAGTTGCAGCAGCAGGGCGTGTCGGTGGTGGGCTGGAATAGCCTGCGCTACTTCTGGGGCAGCCGCACGCCGCAGCAGGTCGGGGCGGATCTGGATCGGGTGATCGCCAGCTATCGCCAGCGCTGGCATATCCAGCACGTTGCCCTTGTTGGGTACTCGTTCGGTGCCGATGTGTTGCCGTTCGCCTATCCGGAACTGTCGCCCCAGCAACGCGCTTCGGTGCAGTTCGTCAGCCTGCTCGGCCTGGGCCACGAGGCCGACTTCAAGGTGCGCGTCGGTGGCTGGCTGGGCTGGCATAACGACGCCGAGCGCGATGTGGAGCCGGCCATCCAGGCGCTGGACGCGCACCGCCTGCAATGCATCTACGGCAACGAAGAAAAGGACACGCTGTGCCCGGAGCTGCGCGCACGTGGCGTGCAGGTGCTGGCGCGTCCGGGTGGGCATCACTTCGACCACGATCCGGTGGTGCTGGCCAATCTGCTGATGGAGGGCTGGCAGCATGCAGCGCAGACGCCGATCGCGGAAACAGCAAGCCGCTCCTGAAGCCGCTTGCAATCGACGAAGCGTTGCATAACGTTTTCTGGATCGGTTGATCGACAAGCGGTGATCGCCAATGAGCACCTTCCTGCGAAGGTGCTCAACATTGAAGTGCTGCTGGCGGCCCTGCTCCAGCGAAATCGCGGACTCGCCCGACCCTGTGGCGTGTTTCGAAGGCGCTCTCTGGCACCGCGCCTATCCTTGTGGCACTCCGTGCAATGGGCACCTTCGAAGAGTTCATGTCAGCGCTTAGCGCCGACATTGCTGCAGGAGCGACGGCGCTGCGCATGGCTTGCGGTCAGCTTTCGCCAGACTCCACACGCACCTGGATGCTGCCATCGGCCAGCTGCGCGCGCAGGCGTTCGCCCGTGACCACCTCGGCGGCGCTGCGCACCACGCTGCCGTCGGCAGGGCGGGTCACGATGGCGTAGCCGCGCGCGACTGTGGCCAGCGGGCTGACCGCTTCCAGCGAGCGTGCAATGCTGCGCAGTTGCAGCTGATCATGCTGCAGGCGGCGTTGCATCGCCGCCTGCGGGTGCAGTGCCCGCAGGCGTTGCTGCAAGCCGGCCAGCTGGCGTTGCGGGTTGTGTGCTTGCAGCTGCGCTTGCCCACGCTGTACACGCGCCTGCAAGCGTTCGAGCACCTGCGTCATGCGCGCACGCAGCTGGCGACCGGCGTCTTGCTGGCGGCGATGGAGCAGTTGCAGGCGCGCCTGCGGGCTCTGCGCACGCAGCCGCAGTGCCAGTCTGTCTGCGCGTTGCATGGCATTGCCCAAGGCGTGTTGCTGCAGTTGGGTCATGCGTGCCTGCGCACGCCGCACGCGCGCGACCAGCTCGCGTTGATCGGGCACCAGCAATTCGGCCGCGACCGAGGGCGTGGGCGCACGCACGTCGGCCACGAAATCGCTGAGGCTGAAGTCGGTCTCGTGGCCGACTGCAGACACCACCGGCGTCTGCGCGGCGGCGATCGCGCGCGCCAGGCGTTCGTCGTTGAAGGCCCACAGATCTTCCAGCGAGCCGCCACCGCGGGTGATCAGGATGACGTCGTAGCGCCCGGAAGCATCGGCGCGTTGCAGCAGTGAGGTGATCTGTGCGGCAGCGCTGTCGCCTTGCACCAGCGAGGGCAGTAGATCCACTTCGAGCAGCGGAAAACGCCGCGCCAGCACGCTGAGCACATCCCGCACCGCCGCGCCGCTGGGCGAGGTGATCACCGCCAGCCGCTGCACATGCGCAGGCAGTGCCTGCTTGCGTTCGGCATCGAACAGGCCTTCGGCGGCAAGACGCGCGCGCAGTTCGTCGAAGGCGCGACGCAGGGCGCCTTCGCCGGCTTCTTCCATATGGTCGAGCACCAGCTGATAGTCGCCGCGTGCTTCGTACAGGGTCAGGCGCCCGCGCGCGAGCACGCGCAGGCCTTCGCGCGGCTGAAATTTCAGCCAGGTGCTCTTGGGCTTGAACATCGCGCAGCGGATCTGCGCGCGCGCATCCTTGAGTGTGAAATACAGATGTCCCGACGCGGGACGGGTGACGCTGCTCAGTTCGGCTTCCACCCACACCAGCGGGAAGCTGCCTTCCAGCAGGTCGCGCGCCAGTGAATTGAGCTGGCTGGGAGTGAGGATCTGATCGTTGCGGTCGGCCATCGCTGCATTATCCCGTAGCGACGACGGTCATGGGTGATCGGCTGCGAATGCCGATGCCGCCGGTGGCTGCGCCGATCGCGTGCACGTGCAGGCCGCAGCTGCTGCATGCGCGACGCGTGCGGGTCAGAGGTCGTGTTGCGCCAGCGCCCAGCCAACGTGTTCGCGCACCAGCGCCGAGTCGTCGTGGCGACGCGCTTGCAGTGCGGCCAGGACCTCTGGCGTGCCAGGCGCATTGCCCAGGCCCACGGCAATATTGCGCAACCAGCGCTCGTGTCCGCTGCGGCGGATCGGGCTACCCTCGGTGCGGCGCAGGAATTCGTCCTCGTTCCAGGCGAACAACTGCGGCAGCGTGGCCACGTCCAGGTCGTTGCGGGCGCGGAAATCGGCTTCGTCGGTGCGCTTGGCGAACTTGTTCCAGGGGCAGATCAGCTGGCAGTCGTCGCAGCCGAAGATGCGGTTGCCGATCGGCTTGCGCATGTCTTCGGGAATTGCGCCGTCGTGTTCGATGGTGAGGTATGCGATGCAGCGGCGCGCATCCAGCCGGTAGGGCGCGATGATGGCTTGCGTCGGGCAGATATCGATGCAGCGCGTGCAGGTGCCGCAATGCGCGGTGGCGGGCGTGTCGATCGGCAGTGGCAGGTCGAGGTAGATCTCGCCGAGAAAGAACCACGAGCCGCCATGACGATCGATCAGGCAGGTGTGTTTGCCGATCCAGCCCAGGCCGGCATTGCGTGCCAATGCGCGCTCCAGCACCGGCGCCGAATCGACGAACACGCGGAACCCGAATGGGCCGATTTCGCCCTGGATGCGCTCGGCGAGCTTCTGCAGCCGGTTGCGCATCAGCTTGTGGTAGTCGCGCCCCAGCGCATAGCGCGCCACATAGGCGCGGTTGCCGTCGTGCAAGGTGTTCCAGGCTTCGGTGTCGTCCTTGCGGCCGTAATCCATGCCAACCGACAACACGCGCAGGGTGCCGGGAACCAGTTCCTGCGGGCGCGAGCGTTTGTCGCCGTGCTGGGCCATCCAGTGCATGGTCCCGTACAGGCCTTCCTCCAGCCAGCTGCGCAGATGCACCTCGTCCTCGCCCAGCTCAATGCCGGTGATGCCGCACCGTTGAAAGCCGGCTTCGCGCGCAAGCACGCGAATGCGCGCAGCGGCATCGGCAGGGTCGGGGTGGGCAAGGGCGGCAGACATGGCGACAAGTATAGAATTCCCGGCATGTACGCACCGCTCGATCTTTACGACACCACCGCCGCGCGCACGCTCGATGCGCAGGCCACCACGCTGCTCGGCGGCGACGGCTACACCCTGATGCAACGCGCCGGGCAGGCGGCCTGGCAGTGGTTGCTGGAGCGCTGGCCGCAGGCGCGCCGCATCGTGGTGGTCTGCGGCACCGGCAACAATGGGGGCGACGGCTATGTGCTGGCGCGCCTGGCACACCGCGCAGGGCGTCAGGTGCGCGTGGTGCACCTGCCCGAACACGGCCCCGGCTCGGATCTGGCGCAGCGCGCCTGTACCGACTACCTCGCCGTCGGTGGGGCAATCGAATTGTTTCCGTATCCGCTGGCGCAGGCCGATGTGATCGTCGATGCGCTGTTCGGCATCGGCCTGAATCGCGCACCCGATGATGCAACCGCCGCCCTGATCGACGCCATCAACGCGGCGGGCGTGCCGGTGTTTGCGCTGGATGTGCCCAGCGGCATCGATGCCGACCATGGGGTGGCCTTCGGTGCGGCGGTACGCGCAGCACTGACCTTGCAGTTCATCGTGCCGCATCTGGGGCTCTACACCGGCGATGCGCTGGAACATGCCGGCGAGCGTCAGATCGCCGCGCTGGAGGTGCCGGTTTCAGCGTTCGACGGGCTCACGCCAGCCGCACACAGTTGGAATGGCGAGGCCCTTGCGGCGCAATTGCGCCCGCGTCGCCGCAACACGCACAAGGGCGAATCGGGGCGGGTGCTGTGCGTGGGCGGCAATCTCGGCAGCGGTGGCGCGATCATGCTGACCGCCGAAGCGGCGTTGCGCAGTGGCGCCGGGTTGGTGCAGGTCGCAACGCGCGCCGAGCATGTCACGCCGCTGCTGGCGCGCTGCCCCGAAGCGATGGCGCGTGCCGTGCAGGCCGATGACGACATCGCCACATTGGCCGAGACGGCAGATGCAGTCGCGCTCGGGCCCGGGCTAGGGCAGGACGCCTGGGCGCAGGCGTTGTGGCGTGCGGCGCTGGGCGCCGCTAAGGCAGTGGTGATCGATGCCGATGGGCTGAATCTGCTGGCCTCCACCAACGTTGCAGCGCATGGTCCGCGCATCTTGACGCCACATCCGGGCGAAGCCGGTCGTCTGCTTGGCCTTTCGACCCGACAGATTCAGCGCGATCGTCCGGCTGCTGCCGCTGCACTCGCAAAACGCTACGACGCCGTGGTGGTGCTCAAGGGCGCCGGCACCGTGGTCGCGTCGCCAGGTCACTTGCCGCGCATCATCGATGCGGGCAATCCCGGCATGGCGGTTGGCGGGATGGGCGATCTGTTGACCGGCGTCATCGCGGCATTGCTGGCGCAGGGCTTCTCGCCGTTCGATGCCGCCAGCCTTGGCGCCTTGTTGCACGCCTGTGCCGGCGATGCGGCCGCGCACGCAGGCGAGCGCGGCCTGCTACCCACCGACCTGCTTGCCGAGCTGCGCCGCCTCGCCAACGCTGGAGCCATCGCATGATCGACCTCAACGGACAGCTGCACGACGTGCAGGCCACCGAAACCCTGGGCCAGGCGCTGGCCGCCGTGCGACCGGCCAGCGCGGTGGTGCAGCTGCATGGCGACCTGGGCGCGGGCAAGTCCACGCTCGCGCGCGCGCTGCTGCGTGCGCTCGGTGTCACCGGGCCGATTCGCAGCCCCACCTACACCTTGGTCGAACGCTATCCACTGGCAACCGGCGATGAAGCCTGGCACCTGGACCTGTACCGCATTGGCCATGCCGGCGAGCTGGATTTTCTCGGGCTCGACGAGGGCAGTGCGAGCTTGTGGCTGGTCGAATGGCCGGAGCGCGGTGCTGGCGTGCTGCCGCCAGTCGATCTGGACGTTGAACTGGCTGTGGCTGGCGAAGGCCGCAGTGTTCGGTTGCTGGGCCGCAGTGCGATCGGGCATGCCTGGATGGAAAGGTTGTCCCAGCAGCCCCAGTTGCAGGCCCTTTTTGCCGCCGCACGAGAAGAATGAACGCCAGGTTATGGATTATTAAGGGAAATTGCCTTGCAATTCACACAGTTGGATGCTTGAATCCAGCGCCATGACACCGGGGATCCGCCAGTTCTTTCTTTCCGCCCTGACCGCCAGCTTGAGCCTGGCGGTTTTTGCTGCATGGGGCGGCGAAATCAAGGGGGTTGGCGTCAGTACCGGGGCCACCGGGACCCGTGCAGAAATTCAACTGGCCGGCAGCGGCGGCTTCAAAACGCTCTCGCTGGCGAACCCGACGCGCCTGGTTGTCGATTTTCCCGAATCCTCGGGCATGCGCGGTCTCAAGCTGCCGTCCGCTGCCGGATTGGTGACCTCGGTACGCACCGGTCAGCCGGTGCCTGGCACATTCCGTGTGGTGTTCGAACTGGCAACGCCGGTGACGCCGCTCAAGCCGCAGATGCAGACGCTGGGTAGCGTGTCGACATTGGTGATCGAATGGCCTGGCGATCCGGCGCCGGCGGCGGCCTCCGCCGTTGCTGCGGCTGCACCGACGGCAGCCCCGGCGCCGCGTCCGCTCAATGCGCAGGCCGAAGCTGCACGCGCAACGGCCGCCCTGGCCGCATCTGCGCAACGTGCCTCCTCGGTGCCGCCGTCCCAGCCGTCGTCTGTGCCGGCATCGGCGCTGCCCACTGTCACTCAGGCCCCGGTACCGACCACTGTCGCCACCGGTGTGCCGACGCCTCGGCCTGCCACCTCCGGTGCACCAGCGCCGACCGGCGTTGCCGCCAATACGCCGAACCGTGCCGCCGGGGCCGCTGCCAACGTCACGTCCGACGCGGTGGTGGCGGGCAGCAGCGCATCTGCAGCTGCCATCTTGAATGGCGGCAGCGCACCGATGGGCGCAACCTCCGGTAATGCCGCGGCAAATGCCCCCAATAGCGCCTCGAGCGCGGTGGCTGCTGCAGGCGACGACGACCTGCCGCCGCGCCCCGTGCTGCCAAGCGAAGCGTCGCGGGTCAAGATGGGGCCGGGCATGCGGCCGTTGATCGTGGCGATCGACCCAGGCCACGGCGGCCAGGACCCGGGCGCCATGGGTCCCACCGGCAAGCGCGAGAAGGACGTCACCCTGGCGGTCGGCCGTGAGCTGGCACGCCAGGTCAACGCCACGCCAGGCATGAAGGCCTACCTGACCCGCGATACCGACGTGTTCATTCCGTTGCCGATGCGTGCGCAAAAAGCCCGCGCCGCCAAGGCCGACATCTTCATTTCCATCCACGCCGACGCCGCCGAAAACCGCAGCGCCACCGGCTCCTCGGTGTACGTACTGTCGACCAAGGGAGCCTCGTCGCAACGTGCGCGCTGGCTGGCCGACAAGGAAAACGCGGCCGATCTGGTTGGCGGCGTGCGCCTGCAGCAAACCGAGAGCACCCTGGCCAACGTGTTGCTGGACCTGGCCCAGAGCGGCCATATGAAGGCCTCCGAAGATGCCGCCGGCCATGTGCTTGGAGGATTGAAGCGCATCGGCAACAACCACAAGCCGCAACTGGAACGCGCCAACTTCGCGGTGCTGCGTACCTCCGACATGCCGGCGATGCTGGTGGAAACCGCCTTCATTTCCAATCCGGACGAGGAACGCCGCCTGATCGATCCGGCTTATCAGCGCAAGATCGCTGGCGCCGTGCTGGACGGCATCGATACCTTCTTTACCCGCCAACCGCCGCCAGGCACGTTGTTCGCAGCACGTGCGCAGGCCGAAGCCGATGCAGTCGGCACCGTGGCCGGCGGCAGTCGCTGACCCGCTCGGCTATCATTCCGCACTGATTCCTTAGATGACGGCGCCTGTGCGCCGCCGGATTGCCGTGCCGAGGTCTGTCTTGCCTGTCACACCGCCGATCTACCGCGTTTCGCGCGTGCCGCAATGGAGCGTGCGCTAATGGCGATCCGCCAGCTGCCCGAGATTCTGATCAACCAGATCGCTGCCGGCGAAGTCGTCGAGCGGCCCGCATCGGTGGTCAAGGAACTGGTCGAAAACGCACTCGACGCCGGCGCCACGCGCGTGGATATCGAGCTCGAGGAGGGCGGCGTCCGGCTGATCCGCATCCGCGACAACGGGGGCGGCATCGCCCCGGACGAACTGCCGCTGGCCGTGTCGCGGCATGCCACCAGCAAGATCGCTTCGCTGGACGACCTGGAAACCGTCGCCACGCTGGGCTTCCGTGGCGAAGCCTTGCCGTCGATCGCCTCGGTCAGCCGCTTTACCCTGACCTCGCGTCGCCACGACGCCGAGCACGGCTCCGCATTGGAAATCGACGGCGGTCGCCTGGGCGAGGTGGTGCCGCGCGCGCATGCGCCGGGCACCACGGTCGAAGTGCGCGAACTGTTCTTCAACGTGCCGGCGCGGCGCAAATTCCTGCGTGCCGAACGCACCGAACTCGGCCACATCGAAGAGTGGTTGCGTTCGTTGGCATTGGCGCGGCCGGATGTGGAATTGCGCGTCTCGCACAACGGCAAGCCGTCGCGTCGCTACAAGCCGGGCGATCTGTATTCGGACGCGCGGCTGGGCGAAACCCTCGGCGACGATTTTGCGCGCCAGGCCTTGCGCGTGGACCACAGCGGCGCCGGTCTGCGCCTGCACGGCTGGGTTGCGCAACCGCATTACTCGCGTGCCAGCACCGACCAGCAGTACCTCTACGTCAACGGCCGTTCGGTCAGGGACCGCAGCGTGGCGCATGCGGTGAAGATGGCCTACGGCGATGTGCTGTTTCATGGCCGTCAGCCGGCGTATGTGCTGTTTCTGGAGCTGGACCCGGCACGCGTGGACGTCAATGTGCACCCTGCCAAACACGAGGTGCGCTTCCGCGAAGCGCGGCTGATCCACGATTTCGTCTATCGCACCCTGCAGGATGCCTTGGCGCATACCCGTGCCGGCGTCACGCCAAACAGTATCGGCAGCGATGGTGCCGGCGACCCAGGGGCGACCGCTGGCGGGCTGGGCAACATTGCTGGCAGCGGTGTTCCGAACCACGGCAACGCACCTGGCAGCAGCGGTAGCGGCTACAACTACCCGAGCTGGACGCCTTCGCAAACGCCGCTGGGACTGCGTGTGGACGAGGCGCGCGCCGCCTACAGCGCGCTGTACGCGCCGCCGCCCAGCAGTGCGCAGCAATCGGCAGGCATGCCGAGCATGGCCGGCACCGGGTTGCCGGCAACTGCGCAAGACAGCGGTGTTCCGCCGCTCGGTTATGCCGTCGCGCAGTTGCACGGCATCTACATCCTGGCCGAAAACGCCGAAGGCTTAATCGTGGTCGACATGCACGCGGCGCATGAGCGCATCGGCTATGAGCGGCTCAAAAATGCGCACGACAGCATCGGCCTGCACGCGCAGCCCTTGCTGGTGCCGATGACGCTGGCAGTGGGCGAGCGCGAAGCCGACACCGCCGAGCGCGAAGCGGAGACCTTGGCCACGCTCGGCTTCGAGATCACCCGGGCCGGCCCGCAGTCGCTGCACGTGCGCAGCATTCCCGCGCTGCTGGCCAATGCCGAGCCGGAGGCGCTGCTGCGCGATGTGCTGGGCGATCTGCGCGAGCATGGTCAAAGCCGCCGCATCGCCAGCGCACGCGACGAACTGCTCTCCACCATGGCGTGCCACGGTGCAGTGCGCGCCAACCGCCGCCTCACCGTGCCTGAAATGAACGCGTTGCTGCGCGATATGGAAGCCACCGAACGCTCGGGCCAGTGCAACCATGGCCGACCGACCTGGGCGCGGTTTACGCTGAGCGATATCGATCGTTGGTTTCTGAGGGGGCGTTGATGGCAGTGCACGGGGGGAAGGGCTGGCTGCTCGGCATGCTGGTCGCAGCGGCGTTAGTCGGTTGCGGGCGCGATGCGCCACCGCCGGCTGCGCCGGTCGCACTCGACAAGACATTTCTGGCCGACACCGCCGCCTGGCGCGAAGCGCGGCTGAAGGAACTGCGCGCGCCCGATGGCTGGACCAGCCTGGTTGGCCTGCATTGGCTGTCGCTGAAGGCGCATTACATCGGCAGCAGCGCCGACAGCGGTATCAGACTCGCGGTAGGCCCACCGAAGATGGGCATGGTGTCCACCGAGAACAACGCGGTCTGGTTCGTGCCCGAGCGTGGCGCCGCGCTGACCCTCGATGGCAAGCCGCTGACCAGCCGGATCCGCTTCCAGTCCGATCGCGATCCGCAGCCCACCCTGATCCATTTCGACCAGGGCAAGGGCGTGTTGAGCCTGATCCATCGCGGCGACCGGTATGCGCTACGGGTCAAGCATGCCGACGCGAGCTCGCGCACGCACTTCGCGGGTCTGGACTATTGGCCCTTGGATCCATCCTGGCGCATCAACGCGCGCTATGTGCCCAACTCCGTCGGCAAGACCATCCCGATCGTCGACATCGTCGGGATCAGCAGCGAGCAGCCGAACGCGGGCGCGATCGAGTTCGAGCGCGACGGCAAGACCTACCGATTGGAAACCATCGGCGAGCCAGGGCGGCCGATGTTCGTGGTATTCGCCGACCGCACCAGCGGTCACGGCAGCTATCCGGCTGGACGTTTTCTGGATCTGGACGTGCCCGATGCCTCGGGGCATGTCATCGTCGATTTCAACCGCGCCTACAACCCGCCATGCGCGTTCACCCCATTCGCCACCTGCCCACTGCCGCCGCCGGAAAACCGCATCGATCTGGCGGTGTCGGCAGGCGAGAAGGCCTACAAGGTGCCGCACTGACATGCGCGCCATTCACATGTGCGGAGAAGCCTGGTGACCGGGCGACGGACCACGTTGACGCGCCAGCGGATTGCCACCTGGTGCAGCAGCGCGCTGCTTGGCCTGGCCTTGTGGAGCGGCGCGCTCGTACCGGTGTGGGCGCGCGGTGCCGGCCACGCGCCGGCAGGCCCGCCGGTGCCGCTGCTGTGGAAGGTCGATGGCAAGGGCGGCACGCTGTATCTGCTGGGCTCGTTTCATGTGCTCAAGCCCAGCGACTACCCGTTATCGCCGGATGTGATGCAGGCCTTCGCCAAGGCCGACCGTCTGCTGTTCGAATTGCCGCCTGACGATGCGCAATCGCCCGAGCTGGCCAGTCGCATGCTGCAGGCGGCGCAGCGCACCGACGGGCGTACGCTGCAGGACACGCTGGATGCGAAGACCTGGCAGGCGCTGAGCGCCTACGCGCGCAAGTACGGCATGTCGCTGGCGAGCCTGCAGCCGCTCGAGCCCTGGTTCGTAGCGCTGACGATCAGCCTGGCGGAGATGACCCGGCAAGGCATGGACCCGAACGCGGGGCTGGACCATTACCTGATGGAACAAGCGCAGGCGCGCGGCAAACCGGCCGACGGCCTGGAGCGCGCCGCCGAGCAAATCGCCTTGCTCGACGGCATGTCGCCGACCGAGCAGCATCAGTTGCTGGAAGAGTCGCTGGACGAGGCCGATGCCACCGACCAGCTACGCCAGCTGCATGCAGCCTGGCGCAATGGCGATGTGCATACGCTGTCCACGCAGATGGCCGAAGACATGCGCCGCCAGTATCCGGCGCTGTATCAGGACATCAATGTCGAGCGCAATGCGCGCTGGGTGCCGCGGCTGGAGCAGCGGCTCGGCAAGGGCAGCGGAACCACGCTGGTGGTGGTCGGTGCGCTGCATTTGCTGGGCAATGACGGGGTAGTGGAGCGTCTGCGTGCGCGCGGCTACCACGTGGAGCGGATCTGCTCTGCCTGCACAACGCAGGCCGGCCACTGATTGGCTGCGCCTGGGAGCCTGAGGCTCCTGGCGCAGCGTTTGATATCTCAAGCGGTCGACATCACACCGCGACCAGCCGTCAGCTGGCATGGCCGGCGCAGCGGAGCCGGGGTGTCCGAACAGCGCCTGAGGATGCCGGCACCGGCCGCACCTGCCTGGCGGCTGCGCAATGGCGTGTTGTCTATTAGCCGCGGTTGCGGGCCTTGCCGGTCGTGCCGTGATTGCCGCCAGCCGAGCCATGCGTGCCGGTTCCCATCGGGCCGCTGCCCAGGCCGCTTGCCCCTGGCGGGTTCGGCGGCGTGCCCGGGCCACCCGGGCGGCCGAAGCCGGCGCCGAAGTTGCGCTGGAACTCCTGCCACAACTCCAGGTTGCGCTCGGTCAACTGGTTCATCATCGCCCACGGGGTTTGCCCGAGCAGGTTGCCCATTTGCTGACGGAACTGCTGCTGCTGATCCAGGAACACCTGCATGCTGCGCTCCAGGTAATTGCCCATGAAGCCCTGCAGCGAGTCGCCATAAAACCGGATGATCTGGCTCAGTAACTGGGTGGAGAGCATCGGCTCGCCGTCCTGCTCGCGGTCGGCGATGATTTGCAGCAGCACTGCGCGGCTGAGGTCCTCGCCGCTCTTGGCATCGCGTACTTCGAATTCTTCGCCATCGATGATCAATTGGCGCACATCTTCGATGGTGATGTAGCTGGAGATTTCCGTGTCGTAGAGACGGCGATTGGGATACTTCTTGATGATGCGAAGTCCGGCCATGGAACGTTCACCCACACTGATAGTGCGCGCAGGATGGCGCACCGCAGCAGCGCTTGCAACAGCCAAAAGGCCTTATTTGCTTAAGCGGACACATTAAAAATGTTGCGCAGCATGGTTTTTGAGCAAAATCCATGCTGCACCGCAAAGTTGCAGCAAACGTTACCAGCCCATGTGGTGGCCGCCGTTGATGTCCAGATTCGAGCCAGTGATCCAGGCAGCCTCTTCCGCAACCAGAAACGCCACCGCGTAGGCGATCTCTTCCGGACGGCCCAGGCGTCCGGTGGGGATATCGGCCACGATCTTGGCGCGCACTTCTTCCGGAACGGCCATCACCATGTCGGTAGCCACATAACCGGGCGAGACCGTGTTGACGGTGACCCCGAATGCCGCGTTCTCGCGCGCCAGCGAGATGGTGAAGCCGTGCATGCCAGCCTTGGCGGCAGCGTAGTTGGCCTGGCCATACTGGCCCTTGAGCCCGTTGATCGAGCTGATCTGGATCACCCGGCCCCAGCCGCGTTTACGCATGCCCTCGATCACCGGGCGGGTCACGTTGAAGACCGAATTGAGGTTGGTGTTGATGACCTCGTGCCACTGCTCGGCACTCATGCGGTGGAAGGTGGTGTCGCGGGTGATGCCGGCGTTGTTGACCAACACCTCGACCGGCCCCAGCGATGATTCGACGTCTTCCACCAGCGCGCGCGCATGCTCGGACGAGGCGACATCGCCGCGAAACAGCGCGACCTCGTACCCTTGCGCCTGCATGCGCTGCTGCCAGTCGCGTGCCTTTTCTTCGTTGCGGAAGTTGCTGGCGACCCGGTGGCCCTGGTCGGCCAGGCGCTTGCAGATGGCAGTACCGATACCGCCGGTGCCGCCGGTGACCAATGCGACGCGAGATGTCATGACGACTCCAATCAACAAGTGAGGCTGAGGGCGATTCGGGTGCGGGACTGCTGCGCCCGGACGCCGGTGCTGGGCCGCAATTCTAGTCACGCTGGAGGCCGGATGCGCGCGCATCGAGGCCCAGCTGGCGTTGGCGTGGAAGCAGCCGTGGCGAAAAATGCTGCACGGCGTGCTGCAGCAGGGTTTCCACGGCTGCACGCCGCGGCAGCGCGTCGGCCTGTTGGCCCAAGGCGACCCAGGCGGCGTGCAGGGCCGGCAGTGGATCGGCGTCGTCCAGTGCGGGTGCATCGTGTGACTTGGACAGCTTGCGGCCGTCGCGATCCAGCATCAGCGGCAGGTGCAGGTAGCGCGGCTGCGGCAGGCCCAGTGCGCGCTGCAGCACCATCTGGCGCGGGGTGGAGTCGAGCAGGTCGGCGCCGCGCACCACATCGGTGATGCCCTGCGCCGCATCGTCCACCACCACTGCCAGTTGGTACGCCCAATACCCGTCGGCGCGGCGCAGCACCACATCGCCCACCTCGGCGTAGACATCCTGCAGCACCGGTCCTTGCAAGGCGTCCTCGAAGCCGACCGGCGATTGCGGCGGCACCCGCAGGCGCACCGCACGGCGCTCGCCCAGTGGCGCGACGCAGGCGTGGTGGATGCCGCCCATGCCGGCCAGATCGGCCCGGCTGCAGCTGCATTCGAATGCCTGGCCGGATTCCAGCAGCTGAGTGATAGCGTCGGTGTAGGCCGCATCGCGCTCGGACTGCCGCATCACCGGCAGGTCCGAGTGCAGCCCGAATGCGGCCAGCGTGCGCAGCTGACGTTCGCTGGCGCCGGGTTCGGCACGCGGCGGGTCGATGTCTTCGATGCGTACGCACCACTGCCCACCGGCATGCCGGGCCAGCAGCCAGCTGCCGAATGCAGCCAGCAGGGAGCCGAAGTGCAGGGGGCCGGTGGGCGAGGGCGCGAAGCGGCCGAGATAAGGGGGCGATGGCATGGGCAGCTGAATCGTCGGTCAGGTGCTTGCTTGATTTCAAGCCGCAACACCCGCAGATCCGCACCAGTTCACCCCGCATCCGTGGAGCCATCGCGCCATGTTCAACCGCATTTTCCTGTTCCTGCTGACCAATCTTGCGGTGCTGATGCTCGCCGGCATCGTCATGTCGTTGCTGGGCGTCAATCCCGCGCAGATGAGTGGCCTGTTGGTGATGGCCGCCATCTTCGGTTTCGGCGGCTCGTTCATTTCCTTGCTGCTGTCCAAGTTCATGGCCAAGCGCAGCACCGGTGCGCAGGTCATCACCGAGCCGCGCACGCCGACCGAGCGCTGGTTGCTGGAGACCGTGCGCCGCCAGGCCCAGGCTGCCGGCATCGGCATGCCGGAAGTAGCGGTCTACGACGGCCCGGAAATCAACGCGTTCGCCACCGGCGCCAACCGCAACAACGCCCTGGTGGCGGTGTCCACCGGCCTGCTGCAGAACATGGACCAGGATGAAGCCGAGGCGGTGCTTGGCCACGAGATCGCCCACGTGGCCAACGGCGATATGGTCACCATGGCGCTGCTGCAGGGCGTCCTCAATACCTTCGTGATCGTGCTCGCCCGCGTGGTCGGCGGCATTATCGACAGCGCCTTGTCGGGCAACCGCGAGGGCGGTCGTGGCTTTGCGTACTACATCATCGTGTTCGCGCTGGAGATGGTGTTCGGCCTGTTCGCGACCATGATTGCGATGTGGTTCTCGCGGCGCCGCGAATTCCGCGCCGATGCCGGTGGCGCGCAGTTGGCCGGCCGCAGCAAGATGATCGCTGCACTGGAGCGGCTGTCGCTCAACCATGGCCAGAACACCTTGCCCTCGCAAGTGCAGGCGTTCGGCATCTCCGGTGGGGTGGGCGAGGGCTTGCGCCGGCTGTTCCTGAGCCATCCGCCGCTCACCGAGCGCATCGCTGCACTGCGCGCCGCCAGCGGTAGTGCCATGTAAGGTGTCGGGTCTCCGGCTGCCTGGCAGACAACAAAAAACCCGCGCAGTGCGGGTTTTTTGTTGCTTAGCGAGGTTGCGAACGAGCGGGCGCGCCGGCTTTCAGCCGAACTCGTAATTCATCAATGGCCCGGTCGGTGCCACGAAATCGCCCTGGACGTAGTCCACTCCGGCACTGAAGAAGCTGCTCATCGACTGCGCATCGGCGACGAACTCGGCCATTGTCAGAATGCCGGCCGGCTGCGCCCGCGAGGTGATTTCGCGAATCTTTTCCTGGCTCTCCCGCGCCGAGGCGATGTCGCCGGTGATGCCGCGATCCAGTTTGAGGAAGGCCGGGTGGAAATGCGCCAGCAACTGGAACGAATCCAGACCCGAGCCGAACTGCTCCAGCCCGACCTTGCAATCCATCGCCGACACCGCCGCCAGGAACTGCTGCGCGTTGCGCAGGTGCGTAAACACCTTCGACTCCGGCGTCTGCAGCCACAGCCGTTCGCCGGGGACACCGTAAACCGCCAATTGCTCGCGGATGGTGTCGATCATCTGCGGGTCCGAGAACGAGTTTGGCCCGATGCGTACCAGCAGATGGGTCTTGTGCCCGGCACGTTGGCGTTCGCCCAGTTGCCGGATGGCCCGCGCCACCACCCAGCGGTCGATTTCGGTGACCAGGTCGTGCTCTTCGGCGATGGCCATGAACGCGTTCGGCGACATCATTTCGCCATTGCGTTCCAGGCGCAGGAAGGCCTGGTACAGCTCCAGCGGCTCGCCTTGCAGGTTGAGCACCGGCTGGTAATGCAGCAGGAAACCGTCGCCGACCAGCGCTTCGCGCAGCTGCTCGACCCAACGTTCGATGCGTTCTTCTTCGGCCCGATCCGCCGCAGCCGGGTCGTAGATGCTGACCGCGTTGCCACCGAGCTCGGCAGTGGTGCGCACCGCCTCGGTGCCGCGATTGAGTACCTGGCCGATGCTGGCGATCTTTTCGCCGATCTGCACGCCGCCGATGCTGACCGTCACCGTGGCCGAGCGCGTCCCTACGCTGACGACATGCTGCGCGAACGCATTGCGCACGGTCTCGGCCAGCGCATGCGTGCGCGCGTAATTTCCGTTCAACAGCAGGGCGAAACTGTGTTCGCCGAAACGCGCGGCCAACACGCTGTCGTCCAGTACGCTCGCCACGTGCGCGGCGAGCGCTGCAATCAGCGCATCGGCCGAATCCAGCCCGAACTCCGGCAGGATGCGTGCGTAGTGATCCGGCTCGATCAACAGGAAGCCGGATTGGCCCTCGCTGCGGCCGGCCTGTGCCACGGCCTGTTCCAGCGCCACCATGAAGGTGGGGCGATTGAGCAGGCCGGTGACCTGGTCGCGCTGACGCAAGTCTTCGACCTCGCGCGCCAGTTCCGGGTCGAACTCCTCGCGGCGCCGGAACACCACCTGGATGCACGGCTCGCCTTCATAGGTGGCGGTGGCGAACTCCATCGTGGCCGGGAAAGTGTCGCCTTCCACGCGGCGTGCATCGAGCTTGTACTGTGCCGGCGGCGGTTCGCCCTTGGACATCGCCTTGAGCAGCTGTTTGAAATCGTCGACGTATTGCGCGGCGATCATGTCCAGCAGCGAGATGCCTTCGACATCGTCGAACGACTCGAAGCCGAACATTTCCAGATAGGCATCGTTGGCGCGGATATGCATGCCTTCATGCACGTAGGCGATCGGGTCGCGCGAGGATGCGATGAGTGCGTCGCAGCGGCGCTCGGTCTCGCGCATCTGCGCTTCGATGCGGCGCAGTCCGCGGCGGGCCTGCAGGTCGTCCCATTCCGAGCGCACCAGTGCAAGCAAATGCGCGGGGCGGTGGCGCAATGCAATGGCGCGCACCCCGTGCGAAGCGGCCTCGACCAGGGCGTTCTCTTCGATCCGCTCGGCCAGCAAGATGATCGGGATGTCCTTGCCGCTGCCCGCAATCTGGGTCTGCAAGGCGCTCATGGGGATCTGCTGCGCCTGACCCAAGATGGCCAGATCGATCTGGCCCGACAGCATGCTGGCCAGTTCCTCCTGGCTTTGCGGTCGCGATGGACGCACCGCAATGCCGCCATTGCGCAGCGCGGTGACGATGGTCTCCGCACTCTCCACGCTGTCGTCGACGATCATCAGGCGGAGGGTGAGATCTTTGCCTTTTTGCATGCGCGGCTCCCTAGAGACGGGCTTTAATACACGAAGGGGTTTGACACGTCCATGTGTGTGGAGCATGCCGCATCAAGTGTGAGACGTAGAACAATATTTGCGCGTGGAAGATGCCTTCTGGCGCGCATCGACCGTTTTCACTGCGTGCTGTCCATGCCGCGACGGCGCGTTCAAGGCGCCTGACCTGATCGGTGGGCGAGCCCCCCGCCATCGCCGTTACGCCACGCTCCCCGCTGCATGGCCGGACGCCCACGCCCACTGAAAGTTGTAACCGCCAAGCCAGCCGGTGACATCCAGTACCTCGCCGACAAAGTACAGGCCTGCCACCAGGCGCGACTCCATGGTCGCACTGGAGACCTGTTGGGTATCGACCCCGCCCAGGGTGACTTCAGCTGTCCGATAGCCTTCGGTGCCGCTGGCGATCAGCGGAAAGCTGCCGAGCAGCTCGGCGGCGGCTGTCAGCTGCGGCGGATCCAGCTGACGCACCGGCTTGTCTGGCAGCCAGAGCTCGCACAAGCGTTGCGCAAACCGTTTCGGCAGCACGTCGGCCAGCACGTTGCGCAGCTCGGTGGCGCCGCGTTGCTGCTTTTGTTCGCGCAGCCACGTCGCTGCATCGCGACCGGGCAGCAGATCCAGCCGCAAATCGTCGCCCGGCTGCCAATACGAGGAGATCTGCAGGATCGCCGGGCCGCTGACACCACGATGGGTGAGCAGCATGGAATTGCGAAAGCTGACTCCGTTGCACTGCGCCTGGACCGGCAACGCCAGCCCAGACAGCGCTTGCAGACGCTCCTGATGCTTGCCGCTCAATGTGAGTGGCACCAGCCCGGCGCGGGTGGGCAGCAGCGCATGGCCGAACTGCTTGGCCAGGGTATAGCCGAAGCCGCTGGCCCCCATGCTGGGAATCGACAGCCCGCCGGTCGCCACGATCAACGAGTGCGTCTGCACGCACCCCTGGCTGGTCTGGACCTGGAAGCCGTCGCTGCCGCGCTGGACCGACAGCACGTCGCACTGGGTGCGGATCTGCACGCCGGCCGCATCGCATTCGTCCAGCAGCATGCGCACGATCTGCTTGGAGGAGATGTCGCAGAACAACTGGCCCAGCTCTTTCTCGTGATAGGCGATGGCATGCCGTTCGACCATCTCCACAAAATCCGCCGGGCTGTAGCGCGCCAGGGCGGATTTGCAGAAATGCCGATTGGCCGAAATGAAGTTGCCAGGCGTGGTGCCGGTGTTGGTGAAATTGCAGCGCCCGCCACCGGACATCAGGATCTTCTTGCCGACCTTGTTGGCATGATCGATCACCACCACCTTGCGGCCACGCTGGCCGGCAGTGAAGGCGCTCATCAGCCCGGCAGCGCCGGCGCCGATGACCAGCACGTCGCAACGCATGCTCATTCGGCCGGGGCTTGCCGCACCATCGGGGTCAGGGTGACGCTGCCGTGGTCGGCCAGCATCTGCACTTCGCCGTCCTGGATGATCACGTCGAACCGCATGCCGCGCTGGATCAGTGCGCCCAGCGCTTCGGTGGCCTGCGAGTCGAGCTCGATCACGCGCAGATTGCGGTACCGGCCCATGGCGTTGGCGTGCTTTTTCCACCAGGTTTCGGTGGCCTGGCCGCCGTAGCCGATGACCACCGCCTCGCGCGAGCGGTTGCAGGCCTTGCGCACGCGGCTTTCGTCCGGCTGGCCGAGGTCGATCCACAGATCCGGGTCGCCGGTGTAGTCGCGCCGCCATAGGTCCGGCTCGTCGTCGTTGCTGAGGCCACGGCCGAATTCCAGACGATCGTCGGCAAATAGCGCGAACGCCAGCAGCCGCACCATCAGGCGCTCGTCGGTCTCGGAAGGGTGCTGGGCCAGGGTCAGCGAATGGTTGGCGTAATAGCCGCGGTCCATGTCGCTGATCTGAAGTTCCGCCCTGCGGACGGTGGCGGTGAGGGCCATCAGGATGCCGGTTGCAAAGGGCGCTCATGATACGCGGCCGGTTCATGCGCCGGGTGTCGCCCGCATCTGGCAGAGGTGCGTTGTCGGCCGGGTCTGGGCTGGCTGACAGCTGGATGGTACGAGCAAGGGCAGGGTGGGCCTGGCTCAGAGGCCGGTTGGCTGCAAGGGGCACGGCGGGGCGACAGGCGCTGAGGCGCGGTCCAGGACGTCGCGGACCATGGCCGGGCAGGTGTCGTTAACGGCCCCCATGATCTGCGCAGCTGTGGGGGCGTCAGGCAGTGGCATCCGGCCAATTGGGATGGGGACAGTCCCGACAGGCCGTCGGATTGGACCCGACTGCAAAAGATTTGACGCAGGGTGTCGCTTTTTGCAGAAAACACGAGTACTGTGCACGCACTGTGTTTGCAAGGGTCACCGTGAATCGTGGCCTGGTGCAGCCGGATCGTTACAGATCTCGCTTCATCGTTCCGCTTTACCAACGCCTGCAACTCAGTCTCAGCTCCGGCTTTTCGGACGCTGCGATTTATCCATCAATAGTTCAGGAGTTAGTAAATGTCAGAGCGTCAGAGCGGTACCGTGAAGTGGTTCAACGATGCCAAGGGCTTCGGCTTCATCACCCCGGAAAGCGGCCCGGACCTGTTCGTGCACTTCCGCGCCATCCAGGGCACCGGCTTCAAGTCGCTGCAGGAAGGCCAGAAGGTCACCTTCGTCGCCGTGCAGGGCCAGAAGGGCATGCAGGCTGACCAGGTGCAGGCGGTCTAATCCGCCTGCAACCTTAGGGTTGCCAAAAACGCCGGCCGTGCAAGCGGCTGGCGTTTTTTATTGTCTGCACGACAGGCGGTCAGCCTCGCTGGCGCGTCCACCAGGCGCTGCTTGCGCACAGCGACGACGCCTGGATCGGTAGGATGTGCGCTTTCCGCGCGCAGCTATCTCATGATCACTGTCCACCATCTCAATAATTCCCGTTCCCAGCGCGTGCTGTGGCTGCTGGAAGAACTGGCGCTGCCTTACCAGATCGTGCGCCATGAACGCGACCCCAAGACCATGCTGGCGCCGCCGGCGCTGCGCGCGATCCATCCGCTGGGCAAATCGCCGGTGCTGGTCGACGGCGATCTGGTGGTGGCCGAATCTGGGGCGATCCTGGAGTACCTGACCGAGCGCTACGACACCGAGTGCGCGCTGTCGCCATCGCCGCGGCCGCTGGATTCGCCCGAGCGCCTGCAGTTTCGCTATTGGATGCATTACGCCGAAGGCTCGGCGATGCCGCCGTTGCTGATGACGCTGATCTTCGGTCGCATCCGCAGCGCGCCGATGCCGTTCTTCGCCAAGCCCATCGCACGTGCGATCGTGGACAAGGCGATGTCGGGCTTCGTCGGGCCGCAGCTCACCTTGCATCTGGACTGGATGGAGCAGTCGTTGCAGGCCGGCAACTGGTTCGCTGGCGAACGCTTCACCGCCGCCGACATCCAGATGAGCTTCCCCGTACAGGCGGCGGCCGCACGCGGCGGCGGTCTGGAGAAATACCCGCGTTTGCACGCGTTTCTGCAGCGGATCCAAGCGCGTCCGGCGTATCAGGCTGCGTTGAAGAAAGGCGGCCCGTTCGAGCTGATGGGAAGCAAGCCGGCCAATTGAGGCATCGGGGAGTAGGGAGAGCGGGGTGCGAGTAGGTGGGCGGGACTGTGTTTCGCCCGCTGTCTGCTGCTACGACATGGCGTCTCTCATCGCGATGTATTCCGCTCATTCCGGATCCGAATGGCTACCCAGCGACACAGTCGTCGGTATCGCTGCCCATCAGCCGTTCGCAGCAGTCACTCAATCCCCAGCGACGTCAGGGCGGATTGCGCTTCAGGGCACCCGGCACTGGCGCACAAACTGCAGCGTATCGTTCAGCACCTGCGAGCGCTCGGGCGATTTGCGCAGCGCCAGCAGGATGCCGAGATGGCCCATGCCGGGGTAGACCTTCAGTTCGGCACTGCCGCCTTCGCGCTTGAGCGCCTGCTGCAGCGAGACGCTGTTCTGTAGTTCGACCACGCGGTCGGCATCGCCATGCAGCAGCAACATGGGCGGTTCGTCGCCGCCGACGTAACGCACCGGTTGCGATTGCCGTTGCGCTGCCGGCGCATCGCCAAAGATTTCGACCAATTCGGGATCGGTCATCGGCATGAAGTCGTACGGCCCGGCCAGGCCTACCACGCCGCACAACTGGTGAGGTTTGAGACCTTGCGCCTGCAGCCAGCGGGCATCGGTGCCAAGCAACGCGGCCATATGCGCGCCTGCCGAATGACCCATCACCGCGAGGCGATTCGGGTTGCCGCCGTACTCGTGCGCGTGGCGGTAGCTCCATGCGGTGGCGCCTGCCGCGTCGGACATGAAACCGTGTAATCCGACCTGCGGATACTTGCGGTAGTCGGCCACCATCGCCACCACGCCCTGGCGCGCAAGTGCGCGCCCCACCCAGCGATAGTTGGCGCGTGAACCGCGCTTCCAGGTGCCGCCGTAGAAGAACACCACCACTGGCGCGTCGCTTGCGCCGCGCGGCTGGTAGACATCCAGCGCCAGGCCGTGCGCGGAATCGAACACCTGGTCGCGATGCTCGACGATGCCCGATCGGCTGGATGCGGCATTGATGCCACCAAAAAAGACGCTGCTGCAGGCCGTCATGGTCAACGAACCGAGCAACAGGAGGGCAGGACGGAACCAGCGGGAAGCGCGCGAAGGCATGGGCAATATCGGTACGGGGGCAGGAAGGGTGGTGGGGACCAGGCACGGACGCAACAGGCCGGCAAGTGCAGACCAGAGAGTGGCGTCCCGGCAACGTTCGCCTCTGTCTGGTTCGCATCTGATCGGCAGCCGGCGGCCATTAGCCGCTATCGCACGTCGCAAGCATGTGCAGGACGAGCCCGCTCGGCACACGCCAAGCGAGTGAAGATACGGTACGCACGCAGCGCCGGATGCGGCTTCGCCCATGTCAGGTTCACCGCCGGTGGCCTAGGCTTGCCGGCATGACACATTTGCACTTCGATAATCGTCTGCGTCAACAGCTGCCTGGCGACCCGGAAGAGGGGGCGCGCCGGCGCGAGGTGGGCGCGGCCTGGTCGTCAGTCTTGCCGACGCCGGTCGCCGCTCCGTACCTGATCGCGCATTCGGCGGAGATGGCGCAGGTGATGGGCCTGGAGGCGGCCGAGATCGCCAGTGCGCAGTTCGCCCAGGTGTTCGGCGGCAACGCGCTGTACCCGGGAATGCAGCCTTGGGCGGTCAACTACGGTGGGCATCAATTCGGGCATTGGGCCGGACAGCTTGGCGACGGGCGGGCGATTTCGCTGGGCGAGGCGATCGGAACTGACGGTGGGCGCTACGAATTGCAGCTCAAGGGTGCCGGCCCGACGCCGTATTCGCGCAGTGCCGATGGGCGCGCCGTATTGCGCTCGTCGATCCGCGAATTCCTGTGCAGCGAGGCCATGCATCATCTGGGCGTGCCGACCACGCGTGCATTGAGCCTGGTCGGCACTGGTGAGGCGGTGGTGCGCGACATGTTCTACGACGGCCACCCGCAGCGCGAGCCGGGCGCGATCGTGTGCCGGGTGGCGCCTTCGTTCATCCGTTTCGGCAACTTCGAATTGCCCAGCGCACGCGGCGATATCGCATTGCTGAAGCAGTGGGTGGATTTCACCATCGCCCGCGATTTCCCGGCGTTGGCCGGTGCCAGCGAGGCGCTCTACGCCGACTGGTTTGCGCAGGTCTGCGAGCGTACCGCGGTGATGGTGGCGCACTGGATGCGGGTCGGGTTCGTGCATGGGGTGATGAATACCGACAACATGTCGATCCTCGGTCTGACCATCGACTACGGCCCGTATGGCTGGGTCGACGACTATGACCCGGACTGGACGCCCAACACCACCGACGCGCAGGGGCGGCGCTATCGCTTCGGCACCCAGCCACAAGTGGCCTACTGGAACCTGGGCCGGCTTGCCCAGGCGCTGGCGCCGCTGTTTGCCGACCAGGCCCTGCTGCAATATGGGCTGGATCGTTTTCGCGATACCTACCTGGCGTGCGACCGGCGCGACACCGCCGCCAAGCTGGGCTTGGCAGAGTGTCGCGACGAGGATCTGCAGCTGATCGACGCGCTGCGCGCCCTGATGCGCGAATCCGAGATGGACATGACGCTGACCTTCCGTGGGCTCATCGACCTGTCGCCCGAACATCCGGACCCCGCGCAGCTGCGCGACGCCTTTTACGACGAAGACAAACGCCTGGCGGATGCGCCGCAGCTGCAGCAATGGCTGCAGCGCTATGCCGCGCGCCTGCAGCAGGATCCGCTGTTGCCGGAAGAGCGGCGCGCGCGCATGCGCCTGGCCAACCCGCGCTATGTGTTGCGCAATTATCTGGCGCAGCAGGCGATCGACCGTGCCGAGCAGGGTGACCCGTCCGGGGTGCAGGAGTTGCTGGAAGTCATGCGCCGCCCTTACGACGATCAGCCCGGGCGCGACGCATTTGCGGCGCGGCGGCCGGACTGGGCACGCGATCGCGCCGGGTGTTCGATGCTGTCGTGCAGTTCCTGACGCGCTCAGATGCAGGTATGCCGTAAATCCGGCGTGGATGGCGTGCGCAGCCTAGAATAGGCGCAACTCCACCGGCCACCACGCCACCGCCCTCATGACTGACTGCAGCCGCTGCGCCGGCACCACGACTTCCGGACCCAACCATTGGTCAGAGCGGATTCGCGACATCGCCGATTTCCCTAAGCCGGGCATCGTCTTCAAGGACATTACCCCGTTGCTGTCGGACGGCCCGGATTTCGCCTCTGCGCTGGACGAAATGGCGCAGCCGTGGCGCACCACGCCGCTGGATGCGGTGCTGGGTATCGAGGCGCGCGGTTTCATTCTGGGCGCTGCCCTGGCGCGCGAACTGCGGACCGGCTTCGTGCCGGTGCGCAAGCCGGGCAAGCTGCCGGGGCGCACGCTGATCCAGGAATACGCGCTGGAGTACGGCACCGATCGCATCGAAATGCATGAGGATGCGCTGCCACGCGGGGCGCGCGTACTGATTGTCGACGACGTGCTGGCCACCGGCGGCACGCTGCGTGCGGCCTTGGGGCTTGCTGCCCAACTCGAACTGGAAGTCGTTGGCGCAGCCGTGCTGGTGGAATTGCAGGTGCTGCAGGGTCGCCAGAAATGGGCGAACGATGTGCCGCTGTTGGCGACACTTTCTTACTGAGTCCAAGCGCTGGAAGCGACCCTGGATGCGTGGACGTGCGCGCATCCAGGATTGCTGCTGCTGAAACATAGGCGGCCGGCGCGACGCCGGCCGCGCTGCGTTCAGAGCTTGCTGACCCGAAACCGGCGTCCCTTGATCTTGCCTGCGTGCAGATGTGCCAGCGCCTTGGCGACCTGCGCGCGGGCAATGGCCACGTAGGAGCGGGTAGGGTAGATGGCGATCTTGCCGATTGCCGCGCCCGAGAGCCCGGCTTCGCCAGTTAGGGCGCCCAGGATGTCGCCGGCACGCAGCTTGTCGGTCTTGCCGCCATCGATGCGCAAGGTGGTCATTGCCGCCTGCGGCAGTTGCGCCGGGCGCGCGGTGGCCAGCGGCGCACGCGACCACTTCAAGGGTTGGCCCTGTTCGGCTTCCAGTGCCTGCGCGCGGGCAGTTTCGCGCGGGGTGACCAGGCTCAGCGCCAGTCCATGCTTGCCGGCACGTGCGGTACGGCCAATGCGATGGCGGTAGGTTTCGGTATCGGTGGGCAGCTCGTAGTTGACCACCGCCGAGAGGTCTTCCACGTCCAGCCCGCGAGCGGCCACGTCGCTGGCCACCAGCACGTTGCAGCTGCGGTTGACGAAGCGCACCAGCACTTCGTCACGGTCGCGCTGTTCCATGTCGCCGTGCAGCGCGAGTGCGGAGAAGCCGAACTCCTGCAGCGAGCCAGCCACCTCGTCCACTTCCTTGCGGGTATTGCAGAACACCACGCTGGACTCGGGATTGAAACGCAGCAGCAGGCCGGCAACGGCCTTTTGCCGATAGGTCGGGTCGACCTCGAAGAACTGCTGATCGATCTCCGGTGCGCTATCGGCGCCTTCCACCGTGACCTCAACCGGCTCCTTCAACAGCTCGCGTGCGAGCGTGCGGATACTGTCCGGGAACGTGGCCGAAAACAGCAGGCTTTGGCGGTGTTTGTCGCAACGGCTGGCAATCTCGCGGATGGGTTCTTCGAAGCCCATGTCGAGCATGCGGTCGGCCTCGTCCAACACCAGCGTGCGCACGCCGCCCAGATGCAGGGCGCGTTTGCGGGCCAGTTCCTGGATGCGACCGGGCGTGCCCACCACCACTTGCGGGTCGTGCGCGTCCAGCGAGGCCAACTGCGGGCCCAGCGGCATGCCGCCGGTGAGCACCACCAGCTTCATGTTGGGAATGCCGGTGGCGAGCTTGCGCAGCTGCTTGCCGACCTGGTCGGCCAATTCGCGGGTGGGGCAGAGCACCAGCGCCTGTGCGCGGGTCACTGCAGGGTCGAGCTTTTGCAGCAGGCCAAGCCCGAACGCGGCGGTCTTGCCGCTGCCGGTCGGCGCCTGGGCGATGACATCGAGCCCCTGCAGGATCGGCGGCAGGCTTTGCACCTGGATGGGAGTCAGGACGGTGTAGCCAAGGGCGTCGATGCCGGGGGCCAGGGCCGGCGACAGCGGCAGCGCGGAGAATTCGTTCATGGCGCATTTTAGCCCGGGATTGGGGAGTAGGGATTCGGGATTCGTCACCGTGACAGCGTGCGCTTTTGCCAATCCCGAATCCCCAATCACCAATCCCGTACAATTGCGCCATGCCTTTAATCACTCTGCAAAGCGTCGACTACAGCGTCGGCGGCCCCTTGTTGCTGGAAAAAACCGACCTCACGATCGAGCCGGGCGAGCGTATCGCCTTGATCGGCCGCAACGGCGCCGGCAAATCGACCTTGATGAAACTGATCGCCGGCGAGCTCAAGCCCGACGACGGCGAAGTGCGCGTGCAACAGGGCGTGCGCATCGCGCGGCTGGAGCAGGAGGTACCGCAAGGGACCGGCGGCAGCGTGTTCGACGTGGTGGCCGATGGTCTGGGCGAGTTGGGTCATTGGCTGGCCGAATTCCATCAGCTCAGCCATGCCGAGGTGTTCGACGCCGATGCGTTCGGCAAGGTGCAGGCCAAGATCGATGCGGCCGACGGGTGGGCGCTGGATCAACGCGTCACCGAGACGCTGACCAAGCTGGAACTGGACGGCGATGCGGAGTTCGCGCGGCTGTCCGGCGGTATGAAGCGACGCGTGCTGTTGGCGCGTTCGCTGGTGTCCTCGCCGGATGTGCTGCTGCTGGACGAACCGACCAACCATCTGGATATCGAAGCCATCGATTGGCTGGAAACCTTCCTGAAGGGCTGGAGCGGCAGCGTGCTGTTCGTCACCCACGACCGGCGCTTCCTGCGTGCGTTGGCCACCCGCATCGTCGAGATCGATCGCGGCCAGGTCACCAGCTGGCCGGGCGACTGGGCCAACTACGAGCGCCGCCGCGAGGAACGGCTCAATGCGCAGGCGCAGGAGAATGCGCGCTTCGACAAGTTGCTGGCGCAGGAAGAGATCTGGATCCGTCAGGGCATCAAGGCGCGGCGCACCCGCGACGAGGGCCGCGTGCGGCGCCTGGAATCGATGCGCAACGAGCGCGTGCAGCGGCGCGAGCTCACCGGCAACGTGCGCATGGAAGTCTCGCAGGGCGAGTCGTCCGGCAAGAAGGTGATCGAGGCCAAGGAGGTTGGCTTCGCGTTCGGTGCGCGCACGATGGTCAAGGATTTTTCCACCATCATCCAGCGTGGCGACCGCATCGGCCTGATCGGCCCCAACGGCAGCGGCAAGACCACCTTGCTCAAGCTGTTGCTGGGCGATCTGCAGCCGCAGCAGGGCGAAATCCGCATCGGTACCAATCTGCAGATTGCGTATTTCGACCAATACCGTTCCACCCTGCGCGAAGACTGGAGCGCGATCGAAAACGTAGCCGAAGGCCGCGATTTCCTGGAAATCAACGGCAAGCGCAAGCACGTGCATGCCTATCTGCAGGATTTCCTGTTCACGCCCGAGCGCGCGCGCGCGCCGATCACGCGCCTGTCCGGTGGCGAGCGCAATCGCCTGCTGCTGGCACGCCTGTTCGCGCAGCCGTCCAACCTGCTGGTGATGGACGAACCGACCAACGACCTGGACGTGGAAACGCTGGAGCTTCTGGAAGAATTGCTGGGCGAATACAGCGGAACCTTGTTGCTGGTCAGCCATGACCGCGACTTCCTCGACAACGTGGTGACCTCCACGCTGGTGATGGAGGGCGATGGCCTGATCGGCGATTACGTCGGCGGCTACAGCGATTCGCTGCGCCAGCGCCGTACGCCGGTCGGCAATGCGATGGCGATGGCCAAGGCATCGGCCACTGCGGTGGCGACCGCGCCCGTGGCTGCAGTGCCGGCGGACACCGCTCCCAAGCGCAAGCTCAGCTACAAGGATGCACGCGAGCTGGAGCAACTGCCGGCCCTGATCGAGACGCTGGAGCAGCAAGTGGCCACGCTCACCGAGGCGATGAACGAGCCGGCCTTCTATCAGCGCGACAGTGCGGCGATGGCGGCCCACACCGCAGCATTGGCCGATGCGCAAAAGCACCTGGATGCGGCGTACGCGCGCTGGAGCGAGCTGGATAGTTGATCGTCGGTCGGCACGCGCAATGCGTGCCGTTCGCGCGTCTGGCGCGACGAAGGGCGATGGTGGTCTGCCATCGCGCCTGGATGCAGGCCGATGCGGGTGCGTAGCGATCCGTGTTCGCCGGAAATACCAGCGCTGATCGACAGCGCCGCATGGTGCCTGGGAAACATCGCGAGCGCTCATCAGGTCGGTGCGGGCGGCATGCAGGCAGCCATCGCTTCTGCACTGGGCATGTGGTGCCGGCGCCAGGCGTGTCCGCTCGGCCGGCTGCGCAGGCGTGCTGTTGGCTGCTCTCAGTCGCAGGCGCTTGCGGGCGCAACGAACGCGGCAAAGGTCAGCCCGCGTGCTGCCCAGGCGTTGGCGACTTCATCGAGGATGTCCAGCAAGGTGTCGCGGTCGTTGGGTGCCGTGCTGGCCAGCGCCTGGGCGCCGTCGATGAGCAGCGCATAGCCATGTGGCGAAGGCAGCCACGCCAGGTCGCGCAGGGCATCGCTGAGCGCGTCCCAATTGCGGCCGAAGCTGGCCGGGAAATCCAGTTGCGTGGCCAGGCGCATCAGCAGCATGCGTTTGTCGCTGCAGGCGGCCAGATCCACGCGCACGATGCGTAGGCCGGCATCGCGCGCAAGCGCTGCCATGGTGTCCAGATCGTCGGTCTCGGCCTGATACACCCCCGACTGCTGCGGATCGGACAGATCCAGCGCGAAGTCGCCAGCGTTCATGGCGCCTGGTCCGGGGTCGGGCCATCGAAGGCCTTGAAGCTCTGGTAATGATCGTCGCTGTAGTACCACGCCCCGGGCGGGGTGCCGCCGGTGACGATGCGGCGCGCGCCGCGATCCGGGCTGCCAGGGGTATCGACAGTGTATTCGCGGTAATAGCCACGCGGGCGTTCGGGCAGGCGATGCTCGCGGTTGCCGAACACGCCGCCATCCTGCGGATGCGGAAACGGGCCGCCGCGCTGGATCAGCACGATGGTGGCCATCGCCTCGGTCGGCAGAAAGGCGGGCAGACGCGGCACCTCGCGCGTCGGCGTGTCCGCGGCGATCGGGGCGTTGAGTTGCGGCGCGAACTGCGGCTTGGGCGTCTGCATCGCACGCATGCCCCACAGGCCGGCGACGAGCAGCGCGATGGCGACAACGAGCAAAGCGGGCTTGCGCATGAAGACGGTCCGAAATGGGTACGGCAGAGCAAGTATGCCGATGCGCGACTGTGTCGACTTTGAACGTGGCCGGCGCCGGGACGGTTCACGCCCAAGTAACCGGGACCTGGTGCAAGGTGTGCGGCGAACATCGTGCGGCATGCGATGGGATGAAGTTTCCCTGCCAGCACCCTTGGTAACCGCTGCCGCCGTCCTTACCATTCACCCCGCAACGCCCGGTCTTCGCCGGGCGGCAAGTCCAGGAGATACGCATGGCTTACACCCTTCCGCAGTTGCCCTACGCCTACGACGCGCTGGAACCGAACATCGATGCGCAAACGATGGAAATCCATCACACCAAGCATCACCAGACCTACATCAACAACGTCAACGCGGCGCTGGAAGGGACCGAGTACGCCGATCTGCCGATCGAAGAACTGGTCTCCAAGCTGAAGAGCCTGCCGGAAAACCTGCAGGGCCCGGTGCGCAACAACGGCGGCGGCCACGCCAACCATTCCCTGTTCTGGACCGTGCTGTCGCCCAACGGTGGCGGCGAGCCCAAGGGCGAGGTCGCCAAGGCGATCGACAAGGATCTTGGTGGTTTCGAGAAATTCAAGGAAGCCTTCACCAAGGCCGCCGTCAGCCGCTTTGGCTCGGGTTGGGCGTGGTTGAGCGTGACCCCCGACAAAAAGCTGGTTGTGGAAAGCACCGCCAACCAGGATAGCCCGCTGTTCGAGGGCAACACCCCGATCCTGGGTCTGGACGTGTGGGAACACGCGTACTACCTGAAGTACCAGAACCGTCGCCCGGAATACATCGGCGCGTTCTACAACGCCGTCAATTGGGAAGAAGTCGAGCGCCGCTACCACGCCGCGATCGCCTGAGGTCCTGCACCGGCGCCAGGCACTGCCTAGCGCTGTGACAGCGGCACCCAACGCACAAGGCCGGGAGCGATCCCGGCCTTGTACGTTTACTGCGCTGTGAGTAGGTGCGCTGTGGATAGACCCCGGTCGCGAGAGGCTTTGCAGGGAAGCCTCCGTGCTCGGGCGTGCTCCGATGTCTGCCGGGCAGCGGTAGTGCGAACGGGTCGATCAGAACTTGGCGTCGAACTCGCGGGCGTAGCCGGTGTTGACGATGACCTTCTGCAACGCGTCGCTGATCTTGATGTTGCCGGCCACGATTTGCTGCGTCTCAGGGCCCATGTTGTCCATGCGCGGCGGGGTGGCGCCCTTGTAGTCGCAAACGCGGCCACCGGCCTCGCGTACCAGCAGCACACCAGCGGCGATGTCCCAGGCTTTGACGCCCGCTTCGAAATAGGCGTCGGCGCGGCCGCAGGCCACATAGGCCAGGTCCAGCGCTGCCGAGCCGGTGCGGCGCACGTCTTCGGCCTGCACCAGCAGCGCATCCACGCACTTGAGCTGCGCACTGGCGCGCGCACGCTCGCGCGGCGGGAAGCCGGTGTGGACCATTGCGCCTTCCAGATCCTTGCGCTCTGCGATACGGATGCGGCGGTCATTGAGCACCGCGCCTGCGCCGCGGCTGGCAGTGAACAGCTCGTTGCGCAGCGGGTCGAAGATCACCGCATCGGTCGGTTCGCCATTTTCCACCAGTGCGATGGACACGCAGTAGTGCGGGAAGCCGCGCAGATAATTGCTGGTGCCGTCCAGTGGATCGATGACCCAGGTGTAGCGGCCACTCTTGCCGCCCTGCACGCCGCCTTCTTCGCCGAACACGGCGTACTCGGGGTAGCCGCGCTTGAGTTCCTTGATGATGACCTTCTCGGCATCGGCATCGACTTCGCTGGCGTAGTCCATGCGGCCTTTCTGCACCACATTGAGCGCATCGAGCTTGTTGATGCCGCGCAACAGCACATTGCCGGCGAGGCGGGCGGCTTTGACCATGACGGTGACGGCGGGTTTCTGCATGGTGAAAGCTCCCGTGAAGGCAGAATCGGACAATGGCGAAGGTAAAAGAGCGGTCCGGCGCGAAAGCCGGCCGCGCAGTTTACCATCTACGGCCGAACAGCTTCCCGATCTCCGTTCATGTCCGTCAGCCAGCGCATCCGATTTGTTCTTGTGGGTACCCAGCATCCAGGCAACATCGGCGCTGCAGCGCGTGCGATGAAGACCATGGGGATTTCGCGCCTGGTGCTGGTGGCGCCGGAGCGCGCACTCGACGAAGACGCCTATCGGCGCTCGGCCGGCGCAGAAGACGTGCTGAGCCAGGCGCCGATCTTCGCGACACTGGGCGAGGCGGTGGCCGACTGCACGCTGGTGATTGGCTGCACTGCGCGCGCGCGCCGGGTGGCGCTGGAAGAACTGCTGCCGGACGAGGGCGCGCAGCGTGCTCTGGCCAAGGCGGGCGAGCCGGCCGAGGTGGCCTTCGTATTCGGCCGCGAGCGTACCGGTCTGACCAACGACGAGCTGCAGCTGTGCCACGCCGCGGTCCACATTCCCTCCGATCCGCAGTTCAGTTCGCTCAATCTGGCCGCGGCCGTGCAGGTGCTGGCGTACGAAGTGCGACTGGCGCAGCTGGCGGCAGGCCAGGCCGAACGCGCGCCGGCAGCGGCTCCGGGCTTGCGCGACGGGCCGGCCAGCCACGCACAGCTGGAAGGGATGTTCGGCCAGCTGGGCGACACGCTGGACGAGATCGACTTCCACAAGGGCCGTGCGCCGGAGTCGGCGATGCGCAAGTTGCGCCGGTTGTTGCTGCGCGCAGAGATGACCGAGCAGGAGGTGCGGCTGATTCGCGGCATCCTGTCCGATGCGCAGCGCATGGCCATGCTTGCCAAGCAGGCCGGAAACTGACGTCTGTCACATCTTCAAAGATTCGGCTAGGCTGTCCGCGGCTCTAGGGGAGTGTCCGTTTTGCGCGGTCTACGATGGTGTCTGATTGCCTGCTGGCTGATTGCCGGGGCAGGCTTGGCCGTGACGGCTGCGGCAGCGCCTTCCTCGGTCCTGGTGCTTGGACGGATCAGCGATGATCCCGCCAGCCATTACGAGCAGCTCAAGCCCTTGCTGGATTACGTGGTGCCGCGCATGCGCGAGGTCGGGATCCGCCGCGGCGAAATCCTGATGGCGCCCGATGCGCGCCAGATGTCCAGCTATCTGCGGCGCGGCCGGGTCGATTGGGTCAGCGAAACGACCGGTGCGGCGATGCTGCTGGAACAGCGCGGCAGCGCGCATCCCTTGCTCATGACCGAGCGTGGCGGACTGCGCGACTTCCACACGGTGTTCTTCGTGCGCCGCGACAGCCCGATCCAGTCGCTGTCGCAGTTGCGCGGCCATACCCTGGCATTGCAGAACGCCTCGTCCACCAGCGGCTACCTGCTACCGGTGCTCGAACTGCTGCGCAACGGCATCGCATGCGATGTGCTGCTGTCGGCCGACGACACCCCGGCACGCGGATCGGCCGGCTATCTGATGGTGGGGTCGAAATTGAACGTTGCCGCGTTCGTGCACAAACATCTGATCGACGTGGGCGCGCTCAGCAACGTCGATTGGGACGACGAACGCCACATGCCACCGGTGTTCAAGCGCGACTTCCGCATCGTGCACCGCACTGCGCCGGTGCCGCGCGCGGTGGAAATGGTGCGCGCAGGAATGGACCCGGCCGTGGAGCAGCGTCTGCGGGTGGTGTTGCTGCAGGCCGCCTCCGACCCCAAGGCGGGCCCGGCGCTGAAGCGCTTTTTCGACACTACCGGGTTCCATCCGCTGGATCCCGCTAGCCGCCGACGTCTGCAAGAGTTGAGCGCGGGCGTGCAACGCGTCAGGGATCACGTGGAATGACTCAGGTGCGCTTCGGCTTGCAGGCACGCTTTCTCTTGGTGATGGCGCTGACGCTGCTGCTGGTCGGTGCGATCCTGGCTTCGCTGCTGCAGCGACAAAGCGCGATGCAGCGCGAGGTGCGCGGCTTGAGTGCGCAGATCCTGCACGAGCTGTTCGATCGCAGCCTGCGCACGCGCGGCGAAACGCTGGCGACCGAGCTGGCTTCCGGCTTGGCCAACCCCTTGTATTACTCGGACCTGGGCGCGGTGGGGGCGCTGGTGCGCAATGCCTCGCGCCAGCAGGTGGTGAGCTATGTGCTGGTGTTCGACCGCCATGGCCGGCTGGTGCATGACGGCACGCCGACCTTGCAGCGTTACGGGCAGGCCATGACCGATCCGCTCGCCGCCAAGGCGCTGGCGGCGCAGGCGATGGTGTTGCAGTCCTCGCCGGAGGTGCTGGATGTGACGGTGCCGATCAAGATCGGCGACCAGCGCATCGGTGGCGTGCGCGTGGGCATGTCGCGCGAGCGGGTGCGCAAGATCGAATCCGGCGCCAATCTCACCCTGGTGCAGAACCTCAACGCCATCGGCAAGCGTGATCTGGGGTGGTTGCTGGTCCTGCTGGCTGCGCTGGTCGGGCTGGGCGTGTTGCTGGCCATCTACGTGCAGCGCACGCTGGTGGCGCCGATTCGGTTGCTGGCGGCAGCGGCAAGGCAGATCGAACGGGGCGACTACGCGGTGCAGCTGCCGCCGCACCCCCGCAACGACGAGATCGGCGAGTTGATTTCCGCGTTCGGGCGCATGAGCGAAAGCATCGCCCGGCACGACCGCGAAGTGCGGCACATGGCCTACACCGACGCGTTGACCGGGCTGACCAACCGGCTGGGCTTTCGCGAGGGTCTGGATCATCTGCTCCACACCGCGCGCAGCACCGACAGCAAGCTGGCCTTGCTGTTTGCCGATATCGACGACTTCAAGCGCGTCAACGACACGCTTGGCCATGAGGCCGGCGACGAGGCCTTGCTGCAGTTCGCCAGCCGCATCAGCCGCGCAGTTGCCGCGCTGGGCGGCGACGATGCGATTCTGGCGCGCTTTGGCGGCGATGAGTTCGTGATCCTGCTGCAGAGCGGCGATGTCAGCCTGCTGGCGGCGCAACTGGCCGACCGGCTGGTGCACGAACTGAGCCGGCCGTTGAACGTGCAGGGCCGCGAGGTGTTCCTGGGGACCTCGATCGGCATCACGCTGTTCCCCGATGATGCGCGCGATGCCACCGCGCTGCTGAAGAACGGCGACATCGCCATGTACCAGGCCAAGGTCGCCGGCAAGAACTGCCATCGCTTCTACAGCCGCGCCGCCGATCACGCGGTGGAGCGCCGTGTGCACATGGAGCACGAGTTGCGCGGGGCCTGGGAACGCGACGAGCTGCGCCTGGTCTACCAGCCGATCTACCGCACCAGCGACCGTGTGCTGGTGGGCGTGGAGGTGCTGCTGCGCTGGCAGCATCCGGCGCTGGGAACGATCGCGCCGTCCACCTTTATCGATATTGCCGAGCAGAGCGGCCTGATCGAAGTGATCGGCCCCAAGGTGCTGCGCGCGGCCTGCCTGGAGGCGGCGCAGTGGCCAGTGGTGGGCGAGGGTTTGTTCGTGTCGGTCAATGTTTCGCCGCGGCAACTGCGCAGCGGTGCGCTGATCGACACCGTGGCCGGGTGCCTGGCCGAGTCGGGGCTGCCGGCCGCGCGCCTGCATCTGGAGCTGACCGAGACCGCGGTGATCGGCGACGAGATGATGGCGGCCAGCCTGCTCGACCAACTGCACCGCACCGGCGTGAAGGTATGGCTGGACGATTTCGGCACCGGCTTCTCCGGCTTGAGCCATCTGCGTCAGGTGCCGGTGGACGGGGTCAAGATCGACAAGAGTTTCGTTGCCGACCTGCAGCGCGACCCGGACGATCTGGCGCTGACCACCGCGATCATCAACATGGCGCACTCGCTGGGAATCACTGTGGTTGCCGAAGGCATCGAGCAGGAAGCGCAATTCAATCTGTTGCGCGAGCGCGGTTGCGACCTGGGGCAGGGCTATTGGTTCAGCAGGCCGTTGAGCCCGGCCGATATGGTCAAGCTGATCGCGGCGGGGTGAGTGCCCTCGGAGCGCGCCTGAGCGCGACCGGGCGTTACCGGTAAAGCGCCATCGCGCCCGGGTGCGCTCCTACGACCGGTTGCGCTGAGGTCCGGGCGGTTACAGCGGCCGCTTGCCGGTATCGCCGGGGATTTCACGCACCAGCCGCGGGACCAGGTAGCCGGACAGGCGGGCAGCCAGCTCGGCATGCAGCGCGCGCGCGCGCGCATCGTCCACCTCGAAATGCGCCACCCCGGCGACCCGGTCGAGCTGATGCAGGTAGTAGGGCAGCACGCCGGCGGCAAGGCTGCGCTCGCTCAGCGCCGCCAGCGCATCCACGCTGTCGTTGACGCCACGCAACAGCACGGCCTGGTTGAGCACGTGTGCGCCGGTATCGCGCAGCCCCTGCACGGCGGCGTCTACCGCGGGGTCGAATTCGTTGGCATGGTTGGCATGCAGTACGAACGCCACCGGCCACGGCAGGCTGCGCAGCCAGGCTTGCAGTGGCGCATCCACGCGCTCCGGCAGCACGATCGGCAGGCGGCTGTGGATGCGCAGGCGCTTGAGATGCGGGATGGCCGCCAGGGCGTCGGTGAGTTCGACCAGCTTGGGTGTGGCCAACGAGAGCGGGTCGCCGCCGGAAAGCAGCACTTCCTCGATGCCGGGGTCGGCGGCGATCGCGGCCACCGCTTCACGCCAGCTATCGCGCGCAGCGGTCTCTTCGGCATACGGAAAGTGGCGGCGGAAGCAGTAGCGGCAGTGCACCGCGCAGCTGCCGGTGGCGATCAGCAGGGCACGGCCGCGGTATTTCTGGATCACCCCGGCAGCGGTCCGGGCGGCGGCATCGCCCACCGCATCCAGGCCGAAGCCCGGCACCGGCTGCATTTCCGCATCCAGCGGCAGCACCTGGCGCAGCAGCGGGTCGTGCAGGTCGCCATGGCGCATGCGCGCCACGAAGGCGCGCGGCACCCGCAGTGGAAACTGGGCGGCGGCGGCAGCGCTGATTGCCGCCGCTTGCGCATCCAGGCCCAGCAGCTGCAGCAGCACGCGCGGGTCGCGCACGGCGTCGCGCCACTGCTGTTGCCAGCGCGCTGGCTGCAGGGCGGGGGGCGGGGATGGCTGTAAGGCGAGGGGGGCTGCGGTTATCATGTGCGGTCACAAAACCAAATGCCCGCCGGTTGCGGCGGGCGCCCCATTCTAATCCGACCTGCTACCGCGTGGCGGGTCGTGGTCTTATCGAGGAGCTGCACCATGGCCACTGTTGGCATGAACGACGTCAAGAACGGCATGAAGATCCTGGTCAACAACGAGCCGGCGGTCATCACCGAGACCGAATACGTCAAGCCGGGCAAGGGCCAGGCCTTCACCCGCATGAAGTACCGCTTCATCAAGTCCGGTCGCGTGGTCGAAATGACCATGAAGGCGACCGACGATGTGGAAGTGGCCGACGTGGTCGATACCGACATGCGCTACCTCTACAGCGATGGCGAGTACTGGCACTTCATGGACCCGGAAACCTTCGAGCAGGTGCAGACCGACAAGGCCGGCATGGGCGGCGCCGACAAGTGGCTCAAGGGCGAGGAAGACTGCATCGTGACCTTGTGGAACGGCACCCCGATCTGGGTGCAGCCGCCGAACTTCGTCGAGCTGAAGATCACCGAGACCGATCCGGGCGTGCGCGGCGACACCTCCGGCGGCGGCGGCAAGCCGGCCACGCTGGAAACCGGCGCGGTGGTGCGCGTGCCGCTGTTCGTCAACCAGGACGAGATCATCAAGGTCGATACCCGTTCGGGCGAATACTCGGCGCGCGTCAAGTAATCCAGATGCGCTTGGGACGCCGGTCCGGTCGAGCAGTACGCAGCGCCAGTGTCCTGACGACGCCAGGAGCAGCCGAAGAAACGACTGCGCCGTTGCCAGGCTTGGGCGGCCGGTGTCTGGAATCTGCATGGGCCACGCGTGCACTGCCGGTCCCGTGCGCCATTGGCTCGCACCTGACGGCCGCGTGCGTCGCGTTGCTGGCCGGGCTGAGCGGCCTGCTGGCGGCGTGTCCGGTGCTTGCGCAAACCGCCGCCGCCACTGCCTGCGACGCGCAAAGCGTGGCGGCGGTGGCAGCTGGTGCGGTGTCCGGCGCCGCAGGGGCGGTGCCGGTCGACCATGCCGTGGCACAGACCTGCAAGCCGTGGCCGTACGACCCATCGATACGACTGGCGGCCATTGCGTTCGCCAGCGATGCCACCACCGAGGCAGGCGAACGCAACCTTGAGTTGCGCGTTGCCATGCTCGATGCCCGTACTGCCCAGGTCGTTGCCTTGTACACGCAGGACATGGGCGAAGATGCCGGCTTCGAACTTGCTGCCGACAGTCTGCGCCTGGATACCGCACGCTATGACCTGGCGCAGGGCGTGCGTGCGGTTGGCGTGGTGGTGCACAGCGTTGCGCGCGGGCCCAGTTGTCCGGATTTCGACAGCAACGATGCATTGACCTTGCTGGTGCGCGAACAGCGCCGGTTGCGCCCGGTGCTGCAGCGGGATCTCACTGTCTGGCGGCGGGTAAAAGGCGAACCGTGCAACTGGGGCGCGACGGGTGTGGTGACCGAACGCGGCACGCTCACCCTGTCGATGGACGCGCCGGTCCACACGGGCTATGCCGACATCGCAGTCACTGCCAACCTGGTGACTTCCACCACCGTCGAGGATGCAGACGACATCGAGCGCACGCACCGCCAGCGCCAGGTGCTGCGCTACGACGGCACGCGGTATGCGCCTGTGTCACGCTCCGACGACTCCTGGCCGTTCGGCAACTAACTTCAATGGATCCACTCATGACCAACGCTCCGCCCGAACCCTGCGACCTGCTGATCGAGGCCGGCTACGTCGTGCCGATCGAACCGCATGCGGTGGTGCTGGAAGACCACGCGGTCGCGGTCAGTCACGGCGTCATCGTTGCCGTGCTGCCGGCTGCCGAAGCACGCACGCGTTTTGCGCCCAAGCAGACCGTGTCGCGGCCCGATGCGGCGTTGATGCCGGGACTGGTCAATGCGCATACGCATAATCCGATGACGCTGCTGCGCGGCGTCGCCGACGACCTGCCGCTGATGGTGTGGTTGCAGCAGCACATCTGGCCGGTGGAAGCGGCGGTGATCGGGCCGGAATTCGTGGCTGATGGCACCACGCTGGCAATCGCCGAAATGCTGCGCGGTGGTACGACCTGCGTTAACGAAAACTACTTCTTCGCCGATGTGCAGGCGGCCGTCTACAAGCAGCACGGCTTCCGTGCGCTGGTGGGCGCGGTGATCATCGATTTCCCGACCGCATGGGCATCGTCGGACGACGAATACTTCGCGCGTGCCGGCGAACTGCACGACCAATGGCGCGACGATCCGTTGATCAGCACCGCGTTCGCGCCGCATGCGCCGTATACCGTGAACGATGCCAACTTCGAACGCGTACGCATGCTGGCCGACCAGCTCGACATCCCGGTGCATCTGCATACGCACGAAACCGCGCAGGAAGTGGCCGATTCGATCAAGCAGTACGGCCAGCGCCCGCTGGCGCGGCTGGATCGCCTGGGCCTGGTCAACGACCGCCTGATCGCGGTGCACATGACCCAGCTCACCGATGCGGAAATCCATCTGTGCGCCGAGCGCGGCGTCAGCGTGGTGCATTGCCCCGAATCCAATCTCAAGCTCGCTTCGGGCTTTTGCCCGGCATGCGCGCTGCAGCGTGCGGGCGTGAATCTGGCCATCGGCACCGACGGCTGCGCCAGCAACAACGACCTGGACATGTTCAGCGAAAACCGTACCGCCGCCATTCTGGCCAAGGCCGTGGCCAACGATGCGACCGCGCTGGACGCCGCGACCACCTTGCGTGCGGCCACGTTAGGCGGCGCGCGTGCCTTGGGCTTCGGCGACAGGATCGGCTCGATCGAGGTCGGCAAGCAGGCCGACCTGGTCTGCGTGGACCTGTCTGCACTGGAAACCCAGCCGCTGCATCATGTGCTGTCGCAGCTGATCTACGCGGCTGGCCGCCATCAGGTCACCGATGTGTGGATCGCCGGAAAGCCCAAACTGGTACAGCGCGAGCTCATCGACATGGATACCGCCGCCCTTCTCGCCAATGCGCGGCAGTGGCGCGAACGCATCTGCACCGTCCGCGCCTGAGCGCGCGTCACCGCATCACGGAGCCCCCGCATGAATTCGAATACGCACGCCAAATCCAGCAATTTCCATCAGAGCGAGCTGGATAAATTCGCCGCGCTGGCCAACCGCTGGTGGGATGCCGACGGCCCGCAGAAGCCGCTGCATGCGCTCAATCCTGTGCGTCTGGAGTATGTGTCCGCGCGGCTGGAACTTGCCGGTGCGCGCGTGCTCGATGTCGGCTGCGGTGGCGGTTTGCTCAGCGAATCGATGGCACGTCTGGGCGCGCAGGTGACTGCGATCGACCTGGCGCCGGAACTGGTGAAGGTGGCGCGTCTGCACAGCCTGGAATCGGGCGTGCAGGTCGACTATCGCGTGCAATCGGTGGAAGACCTGGCCGCCGAACAGCCGGGCAGCTTCGATGCGGTGACCTGCATGGAAATGCTCGAACACGTGCCGGATCCGACCGCGATCATCCGTGCCTGCGCCAGCCTGCTCAAGCCGGGCGGCAAGCTGTTCCTGTCCACGCTCAATCGCACCCCTGCCGCGTTCGCGCTGGCGGTGGTGGGCGCCGAATACATCGCGCGCCTGCTGCCCAAGGGCACGCACCACTACAAGGATTTCATCAAGCCGGCCGAGCTTGCGGCGTGGCTGCGCAACGCCGGGCTGCAGCTCGAAGACGTCAGCGGCATGCTGTACGAGCCGTGGCGCAATCGCGCCCGCCTGTCCTCGCGTACTGAGGTGAATTACCTGGCGTATGCGGTGAAGCCGTGATGGGCGGGGAATCGGGAATCGGGAGTCAGGAATCGCAAAGGCGGTTGGCTGAGGGTTTGAGATTTTCTCGTTTCGGGTGGAGTGCATGCAGTTGCAGGCCCGTGGCGCTGTGGTGAGTTTCCCGCGCACGGTGTTGTTCGATCTGGATGGCACCTTGCTGGACAGCGCGCCGGACATGCTGGCGACAGTCAACGCCATGCTGGATGCGCGTGGGCGTGCACCACTTGCGTTGGCGTCGCTGCGCCCGGTGGTTTCCAAAGGTGCGCGTGCGATGCTCGGCGTGGCCTTTGCCGAGCTCGATGCCGCGGCGTGCGCGGCGCTGGTGCCGGAATTCCTGCAGCGCTACGAAGGCCTGATCGGCACGCAATCGCAGCTGTTCGATGGCATCGAACAGATGCTGGTGCGGCTGGAGGATGCCGGCTGCGTGTGGGGCATCGTCACCAACAAGCCCGAATATCTGGCACGCCTGATCCTGCCGCAGTTGGGCTGGGAGCAGCGCTGCGCGGTGCTGATTGGTGGCGACACGCTGGCCGAGCGCAAACCGCATCCGTTGCCGCTGGTGATAGCCGCAGAACGCATCGGCGTTGCACCTGCGCAATGCGTGTATGTGGGCGACGATGAGCGCGACATCGTGGCTGCGCGCGCGGCGGCGATGGCGTCGGTCGCGGCGTTGTGGGGCTATCGTCTGGACGACGACGACCCGACGCACTGGCAGGCCGATGTGCTGGTCGAGCAGCCGCAGGCACTTTGGAATGCGGCAACGTGGCCGCAGATCTGATCTTTCTTCGTATTTTTCCGGACCCGCCATGAGCCAATCCAGCGCGCTCGACAGTTTTCTCGACAAGTGGGCCACCCGCTGGCCGGAATGGTCGGTTGCCGAACCGTTCGTGCCCGAGCCGCAACGCCGTCTGGCAGTTGCCTGGTTCGCGTTGCTGCAGGAATGGGAAGACATCATGAATATCGCCGGCGACCCGTTGCCGGCCGATGCCAAGCTGGCGTGGTGGCAGCAGGAGCTGCGTGACTGGTCCAGCCAGCGCTCGCGCCATCCGTTGGGGCGCGTGCTTGAACCGGTGCGTGCGCCGTGGTCACAGCTGGCCGACACCTTGCCGGCCATGCAGGCCGCGCGCGTCCAGCCACAATCGCTGCAGCACGCGCTAGGGGCACTGCGCACGTTCGCCGAGGCGGTGATTGCGGTGGAAGCGGTGCTGTTCGCACGGGCACGGCCTGGCGATGCCACTGCGGTGGCGGTGCAATGGCTGGATGCACGCCAACGCGTGGCCGGCGACGGCGCAGCGCCCGGTGGCGTTGCCACGTCCGCCTGGCGCACGCAGCTGTTGCAGGCCTGGCCGCGCAAGGTCGCGTTGGCGCGGCCGCACCGGGTGTGGTCGCGTCTGGCACGGCTGCGCTTGCAGCGCGAGCTGGCGGGCAAGCCTGCGTACCCGCCGCCGATGCAACAGCTCTGGCATAGCTGGCGTGCCGCCAGCGGCACCGATTAAGCGGCGCCGGTACGTCAGCTGCGTGCGCAGCATGCGCGTGTGTGGCGTGACGGGCGCGGCGGCCCAGTCTGTCGTGTTCGGAGCGGGCCGATTGGCAGCACAGCGCTAAGGTAATGACAGCGCCAATCGTGCGTAGGCCTTGCGACGCAGTCAGGCCGTTCGCACGCCCTCTTATCGGCAGCCGGTGCGCTGCCGTTGTCGCGGCCGAGACGACCCGCGCGACGCCACGCACACGCAGGGATCCCGGCAGGAATTCCGGCTCGACGCGCGAGGCCGCAAGCACGGGCAATGCCCGGCTTGCGGCGCAGTTGCGGTGAAGCATCGACTCAATTGGCCGCGCCGGGACCGCTATTGTTGTATTCGTAGAAACGGTTGGCCGAATTGGTGCAGTTGCTGCTGCAATACGGGCGGCCGACCGTTGATGCATTCCATGGCGCGGTCTTGCGGATATGGCTGCCCAGGGTCGAGTCACGTACCGTCACCTGGCCGTTGGGCGAAGTGCCGTTGACGTAAGAGCTCAGGCTGCCGACGCTCTCGTCCCACGCACGTCCAAGATAGGTGTTGTTGCCCGGGGAGCCGGAGACACCGGTAAAGCTGCTGTTGATCGCCAGAAATCCGTAGCTGCTGCCAGGACGCGTGCTGGGCGCAAAAATATAGCCGCCGCGGCTGCTGCCCAGGCGTGCGCCGGTGGAACGGATGGTGGCGCCATCGAAAACACCGACGCCGGAGCCGAAGATGAAATCGACATCGCCTTCGATGGTGCTGTTCTTGAAATACGCCCGGATCACATTGGACGCGCTGGTCGCGCTGATCAACAAGGTGTCCTGGTTGCCGGTCACCAGGACATCCTGGAAGTTGGCCTTGTCGCCACGCACAGCCAGCGCCACCGCCGATTGATTGTTGTCGGTGTAGGTGCCTTCCACATAGTTGTTGTCCACGCGCAGGTGGCGCGCCTCGAAATTCGCCGCGCGCACGGTGAACGTCGCGCTGTTGGAGGTGCCAACCGTGGTCGCCGACGCATTGCTCGCACACGGGTGGCTTGCGGTGCCGGCTGGCTTGGGAGTGGGGTTGGCATTGTTGAAGCGGATGACGGTGTCGCCGGTATTTGTGCCCAGCCCGAACAGCGTCAGCGGTGGCGCATTGTTCGGCACGCAGACCAGCTCGGTGTAAGTGCCCGCCTTGATGCTGATATAGCGACGTGTGGTGCCGCCGGCAGCCACGGCAGCGTCGATGGCAGATTGCACGGTGCGGTAGCGTGTTGAGCCGTCGGCCGCCACTGCGTAATCGGCACTGAGTAGGGCGACACCTGCGGTGGGGTTCCAGTTATCGGTCACCAATGCGCTGATCGGCCCGGCTTTGGCCAAGGCTTTGGCGATCGTATAACTGCTCGCTTCGCTGCTGGTGAGTTGCGGCCGTGTGGCAGTGCCGGTCAATGCCAGCGCAGTGGCGCTAACAAGGCTCAGCACTGCGGCAGCGAGACAGGTCGAACGGATGTGCGTTGCAGACATGTGGTGGCGCTCTCTCAGAAGGGGACGTATGCGCAATACGCTGCAGATGCCGGCAAGCCAGGAGCGACGACGACGCCGGTGCGCGCTCGCCTGATAAACGATCGCAACAGGTGTCCGGCCGCTTCAGGATTCGGAAGCAATGCAGCGCAGGTGCAACGACGGTCGTTGCCATGCGCGGTTCTCGTTCGTGCCGCACCAGCGGCCGGCCGATCCTACTGCCGTGTTCGTTTTTCGGCTGATGACGTATCGGCCAATGTGCCGGAACTGCGAATCGGTCACGCTTTGCGGGCCGGTACTGGCGCTACAGGCCATGTGCGCACGCGGACCATATTGCGGTTGCACAATGACGGCGATTCGAGATGCGTCCTCACATGCCGTGGGCGCAGGGCCTTTCAGACTGACTCACCCGCGTACACGCGCATGTCAGGAATCGAAATGGCAGACACCAAAGAGTTGCAGGAAAAATTCTGGAAGGCGCTCAAATCCGATCGCACCGTGATGCTGGGCCTGGACGGTGTCGAAGACGGTCATGCGCGTCCGATGACCGCACAGATCGAAGGCGATAGCGGTGGACCGATCTGGTTCTTTACATCCAAGGACAACGCGTTGATCACCATGCTGGGGCAGGGCCGCCGCGTCATCGGCGCCTTCAGCAGCAAGGGCCACGATTTGTTCGCCAGCATCAGCGGCTCGCTGCGCGAAGACACCGACCCGGCCATGGTCGACCGGTTGTGGAATCCATATGTCGCTGCGTGGTACGAAGGCGGCAAGACCGATCCGAACTTGGCGCTGCTGCGCCTAGACGCCGACCATGCGCAGATCTGGCTCAACGAGTCGAGCCTGCTGGCAGGGATCAAGGTGTTGTTGGGCGTCGACCCGAAGAAGGATTATCAGGACAAGGTGGCGGACGTTCCGCTGCGCTGAAATCTGGGGCGCACGCGCCACCGTCAAGGTGGCGTGTGCGCACTGGTTGCGCGATTTGCTCCGCTCACCGCTGTGCGACGGTCGCATTGCCACGCTGGCCCGCCAAGCGGAGCGTGCCGATGCGCGTGCATCACTTCAACTGCATCTCCACCTGTCCGCTGGGCGGCCATCTCATGGACGGACGTACGCCAGGCGTCCTGGATCGCGGCCATCTGTGTTGCCATTGCTTGTTGGTGGAAACCAGCGCCGGGTTGGTACTGATCGATACCGGTTTCGGCCTGCGCGATGTGGCCGAGCCACGTGCGCGCCTGAGTCGGTTTTTTCTGGCCCTGGTCAAGCCGGATTTGCGCGAGGAGATGACCGCAATCCGGCAGATACAACGGCTGGGGCTGGACCCGCGCGATGTGCGGCACATCGTGCTGACCCATCTGGATTTCGACCACGCCGGCGGGCTGGACGACTTTCCGCATGCGCGCGTGCACCTGATGACGAGCGAACGCGATGCCGCACTGGCACAGCGCACCTGGATGGATCGCCAACGCTTTCGTCCGCAACAGTGGTCTACGCGCGGGCAGTGGCGCACCTACGACGGTGCAGCAGGCGAGCGCTGGATGGGGCTGGAGTGCGTGCGCGACCTGCATGGATTACCGCCAGAGCTTCTGATGGTGCCGCTTCCCGGGCACACGCTGGGTCATGCCGCGGTTGCGGTGCACACGCCGGCACGATGGCTGCTGCTGGCAGGCGATGCATATTTCTTCCATCGCGAAATGGATCCGGACGCGCCTTACTGCACGCCAGGGCTGCGCGCATATCAATGGATGCTGGAGAAGGACCGCGCCGCGCGCTTGAGCAACCAGCAGCGCCTGCGCGCTCTACGGCAACAGCATGCAAGTGAGGTGGAAGTGTTCTGTTCGCACGATGTGAGCGAGTTCGAGCGTATTGCCGGGCAGCCGGCCCGCCTGCCGAGCGGCGCCTTGCTGCACGCACCCACGCCGCAGTGATCCGCGCTTCACCACGCGCCAACGCACCGCAGCGCGATGATCTGCCACCGGCACAGCGCGCTTGCGTGATGACGCCATTCCAGGAGATTGAACATGCAGCAGATCGAAATTGGCCAGATGGTATTTCTACGCGATGGCGAAGTCGGCGTCGGTGCCGTCCGCGACATCCGCAACGATGGGGACGAACTGGTCATCAATATCGAAAATGGCGGCGACTTCGTGCTGCCTGCCTCGGTGGTGCGTGATGTGCACTCGGGAAAGGTGATGCTGGATGTCGACAAGCTTCCCGATGATGTACGCAACGCCTTACGTCATCCGCATGACAACGAACTGCAAACCAGCACCTATGCCGCCAGCAATACGCAGGATGGGGCATTGAAGTGACGGATTGATTGCGAATTGCGCGGTGTGACTCCTGGTCAGTACACGCCGCGCAGTTCAGTCCGGCAGCAAGAACGTGCGCGGCGCGATGTCGGCAGGCCCTGCCAGCGACGCAGGTTGTTCGGCTTCGTCTTTCAACTGCACGCCAGAGAGCCTGCGGCGAAATACCTCGCGCAGCAGATACGCCAATTTGTGGGTCGCCTCGGCATAACTCAGTCCTTCGGCGCGAATGTTGGAAATGCAGTTGCGCGCTGCATCGGTGAGCCCGACGCGGGGCGTGTAGGTGAGATACAGGCCCAGGCTGTCGGGCGAGCTAAGGCCCGGCCTTTCGCCGATCAGCACGATCACGGCGCGTGCGTTGAGCAGTTCGCCGACCTCATCGCCGATCGCCACGCGCCCTTGCGCCACCAGCACCACCGGCGCGAGCGACCAGCCTTCCTGCGATGCCAGTGCATCGATCTGGTCGAGCATGCGCGCGGCATGCCGATGCACGGCCAGCGCAGACAGCCCATCGGCGATGACCACCGCAACATCCTGTCCGCCGCCATGCACGGCCGTGAGGCCGCGTAGCTGGGCGGCGGCTTCTTCGGCCAGGCGCCGTCCCAGATCGGGACGTTGCAGATACTGATGACGATCGGTGGCAGCGCTCTGCAGCAGGATGCTGCTGCGCCCGCGTTGCTCCAGCGCGGCCTGCAGCGGTGCCGGGTCGAATGCCAGATGCACCGCATCGCGTGCCTGCGCATGCGCCAGCTGGAACTCCAGGTGCGCGTCCGTAGGCAGGCTGGTCCCCACCCGGCCCAGCGCAATGCGCGCTGGCGTCCGTTGGCGCAGGTGCGCCCAGGCATCGCAGGGCGGTGTGGAGGGTGCGCTCATGGCGCCGCTCTACCGCTGGCCTGTGCCAATGCACGCCGAAATGGCGCCGGTACCTCGCTGCCAAGTTCGAAGCGGCCATCGCGCAGCCGCAGGATGTCGTGCTGCTCCAGCCATCGTTCGAACTCGGGTGCGGCGCGCAGGCCGAGTGCCTGGCGCGCATACAGCGCATCGTGAAACGAGGTGGTCTGGTAGTTCAACATCACATCGTCCGAGCCGGGGATGCCCATGATGAAGTTGATGCCGGCAGTACCGAGCAGGGTGAGCAACACGTCCATGTCGTCTTGATCGGCTTCGGCATGGTTGGTGTAGCAGATGTCGCAGCCCATCGGCACGCCGAGCAACTTGCCGCAGAAGTGGTCCTCCAGCCCGGCGCGGACGATCTGCTTGCCGTCGTAGAGATATTCCGGCCCGATGAAGCCCACCACGGTGTTTACCAGCAGCGGTTTGTAGTGGCGCGCTACCGCATAGGCGCGCACCTCGCAGGTCTGTTGATCCACGCCGTGGTGCGCATTGGCCGACAACGCGCTGCCCTGGCCGGTTTCGAAGTACATCACGTTGTCGCCGACGTTGCCGCGACGCAACGACAGGCCCGCTTCATACCCTTCCTGCAGCAAGGCCAGGTTGATGCCGAAGCTGGCATTGGCCGCCTCGGTGCCGGCGATGGACTGAAACACCAGATCCACCGGCACGCCGCGGCCGATCGCTTCGATGGTGGTGGTGATGTGCGCAAGCACGCACGATTGCGTGGGAATCTGATACCCACTGATCACCGCATCGAGCATGCGCAACAGGGCCGTGGTTGCGGCCAGGCTGTCGCTGGCCGGGTTGATGCCGATCACCGCATCGCCGTTGCCGTACAACAAGCCGTCGAGCACGCTGGCGGCGATGCCGGTGGCATCATCGGTGGGGTGGTTGGGCTGCAGGCGTGTCGACAGGCGTCCGCGCAACCCCAGCGTGTTGCGAAAGCGGGTGACGACCCGCGTTTTCTGCGCCACCAGGATCAGGTCCTGCACCCGCATCAATTTGGACACCGCGGCCACCATTTCCGGCGTCAGGCCGGGTGCCAACGCGGTCAATGCAGCTTCGTCGGCCTGCGCACTCAGCAGCCAATCGCGAAAGCCGCCCACGGTGAGATGCGCCACGGCGGCAAATGCAGCGGCATCGTGCTGGTCGATGATCAGCCGGGTGACTTCGTCTGCTTCATACGGTACCACTGCTTCGTCGAGGAAGTGCCGTAGCGGCAGATCGGCCAGCGCCATCTGTGCGGCCACGCGCTGCAGACCGGAGTCGGCGGCAAGACCGGCCAGCTGGTCGCCGGAGCGCGCAGGCGTCGCCTTGGCCAGCAGCTGCTTCAGATCGGCAAACTGAAAGCGTTCGCCGCCTGCGGTGAAGGCAAACCCGCTCATCCGGCGCTGGCCACAGGCGTGTGTTGCGTGCGCAGGCTCAGGACGCAACACGCCGCGCCGAACAGCAGCAGGCCCAGGAAGATCAATGCCACGATCGGGTTGAACCACACCATCGCCACCAGGCACACCAGTGCCAGCAGCAGCGCAATGGCCGGCACCACCGGGTACCACGGTGCGCGGAAACTACGCTCCAATCCCGGTTCGGCGCGACGCAGCCTGAACAGGCTGAGCATGCTCATCACATACATCACGATCGCGCCGAACACCGACATGGTGATCATCGCTGCGGTCAATGACATGCCCTGGATCTTGACCACGCTGTCGCTGCAGATCGCGGCGATGCCGATGACGCCGCCGGCCAGGATGGCGCGATGCGGCGTGCGAAAACGCGAGAGCCTGGCCAGCCCATGTGGCAGGAAACCGGCACGCGCCAGCGCAAAGAACTGACGCGAATAGCCCAGGATGATGCCGTGGAAACTCGCCACCAACCCGAACAAGCCGATCCACACCAGCATGTGCAACCAGGTGGAACTGTTGCCGACGACGGCCTTCATCGCCTGCGGCAGCGGATCGTTGATGTTGGAAAGCTGGCGCCAGTCGCCGACGCCGCCGGCAAACACCATCACGCCCAGCGCCAACACCACCAGGGTGAGAATGCCGGCGATGTAGGCGCGCGGAATCGTGCGCCTGGGGTCTTTGGCTTCTTCGGCCGCCATCGCCGCCCCTTCGATCGCCAGGAAGAACCAGATCGCAAACGGGATCGCAGCGAAGATGCCGGAAATGGCGGCCGGCCCGAAGCCGTCGCTGCCGGCCCAGCCGTTGGCGGCAAAGCGCGCCACGCTGAAACCCGGTGCCACCACGCCCATGAACACCAGTAGTTCGATCACCGCCAGCAAGGTCACGATCAGCTCGAAGGTGGCTGCAATCGCCACGCCGACAATGTTCAAGCTCATGAAGACCAGGTAGGCGCCAACCGCTGCAAGACGCGGATCCAGCGTGGGGTACTGCACATTCAGATACGCGCCGATCGCCATCGCGATAGCCGGCGGCGCGAACACGAATTCGATCAACGTGGCCAGGCCTGCCAGCATGCCGCCATAGGTCCCGAACGCGCGCAGGCTGTAGGCGAAGGGCCCGCCCGCATTGGGAATGGCGGTGGTCAATTCGGTGAAGCTGAAGATGAAACAGGTGTACATCACTGCGACCAGCAGCGTGGTCACCAGAAAGCCGAGCGTACCGGCGGTGCCCCAGCCGTAACTCCAGCCGAAATACTCGCCTGAAATCACCAGCCCCACCGCGATGCCCCACAACTGCCAGGTACCCAGGGTCGGTTTGAGGTGCTCGTTGCGCATGTCGCACATCTCCTGCAGTCGGGGGAGGGGAGATGAAGCACGCCCGACGCCGAAGCGACGGACCGACCGTCGGCAGCCCAAGCGTCCACCTGCAGCGACGCACGACGGTCGTTTCGGTTATACCGCAAAGCCCGCTGGCGGACACAAGCACGACGGGTAGGTCGCCGCCGACCGGGTGTGTAGCGTTCCGGCGCAATGGTCGTGGGTTGCGTTTTTCTTCTGTCGTCGCAGGGTGTGGCCCGTTGTTAAATCGAGGGGGCCTGATCCAGTGGTCGCGATGCATCAAATAGTGGGGTCATCGCAGAATGACTCTGCAGCCGCACGCTAAGGCGGATCGGGATCATGGTCCATCAACGGGGCGGGGATGCGACCATTCGGTGTCATCCCCCTGACGACTGCGCCGGTAGTCGGGGCGCGCCGGTTCTGTCACGGTCCAGCGGGCTGCATGAACTCGATGGAAATATGGTCGGGACCGGACACGTAGGCGGTGAGCGTTCCTGTTCTCGGACCTCCCGGAATCGGCAGCGGCTTGCCCTTCGCCTTCCATCCGGCCGCCTCGACACGGCAGATGGCCGCATGGATGTCCCGGACGGTCAGCGCCAGATGGGCGGCCCCGATCGCACCCGCGCTGTCCGGCGACTGCCCATTCCGACGACCTTTGGAATATTGCAGCAACTCGACGATGAATCCGTCCGGAGCCTTCACGATTGCCGTTCGCACGCTCGGATCATCCACGCCGGTGACCTGATGCAGGAAATCGCCGCCCATCTGTGCCTGTCGTTCGAGCGTAAACCCCAGGGCCTCGGTCCAGAACCGGATCGCCTCGTCAAGAGATGAAACGGCAAACCCGATGTGATCAACGTTGGCCACGCCTGCATTGCCATCCACTGTTGCGGCTCCGTTCCAGTACGTCCGGGACGCGATAATTGGTGTGAGGGAAACTCGAGTCAGCAGAAGACCGGGCTGGCCAAGCAGGCTCTTCTAGGAAGCGTAGAACAGCGTCTTCAATGCCACCGCACGTCAAAGAGGCGATCTTTCGAACGCTCTACTTCGTCCGCTCAAGCACCAGCAACGGATCGATGCGGGTGTCGAACCAGTTCATCCCCCAATGCAGATGCGGCCCGGTGGCACGCCCAGTGGCACCAACCGCGGCAATCACCTGGCCTTGCTCGACCCGGTCGCCCACCTTCACGTCGATACGCGACAAGTGCAGGAAATTCGAGCTCACCCCGAAGCCGTGATCCAGCAGCACCGTGCCGCCGGTGAGATACAGGTCCGGCGCCGCGAACGTCACCACGCCGGCAGCCGGTGCCTTCACCGGGGTGCCGGTGGGCACGGCGATGTCCATGCCCGAATGGCCGGCGCCCGGCTGGCCGTTGTACACGCGTGCATTGCCGAAGCGGCCGCTGATACGTCCCTGCACCGGCCAGATGAAGGGTTGGGCGAAATCGGTGCGTGCGTCATCGCGGTCGCGCGCCGCCGTGACCTGCGCCTGTTCGCGTTTGATGCGCGCGGCAATCTCGGCCGGCGGGTTGACCGTCTTCGGCGGCACGCCATTGACGCGTTCCACCGGCCAGTCGCGCGGCGTTACTGCGATGCTCACGGTGCGCGTGCTGCCATCGGGTTGGGTGATCTGCACCTGCAAGGGCCCGGTCGCATCGCGGCCGATCCCGAACACGACGCTTCCATAACCGCTCACACGCAAGCTGCGGCCGGCATATTGCACCTTGCTGCCTGCCGGCACCTTGCCGATCACCAGCGCGCCTTGCGACGCGCTTTGCGGAAATACGACATCGGTTGCGGCGGCCGCACCCTGCGCTTGGGCGCGACCTGCAACCAGCGCGACCGGCGCCAGGATCAACCAGGCACCAAACAGGGCTGCGCGCATCAGCGGTCGAAGGTCAGGCGCTGGCCGGCAGCGCTGCCCACCAGCTGTTCGCCATCCCACACCTGCTGGCCGTTGACCCACGTCGCAGCGATGCGCGAACGGAAGGTGGTGCCCTCGAATGGCGACCAGCCGCACTTGGACAGCACCTGCTCGCGCTTCACGGTAAACGGGGTGTTGTCGATCATCACCAGGTCGGCGAAATAGCCTTCGCGCAGGAAGCCGCGCTCTTGCACATCGAACAACTGGGCCGGCGCATGCGCGAACTTCTGCACGATACGGGTGATCGGCAACTTGCCTTCGTGCACCAGCTCCAGTGCCGCGACCAGCGCGTACTGCACCAGCGGCAGGCCCGAGGGCGCCTGCGCATAGGGCTTTTGCTTTTCTTCCCAGGTGTGCGGGGCGTGGTCGGTGGCGAGCACGTCGATGACATCTTCGGCCAGCGCATCGATGAGCGCCAGACGATCTTCGGCGTCCTTGATCGCAGGGTTGCACTTGATCAGGTTGCCCAGTCGTGCGTAATCGCTGCGATCGAAGCGCAGAAAGTGGATGCAGGTCTCGGCGGTAATGCGCTTGCGCAGCTTGCCATCGGCATCGACCAGCGGGCCGGCTTCGAACAGCGACAGCTCGTCGGCGGTGGAAATGTGCAGCACGTGCAGGCGGGTGTTGTGCTTGCGCGCCAGCGAGACCGCCAGCTGCGAGGACTTCAGGCAGGCCTGACGCGAACGGATGTCCGGGTGCATCTCCGGTGTCAGCGCATCGCCATACTTTTCCTTGTACTGCGCCATCGTCGCGTCGATGGTCGGGGTGTCTTCGCAGTGGGTGATGATCGGCGTGGGTGCGTCGCGGAAGATGGCGTCCAGCGTTTCCGGGTTATCGACCAGCATGTTGCCGGTGGAGGCGCCCATGAACACCTTGATGCCCGGTGCAGTCTTGGGGTCCAGCGACTGGATGTGGGCCAGGTTGTCGTTGCTGGCACCCATGTAGAAGCCGTAGTTGGCCCAGGCGCGCCCGGCAGCGGCGTCGTACTTGGCCTGCAGTGCGGCGGCATCCAGGGTCGGCGGATTGGTGTTGGGCATGTCCATGAAGCTGGTCAGGCCACCAGCCACCGCGGCGCCGGATTCGGTCGCGATGTCGCCCTTGTGGGTCAGGCCAGGTTCGCGGAAGTGCACCTGGTCGTCGATCATGCCTGGCAGCACCCAGCGTCCGGCGGCATCCACGACGGTATCGCCAGGGGCAGGGGCGATCTTGCTGTCGATCTTGGCGATGCGGCCGCCCTCGATCAGGAGATCGGCGTCGAACTCCTTGCCTTCGTTGACCAGGCGGGCGTTGACGATGACGGTTCGGCTCATGGATGGGGTCCTTTGCAGCTGCAGGAAGAAGACGGGGAGGGCGAGGCGGGTGCATCGGGCACCGGATCGAATCCGCCCGGATGGAAGGGGTGACAGCGGCCGAGCCTGCGCGCGGCAAGCCAACTGCCGCGCAGCGGGCCGAAGCGGCCGATGGCGGTCATCGCGTAGTCCGAGCAGCTTGGTGCAAAACGGCAACGCGGCCCGAGCAGGGGGCTGATGACGAGCTTGTAGACGCGCAGCAGCGCGATGAGCAGGCGTGAGATCACTTGCCAATGATATGCCACTTGCATTAATAGGTGGTTGCCGGGGGTCCGCGGGGTACGTTATAAAGGCCCGCTTTCCCGGGCCCCGGGGGAACCAAGGATGAGCGTTTCGTGGCTGCTAAAAAACCTGCAAAAAAGGCCGTAGAGGCCGCCAAGAAGTCCGCCAAACCCGTTGCGAAAAAGGCAGCGACGTCCGCTGCTGCGAAACCGGCCGCAAAACCGCCGACCAAGCAGCCGGCTGCCAAGAAGGCACCCGCGAAGAAGGCACCTGCGAAGAAGGCCGCTGCCAAGCCGGCGCCGGCTTCCAAGACCACCGCGTCCGCAGCCCCCAAGTCAGTGAAACCCGTCGCCAAGAGTGCTGCCAAGCCGGCGGCGAAAAAGGCAGCTCCGGCTGCCGCCAAACCGGCCGCCAAGCCGGTGGCGTCCAAGTCCGTACCGAAGCCGGCCACCAAGCCGGCTCCGGCCAAGTCAGTCCCGGTCAAGGCTGAGAAGCCCGCGCCCGCACCGGTCCCCAAGGCCGTCCCTGCGAAGCCGGCAAAGCCTGCGACCCCGTCATCTAAGAATCCCGTGCCCGTTTCGAAATCTTCCGCAAAAACGCCAACCAAAACCGAAGCCCCCGCCAAGCCTGCTGCGACCCGTCCGGTCGGCAAGGTGGCCGTGGCCGTGACGTCCAAGCCGTCCAGCGCGGCTCCCAAGACCAAGTACAAGGTGGTCGAGTACAAGACCGACGAAGCAACCGGTCGCCCGATCCTGCCGCAGGGCTACAAGCCTTCCGCGGACGAGGAGTACATGAACAAGTTGCAGCAGGAATATTTCCGCCAGCGTCTGCAGAGCTGGCGCAACGAGATGGTGGAGGAATCCAAGCAGACCATCGAAAACCTGCGCGAAGAAGTGCGCGACATCGGCGACGAAGCCGAACGTGCCACCCGCGAGACCGAAAACTCGCTGGAACTGCGTGCCCGTGATCGCGCCCGCAAGCTGATTTCCAAGATCGACAGCACGCTCAAGCGTCTGGAAGACGGTGACTACGGCTATTGCGTGGACACCGGTGAAGAGATTGGCCTGGACCGCCTGGAAGCGCGTCTGACTGCCGAGCGCACCATCGATGCCCAGGAGCGTTGGGAGCACTTGCAGAAGCAGCAGGGCGACTGATCGTCCGCCTGGCTCACCGAAAGACCCCGCCATGTGCGGGGTTTTTTATGGTCGCCTGATCCGTTGTATTGGCGCCTGGCCGATAGTCAGGCAGCGCCCATTGGCGAGACGCCGCCGCACGCAGCTGCACACGGCACGTGAGCGCGGTCCGCAACACGAGCCCCTTGCCACCACAGCGGCGCAGGGGGCACCGGCAATCACGCGATCGCGCCGCTCACTGCAGATCGCGCAGGTCCAGCTTGCGCAGGCGCGGCGCCTTCCAGGCGGTGGTGGCCACCACGCCCAGGGTGACGCAGCCGCCGATGACCACCGCCGGCACCAGGCCGACCAGGCGCGCCATGACGCCGTCGTAGAACGCGCCCAACTCGTTGGACGAGCCGATGAAGATGCCGTTGATCGAAGACACCCGGCCACGCATGGCATCGGGGGTGGCCAACTGCAGGATGGTCTGGCGCACCACCACCGAGACGCCATCGCACATGCCGTACACCAGCAGGATCGCCGCGGACAGCCAGAAATGGCGCGACAGTCCGAAGGCGATGGTGCAAAGCCCGAAGCCGGCCACCGACAGCAGCAGCACGCGTCCGGCATTGCGCTGCAGCGGGTGCCGCGCCAGCCACACGCCAACCACGATCGAACCCAGCGCCGGCGCACCGCGCAGGATGCCCAGGCCTTCCGGGCCGTAGTGCAGGATGTCGTGGATGAAGGCCGGCAACATCGACACCGCGCCGCCAAGCAGGACCGAGAACATGTCCAGCGCCATGGCGCCCAGCATGATCTGGTTGGACAGTACGAACTGCGCGCCTTCGGCGATGCTGCGGAAGATCGGCGCACGCGGGCCGGCGCTGACCGGCTCGCTGACACGCAACAAAGCCAACGCCAGGATCGCCAGCATCGCCACGCTGGCGGCGACCCCGTAGGCCAGGCCCTTGCCGCCCCAGCCGACCAGCACGCCGCCCAGCGCCGGGCCGATCACCATGCCGGCCTGGAAGGTGACGCTGCCGATGCTGGCGCCGCGTGCGAATGCGTCGCGCGGCAGCGCCCGTGCGAACAAGGCGTTGTAGACCGGCGACAAGAAAGAGCGCGCCGCGCCGGTGAGCGAGATGGCGGCATAGATGGGCCACACGCCTTTGACCGGCAGCCAGCCTTGCGTGATCGCCAACAGCAACAGCGCGGTTGCGACCAAGCCCAGCACGGCGACCATGCCCAGCCGGCGGCGCGGCAGGTGATCGACCAGGTAGCCGGCAAAGGGGGCGATGCAGAAGAACGGCAGGATTTCCGCCAGGCCGATCAGCCCCAACGAGAGCGGGTTGCCGGTCATTTCGTAAATATGCCAACCGACCGTCACCGCGACGATCTGGTAGGACAGCATCGCCGCCACGCGGTACAGCAGCACCAGGCCGAAGCCTGGATGGGCGAGCAGCGTCCGCAGCGAATCGGCGGGCGATGGGGCGGGCGTGCTCACTGCTGCGCGCGCGCGGTATCGCGGATGAAGGCCAGCATCGCTGCCACGCCGTTGCTGCGGGTCGGCGACAGATGCTTGGCCAGGCCGATCCCGGCGATGTAGTCAGGCTCGGTAGCCAGGATCTCTTGCGCGCTACGCCCGGAATACACGCGCAGCGCAAGGTAGATCAGCCCGGAGACAATGGCCGAATCGCTGACGGCATGGAAATCCAGCCGCTCGGCGTTGCCCTCCGGCACGATCCAGACCATCGATTGGCAGCCGTGCAGGCGGTGCTCTTCGGTTTTCCACTGTTCCGGGAAGGCGGGCAACTTGCGGCCAAGGTCGATCAGGTACTGGTAGCGCTCGGACCAGTCGCCAAAGAAGGAAAATTCCTCGGCAATGGCGGCCTGCGCCTCGGTAGCAGTCGGTTCAAGCGGGAAGGGGGAGGTGGTCATCTAAAAATCCAGAATCAATTCGATCAAGTCCCTCTCCCGCGGGGCGAGAAGGCACGGTGTGCGCCACTGGCACCTGGCCTTGGAGCGCTGTGGCCACTGCATCTTTCATGAGGTGCCAGGGCGGGGCAGCCTGCGAGGGCCGTCGGTCATTCTTTCTGGCTGGCGCGTGGCGACGCGTTTGCCATGACCGACGGTTGCTTGTCGCCGCAGCGCACCCTCATCCGCCTGAGGGGGCACTTTCTCCCACAGGAAGACGTGAGAAGGATCAAGCACGCTTCCAACGCACGCCCTGCGGCGTGTCTTCCAGCACGATACCCTCGTCGGCAAGTTGCTTGCGGATGGCGTCGGCGCGGGCGAAATCCTTGGCTTTCTTCGCCGCGCTGCGTTCTTCCACCAATGCGGTGATGCGTGCATCGTCGCCGGCGTCGGTGCCGCGCGAGAACCATGCAGCCGGGTCTTGTTGCAGCAACCCCAGTGCCATTCCGGCACCGAGCAACTTGGCGCGCGCCGCATGCAGCTCGATCATGCGCGCCGATGCTTGGCCGCTTTGCATCAGGTCGCTGCGCAATGCACGCGCATCGGAGGCGATGCTTGCCATGACGGACAAGGCCAGCGGCGTGTTGAGATCGTCATCCAGAGCGGACTCCACCTCGGCGGGAATCGTCATGGATACCGCCGGATCGCTGCCGCTTTCGGCTTCCAGCGCAGCCAGATCCCGCAACGTTCCATACAGGCGGTCCAGCGTGTTCTTGGCCTGCTCGATCAACCCATCCGACCAGTCCAGCGGCTGACGGTAGTGCGCGCTCAACAGCGCATAGCGCAGCGCTTCGGGCGGATGCCTGGCGATGAGCTCGTGCACGGTTTCGATATTGCCCAGCGACTTGCTCATCTTCGCGCCGCTGAAATTGAGCATGCCGTTGTGCAGCCAGAAGCGCGCAAAGGTGGCACCGCCATGCGCGCACTCGCTCTGCGCAATCTCGTTTTCGTGATGCGGGAACTGCAGGTCCACACCGCCGGCGTGGATGTCGATGGTCGGCCCCAGATGGGCGGCGGCCATCGCCGAGCATTCGATATGCCAACCCGGCCGGCCGCGGCCCCAGGGCGATGGCCAGCCGGGCAGGTCGTCGCTGGAGGGTTTCCACAGCACGAAGTCGCCGGGGTCGCGCTTGTATGGCGCCACGTCCACGCGCGCGCCGGCCAACATTTCGTCCGGGTCGCGCCGCGAGAGCTTGCCGTAGTCCTCGAAGCTGGAGACCGAAAACAGCACGTGGCCTTCCGCGGCATAGGCATGCCCAGTGGCGATCAGCTGCTCGATCATCGCCACGATCTGCGGGATGTGCGTGGTGGCCTCCGGTTCGATGTCCGGTGGAGCCACGCCGAGCGCTGCCATGTCCTGCCGGTAGATCGCCGCGAAGCGGTCGGTGATCGTCGAAATCGGCACGCCCTGCGCCTGCGCGGCGGCGTTGATCTTGTCGTCCACGTCGGTGATGTTGCGCGCGTAGCGCAGCGCGCCGTAGCGTCGGCGCAGCAACGCGGCAAGCACATCGAAGACCACCGGGCCGCGAGCGTTGCCGATATGCGCGTAGTTGTAGACGGTGGGACCGCAGACGTACAGGGTGGGGCTGGACGGATCGAGCGGCGCAAACGGCTCGACCCGCCGCGTCAGGTTGTTGTGCAGGCGCAGGCTCATCGGCATCCGAAAAAGGGCAATCGCGCGATTCTAGCCCGTTGTGGCGGGATGGCGAATCGCCAGCCCGACGATGGCCACCGGATGGGTTGCGTTCAGCCCAGGCGGCCGCAAGCTCCATACACTTACGTACTGCCTGGCTGCGCGTTCCCGGTACTGATGCGACCTTCTCCGTTCTTCATGCTGCTGTGTACGTTTGCCGGGCAAGTGATTCCGGCGCATGCGGCAGAGCCCGACCCCAAGAACCGGGTCGTGGTGATCGAGAACGTGAAACTGGATTATGCGCAGGTGCTCAATGTCGAGCCGGTCTACCAGACGCTTCGCGCCACGCGTATCGAAGAGCAATGCGAAGCCGAGCAGGCGGCACAGGCTGCGGCAGCGCCGGCCGAGGACGAGGGCCGCATCAACCGCATGGTCGATTCGGTCAAGGAAATGTTCTCACGTCGCCCCGAACCGGCCGCGCCCGCTGCGGTGCCGCCGACCAGCACGCGGCGCAACTGCAAGGTGGTGGAAGTGCCGCGCGAGTTCCGCCGGCCGATCGCCTTCGACGTGGACTATGTCTACAAGGGCACCAAATACCGTTCGCGCCTGCCCGAAGATCCGGGCAATCGGCTGCGCATCCGGGTCTCAGTGACGCCGTACATTCCCGACGCCATCGTCGCGCCGCCGCGCTGAGATGCGCAGCGGTTGCGCCGTGCCCACATGCGTGCGAGGATTCGCGCCCTATGCAAGCAAACGCCTTTCAGCACGACACCAGCGCCGCCCGGATGGCCTCCGGCATGACCTCGCGTGCCCGCCGACCGGAATCCCACATTTTCGCTGGGTAAGCCGGGGCGTTTGCTGTTCCGACGTTGAAGACCCAGCCCCCAGGCTGGGTTTTTTCGTTTTGGCGTCACAAAAGTTTCAACGGCAAGAAACGCGCATGTCGCGCACCCCGTCGCTCCTGGCGGACCAACGCAGCAGTAGCACGCAGCAAAGGATCGATCGATGTCACTGAAGCACTTCTTGAACACCCAGGACTGGAGCCGCGCCGAGCTGGACGCGCTGTTGACCCAGGCCGCGTTGTTCAAACGCAACAAGCTGGGAAGCGAGCTGAAGGGCAAGTCGATTGCGCTGGTGTTCTTCAACCCGTCCATGCGCACCCGTACCAGCTTCGAGCTGGGCGCGTTCCAACTGGGCGGGCATGCGGTGGTCTTGCAGCCGGGCAAGGATGCGTGGCCGATCGAGTTCAATCTGGGGACGGTCATGGACGGCGACACCGAAGAGCACATCGCCGAAGTGGCGCGCGTGCTGGGGCGTTATGTCGACCTGATCGGCGTGCGCGCGTTTCCGAAGTTCGTGGACTGGTCCAAGGACCGCGAAGACCAGGTGCTCAAGAGCTTTGCCAAGTATTCGCCGGTGCCGGTGATCAACATGGAAACCATCACCCACCCATGCCAGGAGCTGGCGCATGCGCTGGCGCTGCAGGAACACTTCGGTACCCAGGATCTGCGTGGCAAGAAGTACGTGCTGACCTGGACCTACCACCCCAAGCCGCTGAACACAGCGGTGGCCAACTCGGCGCTGACCATCGCCACGCGCATGGGCATGGACGTGACCCTACTGTGCCCGACGCCGGACTACATCCTGGATCAGCGCTACATGGACTGGGCCGCGCAAAACGTGGCCGAAAGCGGTGGCTCGCTGCAGGTCAGCCATGACATCGACAGCGCCTACGCCGGCGCCGATGTCGTCTACGCCAAGAGCTGGGGTGCGTTGCCGTTCTTCGGCAACTGGGAACCAGAAAAGCCGATCCGCGACCAGTACCAGCATTTCATCGTCGACGAACGCAAGATGGCGCTGACCAACAACGGCGTGTTCTCGCACTGCCTGCCGCTGCGCCGCAACGTCAAGGCGACCGATGCGGTGATGGATTCGCCCAACTGCATCGCCATCGATGAAGCCGAAAATCGGCTGCATGTGCAAAAGGCGATCATGGCGGCGCTTGCTTCGCAAGCGGGAATCGGGAATCGGGATTAGAGAATCGCAACAGCAACACACTTGGCCCCCACATTTACGTACTAAGGAACAATGATGAGCGCTGCTTCCACCAATCCCGAATCCCGAATCCCGACTCCCGGCACCAAGGACATCGTTCTCGCGTTTTCCGGTGGTCTGGACACCAGCTTCTGCATTCCGTATCTGCAGGAGCGCGGCTATGCGGTGCACACCGTGTTTGCCGACACCGGTGGTGTGGATGCCGAAGAGCGTGAGTTCATCGAGAAGCGCGCCGCCGAATTGGGCGCGGCCAGCCACGTCACCGTGGACGGTGGCCCGGCGATCTGGGAAGGCTTCGTCAAGCCGTTCGTGTGGGCGGGCGAGGGGTACCAGGGCCAGTACCCGTTGCTGGTGTCCGACCGTTACCTGATCGTGGATGCTGCGCTCAAGCGTGCCGAAGAATTGGGCACGCGCATCATTGCGCATGGTTGCACCGGCATGGGCAACGATCAGGTGCGTTTCGACCTGGCAGTGAAGGCGCTGGGCGACTACCAGATCGTGGCGCCGATCCGCGAGATCCAGAAAGAGCACACCCAGACCCGCGCCTATGAGCAGAAGTATCTGGAAGCGCGTGGTTTCGGCGTGCGTGCCAAACAGCAGGCCTACACCATCAACGAGAACCTGCTGGGCCTGACCATGTCCGGCGGCGAGATCGATCGTTGGGAAGCGCCGGGCGAGGGCGCGCGCGGCTGGTGCGCGCCGCGCAGTGCTTGGCCGAGCGAGGCGTTGACGGTGACGCTGAAGTTCGTCGAAGGCGAAGCGGTGGAACTGGACGGCAAGCCGCTGCCGGGTGCCAAGATCCTGGCCAAGCTCAACACCTTGTTTGCGCAATACGGCGTGGGCCGCGGCGTCTATACCGGTGACACCGTGATCGGGTTGAAGGGCCGCATCGTGTTCGAAGCGCCGGGCCTGATTTCGCTGCTCACCGCGCACCGTGCACTGGAAGATGCGGTGCTGACCAAGCAGCAGAATCGCTTCAAGCCGGACGTGGCGCGCAAATGGGTGGAGCTGGTGTACGAAGGCTTCTATCACGACCCGCTCAAGAGCGATATCGAGGCGTTCCTGAAGTCCTCGCAGTCCAAGGTCAATGGCGAGGTGACGCTGGAAACCCGCGGCGGCCGCGTCGATGCGGTGGCGGTACGCTCGCCGCACCTGCTCAACACCAAGGGGGCGACCTACGCGCAATCGGCCGACTGGGGCGTGGAAGAAGCGGAAGGCTTCATCAAGCTGTTCGGGATGAGCTCGACGCTGTACGCGCAGGTCAACCGCTGAGCAAAAGCCCCTCTCCCCCCGGGGAGAGGGGCTTGGGGGTGCCGCAGAAACCTCCAAGATCGATCATGACGAACGCGTCGCCACGCGCCAGTCATGGGGAACTACTGCAGCATTGCCTCCATCGTTCTCCATCTGGGCGCGTGGCGACGCGTTCGACCTGGTTGCTTCGCGAAGTTTCGTGAGGCGCCCCTCATCCGCCCCTTCGGGGCACCTTCTCCCGGTGGGAGAAGAGGGCCACTGCGATGGAACCCATGCCCGCATTACGCATCAGTACCGACAAGCAGGAACTCGATCTGCCGTTGATCCATCGCTTCCTCAGCGAGCAGGCCTATTGGTGCCTGGGCATCCCGCTGGACACGGTGCAGCGGGCGATCGCCGGCTCGCTGTGTTTCGGCGCTTATTGCGCGGACGTAGGGCAGGTGGCGTTCGCGCGCGTGATCACCGACGGTGCCACCTTCGGCTATCTCGCCGATGTGTTCGTGCTCGATGCATACCGTGGGCGCGGCTATGGCAAGCAACTGGTGGCAGCAGTGATGGCCCATCCGCATCTGCAAGGTCTTCGCCGCTTCATGCTCGCCACCTCCGATGCGCATGCGCTGTACGCACAGCACGGCTTCGCCGCGCCGGCACGGCCGCAGGCGTTGATGGAAATCGCCTATCCCGATCTCTACCGCACCACCACCACGGCTGCCTGACCCACATGACTGACCTGCTCACCTCCACGCTCGACCACCTGCAGGCGCTGGTGGCATTCGACACCCGCAATCCGCCGCGTGCGATTGCCGCGCAAGGCGGCATCTTCGATTATCTGCGCGCGCAGCTGCCGGGGTTCCAGGTCGAGGTGGTCGATCACGGTGCAGGGGCGGTGAGCTTGTACGCGGTGCGCGGCACGCCGAAGTACCTGTTCAACGTGCATCTGGATACCGTGCCGGATTCGCCGCACTGGAGCGCCGACCCGCACGCGATGCGGCGCCTGGACGACCGCGTGGTGGGCCTGGGCGTGTGCGACATCAAGGGCGCGGCGGCGGCGCTGGTTGCCGCGGCCAATGCCGGTAACGGCGATGCCGCGTTCCTGTTTTCTTCGGACGAAGAGGCCAATGATCCGCGCTGCATCGCCACGTTCCTGGCGCGCGGCGTGCCGTACGAAGCTGTCCTGGTGGCCGAGCCGACCATGGGCGAAGCGGTGCTGGCGCATCGTGGCATCAGTTCGGTGCTGATGCGGTTTGCCGGGCGCGCAGGGCATGCATCGGGCAAGCAGGATCCCTCGGCCAGCGCGCTCCATCAGGCAATGCGCTGGGGCGCAAATGCCCTGGACCATGTGCAATCGCTGGCGCATGCGCGCTTCGGCGGGTTGACCGGATTGCGCTTCAACATCGGCCGCGTCGAGGGGGGCATCAAGGCCAACATGATCGCGCCGGCAGCCGAAGTGCGCTTCGGCTTTCGTCCGTTGCCGTCGATGGACGTGGATGGACTGCTGGCAAGCTTTGCCGGCTTCGCCGAACCGGCGGCAGCGCATTTCGAAGAAACCTTCCGCGGGCCGAGCCTGCCGTCGGGCGACATCGCACGCGCGGAAGAACGCCGCCTGGCCGCACGCGATGTGGCCGATGCGCTGGACCTGCCGATCGGCAACGCAGTGGACTTCTGGACCGAGGCCTCGCTGTTTTCGGCCGGCGGCTATACCGCGCTGGTGTATGGTCCGGGCGACATCGCCCAGGCGCACACCGCCGACGAATTCGTGACGCTGGCGCAGTTGCAGGGTTACGCCGAATCGGTCCATCGCATCATCAACGGTTCGCATTGAACCGACACGCGCCTGGCGCTCCCTTTCCTCTTTCGAACACGGCAATGTCCCCTTCCGCACAACCCCACAAACAAACCCGCCAGACCATCGTGCGCCTGCTCTCCAGCATGGCCAGCGCGAAGGAAATCAGCCAATACCTCAAGCGGTTTTCGCAGCTCGATGCCAAGCGCTTTGCGGTGGTCAAGGTGGGGGGCGCGGTGTTGCGCGACGATCTGGACGCGCTGACCTCGTCGTTGTCGTTCCTGCAGGAAGTTGGGCTGACCCCGATCGTGCTGCATGGCGCCGGCCCGCAGCTGGATGCAGAGCTGGCCGCCGCCGGTATCGAAAAGCACACCGTCAACGGACTGCGCGTGACCTCGCCCGAAGCCTTGGCGATCGTGCGCAAGGTGTTCCAGGCCTCCAACCTGAAACTGGTGGAAGCGCTGCAGCAAAACGGCGCGCGTGCGACCTCGATCACCGGTGGCGTGTTCGAGGCCGAGTATCTGGATCGCGACACCTACGGCCTGGTCGGTGAGGTCAAGGCGGTGAATCTGGCGCCGATCGAAGCCAGTCTGCAGGCCGGCTCCATCCCGGTGATCACCAGCCTGGGCGAAACGCCCAGCGGGCAGATCCTCAACGTCAATGCGGATTTTGCCGCCAACGAGTTGGTGCAGGAGCTGCAGCCGTACAAGATCATCTTTCTCACCGGCACCGGCGGCCTGCTGGATGCCGATGGCAAGTTGATCGATTCGATCAACCTGTCTACCGAGTTCGACCACCTGATGCAGCAGCCGTGGATCAACGGCGGCATGCGGGTGAAGATCGAGCAGATCAAGGACTTGCTCGATCGCCTGCCGCTGGAATCGTCGGTGTCGATCACCCGGCCGTCGGACCTGGCCAAGGAGCTGTTCACCCACAAGGGCTCGGGTACGCTGGTGCGGCGCGGCGAGCGCGTGCTGCGCGCCACCTCCTGGGACGAACTGGATCTGCCTCGCCTGAAGTCGCTGATCGAATCCAGCTTCGGCCGCACGCTGGTGCCGGAGTATTTCGAGACCACCACGTTGCTGCGCGCGTATGTCAGCGAAAACTACCGCGCGGCGGTGATCCTGACCGACGAAGGCCAGTTCGGTGCGGGCAGGCTGACCTATCTGGACAAGTTCGCCGTGCTCGACGATGCGCAGGGCGAAGGTCTTGGCCGGGCGGTATGGAATGTGATGCGCGAAGAGACCCCGCAGCTGTTCTGGCGCTCGCGCCATAACAACCAGGTCAATATCTTTTACTACGCCGAATCCGACGGTTGCATCAAGCAGGAGAAGTGGAAGGTGTTCTGGTACGGGCTGGAAAACTTCGAGCAGATCCAGCATTGCGTTGCGCACTGCGCGACGCGTCAGCCGACCTTGCTGGGCTGACTGCGATGAGCGTCGTCACCTTGCCAGCACGTTGGCGCGAGCAGCCGAACATGCGTGGACGGCATGCGAGCCTGGAGCCGCTGCAGACAGCGCATGCCGATGGGTTGCGTGAGGTGGTGGGCGACGGCGCGCTATCGCGGCTGTGGTACACCAGCGTGCCCGCACCGGAGCAGGTCGAGGCGTATATCGCTGCGGCCCTGGCCGCCTGCGCCGATGGCGCGGCGTTGCCATATGTGGTGCGCGATGCGGCCGGCGACATCGTCGGTTGCACGCGCTACTACGCGCTGGATGCCGCAGTGCCCAGGCTGTCGATCGGCTACACCTGGTACGCACCACGCGTGCAGCGCAGCGGCGTCAACACCGAAACCAAGCTGATGCTGCTGCAATACGCCTTCGAAACATTGGGGTGCCTGAGCGTGGTGTTCGAGACCAGCTGGTTCAACCATACCTCGCGCGCGGCGATCGCGCGGCTGGGTGCAAAACAGGACGGCGTGCTGCGCAACCACGCCCGCCACGCCGACGGTACGCCGCGCGATACCGTGGTGTTTTCCATCATCGATACGGAATGGGCCGGGGTCAAACGCCACCTGCAGTTCCGCCTGGAAGCAAACGCATGACTGTTGAACAAAAGACCATCGGCATTGTCGGCGCCCGCGGGCATACCGGCTCGGAATTGATCAAACTGGTGGCGGCGCATCCGCAGCTGCACTTGAGCTTCGTGTCCTCGCGCGAGCTGGCCGGGCAGCCCGTGGCCGAGCATAACGATGCCTACCAGGGCCAGCTGCGCTACGAGAACCTGGATGCCGACGCGGTGGCCGCCAAGGCGGCCGACGTGGTGATCCTGGCGCTGCCCAATGGCAAGGCAGAGCCCTTTGTCGCCGCGATCGACGCGGCAGCGCCACAGACGCTGGTGATCGATCTTTCGGCCGACTATCGCTTCGATCCGGCCTGGTACTACGGCTTGCCTGAGTTGACGCGCGGCAGTTACGCCGGGCAAAAACGTATCAGCAACCCGGGCTGTTATGCCACCGCGATGCAGCTGACCATCGCGCCACTGCTCGACCAGCTGGCCGGGCCACCGCAGTGTTTCGGTGTCTCCGGGTATTCGGGCGCGGGTACCACGCCTTCGGACAAGAACAATCCTGCGTTGCTCTCCAATAACGTTATGCCGTATGCGCTGACCAACCACATGCACGAGCGCGAGGTGTCTGCGCAGCTTGGCGTGCCGGTGGAGTTCATGCCGCACGTGGCGCCGCATTTCCGCGGCATCACCATGACCGTCAACCTGTGGCTGCAGCAGCCGCTGACGCGCGAGCAGATCCAGGCGCGTTATACGCAGCGTTATGCCGACGAGCCGTTGATCGAAATCGTCGACGAGGCGCCCTGGGTGAGCCGCATCGCCGGCAAGCACGGTGTGCAGATTGGCGGAGTAACGCTGGCGCCCGGCAACAAGCGCGTGGTGGTGGTGGCGACGCTGGACAATCTGCTCAAGGGTGCGGCAACGCAGGCGATGCAAAACCTCAACCTTGCGCTGGGCTGGGACGAGTTGATGGCAATGCGTTGATGCGAGTCCCTCGCAACAGCCTGCACATCCATGTGCAGGGATTCAACGAAGCGAGTCCCTCGCAACAGCCCGCGCATCCATGTGCGGGGATTCAACGAAGCGAGTTCCTCGCAACAGCCCGCGCATCCATGTGCGGGGATCGAAACTGGACGACTTACTCGAGACGCTTTCCGATGACCAATCTGTTGTGGCAAAAACCTGGCGTTGCCGTTGACGCCAAGATCCAGAGTTTCCTGGCCGGCGACGATGTGATCCTGGATCGCGAATTCTTCCTGTACGACATCGCTGCCAGCAAGGCGCATGCGCAGGGGCTGCAGCACATCGGCATCTTGTCGTTGCAGGAGCTGGGCGGCTTGAGCGAACAGCTCGACCTGCTGGCCGCCGATTTTCGCAGCGGCGCCTTCGTGCTCGATGCGCAATACGAAGATTGCCACTCCGCCATCGAAGCGCGATTGACCGAGCGTCTGGGCGATGCAGGCCGCAAGATCCACACCGGGCGTAGCCGCAACGACCAAATCCTGGTCGCCACGCGGCTGTGGCTGAAGGACAAATTGCAGCGCGTTGCCACGCTCAGCGCGGAGATCGCCAAGGTGGCGTTGGACCGCGCACAGGCCGAGGCCGGGCTGCCGGTGCCCGGTTATACGCACATCCAACGGGCGGTGGTGTCCTCGGCCGGGATGTGGTGGGCGGGCTGGGCGGAAGCGTTCATCGACAACGCCGTGCGCGCCGACGACACCGTCCGTTTGGTCGACAGCAACCCGCTCGGCACCGCCGCAGGCTATGGCGTGAATCTGCCGCTGGATCGTGCGCATACCACCGCCGAACTGGGGTTTGCACGCCTGTTGGTCTCGCCGATCTACGCCCAGCTTTCGCGCGGCAAGTACGAACTGGCCGCGCTCGAAGCGCTCGGCAGCGCCACGCTGGATCTGCGCCGCATCGCCTGGGATCTGTCGCTGTTCACCAGTGGCGAATTCGCGTTTGTCGCCTTGCCGGCCCAATACACCACCGGCAGTTCGATCATGCCGAACAAGCGCAACCCGGACGTGATCGAGCTGATGCGCGCAACGCATGCCAGCGTGGCGGCAGCGCGCACCGAGATCGAACAGCTGCTGTCGCTGCCGTCGGGTTATCACCGCGATCTGCAGAGCAGCAAGGGCGCGATCGTGCACGGCTTTGGCCGCGGACTTGCAGCGCTGGAACTGCTGCCGGCCTTGCTGGCCAATCTGGAATGGCGCCCGGACAAACTGCGCGCAGCCATCGATTCGGGCATGTATGCCACCGATGTGGCAGTGGAAGCCGCGGTAGCCGGCGTGCCGTTCCGCGAGGCCTACAAGGCCGCAGCGCAGGCCGCCGAGACCGCAGGGCAGGGACGCACGCCGGAAGGCAGCCTGGCTGCGCGCGTGTCGCCCGGTGCGGCAGCCGACCTGCAACTGGATGTGCTGCAGGCGCGCTGGCAGGCGCTGCGCGCATGACGACCCGCTATCTGGTGCTTGCGCTGCGCAAGCCGGGGTTTCCCGCCGATGTGGTGCAGCCGCATCTGGACTTTCTCGATGCATTGCGCGCCGCCGGGCAACTCGAGCTGACCGGCGGCTTCAGCGATCGCAGCGGTGGCGCGTATGTGCTGGTCAACGTGGCCACGCTTCAACAGGCGCAGCAGATCGTTGCGCGCGACCCGCTGGTGCTGCGCGATGCCTCTGCACTGACCGTGTATGAGTGGAACACGCACTGAGGACGCCATTGCCATGAGCACGCCTGCCAGCACGTTGTCGCCGTTTACCCAGCAGGCGCTGCCGCCGTGGCGCCGTGCGGTGCTCAAGGTCGGCAGCAGCCTGCTCGCCGCCGATGGCGGTGGCCTGTCCCCGCGCTTCGCGCTGGGTCTGGCGCAGTTCGTTTCCGCCAATCTGGCAGCCGGGCGCGAGCTGGTGATCGTCTCGTCGGGCGCGGTGGCCGCTGGTCGCGCCATCCTGCCCAAAGCGGCGGATGTCGGCGCACCGATCGCGGCGCGGCAGGCACTGGCCGCCTTGGGCCAGGCGCAGCTGATTGCGTTATGGCAGCGCTTTTTCGAGCGGCCGGTGGCGCAGGTACTGCTCACGCATGACGACCTGCGCAACCGTCGCCGCTATCTCAACGCGCGTGCCACCTTGGGCGAGTTGCTGCGGCTGGGCGCGCTGCCGGTGATCAACGAAAACGACACCGTCTCGGTGGATGAGTTGAAGCTGGGCGATAACGACAACCTGGCCGCGATCGTGGCTGCGCTGGTCGATGCCGACGCGTTGTTCATCGCCACCGACATCGATGGGTTGTATAGCGCCGACCCACGCAGCAACCCGTTGGCGCGCCCGCTCGACGATGTGCCCGAGCTCACCCCTGAAGTCCTGGCGATGGCCGGCGGCAGCGGCAGCAACGTGGGGACCGGCGGCATGCGCACCAAATTGGAAGCCGCAGCAAAGGCCGGTGCGGCCGGCATCGAAACCTATCTATTCAACGGCCGAAGTGGCGAGGTGGTGCGCGCCCTGGCGCAGGACCGCCTGCGTGGCACGCGCATCCACGCCGCGCGCACGCGCATCGCTGCGCGAAAATACTGGCTGCGGCACGCACCGGTGGAAGCGGGCGCGATCCTCATCGACGACGGCGCCGCAGCGGCCCTGACCGGCAAGGGCGCCTCGCTGTTGCCAGGCGGCGTGGCCGGCGCGCAGGGCGATTTTCGTCGCGGCGACATGGTGGAGATTCGTCTGCGCGACACCGCGGGCGACCAGTGTCTGGCACGCGGCGTCAGCCAGTATTCGGCCCTGGATATCCGTCGTATTGCAGGCCGCCACTCGCGCGAGATCGAGAACGTGCTCGGCTACAGTTACGGCGAAAACGTGGTGCATCGCGATGATCTGGTGCTGTTGTAGCCTGGATTCGAGATTTGGGATTTGGGATTCGCAACAGCGTGTGCACTGCGTCCCTAGACCTCTGCCTCTTCGTCCCAGCGACTGACCCCTGGTAGTGATAAAACCGTGTCGCCCGCTTTTGCCAATCCCTAATCCCGACTCCCCAATCCCGGCTCCCAAATGACCATCAAAACGCTCGCTCTGCAATGCCGTGATGCCGCGCAGGTGGTGTCGCAATTGTCTGCACCGGCCAAGCATGCCTTGCTGGACGCGATGGCGGCCGCGCTGGAAGCCGATGCCGCGGCGATTCTGGCCGCCAATGCGCGCGATCTGGAGGCCGCGCGTGCCAAGGGCACCGGCAGTGCCATGCTCGATCGGCTGGCGCTGGACGACAAGCGCCTGGCCGGCATCGCGGCCGCACTGCGCGAGGTGGCGCAGCTGCCCGACCCGGTGGGTCGGATCACCCGCGAAGATGTGCGCCCCAACGGGATTCGCGTGCAGAAGGTGCGTGTGCCGCTGGGCGTGATCGCGATGATCTACGAGGCGCGGCCCAACGTCACGGCCGACGCTGCGGCACTGTGCATCAAGGCCGGCAATGGCGTGATCCTGCGCGGTGGCTCGGAGGCGATCCATTCCAATACCGCCATTGCGCGCGCACTGCAGCGGGCCTTGCGCGAGGCCAATGTGCCGGACGCGGCGCTGACCCTGGTCGAGGATCTGCGCCGCGAGACCATGCTGGAACTGCTGCAGCTCAGCGACATCGTCGATCTGGCGATTCCGCGCGGTGGCGAAGGCCTGATCCGGTTTGTCGCCGAGCACGCGCGCGTGCCGGTGATCAAGCACTACAAGGGGGTGTGCCACCTGTTTGTGGATGCATCCGCCGATATGGAGCTTGCGCTGCGCCTGCTGATCGATGGCAAGGCGACGCGGCCGTCGGCCTGTAATTCGCTGGAGACCTTGCTGGTGCATGCTGGCATCGCCGAGCGCTTCTTGCCGCTTGCCGCGCAGGCATTGCGCGAACGCAAGGTGGAACTGCGTGGCGATGCGGCGACGCAGGCGGTGCTGCCGGACATCGCTGCTGCCAGCGACGACGACTATGCCGCGGAATTCCTGGATCTGATTCTGGCCATCCGCGTGGTGCCGGATCTGGACACGGCGCTGGCGCACATCCGCCAGTATGGCTCGGACCACACCGAAGTCATCGCCACGCAGGATGCCGACAACGCCGAGCGATTCGTGCAGTCGCTACGCTCTGCGGTGGTGATGGTGAACGCCTCCTCGCGCTTTTCCGATGGCGGTGAATTGGGCCTGGGCGCGGAGATCGGCATCTCCACCACACGCCTGCATTCCTATGGCCCCATGGGCCTGGAAGCGCTGACGGTGGAGCGCTTCGTGGTGCGTGGCGAAGGCCAGGTGCGGCATTAGGAACGCTGGGCACCCCTAGCGAACACCCATCAACGGCCGCCACGCAGACGCCGCCTGCAACGGCGTCATGCTGCAGGCGCTGCCGGCCTGCGGGGCCGGCTCACAGCACGCGCCGCACTTGGCCGCGTGCAAGCGTAATGTCGTGCGCCTGGGCGCCCCAGGCAATGCGGGTGCGGGTGCCGCCGACACTGCGCACGCTGACCTGCGTCGGCACGCCGTTGCGCCACGCCATATCCACCGTGAATCCGCCGCGTGCGCCCAGGCCGGTAACGCGGCCTTGCGCGGCCCAGGCCTTGGGCAGTGCGGGCAGCAGCGTGATCTGGCCAGGGCGCGAATACAGCAGCATTTCCAGCATTGCGGCCGGGGTGCCGAAGTTGGCATCGATCTGGAACACCCCGCCAAGGGTGGGGTCGCCGTGCTGGCTGAGATCGTAGATATCGAACAGATTCGGCGCGGTGCCATTGCTGTGACCGATCGAGGGTTTCAGATTGGTCAGCACCAGCGCATAAGCACGCTCCGCATCGCCCAGTCTTGCCCAGCACAGCGCCCGCCACGCGCAGGCCCAGCCAAAGCTCTGCATGCCGCGCGCTTCCAACAGCTTGCGCGCTGCTTCCACCTGCGCGGGCGGCCCCAGATCCGGATGCAGGCGATGGCCGGGGAATAAACCCATCAGCGGCGACAGGTGCCGGTGATGGGCTTCACCCAGGTCGGTGGGGGACATCCATTCCTGCAATTGGCCGCTTAGCGGGCTGATTTCCGGCAGATACAGACGCTGCTGCAGCGTGGCGACGGTCGCGGCGTAGGCCGCGTCGCGGCCAAGCAGGGCGCTGGCCTGGCGATATTGCCCAAACAACGTCCACACCAGTTCCTGCGCGTAGGCAATACCGCGCGCATTTTCCGGGCCGTGCTCGGGCGACCAGTCATGGTCGTCGACCAGGCACTGTCGCGTGTGCCCGTCTGCATCGGTGACCTCCATCGCGATCAAGCGCGCCTGCCAGAATTCGCAGGCGCCCTTGAGCAGCGGATAGATGCGCGTGAGCTGGCCCCGGTCCTGCGTGAACTCGTAGTGCTGCCAGAGGCTGTCGCATAACCATGCGTTGCCAGCCGGGTGCCAGTACCAGCCGTTGCCGCCGAACGGGTTAGTGGAAATGGCCACGGTCCAGCCGGCGATCTTGCCGGAGGTATTGCGAAAACGATTGCGCGGGTCGTTGAAATGGGTCTGGGTGATGCGTGTCCAGGACGGCAACTGCGCCAGGCAATAGCGTGTCAGCGCATCGACGCAGTTGCCCAAGCCGGACGGGTCCGCCAGCCAGTAGTTCATCTGCAGATTGACGTCGCTGTGGTAGTCGCTCATCCATGGCGGGTCGTTGTTTTCCAGCCACAGGCCCTGCAGGTTGGTGGGTAATCCATCGCGCGAGGCGGCGATGGTGAGGTAGCGGCCAAATTGCAGATAGGCCACTTCCAGTTCCGGGTCGGGAAGCGCAGGTGCCGCGGCGCGGGCCTGGATTCGCTGCCAGGTCGCCAGGCCGCGCTGCGCATCGCTGGACTGGCCAAGCTCCACCTGCAACGTGTCGAACAGCGCACGGTGATCGGCGACATGGGTATCCAGCAACAGCGCCGCAGGCACTGAAGCGGCGGCCTGTGCGCGGTGGCGCGCCCGCGCCAGCGGGTCGCGCGTGGGGGCGCGCCAGCCGCGTGCGCCATCGGCGGCGTAATCGGTGTCGCCGCACAACACGATGGTCAGGCCACGGCAGTCACGAAACTGCAGGAGGCCGTCGCCTGTTTCGAGCCTGCCATCGTCGCTGTGCACGCGCAGCGCTGCGGCATAGCGCAGGCCGTTATCGAGCTGGCCGGCGAAGCGCAGCCCAGCGTCGCCGTCGGCGCGACCGGCGCCGGCATGCGCATCGATCAGGCGAATGCGGCCACGGTGGCTGCCTGCGCCTTCGCAATCCAGGCGCAACACGATGGCCGCATCCGGGTGGCTTGCGAACAGCGTGCGCGTATAACGCGTCTCGCCGATGCGATAGCGCACGCGCACGCAGCCGTTGCTCATGTCCAGTTCGCGCTGGTAATCGGACACCTGCGCCTGCGCATGCCCTTCCAGTTCCACGAACAGTTTGGCCAGCAGCATGAAGCTGCCGAAATCTTCCTTGGTATACGCAAACTGGCCATCGTCCTGCAGCGCTGCGTTGCTGCCGCCCGACCAGAGGCTGCCTTCGGAAACGAACAGCGTCTCGCAGGCAGGAGCCCCGCCGCAAAGCGTACCGAGCCGGCCATTGCCGATCGGCAGTCCTTCACGCAACAGCTGGGCATCGGCGGCAGGTGCCGCATAGGGCAGGCGCAGCGCCTGCTCGGGCGGCAGCAACGGCGAACGGGTGGGGCGTACCGGTGGCGTGGTCGCGTCGCTACTGCCTGCACGGCCGAGCAACGGCAACAGCGCGGCCGCACCGAGGTGGGTGAGCAGACGGCGGCGGTGTGGGTCGGCGCAGGCGTGTGAGGGGATATCGCGCATACGAGCGGTCGCTGCAATCGTGGGATCAAACGTTGTAAAGCATCTGCCGCGCCTGCGGAAGCGTGCGATTTGCCGGTCTGCCAATGACGTTGGGTTGGCTTGGTGCTGGCTTGCGCGCACCTATCCAAGACTGGCGTGCAAGGGATGCAACGCACGGCATGGTCATTTCAGGACAGCACCAAGGCGCTGCCTTGCCGCCAATCGGCAGCACGTGCGCGCCGCAGCGTGGCCGACCCGGTACCTTCGACACTCCCGCAAGCCAGTTGTCTGTGCCTACGCTGCTGCAGTTGTTCATCCTGCCCACCGTTGCTGCCGGAGATTCCATGCGCCGCCTTGTCGCCTGCCTGCTAGCCACCGCCATTGCCACCGCCACCGGCACCGCGATGACGCAAACCTCGCCGATGACGCCGGACATCACCGGCAAGCCGTTCGTGGCTGCCGATGCGAACAACGACTACATCAAGCGCGAGGTGATGATTCCGATGCGCGATGGGGTCAAGCTGCACACGGTGATCGTGCTGCCGAAGGGCGCCAGGAACGCACCGATCATGCTGACACGCACGCCTTACGACGCCAGTGGCCGCACCGAACGGCTGTCCTCGCCGCATATGAAGGACCTGCTGTCTGCCGGCGACGACGTCTTCGTGGAAGGCGGCTACATCCGTGTGTTTCAGGACGTGCGCGGCAAATACGGTTCCGAAGGCGATTACGTGATGACGCGCCCGCTGCGTGGGCCGCTCAATCCCAGCGAGGTCGACCATGCCACCGATGCCTGGGACACCATCGACTGGCTGGTGAAGAACGTCAAGGAATCCAATGGCAAGGTCGGCATGATCGGCTCGTCCTACGAAGGCTTCACCGTGGTGATGGCACTGACCAACCCGCATCCGGCGTTGAAGGTGGCGGTGCCGGAAAGCCCGATGATCGACGGCTGGATGGGCGACGACTGGTTCAATTACGGCGCGTTCCGCCAGGTGAATTTCGATTACTTCACCGGCCAGCTCAGCAAGCGCGGCAAGGGCGCCGGCATCGCGCGTCAGGGGCACGACGATTACAGCAACTTCCTGCAGGCCGGCTCGGCCGGCGACTTCGCCAAGGCCGCAGGTCTGGAGCAATTGCCGTGGTGGCACAAGCTCACCGAACACGCCGCCTATGACGCGTTCTGGCAGGAGCAGGCGCTCGACAAGGTAATGGCGCGCACGCCGCTGAAGGTGCCCACGATGTGGCTGCAAGGCCTGTGGGATCAGGAAGACATGTGGGGGGCGATCCACAGCTACGCGGCGATGGAGCCGCGCGACCAGCGCAATACGCTCAACTACCTGGTGATGGGCCCGTGGCGCCACAGTCAGGTGAACTACGACGGCAGTGCCTTGGGCCCGCTGAATTTCGAAGGCGATACCGCGCGCCAGTTCCGTTCCGAGGTGCTGCGCCCGTTCCTGGACCAGTACCTGGTCGATGGCGCGCCCAAGGCAGACACGCCGCCGGTGTTCATCTACAACACCGGCGAAAACCATTGGGACCGCCTCAAGGCGTGGCCGCGCAGTTGCGACAAGGGCTGCGCCTCGTCCAGCAGGCCGCTGTATCTGCAGGCCGGCGGCAAGTTGTCGTTCCAGCAACCGGTGGCCGGGCAGGCGGGCTTTGAAGAGTACGTGTCCGACCCCGCCAAGCCGGTGCCGTTCGTGCCGCGCCCGGTGGATTTTGCCGACCGCGCGATGTGGACCACCTGGTTGGTGCACGACCAGCGCTTTGTCGATGGCCGCCCTGACGTGCTGACCTTCGTCACCGAGCCGCTGACCGAGCCGCTGCAGATCGCCGGTGCCCCCGAAGTGCATCTGCAGGCCTCCACCAGCGGCAGCGACAGCGATTGGGTGGTGAAGCTGATTGATGTGTATCCGGAGGAGATGGCGTCGAACCCGAAGATGGGCGGCTACGAGTTGCCGGTGTCGCTGGCGATCTTCCGCGGCCGTTACCGCGAGAGCTTCAGCACGCCCAAACCCTTGGCCTCCAATCAGCCGCTGGCATTCCAGTTCGGCCTGCCAACCGCCAACCACACCTTCCAGCCGGGCCATCGGGTGATGGTGCAGGTGCAGTCCAGCCTGTTCCCGCTGTACGACCGCAACCCGCAGACCTACGTGCCCAATATCTTCTTCGCCAAGCCCGGCGATTATCAGAAGGCCACGCAGCGGGTATACGTGTCCCCCGAGCAGCCCAGCTACATCAGTCTGCCGGTACGTTGAGCGCGCGGGCGCCGCGTGCCGGCGGCGTCCACGCATCTTCCAGCAACTGCGGGCGGCAGGCCACCCAGGCGGCGGCCAGCTGCACCAGCAGGCAGATGACCAGGAACACGAACGGGGAGGTCCAGCCGCCGCTGTGCGCGTGCAGCCAGCCGAACAGGAACGGCCCCAGGCAGCTCACCGCATAGCCCACGCCCTGCGAGAAACCGGACAGCGCGGCCGAACCGGCCGCCGTGCGGCTGCGCTGATTCACCAACACCAACGCCAGCGGAAAGGTGCTCGGCCCCAGGCCGAGCAGGGTCACCCACAGGACCGGTGCGGCCAGCGGCGCCCACCACAGCCCGGCGAACGCGACCAGGTGGCAGGCTGCGCATAGCAGCACGATCGGAAACGGATTGCGCATGCGCACCGCCAGCGCCGGCATGATCAGCGCGCCGACCATGCCCAATGCCGCGAACAACGCCACCATGGTGCCGCCGAACGCAGGCGATGCACCGGCTTCGCGCAGCAGCGTCGGCAGCCAGGTGAACATGGAATAGGTCACCAGCGAGGTCATGCCGAAGGTCACCGCCATGCTCCAACCCAGCGCCGTACGCGCGACGCGGCCTTCGGCTTCGGGCGTGGGTGTGACCGGTGCCGGGCCGGTGGCGCGGATGCGCCGATGGTTGGCGTGCACCAGGGCCCACGCCGCCGTTGCCAGCAGGGCCGGCAGCACCCACGCCACCATCGAACTGCGCCAACCCAGCGCATCGGCCACCGGCACTGCCAGCAGGGCCGGCAGCAGCGTGCCGACCTGCAGCACGGTGATGTACAGCGTGCTCACCCGACCCACGCGGTCGCCGAAGTAGCGCTTCACCAGCGGCGGCAGCACCACGTTACCCATGCCCATACCGGCCAACGCCACCAGCGAGCCGACCAGCAACCCGGCGGTGCCCGGCAGCAGCGGGCGCAGCACCAACCCCAGCGTGGCCAGCGCCATCGACAACAGCGCCACGCGCAGCAAGCCGAAACGGCGCAGCAATGCGGGCGTTGCCACGCCGGTGAGTGCGAACGCTGCGGTCGGCAACATGCCGAGCGCACCCATGGTGGGCGCGCCGAAGGCGTACTCGTCGGCAATGCGTTCCAGCAGCGGCGTCAGCGACGTCACCGCGGTGCGCAAGTTGAATGCGGACAGCAGGATCGCGGCCAGCACCAGGCCGCGACCACGCAACTGGGCGGACGAAGAAGACGCGGCAGTGACAACAGACATGACAGACCATCCGCGTCGCGCACGTGCGTGCAACGACGCCTGAAAACACAAAACCGGCACGAGGCCGGTTTGTGTTTTGAAACTGGTCGGGGAGACAGGATTCGAACCTGCGACCTCTACGTCCCGAACGTAGCGCTCTACCAGACTGAGCTACACCCCGAAGGAGCCGCGTATGTTACATAGGGAATGGGGAATCGGCAAGCATCTGATGAAATTATTTTACTGAGGCGGCTCGCCACGCTCGGGCTCGCGTGCTTCGAACCACATGCCGTTGAGCACCGCGGCCAATGCCGCCAGGCCGGTGCCAAGTATCCATGCGAAATACCACATTGGTGTGCTCCTCGAATCGTTGAACAGGATGATGGTGGCGCGCGGTGCGGCAACGGCAGCGCAGGCACTGCGATCGCTGCCGCGGCGCTCAGTACGCGTTGGGATTGGCCGTGACCGCATCGTCGGTGACCTTGCCCTTGAGCACGCGATACACCCAGCTCGTGTACGCCAGCACGATCGGCATGAACACGGCAGTGGCCAGCAACATGATCCACAACGTCAGACGGCTACTGGATGCGTCCCACACCGTCAGGCTCGCGCTTGGCGCGCTGGAAGAGGGCAGCAGGAACGGAAACAACGCAAAGCCCACCGTGAACACGATGCCGACGATGGCGCTGCCGGAGGCGATGAAGGCCAGGCCGCCGCGCCGCAGGCGTAAGCACACCGCGCTCATCGCAAGCCCGACCAGGCCCACCAGCGGCGCCATCAATGTGGCCGGCATGCTGCTGTAGTTGTGCAACCAGCCGCCCGCGGCGGTGAGCGCAGCGGTCTTGCCGAGCGGGTTGGTGGCCGCATCGGTGGCCAGCACCGAGGTCACCGCATAGCCGGGCAGACCCAGCGCCACCCATGCGCCGCCTGCTGCAAACAGTGTCAGCGCACACAGCGCGGCGATGCCGCCGAAACGTGCCGCGCGCTCGGCCACCGGTCCATCGGTCTTGAGCACCAGCATCGCGGCGCCATGCGCGAGCAGCATCGCCACGCTGAGCAAGCCGGCGAGCAATGCGAACGGCGTCAGCAACCCGAGCAGGTTGCCGGTGTAGAACGTGCGCATGCTGTCGTCGAAGTGGAACGGCACACCCAGCAGCACGTTGCCGACCGCCACGCCCATGATCAGCGCCGGAATGAAGCCGCCGACGAACAACGCCCAGTCCCAAGTGCTGCGCCAGCGCGGACTCACCAGTTTGCCGCGGAACTTGAAACCGACCGGGCGCAGGATCAGCGCGAACAGGATCAGGAACATCGCCAGATAGAACCCGGAGAAGCTCACTGCATACAACGGCGGAAACGCGGCAAAGATCGCGCCGCCGCCCAGGATCAACCACACCTGGTTGCCTTCCCAGACCGGGCCGACGGTGTTGATCACCAGCCGGCGTTCGGCATCGTTGCTGGCGACGAACGGCAGCAGCGCGCCCACGCCCAGATCGAAGCCGCCCATCACCGCGTAGCCGGACAGCAGCACGCCGAGCAGCAGCCACCAGATCACGCGCAGGGTCGTGTAATCGAGCAATACGAAATCCATGATGTCTCTCCTTTGCTTACGGTGCGCTGCCGGCCACGGCACCGGAACTCAGCGGTGCGTGACGCGACGGGGCATGGTCCTGCAGGGCGGCGGGCAATGCGTTGGGCGGCATCGGTGGGAACAACACCTCCGGTCCCTTGTTGATGGTCTTCAGCGACAACTTGATCGCAATCACCAACAACGTCGTGTACAGCGCGGTGAAGCCCACCAGCGTCATCACGATCTCGTAAAGGTCCAGCCCCGAGGCGGCGTAGAACGTGGGCAGCACCCCTTCCACCGCCCACGGCTGGCGGCCGTATTCGGCAACGAACCAACCGCATTCGATCGCGATCCACGGCAGCGGCAACGTCCACAGGGCCAAGCTCAGGAACCAGCGTTTTTCCTGGAAGTTGTGCTTGCAGGCAAACCAGAAGGCGACAGCGAAAAACGCGATGAGATACATGCCGATGGCGGCCATGATGCGGAAGGTCCAGAACAGCGGCAGCACGCGCGGTACGGTGTCCATCGCGGCCTGGGCAATCTGCTCCGGCGTGGCGTTGCCGATATCGTCGCGATAGCGCTTGAGCAGCAGGCCGTGGCCCAGGTCCTGCCAGTGCGCATCGAAAACCTTGCGTGCTTGGGCGTCGTTCTTGTCGGCGCGGATGCGTTGCAGTGCGCCGTAGGCGATCTGACCGCCGCGGATGCGGTGTTCGGCACGGCCGACCAGTTCGAGAATGCCTGGAATTGGCTCATCCAGCGAACGCGTGGCGATCAAGCCCATCAGGTACGGAATCTTGATGGCGTAATCGTTGCGATGGGTGGTCTGGTTCGGAATGCCGAATGCAGTGAAGTCGGCCGGTGCGGCTTCGGTTTCCCACATCGCTTCGATGGCGGCCAGTTTCATCTTCTGGTGTTCGCTGGCGGCATAGCCGCTCTCGTCGCCCAGCACCACCACCGACAGCGACGACAGCAGGCCGAACGCTGCAGCCACCGCAAACGAACGCCGTGCCATTTCAATATGCTTGCCCCGCAAGAGATAAAACGCACTGATCGACATCACGAACACCGCGCCCAGCACGTAGCCGGCACTCACCGTATGCACGAACTTGGCCTGCGCCACCGGGTTGAACAGCACTGCCACGAAATCCACCACCTCCATGCGCATGGTGTCGGGGTTGAACACCGCGCCGGCCGGATTCTGCATCCAGCCGTTGGCGATCAGGATCCATAACGCGGAGAAGTTGCTGCCCAGCGCCACCAGCCAGGTGGTGATCAGGTGCTGTACCTTGCTCAGGCGATTCCAGCCAAGAAAGAACAGGCCCAAGAAGGTGGCTTCCAGAAAGAACGCCATCAGTCCCTCGATCGCCAGCGGCGCACCGAAGATGTCGCCCACGTAATGGCTGTAGTACGACCAGTTCATGCCGAATTCGAATTCCATCACGATGCCGGTGCCGACACCCATGGCGAAGTTGATGCCGAACAGCACACCCCAGAACATGGTCATGCGCCGCCAGATCTGCTTGCCGGTCATGACGTAGACGCTTTCCATGATGCCCAGCAGGAACGACAGACCCATGGTGAGCGGTGGAAAGATGAAGTGGTACATCGCGGTGACTGCGAACTGCAGCCGCGACAGTTCGACAACTGTCGAGTCGATCATGGCGGGGTGGGCCTGGTTGAGGGTCGGTAAGGAATGTGGCGATCATCTGCCGCTCTCGCGCCGGCCGCGTTGATCCAAATCAATGCGGTCCTGAACAGGTGCGTCACACTGTCCATCCCCGACCGGGAGGCGGCGACTTACAATCGCGTGCAATGCGCAGTCTTCAGAAGAGCGACGTGAGCCAGCCCAGCGTGCAAGCCAGCGAAACGCCCACCCAGCGCCGTCAACGCGGCCACTGGCTGGATGCGCTGGCCGCATCGGCCACGCGCGCGCGGCGGCTTGCCGGCGTGGCGGTGGCGTTGTCGGGTGCGTTGCTGCTTGTGCAATCGGCTGCGATCGCCTGGCTGGTACAGGCGGTGCTGGTGCAGCACCTGGCATTGGCGCAATTGCGCAACGTGGGCGCGGGGTTGCTGGTTGCGCTGATCGGGCGCGCGCTACTCAATGCCTGGGCGCAATCGTTGGCCGGCGATGTGGCCGACGTGGCCAAGCGCGAACTGCGCGCACGCATTGCGCAACGCCTGGTGCAGCACGGGCCGCTCTGGTTGCGCCGGCAACGCAGTGGCGAACTGGGCGAGTTGAGCCTGGCGCATACCGATGCGCTGGAAGGCTATTTCGTCGGCTACCAGCTCGCTCGCATCGAAATGGTGCTGGTGCCGCCGCTGATTCTGATCGCGGTGTTTTCGGTCGATTGGGTGGTCGGGCTGGTGTTGCTGCTCACCGCGCCGCTGATTCCGTTCTTCATGATGCTGGTGGGCTGGGGCGCCGAGGCCGCAGGGCGCGAACAACTCGGCGAACTGGCGCGCATGGGCGGGCATTTTGCCGATCGCCTCAAGGGCCTGGGATTGCTTCGCGTGTATGGCCGCGGCCAGGCTGAATTGCAGGGCATTGCCGCCGCTGCCGAGGGCGTGCGCGAGCGCTCGCTGAAGGTGTTGCGCATCGCATTCCTGTCCTCCACCGTGCTGGAGTTTTTTGCCTCCGTCAGCGTTGCGATCGTAGCGCTGTACTTCGGCTTGAGCTATCTGGGCATGCTCCATCTGCACGGTATGCCGTCGCTGGGTGCCGGCATGTTCTGCCTCTTGCTGGCGCCGGAATTCTTCGCACCGCTGCGGCGCCTGGCCGCGCATTACCATGACCGCGCGAACGCCTTGGCTGCCGTGGCCGAAGCCGAGCGCTTGCTGCAGGGTTTCCAGCCGGCTGCCGCCGCGCACACCGCCGTGCTACCCGCACGTGCCCTGGAGCCGGCGCAAGCGCATGCGCCCTTGTTGCAGGCACGTGGATTGGTGCTGCGTCCTGCCGGCGCGCCGCAGGTGGTGGTCCAGGAGTTCGCGCTGACGCTGGAGCCCGGCCAGCGCGTTGCGGTGATCGGTGCCAGCGGCAGCGGCAAGAGCACGCTGCTGGAAGGACTCGCCGGTTGGCTTGCACCCGAGGCGGGCAGCGTGGCCGTGCGCCCGGGGGCGCGCATTGGATATGCCACGCAGCGGCCCTACCTGTTTCACGCCAGCATTGCCGACAACCTGCGCCTGGCCGACCCGCAGGCCAGCGATGCGCGCCTGCACGCGGTGGCCGAGGCGGCGCAGGTGCTGCGCTTTACCGCGCACTTGCCGGCCGGCCTGGACACCGTGATCGGCGAGCGTGGCTTTGGTTTGTCCGGTGGCGAAGCCCGCCGCGTGGCGTTGGCGCGATTGTTGTTGCGCGAGCCGGAGGTGTTGCTGCTGGACGAACCCACCGCCTTTCTGGACCCGGACACCGAAGCGGAATTGCTGCGGACGCTGGGCATCTTTGCGCGCGGCCGTGCGGTCGTTCTGGCGACGCATAGCGCTGCGGCGATGCGTTGGGCCGACACGGTGATCGATCTGCGCGGCGTGCCGGTCACGCTGGAGGCACCATGAGCCGCCCCCAGCCTGATCGTTTGCGCGATGTGTTTCGTCTGCATGCCTGGCGCCTGCTGTTGTCGGCAGTGCTGGTGCTGGTCACCATGCTTGCCGGTGTCGGCCTGCTGGGCTTGTCCGGCAGCTTCCTGACCGCCGCTGCGCTGGCAGGCGTTGCCGGCATGGGGGCCGGTTTCAACTTTTTCTCGCCGTCGGCCGGCATTCGCGCCTTGACCTTCGCGCGTATCGTGTCGCGTTACGGCGAAAAGTTGATCGGGCACGATGCCACCTTGCGCATCGCCCGCGATCTGCGGGTGTGGTTCTTTCGCCGCGCCTTGCCGCTGGCGCCCGGGCGATTGTCGGCCACCCGGACCGGCGATCTGCTGGCGCGGTTGATGTCCGACATCGGCGAGGTCGACGGCCTGAGCGTGCGCGCGTTGGCACCGCTGGCCGCATTGCTCGGCATCTGGTTAGGTGGTGTCGCCGCCGCTGCGCTGATCTATCTCCCCGCTGCGTGCTTGTTGCTGGTGCTTGGCGTGCTGATCGGCGGGCTGGTGCCGTGGCAGGTGGCACGCGGCGGCGCGCAGCGCGAGCAGTTGCGTGCGCAGCAGCGCACGGCCTTGCGCACGCAGGCCTTCGAAGGCCTGGAGGGCGCGGCCGACCTTGCTGCGGTCGACGCGCAGGGCGCCTGGCTGCAGCGCAGTGACGCCGCCGCCGCCGCCGTCACCGGCGGCGATCGCATCCAGCGCAGACGGCTGATCACAGGCAACCTGCTGCATGCGCTCTGCGGCGGGCTGGGGCTGGCCAGCATGCTGTGGCTGGCACTTGGCGCGGCCGAACGCGGGCTGATCGCCGCCGAGCTCGCTGCGGGGTTGGTGTTTTTGACCATGGCGTTGCTGGAAGTCTGGGCCGGTGCCGGGCTGGCATTGCAGGCGCTGCAAAGCGCACGCGTTGCCGCCGGGCGCCTGCAGGCCATCGTCGATCAAGCGCCATCGGTGAGCGATCCGGCGCACGCGATCGACGTGCCGCGCACCGGCACGTTGCAATTGCAGCAGGTGTCGTTTGCCTGGCCCGGTAGCGTGCGCCCGGTGCTGCACGCGCTCGATCTGACCCTGGCGCCGGGCGAGCGCATTGCCATCAGTGGCGATAGCGGCAGCGGTAAAAGCACAGTGTTGGCGTTGTTGCTGCGCCTGTGGGATCCGCAGGCCGGGCAGCTGCGCTACGCGGGCATCGACCTGCGCCACCTCGCACAGGCGCAATGGCACCAGCGTATCGCCTGGCTGCCACAGAACGCGCCGGTGTTTGCCGGCAGCGTGCGCGACAACCTGCTCATCGGCGACGCCGCTGCCGATGATGCCGCACTGTGGCAGGTGCTCCAACAGGTGCGCCTGGGCGCGTGGGCCAGCGCGAACGACGGTCTGGACACCTGGGTTGGCGAAAACGGCGCCACGCTGTCTGCCGGCCAGGCGCGCCGGCTCGCCCTCGCGCGGGCACTGCTGCGCGATGCCCCGATCCTGTTGCTCGACGAACCCACCGATGGTCTGGACGTGGATACCGCCCACGCGCTGTTGGTCGACCTGGCCGCCGCACTCGGCGAACGCTCGCTGGTGATGATCACCCACGACGCGCTGCCGCCCGGTGTCGTGCAACGGCATTACCGGATGCGTGAGGGAACGCTGGAGTTGCTCGACCAGAACGCATAGCCGATCACCGAGGTCCTCGAACGTGGTCACAGGGTGGGAGTTGATCGCCGGGCCGCGCGTTGTTGATCGCGTTCAATCAAACAGCACCGCAAGCGCGGCCATCAGATCGGTCTCGGTCACTGCCAGTACCAGTGCACTGACGTTCAACGCAACCGTGAGCCAGAACGTCAGCTGAAACGCCGCCTTGCTGCACTTGTGCCGGTAGATTTCCTGCGCCAGCAACGCACCTGGCCAGCCACCGATCAGCGCCAGCAGGTGCAAGCTGGATTCGGGTATGCGCCATTGATTGCGTTGCGCGGCCGATTTGTCCATCGCATAGATCAGCAGGGTGACCAGGCTGGCCGCCGCGTACCAGAGCGGGACGATCACCGGTACCACGTGCATCAGCGTGGCCGCCGCCAACGCGAGCATCGACACCGCAGCCAGCGTCTTGCGTGGCAAGCCGCTGCGACGCTGTTCGGTTCTGGCGGCGGTGGTACGGTCTGCCCACTGCACTTGCGTGGCATTCAGGCGTTTGTACGCATCGCGTTCGATTGCATACGTGATGATCTCCCCATCGCGCGGGCGACGCGTCTGCTGTGCAAATGCGCTGATATGGACGAATGCGCGGTCGCCACCACCATGGGGCGTGACGAAGCCAAAGCCCTTGTGATCATTCCAGTCGCTGAGACGTCCCTGATAGCGCATTCGCGTTGCTCTGTTGGATGGTGTGGCTTGCCGGTGCGATCTGCGCGCATATCACGCATCAATTTCCCAGCCGGAAAAACAGCGGTGACGGTCGTCATCTTCCAGCAGCATCGGCCGAGATCCGGCGGCGCAGAGCGACGTTCAAGGAACTCAACAGCCCTGCAAAAAGTCGCGGACCGCTGGGCCGAAGCGGGCGAAATCGACCAGGAACGCGTCGTGGCCTTGCGGCGAATCCAGGCCGATGAAGTGCGCATCGGCGCCGCCGGCACGCAGGCCGTCGGCAATCTGCTCCTGCTGCTGCACCGGGAACAGGATGTCGGTGTTGGCACCGATCGCCAGCGCACGCGCGATGCGGATACGCGCCAGGCCGGCAAGCACCGTGTCGGCGGTCGAGACGCCGGTCTGCGGCTTGGCAGAGGCGGGCAGGGCATCTGCATGGGCGTGGTCGATGGCAGAGTCGGTAGCCGGTTGCTCGTCGACATGCTCGGCCAGGTCGAACCAGTCCATCGAGCGGCTCAAGTACAGATAGCAGTTGGGGTCGAAGAAGCGCACGAAGCGGCGCGCGTGGCCTTCCAGATAGCTTTCCACCTGAAATTCCAGCCCGAACGGATCATCTGCCGCCTGCTCGGAATCCAGTCGCACGCGGCCGAAACGACCGTCCCATTCCAGCGCCGAGCGATAGGTGATCACGCCGAGCTTGCGCGCCATGCGCATGCCCGATTCCGGGTAGCGGGCATCGTCGTAGTGGCCGCCATTCCAATGCGGGTCCAACCGGATCGCCTCGCGTTGCAACGAGCGGATTGCGATCGAAAACGGCAATGCCTGCGCGCTGCCGGAGATATTGATATGGCTGCGCGCGATGCCGGGATGACGCAGCAATAGCGCCAGCGCGGTCATGCCGCCCATCGAGTTGCCGATCAGGCAGGCCAGTTGCGCGATACCCAGTGCGCGTACCACATCGGCGGCGGCGTCGGCCACGTCTTCGATCGACAAATCCGGAAAGGTGAGGCGATACGGCGCGCCGGTTGCAGGGTTCACCGAGGCCGGCCCGGTCGAGCCCTTGCAACTGCCCAAGGAATTGACGCAGACCACGAACCAGCGTGCGGTATCGATCGGCTTGCCCGGGCCCAGCATCGCTTCCCACCAGCCCGGCTCGGGGTTGGCCTGGTTTGCCGCCGCGTGCGCATTGGGCGACAGGCCGGTGACGATCAGGATCGCGTTGCTGCGATCTGCGGCCAGCGTGCCCCAGGTCTCGTACGCCACGCGTGCCTGATGCAGCACGCCACCGCGCTTCATCGGAAACGGCGAGGGCAGGGCGTGGTACAGCGTGCCGGCAGGGATGAATTCAGTCATGGGCCAATTCTAGCTGGCACTGCGCGAGGGTGCTGGGGCATGTGAGATGGGAAATACACGAAGCGAGGGGCGCTCATTTGATACGCGATTAGGCTGCTGGCCGGCGGTGCGTACATTCGTCTGCATGCGCATGTAGACAACGAAACATCCGGCTCAGCAGGCAGTCGCAAACGCCGCTCGATCTGTGTCGATGCACGCGTGATGTACCTTCGGTACAGCGGCATGGCTGCACGAAGATCGAGTGTTTGCCCGCATCAGTTAGGTCGATGACCGCGCCCATCACACGCAATGCGTCAGCCATCAGCGGCCGATCACCAGTTCCACCGGCGCGGCCGCAGGCAGTGCGACCGTCACCGGAGCGCTCTCCACGTCATCGGCCTGGCGCATGGCGTTGCCGCTGCGCGACAGCCGTGCCAGCAGCTGCACGTTGTCCAGCGACGACAGCGTGCGCGTCGGCATCGGGCTGTCGCCATCGTCCAGCGTGATGGTCAATGGAAGCTCGCGCAGCGCGTGTTTTTCCACCGCCACCGGCATCGGCGTGTCGGCCGCGCGCGCGATCACGAACACGCTGGTATCGCCGGGCAGTCCGGCGCGCTTGGCGAATTCGGCATCCAGCGTCACGCGCACCTGAAGGCGTTTGCCACTCGCTGCGGCGGCGGTAGGCGCAGCCGGTGCCTGGAGCGGCTCGAGCCTGGCGTCCTGTCGGGCGGCATTGATCTGTTCGAGCAGGCCGGGGCGGGTGGAGGCATCGACCACGCGCAATAGCGGCTCCCATGTCGCACTGGCCTTGGCCGGCTCACCGGCTTGGCGCTGCACCACCCCCAGGAACCAGCGCGCGCGTTGGTGGTCCGGTTGCACTGCCAGCGCGTGTTCGAGCAGGCGCATGGCTTCCGGGTCCGGGCGGCCGCTGTCGTCGGCAAGCATGCGCGCCTGCGCCGCGGCGACCAGCACGTCCGCTTCGTCCGGACGGAGTGCGACCGCGCGTGCGAAGGCATCGCGCGCTTCGGCAAATTTCTGCTGGCTGGACAGTGAGCGCCCCAGCAACACCCAGCCCTCGGCCTGTTCGGGGTGACTGGCCAGCGCCGCGCGCAGCTGCACGATGGCTTCATCCAGCGAACGTGGCGTGGCCGGGCGATTGGTCGGCTGCGTAATGGCGCCAGGCGTTCCGACCAGCCAGTACAACGCCGTGCTCGCGGCCAGCAGCAACACTGCCACGCTTGCGGCCAGGCCGCGCGCTTCGCGCCACAGCGGGCGCAACACCACGCCGAAGGCCAGTAGCGCAATCACGATCCCCGCGACGATAAAGCCGGCCATCACCACTCCTGCTCATCGGCAGGCACGACAGGCGCGGCCACGCTGCGTTTGCGTACCACCCGCACCACGGCGCCCGCGCCCAGCAGCAACACCAGCAGCGGACCGAACCATAGCAGCCAGGTGCGCGACTCCACCCGCGGGCGATACAGCACGAACTCGCCATAGCGCGCGACCAGGAACTGGCGGATCTGCGCATCGCTGCGGCCCTCGTGCATCAGTGCCAGCACCTCGCGGCGCAGGTCCTGCGCAATCTGCGCGTTGGAATCGGCCAGCGACTGGTTCTGGCACTGCACGCAGCGCAACTCGGCGGTGAGTGCGTGAAAACGCGCCTCCTCTTCGGCCGAGGCATAGCGCAGCGGCGCCGGGTCGCCGACCGGCTGGGCGAATGCCAGCCAGGGAAGTAACACTAGCGTCAGTAGCCAGCGGATCATTGTTTGGCGTGCAGGTCCGGTGCGGCGGTGGGCGAACGTTCGATCTTGCTCAGCGCCGGAATCAACTGGGTGTCGATGATGGATTGGGTCAGCATGCCGCTGTACTTCCAGCGCACCACGCCACGCCCGTCGACCAAGAAGGTTTCCGGCGCGGCAGCAATGCCGAAATCGATGGCGGTGCGGCCATCCTGATCGGCGACCACCAGCAGATACGGGTTGCCGAGTTGTTCGAGCCAGCGCAGCGCATCGTTGCGCTCGTCCTTCCAGTTGTAGCCGATCACGCGTACGCGCTTGGTCAGTGCGAAGCGGCTCAATACCGGGTGTTCTTCGCGGCAGGCCGGGCACCAGCTGCCCCACACGTTGATGATGTACGGCGCGCCGCGCAATTCGCGCGCATGCACCACGATGGCCGGGTCGTGCAGCAGCGGCAGCGCGAATTCCGGCGCCGGTTTGCCGATCAACGCAGAGGGCAGGGCATCGCGATCGTCCTGACCGGAGCGCACCACCGCGTAGACCAGCAGCGCTGCCAGGGCGAGCAGCAGCACGATGGCGCCCACGAGAACCGCAGTGGGCAGGCGGGGCGAACGTGACTCAACCATCTTGGATCTCCGGAGAACGACGAAAACGCCGGTCGGCCGCGGTCACCAGGCCGCCAAGCGCCATCAGCAGCGCTCCCAGCCAGATCCAGCGGACGAACGGTTTGAGGTGGACACGCACCGCCCAGGCCTGGTTGCCCAGCGGTTCGCCAAGGGCGACATACAGGTCGCCAAACGGGCCAGGACGAATCGCCGCCTCGGTCAATGTCTGGCCACCGCTGGCGTAGCGGCGCTTTTCGGCCTGCAGCGCGCCCACCGGCGCATCGTCCTTGAGCACCTGCAGGTTGGCACGGTCGGCCACGTAATTGGGCCCGCGCAGTTCTTCCAGCCCGTCGAAATGCAGGGCATAGCGGCCGATCTGCACCTGTTGCCCGGGCGCCAGCGCCACTTCGCGCTGCAGGCTCAATCCCTCCACCAGCAGGGCACCGGACAGGAACACCGCAACGCCCAGGTGCGCCAGCACCATGCCCAGCATCTCGGCGGTGAATCTGCGCCCCTTGGCTGCCCGCCGCGTCCACAGGAACCGCGCGGTGCCCAGCAGCACCCAGGCTGCACCGGCGACACCGAAGGCGGCTTTCAACTGTCCCTGCGGCGCGACCAACCAGGCCAGCACGCCGGCCGCCAGCGCCAGGCCTGCCCACGGCGCCAGCATCGCCAGCGGCCGCGAGGCCTGTTCGCGCTGCCAGCGGGTGAGCGGGCCGAACGGCAGCAGCGCCACCAGCGGCGCCATCAGCACCACGAACAAGGTGCCGAAGTAGGGCGGGCCGACCGACAACTTGCCCAGTCCCAACGCATCGGCGAGCAGCGGGTACAAGGTGCCCAGCAACACCATGGCGCAGGCGCAGGTGAGCAGCAGGTTGTTCAACAGCAGCAAGGTTTCGCGCGAGCTGCCGGCGAATGCGCGACGCGGATCGTCCGCCACCGACAGAAGCGGCGCGCGCAGGGCATACAGCAGCAACGAACCACCGACCACGGCCAGCAGGAATACCAGAATGAACAGCCCGCGCGACGGGTCGGCGGCGAACGAATGCACGCTGGTCAACACGCCCGAGCGCACCAGGAAGGTGCCCAGCAGCGACAGCGCGAAGGCGGCGATTGCCAGCAACAAGGTCCAGCTGGCGAAGCTGCCGCGCTTTTCGGTCACCGCCTGCGAATGCAGCAGTGCGGTGCCCACCAGCCACGGCATGAAACTGGCGTTCTCCACCGGGTCCCAGAACCACCAGCCCCCCCAGCCCAGCTCGTAATACGCCCACCAGCTACCGAGCGCGATGCCCACGGTGAGCATCGACCAGGCGACATTGGTCCACGGCCGCGTCCAGCGCAGCCAGCGCGCATCCATACGGCCTTCCAGCAGCGCGGCGATGGCGAACGCGAACGGCACCGCAAAGCCGACGTAGCCGCAATACAGCATCGGCGGATGGACGATCAGCCCCGGATCCTGCAGCAGCGGATTGAGGTCGCCACCTTCCGGCGGCACCGGAAACAACCGCGCAAACGGGTTGGAGGTGAACAGCAGGAACGCCAGAAACCCAATACTCACCAGCGCCATGACGCCGAGCACGCGCGCGATCACATGCGCCGGCAGCTGCCGCGACCAGATCGCCACCGCGCCGGTCCACAACGCCAGCACCAGCGTCCACAGCAGCAGCGAGCCTTCGTGCGCGCCCCACACCGCCGAATAGCGGTACATCACCGGCAGCAGGCTGTTGGAATTCTCGGCGACGTAGCGCACCGAAAAATCCTGCACCAAGAAGGCATGCGTCAACACGGCAAAGGCCGATGCGATCAGTGCCAGCTGCACCAGCGCTGCCGGCCGCGCCACGGCCATCCAGCTGCTGCGTCCGCGTCGTGCGCCTGCCAGCGGCACCACGGCCTGCACCAGCGCCACCAGCAGGGCCAGCACCAGCAGGAACGTCCCGAGTTCAGGAAGCATCGGGTCGGCGCGTTGTCGAGCGTGGGTCCGTGCCACGACGGCAGGTGCATTGCAGAGTCCGCATTACTGCAGCGGTTGCACCTGCTTGCCAACGCACGGCGACATCGTCAGCCACGCACCCGCCGCGCAAGCCACCTGTCTGCAGGAATGCCGATCTCCTGACACACGCCATCAATGCAGCTCTCCAGCTTGGCCCGCAGCGGCCGGCACATCGTGCTTGCGATGCGCGCTGCCCATCTTGTCGGCGACTTCCTTCGGCATATAGGTTTCGTCGTGCTTGGCCAGCACATCTTCGGCGACGAAGATGCCGTTCTGCATGCGGCCGGTGGCCACCACTGCCTGCCCCTCGCGAAACAGGTCCGGCAGGATGCGGTCGTAACTGACGGGCAATTGCGCATCGCCATCGGTGACGCGGAATTGCGCTTCCAATGCGCCGGAGGCGCGTCTGAACGAGCCTTTTTCGACCATGCCACCAAGCCGGAAGCGCGAATGCGCGCCGGCATCGCCACGCAGCACTTCCGAGGGCGTGTACAGGTAGGCCACGTTGCGCTGCAAGGCCATGGCCACCAGCGTGGTTGCCAGCCCGCCGGCCAGCACCAAGGCCAGCACCAGCCACAGGCGGCGGCGACGTTGCGGGTTCACCGGATCAGCTCCGCATCGCTGGGCACCGCGCGCTTGCGCTCGCGCAGACGGCGCGCCTGGGCGGTCTTCAGGGCGCGACGTACCTGCCAACGGCCGGCGATCAGATCCCACAGCAGCACCAGCACGAACACCGCATAGGCGGCGATGACGTAAGGCAGGTAGCTCATGCCGCACTCTCCTGCGCATCGCGCACGATCCAGGCCTTGCCCGCCTCGCGGCGCAGGTTGTCGGCGCGCGCGCGCGTCAACAGCGACCCGACAAACCAGAACTTGGTGCCGATCACCATCAACCACAGCGGCAGCAGCATGCTTGCGTCGATGGTGGACGGCCCAAGCAGGCGGATGCTCTGGCCCTGATGCAGCGAATTCCACCACACCACCGAATAGCGGATCACCGGCAGCAGCGCCACCCCGACGATGGCCAGCAACGCCGCCGCGCGCGCCGCCTGACGGCGGTCGTCGATGGCGTGATACAGGCCGATCACGCCCAGATACAGAAACAGCAGGATCAATTCGGTGGTCAGGCGCGGGTCCCAGTCCCACCAGGCGCCCCACATCGGTTTGCCCCAGATGCTGCCGGTCAGCAAGGTGATCACGGTAAACGCAGCGCCGATCGGCGCGCACGCCATCGCCAGGATCTCGCAGATCTTGATGCGCCAGATCAAGGCGATGGCCGCATACAGCGCCATCAGCCCGAACACGAACAGGCTCATCCACGCGCTCGGCACATGGATGTAGAGAATACGAAAGCTGTCGCCTTGCTGGTAATCCGCCGGCACCGCGAACAAGGCCTGCCAGATGCCCACACCCAGCAGCAACGCGGCCAGCGCGTAGCACCAGGGCGCCCAGCGCGCAGTAAAACGGTCGAAGATCGGGGGCGATGCGAGTTGGTGGAACCAGCGGACGACGACGTTCATGCGATGGCAGTAGCCTTTGGAATGGCATTGGCTCTCGAAACAGCAACAACGCGTTGTGCGGGACGTGCTATCGACAATGCATCGAGTGCAGCGCTCAACTCAACGAAATGCGGATCGCGGCCGCCGCAGCCAGCGGTGCCAGGACCACGCCGATCACCAGTCCGGCGCCCAACAACAACAACGCACCCACCGCATCCTGCCCTTGTCCGCTGGCCGCCACGCTGCCGGCACCAAACACCAGCACCGGCACGTACAGCGGCAACGCCAGCAAGGCCACGAGAATACCAGAGCGCTTCATCGTCACCGTCAGTGCCGCAACGACAGCGCCGAGCAGGCTCAGGAGCGGCGTTCCCAGCGCCAACGATGCCAGCAGCACAGGTAATTGGTCATGCGGCAGGTGCAGCAATTCGCCCAGCAGCGGCGTCACGGCAATCAGCGGCAGCGCACTGGTCGCCCAATGCAGCAGCACGCGCACTGCGATCAACCAGGCCAACGGCACCGGTGCCAGCAGCCACTGCTCCATCGAGCCGTCTTCCACATCGCTGCGGAACAAGGCGTCCAGCGACAGCAGGCCAGCCAGCAACACCGACAGCCACAGCACCGCCGGCGCGGCCTGCGCAAGCAGGTCCGGGCGTCCGCCCAGTCCCAACGCGAACAACACCACGATGAGCAATGCGAACAGTGCCGGCTGCAATGCATCGCTGCGGCGTCGCCACAGCAGGTGCAGGTCGCGGGCAAGCAGGGCGCGGGCCGCCTGCCAGAGCGAGGGTTGCGGCGAATGCGTGCTCATGCCGCAGCCTCCAGCGTGAGCATGCGGGTGCGCACCGGTGGCGCTGCATACGCACCGTGCGTGGTGACCAGCGCCGCGCCACCGCCGCGCAGATGCGCGGAGATCATTCGGTTAACCAGGGTGATGCCATCCAGATCCAGATTGGCGTACGGCTCATCCAGCAACCAGAGTGGTGCCGGCGACAGCCATAGCCGTGCCAGCGCCAGCCGCTTGCGCTGGCCAGCCGACAATTGCCGCACCAGCGCATCTTCGTAACCGGCCAGGCCGACGATCGCCAGCGCGCTGCCGGGCATCTGCTTGGCGCGACGGCCATGCAGGCCGCACAGGAAGTGCAGGTTTTCCAGCGTGCTGAGGTCGGCCTTCAGGCCGGGCAGGTGGCCGAGGTAGGCCATGAAGCGGCTGCGGTCGCCGCGCTTGGCGGTCTTGCCATCGATCTGGATCTGCCCGCGCTCCACGTGCAGCAGGCCAGCCAGTACGCGCAGCAACGTGGTCTTGCCGGCGCCGTTGTCGCCTTGCACCAGCAACGCTTCGCCGGCATCGACATGGAAATCCAGCGGGCCAAACACCGGCTCCTCGTTGCGACTGAAGGCCAGGGCGTGCGCCGCCAGCAGCGGCGGTGCGGTGTGCAGCGGTTCGATCATCGGTGCAGCAGGCTCGGGTCGCAGGACGGCATGGGGAAGGGCCGGGGCAGGCACGCGCCGGACCGGGCGCGCATTGTAGCGACGATGGTGGCATGCCGGGGACGCCTGCGGCATCGCCGCAGGCGCCGCGATGTGTCAGGGAACGCTGTTTTGCAGCGTCCGGGCGCAACCGGCTGGCGGCTTTGCGTACACTCGCGGTCCCCCGTTTCTTGTCCGGACAGGCACCATGCCCCTCACGACCAAGCTGCCCAAGGTGGGCACCACCATCTTCACCGTCATGTCGCAGCTGGCGGCCGAGCACGGCGCGGTCAATCTGGGCCAGGGCTTTCCCGATTTCGCGGTGCCGCAGCGGCTGGTCGACGAACTGAGCAAGGCCATGGCGGCCGGCCACAACCAGTATCCACCGATGACCGGCGTGGCCGCGTTGCGCCAGGCCATCGCCGGCAAGGCACAGCGCTGCTATGGCGCGCAGGTCGATGCCGACACCGAGATCACCGTCACCAGCGGTGCCACCGAGGCGATCTTCAACGCCATCCACGCGGTGGTGCGCGCCGGCGAAGAGGTCATCGTGCTGGACCCGGCCTACGACTGCTACGAGCCGGCGATCGATCTGGCCGGCGCACGCGCCGTGCATGTGGCGCTGCACCCGCAGACCTTTGCGGTCGACTGGGCTGCGCTACGCGCCGCGATCACCCCCAAGACGCGCCTGTTGATGATCAACTCGCCGCACAACCCGTCTGGCGCGATGCTGTCGGCCGAGGACATGCAGACGCTGACTGAGCTGTTGCGCGGCACCGACATCTTTTTGCTGTCCGATGAGGTCTACGAACACATCGTGTTCGACGGCCGCCGCCACGAATCGGTGCTGCGCTGGCCGGAACTGCGCGAGCGCGCATTGGTGATTTCCAGCTTCGGCAAGACCTACCACTGCACCGGCTGGAAGATCGGCTACGCCATCGCACCGCCGGCGCTCACGGCCGAATTCCGCAAGGTGCACCAGTACAACACCTTCACCAGCTTCGGCCCGGCCCAGCACGCCTTTGCTGCGATGATCCGCGACGAGCCCGAACACGACGAGCAACTGGGCGCGTTCTACCAAGCCAAGCGCGACCGCTTCCGCGAACGGCTGCTGACCACGCGCTTGAAGCCGTTGCCTGTGCCCGGCGGCTACTTCCAGCTGGTGGACTACTCAGCCATCAGCGATCTGCCCGATACCGAATTCGTGAAGTGGCTGACGATCGAGAAGGGCGTGGCCGCGATCCCATTGTCGCCGTTCTACCAGAACGCGCCTGCAGGGCAGCGCCTGGCGCGGCTGTGCTTTGCCAAGAACGATGCGACGCTGGATGCGGCGATTGAGCGCCTGCAGAAGCTCTGACGGGCGGGGATTCGGGATTCGGGATTGGCAACGGCGGCGCGCTGTTCGTTGCTTTGAATCCACACGAAACCGATAGCACCAAGCCGCCCGACATCCGCTGTTTCGAATCCCGAATCCCGCCTCCCAAATCCCGCCTCTCTATGAACGACCTGCGCATCTCCCTGATCCAAGGCGACACCCGCTGGCATGACCCGGCCGGTAACCGCGACTATTACGCTGCGCTGCTGGAGCCGCTGGCCGGGCAGACCGATCTGGTGATCCTGCCGGAAACCTTCACCAGCGGGTTCTCCAACGACGCCATCGACAAGGCCGAAGGGATGGACGGGCCGACCGTGGCGTGGATGCGTGCTCAAGCCGCACGCCTGGGTGCAGCGGTGACCGGCAGCGTGCAGTTGCGCACTGATGCCGGTGTGTTCAACCGGCTGCTCTGGGCCACGCCCGATGGGGCGTTGCAGTACTACGACAAGCGCCACCTGTTTCGCTTCGGCAACGAGCATCTGCGTTATGCGGCCGGGCGCGAGCGGCTGACGGTGGAATGGAAGGGTTGGCGGATCAATCCGCAGGTCTGCTACGACCTGCGGTTTCCGGTGTTCTGCCGCAATCGCTTCGATGTGGAACGCCCGGGGCAGCTGGATTTCGATCTGCAATTGTTCGTCGCCAACTGGCCGTCCGCCCGTGCCTATGCCTGGAAGACGCTGCTGCGCGCCCGCGCGATCGAAAACCTGTGTTTCGTGGCGGCGGTCAACCGCATTGGCGTGGACGGCAACCAGCTGCATTACGCCGGCGACAGCGCGGTGATCGATTTCCTCGGTCAGCCGCAGGTGGAAATCCGCGAACGCGAGCAGGTGGTCACCACCACCATCAGCGCAACTGCGCTGGCCGAGCACCGCGCCCGTTTTCCCGCGATGTTGGATGCAGATCGGTTCGAGATTGAGGATTAGCGATCCGGGATCGGCACAAGCTGCTGCCGGGCAGTTGCAAGCCCGGCCGCTGTCGCCAATCCCGAATCCCGAATCTCTAATCCCGGCTACTGAGCCAGCTTGATCTCGTAGATCTTCGGCCAGCGCTTTCCGGTGACGAACAAGCGATCGTGCTCGGCGTCGTAGGCGATGCCGTTGAGGACATCATTGGTGGGGTCGGTCAAGGTGTCCGGGTCTGGCACCAGTGCCTTGAGGTCGACCCAGGCGATGACCTTGCCGTTGGCGGGGTCGATGCGTGCGATGCGGGTGGTCAGCCACACGTTGGCCAGCAACTGGCCCTTGACCCATTCCAGCTCGTTGAGGTTGTCCAGCGGCTTGCCGCGGGCGGTGACCTTGATGCTGCCGATCTGTTTCAGGCTCTGCGGATCCAGCCGGCGGATGTTGGCGGTTCCGTCGCTCATATAGAGCTGGCGATCATCGCTGGTCAGCGCCCAGCCCTCGCCGGAATAGGTGAATTGGGTACGCGGTGCCAGCGTGGCCAGGTCGTAGACGAAGCCGCGCTGATTGCGCCAGGTCAGCTGGATCAGGCGATCCTTCCAGGCCACGATGCCTTCGCCATAGAAAGGCGGCGGCGTATTGACCTGCTGCAGGACGTTGCCGCTGTCCAGGTCGACCTTGCGCACGCTGGACCGGCCCAGCTCGCCGGTGCTCTCGTAGAGATGCCCGTCCAGATAGAACAGGCCTTCGGTAAAGGCAGCGGTATCGTGCGGATAGGCCTTGACGACGGTGTAACCCTGGGTGGGAATCGCCTCGCCGCAGTGGGCGAGGGCGGGCAGCAGCAGTGCGCTGGCGAGCAGGCTGTAGACGATGCGTGGCATGCGGCAATCATCCCATGTCGCGGCCGCAGGCGGCAGCTCTGTTGCCCTGTCGGACTTGGCTAAGACCCCGCTGAACAAACGCCTGCGCCGCGCTGGAATCTTGTCGCGGCTGCCACATCGGCGCTGCTAGTCTCGCGCCACGTCCACCACTGGCACTGCTCACATGATCAAGTCACTTTCGCTCATCGCGCTGCTTGGCGCCGCCACGCTGGCTCCGCAGGCGCAGGCCGCCGGCAACATCGATTGCCAGCTGTCGTTCAACTTGTCCGGCTGGTCGGTGTTCTACAAAACCGCCAGCGGTACCGGCACCATCAAGTGCGATAACGGTGCGGTCATTCCGGTCAAGATCTCCAGCAAAGGCGGTGGCCTGACGGTCGGTAAATCCAAGATCGTCGGCGGCCGCGGCACCTTCAGCGGTGCCTATAGCCTCAACGACCTGTTCGGCACGTATGCCGCCGCCGAAGCGCACGCGGGCGTCGTGAAGTCCAGCACCGCACAGGTCGTCACCAAGGGCGATATCTCGCTTGCGCTGGCAGGCACAGGCGAGGGCGTGGACCTGGGTGTCAACGTGGGTAACTTCGTGATCGAGCGTCGCAAGTAAGAGCGGTAACACGCTGAGCGAGCTGTCCCCGGATGGGCGTGCGCTGCGCGCCCGACACCGGAGCGCACGGGTGGCAGGTGTCGATGTCGAGCAACGGTCGCGCCCACCCGAAGGCCGCGCAGTCGTGTTGCCGATCCAGGTCGCAGCATCGGGATCGCGCTCATTCAACCGGTCGGTGCGGTGTCTGCATCGCGATGGCGCTGCAAGGGAATGGCTTTCGTTAAACGACTGTACGACCGGATACGCGGCAGCTTCTGTGTCTCAGTCGATGTCCTATACCGTCCGCCACATAAAAACGGCCCTTTGCAGGGCCGTTTTTTATTGCGCGGATCGGTTGACGCTCAACGACCGCGATTACCGCCGGGAGGACGACGATTGCCGCCGCCCGGCGGACGGCCGCCGGGGCCGCGCGGTGCGCCACCCGGGCCGCGAGCGCCGCCACCGGGACCGCCGGGGCCACGGTTGGCAGACGCGGGGCCGCGATTACCACCCGGACCCGGTCGCCCACCGCTCGGGCGACCAGCAGGGCGTGCGGCACCGTACGGGCTGAAGCCCGGGTTGGCGTGATCGGAGGGGAAGCTCGGTGCGTTGCCCGGGTGGCCATACGGGTGCTTGCGTTGCCCCTGGCCCTGCGACTGACCCTGTCCGCCGCCAGCGCCGCGTCCCGGACCACCCGAGCGGGCGCCACCTGGACCGCCAGCACCCGGACGCGCACCACCCGGTCCTTTCTTGGCATACGGGCGTGCCTGACCGGTGCCCGGGCCGCTTGGGCCGGCATTGCGGTGACCGCTCGGGCCGGTGCTCACCCCATCGGGCACATACCAGCTGCGGAACGCGGCCGGATTGCCGTCCGGCAACGCGCCGCGGTCGCCCTTGGCCGGGCCGCGCTGCTTGAACGGGCGCTGCTGCGATTGCTTGGCGGCCGCTTCGCCGCTGACTGTCAGGCCGCCCCTGAAACCGCCCGGCTTGCCGCGACCGCCGCGGCCGCGATCTTCGCGCAAGTTGTCGAAACGCCGCAGTTCGCGGCCTTCATCCGCGCCAGAGGTCTGGCCGTTGACGTAGGCATTGCTGCGGCCATCGCGCGAGACGTGCACGGTGGACTTGGCGGCGCGGCGTTGGCCGATCACCGGCTGCAGCGTCAGTGCCGACGGCGCGCCTTCTTCCAGTTTCAGTTCGGCGCGCAAGGCGTCGACCTTGTCCTGCGCCACTTCCACCGAGTGCCCACGCAGCAGTTCGCGCGGCAGCGAAATCTTGCCGTAGCGGCTGCGCTTGAGGCGGCTGACCTGGCAACCCTGCGATTCCCACAGGCGGCGCACTTCGCGGTTGCGGCCTTCCTTGACCACCACGCGGAACCAGTCGTGCGAGTCGGTACCGCCGATGCGTTCGATCTCGTCGAATTTGGCGCCACCGTCTTCCAGCAGCACGCCGCGCGACAGGCGCTCGATGATGGCATCGGAGACTTTTTCTTCGCCTTCCGGCGCACGCACGCGCACCACGTATTCGCGCTCGACCTCGTAGGAGGGGTGCATCATCGCGTTGGCCAGCTCACCGTCGGTGGTGAGCAGCAGCAGGCCGGTGGTGTTGATGTCCAGGCGGCCAATGGCGATCCAGCGCGAGCCCTTCAAAACCGGAAGCGACTCGAACACGGTCGGGCGGCCTTCGGGATCTTCGCGCGTGGTCACTTCGCCTTCGGGCTTGTTGTAGATCAGCACGCGCGAGGGCTCGGTCAGCGCGCTGGCCACGAAGCTGCGGCCGTCCAACTCGATCTTGTCGCCGCTGCGCACCGACATGCCGGTCTGCGCGACGGCGCCATTGACCTTGATCAGGCCGTCGGCGATGCGCTGTTCCAGCGCGCGGCGCGAACCCAGGCCGGCCTGGGCCAGCACCTTGTGCAGGCGCTCTTCCAGCTTGGGCGCTTCGGGCGCGCTGTCGCGCTTGAGAGAAAGCTTGTTCAACGACAGCTTGCGGGGGGTGTCACTCATGTGTCTGGCTCCGGCCGCCGCGTTGCGGGTCGGCCTCTGGGTCGGAATCGGCTTCGTCAACAGCCACGGTCGTCGTCGCGACGGCGTTGTCTTCGTCTTCGTTCACTGCATCCGCGCGCGTTCCCGGCGCGGTGTCGGGGTCGCCCTCACGGGCGTCGTCTGGGTCCTGCGTGTTCTTCTCGTGCGCCGAGCCATGCTCGGGGTGTTGCGGTGTCTGGTCGTTTACTGCGTCGACCGCTTCGGTGTCGATCGCCTCATCGAGACCGTGGTGTTGCTGGTCGACTGCGGCATCGTCAGGCGATTGCTGTGCATGCAGGTCGGCGTCGGCGTCACTTTCAATTTCGGTATCGCGCTCGGCGTCGGCCTCGTCCATTTCCAAACTATCTTGCGAAGCGCCGGTGCCGCTGTCGTCAGCCGCAGCACCAGCGTTGGCTTCCACATCCGCGTCGGTACCGCCAGCATCCGCATCGTCAGTACCCGCAGCCGTATCGCCGCCCTCGGCGTCAGCCTGATCTGCATCGGCCTGATCCCGCGCCGCGTCCATCGCTGCCGCCGCGGGCACGGCGCCATCCAGTTGCCCCTCGCGGTCCAGCGGCAGCTGCGGTTCCAGCTCGGCGATGTCCTTCAACTCAGACAATGGCGGCAGCTCGTCCAATCGCTTGAGCCCGAAATAATCCAGAAAGCCCTTGGTGGTGCCGAACAGGGCCGGCTTGCCGGGCACGTCGCGGTGGCCCACCACGCGGATCCATTCGCGCTCTTCCAGCGCCTGGATGATGTTGCTGCTGACGGCCACGCCGCGCACCTGCTCGATCTCGCCGCGGGTGATCGGCTGGCGGTAGGCGATCAGCGCCAGGGTCTCCAGCGTGGCGCGGGTGTACTTGGTGCGGCGCTCGGTCCACAGCCGGGCGACCCAGCCATGCACATCGGCCTTGACCTGGAAGCGGAAGCCGGAGGCCACTTCGACCAGTTCCACGCCGCGCTCGGCGCAGGCCTCGCGTAGCAGTTCCAGGGCGCGCTCCACGCTGCCGGGCGGTGCCGGCTCTTCTTCCGGAAACAGGCCCTGCAGTTGCGCCAGCGTCAGCGGCTGGCTGCTCGCCAACAGGGCGGCTTCGATAATGCGGGTGATCAGCGCTTGATCCATTCGGTGATCGGCTTCAGATAGGTTCGTTGGCGGCATCGCTATCGTCGAATTCGCTGGAGAATTGCAACGGCGCATTGGTATTGCCCAACGCCAGCGACTTCACGTAGATCGGCGCCAGCGGCGCTTCCTGCACGATGTCCAGCAACTGCTCCTTGGCCAGTTCGAGCAGCGCCAGGAAGGTGACCAGCACGCCGAGCTTGCCTTCTTCGGCAGTGAACAGCGATTCGAAACGGTAGAACTTGCCATCGTCCAGGCGGCTGAGCACATCGCCCATGCGCTGGCGCACACTCAGCGCCTCGCGCTTGATCGCATGGCCGGTGAACAGCTCGGCGCGTTTGAGCACGTCGTACAGCGCCATCAGCATTTCTTTCAGCTCCACCGGCGGCGGCAGCTTCACCGCTGCGCGCTCGGGCAGATGCGCCTGCACCGGCGCGCTGTCGCGGCCCATGCGGGGCAGGGTGTCCAGATCCTCGGCGGCCTGCTTGAAGCGTTCGTATTCCTGCAGGCGGCGTACCAGCTCGGCGCGCGGATCTTCTTCTTCGCCATCCTGGCTGGGAGGGCGCGGCAACAGCATGCGCGATTTAATCTCGGCCAGGATTGCCGCCATTACCAGATATTCGGCTGCCAGTTCGAAGCGCAGCTCCTGCATCACATTGATGTAGTCCACATATTGCCGGGTGATCTCGGCGACGGGGATGTCCAGGATGTCCAGGTTCTGGCGGCGGATCAGATACAGCAGCAGGTCCAGCGGGCCTTCGAAGGCATCCAGGATGACTTCCAGCGCATCCGGCGGGATATACAGATCCTGCGGGATCTGCAGCACCGGTTGCCCATGCACCACCGCCAGCGGCATTTCCTGCTGCTGTGGCGGCGCGCTCGTGGCTGGCGGAGTCGCGACGTGCGCGAGTTCGGAATTCATCAGGTCGACATCGGTCTTGCGGTCGCCGGCGGCGGTCTTAAGCCGCGCCTGCAGGGCTTTGCCTTGAGTTATTGCGATCAATGTCGTGCCTGTGCCGGCACGATCCCACAAATCCACATACAACGTCCGCCGCGTGGCATGCGGCGACGGAACAGCGAGGAGGTCGTCTACGCGGACCGGCGGTGGGCAGCGAATCGGTCGTCGGGAAGAGCGCTGCGCCTGGGCCGACGGGCCGCTGCGTCCGGTTGCGTGTGCAGTGGTGCCAAGGGTAATGCGTGCGCGGGGGCGGTGTCCAGCGCCGACGCGGCTAGAATCGGTGCGGTGATCTTCCAGTCTTGGGCGAGGTGGCGTGTGTGGTACGTAATCGAGGGATATGACCGGGCCGACGCAGTGGCGGCACGGCAGCAGGCGCGGCCGGCGCATCTGGCCCGTCTGCAGGCGCTCGCGGCCGCTGGGCGGTTGCTGGTGGCGGGCCCGTGTCCGGCCATCGACGCCGAAGATCCGGGTCCGGCCGGTTTCACCGGCAGCGTCGTGATTGCCGACTTCGACGCCCTGGAGGATGCGCGCGCCTGGGCCGATGCCGACCCCTATGTGGAAGCGGGCGTGTACACGCGCACCGAGGTCCGCCCATTCCGCCGGGTATTGCCATGAGCCGGGTCGAGCAGATCCGCGCAGCGTTGCAGGCGGCACTGGCGCCCACCGAACTGGACGTCGTCGACGACAGCGCGCGGCATGCCGGCCATGCCGGTGCGCGCGACGGGCGCGGGCACTTCAATGTGCGCGTGGTCAGCGCCGCATTTGTCGGCAAGCCGCCACTGGCACGGCATCGCGCGGTGTACGCCGCGGTGGGCGAGATGATGCAGACCGATATCCACGCCTTGTCGATCGAGGCCTTCGCGCCGGGCGAGGTTGGCTGAACGTCGCGGGGAACGCCGGCGGTCGGACCGGGCCGTCTGCTGTGATCAGAACCGCTGGTGCTCAGCGGCGATTGCCTTCACGGCAGCGAGCGTCGGGGCGCAGCCGGCAAGGCCGCGGGAGTGCCGGTGCAGGCGCTGGTCCGTGCGGTCCTGGCAAGACTGGATTGACCAGCGAATCGTGACCTGCATCCTGCTTCGGGTGTGGACGCATGGGTGCGTATTTGTTGCGACGCAGCACATTGCTTCACGTGCTCCTCACCTGCAGTTGATTGATCTGTAAGCGTTTTCACGCATGTGAAGATAGGGGTTTACGCATCTGTATGAAAACGCTTACAGTCCGCGCCAGTTTGGGAAGTCGGTCGCGGAGGGCGACACGAATGGCCAAGGGTGCGGTCACCATCAAAGATGTCGCTCGGGAAGCGCAGGTCTCCGTCGCAACGGTGTCGCGTGCGCTCAACGGGCACGACAACGTTGCCGGACCGGTGCGCCAGCAGGTGCTGGAGGTGGCCGAGCGGCTGCGCTACAGCCCGCATGCGGCCGCGCGCAGCCTGAGCAGCCGGCGCTCGCAGACCCTGGGCGTGGTGCTGCCGGACTTGTATGGCGAGTTCTTTTCCGAATTGATTCGCGGCATCGACGGCGCGGCGCGTGCGGCCGGCCAGCACCTGCTGGTGTCCAGCTACCACGGCGACCCGGAAGCCCAGGGCAGGGCGCTGCGCTCGATGCGCGGGCGCGTCGATGGCCTGCTGGTGCTTTCGCCCTACGCCGAGCAGCCGGGGTTCCTCACCGACAACCTGCCGCAGTCGCTGCCGACGGTGTTGATCAATGCGCACCTGCCCGGTGCCGACTATCCGGTGCTGAGCATCGACGACCATGCCGGTGCCATGGCCATGACCGAGCACCTGTTGCGGGCCGGGCACCGCCGCATCGCCTTCATCGGTGGCCCGGCGCTGAACTTCGATGCGCGCGAACGCCTGCGCGGCTTCCGCGATGCGCTTGCTGCGTTCGGTGCGCAGGCGCAGGGCGTGGAATACCCGGGCGACTTCGACGAAGCCTCCGGCCACCGCGCCGGGCTGGCGATGCTGGCGGCCGGCGCGTTGCCGGATGCGGTGTTCGCCGCCAACGACATGACCGCGCTGGGCTGCCTGTACGCGTTCGCCCAGGCTGATGTGTCGGTGCCTGGCGACGTGGCGCTGGCGGGTTTTGACGACATTCCGCTGGCCCGCTTTGTCCATCCCGCGCTGACCACCATGCGGGTGAGCATCGCCCGGCTGGGCGAGCAGGCGATGACCCGGCTGATGCGCCTGGTCGAAACGCCTGACCGCGACGACGGCATCCGCCAGTTGCTGACGCCCGAGCTGGTGATCCGTGCCTCCTGCGGTACCGGCCAATCGGCTCACTGACCTTTCCGGCCACGCGTTTCCGGGCCGACCTTTTCGCGGACGTCCTGTCCGCTCCCGCTGTCCCCGCAGCGGCTGTTCCTGCACCACTGCACTGCCACAACAACAATCTGTACCGATCCCTGGAGGGACGACCATGCGCCACCACCACCCCCATTCCGCCCGTCCGGCGCGCAAGCTGCTCAGCTGCGCGCTTGCCAGCTGCCTGCTGCTCGGCGCCGCTCCGGCCTTCGCACAGAGCACCGCTGCGACCATCCGCGGGCAGGTCACCGTCGATGCCGCACCTGCCGCCCAGGCGCAGGTCACCGCCACCAATCTGGCCACCGGCCTGACCCGCACCGTGCAGGTCAGCAATGGCGGCTATTCGGTGGGCGGCCTGCCGCCGGGTTCGTACCGCATCGATGTCACCGCCAATGGCCAGACCAGTTCGCAGAACGTCACCGTGCAGGTCGGCCAGACCGCGACCTTGAACCTGGGCGTCGGCGGCGAGCCGGCCACCGCCGCGGGTGGTAACGCCACCACGCTGGACGCGGTGCAGGTGAAGGCGCCGCCGGTGCTGGTGGAGACGCGCACCTCCGAGAACGCCACCTACATTTCCAACGTGCAGATCCAGAACCTGCCGCGTGCCACGCGCAACTTCCTGGAACTGGCCGACACCGTGCCGAACGTGCAGTTCACCCGCGAGGCCAACGGCACCACCAAGGTACGCACCGGCGCCACCTCGGCCGAAGGCACCAACGTCTACATCGACGGCGTGAGCCAGAAGAACTACGTGCTCACCGGCGGCGTGAGCGGCCAGGATTCCAGCCGCGGCAACCCGTTCCCGCAGTCGGCGATCGGCGAATACAAGGTCATCACCTCCAATTACAAGGCCGAGTTCGACCAGGTCAGCGGCGCGGCCATCGTGGCCTCGTCCAAGTCCGGCACCAACGATTTCCACGGCAGCTTCTTCTGGGACACCAGCAACGACAGCTGGCGCGAGGAAAGCCCGCTGGAGAAGAAGGCCGGCGTGCGCGACGACTTCGAAGAAACCCAGTACGGCGCCACCTTCAGCGGCCCGATCCTCAAGGACAAGGCGCATTTCTTCATCGCCTATGAAGCCAAGGAATACACCACCCCGAACGTGGTGATCCCCGGCTCGATCTATTCGGACCGCGTCGACCAGTTGCCGGCCCAGCTGCAGCCGCTGGTGGTGACCTCCAGCACGCCGTTCAAGGAAGACCTGTACTTCGGCAAGATCGACTGGACCATCGGCGAAAACAACCTGTTCGAGCTGACCGGCAAGTACCGCAAGGAAGACGAGCTCAACGACGTCGGCCGCACCTCGACCTACGAGCACGGCAGCATCAACGGCCAGGAAGAAAAGCGCGCCAACCTGCGCTGGCAGTACAGCGGGGCCAACTTCCTCAACGAGGCCAACCTGAGCTACGAAAGCGCGTTCTGGAACCAGGCGCCGATCAACAACGGCAACGGCTACATCCTCAGCTACGCACCGGTGCGCGGCAACGAGACCGACATCCTGGCGGCAGGCGCCGGCAGCAGCTTCCAGCGCAAGGGGCAGAAGGGCTGGACCTTCCAGGACGACCTGACCTTGAACAGCCTGGAATGGCACGGTGCGCACACCGTCAAGATGGGCGTGAAGTTCAAGAGCATCGACCTGGATTCGACCCAGTTCAACCCGGCCAACCCGCAGTACTACTACAACATCCTCACCGACGTGCAAACGCCGTACCGCGTGCGCTTCGGTGCGCCGCTGGTGGAAGGTGGCGGTTCGGTGGTGTCCAAGAACAAGCAGTACGGCATCTACCTGCAGGACGACTGGGAGGTCAACGAGCACTGGACCTTGAACCTGGGCGTGCGCTACGACTACGAGCAAACCCCGGCATTCCTGGATTTCGTGACCCCCTCGGATGTCGCCAGCGCGCTGCAGAACTGGCCGAACCTGCGCAACGCCAACTACAACATCAACGACTTCATCAGCACCGGCAACAACCGCAAGGCGTTCAAGAATGCCTGGCAGCCGCGTCTGGGCGCCTCCTACGACCTGTTCGGCGATCAGGCCCACGTGATCTATGGTGGCGCCGGTCGTGCCTATGACCGCAACATCTTCGATTACCTGGCACTGGAGCAGCTCAACAACTCCTTCAAGTCGTATAGCTACTACTTCACCAGCGCCAACAACCCCGCTTGCCTGGGCGACCCGTGCACGGCCTGGAATCCGGCATACAACAGTCAGGATGGCTTGAACACACTTACGGCCAACAGCACCGGCGGTGGCGGACGTGAGGTCTACCTGATCGACAACAACCTCAAGACCCCGTACTCCGATCAATTCAGCATCGGCATGCGCAACATGGTGCCGTTGTGGGGCCAGGACTGGTTCACCGATGTCACCCTGAGCCGCATCGAAAGCCATGACGGTTTCGCCTTCGTGCGCGGCAACCGCCTGCCGGACGGGTCGTTCTTCCAGCCGGGCACCACCTCCGGCGTGCCGACCGACGGCCCGAACGGCTATAGCGCCATCGTGCTGGGCACCAATGGCGTGGAAACCCGCAACAACCAGCTGGCCTTGCAGGTGGAAAAGCCCTTCGACGAAGAATCCGGCTGGGGCCTGACCGTGGCCTACACCTATTCCGATGCGAAGGAGAACCGGCAGTTCGGCGAGCACTATGCGCTGGACCGCGAACGCATCCAGGACTATGGCTGGCGCGAGGCCGGCGGCATCCCCAAGAACCGCCTGGTGGTCACCGGCATCTACGAGCTGCCGTATGAGATCAAGCTGTCCGGCAAGCTGTCGCTGGCCAGCCAGACCGCGCGCTATGGCCAGAATTGCCTGGCCGGCAACGACCAGTGCGAGATCATCCAGTTCAAGCCGGATGGCACGCTGGGCTACAAGGAATTCAGCATTGCCGCCAATAAAGAGTGGGACACCGGCGGTGGTGTCAAATTCAATGTGCGTGCGGATATCCTCAACGTGTTCAACTGGGTTAATTACGCCACCTTCAACGGCGATACCGGAACATTGCAGGACTTGAACACGGCTTACGGCACACCGACCGGTGTGCTGGCGTCGCCGATGCGTACCTTCCGTCTGGCCTTCGGCCTGAACTGGTGAGGTGCTCGACCGCCCTGGCCGCAACGCCAGGGCGGTCGAACTCGGCGCCTGGATAGGGTAGGTTGGCGTGTCAGATGTAATCGATTACACACGTGGGGGGCGGATGGACAGGGGCAACACGTCGCGATGGTTGACGATTCCACTCTTGCTGGGCGCGCTGGTCTTGGCGTCGTGCAAGCAAGCCGAGGAACCCAAGGTGGCCGAAAAGAAGGCACCGGTCAAAGTCATCCTGGTTGAGGCGCAACTGCCGCCCAAACCGGTCAAGCCGCCGCTGCCGCCGCTGTTTTCGGACATCGAACGCCGCACATTCCAGTTCTTCTGGGACACCACCAACGAGGTCAACGGCCTGTCGCCGGATCGGTTTCCGTCGCGCCCGTTTGCCAGCATTGCGTCGGTCGGATTCGCGTTGACCGCCTATCCGATCGGCATCGAGAACGGGTGGGTCAGTCGCAATCAGGCGATCGACCGCACCCTGACCACGCTGAAATTCTTCCGCGACGCACCGATGGGTCCGCAGAAGACCGGCCGGGCCGGCTACAAGGGCTTCTACTACCATTTTCTGGACATGCAGCAGGGCAACCGCTACGACAGCTGGGTTGAACTGTCGAGCGTGGACACCGCACTGCTGATGATGGGCGTGTTGTTCACCCAGTCGTACTACGACGGCGACGACCCGCGCGAAAAGGAGATCCGCCAGATCGCCGACACGCTGTACAAGCGCGTGGACTGGCGCTGGTTGCAACAGCGCGCCCCGCTGATCTCGATGGGCTGGTTCCCCGAGAGCGGCTTCATCAACCACGACTGGATGGGCTACAACGAGGCGATGATGCTATACATCCTCGCGCTGGGCTCGCCGACGCATGGCGTCGACCCGGACGCCTGGACCAGCTGGACCCGCACCTACAACAACGACTGGGGCGTGTATCAGGGCCAGGAATACCTGTCGTTCGGCCCGCTGTTCGGCCACCAATACAGCCATGTCTGGATCGACTTCCGCGATATCCAGGACCAGTACATGCGCGAACGCGGCATCGACTACTTCCTCAACAGCCGCCGCGCCACGTTGGCGCAGCGCGACTACGCCATCGACAACCCGATGAAGTGGAAGGACTACGGCGAAAACGTCTGGGGCCTGACCGCCAGCGACGGTCCGCAGAACACCAGCCAGGAATACCGCGGCGAGCAGCGCCAGTTCCGCCATTACTCTTCGCGCGGCGCCGGTCTGCGCGAGAATTTCGACGACGGCACCATCGCCCCGACTGCAGCGATCTCCTCGATCGTGTTCGCCCCGGAAGTGGTGATTCCTGCCACCCAAGAGATGCACAAGCGCTATGGCGACTTCCTGTATTCGAGCTACGGGTTCCTGGATTCGTTCAACCCCAGTTTCAACTACGACATCCCGATCAAGACCGGGCGCATGGTGCCGGACCGTGGCTGGGTGGCCAGCGACTACATCGCCATCGACCAGGGCCCGATCCTGACGATGATCGCCAACTACCAGAACGAATTCGTCTGGAACGTGATGAAGAAGAACCCCTACATCCGTGCCGGTCTGGAACGCGCCGGCTTCACCGGCGGCTGGCTCACTCCGGAGGGCGAGCCGCAGCCGGCGCCGCAGAAGGACGAGCAGAAGGCCGCCGCGCGCGCGCTGGGCATGGCCGAATCGCGTGCCGCCGCCGCCCAGGCCCAGCAAGACCCCTCGCAACGCCAGAAACCCGAGTAATCCGTGCGCCTTTTGAAACTGTTGATGTTGGCCGTCGCCCTGTGTGCAGGTGCGACGGGATGCGAACGCTCCGATCCGGGCAAGACCACGGTGCGCTTCTGGGCGATGGGCAAGGAGGCCGAAGTGGTCGCCGAGCTGGTGGCCGATTTCGAAAAGCAGAACCCCACCATCCACGTGGATGTGCAGAACATCCCGATGACGGCGGCACACGAAAAACTGCTGACCGCCTTTGCCGCCGATGGCCTGCCGGATGTGTGCCAGCTCGGCAACACCTGGCTGCCGGAGTTCGCGCTGCTGGACACGTTGGAGCCGATGCAGCCGTACGTGGCGCGCTCCAGCGTTGTCGACCCGGCCGATTATTTCCCCGGCGTGTGGGACACCAATCTGGTCGATGGCACGCTGTACGGCGTGCCGTGGTACGTGGACACGCGGCTGCTGTTCTATCGCAAGGACCTGCTGCGCGAGGCCGGCTATAGCGAAATGCCCAAGACCTGGGCCGAGATGGAACAGGTGATGGCCGCGATCAAGCGCAAGGTCGGCCCCGACCGCTATGCCATCCTGATGCCGCTCAACGAATTCGAGCAGCAATTGTCGTTCGCGCTGCAGCAGGACGACCGCCTGCTGCGCGACCACGACAACTACGGCAACTTCCGTGGCGCCGGTTTCCGCAAGGCGCTGGGTTTCTACGACAACATGTATCAGCAGGGCTGGGCGCCCAAGGTCTCAGAGACCCAGGTCTCCAATGTCTGGTACGAATTCTTCAACGGCTATTACGCCTTCTATCTGTCCGGGCCGTGGAACGTGCGCGAGTTCAAGCTGCGCCAGCCGCCGGGCATGGAAGGCAAGTGGGGCACCGCGCCGTTGCCGGGGCCCAACGGCTTGGGTGCCGGCATCGCCGGCGGTTCCAGCCTGGTGATCTTCAAGTCCTCGCAACACAAGGACGCCAGTTGGAAGCTGATCGAATATCTGTCGCAGCCGCAGGTGCAGGCGCGTTTCCACGCCATCATCGGCGACCTGCCGCCGCGTCGCAGTACCTGGAAGCTGCCTTCGCTGGCCAACGACGAACTGGCGCATGCCTTCGGCGACCAGCTGGAGCGGGTCAAGGCCACGCCCAAGGTGCTGGAGTGGGAGCGCATCGTGCAGGAAATGCGTCTGGTCACCGAGCGCGTGGTGCGCGGCGGGCAATCGCACGAAGCCGCCGTGCAGGAACTGGATCAACGCGTGGACGAAATCTTGGCCAAGCGCCGCTGGATCTTCGAGCAGGAGGGCGGGCATGTCGGCCCGGCCGGTGACACCGCTCCGCCGGCAGTGAAGCCAGCGGCAGCAGGCACCACCGCGCCAGCTGCCGCAGCGGATCAGGGAGCCGCACGATGATGAAGCGCAATTCCGTCGCCGGCTGGGTCTTTGCCGCGCCGTCGATCATGGTGCTGGGCATGTTCTTCGGCGTGCCGGTGTTCGCCGCGCTGGTGCTCAGTGTGACCGACTTCGACCTGTACGCACTGGCCGACAGCAGCCATCTGCGCTTCGTCGGCCTGGGCAACTACATCGACCTGCTGCAGACGCCGCTGTTCTGGAAGTCGTTGTGGAACACCACCTACTTCGTGCTGCTGGGCGTGCCGATGTCGATCGGTGTGTCGCTGGGCGCGGCCCTGCTGCTCAACGCCAAGGCCTCGCGCTTCAAGGCGCTGTTCCGCACCGCCTTGTTCGCGCCAGTGGTGACCACGCTGGTAGCGGTGGCGGTAATCTGGCGCTACCTGTTCCATATCAAGTACGGCCTGGTGAACTTCGGCCTGAGCCATCTGGGCATCGCCCCGATCGACTGGCTGGGCGACCCGCGCTGGGCGATGCCCACCATCATGCTGTTCGCGGTGTGGAAGAACTTCGGCTACAACATGGTGATCTTCCTGGCCGGGCTGCAGGCGATCCCGCAGGACTTGTACGAGGCCGCGCGCATCGATGGCGCGTCGCGCTGGAAGCAGTTCCTGCACATCACCTTGCCGATGCTCGGCCCGGTGCTGATGGTCGTGGGCGTGATCACCATTTCCGGCTACTTCCAGCTGTTCGCCGAACCCTACGTGATGACCCGCGGCGACCCGCTGCAAAGCACCGTCAGTGTGCTGTATTTCATGTTCGAAGAAGGCTTCAAGTGGTGGAACCTCGGCCGCGCGTCGGCGGTGGCGTTCCTGTTGTTCCTCATCATTCTGGCGGTGACCACCGTGATGCTGCGCTTTGGCCGCAAGAAGGACCTGATATGAGTCGTGATGTCGGCGAGTCGCGCTGGAATGCCGTGCTGATCAACGGCGGCCTGCTGGCGCTGGCGGTGATCAGCCTGGCACCGCTGCTATGGATGCTGTCGGTGTCGTTCATGCCCACCGGCGAGGCCAGCCGGTTTCCGCCACCGATGCTGCCGTCGGCGTTCACCACCGCCAACTACCACGAGCTGTTCGCGCGCACCGGCATGGCGCGCAACTTCGCCAACAGCTTGCTGGTGTCCGGGCTGATCACGCTCGGCTCGCTACTGGTCAACACCATGGCCGGTTATGCGTTCGCCAAGCTGCAGTTCGTCGGCCGCGAGCGCATCTTCAAGATCCTGATGGCCGCGCTGGTGATCCCGGCGCAGGTGGCGATGCTGCCGCTGTTCCTGCTGATGAAGCAGTTGCACCTGGTCAACAACATCGGCGGGGTGGTGGTGCCGGCGCTGGCCACGGTGTTCGGCATCTTCCTGGTGCGTCAGTACGCGCGCAGCATTCCGGATGAATTGATCGAGGCCGCGCGCATCGACGGTGCCAGCGAGATGCGCATCTTCTTCCAGATCGTGTTGCCGATGCTCAAGCCGGTGCTGGTCACCTTGACCATCTTCACCTTCATGGGTTCGTGGAACGACTTCATGTGGCCGTTGATCGTGCTGACCGACCAGGAGCAGTACACCTTGCCGGTGGCGCTGGCGGCGCTGTCGCGCGAGCACATCATGGATGTGGAATTGATGATGGCTGGCGCAGTGGTGACGGTGATTCCGGTGCTGCTATTGTTCCTGGCGCTGCAGCGTTACTACATCCAAGGTCTTCTGCTGGGGAGTGTGAAGGGGTGAAACCAGTGTTCCTGCGACTGTGTGCCATGGCCGCTTTCGTCACGTCTGCGGGCGCGGCGCAGGCGCAGGAGCGCGTGCTCGACGGCTTCAACGACATCGGTGCCTGGCGCCTGGTGGTGTCCAACCAGGTTAGCGGTTCGCTGCGCCCGGTGGCCACGCCCTCGGGCGGGCATGCGCTGTGCCTGGACTACAACTTCAACGGCGTGTCCGGCTATGTCGGCATCCGTCGCAATTTGCCGATCACTTATCCGGACAATTACCGGATGTCGTTCGCGGTGCGCGGCGAGTCGCCGTCCAACGACCTGCAGCTCAAGCTGATCGACGCAAGCGGCGACAATGTGTGGTGGGTCAACCGGCCGGGCTTCAACTTCCCGAAGAACTGGACAACGTTCAACTACCGCAAGCGCAACATCGAGAAGGCCTGGGGCCCAGGTCAGGACAAGCAACTGCGCAGCAGCGCCGATGTGGAGTTCACCATCTACAACAAGGTCGGCGGCAAGGGCACGGTGTGCTTCGACCGGCTCACGCTCACGCCGCTGCCGCCCGAAGACACCTCGCCGTTGCAGGCCAAGGCCATCACCGACACCGCGCCTGCGTTGGAACAGCGCCTGGCCGATGGCAAGCCGGACACGTTCTGGCTCAGCGGCGCGGTCAAGCAACAGACGGTCACGCTGGATCTGGGCAAGGTGCGCGAATTCGGCGGCGCCGTGGTGCAGTGGGTGCCGGGTCTGCAGGCCTCGCAATACGTGGTGCGCTCCTCCAGCGACGGACGGAGCTGGCGCGACCTGCGCACGGTCACTGCCGGCGCGGGCGGCACCGATTGGTTGGCGCTTCCCGATACCGAAGCGCGCTACCTGCGTTTCGATCTCAAGGACGGCCCCAACTGGCGCTATGGCATCAAGGAAGTGCAGCTGCAGCCGCTGGCATTCGCCGCAACGCCCAATGACTTCATCAAGTCGCTGGCCGCGCAACTGCCGCGCGGCAGCTATCCGCGCGGCTTCTCCGGCGAGCAGCCGTACTGGACCATCCTGGGCCTGGATGGCGGCACCGAACAGGGCCTGATCGGCGAGGACGGTGCGGTGGAAGTGGGCAAGGGCGGTTTCAGCATCGAGCCGTTCGTGGTTACCGGCGGCAAGGTGCTGCACTGGTCCGATGTCAGCAGCGAGCAAAGCCTGCAGGACGATTACCTGCCGATTCCCAGCGTGGATTGGCACCACGACCTGATGAATCTGCGCGTCACCGCCTTCGTGCAGGGCACCCCCGATCAGGCGCAACTGGTCGCGCGTTACCAACTGCACAACACCGGCAAGGATGCGCGCGAGTTCACCCTGGCGCTGGCAGTCCGGCCATTCCAGGTCAACCCGCCGGCGCAGTTTCTCAACACCTTGGGTGGCGTCAGCCGCATCGACCAACTCGCAGTGGATGGTGGCCAGGTCAGCGTTAACGGCAAGCCGCGGGTGTTCGCTGCACAGCGGCCGGATGCCGGCTTTGCAAGCGCCTTCGACAGCGGCATGGACGTCAGCCATCTCACCGCGGCCACGCCGCCGACGGTGACCCAGGTCAAGGACGAAACTGGCCTGGCATCGGGTGTACTGCTGTATCGCTGGAAGCTGGAGCCCGGCCAACGCCGCGAAGTGGCCCTGGTCATTCCGCAAACCGGTGCCGCGCAGCTGCCGGCTGACTTCGATGCGGACAAGGCGCAGCAGCAGGTGGCGCAGCAATGGCGCAGCAAGCTCGATCGGGTGCGCATCAGCGTGCCGGCCGAAGGCAAGCCAGTGGTCGATACCTTGCGCACCGCGCTGGCGCATATGCTGATCTCACGCATCGGTCCACGCCTGCAGCCGGGCACACGCTCGTATTCGCGCAGCTGGATCCGCGACGGCGCAATGATTTCCGAAGGGCTGTTGCGGCTGGGTCGTGAAGACGTGGTGCGCGACTACGTGGATTGGTTCGCGCCATACCAGTTTGCCGATGGCATGGTGCCGTGCTGCGTGGACGACCGCGGCAGCGACCCGGTGCCGGAGAACGACAGCCACGGCGAGCTGATCTACAACATCGCCGAGTACTACCGCTATACCGGCGACAAGGCCTTCCTGGAAAAGATGTGGCCGCATGTCACCGGCGCCTACGACTACATGGAAACGCTGCGCGCCAGCGAGCGTACCGAAGAAAACTTCATGCGCAACCCGGCTTTCTACGGAATGATGCCGGTGTCGATCAGCCACGAAGGCTATTCGGCCAAGCCGGTGCATTCGTACTGGGATAATTTCTGGGCACTGCGCGGTTACAAGGACGCGGCGATGCTGGCCGGGGCGCTGGACAAGCCAGAGGAAGCGGCACGCTTCAGCGCCGCACGCGATGAATTCAGTGGCGATCTGGTGGCATCGCTGGGCGCGGCCGTGCGTCAGCACAACCTGGATTTTCTGCCGGGCTCGGCGGAGCTGGGCGACTTCGATGCGACCTCGACCACCATTGCGTTGACGCCAGGCGGCGAGCAGCAACGCCTGCCGCAGGATCTGCTGACCAAGACCTTCGAGCGTTACTGGAAGGAATTCTCCGACCGTCGCGACGGCAAGCGCGAATGGAAGGACTACACGCCCTACGAGTGGCGCAACGTGGCCGCATTCGTGCGCCTGGGCTGGCGCGACCGCGCCTGGGACGCGACCGCGTTCTTCTTCAAGGACCGCGCTCCACAACCCTGGAACCAGTGGGCCGAAGTGGTCTCGCGCACGCCACGCACGCCGTTCTTCGTCGGCGACCTGCCGCATGCCTGGGTCGCCTCGGACTTCGTACGCTCGGTGCTGGACATGTTCGCCTACGGCCGCGAATCCGATGCCAGCCTGGTCATCGCGGCCGGCACGCCGACGCGCTGGTTCGAAGGCAAGGGAATCGGTATCGCCGAACTGCGTACACCGTACGGGCGCCTCAACTACACTTTGCAACGCACCGACAAGCAATTGGTGCTGCAGCTGCAGCCCGGGCTGATCCTGCCGCCGGGCGGTGTGGTGCTGCCGTGGCCGTATCAGGGCACCCCGGGCAAGGCCACGATCAACGGCGAATCGGCTGAATGGCAAAACGGCGAGCTGCGCATCCAGCAACTGCCGGCCAACGTGCAAATCGATGTGCCCAGCGCGGTGCGGCGGGCCGAGCGCGCCACGCAATGAGGCAGGCGTGGCGGCCGTCCCAGGCAGCGCCAGCACGGCGAGGTTCCGAAGGGCTGCTCATGTTGGTTGCACTGCTGCTGTTCTCCACTGGCGTGCAGGCCGGGCAGGGCGTTCCCTCCGTGCAGCGCGGCAATCGTGAGCAAGTAGCGAACGCCGTGCAGTCATCCGCCACAGCGTCGCGCGAAATGACCCTGGTCACGCTCAACCTGCACCACGATCGCGAAGACTGGCCGGCACGACGCGCTTATATCGCCAGGGAACTCAAGCGACTGGCGCCGGACGTGATTGCGTTGCAGGAAGTGATCGAGCGCCGCGGCAGCGTGGAAAACCAGGCCGCCTGGCTCGCGCGCAAGCTCGGTTACGACTACACCTTCGCCTCGGTCGATCCGGTCGGTGCACCCAAACGCTACGGCAATGCGTTGCTGAGTCGCCGCAAAGTGCTGGCCACCCACCAGCGCCTGCTGCAGCCGCTGGACGATTACCGTGTCGCCGCGCATCTGCAGGTGGATGTCGATGGCCAGCCGGTCAACGTCTATGTCACCCATCTCAACGAACGCGCCGACGCACGCTGTGCCGGCATACGCACGCGCCAGGTGGCCGATCTGCTGGACTTCATCGCCTCCAACAGCGCGCAGGCGCCGGTGGTGATCGCCGGCGATTTCAATACCGCCGCCGACACGCTCGATCTGCAAGCGCTACGCAAGGGCTACGGCGACAGCTACGGCAGCGTGCATCGCAATAGCGACGCCACGGTCAGCACCTTGAACATGCACATCTTCGACAGGCCTGCACGCATCGACCATGTGTTTTTCCAGCAGAACCGCCTGCTGGCCCGCGAAGCCCGCATCCTGTTCGAGGCGCCTTATGCCGAAGGCCGCTGGGCATCGGATCACTATGGTGTGTGGGTACGCCTGCAGCTTGCGCCGGAGCATCCGGCAAGCAACCGGATGCCGTAGGAGCGCACCCGCGCGCGACAGTAATTTACCGGGAAGGCCTCATCGCGCCCAGGGCGTTTCTACATGGCTCCGGGTACGCCTGCAGCCAGCGCCGGAGCATCCACCCCCCCCCGTATGCCGTAGGAGCGCACCCGGGCGCGACGGGGATTTACCGTAAGGCCTATTGGCCCGGGTGCGCTCCGACGAACGGTCTGGAGCTGGCGGCTTCAGTGCCGCTGTACTCACCCGTGCAGACGGTTGAAGATTTGCACCCCGGCCAGCCACACACCGGCCATGCTGCCGAAATTGGTCAGCAGAAATGTCAGCACCACCCGCGAGACGCGGTTGCGGTACCAGCCGCGCAGCGTCTGCGCGTCGTCGCGCAATGACAGAAAGTCGCCGTAGGCCGGCTTTCGCATATGCACTTCGACCAACGCGGCGAATGCACCGGTCGGCACGCTCAGGCGAAATGGCTTGAACGGCGCGACGACCGCGGCGGTGAGAATGCTCAACGGGTGGCTACCGGCCAGCAAGCAGCCGAGCGCGGCCATGCCGCCGGTATACATGGCCCACTGCATCAACAGGTCCGCGCCCATGCTCAGGCCGCCACGCCAGAACCCGATGCCGATGCCGGTGATGATGACCGCCAGGATGCCCAGCGTGATCCACGGAATACGCTTGCGCTGCTGCACGTATTCCAGCGATTCGCGCAGCGGGCCGGGCGCGGCGGTGTCCTGTTCCAGATGGCGCGCAAGTCCGGCCAGATGTCCAGCGCCAACCACCGCCAAGATCTCGCGCTGCTCTGCGCCGACTTCTTCGCGCAGACGCGTGGCCATGTATTGGTCGCGCTCGGCAATCACCGTCTCGTACAGCTCCGGACTTTCGCTGGCGAAGTCGCCGAAGCTTGCCTCGAGCATGTCGCCTTGCTTGAGCTTTTCGATTTCTTCTTCGCCCACCTCATCGGCAGCAAACAGGCCGCCGAGCAATCCCCCGGCCAGTTTCATCTTGCCGAAAAACCCCAGCCGCCCGGACGCACGTTTGAAGGTTAGGCCAACCTCGCGATCGATCAGATGCACCGGTAAGCCCTGCGCGCGTGCCAGGTTCACCGCCTCCTTCAATTCCGCGCCCGGTTCGATGCCCAGTTGTTTGGCCAGGCGGCGTTGGTACGCGGCAAGCGCCAGATTCGCGGCGAACAAGGCCACACGGCCCTTGCGGATCACCTGCACCAGATCCAGGCGGGCGAGGGCATCGGGATCGCTGAGCGCCTGCAGGCGCTGCGCGTCCAGTTCCACCGCTACCGCGTCGTAACGCCCGCTGCCGATCGCCCGTTGCACGGCGGCAACGCTCGCCAGCGACACGTGCGCGGTGCCGAGCAAGGTATAGCGCACGCCGTCGCGTTCGACGATGCGATGCGGCTGGCCGGACAGCGCATCGTCCAGAACGTGGGGGGGCTGCTCAGTCATGGGGCTTTTCATCAGAAGGAGGGGCGGTGTCGCCGGAGCTGAGCGCGCGTTGCATCTGCACGCCGTCCGGCCAGCGACCGTGTTTGCGGCCAATTCCGTTGAAGACTCCGACCGTGCGAAATCCAAAACGTTCATGCAAGTGTCGCGATGCCAGATTGCCGGCATCGCCAATCACCGCGATCATCTGGCGGAAGCCGCGCTGCTCGCACACCGCGATCAGCTCGCCCAGCAGGGCTTTGCCGATGCCGCGGCCCTGCATCGCGCTGGCCAGGTAGATCGAGTTCTCCACCGTCCAGCGATATCCGGCGCGCGCGCGAAATGCGCTGGCATAGGCATAGCCCGCGACCACGCCATCGAGCTCTGCCACCAGATAGGGGTAGCCTGCATCCACGATCGCGCTTACCCGCGCGCGCATTTCATCGAGCGATGGCGCGTTGTATTCGTAGGTATTGACCCCGGCGATCTGCTCCGCATAAATCGCAGTGATCGCCGGGATGTCCGCATCGCGGACTGCACGCAGCTCCAATGGCATGCGTCAGTCGATGTAGCGCTTGAGCAGATCGCCGTACGCATCGATGCGACGGTCGCGCAGGAACGGCCAGATGCGGCGCACATGTTCGCTGCGTTGCAGGTCGACATCGCAGATCAGCACGGTCGGATCCTGGCCGGCTTCGGCAATGAACTCGCCCTGCGGCCCCAGCACATGGCTGTTGCCCCAGAACTGGATGCCCGAGGCGCCCAGCGGCGAGGGCTCATGGCCGACCCGGTTGCACGACAGCACCGGCACGCCGTTGGCGACCGCATGGCCGCGATGGCTGAGGATCCAGGCATCGCGCTGGCGCTCCTGCTCGGCCTGCTGGTCGTCCGGATCCCAGCCAATCGCCGTGGGGTAGAGCAGCAGTTCCGCACCGGCCAGCGCCATCAGGCGCGCCGCTTCCGGATACCACTGGTCCCAGCACACCAGCACGCCCAGGCGGCCCACCGAGGTATCGATCGGCGTGAAGCCCAGATCGCCCGGAGTGAAATAGAACTTCTCGTAGAAGCCCGGATCGTCGGGGATGTGCATCTTGCGGTACTTGCCGAGCAGCCGGCCGTCCTTTTCGAACACCACCGCGGTGTTGTGATACAGGCCGGCCGCGCGACGCTCGAACAGCGAGGCGACCAGCACCACGCCGTGCTGCCTGGCCAGCGCGCTCAAGCGCTCGGTGCTGGGGCCGGGAATCGGCTCGGCCAGGTTGAACTCGTCCACCGACTCGTGCTGGCAGAAATACGCGCCGTTGTGCAGTTCCTGCAGCAGCACCAGCTTGGCGCCCTGCGCGGCGGCTTCGGCCACGCGCGATGCGATGACGGCCAGGTTGGCCTCGGCGTCGCCGTGGTTGCGCTCCTGGATCAGCGCGACGGGAAGGAGATGACGGGTCATGGCAGCATCCAACGTAAGTGGCGCACTAAGGTAGCGCGCCATGGCGTAACACCGGCCTGCCGGCCGGAACAGGAAGCCGCGCGCGGTCTGTGCGGCCGCGACGCAGGCGAGGTTCGCAACTGCGCTTAGGCCGCGAGCAGGCCGGCCGGCAATTGCATGGTCAGGCAATGCAGGCTGCCGTTCTGCCAGATCAGCGCACGGCACGGCACCGGCACGATCTCGTGCTGCGGGAATGCCTGCGCCAGCACCGCCTGCGCGGTTGCATCGGCCGCATCGCCATAGGCCGGCATCAGCACTGCGCCGTTGACGATCAGGAAATTGGCATACGACGCAGCCAACCGGCGGCCTTCATCGAGGATGGGCTGTGCCCACGGCAGCACAAACAGCCGATATGGCTGCCCGTCGGCCCTGCGCAGCGCGGCCAGTTCGGCCCCCATCGCCTGCAGTTCGACGTAATGCGAATCGCCGGGCACGTCGCAGCCCTGATAAACGATCGCATCCGGGCCGGCAAAGCGCGCCAGCGTGTCGATATGCGCGTCGGTATCGTCGCCTTCCAGGTAGCCGTGATCCAGCCACAGCACGCGCTCTTGCGCCAGCCACGTGGCCAGATCGCTGCTGAGCGATTCGCGCGTGCGCTGCGGATGCCGCTCATGCAGGCACTTCCAGGTGGTCAGCAGGGTGCCGGCACCATCGGTCTCGATGGCGCCACCTTCCAGCGCGAAGTCGATGGTCTCCACCTGCGCCGGCACGAACACTTGCGCGGCATCCAGCGAACTCACCAACTGATCGTCCAGGCTGGCTTCGAACTTGCCGCCCCAACCGGTGAAACGGAAATCCATCAACCGGAAGCCGGCTTCCTGGCGCAGCGTGATCGGGCCCGAATCGCGCAGCCAGGTGTCGTTGTACGCGGCGATCACGAAGCGCACGCGCGTCATCTCCACCCGCGCCGAACGCAGCCGCGCCTCGGCATAGATCTGCAGGTCGTCGTCGGCCACGCAGATGACCACCGGCTCGAAGCGGGAGATCGCCGTGACCAGCGCAATATAGGTCTCTTCCACGTCGGCCAGGCGCTCGGCCCAATCGGTGCCGGCATGCGGCCACGCGAGCAACACGGCGGATTGGGGTTCCCACTCGGCGGGAAAGCGAAGACGGTCGGTCATGCCAGGCAAATACTCATCTTGGTGTGCAGGCCATCGCCCGCTCGTTCATCGATATCCCGCACGTGGATGCGGGCTCTTGCAATCCAGTCGCCGATCGCCGCGCCGGCCTTGTAACAGCATCGCAGCAACGCATGTCCGGCTGCTGACGGACCCGGTGCACCTTGCGATGCGAATCGTGACGGCCGGCGTGCGAAGACCGGATGCCGAAACCTCCGGTCGAGCCGTCACCGACGCCTCAGCGGATCGGCGGCTTGGGCCCAATCTCGTTGGCATCGGCCTTGTTGGCCACCACGTCGATCACCTTGCTCTTTTCGAAGTACACGGTGAAGGCCGGATACACCCAGCGATGGATGGTCGGCCACTGGCGCTTCTGGCCGCCACGTGGGTCGAGCTTTTCCTGTGGCGCGCCGTAGCGGCCTTCGACCTGGCTCATGCTCTCGCCGCGCAAGGGCAGGGCAGCGGCAGGCTTCTGCTGTGCGCGGTCGACCAGCAATGTATCGGCCGAAGCGACGGCACTGATCCCCATCAGCGCGATTGTCAGCACGACCGGCGGCATCACAAACAAACGGTTACGCATGTCATCTACTCCCCAGTGGACAAGATTTCAGATGGTGATTACAGCAAAAAACGACGACAGGCGCTGTTGCGACACGGCTGACCTGTCGGGGCCGCGATTGCCCGGCGCCCTGGCCCAGGGACGGCGATGTCCTGCGTGGGCAGGCCGGCGGTAGATCCGTATGTCAACCACTGTGAAGCAGCGGCCAAGAAAAAACCGCCCGAAGGCGGCTTTCTCGGGTCTTGCACGCGCCGCAAAGGCTTAGCGCTGACGCGCCTTGAAACGCGGGTTCGACTTGCAGATCACGAAGACCTTACCGCGGCGGCGGACCACCTTGCAGTCGCGGTGACGGGTCTTCGCAGACTTCAGGGAGGACAGGACTTTCATGGCACACCTCGGCGTAAACGGTTGGATTCGATGGAAGAGTGCCCACGATCGAGGGTGCACCCGGAATTAAGCCGGCGATTCTAACCGGCTTTTCGTCGTGCTTTCAAGTGGTTGCAGCGCGATCGCTGCGAGCGGCGCTACACTACGCGCTGATGACCTTCCGGAAACCTGAATGACCGACCTGTCGCCCGTTCTCACCATCGATGGCCCTTCCGGTGCCGGTAAGGGCACCGTGAGCCGGATCGTGGCCGCCCGGCTGGGCTGGCATTACCTCGATTCGGGTGCACTGTATCGCGCGGTGGGTGTGGCGGCGAGCTGGGCCGACCTGGATGTCTCCGACCCGGCAGCGCTGGTGCGTTGCACCTTCGACACCAGGGTGGAGTTCGACGATGCGGGCGAGGCAGGGCTGCGCGTGCTGGTCAATGGCGCAGATGCGACCAGTGAGCTGCGCCTGGAAACTACGGGCGCGCTGGCCTCGGCCATTGCCGCCATTCCCGAGGTGCGCAGCGCCCTGAAAGAGCGCCAGCGCGCATTCAGGCGCGCCCCCGGACTGGTTGCCGACGGGCGCGACATGGGCACGGTGATCTTCCCCGATGCGGCCTACAAAGTATTTCTGACCGCCAGTGCCGAAGAACGTGCGGGCCGTCGCCATAAACAGTTGATGGAAAAGGGTGTTTCGGTTATCTTTGACGACCTGCTGCGCGAGATCATGGCCCGTGATGCCCGTGATGCGCAGCGGGTGGTGGCGCCATTGCGGCCGGCCGAAGACGCCGTGCTGATCGATACCAGCGGAATGGGAATCGAAGATGTCGTCCAGCGTGTGGTCGGGTTGCTCGCAGACCGCGCGCCGTCGTAAGCGTTTGGCAAGCGGGTTTGTCCCGCCGACCGTAAGGCGTTCCAAAGCTCCGTCGCGCATCCTGCGTGGCGGTTCTATGACTTCCAACCGACTCGCTTTCCCGAGTCGACCAACAGGCTGGGCGGTTCGCATCTGTCGCACCCCGACAATCGGCGCCCGTGTGTTCAACTGAGTAAATTCAAATGACAGAATCTTTTGCAGAACTGTTCGAAGCCAGCCAAGCCAATCTGGCGAAGCTGAAGCCGGGCTCCATCGTCACCGGTACCGTCGTGGAAGTCCGCGGCGACGTGGTGGTGATCAACGCTGGCCTGAAGTCCGAAGGCATCGTGCCGATCGAGCAGTTCCGTAACGACGCTGGCGAGATCGATGTCGGCGTAGGCGACCAGGTCAAGGTCGCCCTCGATTCCATCGAGAACGGCTTCGGCGAAACCGTGTTGTCGCGCGAGAAGGCCAAGCGCGCGATGGTGTGGGACGAGCTCGAAGAAGCGTTGGAAAAGAACGAAACCATCACCGGCCGCATCAGCGGCAAGGTCAAGGGTGGTTTCACCGTGGACATCAAGGATGTCCGCGCGTTCCTGCCCGGTTCGCTGGTGGATGTGCGCCCGGTGCGCGACCCGGCCTACCTGGAAGGCAAGGAACTTGAGTTCAAGCTGATCAAGCTGGACCGCAAGCGCAACAACGTCGTTGTCTCGCGTCGTGCAGTGGTCGAAAGCGAGCACTCGGAAGAGCGCGAGCAGCTGATGGATAAGCTGCAGGAAGGCGCGATCCTGAAGGGTGTCGTCAAGAACCTGACCGACTACGGCGCGTTCGTGGACCTGGGCGGTATCGACGGCCTGCTGCACATCACCGACATGGCCTGGAAGCGCGTGCGCCATCCGTCCGAAGTGGTCAACGTCGGCGACGAGCTGGACGTGCGCGTGCTGAAGTTCGATCGCGAGCGTAACCGCGTCAGCCTCGGCCTGAAGCAGCTGGGCGAAGATCCGTGGGACAACATCGCGCGTCGTTACCCGGCCAACAGCCGCGTGTTCGGCAAGGTCTCCAACGTCACCGATTACGGCGCGTTCGTCGAGATCGAGCCGGGCGTCGAAGGCCTGGTGCACGTCTCCGAGATGGATTGGACCAACAAGAACGTCAACCCGTCCAAGGTCGTGCAGGTCGGTGACGAAGTCGAAGTCATGGTCCTGGACGTGGACGAGGAGCGTCGCCGCATCTCGCTGGGCATGAAGCAGGTTGCCGCCAATCCGTGGGAAACCTTCGCTGCCACCCACAAGAAGAACGACAAGGTGTCCGGTCAGATCAAGTCGATCACCGACTTCGGCATCTTCATCGGTCTGGACGGCGGCATCGACGGTCTGGTCCACCTGTCCGACATCAGCTGGAACACCACCGGCGAAGATGTCGTGCGCAATTACAAGAAGGGCGACACGCTGGAAGCCGTGGTGCTGGCAGTGGACCCGGAGCGCGAGCGCATCAGCCTGGGCGTCAAGCAGCTGGAGCAGGACCCGTTCGGTCAGTACATGGCGTCCAACCCGAAGGGCTCGAAGGTCGAAGGCGTGGTGCGTGAAGTGGATGCCAAGGGCGCCACGATCGATCTGGCCGATGGCATCGAAGGCTACGTCGCTGCACGCGACATCGCCAACGAGCGCGTCGACGACGCCACTCAGCACCTGAAGGTCGGCGACAAGATCGAAGCCAAGTTCGTGGGCATGGACCGTAAGGGCCGCACCCTGCAGCTGTCGATCAAGGCCAAGGACGATGCCGAAATGCGCGAAACGTTGGAGGACTACCAGTCCGCCTCCGCGTCGGGCGGCATGACTCAGCTGGGCGCGCTGCTGCGTGCACAGTTGAACAACAACAAGTCCGAGTAAGCGCGTAGCGCTCGCAAGAGCGTAATGGATCGGCCCGGGCTTGCCCGGGCCGATTCCGATGTGTCAGTCGAAAAAAGCAAGTCTTCCCATGACCAAGTCCGAATTGATTGAAATCCTGGCGCGACGCCAAGCGCATCTGAAGTCGGACGACGTGGATCTGGCAGTGAAGTCGCTGCTGGAAATGATGGGGCAGGCGCTCTCCGATGGCGATCGGATCGAAATTCGCGGGTTCGGCAGTTTTTCGCTGCATTACCGTCCGCCACGTCTGGGACGTAATCCCAAGACCGGCGAGTCGGTCGCGCTGCCGGGCAAGCATGTTCCCCACTTCAAGCCGGGCAAGGAATTGCGTGAGCGGGTCAGCTCCGTGGTGCCCGTGGATGTGGTCGATACGGCAGACTGAAGCCCGTCTGGCGCTGCGTTTATGTCGTCTCGGTTAAGCTAGCATGCTTCCCGACGGAGTCTCGCCATGAAGGTGCTTCGCTTGCTGGTGATGTTGGCCTTCCTGTTGGTCGGTCTGATCATCGGTGCGGTCAATTCCCAGGACGTCACGCTCGACTTCCTGTTCTCCAGCGTGCATACCAGTTCAGGCGTCGCGATCATCGTCGCGCTGCTGGTCGGTGTGTTGATCGGTGCCGGCATGGTGCTGGTCAGTGTGGTCATTCCCCTCTATTCCAAACTGCGCCAGGCCAACAAGGCTGTTGCGGTCAGTCGCGCCGACGCCAGGCCTGTCACGCCTGCGACCGTCGAGCCGCGCCCCATCGATGGACTGTAACGACGTATGGACTTTCTGACCGAGTGGATCTGGTTCTTCCTGTTTGTGCCGCTGGCTGCGCTAGGCGGCTGGATCGTGGGCCGTCGTGGCGGTCAACGCCATGGCGACACGCAGGTCAGTCGTCTTTCCAGTACTTATTTCCGTGGGTTGAACTATCTGCTCAACGAGCAGCCGGACAAGGCGATCGAGCTGTTCTTGCATATCGCCGAACTGGACAAGGAAACCTTCGAGACCCAGGTCGCGTTGGGGCATCTGTTCCGTCGCCGTGGTGAAGTGGATCGTGCGATCCGCCTGCACCAGGGCCTGGTGCAGCGTGGCGACCTGACCGATCAGCAGCGCGTGCAGGCCTTGCTGGCACTCGGCGAGGACTACATGAAGTCGGGTCTGCTGGATCGTGCCGAAACGGTCTTTACCGAGTTGGCGCAACTGGACCAGCGCGCGCCGCAGGCGCTGCGGCACCTGATCGGCATCTATCAGGCCGAGCGCGATTGGGAAAAGGCGATCGACAACGCCACCCGCTACGAAGAAGTGACCGGTGAGCCGATGGGCAAACTGATCTCGCAATTCGAATGCGAACTGGCTGATCGCTATCGCGGCCTGGGCAAGACCGACGATGCGCTACAAGCCATCGCACGTGCCTACCAGGCCGATGGCACCTCCGTGCGCGCCGGCATTCTGGAAGGGCGCATCGAAGCCGAGCGCGGTCACGACGAAGCGGCAGTGCGCGCTTTCGAACGGGCTGCCCGGCATGATCCGGAATACCTGCCCGAGATCATTCCTGCATTGATGGCCGCGTATCGACGGGTCGGCGATATCGCGGGGGCGCGCAACTTCCTGTCGGAGATGACCGAGCACTATCGCGGCATCGCTCCGGTGCTGGCGCTGACCCAGTTGATGGAAGCCCAGGATGGCGTCGCGCCTGCGCTGGCCTATCTTGGCCGCCAGCTCAAGGATCGGCCGTCGGTGCGTGGTGAGTCGGCGTTGATCGATCTCACCCTGGCCGAGGGAAGCGACCCGGTCGGCACCTTGCAGGACCTCAAGCACATCACCGACCAATTGCTGGTGCGCAATCCGAGCTACCGATGCACGCGCTGCGGCTTCGGTGCCAAGACGCATCATTGGCAATGCCCGAGCTGCAAGGAATGGGGTACGGTCAAACCGCTGTTGAACTACGCGGTGGTCTGATGGCGTGGCTGTGGTGCGCGCTGCACCTGCTGGTCGCGGCACTGGGGACCTGGGGGCTGCGGCGCTATGCCTTGCACCGCCGCCTGCTCGATCATCCCGGTGAACGGCGTAGCCACGTGGTCGCTACCCCGCGCGGCGGCGGTATGGCGATTGTGGCGGCGATCTTGCTGGGCTGCGTTGCAGCTTGCGCGCTGTGGCCGACGTCGCGGCTGACGGTTTGCTGGTTCGCAGCGGGCCTGATCGCCGTGGCCGGCGTAGGGTGGTGGGACGATCATCGTCCGCTTTCGGCAAGGCTGCGGTTTTCGATTCACCTGGCCGCGTCGGCGGCATTGGGCGCCTTGGTTTGGCATGACACGGGCAGCGTGTGGGATGGATTGCTGACTGCCGCTGCGTCTGTGGTATTGATCAATGTCTGGAATTTCATGGATGGCATCAATGGGCTGGCCAGCACCCAGGCGGCGTTGGCCGCGCTCGGATTCTCGCTGGTAGCGCCTGCCGGTTGGTCGTGGGCAGGTCTGGCGGTTGCAGCGGCGTGCCTTGGGTTTGTGCCGTTCAATTTCCCACGTGCACGCATCTTCATGGGCGATGGCGGCAGCGGTGCGCTCGGCTATGTGCTGGCGGCGCTATTGGCGCTGAACGTAGCGAGTGGTCAGGTGAGCTGGTGGATCAGCTGGTTCCCGTTGACGGTCTTTGTTGTAGACGCCGGCTTCACACTGCTTGCTCGCATGCTTTCTGGGCAACGCTGGTGGGAACCGCATGCCCAGCACGTCTATCAACGTCTGGCGCGTCGTCTTGAGACGCACGTTCCGGTAACGTGCGTTTATTTCGCTTTCAGCCTCATTGCCGTCTGCTTGTACCTGTTAATCCGTCATGATCCGTTCTGGCTGCAGGTGTCCGGCGCGCTGGCATGGGGCATGGGCACCACTGCAATCTGGCATTTTCTGCGCGATGGATTGCGCAATTCCTGACTAATGGACTTTTATGATTTCCTGGCGTGACCGTTTGACCAAGGCCCTGCCGCAGATAGCGGTCGTGGTACACGACCTGCTGATGGTGTGGGTGTGCTGGCAGCTCCTGCATGCCGGCCGCTACTCGATGCTACGCGACGCGCCGGATCTGCCGCTGTGGGACTGGCGCACCGCGGTGGTGCTGGTGGCGCAGGGCCTGGTGTTCTGGAAGATGGGGTTGTATCGCGGGTTGTGGCGCTTCGCCTCGGTGCCGGACCTGTGGAACATCTTCAAGTCGAGTTTTCTCGGATTGGTCGCGATCGTGCTGGCGTTGGCGTACGACCGTCTGGATGGCGTGCCGCTGTCGGTGCTGGTGGTCTATCCCTTTGCGTTGTCGGCCATGCTGGGTACGCCGCGTCTGCTGTATCGCGCTTGGAAGGACTACCAGATCGCGCATTCCGGTGATGCGGGGCAGCGCGTGCTGATCCTCGGCGCCGGGCGCGCCGCCGAAGGGTTGGTGCGCGATCTTCGCCGTACCGGTGCGTTTGTGCCGATCGGCTATCTGGACGATGCCAGCAACCTGCATGGCGCCAAGATCCAGGGCCTCAATGTGCTGGGCAATCTGGACCAGGCCGCCGCGATTGCCAAAGAGACTGCTGCCAAATTACTGGTGATCGCGATTCCATCGCTGGATGCCTCCGGCATGCAGCGCGTGGTGGCGATTTGCGAAAGCACCGGCTTGCCGTTCCGCATGGTGCCCAAGCTGATCAACGTGCTGGAAGGGCGCTCCTTGCCGGGCGAGTTGAAGGAGGTCGCGATCGAGGACCTGCTCAACCGCAAGCCGGTCACGCCCGACTGGCGCCTGATCCGCGACTGGCTGACCAACAAGACCGTGATGGTGACCGGCGCCGGCGGTTCGATCGGTTCGGAAGTCTGCCGCCAGTGCGCACGCCATGGCGCGCGCCGGATCGTGCTGCTGGAAATCGACGAGCTGGCGCTACTGACCATCGACTCGGATCTGCGCCGGCTGTTTCCGGATATCGAAGTGGTGCGCGTGTTGGGCGATTGCGGCGACCCGGCGGTCGTGGCGCATGCGTTGAACACTGCCACGCCGGACGCGGTCTTTCATGCGGCTGCGTACAAGCAGGTGCCGTTGCTGGAAGAGCAGTTGCGCGAGGCGGTGCGCAACAACGTGCTGGCGACCGAGAACGTGGCGCGCGCTTGCCAGCGGGCACGTATCGAGACGTTCGTCTTCATTTCCACCGACAAGGCGGTCGAGCCGGTCAATGTGCTGGGCGCAAGCAAGCGCTATGCAGAAATGATCTGCCAGAGCCTTGACGCGCGCGATGCGCCGACGCGCTTCATCACCGTGCGCTTCGGCAACGTGCTGGATTCGGCCGGCAGCGTGGTGCCGTTGTTCCGCGAACAGATCCGCCAGGGCGGCCCGGTGACCGTGACGCATCCGGATGTCACGCGTTACTTCATGACCATCCCCGAAGCCTGCCAGTTGGTCATCCAGGCGGCTGCATCTGCATCGCATGGTGCGATCTATACGCTGGACATGGGCGAGCCGGTGCCGATTCGCTTGCTTGCCGAGCAGATGATCCGACTGGCCGGCAAGCAGCCGGGCAAGGACGTGGCGATTCTCTATACCGGCCTGCGGCCGGGCGAGAAGCTGCATGAGACGCTGTTCTATTCCGACGAAGACTATCGTCCCACCGCGCACCCCAAGATTCTGGAAGCCGGTGTGCGCGAGTTCTCGCATGAGCAGGTGCTGCAGCTGGTGACGCGCTTGCGCGAGGCCGTTAACCGCTATGACATCAACGCGATGGAGACTGTATTGGGCAGCCTGATGCCGGATTTCGCGGCTGCTCGACGGAAAGTCGACGCGCGATCTGATACGGTCGTTCCATTCCCCGCACGTGAGGTCAGAAGACTGTAATGAGCCAGCGTATTCGCAAGGCCGTATTCCCCGTCGCAGGTCTTGGGACCCGCTTTCTTCCGGCAACCAAGACAGTGCCGAAAGAAATGCTGCCAATCATCGACAAGCCATTGATCCAGTACGCCGTCGACGAAGCCATCCAGGCTGGTTGCGATACGCTGATCTTCGTTACCAACCGCTACAAGCACTCCATTGCCGACTACTTCGACAAAGCCTATGAGCTCGAGCAGAAGCTGGAGCGCGCAGGCAAGCTGGAGCAGCTGGAGCTGGTGCGCCATGCATTGCCCGAGGGCGTCCGCGCCATTTTTGTCACGCAGGCAGAGGCGCTTGGCCTGGGCCATGCGGTGTTGTGTGCCAAGGCCGTTGTCGGTGACGAGCCGTTCGCGGTGTTGCTGCCGGACGATCTGATGTGGAACCGCGGCGATGCCGCGCTGACCCAGATGGCCAACGTGGCCGAAGCCTCGGGCGGCAGCGTGATCGCCGTGGAAGACGTGCCGCACGACAAGACCGCCAGCTACGGCATCGTTTCCACCGACGCGTTCGACGGCCGCAAGGGCCGCATCAACGCGATCGTCGAAAAGCCCAAGCCGGAAGTCGCGCCAAGCAATCTGGCCGTGGTCGGTCGTTACGTGCTGAGCCCCAAGATCTTCGACCTGCTCGAAGCCACCGGTGCAGGCGCGGGCGGCGAAATCCAGCTCACTGATGCGATTGCCGAGTTGCTGAAGGAAGAGCAAGTCGATGCCTTCCGTTTCGAAGGTCGCCGTTTCGATTGCGGCGCGCACATCGGCCTGATCGAAGCCACCGTGCATTTCGCGCTTGAGCACGAAAAGCATGGCGGCCCAGCGAAGGAAATCCTGCGCAATGCACTGGCCCAGGCCGACGCGCGCGGCTGAGTGTTGCCTGATCGCTGTTTCCACGAACGACGCCAGCTGGCGTCGTTCGTCGTTTAGGGGCTTGCCGTATGCTTTGCCGCGCCGGCAGAGCTCGGCTTGGCAAGCCCAAGCGGGGACGAAGATGCGCACCCTGATGCAGGCTGGGGCCGCGCAAGTGCCGCTAGAATCCGGGCATGAGCCAACCTGCCGAATCCAGTGAGCTGATCAACGTGGTAGTGCTGCTCGGCGCTGCCGTGGTGGCAATCCCGTTGTTCCGTCGTCTGGGCCTGGGCTCGGTGTTGGGTTATCTGGCGGCGGGACTGGCAATTGGTCCGTTCGGGTTGGGCCTGTTCAACGAGCCGCAAGCCATCCTGCATGTGGCCGAGTTGGGCGTGGTGATGTTTCTGTTCGTGATCGGGCTGGAAATGCGCCCCTCGCACCTGTGGAGTTTGCGCAAGGAAATCTTCGGACTCGGCACGCTGCAGATCGCGGTCTGCGCGCTGGTGTTGACCGGCGTCGGCATGTTGCTCGGCTTTGCGCTACCGGTGGCCTTCGTGGCGGCGTCCGGTTTCGTGCTGACATCCACTGCCGTGGTGATGCAGCTCTTGGCAGAGCGTGGCGACGTCGCCTTGCCGCCGGGGCAGAAGATCGTGGCGATCCTGCTGTTCGAAGACCTGTTGATCGTGCCGTTGCTGGCGATCGTGGCCTGGATGGGAGCCAGCGGCGACCCGCAGGCGGCATCGCAGCGTTGGCAGGGAATCGGCATCGGTCTGGCCTGCATCGTCGGCTTGCTGGCGGCCGGGCGTTGGCTGCTCAATCCCTTGTTCCGCATCCTGGCCGCATCCAAGGCGCGCGAGGTGATGACGGCAGCGGCATTGCTGGTGGTGCTGGGCGCCGCGCTGCTGATGCAGGTGGGCGGGCTGTCGATGGCGATGGGGGCGTTCCTGGCCGGCGTGCTGTTGTCCGAGTCCACGTTCCGGCATCAGATCGAAGCGGATATCGAACCTTTTCGCGGCATCCTGCTGGGGCTGTTTTTTCTCGGTGTCGGCATGAGCCTGGACTTGCGCGTGGTGGCGGCGGACTGGCGCCTGATCGTGATGGGCGTGCCGGCTCTGATGGTGGGTAAGGGCGTGTGCATCTATGCGGTGGCGCGGCTGATGCACAGCGACCATCGCCAGGCGCTGGACCGTGGTGTGTTGATGGCGCAAGGCGGCGAATTCGCATTCGTGCTGTTTGCCGCCGCGTCGGCATCCGGCGTCATCGATGCCCAGGTCAATGCCAGCCTGACCGCGATCGTGGTGTTGTCGATGGCACTGACGCCATTGTTCGTGCTGCTGCAACGGCGGCTGACGCCGGCGGCGGCGGTCTCGCTGGATGGCGTGGAAGCAGCCAGTGGCCAGACCGGCAGCGTGCTGATCATCGGCTTTGGGCGCTTTGGACAGGTGGCCAGTCAGTCGCTGCTGGCGCGCGACGTGGATGTGACCATCATCGATAACGACATCGAGATGATCCAGAGCGCGGAAGAATTTGGTTTCAAGATCTACTACGGCGACGGCACCCGGCTCGATGTGTTGCACGCCTCCGGCGCGCACAGCGCACGTGCGATTGCGGTGTGCGTCGACAACCAGGAGGCGGCCAATCGCATCGTCGAGCTGGCAACGCGCGAGTTTCCGCATGCCAAGCTGCTGGTGCGTTCGTACGACCGCCAGCATTCGCTGCAGTTGGTCGCTGCGGGAGTGGATTACCAGATCCGCGAGACCTTCGAGTCGGCGGTGCTCTTCGGCAAAGTGGCGCTGGTGGAGCTGGGGGTGGACGAGGACGAAGCCGGCATGATTTCGCGTCAGATCCGCCGCCGCGATGCCGAGCGTTTCGAACTGGAGATTGCTGCCGGCGATGCACGCGCCGGAGCCAAGCTGATGTATGGCAACACCGTGCCGATCGCGCCCCGGCCCACGCCGTTCACGCGGCCGCGTCGCGGCAGCCGCACGTTGAATCCCGATGCGGTGCCGCAGGCTGAGCCAGCAGAGACACAGACGCGCGACTAAGGGCGGCCCACAAACCGCTGCGCAGGCGCTCCGCGGCATGGCCAGTGCGCGATGCGGTGCGCCAGTCGTCCGGCGCGATAGCCGCGATTGGACGACTGCTCACTAGGTCTTGTTGGCCGCCAGGAGCGGGCACACACGCCTGCGCAGGCGTCGGGTGCGCCACCCCTGCTCGATGCGGTACGGATCGCTCGGGCGCTCCGGCTCCTCAGTGCGCCCACATCCCGCCAAAGATTGACGGGACGTTCTGGCAGGCGCGCTCACCGATGCCTACTAGCCATGCTTGCGCTGGGCGGCGGCGAAGGCTTCCAACTGCTCGGGCGTGGCGTCTTTCTGATGCTGCTGTTTCCACTGGGCAAATGGCATGCCGTAAACGGCTTCGCGCGCCTGTTCCTTGGTCATGGCCTGGCCTTGCGCTTCGGCCGCTTCGCGGTACCAATCGCCCAGGCAATTGCGGCAGAAGCCGGCGAGAATCATCAGGTCGATGTTCTGCACATCGGTGCGGTCCCGATTGAGATGCTGCAAGAGACGGCGAAATGCTGCCGCTTCGATCGAAGTGGTGCTTGAATCGGTGCGTGAGGTGGTGTCGGTCATTGCGGAATCGGGGACAATAGACGGCCTTCGACTCTACACCTGACGCCCCATGACCGCTTCTGCGCCAGCTGCCTCCGCTTCGGCCCGCCTTCTCGATGGTCGCCGCATTGCCGAGGAATTGCTCGACGGATTGAAGCTGCGGGTGGATGCGCGGCTGGCCGCCGGCAAGGCGCGACCCGGGCTGGCGGTGGTGCTGGTCGGTGGCGATCCGGCATCGTCGGTGTATGTGCGCAACAAGCGGCGCGCGGCCGAGAAGGTCGGCATCGAAGCCTTCGATTACGACCTGCCGCAGGGCACCAGCGAAGCCCAGCTGGCGTCGCTGATCGATGAGCTCAATGCCGACCCCAAGATCCACGGCATTCTGATCCAGCTGCCGCTGCCGGGCATCCCCGATGCCAACCGGCTGATTCAGCGCATCGACCCGCGCAAGGACGTGGACGGATTCCATCCGCAGAATGTCGGGCATCTGGCCTTGCGCGAATTCGGGCTGCGCCCGTGCACGCCGCGCGGCATCGTGACCTTGCTCGGGCATACCGACCAACCGGTGCGCGGCCGCAACGCTACCATCGTGGGGGTGAGCAACCACGTGGGCCGTCCGATGGGGTTGGAGCTATTGATCGCCGGGTGCACGGTCACCAGTTGCCACAAATTCACCCCGCCCGATGTGCTGGAAGCGAGCGTGCGCAATGCCGACATCCTGGTGGTGGCGGTGGGCCGCCCGGGCCTGATTCCGGGCGAATGGGTCAAGCCGGGCGCGGTGGTGATCGATGTCGGCATCAACCGGCTCGATGATGGCCGCCTGGTGGGCGACGTCGGCTTCGACGCCGCCGCGCAGCGCGCGGCCTGGATCACTCCGGTGCCGGGCGGGGTAGGGCCAATGACGGTGGCCACGCTCATGCAGAACACCATCGAGGCCGCCGATGCCGCCGGGAGTGGGGATTCGGGATTGGGGATTGGTTAACCGCAGCGGCCACGCGCACGCGTCGGCCCATCCGGATTGCGTCCGGGATCGGCCGGCCATCGGCATCCTGACAAACAAGCGAACGGCGAACGGTGCAGGGCCCGCCGTTGCGAATCCCGACTCCCCAATCCCGGCTCCAATGCGTTAAAATGCCGCGCTTCCCCAAAACTCGGGTCCGCCGATGCTACGCATCCAGGCTGAAGCTCTCACCTACGACGACGTTTCGCTCGTCCCCGCTCATTCGATCGTCCTGCCCAAGGACGTCAGCCTGGAAACCCGGCTGACGCGCGACCTGCGCCTGAAACTGCCGATTCTGTCGGCGGCAATGGACACAGTGACCGAACACCGTCTTGCGGTGGCCATGGCCCAGCTGGGCGGCATCGGCATCATCCACAAGAACCTGACCCCGCAGCAGCAAGCCGGCGAAGTGGCACGGGTCAAGAAGTTCGAATCCGGCGTGATCACCGAGCCGTTCACCGTCAGTCCGGACACGACCATCGGCGAAGTGCTGGCACTGACGCGCGCGCGCAACATCTCCGGCGTGCCGGTGGTGGATGGCAGCGAACTGGTCGGTATCGTCACCAGCCGCGACATGCGCTTCGAAAAGAAGCTCGACGATCCGGTCCGCCACATCATGACCAAGAAGGACCGCCTGATTACCGTGCGCGAAGGCGCCAGCGATGAGGAAGTGCTCGAGCTGCTGCATCGCAACCGGATCGAAAAGGTCCTGGTGGTCAACGACAGCTTCGAGCTGCGCGGCCTGATCACGGTCAAGGACATCCAGAAGAAGACCGACAACCCCAATGCCGCCAAGGACAGCGCCAAGCGTTTGCTGGTGGGCGCGGCGGTGGGCGTGGGCGGCGATACCGAGCAGCGCATCGAGCTGCTTGCCGCAGCCGGCGTGGACGTGGTGATTGTCGATACCGCGCATGGCCATTCGCAGGGCGTGATCGATCGCGTGGCGTGGGTCAAGAAGACCTATCCGCAGTTGCAGGTGATCGGCGGCAACATCGTCACCGGCGATGCGGCATTGGCGTTGATGGATGCCGGTGCGGACGCGGTCAAGGTCGGCGTGGGCCCGGGTTCGATCTGCACCACGCGAGTGGTTGCCGGCGTGGGCGTGCCGCAGATCACTGCGGTGGACATGGTGGCCGAAGCGCTGCAGGACCGCATCCCCTTGATTGCCGATGGCGGCATCCGCTATTCCGGCGACATCGGCAAGGCGCTGGTGGCCGGTGCCTCGACGGTGATGGTCGGCGGCCTGTTGGCCGGTACCGAAGAAGCGCCGGGCGAGGTCGAACTGTTCCAGGGCCGCAGCTACAAGAGCTACCGCGGCATGGGTAGCCTGGGTGCGATGGAAAAGGGGTCCAAGGACCGCTACTTCCAGGATGCCTCCGATGCCGACAAGCTGGTTCCCGAAGGCATCGAGGGCCGCGTGCCGTATCGCGGGCCGGTCGGCGGCATCATCCATCAGCTCATCGGTGGCCTGCGCGCGACCATGGGCTATGTGGGCTGCGCCACCATCGAAGACATGCGGACCAAGCCCAAGTTCGTCAAGATCACCGGCGCCGGCCAGCGCGAAAGCCACGTGCACGACGTGCAGATCACCAAAGAGCCGCCGAACTATCGCGCCGGGTAACCGGGAATGGGGAATCGCGAATCGGGAATCGTAAGAGCCCGCCGCCTCCTCATCCGATAGCGGTCGGCGCTGCGTTTGCTGTTGCGATTCCCTCATCCCGATTCTCGATTCCCGGCTCTCAATGACCAACATCCATACCGACAAGATCCTCATCCTCGACTTCGGCGCGCAGTACACCCAGTTGATTGCACGGCGTATTCGCGAGATCGGGGTCTACTGCGAGATTTGGGCGTGGGATCACGATCCGTCGGAGATTGCCGGTTTCGGTGCCAAGGGCATCATCCTGTCCGGCGGCCCGGAGTCGACCACGTTGCCGGGCGCACCGGTGGCGCCGCAGGAAGTGTTCGATAGCGGCCTGCCGGTGTTCGGTATCTGCTACGGCATGCAGACCCTCGCCGCGCAATTGGGTGGTGCGACCGAGGCAGCGGATCAACGCGAATTCGGTCATGCCGAAGTGGACGTGGTGGCGGCAGATGCCTTGTTCTCCGGCCTGACCGACCACGCCGGCGCCTCGCGCCTGAATGTATGGATGAGCCACGGCGACCACGTGTCGCAGGTGCCGCCGGGCTTCACCATTACCGCCACGACCGACCGCATCCCGGTGGCGGCCATGTCCAACGAAGCCAAGCGTTGGTACGGCGTGCAGTTCCATCCTGAGGTGACGCATACCTTGCAGGGCCAGACCTTGCTGCGCCGCTTCGTGGTGGATGTCTGCGGCTGCCAGACGCTGTGGACTGCGGCCAACATCATCGAGGACCAGATCGCGCGCGTGCGCGAACAGGTGGGCGACGATGAAGTGATTCTTGGGTTGTCCGGCGGCGTCGATTCGTCGGTGGTGGCCGCGCTGCTGCACAAGGCGATCGGCGACAAGCTGACCTGCGTGTTCGTCGATACCGGCTTGCTGCGTTGGCAGGAAGGCGACCAGGTGATGGCGATGTTCGCCGAGCACATGGGCGTCAAGGTGATTCGCGTCAACGCCGCCGACCGTTATTTCGCCAAGCTGGAAGGCGTCAGCGACCCGGAAGCCAAGCGCAAGATCATCGGCAACCTGTTCGTGGAGATCTTCGACGAAGAATCCAACAAGCTGGCCAATGCCAAGTGGCTGGCGCAGGGCACGATCTATCCGGACGTGATCGAGTCGGCCGGCAGCAAGACCGGCAAGGCGCACGTGATCAAGAGCCACCATAACGTCGGTGGCTTGCCCGAGCACATGAAGCTGGGCCTGGTCGAGCCGTTGCGCGAATTGTTCAAGGACGAGGTGCGTCGCCTTGGCGTGGAACTCGGCCTGCCGCGCAGCATGGTGTATCGCCACCCGTTCCCGGGCCCCGGCCTGGGCGTGCGCATTCTGGGCGAGGTGAAGCGCGAGTACGCCGAGTTGCTGGCCAAGGCCGACGCGATCTTCATCGATGAACTGCGCAAGGCCGACCTGTACGACAGGACCAGCCAGGCCTTCGCGGTGTTCCTGCCGGTGAAGTCGGTCGGCGTGGTCGGCGACGCCCGCGCCTACGAATGGGTGATCGCGCTGCGCGCGGTGGAGACCATCGACTTCATGACCGCGCATTGGGCGCACCTGCCGTACGACTTCCTCGGCACCGTGAGCAACCGCATCATCAACGAACTGCGTGGTGTGTCGCGCGTGGTCTACGACATCTCGGGCAAGCCGCCTGCGACGATCGAGTGGGAGTGACCGCCGGTCTGCCGAACCCACTGTTTCGGCGATCGAAATCGCCGCACCGATGATCTGATCGGGCGGCGTTGCTCCGAGCTTGGAAGTAGATTCCAGGTTCGCCCCCGCCATCCACGAGCGGGGGCGCAGTCGAGCAAGAACCTGTCTTACGCGAGGAGGGCCGTGCGATTGCTCTCCGAAGGCGCATCCCCGAAACACGTCTCCCAGCGCAGGTTGCCGAGATAGCGCTGCGCCATGCGGCCTTCGTCGTCCAGCGCGAACAGGTGCAGCCAGCGATTGTCGAACAGGGCGCGGACCTGCGGGTGCCGTTCGAGGATGGTGGCGATCGCCTCGGGCGGTGCTTCGATCAGCACGGAGAGCCGCAGCGGCTCGTGGGTCAGGCGTTGGCCGTCATGCACCGATTGCCACGGCAACCCGGTGCGCAGGATCCCGCCGTTGCCCTCGACCACACCGATGCCGCCGGTGACGTTGTGCAGCAGCTTGTTGCCGGCACCAAGACTCTCGGGCGCGACGGTGGATCCGTAGTACTGCAGGCTGATCCAGCTGGCGACGACGACCGGTGCGGTCAGGATCAACTCCAGCACGCCGAAGCCGTCGTCGTAGCGCCAGTCGTAGTCATGGAGGAAGGCGCGTCCGGCCAGATCGCGCCCGGCAGTGCGCGAGCGCGGTGCGGCGATGAAGGCCTGGCAGCCGGCAAGTGCCCATTCGGGGCGAATCTCGGCCCAGTCGCGGGCGCGATGTGCGATGTCCTGGCTGCGATGCGCGCGGGGCAGGCGCACGGCACGTTCCCCGCGCGCCAGCGCCCCGGCTGCGGCCAGCCACTGCCTCGCTTGGGCGAGATCGTCGGCATGCCCAGGCGAAGGGTGATCGGCGGTGTAGAGGGTGACCGCATCGGTCGTGGTGTCGTGCAGTGCAGCCAGAAATAACGTGTCGGCGGGAATGACGATGCCGCGTGCGGCAAGACCGGCGCGCACCTGGCTGTCGTTGAGCAGCGACGCGAGCAACCGCGCGTTCACTTCGCCCGAATAGCCGCCGCATGCGCCGCAGTGCAGCGCGCTCGCATGAGGGTTGTTGACCACTTTCGCACCATGGCCGGCGAGTACCACCAGCCGGGCGAAGCCGCCGGTGAACGACATCGCCTTGAGGATGCGCGTGGCCATGGTCAGCCGGGTCTCCAGGTCCAGCCCGTCGGCAGAGCGTGGCGCAGGCTCGTCCGGTGCATGCGGGCGGGCCAGCGCCAGCCCGTCGCGCAGTAGCTTGGCGACGTAGATCGGGCCGGTGGCCTCGACGAAGGCGAACGAGGAAATGGCCGCCAGCTTGAAGCGGCCCCAGGCGCGCTTGGCACGTGCCGCGATCCGTGCGCTGAGGTCGGAGGCGGCGGCCGACGATGTTGCATCTCCCGCGCAGGTAGTCACACCTGGCGTGAGCAATACGGGCAGGCGCGCTTCGACCACGTCCGAGGCAAACCGACGATGGCCGATGCCCAAGCCGAAAAACCCTGCAAACCCGAGGGTCTGGATGCCCGAATCGAGGCTTTCCAGCGCCCGGCGGAAGACTTCCGAGCGCACATCGATGCAGAACGCCATTTGCAGCTTCACACGCCCAGATGCGACCTGGGCCGGCGATGGCGCGGCCAGCACGGCGTTGAGCTTGCGCTGCGCGGCACGTTCGGCCGCTTCCTGCAGGATGCTGTCGATGACATCGTCCGACGTTGCAGCGACCGGCTCGGCGTAGGCGGCAACGGCCCTCTGCCAGCCAGGCACCAGCGTGCAGGCGCCGTTGCCCAGCAGCGCGGCTTCCCAGAGCAGGCGGATGGCGAGCAGATCGGTGACGCATGCATCGGTTGCGCCGCTCAACTCTGCCTGCCAGAGCCGATACCGGGCGAGCTGGCCCCAGCCGCCCAACGTGGTCAGCAAGCGGTGGAAATAACCGTCCAGTGCGTCCTGCGAAAGTCCCAGGCGAGCGACGCAGTCGACGATGGCGTCTTCGGCATTGGCTGGCGCCTCCGCCACATAGCGTGCGAAACCTGCCAGGCCGGCGATTTCCGGAGTCAGATCGTGGGTCGCGATGATCCGCCAGGTGCTGTAGGCGCCACCGGACTGGCCGACCGCCCACAGCGCCTGGCCCTGGTCGAAATAGCCGGCTGCCCAGTGACCGATACGCTCGTTGACGATGCCGGGCCAGTCGACCGCATCCGCGTCGCGGGCCAGCTCGGCGACCGTGGGGAGCGCCTGCGGGGCAGGGCGTGCGGCTTGGACCGCCTGTTTCAGGGCGGGCAAGTTCGGCGGCCGCAGGGCTGCCGGCGCGTTCTGCAAGGCGGCTTGCAGATCCTGCTCGGCGATCTGGCCGGACTGTAGCCGCTCTGCATACCAGGACCGCGGCATGGTGATCGCGATACCGGACGCGCGCCGCAGTCGCGCCCCCGCCATTTCCAACGGCTCGCTGCCCTGGCCGAGGAAGGGGTTGACCGCAACGCTGGAGGCGAGCGGCCACAGCGGCGGGATGGCGCGTGCCGCACGTTGGGCGACGGCGATGATCACATCGTGGGACGGGGACACAGGCATGGCGGTGGGCGTGGTGGTCATCAGCGTGGGGGCCTGGGGTGAAGGGGTTCAGGAGGTCTTGCGAATGGACCAGCCGCCGAGCAGGCGATCGATCGTGGCGTTGGCATACAGCCCATTGGAGAGGTGGACGCGGAGCCCGGCAGCCGCGGGGTGCGAGGCCCAGAGCGGGAACAGCGCCTGCGCCACCGCCACCAGCCCGAAGCTCAGTACCGCAAGCGTCATCAGCGTCCACTCCAGCCGCCCCGGTGCGGGCGTGCCTGGCAGCACGCCGGCCGTCAGCCATTCGGCAGCGGTCTGCAGCGCGAAGTAGCCGATCGCTGCGGCACTGGCGCAGATCGCCGTCCTGCGGGTAAGAGGGCGTGGCGCGGCATCGGCAAGGCCCTGGGCCAGCAGGTAGGCGACACCAAAGATCAGGATCGCGCCCAGTGCCAGCGCCTGTGGCGACTTGTGCTCGAAGCCGAAGGTGAACCCGAAGGCAGTGCCGATGCCGATATAGATCGCCAGTGCGATCAAAAATGCGCGGCCGACCGCCGACCCGTTCGGAACGGCGACCGGCCCGGGCCGGCGGATGGCCGCCACCTGCTCGACCGCGCCGCCGGAGGCCAGGAACGCGTGCGCCTTGTAGAGCGAGTGCGCCACGATGTGCAGCAGGGCCAGCGGGAACAGCGCCAGACCGCACTGGAGCATCATGAATCCCATCTGCGCGACCGTGGACCAGGCCAGCGAGGTCTTGACCGCCGGCTGGGTCAGCATCACCAGCGCGCCGAACAAGGCGGTGAACCCGCCCAGCATGGCCAGCACGGCGAGCACGCCGGGGGCGGCGAGCATCAGATCGGCAAAGCGGATCAGCAGGAAGCCGCCGCCGTTGACCACGCCGGCGTGCAGCAAGGCCGATACCGGCGTGGGCGCTTCCATCATCTCGGTGAGCCAGCCGTGGGTCGGGAACTGCGCCGATTTCAGCACCGCCGCGAGTGCGATCAGGGCGGCCGCCGCGACCAGCGCCCAGGAGTGCTGCCCGCGCGCGGCCAGCGCATTGATCGTGGCGATATCGGTCGTGCCCATGCTTTTCCAGATCAGCACCGCGCCGCAGGTCAGGGCGATACCGCCGGTGGTGGAGAACACGCGCTTCTTGCGTGCGGCGCGCTGCGCCTCGACGCGCTCGGGGTAGAACAGCAGCAGGCGATGCATCGCGATGCTGGTGGCGATCCAGGCGATGACGACCTGGACCAGGTTGCTGGCCTGCACCAGCAGCAGCACCGCTGCCAGCGCCATGCACAGCCACCCGGTGAAATAGCCCTGGCGTGCCTCGCCGTCGAGATAGGTGCGCGCGTACCGCACCACGATCCAGCCAACGAAGGCCACCAGCAGGAGCATCGTCACGCTGACCGCGTCCAGCCGCGCGGACAGGCCGATATCGCCCCATCCGATCAGCGGGCTGGCGCCGGTGCCTCGCAAGAGCACCAGCGCCAGCGATGCGATCGCGATGCAGAGCGCGCCGAGCGCGGCGCCTTCGGCGAGGAGGGGAATCTTCAGTGGAGGCCGACCGCCGCGCCCCAAGGCGACGACAGCGGCGGTCAGCAACAGGAGTGGTGCGAACAGTGGGAGTAGATAGAGCGACAAGGCAATCCCCTAAGAACGAACGTGGTGGCGGGCCGCGCCACGATAGCGATCGGTGGAGTTGAATAAAAATTCATTGTTCTTGCAGATTCGTTCGTTATTATCGAATGATATGGCCGCCTTGAACTACAACCATCTGCGCTACTTCTGGGCGGTCGCGCACGACGGCAACCTCACCCGTACTGCCGAGCGTCTCAACCTCACCCAGTCGGCGCTTTCGGTGCAAATCCGCAAGCTGGAGGAGCGCCTGGGCCATGCGCTGTTCGAACGCCGCGGGCGACAACTGCATCTGACCGAGGCCGGACAGATCGTGCTCGACCATGCCGATGCGATTTTTGCCACCGGCGATGAACTGCTCGGCACGCTGCGGCAGACAGGTGCGGCGCGGCAGGCGCTGCGGGTCGGCTCGCTTGCCACGCTGTCGCGCAACTTCCAGATGGAATTCCTGCGGCCGCTGCTGGGCCGCACCGACATCGACCTCATTTTGCGTTCGGGCAGCGCGGGTGAACTGCTGCGCGCACTGGAGGCGCTCAATCTCGACGTGGTGCTGCTGAATCGGGCACCTGCCGGCGACGCGCTGTCCCCCTTCGTCACTCACCGGCTCGCGGAGTACCCGGTCAGCCTGGTGGGGACGCCGGATCGCCTGGGCCATGCGGCCAGCTTCGCCGACCGCCTTCGCAGCCACCCCATCATCCTGCCGACGGTGGATAGCAGCGTGCGCATCGGCTTCGACGCATTGGCCGACCGGCTGGGCGTGCGGCCGCAGATCGTGGCGGAAGTGGAGGACATGGCGATGATGCGACTGCTTGCCCGCGAGGACATCGGCCTGGCGGTTCTTCCGCCGATCGTGGTCAAGGACGAGATCGCCGCTGGCGCGTTGATGGAAGGCGATCAATTGCCGGACATCGTGGAGACTTTCCATGCGGTGACCATGTCGCGACGTTTCCCGAATCCTCTGCTCCGGCTTCTGCTGCAGCCCTCGACCAGGCCAGACAGCCCGTAATGCCGCTCGGTTGCCATCTGCGGGCAGGCATGCAGACCCATGCATTGACAGGGGGCGCCAAGCCGCTGCAGTGCGGTCTTGAACGCAAGGCGCGCGTGCAGCCGCACCGCCGAAGCGCAGGCGCGCGGGCTCGAGCCGGATCGACCAGCCGCATTGCTAGGCGGGGATGAGGCTGGTCAACGCGAAGTTGGGGTCGGCGGCTTGCTGCGGCGTCGGCGAGCGTCCCAGTTCGAGCAGCTTGCGGGCCGCCAGATGATCCTGTGGCCGATTGATCGAGTCCACGGCGCAGAGTTCGCCATCGACGTAGTAGAAGAGGGAGAACGTGCTGGTCGCCAGGTCGCCGCGCACCACCGCCTGCGTGTGGCCTGCGGCAAAGCCGGCCATTTGCAGCCTGACCTCGTACTGCTCCGACCAGAACCAGGGCAACGCAGGGTAGGGGCGATGCTCGCCCAGCAGTGAGGCGGCAGCGGATTTGGCTTGTTCGATTGCATTCTGGACCGACTCCAGCCGCAGCAAACCGCTGCCTGCACGCTGCCGCACCGTGCAGTCGCCGGCACCGACGATGCCGGGGCTGCTACTGCGTGCGCACGCGTCCACGATCAATGCCCCGCGATCGCAAGCCAATCCGGCCTGCTGGGCCAGTTCGCCGTTGGGGATGACGCCGATCCCGACGACGACCAGGTCTGCCGGGAACACGCGCCCGTCCGCGGTGTGGACGGCAGTCACCACGCCGCGATTGCCGCTCAATGCGCTGACGTTGCTGCCCAGTTCGATGGTCGCGCCGTTGTCTCGATGCAGGCGAAGGAAGAAGTTCGCCAGTTGCGGGCTGACGACGCGCGCCATCAGCCGATCGGCCGCCTCCAGCACAACGACCTGCTTGCCGAGCCGCCTGGCGATGGAGGCGAATTCCAGCCCGATGAAGCCGCCACCGATCACCACCACCTGCGAGGTGTGCGGCAGGATCGCGGCAAGCGCGCGAGTGTCGGCCATGTCGCGCAACATGCAGACATGGCCGAGCCCGGCGCCTGGGACCTCCAGCCGGCGGGCGCGTGCGCCGGTGGCTAGACACAGCCCCGTGTAGCCCAGGGTGCTGCCGTCATCCAGGTGCAGCGTGCGGGTGGCGTGTTCGATGCGCATCACCCGGGCGCTGGCATGCCACTGGATGCCCTTGCGGTTCAAGGCCTCGGGTGCGCGAATGTACAGCTGGGTGTCGCTCACCTCGCCCAGCAGAAACCCCTTGGAAAGCGGTGGACGGTGATAGGGCGCGCAGGGCTCGTCCCCCAATAAGACGATGGAGCCCGTATAGCCGCCGCTGCGCAGGGATTCGGCGGTCTGCAGGCCCGCCTGACCCGCACCGACGATGACCATGCCGCTCATCGCGCACCTGCCGTGCGCAGGCTCATGTCTGCCGATCCGGAAAGCGTACGGTCATGTCCGATGTCGGTACGAGCTGGCACGCCAGGCGGCTGTTGCTGCGCCGTTCGGCCGCCACGCTGTCGAGCATGCCGGCCTCCATGTCCAGCAGTGGCAGGTCCTGGCCGCCGGCCTCCACGTAGCAATGGCAGGTGGCGCACGCACAGGAGCCGCCGCACTGCGCTTCGATGCCATCGATGCCGTGATGCATGGCCCCTTGCATCAGGGTCCATCCCGGCGCGAGGTCGACCGCCACGGTCTCGCCGCTCGGTTCGATATAGGTGATGGTGGGCATGGTCGCTTCCTAGTACGCGCGCATGGGCAGATGCGACAGCCCACGGGTGATGCTGTTGGGAATGCGTTGCACCGGCCCGGTCAGCGTGAAGTGGTCGATGTAGCGGGCCAACGCTGCGAATGTGGCCATCCCTTCCAGCTTGGCGAGCGCCTGGCCTGCGCAATTGTGCGTCGCCAGCCCAAATCCCAGGTGATCGACGGGATTGCGCTCGATATCGAAGCGGTCCGGTTCCGGATAATGGCGTTCGTCGCGATTGGCCGAGGCATAGCTCACGATCACCCGCGCGCCTGCGGGAAGCACGACACCTTCGCCCAGATCGACCTTGCGGGTAGTCACGCGCGAGAGGTGCTGCAGCGGGCCGTCGATGCGGACGATTTCCTGGAAGGCGGCAGATGCCTTGCCCGGATCCTGGCGCAACCTTTCCCACTGCTCGGGATGTTGCGCGAACTGCCATAGCCCATTGCTGATGGCATTGATCGTGGTGTCGAAGGCGGCGATGACATAGCCCTCCATCAGGCCGATGGCCGCTTCGCGCGGGATCTCGCCGCGCTTGCCGGCGGCGGCGACCGTGGAACCGAAGCCACCGGGCGTAAGCCGATCGCGGTCGTAGGTGTCGGCGACGAACGCCCGCATCGCTTCAAGGCGTGGCAGGGCCGCGCGCATGCGTAAGGAGTCCGGGCCACAGGCATCGAAGCAGCCGGCGGCCAGCGCCGCCAGTTCGCCGCGCGCTTCTTCCGGCCATCCGATCAGATCGAAAATGACATTGACCGGCAGATCGTGGGCGACGTCGCGTACGCCATCGAACTGCTCGCGCTGCTGCAGGCTTCTTGCCAGTTCGTCGGCGCGTTGATGGATGGTGTCTTGGACGTGCTGCAGATGGCGTGGACCGAGACGTTCGGTGAACAGCTTGCGGGTGCCACCGTGCATGGGCGGATCGACGCAGATCAGCGCGTGTTCCCACTGCTTGTTGATGACCGGATTGAGCCCGGCGCCCTGCGCGGACGAAAATGTCTGCCAATCCATCAGCGCCTTGCGCACCTGCTCGTAGCGGCCCAGGTAGTAGAGGTCATAGGTGCGCAGGTAGGCGGCAGGCCCGAGATTGCGCAGTTCGGCATAGAGCGGGTAGGGGTCGTGCAACGCGTCGTCGGTAAACAGATCGATATCGCTGCTGATGCGACTCAAGGCATTCATGCGGTGCCGCCTCCGGCTGGTGGTTCGTACCCGACATGGGCACGCGCAGCTTAGAGAGCGCGACGGCGGCAGCGCTTGGCGAGCGACGAAGCAAACTTGACCAGGAGCGAAATCGGCATCCAGCGCTGCACGCTAACCGGCGTTTGCGCCGTTGCGGTAGGCACGTGCGCTGCTGCCGAAGCGTTTGCGGAAGCAGCGGCAGAAATGCGAGACGTCGCTGAAGCCTGCCTCCAGCGCGATCTCGCCGATGGGCGCGGCGACCGGATCGCGCAGGCGCTCGGCCACCCACTGCAGGCGCTGTTCGAGCACATACGCACCGAGGGAGGTGTGCGCGGCAGCGAACAGCAGTTGCACATAGCGGGGCGTGATGCCGAAATGCTGGGCGATGCTCTGCGCACCAAGCCCCGGATCGGCGAGATGCTGATGCACATGCTGGCGCAGGCGCGCCTGCCAGGTGAGCGCGGTGCTCCTTCCCGAATGCGTGCCGGCAGCCGCAGGCCAGGTCAGCGCCAATAGGGCACAGGCGGTGGTCAGCAGCGTCGAAACGTGCTGCCCGGCGCCGAGGTGATCGAGATGCGCGATGAAATTGCCGAGCAACTGGAACTGTTCGCCGCGATAAGCGGTGGCGCTCTGCGCAGCCAACTGATCGGCCAGATCGGTGCCGGGCAGGTAGAGCACGCGTGTGCGGTGATCGCGGCTGCATTCGATGCGATACGGATCGCGCGCGCGCAACACGACCAGTTCGCCGGCTTGCAAACGCGCCTGCCGGCCATGCTGATAGACGTCGCAGCTGCCATGCTCGTTGCGCATCAGGTAGACGCCATCGTAGTTGCTGCTGCGCCTGGAATCGATCGCCACGGGAGTCGACTCGACGGTGGTCAGGTGCATCGAACCGAAGCCTCGCCTCTGCATGCGCGCGCAGAAGCGTTGCGATGCCGGCTCGATCTCCATGTTGTCGAAGGCCGTTCTTACCAGGTCTTTCCAATAGCGCAGGCGCGCGCCGGCTTGGATCGCCGTGGTGTCGAACAGCTCGGTGGTTGGCATGGCGACGTCCTCCGGAACGGAAGCAACGGCTGGCTGACCCGGGGCGGGTCGCAAGATGATGCACGCGATTGCGCCCCTGTCGTTTTGCGGCGCATCAATCTGCAGGTTGGCGAGCGGCTGGCTGATTCCGCGGGGGTGAGATCCACATGCCGTGATGGGATGCACCCATCACGAATTCCACGTCAGTGGAACATTGCGGTGATGCCCACATTGAGGGCAAAGCCGCCGCAAACCAGCCATGCAAACAGAATGGCTGCAAGCGCCAGCGGCCTGATGCCGGCCTTGCGGATGGCCGAGACGTGCGTCGTCAATCCCAGGCCGGCCATGGCCATCGCCAGCAGGACGGTATCGATGTCGATCGCCTGGTGCACCAGCGTCGGTGGCAGCAACGCCAGCGAGTTGAGTCCAGCAACCGCGATGAACCCAAGCGCGAACCAGGGCATCACGACGCTGCCGGGCTGCGTGCGCGCGTTCTGGTCGGTACCGCCATCGCACTTTGAGGGATCTGCGTGCTGTCCCCTGGTACGAGAAAGATAGGCCGACAGGGCGATAAGAAACGGCGCCAGCAGCATCACCCGCACCATCTTGGCGATCACTGCGGTATTTGCGGCCTGCTCGCCAATGGCGCGACCCGCAGCGACCACCTGTGCCACTTCATGGATGGTGGAACCGGCAAAGACGCCGTATGCCGCCGGCGACAGGGCGAACCCGCGGGAGTGCGCGACCAGGTGATACAGCACCGGGTACAGGAACATCGCCAGCGTGCCGAACACCACCACCGTGGCCACCGCGACCATCACCTGATCGGCGCGGCCGCGGACGACGGGTTCGGCGGCCATCACGGCGGCTGCACCGCAGATCGAGCTACCCGCACCGATCAGCATCGCCGTGGTGCGGTCCAGGCCGAACACGCGCATGCCAACGAAACAGGCAAGGCCGAAGGTACTGCACAGCACCGCCGCGTCGATGGCAACACCAGTCCAGCCGACGTTGCCGATGTCCTGGAAGGTCAGGCGCAGGCCGTACAGGACGATGCCCAGCCGCAGCAGGGTGGCCTTGGAAAAACGCACGCCCGGGTCGGCGTTCGCAGCCAAGCGCGGATAGAACGTGTTGCCGGCCAGCATGCCGAGCAGGATGGCCAGGGTCAGCGCGCTGACGCCGTTGGCCTGCAGCCCGCCGATCTTGCCCAGCTGCATCGACGCGCCAGCCAGCAGGCCCGTCAATGCAAGACCGGGCACCAACTGGCGCAGGCGCCGGGTGGCCCCAGCGGCATGGCCTTGCAAAAGGTTGAGTGGGGCAGGAGTGCTGTACATGGTGGTTTCATCGCAACGTGCGGCAGGCAGGAGCGCACTGTGGACTGCCCGGAACTATCCAACAAACGGATAATTTCGTTATAACCTAGCGATAAAACAGGTAAACGATAGCTCCATGCGCCTGACCCTGCGGCAACTCCTGATCTTCACGGCCGTGGCCGATACCGGCAGCACTACCGCGGCCGCAGAGCGTGTGGCGCTGTCGCAGTCGGCTACCAGCGGTGCGCTCAATGAACTGGAGAGCCTGCTCGGCGCGCAGCTGTTCGACCGCATCGGCAAGCGTTTAATGCTCAACGACAATGGCCGTGCATTGCTGCCGCAGGCCAGGGCAGTGCTCGATGGCGTGCAGCAGATCGAAGGCCAGTTCGGCCTTGGGAGTGCCGCTGCCGCGGCTGCGCCGTTGCTCACGCGCCTTCGCGTGGGGGCCAGCACCACCATCGGCAACTATGTGTTGCCGTCGCTGATTGCCAGCTATCGAAGCGCGTGGCCGGGCGCGGCGGTGGACGTGATCATCGGCAACACACGCGAGGTGGCCGCCGCGATGAGCCGGTTGGAGGTGGATATCGGCTTGATCGAAGGCCCGTGCCATGAGGCAGACCTCCAGGTCGTGCCTTGGCGACAGGACGAGTTGGTGATCGTGGCGGCACCGACGCATGCAGTGGCGCAGGCCGCCATGCGGGCACGGGTTCCGTTGAAGGCCTTGCGACAGGCGCACTGGCTGCTTCGCGAGCCCGGCTCCGGCACGCGCGAGGCGGTAGAACAGGTCTTACTGCCGCACCTGCATCATCTGCACAGCGATCTGCAGCCGGGCAGCACCGAGGCGATCAAGCAGGCGGCGGCAGAAGGACTGGGGCTGGCCTGCCTATCGCTGTGCGCGGTGCAGGACCTGGTGACGCTGGGCCGGCTGGTGATTCTGCAGACCACCTTGCCGCGGCTGACCCGGCGCTTTTACCGGATCCAGCACCGGCAAAAACGTCTGTCGGGCAATCTGCAGCGCTTCGTGGCGCATTGCGATCTGCATGAGCTGCGCGCTTGCTGATGGATGGCCGACATGCCGAGCCTGGGTCGGATGCCATGATCTATCGTCACGCTGGCCACTGCGCACGCTTCGCAGACCAGCAACGCATAGCCGATGTTCGGCCTGCCTCGACGTGGCTTGATGTTGCAACGCATGGCCGGCGCCCTTGCCGCGCCCACAAAAAAAAGCCGCGCAGTGCGCGGCCTTGATGCAGGAGCCGAACTGAGATGCTCCTCAGCGAACCTTGGCCAATGCCACGCGGGCGTCGGCCATGAACTTCTGTGCTTCCTGGGGTGTCGCCAGGTTGGCGGCGAGCTGGCTGAGCACCTGCTCGATGTCGCTGGAGGCGTCCCAGGCTTCATCGCACAGCATGCCGGCGATCGGGCCGAGGTAGTTCAGCGCGACCGATTCCAGTGCACTGCGAACGCGCTCGTCGGGCCCGGCGTTGTCGCCACCGGCGACCGGCGCCGCACTCGCGCTTGCGACAGCTGCGGCAGGTGCCGGTGTCGGGGCAACCGGCGCACGCACCGGCGACGGTGCGCCGCCGAGATCCTGTTCAAAACCGCCCATCAACCACTGCCGCGAGTCGTCGCTCAACAGCGAGGGTTTGCCCAGGCCCGCCCCGGGGTCGGCCTGGAAGCGCGCCTTGGCCGCGTTGACCATGGTGAGGCGTTGCACCGCCTCGTCATTGCGCAGCATGCGGAACACCACTTCTTCGATCTGCCCGCTGTTGATGCGGACGATGCAGGAGTGGTTTTCCTCGGTGACGATGAACAGAAAGCCGGACGCCTTCTTCAATGCCAGCGCTTTGAGCTCGCGCAGGATCTCGATCAGCGGACGGAATTCAGTGGACATGGCGTCTTCCTTGCAGCATCAGGTACGGAATGGGTGACAGCGACTCAGCGTTTGCTGAGGCGCTCCATGGCCAACCGGACGCTGTTGGACAAGCGGGAGATGGCGCGCGCCAGCGTACCGATTTCATCTTTGAGGTTGACCTCTGCGATGGTGTGGTTCCACTTGCCCAGGCTCAGTTCTTCGGCCACGGTGGTCAAGTGCTGGATCGGGCGCAACACGCGGCTCCAGATCAAGGCCCACTGCAGGCCGAGCAACAAGGCGCAGACCAGCAGACCGATGCCGGCGATCCACAGCGACTGGCGCACGATCACGCCATTGACGTCGCTTTTGGGATAGGCCGAGACCAGGGTGAAGCCCCAATCGGGTACCTGTTCCTTGGTGACGACCCAATCATCCGGGGTGTCCTTGACGATACGCTCGATGGTGGCGGTATCGGTGGTGGCGCCAGTGGTGGACTGGAAGCGCAGCTTGTTCTTGCTGTCGAACACGGCAATGAAGCCGGAGTCGAGCACGCGACGGCTGCTGACCACGTTTTCCAGCGCCTGGGTGTCTGCCTTGTAACCGACGTACCACGCACCGATCACGCGCTTGTCGTTGCCGGCAAAGATCGGCTCGTAGCCGGTGACGTACGGGTTGCCGAGAATATCGACCACGCCGTAGAAGCTTTCCCCGTTACGCAGCTTGGCAGCGGCCTGGCCGTTCGGATCGAGCACGGTGCCGATGGCGCGGCTGCCGTCGTCCTTCTTGACGTTGGTGGAGATGCGCACGAAGTCGTCGCCGGTACGCGAGAACAGCGTTGCGGTACCTTCGTGGATGGCGGTGACCTCGTCCACCAAGGTGAAGGCATTTGCCTGCGAGCGCTGGCCCAGCAGCAGGTCGTTGGCGCTACGATCGGCAACGCGGACGTCGCCGCCAACGCTGGGAGCGCCCTCCTTGTTGGCTTCCCTGCGCAGCTGGCGCATGGAGGAATTGACGCGGTCGAGCATCATCGCGCGGGTGACCGCGAACAAGGTCTGCAAGGACACCGACTGGCGTTCGATCGCGTCGCCGGCTTCGAACTTGACCCGGTTCGCTTCGGTAATGGCCAGAATGACCGTCAGTGCCACCACCACAACCAGCACCAAGGCCAGCACCGGCAACAGCAGGCGCACCCGCAAAGAGTGACGAAGCATCGCAATTCCCCTGAACGCGTTTAAATGAGTGAGTCGAGTGCCGCCGCAGCGCAGTGCGGCGGTTGGACGTAGCCGTTATCGGCTGCCGAACCAGATGCTGAAGCGGCCCCCATGCCGCTTGGCGGTGCATACGATAGCGTAAGCCGATCGGTTTGAGCGTGCGGAGCTATCGCGCGTGTCGCCTCGCGTTCAAGAATGGTCGACCGCGTAGCAAAAGCTGCCCGTGGGGGCGCAGGATGGGCGAGCCGCCGCTCAGGTCTCCAGCGACAGGATCCCCCGCCGCAGCGCGACGGTGACCGCATGGGTGCGATCGCGCACGCCGAGCTTGCCCAGGATGTTCTTCATATGGGCCTTGACGGTTTCTTCGGAGATGCTCAAGGCACTGCCGATCTGCTTGTTGGAGCAGCCGGTGGCGACCAGGTTCAGCACTTCGGTCTCGCGCGCGGACAGGGCATCGTCGAGCACATGGGCGGCGATGTTTTCGGCAACCGAGGCCGGCACGTGCCGGCGCTGGCCCCGGCGCACGTCGCGGATGGTGTCGACCAGCTCGCGGCGCAGCGCGCTCTTGAGCAGGTAGCCGCAGGCGCCTGCCTGCAGGGCGCGCACCGCGCGCACGTCGCCGGTATAGGTGGTCAGCACGATGACCTTGGCGGCGGAGTCGACCTGGCGGATGCGCTGGATGGCCTCGACCCCGTCCACGCGTGGCATCTGCAGATCCATCAACACCACGTCCGGGCGCAGGCGGATGTAGCAGGCTACTGCCTGCTCGCCGTCTTCCGCTTCGCCGACCACGCGCATGTCGTGCTCGGCGGCGAGCATGGCACTGAGCCCATCGCGCAGCAGCGGATGGTCGTCTACCACCAGCACCCCGGTTGGTCGGGCCATCTCAGCCATTGGAACTCTCCGTGGGTCGTGCGGTGTGAAATGGCCACCACCACCGCTTGGCGCGCAGGTAGGCGGCACGGGCGGGCAGGGTGATCTGGATTTCGGTGCCGCTGCCGGGACGCGACCACAGCTGCATCTTGGCGCCGATGCGCTGCGCGCGTTCCTGCATGCCGGTCAGGCCCCAATGCCCGGTGCGGGCGTGGCCGTGCAGCACGTCCGGGTCCAGGCCGCGGCCATCGTCGCGGATGCGCAGCGTGAAGTCACGAGAACCGTAACGCAGTTCCAGCGCGATGCCGGTGGCGTTGGCGTGCCGGTCGGCATTGGCGAGCGCTTCGCGCCCGAGCTGGAACAGCTCGTCGGCCACCAGGGGACGCAGGCGCATGGGCCGGCCTTCGACGCAGACCTGCAGTGCGGCCGTTGGCGGCGGCATGCTGGCGTTGCGCGCCCGTTGCAGGGCGGCGGCCAGGTCTTCGTGCAGGGACTGGCTGTCGCGCAAGCCGTTGACGCGATCGCGGCCTTCGGCAAGCGCGTTTTCGGCCAGATCCACCGCCTGTTCCAGCTCCAGCCGGCGCGGATCGTTCCAGGGAAGCGAGCGGCTGGCAGCATGCAGCCGCAGGATCAGCCCCTGGGTGCCCTGCAGTAAGGTGTCGTGCAATTCGCGGGCGATGCGTTCGCGTTCGCGGTAGCGCTCTTCCAGACGCGCGCGCAGGCGCCCGGCCACCTGCCGGGTCCGCATGCGCCAGGCAACGCCCAGCGCCAGTAGCGACGCCAGCGCGCAGCAGGCCTTGAACTGCCAGGTCTGGATGAAGGCCGGTTCGATGACGAAGGCCAGGGTGTCGCCGCGTGCATTCCACAGGCCGTCGTTGTTGGCGGCCGCAATACGGAAGCGGTAACGCCCCGGTGCAAGGTTGGTATAGAAGGCCTCGTTGCGGTTGCCGGCGTCCTGCCAGCGTGCATCCACCCCCTCCAGCCGGTAGCGGAACCGCACGCGCTCCGGGCGGGTGAGGCTGATGGCGTCGTAGCCGATGCGCAGACGGTCGGTCCACTTGGGCAGGTGCAGGCCGTCCTGACGCGGGTAAGGGCGGTCGTTGGCAACCACCTCGGTGATGAAGACCTTCGGCGCGGTTGTGTTGCGATAGGTTTGCTCGGGGTCGAGCCAGGCCAGGCCCTGGTTGGTGGTGAACCAGAGCAGGCCATCGGCCGCGGCGATCGCGGTGGGCACCGGGGTGGCCTGCTGGGCGACGCCGGGCAGGCCATCCATGATGTCGTACAGGCGCAGCGTGGGGCTGACCAGGCCGTTGCGCAGGCTGCGCAGCAATGCCTGCCGGGCGATTTGCACGACGCCACGATTGCCGTTCAACCAGAAGGTGTCGTGACGGTCGCGCGCGATGCCGGTGATGCCCTGCAACACCGGATTGGCCTGATCGGCCACCTGCTGGAAGCGGCCATCGCTGCCGAGCACTGCCAGCCCGCTTTCGCCGGCCACCAGGGTGAGGGCTGCGCTGCGCCAAATGGCGGTGATCGGGCCGACCGACAAGCCGTTGTTGGCGGTGTAGTGCTGCACCTGCCCGCCACGCAGCACGCTGAGCTCGCCTGTGACGCTGCCTACCCACAGCGCGCCATCGGGCGCGGCCACCAGGACCGAACAGGGTTGGTCCTGCAAGCTCGCAATCGGCTGCCAGCGATGGCCGTCCCAGCGCTGCGGGCCGCTGGCATCGGGACACGCCCAGGGCGAGCCCTGGGCATCGACGGCAAACGCGCGGATCGATCCGGTGCGCGCATCCTGCGGCAGGGGCAGGGAGTGCGTGCGGCCTGCGTGCAGGCGCAGCAGGCGGTTGTCGCCGAGCAACCAGCCGTTGGCGTTGGACGGCACCTGGAGCACGCCGACAGGCGCGCCGCGTTGCAGGGCCTGGATGCCGGTCCGCGTCAATGCCAGCTGGCGCTCGTCGCGCAGGACCGCCAGCAACACCGGTGCACTTGGCGTGGCGACGGTTGCAAAGACCGCCACCGCCGTGGTCTGGCCGGGCAGCAATGCCGCCAGCGGCAGCAGGGCCCGATGGCGGAAGCGGTTGAGCCCCAGATTGGTGCCGGCCCAGAGGTTGCCTTCGTGGTCTTCCAGCAGCGGGCCGGCAGTGGAGGAGGTCAGACCCTGCAGCGGGCCATAGCGTTCGAGCACCGGCGCCGGCGATGTGGGTTGGGCGACACGGAACACCCCGCCTGCGATGTAGTCGCTGCCCCACAGCGCGCCATCGCGCATGAAACGGATGCGGTGCGCGAACAAGCCGGGAAACTGCAGCCGGTTGCGTGCCACGGCGGGTAACACCACGCCATGCGCATCGGTGAGCGCGAACACGCCGCGGTGCGGATCGGCGACCCAGATCGCGCCGCCCGGGTGCTCGGCCATGGTGGTGAAGTGCCCGACCTGCTGGCCACTGGATTCGAAGCGTCGTGCACCCGGTTGCAGCGACAGGATGCGGCTGCCATCGCTCACCCACAAGATGCCGCGGCGATCGCGCAGCAGCCATTGCGCGCTGGATTCCGGGTAGCCCCAGTCGGCACCGGCGCGATGCCAGCGTTGTCCGTCAAACCAGCACAGCCCGCCATCGATGGCGGCCCACAGACGGCCGCTGCCATCGCGCTCGATGCGGAAGACCATCCCATCCGGCACATCCTTGCCGGGGACGAAATGGGTGAGATGGCCGTCGGCCAGGCGATCGATGCCGGCATTGAAATAGCCGATCCACGCGCCGTCGTCGTTGGTCAGCGACAGTGCGGTCATGTTGTGCGATGCATAGGCTTCGCCCTCCGGCGCTGCCTGCCGGGTGAAGTGTTCGCCGTCGAACTTGAACAGCCCGAAGCCAGTCGCCAGCCACAGCGCGCCGCCATCAGCTTGCTGGATGTCCCAGATGTCGGCCGGCGCACCGCGCTCGATGCTCCAGGCCGTGTGGTGGAACTGCAGCAGCCCGTCGCGAGTCGCGGCGATGCCGGCTGCGCAGGCAGGACGACAGAGCAGGAGTAGCCACCACAGCGCCACCACCGCTGCCGCGCGCAAGCGCGACAAGCAAAGCGAATGGATGACGGACGCATGCGGCATCGCATCATTGTCGGGCGGGATCGGGGGAAGCACCACCACCTCTTTCGGGGGAGGGACGTGCGGGAAGAATTCGTTTAGCGACTGACTCAGGCCGCGCGCGTGATGCGCGAACCGTAGGGCGGCGCGCAACGCCTCGGCATGCTGCAGCCTCACTGCACCGCGTTGCGGTTGCGGTTGCTTGGCGGTCGCCGCGACGCGCTGTTGCATGTTGATCGCGATATTGAACAACCGCGCGCCGTCTGATCAGCGCGATGTGTGGCGATGCGTCTGCGCTCTCTGGATCGCACTGGCACTGCATCGGGGCATGACGCCGCGCTCGATCGAACGCGCATTGCATCCAGGCCGCTGCCCGTGGCGAAGACGTGCAAGCGCTCCCCCGAAAGAGGGAAAGATTCGCCTCACCATCAGGGGTAGGGCAACGAGGCTGTCCCCGGCACCATGCGGTCATTCCCCCCGGAGACGCCCCGTGGCACCTCTGACTGCCATCGCTTGCCCCGAGACGCGTGCTGCAGGACGCATGCAAACGCAGGCCCCGCGTGTGCGCGCTGTTGCGCGCGCAATGCAGTACATCGACACGCATCTGTACGAACCTGTCAGCGTGGCGCATCTCGCGCAAGCTGCCTGTCTGAGCCGCTTCCATTTCGCCCGCGTATTTCGCGATGCGGTCGGCGCCAGTCCAATGGAATACCTGCGTCATCGTCGGCTCGAACGTGCCCAGGCGATGTTGCGCGAAGGCCGCCACACCATCAGCCAGATCGCCACCGATCTGTGCTTCTTCGATCAAAGCCACTTCGTTCGCAGCTTTCGCAACGCCACCGGGTGCACGCCGGCGCGTTTCGCCGCGCAGACGGCGATGGAGACATGCGGGGCTGCACACATGCCCTCATCGCAGCGGCGCGGCGATGAATCGGTGTCACTTTCCATGGAGCAACCCGCATGACCACTGCAATTGCCGTGCCCGGCACATCCTTGCTATCGCCTGGCGATCACACCCTGATTCTGATCGACCATCAATCGCAGATGGCGTTCGCCACGCACACCATCGACATTTCGGCGCTGCGCAACAATGTGTCCTTGATTGCAAAGGGCGCCAAAGGCTTCAAGGTGCCGGTGATCCTGACCACCGTCGCAGAAAAATCGTTCTCCGGCCCGTTGTTCCCGGAGTTGCCGGACATCTTTCCGGATGAGCCGGTATTGGATCGCACCAGCATGAACGCCTGGGAAGACCAGGGCGTGATCGATCGCATCAACGCACTGGGCAAGCAGCGTCTGGTGATCGCCGGTCTGTGGACCAGCGTGTGCATCGTAGGCCCGACACTGTCGGCGATCGACCAAGGGTTCGAGGTGTACGTCATCACCGATGCTTGCGGCGACGTGAGCGACGAGGCGCACGAACGTGCCGTTATGCGCATGGTGCAGGCCGGCGCTGCGCCCATGACCAGTGTGCAGTACCTGCTGGAATTGCAGCGCGACTGGGCACGTAGCGACACCTATGCGCTGACCACCGGCATTGCACGCGCGCATGCTGGCGGCTACGGCATCGGCATCCAGTACGCCAAGAGCATGTTCGGTGCGCAGGAAGGCGGGCATTGAACCTATCGGCACCACGTGGCACCGCCGGACTTTCGTCAGCATGCTGATGCTGCGCATCGCCGGCGGCGGCTTCCTGCTGCCGCATGGGCTGGGCAAGTTGCTGGGCTGGTTCGGTGGACCGGACCTGACCGGGTTCGCCGCCGAGTTGCAGCAGTTCGGCCTTCCATCCGCTGCACCGTTACCGCTGCTGCTGGCCCTGATGCAGACCCTCTCCGGGCTGGCGGTCTTGCTGGGAATGTGGACGCGTGCCAGCGCCGCATTGGCAGCGCTGTTCATCGCAACCACCGTGCTGGTTGCCATTCCCAACGGATGGTTCTGGATGCACGGCGGCATGGAGTATCCGCTGATGTGGATGGTCGTCTTGCTGTCACTGGCTGCAGTCGGTGGTGGCGACTGGTCGCTGGATCGTCTGCGTAGGCGCGCGGCATGAGCCCCACTGCGGGCAATCACGATGCCGGTCGACGCTTGTGGATGCAGGGCGCCGCAGCCGGTCTTGCGTTGGGTGCATTGCCGGCTGCCTCGTCTGCGTCAGGGAAGTCTCCCATGGTCGATCTCGTCGTTCGCAATGCGCGCATTACCACGCTCGATCCGCGCCAGCCCAGTGCCACTGCCATCGCCGTTGCCGATGGACGCATCGTGGCAGTCGGCGACGATGCGCAGATCATGGCCTTGGCGCAGGGCATGCGCACCATCGATGCGCAGGGGCGGCGGTTGCTGCCCGGCCTCAACGACAGCCACACCCATCTGATCCGTGGTGGTCTGAACTACAACCTGGAGCTGCGCTGGGATGGCGTGCGCTCGCTGGCCGACGCCATGGCCATGCTGAAGGTGCAGGTCGATCGCACGCCAGCGCCGCAGTGGGTGCGCGTGGTTGGCGGTTTCACTGCGCATCAGTTCGCTGAAAAGCGCCTGCCCACGCTCGAGGAGATCAACGCCATCGCGCCGGACACGCCGGTGTTTCTGTTGCATCTGTACGACCGTGCCTTGCTCAATCGTGCCGCGCTGCGAGCCTGCGGCTACGACAAGACCACGCCGGATCCGCCGGGCGGGCGCATCGAGCGCGACAAGTTGGGCAACCCCACGGGGTTGCTGCTGGCCAAGCCCAACGCGTTGATCCTTTACGCAAGTCTGGCCAAAGGCCCGCGTCTGCCGCTGGAATACCAGGCCAATTCCACTCGCCATTTCATGCGCGAGCTCAACCGGCTCGGGATCACCTCGGTGATCGACGCCGGTGGTGGTTTCCAGAATTATCCGGAGGATTACCAGGTCATCGAACAGCTGCACGCAGCCGGCCAACTGAGCGTGCGCATTGCCTATAACCTGTTCACCCAGAACAAGGGCAGGGAGGTCGAGGACTTCCGCGGCTGGACCGACTTACTGCCGGTGCGCAAGGGCGATGACCTGCTGCGTCACAACGGCGCCGGCGAGATGCTGGTGTTTTCCGCGGCAGACTTCGAACAATTCAGCGAGCCGCGCCCAGAGCTGCCGGCGGCGCTGGAGCCCGAGCTGGAGCAGGTGGTGCGGCTATTGGTGGAAAAGCGCTGGCCATTTCGTATCCATGCGACATACGACCAAAGCATCGCGCGCATTCTCGATGTCTATGAAAAGGTCAACGCCGACATCCCGTTCGACGGCCTGCATTGGTTCATCGACCATGCCGAAACGATTACCCCGCGCAATATCGACCGCATCCGCGCCTTGAACGGCGGCATCGCCGTGCAGCATCGTATGGCCTACCAGGGCGAGGCGTTCGTGCAGCGCTACGGTGTGCAGGCTGCAAAACAGACGCCGCCAGTGCGACGCATGCTCGCAGCGGGAATTCCGGTCGGCGCAGGCACCGATGCCACGCGCGTGGCCAGCTACAACCCGTGGGTGGCGCTGTCGTGGCTGGTCACCGGCCGCACGGTGGGCGGTCTGGCCCTGTATGGCGAGGAGAATCTGCTTGATCGCGAACAAGCGTTGCGCTTGTGGACGCAGGGCAGCGCCTGGTTTTCCGGCGACGAGACCCGTAAGGGCACCTTGGCGGTAGGGCAGTTGGCCGACTTCATCGTGTTGTCTGACGATTACTTCCGCATCGACGATGCGGCCATCGCCGACATCACCAGCGTGCTGACCGTGCTGGGCGGGCGTGTTGTGCATGGCGATGGCGACTTTGCTGCGCTCGCTCCCACGCTGCCGCCTGCCATGCCGGACTGGTCGCCGGTGAATCGGTTCGGCGGCTACCAGGTTGGAGGCGCGGTAAGCGGGCTGTCCGCTGCAACGCACACGCATGCACACGGCCACGCGTGTCGTGCCCACGGCGCGCACGCGCACGCCGGGCAACATGCGGTCCCCACCGATGATCTACGTAGTTTCTGGGGCGCCTTGGGATGCGCGTGCTTCGCGTTCTGATGGCGGTATCGCCAGCACATCTGCGTGCCTGTGCGTTGCGCGCGGCACACCTGTGCGTTGTCTGTTTCGTCCCATTGCCTGGAGCCTTGCCGCGATGACTGTTTCTGCCGCACCTGCCGACGGTGGTGCCTGGGCGCCGCTGCGTGAGCCGGTCTTCCGTGCCTTGTGGCTGGCGATCCTGGGCAGCAACGTCGGTACCTGGATCAATGATGTCGCCGCGTCCTGGGTGATGGCCGAACAGACCGGCTCGCCATTGATGGTGGCGGCGGTGCAGTCGGCCACCACCTTGCCGGTGGTGCTATTGGCACTGGTCGCCGGCACGCTGGCCGACATCGTCGACCGTCGTCGCTACCTGCTGTTGACCCAGGCCTGGATGCTGCTGGTGGCCGGTATGCTCGCGTTATTGGCGCATCTGCAGTTGCTGACGCCGTGGGTCTTGGTGGCGCTCACCTTTGCAATGGGCGTGGGCGCAGCAATGGCGATGCCGGCGCAGGCAGCGATCGTGTCGGAACTGGTGCCGCGCCCGATGCTGGCTTCGGCGGTGGCGCTCAATTCGATCGGCATGAACATCGCGCGATCGATCGGCCCGGCCGTGGGTGGGCTGATCGTGGCGCAATTCGGCCCGCCGTGGGCCTTCCTGCTCAACGGGCTGACCTTTGGCGTGATGCTGTACGTGCTGTGGCGGTGGCGCCGCGATGTGCGTGCCTCGGCGCTGCCGCCGGAGAGCTTTGGCGCAGGCCTGCGCGCAGGGTTGCGCTACGCCGCGCGCGCCGGTCGCCTGCAGGCGGTGCTGATCAAGGCTGCCGGCTTTTTCGTGTTCGCCAGCGCGTTGACGGCGCTGCTGCCGTTGGTGGTCCGCCGCGATATGCAGCTGGGCGCCGGCAGCTACGGCATTTTGCTGGGCTGCATTGGCATGGGCGCAATCAGCGGCGCCTTGCTGTTGCCACGCCTGCGTGCGCGCTACGACCGCGATCTGCTGGTGTTCGTTGCCACCCTGGTGTGCGCCGCATCGCTGCTGGGGTTGGCGTTGTCGCGGCTGCTTGGCGTGTTGTGCGTGGTGATGGTGGTGAACGGTCTGGCCTGGATCACGGTGCTGTCGTCGTTGCAGATCGCCGCACAGACCGCCGTCCCTGCGTGGGTGCGTGCGCGTGCATTGTCGCTGTACATCGTGGTGTTTTCCGCAGGCATGGCCAGCGGCTCGCTGTTATGGGGTGGGTTGGCGCAACGCACGTCGATTGCGACAGCACTGCAGATCGCCGCTGCCGGTGCAGTGATCGCCGCGCTATTGGTCAAACGCGCGCGGATTGCCGGAACCGAACAGCTGGACCTCGCCCCCGGCGGACATTGGCCTGCACCTGCGCAAACCGATCGCGTCGAGCACGACCGCGGCCCGGTGCTGGTCACGGTGGAATACCGTATCGCTGCCGAGGCACGCGTCGCGTTCTTGCAGTTGATGACGCAACTGGGCAACGCGCGCCGCCGCGACGGCGCCGTGGTCTGGGGCATTGCCGAAGACGCTGCAACGCCGGGTGTGCAATTGGAATACTTCATCGTTGCCTCATGGCTGGAGCATCTGCGGCAGCACGAACGCGTCACCGGCGACGACCGCCAATTGCAGGAACAGATCCGCGCCCTGCATCACGGCGAGCGCGCGCCGGTGGTGCGCCACTTCGTCGGTGGCGGCGGTGCTGCGCTGCCGCCGCACGCGCACTCGGATATCTGATGCCATGAATTGGAAGTTCATCAGCGGTGTCGCGCTGGGTGTGGCAATCGGCTTCGGCTGCCGTGTGGCCGGCATTCCATCGCCTGCACCAACGGCCTTCGTCGGCGCGCTGCTGGTGCTGGCAATGACGTGCGGCTATGCACTGGCCGACCGCTTTCTGGCCCGGCGCGCCGCGAAGAATCTAGAGCATTGTGGCGGACCCAGCGGCCGCGTTGGCCGGCAGGGCGATGCATGAGCCTGGCAGTGCTCGGGGTCCTGCTCGCATTGGCGATCGGCATCGGCTGCCGGTTGCTTGACTTGCCGTTGCCCGCTCCGCCACGTCTGACCGGTGCATTGCTCGTCGTGGCGATGAGCGTCGGGTTCCTGCTGGCCGACTGGTTGCTGCGCTGAAGCGCCACGGTGTCGGGAGCATGCGGCGTGTCCTGAGAGCGGCGAGCGCATGATGCCCTCAGTCAACCAAGATCTCGACTGAGCCTGAGAAGCGCAGCGAACAGCAACGACTCTCACCGTCAGGCAGACCTGGCCGGTGTGCGAATCGGGATCCATCACTGGCAAGGTGCAGGTCCGAGCGCAGCGTCGATACCTCCCGACAACAACCTGTTCGGGCGTGAGCTATGCTTGCGCGATCACTAGCGCCAGATCAAAAAGGCCGGCTCTGTCGAGCCGGCCTTTCGCCGATCCATCCAACTTCGGTCAGGCTTTTGCGAACGCCAGCAGATCCTTGTTGAACTGGTCCGCATGGGTCACGGTCAGGCCGTGCGGCGCGCCGGCATAGACCTTCAATTCTGCATTCTTGATGATCTTGGCCGACATCTTGCCGGACGCATCGATCGGCACGATCTGATCGTCGTCGCCATGGACCACCAGCGCCGGCACATCGATCTTCTTCAGGTCGGGCGTGTAATCGACTTCGGAAAATTCCCTGATGCAGTCGTACTGACCCTTATGCCCACCCAACATGCCCTGCAGCCAGAACGCATCGCGCATGCCCTGGGTGACCTTGTGGCCATCGCGGTTGGCGCCGAAGAACGGCGTGGTCAGGTCCTGATAAAACTGCGAACGATCCTTGGCCACACCGTCACGAATGCCGTCGAACACGCTCATCGGCAGGCCGCCCGGGTTGGTCGGGCTCTTGACCATCTGCGGCGGCACGGCGCCCACCAGCACCACCTTGGCCACGCGCTTGCTGCCATGGCGGCCAACGTAATGCGCCACTTCGCCACCGCCGGTGGAATGGCCCACCAGGATCGCATCCTTCAGATCCAGCGCCTCGATCACCGCGGCCAGATCGTCGGCGTAGGTGTCCATATCGTTGCCGTCCCAGGTCTGCGACGAACGGCCGTGGCTGCGGCGGTCATGGGCAATCACGCGGAAGCCGTGCTGGCCCATGAACAACATCTGCGCATCCCAGGCATCGGCGCTGAGCGGCCAGCCGTGCGAAAACACGACCGGTTGGCCCTTGCCCCAGTCCTTGTAGAAAATGTTGGCGCCGTCGGGACGTTTGACGAAATTGGACATCTGCTTGACTCCGTGAGTGGACGAGTGGGGCGAGGAGGTGGATGGCATGCGCGTGGCCGCGGCAGCGCTGGCGAGATGTGGCAGCGATAACGCTGCCACGGCTGCCGTGCCGGAAATGAGAAAGTGGCGGCGCCCGGCATCGGCCGGATACGCCTCGAACGGATCCATAAGAACTCCTGCAGGCGAGGGCATGCAGCCCGACGGTCGCATGCGCGCGTTGGCGCGTCATGCAAGGCATGCCTACGCAGCGCAAGGCCACTGCAGGCAAAAGACACACCGGTGCATGCGCCAAGTAGAGCGCGTGGGGCACGAGGCAGATTGCACATGCGTGCGCAGTGCGCGAACTGGCGCAGAATGTGGTCGATTCGAGCGATGCGCAGGCCGTAATGGAAGAAACGTATACATGCGCACAGCGCTGGCGACGGGCTCAAGCGGTAGCGTGATGTTTCGCTCTTCAATCACCTCACCGAGCACCTGTCTGGTGCGGTGTGCTCACCGTTGGCGGCATGGATCCCGACATCGAGCCTACATGGGAGGTACTTGCGGCGTGTCCTGCGAGCGGCGAGGGCACCGCCACCTCGAGTCAGTCGAGTCTGCTGCAGAGAGCGTGTCCAGCCATCATCGCAGGACACGCTGGGTAAGCTCTCAAGCATCACCAACAGCGATGGTGCGCGTTGAAGGGAAGAAAGCGCGACGTCGTCTTCCAGCTGTCCGGGCGATGCGAAACAATTGATCGAACGCCGGTGCAACACCCGAGCCGATGCCGCATCTCAATGCAGCGCGGTATCCCACAGCAGCTTCAGATTGAGGCATACGATCACCGCCGCGATCACCCACGCGATGCGTACCAGCCACGCTGGCGCTACCAGCGCGCCCATCAATTGCCGGTCGGACACGAAGCGCACCAGCGGAATCACCGCAAACGGCAGCTGCATCGACAACACCACCTGGCTGAGTACCAACAACCGTGCGGTACCGGCTTCGCCATACAGCCAGGTCACGATGACCACCGGCACGATGGCGATACCGCGGGTGAGCAAGCGCCGTATCCACGGCGGCAGGCGTAATTGCAGGAAACCTTCCATCACGATCTGCCCGGCCAACGTTGCGGTCACGGTGGAGTTGATGCCCGAGGCAAGCAGCGCCACCGCAAACAGCGTCGAGGCCAGGCCGACGCCCAGCATCGGCGCCAGCAACGCATGCGCCTGTTCGATCTCCTGCACGTCGGTGCGGCCCTGCGCATGGAACACCGCCGCAGCCAGGATCAGGATCGAGGCATTGATGAACAACGCGAACATCAACGCCACGGTGCTGTCGGTGACCGCCCAACGCAGCGCCGATTTCCGGCCGACATCGGTCCGCGGATACGCGCGCGTCTGCACAATCGAGGAATGCAGATACAGGTTGTGTGGCATCACCGTCGCCCCGATGATGCCGATCGCCAGATACAGCGCCTGCGGGTCGGTGACCACCTGCGCACGCGGAATGAAACCGCCCAGGATCGCCGCAACCGGCGGTGCGGCCAGCGCGATCTGGATGCCGAAACACACGAAGATGATCAGCAGCAGCGCGATCACGAAGGCTTCCAGCGCGCGGAAGCCGCGGTTCATCAGTAGCAACACCAGCACCACATCCACCGCGGTGATGATCGCGCCCATGGTGAGCGGAATCCCGAACAACAGCTTCAACGCAATCGCGGTACCGATGACCTCGGCCAGATCGCAGGCGATGATGGCCAGTTCGCAAATGCCCCACAGCGCCAGGTTGACGCCACGCGGATAACGCACGCGACAGGCCTGCGCCAGATCCAGCCCGGTCGCGATGCCCAGCCGCGCCGACAGGCCTTGCAGCACGATCGCCATCAGGTTCGACAACAGGATCACCGACAGCAGCAGGTAGCCGAACTGCGAGCCGCCGGCCAGATCGGTAGCCCAGTTGCCCGGGTCCATATAGCCCACCGACACCATGTAGCCCGGTCCTAGGAAGGCCAGCAGGCGGAACCACCAATGGCCGCCCTTGGGCACGGAGACGCTGGCCTGGTGGTCGCCCAGGCCGCCGTTGGCGGTGGCTGGCGATGGCGCTGAGGCGGCGGTGTTGGCGGACATGCACTCGGGTCACAACGGGGTCAATGCATCATATAGCAGTTGCTATGCTGTTGAGCATTGGCAATTTGAATCGTATTGATCTGCCGTGTGCTTCAAACTATGCGCCCGGCATCGACGCCGGCGACGATGACGAGGACGAGGGTGGGCAAGAGCGAAAAGGTGGAAGCGGCCGCGCCGGTCCTGATCGATGCGCAGGTGCACATGGAGAGCTTCCGTCAGGTACGCGAAGCGCGCCGCGCCGAGCTGGTCGAAGACTACGTGGAGCTCATCTCCGATCTGCTGGTGGATGGCGGCGAGGCACGCCAGGTCGATATCGCGGCGCGCCTGGGTGTGGCGCAGCCCACCGTGGCCAAGATGCTCAAGCGGCTGGTGCGCGATGGGTGGGTCGTGCAGCGCCCCTACCGCGGAGTGTTCCTGACCCCGGCCGGCGAGGCGCTGGCCGCCTCCAGCCGGCAGCGCCACCAGATCGTGGAGCGCTTCCTGCTTGCGCTTGGCATCGACGAAGCCACCGCGCGCCGCGACGCGGAGGGCATCGAACACCATGTCAGCGAAGCCACGGTTGCCGCGTTCGCCGCGTTCCTGGACCGCCAGGGCGGTGCGGCCACGTGAGTGTGCCCATCGATGCGCCGACCGAAACGCCGTACGCGGCGATCGATGAGCACTGGATGCGGCATGCCTTGCAGTTGGCCGAGCGTGCCGAGCGCGACTATGACGAAATCCCGGTCGGCGCGCTGCTGGTCGATGCGCAAGGCAACGTGCTTGGCGAAGGCTGGAATTTCAATATCGCCAGCCACGATCCCAGCGCGCATGCCGAAATCGTGGCAATGCGCGAAGCCGGGCGCCGCCTGGCCAATCACCGCCTGATCGGCTGCACGCTGTACGTCACCCTGGAGCCGTGCGCGATGTGCGCGATGGCGATGATTCATGCGCGGATCGCGCGCGTGGTGTTCGCCGCCAGCGATCCCAAGACCGGCGCCTGCGGCAGCGTCTTCGACCTGCTTGCCGACCCGCGCCACAATCATCGCGTGCAGGTGTGCGGTGGCGTGCTTGCGGCCGAGGCGAGCCTGCGGCTGACCAATTACTTCAGGGCCAAGCGCGGCAAGCCACCACTTGCGCCCTGAGCGACGTGGCCGCGGTATGATGCGCGCCCTCTTCAGCATCCGGCCGGCGACGGCCTCCACAGGACGGCGACATGGCAGAGAACCTTGCAGGCAACGACCGACTGATCTGGATCGATCTGGAAATGACCGGCCTGGATACCGATCGCGATTCCATCATCGAGATCGCCACCATCGTGACCGATGCGCAGTTGAACGTGCTTGCCGAGGGGCCGGAACTGGCCATTGCGCATCCGCTGGAAACCCTGGAAGCGATGGACGAATGGAACCGCAATCAGCACCGCCGTTCGGGTCTGTGGCAGCGCGTGCTCGACAGCCAGGTGACCCACGCGCAGGCTGAAGCGCAGACGGTGGCATTCCTGAGCGAGTGGATCCGTGCCGGCGCCTCGCCGATGTGCGGCAACTCGATCTGCCAGGATCGCCGCTTCCTGCACCGTCAGATGTCGCGCCTGGAACGCTATTTCCATTACCGCAATCTGGACGTGTCCACCATCAAGGAACTCGCGCGACGTTGGGCGCCCTCGGTGGCGAACGGGTTTGCCAAGAGTTCGGCGCATACCGCCCTGAGCGATGTGCGCGATTCGATCGACGAGTTGCGCCACTACCGTCAGTTCATGGGTGCGCTCGGTGGCGATGCTGCGGCGGGTGTGGAGGGCTGAGCGTTGGCCACGGCGTTGTTGCAGGGTGTTGGCGTGTCGCCGGTGTCCCATTCCAATGGCACGCAAGCGTGCGCCAGTCGACTCCTCAGCCGACTGCGCGGGGTGCAGGTCACTCGATGGCGACCCATCCAACAAAAGCATCCGACAAGAAAGGCATCAACAAAAAAGGCCGCATCGTTCGATGCGGCCTTTTCTGCCTTTCCATCACGCCATTGTGTACGTCAGCGCGCCAACGAAGGCCCCTTGCTCAGGTCGCCATCGTCTGCGATGCCTTTCAGCAACAGGTCGGAGATCGGCTTGCCATCGGCATCGTGGTGATACACGTGCAGGTCGCGCTGCGGGTAGGGGATGTTGAGTCCGTTTTCCAGCAACTGGTTGCGGATCTGCTCCAGTGTGGTGCTCTTGGCAGCGCCGAAATTGCCGTTGGTCGCATACGCGAACAACATCAGGTCCACCGTACTCTCGCCCAGGTTGGTCACCTGCACGAAGGGTGCAGGCGACTCCAGGATGTTCGGGTTGTCCTTGGCGATCTGCAGCAACAGCTGCTGCGCCTTCTTCAGATCGTCTTGGTAGCCCACGCCGACCGTCACTTCCAGGCGGCGGTTGGGCAGGGTGCTGTAGTTGACGATGGGGGCGGTGGTAATCGTGCTGTTTGGCAGGGTGATCATGCGTTCGTCGAACGAACGGATCCGGGTCTGGAAGATCCGGATCTCGTCGACGATGCCTTCCTGCCCGGCGATCAACACGTGGTCGCCATCGCGCATCGGCCGCAGCACGATCAGCATCACGCCTGCGGCGATGTTGGACAGCGAATCCTTCAGGGCAAGGCCGACCGCCAGGCCTGCTGCGCCGAGCACTGCGATCAGTGAGGTCGGTGGCACACCGATCTGACTCAATGCGCTGACGAAGACCAGCACCAGCAACAACGCGTACATCACGTTGCGCAGGAAATTGGTCAGTGTGATCTCGACGCGTGCGCGGGTGAGCGCGCGGTGCAACCACTGGCTGAGTTGCCGGGCCAGCCACATGCCGACCACGACGATCAGCAGTGCCACTCCCCAGTTGACCGCGTACTGCGCCCACGGAATGGCGGCCCAGTTGAATGCCGGCTCGCTGGTCGCGGCGGGCTTCGCGGCTGCCGCTCCTGCTGCAGCAACCGGTCTTGCAGCAGCTGCTCCTGCAGCTGCTGCCCACATCGCACCCATCAGTCCCATCAGCCCTCGCTCTTGAGCTTGGCCAGACGCAGCCAGGTGTCGACCACGGTGTCGGGATTCAACGACACCGATTCGATTCCTTCCTGCATCAGCCACTCGGCCAGTTCCGGGTGGTCGGACGGCCCCTGGCCGCAGATCCCCACGTATTTGCCCTTGGCGCGCGCCGACTTGATCGCCATCGACAGCAGCTTCTTGACCGCCGGGTTCCGCTCATCGAACAGGTGCGCCACGATCGAAGAATCGCGGTCCAGGCCCAGGGTGAGCTGGGTCAGGTCGTTGGAGCCGATCGAGAAGCCGTCGAAGATCTCCAGGAACTCGTCGGCCAGCAGCGCATTGGACGGCAGCTCGCACATCATGATGATCTTCAAACCGTTCTCGCCTTGCTTGAGCCCGTTCTGCTCCAGCACTTCGATCACCTTGCGGCCTTCTTCCAGCGTACGCACGAACGGGATCATCACCCAGAGGTTGTCCAGGCCCATCTCGTTGCGCACCTTCAACACCGCCTTGCACTCCAGCGCGAAGGCCTTGGTGAAGGACGGGTCGACGTAGCGGCTGGCGCCGCGGAAGCCGATCATCGGGTTCTCTTCATGCGGCTCGTAACGCGAACCGCCGATCAGGTTGGCGTACTCGTTGGACTTGAAGTCCGACAAACGCACGATCACGGTATTCGGCGCGACCGATGCGGTCAGCGTAGCGATGCCTTCGGCCAGGCGGTTGACATAGAAGCTGACCGGATCGCCATAGCCGGCGATCTTGGCGTCGATCTTCTTGCGGACATCGGCATCCTGCTTGTCGTATTCCAGCAGAGCGTTGGGATGCACGCCGATGTGCGAGGCGATGATCATTTCCAGGCGCGCCAGGCCGATGCCGGCATTGGGCAGCTGGCCGAAGTCGAACGCGCGTTCCGGGTTGGCGACGTTCATCATGATCTTCAGCGGGGCAGGCGGCATGTTGCCCAGATCGGTCGTGGTGCGCTCGAACGCCAGCTTGCCTTCGTAGATAAAGCCGGTGTCGCCCTCGGCGCAGCTGACGGTAACTTCCTGGCCGTCCTTGATCACGGCGGTGGCATTGCCCGATCCGACCACGGCCGGCACGCCGAGCTCACGCGCGATGATCGCTGCATGGCAGGTACGGCCGCCGCGGTTGGTGACGATGGCCGAGGCGCGCTTCATCACCGGCTCCCAATCGGGATCGGTCATGTCGGCGATCAACACATCGCCAGCCTGGACACGATTCATGTCGTCCAACGAACGCACCACGCGTGCCACGCCGCTACCGATCTTGGCACCGACCGCGCGGCCTTCGGCCAGGATCTTGGCGTCCTTGGCTTCCAGCGCAAAACGTTCGATCTGGGTCGCATGGCTGCGCGACTTCACCGTCTCCGGACGCGCCTGCACAATGAACAACTTGCCGCTGACGCCATCCTTGGCCCACTCGATATCCATCGGGCGGCCGTAATGCTGTTCGATCACCAACGCCTGCTTGGACAGCTCATGCACGTCTTCGTCGCTGATCGAGAAGGTGTTGCGCAGTTCCACCGGGGTGTCTTCGGTGCGCACACGCTCGCCGGGCACGTCCGAATAGACCATGCGGATGGCCTTGCTGCCGAGCGAGCGGCGCAGGATTGCCGGCTTGCCCGCGGTCAGCGTGGGTTTGTAGACGTAGAACTCGTCCGGGTTGACCGCGCCCTGCACGACCATTTCGCCCAGACCGAAGCTGGAGGTGACGAACACCACGTCGCGGAAACCGGATTCGGTGTCAAGCGTAAACAAGACGCCTGCCGCACCTACCCCCGAGCGCACCATCAACTGCACGCCGGCCGACAGGAACACGTCTTCATGCTTGAAGCCGTGGTGCACGCGATAGGCGATCGCACGATCGTTGTAGAGGCTGGCGAACACTTCCTTGACCTTGTGCACCACATCGTCGGCGCCGGTCACATTGAGGAAGGTCTCCTGCTGGCCTGCGAACGAGGCGTCCGGCAGGTCTTCGGCGGTTGCCGAGGAGCGCACGGCCACGGCAACGTCACCGCCGCCGTTCTCGGCGCACAACTGGGCGTAGGCGGTGCGGATGTCGCGGTCCAGTTCCGGCTGCAGCGGGGCATCGATCACCCAGCCGCGGATTTCCTTGCCGGCCAGCGTGAGTGCATTGACGTCCTCGACATCCAGCGTCGCCAGCTTGTCGAAGATGCGCTTGGACAGATCGTTGTGTGCGATGAAGTCCTTGAAAGCTTCCGCGGTCGTCGCATATCCACCGGGAACCGAGACGCCCAACCCAGCCAGGTTGCCGATCATCTCGCCAAGTGAGGAATTTTTACCGCCTACGCGGGCCAGGTCGGCCAGGCGTAGCTCATGCAACCACAGGATATTCTCGTTCAAGCGCGATGCTCCGTAAGGCCATCGCCCGAGCGGGCTGAATGGCCGCGACCGTAGGAAGAAGCCGCTATGATGCAGTGCACAGCGGAGCCTGCACAAGCATGAATCCGTAAGTTTTGGACACCAGTTCAAAGAGGTGGTCTTGATGTCAACAATTCGGCCGGTGTTTTACGTCTCCGATGGAACCGGTATCACCGCTGAAACGATTGGGCATAGCCTGCTCACGCAGTTCAGCGGTTTCAACTTCGTCACCGACCGCATGTCGTTCATCGATGATGCAGATAAAGCGCGCGACGCCGCCATGCGTGTGCGCGCCGCAGGCGAGCGGTACCAGGTGCGGCCGGTCGTGGTCAATTCGTGCGTCGATCCACAATTGAGCATGATCCTGGCCGAAAGTGGCGCGCTGATGCTGGATGTGTTCGCGCCCTTCATCGAGCCGCTGGAGCGCGAGCTCAATGCGCCGCGTCATTCGCGTGTGGGCCGCGCGCATGGCATGGTCGACTTCGAAACCTATCACCGCCGCATCAACGCGATGAACTTCGCGCTCAGTCACGACGATGGCATTGCACTCAATTACGACGAGGCCGATGTGATCCTGGTGGCAGTGTCGCGCGCGGGCAAGACCCCGACCTGCATCTATCTGGCCTTGCATTACGGCATCCGCGCCGCCAACTATCCGCTGACCGACGAAGATCTGGAAAACGAGCAGTTGCCGCCGCGGTTGCGTAACTACCGCAGCAAGTTGTTCGGTTTGACCATTGATCCTGAGCGGTTGCAGCAAATTCGTCAGGAGCGGCGCGCCAATTCGCGCTACAGCGCGGCAGAGACCTGCCGGCGCGAGGTCGCGATCGCCGAGCGCATGTTCCAGATGGAGCGCATTCCCTCGCTCAGCACCACCAATACCTCGATCGAAGAAATCTCCAGCAAGGTGTTGTCCACCCTGGGCCTGCAACGCGAGATGTTTTGATCGGGGATCAGGCGTGGTCGCCGGCCCGCCGGTCTTGCGAGCGTGCGCATCGGACGGAGAGCGACCGGTGCGCTTGCGGCGGCGGCTGTGGGAGCAAAGCGGGCGGGGCAGTGCTCCGCCAAGGTAGGCCTGCCGTTGGGCCCTCGTCAATGCTGCCCGTGCGGCGGCGCAGCGTGTAGGATCGGTCCATGGCGCAAGCACTGAGCAAACTCGAACGCATTCCCAAACTGAGCCGCTTCGGCTGGCTGATGGGCTTGTATGCAGAAAACTTCCAACATCTGACCCGGCTGTTCGCCCCGGCCGATCTTGCGCCGGGCTCGTACGTGTCCTCGATCGGCGATGGCCTGAACCTGCGGCTGGACGTGATCGAATGCCACCGCTACACGGTGGAACTGCGCCTGACCTACGACCTGTGCGACCCGGTCACCGGCGAGCCGGACCCATCGGCGTATGTGCGGCTGTACCGCGATGCGCGCCAGGCCGAGACCACGCATTGCTATGTCGGTCGGCGCTGGCAGGACGTGATGGGCATGTTCCCGCCGCCGGCCGAGCTGATCAGCCACCGCATGCGCATGAATACGTTCCTGGGCAAGTGGCTGGAGTACCTGGCCGAACGCGGCCACGGCGTTGCGACCCTGCGCCTGGATACCGATCACGTGGCACCGCCGCGCCCGAATCCGCAGGCCGCCGTCGGCTGAGCTGGCGTTACCGCCGCGTGCGGCGTGCCGCTTCGGTCATACTGATGCGCTTCGTGTCAGATCGCATGCCATGCCCTATACCCCGATTGTCGCCACGCTCGGCTACCTGTTGTCGCCGGACGGCACCCAGGTGCTGATGATCCATCGCAATGCCCGTCCCGGCGACCAGCATCTGGGCAAATACAACGGCCTGGGCGGCAAGATGGAGCCGGACGAAGACGTGCTGGCCTGCATGCGCCGCGAGATACGCGAGGAAGCCGGCGTCGACTGCGGGCAGATGCAGCTGCGCGGCACCATCAGCTGGCCCGGCTTCGGCAAGCAGGGCGAAGACTGGCTGGGCTTCGTGTTCCTGATCCACAGCTTCGACGGCACGCCCCACACCTCCAATCCGGAAGGGACGCTGGAGTGGATCGCGATCGAGCGGATGGACCAGGTGCCAATGTGGGAAGGCGACCGCCATTTCCTGCCGCTGGTATTCGATGGCGACCCGCGCCTGTTCCACGGCGTCATGCCGTATCGCGACGGGCGCATGCAGTCGTGGACGTATTCGCGGATCTGATCGCTGCGCGTGCACAACGCGATGGGGGACGTGTCGCCGACACCGTTCCGGCAGCTACCCAACCGAGCCCGACTGCTGTAGGTCGACGTCCTCGACGTGCGATGGGGGAAGCGGAGCAGCGCTTCCCATCCGATCGGCGAGCCGTGCCGGCTCGCAGCGCAGCACCAATTCCAGCCAGGCTCAACCGTCCGGAGTTGAACATGGAACGTTGAAGAGCCTTTCGGCTCTCTAAGGAACGGAAGGCCTCACCCAGTTCTCCACACCCCCTGTGGATGGACGCTGCGCAAGTCTGTGGACAAGTGCGCGCACCCCTTGCGCCATCTGGCATGCGCGACGCCTGGTCAAAATTTCGCCAGCGTGATCATTGGGCCGTCCAGCCGCCGTCGATGGCGATGGCTTGCCCGGTGATGTTGCGCGCGGCATGCGACATCAGAAACGCCACCGTGCCGGCCAGCTCGTCATACTCGATGAAGGCGCCCTTGGGCATCGGCTTGAGCATCACATCGCGCACCACCGCGTCCTCGGCGATGCCGCGGGTGCGCGCCTGATCGGCGATCTGCCGCTCCACCAGTGGTGTGCGCACATAGCTGGGGCAGAGCGTGTTGACGGTGATGTCGCAATCGGCGGTTTCCAGCGCGATGACCTTGGCCAGGCCGACCAGGCCATGCTTGGCGGCGACATACGCACTTTTGTATGGGCTGGCCACCAGCGAGTGGATGCTGCCGATATTGAGGATGCGGCCATAGCCGGCTGCACGCATGCTGGGCAGCACGGCGCGACTGAGGCGTGCGGCGCCGGTGAGCATGACATCCACCAGCAGCGCCCACTGCTGCATCGGGAACTCCTCCAGTGTGGCCACATGCTGCAGGCCGGCATTGTTCACCAGTACCTGCGGGGCGCGTGATGCGTTGGCCAGTGCCTGCGCAATGCTGTCTGCATCGGTCACGTCCAACGCCAGCGCCTCGGCCGAGGCGCCTGCCTGGCGCAACGCCTCGGCCGTGCGCTCGGCGTCCGCCAGCTGCACATCGCTGACGAGCAGATGATGGCCATCGGCCGCCAGTTGGCTGGCGATACCGGCGCCAATGCCGCTGCCCGCGCCGGTGATCAGGATGCTGCGCATCGGATGTCCTCGTGAAGTGGTGCGCGGCCGGGAGCGGTCACGCGGATCGCCAGCCTAGCCGAGTGCAGCGAAACGGTCGCCTGCATGGCGCGCGCGCGTTACCCTTTGCGCCTTGCTCACCTCAGGCTCCGCATGAAACGCCATTTTTCGATGCTGCGCGATTTCCAACTCGCGGACTGGTTCACGCTTGCCAACGCGTTCTGCGGCACCGGCGCGGTGTTTGCGGCCATGCGGTTCCTGCAAGAGGGGCATCGCGGCGATCTGCTGCTTGGCATGGCCTTGATCCCGCTGGCGTTCGTGTTCGATGCGCTGGACGGGCACGTGGCGCGCTGGCGCAAAGCGTCTTCCACGCTGGGCCGCGAACTGGATTCGCTGGCAGACGTGATCTCCTTCGGCGTGGCGCCGGCGGCGCTGGGCTACGCCTGCGGCATGCGCGGCGGTTGGGACTGGCTGGTGCTGAGCTACTTCGTCTGCTGCGGGGTCAGCCGGCTGGCGCGCTACAACGTCACCGCCGAAGAGATCGCTGGCGAGGCCGACAAGGTGCCGTATTTCGAAGGAACGCCCATTCCGACCAGCCTGGTATTGGTGATCCTGCTCGCCGTTGCCGCCAGCAGCGGGCATATCGGCGACACCTTGTGGTGGGGGCAATGGCAACTGGGGCCGTGGCAGTTCCATCCGCTGGTGCTGCTGTTTGCGGTGTCCGGCTCGCTGATGATCAGCAAAACGCTGCGTATCCCCAAGCCCTGAGCGGCACACCGCCACGCACGCGGTAGGATGGCTGGGTAAAGGTCACTGGACGGGATGATGGCAAGCAGCGGTTCGGACAACGGCAACTTCGACGACAAGGCGCGCCAGTATTGGGCTGCCTGGGGAGATGCCATGCGCCACGGCCAGGCCGGCGCCGCCGCGCAACAACCACCGCCCGCGTCCGGTAGCGATGCTCCGCAGGATTGGCGCAAGGCCGTGGATTGGTGGTCGCAGTTGCTGCCCACCCAGGCCGCCCCGCAGGCGCAGGAGGCCATCGACCGCTTTCGCACCCAGGCCGGCGACTGGTTCGGGACCATGCAGCAGGTGGCCGCGCAGTTTGCCGGGCGCGACACCTCGGCCAATGAAGTGGCCGAGGCCTGGCGCCAGGCCGTACAAGGGCAGGGCGAACAGCTGATGCAGTGGACCTTGGGTTCGCTGCGCGGCGGCAGCCCAGGCGGGTTCGACCCATGGCTGCAGGACGCGGTGCAGGCGCTGCAGAAGTGGCGCGAGGAAAATGCGCCCTGGCTGGACATGCCGGCGTTCGGATTGAACCGCAACCACCAGTCGCGCCTGCAGAAACTGGCACGCGCACAGCAGGAGTTCCAGGCCCAGTCGGAGGCCTATGGCGAGCAACTCAAGGCGGCGATCGAGCAGGCGTTCGCGCGCTTCGCGTCCAAGCTGAGCGAGCACGAGAGCAGCGGTAGCCAGCTGACCAGCGCCCGCGCCCTGTTCGATCTGTGGATCGAGGCGGCCGAAGAGTCCTATGCCGATGTCGCCTTGTCGGAGCAGTTCCGCAAGGTGTACGGCGGTTTTGCCAATGCGCACATGCGTCTGCGCGCTGCGCTGCAGGAAGAGGTCGAGCAACTCAGCGAACGCTTCGGCATGCCCACACGTTCGGAGATGGACGCCGCGCATCGGCGCATTGCCGAACTGGAACGCCTGGTCAGGCGGATGCTGCGTAACGCAGCTTCACCGGCAAGCAAGCCCGCTGCGGCGCCGCAGCCTGAAACGGTGACATCGGCGGCGGGCAAGCGCGCGTCGTCCGCCAGCGCCAGTGCGGCGGCAGCGCGGCCGGCGGAGGCAGCACGGGCAGTCAAGCCGGGTGCATCCAAGAAGGCGTCCGTCGACAGGACCGCGACGAAAAAGGTGGCTCCGAAACAGGCGCCAGCGGTCTCCAAGTCGACGAAAACGACCTCGGTCAAGAAGCGCGGTGGGGCGAAATCCCCGCCCAAGCCTGCGGACCGTAAACCCGCTGCAGGTAAAAAACGTGGAGCGCAGGCATGAAAGGTCCGTTGGGATTCAGTGCCGAAGACCTGATGCAGGAAACCTTGTCGATGCAACGCAAGTTGCGCGAAGGGCTCAAGTTGCTGCCGGGCGTGGACGATGTGGATTATGGCGTCACCGAGCGCGAAGAAATCTGGCGCGATGGCAAGGTGGTGCTATACCGCTTCATCGGCGAGCAGGCACCGGTGGCAAAGACACCGCTGCTGATTGTCTATGCATTGGTCAATCGCCCCTACATGGTCGATCTGCAGGCGGATCGCTCGCTGGTGAAGGGGCTATTGAGTCACGGCCAGGATGTCTACGTGCTGGATTGGGGCTACCCGGACCGCTCCGAGCGCTACCTCACGCTGGAAGATTATCTGCTGCGCTACATCGACGGTGCGGTGGATCACCTGCGGGCGCAGTCGGGGCTGGAAGCGGTCGATGTGCTCGGCATCTGTCAGGGCGGCACGTTTTCGTTGTGCTACGCCGCGCTGCAACGCGACAAGGTGCGCAACCTGATCACCATGGTGACACCGGTGGATTTCCATACTCCCGACAACATGCTGTCCAACTGGGCGCGCATGGTCGATGTGGATCTGTTCGTGGACACGATGGGCAACGTGCCGGCGGACCTGATGAACGCCAGTTACCTGATGCTCAAGCCGTTCCGGCTGAATCTGCAGAAATACGTGGGCCTGCTCGACATCCTCGACGACAAGCAGGCGCTGGAGGATTTCCTGCGCATGGAAAAGTGGATCTTCGATTCGCCCGACCTGGCCGGTGAGGCCTTCCGCGAATTCGTCACGTTGTTCTATCAGCGCAACGGGTTGGTCACCGGGCAGGTGAGCATCGGGGGACAGGCAGTCGATCTGCAGGTGCTCGACATGCCGGTGCTGAATATCTACGCCGAACACGACCACCTGGTGCCGCCGGATGCCTCACGGGCGCTAGGAGGGCTGGTCGGCAGCGACGACTACAGCGAATTGAGCTTCCGTGGCGGGCACATCGGAATCTACGTCTCCGGGCGTGCGCAGCGCGAGGTGCCGGTGGCAATCCATCGCTGGTTGCAGGAACGCGGCGGCAATGCCTGAGATGGCTGCCTGCACGCCGCGCAGGTGACGCTGCGCCAAGCAGGCCGGGCGGCCATCACGATCTGCAGCGGCCGCGTTTTCTAGACTGTTGGCTACGTCTTGCAGGAGTTCTGCCAATGTCTACCACCACGTTGTCCCGCTCCCTCAACGACCGCATGATCGCCGGTGTCGTTGGCGGCATTGCGCGTCGTTTTGGCTGGAGCTCGACGCTGCTGCGTGTGTTGTTCGTCATCGTGTCGATTGCCTCGGCCGCGTTTCCCGGCATCCTGGTGTATCTGATTCTGTGGCTGCTCATCCCCAACCAGGCCGATTGAAGCCGGTAATGCGCGGCCTGCCTGCATTGCAGGTGCTGGGCGCGTTGTGGACGCTGCCCAACACCTTGATCGGGCTCGCGATCGGCGCGGCCGGCTGGTGTTTCGGCGCGCGTCCCGTCTGGTCGCCGCGGGAACATGCCGTGGTCTTCCACGCCTGGCCGTGGGGTCCGGGGGGCGCAATGACGTTGGGCAACGTGATCCTGCTGAAAGGTGCATCGTTGGACCTGCAGTGCAGCACCTACGCGCACGCCGCAGGCCGTTGCCAGCATCCGCCGGTGCGCCTGGGCGACCACGAGCGCGCGCATGTCTATCAGTACATGCTGCTTGGGCCGCTGTTCCTGCCCATGTATGTTCTGTGCGGCGGCATCCACGTGCGCAATCCGCTGGAGCGGGCTGCCGATACCTATGCGATGCACGGCCACGGTTGGTGGCCGTGGGGGATTCAACGCAGGCGCGCGAAGCCGAACAATTCGGACAGCGGGTGAGGCGTGCCCTCTAGTTGTGCACGCAACAAGCCTGCGCCAATGGCGCTATAGGTAATGCCGTTGCCGCCATAGGCCATCGCAAACGATACACGTGGCCCCAGTTCGGCATGCGGCCCGAAGAACGGCAATCCATCGGCAGTCTCTGCGAAGGTGCCAGCCCATGCGAACGCCGGGCGCAGGCGCATATCGGGCATGGTCTTGCCAATTTTCTTCAGCAACGTCCTGAGCTTGCCCTGCACGCGTGCGTCGCGGCGAGGGGGAATGTCGATGTTGTCGTCTTCGCCACCCGCGACCACGCGCCCGTCTGGTGTGCTGCGCAGGTACAGATACGGGCGCGCGGTCTCCCACATCATGGTGTGCTTAAGCGCGCCCATTTCGCTGTCGTGCAGGGTGTCGGTCACGAAGGCGTAGCTGCTGCGATTGCGCGCCACCGGCTGCGAGAGCCAGCGCTGGTTGCCATAGCCGGCTGCCAGGATCACGTGACGGGCGCGCACGCTCACACCGTCTTCGGTGCGCAGGTCGACATGCGGGTCGTGCGGATCGATCGAGGCAATGGCGGTGCGGTCATAGATGCGTGCGCCGTATTGCTCGCACTCGGAAAACAGGCGGTAGCACAGGCGGTACGGGTCTACGCTGGCGGCCAGGCGGCTCAGAATCGCGCCATCCGAATGCACGCCGTAGTTGTGCCAGAGCGGCTCGCGTTCGATCCACTCCACCGGCAGTCTGTGCGCCTGGCGGGTCTCCAGCTCGCTGCGCAGGTCTTTGATATCGCGCGAGCGGCTGGCGTAGTACAGGCTGTCCTGGCGCGTGAAGTCGGTGCCGCCGAAGGTATTGCACAGGCCCTGCAGGTCGAGGATGGCTTGCGCGCACGCCCCATAGGCCAGTGCCGCTGCCTGCATGCCGTGCTGTCTGGCCAGTTCGATCATCGGTGTATCGATTTCGTACTGGAGCAATGCGGTGCTGGCCGAGGTGCTGCCCCAGCCGATGTCGCGCTGTTCGACTACCGCGACTTCGTGCCCATGGCGCACCAATTCGTGGGCAATCAGCGCGGCGGTCACCCCACCACCGACGATGGCCACTTCGCAGACGGTGTCTTGCTCCAGACGCGGGTACGCGCGCATCAACCCGTTGCGGATCGACCAGAACGGGTAGCCACTTTTGAGGTCCATGCGGTGTCGAGCAGCGAGCGGATGGACGGCGATTGACCGCCAAGCGGGGTGAAGCGGCCGTGAGGCGAGCCCGGCCTTGCCGCCGTCACCAAACGGCAAACAGCCAGCGTTAACGTGCGTGGAAAGCTCCTCACGGCGTGCTGGTTATCCTGCCGCCACAACGCAGCAACAGCAGCAGAAGAGGGTGTGGGTATGTCGATTGTCCTGTACGTCGGTGGCAGCAAAGATGGCGACAAGGGCGTGGTGCCTTACGGTTTCAGCAAGTCGCGTGCGATGACCGATGCTGGCCCTGAGGTGTATGTCGAACGCATGGTGCCGCTGAAGGATGTCGGCAAGATCCGCGTGATGGCGCTGGAGTCGCTGCACGAAAGCATTCTGGTCGAACGTGCCGCCACCCATTACGCTCGTCAGGTCAGCTGAGCGCGGCAGCATAGGTTTACGGCGGCGTTGTCAACGGGTTTCCGTGGCGGGCCGGCACTGCGAAAATGCGTTTTTCAGTGAAGCGGGTCACCCCGCGCCGTCATGCACGATAGCCAGCTCGCCCAGCAGATTGCTCGCACCATCGCCGATGAGATCGGTGCCCAGCCCGCCCAGGCGCACGCCGCCATCGCCTTGCTCGACGAAGGCGCCAGCGTCCCCTTCATCGCCCGCTACCGCAAGGAAGTCACCGGCGGGCTGGACGACACTCAGCTGCGCAACCTGGAAACGCGCCTGACCTATCTGCGCGAGCTGGAAGAGCGCCGCGCGGCGATCCTGTCCAGCATCGGCGAGCAGGGCAAGCTCAGCGACGAATTGCGCAACGAGATCTTGGCAGCCGACACCAAGTCGCGGCTGGAAGACCTGTACCTGCCCTACAAGCCCAAGCGCCGCACCCGCGCGCAGATCGCGCGCGAAGCCGGGCTGGAGCCACTGGCCGATGGCCTGTTGGCGGACCCGACGCAATCCCCGGACGTGGCCGCGGCAGCCTTCGTCGATGCCGAGAAAGGTGTTGCCGACAGCAAGGCGGCGCTGGAAGGCGCGCGCGCCATCCTGATGGAGCGCTGGGGCGAAGATGCGGCGCTGGTCGGTGAGCTGCGCAGTTGGCTGAGCGACAATGGCGTGATCCGCGCACGGGTCGCCGAGGGCAAGGAAGAGGCCGGTGCCAAGTACCGCGACTACTTCGATCACGCCGAAACATTGGCGAAGATTCCTTCGCACCGCTTGCTGGCGCTGTTTCGCGCACGCCGCGAAGAAATCCTGTATCTGGATCTGGATCCGGGCAGCGATGCCGAGGCTGGCCACCAGTACGCCGAAGGCCGTGTGGCGCGCAATGCCGGTATCTCCAACGAAGGCCGTCCAGCCGATCGCTGGTTGCTGGACGCGTGCCGGCTGACCTGGCGCGCCAAGTTGCATATGCACTTGCTGTTGGACCTGTTCAACCAGGCGCGCGAAAAGGCCGAGGCCGAAGCGATCGCGGTATTCGGCGACAACCTCAAGGACCTGATGCTGGCAGCGCCGGCCGGTCCGCGGGTGGTGCTTGGGCTGGATCCGGGCATCCGTACCGGTTGCAAGATCGCCGTGGTCGATGCCACCGGCAAGCTGGTGGCCACCGAAACGATTTATCCGCACGAACCCAAGCGGCAGTGGGATCAGTCGCTGCAGACCATCAAAAAGTTGTGCATGCAGCACAACGTGGAGCTGATCGCGATCGGCAACGGCACCGCCAGCCGCGAGACCGACAAGCTGGCCGGTGAGGCGATTGCGCTGTGCGGCGCTGCCAAGGTACAGAAGGTGGTGGTGAGCGAGGCGGGCGCATCGGTGTATTCGGCCTCGGAGTTCGCGGCCAAAGAATTCCCGAATCTGGATGTGTCGCTGCGTGGCGCCGTGTCGATCGCGCGCCGTCTGCAGGATCCATTGGCCGAACTGGTGAAGATCGAGCCCAAGGCGATCGGCGTGGGCCAGTACCAGCACGATGTGGATCAATACCGTCTGGCCAAGGCATTGGAAGCGCGGGTGGAAGACTGCGTCAACGCGGTCGGTGTCTACGTCAATACGGCCTCGGCGGCGTTGTTGTCGCGCGTGTCCGGGCTGTCAGGCACGGTGGCGGAAAATATCGTGCGTCACCGCGACGACAATGGCCCGTTCAAGCGACGCAAGGACCTGCTCAAGGTGCCGCGGCTGGGCGAGAAGACCTTCGAGCAGTGCGCCGGTTTCCTGCGCATTGCCGATGGCGAGGAGCCGCTGGACGTCTCTGCGGTGCATCCGGAAGCGTATCCGGTGGTGGAACGCATCGTGAGCAGCACCGGCAAGCCGATCAAGGCATTGCTGGGCGACGGCAGTTTTCTGCGTGGCCTGAAGCCGGAGATGTTCACCGACGACCAATTCGGTGTGCCGACCGTGCGCGACATCCTCAAGGAACTGGAAAAACCCGGCCGCGATCCGCGCCCGGAGTTCAAGGCAGCGCAGTTCGCCGAAGGCATCGAGGACATCAAGCACCTCAAGCCGGGCATGGTGCTCGAAGGTGTGGTCAGCAATGTGGCCGCGTTCGGTGCGTTCGTCGATATCGGCGTGCATCAGGATGGATTGGTGCACATCTCGGCGTTGTCGGAGACCTTCGTCAAGGATCCGCGCGATGTGGTCAAGGCCGGCGACATCGTCAAGGTCAAGGTGCTGGAGGTGGATGTGGCGCGCAAGCGCATCGCGCTGACCTGTCGTCTGTCCGACACGCCGCCAGCGGCGGATGGCGCAGCGCAACCGCGCGAAGCCCGTGGCAGCGGCGGTCCGGGGCAGGGCAGGCGCGACGGTGGTGGACGCGGTCAGGCGCAGGCCAATAGCAAACCGCGGATCACCGCGCCGCCGGCGGACAACGCCCTGGCTGCCGCATTCGCGCGTGCCAAACGTAGCTAAGTCGCGCTTTTGATCTGTCGGTTGATCGGCGTGGTTGAATGGCTTGGCGCGGATCTAATGTGGCGATGGATTGGTCTGCGGTTTGGCTTATAAGTAAAAGCCTTCGGCGCAGGCAAGCATCCTCAGTGTGCCGATCGGTGACGAAGTCATCGGCCTAGCACGCTGCAGTGCTATTCCACTGCAGCCCGCACCGCGCGCGCGGGCAAGATCAAGCGTTCGATCAGGTCGACCAGGCCGGGTGGTTCCACCGGCTTGCCCATGTGCGCATCGAAGCCGGCTACTACCGCGCGGTCGCGGTCTTCTTCGCGGACATAGGCGGTCAGGGCGATGGCCGGAATATGCCGCGGCAGATCGGCGCGGCCCGAACGCACGGTGCGGATCAAGTCGTAGCCATCGCGTAAGGGCATCGCGATATCGCTGACCAATACATCGAAGTGCGCGTTCACCAAGCAGTGCTCGGCCGCGTCCACCGACCCGGCAGCCTGCACCTGCGCCCCGGCCAGCATCAGGAACTGCATCACCGCTTCGCGCGAATTCTGATCGTCGTCGACCAGCAGGACGCGCACGCCAGCCAGGCGGTCGCGGCACTCGTCCGGCAGCGCGCCCACGTGGGTGGTGTCTGCCGAGGCAGGCCGCAGATCGCTGACCCCGTGCTGGAACGGCAACACGATGGTAAATAGCGCGCCCTGGCCTTCGCCCGCGCTGGAGGCGCCAAGACTGCCGCCATGCAGGTCCACCAACTGACGCGAGATCGACAGGCCCAGCCCCAGGCCGCCCACGCGCCGTGTAGTGCCTGCATCGGCCTGACGAAAACGGTCGAACACATGCGGCAGGAAATCCGCCGCAATGCCGATCCCGGTGTCCTGCACGCACAGGCGCAGCCGCTCGTCTTCGACATCCATCGCCACTCGCACCGTACCGCCGGCAGGGGTGAACTTCAGCGCATTGCTGAGCAGGTTGGTCAGCACCTGCTGCAGCCGCCCGGCATCGCCGAAGAACCACAGCTCGCCATCGCAAGGCGCATCCAGCTCCAGTGCGATCTTGCGCGCCAACGCGGTCGGCTGCATGAGTTCCAGCACGCTGCGCACCAACCCGGCGATATCGAAATGCTCGGCCTGCAGGCGGATCTTGCCGGACAGGATCGCGCTCATATCCAGCAGGTCGTCGATGATCTGCGTCTGCGCGCGCGCACTGCGTTCGATGATCACCAGGCCCCGGCCCAGATTGGCCGGATCGGCGATGTCCGATTGCATCAACCGCGACCAACCCAGGATCGCGTTGAGGGGTGTGCGCAACTCATGGCTTAGCGTGGCCAGGAATTCGTCCTTGACCCGGTTGGCATGCTCGGCCTGCGCGCGCGCGGCGGTTTCCGCCTGCAACGACAGCTTGAGCTTGGCATCCACCCGGGTGCGTTCGATCACGATGCCGGCCAGGTGCGAGGCCGAGCGCGCCATCGCCTGCTCGCGCAAGGACGGTAGGTGAGGGCGGTCGTAGTAGATATTGAGCGTGCCCAATACCTGCCCGTTGCTGGCCAGGATCGGGGTAACGCAACACGCGGCGATGCCCATCGTTGCCGAGATCGCATGGTGGCTGCTGAAGCTTGCATCGGCCTGGAGATCGCTGCAGATCACCTGACGACCCAGGTGCGCCGACAGGGCGCACGGCGGCCCCTCCGGCCCGATCGGCGATGGCTCGAAGTGCCCGCGGTACTCGATCGGAAAATGCGGTGCCGAGCCGAAACTCAAGGTGTGGCGGACCTCATCGCGCACCATCACCGAGCAGTACAACGGGATTTCACCGCGTGCCTCCACACTCAATGCGATCGCATCCAGCACCACCGGCAATGGTGCGCCGGTGGTGATCAAACTCAGGATCGCGCGGTCCGAAGCGGTGGCATCTTCGATGTGCTTGCGTTCGGAGATGTCGGTGAGCGAGCCGATGTGCCCCAGAAACCGTCCGTCGCTGGCGAAGTGCGGGGATGCGGTGTCGATGCACCAGCGGTATTGCCCGTCGTGGCGGCGCACGCGGTATTCGGCGAGGAATTCGCCGCGTTGCTCGAGTGCCTGTTCAAAGGCATGCCGCACGCGTGCTGCATCGTCCGGATGCATCACATCCCACCAGCCCTGATCCAGTGCCTGGTCTTCCCCCTGTCCGGTGAAGTTGTACCAGCGCGGATTCCAGTACACGCAATCGCCTTGCGCGTCGGCCATCCAGATCATCGCTGGCACCGTCTCGCAGAGCGCACGGAAGCGCACTTCGCTTTCGCGCAATTGCTGCTCGAATGCGCGCCGGTCATGAATGTCGGTATAGGTACCGATCCACTCGCTGATGCTGCCATCGTCGCCGCGCACCGGGAGCGCGCGCACCAGGTGCCAGCGTGATTGCCCGTCGTGACGCAGCAGTTCGCACTCCACCTCGAGAGCGCGCTGGCCTTTCAATGCCAGGCTCCACGCCTGCTCGGACAGGCGCAGACCATCGGCAGTGTGCGCGCGGTGCCAGGCGGCATCTTCGTTGCTGGAAGGATCCAGGCCGGTGTACTCGTACCAGCGCTGGTTGAAGTAGTGCGGTCGTCCGTCCGGATCGGCAATGAAGATGATCTGCGGCAGCGTATTGGCGAGGCGGCGCAGGCGCGCTTCGTTGGCCGCGAGTTGTTGCTGCGCCTTGGCCCGTTGCATCGATTCCCAGCAGCGTGCCACGACCAATCGCACCAGTTCGATCTCCGCCGACAGCCAGCGCCGCGGTGCACGCTGATGGACGCCGATCGCGGCCACCAATCGGTCGTGCTTGTGCAGCGGAATGGCCAGCGAGGCGCGCAAGCCGGAGCGGCGGTACTGCTCGGCCACATAGTCCGGCGCACCCGGCGCCATCGCATCGGTCGTGAACCAGGGACGGTTCGCCAGCAGCGCATCGCGCAGGCCCTGTGCGGCCTCCAGTGGGAAGTCGCCTTGCAGGCTCGGCATGTCCTGCACATGGTCGCTGATGACATGCATGGTGCTGCCATCGGCAGCGACCAGACCGAATGCGCAACGGTTCGCCTGCAGATGCTCGCCAAGCAGGCGCACGCTGGTGTCGATGATCTGCCGCGGATCGGACACGTGCTGCAGTGCGTCTTCCAGCATCAATAGAAAACTATCGCGACTATCGCTGCGACGTTGTTCGCTGACGTCAGCGGTCGAATCCGCAACGCCGATGTAGAGCGCGCCTACCTGCTCGCCCGTTTGCAGCACTGGGCTGCATGACCAGCGCTCCAGCTCCAGGGCCATTGCCGCGGCTGGCTCGTCATCGCCATCGCGATTGGATGCGTATGTCAGCGCCGCACGCGGCTGCCCGAATGCCGCCGGGTGGTGCGGTCCCAGTCGTGCAATGCAGGCATCGTTGTAGATACAGCGCTCGTCGCGGCCCCATACGAGCAGCATCGGAACTTGCGCATGCAGGCAGATCGAGAGTGCTGTGCGCAGCGCGGGGCTGTCGCCCAACAGCGCGTCCGCAGCGTGCACGGAAGCGGCCAGTAATGCTGCAGTTTCGCTCGTCTCCGGCAGCAAGCCGGCTAACGGCGACACGGCGATATCCATCCAGCGACCCGCCCGTCATTCTTCGATGGCAAATTCTAGTAGCAACCGGCCTGCACCGGCAGCGCCGCGGAACCGGCGATTCAGCTAATCGCTGCCGGCACATGGCAACACAATGCGTCTGTGGCAGAAGGATAAGGTGTTAGAGAGAGGGCAGGCGTGCCGCACCTGGCAGTGGCACCGGCAGGGCGCCCGGTCCTGCTGCTCAGCCCTCAGCGCCGCGCAACTCGCGCGCTTTGGACAATGCACCGATCAGTTCTTCGGACAGATAGGGCTTGATCAGGATGACACCACGTTCGAATCCACTCGGGATGCTGCCGATGGCCACGCCGGTTGCCAGCACGAACGGGATACCGCGCTCCGACAACAGGCGTGCGACCGGTTCGCTGGTTTCGCCGTTACCCAGGCGATAGTCCAGCACTGCGATATCCGGTGGCTCGGCGCTGATCAGCTGCAGGGCATCGCGCACTTCGCCGACCGGGCCGATGACGACGGCACCCGCCTGAACAAGCTGCAGGTCGAGCAGCATGGCATTCATGTCATCGTTTTCGACCACGAGTACCCGAACTCCACGCAACACCGACATTGCTTACTCCTTTACTGAGTCGGCCAGTATATCGGGACTGCCTGGACACAGCGCTGCAGACCCCGCTTGCACCTGAATTCGTCAGGCGCAAACTGACACTGTTCGTTTCAACAACAAGTCGCTATACTGCGCGGCCACGCCGAAGTGGCGGAATCGGTAGACGCAGCGGACTCAAAATCCGCCGCCCTTAAAAGCGTGTGGGTTCGAGTCCCACCTTCGGCACCAGGTTGTTGCAGTACCAGCGAAAGCCCTTCTGGAGAAGTCCGGTGGGGCTTTTTGCTGTGTGCCGTTCGGCAGGGCGTGGGGCTTCGTTGATGCGGCGCGACCAGCGAGGCTGGCGACCGTCAGTGCGGTCGAACGGAGCGCGAAGCGACGGCGTGGTTGGCGCGCGATGCACGACTGGCGTCAGGAGCAATTTGTTTGCAGTGCATCTGCGTGGCGCAGATGCTGATCGCTCGAGTTCGTCCATCGGCACGCCACGCATCAGGCACGCAACTGCCGCGCGCCGTGCAGTGCGCAGGTAATGGATGACGTTGCAGGCACGCGACCATCACGCTGCTTGCGTACCGTGGGAGTCTCTTTTGAGCGGGTGACCCCATGGACTTCGATGCTTCGCAACAGCTGCGCATCCTGCGCGACATCCACGACACCAAGCCGGTGGCCGACGAAGAGGGAAACTGGGCGGTACGCGCCGGCTATGCCACGCAAGCTGAAGATGGCGACATCGACCTGACGCACGAGGGCCGCAAGGCGCTGGATAGTGGGCAGACCTGAGGTGTTTCGCACCGTGCACTGCGTGGCTGGCCTTGAGATCGGACGGAGGTTTTACTCATCGCATTAGCGTGCGATGGGGCCTGCGACACGCCCCGAACGCATTGCGAGGTGGCGAGACGATTGGTCAGCGATGTAATGGCTTGCGAGTGCGTAGCGGGGAGTTGAATACAAGGCTCGCCAGTGAAATGCATTTGCGCGCCACTGGTCCCAGCCCGCAATGGCCTCGAAATACGTCTGAGACGAAGGTTAGGGACAGACAAGAAAAAGCCCCGGCAGTGCCGGGGCTTTGGATGATTGGCGTCCCCACGGGGATTCGAACCCCGGTGTCCACCGTGAAAGGGTGGTGTCCTAGGCCTCTAGACGATGGGGACGCGTATCAAAACCTCGTTGTCCACTTGAGACGGCCTAATGTCTGAAGTGGTGGAGCCAGGCGGGATCGAACCGCCGACCTCCTGCATGCCATGCAGGCGCTCTCCCAGCTGAGCTATGGCCCCGCGTTGCTGCCAGCCGGCAATCATAGCGACATCGCCGCGCGATGGGAAGTGGTCTGGGCAAAAAAGTTGTAGCAAGGGCGCAGCCGCCGGGCGAACTGCCGGGCCGCATGCGTCGAGCGCGGCGATTGAACAGCAACGGCGCAGCTGGAGTGCATGAAGCGCCATAAGTCCACGGTGTTCGGGGCGTGCAGTGGATTGCAGCGACGACGATATCGGCGCGCTGGATGCGCCGATGTGAGTTTGCACTCACTTCGACAGCGGTCGATTTGCGAGCAACTGCCGCGCCGGGTCGCGCGTCAAGTCCGCTGCATCTCGTCTACAAGCAACACCGGATTCGCGTCCCGTGCTCGCCGTCATCACGGCATGCGTGAGCGCGACCATCGCGCACATTGCGTTTTTGGCGCGGCAATCTGTAGCGACGCTTCTGGCAACGTGGCAACTGCGAGGCGGGCAGGGACATCGACAGCAAAATTATGTGCGCGCGCGAATGCGCATCCGCATACGCTTGAGTCGTGCCGAAACTCGTCAAGCGCTTGGATCGAGCGGGTGTTGGCAGCAGTGGTGGCCTGCCGAACAGCAGTGCGTGCGTATCGATTCGCACACCAAGCGCGCGCCATCCGCGGCAGAGATTCAACTCTTTCTGTCCGCTGCATCATGGCGATGAACCGAGGCATGCCCAGCCTCGCTCAGAACCGGATTCGGCCTGGTGACAGGCAAAAAAAAGCCCCGGCAGTGCCGGGGCTTTTGGATGATTGGCGTCCCCACGGGGATTCGAACCCCGGTGTCCACCGTGAAAGGGTGGTGTCCTAGGCCTCTAGACGATGGGGACGCGTATCAAAACCTCGTTTTCCACTTGAGACGGCCTAATGTCTGAAGTGGTGGAGCCAGGCGGGATCGAACCGCCGACCTCCTGCATGCCATGCAGGCGCTCTCCCAGCTGAGCTATGGCCCCACGAAACTGAGAACGAAATGATAGCGGCCTGTTAATGTTCGCGCAAGCGCTTTTTCATTCCGAATGAGACGGTGCGACGTTCGCATCGCACTCAGTTGACGCCGTGCAGATCGCGCAACTGCGTCTGACGCGCGCCGAAGTACGCCGCCAGGTCGGCGATGTCCTGATCGCTCAGCGCCGTGGCCTGGGCGGTCATCAACGGATGCTGACGGTCGCCGCTACGGTAGGCCTGCAGCGCATGCGCAAGATAGTCGCCGTATTGGCCGCCCAGTTTGGGATAGCTGGGATCGATCGGCGCATTGCCATCGGCACCGTGGCAGTCCACGCAGCTCTGGCCGGTCGCCTTGCCCTTGGCATGGGCGAGTTTGTCGCCGGCGTCGGCGCGGCCGGTGGGCAGACCTGCCGACGAGCCGGAGCCGTGCTCGCCGCTGGCGTGGCCGGGGTCGCCAGCGGAGTGATCGGTGGACTCAACCTGGGATTGGGAACAGGCCGCCATCATCAGGGCAGCGACCAGGACGATGGCTAGACGCGGAGCGTGCAGGGCGTTCGGCATGTGGGCGCTTACTTGAGGGTGGACAGAAAGGCGGAGATGTCGGCGATGTCCTGCTCGGAAAAGCTCTGCGCCTGTGCCTGCATGGTTGGATGCTTGCGCTTGCCCTGGCGATATTCGGTCAACGCCTGGGTCAGATACTGGCTGGTCTGGCCGCCAATCTTGGGCACGCGATAACTGGGGTAGGCGTTCTTATAGCCGGTGACGCCGTGGCAACCCTGGCAGGTATAGGCGAGCAAGCGCCCATTCGACGGGTTGCCGGTCGGCGCGGCAGGGGTTGCCCCCGCGGCAGCAGGTGCCGCGGGGGCCGGAGCTGCGGGTGTGGCTTGCGGTGTTGCTGATGCGCCCCCAAACGGCAGGAAGACGACCAGAGCGAGACAAGCGGCGAGCGGCTGCGGGCGCATGGTTTCGTATCCGGAAGACTGATTGAGCGTCCGCACGTGGGGGCGAGACGGAACCGGACCGAGTATGCCTGCGATTTGGCGCGGCGCAAACCGGGTGAATAGGCAAAGTTGAATAGACCATGACCTTTGGCGCATTGGCGGCATGTGCATCTGGGTGGTCTACTTGCCTACAACACCTGTTCACGCATCCACTAGGACACGACGATGTCGCCACTCTCCTTCTTGCCGGGTCGCAGCGGAACCTGCGCCGCTGCATTGTTGATCACCACGAGCCTGCTGCTGGGCGGTTGCAAGGCAGGAGAGGGCCAGGCCAAGACCGCCGAGGAAAAGAAGGCCGTCGATGCGGTGCCGGTGGAAATCGCCAAGGCCGCGCGCCGTGCGGTAGCCGCCAGTTACACCGGCACCGCTGCGCTGGAGCCACGCGCCGAGGCGCAAGTGGTGGCCAAGACCTCGGGCGTTGCGCTGTCGGTGATGGTGGAAGAGGGGCAGAAGGTGTCGGCGGGCCAGGCACTGGTGCGTCTGGATCCGGATCGCGCACACCTAGCGGTGGCGCAGAGCGAAGCCCAGCTGCGCAAGCTGGAAAACAGCTATCGCCGCGCCACCCAGTTGGTAGGGCAGCAGTTGGTCAGCGCCGCGGATGTGGACCAGCTCAAATTCGATGTCGAAAACAGCCGTGCGCAGCACCGGCTTGCATCGTTGGAGCTGTCGTATACCACGGTGCAGGCGCCGATCTCCGGCGTGATCGCATCGCGCTCGATCAAGACCGGCAATTTCGTGCAGATCAATACGCCGATCTTCCGCATCGTCGACGATTCGCAGCTGGAGGCCACGCTCAACGTGCCCGAACGCGAATTGGCCACGCTCAAGTCGGGCCAGCCGGTGACCTTGCTGGCCGATGCGCTACCGGGCCAACAATTCGTCGGCAAGGTGGATCGCATCGCGCCGGTGGTGGACTCGGGCAGCGGCACGTTTCGCGTGGTCTGCGCATTCGGCCAGGGGGCCGAAGCGTTGCAGCCGGGCATGTTCGGGCGCATCCGTATCGATTACGACCAGCGCAAGGACGCCTTGGTGATCCCGCGCCTGGCGTTATTGGACGATGGCGAACCGGCAGTTTTCGTAGTGCGCAACGGCAAGGCCAGCCGGGTGCCGGTGAAACTGGGCTATGCCGAGGGGCCGTGGCTGGAAGTGCGGCAGGGCCTGAAGGAAGGCGACCAGGTGGTGACTGCCGGCAAGGTGGCGCTGCGCGACGGCACTGCGGTGCAGGTGATCGGCCAACCCGATCGCAAGCCGGTCGCGACCAAGGCCGCTGCGCCCGCACATGATGAGACGCACGCATGAGCGAGAACGGCAACCCGCACGGACCCGTGCATGATCCGCACGCACCACTGCCTGGCGGCGGTGGCCTGGTGGCCTTCGCCACGCGGCGGCGTGTGACCATCGCCATGATCACCGTAACGATGCTGCTGTTCGGGCTGATCGCGTTACGCAGCCTCAAGGTCAATCTGCTGCCCGATCTGAGCTATCCCACGCTCACCGTACGCACCGAATACACCGGCGCGGCGCCGGCGGAAATCGAAACGCTGGTGACCGAGCCGGTGGAAGAAGCGGTCGGGGTGGTCAAGAACCTGCGCAAGCTCAAGTCGATCTCGCGCACAGGGCAGAGCGATGTGGTGCTGGAGTTTGCCTGGGGCACCAATATGGACCAGGCCAGCCTGGAGGTGCGCGACAAAATGGAGGCCTTGTCGCTGCCGCTGGAAACCAAGCCGCCGGTACTGCTGCGCTTCAATCCTTCCACCGAGCCGATCATGCGGCTGGCGTTGTCGCCCAAGCAGTCGCCGGCCTCCGATACAGATGCGATCCGCCAGCTCACCGGCTTGCGTCGCTATGCCGACGAAGACCTGAAAAAGAAGCTCGAACCGGTGGCCGGCGTGGCAGCGGTGAAGGTCGGCGGCGGGCTGGAAGACGAGATCCAGGTCGACATCGATCAGCAGAAGTTGGCGCAGCTCAATCTGCCGATCGACAACGTGATCACCCGGCTCAAGGAGGAGAACGTCAACATCTCCGGCGGTCGGCTGGAAGAAGGCTCGCAGCGCTACCTGGTGCGTACGGTCAACCAGTTCGTGGATCTGGACGAGATCCGCAACATGCTGGTGACCACCCAAAGCAGCAGCGGCAGCGCGGCCGAAGCGGCGATGCAGCAGATGTACGCCATTGCGGCGTCCACCGGTTCGCAGGCGGCGCTGGCGGCAGCGGCCGAAGTGCAGAGCACCTCCTCCTCGTCCAGCAGCAGCATCGCCGGCGGCATGCCGGTGCGGCTGAAGGATGTGGCGCAGGTGCGCCAGGGCTACAAGGAGCGCGAGGCGATCATCCGCCTGGGCGGCAAGGAAGCGGTGGAGCTGGCGATCTACAAGGAAGGCGATGCCAACACCGTGTCGACCGCCGCGGCGCTGCGCAAGCGCCTGGAGCAACTCAAGGCGACGGTGCCGGGCGATGTGGAAATCACCACGATCGAGGACCAATCGCACTTCATCGAGCATGCGATCAGCGATGTCAAAAAAGATGCGGTGATTGGCGGCGTGCTGGCGATCCTGATCATCTTCCTGTTCCTGCGCGATGGCTGGAGCACGTTCGTGATCAGCCTGTCGTTGCCGGTGTCGATCATCACCACGTTCTTCTTCATGGGCCAGTTGGGGTTGAGCCTCAACGTGATGTCGCTGGGCGGGCTGGCATTGGCCACCGGCCTGGTGGTGGACGATTCGATCGTGGTGCTGGAGAGCATCGCCAAGGCACGCGAGCGTGGCTTGAGCGTGCTGGACGCGGCGATTGCCGGCACCCGCGAAGTGAGCATGGCGGTGATGGCGTCCACGTTGACGACGATTGCGGTATTCCTGCCGTTGGTGTTCGTCGAAGGCATCGCCGGGCAGTTGTTCCGCGATCAGGCATTGACGGTGGCGATCGCGATTGCGATTTCGCTGGTGGTGTCGATGACGCTGATTCCGATGCTGAGCTCGCTCAAGGGCGCGCCGCCGATGGCGTTCCCGGACGAGCCGAGCCATCCGGATTGGCGGCCCGAGCAGCGCTGGCTCAAGCCGGTGGCGGCCGGGCGGCGCGGCGCGGGTGCGAGCGTGCGTTATGCGTTCTTCGGTGCGGCGTGGGCGGTGGTGAAGGTGTGGCGCGGGTTGAGCCGCGTGGTGGGGCCGGTGATGCGCAAGGCCAGCGACCTGGCGATGGCGCCGTATGCCCGTGCCGAGCGTGGCTATCTGGGGATGTTGCCGGCGGCGCTGCGGCGTCCCTGGTTGGTGCTGGGGCTGGCCGCGGCGGCGTTCATCGGGACGGTGTTTCTGGTGCCGATGCTGGGCGCGGATCTGATTCCGCAGCTGGCGCAGGATCGCTTCGAAATGACCGTCAAACTGCCTTCCGGCACGCCGCTGGCGCAGACCGATGCAGTGGTGCGCGAGTTGCAGCTGGCGCACGACAAGGACCCGGGCGTCGCCTCGCTGTACGGCGTCAGCGGTAGCGGCACGCGCTTGGATGCCAACCCCACCGAGAGCGGCGAGAACATCGGCAAGCTCACCGTGGTGATGGCCGGTGGCGGCAGCCCGGCGGTGGAAGCGGCGGCGACCGAGCGGCTGCGCAGCAGCATGGTCGGGCACCCGGGCGCACAGGTGGATTTCGCGCGGCCGGCGTTGTTCAGTTTTTCGACACCGCTGGAAGTGGAACTGCGCGGCCAGGATCTGGGCGAGCTGGAACGCGCCGGGCAGAAGTTGGCCGCGATGCTGCGCGCCAACGGCCACTACGCCGACGTCAAATCGACGGTGGAAGAGGGCTTCCCGGAGATCCAGATCCGTTTCGACCAGGAGCGCGCTGGTGCCTTGGGGCTGACCACGCGGCAGATCGCCGATGTCATCGTCAAGAAGGTACGTGGCGATGTGGCCACGCGCTACAGCTTCCGTGACCGCAAGATCGATGTGCTGGTGCGTGCCCAACAAGCCGACCGCGCCAGTGTCGATGCGATCCGTCAGCTGATCGTCAACCCGGGCAGCAGCCGGCCGGTGCGCCTGGCGGCCGTTGCCGAGGTGTTGGCGACGACGGGGCCGAGCGAGATCCATCGTGCCGACCAGACCCGCGTGGCGATCGTGTCGGCCAGCCTGAAGGACATCGACCTGGGCGGCGCGGTACGCGAAGTGGAAACGATGGTGCGCAAGGACCCGCTTGCTGCCGGCGTGGGCATGCACATCGGCGGGCAGGGCGAGGAGCTGGCGCAATCGGTGAAGTCGCTGTTGTTCGCGTTCGGCCTGGCGATCTTCCTGGTCTATTTGGTGATGGCCTCGCAGTTCGAGTCGCTGCTGCATCCATTCGTCATTCTGTTCACCATTCCGTTGGCAATGGTCGGTGCGGTGCTGGCCCTGCTGATGACCGGCAAGCCGATCTCGGTGGTGGTGTTCATCGGCCTGATCCTGCTGGTGGGCCTGGTGACCAAGAACGCGATCATCCTGATCGACAAGGTCAACCAGCTGCGCGAAGACGGCGTGCCCAAGCGCGAGGCGCTGATCGAAGGTGCGCGCTCGCGCCTGCGGCCGATCATCATGACCACCTTGTGCACCTTGTTCGGCTTCCTGCCGCTGGCGGTGGCGATGGGCGAGGGCGCTGAAGTGCGTGCACCGATGGCGATCACCGTGATCGGCGGGTTGCTGGTGTCGACCTTGCTGACCCTGCTGGTCATCCCGGTGGTGTACGACCTGCTGGATCGCCGTGCCGATGCGTACTACCTGGAGCGCGGCCGGCGCATGGCCGGGCAACGTGCACAGGCGGCGAGCAATGCCGACGGACTGGGGGCGCTATGAGCGTTGCCGCCTTCAGCATCCGTCGCCCGGTCACCACCATCATGTGCTTCGTGTCGCTGGTGGTGGTGGGCTTGATCGCGGCGTTCCGGCTGCCCTTGGAGGCGCTGCCGGATATTTCCGCGCCATTCCTGTTCGTGCAATTGCCCTACACCGGCTCCACGCCGGACGAGGTGGAGCGCAACCTGGTGCGGCCGGCCGAGGAAGCGCTGGCAACGATGACCGGCATCAAGCGCATGCGCTCGACCGCCACCGCAGACGGCGCGAACATCTTCATCGAATTCTCCGACTGGGACCGCGATATCGCCATCGCCGCATCCGATGCGCGCGAGCGACTGGATGCGGTGCGCGACGATTTTCCGGAGGATCTGCAGCGCTTCCACGTCTTCAAGTGGTCCAGCAGCGACGAGCCGGTGCTCAAGGTGCGCCTGGCCAGCCAGACCGATCTGACCGGTGCGTACGACATGCTCGACCGCGAGTTCAAGCGGCGCATCGAGCGCATCCCCGGCGTGGCCAAGGTGGAGATTTCCGGTGCGCCGCCGAACGAGGTCGAGATCGCGATCGCACCGGATCGGCTCACCGCGCACGACCTCAGCCTCAACGATCTGAGCGAGCGCTTGGGCAAGCTGAATTTCTCGGTGTCTGCAGGCCAGATCGACGACAACGGCCAGCGTATCCGGGTGCAGCCAATCGGCGAACTGCGCGACCTGCAGGAACTGCGCGAGCTGGTACTCAATGCCAAAGGTGTGCGGCTGGGCGACATTGCCGAGGTGCGGCTCAAGCCGACGCGCATGAATTACGGGCGGCGCCTGGATGGGCGCCCGGCCATCGGCCTGGATGTCTACAAGGAACGCAGCGCCAATCTGGTGGAGGTGTCGAAGGCGGCGTTGAAAGAGGTCGAAGACATCCGCGCCCAACCGGCGCTGCGCGATGTGCAGGTCAAGGTGATCGACAACCAGGGCAAGGCGGTGACCTCGTCGCTGGCCGAACTGGCCGAAGCCGGCGCGGTGGGCCTATTGCTCTCGATCACGGTGTTGTTCTTCTTCCTGCGGCACTGGCCATCGACGCTGATGGTGACGTTGGCGATCCCGATCTGCTTCGCCATCACCTTGGGCTTCATGTATTTCGTCGGGGTCACGCTCAACATCCTGACCATGATGGGGTTGCTGCTGGCAGTGGGCATGCTGGTGGACAACGCGGTGGTGGTGGTGGAAAGCATCTACCAGGAACGCGAGCGCATGCCCGATCAACCGCAGCTTGCCGCGCTGCTGGGAACACGTAGCGTGGCCATTGCGCTCAGCGCCGGCACCTTGTGCCATTGCATCGTGTTCGTGCCGAATTTGTTCGGCGAAACCAACAACATCAGCATTTTCATGGCGCAGATCGCCATCACCATCTCGGTGTCGTTGCTGGCGTCGTGGCTGGTGGCAATCAGCTTGATTCCGATGTTGTCGGCACGCATGAAAACGCCGCCGATGGTGACCTCCGAGCACGGCGTGATTGCGCGGCTGCAGCGCCGTTACGCCAAGGTGCTGGCGTGGACGTTGGCGCACCGCGGCTGGAGCGTGACCGGCATCATCCTGGTCAGCGCGATCAGCCTGGTGCCCATGAAGTTGACCAAGGTCGACATGTTCGGTGGCGACGGGGGCAACGAAGCCTTTATCCAGTATCAGTGGAAAGGTTCGTACACACGTGAGCAGTTGGGCGAAGAAATCGGCCGTGTCGAAAACTATCTCCAAGCCAATCGCGCCAGGTACCACATCACGCAGATCTATTCGTGGTTCAGCGAAGTGGAAGGCAGCAATACGGTGGTGACCTTCGATGCGAGCAAGGTCAAGGACCTGCCGCCGCTGCTGGAAAAGATCCGCAAGGAGCTGCCGCGCTCTGCGCGTGCCGATTACAGCATCGGCAATCAGGGCGATGGCGGCAATGGCAACCAGGGCGTGCAGGTGCAGTTGGTCGGCGATTCGACTGATGCACTGAAAGCGCTGGCCGACGATGTGATTCCACTGCTGGCGCAGCGCAAGGAGCTGCGCGATGTGCATGTGGATACGGGCGACCGCACCAGCGAGCTGGCGATTCGTGTCGATCGCGAGCGCGCGGCTGCCTTCGGATTCAGTGCCGAGCAGGTGGCCAGTTTTGTCGGGTTGGCATTGCGCGGCACACCGCTGCGCGAGTTCCGCCGGGGCGACAACGAGGTGCCGGTGTGGGTACGGTTTGCCGGCGCCGAGCAGAGCAAGCCGGAAGATCTGGCCAGCTTCACCGTGCGCACCAAGGACGGCCGCAGCGTACCGTTGCTGAGTCTGGTGGAGGTGCAGATCCGTCCGGCCGCCACCCAGATCGGGCGCACCAATCGGCAGACGACGCTGACGATCAAGGCCAATCTCGCCGAAAAGGTCACCATGCCCGAGGCGCGCGCAGCGATGGAAGCGCCGCTCAAGGCGATGAGTTTCCCGGCCGGTTACAGCTACACCTTCGACGGCGGCGATTACCAGAACGACGGCGAGGCGATGAACCAGATGGTGTTCAATCTGGTGATCGCGCTGGTGATGATCTATGTGGTGATGGCCGCGGTGTTCGAATCGCTGCTGTTCCCGGCGGCGATCATGAGCGGGGTGCTGTTCTCGATCTTCGGGGTGTTCTGGCTGTTCTGGATCACCGGTACCTCGTTCGGCATCATGTCCTTCATCGGCATCCTGGTGCTGATGGGCGTGGTGGTGAACAACGGCATCGTGATGATCGAGCACATCAACAATCTGCGCCGCCGCGGCATGGGGCGGACGCAGGCGCTGGTCGAAGGCTCGCGCGAGCGTTTGCGGCCCATCATGATGACCATGGGCACCGCGATCCTGGCGATGGTGCCGATCTCGCTGACCAGCACCACGATGTTCAGCGACGGCCCACCGTACTTCCCGATGGCGCGCGCCATCGCCGGCGGCCTGGCGTTTTCGACGGTGGTGAGCCTGCTGTTCCTGCCGACGATCTACGCGATCCTCGACGACATGAGCAGCGGTGCGGCTGCGCTGGTACAGCGTGCGCGTGGTGTGCCGAAGGCGAGGCGGTCGAGCGCAGCGTTGGAATCGTGAACGAGGTAAGGCGTTAAGCCCCTCCCCCCCCCCGGGAGAGGGGTTGGGGTACGGTTGCTTCCTTCGGCTCGTACGACAACCAAAGCACCTGACCGCCAATCAGCGGCTCCGGTAAGGGGCGACAGCGCAGCCGGGGATCGGCTCTTCGGAGCGACAGACATCCTGTCTGACGCGCCGTCGCGACACCTCCGTGCGCCGCTCTCCGCCGATCGCCGGCCGCGCTGCCGCTTCGGTGTTTCATTACCGTGGCTTCGAGCAGATCGGTGTGCCATCGCCATGACCTCGAGCAGAAAAGCCGCGCTCAAGGATGCTTCGAAAGATTTTTTTCGGCCTACGGGCGAACACTGCAGTGATCGCCGTCATGCAGGATCACTCGATCTCCAATGCCGTCCTTAGCGAATCCGTACATCTGTATCGGCGTACAGATTCGAAGTCATCCAACGATCAACCCGCTGGAGATGGCGTCAGCGCGTCAGCCTGCACGCACCTGCCGCACGATCGCCGCCGCCTTGGCCGAACTTTCCTTGACCTTGTCCCACTGGCCCTGCGCCAGCCAGTCCTTGGGCACCATCCACGAGCCGCCGATGCACAGCACGTTCGGCTGCGCCAGGAACTCGGCGGCGTTGGACTCGCTGATGCCGCCGGTGGGGCAGAGCTTGAGCTCGGACAACGGGCCAGCCAGGCCCTTGAGCATCTGCAGACCGCCCACGGCGGTGGCCGGGAACAACTTGCAGACGCGAAAGCCCAGGCCCATCAACGTCAGCAGCTCGGTCGGGGTGGCCGCGCCTGGAACCGCCGGGATCGGTGCATCCGCCAGCAGGCGCGCCAGCGGCGCCGGCGTGCCCGGGGTCACCAGAAAGTCTGCACCGGCATCCACCGACTGGCGCAGTTGCAGCTCGCTGAGCACCGTGCCGGCGCCGATCACGATGTTGGGCAGCTCGCGCTTGAGCATCGCCAGCGCATCGATGGCAACCGGCGTGCGCAGGGTCAGCTCGATCGCGGGCAGACCGCCTTCGAGCAGCGCATCGGCGACGCGGCGCGCCTGGTCCAGCGTGTCCACGGTGACCACCGGCAGGATGCCGGCATCGCGCAGCAAACGTTCGGCGGTGTTCTGGGTCTGGGCAATCGTCATTGCAACTCCGGGTGACGGCGACCGCCGGAGCGGCCGCACAGAGGGAAGGGGGTCAGGCGTCCTTGGACTCGTGCGGTGCTGCCGCAGCGGCAGCATCGGCACCGAGTTCGTACTCGGCGTCGTAGCTCCACAGCGCACCGTCCGGATGGGTCGGGCCGCAGGAAATCGAAATCGCGCCCTGGTCGGCGGGGCCGACGACCTGGCGGTTGATGGCGAACAGATTGCGGCCCAGGTCATTGCCGGCAACGGACGTATTGGGTGCAACCTCGCGCGATGCCCATTCTTCGGCCGAGACCAGCACTTCCAGGGTGCCGGCTTCGCCGTCCAGGCGCACGATGTCGCCTTCGCGTACGCGCCCGATCGGGCCGCCGCGTGCCGCTTCGGGCGTCAGGTGGATTGCGGCCGGGAACTTGCCCGAGGCACCGGACAGGCGGCCGTCGGTGACCAATGCCACGCGCCGGCCCTGGTTCTGCAGCAGGCCCAGCAGCGGCGCCATCGAATGCAGCTCCGGCATGCCGTTTGCGCGCGGGCCCTGGTAGCGCAACACCACCACGAAATCGTGCGGCAACACGCCGGCGGCATGCAGTTTGTTGAGCACCTGAGGCGTATCGATCACCACGGCCGGCGCCTGGATGCTGCGATGCTGCGGCTTGACTGCCGACAGCTTGATCAACGAGCGACCGAGATTGCCGCGCAGCAGGCGCAGCCCGCCTTGCGATTCGAAGGCATCGCCGACCGGACGCGCCACGCTGTCGTCGGCGGTGGTGGGAGTGCCTGGCACGTAGGTCACCTTGCCGTCCTGCAGGCGCGGCTCATTGATGTAGGCACGCATGCCGCCTTCCACCACGGTGGGTAGGTCGTCGTGCATGTAGCCGGCGTCCATCAGCTCGCGGAACACGAATGCCGTGCCGCCAGCGGCCTGGAAGCGATTCACGTCGGCTTCGCCGTTCGGGTAGATGCGCGTCAGCAGCGGCACCGTCTGCGAAATCAGGTCCATGTCGTCCCAGGTCAGCACGATGCCGGCCGCACGCGCCACTGCGATCCAGTGGATGGTGTGGTTGGTCGAGCCACCGGTCGCCATCAGCGCGACCACGGCGTTGACGATGGCGCGCTCGTCGATCAGGCGACCGAATGGGCGGAAATCTTCGCCCAACGCCGAGATCGCCAATGCGCGCGCGGTGCCTTCGCGGGTCAACGCATCACGCAACGGCAGCTCCGGATTGACGAACGAGGCGCCGGGCAGCTGCACGCCCATCGCTTCGAGCAAGACCTGGTTGGAGTTGGCCGTGCCGTAGAAGGTGCAGGTGCCCGGCGAGTGGTAGGACGAGGCCTCGGCTTCCAGCAGCTCGGCGCGCGTGGCTTCGCCAGCGGCGTAGCGTTCGCGCACTTCGGCCTTCTGCTTGTTCGGAATGCCCGGCGTCATCGGCCCGGCCGGCATGAAAATCGCCGGCAAATGGCCGAACGCCAGCGCACCGATCAGCAGGCCCGGCACGATCTTGTCGCAGACGCCCAGGTACACCACGCTGTCGAACATGTCGTGGCTCAGGCCGATGGCTGTCGCCTGGGCGATGTTGTCGCGCGAAAACAGCGACAGCTCCATACCGGCGCGGCCCTGGGTCACGCCGTCGCACATCGCCGGCACGCCACCGGCCACCTGTGCGGTGGCACCGAGCGCGCGGGCAGTCTCGCGGATCAGCTGCGGGTAGTGTTCGAACGGCTGATGTGCCGACAACATGTCGTTATAGGCGGTGATGATGCCCAGGTTCGGCGTGGCCGCACCACGCAGGCGCGATTTGTCGCCCGGCTCGGACGCAGCGAAGCCATGCGCAAGATTGCCGCAGCTCAAGCGGCTACGGAACGGACCCTCACGCAGGGCAGCATCGAGACCGGCCAGATACGCCGCGCGCGAGGGAGCGCTGCGCTTGCGGATACGGTCGGTGACGGCTTGGATATTCGGATGCAGGCTCATTGGCTACCGGCTATGAGAAACAGGGGGGAAGGAAATGCTCTTTTAATTCCCCGCACATGGATGTGCGGGTTTTTTTCGAGGGACTCGCATCGCATCGGCTGTTGCGAAGGACTCGCATCAAACCACTCGCATTCAAGCACACCAATGCACCCGCAACCGCGGACCAGGCTGCTGCAGCGCCACGCGGATGGGATATTCGTTGACATCGTCGCCTGCCAGCGCAGCCTGCAGCACGTCCAGCTTCTGCTTGCCGCGCAACAACAGCAGGCGCGTCGGAATGCTGGCAAGCCCTGCAGGTGTGAGGGTGATGCGTAACGGCCATTGGTTCGAGCCCGGGCAGCCGGTGGCATCCAGCGAGGCATACGGCTGCGGGCTGGCGAGCGCCTTGGGCAGGTCGGTGGCCCCCGGGAACAACGACGCGGTGTGCCCGTCGCCGCCCATGCCCAGCACCGCCAGGCAGGCCGGTTCGGCATGCTTGGCCTGCAGGTTGGCGGTGTGCACGCATTCGGGCAATTGCTTGCCTGGGCGAACCAGCGGGATGAAGGTCGCGGCCGGTGCGTGGGTCAGGAAGCTGTGATTCACCAGCCAGGCATTGCTGTCCTGATCCTGCGGCGACAACCAGCGCTCATCGACCAGGCCCACTTCCACCCGCGACCAGTCCAGCGGCCGGTGGGCGAGGGACTCGTACACCGGCGCAGGCGTGGTACCGCCGGACAACAGCATGCGTGCCTGGCCGCGCCGGGAGATTTCCTGTTCCAGCAGGTCGGCCATTTCGCTGGCCACCGCCTCGGTCCACTCGGCCGGGTCGTCGTAGCGCACCAGGGCGATGCGCGGGTTGTCCTGCAGGTTCATCGCTGCTCCCCGGGGTGCTGACGTTGTGCATCCACCGCGTATGCGGCGGCGCCCAGCAGGCCGGCATGCGGGTGCATGACCGCCAGCGATGGCACCTTCGACATGATCGCGGAGAAACGGCCCTTGTGCTCGAAGCGCTGGCGAAAGCCGGAATGCTGGAGCGAATCCAGCACCTTGGGCACCAGCCCGCCGGTGAGGAACACGCCGTCCCAGGCGCCCTGCATCAGCACCATGTCGCCGGCGATCGCACCGAAGATGGCGCAGAACAGGTCGATGGTGCGCGAGGACCGCGGGTCGCCCGCGGCCGCGCGCGCGGTGATGTCCTTGGGTTGCAGCGGGCCGGGATCGACGCCGGCGATCTCGCTGAGCGCGCGATGGATGTTGACCAGGCCAGGGCCGCAGATCAGCCGCTCGTTGGAGACCCGGCCGAACTGCTCGGACAGGATTTCCAGGATGCGGATTTCTTCCGGCGTGCCGGGCGGGAAGCTGACATGGCCGCCTTCGGTTTCCAGCGGAAAGCAGCGCCCGTTGCGAATGATCAGGCCACCCACGCCCAGGCCGGTGCCCGGGCCGATCACGCCATAGTTGCGCGCTTGATCGATCGGCGCCGGCCGCCAGCTGGCGCCGCCCACCTGCACCACGTCCTGCGGGCGCAGCAGGCTGATGGCCATGGCCTGCGCGGCAAAGTCGTTGATCAGATGCAAGGTACTGAAACCCAACATGGTGGCGGTGCGCGAGCGCGAGATCACCCAGGGATGGTTGGTGATGCGCGCCTCGTCGCCATCCACGCGGCCTGCCACGGCGAACACGCCCTGGGTGGCCTGCACGCCGATCTGGTCGAGGTAATAGCGCGCGGCTTCGCCCAGCGAACCGAAGTCCACCACGGCAAATTCGCGCGAGGTGTCATCCAGCAACGGCACCGAAGCGTCGACATCGGCCAGCGCGAAGCGCGCATTGGTTCCGCCGATATCGGCAACCAGCACCGGCTTGGAAGGAGCGGTCATGCGTTGTTTCCCTGTGCGTCGGTGGCCGGGGGCAGGAAGTGGGCGGCGGATTCGGGCCCCCAGCTGCCGGCCGGGTAGGGCTGCAGCGGCAGCGCGGCGTCTTTCCAGGCGTCGCTGACGCTGTCGATCCACGACCACGCCGCCTTGACCTCGTCGTCGCGCACGAACAGCGCGGGGTTGCCGTTGAAGGCGTCCACAAACAGACGTTCGTAGGCGATACGACGGTGCAGGCCCGTCGGCACCGACAGTTCCAGTTCCAGCGGCTGCAGTTCGATCGCGCCCCATTCCGGGCCAGCCAGGCTGCTCATCAGGCCGAGTTCGATGTTTTCCTGCGGCTGCAACTGGAAGGTCAGGCGGTTCGGCACCGCATTCTGGCGGTCGGGGCGTTCGAACAGCCAATGCGTCACCGGCTTGAGCGTCACCACGATGCGGGTGGAGCGCTCGGCCAGCCGCTTGCCGGTGCACAGGTGGAACGGCACGCCGGCCCAACGCCAGTTGTCAATATGCGCGGTGACGGCGACGAAAGTTTCCACGTCGCTGCCTTCCGGCGGGTGGTAGGCCTGCGCCGGCTGTCCGTTGATGCTGCCGGCGGTGTAGCGGCCGCGCACGCAGTCATGCGCGGCGTGCTCGGCGGTCATCGGACGCAGGGCGCGCAGCACCTTGACCTTCTCATCGCGGATGCGGTCGGCTTCCAGCGAGGCCGGCGGCTCCATTGCCACCAGGCACAACAGCTGCAGGATATGGCTCTGCACCATGTCGCGCAGTGCGCCGGAGCGGGCGTAGTAGGCGTCGCGCCCGTCGACGCCTTCGCTTTCGGCGACCAGGATCTGCACCGACTCGATGTAGGCGCGGTTCCAGACCGCCTCCAGCAGCGTGTTGCCGAAGCGCAGTGCGATCAGGTTCTGCACCGCCGCCTTGCCCAGGTAGTGGTCCAGGCGGAACACGCGGTCCTCGTCGATCAGCGCGCCGATCGACTGCAGGATGTCGCGGGCGCTGTAGGAGTCGTGGCCGATCGGTTTTTCCAGCATCAAGCGATGCGGTGCCTCCAGCGCGCCCCCCAGCGCCAGGCCCTGGCAGGTGCTGATGTACAGGCCCGGCGGGATCGCCAGGTAGCTCACACAGCGGCGGCTGGCCAGCTCACGCACCGCATTGGCCACCGACTCGGCATCGCGCAGGTCCACCGAGCGGTAATCGATTCGCTGCAGCAGCGTGTCGATCTGTTCGGCGGTCGCGATCGGCAGTGCTTCGGTCAGGCGCGGCCGCAGCACTTCGCGAAATGCATCGGTGTCGTGGGGCGACAGCGCCAGCGCACGGATGCGGAAGTCCTCCGGCAGCAGGCCGTCGATGAACAGGCGCAGCAGGGAAGGAAAGAGATAGCGCTGGGCAAGATCGCCGGTGGCGCCAAACAGGATCAGGGTGTTGTGCATGGACCGCGTTTCAGATTCTGGAGACATCGTTATCAGCAGCTTGTCGGAAAGGCGCCGGTCGTCCGGCGGTCGGTACGTCTGTTCCTGAGCGACACTTGCGTGCGCGCAGCGGGGGATGGACGCTGACACCCAGTCCCGGATTGTTGCAGCAACTGGCGATCAGCGGTTAGCGCCATGGCGGCATAGCTGCACCTGCGTGATGGCATGCCATGCGTCGTGCGGCGAGCTGCACTGCAGGCAATGCGTCATACCTGCGTGGCGGCATGGTCCTCCAGAGATCGATGTTGCCATGTGAAAACGATTACATGTCAGAATAAACCAATGCATTCGTTTGCAGGGAATTCCTCGCAAGCGCATGCGGCGTCACCGCCATCGGGAGGGCCGAGGGCAGGGCGCACAACTTACGTTGAGGCCGAACGATGGCGAAAGTGCAGTTGGAAGGTGTCCGCAAGGTCTACGACAATGGCCAGGTGGCGGTGCAGGGCGCAAGTTTCGAAGTGGCCGACGGCGAGCTGATGGTGCTGGTGGGGCCGTCCGGCTGCGGCAAATCGACCCTGTTGCGCATGATCGCCGGGCTTGAAGACATCAGCGCCGGCACGCTGAAGATCGGCGAGCGCGTGGTCAACGACGTGGCGCCGAAGGATCGCGACATCGCCATGGTGTTCCAGAGCTACGCGCTGTATCCGCACATGACCGTGGCCGAAAACCTGGCGTTCGGGCTCAAGCTGCGCGGGCATCCGAAGCAGGTCATCGCCGAACGCGTCAACAACGCCGCAGAGCTGTTGGGCCTGACGCCGATGCTGGACAAGCTGCCCAAGGCGATGTCCGGCGGTCAGCGTCAGCGCGTGGCGCTGGGCCGGGCGATGGTGCGCGAATCCTCGGTGTTCCTGCTCGACGAGCCGCTGTCCAACCTGGACGCCAAGTTGCGCCACAGCGTGCGCACCGAGATCGCGCAGTTGCACCGCAAGCTTGGTACCACCATGATCTACGTCACCCACGATCAGGTCGAAGCGATGACGCTTGGCCAGCGTATCGTGGTGCTCAAGGATGGCGTGATCCAGCAGATCGACAGCCCGATGGCGCTGTACGACCGTCCGGCCAATCTGTTCGTGGCCGGGTTCCTCGGCAGCCCGGCGATGAACGTGCTGCAGGGGCGTCTGGACGCGCAGGACGGCCTGCACCTGGTCATGGCCGATGGCTGGCGCGTGCCGCTGGGTGCGGCGCGGGTCGATGCGGCTTGGTTCGGCCAGGACGTGATCGTCGGTGTGCGCCCGGAGCACTTGCAGCCGTCCGACGATGCGGTCCTGGGCTTCGATGCGCGGGTCGATGTGATCGAGCCGGTCGGCAACGAGATCTTCCTCAATCTCGACCGTGGCGGTCAGCCGCTGGTGATCCGTGTCCCGCCGCAGAGCTTGCCGGCGGTGGGCCAGCCATTGCGCCTGGCATTGCGCAGCGAGGCCTTGCACTTTTTCGATCCAGCTACCGGCCAGCGGCTGGAGGCGGCTTAGGCAAACTGGTCAACAGCGACGCAGCCGCCAGACGGGCACGGCCGGCGCTCGGAATTGGCGGGTGTCGTTGGGCCACTGCGTGCTGCGCGATGCCCACGCCCGCCTGGCACGGCTCGCTGCGTTTTTTTGCCGCTAACGCTCCAGCCCCGTCGTGAGTGCGCGTGGGCGGGCGCCATGCGTGCCTGCCTGCAACGCGGTACCGGCGTCCAGCGTCAGTTCCAACGGCAATACCGCCAGCGCGAGGTTGCCGGCCACGCTCACTACCGTGCCGATCGCGCTACCGTCCAATGCGACGGCATCGCCTGCATCCACGGCCGCATCCGTTTCGAGCAGCTGCAAGACGCGCTTGGCCTTGCCCAGGAAGTGCGTCCGCGCCACGATTTCCTGGCCCGGGTAGCAGCCTTTCTTGACGCTGTACGCCTGCAGGCGGTCCAGTGCCAACTGCTGCGGCGTCCACTGTTCGCGCTGGCTCTCGACCAGGCGGGCGAGCCCCAGTTGCAGATCGGTCGTCCGCCACTGCGCCTCTGCGCTCGGCAGTTCGATAGGCATCGCCAATGCATCCGGGCTGTAGAGCAATAGCGTGCGCGGCAGCGCTGCGCTACCCAGATCCAGTTCGATACGCTGGGTTCCGAGGTCGGCTTGCGCGGCATGCGCGTGTTCCGGCGCTACGAAGCCGCCGTAGGCGAGCAGCGCGGCAGCGCTGATTTTCAGCTTGCGGCGGAACACGAAACGGCCGAGTTGCGCGGCGATCTCGGCCGCGTTGCCGTCCGGCAACAGCATCAGCAGGTGTGCGTCGTCCTCACGCAGGAGTGCGAAGATGGAAATCACGCGCCCCTTCGCCGTCAGCCACGCGTTCCACTGCCACTGCCCAACCGCCAGCGCCTGTACGTCATTGGCAAATTGGGCATGCGCAAACGCCACTGCATCCGTACCGGCCAATCGGACGTATTGCATGTCGTGCAGGGAGCCAAAACCCTGCGGAATAAGATTCAGGTTGTCAGCCACGGAAGGGGAGGACTAAAATCGCCAAGTTGTGAGAGCACTATGATAGGCCATCCAACCCCCACCCCAGCGCAGGATTCCGAGACGCAGCCTTCTTCTCAGGAGCATATTCCCGAGAAAAAGCCACTGCCGAAGGAGATTGGTGGGCGCGACGGCCCCGAGCCAACGCGCTACGGCGACTGGGAAAAAAATGGACGCTGCATCGATTTTTGAGCAGCTTTTAGCCACAGCGGCCTAGTGCCGCCCAGCCGAGAAAACGAGCCCAGCGAATGGCGATCCGCGAACGTCCTCTCTCCCCGCATCTCCAGGTATACCGTTGGCAGATACAGATGGTGACCTCGATTCTCAATCGAGCCACCGGCATCGTACTGTCCGTCGGCGCACTGGGAATTGCCGCTGCCTTGCTCACCTTGATGCTTGGCCCCGACCATTGGAATTGTTTCCGCGATCAGGCTGCCACCTGGTATGGGCAGGTATTCCTGTTCGGCTGGACCTGGTCTTTCGCCTTCCACCTGTTCGGTGGCTTGCGCCACATGCTGCAGGACTTCGGGCAAGGCTACGCCGTGCGCTCGTTCATCAGCATGGGTTGGTTGTCGGTGGTTCTGAGCCTTGTGCTGACTATCGCCATCTGGGCTTACGTACTGCTGTCCGGAGGTGCCCTATGAGCCGCTACCGTACCCCGCTGAAGAATGTGCGCGGCCTGGGCGCCGCCAAGACCGGTACCGAACATTTCGTGATCCAGCGCCTGACCGCGGCCGCACTGGTGCCGCTGTCGATCTGGTTCCTGATCTTCGTGCTGAGCTTGATCGGTGCCGATCACGCTGCCGCCACCGCCGCAGTGGCCAAGCCGTGGAATGCGATTTTGCTTGTCGCTTTCCTCATTGCCTCGTTCTGGCATGCCCAGCTTGGCATGCAGGTGGTACTGGAAGACTACGTGCACGACTCGCTGCTCGCACTGATTGCGCAGACCCTCGTGCGTTTTGTTGCCGTGCTGGGCGCCATCGTCAGCGTGTTTGCCGTGGCGCGTATCGCGCTGGGCATGAGCTGAGTCGTCAGCGACCAAACAGGAACCCATAATTCGATGTCCGCTTACAAGATCACAGAACACAAGTACGACATGGTCGTGGTGGGCGCCGGTGGCGCCGGCCTGCGCGCCACGTTCGGCCTGGCCCAGAAGGGCCTGCAGACGGTCTGCCTGACCAAGGTCTTCCCGACCCGTTCGCACACCGTGGCAGCGCAGGGCGGTATTTCCGCGGCGCTGGGCAACATGGGCGAAGACGACTGGCGTTATCACTTTTACGACACCATCAAGGGCTCCGATTGGCTGGGTGACCAGGACGCGATCGAGTACATGTGTCGTGAAGCGATTCCGGCCATCATCGAGCTCGAACACTACGGCGTGCCGTTCTCGCGTACCGAAGAGGGCAAGATCTACCAGCGCCCGTTCGGCGGCATGACCACCAAGTATGGCGAAGGCCCGTCAGCGCAGCGTACCTGCGCCGCAGCCGACCGGACCGGCCACGCCATGCTGCATACGCTGTATCAGCAGTCGCTGGCGCACAACGCACGCTTCATGATCGAGTACTTCGCGCTCGATCTGATCTTCGACGAAGAAGGCGTCTGCCGTGGCGTGCTCGCACTGGACATGGCAGAAGGCTCGCTACATCTGTTCCGCGCCCACGGCGTGGTGCTGGCGACCGGCGGTTACGGCCGTGCCTACTTCAGCGCCACCTCCGCACACACCTGTACCGGTGACGGCGGCGGCCTGGTGATGCGTGCCGGCCTGCCGGTGCAGGACATGGAATTCGTGCAGTTCCACCCCACCGGCATCTACGGTGCGGGCTGCCTGATCACCGAGGGCGTGCGCGGCGAAGGCGGCATCCTGCGCAACAGCAATGGCGAGCGCTTCATGGAGCGTTACGCACCGCATTACAAGGATCTGGCGTCGCGCGACGTGGTGTCGCGTTCGATGACGGTGGAAATTCGCGAAGGCCGTGGCGTGGGCGAGCACAAGGATCACATCCTGCTCGACCTGACCCACCTTGGTCCGGAAGTGATCAACGAAAAGCTGCCCGGCATCGCCGAAAGCGCGCACATCTTCGCCGGCGTGGACGTGACCAAGCAGCCGATCCCGGTGCTGCCGACCGTGCACTACAACATGGGCGGCATTCCGACGAACTTCTACGGCGAGGTCGTGCGCAAGCAAGGCGACGATGCGGATGCCGTGGTGCCGGGCCTGTATGCCATCGGCGAGGCGGCATGCGTCTCGGTCCATGGTGCAAACCGTCTGGGTTCGAACTCGCTGCTGGACCTGGTGGTGTTCGGCCGCGCGGTTGCCAATCGCTGTGCCGAGACGGTCAAGCCCAATCAGCCGCACAAGACGCTGCCGTCCGATGCCTGCGACAAGGCCTTGGGCCTGCTGGACAAGCTGCGTCACGCCAACGGCTCCACGCCGACGGCCGTGATCCGCGACAACATGCAGCGCACCATGCAGTCGGACGCCGCCGTGTTCCGCACCAGCAAGACGCTGAAAGAGGGCGTGGACAAGATGGCCGAGATCTTCGCCACCTTCGAAGACGTCAAGGTGTCTGACCGTTCGCTGGTGTGGAATTCGGACCTGATCGAGACCTATGAATTGAACAACCTGCTGCTCAACGCGGTGGCGACGATCAATTCGGCCGAACAGCGCAAGGAAAGCCGCGGCGCGCATTCGCACGAAGACTTCCCGGACCGCGACGACGTCAACTGGCAAAAGCACACGCTGGTGACCGTCGACGACAAGGGCAAGTGCGAATTCGATTACCGCCCTGTGCACATGTACACGCTGAGCAAGGACGTGGACGTGGTCCCGCCGAAGCCGCGCGTTTACTGATCGATGCGCATGCAGCGACCCACCGTTGCCTTGTCATCGCTTGCCATCGCCTCGGCGCGTGGCAGCGAGTCGGTGCAGCAGTGTGGTCGTGGCATGACGCTGGAGCAGCGCCGGCACATGGCCGGCCGCTGCGCGACTGCTTCGGCAGTGGCATCCGTCATCTTTACCTTCATGCGCACGGTGCGGTTGTCGTCCGCACCGCGCATCGCCTGAGCCAACGAGAGCAGCTATGGCAGAGTTCACCCTCCCCAAGAATTCAAAGATCGGCAAGGGCAAGCATTACCCTGCAAAGGGCGCCAAGAACACGCGCACCTTCAAGGTCTACCGCTGGGATCCGGACGTCGACGCCAACCCGCGTACCGACAGTTACGAGATCGATCTGGATAAATGCGGTCCGATGGTGTTGGACGCGCTGATCAAGATCAAGAACGAGATCGACCCGACGCTGGCGTTCCGTCGCTCCTGCCGCGAGGGCATTTGTGGCTCGTGCGCGATGAACATCGATGGCACCAACACGCTGGCCTGCACCAAGGCGATTGCCGCATGCGGCAAGTCCGAGGTGCCGATCTATCCGCTGCCGCACATGAGCGTGATCAAGGACCTGGTGCCGGATCTGACGCATTTCTACGCGCAGTACGCGTCGATCAAGCCGTGGATCCGTACCCAGACCCCGCCGCCGCCGGACCGCGAGCGCCTGCAGTCGCCGGAAGACCGTCGCAAGCTCGACGGATTGTACGAATGCATTCTGTGCGCATGCTGCTCGACCAGTTGCCCAAGCTACTGGTGGAATGGCGAGCGGTATCTGGGCCCGGCGATCCTGCTGCAGGCCTACCGTTGGATCATCGATTCGCGCGACGAAGACACTGGTGCGCGTCTGGACGATCTGGAAGACCCGTTCAAGCTGTATCGCTGCCACACCATCATGAACTGCGCACGGACCTGCCCGAAGGGCTTGAACCCGGCGCTGGCGATCGCCGAAATCAAGAAGCTGATGATGGCGCGTCGCGCCTGATTGCACGGCATTGATTCCCCACCACGGGGATGTGGTTCGCAGCGGCACCGGCCCTTGGGTCAGGTGCCGCTGTCGTTTTTGGCCCGCCATGCGGTGCGGTGGAGAGTGAGAATGGACGAACAAACCCTGCTGAAAAAACTGCGCTGGCGTTGCCGACGCGGCATGCGCGAACTCGACCAATTATTCGGGCGCTACCTTGATCAACGCTGGGCGCAGGCTCCCGACGCCGAGCGCGCGGTTTTCCTACAGCTACTGGATTGCGAAGACGATAAGTTGTGGCGCTGGTTCATGGGATACGAGGCTTGCCCCGATGCCGCCAACGCCGCACTCATCGCCGATATTCGCGCCTTGCCGGCTTGAGTGGCGCCCCTCGCGCTGGTTGATTTGCGCATTGAGCGTGTTGGTAGCGCTGGCCGTGTGGGCGGTGTGGCGCAGTGGCGTACCACCGTGGCTGGCCGTGTCGTTGTCGGCGTACGCGGTGTTTGCAGGCGGGCGAGCAGTGCGCCAGCTGTTGCGTTCGCCAGTGAGGCAGTTGCTGGTGCCATGGACGCAAACGCCCGCCAGCATTGACGGTATGCAGGTGGAAGGGCTGCAGGTCCGTTGGCGCGGACCGCTTGCGGTGGTGTCGTGGAGGCGAGCGGATGGCCGGCGCGAGCGCCTGCATTTCTGGCCGGACACCTTGCCGGCGCCGCAACGACGTGAACTGCGTCTGGCCGCTCAGGCCCACGCCATTTCGTCGGGGCGGCCGCTAGTGGCACCATAGCGTCCCTTTCCCGGTTGAACCGCATGTTCAAACCTATCCCGGTTGCCATCGGCTTGCGCTATCTGCGTGCCAAGCGGCGCAATGGCTTCATATCGTTTATTTCGATGGCGTCGATCCTGGGCATCGCCCTGGGCGTGACCGTGCTGATCACCACGCTTGCAGTGATGAGCGGTTTCCAGAAGGAAATCCGCGACCGCCTGCTGCAGATGGCTGCCCACGCGACCGTCAGTGCAGAAGGCGCGCCGATGCGCGACTGGCAGCATGCGGTCGAGGTCGCCATGTCCGATCCGCGCGTGGCCGGTGCCGCGCCCTACATCGAAACCGAATCCTTATTGCAGGGCCCGCGCAAGCAGCCGGCCATCGTGCGCGGCGTGATTCCTGCCGAAGAAGGCAAGGTGTCGGTGCTGGCCAAGAAGATGCAGCAGGGCTCGGTCGACAGCCTGACCCCTGGCTCGTACAACATCGTCATCGGCAAGGAGCTGGCGTTGTGGCTTGGCGTGGATGTCGGCGATAGCATCGTCGTGTTGCTCAGCGACACCCAGGCGACGCCGCTGGGCGCGATGCCGCGGCTCAAGCGCTTTACCGTGAGCGGTATTTTCGAGGCCGGATACAACGAGATCGACCGCGGCCTGGCCGTGGTGAACATGCAGGACCTGGCGCGCGTGCTGCGCATGGATGGCGTCACCGGCGTGCGCCTGCGCCTGCATGACATGGATCAGGCCTGGCCGGTGGCGCGCGATCTGGCGGTGAAGTTGCACGGCCCGTATCGGGTTAGCGACTGGACCCAGGAAAACGCCAACCTGTACCACTCCTTGAAGATGGAAAAGACGGTGATGGGCATCCTGCTGTCGCTGATCGTGGCGATGGGGGCGTTCAACCTCGTGTCTTCGCAAGTGATGCTGGTGACCGACAAACAGGCCGATATCGCCATCTTGCGCACGCTCGGGCTGTCGCCGGGCGGGGTGATGCAGGTATTCATGGTGCAGGGCTCGTTGATCGGCTTCATGGGTACCTTCATGGGCGTGATCGGCGGCATCGTGCTGACGTTCAACCTCGAACGCATCCTCGGCGTGATCGAAACGATTTTCAGCGTCAAGTTGCTACCCGAAGACGTGTACTACATCACTGGCCTGCCGACCGATATGCAAACCCAGGACGTGGTAGTGATCACCGTGGTGGCATTGGTGATGAGTTTCCTGGCGACCTTGTACCCGGCGTGGCGCGCTTCGCGCACCCAGCCGGCGGAGGCGCTGCGCTATGAATGAGATCCGGGAAGCGGCCGTGCAAACACCAGAACAGGCAACTGCGGTGATCCGCGCCGAAGCGCTGGCCAAGACCTACGCCGAAGGCAAGATGCGCACGCCGGTATTCGATGGCCTGGATCTCTCGGTGGCCACCGGCGAAACCGTGGCGATCGTCGGTGCCTCCGGCGCCGGCAAGAGCACCTTGCTGCATCTGCTCGGCGGGCTGGATATTCCGACCTCCGGCGAGGTGTATGTGGCCGGCGAGCGCATGTCGGCGCTGTCCGACGCGCAGCGCGGCAAGCTGCGTAACCAGGCGCTTGGCTTCGTCTACCAGTTCCATCACTTGTTGCCCGAATTCACCGCGTTGGAGAACGTGATGATGCCGGTGCTGTTGTCCGGCAAGGATGTGGCCGTCGCCAAGGGTCAGGCACTGCAACTGCTGGAATCGGTTGGGCTTGGGCATCGCGTCGAACACAAGCCCAGCGAACTCTCCGGGGGCGAACGTCAGCGCTGTGCGGTGGCGCGTGCATTGGTCAACAAGCCGGGCTGCGTATTGGGCGACGAGCCCACCGGCAATCTGGACGACAAGACCGCGGGCACCGTGTTCGAGCTGATGCTGGAGCTCAACCGCGCCCAGCGCACCAGCCTGGTGTTGGTGACGCACGACCGCGGCTTGGCACGGCGCCTGGACCGCGTGCTGGAGCTACACCAGGGCAAGCTGCGCGAATTGGCGCCGTCTGCGGTGTAAGCGCATGGCGAAGCGGTCGGTTGGCAGACCGATCGCGTCGTGTATGAGCGTGGAATCTTCAACGGTCACCGGTGCTGTGCCCGTTAGCCGAAATGGTGGCGAATTTTGAAGTGCAGTGGCAGCGCACGATCGCTTGCACCCCAACCGCCAGGGCATTAGCTGCCTGGTCGCCGCAGGCCAATGCAGCCTGCGGGGATGCCATGGCATCGGTCAAGGAATGATGCGCAGTGCCCGCAGGCGGGTAAACAGTTCGAAGAACGAGGCGCGGCTGTCGTAGAAGTCGAGGAAACCCAGTTCGCGGCTCTTGGTCATGTCGTTGACGCACTCGATCTCGCGGCCTAGGTCGGCATCGGTATGCCACCACGATGCAAGCCGATTGACGTCGGACTCTACCAGCTGGTGTTGCGCGGCCACCTCAGCCCACAGGGCAGGCGCGGTCTGGCTCATGCGTGGTTCCAGCGGTTCAGGCACAGCGGGGCAGGGCGCAGCATCGAGTTCGAAGAACTTCGCAATCTCGCCCCACATCCAGCGCCAGCGGAACACATCGCCATTGACGGTGTTGAAGGCCTGATTGCGCGCTGCGGGGCTAAGCCCGGCCCAGGCCAGTTGGCGGCCGAGCAGCCCGGCATCGGTGAGGTCGGTGAGGCTGTTCCACTGCGCTTGCGACCCTGGGAACACGAACGGTTGCCCGGTGTGCTTGCACAGCGATGCATACACCGCCAGCGTCACGCCCATGTTCATGGCGTTGCTGCCGTTGGCCATGCCGATCATGGTGTGCGAGCGATGTACGCTCCAGCGGAAACCGTGCTGCTGCGCATGCGCAAACAGCAGGTCTTCCAGCGTGTAGTAGAAGTTTTCGCCCGGCTGGCGCGGCTCGCTTTCGCGAAACGGCGTCTCGGCCTTGCCGCTGCCGTAATTCTCGAAGGCGCCCAGGTAGTGCTTGGTGCCGGTGACCAGCGCCATGTGCTGCAGCGGCGCATCGCTGAGTGCATCGCACAGGTGCCGCATCATCGCGCCGTTGGCCTGGACGTTCTCGCGTTCGGTATCGCGGCGGGTCCAGGTGCAGAAGAACACGTGGGTAATCGGTAGGCCACGTAACGCGCTGTTGGTGCTGTCGGCGTCCAGTAGATCTGCCGCGACCGGAATGACACCGTCGTGGGGCAGTGGCCGGCGTGCAAGGCCGTACACGGTCCAGCCGTCGGCGAGCAGCACGTTGGCAAGGTTGTAACCGGAGATGCCGGTCACACCGACGATCAATGCAATGCCTTTACGCATGGGGGGAGGCTCCTGGAAAACGGATTTCACCTTAGCGGCGACACCATGAAATCGGGGCGAATACTGGGCCAGAGCGCGTGCTGCGCCGTTGATCGCTCCATTTGCTGCGGCATGCATCGTCAGGTGTGCACTGTCCTACGCACTGCATCTAGCGGTTGCGGGCTGCAGTACTTCTTCCGTATTCGCGATCAGCGAGCGCCGCTCAGTGTTCTTCCTACCCAGCCTCGGGCAGATCTCCGCTGTGCGTGGAAGGTGCCGCGATCTAAGGTGAAGACGTTGATCGATAGGGTGCGGGATGGCGACCGACAGCATGGAGGTGTCAGCGCAGGCAGCGCCGCCACAGATGGGATCGGCGGTGGCCATTGCGGCCGCGTTATTGCTGGGCGTGGTGGCCTGCGCCTGGTCGCCCACACTGCTTGCGCGCATGGTTTACGTCGGCTGCGCGTGTGTTGCATTGCTGGGCAGCGGCGCGACGGTGTGGCTGCGCCCGCGCCGGAGTGCGCTATTGCTGGCAGGGGCGGCGGCACTCTTTGGATTCGGGACGATGGGGTGGCAGGTGACCGATGCCCTGCAGTCGCAACTGCTTCCCCGGAATGAAACACGCGATGTCACCGTGCGCGGACAGATTGTCGGCCTGCCGACCGCCGAGCAACGCCGTACCCGCTTTCAGCTGCGCGTGGACCAAGCGCCGGCGCAGCCGGCGGCACTGCGCGGGAAGCTCCTGCAACTGGCCTGGTACGACGACTTTGGCGCCGAGCGCATCGGCCCGCGCGCAGCGCTGCATGCAGGTGCGCGTTGGCAGCTGCGGCTCAAGCTGCGTGCGCCACGCGGCTTGCGCAATCCCGGAGGCTTCGATGCCGAGCGCCAGGCACTGGCGCAGCGCATCGCTGCGACGGGCTATGTGCGCATGCCTGCAACCGCACGCCAGATCGCGCCGCCGCAAGGCGTGGATGCGTGGCGCGAACGGATGTCGCAACGCATCGCCGAGCGTGTCGGCGGCCCTTCTGCGCCGTACCTGCGGGCGCTCGCGCTCGGAGATACCCGCGGGCTGGACGATATGGCATGGGCAACGTTGCGCGCGACCGGGCTCAGCCATCTGATCGCCATCTCTGGATTTCATGTCGGGCTGGTCGGGGCATTCTTCGCGCTGCTGGTCGCTGGCATATGGCGCTGGCAGCCGCGACTGGGCACCTTCATGCCGCGTCTGCATGCGGCATCGATTGCCGCGCTACTCGGCGCCGCCGCCTACGCGCTATTGGCTGGCCTGGCGCTGCCGACGGTACGCACCGTGTTGATGATTGCGGTGGTGGCCCTCGCCAGGGTACTGCGGCGACGCGCCTCGACCGCGCACGTCCTCTCGCTCGCCTTGTTGGCGGTGTTGCTGTGGGATCCGCTCAGCGTGCTGGTGGCTGGCTTCTGGCTCAGCTTCGCCGGCGTGGCATGGCTGGTCTGGTGCCTGCCGTCTGACGATCGCGCCATCGTGCGCGGCTTTTTGTCTGCGCAGACCGTGGCCACCGTTGGCCTGCTGCCGTTGACGGTCAGCCTGTTCGGGCAGGCGTCGCTGGTCGGGCCATTCGCCAATTTGGTCGCCATTCCCTGGTGGACTTTCGTGGTGGTGCCGCTGTGCCTGTTGGGGACCGCGCTCGAAGCGATCTATCCAGGGACCGGCGTATGGGCATGGCAGCTTGCGGGCTGGTGCTTTGAGCTGACCTGGCCGGGGTTCGTCTGGCTCGGGCACACCGCGGTGGCGTTGTGGTGGGTGCCCGAGTCCGATGGGGTTGCCCTGATCGCCGCCTTGCTCGGTGCGTTCTGGCTGTTGCTGCCGCGCGCAACGCCGGGTAAATCGTTGGCGGCGCTGCTGTGGTTGCCGCTGCTCTGGCCGGATCGCGAGCTACCCGCCGCAGGCGAGGCGGAAGTGCAGGTGCTGGATGTGGGCCAGGGCTTGGCGGTGCTGGTGCGCACGCAACGCCATGCGCTGCTGTTCGATACCGGTCCGGCGGTACGCGACGGGTTTGATGCCGGCGAGCGCGTCGTGCTGCCGGCGTTGCGCGCGCTTGGCGTACGCCGGCTGGATGCCATCGTGCTCAGCCACGCCGACGCCGATCATGCCGGTGGCTATGCCGCGGTGCGCACGGGGCTGCCGGTGGCACGCACGGCTGCGCCACCGGGTGCGCCGTTGGACGTCACCGCACGTTGCCGCGCCGGGCAGCAGTGGGAGTGGGACGGTGTGCGCTTCCGCTTTCTGCATCCCGGCGTTGGGTTTCCTTATCTACGCAATCAATCCAGCTGCGTGCTGCGGGTCGAGACCGCGTCTGCGAGCGCACTGTTGCCGGGCGATATTGGCGAAATCGTCGAGCGCCGCCTGCTGCGCGGGCGCGCCGCGGATCTGCGTGCGGACCTGGTGATCGTGCCGCACCACGGCAGCGCCGACGGCTCGCAGGCCGGCTTCATCGCCGCGACCGGCGCACGCCTGGCGCTGGTGTCGTCCGGTCATGGCAACAGATTCGGGCATCCGCGCGCCGAGGTCGTGCAACGCTGGAAGTCGGGCGGAGCAGAAGTGCTGGACACTGCCCAGGCGGGAGCGATACGGGTTTGGCTCGGTGCCGCGGGCATGCAACTGCGCGAGCGGCGGCGCTGGCAGCCGCGGCTATGGGATGCTGCGGAACGGCGGCGGTCGGCTGCTATCCTATCGGTCAGCGAACAGGCGGCCGTGTTGCCGGAGGAATCGAATCGTGTTGGAGCTGGTCAAGGCAGGCGGTTGGCCGATGGTGCCGTTGCTGTTGCTGGGCGTGATCGCCCTGGCGATCGTGCTGGAGCGTCTGTGGAGCCTGCGCCGCAATGAGGTGACGCCGCCGGGCCTGGGTGAAGAAGTGCGCAATTGGGCCGCGCGCGGCAATCTGGATCCCACCCACATCGAATCGCTGCGCCGCAATTCGCCGTTGGGCGCCTTGCTGGCCGCTGCACTGGATGTGCGCGGCCGCCCGCGCGACATGATTCGCGAACGTATCGAAGACACCGGCCGGCATGTGGTGCATCGCATGGAGCGCTACCTGAATGCGTTGGGCACGATCGCTTCGGCCGGGCCGTTGTTGGGTCTGCTTGGTACCGTGGTCGGCATGATCCAGATGTTCCTGGGCATCCTCGATCACGGCGTCGGCGATGTGAATCAGCTCGCCGGCGGCATCGGCAAAGCGCTGGTGTGCACTGCCACCGGCATGATCATCGCTGTTCCGGCATTGATGGCGCATCGCTTCTTCAAGGGGCGCATCGCCGGTTACATCATCGAGATGGAGCAGGAAGCCACCTTGTTGCTGGACACCATCGATGGCCGAGTCGTGCCGGCAGCCGTCGCGCCGGCCGCAGCGGGCGCCAGGCCTGTCACGGCGAAGGGTTGACGGATGCGCATCGGCAGCGACCGAAGCCAGGACGAGCCGCATATCGACCTGGTGCCATTGATTGACGTCATCCTCGTCCTCATCATCTTTTTCGTGGTGACCACGACCTTCGACGCACGCTCCACGCTGCAGCTGCAGTTGCCGACCGCCAGCGACCAGCACACCAGTGCGCCGCCGCGTTCGTTGAGCGTGCTGGTCAACGCCGATGGGCGTTATTTCATCAACGATCAGGAAGTACTGCGCTCGGATGTGGATTCGCTCAAGCAGACCATCGCCCAGATCGCCGGCGATGACCGCGAACAGACCGTGCTGATGCGCGCCGATGCGCGGACCCCGTATCAGGCCGTGGTGACCGCGCAGGATGCGCTGGGCCAGCTCGGCTTCCGGCGCATTGCCATCGCCACCGCGCCCCCGGCCAGCGCCACCGGTACGACCGGCAAGACAAGCACCAACGGAACCCGCCAGTGACCATCTCCACCGACCGCCCGGCGCCAGTGTCTTCCTGGCGCACGTACCGTCGCCTGCTGGCGTTTGCCAAGCCGTATCGCTTGTTGCTGGTGGCCGCGTTGATCGCCGCGTTGATCGAAGCGGCCGGCACCACCGGGTTTCTGGCGTTGATGAAGCCGATCACCGACGAGACCTTCATCTACAAGAACGCCGAGGTCAGTCGCTGGCTGCCGGTGCAGATCATCCTGCTGTTCGTGGTGCGCGGCGTCGCCGGTTACATCACCGACATGGCCATGGGCAAGTCCGCACGCAGCATCGCGCGCGACCTGCGTATCAAGGTGATGGCCAAGTATCTGCGCCTGCCGGGGTCACGCTTCGATTCGGAGCCGGTGCCCTCGATGCTGATACGCCTGGGCTCGGATTCGGACCAGGTTGCGCAGGCCGCAGTGGATGCGGTCAAGGTCATGATCCAGCAATCGCTGCAGGTGATCGGTGCGCTGGCACTGATGCTGTGGCATAGCTGGCAGGTGACGTTGACCATCCTGGTGCTCGCCCCGGTGCTGGCCTGGGTGATGGACAAGGTGGCGCGGCGCTACCGCCGTATCAGCCACAGCATCCAGGAAAGCGGTGCGCAGCTGCTGCAGGCTGCCGACCAGACCTTGTCCAGCCATCAGGAGGTCAAGATCTACGGGGCCCAGCAGACCGAAATGGAGCGCTATGGCGCGCTGGCCAATCGCAACCTGCGCCTGGCGATGAAGGTCGAATCCACCCGCGGCATTTCCACTGCCACCGTGCAGATGATCGGCGCGATCGGCCTGTCGGCCCTGCTGTTCGTGGCCGGTGCGCAGGCCTTGGCCGGGCGCCTGACGGCCGGCGATTTCGTCGTGCTGATGACTTCGATGCTGACCATCATTCCGGGCCTCAAGCAGCTCACCAATGTGCAGAACATGGTGCAGCGCGGCCTGGCATCGGCCGAGCGCCTGTTTTCGGTGCTGGACAGCCCGGACGAGCCGGATCAAGGTACCGTGCCGCTGACGCGTGCCAAGGGCTTGATCGAATTTCGCGATGTCACGGCGCGCTACCCCGGCCAGGTCAATCCGGCGCTGGCCGATGTCAGTTTCGTTGCGCAACCGGGCACCGTCACTGCCATCGTCGGGCGTTCCGGAAGCGGCAAGTCCAGTCTGATCAAGTTGATCCCGCGTTTTTACGAAGCCGAGGCCGGGCAGATCCTGCTCGACGGTCATCCGGTGCAAGCGTACGCCCTGGCGGATCTGCGCAGGCAGATTGCGCTGGTGGGCCAGCAGGTGATGTTGTTCGACGGCAGCATCGCCGACAACGTGGCGTTCGGTGAAATGCGCAACGCCGATGCCGGCCAGTTGGAGCGGGCGATTCTGGGCGCAAACGCAATGGAATTTGTCGCGCAACTGCCCGAGGGGCTGCAGTCGCATGTCGGCACCAAGGGCGGGCGCCTGTCCGGTGGCCAGCGCCAGCGTCTGGCGATCGCACGCGCCATGCTCAAGGACGCGCCGGTCCTGATCCTGGACGAGGCGACCGCAGCGCTGGACAACGAATCCGAGCGCTTGGTACAGGACGCCCTGCACAAGCTGATGCCGGACCGCACCACGCTAGTCATCGCGCATCGCCTGTCCACCATCGAGCATGCCGATCAGGTGCTGGTAATGGACCAGGGGCGGATCGTCGAGCGCGGTACGCATCACCAATTGCTGGCGCAGGGCGGCTTGTATTCGCATCTGCACGGCATGCAATTCCGCGAACGCCAGGCATGAGCAAGCGCGGCACCCGCACCCCGGGTTACTGGTACGACAACACGCCGATCCCCTTGCCGGCGCGCATCCTGGCGCCGGTCTACGGCGCTGCCATCGCATTGCGGCGGGCGCTGTATCGCCGCGGTTGGCGCCGGCGCCACCGGGTACCGGTGCCGGTGATCGTGGTTGGCAATGTCACCGCCGGCGGCACCGGCAAGACGCCGCTGACGATCGCCTTGGTCGCAAAGCTGCAGGAAGCCGGCTGGACGCCTGGCGTCGCCAGCCGTGGCTACGGCCGCGATGACGCAGGTACCGCGCGGTGGGTCGAAGCGGACACGCCGGTGGCGCTCGGCGGCGATGAGCCGGTGTTGATCGCCTGGAAAACCGGTGCACGCGTGCGTGTCGACAGCGACCGGCTCGCCGCTGCACGGGCGCTGGTCGAAGCGGGCTGCGACATCGTGATCTGCGACGACGGGCTGCAGCATTACCGTCTGGCGCGCGATGTCGAGATCGAAGTGGTCGATGGCCAGCGGCGCTACGGCAACGGACGCCTGTTGCCCGCTGGGCCGCTGCGCGAACCGGCCGCGCGCGCGCGCGATTGCGATTTCCGCGTGGTCAATCTCGGCCAGGCCAGTGCGACTGCCGCACCGCAGGTGCCCGATGATGCCGGTTTCGGCGAGTGGCAGATGCGTTTGAGCATCGACAGCGTGCAGCCGATGGATGGCAAGCGTGCGCAGCCCTTGAGCATGCTTGCCGGGCAGCGCGTGCATGCGGTAGCGGGCATCGCGCATCCGGAACGTTTCTTCGCCATGCTGCGCGCGCGCGGCATTGGCGTGGTGCCGCACGCGTTTCCGGATCATCACGTCTACCGCGCCGCGGATTTCAGCTTCGGAAGCCGCCTGCCGGTGCTGATGACCGAAAAGGATGCGGTGAAATGCCGTCCGTTCGCCGACGAGTGGTTGTACAGCGTGCCACTGAAGGCGGAGCTGCCGGCCGCGTTCTGGGTGAGTCTGCTGGACCGCCTGAACAAATTGGCCAGCCGGCAGGGCGTGTGAGTGCATCACGGGCCATGGTGAGCATGCAGCTGGACGTTGCTGGCCAACCATCGCGAGCCAGGCGTCGAGGACGCGCTTGCTGCTGTGATGTGGCATCCAGGCTGCATGAAGTTTCGCAACACTCGGGCAGAGGTCTGCCCTGAAATATCGGTGCGCATGGCTGCGAGCAGGGCATGCAGCGCGTTTTTGAGTGCTGATGCCGTGCAGCGCAGCTCCCACTGAATATAGCCACTTCGCTCAATCACACATCGGCATCAAGCGATTCGGTTTTCTCGTTTCCCCACTGCATCCAGAGCGCGCACGTATGACACCCACCACGCCTGCCGATTTCGTCGTCGCCATTCCCGCCCGTTACGCCTCTACGCGGCTGCCGGGTAAACCGCTGCAACGGATCGGCGATCGCCCGATGATCCAGCATGTGGCCGAGCGTGCGTTGCTGGCGGGTGCGCGCGAGGTATGGGTGGCCACCGACGACGCGCGCATCGCTGCGGCGATCGAACATCTGCCAGGAGTGCATGTGGCAATGACCGGCGCCGCGCATCTGTCCGGCACCGACCGCCTTGCCGAATGCGCACGCATTGCCGGATGGGACGACCAGACCTGCGTGGTCAATCTGCAGGGCGACGAACCGTTCGCGCCGGCTGCAGGCATCCGCGCCGTTGCCGATCTGCTGCAGCACTCCGGTGCCCAGATGGCCACGCTGGCCGCGCCGGTGGACAACGCGCACGACCTGTTCGATCCCAACGTGGTGAAGCTGGTGCGCACAGCCGGCGGCGATGCGCTGTATTTCAGCCGCGCGCCGATTCCCTGGCACCGCGACAGCTTCGCCAGCCAGCGCGATAGCGTGCCTGCAGAAGGTCAGTGGCTGCGCCACATCGGCATCTACGCCTATCGCGCAGGCTTCCTGCAACGCTTCGCGGCCATGCCGCCTGGCATGCTGGAGCGCATCGAATCGCTGGAACAACTGCGCGTGATGGAAGCCGGTTATCGCATCGCCGTGGCGGTGACGCCCGAGCCGTTTCCGCCGGGCATCGATACCCCGGACGATCTCGTCCGCGCACAGGTGCGGGTGGCATCGCCATGAAGGTGCTGGTCGTCTGCCTGGGCAATATCTGCCGCTCACCGATGGGCGAGGGTGCGTTGCGTGCGCGGCTGGATGAAGCCCGTTTGTCGCGGCGCATCCAGGTCGATTCGGCTGGTACCGGCGACTGGCATGCCGGCGAGGCGCCGGACCCGCGCGCCATCCGCTGCGCGCGCGGTCACGGCGTGGATATTTCCGGCCTCCGCGCGCGCCAGGTGAAGCACTCGGATTTCGAGCATTTCGATTGGCTGTTGTGCGCAGACGCCAGCAATCTGCGCGATCTGCAGCGGCTCGCCCCGGCGGCGCGGCGCGACAAGCTCGCCTTGTGGCTGCCCTGGGCCAGCCTCGACGCGCGCGATGACATCCCCGACCCGTATACCGGCAGCATGGATGACTTCGAGCAGGTATGGCAGCTGGTCGACACTGCCGCGCGCCTCACCGTGGCCAGACTCACCCGCGGCTAATCGCGCTTGGGCATAATCACCGCATGAACGCCCAGCTCACCCAGGAACTGCCGGAATTTCCCACCTGGCTCAATGCCAGGCCCTCCACCTTGCAGGAGCATCGCGGCCGTGCGCTGGTGCTGGCGTTCGTCAACGCCAGTTCGGTGTGGTGCGCCGAACGCCTGGCCGAGCTTGCCCACTGGCAGGCGCGCAGCCCTGGCCGGCTCCAGGTGATCGTGGTGCAGGTGCCGCGTTTCGACAGCGAGCGCCTGCCGCAACGCTCGCTTAAACAACTGCGCGGACACGGCGTGAGTGCGCCGATCCTGCTCGACAAGGACTGGGAAACCTGGCGTCGCTTCGGTATCGAATCCTGGCCCACGCTGGTGCTGCTGGATGCCTACGGCCGCGAGCGGCAGCGCCTGGTGGGCGTCACCGGCGATCTGGACAAGGCGCTGACTGCCCTGTGCGAGGGCCAGCAGCCGCCCTCGGACGCCGACCTGCACGGCGTGGCCGAGCGCGAGCCCGAGCCGCACCTGGCGTTGCGTTTTCCTACCGGCCTGGCCGCGACCGAAGACCGGTTGTATGTCGCCGATACCGGCCATCACCGCGTGCTCGAGTGCACGCACAGCGGACGCGTACTGCGCCAATTCGGGCATGGCAATGCTGATCTCATCGACGGCGGTGTCGGCGAAGCGGCATTCCGGCGCCCGCAAGGTTTGGCGTTGGAACGCGATCAGCTGTATGTCGCCGATACCGGCAACCATGCGCTACGTCGTATCAACCTGCGCAGCGGGCAGGTGGATACCTTGTGCGGCACCGGTCGTTCCGGCGAGCCGGTCGAAGGCCCGCTGGCGTCGCCCGGTGCCTCTGCGCTCAACTACCCGCAAGGTCTGGCCATCGCCGACAACCAGGTGTTGATCGCCATGGCCGGCGATAACCGGATCTGGAGTTATCACCTGGGCCGCGCCGCGCTGACCGCGCGCGCAGGCACCGGTGCCCTTGAAATTCGCGACGGCAGCGGCCATCTCGCTGCTTTCGCACAGCCGGCCGGCTTGGCGTCCGTGCAGCAGGTGGCCTATGTCTGTGACGGGCTGGGCTCGTCGATCCGCACCATGCAACTACGCGGCGATCTGGTACAGACCTTGGTCGGCGGGCAGGGCACCTGGCAGTTTGGAGATCAGGACGGCCCGCGCAGCACGGCACGCCTGCAGTTCCCACAGGCCATTGCACTGGCGGCCGATTCGCCGTTGCTGTGGATCGCCGACACCGGCAATGGCCGCCTGCGCTGCCTGCGCCTGGGCGGCGGTGAATTGACTACGGTCGCGCTGCCGCGTCGTCTGCATGGCCCGGCCGGTCTGGCGGTCACCGCCGGTGCAGTCTGGATCGCAGAAACCGATGCACATGCCATCTTGCGGTACGACCTTGCAAGCGGCGCACTGAGTGATGTTTCGATAGACGAATGAGCGTCAGGCCCCACAACGATTTCGATGGAAAAGCGTTTGCTGCGCAACTGAGCACCGCGCCTGGCGTCTATCGCATGTATGCGGGCGACGATACCTTGCTGTACGTCGGCAAGGCCGGCGCGTTGCGCAAGCGTGTGGGCAGCTACTTCAACGGGACACCGAAGAATGCCCGGTTGACCTCGATGCTGTCGCAGGTTGCGCGCATGGACGTCACCGTTACCCGCAGCGAAGCCGAAGCGCTACTGCTGGAAAACCAGCTGATCAAATCGCTGTCGCCGCGCTACAACGTCTCGTTGCGCGACGACAAGAGCTACCCATACGTGTTGCTGACCCGCGAACAATGGCCCCGGATTGCCTTGCACCGCGGTCCGCGTGCGGTGCAAGGGCGTTATTTCGGCCCTTACACGGGCGTCACCGGTGTACGCGAGACGCTCAGCCTGATGCACAAGCTCTTCAAGCTGCGCAGTTGCGAGGACAGCGTGTTCCGCAACCGTTCGCGGCCATGCCTGCAATACCAGATCGGGCGTTGCAGCGGTCCGTGCGTGGACTTGGTGGCGGCTCCGGATTACGCCGAATCGGTACGCCGCGCCACCATGTTCCTCGAAGGCAAGAGCGATCAGCTCGGCGAAGAGATCATGCACTCGATGCAGCAGGCCAGCGAGGCGCTGGAATTCGAGCGTGCTGCGCGTTTGCGCGATTTGCTCTCGTCGCTGCGCAGCATGCAGAACCGTCAATACGTCGACGGGCGTGCAGCGGATCTGGACGTATTGGCCTGCGCCACGCAATCCAGCCAGGCTTGCGTCTTGTTGCTGAGTTTTCGCGACGGCCGCAATCTCGGCACGCGCTCGTTCTTTCCCAAGACCAACGGGGAAGACAGTGCCGACGAAATTCTTGGTGCGTTCGTATCGCAGTACTACGCCGAGCACTCTCCGCCGCGCGAAATCCTGCTCGACCGCGAGATCCCGGAAGCCGAGCTGATCGAAGCGGCGCTCAGTACGGCGGCCGAGCACAAGGTGGCGCTGAAGTGGAACGTGCGCGGCGAGCGTGCCGGCTATCTGCTGCTGGCCACGCGCAATGCGCAGCTGACCCTTGTCACCGAGCTCACCAGCCAGAGCGCGCAGCACGCACGCAGCGAAGCCTTGCGCGAGATGCTTGGACTTGCCGAGCCGGTCAAGCGCGTGGAGTGTTTCGACATCAGTCACACCATGGGCGAGGCGACCGTCGCCTCGTGCGTGGTATTCGACGCCAGTGGCCCGGTGCGTGGCCAGTACCGGCGCTTCAATATTTCCGGCATCACGCCGGGCGACGACTACGCAGCCATGCGGCAGGCGATCGAGCGCCGCTTCCGTCGCGCCGTGGAAGAGAACGGCGTGCTCCCCGACGTACTGTTGATCGACGGTGGCGCAGGCCAGCTGGCACAGGCGCAGGCCGCGCTGGCCGATCTCGGGGTCGAGAACGTGTTGCTGGTCGGCGTGGCCAAGGGCGAAGAGCGCCGGGCCGGGCATGAAGCGTTGATCATGGCCGACGGCCGCGAGCTGCGGCCGGGCGCGGCGTCGCCTGCGCTGCAATTCATCCAGCAGGTGCGTGACGAAGCGCACCGCTTTGCGATCACCGGCCACCGCGGTCGCCGCCAGAAGGCGCGCATGACCAGCAAGCTCGAGGATATCCCCGGCATCGGCCCTCGGCGCCGCGCGAGTCTGCTCAAGCACTTCGGCGGGCTGGTCGGGCTCAAGGCCGCCGGCGAGGCCGAGATTGCACGAGTGGAGGGGGTCAATGCCGCACTTGCCGCGCGAATCTACGCTAACCTGCACGGGCTGGCGCTTCCCGATGCGGCAGGCGAGGCAAGTCCGCAATGAAGTTGACCATCCCCACGTGGCTGACACTGCTGAGGATCGTGATGATCCCGGTGTTGGTCGTGGTGTTCTACCTGCCGTACACGTGGACGAATTTCGCGTCAGCCGGCGTGTTTGCGCTGGCCGCCATCACCGACTGGCTGGATGGCTGGGTCGCGCGGCGTTATCACCAATATTCCGCGTTCGGCGCATTTCTGGACCCGGTCGCCGACAAGTTGATGGTCGCCGTGGCGCTGTTCCTGATTGTGCAGGGCCACCCCACGCCGTGGATGGCGTTCTGGGCTGCAGTCATCGTCGGACGCGAGATTGCCGTCTCTGCGCTCCGCGAATGGATGGCCGAGATCGGCCAGCGCGCCAAGGTACGCGTGGCGGCCATCGGCAAGATCAAGACCACCGCACAAATGGTGGCCTTGCTGTGCCTGTTGTATTCGGTCACGCCCGGGCAAATGCCCACGCATGAAATCTGGCTGGGCAACCTGATATTTCGTGCAGGCTACTGGACACTCGCCATTGCGGCCTTGCTGACGCTGTGGTCGGGGTTTCAGTATCTGCAGGCTGCATGGCCAAGCCTGCGCGCCGACGAAAAAGCAGCGATCAGCAACAAGCCGAAAAAAATCGAAAGCAACAGTTGACAGCTATCCTGTTCGCTGTAGAATTTCGCCTCCCAAGCGGGAATAGCTCAGTTGGTAGAGCGCAACCTTGCCAAGGTTGAGGTCGCGAGTTCGAGTCTCGTTTCCCGCTCCAGATGTAGACAGGACCCCGCGTCAGGGGTCTCGTCGTTTCAAGGCAGGATGCCTTGGGTTTGATGTTTCGGCCTGGTGGTAGAGTGGTTATGCAGCGGACTGCAAATCCGCGTACGCCGGTTCAATTCCGGCCCAGGCCTCCACATCGCATGCGGTCTTCCTGCCATCGATAACGACGACAGGGCTGGCGCAACGAAGTAACACGCTGTACAATTTTGCTCCACGCGGGAATAGCTCAGTTGGTAGAGCGCAACCTTGCCAAGGTTGAGGTCGCGAGTTCGAGTCTCGTTTCCCGCTCCAAATTCGAACCCTGGATATCGCTCGATATCCAGGGTTTTTTTATTGGTCGCGTGTTATTGCCGGTGGCGTCCAGGCACTACGCGGCCGCTGCGAAATATGAGCGGTGGTGCTGCGGTGTCAGGTAATGAGCGCATGTGCCAGTGCGCGCACACCTGTGCTTGGGCACTTGGACACGTGGGTTTGACTGATTGCGTTGGAGGAATGGCGCAACGCGATGTCGCGGGCACGCGTAATCGAAACGCAATCCGGGGCCAGGTGACCAGCGCGTTGGCTGCATGATGCGGATGGTCGTGCATGGACATCAGCCGGTAAGCGGCGCGCAGACAATTGCGTGGGCCGACTCGATTACCTTATTAACGTGTGCCCGGGGCGGGGGTCGAACCCGCATAGCCTTGCGGCTGAGGGATTTTAAGTCCCTTGCGTCTACCAATTTCGCCACCCGGGCATTGCGATAGCGTGCCTGATTGCGCGGCGATTGTGAATCTTTGCTGCGACCTTCCTGCACTGCCTGGCGCCTGCGGCCTGCGTTATGCTGCCGCCGCATAGCGGGCCGCCACGGGCTGCGCACCATTTTAAGGAACCGCATGTCCGGCATTACGCTTCTCGCCCCCCCACAGGGGCGCATCGCCGTCATTGGGTTGGGTTATGTCGGCCTGCCGTTGGCGGTTGCATTCGGGGAGCAGCGCGACACCCTGGGCTTTGACATCGATGCGCAGCGCGTTGCGCAATTGCGCGATGGCCACGATGCCACGCTGGAACTGGACGATGCCGAATTGGCTGCCGCAACACAGTTGCGCTATAGCGCAAACGCTGCGGATCTGGCCGCCTGTCGCATTTTCATCGTGACCGTGCCAACGCCGATCGACAGCTTCGAGCAACCGGATCTGGAGCCGTTGCGTAGCGCCACGGCCTTGATCGCCGCCGCCCTCAAGCCCGGCGACCTGGTGATCTACGAATCCACGGTCTATCCAGGAACCACCGAAGAAGTTTGCGTGCCCTTGCTCGAAGCAGGCTCCGGGTTGCGTTTCAACCACGACTTCTTTTGCGGTTACAGCCCCGAGCGTGTCAATCCCGGCGATCGCCAGCGGCGTCTGCGCGACATTCGCAAGATCACCTCGGGCTCGACGGCGGACGCCGCTGATGCAGTCGACGCGCTGTATACCAGCATCATCACTGCCGGCACCTGGCGCGCTCGGTCGATGCGCGTGGCCGAAGCGGCAAAGGTGGTCGAAAACATCCAGCGCGACGTCAATATCGCGTTGGTCAATGAGTTGGCGTTGATTTTCGACAAGTTGGGAATCGACACCCTGGATGTGCTCGAGGCCGCAGGAACCAAGTGGAATTTCCTGCCGTTTCGTCCTGGCCTGGTCGGTGGGCATTGCATCGGCGTGGACCCGTACTACCTGATGCACAAGTCCGAAAGCGTGGGCTATCACCCGGACCTGATCCACACCGCGCGGCAGGTCAACAATCGGGTCGGCCGACATGTGGCCGAGCGCGTGTGCGGCATGCTGGCCATGCGTGGCGTCGCGCTCGCGCAGGCGAGGGTGCTGGTACTGGGCGCCACATTCAAGGAAAACTGCCCGGATCTGCGCAACAGCCGCGCCCTGGAATTGGTGCAGTTGCTGCAGGCCGGGGGTGTGCAGGTGGACACTTGCGACCCGTGGGCAGACCCGGCTGAAGCGCTGCAGCACGGCGGTGTGCATTTAAGCCAGACGCCGGAAGAGGGCGCCTACGATGCCGTGGTGCTGGCAGTGGCGCACGCGCAGTATCGCGACTACGACGTCGCGCAGATCGCCGCGCTCGGCAAGCCGGGCGCGGTGGTGTACGACGTCAAATCGGTGTGGCCGCGTGCGGCAGTCAGCGATCGTCTGTAGCGTCTGCGTTGTGCTGCGCTAGCCACTGCACAGCGCCGCGTGCGGCACGTCGGCCGCTGGCGAAACAGGCGGTGAGCAGATAGCCGCCGGTTGGTGCTTCCCAATCGAGCATTTCGCCAGCGCAAAACACCCCTGGTTGCGACTGCGCCATCAGCTGATCGTCCAGCGCCTCCAGCCGCACGCCGCCTGCAGAACTGATTGCTTCGGCAAGCGGACGTGGCCGCAACAGTCGCAGCGGCAACTGCTTGAGCGTGCGTGCGACCAACACCACGTCGTCGCCCGCCTGCTTGCCGAGTTCTTCGTAGAGCAGGGCCGCCTTGACACCATCGATGCCGACCTGGCGGCGCAGATGCTCGCTGAAACTGCGCCCCTTGCGCGGTTGGGCCAGTTCGGCATGCACGCGTTCGAGCGAGTGGCCGGGAATCAGATCCAGCACGAGTTCGGCGACGCCATGGGCGTCGATCTGCTCGCGCAGGTCCGCGGCCAAGGCATAGATCAAGCTGCCCTCGATGCCGTTCGCTGTGGCCACGCATTCGCCCTGCAATGCATGCTGCATGCCGTTGCCATCCTGCCAATGCGCAACGACCGGTTTCAGCGGTGCACCTGCATGGCGCTGCACGAAGTGCGCACTCCAATCGATATCGAAGCCGCAGTTGGCCGGCACCAGGGGCGCTACCGCGATACCGCGTTGCTGCAGTGTTGCTTGCCACTGGCCGTCGGAACCAAGCTGCGGCCAGCTGCCGCCACCAAGCGCCAGCACGACTGCCTCTGCACTGCACTCCACAGCACCGGTGGGTGCGTCGAAGCGGAGTGCGCCGTTTTCAGTCCAGCCCAGCCAGCGGTGCTGCACATGAAACGTGACGCCCTGTTCCTTGAGCCGGCGCACCCAGCCGCGCAGCAAGGGTGCGGCCTTGCGGTCCATTGGAAAGACACGGCCGGAACTGCCGACGTAGGTCTCGACACCGAGCTCTCGCGCCCAATCGCGCAGCGCATCAGCATCGAAGTCCTGCAACCATGTGGAAACCGGTTGCTGACGTTGGCGATAGCGTTGCGCAAACAGCGGCATCGAATCGGAATGCGTGAGGTTCAAGCCGCCTTTGCCAGCGATCAGGAACTTGCGTCCCACCGAGCCCTTGGCTTCGTACAGATCCACCGCCAAGCCTGACGCGCAGGCCACTTCCGCCGCCATCAAACCGGCCGGCCCACCGCCGATCACTGCCAGCCGCTGCCTGCTCAGATCAGTCATCGTCAGGCACTCAGCGCGGCTGCACGCCCAGCAATTCCACATCGAACACCAGCGATGCACCGGGCGGTATCACGCCACCGGCGCCGTTGTCGCCATAGCCGTAATCGGGCGGAATCATCAAGGTGCGCTTGCCGCCGACACGCATGCCGGCCACGCCATCGTCCCAGCCGCGGATGACCTGGTGGCCGCCTAGTACGAATTGGAACGGCTCAGCGCGATCCAGCGAGCTGTCGAACTTCTTGCCGTGCTTGTCGGCGGCTTTTTCGTCGTACAGCCAGCCGGTGTAGTGCACGGTGACCATGGCGCCTGGTGTGGCCTCTGCACCGGTCCCCACGGTGCGGTCGATCCGCTCGAAACTGGCGATGGTGCCGCCGGAGGGCGGCAGGGCGGGCGCGCAGCTTGCGAGCAACAGGGCGACAACGAGCGTCAACAAAAGGCGCATGGCAGGGTCCATGGAGAAAGGCCGCCATTATCGCACCTGGCTCCCGGTATCATCGCGGCATGGCCAAGCTGCTGCTCAATCTGCGCAATGTTCCCGACGACGAAGCCGATGAGGTGCGGGCGCTGATGCGCGAGCAGCGCGTGCAGATCTATGAAACGCGCCCCAGCAACTGGGGGATTTCCGCTGGCGGTATCTGGCTCAGCGACGATGCCGACTATCCACGCGCCAAGGCGGCGATGGATGCCTACCAGGCACAGCGCGGCGCGATTGCGCGTGCCCAGCGCCAGGAGGAACTTGCAGCCGGCACTGCGGAGACCTTTGGCGCGTTGCTGCGCAGGCGACCGGTCTTCGTGCTCGTGACGCTGATCGGCATGCTGGTCGTCGCCTCGCTGGTGTTGCTGCCGTTTGTGCTGTTGCGCGGCTGAGTGCGCGGCTGAGTGCGCGGCATGACGCGCTTGCAGGCACGCTGCTGCACCGTGCTGGACGTCCCATCCACGGCGCTCGCTAGGGGCTGCCCGCGGCCCTAAAATAGCCGCATGATGATCAATACCGCCGCCTACCAGTTCGTCACCATCCAGGATCCGCAGACACTTGCCGACGGCGTGCGCGCGCAAGCCGAGCAGCATGCGCTGAAAGGATCGGTGCTGGTGGCCGAAGAGGGCATCAACCTGTTCCTGGCAGGCGCTGCCGAGCAGATCGACGCGTTCTACGCCTGGCTGCAGGCCGACGCGCGGTTTGCGCAGATGCGCATCAAGTACAGCGAAAGCGCGCATCAGCCGTTTGCGCGGCTCAAGGTCAAGATCAAGCCGGAGATCATCAGTTTTCGGCGCGACGATGCATCGCCGCTGCAAGGTCGTGCACCGTCGGTGACGCCTGCCGTGCTGCGCGAGTGGCTGCGGAACGGGCAAGATGATCGCGGCCGTCCGCTGGTGTTGCTGGACACGCGCAATGCGCAGGAAGTGGCATACGGGACCTTCCAGGGTGCATTGACGCTGCCGATCGACAAGTTCACCGACTTGCCTGGCGCGCTGGAACCGCATCGTGGCGCGTTGGCCGATGCCACGGTGGTCAGCTTCTGCACCGGTGGCATCCGTTGCGAAAAGGCCGCGCTGTGGATGCAGGCCGATGGCATGGACAACGTGCTGCAACTGGAGGGCGGAATCCTCGGCTACTTCGAAGAGGTCGGTGGCGAAGGCTACGAGGGCCGCTGCTTCGTCTTCGACGAACGCGTTGCGCTGGATCCCGAATTAAAACCCTTGGTGGACGCCGACCGTACCGCCTAGCCAGTGAAAATCTGACCGAGCGCGACTGCATTGCCCGATGTCACCGGTCGGCCTGGCGCCCGCATCATCGGCACACGTTGCAACATCTTGCCTAGAGACATCGCGCCATGCGCACGTCATGCATGCTCTAGTGACGTGTCATAACGCTCTAACTTGGGCGTAATACGTCGCATCGAGCTTGCCCTGAATTATTCACGGAGATAGGCTGCACCAGCCAGCCGCTAGCGAGGACAACAAGGATGACCATCAGAGTTTTTCTGATCGACGATCATGCACTCGTGCGTACAGGCATGAAGATGATTCTGTCCAAGGAAGTGGACGTCGATGTGGTGGGTGAAGCAGAGAGCGGCGAAGCCGCATTGCCGCAGATTCGTCAACTCAAACCGGACATCGTGCTGTGCGATCTGCATTTGCCCGGCGTCAGCGGCCTGGAAATTACCGAGCGCATCGTCAAGGGCGACTACGGTACGCGGGTCATCATCGTCTCCGTGCTCGAAGACGGCCCATTGCCCAAGCGTTTGCTCGAGGCAGGCGCCTCCGGCTATGTGGGCAAGGGTGGTGACGCGCACGAGTTGCTGCGCGCGGTGCGTGAAGTCGCATTGGGACGGCGTTATCTCGGCAATACGATCGCGCAGAACCTGGCTCTGTCTAATCTGGAAGGTGGCGGTTCACCGTTTGATGCATTGTCGCCCCGTGAGCTGGAAGTGGCCTTGCTGCTGACCCAGGGCCTGCGCCAGGAAGACATCGCCAAGCGCCTGAACCTCAGCGCCAAGACCATCAACACGCACAAGGCACGCCTGTTCGAGAAGGTCGGCATCCAGGACAACATTGCGCTGGCGCGGCTAGCCAATCAATACGGTCTGACCGATCCCTCCAGGGTGCTGTGAACCGTTGCCTTGAGTGCAGTGCAGTGGCTGCGCTGCATCGCAAGGCCAGGGCGCACAACATCGCGTAGAGAAAGCTCATCACGTGCCTAGAAATGACGTGTCTCGCCCTCAGAAGCGGTTGCTGGATTGCGTCAACGCGTGAGTGGGGAATTAGCCCGGCCTTCTAGGAACGCGCGGTATGTCGGAACAAGGCCGGGGGCGCCCTGACGCCCGGGTGGTGAGCGTAACGACACGCCGTGTACTAGGAGCTTCCGCGCTGATTGTCGTCATGTGCCAGCAAGGCCTGGCGTCGCCGCACTTGCCGATCGAAGGGTCTTTGCAAACACTGACCACGAGTGACGACAAACGTCGCCGCTCATGTGGAAGAACGTGGAGCGTCGATGTCTCTCCGGGATCACAACCGGCGGATGCGGCTTGGCGTTAGTGCAGGCGGTGCCTAAAAAAACAGCGGCCCCGAAGGCCGCTGTTTCGATGTTGACGTGGCCTGTTATCCCAACAGGCCAACCAATCAAGTCACCTGGCGATCAGTGATCGCCACGCGGCTTGTTGCTGTCGTCATCCTGCACCTGGTCGGCGTCGGTCGATGGAGCAGCCGGCTTGACTGGTTCGGACACGACCACCGTCGGCTTGGGCTTGCCTGCCTGCAACTCCTGCGCTGCTGCAGGGTCTGCCGGAGGCTTGCTGGCCGAGGAGGCTGCTGGCGCAGCATCGTTCGGGCTCAGCGCATCGAGCATGGTGGTCTGCACCGGAGCATACGGCTTGCGTGCGGGCGCGGTGTCCGCACTTGGGCTTGCCTGCACAACCGTCGAGGTCGAGGTCATTGCCACCTCGGCCGATGGCGCCTGCGAAGCAGACTGCTCGGCGTGCGGCGACGTCACCGTGACTACTGCGGCCTGCGATGCCGGCGTAGCCGCCGCAGGTGCCGGTAGGTCGTCAGCAGGCGTTGCCCGTGCCGGCTGCACCGGCGCTGCCTGTACCGAAGGCGCTGCCACGTCCGCCGACACAGCGCGCTGCTGGTGGTCGGCCTTCGCGGCCTCGGCGTCGGCGGCAGGTACAGCCGCACTTGCCGGCGCCGAAGACGCAGGTTGGTGCTGGCTGCTTGTCGCCGCATCGTTGGTCACAGGCGATGCAACAGCCGGTGCCGTCGGTGCAGTCCCGGCAGCGGGAGCCACTGCAGGTGCCGGCGTGGATGCCACTGGCGCAGGGGTGGCAAGCGGAGCCGGGCTAGCGGATGCCTGCTGTGCGACCGGCGCGGGGCGCTGTTCTGCAGCCTGCGCTGCAGCACCCTCGGTGCTGGCAGCCGTCGACGCTGTGACAGCCGGCGCGGGTTTGGCTGGTGCGTCGGTAGCAGCAACGGGCGCAGCAGGGCGCTCGCGGGCGGCTTCGGCAACGGGTGCTGCCGAAGCCTGCGATGCCGGCACGGTATTGGAAACCGGCGCGGTGGTCGAAGCTGTGTCACTGCCGCCCCGTGGCTCTGCGCGCTCCTTGGGAACCGGACGCGGCTTGGCGGTTGCCTGGGCAGCGGATTCCGGCTTGGCGCGCACCGCCGGTGCCGGTGCCTCATCGTCGAAATCGAACTCCGGCTGGCCGGCGCGCGGTGCGCCCGATACATGCGCATGAGCACCGGCGTCGTCGCCTTCGCTGTCGCCATCGAGATCGTTGTCGGCATCGCTGTCCAGATCGTCGCCTTCCAGGCCATCGACGCTGGTACCACCTTCTCCGTTGGCACCGGCGCCACGACGACGACGACGGCCACCACGACGGCCGCGGCGGCGACGGCTTCCGCCTTCGCCATTGGCTGCATCGTCGCCTGCGGCATCCTGGGCCGGTGCAGTTGCATTTGCGTCGGCGCCACGATCAGCGGTGGATTCGCTCACCATGACATCGACAGGATGCGCCTGCGCCGCTTCATTGGCGTTGGTCTGCGCATTGGTGGGTGCAGCGGCGTCGGCAATGGCGGCCACCACGCTCGACGTGGTGGCCGTTGCGGCAGTGGAGGTCACGGTCTGCGCCGCTGCCGTACCCTCATCCTGGCGTGCCGGACGCGGCTGCCGCTCGGCTGGCGCGCCGTCCTGCTGTGCAGGCGCACGTGGCGGGCGTGGGCTCTGGTTCTGCGGCTTGGACTTCTGCTGCTGCGGTTGCTGCTGCTTTGGCGCCTGCGTTTCATTGCGCGGCGGCTTAGGCGCCTGCACCTGCTGCTGTGCCTGTGCGCCATTCTGCGCGCCCTGGGCGCTGGCAGGCTGGCGACGCTCGTCACGGCGTTCCTTATTGGCGCCGTTGCCATTGCCGCCATTGCCACGTTGCTGGTTGCCACCATTGCCGCCATTACGGGCATCGCGACCATCGCGGCGCTGACCGCCACGCTCGCCGCGTTCGCCACGGTTATTGCGGCCCGCATCGTTCTGGCGCGGACGCGGGGTCGACTCCGGGGCCGGGGCGACGGGCTCGACCCCGCCGAAGATCCGCTTCAGCCAGCCCACAACACCGGTGACCGGTGCCGGAATGGGCACGGTCACCACTGGCGCCGGCGCAGCGACGGGCGCGACCGGGGCAGGGGCTTCTTCGCGAACCGGTGCCGGTTGGCTCGGCTTGATCGACGTGACCGCCGGGGCTGCGGGAATATTCAACTGCGCCTTGGTCAGTGCATGCACCGGCAGCTTGCGCGGGGTGCCGCGCTGGTAGCTCGGCTTGCCGCTCTCTTCGCCCAGCTCGTTCTCGCGCAGGCGCGTGACTTCGTAGTGCGGGGTGTGCAGTTGCTCGTCGGCGACGATGATGATCGGCGACTCGTGGCGCTGCTCGATTTCACGCAGTGCGCTGCGCTTTTCGTTGAGCAGGTAGTTGGCGATTTCCACCGGCGCCTGGACCAGCACCTGCCCGGTGTTTTCCTTCATAGCGTGCTCTTCTGCCACGCGGATGATCGACAGCGACAGCGACTCGACGCTGCGCATGCGGCCATGGCCATCGCAACGCGGGCAGACGATCTGGCTGGATTCGCCCAGGCTCGGTCGCAGCCGCTGGCGGCTCATTTCCATCAGGCCGAAACGCGAGATACGGCCCAGCTGCACGCGTGCGCGGTCGTACTTGAGTGCGTTCTGCAGCCTGTTTTCAACTTCGCGCTGGTGCTTGGACGAGGCCATGTCGATGAAGTCGATGACCACCAGGCCACCCAGGTCACGCAGGCGCAGCTGGCGTGCGACTTCTTCGGCCGCTTCCAGATTGGTCTGGAACGCGGTTTCTTCGATATCGCTGCCCTTGGTAGCGCGCGAGGAGTTCACGTCGACGGCGGTCAGCGCTTCGGTCTGGTCCACCACGATCGAGCCGCCCGAGGGCAGGCGCACGTTGCGCTCATAGGCGCCTTCGATCTGCGATTCGATCTGGAAGCGATTGAACAGCGGGATATCGTCGGTGTAGTGCTTGAGCTTGCGCAGGCTCTGCGGCATCACCTGCTTCATGAATTCCTGGGCGTCGGCGTAGAGCTCCGGCGTATCGACCAGGATCTCGCCGATATCGGCGCGCAGGTAGTCGCGCAGGGCGCGGATGATCAGGCGCGATTCCTGGTAGATCAGGAACGCGGCCGGCTTGCTCAGCGCAGCTTCGGCAATCGCCTTCCAGGTCTGCAGCAGGTAGTCCAGATCCCACTGCAGTTCTTCGGCATCGCGGCCCACGCCGGCAGTGCGGATGATCACGCCCATGTCGTCAGGAATGTCGAGCTTGTCCAGCGCTTCCTTCAACGCGGCACGGTCTTCGCCCTCGATGCGGCGCGAAACGCCACCGGCGCTCGGCGAATTGGGCATCAGCACCATGTAGCGGCCGGCCAGCGAGATGAACGTGGTCAGGGCGGCGCCCTTGTTGCCACGCTCTTCCTTGTCCACCTGCACGACGATTTCCTGGCCTTCGCGCAGCAGCTCACGAATGGTCGACTTGTTATGGTCGACGCCGGCCTGGAAATAATCGCGGGAAATTTCCTTCAGCGGCAGGAAGCCATGACGCTCGGCGCCATAGTCCACGAACGCCGCTTCCAGGGAAGGCTCTAGCCGGGTGATACGGCCCTTGTAGATGTTGGACTTCTTTTGTTCCTTGGACGGCTGTTCGATGTCGATGTCGTACAGGGTCTGGCCGTCCACAATCGCCACGCGCAGCTCTTCGGCCTGCGTTGCGTTGATCAGCATTCGCTTCATTGTTGCGTTCCTCACGCGCTCTACCGCGCGGAACGCCGTGACGTTTCGCCTCTGGAACAGCTTGTCGGCCCTTCGCGCAACGCGCGGACAGGCCTGACCAGAGTTTCCAGCGCTGCAACACCACGGCAGGCCGCGGGAGCGCTTGTTTAAGTTTTATAGGTGTTTCAGGGCCGGCAGCCGCGTCCGGACAAACCGGGGCAGCGCACGGGACATGTTCAGCGCAGCGGTCAAAAACCGCTGGCGATGGCCGGGTAGGCCGGTGAGCCGCTAACATGGCCGCCCCGGGGGCGGTGGTCGCGCACTGTGCCGGAATCATCGGAAGTCAGGCTTCTGGCCAATCAACTTCCAACAAAATCAAACCCTTATCTCGCTCGCCGAGTGTAACAGAATAAAGAGCCAGATGACCGACCCCCAGCCCCCCAAGCCGCCGGCCGACCGCGTCGGCGTGCGCATTCTCAAAGTTCCGGAAGACCGTGCTGGGCAGCGGCTGGACAATTTCCTGCTTGGCCAGCTCAAGGGCGCTCCGCGTAGCCTGATCTACAAGCTGGTGCGCAGCGGCCAGGTGCGCGTGAATGGCGGGCGTGCCAAGGCCGAACGCAAGCTCGAGGGCGGCGAAGAAGTGCGGATTCCGCCGGTGCGGGTCAACGAAGAGGGCGACAAGGCCGCGCCGCCGTCATCATTCATGGCGCGGCTGGAAGCGGCAATCGTGTTCGAGGATGCGCGCCTGCTTGCCCTGAACAAGCCGTCCGGGGTTGCCAGCCATGGCGGCAGCGGGATCAGCTTTGGCGCCATTGAAACGCTGCGGGCGCTGCGCCCGAACCAGAGCCTGGAACTGGTGCACCGGCTTGATCGCGATACGTCCGGCCTATTGATCGTGGCCAAGAAGCGCTCGGCGCTGACCGAGCTGCAGGCCCTCATGCGCGAAGACGACCGCGTCGAAGGGCGTGGCATCACCAAGCGCTACCTGACCCTGCTGGTGGGCCGCATGCCCGACGGCGTGATGACCGTGGACGCGCCGCTGCACATCGGCCTGCGCCAGGGAGGGGAGCGGCATGTGCAGGTGAATGCGATCGGCAAGCCGTCGCTGAGCCATTTCAAGTTGCTGGAACGGCGCGGCGGCCATTCCTATTGCGAAGTGCGCATCGAGACCGGTCGCACCCACCAGATTCGCGTGCATGCCCAGCACCTGGGGCACCCGGTGGCCGGCGACGAGAAATACGGTGAGGCAGACGTCAACAAGCGCCTACGCGACCAGCTTGGTTTGAAGCGGCTGTTCCTGCATGCCGCATCTCTCGAATTCGCACTGGATGCCGGCAAGACGCCGTACGTGTTGAGCGCGCCATTGGCGCCAGAGCTCGCCGAGGCCCTAGACCAGCTCGGTCGCTGACGCAGCCATGGCGGCTGCGCCAGCGCGGCTGGCTCAGCCTTCGTGGCGATGGTCGTGATGTTGCGGCTGCGCCGACGGATGCGGGCGTTGCTGGTGCATATCGGCTTGATGGGTCGGAGCGGCACGCGGCGGGGCGAAGGACGCCATCCGCTGCATGCGCTGCTGCGGCTCTGCCTTCATGACCGGGCGCGGTTCGTCACGCGGCTGCGACGGCTGCGCATGTTCGACACGCGGCACTGCCGCGGATGCAAACTGCTGATGAGGCGCCAGCTGCCGCTGCTCTTGCACGGGCGGCTTCCATTGCGCAGGTTGGGCTTGGGCTCGGAACTGGCTGTCGCGGGCGTCGCGGCTCGCAAATGCATCGCGCGGCGGCATGCCGGCATGTGCGCGGTTGGCTGCAGCTGCCTGTTCCTGCGCTGCCCGCGACTGTGCGTGCATCTGCGCCATGTGCTGTTGTGCGGCCTGCAAGTCATTTACCCGTGCAGGCGTTGCAGCCGAGGCGAATGCCGGTACTTGCACGCGCGGCGAACGCATCCCGGAGGGCAATGGCTGCATCGGATGGCTCGCAGCTGTCAGGGGCGCAACATGCGCCAACGGCGATGGCGATGGCGATGCGTTCAGCGTTACCGGACGGCCTGGTTGCAGCATCTGTGCATTGAAATGCGGTGTGGTCAGATGCGCATAGTCGGGCGGGCGATGCAGTTGGGCGGGCGAAGGCGCTGGCGTGGCCGCTCCTGCAAACGCACCAAGCCCACGTGCGCTGGCGACTGCTGCCGGTAGAGCGGCCGCCTGCGCCGCATGGAAGTTGGCTGGGGACATCCCGGCCACAGGCGCGGATGTCGAATTGGACCAATGGCGCTGATCCTGATTCACGTACGAGCGTGAATCGACATACGTATTTCGGTTGTTGATGATGGTGGTGCGCGGCGCATAGACATGGTTCTGGTAGACCACATAATGCGGTGCGGCCGGCGGCGCGTTCCAATCCACACCCCAGCTGTTCCAGCCCCAGCGGTGCCAGACAGGCGCCGGCTCGGCCCAGCCGAACCAACCGTGATGGTGCTCGAGTGCGCCGCCCACCAATACGCCGACGCCGAAGGACACCAGGCCGGTGGTGACGACGTCGCCTTCGTCGTACCAGCGGACCGGGCGGTAGCGATACTCCCTGTAGACATCGACCGGCGCGCCGTAGACCACGCCGGGATCGTAGCGCGGCACGTACACCACATCCGGTTGCGCTGGTTCGATGGTGATCACCTGCGAGGGCGGCGGGATGCGGCCCTCATCCAGAATGGGCGTCACCACCACGTGGCGCGCCACCTGCACTTGCTGTTGCGGCGTACTGTGCAGATGGCCGCTGGCCTGGGCGCGTTGGCGCATGATCTGCACCGCGTTGAGCACATCGTTGGGATCGTGGGCGTAGGCATCGCCGAGCGCACGCGTCCAATCCAGATTGCCAGCCAGTTGGGCCACCACGTCGGGAAAGGCGGTCAGTGCCTTGATGCTCGGGTCCCACGATTGCGACACCGTGGCCTGCGCGCGATCTGCAGCGCTCAAACCGCTATTGCTGCGTAGCCATTCCTGTGCGGTGACCACTTGATCGGGATACACCGACGCCGCCAAGGTTTGCGCCAGCAACTTGTCTGGAAACAGGGCAATCGGCGCGACCAGTTGGTAAAGCTGGTCCGCCGTGGGCGGCGTGTAAGCCGGCGCTGCCATCGCGCTGGGAGGCGGCGGAGGCTCGGCGGCGGCCGGCGCCGGTGCGTCGGTGCGTTGGCAGCCGCCGAGTGCAATCAGGCCAGTGGATGCGATCGACAGCGCCAAGGCAAGGCGCCCTTGTGACCATGTGCGTTGCATACGGCACCTCGCTGTGTGTGCGTTGATGACGCGCGTACCATGCGCCGGCTTGAATGTCTGGAACCTTTCTAGAACATGGCTTCAGTCGACCAGGCGCGACGGTGTTCAGCAGACGTGCGGGAAACCGCATGCCACGCAGGTGCGCTGCGTGGCATGCGGTAGATTTCAGGCGGGCGGGCGCATCGGCTCGTCACGGGCAACACAGCAATCGGGCTTCTGGAGCGGCATTGTCTGCACTTGCTGCAACAGACTTCGCGCCAGTCCATCACGAGTGGTGAAGCCCGCGCATAACGCGCTTCACGGCGTTGCGAAACGGAACAACACCAGGCTGATCGCCAGCGTTCCCATGCCCGAGACCAGGCCATACACGGTCTCGTGACCTTGGGCGTAGCGCTTGGCAGCCGGCAGTAATTCGTCCAGCGCCAGAAACACCATGACCCCGGAGATCAGCCCGAACACGGTGCCGAAGACCGCATCCGAGAGCACGCTGGACAAGGCCAGATATCCGATGCCTGCACCGACCGGTTCGGCCAACCCGCTGAGCAGGCTGGCGCCCACCGCATAGAACTTGTTGCGCGTGGCGAAATACACCGGCACCGCGATCGCGATGCCTTCGGGAATATTGTGGATGGCGATCGCGAACGCCAGCGGCATGCCGACCGCCGGGCTTTCAAGCGTGGCGAAGAAAGTCGCCAATCCTTCCGGGAAATTGTGCGCAGTGATCGCGACGGCGGTCATCAGGCCAACCCGGCGAATATAGGCCCGGTTGTCTTCGCGAAACTGCGGATCGTCGCTGGACAAGCTCTGGTGCGGATTCGGCACCAGGCGGTCGATCAGCATGATCAGCAGCATGCCGCCCAGAAAGGTCAGGGTACCGAAGGTAAAGCCGAGCTTGTCGTTGTAGGCATGGGAAAACGCGGCGATCGACTTGTTGAGGATCTCGGTGAGCGACACGTACACCATGGCGCCGCCGGCGAAGGCCAGGCCGAATGCCAACAGCCGCGGATTGGGCTTTTTGGCGAACACCACCATGAGGCTGCCGAGCCCGGTTGCCAGCCCGGCCGCTAGCGTGACCGCAAGCGCGATCCAGAGATTGTGTGATGACACTGCAAGCATGTGGCGCGACGTCCTCGTGGAATGAAGAACTTCCTGCGGAGAGCGTGGCAACTGCAGCTCGCCAGATACGCACACCCCTCCGCGGAAGCAGGATGGCCATGCCGCGATGACGAAGACGTGGTGTCGAAGACGAAAAGCAGCGCCTCTGCGCCAGCGTCAGGCAGGGGCGACACTCAAGCGCGCGAACAAGGCGCTGTTGCTCATGCGCTGGTGTCGATGCGCTTGTGCCGTGCGGAAATAAGGCGTCACCGACCTGCGCGGTCCTCAGCCGCCGCGGCGTGAGCGTTCCTCGATGGCGAAACATTCGTTCGGACGCGGCACCGGCGGCTTGAACGAGACCGGCACCTGGATGGTCTGCGGCACGGCCTGGCCATTGCGGGTGGCGGCCTTGAACTGCCACTCGCGCACGCGCGTCAGGGCCGCTTCGTCGAGCACGGGCTGGCCGCTGCTCTGTGCCACCGAGACATCGGTCGGCGTGCCCTGGGGGCCGACCACGACCCGCAGCACGGTCGTGCCGCCCACACCGGCGCAGGCCAGCTGCGGCGAATATTCCGGCGGCGGCGTCTTCAGGGCAGCCAGCTCGGTGGGCGCGACGGTGGGCGCGGCGGCCTGCTGTGGCGACTTGCCGCAGCCAGCAAGGCCGGTGGCGACGACGAGGCCGGCGAACGCGGCGCGATACATGTTCATGCAGTGATTCCCTGATCGTAGAGCTGCGCGGTCTTGGCCGCGCAGATGAAGTCGTTTTCGCTCAGTCCGCCCACGTCATGGGTGGAATAGCGCACCACGACGCGGTCGTAATGCACGCCCAGGTCGGGGTGGTGGTCTTCGCGATGGGCGATCCAGGCCAGCGCATTCACAAAGGCCAGGGTGCGGTAATAGTCGGCGAAGCGGAACGTGCGCGTGAGCGCCATGCCGGCCTCGGCCAGCTCCCAGCCGGGCACCTGCGGCAGCAGCTCGGCCAGGCGCGCCTCGCCCAGCTTGTGGTCGCTGCCTTTGCGCGGGAGGCAGTGGGCCTGCTCCAGGGGAATCAGATCGGTCATGACGGTCTCGCAGGGGTGGCGGACGGCGCGCCCACCAGGATCACGGTGTTCCATGAGCGAGGGCGCTTTGGGCGGTAGAATAACCCGCATGATCCAGATATCCGACAAAGCCCAGACCTATTTCCGCAAGCTCATCGAACGCGAGGGCGTGCCCGGCATGGGCGTGCGCCTGAGCGCGGTGGATGCGGGTACCCCACGTGCCGATGCCCGGCTTGAGTTCGCCGAACCGGCGGACCTGAGCGGCGACGAATGGGCGATCGACTGCGATGGTTTCACCTTGTATGTGGTCGCTGCCAGCGTGCCGTGGATGGACGGGGCCGAAATCGACTACGTCACCCAGTCCACCGGCAACCAGCAGCTCACCATCAAGGCGCCCAAGATCAAGGGCGAAGCGCCCGCAGAGTCGGCTTCGATGGTGGAGCGCGTGCGCTGGGTGGTGGAAAACGAAATCAACCCGCAGTTGGCATCGCATGGCGGGCGCGTGGCCGTGCAGGAAGTCTCTGCCGACGGCGTGGTGTTGCTGCGCTTCGGCGGCGGTTGCCACGGCTGCGGCATGGCCGACGTGACCTTGAAGCAGGGCATCGAAAAGACCTTGATGGGGCGCGTGCCCGGCGTGACTGCGGTGCGCGATGCGACCGACCACGCCACCGGCGACGCTCCCTACATTCCGCGCGACAGCGCGGCCTGATTCCGCGCCACCGGTGACAACGGCTGCCGATCTGCTGCAGGCACTGCGCGCGCGCATGCCCGGCAAGCTCATTCTGGATCGGCGCACCGGCCTTCCGTATGGCTGGGGCATCTGGATGGGCAACCGCAAGCACGCGGCTGCGCCATTCAACGATGACCATGTCATGGATGTGCTGTTGGCGCGTGGGCAGCCGACATGGGGTGCGGTGACCGGCGTCTCTGTGCTGTCGCCATTCCAGGCATTCCGCAGCCTGTGGTGGCAACACTGGGACCCGCGGCCGAAGGATCAGCGCCGGCAGCACTGGCTGGCGGTGCTCGGCAGTTTTCTCATCCACCTCGGTTTTGGTGCGCTGCTCATCTGGGTGGTCACCGTGCGCTGGGCGCCGGAAGAAACCAAGCCCGGCGACGAATCGCGGGTGCGCATGACCTTGATCGGCGATGGGGCTGAAGCGCAGGGCGGCGGGGAAGCTCAACCCACGTCTGAGGCATCGACGCAGCCGGCTGCAGCTGCGGCGTCTTCACCAGCGCACGCGGGTGCATCGGCGGCGAACAGCGAACCAGCTGCATCGCCGGCACCGACACCGACGCCAGTGCCGCCAGCAACCGACCCTGTGGAGCACCCCGATACGGCCCAGGTACCAGAACATGCGCCGGAACCGGTGCAAGCGGCCAGCGAACCCGTCACCGCGGATATTCCGCAGGTGACGGTGCAGGTGCCGCCGGTGACGATCGAATCGCCGCTGCAGGTCACCGAAACCCCGGTCGCCACCAACGACTTTGTCGTCCCACCGCCGCCAACGATCACGCTGACGCCGCGTGCGATCGAGCGGGCGGCGCCGCAGGTTGAAGTGCATCAACGCGACATCCAGACGGTGACCGAACGCCCGCAGGTGCGCGAACTGCAGCGCCCGGCCAAGGACGTGGCGGTGCGCTCTGCCGCTGCGCCAACAGTGCGCGAGCGCGACATCGTCATCCCAGAGCGCCCGCAAATCGCCACGCCGGCTGCGCGCCTGCGTGAGATCTCGCCGACCGTGCGCATGCCTGACGTTGCGGTGCGTCCCGCAGAGCTGCCGAACGTGCCGGATCCGGCGCCTGCGCCAGTGGCAGCGACGCCTGCGACTCCCGAACCGCGGCCGGCCACCGTGGCGGCGCCAACCGCGCAAGCAGCCGCGCAACCTGCACAGTCGCAGGCCGGTCCTGTCCGGTCCGAACGTTCCAGCAGCGCGCCAGCCGCTGCATCGTCGCCCGCCAAGCCAGCCGCCAGCGGTCATGCCGGCCCGGCGCCTGCCGATCGCAGCGGCGGGTGGGACGTGGCCGCCAACGCCGACGACTGGAGCAAGTCCGACCGCAATCGGCAAGGCGACACGACAGGTGGCAACACCCAGCGCAACGGCATGTTCAATGCCGATGGCAGCGTCAAGGTGGCCACCGGAGCCGGTGATGCCGGCCAGGGTGCAGGTGACCGCGGACCACCAGGCAGCGAGACCGATACCTGGACCCGCGATCAGATTGCCCAGGGCGGCACCTGGCTTAAACGTCCGCCGTACGGCTACACGCCGACATCGCTGGACAAGTACTGGATGCCGAACCAGACGCTGCTGCAGGAATGGGTGCGGCGCGGCCTGAAGAAGATCGAGATTCCGATTCCGGGCACGACCACCAAGATCAGTTGCGTGGTGTCCCTGCTGCAATTCGGCGGCGGTTGCGGCCTGAGCGACCCCAATCTCAACGATCAACCGGCTACCGCACGCCCACCGCCGGACGTGCCGTTCAAGCGTGAGTTGCAGGAAGACAAGGGCGCGCTGCCCCATAACGGCGGGTAAGCGTGACGCGCGATGAGGTGCGGCGATGTCTGCCTGAGTGCACAGATCAGCCCTGCGCCCCTTCGCTTCACGGTGCGCTTGCGCGCCTCCGGGCGCGTGGACATGCATTGTCTGCATCAGCCGCCGAGAGCGCATGATGCGGGGGGACGCTCGTCCATCGGCTGCAGACCGTGCCGGCCACCGGCGAACCGGTTTGCCGCCTCGATAAAACCGATCGCTCAACCTGCGGAAACGCGATACATCGCGTGGTGTTCCGGCTGGCGGTGACGGTGGCGCCAGCGGCTCGCGGCTAGGGAGATTGCACTCTCGAACCGGAACGTGCGCCTTCCAGGAACGAGGTCAGGACCGCACGCACGACCGATGCCTGTGCCAGACGGCCGGTGGCCACTGCCCAACCGGCTCCGAACAGGCACGAGAGGTAGAAGTCGCTCCACCAGGACGCCGGCATTTCGATACCGAACACGCCGCGCTGCTGGCCGTGCAAGAAGAAAGCATCCAGATGCGCCTGGAACGACTCCCACTCCGGCGCGGCGTAATAGGTGTTGCCGCGTTCGGCGCCCTCCATGCCCATCTCGTTGACGATGTAGATGACCAGATCCAGGTCTTCCACCAAGGCGTGCGTCATGCGTCGCAGGCTTGCCATGGGATCGGGCAGGGCGTCTTCGTCGGGCAGGGCCGCCTTCAGACGCAGCCACGCTTCGGCGGTGACCTTCTCCACGATTGCCGCGCGGGTCGGGGCAAAGCGGTACAGCGTCGCGCGGCTGATCCCCGCGCCAGCGGCCAGCTCGGTGAGATTGCTGCGCGGGCGGCGGGTCAGCGTTGCGGCCAGCATGCGGATAAGGCGTTGGTCGTCCTGGCTCATACGCTTGAAAAACGAGTGAAGCAGGGATGATACAGGTTCTGTGGAAATGATCCTTATGAATCATATTTGATTCATAAGGATCTATGGCGCATCATTCCCGCGTCATCCATTGGACCCCGCGCTGTGACAGCCCAACGCGCTTACCGTTTCTTTTCGCTGTGTGCCTTCCTTCCATTCGCACTGGCCGCCTGCGGCAGAGCCGCTCCACCCGCTGAGTCTTCGGTTGCACCTGCGGTGGAAATCGCCACCGCGCAGGCGCGCAAGGTGTTGCAGACCACCGATCTGCCCGGCCGTGTTTCGCCGATGCGCGTAGCGCAGGTTCGTGCGCGCGTGGCCGGCGTGGTGCTGGCACGCCGGTTCGAAGAAGGTTCGGACGTCAGGGCAGGGCAGGTGTTGTTTCAGATCGACCCCGCGCCGTTTGAGGCCGCGGTGGCGCGCGCACGCGGGGAGCTGAGGCGTAGCGACGCCGAGCTGGAAAATGCCGCCGCCCAGTTCGAACGCAGCCAGCAACTGGTGCAGCGGCAGGTGATCAGCCGGCAGGATTTCGACACCGCCCGCAGCAATTTCAAAAGCACCCAGGCAGCGGTGGCGTCGGCGCGTGCGGCGCTGAAAACCGCGCAACTGGAGCTGGGCTTCGCCACGGTGCGTGCGCCGATCGACGGCCGCATCGGGCGGGCGCTGGTCACCGAGGGCGCGCTGGTCGGGCAGGGGGGCGAGGCGACAGAAATGGCGCTGATACAACAGCTCGATCCGATCTTCGCCGACTTCAATCGTCCGGTCGCCGAAGCGCTGAAGTTGCGCGGTCGCGCCCGCAAAGGCGAGGCGCCGCTCAAGGTCGTCATCGACATTCCTGAGCTCGGCGAGACACGAGAGGGCGACCTGCTGTTCGCGGACATGCGGGTGGACGAAACAACCGATACGGTGTCGCTGCGCGCGCAATTCGACAATCGCGACAACCTGTTGCTGCCGGGGATGTTCGTGCGCGTGCGCACGCCGAACGGTACCGCCAGCGACGCGGTCTATGTGCCGCAGCGGGCGATTCAGCGGCGACCGGGCGGCAGCGCTGCGGTGATGGTCGTGGGCGCCGACGGCAGGGCCGAACTGCGCGATGTCCGAACCGGCGCGATGGTCGGCACCGACTGGCAGATACTCGAAGGCCTGAAGGCCGGTGAGCGCTACATCGCCTCAGGCGCGACGCGGATCCAGCCTGGTGCCGTGTTGAACGCCGCGCACTGAACCACTCTTCATTCCGCCTGTGCGGGCGCGTGGCGCCCCGGTGACCGTCCATGTCCCGATTCTTTATCGACCGCCCCAACTTCGCGTGGGTGGTTGCGATTTTCATCTCGCTCGCCGGCCTGCTGGCAGTGCGCACCTTGCCTGTCGAAAAATATCCGGAAGTGGCGCCGCCGCAGATCAGCATTTCTGCCACCTATCCCGGCGCGTCGGCCCAGGTCGTCAACGACGCGGTGACCAGTGTCATCGAGCAGGAGCTCAACGGCGCGCGCGACATGCTGTATTACGACTCCAGCAGCTCCAACGGCAGTGCGCAGATCACCATCACGTTCCAGCCCGGCACCGATCCCAACATCGCCCAGGTGGACGTGCAGAACCGCATTCGTCAATCCGAATCGCGACTGCCGGCAGCGGTGACGCAACTTGGCTTGCAGGTCGAACAGACCACTGCCGGCTTCCTGATGCTGTATTCGCTGGTCTACAAGGATGCGACCGCCGCGCAGGACGTGGTGCGCCTGAACGACTACGCGGCCAGAGTGGTCAACGACGAGATCCGCCGTGTTCCCGGCGTGGGACGCGTGCAGTTCTTCGGCGCCGAAGCGGCGATGCGGGTGTGGGTGGACACCCAGGCATTGCGCGGCTATGGGCTGAGCATTGTCGACGTCAATAACGCGATCCGTGCGCAAAACCTGCAAGTGGCAGCCGGTAGCCTGGGCGAACGCCCAGGCGCGCATGATCAGGAATTGACCACCACGCTGGTGGTGCGCGGCCTGATGGAATCGCCGCAGGAATTTGGCCAGATCATCCTGCGTGCCCAGACCAATGGCGCGGTGGTGCATCTGTCGGACGTGGCGAAGCTGGAACTTGGATTGGAGAACTACCAGTTCGATGTGCAGGAAAACGGTGGCCCGGCCGCCGGCGCGGCGGTGCAGCTGGCGCCAGGCGGCAATGCGGTCGCCACCGTGGCGGCGGTGCGCCAGCGCCTGCAGGAACTCTCGCAGCGTTTTCCGGCAGACATCACCTACTCGGTGCCCTTCGATAGTTCGACCTTCGTCAATGTGGCAATCAGGAAGGTGCTTCACACCTTGCTCGAAGCGATGGCGTTGGTGTTCCTGGTGATGTTCGTGTTCCTGCAGAACATCCGCTACACCTTGATCCCGGCGATCGTGGTGCCGGTGTGCCTGTTGGGCACGTTCGCGATGATGAAGCTGCTGGGTTTCTCGGTGAACATGATGAGCATGTTCGCGATGGTGCTGGCGATCGGCATCCTGGTGGACGATGCGATTGTGGTGGTTGAGAACGTCGAGCGCCTGATGGCCGTGGAAGGCCTGTCGCCGCGCGATGCCTCGATCAAGGCGATGACGCAGGTGGGCGGTGCGATCGTCGGCATCACCCTGGTGCTCACCGCGGTGTTTTTGCCGCTCGCCTTCATGAGCGGTTCGGTCGGCGTGATCTACCGACAGTTCTCCGCAGTGCTCGCCGTCTCGATCCTGTTTTCCGGTTTCCTGGCGCTGACCATGACACCGGCGCTGTGCGCGACGTTCCTGGTACCCATCGATGGCCGCCATGAGAAGAAGGGATTCTTCGCTTGGTTCGACCGCAACTTCAGCGCGCTGACGTCGCGTTTCGATCGGTTGAACCATCGCCTGGTGCGCCGTGCCGGGCGCTACATGCTGGTGTACGCCGTGCTGCTTTGCGCGCTTGGGCTGGCATACGTGCGGCTGCCGGAGGCCTTCGTACCGCAGGAAGACGAGGGCTACATGATCGTAGACATGCAGTTGCCGCCCGGCGCCAGCTACAGCCGTACGCGCGCGGCCGGGCAACAGGTCAACGATTACCTCGCCGCGCGGCCGAGCATGCAGGACGTGACGCTGGTGTACGGTTTCAGTTTCTCCGGAAGCGGCGCCAATGCGGCCATGGCCTTTCCGTCACTGAAAGACTGGAGCGAACGCGGCGACAGCGAATCAGTGGCCAGCGAAGTGGCGGCCGCCAACGCGGCGCTGGGACGCATCAGCGACGCGACCATCATGGCCGTGATGCCGCCACCGATCGAAGGCCTGGGCAATTCCGGCGGTTTCTCGCTGCGCGTGCAGGACCGCGGCAATCTTGGGCGCGACGCGCTGATGCAGTCGGTGAACCAGTTGCTGCATGCGGCCAATCAGTCGCCCAAGCTGGCATACGCGATGGTGGAAGGTCTTGCCGATGCGCCGCAGCTGCGCCTGGAAGTGGATCGCGGCAAGGCCGAAGCGCTGGGCGTGAGCTTTCAGAGTGCGATGGAGGTGCTGTCCAGCGCGTTCGGCTCGACGATCGTCAACGATTTCGTCAACCGCGGTCGTCTGCAACGGGTGGTGGTACAGGGCAATGCAAGCGATCGCGCCACGCCCCAATCACTGGACACACTGTCTGTCACCAGCAGTACCGGCAAGCAGGTGCCGTTGACGGCGTTCACCACGCAACGGTGGGAGCAGGGGCCGGTGCAGATTGCCCGCTACAACGGCTATGCATCGGTCAATCTCACCGGCGAGGCTGCGCCCGGCATCAGCTCGGGCGACGCGCTGGCGGAAATGGAACGCCTGGCGACTGCACTTCCCCAGGGCATTGGCTACGAATGGTCCGCGCTGTCGTATCAAGAAAAAGCTGCCGGCACACAGGCGCCACTGCTGCTCGGCCTGGCCTTGCTGGTGGTGTTTCTGCTGCTGGTCGCGCTGTACGAGAGTTGGGCGATTCCGTTTTCGGTGATGCTGATCGTGCCGATCGGCGCGATTGGCGCAACCGCCGCGGTGTGGGTGGCCGGCCTTTCCAACGATGTGTACTTCAAGGTCGGCCTGATCACCATCATCGGCCTGGCCGCCAAGAATGCGATTTTGATCGTGGAATTCGCCAAGGAACTGCATGCGCAGGGCGCGCGCGTGCCGGACGCTGCAATGCAGGCGGCTAGGCTGCGCTTTCGCCCGATCGTGATGACGTCGCTGGCCTTCATTCTCGGCGTGATTCCGCTGGTGATCGCACGCGGTGCGGGTGCAGCGAGCCAGAATGCGTTGGGCACCGGCGTGATCGGCGGCATGCTGGCGGCCAGTACGCTTGGTGTCGTGTTCACCCCGATCTTTTTTACCTGGGTGATGGCGTATGTGGCTGCCCGCAGGAGTGCAGCCGCAAACCCGGCGGAGCCCTCCACATGATCATGCCGGGCGACTGCATGCGGCATCGGTCGATCGTGAGAAGAGGGCGGCAGGAATCGCGATAGCGTTCGTGCCGACCTGACGGCGCCAGCAATCGATCGGCAGGCGCTCAAAGACCCGAGCCAGTTTGCGGGCGCTGAGCGCGTCTCAGCGCGGACGTTTCGTCTTTAGCTGGCCTGCAGCGCTGAGCAGTCCCAGCGCCCACTCCACGCGCTCTGCTGCGGAGTCGATCAGGCGTGCCGGGTGTTCTCCCAGCAGCGCACGAAGTTGATGCGGCGCAAACACCAGATCGACGAAGTGGCCTGCTAACGCAGAGGGATCGGCGGGTTGATCTTGGCCATCGAGGATCGCCATGCGCACACGTTGCAGCCCGCCTTCCCAGCCGATGCGGTTGACCTCCGCAGCAAGCTCCGGCGCCCGGATGGAGGTGCCGACGACCAAGCGCATCATTGCCACGGTCTGCGGCTGCAGCGCGTGCGCAAGTATTCCTCGACCTGCGAGCCTTAGCCGCCCCTCAAGATCCAGCGGGGCGCTGGGAGCGGCTGGCAGGGGCTGGGTCTGCACATCACGGCGAATCACTGCCTCGAAAATGGCGTCCTTGTTGGCATAGCGCGCGTAGAGGCTGGCCTTGCCGGCACCTGCCAGTCGCGCGATGTCGTCGCATGAGGTGTGCTCGAAGCCGCGTTCCAGGAAGAGCTGTAGTGCCGCATCCAGAAGCCGCCGATCGACATCGCCGGCTTTATCGGGTGGCGGCCTGCCGCCTTTGGATTTTTGCTTGACCGCCTTCATCGACGAAACGTTACACGCCACTTGTGCTTTCAACAACTGAACGATATCGTTCAGTTGTTCGCTGCATGGTCTTTCCCGCCAGCACGATGCATGAGAGCCGATGTAACAGGGCGCTGCTGCCCCCTGGTGCGTTGGCTGCCCGCCGCTTTCGGCACCCGAAGACTCAAGCGAGAAGCACGTGGTGAACACACAGACGAGTTCGCAGGTCGTTGTTGCTGGAGCCACCGGCGATCTCGGTCACCGGATCGCGGTGGCCCTGAAAGATCAGGGCGCGGCCGTGAATGCACTGGTGCGGCACGGGGCAGGCAAGAGCCGCGTCGCGTCGTTGGAGGAGCGGGGCATCCAGGTTCGACATGTTGAGCTCGACGACGCCGAGCGGTTACGCGAGGCACTCATGGGTGCGGACTGTGTGATTTGCGCACTCAACGGCTTGGAAGAGGTCATGTTGGGTCAACAGGGAAAACTGTTGCATGCAGCAGTTTCTGCGGGCGTCCCGCGTTTTATCCCGTCCGATTTCTCGCTGGACTACACGAAGACGCGGCCAGGCGACAATCGCAATCTGGACCTGCGGCGCCGCTTCAGAGAGCAACTGGACGCCACGCCCATTTCGGCCACATCAATTCTGTGTGGCGGCTTTCTGGAATTGCTTGAGGGCAGTGCGCGCCTGGTTGTACCGGGCCGCCGGGTCCTGCATTTTGGCGACGCAGACCAGAAACTCGATTTCACTGCCAAGGACGATGTCGCCCGCTATACGGCCGCGGCGGCGCTGGATCCCAATGCTCCACGCGATCTGCGGATTGCCGGCAACAGCATTTCGCCCAACGACATCGCACACCTGCTCACCGAGCTCACGGGCGAGCGATATCGCACGCTCAGGCCAGGCGGAATCGGCACGATGTCGGCCATCATCCGCGTCGTGCGCGCACTGACGCCGACCAGCGATGACCCGTTCCCACCCTGGCAAGGCATGCAATACCTGCGCGACATGATGAGTGGACGCGGCAAGTTGATCCATCTGGACAATGATCGCTACGGCGCGCGCGCGTGGCAGTCAGCTCGCCAGACCATGGCGAACACCTACGCAACGGAGGCTTGAGATGACTGACGGCATGACACCGTTTCGGATCAACATCGCGCAGGCTGAGCTGGATGATCTCAACCAACGTCTTGGGCACACGCGTTGGCCCAGTCCGGAAACCGTGAGTGATCACAGCCAGGGCCCACAATCGGCGCGCATTCGACGCCTGGTCGAGCGCTGGCGGACGGGCTACGACTGGCGCGCCACCGAGCGATTGCTTAATGGCTGGAATAGCAGTCGCACGGCTATTGACGGGCTGGATATCCATTTCCTGCATGTGCGTTCACCAGAGCCGGGCGCGCTTCCATTGCTGTTGACGCATGGATGGCCGGGATCAATTCTGGAATTTCGCGACGTGATCGGCCCACTGACTGACCCGGTGGCCTACGGCGGGAAGGCGTCGGATGCGTTTCATCTGGTGATCCCATCGTTGCCCGGCTTTGGTTTCTCTGGGAAACCCACCTCCCGCGGCTGGGGAGTGGGGCGAACGGCTGCGGCATGGGTCGAACTGATGCGCCGGCTGGGTTATGGCGAACGCTGGACCGCCCAGGGCGGCGATTGGGGCAGCGCGATCACGACCGCGCTTGGGTTCATGCAGCCGCCCGGCTTGGTGGGCATCCATCTGAACACGGTGATGTTCGACCCGAGCGCCGAAGAAATTGCCAACGCCACGCCAGCAGAGCAGCGGATGCTCGACGATGCCAAGCGCTATCAGAGAGAATTTTCAGGCTACATGCACCTGCAAAGCACACGACCGCAGTCGGTGGGGTTTAGCCTGGCTGATTCTCCAGCCGGCATTGCCGCATGGATCTATGCGCTCTTCCAGGATGTTTCCCAAAGCGGCGGCGAACCGGAAAACGTGATCGCGCTGGACCATGCATCGACGACATCATGCTGTACTGGCTCCCCAATGCCGGGCCCAGCTCGGTGCGTTTTTACTGGGAAGCTGCGCAGGAAGCTGGGACTGCGATGCCCATGCACCCGATGCCCACGCCAACCGGGATCAGCATGTTTCCCGGAGAACAAGTACGCATTTCGCGGCGCTGGGCAGAACGACGCTTCGCAGATCTGCGCTTTTTTGCAGAGGCAGAGCGGGGCGGGCATTTTGCTGCGATGGAAAATCCGCCGGCATTTGTCGACCACCTCCGAGACACCTTTCAATCGCTGCGGTAATGGTTGCGGGATCTTATCGAGTCCGACTAGCTGATTGGGCTTTGCAGCGGCAATCCAGTGCATTCGGCTGCGATGAGCTATTTAGCGAAGGGAGGGCGGACAACTTCGAGCCAGCGGGACGTGGCGGCTGATGCAAGAGGCGGATCGTTAGCCTGAGGACATGCTTGGCTAGCGACCGCCTTGAAATGTAAAGGTGAAGCGCGCCGCAGAGCGGTCGGCGGTTTGCGGGGCGATGGGCACGGGCGTGGCCTCCACCAGCGTCAACATGCCATCGGCAATAGGCACCGGAATGCCTAACGTAAGGTCAACCTGTCTGGACCAGCCACCACCCAGCACCGTCGCACGTACGATCAGTCGGCCTTCCACGATGCATTGAACATCAGTAGGGCAACGGCTGTCTTCGACGACTCGGTCGGGCCGTACCCTGGGACCATCGACCGCTGCCATCTCGCCTAGGCGCACAGGGCCTTCAATGAGATGACCCGTCGCCGGGGGCGTAGTGGCGCATCCTCCAAGCGACATGACGGCGAGCACTGCCAGAGACAGTAAAGGGGCGCGATGAAGGTCATGCTTGCCGGCAGTCCTCGCCTGGCACGATTGAGGTTGCGGGTGGCTTTGGAGCGATGCGCGCATTGATCGACGTCCTTTAGATGAGATCCCGAACCACGTCTTCGGCCAGCCACTGCGACGCGTCAGCGTCTTCGCTCACCGTGCAGCGGATCGACTGACCTGCCAGCATGGCACCGCCGCGCCGAGGCGGCTTGAGCGTGCAGACCATGAACGCGCGTTGCCGCTCTGTATAAGTAAATTGTAATGCCTGCATTGCCAATTGGTGCATCACACCCTGATACTGCGCTCGCAGCGATCTCAGGAGGAGCCGGCGCTGACGACTCTGCAGAAATGGACGTTGGAGCAGATCACCTATCGGGATGAGTTCTTGGCAAATCCACCGTTGCAGGCCATCGCTTACGTGAGCGAGGTGCGTCGTCCCATGTCGATGGGGGAGGTCGACCGGCTGCTTGTCTCTTCCAGTGCACACAACGCGCTGGCCGCCATCACCGGCGTCCTGCTCTACGACGGCGCTCGATTTTTTCAGTATTTCGAGGGCCCACCTGCCGGGGTGCAGCATACCTACGATCGCATCAAGCAGTCTGCGCGCCATCACGTGATCGCAGAGGTCTACAACGGCTCCATCGTCGAGCGTTACTTTCCCGACTGGCAGATGGCGTGCCGCAAGGTGCTTCCCGGGTCAATCGTCGAGCTCAGCGCACAACGCTGGTCGCGCACACGCCTTGCGCTGTGGTCTGCGGGAAATAAGCCGGAGCCTGTGTCCCGGTTGCTGGAGTTCTGGGAGGGGGCCATGCCGCCGACAGCTGATGTATGACCAGGCGCGCGTGAACGTCTACTGCATCGCTAGGGCGCCAGCCTGGGAGGCCCCCGCGACCGATTTGTGTCCGCCATGCCTGCAGTCCTCTTGATGCAAGCGATATCGAAAGCGACGTAGGGCGTTCTTTTCGGCGAAGAGCGAATGGCGAATGGCGAATGGCGAATATCAAATAGCGAGCACGCTGTATCAGGCAGGCGCATCGAGCATCCGATTCGCTCGCATCACGGCGCAGCACACCAGGCACTGAAGGGCGATGCCAGGGTCATTGCCCACATTGCAGCAATCAACAGGCACTCAAGGCATGAGCACGTTGCAGGATCTGAAAGAGGAGCTGTCGCGCTTTGGGGCCAACAACGATGCGGTAGAAACCGCACGTGGCAAACGCATGCTGAATATCACCCCCGAAACCGGCGAACTGCTCGCCCTGCTGGTACACGCGACGCGGGCACGGCAGGTGCTAGAGGCGGGTACTTCCAATGGCTACTCCACGCTGTGGCTGGCCGAAGCTGTCATCGCCGTCGGTGGACACGTCATCACGCTGGAACATGCCGAAGACAAGGCCGCCCTGGCGGCGGCGAACTTCGTGCGTGCCGGACTACAGGCGCACATCACGCAGGTGCTGGGCGATGCAGGCACGTGGTTGGAGACCGCCGACGATGGCAGCGTCGATCTGCTGTTTTTGGACTCGGACCGCAGCGCCTATGCACGGTGGTGGCCGCAGCTGCGCCGCGTGCTCAAGCGCGGCACCGGCCTGATGGTGGTGGACAACGCCACCTCACACGCGACGGAGATGGCAGATTTCATGCAGGCTGTCCGAGCCGACATGTCCTTCCGATGCAGCGAGGTGCCGGTCGGCAACGGACAGTTCATGGCAGTGCGCGTCGCAGACTGAATCGCGAGCGACGTTGCGCAGCGGCTAGCGCCCGACGATTCCAACTGAGGCTGATGCAAGCCTGTTCTGCTGAGCGGTCGAGCCGTCGATTCTTTCCGGCTTGAAGTGACATTCGGTAGCACGACTGATTCTTCGCATCGGTTGAGTCCGGTTACAACGCTTGACCAAAACTCTGTTCGCCGCCTTTGAACGGACGCAAACACGGCGTGACATTCCTGACGCGTGGTATTGCGATCGGTGTTGATTGGCGAAGCCAGGCTTGCATCGACGACTTGCGTCCATCGTCAAGCGGCAAAGCATTGTTCTTTATCCAGCTGCCGTCGCGGTGAGGCACTTGGCCGTTGGCTCACTTGAGTTTGACGAGCCATCGCCTAGATTGGCGTATGTATCAATCAGCACTCGCCCGCGACGATCTGCCGGGTACACCTTCGCTATCGCCAAATCCAGCGCTCGCGCAACGCGTGCGTGAGTACCTGCGACTGACGCCGCAACTTCCCAATCCTGGCGCAGGACGCACGTACGCGCGATGGCAGGCGCTGAGCAAGCTGGGGGCTGCGAGCTTGCCGCTTGCCAAGGTGCTGGAAGCGCATTACGACGCGGTGTCGATTTTTTCCGAGGCCGGCCAGCCATTAGCTTCCAATGGAGCGGTGTGGGCTGTGTGGGCAGCGGGCGGGCCGCATGACACCGTGGCGTACGAAGCGAGCTCAAGCACGGTGTCCGGTATCAAGCCGTGGTGCAGCGCGGAGCTGGACGTTGTGACGCACGCCTTGGTGACCGTCCGAAACGGCGATCGGCAGCCGCTTGCCGCGGTGACGCTGAGGCAAGGATGCTTCGAGCTTGATGCAAGTCAGTGGCACGGACCAGGCATGCTCGGCATTCCAACTGGCAACGTCCATTTCGCGAATGCGCCGGCACGTTTGCTGGGTGCGCCGGAATTCTATTTGCAGCGGCCGGGTTTTTGGCATGGCGGGGCGGGCATCGCGGCCTGCTGGTATGGCGCCGCCGCAGCCATTGCCGAGCATGTCCGCCGCTCGCCACGAGTGGCAAACAATCCTTTTGCCGCAGCACACCTGGGCGCCATCGACGAACGGCTGACGGGTGCACGGCTGATGCTGCAGGACCTGGCCAAAACGATCGACGACGCTCCAACCCAAAGCCATCAACTGCCTGTCATTCGGTTACGTAGCGTGATGGACCGCGTCTGCCGGGACGTGATCGAACGCGCCGCCTTGGCCCTGGGGCCTGCCTCGCTGTGCTGCGATGCCGCGCACGCGCAACGGTGCGCCGACCTGGCTGCCTTCATCCGCCAATCCCACGGTGAAAAAGACGAGCAGTGGCTGGGGGAACAACTGCATGCACGCGAGGTCAACCCATGGCGGCTGTGAGGGGCGAGCAGATCGCAGGGCAAGGCATCAGCGAACAGCGCTGGCGTGCATCGCGCCAGTTGAATGCGCTGCTCACCAGCAGCCTCGACCAGCTACTGGGCACCGCCACCCGTGTCGTGGTGGTTTCTCCGCATCCGGATGACGAGGTGCTGGGGTGTGGCGGGCTGCTTGCGATGGCGATCGCATCGGGAAGGCAGGTCCTGATCATCTCCGTGACCGATGGCGAAGCCGCCTATCCGCAGGACGACGCATGGCCGCCCGCGCGGCTGGCAGCTGCGCGTCGTGAGGAGTTGCGTGACGCGCTGGCGTGCCTGGGTATCGATCCCTCCAGCATCGTCAGGCTGGATGCGGGAGATGGCCAGGTACGTGCGGGAATTGACGCACTTGGTGCACGGCTGGCCGACCTGCTGCAACCACGCGACGTGGTGCTGGTGACGTATGCGCGCGATGGCCACCCCGATCACGAAGCCTGCGCAGATGCAGCGAGTGCCGCAGTTGCACGATGCGGAGCGCGGTTGATCCAGTTTCCGATATGGGCATGGCATTGGGACGACCCCGACCACAGTCAGATGCTGGCATCGGCCACGCGTCTGGTGCTTTCTGCCGATGCGCACGCTGCAAAGCTGCAGGCGATGTCTGCGTTCAAGACGCAGACCGGTCACGTCACGCCTGCGCTGCGCAACCCCATCCTTCCCGACTGGGCGCTGGCGAGGTTTCGGCGCGACTTCGAGGTCTATCTCCCATGAACGCCCAGGCCAACGCCGACTATTTCGACAGCATCTACCAGCAGCACGATCCGTTCGGCTATGGGACACGTTGGTACGAAAAACGCAAACGCGACATCCTGCTGGCAACCTTGCCTCGGCAGGGATTTGCACGGGGATGGGAGCTGGGGTGTTCCAACGGCGAAGCAACCTGTGGGCTCGCTGCCCGCTGCGAGCGCCTGCTGGCAACCGATATGTCCGCCGCCGCGGTACACCACGCCAAGCAACGTGTGGGGGAGCGCAGCAATGTCGAAATCGTGCAGGCTTGCCATCCGCAGCACTGGCCGGTGGGAAGTTTCGATCTGATCGTGCTGAGCGAGATCGGCTACTACCTCGCCGCCTCCGAACTCGACGAGCTGATCGCGCGTCTGCAGCAGGCGCTCACGCCGGAGGGACTGCTGGTGGCCTGCCACTGGAAGCATCCTTTCGAAAAGGCACAGCAAGATGGCATCGCGGTCCATGCCGGTATTGCCCGACTGCTCACCTTGCCGCTGAGTTATCGCTATGAAGACAGCGATTTTCTGCTGGAAGCGTGGACCGCGCAGCCATTGTCGGTAGCACAGCACGAAGGCTTGCGATGATCGCCGTCATCATTCCGGCACATAACGAGGCCGAGTGCATGGCCGCCTGCCTTGCATCGGTGTTTCTCGCCGCATCGCACCCCGAACTGCACGAGGCTGTGGAGGTGATCGTCGCGGTGGACCGTTGCACGGATGCAACGGCAGAGCTGGCACTGGCATTGGGCGCGCTCGTGATCGACGTACCCGTGCCCGGCGGCGTCGGCATTGCACGGGCCGCAGCGGCCTCAAAGGCCATTGCACTGGGCGCCGATTGGCTGGCCGTGACCGACGCTGATTCGCGCGTCCCGGCCGATTGGCTGGTGGAACAGCGCAGGGCCGACGCGGACGTGTTCTGCGGTGTCGTGCAGGTGGAGGACTGGCTGGATTATTCCGATGAAGTGCGTTGCAGGTTCGAACAGACCCAGGCAACTGGGCAAGGTCATGGCCGCATTCACGGCGCCAACCTCGGTGTGAGCACCGCCCTCTATCAACAATGCGGTGGGTTCTCTGCGTTGACCTGCAGCGAAGACGTTGCGCTGGTCCACGCGCTGCAGGCGATCAACGCGTCCATCGCCTGGTCGCCACGCTCGGTGGTGTGGACCAGTGCCCGCAGGCAGGCACGGGCAATTGGCGGATTCTCGGATTTTTTGAAGCAGCTGGAAGCCTCGACCTGCGTGCCTGCGTAGTCGGTAACGCAACGCTTTGAGCCGTCTTTGCAAGATGTCATAGCCATACCGCATGTCTTCGATTCGCCAAGCAGATGCGCTTTAGCTAAAACGTGTCTTTGCTTCAACGACTGCAGGGCTACGGCCAGGCAAGACCAGCGACTTGAAGCGCATCCGCGGCATCGCCGCAGTCGAACCACGGCATGTCGCGGCCCAGCGCCTGACACCTGCTGACCGGCTGTCGACCTCATCTGCACGGGGCGTGGACGAAGCGTACGCCACCATGCCGAACCGACTCACAAGGTGCGACATGGCCAAGCCAACGCTGTTCTTCCTGCATGCGCTCGGCGCCAGCCGACAGGAGTGGAGCCATGTCATCGCGCAGTTGGGTAGCCGCTTCGACTGTATTGCCCTGGACATCCCAGGATTCGGCGATGCACCTGCGCTGGACCACTTCGACACGAACGCGCTTGTTGACTGGTTTAGCGCTGAAGTCATCAGGCGGCAACCAGCATGCTGGTTTGCAGTGGGGCATAGCATGGGCGGAAAGATCGCTACCTTGACGGCGGCCCGGGCACGCGACGGTGTGGCGGGCCTTGCCGGGCTGGCTGGCGTGGTGCTGGTTGCCGCGTCACCGCCAGCCCCCGAACCGATGCAGGAACCGCGACGGCGCACCATGCTTGCCTGGTTCGAAACAGGGCAGCCTGCGCGCGTGGAGGCAGCGCAGTTCGTGGATGCCAACTGCGCCTGCCCGCTGCCTGATGAAATCAGGGACGCTGCGATCAACGACGTTCTGCGCACCGCACCCAGTGCATGGATGGCATGGCTCACACACGGCAGTCGCGAAGACTGCACGGCGCAGACCGGATGCATCGGCGTGCCGGCACTGATTGTCGCGGGCAGCCAGGATGGTGATCTAGGTGAGGCTGCGCAGCGGCGCCTGAATGCGCCGCACTATGCGCATGCGCAGTTCGCCATCGTGGCCGACGCCGCGCATCTGATTCCCTATGAACAGCCGCAGGAACTGGCGCGGTTGATCGCAACGCATGTAGACCGCTGCATTGAGAACTGCCTGCCTGAGGACTTCATTGCCTTGCTGAACTCCGAGCGCGTTGCGCCGCGCATGCGCAAGACCTTGCTCGCGCGGCACGCGGGGCCGCCGGCCTCGGGCGAGGGCGTGTTGAACCCGCGGCAGTTGAACGTGCTCGCCGCCGTGGCTGCACGCGTGCTGGATGGCGCGGGCGATGCGGCGCAGATTGCGCGGCGCATCGACCTGCAGCTTGCAGAAGGCACGGGAGATGGCTGGCGGTACGCAGACTTGCCAGACGATCGCCTGGCGATGGCGCTTGGCCTGGATGCACTCGATGCATTGGCCGGCGGCTTTGCCGAACAGTCGGCCAAGGACCAGGACCGCTGGCTGCAGGAGATCGCGCACTCGGTGGTGGGCAATACCTCTGCGCACGGCCTGGATGCGGGGCAATTCGCGCATTGGTTCGAGGATGTACGTGCGGATGTGGTGCGCACCTGGACCAGCCTTCCCGCCACCATGGCTGCGCTGGGCTACGACGGTTTTGCGGTCGGCAACGACACGGGCAGTGGCCCCGTCGGCTATGTAGAGACGGCAGCGGGCCGGGATGAGCACTGGCAATTGCGTGCGCCCGAGACTGCCCAATGAGCAACGCGGGTGGCCAGGACAGCGTCGATGTGGTGGTGGTCGGCAGCGGAGCGGGGGGCGGCCCGCTTGCGGCGCGGCTTGCGCGAGCCGGCGTCTCGGTTGTCGTGCTGGAAGCCGGCGCGGCATTTACGCCGGATTCGCATATTCCCGATGAGTTGACCACCGGCATCTATTGGATGGAGGAGCGTCTGAGCGGTGGGCAAACGCCCACTGCGTTCGGGCCGAACAATTCGGGCTGCGGACTGGGCGGTTCGACGTTGCATTGGGGCGCGTTCTGCCCGCGGCCGGACAAGCGCGATTTCAGCCTTCTGACCCAGACCGGGCAGGGCGCCGATTGGCCGATCCCGCACCATGAGTTGGTCGCTTACGTTCGTCGCGTGGAGACCTTCATCGGGGTCTCCGGTCCCGTGCACTACCCGTGGGACCCCGAGCGCAGCTATGCGTATCGGCCACCACAACGCAATGCGTCGGCCACGGCCATGGCGCACGGTTGCGGCGCGCTTGGCATCCGGACCACCGATGCACCCGCCGCGTTGGTCACCAGGCCGCATCAGCAGGCGCATTGGGGCCAACGTGCGGCGTGCAACAACTGTGGTGCCTGTCACCAGGGCTGCAGCAACGCCGCCAAGGTGAGCGTGGACACCACATGGCTCCCGCTGGCCAGGGCGCATGGTGCGCAATTGCGCACTGACAGCCGGGTGGTCGATCTTGAATGCGACGGCCGCAGCGCGGTGACCGCGGTGATCTACCGCCAGCATGGGCAGGAGTATCGCCAGCGCTGCAGCACCGTCTTCCTGTGCGCAGGGGGTGTGGAGACACCGCGCTTGTTGCTTAACCTGGCGCTAGCCAACTCCAGTGGGCAGGTGGGCCGCAATTTCATGGCGCATGTGGCAACCCAGGTGTGGGGCGAGTTCGACACAGACATGCGCATGAATCGCGGCTACCCGTCTTCGCTCATTAGCGAAGACATGCTGCGCCCGGCTGACGCCAACTTCATTGGCGGCTATCTGGTGCAGAGCCTGGGCGTGCAGCCGATCACGCTGGCGAACACGCTGGCGCGTGGTGCCGGCCTGTGGGGCAGGGACCTGGTCGCCACGCTGCGGCGCTACAACCGCCTGGCCGGTATCGGCATCAATGGCGAATGCCTGCCGCAGGACGCCAATCGCCTGACCTTGTTCGACGAACGGGACGCCTTCGGGCAGCGCAAGGCGCGCATCGATTTCAGTTACGGCCCCAACGAGCAGGCCATCGACGCCCATGCGCGCGCAGTGCTTGGATCGATCTGGCAAGCCGCTGGCGCCCGCAACATCTTCGCGGCTGCGCGCTCGGCCCACACGCTCGGGACCTGCCGCATGGGGACCGATCCTGCACAGGCCGTGGTCGATCCCGATGGCCGCACCTTCGACGTGCCGAACCTCTACATCTGCGACAACTCGGTGTTTCCCAGCGCACTGGCAGCCAATCCGGCACTGACCCAGATGGCACTCGCGCTGCGCACCGCAGAACGCTTCCTTGCGCGCTAGCGATAGCTGCGCCAGCACTGCGCCATCACGTATTCAACGACCAGGAGCTCAACATGGATCTCGGAATCAAACAGCGGATCGCCCTCATCAGCGGCGGCGACTCCGGCATGGGCAAGGAGACTGCGCGCCAGCTGCTCGAAGCCGGCGTGCGCGTGGCGATCACCGATCTTCCCAACGGCACGCTCGACCAGGCAGTGGCCGAGCTGTCCGGCCTGGGCGAGATCATCGCCGTCGAAGGCGATGTGACGCAGGAACAGGAGGTCGTCCACATCTGGACCCAGGTGCGCGCGCAACTGGGCGAACCGGATATCTACGTCAACGCCGCCGGCGTGACCGGCGCCACCGGCGATTTCCTGGAGGTCAGCGATGCCGGCTGGCTCGAAACGCTGGACATCAACCTGATGGGCGCGGTGCGCATGTGCCGCCAGGCCATTCCTGCCATGCGTCGCAAGCAGTGGGGGCGAATTGTGTTGTTCGCGTCCGAAGATGCAGTGCAGCCGTACGTGGATGAGTTGGCCTACTGCGCGTCCAAGGCCGGCATCCTGAGCCTGGCCAAGGGGCTGTCAAAGGCCTATGGCGCCGACAATGTGCTGGTCAACACGGTGTCGCCTGCCTTCATCGCAACACCGATGACCGACAAGATGATGCAAAAGCGCGCGCAAGAAAACGGAACCAGTGTCGAAGAAGCCATCGCCTCGTTCCTGGATGAAGAACGCCCCGGCATGGTGCTGAAGCGGCGCGGCCGGCCAGAGGAAGTGGCGTCCGTCGTCGCATTCCTGTGCTCGGAGCGCGCCAGTTTCATCAACGGCGCCGGCGTGCGCGTGGACTCGGGCTCGGTATTCACCATCGCCGGCTGAGGCGGGCGGCGCTGTGCAGCGGCAAGCACGTGCATTGCCCAACTGTCCGCCGCATGTCTTATCCAAGCAAATCCCCGTGCAATTGGCGAGGGCGGGGCAGATCGTCGGTGGCCGCTCTCGAACCGATGGTGAAGCTGCGTGGGGCTGTCAGATGAGACGACAACCGGTCAGACCACCCGCCACAACATGTAGCCCGCAGTGAGGAAGATCAGGCATGCAAATGCGCTATTGAGCAATCCCCGATGCCCGGCTAGCGCCGCTGCAGCACGTGCTCCCGCCATGCCACCTACGCTGCCGGCAACGATGAACGCGGCAGCCAGTGGCCAGTTCACCAACCCGGAGTACGCGTAGTTCACCGCGGTGGTCAGACCGAAGGCAGACACCGCCACCAGCGAGCTGCCTACCGCGGCCAACATTGGCATCCCGGTGGCGGTCATCAAGCCCGGCACGATCAGGAAACCGCCGCCGATGCCGAAGAAGCCGGAAAATCCGCCAGCGAGCGTTCCCAGCCCGACCAACGCGGGTGCATTTTCCTTGCTGATGCGCGCAGCCGCATTCTCTTGCGCGTTGCGCTTGCGCAGCATCAGCAGGCCAATCACCACCATCAATCCCGCAAACAGCGCCAGCAACCGTTGTCCGTCGACGGCCTTACCCAGACTCGAACCAAGGTAGGCGCCGGCAACGCCGGCCAGGGCGAAGACCGAGGCGCACGGCCACCTGACATTGCCACGGCGGGCATGCACGAACAGGTTGGACAGCGCATTGGCAGCGACGGCCAATGCACTGGTCCCGATGGCAACATGCGGATTATCCACACCGACCAGATACAGCATCAGCGGGACAGCGAGAATGGAGCCGCCGCCACCGACCAGTCCCAGCACGAAGCCGACCAACACGCCGGAAAGCCCGCCCAGCACGAGCTGCAGCAATGAAAGGGTTTGCATGACCGGTATTTACTCAGGACTGGATGGCGCGTCGCGAATGAGACGCGGAGCGAGTGAGGAAAGGTCGTAACCTGCGCCGGCGGCGATCGACAGAACCTGGTCTGTGGTGAGCCTGAGGGTGCGGACTTGTGCCAGCGCCCACAACGACGTCGAGCGCGTTCCCGTCCTGCAATACGCAACGACGGGCGCAGGCAGTTGCTCGAGCATTTCGCAAAATTGCTGCACGTCGTCCTCCGAAATGGCGCCGGCGACAACGGGCAGATAAGCGAAACGCATGCCCGCCTGCGCGCAGGCCGATTGCATGGCCAGATGATCGGGTTGATCCGCCTGCTCGTTGTCTGGCCTGTTGCAGACAACGCTGGCGACACCCAGGCTGGCCAGGGCAGGAAGATCGGCAGGCAACAATTGGCCGGCCACCAGCAGGGCAGGCGAAAGCGATCGCAGCTTCATGCGACGTGTTTTCCCGCGCCGGCGCGATGGAGAAAGCTGTGGAGGAAGACGCCTGCCACCAGCGAGGCAGCGAACACCAAGGCGAACGCCTGGCCGGTCGCCAACAGCGCGATGGCGGGGCCAGGGCAGACCCCGGCCAGACCCCAGCCAATGCCAAACAGCGCCGCACCGATCACCAGCTTGCGGTCGATCCGCCGCTGCTGCGGCAGCTGCAGTGTCGGGGCGAGCAAGGGAGTGCGGCGTGCGCGCGCCCATTGGTAGGCGATGGCCGAAGGGATCAGCGCGCCTGCCATCACCAGGGCCAGCGAATCATCCCAGGCACCGGTGACATCGAGGAAGGCAAGCACGCGTGCAGGATTGGCCATGTCCGAAATCACCAGGCCCAACCCGAACAAGGCGCCGCAGAGAAAAGCCGCCACGCGGATCATGCGCCCGCTCCAGCGACAGCCCGCACGGCCGTCACTGTTGCCATGCCCAGCAGCATGAACACGGTGGTGGCGACGATCGAGCGCGGCGACAGTCTTGCCAGGCCGCTCACTCCGTGCCCGCTGGTGCAGCCGGCACCCAGACGGGTTCCATAGCCCACCAGCACGCCGGCCACGATCAGCACCGGCATGCTGGTGCCGCTCAGCGGCGCGAGCGTGATGGGCTTGAGCGCCAATGCCACACCTGCGCTTGTCAGAAGCCCGGCCAGGAACAGGATGGACAGCGAGCGCGCGCCGCCCGCGTGCAGACCGAGCGCATCGGCGAGCAGGCCGGAGATGCCGGCGATGCGGCCGACCAGCAGTAAATACGCGCCAGAGGCGGTGCCGATCATCAGCCCACCAATCAGCGGCCAATACCAGGCGAGGTGCGGGAGCGTCATAGCACGTCCAACGGCAGCTTCAGATAACGCACGCCGTTGTCTTCCGGCGTGGGCAGATGACCGGCGCGCATGTTGACTTGCACCGATGGAAGCAGAAGGCGCGGCATGGGAAGCGTGGCGTCGCGTGTCTCGCGCATCTTCACGAAGTCCGCTTCGGAAACGCCCGCATGCAGATGCACATTCGCGCTGCGTTGCGCGCCAATCGTGGTTTCCCATGCGAAATGGGCCCGGCCTGCGGACTTGTAGTCGTGGCAGACGAAGACACGCGTGGCATCGGGCAGTTTCAGCAGCCGGTGGATGGAGCGATAGAGCTGGCGTGCCGAGCCGCCCGGAAAATCGCAGCGCGCCGTGCCGTAGTCCGGCATGAACAACGTATCGCCTGAAAACAGCGCATCGCCGATGAGGTAAGCCATGCATGCGGGCGTATGTCCGGGAACATGCAGCGCCACTGCGTGCAGATGCCCGATCGTGAATGCTGCGCCGTCGGCGAACAGACGATCGAACTGGCTGCCGTCCCGGCTGAATTCCTTGCCGGCGTTGAAAAGGCTGCCGAAGATCTGCTGCACGGCCGTGATGCGCTCGCCGATGGCGAGCTGTCCGCCCACCTGCTGCTGCAGCCATGGCGCAGCCGACAGGTGGTCGGCATGGGCGTGTGTTTCGAGGTGCCATTGCACCTGTAACGCCTCGTCACGCACGTAGTGCGCAAGCGCTTCAGCCGAACCGGTCGCAGTTCGGCCGGACGCCATGTCGAAGTCGAGCACGCTGTCGATGATGGCGCAGGCCGACGAGCCAGGGTCTCGGACCACGTGGCTGGCGGTAAAGGTCACCGGGTCGAAGAATGTCGCCACGTGCGGCGCGCTCATGCGACCGGAGCGGGTGTCTTCCACGACAGCGCAGGCCGCTGCCAGGCAGGTGTCGCGTGCTGGATGACTCACGATAGCAGCGTCGAGAAGGAGTAAAGAAACAATCTCATAGTTACTTATACTGTGCAACTAACAGATTGGCGCTGGCCGTTTTCGTTCAGCCGCAGTGCCTAGCCGTTACCCTCTACATTCCTGATCCGCAGTCCCCACGCCTCGTGACCGAATCCGCTTTCTCCACCGATGCTCTTGCCGCCATGAAGGAGCGCGTACCAGACGTGGCCGAGCTGCTCCGTTTCATGGCCACACCGTCACGCCTGCTGTTGCTGTGCCAGTTATCGCAAGGCGAATCCACCGTCAGTGGCCTGGAAGCGACGACAGGCATTCGGCAGCCCGCCTTGTCCCAGCAACTGGCCGACCTGCGTCAGCGGCAGTTGGTCCTGACTCGCCGCGAATCTCGATCCATCATTTATCGTTTGGCCGACCCAAAAGTGGCAGCCTTGCTGAGCGCCATGCATGCGATCTTTTGTACGGAGGATGACCATGGCGATCGCGTCCCTGAGTAATGCGCTATGGATGCAGCTGCTCCGATCTGCGCAGCTATGCCGTCCGCGCCGCGCGACGCTGGCTAGCTCATCGCCGTAATCCAGGCGCATCTGACGGACAACCCCGGACACGGATTTGACCTGCCTATGGAGGTGGCATGGCGGTCGCGGGTTGGGGCAAAAACCGTGCCTGGCGGGTCCAGACCGCGCTGAACCTCACTCTTCCATGTCGCGGCAAGCGTCGGCGACCTGATCGCATCCGCGCCGCTGGAGATCCCGCAAGCGGCGAACCACACCTGGCAGGCAGACTTCATGTCCGACGCCGCCTCATGGCCTGGCCGCCGCTTCCGCACCTTCAACATCAACGATGACTGCAATCGCGGATCGATGAAGTTGAATCCACACCAGCTTGCACTCGGCACGGGTCATCCGCGCCCTGGACGAGTTGGCACACTGAAACGGAACACTGCTCAGTCAGGGTTTTCTTACTGACAATTCCAAGGCTCTTTGCGATCGTCTACCGGCCGAGCGAACCGCGGATGCGGCAGCCGCGGACCCATTCCGCTATCGCGCTTACTTCAGGTGTTCGCGTAATCCATCGCCGGCTTGGCGAATCGCATCACGGACTGCCGGTACGTCCCGAAGCGCATTGAGCAGGCCGTAATCGTGGATCAGCCCGTTGTAGCGCGTCACGGTCACCTCGACACCTGCTTGATCTAGCGTGCGACCGAAGGCTTCGCCCTCATCGCGCAATACGTCCAGCTCCGCCGTCTGAATCTGGGTCGGCGGCAAGCCTTCCAGCTGGGCGGCGGTAGCGCGCAGGGGCGAAGCAGTGATCTCGGCGCGGGCCTTGGGGTCGGTGGTGTAGTTGTCCCAGAACCAGGTCATCATGGTGCGGCTGAGGAAGTAGCCGCTCTGGTAGCGCTGGTACGAGTCATTGTCGAACGCGGCGTCGGTGACCGGCCACAGCATCAGGTTGTAGCGCAGTGCCGGCGTGCCTGCTGCCTTGGCCTGCAGCGCCACTGCCGCCACCATGTTGCCACCGACGCTGTTGCCGGCCAGTGCCAGGCGTTGGCCATCCACGCCGATCTCCGTGCCGTGTTCGGCAACCCAACGCGTGGCGGCATAGGCCTGATGGATCGCCACCGGGTAGCGCGCCTCCGGCGAGGGCGTGTAATCGACATAGACCGCCGCTGCGCCGGAGGCATTGACCAGGTCGCGGATCAGGCGTTCGTGGGTCGGGAAGTCGCCCAGCACCCAGCCGCCGCCATGGAAGAACATGAAAGCCGGCAGCACCTGGCCAGTGCTATGCGGCGGCCGCACGATCACCAGGTTCAGCGGCTTGCCGTTGGCCTGGATGGTCTTGCGGCTTACATCGGCCGCCGGCAGGGGTGTATTGGCCTGGGCGTTGGTCAGCACCTGACGCGCCTGCGCGGGGCTCAGCTGCTCGATCGGCGTGCCGCCACCGCTGTTGAGCGCCTTGAGGAAGTCTGCGACCGGGCGCAATGGCGCCGGCTGGTCGCTGGGTGCGGCCGCGACAGCAGTGCCAATCGATGCCGCCAGCAGCGTGGTGGCAATAAGGGCGAGGGGAGTCTTCATGATGCGGTTCCTGGACAAGCCGGGCAGGGTGCCGGCGACAGGAGTGACTTTGCGCGTCAAGGCGATACGATAGGCCGCAAATCGTCCATGAAACTTTACCTGGAGTCCAATTGGTCGACCGTCTAGCCGCCTTGCTGAGCCATTTCTCGGTGACCGCCGAGGTCTTCCATGCCGGCGCGCTGTGCGGCATCAACCAGCTCGACAGTGGCGACCGGGGCCAGCTGCACCTGATTCGTCAGGGCGCGGTGGTGGTCCACAACGGCGACGGCAGCCACCTGCAGATCGACCGGCCCAGTTTGCTGCTGTATCCGCGCGCACTTGCGCACCGCTTCGACACCGACCCGGTGCACGGAGCCGACTTTGCCTGCGCGCACCTGAGTTTCAGCGGAGGCGCGGCCAATCCATTGGTGCGCGCACTGCCTGCGTGCATTTGCCTGCCGCTGGAAGCGCTGCGCCAAGGTGCTGTGCTGGTGCATGCCTTGTTCGAAGAAGCCTTCGCACAGCACTGCGGGCGGCAGGCAGTGCTCAACCGGCTCTTCGAAGTGGTGCTGGTGCACGTGATCCGCGAACTGATGGAGCAAGGCCACGCCAAGGGCGGCATGTTGGCCGGCATGGCCGACGCGCGGCTGCGCCTGGCCCTGGTCGGCATCCACGAACATCCCGCCAAGCCTTGGTCGCTGGAGTCGCTGGCCGCCCGTGCCGGCATGTCGCGCAGCGCCTTTGCCCGCAGCTTTCACGACACGGTAGGCTGCACTCCAGGTCAGTACCTGCAGAATTGGCGCATCGCGCTGGTGCAACGCGGCCTGCGCCAGGGCCGGCCGCTCAAGCAACTGGCCGACGAGGTGGGCTACGCCGGCGAGGCAGCGCTTTCGCGTGCATTCAAGGCGCAAGTGGGGCACTCGCCGCGGATGTGGCGGAAATCTAGCTTGTGACGGCTTCAGACCAGTCATGGGATTTTACATAATATACAGAGCGCAGCAAAGGCCTCCCGTAAAGGGCCGTTATACAAATCTGCGCATCGTTCTATAATCAGCAACACACAGTTTCGTGACGCTAGAATCTTCAGTGGATTCACTCGGGAGGACGCCGCCCGTTTCCTGAATGTCAGCGTGCGAACCATCGGCCATTGGGAGACGGGTAGGGCTCGGCCGAGCTATGCCGCTTTCAAACTCTTACGCGTGTACCGCCATGGCTCTCTGATCCACCCCGAGTGGTCCAGATGCTTCATCAACCATCGCGGCGCTTTGGTGACGGCTGAGGGGCGTGAGATTCGCGCCACCGATCTTGATTGGCTTTCGCTGCTATTCCGTCGCGCCGAATGCATGGGACCGCTCATGCGTGAGCGTGATGCTCTCCGCGATCAACTTGCGGCCATCCACGCGCGTTCCGGCGAAGCCGGAGCGCGCCTTGGGCTTGTCCATTATAAAACAAGTGACACGCGCCCCAGCGAAACCCAGCTGTATCAAGGGTTTCGCGTTGCTTATCCTTCTGCTTGCCATGGGGCCATAATGGGGCCAAAATGGCCCCATGACAGACGCCATTCACAAGATCAATTTGAGGCTCCCGATGCACGTAGTGGAGGAAGCCAAGGCGCAGGCCGCGCTGTTGGGGGTGTCCCTCAACGCCTACATCCTGTTCGCTGTCTCGGAACAGGTGAAGCGGACCCGGAAGGAACTTTCCGGCCCTGTGACACCGCCCAAGCCCAAGCCCAAGCCGCGCCCAGCATCGGCGGCGGTTTCCGAATGGGACGCTCCTGTCGTTACTCCGGTGAAGCGTCCTCAGGCCAAGGTTGGGCGGAACGAGGATTGCCCATGTGGCAGTGGTCGCAAGGCCAAGCATTGCCATCCGGAGTGGACCTAAATCCTGACGCGTCAGGAAATGCCGGGGGTGTGCTGTGAAACGCCAGTCGGATCCGGAATACCTGCGGTCGGCGTTGGCTCGGGCTTATGAGATGCGAGACGTTATTGAGCAAATGCGCTCCGAACGTCCTACAACTGTTGAGGAAAAGGTCCATTTCGCCTCAATGCTTGAGACCGCTGACACCTTCATCGCTTACTACCGGCGTGAGCTATCGCTGATCGCGCGGCGTGGCGGCCACGGTCATCGTGTACAGGGCGCGGCGCTTGGGCATGCGGGTGCGCGCCTGCGGCGCGCAGAGCAAGCCTGAGCGCGGCGCCCGTGTCTGTTGACCAGTTCCGAATTGCAGCGGCCTCGGCGATAGTCGCGGTGTGGCTGCTTGTGGGGTGCAGGGGCTGCGCCCCTGCGGGTATGGCGCATGGATGCGCCGCTCTGCACTTAGCGGCTGGAGCCGCGCAAGAGTGCGGGTCAGGGCCGGGCGGCAACCCGACTGCTGACCCGTTTTTTACTGCCTATCAGGGCAATTCTTGCCGGTGGCAGCAACCACCGGCAACACTCAGGGCCGCGTTGGAGGCGGCACGCGTATGAAGCCACAGAACCGAGTCGGACATAATATACATTATGCGAAAAAGTGGTAGTTATTGAGGTGTTGCGTTGAGAAGGCCTTCTAGGCCTACTTGACCGCAACAGTGACGTGATAAATGGTACAAATCATGTTGCTCTCTCCAAGAGTTCCTTGTGCTTAGACTGCTGAATGATCCTCAAGTCCCGAGCTCACTCCGAGGCGCATTGATTGTCGATGATCGCTACAGGCTGCCGCGCTACTGGGCCAGCGTCTGGACATCGATGTCGAGTTCTGAGCTTGCCGCATCCACTCAGGTCAAGCGGCTACGCTATGTGGAGAACCTCTACGCCCACGCAGACAGCCTATTTGGAACCAGTTCTCTAGACGATGCATTGGGCGACCTGGATGACGTACGGCTTGCCGAGATTCTTGAGTCTTGGTTCATATCCATCCGAAACCAAGCCTACGTAGGGTCCGCCGACGAGACACGTTGGAGAACCGGGTTGTCCTTCGTCACGGCCGTAGTCACTTGGCTGTCGAAGACAACCCTGCCAACGGATCGATTACGGCATATCGAGGGTCGGCTGCATCGCCTGTCCAATCTCTATGGGCAGCTACATGTGCGAAAGAGCAAGCACGCGAGCCAGATCCGTTCACTGCCGGCCAGCGTGGTTGAAGTGTTATACGAAATGTTGGACCCAGCATCTGCGACCAACCCATTCCCCAGAACGCATACCAGGTGGCTAACCTTCGTGGCCTTCTTGTTGATGCTTCACCAGGGCCTCCGGCGCGGTGAGCTGATGCTCCTCACGGCGGATGTTGTCAAAAGCGGATTCGATGATCGTCAACAACGACCCCGGCACTGGTTGAACGTGTCGGAAAGCAAGTATTCCGATGACGAGGTTGATCCACGGTATTCGCGACCCAGCATTAAATCTGCGGATTCCGTTCGTCAACTGCCAGTGAGCAACACGATTGCTGCGTTGGTGCAAACCTACGTCGAGAACTATCGAGGAAAGCCAAGTCACGCCTTCCTGTTGAACACGCAGCAGAACACGCCGTTGTCAACGGAGTCTTTGACGAAGATGTTCGCAAAGATCTCCGTGAGCCTCCCACGCGCTGCCCTTAAAGAGCTAACGGACAGAAATCAGAAGACGACTATAACACCCCACGATCTGCGTCATACATGCGCCGTGGTAAGACTGAATCAGCTGCTGCAGCAGGGTGATCCAATGGAAGAAGCGCTCCAGAAGCTCAGGGCGTTTTTTGGTTGGTCCAGAGAGTCACAGATGCCAGTTCGCTATGCCCGGGCAGTGTTTGAAGATCGTCTCTCGTCAGTCTGGAACGACGCGTTAGACGAGAGAGTTTCCGTTCTAAGAGCGATCCCCTCCTAGGCCTCGCTTGGAGCGCGACATGGCTAGAAATGAAAATATTCAATGGCAGCTGGAAGCTGGGGCTTGCGAAATAGTTGCTCAACTACCGTCGTTGCCTCCGGTGATTCGGTACTACGACGATTTCGACGGAAAGCAACGATCAATTCGAGATCCAGCCAATGCCAAATGTTTTGCGGTTCATATCGATGGCCGGGTTGTGAAAGTTGGCTTTGATCATCTGTCCGAGCAACTCGCCTTGTTGATAAAACACGTCTTCTTGTACCTCCTGGGTGAAGGCCTGGCTCCATCGTCGGCAAGCAAGTACGCCCGTGGCAGCAAGGCAATCGGCGAGGCAGAAATCGTCAGGTTGTTGGGGGTAGCACCAACAGGAATAGGATCATTCTGGGCGACATTTTTTGCACGCGACCTGCCGGCGGAAGCGTACGCGTGCGCGAAATCTATCCTGCGACTGCTATGCAAATATCGACTCAACCAATGGGCTGACTCCTATCACGGTGTGATATCCGCCCTGCCCCTTCCCTTCAACGACAAGTACGCCGTCGTCCGGTCTGGCGAAGCGTTTCTCTCGGTGGATGATGAAGCGGCGGTAGTTCGTTTTTTGGACGAAGCGGCAATCCAGGCCAAAGCGTCGTCGCTGACCCTCGAAGATGTGCAAGACGCAGCGATGCTGCTGTGTGCGTACCAGTTCGGGATGCGACCGGTTCAGATCGCAATGCTCACGTTTCGTGACGTCAAAGTTCGTCACGAATCCGTCGACATGTTCGCTTCCGTCCACATCACATTCCGCATGGCGAAACAGCGGAGTTCTAGTGCCGCCATGATACGCCCAGGGTTACGTAGACATCTCAAGGCCATGGAAAATGGCAGATCCGGAGGTGTCCATGAGCAGCAAGCGGTATACGGATGAGTTCAAGATCGAAGCGGTCCGGCAAGTGATCGATCGTGGCTTCAAGGTGGCAGAGGTCGCCGAGCGACTAGGTGTCACCACGCACAGCCTGTACGCCTGGCTGCGCAAGTTCGGCAAGCCTGGTGTGGTGCAGCGCGCCGAGGTGGACCAGAGTGCCGAGGTTCGGCGCCTGAAGGCCGAGTTGCGCCGGGTCACCGAGGAGCGCGACATCCTAAAAAAGGCCGCCGCGTACTTTGCCAAGGGATAAAGGCAAAGTACGCCTTCATGCAAGACCATCGCAGGGAATTCCGGTTGTGCGCGATGTGCCGAGTATTGCGCGTCAACCGGGCGGGTTACTACGCGTGGTTGCGCGCGCCCAACAGTGAGCGCGCCAAGGAAGATGAGCGCTTGCTTGGACTGATCAAGCAGCACTGGTTGGCCAGCGGCAGTGTCTATGGGCATCGCAAGATTGCCAAGGATCTGCGCGAGTTGGGTGAGCGTTGCAGTCGCCATAGGGTGCATCGGCTGATGCGCGCCGAGGGGCTACGTGCCCAGGTGGGCTATAGGCGCAAGCCACGTTTCCATGGCGGGACACAGTGCGTGGTGGCGGCCAACCTGCTCGATCGGCAGTTCGACGTGACGGAGCCGGATACAGCCTGGGCGAGCGATTTCACCTTCATCCGCACGCATGAAGGCTGGATGTATCTAGCTGTGGTGATCGATCTGTTTTCCAGGCAGGTCGTCGGCTGGGCAATGCGCGACCGGGCCGATACCGAGTTGGTCGTGCAGGCCTTGTTGTCTGCGGTGTGGCGGCGCAAACCCAATGCTGGTTGCTTGGTTCACTCGGACCAAGGGTCTGTCTACACCAGCGATGACTGGCGCAGTTTCCTGGCGTCCCATGGGTTGGTGTGCAGCATGAGTCGGCGTGGCAACTGCCACGACAACGCACCCGTGGAGAGCTTCTTCGGTCTGCTCAAACGCGAGCGTATCAGGCGACGGGCCTATCCCACAAAGGACGCCGCACGCGCCGAGGTATTCGACTATATCGAGATGTTCTACAACCCAAAACGCCGCCACGGTTCAACTGGCGACCTATCGCCTGTAGAGTTCGAACGGCGCTACGCGCAATGAGGGTCTTGAGTGTCTACGTAACCCTGGGCGTATCACCAAGCCGCTGCTTAGACGAGTAAAACGCGAGTGGACACCTCTTTTCGTCGAGATCGAACGGCGCTTTCAGGTTGATGGCGATGACGCGGGCGCTAGGGTGTTCGGCGCCACATCCGCAAATGAAGCAAGTCGTCGCATCAGCTCCCTACTCCGCGATCTGCTCGAGCTTGGCGCGACTGCCGTCAATCTACGACATACAGCCGCTCAACGCCTCGTTGACGCCGGCGCAAGCCAAGAGGAACTGGCCGAGTTCCTTGGGCACTCGGATATGACGACTGCGCTCGTGTACTACGAAACATCGGCCAACCAGGCTGAGCGGGTGAACAAAGCCCTGGGAATCTCCGAGATCTATCAGCGCGTGGCTCGCATTGCCCACAATCGTTTTATCGATCCAGAAGAACTCGCGCAATTGAAAGAGTCCCAGCAGATCGGCGGAGCGCCACATGGTGTTCCGATCGCGGGGATCGGTGGGTGCACCTCCGGGCAGGCTGCGTGTCCCTACAACCCGATCTTGTCCTGCTACGGCTGCAGGAAGTTCATGCCGATTCACGACGTTCAGATGCACTCGAGAGTTCTAGCCGACTTTCGGGATGTGGCGCGGTTTTTCCACGACTCGTCTCGTGGCGACGCGGTTTCGCCGGCCTATCTACAGCTTGAACGGACGATCGCAGAGGTTCAGGCAGTGGTGGTTGAGCTCGAAGGTACGCCGTCTTGAATCCCCACTTCGCCGCTTTCATCAAGCTCGGAATGGAACTGGCCGCGACGCATGGGGTTCCTTGGGGAATTCCTCTGGACCAGAGCGGCACGGCGATCAAAGGGTACGACTGGGACCTCACTGCGCTTGCAGGAGGCGTTGCACCTAAGCATCGCTTGCGCCACTTCAGTTCGGAACCTTCGGCACTTGATGCGCTCAACGCAGCCCACTCTTCGAACGGGCTACCGGTTCTGCATGCGCGCACTTTTTCGCCCGCATGGCAAGACCTCATCAAAGCTGCCGTCATGGAACAGCTGTTTGTTCGCCGCAACTCGTTCGGTCACATCGCCAACAATGTGGCACGCCCCTTGCGCGTGATCGCTACATGCGCGGGGGACGCTGAGCCGTGGAGTGTCACCGTCGACGAGATGGCTCTCGCGGTTCGCACCGGCAACAGCATCCAGGCGTCGGGCAAGCTTGGCGACTTGATCGCGGGTCTGACCAAGGTGGTGTTTGATGCCAACCATTTGGCCGATGTGGGGCCGCTCTACCCTGCCCTCGCCGCCGCACGTCTCCAGCCTAGAGCCACTCGGCGGTCCAAATTTCTCAATTCTCAAGCGGAGATTCGGCACAACCTGGAAGATCGCAAGCGCGCTGAGCGCCTGCCAGAACGTCGCGCGTTCTGGGAGTTGGTCCGGATCGTTATGACCGAGCAGCCCCTGACCTTCATGGACGAACTGCGCTTTGCAGCCATTCGCATCATGATCTTGACGGGCTTCCGAATTGGTGAGGCCACGCTCCTCCCCGCTGAGTGGCGGACGGACCGGCACTATTACGACTCGAAGCAGCGGCCTGCAGGGGAGCTAGGTGGCTACTCCAAATCGCTCATGATTAGGCACTTCGCCGAAAAGCAGCAGGCGAAGAATGCCGATAGCAAGGTGCTAGTCGCCAAAAGTCACTACGTTCCCCAGATGTTCGAGGAGATCGTGAGCGAGACCCTGACCCGTGCTGAGGCAATCACAAATCCGCTACGAAGCACGCTGAGGAAGCAGACTGAAACAGGGCGCGCTCTGCCAGACTTTGCGCTCGGTGAGCTGGTGCCGACCACGCAAATCTACTCTCGCCTTTCCGGAAACGCCTTCTGGCTAGACCTGGCCGAGGACAAGAAACAGTATTGGATGCAGAAGTGCCGTCAGAACTATTCCGCTGATTGCTTCGACGAGCTCCAGAAATTTCAAGAGAGCTTGAATGCCAGTCTTCAAGGTGAAATGAGTGCGACCGCTCGCATGTACTTTCGCCGCATGGCGGGATTCGAGGGCAAAGATGGTGGCGCATTGGTGCTGAGAGACGTCGAAGGCAGGGCGGTCTCACCCAACGGCAAGCGCGACATGAGCAAGGTCTTCGTAAGAATCGGAGATCTTGAAAGTTACCTTCGTGTCGCGGCCAGCTCGAAGTTGCCGGACACCGAGCTTTTCAGTCTGACCGATCGCAGCTTTGCTTCCTGGGAATTCCTTTTCCTGCATCCGAAACGGTCCCTAGCCGAGGAGCGAAACAATGGGGTCTGCGATGTCACCCGATACATCTCCGTTGGTCGGCCCGATACAAGCTTGGTCAATCTTTCCCTCGGCGAGCAGAAGTCCCGCGACACGCTTTTCAAACGGTATGGGCAATCTGACGACGACAAGGACCTGGTACTCACCTCCCATACCCTGCGTCACCTACAGAACACCGAGCTTTTCCGTCTCGGCGTAGCCGACACCATCATCTCCAAGCGCTTCAATCGCCGCAGCGTGGCCCAAAGCTACGAGTACGATCATCGCAGCTTGGCGGAAGAGTTGGATCAACTCGAACTGCCTCCAGACGTGGAAATGGCACTCGGCGAGAAAGCCAGCACTGTCGCGAAGATGATCCAATACGGCAAAGCCAGTGGTCCAATCGTGGATGCGTTCAAGAAGATCCAGAGCGCGGAGGGTGACACCGCAGCGTTCGAGTTTCTGAAGGTCGAAGCCGATGGCTTTCACGCGACTCCATACGGACATTGCTTGAACAGCTTCACTGTCGATCCGTGTCCAAAGCATCTGGAGTGCTTTTCCGGCTGCCGTCATCTGTCGGCAACCAACTTGCCGGAGAACCGCCGTCACCTGCGGACGCTCGAACTCAAGTTGGCCGCGGCTGTCGAGATCGCAGAAGCCAGGCCATCAAAGAGCATCGGCCGCACGAACCAGATTCAACATGCCAAGGTCAGACTTGACGGCGTGCGCACGCTCCTGGCGACCAAGGAAGGCGATAAGCCATTCCCTGATGGTCCCGACCTCTCTCTTCCTCGCCGCAGCGGAGTCATGGATGGATAACGACAGCTTGCAACAAGCCACACGCGATTTCGATCCGGAAATGCGCCGAGTGCTGGACGACCTGCTATCGCGCGACGAGGACATCACCGCGCGGGCGGTTGCACGCTTGCATCCGCAAATCAAAGCCGCATCATCGATCACCCGCAGCAAAGAACGCAGCCGCATGCTTGCGCAGTATCAGGAGCGGCAAGCCGAATTCCGTCGTTGGCGAGGCAGGCCTGGAAAGCTCTCTGGTGATGCCGCGGCCAGCGCCCTGGCAGATCGCGATGTGCGCATCGCCGAGCTTGAATCGCAGGTCGCTCTGCTCACGGCATCCCACGTCGCGATGATCCGCGCAGTAGGCGAACTGGGCGGCTTCAGCAAGTGGGCACAGTTCTATGAATCGTACAGCGGCTCAAGGGACCAGCTGGCGCAGATGGGCGCGCTGCCAGAAGCAACGGTGGAGTCACTTCCGCAGCGCAGGCCAAAGTAATCGGCGATGCTTCGGCCGCGGTCCGGAAGCGAGTGATTCACTCGAATCTATTGCGGAGTACCCACCGAGCGGGCGCCAATTCCTCAAGGGCGTAGATCGCGCCGTTGGGCAGCGGCAGGCCAGTCTGGAAACGGCGGAAGCGGTGCATGTCATCACAGGTGTCCGCCCCGAACCCAAGCAGCTTCCACGCCACCATGCCAATCCAGATGCCGTGACCAAAGCAGACCGTTCCGTCGGGTAGCAGCGGGAGCCGGTCGGTCATGAACGCGGATACTCGGCTCGCGAACTGCCCGAAGCTTTCGGCCTGCTCGCCCATCTTCTTTGTGGGATCACCCTCTTTCCAGAACGCATCGGCGATCGGGCGCCGTTGCGCTTGGTCCATGCCGGCGATCAACACCGGGTCAATCATGTCGAACTCCTGCAGCAACGGCTCCTGCTCGATCTTGACCTGCCTTCGCTTGGCGTAAGGCTCGGCGGTGTCCAGCGCCCTGATAAAGGGCGAGGCAAGAATCCTGGGGGGCTGAGCTGGCAACCGAGCCGATAGCGCCTCTGCCTGCTTGCGCCCCGCTTCTGTCAGTGGAATCAAGGCATGGGGCATGGTGATGCCACCCGCATTGGAGACACTTTCTCCGTGGCGTACCAGATAGATGGAGCGATGCATCATATTCGCCGCCCTGCCCTTGTTAGTCCGCCTCCAGCACCTGCGGCACATAGATGCGGCGCAACGGCAGCAGGCCCTTGTGGCGCGAATCGAACTGCTCGTAGTGGGCGAAGACCAGGTCCACCAGTTCATCGCCGTCGATCAGGCGCAGGTTGCCCTTGCCCTGCTCGAAATTGCGGCAGGCCGGGCTGTAGCTGCCCAGGGTCACGAACAGCCCGTATTCGCCGTGGGACAGCTTGCCGTACAGCGCCGACACGTCCTTGTCGGTCACAGTATTGGGGCTGCTCTTGACCTGCACCTTGATGATGGGCGGCTCGATGCCCAGGTGGTCCTTGTGCGCAATCACGTCCACGCTGGGTTCATTCACCCGGGTCTTGCGCGCGTGGTAGCCCATGCACTGCAGCAGGTGCACCACGAAATCCTCCAGTGGCAGGCCCTTCAGCTCCTGTGCCAGGCGCTTGAGCACGAAGTCGCGGGTGGTGTCTTCCATGTCATCGGTGACCAGGCCCACCGAATGGTCCTGGTCCACCGGCAACGCAGGTGCGGACTTGCCGCCCACAGCCGCGCGGAACTCGTCGGCATAGCTCTTGACCTGGAACAGGCTGAGCGCGGAACCGATTTCGTACAGCGCGCCCTGGGTGAACTGCAGGCGCGGCACGTGGCTCAGCCATTGCACGCTTCGGCGGTGCGGATACCCACGGGGGGCATCGGCCACGTATTGGTACGGCCCAGTGACGCGGCCAATGTGCACTTGCTTGTCCTGCTTGGAGGGGTACACCACCAGGTCACCGGCCTTCATCTCGTGCAGGAACCGGTAGGGAATGCCAGACACCGTGGCAATGCCGCCCTTCTTCGCCTCCGGGTAGGCCTGCACATAGCGCTGCCGGAAGGCGTCGCGGTCGGCTGCCAGTACGGACAGGTCGCCCATGGCGTCCCAGCCGATGGCAATGCAGCCTTGCTTCAGGAACAAGGCATCGGCATCGCCGGTGCGGCCTGCGTGGATGCCCCACACCACTTCATTCATAGGAATGTCCTTGTGCCTGCATTTTTTAGGGGTCAGCCGTCTTCACGGATATCCAGCGGTGGCAGCGCAGCGACGATCTTCTGCGTTTCCAGGCTGACGGTGACCACGCGTTGGAACAGTTCCAGCGGGTACTTCGGGTTTCCCATGGTTTCGATGGCCCAGTCGTTGGCGTCGTTGACGATGCCGCTGGCCTTGTCCACGCGCACGGCCTGGCGTTCCATCACCCAATCGAGCGCGGCCTTGCCGTTGACGATGTAGTCCCAAGCGGCTTCGGGAATGTCGCGCAGGGTGATTTTGCCGTTGTAGATCACGGTGCTGCGGTCGTTGACGGACTTGCCGGTCTCCGGGTCCCTCTTCTTCGCGAACTTCATCTTCTCGACGCGGTAGTCGGCGTCGGTCAGCTTGCCTTTGGCCTCGATGGTGAGCGGATATTTGTCCACCGTCTCGTAGTTCAGATGCAGCGCGGCGAGGTCTCGGCCGGCCTGGCTGAAATGCCGGAAGTCGGTAGCGGTACACACGCGCGGGATGCGCGGCAGTTCCTTGCTGAGGTTGTCGGCATAGCGTTCGCGGTACTCGGGCGAATGCAGGATGCCGTAGACGTAATAGAACAGGTCTTCCTTGCTGATCGCCTCGCCCGGGTAGGCGCTGGTGAAATGCGCAAGGCCGGCGTCGGTGATGGCATCGCGGCGGCGTGGGCCGTTGCTGGTTTGGCCGGCGAACAGGCCGTCATCGGATTGTTGGGCGGCTTCGTCGTAGAGGTAGAGGGGAAAGCACTGCGCTCCTCCATCAGGTTGATCGCTTGTTGGGGAATTGGAAATGGATGCGAAATGGCCATCTCCTCTCCAGTTGCCTTTGATCGTAATCGCCAGATTCTCTGAGAATCTTGATGGGAACAGCCGCGGCATATGAAGAACCATCTCATTGAATCTTCGATTGAAGTAAAGCCATTGCTTGGCGAATGGTCGATACAGGCTTGGGACGATGCAATCAGAGTCGAAGGCATAGCTGCGATCTTTGCCAAGGTCCTGTTTGAGTGCGCGTGTCCAGCTGATTCGTGTGGGATCGCTGTCTATGAAACCGTCTACGTGCTCCTGCCTCGTCTTGGTATCCAGCCCCGGGTATGCGGCATCGAAACGAGCCACTTCGGCGTTGTAGAAGCCGATCATGCCCGCCATGTTGGCCGAGAGTTTGGCTTTGCTGGCGTTGTAGGCCCAAGCGTCTCGACCGGTTTGAAGTCCACGAGAGTAATTGTCAAACAAGACGGCGGCAGTCTTGTCGTCCTTACTACCCATCACGATGAAATTTCCGAAGCTGTCGTCACGCTGTTTCAGCCAGTCGCCATGCGCATCCGGGGTGATGCGCTGCCAATCCTGTTCGGGAATCCCGCCCACGCTGGCATAGGCTTCGATCTTCTCCAGCTTGTCCTCGCGGGTCAGGTAGTCGCCGATGTCGCGGAAGAAGATACGGCCATGCACGCTGGCCTGCGGATTCTTGACCAGCAGCGAGATGGCGATGGGTGCGCGGCTGCCGCTGCCGAAAATCTTGCCGCCTTCCTTGCGTGAGGTTTCGCCGCTGGTGCGCTGGTTGCCGCGCAGGTGGAACACGTAGATGTCCGAGAACTCCTCGGCCAGGCACTGGCGCAGGCCATCGGCGGTGTTGGCTTCCAGCCAGCCGGCATTGGTGACGAAGCCGATGATGCCGGCATTGCCGATGCGGTCGCTGGCCCAGCGGATCGCACGAATGTAGCTGTCGTACAGCGCATTTTTCAGCGTGGCGTCCGAACGTGCCGCGTAGGTGTCGCGGATGCGCGCATCCAGCGCTGGATAGTCAACATTCGCGTTGTTGTCGTTCGCGCTCGTTTGCCCAGCCGAATACGGAGGATTGCCCACGATCACGCGGATATCCAGCGCCTTCTGCCGCCTGCGGCGCTTGCTGTTGTCCACCAGCAGCGCATCGACCAGATCGTCCTTCTCGTACATCTGGAAAGTGTCGGTGAGCAGGATGCCTTCGAACGGCATGTAATCGCCACCGGCCAGCTCGTGATACGTCGCCTCGATATTGATGGCGGCAATGTAGTAGGCCAGCAGCACGATCTCGTTGGCGTGGATCTCGTGTTTGTACTTGTGCGCCAGTTCCCCGGGCTTGATCAGGCCGGACTGCAGCAGCCGGGTGATGAAGGTGCCGGTGCCGGTGAACGGGTCCAGGATGTGCACGTTCTTGCAGCCCAGCGTCTGGCCGAACTCTTTCTGCAGCAGGTGGTTGACGCTGTGCAGGATGAAATCCACCACTTCCACCGGGGTATACACGATGCCCAGGCGCTCGGTCATGCGCGGGAAGGCGTTGCGGAAGAACTTGTCGTACAGCTCCACCACGATCTTCTGCTTGCCGGCGGCGTTGTCGATGCCTTCGGCCCGCAGCTTCACGCTGTCGTAGAAGGCTTGCAGGGTGCTGGCTTCCTTGTGCAGTTGTTCGCCTTCCAGCACGTCCAGCACGGCCTGCATCGCCTTCGACATCGGGTTGTGGCTGGCGAAGCTGTAGTCGGCAAAAAGCGCGTCGAACACCGGCTTGGTGATCAGGTGCTGGGCCAGCATCTCGATGATCTCGGCGTCCGAGACCTTGTCGTTGAGGTCGTCGCGCAGTTCGCTGGCAAAGGCGCTGAAGGCGTCGCGGGCCTTGGCCTGCGTCTCATCCTCCAGCAGGGCCTTGATGCGATCGATGTGGGTCTGGGCGATCTTGGCGATGTCGTTGGCCCAGTCTTCCCAGTGGTGGCGGTTGCCGCACTTCTCGACCACCTTGGCGTAGAGCGCGCGCTCGACTTCGCCGATCTCGAAGGCGAACTCGCCCTGCACCTCAGCCTCGTAGCCGGGTGCGGTTTCGCCGATGCTGTGCCTGCCCTTGGCCTTCGCGGCCTTGCGGGCGCTGGAATCCACCAGCCGCGCGGTCTTGCGCTGCACAGTGTCGGCGATGGCCACCACTTCCATCTTGCTGCGGTCCGGGCCGACGAGATCGAGCTTGTTGACCATCGCATCGAAGCGGTCGTCGTGACTGCGCAGGGCCTGCAGCACCTGCCAGACCACGGCATATGTGCGGTTGTCGTCGAGCGCCTCGTGCGGCTCCACGCCGGCGGGGATCACCACCGGCAGCACCACGTAGCCACGCTTTTTACCCGGCGCGTTGCGCATCACCCGGCCGACCGACTGCACCACGTCCACCTGCGAGTTGCGCGGCGTCAGGAACAGCACGGCATCCAGCGCCGGCACGTCCACGCCTTCGGACAGGCAGCGCACGTTGCTGAGCACGCGGCAGGTGTCGGGCGGCGTGGGTGCCTTGAGCCAGTCGAGCTTCGCTTCCTTCTCGCCGGCGTTCATGCTGCCGTCGACGTGCTTGGCCTCGCAGGTCATGCGCGCGGCGTCTTCGATGTCCTCGGCGTCCTGGTAGGCGTCCACGACCGCCTGGAACATGTCGGCGATTTCCTTCGAACTGACCTTGTGGGTCTTGCCACCCCGCCTGGGCTCGATGACCTGGCAGAACGCGACCGCGCGCTTCATCGGTTCGGCGCTTTCGCCGGCACCCTCGTGGATGCCGAGCTTGGCCAGCGCCTTCCAGCAGCCGACGATCTTGGCGGCATCGTCCACGCGCAGGCTGTTGTTCTCGTCCTTCAGCAGAGTCTGGAGGCGGCGATTGATGTGGCTTTCCTCGACTGCCAGCACGATGACCTTGTAGTCGACCAGCAGGCCGCGCTTGACGGCTTCCGAGAAGGTGATGACGAACAGCTGTTTGCCGTACCAGGCCTCGTTGTCCATCGAGTACAGCGCCACGTTGTCGCGCTCGGCCACGGCCTTGGCCTCGTTGCCGTAGATGCGCGGGGTGGCGGTCATGTACAGGCGCTTGCCGGCGCGGATGTAGGCGGCGTCGTGCACGCGCACGAAGGCGGATTCGTCGTCGCCTTCGAAGGTGGCGCCGGTGGTGCGGTGGGCCTCGTCGCAGACGATCAGGTCAAAATCGGCCAGCCCCTGCTGCTGGGCGTCGTGGATGACCTCGATGGAGTGGTAGGTGCTAAACACCACGGTCATGTGCGCGTTGTCGCTGCGCGCGGCGACACCTTTGGCCAGTGCGCGGGCGTCGGTGGTGGCCGGGTAGCGCAATTCGTGGGCGAGGGTCTGGACGGCGTCGTCCTCCTTGCGGCCCTTCTTCTTGCCGACGTCGCTGTCGGAACACACCGCGAAACTGTGCAGGGGAATCGCGCTTTCCTGGGTCCACTCGGTCAGCGTCTGCTGCAGCAGCGACAGGCTGGGCACCAGGAACAGCACGCGGCCGCCCTTGCCAGCCATGCTTTCCGCGATCTTGAGACTGGTGAAGGTCTTGCCGGTGCCGCAGGCCATGATCAGCTTGCCGCGGTCTGCGTCCTGCAGCCCGGCGGTGACCGCCTTGAGCGCGGATTGCTGGTGCGGGCGCAGGGATTTCTTCGCCTTCAGCGCGACCGGGGCGTTGGGCTGGAAGCGCGACCAGTCGATCTGGCTGGCTTCGAGATCGTGCAGGGTGATCTTGCTGACCGGCGGCTGCTGGTCGATCAGCGCGTTCTCGGCATTGTCGGACCAGTGGTCGGTGCTGGAAACGATGACCCGGTGCGCGAACGGCTTGCGGCCCGAGGCGGTGAAGAAGCTGTCGATGTCCTTCTTCTGCAGCCGGTAGTCCGGGTCGTAAAACTTGCACTGGATGGCGTGGATCGCGCCGGTTCCGGCTTCCTCGGCGACCAGGTCAATGCCGTCATCCTTCGCGCTGAAGCCGTGGGCGGGCGCCCAGTCGGACCAGGTCCAGACCTTGGCATACAGGTCGCGGTAGGTGGCCTCGTTGCGCAGGTAGGCCAGGATCAATTCTTCGAAGTAGGTGCCCTTCTCGCGCTCGGTCATCGAGGACTGGCGCAGGGTGTCGAGCAGAGTCTCAAGTACGGTCACAGATTCCGGATCCTGGCAAAACGGTGAATCGAAGGAAGAAAGGGGGCGACAGGACTCCCACGCCATTTGAAATCAATGACATTCATGGCATCGCGTGCCCCCTCCAGACCTCGATTCTAGGTGCCGCCGGCTCAAAGGGCGACAAGCGAGGATGATCGGTCACCGGAATCGTTGCCCGGATCCACGTAGGCGACCGGGTGCCAGCCACCGGCGGGCGGTGGAAGGACTTCGCACTCGCCCCTGGGCGCCGGCAGTTGTCGGATGACCCGGGCGGACTCCAGCCTGTCGACGAAGTCGTTGACGGGCGTGTAGAAGTTCGGAATCCGCTCGTTCTCTTCGTCGGTGAAAACCCAGTAAGCCAGCCTTCTCTTGGCGAACCCTGCGCGCTGGGCCTCGGCGCGGGCGGCGTACTGGGTGACGAAGAGCCTGTACAGCGCCCTCTCTGGGTAGAAGCTACGCCGGACCCACGCGGCGACGTCCCTCTGGTTGAAGCGATCACCCGGGGACCGCTTTGCCACGAAGTGGTCATGGGCCAGGAGCTGCCAAAGAACCGGGTCCACTCCGAAGATCCAGGCATCTTCATGGGCTCGAAGGCAGGCGGACCGAATCGCCGCTGGCACGGCGTCCAGGAGCTCGCTGACGCGGTCTTCCGCGCTGACCCGATACTCGCGCAGGATCCGCTCGATCCGCTCAGGCGAGGTCAGTTCCATGAGATGGCCCAGGTCCTCAGCGTGTCTCGCACGCTCCTGGCGGCGCATGTAGGCCTTCCGGCCCTCCTTGTCCCTGGTCTCCTGGGCCTCGCGTTCCTTGCGGGCCTGGGCCGCCTTGGCCATCTGCTCCCGCAGCTGTGCGATCTGCTGGTTCCTCGCCGCAACCTGCTCGTCCAGTTCCTGCTTGGAAGCACCCCACTCCGCTACCGCCTCGGGACAGGAGATCCAACTGCGATTGGCAGCGTCATCGAGCACGGCGTGCTCGAAGGCGGCCAGGTCGTGGGGAGTGTCGCGGTGCAGCTGGGACAGGTCGATCTCGACCATCCTCCGGCCCTGCGCCTGGACGCGCGCCGCCTTGATGTCGCCAACGGCATGGGTCACGCGGATCTCGATCAGCAACTCGCCCACCTCATCCCGGGCAACGACATCGGGCTTGTAGCTGCCCAGCGATCGCTCGATCTCGATGTCGCGCAACGACATGCTGCGGCTCGGCTGGTCGACCTTCCGCCCCCAGTGGAGCCGGCCATCGTCGTCACGGGCATGCGGCGGGTTGGGCATGTCGATCGGGTCGCCGGTCCAGGCCGGGATCACCAGCCGCTGGTGGTCTGCGATCAGCTGCTTGGCCCGTTCGTGAATTCCGGTTTCACGACCCGTCTGGCAGCCGGTGTCAGTCAGGTGGGCGAAGTGGGGGCGCTTGCGGCGACTCTCCTTGGCCTTGGCCGACAGCGGGGCATGGCACCCCGGGCAGATGCAGCCGCACGCCTTGCCTTTGGACACCTCGCTGGGGGCCCAGACACGGCCATCCTTCAGGCCAAACGGGACGCGGAACCCGCCACGCCGCGCCAGCGGGTTGCCCGACGGATTGCGAAGTGAGAACGGCTCTGGGATGGTGTCCATGGCGCTTTCCTTGATCGGAGGGAAAGCAGAAATTCGCGGCAGGCCATGGACGCAAACAGATCTAAACCCGCCCAAACGGGTAATCCACAGGTTGAATCCCTCCAATTGGCGCTTGAATGGCTGGATCGGGAGGGGGGACAGCAGCGCAATGCCCGGGTCCTCCGGGAGGTCATGGACACGACCCTGACCGCCATCTCGCGCGGCGAGCCGCCCCCCGAGACGGACACCACTACCCTTCGGGCGCTCTTTCAGCAGTTGGAAGGAACTGGCGATGGCCAGTCCAAGGTATTCCGGGCGGCCGAGCTGGGGAACTGGTGGGAATCGCGACAGGAACAGCTTCGACAGCGGTGCGCTCAGGCAGGCTCTGCCCTTACCCCTTACCTCGTGGTCAAGAAAGGGGGCGGCCGTGGCCTGCCCTCTCGGCTGTCTTTCGATTTCCGCCCGACGCCCGAAGCGGAGCCCGAGGAGGACGTCGCGCCACCAGAGGCCGATCCGACCAAGATCCGCTACCAGATGGATCCAGCCAAGCCAGCGCTATGGCTCCGGCTGTTGGTGGGCAGCCGGCCATTCCCGGTGCAGTCCTGGCGCGGCTACGTGCTTATCGGAACCGCGGCCTTGAACATGGTGCTCATCGGACTCGTCTGGTTCTGGCTGTACACCTCATGGAGCCGTGGCCACGCGGTGACCACCGCGACACTGGCCCAGCTCGGCCTGGTGATGCTGGTGACGGCCGGGCTCTGGTGGTTGTTGCGGCCGGTGATCCTTCTGCCCACACAGCGGGTAACCATAGCGGAGCCCTCGTTCCTGGCGCTGAGCGAGCTCTACGGTCAGCTCCGCACCATGCCATCGCCAGGTCGAAAGTTGAAATCTCGCGAGTTCGCCGTCGTGCGCCACTGGGGCACCTGCCCTATCTGCTCGGCTGAGGTGGATCTGGATCACGGACGGGCCGCTTTTCCGGACCGGCTGGTTGGCCGCTGCCATGATGCACCGCTGGAGCACGTGTTCTCGTTCGACCCGGTGCGCCTTGTAGGCAGGCCTCTAGTAACTGGATCGGAAAGGTTGACTACTTGAACCGCTTCCGATTCCAGATCGAGGTCAAATAGCAAAACCAACGGCTGCTTCCGGCCAGAAGCGGTCAGTAGCTCCTCGCTGCCCTAGGTAGATTTTGACGAGCGCAATCCCGCTCGCTTCGGCCTCGGTTTTTGACGCGATGATGCCGAAGCGCGAGTTGGCGTAGGGGACCATTGATATTGGCCACCGCCATCGTCAACTTCGTCCTGCCCCAGAGCGACCACGACCGGGCGGAAGACAACCGGTTCGGTGGCCTGAACCAGAAGCACCACGGGTATTCAGCACTATTGGCGACCGGAAATGGTAGTCGTCTTGGGTGCTGCGGATTCCTGCCATCGACCCGTTTTCAGGCGCTGGCGACATCCAGTTCTACTGCAAGAACGGCGGGGTCACGTCAGGATGGATTAGGTGTTCCTAAGTCATTGAAACTAAATGCGTGAACGCGGTTGACAGAGCGACCATACGCTTGTAGCTTGCTGGCAACCTGAACAAGCGGTATTTCCCAACATCTTGGGGTCAAGCGCTGACGCACGGGGTAGGACTTGTGGTTTTCCATAACTTATCCACAGCGTATTCCATGGCGCGCTGAGGACGAGGAGTGGTAGCCTCAACCTGAATGAAAAACCCCCGCCGTTGCGGGCGGGGGCTGTTCTTTCACAACTTGGTTGCTTTACCCGGATGGACAAGGTGCGTTGGCGCGCATCTAGCCATGCCGGACTACCGGGTAGCGGGCTACGGGAGCGCCGTCTACTACAGAGCAAGAACTTTGTCAACCCTAGCGGGAGCCGACACAGGGATTAATCCACATCCTGTGTCGTCTGTCAAAAGTCTCGCTCTCAAACGGTGCGCTCCCTCACATGAGGGCTTCGTATGACCTTGAGCAGGCCAGTGCCCGTTCGTGCTTACGTCCGTCGCCGTTTTGGGCGGACAGAGCACGTACGCAAGCACTTCCGTTCATATCCACGGCGTTGACCGTGTAGACAGCGGACTTGGGATCGGGGCTGGCAAGCCAGCCCCACGCGCTAGGTCATTGAAGGTCTCGTTTATCGAGAACTGACAATGAAACGCATCTTGAAGCTTGAAAGGCATCTTCCCGAGTTTGCGGAAGGTGAGTTGGCCCGCGCCGTCATGAGCATGGAGGGCATTAGCGCCCACATGCTCAAGCGGTTCGGATTCGTAGAACCCTTCGACGTAGGGCAGTCGGTCATGCCTAGCGTCCACCTCGGCCCCGCTGCGCGACGGAACGCGAACGGATACGAGATCGTTCATCGCGAGCAGCCGATGGAGGAAATGACTCGGCTGCAATCGTGGAAGCGCATGGAATGGCGTGGGCGTGACAAGATCGAAGTCGAAGACTTCATCCAGCGGACGTACCGGCGCTATCCCCGCACCTACGTTGCCGGCGAGGGTGTGGAATTCACGATCATGGCGAGGCCCGATGGGGCCAAGGTGATCGCGTCCCCCGAGTACGATCCCGACGGCGCTTCGGACTCCCTGCTCATGGCGGCAAACCTTGTGATCGAAGGTTTCGGCGGTGTGGAGTTCGTTCGCGCCGACTTGGTTCCGCCATTGCGGGTTCCGATCAAGCGGCTTAACTGGGAAATCTTCCCGCAGGGCCGCGTGCCCTGGGCACAGGTCAAGAAGGAAATTGACCGTGTCACCGAGAGGGCTTCGGCATCGGTGAAGCCTGTCATCCGTGCCCGTGTCCAAGCTGTGGAACAGTACGGGCCTGACTTCGCAGCTATCGGTCGTGCCGGTTTCGATGGCTACTGGGTCTTCGGCTTTACCAAGCACAACCTGTACGTCCTTGAGAGTCGCATGCTCGACAACGCGACATACGTGCTGGATGCGGATTGGCAGGCCGTATCACAGTTGACCAAGGCAGAGGTCATCAACAGCGATCTCGCTGTCGCGCGGTTAATCCACGACGCAAGTTGGACTGAAAAGCTCGACCAAGTGCTGCGTCACGTGCTGCCGTCGAAGGCAGCTTAAAGAGGAGAGCCCCCGGCATTCGTGCCGGGGGCTTTTTTCTCTACGGCCGCTTCGGGTCGGTAGCGACCCTTCCCCGCCATCGATAAACTTCCCTGATCGCGCATGGTTGCAGAATCTGGGAGATGGCCGAAGCGATAAATTGGCCGCAGCAAGCAGGTCTGCTGTCCAACACAAGCTCGACGTGCGCGTTTTCTTTGGGCTGGCCGACGGCGATGAGCACCTGATTGCTAGGAACGCCGCGGATCAACAACGATCTTTCCGACACCAGTCCTCACTCAGGATCATCCCACCATCTTGTGCCCGCATGACGTTCTTCAGCTGACCCTTAACGCGCTTGGCAATCTCGGACCTGCCGGCGTCGATATTTGATAGCGGCGCAGTTTCGATCCGCTTGGCATCTTTCAGGTATATAACCCCGACCCAACGACCACCGTCTACCGGATGAAGATGAAGCTCATTGGACGCATCGGACACGGCGTCAATGAGCCCCTGGCGCATCATCTTCCACCCTCTCATTTCGCGGCATGGGGCCAGGCCAAAGCCCTCGCTCGAACGCAGGACTCAAGAACTGGGACAAGGCTTCGATCTGCTCGCCAGACAATGAAGCCCGCACTTCCTTGGCTATGCGGGCGCGCTGCTGCTCCGGCAGCTCTAGTGGCGTACTAGCGTCTTCTGGGTCTGGCTGGCCGATTCCAGCACCTTGCAGCGGCGCCGCTGCGCGAGCCAGGTCGTCTAGCAGCAGATGAAACATCTCGTCCTCTACTCGGCATTCCGCAAGGACCCGTTCGCGGATGTAGTCAGCGAGTGATCTGCCTTCTACGCGGGCGGACTCGACGAGCTTGCGCTTCTCCTCGGACGTAAAGGCGACCCTCACGGATTCGTTCCGGACGTCACGCATTCACATCTCCCGAGCTACCGTCCGAATAGACGGCGCGCGCACCGTCAGTTCGGGCGTCACTTGCTTGTAGCAGTTGACTGCTCAACCTGCTTCACCAGATCGCGCTTCTGCGTCTTGCTGAGATCGTTCCAACGCAGGAGCAGCTTGGCCAACATCTCGTCCTCGGTATACAAAAACGCCGCAGGAACATTCAAGGCTTCCGCAAGCTTCTTCGCCATATCGGCGCGGGGCTCGTGCACGCCGCGTTCGTACTGGTTGACGCGAGGGCTTGCCACTTCAGGCTCCATACCGGCCAGGACGCCGAGCTGCGCTTGGGAAAGACCCGCACGACTACGTGCTTGGGCCAGTCTCTGGGCAAAGATTGGACGCGTGGTATCGGACACTGAGCCCCCTACGGTTGGAACCATAGGATGGCGCAAGCGACCACGCTTTCACACTAAGATATCCTTAGTTTTTGGTCAAGTCTTCAAGGATGTAACTGTTCCATGGGCCTCTATCTGGTCGCACCTGAGCACGGCATAACCCTCGAGGTCCCAATCTCGGAGTCAGACGAGCGCGCCCTCGTCCGTCAATGGGCTAGGTTGCGAGAGGCTGCTGCGCGTGAGCGATTCAACGTTAGGCTTGGCAAACACCTGACCAACGCACTGTCTGAATCCTTGGACTGGGACATCAAGGCACCAACTGATGCCCAGAAGGCTCTGGCGTCGGTGCTCGCGCAAAAACTAGCTACAGAAGTCCCGCCTGGGGCATTGTCCTCCCGATTGGAGATGTCACTCTTCATCGACAAGGCATCCGCTCGTCTCCGCGACGGCTGACAGGTGCGCTCGCAGGCACTTCCAGAACGGTGCCGAACCTAAGCGCATCAGAATCTCAGAAAGTTGCTGCTCTGCTTCAGCCGGCCGTACCGCCCACGCAGCGCTCAATCCGAGCACCGCGAACGACGCCTGCCACGGAAGAATAGAGCGGCCGTCAACTTGCGCAAACGGCCCGTCGGATTCGGTGAGCACCCTCTCCCTTGGCATGCGATCCACGGAACCCCGCGCGAGACGGTTAGGATGGTACGGGGCTTCCGGGTGCAGATCGCATCGAGGGAAGGGTGCGGGTCATTAGGGGGCGAACCATGCCGATCGAACGCGTTGTCATCGAGAACTTCAAGGCGTTCCGCCACCTGGATCTGCCACTCAATGCCCACATGAATCTGATCGTGGGCAATAACGAGGTCGGCAAGTCCACGCTTCTGGAAGCTATCCATGCCGTGCTGACCGGCCAATTGCACGGCCGAGGCATCGCCTATGAGGTAACGCCCTACCTGTTCCACCAGCCGACGGTGGAGGCATACCTAGAGACGCTGCGCCAGAATCAGCGCAGCTCACCGCCGAGAATCATGATCGAGGCCTACCTCGGACGGGATCCTGGGCTGGCAGCCTTGCGCGGCACCAACAATTCCCTGGGGGCGGACACCGCCGGCCTTCGTCTGCAGATCGAGCTCAACGAGGAGTACCGAGAGGAGTTCGATGTCTACCTGCAGCATCAAAGCGGTAGCCTGCCGGTCGAGTACTACACCGTGCGCTGGCACTCCTTTGCCTACAACGCGGTCACTGGTCGCAGTGTGCCGTTCGACTCCACGATCATCGATACGACCGCCACGCGGACGCTCTCCGGGGCGGACCGTTACATCGCCGGCATCATTGACCAGGTGCTTACCCCGGCGCAGCGGGTGGCCTTGTCATTGACCTACCGCCGGATGCGACACAGCTTTGCCCAGGAAGCGGACGTGGCGGCGATCAATACGTTCCTCGGCGAGAACACCGGTGATATCAGTCACAAGGCTCTGACCGTTGGGGTGGACACCTCAGCCCGGTCGACCTGGGAAGCTAGCCTGTCCCCTTATCTGGACGAGTTGCCCTTCACCCAGGCCGGCAAGGGCGAGCAGAGTGCGGTCAAGATGAAGCTGGCCATGCGCGCGGCCGGCGCGGCGCACGTCCTATTGGTGGAGGAGCCGGAGAACCATCTGTCCTTCTCCAGCATGGCCCAGCTGATCGACAAGATCGCCGCCTTGTCTACGCTCCAGCAGGTGGTCATAGCGACCCACAGCAGCTTCGTGCTCAACAAGCTTGGCGTGGACAACGTGATCCTGTTTAGCGCGGGCGGGCGCATGAAGCTGGATCAGTTGCCAGCGGACACGCACGACTACTTCATGAAGCTGCCTGGCCATGACACGTTGCGATTAATACTGGCCAAGCAAGCGATTTTGGTGGAAGGTCCATCAGATGAACTGATCATCCACCGCGCCTTCAAAGATCATTACGGCGTGGCGCCCTTGGCCCGTGGGGTGGACGTAATTTCGGTCAAGTCACTGGCCTTCAAACGATTCTTGCAGATAGCCAAGCGGCTCAACATCCCCACACGTGTCGTCACTGACAATGATGGCGATGTCACCGTACTGCAGGAACGCTACGCCGGTTTCCTGAACGACATCTACTACGACTCGGACGAACGGGCGCCTTCACTGGAGCAGCAATTGATCAAAGCCAACTCGCTGGCCAAGTTGAACCAGGTCCTAGACAAGGCCTTTGCCGATGAGGCCGCTTTGCTCAAATTCATGCGAGGAAACAAGACCGACACAGCCTTGGCGATCTTCAACAGCCCGCATTCGATCGAATTCCCGGACTATGTGCAGCGTGCCATCGCGTAATCGCGCAATACTGTCGGCCGCCGGTTCGGGCAAGACCACGTTGTTGGTTCGTGAAGCGTTGGCTCGCCCGGAGCGTCGCATCGCGATCATGACCTATACGCTGGAAAATCTGGAAGAGATTCGTCGCGCGTTCGAACGCCAAACAGGAACGGTGCCGGCACACGTGACGCTCTACAGCTGGTATAGCTTCCTGTTGCGCGAGTGCGTTCGACCCTATCAGAGCGCGCTGTGCGCGCAGCCTCGGGTTGAATCTATCCTCTTCGTTGAAGGCCAGACCGATAATCGCGCCCCGCGCGCCCAGGTAGCTCGCCACTACTTCGCCGGGAACAGGATGTATTCCGATCGTGCCGCCGACTTCGCCGTGCGTTGCGATGAGCTCACCCAAGGCAAGGTCATCCAGCGTCTGACCGCGATGTACGATGAGCTCTACATCGATGAGGTCCAAGACCTGGCAGGCTACGACCTGGATTTGGTGGAGCGATTGCTCACCAGCGGTATCGAAATCCTGCTGGTCGGCGACACGCGCCAAGCGACATACGCGACCAATCATTCCCCGCGCAATCGTCAATACCGGGGTGTGGCGATGATGGGACTGTTCGAGGACTGGCAGACGCGCAATCTTTGTCAGATCGATCACCGGTTGACCAGCCACCGTTGTCCACAATCGCTTTGTGATCTGGCCGATGCGCTGTACCCGCACATGCCTCGCACCGAGTCAGGCAATACAGAGGTGACCGGGCACGATGGCATCTACGTTGTGGGCCCCGGCCAGGTCGCGCAGTACGTCCGGGAATTTGCACCCGTCGTACTGCGCTATGACCGTCGGGAAGGCTGCGCAGGGTTGCCAGCGGTCAATTTCGGGCAGTGCAAGGGACGCACCTATGCACGCGTGCTGATCTTCCCCAATGGCCCATTGACTGAATTTCTTCGCACTGCCGACAGCTCGCGTCTTAGTTCGCCTGCCAAGTACTACGTGGCGTTTACCCGGGCCCGGCACAGTGTCGCCTTCGTAATGAGCAGCACCTGCCGCTGGCCGAGCCATCAGGTCTATGTCGACACGCCGTCGCCCCAGGGCTGACTGACAGCACAGCTGCTCCTGCTTCTTACTCGTTCCGCGTGGATAGCGCGACCTTTCCGATCCAGTAGGCGCATGGGTGGCGATTCCGCTGCCGTTTCGGCCACGCCCAGATCTGGCCCCGTTCGTTTGAACAGTCAGGCCGTGTTCGATAAGTTGAGCCGATTTCTAGATTTCTCGATTTGTCAACTCTTTCTTGGAGTGGGAAGCTCCCTTGCCCTTGCCCTTGCCCTTGCCCTTGCCCTGCGGGACTATGGCTTGAGATGCTCATGGCTGGGTGCGAGGATTCCCCCTCGTGCAGTGCGCTAACGTAAATTGCTGCCTTGCAACGCAACACTGCTGGGCAACAGGGCTGGCGGGATTCGCGTTACGTGTTGCGCCCCCCGCCGTCTTTGCTCGCAACGATTCCGGTTGGACTTACGATGCAACGATGGATACGCCTGATTCTGCAGAAAATGTAGTAATCGCGCACCTTCTGACCACGCAACACTATAGATATATACCAAGATTGCGAAATCATCTCGTCGTGCGGCGCGGGCTCGGCTGCGCTGGATCTGGCTTTGGATCAAGACCTGCCGCCGAACCGTTCCCCTAGCGAAACGGAACTTGCCGCATGACTGACACCTACAATCTAGACCGTCGCCACCGTGCTGGCTGTTGGCGAGCAATGCCCAAACAGCTGCGCGGCAGATCTACATCGGCGCGGGTCACGAACCATGTAGAACTGACCGGCCCCTGCGCGGGCTGGCGATTGGCTGGCCGTGATCTGGTTGCACCGAGCGGCGAACGGATCCCAGAACGCCGGCTGCGCGGATTGCTCTGGCATGCGAATGCCACCGACATCCGGGCTTCGGTGCGTAGGCGGAACGCCAAACGAAAAGCGGTTCAGCATTCATTGGTCAAGGTCGTCGTGGTGGATCTTGGCGAATGGCGAGAGCAGCACTTCGGCAAGATCGCAGGACAAGACGTTGGCGCTTTGAGATACAGATTCATTCGCACTGCTCACCAGCCGACGCTAGAGCCATCCCTCGCTGGGGACTGACCTTGAGCCCCAATCGGCCGAGCAGCGGCGCGGCGATCGTGCTGACCCGCGCCGGTCATGCGCAGCTCGCGAGCTTGCCCGGAGCCACTTGCACTGACGTTTTGGCGCGCCGGATAAGCAGGCCTGTGAGCGTCGGCAGGAACGCACCGCTCAAGCGTCACGAAGGCATGGGTCCGACACGGCCACGGCCACGACCAAATAACGTCGTCTTCAGATCAACTTGCCTGATAGATTCTGATTGGGGTCGGAAGCTACCCTTCCCTACCCCAAATAAACATCCCTAATCCCCCTCGTCGTCAGCATCCGCTGTTCGCGAGGCCGCCGCCGTCGAGGCGGAGCGCGGCGCCAAGCAAGGTATTCGTCGCGTCGCCCCTCCACTCTTGGCTGATCGCCTGGAAGTAGGGCCCGTCATGCGCTTCCGGTCGAAAAGGCTTATCACCCTAGTTTTTCTCGCAATTCAACAGCGCAAAGCCTCATTGCGGCCCTTGCGAGAGGAGCTGGATTTTTTCTTGAGCAGGATGTTTATCCTGTCTCCAAAATGGAACTATTGGTCTTTACCCATGCGGCCAAACCAACCTCGCCAGCCGGCCACCGCAGGCCGATACGCAATTTTTGCAGGAACCTGTAGTTCCACTTCGGTACCGGTGGCAACGCCATTTCGAAATGCGAGCGTGGCACCGATGCGTGCAGCGCGCTCGCGCATGCCGGCCAATCCCCAGTGACCGGGCCGCACGCCCGCGGCAAGCACTTCGGTCGCGATGCCGCGGCCATCATCACTGATACACAGGCGCAACGCCTTGGCGCCGTAATGCAGGTCGAGCGTTACGGTGCCCGCCTGTGCATGGTTGAACGCATTGATGAGGGCCTCGCGTCCGATGCCGAACATCTCGTCATGTACCAGTGGATCGAGCGGTCTCTGCGTACCTTCGACGCGCATCTGGAAGTTCGGTGCAGCGTCGTGCATCAGGTCGGCGCCCACGCTGGCCAACGCCTGCGGAAAGTCGCTGACCGGCGCGGCAGCGGCGCGCAACCCTTGCACGCGATCACGCCCTTCGCTCAGCACATCATCGGCACGCTCGAGCGCGCCCTCCATCGCAATGCGTGCCGGCTCCTTCACGGGGAGTTTTTCGATCGCCGCCTGGAAGCGCAGGATCAGGCTTTGGATACCCTGCAACAAGGTGTCGTGCAGTTCGCGCGCGATCCGTTCGCGTTCGAGATGGCGCTCGGCCAGCCGCGCCTGCAAGCGTGCCTCCATAACCCGCAGTCGGCGCAGGTAAATGAGCCAAAGCAGCCCGGTTCCAACGAGCACGCATAACGTCAAGAACCAGCTCGTCAGATAGAAGGGCGGTGGAATCTGGATCTCCATCGCTGCACCCTGCGTGTTCCAGACCCCGTCCTCGTTGGCGGCAAGAACGCGAAATCGATAGTGGCCAGGACGCAGATTGGTATAGATCGCCTCGCGCCGCGTGCCGGCGTCTTGCCAACCCTGATCGACGCCTTCGAGCCGATAGCGAAACCGCACCCGTTCTGGAATCGAAAGGCTCAGCGCGGCGTAGGCAATGCGTAACTGTTGTGCACCGACGGGCAATTGCAGCAACGCTCCGGGCAAAAACGTACGACCATCCACCTCCACAGCATGCAGATATACCGGCGGTGGCAACGGATTGTGGTGCAAGCGGTTGGGATCGATCCAGGCCAAACCGTTGTCGGTGGCGAACCACACCCGCCCATCGCTGGCTTCGGCTACGGTGAAGTTGGTCGGCGCCATCTGCGGGGCGCCAGGCAAGCCATCGAGATAGTCGAACCTTCGGTAACGCACCGGATGTGTCGGATTAGCGAGCACCTGCGAGACTTCTGCAGCCGGTATGCGAATCGCCCCTTGCACATCGCTGAGCCATAGGTCGCCAGAGGCAGTTTCGACCAGGCCAGAAATGCTGCCCAACGTGTCATTTTTTGCGGAAACAATCTTGGAAAAGCGCCCTTGGTGGTACAGCGCCAGTCCGAGTTCGCCGGCAACCCAAAGATGAGGTCCGCGGCCACCGATCGCCATCACCCGGCCCACCTGAGGCCCCTGTTCGCTCGTATAGGTATGGGTTTTGCCACCTTCGATGCGGTGCAAGCGATCGGGCAGCGTGCTCAGCCAGACGCGCCCCTGGGTATCTTCGAATACCGCACTTGTGGCGCCTGCAGGATATCCGCCCGGTGTGGTGTCTTCCCATTTGCCGTCGCGGAAGTGCTTGAACCCATGGCCTCCGATGTCGGCCCACAGTCCTCCACTGCCATCGCCGTGAAGCGTGTGCAAGAACCAATCGCCTCCACGCACACCAGCGGGCCAGGGCATCAGCACGAAACGGTCTTGATAGTAGCGCCAGAGACCAACATATCCTGGCCACCAAATGGCACCGACGGGATCACGATAGGCACTGTCGATATTGACGACCTGCGCATGCGGAATCACTGCGTTGCCGCGGATTTGCAGCAGAGGTCTGGCCGAGAAGCTGGCAGCCCAGATATCACCGCCCTCTCCCGCCATCAGGGTGAACCCGGCGTGTCCGCCAGGTATGCTCACCGGTACAACATCGCCATGGCGGAAACGATCGACTCCCTTATCGCTGCCAAACCAAAGATTGCCTTCGCGATCCTCCAGGGCGGCAATCAGCAAATCCGAACTGAGTCCGTTTGCTTGCGTAAACACCTCGACCCTGGAAGCCGGTTTGGGTTGTTCGGGGTGGCTGATCCTGCGCAGGCCGTCACCCACGGTGGCGATCCACAGCCCGCCATCTCGGTCGAACGTGATGGCCTGCGACCCCACCCAGATTTCTTCGTCCTTGCCGACACGGCCGCTGCTTGCCAACGCGAGCGGCCGCACCGCGCGCGCTGTCTCGGCGATCCAGTGGCGTCCCGCTGCGTCCTGAGCGATTTGAGCGGCATCATTCAATCGCTGGCCCGTATCGCGGAAGACCTGCTCGCCGCGCGGCAGGAACAGCAGCTTCTCGATTCCGGCGGCCCACAGCGTGCCCGTCCGATCGACGCCCAGCACCCGCGCGCGCTCGCCTTCCGGAAAGCCCTGCACCACGCCGACCGTCTTCCAGCGTTTGCCCTCGAGGACAGCCAAACCACGCGCGGTGCCGGCCCAGATAGCCCCGTCATGATCTTGTGCGAATCCGAACACGATATCGGGTGGGAGCTCATCTTTGCCCGAATACACCTGCAAGGTCTTGTCTCTGAGACAGGCCACTGCGCCATTGCGAAAGCCGATCCAGAGATCGCCCTCTCGGGTCGCCAGCAGCGCGGTGACATTGGGCGACGGCAGCTGCGAGCCGCCAATGCTGTCGTAGCGTTCGAAGGTCACGCCATCGAAGCGGAACAAGCCGGTTGCTCCACCGATCCACAGGTAGCCATCACTGGTCTGGGCAAGCGCACGTACCTGACTCGGCGCGCCATCGCGCGCAGTCCAGGCGGTATGATGCAGCTGCGCGAGGTTGCGCTCGCGGTCGAGCGCATGCGCATTTAGCGCAAACAGCAATCCTGCGCCCGCGATGCAGCAGTGCAGGATGAAGCGCATCCATAAGGGTGTCAGACGACGCAACGCCGCCATCTCCTATCTCAGGGTGGATAGACCAGGCCCACTCCGAATCGGAGAGCGTTCTGCAGCCCTGGCCTCTCGCGTCGATCGCGGTGATGGCCAAAGCGCTTCTGTGCGTCACGGGCTGCGTGACTGTATCTCATGCCGCCGGATTACGTGATATCACCAAAAGCCCTTGACTTGATAGCAAGCTCAAGCGCATTGCAAGATTGCAAGAGTTACCCGTGTAAAGCCAGTGAGTCGGGCATGGTCGACCATCTCCAGCTCAATCGTTTATCACCTGGCATGTGCGTGGTTCACCGCCTCAACGTTGGCGAAGCAGTGTCAGATGCGTTGTAATTCAAAGCAAAGCATGCCGACGTGACCGGACTCTCCGTAGGTAGGCATGTCCACCTCGCCCTGGTCGACATGGGGGCGCATTGAATGGCCCTGATCAGCCTGGCGTTCGATGCGCGACAGGGCGCCGCTGGTGATGGACAAGCACGGTAAACAGTCCAAGCAGTCCGCCAAGGCAGGTCGCCAGCAGAGGCAGATGCGTCGGCATATAGGCCCCCCGATCGCGGTAGCTTTCTGGATAAAACGAGGGTTCCAGCAACCACCAGGCGACGCCGCCGCCGAGCAGCAGCGCGCAGAGCGCGGTCTGCAGCTTGACTGCAGGCGCAGCGACATAGGCAAGAATGACAACCGCCAGCGCGGCGCTGAAGCCTGCGCCAGGAAGATGCCAGACGCCAACCACTGCGGTCGACAGACTGCCGAGGACGCCGGCAATGAGAAAGCCGCCCAAGAGGATCGGCAGTAGCAATAACCAACGCAGCGCCATGATCTTTCCTTATGCCTTTGACCGTCAGGCGCCGCCCTCACGCCTAGGTGGAGTCGTCTTGCAGAGCAAGGCCCCTTCGCCTTGCCTCCATCTTGTTCTGGTGACCGATGGGTTGCAGGCGACGCAAGATCACCCCGATTCACACCTCGAGAATGCCGCGTTTGAGGGCGAGTAACACCGCGTGCGTACGGTCCTTGGCACCAAGCTTGGACAGGATGCGCTTCATATGCGCTTTCACCGTGCCCTCGGTGACGCTGAGGCTTTCGGCGATTTCCCGATTCGCGTTGCCACGCGCCAGCTCTCGCAAGACTTCCATCTCGCGTGGTGACAGGTCGTCCTCGCCGGCATGCTGTGCCAGTTCCATAGCGATTTCCGCAGGCACCACACGCCGCCCTGCGTGGACTGCGCGGATCGTATCGCGCAATTCCTTGCGCATCATTCCCTTGAGCATGAAGCCCCTGGCTCCACTCTTGAGCGCGCTCATCGCCTGCGCGTCGCCGCGGTAGGTGGTCAGAACCACGATGCGCGCTTCCGGCCATTCGCTGAGGATGCCGCGCAGCGCTTCCAGCCCGCCCATGCCAGGCATCTGCAGATCCATCAGCGTGACGTCCGGCCCATGCACGCGAAACTGTTCGATCGCCTCGCGGCCGTTTGTGGCCTCGGCGATCAAGGCGATGTCCGGCTGCTCGCTCAACGCGGCCTTGATGCCGTCGAGCAGCAGCGGATGGTCGTCAACGGCCATGACGGTAATCAACGCTGGCGAGGTGTCTCTAGCCCGATTCACGTCGGGTCCTCCTGATGCATGCCAAGGAGCTTGCGCCAGTTCCAGCGCCGTCTTCGGGCGTCTTTATACGCCCAGCTGCCAGGCAGCTGCAATTGCACGGTGCTCCCAACACCCGGTTTGCTCGAAATGCTGAGATTGCCGCGCACCCTGGCGGCACGCTCGCGCAAGCCTTTCAGGCCCCAGTGCCCATCCTTGACTCCCGATAGATCGAAGCCAGATCCATCGTCGCTGACGCGTATCTCAAGTTGCCGGCGCCCGAAGACGGTGACGACCTGCACGCGGGTGGCACGCGCATGGCGAAAGGCATTGGCCATCGCTTCGCTGCCGATATGGAAGGCTTCATCCAGAACCAGCGGATCCAGTGCGCGTCGGCTGCCCTCTACCGAGGACTGGAAGGCCACGCCATAATCACGCGCCAGTTCGCTCCCGGACATCGCCAATGCATCCGGCAGGTCCATGCAGACCGAAGTGCGCAATTCGGCCACCTTGTCGCGACCATCGGCCAGAATTCTGTCCGCGCGATCCAGCGCATCTTCCATCAGTTCGCGTGCGCGCTCTCCGTCCGGTATCCGTTCGGCGGCCGATTGGAATCTCAGCATCAGCCCTTGCACGCCCTGCAGAAACGTATCGTGCAAATCGCGTGCGATGCGCTCGCGTTCCAACAATCGCGCCTCACTTCGCCATTGTAGCTTTGCCTTGACCTGGCGCATGCGCAGGAAGAACAGCACCCATAGGGCGCAGGCGATCGCTGCAACGCACAGGGCCAGGAAGGTGCGCGACTGCACGAAGGTGGGCGGGACGACAAAGTCCACGCTTGCGCCAGCGTTGTTCCAAACCCCCGATTCGTTTGCTGCAACAACCTCGAAACGATAGTTCCCGGGGCGCAGACCCGTGAAAAAGGCCTCGCGCCTGGTGCCTACGTCTTCCCAGCCCATGGCCGATCCTTTTAGGCGATAGCGGAACTGCACGCGTTCGGGCATGGTGAAACTGGGTGCGGTATAGGCGAGCTGAATCACCCGCGGCTTGGTAGGCAGCGCTATCACTGAGCGACTCTGTCCTTCGATACTGGTGCGCTGGCCATCCACCGTGATGGATTTTAGGTAGACGTTGGGCGTCACCATATTGCGTGGCAGTGGCCCCGGCGCAAGCGTAACCACGCCGCTGGAGGTCGTGAACCACAACCGTCCATCAGTACTTTCGATGGCAGTTGGCCATGTGCTCAGGAGCTGTACGGCTCCTGGAAAGCCATCGTTGTGGTCGAACAGCCTGGACCTTGCCAGATGTGCCGGGTTTGCCACGATATTGCGAACTTCATTTGCATCGATGAAGACCGCGCCATCGCTGGTGTTCAACCACAGTTCCCCCCCTGCCCGCTGGATGAGCCCGGCGATGCTGCCGAACCGAAGTCCTTCGCTGTTGAGTACCGAGTGAAACCGCTTGCCATCGAAACGAGCGAGGCCTTTTTCGCCGCCGATCCAGACATCGCGACCCGACACGGCCATCACCTGCACCGGGCCTGTCGCCAACCCATCCGCAGCGCTGTATACCCTAACTTGGTCGCCATCGACGACCGCCAGGCGATTGTGCACATAGCCAAGCCAGAGCCGCCCAGCTGCATCCACGGTCATCGATGTCGCCGGCTCGCGCGGCAACGCGGCCAACCCGCCCCACAACATCCAGCGATTGTCGACGACCCGGTACACGCCTCCCCGGATCACCGACACCCAGAGCGTGCCATCCTTCTGGCTGGCAATCGCCTGGATGCCGCTGGCTTTGTGTGTGTGCTGGGGACGCCATTCGACAAGTCCCTTGCTGCTGCTGCGATAAATGGAACTGTGGCGTCCACCCAGCCATAAGGTGCCGTTGTGATCCCGGTGCAGGGCTGAAAAGTTCTCATGGGACGACGGCAGCGATTCTTGTCTTAATCCGTTCCGTAATCGGTGCAGTCCATGGTCCGAATCACTGACCCAGATCGAGCCATCTCCCGCTGCAGTCAATGCCGCACCGCGTGAAGCGCGCTCAAGCCCAACTCGCAAGAAGGCAGAGCTACGAAATCGCGACAACCCACCATCAGAGATTACCCAGGCGTTGCCTTCGCGGTCCTGCATGAGCGCGATCGGCGTCTCGCCCAACAGACGGATGGGGGCAGTGACATCTTTGCTCGCCGGGGTGCTCTGTGTTGCCGTGCGGTCTTGCCGGAGCAGTGGAATCCGCTTGAGGCCATTGGAGGACGCATGCCAAAGCATGCGATCGCGGTCGATCATCAATACCAGCAGCTCAGCGGCAGACTCTGGAAAGTTCTGCCAGGTCATTGCCAATGCGTTTCCGACCTGTGGGGCTTTCAGTTCACTGAGCCCTAATCGATGCTGCGCCAACCAGACCTGCCCATCCGGCGATTTCAGCAAGTAACTCCATTTGGTATGGTTCGCCTGCCTCAGGCCAAGTTCGAAGTGACGCTCTCCACGCCGGCGAAAGTACAGCGAATCGTCCGTATAAGCCCACAGCGTGCCCGCGCCGTCGAGTTCCAGCTGGTTGACTTGCACCGGCGGAAACTGCCAGGCCGTTTCCGCCTGCGTCCACCGCCCGCCTTCTAACCGGAACAAGCCGCGTGAGGTCCCGATCCACATGCGGCCGCCATCCTCGGCAAAGCTCATCGCCGTGTTAGGTGGCAAGCCATCCTGAGTGGAATAGTGCTGCGATGTTCCATCCTCACCGATGAAGCTGGCGCCGCCGAACAGATAGCCGACCCACAAGCCCCCCGCTGGCCTTGCCCACAGTGCATAGATTTGCGATGTCGGCAAAGGAACGCCGGCAACCTGCTGGACGCGTTCGAACTCGACCCCATCGAATCGGAACAAGCCTCCACTGGCGACAACCCAGATATAGCCATCGCGCGTCTGGGTCATGGCGATCATGCCGCTCGGCGCGCCGGTCTGGACCGTCCAGTGCATCTGGTGCAACTGGAAAAGCGGGACCTCCGCCAGCTGTGCGAATGCCGGCAGACATGCGCACAGCGTCAGGGACCACCCCAGCATAAGCCGAAATGCCAACGCGAATGCCAACGCTGGTGCACGAGACACGCTCACGCCGCGCGTGCGCCAAGCCGGCGTGGACGAGGTGGAACCCGTGCGTTGTGACGGTCGGGAGGCACGGGAGGGTGGCAAGCATCGCCTGATAGGCCCAGCAGATCGGCAATGCGCACCAGCTCGGCAAACGAACGCGCACCCATTTTGTCCATGACACGCTTGCGATGGATCTGCAGCGTCGCCTCGCTGATGCCCATGGCTGCGGCAGCCTGCTTATTGAGCAGGCCATCGGTGACCAGCTGTAATGCTTGCCGCTCGCGCGGCGTCAATGCTGCGTAGCGCGCCATTGCGTCCGCGAACCTGGTCGCCGTCGCCACGATCCACTCGTCGAGCTGCGCATCGATGCCATCGAGATCGTCCGATCGCAACAACACACAGGGGGCGTGTGCGCCATCCCCCATCACCAGCATGGCCGGCTTGACTGCTGCATCGCGCCGGGCGGCCACCTCACCGCACGATAGCGGAAGTCCTGGTGTTTGCCAGCGGCTGGCATCGACCAGGACGAACATGATCGGAGGAGGCTGTTGCATGCGGATGGGTCCCGTTGGAACGCCTACTACCGTAACTGCGCGTCCCCACCCCCACAATGCTCTCAAGTCCAGCAGCTGCATTGCACCTTAGGGTAATAGCCGAGCATCGGATCGGCAGTGAGTGCTTCGCTGCGCGATGCGTCAACCCGTCCGGGCACTGCCCCAGCTGACGCGGAAGTCTTGCGCCGTCCGAATGCCGAACCCACCCTGGACCACGACCGGATTGCCGTCGAGTCGCATGTCCGGTAGCCGTTGCGCCATTGCAGCCAGGCCTTCCTCAAGCTCGATCATGGCCAATGCCTCACCGAGACAGCGATGGACACCACCGCCGAATACGAGTTGGCGCTTGGGAGCGTCAGTGCGATGAATGTCAAAGTGCTCCGGTTCCGCATACAGCGCCGGGTCGCGTAGCGCCGATAGCGTGGACAAAGACAGGATCTTTCCTGCAGGCACCAAGGTGTCATCCACCACGATGTCCTCTAACGTGATACGCGGCACCGATGCCACCGCCGGCTGATAACGCAGGCATTCGCGTACTGCCGCCGGAATCAATGCTGAGTCGCGGCAGACCGCTTGCCACTGCTCCGGATGCTGCAGTAAGAGCGAGGTCTGGATTGCAAGTGCACTGCGCGTGGTGTCGCTCCCGGCGAGCAGGATGGACATCAATTGCGCCACGACTTCGGTCTGGGAGAGCTGCCCGGATGCATCGCTGGCAGCAATGTAGCTGGTGATGAAGTCCTCGCGTGGGTGACGCCGACGGTGGGCGATCAAGCCCCGCACATAGGCATCGAGCTCGCCTGAAGCTTGCTGTAGCTCGGGGACTTCGTCAGGGGTAAAGGTGGAATTGAACGCGCGTGACAAGCTGTAAACGCAACGGGTGAAGGCCGGGATATCCGTCTCGGGCAATCCCAGGATGTGGCAAATGACACGCGCAGGAAGCCAGCTTGCGAAGTCGCCGATGACGTCCATTGCGCCCGCGTCGTAGCGCGCATCGATCAGTTGTTCGGCAACGCGACGCGCGTAGGGGCGTACGTCCTGGACGAAGCGCGACGCAAATGCCTGAACGAGCGGTAGGCGCCGGTTCCGATGTGCCGTTCCATTGCTCAGCACCATGGTGTGCTTCAGGAACTCGAGCAAGGGACCATCGGTGACACCGCGCGCGGTGGCGATCTCGGTTTCCATCTGCCTGGTTCGCGGGTCGACGAGCAGCTGCTGCACATCCTGCGCACGTAAGGCGACATAGAGTCCGTCGTCGCGCTGCAGGACGGGCGTCAGCGGACGCAAGCGTGCGAATACGATCTGGGGGTTGGCCTGCAGTTCGGCGCTCGTACATTTCAGAGGTTGCTGCATGATCATCTCGTGTGGGGGAATGCGAGGGAATCCACTTCGATTGGACAGTGCTGCATGCACCGTCGGTAAGAGCCAGAGGGATACCAGCGGCGAACGCGTGTCGACCTGGAAACGACGCGAGCACTAAGACAGCCTGTAGGGCTGTGCGACAAGGCGGGCCGCACGTGCGCCTCTTTTCCGATGGCAGCGGCATTGCAGCGGACGCGCATGGTAGTGCGCACGCAAAGGATGTCGCGTCGCCCGGAAGTCGCGCGGTCGATTTACCCCTTTGGAGTAACGCGCGCTATACCGTACGCCTCGCGCTTCATACGATGAATATCGAATATCGCTCGGCACGCGCAGTGCAGATACTACTGCGGCCGACCTGTCGTGGTGCGCTTGCAGTATCCGAAGCGGCATCGACATGCGGCGTGATGCCGCGCCTTTGTGCCTTGGCCGTGCTGCCGCCATCCAGAGTCCTTGATCGCTCTAGCGCAGGAATTGCCTGGCGCATGCGCCGAGTCGACAGGATCGCGCCGTGCTGGCTTGCGCCATGCATGCATCCCCCACCCTTTTCGGAAGCGCAAAAGCACTGCGTTGCCGCTTCTCTACCGGATTCAAGAGATGCCAATGATTTTCGATCCACTCCGATTGACGGCCGATACACCGCAACTGACACGTCATTACGACTTCATCGTCTGCGGCGCAGGCCCCGCCGGCAGCGCTCTCGCCGCGCGGCTGGCAGAAAATCCGCAGGTCGAGGTTCTGCTGCTCGAAGCTGGCAGCAGCGATGAGGTTCCGGAGGTGATGACCCCGACCCAATGGCCGCTCAATCTTGGCTCCGAGCGCGATTGGCAATTCGTTGCCGAGCCCAATCCGCATCTGAACGATCGCGCGATTCCGCTCAACATGGGCAAGGTGGCGGGCGGTGGTTCGGCCATCAACGTGATGGTGTGGGCACGCGGCCACCAGGCGGATTGGGACAGCTTTGCGCAGGAGGCCGGCGACGAGGGCTGGAGCTATCGCTCGGTGCTGGATGTCTACCGCCGCATCGAAGACTGGCAGGGCATTGCCGATCCGCTGCGACGCGGGAGCGGTGGCCCGGTCCATGTCGAAACCGCACGCGATCCGCATCCGGTTGCCAGCGCCATGGTCGAGGCCGCCGCATCCACCGGCCTGCCGACGTTCGATAGTCCCAATGGCGAGATGATGGAAGGACGCGGCGGCGTCGCCTTGACCGAACTGATCGTCAAGGACGGCAGCCGCGCGTCGATCTTTCGCGCTTACGTGTGGCCCAAGCGCCACCAGCCGAACCTGACCGTGCTGCTGCAGACGCAGGTGAGCCGACTGCTGTTCGACGGCCACTCGGTGGTGGGCGTGGAAGCGATCGTTGGCGATCGTCGCCAACGGTTCATGGCCGACCGCGAGGTGGTGGTGTCGCTGGGCGCGATCAATACACCCAAGCTGCTGATGCAGTCCGGGCTCGGCCCCGAATCGGAACTGCGTCCCCATGGCATCCACGTCGTCCAGCATTTGCCGGGCGTTGGCCGCAACCATCAGGACCATGTGGCCTTCGGCTGCATCTTCGAATCCAGGGCGCCGATCGCTGCGCAGTATGGCGGCTCGGAAGCCACGCTCTATTGGAAGACCGACCCGGCGTTGCAGCTACCGGACGTGTTCCACTGCCAGCTGGAATTTCCGGTGGCTACGCCCGAAACCGCGCACATGGGCGTGCCGGACCACGGCTGGATGGTGTTCGCCGGACTGTCGCATCCCAAGAGCCGCGGCAGCTTGCACCTGACCGGTAGCGATCCGGGCGCGCCGCTGCGCATCCACGCCAACACGCTCTCCCACCCCGACGATCTACGGGCGGCGCGTGCCAGCGTTGCCATTGCCCGGGAGCTTGCCCATGCACCGGCGTTCGACGCATTACTGAAGCGCGAAGCGATGCCCGGGCCGCTCTCGGGTGCCGAGATGGACCAATACCTGCGCAACTCCGCCATCACCTTCTGGCACCAGGGGTGCACGGCGCGAATGGGCCGCGATGCCCTCTCCGTCGTCGATGGCCAACTGCGCGTGCACGGCATCGACCGCCTGCGCATCGCCGATGCCTCGATCCTGCCCAATGTCACCAGCGGCAACACGATGGCCCCGTGCGTGGTCATCGGTGAACGCGCCGCCGACATCATCAAAGCGGCCCATCGCCTCTGAGCCGCTTCACTCGTTCAACCACGCTCGTTCACCAAGGAGATTCACCATGCGCTTCCCGTTCCCGTTACTGCTGACAGCCGCCATGGCTGCCGCCACCATGAGTGCTGCCCAGGGCGCTGCCCCCGCTGAAGCGCTGCCGGCCGATGCTGCACGCAATGTCGTGTTGGTGCACGGCGCCTTCGCCGATGGCTCCGGTTGGCGCAACGTCTACGAGCGCCTGGTCAAGCGCGGCTATCGCGTGACCATCGTGCAGAACCCGCTCACCTCGCTGGCCGACGACGTCGCCGCCACCCGGCGCTCGCTCGATCAGCAAGACGGCCCAACGGTCCTGGTGGGACACTCCTGGGGCGGCACGGTGATCAGCGAAGCCGGCGTGCACGACAAGGTGGTCGGCCTGGTCTACGTCTCTGCACTCGCGCCCGATGCCGGCGAGACCACCGCGCAGCTGTACCAGGGCTTCGCACCAACGCCGGAGTTCGTGATCGACACCCGGCCCGACGGCTTCGGCTTCGTGCGCCCGGCCAACTTCAAGGCCGGCTTCGCCAATGATGTGAGCGATGCCGACGCCGCATTCATGGCCGCGTCGCAGGTGCCGATCAAGATGTCCGCATTCGGCGAGCGGCTGCACCATGCGGCCTGGAAGAGCAAACCGAGCTGGGCTGTGATCGCCACCGAGGACAAGGCGTTCGACCAGGCGATGCTGCTGCACATGGCCAAGCGCATCGGCGCGGACATCACCACCGTGCCGGGAAGCCACGCGCTGTTCATCACGCAGGCGCAGACCGTGTCCGAAGTGATCGACCGCGCAGCACGTGATGCTGCGACAAAAGCCAAGTCCACCTCCAAAGCCAAGAGCAGCGCCAAGACAGGCTGACGCCAAGGTCGATAGCGAACGGGACCGTCGCCGACCATCGGCGACGGCCACGCACCACAGAAGCAGGCTCGACAATGCGGTTCATTCGAAAACCTCATGGTCGGATCGGGCTGGCGACGGGATCGGTCCCTCACCCGTGTGGTCGCAGAGCGAGTGGCTGGTCACAAGATCGAACAAAAGTCGTCATCGACCACGGCACGGAGCGTGACCACCCGCTTATCGACGTGGCAAGCCGACACAAAAACACCCTAGCATCGTGCGTGAAGATGCCGTACCCGCGACGGCGTATCGTGGCACGCCGCGCATGGACGCACTTCCCCAACGCGGTCGATTCGGTCACCCCAGCCGATCGACACTCGGAATCTGTCCGCGAACGCGGTCATGCCGGGATAGAGAGTCGATGATCAAGCTGCATTTCAACTCCCCCTCCTCCTCTGACGTATCCGTTGCACGTCCCGCACCTGCCGCCAAGGTGCTGGTGGTGGACGACGATCAGGCGATGGCACACGTCGTCATGGGCCACATCCGCTCCCACGGCATGGAAGCCTTTGTCGCCACCAGCAGCAGCGAGGTTGCCGAGGCCTTGCGTCGACGCGAACCGGATATCCTGCTGCTGGACCTGATGCTCAAGCACGAAGACGGTCTGGACTTGTTGCGCGCCTTGCGCAAGGAATCCGACATTCCGGTGATCATCATGACCGGGCATCGCCGCGACGAAATCGATCGCGTGGTGGGGCTTGAGCTGGGCGCCGACGACTACCTGCCCAAGCCGTTCGGGCTGCATGAACTGACCGCACGGATCCGCGCCGTGCTGCGTCGCCATATCGCCTCCAAGGTGGCCGTGGCGCGTGATGCGGGCGAAGGCCGGGTGCGCTTCGCTGCCTGGGAATTCGATTTGCAGGCCCGCACGGTGGGGCGCGCGGGTACGCCCGCCATTCCGCTGACCAAGGGCGAATACGCGCTGTTGCGCGCCTTTGTCGATGCCCCCGGCCGACCGCTGAGCCGAGAGCACCTGATGCGTGCCACGCGTCTGCATGAGGACGTGTTCGATCGCAGTATCGACGTGCAGATCCTGCGCCTGCGACGCAAGCTGGAACAGGATCCGCGCGAGCCGACGCTGATCGTGACCCAGCGCGGCGCCGGTTATGTCTTCACGTCGCCGGTCGAGCACGCTCGATGACACAGCCGCCGGCGCGAGCCAGGCCAGACCATCGCGAATGGCGTTGGTCGCCGGCGCCGATCCTTAAAGTCGCGCTCGCTTCTGCAGCGTTGCTCGTCATGCCGTTCGTGCCTGCAGCTGAAATTGCGGCCCCGTCGGTGCGCACAGGCGAGCCCATCCACGCCATCCAGCCAGCGACCGGCCTGGATAGCCGCAAGGTCGCACTCGGCGCGCTGCTGTTCAATGATCGCCGGCTGTCGGGCGACAATCGCGTTGCCTGCACCTCATGTCATCACCTGGCCAGCAACGGTGCTGCCGCCGATGCGATGACCCGAATGCCCGGGCGCGCGACGCCAGCGTTCAACACACCGACCGTCTTCAATGCCACCGCAAATTTTCGCCTGGGCTGGCGCGGCAATTTCCGCAGCCCGGAAGCGCAAACGGCGTCGTTGCTGGAAAACCCCAGCGTCATGCGCGCCGATATCGCGACGGTGGTAGGACGACTGCAACAAGACACGGTGCTCAATCAGCGCTTTCGCGCGGCCTATGGCAGGCCACCGGATCGGGCCGCGCTGTTCGATGCCATCGCCGCCTACGAACGCTCACTGGTCACGCCGGGCAGTCGCTTCGATCTCTGGCTGCAAGGCAGCGACACTGCGCTCAGCGCACAGGAGCTGCGCGGCTACACCACCTTCAAATCGATCGGCTGCATCTCCTGCCACCAGGGCGTCAACGTGGGCGGCAACCTGTTCCAGCGCAGCGGCATCTTCGCTCCCGCCGCACGGCATGGCACCCCGATCCTGCGGGTTCCCAGCCTGCGCAATGTCGCGACCACCGCGCCCTACTTCCACGACGGCAGCGCGACCACCCTGCCCCAGGCAATCAAGGCCATGGGTACGGCGCAACTGGGCGTCACACTGAGCCCGGCGGATGTGGCCGACATTGCCGCATTTCTGCAGACATTGACCGGCAAGCACCAAGGCCGGCAGTTGACGGCGCCGGCGCCGTGAGGTGGGCGACGACTTTCAGCGCCGTGCTGCTGGCGGGGCTGATCTTCTTCAGCCTGTGCATGGCGGCGCTGGATCGCGACACGCAGCGTTACGGTCATGCGTTGGACGCATTGGACGCGCTGGACATGGTCGATACCAATCTGGACAACGACGTGCTGAAGGCACGCATTGGCCTGTTGCGCGACTACGATTCGCTGGTGAGCGGCGATGCCCGCGCACGCGACATCTTGCAGCACTTGCGCCACCTGGCCGATCACGACCCTGCGTTGTTCCGGGCAATCGCGGCGCTGGACGCCGACTACAACGAGAAATCGCTGCAGCGGGAACTGTTCAAATCGCAGAACTCGCTGCTGTCCAATTCGCTGGCCTACTTCTGGAGCGAGAGCAGCGCGCAGATCCGGCAAGGCGAAGATCCCGCTGAGGCGCGCGCAGCGAGCATGCTGGCGAGCGCGGTACAACGCCTGAGCCTGGACACGACCGGCGATGCAGTGGCACTGGCACGCCGACGCCTGGACGAAGCGGCACAACGCACAACAAGCGCGCCACTGCTCCCGCATGGACGCATGCTGCTGAAGCTGCTGCCGGAGACAGACACCACCATCCGCCGCATGCGTCCGATCGCTTCGCTGGCCTCGTATGGACAGCTCAAGACGTATCTGCAACAGCAGCATGCCAGCCAGCAGGCCACCGCACGCCAGGTTCGCTTCCTGTTGCTGGCATTGGCCGTGGTCATGTTGGGCGCCTTGCTGTACCTGGGCAAGCTGCTGCGGCAACGCGCGCGGGTGTTGCGTCGACGCGCGGAATTCGATCGCTTGATGGTCGCGGTGTCGCGCCGCCTGGTGGCCAACGATCGCCATCAGCTGGACGCCGGCATCGAGGCCGGACTGGTGCGGTTGGCGAAGTGGGCCAAGCTGCCAAGCGCTCGCCTGGGCCTGGTCCCGGTCGGCAGCGACGCGCGGATCTGGCCCGATCCGCAGGACGACACCTTCCGCGCGATGCTTGCCGCGCTGGCGTCCACCCAACCGATCGCCGCCAGCGATGTGCTGGTCGTCGACGCCAACGGCACCGTCGCCGTGTTGGGCACGCCCGAACGCGTGCGCGACGCACAGTGGCTGTGCCTGCGGCAACACGCAGACGCGGGGACGGTCGCGCTGCTGTGCTTGCGGCTGCCGCCACGCGCCCCGCGCCGCGATCGCGGCCTGGCGACAGTGGCCGAACTGTTGCCGCAGCTGCATATCGCGCTCGACACCCTGTTCGATGCGCTGGAGCGGCGACGACTCGAAGACGAAGCGCTGGCGCTGGAACATCGCCTGGAACTGGCCCGACGGATGGAAACGCTGGGGACCATGGCCAGCGGTATCTCGCACAACTTCAACAACATCGTCGGCGCGATCCGCGGTAATGCCGAGATCGCACTGTCCAAACTGGACCCGCACTCGCCGGCCTCGGAGCACCTGCTCGAGATCAGCCAGACCACCGCCCACGCCTACGATCTGATCGAATCCATCCTCAGCTTCGGCCGCGTGCAGAACTACAACGTGCAGCCGGTCGAATTGAACGCCTTGCTGCAGGGCGCGGTCTCGCTGCTGTCGGTCTCGCTGCCCTCGACGGCGGCCATCGACCTGCAGCAGGAGCAGGAGCCGCTGCACGCGTTGGGCAATCCGGCGCAACTGCAGCAGATCATTCTGAATCTGGCCAGCAACGCCGCGCAGGCGATGGACATGCGCGGCACGGTCACGATCCAACTGTCCGCCGGAAAAGGCACTGCAACCGACGGCACGCCCCGGCGCATCGCGCAATTGCGTGTGAGCGATCACGGCATCGGCATCCCGCCCGACCAACTGGATCGCATCTTCGATCTGTTCTTCACTACCCGCAGCGGCGGCACCGGGTTGGGGTTGGCAACGGTTCGCAAGATCATCGATAACCACGACGGGCGGATCGACGTGGACAGCGCACTCGGTGTCGGCACGACCTTCGTGGTCGAGCTGCCGCTGCGCACGGGCATCACAGCCGCGCCCCAGGCCGCTCCCCTGCCGAAGACGCGCTCGCGCCATGCGAGCTTGCTGTTGTTGTGCGACGACGCGGCCGAGCTCGACCGCCTGGAAGAGATGCTGGCCGCACTCGGGCACGAACCGGTCGGCATGTTGGAGCTGCCGGCCGCCGTCGCGATGGCGGCTGCCGATCCGGCGCGCTTCGATGGCGTGTTGCTCAAGCGCGATCGCGCCGGCGATGCCGAACAGGCCATCGGCGCGCTGCACGCCGCGGCACCCACGCTGCCGCTGATCCTCGCCACACGCGCGACGAGCCTGGCGACACGCAAGGGTTTGGGCGGCGCCATCGCCGAGATCATTGCGCAGCCGTTCGATCTTGGTGCGCTGGCCATGGCGCTGGAACGTGCACTGGGTCGCACGCTAGAAGTTACAACGCAGGATGAAGGCACCCCTGCTCTGTGACAAATGAAACACAGTCGCTGCAGATCGACACCGGAACGTAGCGCGGGCTGCCTAGCGTAGCGGATGCCCAGGCGCAGCAGGCCGCCTGCATTCCACTACGAGCGATCCACGACATGAATATCCGACCAAGCGACTTACCTCTTCTGGTGTCCCTCGACGCATTGCTCGAGCTGAAGAACGTCACCCACGCAGCGCAGCGATTGCACATGAGCCAACCGGCACTGTCTTCGCAACTGGCACGGTTGCGCGTGCTGTTCAAGGATCCCTTGCTGATGCCCTCGGACACCGGGCGCGGCATGGTGGCCACGCCGCGTGCGGATCAACTGGCATCGCCACTGCGCGAAGCCATCGGCAAACTGAGTCTGCTCGGCAAGGACAGTGCGTTCGATCCGTCGACGTCTTCGGCGAGTTTCCGCATTGCCGCCGCCGCCGATGCGATCGGCACGCTGGGTGCGGGGTTGGCGGGATCGATCCAGGCCCAGGGCAATCCGAAGATGCGCCTGGAGTTCGTGCAGATCGGTGCCGACACCAGCCTGGACGCCTTCGAAAGCGGCGAGCTGGATCTGCTGATCGATCATGCGCAGGCAGTTCCTTCCGCGCTGCGTCTGCGCCGCCTGCGCGACGAACGTTACGTGCTGGTGCAGCGCCGTGGCCATCCGCGCGGTACCGCAGCGCTGAGCGCGGCAAGTTACAGCCGGCTGTCGCATGTGCAGGTGGCACACGCACAGGCCTGCAACCTCGCCATCGACGCGCAACTGCAGCAGTTGGGCCACACCCGCCAGATCGCGGTGACCGTGTCGCAGTGCGCGACCGCGCGCGACATCGTGCTCGGCACCGACATGGTCGCCACGGTGCCGGCCACGCTGGCAGCGGAGAGCGGGCATGCACCGCTGGACTGTTTCGACCTGCCCTTCCCGCTGCCGGACATGGCGCTGGCAATGGCCTGGCATCGCCGCAACGATGGCCATGCCGCGCATCGCTGGTTGCGCGAACGCGTGCTGGAACTGCTGGTTCCAGCAGCGCCCGCCGCGCCGGCAGCGCGACGCGCCGCCGGCCGTGGCGACCTCGTGCTGTCCGTCTCGTGAGCGGCGCCATGCAGATCGACAGCGAACAGCTACTGCAGCCGGTGGACGCACAGGCGCCGTCCGGTCCGAACCTGGAATACACCCCGGAGTTCCAGAGCCTGGAAGAACTGGCACGCCCGCGTCAGGAACGCGCACTGGGCGCGGGCGTGCTGGTGCCCGAGGCGCCGGAGTGGCGTCAGGTCGCCGAGAGCGCCGAGCACTTGTTGCTGCGCTCCAAGGACTTGCGACTGGGCATCTTGCTGAGCATTGCCCGCCTGCACCAGGACGGCCTGGTGGGCTGGTCCAGCGGCGTCAGCCTGCTCCGGCACCTGCTAGAGCGGTTCTGGGACGACGTCCATCCTGGTCTGGATGCCGATGAGGACAACGACCCGACCGAACGCGTCAACGCCATCGCGGCGCTGGCCGACAGCGAGCGCACGCTGACGCAGCTGCGCAACGTCCGCCTGTTCAAGGGACTGCATCCTGGGCACTTTTCGCTGCGCGATCTGCGCATCGTGCAGGGCACGCTCAAGCGCGCTGCGGACGACCCCAGCGAAGCGCCAGAGCCGGCCGCCATCGATGCCTGCCTGCGCGACTGTCCGCTGGAGGTGCTGCTGGAGCTGGATGCGGCCCTGGCCGCTGCGCAGGACGATATCGCCGCCATTGCCGGCGTATTCGCCGAGCGCACCCCCGGATACGGCCCGGAGCTGGCGCCGTTGACGCACGACCTGGGCGAGTTGCGCGCGTTCCTGCGGCCTTATGTCGCCGAGCGTTTCGGCTCCACGGCCGACCCAGCCGAGCATGCAGCATCCGTCGCCGACGGCGCCAATGCACCCGCACCGCGGGCGCACGCCCTGGAGCATCCGGACGACGTTCGCCGCATGCTCGATCAGCTGTGCGATTACTACGCGCGGCGCGAGCCTTCCAGCCCGGTGCCGTTGTTGTTGCGGCGCGCGCAACGGCTGGTCGGCCTGGATTTTGCCGCGCTGATGCGCGACCTGGCGCCACGCGGGATCGACGAGCTGCAGGTGGTGTCGGGCCAGGACCATTCCGATTAGCGGCTGACAGAACCACCGCACCGCCGCCGGGCGGGCGTGGACGACGCTCTGGATCCTGATGCAGTACGTCTGCACTGTGGTTTTTGTGCGCCATCCACGCTCGCCTGGCGGCTGCTCGCGGCTGTCGGTCAGTCGCGCTAGCCGCATTGCCGGCCTGCATGGCGGGCGTCACAACGTAGAAAGGCCATGCCAGTACACCCAGGCCGCGCCCAGCAGCATCACCGCCGCCCATAAGCGCAGTTTCCACGAGCGCAACGCTGCCTGCAGGGCGTTCGGCGGCTGGCGATCGCGCCGTACCGTCACGATTGGGGTCGGCAAGTTGCGCGGCGCCGCGACACGCCGGCGGCGCTCGGTCGGTTGGCCTGCCGAGCGCACGATCGATTGCAGCAATTGCAGGCGCCGCCGCCGATACTCGGCTGGGTCCAGGCGGCGCTCCGCCTGCGCCGCGTTCAAGTCCTGCAGGACCAGGTTGGCCCGGGTTTCCCAGTCGTTCATTCCAGCTCTCTCACCAGGCGTGCACCGATCCCGCGCGCAGCCTCGCCGTCGGAGCTCACCGCACCGGGGCCGATACAGGCAGCCGCACCGCGCTGGCTGCCGCGCACGGCCACGCCCTCGCCGTCCTGGACCCACTCGGCGATGCCGCCGGCCATGTCGAGCAGCCCCCAGCTGTTGGAGACGGTCGCTGTGCAGGCGCGCTCGCCGGCGCGTGCCGCACGCAGCCACTCGGCATCGCGCGGCAGTCGGTATTTGCGGCCGCTGACACTGCTCAGCCAGGCGGCGTAATCGCCGATCAGCGCGAGGCGTACGTCGTCCACCGGCGCCGACCTGCGTGTCCAGCGCGAGACGCTGCAGCGCTTGGTATCGGCGCAGAACACCGCGAATTCGGCCACGCTGATTTCCCGCCGCATCATCGCCAGCGCCCGCCCGGGCTTGGGCAGCACCACCAGTTCAGGGCCACGACCATGCTTGCCCAGGTCGTCGCTGCAGATGGCCGCACCGCCAGGCGGTGCCGTGACCCGACAGGGATCTTCCGGCTTCGTCGGCGTTGCAGGCGCAGCCGCCACCGGCTCGAGCTTCGGCAGCAGTGTTGCGGTATAGGACGCGCGTTGCCGGCCCGCCTTGGCGACATCGCTCTGGAAGGCGCGGAAGCCGTCGGCGTCCTGCGCTTGCAGCGCCATCCTGCGCTCGCGCAGACGCTGCAGCACTGCCGGCGCAGGCAGCGCGGTGCCGAGCTGTTCCAGCTCCAGCGCAAACTGGTAACGCGCCAACGCCTGACGCAGGCGCGGCGCGTCCTGTGCGTCCAGTCCCTGCCCAACGACGGCGCTGGCGTCTTTCCAGCGTCCCTCGCGGCAAAGCCCGCGTGCCAGCCCCAGATAGGCATCGGTCAGCCGTTGCGCACCCTCGCTGCGCAGGAACGGATGCTCCGGGCTGCTGGCCGCGATCTGCGCAAGTTGATTCTTCACCTTGACGACGTCATTGGCGGCCGCTGCGGTGCGCACCGACTCGATGCGCGTGGCGATCTGCGCGGCACGCTGGGCCTGCGCATCGTCCACCAACGGCGCCGGCGGGACCGACGGTGCGACAGACGCGGTGACGGTTGCCGCGTCGAGCTCGTGTGCGCACTCCTGCAGCAGCGTGGAATGCGGGAACACGCGGCGCCCGGTCGTGAGCCAGCGGCGTGCTTCATCAACGCGACCTGCGCTGAGCGCATCGGCGCATCCACGCCGGTAGCGCAATTCGAGTTCGGCATGCCGCAGCAGGCCGCTGTCCGGTGCCAGGCGGCGCACGCGGTCGAGCAGCGCGACCACGTTGCCGGGTTGATCCCCGAACAGGGCACCGGCGTCGATTGCGCCGGTCAATGCGGTGTCCAGACCATTGAGCAGGCGATCGCGCTCCTGCTCCATGGCGCTGCGGCGTGCGTCCAGGCGTGGCGAAAACAGCTTCCACTGGTCGCGCAGGATCAAAATGCGCTGCGCGCCCACATAGTCTTCGCGGCCGCGTGCCGGCTGCCAATAGTAATCCAGCCGCCGCAGCAGGAAGGCTTCGATGGTGCTGCTGCGGTCCAGGATCAAGCGCCGGCGGTCGTCCTCTCCCAGCGCCCACAACGCCGCCCGTGCGTGCGCCTCGTGCACGAACCGGTTCGGCGCTTGTGGCGAGAAGCGCTCGAGCACCCCGGCCACCTTCTCCCGCTGCGCATGCACCTGCAGCCACACCGCCGTACCGGCGCCGCCGGCCAGCAACAGCACGCCCGCCAGCAGGTACGGCAACACACGCTCGCTGCGGCTGCGTGGGCGCAGTTGCTCCAGCAAGACCGTCATCGTCGGCCGCGCCGCGGCCGCGAACGCCAGGCTGCTGCGCAGTGCGCGATTCTGCCGGCGGCTCAGCGTCGATAACGGCGCCACGCGCAGCTGCTGCGCCTGCGCCTGCGTCGCCGATTGCTTGCCGAACGGGTGGCGGCCGGACAGCAGTTCATACACCACGCAGCCGAACGCGTAGACGTCGTCGGCGAACGCCGGCTCGTCGCCGCGCAACATTTCCAGGCTGGCGTAGGCGGGTGTCAGTGCGCCCAGCGTCGCGGCGTCGAACAGCGTGTGGTCATCGCCGGATTCGGCGCCGGCCAATTTCGCGGCACGGGCGATACCGAAGTCGAACACCTTGGCCACGTTTCCTGCGCCGACCATGACGTTGCCCGGCTTGAAATCCGAATGCACGATGCCGGCCGCATGCGCGCGTTGCAGGGCGCGCCCCATGCCTTCGATCAGCGGCCATGCCTCGGCCAGCGGCATGCCCTCGCCCAGCCGGCTGCGGATCAGCCCGCGCAGGTCGTCGCCCTCGATGTACTCCATCGTCATGAACACGATGGCGCCGTCCTTGTCGAAGTCGTACACGCGCACGATATGGTCGTGGGCCAGGCTCTGCGCGCGACGCGATTCGCGCTGCAGTGCGATCAGCGAATCCGGATGACGGCGAAAATCGTCGTTGAGCACTTTCACCGCGATATAGGGATGGCGGTCACGTGCCTCCACCTTGCGTTCGTCGCGCGCCAGGTAAACCACGCCCATGCCGCCACGGCCGATTTCGCGCACCAGCAGAAAGCGTGCCTTCAGCAGCATGCCCACGCCCACCTGGGCCTCGCCCTGCAATTGCGCGACCCGCCGCCAGCTCGATGCGCCGGCACTGTCATCGCTGTGCGTTGGCGGGTTGACCCGGGTCGCCGCGTCCGCCGACGCCTGCGCGGCGCGCTGCTGGGTCAGCGGTGCGATGCGGGTGACATCGTCATCCACAGCCGGCGGCTGTGGTGGCGTATCGGCAAGGTCGCGGGCCGGTCGTACGCGGGTACGGTCGTCGTCCGGCGGCGAGGTGCGGCCGGTCGTGTCGTGATCGCGGGTGGTCATGGCAGAGCATTCCGTGGGGCCAGGCGCAGGGCCACGGCCGAGACGTTGTCGCGCCCGGCACGGCCGAGCGCGGTATCGAACAGGCGCGCCACCAGCGCAGCGGGCTGCTGCTCGCGCCGGCAGTGGGCGGCGATCTCATCGTCGCTGAGTTCCTTGTTGATGCCATCCGAGCACAGCAGGTAGTGCTGCCCCGGCCGGCGCGCGCGCACCATCCAGTCCACGTAGAGCGCATCGTCGGCGCCGATCGCGCGGGTGAGCGCACCGCCGGCCGGCTGCGCTCGTCCCACCTGCGTCAACTCGTCCTTGTCGCCGGCCACGTGGTCGCGGGTCAGCAACTGCAGCCGGCCTTCTTCGAACGCATAAGCACGGCTGTCGCCCACCCAGCCGCACATCAGCAGGTCGTGGTCGTGCACCAGCACCACCACGGTGCTGGCGATCACGTCCACCCGCCGCGCGCGCGCCAAGGCACGCAGTTGCTGGTTGACCTGGCTCAGCCGCGCATCGATGGCGTCGACGAAGCTGGCCAGGTCACCGTCGCGCCGCAACGCGCCCAGTGCATCGACGACCATGCGACTGGCGAGATCGCCGGCACTGTGGCCACCCAGCCCATCGGCCACTGCCCACAGACCGAGATCGTCGCGCAGCAGGATCGCATCCTCGTTCTGGCGCCTGACATTGCCTTGCTCGGTACGCCCGGCGGACACGTAACAGGCGCTCATTGCATGTGCTCTGCAACGCATGCGTTCGCTGTTTGCAATGCGCCAAGCAGGACGTGTGCATGGCAGGCCGCAGGCCAGCCGGCGAACTGCATCCAGGCACCCGGCGCAGATCCTGTCATGGCCGTCCACCACAGGCTGCTGCCAGCGGTGATTGCGCCAGCAGGCGACGGCGGCGACGGCGGCGACGCCGACATGGTTGTCTCGTCGTGCGCCTGCTGTGCGAGTGTCACGCAGACGCGGTCCAACCAGGCACCGTCCTGCTGTCGCTCTGCCCCGATGTTGCACAACACTGTGTCGGCAGCATCCAGCCACGTTGGCAAATGCAGATAGGTCGGCATGACCGCAGCCGTCGTGCCATCGGCATCGCCTGCAGGCAGCGGTGCGGCGATGACCAGGGGAAAGGCGCGGCCGACGCGATCGACGCTGGCACGCATCGCCCCGGCCCATGCGGCCGTCCCAGCCAGGCCCGGCAGCAGCACGAAGCGCCACACCGGTGCCTGGCCCTCAGGCGCCCTGCTCACTGCCCCGGCGGCAGACAGCACGCCTTGCATCGCCGCGTGCCATGGGTCGACAAAGCTCTCCGGCAAGCGCCGATGCACGAAATCGCCAACCGCGGGCAGCTTGCCGTAGAAGCCCGGCGGGCGTTGCATGGCGCTCATGGGCAACTGAACCGCTGCACGGCCGACGCCGCAAAGGGATGCCGCAGGCTCGCCGGCTGGACGTCCATCCGTACCGTGGCGCTGGCCAGGGCGAGGCTGGCGGTGTAGTCCAGATCGCCGCTGCGGCGCAGCCGCCCGGCCTGCAGCGCCCGAAACCAGGCCCAGGGACCGCGGTATTCGAGCACCGGCAAGGCCTGCCCGCTGGCGTCCCACGCCGCGACACGCACCAGGCCCGGATTGGGTCCGGGCCAGGTCATCGACTGGCTGGCACGCGCGCCCTCGCGCACGTCCAGGGTTTGCCCATCCACCTCCAGTTGCAGCCGGCTGATTGACGCCTGCAGTGGGATCGAGACAGTGAAGGCGACCTGCGGCTGCGCGCCGCCGCCCGCGAAGAACGCTTGCTTGATCTCGTCGGCCAGTTGCGCGCGCTCCAGCACGTCGTCGGCACCGACCGCCGCCATGCCCGGATTCCATTGCCAGCGGCGCCCGCTGGTATCGACCTTGCCGAGCAAGGATTGCTGCGCAAAGCGGTCCATGCGCCCGCCGGGTCCGAACAGTTCGGCGAAGTCGCGCAACGGGATGTCGTTGCGGCTGCCCGGCACGAACGGAAAGCGCCCGCTCACCAGCAGCGCGCACTCGCGTCCGGCCGTCTGCCGCTGCGCGTTGCGTAGCGCCTCGCCGGCGCTGCTGGCAGTCAATGCGCGGCCGCGGCCGGATAGGGTCGCCATCCAGTTTCCCAGCGGCGGCGGCAATTGTTCGGCCTGTTGCGCGGCGATCAGCAACGCCGGATCGTTCTGGTCGGCGGCAACGCCGGCAGCAGCGCCCAACAGCGTACGGCTCATCTGGGTCAGCGCGGCCAGGGTTTCGTCCAGCGCGCTGGCGCCCGGGCCGCCATCGAGCAAGCGGTTGAGCGGCTCGAAATGGCGTTCGATCGGGTCGGCCGCCACATCGGGCTCGGCCGCGGCGGTGGCCTCTCCACCCGCTGCAGCACTCGCACCGCCCTTGGCCGGTGGCGTGCGCCCCAGTGCGTGGGTGTGTTCGCGCAGCAGCACCAGCAAGGCCTTCAACGGCGATGCCGGCCCGCCCAGCTTGGCAGCCACCGCACTCGCCTGCCCGGTCTGGGTGACCGGCCGCAGCACCACGTCGGCCAGCAGGCTGTCCCAGGCAGCGATGTAATCGCGCTGATACAGCGCCAATACCTGGCGCTCCAGCTGCGAACGCGCCAGCGGGTCCAGCGGTGCCGTGCCCAGTACCCAATCGTCGGCGAGGAACTGCTGCACACCACGCGCGATGCCGCCACCGGTCTGTGCCTGGAACGCCTGGCGGGTAAACAGCGGCGGCAATGGCGCAGACAACGGCAGGCCACTGCGGCGTTCGAAGACATCGCCCAACAGGCCCAGGCGGCGATCCAGGCGTGGCGCCTGGCCGGCATCGACGCCGGGTTGCGTCAGCTTGAGGCCACCGTAGACCAGTGCCGGCAGTTCGGCGGTTCGCAGGCTCGCCCGTGTCTGCTCGATCTGCTGCCGATCCAGCGCGAGCGCGCGGGCACCGTCCACCGGACCCAGCAGGGCGCGCAGATGCCGGTTCAATCCCGCACGCACCGACGCATCGTCGGGAAATATCTGCCGCCAGACCGTGCCTGCCAGCGTGGCCAGATGCAGGACGTCGCGGCGCGCCGGGTCGCCCAGCATCAGGTAGCCCTTCAGCAGCGGATACAAGCGTTGCGGATCGTTGCTGGCCTGCTCCAGCTTGCGTCGCAGCGATTGCGCCAATGCCGGCAGCAGCGCGCCGTTGAGGTCGCGCAGATAGGCGTCCTGCACATCGCGCGCCAAGGCCCTGCCCTGGTGCAGACCGAAGCGTCGCGACCACGGGATCGACTGACCCGGCGGCAGTGCCACATCGCGCGCGCGCGCCAGCGCGTCGAAACGCTGCAAGGCCTTGGCATAGAACGCGGCCTCGCCGGCATCGGCAGGCAGCGGGCCGGCAGGATAGGCGTCGAGCGCATCGCGCACCTGCCCGATCAGTTGCACGTTGCGGGCGTAACTGCCGGCCATGCCCGACAGCACGCCCAGGGTGGTGGCGGTCAACACGGCCCAGCAAGCCAGCTGCAGCAACCGACGGCGCTGCGCGCTGCCGGGTTGGCTGCCGGCCAGGCCCGCCTCGGCGAAGACGACGTCGTTTAGCAAGCGTGGCAGGAAGTAACTGCGTGGCGCGCTGATGGCCGGCGGCAGGCCGGCAGCGGCGACGCCGAAGTGTCGCGCCACTGCCGAGATGACGCGGTCGATCGGATGGCCTTGCTGCGTCCCCGAGCTCAGATAGACACCACGCAGCCACGGCTGGCCGGCATAGCCATGGCGGCCGAACGCGGTCTGCACGAACTCCATCAGCGCCGGTTGCAGCAGCCGCAACTGCTGTGGAAAGGACAGCACCGCGGCACGCTCGCGTGCATCGCGCGCCCGATGCAGGCGCTCCAGCACGCGCTGATCGATCCGCTCCAGCAGGCGTTCGAGCTCGGTGGGGAACGGCGTCAACGGATCGGTGTCACCGGCGGCCTGCGCCTGTGGGAACGACACTCCCCACACCTGCGCGCGTCCGGCGGCATCCAGATCGGCGAAGAACTCGGCAAAGCCCGACACCAGGTCGCACTTGGTCACGACCAGGTAGACCGGCACACGTGCGCGCAGTTTGTCGACCAGTTCGTCCAGCCGATGACGCACCGCGCGCGCATGCGAAAGACCGGCATCGCCATCGAGCTCCAGCAGCTCGGCCACGCTCACGGTCACGATGACGCCATTCAACGGCTGCCGGCGATGCCGCCGCAGCAGATCCAGAAAGCCGTGCCAGGCACCGGCATCGGCGATGGCGTCCGAATCCTGGGTGGTATAGCGCCCGGCGCTGTCGAGGAACACCGCCTGGTCGGCGAACCACCAATCGCAGTTGCGCGTACCGCCAACGCCTTCCAGCGCAGCGTGGTTGCCATGTTCCTTGAGTGGAAACTCCAGGCCCGAAGACTGCAGCAAGGTGCTCTTGCCGGATCCGGGTGCGCCGATCAGCAGATACCAGGGCAGCACGTGCAGGCCGGGACCGTTGCGACGGCGTCGCCGCAGCACCGCCATCGCCTCGGCGAAACGCGCACGCAGGCGGACCTGTTCCTGCGCTGCACGTGCGCGGCTGTCGTTGCCGCTGGCGTCCTCGGCACTTGCGCCCTGCCCGACCAGTTCGCCGGCCATGCGCTGCTGCCTGGCGTTGTCGCGGCGCCAGCGCAGATAGCGCCACCCCGCCCACACCAGCAGCAGCACGGCCACGGCCAGCAGGCGCCCGCTCACGCTGGCCAGCGGCTGCAAGCGGCCAAGGCTGAGATAGGGTCCGCCGACCCAGACGAGCACGGCCAACAGCGCGAGGACGGCAGCACTGGCGACGTAGCGGGCGCGCAGGAAATCGAGCACAAAGCGCATGGGTCAGGTCTCGGGAATCAACAGGATTTCGACGCGCCGATTGCGCGCACGGTTGCCGGGCAGCTGCGGCGGTAACGCCATCGGCTGGGAATCGCCCGCGCCGCTGGTCTGGACGCGGCGCGGGTCGCGCAAGCCGGCCGCCAACACGGCGCCCACGCTCTCGGCGCGGCGCGCCGACAAGGCGAAGTTGTCCTTGAAGCGCAGCGAGCGCACCGGTTGGTCGTCGGTATGTCCCACCACCACCACCCGCCCCGGCACCTGTTCCAGCGCCGCGGCAACGCGTTCGAGCAGGCGGGTCTGATCGGCATCCAACTCAGCGCTCCCGCTGGGGAACATGGACGCGCTGGCCAGGCGCACCGTGCTGCGACCATCGCCCTCGGTCTGGACGCTCAGCAGTCCTGCGCGTTGCTCGGCGGCCAGTAGCGGTGCAAGCGCCGCCGTGGTTGCGGGTGTGGCCGCCGCCGGGATCGGCAACGTCACCCGCTCCAGGCCGATGCGCGCCAGCTGCGCGCTGATCGGCGCGGTCAGCGTATTGAGGCGTGCATGCAACCACACGAACGCCAGCAGCACGATGCACAGCGAGGCCAGCGTCGCGATCCACAGCGGCGTGGCCGCCGCATTGCGCAGCAACGGTGCCTGCGCGCCTTGCCAATTGGGCGACAGCTCGGCGGGTGCCGGCAGGCGTTGGCGCTGGATGAGTTGGTACAGCTCGGCCTGGCGATCGGCCAGCCGCGCGCGCCCGCCCTGCTCCACCTGATAGCGACCGCCAAAGCCGAGCGCCAAGGCCAGATACAGCAGCTCCAGCAGGTCCAGGTGCCGCGCCGGATCGCGTGCCAGCCGATCGAGCAGATCGAAGACCTTGGCGCCGCCATAGGTCTCGCCGTGGAAGGTCACCAGCAAGGTGCGCTGCGCCCAGCCGCTGCCCTCGCCCCAGGGCGCGGCCAGTACGGCTTCGTCCAGCAGCGTGCACAGCACATAACGCGCGGCGATGCCGGTCTTGTCGTCAATGCCCTGTTGCCGCAGCTCCTGCTCGAAGCGCTGCAGGCGCGTGCTGCAGTGTTCGCGCAAGGTGGCGATGTCCGGCGTCTGGGTGGAGTGTCGCAACTGCACCGCCAGCAACAGCAGCGGCGTGGCGGCGCGCACCACCGCATTGCCCTGCATCGCGCCCGGTGCCGCGCGCATGGCGGCATCCAGATCGGGCGGTTGCACGGTGCGCGTGGTTGCCTGGCGAGCCGGCGTGGCGGCGGCGGGCCGCGGTGCCGGTGTCGCGCTGCGGACCACGGTGGCATCGTCGTCGTGTTGGTCGACCGTGTTGCTCATCTCAATTCCTCACCGCCCACAGCTCGAGTTCCAGGCCGGGAAAACCACTGCCGAAATGCAGCGCCACGCCACCGGAGGTGCGCAGCGTCTTCCACAGCGACGATTGCCGATCGAGTTCGAAGTAGGCGCAACCGGCGTGATACGGCACCTGCCGCGGTGCCATCGCCAGCGCGCTCACGGCCACGCCGGGCAGTTGCAGGTTCACCAGATCGCGAATCTTCTCCACCGGGCCGATCTTCGATTCGGTGGGCAGCCGCTTGCGCAAGTCTTCGGCGCGCAGATCGGCCTTGACCGCCAGCACGAACGCCGCCGAGTCCAGCAAGGCCGGATCGGGCACCATGCCCACCCATACGCCGTACTTGCGTTGCTGCAAGGGCACGGCGATCGCCGACTGTTCGAGTACCGCGCTCAGGCTTTCGCGCAAGGACACCACCACCGGCTCGAAGCTCGCCTGCAACGCATCGTGTGCATACGGCGGAAATGGCCCGCTGCGTTTGCTGGCACGGGTGAAGGTCGCCAGTTCGCCGGCCATCCCCAGCAGCACGCAGTACAGTGCTTCGGGATGCTCCAACGGCGCGCTCGCCCAATGCGCCACCAGCGGTTGGTAGCGATTGATTACCTGCAGCATCAGCACGTCGGCGATTTCCGCCACGCCACCCCGGTCGCTGCCGGCCACGCGTTCGGCCAGCGCCTGGCCGCGCTGGTGCAATAGTCCCAGCAACTCGGCCAGCAGCGTAGATAGGCGCGCTGCGCCTTCGATCCGGCTGGCGGTCGGGATGAAGGCGTCATCGAGAATCACCCGTCGATCGGCGCGGCATTCGACGATGCGCGCCATCGGCACCTCCACCAGCCCTTCGCCCGGTTCGGACTGCAGGCGCAGGCGACTGGCCAGCACGCCCACTTCCAGCAGCACGGTGCCGGCGATGCTGCCGGAGGCATCGCCGACTTCCGCTTCGCCCACGCGATAGCGCGCCAGCCGGCTGCCATCGCCATCAGGCCAGGCGCTCTCGGGCTGGGCGGTTGCGCGCAGCGGCAGCGCCAGGCTCACCATCTGGTCGCGGCAGTTGGCCGGCACGTCCAAGGCTGGCGGCGCCGGATCGCGATCGGGAATGGAAAACGGCGTGCCGTCAGGAAAGCAACCGCGGGCGCGACGGATGCCGAGCTTGCCGATGGCCAGCAGTTCCGGCTCCAACTCCAATTGGCTGAATCCCCACGCGTGCGGGCGCAGCGCGCCGGCCTGCAGTTCCATGTAGCGCTCGAGATAGCGTTCCTGTTGTTGCATGTGCTGCGGGCGCAGGAACAGGCCCTCGCTCCAGATCACCTTGTTGTAGGGGGTCATGCTCGGTCGCCGTCTGCGGGTTGGGCCTGCGTCTTGGCGCGGGCCAGCTGTTGTTCGTAGGCGCGGGCGAACTCTTCGCCGAACAGGCGGCGGAAGCGCTCGTCAGCATCGCCGAGCAGCTCGCGGTAGTGCTGCGCGTAGCGTCGCCAGGGCCGATTGCCCCAGGCGGCGAGCGCGGAATGGCCGGCGGCGTCGGCCTCGAAGCGCGCCGGATCGAACTGGGTGAACACATGCTCGAAGGCCGCACGCATGCCGGCCAGCAAGGCCACCTGGTGACGCCCGATGTCTTCCATGGCTTCGTCGATCGCAGCCGCACCGGTAAGATAGCCGGGGCCTGCTGGCGCCAACAGGCGAGCGACCGCTTCGTCCACGGTGGCGGCGAACTTGAGGGGATTGTTCTCCGTGCGCTGGATCAGCGTGACCGGCAGGCGCAGGCTGTTCTTCAGCTCGGCGCGTGCGCGCAATACATCCATCAGGCCTGCGGTCATGGCGGCGAACAGCGCAGGCAGTTCGGGTGCATCCGGCGACTGTGCGACGACAGGCTGCGCCGCGTCGGGGATCGCAGCGGACGTCGATGCCGGCGCGACTTCGCTTGCCGAGGCCGGCATTGGCATTGGCGCCGGTGTCGGTGCTGGCGCCGCGGCGACGATGGAAACTGGCGCGGGCTGCAACGGCGTTGGCACGGCCGCGATTGCATCGATAGCCGGCGGCAGCGCGAATTCGCTGCGTGTCAGATCCCAATGCTCGGGCAACACGACGCCAGCGGCAGCCGACACGGCCACGGGGGCACGGTAGGCGTCAGCCGTTGCCGGCGCATGCCCCAGCCCGAACGCCGCCGCATCGCCCTGGCTGCCGGCCAGCGTGAACGAAGTGGCGAACAAGGCCAGCGGGTCGGTGTCGGCCGGTTGCGTCGACGCTGCCCCAAGTTCGGCAAACACATCGCGCTCGCGCTCCAGCGGCGGTTGCTGGGATGGCTGCGGTGGTGGCGTCGGCGACAGTGTCCACGGCTCGGCGTGATTCCAGGTCTGCGTGGCCGCCGGAACAGCGGTGACGCCTGCGCCTTCCACCGCCACGTCGATCTCGAAGGCATCGATGCGCAAGGCGTCGCCGGCATGCAGCGGCACCGGGAAGCCGGCACGCAGCGGCACGCCGTTATGCAGGACACCGTTGGTGCTGTGATCCTCGATGAAATACACGCCGTCGAGATAGCGCACGCTGGCATGCAGGCGCGATACGCCTTCGCCTTCCAGCACCCAGTCGCAGGAGGCGTCGCGGCCGATGCGCCCGCCTTCTGCCGCGAAGCTGGCCTGCGCTTGCGTGCTGCCCGACACCGTCTGCGCATCGCGAACCGTCAGCGTCAGCCGGGGTGACACCGCGCTCATGGCGTACGCTCGCGCACGCGCAATCCGGACAGCAGCCGTGCGGCATCTTCGCTCCAGCGCACCAATTGCGCTTCGAAGGTTGCAGGCTCGCGCCCAGCCAGATGCAGCAACGCCGCCACGGCCGCCGCCGCGGTCAGGTGATCGGCCACCGGCGGGCCGTCCTCCTCGCTCAGGCTGCCATCGCTCCAGGCCGCGGCCGCCGCCAGCCAGGCGCCGACCGATTGATAGTCGTCGTCGGCAGCGAATGCGCGTGCGCTCTCGCGCTGGCTGGGGCCCGGCTGCTGCACCCACGCCTGCGCCAACCGCAGACCTTCGCTGTCGTGGCCGCTGAGCGTTTGCGCGCGCATGCACTGGCACAACCACGCCACCGCATACGGCCTGGGCAACAAGCGCAACGCCAACGGCAACGCGTCCTGGGCAAGCCCGCGCGCCAGCAATTCGCGCACGGCAGTCTCCGGCGCCATGTCCGGCGCCAGGGCGGCATGCGCGCAGGGAGAGAGCCGCATCTGCCGCGCGGCGGGAAGAATCTGCAACATGGCGGTCCTCAGGCGATGATGGGCGGAGTGCCCTTGAGCACGGCCGGACCGGACGACTGCAACAGCAGCGCCGCGTTGGCGCGCGCGGTGGTCACGGCGTTGGATTGCAATAGCACCGACGCGTTCGAGCGCAGGGTCAGGTTGGCCATCGCGCTGACATCGACACTGACGCCGCCCTGGATGCCGACGCTGACGCGTCCATCGAGCGTGAGCCGGGTGCCGCTGAGCACGATCTCGCCGCTGGCCTTCAGCTGCAGGCGGGCCATGCCGGTCACCAGCTCGATCTCGCTGCCGGCCTGGATGCGCAGCGCCTTGCCCACGTCCAGACGGTCGTTGCCGCCCACGGTGTGGCTGCGTTCGCGTTTGACCTCCGCGGTCTCGTTGCGGTCGACAGTGACGAAATGGTCGTTCTCCACTTCGTGGCGCAGATCGCGCTGCGCATGCAGCAGCAGCTCCTCGTTGCCCTTCTTGTCGTCGAAACGGATCTCGTTGTAGTCCTCGGCGCCGCCCAACAAGCTGCGGCTCTTCACTCCGCTGCGGGTGCGGTGCTCGGGCAGTGCATACGGCGGCATCTGGTCGGCGTTGTAGACGCTGCCGATGATCAGCGGACGATCCGGATTGCCTTCCAGAAAGCTCACCACCACCTCCTGGCCGACACGCGGAATGTGCTGCGCGCCCCAGCGTTTGCCCGCCCACGCCTGCGCCACGCGTACCGGGCACGAACAGTCGGCGTTCGGCGTTCCTGGCGGGCTCCAGAAGAAATTCACCTGGACGCGGCCGTGCTGGTCGACCGCGATGTCCTCGGGCGTCTTGCCGTCGACCACCGCGGTCTGCAATCCGGCGATGCTGGGACGCGGTGTGGTCTGCGGGCTGCGGTAAGGCTGCCGGCTGCGCAGCGCACGGAACGTGGACGCAAACGGCTCGGCAACCGTCTCGCCACCGGACACATAATCCACTTCGACCAATTCGGTGTTCGCGCTGGTCACCAGGTATTCCTGGTTGTGCTCGGCTAGCGGGAAATCGCGTAGCTTGAACAACGCGCCCACCTGCAAACCGCAGGCATCGGTCCAGCCCTGATACTGCGCCTGCGCCACGTTGAGTGCTTCGGCACGCACCTGTGCGTGGCGGCGGCCGGCGGCGACATCGAGATGCTCGCCGGGATAGTCGAACACCTCCAGCTCACCCAACGCCGGTCCGGAGGACTCGGCCGGGGTCTCGTTCACCCGCAGCGACGCCTTGGGCTTGAGATAGTCGTAGTCGTCCAACCGCACGCGCGTGCTGTGCGCGCTGCGCGCCAGCGACCAGTCGGTGATCGCGTCCTTCATCCGGCTGCCCTTCTGTCCGGGCGGGCAGTACGGAATCTGCGCGAACGGCGCCACCGCCTCGTGGCCGCCAAGGCTATCGGCCAGCACCAGCGTATGGGTGCTGGCGCTGTGTTCGAAGTAGTAGTAGATGCCCTCCTGCTCCATCAGCCGGCTGACGAAGTCCAGCCCGCTCTCGCGGTACTGCACGCAATATTCGCGCGGCCGGTAGCTCGCGCTCAGGCGCAACTTGACGTCGGTGCAGCCAACGTCGGCCAGCAATGCGCGCACCAGCTCCGGCACGCTCTTGTTCTTGTAGATGCGGCAATCGCGGCGCTGCCCGAGCAACCACAGCTTGGGCACCAGCGAAAAGGCATAGGTGGCGTAGCGCAGCCCCTCGATCTGCTCGAAACCGGTCTGCTCGGCTTCGGCGACAATGCCGTGGTAGTGCCGCACGTAGCTCTGAGGCGAAGTGACCTTGACCGCCATCGGTTTGCCCAGCAAAGCGCGCAGGTCGATCGCCACATCGCGGCTGATGCCATGCAAGGCGAACGCATACGGGCGCCCCAGCGCCTCGTGCGCACTCATCCGCACAAAGCGCAACGTCTTGCCCAGCGGCGACTGCAGGGTAATGGCGTGGGCCATGATCAGGCTCCCGGAGTGGTCTTGCGGTACATAGGCGCAGGGCTCGATGACATGCGATGACTTTGCCGGCCGCGCTGGCTCGCAGGAAATCGAAAATCGCGATGCCACACATACCGGCGACGAGTAGGTCTTCCCGCTCACGCCATGGCATCGCCTCGATGCCCGGCATGCCCTCTCAACGGATCAGCTGCTGGATCTGGGCGAGCACCCGTGCATAATCCGTGCTCGACAGGATGTAGTCCCCTTTGTCCCAGGCCAGCCCGCAGCGCCCGCCATCGGTCTTGGCGACCGGTATCCGGGTCACGCCATCACCACGACTCCCAGGCAGCGTGCATGCATCAGTGGTGAATTCCAGTATCAGCCCGCGTAGCGGTCGATCTGCAGGACGCCCCGCCTTCTGACCGATGAACTGGTCCCATTCCTGCCGGCACCACTGGCTGTCCCTGAACTCGTCCGTGTAGCAAAACAGCATCAACTGCGCCTGGCGCATCGCCGCCTGGTACAGCGCATTCCAGTCCTCGCGCATCGCACCGATCGGCAGTGCGCCCGTCGGCGAACGCATGTGCGCGCGGGTATCGGGAGCGACCGTGGCACGATCGTCGATGGACCGCGACACGATCGAATCGACATACACCGCATCGATGTCGTAGAGCCCAAGGCTCTTCATCAACTCGCTACGCAGCCAGTGCATGAAGGTCGAGCCATGGTTGGCCATGGCGAAGCTGGTGAGGATTCTGCAGCTCATGCGCTTAATCGTCTTGCAGGATCCTGCACGCGCGATCGCAGCATTGCTCCACAGTGCTCCCGGAATCCAACTCGTCCGTGGCCTACATGGCCTACCCAATGCAAGCCGGCTTGACCGTGCGCCCCTGTCACTGCGTTGTCCATGTCGTTCTCCGTAATAGTCGTTGAATCGTGCAACGCATCAACCGAGGAATGCCCCGATCGGATTCAGCACGTGCCTCCGCCAGACGCTGCCTTCCGCGCGCAGGCCGGGTTTGATCCACTCCTCCACAAGGCCGTCCTCGCTGCTCAGCGCATAGCAGGACTCCTCGACGTTGCGATCTGAAATCCTTCAGCAGTCCCATCTGCGCCATGCCCGCGTCGTACTGGCTCTGCGTGATCAGATCCTTGTGTCTGTGTCGCCATCCTTGAACAGCGCCGTGTTCAGCGCCACGAACGGCAGCATCTTCTTGTCGTTGCGCGAACTGTCGATCCACGCATCGCCCTCACTCTGCGCATCACGCCAGGGGCGGAACGCATTAATCCCGCCAGAACCTCATCTTTTTAATCGCTGAGATGAACCTTGAGTTCGGCTCTTTACCTGAAACCACGGTAATTGCAGAGATGAACCTTGAGCTCGGGTCTTTACCTGAAACCACGGTAATGGCCAGACTCCGATCATCGTTTGTGATCAGTCCGTAGCACCCGGCCAAGGAACGTCCCTTGGTGTCGATGTAATCGGATGGACGAAACTCAAGGACGTTCGTCGAAGTACTCCTAATTTGGTCCCAGGCGCTCTTGCAATCATTTCCTTCACCCGTCGACACGTGGCAAACCATTCTCCGCCCGTCCTGAGCAGTGTAGGCAGCCATCAAGCAGCCGCTAAAGTTGTAACTGATCACATCCAGTCCTCCCGAATGGACTGCACTGATGGCATTCGGGATGAAAGGAAGGTACTTCGTGGCGTACCCCTCCAGTACCGTGCCGGGCACCTCTATCAAGCCACCGCTGCCTGTTAGCTCCCCTTCTTTTCTAGGAAGCCAGCTGGCGTCATCGCCAACCTTGATCTTCTTTTCCAACATGTAAGCCTCCTCTCATGTGCACATGTGTTCTTTGTCGCGGGGTATCGCCCTGCCTGGCAGCTATCAATGAACATCGTCCACCGAGCTAGGGGAAGTTGACTCTGACCCAAGTTTTCCGGAGGGCGCCCTGCGGTATGGCTCCCTTAGCGGCGGGAAGATGCGATGCATGTCCGCTGGCGCGTTCGTTTTTCTCGCTATCTCAGGAGGTCATACTTCGACGAAATGACGCCGCAGCGTGTGCCAGCGACTGACCGTGAAGTCCGCACTGCGGTTGTGAACGGGCAGCCCTCCATTCGGCACTCCGCTCTCGCCATTGGTGACGTTGCTTACTCCCACCTTCGTCGAATTCTTGAAGGTGATCTGCGGAATGTCGTGGCCGTTATGCTCAAAGAAGAGGTGGTACGCGACATTCGTCTCTGCCTTGCGGTGCCTGGTGATATCGAAAGACTGCGTGGGCAGGTCGACAGCCAGCTGAGCCCGCACCCAATTGCGCAGCGCCGTGGGGTCATGGTGGGTGACGTGACCCACGATGAGCAGCCTGCGGGGTGTCCCGCTTCTGGCATAGTCAAGAAACTTTGCGGCCCCCTGCGCGGCCATGCCCTTGTCGATCGAGTCGAGCGTCTTCACCGTGACGTGCCAACCGACGAGTTCATCCGGCAACACGACGACTACCGCCACGCATGAACTGACGTTCGGAAAGGCCAGCACGCGACCATGGGCTGCGGTTTCTTCTGTGATGTACTTTGCATTGACCATTTCGGATCCCGTTCTTGTTGATGCAGCGATGGAGAAGCGTCGAAGCACACCTTCTGCAGCCAACTCTCACTAGACGCGAACCGACGTTTCGCGTCAGGTGCGCGCTGCGCGATTGGGTCTGGCAGCGGACGTCCTCGGATCGCAGCTTTTCTGCAATTGCATGCACGGCCGGCGATCAAATGAGTACGCATCTATCCTCGCGTCTTTTCATAGATCACCTCGTGCTTTCGTACACGACCCATCTGCAGATCGCTTCGATCAGCCTTCCAAAGTCGGCATTGACCGACCTTCGCGTTCCATACCGTGTCACGCGCCACGACAACCGGCTTTTCCTTTCCCACCGTGGCATAAAAGGTAAAAGCTCGACCCAACTGGCCGAGATGGCGACGAACTTCAACAATCATCCATTTCTGGCAGTCCGCGCAGATCGTCATGTTGACTTCGATGGTGATCTCGAATGGCGTTCCGTCCGCGGTCGCCCGTACTTCACGACAGATCCTTGGCCATGCCTCTCGCCAGGCTTTGCGTTCGGCGTGATCGGCGAGATCGTTGACCGGCCCTCCCCGCCTCCCACCACCCATGGCGGCATCGCTGCTGCCGTACTCGATACCATTCAGATACACCGTCGCCTTGGCCACCATGTTTTCTGCCCTCAGAATTCGTAGAAAAAGCCATCCGCCACGGCCGATACGCGCGAATGATTGATTTTTTTGCCCTCAATCACCCGAGTGAGAAACTGCCGACTGATCTCCGGCAACATCGAGTTAGTCAAAATCGCATCAATCATTCGTCCGCCCGACTCGCTTTCAGTGCACCGCGATACCACCAGCTCCACCACCGAGTGGTCGTACTCGAACGGAATCTTGTATCGCTCCTCGATGCGCTTCTTGATGTGATTCAACTGCAGCCGCACGATCTGCCCGAGCATGTCGTTGCTCAGCGGGTAGTACGGAATGGCCACCAACCTGCCGAGCAATGCCGGCGGAAACACCTTCAACAACGGTTCGCGCAATGCCTTGGCCATGCCGTCCGGATCCGGCATCAGTTCCGGGTCCTTGCACAGGCTGGCGATCAGGTCAGTGCCGGCGTTGCTGGTGAGGATGATCAAGGTGTTGCGGAAGTCGATGCGGCGGCCTTCGCCGTCTTCCATCCAGCCCTTGTCGAAGACCTGGAAGAACAGTTCGTGGACGTCGGGGTGGGCTTTCTCCACTTCGTCCAGCAGCACCACCGAGTACGGCTTGCGTCGCACCGCTTCAGTGAGCACGCCGCCTTCGCCGTAGCCAACGTAGCCCGGCGGTGCGCCCTTGAGCGAGGAGACGGTGTGCGCTTCCTGGTACTCGCTCATGTTGATGGTGATCAGGTTTTGTTCGCCGCCGTACAAGGTTTCGGCCAGCGCGAGTGCGGTTTCGGTCTTGCCCACGCCGGAGGTGCCGGCCAGCAGGAACACGCCGATCGGTTTGTCCGGGTTGTCCAGACCGGCGCGGCTGGTCTGGATGCGCCTGGCGATCATCTCCATGGCATGGTCTTGGCCGATCACGCGCTTGGCCAGCAGGTCGGGCAGGCGCAGCACGGTGTCGATCTCGTTGCGCGCCATGCGCCCGACCGGGATGCCGGTCCAGTCGGCGACCACGGCGGCCACAGCCTGGTAATCGACGGTTGGCAGGATCAAAGGCGATTCGCCCTGGAGTGCGGCCAGTTCGGCCTGTACCAGTTGCAGGCGTGCTAACAGCGTGTCGCGATCCACCTGCACCGGTGCATCGAGCACGGCGATATCGCCAGGCGCGCTCTGTTCGGCCTCCGCTTCCAACCCACTGCCAGTTCCTTCCACCGGCGCATTGCCGGCCCGCAGTTGGGCGCGCAGCGACAACAGCTCATCGACCAACGCCTTTTCGGCAACCCAACGCTGTTCCAGCTCGCGCAGGCGGGTATGTTCGCTTTCCAGCAGGTTGGCGCAAGCGGCAGCACGCTCCTCCACCACGATACCAATCGCACGCTCGCGTTCGATGATGGCGTGCTCGGTCTCCAGCGATTCGATGCGGCGGCGACTGTCGTCCACTTCCGCAGGCGTAGCGTGCAGGCTCACCGCCACGCGGGCGCAGGCGGTATCGAGCAGGCTCACCGACTTGTCAGGTAGTTGCCGCGCGGGGATATAGCGGTGACTGAGCTTGACTGCCGCTTCCAGCGCTTCGTCCAGGATCTGCACACGGTGGTGCTGTTCCAGCATCGAAGCGACGCCGCGCATCATGCGCACCGCCTTGGCTTCGTCCGGCTCGTCCACCTGCACGGCCTGGAAGCGCCGCGTCAGCGCGGGGTCTTTTTCGATGTACTTCTTGTACTCGGCAAACGTGGTCGCCCCCACGGTGCGCAAGGTGCCACGCGCCAGTGCGGGCTTGAGCAGGTTGGCCGCATCGCCGGTACCGGCCGCGCCACCGGCGCCGACCAGGGTGTGGGTTTCGTCGACAAACAAAATGATCGGCTTGGGGCTGGCCTGCACTTCGTCGATGACTGCGCGCAGGCGTTGCTCGAATTCGCCCTTCATGCTGGCGCCGGCCTGCAGCAGGCCCACATCCAGCGTGCGCAGCTGCACGTCCTTCAACGCGGGTGGCACATCGCCGCGCGCGATGCGTTGCGCGAAGCCTTCCACCACCGCGGTCTTACCGACACCGGTCTCGCCAACCAGGATCGGGTTGTTCTGGCGGCGGCGCATCAGGATATCGACGACCTGGCGGATCTCGTCGTCGCGGCCGATGATCGGGTCCAGCTTGCCCTCGCGTGCTTGTGCGGTGAGGTCGACCGTATACAGCGCGAGCGCGGCAGTCCCACCAGCGGCGGCTGGTCCGGCGGGAGCGCTGGCCGCCGCAATATCGGTGGCATCGTCCTCCGGCGAGCCGGCGACGATGGCGTCCAGATCGTCCGCTAGTGCTTCCGCGCGCAGCTTGCCGAACTCGCTGGACATGGCCAGCAAGCCGTTGCGCAGGCTGCGCGTATGCAGGATCGCCACCAGCAGATCGCCGCCGCGGATGCGTTGCCGGCCGTAGCGCAGCGTGCAGTGCACCCAGGCGCGTTCCACTGCCTCCTCCACGCTGTCCGACAGATCGAAATGCCCGCCACCGCCGCGCGGCAGCCGATCGAGCGCTGCGGTCAGGTCCTGCGCAAGTCGCGCCGCATCGAGCGAAAAATGACGCACGATGCGATGCAGGTCGCCGTCTTGCGCCTGCAGCAACTGATGCAGCCAATGCAGCAGATCCACCTCGCGGTCGCCACGCAGCCTGCAGAAGGCGGTGGCCGATTCGATGCCGCGATACGTGGTCTTGTTGAGCTTGCCGAACAAGGCGGCGCGACTGATGTCTGCCATGGGAACTCCAGAAAAGTGGATACAGAGGTCGATCAGGACGGTGCGAGTACAAGCTGGTCGGCATCGCGCGGGCGGCGATAGTGGCCGAGCCAGAGCGACAGGCCGATGCGCTGGCCCTGCCCCATCAGCGGCAGCGGGACGTCTTCGCGCGCCAGCACCAATTGCAGGTCCCAGGCCTGCTCGTCGCCGACGTAGCCGCGTACTGCGGCGGTCAGTACTTCCAGGGCCTGGCCGCCCGGCAGGAACTCGCGGTAACGGGCGATCTCCAAGGGACCGATCCGCAGGCGAAAGCGGTGTTGGGCGTTGCGCGCCGATGCGCCGAGCGTGGCGTCACGCCCCATGCGCGCAGCAGCACGTCCCATCCGCAGCCGTCCTTCTTCGGGTAACGGCAACCAGTTGGCAACGAATTCCTGCACCTGCACGGCGACATCGAACAGGCCGATCAGCACCGCACGCAGGCCTTCGGCATTGCGTGCCTGGGCGACGAAGCGGCCAGCGAAGTGCCGGCGTGCGGCCAACGGCATCGCATCGCGGCCGCGCAGCGCGGGTTGGTCCACGCCGGTCAGCGCATCCAGCCGCGCGCCAAAGCGGTCCTCGCCCGGACGATCCATCTGCACGGTCGGGCGCGCATCGGCCCAGGCGCGGTACCACAGCGCGATCATGCGGTGGTGGAAGATGTCGGCGAAGGCGGCGAAGGTCGGGTCACCAGCCCCTTCGCGTTCGATCGCGTGTTCGGTCAGATGCAGCGGCAGCGCGCCATGCGGGCCGAACAAACCCAAGGCCAGCGTCCGCAGCGTCGGCGGAAGACCGTCCGGGCCCGGTTGCAGGCTGTCGATATCGCGCGGCGGGAACTCCAGCGAGGCGCGCTGCCCCAAGCGCACCGGCTCCTCCAACGGCCGTGCTGCCTGGCCCAGACGCGGTTGCGCCGGATGCGCGCACTCCAGCCGCCGCAACGCTTCGAACAACTCGAAGTCCTGCGGCTGCGCCTCCAGGTGCGCCAGCAACGCTAGAGGATCGGCCGATTGCCGAGATGGGCTGGCCATCGGACGACCTCGTTACGTTCGAGCGTGCACAGCACGGTTTCGGTAAAGGAATTCAGCGATGCCTGGCGGGCGAAGACATGCCGCAGCACCGAGGCGAGCAGGTAGACGCCCTGCCCTTCGAACGCGGCGTCGTCGCAGGTCAAGGTGATCTCCAGCCCGCGGCCATAGGTGGCCGGGCCCGGCACCGGAATGCGGCGCACGATCGGGCGTGAGGCAATGCGGCGCACGCCCTCGACCTGGCGCCGCGCCGCGGCATCGTGCGGGTCGTGGTAGAGCGTGAGCATCTCGCGCACTGCGGTGGCGCCGTCGTCGCCGGCCTCCAGCAGCGAGAGATAGTTCAACTGAAGATGGCTGATCAGGCGCCAGCGGGTATCGCCGGCGGTCACGCCCGAGCGCGGTCGCGTTGGACCGGCCACGCAGCGGATCGCCGCCACCGGGCCGCCATCGTCCAGCACGAAGTCGGTGCTGGATTTGCCCACCGGCATATGCAGCGGCAGATCGCGGTTGCTGCACCACAGCTGCATGCCCAATTGCCGCAGCTGATGCGGATACGGCGCCTGATCGCCATCGACCAGCGACAGGAACACTTCGCTGCCGACGTAGCTCGAGCGCGGCCCGGTGCGGCGTTGCCCGGTCGACAGCCGCCGCGGCTGACGCCGCAGCGCATAAAACGCCGAGCGCCGCTCATGCCAGCTACGCGGCTGCGCGCCATAGAACGGCTCGAAACGCTGCATCGGCGTATTGCCATCGCCGAAGCCCTCGACCTGCTCCACGCCATGGATCTCGAAGTCCATCGGCCGCGTGCGGTCGGACAGCACATGATGCTCGCAGATGCCGGGCTGCAGATGGATGCGATCGCCGCGCCTGGGGAACAGGTTGATGGCCGGGGTGCAATGCAGGCGGAAATTGCTCGCATCCACGGCATTGTCGAGCCGTTCGACGGCACGATCGAACCACACCACAATCTCGAACTCGGTGCAGGCCGCGCGCGGCAGCACCTGTGCCAGGCCATCGAAGGCGGCGAACAGGAAGCGCTCTGGGCAAGCGAAGTATTCCTGCAACAGACGATAGCCGCTGAAGGAGCGCTCACTGCGCGGCAGCAATGCCTGCTCATCGTCGAAGCCCTGTGGCTGCAGATGCTCGGGGCCGAAGTTGCGACTGAGCACCTGCCCATCCGCGGCGCGGGCACGCACCACGAATCCCAACGCATTGGCATGCAGTTGCTCATAGAGGCTGCCGGCCAGTCCGTCGGCGCCGGTGATGAAGATCGGCAGTGTGTCCAGCGCCAACATGTCCAGACGCAGCCCGGCATTCACAGTGAAAACCAACCGCAGGCCGGCGCGCGCGCGCGACTCGACCGGCACGCCAAGCGTGGCCAGCGCCGCCGGCGAGGCCAGGTAGCTGGCGGCGGTCAGACGCAGCGGCCACAGCGTCACCGCATGCGCCGTACGATACTCGCAGGCCGTGCGGTCGCCGTGCCCGATCAACGAGCGCAGCGCGCTGCCACGCGGCACAAGATGCCCCGCCGGACCGATGCCCTCGCCCTGCTCCGGTTGCAGCTCCACCACGGCCATCGACGGCACCGGCGACAGGAAGTGCGGATACAGCATGTCCATCAGGTGCTGGGCGAATACCGGTTGCTGTGCCTCCAATTCGAGTTGCACGCGCGCGGACAGAAACGCGAACCCTTCCAGCAGGCGTTCGACATACGGGTCGGCGCACTCGATACCGCTCATGCCGAGCCGGCCGGCCACCTTCGGATACGCCTGCGCGAACTCCGCGCCCATCTCGCGCACATGCTGCAACTCGCGGTTGTAGTGGTGGAGCAGACGCGGATCCATGCTCAGTGCGCTCCGGACGACAGACTGAAGCGACCGGTTTCCAGGTCGAGATCGGTGCGCAGATACAGCGCCAATGGCAATGGCTGCGCCCAGAGTTCGGAGTCGATGACGAAGGACAGCGACATGCGGTCCATGCGCCCGGTATCGACCTTGGCGGTGACCTGCAGGCTGGCCGCAGCGAGCCGCGGCTCGAACGCCACGATGGCGGCGTGGATGCGGTTCTGCAGCTCGACCACGTCCAGTCCGGCCAGGCGCGCGCCGGCCAGATCGGGAATGCCGTAATTGAGCACCGAGGTGGCGACATGCGGATACGCTTGCAGCGCGTCCTCATGCCAATGGCGGGTGCAGTTGAGCAACCAGGTCAGGTCGCGCATGACGCAGTCGCGCAGCTTGGCCGGACCGATCGCGCGCGCGTCGCGGCTCTCGGCCAGCTCATGCCGACGGTCGTCGATCAAACGGTCCAGCAGCGAGGGCTGCAGCCGCTCTTGTTGGGTCAGTTCGGCCATGGCGCTGCCACCGCGGCGGTGTCGAATGCAATATGGCGAATATCGAGCAAGGGGTAGTCGTCTTCGCTGCCGGCCAGCAGGCGTTGCCCCAGACCGCAGGCAGACAGGTCTTCGCCCTGCCAGGTGGTGCGCTTGCCGAGACGGATCGCGCCGTCGTCGCTGTGGTGGCTGCCGGGGTAACGACAAGGCACCACGCCACGGCTGTGCGTGCCGTCGCGCCATTGAATTTCCACCGATTGCCACAGCATGTCGCGCAGACTGCCAGGCACCTCGAAACGCAGGCTGCGCAGTTGGGCGAACGGCAGCCAGGCGTAGCCCGCTTCGAGGATGACCTCCAGGCAAGGCCCAAACCGTGGATCGGCGTCCGCCAACCAGTCGAAACGTTCGCCATCGACGTGCCCCGCGATGGCATCGGCTTGAGTCAGCGCCAGCGCACGCCGTCGTGCGGCCTGCGCTGGCTCGCCGTCGCGATCGTGTTGCAATGCCTGCAGCAGATCGTGTTGCCACTGCGGTACCTGACCAGGCATCAGTGGCATCATCCGACCGGCCAGCACCTGCTCGCGCTCAAGTTCGGCGTCGAGAATGCACGCATACGCGCCAGCCACGCCGATCCAGGCCTGATCCAGGTCTGCCGCCAGCAGCAACTGCTGCCGCGCCCGCTCCCAGTCGCCCACCACGGCCAGCAGCTGGAACAAGCCGATGCGCGCTTGGGCATCGGCCGGGCATTGCCGCACCCACTCCTTGGCGGTCGCCAACGAGGCCTCGGGATTGTCTGCCTTGATCAGGCGAGCGCAGGCATGTTCGGGATGGACGGTGGACATCGACATTGGCGCTCCGGTCGGACTGCGTTGGCTCAGGACTTCTTCACTTCCTGCATGTTGAAGGTGAAGTCCTTGGTGCCGCCCTGCTTCTTGCCCTTGTCGTCCTGCGGCTGGAACGAGTACTTGAACTTGCCGAAATGCAGCGTCACGTTTTCGGTCAGACGATCTTCGCCACCGCTGCCGCCGGTGGACACCGAGGTGATCATCACGCCCTCGCTCAGCTCGATGGTGACGTAGTCGGTCTGCTCGCCGGTGGCGTTGGTCACGTACAACGTGGCCGAATCCACACGCGCACCCGTGCAGCAGGCATTGAGCAAGGCGTTGGAGCAGCTGTCGACGTACTTGGTGACGGAAATATCCTGCACGTTGGCCTTGCCGCCGGCCGCATAGCCGGCGCCGGTGTGCAGGTTGCCGGTGTTGCTGGTGCCCCATGACCAGGCAATGATCGGCACTTGATCCTTGTGCTTGGAATGGTTGGACGCGCCCTTGATCTCGACGTCGCCCGAGCCGAATTTGAGATGCATATCGAAAGCCATGGAACTTCTCCAGTGGTGGGTGGTGCAGGAAAGGGAGAGCCGATCCGGCGGCTATGCCAGCCGCAGGTCGTTAGTGTTGAAAGCCAAGCCTGAAAGCGGTCAGGCGGCTTGCGCCGATGGCAAGCGCGAGACCAGGCGTAGCGATACCGTCAGGCCTTCGAGCTGGTAATGCGGGCGCAGGTAGAATTTGGAGGTGTAGTAACCGGGGTTACCCTCGACCTCTTCGACCACCACTTCGGCGGCGGCCAAGGGCTTGCGTGCCTTGGTTTCTTCGCTGGAATTGGCCGGGTCGCCGTCGACGTAGTTCATCACCCAATCGGTCAACCAGCTCTGCATTTGCTGGCGCGTGCTGAACGAGCCGATCTTGTCGCGCACGATGCACTTGAGGTAATGCGCGAAACGGCAGCAAGCGAACATATACGGCAGCCGTGCACTCAGTGCCGCGTTGGCGGTGGCATCCGGGTCGTCGTACTCCTCGGGCTTGCCCAGCGACTGTGCACCGATGAAGGCGGCCATGTCGGTGTTCTTGCGATGCACCAGCGGCATCAGCCCCATCTTGTCCAGTTCCGCCGAACGGCGGTCGGTGATGGCCACCTCGGTCGGGCACTTCATGTCCACACCGCCGTCGTCGGCCGGGAAGGTATGCGTCGGCAGGCCTTCCACCGCCCCACCCGACTCCACGCCGCGAATGCGCGTGCACCAACCGTACTGCTTGAATGAGCGGTTGATGTTGACCGCCATTGCGTAGGCTGCGTTTTGCCAGGTGTAGCGCGACGAATCGGCGCCCTGAGTGTCTTCTTCGAAGTCGAACGCTTCCACCGGATCGGTCTTGGCGCCGTACGGCAGCCGTGCCAGCGTGCGTGGCATGGCCAGCGCCAGGTATTTGGCATCCTCGCTCTGGCGCAACGACCGCCATGCCGCGTAATCGGGGGTGGAAAAAATCTTGGCCAGATCGCGCGGGTTGGAGAGCTCGCTCCAGCTTTCCATCCCCATCAGTCCGGGACCCGCAGCGGCGATGAAGGGCGCATGCGAAGCGGCCGCAATCTGGCTGATGCCGCGCAACGTGTCGACATCCTGCGGGCTGTGGTCGAAGTGGTAATCGCCGATCAGGCAGCCATACGGTTCGCCACCCAGCTGACCGTACTCGGCCTCGTAGATCTTCTTGAACACCGGGCTTTGGTCCCAGGCGGTGCCCTTGAAGCGCTTGAGGTTCTTGGCGAGCTCCTTCTTGGACACGTTGAGCACGCGGATCTTCAACTGCGTGTCCGATTCGGTATTGCTCACCAGATAATGCAGGCCGCGCCATGCACTCTCCAGCGCCTGGAACTGCGGTGCGTGCAGGATGAGGTTGAGTTGCTCGGTGATCTTGCGGTCGATCTCGGCAACATACGCATTGATGGTCTGCGCGAGGTCGTCGCTGATGATGTCGCTGCGTTCCAGCACCTGCTCGGCCAGGGTGCGCACAGCCAACCGCACTTCTTCGCCGGCGCGTTCACTGCGCGGACGGAATTCGCGGGTCAGCAGCGCCGCAAAGTCGTCGGATTGACGGGTTAGCGGCTGGGCATCGGCAAGGTCTTGGGCAGCGGAAGAATTCTGGGTCGCCATGGGGTTACTCATCCGTCGACTTGGGGGCCGCGACCAGCGAGCGCAGCAAGGTGGGATCCTTGATCGCATCGGCGATCAAGCGCTCGGCGCCGGCCTTGCCGTCGAGATACGTGCCCAGATTGGCCAGTTGGGTACGCGCTTCCAGCAGCTCGGCCAGCGGTGCCACCTTTTTCACGACGGCGGTGGGCGAAAAATCGTCCAGGCTGTCGAAGGTGATATCGACAGGTAATTCGCCGCTGCCGGTGAGAGTGTTGGAAACGCTCATTGCCACCCGCGGTTGCATGGCACGCAGCCGGCTGTCGAAATTATCGACATCGATTTCCACTGCCTCGCGTGCTTCCAGCGCCGGCAGGTTTTCCGTATTGGCGCCGGACAGATCCGACAACACGCCCATGACGAACGGAACCTGCACCTTCTTCTGCGAGCCGTAGATCTCGACGTCGTATTCGATCTGCACGCGAGGCGCGCGATTCCTGGCAATGAACTTCTGACTGCTGCTGCGAACGGACATGCGGCCTCCGATGATCTGCGTGGTTGCTGGACGCTGCGGTTGCAGCGGCCGTGTGGCAAAGGCGTATCCCTTGCACCGGATGTGCATCGTGTGCGTTGCCGTCGGCGGAATGAAATCGAACGCCGGGATGGCAGGTATGGGTGTGCGTGATGGGCTTTCCCGCAGGATCCAATGACAACCACAGCGCACGCCGGCGGAGCACTCGAATGCGCTGGCTTCTTCCGCGCGGCATCCAATCGCTGGCCAGCCGCTGCGCATTGCGTCAAGCGGCGAGGCAATCCCCACGGCCACGCATTCGTTCAGGTAATCGCAGTCCGCGCAGCCTTCGACGGGAGTCGGATCTTGCGCACAGCGAATCGCTGGCATATTTTCGCGATGGACACGCCTGGCACGCGCCATGGTTGGACCGTGCGAGCAGGCGGCACGATGCGAGCATGCGTCATGGCATGGCGGCGAAGACGCTGATCACGCTGCGCAATGTCCGCTTGCCTGCATGCAGGCAAGCGGATATGGAACTGGGCATCAAGATGATCAGTGCACTATTGCGGGGCAGATAGCTTCAATCGGATGCGTGCATAGGTGCCATACGACCCCACCTCGTGCCGCCTAGGCTACGATCCATGGGCACTACATCACTTGTCCGCTACATACGGATGCAACACCGTCTCTGTCGGGTGCCTCTCATGTCTGATTTGCCGAAATACACGTCTGGCCCATTGGCAGGTTGCCTGTTGGCGTCTTTATTGATGTGTGCGAATGTCGGTTGGGCTGGCGCACCCTCGCCGGTCTCGGGTACGCCACCGAAGGCGGACGTCGATCTGTCCAGCACGTCCTTGCGCGCGCGGGTCCAGCCTGCACACGAAGACAGCCTGAGCGCCTTCTCTGGTAACGATCAGCGCGCACAGGTGCATCAGCTAAGCGACCGCGAGTGGGCCTTGGTCGAACGCGCGATTGACGCATTGCCTGCGTTGCACCGTCAGATCCTGCAACAGCGTCTGGCGCGACTGAGCTTCGTTGATGCGCCCTGGAGCCCGGGTACGGCATTGACACGCGAGTACGACGGCGCCGATGGCAAACCGCTCTTCGAGATTACCTTGCGTGGAGATGTCCTCGACACCTCGCTCAGCGACTTTCTCACCGGCAAGGATGCCCGCCTCTTCACTACAGACGCGTCGGGATATCGCATTCAACTGGATGCAGGTGCGGTTCCTGCTCTGGAGTATCTGCTGCTGCACGAAGCAACTCACGTCGTCGACAGCACCTTGAAGATCACCGCCGACGGCGGCCCTTTCCGCGAGATATGGACCGACTACCGCAGCTTGGCCGCTCCACTCGATCGCGGCCCGCTTGCGTCCTCCGTCTACCGGCGCAAACCAGCTCAGCCCCTGTCACAGGCACCAATGCTTTATCGGGCTCTGGCCGAATCTCCATTTGTGTCGTTGTACTCCACCGCTTCGGCAGGCGAAGACTTTGCGGAGCTTATCGCCTGGCGCGAGCTATCGAAGAGTTTAGGTGTCGGATTAACGATCTGGATACGCGACAGCTCCGGCAATGTCGTTGCGCGGTTCGACCCACTCGCCTCGACATCGGTCCAAGCGCGCATGGCCAAGGCAAATGCGCTCCTCATGAAGCTAGAGCGGCCGTGAGGCTTTGACCCATCTAACTTAGGAGATGGCAAATGGCCGCTGCTCCTGAGCTGGATGCCGGTCATCGGCGACCCGTTCACGCTCGCCGCCGGGTTCATGCGCGAGCCGCTGCGTGCGGTGGTGCCTCTGCTGGTCGTTGCCAAGACCGCACGCTATGCCGTGGTTGCATGGGCGACGCTTGCGGTTGCGCGATGACTGCCTGCCGTTGCTGATGCTGATGACCCGAAAGGGCCAGATTCCAGTGCCCACGAGCGCTTAACGCGAACCGCCTATGCTGTCGGCGCTGCAGGGTAGCTGCAGCGCATGAGCGACACGACAAAGGAGATTGTATGAAGCAGCTACAGACGATGATCCTGGCTGGTTGCCTGATGGGGCTAAGCTCGATGGCCTACGCCGAAGTTGCCAACCTGACCAACAGCGCCGAAGGCGCCAATCGCGATGCAGGCATCGCGGCGGTGAAGAAGAAATTGCAGGAAGCCTGCACATCGCGCAACGGCACGCCGGATCTTGGCTCATTTGAAGTGGTGTTCGAGAAGACCAGCAAGAATCCGGATGTTCCCAAGCCGTATTACGTCGACGGCAAACTCAAGTGCGATCTGCCGCAGTAAGTTCGGTTTCGATTGCTTGCACCGCAATATTGACTCACTGCAACGTGCAACTGGACTGGCGCCCCTGCTGTAGTGGGGGCGCCTTTTTCATGATCTTGAAATGCGTGACATGCGCCAGACGCTTTCTCGTCGCCACCAGGACAATCACAGGCCGTTCTACAATGTTCTTGGCTGAAATGGCCAATGCATGCGTGCAGAGAATGCGCGGCCATTGACCAGAGGTACGTGCTGCGATCCTCTGCCTGCAGTCCTCCAAGAGCAGATTCTTCCTGGATGGATGTCCGCCCTGCCCGCGCGTCGTACCGGGTGGCGCGGTCCTACACCATCCCTAGCTGCGAGCGCGCCACGTCCAAAGTCGTCATGATCTGAATGACTTCGTCGAGCGGATGCAGCGGCGATTCCATCAATCCCTGGCCGATGTAGCGAGCAGCTGCAGTGGCTTGCCAGGAGAGTGCGCGATAGCCGTCAACACCGGTGGGGTCGGTCCAGAGCAACGGTTCGATGGCGTCGCCGTTGCCGACCAGACGCAGCGTGGTCGGGTTATGGAAATCGCCTGCCAGATCGATGCGGCCGGCGCTACCGGTGACATAGGCGGTGGAGCTGCTACGGGCCACGATGGAACTGACCAGGGTGGATTGCGCGTGCCCGCCATGCGACAGCACCACGGTCGAATAGGCATCGACGCCGGTCTGGGTGAGCGCGCCCACGGCCGTGATTGCGCTGGGCGCGCCCAACACCATCGAGGAGAACTGCACGGTATAGACGCCCAGGTCGAGCAACGCCCCTCCCCCGAGTGAAGCATTGCGTTGCCGATGCAACGGATCGCGAGGCCCCGCTTGACTCAGGTCTGCGAACACGTGGCGGACATCGCCCAACGCTCCATCTGCCAGTAGCTTGCGCACTACCGAGGTGTGTGGAAGATAACGGCTCCACATGGCCTCCATCAGGAACAGTCCGCGCGCACGCGCTTCCTGCACCAGGATGCGGGCGTCCTGCGCGCAGGTGGTCATGGGCTTTTCGATCAGGACATGCTTGCCCGCACGAAGTGCGAGCAGGCCATGTTCCAGATGTTCGCTGTGCGGGGTCGCAATGTAGACGATGTCAACGTCCAGGTGATGGACGAGCGCCTCATAGCTGTCACAGGCGTGTTCCAGCGCCCAGGTATCGGCGAACGTCTGGGCACGTTCGCGGCTGCGCGAGGCCACTGCGAATGGACATTGGCGGGTATTGCGACGCAAGGCATCGACGAATGCGGATGCGATCTTGCCGGGACCCAGCACGCCCCAGCGCAATGCCGGTTCGCCCTGGCCTGGCAAGAACAGGTCCGGCGTCGGGAATGTGGTCGGCAGCATGAGGATGTGCTCTGCATCGGGGGTGTGGTGATGCTAGCAAAGCGCCGACGATGTCAACGACGATGCTCCCCAGGATGCGTCACTTGCAGGGCATCGACACCTGAGTGAGCGCGAAGTCTTCATGGCATGACAGTGCACGCAATCGACATCGCGCCCCATTGGAAGCAGCAATCAGCATCGCCGACTGCAGCGACGATACCGGAGCTGCAACACCGGGATCGTCACTGCGCGGCTGGTCCTGCCTACTGGGGCGCAGCGGCCGCGGCGTCTGGTGTGACGCGCCAGACGATGTTGGCCAGATCATCGGCAACGATCAATGCACCACGCGGGTCGACCGTGACACCCACCGGCCGGCCGCGGGTCTTGCCATCTTCGCCATGGAAGCCGGACACGAAGTCGATTGGGTCGCCTGCCGGGCGACCGTCGCGGAACGGCACGAACACGACCTTGTAGCCAACCGGCGGATTTCGGTTCCAGCTACCGTGCTCGCCGACGAAGACGCCATCGGCGAACTTGGCGCCCATTGCGCTGGAAGAAAACGCAACGCCAAGTGCGGCGACATGCGAACCCAGGGCATAGTCCGGCACGATCGCCGATGCCACCTTCTGCGGATCTTGCGGCATGACGCGCGCGTCTACGTTCTTGCCCCAATAGCTGTAGGGCCAACCGTAGAAACCGCCTTCGCGTACCGAGGTGAGGTAGTCCGGCACCAGGTTGGGGCCGATTTCATCGCGCTCGTTGACCACTGCCCACAACGCACCGCTACCCGGCTGGATGGCCAGCGCCGTGGGATTGCGGATACCGGTCGCGTACGGCTTGTGCGCGCCGGTTGCGGCATCCACCTGCCAGATCTGCGCGCGGTCGAGCTCGACGGCCATGCCACGTTCGGTGATGTTGCTGTTGGAGCCGATGGCCACATACAGATAGCGGCCATCCGCGCTGGCTGTGAGCGCCTTGGTCCAATGATGATTGATGGCCGACGGCAGGTCGGTCACCTTGGTGGGCGCCCCGCTCGCCTGGGTCTGGCCCTGCCGATACTCGAAGCGTACCAACGCATCCTGGTTCGCTACGTACAGCGCCTCGCCAATCAGCGCCAGCCCGTAGGGCGCGTTGAGTTTGTCGGCAAACACCGTTTTCAGTTCGTAGGTGCCATCGCCATCAGCATCGCGCAACAAGGTCAGGCGATTGCCGCTCTTGGCCTTGGAGGTGCCCTTGGCCTTGATCGCGCCGGCAATGACATCCTTTGGCTTGAGGTTTGGCGCGCTGCCACCACGGCCTTCTGCCACCAGGATGTCGCCATTGGGCAGCACCAGTGTCTGGCGCGGAATGCCAAGATCCTTGGCGATCGCGGTGATGCGATAGCCTGCCGGCACGGTGGGCTTGCGCTCGTTCCAGGCGGTTGGCTCGGCAATCTTCATGTCGGGCAGCAAGCCGCGATCCGGCTCCGGCAGTTCCAGGGTTGCGCCGCGCTGACTGACCTCCGGCGCCTTGCCGCATGCGGCCAGCGCTGCAGCAAGAATGGAGACGGTGATGAGACTGGTGGTCTGACGCTTCATCGTGCACCTCCTACGCGCAGACCGGACAATCCTGCCCAGGTCGCAACCAATGCGAACAACGTCGCAATCGCGGACAGCGCCAGGGCTGCCGGCATGACGGCCCATGCGTCGCGGGCATGATGCAAGGCATCGAAAAAGCCCACGATCCACGTAGCAATGAGCGCAATGATGTAGATCAGGTTACGGCTTCCGCGCACCAGCGCGACGATGGCGCACACCAGCGCAATCGTGGTCAACACCATCGCGCCTACCAGCAGCCAGGATGCGAAGTTGCTCCACTGGATCTGGTAGCTGCTCCAGTAGGCGTAATCGCTGAGCAAGGCGCCGAGAAACAGCGGCCACACACCGCCGAGCACGGCTGCGTGGAACGGGTGGACGGCCCATGGACGGGCCGGAACGGTCGTTGAATTCATAGCGGACTCATTGGGGCAATGGCGAAACGTGCCCCCGATGCTGACAGCTTGCATGTGATGAGCAGCGTGATATTGGCGCAATTCGTGCCCGTGCAGATAACCGAAGCTGGCGCTGCCTAGTGCCTTTCGAACGCACGCAGGCTGCATCTATTGTCGCGTTCGATGCCTGGGCAGCCTGCTGCCGGGCTGCCTGGGAGGTGCCGCCGCATGTCCATAGCGCCCACGCCCTGACCCCACGCGATGCCGGGCCATGTGCAGCGCAGACCGTCACTTACGGCTCCCGCTCATCCGCTCCGTCGACCGTTCGATGCCTGTCTCGACCGCACGTCATGCATCGCTGGGCGCTGCACGGCTCCGCTTCCAAGCTGCGCTCCATCCACTGAAGGAGCAGGTGTATGAAGACAATTGCGATGATGCTGCTGGCTACCGCGCTGAGCATGGCCGGCACGGCCCGCGCGACGGGAACCACACCGCCGGCGTCAGCCCCGGCCGAATTGGCGCGCGAGGCCGCTGCGTTCTTCAAGGAAAGCCAGCCGGGCGGCGTGGTGCTGGTGACGCGTGGCGATCAGGTGCTGCTGCGCCGGGCCTACGGCATGGCGGACATCGAAAATGGCGTGGCCATGCAACCGGACGCGGCAATGCGGCTGGCTTCGGTCAGCAAGCAGTTCACCGCCATGGCGGTACTGCAACTGGTGCAGGCGGGCAAGCTGCAACTGGATACCTGCCTGGAGTCAGTGGACCCGGCGCTGAGCGGCCCGCTCGCCAAGGTCACTGTGCAGCAACTGCTCACGCATACCTCCGGCATCAAGAATGTCAGCAGCATCGCTGCCTCGCGCGCCGCGCGACGGGAAGACACCGATGCGCGGAGCCTGATGAACTATTTCAAGGACCTGCCGCTGGAGTTTGCTGCGGGCACGCGCTTTCGCTACAGCAACTCCAACTACATCGTGCTGACCTATCTGATCGAACGTATCACTGCTCAGCCCTACCCGGTCTATATGCAGCAGTCGCTGTTCCAGCCGCTGGGCATGCTGCATACCCGCTACGATGACCATCTCACCGTGATCGCCAAACGCGCGCATGGCTATCGCCGCGCGCAGGGCCAGTTGCAGAACGCCGACTTCATCAGCATGTCGCAGCCGCAAGGCGCGGGCGGTCTGATCAGCACGGTGGACGATCTGGCGATCTGGCACCGCGCATTGCGCGATGGCTTGCCGGTGTCGGCATCGCTGCTGGCGCAGGCGATGCGCACGACCACGTTGGCCGATGGCAGCGCCTCGCCCTACGGCTTCGGCTGGATCATCGGCCAGGTAAACGGCATGGCCGACGTGGAGCATGGCGGCTTCATCAACGGCTTCAACAGCTATGTGGTGCGGGTGACGCAGCCGGACGTCTTCGTGACCGTGTTGACCAATGCCGAGTTCCTGGATCCGACCAACCTGAGCGTGCGTCTGGCCGCCATCGCCGCCGGGCATGCCTATGCGGCGACGGTCGCGCTGCGCAGCCAGGACCGCGCATGGCTGGGCCGTTATCGCTTTGCTGCAGATGATGTACGCGTGCTTGCGGAAGTGGACGGCGCGCTGCAACTGCAGCGCGAGGGAGAAGACCCGGTTGCCGTGCTGCCGCATGCCGACGGCCGTTACTACCTGGGCGAGAGCCTGGATGCGTTGAGCTTCAACAACGACGGCAATGGCAACGCAGTCATGACCATGCACGACCGCTTGATGGGTGACAGCAGCGGCACCCGCGAACCGATCGGGGGCAACTGACAAGCGGCTGCGCGGCTGCCCTCCGGCGGAATCGGTGCACAGAGTCGGCATATGCCACACCCATGCCCCGTGGCTCGCGTGCGCCATCGGCACTGATCTGGCAAATTGCCCTCACGTCTGCCAGCCACCCAGAAACCGCCGAAAGCTAAAGGCTGAGCAGCTCTCTGAAGCGTGCGCTCTGGCGGCGGGACACTTCCACTTCCAGCCCACCGCGCAGGGTCAGCATCAGGCCGCCGTTGCTCCACGGTGCAACCTGCTCCACGAAGTCCAGATTGACGATGTACTTGCGGCTGGCGCGGAAGAATTTGTCCGGCGCCAGCTGCGTTTCAATCGCCCTGAGCGGCCGATACAGCAGTGGCGCGTGGTTCTGGAAGTACACCCGGCTGTAGTTGCCGACCGCCTCGATCAACCGCACATCGCGCGGCTTGACCAGGAAGCAGTGCTCGCCGTCCTTGATGAAGATGGCGCTGTCCATCGCACGCCGCACCGGTGGGGCGGCAACCGCGTCGCCTAGTTTCTCGATCGCCTGGGCAAGCCGCTGCGGTTCGATTGGCTTGAGCAGGTAGTCCACCGTGTTGTAGCCGAACGCCTTGAGCGCATGCGCGTCGAAGGCGGTGGTGAAGATGATGCGCGGTACCCGACTCAGGCGCTCCAGCACATCGAACGCGTTGCCACCGGGAAGGTCGATATCCAGAAAGACCACGTCCGGCGTAGCCGATTCGATCAACTGCACTGCACTGTCCACATCATCGGCATGGCCCAGCACACGCAGCTGCGGGTAACCCTTGAGCTGATGCTCCAGTTCGAAGCGGGCCAGCTCCGAATCTTCCACGATCACCGCTTCAATCACGCGCCCTCTCCAATCCATACATGTGCCACCACACACGTGCCTTCTTCATGTAATTGCAGGCCGGCATGTGATCCGAACGAGAGTTGCAGGCGTTGCCGCAGGTTCGCCAGGCCCGTGCCGCCGCTGCCGCCGGCTTGCAATTGCCCGCTGTTACGCACATGGATATGCAGCGCATCATCCTGCACGGCAATGCCTACCTGCAGATCGCCGACGCTGCTGCTGAGCCCCAGACCGTGCTTGATCGCGTTTTCCACCAGCAGCTGCACGCAGAATCGTGTTACCCGTCGCAGCAATGCGGCTGCATCCACGTGTTCGGCATAGCGCAGGCGCTTGCCGAGTTGCATGCCGACCAAGCCCAGATAGTCGCGCACGACCGCCATTTCTTCGTCCACGGTCACCAGGGCTTCTTCGCCGCCGGTGAACTGGTAGCGCAGCGTGCTGGCGAAGCGGGTGATCTGTTCGCGTGCCAGCTCTGGATCGATGAGGATGAGCGCTCGAATATTGTTGAGCGTGTTGAAGGTGAAATGCGGGCTGATATGGCCGAGCAGACGTTGCAACTGCGCCTCCTTGAGCGCCAGCCGCAGATCGTTCTGGTGGCGAGTCGCTTCGGCTAGCCGCGTCTGTCTGCTGATCGACAGGTAGAGCAGGCTCCAGGCAATGTAGGCCGGCCATAGCAGGGCCGTGCCCGCGATCATCGGCTGCGCCTCGGACAGCGCCATCAACCCCGGCGAGAGTCCGCGCAAGCCCAGCAGTGTGCCGTGGACCGCCACATCCACGCCCAGCGCCGCCAGCAGGCTGGCAACCAGCAACAGGCCCAGCCAACGCACTTCGCCGTAGCCATCGGCTTGCAGTGTTCGATAGAGCCGGCGCAGCAGCAGGCTGCCCAGCAACCCGCCCACGCTAAAGCTAGCCACTGCGGCCAACTGCAGCCCATCGGGAACCGCTTCCTCGCTAGGCCGAGCCACGTAGGCAATCGCCAGGAACAGCGACCAGCCCAATGCCTGCATCAGCCAGAACATGCGCCCTACTCCGCGCATGCCGGGTATTTCCTTGCCTCTGTCACGCAGCCTCATCTCCGTCCGGCATGCCAGCGACGCGTTGCCACCGATGCCCGGGCAGAGAATAGGGCCGAGTGAAGGCGATTGCACGATGTGGATGACCGCCGATGCTTTCTCGCTGCATCGCTGATCGCACCGGGCGACAACGCAGTGGCCGTGTGCTGGCGTCTGCGCGCTAGCCCTGTGCGTTGCCGGGCGGGGTCGAGCGCGGGCGCGTTTGCTTCTTCAGCAGTTCGCCGATGTATTGCCGGGCCAGTTTGCTGCCGATGTCCACTGCAGCCTGCAGCGAACCGAAGGTGGGAGAGCCCGTCAACGGAACCGACTGCCCGCCTACCTGCAAGGTGTCCAGTACCACGCGCTGGCGCTCTAGCTGACGGGCCACCACGGCATAGGCAATGCCATGCAGCGTGCCTTCCATCGTCAGCAGATCCTCGGGCGATGTGGTGCTCATCCCCAGCGAGCATAGCGACGATCGGTCAGCGCGGCAGCAGCACACCTTGAACCGTTTACGCGATCGCAGTCTGCGCTGCAGCGAGCATCGCCAAACCTGTCGCCGGCACAGGTGGCGTTGCGCGGCGATCTGCCTTGTGTGATGTGGAACCGCGATGGGGCGTGGCAGAACCTGGCCGCCAGCGTGCGCCGAACGGCGACACCGGACGCAGCCGCGCAGCGGCAGGCGATGCGCTTCCCGCCCATGACGGTAAGCGTCATCGCTGGCGTTTGACCCGGCCTGCCGTCGGGGAATGCAGCTGCGCGTGTCGGAATTTAAATCCACACACAGGAAAAAAACACGCGCCATTCAGCTGCGCCCCCGTCTGAAAGATCAACGACCTGGCTGCGAGATTTATTCGAAATTGCTGCCCGATCTTTAAGCAAGGTGCCGAACTAGTGAATTTGACCCATCTGAAGTGCAGGATTACGCACAATGGAGGTTCGCGCCTGACCTTATTTATTATATTCCCGGGAATATATTCAATTAATCGGCAAGAGGAAATGAGCAAATTAGTATAATTTTGCCCGTATCAGTCCGGCCACGAACGTCCTGTGCTAGAGCCCGTTAGATCCGCTAACTCGCGCTTGAATTCGCTACCCAGCGTAGTGATTTCACCGACAAGGCGGATGCGATTCCCTGATTCACGAAGACCGCAGTCGCATTTAGGATTGTCGCCCCGCGAGATTTGTGACGTATTATTGTTGAGTACGCTCCGACAATAATCTGCAGGCTCACCTGCTAATGCGCCTCTAATTCGTTCTGGCTATGGATTAAATCGGCAGATCCTATTTGGGCGATTTCTCTCTGAATAGCAACTGTCCATTCAGATTTCAGAGATCTCAGATAGCGCCGTTAAACAATCTCGCAAGCACTGAGTGATACCAAACGTATTTTTCAGATGCTCCGCGGGCGCACTCGTGGGGAAAAAGCGCAGCGGTCGAGAAATGAATAACGCGTGAAATTAATGCCTTCGCTGGCGATCGCCGGCGCGGGGTCCTTCTGCGCCAAATTGAATCACCAGCAGTAGCGGCGCACTCAATAACTGGAACCGACCAACCAATGAATCGCTCGCTACTGGCAACCACCATCGCCTCCTGCCTCGTCCTGACCGCCTGTGGCGGCGGTGGTGGTGGAGGCAACGTGCGTAGCGACGCACCGCAAACCACGGTGATCGCGCCGACCCCGACGACCCCGCCGCCGGCAGCGGACCCGCTGCCCAAGACCACGCCCGCGCCGACGCCGGCCCCGCCACGCTATCAGGGCGTGGGCAGCAATCTGCTGGTGCCGACCAACGCGGATCTGGCGCAGCAGGCGGGCGCGCGGGGCCAGGGCGTGAAGCTGGCCGTGCTGGACGACAACCTGGTGCCCAGCTACGCACCGATCAGCGGCAAGGTCGACAGCTTCAACGATTACACCGCCAGCCCGGGCACGCCCGAGTCGTCGGCCAATGCCTTGCGCGGCCACGGAACGATTGTGTCTGCGCTGGTGCTGGGCTCCGCGCAGGACGGCTTCGCCGGTGGTGTCGCGCCGGATGCAGACCTGTTCTATGCGCGCATCTGCGCCGAAAATTCCTGCGGCACGCAGCAGACCCGTCGTGCGGCGGTGGACCTGGCCGCGGCTGGCGTGCGGATCGCCAATCTCTCCATCGGTGCCTCCTACCCCGATGCCGCCTCCAGTGCCAACGCTGCGCTGGCCTGGAAATACGCACTGACCCCGTTGGTGCAGGCCGATGCGCTGATCGTGGCATCCACCGGCAATGAAGGCGCGGCAGAAGCTTCCTACCCGGCGGCAACGCCGGTGCAGGAAGCCAGTGTGCGCAACAACTGGCTGGCCGTCGGTGCGATCAACATCGATAGCGCCGGCAATGCCGCTGGCTTGACCAGCTATTCCAATCACTGCGGCGCCGCCGCGCAGTGGTGCCTGGTCGCGCCGGGCAGCTACACCGCCCCGGCCCTGGCCGGCACCGAATTGCAGGGCCAGATTGCCGGCACCTCGTTCTCCACCGCCGCCGTCAGCGGTGTCGCCGCGCAGGTGCTGGGCGTGTATCCGTGGATGAGCGCTTCCAACCTGCAGCAAACCCTGCTGACCACCGCCACCGACCTGGGCGACCCGGGCGTGGACGCGCTGTACGGCTGGGGCCTGGTCAATGCGGCCAAGGCGATCAAGGGCCCGGGCCAGTTCGCAAGCAACTGGGCGGCCAATGTGACCGCTGGCTACGACAGCACCTTCAGCAACGACATCTCCGGCGCGGGCAGCCTGACCAAGAACGGGGCCGGCAAGCTCACCCTGAGCGGCAATAACAGCTATACCGGCGGCACCAGCATTAGCGACGGCGTGCTCACACTGTCCGGCAGCCTGCGTTCGGATGTGATCGTGTTGAACTCGGCCACGTTCGAATCGCGCGGCGGTGTGATCAACGGCAACTACAGCCTGGTCAACAACACCGGCACCACCGCGCTCGAGTTGGGCAGGGGCCTCACCGTCACCGGCCGGGCCAGCTTGAAGGGCAATCTGCTGTTGCTACCGGAAGCGGCCGGTTACACCGTCGGCAGCACCGAGAAGATCGTCAAGGCCGGCGTCCTGCAAGGCACGTTCGACCGCGTGCAGTACGCCAACAATTTCTTCTGGACCGCGGCACTGTCCTACGACCCGACCACCGTCACCGCAACCCTGACCCGCAATGCCTCCGCGGCCAGCGCACAGGCGGCCGGTGCACCGCAGTCGGTGGTCAACGGTGCCAACCAGGCCGACGCGCTGGTCAAGGTGCTCGATACCCGGGTCGCCTCGGGCGACACCGACAACCTGGGTGGCCTGATCAGCGCCACCGGTTCGCTGATTGCAGCATCCGATGCGCAGGTTGCCGCGTCGCTGCCGACCCTGACCGGCCAGGTACACGGCATCGAGCGCACGCTGGGCTTCCAGTCCGCGCTCAACGACGCACGTGTGGCCGCCGACCGCCTGCCCTACCTGGCCGACACCACCACGTTGACCACCTGGATGCAGGGCAGCTACCTGGACGGCAATCTGGGCCGTAGCGGTTTCGCTTCGGCCGATTACACCCAGCAGGCCACCACCTTCGGCGTGGATCTGCCGATGGGCAGCGGCGGCACCATCGTCGGTGCGGCCGTGACCTCCGGTCAGGACCGTGCGCACATCGCCGCGTCTTCGAGCCGTCTGCGCTCGGACCGGTATGCGATGACCGCGTACCTGTACCAGCCGATCGGCCAGGCGTATCTGTCGGCGATCGGTTCGTACGGCATGAGCAACGTCCAGACCGAACGCAACGTGCAGGCCGGCAGCATCGGCGAGCGCTTGCAGGACCGTCGCCACGACACCAACTGGTCGGCGCGCGCGGAAATCGGCCTGATGCCGCATGCCGGGTTGTCGCCGTTCGTGGCCGCCGGTGTGGTGAGCCAGACCCAGGATGCCTTCAGCGAAGCCTCGGTGACGGGCCTGGGCCTGAGCGCGAACAGCGACACCCTGCGCGCAGGGTACGGCGAGGTGGGTGTGCGTGGCCATCTGGCGCGCGGCAACTGGGGCTTCGATGGTCTGGTGGCGTATCGCTCGCTGCTGGGCAACCCGAATGCCGACTTCTCTGCGTGGTTCACCGGCCTGCCGGAAGCGCGTTTCACTGTCGCCGGCGAGCCGGTGTCCAAGCAGTCGCTGCGCGCCTCGGTTGGCCTGCGTTACCAGCTCAACGATGCGTTCTCCATCTACGGCAACGTGGGTGCCGAGCGCGCTCGTTCGGACACCAACAGCATCAACGCCAACATCGGTCTGCGCTGGCAGTTCTGATTGCAGCCGATGCAGCGGTGCTGCAGGCGATGCACGTGACGATGTCACGCACACTGCTGCGTGACAGATAAAAGAAGGCCCCGGCATGTCCGGGGCCTTTTCGTTGACGGCCGCGTGCCAATGGCGAAACCGCCAAGCGCTTGGCTGACACGGCGTCTTGCGTGCCGGCCCCGCGCAGACGATACGAAAGTATATCGATGCGATGTCCATGGACTGGCGAAAACGCCCGAAAACCCCTGGTTTCGCGCGCTGACGGCTGGCACCATGCACGCCATCGACGCGGCTGCAGCACGCGTTGCAACTGCGCCGGCCCGGATGGCTGGCGCACAACTCACACCTGTGGCGATGCGCCATGGGTGCCAGGCGATGCCGATGTACGCCGCTGCCGGCAGCGCGCGTAGATCCATCGCCGATGCAACCGCGGCCTGCGTTCGCGCATCGCAGGCTGCGGGTGCAACGCCTTCCCTCTCCCCGTACGAGTCATCGCATGTCGTCCCCCTTCCTGCGTTCTACGCTGGCAGCTGCCTGTGTGTGCAGCTTGCTGGCCGGCTGCGGAGCCACGCCGCCGCCGGCTGCTCCCTCGCCGCTGCTGATCCACACCAACACGCAGGTGATGGTGCCGGCGCACTCGCCCCTGCGTGCCAGCCTGCGCGTGCAGGCCGTGCGCAGCCAACCCATCGCCCCGCTGCTGCAGATGCCGGCGGTGATCGACGTGCTGCCCGAGCGCCTGGTGCGCGTCGTGCCGCCGTTGGCCGGGCGCGTGGTCGCACTGCCCAAGACCCTGGGCGACACCGTGCATGCGGGCGATGTGCTTTGCGTGCTGGATTCTGCCGAACTCGCCAGTGCCTACAGCGATGCCGGCAAGACGCGCGCCACGCTGGAACAGGCGCGCCTGGAACTTGCCCGGCAGAAGGCGCTGGCAGCGGACAGCATTTCCGCTGCACGCGATCTGCAGGCGGCGCAGCAGGCCTTCGACAGCGCGCAGAACGATGCACGGGCGGCCAGCGATCGCCTGGCCCAGCTGGGTGTGGCTGCGCAGGCGAGCTCGCACCGGCGCTATGTCGTGCGTGCGCCCATTGCCGGCCGCGTGGCGGAGCTGAGCGCTGCGCTGGGCGGCTTCTGGAACGACACGTCGGCGTCACTGATGACGGTGGCCGATATCTCGCAGGTGTGGCTCACCGCCAGCGTGCCGGAACGCGAGATTGGCCAGGTCTTCGAAGGTCAGCCGGTCACTGCCAGCCTGGATGCCTATCCTGGCCAACGCTTCGTCGGCCACGTGCAACACCTGGACGATTTGCTCGACCCCGCCACCCGCACGTTGAAAGTCAGGGTGGCCTTGAATAACCGCGACGGCCTGCTCAAGCCGGGCATGTTTGCGCGCGCCCACTTCCAGTCGCGCCCGCAGCAGGCATTGGTGGTGCCCGATAGCGCGCTCTTGCAGATGGGACTGTACACGCGGGTGTTTGTCGAAACCGCGCCGTTCGCTTATCGCTCGCGCATCGTGGCCACCGGCCGCGCAATGGAGGGCTATACCGAAATCCTGTCCGGCTTGAAGGCCGGCGAGCGTGTGGTGATCAAGGACGGAGCCTTGCTCAATGATTGAGGCGATCATCACCACCTGCTTCCAGCGTCGCGGCATCGTCTGGCTGGTCTTCGTACTCATTGCGTTATACGGCACATGGAGCTGGACGCAGCTGCCGGTGGAGGCTTACCCGGACATCGCCGATGTCACCTCGCAGGTGGTCACGCAGATCCCGGGCCTGGGTGCAGAAGAAGTGGAACAGCAGATCACCGTGCCGCTGGAACGTGCGTTGATGGGCACGCCCGGCCTGCATGTGTTGCGCTCGCGCAGCCTGTTCGCCCTTTCCCTGATCACGCTGGTCTTCGACGATGGGACGGAAGGCTACTTCGCGCGCCAGCGTGTGCTGGAACGCATCCAGGCGGTCACCCTGCCCTATGGCGCAATTCCCGGGCTCGACCCATACACCTCGCCCACCGGCGAGATTTATCGCTATACGCTGGAATCGAAAACACGCAGCCTGCGCGAGCTGTCGGACCTGCAATTCTGGACGGTGATTCCACGCCTGCAGAAAGTGCCAGGCGTGGCCGATGTGACCAATTTCGGCGGCCTTACCACGCAGTTTTCGCTGGCGCTGGAGCCGGACCGCCTGACCCGGTACGGGGTGTCGTTGCAGCAGGTCAAGAGCGCCATCACCAGCAACAACGCCGATGGCGGCGGCAGCGTGATGGATCGTGGCGAACAAAGTTACGTGATCCGCGGCATCGGCCTGCTGCATTCGTTGCAGGACATCGGCAATGTGGTGGTGAGCAGCAGCAATGGCGTACCGGTCCTGGTCAAGGACCTGGGCCAGGTGCGCTACGACAATGTCGAGCGACGCGGCATTCTGGGCAAGGACGGCAACCCGGACACGATCGAAGGCATCGCGTTGCTGCTCAAGGACAGCAACCCGTCGGTGGCCTTGCAAGGCATCCACAGTGCCGTGGAGGAGCTCAACAACGGCGTGCTGCCCAGGGACGTCAAGGTGGTGCCGTACCTGGATCGTACCGCGTTGATCGACGCCACGCTGCATACGGTGAGCGCCACGCTGACCGAAGGCATGCTGCTGGTGTGCGTGGTGCTGTTGATCTTCCTGGGTAGCCCGCGTGCGGCGGCGATCGTGTCGCTGACCATCCCGCTGTCGTTGCTGATCGCCTTCATCTTCATGCACCACCTCAAGATTCCGGCCAATCTGCTGTCGTTGGGCGCGATCGACTTCGGCATCCTGGTCGATGGCGCGGTGGTGCTGGTGGAAAACGTCTTGCGCCTGCGCGAAGAAAACAGCCAGCGTGCATTGACGGCGCGCGATGCGATCGACGCCACCCTGCAGGTGGCGCGGCCGATCTTTTTCGGCATGGCCGTGATCGGCTGTGCGTACCTGCCGCTGCTGGCGTTCGAACGCATCGAATACAAGCTGTTTTCGCCGATGGCCTACGCGGTGGGCGCGGCCTTGATCGGTGCGCTGCTGGTGGCGCTGACATTGGTTCCTGGCCTGGCGTGGCTGGCGTTTCGCAAGCCGCGCAAGATGATGCACAACCGCGTGCTGGAAACACTGGGGCAGCGCTACCGCGCATTGCTGGAACGCAGCGTGGGCCGACGCGGCTGGCTGCTAGCTTGCGCGGCGCTGGCCCTGTGCGTGCTGGCGGTGTTGGGGGGCAGCATCGGCCGCGACTTCCTGCCGTATATCGACGAAGGATCGCTGTGGCTGCAGGTGCAGATGCCGCCAGGCATCACTCTGGACAAGGCCGCCACCATGGCCAATGCCTTGCGCAAGGCCACGCTGGAATTTCCCGAGGTTTCGTACGTGGTGACCCAGACCGGGCGCAACGACGATGGCACCGACTACTGGACGCCTTCGCATATCGAAGCGAGCGTTGGCCTGCGTCCCTACAAAGACTGGCCGGCCGGCATGGACAAGCAGGCATTGATCGCTGCGCTCGGCGCACGTTATGCACGGATGCCCGGTTACACGGTGAGCATGATGCAGCCGATGATCGACGGCGTGCAGGACAAGCTCTCCGGCGCGCACAGCGATCTGACCGTGAAGGTGTTCGGCGACGATCTGCAGCAGGTTCGCGGCGTTGCCGACCAGGTGGCTGCAACCTTGCACAAGGTGCCGGGCGCTGCGGACATCGCCGTGGATGTAGAGCCGCCCCTGCCCAACCTGCAGGTACGTTTCGACCGCGCGGCGGCAGCACGCTATGGCATCAATGCGGCCGATGTGTCGGATCTGATTTCCACCGGCATCGGCGGCAACCCGATCGGGCAGATGTACATCGGCGAGAAGAGCTACGACCTCACCGTGCGCTTTCCGCAACGGTATCGCAACGATCCGCAGGCCATCGGCGCGTTGCGCCTGCGCACCGCTGCCGGCGCCGAGATACCGCTCTCGGCGGTGGCCAGCATCACCACCACCAGTGGCCAGAGCGTGATCGTGCGCGAGATGGGCCGGCGCAACATCATCGTGCGGCTCAACGTGCGCGGCCGCGACCTGTCCAGTTTCCTGAGCGATGCGCAGGCCACGCTCGCGCGGCAAGTGCACCTCGACCCGCAGCACATGCAGCTGGTGTGGGGTGGCCAGTTCGAGAACCTGCAGCGTGCCCAGGCGCGCTTGCTGGTGGTGCTGCCAACCACCTTGTGCATCATGTTCGTGTTGCTGTTTGGCGCGTTCGGCAACCTGCGCCAGCCGACATTGGTGCTTGCCGCCGTGCCGCTGGCCATGATCGGCGGGTTGGCTGCATTGCACCTGCGCGGGATGACCCTCAATGTCTCCAGCGCGGTAGGTTTCATCGCCCTGTTCGGGGTCGCGGTCCTGAACGCGGTGCTGATGCTCGCGCAGATCAACCGGCTGCGCCAGGACGTGGGCATGTCCTTGCGCGAGGCGGTGGTGGCCGGTGCGGTGAGCCGCATGCGTCCGGTGCTGATGACCGCGACGGTGGCAGCGCTTGGCCTGGCACCGGCAATGCTCGCCACTGGCCTGGGCAGCGATGTGCAGCGCCCGTTGGCCACCGTGGTGGTTGGCGGCTTGGTCACCGCCACGGTGCTCACCTTGGTGTTGTTGCCATCGCTGTACTACCTGATGGAAGCCTTCGTCGCAACGCGCCAGGGCCGCCCGGAGACGACCGCATGACCGACGTTCGCAACGCATTGCTCGCCAGTGCCGTGGCGGTATCGCTCGCCGCCTGCGCCGTGGGACCGGACTTTCAGCGCCCCGCTCCACCTGCTGCCGATCGCTATACCGCCAATGCGTTACCGGCAACGACCGTGGCCGCCGACGCAGCACATGGTGGTGCGCAGCAGTTCGAGCCCGGGCAGGACGTGCCGGCCGCCTGGTGGCGCGCCTTCGGCTCGCCGCAACTCAATGCTGTGGTGGAGCGGGCCTTACGTGCCAATCCGGACCTGCAGGCCGCCGACGCAGCGCTCCGGCAGGCGCAGCAGACGCTGGCTGCACAACGCGGTGCCTGGCTACCGCAAGCGGATCTGCATGTGGATGCCAGCCGGCAACGCGATTCGGTGGTGCCGGCGCCAGATGCCGGCATCGACACACCGTATGCGCTACGCACCGCCCAACTCAGCGTCAGCTACACGCTGGACGTCTTTGGCGGTACGCGGCGGCAAGTGGAAGCGGCCGGTGCGCAAGCACAGGCCCAGCGCGATCAGCGCGATGCGGCGTACCTGGGGTTCAGCCGACATACGTGTAAAAATAGCTCACAAGATTGGATTTCATCCATTGCATCAGTGAGTTAGCGGATATTTTGGGGCAACAGAACTACACCGCCACGCCAGTTCAGTCTCATGGCTACCGCTTGCATAGCCGCTCTTTCCAAACGGAGATTTTGGATGCACAGCAAGCGCGAACAGTGGGCGGAGCATGTGCAAGCGTGGCGCGTCAATGGGCTGAGCCAGGTGGCGTGGTGTCGTGAGCAGGGGCTGTCGCTGGCCAGTTTCGGGTATTGGCGGCGCAGGCTGGCCAAAGGCCCCGTGGCGCCCGCCGGGGAGTTGCCGCTGCGCGTGCAGCCGGTTGCCGCGCCGGATTCGGCTGCCACCGTGCAGTTGCACCTGGCCGGCGGGATGCGGCTGTCGCTGGTGCAGGTCGATCCGGCGTGGCTGGTCGGGCTACTGCGTGCGCTGGGCGCATGCTGAGCCTGCAGCGCTGGTGGCTGGTCACCGCGCCCACGGACCTGCGCTGCGGCATCGACCGGCTGCTGCTGGCGGCGCAAACGGCGATGCATCGGACCCCGGCAGAGGGCGAGGCCTACGTGTTCGCCAATCGCGCTGCCACGCGGATCAAGCTGCTGTGCTGCGACCGCCCGGGGGCAGTTTGCCTGACTGTGCGCGGGCGTGGACTGGCAGCGGCTGTCTATCCCGCCGATGGCAGGTGCCAAGGCGCTGTAACAGTGGCATGCTGACGGCATGGATCGACGCGCTGCCGCTGCCATCGACGACCCGTCGGCGCTGCGTGCGCCGCTGCTGGCGATGCAGTCCCAGCGCGATGCGGCACTGGCTGCGCATGGTGCGATGAACGCGACGCCTCGTTCGACGAGCGCGACCAGGCGCTGCAGACCATCGCCCACCAATCTGCGCAGCTAGACGCCCCGTGACGCCCGCATCTAGGCCCTGGACCCGCGCCATCCAGGTGCGCGAGACCCAGAACGCGGCGCTGACCGCCGAGATCGCCCGTCTCAAGCGCCTGCAGTTCGCAGCGCGCACCAAACGCATGGATCCGGACCCGCGCCAGCTGTTCGAGCAGACCCTGGCCGCCGACATCGCCGCAGTGGAGCGCAGCTGGCGGCCATGATCATCGAGCGCGGCCAGGCCGATGCCAGCGTGCTGGCCCAAGTGGCCATCGCCAAGTAGTCGTCTCTGAAAAATCCATCAAATTATTTTCGCAAAAGATATCTAGTCAGTGAATTTATGTCAGGCAGCAACCAAATGCTTTATGAACTGGGTTGAATTGTCATTTAGAATGACGGCACCAAGCAAAGCATCTGAATTGCGATTCGCGCATGTTTCATTGAATTCCACGGGGATTCCTTCACTCTCGAATAGACGCTCCAGCGCCTCTGCCGTGCTCACTGAGAAATCACCGTCTCGATCTCCTCCATACATTGCGACGCGCATTGTCAGGCCATTGGCCCTGACGTCATATATATAATCGCGGATGGACGCTATAACGTTTTCCGGCAGCAAGTCTTCGTGATTAAAAGGTAGGAGATGGAATACTCGAACTTGCGCGCCCGGCATGCGTTCGCCTGTGTAATAATCTATTTTCTCCGCAGCGCATGCGACCGCAATACAGGCAGTCATATTGTCGGTGACTACAGGCATGTTCACTTGACTGGTTCCAGTGCTGTAAAGGTGCCGTGTTCCTTCATGGTTAGGTGTCAGGCCGTTGAATCCTGCTACTTTGACTGTAGTTGAACTATCTATCTCAAAGCTATACGGGGATCCCGCATCAACACCGTCCACGCGAACCCGCGGGAACAAAGATCCGCTACGATCTTTTATTGAATTACCGGGGTGTCCTCTTTCTGCTTGATAGTCAGCTATAGGAACTTGTCTTAGCGTATATTCTCCGCCTCGCCTCGCCCGTCGATGATGAGATAATCTTGGCGGGCGCCCGCTTAGACCATCGAATGCTCCTGCATTTGAAGCTGCTGGTTGATGAGAGGAAGATGAGGGTGATCCTAGATCCGCCTCTGTGGCGTGGGTTGTATAACGCGCAGGTGACCCTGCCACGCTCGGCTTTGAATTGCATAGACCCATGTCGATCTCCTGCAGTGACTGTAGAAGCAAGTTTGGCGGGGGAGCGCTTCGCTTCGCTTCACCTCACCGAAGTCCTGGCTGGGACGACGAAGGCATACGGGATGACCGGTGCCTTCCCCCGAAACGGCTGATCATCTGCCTGCCGGCATTGCACCGGCTGAGATGGCCTTTTCGGATTCGCCGACGGAGTGCGCTGGCCGCAGCTGCGCCAGGAGTTGTTCCAGCGTGCTCAGTCGTACCGTGGCCCGCAAGGTGTCCGCCTCGGCGTGTTCCCGGCGCTGGCGCTCTTCGACCAGTTCGGTCCGCGCCGCCGACAGTTCGGTGCGCACGCCTTCCAGCGCGTGGACATCGTCGGTCCAGCGCACCTGCAGGGCTTGGTGCTCGGCGGCCGCCAGGCGCAGCGCGTCGCGCTCGCGTTGCTGGGCGTCGGCCCACTGGCGTGCCTGCGCCAGTTCCCGCTCCAGCCGGGTCTGGCGTTCCAGCCACTGGCCGTTTTCCCGGTTGAGCTGCATCAGGTCGTGGTTCTTGGCGGTCAGCGCCTCGTTGGCCTGTCGTAGGGCGACCTGCAGCTCTTGCACCTGGTGCGCGTGCCGGCGCTGTTCCTGCTCGCGCTGGTCCTTGACCGAGGTGCGGTAGTGCTCCAGGGCTTCCCTGGCGTGTTCGTGCTTGTGTTCCAACGATTTCGCATGGGCGTCGTGCTCGGCCAATCGCGCCGTGAGGCCCGCGATCCGCTCCTCCAGCTGGGCCAGTTCGGTGGTGCGGCGGGCCACTTCGCTCCTGGCGGCGTCGCCCGCCTCGCGTTCGGCCTGCAGGGCGCTCTCGCAGCGTTGCAGCTGCGTCCTGAGTGAGCCGGCCTCCCGCCGGGCCTGCTCCAGCGCTTGGGTGCGTTCCTGCAGCTGCGCCTGGAAGCGCGCCTGGGCCTGCGCAACGACCGTGTCGGCCTCGCTGTGCAACCGCTCGGCGAGGCGGGCGATGAGGTCTTGAAGTGCGTCGCTCACGGCCATCTTCGCGCCAACGCCTTGCCCTTCCTCCTCTTCCAACTCCCTCAGATAACGGTGGATGGTGGTCTTGGACCCCGTGTTGCCCAGCGCCACCCGCACCGCGTCCACGGACGGATGCGTGCCCGTGGCGCGCAGGCGATCGCGGGCGCGTTGCACATCGCTTTTGTACAACCCAGACCGTGCCATCCGGCACTCCACGTATTTCGTAACGTATTACATACCATGTAATTACATACTCCTCAACGCATTAAACGGACCGTCGATAGGCGCTGAGCTCACGCGGGATAATCTGGAATTATCCCGCGTAATCCCGATTTTTCAACTATGCTCGAACGCGGGCCGGTACACCCCGGCCCATCAGGCGACTCGGAGGGGCCGATGATCAGCGTTGGGCAGTACCTGGAAGCCGCCACCCGACCCAACACCGAACGCGCTTACGCTGCGGCAACACGCCATTTCGAGGTCGAGTGGGGCGGCCACCTGCCGGCCACCGCCGACAACGTGGCGCGCTACCTTGCCGCCTATGCCGGGCGACTGGCGCTCAACACGCTCAGGCACCGACTCGCAGCACTGGCGCAGTGGCACCAGGCGCACGGTTTTGCCGACCCCACGCGGGCGCCGGTGGTGCGCCAAGTGCTCAAGGGCATCCAGACCCTGCACCCGAGCCTCGAAAAACGCGCCACGCCCCTGCAACTTACCCAGCTGGGCCAGGTCACGACGTGGCTGGAAGACGCTGCGGCTGCGGCCCACTCTCGCGGCGATCGCGCCGCAGAGCTGCGGCATCTGCGCGATCGCGCCTTGCTGCTGCTCGGCTTCTGGCGCGGCTTCCGCGGCGATGAACTCACCCGTCTCCAGGTGAACCACCTGCGCCTGGTGCCGGGCGAAGGCATGACCTGCTTCCTGCCGCACAGCAAGAGCGATCGCCAGCACGCCGGCACCACCTACAAGGTCCCGGCGCTGTCGCGCTGGTGCCCGGTGGCTGCGACGTCGCGCTGGATCGCGGTGGCCGCGTTGACCGACGGCCCGGTGTTCCGTGCAATCGACCAGTGGGGTGGTCTCGCCGACACCGCCTTGCACCCCAATAGTCTGGTGCCGCTGCTCCGGCGCATCTTCGGTGAGGCCGGCTTGGCGTCACCGAATACCTACAGTGGGCATTCGTTGCGGCGCGGCTTCGCCGGCTGGGCCAACGCCAACGGCTGGGACGTGAAGGCCCTGATGGAATACGTCGGCTGGCGCGATGTGCACTCGGCGATGCGTTACATTGATGGGGGCGATCCTTTCGCACGCCGGCGCATCGAAGCCAGTCTGCCGGAAGCGCCCGCGCTGCCAAGGCCTGCAACGACCTGAGGGGCTGGATGGCGTCGATCGAACGGACCGCATACCCGCAGTTCAAGCGCAACCCGGTCGTCCGCGAACTGGTTGCGGCCTACACGCCAACCGACGCTGAGGTGGCCTTCGTTGCCGAGTACACCCGGCAGCCTGCGCACCGCCTGACGCTGACGATCCTGCTCAAGACCTTCCAGCGGCTGGGGTATTTCCCCGTGTTGGACGAAGTCCCGCCGGCGGTGATGCGCCATATCCGCAGCGCGCTGAAACTGCGCGTGCAGGTCAAGCCAGCGAATCTTGCCAACGCCTCGCGCTATCGCTACTACCGTCGGATCCGTCAATTCCTGCAGGTCCGGGCCTACAGCGACGGCGGGCTGAAGATTTCAGCACGCGCGGTATACGAAGCCGCTGCGGTGATGGATAACCCGGCAGACCTGATCAACGTAGCCATCGAACAGCTCGTGCGTGATCGCGTCGAGCTGCCGGCGTTCTCCACACTGGATCGCCTGACCCGGCGCATCCGCACGCTGGTCAACGGGCGCTATTTCGCCCAGATCAGGGCTCAACTGACCGTCGACGAAAAACAGCGCCTTGAAGACCTTCTGCAGGTCGAAGAGGGGCGCCAGAAGAGCCCACTACATGCGATCAAGCGCCTGCCCAAGCGCTCTTCGCTGCAGCATTTCCAGGAGTTGATCGACCATATCGCCGAACTGGGCGAATTGGTCGGCAGCGAGTTGCACCTGGCGGGCATCCCGGAGGTCAAGCGCAAGCACTTCGCCGCCGAGGCACGGGCATTGGATGCTTCTGAGCTGCGCAAGTTTCGGGCCGCCAAGCGCTACGCCGTACTGGTGTGCTTGATCCACCGGGCCCGGGTCCAGACGCGCGACGATCTCGCGGAGATGTTCATCAAGCGCATGGGGAACATCCACAACCGGGGCCGAGAGGAACTGGAGCGGCTGAGGGCGCGCTATCGCGAGAAGACCGAAGCGATCGTGGCGACGATGTCGGATGTGGTCCGCGTCCTCGACCATCATCGCGGCGACACCGAGGCGGGGCGTGAAATTCGCCGCCTGGTCAACGCCCATGGTGGCGTGCAGACGTTGCAGGCCGACTGCAACGCCATTGCGGCGCATAGTGGCGACAATCACTTGCCGCTGCTGTGGCCGTTCTATAAAAGTCACCGCTCCACCATCCTGCGGATGGTGCGTAGGCTGGACTTGGCCTCGACCACGGAGGACCGCTCGCTGATCGACGCGATCGAGCTGATCCTGACGCAGGAACGAACCCGCAGCGATTGGTTGGACGAAGCGGTCGATCTGGCGTTCACCACCCAGCTTTGGCGCAAGACCATCGTCCATCGCACCGAACGAGGCGAGGAGCGCATCCACCGGCGTCTGTTCGAGGTTTGTGTGTTCTCATCGCTGGCCAACGAACTGAAATCGGGCGACGTGGCTGTGCGCGGATCGGAAACCTACGCCGACTACCGCGAGCAGTTGCTGCCGTGGGAGCAGTGCGAGCCTCTGTTGGAGGATTACTGCAAGCACGTGGGGCTGCCGGCCACGGCCGTGGGCTTCGTCAATGCCTTGCAATCGCGCCTGACGCAAGTCGCCGAGCTGACCGATCAGGGCTATCTGGAGAACGGCCAAGTGGTCATCGGCGAGGATGGCATTCCGGTACTCAAGCGCAGCAAGACCAAGGAGATGAGCTGCGGGGCCCGTGCCCTGGAAACCGCCGTCCTCGACCGCATGCGCGAACGCAGCGTCATCGAGATCCTGTGCGATGTGGCCCACTGGACGCGCTGGCCCCGGCACTTCGGTCCTCTGTCCGGCTCGGACGCCAAGATCGAGCAACCGACCGAGCGCTACGTCCTCACCGCCTTCACCTATGGTTGCAACCTCGGACCGGCCCAGGCTGCCCGACACCTGCGTGGCGCCGTCTCGGCACACATGCTGTCGTTCGTCAACCGCCGGCATGTGGATGCCAACAAACTGGCGGCGGCCTGTCGGGACATCATCAACAGCTACGCCGGCCTGCAGCTCCCCAAATGCTGGGGCGATGGCAAGAGCGCAGCCGCCGACGGCACCAAGTACGACCTCTACGACCAGAATCTGCTCGCTTCGTACCACATCCGCTATGGCGGCTACGGCGGCATCGCCTATCACCACGTGTCCGATACGTACGTCGCGCTGTTCAGCCACTTCATTCCGTGCGGTGTCTGGGAGGCGGTCTATATCATCGATGGCCTGCTGAAGAACACCTCCGACATCCAGCCTGACACCGTCCACGCCGACACGCAGGGGCAGTCGCTGCCGGTGTTCGGCCTTTCGCATCTGCTGGGCATCCAGCTGATGCCGCGCATCCGCAACTGGCGCGAATACAAGTTCTTCCGCCCCGATGAGGACATTCGTTACGAACACATCGATGCGCTGTTCCGGGACACTGTCGACTGGGATCTGATCGAGACCCACTGGAAAGACCTGATGCAGGTCGTGCTCTCGATCAAGACCGGCAAGATCGCGGCCTCGACGTTGATGCGCAAGCTGGGCAACTACAGCCGCAAGAACCGGCTGTACCAAGCCTTCAAGGCACTCGGTTCGGCCGTGCGCACCTTGTTCCTGCTGCAGTACATCTCCAACCGCGAGTTGCGCGAACAGATCACCGCCTCGACCAACAAGGTGGAGGCCTACAACGGCTTCGCAAAGTATTTCTTCTTCGGCGGGGAAGGAGTGATTGCCGACAATGACCCCGTTGAGCAGGAGAAGGCCGTCCAATACAACGACCTGGTCTCCAATGCCGTCATCTTCTACAACGTGGTCGAACAGACCCGAATCATGACGTCTCTGATGCGGCAGGGGTGGAAGATCACGCGGGAGGACGTGGCGTTCCTCAGCCCGTACGTGACCAGCCATGTAAAGCGCTTCGGGGATTACCTGATTGATGTGGAGGCGGTCCCGGAACCGTACGAGACTGAACTGGCATTAGTCGTGTAATTTTGTTGCGCTAAAATATCCGCTAACTCACTGATGCAATGGATGAAATCCAATCTTGTGAGCTATTTTTACACGTATGTCGGCTGAACCCCTAGATTCATCCCAACAACTCGGCCATGGCCACGATGCGGCGCGCCACTTCGGCCAGTTTGACGCCCTGCTTCATCGCCTGCTGGCGTAATGCGGCATAGGCATCGGCCTCGCTCAGGCCACGTTTTTCCATCAGCAAGCCCTTCGCACGGTCGATCTGCTTGCGGTCCTGCAGCGCCTGCTGGACCTCGTCCAGGCGCTTGCGCATGCTGCTTTCCTGCGCAAAACGGGCCAGCGCCACCTGCACGATCGGCGCCAACCGCGCAGGCGCCAAGCCATCCACCACGTACGCCGTCACGCCCGCGCCGACCGCTGCATGGATCAACGCATCGTCGCCATCGCCGGAGAACATCACCACCGGCCGCGGCGCATGCGCATGCAACATCGACAGCTGCTCCAAGGTATCGCGGGAAGGCGAATCCACGTCGATCACCACCACATCCGGCTGCTGGCGTTGCACGGCATGCAGCAGCGCGCTGACCGAGGCCACGTCATCGAGCACCGTGTAGCCGGCGCGCGTCAGTGCCTGGCGCAGTTCGCCGATCGGCTTTTCGGTATCGTTGACCAGCAAAACACGCATTGACAGCAGCGAGGCATGGACGTGGCCTGATGGTGCCATGCAACATGCCGCTCGTGCGAGCCATCTTTTCGGAGTGTCCGATGCCGTTGTTCCCGTTGTTCGCCAACCTGCAGGGGCGCGCCGTGCTGGTGATCGGTGGCGGCGAAGTCGCCACACGCAAGGTGCTGGCGCTGCTGAAGGCGCAGGCGCACATCCGACTGTATGCGCATGCGCTTTCGCCCGAACTTGCCCAGTTGCTGCAGGCCGGGCGCTTCGAGCAAATGACAGGCGAGTTCGATCCTGCCTGGATCGACACCGTGTGGCTGGTCGTCGCCGCCACCGATGATGTGGATCTGAATCAACGTGTGGCCGCAGCGGCCGGCGCACGCCAGCGTCTGGTCAATGTCGTGGACGATGCCGAGCTCTCCACCTACCAGGTGCCGGCCATTGTCGACCGCGATCCGCTGGTGATTGCGATTTCGTCGGCGGGCGCGGCGCCGATGCTGGCGCGCCGACTGCGCGAGCGACTGGAGCGCGAACTGCATGCGTCGGTCGGTACGCTGGCGGCCTTGTTCGCCCGGCACCGCGAGCGCATTCGTCAGCAGTTGCCGGACATGAACCGGCGGCGCCGCTGGTTCGACCAGGTGATCGACGGGAAGGTGCCGCAATTGCTGCAGGCCGGCGATACCGTCGCCGCCGAAGCCGCCTTTGCCGCTGCGTTGGACGCGGTGGACAGCGTTCCGGCGCGCGGCAGCGTGCAATGGGTCGGTGCCGGCCCGGGCGATCCCGGCCTGCTCACGCTCAATGCCTTGCGTGCCCTGAACCTGGCCGACGTGCTGCTGCTGGCGTCGGACGTGCCCGCCGCGGTGGTGGAACTGGCGCGCCGGGACGCGCAACGGCGCGCCTGGCCGGAGACGCCGGGCGCGCAGCAGGCCGCCGTAGTGGAGTTGGTCGGCGCCGGGCTGCAGGTCGTGGTCCTGCGCATGGGCAGCGGCGATGCCATCCCGGCGGAGCTGGACGCCGCGCTGCACGCGCAGGGCATCCTGTCGGTGCGGGTTCCGGGCTTGCCGCTCCGCTAGATTTTTCCAAGCGCGTTGCCGGATTCGACGCGCTTGAACGCGACTGCCTACCGCGCCAGCAACGCTCGGCGCGCCGTGTCCTGCTGCCAACCCGTGCGTTCGACACACCGATCGCCGGAGCACCCGCCGATACCATCCCAGGGAAATGACGGCCCGCGGCCGCGCAATGGCGCTCGACTGCTACCCGCCGGCGCATGCCATCGGCACCGCGTCACGGCGTGCAGCAAGCCAGGCAACGCCAGCGTGACCGATTTCACCCCCTGCCTGGCCGAAAAAGTCCCCAGCACGGCGCGCGCATCCGCCTACAGTCGAGCACGTCATCCCGGTTCGGACATCGCCACACCATGCAGACGCCTTCGCCGTCCCAGACGTTCCCGCTCGACCGCAGCGATGCGGTCTGCATCATCGGTGCTGGCCCGGGTGGGCTCAGTGCGGCACGCGCGCTCAAGGCGCAGGGGCTGGACTACGACCAGTTCGAACGCCACGGCGACCTGGGCGGGATTTGGGACGTCAGCAACCCCGGCTCGCCGATCTACGACTCCACCCATTTCATTTCCTCGCGCGATCTGTCGGCCTTCATCGGCCATCCCATGCCGCGCCAATACCCCGACTACCCGTCGCATCGGCAGATCCTGGCCTACCTGCGCAGCTTTGCCGAGACGTTCGGTCTGCGCGAGAAGATCCAGTTCGACACCGCCGTCCTGCGCATCGACAAACAGCCGGACGGGCGCTGGCAGGTGACGTTGGCCGATGGCTCGCAGCGCCTCTACGGCGCGGTGATCTGCGCGTCGGGCGTCAACTGGGACCCCAGCATGCCGCAATTGCCGGGCCACTTCGATGGCGAGATCCGCCACTCGGTGAGTTTCCGGCATGGCGACGAATTTCGTGGCAAGCGCGTGCTGGTGCTGGGGGCCGGCAACTCCGGCGCGGACATCGCCTGCGAGGCGGCCATGCATGCGCAACGCGCCTTTCTGAGCGTGCGCCGCGGATATCACTTCATCCCCAAGCACCTGATGGGGATTCCGGTCGACCAGATCGCCGAAACCGGTCCGCACCTGCCCCTGTGGCTGGCACGCCCGATCTTTTCGGCCCTGCTGCGGCTGGTCAACGGAGACCTGGCCCGGCTGGGGTTGCCCAAGCCGGACCATCGCCTGTTCGAAAGTCACCCGCTGCTCAACGCCCAGCTGCTGCACCATCTCCAGCACGGCAACATCGCCGTCAAACCCGATATCGACCGACTGGACGGCAGGCACGTGGTGTTCAAGGACGGCAGCCGCGAGCAGATCGACCTGCTGCTGTGCGCCACCGGCTACCGCTGGAGCTGCCCGTATGCCAGCGAGTATTTCCTCTGGAACGGCGGACGCCCGCAGATGTACCTGTCGATGTTCAACCGCACGCATCGCAATCTGTTCGGGATCGGCTACCTGGAAACCAATTCCAGCGCGTACAAGCTGTTCGACACCCAGGCCCACATGATCGCGTCCTACCTGACCGCGCAGCGCCGCGATCCTGCCAGCGCACGCCGCTTCGATGCATTGATCGAAAACGATACACCGGACCTGTCCGGCGGCATCCGTTTCGTGGCATCGCAGCGCCACGCCGTCTACATCGAGGCGCATGCATTCAAACGCTATCTGCATCAGCTGCGCAGGCGATTGGGCTGGGGCGAACTGGGCGAACACATGTACGACGCGCTCAAGCTCGACGCCGGTGGCGATCCACGCATGCGCACTACCGCCACCGCACGGCTAGCCGACAGCGAGGTTGCCCATGGCTAAGCCGCAGGATCTGCGCGGCTGGAATGCGGTGATCACCGGCGGCGCCGGCGGGCTGGGACGCGCGACCGCCGCGCGCCTGATCCAGCGCGGCGTGCGCTGCCTGCTGGTGGATATCGATGCCGATGCACTGGCACGTGCGGTGCAGGCGCTGGGGCCGTTGGCGTGCGCGCAGGTGGCCGACCTGACCGATCCGGCCGCGCGCGACCGTCTCGCCGAGCGGCTCGACACGGATTGGGGCCAGTTGCAGCTGTTGGTCAACAATGCCGGCATCGTCGGCACCACGCCGTTCGAGCAGCGCACGCCGGCGTCGATCCGCGGCGAACTGGAGTTGAACCTGATGGCGCCGTTGTTGCTCACGCACCGGTTGCTGCCGCTGCTGCAGCGCAGTGGCGACGGGCGCGTGGTGAACATCGTCTCGCTGGGAGGCATGTTCCCGTTGCCGGAATCGACGGTCTACTCGGCCAGTAAGTTCGGGCTGCGCGGTGCCATGCTCTGCCTGGGACTGGACGGCGCACGCCTGGGCATTCGCGTCTCCATCGTCAACCCGTCGGCCACCGACACCCCGATGCTGATGCGCGAGGCCCTCAACGGCGGCAACAAGTTGCAGTTCATGGGCGCACCGAGCCGACGCCGTAGCGTGCGCTCGCTGCAATTGGCCTGGCGCGCCAGCTCCGGTTGCCGCGGCGCATGCTCGGCATCGCTGCGCAGCCGCAGTGCGATCGATTCGACCAACTCGTTGCGCGACGGCGGCCGCTGGATCAGGGTCTCCAGTTGTTGCCGCAACAGTCCGCAGGTGGTGCGGTCGTAGCCCGGCAACCGCGCGGCCAGCCACTTTGCCTCCAGCGTCATCCGGTTGCGGCCGGCGCCAAACCGCACCGGGCAGCGGAAAAAACGCGTGTAGATCTCCAGCGGGGCCGATCGCGCGAAGGCCAGTTCCACCGCGCGCGGTCGGATGTCCGGCCCCAGCATGCAGCGACTGACATTGAGGGCACCGGCAAAGGCTTCCTCGATGAGGTAAGGCTCGATCTCCAGGTCGAACACATGCGGCACCAGTTCGATGCAGGCTTCGGGGCCTTGCTGTGCGAACAGGTGCTGCATCATCGCCCCGGCTTCGTGCTGATGCCCCAGGCCATAGGCGATGGCTTCGCCGAAGGTTTCGCAGGTGAGCATGGCCAGCCCGGTCAGTCCCCATGACACCGGCCGTTGCCGCATGCCGGCCGCCAGGCCCATCGCCGGCTCGTCCAGCAGACGGCGTGCGCGCAGGATCAGCGCACGCACCTGCTGGTAGGACAGCAGCAGGTCGCGGTCGTGCAGGTCGCGGTCGGTGAATCCCAACCCCTTGCACAGCCGCTCCGGCGCGTGTCCTCGATCTTCGACCAGGCCCAGCAGCGAGCGCACGGTGTTGGGAACGATGTTGGCGGTGCGGCGGTTATCGGCCGGCGCCGGACGCGCGTTGCCGACCTCGGAGATGGGCTGTCTGCGTGTGACGGCCGCGCGCACACGCGGCATGCTCAGCAGTGCTCCGCAGAGCGTTCGCGTTCGCCGCGGTGCCAGCGTGCCGTGCAGCCAATAACGCCACCATGCAGCGCGTGCCATGTGGCGGTACAAGCCGGCCGGAGCCGAACGTCTTGCATGCGTTGCGTCCTCGCGACAATGCGGCCTCAACCGCTCGGCCGCACTTTAGCGCAAGTGATGGCGTGCAGGTCCAGCCAACAGCTGCCGGCGCGTCAAACCATCAGTCCCGCAACAAACGCTTGCGCGTGCTGTCGCGCACATCCACGTCGAAGGTGACCTGCAAGGTCATCGCCTCGGCATGCCCAGCGCCCGCATCGAAACTGAACTGAAGCCCGTCCCGGCGCGGTAGCTGGCGTGCGTGTTCCTCCAGCGCGTCGCGCGGGATCGCCAGTTGCCAATGATCGGTGGCGCAATTACATGCGGCGTGACCGCCGGTGAGGCTCACGCTGTGTCTCACCAACCGCGCGCCCTGCCCGCTCGGCAACCGGCTGAGATTGTCGACGCTACGCCCGGCCAGCAGGCTGGCCAGCTCGTCCTCGTCGATACGAAAGCGCAGATGTTGGCCTTCAATCTGGATTTTCATGGATCAGCCGGCTCCATTGCTCGGGCGTATTGCAATTGACGAACTCAGCGCGTTCGCTGGCAGTGACAGTCACGCGATGGCACTGCAGTGAATGCTGCAAGGCGCGCAGCGAGCGTGACGATGCAGCGCCCGCCATCAGCACCGTCAACGCCTCGCGCACGCTGGCATCCAGGCGCAGGCACATCGGCAGCATCTGGTCCTCGAAGGCCACACAGCAATGTTGCGACGGCGCAAGCAGCTTGCCCAGCAACGCGGCCGATAACAGCGGCATATCCACCGGCACCACCACCAGCGTGGTCGCGTCGGCCGCGCCCGCGATCACGCTTGCCAGCCCGCCGAGCGGGCCCAGATCGGGATGGACGTCGGCAATGCCGGCATATTCGGGCCGGTTGCCGCTGACCACCACGTGCTGCGCACCGGCCTGGCGCAGCAGCGCCTGCATCTGTTCCAGCAACGGACGTCCATGCCAGGGCAGTAAGGCCTTGTCCTGCCCCATGCGCGACGAACGTCCACCAGCCAGCACCACGCCCGTCCACGGCTGCTGCAGCGTCATGCGACAGCCCCGGGATGGGCGGCACCCACCGGCATGTTCATGGCGCGATGGCCGGCGCGGCCGGGTGCAGGTGGCCCAGGCCGAAGACCTCGGCATGCGTGCTCGCTGCGGCGCCTTCGTCCTGTGGCTCCAGCACTGCCCAGACGTTGGCCTGCAGCAACGGGGCCACACGAAAGGATTCCTGCTGCGGCAGGATCTGCACCGACAACGCGCCGGCCGCACTGCACAGCAGGCGTGCCCGCAGATGCTGCCGCCAGATCGGCCTGGCCTGCATCGGTGCCTCTAATGCGACGCGCACGCCATGCTCAACCGGCATGCCCAACAAACCGCGCAATGCCGGCTCGACGAAAAAGCGCAGACCGGCCGCGCTGGCCATCGGGTTGCCGGGCAACCCCATATACAGCGCGCCATCGCTAAAGCGTGCAAGCAGCACCGGTTTGCCCGGTCGCACTGCGACCTTATGAAACAGCACTTCGGCAGCGTGGCGTGCCAATGCCTCCGGGATGAAATCGTACCGACCACGCGAAACGGCGCCGGTGCTCAGGATGAGATCGGCACCGGCATGGCGGGCCTGTGCCAGTGACGCATCGAACGCAGCATCGTCGTCGCCTACCTGCCCACGCCACACGACATCGGCGCCGGCGGCACGCAACTGAGCCAGCAGATAACTGCTGGTGCCATCGCGGATCTGGCCCGGCTGCAGGGGTTGTGCAGGGTCGCCGATCAACTCGCGTCCAGTGGCGATCAAGGCCACGCGCGGCCGCCGCACCACCTGCACATGCGCGCAGCCCAGGCCGGCGAGCAGCATCAGATGCGCACCGCGCAGCATGGTGCCGGCGTCGATCACGCGATCGTGCAAGCGCACGTCTTCGCCGCGACGACGGATGTGCTGGCCCGCACGCACCGGCTGACACAGGCGGATGCGGCTGGGGCGCTCGCCGTCGTGCTCAAGGATCTGCACTTGCTCGATCGGCACTACCGCATCGGCACCCGGCGGCACGCCGGCGCCGGTCATGATTTCCCAGGCCGCACCGATCGCAGCCGCACCGGCGTCCTGCCCTGCCGCAACGGTACCGCTCACCACGTACTCGCGGTCTGCCAACGCACCCATCCCCGCGGTCGCCAATGCAAACCCATCCATTGCGCTGTTGTCGAAGGGCGGCAACTCGGCCTGGCTCGACAAGGCGTCGGCAAGCACGCGACCTTCGGCATCGGCGCTTGCCACCCACTCGCTGGCAAGGGGTGCGACGTGCGCGTGGACCAGCGCGAGTGCTTCGGCATAGCTGATCATGTGCAGGACAGTGCCGACCAATGGATGACCCGGCTAGGATACCGGCCCCTGGCGCAGCAGGTACAGGCGTGGCCGTGCGGGGCCGTCGTGTGTCCATCCGCCACATGATGGGCATCACCGTAGACACCACGCTTGAAGCTGCTCGAACGGTATGCAGACAGTGTGCGCTGCAAGGTTGCAGGCCTTCCTTGATCAACTGCACGCATGCAATTCGTCGACGTCGTGGGCTGGCTCGCCAGCATCATCCTGATCGCCACCTTGATCCGGCAGATCTACAAACAATGGCGCTCCGACGCCGCGCAGGGCGTCTCGCGCTGGTTGTTCCTCGGCCAGATCAGTGCTTCGGTGTTGTTCATCCTCTACAGCTATCTGGTTGGCAACGCGGTGTTTATCGTCAGTAATGTGCTGATCCTGCTGACGGCCCTGACCGGCTATGCATTGCAGCGGGTCAAGCGCCGCAGGCTGGAACGCGCAGCGTAGACAGGCTGCGTGGACTCCTGCCGGCCGGTCGAGCTTAGTCAGCCGTTCTTTTCGCCGACTTGTGTGGTCTTGCCGATGCGGCTGTGGCCCTCTTCGCAGCGATCTTCTTGGCCGCTTTTTTCGCGATGACACTGGGCGTCTTCTTGGCGGCCGCCTTGGGCACGGCCGCCTTTTTCGCTACGCCCGGCTTGCGCACCTTCGCTGCCGGCATGGCATCCGCCGCTGCTTCGGCGGGCGCATCCGGTACGCGCACGCTGATCCAGGTGGGTGCATGGTCGCTGGCCTTTTCCAACGCACGTACCCACTTGTCGACGCCGGCATCTTGCAGGCCGGGCGCCAGCGTGCGATTGAGTAGCAGATGATCGATGCGCAACCCACGGTCGCGCGCAAAGTGCTGACGGAAGTAATCCCAGAACGTATAGATCGGCGTGTGGCCATGGATGGCCAGCAGGCTGTCGGTCCAGCCCTGTGCCAGCAGGGTCTGGTAGGCCTCGCGGCTCTCCGGCTGCAGCAGGGCGTCCTTGCGCCAGCCCTTGGGGTCGTAGATATCCGCATCGGTCGGCACCACATTGAAGTCGCCGATCAGCGCCACCGGATGCGGCAGGTCCACCAGCGTTTTCGCATGCCGGATCAAGCGTTCGAACCATGCAAGCTTGTAGTCGAACTTCGGCCCGGGCTGCGGGTTGCCGTTGGGCAAATACAGGCAGGCCACCACCACACCATGGATCGCCGCCTCCAGATAGCGGCTTTGCGTATCGCGTGGATCCCAGGGCAACCAGCGACGAATCTCCACTGGCTCGGTCCCCCGCGCGAGCAGCGCCACGCCATTCCAGGACTTTTCGCCCTGCCAGATCACACCGTACCCGGCATCGCGGATTGCCTGCTCCGGAAACGCAGCTTGCGTCGATTTCAATTCCTGCAGGCCCACGATGTCCGGCTGCTCGCGCTGCAGCCATTCCAGCAAGTGTGGCAGACGGCTGGCAATACCGTTGACGTTGAACGTCGCGATCTTACGTAAGGTACCTGACATGGGTGCAAATGGCCGCTTCCGTGGTGCAACAGCATGACCGCCGCTTGATTAAGCCGATGCTCAAGCGAGGTGAAGCTGCACTGCGTGCCCCGGCCCATGCTCACGCCTGGCACACCACCGGCGCTCTTAGCTTGAAGCACATTCATTGAGGGGAATTGCCATGCGACATTCCGCACTGTTGATCGGCCTTGCGCTCTGCGCCAGTTGCTCGCGCAGCCCACCGTCGGTCACCCCGCCCGGCGCACCGGAAACGCCCAAGACCAATGTGCTGGAAGCCGGCGCGAAAGTGCTGCAGCCCAGCGGCCCGGTCGGCAAGCTGGACATCTATCTGGTCGGCTTCCATCCGATGAAGGATGCGCCAGATGAGCAAATGGAGGCGCATCACTATTGCCAGCAGGTCAATGAAGATCTTGCCCAATGCGCGCTCTACGACGGCAACACCGACCGTGCCAACCTCACCGGTATCGAATACATCATCTCGGAGACGTTATTTGCGCGGTTGCCGGCACACGAGCGCAACTTCTGGCATCCGCATAACGGTGAAATTCTTTCCGGCCAGCTCTCTGCTCCCAACCTGCCGCAGGTCGCAGAGAAGGAACTGATGCGCAGCAAGATCAACAGCTACGGCAAGACTTGGCACACCTGGCATTCGCGCAAGGGCACCGCGCCTGGCGACACCTTGCCGCTGGGCGAGCCGATGCTGGCGTGGTCGTTCAATCGCGATGGTGAGTTGCAGCAACCGTTGATTGCGCAACGCGATCAGGCCGTTTCGGTGTCCACCGCAGAGCGCCGCGCCAACCGTCAAGAGCTTGTGCCGCTGGCAAAGCCGCAAGAAGGCGTGGATGCATTACGTGCCCATTTTCCCAACGCCCAACCCATACCCGGGGTGACCGACGCAAGGGGCAAGCATCCCTGAGCCCAGGAGACACCCTGCTGCACCAACGTGCAGCAGGGTCAGGCGTGGCGCGCGTACTTGGCAATGCGTTAGAGCCTGGAAAAACGCGCGATGCAGCTAGCGGTACGCACCTACCCTGCCCTGTTGCACACGCCAGATGCCAAGCGATTCCCGGCAGCGCCTGCAGCGCAACTCAGTGCGACCAAGGTTCTCCGACGCTAGGGCACAAACCCCGCACGCACGCACCCATCGTGTTTGTGCTTGAACATGTCGTAGCCCCGCACGGCGTCTTCCAGCGGCATCTTGTGGGTCAGCAAAAATCCGGATTTCAAACGTCCCGCCTGCGCCAGGTCCAGCAACCTGGGCACGTATCGCTGCCCATGTTGCTGCGCGGTTCGCACCGTCAGACCTTTGTTCATCACGGCACCCAGCGGAAACTTGTCCATCACTCCGTACACGCCCAAGACCGACAGGATGCCGCCCTTGCGGCAGGCGAGGATGGCTTCGCGCAACGCCTGGCCGCGATCGGTGTGCAGGTGCAAAGCCTGCTTGACCCGACCGTAGGTATGGCCGATCCCGGTGCCATGCGCCTCCATTCCGACCGCATCGATACAGGCATCCGGGCCACGCCCACCGGTCATTTCGCGCAGGACATCCACCACGCTGTCGACCGCCGAATAATCGATCACCTCCACACCTAACACATCGCGCGCCATTGCCAGACGCTCCGGCAAGCGGTCGATGCCGATCACGCGTTCTGCGCCCAAAATACGTGCACTTTGCTGGGCCATCAGCCCCACGCCACCGCATCCCCACACCGCCACCGTGTCGCCGGGCTGGACATTGCAAAAGTCTGCACCCATGAAGCCAGTCGGCCCCGCGTCGGAGAGAAACAGCGCATCTTCATCGGAGACCCCATCGGGCACCTCGAAACACCCCACATCCGCATGCGGCACGCGGATGTAGGTTGCGTGCGAACCTGCGTAGCCGCCAAAGGCGTGCGTATAGCCGTAAATCCCGGCGGTCGCATGCCCAAGCAAGGGTTCCTGCATTTCCCAGTTGGGGTTGGTGTTGTCGCACAGCGAAAACTCCTTGCGCTCGCAATGCCAGCAACCGCCACAGGAAATAAATGACGGCACCACCACGCGCTGACCCACGCGCACATTCTTCACTGCGTTGCCCACCTCCACCACCGTACCCATGAACTCGTGGCCGATGACATCGCCCTCGCGCATGGTTGGCAGGTAGCCATCGATGAAATGCAGATCAGAGCCGCAGGTGGTGGTGAGCCCGACCTTCAGGATCACATCGCGGGGATTGACCAGCACCGGATCGGGCACGGTTTCCACGCGCAAATCGTTGATGCCATTCCAGCACAGTGCTCGCACAGAAAAGCCCTCCTCAAGAATGCGCGTGCGTCGACGCGCGCGCCGCTGGGGTATGCAACAAGGTCGGCACCTCGCCGGCCTCCAGCCATGCGCGCAATCGCCGTAGTCCCTTGCCGACCAGCACGTACGGCGCGGGATTCACCAGCTTGGTGAACACCTGCGCCAGCAGGCCTTCGACCGCATAGTGCAGGCTTAGCGTCGCTTCGCTGGCTTCGCGCCCACGTGCAGGGCGCACCTGCAATACGATAGCGAGCTGCAGCCCATGTTCGCCCTCGGCCTCGTAACGCACCGACTCGCCCAGCCGCGCATCTGCGCGGCGCAAGGTCACCTCCACATCCTGACGCAGCGGCGCGTGCAGCTTCCAGCGGGACGCATGGCCGTCGCCGGAGACCAGCTCGGCAGCACCTTCCAACACGCGTTGCTGCACATTCGCATCGCACCAGGCATCCAGTATCTGATGAGGTTCGGCACGGATGGTCATGCTGCGTACGATGTGCGTACCGTCATCGTCGGTACGTACCGGATCGGTCGGTAATGCAGCCATGGCTCAGCGGGCTCCGGCGTTCTTGTCGTCGGCCTGCAATGCCTTGGCGCTGCTCAGATGATCGGCGACGTGATGGCGCGTGGTCTGCAGGTGTTCGAGCACCGGCGATGTCTTTGCCTGCGGGATCAGCTTGCTGTCGAGCGCCGTTAATGCGTCGGTGTGGTCTTTCACCATCGCAGTGATATAGGCCGTTTCGAATGCATGACCGTCCAGCTTCTGCAGCTTGGCCAACTCCGCCTTGCCCTTCGTCATCTGCAGCTTTGCACCCGCGGCGGACGTGTCCGGTTGCCATTTGGCGATCTTCTGGTTGTTGTCGGTGTGTTCCTTGATCATGCGCGTGGCGTAGTCGCGTGCGCCGCCTTGCACCTGCTTCTGCAATGCCAGATTTGCCGCGTTGATTTCGCTGGTGTTGATGGCACTCAGCATACCGAGCGCCTCGCGCTCGTCCTCGCTGGGTGTCGCTGCACCCGCGGTTTGCTGCCCGGCGGGCATTGCAGACTGTGTCCGGTTCTGTGCTTGCGCAGATATGCTGGCGCCAACGCACAGGGCCAGGACAAGGATGATCGGGCGACGTGTGTTCATGGAAGTCTCCAGCTGGATGATGTAGCTCGATGCTGGGCTTGGCTGCGTGACTCGATCGTCGCGCTAGCGTCGAGAACTGGCGAAGGCTGCGTGCTGCAGCGCAACGCATCGTCACACTGTGTGAAGGTCACGCAGTCGGGGTTTTCCTCCAACTTTGAATTCGCTGACGACCATGCCGCTGCGCGGCAGCGCGGGATACCGCATCATCGGCTATCGAAAACCCTGTTTGGGAACGTAATCGCTCGCCGCCAGCGCCTGGCGCTGCAATCATCAAGGCAATGGTCGGCCTCCCGGGACATCGAGGATCGGCTCTACGTGCATTTTGTGCTGCAATCGTCCCACTGGCAGTGCTGTGGCGATGCACGCGCACCGCGAGCCGCTTTGTCCCGCAGCAAGGGCGTAATCACGGGCAAGCTGTCGCTGCAGCGCTTGGCGCTGCAACGTCGATTCACGGCATAGGGTCGAGCCTACCGCATCCCGTCAGCGTCCCGTGTCATGCGCCAGGATCCGCCGGCCCCAGCTGATTGGCGGCCAATATCTCGTCGATACGTTTGACGATCTGCGCTGCCTGCTCCTGCGATTGCGCCGCACCGGTGATCTTCTCGGAACGGGCCCGGAACACATCCCAAAAATCGTCCGGGTGCTGACTGCGCATCTCCGGCAACGCTTCGGCAAGCTGCTTCAATTGTGCATCGATGTCAGGTGTCATCACGGTCTCCTCTGCTGTGCTCACGCTACCGCTGCGCCGGTGAGCCCGATGCCAACGTGGTGCGCAGACCGCGTTATCCGCATCAACGTTATCCGCATCACAAACGGAAGCGAAAACCCAGGGTGTAAGTCCGCTCGGGCGATGCGATCTCGCGCGGGAAATCGCCATGCCGCTGACCGAAATAATTGTTGGTCGTGGTGCCGAGCAGATTGGTGGCCTCGGCAAACAAGGTCACATGCCTGTTGAGCTCGTAATTGAAGGCGGCATCCAGCCATTGCTCCCGCCCCTGATTGATTTGCTCGGGCTGATCGCCTGAGCTGTTGAAGCTCACCGCATAGTCGCCACGCCAGTTGTAGGCGACCCGCGCCGAGAACCGCGCGTATTCGTACATCAGGATCGCGTTATAGGAATTTTTGGAGACGTTGGTCAACGGCTGGCTGATCCCTTCCGGCGATTCGGCCTTCGCCGAGATATAGGTGTAGTTGAGCTGGCTGCCGAAGCCGGACCACCCACCCGGCAGAAAGTCGTAGAACTGCGTGTTTCCCACCTCCACGCCCTTCAAGCTGCCCTCGCCGGTATTGCGCGGCCGGCTGATCGAATAGACGATGCCACCGATGGATTCATCGGCTGCGTAATTCTGGATATAGCCATCGATCTTGCGATGAAAGCCGGCAACCGACAGCAATGAGCCGGGACGGAAATACCATTCCAGCGACACATCGGCATTGCGCGATTCCACCGGACGCAGCTGCGGGTTGCCGCCATTGCCGCGCGCCGGCAACGATTCGGTGGACTGATACAAGGCCAGCTGCGGATTGAGATCGGCAAATTCCGGGCGCGTGATCGTGGTGCTGCCTGCCAGCCGCAGCATCAGGTTGTCATGCAAGGTGAGGTTGGCGCTGTAGTTGGGTAACACCTTGTCGATACGCCGATCGATGCTGACCGGGCTCAGCACGCCATCCACCGACTGGCTGCCCTGCAGTTGCGAATCCAATCGCGTCGCGCGCGCCCCCACACGCCCATCGACAGGAATGGACCCAAGCGAGAACCCGTAATTCACCTGCGCATAGATCGCATAGCTGTCTTCGCGATCGTCGAAGAACAAGGCAGGGTTTTCATCGGGCCGGCCCGGCGGCTGCCCCATCACGGTACGCAACCGGGTGCTTTGCTGCAGCAGGACGTCCTGGTTGGCCGATGCCCAGCGATCGCTGGTGAATGCACGCGCCCCGTCGAGCATGTTGCCGGGCGTTACCGATGCCAGGCCGGACACCTCGCTCAAGTAGATCGGTGCGCCGGTCAGATTGTTGCGCGCGCCGGTATCGCCGGAGTGATTGGTCGCCGTCCGCCGGCTTGCGCGCGCACCCACGTCCACCGATCGCAACGGCCCCAGCTCCAGGTCGAAGGTGGCATCGGCCCGCCATGCCCATTCTTCGCCTCTCTGCGTGTTCCAGCTGTCGTAGTACTGACTCAGTTCCCAATTTCCTGGCGCTGTGACGTCATAAGCGCTGCCATCGGCCTGGGTGATCCAGACATCTGCAGCGCCGCCTGACGAACGCATGTTCAATCGCGGCGCCTGCGTGGTCATGTCCAGGGTGAACGAGCGGTTCCTGGCAGTGCTATGGGTATAGGCGAGCTCGCTGCTCGCACGCATGCGCTCGCCGGCCCAACGCCCGCCCAGCGCAGCTTGGTAGGTATCGGATGCGTTCTTGTGCGCTTGCGTGCTGGAGAGCGTGCGCACCTCGCGCGCCACCAGGCCAGCCAGCACATCACTGCCCGGCCGCAGGCTGACCGCTTCGGTGTTCTCTGGCGTGGCCAGCCCTGGGAATGGCAACCAGTAATTCACTTGGGGCCGGTTGTCGTACCCGATGTACAGCGTGTCGAAATACACCTCGCTGTTCTCGCTTGGCGCCCATTGAAACGAAAAATTCGCCGATTTGCGCTTGCGATCGCCGCGCGCCATCAATCCGCCTGCGCTGTAAGGCACGTAGATCTGCTGGGCCGGATCGAGCGGGTTCGCCTTCCGGTCGTAAGTGCCGTACAACGTGTTGGATTCCTGATACGGGCGGCGTTGATAGGACACGCTTCCCATCCAGCCCATGCGGCCCAACCCGGTGTCGCGGCGCTGGCTGAGGGTGAGGCTGCCATTGGGAACGGTCTTGCCTGATTGGCCGCCCCGCAAGGCGCTGATGCTGCCGGCAATGGTGCCGTCCTGATCGAAATCGAATGGCCGCCGCAGATGCACATCGACCACCCCGGCGATGCCACCCTCCTGAAATTGCGCGCCAGTGGTCTTATACACATCCACGCTGCGCAGCAATTCGGCCGGAACATCGGCCAACTCCATGTCGCGACCCACCGTTGTGAAGACGTTGCGCCCATCCAGGGTGGTGATGACGTTCGGCAAGCCGCGCACCAGCACCTGCCCCACTTCGCCACCGGCGCGCGCCACCTGCACGCCGGTCACGCGTTGCAGGGCCGCAGCCACGCTGTTGTCGGGCAGCTTTCCGATGTCTTCGGCGACAATGGAATCGCTGATTTCCGCGTTCGATTGCTTGATCGCGATGGCGCTTTCCACGCTGCTGCGCACGCCTTTGACCTGCACCGCTTCCAACGTGGATGTGGCCGGCGCCGCGGGATCGGGGTTGGGCGCGGCCTGTTGCGCCGCCGCGTTGCAACTCAGGACCAAACCGATGCACACACCCAGCGGCCGATACGTGATGGCACGCCGCGCGACAGACGCATGCTGCGACGGAACAAGCATGATGGCCTCCTGGGGCAGCAGTGCGATGACGCGCGGCTGGGCGCTCCTGCGCAAGTCAGGCAAACCGGGCCGCACGAGCCGCGAGGTGTTGAACAAGGCCGAATTACAGCGGTGCCGCTCGCAGTGCAGCGTGATCGCGTCCGCCGTCGCGCCGCGATCATGACGCGCCTTTCATCAACGGCGAGGTGCGTGCGTGTCATGGGCAAGACTGCACATCGCAGCTGCTGCGTTTGCGCGACAATGGCAACATGAGCAGCCACGACATCTCTCCCGCCGACGCCCGTGCCCGCGCCCTGCAAGGCGCCCTGCTGGTCGACATCCGGCAACTGCATGAGCGTGCCGGCGGCCAGGCCGAAGGCGCGTTGGCGATCGCACAGAACTCCCTGGAAACCGAGCCTGCAGCCCATCTGCCGGAGCAAACCCGCGCAATCGTGTTGATCTGCCAGAGCGGCAAACGCTCGGCGCACACGGCCGCCATCTTGCGCGCGCACGGCTATGCGCACGTGGCGTCGGTGGTCGGTGGCACCAGCGCATGGGCCAGCGCCGGCCTGCCGTTGGTACGCCCGACGTTGCCGGCGGACGAGCAGGACTTTCTTGAGCGTTATTCACGCCATCTGCGTCTGTCCCAGGTCGGCCTGGAAGGTCAGCGGCGCCTGGCGCGCGCGCGGGTGTTGCTGATCGGCGCAGGCGGACTAGGCTCGCCGGCCGCGTTCTACCTCGCCGCAGCCGGTGTGGGGCATCTGCGCATTGCCGACGACGACGTGGTGGACCGCAGCAACCTGCAACGCCAGATTCTGCACACCGAAGACAGCGTCGGCACTGCAAAGGTCGACTCCGCCGCGCAGCGCATTGCCGCGCTCAACCCGCGCGTGGACATCGAGGCGGTGCGAACCCGCGTGACGGCCGACAATGTCGAAGCGCTGCTGCAGGATGTGGATGTGGTGGTGGATGGCGCAGATAATTTTCCTGCGCGGTATTTGCTCAACGACGCGTGCGTCAAATTCGGTAAACCACTGGTTTACGGCGCCGTGCAGCAGTTCGAAGGACAGGTCAGCGTGTTCGATGCCGGCCGCCACCGCGGTCATGCGCCTTGCTACCGCTGCCTGTTTCCCGAACCACCGCCGCCGGAATTTGCGCCCAGTTGTGCCGAGGCTGGTGTGCTCGGCGTACTGCCCGGAGTGATCGGACTCTTGCAAGCCACCGAAGCGATCAAGTTGCTGCTCGGCATTGGTGACGGCCTCACTGGTCGCCTGCTCAGTTTCGATGCATTGGCGATGCGCTTTCGCGACATCCGCTTGCCGCCGGACCCGCACTGCCCGGTGTGCGCGCCTGGCGCGGCATTTCGCGGCTATGCGGATTACGCGGCGTTCTGCGGCAGTGCGGTTGGTTGAGCGAGCCCACAGCGGCGTGTGGTGTCGGTCGCTGACTGATTGGCTTGCCACCGATGCAATGCGAGGTATATCGATACGTCAAGCACTTCGGCGACGTTTGCGTGGATGGCTGTCTTGCGCCCCACCTCACCACTCTCCCACCGGGAGAGCGGCTATCGAGCGATTGGCTCCCATTGTCGAGGCGTTCGCTTCCAGGCCACGCCCAAGACGCTTGAGCAGTTTGACGATCGCCCTACATGTTGAAACGCCGCGACACGCACGTCGCATGCGCTGCCCATGACGTAAACACTCCAACAGGGCGCGCATCATTCTGCCGGGCACCAACGATCGAGCAAACACTCACAACGCGTAAGGAATCACCCGCACGATCTCGCCAGCCTCAAAGCGCCGCGCCTGCTCGGGCAGCACGATCAATGCGTTGCTGTCGGCCGCGCCACGCAGTAGATGCGATGCATCGCCACGGTGCGGCAGCGCGGTCAGCCGCCCATCTTCGCCGCATTCCAATCGCCCACGCAGGAATTCCAGCCGTTCGTGGCGCTTGTCCCATGGGCTTGCCAACGCCGCATGCCAGACCGGGCGCGGCTCGCTGCGTCCCTGCAATCCATCCAGCAACGGGACGCCGTAGGCGATCAGCGTTGCCAGCACAGAGACCGGGTTGCCCGGCAAGCCTAGGACCAGGCAGCGGCCAATCTGCCCCAACACCGCCGGCATGCCCGGGCGCATCCGCACACGCCAGAAATGGATGCGCCCCAATTCGCCGATCAGACGCGGCAGATAATCCTTTTCGCCCGCAGAAACGCCGCCGCAGGTGATGACCACATCGAACGCTGCGGCCGCATCTTCCAGCATGGTGCGAATGCGTTGCGGGTCGTCCGGCAAGGTCGGCCACGCGGTCGGCGCATAGCCCAGTGCACGCAGTTGCGCCATCAGCATGTCGCGGTTGCTGTTGTAGATCTGACCCGGGCCGAGCGGCATGCCCGGCTCGATCAGCTCATCGCCGGTGGCCAGCACCGCAATGGTCGGGCGCGGCGCGACCGCAAGCCGCGACACGCCCAGCGCAGCGGCCAGACCGATACGTGCAGGCGTCAGCACCTGCCCGGCCTGGATCACCAGATCGCCGGCACGCACATCGCTGCCGGCCAGGCGCACGGCTGCGCCCGGTGCAGGCGCGGTCTGAAACCGCACCATGCCATCGCGTTCGTCGGCATCTTCCTTGGGAATCACGGTATCGGCGCCATCGGGCAGTGGCGCGCCCGTGGTGATACGCAGGCATTGCCCGGCGCCCAGTGTGCCGGCCCAGCGCTCGCCGGCAAACTGTTCGCCAACCAGCTGCAGCGACGCATCGCCGCCAGCAACATCGGCGTGCCGCAGCGCAAAGCCATCCATCGCGCTATTGGCAAACGGCGGCAGCGCCAGCGGTGCGATCAGGTCGCCGGCAGAGATCCGCCCATCGGCACGCGAGGTGGCGATGTTTTCATCGGGCGAGCGGTTGCTGGCCGCGACACTGCGCAGAATCTGCAGCGCCTGCGCATACGGAATGCGGGAAGGATAATCGGTCATGCCGCGCAGGATACCAGCGCATCGCCAACGCGAAGGGTGGCCGCGCCACGCGTCGGCCAAAGGAGATGGGCTTTAACGATACGCCGCGCTGCGAGCGACTTCGATTGCACCGGCACGCGCCGCCACCCGCGCCAAAGAACGAAAAGCTGCACGCGGCAGCAACTGCCTCACGTGTCGATCGAGCGATCAGGAGGATGCGCGGAACGTTTAGAACCCTGCCTGCACGCGGCGAACGCGCAGCCCGGCCGATCTGCGCGCCTGCCGAACCGCCTGAACATCACGGCTCAGGCAGCCTGGGGCCCTTACTTCCCTTTGACATGCCGCATCAGGCGCCGCTTACGGGCCACCTGGCGATCGGAGAGCGGATTCTTCTTGCCCTCGTACGGGTTGGCGCCCTCGCGAAAGATGAAACGCACCGGCGTACCAACCAGCTTGAAACGCTTGCGGAAGAAGTTTTCCAGATAGCGCTTGTACGACTCCGGCAACACCTTCAGGCGCGTGCCATGCACGATGAAGGTCGGCGGATTCGCGCCACCCGGATGTACATAACGCAGCTTGGAGACATGGCCGCGAATGCTTGGCGGAGGATTGGTCTCGTAGGCGATTTCCAGCGCCTGATTCACTTCGCTGGTGCTGAACTCGTGGTTGGCCGATGCATGCGCGCGATGGATGGCCTGGAACAATTCGCGCATGCCCGAGCCATGCAATGCAGAGATCCGCACCGCCTCGGCCCAGTTCACGAAGCCCAGCTTGCGCGACAGCAGGTCTTCGGCCTGCGCACGCTGGTAATCGCTTTGCCCGTCCCACTTGTTGATCGCCACCACCAGCGCACGGCCGGCATCCAGGATCGCGCCGAGAATCGTCGCATCCTGGTCGGTCACGCCTTCGGTAGCGTCCAGCATTAGCACCGCCACCTGGCATTGCTCGATCGCCTGCAGCGTCTTGAACGCGCTGAACTTCTCGACCGCCTCTTCCACCTTGCCGCGCCGGCGCAGGCCGGCGGTATCGATCAGGCGGTACTGACGGCCATCGCGCTCCAGGTCCACCGCGATCGAATCGCGCGTGGTGCCCGGCACTTCCGAGGCGATCATGCGTTCTTCGCCCAGCAGGCGATTGACCAGCGTCGATTTGCCGACATTCGGCCGGCCCACGAAGGCGATCCGCACGCGTGCCGGGTCGTTGTCCAGCAGCTCGCCGGCACCTTCCTCGGGCAGCCGCGCCCCCACCTCGTCAAGCAATTCGTCGATGCCCTGCCGATGCGCCGCAGACAACGCCACCACGTCGGAGAAGCCGTAGCGCGCGAATTCCGAGCGCACGGTTTCTTCGTCGGTGCCGTCGATCTTGTTGATCACCAGCACGGTCGGCCGCGCCAATTTGCGCAACCAGGCCAGAATCTCGTCATCGAGCGAGGACGCGCCTTCGCGGCCATCGACCACGAACAGCACCAGATCGGCTTCGCCGGCGGCGGCCCGTGCCTGGCGGGCCGTGGCTCCAGCAAGACCTTCCTCATCGCCGGCGATACCACCGGTATCGACGACGATGAAGGGCTGCTGCTCGTCGAGACGGCAGACCCCGTAGTTACGGTCGCGGGTGACGCCAGGCTGGTCGTGGACCAGCGCGTCACGGGTGCGCGTCAGCGCATTGAAGATGGTGGACTTGCCGACATTGGGCCGTCCAACCAGGGCGACCAGGGGCAGCATCGCAAGGTCCTTATTGTGCCAACCGGAAGGCGGTGAGATCGCCGTCGGTGTTTTGTACCAGCAAAATGCCGTCGACCACCTGCGGCTGCGCCAGCAGCGTATCGCGTCCGGCACGTGCGCGCGCAGCCAGTGCGCCGTCGCTGAGTTTCAGCCAGTGCAGATAGCCCTTGTAGTCGCCGACCACGGCGTAATCGCCCTGGATGGCCACACCGGTCAGCGAACGGCGTGCCAACGCAGCCTGCGACCACATCGCCGCACCGCTGCTCTTGTCCAGCCCCCACACCGATCCAGCATTGTCGGACACCACCACGACGGCCGACGACACACCAACGCCACCGGCGCCGCCGTGATCGCGCGTCCACAGCGGACGGCCGCTCGGGCCTTCCAGTGCGAGGGTTTCATTCTTGAAGCTGGTCGCGTACAGCGTGGTGCCATCCAGCACCGGCGCACCATCCACATCGGACATGCGCTCCAGCTCGGTACGGCCTTCCGGCACGCCGATGGCCTGCTCCCACAACGGGCGACCGTCCTGCAGCGCCAGCGCACTCAAGGTGCCGCTGTCGTTACCGACGAACACCACGCCCGGGCCGGTCACGATCGGCGCATTGCCGCGGACGGACAAGGTCGGGCCTTCTTCGGCATGGAACCAGCGACGCTCGCCGGTTGCCGCATCAAACGCAGTCACGCGACCGTCGTTGCTACGCACCAGCACCAGGTTCTGTGCAATGGCCGGCGCAGCAATCACTTCGTTCGGCACCTTGGCCCGCCATTTTTCAGTGCCGTCGGCCTGGTTCAAGGCGATCACATCGCCGGACAGGCTACCGATCACCACCAGGCCCTCGCCCACACCGGGACCACCGGACAGGCGCTGCTTGAACTTGCGGTCGTTACGCTCTTCTTTCTTGGGCTTGTATTCCCAGACCCGCTTGCCGGTCTGCAGGTCGAGTGCCTCCACGCCACCGGTGATCGCCGCTGCATACACCTTGCCATCGGCCACGGCCGGGCGCTGACGGACACCGATATGCCCTTCACCCTTGCCCACACCGGCAGACCAGATCTTCTCGACCTTGACCGACGGCTCGAACTTCACCAGCTCGGCAGGTTCCTGCGCCTTCTTGGCAGCAGCGTCCTTCCCGGCGAACCAGCCCTTCACGGTGCTGCAGCCAGCCAGCGACAGACCCATCACGGCAATCAACGCAACGCGCTTATACATATCAACCTGCTTCATCAAATCTGCTCCGCCGGATCGGGCACCTTGCCGCCCACATCCATCAGCTTGGTTTCCAGCAACCGGCGCTGCGGCGAAGCCACATCCACCGTGGTCAGGGCGCGGGTGTACAGCGCACGCGCCTCATCCGGCTTGCCCTGCGCGACCAATGCGTCGGCACGAATCTCCAGGCTGGCGTGGTCCTGCGCGTCGGCCAGCAGCTTGATCGCTTCGTCGGGCTTGCCGCTTTCGGTCAGTACGCGCGCCAGGCGCTGCTGCACGATCTGCTTGAGCTCGCCTTCGGCGGGCACGTCGCGCAAGGTCTTGATCGCTTCGGCATTCTTGCCGGCATCGACCTGGGCCTTGGCCAGCCGCAGCGCCGCCAGCTCGGCATAAATACCGCCCTTGCCGTCGTCCAGTGCCACGATGTCCTTGGCGGCCTTGTCCAGGTCCTTGGCCTGAATCGACTTCACCACCGCCTCGTAGCGGCCATTGGCCTCGACCAATGCGGTATTGGTGCGCGTCTGCCACCACTGCCAGCCCAGGATCAGTGCCAGACCAAGCAGGACACCGCCCACCAGACCTGCGCCATTCTTTCTCAACCAGGAACGAACGCGTTCGCCTTGTTCGTGTTCGTCCAGCAGATCGTCGATCGCCATGCGTACTCTCGCTCCGTCATCCCGGAGGCGCGGAACATCAAAAGGGATAAATGAAAAACCGCAGTCCGCTTCACTCGGAAGCAGGTACCACGGAGCCGTCGGAGGATACCGCAAAACGGGCCACGTTAGCGCGCTGGAACGGTTTCACGTCGACGATACTGCCGCCTTGCTGAACCTGTACCGCCGAGGCATTACCGAGCACGATGCGCCCCACCTGACCGGGCGAATACGTGCGTTGTTCACCAGCACGTATCAGGGCTTTTTCCACCGCACTGCCATCCGGTGCCAAAATCTGCACCCAACTGTCGCCGCTGAAACTCAGCGACAAACTGCCGCCGGCAGCAGCTGCTGCCGCAGGCGCCTTGGCGTCGGCGGTCGCACGCGGCACCGGGGTCATCGACGCGATATACGGCGCCGGCTGCTCGCGCGGCGCGGCGGCCGGCTGCGTTGCCGGCGTACCTGGCGCAGCGGACTTTGCAGCCTCCGGCATGCTGTCCAAGGACACCGTGCTAGGCGCCTTGCCATCCAGATGCGAGCGCGTCGCATACCAGACCGGCACCGCAAACACGCCGGTGATGACCACGTACATGGCCTTGCGCGCGGTGCTTTCGAGAATGCGCCGCGCACGCGGCGTATGCGTGTGACTGACCAGCTTGACCGGCTCGATCGGCGCAATGGTGGCCTGCTGCAACAGCGGCTCCAGATCGACCTGCAACAAGCGCGCATAGCTGCGCAGCTGCCCGCGTACGAACACCGGCGCGCCCAGCCGCTGCCAATCCTCCTGCTCCAACGCGTGCACCACGTGGGCCGGCATGCGCAGCTTGCCGGCCACCTCGTCCACGCTCAGACCTGCTGCCTCGCGCGCTTCGCGCAAATGCTGTCCGCAGCCCTTTTCCTGCTCGAAAAGGTTCGGATTGGAATCACTGATCACAATGCATTGGCCCCGGGAGTAGCGGTCGCTGCGTCAGGGAATTCCTTGACCAACCGCTGTTGGTAACGGCCGGCAGCTACCTTGTCGCCTAGCCCTTGCTCAATCTGAATGGCGAGTTGTAACACGGAAGCAGTTGCCGGTGCAGCCGCAAGGCGGCGTTCGATAAAAGCGCGGGCTTCGAAAAAGCTCTTTTGGGCCGCCTGAAGGCGCGCCTTCGATTCGAGTGCGTACGCGTTCGCGGGCTCCAATTCTAGCGCTTTGCGCAGATCACGCTCTGCGCGCTCTGCTTGACCCGCCTGTAACGCGCATCCGCCCGCATTGGCGAGCGCAGAAGCAGGTGCATACCCCTGATCTTGCACGGCGCGATCAAACCAGGCTAATGATTCGGCCGCCTGACCATTGGCACACAGCCACGCGCCATAATTGTTTAGAACGTCGCCGCGCTGGGGGGCAAGTTCAGTGGTACGGCGATAGGTTTCACCGGCCGCCGGATTGCCCTGCCCCTGCTGAATGACACCCAGGAACATCAGCGCATCCACCGAATTCGGGGTCTTCTTCAAGACTTCACGCACCTGTCGCTCCGCACCGGCGTAGTCGCCGCTCTGCAGGCGATTGTTCGCCAATCCCAATCGCTGTTCCAGCGCAATACGATTTTGGGTCGCTGCGCTATCGCGAAAGTCGTAGCTCGGAGCGACCTGCTCCACGCTCTTGATCTTGCCGGCCTTGGCATTGCGACCACCGCAGCCAACCGCGCTCAGCGCGATCGCCACGGCCGCCATTAACGCGAGTTCACGCTGCCGCATCTCGATCGGCCTGCCCTTCCAATGTGCGGCGGAACTCCGCCTGGCGACGGGTACGGTCCATGACCTGCCCCTTGAGCTGCCCGCATGCGGCGTCGATGTCGTCGCCACGGGTGCGGCGAACCATCGTCAGCACCTGCGCATCGAGCAGGATCTTCTGGAACGCGCGAATCTCGGTCTCGCCCGAGCGCTCATAGCGCGTTCCAGGAAATGGATTGAACGGAATCAGATTGACCTTGCCGGCGTCCTTGGACTGCACCGCGTTGTCGAACTGCCGCATCAACCTGGCCAACTGGCGCGCATGCTCCGGCTGGTCGTTGATGCCTTTCATCAAGGTGTATTCGAAGGTCACCGAATCGCGCTTCTTGCTGCCGCGCAGGTAGCGCGCGCACGACTCCATCAGCTCGGCGATCGGGTATTTCTTGTTCAACGGCACCAGGCTCTCGCGCAGCGTGTCGTTCGCGGCATGCAGCGAGACCGCCAGCGACACGTCGCTTTCGGTGGAGAGCCGGTCGATCATCGGCACCAGGCCGGAGGTCGACAGCGTGACCCGCTTGCTGGCCAGCCCGTAGCCAAGATCGTCGCGCATCACACTCATCGCGCGCACGACGTTATCGAAATTCATCAGCGGCTCGCCCATGCCCATCATCACCACATTGGTGAGACGGCGCTGCTGGTGCGGCACATTGCCCAGATGGCGCGCCGCCACCCACACCTGGCCGATGATTTCGGCGGTGGTGAGGTTGCGATTGAAGCCCTGGGTGGCGGTCGAACAAAAGGTGCAGTTCAAGCCACAGCCGACCTGGGAGGACACGCACAGCGTGCCACGGCCCTTGTCGGGGATATACACGGTTTCGATGGCGTTCTTGCCGTCGGCGCCCATGGCCAACAGCCATTTGTGGGTGCCGTCGGCCGAAGGCTTGTCGAACACCACGTTCGGGACGAGGACCTCGGCATGCTGGTGCAACTTCGCACGCAGCGCCTTGCCGAGGTCCGTCATCTGGTCGAAATCGGTGACGTAGCGATGGTGGATCCACTTCATCACCTGATGGGCACGGTAACGCGCCTCGCCGAGCGTGTCGGCGAAGAAGCGCTCCAGACCCTCGCGATCGAGGTCGAGCAGGTTCTGCTTGCGCGGCTCCGGGGGACGGACGGAGCCGTCCTGCAGCACGGAAGGGATCACGACCTCATTCACGATTCGACTCACTCGGCCTCAGCGCGAGACCACTTCGGTGGCAGCAAAGAAATACGCGACTTCGTTGGCAGCGTTCTCGACCGAATCCGAGCCGTGGGCGGCATTGGCATCGATCGAATCGGCGAAGTCGGCGCGGATGGTACCCGGCGCAGCATCCTTGGGATTGGTCGCGCCCAGCAGGTCACGGTGTGCGGCAACGGCGTTCTCGCCTTCCAGCGCCTGGATCATCACCGGGCCGGAGATCATGAACTCGACCAGCGCGTTGAAGAACGGACGCTCGCGGTGAACGGCGTAAAAGCCTTCGGCTTCACGGCGCGACAGCTGCTTGTACTTGGCGGCCACGACCTTCAGGCCAGCCTTTTCGAAGCGGCTGTAGATTTCGCCGATGACGTTCTTGGCAACGGCGTCGGGCTTGATGATGGACAGGGTGCGCTCCAGCGCCATGGGAAGTTCTCCGTTGGGCGGGCCACTGAAGGCCCGAGGTTATCATGAAAAAAACCCGCGACAAAACGCGGGCTTAGGCTTCTTTGCGATGGTCAATTCTATCTCGTCAACGCTACGTTTGCACACCGCCCCCTGAATCGTGCTGCGTTGCGACATGACCTGCCAGCAGGCGAGCCCGTAGACTCAAACAATCGTTTGATTGAGTCCTGTCTTCGCGCATGCCCAAGCCCGCCCACTTCTCCACCAAGGACCGCATTCTCGGTGCGGCCGAGGAGCTGTTCGCCCAGCACGGGTTCGCCGGCACGTCGCTGCGCCAGCTCACCACGCAGGCCGACGTCAATATCGCCGCGGTCAACTATCACTTCGGCTCCAAGGAAAACCTGGTCAACGAGGTGTTCCGCCGGCGCATGGACGAGATGACCGCCGCGCGCCTGCAGCAGCTGGAAACGGCAAAGAAGTCCCAGCCCGGCGAGCTCACGGCCGTGCTCGCTGCCTTCGTCGAGCCGGCGTTGGCCATGGCGCAGGACCGCCAGAACGGCGGCGCGTTCGTACGCGTGATTGCGCGCGCTTACGCGGAAAAGAACGACAACCTGCGCAAGTTCCTGTCCGACCACTACGGACATGTGCTGCGCGAATTTGGCAAGGCCATCGCCGGCTGCGTGCCGGGCCTGAGCAAGGAAGAGCTGTATTGGCGGCTGGACTTCCTGGCCGGCGCACTGACCTATGCCATGGCAGATTTCGGCCTCATCAAGCGGCCTGCGGGCGTCAGCGAGGCCGACCATCGTGCGCGCGCGGCGCGCGAACTCATCCGTTTCGCGGAACCCGGGTTCCGCGCTCATTCCACACCGTAAACGTTCCACAAGAGGCCTATCGCTATGTCCAACCCGTTGCTAGTCCGTCGTGCCGCCGTGCTCGGTGCCGGCGTCATGGGTGCGCAGATCGCCGCGCACCTCACCAATGCCGGTGTAGACACCGTGTTGTTCGACCTGCCCGCCAAGGAAGGCCCGGCAGACGGCATCGTACTCAAGGCGATCGCCAATCTCGGCAAGCTGAGCCCCGCCCCGCTCGCCAGCAAGGCGCTGGCCGAGGCGATCACGCCCGCCAATTACGAGAGCGGCCTGGAACAGCTGCGCGACTGCGATCTGATCATCGAAGCGATCGCCGAGCGCATGGACTGGAAGCAGGACCTGTACAAGAAGATCGCCCCGTTCGTGGCCGATCATGCCGTGCTGGCCTCCAACACCTCCGGCCTGGGCATCAACAAGCTCTCCGACGTGCTGCCCGAGCAGTTGCGTCACCGTTTCTGCGGCGTGCATTTCTTCAATCCGCCGCGCTACATGCACCTGGCCGAGCTGATCCCGGCCAAGGGCACCGACAAGGCGGTACTGGAAGGCCTGGAAGCCTTCCTGGTGACCACGCTCGGCAAGGGCGTGGTGTATGCGAAGGACACCCCGAACTTCATCGGCAACCGCATCGGCGTGTTCTCGATCCTGTCCACCATCCACCACACGCAGGAATTCGGCCTGGGCTTCGACGAAGTCGATGCGCTGACCGGCCCGCTGGTGGGTCGCCCAAAGTCGGCCACCTATCGCACCTCCGATGTGGTCGGCCTGGACACCATGGCGCACGTCATCAAGACCATGGGCGACACCCTGCCCGACGACCCGTGGCATCAGTATTTCAAGTCGCCGAAGTGGCTGGACGCATTGATCGGCAAGGGCGCGCTGGGCCAGAAGGTCGGTGCCGGCATCTTCCGCAAGGTCGGCAAGGACATCGTGGTGGTCGACCTGGAGAAGCAGGACTATCGCCCGGCCGATCGTAGCGCCGCGCCGGAAGTGGTCGAGATCCTCAAGATCAAGAACCCGGCCGAAAAGTTCGCCAAGCTGCGCGAAAGCCAGCACCCGCAGGCGCAGTTCCTGTGGGCCAGCTTCCGCGACCTGTTCCACTACAGCGCCTACCACCTGGCCGATATCGCCGAGACCGCACGCGACGTGGATCTGGCGATCCGCTGGGGCTACGGCTGGTCGCTGGGCCCGTTCGAGACCTGGCAGGCCGCTGGCTGGAAGCAGGTGGCGCAGTGGATTGCCGAAGACATCTCCAACGGCAAGAGCATGAGCAGCGCGCCACTACCGAACTGGGTGTTCGACGGTCGCGATGGCGTGCATGGCGCCGAAGGCTCGTACAGCCCGGCGCGCGACGCCAAGCTGCCACGCTCGTCGCTGCCGGTGTACAAGCGCCAGCGCTTCCCCGATCCGTTGCTGGGCGAGCAGTTCTCGCCGGGCGAAACCGTGTTCGAAAATGACGGTGTGCGCATGTGGCACGACGGCGACGACATCGCCGTGGTCAGCTTCAAGACCAAGATGAACACCGTTTCCGACCACGTGCTCAATGGCCTGCAGGAAGTGGTTGGCCGCGCCGAGAAAGACTTCGCCGGTCTGGTGATCTGGCAGCAGAAGGAGCCCTTCTCCGCCGGTGCCGATCTGGCCGGCGCGCTTGGCCTGCTGCAGGCCGGCAAGGTCGATGCGTTCGAAGCATTGGTCGCCAATTTCCAGGCCACCAGCCAGCGCATCAAGTACGCGCAGGTGCCGGTGATCTCGGCCGTGCGTGGCCTGGCGCTGGGCGGCGGCTGCGAATTCCAGATGCATAGCGCCAAGACCGTGGCTTCGCTGGAGAGCTACATCGGCCTGGTCGAAGCCGGCGTCGGCCTGCTGCCGGCCGGTGGTGGCCTGAAGGAAATCGCGGTGCGTGCGTCGATCGCCGCAGGTCCGGGCGGCGACGTGTTCGCCGAGCTGAAGAAGACCTTCGAGACCGTGGCAATGGCCAAGGTTTCCAACTCGGCCGTCAATGCCAAGGAACTGGGCCTGCTGCGTGCCACCGACAAGGTGGTGTTCAACAGCTATGAGAGCCTACACATCGCCAAGGCCGAAGCGCGCGCGCTGGCCGAGGGCGGCTACCGCGCCCCGCTGCCGGCACGCCGCATCCAGGTCGCCGGCGACGTCGGCATCGCCACCTTCAAGATGCTGCTGGTCAACATGCTGGAAGGCCGCTTCATCAGCGAATACGACTACGAAATCGCCAGCCGCATCGCCACGGTGGTCTGCGGTGGCGAAGTGGATCGCGGCGCGCTGGTCGATGAAGAATGGCTGCTCAAGCTGGAGCGCAAGCACTTCGTCGAACTGGCCCAGCAGGAAAAGACCCAGGCGCGGATTGGGCACATGCTCAAGACGGGTAAGCCACTCAGGAACTGAGAATCGGGAGTGGGGATTGGGGATTCGCAACAGCGGGTCCCCGCCCTCCAACTTTCTCGCTTCCACCAAATTCATCCGCCGGGCAGGAACATTCGGGCACGCGGATTCGCTTTGACGAATCCCAAATCCCGAATCCCGAATCCCGGCTATCGGAGATAGCCATGAGCAAGCAGATTCAAGAAGCCTACATCGTTGCCGCCACGCGTACGCCGGTGGGCAAGGCGCCGAAGGGCGTGTTCCGCAATACCCGTCCCGACGACATGCTGGCGCATGTGCTGCGCGCCGTGGTCGCGCAGGCGCCGGGCATCGATACCTCGCGCATCGACGACGCCATCATCGGCTGCGCCATGCCCGAAGGCGAGCAAGGCATGAACGTGGCGCGCATCGGCGTGTTGCTGGCGGGCCTGCCCAATTCGGTGGCCGGTCAGACCATCAACCGCTTCTGTTCGTCCGGCATCCAGGCCATCGCCATGGCCGCCGACCAGATCCGGCTGGGCAATGCCGACCTGATGCTGGCCGGCGGTACCGAGTCGATGTCGATGGTGCCGATGATGGGCAACAAGGTGGCGATGTCGCCAAGCGTGTTCGCCGACGACCATGTGGCCATTGCCTATGGCATGGGCATCACTGCCGAGAAGGTCGCAGAAGAGTGGAAGGTGTCACGCGAAGACCAGGACGCTTTTGCGCTGGCCTCCCATCAAAAGGCGATCGCCGCAATTGCCGCCGGCGAGTTCCGCGACGAAATCAGCCCGTACGAAATCCATTCGCACCAGCCCGATCTGGCAGGCAACGTCATCGCGCTGCGCAAGCGCCTGGTCGACACCGACGAAGGCCCGCGTCCGGATAGCTCGCTCGAGGGCCTGGCCAAGTTGCGCCCGGTGTTCCGCAACGGCCAGTTCGGCGGCAGCGTCACCGCCGGTAATTCTTCGCAGATGAGCGATGGCGCCGGTGCCGTGCTGCTGGCCTCCGAGCAGGCGATCAAGGATTACGGCCTCACACCGCTTGCGCGTTTTATCAGCTTCTCGGTAGCCGGCGTGCGTCCGGAAGTCATGGGCATTGGACCGATCGCCGCCATTCCCAAGGCGCTCAAGCAGGCCGGGCTGACCAAGGATCAACTCGACTGGATCGAGCTCAACGAAGCCTTCGCCGCACAGGCGTTGGCCGTGATCCGCGACAGCGAACTGGATCCATCCAAGGTCAATCCACTGGGTGGCGCAATCGCCCTTGGCCACCCGCTGGGCGCCACCGGCGCGATCCGTGCCGCCACGCTGGTGCATGGCCTGCGCCGTCGTCAGCAGAAGTACGGCATGGTCACCATGTGCATCGGTACCGGCATGGGCGCTGCGGGCATCATCGAAGCGCTGTGAGGCGGGTTGGAGCGCCGGGTCGGCCTTCCGGGTCGGTCTGGTGTTTCCATCTGTGTCATCCATCCGCGGAGATCAGGTTTTAGCGATCACATTGCCATGCTGTGCCCAAAAGGGCGTGCGCAAGCACGCCCTTTCCTTTATCGGTCAATGCGGTCTTGCCAACGTCGCGGCGATCCAACGCATATCCCCGCGTGCCCAGTGAAACGCTGAGCGTTGCGTTCTGATGCATCGGTCATGTCGCTGCGGCCACTGAAGCCGTCGATCCAGTTGTCGCAATAGGGACGCCGCAGATACCGCTAGCAAACGGCGACGCTCAGCGCGCCACCAACCATTGACCGGTCCGCGCCCCTGCAACGACCAGCGCCAGTCCAGCCAGCAAGGTCACCGCCAGATAGATGCCGATCATCGTCGAGCGGTCGGTGCGCGCAAACACCAGGCACTCCATCATCAGCGACGAAAACGTGGTCAGCCCACCGATCACGCCGACGATCAACAGGGCCCGCAGCGGCCAGCTCGAGGGCCCGCGTGCATCCAGCCAGACCAGCAACACGCCGGCCACGAACGACCCGAGCAGGTTCACCGTCAGCGTTCCCCAAGGGAAGCCGGTACCGAAGCGCTGGATCAACGAGGCACCGATCGCAAAACGCAAGCCCGATCCCAGTGCGCCACCGGTCATCGCCAACAACAGCTGTTGCCACCACACCGGTGCGTTCATACGCGCACCCCGCGACCAGAGCGTGTGTTCGAAAAAAAAGTGTGCGACATCGGCGTCATCCTTTGTGAGTCAAAAGCGATGCCGGGGCACAGGCCTGCCGCCCCGGCGGGGTGGGCAGGCATCATCAGCGCGCAGGGTGCGCGCGGTTCGAGGAGGAATGCCATCTCCTGTGCGGCCGATTATGCCGTGGGCTTGCCGGCCTTGTCAGCCCGTGCCAGCGCGCGCGCCTCGCGCAGCCGATCGAGCTTTTCCTTCAGCTTGATCTCCATCCCGCGCGGCACCGGGTTGTAGTACACGCGCTCGCCCATCGCATCCGGGAACCCGGTCTGATCCAGCGCGATGCCGCCCTCGGCATCATGGTCGTACTGGTAATCCTGACCGTAGCCCAGCGTCTTCATCAGCTTGGTCGGCGCGTTGCGCAGATGCAGCGGCACCTCCTGGGTGCCGGTGGCGCGCACGTCGGCCTTGGCCTGGTTGAAGGCAGCGTAGCCGGCATTGGATTTGGCAGTGCTGGCCAGGTACAGCACCAGCTGTGCGAATGCCAACTCGCCTTCCGGGCTGCCGAGGCGCTCGTAGATGTCCCAGGCTTCCAGCGCCATGCTCTGCGCGCGCGGATCGGCCAGACCAATGTCCTCGATCGCCATGCGGGTCAACCGACGCGCCAGATACGCAGGGTCGCACCCGCCATCGAGCATGCGCGTCAGCCAGTACAGCGCTGCATCCGGGTTGGAACTGCGTACGGACTTATGCAACGCCGAAATCTGGTCGTAGAACTGCTCGCCGTTCTTGTCGAAGCGGCGCGTACGGTCGGCCAGCACCTGCAGCAACGTCTGTGGCGTGATCTCGCCACCCTCACCTGCCGCCAGTTCCGCGGCAATTTCCAACAGCGTCAGTGCCCGACGCACATCGCCGTCGGCGGCGCTGGCGATTTCCAGCAGCGACGCTTCGCTGACCTGGATCGTCTCTGCCCCCAAGCCGCGCTCGGCATCGCGCAAGGCACGCTGCAAGGCTTCGACAATATCCTGCGGCGACACGCCTTCCAGCACATGCACGCGGCAGCGCGACAACAGCGCTGAATTCAACTCGAAGGACGGGTTTTCAGTGGTCGCGCCGACGAACAGAATCGTGCCGCGTTCGATATGCGGCAAGAACGCATCCTGCTGGGCCTTGTTGAAGCGATGCACCTCATCGACGAACAACACGGTGCGGCGGCCACCGGCAAAACGCTGCGCCGCCTCTGCCAGCACCTGCCGCACTTCCGGCAAGCCGGAGAGTACGGCCGAGATCGCCTTGAATTCGGCGTCTGCGTAATGTGCGAGCAACAAGGCCAATGTGGTCTTGCCGCATCCCGGCGGGCCCCACAGGATCATGGAGTGCACGCGGCCGGATTCCACCGCGCGCCGCAGGGCGCTGTCGGGAGCCAGCAATCGCTTCTGGCCCACCATCTCGTCAAGCGTGCGCGGCCGCATCCGCTCTGCCAAGGGCCCCATGGCGCTGCGATCGACGTGCAGCAGATCGGGTGTGATCGAGTCGGGACGTTTGGCTTTGCTCACCCCTTCATTCTACCGCTTGCGCCTGATGGACGTTCCACAACGCAGTGTTTGGCCATCGCTGGGACGCCGAGGTTCTCTTTCCAAGCGACCACTTCGCGCAGGTGCAACGCATCGACTGCGTAGCGCAATACTGTTACTGAGTAACGAGTGACCGCAATCGCTTGCCGGCATTCCGCATCGGCCACGAGCTGCGCCAGTGCAAGCGGCAGGTTCAGCGCACGGATTCCACCATGCCTCGCATTCCGCTTCGCCCCTCCGTCATCGCCGCTTGCCTTCCAGGGATGGCCGAGACCATCGCGCATCCATCCAAGCCTTCTGCGCGGCGGCAGACGCACAACAAATTGGCGACTCCGGACCCATGCGCGTTCGAGGCGGAACTGATCCAGGCACAGGAAGATCCGCTGGGTTGGTCCGCGACGCTACTTGAGCAAGCAAGACAGCCAAGCGTCGTCGATCCCGGACTGAAGGCCGCTCCCAAACGCAAACACGCCCTCCCGCGCCCCTGCAGGAAGGCCGCAGAACGATTGGGGCTCAGTAGCGGTTCGCCAGAACCACATACGAGCCTGCTGCGCTATTCCTCGGTGCAGTACGCGCGGGACACACCAGCCGGCCCATCGGATCGCAACGCCGATGCCGCCCGTGATCTGCGAGCAGCCCCGCTGCTGTCCAATGCCACCCAGCATCTCAATGAGGCACTGATCGCCCGCCTGGAACAATCCAACAACGACCTGGCCGCACGCATCTGCCGGCGTCGCCAGGACGAGCTGAGCTACGCGCATGCACAAACGCTACAGGCTGCACGCGAGCAGTTGGCCCTGAGAGCCCGGCGCGCCGCCAACCTGAGCGACAGCATCAACGCGCTGACGCGCGAACGTGCCGAACTGCTGCAACAGCTGCATGGATGCAATGCGCAGACTGATGCAGTGGCGGCCGCGATCCACGATCTCGAGTCGGACATCCTCTCCGCACGCGCCGCATTGAACGCGCTACCGCACGATCAGCCGTCGCGCGCTGTCGCAGCGCACGCGGGCCCATCCTCGGCCGACGCGCAGCAGGGCGTCGATCGCTTACAGCTGCAGCGCGCCTGCACCCGGCTCGAGCACGCAGTGCAGCAGGCGCGCGCACGCGGCGATGCGCTGGCCAAAGCGGTCTTTTTCGGCCGCGGCTCGGCACAGGCAGCACAAGCAGAGCAAGCACTTGCGGAAGCTAACGCGGAAATCGATCGATTGCGAAGCGCGTATGCGCAAGCACGCGATGCGTTGCAGTCGGATCAAGCAGGCAACTCTGCCAACAGGCCGGCGTCGCGCACGCTCGGCTCGCACCTTGCTGCAGAGCGAAACCGAGAAGTCGAGGCACTGCGCACACGACTGGGACGCAACGAGAACATGCTGACCCTGCAACGCACGCATGCCGAGCGCTGTCGGCGGCATGCGCGGCGCCTACAGCAGCGCCTCGACCAGGTCGAGGCAAAACTGCAGCAGGCGCGGCATTCGTCGCGGATCAACACCGAGGAGGTGTGGCAGCACGAACAGACGGTCAACGCGCTGGAAGCTGCGAACGGCGACATGCAGCGCGTGGCGGAACATGCAGCCGCGCAGCCGCCGGCCGATGAGGCCCGGCCCGTCGCTGCCGAGATCGTCGCCGACACCATGGACGCACTGCTCGAGGTCCTGCCCGGCTTTCGCGAGGAAACCATCGACCCCGTGAGTCGACAGGTTCTGCGCGCCTGGGCTGACGCTCTGCATGGCCGCAGCGCTGCGTTCGGGAGCGACGCCTTGCAGCCGGTCGACGCGTTGCGCATCGCCCTGCAGGCATTGGCGATCGCCAGCGAAAGCGATGCCGCCGCAGCGGCCGACGTGCTGCGACGCCTGGGCGTGGTGCGATTGCGTGAGCTGATTCCGCCGCCACAGGTCTCCATCGCTGCCGAGGCGGCCCAGCCAATAGAGACCGTCACCGCCTGCGTCGGCCTGTTGGCCAGCGTTCCGCGTGGCATGCAGGTTCTTTCGCACATGCTGCGCGAAGAAGCCACGCCCCCCTCCAGGGAATGGTTGGAGGCGGCGCAGGTCCATCTGCGTGCCAGCCACCGGCTTGCACTGACGCCGGACGCAGAACAGGCTGAACGCAGCTGGCTGGGCGATGCGCAGATGGGAGCGCGCCATGCCGTGCATGGAGACTCGCCGCTGCAGGGCCTGCAGTCTGCAACCGATGCCCAGCGCAGCGCATTTCACGCATTCCGCAATGGCTACGAAACCACCCGGGCAGGTTCACCCTATGCGCGCGTCAACGCATGCCTGCAGATGTTTGCGCAATGGGCGGTCGCAGGCAGTGGGCGGCGCGGCAGGCGCGCCCTCAATCCCTTCAACGCACTTGAGCTGGGAATGAAGGTCGGCGCCTCCGAAGCGCTTCCCACCGCCGTGCGGCGTGCCAACGACGCTTTTCGCGAAGCGGCCGGCCACCTGACCAGCTGGCTCGTCGCGCGCCGCCAGATCCAACTGGCGGGCGGGCGAATGCCGTCGCAGGACGAGCTGGCAATGCAGGCACTGTTGGAATACGTGCAATGGCTCCCACACGAGCAGAACGCAACCGACCTGACCTTCACCGCCAAGGTGCTGGGCACGATCGAACGGCGTGCCCAGGAGCTTCAGCGCTCGGTGGCTGCCTCCGTGAACGAGACCGACGACCTGCAGCCGGCGGCGTGCCATCCGGCCATCGCATCCGCCTGGGGTGCATTACGCGCCGGCCGCATGCGTCTGCCCGAAACGCTGCGTCTGATCCAGCGTGGCCTGCTCGACCACGCCGGACAGCCGAGCGACCTGCCGGTCGGTGCAGCGACCCTGGATGAAGAACTGGCGTCGGACGCGCGCACCCACTTTCATCAGGCCATCGGTCATGCAAGTCGCCTTCTGCACGAGGGCGACACCTCCCGCGTCAGATCGCCACGTGCGCTGTTCGAATGCCTGCGCAACCTGATGGAACGGCTGGAATGGCGCGACAAGCTGCGTCTTACCGAGCAACGGGTGATCGGACTCAATACGACGCCGCTGTCGGCCGCACTTGCGATCATCCCGAGCGGCCTGGGACTGAAACTCTCCGCGGGCGGCCAGACCAGTTCCGATCGCTCGGTGGAGATTTACATGGGGCGGACCGGGTTGTCGCTGCAGATCGGGCGGCAGAAGGCGCGGCAGTTCAACGCCAGTACCGGCATTAGCGCGGGCGTGCTGCTGCCGGGCACCGAACGTGCACCGGTGGGTATCACGGGCGCAGCCGAATGGCGCATGAAAAAGGAATCGGGCATCGAGCATGGCGTGCAAATCCGCGTACCGCGACGGGGCAAGGGCCAGGAGCTGGAGCAGCGCGCGCAATTCCTGGCCATGTTCGAACACTTGCTGCAACTGGCCGAGCAATCCGGCGGCGATGCAGGCCAGTTGAGCGAGCGCGACTTCCTGGGGGAGCTGCTGGCGCACCACCCCAGCATCACCGTTGGCTTGATCGGCCATGCCGAACGCAATACTTCGGCCACCGAATCCAGCCTCAGCGTCGCTGCCGGCGTGCGCGTGGGAAACATGGATGGCCAACCGCGTCGCGCCACCCTGGGCGCGTCGCTCGGCGTGAAAGCGCGGCGCGAAACCTCCCGGTCGCAGACGCCGATCGAAGGCTACATGACCATGGTGCTGAAGGATTCGAGCGCACAATCCAGGGTAGAGATCGCAGGGCGCGCATCGGCCAGTGTCGTCGCCCGGCAGTGGACGCACCCAGGCACCGGCAATGCGCCGCCCACACCAGTGGCGCGGCTGTCCATGGCCACGCTTGATCTCGGCTACAGCAGGGAACTGCGCTCGGCCGGCAGCACGACGTTCTCCACCTTGTGGATGTTCAACAACGAAATCGATCCCGTGCGCACCGATCGTGGCTTCGAATTCTTCAACTTCGCCTCATTCGAACGCGAAGTGAAGCGCAACTGGCAGTTATGGACCCACTACGGAATCTCCAAACTGCAGGGCAAGGTCGATGACCAGCGGCTCTATATGGTGGCCGAGCGCCAATTGCAGGACTTCATCGACCGGGTCCGCCTCCACATGCAAGACAACAAGTTCGCCTCGCTGATCGTGGACTGGGTGTTGCAGGCAGAGGCTGCACCACGCCTGGACGCGCTGCGCGCGCAGGCCCAGCTATTGCGGGTCGCCGGATGCGAAGCGCAAGCGGCAGAAGCCGATCGCGCGTTCGATGAGCTCATCAGCCACCCAAGCATTTGGGAACCGACCATTTTGATCCTGCGCGAAAAGGGCAAACGCCAGCGCGAACGTGGCCTCGATTTCTTCATCAAACGCCAGACCAACCAGGCAGCGGAGGCGAGTCGGACGGTTGGTCAGTGGATCCCGTACGAGCCAGTCCCGTAGCGTGGTGGCATCGCTCCTGTGCGGGTGCATCTGTCAGGTCACGACAACTGCTGCGCGCTCGCAGGCACAGCCGCTCGCTGCGCCATGCGTTCATCCCGAGAGCCCCGCAGACGCTTTACTGCGCGTCGCCCACCACATCCACGCCCTTGGCCGGCGTATAGCGGAAGGTGTCTGCAGCAAACGCCGGGTTGCGCTTCCAGCCGCTAAAGCTGATCGCGGTGCGTTGGCCGACTGCGTCCACCACTTCCATCCTGGCCAGGCCCTCCTTGCCGAACCCCAGCGAGGCGATCTGGAAGCTGGCGTCGGTGTCCACCTTGGGCGTCAGCGACAACCATTGCAGGCCGTCGCGTGGCGCGGCTTCTTCGCTGACATCGTACTTCTTGTCCAGAAGCGCCGGGTCGATCAATGCAACCAGCGGGCTGTTCTGTTCTTCGCTGCCCTGTGCGCGCACGGTGACCTGCTCCAGATCCGGATCCAATACCCAGACCTTCTTGCCGTCGGCCACGATCAGCTGCTTATAGGGCTTGGCGTATTCCCAACGGAACTGACGCGGTGTCGCCAGTGCGACCCGCCCGCTCGAAGTTTCCTTGACCCGGCCGTTCGCGTCGGTCACCCGCTGACTGAACTGCCCATCCAGTCCCTTCAACCCTCGCGTGAAGGTGTCCAGCTCCTGGCGCGCACCGGCAAACGCGGTACTGGCGAACAGAGCAGTGGCAAGGACGGCATAACGGAGCTGGCGATGCATCGCGGTCTTCCAGAAGGACATGCGTAGATTCTGATACTTCATAGATGAATGGGCGAGCGCTATCGCACGGCATGTTCAGATGGCGGCGTGTGCGCGGCAATCCGCCTCATCGTGCCGTCTGCACCCTGGACAGATCGCCATAGACAATCTGCCCGCGAAACCCGCGCCGCACCTGTTGGTAGAGCTCGCGAAACGCACGGTAATCCTGCGGCTGGCACAACGCCTGTGGCCCGCGCACGGCGGCACGCTGCAGGCGATGCACGGCGGTGACCGTCTGCCCCTGCCGTGTCCACTCAACCACGTATTCGCCGGCGGCATTGCGAAAGGTGCTGCTGCGCGGAATGGCGATGATCGGCACCGTCTCGGGAAAGCTCACCACGTAGGTTTCTTCGCGCACGCTGTCGTTGCAGTAAAACGGGGTCAGATTGTTTTCGGCCGAGGTGGTGGTGTAGATGGCGCGCGTTGACTCGGCACCTGGCATATCCGGCAAGGTCATGCCGCCGACCACCGAGAAATCCACCGCGTCCTTGGCCTGGAAGGTGTAGCGGTAGTTGAACGGTGCATCCAGATCCAGCGGGTCGCCCTGAATCAGCAGATCGCCGGTGCCGTCGAAACCGGACTGGGCAAGGATCGACTCTTCGATCCGGTTGCGATTCTGCGCATTGAGCTGCACGAACATCGCGCGCAAGCCCACTTCGCCGGTCTGCCCGCTGTCGAGCGTGGTGGTGCCCTGCAGATCGCCTTGCGGCGTGAACCGGTATTCGGTGCGGGCGACATAGCGATTGACCTTGCGGTCGTTCGGCGGCGTCTGCGTGACCTTGCCATCGCGCGTATGCACCACCGGCGCGCCGAGATCGCCGGCCGGCAACTGGCCGAAGCGTGCGTAGGGGTTGGTCGAGTCCACGTACAGATCGAATGCGGGAATGTAGGTGATGGCGTGGTTGAAGCGGCCCAGCACCGGGATCTGCGGCAAGGTCGGGCCGCCCTCTGCCCCAATCAGCACCGGTGTGCTGGCAATCCCCTTGGCGGCAAGCAGGGCCTCCAGAATCACGGTGTGGTCTTTGCAATCGCCGTAATGGTTGGCCAGGATGCTCTCGGCGCTGTTGGGTTCCAGCCCGCCATTGCCCAGATACACCGCCACATAGCGGATGTTGCGCGCCACCCACGCATACAGCGCGGCAGCCTGCGCGCGCGGGGCATCGATACCGCGGGTGACCTCATCGGCCAGCGCCTGGATCGCCGGCGTCACCGCCGCAGCGCGCCCGCCTTTGACGTGGTACGCCAGGCCCATCTGCGACCAGCTGTCGAAGGTGCTGGCCATCAAGGTGGGGCTGAACTCCCAGGTCGCAGCGCTCCAGTTCTGGTTCTTCATCGGCGCGGTGCGCTGGTAGCGCCACTCCCAGCGTGCCTGGTCGCCGCGCACCACCGGCTTGGTGCTGCCCTGCAGCCCGCGTGCAGAAAGATGCATCGGCAGCCCCTTCGGCGCGACCAACGTAATCACCGCATCGTCGTACTGCGCGAAGACGCTGAAGGTCTCCCACAGGCTGAAGTAACCGGGGAAATACGGCGTGTTCTGTGCCCGCCGCACGCAGTACACAATGCGCGCGCCCGGCGCCAGATTCGGGAACACCACCACTTTCACCTTGCGGTCGGCATACATCGCTGCCGAGGCGCTGGAATAGCTTTCCTGGGTATAGATCTTGTCGGCCGCCACGTCCTGGCGCAGCCCTTCGGCCGTGACGGTATACGCCTGCAGCACATCGAGCGTTTCCATCTTCTCGCTATAGCTCAGCCGGACCTGGCTGAACTGCTCCACGGCCGACTTGGTCTTGAGCAGGATCTCGTATTCGTCGGTTTCGACGCTGCTGGCGTCGGCGCGCACCTCGTAGTCGGCGCGGTAGCGCACGAAACTGTAATTGGTGTCGGCCTGCGTGCGTGTTGCAGCACTGGCAGTGGGCGCGGGCCGTTGCTGTGCCTGGGCAAGCAGCGGGAGACAGAGGAGCAGCACGAGCACTAACGAGGGACGATGCAACATGGGTCTCGATCACGGCGGGCCGGAGCGGCCCTCACCCACAGGGTAGCCGTTGTGCCAGGCAATGACAGGCACGGGCTTCCAACAATGCGGCATTGCTGCAGGCGCCCGATCGGAAGCTGCACATAAAACGCGCCACGACATCGCCGGCGCCTACTTCGGCGGCGGCGGTGCCAGCACGGTACGGTCGCCATTGTGCTCGGGCGGGCTGACGACGCCGGCCGCCTCCATCGCTTCGATCAGACGCGCGGCACGGTTGTAGCCGATCTTCAAACGCCGCTGCACGCCGGAAATCGACGCACGCCGGGTCTCGGTGACGATGCGCAAGGCTTCGTCGTACAAGGGATCCGATTCGTCGCCGCCACCGCCGCTGCTTTCCGGCAAGCCGGTGGCACCGACCACGGTGCCATCGCCCATGGTCTGCACTTCGTCCAGCACGCCTTCGACGTAGGACACCGGCCCGCTGGCCTTGAGATGCTCGACCACGCGATGCACTTCCTCGTCGCTGACGAAAGCCCCGTGCACGCGATCCGGCAGCGCGGTGCCGGGCGGCAGGTACAGCATGTCGCCGTTGCCCAGCAGCGCCTCGGCGCCGGACTGGTCCAGGATGGTGCGCGAGTCGATCTTGGAGCTGACCTGAAACGCCACGCGGGTGGGGATATTGGCCTTGATCAGGCCGGTGATCACGTCCACCGATGGCCGCTGCGTGGCCAGGATCAAGTGGATGCCGGCCGCACGCGCCTTCTGCGCCAGGCGCGCGATGAGCTCTTCGACCTTCTTGCCGACGATCATCATCATGTCGGCGAATTCGTCGATGAAGATCACGATGAACGGCAGCGTCTCCAGCGGCCGCGGCGCTTCGCCCAGCTCCGGGTTCGGCTTGAACAGCGGGTCCATCATCGGCTGGCCGGCGTCGATGGCGTCCTTGACCTTCTTGTTGAAGCCGGCCAGGTTGCGCACGCCCACCGCGCTCATCAGCTTGTAGCGGCGCTCCATCTCGGCCACGCACCAGCGCAGGCCGTTGGCGGCCTCCTTCATATCGGTGACCACCGGCGCCAGCAGGTGCGGGATGCCCTGGTAGACGCTCAATTCGAGCATCTTCGGGTCGATCATCAGCATCCGCAGTTCCTTGTGCGAGGCCTTGAACAGCAGGCTGAGCACCATCGCATTGACCGCCACCGACTTGCCCGAGCCGGTCGTACCGGCGACCAGCAAGTGCGGCATGCGCGCCAGGTCGGCCACCGTTGGGCGCCCGGCAATATCCTTGCCCAGGGCCAGCGTCAGCGGGCTGGCCGACTTGTCGTATTCCTTGGAGCGCAGCAATTCGGAGAGGAAGATCATTTCCCGGCTGACATTGGGAATTTCCAGGCCGATCACCGACTTGCCCGGAATCACGTCCACCACGCGCACCGATTTCACCGACAACCCGCGCGCGATGTCCTTGTCCAGCGAGCTGATCTGGCTGACCTTGATGCCCGGCGCCGGCTCGATCTCGAAGCGGGTGATCACCGGGCCCGGATAGGCCCCGACCACCTGCGCCTCGATGCGGAAGTCCTTGAGCTTGAACTCGATCTGGCGCGACAGCGTTTCCAGCGTCTCTTCCGAATAGCCCTTGGTCTGCGGCTTGGGGTCGTCCAGCAGCGCCAGCGGCGGCAGGTCCGAGCCGTCGGTGCTGACGCCCTGGAACATCGGAATCTGGGTGTCGCGCTTGGCGCGCTCGCTCTTTTCCACCACCGGCGCCGGCGGCGGCTCGATCTTGACCGGCTCGCGCTTGGCCTGCTTGACCGCATCGACCTTGCGCACTTCCTCGCGTTCTTCGCGCATCACCCGGGTCTGCTGCCACTCGGTGGCCTGATGGGTCTTGCGCTGCATCAGCGGCCCCAGCGCCAGCACCCACTTGCCGATGCGCTCCATCACCGCAAACCACGACAAGCCGGTCGCCAGGGTGATCGACACCAGCAGCAGCACCAACACGAACAAGTTCGCGCCCAAGGCACCGAAGCCGGAACTGAGCGAGCCGGCGACCAACTTGCCCAGGATGCCGCCGGCCTCGGCCACCTCGCCCTGGAACAGGCGCAGGTGCAGGAAGCCGGTCGAGGAAATCAGGAACCCCACCATCCCAACCAGGCGCAGCGCCGGCCCCAGGTCGCTTTGGCTCTGCTCCTCGCGCTCGCCGATCAAGGCGATCCAGGCGACCGCTCCCAACAGCACCGGCAGCAGGAAAGCCACATACCCGAACAGCTGCAGCAGCACGTCGGCCGCCAGGGCGCCGAATCGGCCGCCCATGTTATGGATCGGCGCAACCAGATTGCCGGTGCGCGACCAACCCGGATCGGTCGCCGAGTAAGTGAACAGGCTGGCCAGCAGATACAGCAGCAACGGCGCCACCGCGATCAAGGCCAGATCGCGCCAGAGCTTCTGCCGCCGCGGATTGTCCGCCACCGCCGTCTTACGCGACGACGGTTTGCCCTCTGCGGGCTTGCTGCTGCGTTCGGGAACCTGCTTTGCCACCTGTAGCCAGACCTTAGAAAAATGCTGTTAGTGTTTGATAATAAACGACTGAAGCCACGGTTTCAGCAGTTGCATGCGCCCTGGCCATCCAACCAAGCGCCGCTCAACGAAAAACGCCGCACAAGGCGGCGTCGAGCACGTGGTTGGAGCGGAGCATGCCATCTGCGGTTCAAGCAGTTCCATCGCGCCGCCTTGATTCACCGGGTGGGGACCGCCACTCTATGCCGCCACGGGGGCGTGAATTACTTCGCCTGCCCTACCAATTCCTAGATCGCGAGTATACATGAGCGCCTCTTCTGCCAGCCCCGCCAAGCACTCCCGCCTGTTGATCCTGGGCTCCGGCCCGGCCGGCTGGACCGCCGCGGTCTACGCCGCCCGCGCCAATCTCAAGCCGGTGGTCATCACCGGGCTGCAGCAAGGCGGCCAACTGATGACCACCACCGAGGTGGACAACTGGCCGGGCGACCCCCACGGCCTGATGGGTCCGGACCTGATGAGCCGCATGCAGGCGCATGCCGAGCGCTTCGAGACCGAGGTCATCTTCGACCATATCCACACGGCAGATCTGTCGCAGCGTCCGTTCCGGCTGATCGGCGACGGGGCCGAGTACACCTGCGACGCGCTCATCATCGCCACCGGCGCTACCGCCAAGTACCTGGGCATCCCCACCGAAGAAGCCTTCAAGGGGCGTGGCGTCTCCGCCTGCGCCACCTGCGACGGCTTCTTCTACAAGGACCAGGACGTGGTGGTGGTCGGCGGCGGCAACACCGCGGTCGAAGAGGCGCTGTACCTGTCCAACATTGCCCGCAAGGTCTACCTGGTGCATCGCCGCGATACGCTGCGCGCAGAAAAAATCATGCAGGACAAGCTGTTCGCCAAAGTGGCCGCCGGCAAGATCGAGACCGTCTGGCACCATGCCATCGACGAGGTACTGGGCAACGATGCCGGGGTTACCGGCGTCCGAGTGAAGTCCACCATCGACGGCAGCACCCGCGACATCGATGCGCATGGCTTCTTCGTGGCCATCGGCCATCACCCGAACACGCAGTTGTTCGATGGCCAGTTGGCAATGAACAACGGCTACCTGGAAATCCGCTCCGGCCTGAACGGCGCCGCGACCGAGACCTCGGTGGCCGGCGTGTTCGCCGCCGGCGACGTGGCCGACCAGCATTACCGCCAGGCCATCACCTCGGCCGGCTTCGGCTGCATGGCCGCGCTGGATGCCGAGCGTTTCCTCGACAAGAGCGCCTGAGATGGCGCCTGATTGCCGGCCGCGCCACGCGGCCAGCATCGCCAAGGGGCTGCCCGCATGGGCATAACCGCACGCTGGTGTCGCCAGCTGGACGAGTTGCCGGCCGGCGCCTGGGATGCGCTGCACGATGGCACGCATCCCTTTATCAGCTACGCATTTCTGCAAGGCCTTGAACGTGAGGGTTGCCTGCGCCCGGATTGGGGATGGAACCCGCTGCACCTGACCTTGTGGGAGGGTGACACTCTGGTCGCCGCGGCTCCCGGCTACCTCAAGAACAACTCGCACGGCGAGTTCGTCTTCGACCATGCCTGGGCGCATGCGTACGCGCGCTATGGCCAGGACTACTTCCCCAAATGGCTGTGTGGGGTGCCCTACTCGCCCGTCACCGGCCCGCGCCTGCTCGGTGCGCCCACGTGGCGCGGCCACCTGCTGAAGGCGATGCGCGAGCTGGTGGAGCGCAGCGGACTGTCGTCGGCGCATGTGAACTTTTACCCCGCTGGTGAAGACGCCGCCTTCGATGCCGACTGGCTGGAACGCAACGACCTGCAGTACCACTGGCACAACGCCAGCGGCTGGGGCGACTTCGAGACGTTCCTGTCGGCGATGGATCACAAGCACCGCAAGAACATTCGCCAGGAACGCGCCAAGGTGCAGCGCGCCGGCGTGCAACTGCGCGTGGTGCACGGTGATGAGGCCAGCGATGCGGAGCTGGCCGCGATGTACGGCTTTTATCTCAAGACCTTCAACGAGTACGGCAACTCGCCCGCGCTGACGCAGCAGTTCCTGCAGCACCTGGCCACGGCCATGCCGCGCCAGCTGGTGATGTTCCTGGCCGACCTCGATGGGCAACCCATCGCCGGTGCACTCTGCCTGCGCGGGCAGCACACTTTGTACGGCCGCTACTGGGGCGGTGAAGCCCTGCCCGGCCTGCATTTCGAGACCTGCTACTACCAGGGCATCGAATATTGCCTGCGCGAAGGCCTGACCCGCTTCGAACCTGGCGCACAAGGCCAGCACAAGATCGCGCGCGGCTTTCTGCCGACGCTGGTGCGCAGCCGCCACTGGATTGCCGATCCGGGCTTTCGCGAGCCGCTGGCGGACTGGTGCGCGCAAGAGCGGGCCGAGGTCGAGCAGCACGCCGCCGCCCTGCTGCGCCATTCGCCGTTCCGCCAAGCGTGATCGCCCTGCGGCGGCTTCTCCACCCATCCCGGGTCGATACATCGCACCGCCGCCGCACAAATCCAGGCACCGCCTGACGTGGCAGGCCTCTGCGCCGTTGCGCGAGACCCGTTCATCAGTCCTCATCGTAGCCCTCGCAGGCCGCGCATTTGCCGTGCCTGGTACCCGATCATTCCGCACTTGCGGACGCTACCGCAGAATATGCTAGCGTTGACTATTGATTCGGGCATGTCGCCCGCACCGGAATCGGCCCATGAAGCAAACGGTGTTGGTCACCGGCGGTAGTGGCTATGTCGCCTGCCGGCTGGTGAAGCAGTTGCTGGAAGCGGGCGACACCGTGCACGCCACCGTGCGCAGCCTGCACGATTCGCCCAAGCTGCGGCCCTTACGGCAGCTGCAGGCGGACCACCCGGACCAATTGCGGTTGTTCGAAGCAGACCTGCTGGTACCCGGCTCCTTCGCCGACGCGATGCAGGGCTGCTCTGTGGTGCATCACGTCGCCTCGCCGTTCCTGATGCCGGAAAAGATCAAGAACGGCCGCACCCAACTGCTGGAACCCGCGCTGCAAGGCGTCAGGAACGTGCTGACCACGGTGAACGCGACTTCCAGCGTCGAGCGGGTGGTGCTCACGTCCACCATCGGCGCGATCTTCGGCGACTACCGCGACGTGCTGGACATGCCCGGGCAAACGCTGTCGGAAGCCTTCTTCAACACCACCAGCAGCCTCGATCACAATCCCTACCACTACTCCAAGGTGGTCGCCGAGCAGGAGGCGTGGGCCATGTCCCGTGCGCAGCAGCGCTGGGACCTGGTCTGCATCAACCCCGGCCTGGTGCTCGGTCCGTCCCCGGCCGCAGGCTCGGATTCGGGCAGCCTGTTCCTGCTCGACGAACTGATGCGCGGCCTGTTCTTCTATGGCGTGCCGGACCTGAGCTTTGCCACGGTGGACGTGCGTGAAGTTGCCAACGCACACATCGCCGCGGCCAAGCGGCCCAGCGCGCACGGCCGCTACATCGTCGCCTCGGCACAGATGATCTCGTTCCTGGAAATCGCGCGGTTCCTGCGCAAGGTCCACCGCCGCCCTTACCTGTTGCCGCGTCTGCAGATTCCCGGTTTGGCGTTGCGGCTACTCGGCCCCTTCTTCGGGCTGAGCCCCAAGTACATTCGCAATCATCTCGGCATCCGCTTCGGCCTGGACAACCGGCGCTCGCGCCAGGAATTGGGCGTGGACTACCGTCCGGTCGAGCAGACCTTGCACGAGCACTACGCCAGCTGGGACCGGCAGCGACGGGCTTGAGCCAGCTGGGTGCTCCGCAGGCGCACCTGTACCATCGCCGGAACCGAACCAGGCACCTGCCCATGCCCTTTGCCGCTCCATTTCCATGCCTGCGTGGCGCGCCGTGGCGATCCGGCCGGTGGCCGGCGTGATGACGCCCTTTCGTCGTCCCACCGTGTTGGGCACTTCCGCCTCGGCCCCATTCCCGCCTGCCGAGGCCGCCCTGACCGATCCCGACGGACTGCTTGCCGTTGGCGGAGATCTGTCGCCCCAGCGCCTGCTCAACGCGTACGCGCACGGCATTTTCCCGTGGTATTCGGAGGGCCAACCGATCCTGTGGTGGAGCCCGGATCCGCGCATGGTCTTTCGCACTGACGGCGTGCGCCTGTCCTCTCGCTTCAAGCGCCAGCTTCGCGCAAGCACCTGGACGGTTCGCGCCGATACCGCCTTCGAACAGGTGATCGACGCCTGTGCTGCGAGTCCGCGCCCTGGCCAGGACGGCACCTGGATCACCGCGGAAATGCAGCAGGCCTATATCGCCTTGCACCGTCTCGGCCACGCGCATTCGATCGAGGTGTTCGACGGCGCGCGCCTGGTTGGCGGGATCTACGGCGTCGCGATCGGCCGGATGTTTTTTGGCGAAAGCATGTTCAGCGGGGAAAGCGGCGGCTCCAAGGTGGCACTAGCCGCCTTGGCCGCCAATCTGCATGGCCGAGGGTGGCCACTGATCGATGCGCAGGTGGAAAATCCGCACCTGCTGAGCCTGGGCGCCGAACGCTTGCCGCGCGCTGACTTTTTGCACCAGGTGCAACGCCAGGTTGCCCTGACGGAACCGCCGGGTAATTGGTCTGCGCGTTACGGCGAACACGCCGCCAGCGAGCTGTGTGAGACCCGCTTAACATAAAATTTGCACCGCGGGGAGATGGCGCGTAAAATGCCGTCCCTTACGGCCCTGCCGGGCCAGCCGTGACTGCACAGGATTACATGTCGAAAGACGACTCCATTGAATTCGAAGGCAGCGTCAGCGAGACGCTTCCCAACACCACGTTCCGGGTCAAGCTGGAGAACGGGCATGAAATCATCGCCCACATCTCCGGACGTATGCGCAAGAACTACATCCGCATCCTGACCGGCGACCGGGTCAAAGTTGAGATGACTCCCTACGACCTGACCAAGGGTCGTATTACCTACCGCATGAAGTAAGCGGTTTTGGTACCGAGACGCGAGGCGGCCATTGGCCGCTTTTTGTCGTGCCCGCAATTCGAGCGCGCAGTGCAAGGCAGTCACCGAAACGCACTGCCCTGCTCCGCACCGGCGGCTGGGCGACTTGCCGGCAGCGTAGAAACGCATCACCCAGCAGCCATCCCCGCCAAGCGTGCCATCGTCAGGGTGCGTGATCGCGATGCGCGCTGAAGACCTAAAAAAGCCGCTCTTTCGAGCGGCTTTTCCTTGACTGCCAAACAACCTTACAACGATCAATCCACCGTCGCGGGCAGCAGGCGTTCGGGTTCCGGATGCGCCTCGACCACCAGTTCGCCATCCTTGACATCGATGCTGACCCGGCCACCGTCCACCAGCTTGCCGAACAGCAGTTCGTCGGCGAGCGGGCGCTTGATCTTCTCCTGGATCACCCGCGACATCGGCCGCGCACCCATCAGCGGATCGAAGCCATGCTGGGCCAGCCAGTCGCGCGCGGTCGGGGTGGCCGACAGGGAGACGTGCTTTTCCTGCAACAGCATTTCCAGTTCGATGATGAACTTGTCCACCACCCGCAGGATGTGGTCGAACGCCAGGGGCTGGAACTGCACGATCGCATCCAGACGGTTGCGGAATTCGGGCGTGAAACCGCGACGGATCGACTCCATCGCATCGGTGGAATGATCCTGCTTGGTAAAACCGATCGACCGACGCGATGCCTGCGTGGCGCCGGCATTGGTCGTCATCACCAAAATCACGTTCTTGAAGTTGGCCTCGCGCCCGTTGGTGTCGGTCAGAATGCCGCGGTCCATGACCTGCAACAGGATGTTGAAGATGTCCGGATGCGCTTTCTCCACTTCGTCCAGCAGCAGCACGCAGTGCGGTGTCTTGACGATCTTTTCGGTCAACAAGCCGCCCTGATCGAAACCGACGTAGCCCGGGGGCGCACCGATGAGACGGCTGATCGAGTGCGCTTCCATGTACTCGGACATGTCGAAACGCACCAGCTCGATCCCCAGCTGCAGCGCGAGCTGCTTGGTGACCTCGGTCTTGCCGACACCGGTGGGGCCGGCGAACAGGAAGTTGCCGATCGGCTTTTCCGGATTGGCCAGACCCGAGCGCGCCAGCTTGATCGAACCGGCCAGCGTCTCGATCGCCGGGTTCTGCCCGAAGATCACCATCTTCAGGTTGCGCTCCAGGTGCTGCAGCACGTCCTTGTCGGTCGCGCTGACCTGCTTGGCCGGAATGCGCGCCATCTTGGCGACGATGGTCTCGATCTCTTCGATATCGATCAGTTCCTTGCGCTTGCCTTCCGGCAGCAGACGCTGACGCGCACCAGCCTCGTCGATCACGTCGATCGCCTTGTCCGGCAGCAAACGGTCGCCGATATGCTTCACCGACAGGTCGACGGCGGCCTGTAGCGCGTCATCGGCGTAGGTCACGCCGTGATGCGCCTCGTACTTGGGCTTGAGGCCCTGCAGGATCTCGAAGGTCTCGCCCACGGTCGGCTCGACGATATCGATCTTCTGGAACCGACGCGCCAGCGCACGGTCCTTCTCGAAAATGCCGCGATATTCCTGGAACGTGGTCGAGCCGATGCAGCGCAGCTCGCCCGACGACAGCGCCGGCTTGATCAGATTGGAGGCGTCCATGGTGCCGCCCGACGCCGATCCGGCACCGATGATCGTGTGGATCTCGTCGATGAACAGCACCGCATTCGGCACCTTCTTCAACGCAGCCAGCACGCCCTTGAGACGCTTTTCGAAATCGCCGCGGTACTTGGTGCCGGCCACCAGGGCGCCCAGATCCAGCGAGTAGATCACCGCATCGGCGAGCACTTCCGGCACGTCGTTGTCGACGATGCGCTTGGCCAAGCCCTCGGCGATCGCGGTCTTGCCAACGCCGGCCTCGCCCACGTACAGCGGGTTGTTCTTGCGCCGACGGCACAGGACCTGGATGGTGCGCTCGATCTCATCGCTACGGCCGACCAGCGGGTCGATCTTGCCGTTGCGTGCCTGATCGTTGAGATTGGTGGCGAACTCGGCCAGGGCGTCGCCCTTGGCTTCGCCCTCGCCGCCTTCGCTCTTGGACTCACCATCCGGCGCGGACGGCTGCTCGCCGTCCTCACCCAGCTTGGCGATGCCGTGCGAGAGATAATTGACGATATCGAGGCGGGTGATGTCCTGTTGGTTCAGGAAGTACACCGCATGCGAGTCCTTCTCGCCGAAGATCGCGACCAGCACGTTGGCGCCGGTGACTTCCTTCTTGCCCGAGGACTGCACGTGGTAGACCGCGCGCTGCAACACCCGCTGGAATCCCAGGGTTGGCTGCGTGTCGCGCCCGTCGTCCTCGGCCAGGCGCGAGACCGAGGCCTCGATCGCCTGTTCCAGGTCATTGTGCAGGCGCACCTGGTCTGCCCCACAGGCCTTGAGCACGGCCTGGGCGGAAGGGTTGTCCAGCAGCGAGAGCAGCAGGTGCTCGACGGTCATGAACTCATGACGCGCCTCGCGTGCTCGCTTGTAGCACTGGCCGATGGTTTGCTCTAGGTCTTTGCTGAACATTGGTAACTCCGAACGGCTGTTGCCAACAATATGCGGCTTTTGTTGGGATTTTCCACAACCCTATCGGATAGGCATGTTCAGACAGCGTTAGCACGTGATCGCAGCCACACTGTTGCGCTGCTGGAATGACCTGCCGGGCGCCTCAGGCCTGTTCCATCGTGCACAGCAGCGGGTGCTGGTTCATGCGCGAAAACTCGTTGACCTGGGCCACTTTCGACTCCGCAACCTCTCGGCTGTAGACCCCGCACACGCCGCGTCCGCGGGTGTGGACGTGCAACATGATCTGGGTGGCCTGCTCCAGATTCAGGTTGAAAAACTGCTCCAGGACGGTCACCACGAAGTCCATCGGGGTGTAGTCGTCGTTCAGCAACAGCACCTGGTAGCGCGGCGGTGGCGCCACTTCGGGCTTGCTGGCTTCGACCATCAGGCCGTGGTCGTGTTCGTGTGAGGTATTCCGAGGCATCCGGCCATTATACGGTTCAACCTTGCACGCATTGGACGATTTACGCTGCGCCCCGCACAATTTGTCTCCAATTCCCTGGCTGGCCCTTGATGACCGATCCCATGACCGCGCAGCTGCTGGCGCCGTCGTCGACCGCAGATGCCCCGATGCGCACCGCACACGATGGCGCAACCATGCCGGGGTGGCACCGCGATGCCGGCCCCGCCGCGCAAGCGGCGCACAGGTGGTCGACCGCGTTGGAGCAGATTCGATGAGTACGCCAGAGCAACGCTGGCATCCCGATGTGACCGTGGCCACCGTCGTGGCGCGCGATGGACGCTTTTTGCAGGTGGAAGAAGCCATCGGCGGCCGCCTGCTGTTGAACCAGCCTGCCGGGCATCTGGAGCCGAACGAAAGCCTGCTGGATGCGGCCGTGCGCGAAACCCTCGAGGAGACTGGCTGGGACGTGCGCCTGACCCAGTTCATCGGTACCTACCAATGGGTTGCCCCCAACGGACAGTGCTTTTTGCGCTTTGCATTCGTTGCCGATGCGCTAGCCCATCACTCCGAACGCAGCCTCGACACCGGCGTGGTGCGCGCGCTGTGGATGACCCCGGACGAACTGCGCGCCTCCACCGAGCGCCTGCGCAGCCCACTGGTGTGGGAGGTGGTTGCCGACTACCTGGCAGGGCAGCGCTATCCGCTCTCCCTGGTGCGGCACGTCGCATGAGTACGCCACGGATTGTGGTGGGTGTGTCCGGCGGCGTGGATTCGTCGGTGGCGGCGTGGAAGCTGGCGCAGCAAGGCGAGCCGATCGCGGGGCTGTTCATGCAGAACTGGGCCGACGACGGCAGCGGCGATTGCCGCGCCGAAGACGACCGCCGCGATGCCGTGGCGGTGTGCGGCGTGCTGGGCATCCCGTTTCATTTTCGCGATTTCTCCGGCGAATACTGGAGCGGCGTGTTCGCGCATTTCCTGGCCGAATATGCGGCCGGACGCACGCCCAACCCGGACGTGTTGTGCAACCGCGAAGTGAAGTTCAAGCATTTTCTGGATGCAGCACAGGCGCTGGGTGCCGAGCGCATCGCCACCGGCCATTACGCGCAGGTGGCGCATCGCGGCGGGCGGTGGCGGCTGCTGCGTGGCGCCGACCGCGGCAAGGACCAGAGTTATTTCCTGCATCAGCTGGGGCAGGCGCAGTTGGCCGCCACCCTGTTCCCGATCGGCGATCTGGAAAAAAGCACGTTGCGCCGGATTGCCCAGGATGCCGGCTTGCCGACCCATGCCAAGAAGGATTCCACCGGCATCTGCTTCATCGGCGAACGCGATTTCCGCGAGTTTCTGGGCCGCTACCTGCCCGCGCGCGCCGGCGAGATCCGCGACCCGCAGGGGCAGCGCATCGCCGAGCATCCGGGGGTGTTCTATTTCACCCTGGGCCAGCGCGAAGGGCTGAACATCGGCGGCGTGCGCGGGCGGGCGGCGGCGCCGTGGTATGTGGTCGGCAAGGATGTGGCGAACAATGTGCTGTATGTGGACCAGGACCGCGACAGCCCGCTGCTGCAATCGCGCTGGCTGCAGTCCGAACAAGCCCACTGGGTGACCGGGGCGCCGCCGGCACGCCGGTTCACCTGCACTGCGCAGACGCGCTACCGTCAGCCCGACGAGCCCTGCACGGTAGAGGTGCAGGACGATGGCAGCGTGCAGGTGCGCTTCGAACGGCCGCAACGGGCGGTGACGCCGGGGCAGTCGCTGGTGCTGTACGACGGGCAGGAGTGCCTGGGCGGCGCGGTCATCGCCGCCACCGACGCACCGCTGGAACGCCAGTTGGCGGGATCTTCTTTTTCCTCTGAGGTAGTGGCTTGATGAGTGTTTCCATGGATCACCGTGTGCTGGCGCTTGCCGGCGTCGCTCAGGCCCTGCAACAAGTGCGGCGGATCGCCGAGACCGGGCATTCGGAAGCGGCGACGGTGCGTACCGCCATGGACAGCGTGTTCCGGGTGGACGCCGCCTCGCCAGAGGCCGTGTACGGCTCGGCAGCGGCGCTGGCGCCTGGCCTGCGCCTGCTGCACAACTACTTCCGCAACCAGGGCCAGGACGAAGTGCTGCCGCGCCTGGCGCTGGCCGTGCTGCAGCTGGAGCGCCGGTTCGTGCGCGATGCCAGCACCGTCGCCACTGTCGCCAGCGGAATCGACGCGGCAGCGCGCCAGGCCCAGCAGCTGGGCGACAGCAGCCACCCCGATGTATTGAGCTCGCTCGGCGGGCTGTACGCGCAGACCATCAGCCACTTGCGGCCCAAGGTCATGGTCCAGGGCAACCCGCACTACCTGGGCCAGGCCGGCGTGGTCGCGGAGATCCGCGCGCTGTTGCTGGCAGCAGTGCGCTCGGCGGTGCTGTGGCGGCAGATGGGCGGCAGCCTGTGGGATTTCCTGTTCGCCAAGCGCGCGATGATCGAAGCGGTGGACCGCGCGTTGCGCTAAATGGCGCGAAAAAGCCGCCTGCATCTGCGCGCTAGCGGCCGCTGACGCGCGCCAACGGCGGTTGAATGGGCCAGGCGATGTGGCGATCGTCGCTAAAGACAACGGGGGCAGTGCCGATACAGCAACCGTGACTCTGCCGAGAACGCCCATGTATTCACGTCCACTCATCCGTCTAGCCGCTCCTTTGGCTCTGACCTTGCTGTTCCCCTTCGCTGTCGGATTCGACTGGCCCGCTTCGGTGCGCTGGGCGATCCTGGCGACCATGACCCTCAGTTGGTTGGGTTTCGCTGCCTGGGTGACGTATTCCCAGTTCCGGCCTAATCCGGACCAGGCCCGCATCCTGCGCGAGCAGGACCAACTGCTCAACGAACTGCGCACGTTCGTCAGCAACGAAGTCGACGGTTCGCGCTCGGAAGTCGAGCGTGCCCGCGAACTGATCCGCCAGGCCGTGTCCGGCCTGGGTGGCAGCTTCGAAGCGATGAATCGCAAATCGCGTCAGCAAAGCCAGGCACTGGCCCGCATCGTCGACCGCGCCGGTGACGATGGCAGCGCCGGCGTCGACGTCGCCCGCTTCGCCCAGCACGCCAGCTCCCGTATGGAGCAGTTGGTGGAAGCGCTGGAACAGGTGAGCGGCCAAAGCACCAATACCGTCCATCACATCGACGAGATGGCGCAGCATCTGGATGGCATCTTCGCGCTGCTGGAAGACGTCAAGTCGATTGCCGACCAGACCAACCTGCTGGCCTTGAACGCCGCCATCGAAGCAGCGCGTGCCGGTGAAGCCGGTCGCGGCTTCGCCGTGGTTGCCGACGAGGTGCGCAACCTGTCCGAGCGTTCCACCACCTTCAACGAGCAGATCCGCAAGCTGGCACACAGCTCCAAGGAATCGATCGCCAAGGTGCGTGAAACGGTCTCGCAGCTGGCCTCGCGCCACATGGACCGCTCCCGCGAGGCGCGCCATGAATCGGCCGCCATGCTGGAGAACGTCGCCCAGATCAACGCCTCGTTGGGCGATGGCATGCGCGAGATCTCCGAATGCGCACGCTCGATCGATGGCAGCGTGGCCGAAGCGGTGCGTGCCCTGCAGTTCGAGGACATCGCCACGCAGACGCTGAGCGGTATCCACACCCACCTGGATCGCCTGACCGCGATCAACCGCGAAGCGGTGGCGCTGCAGGAACTGCTGCATCGCAATGGCGGCGTGTACGACAGCGACCTGGTCGCCGCGCTGGCCAAGGTGTCCAACCGCCTTCGCGACATGCGCGTGGAGTGGGAGCGCCCGCCGCACAAGCCGGTGGCGCAGCAAGGCATGGGTGCCGGCACGGTCGAGTTGTTCTAAGACCGATGCCGCCACGCAGCTGCTGATTCCGACATTCCCCGGCCTTCCGGGGATTTGTCGTTCCGTTACGACCTGGTGTTCCGCCCATGACGCTTGTTGCCCCGACCATCGATGCCCCTACCGCCGCACTGCAGGCCGCTGCATTGGCAGCCGCACAAGCCGAGCGCATCGCGCAAAGCGATGCAGCCAGGCCTGCATTGCGGCGCGTCCGCATGCCGGCCGCGCTGGAACGGCTGGAACACAGCGCACGCGCGGAGCTGCTGGCCCTGATCAACCCGCGCCGTGCATGCAGCGAAGAAGAACTGCTGTTTGCAACCGTGGCCTGGGATCTCGGTCTGGATGGTGCCGCGGTCAGCGGATCGGCGCGGTAAGCCCAGCGCCGCACAGCGGGGCATGCCTCGGCAGGCGCTCCGCCGTGTTGTTTGAACTGCCCGATCTCAGCTTTCTGAGCCGTCCACTGCTTTCGCTGCTCCCGGGAGCGCTGATGCCGTGCGCACGCGCTCCTTGTCCCCCTGCCCGGCCGAGACGCGCTCACACCGGCGGTGGTTTGTCAGGTCTGGCCAAAGCCTCTACCATCCACCTCTCCTCCTGAGCCCGTCACCAACCCGGGCGATCAGCATGCTGCCTTCTTCGGACTGAGCGCTGGATGTCATGAAAATCCGTTGCCTGGCGTTGTGTGCGGCAGCCTTTTCTCACTCGGCCACTGCGGCAGATGACAAGGTGTATCTCGAATTTCTCTGGGATGCCCGCCCACCTCATTCGATTGCCCGCCAGCAAACCATCCAGTTTTTGACCGATGGTCAGCACACTCACCAGGTGTGTGTCGCGACCAATCTCGCCGAGACCGATGTAGGTGGGTTGGTAGTGAAGGCCTTCGATGCCTCCGGGCAGGAAGTGTCGAGCCACCAGTACCCCGACTACCGTGGCGTCAAGCACTGTTACGATGCCGATCTGGGCCAGGGAGGCAAGCCTGGCCTATGGACATTTCGCGCTAGCACAGGAGATGGGCGCACGGGGGAAGAGACGCTGCAGGTCCATGCCAGGCTGGCAGACTCACCCCTGTCGAATGATCCGGGAACACCGTATGTCGTCGGCCGCCCGAACTATGACGCAGCGATCCCACCGGCCGAGTGGCATGGCCGCCTTATCTGGGAAATGCAGGTCAATCCGCAAGGCACCGTGACCGGGGTCACCGTGGTGACAGCGGAAGGCGTTGGCTTGAAACTTCGCAGCCGTGCGATCGCGGCCGGCTATCTGTCGCTTTTCTTCCCTGATCAACGGCGAGCGCGCACACCGCTGCTCTGGAGGCGCGAGCTGTTGTTCGAACCGGAATGACCGGTAGGATGTCGATTGATCACACTGCATCAGTCGATGCTTACCGGGTGAAACGGCTACGCCGGCAGTCATGCATGCACGTACGGGACAACAGCCCTGGTTCTTCGTCGCGCCATCGAGCCATTCTGGATCCGTTCGGAGGATGCTCCAATCGCTTCCGGGGAGATCCATAACATCCCGCATTGATCCATTAGGCGATGCGTCTGGACCGGACTGTGCCCCTGGCCAGCAACGACCCCATCTAGGTGTCTGCAGCAGAAAGTGCCAATACCCCGTGGGATGAGCAGGCGCGATCCGCGCCGCTTGCGATGCACGTGCTGGACATCACGTAGGGATTTGGCTCAGATCGCCAGCAACAGGCAAGCAGCAAAGCTGTCGCCTGTCCTCGTACCGCAGCGGCACGGAGCCGATCACATCACTGGGTGATCGTGCGCGACACCACATATGCGCAGCCAGCAGGTCAGCGGCTTAGCTGGCAATCACCAGCCGTGCGCCCAACCGCATGCCGGCGTCGGCTTCGCGCAACCACTGCGCCATGTCGCGCGGCGATAGCGGGCGTGAGTAGAAGTAACCCTGGATTTCGTCGCAGCCCTGCTGGCGCAGCAGTGCATCTTCCTGCACGGTTTCCACGCCTTCTGCGACCACCTGCATGCCCAGGGCATGCCCCAGATGGACGATGGCCTGGGTGACTTCGGCCGTGTTGGCGTCGTCGAGCATGCCCTGCACGAAGCTTCGGTCGATCTTCAGACGCTGTACCGGGAACCGGTTGAGGTAATGCAGGTTCGAGAAGCCGGTGCCGAAGTCGTCCACCGCCAGCAGCACGCCGTTCTGTTCGAACAATTCGAAGCAGCGGCGTAGCGAATCGGAGTCGCGAATCAAGGCAGATTCGGTCAGCTCCAGCTCCAGGCGTGAAGGCGGCCAGCCATTGTCGCGGCAGATTTCCAGCACGCGCTCGGCAAAGCCGCGTTCGCGCAATTGCACCGCAGACACATTCACCGCAACGCGGCTGAAATGCAGCCCGGCCCGATCCCAGACCACGGCCTGACGACACGCTTCGCCGATGACCCACTCGCCCAGACGCACGATCTCGCCGCATTCTTCGGCAATCGGGATGAATTCGACCGGGCTGCAGGGACCATGGCCAGGGCGATTCCAGCGCATCAGCGCTTCGATCGCCGGCGATGCATCGTCCACGGTGTTGACCAGCGGCTGATAGACCAGCGTGAATTCTTCGCGGTCGAGCGCGCCTTGCAGCGCATGCTCCAGCTCCAGGCGGCGCTGCGCCCGCAGCAGCACGTCCTGGCTGTAGTAATGGTACGTATTGCGCCCGGACTCCTTGGCTGCGTACATCGCCGCGTCGGCGGCGCGCAGCAGGCTGTCGAAATCCGATAGCCCTTCGCCCTGCAGCGCGATGCCGATGCTGGCGCCGAGCTTGAGGGTGACGTGCTCCTTGCGTAGCGGCTCGCCGAGCGCAGCAATCAGTTTGCGCGCCACGTGGCCGGCATCTTCGGGCTCGGACATATCGCGCAGCAGCACGATGAATTCGTCGTCGCTGAAGCGGCCGAACAGGTCGCTATTACGCAGATGCTGATGCAGGCGCGCCGAGGCAAGCTTGAGCAGGTTGTCGCCGGTGGCATGGCCAAACGAATCGTTGATGCTTTTGAAGCCATCCAGATCGATCAACAGCATCGCCAGTGTCTGGCCGCGCTCGTTCGCTTCGCGAATGGCGTTTTCTGCCTGCTCGCGCAACAGGAAGCGGTTCGGCAAACCGGTCAGGCGGTCGTAATGGGCAAGCAACTCGATGCGCTCGTTGGCTTCGCGTTCGCGGGTGATATCGCGGAACAAGGCAACAAACCGCGGCGGCAAGCCCTCACGACGATCCAGCTCGATCAGTACCTGCACCCAGACACGCTGGCCGGAGTTGCGATAGAAACACAGCTCCAGCTGTTCGGGCAGTCCGCCATCGGAGATCCGCAGCAGCGCCGCCTCGAAGGCGTCGCGCGAATCCTGCGTATACAGCGACAGCGCCTGCTCCAGGGTGATGTTTTCCTTGCGCAGGCCGTGAATGCGATAGCACTCCTCGGTCCATTGCATGCGCCGGGTGTCGACCTCGATCTCGCAGCCGCCGATCTTGCCCAGCGCGGACACGCGATTGAGCAATTCGGTGCGCCAACGGATCAGCGCGTCGGTCTGGCGTTGTTCGGTGACGTTCTGCAGCTGGCCAAGCACGCGCACCATGCTGCCGTCGCCATCGAACACCGGCTGTGCCCACACCCGCAGATGATGCGGGTTGGCACCGAGCAGGCCGTTGATTTCCAGTTCGAAATGCACCGGCATGCCTTCGTGCTTGATCTTGCGCCAGGCGCTGCGCAGTTGCGCGACCGAAGGCCCAGCCAGCAGGCGCAGGATGTCGCGGATGCCTTGCAGACGAACATGGGTCATGCCCAGTTGTTGCAGGAAATCCTGCGACACCCACAGGGCATCGTGATGCGAATCCCAGCTCCAGCTCCCCATGCTGGCGATGCGCTGGGCTTCTTCGAGCTGTGCCTGCTGCTCGCGCAGCTGCTGCTCGAGCAATTTTTGATGGTGCACGTCGGTATGCGTGCCGACCATGCGCAATGGACGTCCGTCCGCGGTCCGCGATACCACGCGGCCGCGATCCAGGATCCAGCGCCACTGGCCGTCGTGCTGGCGTAGCCGAAATTCGGCCACATAGGTATCGGTACGGCCTTCCAGATGCGCCTGCACCGCCGCGCTGACATGCGCATGGTCTTCCGGATGAATCAGCCCGGACAAGGCAGTGAGATTGTTCGGCAGCGGCTGCTCGGAATAACCGAGCATGCGCGTCCAGCGCTCGGAGCGGTACACCACATCGGCCGGAATATCCCAATCCCACAAGCCATGATCGGCGCTGTCCAGGCCTATCTCCCAGCGACTGGTGCCATCGGCACCCTTGGGCTCGGGAATGCTCAGGGTGAATGCCATGATCTGGCCGTGCTCGTCGCAGACCGCACGCAGCCAGCCCTCCAGCCGCCCGCCGCCGGTGCCTGGCAATACGCAGGGCGCCATGCCCCCGCTTTCGGCCAATTGGGCACGGCTGCTTTCCAACACATCGGCGTATGCGCCGAGGGTTGCCGGCAATCCGAGGGATTGTGCAACGCGGTTGGCCGCCAGAGGCTGGCCATGCGCATCCAACAACACCACCGCCGAGGTCAGCGGGTGCTGCAGCATGCTTGCAATGACGCCTGAGTCCACTCTGGAACACTCCGAAGAATCGACCCCGGCCTTCGGAGTCGCAATGGATAACGGCCGTGCCGGCCAATAGTTGAGGCACCTGTTGCGAGCTGGACCGAACCGGCCCGAGTTGCGGCTAAGATGGCCGCATCGCCAGCACTCAAGGTCGTCCGCGGATCCATGCAACAGCCCGTCGCCGCGCCCGCATTTTCGTCTGCCCCCGTCTCCTGCCTCCGTCTGGCCGAGCGCCTGCAGCAAGGCTTGTGGACACTGACCGGCCTGTACCTGCTGGTTGGCGTGATCTGGCTGCTGCTGGGTAACCGGCTGCTCAACCTGGCCGGCGCCGCCATGCCGGAGCGCTGGTCGGATGCGAGCTTTCTGGTGCTGTCCAGCATCGTCATCCACCTGGTGCTGCGCCGCTTTACCGGCTTGATCGTGGACGAGTACGCCCAGCTGGCGCAGTCCGAGGCGTTGCTGCAAGCCAAGTTCCTGGCATTGCCCAGCCCGGCCTTCATTTACGACCTGGCCACCATGCGCATCCTCGACGCCAATCCGGCGGCGCTGGAATTCTTCGGCTGGGAGCGCGACGAGTTCCTGCAGCAGACGCTGCAGGCGATCTGGCCCAATGCCGATGGCGAGCGGCTGGAAGAGATCATTGCGCAGATCCGTGGCAAGGGCGATGCCACCTGCGTGTTGAACGAAGACCTGATGACGCGCAGCGGCCCGCGGCATGTCGAGGTGCGCAGCAACCAGCTGCATCTGGCCAGCGGCCCTGCCCGCCTGGTCGTCACCGTAGACCGTAGCGAAGAGCGCCGGGCGCAGGATCTGCGCGACGAGGCGCTCGAACGCCTGGAAGAGGCGCAGAGCATCGCGCGGCTGGGCTCCTGGCAACTGGATCGCACCACCGGCCTGGGGCGCTATTCGCCGGCGGTCTACCGCCTTCTGGGGCGCAGCGTGCCGATGCACCGTCGTGAGCATCGGCTGGAAGAATTGCTGACCGCCTCCGACAGCGCGACCCAGGTGCGCATCGAACGCATGATCGAAGACATGTGTACCGGTGGCGAGGTGCAGATCGATGTGCTGCTGCCGCTGACCGGTGGCGATTCGCAACCGCGCACGGTGCATCTGCGCGCCGAAAGCGTGACCAGTCCCAGCGGCGTGCGCCATGTGCACGGCACCTTGCAGGACGTGAGCGAACGCGAGCAATCGCGCCGGCTGCTGCGCGAACGCGAGGAGCAGTTTCGCGAACTGGTGCGCGTGCTGCCCGACGGTGTGCTGATTCTCGCCGACGAGCATGTGATGTACGCCAACGCGGCCGGCTCGGCCCAGTTCGGCTTCCATGGCGAAACCATCCTGGGCGAACCACTGCAGACCCTGGTGGGCGACAACGACCTGCCGGTGGTGCGCGAATACCTGCGCGCAGGCAGCGATCGCAATGAGCCGGTCTCCAGCGCACGCGCGATGCGTCGTCGCGACGGCAGCACCTTCTACGCAGGTCTGTCGGCCGGCGACATCCGCTACGGCGGACGCAGCTGCAAGTTGCTGGTGGTGCGCGATCTGAGCGAACCCGAGCGCATGCGCGATGCCCTGGCCGAGAGCAATGCCGAACTGCAGGCGATGGCCAAACGTCTGTTTTCGTTGCAGGAAGATGAGCGGCGTGCCATCTCGCGCGACCTGCATGACGACATCGGGCAAGCGATCACTGCGATGAAGTTGTCTGCGCACGCAGCCCTGGATGAGCCGGACGCGGACGCGCGCCGCGAGGACTTGCTGGAAGTCGTGTCGCTGGCCGACACCACGGTGACCAAGCTGCGCAATCTGTCGATGCTGTTGCGCCCGCCACAACTCGATGCCCTGGGCCTGGAGGCAGCGCTGCGTTGGCAGGCATCGATGCTGTTCCGCGCCTCGCAGGTTCGGCTGGAGCTCGATATTCAGGCACTCGAGGAACGGCCGGGCAACGAGATCGAACAGGCCTGCTTCCGGATCGCGCAGGAAAGCCTGACCAATGCGTTGCGGCACGCCTGCGCCGGCGAAGTGCACCTGCGTCTGCATTCGATCGATGGCGACAGTTTCCGCCTGGAAGTCAGCGATGACGGCGATGGTTTCGAGCCGGAAGGTCCGCGTGGGCTGGGGCTGATCGTGATGCGTGAGCGTGCGCAAACCGTCGGCGGCACGCTCGCGATAGAATCAGCCCCCGGAGCAGGCACGCGCGTGACGTTGCGCCTGCCCTATCACCCGGTCGGCGAGTCCGTCCACGACGATGGTGGACGTTGAGTCATGTGGAGTCCCGTAATCCCGCCCGGACTGGAAATCGTCAAGCCCACCCGGCTTGGCGCGGGCAACCCCGAATTGCTGCACCTGGTGGATGCGGCCGCGTCCGGCGGCCCGCCGCTGATGATCTTCCACGTCGATATCGATCACTTCGCCTCGATCAACGAGAACATGAGTGGCGAGGTCGGCGACCAGGCGCTGACGCTGGCAGCGCGCAGGCTGCAGGAATTTCTCGGCACGCGCGGCAAGCTGTGGCGCCACGGCAGCGATGAAATGGTGGTTGTGGCGGTGCGCCGCGACGACACGCCCCTGCCGGAAGATTTTGCCGAGGAAATCCGCCAGCAACTTGAACTGCCGCTGTCGGTGCTGCCGTATACCTTGTTCATGACCGGCAAGGTCGGCATCAGCCTGTGTCCGGAACATTCCACCTCATTGTCCACGCTGCTGGATTACGCCGAAGAAGCCAGCTACCAGGCCGCGCGCGAAGGCGGCAACACGGTGCGGCTGTACACGCGCAACTCGGCCACCAACGCGCATAGCGAAAGCATCATTGCGCGGCAGATCGTCGATGCGATTCCGCACGGCGAATTGCGCCTGCGCTATCAGCCGCTGGTGAGTGCGCGCGACGGCCGCATCGTGGGCATGGAAGCGCTGCTGCGCTGGCAATCGCCCACCCTGGGCATGCTGGTGCCGGAACGCTTCATGCGTACCGCCGAGCGCCTGGGCGTGATCGTGCAGATCGGCGAATGGGTATTGCAGAACGCAGTACGCCAGGCGCGGCTGTGGCGCGACCAGGGTTTCGACGATTTCAGCATTGCAGTGAATGTTTCCACACTGCAGCTGCTGCGCCCGGGCTTCTTCAACGAAGTCATGGCGATGCTGCAGACCGCCGGTGTGCCGGCGCAGTTCGTCACGCTGGAGATCAACGAAAGCGCGCTGACCAACAACGTCAATTTCGTCCACGAGACGATGGCCAATCTGCGCAACGAAGGCATCAGCCTGAGCCTGGACAACTTCGGCACCGGCGATTCCAGCCTGAGCGCGTTGGTGCGCTACCCGGTGGACCGGCTCAAGATCGACCGCAGCTTCATCAAGAGCGCACCGGCCGGCAGCCGCGAGGCGGCGATTGCGCGCGCTATTATCGCCATGGGCCACCAGCTCGGCATGACGGTGATTGCCAATGGCGTGGAATCGCAGGCGCAGCTGGGCTTTTTGCGCCGCAACGATTGCGACATCTTCCAGGGCTACCTGTTCGGCGAGCCGATGTCAGCCGAGTCGGCCGGCATGGCACTGCGTCGCCGCTACCTGCGCCCGGAATCATTTGCCGAAAGCCGCCCCGACCGCACGCTCTTGCTGCTGGACGACGAAGAAAACGTGCTGCGCTCGCTGGTGCGGCTGTTCCGCCGCGACGGTTACCGGATTCTGGCAGCCGGCAACGTGCGCGACGCCTTCGACCTGCTGGCCACCAACGATGTGCAGGTGATCCTGTCGGACCAGCGCATGAGCGACATGAGCGGCACCGAGTTCCTGGGCCGGGTCAAGATGCTCTACCCGGACACGGTGCGCCTGGTGCTCTCCGGCTACACCGACCTGGCCACCGTCACCGAGGCCATCAACCGCGGCGCGATCTACCGTTTCCTGACCAAGCCCTGGAACGACGACGAGCTGCGCGAGCACATTCGCCAGGCATTCCGCACGCATGATGAGTTGCGTAATGGCCGGGAATAGGGAATCGGGATTGGGGAATCGGTAGAGCAGACCTCTGCGTCTTGTTGCTTCTCAGACACGCAACCAGATCAAGCGAGCGAAAAGCTACCTTACCGATTCCCGATTCCCAGCGCGTCAGCGCTACCGCGGCTGCCGGATCGGTAGCGTGATCCTGAAACTGGCACCCTGCCCTGGCGTGCTTTCCACGTCGATGCGGCCGTGGTGCTTGTTGATGATGCCGTAGGAAATCGACAGGCCCAGGCCGGTGCCGCTGCCGACCGGCTTGGTGGTGAAGAATGGGTCGAAGATGCGCTGCAACAGATCCGGGGCGATGCCGGCACCGCTGTCCTGGAACTGGATCCAGACGTTTTCTGCTTCGTCGCGACCGGTGGTCACGGTGATCGTGCCGCGCTCGACGATGGCCTGGCCGGCGTTGAGCAGCATGTTCATGTAGACCTGGTTGAGCTCGGATGGCAGGCACTCCACCAGCGGCAACTCGGCGTAGTTGCGCTCCAGCGTGACCTTGTACTTGAGCTCGTTCCAGATGATGTTGATGGTGGATTCCAGACCCGCATGCAGGTCGACCATCTTCCACGACTCGGACCGGTCCGAGTACGAGAAGTCCTTGAGGTCGCGCACGATGCGGGTCACCCGCTCGATGCCTTCGCGCGATTCGGCCATCAATTGCGGCAGATCGCGGCTGATGAAGTCGATGTCGGCGCGGTTGCGGATTTCGTCGATTTCCGGAATCAGCGCCTTGGGATCCGGCGCCTGCAGCGCGCGCTCGTAGGCTTCGATCAGGGTGAACAAGCTGCGCAGATATTCCTGCAGGCTGCCCAGATTGGAGTGCACATAACCGATCGGATTGTTGATTTCGTGCGCCACGCCTGCGGCCAGCTGGCCGATGGAGGCCATCTTTTCCGATTGCAGCAATTTGTCCTGCGCACCGTTCAGGCGCAGATAGGCCTGGCGTAATTCGGCATGGCGCTGTTGCAGCTCGCGCTCGTAATCCTGCTGGCCTTCGATGTTGTGGAACAGCGCCAGAAAATGCCCGGGCCCGGACTCTTCGTTGTAATACAGATGCGCGATGACCACCCGGTCGGCGACCGGCAGGCTACCGGTCCAGCTGCCCTTGCTGCGCGCCTGATTGAGTGCGTCCGATGGCAATACCTGCGAAATGCGCTCGCCCAGATTGCGGTCGTCGGTGGGGTCTTCCTTGCACAGGCTCTGGCGTGCGATGGCATTGGCCAGAATCAGCTTGCCGTCTGCGCGGAACAACAGCAGCCCCTCCATCATCTGGTCGCCGAAGGCGCGCAGGATATCCGGGGAAGGCAGTAAGGCTTGATTGAGAAAAAACTTGGCGGTCACGGGAGCAGGCGGCGTAGAGGATGCCTCAATATACGCCGAACCATTGACGCTCCGTATTGTCGTCTTGCATTACCCGGCGATGGGACGCAGAGCCAACGGCACCTGCCTGCTCGCCCACGCTTGCCGCACCATCTGCAACCTGGCGTGCTGCAGAACAGCGTGCACCTCAGGCCACTGCCAACGAACGCCCGCCGCGCAGCACGCTCGATTGCCCCTTGGCATCGTAGGACGGCGCACTTTCGGTGCGGCCCAGGTGACGCAGCGCCCAGTTCACTTCGCGGCGCCGGCGTGCCAGCAGCGCGCCATTGGCGCGGTTGGCTTCGGCCAGCTCACGCAGCCGCTCTTCTTCGCCTGCAGGCATCGCCGCTTCCAGCGCTTGCAGCGCCGACAGCTTGTCCTGCGTGTGTCGCATCAGCCCATCGATGTCGTTCTCGAGTAATGCCTGGCGTTCGCCGGCCAGCGCATCGCTGAGACGTTGCAGGAACTCGTTCACGTTCATCCTTTCCGTCGGGGATCAACCCGCCAGTTGCTGATTCAGATCCATCATGCGGCTGGCGATGGCGTCCGGGTTGATGGAATAGCTGCCGTTCTGCAATGCATCCTTCACCGCCTGGACGCGACCGGTGTCGATCGCCGAGGACTGCGAAAGCTCGCGCTGCAGGTTCTGCAGGTTGGTGGCTTCGCCGGTCAACTTGACGCTGTCGGTCGGCGGGGTTGCGGCAACCGGGGACGCGCGGTCTTCGCCGGCCGAAGCGATCTTGCTGCTGGTGGCCGTGGTGCGAAGGGTGGCAGCGGTCGGTAGATTGCCTTCGATTTTCTGGGTCATGTCAGGAACTCCTCTACAGGTCGTAGGGGATAACGGCACCCAGAAAAAAAACTTTATAGAAATTTTTTACCTGGAGACCACAACGGTTCCGCTCGCTTCAACGATGCCCTGCACCACCCGGCGCGAGGACGAATTTTCCACCGACACGCGCTCGTTTTCGCCGGCGTCCGACAGGGCGCGACCACTCATGCGCACCTCCAGCCCGCCATTGCGCGAGACCAGCGGCACGGTGTCGCCGCGCCGGACCAGCCGCTGTGTCACCAGATCGTTGGCCGAGAGCAGCGAGCCGGCCGGCAGGACGCGGCGGGCGGTCTTGCCCACCGCAGCGACCGGGTCGGCCAGCACCGCGCCGACGATGCGGGCGGCGTCACGCTTCTCGATACTGATATCGGCCAGCGAGATGGTTTCTCCAGCGCTGATGCCGCGGCGCAAGACCAGCACGTCCTGGTTGCGACGCACCTTCAACGGCACGAACAGGCGCCAGCCGGCCGGCTGCGGGCACGCCACTTCCACCGTATTGGTGCCGGTGGGCTGCGCCTGCAGCGCGATCGGGCAAGCCGGCATGCGCAGGCCCGGATCGAGCGTGGCCTCGGCCTCGGCGTCCGGGCCGACGGTGGCCAGCGCCGCAGCACGAATGGAATCGACGGACTGATAGCTCTGGGCCCAGGCCGGAGCGGCAGCCAACAAGATGACAAGCAGGAGCAGGCGCATGGGACCAGATCCGGAGGAAGACGGGACAGGCGTTGCAAGCGGCGTGCCTGTTTTTTGCCGGGATTGGGGAATCGGGATTGGGGATTCGTAAAAGCGGCCTTGCGGGTGATTCATTTATCCACTGCCGAAGCCCCTTCACCGACCGGATCTCTTCGACAACCATACCGAGCTCTCAAGGATGCAGAAGCAGCAGCGGCAGACAAACTCGCTAATGCACGCTTTAAGCGAATCCCTAATCCCAAATCACCTCATCCCGGCGCTTGAGCGAATCCCCAATCCCCAATCCCAACAGCGCCCCGACCAACCATAAAGCCCTCAAGTTTCCCGAGGGCGCTGTCGATATCTGCCCCATGACCCACGATCTGCTCAACCGCATCGACCAGCGCACGCGACTGGCTGGCCACAACCGACTGGCCCTGCTGCTGTTCCGGCTGGGCGGACGCCAGCTTTTTGGCGTCAACGTCTTCAAGGTGCAGGAAGTGCTGCGCCGGCCGGAACTGTTCCAGGTGCCTGGCCTGCCGACCGAGTTCGCCGGCGTGGCCGACGTGCGCGGGCGCTCGGTGCCGGTGCTGGATCTGGGCCTGGCCATCGGCCACCCGGAACGCGATTCGCATTCGGAAAACGGCCCCGGCTATTTGGTCGTTGCCGAGTTCAACCGCTCGGTCCAGGGTTTCCTGGTCAGCGGAGTGGAACGCATCGTCAATATCGCGGTGGAGGATATCCACCCGCCGCCGGAACTGGGTGCCGAAGCCACTTATTTGACGGCGGTGACGCGTTTCCAGGGCGAGCTGATCCAGGTCATCGACGTGGAGAGCGTGCTGGCCGATATCGCCAAGGTGAGCAAGGACGTGCAGCTGGATCCCTCGCTGCAGCTGGTGGCCTACGACCGCCAGTTCCAGGTACTGGTGGTGGACGATTCGCGCGTGGCGCGGCAGCAGATCCGCAGCGTGCTCGACCAGTTGGGTGTTTCGGCAACCCTGCTGTCCGATGGCCGCCAGGCGCTGGATCACCTGCTGCAGGTGGCCGCCTCGGGCGAAAACCCGGCCGACCGCTATGCCATGGTGATCTCCGACATCGAAATGCCGGCAATGGACGGCTATACGCTGACGACGGAAATCCGGCGCACGCCGGGCCTGCAAGGCCTGTATGTGCTGTTGCACACCTCCCTGTCGGGCGTGTTCAACAACGCAATGGTCGAGCAGGTGGGCGCCAATGCCTTCGTGGCCAAATACAGCGCCCATGAACTGGCCGACTATGTGCTGGCCCGCCTGAAAGTGGTCGCCGAAGCGGCCTGAGCAAGACCAAGCGGCTGCCGGGTCGGAGCCGATGGCAACCACAAGGTGCTGCCTAGCTGCAAAAGCACTGCAGCGCAGAAAGGTGAGGCAAGCGCGTCCACGCGATTTCGACGTCACATCTGCTGACGCCAGACTGCGCCTCGGAACTGTCGAACCTTCCGGCCTGTGAGTGTGACCGCGCCAATTCCGCGACGGATGGCGTGGCCATCGCGTTTCCGGACAGCAAGCTGCCGTGCGCCGGCAGCGTCGATCATTCTCCGCGTTCCATAGCCCGTACCACCTCGATTGGCACAAACATTGCTTCCTCCCTGGCAACACTTCGCGGGAGAGCACCGTGTCCAGCCCCTTCTCTTCGTTCCTCGGCGTCCATGGCGACGCGTTGACGCTGCGCGAGCAGCGCATGAAGCTCATTGCCAGCAATCTGAGCAACGTGGACACGCCCGGGTACAAGGCCAAGGACCTGAACTTCGAGGCGGCGCTGAAGTCGGCGCAGGGCGAGCAGGATGGCGGTCTGCTGCAGACCACCGACGCCAGGCATTACGAAGTGGGCGGCGGCGCCGGGCTCAACCCCTTCCAGTTCACCCGCGAAGCCGATCAGCCCAGCCTTGACGGCAATACCGTCGATCCCGATGCCGAACGCGCCGCCTACGGCCGCGCCGCGCTGGAATACCGCGCGTCGTTGAGCTTCCTCGAATCCAAGGTGCGCTCGATGCTCACCGCGATCACGGGCCAATAAGTCATGAGCAATCTTCCCATCTTCGATGTGGCCGGCTCGGCGCTGCACGCGCAGTCGGTGCGCCTGAGCACCATTGCCTCCAACCTGGCCAACGCCGATTCGGTCGCAGGCTCGGCCGAGGCGACCTACAAGCCGATCGAGCCGATCTTCCAGGCCCAGCAAAGCCGCCAGGACCCCAGCCTGACCTCGGTGAACGTCAAGGAGATCACCACCACCAATGCGCCGCCGATCCGCCGCTACGAACCCGGCCACCCGCTGGCTGACGCCGACGGCTACGTGTTCTCGCCCGACGTGGATCCGGTCTCGCAGATGGTCAACATGATTTCCGCCTCGCGCAATTACCAGGCAGGCGTGGAAATGCTCAATACCGCCAAGGAACTGGCGCTCGCGACCCTCACCATGGGTCGCTGACCCTTCCTAGCTGACCCTTACCAACGGAATACTCCACATGAGCACGATCGGCAGCGATCTCTACAAAAGCCTTGGCCTGAGTACCAGCAGCACCGTCGCCAAGAAGGAGGAGGCACTCGGCCAGGCCGACTTCCTCAAATTGATGACCGAACAGCTGCAGCATCAAGACCCGCTCAAGCCGATGGAAAACAGCGCGTTTCTCGGGCAATTGGCGCAGTTTTCCACCGTGCAGGGCATTGGCGACCTCAATACCAAGGTCAGCAACTTTTCCGATTCGATGAACAGCGACCAGGTGCTCAAGGGCGCGGCGCTGGTTGGCCACAACGTGCTGGTGCCCTCGGCGCAGGTAGCGATCGATGCCACCGGCTCGGCCAAGGGCGTGGTGGCCGCGACTTCGGCCGGTTTCGTCAATTTCGAAATCACCGACGCCAACGGCACCTTCGTCAAACAGATCAGCGTGCCGGCCAGCGCCGCCGGTGAGGTGTCCTTCGACTGGGATGGCACCGACGCAAACGGCAATCGCATGGCGGCCGGCAAATACGGCGTGACTGCCACCCAGACCGACACCGCCGGCTCCAAAAGCAAGTTGTCTACCTATGTCCAGGCACCGGTGGACAGCGTCACGATCGGCTCGGACGGGTTGTATCTCAACCTGACCGGGCTAGGCACTTCCCCGCTCGCCAACGTGCTCCGCGTCAGCTGAGCCGGCAACCAACACCTAAAGGAACTCATCCATGGGCTTCAATACCTCGTTGTCCGGCATCAACGCAGCCAATGCCGATCTGAACGTCACCTCCAACAACATCGCAAACGTCAACACGACCGGGTTCAAGGAATCGCGCGCCGAATTTGCCGACATGTTCCAGAGCACCAGCTATGGCCTGTCGCGCAATGCGGTCGGTTCGGGCGTGCGCGTCAGCAACGTGGCGCAGCAGTTCTCGCAGGGCAATATCGACCCGACCGGGCGCAGCCTGGACCTGGCGGTCTCCGGCGAAGGCTTCTTCACCGTCTCGTCCAACGGCGCCAAGATGTACACCCGCGCCGGCAATTTCCAGACCGATGCCAACGGCTATGTGGTCAACCCGCAGGGCGCACGCCTGCAGGTGTTCGCGCCCAATCCCAGCGGCAACGGGTTTGACGTGGGCCGCCTGTCGGACCTGCAGTTGCTGACCACCGACAGCCCGCCGAAATCCACCTCCACGGTCAACCTGGCCTTCACCCTGCCCGGCAATGCCACCGCGCCGACGGTGACCCCGTTCAACCCGGCCGACGACAAGACCTATAGCCATTCCACCGGCGGCATCAATGTCTACGATTCGCTGGGCGTCAGCCATGTGCAGACCTCCTACTTCGTCAAGACCGCCAACCCCAACGAGTGGCAGGTCTACAACTACGTGGACGGCGCTGCGGTCGGTGCCCCGACCACCCTGCAGTTCTCCGATACCGGCGCGCTGACAACCCCGGCCAACGGCATCATCGCGATGGACCCGTTCACCCCGAGCACCGGCGCGGGCGTGCTGAACATGCAGCTCAACGTCACTGGCTCCACCCAGTACGGCGAAGCCTTCGCCCTGCGCGATACGCGCCAGGACGGTTACGCCAGCGGCAAGCTCAACGAAATCAGCATCGACACCAGCGGCGTGGTGTTCGCGCGCTATTCCAACGGTGCCGACAAGCCGCTGGGCCAGGTGGCGCTGAGCAGCTTCGTCAACCCGCAGGGCCTGCAGTCGCAGGGCAACAACATGTGGGCCGAGAGCTACACCTCCGGTGCCGCCCGCACCGGCGCGCCGGACACCTCGGACCTGGGCCAGATCGAATCCGGCTCGCTGGAAGCCTCCACGGTGGACCTGACCGAGCAGCTGGTGAACATGATCGTGGCCCAGCGCAACTTCCAGGCCAACTCGCAGATGATCTCGACCCAGGACCAGGTCACCCAGACGATCATCAATATTCGTTAAAAGCCGGGATTGGTGATTCGGGATTAGGGATTGGTAAAAGCCGGCACTCCGTCAATCGGTGACCGGCCCTGCCCCCTCAAATCCCGAGTCGCAACAGTCCGCCTTTACGAATCCCCAATCCCGAATCTCAAGTCTCGGTGTCCCATGGATAAAGCCCTCTACGTCGCGATGACCGGTGCCCGCGCCTCACTGCAGGCGCAAAGCACCGTCTCGCATAATCTCGCCAATGTCGATACGGTGGGATTCAAGGCCGCGTTGGCCAACACCGAGGCGTTCAAGATCCAGGGCAAGGGCTATCCGTCGCGGATCGATGCGCTGCATGTAGACCAAGGGTTCGATCGTAGCCAGGGCCATCAGAAGGTCACCGGCAACCCGCTGGACGTGTCGCTGCAACAGGACCGCTGGTTGGCGGTGCAGTCGCCCGACGGCAGCGAGGCCTACACCCGCAACGGCGAATTGGCGCTCACCGCCAATGGCCAGCTGGTCACCGCCAACGGACACGCGGTGCTGGACGAAGGCGGCAACCCGATGACCGTCCCACCGCACCAGGCGATGGAGATCGGCAGCGACGGCAGTATTTCTATCATTCCGCAGGGCGAAGGCCCGCAGACCATGGCCATCGTCGGCAAGATGAAGGTGGTGGATGCGCCCGCCGACCGTTTGACGCGGCGCCCCGACGGGCTGATGCGCAACACCAGCACCGACCCGGCACAGGCGTTCGCGGTGGCCACCGGCAAGACCATCAACAGCGGCATGTTGGAAGGCAGCAACGTGGACGCGGCCGGCGCGCTGGTTGAAATGATCCAGTTGCAGCGGCAGTTCGAAATGCAGGTCAAGATCATCAAGAACGGCGACGACAACGCGCAATCGGCCAATTCGCTGTTGCGGGTGAGCGGCTAAGCGCCACTGGCGCCCACGGCCGCACCCTCGGTTGGCTCACCGCTCTGCCGAGCACCTTGATGGCCGCGCCCGGGTTCGCTGCAGAGCAGCTGGTTTGTGACTTGGCTGCAGGGTCCTTGCCCGCCCACCATCGCGGGACACGCCGCAAGTACGTCCTTGTAGGCTCTTACGCGGCATCCATGCCGCGTAAGGTCCCGCTACGGTGGGCGGGCCAGGATCTGTCGAGATGGTCGGTGCGCATGGTGCACACAATGCCTGACGTGGGCTGCTGGGATCACGGCCCATCCAGTCATCTTCTCCATGCAGGCCTCAGACCTGGCAATGGACAAGTTTTAAGGGAGGAACCGACAAACTCTCTGGTGCGGTGTCCTCGCCGCTTGCAGGACCGTTGGCGGCATGGATGCCGCCATCGAGCCCCCAGGGATGGGTTCACGGCGTGTCCCGCGAGCGGAGAGGGCACCGCGCACTCGACAGATCCAGCTTTTGCCTCAAGCCCGGACCAAGCTCAAGCAAGACACGGCCAACAACCCACCCGCTTGCCGCCAAGCGCGTCCGCCACCTGATCGGGCAGATTTCAAAGCGGATCCATCGCCAGCCCCCCTGCTGCAGCTGACACCTGCTCCCAGCTGCCGCCCTGCCCCACGCAGCCCGCAGCACCCCCACTCCACGTGACCCACTGCACACCCGGCAGAAATCCGACGCGGGTTTGGCACGGCACGTGCATATACCCACCCGTACCCGGAACACATCCCCGGGTCTAACGAGGAATCGGGTCATGAATCAGGCTTTGTGGGTCGCCAAAACCGGGCTGGATGCGCAGCAGACGCGCATGTCGGTCATTTCCAACAACCTGGCCAATACCAATACCACCGGCTTCAAGCGCGACCGTGCCGCGTTCGAAGACCTGTTGTACCAACAGGTGCGTGCGCCCGGCGGTTCCACCTCCGCGCAGACGCAGCTGCCGACCGGCCTGCAACTGGGTACCGGCGTGCGCGTGGTGTCCACCTTCAAGGGGTTCGACCAGGGCAGCCAGCAGCAGACCGGCCGCGCGCTGGACGTGATGGTCAACGGTCGCGGTTTCTTCGAAGTGCAGATGCCCGACGGCACCTCCGCCTACACCCGCGACGGCACCTTCCAGATCAACGCCCAGGGCGAACTGGTCACCAACAGCGGCTACCCGCTGCAGCCGGGCATCCAGGTGCCGGAAGGCGCGCAGTCGCTGACCATCGGCAACGACGGCACCATCAGCGTGACGCTGGCCGGCCAGGCCGCCGCGCAGGAAATCGGCGCATTGACGCTGACCGACTTCATCAATCCCTCGGGCCTGCAGGCCAAGGGCGAAAACCTGTTCGTCGAAACCACCGCTTCGGGCCCCGCACAAAACGGCACGCCTGGCCTCAACGGCCTGGGCACCACCGTGCAGGGCGCGCTGGAAGGCAGCAACGTCAATACGGTGGAAGAGCTGGTGAGCATGATCGAGACGCAGCGCGCCTACGAAATGAATGCCAAGGCCATCTCCACCACCGACTCGATGCTCGGTTACTTGAACAACAACGTCTGATCGGCTCGCCGCTCCTCGCCCTCTCAGGAATCAACGCCATGTCACGCCTGCCTTCTCTCTCCCGCCTGTGCCTCGCCATTGCCTGCAGCGCGCTGCTGGGTGGCTGCGTGGCCGCCGGCGATGTACGTCCGTTCGCCGAACTGGCGCCGATCGTGCCGGTGGTGGCACCGGTGGCGCAGCCGACCGCCGGTGCGATCTACGCCGCCGGCCCCAGCCTGAACCTGTATGGCGATCGCCGTGCCCGCGATGTCGGCGATCTGCTGACGGTGAACCTGGTCGAAAGCACTACCGCCTCGTCCACCGCCAACACCAGCATCAGCAAGAAGGACGCCACTACCATGGGCGCGCCGACGCTGCTGGGCGCACCGCTCACCGTGGGTGGCTTGAATGTGCTGGAAAACAGCACCAGCGGCGACCGCAGCTTTGCCGGCAAGGGCAACACCGCGCAGAGCAACCGCATGCAGGGCAGCGTCACCGTCACCGTGATGCAACGCCTGCCCAACGGCAACCTGGTGATCCAGGGGCAGAAGAACCTGCGCCTGACCCAGGGCGACGAACTGGTGCAGGTGCAAGGCATCGTGCGCGCCGCCGACATCGCCCCGGACAACACCGTGCCCTCCAGCAAGGTCGCCGACGCCCGCATCGCTTACGGCGGCCGCGGCGCGATCGCGCAGTCCAATGCAATGGGCTGGCTGAGCCGCTTCTTCAATTCCCGTCTGTCGCCCTACTGAGCCTGCGACCATGAACCTGTCTTCCCTGCCCTTCCGTCTGCTGGCTGCCGCCGTCGCGCTGTGCGCGATTGCCGCGCCGGCCAGCGCCGAGCGCATCAAGGATCTTGCCCAGGTCGGCGGCGTGCGCGGCAACGCGCTGGTCGGCTACGGCCTGGTGGTTGGCCTGGACGGCAGCGGCGACCGTACCAGCCAGGCACCCTTCACCGTGCAGAGCCTGAAGAACCTGCTCGGCGAGCTGGGCGTCAATGTTCCGGCGAACGTCAACCCGCAGCTGAAAAACGTCGCGGCCGTGGCCATCCATGCCGAATTGCCGCCGTTCGCCAAGCCCGGCCAGCCCATCGACATCACCGTTTCCTCGATCGCCAACGCGGTATCGCTGCGTGGCGGCTCGCTGCTGATGGCACCGCTGAAAGGCGCCGATGGCCAGGTCTATGCGATGGCGCAGGGCAACCTGGTCGTTGGCGGCTTCGGTGCGCAAGGCAAGGACGGTTCGCGCGTTTCGGTCAATGTGCCCAGCGTCGGGCGCATTCCCAACGGCGCCACCGTCGAACGTGCATTGCCGGACGTGTTCGCCGGTACCGGCGAGATCACCCTCAACCTGCACCAGAACGACTTCACCACCGTCTCGCGCATGGTCGCGGCGATCGACAGCAGCTTCGGCGCCGGCACCGCGCGTGCGGTCGACGGCGTGACCGTGGCGGTGCGCTCGCCGACCGACCCGGGTGCGCGGATCGGCCTGTTGTCGCGGCTGGAAAACGTCGAGCTCTCCCCGGGCGATGCACCGGCCAAGGTGGTGGTCAATGCGCGTACCGGCACCGTGGTCATCGGCCAGCTGGTGCGGGTGATGCCGGCCGCCATCGCGCATGGCTCGCTCACCGTCACCATCAGCGAAAACACCAACGTCAGCCAGCCGGGCGCCTTCAGTGGCGGCCGCACTGCGGTGACCCAGCAATCGACGATCACGGCCACCTCCGAAGGCAGCCGCATGTTCAAGTTCGAAGGCGGCACCACGCTCGATCAGATCGTACGCGCAGTCAACGAAGTGGGCGCCGCGCCCGGCGACCTGGTGGCCATCCTGGAAGCGCTCAAGCAAGCCGGTGCGCTGACGGCGGAGCTAGAGGTGATCTGACATGCGTATCGCAGCCTCGCCCATTGATCTCAACCCGAGCACCAAGGCCGATCCGGCAAAGATCGACAAGGTCTCCCGTCAGCTCGAAGGTCAGTTCGCGCAGATGCTGGTCAAGAGCATGCGCGATGCGAGCTCCGGCGACCCGATGTTTCCGGGCCAAAACCAGATGTTCCGCGAAATGTACGACCAGCAGATGGCCAAGGCGTTGACCGACGGCAAGGGGCTGGGACTGTCGGCGATGATCTCCAAGCAGCTCAGTGGCGACACTGGCGGCCCGGCCTTGAACACCTCGTTGAACACTGCCGAAGCGGCCAAGGCGTACGCCCTGGTTGCCGGCAAGCGCGACGCCTCGTTGCCGCTGCCCGCCCGCGACGGCGCGGCCACCGGCATCACGACCAGCAGCGTGGCGAAGGCGGCCCTGGGCGCAGGCAACTTGAGCGGCATCGGCATGAGCCAGGTGCTGGATCTGATTGCCGGGCGTACCGGCGCTGGCGAAGCCGGCAGCGACGATGCTGCAGCACTGAGCTGGCCGTCGGCCAACGATCGCTGGGCCGATGTGGCCGCCAGCGATGCAGCCGATGCCAATGCCGCGGTCAATGCGAGCGCCGCCAGCAGCGCCGCTGCCAGCCTGGGCGAACGCACCCCGGAAGGCTTTGTCGCCAAGATCTGGACGCATGCGCAAAAGGCTGCGCGCGAACTGGGTGTGGACCCGCGCGCGCTGGTGGCCCAGGCCGCATTGGAAACCGGTTGGGGCCGTCGCGGCATCGGCAACGGTGGCGACTCCAACAACCTGTTCGGCATCAAGGCCACCGGCTGGAGCGGCGACAAGGTCACCACCGGCACCCACGAATACGTCAACGGCGTCAAAACCACCGAAACCGCCGATTTCCGCGCCTATGGCTCGGCCGAGGAGAGTTTTGCCGACTACGTGCGGCTGCTGAAGAACAACAGCCGTTACCAGCCCGCGCTGCAGGCCGGCACCGATATCAAGGGTTTTGCACGCGGCTTGCAACAAGCCGGATACGCCACCGATCCGGGCTATGCGGCCAAGATCGCGGCGATCGCCAACGGCCCGACCATCGACCGTGCGGTGGCCGCCATCGGCAACGCGGCGGCCGATCTGTCCAACCGCTATGCCAGTACCGTCGAGCCGGTCGGGCTCGGCACCATCCGTCGCTGAGGTAAACGCTCATGTCCATCATGTCCACCGGGACCAGCGCGCTCATCGCCTTCCAACGGGCGTTGTCGACCGTTAGCCATAACGTCGCCAACATCAATACCGAAGGCTATAGCCGCCAACGTGTGGAATTTGCAACGCGCACGCCCACCGACATGGGCTACGCGTTCGTGGGCAATGGCGCCAAGATCACCGATGTGGGCCGGGTCGCCGACCAGCTGGCCATCTCGCGCCTGCTCGACAGCGGCGGCGAACTCTCGCGCCTGCAGCAGCTGTCCTCGCTGTCCAACCGCGTCGACGCGCTGTACTCCAACACCGCCACCAACGTGGCCGGGCTGTGGTCGAATTTCTTCGATTCCACCAGCGCGGTGTCGTCCAACGCCTCCTCCACCGCCGAGCGCCAGAGCATGCTCGACAGCGGTAATTCGCTGGCGACGCGCTTCAAGCAGCTCAACGGGCAGATGGACAGCCTGAGCAACGAAGTCAACAGCGGATTGACCTCCTCGGTGGACGAAGTCAACCGCTTGACGCAGCAGATCGCCAAGCTCAACGGCACCATCGGCAGCAGTGCCCAGGCGGCAGCGCCGGACATGCTGGATCAGCGCGACGCGCTGGTGAGCAAGCTGGTCGGTTTTACCGGCGGCACGGCGGTGATCCAGGACGGCGGCTTCATGAATGTTTTCACCGCCGGCGGTCAGCCGCTGGTGGTCGGTACCACCTCTTCCAAACTCGTCACCGTTGCCGACCCGTATCAGCCGACCAAGCTGCAGGTGGCGATGCAGACCCAAGGCCAGAACGTCAGCCTCAGCGCCAGTTCGCTGGGCGGCCAGATCGGCGGTCTGCTGGAATTTCGCAGCAGCGTGCTGGAGCCGACCCAGGCCGAACTCGGCCGCCTGGCCGTGGGCATGGCCAGCACCTTCAATGCCGGCCACAGCCAGGGGATGGACTTGTATGGCGCGATGGGCGGGAACTTCTTCAATATCGGTTCGCCTACCGTTGCCGCCAATCCGAGCAATACCGGCAGCGCATCGCTGAGCGCCAGTTTCAGCAACGTGAGCGCCGTTGACGGCCAGAACGTCACGCTCAGCTTCGACGGCACCACCTGGAAAGCCATCAATGCCAGTACCGGCTCTGCCGTGCCGATGACCGGTACCGGCACCGCCGCCGACCCGCTGGTGCTCAATGGCGTCAGCATGGTGGTGGGCGGCACGCCGGCCAGCGGCGACAAGTTCCTGCTGCAGCCCACCGCCGGGCTGGCCGGCAGCCTGTCGGTGGCCATTACCGATCCCTCGCGGATTGCCGCCGCCACCCCGGTCAAGGCCACCGCCACGGTCGCCAACCTGGGCACCGGCAAGATCAGCGACGTCAAGGTCACCAATGCGCAGAACCCCGCGCTGCTGACCCCCTCGTCGATCGAGTTCATCGACGCCAACCAGTACACCATCGATGGCGCCGGCCCGTTCGCCTACACCGCCGGCCAGACCATCAGCGCCAACGGCTGGAGCTTCGCGCTGGACGGCGCGCCCAAGGCCGGCGACACCTTCGGCGTCGGCCCAATGGGCGCAGGCTCCAGCGACAACGGCAATGCCAAATTGCTGGCCAACTTCGACGATGCCAAGGCGCTCAGCGGTGGCACGGTCACCCTCAATGGCGCGCTCTCCGGCCTGACCACCTCGGTGGGTTCGGCCGCGCGTGCGGCCAGCTATTCGGCCGATGCGCAGAAGGTCATCAACGACCAGGCGCAGGCCAGCCGCGATTCGATTTCCGGCGTCAACCTCGACGAGGAAGCCGCCAACATGCTGAAGCTGCAGCAGGCCTACCAGGCCGCCGCACAGATGATCTCTACCGCCGACACCGTCTTCCAAGCCATCCTGGGTGCCGTACGCTGATGACCGACCGTATCTCCACCAGCATGATGTACAGCCAGTCGGTCGCCTCGATGGGCGCCAAGCAGTCGCGGCTGAACCAGCTCGAATCGCAGCTCTCCAGTGGGCAGCGCCTGGTCACCGCCAAGGACGACCCGGTGGCTGCGGGCACGGCGGTCGGCCTGGACCGTGCCCTGGCGGCGATCACGCGCTTCGGCGAAAACGCCAACAACGTGCAGAACCGGCTCGGGCTGCAGGAAAACGCGCTGTCGCAAGCCGGCGACAAAATGGCGCGCGTCACCGAATTGGCGGTGCAGGCCAGCAACTCTTCGCTCAGCCCCGATGACCGCAAGGCGATCGCCTCGGAACTGACAGCGCTGCGCGAGAGCATGGTGAGCCTGGCCAACAGCACCGACGGCACCGGGCGCTACCTGTTCGGCGGCACCGCCGATGGCAGTGCGCCTTTCATCAAGAGCAATGGCAGCGTCACCTACAACGGCGACCAGACCCAGAAGCAGGTCGAAGTGGCGCCGGACACCTTCGTCAGCGACACCCTGCCCGGCAGCGAAATCTTCATGCGCATCCGCACCGGCGACGGCACCGTGGATGCGCACGCCAACGCCGCCAACACGGGGACCGGCTTGCTGCTGGATTTCAGCCGCGATGCGAGCACCGGCAGCTGGAACGGTGGAAGTTACAGCGTGCAGTTCACCGCCGCCGACACCTATGAAGTGCGCGACAGCACCAATACGGTGGTCGGCACCGGCACCTACAAGGAGGGCGAAGACATCAACGCCGCCGGCGTGCGCATGCGCATCAGCGGCGCCCCGGCGGTGGGCGACAGTTTCCAGATTGGCGCCTCCGGCACCAAGGATGTGTTCTCCACCATCGACGACCTGGTCGGCGCGCTCAACTCCGATACGCTGACCGCGCCGCAGAAGGCTGCGATGATCAACACGCTGCAGTCGTCCATGCGCGACATCACCCAGGCATCTTCGAAGATGATCGATGCGCGCGCCTCCGGCGGCGCGCAGTTGTCGGCCATCGACAATGCCAACTCATTGCTTGAATCCAACGAAGTCACGCTCAAGACCAGCCTGTCGTCGATCCGCGACCTGGATTACGCCTCGGCGATTGGGCAGTACCAACTCGAGAAGGCCTCGTTGCAGGCCGCTCAAACGATTTTTCAGCAGATGCAGTCCTCGTCGTTGTTCAACATCATCCGCTGATTTTGCCGCAGAAAACCTGGGTTTTCTTCGCTCCTGCGCGTGAGCGCTTGCGCAGGCGGACGGAGTTTATTTTTCGAAGAGTTATACCAACGCTAAAGATTGGCGGGGTGCTGCCGAATAAACCAAACCCCTTGATACACAACGCTTACGTATTTCGTCCCGACGCAGAAAGACAGTAAAAAATACTGAATTTCGCTAAAGGTTCCCGACGCAACGCCGTTATTCATCTCAGCAGCGGCAACGGCCAACTTGATGGCCCCCCTGCGGAGGCTCCAGGCAAGTCCCCCTTGCCGGAAAAATCGCTTAGGAGAAATCAAAATGGCACAGGTAATCAACACCAACGTAATGTCGCTGAACGCTCAGCGGAACCTCAACACCAGCAGCGCCAGCATGTCGACGAGCATCCAGCGTCTGTCGTCTGGTCTGCGCATCAACAGCGCCAAGGACGACGCCGCAGGTCTGGCGATCTCCGAGCGTTTCACCACGCAGATCCGCGGCCTGGACGTTGCCTCGCGCAACGCCAACGACGGTATCTCGCTGGCCCAGACCGCCGAAGGCGCGATGGTGGAAATCGGCAGCAACCTGCAGCGTATCCGCGAGCTGTCGGTGCAGTCGTCCAACGCCACCAACTCGTCCACCGACCGTGACGCGCTGAACTCGGAAGTCAAGCAGCTGACCGCGGAAATCGACCGCGTTGCCAACCAGACCAACTTCAACGGCACCAAGCTGCTGGACGGCTCGTTCTCCGGCGCGCTGTTCCAGGTCGGCGCCGACGCCGGCCAGACCATCGGCATCAACAGCATCGTCGACGCCAACGTCGATTCGCTGGGCAAGGCCAACTTCGCTGCCGCCGTCTCCGGCGCCGGCGTCACCGGCACCGCCACCGCTTCTGGTTCGGTCAGCGGCATCAGCCTGTCGTTCAAGGACGCCAGCGGCTCGGCCAAGAGCGTCACCATTGCCGACGTCAAGATCGGCGCCGGCGACACCGCTGCCGACGTCAACAAGAAGGTCGCCTCGGCGATCAACGACAAGCTCGACCAGACCGGCATGTACGCCTCGATCAAGAGCGACGGTTCGCTGCAGATCGAATCGCTGAAGGCTGGCCAGGACTTCACCTCGCTGTCGGCTGGCACCTCCAGCGCCGCTGGCATCACCGTCGGCGCCGGCATCACCACCGCTTCGGCCGCTTCCGGCTCCACCGCTTCGACCCTGAGCAGCCTGGATATCTCCACGTTCTCCGGCTCGCAGAAGGCCCTGGAAATCGTCGACAAGGCGCTGACCGCGGTCAACTCCTCGCGCGCCGACATGGGTGCGGTGCAGAACCGCTTCACCTCCACCATCGCCAACCTGAGCGCAACCTCGGAAAACCTGTCGGCCTCGCGTAGCCGTATCCGCGACACCGACTACGCCAAGGAAACTGCCGAACTGACCCGCACGCAAATCCTGCAGCAGGCCGGTACCGCGATGCTGGCCCAGGCCAAGTCGGTTCCGCAGAACGTGCTGAGCCTGCTGCAGTAACTGGCAGTGACCTGCCGCCGCAACGCGGCAGTGCTCCGCAGCACGTCCAAAGCCCCTCTTCGGAGGGGCTTTTTTGTGGCCGCAGCCCGTCCACGCCCGCCATGGACGGTTTGTTGACGGGCGCCGCCGGCCACCACGGGCATGGAACTTGCATCGATAGCCGTCGTGCGCGTGACCCCTCGCCGCCGCTAAAGTCCTCGCGGATGCGGCCGATACCCGTCACGTAATCCCATGCGTCCGTCTGTTTCGGGCGCCCAGACGAGGAATGCAACATGGCATCGGTGATCAGCACTTCTGGCTCCGGATTGGACATCCCTACCGTGGTGTCCACCCTGGTGTCCCGGCAGAAAGACCCCGAGCAGGCACGCATCAACAAGGCCGGCACCGCCGCGACCACGCAGTTATCGGCGATCAGCCAGATCAAGAGCAGCATGACCACGCTCAAGTCTGCGCTGGACAAGGTGATCAGCAGCGCCGACACCAACGCCTACAAGGCCACGGTGCCGACCGATGCCGGCTTCACCGCTACCACCACCAGTTCGGCGGCGCCGGGCAACTATTCGGTGGAAGTGGTCTCGCTGGCGACCTCGCAGAAACTGGCCTCCGGTGCATTCGCTGCCGATGCCACCGTGGGTAGCGGCACGCTGACGATCGGCTATGGCGATCAGAGCGTCACCGTGGACATCAGCGGCACCGACAAGCTCACCGACATCGCTGCAGCCATCAACAAGGCCGCCGGCGGCAAGGGCGTGACCGCCAGCGTGGTCACCGCCAACGATGGCCAGCACCTGGTCTTCAATGCGGTCGACTCCGGTACCAAGGGCGCCCTGACCATCAGCGCCAGCGACCCCAGCCTGAGCAGCCTGACCTACGGCCCCGGCGTCACCGGCGGGCTGAACAAGACCGTCGCTGCCGCCGACGCGCTGGTACGCGTGGACGGTTTCGAGCGCACGTCCAGCTCCAACACCGTCAGCGACATCGTGCCCGGCGTGGTGCTCACCCTGACCAAGGCCGCTGAAGGCACCAAGTTCAATCTGGGCGTGGCCGCCGACACCAGCGGCCTCAAGGGCAACCTCACGGCGTTCGCCGCGGCCTACAACACGGCCAACACGCTGCTGGCCAAGAGCAGCAGTTATGACGCCACCACCAAGACCGCCTCGGCGCTGACCGGCGATTCGCTGGTGCGCAATCTGCAGCAGCAGCTGCGCGGCCAGGTCAGCGGCAACGTCAACGAACTCAAGGCCCTGGGCCTGACCATCGACAAGGATGGCGTGATGAGTTTCGACGGCGCCAAGTTCGACACCGCCATCGCCTCGGACGGTGGCGCCGCGGCCGAGGTGTTCGGCAAGGACAGCAAGTTCAGCGGCACGCTGAGCAAAGTGCTGGACAGCAACGTCAATGTCACCAACGGCACGCTGACCCTGCGCTCGGACAGCTTGAACAAGACCATCAAGGGCTATGAGTCGGAGCTGGACGATCTCGATGCGCGCATGGAAAAACTCAGCGACCGCTACACCGCCCAATTCACCGCAATGGAAACCATGATCAGCCAGTTGCAGAGCAGCACCAGCTCGCTCAGCAGCCTGCTGACAAGCTGATTTCCGTGATGACGATCCTCAAGTCCTGTCAGGGTATTGCCGATACAAGTAAGGCCTATCGTGATTTCGGCCTTGCCTTCCGGCAGGAGCGTCGTCGCAGGAGCGCAGCGCTCCGGGACCAGCGAAGGTCAGCCCATTGAGGAGTCATCCATGTACGGTTCCAATCGTCAGTATGCCGAGCAATATCGCAAGGTCGGCGTGTCCACCAGCGTGACCGAAGCCGATCCGCACAAGCTGGTCTCGCTGCTGTTTGCCGGCGCTTGCCAACGCATCCGTCTGGCCCAGGCCTGCCTGGCGCAGGGCGACCAGGCGCGCAAGGGCAAGGCCATCGGCGAGGCTTGCGCGATCGTCGGTCACTTGAACGGCTCGCTCGATCACGAAGCCGGTGGCGAGATCGCTGGTAACCTCTCGGCCCTGTACGACTACGTGATGCAGCGGCTGACCGCGGCCAACCTGCACAACGACGAGACCGCGTTGACCGAAGCGCTGGGGTTGCTCAGCGAAATTGACTCGGCGTGGAACTCCATCCCCCTCGAACAACGCGGCCTTTCCGCCGTTTCGTGAGTCCTGCCATGCATAGCGTGCAAAGCCTTCAAGCAGAAATCGCCGACCTCCGCCTGGCCATGGCGCAAGAGGAGTTCGAGGCGATGCCGCAGATGCTGGACAACCACGACCTGCACCTGCGCGAATACGCGCAGCAGGTGGACATCCAGCAGGACCGCGACGCGCTGCAGGCCTTGCTCACCATGCATCAGGACTTGATGCGGATGATGCGCGAGCGGCAGCGCAAGCTGCTGGAACTGATCCGCGCACAGCGCACCTCATCGTCGGCCAGCCGCGCCTACGCGCGGGTCGGACGGATCTGATGAGCGCGCTCGGCACACTCGCGCCATCGGCCGATGCCGAGCTGTTTGCCGACACGCTCAGTTGCCAATTGCAGTTGCCGGCCGGCTTCCGCGCCGGGAGCGATGCGGGCGCGCACAGCGCCGCTGAAACCCTGTTGCGCAGTCTTGGCCAGGTCGAAGACCTGCGTAGCGAAGAAACCAGCGAGGACCGCGGCGAACTGCCGCTGCTGGTGCAGCGCATGGACGCCAAACTGGATTTGATGCTGGCGCTGATCGGCCGCCTGGTGCGCCAGGGCGACAGCGGCCTGAGCCAGGGAATGGTGCACTGGTCGGTGCGCGGGATCCGCCTGAGTTGCGCAACCAGTCACCCGCCCGGCACAACCGGCGCCGTTTGCCTGCAGCCGTCCGACTGGCTTCCTGAACTTGTACAGCTTCCTGCCACCGTGCTGGCGAACGCGAGCGATGGCCACGATGTCTGGCTGTGGCTGCGGTTTGCCCCGCTCGCGCCCGGCCTGCAGGATGCGCTGGAACGCCACCTGTTTCGCTTGCACCGCCGTCAGATCGCCGACGCCCGCCGCCAGCGTTGATCCGATAGTTGGCGCCGGGCGCCGGGTCAGCTAAGGTGCCCTTTACTGAAAAAGGTCTCTTCTGCGCCGTGCGAGTCATCATCGTCGACGATCACACCCTTGTCCGTGCCGGCCTGTCCAGGCTGCTGCAAACCTTCGCCGGCATCGATGTCGTGGGCGAAGCCAGCAATGCGCAACAAGCCCTGGACATGACGTCCCTGCACCGGCCCGACCTGGTGCTGATGGACCTGTCTTTGCCCGGCCGCAGCGGCCTGGATGCCATGACCGACGTGCTGCGCGCCGCGCCGCGCACGCACGTGGTGATGATGTCGATGCACGACGACCCGGTGCATGTGCGCGATGCGCTCGATCGCGGCGCGGTCGGCTTCGTGGTCAAGGACGCCGCGCCGCTGGAGCTGGAATTGGCGTTGCGCGCTGCCGCCGCCGGCCAGGTGTTCCTGAGCCCGCAGATCTCGTCCAAGATGATTGCGCCGATGCTGGGCCGCGAAAAGCCGGTCGGCATTGCCGCGCTGTCGCCGCGTCAGCGCGAGATCCTGCGCGAAATCGGCCGCGGCCAGAGCAACAAGGAAATCGCCGCCGATTTGGGCATCAGCGTCAAGACCGTGGAAACCCACCGCGCCCGCATGATGGAATCGCTCGGATGCCGTCGCGCCAACGATCTGGTGCTGCTGGCCGCCAAACATCACAACGAGTTGGTCTGACGCGCCATCCGGGCAAGCGTGGGCCAGCGACGCTGAAAACAGTGACGGGATTCCGGCGGGCACGCTTGAGCCCGCCTGCAACGTCAGGAAGTTCCTGACAAACTGTCGGGAAAATCATGAGTCACCTCACCTGACTCCCTGATTAGAAACCCGTCGCGTTGTCCTGCAAGATGCATTCCATCGCTGCTGCGTGCAGCGCCCATCGGAAGCGCTTCCATGAAGACGACTATTTCCGCCCAGCTTGGCCAGCAACTGCACCTCACCCCGCAGTTGCTGCAGTCGATCCGTCTGTTGCAATTGGACGGCATGCAATTAGAACTGGAAATCCGTCGTGCCCTGGAAACCAATCCGTTGCTGGAGTTGGAAGAGCTGGCCGATAACGGGGATCAGGCCGCCACCGACAACGATGGCGCCAGCGATATCGCCGCGTTCGACGAACTGCCGGAAAGCACGATGTGGGACGTGCAGGGCGGCAGTTGGAACGATGGGGACGACGATCGCATGCAGCGCGTGGCCGCCGGCGAGTCGACCGACCCGCATGTGCGCATCCTGCGCGAGCTGGCGCTGGACCTGGACGAGGCGGCATTGGGGGCCGCTGCGTTCTGGCTGGAGCAGACCGACGACGCCGGTTATCTGACCGAAGCGCTGTCGACGCTGCAAAAGCTGGGCGCCACCCGTCTGGGCATGACCGTGCAGGCGGTGGAAGCGATCCGGCAGCGGTTGCTGCACGGCGACCCGGCCGGTCTGGCCGCCTGCGACCTGCGCGAGTGTCTGCAGGCCCAGTTGAGCGCCCTGCCCGGCCGCGTGCCGGCACGCCACCTGGCTGCGCGCATCCTCGACGGCGATCTGGAGCTGCTGGCCGCGCACGACTACACGGTGCTGGCACGCGCACACGATGCCGAAGTGGACGATGCCCGCGAAGCGGTGCGGCTGATCCTGTCGCTGCAACCTCGCCCCGGCGACGACCTGCTGCAGGAAAGCAATGCCAGCGTGATTCCGGATGTGCTCGCCTGGCACGCCGACGACAGCTGGCGCGTCGCACTCAACCCGGCCACCACTCATCGCGTCAGCATCAATCCGGTGCACGAACGCGCGCTGGCCGACGCCGGCGAGACCGCGCAGCCGTTGCGCGACATGCTGCAGGAAGCGCGCTGGCTGACCCGCGGGCTGTCGATGCGCTATGAGACCCTGCTGCGCGCCACGCGTGCCATCGTCGAACGCCAGGCCGCCTTCCTGGCGCGTGGCGAAGAAGCGATGGCACCGCTGACGCTGAAGGAAATCGCCGACGAGATCGGCATGCACGAATCGACCATTTCGCGCATCACCACCGGCAAATACATCCAGACTCCACGCGGCACCTTCGAGCTCAAGCACTTCTTCGCTGTGCGGCTGGAAGGCGCCAGCGTCTCCGGCCAGGCCGTCAAGGCGATGGTGCGCCGCTTGATCGAAAGCGAGCCGGCCGGCCGCCCGCTGGCCGACGAGGCGATTGCCGGATTGCTGTCGCGGCAAGGCGTTAACATTGCGCGCCGCACCGTGGCCAAGTACCGCGAACAACTTGATATCGCACCGGCACGCGAGCGCCGCCGCACCACTAAACCGCTGCTTGCCCGGGCAGGATAAGGACTACTATGAGCAAACTCACCGTGCTGCTGGTCGACGACCACGAGGGCTTCATCAACGCTGCGATGCGTCATTTTCGCAAGGTCGATTGGCTCAATATCGTGGGCAGTGCCGCCAATGGGCTGGAAGCGATCGAGCGCTCTGAGTCGCTGCGCCCCAATGTCGTGCTGATGGACCTGGCCATGCCGGAGATGGGCGGGCTGCAGGCCACGCGTCTGATCAAGACGCAGGACGATCCGCCGTATATTGTCATTGCGAGCCACTTCGATGATGCCGAGCATCGTGAACACGCTCTTCGCGCGGGTGCTGACAATTTTGTCAGCAAGCTGTCCTATATCCAGGAAGTCATGCCAATCCTGGAGGGCCTGACGGAAGGAGCCAGGAATGAGTGAGTCCCGCATTCTGTTGATCGACAGTGACGCCGTGCGCGCCGAGCGCACCGTGTCGCTGCTCGAGTTCATGGACTTCAATCCCCGCTGGGTCACCGACGGCGCCGACATCAATCCTGGCCGTCACCGCCACGATGAGTGGATGGCGGTGATGGTGGGCTCGGCGCAGGACGCCGCACAGGCCGACAAATTCTTCGACTGGCTGGCCGATGCCAAGCTGCCGCCACCGGTACTGCTGATGGAGGGCAGCCCGAGCGCGTTTGCGCAATCCCACGGCCTGCACGAAGCCAATGTGTGGGCGTTGGACACTCCCCTGCGGCATGCGCAGCTGGAAGCGTTGCTGCGCCGTGCCAGCCTCAAGCGGCTGGACGCCGAGCACCAGGCCGGTGTGCAGCAGGACTCCGGCCCGACCGGCAACAGCGAGGCAGTGACCCGCCTGCGCCGGCTGATCGACCAGGTGGCCGCGTTCGACACCACCGTGCTGGTGCTGGGCGAATCCGGCACCGGCAAGGAAGTCGTGGCGCGCGCCATCCACCAGCATTCGCCGCGGCGCGACGGGCCGTTCGTGGCGATCAACTGCGGCGCGATCCCGCCGGATCTGCTGGAAAGCGAACTCTTCGGCCACGAGAAAGGCGCCTTCACCGGCGCCCTGAGTGCACGCAAGGGCCGTTTCGAGATGGCCGAGGGCGGCACGCTGCTGCTGGACGAGATTGGCGACATGAGCCTGCCGATGCAGGTCAAGCTGCTGCGCGTGCTGCAGGAGCGCAGCTTCGAGCGCGTTGGCGGCGGGCAGACCATCCGCTGCAACGTGCGCGTGATCGCCGCGACCCACCGCAATCTGGAATCGCGCATCAGCGATGGCCAGTTCCGCGAGGACCTGTTCTATCGCCTGAATGTGTTTCCGATCGAAATGCCGGCACTGCGCGAGCGCGTGGACGATCTGGCCATGCTGGTACAGACCATTGCGGGCCAGCTGGCACGCACCGGTCGCGGCGAAGTGCGCTTTGCCGACGAGGCCCTGCAGGCGCTGCGCAGTTACGATTGGCCGGGCAATGTGCGCGAACTGACCAATCTGGTCGAGCGCCTGGCGGTGCTGCATCCCGGCGGGCTGGTGCGGGTGCAGGATCTGCCGGCGCGTTATCGCGGCGATTTCGCCTCGTCCATTCCGGTCGAGTTGCCGCCGGAGCCAGCGTTGGTGGCCGCACCGGTCGAAGTCAGCGCCCTGCCGAGCAATGTGGTGACGCTGCAACCGAAGACCGCCGATGCCGAACCGGCCGCCACGTCCAGCCTGCCGGACGATGGCATCGATTTGCGCGGGCATATGGCCAATATCGAGTTGGCGTTGATCAACGAAGCATTGGAACGCACGCAGGGCGTGGTGGCGCATGCCGCTCAGCTGCTGGGCCTGCGCCGCACCACGTTGGTGGAGAAGCTGCGCAAGTACGGCATCGATCGCGAGCAGACCGAGCTGGCCAACTGAGCCAGCATACGCTCGGGTCCCGCTCGCTGGCATAGCGCTTGCTTCAGCAGGATCACTCCGCTCGCAGCTGCCGGCTGCGGCGGAATCCCGACATCCACCCGCACCAGCGAGGCATTGATGCCCATTCCCGTCACCAGTCCGCTGCTGCCGCCGCTGGAAGAGTTCCTGCCCTATCTGGAACGGATCTGGACCAGCCGCATCGTCAGCAACGGTGGCGAGATGCACCGGGCGTTGGAGCAGGCGTTGTGCGATTACCTGGGCGTTCCGCACCTTGCACTGCTGACCAATGGCACCACCGCGTTGATCACCGCCCTGCAGGCGCTGCGCATCACCGGCGAAGTGATCACCACGCCCTACTCGTTCGTGGCTACCGCGCATTCGCTGCTGTGGAAAAGCATCACCCCGGTGTTCGTGGACATCGACCCGGTGACGCTCAACATGGACCCTTCGAAGATCGAAGCGGCCATCACCCCGCAGACCACCGCGATCATGCCGGTGCACTGCTATGGCACCGCCTGCGACACCAGCGCAATCACCCGCATCGCCGATATCTATAACCTCAAGGTGATCTACGACGCGGCGCATGCTTTTGGGGTGCGCGATGACGGCGGCTCGATCCTGCGCCACGGCGACCTGAGCGTATTGAGCTTCCATGCAACCAAGGTCTTCAATACCTTCGAGGGCGGCGCGATTGTCTGTCCCGACGAAAGGACCTATCAGCGCATCGGGCATCTGAAGAATTTCGGCTTTGTCGATGAGACCACGGTGGTGGCACCGGGCATCAACGGCAAGATGAATGAGATCAGCGCAGCCTTCGGACTGCTGCAGCTCAAGCACATCGATCACGCCATCGCCCAGCGCAGCGCCATCGATGCGCAGTATCGGCAGCGCCTGAGCGATGTTCGCGGCGTGCGCTGCGTGGCACGGCCCGATCACGCCAGCGCCAACTACGCGTACTTTCCGATCCTGGTGCAGGACGACTACCCGCTGTCGCGCGATGCGCTGTACCAAGTGATGCGCGAGCACGGCATCCTGGTGCGGCGGTACTTCTATCCGTTGATCAGCGATTTCCCGATGTATCGCGCCCTGCCCTCCTCGGCGCCGGCATGGCTGCCGGTCGCGCGCTCGGTGGCCGCACAGGTATTGTGCCTGCCAATCTTTCCTGGCCTGACCCGCGACCAGGTCGATACCATTGCCGATCTGATCGCCGGCGCACAGGCAACATGATCGCAACACGCTGCAGCTGCATTCCAGACTCCCATCTCTTCAACAGGCAACCAGGCGAGCTCGCATGACCCAGGCAACATTTATCGAGAACTTCCTCTCCGCCACCGACTTCCAGGAACCGGTGGAGGTCACCATGGACACCGCACTGGCCGACTTGCCTGAGTGGGATTCGCTCTCCGCGTTGGGGGTAATCGTCATGTTCGACGTGGATTACGGAAAGGTCATTACCGGCGAAGATCTCAAGAACTGCGCCACCTTGAACGATCTTCACAAACTGCTGGGGTAAAGCCATGGGACTGTCCACTCTTAGCAATGTCCGTTTTGCGGGCATGGCGAGTTGCGTGCCCAAGCGGATCATTTCCAACCTGACCGATTGCCCGCCGAAGATGCGCTCAGAACGCGAGCGTCTGGTGCGTAACATCGGCATCGAGTTTCGTCGCATTTGCCCAAGCTGGCAGACATTTTCCGATTTGGCGCTCATCTCTGCGGAAAAGCTGCTTGCAGAGCTGCAATGGGATAAGGAAGAAATCGATGCACTGATTGTCGTGACGCAATCACCCGACTACCCCATCCCGGCCACGGCCATCATCATGCAGCACCGGCTGCAATTGCCACAGACCGCTATCGCCTTTGATGTCAATCTCGGCTGTTCCGGCTATCCTTTTGGCCTACACCTGGTGGGAAGCATGATTGCAGCGGGCACCATCAAAAAGGCGCTTCTGCTGGTCGGCGACCGCTCGGCCACGCTTCTGGACCCATTGTTCTCCGACGCGGGCACCGCCACGGCGCTGGAGTTCGACAAGAATGCACCACCCATGCATTTCGATTTGAACAGCGACGGTAGCGGCTACCGAGCCATCATGTTGCCCATAGGCGGACATCGTGAGCCTTACGGCCCCCAACATATCTCTCCTACACGTGACGAGAACGGTGTGCTGCATTGGCCGGGTGAACTCATTCTGGATGGCCCTGCCGTATTGAGTTTCTCGACCCAGCGAGTACCTCCAGCGGTGGAAAGATTGCTTGAGTATTCTGGTGTTGATAAGGACAGCGTTGATTTTTTCGTTTTCCATCAGGCCAACAAGATGATCAACGAAACCATCCGCAAGAAGTTGGCGCTGCCGACGGAGAAAGTTCCGTCAACCTTGCGAGACTTCGGCAATACCAGTGGCGCCTCCCTGCCCGTCACCATGACCGTCCGCCTGAACGATACGCTGATCAATGCCAGGCACCGACTGTTGCTTGCCGGCTTCGGTATCGGCTTGTCGTGGGGCACGGCGATCGTGGACGTCGAAAACGCGGCTTTTCCGGCACTGATCGAAGCATGAACGCCGAGCGTGATCCGTTTTCCCTAGAAGGCAAGCGCGTCCTGGTGACTGGTGCTTCATCGGGTATTGGTCGTCAAATTGCAATCACTTGCTCCCAGATGGGAGCGAGCGTTGTCATCACCGGACGCAACACCGAGCGCTTGCAAGCCACATTCGACCAACTGGACGGCCAAGGCCACACGCAAGTGGTGGCGGACTTGGCGGTACAGGAGGGTATTGACCACGTGGTGGCTGCGAGCGGTGTCATCAACGGCCTGGCGCACGCAGCTGGCATGTCCAAGCTGACCCCCTTTCGAATGATCGGTCAAGCGCACCTTGACGAGACATTTGCAAGCAACACCTACGCACCCATGCTACTGACGCGAGGCCTATTGGCGAAGAAGCAGATCGCGCCGGGCGGATCCCTGCTATTCATTGCCTCAATTGCCTCGCATATCGGCCCACTGGCAAGCAGCGCATACGCTGCCAGCAAAAGCGCCCTGCTGGGCATGATGCGCTCGCTTGGCATGGAAGTAGCAAAGCAAGGTATGCGCGCCAACTGCATTGCACCGGGTTATGTACGCACTCCCTTGTTGGATGGGTTGCAGGGAAGCGGCGGCAATATGGACAGCCTGTTTGAATTGACGCCACTTGGCATGGGCGAGCCGGAAGACGTGGCTTATGCAGCAGTGTTCTATCTTTCCGATGCCAGCCGCTGGATCACGCGCAACCACTTCATTCTTGATGGCGGTTTTTCTGTACCGATGGACATCTACGCATGACCAACGCGGCGCAACGCGCTTTTTCACTGGATGGCAAGACCATTTTGGTCACAGGCGCTTCATCAGGCATCGGCAGGCAAATCGCTGTTTCCTGCGCGCGGCGTGGGGCGCGCCTGGTCATCACCGGGCGGGATGCAGAACGCCTGCAGGAAACCTACAACTTGTTGAATGGCCAAGGCCACCTTCAAGTGCTGGCCGACCTGACCGAAGCCGAAGGCCGTGAACGACTAGTACAGGGCATTTCCAGCCTAGATGGCTTGGTCCACTGCGCTGGCAGGCAGCGCTTGAGCCCTATCAGGCAGTTGACCGAGAAGCTCATGACCGATGTCTATGCGGTCAATTTCCTGGCCCCTGTCATGCTCACCCAGCGGCTGTTGCAGGCCAACGCTCTTGCGCCTCAAAGTTCCATCGTCTTCATGCTTTCCACTGCGGCCCATATCGGCACACCCGGGGTAGGACCGTATTCGGCCATGAAGTCAGCCCTGCTCGGCATCATTCGCTGCCTGTCCATGGAGCAGGCCAAACGCAAGATCCGGGTCAATGGCATGTCTCCCTCTGCAGTCATAACGCCCATTTGGGACGCAACCCATCTGGAAGCACAGCGAAAACGCCACCCGCTCGGTTTGGGCACCTCAGAGGACGTAGCGAACGCTGCGATCTATCTCTTGTCCGATGCCAGCCGCTGGGTAACCGGGACCAGTTTGGTAATGGACGGTGGGTCTGTCCTATGACCTATTCCGTGCTCATCGTCGGGGCGGGCGGCTGGGGCCGGGAGGTTCTTGAGCAGATGCAAGGTGATATTGCACATCGCAAGGAATGGGAAGTCACCGGATTCCTGGACAGCCGCGAGCATATTCTCGATGGCTTCGATACCGGGGTACCCATCGTCGGTGACCCTTTGACATACGTGCCGCGTGGCAACGAGGCTTTTGTCTGCGCGCAAGGCGACCCATTGGAACGGCATAAATACATTCAACCGCTGCTTGCAAAGGGGGCCGCGTTCATCCCAATCTGCACCGAGGCGCACCTCAGTCGTCGCGTGCGTCTGGGCACAGGTTGCTTTCTCGGCAACCAGGTACACGTTGGCCCCGATGTGTGGATCGGGGATTTTGCCAATCTGCTCACTTGGTCGGTGATTGGACACGATGTCCGCATTGGCAATTATGCTCATGTGGGCGCACAGGTTTTCATGGGAGGCGGTGTGCAGATAGGCGACTTCGCAGTCGTGCACCCACGTGCCACCCTAGTACCTGGCGTCAAGGTAGGTGAGCACGCTGTCGTCGGCACCGGTGCGGTCGTGCTGAAGGATGTGCCGGCAGGCGCCACGGTGTTTGGCAATCCGGCCAAGATCGTATTCCACAAGAACATCAAGATGGACTGATCCATGCGCTCCAGGATGCACCCCAAGTATTACTTGTCGCAGGAAATCTTTGACTGCGAACAGCGCAAGATCTTCCGCAGGGTCTGGTTGTTCGCAGGACTCAAAACGCTGCTGAAGGATCACAATTGCTTTATCACACGCAAGATCGCGGGTGTTCCTCTGGTGATCCAGAACTTCCGCGGGCAAATCCGTGCGTTCGAGAACGTCTGCCTCCACCGTAGTGCACTGATTCAAACCGCTGCTCTCGGTTGCCGGCCTTTGGTGTGCCCCTACCACGCCTGGAGTTACGACGAACAAGGCCGGGTAAAGAACATCCCGGACTGCGATGCGATCTACCACCTGGACAATAGTGAAAAGGCCAACTTGAAGCTGCGCGAATTCTCGCTGCGCGCCATCGGCAACCTGTTGTTCGTCAACCTCGATCCAGACCCCATGCCAATCGAGGAGCAGTTTTCGGCAGACTTCATCGCCTTGCTGGAAAGTAGTTCCAACGCCTATGACACTGAGGTCATGGTGACCACATGGCATGGCCGGTACAACTGGAAGCTGGCCTACGAGAATCTGCGGGACGCCAACCACCCGCGCTTTGTCCACCCCAAGACCCTGGCCAAAAGCGTCAACTTCACTCCCCAGGTAAACGAGGAACAAGCCAAGGAGTCCATGGAGGCCTTGCAGGACACGTCGCCCGTAGCGCTGAGGCGCGAGATGCGCCGCTTCAGTTTCGGCGGCCCGGAAGCCACCATCCCCAACCTTAAGCATTTCGGCTGGCACGCTAAAGTGGAACGCTGGGGCAAGCAGGACGCCTACTTTAACTGGCTTGCCTTCCCGAATTTGCATATCGCCAGCGCCAACGGGGGCTATTCCTTCACTCTGGAACACCACATCCCCGTCGCACCGGACCGGACCGACCTGGAAATCTATTGGTTTAGCGCACGCAAGAAACAGCCTTACCGTTCTTCCAGCCAAGTGCTGCTTGCGCAGATGCACGGCAGCAAGGTGGTAGTGGGAGAAGACGTGGACATCATGGAGCGGGTGCAGGCGGCACTGCATACAGACGCCCCGCTACCCACCCAGGGAGCCTATGAATCCATGAATCGCCTGGTTGAGCGCTGGTACACGGCGCTGATGGAGACCGAACATGAGATCTAGGTGGATCATCGGCGGCAGCGAATACCTCGATCTGGCCTTTCATGCCTGGAAGCACGCGCGTCAGGACGAGACGGTCATCAGGATCGATGTACCACAAGACTCGGAACACGAATTCGATCTGGAAGTGCTGGATGGACTGAATCCGACCGACGGGGCCATGTTCGTGGCTTTCGACGACCGCTTCGGCAACTTCAAGCGCATGGAACTGATGCAGGCAGCGATGGAGCGTGGCTTCAAGCTCGAACCCTTCATCCACCCGAGCGCAGCCATCGGCTCTGACACGGCCATTGGTCTCAATGCATTCGTGGGTGCCAATGCTGTCGTTGGGCACGGGTGCAGGATCGACTACAACACCGTCATCCACGCCGGCACGCACCTGGGACCCGCATGCCGCGTTAAATCGTCATGCTGGATAGAGCATGGTGTGCAAATCGGCGCGGGCGTCGAGATCGGCAGCAATAGCATCCTGCGAACCGGCGCCATCGTGAGTGGGGGCGTCAAGGTGGGGCGAAGCTGCGAACTTGGCTGGTCACGTGTCTACTGCGAGGACGTGCCGGCCAAGACCTATTTCCACGCCCGCTACGACACTCCAATCCATGTTTATGAAGCCTAAGCCGGGGACCAATCATGCAAACCGCTATCCAATTCAAACTAAATATCGACCCGCAGGCATCGGAAGAGACGTTTCAGGTCGCCGCCGAAGGCCTGACTGGTGATCCGATGTTCGGTATTCCCGAGGACGTTCGCCACCTCATTGCCAAATTTGGCGACGAAGTCAAGGTGATCGTTTTAGGAACCGGGGGGTTCGGCGCGCACTTGCTGAACCTGAAGCAGGACCGGCACTGCAATGTGATCGCCTCGGTGGACGACTTCCGCTATCACTCCGGTGCGCTGTATTACGGCACTCCGATCATCTCGACGGACAGGTTCATCGAACTGACCAAGTCTGGCGACATCATCGCCCTCAACACCTGCCGATATGACGGGCCCAAGCGATTTTTTGACCAGGTCTGCAGGCAGCACGGGATTGCTCATATCAACTTTGAACAGGCCGTTCGCGCTTTCGGTCTACAGGGGCGTGTAGATTTCCGGGTGGACGATTGGGGACGGGAGATCGTGCGCAACATTCCCAGGTTTCAGCGCCTGGCAGAACGCTTTTCCGATGCCTATTCGGCACAAACCCTGTTCTCTGTCCTCAACTTCCACCTGACGTGTGACCCCGAGTACTACCACGAAATCGAACGCCCCTACACCACGTTGTACTTCCGCTCCGGCCTGCTGCAATTCGGTAGCGGAGAAAAGATGGTTGATTGCGGCGCCTCGATTGGCGAGTCGCTCGCAGGCCTGATTGGCGCCACCAAAGGCCAATTCTCGCGTTCTTGGATGATTGAACCCGATCGGATCAACGTCGGCACACTCAAGAACGTACTGCGCCGCTACGAAGGCACAGCTCTGGCGTCCAGAATCAGTCTGCATGACTGCGGCGTAGGCGAGACAACAGGCAGGGTCCCATTCAATCATGAGGGTGGCCACGGCGGCTTCGTCAAGCCTTCGAGTGAGGATTGCGAACCGGCAGACATGATCGACGTATGTTGCATCGACGATGTCATCGACGATGCACCCACCTTCATCAAAATGGACATCGAGGGGTCGGAGCTTTCGGCACTGAAAGGTGCGCAGAATGCGATTGTTCAGTGCAAGCCCAAGATGGCGATCTCCGCCTATCACAGAGCTACCGACCTGCTAGATCTAAGCGATTTTGCCCTATCTCTGAACCCGGATTACAGGATCGGCCTGCGCCATCACACGCCGGATCGCTGGGATACCTGCCTTTATTTTTATTAACGCTCTGCCTTAAAAATGAGCGGATCGATGACTGACCCAAGCAAGATTTTCCTTTTCAACTCAGCTCTTCCTGAATCCCTGGAAATTTCGGATTTCCTGAAAGGCATGGGGCCGTCCCAAGACAATGTCAGAGGCCAGAATATAGGAAACGGCTATATCGCCTACGGTTTTTTGAAAGCGCTGTTCGGGCGCCCGGTGAAAGTTGACCACATCTCTAACGCGCTTGAGGCAAAGCTCTCCGATCAACTTGCAGAAGAGATCAACCAAAAATATTCGCATCTTGTCTGGACGATGAAGGACGACATCCGGGAGGACTTCTCGGGCCTCCCTATTGAGAGAATCACGCACTTTCTTGAAAAAATCACGATCCCAATCGTGCCGGTGAGCCTTTGCGCGAACTCATTCAACGGCTACGACCCGAACCTGGCCGAGCGCCTCAGCCCCAATCAAAAGCGAAATTTCTCCCTTCTCTCTGAAAAGTCCAAGCTAATTGGTGTTCGCGGAAATTATTCCGCCGAGATCCTGAATAGCCTTGGCATAAAGAACGTCAGAGTGATTGGCTGCCCGAGCTATTTCGAGAACGGACCCACCCGGGCTCTGCAAAAAAAGCCGTGGGATGCGGACAAGGTCATCACTACGGCCACATTCTTCAATTCCGGGCTGCCGAGGACATCCCATCTGCTGCAGGATGAATTGTATTTCATCAACTTGCTCTATCTTGAAAAAGCGCTGCCATCGACCCGCAACATCACAGCGCAACCTTTCAATCTCGACGAAATACCCACGTCCTTCCAACTATTGGCCAAGGCCATGGCTGGACGGCTGGAATTTTTCTCTGATTACAGCCGATGGGCCACGTTCTTCAAAAGCAACGACCATTGCCTCACGATTGGAACCCGACTTCACTCCGGAATTCTCTCGATTAATAGCGGCGTCCCCGCCATTGTGACCAACCCGGATTCCAGGGCCAGGGAAACTTGCGAATACCTCCGCATCCCTTATGACCCTACCATTCACAGCCGAAGCAACATCCGTGAAGTTTTCGAGAACCTCGACCTCTCTGAAATGAACAACGCTTACCCGGTTTTGTACAAGGAATTTCTTGATTTTCTCGACGCAGTCGGCCTTGTTCCTTGCACTGTGCCTCATGAAAAACCCTGTTTTGAATTTCCGGATCTAAAGAAAAGCACTAGCCCCTCGGTTGCAGCTGAGCTACATGAAGCCTACACCGAACTCGTAGAGAATCTGGACCGCGAAGTCGTTGTTCGGAGAGAGCATGGCGGAGAGATGTCTCGGCGCTTGGTAGATAAATTCCAACTCCTTAGACGGCGCTATCCAGGGCTGACGCGCAAGGAGTATTTGGATTATCTCAGCAGGTTTTCGGGTGAAGCAAAGTGACACCGAATCTTGTCAGCATCGTCATGCCGACCTACAAGTCGCGCTACTTTGCGCAGGCGCTGGAGAGCGCGCTGGCGCAGACCTATCCGGCGTTGGAGCTGGTGATTTGCGACGACAATGCCGATGGCGCCATCGAAGCGCTGCTGGCGCCGAGGTTGGCGGATGCGCCCTTCCCCATTCGCTACCACCGCAACACGCCACGGCTTGGCGAGCTGGTCAGCACGATCAAGGGGATTGGCCTGGCACAGGGCGAGTACGTCAAGTTCCTGCACGACGACGATGTGCTGGCGCCCGATTGCATTGCGCAGCTGGTGGAAGCGATCGAGCGTAATCCGGGCACGGCGATGGCATCCTCACGCCGGCAACGCATCGACGATGATGGCGCGGCGTTGCCGGACATCCTGGCCACCAGCTTTCCGTTCGACGAAGACGTGCTGATCGACGGGCCGGAACTGGTGTCGTTCCTGGCCGACCACACCATCAATTTCATCGGTGAGCCGAGTTGCGTACTTGCGCGGCGCGCCGATCTGTTGGCGTTGGGCAACGGGTTGATGGCGTTGAACGGCAAGGCCATCGATTGGGTGGGCGATCTGGCGATCTACGTCAAGCTGCTGCGCCACGGCAACCTGGCGTTCCTGGCCAGCCCGCTGACGCAGTTCCGCGTTTCCAGCGCGCAGTTCAGCCAGGGCGGCCGCGATCAGGTCGGGGTCGGCGACCAGGGACACGACGACCTGCGCCAGGGCATCCGCCAGCTCGGCTGGCGACGCGAGACTGGCGACAATCGACAGGTGCGCGTGGCCCCGCTCAGCCCGCACAAGGCGCGCGTGTTCAAGCCGGTGGATCTGGTCAATGCGTTGATGCAAAGCGCCGGCATGGCCGAGCGCGTGTCGCCGACGACTTGGTTGGGCGTGCGCCATCCGAGCATGGTGCAACGTGCATTGATCCAGGCGCGCCTGCATGCGCATGCCGGCGGGCCGCGCATCGCGGTGCTGCTGATCGACCGTCACGGCGATGCCGCAGCGGTCGCTGCAACGCGCGACAGCCTGGACGCGGTCGCTTGCTATCAACAGCATCGAACCTGGGTCATCAGCAGCTCGCCGCAGCAGGTTGCCGCGCACGGCGAGCGTGGGGTGCTGATCGAGGCGCACGGCCTGGCAGGGACGCTCAACCGGGTGATCGCCGCACAGGATGCGACCGATTGGGTGTTGCTGGTCGATGCCGGCAGCCTGTTCACTGCCAGCGGCTTGATGATGCTGGCGCTGGAAATGCTCGCGTTACCCGACGACTGCCAGGCCGTCTACGCAGATGAAGTGATGGCGCTGGACAATGGCCAGTTGGGGCTGGCGCTGCGGCCGGCGCTGTATCTGGACATGCTGTTGAGCGCACCGGCGACGCTTTCGCGGCACTGGGCGTTCCGGCACCGCACGCTGTTGGCCGATGGCGGCTTCCCCACCGGGCCCAGCGCGGCATTCGAGCTGGATTACCAACTCGGCCTGATCGAGCGTTACGGGTTGGCCTGCATCCGTCATATTGCAGAACCCATCCTGATCGCATCGGCCACGCCGCAGCACGACGACGAAGACGAACGCCAGGCGATTGCGCGCCATCTTGCCGCACGCGGTTACGTGGACGCCGTAGTGCACAGTGCCGGTCCCGGCCGGCACGCGCTGGACTACCGCCATGCGCAACAACCGCTGGTGAGCATTCTGGTACCGGTCGATGGCCGTCTGCCGCAGGTGCAGCGCTGCCTGGAAAGCATTCTTGCCAATACCAGCTACCCGCATTACGAGGTGTTGCTGCTGGATCGCGGCACCACCGAGCCGGATCTGCATGGCTGGCTGAGCGGCATCGAGAATCTGGGCATGCAGCAAATCCGCGTGCTGCGCTTTGCCGCCGAACCGCCGCGTGAGGCGGTGTGCAATGCCGCGGTCGAGCACGCGCATGGAGAGGTGTTGTTGTGGCTGGCAGCGGGCGCGGCGGTGATGAAAGCCGATTGGCTGGAGCAATTGCTCAACCACGCGCTGCGCCCGGAGGTCGGCGCGGTGGCCGGCAAGCTGCTGCGCGGCGACGGCACTGTGCATCACGCCGGCCTGCTGCTGGGCCTGGGCGCACCGGCAGCACGCGCCTTCGCAGGTGCGGCGTTCGACGAATCGGGCTATCTGCAGCGCCTGCAACTGGATCAGAACTACAGCGCGCTCAGTGGCGAATGCCTGATGCTGCCGCGCCAGCTGTTCCTGGACGCCGGCGGCTTTGCGCAGGAACCGGCATTGGCGCAATGGAGCGACGTCGACCTGTGTCTGCGCCTGCAGCAGGCCGGCTATCTCAATGTCTACGCCGCGCGCGCGCAGCTGTTGATCGACCCGCCCGACGCGACGCCCGCCACTGCACTCGACGAAGAAGCGATGTATGCGCGTTGGCTGCCGCTGATGGCCAACGACCCGGCCTACAACCCGGGATTTTCGCTGGACCCGGGCGCCGGCTTCCAGCTGGCCGACCCGCGCGCCAGCTGGCGGCCGCTGCAGTCGTGGCGTCCGCTGCCGAGCGTGATGGCGCTGCCGGCCGATATCGAAGGCTGCGGGCATTACCGGGTGATCCAGCCACTGCGCGCCTTGCGCGAGGCCGGGATGGCCGAAGGGGTGTTGTTCAACGGCTATCTGGAGATCAGCGAGCTGGCGCGCCAGGATCCCGACGTGGTGATCCTGCAACGCCAGGTCGGCGAGCCGCGGCTGGAGGCGATGCGGCGGATGAAGGCGTTGTCGCGCGCATTCAAGGTGTACGAGCTGGACGATTACCTGCCCAATTTGCCGCTGAAGAATGCGCACCGCGAGCACATGCCCAAGGACATTCTGAAGACGGTGCGGCGCGGGCTCGGCATGGTGGACCGCTTCGTGGTCTCCACCCCTGCCCTGGCCGAGGCGTTTGCTGGGCTGCACAGCGATATCCGCGTGGCCGAAAACCGCCTGCCGCCGCATTGGTGGGAACATCTGCCTGCGCGGGCCGAACGCCAGGGTGGCAAGCCGCGGATCGGCTGGGCTGGGGGCGCCAGCCATACCGGCGACCTGGAGCTGATTGCCGACGTGGTGAAGGAGCTGGCCGGCGAAGTGGAATGGGTGTTCATGGGGATGTACCCGTTTGCGCTGCGCCAGCATATTCACCAGTTCCAGCCGGGTGTGCCGATCGATGAGTACCCCGCCGCGCTGGCGGCGCTGGACCTGGATCTGGCGCTGGCGCCGGTGGAGCAGAACCTGTTCAACGAATGCAAGAGCAATCTGCGGCTCCTGGAGTACGGCGCCTGCGGTTACCCGGTGATCGCCAGCGACGTGCGCTGCTACCAGGGCAGCCTGCCGGTGACGCTGGTGAAGAACCGCTACCGCGACTGGATCGGCGCCATCCGCGAGCACTTGGCCGACCTGGACGCAACGCGCGCCAAGGGTGCGGCCTTGCGCGAGGTGGTGCGGCGCGACTGGATGCTCAGCGGCAGCAATCTGGACACCTGGCGGGCCGCCTGGTTGCCGGACTAACGCGGATGCGCTGCTTCAGCTGACCACCCACCGGGTTGCCCTCATCCGGCGCTGCGCGCCACCTTCTCCCGCAGGCGGGAGAAGGACAGCCTGGGTACTTTGATCTGGCGGTCGCACTGCAACTGGCGGCCTTCTGTTCCCTTCTCCCGCTTGCGGGGCAAGGTGCCCGAAGGGCGGATGGGGGGGCGCGCGACACTCCGGCGCCCGCGGTTGCCATGCCTGCAGCGCGTGGCACCGAGGGTAGTGCCCTCATCCGGCGCTGCGCGCCACCTTCTCCCGCAGGCGGGAGAAGGAACACCTGGCTGCGGGAGAAAACAAGCCAATCGCTGCGACGCGGCCGCGACCGGAACGCCCCCGCGCCGGAATCCCGGCGCCATTTCGGCACGCCGCTTGCATTGGTGTGGATGCCTCCCTGGCTGACCGCACCCATGAGCGATTCCGTCACCTCCATCCTCTCGCAGATCCGCAGCTACCAGACGCAGATGGGCCAAGGCCCGATGGGCGCGGTGGGCGATGCGGCGCGTGGCAACCAGATCCAGGGCCTGGCCGGCGCACAGGGAACACCGGCGACGCAGGCACCGAGCTTCAGCGAGACCTTGCGCGGCGCCATCGGCGGCGTCAACGAGGCCCAGCAGAAGGCCGGCGCGCTGTCCAAAGCATTCGAAATGGGCGACCCCAATGCCGATCTAGCACGGGTCATGGTCGCCTCCCAGCAGTCCCAGGTGGCCTTCCGCGCCACCGTGGAAGTCCGCAACCGTCTCGTCCAGGCTTATCAGGACGTCATGAACATGCCGCTGTAAAGGTTGACGACACATGGCACTCGCGATCAGCAAAGAAAACATGAACCAGAACGCCGAAAAGGCGGGGCAATGGTTCGACCGTGTCCGCAGCCTGCAGATCACCCGCAAGCTGACCATGATGGCGATGATCGCCCTGGCGGTCGCGGCCGGTCTGGCGGTGTTCTTCTGGTCGCAGAAGCCTGGCTATCAGTCGCTGTACACCGGCCTGGATGAGAAGGGCAATGCCGAAGCGGCCGACCTGCTGCGCACCGCGCAGATTCCCTACAAGATCGACCAGGCCACCGGCGCCATTTCGGTGCCGCAGGACCGTCTGTACGACGCCCGCCTCAAACTGGCCGGCTCCGGCCTGACCGGCAAGGAAACCGGCGGCGGTTTCGAACTGATGGAAAAGGACCCGGGCTTCGGCGTCAGCCAGTTCGTGGAAAACGCCCGCTACCAGCACGCGCTGGAAACCGAACTCTCGCGCACCATCGGCACCCTGCGCCCGGTCCGCGAGGCCCGTGTGCACCTGGCCATTCCCAAGCCCAGCGCCTTCACCCGCCAGCGCGATGTAGCCAGCGCCTCGGTGGTGCTGGAATTGCGCGGCGGCCAGGGCCTGGAGCGCAACCAGGTCGATGCCATCGTCAATCTGGTGGCGTCCAGCATCCCGGACATGACCCCCGAACGCGTGACCGTGGTCGACCAGAGCGGCCGCATGCTCTCCATTGCCGACCCGAACAGCGACGCGGCCCAGCACGCCGCCCAGTTCGAACAGGTGCGCCGCCAGGAAAGCTCCTACAACCAGCGCATCCGCGAGCTGCTGGAGCCGATGACCGGCCCGGGCCGGGTCAATCCGGAAACCAGCGTGGATATGGACTTTTCGGTGGTCGAAGAAGCCCGCGAGCTCTACAACGGCGAGCCGGCCAAGCTGCGCAGCGAGCAGGTCAGCGACACCAGCACCAGCGCCACCGGCCCGCAGGGCCCTCCGGGCGCCACCAGCAATAGCCCCGGCCAGCCGCCGGCACCGGCCGTGGCCGGCGCGCCGGGCACCCCGGCGGCCGCCAATGGCCAGGCCGCGGCCCCGGCCACGCCGACCGAAAGTTCCAAGAGCGCCACGCGTAACTACGAATTGGACCGAACCTTGCAACACACCCGCCAGCCGGCCGGTCGCATCAAGCGCGTCTCGGTGGCGGTGCTGCTGGACAACGTCCCGCGCCCAGGCGCCAAGGGCAAGATGGTCGAACAGCCGCTCACCGCTGCCGAGCTCACCCGTATCGAAGGCCTGGTCAAGCAGGCAGTGGGGTTCGACGCGGCACGCGGCGACACGGTGTCGGTGATGAATGCCCCGTTCGTGCGCGAAGCGGTGGCGGGCGAGGAAGGCCCGAAGTGGTGGGAAGACCCGCGCGTGCAGAACGGTCTGCGCCTGCTGGTCGGTGCGGTGGTGGTGCTGGCGCTGTTGTTCGGTGTGGTGCGCCCCACCCTGCGTCAGCTCACCGGCGTGACCGCGGTCAAGGACAAGCAAGGCAAGGCTGGCAAGGATGGCACTCCACAGAGCGCCGACGTGCGGATGGTCGACGAAGACGACGACCTGATGCCCCGCCTGGAAGAAGACACCGCGCAGATCGGTCAGGACAAGAAGACCCCGATCGCTCTGCCAGACGCCTACGAAGAGCGCATGCGCCTGGCGCGCGAGGCCGTCAAAGCCGATTCAAAACGTGTCGCACAAGTCGTGAAGGGATGGGTCGCCAGTGAAGCCTGATACACAACCGATGACTGGAGTGCAGCGCGCCGCGGTGCTGTTGCTGTCGCTGGGTGAGAGCGACGCGGCCGAAGTGCTCAAGCACATGGACCCCAAGGAGGTGCAGAAGATCGGCATCGCCATGGCCACCATGACCGGCATCTCGCGCGACCAGGTCGAGAAGGTGATGGACGAGTTCAACGGCGAACTGGCCGGCAAGACCTCGCTGGGCGTGGGCGCCGACGACTACATCCGCAACGTGCTGATCCAGGCGCTGGGCGCCGACAAGGCCGGCGGGCTGATCGACCGCATCCTGCTGGGCCGCAACACCACCGGCCTGGACACCTTGAAGTGGATGGACCCGCGCGCGGTCGCCGACCTGGTGCGCAACGAGCACCCGCAGATCATCGCCATCGTCATGGCGCACCTGGACAGCGACCAGGCCGCCGAGGCGCTGAAGCTGCTGCCCGAGCGCACCCGCGCCGACGTGCTGCTGCGCATCGCCACCCTGGACGGCATTCCGCCGAATGCGCTGAGCGAGCTCAACGACATCATGGAGCGTCAATTCGCCGGCAACCAGAACCTGAAGTCGTCCAACGTGGGCGGCATCAAGGTGGCGGCCAACATCCTCAACTTCCTGGACACCGGCGCCGACCAGGGCGTGCTGGGCGAGATCGGCAAGATCGACGCCGACCTGGCCGGCAAGATCCAGGACCTGATGTTCGTGTTCGACAACCTGGTGGATCTGGACGACCGCGGCCTGCAGACGCTGCTGCGCGAAGTCTCCGGCGAGCGCCTGGGGCTGGCCTTGCGCGGCGCCGACGTCAAGGTGCGCGAAAAGATCACCCGCAACATGTCCCAGCGCGCGGCCGAAATCCTGCTCGAGGACATGGAAGCGCGCGGCCCGGTGCGCCTTGCAGACGTGGAAGCGGCGCAGAAGGAAATCCTCACCATCGTCCGCCGCCTGGCTGACGAAGGCGCCATCAGCCTGGGCGGCGCCGGTGCGGAGGCCATGGTATGAACGAGGTGGTCACCCGCTGGCTGGCCCCGGACCTGCAGCTCGTCCCGGCCCTGCCGGAACCGGACTACGAAGAACCGGCCATGCTCGAGCCGGTGCTGCGCCCGCCGACCCTGGAAGAGATCCAGGCCATCGAAGATGCCGCCCAGCACGAAGGGTTCGCGCGTGGGCATGCCGAAGGCTTCGCCCAGGGCCAGTCGGAAGTGCGCCGCCTCACCGCGCAGATCGACGGCATCCTGGACAACTTCACCCGCCCGCTGGCGCGGCTGGAAAACGAAGTGGTCGGCGCGCTCGGCGAGTTGGCCGTGCGCATTGCCGGCCAGCTGGTCGGCCGTGCCTACCAGGCCGACCCGCAACTGCTGGCCGACCTGGTCGGCGAGGCGGTCGATGCGGTTGGCGGCGCCGGCCGCGAGGTCGAAGTGCGCCTGCACCCGGACGACATCACCGCGCTGCTGCCGCATCTGGCGCCCAGCAGCACCACCCGCGTGGCCCCGGACATGAGCCTGAGCCGCGGCGACCTGCGTGTGCACGCCGAAAGCGTGCGCATCGACGGCACCCTGGACGCGCGCCTGCGGGCTGCGCTGGAGACGGTCATGCGCAAATCCGGAGCGGGCCTGTGAGCGCCCTGTTCGGTGCCACCCCGGCCGATTGGCTGGATGCACGCAATCTGCGCCTGGCCACGCGCCTGGGCACCCTCGGCCTGGAGCCCACCGCCGGTCGCACCCTGATCCGTGAAGGCATCCTGCGCCGCGCGGTCGGCCTGACCCTGGAAGCGACCGGCTGCGAAGCGCCGATGGGCGCGACCTGCAAGGTCGAGGTCGATGGCGGCTGGGTCGACGCCGAAGTGGTCGGCTTCGCCGGCGAACGCACTTACCTGATGCCCAGCGCCGAACTGCATGGCCTGCTGCCCAATGCCCGGGTGGTGCCCTCGCGGCGCCGCGGCGGCGTGGAAGTGGGCGAAGGCCTGCTCGGCCGTGTGATCGACAGCGACGGCACCCCGCTGGACGGCAAGGGCCCGATCCGCGCCGAAGGCAGCATCGGCATGGCCGGCGTGTCGATCAACCCGCTGGCGCGCGAGCCCATCACCACCTCGCTGGACGTCGGCGTGCGCGCCATCAACGCCATGCTGCCGATCGGCCGTGGCCAGCGCGTAGGCCTGTTCGCCGGCTCCGGCGTCGGTAAATCGACGCTGCTCGGCATGATGACCCGCTTCACCTCGGCCGACGTGATCGTGGTCGGGCTGATCGGCGAACGTGGCCGCGAAGTGCGCGATTTCGTCGAAACCACCCTGGGCGAAGAAGGCCTGCGCCGCGCCGTGGTCGTGGCCGCACCGGCCGACCGCCCGCCGTTGGCGCGCCTGCATGGCGCCTACCGCGCCACCGCCATCGCCGAATGGTTCCGCGACCAGGGCTTGAACGTGCTGCTGCTGATGGATTCGCTGACCCGCTTCGCCCAGGCGCAGCGCGAGATCGGCCTGTCGGTGGGCGAGCCGCCGACCACCCGCGGTTACCCGCCGTCGGTGTTCGCCAAATTGCCGGCGCTGGTGGAACGTGCCGGCAACGGCGCCAAGGGGCGCGGTTCGATCACCGCCTTCTACACCGTGCTGACCGAAGGCGACGACCCGCAGGACCCGATCGCCGATGCTGCCCGCGCCATCCTGGACGGCCACATCCTGCTCTCGCGTCGGGTGGCCGACAGCGGCCTGTATCCGGCCATCGACCTGGAATCCTCGGTCAGCCGCGTGGTGCAGGACAATCGCCGACGACACCTGGCGCCTGCGCATCCGCAAGCTCAAGCGGCTGCTCTCGGCCTACACCGCCAACCGCGACCTGATCGCCATCGGCGCCTACCAGCGTGGCAGCGACCCGGCCACCGACGAAGCGCTGGCGCGCTGGCCGGAAATCGTCGAATTCCTCGGCCAGGACGTGCACAAGGCCTCGCTCCTGAGCGACAGCCTGTCCGCCCTGCAACAACTGGTCGAACCCGAGAACTAATCCATGATGCAGTCCAAACGGATCGACCCACTGCTGCGCCGCGCGCAGGAACAGGAAGACAAGGTCGCCCGCGATCTGGCCGAGCGCCAGCGCGTCCTGGAAACCCACCAGTCGCGCCTGGAAGAATTGCGCCGCTACGCCGAGGAATACGCCAACAGCCAGATGGCCGGCACCAGCGCGGTGGCGCTGAGCAACCGCCGCGCCTTCCTGGACCGCCTGGACAGCGCCGTGCTGCAACAGGCACAGACCGTGCAAAGCAATATCGCCAAGGTGGAAGCCGAGCGCACCCGCCTGCTGCTGGCCAGCCGCGAGAAGCAGGTGCTGGAGCAATTGGCCGCCAGCTACCGTGCCCAGGAAAACAAAGTGATCGAACGCCGCGACCAGCGTGAGATGGACGACCTCGGCGCGCGTCGTTCGCGCCTGGCCCGCAGCCAAGACACCCACGGAGAATCCGCATGAACCCCTTGTCCGCCTTCGCCGCCGGCCTTGGTGCGCTTGCCGGCACCGGCAAGAAATCCAGCTACAGCGACCCGTCGTCCGAACCGGACGCGGGCCAGGACCAGTTTGCGCGCATGCTCAATCCGGCCAACACGCCGAACCAGGCCCCGCCGCAGGCACCCGAGCGCGTGCCTGCCAAGCAGGCCGCGCCCAGGCCCAACCAGCCCGACAAGAACCGCGGCGACGAGGACACCCACGACGATGCGGCCGGCGATGCCACTGCCCGGCCGCGGGCGCAGGACGGCGATGCCAAGCAGGCCAAGCCAGGTGCCGCCAAGGACGCGGCAACCACCGACAAGAGCACAGCCGCCACTGCCAGCAAGACCGGCAAACCGGCCAAGGCCGCCGCGACCGGCGAAGACGCGCCCGCAGAAGCAGCCACCGCGACCGATGCCGGCTGGCCGCCGGCTGGCCTGGGTGGCTTCGGCATGGGCCTGCTGGCGCAGGCGCTGCCGGGTGGCGACGTGCTGGCGGCCGCAGCCGCCGCACTGACGGCCAGCATGGCCGGCGCCAACGGCGCTGCGGCGACCGCCACCGCCCTGCCCACCGATGCAGCCGCAGCCGCCGCCACTGCAAACGCCGGCGCCGCCCTGCCCGCATTGGGAGCGCCGGTGCCGGCCGCTGCTGCAGGCGCCAAGCCGACCTCGACCACCGCCGTAAGCGGCGATGCACAGACGGCCGCGTTGATGAGCATGGCCGCCAAGGCGCTGGAGCCGGCCGCCGACGACAGCGCCGCTGCCGCAGCGCCGGACGCCCCGGCGTTCGTGTTGCCGACCACCACCGCGCCGGCACTCACCCGCCTGCAGGATGCCGCACCGATCTTCAGCGCCTCGCCCACGCCTACCCCGGACCTGGGCAGCGACACTTTCGACGATGCCATCGGCGCGCGCATGAGCTGGCTGGCGGACCAGAAAATCGGCCATGCCCACATCAAGGTGACTCCGAACGAGATGGGTCCGGTCGAGGTGCGCCTGCATCTGGAGGGCGACAAGGTCAATGCCAGCTTCACCGCCGCCAACGCCGACACCCGCCAGGCGCTGGAACAGAGCCTGCCGCGGCTGCGCGAAATGCTCGGCCAGAATGGCTTCCAGCTTGGCCAGGCCGACGTCGGCCAGCAACAGCAGCATTCGGCGGGCAATCGCAATGGCGGCAACGACAGCGGCAACGGCCTGACCCTGGACGACGCCCCGCCCGTCGGAATTCCGTCGGTGGTGTTACGCCAGCGTGGATTGCTGGACGCCTACGCCTGAGACGACGTGCCGGGCATACCCCGGCGCCGCCGATCCTCGCGCTCGGCCGCTGGCCGATGACGCCCTTCCACCCCCGCGGCGCAAGGCCTGCGGGGGTTTTCTGGTTTCCATGCAGCCTGCGCCAGGAAACCGACGCGGTTTTGGCATGCCAGTTGCATTGACAGGGTGAGCATTCCCCTGGAGCAGACTGTGGCAGCGGCCGAAAAAACCAAGAAGACCGACGACAAAGACGACAAGGGCGAGAAGAAGAAGGGCGGCAAGAAGCCCATCCTGCTCATCGCCATCGGCGTGGTGGTGCTGGCAGCCGCTGGCGGCGGCGCCTGGTTCTTCCTGGGCCACAAGGGCGAGGAAAAAGGCGGCAAGCACGACGCCCCCAAGGTGGCCGAAGTGCCCAAGCCGGCGCAGTACTTCCCGATGGACCCGGCGATCGTGGTCAACCTGGCCGACCCCGGCGATGGCCCGCAGTACCTGCAGGTCGAAGTGCAGCTGGTCACCCGCGACCCCGAAGAGCTCAAGCTCATCACCGAGAACGCGCCGGCCATTCGTGCGCACCTGCTGATGCTGCTGTCGCAGGTCAAGGCCACCGACGTGGCCGACCTGGCCGGCAAGCAGAAGCTGCAGAAGTCCGCCCTGGCCGAAGCGCAGAAGGTCATGACCAGCGAGACCGGCAAGAAGTGCGTCGAAGAATTGCTGTTCACCAGTTTCGTGACCCAGTAAGGCCTGCCCGATGAGCGTCAGTGATCTGCTTTCCCAAGACGAGATCGATGCCCTGCTGCATGGCGTGGATTCGGGCGCGGTCAACACTGAGCCGGAGCCGCTGCCCGGCGAGGCGCGCCAATACGATCTGTCCAGCCAGGACCGCATCATCCGTGGGCGCATGCCGACCCTGGAGATGGTCAACGAGCGCTTCGCGCGGTTGTGGCGGATCGGCCTGTTCAACCTGATCCGGCGCTCGGCCGACCTGTCGGTGCGCGGCATCGACCTGGTCAAGTTCAACGAGTACATGCACTCGCTGTATGTGCCGACCAACCTCAACCTGATCCGGTTCAAGCCGCTGCGTGGTACCGGGCTGATCGTGTTCGAACCCACCCTGGTGTTCACCGTGGTGGACAACTTCTTCGGTGGCGACGGCCGCTTCCACACCCGCATCGAAGGCCGCGAATTCACCGCCACCGAGATGCGCGTGATCCAGCTGATGCTCAAGCAGACCTTCGCCGACCTGAAGGAAGCCTGGGCGCCGGTGATGGACGTGGACTTCGAGTACATCAACTCCGAGATCAACCCGCACTTCGCCAACATCGTCACCCCGCGCGAGTATGTGGTTGTGTGCCGGTTCCATGTGGAGCTGGAAGGCGGCGGCGGCGAGATCCACATCACCCTGCCGTATTCGATGCTGGAGCCGATCCGCGAACTGCTCGATGCCGGCATCCAGAGCGACCGCAACGACCGCGACGACTCGTGGAACGTGATGCTGCGCGAGCAGCTGGACACCGCCGAGGTCACGCTCTCCAGCGTGCTGGCCAGCAAGCGCATGAGCCTGCGCCAGCTCACCGGGTTGAAGGTCGGCGACATCCTGCCGATCGACCTGCCCGCCCAGGTGCCGCTGTGCGTGGAAGACATCCCGTTATTCACCGGCGAATTCGGCGTTTCCAATGGCAACAACGCCGTCAAGATCACCGCCGTACGCCCGCCCGGCGTGCAAGCCCCACGCGCCGTTCCCTCCCAGGACCCCAGCAAATGATCAACTCCGACATCCTCGACGCCTCGCCTGCCACCTTCGACAGCCTGCAGGCCGAGCAGGACCAGAACGCCGCCGACCTCAACCTGGACGTGATCCTGGACGTACCGGTGACCCTGTCGCTGGAAGTGGGCCGCGCACGCATCCCGATCCGCAACCTGCTGCAGCTCAACCAGGGCTCGGTGGTGGAACTGGAACGCGGCGCCGGCGAACCGCTGGACGTCTACGTCAACGGCACCCTGATCGCGCACGGCGAGGTGGTCGTCATCAACGACCGCTTCGGCATTCGCCTGACCGACGTAGTCAGCCCCAGCGAACGGATCCGGAGGCTGCGGTGATCGGCCTGCTGGCCACTGCCGCGCCGGTCGCGGCCAAGGCGACCGGGGTCGGCGCGCAGGCACCGTCCTCGCCCAGCCTGTTTGGCGCAGTCTTTGCATTGCTGTTGGTGCTCGCGCTGATCGTCGGCCTGGGCTGGTTGCTCAAGCGCATGCCCGGCAGCGGATTCCGCAGCACCGAGGGCCTGCGCGTGGTGACCAGCCTGGCAGTCGGTGCCAAGGAACGTGTGGTGGTGGTGGAGGTGAACGGCCAGCAGTTGTTGCTCGGCGTCACCGCCGGCGGCATCAGCACCTTGCACACCTTGCCCGAACCGCTGCCGCCCACGCCCGCACCCACCCTGCCCACTTTCAAGCAACTTCCCAATTTCGCCCAGCTGCTCGCCCAGAAGCTGCGCAAGGACCCGTGACATGTTGAGCCGTTGGAATCGTTGGGGGCGCAGTGTGCGCCTGGTGCTGATCCTGCTGGTGATGAGTTGCCCGCTGCTGGCCGCGGCCAGCCCGGCCGCGCTGCCGGCAATGGCGCAGGCCGCGGCACCGGCGGCGACCCCTGCCGCGGTACCGGCCGGTTCCAATCAGTTGCCGTCGCTGCCGAACGTGAGCGTGGGCCGCATCGGCGACCAGCCGGTGAGCCTGCCGTTGCAGACCTTGCTGCTTATGACGGCGATCACCCTGCTGCCGTCGATGCTGCTGGTGCTGACCGCCTTCACCCGCATCACCATCGTGCTGGGCCTGCTGCGCCAGGCGTTGGGCACCGGCCAGACCCCTTCCAACCAGGTACTGCTGGGCCTGGCGATGTTCCTGACCGCGCTGGTGATGATGCCGGTGTGGCAGAAGATGTGGGGCGCCGGACTGCAGCCGTACCTCAATAACCAGATCGATTTTTCCACTGCCTGGACGCTCACCACACAGCCGCTGCGCGCCTTCATGCTGGCGCAGATCCGCGAGACCGATCTGATGACCTTCGCCGGCATGGCCGGCGACGGCAAGTACGCTGGCCCGGACGCAGTACCGTTCCCGGTGCTGGTGGCCTCGTTCGTGACCAGCGAGCTGAAGACCGCTTTCGAGATCGGTTTTCTGATCTTCATCCCGTTCGTGATCATCGACCTGGTGGTGGCCAGCGTGCTGATGTCGATGGGCATGATGATGCTGTCGCCGATGCTGATCTCCGCGCCGTTCAAGATCCTGCTGTTCATCCTGGTGGATGGGTGGGTGCTGGTGGTGGGGACGCTGGCTGCGAGCTTTAATGCGTCGTAGGTGTGGACGCGCGGTGCGCGCGGTAGCGCTTGTCAGTTGACTGATTTTTGCGCATTGCGGGGTTGTATTGCTCAACCATCAGCTCCGCTTGCCGCTTTTTGCTTTCCGCTTTTTGCCTTTGTGCTTCGCTTTGGCTTCTAGCTTCTCCGGGGCCCCATACCGCAGCGGCAAGGCCGGCAGATACAACCCGCAGGGCGGCGCGCATGGATGCGCGTCGTTTTTGTAAGGGACATGGATGTCCCTTACAAAAATTTCTGCCGGACTTGCGCACCCGCAGCGCCGTAGGCGCGGAGGGCGCGAGGACGGGGTGTGCTTTCTTTTGGTTACTTTTCTTTGCACAAGCAAAGAAAAGTGACTCGCGCCCGCAGGGCGTGAAAGCCGTTGATTTCTCTGTCTCACACCAAAAACGAAACTGCAAACCGAGCAAACTCAAGTACAGGGCTTTCGCTCCCCTTCGGGGAACGAGTCATTTTCTTTGCTTGTGCAAAGAAGCGCTTTACAGCAGCCGAAGGCTGATCAAGTAACCAAAGAAACACACCCCGTCCTCGCGCCTTCCGCGCTGCGCGCTCCAGGTCCGCAATCCAGGTAGAAATTTTTGTAAGGGACATCCATGTCCCTTACAAAAACGTCGCGCATCCATGCGCGCCGCCCTTCGGGTTGTATCTACCCGGCTTGCCGCTGCGGTATGGGGGCCCGTAAAGCCGACAGCAAGGCAACAGCAAACCAAAGCCAGAGCACAGCGACAGCGACAGCGACAGCGACAGCGAGTGCAACACGAGGCAACTCAGATCCCCGTTCGCCAACCAATCCCGAACCACGAATCCCGAATCCCCGCCCCTTTGGCACCCTACTTGCATCAGCACCTCCCATGAGCCCTGAAATCGCCCTGACTGAATTGCGTGGTGGCCTGGTCACCGTCCTGTGGATCGCCGGGCCGATGTTGCTGGCCGTGCTGGTGGTCGGCGTGGTGATTGGCGTGGTGCAGGCCGCCACCCAGTTGAACGAGCCGACCATCGCCTTCGTGGCCAAGGCGGTCGCGCTGACGGCCACGCTGTTTGCCACCGGCAGCATGCTGCTGGGGCATCTGGTGGAGTTCACCATCGCGCTGTTCCAGCGCATTCCACACCTGATCGGCTAGCGGGCCAGACCGGATGGATTCTGCAACCCAGATGGTGATCGATGGCCAGCGCGCGTTCGCGATGGTCGGGGCGATCATGTGGACCATGCTGCGCACCAGTGCGTTGCTCACCGCCATGCCGTTGATCGGTACGCGGGCGGTGCCCGGACGGGTGCGGGTGATGCTGGCCGGGACGCTGGCGATGGTGCTGGCGCCGATCCTGCCGCCGGTGCCGGAGTGGGACGGCTTTACCGCCCAGGCAGTGCTGAGCATTGCGCGCGAGCTGGCGGTCGGGGCCAGCATGGGCTTCATGCTGAAGCTTATTTTCGAAGCCGGCGCATTGGCCGGCGAACTGGTGTCGCAGTCCACCGGCCTGTCGTTCGCGCAGATGTCCGACCCGATGCGCGGCGTGACGTCGGGGGTGATCGCGCAGTGGTTCTATCTCGGCTTCGGGCTGCTGTTCTTCGCGGCCAACGGGCATCTGGCGGTGATCGCATTGCTGGTGGACAGCTACAAGGCGTTGCCGATCGGGACCGCGTTGCCCGATGCCGGCGCATTCGCCGAAGTGGCGCCCACCCTGTTCCTGCAGATCCTGCGCGGCGGGTTGACCCTGGCCTTGCCGATGATGGTGGCGATGCTGGCGGTCAACCTGGCCTTCGGCGCGCTGGCCAAGGCGGCGCCGGCATTGAATCCCATGCAACTGGGCCTGCCGCTGACGGTGTTGCTGGGGCTGTTCCTGCTGTCGAGTTTCGCCAGCGAGTTCGCCCCGCCAGTGCAACGCATGTTCGATACCGCCTTCGATGCCGCCAGAGAGCTGACGGCCTGACCCACACTAGACAATGGCCGACCACTGCAAGCACAGCAGGCCGCCAACTTGCCGGCGCCGCCGCCACTGCGACGGGGCCGCCCCGCCTGCACCCTTCCAAACCGTGACACGCCTCAAGTTTCTGGCCGCGCAGCCGTTAAAGCCCCTACACGATTGACGCTGCGTATCGTCGTCCAACACTTACCCATCCCACGGGAATCGATGCTTACTGTGCCTGCGCTGTTGGCCCCGATGCGATTGCAAGGCGCTCGCCTGCGTGCAAGGGCATGGCTGTTGCTGGCGGCGGTGCTGATCTGCGGCACAAGTTGGGCGCAAACCTACAGCTTCCGCGATTACGCCCAGGCCGATGGCCTGCAGGGCATGACCGTCAACAGCCTGCTCGAAGATCGCCAGGGCGTGGTCTGGGTCGGCACCGAGCTGGCGCTGCACCGTTTCGAACGCGAACACTTCACCCCGGTCGGCAAGGAGAGCGGGCTGGATGCGCGCTATATCCGCGCGCTCGGGCTGGATGCGGCCGGACGTCTGTGGGTGTCCAGCGCCAATGGCCTGTTCGTGCGCGAGGGCAACGACTTCGTGCAGGTGCTGCGCGAGGGCAAGCCGATCCGTGCCGACAGCGGCAATGTCGTTGCCGCCTACGCCGATGGCGTGGTGGTGGTCAGCGAAAACAGCCTGCTGCGGGTGTCGCCCAATGCCGCAGGCGGCTGGTCGGTTAACCCCCTGCCCCTGCAGCTGGACGATGGACGCCTCTTGCCGGCCGGCAGGGCCTTGCTGGCCGATGGAACCGCGTTATGGGCCAGTTGCGGCCAGCACGTCTGCCGGATCGATGCCGGCGGCAGGATCACCCTGCTGTCCGAGGACGATGGCGTGCCCGAACGGCAATGGCGCGCGATCTTTCGCGATCACCTGGGCACCTTGTGGTTGCGTGGGGGCGGCCTGGTGCTCTCACGCGCTGCCGGCGAGCGCGTGTTCCGCAATCGTCCGGCGCCGGCGGGCACCCGATTCAACACCCTCTCCGGTGCCACGACGCTGTCGGAAGACGCGCAGGGCCGCCTGCTGACGCGTTCGGACCGCGGCCTGGTGCGCTGGGAAGGCGACCACTGGCGCTACTTCGGCCAAAGCCAGGGGCTGCAGATCAGCCCCATGGTTGGCCCGTTGATGATGCAGAGCACCGGCCACCTGTGGATCGGCACGCGCGGCCTGGGTGTGCAGCGCTGGCTGGGCTACGGCACCGTCGAACACTGGGACGAAAGCCAGGGGCTGGCCGAAGCGCCGACCTGGGTGAGCCAGCGACTGCCCAGCGGTGAGCTGTTGGTCGGTGGCGATGCCGGTTCCAATATGCTCGATCCGCGTAGCGGGCGCATGCAGCCGTGGACGCTGGAGAACGGCCAACCCCTGCTGCAATCCATTTCCATTGCACTGTCGCCGGACGATGGTGCGGCCTGGGTGGCGCGCTCGTCCGGAGCCGTGGCGCGGCGCGACCCGCGCAGCGGCAAGACCACCGATGTGCTGCAGCTCGACCTGCCGATCAACAGGCTGATGTTCGATACGGCCGGCACCTTGTGGATCACCACCCCGCGTGGGCTGTACCGCGTACAGCGCGGCACGCCGCTGCGGGCCGAGCGCGAAACGGCCCTGCCGGCAGCCTTCGTGGGCGATATCGACCTGGATCCGCAGGGGCGGCTGTGGGCCAGCACGCGCGAAGGCCTGTTCCTGCAGGCAAAAGACGGCAACTGGCAGCGCGTGCAGGTGCGCGGCGACCTGCCCAGCCAGGATTTCTTCCTGCTCGATTTCAGCGCCGATGGCGAGGTCTGGCTGTCGCTGCGCGATACCGGGCTGTGGCATGGCCGGCTGCAGGCCGACGGCGTGCTGACGCTTGCCGCCGTGGACGACCCGCTGGTGGCGCGGGTGATGCCCTTCATCCTGCGCCACGACAGCAAGGGCCGGCTGTGGCTGGGCAGCAGCCAGGGCCTGGATGTGTACCAGAACGGTCGTTGGTCGCGGGCCACGCGCACGGAAGGGCTGTTGTGGGACGACATGTCGGCCAATGCATTTTTCGAAGACACCGATGGCAGCGTCTGGCTCGGCAGCAGCCGTGGCCTGACCCACCTGCTGGATCCGATGCGCCTGTTCGCCGCACCGCCGCTGCGGGTGGACATCCTGCATGTGCGCCGCGGCAGTCAACCGCTGCTGCCGCAATCCCGGGTGGAGTGGTCGCAGGTGCCGCTGGATGTGGAGCTCAGCACCCCGGGGGCGGAAGGCGGCCCGGACCGCATCAGCTTCCGGTACCGGGTCGAAGGCCATCAGGCCAGTTGGACCAGCACCTCGCTCAGCCACCTGACCTACCCGCTGCTGCCGCCAGGCAGTTACACGCTGGAAGTGCAGGCAATGGATGCCTACCAGCGCAGCAGCAGCCCGATCACCCGCTTCGGGTTCGAGCTGGTGCCACCGTGGTGGCGGGGCGTTCCGGCGATTGTCGGGTACGTGCTGCTGAGCATCGCGGCGGTGATCGCGCTGCTGCGTTGGCGCACCGCCAAACTGCTGCGACGCAAGCGCGAACTGGAGCAACTGGTGGCCAAGCGCACCGCCGAGCTGGAACAGGACAAGCGCGATCTGGAAGCGGCGCGCGCCGAACTCTCGCTCAAGGCCACCCACGACGAACTCACCGGCCTGCTCAATCGCGCCGGCATCCTGGCCGCGTTGCGCGAGATGCTGCTGCACGCCGAACACACCGGGCGTCCGCTGGCGGTGGTGTTGATCGATCTAGACCACTTCAAACTGGTCAACGACCAGCATGGCCATCTGGCCGGCGACGCCGTCCTGGCCGGGGTCGGCCGCCGCATGGACACGCTGATGCGCGGCGAGGACCGCATCGGCCGTTATGGCGGCGAAGAATTGCTGGCGCTGCTGCCAGGCCTGAACCTGGATGCCACCCATCGGCTGGACGCCCTGCACCACGGCATCTGCGGCGACTACCCCATCGATGGCGGCTGGCTGCATGTCACCTGTTCGGTCGGCGTGGCCTGGTTCCAGCGTGGCGAAACGCTCGAGCAACTGCTGGCTCGCGCCGACGCGGCGCTGTACAGGGCCAAGCGCAGTGGCCGCAATCGCGTCGATTACGACCACGTGCCGCTGGATGCGTTCGATCAGGTGTGACGGCAGCGCAGCTGAGCTTGCCGCGCGTTGCACCCGTTCGACCCGCATGCCGGAGACGCACAAGCGCCGACAATCGATTGCAACGCCTGGTCAAGCGCAAGCCTGTGCCTGCCCAGTACCGCGCCATGCAAAAGCTCGGCAGGGACGACAGGTGAATCGCGCTTGCGCACCCATGTGACCTGCGTCCTACAACACGCCAGCAACCAGCCGCGTATGCCAGTTCCTCACGCCGTCGTGCTCGCTGAAGCATTAAAGGATTACGCGTTGGCAGCCGCTAGTGATTCCAATGCAGCCTGCGATGGGGGGCTGCCGAGGCAAGCCTGAGACACCGCGCGAGGGGCGCGGACCGCATTGCCGATGCGTGGGAGACTGCAACGTCCGTGGGGTTCGAGCACCGCCAATGGAGGTCGTCGCACCGGCGTGCACCGTTTGCCGTCGTGGTGCTGTTGGCATTGCTGTCGTTGGCCGACCTGGCCGGTGCGCAAAGCGCCAGCATCCGCCGCTATGCCCACGACCAGGGCCTGCTCGGGCTTGCCGGTACCTGCCTGCTGCAGACCCGCGCCACCTTGCTGTGGGTGTGCACCGAGAGCGGGCTGTATCGCTACAACGGGCGCATCTTCCAACAGGTGCCGCTGGATGGCCTGCGCAACGAGCCCACCACCTCGATCACCGAAACCGCCGATGGGCGGTTATGGGTGGCCGGCTTCCAGGCCCTGTTCGTCGGCGACGAGCACGGCTTCCGCAAACTGCAGCCCGATGAAGCCGAGCACCTGGGGGACCAGATGCAGCTCGCCAGCCTGCCCTGGGGCACGGTGCTGGCCAATGGCGGCACGCTGGAAATCCTGCAGGGCCGCGCCAACGATCGCTGGCACAGCGAACCGTTGCTGGACACCGCAACCCGCGTACGCGTTCCCGAGTTGTCCAAGTCGCTGAGCCTGTCGGTGGACGGCGACACGCTGTGGGTGGGCTGCGCACGCAAGCTGTGCGCCATCGATGCGCAGCGCAAGGTGCAGGTATTCGGACCCGAACACGGGGTGCCGGACGACCGGTGGTACAGCGTGTTGCGCGACCACGACGGCGGGCTGTGGGTGCGCGGTGCGGGCAACCTGCTCTATCGCGCACGCGGGGCGAGTGCCTTCAGTGTTCGCTCGCTGCCGCTGCTGGATGGCAGCACGGTCGGGCGGCCGGCGGCACTGGTGATGGACAGCGAAGGACGCGTGCTGGTGCGTCGTAACGACGGCCTGGCGCGTTGGGAAAACGGCCACTGGCGCACTTTCGGCGCGGACAATGGGCTACCGCCCGGCAGCAGCGACGCGATCCTGGTGGACCGCGATGGCGATATCTGGATGACCGTGGACGGCGAAGGTCTGGTGCGCTGGGCCGGCTACGAATGGATCGAAAACTGGGACGCTTCGCAAGGCATGCCGGCCGCGCCGACCTGGTCGATCGCCCGCGACACGCAGGGCGCACTGCTGGTCGGCAACGAGCACGGCATCGGCCGCCAGGCCGAGCCGGACAAGCGCTTCGTCCCGGCCCTGCAAAGCGCCGGGATCCAGGTCGTAGGCATGCAGCGCAGCGCAGACGGCAGCTTGTGGACGCTCAATTCGGCCGGTTTCCTGCGCCGCACCTGGCCGGATGGGCGCAGCGCGCAGATCGCCAAGTTGCCGCGCACTGCGCGCCGCCTGCTGATCGACCGCCAAAGCCGGCTATGGATGCTCAGCGCCGGCGGCTTGTTCGTGATCGAACACCCGCTCGACGGCGGCAGCATGCAGGCCGTGGCCGACGTGCCTGCCATCGCCTACACCGACATCCAGCAAACCGCCGACGGCACGCTGTGGGTTTCCAGCTCCAACGGCTTGTTTCAGCTGCGCGATGGGCGGTGGTCCAAGGTCAGGGTCAAGGTCAACGGCGGCGCGCCGGAGCCATGGATCGCCAAGTTCCATATCAGCGACAGCGGTGAGGTGTGGCTGGCGTTCTATCGCCCCGGCCTGTGGCACGGCATGTTGTTGCACGACGGCCTGGACCTGCAGGAAATCAGCGACGAGGCGCTGCGCGATGTCGGCGTGTACCTGCTGCGCAGCGACAGCTTCGGCCGGGTCTGGGTGGGTCATGCGCGCGGCGTCGAAGTCTACGACGGCGAGCGCTGGGCGCATCTGTCGCAGTCGCAGGGGCTGATCTGGGATGACGTTTCCGAAGCCGCGTTCGCCGAAGATCCGGACGGTTCGGTGTGGATCGGCACCGCACGCGGGGTGAGCCACGTGAGCGACCCGGCGCGCCTGTTCGACGAACGCCAACCCAGCGTGCGCATCGACAGCGTCAGCCGCGGCGGCATGCCGGTGCAGCGCGGGCAGCTGCTGGGCTGGAGCGACAAGCCGTTGCACATCGAGCTGTCGACGATGGAGGTCTATGACGACCCCAGCCGCCTGACGGTGCGTTATCGCCTGCTCGGCCTGCACGACCAATGGATCCAGAGCGACAACCTGTCCATCGACCAGCCACCGCTGCCTTCCGGGCACTTCCGCCTGCAGGTGCAGGTGCTGGACCGCTACCGTCGCACCGCCTCGCCGATCGCCGACCTGCCCTTCGCGGTCGCACCACTGTGGTGGCGCAGCCCGCCAGCGATCGCGCTGTACGTGTTGATCGGCGGCGGCCTGCTGATCGGCCTGTGGCGCTGGCGGCACCGCCATCTGGTGGCGCGCGAACGCATGCTGGCCGAATTGGTGTCCGAGCGCACTTACCAGCTGGAGCGCGAAAAACGCGAACTGGAAAACGCACGTGCGGCGCTGGCCTTGAAGGCCAGCCACGACGCGCTGACCGGCCTGCTCAACCGTTCCGGCATCCTGGAAGCGATGGCCGAAGAACTGCAGGGCTGCGCGCACGGCGAGCATCCGCTGGCGGTGGTGTTGATCGATCTGGACCACTTCAAACAGGTCAACGACGAACATGGGCACCTGGTCGGCGATGCGGTGCTGGCCAAGGTGGGCGCGCGGCTGACCGCCTGCCTGCGCGATTCGGACAAGGTGGGCCGCTACGGCGGCGAAGAATTGCTGCTGTTGCTGCCAGGCATGAGCCAACAGAGCCAGCACCGGCTGCGCGCCATCCACGAAGCGCTCAGCATTGCGCCCTACGAGGTGGGCGCCGCACGCCCGCTGCAGGTGACCTGTTCGGTGGGCGTGTCCTGGTTCCGTGTCGGCGACACCGCCGCCTCGCTGCTGGCGCGTGCGGACGAGGCGCTGTATCGGGCCAAGCGCTCCGGCCGTAACCGGATCGAGCCGGAGGAACCGGAAAGTTCGGTGGCATGAGCCGCGCAGGCGGCCAGGCCCGGCGGGCACGCGCAGGCAGGCAGCGCACGCGTCTCATCGGCAAGCCACGGCGCGCCGGCAGTCGATGCGCGACCATGCCGTGATTGGGTACGCCGACAGCGCACGCAGGGCGGCCGCAGGACCTTCGAGCGTGCCGTCTCTGGCGGCAACGCTGGGTTGATGGCCTTGGCCGCTTCCCCGCGCTCAAGAAGTCGGCCAAGGGGTCGCTAGGTCTTGGGCAACGCGTCTTTCGACGTGGGAAGTGGATAGGTGGTCGGAACCTACAACCCTGGCATGGTGATGCTGTCGCTGGTAGTGGCCGTGCTGGCTTCCTACACCGCGCTGTATCTGGCCGCACGCACCACTGCCAGTCGTGGCGGCATCGCAGCCGCGTGGCTGGTGGGCGGCGCCATTGCCATGGGCATCGGCATCTGGTCGATGCACTTCGTCGGCATGCTGGCGTTTCGCCTGCCGATTCCGGTCGGCTACGACCTGGCGCTGACGTGCTATTCGATGCTGGCGGCGATCCTGACCTCGGCGCTGGCGCTCTGGCTGACCTCGCGCGCGGACCTGCCGTTGCTCCGGTTGGGCCTGGGCGCGCTGTTGATGGGACTGGGCATTGCGCTGATGCATTACATGGGCATGGATGCGCTGCGCATGGTGCCGGCCATTCGCTACGACCCGCTGCTGTTCGGGCTGTCGATCGCCATCGCCATCGGCGCCTCTGCCGCCGCGTTGTGGATCGCGTTCCGGCTGCGCCACGATGGGCAACGCTCCAGCCTGCGCCTGATCGCCGCCTCGATCATGGGCGTGGCCATCGTGGGCATGCATTACACCGGCATGGCCGCCGCCCGGTTCGCGCCCGGTAGCGTATGTGGCGCGGTGGCCGATACGCATCTGCCGTTGTCGTGGCTGACGGCGGTGGTGGTGCTGGTGACCTTGGTCCTGCTGATGCTGGCGCTGGTCATTTCGTTGCTGTCGCGCCGCTTTCAGCAGCGCACCGATGTGCTGGCGCAGTCGCTGGCCAAGGCCAATGCCGAACTGGCACTGGCCACGCTGCACGACCCACTCACCCGGCTGCCGAACCGCATCCTGCTGCACGAGCATCTCGTGCAGAACATCGAACGCGCCCAGCGCCAGGGGCAGCGCTTTGCGGTGATGCTGATCAACCTGGACGGGTTCAAGGTGATCAACGACGGCTATGGTCATGCGTTGGGCGACCGCCTGCTGGTGGTGGTGGCCGAGCGCTTGAACGCGCACCGGCGCGCGCATGGCAGCCTGGCGCGGCTGGGCGCAGACGAATTCGTGCTGGTGGCCGACATCGCCGACCCGGAAGATGCCGCTGCGCTGGCCGCGCACCTGGTGCAGGCGCTGGCAGTGCCGTTCCTGGTGGCCAACCACGAGCTGCGCCTGAGCAGCAGCATTGGCATTGCGCTGTACCCGGAAGACGCCGGTAGCGAGCACCAGCTGCTGACGCATGCCGATGCGGCAATGACCCATGCCAAACATGCCGGCCGCAACCGCTACAGCTTTTTCGAACGCTCGATGACGGCCACCACCCGCGACCGCCTGCAGCTGCTGCAGGAACTGCCGCGCGCGCTGGAACTGGGGCAGTTCGTGCTGCATTACCAGCCCAAGTACTGCGCCGAGGACGGCCGCCCGATCGGCGCCGAAGCGCTGATCCGCTGGCAGCACCCCGAGCGCGGCCTGGTGCCGCCGGACAGCTTCATTCCGCTGGCCGAACGCAGCGGCATGATCGGCCTGCTCGGCAGCTGGGTGCTGCGGCAGGCCTGCCGCCAGATGCGCGACTGGCGGCAGGCCGGGCACGGCGACTGGCGGGTGGCGGTCAACCTGTCGGCCCTCCAGCTGGCCTCGCCCAGCCTGCTGGACGAAGTGGCCACCACGCTGAGCGAATATGCGCTGGCCCCTGGCCAGCTCACCCTGGAAATCACCGAAACCATGGCCATGCGCGACGCCGAGGCCTGCCTGCGCACCCTGGGCCAGCTCAACGCGCTGGGCGTGCGCATTGCCATCGACGACTTCGGCACCGGCTATTCCAACCTGCTCTACCTGCGCAAGCTGCCGGCGCACGAGCTCAAGATCGACCGCAGTTTCGTCCAGGCCATGGACGGCAGCGCCGAAGACATCGCCATCGTGGCGGCCGTGGTCGCGCTGGCGCACACCATGCGCCTGCAAGTGGTGGCCGAAGGCGTGGAAACCCTCGCCCAGCGCAACACCCTGGAACGGCTGGGCTGCGACCAGCTGCAAGGCTATCTGCTGGGCCGGCCGATGGACGCCGAACGTTTCATCGCCACCGTGGTCGCCCAGCGCGACGGCCCGCGCCGCCTGGCCAGCTGAGCCGCTCGCTGCAGCCCCGGCGTCTGGCCTACGGTGCAACCCGCAGCCACCGCTTTTCCGAATCCCGAATCCCGAATCCCGATTCCCGATTCCCAGCTCCACAAACTGGAACGCCGCTTGCATCGGTTGGATTAATCCCCCACCGGCACCTCCATGTCCGAGTCCGAAGACGGCGGCGAGCGTACAGAGCTTCCCACCGAAAAACGCCTACGCGAGGCCCGTGAGCAGGGCAACATCCCGCAATCGCGCGAGTTGTCGACCGCAGCGGTGTTCGGTGCCGGCGTATTCGCGCTGATGGTGCTGGCCCGCGGCATCGGCGATGGCGCTGCGGTGTGGATGAAGACCGCGCTCAGCCCGGACCCGAAGCTGCGCGAGACCCCGATGGCGCTGTTCGGCCATTTCGGCGATCTGCTGCTGCAGTTGCTGTGGGTGATGCTGCCGCTGATCGGCATCTGCCTGGCTGCCGGGCTGGCCGGCCCGCTGATGATGAGCGGCCTGCGCTTTTCCGGCAAAGCCATCATGCCCGACCTCAGCAAGCTCAACCCCGCCAACGGGATCAAGCGCATGTGGGGCAGCAACAGCCTGGCTGAGCTGATCAAGTCGGTGCTGCGCCTGCTGTTTGTCGGGCTGGCCGCCAGCTTCTGCATTTCCAAGGGCCTGCACGGCCTGCGCTCGCTGGTGAACCAGCCGCTGGAACAGGCCATCGGCAACGGGCTGGACTTCACCAAGAGCCTATTGTTCTACACCGCCGGCGCGCTGGTGCTGCTGGCCGCCATCGACGCGCCGTACCAGAAGTGGAACTGGCTGCGGAAGCTGAAGATGACGCGCGAAGAGATCAAGCGCGAGATGAAGGAAAGCGAGGGCAGCCCGGAAGTGAAGGGCCGCATCCGCCAGATGCAGATGCAGATGTCGCAGCGCCAGATGATGGAAGCGGTGCCCAAGGCCGATGTGGTGCTGATGAATCCGACCCACTACGCGGTGGCGCTCAAGTACGAAGGCGGCAAGATGCGCGCCCCGATCGTGGTGGCCAAGGGGGTGGACGAAATGGCCTTCCGCATCCGCGAAGCCGGCGAGCAGCACCGGGTGGCGATCGTCACTGCCCCGCCTTTGGCACGCGCCTTGTATAGGGAAGCGCAAATCGGCAAGGAAATTCCCGTGAGACTCTATTCGGTCGTGGCCCAGGTGCTCTCCTACGTCTACCAGCTGCGTGGCTGGAACGGCGGCCCGATGCCGGAATTGCCCTCGCTCGAGGTGGATGAGTTCGGCAAGGGAGCCAGCGCATGAGCGCCCGCCCCGCCCCGATGAATGCCCGCCGCGTCATGGAGTTGCTGCGCAACGGCCTGGGCGCCCCGCTGGCCCTGATGGCCATGCTGGCCATGCTGATGGTGCCGCTGGCCGCACCGGTGCTGGATGCGTTGTTCACCTTCAACATCGCCATCTCGCTGATGGTGCTGCTGGCGGTGGTGTACGTGCAGCGCCCGCTGGAATTCACCATTTTCCCGATCGTGCTGTTGATGACCACGATGCTGCGGCTGGCGCTGAACGTCGCCTCCAGCCGCGTGATCCTGATCAACGGCCAGGACGGCCACGCCGCCGCCGGCAAGGTCATCGAGGCCTTCGGGCAGTTCGTGATCGGCGGCAATTACGCCGTGGGTATCGTGGTGTTCGCGATCCTGACCATCATCAATTTCGTGGTCATCACCAAGGGTGCCGGACGCGTGTCGGAAGTGACCGCGCGCTTCATCCTGGACGCCATGCCCGGCAAGCAGATGGCCATCGACGCCGACCTCAACGCCGGTTTGCTGACGCGCGAGGAGGCCAAGGCCCGCCGCGAGGAAGTGCGCGAGGAAGCCGACTTCTACGGTGCGATGGACGGTGCCAACAAGTTCATCCGCGGCGACGCCATCGCCGCCATCCTGATCCTGTTCATCAACCTCATCGGCGGCATGGCGGTGGGCATGCTCCAGCACGGCATGAGCTTCATGGATGCCGCCTCCACCTACACGTTGCTGTCCATCGGCGACGGCCTGGTGGCGCAGCTGCCGGCCCTGCTGGTTTCGTCTTCGGTCGCCTTGCTGGTGACCCGCGCCTCGCGTGCGCAGGACATGCGCGGGGCCATGGTCAGCCAGGTGTTCGGCCAGCACCGCGCCTTGGCGGTGGCTGCGGCCATCCTCGGCCTGGTCGGCCTGGTGCCCGGCATGCCGAACGTCGCGTTTTTGACGCTGGGCCTGGTCCTGGGCGTGATCGCCTGGAAGCTGTACAAGCGCAGCCTCGCAAAGCCGGCGTCCGGCGATCCGGCGGCCGATCCGCAGGCGGCGGCCGCGGCGACCGCCGCCCAGGCCAGCGCCGAGCTGAGCTGGGACGAGCTGCGCCCGATCGACCCGCTGGGCCTGGAAGTGGGCTACCGGCTGATCCCGCTGGTGGACAAGAACCAGGGCGGCGAACTGATGGCGCGCATCAAGGGCGTGCGCCGCAAGCTCACCCAGGACATCGGGTTCCTGGTGCCGCCGGTGCATATCCGCGACAACCTGGAACTGTCGGCCAATGCCTACCGGCTACTGGTGCATGGCGTGCCGGTGGCCACCGCAGAAATCTATTCCGATCGCGAACTGGCACTGGACCCGGGCGGTGCGCTCGGCCAGCTCGACGGCATCCCCGGCAAGGACCCGGCATTCGGCCTGGACGCCACCTGGATCCAGCCGCACCAGCGCGCCTATGCCGAATCGATGGGCTACACCGTGGTCGACCCGGCGACCGTGGTCGCCACCCACCTGTCGCACCTGATCCGCGAGCATGCGCCCGAACTGCTCGGCCATGAAGAAGTGCAGCAATTGCTGGCCACGCTGGCCAAGACCGCGCCGAAGATGGTCGAAGACCTCACCCCGAAGGCACTGCCGCTGTCGGTGGTGGTGCGCGTGCTGCAGAACCTGCTGATCGAGAAGATTCCGGTGCGGCAACTGCGCAAGATTGTCGAAGCGCTGGTCGAACACGCCCCGCATAGCCAGGACCCGGCCACCCTCACCGCCGCGGTGCGTACCTCGCTGGGCCGCTTCATCGTGCAGGAGATCGCCGGCATGTCGGCCGAGCTGCCGGTGTTCACCCTGGCCCCGCAGCTGGAGCGCGTCCTGCAGGAATCCACCCACGGCAACGGCGTGGCGCTGGAGCCCGGGCTGGCCGAACGCCTGCACCAGAGCCTGGCCGATTGCGTGGGCAAGCAGGAAGCCCGCAACGAACCGGCGGTGGTGCTGGTGCCCGGACAGGTGCGCGCCGCACTGGCCCGTCTGGTGCGCCACAGCGTGCCCAGCCTGTCGGTGCTGGCCTACAGCGAAGTGCCAGAAGACAAGCGCCTGAAGCTGGTCGGCACGATCAGCTGAGACCGCCCAACCACAACGCACCCATCCCCAGCCGGGCTTGCCGGGACGGCCAGTCCCGCCCGGGTGCGCTCCTACGACATCCAAGGCGACCGGGAAACATGCCATCCGCCCCGACACCACCGTAGGAGCGCACCTGGGCGCGACCGCCTTTACCGGACAGCCCGTCGCGCCCAAGTGCGCTCCTACCAAGCCATTCCCGTGCCCGGCCGACATGCCAGCCAGCGATGGATACCTGCCGCAACCGACCACCGCACCCGGCGTCGGAAAGCCGCCACCGGCCCGGATCTCCAATCGATTGCATGGCGCTGGCCGCTGCGAGGCGTTCCCGATGCGCCCGGCTAGACGTCCGGCCTGCGAGTGCAGCGGTCCGCAGAAAGACGCCAGCGCCGCACCGCCCCGGAAAAACGTCAATCGATTCAGTGACTTGACACCTTCCAACCGGGCCAGACGCACAGCGCCCACCCCGCCCTGATGCTCCGGCGCCCCGCGCCGGAACCCTGGCACCGCGTTTTGGCACACCGCATGCATTAGCTCTGCCGAGACCACAGCCAGCACCACCGCTGCGGAACTGGACGAACGAACGGGACAGGCAACTCATGACGCTGGCAACACACCCACATTCATCGCACACCCGTCCGGCGTCCGGCGGGTCCCGTTCCTGGAGGCACTTCGTATGAAGATCAAACGCTTTGTCGCCCCGGACATGCGCACCGCATTCCGCATGGTGCGTGAAGAACACGGCCCGGACGCGGTGATCCTGTCCAACCGTCGCACCGCCGAAGGCATCGAGATCGTCGCTGCCAGCAATTACGACGAAGAGCTCGTGCAGCGCGCCCTGGAAACCGCGCGCTCCGACACCCCGGCCACCGCACAGCACCAGCAGGCTCCCGCTCAGCCGGCGCCTGCCCCGCAAGCCCCGGCCAAGCCCGCTGCACCGGTGCACGCCCTGCTCAAGCCGTCTGCCGACGCCGAGGCAAGCCAGCGCCAGCGCGTCGCCAGCGCCGCCGACGACATGATTGCCGCCATGGCGCTGCGCCAGCCGGTCAGCGTGCCGCGCCAGGCGCCGGTCGCCGCGCCGGTGCGTACCGCCAGCATTCCTTCGCCCGCTGCCCAGGCACTCGCCCACGCGGTTGCCGTCACCGCCGCGCCGCGCCAGGAACACGCGCTGTCGGCCGTACCGGAACAGTTGTTCGCCGACTTTTTGACCACGGCCCCGGTGCAGCGCCCGGCCGTCCCGGCCACGGCGGTGCAGGCGCCCGCGCCGGTCGCGGCGGCAACGGTCACCGCCCCGGCGTTTGCTGCCGCAGGCCAGGACGACGACGCCTTCGCCGACGAAGCCGACTTCGATCTGGACGACGCCCTTCCGCAGATCCTGCCGCCGGCCGCGCTGCCGCCGATCGTGGTCGCCCCGCCCGCCCCCGCTGCGCTGGCCGCAGTGCCGGTGGCGGCCGCGCCGATCCCGCAGAACGACGAAGAACTCAAGCAACTGCGCGGTGAGCTGGCGCTGATGCGGCAGATGATCGAGCGCGAAATGAACCGCCTCACCGACGAGCGCCTGCGTGGCTCGCCGGTGCGCGCCCAGGCGCTGGAACTGATGGACGACTACGGCTTCGACGCCGGCCTGACCCGCGATATCGCCCTGCAGATCCCGGCCGATACCGAATTGCACCGTGGCCGCGGCCTGATGCTGGGCTTGCTGTCCAAGCGGTTGCCAGTGTCCCCGGTCGACCCGCTGGAACGTGGCGGCGTCATCGCCCTGGTCGGCCCGACCGGCGCCGGCAAGACCACCACCATCGCCAAGCTCGCCCAGCGCTTTGCCGCCCAGCACGCCCCGCGCGACGTGGCCCTGGTCACCACCGACACCCAGCGCGTGGGCGGCCGCGAACAGCTGCACAGCTACGGCCGCCAGCTCGGCATCGCGGTGCACGAGGCCGACAGCGCCGAAAGCCTGCTGGACCTGCTCGAGCGCCTGCGCGACTACAAGCTGGTGCTGATCGACACCGCCGGCATGGGCCAGCGCGACCGCGCCCTGGCCGCCCAGCTGAACTGGCTGCGTGCCGCCCAGCAGGTCACCTCGCTGCTGGTACTGCCTGCCAACGCCCATTTTTCCGACCTCGACGAGGTCGTACGCCGCTTCGCCCACGCCAAGCCCCAAGGCGTGGTGCTGACCAAACTCGACGAGACCGGCCGCTTCGGCAGCGCCTTGTCGGTGGTGGTCGACCACCAAATGCCCATCACCTGGGTGACTGACGGACAGCGGGTCCCTGACGACCTGCACCGCGCCAATGCCGCCAGTCTCGTTCTTCGCCTTGAAGATTTGCGGCGCGCTGCCGATAAGCCCTGTACTCCGGAGCACAACCATGCAGTCGCGTGAATACGCCAAGCTGACCAACGCCTTCCCCCTGTCGGCGACCCGTCCCGAGCCTTTGGGCCCGGTGCGCACCATTGCCGTGACCGGTGGCAAGGGCGGCGTGGGGAAAACCAACATCTCCGCCAACCTGGCCGTGGCGCTTGCCGACATGGGCAAACGCACGCTGCTGCTGGACGCCGACCTCGGCCTGGCCAACCTGGACGTGGTGCTGGGCCTGGCGCCCAAGTACACCCTGGCCGACCTGATTGCCGGCCGTTGCACGCTCGATGAAGTCATCATCGAAGGCCCCGGCGGCGTGCTGGTGGTGCCGGCCGCCTCCGGTCGCCGCCACATGGCCGAACTGGCCCCGGCCCAACACATCGGCCTGGTCAACGTGTTCTCCGAACTGGAACGCGACCTGGACGTGATGGTCATCGATACCGCCGCCGGCATCACCGACAGCGTGCTGACCTTCTGCCAGGCCGCCCAGGACACCGTGGTGGTGGTCTGCGACGAGCCGGCCTCGATCACCGACGCCTACGCGCTGATCAAGGTGCTCTCGCGCGAACGCGGCGTGGACCGCCTGCAGATCATCGCCAACATGGTGCGCGACCCCAACGAAGGTCGCTTGCTGTACGACAAGCTCTCGCGCGTGTGCGAAAAGTTCCTCGGCGATGTGTCGCTGAACTATCTCGGCCATGTGCCGCAGGACGACTGGCTGCGCCTGTCGGTGCAGCGCCAGCAACCGGTCATCAAGGCCTACCCCGCCAGTCCGTCGGCGCAGGCCATCGCCGAAATCGCACGCCGTACCTCGCGCTGGCAGGCCCCGACCGTGCCGCGCGGCAACGTCGAGTTCTTTGTCGAACGCATCATCCAACGGGGAGTGGCCGCATGAGCACCGCTACCGCAACCACGGCCAGCGCGCAGTACCGCGCCGTGCAGCGCAACAACGCCAACGACGTGGTGACCCAGCACGCCGACCTGGTCCGCCGCATCGCCCACCATCTGGCGGCGCGCCTGCCGGCCAGCGTGGAAGTGGACGACCTGATCCAGGCCGGCATGATCGGCCTGATCGAAGCCTCGCGCAGCTACGACTCCGAACAGGGCGCTTCGTTCGAAACCTATGCCTCGATCCGCATCCGCGGCTCGATGATCGACGAGATTCGCAGGGGCGACTGGGTGCCGCGTTCGGTGCACCGCCGCGCCCGCGACGCTGCCGCCGCCGTGCGCAAGATCGAACAGAACACCGGCCGCGCCGCCGCCGCCACCGAAGTGGCCGCCGCGATGGAAATGCCGCTGCCCGATTACCTGCGTCTGATGGAAGATGCCGCACGTGGCCAGGTGCTGAGCCTGGAATCGCGCATCGAAGATCACGGCGAGCTGGACACCACCGCCAAGGGTGGCCCCAACCCGCAGCAGATGATGGAGCGTGGCGAATTTGGTCGCGAGCTGGGCAAGGCCATCGGCCAATTGCCCGAGCGCGAGCAGCTGGTGCTGTCGCTGTACTACGAACAGGAATTGAACCTGAAGGAAATCGGCGCCGTGCTGGGCGTCAGCGAATCGCGCGTGTGCCAGATCCATGGCCAGGCGGTGGTGCGTTTGCGTGGCCGCCTCAAAGTCTTCGAACTGGCCGATGCCGGCGTCGAAGTCGACGACTGAATTTTTCGCGTAATTTTTCGTGTTAGGAGCTTGATGTGAACAAGAACATGCGGATCCTGATCGTGGACGACTTCTCGACGATGCGACGTATCGTCAAGAATCTGTTGGGCGATCTCGGCTTCACCAACACCGCAGAGGCCGAAGACGGCAACAGCGCCCTGGCGGCGTTGCGTGCCGGCCCGTTCGATTTCGTGGTCACCGACTGGAACATGCCCGGCATGACCGGCATCGACCTGCTGCGCAACATCCGCGCCGACGCCAAGCTCAAGCACCTGCCGGTGATGATGGTGACCGCCGAAGCCAAGCGCGAGCAGATCATCGAAGCGGCCCAGTGCGGCGTGAACGGCTACATCATCAAGCCGTTTACCGCCCAGACGCTGGAAGAAAAGTTGGGCAAGGTGTTCGAACGTCTGGCGGCGACCGCCTGATGAACGCGACCATGGAAACCGATGCCGAACGTGCCGCGTTGATCGAGCGCCTGCAGAACGCACTCGATGCACTGGAAAGCGGTGACCAGGTCGCCTGGCGTCGCGAGGTGGATCATCTCGCCGCCCTGCGCACGCGCCCGATGATGCAGAGCCTGAGCCGGCTCGCCCGCGAACTCGGCCAGGCGCTGGGCGAGCTGCCCACCATCCCCGAAGAAGCCGGCGAACTGGACGATGCCTGTTCGCGTCTGGACCACGTGGTGGAAATGACCGAAAAGGCCAGCCATCGCACGCTGGATCTGGTCGAAGAATGCCGCGAGCTAGCCAACCAGCTGCGCAACGGCGGGCTCAATCAGGACCAGGGCGCGCTGCTGGAAAAGATGCGCCACAACCTGACCGAGCTGTCGCTGGCGCAGAGCTACCAGGACCTGAGCGGCCAGATCATCCGGCGCGTGGCCGGTATCGTGCGGCGCGTGCATGAAGGCTTCGGTGCGCTCGGCCTGCCGCCGAAGAACATCGAACCGAAGAAAGACGACGGCGGTCTTGCCGGTCCTGCAGTCAAGGGCCTGGACCGTCACGCGGTGTCGCAGGACGATGCCGACGACCTGCTGTCCGGATTGGGGCTGTAACCATGAGTGCTGTTCCAGACGATATTGCTGCCGATTTCATCGTCGAGGCCCAGGAAATCCTGGATCGCCTCGGCGAACAGTTGGTCTCGCTGGAACAGGCGCCAGAAGAAGCCGACCAGCTCAACGCGGTGTTCCGCGGCTTCCACACGCTCAAGGGCGGCGCCGGCTTTCTGGCGATCAAGCCCATGGTGGAGCTGTGCCACGCCGCTGAAGAAACCCTGGGCATGGCGCGCTCGGGCCAGGCGGTGCTGCAGGCGCATCACTTCGATGCCGCGCAACAATCGCTGGATTATCTGCAGGCCATGCTGGATGCCATGGGCTCGGGCGAAGCCGTGCCGCACGCACCGGCCACGTTGATCGCGCAGTTCGACGCCAAGAGCGCCCCGCCGGCGGTCAAGGCCGCGCCGCAGGCGGCCGCGGCCAAGCCGGCTGCCGCCGCACACGGCGACGATGCGCATGCGCCCGCCCCCAAGGCGGCCGGCAAGGGCGCCGCCAAGACCGGCGCCGAAGCCGAACAGACCGTGCGCGTGGACACCAAGCGCCTGGACGCCATCGTCAACCTGATCGGCGAACTTGTGCTCTCGCGCAACCGGCTGAAGACCTTGCGCACCCGCCTGCGCGACGAAGAACTGGACCGCGCGGTCAGCACCCTGGACATCGCCACCGCACGCCTGCAGACCGCGGTCATGCGCACCCGCATGCAACCGGTGAGCAAGGTGTTCGCACGCTTCCCCAAGGTGGCCCGCGATGTTGCGCGCACCTTGTCCAAGGAAGTGGAGCTGGAACTGATCGGCGCCGAAACCGAGCTCGATCGTAATCTGGTCGAAGCCCTCGCCGACCCGTTGGTGCACCTGGTGCGCAACGCCATCGACCACGGCATCGAATCGCCTGCCCTGCGCGAAGCCACCGGCAAACCGCGCAGCGGCCATGTGCGCCTGTCGGCGCAGCAGGAAGGCGACTACGTCAGCATCGAAATCCAGGACGACGGCGCCGGCATCGACCCGGAGCGCCTGCGCGAAATCGCCCGCAACAAGGGCCTGATCGACGCCGAAGCCGCCGCGCGTCTGAGCACCGACGAGTGCTTGCATCTGATCTTCATGCCGGGCTTCTCGACCAAGGTGGAAGTCACCGACATCTCCGGCCGCGGTGTCGGCATGGACGTGGTGCAGTCGCGTATCCGCGAACTCAGCGGGCAGATCCAGATCCAGTCTGAACTGGGCCGCGGCAGCCGCTTCATGATCCGCGTGCCGTTGACCCTGGCGATTCTGCCGACCCTGCTGGTGCAGGCCGGCGAAGCGGTCTACGCATTGCCGCTGGCGCGCGTGGTGGAAGTGCTGCATGCACCGCAAACCTCGCTGGGCTGGTTCGACGGCCGCGCCGTCCTCGACCGCCGCTCGCACACCCTGCCCCTGATCGACCTGCGCCGCTGGCTGGGCGTACCGGCCGAACAACCGCCGCTGCTGACCGTAGTGTTGCTGCAGGCCGGCGAAACCCGCTTCGGCCTGGTGGTGGACCAGGTCCGCGGCCGCGAGGAAGTGGTGATCAAACCACTCCCTCGCGCCCTGCGCGGCCTGCCCGGCTACGCCGGCGCCACCCTGATCGGCGACGGCCGCATGGCGCTGATCCTGGATGTGGATGGATTGCGCTCCAGCGATCATTGAGGTTGGGGATTCGGGAATCGGGAATCGGGAATCGGGATTGGGAGAATCGGGAATCGGGAATCGGGAATCGGGAATCGGGAATCGTCAAGACGATCCTGGTTGCCTGATCTAATGACAACGGCCGCGTACTGCGGCCGTTGTCGTTTCACTACCAGCATCGCTGCCGATCTATGCCGCTACGCGCGCAGGCATGGGCGCGATGATTTGGCGACGTGGAAGTGAACCTGGAACCGTTATTTGGTTGCTAACGTCCAGGCGCAGGCGCCTGTTGTGCGGCCTGCGACTGCGCTTGGTCGTAGGCGTGCACGGCATTCTGCTGGTCGGCCATGTAGAGGCTCTGGCGCATATCGGGTGCCGGCGTCGTTGCGTCCACCTGCACACGAAATCCTGGCGTCTTCCCAGCCACAAAGATATGGTCATCACGCAGGACGGCACCGGCGAGCTGGTCAACCCGTTCCACACCGGCCTGCTTTGCGGCAATCATCACCTCGGCGACTTTGGTATCGGAAACTGATGCCGGCAGCTGTCCACGCAGGGTGTTGAAATACGCACGATCCGGATGCGTGTCAGGGAACCTGTCATGCGCCTGGTCCTGCAAGCGCGACACATCCTTGTTGATCCGGTCAACATCGCTGCTGGTCACAAGGTCCCGTTCTGGATCTCCCTGGGGGCGCGCCAGGCGTGGATCATCAGGAAACAATTGCCTGAGGCGTGGATCGTTCAAACCGGTCGCCAGATCACCGTGACGCAGCGCTTCATATGCCTGACGCGCAAGCGCATCCTGCCCGGAGGTCTGATCGCCGAGCCGGCGGCCGGCTTCGTTGTTCCACAAGTCCATCCGATGTTCGTAAGGATCATTTGGATGGGCCGGCCCAATCTCGGCCTCATCCCCGAACTTACGTGCAATCCACTGTTGCCCTAACGCGAGCTGGGTGACACGGCCGCTGGTATACGCATGCCGAAAGGCATCGAGCTGATCGTTGTGCCCCTGCGACTGGAACGTCCCATCGGGACGCTTTGCCAAGGTGATGCCGCTCAACTGTTCGTAGTGCCGATACGCTTCCTGCTCGATCTCACGCTTGGCGCCCTTCGGATCGGTGATATCGACCATGGCTCAGCCTCCCTGCGCTGCCTTCTGAAACTCGATAGGCCCTTGATAGCCCGGATACTTCTTCTTGATCAGGATGCGATCGGATGGCGTCACACAGCTATCCTCAAGGGAATTGGCCACATGTGCCTCATCCACGAAGAACTCTTCATAAGGCAGCGGCAGCACGGATGTCTCCCCGCCCTGATCGAACTTGAGCAACAAACTGTCGTCGCGCTCGAAGCACAACGTCTTCCAGGCGAAATCAGTCAGCGTCCCGGCCTCAACCACAGCCGAGTCCTTGCCGGCCAACAGCGTCAGAACATGCTCGGAGAACTGCTTCTTTGAAATCGGCGGCTCAGTCATGGCGCATCCTGCAAAGGCGGCAACGACCACTGTGGCCACTGCCGAAACGTGGGGGCGGAAGATAGCGAATGGCATATGACGCGGCTCCTTCCTGCGGTAGAGGGAGAGTTTCTACCAGAAGGACGCAGTGTACGCATCTTTGCAAAAGTGGCGATTCCTTCTTTGCCAAATGTCCAAGCCCCAAGCTGCTGAGAAGACCTTTGACGTTGCGACGGCCGTTTACATCAGATTTGAGTAGTCGCCGATCTGATTGCATATCTCCACAGGTGGCTCATCCACCTTGACGACTCTTCGCAGGTCTCTTTCAGACTCCGCCTTTGGGGCAACGACACGGTAGACGAGATAAAACTCTCGGTCACGCTCCCAAAGACTGAATGTCGAAACTTCGGAAAATCCAAAACCTCTGCCGTTCGAAGACGCAACCTCAAAGTTGCACTCAGCATAGGCACCGAATCCACAACTGGCATCCAGGTAGCGCAATCCGTCTCTCCCACCAAGGTCAAAGTGATATGAGCGCCCATTTTCATCTTCGATGATCTGCGGCGTGATTTTCAATGCCCGGTTTACACCTGCGCTCTCCCAGTCCCGGGACTCTGCACAGAGTGAGAGATCGTGCAGCTCATGGGCACTAGTCTCGGCAAATATCGAGGTGCAACCTGTTGTAACCAGGAGCAAGACCAGTATGCAGTTAAGTACCCTTACGCTCACGGACACACTCCAGCCTTCGCCGCTGTGAGTGCCAGCGTACCGGTGATGTATAACATCTCATCGCGTCATCGACGGGCCAGCCTGGGTAACGGCTTGCTGCGATTGCTCCAGCGCCTGCTGCTGCTCGCGCGCCTGGGCCTGAGTCTGGTTGATTGCCTGCAGGCGATCGAACGACTGGGTCTCTGGTGTCTGCACGGCGTCCATGATCGACATATGGGCACGCTGGTGAGCTGGGTCATTCAGAGCGCCCTGCACGACGAAGACCCTTTCGCCGGCGGCTAGCTGCGGTGTTGGGTTATTGAGCACCACATGGTCCACCCGCGACAATCCTTCCTCTTTTGCCAGCGCAAGCAGGCTGGCGGTCATGCGCTGGCTTGATGCATCCCACTCCCTGCCATGCAGGGCGTCTAGCTGCGTCACGCCACCCTTGATCTGCTGGTAAAGCGCGTGGTCTGGGTGGCCTGGCTGTGAAGGCGTCTGCGCCGGGGACCGTGGCGATTGTGGGTCGCGCTCTCGCAGCTCCTGCTCCAGCGCCTGAGCAGAAATCGGCGAGACGTGCAGGTGAGTGTCCTTGCTGTGCTGGAAGAGCCCAGGGGTTGGCGGCTGCTTACTACTGTCCAGGTATGGCATGGGACGGGTGTCGCTGCCCAGGTCAATGCCGTTGTGCTCCAAAATTTCTTCATTGAATCCCAGGCGTTGCATGTCCAGGATCATTGGCTGCTCCGGCTCGCCGGGCTTTGACTTGTTGTAGTGTCGCTCGTAGATGGCGGCTGTGCCGACCACCCAAGGACCGTAATGGTTGACGTAGTCGGACTGGCCCGCATGACCGATACGGGTGTCCTTGACCGACTTGTCGAAGTAATTCGCTCCCATTGCCTCGACATTATCCGCCGTGGGCGACAACGTCAGGTCGCTATTGAACGTCAGGTTTGCCTTGGGCGTATAGATGCTTGGATAACCGCTGCGCGTGACGAAATCTCTGGCCCGACCATCCGCAAACAGGTAAACATCTTCAAGCGTAGGATTAGGATTACGACTCTTGACCGCGCTCACGATAGCGTTCCATCCGGCTATTTCGGCCGTTGCTTCGTCCGCACGGTTACTGGCCAGCACCTTCTCGCCAGCAGCAGTGTAATCATGCGTGCTACGGGCAATTTTTATTGCCTCTGTTTTGAATTGTTCCCGCGCAAGCGCAGCAGCGGGACTGTAAAGGCTATGCTGAACTTCATGTCCCAAGACGAAAGTCAAATCGCCTGCTGCTGCATGCTTGCCGTTGGCATCATTCACCAGCGCTGCAAGCGGCAGGTGAATTTCCTGATCGCGTGGATCATAGGTGCCTCCCGCATGCGGATCGCTTAACGGCGCGAAGCCTTTCAGCACCTTTTTCTGCACCGCCTCGTTGATCTGGCGGGTCAACTCGGGCGAATCGTTCAGGACCCGGTTGAAGTTGTCCAGATGCTCACGTGTGACACCTGGTTGCTGACCAAATGACGCCACCACGGCACTTGCTTCTTGGCTCAACATGCCCGCTCCTTGGACTAGCGAATCTGAACCCACTCGACGCACTGATGAGTAGTGCGCGCTAAAGGTTCGTCAGCCTCGCCACGCGGGAAGAGCTCTACGCGCATCCCTGGGCGTTGAAAAATATCGCTCATCCATCGCCCATCTTCGACAAGATTGCGCTGCCGCGAAAAACCCATTTTCTCGAGGTGCGCCGCAAATGCCTCGAAGTCGATCTGGCAGATATCCGACATAGTCGGAGACGCTTCTGGCGGATTAGGCAGGAACAGGAACTCGAACCATGCTCCCTTTACTTCGGTTTTGTTGACACCAAACCCGTAGTTCCAGTTTCGGGTCAGCACTCCGCTGGCACCGAACCGCCCGGAACCATCATCGCGATGCTGTACCGACTGGCCCATTGCTCGAGACACATGGTCGGCAGTGAACGATTCAATACTGGTGCTTGTGCGAATCAGCTCCAGTACCCGCTCCAATGCTTCCTGCGCGGTACGTGGTCCACCTTTGGAAGGATCTGCAGGTACGCGATCGGCTGAGGAACGCATGGCAGATGTCTCCGTGACGGTTGCCGGGGCTGGGGTGGCTGCTGTGTGGGCGCATGCGCCCAGGGCGAAGATGGCGAGCAAGGCGTAGAGGGGGCGCGCGATCATGAAGCGTCCGTTGTGCGCTGGTGTGGATGCGACGCTAGTGGCATCGGGTACCGAGGTCAATCGCAAGGTCTCTGGCAGTTGCAGCATCATCGCCGCACGTTGCGCGCCTTGGCCGGCACCTCCACCGGCGGTAACACCTCCATCAGCAATTGCCCCGCGCTCGCGGTGATGCGCAGCTTGGTGCCGATGGCAAAGCCAGTTGTTCCAGCCATAGGCCGCTGAGGCGGACATGGGGCACGTGCTGGTCGCCGCCGTGGTCGTGCGCGCCGGGGTAATGTGTGTAGCTGACGGTCCATTGGCGCGGGCGGCGCCGCGGGGGGGTGCGGGTAGCGTGCCGGGGCCTTGCGGGGAGGCGTCCGGGTCGGGCGGCAGCATCGGTGGCAGGGGCGATGCCGCCCGGGCAGTGGCGTTATCTGCTGGTCTGCGAGAAGTTCTGAGCTCCGCGCGTCGTTCGCCACTGGATCCACGCGATCGCGGCGACGAAGAAGACGCTGCACAGGTAACTGCCTTCCGGCCCTTCCGCGCCACCGGTCAGGGTGTCGAGGCCTTGCGGGCGCAGCGCCACCAGCAGCGCCGGCAAGTGCACATTGATGCCGGTGACGGGCAGTTCGAAGCCGGTCGCGAGCAACCAGTTCCACCCCGCGTGCCAGCCCATCACGCCCCAGATATTGCCGGTCCGCAGCGCCCAGGCGCAGGCGAACAGCGAGAACAGGAACTTGCCGAGCATGACCCGGGGCGGCTGGTGCGGACTGAAATGCAGGAAGCAGAAAACAAGCGACACCAGCAGCACTGCCACCGCGACATTGGTCTTGCGCGCCACCACCGACAGCATCCAGCCGCGGAAGATGACTTCCTCCACGCTCGCCTGGAACATGAAACTCAATAGCAGCAGACCGATGTGCAGCAGACTGATGGGCGAACGCCAGGCCTGCCCCAAGCCCGCCGCCTGCATGCCGCCAGCCATCCAGATCGCGACTGCGACCAGCGCGATCGTGCCGAATCCAACGGCCAGTCCGCGCAGGAAGGTCTTCAGCGGCGCCGGACCGGTCAGCCCGATACTCGCCAGCGAGCGCCCTTCGACGAAGCGTACCCAGGCGAGTACGGCCGCCAGCGTCGGCGCGAAGCCGATCCACAGCAGCGCATACAAGCCAGCGAGGCCGATCGGATCGCCGCGCGGCGTCGACCAATGCTGCGACTGCATCCACCCGTCCAGCGCGATCACCGGTACCGCGTTGAACAGGATCATCAGGATCGGCGTCAGCCAGGCCCAGGGCAGCCAGCCGCGGGCCGGATCGGGCGAATACAGGGCAACGGGGGGCATGGGGGCTCTAGCTCGACGTGATCGCCGCTGCAAGTTGCCATCCGCGCGGGGGCGTGGCAACCCGTTTGCGACCAAGCCACAGAAGCGGCCGATGAATCACCCGGATCGCCGACAAAATGGCGCTGAGTCGTCGCCCGTGGTGTCCGCTTTGGGTGGCGGTTTCATATGTTCGATGAAACACAGACAGCTACCCAAGCAGCAGCAGTGTTGCGGACGAAGCGAAGGACAAGGCTTCAGTACACCGACAAATAGCGGTTCCAGATAACGGTTCCAGGTTCACTTCTTCAGCAAGTTCCGGCTCCAGGCCGCATCGCCGGATGGTTCGATTGAAACAAGGTTTTGTAGAACGCCGTAGCCGGCCCCGCGGCCCTTGCGCACACCGGCGATGGACGCACTGTTTCTTTTAGGTGCGGATGACGAAAGAAGTGCACCTGGAACCGTTATTTATAAACGCATTTGCGCGCTTGTTCGTAAGCTGTGGTAGGAATGACCACATCGAATTGCTTAGTGGTTGGGATAAGCGTAGCGGGCTCCGAAGAGCGCAGCAGGAAGGCATCGCCGCCTCCCTCTCGACGGAACCAACCGACGTGCATCCCGGGAAGGCCGGTCCCCGCCTTACGGAAGGGAAAGCGCATAGCGCTAGCGTCTGCTGCTTCGTCCCAACGCAAGGCGCCCAATGGCACAACGACACTATCCGTCCCGGCCCGCAGCATGAGGGCATTCCCACTGATGCTCACGCGTGCGCTCCTAGCTTGCCAGACCAAGAAACCGGCTATCGCTACATTGGCCAAGACAACGATCACAAGAGCCCCCTTCTTCAGCGGTGTCGGGGCCTTGCCAGCAAAGTAGAGAAACGCAACGAAAGCCAGAGCGAACACGAATGGGCCAAAAATACTTAAGTATGTTTTCCCATTGGCCAAGTGCAGCGGGATGTCACAGTTCATAGCTGACTTCCTATTTAAGCTGTAATGGTACGCATGCCGTATTGGTACACGGCATCCACTATTGTCTCGAATGACGATTCCTCGAAGCCAATCAATCCAACCTGCTGCATGGCGCGAAGATAAACGCCTAGCTGGCGCCCGAAGTCGTCAACAATCGCTTGCGCCTGTGGACTCAATGGTATGACCGTCCCTTGGATTAACGAATGTAGATCCATTCAACGCAGTGGTGCTCCACCCGCTCCTGCGGTGCATCAGCCTCACCTCGTGGAAACACCTCCACGCGCATGCCTGGGCGGCTGAAGAAATCACTCATCCATCGCCCGTCTTCCACCATGTTGCGTTGACGTACAAACCCGATGTTTTCCAGCTTCTTGGTAAACGTATCGAAATCGATCCCGCAGATCTCCGTCATGGATGGGGAAGCACCCGCTTGCGCTGGAATAAAAGTGAACTCGAACCAGCGCCCTGCAGTAGGCGTCTGGTCCATGCCAAAGCTGTAACCCCACTCACTGGTAAGCGGAGCACTGGCGCCGTAACGCTTGGGATCAGCTGCCGCACGCGTCACCGGGACCCCCATTTTGGACTGCAGGTAGTCAGGTGTCAGATCGTCCAGTCCGTCAATAGCTTGAATCAATGCAAGCATGCGGGTGAGCGCATCCTCTGCCGTTCGTATCGGCCCACTGGGCTCACTGCCAGCGGGAGTGACTGCGGATTCGGATGAGGAACGCATGGCCGATGTCTCCGTGACGGTTGCCGGGGCTGGGGTGGCCGCCGTGTGGGCGCATGCGCCCAGGGCGAAGGCGGCGAGCAAGGCGTAGAGGGGGCGCGCGATCATGAAGCGTCCGTTGTGCGCTGGTGTGGCTGCGACGCTAGTGGCATCGGGCGCTGAGGTCAATCGCAAGGCTTCTGGCAGTGATCGACGTGACACTTGGTAACTCCAGGCTCATTGCCGAAATCATTCAAAACTTTCAAAGCATCAGGACTGAGTGACATGTCCGCTCCTTGGACTTAACGGATGTAGACCCATTCGACGCATTTGTGCGCTACCAACGCTTGCGGTCCCGCAGCCTCACCTCGCGGAAAGACCTCTACTCGCATTCCTGGGCGCGTAAAGAAATCACTCATCCAGCGCCCGTCTTCGACGATGTTGCGCTCACGCGCAAATCCCATCTGCTCAAGCTGCTGGGTAAAGCGATCAAAGTCTAGGCGACAAATTTCGGTCATCGCAGGCGATGCACCGGCCACATTGCGATCGAAGCGGAATTCGAACCATCTGCCATCAAGCTTGGTTTCATCGACTCCAAATCCATAACTCCAATCCCTAGTGAGCGGGCCGAAGGCCCGATATCGGCGTTCGTCGCCTTTCACGAACTGAACCACCTGCCCCATCGTGGAATTCAGACGCTCGGGAGTGAAGTCGGAGATGTTCTGGCTGCCCTTGATCAACACAAGCAGCTGACCAAGCAAGCCTTCCGCAATGGGCTTGTTGGGCGGCACAGTGGTAGGACTGGATGAATTCATGGCGGATGTCTCCGTGACGGTTGCCGGAGCTGCGCCGCCCGCCGCGTGGGCGCAAGCTCCCAGAGCCAGGGTGGCGAGCAAGGCGTAGAGAGGGCGCGCGATCATGAAGCGTCCGTAGTGCGCTGATGTCGCTGCGACGCTAGTGGCATGCGGCACTGAGGTCAATCGCAGGTCTCTGTCACCCGCACCATCATCGCCGCACGCTGTGCGCCCCTGGCCGGCGCCTCCGCCGGCGGTAACACCTCCATCAACAACTGCCCCGCGCTGGCGGTGATGCGCAGCTTGGTGCCGATGGCGAAGCCCAGTTGTTCCAGCCACAAGCCGCTGAGGCGGACGTGGGGCACGTGCTGGTCGCCGGCGTGGTCGTGGGCGCCGGGGTAATGGGTGTAGCTGACCGTGCATTGGCGCGGGCGGCGGGCGCGGCGGGGTGCGCGCAGCGTGCCGGGGCCTTGCGGCGAGGCGTCCGGGTCGGGTGGCAGCATCGGTGGCAGCTTGGTGCGGTCGGGTTCCACAACGACCCACTGCACCCGCTTGGGCGGCGTGGGGCGCGCACGCGTGCGGGTGGGCCGCGTGCTGGCAGATGTGGTGGGTGGGCGGTGGCGTGTCATGGCGCCTCCGATTGACGGCGGGTAGCGCTGGGTGCAGCGACGCACTGCTGCAACGCCACGTCGATGCGTGCAGAAAGGCTATGCAAAGCCTGCGACAACACGCCGGGCTGGTTGAGCAACTGCTGCGCAAGATCGTCGCTGGCCTGATCAACGGCCGCGCGTGCGGCCAGCCGGCGCAGTACTTCGCCTACTTCGCTCAGAAAGCTGTGGGCGGAAGCTGGCAACAGATAACCCGGCACCGAAGCCGGCATGGATGGTGCGATAGACATGGCAACGCCCTCCTGGAACAACCCAAGAACCGCCGCCAACGGCGACGGGATGTCGGGAGGTTCGAAACCGCTCATAGCCGGCGGGCGTATTCCCCTTGCGGGTGTTGTATTAGCCGCCCTCCCGACGCAGGCATCGCGTCGGCTTGTACCTGCAGGATGCAGGCACAAAAAACCCACCGGTTTGACGGAGGTGGGTACCGCTATGAGAGGAGTTTCGACGCTCCTTGGCCGTAGATTGCAAGTGCACGGTCTGGTGTGTCAATACACGCTGGCGGGTCTCGCGCGGCTGTGTGCGCCGATGAAGCAGTTCCATACGGGCCACGCAAGCCGAGCGCCCTCGCCTGACAAGTGCACCTGACCCTTCACGGTCCGATGCGAGCGCGGGAGCGTCGCGCCCATACTGCCGCGTTTCAGGCATAGGCGCGTGGTTTGGCGACTGCCAGGCTGCAGTGGAAGTGAACCTGGAACCGTTATTTCGAATGCACATCTACCGAACGCCATGCCGATTGAAATCTCGCATTGAACCTTGCTAGGCAATAGCCCTCGATGGATCCCCTTCAGGGGATGGGTCAAGCTCCAAGACTGTGCGTGAGGGCGGATGATCAAGAATCTGGATGCCAAGCTTCACAAGGCGCGGCCCGTCCGGCTCATACGTCACCCCGTCTACCAGGCAATCCGCAGCAACTCGCGGGCTTTCTGCGGCGATTCGAGCGTAGTGCTTCCTGGTCCAGCTTAAAACCGCTTTATGTAAGGCTCTCGCGGACTTTTCGTAGTCGGTGCCGTGGTGGCGTAGGCCCATCACGTTCAACGTTATGCCAAGTAAACTGGCACCTTTGAAGTTTGGCCACTCGCTCATCCGGGCGATGTCGTTGTAGATCAATCGCCGCAGCTTGTGCTTCACGATCTTGGTCGCCGGCCCGTCCGGAGCAAACGAGCCAAAGAACTTCCCCCATACATTATTATGCTGCACCGCCCAGCATAGGTTCTTCGGCGCCCTGACAGATGACGCCTGGAACACAATTTCAAACATCAGTTCTGCAATGAGGTCATAAACGTCTCGGTGGTGATCTTTTTCCTTGCGCCGCAGCTTCGTGTAGACAACGTCTTTTCTAGCCTCAAGAATCCTTACTGCTTCAATCGCAAAACCCACAACGACATCCAGTTGTTTCACGCTATTTTCTGCCCACCATTCCGTGGTCGATCCGTTGATCTTGTGTAGACCTATCATGGAATTCTGTATGTCGTGAACCACTCGAAACAGAACGAACGAATGGCGATGTTCAAGTCTACGGTCGACGTCCCCCCGCTCTGAGTAGCGGCCGGGTTTAGAGTCCGGGGTTGATGATATCGGTGTTGGCCAGCTGTTGGGCATACGCAGATGGCGTCATGCCGCCAATGGCCTTCTTGGGTCGCTCCTCGTTGTATTCGCGTCGCCAGCGTTCGATCTCGGTACGCGCATGCAGCAGGGTTGGGAACCAGTGCTCGTTGAGGCATTCGTCGCGCAGCCGGCCATTGAACGATTCGACGTAGGCGTTCTGGTTTGGCTTGCCAGGCTGGATCAGCCGTAACTGCACGCCACGCGCATGTGCCCAGGCCACCATCGCTTTGCCGCAAAACTCCTTGCCGTTATCTGTGCGGATCACCTGTGGCAAGCCGCGACTGTGCGCCAGCCGATCCAGCACGCGTGTCACGCCATGGCCCGAGATTGCGCGCTCCACCTCGATGGCGATCGCTTCGTGGGTTGCATCGTCCACGATCACCAGACACTTGATCACTCGGCCTTCGGCGCTGCGGTCGAACACGAAATCCATCGACCACACCTGATTGGCCTGCGATGGCCGCAGCAGCGGCTGACGCTCTCCTATCAGCACCTTTTTGCGCTTGCGGCGCCGGACCTGCAGCTGCTGCTCGCGGTACAACCGCTCCACACGCTTGTAGTTCACGATGCGTCCTTCCTGTCGTAATTTGAGATAGATCATCCCCACACCATAACGGCGATGGCGATGCGCCAACGCACAGATGCGTTCGCGCAGTGCGACGTTGCGATCTTCGCGCGGGCAATATCGCAGCGCACTGGCGCTCATGCCGATCACTGCCAACGCACGACGCTCGCTGGCACCACGCCCGATCCACTCGCGCACCAGCATGCGACGCGCCGGTGCGCTCACCACTTTTTTCGCAGTGCATCCTTGATCAGGTCGTTCTCGAACAGCTGCTCGGCCAGCAACTTCTTCAGCCGCGCGTTCTCGGACTCAAGGTCCTTGAGCCGCTTGGCATCGGGCACGCTCATCCCGCCGAACTTGCTGCGCCACAGATAATAGGAAGCCTCGCTGAAGCCATGCCGCCGGCACAGGTCCTTGATCGCCACACCGGCATCAGCTTCGCGCAGGAAGCCGATGATCTGTTCTTCAGAAAAACGCTTCTTCACGTCCAATCTCCTCGAGTTAGGGAATTGGACTCCAAACTGAGGTGCTACTCAAAATCGGGGGGGCGTCGCGGCCGCTCGGTGTGGAAGTTGAGTTGCAGGTAGCTGGAGTAGATCTCCTCGTCGACGTTGTAGACGAAGTTGTCTTCGTTGCGGGTCTGCATCGCGCCGTAGGTCTGGTTCAAGTAGCCGATGTAGCCCGGGAAGTTGATCGCCGGGAACGCGCTGGCGTTGACGCCACCGGCCAGGTTGTCCTGCGCGAACAGCAGGCCCGGCGAGAACTGGGTGGCGATGGCATTGCAGCGCCCGTTCCAGTAGCGGTTGTCGTAGTCGCCCGGGTCGGTGCCTGGGCACACCCAGTAGTTGTTGCCGGTATTGCGGTGGATGCCGCCGTCGCGACGCTTGAGGCCAAACTGCAGCGAGTCGACGACCTCGCCATCGAAATGCCAGGTGGTATCGATCTGCGCGTACTGCTGCTGATTGGTGTTGCGGGTCCAGGACGAGCCGGTCGAGCCCAGGTCGACCTGTAGGATGCCGTCGCGCAGGTTTTGCATCAGCTCCGGCGAGAAGGTCATGCTTGGGGTGCCGGTCAGGTCCCAGGCGCTGGCGAAATTGCCGTTGCTCCAGCTGCCGTCGGCGTTCTGCAGGCGCGGCTTGATCGGTAAGGAAAACTGCAGCTCCGGCCCGCCCTTGGCCCAGGTGCGGCCAACCTTGAACGCCACGTCCACCTGCTCGCCACGCCATTCGCCGCCCAGGTCCACCGTCTGCGACTGCGATTTCTCGATGTTGTAGCTGCCGGTGATCTGCGGCGTCGGCACCGTGCAGTCGTCCGAGCCCCAGCCGCCCGGCGGCAGGCCGGCCGCGGCGGCCTGCGCCTCGCTGCAGTAGTAGGTCTTGCCCGGACGCAGGCTGTAGGCGGCGCCAGTGACAATCGTGCCGCTGGGATCGAACTGCAGCCCGTCGAGCAGGCGCCCGCCGCGCCAGTTGCCGTCGCCGTAATAGCGGGCAATGTTCCACTCGGGAATCTTGATGGTATTGGTCTGCGAATTCTGCGACAGGTCAAAGCGGAAGTAGTTCGCGGTCAGGGTCAGGTCGTCGGTGGGCTTGAACTGCAGGGTCAGTTGCCCGCCCTTGCGCTCGCGCTCCTCGCGCTTGGCGTCCAGGCTGACCGCCGTCGGCATCATGAAACCGGTGGAGTAATTGCCGTCCTGGTTCCAGAAACCGGTGCCGCCCCACCAGTTGGCGTTGAAGTCCGACGGATTTCCATTCACGTCGACCGCCGGGCCGACTTCGTCGCGGCCGTACCACTGCCAACTCTCGGTACTGGCATCGAGCGTGCGTGCGGTGCGCTTTTGCTGCGTGTAGCCAACGAAGACACCGAAGCGGTTGTCCTTGTCGTGCCAGGAGTACGAACCGGAGAACTGGCCGTCCGTCTTCTTGCTGGTATCGGACCAGGTGCCCTCGGCGGAAACGAAGCCGGAATTTGGCTCCAGTTCCAGCGGGCGCCGCGTCTGCAGGATCACCGTGCCGCCGATGCCGCCTTCGTCGATGCGCGCTTCCGAGGTCTTGTACAGCTCCGCGCTGCCCAGCAGGTTCGACGGCAGCAGCGTGTAGTTGAACGAGCGCGTGGGGTCGCCGTTGGATTCGGCGGTGGCGATGTAGTTGCCGTTCAATTCGGTCAGCACCAGCTCCGAGGACAAACCGCGCACGCTGACGTTCTTCCCCTCGCCACCGTCGCGGCTGATCACCACGCCGGGCACGCGCTGCAGCGCATCGGCCACGTTCTTGTCAGGGAACTTGCCCACGTCCTCGGCGGTGATGACATCGACCACGGCGTTGGCGTTGCGCTTTTGCTCCAGACTTTTTTCGATCGCGTAGCGGTAGCCGGTCACCGTCACTGCGTCCAGGTCCGTGGCCTGCATCGCGGCCTGGCCCGTGGGCGCCGGCGTGCCGTCGGCCTGCTGGGCGGAGACAGTGGTGGAGGCGGCGCTCGCGAACAAGGCGATGGCGATACCGGCGTACAGCGTGCTGCGGTTGCGTGCGAATGGCGTGCAGTTCATTTCGGTCGTGCTCTCCCAATGGTGATCGGCCTCGGCGGCTTTGTATCGATCCAACGACCGAAAAAAACGCCACGCGAAGTAACGCAAAAACATCCGGCACCGTTGCGGCGCCCGGTTTTCCTGGTCTTCTCCCCTCTTCTGCGCGGATGCGATTAGATCGTTCTAATGCCGTGCAAACTAAGTAGCACAGCCCATGCGCCAACGCATTCTGCCGCGCAGCAGGCCGGCGGCCTTGCAAGCGCCACGATTGCGGCCGGGCTCGCCACGCTTGCACGCGACACGCTACAGCTTGCCTGCTGCAGCAACCGCTCGATCGCGGCCCGCAAGCGCCCTCGCCCGCAACCAGGCGCAAGCGGCTTACCGAGGCGCCTGCGCGCGTTCCATCACTCACCGAGCTCAGCAAGAAGCTGGGTCGACCTGCGTGTCGGCACCTCTTGCCCATGGCCACAGCACGTCGCTTGCCGGCTATCGCCATTACAGGGACGTGCGGTGATGGCGAGTTATCAAAAATGTTGCAGAGTCGAAGAGACGGTTCCCGGCCGCGCTCGCGCCCCTCACCGAAGCCGGGGACCGAAAGCTGCGCCTGGACGTACCCTCACCCCAACCCCTCTCCCGGCGGGAGAGGGGCTTTAGTGCCGCGTCGGTCGTGTCTTCCTGTGTCCGCCTCGGTAACGCATGGGCTGACCTGCGGCACCACTGAGTTCATCGCAACCTTCTACGACCGGGGAACCGGTCCCCGCCCGCGCGATTGCCCGCAACGACGTCGGCAATTCGCAGACCCATCCCCCAGAACGACAACTTTCTGGCGCGCCAACCGGGCGCATCTATCAAGTCCGCCGGGCCTGGGCCGATACCGCATGCATGGACAGACTCAGCGTAATCGGACTGGTGCTGGCGATCGTGGCGATCGTGGGCGGCAGCGTGTTGAAAGGTGCCGGCATTTCGTCGCTGTGGTCGCCGGCTGCCTTCGTGATCGTCATCGTCGGCACGGTGGCGGCGATCCTGCTGCATACCTCGCCGGCGGTTTTCCGGCGCGCGTTCAAGATCCTGCGCTGGGTGATCCAGCCGCCGGCCAGCGATCGCCCGCAGTTGGTGGCGCGTATCGTCGAGTGGAGCAATATCGCCCGTCGCCAGGGCCTGCTGGGCCTGGAAGACCAGTTGCCGCGTCAGGACGATGCCTTCCTGCGCAAAGGCCTGCAGATGCTGGTCGATGGCGTGGAGCCCGAATCCATGCGCCACATGCTGGAAATCGAAGTGGACAACCAGGAGCGTCAGGATCTTGCCGCGGCCAAGGTATTCGAGGGCATGGGCATCTATGCGCCCACCCTGGGCATCATCGGCGCGGTACTGGGCCTGATGGCGGTGATGAAGAACCTGGCCGACCCGGCCATGCTCGGGCATGGCATCGCGGCAGCCTTCACCGCCACCATCTATGGCATCGCCTCGGCCAACCTGCTGTTCCTGCCGGTCGCCGCCAAGCTCAAGAGCGTGATCCATTGCAGCACCAATGAGCGCGAAATGGCGATCGAAGGCCTGATCGCCATCGCCCAGGGCGAGAACCCGCGCAACATCGAATCGAAATTGGCAGGCTACTTGCATTAGCGCGTTATGGCCCGTCGTCGCAAACACCACGAAGAACATGGCAACCACGAAGCGTGGGCGATTCCGTATGCCGATCTGATGACGCTGCTGCTGGCGTTCTTCGTGGTGATGTACGCCATCTCTTCGCTCAACGAAGGCAAATACAAGGTCATGGCGCAAGCGCTGACCAGCGCCTTTGGTGGCTCGTCGAACAAGGCCAGCCCGGTGCAGCTGGGCAAGACCCAGACCCTGGGCGCCGATTACGACCGCCCATCCGTGATCAAGGCCGGCGCGCCGATGGCGGCCTCCAATGGCCCGACCGACCCCACCCTGCTGCCGTCGATGGCCGCGCAGATGCGCATGCCGGTATCGCTGCGCAACCAGGCGCAACTGGCGCGCGCACAGCGGCAGATGGATGCAGTGGAGCAACAGCTGAGCAAGACGCTGGCCCCGCTGATCGACAAGCAACTGATCACCATCCGCCGCAACGATCTGTGGATCGAGGTGGAGATCAACAGCGACATCCTGTTCGGCACCGGCTCGGCCACCCTGGCCGGCGGCGCCCGCGGGACGTTGTCCACGCTGGCCTCGGTGCTGCGCGATGCGCCCAATGGCGTGCGCGTGGAGGGCTATACCGATAACCAGCCCATCGCCACGGCGCAATTCCCCTCCAACTGGGAGCTGTCTGCGGCGCGTGCGGCAAGCGTGGTGCACCTGTTCGCCGACGACGGCATCGCCCCGCAACGATTGGCGATGGTGGGCTATGGAGAATTCCGCGCACGTGCCGATAACAGCACTGAGGCGGGACGGAATGCGAACCGGCGTGTGGTGTTGATCATCCTCGCTGACTCGGCTGGCTCACTCGCACCCGATCCGCCATCGCAATTAAATGCGACCGCCGCCGGGGCGCCCAAGCTTCCCAAGTCTGACGGCGGCCAAACGGCCGTCACCACCGAAAGCGGCACAAGTTCCGTCCCCGCCGTAATTCAAGGAGTGCAGTGACATGCGTATCTGGGCAATCGCCAACCAAAAGGGCGGCGTCGGCAAGACCACCACGACGCTGGCATTGGGTCGCGGCCTGGCCGCGCTCGGCCACCGCGTCTTGTTGATCGACCTCGATCCGCACTCCTCGCTCACCCGCGCCTTCGGCGTGGCGATCGACCCGCCGCCGCGCGGGGTGCTGGACCTGTTCGGCACTCCGCCAAGCGACCTGGCCAGCCTGGCGCATGAAAGCAGCATTCCGGGCCTGTCGTATGTGTGCGCGCAAGCCGCATTGGCCACGCTGGAACGCCGCAGCGCCAACCAGCCCGGCCTGGGCCTGGCGCTGCAGAACGCCATGACCCGGCATGCCGGCCAGCACGACTACATCCTGCTGGACTGCCCGCCAACCCTGGGCCTGCTGATGATCAACGCACTGGCCGCCTGCGACCGCGTGGTGGTGCCGACCCAGGCCGAGCCGCTTGCCCTGCATGGCCTGGCCAGCATGGTGCGCACCGCCGACATGGTGCAGCGCTCGCGCCGGCGCGAGCTGCCGGTGTCGATCCTGCCTACGCTGTTCGACCGCCGCACCCGCGCCGGCACCGAAACGCTGAAGGAAATGCAGGCCACCTACGGCCCGGTCGTCTGGGAAGACGCGGTGCCGGTGGACACCCGAATCTGCAACGCCGCCGCCCTGACCGTGCCCGCCGTTGGCGGCGACTATCCGGGCCGCGGCCTGTCCGCGTATCGCCGCGCGCTGGAATGGGTGCTGGCCGATGACGCGATGCGTATGGAGCAAGCCGCATGAGCAACCCCACCGCCAACGGTGAATTGGACGATTATCTGGAAGGCCTGCTGCACGATGCGGGCGTGGAGAGCGTTGCCCCACCTGCGGCCACCGCAGCCACGGTCGAAACGCCGGCACTTGCGCATGCAGATCTTGCGCTGGCCGAGCCGCCGGTCGAGACGGCCGCACTTCCCGAAGCCGCTACCGTCTCCGAAGCTGCCACCTCCAACGCGATTGCCGCAGCGCGCAGCGCCGATGCGATCGCCGCCGATTTCCTGGCAGAAATGGACGCCGACCCGGCGTTCGCACCGCCGGTCAAGGCCGCGCCCAGCGCTGCCGACATTGCCGCCGACTTCCTGGCCGAAATGGACGCCGACCCGGCCTTCGCACCGCCGGTCAAGGCCGCGCCCAGCGCCGCCGACATCGCTGCCGACTTCCTGGCCGAAATGGACGCCGACCCGGCGTTCGCACCGCCGGTCAACGCCGCACCCAGCGCCGCCGACATCGCTGCCGACTTCCTGGCCGAAATGGACGCCGACCCGGCATTCGCCCCGCCGGCCAAGGCCGCGCCCAGCGCCGCCGACATCGCCGCCGACTTCCTGGCCGAAATGGATGCCGATCCGGCGTTCGGAACCGCGCCCACTGCAGTGGACCTGATCGCCGCCGATCTGCTGGCAGAAATGGATGCCGACCCGGCCTTCGGGCTGGAGGCCGCACCGGTCGCGGTGCCTGCACCCGCCCCGGCACCGGCGCCCGCCCCGGCCCCCCGTGCGGCACCGGCGCCGGCACGCGCGCCGGCACCGACCGGGCTGCAGGCACTGCTGGCACCCGGCCAGGCCGACAAGATCCATGCCGAACGCCGCGCCAGCGAACGCAGCACCCGCTGGCTGCGTCTGCGCTGCGGCGAGCAGACCTATGCGCTGGAATTGCTCAAGGTGCAGGAAGTGGTGCTGCCGGTGCCGCTGCTGCCGCTGCGCGGCACGCCCAGCGCCATGCTGGGCATCATGAACCTGCGGGGCCAGGTGGTCCCGGTGATCGATCTGGGCATCCACCTGGGCTCTTCGCCGGTGGACATGGACCTGCAGACCCGCGTGGTGGTGCTGGAAGAAAACGGCGAAACCATGGGCCTGCGCGTGTCGGCCGTGGAAGACGTCACCAGCCTCACCGATCAGCAGATCGAGCCGCCGGACAACGCCCGGCTGTGCCGCATCTACAACAACCTGTTCCGCGGTGTCGCACGTCTGGGCCATCAGCCGATGATCCTGCTCGATGCCACCCATCTGCTGCATTGATGCGCGCCTAGCTTGCTCGCACCTGCACGCACAACGATTCACCGTTAAAGCTTTTCCGCCCCCCGCCGTTAGTACGCATAGAACCATCCGTTCGGAGCAACAATGAGCACAGTGACATTGGGTGAGGATCTCGGCATCGAGACCAGCGCCGACCTCAAGCAAAAGCTTGCCGGATTCCTCACCCAGGACGGCGACCTGGTGCTTGATGCCGGTGAAGTCCGACGCATCCACACCGCCAGCGTGCAGTTGCTCTGCGCCTTTGTGCAGAGCCGCCGCCAGGCCGGCCTGCACACCGAATTCGATGGCTGCAACGACACTTTTAGGGATGCAGCGCGTCTGCTCGGCGTCACCGACGCGCTCGGACTCCCCGCATCCAATGACAACCTGAAATCTGTGGAGAACGCCGCATGAGCGCACGTATCTTGGTGGTGGACGATTCGGCGTCGATGCGCCAGATGGTCTCTTTCGCCCTCACCTCTGCCGGCTTTGCCGTCGAAGAAGCCGAAGACGGCGCCGTTGCGCTGGGCCGCGCGAAGGGCCAGCGCTTCAATGCGGTGGTCACCGACGTGAACATGCCCAACATGGACGGCATCTCGCTGATCCGCGAGCTGCGCCAGCTGCCGGACTACAAGTTCACCCCGATGCTCATGCTCACCACCGAGTCGGCGGCCGACAAGAAATCCGAAGGCAAGGCAGCCGGCGCCACCGGTTGGCTGGTCAAGCCGTTCAACCCAGAACAGCTGATCGCCACCGTGCAGAAAGTTCTCGGTTAAACCCTCCTCGCTTCAGCTTCGGATTTCACGCCCATGAGCATGGACCTGCAACGTTTTCACGCCACCTTTTTCGAGGAAAGCCGTGAAGGGCTCGACGCGATGGAGGCCGGGCTGCTGTCGCTTGAAGAAGGCAACCGCGACCCGGAAATCATCAACTCGGTGTTCCGCGCCGCGCACTCGATCAAGGGCGGCGCTGCCACCTTCGGTTTCGACGCCGTCGCAGGGCTGACCCACGTGCTGGAGACGCTGCTGGACGAGCTGCGCTCCAACAAGCGCCAGCTCGAACCCAATGCGGTCGATGCCATGCTTGGCTCGGTCGATGTGCTGCGCGCCCTGTTGCGCGAAGCCGAACACGGCACCCCGGCCGATCCGGCTGCGGTCAAGGCCGTGCACACCCGGTTGAATGCCGTGCTCGCTGGCGAAGCGCCGGCCGCCGCGGCGGTCGCCAAGCCCAAGGAAGAAGAACCCGAAGCCTGGCACATCGGTTTCACGCCGGCGCCGTCGCTGTTCATGAGCGGCAACGACCCGCTGCGCATCATCCGCGAGCTCGAACACCTGGGCCCGCTGCAGATCGCCGCGCGTTTGGAGCGCATGCCGGGTTTTGAAAACATCGATCCGCTGGAAGCGTATCTGGCGTGGGACCTGGGCCTGATCGGCAAGATTCCGCGCAGCAAGATCGAAGACACCTTTGCCTGGGTGGTGGACGACTGCGAACTGGACATCCGCCCGATGGCCGTGCCCGGCCCGCCGCCGAGCCTGGCCGTGGACGCTCCGGCGGCCGCACCGGTTGCAGCCGTTGCCGCTGCACCGGGCGCCGCTGCCGAACCTGCTGCCGCCGCGGCGACACCGGCCAAGGCCGCCGCTGCCGAAGCCGAAAGCTCGATCCGCGTCAGCGTCGACAAGGTCGATGCATTGATCAACCTGGTCGGCGAACTGGTGATCACCCAGGCCATGCTCAAGCAGGTCTCCACCGGCCTGGATCCGGCGCATGCCGAACAGCTGTTCGCCGGCCTGGATCTGCTCGAGCGCAATACCCGCGATCTGCAGGAAGCGGTCATCGGCGTGCGCATGCTGCCGGTGGATGCGGTGTTCCGCCGCTTCCCGCGCCTGGTCCGCGACCTCTCCAGCCGCCTCGGCAAGCAAGTGCGCCTGCGCACCATTGGCGAAAGCACCGAGCTGGACAAGGGCCTGATCGAAAAGATTGCCGATCCGTTGGTGCACCTGGTGCGCAACTCGATCGACCACGGCCTGGAAATGCCCGATGCGCGCCGCGCCTCCGGCAAGGACGAAACCGGCACGATTACCCTGGCGGCATCGCACCAGGGTGGCCACATCGTGATCGAAGTCAGCGACGACGGCCGCGGTCTCAATCGCGCCAAGATCCTGGAAAAAGCGGCCGAACGCGGCATCGCCGTGCCGGACAACCCGACCGATGCGCAGGTGTGGGACTTGATCTTCGCACCGGGCTTCTCCACCGCCGATGCGGTGACCGACCTGTCCGGTCGTGGCGTGGGCATGGACGTGGTCCGCCGCAACATCCAGGGCCTGGGTGGCGAAGTGCAGCTGGAAAGCAACGCCGGCAGCGGTACCCGCGTGTTGATCCGTCTGCCGCTGACCCTGGCCATTCTGGACGGCATGACCGTTTCGGTCGCCGGCGAAACCCTGATCCTGCCGCTGTCCTACGTGCTCGAAGCCCTGCAGCCGGCACCGGAAGACGTCCGCGCGATGGCCGGCGACGGTCGGGTACTGCGGGTGCGTGGCGAATATCTGCCGATCCTCTCGCTCACCAATTACTACGGCTTCGGCGGGCAACAGTCCTCCAAGGAATCGCTGGTGGTGGTGGTCGAAGGCGACGGCCAGAAGATCGCGCTGGAAGTGGACGAATTGCTTGGCCAGCAGCAGGTGGTGGTCAAGAACATCGAGAACAATTACCGGCGGATTCCGGGCGTTTCCGGCGCCACCATCCTCGGCGATGGGCGGGTCTCGCTGATCGTGGACATCGGTGGCCTGGTGCGCTCGCTCAAGGTACCGCAAGCCGCGTAATGCACTCGCCGCGGCCTGGATGCCGCGGCGCAAGGCTCCACCACGCCATCGATGCACGATGGGTGCTGGAGCGATCGCCGGCAGTATGGGGACTGCCGGCATCAGCAACACCCGTCCGGCCCGACACGACCGGCGGAGATTCTGGCCCTTTGTCCGGATCTTTCGACGCTGCCATCGTCATTCGCCCAACCACTGACGGGCGCCCACGAGGCCAGTCGTTCTCTGCAATACGAGAAGACCGCTATGAACTGGTTCCGCAATCTTGCCGTTGCCCGCAAGTTGGCCGTGGCGTTTTCCTTTACCGCGTTGATCACCTTGAGCCTGGGCGGGTTTGCGCTCGTGCGCATGCAGTCCAGCGCACATCTGTTGCGCGAGATCGGCACCGTGTGGGCACCGGCCGTGCAGCAACTGAGCGAAATGCGCGCATTGCTCGGCGAATTCCGCACCTACGAACTTGCCCAGCTGGCGCACGCCGACGATCCGAAGGCGGTGCAGAATTATTTCGAACGCATGGACAAGGCGCGCGCCGACGTCGCGACGGCGCAGGACGCCTACGCCAAGACCACCACGGCCGGCAGAGAGACCGAGTTGTACGACGAGGTCAAACTGAAACTGGACGCGTACTACAAGGCCAACGCCGCACTCAGCGCCGCGGTGCGTGCCGGCGATCTGGTCACTGCCAATCGCGTTTCCGATGAGCAATCGCGCCCGGCGCGGCGCGACCTGTTCGCGAAATTGGTGGAGCTGACCAAGTTCAACGTCGCCCACATGGACAGCGAGATCGCGCAGGCCGAGGCGACCTATCAACGCTCGGTGCAGGTCATGCTCGCGGCGATGGTGCTGGTCGTGCTGCTGGCTGCATTTGCCGGTTGGTTCATCGCCCGCAGCATCGCCGGCCCGCTCGCTCGCGCCACGCGGGTGGCCAGTGCCATCGCACAGGGCAAACTGGATAACGCCATCCACGTCGACAGCCGCGACGAAGCCGGGCAACTGCTACACAGCATGGAAGGCATGCAGCGGCAATTGCAGGCCGTGCTCGCAGCGCAGTCGGAAATGGCCAAGCGCCACGAAGCCGGCCAGATCAGCTACCGCATGGAACACGATGCGTTTCCAGGCGACTACGGCACCATGGTGCGCGACACCAACAGCCTGGTCGGCTCGCATATCGCGGTCAAGATGAAACTCGCGCAGATCATGTCGTGCTACGCCATCGGCGACTTCAGCCAGGACATGGACCGCCTGCCCGGCGAGAAGGCCGTGCTCAGTTCCACCATGGATACCGTCAAGGCCAACCTGTCGGCGATGAACGGCGAGATCAAGCTGCTGGCGCAGGCCGCTGCCAACGGCGACTTCAGCGTGCGCGGCAACACCGCACGTTTTCAGTACGATTTCCAGGCGATGGTGGAGAGCCTCAACCAGTTGATGGCGACCGCCGATGCCAACCTGAGCGCGCTGTCGAAGCTGTTGCAGTCCATTGCCGCGGGCGATCTCACCGAGCGCATGCAAGGCCAGTTCAATGGCGTGTTCGCCCGGATGCGCGACGATGCCAATACCACCACCGCGCAACTTGCCGATATCGTTGGGCGCATCCAGCACGCCACCTTGTCGATCAATACCGCGGCCAGCGAGATTGCCGCCGGCAACAACGATCTGTCGCAGCGCACCGAGCAGCAGGCGGCCAACCTGGAAGAAACCGCTGCCTCGATGGAGGAACTCACCTCCACCGTGCGCCAGAACGCCGAGCATGCGCGCCAGGCCAACCAGCTCGCCATCGGTGCGGCCACGGTGGCCTCGCAAGGCGGCAGCGTAGTGGCGCAGGTGGTGACCACCATGTCCGGCATCGAAGTGTCCTCGAAGAAGATCGCCGACATCATCAGCGTGATCGACGGCATCGCCTTCCAGACCAATATCCTGGCCTTGAATGCCGCCGTGGAAGCAGCGCGTGCCGGCGAGCAGGGCCGTGGTTTTGCCGTGGTCGCCTCGGAAGTGCGCACGCTGGCGCAGCGTTCGGCCGGCGCGGCCAAGGAGATCAAGCACCTCATCGACGACTCGGTGAGCAAGGTCGCCGAAGGCTCCGTCCTGGTGGACCAGGCCGGTAAGACCATGGCTGACATCGTCGCCAGCGTGCAGCGCGTCACCGACATCATGGGCGAGATTTCTGCCGCCTCGCAGGAACAGTCGGCCGGGATCGAGCAGGTCAACCTCACCGTGACGCAGATGGACGAAGCCACCCAGCAGAACGCAGCGCTGGTGGAAGAATCCACGGCCGCGGCGCGTGCGATGGAAGAGCAGGCCGGTCAGCTGTCCGATGCGGTGTCGATCTTCAAGGTGCAGCAGGTCGCTGCCGTGGCCACTGCAGCCAAGCGCCCTGCTCCGCCGCGCCTGGCCGCCGCCAAGCCAGGCGCTGCCAGATCGGCCACGACCAAGCGCGCCCCTGCATCGGCCGGTGTCGCGGCCACGGCCACAGCAACGCCACGCCCGGTGATTGCCGCAGCCGCCAACGGCGAGTCGAGTTGGCAGGAGTTCTGAGCGCCACCTCTGCGTGGAGCAGGCGACGAGGCGACCAAGCATGAGCAAGCCCCGGCAGCGATGTCGGGGCTTTTTTTTTGGCGCGTGCGGGTTGTAGCAACGCTCACGCGCACGCATCCCTGCATCCAATACGGCAGCAGATTCTCGCAGCCGGGATGCCTGCGCGATGCATCGCTTGGCCATGCCTCGCGCTGGCCCCACCGAGCACCATGAACGCCAGCATGCTGCAATGCAACATGCGACTTCAGAATTCCGGGTGGCGAACGCTACCGCTGTATCTCTTTTCCACCCTCCCCAGAGAGAAACACCATGAAATTCCTGCATTCCATGACCGTCGGGCGACGCCTGGCGGTGGCATTCGCGTTGCTGATCGCGTTGCTTGCCGGCTCCACCGCCCTGGCGCTGTCCCAGTTCAAGACCGTCCAACATCAGGTCGCGATCATCGTCGAGGTCAATAACCGCAAGGCAGCGCTGCTCAGTCAGATGCGCGAGAGCAACATGCTCGGCGAGCGCTACATCCGCGACTTCATGCTAGCGAGCCCGCAGCAGCGGCCCGCTGTCGATGCGCAGCTCAAGGCCAATCGCGAACATTACGCACAACTGTGGACCGCGTTGAAACAGCTGCCGACCAACAGCGACGGCCTACGTGCTCGGCAGGCCATCGAAGACAGCCTCACCGCTGCCCGCGCCACCAACAACCGGCTGCTGGGCCTGGTACGCGAAGGCGACCTGGAGGGCGCAAAGCAGCTGCTCAGTGGGCAGGCGCAGCCGTTGCTGGAGCGCCGCTCCAAGGCGATTGCTGCCGCGGTGGAATTGCAGAATCAGCAGAATGCCGCCGGCGCGGCCACCATCCTGGGCAGCGTGGCGCTGGCAAACCGTGCCTTGATCGCCTTCGGCCTGCTCGCGGCCGGCCTGGCCGCCGCGTTGGCGTGGCTGATCTCGGCCAGCCTGGTGCGGCCGCTGAAGCAGGCCACGCAGGTCGCCGATGCGATCGCCCACGGCGATCTGGATCACCCGATCGGCCCGCAGCCAGGCGATGAGCCCGGCCAGTTGTTGACCAGCATGCGCGGCATGCAGGAGCAGCTCAAGGCCGTTGCCGCCGCGCAGCAGGAGATGGCCCGCCAGCACGACAGCGGCAAGATCAGCTTCCGCATGGACCAGGATGCGTTTCCCGGGCAATACGGCAGCATGGTGCGCGATACCAATGCTCTGGTAGATGCGCATATCGCGGTCAAGCTCAAGCTCGCGCAGATCATGTCGCGCTACGCCATCGGCGACCTGAGCCAGGACATGGACCGCCTGCCGGGCGAAGAAGCCGTGTTGAGCGAGACCATGGACACCGTCAAATCCAACCTGACGGCGATGAACAGCGAGATCAAACTGCTGGCCCAGGCTGCGGCCGATGGCGACTTCAGCGTACGCGGCGATACGGCGCGTTTCCAGCACGATTTCCTGGCAATGGTGGAAAGCCTCAACCGGCTGATGGCCACCGCCGACGGTAATTTGGGCGCGCTGTCGAAGGTGCTGCAGGCCATTGCTGCAGGTGATCTCACCCAGCGCATGCAGGGCGAGTTCAACGGCGTGTTCGCGCAGATGCGCGACGATGCCAACGCCACCACCGAACAGCTCTCCAGCATTGTCGGGCGCATCCAGCACGCCACGGTGTCGATCAATACCGCGGCCAGCGAGATCGCCGCCGGCAACAACGATCTGTCGCAGCGCACCGAGCAGCAGGCCGCCAACCTGGAAGAAACCGCGGCCTCGATGGAGGAGCTCACCTCCACCGTCAGGCAGAACGCCGAAGGCGCACGCCAGGCCAACCAGCTTGCGATCGGCGCGGCGGCTGTGGCGTCGCAAGGCGGCGACGTGGTCGGCAAGGTGGTGTCCACCATGGCCGACATCGAAGTCTCGTCGAAGAAGATCGCCGATATCATCTCCGTCATCGACGGCATTGCCTTCCAGACCAACATCCTGGCGTTGAACGCCGCAGTGGAAGCGGCACGCGCGGGCGACCAGGGCCGCGGATTTGCGGTGGTGGCCAGCGAAGTGCGCACGCTTGCCCAGCGCTCGGCCGGCGCAGCCAAGGAGATCAAGCACCTCATCGACGACTCGGTGGGCAAGGTCGCCGAAGGCTCCGTCCTGGTGGACCAGGCCGGCAAGACCATGGCCGACATCGTCGCCAGCGTGCAGCGCGTCACCGACATCATGGGCGAGATTTCTGCCGCCTCGCAGGAACAGTCGGCCGGGATCGAGCAGGTCAACCTCACCGTGACGCAGATGGACGAAACCACCCAGCAGAACGCGGCGCTGGTGGAAGAAGCCACGGCCGCGGCACGTGCAATGGAAGAACAAGCCGGTCAGTTGTCCGATGCGGTATCGATCTTCAAGGTGCAGCAGGTCGCCGGTGTGGCGCCCGCGGCCAAGCGCCCTGCACCGCTGCGCCTGGCCGCCGCCACGTCGGCCAGCGCTGCCAAACGGGTGACCGGCTCGGCTGTTACAAAACCCAGCGCCGCCCCCGCCACAGCACAACGCCGGCTGGCTGCCGCGGCCAGCAACAGCGAATCGAACTGGCAGGAGTTCTAAGCCCACTGCAGATACACGGCCGCCGGATCAGACGGCAGGTGGTCCCCAGGCCCCGGCAGCAATGTCGGGGCTTTTTTTTGGCGGGGAAAACCCTGCCGAGGCAGTGTCGCGTGTCGTTGTCGACAGCTTGCGGTGGGCGCATGAGGCTGTGCGCGTGCCTTCATCCGGCGCTGCGCACCGGCTTTCCCCGCAGGAGAAGGAAGTCATTGCGACGACCATGCAAGCGTGCCGCTGGTCGAAAATCGGTCAAGCGCAGGCTCGTGCGGCCGATACAACAAGCACTGAGGGCCGCATTGCCCGCGCTAGATCGAAGGACGTCCGCATGCACACCGCCAACTCCAACCGCTCTGCCCGCACCGTGCTGGGCTGTGTGTTCACCGTCGCGTTGCTGGCTGCGGGCGTCTCGTTGCCGCCCTCCTTCGCCGCCCCGGCAGCGCCGGTCTCGGTGCTTCTGGACAATGTGCCGGTTACTGCATTGCAGGCGCTGGCGGTGGATCTGGCGCAGTTGCGCGACGATCAACGTGCACAGCTTGCCGCCAGGCACGATGCGGCGCGTATCGAAGCCTACGACGAGCGTCTGGGCAATCTGCATCAGCGGATCGCACGGCATGCCGGCTACTTCCAGGCCACCGCGCCGCAGGGCGAACAGGCACGCAAATTCGCGCTGGTGCAGCAGCAGCTGGGCAAGTACCTGGCACAGCACCGTCAGGCCAATCGCGCCCTGCACGAAGGCGACCTGCAATACGCACAAGCCTTGTCGCTGGGCCATAGCGGCGATACCCGCCACGTCTTGTGGACCGAACTGCAGAGCCTGCAGCAATCGGTCGCCAGCGTGAACGTTGCGCAGCGCAACTGAGCCGCTGCAGGCAAACCTTGCCACGCAGCGCCCGGGCAACATCACGCGTAGCACGCGCCAGTTCACGCTGAACCATCACGCCTTGTGCGGCCGAGTTCATCGGCGCGGCGACTGCACAATCTCCCGGCCCGCCCGCCGGTGCCGTTCACACCGTGCGCGCTGCCCGGTGCTGCATGCGCAGCGCCTGCGCCAGGACGCTGAGCGCCGTCACCGCATTGCCTGATGAATTCGCCGGGCAGCTGTGAGCCGTTCAATGGTCGCCGAAAGTGCAAACCGCCACCGTGCCCACGCCGTCGGCGATCGCGTGACAGCATGTCTTTCAGGCACTGTCTGGTTCGCTGTCATGCCCAGCGCGCTGCCACTGCGCCGAGCACGCAAAGCGCCGTGCCAGCGCGTTAACGCACTGAGCAAAGTCAGGCCATTCGCACGTGGCCTGCGCCACACATCGTCCGCAACCCTGCGGTGCGCCCGGCTCAACATTTTCGGAGTCGGGTCGCTATTCGACTTACGCCGGTCACATTCCTTTGCTGGATATCTGCCATGACGCTGAAGACCACGGTTGCAAAAACGCTGGCCAATGTGCCGCTCAAGCGCAAGTTCTTCGCCCAGACTGCTCTGGTTGCGCTGGGCATCATTGCGTTGGCGGTGATCGCCGCACGCATGCAGTACGTCGATCTGACCGATACGCGCCGCGATGGGCTCAAGAGCCAGATCGAGATGGCGATTGCAGTGGTCAATGGCTACGCCGAGCGCGCCGAAAAGGGCGAGATCGACGTGGAGACCGCCAAGAAAAGTGCGCTGCATACCCTGTCGACCATGCGCGCACGTGGCGGTGTGGATTACATCTACGTCACCGACCAGACGCCGACGATGCTGATGCACCCCACCCGGCCCGACCTGGTCGGCAAGCCGTTGAGCGATGTGCTCAGCCCGGACGGCAAGCGCGTGTTTCCGGCGTTCGTCACCGCAGCGCAGGCCGGCGGCGGCTATGTCGATTACACCTGGGCCAAGCCAGGGCAGAAGGATCCGGTGCAGAAAACCTCGTACGCGGCGCTGTACAAGCCGTGGGGCTGGGTGATCGGCACCGGCGTGTACCTGGACGACACTCAATCGCAGGCGCTGGTTTTCACCGGCATCGTTGCGATCGCCGGAGGCGCCTTGGTGCTGATCAATCTGCTGGTGGGCTGGATGATCGGCAACTCCATCCTGGAGCCGGTGTCGCGGGCCCTGGCAGCCATCAAGGGTGTGGCGCGCGGCGACCTGAGCGTGCGTACTGCCGAACACGGCACCGATGAAATCGGCCAGATGCTCAAGGCCACCGACGAGATGGTCCACACCTTGGAGCGCTTCTCCGCGCAGACCAAGGTGATGGTGCACATGCATGCCGGCGACGATGTCACCCACCGCATGCCGACCGATTTCCCGGGCGTCTACGGCGAGCTGGCCACCGGCATCAACACGATGATCTTCGAGCACCTGGATGCCATCGTCGATGCGATCGGCATCCTCAACGAGTATGCGCAAGGCGACCTGTCGCGCAATGCCGCGCGCCTGCCCGGCACGCGTGCGGTGCTGCACGAAGCGATGGACGCGGCCAAGGCCAGCCTGCTGGCGATCAACACCGAGATCAAACGCCTGGCCCAGGCCGCGGCTAACGGCGACTTCAGTCAACGCGGCGATGCCACGCGCTTCAAGCACGACTCGGCGCGCATGATCAACGACCTCAACGCGATGATGGAGGTCAGCGACCGCAACCTGGGCAAGCTGTCCGAGCTGCTGGCATCCCTGGCCGAAGGCGACCTCACTGCGCGCCTGGATGGCCAGTACCATGGCGTGTTCGCGCGCATGCGCGACGACGCCAACACCACGGCCACCCAACTGGCCGGCATCGTCGGGCGCATCCAGCAGGCCGCCAGTTCCATCACCGGCTCGGCCAGCGAAATCGCCGCAGGCAACAACGATCTGTCCCAGCGCACCGAACAGCAGGCCGCCAATCTGGAAGAAACCGCCGCCTCGATGGAGGAGATCACCTCCACCGTCAAGCAGAATGCCGAAAGCGCACGCCAGGCCAACCAGTTGGCGATCGGCGCCGCCAGCGTGGCCTCGCAGGGCGGCCAGGTGGTGAGCCAGGTGGTGGACACCATGTCCGGTATCCAGACCTCGTCCAAGAAGATCGCCGAGATCATCAGCGTCATCGACGGCATCGCCTTCCAGACCAATATCCTGGCGCTGAATGCCGCGGTGGAAGCCGCACGTGCCGGCGAACAAGGCCGCGGATTTGCGGTGGTCGCCTCGGAAGTACGCACGCTGGCCCAGCGTTCGGCCAATGCGGCCAAAGAGATCAAGCACCTCATCGACGATTCGGTGGGCAAGGTGTCCGAGGGCTCGCTGCTGGTGGATCAGGCCGGCAAGACCATGGCCGAGATCGTCTCTTCGGTGCAGCGCGTCACCGACATCATGAGCGAAATTTCTGCCGCCTCGCAGGAACAGTCGGCCGGGATCGAACAGGTCAACCTCACCGTCACCCAGATGGACGAGAGCACGCAGCAGAACGCGGCGCTGGTGGAAGAAGCCACCGCAGCGGCTAATGCCATGCAGCAGCAGGCGCAGCAGCTGGATGAGGCGGTGTCCAGCTTCCGGATCGTCGCGGCCACCTCCAAGACGTTCGGCCATGTCGGCACACGCGCGCCTGCGCGGGCTGCGCTGGCCGCCTACTGACCGCACATGCCCCGCTCCGGCGGGGTTGTTTTCTCCCTTTTCCTTTTTCCTTCCGCGGCTACGCCCATGACCTCGCCTTCCACCCACTCACGTTTCAGCGGACGCCTAGCGTACCGCCTGATGTTCGGTACGGCAGTCATTGCGTCGCTGTGCTTCGGTTTGACCGCAGCCATCACCTATTGGCAAAGCAGTCGCGCATTGAGCGCCTCTGCGCAGGCCACGATGCAAAATGCCGCGCGCTACCAGGCCGAGCAGATCGGCAGCGAGCTTGGCCAGGCGTTGACGACCGGCCAATCGCTGGCCACCACCTTGCTGGTGCAACGCGCCAATGGCGGCATCAGCCGCGACAGCGCCGCGGCAGTGGTGCACGACCAATTGCTGGACCACCCCGAGTGGGTCGGCATGGGCACCTTGTGGGAGCCGCAGGCCTTCGATGGCAAGGACAGCGCATTCGCCAATGCCAAGGGCCACGACGCCACCGGCCGCTTCATGACCTACTGGGGACGCAGTGAGCAGACACTGGTCCGCGAGCCGCTCACCGATTACGAAACCCCCGGCCTGGGCGACTGGAATCTGAAACCGCGTGCACTGCTGCGGCAGACCGTGGCCGAACCCTACGATTACAAGATCGGCGGCAAGACCGTGCTGATGACCACCTTGTCCACGCCGATCCTGCAGGACGGCAAGTATCTGGGCGCGGTCACCGTGGACGTGGCACTGGCGGCATTGCAGCAGCGCCTTGGCGCCTTGCGCCCGATGCAGGACGGTTATGTCGAACTGCTCTCGCCTGCCGGCGTGGTGCTGGCATCGCACGACACCACGCGCATCGGCAAGCAGGTCACCGACGCACGCCACCGCACCATGCTGGAGGCGATCAAGGCCGGCAAGGACGCGTTGGATTTCACCCCCGATGCAGACGGCGCAGTCAGCGCCTACGTTCCGCTACAGATCGGCAAGGCGCAGGAGCGCTTCGCGCTGGGCGTGGTGGTGCCGTATGCCACGATCATGCAGCAGGCGCATCACCTGCTGTGGACCATCCTTGCCGTCGGCCTTGGCTCGGCGCTGGTGCTCAGCGTGGCGCTGTTTGCGCTGCTGCGTCGCCAGGTGGTGCGGCCGCTGGAGGCCGCTGCGCACGTGGCCGATGCGATCGCCTCGGGCAAGCTCGACAACCAGATCGCCGTGCAGCGCCAGGACGAAGTGGGCCGCCTGATGGGCGCCATGCAACGCATGCAGAGCGACCTGCGCGAGCGCATCGAGCGCGATGCGCAGGTGGCCAACGAAAACCTGCGCATCCGCACCGCGCTGGAACATTCGGAAATGGAAGTGTTGCTGGCCGACGAACAGCACAACGCGGTGTTCATCACCCAGGCGCTGCACACCTCGTTCAAGCAGGGCGAGCCCGCCTTTCATGCCAAGGGCCAGACCGGCTTCAGTGCCGATGCGGTGGTCGGCAAGCCGATGGACTACGTGTTCGGCAACGATGGCGAAGGCGCCTCGCGTACGCAGCGTCTGCGGCAGCTGCAGTCCACCACCACCGAGCGCTACCGCTTCGGGCCGGTGACGCTGGATCTGACCATGACCCCGCTGTATGCCCCCGATGGCCGTCGTAGCGGCAGCATGCTGCTGTGGCGCAATATCAGTGCCGAAGTCAGCACCCAGCAGGAAGTGGCCGAGCTGGTGCAGTCCGCCTTGATGGGCGATTTCGGCCAGCGCCTGGCGCTGGACGACAAGCATGGGTTCTATCTGGAATTCGGCCGGCAGCTCAATGGCCTGCTGGAAACCACTTCGCTGAGCCTGGAGCGGATTTCCAGCCTGCTCAGTGCGCTGGCCGAAGGCGACCTCACCGTACGCATGGACGGCGACTTCCAGGGCGTGTTCGCCCGCATGCGCGACGATGCCAACGCCACGGTGGCGCAGCTCACCGGCATTGTCTCCGGCATTCAGACCTCGGCCACGCAGATCAGCGCAGCCGCCAGCGAAATTGCTGCCGGCAACAACGATCTTTCCCAGCGCACCGAACAACAGGCCGCCAATTTGGAAGAAACCGCCGCCTCGATGGAGGAACTCACCTCCACCGTCAAACAGAATGCCGAGCATGCGCGTCAGGCCAACCAGCTGGCCATCGGCGCAGCCGACGTGGCATCGCATGGCGGTTCGGTGGTGGCGCAGGTCGTCACCACCATGTCGGGCATCGAGACCTCGTCCAAGAAGATCGCCGAGATCATCAGCGTCATCGACGGGATCGCATTCCAGACCAATATCCTGGCCTTGAATGCGGCGGTGGAAGCGGCGCGCGCCGGCGAACAGGGCCGCGGATTTGCCGTGGTCGCCTCCGAGGTGCGCACGCTGGCGCAACGTTCGGCCGGTGCTGCCAAGGAGATCAAGCACCTGATCGACGATTCGGTGAGCAAGGTGGAACAAGGCTCGTCGCTGGTGCATCAGGCCGGCACCACCATGAGCGAGATCGTCGCCAGCGTGCAGCGCGTCACCGACATCATGGGCGAAATCTCCGCCGCCTCGCAGGAGCAGTCGTCGGGCATCGAGCAGGTCAACCTCACCGTGACGCAGATGGATGAAGCCACGCAGCAGAATGCCGCGCTGGTGGAAGAAGCCACTGCCGCAGCGCGTGCGATGGAAGAACAGGCCGGCCAGCTGACCGAGGCGGTGGCGGTCTTCAAGCTCAATCATGCGGTCAAGCCCGTGCTGGCTGCGTCCACTGTCAAACCAGCGGTGCGCGCGGTGGTCACCACCAAGCCGGCAGCCGCCCGCGGCAAGCGCGTGGCGACACTGCTGCCTCACTCCGTGGGCAAGTCCTCCGGCACTGCCGGTCACGACAGCCAGTGGCAGGATTTCTAACCGCCCTGCGCGCAGTGGATTGCAAGCGAACACAAGCGTAATCGCACGAACGCAGCGTTACTTGCATTCCACAACTGCATCCCGCACGGCGCGTCATCGGCGCGCTGTGCATGCCCTGCCCCTTCCGATCGTCCGACGCGCATCAAGAATCATGCAGCGTTGCCGTTAGTGTGGATGACATCGACTGCCTGCGCCACACCGCAGCAGCCGGTCCAGCAGTGCATGCGTGCTGTCGCGACCAACGCAGCCAGCGCATGCATCCGGATAGTTGTTTCCGCAGGTCGCCACGCAAGGGATGCCATGAAGCCGTCTGTTATCGCCAGCTGTTTTGTGCTGTTGGGTGTGATGGGTCATGCCCGCGCTGAAGACCCGATCGCGACCGACCGCCCCGATTTCGTGGAATCCAGCCTCACTGTCGGCGACCGCCGCGTGCAGGTGGAAACCAGCGTCGCGTGGGAACGCGATGATGCGGTGGATGCGTATTCCACACCCACCCTACTGCGCTACGGCCTGGGCCAGACCTGGGAACTGCGGCTGGAAACCGATGGCTGGCAGCGCATCGACCTGCCCGGCGATGCGCAGGTCAGCGGCATGTCCGACGTCTCGCTCGGCATCAAGCACCACCTGGCCAGCTCCGACGATGGCAAGACCTCGCTGGCCTGGTTGCTGCATGTGGATCTGCCCAGCGGCGCGCAGGCGTTGCGCGGCCATGGTGCACGCCCCTCGTTCCGGCTGGTGGCCGAATGGGAGCTCAGCGACAGCATTTCCGCCGGCATGATGCCCGGAGTGATCTGGGACGACGATGGCCAGGGCAATCGATATACCGCCGGCATCTTCGGTGCCGTTCTCGGCAAGGCCTGGAACGACCGCGTGCGCTCGTTCGTCGAAGTGGCGTTGCCGCAGATCGCCAACAGCGACGATGGCGGCACCGTGGCCCTGCTCGATGTCGGCTCGGCCTGGCTGCTGAGCAACGACGTCCAACTGGACGCTGTCTACAGCCGCGGACTCAACGACCGCTCACCGGATCACGCGCTCGGCGTGGGCCTGTCTTTCCGCTTCTGACACGGGTTGCACCATGAAGATCATGCACATGCTGGGCGTCCTGGTGCTGGTGGCCGCATTGGCGCTGCTCGCCTTGGGTGGCGTGGGCTATAACGGCCAACGCGGCCTGCTCGATGCGATTGCCGCACAGGTCATCTCCTCCGATGCGCTGCGCAACCATATGCAGGCGGACATGATGCACGACGCCCTGCGCGGCGATGTCACCGCGGCGTTGCTTGCTGCCTCCACGAAAGACGATAAAGCCGTGTCGGCCGCGCGCAGCGCATTGGGCGAACACGCCGGCGAATTCCGCGAGTCGCTGGCAGCCAACCGCAAACTGCCGCTGGCCCCCGCATTGCGCGCCGATCTGGACGCGGTGACGCCGGCGCTGCAGGCCTATATCGCATCCGCCGACCAGGTGGTGAAGGCTGCCGAAACGCATGCGGACAGCGCAGCGGCCTACGCGGATTTCAACGATAAATTCGGCCAGCTTGAAACCCGCATGGGCGCCATCAGCGAGCGCATCCTGGCCTTGAACGAGGCCAGCCGCCGCCAGGCCGAGCAATACAGCCACCGCGTGATGTGGCAGCAGGGTAGCGCCGTGGTGCTGGCATTCGTGTGCCTGGCGCTGGCGGCCGGCTGGATTCTGCGCTCGGTATTCGGCCTGCTTGGCGGCGAGCCGCAGCTGGCCATGGCTGCCGCGCAACACATCGCCGAAGGCCGCCTGGACCAACCGATCCCGGTCGCCGCAAAGCACAGCCGCAGCCTGATGGCCGCATTGGCGCGCATGCAGCGCGACCTGCGCGAGCGTCTGGAGCGCGAGCGCAGCATCGCAGCCGAAAACCTGCGCATCCGCACCGCACTGGATAACGCTTCCACCGGCATGTACATCGCCGACCCGGACCTCACCATCATCTACACCAATGGTGCGCTGCAAAACCTGCTGCACACCTACGCAGACGATATCCAGGCCTGCGCGCCCGCGTTCAATCGCACCGCCAAGCTGGTCGGCCAACCGGTCTCGCTGCTGGAAGTGGGCAACGCACAGGACGCGGAGATCTATCAGCGTCTGGACCGCCAGGGCGCTGCCCAGCGCGAGGTGCAGTACCGCAGCACCTGCATCGCACAGAACGTTTCGGCAATTCGCGACGAGGCCGGCGCGCATCTGGGCTTTGTCTGCGAGTGGCGCGACCGCACGGCCGAGGCGCGCGTGGAAATCGACGTTGCCGACGTGGTGCGCAGCGCCGCTGCCGGCGATCTATCCAAGCGCATCGACAGTACCGGGAAACAAGGCTTTTTCCTGCAACTGGCGCAACAGCTCAATGCCTTGCTCGATGCCAACGCGGTCAGCATCGCCGAAGTGTCGCGCCTGCTGAGCGCGCTGGCCGACGGCGACCTGAGTGCGCGCATGCAGGGCCAGTTCCATGGCGTTTTCGCCACGATGCGCGACGACGCCAATACCACCGCCGAGCAACTGGCGCTGGTGATCGGGCGTATCCAGCAGGCCGCCGGCAGCATTCATACCGCCTCCAGCGAAATTGCCGCCGGCAACAACGACCTGTCGCAGCGCACCGAACAACAAGCGGCCAATCTGGAAGAGACTGCCGCCTCGATGGAAGAGCTCACCTCCACCGTCAAACAGAATGCTGAAAGCGCACGCCAGGCCAACCAGTTGGCGATCGGTGCGGCTGGTGTGGCTTCGCAGGGCGGCGCGGTGGTGGCGCAGGTGGTCACCACCATGTCCGGCATCGAAGTCTCATCGAAAAAGATCGCCGAGATCATCAGCGTGATCGACGGCATCGCGTTCCAGACCAACATCCTGGCGCTCAACGCCGCCGTGGAAGCGGCGCGTGCCGGCGAGCAGGGCCGCGGTTTCGCAGTGGTCGCCTCCGAGGTGCGCACGCTGGCGCAGCGGTCGGCCGGTGCCGCGAAAGAGATCAAGCATCTGATCGACGATTCGGTGAGCAAGGTCGCCGAGGGCTCGCAGCTGGTCCATCAGGCCGGCACCACCATGGCCGATATCGTCGCCAGCGTGCAGCGCGTCACCGACATCATGGGCGAGATCGCTGCCGCGTCGCAGGAACAGTCGTCGGGTATCGAGCAGGTCAATCTCACCATCACCCAGATGGATGAGGCGACCCAGCAGAACGCCGCATTGGTGGAAGAAGCCACTGCCGCTGCGCGCACCATGGAGGACCAGGCCAGCCAGCTGGCGCACGCAGTGTCGCGCTTTACCCTGGCCGATGCGCCGCAGGCGCAGGCTGCAATGCCTGTGGCCACAACGCCCGCCGTGGTCGCCGTTGCCCGGGCAAGCAAGCCCAGCACGCGTGCGCCGAGCGCTCGCAAGCCGGCAGTGAACGCGTCCGCGGCCACCGCCGGCAACGACAGCCAGTGGCAGGACTTCTGAGCAAGACCGGCGCGCGACGGCGGCCCGGATCTGGCGCCGTGACGCAGAGCGCTGTTAGCGGCCATGCGACTCGGCCACATCGCCGCGACAGCTGTATAGCGGCGTTTTCGCGTAATCGGCAGGCGTTTGCCTGCCCGTTAATACTTCACAACTAAAGAAGTTGGCGTTTCAGCCGTTAGCTTGCTGGATAACGCCGCTAGGCAATGTTTCGGAGCAAGTGATGAATAAGTTCAACGACTGGCCAATCCGCCGCAAACTCATGTTTGCCTTCTGTCTGAGTGCCGTGCTCACCGCATTACTGGGCGGTTTGGGCTTTTCGCGCATGAAGCAGATGCAGAGCGAAACCACCTTGATCAACCAGGACGTGGTGCCGGTGTTGAGCCGCCTGTCCGAGTTGCGCGGTTTTGCCGGCGAATTCCGCGTCTACGAAGTGGGCCAGTTCCTCAATCTGGAAGACCCGGAGCGCTACGCGTATTTCTTCAAGCGCATGGATGAAATCCAGGCCAAGTACGCCGACACCCAGAAGCAGCTGGACGCCAAGATCGATGCGGCCTCGCCGTTGAAGGCCGAGTACGCCAGGCTCACCGATGCCAGCGCCCGCTATTTCGCCGCCAACCAGCAGCTGCGCAAGCTCTATGCAGAGCCCGACCGCGCCGCTGCGATGGAGTTCTCGCGCAAGCAATCGGGCGAGATCCGCAAGGAACTGTTCGCCTCGGTGGACAAGCTGTATGCACAACAGTCCAAGGCGCTGGGCGACATGGTGACTGCCAGCGCCAGCTCGTTCAAGCTGACCAGCGCGGTGCTGCTGATCGGCACCTTGCTGATGGCCGCCCTGTCGGTGACCTTCGGTTGGTTGATCGCGCGCAGCATCACCAGCCCGCTTGCCAAGGCGCTGGGCGCCATCCAGGCGGTCTCGCGCGGCGATCTGGGCGTGCAGGTCGGCAAGACCAGCAAGGACGAGATCGGCCAGATGCTGGAAGCCACCGGGGGCATGACCCAGATGCTGCGCCGTTTCTCCGACGAAACCGCGCGCATGTCGCACCTGCATGCTGCCGAAGACATCACCCACCGCATGCCGGAAGATTTCCCCGGCGTGTACGGCAACCTTGCCACCGGCATCAACACGATGATCTTCGAGCATCTCGACGCCATCATCGATGCGGTGCGCATCCTCAATCAATATGCCCAGGGCGACCTGAGCGAAGATGCGCGTCGCCTGCCGGCCAGCCGCGCGGTGCTGCATGAAGCGATGGATGCGGCCAAGGCCAGCTTGTTGTCGATCAACACCGAGATCAAGCACCTGGCGCAGGCGGCCGCCTCCGGCGATTTCAGTGCGCGTGGCGATGCGCAGCGCTTTAAGTACGACTTCGCCGTGATGGTGTCGGATCTGAACTCGATGATGGAAGTCAGCGACCGCAACCTGGGCAAGCTGTCGCAGCTGCTCGGCGCCGTGGCCGAGGGCGACCTGACCGCGCGCATGGACGGGCAATTCCACGGCGTGTTCGCACGGCTGCGCGACGACGCCAACGCGACCACCCAGCGTCTGACCGACATCGTGGGCCGCATCAAGCACTCCACCCTGGCGATCAACACGGCCGCCGGCGAGATTGCCGCCGGCAACAACGACCTGTCGCAACGTACCGAACAGCAGGCGGCCAACCTGGAAGAAACCGCCGCTTCGATGGAAGAGCTCACCTCCACCGTCAAGCAGAACGCCGAGCACGCGCGTCAGGCCAACCAGCTGGCCATCGGCGCGGCAGGCGTGGCATCGCACGGCGGCAACGTGGTCGGCCAGGTGGTCACCACCATGTCCGGCATCGAAACCTCGTCCAAGAAGATTGCCGAAATCATCAGCGTCATCGACGGCATCGCGTTCCAGACCAACATCCTGGCCTTGAATGCCGCGGTGGAAGCGGCGCGTGCCGGCGAGCAGGGCCGTGGCTTTGCCGTGGTGGCCTCGGAAGTACGCACGCTGGCGCAGCGTTCGGCCGGTGCAGCGAAGGAGATCAAGGGCCTGATCGACGACTCGGTGAGCAAGGTGGCCGAAGGCTCGGCACTGGTGAATCAGGCCGGCAGCACCATGGCCGAGATCGTCTCCTCGGTGCAGCGTGTCACCGACATCATGAGCGAAATCTCTGCCGCCTCGCAGGAGCAGTCGGCCGGCATCGAGCAGGTCAACCAGACCGTCACCCACATGGACGAGGCCACCCAGCAAAACGCCGCGTTGGTGGAAGAAGCCACCGCCGCTGCACGCTCGATGGAAGAGCAGGCGCAGCAACTCACCGAAGCGGTGGCGCTGTTCCGCCTCTCGGCCGAACTGGAAGCGGTCACCCGCGCAACGCCGGTGGTACGCCAGATCGCCGCCAAGCGCCCGGTGGCGGCCAGCACGCCTGCCACCAAACCGCATGCCGCGCGTCCGGCGGGCCGCGCAGCAGTGGCAATGGCGCCGTCCAACGAATCCGATTGGTCCGAGTTCTAAGCGCGCGAGACGGCTGCGCTCACCGCCAGGTGGGCGCGACCTGTGCCGGGTCTGGCAAATACTACGTAGGTATGCGGATCCTGAAGTCGGTCTCCGAGTGTTGGACTATTCGCCATGTTGTACGGTCGTTAAATCAGCCGCATGGCCTTGAAATGGCAACTGTTATCGAAGCCGCGCCCTCAAAAAGCGCGGCTTTCATTTTGGCGCACAGTCGAAAACAGACTCTTCAGTACGATTCAATATAATATTAGATAAATTTTATATTTGAATTAAATTTATACTGTAGAGCTCGGATTGACAACTGTAATCCACAGGGAAAACTCCGGCAGAATAAAAATTTATTTCACAAGCCTAACTTGAGTTATATTTTTTTTGATTTCGAGGTATTCAGTAGATGCTCTCAAGCGCCGTTATTGGGCATAGCGAGACGTCAGACTGCACTCGACTGGCGTTTCCGCATCGCTTGCTTTTATCGCGCAACGCTTGCCAGGAACCCTGTCATGACCTCACTTCTTCAACGTTACAACGTCGGCCCACGTCTAGCGGCCGCCTTCGCTGTGCTGATTGTGCTGTCGGGCCTGATCGCCTTGATCGGTTATCGCGGATTGACGTCAGCACGTGCTTTGGTCGACGGCATCGTGAACCAGAACATGGAGAAGATTCGCCTGTCCAACGACATGATGAACGCCAATTTCATTATCGGCACGCAGCTGCGCAATCTGGTATTGCCTACCAGCGATGAAGAGAATCGCCAGTTCGTCGCCAAGATCCAGTCTGCGCGTGCCGACTACAACAAAGCGCGCGAAGCGTTGTATGCCATGCCGGCCTCGGAGCAAGGCAAGATCCTGCGTGCAGAGATCGATGCGCGCCGCGCCGAAGTCAAGGGTTTGAATGACAAGGTCATGGATCTGGTGATGACCGGTCACAGCGACGAAGCACTTCCCTTTCTGCTGAACAAGGCGGCGCCCGCCATGCAGGTCTGGCAGGACAAAATTGCCGAAAACATCGCCCTGCAGGAGAAGCTGGCAGCCGATGCATCGGCTGTCGCATTCAAGTCCATGGACGACTCGCGCAAGTTGCTGATCGGCGGCTCGCTGCTGGTCGTATTGTTGAGCGGCGCCCTGGGCGTGCTCATCACCCGCAGCCTGACCCAGCCGTTGAGCCGCGCGACCCGCGCTGCAGAATCCATCGCCGACGGCCAGCTGGACAACGACGTGGACACCCACTTCAACGACGAAGCCGGGCGCCTGCTCAAGGCGATGAGCAAGATGCAGCTGCAACTGCGCAGCCTGATCGACGCGCAGATCGAGATGGCCAAGCGTCATGAAGAAGGGCAGATCAGCTTCCGGATGGATGCCACTTTGTTACCGGGCGACTATGGAAACATGGCGCGTGGAACAAATGAACTAGTTGCAGGGCATATCGAAACAAAGATGAAGCTCATGCAGATCATGGCGAGGTATGCCGTCGGCGATCTAAGCGAGGACATGGAGCGGCTGCCGGGTGAGAAAGCGCTGCTGACCCGCACGATGGACGAAGTGAAGGCCAACCTGTCTGCGATGAACCACGAAATCAAGCACCTGGCGCAAGCTGCGGCCAATGGCGACTTCAGTGCCCGCGGCGATGCAGAGCGGTTCCAGTACGACTTCCGCGTGATGGTGGACAGCCTCAACACCTTGATGTCTACCGCCGACGGCAACCTGCAATCGCTCTCGGGCTTGTTGCAGGCGATCGCTGCCGGCGACCTCACCGCCCGCATGAGTGGCGAATTCCACGGCGTGTTCGCGCAGATGCGCGACGATGCCAATGCCACCGCCACGCAGCTGGCCGAGATCGTCAGCGGCATCAAGGCCTCGGCTACGTCGATCAGGGGTGCGGCAAGCGAAATCGCCGCTGGCAATCAGGACCTGTCGCAGCGTACCGAGCAGCAGGCTGCCAACCTGGAAGAAACCGCTGCCTCGATGGAAGAGCTCACCTCCACCGTCAAGCAGAATGCCGAAAGCGCACGCCAGGCCAACCAGCTCGCCATCGGTGCGGCCAAGGTGGCCTCGCAGGGCGGCGAGATCGTCAGCAAGGTGGTTGGCACCATGAGCGGGATCGAAGCCTCGTCCAAGAAGATCGCCGACATCATTTCCGTCATCGACGGCATCGCGTTCCAGACCAATATCCTGGCCTTGAACGCGGCCGTGGAAGCCGCACGCGCCGGCGAACAGGGCCGTGGCTTTGCGGTCGTGGCTTCGGAAGTGCGCACCCTGGCACAGCGCTCTTCGGGCGCGGCCAAGGAGATCAAGGACCTGATCGACGACTCGGTGCAACGGGTGGCCGAAGGCTCGGTGCTGGTGAACAGCGCCGGCACCACCATGGGCGAGATCGTGGCCAGCGTGCAGCGCGTCACCGACATCATGGGCGAGATTTCCGCGGCCTCGCAGGAGCAGTCTGCCGGGATCGAGCAGGTCAACCAGACCGTGACAAGCATGGACGAAACCACCCAGCAGAACGCTGCGCTGGTGGAAGAAGCCACCGCTGCAGCACGCGCAATGGAAGAACAAGCCCAGCAACTGACCGAAGCGGTGGCACTGTTCCGTCTGTCGGCGGACATGGAAACGGTGACCCGCACCGCGCCGGCGGTGCGCCAGATTGCCGCCAAGCGTCCGGTTGCGGTGAGCAAGCCTGCAATCAAGCCGCCTGTCGCGCGCCCGACGGCACGCGCCGCTGTCGCGTCGGTCGCAAACGACGCGTCCAATTGGGCCGAGTTCTAATACCGGCCCCGGGGCTGCACCTGGACACCGCGCTCGCCGGCGAGCGCGGTGTTTTTTTATGGGCAGTGCTTCTGGCGCCAGGCGCATTGCCGGGCATCACATGCGTCGCGGCAGCACGGCCGCATGGGGCTTGCGCACACACAAAAAACCTCCGGTGGCGCCTGCACTGACGCCCCGCCCCGGCTTTGCATGCGCTTGATCAGACCGGGGTGCCATCGCCAACAGCCCGCATCGGCAGAGCCCGCTTTTTTCGAACATAAATGCCATCGAAATTGCGTGACGAATGCGTGACGAAACTCTTCAGTCGAGAGTGGTTGCGCCGCTAGCTATGTCAGCAACGAGGCACGCCTGCGAGCGCGAGAACGCCTCACTGCACTGCGCCACCACACGGCCGATCACGGGGGACCGAACGGATGGCTCCCACTACTCAGATTGTTACCACCTCAAGGCACATTCGATGAAACAGCTAAGTCTTTCGACACAACTGGCACTGGGTTTCGGCACAGTTGTTCTTGTGCTCTTGATCGTCGCAACGGTAGGCCTACGTGGGCAGTCCCAGCTGTCGGACGCGGTGGCCATGAACGACCACACCTATCAGGTCATCGGCACCGGCCGCGCCATGTCCATTGCCACGGTCAACATCGAGACGGGCGCGCGCGGCTTTATGCTGTCCGGGCAGGACCAGCATCTCACGCCGTACAACAACGGCAAGGTGCAGTTCGAACAGGAATTCACCAACGCCAAGACCTTGACCGCCGACAACCCGGTGCAGCAGGAACGCCTGCAGCGCCTGCATGCGGCGTATGAGCAGTTCATGGGCTTTGAGGACAACCTGATCGCGCTGCGCGGCAAAAGCAGTGATACAGAGCTGTCCGCACTGCTGACGCAATTCAAGGCCGGCCATGAACGTGCGGCGATGGGCCAGATCCGTCAGCTGCTGGTCGACTTCGAAGCGCAGGAAAACGAATTGCTGGTCAAGCGCAGCGCAACCTTGAAGGCCGCCAAGGCCAGCAGCCGTTGGTCGATGATCATCGGCAGCGGCGTCGCGGTGCTGGTGGCGCTGGCCAGCGGCTGGCTGATCCGTCGTCGCCTGATCAATCGCCTGGGTGAGGCCTCGCACGTGGCCGATTCGATTGCCGCCGGCAACGTGTCCATCAGCGTGGACAGCAGCGGCACCGACGAGACTGGTCGCCTGCTCGCCAGCATGAGCAAGATGCAGCAGCAGTTGCAGAAAGTCTTGCACGGCCAGCAGGAAATGAAGCGCCGGCACGATCAGGGCGAGCTGAACTTCCGCCTGGACGAAGCAGCGTTTCCTGGCGACTACGCCACCATCGTGCGCGGCAACAACGACCTGGCCGCCTCGCATGTGGCCGTGATGATGCGGTTGGCGCAGATCATGGGCCAATACGCTGTCGGCGACCTGCGCGAAGACATGGAAGCCCTGCCCGGCGACAAGGCCGTTCTCAGCGACACCATGGCCAAGGTCAAGGGCAACCTGTCTTCGGTCAATCACGCCATCAAGCACCTTTCCCAATGCGCCGCCAATGGCGACTTCAGCGCCCGCGGCGATGCCGAGAATTTCCAGCACGACTTCCGGGTGATGGTGGAAAGCCTCAACACCTTGATGGCCACTGCCGACGGCAACCTGCAATCCCTCTCGGGCTTGTTGCAGTCGATCGCTGCCGGCGACCTCACCGCCCGCATGAGCGGCGAGTTCCATGGCGTGTTTGCACAGATGCGCGACGATGCCAATGCCACCGCCGTGCAGCTGGCCGAAATCGTCACCGGCATCAAGGCGTCGGCCATCTCGATCAAGGCCGCTGCCAGCGAGATCGCTGCCGGCAACAGCGACCTGTCGCAGCGTACCGAACAGCAGGCTGCCAGCCTGGAAGAAACGGCCGCCTCGATGGAAGAGCTCACCTCCACCGTCAAGCAGAACGCCGAAAGCGCACGCCAGGCCAACCAGCTCGCCATCGGCGCGGCCAGCGTGGCCACCCAGGGCGGTGAGATCGCCGGCCAAGTGGTCGAAACCATGGCCGGCATCGAGGCCTCGTCCAAGAAGATCGCCGATATCATCTCCGTCATCGACGGCATCGCCTTCCAGACCAATATCCTGGCCTTGAACGCGGCGGTGGAAGCGGCACGTGCCGGCGAGCAAGGCCGCGGCTTCGCCGTGGTGGCTTCCGAAGTGCGCACGCTGGCGCAGCGCTCTTCCGGCGCCGCCAAGGAGATCAAGGACCTGATCGCCGACTCGGTCGAACGTGTGGCCGCCGGTTCGGTGCTGGTCAATACCGCCGGCAGGACCATGGGCGAGCTGGTGACCAGCGTGCAGCGGGTCACCGACATCATGGGCGAGATCTCTGCAGCCTCGCAGGAACAGTCGGCCGGCATCGAACAGGTCAACCAGACCGTCACCCAGATGGACGAAACCACCCAACAGAACGCCGCGCTGGTGGAAGAAGCCACTGCCGCCGCGCGCTCGCTGGAAGAACAGGCGGTCGGATTGACCGAGGCCGTGGCGGTCTTCAAGACCGAGCAAGGCACCACCAGCACGGTCCGCACGGCATCCGTCGCCAAGGCGGCGCCGGCCGTGCGCGCCAAGCTGACCTCGATCGGCGGCAGCGCTGCCGCCAAGCCGCGCGCGGTTGCTGCATCGACGACCGTCGACACCAGCTGGCAGGAGTTCTGATCAGCACGCACTGGCGTCGGTGGGAGTGCTCACTGATGCCGTGCGCCAGGCAGCCGCTCCACACATCAGTCGTTGCAACACGCAGGGCCCGAGCCAGCATATGCAACCCGCATGCGCTGGCTCGGGCCCTCATTGCATTGATGGGCGCCGCTGGCGATGGGCCAGACTGCTGCGCCCTGGAGGGCGTCGACTGCCAGCGCGAACCGCCAGGGCGACACGCGCCTGCAGCCGGCACGCGTCGGCTGACTTGCCCCTTTCTGATCGGCCCTTCCCCAAAGACCCACTGGAACATCAGCCGCAAGGTGGCATTGGCGCCCCGACCGGCGTGCATGTCGAGCGCCCTTCCCTTCGCGCGCGCTCATCGCTGCTGCACCTCGCCCGGCAGGGCCTTGCATCGGCACGCGTCGCTGCCCGCTTCCGTGAACGATGCCAGCTATAACAAACGCTAAATAGCGAGCTCAAGTATACGACCAGGTCGCCGCTACCTGCCCTGCAATCGGGACGGAGCCGACGCACGCCAGCAGCGCCAGCGCCAGGCGTCATGCGGCCGCCCTAGCTTGCAGCGGGTGCCGACCGTGATCGCGAGGCCGCCGCCGTTGCCTCCAAGCGCCTCCCTCTCCTCCTTCCCGGCAGGTATGTTTCATGATCGGCTTTCTCCAACGCTATAACGTCGGTACCCGCCTTTCCGCAGCGTTCGGCTTTCTGATCCTGTTGTCCTGCGGCCTGGTGGTCGCGGGCCTGATGACCTTGGCGCAAGCGCGCGGGCGCATGGATTCGATCGTCAAGCGCAACATGACGATCCTGGAATATGTCGGCGAGATGCGCAGCGCCAGTGCGGACATTGCCGTCAACCTGCGCAACATCGTGCTGCCGACCACGCAGGAAGAGAACATCGGCTTCGCAAAAATCGTCGAGCAGCAGCGGCAGTACTACAGCGACATCCACGACAAGCTGTACGCCATCCCGCCGTCCGACGCCAATGGTGCGGCAATGCGTCGGCAAATCGATCTTGCCCGCGAAAAGGCGCGTGCCGCCAATCAGCAGGTGCTGGACCTAGGCATGAACGGCAAGCCCGACCAGGCGCTCAGGGCGCTGATGCAGCAGGCCGCACCGGCAAACCAGCAATGGCAGGACGCGCTCAATGCATATGCCGCACGCCAGCGCAGCCGTGGCGCGGCGGCCTATGCCGATGCAAACACCGCGATGGATCGTGGCCGGGCATTGCTGATCGCCGGCGGCCTTGCGGTGATCTTGGTCAGCAGCCTGCTGGCCTGGTGGATCACCCGCAGCCTGACCCAGCCGTTGAGCCGTGCCACCCGTGCCGCCGAGGCCATCGCCGAAGGTCGCCTGGACAGCGACGTGCACACCACCGCCACCGACGAGCCGGGCCGGCTGCTCAGCGCCATGGCCAGGATGCAGACGCAGTTGCAGCGTTTCTCCGGCGAAACCACGCGAATGATCGCGCTGCACGCCGACAAGGACATCAGCCACCGCATGCCGCAGGACTTCCCCGGCGTGTATGGCGAACTGAGCAAGGGCATCAACACGATGATGTTCGAGCACCTGGACGCCATCGTCGATGCCATCGAAGTGCTCAACGAATACGCACGCGGCGATCTGCGCCGCGATGCACGGCGCCTGCCAGGCAGCCGCGCGGTGCTGCACGAATCGATGGATGCGGCCAAAGCCAGCCTGCTGGCGATCAACACCGAGATCAAGCGCCTGGCCAGCGCGGCGGCTGCCGGCGACTTCAGCGCACGCGGCGATGCGCAGCGGTTCGAGCACGATTTCCTGCGCATGGTGCAGGACCTCAACGCGATGATGGAGGTCAGCGACACCAGCCTGGGCAGCTTGTCGGCACTGTTGCAATCGATCGCCGCCGGCGATCTCACCGCCCGCATGCACGGCAACTTCCACGGTGTATTCGCCAAGATGCGCGACGACGCCAACGCCACCACCGAACAGCTCACGCGCATCGTGGTGCGGATCCAGGGCGCGGCCGGCAGCATCAGCGCGGCCACCGGCGAAATCGCCGCCGGCAACCAGGATCTGTCGCAGCGTACCGAACAACAGGCCGCCAACCTGGAAGAAACCGCGGCCTCGATGGAAGAGCTCACCTCCACCGTCAAGCAGAACGCCGAAAGCGCACGCCAGGCCAACCAGCTTGCCATCGGCGCCGCCCGCGTTGCAGCGCAAGGCGGGCAGATCGCCAGCAAGGTGGTCGAGACGATGAGCGGAATCGAGTCTTCGTCCAGGAAGATCGCCGACATCATCAGCGTCATCGATGGCATCTCGTTCCAGACCAACATCCTGGCGCTCAACGCCGCGGTGGAGGCGGCGCGCGCCGGCGAACAAGGCCGCGGCTTTGCCGTGGTGGCCAGCGAAGTGCGTACGCTTGCGCAGCGCTCCACCGCAGCGGCCAAGGAGATCAAGAGCCTGATCGACGATTCGGTGCAGCGCGTGGCCGAAGGCTCGCTGCTGGTGCACAGCGCCGGCACCACCATGGCCGAAATCGTGACCAGCGTGCAGCGCGTCACCGACATCATGGGCGAGATCTCCGCGGCCTCGCAGGAGCAGTCGTCGGGCATCGAGCAGGTCAACCAGACGGTCACCCAGATGGACGAAACCACCCAGCAGAACGCCGCGCTGGTGGAAGAAGCCACTGCCGCCGCACGCGCGCTGGAAGAACAGGCGCTCGGATTGACCGAGGCCGTGGCGGTCTTCAAGACCGACAGCAGTGATGCATCGCAGGCATCGCGTGCAGCCTCACGACGCCCGGCAGCAGCGCCCGCGCTTTCGGCCAGGGCGGCGGCAGCCGGCCGCGCCCCTGCCGCCACGCTGCGCGCCGTCGTCGCTGCGCCCAGCAACGACAGCAGCTGGCAGGAGTTCTGAACAGATCGCCAGCACTGACTGAACCGGACGGGTCGGCAGCGCTGCTGATCCGTTAAAGGCGTACACCTCCTTAGCCGATAGCCTGCTTACATCCATGAGACGCAACAATGACCACCTCACCCACCCTGTCGCCGCAGACCGTTCCCGCTTCGCCACGCCGCTGGACCAGCCGTTGGGACGACCTGGCCATCGCCAGGAAACTCGGCATCATCGGCGTGCTTGCGTTGGTGGGGCTGGTCATTCCGGTGCTGCTCTATAGCGGCAAGCTCAATGAAAGCGTCGCCATCAGTAGCAACGAATTGCGCAGCTACGCGCCGCTTGGCCAAATGCTGGGCCTGATCACCGACCTGCACGCAGCCCATGTGGATAGCGGCAGCGCCGCCAAAGACGCCGCGCAGCGCGCCGAGCGCGATCTCGCCCAGCTGCTCGCCACCACGGCCGGCATGCCCGGCTTCGAACGCAGCCAGAAGCAATTGCTGGCCTTGCAGCAGCGCCATGTTGCCGGTGCCGCCGCAGAAGGCTACGCCGCCGTGAGCGAGCAGGCCTTCGCCGCGCTCGATGCATTGCGCGACGACAGCCAGCTGGTCTACACCCCGTACATCGAGAGCTACCACCTGGTGGTGTCCACGCTGATCTACAGCCCCGAGACCACCGAATCGCTGACCCGTCTGGACGCCGCCAGCGACCCCTCGCAGGCGGGCGACAGCCGCGCCATGCTGCGCGAGCAGCTCGATCAACTTGACCGAAACCATGTGCGTTTCCGCCATGAACTGGACAAGGCGATGGGCTTGTTGGAACAGCCCGACCCTGCGCTGGCCGATGCCGCCAAGGCCGAAGCGACCCAGGCAAGCGCCGCACTGGCTGCACTGGGGTCCGCCCTGGACGGCAGCGATGCCAAGGCAGACGCACAGTGGAATGCCGCACTCGATGCGCTGGGCCAGACCATGCGGGACCTCAGCAACGTGTCCCTGCAAGCGCTGCAGCGGCAATCCGAACGTCACCTGGTCGACGCACGCAACGCGATGTGGCAAGCGATCGCCGGCCTATCGGTGCTGGCGCTGCTGATCGCCGCGCTGTGCTGGCACACCTTGTCGCGCCTGACCCGCAATGTGCGCCGCGCCGCGACGGTGGCCGCCAATATCGCGCAGGGTCGGCTGGACGATCAGGTCAGTGCCGCCGGCCGCGACGAAACCGGTCAATTGCTCGACACCATGCGCCAGATGCAAGGGCAACTGCAGCGCGTGCTCAGCGCGCAAAGCGAAATGGCGCAGCGCCACGATGCCGGCCAGATCAGCTACCGCATGCAGGCAGACAGTTTCCCCGGTGCCTACGCCACCATGGTGCACGACACCAACGCGCTGGTGGGCTCGCACATTGCGGTCAAGATGAAGCTTGCGCAGATCATGTCGCGCTATGCCATCGGCGACCTGAGCCAGGACATGGAGCGCCTGCCTGGCGAAAAGGCCGTGCTCACCGACACCATGGATACCGTCAAGGCCAACCTGTCGGCGATGAACAGCCAGATCAAGCTGCTTGCGCAGGCCGCAGCCAATGGCGATTTCAGCGTACGCGGCGACGCACAGCGCTTCCAGTACGATTTCCGCGCGATGGTGGACAGCCTCAATCACTTGATGGCCACCGCCGATGCGAATCTGCACGCGCTCTCGACGGTGTTGCAGGCGATTGCGGCGGGCGACCTCACCGCCCGCATGCACGGCGATTTCCATGGCGTGTTCGCGCGCATGCGCGACGACGCCAATACCACCGTGACCCAGCTGGCCAATATCGTCGGGCGCATCCAGCAGTCCACCAATGCCATCAACGATGCCGCCAGCGAAATTGCCACCGGCAATCAGGACCTGTCGCAGCGCACCGAACAGCAAGCGGCCAATCTGGAGGAAACCGCTGCCTCGATGGAAGAACTCACCTCCACCGTGCGCAACAACGCCGAGCATGCGCGCCGCGCGAACCAGCTGGTGGTCGGTGCGGCCACGGTCGCCTCGCAAGGCGGTGCGGTGGTGGGTGAGGTGGTGGGCACCATGGCCGGCATCCAGACTGCATCCAAGAAGATCGCCGACATCATCAGCGTCATCGACGGCATCGCCTTCCAGACCAATATCCTGGCCTTGAACGCGGCGGTGGAAGCGGCACGCGCGGGCGAACAAGGCCGTGGCTTTGCGGTGGTGGCCAGTGAAGTGCGCACGCTGGCGCAACGCTCGGCCGGTGCGGCAAAAGAGATCAAGCACCTGATCGAGGACTCGGTCAGCCGCGTCGAACACGGCAGCCAGCTGGTGGGCCAGGCCGGTCGCACCATGCAGGACATCGTCGATTCGGTGCAGAACGTCACCACCATCATGCATGAGATCAGCGAGGCCTCGCAGCAGCAGTCGCAAGGCATCGAACAGGTTGGCCAGACCGTCGCGCAGATGGACCAGGCCACCCAGCAGAACGCCGCGCTGGTGGAAGAAGCCACCGCCGCCGCCCGGTCGATGGAAGAACAGGCGCAGCAATTGCGCGATGCGGTCTCGGTGTTCCAGTTGCAGGCCGGGTCTGCGCATCGCCGCCTGGGCCACGCTGCCTGAGGCAACGCCTGGCGATCGACCGGCCCCTGGGACGCTGCGCGCACGCCTGCGTCCCACCTTGGTCACTGCCCGCTGCCTGCATCGGTCAGGCACCGGCGCAACGGCCGCACATCCTCAACGTGTACGCGCTTCGCCCAGTGCGATCGGCAGAGCGCTATTGCCAGCGCGCAGGCGTCGAGCGGCCTGCGCGGGCGCAGATCCAAGCCACACATGCCAAACCGCCCTGGATCCAGACGCCTGCTGGGCTGTCAGGCCTGTGAGCAGGAAGTGAAGGCGCGATCTTTCAGAGCCCCAGGAATGCCCCGTTTGACAGGCATCTCCAGGCGGTTGTGCACACCAGGCTCACCTCGGTGACGCCAACCCATACGCGTCCGGGCTAGCGAGTTCAGCAGCACCGACAGGGCGCCGTTACCAACCTCAAGCACGTGTACCTGCCCTGCAATCGCTGGCGTTGCGACCTTTTGATGTCGCAACGCTCGATGGATCGGTTCGACGCATGCCCGCATCGGCGCCACCAGCGTACCCAGTACGCCTCCCCGCCCAGCGCACTGCCCCTTTCCTGCCCATCGCCCTCGAGATCCCAACATGATTGCTCTTCTTCAACGCTACAACGTCGGCAAGCGCCTGGGCTTCGCCTTCGGCACGCTGATCCTGCTGTCCTGCGCCCTGGTCGTCGCTGGCCTGTATACGCTGGCGCAGGCGCGCCAAAGCCTGGATACGCTCGCTAATCGCAACATGGTGATCGTCCAGCGGCTGCAGGAAATGAACAACGCGGTGTCGGTCATTGCCGTGCAGCTGCGCAACATCGTATTGCCGACGCCAGACGAAGAAAATCAACACTTCGTGGCGATCATCCAAGAGCAGCGCCGCATCTACAAGCAAGCACACGACAAGCTCTACACCTTCTCGGCAACGCCTGTAGCTCAGGCGCTACGTGAGAGGATCGATGCCAACAACCAGGCCGCCCGCGCGCTCAACCAGCAGGTGATCGACCTGGACCTGGCCGGCAAAACCGACGAAGCGATGCCCTTGCTGTTGCAGCGTGCCGCACCGGCCACGCAGGCATGGCAGGACGCGCTGCTGGAGTATTCGGCGTTGCAGCGCCAACGTGCCCAGGAAGCCAATGCGCTGGCCACCACGGCGATGGCCCGCGGGCGAGCCATGTTGATTGGTGGCGGCCTGGCGGTGGTGCTGATCAGCGGCTTGCTGGCATGGCTGATCACCCGCAGCCTGGTGGTTCCGCTGACGCGCGCCACGCGCGCGGCCGAAGCCATTGCCCAAGGCAACCTGGACAACGACGTCAGCGCGAACTCCAACGACGAGACCGGTCGCCTGTTGCATGCCATGGACAACATGCAGGGCCAGCTGCGCAATCTGATTGCCGCACAGCTGGGCATGGCCAAGCGCCATGAAGAAGGCCAGATCAGCTTCCGCATGGATGCCGGCGCGTTCCCGGGCGATTTCGGCCGCATGGCCAATGACACCAACGAATTGGTGGCCGCGCACATCAAGGTGAAGATGCAGACCATCCACCTGATCGAGCGTTATGCCATCGGCGACCTGTCCGAAGACATGCAGCAGTTGCCCGGCGAGAAGGCGGCCATCACCGCGGCAATGAACCAGGTCAAGCACAACCTGTCGACCATGAACACCGAAATCAAGCAGCTGGCGCAGGCTGCGGCCAACGGCGACTTCACCGCGCGTGGCAATGCCGAGCAGTTCCAGTTCGATTTCCGCATCATGGTGGAAAGCCTCAACACCTTGATGGCCACCGCCGACGGCAACCTGCAATCGCTTTCTGGCTTGTTGCAGTCGATCGCTGCCGGCGACCTCACCGCCCGCATGAGTGGCCAATACCAGGGCGTGTTCGCGCAGATGCGCGACGATGCCAATGCCACCGCAGAACAACTCGCCAGCATCGTCGGCCGCATCCAGATCGCAGCCGACGCGATCGGCCTGGCCTCGGGCGAAATCGCTTCCGGTAACCAGGATCTGTCGCAGCGTACCGAACAGCAGGCCGCCAACCTGGAAGAAACCGCCGCCTCGATGGAAGAGCTCACCTCCACCGTCAAGCAGAACGCCGAGCACGCCAGCCAGGCCAACCAGCTCGCCATCGGCGCCGCTGCGGTGGCCTCGCAAGGCGGCGATGTGGTGGCCAAGGTGGTCACCACCATGTCCGACATCCAGGGCTCGTCCAGGAAGATCGCCGAGATCATCAGCGTCATCGACGGCATCGCATTCCAGACCAATATCCTGGCCTTGAATGCGGCGGTGGAAGCGGCGCGTGCCGGCGAACAGGGTCGCGGCTTCGCCGTGGTCGCCTCCGAGGTGCGCACGCTGGCGCAGCGTTCGGCCGGTGCTGCCAAGGAGATCAAGCACCTGATCGACGACTCGGTCGAAAAGGTCACGCAAGGCGCAACCCTGGTCGATCAGGCCGGTACCACCATGGCCGAGATCGTCGCCAGCGTGCAGCGCGTCACCAACATCATGGGCGAGATCTCCTCGGCTTCGCAGGAACAGTATGCGGGTATCGAGCAGGTCAACCAGACCGTGACCAGCATGGACGAAACCACCCAGCAGAACGCCGCGCTGGTGGAAGAAGCCACCGCCGCCGCACGCGCAATGGAAGAACAAGCCCAGCAACTGACCGAAGCGGTGGCGGTCTTCAAGGTGGCTGCGCATGCACCGGTGGCGCGTCGGTTGTCGGCCATTGCCAGCGCACCGGCCAATGCCCGCTTCGCGCCGCGCCCGGCAGCACGCGTCACCCCGGCGGCCGCATCGCCACGTCGCAGTCCTGCGGGCAACGCCACATCGGCCGCAGAGCTGGGCGATTGGCAGGAGTTCTGATCGCAAAGGCAGCGTCACGCACGGCAGTCGGTTGCGAACGACTGCCGTGTTTATTCCTGAGAACCAGCTGTATCAAGCGTCCGAGCTCACTCAATCGATTGCAGGCAGCGCCGATAACGCTGCTTTGGCGACAAGCAACGTGAGCGCAATGCGTTTTTCCAGCCTGTCAGCGCAACCGCATTCCACCTTTTAGAGCCGAGCGATTCCATGAACTCTCTTCTGCTGCGTTTCAATGTCGGGCCGCGCCTGGCTGCCGCCTTCACCGTGCTGATCCTGCTGTCCGGGTTCATCGCCTTCATCGGCTATCGCGGGCTGACCTCTGCACGTGCGCTGGTGGATGCCCTGGTGCACCAGAACATGACCAAGATCCGCCTCTCCAACGACATGATGAATGCCAACTACGTCATCGCCGCGGAGCTACGCAATGTCGTGTTGCCGACCAGCAACGAAGACAATCTGAAATTCATCGAATCCATCAAGCAGGCGCGCGCCGACTACGCGAAGGCGCACGATGCGCTGTACGCCATCCCGTCTTCGCCGCAGGGCATCGGCATCCGTACCGAGATCGACCGCCTCGGGCAGCCGGTGCGCGACTTGAACAACCAGGTCGTCGACCTGGTGATGTCTGGCCACAGCGATCAAGCATTGCCGCTGATGCTTACCCAGGCCGCACCGGCGATGCAGAAATGGCAGGACAAGATCGGCGAGAACATTGCCCTTCAGGACAAGCTCGCCTCCGAAGCAGCCGAAGTGGCATTGCAGTCCATGGACGATTCGCGCAAGTTGCTGGTGGGCGGTTCGCTGATGGTGGTATTGCTGAGCGGCACCCTGGGCTTGCTGATCACCCGCAGCCTCACCCGGCCGCTGAGCCGCGCCACCCGCGCTGCCGAAGCGATTGCCGAGGGCAGGCTCGATAACGCTGTGCACAGCGATGCCAGCGACGAAACCGGGCGTCTGCTGCAGGCCATGGACAAGATGCAGTCGCAGGTGCGCAACCTCATTACCGCCCAGCTGGACATGGCCAAGCGCCACGATGCCGGCCAGGTGAGCTTCCGCATGGATGCCGGCGTGTTCCCCGGCGACTACGGCCGCATGGCCGGCGACACCAATGCGCTGGTCGACAGCCACATCCAGGTCACCGCGCGCCTGGCGCAGATCATGGGCCGCTATGCGATCGGCGACCTCAGCGACGACATGGACGCCCTGCCCGGCGAACAGGCCAAACTCACCGAGACCATGGCGCAGGTCAAACACAACCTGGCCGCGATGAATCGGCAGATCAAGCAGCTGGCACAAGCCGCCGCGGCCGGCGACTTCAGTGCTCGCGGCGACGCAGTGCAGTTCCAGTTCGACTTCCGCATCATGGTCGAGAGCCTCAATCAGCTGATGGCCACTGCCGATGGCAGCCTGCAAGCGTTGTCGGGCATGTTGCAGGCCATTGCTGCGGGCGATCTCACTGCGCGCATGGATGGCCAATTCCAGGGTGTGTTTGCGCAGATGCGCGACGATGCCAATGCCACGGTGACGCAACTGGCCGGTATCGTCGGGCACATCCAGACCTCGGCGGTCTCGATCAATGCGGCTGCCAGCGAAATTGCCGCCGGCAACAACGACCTGTCGCAACGTACCGAACAGCAGGCCGCCAACCTGGAAGAAACCGCTGCCTCGATGGAAGAGCTCACCTCTACCGTCAAGCAGAATGCCGAGGGCGCACGCCAGGCCAATCAACTGGCGATCGGTGCGGCCAGCGTGGCGTCGCAAGGCGGCGAGGTCGTCGGCAAGGTCGTGGACACCATGGCGGGCATCCAGGCCTCGTCGAAGAAGATCGCCGACATCATCTCCGTCATCGACGGCATCGCGTTCCAGACCAATATCCTGGCCTTGAATGCGGCGGTGGAAGCGGCACGTGCCGGCGAGCAGGGCCGCGGCTTTGCCGTGGTGGCCAGTGAAGTGCGTACGCTGGCGCAGCGTTCCTCAGCCGCCGCCAAGGAGATCAAGGACCTGATCGGCGACTCGGTGCAGCGCGTCACCGACGGCTCGCAGCTGGTGGACCAGGCGGGCCGCACCATGGCCGAAATCGTCTCATCGGTGCAGCGCGTCACCGACATCATGGGCGAAATTTCCGCTGCCTCGCAGGAGCAGTCGGCCGGCATCGAACAGGTCAACCTCACCGTCACGCAGATGGATGAGGCCACCCAACAGAACGCTGCCCTGGTGGAAGAAGCCACTGCCGCCGCGCGCGCGATGGAAGAACAGGCACAGCAACTCACCGAAGCGGTGGCGGTCTTCAAGGTCGATGCGAACGCACCGGTGGCACGCAAGTTGTCAGCCATCGCCAGCGCCGTGAGCCACCAGCGGCCGGCGACGCGCCCGGCTGCACGTGCCGCCGTGGTCGCGGCGACACCGCGGCGCGTGGCAGTGAGTGCAACCACGTCGACCGTTGGCGATGGCAATTGGCAGGAGTTTTAAGCGACGGCGCCGGAGCCCACCGGTCGCCGGCAGTGGCGGGCGACCGGCACCGCCAGCGGGATCGTTTTTAGTCGCGGTGGTGCATTCGGCCGCCGTACTCATCGTCAACCGGTCGCAGCTGCCGATGCGCGTTTCACGCAACACCGTTGTCCAGCAACACAGACGTTTCGAGAGCCTTTGATCCGCGCTCCGCAGATCTTGTGGGCCGCTTCCCTTGCGAGGGGAAGCGGCCCTTTTTTTTGCTGCCATCCCGGAGTAAGACCGACAGACCGCACCAGCGCTCTTCAGGCGAAGCGGTGCGTAGCAACCGAGGATGTGAGCCAATTCCGGCTCCGGCCATAACCGCCTGGCGACTGCGCAACCCTCGCATTGGTTGCCCAGGATGTTGCTCGGACGGGCGGCCGCAAGGCGCCATTTCGCCCGCCGTATGCGGCCCGTCGCCTCCCTCAAGGACACTTTTGGTTTCACCCAAAATTTACAATCGTCGGTGACAAGGTGGACGATGTGAAACCGCTTTCAGCCAGCGAATGCTGAATGGAATGCCTAATTTTGTGCTGATTTCAACGGGAACAATCAATTTCGAGCATAAACGGCCGCTACCAAGCTCACGCATTCGTAACGCCCTCCCCCGGGCAAGGTCGATTCCTCATGCATTCCTTCAACCGCCTCTCGGTCGGTACGCGGCTCTCCGCACTGCTCACGCTGGTCATCGCCATTTCGCTGGGGCTGCTGGCCCTGACCATCTATCGCCAGTCCGCTGGCGATATCGAATCGCAGGTCAAGGCCGAGCTGCGCTCCAGCACCCGACTGATGCAGCAGTCGGTGGCGATGTACGACGTCACGCTCAGCGAAGGCACCCAGCGTCTGGGCAGCGTGTTCGACGACATGCTCCCCACCGGCGCGCGCGAACTCGATAGCGCCAGCACGGTCACCATCGGCGAGCAGAACACCCCCTCGCTGCGTGCCGGCAAGCAGGCATTGAATCTCAATTTCGACGCCGTGGACCGCTTTGCCAAGGCGACCGGCGGCGTTGCCACGATCTTCGCCCGTACCGGCGACGACTTCGTGCGCATCACCACCTCGCTGCGTAACAAGCAGAACGAACGCGTCATCGGCACCCTGCTCGATCGCAAGGGCAAGGCCTACGCCGCCCTGTCGCAAGGCAAGAGCTTCACCGGCCAGGCGCAGCTGTTCGGCGAGCAGTACATGACCCATTACCAGCCGCTGCGCGATGCCGCCGGCGAGGTCATTGGCGCGCTGTTCGTCGGACGCAACTACACCCAAGGCCTGGCCGCGCTCAAGGCCCAGGTCAGCACCACCAAACTGGGCCAGGACGGCTATTTCGTCATTGCCGACATGGCGCCGGGCGATCACCAGGGCCAGATCATCGCGGCTCCGCCGGGCACCCCGGCCACATTGGCGGCACTGGTGCCGGCCGAACAGCAGGCCCTGTTGCAGGCAGTGCTGGACGGCAAGCAGCCCAGCGCCAACCTGCAGCTGCGCGATGGCAAAGGCGCCAGCCAGGCCTTCGAAGTCACCGCACAGCGCTACGCGCCGTGGCAGTGGGCAGTGATTGGCGCGCAGCCGCGCAGTGCCATCGACGGCCCGCTGGACGCGCTGATGGGCAGCATGCTGCTGTTCTCGCTGGTGGTGCTGGCACTGTGCATCGCGGTGGTGTTCATTGCCGCGCGCAAGATGGTCACCCGCCCGCTGCTGGCAGTGGAACGCGTGCTTGGCGACGTGGCGGCCGGCCGCCTGGACAACGCGATTGACATCGACCGGCATGACGAACTCGGTCGCCTGCTGCTCAACGCCCGCACCATGCGCGATGACCTGCGCGCGCGCCTGGAACGCGACCACCTGATCGCCAGCGAAGCACTGCGCGTACGCACCGCCTTGGACGACGTCAGCACCAATGTGATGATCGCCGACGCCGAGCGCCGCATCATTTACGTCAATCGACCGCTGCAGCGCATGCTTTCGGAGATGCAGGACGTCCTGCGGCACGATCTTCCCAACTTCGATGCCGCTGCACTGGGCAATACCCGCATCGACCAGTTCCATCGCAATCCCGAGCAGGCACGCCTGCTGGATCAACTCAAGAGTACGCACACCGCACAGGTCGAAATCGGCGGCCGCATCGTGCAGGAAGTGGTCAGCCCGGTCGTGGCTGCCACCGGCGAGCGCATGGGCTATGTGGTCGAATGGAGCGACCGTACCCAGGAAGTGCAGGTGGAACAGGAAGTCGCGCACGTGGTGGAAGCCGCCGCGGCCGGCGACCTCAGCGAGCGGATCGACGTGCGCGGCAAGCAGGGCTTCCTGTTGCTGCTGGCCCAACAGCTCAACACGCTGCTGGACAACAACGCAGACGGTCTGTCGCGCGTCTCCGCCCTGCTCTCGTCGCTGTCGCAAGGCGACCTGACCGCACGCATGGACGGCGCGCTGCAGGGCGTCTTCGCCACCATCCGCGACGACGCCAACGCCACCGCCGACCAGTTGGCCGGTATCGTGCGCCGCATCAAGGACTCGTCGCTGACGATCAATTCGGCCGCCACCGAAATCGCCACCGGCAACGGCGACCTGTCGCGTCGCACCGAACAGCAAGCGGCCGCGCTGGAAGAAACCGCAGCCTCCATGGAAGAGCTCACCGCCACCGTCAAGCAGAACGCCGACAACGCCGACCAGGCCAATCGCCTGGTGCTGGATGCTGCCGGTGTGGCGGCAAAGGGCGGCGATGTGGTGAACCGCGTGGTCACCACCATGGCCGATATCGACGCCTCGTCGAAAAAGATTGCCGAGATCATCAGCGTGATCGACGGCATCGCCTTCCAGACCAATATCCTGGCCTTGAACGCGGCGGTGGAAGCGGCGCGTGCCGGCGAGCAGGGTCGTGGCTTTGCTGTGGTGGCCTCGGAGGTCCGTACGTTGGCACAGCGCTCGGCCGGCGCGGCCAAGGAGATCAAGCACCTGATCGAAGACTCGGTCACCCGCATCGGCAACGGCGCGGCACTGGCTTCCGAAGCCGGCAGCACCATGCAGCAGGTGGTGACCTCGGTACAGCGCGTCACCGACATCATGGGCGAAATCACCAGCGCTTCGCGCGAGCAGGCCGCAGGCATCACCCAGGTCAACCAGACCGTCACCCAGATGGACGAAACCACCCAGCAGAACGCCGCGCTGGTGGAAGAAGCCACTGCCGCCGCGCGCTCGATGGAAGACCAGGCCGCACAGTTGGTGGATGCGGTGGCAGTGTTCCGCCTGGAGCCACAGGACCGCCTGAGCACCCTGCTGGCCAACGCACGCCATGCCTACAGCTGAGACGGCAACGACGATTCATTGCAGCCAGATCACAGCATCGAGGGCGCGCTGCCCTCACCGCCCGCGGGACACGCCGTGAACCCGTCCATGGGGCTCGATGGCGGCATCCATGCCGCCAACGGCCCGGCTACCGGCAAGGACACCTCGCCAGACAGTTTTCTGGTGGCGGTGCTGAAGTGCTTAGGACACCGCTTCGCGCGGCTTGGAGTTGCTGGTTGCGGTGTTGAAACCCTGCACACCGACCAACGCGACTGGTCCTTGCCCGCCCACCGTCGCGGGACCCTTGGCGGCTTGGATGCCGCCAAGGAGCTTACAAGGACGTAGTTGCAGCGTGTCCTGCGATGGTGGGCGGGCAAGGATCCTGCAGCGAGCGACAACACGTAGAGGGCACCGTGCCCTCACCAGATAGTTCGCTGGTGGCGTATTGAAGAACGAAGACCTTGCGCCAGACCTTGGCGCTTGCTTGGCTGAACGCGCTGCACACAGACCATCGCGGCTGCGCCTGGCCACCGATCGGCATAGAGTTTGGTCGGCCGCCTTAAAGATTTGGCTTTGCCGCCGATATCAAGGCGACGCCGGGACAACCCGCCAGGCGCCTTCCCGCTTCTACTGTGCTTGTGCCCATGTCCCAAGGCGATACCTCAGAGCTGGACCACGACGCCGATCACCTCGTCGAAGGTGACGAGCGCTACCTGCTGCGCAACAAGCGGCAGATCCGTGGATTGCTGCGCCAGCTGCTCGACCAACGCGCCATCGTGACCATGCATGTGGCTGGCCGCGACATGGCCGTGCCCACCGCCGTGCTGGAAGTGGACGAAGACGACGACTGCGTGATCCTGGACGGCAGCCATAACGATGCCTCCAACCGCGCCATCGAAGGCGCCAAATACCTGCTGTGCTACGCCCAACTGGAACGGGTGAACATCCGCTTCCGCCTGGAGAACGCCGAACGGATCGAGCGCGACATCCACGTCGCCTTCCGCGTCGACCTGCCTGCCGCGATGTACCACATGCAGCGGCGCGAATCGTACCGGCTGGAAACGCCGATCACCGATTCGCCCGTCTGCACCATCCGCCAGGAAGCGGCGCAGGGAAACGAGTTCAACCTGCAGCTGCGCGTGATCGACATCAGCAGCGGCGGCCTGGCGGTGTCCCTCACCGACGGGATGCCCTTGCTCGAATTGCAACGCACCTACCGCAACTGCATCCTGCAATTGCCCGACACCGCCCCGATCACGCTGCCGCTGACCGTGTGCAGCCAGCACAAGCAGGCCCTGCCCAACGGCAGCGAAGGCTTCCGGATCGGCATGCAGTTCAGCGACCTGCCGCGCGGCGCCGACGAAACCATCCAGCGCTACATTTTCCGTGTCGACCGCCAGCGCAATGCGCGCAAGAGCGGCGTGTTCTGAACCCTCGCGTACCACGCGGGGCCGGCACCTAAAGTTGCCGCCTACCCCGCCGATGTTGCTAGGGCATCCCGCATCCGTCTCTGCTGCCGCAGTCCTGCCTAACCCGACACTTAGCCGCAACGCCCGGAGTTTCCATGAACGATAAAAGCACTGCCACCGGCACAGGTGGTGAATTCCTCAGCTTCGCTTTGGGCGAAGAACACTACGGCGTGGATATCCTGAAGGTGCAGGAAATCCGCGGCTACGATTCGGTCACGCGTCTGCCCGACGCGCCGGACTACATCAAGGGCGTGATCAACCTGCGCGGCACCATCGTGCCGGTGATCGACCTGCGCCTGAAGCTGCGCCTGAAAGAAGCGCGCTACGACGCTTTCACCGTGATGATCGTGCTCAACGTCGAGGACCGCGTGGTCGGCATCGTCGTGGACAGCGTGTCCGACGTGATTCCGCTCAACGACGACCAGATCCGTCCTACCCCCGAATTCGGTGCGTCGGTCGACACTCGTTTCATCTCCGGTATCGGCACCCAGGACGATCGCATGTTGATCCTGCTGGATATCGAAACCCTGCTGGACAGCACCGAGCTGGGTCAGCAGCTGGTGGAAGAAGCCGCCTGATTCAAACGGCTGCGTTGCCTCGCCTGCGGTCGCCGGAGAGGTGTAGAGGAATGCAGGAGCCGCCATGTACGACAAGCGGCTACCAAACGACTGCCAGGCCGCCAGAACGCGCGTGGTCGGCGCTCCGAATCCCGATGTCGCACATGTGCACTCCGGCTTCTGCGCCCCTCGCCACTGTTGGCTGATTCGCTCCGTTCGGTAGCCGCTTTTCAGCGTATGCGGTGGCGCCGTGCACCCACTGCACCGCTCCGGCGGCCGCAACGCTTTTGTGCGATCGCATCTACGACGATCGCGTGTCAGGAAGCTCCCGACACGCGACGCACCACTCGATGGAAATGAGATAAAAATCACGTTTTCCGGATTCAAGTTGAACGGCGGTTAGCCGATAGCTGAATGAAGCCCGCGTCCACACAACGGGTCACCGTTCGACTTTTGATTTCTGGAGAATCCCAATGAAGTTCCTGCTCTCGCTCCTCCCCGTCGCTGCTCTCGTGATCGTTGCTCCCACGCTGTCGGCCCAGTCGCAGGAAATGATTCCGCCAGAAATGGCGACGCGCTTCGTCGGCAAGGACGGCATGGTGTGCGGCAAGGTCGAAAAGGCCAAGTACGCGCAGAGCTCGGAAGGCGAACCCACCTTCCTGTACATGGGCGGCATGTTCCCGCGCCACACCTTCTCCGCACGCATCGACGGCGCCAACCGCGGCAAGTTCAGCTTCGCCCCGGAAACGCTCGAAGGCAAAGACGTCTGCGTCCTCGGCAAGATCCAGCGCGACAGTTCGCGCGCCGAAATCGAAGTCAGCTCCCCGGCCAGCCTGAAGCTCGCCACCATCAAGTAATCGCCTCGCACATCGCCACGCCCTCGCGCGTGGCGATGTGCTGTTGCGGCTATGCGGACTGACTTCTACGGGGAATCGTGTCAATGCAATGGATCAACAATCTGAAACTGATGCCCAAGCTGATGCTGGCGTTCGGCATCGTGCTGCTGATCATGCTCGTCCAGGGCGTCATCGCCTATTCGGGCCTGGCGTCGCTCAATAATGTCACCCGCGACCTGGCCGGCAACACCATGTCCAGCGTGCGCGAGGCAGGCGATCTGCGCGGCATGCTCGGCGAATACCGGAATGCGGCCTACCAGAACCTGGTGCGCGCCAGCGATTCGGTCAAGCAGGAAGCCAAGGTCCGCGCCAAGAAGCTCAATGGCGAGATCGAAGCCACCATCAAGGGCTACCCGCGTCTGATCGAAAGCCCGCAACAGAAGAAGCTGTTCGACGTGTTCGTGGCGGACTGGAAGAAGGCATCGGCCTCCTATGCCAGCGTCGACGAAATGATGGAGCTGAATCTGCCCGACGACGCCATCGACACCTTCGTCGGCGAGACCCGTACCCTGCACAACAAGGCCAAGGATTCGCTGGCTGCCTTGATTGCCGAAGACAACCTGCTCGCGCAGGCGGCCAAGACCAAGGCCGAAAAGGTCCACGCTACCTCCGTCACGCTGACCCTGGTGGTGTTGTTGATCGGCATCGCCGGCGGCCTGGGTCTGGCCTTCCTGTTCGCCCGTTCCATCGTCAAGAGCATGCGCGGCGCGGTCACCACGGCCACCGAAATTGCCGGCGGCAAGCTGGACGGCCAGATCAACGTACAGGGCCAGGACGAAGTGGGCGAGTTGATGCGCTCCATGCAGCGCATGCAGCGCGACCTGAAGGAACGCATTGAACGCGACCAGGAGATTGCCGACGAAAACCTGCGCATCCGCACCGCGCTGGACAAGTCCTCGACCGGCACCTTCATCACCGATCCAGAGCGCGTGATGATTTACGCCAACGACGCCTTCAAGAAGATCGTGGCGCAGTACGAAAGCAGCATCCGCCTGGCATCGCCCGAATTCGACGCAAGCAAGGTCATCGGCCAGCACATCAGCTACCTGGGTTTGTCGGATGCGACCGTGCGCAAGGCCATTGCCGCACTGGAACGCGATGGCGTCACCAGCTTCGAAGAGCGTTTCGGCGAAGTGGTGCTGGCGCAGACCGTCACCTCCATCAAGAACGAACAGGGCGAGACCAGCGGCGAAGTCTGCGAATGGCGCGACCGCACCATCGAAGTGCAGGTGGAAGAAGAAGTGGCCCGCATCGTGCGCGCTGCCGCCAGTGGCGACATGAGCGGGCGTGTGGAAACCGACGGCAAGCAGGGCTTCTTCCTGCAGCTGGCGCAGCAGCTCAACGGCTTGCTGGATGCCAATGCCGGCAGCCTGGAACAGATTTCGACCCTGCTGTCCGCGCTATCGCGTGGCGACCTGACCGTGCGCATGCATGGTGAGTTCAGCGGCGTGTTCGCGCAGATGCGTGACGATGCCAATGCCACCGCCGAGCAGCTGGCCGACATCGTCGGGCGCATCAAGATGTCGTCCACTGCGATCAATTCGGCCGCTGGCGAAATCGCTTCGGGCAACAGCGACCTGTCGCACCGCACCGAGCAGCAGGCCGCCAATCTGGAAGAAACCGCCGCGTCCATGGAGGAGCTCACCTCCACCGTCAAGCAGAACGCCGAAAGCGCCCGTCAGGCCAACCAGCTTGCCATCGGCGCCACCGGCGTGGCTTCGCAAGGCGGTGAAGTGGTGTCGCAAGTGGTCACCACCATGTCCGGCATCGAAGCCTCGTCCAAGAAGATCGCCGACATCATCAGCGTCATCGACGGCATCGCGTTCCAGACCAATATCCTGGCGTTGAATGCAGCGGTGGAAGCGGCGCGTGCCGGCGAACAGGGTCGCGGTTTTGCCGTGGTCGCCTCCGAGGTGCGCACGCTGGCACAGCGTTCGGCCGGTGCGGCCAAGGAGATCAAGGGCCTGATCGACGACTCCGTGCACAAGGTGGCCGAAGGCTCGGCACTGGTGCGCAAGGCTGGCGCCACCATGGCCGACATCGTGGCCAGCGTGCAGCGCGTGACCGACATCATGGGCGAGATCTCTGCCGCTTCGCAGGAGCAGTCGTCCGGCATCGAGCAGGTCAACCAGACCATCACCCAGATGGACGAAACCACCCAGCAAAACGCTGCGCTGGTGGAAGAAGCCACTGCCGCCGCCCGCTCGATGGAAGAGCAGGCAGGTCATCTGGCCGAAGCGGTGTCGGTGTTCAAGCTGGACGACTCGGCTACGCAGGCGCCACAGAGCGCACGCGTCCGGCCGATCGCCTCGCGCCCGGTTGCAGTGAAGAGCGCCGCCAAGCCGGTGGCACGCGCAGCAGCAAGCGCGTCGCGGCCAGCCAAATCCCAGGCCGCACTGGCCGACGGTAACTGGCAAGAGTTCTGATTCACCGCTGTCACCAAAACGCCCCGGCACTGCCGGGGCGTTGTGCATTTGGGACAGGCACCTGCGTTGATCCCCGCGTCCGCTGCGGCAGCACGCCGATGGGGCATCTTTGCCTCTGTGCGCCCATCGCCAGCCGCCGTCCCCATCGGACGAGCTAGCGAGCCCAACCGCGCCCAATCCACGCATTGGCGCTTCAGTTGCGCGGCTCCGTGGCCGATATCCAGTTATAGCTCACGACGCGTATGGATATGACGACAACGACTTCCGCTTCAGACACACGCGAATTTGATTTCGGCGACCGCGACTTCAAGCGTGTCTGCGACCTGATCTACCAGCGTGTCGGCATCGCACTGGCGCCGGCCAAGCGCGACATGGTGTATGGCCGCTTGTCGCGTCGTCTGCGCGTGCTCGGCCTGCGCTCGTTCCGCGACTACCTCGACCAGCTCGAAGCCGGCAACGATGAAGAAGAGTGGCAGGCATTCACCAATGCGCTGACCACCAACCTGACCTCGTTCTTCCGCGAGCCGCACCATTTCGACAAGCTGCGCGAAGAACTGCAAAAGCGCGCCTCGCAGGCGCCGTTGAAGATCTGGTCGTGCGCCGCCTCCACCGGCGAGGAGCCCTACTCCATCGCCATCACCGCCTGCGAAGCCTTCGGCACGCTGACCCCGCCGGTGAGCATCGTCGCCACCGACGTCGACACGCAGGTACTGGAAACCGCCTCGCGCGGTGTCTATGCCATCGACCGTGTCGCCTCGCTGGATGCAGCGATCAAGCGCAAGTACTTCCAGCGCGGCAGTGGCCCCAATGAAGGCAAATGCCGGGTCATTCCGGCGCTGCGCCAGCTCATCGAATACCGCCAGTTGAATCTGCTGGCACCGCGTTACGACGTCGGCGGTCCGTATGCGGCACTGTTCTGCCGCAACGTGATGATCTACTTCGACAAGCCCACCCAGCGCGGCATCCTGTCGCGCCTGGTCAGCCACATGGGCGAGGACGGTCTGCTCTACACCGGGCACTCGGAGAACTACCTGCACGCGGCCGATCTGATCCAGCCGTGCGGGCGCACGCTGTATCGGCGCGCTCCGCGCGCAGGAGCCTGAGCATGAGTACTGCCGTGCAAGTCGACGACGTCATGCGCTACCGCGATTCGCGGTTCCAGACCATTGCCGCCAAACTGCTGCCCACCCAATACCTGGTGGTGGACGACGACACCGCGTTGACGACCACCTTGGGATCGTGCGTTGCAGCCTGCCTGCGCGACCCGGTGCTCAAGATCGGCGGCATGAACCACTTTCTGTTGCCCGAAGGCCAGGTCGGCGACGGAGCGCCCACGCGCTACGGCAGCTATGCCATGGAGTTGCTGATCAACGACATGCTCAAGCGCGGCGCGCACCGCAAACGCATCGAAGCCAAGGTCTTCGGTGGCGCCAACGTGCTGAAGGGCTTCACCAGCAACCCGGTCGGCACCCGCAACGCCGAGTTCGTGCGCCAGTACCTGCAGGCCGAACATATTCCCATCATCGCTGAAGATCTGTGTGGCATCCATCCGCGCAAGGTGTGGTTCTTCGCGACCACTGGCCGCGTCGTCGTGCAGCGCTTGCCGCACGCACACGAAGCCGAAGTCGCCGCCACCGAATCGGCCGTGCGCGCCCGTCTGTCCAAAGCACCGGTTACCGGTGGAGTGGAGTTGTTCGAATGACGCTGGAAACCCCTGTGCGTGTATTGATCGTCGACGATTCGGCGGTCGTGCGTCAGATGCTCACCGAGATTTTATCGCGCGACGCCGGCATCGAAGTGGTCGGCTCGGCCGCCGACCCGTTGCTGGCGCGCGAAAAGATCAAGCGCCTCAATCCGGACGTCATCACGCTGGATGTGGAAATGCCGCGCATGGACGGCCTGGTATTTCTGGAAAACCTGATGCGCCTGCGCCCTACCCCGGTGGTGATGATTTCATCGCTGACCGAGCGCGGTGCCGACACCACCTTGCAGGCCCTGTCGCTGGGCGCCGTGGACTTCGTGTCCAAGCCCAAGATCGACGTCGCACGCGGGCTGGAAGGCTACGCCGAAGAAATCGTCAGCAAGGTCAAGATGGCCGCCAAAGCCAAGGTCAGCGCACTCAATCGTCCGAGCGCGCCCAAAGTCACGCTGGATATGCAATCGGCACCGGTGGCCGGCAGCGCGCTGCGCTTTCGCACGACCGACCGCTTGATCGCCATCGGCGCCTCCGCCGGTGGTACCGAAGCGCTGCGCGTGGTGCTCGAACACATGCCCGCCGATGCGCCCGCGGTGGTGATGACCCAGCATCTGCCTGCCAGCTTCAGCACCGCATTCGCCGAGCGCCTCAACCGCCATTCGGCCATGTCGGTACGCGAAGCCACCGATGGCGAGGCCATCCTGCCCGGCCATGCGTATCTGCCGCCGGGCGGCCAGCATCTGCGCATCATTCGCGACGGTGCGCGCTGGCGCTGCCGCATCGACGATGGCCCGCCGGTCAATCGCCACAAGCCGGCAGTGGACGTGCTGTTTCGTTCCGTTGCCGCCAATGCCGGCCCGAATGCGGTGGGCGCCATCCTCACCGGCATGGGCGACGACGGCGCACGCGGCCTGCTGGAAATGCTGCAGGCCGGCGCGCCGACGCTGGTGCAGGACGAAGCCAGCAGCGTGGTCTGGGGCATGCCCGGTGCCGCGTACAAACTTGGCGCCGCGCAGGAAGTGGTGCCGCTGGACCGCGTGGCCGAGCGCTTGCTCGCATTGTCGGCGCAGGCGCGCTGATCCGGCATGGCCGCGCATCCCTCGCACCCGACCAACCCAACGCTTCCTCCGGCACCGGGAAGCGTGGTGGGCGCTGGCGTGGATGCAGCGATGGACCGCACCCCGCTGACGGCTGAGCCGATCCATGCCAACGCCCCAGGCACGGGCCAGATCAGGCCCGGCCCGGTCACCGCCGGCATGGCCAAGGCTGGCGAACAACCCGACCAACGCCGCGCGCGTCTGCTCGCCGAGGCCCTGGATGGCAGCAGCAGCGCCATTCTGATCTGCGACCTGCAATCGCGCCTGCTGTACGCCAACGACGGCTTCCAGCGCATGTTCGGCTACACCGAAGCCGAGCTGGTCGGTCTGCGTCCCTCCGATGTCCTGACCCGTGCGCAAAGCGACCAAAGCGAGGTCGCTCGCGTTCGCGATCGCGCCGATGCCTTGCAGCACACCCGTGCCGACCTGCTGGTCTATCGCAAGGACGGCACGCCGCTGTGGATCTCGCTGAACTTCAACCCGATCTACGACGCCAACCACGCTCCCTCGCATTACGTGGCGGTACTGACCGACATCACCGACACCAAGATGCACGAGGTGCTGCAGCACCGCGTGCTGGAGGCCCTGGTGCAGGAACGCCCGTTGATCGAGGTGATGACGCTGATTTGCACCGAGGTCGAACGCATCGCACCGGATGTGCTGGCCACGGTGATGAGTGCGGACAATCAAGGTCGCCTGCATTCGCTGGCTGCGCCCAGCCTGCCGCCCGAATACGCCGACGCAGTCAACGGCTTGAAGATCGGCCCGGGCACAGGCGCCTGCGGCACCGCGGCCTGGCGCGGTCGCGCGGTGATGGTGGAAGACATCGCCACCGACCCATTGTTCGAGGCATATCGCGACACGCTCTTGCCTTGGGGCCTGCGCGCCTGCTGGAGCACGCCGATCCGCTCCAACAGCGCGCGCGTGCTCGGCACCTTCGCGCTGTATTACCGCAAGCCGCAACGTGCCGATGCCTGGCATATGCGGCTCACCGATTTGTGCCAGCAGCTGTGCACATTGGCGCTAGAACGCGAGCAGATCCGCCAGCGCGTGCATCAACTGGCGTTCTACGACACGCTCACGGGCCTTCCCAACCGCATCATGTTCAGCGCGCGTGCCGAGCAGGCACTGACTCAGGCCGAATACGCCGGCGAACCGGCCGCGTTGATGTTCATCAACATCGATCGCTTCAAGCTCATCAACGATAGCCAGGGGCACGCCGCAGGCGATGGCCTGCTGCGCGATATCGCCTTGCGCGTCAACGACCAGATCACCGCCACAGCGATGCTGGCGCGGCTATCCGGCGACGAGTTCGCGCTCGCGCTGCCGCAATGCAGCGCAGAGCAGGCCAGCGCCGCCGCCGAGCGTTTGTTGGTCAGCATCGCCAGTCCGCTGCCGGTTGGCCATATGACCGTGCATCCCTCGGCCAGTATCGGCGTGGCGATGTTTCCCGAGGATGGCCACGACATCAACATCCTGCTGCGCCATGCCGACTTGGCGATGAATCGCGCCAAGAAGGAAGGCGGTGGGCGCTTCCGCTTTTTCAGTTCCGACATGAACCGCATGGCGCAGGAACGCGTGGCCTTGGAGGCCGAGCTGCGCCAGGCCATTGGCCGCGATCAATTGCAGCTGCACTACCAGCCGCAGATGCACAGTGCCGCGCCGCATGCCCTGTATGGCGTGGAAGCGCTGCTGCGCTGGAATCATCCGCAACTGGGCGCGGTATCGCCGGCGCGGTTTCTGCCGGTGGCTGAAGAGCAAGGCATGATGCCGCAGCTCAACGCCTGGGTACTGCGACGTGCCTGCGAACAGGTCGCGGACTGGCGCCAGCGTGGCGTGCCGGTGGCGCGCGTGTCGGTAAATCTGTCGGCAAGCGGCTTCGAAAGCCCGCGCATGCTTCCCGACCTGCTGCAGCTGATCGCCGAACTGGGCGTGCAGCCGTCCGATCTGACCCTGGAACTGACCGAAAGCGTGATGCTGTCCGGGCAACCGGGCGTGCTGGAAAACCTGCACGCCATTCGCGAAGCCGGCATCTCGCTGTCGCTGGACGATTTCGGCACTGGCTATTCCAGCCTGAGCCACTTGCATCGCCTGCCGATCGACGAACTCAAACTGGACATGAGCTTCGTCCGCGATATCGAACACAGCGAAGACGCGCGCGCGCTCACCACCTCGGTGCTGCGCATCGGCGAGCACCTGCGCAAGCACGTGGTCGCCGAAGGTGTGGAAAACGAAGCGCAGCGCCTGTTCCTCGCCGACCTGGGTTGCGAGGTGCTTCAGGGCTATCTGTTCTCGCGGCCGCTACCGGCCCAGGCACTGGAAGCCTGGCTGGGCGCGCAACCGTCATAACGCAACCGCCGAACGATCACCGCTTCGAACTTCCTTCCAGCCAGGAAAGGCGGGCCATGGCGTGGCAAGTGATGAGCCTTCTCCTGCTGAAGAGCGCGCTGCAAGCCCTCCCCTACGAAAGAGGGCTTTAAGCCCCTCTCCCCGCGGGAGGGGGTTGGGGTGAGGGTACGGCCAACCACGCATCGTGCCGACGCCGTACCCGTACCCGCATCCGCCCCGCGGGCACCTTCTCCTCCATAAAGAAGGATAGTGTCCCGACCGGAGAAGGGAAACATCATCCTGACAACGGCGGCGCTTCAGCCATCTCCAACGAGAGCGCGCTTCAGGCCCGCCTCCTGTCCGTAAGAAAGTGAGGCGGCGAGAAGGAACCAGTCGCCTTATCCCACGTCGGGCGAGGTCATTACCCTCATCCCACTCGCATCAGCTCCACCTCGGTCTCACCCACCGTCCGCTTCAGCCATCCCAGCAACTGCGCGTTGACGAAGGCCGGGTTTTCCAGCGAGGCGATATGGCCTGCGTCCGGGATCAGCTCGTAATCGCAACAGATTGCCTCGGCCATCATCCACACCTCTTCGGGCGGGCGCGGAATGTCCTCGGCGCCACCGAGCAGGAAGGTATTGGCCGGATCCAGCGCGGACAGGGCATCCAGGCGGTCGGCTCGGCCGAAGATCAGCCGGCCCAGCGGCACGATGGATGCGCGCAACTGCTCGGCCGACATCGCCGCCAGACGCTGCGCGAAGGCGGCCGGCAATGCCGAGCTCAGATCGATACCGGGGCGGAAGAAGATCGGCACGATCGCCTCGATCAGCGCAGGCGTCACCTGCCCGGCCGTCTCGATGGCATCAAGCAGGCCGAAATAGCGCGCACGCGTGGCGGCTGGCTCGGCGCCCAGGAAGGTGTCCATCAACACCAGGCTGCGCACGCGCTCCGGCGCCATCAGGGCAAGCTCGGCGGCCCACATGCCGCCCACCGACAGGCCGACCACCGCGCACTGCGGCAACTTCAGTGCGTCCAGCAGGGCCAGCATGTGCCCGGCAAGATCGCCGATCTGCTGCGTGCCGTGCGGCAACGGACCTGACTGCCCGTGTCCCCATAGCTCGGGAACGATGACCTGGTAATGCTGCGACAGCGCCTGGATCTGCGGCTCCCACATCGCAGCGTCCCAGAGATAGCTGTGGCCGAGCAAGACCGGGAAACCGCGGCCATGTTGCGTGTAATGCAGGGTTTGACCGGAGATTGTGCAAGTGGGCATGGGCATCAACGGGCAGTGGTAGAGCGGCGGGACTCTAGACCTGCGCACTTCAGATTTTTGTTGCAATGCCACAATCCAGTCAGCTGGTATTTGCTTTAACGCCGGGCATCGTGACGACTACACGAAACCATTGCCCGAAAAGCGAAATGCCCGGCAGTGCCGGGCATTTCGGGACAGCAAACCTGCCGGAAGAATCAGGCGGCGACGGTCTCTGCCACGTTCTGATATTCCTGGATCTGATCGAAGTTCATGTAGCGGTAGATCTGATCGCCACTGGTCTTGATCACGCCGACATCCGCCATGTACTCGTCCTTGGTCGGAATGCGGCCCAGGCGCGAGCAGATTGCCGCCAGTTCCGCCGAGCCCAGGTACACGTTGGTATTGCGGCCCAACCGGTTCGGGAAATTACGCGTGGAGGTCGAGAACACCGTGGCGCCCTCGCGTGCCTGCGCCTGGTTACCCATGCACAGCGAGCAGCCCGGCATTTCCATGCGCGCACCGGCCGCGCCGAAGGTGCCGTAATGGCCTTCCTTGGTCAGCTCGGAGGCGTCCATCTTGGTCGGCGGTGCCACCCACAGGCGGGTCGGGATGTCGCGCTTGCCTTCCAGCAGCTTGGCCGCGGCACGGAAGTGACCGATGTTGGTCATGCACGAGCCGATGAATACTTCGTCGATGGCCGCGCCGGCCACTTCCGACAGCGTCTTCACGTCGTCCGGGTCGTTCGGGCAGGCCACGATCGGCTCATGGATATCGGCCAGGTCGATCTCGATGACCGCCGCGTATTCGGCGTCGGCATCGGGCTGCAGCAGCTGCGGGTCAGCCAGCCAGTCTTCCATCTTCTTGATGCGGCGGCCCAGGGTGCGCGCATCGGCATAGCCCTCGGCAATCATCCAGCGCAGCAGGGTGATGTTGCTGGTCAGGTACTCGATGATCGGCGCCTTATCCAGGTGCACGGTGCAACCGGCCGCCGAACGCTCGGCCGAGGCGTCGGAGAGTTCGAACGCCTGCTCCACCTTCAGGTTCGGCAAGCCTTCGATTTCCAGGATGCGGCCGGAGAAGATGTTCTTCTTGCCCTGCTTGGCCACGGTCAGCAGGCCCTGCTTGATCGCGTACAGCGGGATCGCGTTGACCAGGTCACGCAAGGTCACGCCCGGCTGCATCTGCCCCTTGAAGCGCACCAGCACGCTCTCGGGCATGTCCAGCGGCATCACCCCGGTGGCGGCGGCGAAGGCCACCAGGCCGGAGCCGGCCGGGAACGAAATGCCGATCGGGAAGCGGGTGTGCGAGTCGCCGCCGGTGCCCACGGTGTCGGGCAGCAGCATGCGATTGAGCCAGCTGTGGATCACGCCGTCGCCCGGACGCAGCGAGACGCCGCCGCGGGTGGAGATGAACTCGGGCAAGGTGTGGTGGGTCTTGACGTCCACCGGCTTCGGATAGGCGGCGGTGTGGCAGAACGACTGCATCACCAGGTCGGCCGAGAAGCCCAGGCAGGCCAGGTCCTTCAGCTCGTCGCGGGTCATCGGGCCGGTGGTGTCCTGCGAACCCACCGAGGTCATCTTCGGCTCGCAATAGGTGCCCGGGCGCATGCCCTGGCCTTCCGGCAGCCCGCAGGCGCGGCCGACCATCTTCTGCGCCAGCGAGAAGCCCTTGCCGGTGTCCGGCGGGTCCATCGGCAGGCGGAACAGGTCCGACGCCGGCAGGCCCAGGAATTCGCGCGCCTTGGCGGTGAGGCCACGGCCGACGATCAGCGGAATGCGGCCGCCGGCGCGCACTTCGTCGAACAGCACGTCCGACTTCATTGCGAACTCGGCGATCACCTGCCCGTCCTTCAGCGCCTTGCCGTCGTACGGACGCAGCTCGACCACATCGCCGTGCTCCATCTGCGAGACGTCCAGCTCGATCGGCAAGGCGCCGGCGTCTTCCATGGTGTTGTAGAAGATCGGGGCGATCTTGCTGCCCAGGCACACGCCGCCGAAGCGCTTGTTGGGGATGTACGGAATGTCCTCGCCGGTCCACCACAGCACCGAGTTGGTCGCCGACTTGCGCGAGGAACCGGTACCGACCACGTCGCCCACGTAGGCCACCAGATGGCCCTTGGCCTTGAGGTCGGCAATGGCCTGGATCGGGCCGCGCTTGCCGTCTTCTTCCGGCTCGAACGCCGCGCCGTCGCGCTTGTTCTTCAACATGGCCAGCGCATGCAGCGGGATGTCCGGACGGGTGGTCGCATCCGGCGCCGGCGACAGGTCGTCGGTATTGGTTTCGCCCGGCACCTTGAACACGGTCACGGTCAGGCTCTGCGGCACTTCCGGCTTGCTGGTGAACCACTCGGCATCGGCCCAGCTCTGCAGCACGGCCTTGGCGTGCGCGTTACCGGCTTGCGCCTTTTCCTGCACGTCGTGGAACGCATCGAACACCAGCAAGGTGTGCTTGAGCGCTTCGGCGGCAGTGGCGCCCAGCTCGGCGTTGTCCAGCAGGTCGATCAGCGGCTGGATGTTGTAGCCGCCCAGCATGGTGCCGAGCAGCTCGGTGGCGCGGGTGGGGCTGATCAGCGCGGTGGTCTCGGTGCCGAAGGCAACCGCGGCCAGGTACGAGGCCTTGACCTTGGCAGCGTCGTCGACGCCGGCCGGCACGCGCTGGCTGAGCAGCTCGACCAGGAATTCTTCCTCGCCAGCCGGCGGAGCCTTCAACAGCTCGATGACCTCGGCGGTCTGCTGCGCGGTCAGCGGCAGCGGCGGGATACCGAGCGCGGCGCGCTCTGCAACGTGGTGGCGATAGGCTTCCAACATGCGGGTTCTCCAAAAAAGCAGCGGTGAAGGTGGTAAAGCGCGAACGTGGATCAGGGTGCGGGTTTGGGAACGATGATCTTCAAACCCTTGAAGTAATCGCGGAAGAAGCCCTCGTCGCGGGTGATCAACCCGTCGCACTGGAGCATGGCGTGGGCGCCGATCAGGAAGTCGGCCACCACCCGCTCACGCTTGCCGCCGCGCGCGCGAAAGCGCTTGTTCATATGGCCGGCGCGCACTGCCGCCGCTTCCTGGGTGGCCTCGTAGCGCACGCCGATCGAGGCCAGGGTTTCCATCAGGTCGACCTGGGTGTCGAGCATGGCCAGCACCTCGGCCACCACCGCGTCGCAGACCACCACTTCGTCGCGCGCCAGCGCGTCGCCGATGCAGACCTCCGACACTTCGCCATAGACCGGGTCGCCGATCAGGATGTCCAGCAGGACCGAGGAATCCAGGGCGATCATGGGTCGAACGGGTCCCCGGGGGCGCGGCCACGGATCACGCGCATGGCCGCATCGGTGCTGGTCAGGCCGTCGACCAGCTTGAACTTGCCGCGCACCTTGCGCAGCGCCTCGCTGACGTCCTTGCGCAGGATGATGCGCCCGCCGTCGAGCTCGATCTTCAACGTGGTGCCCTTGGTCAGGCCCAGGGCATCGCGCACGGCCTTCGGCAGCGTGATCTGTCCGCGTTCGGCAACGGTGGCTTCCATGAGCATGCTCCAGAAAGTATGCACACATGATACGTACTTGCACCGCCCTACTCAAGTTGGCAGATCGGTCTGGACACACCGTACGTACACACTGAATCGCTCAGAATGGGCACCTACCTAAAGCCTTCGATGCCATAGGAGTGATGCATGAGCGATTCCTTTTCCACTCGCACCTCACTTGAGGTCCACGGCAAGCGCTACGCGTACTACAGCCTGCCGAAGCTGGGCGAACGCTTCGATATCGGCCACCTGCCCTATTCGATGAAGATCCTGCTGGAGAACCTGCTACGTCATGAAGACGGCGGCGTGACCGTCGGCAAGGACCACATCGAAGCGGTTGCCAAGTGGGACCCCACCGCCGAGCCCGATATCGAAATCGCCTTCATGCCGGCGCGCGTGGTACTCCAGGACTTCACCGGCGTGCCCTGCGTGGTGGACCTGGCCGCCATGCGCGATGCGGTGGTCAAGCTCGGCGGCAATGCCGACCAGATCAACCCGCAGATTCCTTCCGAACTGGTCATCGACCACTCCGTGCAGGTCGATGTATTCGGCAAGCCGGACGCGCTCGACCTCAACGGCAAGATCGAATTCCAGCGCAACCAGGAACGCTACGGCTTCCTGCGCTGGGGCCAGAAGGCGTTCGAGAACTTCAAGGTGGTGCCGCCCAACACCGGCATCGTGCACCAGGTGAACCTGGAAAACCTGGCGCGCGTGGTGATGAGCGCCGAGAAGGACGGCACGCTGGTCGCCTACCCCGACACCGTGTTCGGTACCGACAGCCACACCACCATGATCAACGGCATCGGCGTGCTGGGCTGGGGCGTGGGCGGCATCGAGGCGGAAGCGGCCATGCTGGGGCAGCCGTCGTCGATGCTGATCCCGCAGGTCGTGGGCTTCAAGCTCACCGGCAAGTTGCCCGAGGGCGCCACTGCCACCGACCTGGTGCTGACGGTCACCCAGATGCTGCGCAAGCTCGGGGTGGTGGGCAAGTTCGTCGAGTTCTATGGTGACGGCCTGCAGCACCTGCCGCTGGCCGACCGCGCCACCATCGGCAACATGGCGCCCGAATACGGCGCCACCTGCGGCATCTTCCCGGTCGATGAGGAGTCCCTGACCTACCTGCGCCTGTCCGGCCGTAGCGAGGAGCAGATTGCATTGGTCGAGGCCTATGCCAAGGCGCAGGGCCTGTGGCACGACGCCACTACCCCGCCCGCCCGGTACAGCGCCACGCTGGAACTGGACATGGGCCAGGTCAAGCCGTCGCTGGCCGGCCCCAAGCGCCCGCAGGACCGCGTGCTGCTGGAAGACATGCAGTCCAACTACCGCGAAAGCCTCAAGCCGTTCGCCGACGCGCGCAGCAAGAAGCTGGCCGATCTCAAGCAGGAAGACCGCCTCAAGAACGAAGGTGGCGGCGGCACCGCCGTCGGTGCGAAGGCGTCGCAGGCAGAAAGCGCCGGCGCCAGCGGTGCGGGTTGGCAGCTGCGCGATGGCTCGGTGGTCATCGCCGCGATCACCTCCTGCACCAACACCTCCAACCCCGCGGTGATGCTGGGCGCCGGCCTGCTCGCGCGTAACGCGGCGGCCAAGGGCCTGAAGGCGCAGCCGTGGGTCAAGACCTCGCTCGGGCCAGGTTCGCGCGTGGTCACCGACTATCTTGAAAAGGCCGGCGTGCTCACCGACCTGGAAAAGCTTGGCTTCTACGTGGTGGGCTACGGCTGCACCACCTGCATCGGCAACTCCGGCCCGCTGCCGGAAGACGTGTCTGCGGCCATTGCCAAGGACGATCTGGTGGTGACCTCGGTGCTGTCGGGCAACCGCAACTTCGAAGGCCGCGTACACCCCGAGGTCAAGATGAATTATCTGGCCTCGCCGCCGCTGGTGGTGGCCTATGCCATCGCCGGCACCACCGACATCGACCTCACCACCGAGCCGCTGGGCACCGGCAGCGATGGGCAGCCGGTGTATCTGCGCGACATCTGGCCGAGCAACAAGGAAATCGGCGACACCATCGCCGCCACCGTCGGCCCGGAGATGTTCAAGCAGAACTATGCCGACGTGTTCAAGGGCGACACGCGCTGGAACACCATCGCCTCGCCCGATGGCGCGCTTTACGCGTGGGACGAAGCCTCGACCTACATCAAGAACCCACCCTACTTCGACGGCATGACCATGCAGGTGGGCAACGTGGACGACGTGCACGGCGCACGCATCATGGGCCTGTTCGGCGATTCGATCACCACCGACCACATTTCGCCGGCCGGCAACATCAAGAAGGATTCGCCGGCAGGCCGCTTCCTGCAGGAACGCGGCGTGCAGCCGGCCGACTTCAACAGCTACGGCAGCCGCCGCGGCAACGACGATGTGATGGTACGCGGCACCTTCGCCAACATCCGCATCAAGAACCTGATGTTCGGCGGCGAAGAAGGCGGCAACACGCTGTATTACCCAGCCGGCGGCGGCCAGCCGGAAAAGTTGGCCATCTACGATGCCGCAATGAAGTACAAGGCCGACGGCGTGCCGCTGGTGGTGCTGGCCGGCAAGGAATACGGCACCGGCTCCTCGCGCGACTGGGCGGCCAAGGGCACCAACCTGCTCGGAGTCAAGGCCGTGATCGCCGAAAGCTTCGAGCGTATCCATCGCTCCAATCTGGTGGGCATGGGCGTGCTGCCCTTGCAGTTTCTGGAAAACGAAAACGCACAGACGCTTGGCCTGGATGGCTCAGAAGTGCTGGACATCACCGGCCTGCAGGACGGCGCCAGCCGTCGTGCCACCGTCAATGCGAAAAAGTCCGACGGCAGCGTCAAGCAGTTCCAGGTCAAGGTGCTGCTGCTGACACCCAAGGAAGTGGAGTACTTCAAGCACGGCGGCTTGCTGCAGTATGTGCTGCGGCAGCTGGCGGCACGCAAGGCAGCCTGACCACAGCGCGCATTGCGCTGCAACGATGCAACGCACTCCCGCCGCTCGGCGGGAGTGGCGTTTCCGGCCTCTCAAAAAAAAAACGGCGATCACGCGGCGGTGAACAAAGGACGCGTGCATCCCGACGTCGAACTGAATTCCCTCCTCCGCCGTTGGTGGTGACCGATGCCATCGCCGGCACACGGACATCGATCTCACCAGCGAGATATTTGGCGCAGAAGAAGGCGGCAACAGGCTGTATTGCCCAGCCAACGGCGGCCAGCTGGAGGACCACCTTCCACCTTGGCGCCACGGGCCGGCGTCACCGGGCGATATGCGCTTAGGCCAGATGCCTCACGCCCCCTCCATGCCCTGGCGCCATGCGTCCTACCGCACCAAGCGGCAGCCGCGTTCCACTGCATCGGCGCGGTCAACGCGCTGCCGGCACCCATTGCGCGTGGTACAGCTGCCAGTCGCTGCCCTGCAATCGCCAACCGGTGGTGACCTGATAGGTCTGCGCCTGATCGGGCACCCAGCGCCCGTTGCCGCCGGTCAACAGCGCGGTGAAGCGCACCGTGGCGGTATCACCGCGCAGTGCCACATCGACCGGCCCCATGGTCACGCCGAGCTGTTGATTGCCCAGCATCTGCACTTGCATCAAGCGCCGTAACCCGGCGGCGTCCAGCCCATGTTCGCCAACAAAATCCTCGGCCACCGGCGCCATCGCATCACCGCTCTCGCGCGCCTCGATCGCCTGATGCATCTGCTCCAGCGTGGCGCGCAGACGTTGTTCCGGCGCAGCACGCGTGCACCCGAGCAAGACCAGCATGCAAAACCCCATCCACGCCAGGCGCCACGACACTTGAATGCTGCTCTGCATCACGCTTCGCCTTTTCCATCCATGACGGTATGCTGCCAGCTGTTGTCACGCCGTGGAACACACTGCGGCGCGTCGAGAACACCCTGGAGGGGGGCAGATGAATCAGGCACGTCCTTGGTTGCAAAGTTATCCGGCCGGCGTTGCCGCCGAAATCGATCTTGAGCAGTTCCGCACGGTGGCCGAGGTGTTTGCCACCTCCGTGAAACGCTTCGCCGACCGGCCTGCGTACCATAGCTTCGGCAAGACCATCACCTACCGCGAGGCGGATCAGCTGGTCGAGCAATTCGCCGCCTACCTGCTTGGCGAGCTGCAGTTGAAGAAAGGCGACCGCGTCGCCTTGATGATGCCCAACTGCCTGCAATACCCCATCGCGACCTTCGGCGTGCTGCGTGCCGGTCTGACCGTGGTCAACGTCAATCCGCTGTACACCCCGCGCGAACTCAAGCATCAGTTGATCGACTCCGGCGCCAGCGTGCTGGTGGTCATCGACAACTTCGGCACCACCGTGCAGCAGGTCATCGCCGACACGCCGGTCAGGCAAGTCATCACCACCGGCCTGGGCGACATGCTGGGCTTCCCGAAGGCGGCACTGCTCAACTTCGTGGTCAAGTACGTCAAGAAGCTGGTGCCCGATTACCGCATCAATGGCGCGATTCGCTTCCGCGAGGCGCTGGCGCTGGGCCGCAAGCACCGCGTGCCGACGCTGCAGATCGAACCCGACGACATCGCTTTCCTGCAGTACACCGGCGGCACCACCGGCGTGGCCAAGGGCGCAATGCTGACCCACCGCAATCTGGTAGCCAACATGCAGCAGGCGCACCAGTGGCTGGCGGGTACCGGCAAGCTGGAAGAAGGCCACGAAGTGGTGATCACCGCGCTGCCGCTGTACCACATCTTCGCATTGACCGCGAACGGCCTGGTCTTCATGAAGATCGGCGGCTGCAACCACCTGATCAGCAACCCGCGCGACATGCCAGGCTTCGTCAAGGAGCTGAAAAAGACCCGCTTCACCGCGTTCACCGGCGTCAACACGCTGTTCAACGGGCTGCTCAATACGCCCGGATTCGATCAGGTGGATTTTTCCTCGCTCAAGATGACCCTTGGCGGCGGCATGGCCGTCCAGCGTTCGGTCGCCGAGCGCTGGAAGAAAGTCACCGGCCTGACCCTGGTCGAAGCCTACGGCCTGACCGAAACCTCGCCGGCCGCGTGCATCAACCCGATGGACCTGAAGGACTACAACGGTTCGATCGGCCTGCCGATTCCGTCCACCGATGCCTGCATCAAGGACGACGCCGGCGCGGAACTGCTCCTGGGCGAGATCGGCGAGCTGTGCATCAGGGGCCCGCAGGTCATGAAGGGCTACTGGAAGAAACCCGATGAAACCGCCAAGGTCATGGATGCCCAAGGCTGGCTGCATACCGGCGACATCGCGCGCATGGACGCACAGGGCTTCGTCTACATCGTCGATCGCAAGAAGGACATGATCCTGGTGTCCGGCTTCAACGTGTACCCCAACGAGATCGAGGACGTGATCGCCGAAATGCCCGGCGTGCTGGAAGTGGCCGCCGTGGGCGTGCCGGATGACAAGTCCGGCGAGATCGTCAAGGCGGTCATCGTGAAGAAGGACCCGGCCCTGACGGCCGACGATGTGAAGGCGCATTGCCGCGCCAACCTCACCGGCTACAAGCAGCCGCGGGTGATCGAATTCCGCAAGGAGTTGCCCAAGACCAACGTGGGCAAGATCCTGCGCCGCGAATTACGGGACGCGCCGAAGACGTAATACCGCTTATACCGCAGCCCGAAGGCGTTCAGCCTTCTTTGACGCCCGCATTGCCGCAAGGCCTTGCGGGCGTTCGCTTTTGCACGCATAGAATCCGATGTCGGCGCACGCTCACGCGTTCAACCTCATCTCCGTCCGAAAGGCTGCCGGCCGGACGGTCATCACGGAGAACCACCATGTCTGCAGTTCAACCCTTCATTCGCACCAACATCGGCTCGACCCTACGCATCATCGAAGAACCGCAGCGTGACGTGTACTGGATCCATATGCATGCCGACCTGGCCACAAACCCGGGGCGTGCCTGCTTTTCGACGCGCCTGGTCGACGACATTACCGGCTATCAGACCAACCTTGGTCAACGCCTGAACAACGCCGGCGTGCTGGCTCCGCACGTGGTGCTGGCATCGGACAGCGATGTGTTCAACCTGGGCGGCGATCTGGCGCTGTTCTGTCAACTCATTCGCGAAGGCGACCGTGCTCGACTGCTTGATTACGCCCAACGCTGTGTACGCGGTGTGCACGCGTTCCATGTCGGCCTGGGCGCACGCGCGCACAGCATCGCCCTGGTGCAGGGCAATGCCCTCGGCGGCGGATTCGAAGCGGCGTTGAGCTGCCACACCATCGTCGCCGAGGAAGGGGTGATGATGGGATTGCCCGAAGTGCTGTTCGACCTGTTCCCGGGGATGGGCGCCTACTCTTTCATGTGCCAGCGTGTCAGTGCGCAACTGGCGCAAAAAATCATGCTCGAAGGCAATCTGTATTCCGCCGAGGAGTTGCTCGGCATGGGCCTGGTCGATCGCGTCGTGCCGCGCGGTCAGGGCGTGGCGGCGGTCGAACAAGTGATCCGCGAAAGCAAGCGCACGCCGCATGCCTGGGCGGCAATGCAGCAAGTGCGCGAAATGACCACGGCGGTGCCGCTGCAGGAAATGATGCGAATCACCGAAATCTGGGTCGATACGGCGATGCAGTTGGGCGAAAAGTCATTGCGCACCATGGACCGTCTGGTTCGCGCGCAATCGCGCCGCTCAGGGCTTGACGCCGGCTGATGCGTCGGCGGGCTATTCACTACTCCGGGGGGAGCGCTCGTCGTCGTTGGCGCTTTGTACGCGCGCGGCGAGTGCATCCTTTCCGGTCTGCAATTGGTCGCGCAACGCCGACAGCCGCTGTCGCCATTCGGCCTGCAGCTGCCAATCGGCCATGCGCATCAGCTCACCGCCACTGCCGGCCAGTTGGGCCAGCCCCAGATTGCTGGCAACGCCGCGCAATGCGTGGGCGCTTTCGCGCAATTGCTCCCAATCCGAGCGCGTGCCATCGCGCTCGATCGCGCCCACGCAGTTGTGCGCATCATCCAGACACTGCCGGACGAACTGACGTTCGAATTCTTCGCCCATGCCCAACGCCGCCAGTTCGTCCAGCACGCTGGCATCGAGCACGCCTTCGAAACTGGTCGATGCCTGCACCACCGTCGCAGGCGTCGCCAGCGCACGGGTGCTGACGGCGAGTTCGGCCAGCGTATCGAGCAGCTTGGCAGCCACCACGGGCTTGGCCAGGAACGCGCGTGCGCCAGCTTGTTCGCAGGCGCGGATCGCTTCTGGCGTGACGTCGGCACTGAGCACCACCACCGGGGTGTAGCGCATGCCGCTGGCCTGCATCACGCGCAACTGCTTGAGCATGTCCAGGCCGCTCATGCCCGGCATATGCAGATCCACGATCACCGCATCGAAATCCTCCTCGGCCATCGCGTCCAGCACCTGCTCGGCGCCGTTGACGCACGCCACCTTATGCCCTGCCTTCTCCAGCAATCGCTGCAACACCATGCGATTGGCTTCATGGTCGTCGGCCACCAGCATGCGCATGCTGCGCACGCGCGCGCGGTGACGCAGAAACGGGTTGGAAAAGGCGATGACGTTGGAGGCTTCCAGCTCGTCGGGAGTCTCCAGCAACGCCCCGACCGGCGAGCGAGCCGGCGCCGCCGTCTCCAATACGCCGATCTCCAGCGGTAGCTCGAACCAGAACACGCTGCCGCCGGATGGATTGGGCGCAAAGCCAATCGCGCCGCCCATGGCCTCGACCAGGCCCTTGGCGATCGTGGTCCCCAGGCCGGTACCTTCATAGCGGCGCGACAAACCCACGTCCGCCTGCTCGAACGCCTCGAACAGGCGCGGACGCATGTCCATCGGCACGCCGATGCCGCTGTCTTCGACATCGAAACGCAGCCGCATCGTGTCGGCACCATTGCCGGAAACCCGCGCGACCCGCAGCAGCACATGCCCGTGCTCGGTGAACTTGACCGCATTACCCAACAGGTTGAGCAACACCTGGCGCAGATGGCCGGTGTCGCCCTTGAGCAGGTCCGGTACGTCGGTGGCCACCTCGGTAGCGTAATCCAGTCCGCGTGTCTTGGCCTGCGGCTGCAGGATCATGTTGACCGAGCCGATCATCTCGCGCAGCGAGAAATCGCGGCGATCGATGCGGATCTTGCCAGCCTCGATCGCAGAAATATCGAGCACTTCTTCCACCAGCGACAGCAGGCTGCGCGCCGAGGCCTGGATGGTATTCAGGCATTCCTTCTGCTCTGCATCCAGACGCGTGGTGGCCAGCACTTCGGTCATACCCGACAACCCATTCAACGGGGTGCGGAATTCGTGACTCATATTGGCCAGGAAACGGCTCTTGGCCTGGTTGGCATGCCGCGCCTCGCGTACCGCGCGCGTCATCGCACGCAACAACGAGTCGAAGTACAGCGGCACGGCGATCAAGCCCAGCAACAATCCCCAGCTCAGATAGGGATTGGCCTTCCAGTAAGGCGAAATCAGGATCGCGCTGAGAAAACTCAGGCTGGCCATCGCCGTGGCGGCACGCAGATAGGGACTGCCGTAGCGCAAGCCATTGCCGATGGTCACCCACATGCAGACCGCATACAGCGGCGAAGCCGGTTCGCCCTGGATTGCCATGATTGCGCCGGTGCAGGTGTAGTCGAGCACCATGCCGATCAGGCGACGCGTGTGCGACACGTGCGGCCGCAGCAGGATCGCCACCATCAGCCCCAGCGACACCACCAGCTCGCCGACCAGGATCAACCAGGTGGCCATCAGCGTATCGCCATGGGTGTGGTGGTAGCGCCACCCCAGGTAAGAAATGAACAGCGTGGTGATGATGATGCGGATCAGGTTCTGCGCGTGTTCCGAATCCGCCCGCCCCGAAAGACGCCGCTTCAACCATGGCAATGGAGACTTCATAGACGCCTCAGACCTGCGGTCGCTTCGATGGGGATGAAAGTGGGCCGCGCGGTCCTGCAGCATCGGCGCCATGGGCATACGCGGCGATACGCGCAGCGGCATCGGCACTGTCCTGCATCAGCCGCAACAACGACAGAGGAATGACCACCAGCGCCGCCAACAGGGCGATCCCGAGCTCGATCCGCTGTTGCCAATATGGGCTATTGGCAAGCGTCGCGCCAAAACTGAGCACGGCCATGGCCACCGCCGTGTGCAGTGCATGCCTGCCAAAGCGCAAGCCATTGCCGATCGTGACCCACATCACCACCACGTACAGGCAGGCCATCGGAGCGGCGAACCAGGTCATCGCCAGACTGAGCAGGCCATAGTCCGCCAGCATGCCGAGCGTCCGGCGCAGGTGCGAGGGCCGCGGCTTCGCAACGATCCACGCAAACAGCAGCAATGCCCCACCGTGCCCGATCGCGACCAGGCACAGCAATCGCTGCAGATGGCCATCGCTCAGTTGCCAATGCGGGGCGCAGACCAGCGTGTAGGCCAGGATCAGCCAGAGCATCACGATGCGCACCAACGCCTGACCGTGCTCGCTGTCGGGGCGCCGTGCGAGTCGCCGACGCAGCTGGGCAAGCGCCGCCCTCACCTCACACCCCGGGTCGCGCCGATGCGGTGGAGAACTCGCCACAGATCTGCTCCAACTGCGCGCGGCCGCGCAACAAGGCATCCACGCAGCGCGGGTCGAACAGGCGGCCACGTTGGGCATACAGATAGGCCAGCGCGGCGTCCATGGTCCAGGCCTCCTTGTACGGGCGCGGCGACAGCAAGGCGTCGAACACATCCGCCACTGCGACGATGCGCGCTTCCAGCGGAATCGCCTCACCGACCAGGCCATCCGGATAACCGGTGCCGTCATAACGTTCGTGGTGACGCAGCGCAATCAACGCGCCGACCTGGATGAAACGGTTCTGGCTGCCGCTGAGCAGCTCGTAGCCGATGCGCGGATGGCGCCGCATCACGCTCATTTCGTCATCGGTAAGCTTGCCGGGCTTGAGCAGCACCGAATCGGGAATGGCGATCTTGCCCATGTCGTGCAGCGGTGCGGCCATCTCGATGATGCGCACCTCCTCTTCCGACAGCCCCAGTTGCTCGGCGATCAGGCCGGCCACGTGCGACATGCGCTCCAGGAACGCGCTGGTGCCCGAATCGCGATACTCGATCGCGCGCGCAAGCCGCGACAGGGTTTCGCGCTCGCGCTCTTCGACCTCGTTCATGCTGGCCAGCAGGCGCTGCTCCAGCGACAACGCGCGTTGCTTGACGCTTTCGCTCTGCTGGCGCAGCTGCAGCAGGTTGGAGCAGCGCGCCCGCAACTCGCGCGGACGGATCGGCTTGACCAGGAAGTCGATCACGCCGGCTTCCAGCGCCGCCTGACGAATCGGCTCATCGCCCACGATGGTGATCAGGATGATCGGAATATCACGATGGCTGGGCAGCCGGCGCAGCCGACGCGCGAATTCCAGACCGTCCATGCCCGGCATGCGGTAGTCCAGCAGCAACAAGTCCACGCGCCCGGCTTCGCACCAGGCCAGGGCGTCGAGCGGATCGCCGAAGTCGTAGACCTTGAGCTCCGGCGCAATGTCCTCGATGACATGGCGCAGCATCGTTCGCGCGGACATCTGGTCATCGACAATGACGATGTTCAATCCCAGATCCGCCTTTTCCGCCCAGCTTCCCCATGTATCCGTCGACAATGCGCCGCCCGGACCCCCTAAAACATCCTGCATAGCCGTTGCTCCTCTATCTCGAGAACGGAAAAGCGATGACGCCGGCCCCTGTGCCGACTCCCCCGAACGATACGCTGTTCGAGGCTCCGCCCTAGCATATGCAGTATCTGTGCCGTCGGCACACCGCCGGCACAAAAAAATCAGGCTTCCGGACGCATATACGGGAACAGCAGGACATCGCGGATCGAGGTGCTGCCGGTCAGCAGCATCACCAGACGGTCGATCCCGATGCCCAGGCCGCCGGTCGGCGCCATGCCGTACTCCAACGCACGGATGTAATCGGCATCGAAATGCATCGCTTCGTCGTCGCCACCGTCCTTGGCCTGCACCTGCGCCTGGAAACGTGCGGCCTGGTCTTCGGGGTCATTGAGCTCGGAGAAGCCGTTGGCCAGCTCCTTGCCGTTGATGAACAGCTCGAAGCGGTCGGTGTACCCCGGCTCGGTGTCGCTGGAACGCGCCAGCGGCGACACTTCGACCGGGTGGTCGGTGATGAAGGTCGGCTGCACCAAGGTGTGCTCGACGGTGGCTTCGAAGATCTCCAGCAGCAGCTTGCCCCAGCCGTAGGACGGCTTGACCCGGATCTTCAGCCGCTCGCAATGGCGCAGCAGCGCCTCCCGGTCGGTGCAGTCGGCGGCGCTGATCTCCGGATTGTGGTGGCGAACGGCCTCATCCATGCGCCAGCGCCGGAAAGCCGGCGCCAGATCGATATCGGCGCCATCCCAGCTCACCTGGGTGGTCCCCAGCACCGTCTGTGCGGTGTCTCGGATCACCTGCTCGGTCAGGTCCATGATCTGGTGGTACGTGGCATAGGCCTCGTAGAGCTCGAGCATGGTGAACTCGGGGTTGTGCCGGGTCGACACGCCTTCGTTGCGGAAGTTGCGGTTGATCTCGTAGACACGCTCCAGCCCACCGACCACCAGACGCTTGAGATACAGCTCGGGGGCAACGCGCAGGTACAGATCCAGGTCCAGCGCATTGTGGTGGGTGGTGAACGGCTTGGCCGCGGCGCCGCCGGGGATGTAATGCATCATCGGCGTTTCCACTTCCAGGAAGCGGCGCGCGTCCAGCCAGGCGCGCATGGCGCGGATGATCTTGGAGCGCTTGATGAAGACCTCGCGCGCTTCGGGCGTCACGATCAGGTCGACATACCGCTGGCGGTAACGCTGCTCCACGTCCGACAGGCCATGCCACTTGTCCGGCAACGGGCGCAGCGACTTGGTCAGCAGGCGCAGCGCGCCGGCCTTGACCGACAGTTCGCCGGTCTTGGTGCGGGTGAGCCCACCCTCCACCGCCACGATGTCGCCCACATCCCAGCCCTTGAACGCGGTATAGGCATCGCCGAGCACATTGCCCTGCAGGAACAGCTGCACACGCCCGGATTCGTCCTGGATCTGCGCAAAGCTGGCCTTGCCCATCACCCGCTTGGCCATCAGGCGGCCAGCCATCCTGACCGTGCGCCCGCTGGCTTCCAGCGCTTCAGGGGTCCAGGTGTCGGCGTCGGCGAATTCTGCCTGCAGGTCGCCGGCGAAGTGTTCGCGCACGAAGTCGTTCGGGTAGGCGATGCCCTGCCCGCGCAACGCGCCCAGTTTCGCGCGACGCTCGGCGATGAGGCTGTTCTCGTCGGCGGGGATCTGCGGCGCGGGGGTCTGCTCGGTCATGGCGGGGATCGGTCTGCTTGGGTCGGGCGGGTGCCCGGGGGAATGAGGAACCGGCGGTGCCGGCACGCTTATTTACAACGATGACGTGACGAAGGCACGCGGTCACCGGGTTACCCGAAAGCCGCATCGCATTGGCAACGCTGCGTCACAGGCACTGCAGCGATGTGCCAGGATGCCGTCGCAACGGCGACCTGGCGCGGCGGTCAGGCGTCCAGGCGTTTGGAACCTGCTGCCAGACCGGCCTTCAGGCTGGCCTCGACGAATTCGTCCAGGTCACCGTCGAGCACCTTCTGCGTATCGCTGCGTTCGATGCCGGTGCGCAGGTCCTTGATGCGGCTCTGGTCGAGCACGTAATTGCGGATCTGGCTGCCCCAGCCGATGTCGGACTTGGTCGCTTCCAAGGCGTCCTTCTCGGCGTTGCGCTTCTGCACTTCCAGTTCGTACAACTTGGCGGCCAGCATCTTCATCGCGTTGTCGCGGTTCTGGTGCTGGCTGCGACCGGTCTGGCAAGCGACCACGGTATTGGTCGGGATGTGGGTGATACGCACCGCCGATTCGGTCTTGTTGACGTGCTGACCACCGGCACCGGAGGAGCGATACACGTCGGTACGCAGGTCGGCCGGGTTGATGTCGATCTCGATGTTGTCGTCCACTTCCGGCGACACGAACACCGAGGTGAAGCTGGTATGCCGGCGGTTGTCCGAGTCGAACGGCGATTTGCGCACCAGCCGATGCACGCCGATCTCGGTCTTCAACCAGCCGTAGGCGTATTCGCCCTCGATGCGCACGGTGGCCGACTTGATGCCCGCCACTTCGCCACCGGAGACTTCCATCAGCTCGGTTTTCCAGCCGCGCGATTCGGCCCAGCGCAGATACATGCGCAGCAGGATTTCGGCCCAGTCCTGCGCCTCGGTGCCGCCGGCGCCAGCCTGGATGTCGACGAACGCGTTGGCGCTGTCCATCTGGCCGGAGAACATGCGCTGGAATTCCAGCTTTTCGACATGCGCCTGGTAGTTGTCCAGATCGGCGATCACCGCCAACGCAGTGTCTTCGTCCTGTTCGCTCTCGGCCAGCTCCAGCAGGTCGCCTGCATCGGCCAGGCCCGACAGCACATCGGCAATGCCGATCACGGTCTTTTCCAGCATCGACCGCTCGCGGCCCAGGGCCTGCGCGCGTTCGGCGTCGTTCCACACATCCGGGCTTTCGAGCTCCCGGCTGACTTCCTCTAGACGCTCTTTCTTGGCGTCGTAGTCAAAGATACCCCCTGAGCGAGAGCACGCGATCGTTGAGATCGGTGATGCGCTGGCGGATCGGATTGGTTTCGATCATGACGGACTTCCGGCAAACAAGCGGGATAGTTTAGCAAGCGGGCGGCGACGGCGGAACGCGGTGGAACCGTGGCCGCGCGCGCTGCAACACCCGCCACACCCCAGGCGCCTGGCTGCCACGCGCGAACGCAGGTTCCGTCGATGGCCACCGTCGCGCGTCGGTGTCGCAGCAGCTGCGACCTGGCGGCGCCTGGGCCAGGGACGAAGTTGGGACCAGACGCTGGTCACCCCGGGCGCGCAGCAGGGGTTAGACCACCAGTGCGTCAGGTCTCGGAGCAGCAGCGCCCTGCCCGGCATGGGTCCGCAGACCTGCCAGGTGACTGCGACTGCACGGCAGCACGCTGGCATCGCGCAGATGGACGCGCGCGTCGCCGGAATCGGACGGCTCGATCGCCTGCACCTGCCCCAGATTGACCAGATAGCTGCGGTGGATGCGCACGAACACGGCCGGGTCCAGCTTCGCCTCGATTGCCGCCATGGTGCTGCGCAACGGGTAATCGTGACCGCGCACATGCAGGTTGACGTAGTTGCCCGAGGCCTGGATCCACTCGATATCGGCGGTCGCGACCAGGAAATCGCGTCCCAGCTTGCGCACCAGAAAACGCTCCGGGCGATCCAGCGGCTCCACTGGCGGGCCTTCGTCAGGTGCGGCGAGCAGGTGCGCCTCGCCCTGACGCCGCCGTGCGTACCAGGCCAGTGTGTGCTGCACCGCCACCAGCAGCGCAAAGGTGCGCAGGTCCTTGGACAGCTCGTAGACCCACTGCAGCCAGCCGCCGAAATCGTAGTGTGCGCCGGCCAGGGCATAGACCAGCATGCGCAGCACCACCATGCCGGCGACATGCAGCAGCCACCAGCCCAATGCAGCCATCACATACGCCGGCAGGCGTCGCACCCAGACATCGGCATGCAACGGCCAGCGTGCGCACAGCCACACCACCGCCGGCAACAGCAGCAGCGCTGCGGTGGCGCTGCTCAGCTCCCAGCTCAGCACCTGCCACACCACGATGGGCTGGCCATCGCGGCGCGCGGCAAGCCAGGCGGTCCAGACGTTGCCCAGCGCGCTCAGATAGAACACCAGCGACCAGATCACCACCGCCCAGCGTGTGGCAGCGCGGCTGGCGCTGTCGTGGAGGATTGGCGGGCGCGTCCCGGTCGATTGCATTGCACACGTCCGCTGTTGGCAGCTGCCGATCATAGAGGCCTGCGCGGCAAGGCGAAACCGCCATCCCTGCCATCCCGATTCGTCCCCGGGTGGGCACGACTGGTCACTGTGGGCCCGGCTTTCCACCCCTGACACCACTGCTGGAGCGGGGCCGCGGGCAGGATGCATCCACTTCTTCACCAGCTACCGACCATGACCGAGCGCCGCCACGATATCGACGCCTTGCGCGTTTTCGCCTTCGCCCTGCTGATCCTCTACCACGTGGGCATGGCCTATGTGTCCGACTGGGGGTTCCACCTCAAGAGCGTGCACACGGCCGAGTGGCTGCAGTGGCCGATGATCGTGCTCAACCGGTGGCGCATGCCGTTGTTGTTCATGATCTCCGGCATTGCGATCGGGTTGTCGCAGCCGCAAGCCGCGCCGTGGCGCTTCGCGTTGCGTCGTTGCGGGCGGTTGCTGCCGCCCTTGCTGTTCGGCATGTTCGTGGTGGTGGCGGTGCAGGCCTACTGCCAGGGCGTGAGCAACGGCAAGGTCGCCACCGGCTTCGGCAGCTTCCTGCTGCGCTACTGGCAGGTGCGCCCATGGCCGGCCGGCAGCTTCGATGGCTGGGAACACGGCATTACCTGGAATCACCTGTGGTACCTGGCCTACCTGCTGCCCTACACCGTGGCCCTGATGGCGCTGGTGTCGCTGGCCAGGCTGGTGCGGCTGCCGGCCTTACCGCCGCTTCCCGCCGCAGTGGTGGTGCCCGCCCTGCTGGTGTTGCCGATCCTGTGGGAAGCGTTCTGCGTGATGTGGGTGATGCCGCGCCATCCGCCGACCCATGCGTTGGTGGGCGACTGGTTCGTGCATGCCGAATCGTTCCCACTGTTCCTCTTGGGCTATCTGTTGGCACGCAGCGAACGCTTCTGGCAGCTGGCCGTGCAACTGCGCTGGCTCACCCTGGTCACTGCGGTGCTGGCCATTACCACAGAGTTGGGCATTCGTTATCTGGGCATGCACGTGCAGCCCGCGCAGCTGCCGCCGGCATTGGCCGCGCTGCCATGGGAAGGCCTGGAACACGCCGCACGCGCGGCCTATACCTGGCTGGCGCTGCTGACCCTGCTGGGCTGGGCCAGGCAGCGTTTGAACCGGCCGTTCCGCTGGCTGCCTTATTGCACCGAAGCGGTGTTTCCCTGGTACATCCTGCATCAGAGCCTGATCATCGTGGCGCTGTACTGGTTGATGCCGTTGCAGTTGAACGCCTGGCTGGAACCGGCGCTGGTGATCGCCGCCACGGTGATCGGCTGTCTGGCGCTGCATGAGTACGTGATCCGGCGGGTGCGTTGGTTGCGGCCGTTGTTCGGCTTGCGTGGGCGCACGCAGGCTGCGCCGCGCCGGCTCGGTGTTACGGCAGTCGCGTCGTAACAATCTCGCCAATCGCACGTTCGAGACGACGCCAAGCGACTGTCACAAACCTGGGCGGCGATCAGATCGCAGATCAGCCAGTGACGGTCACCGGCTCGCAATGCTCCACGATCAACTGCACCGCCGTGCCGCCGCGGTAGTCGTCGGCGACCAACCGATACGCCAGCCGCACCAAGCGCGCTGGGTCGCTGCCGCGCCAGCCGTTGAAGTGGATGGCATTGAGCGGCTCGGCGCGCCCGGGGCACCGCAGGGTCAACTTGAGGTGGCGGTCCTTGAGTACGCGGTGCTGCAGCACCTCGAACTGACCATCGAACAGCGGTTCTGGAAAGCCCTGCCCCCACGGACCGGCCACGCGCAGCGCTTCGGCATGCAGGTGATCGAGTTCGTGCGCGGCCAGTTCGCCGTCGCTGTGCAATTGGGCATGCAGCAGCGAGGCATCCACCATCGCCGTCACCTGCGCCAGGAAGGCCTGCTCGAACGTGGCCAATGCCGCATGGTCGATACTCAGCCCGGCCGCCATCGCATGGCCACCGAACTTCTGGATCAGCCCGGGATGCCGCGCGTCCACCGCCGCCAGCACATCGCGGATATGCAGGCCGGGAATCGAACGCGCCGAGCCACGCAACTGGCTGCTGCCCGGCTCGGCCGGTGCCAGGGCGATCACCGGGCGGTGCAGGCGGTCCTTGAGTTTGGAGGCCACCAGACCGATCACGCCCGGGTGCCATTCGGCATCGAACAGGCATGCGGCGATCGGCAATGCACCATCGCCATCCAGCACCACCTTGGTGACGGCGTGCTCGGCATCGTCGGTCATCAACTGCTGCACCGCGCGGCGCTCGGCGTTGATCTCTTCCAGCGTGCCGGCGATCTCGCGGGCCTGGCTCCAGTTTTCACTGAGCAACAGTTCGATGCCCAGCGCCATGTCCTCGAGCCGACCGGCGGCATTGAGGCGCGGCCCGAGCGCAAACCCGATATCGCTGGCGCTCAGCCGCGCCACATCGCGGCCGCTGGCATCGATCAAGGCCCGCAATCCGATGCAGCCCTTGCCCTCACGCAGGCGACGCAATCCGGCCGACACCAGCGCACGGTTATTGGTGTCCAGCGGTACCAGATCGGCAACGGTACCGACTGCGACCAGATCCAGCAGCACCGACAAATCCGGCTCGGCGCGCCCGGCGAAGGCGCCGCGTTTGCGCAACACGCTGCGCAATGCGAGCAACACATAGAAGATCACCCCGACCCCGGCCAGGGTCTTGCTGGGGAAGGTGTCTTCGGCCAGGTTCGGGTCGACGATCGCATCGGCCGGCGGCAGCATCTCGCCCGGCAGGTGGTGGTCGGTGACCAGCACCGTCCAGCCGCGCGCCTTGGCTGCGGCCACGCCGGCGTGACAGGCGATGCCGTGATCGACGGTGACCAGCACATCCGGCTGCAACGCCGCCAGTTCGTCGACCAACGCAGGCGACAGGCCATAGCCGTGCACCATGCGATTGGGCACGGCGTGGTGCACATCCAGCGCACCGAGCATGCGCAGGCCGCGCACACCGACGGCGCAGGCGGTGGCGCCATCGCAGTCGAAATCGCCCACCACCAGAATGCGCCGTTGCTGCGCGATCGCATCGGCCAGTAGCTCGGCGGCCACGCCGCTGTTGTGTAGCAATTCCGGCGACAACAACTGGCCCAGTCGCGGCTGCGCGCCTTGCGCATCGGTGACGCCACGCGCTGCATAGATGCGGCGCAGCAGCGGCAACATGGTATCGGGCCAGCTGCCGGCCTGCCCGGAGGGGCGCCGGACGATCCGCGGAGGCGACGTCATTGCGCCAGCTGCACCCGCGGCTTGCGCCAGAAACGCCAGCGCTGCGCATGCGTGAGCGCTACGCTTTCGCCGTCCTGGAAGTCCAGCACCAGCCGGTCCAGTTCGCCGCGCGCCATCGCCGCCAGCAGCGGCGCCACCGCATCGTCGCTGAACTGCTGCAGCGAACGCAGATGACGCAGATCCACCAGCGCATCGACGCGTTGTTCGCCCTGCGCATCGGCACCTGCCGCCAGCGCCAGCGCGCGCAGCAGCGATTCGCGGCTGCGCACCTGGCGATGCGGCGAACTCACCGCGTGCGGCAGGACGCCGCCACCCCAGAACCACAGCGAATTGATGGCCGGCTTGCCGCTGGCGACGCGGCCTTCATTCCAGGGATGTTGATGCAGCAGCACCTGCGCTTCGGTCAGCAGGGCCCGCCAGCGGCGCCCGCTGTCGCCGGCCGGCAGGTGCTCGAACAAGTCGTCGCCAATGGCGACATCCGGCGGTGCGAAGTCCGGCAACTTCGCATCCGGCGACAGGCGCAGATACCAACGCGATGGCGTGGGCGCATCCAGCAGAAAGCCAGCATCGCCGAACATCGGCTTGAGGATGGGCAAGAGCACCGCCAGATCGTCGGCGGTGGGGCCAAGCGCCTCGCCGTAGCCCATCAGCCGCGCACCCTGCATGTCCGGCACCACATAGGCCGGATCCGCGCGCACCCAGGTGGCGCCGGCGGCATCGCCGGCATCCAGCTGGCGCGTCAACGCGGCCACTGGCCAGTGCGCCGGGGTCAGGCTGAAATGGCGCTGCAATTGCGCCACTTCGCCGGCATCGGCGCTGTGTCCGTCGGCGCGCGCAAGCGCACGCGCCACTGCCGTGTCGCCCAGGGTTCCGGGCAGGCGGCGTTTTTCCGGCAGCAGCAGCGTGGCGGTGGTCATCGCGCAGTGATGCCGGTCAGTCCAGGTAGGCGACGCTGACGACTTCGTACTCGCGCTGGCCGGCAGGCGCATCGATGGTGACCGAATCGCCTTCCAGCTTGCCGATCAGCGCGCGCGCCAGCGGCGAGGAGATCGCGATCAGGCCCATCTTGATGTCCGCCTCCAGATCACCAACGATCTGGTAGCGCTTCTCTTCGTCGGTTTCGGTATCGGCCAGCGTCACCGTGGCGCCGAACACGATCTTGGTGCCGGCCGACAACTTGGTGATATCGATGATTTCGGCATGCGAAAGCTCGCTTTCCAGCTGCTTGATGCGGCCTTCGATGAAGCTCTGCTGCTCGCGCGCAGCGTGGTATTCGGCATTTTCCTTCAGGTCGCCGTGCGCACGCGCTTCGGCGATCGCATTGATCACCTCCGGGCGCTTGACCGACTTCAAATGCTCCAGCTCTTCGCGCAGGCGCTGCGCGCCCTTCGATGTCATGGGTGCTCTCATGCTTCCAGCTCCTTGTGCAGTTCCTGCAGCGACCACACAGGGCCGGTGCCGCGGAATTCCAGCGATTGCACCAGGGCCTTGGCGCCGGCGACAGTGGTTGAATAGGTCACGCGATGCTGCAGCGCTTCGCGTCGGATCGAGAACGAATCCGAAATGGCAGCGCGACCTTCGGTGGTGTTGACGATGTAGACGATCTCGCCGTTCTTGATCGAATCGACGATGTGCGGGCGGCCTTCGGCCACCTTGTTGACGATTTCGCAGCTCAGCCCGTTCTGCTGCAGCCACGCACCGGTACCGCGCGTGGCCACCAGCGTGAAGCCACGCTCCACCAGCGCCTGCGCCACCGGCAGCACGCGCTGCTTGTCCGGGTCGCGCACCGAGACGAAGGCCTTGCCGACCGGCGGCGCCTTGATGCCACCGGCTTCCTGCGCGCGTGCGAACGCGGCACTGAAGCTGCGGCCCACGCCCATCACCTCGCCGGTGGAGCGCATCTCCGGCCCGAGGATCGGGTCCACACCCTGGAACTTGGCGAACGGGAAGATCGCTTCCTTCACCGAGTAATAGTCCGGCACGATTTCCTTGGTGGCGCCCTGCTCGGCCAGCGTCTTGCCGGCCATGCAACGTGCAGCGATCTTGGCCAGCGGCATGCCGATCGCCTTGGACACGAACGGCACCGTGCGCGAGGCACGCGGGTTCACTTCCAGCAGGTACACGATGTCGTCGCCCGCTTCGTTGACCTGCACCGCGAACTGGGTGTTCATCAGGCCGACCACGTTCAAGCCTTCGGCCAGCATCACCACCTGGCGACGCAGCTCGGCCTGGGTCTGCGGCGAGAGCGAATATGGCGGCAGCGAGCACGACGAATCGCCCGAATGCACGCCGGCCTCCTCGATGTGTTCCATCACCCCGCCGATCAGCACGTTGCCGTCCTTGTCGGCAATGATGTCCACGTCCACTTCCACCGCATTGTCCAGGAAGCGGTCCAGAAGCACCGGCGAATCGTTGGAGACCTTGACCGCATCGCGCACGTAGCGCGCCAGGTCGGACTCGCCGTAGACGATTTCCATCGCACGGCCGCCCAGCACGTAGCTCGGGCGCACCACCAGCGGGTAGCCGATTTCGCGTGCCAGCACCAAGGCTTCTTCGGCATTGCGGGCGATGCGGTTCGGCGGCTGCTTCAGGCCGAGCTTGTCGACCAACTGCTGGAAACGCTCGCGGTCTTCGGCCAGGTCGATCGAGTCCGGCGAGGTGCCGATCACCGGCACGCCGTTGGCTTCCAGCGCACGCGCCAGCTTCAGCGGAGTCTGGCCGCCGTACTGCACGATCACGCCCTTGGGTTTTTCCAGCTCGACGATTTCCAGCACGTCTTCCAGCGTCAGCGGCTCGAAGTACAGGCGGTCGGAGGTGTCGTAATCGGTGGAGACGGTTTCCGGATTGCAGTTGACCATGATGGTTTCGAAACCATCATCGCGCAGCGCCAGTGCCGCGTGCACGCAGCAGTAATCGAACTCGATGCCCTGGCCGATGCGGTTGGGGCCACCGCCCAGGATCATGATCTTGTCGCGATCGGTCGGCAGCGCCTCGCATTCGTCCTCGTAGGTCGAGTACAGATAGGCCGTGCTGGTGCCGAATTCGGCAGCGCACGAATCCACGCGCTTGTAGACCGGCCGCACCTTCAGCGCGCGGCGCAACGTGCGCACCGATTCTTCGTTGCTGCCGATCAGCTGCGCCATGCGCGCATCGGAGAACCCGGCACGCTTGAGCATGCGCAGGCGCGGTGCATCCAGCGCCGCCATGCCGTCGTCGGCCAGCTGCTGTTCGTGGCTGATGATTTCTTCGATCTGGTCCAGGAACCAGGGGTCGATGAACGACAGCGCATACACATCGGCCACCGTCATGCCGGCACGGAAGGCATCGGCGACGTAGAACAAACGCTCCGGGCCCGGTGCCTTGAGCTCGCGCTTGAGCGTGGCGATGTCGTCTTCGCTGCTCAGGTCCAGGCCGGTCGGATCCAGGCCGATCTTGCCGGTTTCCAGGCCACGCAGCGCTTTCTGCAGCGATTCCTGGAAGGTGCGGCCCATCGCCATCACCTCGCCCACCGACTTCATCTGCGTGGTCAGGCGCGCATCGGCCTGCGGGAATTTTTCGAACGCAAAGCGCGGAATCTTGGTGACCACGTAGTCGATCGATGGCTCGAACGAGGCCGGGGTCAGACCACCAGTGATCTCGTTCTTCAATTCGTCCAGCGTGTAGCCCACGGCCAGCTTGGCGGCGACCTTGGCGATCGGGAAGCCGGTGGCCTTGGAGGCCAGCGCCGAAGAACGCGACACGCGCGGGTTCATTTCGATGACGACCACGCGGCCGGTGGTCGGGCTGATGCCGAACTGCACGTTCGAGCCGCCGGTATCCACACCGATCTTGCGCAGCACCGCGATCGAGGCATCGCGCAGGCGCTGGTATTCCTTGTCGGTGAGCGTCTGCGCCGGCGCCACGGTGATCGAGTCGCCGGTGTGCACGCCCATCGGGTCCAGGTTTTCGATGGCGCACACGATGATGCAGTTGTCGGCGGTGTCGCGCACCACTTCCATCTCGAATTCCTTCCAACCCAGCACCGATTCTTCCACCAGCACTTCGGTGGTCGGCGACAGTTCCAGGCCGCGGCCAACGATCTCGATCAGCTCTTCGCGGTTGTAGGCGATGCCGCCGCCGCTACCGCCCAGGGTGAAGCTGGGGCGGATGATGGTCGGGTAACCGACGCGGGTCTGGATCTCCAGCGCTTCTTCCAGCGTGTGGGCAACCGCCGCCGTCGGGCAATCCAGCCCGATCTCGCCCATCGCCACGCGGAACAGCTCGCGGTCTTCGGCCATGCGGATCGCTTCGCGCTTGGCGCCGATCAGCTCGACGTTGTACTTCTCCAGCACGCCGTGGTCGGCCAGGTCCAGCGCGCAGTTCAGCGCGGTCTGCCCGCCCATGGTCGGCAGCAGGGCATCGGGCTTTTCCTTGGCGATGATCTTTTCGACCGTCTGCCAGTTGATCGGCTCGATGTACACGGCGTCTGCCATGTTCGGGTCGGTCATGATGGTGGCCGGATTGCTGTTGACCAGCACCACGCGGTAACCCTCGTCGCGCAGCGCCTTGCACGCCTGCGCGCCGGAGTAGTCGAACTCGCAGGCCTGGCCGATGACGATCGGGCCGGCGCCGATGATGAGGATGGTTTTAAGGTCGGTGCGCTTTGGCATGGGGGTCCTCAGTAAAGTCGGTCCTGCCACGCCGTAGCGGCGAGCCAGGTAATTTGGTCGGGCGATCGGGCATTGATCGCGCCATGGTCGACCGCGGCGCGAACCTCTCGCTGCATCGCGGCCCAGCTGGGAGCGGCGGCGCCGATGCGCGCGCCAATCCCGTTGTTATGCGCATCCATCGCGCGGCTCGGCGTGCCAACGCCACCGCGTTCCATCACGGCAGTCACCCAATCCACGCAACGCGGGGACAAGCTGTAGGCGACGATGGCGCTCGCAAGGCTGTGTCGGTAGGCATCGGCCGGGCCGTTGCGCCCGCCGGGGAGGCCCGAACCCAGCCACTGCGAATACACCGCAACCAACACGAAGGCCGGATACGCGGACAGCGCCAGCATCGCCAACGCAAACACCCGCCAATGGCGTGTGCGCGGCAGCGAGGCCAGCCCCGTTTTCATCAGGCGCGTGCCGCCATCAGATCCACGAACCGATCGAACAACGGCCCCACATCGCGCGGTCCCGGCGAGGCTTCCGGATGGCCCTGGAACGAGAACGCCGGTGCGTCGGTGAGCGCGATGCCCTGGTTGGTGCCATCGAACAACGACCGATGGGTCACCCGCACATTGGCCGGCAAGGTGCTTTCATCCACCGCAAAACCGTGGTTCTGCGAGGTGATCATCACCCGGCCGCCGTCCAGATCCTGCACCGGGTGGTTGGCGCCGTGATGGCCGGTGGTCATCTTCAGCGTCTTGGCGCCGGCGGCCAGCGCCAGCAACTGATGGCCCAGGCAGATGCCGAAGGTCGGCACCTTCTGCGCGATCAATTCCTTGATCGCATCGATCGCGTAGTCGCACGGCTCCGGGTCGCCCGGGCCATTGGACAGGAACACGCCATCGGGTTGCAGCGCCAGTACCTCGGCCACCGGCGTGCGCGCCGGCACCACCGTAACGTCGCAGCCGCGCTCGGCCAGCATGCGCAGGATGTTGAGCTTCACGCCGTAGTCGTAGGCCACGACCTTGTACTTGGCCGGCACGCTGACGAAGGCGTTGGCATCAAGATCCAGCTGGCCCTCGGTCCACAGGTAGGTCTTCTCGGTCGAGACCACCTTGGCCAGATCCATGCCTTTCAGGCCGGGGAACTTGCGCGCGGCTTCCAGTGCTTTTTCGACGTCGATCTCGCCCGCCATCAGCGCACCGTTCTGGGCGCCCTTCTGCCGCAGCAGGCGGGTCAGCTTGCGGGTGTCGATGCCGGAGATGGCGACTACACCGCGGGCCTGCAGCCATTCCGGCAAGGCCACCTGGCTGCGCCAGTTGCTGGGGCGGCGCGGCACATCGCGCACGATCAGGCCGGCCGCCCAGATTTTGCGGGCTTCGTCGTCCTGATCGGTGAAGCCCGTGTTGCCGATATGCGGATAGGTCAGCGTGACCATCTGGCGGGCGTAGGAGGGATCGGTCAGGACTTCCTGGTAGCCGGTCATGGCGGTGTTGAACACCACTTCACCGACGGAAAGCCCGTTGGCGCCTACGGATTCGCCCTCGAACACGGTGCCGTCTTCGAGGACAAGGATTGCGGGTTGGGTCACGTGGGGGTCTCGCTCTGGCTGCCTGGGACTCCGATGCGCTCCCGGTCAAATTCCGGTTGCAGCAAAGCGCGGACGCGGTGCTGGGGACCGGTCCGACGCTGGTTCGGGCAAGCGAGAATTGTAAAGGCAACTGCCCCGCCATGCCAGTCTGAAGAGCACCGGATGCAGTCGCGGCAGCAATGCCGAGGCATGAATAGGCCGCGGCGTGCGGCTACCGTTCATGCATGGCTGCAGGCGTGCTTACAGCACCAGATCGCGCACGCGGTAGCTGCCTGCCGGCTTGCCGATCAGCCGCTTGGCCGCATGCAAGGCACCGCGCGCGAAGATGTCGCGGTTGGTTGCGCGATGTACCAGCTCGACCCGCTCGCCCAGCCCGGTGAACTGCACGGTGTGTTCGCCGACGATGTCGCCGGCACGCAAGCTGACATAGCGCGGCTGGGCGCCGCTGCCGGTCGCCGCTTCGCCCAGCGTCAACGCGGTGCCGGAGGGCGCGTCCTGCTTGTGCACGTGATGCGCTTCGAGGATGTCGCAGTCCCAACCCGGCAAGGTGCCGGCCGCGCGCTCCACCAGCTCTGTCAGCACCGCAACGCCGAGACTGAAGTTAGACGCCCACACCAGCGCGATCTGCTGGGCGGCATCGCGCAAGGCCGCACGCTGCGCCTCGTCGAGCCCGGTAGTACCGGACACTAACGGCTTGCCGCGCTGTGCGCACAACGCCAGGATCGGTGCGAAGCCCTGCGGCAGACTGAAATCGATGGCCACATCGAACGCAGGCGCGCCGCCGAGTTCGCTGGCAGCGAAGAACGGCACCCCATCGACCACGCGCTGGGAGGGCGAGCGGCCCACCACGGCGCCAACCACCTGCAAGCTCTGGTCTTCGGCAGCCAATCGCAGCAACGCCTTGCCCATCCGCCCGGAGGCCCCGTGGATCAGAACTTTCACAGCAGAGGTTGTCATGGCGGCGGCTGGCTTGGCGATGTGGGTGGTACACGATAGCCGGGATTGGGGATTTGCGATTAGCGAGTCGTCACCGAGGCGCCGCATTGCGCACGATGCGGCATTGCGTGGTGAGGCGACCGGTCGCCTTCGGGGCGGGCGACGAGGCCTGGCGAACGGCTCCTGGATGGGTGCTGAGAAGTAGAGAGCCGCGGGAATGCAACTGGACTTTGCCCACTCCGCACCCGGCATGCACCCAACCATGGAATCGGTGATGTCGGCCGCTCTACGCGTGGCTATCGCAACGTAGCGCGCCATCGTCACCCAGGCCTGGAATGCGCGGCGCAAGCGCATAACGGTGCTGTACTAGCCAAGGACGCAGCGACCACATCCGCCTGACACTGCGCAGCAGCTTTGTCAGCCGCGCTTAGAGCGTTTTATGCGCCTTGCGGTGAGCGCGAAGCGTCCCGTGGCGCGTTAAGAAGGCGTGCGCTGCGACCCCAGGCTGGGTGCCTGGGCAAGGGGCGCAACGCGGCATCGGCGCGTCACAGGGCGCTTCCCGGAGGGTTGGCCGTCGGCGCACGGAGAGCGCGCGCCGGCTTGGCTTGCGTTGGCGCCAGACAAGCCGGCGCCGCTCCGCATTTGCTCCGTGCCGCTGGCGGCCAACGCATCCCATCCCAACGTGCATAACACGCTCTAATCGCCGACACCGTCCAGCCGCTTGCTCCAGCTTTCCACTTCGCTACGCTGCAGGCGGCGTTCGAAAAGCGTGCGCCAGGACGGCACGAGCGGCAGCTGCAATACCGCGGTGACAGCTGCAACATCGACCTGACGGGCGTACAGCACCTGCTGAAGACGCGACAGCGGCCAATCCGGATGCGGCCGCGCCTGCAGGGTCAGCAGGTCGCCGGCCGCGACGCTGCCCGGCTGCAGTACGCGGTAATACCAACCGGTTCGGCCGGTTTCCTGTACACGGCGCGCCAGCTCGCGCACACCAAAACGGTCCGACAGCTTCCAGCACGGCTGTCGCAACTGCGACACCTCCACCACCGCCGTGCCCAAGGTGAAGCGATCGCCAAGACAGACATCGGCTTCGGTCACGCCCACACTGCTGAGGTTTTCGCCGAAGGCACCTACCGTCTCCAGCAGCACGTGCGGACCAAGTTCGTCGCGCCAGGCGGCGTAGTGATCGCGCGGATAATGATGGATGGCCTTGTCCGGCCCGCCATGCACGCGCCGGTCGCCCTGCTCGTCGCCCTCCAGGCCTTCGAGGCCGACCTGCACCGCTCCCTGAAGCGGACGTTTGTCGATCGCACTGCGGCTGCCAGGTCGAGTGAAGTCGCGCGCGCTGCCGATGGCGACGTGGTCGATCCTGATCGCGATCGGCGCACCCTGCTCTGCGGTCGCCATCGTCACGCACCCAGCCCTGGCAATTCGGCCAGCGCCTCGCGCAGCAACTCGCCCAGCACCTGGATGCCGGCATCGATCTTCTCGCCGGGCACGGTGACGAACGACAGACGCAGCGTATTGGTCTGCGGCAAGGTGGCGAAGAACGGCGCGCCGGGTACGAACGCGACATTGCGTGCGATGGCCCGCGCCAGCAACGCGGTCCCATCCAACCCCGGCGGCAAGGTCACCCACAAGAACATGCCGCCTTCCGGGCGATTCCATTGCACCTGCGACGGGAAGTGCCGGTCCAGTGCCTCCAGCATCAGGCTGCACTGGCGCGCGTACAGCGCACGGATCTGCGGAATATGGGTCTGGAGAAAATCGTCCTGCAGTGTCTGGTACACCACGCGCTGGGTAAACGATGGGGTATGCAGATCGGCCGCCTGCTTGGCCTGGATCAGCTTGCCCAACACCGCTTCGGGCGCCACCACGTAGCCCAGCCGCAGGCCGGGCGCGAGCACCTTGGAAAAGGAGCCCATGTAGATGACGCCTTCGGGGTTCATCGACAACAGACTCGGCAACGGCTGCCCGCTGTAGTACAGCTCGCCGTACGGGTCGTCTTCGACAATCGGCACGCCTGTCTCGGCAGCACGCGCCACCAAGGCCTGGCGACGCGCCAGCGGCAAGCGCCGGCCGGTGGGATTCTGAAAATTCGGCAGGCAGTACAGAAAGCGCGCATCGGCCAGCAGCGCCGGATCCAGCGCATCCACCACCACACCGTCCTCGTCCGAGGGCATGCCAACGAAGGCGGGCTGGAACAACGAAAACGCCTGCAGCGCGCCCAGGTAGCTCGGCGTTTCCACCAACACCTTGCTGCCTTCGTCGATGAAGACCTTGCCGAGCAGGTCCAGGCCTTGTTGCGAGCCGGTGGTGATCAGCACCTGGCTGGGCCGGATGCTGGCGCCATCGCGACTCAGCCGCGCGGCCACCCATTCGCGCAGCGGCGCATAACCTTCGGTTGGGCCGTATTGCAAGGCCGCCTGCGGGGCGTCGCGCAGCACCTGGTCGCTGGCAGCGCGCATGCGCTCCACCGGAAAGGTGGCCGGCGACGGCAGGCCGCCAGCGAAGGAAATGACCTCCGGCCGTTCGGTCACCTTGAGGATTTCGCGAATCGCCGAACTGGTCAGCGCCTGCGCACGTCGGGAGATCTGGAAGGAAGTCGTCATGGCGCAAGCATAGCGAACGCCAGTGGTTGCGGCGCTGTGCAGTGCAGCGACGGAGCGCTGGCCGCTCGCCTGGCCCGGCACGGAGCCGGGAGACCGGCAGCACGTCGCCGGCAATCGCCAGCCAACCGTGGAGCGCGCATTGCAGCTGCCCTGTCTGCATCGCACAGGCCGCATCCAGCGACGACCGCGCCGCTGGGGCAAGCGCAGTCGCTTGGTCAGCTGCGCTTATTGATACGCCGGGCCGACCCAGGCCGTGCCTTCGCTGTGGGCGATGAGCGTCTTCCAGCGCTTGCGGATCACCTTGTCGCGTGTGCGAAAGGTCATGCGCACGCCCGGCAGACCGAGCGTGGCACGCGTTTCGACCATCGCCGAATGTTCGTCTGCGGCGATATCGATCTTGGTGATGGACTGTTTGTAGTCGATCAGCTCTTCCGGATCGGCCACGTGGCTCATCTGCCGCAGCACCTGCGCCCATTCGCCGTTGGATTTGCAATATTTCTCGCGGTTGGCGGTCTGCCGCTGCTGATGGGAATCCATGCGGTACAGCACCACCATTTCGAATTCCGGCGCGGTCATTGCGCAGAGCGCCTCGCCGTCCTGGCTCAACATCGCCTTGTCGTGCGCGGCATAGAAATCGCGCACCTGCTTCTCGTCGAGCGCGTTGCCGCCATAGTTATAGAGACCCGCAACGGCGGCCAGCACCGCCAACAACACCAGCAAACGCATCACCGCCCCCTTGTCTGGCCGCGTCCTGCGGCCGCGCAAGTGTAGACCAGACGACGGGGGTCAGTGGCTGCGGGGCGGTGTCGGGCCGCAGCTGTCGCAACCACCGCAGGCGGAGACGTTTTGGGCGGCAGGCGGTGCTACGCGACGACCCAGTGCCTGCACCCATGCCGGCCGCCCGCTGCGCAGCAGCCCAAGCGCAAGCGCGCCACGCAGGCGACGCAGCACACCGGGAAACTGTTTCTTCATCACCACCCACAGGCTGACCAGCACTGCGATGGCGATCACCAGGTATTGCAGCGTGAGCGAAAGCGTCATCTCAGCCGGCCCCCAGCAGCACGGCCAGCTGGTAGGTCACCAGCGACGCCAGGTAGGCCAGCGCGAACAGGTACACGGCGCTGATGGTCATCTGCTTCCACGAGTTGGTTTCGCGCTTGATCGTGGCCAGCGTGGAGATGCACATCGGTGCGTAGATGTACCAGACCAGCAGCGACAACGCGGTGGCCAGCGACCACCCGTCGCTGATCAACGGCGACAACGCCTGCGCTGCCGCGTCGTCGTCGGCAGCAGACAACGCGTATACCGTGGCCAGCGAGGCCACCGCCACTTCGCGTGCGGCCAGGCCGGGAATCAACGCGATGCAGATCTGCCAGTTGAAGCCCAGCGGTGCGAAGAACACTGCCATTGCGTGGCCAATACGACCGGCGAAGCTGTAGTCGATTGCCGGCAAGGTGGCATTGGCCGGCGCCTCGGGAAACGACAGCAGGAACCACAGCAGGATGGTCAGCGCCAGGATGATGCCGCCCACGCGCTTGAGGAAGATCCAGGCGCGCTCCCACAGCCCCAGCGCCAAGTCGCGTACCTGCGGCACGCGGTAGGACGGCAGCTCCAGCATCAACGGGTGCTCGCTCTTGTCGCGCCGCCATTTCTTCATCGTCCACGAGACCAGCAGCGCACTGACGATGGCCGCAGCGTACAGACCGAACAGCACCAGTCCCTGCTGGTTGAAGATGCCCCACACGGTCTTCTGCGGAATGAAGGCGCCGATCAACAACGCATACACCGGCAACCGCGCCGAACACGTCATCAGCGGCGCGACCATGATGGTGGCGAGCCGGTCGCGCGGGTCCTGGATGCTGCGCGTGGACATGATGCCCGGCACCGCACAGGCAAAACTCGACAACAGCGGAATGAACGAGCGCCCCGACAAACCGGCCACCGACATCATGCGATCGAGCAGAAACGCCGCACGCGGCAGGTAGCCGGATTCTTCCAAGGCCAGGATGAAGGCGAACAGGATCAGGATCTGCGGCAGGAACACGATCACCCCGCCCAGCCCGGCGATGACGCCATCCTTGAGCAAGCTGTTGAGCGGACCTTCCGGCAACGTCGCGCCGACCCACTCGCCCAAGGCGGCGGTGCCGCCGTCGATCAGGTCCATGACCGGCGCAGCCCAGGCATAGACCGCCTGGAAGATCATGAACATCACCACCGCCAGCGTGACCAGGCCCCAGATCGGATGCAGCAGCCAGCGGTCCAGCGCATCGTCCACGCGCGAGGTGCGGGTGGGCATGGTCACCGCTGCGCCCAGGATCTGCCGCACCAGCGCGTGATAATTACCGTCGGCCGGCGGATTGGCGGCGGGCGCCGTCAGGCGTGCCGCCTGCGCGTCGAGCCGCTCGACCAGCACCTTGGCACCACCGCGCCGCACCGCCACCGTTTCGACCACCGGCACGCCGAGCGCCTGCTCCAGCGCCGGCAGGTCGATGACAATGCCGCGTCGCTGTGCGGCATCCATCATGTTCAGCGCCACGATCATCGGCCGGCCGAGCTCGCGCAGTTCCAACGCAAAGCGCAGATGCAGGCGCAGATTGGTCGCATCCATCACATAGACCAGCACGTCCGGCGCCGGCTCGCCCGGATAAAAGCCACGGCACAGGTCGCGGGTGATCGCCTCGTCCAGGCTCGCCGGTTGCAGGCTGTAGGCGCCGGGCAGATCCAGCACCGCAAAGTCGCGCCCGGACGGTGCGCGGAAGTGGCCTTCCTTACGCTCGACGGTGACGCCGGTGTAATTGGCCACTTTCTGCCGGCTGCCGGTCAGCTGGTTGAACAGTGCGGTCTTGCCGCTGTTGGGGTTGCCAACCAGCGCCAGACGCAGCGGAACGGTGGCCGCGCTCATGCCGATCCTCCCGCATGGCGCACCTGCACGCGCGCAGCCTCGCTGCGCCGCAGGGCAAAACGCGTATAGCCCACCTGCACCAACAACGGTTCGCGGCCGACCGGCCCGGTGGCCAGCACCGTGACTTCCTCGCCTGCGACAAACCCCAACTCCCGCAAGCGCCGGGCGATCGTGTCGTTGGGGAGACGATCCTCCACGGAGTCCACGATGGCGGCGCGATGCAAAGGCATGTCGGACAGCGTCACAAAGACGGCCTGATTGTTAGGAATGGTTCTCAATTCTAGCATCGACGCACCGCGTCATGGCTCCGGCGACCCGGCCCGCTATCATGGTTCGCATCCCATTCATGGACGTACGCAATGCAGGACACCGGCTTGATCGTCGAAGACCACGGAGCGGTCCGCACCTTGCGATTGCATCGGCCCGCAGTACATAACGCCTTCGATGCGACGCTGATCGCGGCGTTGACCGATGCATTACGCGAGGCGGGCCGGGCGTCGCAGGTCCGCGTCGTCGTGCTGACCGGTGATGGCGCGGCCTTTTCGGCCGGCGCAGACCTGAACTGGATGCGCGGCATGGTCAGCGCCAGCGAAGCCGAGAACGCCGCCGACGCACTGGCGCTGGCGCAGCTGATGCGCACCCTGGATGAACTGCCCAAGCCCACCATCGCGCGCGTCAACGGCGCTGCTTTCGGCGGCGGTGTCGGCCTGGTGGCGTGTTGCGATATCGCCATCGGTTGTACCGAGGCGCGCTTCGGCCTGACCGAAAGCAAGCTCGGCCTGCTGCCGGCGGTCATTTCGCCCTATGTGGTTGCAGCGATCGGCGCGCGCCAGGCGCGGCGCTGGTTCGCAACCGCCGAGATCTTCGATGCCGGCACCGCGCAGTTGCTGGGTCTGCTGCACCAGCTGGTGGCCGCCGACCAGCTGGATATCGCAGTGGAACGCCAGGTTCGCCTGTTGCTGGCAGCGGCGCCGCTGGCCACCAGCAGCGCCAAGGCGCTGGTGCGCTCGGTGCTGCCAACTGCCGACCGCGATGCCATCGATGCCGCCAATGCGGCCTTGATTGCCCGTCTGCGCGTGTCGCCCGAAGGCCAGGAAGGCCTGGGTGCGTTTCTGGACAAGCGCAGCGCCGCGTGGATGCCGGAGAGCATGGCGTGAGCGCGATCGACCATATCGGCCTGGCCTGCAGCGACCTGCAAACCAGCACCGCGTTCTACCGGGCCGCGCTGGCGCCCCTGGGCATCACGCTGCTGGTGGAACTGACGGCCGCGCAAACCGGCGGCCGCGCGCATGCCGGCTTCGGCACCGAGCGCCCGTTTCTCTGGCTGGGCTCCCACGCGCAGGCGCCGGGCACCACCCATGTCGCGCTGACGGCGAGCGACCGCCACAGCGTGGATGCGTTTCATCGTGCTGCGCTGGCCGCCGGTGGCCGCGATCACGGCGCGCCCGGGCTGCGCCCGCATTACCATCCACACTATTACAGCGCCTTCGTGCTCGATCCCGATGGCCACAACTGCGAAGCGGTCTGCCACCTCCCCGCATGAGTCTCTTTCCGATGTCCCTGGTTTCCTTGTCCACGCATTCGGCCGCCACCACGCACGCAGTTGCGGCGATGCCTGCACGACGTCATGCGCGCCGCGATGTGAGCGCATGAGCGACTTCGTCCGCATTGTCGAAGTTGGCCCACGCGATGGCCTGCAAAACGAAGCGCAGCCGATCGCCACTGCCGACAAGATCGCGTTGATCGATCAACTCTCGGCCACCGGGCTGCGCACGATTGAAGCAACCAGCTTCGTCAGCCCGCGCTGGGTACCGCAGCTGGCCGACGCCGCCGAGGTGTTTGCCGGCATCGCGCAGGTGCCGGGCATCGCATATCCGGTGCTGGTGCCCAACCTGCAGGGCTACGAACGCGCACGCGCGGCCGGGGCGCAGGAAGTGGCGGTCTTCACCGCGGCGTCGGAGGCGTTCAATCGCACCAATACCAACGCCGGCATCGACGAATCGATCGAACGCTTTCGGCCGATCCTGCAGCAGGCCGCGCTCGATGGTGTGCGCGTGCGCGGCTACGTCTCCACCGTGCTGGGCTGCCCGTACCAGGGCGAAGTGCCGGTGGCCGATGTGGTCGATGTGGCGCAACGTCTGCACGCACTCGGCTGCTATGAAATCTCGCTGGGCGACACCATTGGCGTAGGCACGCCGGTCAAGGCGCGTCAGATGCTGGCCGCGGTGGCGCAGGCGGTGCCGATGCAGGCGTTGGCGGTGCATTTCCACGATACCTATGGGCAGGCGCTGGCCAATATCGCCGCATGCCTGGAGCAAGGCGTACGCGTGATCGATGCGGCCGTGTCCGGTGCGGGCGGCTGCCCGTATGCCAGGGGCGCCAGCGGCAACGTCGCCAGCGAAGACGTGGTGTACCTGTTGCAGGGGCTGGGCATGCCCACCGGCATCGACCTGCCTGCCCTGGCCCGCACCGGCCGCTGGCTGGCGCAGCTGCTCGGTCGCGACACCGGCAGCAAGGTCGGCAAGGCGTTGGCTGCCGCCGGCTGAGGTTTTCCTGCCCGCGCAATCGTGCATCACCGACCACCGCGATCACGCAGGGGCTTGGGCTAGAATTGCCGACCGCTCCGCCGATCGTTCGTTTGCCGCCAACACCGGCCACCAACGCTATTTTAGGGAACCACCGCATGCAGCCATCTTCTGTTCTTGCCATCGTCACCGGCGGCGTTTCCGGCCTCGGCCTGGCGGTCGCACAGCGTCTGGTGGTCGACGGCGGCAAGGTCGCGTTGTTCGATGTCAACGCCGACAGGGCCCAGGCCGCGCTGGCGCTGCTCGGTGCCGGCAACGCGCATTACTTCGCCACCGATGTCACCGACGAAGCGCAGGTGGCCGCCAATGTGGCGCAGGCTGCACAGGCGCTGGGCGGGCTCAACCTGGTGGTGAATTGCGCCGGCATCCTGGGCGCCGGTCGCGTGCTGGGCAAGGAAGCGCCGATGCCGTTGGCCACCTTCCGCAACACCGTGCTGGTGAATCTGGTCGGCAGCTTCAACGTGGCCAAGGCCGCTGCCGATGTCATGCAACACAACACCGCCGGCGATGACGGCGAGCGCGGCGTGATCGTCAATACCGCCTCGGTGGCGGCATTCGAGGGCCAGATCGGCCAGGCAGCGTATGCGGCAAGCAAAGGCGGCGTGGTCGGCATGACCTTGCCGATGGCACGCGAACTGGCGCGCTTCGGTATCCGCGTGATGACGATCGCGCCGGGCGTGTTCTGGACCCCGATGGTCGACGGCATGCCCGAGGCCGTGCAGCAATCGCTGGCCGCCTCCATCCCGTTCCCCTCGCGTCTGGGCCAGCCCGACGAATACGCCGACACCGTCGCCTTCATCCTGCGCAACCGCTACCTCAACGGCGAAGTGATTCGCCTGGACGGCGGCGTGCGGTTGGTACCCAAGTAGCGGGGATTGGGGAATCGGGAATGGGGAATCGTAACGGCGCCCTGCTCTCAGCACCCCGGCCCCGGCTTTTTCGATTTCCCATTCCCTACTCCCGATTCCCATGAAAGCCAACGACATCAAGAAAGGCAACGTCGTCGAATACAACGGCGGCATTTACCAGATCCGCGACATCGAACGCAGCTCGCCGCAGGGCCGCGGCGGCAATGTGCGCTTTCGTTTCATCATGTACAGCGTGCCGGGCGGGGTGAAAACCGACGCCAGCTTCGATGCCGACGACAACCTGCCGGAAGTGGAGCTGCTGCGCCGGCAGTCCACGTTCTCGTACAAGGATGGCGAAGCGTTCGTGTTCATGGACGACGAAGACTTCACCCCGTACACGCTGGATGCGGACGTGATCGGCACCGACGCCGGCTACATCACCGATGGTCTGACCGGCATCTACGTGCAAGTGATCGACGACCAGCCGGTGGCCGTACAACTGCCGCAGACGGTGACGCTGGAAGTGGTAGAGACTCCGCCGGAATTGAAGGGCGGCACCGCCACCAAGCGGCCCAAGCCGGCCAAGCTCAACACCGGCATGGAAATCATGGTGCCCGAGTACATCACCAATGGCGAACGCGTGCTGGTCAACACCACCACGGGCGAATTTGCCGGTCGCGCCGACTGATGCGTCGCGTTGCTGTTGTCGTGGCCGTGGGTGTGCTGGCGGCCTGCAGCGTGCAACAAACACCGACGCAGACCGCAACGCCTGCGCCGGTGGCCTGCACCGATCCCAAGGTGGAAGACGAATGGCTGCAGCATCCGGCAGGCCTGTGCGGCATGCCGGAGGATGTGCGCAAACTGGTCGACGACTACGACACCTGCGAGCACTTCGCCGGCGAAGAGCCGTATGACGCCGACCGCCGGCATGAAATCGAAGTGGCCGTGGCACAGTTCTGCACGCCGGCGCCGGAACGCCTGGCCAAGTTGATGCGGCAGTACCGCAAGGATGCGCATGTCAGCCAATGGCTGCGCCAGTATTCCAAGCAAGCGGATCTGCAACCGGCCGGCTGAGATGCATCGGCTGATCTGACAGCTGCGTGCCAGTGAGGTGGATTACTCCTGCTAGTGGCAGCGTCGCCACAACTCACGGCTGAAGACTGCAGCCGTTCCGTTCTCGCCAAGAGAAGTTGGCGCGCCGCCCGCTCGATGAGGGCGAGGCAATTCGGAGAATCCGGGCTGCCCCTGCCCTCACCCCAACCCTCTCCCAGCGGGAGAGGGGCCGGCACGCGTGCTATTGCACCTGCATAGGGATGCGCACCTCCGAGTGCGCTTTGTCGGCGGCGGCATCACCGCGCGCAAGCACGCGCAGGCGCGCGCGCAAACGCTCCACATTCGCTTCGCCCTGCTGCAGTCCATTGCGCACGTTGGCTGGCAATTGCTGGCGTCCAGCCAGCTGCAGCTGTTTCCAGCCATCGACCAACACCGCGCTTTCCTGCGCCACGCGCGCGCTCAGCTGTTGCTGCTCGTCCGCTTGTGGCAAGCCATACCCCGCGCTGCCCAACAGCACCGCCGGATGACTGAGTTGCGCCTGGCGCGCGAACAGCGCTTGCAGCTGTCCCTGCACCGCGTCGCGCGCGCCCATGCCCGGTTGCAACAGGCGCTTGAGCGCATCGCGCGCCAGCAATTCCTCTCGACGCAGGGCCGCCTGCTCCAGCAACAATGCCGCTGCAGTTTCGCGCAGACCGCCGCGATCGAACCATTGCGCCCGCACCTCGGGCGCGGCCTCCAGCCACTGCGCGACGGTTGTTTGCGGCACTGCGATGCCATGCCGAAGGACGTCGAACATGGCCTGGTAATGCGCTGCCGCCGATTCGAAGTAATAGCCCTGGCGGATGGCTTGTGCAGGGTCGTCCAGCACCTGCAGATCGGCGATGCCGGCACGCTGCAATCGTTGCCGCAGACCGCGCGGCGTGATCGAGGACAAGTTCGCTGCAGCCAGACGCGGCACCCCGTCATGCAGCAACTTGTAGGTTTCCACCGCGCAGTTGTTGCCGATGAAGTAATAGCGCCCGTCGTAACTCCAATGCACCTGCGCGGCGCGCTCGAGCAGGGCCGCGACCTCGTCGGGCGTCAGGGCCAGCGGCACCGACGACAGGGCGCGCAATTCCACCTTGGTGTATTCGTCCACGACCTGGTTCAACGGCAGCACGAACAGCCGCGACGGGTACGAACCCGTGAGCCCGCGCCAGCTGGAAATCTGCACATCGCCCACGAACGCGCGGAACGACAGCACGCGGTGGTATTGCAGATCCAACCGGCATGCGGGGCCCGGCGCACGGCCGGGTGCGCAGATCACCAGGCGCAACATGCTATGGCCCCAGCGGCTCATCGGCTGCTCGTTACCCTCGGCAAGCAGATAGTCCACCGCATACACGCGTGCCGGATCCAGCGTCAGCAACGACATCGCACCGGCGTCGTTATCGGCCTGCAGGTACGGCAGCGCGGTCTCGCAGGGCGTAACACCCTGCGGCGGACCGATGCGTTGCGCAAACCAGGCCGCCAGCGCAGGGCGCCGGCAGGTGTAGTCGGCGTCCAGCACGTAATGCTCGAAATTGACCGCAACGAACTCGGCCGGGCTGTGGCGTTCGTATTCGTCCGGGCTGCGGTCGCTGAACCGATTGTCGCTGCGCCCCACCCGCCACGGCCGCACCTGCCAGCCGGCAAGGTCGCGCAGGCGCCGATCGCGCGACCACGCGCTGCGTGCGCCGCGATCGAACACATGCGCAAGTTCGTGTATGAGCGCTGCCATCGCCGCGCGCGTGGCAGCTGCGTTTTGATCGGAACGTGCGTCGTCGGATTGCGCGCTCCACGCCTGCAGCAGCGCGCGATCGAGCAGGATGCGATTGCCGATTGCACGGCCGTGTACCTGCGCCGGCAGATCGGTGCGCCATTGCAGCTGGATCGGGGCGGCCATCCGCTGCGTCCAGCCCTGCGGCAATCGCCGTGCGACCAACTGCACCAGCGCGTTGCTTGCTTCGATCTCCGCCGCAGGCAAGTCCGAGCGAACCACCTCGACCAACAATTCGGCCTGCGCCTGCGGTGCGACCAAGGCGGCCAGCAGCAGCCAGCCGCACCGCCGGCGCAGACTCACCGAGCCAGAATGGACTGCGCCAGCTCCAGGTCGCTGGCCAGCCGCGCCGCGTCGCTACGGCTGCGCAACTGCAGCAACGCCGCTTCCAGACGCGCACCGCGGATGACGCCGTCGCTGGCAACAAAACCGGCCGCATCTTCCCGGGCGTCGGCCACCACCTTGTCGTCGCCGGAGCTGCTGCCGGACGAATTGGACGAGCCAGCCGACGAGGCACCTGCCGACGTCCCGGCCAGGCTGGATGCGAACGCTGCCAGCGGCAGCAGCGTCAAAGCGCAGAACACGAGGGAGCGCATCATGGGCTGATCGATTCCGTGTGAAGGTGCGGGAAGACTAACCGGCAGGCGTGTTGGCAGGTGCGTCATGCATCTCGAACAGCTTGCCGGGATTCAGCAAAAGATGAGGATCGAGCACATGTTTGATGCCGCGCATCAAGGCGATTTCCTCGGCAGAGCGCGTGCTCCACAGATAGGCCTTCTTGACCAGGCCGATGCCGTGTTCGGCGGAAATGCTGCCGTCGAAACGCTGCAGGGCCTGCGCCAGCAACTTGGTGACCTGATCGCAGGCCGCAACGAAATCGGCCTGGCTGGTGCCATCGGGCTTGAGCACGTTGATGTGCAGGTTGCCATCGCCGATATGGCCGAACCACACCACATCGAAATGCGGATACGCATCGTGCAGCAACGCCTGGGTTTCGGCCAGGAATGCCGGCATCGCCGAGATGCGCACCGACACGTCGTTCTTGTACGGCGTGTAGCGCGCCAGCGCTTCGGTGATGCCCTCGCGCAGGCGCCACAGTTGCGCGGCCTGTGCATCGCTCTGGCTGATCACGCCATCGCTGACCCAGCCCTGCTCCATGCAGGTCTCGAAGGCCGCCATCGCAGCCGCCTCCTGCGCCTCATCGCCTGCGGCGAATTCGGTGACCACGTAATACGGGTGAACCTCAGCGAACGGCGCCTGCGCGCCATGCGCAAGCACATGTTCCAGCGCGCGATCGGTGAAAAATTCGAACGCCTCCAGGCGCAACTGCGCGCGAAACGCGGCAAACACCTGCATCAGCACTTCGAACGAGGGCAACGCCAGCAACATCACGTTGCTGGGCGGCGGCGGGTCGGTCAGCCGCAGCGTGGCTTCGACCACGATGCCGAGCGTGCCTTCGGAGCCGATCATCAGATGGCGGAAGTCGTAGCCGCTGGAATTTTTCACCAGCGCGTTGTTGAGTTCCAGCAACTCGCCGCCACCGGTGACCACCTTCAACCCGGCCACCCATTCGCGCGTATTGCCGTAGCGGATCACCCGGATGCCGCCGGCATTGGTGGCGATATTGCCGCCGATCGAACACGAACCGCGCGCCGCAAAATCTACGGGGTACACCAGCCCATGCTCGCGCGCGGCGTTGTGCACCGCTTCCAGCGGCATGCCGGCCTGCACGGTGAGCGTGCGATCCACTGCGTTGAAATCCAGCGGTTTGTTCAAACGCTCCAGGCTCAACACCAATTCGCCGTTGGCCGCCACTGCGCCGCCGGACAAGCCCGTGCGCCCGCCCGACGGCACCACCGCCACGCCTTGCGCATTTGCCCAACGCACGACCGCCTGCACTTCCTCCACCGAGCCCGGCAAGGCGATCGCGAGTGGGTTCGGCGTCCAGCGGCGTGTCCAGTCGCGCCCGTAATGCTCCAGGTCGGCCGGGTCGGTCTTCACACGCAACGCAGGCACGGCCTGTTGCAACGAAAGGAGGCGGGGATCGGTCATGGCACGCGGCGCTGCGGTAGGAACCGCACAGCGTGCCAGCGCCGGCCTGCCTCGTCCAGCCGGCGTACTCACGGCCGACGCAGCGTTGGATTCAGCTGAAACCGTTGCGCCGCAAGGGCTTCGCCGGTGCGAACAGCGCATCGCGGCCACCCAATCGCGCACCCCATCTGGCATAGTTGCCGGCCCGATTGCTGCATTGCGTTCCCCCATGTCGCCGAAGAAAACCTCGTTTCCCAAGCAGGACATCCGCGTGCTGTTGCTGGAAGGCATCAGCCCGACCGCCGTGGACGTGTTCCGCGCCGCCGGCTACTCGCAGATCGAACTGCACGCCAAATCGCTGCCGGAAGACGAGTTGATCGCCCGCATCGCCGACGCACACATTGTGGGCATCCGCTCACGCACCCAGCTGAGCGCCGAGGTGCTGGCGCATGCCAAGCGCCTGATCGCAGTCGGCTGCTTCTGCATCGGTACCAACCAGGTGGACCTGGACGCGGCCGAGCTGGCCGGCATCCCGGTGTTCAACGCGCCCTACTCCAATACCCGCAGCGTGGCCGAACTGGTCATCGCCGAAGCGATCCTATTGCTGCGTGGCATTCCGCAGAAGAACGCGCAATGCCATCGCGGCGGCTGGTCCAAGTCGGCCGCCGGCAGCCACGAAACGCGCGGCAAGGTGCTGGGCATCGTCGGCTACGGGCATATCGGCACCCAGGTCGGCGTGCTGGCCGAAGCGTTGGGCATGCAGGTGATCTTCCACGATATCGAAACCAAGTTGTCGTTGGGCAACGCACGCGCGGCCATCGACCTGGACGAGCTGCTGGCGCGCTCGGACGTGGTCACCTTGCACGTGCCGGAAACCCCGTCGACCAAGGACATGATCGGCGCAGCCGAAATCGCCCGCATGAAGCCTGGCGCGCACCTGATCAACGCCTCGCGCGGCACCGTCATCGACATCGACGCGCTGGACGCGGCGCTCACCTCCGGCCAGATCGGCGGCGCGGCGGTGGATGTCTTTCCGATCGAGCCCAAGGGCAATGGCGACGCGTTCGAATCGCCGCTCACTGCGCACGACAATGTGATCCTGACCCCGCACGTGGGCGGCAGCACGCTGGAGGCGCAGGACAACATCGGGATCGAGGTCGCCGCCAAGCTGGTGCGCTATAGCGACAACGGCAGCACCTTGTCGGCGGTGAACTTCCCGGAGGTCACCCTGCCCGAGCACGCCGAAAGCCTACGGTTGCTGCATATCCATCGCAACGTGCCGGGCGTGCTGTCGCAGATCAACGAATTGTTCTCGCGCCATAACGTCAACATCGACGGCCAGTTCCTGCGCACCGACCCCAAGGTGGGCTATGTGGTCATCGATGTCAGCGCCAGCGAGGAGCTTGCCGGCGTGCTGAAGGACGAGCTGGGACAGATCACCGGCACCTTGCGGACGCGGGTCCTGTATTGAGCGGGATTTGGGAATCGGGATTCGGCATTGGTAACAGCGGTTCGCCGCAACCGGTGGGTTCATCGGTCCAACCACGCTGTGGGAAGCAGACATGGCCCGCTAAATGGATCGGCGCCGGCCCACCGCTTCTGCCAATCCCGAATCCCGAATCACCACTCCCGGCTCTCCAGCCACTTTTCCGCCATCCGCCGCAGCGATGGATCGAGCTCGGGCTCGGCAAGCAGCTCGGCGATCGGGCGCCAGGCCAGCGCCAGCGATTCTTCGCTGACCTTGAACGCCTCGTCCGCACCGGCCAGCACCACGTAGCGCGCATCGAAGTGCCAATGCCCGGCCACGTCGCCGCGCGCCGGAATCCAGTGACGGTCCAGGTCGAACAACTCTCCGTCGGCCAGCCGCAAGCCGACGAGTCCGGATTCCTCCTCCGCTTCACGTAATGCCACCTGCGCCAGATCGCGGTCGCCATCGGCGTGCCCGCCCAGCTGCAGCCAACGCTGCAGCTTGCGGTGATGGGTCAGCAAGGTGCATGTGCCGTCGGCGCTGACCACCCACGCCGAGCCAGTGAAATGACCTTCGACACGCTCGCGCACGAACGGATCGGTGGCATCGTCCAGCAATTGCACGAACTGCTCGGCCAGCGCGGCCTCCTCCGGCCAACGCAGGCGGTACGCCGCCAATTGCTGCTGCAGGGTTGCATCCACCATCTGTCGTTCTCGGTCGCCCGGTGCGGGCCAGGCGGCCATTATCGCCATTCATGCTGCGTACGCGCTTGTCGTGAGCGTGTAGCTTTGGCAAGGTAGGCCGCTTGCCTGTCCCACCGGGATGCGGCGCACCAATTCGTCCGGGCGCCCGCGCCTTCAAGCTTTGCCACTTAGGGATGTACCGAATGCTGAAGTCTCTGTTGAGGGTCAAACCGATCGAGCCCGCTGGCCACGTCGATGCAGGCGAACCGGTCGAAGGCAGCCTGCAAGGCGAAGCGACGCTGCAGCGGACCCTCACAGCCAAGCATCTGATCATGCTCGGTATCGGCGCGGTGATCGGCGCCGGCATCTTCGTGCTGACCGGCCAGGCCGCGGCCAATCACGCCGGCCCGGCGGTGATGCTGTCGTTCGTGTTCGCCGGTATCGCCTGCGCCTTCGCCGGCCTGTGCTACGCCGAATTCGCCGCGATGATGCCGGTCTCCGGCAGCGCCTATTCGTATTCATACGCCACGCTCGGCGAAGGCATCGCCTGGTTCATCGGCTGGTGTCTGGTGCTGGAATACCTGTTCGCCGGGTCCAGCGTTGCCGTCGGCTGGTCTGCCTACCTGATCAGCTTCATCACCGGCACCCTGGGGTTGCCGTTCCCCGCAGAGTTGGCGGGTGCGCCGCTGGCCTGGGACGGCCACGGCTTTGTCAGCTCCGGGAATCTGGTCAACCTGCCGGCCGTGCTGATCGTCGCGGCGGTGAGCATCCTGTGCTACGTCGGCGTCACCCAGTCGGCGTTCGCCAACGCGATCGTGGTGGCGATCAAGGTCGTGGTGATCTGCCTGTTCGTGGGCTTTGGCATTTCCTATATCGACCCGGCGAACTGGCACCCCTTCATCCCGGAAAACACCGGCCCTGGCCAGTTCGGCTGGGACGGGGTGTTTCGCGCCGCGTCCATCGTGTTCTTCTCCTACATCGGCTTCGACGCGGTTTCCACCTCGGCCGGCGAAACCAAGGATCCGCAGAAGAACATGCCGATCGGCATCCTGGTGTCGTTGGCCATCTGCACCGTCATCTACATCATCGTCTGCGCGGTGCTGACCGGCCTGCTGCCCTATACCCAGCTCGGCACCGCCAAGCCGGTGGCCACCGCGCTGGAAGCCCACCCGCAACTGACCTGGCTCAAGACCGCGGTGGAAATCGGTGCCATTGCCGGCTTGTCGTCGGTGGTGCTGGTGATGCTGATGGCGCAGCCGCGCATCTTCTACACCATGGCCAAGGATGGGCTGATGCCCAAGCTGTTCGGCAAGGTGCACCCGAAATTCCGCACGCCTTACGTCGGCACGCTGTTCGTGGGCGTGGTCGCCGCGCTGCTGGCCGGGGTGATCCCGTTGAACGTGCTGGGCGAACTCGTCTCGATGGGTACCCTGCTCGCCTTCGCCACGGTCTGCGCCGGCGTGCTGGTGCTGCGCTTCACCAAGCCCGACCTGCCGCGCCCGTTCCGGGTGCCGCTGGCGATGGTGATCTGCCCCCTGGGCGCGTTGGCCTGTCTGTTCCTGTTCTTCCAGGCCTTCCAGGAACACTGGAAGGTGTTCGTGGGCTGGACCGTGATTGGCCTGGCGATCTACTTCGGCTACGGCATCCACCACAGTCGCCTCGCGAAACGGGCCTAAGCTTCTCTCAAGACCGGCGCGCGACGCCGGTCTTCTTGTTCAATGACCGCGCGTAGCGCCAAGCCGGAACCGCTTCATGTTCAAACAACTTTGGGCCACCAAACACCCGCACGCCAGCCATGAGGCGGCCGACGGGCTGGGCCTGCAACGCGCGCTTGGCCCCTGGGGGCTGACCGCCCTGGGAATCGGCGCGGTGATCGGCGGCGGCATCTTCGTCATCACCGGCCAGGCGGCGGCCGACCATGCCGGCCCGGCGATCATGCTCTCGTTCGTGCTCGCAGCGGTGTGCTGTGCGTTCTGTGCGATGGCCTACGCCGAATTCGCTGCGATGGTGCCGGTCTCCGGCAGCGCCTACACCTACACCTACGCCACCTTCGGCGAGCTGGCCGCGTGGTTCATCGGCTGGATGCTGGTGCTGGAATACGGCGTGTCCGCCTCGGCAGTGGCGGTCAGCTGGACCGGCTACTTCTTGAGCCTGCTCGAGCATTTCGACATCCACCTGCCGGCCGCATTCGTCAGCGCGCCGCTGGATGGCAAATTGCAACCCACCGGGGCGATCGCCAACCTGCCGGCGGCCGGGATCGTGCTGCTGCTGACCTGGCTGTGCTATGTCGGCATCCGCAAGTCGTCGGCAATGAACATGGCCATGGTGATCCTCAAGACGGGCTTGATCCTGCTGGTGATCGCGGTGGGCTGGAAATACGTGGACACCTCCAACTGGCAGCCGTTCATCCCGGCCAACGAAGGCCCGGGCAAGTACGGCATGGAAGGCGTGCTGCGCGGCGCAGCGATGGTGTTCTTCGCCTATATCGGCTTCGAAGCGGTGTCGGTGGCGGCGCAGGAATCGCATCGCCCGCAACGCGACCTGCCGATCGGCATGATCCTGTCGCTGGTGATCTGCACCGTGCTCTACATCGCGATGGCGGCGGTCATGACCGGCTTGGTGCCGTACACCCTGCTCGGCACCGACGAGCCGGTGGTGACCGCGGTGGCGGCGCACCCGCAGCTGGCCTGGTTGCGCGTGGTCGTGGAAGTGGGCGCGTTGATCGGGCTATCGTCGGTGGTGCTGGTGATGATCATCGGGCAGCCGCGCATCTTCATGATCATTGCGCGCGATGGCCTGCTGCCCTCGATCTTCACCCGCATCCACCCCAAGTACCGCACCCCGCATGTCAATACCGTCATCACCGGTGTCGGCATCGCACTGCTGGCAGCGGTGTTCCCGCTGGATGTGCTGGGCGAATTGACGTCGATGGGCACCCTGATCGCCTTCGCGGCGGTCTGCGCCGGCGTGCTGATCCTGCGTCGCACGCACCCGGAACTGCCGCGTCCGTTCCGCATGCCGGCCGCCTGGCTGATCTGCAGCGCCGGCGTGTTGAGCTGCCTTGCGCTGCTATCGGCGATGACGCTGCACAACTGGATGCTGATGGGCCTGTGGACGCTGGTCGGGCTGGTGATCTACTTCGGCTATGGGTATCGCCACAGCCGTCTGCGCGACGGCCGCTGAGCCCACGCATGATCGGGCGTCTGGCGCGGCAGGACGATGCCTGCTGCGCTGCACCTGCCCATGCACCGGGGGCGCAGTAGAATAGGTCCATGAATGCGACCACTGCCCCCCTGCCCTACAGCACCACGCGTCTGCACGAGCTGGCGCACCTGCTGATCGCCAATATCCGCGAGCTGGCCCATGCCGGCTGGACGCCTGCGACCAGCAGCAATTTCTCCCACCGTCTGGACGAACAGCACGCGGCCATCACCGTCTCCGGCCGCGACAAGGGTCGCCTGGTCGAAGAAGACATCATGGTGGTGGACTTCGATGGCCTGGCCGTCGGCCGCCCGTTGCGCCCGTCTGCCGAAACCCTGCTGCACACCCAGCTGTATCGCCGGTTTCCGGAGATCGGTTGCGTGCTGCATACGCACTCGCCGGTGCAGACGATTGCCTCCCGCCTGTATGCAGGCAGCGGTGTGATTCGGCTCGAAGGCTACGAATTGCTCAAGGCCTTCGATGGCAACACCACCCACGAAACCGCAGTGGAAGTGCCGGTGTTCGCCAATACCCAGGACATGCAGGTGCTGGCCGCGCAGGTCGATGCCTTGCTGGACAAACAGAGCATGTGGGGGTATCTCATCGAAGGACACGGCCTGTATGCCTGGGGCCGCAACATGGCCGAGGCACGTCGTCACCTGGAAGCGTTCGAATTCCTGCTGCATTGCGAACTCGAACTGCTGAAACTGCGCGGCACGCGCTGAGTACTGTCCGTCCCCCATTCGTGAGCCAGACCGCCATGAGCCGACTGCGTATCTTTGCCGACACCAATCCCGCCACTCCCGAGTTTGATAGCCGCGACGGCGATGCGATCGCCGCTCAGTTGCAGAAGATTGGCGTGACCTTCGAACGCTGGCATGCCAGCGTGCCGGTCGAACCGGGCGCCACGCCCGAGCAGGTGATGGACGCCTACCGTGCCGATATCGATCGCATCAGCGCCGAGCGCGGCTTCAAGACCGTGGACGTGGTCAGCATCGCGCCGGACAACCCCAAGCGCGAAGAAATGCGCGCCAAGTTTCTGGACGAGCACTTCCACAAGGAAGACGAGGTACGGTTCTTCGTCGCCGGCTCAGGCCTGTTCACGCTGCACGTCGATGCCAAGGTTTATGAGATCGAATGCGTCAAGGACGACCTGATTGCCGTGCCTGACGGCACCCTGCACTGGTTCGACATGGGGCCGGAACCGCACTTTGTGGCGATCCGCTTCTTCACCGAGCCGGACGGCTGGGTCGGACATTTCACCGGCACCGAAATCGCCAAACAATTCCCCCGCTACGCCCCCGAGAAACCTCACAAGGCCAGCTGACGATGACACGACCGCAAGCGATCCTCACCGATATCGAAGGTACGACCAGCAGCATTTCGTTCGTCAAGGACGTCTTGTTCCCGTATGCGCGCCGCGCCATGCCGGCCTACGTGCGCGAACACGGCAATCATCCGCAGGTGCGCCATTGGCTCAACCAGGTGGCCGATGAAATCGGCGAGGACGTGCCGGACGAGGTGCTGATCACCACGCTGCAGACCTGGATCGACGAGGACCGCAAGCACACCGCGCTCAAGGCCTTGCAGGGCCTGATCTGGGGCGACGGCTACAAGACGGCCGACTTCACTGCGCATATCTACGCCGATGCGGCGATCCAGTTGAAAGCCTGGCACGCAGCAGGCATTCCGCTGTATGTGTATTCGTCCGGCTCGGTGCCGGCGCAGAAACTGTTCTTTGCGCACAGCGACGCGGGCGACCTGAGCGGACTGATCACCGACTGGTTCGACACCGAAGTCGGCCCCAAGCGCGAAAGCGCCAGCTATCGCCGCATCGCCGAGCGCATTGGCGTGCCGGGACCGGAGATCCTGTTCCTGTCGGATGTGATCGAAGAGCTCGATGCCGCCAAGCGTGCCGGCATGCGCACCGCGCTACTGGACCGCCGGGAGGACTATCCCACGCCGCGTTCGGCCGACGATGTCGGCAGTCACCAGCGTGTGGAGAGTTTTAGCCAGTTGGTGCTGTAAGCACGATCTGCAAGCCGATTGCGCTCGTTGCCGTTTGAGCGCAATCGGTGGTTGGCGCCGCGCAGGCCGCTGATATGCTCCGGCTGCGACGCGCCGCATGCAGCTATCTGACGGGATAATGGCCTGCACTGCGGGCACCGCGCTCGGCCACCCCACCCGTCTTTCCTGGACTTCTGCGCGCGCCATGTCGCTGCCTTCCCCTTTCGCACCACATGCAGTATGGCGACGACTTTCCACGCTGATCGTCGTGGTGGCGTTGATGGCCGGCTGCCATCCGGACGCTGGTGCTGCGCTGCAGGCCCAGCCTGCCGAGAGCCACGATGCAGGCGATCCGGTCGATCAGGCCGCTCTGGCGCACGCATTGAAAGCGTTGCAACCGCAGCGCCCCGGCGTCACCGATCTGTACGTGGTCGGTTTTGCCGGCGATGCCAGCGACGATGTCTTCCGCAACGAGACGCTCTACCTCAAACAGCTGTTCGAGCAACGCTTCGATGCGCGCGGGCGCGTGGTCACGCTGGTCAACAACCCGGACAATCTGGGCGAGCATCCATACGCTCCGCTGGCAACCTACGACAATCTCTACGACACGCTGGCCGCGATCGGCAAGCGCATGGATCGCAAGGAAGACGCGCTGTTGCTGTTCGTCACCACCCACGGTACCGAAGACCACAGCCTGTACGTGCAGGTCGACGACAAGGAAGAGGATTTCATCAGCCCGCAGGATCTGCGCCAGGCGCTGGACGATGCCGGCATCGACAATCGCATCATCGTGCTGTCGGCCTGCTATTCGGGAGGTTTCATTCCCGCACTGCGTTCGCCGCAAACGCTGATCCTCACCGCTGCACGTGCCGACCGGCCCTCGTTCGGCTGCGGCAATACCTCCAACGCCACCTATTTCGGGCAGGCATGGTTGATCGATGCGATGAACCAGAGCGACGACCCTTTGGCCGCATTCGACATTGCCAAGGCCGCCCTCACCGCACGCGAGAAGCAGGAAGGCGAGCTCCCCTCGTTGCCGCAGCAATCGCTGGGCAAGCGCATCGCGCCGGTGCTGGCGCGTTGGCGTGCGGGCGTGCATCTGGGGCCGGCGGTGGCGTATCCGTATCCGCCGGTGGAGATGGATGCCGCGTCGGACCAGGGCGTGGATTCAACCGACTCAGCGGACGCTGCGCCGGTGAGCGACGTGCCGCGTTCGAATACCCCGGCAACCGCAAAGCCCTCAAGCACGCTCCCAGCTGCACCTGCAGCATCCAATCGATAACCCAGAGCGGGTGCTGAGACTAATTCTCATTTCGTCAGCACCAACCGGGCCTCGCTACACTCGCCCGGCCAGCCAGCCAGCAACCGCCAGCCAGCACGATCTTCGCCAGCGCGCCAACGCCTGCCAGCCCGGATCCCAAAACGCCTCCCTTGTGGAGGCGTTTGTGTTTGTGGCGATCAGGAGACTGCTGCGCAGCTGACACATGCTTCAACGTCGCGCTATCGCAGCCGCGCTTCTGTCCGTGCCGAGATCACGACGACATGGTTCCGTATCGTTGCTCAAGAGCCGCTACACAACGTCACCAGCAATCGCTTGGTGCGATCTAGATTTTCTTGGCGCGAGATACCCCAACCCCAGTATTGGGCGATGTCAGGCACTGTGTGCACCCTCATCCATCCCTTTGGGGCACCCTCTCCCGGTGCGAGAAGGGCGGCGTTGGACGACCGACATCGTTAACCGCCTCAGGGCTCAGCAGTTTGCAGGCGATACACGGTGCTGGCGTTGTACTGCCCGGTGGGTAGGTTTGCGCGCACCTGGACGGTGTGTTCGCCCACCGCCAGGGTGGTCGGCAATGCACCGCGCCAGAGATGCGTGGACGGCGTGGCCTCCGGCGAGCGGTCGTAACCGCGCAACGCGTCGGCCGCATCATCACGCACATTCTCTGCCAGCACACGCGGATCGCCGCGCTCTACCCGCTTCATCGGCTGCCATGGGCCGTTATCGATGCGCATCTCGACCACGGTGTCGTCCTGGCCCATGAAAACATTGGCGTAGACGCCCCACGCCGCATACGCGCCCTTGCGCAGTACCTTGGGCGCGTGCAGCAGCAATTGCGCATCGTCGGCCGCGCGCGCAGCGTGATAAGCCAGCGTGTAGCTACCGCTGGGCGCAACCTGCAGCACCGCATAGCCATTGGGAGTGCCATCGCTCATCGTCGCATCGGGAATGCCGTCGGCATCCTTGGCGCCCGACCAGAACGCGCCGCAGGCCGCACCCACGTTGTATTCGTGCAACGGTCGTGCACCCTGCCAGCCCTCGTCGGCACCGTGATCCACCTGGCGCTGGGTGTGGCTATGACCACTGAGCACCAACACATGCGGAAATTCTTTCAGCAATGCGAACAGGCGGCGGCGATCGGCATGCCGAAAGGTTTCCTGCCCCGGCACTGCATCGAACAGGTGGATATGCATGCCCAGCACCAATAGCCGGTCGCGTGGCAGCTGCGCCAGGTAATTCTGCAGGAACGCGAATTGATCGTCGCGCAGGCCACCGATGTAGGCCTGCCTGCCGCCCGGCGTATAGATCACATCGTCCAGGAACACGAAGCTGGCATTGGCTTCTTCCACCGCATAGGTGTCCGGGCCGTAGACTGCGTGCCAGCTGTCGAGCGACTGCGCATCGTCGTGCGCGTCCAGGTTGAGATCGTGGTTGCCCGGCACATGGAACCACGGCACGCCCAGCTGCGTGGTGACCTTGTTCAAGGCCGGGTACAAGCTCAGATCGTCGCTGACGATGTCACCCAGCGTGGTGCCCAGCCTTGCGGAGGTCTTGCCGATGATCGGTTCCACGATGTCGCGCTGGTAGTAGCCAACGTCGGCAAGGCTGGCGGTCTGGCTGTCGGCAAACACCAGCATCTGGAAGCCATCGGCCGCGGTGTCTGCGCGTGGCGTCAGCGCGAAATCCCAGTTGTGCGTGTTGCGGCCGGTCGCGGCGACACCGCCGTATTGATGCTTGGCCGAGCCACGCGGTGCGTAGTGGCGCCAGAATGCAGGCAGGCCATCGGCGGCGGGCAAAAAGCGGCGGTCGCCCGGCTTGATCACGAATACCGTCTGCCCGTCGCGTACCGGCAGGCGGTAGCGGCCCTGCGCATCGGTACGCACGATCTGCTCGCCATTGGAAACCGCCACATCGGCCACCCCCGGCTCATCGGCGCTGCGGCCGGCGCGCCCGTCGCGTTCTTCGTAGACGATGCCATCGACCGCGGTGTCGCGCGCGTATGCGCTTCCCGCGAGCAAGCCCAGTGCCAACAAAGCGAAGCGAGGTTGCATGCGTTTTCCCGCGCGAAGATCCGCGGAAATTGTACATGCCATCGCCAGGCGCACAGCGCGAGTACTCAGGTTGGAAGGCATGACCGCATATCCGTAGGAGCGCACCGGGGCGCGAAGGGGCGCGAAGGGGCGTTACCAAGGACGCCAATCGCGCCCGGGCGCGCTGCTACGCGGCTACGTTATTGATGCCGCGACTCCAGTAACGCCACCGCATCGCCAAGGCCCAGCCCACGTGCGCGCAGCAGCACGATCAGGTGGTAGAGCAGATCGGCCGATTCGCCGAGCAACGCGTCATCGTCCTGCACCACGCCGGCCAGCGCGGTTTCCACGCCCTCCTCGCCCACCTTCTGCGCGATGCGGCGGATGCCTTGTTCGAACAGCTTGGTGGTGTAGCTACCGTGCGGCCGCTCGCGCTCGCGCTCGGCCACCAGGGCATCCAGGCTACCCAGGAACTGCCCGGGCGCAGACGGGAAACAGCTGGTGCGGCCCAGGTGACAGGTCGGACCATGCGGGCGCGCCTGCACCAGCAATGTGTCGGCGTCGCAGTCGGTCTGGATCGACACCACGCGCAACACGTTTCCCGAACTCTCACCCTTGGTCCACAGGCGCTGCTTGCTGCGGCTGAAGAACGTGACGTCACCGCGCTGCCGGGTGACGGCCAACGCTTCGACATTCATGTAGCCCAGCATCAGCACGCGCAGGGTGTCGGCGTCCTGCACGATCACCGGCAACAGGCCATCGCCCTTGCTCCAATCCAGCGTTGCGAGCGCGTCGCCCGTCGCCACTTCGTTACTGCCCATCGCGTACCTCGATCTGTTGCGCGCGCAAGAATCGCTTGAGTTCCGGGATCGGAATCGCGCCGCTGTGAAACACGCTGGCGGCCAGTGCGCCATCCACATCGGCCTGGTCGAAGACGTCGGCAAAGTGCTGCATCTCGCCTGCACCGCCGGAAGCGATCAGAGGCACCCGGCACAACGCACGCACCTGGCGCAGTTGGGCGATATCGTACCCGCGGCGCACGCCGTCGTTATCCATGCAATTGAGCACGATCTCGCCCGCGCCGAGCCGCTGCGCTTCGGCCACCCAGTCCAGTGTACGCATCGGCAACGCCTGGGTCTTGCTCGGGTCGCCGGTGTAGCGGCGCACGCGCCATTGACCATCTTCCTCACGAATCGAATCGATGCCGACCACGACACATTGCACGCCAAAGGCATCGGCCAGTTCGGAAATCAATTGCGGGCGGCCTAACGCGGGCGAGTTGATGGAAATCTTGTCGGCGCCGGCATGCAATACCGCTCGGGCCGTTTCCACATCGCCAATACCTCCGGCCACGCAGAACGGAATATCGATCAGCCGTGCCACTCGCTCGACCCAGGTGTAGTCGACCGAACGCCCTTCCGGGCTGGCACCGATGTCGTAGAACACCAGTTCGTCGGCGCCCTGCGCACGGTAGCGCAAGGCCAGCTCGACAATGTCGCCCATGTCGATGTGGTCGCGGAACTTGACGCCCTTGACCACGCGGCCATCGCGCACGTCCAGGCACGGAATGATGCGACGGCTCAGCATGCCAGTGCCTCTTCGAGATCCAGATGCCCTTCGAGCAGCGCCTTGCCGAGCACGATGCCGGCACAGCCTGCGGCCTTGGCCGCGGCGACATCGGCAAGATTGCGCGCGCCACCGGAGACCTGCACCTGCAACTGCGGCGTCAGCGCGCGTAGATGCGCATACAGCGCCATGTTGGGGCCGGACAGCATGCCGTCGCGCGCGATGTCGGTGCACAGCAGATGCTGCAGCCCGGCCTGCGCGTAGCGCACGGCCAATTGATCCAGCGTAGCGTCTGCAGTTTCGGTCCAGCCGTGCACCGGCAACTGCCAGATGCCACTGGCATCCTGGCGCGTGTCCAGTGCAATGGTCAGGCGGTCGGCACCGAATTCCTGCAGCCAGCCAACCACCATCTCGCTGTTGCGCACTGCCAACGAGCCAATCACCACGCGTGCGGCGCCGGCATCGAGAATGCGCGCCACATCCTCGCGCGAGCGCACACCGCCGCCGGTCTGCACGCGCAAGCCGGTGGCACGCGCGATCTCGCCGAGCGTGCCGGCCAAGGTGTAGCCGCCCGCCTTGGCCGCATCCAGATCGACCAGATGCATCCACTGCGCACCGGCATCGGCGAACGCCTGCGCACGCGGCAGCACGTCGTCGCCGTACTGCGTCTCGCGCGCGTAATCGCCTTGCAGCAGGCGCACCACGCGGCCGTTGCGGATATCCAGCGCCGGGTAAACGGTGAAACTCATGGGAAGCTCATCTCAAGAAAATTGCGCAGGATGCGTGCACCGGTGTCGGCCGAACGCTCAGGGTGAAATTGCGCGCCGCAGCGCAGCCCGTTCTGCACGACGGCAGTGAACAACCCGCCGTGATCGCAGGCGGCCACGGTGTCGGCGGTCACCGGCGCAGCGTAACCATGCACGAAATACGCACTGGCGCGCTCGGGCAGACCGGCCAGCAACGCAGATTCGCGCATCGGCACCAGCTGGTTCCAGCCCATGTGCGGCACACGGATACCGAGTGCCGGCGTCATATGCCGTACGATGCCCGGCAGCAGGCCCAGGCACTCGACATCGCCTTCTTCGGAATGTTCGAACAGCAGTTGCATCCCCAGGCAGATACCGATCAACGGCACCTGCAGCGCGCGCAACGGCTCGACCAAGCCCTGCGTGCGCAGACGCGACATCGCTTCTGGCGCAGCACCGACGCCGGGCAGGATCACGCGCTGTGCGCCGTGCAGACCTGCCGCATCGCGCACCACGCGTGCGTCCACGCCCAAGCGCTCCAATGCATAGCGCACCGAGCCCAGGTTGGCGCCACCGGCATCGATCAACGCAACATCGGTCATAGCGCACCCTTGGTGGTCGGCAACGCGGTGCCTTCGCGGCGGATCGCCTGGCGTAATGCACGCGCCAGGGCCTTGAAGCAGGCTTCCACCTTGTGGTGATCGTTCTCACCGCGCACGGTCAGATGCAGATTCAAGCCGGACGCATCGCAGATCGAGCGGAAAAAATGCGGCACCAGCTCGGTCGGCATGTCGCCGACGCGCTCGCGCTTGAACTCGCCGTCGAAGACGAAATACGGCCGGCCGCTGAAATCCAGCGCCGCGCTTGCGATGGTTTCGTCCATCGGCAACGTGAAGCCATGCTGCGCCTTGTCGCCGGCGACGCGCCAGGGGCTGCTTTCCGGATCGAAGCCATAGCGGCCGATGCCACGCTTGTCGCCCAGCGCTTCACGCAGCGCCTGACCCAGCGCAAGGCCGGTGTCTTCGATGGTGTGGTGCTCATCGATATGCAGATCGCCTTCGGCCCGGATCTCCAGCGCAAAGCCGCCGTGCTTGCCGATTTGTTCCAGCATGTGGTCGAAGAACGGCAGACCGGTGGCGGTCTTCGGTTCGGCCACGCGATCCAGATCCAGTTCGACGCGAATCCTGGTTTCCTTGGTGTTGCGCTGGACCACCGCGCGACGCGGTGCGTCGGCCAGTTCATGGGCGATGCCGGGCCAGTCCCACTCGCCGCCGAACTCGTCGGTGCGCAGCTGAAACCCGCGAATGTTGAGGTTGTGCGCGAACTGGATGTCGGTGATGCGGTCGCCCACCATCGCCGAGCGTGCCCAATCGATGCTGCGGTCCTGCAGATACGGCACCATCAGGCCGATACCGGGCTTGCGCGTGGGCGCATTGTCGGCAGGCCAGCTGCAATCGATCAGCACGTCGCGGAATTCGATGCCCTGGCTGGCGAAGATCTGCAGCATCAGGTTGTTCGGGCCGTCGAAGGACGCGCGTGGGTAGCTCTCGCTGCCCAGCCCATCCTGGTTGCTGACAATGACGAACTGATAGCCGGCATCGCGCAGCTTGAGCATCGCCGGAATCACGTGATCGACAAAGCGCAGTTTCTCGTACGCGTCGATCTGGTAGTCGGCCGGCTCGGTGATCAGCGTGCCGTCGCGGTCGACAAAAAGAATCGGGGTCATGCGGCGGCCTCCTGCGTGCGTTGCAGCGCGCTCAGCACGCGTTGGTTCTGTTCGTGCGTGCCCAGCGTGATGCGCAGCGCGTCGGCCAGGCGCGGCACTGCGCGTTGATCACGCACCACCACACCGGCATCGAGCAACGCCTGGAACGCCGCCTCGGCATCATCGAAACGCACCAACAAGAAGTTGCCTTGCGAGGGATAGACCTGCCGCACACCGGCCAGCTGCGCGAGCGCCTCGTGCACGCGCTCGCGCTCACTGCGCACCTCGGCGATACGCCGGCGGGTCACCTCCAGCGCCGGCGCAGACAAGGCCTGCTCGGCCATGGCTGCACATGGTGTGGGCACCGGGTACGGCGCTTGGCAGCGGCGCAGCAGGGCAATCAACTCGGCATTGGCGATCAGTGTGCCGATACGCGCCGCCGCCAGCGCATGCGCCTTGGAAAGCGTACGCAACACCGCGAGATTGTCGTAACGCCCGAGCAGACCGACCGCCGAAGGCACATCGGAAAATTCGCCATAGGCCTCGTCCACCACCACCAGCGCCTTGCCTTGCAAGGCCTGCAGCGCTTGTTCGATCTGGTCTAGCGCAATGGCCGAACCAGCGGGATTGGATGGCGAACACAGAAACACCAGCTTGGCGTTCGAGGCCAATGCCCTCGCCACTATTGCAGGGATATCTGCATGGAAACCATCTGGCCCATCGACCAGCGGCACGTCCACCAACGGTGCGTTCTGCAACCGCGCGCACACCGCGTACATGCCGAATACCGGCGGCGTCACCAGCACTGCATCGCGCTCTGGCACGCACAGGCCGCGTACCAGCAGATCGATCGCCTCGTCGCTGCCGCGGCCGATCAACAGCTGCTCCGGCGCGCAACCGTACAGCGCCGCAAGCGCGCTGCGCAGGCCCCTGGGTTGCGGGTCGGGATAGCGCCGCGTGCTGGCGTCGGGATCGGCGGGATTCGCCCACGCGGACTCGTTGGCGTTGAGCCACACATCGCCCTGCAACGCACTGGTGCGCGCCGACGAATAGCCCGCAAATGCACGCAGATCTTCGCGTACCAGATCCAGAATCGACGACGCGCTCATGCCGCCACTCCCATGCGCAGCGCCACCGCGTTGGCATGCGCATCCAGCCCCTCAGCGCGGGCAAGGATCAATGCGCATTGACCGATGCCGTCGATGCCGGCCTTGCTGGCTGCCTGCACGCTGACCATATTCTGGAAGCTGGCCACACTCACCCCGCTGTAGGCGCGCGCCGCACCGCTGGTCGGCAGCACATGATTGGTGCCGCTGCAGTAGTCGCCAAGCGCTTCGGGCGTGTAATCGCCAAGAAACACCGAACCGGCCGCTTCGACTTGCGCCAGCCACGCGCGCGGTTCGCGCAGCGCAAGAATCAGGTGCTCCGGCGCATAGCGATTACTGATCGCAAACGCCTCATCCAGCGCCTGCACCTTGATCATCCGCGATTGCGCCAGCGCCTGGCGCGCGATGTCGGCACGCGACAGTTGCGCAAGCTGAACTTCCAGCTGTACTTGCACCGCATCGATCAACCCGTCGCTGTCGGACAGCAACAGCACCTGCGAATCGGGCCCGTGTTCGGCCTGCGACAACAGATCAGCAGCCACGAAGGCCGGCTGCGCGCCCGCATCGGCGATCACCAAGACCTCCGAGGGGCCGGCCGGCATGTCGATCGCCGCCGCTCCGGACTGGGCCACCTGCTGCTTGGCTTCGGTGACATAGCTATTGCCCGGGCCGAACAGCTTGTCGCAACTGGGTACCGACTCGGTGCCATACGCCATCGCCGCGATCGCCTGCGCGCCACCGAGCTTGAACACGCGGCGCACGCCGGTGAGTTGCGCGGCCACCAGCACCGCCGGGTCCACGCTGCCGTCCTTGCGCGGCGGCGTGCACAACACCACCTCGCGGCATCCGGCCAGACGCGCCGGCACACCCAGCATCAAGGCGGTTGATGGCAACGGCGCGCTGCCTGCCGGCACGTACAGACCCACACGTCCGATCGGCCGCACGATCTTTTCGCACACCACGCCGGGCGCGGTTTCCACCGCATAGCCCTCGCTCATGCCGGCGCGGTGGAAGGCGTCGATGCGTGCGACCGCATCTTGCATGGCCTGGCGCAGCTCCGGCGCCACGGCCGCTTCGGCGGCAGCGAAGTCGGCTTCGCTCACGGCGAAGCTCTCCAGCGATACGCCATCGAAACGCGCGGTGATCTCGCGCAAGGCGGCATCGCCGCGTGCACGCACATCGGCAATCAATGCAGCCACTGCGTCGCGCGTCTGCGTGGCCACGGTCTGTACCGGGCGAGTCAGTGCATCGGTTCGCGCGGCACCGTCGAGTTGGGACCAATCGAGAATCTTCATGCCAGCGAGCGCTCCACCGTCAACACCATCAAGCCTTGCGCACCTGCGCGTTCGAGTTCTTCCAGGCGCTGCCAGGTCACCGCGCCATGGCACATGGTCTGCAAGCGCAGCGCGCCGTTGCCATCGTCGGGCAACTGCACCAGCGGGTCGGCGTCAGGCAGCAGGCGGCGCAGCGCATCGACATTGGTCTGCTCGGCGCGGAACATCAGCAGCTTGCTGTCGCGCAATTTGAGTACGCCGTCCATGCGCCGCAGCAGCATTGCCAGCAGGCCGGCACGCGCATCGGCCGGCTCGCGCACCGCGCCGGCCAGCACTGCTTCGCTTTCCATCACCAGTTCGACCGGCTTGAGCTGGTTGGCGGCCAGGGTGGCGCCGCTGGAGACCAGATCGCAGATCAGATCGGCAGTGCCCAGGCGCGGTGCGATTTCCACCGAACCGGACAACTCCACCACCGTCGCGTCGATGCCCTGCCGCTCCAGCCAATCGGCCAGGATCGCCGGGTAGCTGGTGGCGATACGCTTGCCCGCCAGTTGCCCCACGCCGTGCCAGTCCCATTCTTCCGGCACGGCGAGCATCAGGCGGCACTGGCCGAAGCCGACCCCACGCACGGCGTGATAGGCAGCCGGCAAGCCGTTGCGGCGACGCTCGGCGGCCTGCTCTTCCAGTTCGTTCTGGCCGACGATGCCCAGATCGCAGACGCCATCGGCGATCAGGCCGGGGATGTCGTCGTCGCGCACCAGCAGCAGGTCCACCGGCAACGATTCGCCGTAGCAGAACAGCTTGTCGCGGCTCTGCCGCCAGCTCAGCCCGCAGGCAGCCAGCAGGCTGCGCGCCGGCTCGGCCAGGCGGCCGCTCTTCTGGATGGCGATACGCAGCCGGTCACGTGCCGGCGCTGCCGTGGAAGCACTCATCTCGTTCTCTCAGTGGGAGGCGTCAGGGCGCGAAGACTGCTCGCGCAAGGCCGCGGCATAGCCGCCGGCACCGTGGTCCAGGGTGCGCGCAACGCGCCCGATGGTGGTGACGCTGACCTGGGTCAGCTCATGGATTTCGCGATACGGCACGCCCTTGACCAGCAGCGGCACCACCCGCCAGCGGTCGGCCATGGCTTCCAGCTCGGCAGGCGTGCAGAGGTCACGCAGAAACGCTTCGACCGCCTCGGGCGCGCGCAGGCATGCCAGCGCATCGGCCAGCATCGTCAGAGATGCGGCAATGTCGGTGTTCTCGCGGGGGGCAGGTCGTTGTTTCATTGCGTTAATGTAATAGCGTGTTAGTACATTAACGCAAGCATCGCCTCGGGACAAGTCGACCGCATCGAATCATTCATGGAGAAACTGCTCGCCCACCTGCCTGTTACGAAAACGCCCACTGACATCTGATGTCAGTGGGCGCGTTCTGCGCTACGGCACGTGGGTCGCCGGCGAAATGGTCACCAAGCCTGTGACGTCTTCAAACTGACGATATCAGTCGCCCTGGACGCCGCCAGCCACCAGCATTGCCCTGGCCTGTTCCAGTTCCACCTGCAAGGTGCTGGCCAGCTCGTCGCGGGCGACGTCGAACTGCTGCTCTCGCACCAGGTCTTTCACCGCCACCACGCCGCGTGCCAGTTCGTCGTCGCCGGCCAGCACCACGAAGCGGATGCCGGCACGAGCCGCATACTGGAACTGCTTGCCGACCTTCTTCGGCTCCATCTGCACCTCGGTGTTGATGCCACCGATGCGCAGCCGGCGCGCGATATCCAGCGCGTCGTCCAGGCGGGTCTCGTCCATCAGCGCCACCATCGCCTGCACGCTGCTTTCGGCGATGCCCTGGATCAGGCCGGCCTCGCGCAGCTGCCAGAACAGGCGGGTCAGGCCGATCGAAATGCCCACGCCCGGCAGCTTGGACTTGGTGTAGTGGCTGGCCAGGCTCTCGTAACGGCCGCCCGAACAGATTGAGCCGATCTGCGGGTGGTCGATCAGCGTGGTTTCGTAGACGGTGCCGGTGTAATAGTCCAGCCCGCGCGCGATGGAGAAATTCAGGCAGTACGCGCTCTCCGGCACGCCTAGCGCCTTGACCAGCTCCAGTACTTCGCGCAACTCGGCGATGCCCTCGCCCAGCGTCGCGCTGGCCCCGACCGAGGCTTCCAGCGCCTGCAACTGCGTCAGCGCATCGGCATGCCCGTCAGAGCGCACCGCCACGAAGGCGAGGATCTTGGCCACCTGCTCGGCGGCGATGCCGAAGCCCTCGCCCACCAGCGTGTCGCGCACGTAATCGGCGCCACGCTTGTCGATCTTGTCGACTTCGCGCAGCACGGCAAGCTGCAACTCGCCCTCAGCCACGCCCAGGCTTTCGAAGAAGCCGCGCAGCAGCTTGCGGTTATTCAACTGCACCTTGAAATCGCCGATGCCCAGCTCGGCGAACACCGCATGGATCACCGCCAGCACTTCGGCGTCGTAGCGGATGCTCAGCGCATCCTTGCCAATGACGTCGATATCGCACTGGTAGAACTCACGGAAGCGCCCGCGTTGCGCACGTTCGCCGCGATACACGCGCTGCATCTGGTAGCGCCGGAACGGGAAGCTCAGCTCGTGCTCATGCTCGGCGACGTAGCGCGCCAGCGGCACGGTCAGGTCGAAGCGCAGCGCGAGCTCGGGCAGGCCACCGTTCTCGGCGCCCGCATCGGCTGCCGCAGCAGCATTGGCCAGCGCGCCGGTGGACTGTACGAAATACACCTGGCGCTCGGTTTCGCCGCCGGATTTGGTCAGCAGCACATCCGACAGCTCGAACACCGGGGTCTCGACCGGCAGGAACCCGAACCGCTCGTAGTTGCGGCGGATGACGTCCAGCATGCGCTGGAACGCGATCTGCTCGCGCGGCAGCAATTCCATGATGCCGGGCGGCGTACGGGGCTTGATCACGAGCGAAACTCCTGCAGGACAATGTGGCGAACGCACAATTCTACCGGCTGGGCGGCCGCGCTGACCGCATGGCGTATCATTCAATGCGTCCCAGCAGTGCATGGCCCATGTACCGGCAGCTTTCCGACCCCAGCGCGACCTGCCCGGCGCCCAGCACGGCATCCGCCAGTGGCACGCCCAACTCAGATTGCGCCCTTTGCGCCGTGCGCGGCCGGGCTATTTGTGCGGCGCTGTCGGCGCAGGAGATGGACGCGCTGGACCAGGTCACCCACGCGGCGGCCTACGCGCCCGGCAGCACCCTGGTGCGTGCGGGCGAGACCCGGCACAACGTCTATACCGTGACCTCCGGTGCGTTGCGCATGGTGCGCACGCTGGCCGACGGGCGCCGCCAGATCACCGGCTTCGTGCTGCCCGGCGACTACGTCGGGCTCACCGAAACCGCGCAGCACCGCCACGATATCGAAGCCATCGTCGACAGCCGGGTGTGCCGCACGCCGATGGCGCAAATGCGCCAGCTACGCGAGCGCTACCCGCAGCTGGAACGCAAGCTGCTGCAACGTGCCAGCATGGAGCTGGCTGCAGCGCAGGACACCGGCCTGCTGCTGGCACGCCTGCAACCGAGCGAACGGCTGGCGCATTTCCTGCTGCGGCTGGCCGCTCGCTCCACCCAGCCCGGCGCCAGCGGCGACACCGTGACGCTGCCGATGAGCCGCGGCGATATTGCCGACCATCTGGGGCTGACCGTGGAAACGGTGAGCCGCACCTTCACCAAACTGCGGCAGCAGCAGTTGATCGCGCTACCGCAACTGCAGCTGGTGCAGATCCTGGATTACGCCGCACTACGCCGCCTGGCCGGCGATACGGTGTAAGGGTTGGCGGCTGATTGATGGATTTCATTGATGCGTCGGTGCGTGCTTGTCGACGCAGTCGGTCGGGGCGGTGACGCGCGATCACTCAGCGCCCGGCCACTGCACGCGCTGCCGCACCGCCACAGCCACTACTCAGCAGCCGCGACTGGCGCAGCCAGGCCCGGTCCGGGTAGTAGGCAAACACGAACGCACCGTCGCGCAAGGTATCGATCAACTGCTTGGCCACCGCTGGCCGCACCGCCGGGCAGCCCAGGCTGCGGCCGAGCCGGCCCTGGCTGCGGATGATGGCTTCGCTGACATAGGGCGCGCCGTGGATCACGATGGCGCGATCGCGTGCGTGGTCGTTGAATCCCGGCTCCAGACCCTTGAGCCGCAACGAGTAACCGTTGTGCCCGGTGTACGACTCCTGCGCGGTGAACGCGCCCAGGCTGGACTGGAAGCTGCCATCGTCATTGGAGAACTTCGCCGCCAGGTTCTCGCCGGTATTGCGCCCGTGCGCGACCCATTCGCGAAACAACAGGCGCTGCTTATCCAGATCGAACACCCAGAGCCGGCGCTCGGTCGAGGGGCGGCTGTAGTCGATGACGCTGAGCACCCGTTCGGCACCCACCTGCTGGCGCTGGCGGGCGCATTGCAGCGCCTCGGTGGCCAGGGCCAGCACCTGACGGTCCAGCGACGGCGCCTGGCGCGCCAGCGCCTCGACCAGACCCACACGCGGGGCGCCCAGTGGCGCGACCGGTGATCCAGCCAATGCATCGGCCGCACTGACCGCACCAGCCGCTGCCCATCCGCACAAGAAGCCGGCAACGGCGATCATTCGATAAGACATGCAACAACCCACAGCGGACGCGGCGCCACGACGGGGCCGCACCCGGCTAGAAATAGCCGCATGCGGGCCACTTTCCAACCCCGGTGGCTGAACGCGTTGGGTCAGGCGGCATCGGCAAGCAAGCGCTGCCGAAGGGCTGCGTAGTCCGGCGCCAGTGCTTCGGCATGCGCTGGACGCTGCAGCAGCGCGGCCAGCGCCGGCGGAACCTCCACCGCGCGGCCGATCAATGGCTCCACCACCCCCTCGAACTTGGCCGGATGCGCGGTGGCCGCTACCGCCCAGTCGCCAGTGCCGCCCTCCGCGCCTTCGGCACGCAATTGTTCGAGCACATGCACCGCGGTGGCGGTATGCGGGCAATGCACCTCGCCGTAGCGGGCGAAGCGCTGCTGCACAGTGTTGCGAATCGCCGCATCATCCACCGACAATGCCCGGAATTCCTCGCGCAAGGCGGCATCGTCGCCGTTGTAGAGCCAACGCAGCCGCTCGAAATTGCTCGGCGCGCCCACGTCCATCGCATTGGCCAGCGTGGCCACGCTGGGCTGCGGTGCGTAGGCATCTCCCGCGAAATAGTCCGGCAACACGTGATTGGCGTTGGACGCCAGCGCGATGCGGCCCAATGGCACCCCGAGTGCGCGCGCGATGATCGCCGCCAGCGCGTTGCCCAGGTTACCGGTAGGCACGACCAGGTTGAGCGCGCTGCCCGAGGCTGCATGGTGCTCCAGCGCGGCATGTGCGTAGTAACTCATCTGCGGCAGCAACCGGCCCAGACTGATGCTGTTGGCCGAACTCAGCGGCACCTGCGCCTGCAATGCGGCATCGTTCAAGGCCTGCTTGACCATTGCCTGGCAGTCGTCGAACGAGCCGGCCACGCGCAGGGCCTGGATGTTGTCCCCGAAACACCCCAATTGATGCGCCTGCCGCGGCGACACGCGGCCGTCCGGATACAGCACCACCACACGCAGGCCGGGCTGGCGATGGAAGGCGGCGGCCACGGCGGCACCGGTATCGCCGGAGGTGGCGACCAGGATGGTGAGCGGACGGTCTTCGGCACGACGCAGGCGGGTCAGGCAGGCGGCCAGAAAGCGCGCACCGAAATCCTTGAACGCGGCGGTGGGGCCATGAAACAGCTCCAGTGCGTAATCGCCCGGCGTACCCAGCGCCACCAACGGCGCCGGGAAATCGAAGGCTTCAGCACAGATGGCAGGCAGTTCGGCGGCCAGTGCGTCGCCCTCGAAAAATGGCTGCAATAGCGCAGTGGCGGTGTCGGCCAGGCCGGCGGCCGCAACCAGCGTACGCGCAGGCGGCAGGGTCTGCGGCACGTAGAGGCCGCCATCGGGCGCCAGCCCGGCGGCGATGGCCTGGCTCAGGCTTGCGGCAGGGGCACCGCCACGGGTGGAGATAAACATCAGCATGACTCCAGATAAAGCGAAGGCTGGGCGGTACCCATGACAAGCGGTGCCGCGTGTGACGGAGCCGGGCGTCGGGCTGCGCCGGCATTTGGCCGAAGGGGTGCGCACGGTCGATGGCGCGGGGCTATGCTGCGCGCACCCTTCCGTGGAGTCGGCAGATGATCAAGGTCAGTGTGATGTACCCGTACCGCGAAGGCGCCCGCTTCGATCACGCCTACTACCGCGACCAGCACATGCCGCTGGTGAGCGCGCGCATGGGGCCGGCCTGTTTGAAATATACGGTGGACAAAGGCATCAGCGGCGGCGAGGCCGGCAGCCCGCCGGCGTTCATCGGGATGTGCCACATCTTTTGCGCGTCGCAGGAAGCCTTCAATGCCAGCTTCGGGCCGCATGCGGCGGAGATCCTGGGCGACATCGCCAACTACACCGACCTGACCCCGGTGATGCAGATCAGCGAAGTCGTCGTCGACTAAACAGCGCCTGGCGAGCTGCAGGCCAGACCTGCTGCCTGCTGCCTGCGGCGCGTTTTCATTGCATGCGTCCCGATTCATCCGAGTAACCGCGCCGCAGGACTTGCGATCGGCGAGACCCAGGCCTGGCTATCGAACCCTGCAGCCGCAAACCCGGCCTGCACTGCGGTTGCCGCAGCCTCTGCAGCGGCACGCGATTCAAACCAGGCAAACACACTTGGCCCGGCGCCGGAAATGCTGGCGCCGAGGGCGTTGTGGTCCAGCGCTGCCTGTTTGGCGTCTGCGAAGCCGGCGATCAATGGGGCGCGACGCGGTTCGATCAGGACATCACGCAGGCCTGCGCGTACCAGGTCTGGATCGCCGGCATGGCAACCGGCCAACACCAACGCCAGATTGGTGCTCTGCGCGACGAACTCGCGCAATTGATAATTGCCCGCCAAGGCTTCGCGCGCGCGCCGCGTTTCCAGCACTGCATCCGGATGCACCAGCAGGCTATGCCAAGCGGGTGGCACCGCGATTGGCACCAGGCGTTCCAGCGTGCACAACACCAAACCACCTACAAACAGCGGCCCCAGATTGTCGCCGTGGCGGCTGCCGCTGGCTACCGCTTCGCCATCGAGCGCGTATTGGTAGAGCTGGTGGTGATCCAATGGCGAGGCCAGTAGCGCGTTTGCCGCAACCAGGGCCGCGACGCATGACGCGGCAGACCCGCCCATGCCCGAGCTCAGCGCGATGCCTTTGTCGATCTCGACTTCGAACCCATAAGGCAGCTGCAAGGCGGCACGTAGCGAAATGAGTGCAGTGCCTGCAGTGTTGCGCTCGGCATCCAGGGGCAGCGCCACCGTCGTGCCGCGAATCGCAGCTATGCGCACCACCGGCGCTTCGATACGGCGCACGGTCACGGTGTCGCCGATGCCATCGATCGGATAGCCGAGCAGATCGAATCCCACCGCGACATTGGCAACCGATGCTGGTGCGAAGGCGCGCGCTTCGTGCAGGCCGTGTTTGTCCAAAGATGCGCGATCGCAGCGATGCGCCTGCGCCACCGCTGCCTGGCTCACGCCGGCATGGCTGACAACAGTCTGCGTCATAGTCGCGCGCCCTCGCCTGCCGCCACGCGCAGCAGGTCGGCGAACACGCCTGCCGCGGTCACTTCCGGCCCCGCGCCCGGGCCTTGCACCACCAGCGGGTTCTCGCAGTAGCGACGCGTGGTGAACTGCACCACATTGTCGGTGAGGCGCAGATTGGCGAAGGCGTGATCGGCGGGCAATTCCACCAGGCCCACGCTGGGCGCGCGGTCCGGCGGCAGCTGCGCCACATAGCGCAGCACGTTGCCGCGCGCACGCGCATCGCGCAGGCGCTGCGCGAACACCGCATCCACTTCGGAGAGCCGCGCCATGAAATCGTCCACGCTGGCCTGACGCAGCCCTTCCGGCACCAGGCTTTCAACCTGCACATCTTCCAGGCTGATGGAGCGCCCTGCTTCGCGCGCCAGGATCACCAACTTGCGCGCCACGTCCACGCCGGACAGATCGTCGCGCGGATCCGGTTCGGTGTAGCCCATGCCACGCGCCTGCGTCACCAGTTCGGCAAACGGCACGCTGCCGTCGTATTTATTGAACAACCACGCCAACGTGCCGGAGAAGATGCCTTCGATGGAGGTGACTGCATCGCCGGTATCGACCAGGTCGCGCAGCGTGGTGATCACCGGCAACCCGGCGCCCACGGTGGCTTCATAACGGAAGCGCGCCCCACTGGCATCGGCCGCTGCGCGGATCGCCTCATAACGCGCCAGCGGGCCGGAACCGGCCTGCTTGTTCGGCGTGACCACATGGATGCCGGCGGCCAGCCAGCCCGCATAACGGTCGGCCACTTCGGCGCTGCCGCTGCAATCGATGATCACCGCATGCGGCAGATGCGCAGACAGCAGATGCGTGGTGAAGCGTTCCAGATCGGTGGGCGTGGCGGCCGATGCAAACGCATCGCGCCAGTCGCCGACCAGGCCGCGTTCGTCCAGCAGCATGCGACCGCGTGAGACCACCGCACGCAGGCGCAGATCCAGATTGGCCTTGCCCAGCAACTGTGGCTGCGCAGTGCGCAATTGATCCAACAGCGCTGCGCCCACATTGCCCGGCCCGATCACGCCCACAGAGAACGTCTGCGGCGACAACCAGAAACCTGCATGTGCCGCCCGCAAGGCCTTGGTGGCGTGCGCCGCATCGATGGCCACCGAGATGTTGCGTTCGGACGAGCCCTGCGCAATCGCCAGGACATTGACTTGCGCGCGGCCCAACGATTCGAACAGCCGTGCCGCCACACCCGGCTGGCCGGCCATACCATCGCCCACCGCTGCCAGCACGCTGATGCCGGTGGTCAGCTGCACGCGCTGCACCTGGCCGACCGTGAGTTCATGCGCGAACGCCTGCAGCAATGCGTTGCGTGCGCGTTCGGACTCGTGCTGCTTGACCACGCAGCAGATCGAATGTTCAGAGGAACCTTGCGAGATCATCACCACCGACACCTGCGCGGTGCGCAGCGCTGCAAACACGCGTTCGGCCGTGCCCGGCACCCCGATCAGACCGGTGCCTTCCAGATTCAGCACCGCCAGATCCGGGCTCAACGTCAGCCCCTTGATCGGCCCGCTCACCGCACTGCTGGCAGTGATGCGCGTGCCGGGATGCTCGGGCTGGAAGGTGTTGCGGATGATGATCGGCAGGCCGCGTTCGATCGCCGGCGACATCGTTTGCGGATGCACTACCTTCGCGCCGAAGTACGCCAGCTCGCAGGCCTCGTCGTAGCTCAGCGTTTCCAGTTGCACCGCTTCAGGCACCACGCGCGGGTCGGCCGACAGCACCCCGTCCACGTCGGTCCAGATATGCAGTTCGTCGGCATCGAACAACGCGGCAAAGATGGCACCCGAATAATCGCTGCCGTTGCGGCCCAGCGTGGTGATGCGATCGGCGCGGTCGCGCGCCACGAATCCGGTGACCACCACGCGCGTTTGCGGATGCGCCTGCCGCCAGGTTGCCAGACGTTGCGCACTCGCCTCCCAGTCCACATCCACACCCAGTTCGCCGCGATTGACCACCAGCACGTCGCGCGCGTCCAGCACCGCGCAGTCCTCGCCGATCGCGCGGAAGTGATCGCCCAGCAGCTGCGCCGAATACACCTCGCCCAGGCCCTGCACGCGGTCGAGCACTTCGCGCGGCAATTCGCCGATGACCGCAAGCGCGCCGAGGATCTGCGACAGATGTTCGAAGCGCTCGTCCAGCCACTCCACCGTTGGCCCGGAATGCTCGCCGAGCAACGCCACTGCCGCACCGCGATGGCGTGCGCGTGTTTCGTGCCACCGCTCGCGCCATTCGGGGCGATTTTTCGCCGCCAGTTCGGCCAGTTCGATCAAGGCATCGGTGACGCCCTTCATTGCCGAGACCACGGTGACCTGCACCGTCTCGTCGCGTGCAAGCAGCAGCTGCGCCACATGCCGATAGCGCTCGGCATCAGCCACCGAGGTGCCGCCGAATTTGTGCACGACAGTGCGCGCAGAGGACGCAAGAACAGCAGCGGGTTCGAACGAAACAGCGGGCGATGACATCGACAGACCTCGTTGGGGGAGGCCCCGTCCGCATCGGATGAGAGAGGGAAGCCCCCGCATCCTGATCCGGGTGCGGGGCCGTTGTTTTCGGAAGTTACGCGAAGACGACGGACCGCACCGGGCGAATGGTGGCGGTAGTAATGATGGTGGTAATGCCGGCCACGCCCGCACCTGCCCGCAGTAGCGGCTGGCAGAGAAGCGAAGCGGTGGCGGAGGCGTTACCCATGCATGCAAAAGACATCACCGGGCCGAGGCCTGTCAAGCATTGCGTGAATGGGCAGGCGCATGCGTTGGGCGTACGGAACAGAAATCCTTTTTGCTCAGGGATTTAAGCACTGTGCGTGCAAGCAATTGATTGCTATGGAAACTTTTGGACCGGCCTTGCAGAGCCATGCTGCGCAGCTTTCTAACCTTCATTGATCGAGTCGTGTGCTCGGCCGACGCGATAGGCTGACTGGATCGCCAGCACTCGATGCACCACATCGCTGCAGGCAGCAGGTCGCTTCAAGCAATAGACAACTTCGCATCAAGCAACAGATCGTCGCTATCGCAACCCCGAATCGGTGCAGGCCAAGGTCAGCAGCGCAGATCAGCCAAGCACCTGAGGGTTGAGTTGCCAGACCGAAAAATTGAGCGCCGCCGCAAAGCTCACCCACGCCAGATACGGCACCAACAACCACCCCGCCAAAGCGTGCCTCTTCGCAAACGCCCCAATGGTGCCCACCAGCACGAGCCACAGCGCCACGATGTCCGCGAATGCCCACGCCCCCAGATGCCACGCAAAGAACAACCAACTCCAAAGCCCGTTGAGCGCCAGCTGCACGACGAACAGTGTCAGCGCCATGCGCGCACCAGCCCATCTCCCACGGCGCCACACCAACCACACCGACACCGCCATCATTCCGTACAGCACCATCCACACCGGCCCGAACAACCACCCCGGCGGCGCCCATGCCGGCCGCTGCAGCTGCGCATAAAAGCTGGCGGCCTGGATCGATGCAGTTGCGCCCAGCGCGGCTGCGGCATAGCAAAGCACCAACCAGCCGAGAAGGCCGAACCATTGCGATTTTTTTGCCGTCAATAATGTCATGGCGATCCAAGGAAGTGTCATACCAGATGCAGCAGGCTCGCATAAGCCCAATGCAGACCGTGAGTACAACGCTCACGGAGTCAGCCATCATTGGCGCCAGTCCAGGCGAAGCAATTGGCTTAATCAAGAAATCCCGGGCGTTCATCCACCAGACGCTCGGACGCCATCCGCAACAGGAATTGCTCAATCGTGGTAGGCCCGAAGCACGCTTCGGACAAGATGACTTACGGCATGCCAGGAGGCAAAGATAATAAAGCCACGACGGTATTGCCGGCTTTAACGCCGATCCATTGCGCGCTACGCGTGCGCAACGACGCTGCACAACCACATTAATCCGCCGTTCCTGGATCGGTCAGGCTTGCCATCTGACGATTAATTAGTCCGTTGTCATTGATCCCATCCGCCCGGCGCAGTTGGGACACGGATGGGAATTTGACATGCCAATTCGAAATGCTCGGCACCGTGCGCGTAAGGAAGACCCAACCATGCCTCGAACGCTGGCAGGTCTTTCGGCAGATATCCGCTGGCAGGCAGCCATGTATCGCGTAACCAACCAAACGCGCGCATTTCCAGCGCCAGTCCTCCCCGTATCACGACCTCGGCCACCTTCATGGGTGGAAATCGGAAAACGCCGATCTCACCGCAATGACGCCCATGCGTGACCTCCACCGCGACGTCGTACCGGCAATCCCCTGCAGATGCCAGACGAGGTTGATCCCAGAGGTAGCCCAACCACTGATGATGCTCGACGCCGGCGTCTCGTGCCCATGCCACCAAGCGCATGGCTGCTGCTTGGACGGAGCCTTCCTCAAAGGGGCGGTGCACGCGAAGGTACTGGACCGTGCGCTCCGGGAGATCGCGCAGCGTGACCGAAAATTCCTGTGCATCGTCTGCAGCACTACCACCGAGGCCCGATACACCTGCCAAGGTGTCGTCCAGCGCACGCCGACGGCCGGCCAGGCACGTCTCCAGATCCAGTTTTCTTGGAGAGCATCCAAAGTGTCTTCGGAAGTTCCTGGAAAAATCCGATAACGACGAAAATCCCCGACCCAACGCGATGTCTGTCAAAGGTTGACGATTGCCTTGGGAAATATCGCCCAGCGCATTTTCCAGCCGTCGGCGCAGCACGAATGCATGCGGGGTTTCGCCCATCACGGCGCGAAACATGCGCTGAAAATGGAACGGCGAAACACAAGCCGCACCTGCGATCAGAGACAGCGACAGCTGCCCGGCAAGGTTGACCTCGATGTAGTCCAGCGCACGGTTCACGCTCTGGACTACGGTAAGGGGCACCGTTTCGCTGATCGGCATGTGCGCAAGATCCGACAAGTGACTGCAGTGACGATGCTATATCTTGATCCCGTGGGCAATGCGTTTTTTTAGGACTGGCAGCGTTGCCTGCCATTCAATCCACTGACGAAGGCTGGCAAGGGATCAGACATGCACGGAGTGACAGGGATCGGCGGAATCATCATCAAATCCAAGGACGCGCCTGGATTGCAACAGTGGTACGCAACGCAGCTGGGGATCGAGGTGCAAACGTGGGGAGGCACAGTGTTCGACACCAGCGCGGGTGTGGAAGGCGCTGAAAACGCATTGGCCTGGGCTGTTCACGACGAAACAAGCGCCCAATTCGAGAACACCACCGCCCCGTTCATCGTGAATTACCGGGTCGACGACCTGGAGTCGCTGATTGCCAAGCTCAAAGCTGCGGGCTGCCGCGTGTCAGAGAAGATTGTGAAGTCCGAATTCGGCCTGTTTGCCTGGGTCATCGACCCGGACGGCAATAAAGCGGAATTGTGGCAAGCGATTTGAGAGCTGGCGAGATCACTGAAAAAAATCGGAGTTGCGCATCGATCCTGCATATACCAAGTCCGCGCTGAGACAAATGCTGAAAAGTCATCGTGTCGTTTGGCACGGTCTTGCCGATCGACAGCTCGCTACTATCAAACGCCCGTGGCTTATCCGGTCGACATGTCTCAATCAAAGCGGTCTGCTCTTGCTAATCGCAATGCCCCGTCCGTTCTAAGCCATCCACTCGCTAGGCTGGCGATGATCTGCGTGGTGATGGCGCTCGCCTACTTCCCTTGGCTGCCCTTTCCTTGGCGCATGCCAGCAGTTGGCCTGATGGGGGCCGCACTTGTGTGGCAAGAGACCCGCAGCCGTTGGGCGTGCGGCCTGAGCTGGCAACGGTTTGGTCCAACAATTGGGTGGACAGCTGTCCTGGTGCTGCTGGTCACCGCTCTCATCACGCCGATCTTTCAGCCGCTCATCGACTACCTGACAGGCACGAAGACCGACTACAGCGCCTATGGCGCGCTTCGTCATAACGCACCGGCTGCACTGCAGCTAATCGGCTCTGCATGGATCAGCGCAGCCATCGGTGAAGAGTTGGTGTTTCGGGCATTTTTGATGCATCAACTGGAAGCCTTGTTCAAGCGCAGCAGCCTATGCCGCCTTACCGCAGCCATTGTCGGCGGTGTCGTGTTTGGCGCCATGCATGCGAGCCAAGGCATCTCGGGAATCGTGCTGACGGGTATCGTCGGCGCAGCATTCGGCTATGCGTATCTGCGCTCTAACCGCAATCTGTTGGCGCTCATCCTGGCACACGGACTCGTCGATACCTGGGGCGTCACGACGCTCTATCTTGGGTGGTATTGACCGCCCCATGCGTTAATGCCCGCGCGGTAAATCAGGCTGCGGCACTGGAGCGTTCGATCATGTCCAACGGCTGCGACGTCGGGCTCGGTATTGCCATTCGTGCATGGCGGCATGGCCTATCAACTTCGAGCGAGCAAGCGCGGCAGCGGCGGCGCCCTCGACCAGAGCAGCACCTTGCCGGATACCGTGGCCCATCTGGGCGAGGCGAGATTGACTTGCTCGATGCCAGCCGACCGCTCCTACGAATGTGCTGCCATCTTGCGCATCAGCCATCGATTGCTGGTGACCCCGGCCCGATTCGAACGGGCGACCTTCCCCTTAGGAGGGACAACGTCGCTAGGCTAAGACCCAAGCAGCGCAAGGCTTTGCGTGCGTGTCTGGCTCGGCTGTGGCAAATTTGTGGTAACCACAGGGCTGCTCACGCCGTTTGCCAAAAAAAGTGGTGACCCCGGCTGGGTTCGAACCAGCAACCTCGTCCTTAGGAGGGACGCGCGCTATCCAATTGTGCCACGGGGCCAACTGTCTAAGGATACAGGGAGACGCTAAGTGAGCAAAGCCAAAACAGCCGTCAAGCCTGGGCGCACCAAGGCCTTCAATGGCACGCTTCCGCGCGGCATCAAGGCCTCTCAGACCATCAGCTCCGTGGCAGGCGTCACGCTCAGGACGGATGGGCAACTCAGGTGGGAGGCGCGCATCCGAAGGTCCCTCAACGGGCAAGCCTTGAAGTTCCCGCTGGTGCGCTACCCCATCGACCCGAAGGCGCCCCCGAACACTGAGCATCACATCGATGCTGCTCGGCTCATGGCCGAGGCCTATGTCCGACGAGAACACGCCTCCTTGGAGCTTCGGCAAACGCCCTACGCGCACACGGCAGAGGCTTGGACCTTTGGAGATCTGCTGCGCCGGTTTGTTCAAGAAATCGATGATGGACTGATCAAGCACGCTTCGGTGAAGACGGACCACTCCAATGCCTATCTCTTCTTGGGAGGCGGCAAAGGTCTTGGGTTGAGCCAGACCGGCATGCCCCACCTCACCCGCAAGCTGGCCAAGGATTTGACTCAGGATGACTTCCTGGGGCGCCATGCCAGCTCGTTCGTGAACTCATACGTCAAGGTCAAGCGAGACGGCACCACGCTCCCTATGGCCCAGGGCAGCAAAAAGCGAGCCCTGACCACGATCCGAAACCTCTTCCGGATTGCCCACGAAAACTGGCAGATTGATCTGCGCTCGCCGATCAAGAGCTTGAAATCGCTCAATTCAGATGACGCGCGCGACCGGACGCTCACCGAGGAGGAATGGAACGCCATCGTTGCGCAGCTTGATGCTGGGCGGACCGACCAGGCAACGGCCGATGTCATTCGCTTTGCGCGTATGACCGCAGCCCGCCGCTCCGAATGCGTCAAGCTTGATTGGGCGGACATCAACTTCAAGAAGAAAACGGCGCGACTTCGCGAAACCAAGGCCAAAAACGGCAAATACAACGGGCGCGTGATCCCGTTGACCTCAGAGCCCATGGCCTTGATCGCCACGCGCTTCGAGGCCAGCGAAACAAAGAAGGGAGCGGTCTTTGTGACCTCGCGCGGGAAGCGTATTCGAGCAGACACCGTCACGCAAGCTTGGGATCGGGTCCGTGAGCAAGTAGCCGAGAAGCTAGGAGACCCAGAGATTTTGACCGCGCGCATGCACGACCTTCGCCACACGCGCATCACGGAAATGGGACATCACCTCAACCCAGCGGAAGCAGCCAGGATCTCAGGCCACAAGGATCTGAAAACCTTCATGCGCTACTTCAACCCGGATCCCGTGGCACTGGGCAAAAAACTTGAACAGCTTGAACGCCAGGGCGGCGCAGGCACCGCTGTGGACGAGGTGGTAAAGCAGTTGTTGAGGCTGAGTCCCGAGGACATGGCCTCAGCTGTGGCGCTTGCTTTCCAAGCGCAAGCCAAAGCTTCATCGCGCGCACCAACTGCGTGCGCAGCTGGTCCCACGCAATTGCCTGCCTAGAAAAATAACAAAAATAAATACAAAAATCTACCAATAACCAATATCTTGACTTAAAATTAAATAATGTTATTTATTGATTTTATTGGAAATTTCTGAAATGAATAGGAAGCCGCACCAAGAAAATAAAAATCACGATGTAGGGCCTGGCGACGTCCCCCCGCTCTGAGTAGCGGCCGGGTTTAGAGTCCGGAGTTGATGATATCGGTGTTGGCCAGCTGTTGGGCATACGCAGATGGCGTCATGCCGCCAATGGCCTTCTTGGGTCGCTCCTCGTTGTATTCGCGTCGCCAGCGTTCGATCTCGGTACGCGCATGCAGCAGGGTTGGGAACCAGTGCTCGTTGAGGCATTCGTCGCGCAGCCGGCCATTGAACGATTCGACGTAGGCGTTCTGGTTTGGCTTGCCAGGCTGGATCAGCCGTAACTGCACGCCACGCGCATGTGCCCAGGCCACCATCGCTTTGCCGCAAAACTCCTTGCCGTTATCTGTGCGGATCACCTGTGGCAAGCCGCGACTGTGCGCCAGCCGATCCAGCACGCGTGTCACGCCATGGCCCGAGATTGCGCGCTCCACCTCGATGGCGATCGCTTCGTGGGTTGCATCGTCCACGATCACCAGACACTTGATCACTCGGCCTTCGGCGCTGCGGTCGAACACGAAATCCATCGACCACACCTGATTGGCCTGCGATGGCCGCAGCAGCGGCTGACGCTCTCCTATCAGCACCTTTTTGCGCTTGCGGCGCCGGACCTGCAGCTGCTGCTCGCGGTACAACCGCTCCACACGCTTGTAGTTCACGATGCGTCCTTCCTGTCGTAATTTGAGATAGATCATCCCCACACCATAACGGCGATGGCGATGCGCCAACGCACAGATGCGTTCGCGCAGTTCGACGTTGCGATCTTCGCTCGGGCAATATCGCAGCGCACTGGCGCTCATGCCGATCACTGCCAACGCACGACGCTCGCTGGCACCACGCCCGATCCACTCGCGCACCAGCATGCGACGCGCCGGTGCGCTCACCACTTTTTTCGCAGTGCATCCTTGATCAGGTCGTTCTCGAACAGCTGCTCGGCCAGCAACTTCTTCAGCCGCGCGTTCTCGGACTCAAGGTCCTTGAGCCGCTTGGCATCGGGCACGCTCATCCCGCCGAACTTGCTGCGCCACAGATAATAGGAAGCCTCGCTGAAGCCATGCCGCCGGCACAGGTCCTTGATCGCCACACCGGCATCAGCTTCGCGCAGGAAGCCGATGATCTGTTCTTCAGAAAAACGCTTCTTCACGTCCAATCTCCTCGAGTTAGGGAATTGGACTCCAAACTGAGGTGCTACTCAAAATCGGGGGGGCGTCGGCTTGGCACTGGCAAGACCATCGACTATTGCACCTAAGCCCTTACGCTCGGCCTCCTTGGCAATGGCAAGGTAAGACACCCAACTCCGAAGTCCTTCCGGGTCGGCTTGCCAGCTTGCCAGCTGGAGTTTGAGTGTTGCCAAAGGTGCATGGCTCGGATTACGCGTGATCTCTGCGTTGCCCTCAAACTGCAAGCCAAGCAGAAGATCCATCACTTCGCCGGCCAATAGTCCTGCCGCAGAAGAACCTCCCTCAGCCCGATCAAGCAATGACTCGGGATCAACAATGCGCACAGCCAACAAGCGAAGCTCTGGATTGTGTTCAATCCAAGACGCGACTTGGCGAAGCTCATGCACCTTGCTATCTAGTGCTCCCCAGAACGGACCAAAGGCTGAGGTCCCATCAGCGGCCAGAGCGTCGTAAGCGGTAATGGCAGTTTGCGCCAGCTGGATTTCTTCAATGACCGCAAGCGCCTGCTCGATCGTGAGTTCCTGCGCATTAGCCAATAGGGCTGATTGCTGGGACGCAGCTTGCCAAAGGGCAGACTTCTCTTCCAGTTCCGATAGAGCAACGCGCTTGAGGACGGTCTCCTCGCCCCATGGGTTGCGCTCAGCAGACAACAACGCCTCATGGACAGGCGCCAAATCGCGAACGAGTTCTTCTAAAACTGGCTTTACGCGTTTGGCGATTTCGGTTGCCAATACGCGATCGCTGATGTCGGCCAAACGCTCACGAACTCCGCTCCCCAAGGGTCGGAGCGTTCGCATCCAGGCCACGACGCCTCTGAGGAAGGATGGGTTGGAGCGCTCGCGCTGCCAGTTTGAGCCAAACGCTTCTTGTCCTTGGGCGTCGTGCTCAACAATCTTCTTCTGAGCGCTCTTGGCATCCAGGAGAACATCGAGCGATCCAAGCATGTCCAACGCCGGAAGCTTAGGGTTAGAAAGGAGTGTGCGGATGGTCTGATTGGCGCGACGCCAATCTCCACTTAGGAAGCGGAACAAGCTCGTGCCGCGCATCGCCAACTGCCCACGCGCCGCTTCAAGCTCCGCGCTGTCTTTGCTCCATGCAGCGTCGCGGAATACAGAGGCCAGGTGGCTCTTCGCCTGCTGGACCGTTTCAACAGCCACAACGACCTCTTCGATTGCATCGACGCCCCGTTCCCAGATTTGGGCGACCAACGCATCGCGGTCAAGTTCCGGAATGGTCGTGGCGCGCTCCGCGATGGCAACCAGCCTAAGCGCCAGATCGAGCGTAAGTGGTGCCTTCTCGGCTAGAAGCTGCGTCAATCGTGTCAGATCAGGCCCGAGCCGAACCAAGGCACTGTGTGCCCCACCCAACGTTGCCAGCTCTTTCCCCAAAACGAAGCTGTTTGGCAGAACACGCAAAGTGGCCTTGGTAGCATCCCAGTCTCGCGCGAGCGCCTCCATCTGGATCTTGGCCTCGACCGCAGCTCTGGCCTTCTGAGCGTTTTCAAGCGTATCGATGACTGTCGAAGCGCGACCAGGCGCATCCCAGACCTTGCTTTGAAGCGAATCGGAGCCAAGTTTTGGCGCTTCAAGCAGAGCCTTAACGCGCTGAACGGCAAGGCCGGCGTCATCAAATCGGAGTGGAGGTGAAAGATCCAGTGCGCTGTGAAGCTCAGTGGTCGACACCTCCCAATCGTTCAATCGCTCGGTCAATCCAGCGACCAAGATGAGCAACCGATCGCGCTCACTCGGCAAGAGGCCATCGTTCTGAACGCCGCTCCAAGCGTGCTCATCTGGAACGCCAATTTCTTCAATTCGCTCGATCAGTTCGCGCAGGAGCGATTCCCTCTCCTCTTTTTGATGGGACGCCCAGGAGGTCGGCGCTTCAAGGGGCAGGCTTTGTGTCGTGTAGCCCAAGCGACGCAGGCGCACCATGTGTCCGAAGACTTGGTATGGCGTCAGTCCAGAGGGCTGGTGAGCTTCGTGGAGCCGCGCAACATGGGCGTTGAGTGTGTCGCGCTTTTCCGTTAGTTGCTCGATGATTGGCGAAGTGCTGGTTCGTTTGGGCTCGCCTAAGTGCAGCGTTTGCCGAAGCTCCTCCAGTAGAGAACGCTTGTTGGCTTTGTTGCTGTGGAGTTCCAAACAGGCCACGCCCACACCGACATGATCCAGTCGGCGCTTCACGACTTCGAGCGCGGCCATCTTCTCGGCCACAAACAACACCCGCTTTCCTTCGGCTACTGCTGCCGAGATGATGTTGGCAATGGTTTGGGACTTCCCCGTTCCAGGCGGACCTTGGACCAAGATGTTGTTGCCTTGAAGCACATCGTGCACAACCAGAGCTTGCGATGAGTCGCAATCAACGACATGGCGCATCCTCTCTGGCGGGATGATAAGGTCGAGTTCGCTATTTTCGTCGGTTAGGCTTGCACCTGGGAAACCGTCTTGAACCACCCCGCGTAGCATCGGGATGGCGTCGAGTCCGCCCAGCGCCTCCCAGCTTTGTGGGTCAAGATCCCGATACATCATGAACTTAGCGAACGAGAACAAGCCTAGGATGGCGTCATCACGAAGCACGCCCCAGGTCTCCTTACCTTCCAGCATGGCTTCCACAGAGGCCAGGTAGGCATCGACATCGAGCGTTTCGAACTCATCAATGCTCGGCAAGCGAAGGCCAAACTCGCGCTGCAAGAACAACTGCAACGACAAGTTCGCTTGAATATCGTCGCCGGTCCATTTGAGGTGAAACTTCTCGCCTGCCGTGCTTCGCTCCAACTGCACCGGGATGAGCACCAAGGGCGCGAAGCGGTCAGTCTGAGGAGCGGAAGTAGCACGCCAACGCAAGTAGCCGACGGCCAAGTAAAGAACATTGACGCCCTGCTCTTCTTGAAGCGTCCGCGCATCCATGTAGAGATCCAATAAGCGCTTCTGCAGACCTGTCGGCGTTAGGCGTGTTGTGAGATGCGCATCCCAATGCGCTTTGACACGCCCGTTCTCATCCAGCTCAAAATCGGGTTGCGCGATCAGCCCTGGGTCTTCCGGTGCCTCGTCAAGTAGGACCTCATCAATGTCATCGTCATCGCCAAGGCTATCAGTAGCGTTCGCTTGCTTCGGATCCTCCTTGCCAGCAACAAAGGTGAAACGCTTTCCTTCGGTCACCAAGGTCTGATACATCGCCTTGGCAAGCTCATGGACAACCTCGATGGTCTTTGCACGCCCGCCTCTGGGTGTGTGGAGCAGGCGATTGCGTGTCGACAGATCCAACAGCTCCAAACGGGCTTTTTCAACCTTGTCTTTGAGGCTACCTGCTCCCCGGAGCGAAGAAGTCTCCTCGCCAGCCTGCGCCACTGCCATCTGATCCATCGACACCCCTAAGAGGAAGCGCGACGCGCGGGATGCAGCACCGCGCCTTCCTCAAATGCTTTTGCCTATAATGCGCTCAATGTAATGCGTGTTCCAGCCGATCTGGGGGATCTGTGGGCGAGTTGCGCAGTAGCGAGATTCACTGGGTGGTTCACAGCTACATTGGCGTTGAGGGCGGCTACCTGGGCGACTTCTCCTACAAGACACACCGAGAGTTCTACCCTGGCTTTTGTGATCTGGACCTAAATCCGGATGCCTTCACCGGCAACACGACCAAGGAACGTTTTATTGCAATCCTGACGGGGGTCGAAGGACATCAACAAGCAGCGATCCTTCGGGGCATCGCTCGCAAGTATCCCCAAGGCAGTGAGCATCTTCGAACCCAACAGGCTTGCCGCCGGTTGTTGGAATTGGCCACGCGCTGTGCTGACGGACTTTCGGTCCAAGACAGCAGCCCATCTATCACCAGCGATGTCTTGAAGCGCGCATTGGCTGATGCCAACACGCTCATCCAAAGCGCAGGACCGACCCACGCGGTGGACCGCATTCACACCGCACTTCATGCTTACCTCAAAGCGGTCTGTCACGCCCAAGGGATTGACGCCCCCGCCGGCGCGACCATCACCAATTTGTTCAAGCTGCTCCGGAACGAGCATCCGGGCTTGCGCGACTTGGGCAGCCAATCGGACACGATGAACAATGTTCTGCGGTCGTTGAGCAATGTCATCTGATACGCCCAGGGTTACGTAGACACTCAAGACCCTCATTGCGCGTAGCGCCGTTCGAACTCTACAGGCGATAGGTCGCCAGTTGAACCGTGGCGGCGTTTTGGGTTGTAGAACATCTCGATATAGTCGAATACCTCGGCGCGTGCGGCGTCCTTTGTGGGATAGGCCCGTCGCCTGATACGCTCGCGTTTGAGCAGACCGAAGAAGCTCTCCACGGGTGCGTTGTCGTGGCAGTTGCCACGCCGACTCATGCTGCACACCAACCCATGGGACGCCAGGAAACTGCGCCAGTCATCGCTGGTGTAGACAGACCCTTGGTCCGAGTGAACCAAGCAACCAGCATTGGGTTTGCGCCGCCACACCGCAGACAACAAGGCCTGCACGACCAACTCGGTATCGGCCCGGTCGCGCATTGCCCAGCCGACGACCTGCCTGGAAAACAGATCGATCACCACAGCTAGATACATCCAGCCTTCATGCGTGCGGATGAAGGTGAAATCGCTCGCCCAGGCTGTATCCGGCTCCGTCACGTCGAACTGCCGATCGAGCAGGTTGGCCGCCACCACGCACTGTGTCCCGCCATGGAAACGTGGCTTGCGCCTATAGCCCACCTGGGCACGTAGCCCCTCGGCGCGCATCAGCCGATGCACCCTATGGCGACTGCAACGCTCACCCAACTCGCGCAGATCCTTGGCAATCTTGCGATGCCCATAGACACTGCCGCTGGCCAACCAGTGCTGCTTGATCAGTCCAAGCAAGCGCTCATCTTCCTTGGCGCGCTCACTGTTGGGCGCGCGCAACCACGCGTAGTAACCCGCCCGGTTGACGCGCAATACTCGGCACATCGCGCACAACCGGAATTCCCTGCGATGGTCTTGCATGAAGGCGTACTTTGCCTTTATCCCTTGGCAAAGTACGCGGCGGCCTTTTTTAGGATGTCGCGCTCCTCGGTGACCCGGCGCAACTCGGCCTTCAGGCGCCGAACCTCGGCACTCTGGTCCACCTCGGCGCGCTGCACCACACCAGGCTTGCCGAACTTGCGCAGCCAGGCGTACAGGCTGTGCGTGGTGACACCTAGTCGCTCGGCGACCTCTGCCACCTTGAAGCCACGATCGATCACTTGCCGGACCGCTTCGATCTTGAACTCATCCGTATACCGCTTGCTGCTCATGGACACCTCCGGATCTGCCATTTTCCATGGCCTTGAGATGTCTACGTAACCCTGGGCGTATCATACCCCAGCCTCGCCATCAGGCAAAGGCAAATCCCCAACCGTTGCCTCAGGCGTCAGCACCTCGATCGGCTGTGGGGCAAAGTTCTTCTCCAAGGCCTCAGCCGTCTCCACCATCGCTTTTCGAGCCCGCTTGATCCGCCCCTGCTGGATCGCTTGGATGCGCGGGGAGACATGCCTCTTCGTTCGCGCCAAGCGCCGCTGTGCTCTGGCCACCACTTTCGTATCGGGATCGTATTCTTGCTCATAGAGCTTGGCTTTCGCATCTAGCACGGCCATGCGCGCCTTGTAAGGTCGCACCAACGCATGGGCATACTTGCTGATTGAGCGAGCAAGCATCTCGGTGTCTTCAAAGAAAAATGGCTTGGTGGCGTAGCTATCTGCTCGCCGGCAAACGAGTGTGGAGTGCGCCCGCTGGAACTCGGGTTCAATCTGGATACCCGGGATCTGGCGGAGCACTTCCAAAGACTGCTGCGCCACCTCTCGCTGGGCTTCAAGCCAATCTTCGATCAGCTGCGCCTCTTGGTTTAGGACCTCCGCGTCTTGTCGGCCCGAGGAGCGAGCCAGACGCGTCACCTTACTGAGATGCCGCGCTTGTCCACTGTAAGGGGTGTAGAGCCCTGGGCGGGGGGCGGGTTGGCGGGCCAAGCGCTCTTTGATCTGCCGCACCCGCTCTGCGCCTGACAATCGTGTCTGCCCAACCGCTGTGCGTCCGTCCAATCCAGAAGCCTGTGCATTGACCCGATCCCGAAGTGCTGTCGCATGGCTATGAGACGGCGGCACCTCGTGCACGAGACCACCGCTTTTTTTCATGTGCTCAGCGACAAGCTTTGAAAGCGCCAGTGCTGCTTCTCGCCCACCTGCCCCTCTCACTTCTGCTGTGAACTTCGTTTTGCGCATCACCGCCACTTTGGCTTTGCCCAAGTGCTTGCCTGGCCGGCGCGTGAGTTCGCGGGCGCGTTCAAACTCTCCATTACGCGCGGCTTCGTGTGCCTGTGCTCGGAGACTGCGATGATCTACCCGAGCCGGGGCGCCCGCATTTTTCAAGTGCGCATTGATGACCATTGCAATGTCTTTGCGGATTTGCCGCAGCGCTCGTGTGCCGCCGCCTTGTCGCGCATCAAACTCAGCGCAGGCGCGCTCCCCTAGTCCTCCCGGTCCGACTTGTCGCGCTGACATCAGCAAATGCACATGATGATTGCGCTGATCACCATATTTGCTTGGTGTGTGCACAGCGACCAATACGGCGACTTTGAACCGATTGACGAGCAATTGGCCAAGCGCCAAAGCGAGCGCTCTCCGTTGGTGTGGATCAAGTTGGTGCGGAAGCGACACCTCGACTTCTCGGCAAACGCGTGCGTTCTTGCGCGTCTCGGCCGCTTCGTTCGCGTTCCAAAAATACTGTGCATCAAAGCACCACTCGGGCGCTCCTTTCGGCGCAAGCATCTGATGGAAATCGACACCGCCTCGGTGGGAATAATTGTGGCCAAGCCCTGTGCTCATATCGAACAGATCAAACCCTGCGCGGTAAGCAGCTGCTGCGACCGAAGAGTCGCCGTTGCCTCGACTGAAAGACTTCATTGTTGCGTGATAAATCGCCATTTGTGAAACTCCTGTTTGTGGAGCACACAAAGAAGCGGCATAACATCCCGTGTCGAGAGAAAAGCGAACTCGACAGCACAGAGACCTCGGTCACGAGGTTTTGAAGTGGCTGTGTTGCATTGCGAAGCATAGGCAACGAGGTGGCGAAAGCCACCGCACCGACGCGCAGCGTTGGCGCACGGTTTCTGCAAAGCAGAAACCATAAGTGCGCTCTTGCTCTTTAATTTTTTCTTTGAATTTTTTTGCGACAGTTGGATCAACCATTGCTCTTTTCACATATAAATATTAGTTATACCAAAGAATGAATAAGACCTGTACGAGCCTGATTACGCCCTAACGCCATGTGTCGTTTTTTACGCTGACTGTCCATGCAGAAGTGATGTCCCGTGGCCTCGGGAAATCCAAGCAGCCGCAGGACGAATTGCCGTCAGGTTGGTAGCATCACCAACGCCGATCGAACGCTAAGTCGCAATAGCTGCGGAAACAAGGAAGCAAAATGCCCAATGACTACTGGGACATGGATGACAAGAACCACCCCACCCTGTTGAGCCTTGCCAGCGTGAGCACCTCAATGCTCGTGCCCTTTCCAGTGGGAAGACTGCCGGATGCTTCTTTGCTCTGGCTCAATGAGCGCTGGTTTCACGACTTAGGCATAGCCATCCACGACGCGCCAACTCGGGCCCGCATCTCAGCGTCCTTGCTTGAGCGCTTTGCCGTGACCTCTATCGAAGCCCACTGCGTTGCCGGCACCTTCGGCGGACAGACACTGGGCGCTGATCGCTATGGTGGGAGCGGTGGGGCGATCCACGGGGGGAGTGGCCGCTGTGGCTCCGATGGCATGCTCGTCGCCAAAGGAACCGGCCCCACGCCATTGGTCTCCGAGGCCCATGATTGGTCACACTCCCATGGCTGTCTCTATCTTTACGATGCCATTCGCGAGGCAGTCGCCAGCGAAATCCTCAACGCAGAACTCCCCCATGGGGCAGTCCCCATCGTTGCCATCATTGATGCCGGCTTCTCCCTGGCGCGCACCGATGCCGACGAACCGGAGCGGTGCGCCATTCTGATCAGGCCTGCTTTCCTGCGCTTGGCGCATTTCGAGCGCAGCCTGTATTTCGGGACATCAGGCAGTGCAAACAGCGATCAATTTCAAGATAGCCTGCGGGTCAAAGATGCCATCCACTTTGCCGACGAACACACGCAGCGCGATGCCGGCAAACCCAATGACCTAGGCGTTGACTTGTCTGCGCTCTACCTCCGCCTTGCCGAGCAGATTGCCGCAAGTCGCGCGCATCGCCTCTGGACCGGACGCCCGACAAGCGACAACATCACATCGAACGCGCAGTTTCTGGATTTCGGCGGCTTCCGCGCAGTTCCCACCTGGAAGCGTGGCACCGATGGGCATCGTCACTTTTTCGGCGATGAGATGCGTGATGTTCGCCACTCGCTTCCCTCGCTTACCTACTTCTTCAAGAAGTATTCCCGCTTTGACAAGGCAATCGCCAACATCGATCAGCTGCTCATCCAGATCGAGCATCACATGGAAGCTGCGTTTCTACATCACTGTGCGAAAGCGTGTGCCTTGCCTCAGTCAAGCCCAGAGGCGTTGCATTTCAAAGCGCTCATTGCGCGCTACTACCGCGAGCAACAGCGCATTGACTATGCGTTCGATCAGCCCACAAAGCACGGCGAGCGCCACGATTGGCTCTCTGACCACATCAAAGGCAAAGCAACCCAGGGCTCTCAGACAGGCGAGGAGATCAACTCGCTCCTGCGCGCACTTCCGAACGCAGCTCTCCATCTTTGTGCCGCCAACCGCTGGCTGAGACCACGACCACGCCTTTCCTATCGCGTCTCCAAGCGCCGAGCGATCAAGCTGGTGCGGTCGATATTGGCCGATCGGTCGTCGGGACCCGAGCGGGTCTCGGCCTTTATCGCAACCGAGGTCGCGGTCTCACGCCGTGTCTGGAAAGGCTTACCACCACACTGGCTTGTCTTGGGCTACGCAAGCGATCACGTGTCCACCGCCTTGTATTTCTTTGATACGCATCGTATGGCCTATACAGCCCAGCTGGAGGGGCCACGCGTGCGTGGGGGAACACTGATCTTCGGTGCCGAAGTCGCAGATGAGACACTCGGCATCACCAATTCTGGCCATCGAACCGTCGCGCGTGTCGACTGCGAACCCACCAGCTACCTGGTAGGTCTAAGCTTGAACGGGCGTGCATCAATCGCTGCCGCACTGCTCACCTTCCCGGACGCTGCAGTTGCAGCGCAAACATTGAGCTCAACCACCGCCCATGCAACCTAATGCCGTTGATGCGCAGGCGCTTGGCCTGGCAATGCAACTCCTGTTCAAGACTGACCGCAAGAAGTTCAGTATCGCAGCGGCTTATGTGTGGCTATGGCCTGCAATTCGCCTAGGCCAGCTCGTCACGATTAAAGACGAAGACGGGGTCTGGACCGGCTACGCCTTATGGGCTTATCTGACGCCTGAAACCGCCAGTCATTTGGTTCTGCAAGATCCGCCGTTCTTGCCAATTAGCGACTGGAACGAAGGTGATCAACTCTGGATCTTGGATTTCGTGGCTATGCCAGGGCATCACCGACGCCTGGCGAGAGCACTCCGGCATCGCTTGCGCCCTCACTTCAAGCAAGCGCATCGCTTGGTGCGAGATAAGACGGGCGCTATGCTGGGAACCAAGACCCACAGACTTCGCAAAAATAGCTGAGGAAGACACGTTGCTTCCTTGATACGAATGGACGAACCGAAGCGACAAGGCAGTTGCAGCCTATGCACGAAGTGACATCAAGGTCGACCAAGGCCTGGACTGGATTTTTGTTCCTGGGCTTCGGTTCTGGTTTGCCCTATCCGCTGATCGGCAGCACCTTAGGCTATTGGCTCAGCGAAAAGTCGCTTTCGATCGCAGTCATCGGTGCCTTGGCTTGGACCGCACTTCCCTACTCTCTCAAATTCCTATGGGCCCGCCATCTCGACCAACGTCGTGCGCCGGTCGTTAGAAGCACCATGTCGCACCGTCAAGGCTGGATTGTCTTGTCTTCGATCATGGTCGCCATCTCTCTCCTAGGCCTTGTCCTGAGCGTTGTCGCTGGCAGCCTTCCGCTGATTGCACTGAGCTGCATCGCAGCAGCCTTTGGCGGTGCGACCCTGGATGCCTCAGTCGATGCGTTCCGGATCGAACAAGAGGCAGTGCACCAGCAGCCAGCCAAGCTCCTCACTGCCTACCAATTTGGCTACCGCATTGCTCTGCTGTTGAGCGACGGTCTGGTGTTCTTGCTCGCAGCGCGGCTGTCCTGGCAAGTTGCTTATGCAATTCTGCTGCCCCTGATGTTGGTGCCGATCTGCGGAACGCTCTTTCTGCGATCTGCCCCCGATAGCGCTCTCACCCCAGATCGCGCGAGTGCGAAGAAGCAGGGGTCTACGCTGATATCCCTTCGACCCTCCACGCTCCAAGGATGGATCGCGGTCATCGTCTTCATTGGCTGCTATCGCCTACCGGATATTCTTCTGGGTCCCATGATCAATCCTTTCTTCTATGCCCTTGGCATTGGAAAGAGCGTGGTCGGATCCCTGCATATTTGGCTTGGGATCCCAGCGGCCTTCCTCGGAATTTTGGCTGCAGGCACTAGCTTGAAGCGCATGTCTTTGAGCACGACCATTCTTGTTGGCGCAGCTCTCCAAGCCCTTGCCCTCCTCGTTCTTGCATTGCTTTCGTCCAATGAGCGGTCTGCTGAACTGCTTTGGGCTAGCGTTATTTTTCAAAACCTTTCCAGTAGCTATACCGGCATCGCGTTGGTTGCTTACATGTCAAAGCTGGTCACGCTTGGACGCGCAGGAGAGCACTACGCTTGGCTAACCAGCTTCTACTCGATCTTCGGCAGGGTGCTTGCCGGCTTCTCAGGCCTTGCAGTGGCTTATCTCACAACCCACTACGGACAAATCCGGGGCTATGGCATGTTTTTCATTGGCATCTGCTTGACATGCGTGCCTGCCCTCTTTGTCTACTCGCTCATCATTCGCAACACCCTCAGAGCGCGGCCCAAGCCGTAGTGACATCACGCAATCGCCTCCCAAAGCCCATAGCGGCTGCTTATGACTATGTAATGCTTGAACTCATCGTTTCACGCCAAGCCTGTCGGCTTCTTATCTCAGCGCTAGCCAATTAGATAGATGCCTAATTGGCTAGCGCCAGCAAACCTCCTAGTTTCGACTTCTCGTTAGCCCAAGCAAGCACTCACCCTTTGAACTCGCTTTCACATACACAGATGTTTCACCAAGATCGGTTTTGTAAAAGACCTCCTTGCTGGCATCGGCGAGTGGCGCATGGGGATTGGGTGGCAGGACATATGGAGTGAGCGCAAATTTCTGCTTGATCTTAGAAACCTCATAACAACGTCCGGGCGTCAATTCCATATACGCAAAGCTCACTCCTTTGTCGAGCTCAGGTGGAACCCTGAACTCAACAAAGGAGACTCCATACTGATCCTTTGTCTTCAATGCAGCTGAACGAAAAGCAATATTCAAGGACCGGCTTGAACTCACTTGCCGAAAATCACTGAACCCGATATCACGGAAAGTTTCATAGTTGATCGGCTTAGCAGGATTATAAAATTTACTAACAACCTCATCCAAATTCAATTGAGAATCCTTATTTTCAGCGTGCACACTCATCGCCGCAGAAAAATTGAGAATTACCAAAAACGCCATTTTTTTCGAAAACATCATGCCAGACACCCTCATAAATTCAGGATCCTCATACTATGTCATCAGCCCCCAGCGGGATTCCTACTGTCCCAATAGTTCCCATAGTATTGCTCATAGGTAATATCATCACTTTTATTATCCGGGGTTCCATTCACATCAATATGCTCGCCATTCCTGAAAGACTCGCCGATTTGCGCTGAAGCGGCATCCCAGCCTATCTGGCCAGCTTTATATGCGTCATATGTGGCGTTGTAAGAAGCTACATTGGCGGGATCTGCGGCAATGTTAAAACCAATACCCTGTGCGGTAAGCTCTCTCTGGACCGCAATGGAGTAGATTGTTGCTTCACCTTCAGTTGCCAAACCCATATTAATGGCCGATGCTCGATCTGTTACAGTATTCCACTCCCCATCAAAAAGTGAATGCCCTAATTCATGCGTTAATTGGGACGCGGTGTCACTCGCGTTGGCATAGGTTTTGATGTAAACCGTTCCGCCGCCCGTAGCAGCATAATCGGTCCGAGAATATGTATCCGTGGTCGCTATTTGAAAACCTTTCGCCTGCGCCAACTGAACAAGTCCTTCTAAGGTCGCTGACTTGTTGACCAAAATATCAACCTCTGCTCCAAGATCCGTGGTCGTATTCTTGTCTAATGGGTTAGGCACTCCACCTCCACCACCTCCCGGAGGCGGTGTCGGGAACTCGATCGGCGGAGAGGGTGGAAGCGACGGTGGCCCCGAAGGTGGCGGGTTAACAACCACTGGCGGCAGCGTAGGCGGCTCGCTTGGATCGACGTCCGCAGCGGCTGCCGCACCTGCGACTAAGAACAGCTCTTCGCTTGTCAATTCTCTCATTACAGCACTCCATCCTGTGAGTAGATTTTTTTTCTGATCGTTTTTTTCATTGGATGCGCCTTGCCGCCTTTTCCCTCGAATTTATTTTGATAAGCGTTACAACCCCTCATTGTTGGCTGGATTTCTCAGCCGTTTCCCCGGCCTCGTCCCGTTCAAATTTGCTAGGCTGCTCTTTGATCAAGGGCCTTAGAGCTCCGCCCACGAAGAGATAGTGCATATCGCACATCCGAGAGATGTTCTTGTCATGCGTCACAATGACTGTGGTCGCGCCGATGCTCTTGATATTCTTCATCAGCTGTATGCCCATCTGCTCATCAATCCCAGTCGTTGGCTCATCCATCAACAACAACTTGGTGCGCCTATAGAAGGCTCTGGCTAAGAAGACCCGTTGTTTTTGACCACCTGACAGCGTATTTCCCAGGTCGCCGACTCTGGTGTTGAAGCCCATTGGCATACGCTGAATATCGTCGTGGATGCATGCCAATTTCGCAGCCTGCACAAGACGCTCTTGATCAATGTGCTCATCGAACATGGAGATATTTTCCGACAGCGTTCCCGACAACAGATTGTCTCCCTGCATGACGATGCTGACCTTGCTCCGGTAGCTCGACTTACCGACTTTCCGCAGATCCTCTCCATTGACTAAGAAGTCCCCGACTTGAAGATCTTCAAGCCCCGCCAGAACGCGGATGAGCGTGGTCTTACCCACGCCTGAGTTCCCGACAATTGCAATCACCTGGCCTGCCGGGGCCCTGAGCTGCAAGGCGCTCATGATCCACTTGTCCGTAGACGAGTAGCGGAAATAGCCGTTGGCAATTGCAATGGTGGGCGCAGCGTCTTCCAGTGCGCCGTTGCCATGCAGAAACGACTCAGGCTCGCTGTGCGTGATGTCTGAAATGCGCTCGGTGTGCAAGCGAAGCAGCCGGAGCTGCATCAAGTAGTCGGCCAGATTGATGCTGCGTTGGCTGAACTGGGTCGCGTAGATCAAAAAGACCGTCAACACCCCGACCGTCATATCCCCACTGAGCACCAGCCGGGTGCCTTCCCAGATCACGAAAATGCGGCACAGGCCTTGGATGAGAAGCTGGACGGAATCGAACCCAATGCGGATACGCTCGGCTCCGATGGTCGCATTGGTGGCTTTCGCGCTGTAGTTCGTGAAGCGCGATGCCCAAAGCGCTGACTTGTTGAACAGCTTGATGGGCTGGATGCTTCGGACCGTTTCGTAGAGCAAGCTTTGCCGGCGTGCATCAATGTTGATCTGATCAAGGTTGGCTTCTTTGAGCTTGGCGTAGTAGGCGTAGCGCGAACCTACATAGGCAATGGTGAAAGCCAACAAGGCGAAGGCAAGCGGCGCGTCGTAGCTCATCAAGAGCAACAACATGAGGAAAGACATCACCCCATCGATGACCGCTTCCATCATCTTCGTCGTGAGTGACTGCTGGATGGAGTAGATCGACTGGAAGCGGCTTGAAATATCCCCGGTGTGCCGCTTTACGAAATACGACTGGGATAGCGACACGAGGTGGCGGAACAAGTTGCTGCTCCACCGTAAGCTAGTGGTCGAAGAGATCCACAGCAAGGTCCACTTCCTGGCAACGGTCAAGACGAGCTGGACCAGGAGCACGATCGAAAAGCCGATAGCCAATGTGGTGACCAGACCATCGTCCTTGACGCTGAGCACCTGATCCATGGTCAGTCTTAGATATTGCGGCGCAATCAGCGCACAGCCTTCCAAGAAGAGCGCCAAGATGCCCACACCCCAGAACGCGGGCACCAGGGACCGAAGCGAGCCTGCCAGATCGCGAAGCGACACTGATGGCACGCTCTTGATCTTCTTGAAGGCCGGACCCGGATGCGCCTCCAACGCAATGCCGCTAAAAAGCTCATCGAACTCATCGAGCTTGATTTTTTTGACGCCCGCTGCGGGATCGCTGATGTGCACGTGCCCTCCCCTCACAGCCGTCAGCACGACAAAGTGCCCGTGGTGTAGGTGGACCATGCAAGGCAACGACAGCTTGGGCAGTTCGTAAAGCTCCAAGCGAAGCGGACGCGTCGTGAGCCCGTTGGCATCAGCGATTTCAATCAGCGAGGCGAGCGTTGCCCCACTGGTTGACACCGTAAAGCGGTTGCGAAGCTCCCCAAGACTCGTTTCATGGCCGTAGTAGGAGAGCAGCATCGCAATGCAGGCCAGGCCGCACTCACTCGACTCCGTCTGACGGATATGCGGCACACGGCGCTTCGAGGAGAACACCAGGCTTGGTTCAGCAGAGCGATCCGGCTCGGCATCGCCATCGGCGGATGGTGTCAAGACGTCCTTCATCGCTTTTCACCCGTTAAGCGCGATCCCATGGTTTGGAAGGGGTCAAACATCCACTCCCAGATCTTGCGGCCCTCCAAGATCAGTTCCGCGTCCACTTCCATCCCCGGCAGGAAGGGCTTCGCTTCTTGGGCAACTCCAATGGTCTGGGAAGGCAAGGCGACTTTGGCGGTGTAAACCGGCTCAGTGGGCGACTGGCGACCATAGCGGCGCTCCAACTCACCGAGGGGACTCGTTTGCGTTGACAGCGATGCGATGCGCCCCTGGATGGCGCCATATTTTGCTTTCGGGAATGCGGCGATGTTGAGCAGCACCTCGGTGCCGACATTCACATGTCCGATGGCCCTGGAAGGAATGAGGATTTCGGCTTCGAACACCGACTCGCTTGGGGTGATGGACGCGATGATCGAGTCGGTGCCAATGCGCTGACCTTGGGATGCATAGATTGCTGCAACAGTGCCGCTCAAGGGTGAAGTGATGGTTTGCAGCCGATCGGACTTGGCTCTGGCCACTTGATCTTCGATCGTGGACTTCTCACGCTCGATCTCACTCGCTTGTCTGCTGGCGGCTGTCTTTATCTCGGTGATTTCACCCAGCAATGCGGCACGCTGATTACGAAGTGTGGACTGCTGCGCGCGGGCATCCTGGATCTCCGCCTCTGCATCCAAGAGAGCATTTTCGTAGGTGAGGTAGGTGTATTTGGACACATACTTCTCAGCAAGCAGCGGCTCAATGGTCTTCAAAAGTTCTTTGTTCTTGGCGTATTTCTTTTCCAAGATTGAGATCTTGCGAGCGACTTCCTGCATCGCGCCGGTCGTTTCTTCGACTTGACGCGTCAGTTCCCGCTCGCGCTGGCCAGAAAAGTCATGCGTCTGCAATTGCTCCTTGGTCAGCTCTTCTGATCGGGTGAGCGCACGCTTGATCGTCTCATCGGACAAAGAGCGACCCGCTTCGTCGGTGATGTCGGCTGACAGCTCCGCAAGCACTTGGCCCTTCTTGACCAAGGCATTGGGCTTCAATGTCGTCGACAGGATGAGGCCAGGCGTTCCACTGCGGATATCCACTCGCCCATGTGTCGAAATGATCTGGCCCGACACGTGCTCCCGCTTGGAGTAGGACGCGGTCAGAACAAACGTGGCCAGCAAGAGGAAAAGCACACAGCCACAGCCAATCCAGATCCGGATGGACGAGGGAAACACATCTTTTAGGTCGCCGAGTGTGGAAGTTGTCTCCGGCCCCTTCCGCTTGCGAAAGAGCGGTTGTTCTGCGTCATCCGTCTGACCTGACTCGCTATCCATAGCACCTACACTTCGAGATCTACTGCACAACTTGCGTGAGTTGAGGCTACCCGCGCAGACATTAAAATTACATTTGCATTTTGTTGATCTGGCGTTGGCATTGGCGCCAAACCTAAGTTCGCAGGCCCCACGCTATTGCTTTTTCAGCAACCAAGGCTTGCGTCAAGCGAAGGTGCGTTGCGCAAAGCGCAGCCACACATTGCTGGGTCGAAGCATGAATCCTACGCTCAATGCGTCAGCCACCGCCCCCATCACCACCACTGCCCCCATCGCCGCCAGACATCGCCTGCTGCTGAGAGTGGCCAGCAAGCGTCATGACGGGGCCTGTTGGGTTCTTGTCGATTTCTTCGCGCTCGCGCTGGAATTGCACCATCTCCTGCGCCCGTTCCTGATCCATTGCCTCTGTCTTCTGCAAGGTTTCATTGATGCCAGGCGATGGCGTGTTGAGCGAGGTTTCCGAGTGAAAGCCCGGCGTTTTGCCAAAGACAAAGGCGACATCATCTTGGATGATCACTTTGCGGAGTTCAGCCGCATGTTCGATCCCTGACTCTTTGACGGCATGCAATACCTCGGCCGTCTTCTCATCGGATGTGCCCTTGGGGAGCTGCGCCTGGATGGCAGAGAACAACGCGTAATCCCGATGATCAGAGGGAAACGCCTGCTGAGCGGCATCTTGGAGGGGCCTTGCTTGCTCAACCCGATCCTCATCGTGTTCGTGTGCGTTAGAGCGGGCAGTTGTCCCACCAAAACCTGGCGACGACGCATAGGCAGCGGGTTGGCGCTTCGGCAATACGATCTGTGCCGGCACTTCGCTTTGCGTTGGAATTGCCGGCGACGAGGCCTGCATCGCCTCTTGCTGCTCTGCCTGCACTGGAACAGCCGATGGCGCATCGTTCTGTGGCATGCCTACTCGGGCTTGCTGCTCGCTGCCCTGCTCCATCGCTGCATTGGCCGATGATGGCTCTATGGGCTTCAATGCTTCTCGGCGCGTGTGTTGTGCCTGGGACAACGCTTCATCCAGGTCTTGGCCGGCAACGCCCGTTGCCGGCAACCCTTGGTCTTGCTGGAACTGCCTTACGGCATGTTCGGTCTCTGGACCGTAGTGCCCATCTTGCGGCACGGCCTGACCGTTTGGACCCCGGGCATCACCCTGCTGCAAGCGATATTGCAAAAACTCGACTTCTTGCCCCCGGTCGCCTAGGCGCAGCCCTTCCACCTCACTTGATGCCGGCGGCGTCGGCACAGCGGCCTGAGTAGCCGCTTGATCGGCAGAGGTCGAAGCGGATGATGCCGATCCAACGCCCGGCGCAGACACGCTTGCCGTCGTTGGAACCCATGCCTCCGCCTTAGGCTGGACTGCGCCGGCTGTCGGGGGTGCGGCAACCTCAGGTGCCTGGGTTTCTTGGGGTTCGCGTTGCGGGACAGGTTCGGGCTTCGGTTCGGCGGGCTTGGCAGCCTGGGACGGCTCTTCCCGCGTTTGGGCGTTGACGGGGACAGGCATCACGACCGGAGCAGGTGTGCCGGCCTCTGCTACAGCAGGCTGCTCAGCAGCGCGTGCAACATCTCTATTCCGCTGCGCATCAATGGCTGCCTGAGGCGCTCGGGTTTCGTCCACATGCGGGGCGGTAACAGCTGTCGCCGCAAAGCTTGCGACCTGTTGCGCTTCTTGCGTGGACACACCTTGCCGATTGGCCTCGCGCAACGCTTGCTCGTAAGCATCGCGTTCTTGTGGCGATTGCGCATCAACGCGCAGGTCTGGTGCACCGGCCGAAGGCGGCTGCTCCTGCCGGAGTGACTGCACCTCGCTGAGTGCCTGATGGATCTCCTCAGTGCTGGTCGTTGCTGCAACACGCACCGCACCATCGGCGTCACGGCTAAGATGCTGGATGGGGCTGTCCACCGAATATTGGCCGGTCGCATCACGCTCCAATGCCAAAGAGCTGGTCGCTGCATCGATTCCGTTCGCCTCACGTGTCCGTTGCACCGCCAGCTGGATCGCGCCTGCAGTCTGGGCATTGGGCGCAACGCCATAGGCGGCATAGGTCGCTTCGGTATTTGCCTGGTCTTGCTGCTGTGGCGTTAGCGTTTGCCGCGCGGGCATCTGTGCCAATGCCTGCGCGTGCTGCTCCAATGCCGGTTGCAAGCGTTCGCGCGTTGCGTTGAGTTCCAACGGGACATTGCCTTCGGCAGCAACGCCGTCATGGCGCCACTGGCCTTGCGTATCGCGCTGATACTGCTTGCCGTCCGAGGCTTGCAACGAGTCCGGGTTCAAGGCTGTTTGCACAGCCGCTGGCACAGGGCCGAAGTCCTCCCAACCATTGCGCTGATACGCAGCTTGATAGGTTGCTGCAATTGCAGCCGGACCTCGGGCGATGTTGGCGTCAACCACCTGGGCTGCCTGCTGGTCCAACGCGACACTGCGCTCAGGACCTGCTGGATCCACCGTCCAGATGGGCCGATCGTTCCGATCGACTTCATCGGCGACCATCCGAGACCACTGGCCACTTGCCGAATCATGCCGCCAATCCCGTGCGTAAAGATGCGCAGCATCTGCCTCACTGGATGGCTGCACATAGGGATTACTGGGCTGCACCTTGCCCAGTGCCTGTTCGGTCGCTTCGCCACTGGCGTGATAGTTCAGCTCACGCGCTTTTTCGGGCAGCGCGAACATGGCCTGCTTCTGCGGCGCATCCACGCCATCGTCTTGCAAGTCGGCTTTTTCTTGGCGAAGCCACTGGCTGCCGTTGAACTCCCAGCTCACGCCCTGCTTATCGGTCTGTGTGTAGATCTGGCGGTTGTCCCACAAGGTCGCGGCCTTGTCGGCAGCGGCACTGAACAGATAACCATCGGCAACTACCAACGCGACAGGGCCTGCACCGGTTGTGCCAACAACGGCAGCGGCAGCGGCGCCTCCCGCCCAGCCGCCCGCGCCTCGGGCAGCAAAGTGCAACGCTTCTGAGCGTGCAGCGGTGAGGTTGTCTTGTGCCAACAGCGTGCCCACACGCTCTCCGGCCTGCGACGCATCGTAGGCGGTAGCGGCAACACCCAAACCCGCAAGCCCTGCTGTCATCCCGGCGCGACGCAAGCCTGGGATTTCAGGTTCCGGCACAGGCACGCGTGCAGGTGGAGCACCTGGCCGCACAAGTTCGTCGATGGTGGCAATGCCTTCCATGCGACTAGCAACCACATCGCTCACCCGGAGCTTGGCATGCTCCTCAAGCAGTTTTGCTTGGACATCAGGATCAGATTTCGGGATCTCTTGGACATGGTCCGGCAAGTCACGGTGCCAATCGACTTGCTTTTGCCAGGCTTCCCGAAGATGCTCGGTGAAAGCGGGATCTTTAAGCCGTGCGTTGCGTGCTTCTTCCAACGCTTGACCAGGCATGCGTGCATCAGCGCGACTGTCGTAAAGCTCGATGCCCTCACGATTGAAGATGCGGATCGGCACGTTGCTGTTCGCATGGATGGTATCCAAACTGACAGGCAGCTTTCCGTAGATTGCATCACGCGCGCCCTCAGGCACATGGCGACCGTAGCCTTGCCTGTCGGTGTTGGCCGTAAAACGCTCATCGACACCATGCTCACTCTCCAACTTAGGAGAGGCAACAGCACGCACCTCGACCTCATAGCCCTGCTCTTGCAGACCTTTGATCAACGTCTCCGACGCCCATTTTCCATCACTCAATGTGGTGTCGAAAATAAGGTTCTTTTTCTCCGCAGTCGCTGCTACGCGTAGCTCATCGGCCCAAGAGCTTGCGTCCTTGTGGGTTCGACCAGACCATTCATAAGGATTTTCGCGTCGAAAGTCAGCAACGCGCGGATGGTGGCGGCGCAACTCATCCGGATCGATTGTGACGGCATTTTGATCAAGCTCGGCCTTCGCCTGGGCTACCAGACCGCCCTTACCAGCACCAGGCTGACCGCCCAAAATGATTGCTTTCGGCTGCTGCTGGGCTGTTGAATTGATGAAATCTTGAGCGGTTAGTATTTGCTCGCGTAGGATCTGCTCATGGAGCCCCTTTGGTAGCACATCGGTTTCATCAGCCATGACGATGACTCGAACTTGGGAACCCAAAATAGTCCATCAAGTTCTGCTCCTTCCATGCGCCCTTAGAGGCGCTATGAAGCATAAGCAGATGCGTCGACTTCGCCAGTGCGATTGCTTCTTGGTCGCCCGTTTGCTCCGCGATCCGTAGCTTTTCGCGTGATTCGTCAACGAAAGTATCGAGACAGCCCTCGATTGCCCAGATCGCAAACTCCAAGGGAGGGGTAATCGGCGATGGCTTATCGACCGACTCCTGAAGCGCGTTTTCTAACCGCGCAATGTGATCGGGGTAATCCTTGAAGCTTTCGCGCAACCCTTGTGGCACTGGTGGTCGTGCGCCGATGGAATCAGGGGAAGAATCGTTGGTCTGAGTCATAAAAGCATCCTGATTGAGGCGTTGCATTGGACGTGGAAGATTGGGCTTGCGCTTAGGCGTTGCCACGGACACGCCTGGTTGCAGTGGCCCCAACTGCTGTACAGTGCGTGCATTGATCAATGCCAGATCACGCAGCAGCTGTTGACTGTGACTGCCATCAGCCTTCAATCGACTTTGAGGCTTATTGGAAGGTGTGCTATCACTCATGCGGGGACCATCTGTAAGGCTTCAATCTTCACTTTCGGCAATAAGCGCTTGGTGAAGTAGGTATCTTCGTAATACTTGATCTTCTCGCAGAGCACCGGACTTGGAATGCCTTCATAGAGAAGGACTTCCTTGTCAAAGCCCATCGCTTTCAACTCCTGCGGCAGCATCAATGCACGGCGCTGCTCGGTCTCGGAGTAGGACACACTGCTTTGCTTGCCACTGCTGTGCGACTTGTTCTTCCTGCGCACTGTGGTGTAGCCGAGCATGTCGGAGTAGTCATTGGCGTCTTGCTGCTCGCGGGGGGCGTAGACGATTTGCAACGCATGGTTGGTGATGATGGTGCGCGAGACATCCTTGCCATATGTTGCGTCCAGCTGCGCCATGCTCTGGATGATGGGCAGTAGGCGGATGTTGTAGCCGGCCATGTAGCTCACCGCGCTTGCAATGATGTCGACCCGGCCGATGGACGTGAATTCGTCCATCAGCAGCAAGCACTGGTGTTTGAGCGCCGGATTGTTTTGCGGCAACTCTTTCGTGTTGAGGTTGATGAGCTGACTAAACAGCAGATTGATCAGCAAGCGGCTTTCCGCCAGCTTGTTCGGCTGGATGCCGATGTAGATGCTCATCTTCTTCTTGCGCACATCGGTCAGCAAGAAATCGTTGCCGCTGGTGGCCGCATCCAGGATCGGATTGATGAACTGGTTGAGCGGCTCTTTGAACGTGCCCATGATCGAGGCGAAGGTCTCTTCGGCTTGCGAGAGCAAATTGTCGAAGGCCATCTTGGCATCGCGACCCAAGAAGTCGCGCTGCGAGAGCTTTTTGAGATAGCCCTTCAAGTCGCTCCCGTCTCCAGACGACACGCGATAGAGCATCCCAAGGGTTGGGAACATCCAGGTGTCTTTCGGGTGCTTGCGCTTGATCTGATCGTCCAAGCTATCGAACAAATAGAGCGTAAACGCCATGAAAGCATTGCGGGCCTGGCTCACCCAGAACTTCTGGGCATCCGACCCATCTGGGTAGAGCATGGCCGCGACACTCATCAGGTCCGAGACGCGAAACGCCGGATCGGGCGAGATGTAGCTCAGGGGGTTCCAGCGGTGAGTGCGCCCGTCTTCGGCAAAGGGGTTGAACAAAAAGACCTCTTGGCCTTGGCTCTTGCGCCAGCCGGAAGTCAGATCGAAGTTTTCTTGCTTGATGTCCAGGACCACCACCGAGCCTTGGTAGTCGAGCAGGTTGGGAATGACGATGCCCACGCCCTTACCGGAACGCGTGGGTGCGGCCAGGATCACAAACTGCTGGCCGGGCAAGCGCACCAACTTGCCGCCATGCTTGCCAACCACGATGCCGGTTGGCGACGGTTTGAGCATGTCCTTCTTGGCCAGATCACTGCCTGAGGCAAAGCGCGCGTCGCCATGCAATGCGGCCGCCTTAGGCTTGAACAGCGGGATCAGCAGCGCGATCCAGGCCACAAGCGGCACGCCGAAGCCGATGGCGCCAGCGAGCTTGATCTTGGTCGCATAGGGGGCGAACTGGGGGAGGTCGAGCGCTTTCACGTAAGACCAGTAGGTGCCGACGCTGAGCGGCCCAGCCAACTTCAACAGCATCAAGATCAACTGACCGGAAAGGTAGACCCCTGCAATGAGGGCTAGGAGCAAGAGCGAGATGGCGACACTGAGCTTGATCTTGCCGGTCATGAAGTGCTGCCTTCCATCGTTGATCCCTGGCTTGTTTGAAAACGACCGTCCGCTCGCAAGATTACAGGATCACACAGCCCGCTTAGATCGGATGCGCATTGGCATCTGTGTAGGAATTGTCTGACGGGAAGCGTGCCAAGACATCAGCGGGACCTTGGCACTATGGGCTAGGCGCACCGCTGCGCTGGGCTTTGAGCTGCAATTCGGCGACGACCTTTCGCTGCTCCTCGACCGAGAGCTTGGCAAGCGCTTGGATGGCGTCTGCGACCTCATCGGTCTCGGCGAAGAAGGCAGCCAGTGGCATGCCGAGGGCGTCGGCCAAGCGCTTGGCGGTGCGTAGATCGCACTCGTTCACGCCCTTCTCGTAGCGATTGATGCGCGTCCTGGCCACCTCAGGAGCCAGTCCAGCGGCAACCCCCAAAGCGTCCTGGGTCAGCTCGGCCTTCTGGCGCGCGTGACGGAGGCGGTTGGCGAAGATGAGACGAGCGTCGTCCAGATCCAAAATGTGACCACAAGCATGCAATGTGATGAATGAGCATGAGGTCTCCGACTTGCCTTGTCTGTTACTTTATCAGTAACATGGTTCCGCCCGCCAATCAACTGCGACTACCAAGCACCAACACCGGTCATTCCTGGGCTGTGTGCGGAGGCGTGCAGCCATTGAGCATGTCGGCCAATCAAGCGTCCCGAACCTGCCGGTCTGGTGGATTTCTAGCACCCTTCCCTTTCCCTCTTTTGGAGATGCGACGTCCCCCCGCTCTGAGTAGCGGCCGGGTTTAGAGTCCGGGGTTGATGATATCGGTGTTGGCCAGCTGTTGGGCATACGCAGATGGCGTCATGCCGCCAATGGCCTTCTTGGGTCGCTCCTCGTTGTATTCGCGTCGCCAGCGTTCGATCTCGGTACGCGCATGCAGCAGGGTTGGGAACCAGTGCTCGTTGAGGCATTCGTCGCGCAGCCGGCCATTGAACGATTCGACGTAGGCGTTCTGGTTTGGCTTGCCAGGCTGGATCAGCCGTAACTGCACGCCACGCGCATGTGCCCAGGCCACCATCGCTTTGCCGCAAAACTCCTTGCCGTTATCTGTGCGGATCACCTGTGGCAAGCCGCGACTGTGCGCCAGCCGATCCAGCACGCGTGTCACGCCATGGCCCGAGATTGCGCGCTCCACCTCGATGGCGATCGCTTCGTGGGTTGCATCGTCCACGATCACCAGACACTTGATCACTCGGCCTTCGGCGCTGCGGTCGAACACGAAATCCATCGACCACACCTGATTGGCCTGCGATGGCCGCAGCAGCGGCTGACGCTCTCCTATCAGCACCTTTTTGCGCTTGCGGCGCCGGACCTGCAGCTGCTGCTCGCGGTACAACCGCTCCACACGCTTGTAGTTCACGATGCGTCCTTCCTGTCGTAATTTGAGATAGATCATCCCCACACCATAACGGCGATGGCGATGCGCCAACGCACAGATGCGTTCGCGCAGTGCGACGTTGCGATCTTCGCGCGGGCAATATCGCAGCGCACTGGCGCTCATGCCGATCACTGCCAACGCACGACGCTCGCTGGCACCACGCCCGATCCACTCGCGCACCAGCATGCGACGCGCCGGTGCGCTCACCACTTTTTTCGCAGTGCATCCTTGATCAGGTCGTTCTCGAACAGCTGCTCGGCCAGCAACTTCTTCAGCCGCGCGTTCTCGGACTCAAGGTCCTTGAGCCGCTTGGCATCGGGCACGCTCATCCCGCCGAACTTGCTGCGCCACAGATAATAGGAAGCCTCGCTGAAGCCATGCCGCCGGCACAGGTCCTTGATCGCCACACCGGCATCAGCTTCGCGCAGGAAGCCGATGATCTGTTCTTCAGAAAAACGCTTCTTCACGTCCAATCTCCTCGAGTTAGGGAATTGGACTCCAAACTGAGGTGCTACTCAAAATCGGGGGGGCGTCGAGGGCGCTTATACGGCTTCCAATCTCGGCTAGCGCATCCACCGCAACTTCATGGGCCAGATCCGCATTTCCCTTCATCTGGCCACAGCCGATCAGCCCTAGCAAGGTTTCGCGAACCTCTGGATTCTCGATACCGCTTGCCCAGAGACGCGCAACGTCTGCCATAAGATCTTTCGACGCGAAGCGCTCAACTTGGAGACTTGGCACTGCCTGGCCACGCCACCCGCCCTTTCCGAAGCGGCCAACATAGCCTTCCAGTGCGGCGCGGCGAAGGGGAACATCGAGCGACTCAGGGTCGCCTGCGTGGAGAAGCAGTTCAGGTTCGTGCTTGATGATCTCTCCACGTATGAATGCGTCATGAGGAGCCAGCCACGCCACCACGGGGCGCATTGCTGGCTTTACGATGCGCTCACCCTCCTGCGTGTCTGCGAAGAGCAGCCGCGCAACTTCGCGATTTGGAAGCCCCTTTTCTCTAAGTTGGCGAAGTCGCTCGGCGGCCAAGAATTCGATGGCAGATCGGTGGTAGAAGCGCACACGGCCGTAATTGGCGAACCCGAAAAGCCCACGTTCGAGCAGGGTATCAAGCTGATCGCCCGTCCAGTCGGGGAGCACTTCGGCGGGACTAAGCGCGCCGTCTCCCGAGGCGCGGTCTCCCCCCTGGCCATGCCAGATGTTGAACTTGCGACCTAAGAGAGCAGCGAACGCAAGCCTTGCAGCGCCTTCGCGTGCCTTGATGGGCTCCAGTGAGACACGCTCATCGCGGTCTTTGTTCGGGCGCAACCTGATCTCAATTGCCGTATCCACCTGTTCGCGGTGCGAGCGGATGTAGCCGTTCTCTTTCCAGTCACCACACAACTCAAGGAAGTCCAGCGGCCTGCGCGCGAAGTCGTGTGCGTTTTGCGAACTGATCGCATCAAATAACCTATCTAGATCCGTGACACCAGCGGTCTTCGCCATTTCCCGCATTTGCTTCTCACGGAGCGGCGCGAGAGCGACATTTCTCCACGTCGGGGCCTTACCTTCTTGGTTTTCTGGCTTCTTCTCGCGCATCGCAACACTCGCGAAGGCGATCTCTGGATCCATCTGTGCTTCAACCACCGGGACCGGGAGATGCTTGGCAATGACCTCGCGATCCACCGGAATAGGCCGGGTGGTAACCACGATCGTGACTCGTCCCAGATGTCCTGCAAGTGATCTAGCGACGGACTTGATTGCGCGGTCAAAGCTTGAAAGCGTCAGCTTCAACTCATCAATCGAGTCAAGAAAGAAGATCGCGTGCTCTGTCTGGGCCGACTTCCAACTATCGAAGCGAGCTTGCTCTTCTGGGCAGAAGCCGTCTTCGATTGAACGCGAAGCAAGCGCGGACAACTCCACAAAGAAGGCAGCGCGTCCCTCGTTCCACAGAGACTCTGCCGTTCTCTTGCACTCAAACGTCTTGCCCATTCCGGCTTCGGACACGATCAACACCCGATCGGATTCCAACAGAGTCGCCCAATCGATCTTGGCCCCGCTTGGAAAATTGGCCAGGAATTCGGCAGCTTCCATACTTTCAACCTTATCGTCCGGCAGATCGAAGAATGAGCGAACGAAAGCGGCATCGGTAATTGGCATGCGGTTGAGAGTTCCTTTGCTGTGATCGTTCTGCATCTACGGCGTTTAAGCGTGTTAGCAACTGCCGAGAGAACCTAGATTATTGCGCCAAGGCCAACGTGCATTTCAGCCTGATGGGTTCCCGTTGCTCCTGACCGGCCTGCCCTGATCTTTGATTAGTGCGCGCTTGACTGAGTCCGCCTTTGCCTTCGCTTCTTCATAGCGAAGCTCATTCAGCACATTAGCCGAGACCTCCCCCAGCTCATCGGCCAATTCCTGCTCTCCAATGGCCCCCATCACTTGCTCCCAGAAGCTTGCCGCCCGCACGAAACCCAGACGCGGCCCAATGGCGGATCGTCGTCGCGAGGATGAAGGAGTGATGATGGGGGCAACCGGCTGAGGTGCGGGCGCTGGATCCAATATCTCGGCCAACGCTTCAAGGGGCATCTGGATCAATCCGTCGATCTTGCGGGCGCCCGGATAGCGCCCCGACTGCATGCCTTCGCGCACGCGTTGCACGACCCCCCTCGTGCTTTGGCCACGAAGCACATGTGCGACCTCTTCGGGCCGAAGTGCATATCGCTGCGGATACAACTCTCGAAGCGTTTGAAGCGCGCTTGCAGACATGTGCGATGGGCCATCCCTAGACTCATTACAACTGTCTTATAGCGCAGCCTAGGAGACCTTGGAAGCCGTGGCAATGCTGTGGCGAACAAGCGCTGTTAGAAGCTGCTTTAGGTTGTCTAGACCTGCGTCGCGCCCCTTGAGTGGCCAGCCGTAGGCCTTATGAAACAGTAGGTTAGACAAGATAGCGGTGACCCCTCAATTTCCCCTCTTCCTTAGGAGGGGGACGCTCTATCCAGCTGAGCTACGGGGCCAAGGGCGGCATTGTCGCACGATCGTTGCGATTGCCAAGCCGGTAGGTGGCCGGCGGAGCCTGCTAAAATCGCCGGCTACCGTGTTGCGGATGGCTCGGCCACCGTGACCGCCACTGTTTCCAGGAGATCCCATGTCCGCTGACCTGCTCAAGGCGCTCGACCTCGCTGCGTCCAATTCCGGCACCTATCTTGGCGAGGCGACCTGGTCGCAGGCCGCCGGCGCCGGGGTGCTGCAGCCGCTCAATCCGACCACCAATGCGGTGATCGCCGAGGTGCAGGCCACCACGCCGGAAGACTACGAGCTGATCGTCCAGCGCGCGCAGGCAGCCTTCAAGGTGTGGCGTACCACGCCGGCGCCGCGTCGCGGTGAGGCCGTGCGCCTGTGCGGCGAGGCGTTGCGTGCGCACAAGGATGCGCTCGGTTCGCTGGTGGCGCTGGAAATGGGCAAGAGCAAGCCAGAAGGCGACGGCGAAGTGCAGGAGATGATCGACATCGCTGACTTTGCCGTGGGCCAGAGCCGCATGCTCTACGGCTACACCATGCATTCGGAGCGCCCCGGCCACCGCATGTACGAGCAGTACCAGCCGCTGGGGCTGGTGGGCATCATCAGCGCGTTCAACTTCCCGGTGGCGGTGTGGGCCTGGAATGCGTTTTTGGCGGCGATTTGCGGCGATATCTGCATCTGGAAGCCGTCCAACAAGACGCCGCTGACCGCGATCGCGACGATGAAGATCTGCAACGCGGCACTGAAGGACGCCGGCTTCCCGGACATCTTCTTCCTGATCAACGATGCCGGCACGGCGCTGTCGGAAAAGCTGGTCGAAGACACCCGCGTGCCGCTGATCAGCTTCACCGGTTCGACCCAGATTGGCCGCGTGGTGGCAGAGAAAGTCGCCCGTCGCCTGGGCCGCTGCCTGCTGGAATTGGGCGGCAACAACGCCATCATCCTGGACGAAACCGCCGATCTGAAGCTGGCCATCCCGGGCATCGTGTTCGGTGCCGTCGGCACTGCCGGGCAGCGCTGCACCACCACGCGCCGCCTGATCGTGCACGCCTCCATCTATGACACCGTGCTGGCGACGCTGGTCAAGGCGTACAAGCAGCTCGACAGCAAGATCGGCGACCCCACCGACCCGGCAAACCTGATGGGCCCGCTCAACAGCCAGGGCGCCGTTGCGCAGTTCCTGGACTCGATCGCCAAGGCCAAGGCGGCCGGCGGCACCGTCGAAGTGGGCGGCACGGCGATCGATCGCCCGGGCAACTTCGTGCTGCCGGCCATTGTCACGGGGCTGCAGAACAGCGACGCAGTGGTGCAGCACGAGACCTTCGCGCCGATCCTGTACGTGATGAAGTACAGCACGCTGGATGAGGCGATCGAGCTGCAGAACGGCGTGCCGCAGGGCCTGTCGTCGTCGATCTTCACCCAGAACCTCAAGGCCGCCGAGAAGTTCCTGTCGGCGGCAGGCAGCGACTGCGGTATCGCCAACGTCAACATCGGCACCTCGGGTGCGGAGATCGGTGGCGCGTTCGGCGGCGAGAAGGAAACCGGCGGCGGGCGCGAGTCTGGCTCGGATGCGTGGAAGGTGTATATGCGTCGTCAGACCAACACCATCAACTACTCCGATTCGCTGCCCCTGGCGCAGGGCATCAAGTTCGATCTTTGATCGAGATTGCATGGCGCGCCGGGCATATGCTCGGCGCGCCGCATGGTCGCAACGAGCCTGTTGCAGCGGCCCGCGCTGCGTAGCCGACGCACACAACCCGGTGGTTCTCGCCATCGCAGCGGCAGTGGCAGCCAGGAAGCGCCGGCGGCGGCAGGCGACGTTCGCCGATCCGGCTCTGTGCAACGTACGCCACCTCTGCACGGGGCGCAGCGTCCGCCGGCGATACAACGCAGGCGCCCCGTGGCACCGGCCCGGCTTGAACCCGCCGGGCCACATGGCGCCCGTTCGGCACCACCGACAGCCAGCGTCCGGCAGGACGCGTCTCGACGGGCATGACCACGCCCTACCCGCACGAGCAGCCATTTCAGCCGCTCCCGCCCGCAAAACCAGCCCCGCAACGACGTTTGGCCGCAAACGGCACGCCTTTTGCCCGGCGGCTCTGGGATAATCATGCGACGCCAGCCTTCGGCTGCCCGCCTTTCAAGGAGTTCATGATGAACGTTGTCGTTCGACAGACCAGCGCCATGGCGATCGTCAGCCTGGTTGCGGGCATTCTCGGCTGGACGCTGATCCCGTTCCTGGGCAGCATCTGCGCCATCATTACCGGGCATCTGGCCCGCGCGGAAATCCGCCGCAATCCCCAGGGTCTGGACGGCGACGGCCTGGCCATCGGCGGCCTCATCATGGGCTGGCTGGCGGTGGCGCTCTGGGTGGTGGGAATCGCGTTTTTCCTGCTGTTCTTCGGCGGCATGGCCTGGCTTGCGGCCGCCAACAGTTGAGCATGGCCACGCCCTCCTCCGCCCAGCGCTTCAACGACCGCGTGGCCGCCTATGTGCGCTACCGGCCCAGTTACCCGCCGCAGCTGCTGCGTTGGCTGCATGACGAACTGGGCGTGACGCCCGCAACGGCAGTGGCCGACATCGGCGCCGGCACCGGCATTTCCAGCCGCCTGTTTCTGGAAGCCGGGCATGCGGTGACGGCGGTGGAGCCCAACCAGGCCATGCGTGACGCGGCGCTGCAGTGGTTGGCGGAATTTCCCAAGTTTCAGGCGATCGACGGCACCGCCGAAGCCACCGGGCTGGCCGATGCCAGCGTGGGCCTGGTGTCTGCGGCGCAGGCCTTCCACTGGTTCGACATGCAGGCCGTGCACGCCGAATGGGCGCGCACCCTGCAGCCCGGCGGGCTGGCGGTGGTGTACTGGAATTCGCGCGAACTGGACAGCACCGCGTTCCTGCGCGGCTACGAGCAGTTGCTGCTGGATTACGGCACCGACTATTCCGCAGTGGCCGAGCGGTATCAGGACGATGCCACCATGCAAGCGTGGTTCGGCGATGGCTTCTGCGCGATGGCGCGCTTTCCGAATGTGCAGCGGCTGGACTTCGAGAGCTTGCGCGGCCGCCTGCTGTCGTCCTCGTACGCCCCGCTTGCGCACGACCCACGGCATGCCCCGATGCTCGCCGCACTCCGCACGTTGTTCGATGCGTATGCCCACGATGGGCTGATCGACTTCCAATACCAAACCCGCGTGTTCGCCGGGAGATTGAACTGACCCGCATGTATTCGCTTGCCCGCCCCTTCCTGTTTTCCCTGGATGCCGAGCGCGCCCACGCGCTGGCGTTGCGCTCCATCGACACCGCCTACCGCACCGGCACCACGGCATTGCTGGCCAGGCGCCCGGTGCCGCTGCCTACTCCGGCCTTCGGCCTGATGTTCCCCAACCCGGTCGGGCTGGGTGCCGGGCTGGACAAGAACGGCGAGCACATCGATGCGTTGTTTGCGCTGGGCTTCGGCTTTGTCGAGATCGGCACGGTGACGCCGCGCGCGCAGGAGGGCAACCCGAAGCCACGCATGTTCCGATTGCCGGAATACCAGGCGGTGATCAACCGCATGGGCTTCAACAATCTGGGCGTGGATGCGCTGGTGGCCAACGTGCAGCGCGCACGCCGCACGGGAGGCCTGCTCGGCATCAACATCGGCAAGAACAAGGACACGCCCAACGAGGAGGCCACCAGTGACTACCGTTACTGCATGGAGCGCGTGTATCCGCTGGCCGACTACATCACGGTCAACATCTCCTCGCCCAATACTGCAGGCTTGCGCGAGTTGCAGGAAGAACAATCGTTGCGCCGTCTGATTTCCGACTTGCGCGAAACCCAGGAAGCGCTGAGCGCGCAACACGGCAAACGGGTGCCGATGCTGGTCAAGGTGGCGCCGGACCTCAACGACCGCGACATCGATGCCGCCGCACGCGTGCTGGCCGACCTGGCAGTGGATGGCGTGATCGCAACCAACACCACGGTGACACGCACACTGGTGGCCAATCACCCGCTGGCTGCCGAAGCCGGCGGTCTGTCCGGCGCGCCGCTGCTGGGGCAATCCACGTTGGTGCTGCGGCGCCTGCGCGCGCGCCTGCCCGAATCGATTCCGTTGATTGGCGTGGGCGGCATCAACTCCGGCGCCGATGCGGTGGCCAAGATGGCAGCCGGTGCGAGCCTGGTGCAGTGCTACAGCGGGTTGGTGTACCGCGGCCCGCAGCTCATCGGCGAATGCGTCAACGCCATCCGACGCCGTCGCGAAGCACCCAGCGGCGGTGCGGTGTCGCCGTTATGAGCGATGCAGTGCACACAGGCTGGCAGCTGAGCGAACAGGCGCCGCTGCGCGCGCTCAACACCTTCCATGTGGAGGCCACCGCGCGCTGGTTGCTCAACGTCCACGCGCCCGAGGCATTGCCGCAGGCATTGGCCGCGCCCGAGATCGCCGGACAACCGTTGCTGGTGCTGGGCAGCGGCAGCAATGTCTTGCTGGCCGGCGATCCGCCCGGCTGCGTGCTGTGCTTCGACAACCGCCAGACGTCCATCATCGCGCACCGTGCCGACCACGCCATCGTGCGGGCCGGCGCCGGCGTGAACTGGCATGCGCTGGTGCTGTACTCGCTGCAGCAGGGCTTGTCGGGGCTGGAAAATCTGGCACTGATTCCGGGCACCGTGGGCGCCTGCCCGATCCAGAACATCGGCGCGTACGGCGCGCAGGTGGGCGACTTCATCCACGTGGTGGAAGCCTTCGACCGGCATAGCCAGCAGTTCGTGCGGCTGGATGCGGCCGATTGCGCGTTCGGCTACCGCGACAGCGTGTTCAAGCAGCAGCCCGAGCGTTATCTGATCGTGGCGGTGGAATTCAATCTACCGCTGCTGCACGAACTGCGACTGGACTACGCAGGCATTCGCGAGGAACTGGCGCGCATGGGCGCCGAACTGGCGGGCGCGGCCGATGTGGCGCAGGCGGTGATCAACATCCGGCGCCGCAAGTTGCCGGACCCGGATGTGCTGGGCAATGCGGGCAGCTTCTTCAAGAACCCATTGCTGCCGAGCGAACAGATTGCCGCCTTGCAGGCCAGCTTTGCCGACATGCCGGTGTATCCGGGCGAGCAGGCCGGCCAGGGCAAATTGTCCGCCGCCTGGCTGATCGAGCAATGCGGCTGGAAAGGCAAGCGGGAAGGCGATGCCGGCGTGTCGCCCGAGCATGCGCTGGTGCTGGTCAATTACGGCACCGCCACGGGCGCGCAGTTGCTGGATTTCGCGCGGCGCATTGCCGAGTCGGTGCGCGAGCGCTATTCGGTGATCCTGGAACCGGAACCGCGCATCATCGGGGCGCATTGGTGACCCCAGCACAGGTATCGCGGCGAGCCGCGCTGTGGATGCTCACCAGTACCTTCGCCTTCGGGTTGATGGCAATCACCATCCGCCTGGCCTCGAGCACGATTGCGACGACCGAGATCGCATTTTTTCGCAATGCGTTCGGGTTGCTGGCGTTGTTGCCGTTGATCGTGCGGCCGGGCAAGCCGCTGCCGCGCACGCGACAATTGCCGCAGTATTTCGCCCGCACCTTGATCGGCCTGGCCTCGATGCTGTGCGGGTTTTGGGCGATCGGCCATCTGCCCCTGTCGCAGGCCATCTCGCTCTCCTACTCCACGCCCTTATTCGTCACCGTGCTGGCCGTGGTGTGGCTGCATGAGCAGGTCCGGCTGCGGCGCTGGCTGGCGGTGGCGGCGGGTTTTATCGGCGTCCTGGTGATCCTGCGACCCGGCTCGTCCACGTTCACGCCCGGCTTGCTGATTGCGCTGTTGGCTGCGGTCATCAGCGCCATCGTCGCGATCCAGATCAAACAGCTCTCGCGCAGCGACGACTCCGACACGGTGGTCTTCTACACCTACGTGTTCTGGGTGCCGATGTCGCTGATTCCGGCGCTGTTCCAATGGAACTGGCCGCAGGGCATCGGCTGGGTATGGCTGGTGGCCACCGGCATCTTCGGCACCGCCGGGCAGTTGTTCTGGACGCGCGCACTCAAGCTGGGCGAAGTCTCTGCGTTGCAGCCGATCAGTTTCATGCAGCTGCCGTTGGTGGCGTTGCTGGGTTGGTGGCTGTTCGGCGAGGCGATCGAACGCCACACCGTGATCGGTGCGGCCATCATCATCGGCGCCAATGTCTATATCGCCCATCGCGAAACGGTGCTGGCGCGTCGCGCCGCTACGCATGCACCAGTGGAAGGCGCCAAGCCGGGCGAGTGAACCCGGCATCCCGACCTGCCTGGGCATGATCGCGAATACATCTGGTCCGGACGCCGACATACACTCCAGTCCCAAGCGCAGCGCACGCTGCGTGGCGTAGCTCTGGCAACCTCATCCGCTGTCGTATCATGGAGTTCGCATGCCGGTTCCAAGCAAGACAATCGGTTTGATCGGTGGAATGAGCTGGGAATCCACGCTGCCCTACTACCGCATCATCAATCAGCGCGTCCGCCATGCATGCGGCGGCCTGCATTCGGCGAAGCTGCTGCTGTATAGCGTCAATTTCCACGAGATCGAGCGGCTGCAGCACACCGGCGATTGGGATGGCGCTGGCCAGGCGATGGCAGCAGCCGCGCGTGCGTTGCAGGCAGCAGGCGCCGACTTCATCGTGCTGTGCACCAACACCATGCACTGCGTTGCCGACGCGATTACCGCCGCGACGCCACTGCTGCTGCATATCGCCGATGCCACCGCCGACGCGCTGGTCGCAGCGGGCATCAGCCGGGTCGGATTGCTGGGCACGCGCTTCACCATGGAGCAGCCGTTCTATCGCCAGCACGTCCAGGCACGCGGCCTGGACGTGCTGGTGCCGCCGGCGGAGGCACGCGCACAACTGCATCGCGTGATCTACGACGAACTCTGCCAGGGCGTGATCAAGCCCGAATCGCGCGAATACTTCTGCAAGGTCATGGGGGAGCTCGGCCAGCACGGTGCGCAAGCGATCATCCTGGGCTGCACCGAGATTTCGCTGCTGGTGGACAGCACCGATGCGCAGTTGCCGTTGTTCGACACCACCGCACTGCACGCCGAGGCAGCGGCGCTGGTGAGCGTATCCGGCTGATGCGCAGCGAACGCCCGAACGCGCGCGGTAACCGAAGCCCGCAGGCGTGTTTGCGCCAGGCCTGATGGGTGCCATCGGCAATTGATTGGCGAAACGGCGTAGCGACGGCCCCGCCCGGCAGCTAGCATTGCCTGCTCGGCGCATCAGCAGGCTTCAATGGCAATGCGCGCCACCCGCGACAGGATGCGACTGCATGACCACCCATGCCCCACCGACGCAGCTCACCCGCAGCGATTACAAAACCCTGGGCTTGTCCGCGCTGGGCGGCGCGCTGGAGTTCTACGATTTCATCATCTTCATTTTTTTCGCGAAGGTGCTGGGCGAGCTGTTCTTTCCGCCCGGTATTCCGGAGTGGACGCGGCAACTGCAGACATTCGGCATCTTTGCGGCCGGCTACCTGATCCGGCCGTTGGGCGGCATTGTGATGGCGCATTTTGGCGATCTGCTTGGTCGCAAGCGCATGTTCGCGCTGAGCATCGGATTGATGGCGCTGCCCACACTGGCCATCGGCGTGCTGCCGACCTACGCGCAGATCGGCCTGGCCGCGCCGCTGCTGCTGTTGACGATGCGCCTGCTGCAGGGCGCAGCCATCGGTGGCGAAGTGCCCAGTGCGTGGGTGTTCGTGGCAGAACACGTCCCCGCGCGGCGCACAGGGCTGGCCTGCGGCACCTTGACCGCTGGCCTGGCTGCCGGTGTGCTGCTTGGTTCGCTGAGTGCCGGCGCACTGAATCGTGCGTTTTCTCCGGAGGAAATCGCCGAGTACGCCTGGCGGCTGCCGTTTTTGGCCGGCGGCATCTTCGGCCTGCTGTCGGTGTACCTGCGGCGCTGGCTGCATGAAACGCCGGTGTTCGCCGAACTGGTCGCCATGCGCGCGTTGGCGCGCGAGACGCCACTGAAGGTGGTGCTGCGCGATCACCCGCGCAGTCTGGCAATGTCGCTCTGGCTGACCTGGGTGATCGCCGCCGCAGTGCTGGTGGTGTCGCTGATGACGCCCACGCTGCTGCAGAGTGCGTACGGCTATCCGGCACCGGTGGCATTGCAGGCCAATCTTCTGGCAGTGCTGCTGCAGGCGATCGGCTCGGTAGTGGCCGGGGCACTCTCGGACCGTTGGGGCAACGGGCGTGTGCTGCTGGCCGGCAGCGTGCTTCTGGGTATCAGCGCATGGCTGTTCTACCGCTTTGCGGGCGACCCGCGCCTGCTGTTTCCGCTCTATGCCCTGCTCGGCGCTGCGCTGGGCGTGCTGGGTGCGATTCCGCGCGTGATGGTCGAGGCGTTTCCACCGGTGGTTCGGCTGTCCGGCGTGTCGTTCGCCTACAACCTGGGCTATGCCGTATTCGGCGGCCTGACTCCGCTGCTGGTGGTGATGCTGCTCAAGCAGCACCCGATGGGGCCGGCGTACTACGTCATCTTGCTGGCTTCCATCGGCGCCATGGTTGGCGCCCGGTTATCGCAACGGGAGCGGATCGGCCGCGGTTAATCGGCAAACGGCACGCGCCCGGGCTGCTCCGCCACCGCTCCAGCCGGCGTGCGCCAATGCGGCCGCCGCGCGCCGCGGAACATCACCAGATACAGCCCGACCACCCATACCAGCGCGGCCGACCAGCCGCCCAGGATGTCGGACGGGTAATGCACGCCCAGGTAGATGCGCGAGATGCCCACCAGCAGCGCGAACACGCTGGCGACAATGGTCACCGGCCAGCGCCAGCGCGTGTTCCAGGCCAGCGCGATGACCACCGCTGCCAATGTCATCGAGCCCATCGCGTGGCCGCTGGGAAAACTGAACGTGCTCTCCGGCGCGATCGATTCCCACAAGCTGGGGCGGTCGCGCTGGAAAAACTGCTTGGCGCCCATGTTCAACAGCGCCGAGCCGCCGAATCCCAGCGCGGCAAACGTGCCCTCGCGCCGGCGCTGCAAGACCAGCAACACCAGCACGATGGCGATATCGGCCGGAATCACGCCGTACTGGTAGCCCGCCTTGGAGATCGCACCAAAGAACGCATCCAGGCCGGGCGTGGCGATGCTGCGCATGCTCCACAGCAGCGGCTCGTCGAAGTAGACATTTTCCAGCGCGTGGACCTCATCGGCCAGGTCCACGAACAGCCCGAGCGGCAGCAGCACCCCGGCAAACAGCAACGCCATGCGCCACGCATTGCTACGCAACCATCCCTTGAACCCGGCCGGCGATTCAGCCGGCGCGGCGGACATAGGTACGTTCGACGTATTGATCGATCAATTCGATGAATTCGTAGGCGATGTTTTCGCCGCGCAAGGTGACGCTCTTTTCGCCATCGATGAACACCGGTGCCGACGGTGCCTCGCCCGTGCCCGGCAGCGAAATCCCGATATTGGCGTGGCGCGATTCGCCCGGCCCGTTGACCACGCAGCCCATCACCGCCAGGGTCATGTTTTCCGCGCCGGGGTTGGTGATCTTCCATTCCGGCATCTTGGCGCGCACATGGTTCTGCACCACGCCGGCCAGCTCCTGGAAGAACTCGGAGGTGGTGCGGCCGCACCCCGGGCAGGCGGTGACCATCGGGGTAAACGCACGCTGGCCGGTGGTCTGCAGCAGTTCCTGCGCCACCACCACTTCCTGGGTGCGCGACTGCCCAGGCTCGGGCGTCAGCGAGATGCGGATGGTGTCGCCGATGCCTTCCTGCAGCAACACGCTCAGTGCCGCCGCCGAGGCCACGATGCCCTTGCTGCCGATACCGGCCTCGGTCAGGCCAAGATGCAGCGCGAAATCGCAGCGGCTGGCCATGTCGCGGTACACCGCGATCAGCTCCTGTACGCCGGACACCTTGGCCGACAGGATGATGCGCTCGCGCGGCAGGCCCAGCTCCACCGCACGCTCGGCCGAATCCACCGCCGAGCGGATCAGCGCCTCGCGCAGCACCCGGCCGGCATCCCACGGGGCGTCGCGTTGCGAATTTTCGTCCATCAGCTGCGCTGCCAGCGACTGGTCCAGCGAGCCCCAGTTGGCGCCAATGCGCACCGGCTTGCCGTACTTGATGGCGAACTCGATCAACTGACCGAACTGCAGATCCTTCTTCTTGCCGAACCCGACATTGCCCGGATTGATGCGGTACTTGGCCAGCGCCTCGGCACAGGCCGGCTCGGCAGCGAGCAGTTGATGGCCGTTGTAATGGAAGTCGCCGATCAAGGGCACTTCGATGCCCATCATGCGCAGCTTGTCGACGATGCGCGGAATGGCGGCAGCGGACTCGGCATTGTTGACGGTCAGGCGCACCATTTCCGAGCCGGCGCGCCACAGATCGGCGACCTGCTTGACGCTGCCGGCGATGTCGGCGGTGTCGGTGTTGGTCATCGACTGGACGACGACCGGATGGCCCCCGCCCACGGTCACGCTGCCGATCTTGACGGCCTGGGTGATGCGACGCGGCCAGGCGGTGGCGTCGGCGGGAGGGGTTGGGCGGGTCACGGCGTCATGCATCGCGCTATTTTAGCCTGTCCGCCGTGCGCTCACAGCTGAAGCGAGAGGCGCACCGATCTCTAGAGCGTGTGATGTACCTTGAGGTGAGTGCGAAGCGTCCAGTGGCGGGTCGAGACAAGGCAGGCGCTGCGGTCCAGGATGGCCGCCTGGGCAAGGCGCGCAACGCGGTATCGGCGCGCCACAGGACGCTTCCCGGAGGCTTGGCCGCCAGCGGCACGCAGCGGGCGGCCAACGCATCTCATCTCAACGTGCATCACACGCTCCAGGCCGATGCGACGGTTTGTCGCAGGCCACCATCTTCCCAAGCGCATAGCATTGCCGTGATGAACAGCTCCGACGCTTCCTTCCTGCGGACCCTCTGCAGCCTGCGCTGGCTGGCCACCGCCGGCCAGGCCGCCACCATTCTGGTCGCAACCGGGCTGATGGGCCTGAACCTGCCGCAGCAACCCCTGTGGGCCGGCGTAGCCGCGTTGGCGGTCTTCAACCTGTATGCGCAGCTGCGGGTGGCGCACCGCGGCGCGGTGAGCCCGGCCACCGAGTTCGGCCACATCCTGGTCGACGTGACGGTCCTGACCTGGATGGTGGGCTGGAGCGGCGGCATCGCCAACCCGTTCGGTTCGTTGTTCCTGGTGCTGATTGCGCTGGCCGCGTTGGCGCTGCCGCTGAGCTGGGCGATGGCGGTGGCGGCATCGTGCGTGGCCGGCTATGTGATCAGCGCAGCGTTCGGGCTGCCGCTGCCCTACGGTGGCTTCGACCCGCTCAGCCTGCACATGTGGGGCATGGCGGCCAACTTCCTGCTGTCCACCGTGGTGGTGCTGGCGTTCGCGACACGGCTGGCTTTTTCGATGCGCGAGCGCGAACGCGAGATCTCCACTTTGCGTGAGCGCTTTGCGCGCAACGAAGGCATCGTGGCGCTGGCCACGCACGCGGCGTCGGTGGCGCACGAATTGAACACGCCGCTGGCCACCATGACCCTGCTGGTGGACGACATCGCCGACCAGTGCGAGCAAGGCGAATTGCGCGAAGACCTGGACACCTTGCGCGAACTGCTGGTGCAGTGCCACGAACGCGTCCTGGCCTTGGCGGCACCTGCCGACAACGGCCATCTGAGCCGCGAGGTGGCCGTGAAAGAAGTGCTGGAACAATGGCGCCTGGTGCGCCCCACCATCGAACTGCGCCGCAACGAGGACGCGCCCATGCGCCTGATGCTGCAGCCCGGCGTCAGCCACCTGCTGATGGTGTTGCTCAACAACGCCGCCGATGCGGGCGAACGTGTCGGGCGCCCGCAGATCGATCTGACGCTGCGGGTGGAACACGACCATCTCAGCGGCGAAGTACGCGACTACGGACCCGGCTTCGACACCGCGCAAGCGATGCTGCCTGGGACGCTGTTCAATAGCGGCAAGCACGACGGCATGGGCGTGGGACTGGCGCTCTCGCATGCCACTGTCGAACGCCTGCAGGGCGAGTTGTGGATGCTGCCCGCCGAAGGCAGCGGCGCGCGCGTCGGTTTCCGTCTGCCCCTCTCCGACCACGAGGCACTCGCATGACAAGTCCCCCGATCCGTACCGGTCTGCTGGTCGACGACGACACCTTGTACCTGCGCACGCTGCAACGCAGCCTTGCACGCCGCGGCGTAGAAACGCTCACCGCCACCGATGCGGCCAGTGCGTTGTCCACGGCACGCAGCGCGATGCCGGATTTTGCATTGATCGATCTCAAGCTCGGCCACGATTCCGGCTTGAGCCTGATCCAGCCGCTGCGCGAGATCCGCACCGACATGCGCATCCTGCTGGTCACAGGGTACGCCAGCATCGCCACGGCGGTGGAGGCGATCAAACTCGGCGCCGATGACTACCTGCCCAAGCCGGCCAATATTCCCACCATCATGCGCGCGCTGGGCGAAGAGGATGACGAGTTGCCAGAGCCGGACGAAGAAGAAAGCGCGCAGGAAATGATGACGCCGCTCAGCCGCTTGCAGTGGGAGCACATCCAGCAGGCGCTGCACGAAACCGGCGGCAACGTGTCGGCGGCCGCGCGCCTGCTCGGCATGCATCGCCGATCGCTGCAGCGCAAGCTGACCAAGCGCCCGAGCCCGGGGCCGTTACGCTAGCCGTCCCGCCCTGTCGCCGAACCCCACGCGGCACGGACGCTGGGTGGGGGGCTGACAAGGACGCACCTGCAAGCGCGTTCCGCGCCCGTGCGCCGGCCCTGTAGCGGCGCGCAGATCGACCGCGTTGCAGTGCCCTTGTGCGTGCCGAAAAACTACCGCGGCCGACTGCAGGACTTCATCTCACAACGGGCCGAACACGCTTGCCCGACGCGAGGTTGCTGTGATGCCGTCGGCGCCCAGGATCAAGTTGCGCCCCCAGGTGCTCAGTTGTGCCGCATTCCAGCCGATTGCGATATCCAGCGACTTCGTGCTGCTGTCGTTGCCCGACCATGACCAGCCCATGTAGCCAATGTTGTAGTCGCGCGCGCGGCGCATGATCGCCGCTTCGTCCACATGCGCACCGCGATGGTCGCCACCGAATTCGCCGATCACCAGCGCCAGCTTTTTATCGTTGAAGGCGCGCAAGTAATTGTTGATCGTGGCATCGCTGCCGAACACTTCGTACATGTGCACGCTGAACATCAGGTTGCGGCGGCTGTCGCGGGCCAGCAGCACAGCGGCGTTGTCGCGCATGTAGAACTGCCAGTCCTGTCCCCAGTTGGGCGCATCCACCATCAAGGCGTGGGTCAATCCATTCTTGCGCAAGGTGGCGATGGCGGTGGCATGGCCGTTGACCCATTCGCTGGCAGTCAGGCTGTTGCCGAACGGTTCGTTGGCGATATTGATGACCACATGGTCTTCGTTGCCGATCAGCGCCTTGCGGATGCCGACCCAGTAATTGGTCGCATTGACCAGATTCGCAGCGGCGGTGTCTTCGCCGTAGCCGGTGGTGTCGTGGACCTCCAGCACGGCGATCAAGCCCAGGCTTTTGCAGCGCGCGATGATGCGGACCACATCGGCCTCCGGTGTGCGCGTCCAACGGTAGCCGGAACTGAGCACGACGCGCACGCTGTTGGCGCCGGTGGCCGCGATGGCTGCCAATGCCGCATCGGTGCGGCCCGCATACCAGGCATGCGGAAGGTTGACGCCGCGCAGCACCAATGCGTTGCCATTGGACTCGCGCAACTGCGTACCGGACACCGTGAGCCCTGCATGGGCGGCAGACGACAGCGCCAGACCGGCGACGACGAGGAGCGTGCGTTGTGCAAAAGACAGCAATGAATTCACGATGATTCCAAAATAGAAATGACAAGAGCCGCGATGGCGAAACTCACAGCGCGAGTGAAGACTGTGTCAATTCGTGACACACATAAGGCGAATGCACATCACAAAAGCAAACATCGGCGAAAGAGCATTGGTCGCATGCGCGATGCAGATGGTTGCGTTGCGTCGGCACCGCTGCGGTCAAAAGGTGATCGGCAGCGCGCGCGGGATATTTAGGCGCTGCCACCGGACCACACATGCGCCTTGCGCGTGGGTGTTGGCACGCATTCCAGCCCCGGCAGACGGCGCACGGCCTGCGACAGCGCCGCGCAGATGACCTTGGAATCGCGTGCGCCGCACGTCTGGCGCGGACACGGCACTGTTCATGCGTCCCAATGCGGCCTGGGCCGCGTGCTGCAACTGAACGGCGCCAATCATCGCCAATCAAGGGATCACGCTTCAGGCCGATACGAGCGCATGCCTTCCCTGCCTGCCTCTGTCGCGTCTCTTCTTCCGCCCACGCTCGACGAGTCCACCCGGCTCGAGGTGCTGCGCGGCCTGTGCCTGCTGGATTCGCCGCCAGACCCGGTGTTCGACACCGTGGCCGCCATGGCCGCGCGCAGCCTGGACGCGGAAATTGCGTTGGTATCGCTGGTGGACGAGCACCGCCAGTGGTTCAAGGCACGCATTGGCCTGGAAGCGCGCGAAACGCCGCGGAGTCAGGCGTTCTGCGCGCATGCGATCCGCTCGGACGAAGTGATGGTGGTGCCGGATGCGCGGCTGGATCCGCGCTTTTGCGACAACCCGCTGGTGATGGGGCCGCCGTTCATTCGCTTCTATGCCGGCGCACCGCTGAAGCTGCGCGATGGCCATAGCATCGGCACCTTGTGCGTGATCGGCACCAGCCCGCGCGAGGGACTAGATGCAGCAGCGATCACGCAGCTGGAAGGCCTGCGCGACCTGGCCGTGCTGCGCGTGGAAAACCTGCGCAGTACCACCTACCGCGATGGTCCGACCGGGCTGCCCAACCGCGCGCGCTTTAGCGAAGACCTGGATACCTGGCTGTCGCAACGCGACACTGCACCGGCCACCACGGCGGTGGCCATCGATGTCTGCGGCAGCGATTATTTCCGCGATATGGTCAAGGCGCTGGGCTGGGAATACGCAGACGGCTACGTCGCCCTGGCACAGCGTCGCCTTGCCGCCTATCTGCCCGGCGGCACCCTGTTGTATCGGTTGGACCCGACGACCTTCGGCTTCCTGGCGCAGGCGGAAGGCCAGCGTCTGGCCACGCTATGCACCAAGGTCGCCAAGGCGTTCACCGAGCCCTTGGAACATCAGGGCATTCCGCACACCGCGGTGGCTTCGATCGGCGCGGTCTCGCTGCAGTCCAGCTACGGCGCCGCCGATACCATCCGCTCGCTGACCACCTCGGTGGATATTGCGCGCGAGCGCTGCCTGCCGTGGAGCCTGTACGAGCGCAAGCACGATGTTGCCCAGCGCAATACCTTCCGCCTGCTCGCCGCCCTGCCCGCGGCCCTGGACAGCGCCAGCCAGCTGCGCCTGCACTTTCAACCGCGCGTGGATCTGCACGACCACCGCTGCGTCGGCGTGGAAGCCTTGCTGCGCTGGCAGCACCCGATGATCGGCCCGGTGGTGCCGTCGGATTTCATTCCGATGGCCGAGAAAACCGCGCTGATCAACCGCATTACCGCCTGGGTCATCGACAACGGCATCGCGCAGGCAGCGCGCTGGCAGCAGCAAGGCCTGGACTTCAACCTGGCCCTGAACGTGTCGGCCGCTGATCTGGATCGCCCCGGCTTTGCCGGCCTGCTGCGGCGCGGCCTGGATCGTCACAAGCTGGACCCGCGCCGGCTGGAAATCGAATTCACCGAAAGCGCGATGATTCGCCACCCCGACCACCTGGCCGAACAACTGGCCACCATTGCAGCGCTGGGCGTGCATATCGCCATCGACGACTTCGGCACCGGCTACAGCAATTTCAGCTATCTCAAGCAGCTGCCGGCCAGTTCGTTGAAGATCGATCAATCCTTCATCCGTTCGCTGCCGGACAGCCGCACCGACCGCACCCTGGTGCCGGCGATGATCCAGCTTGGCCACAGTCTGGGCCAGCGCGTGGTGGCCGAAGGCATCGAATCGGCGGAAGCGTACGCGCAATTGCGCGCCTGGGGCTGCGACGAAGGCCAGGGCTACTGGATCGCCAAACCGATGCCGGCCGCCGCGCTGGAAACCTGGCTGGAAACGCCGTGGCACGAGCAACATGCCGCGCCGGTCAACCTGCTTGCCGCCAGCTTGGCCGCGGCACGCGTCTAAGCGCAGCCAGCACACCAACCGCGTCCACCACTCGGCGGCGCAGGCGGTACTTGAGTGGCATCTGCCACGCATGCGCAGTGACTGCCGCGTGCCATCCAAACGCGCTTGACGAGGGCTCGCGCCGCCGAAACGGCAGGCTGTCAACGCAGCGCGGCGCGACACCGAGGTGCCGCGCCGCGTTTCAAGACATCACTGCTTACCAGAACACGGTGTACAGCACGATCAGAATTGCGATCACGCCCGCCGCGCCGATCTTGAAGCCGGGCGTGGTGCCGTAGGCAACGTCGTTGGTACGGATCAGATCGCGTGCCTGGGTGGCCGGCGTCAGCAGCGACACCACTACCGCCAATACCAGCGCGGCCACGAACACCACGCCGATGCGGTCCATGAACGGCAGTTCGGGCCAGGCGAACTTGAGCGCGAACGACAACACCACCGAGCCGACCGCCGCGGTGAGTGCGCCGGCTTCGTTGGCGCGCTTCCAGAACAGGCCGAGCATGAAGATCACCACCACGCCGGGAGTGAAGAAGCCGGTGAATTCCTGGATGAACTGGAAGCCCTGATCGAAGTTGCCCAGCAACGGCCGCGCGGTGAGGATGCCGATCAGCACCGACAGCGCGGCCACGATACGGCCTACGCGCACCAGCTGTTTCTGCCCGGTCTGCGGGCGGAACTTGGCGTAGAAATCCAGGGTGAAGATCGTCGCCACCGAATTGATCTTCGAGGCCAGCGAGGCCACGATCGCCGCAACCAACGCGGCAAACACCAGGCCCAGGATGCCGGTCGGCAACAGCTGCATCATGGTCGGGTAGGCCTGATCGGGCTTGGCCAGATCCGGCGCCAGCACCACCGCGGCAATGCCCGGCACCACGATCACCAACGGCATCAGCAGCTTCAGAAACGCGGCAAACACCATGCCCTTCTGCGCCTCGCCGATGTTCTTGGCCGCCAGCGCGCGCTGGATGATGTACTGGTTGAAACCCCAGTAACTGATGTTCATCACCCACAGCCCGCCAAGCAGCACGCTCAGGCCCGGCAGATCCTTGTAGAACGGGTTGTCCTTGGTCAGGATCATGTGGAAGTGCTCCGGGTGCGCGCTCCACAGGTGCTGGAAGCCGGCCAGCACGCCGGCACCGTCGCCGATCCGCGCCAGGGTCAACCCGGCCACCAGCAGCCCGCCCAGCACCAGCAGGGTGACCTGCACGATGTCGGTCAGCGCCACCGCCTTCAGCCCGCCGTAGAGCTGGTAGACCAGCGCAAACACGCCGATCAGTGCCAGCGCCAGGGTCTGGTCCATGCCGGTGACCTGGCTGACCGCGATCGATCCCAGCCACAGGATCGAGGTGAGATTGACGAACACGTACAGCAGCAGCCAGAACACCGCCATCAGCGTGCGGATCCACTTGCCGTAACGCTGCTCCAGAAACTGCGGCATGGTGTAGATGCCATTGCGCAGGAAGATCGGCAGGAAGAACTTGCCGACGATCAGCAGCGTCAGCGCCGCCATCCATTCGTAGGAGGCGATCGCCAGGCCGATCGCATAGCCGGAACCGGCCATGCCGATGATCTGTTCGGCCGAAATGTTCGCCGCAATCAGCGAGGCGCCGATCGCCCACCACGGCAGCGACTTGCTGGCCAGGAAGTAATCCTCGGCGCTCTTGCTGTGGCCTGCCTTCTCGCGCGAGACCCACTGCGCAAGCACGAAGATGCCGGTCAGGTAGACCAGCACGATCACGATATCCAACGTCGCCAAACCCACTGCACTCTCCTGTCTGGCTCTGGGATGTGCATCGAACGCCAGACAGGCCTGCAGAATGCCGCCGCAACGCACGGCGTGCGCCACGGCAGCGCGGCGAACCGCAGCTGCAGGCCATCCCGGCCGATCGACGCGCGCGTCCCGCGGCGGCTGATGACACCACCGATCAGGGTGGCCGCTATACCGCGCCGCCAGCACTGGCGACGCGCCTGTTTCATCCGATCTCCCGCAGGCGCGACTACGCCTGCGGGAATGCTGCTTACTTGACCGGGCAGTCGACGGTGACTTCGGCTTCGTTGAGCGCACCCAGCGCCACCTTGGACACCGACAGGTCCAGCGCGGCGGCGCTTTCGATGCTGGCGACCTGGGTCAGCTTGCTCACGTCGGCACCGGCCACTGCAAAGCACTTGAGCGGCACGCCGACGACTTTCCACTGGCCTTGCGGCAGCGCGGCCAGGGTCTTGCGCACATCCACGCGACCACCGCACTTGTCGCCACAGCCCACGCCCAGCCACACCGGCGCGGTCACGGCGCTGTCGCGGCGCAGGGTCAGCTGCAACTGCACATCGCCGTTGCTCTCACGCGAGACGTCCACCGGCTTGGCGGACACCAGCAACACGCTGGAGGCGGTGCTGCCGGACCACACCAGACGGCGCGCATCTTCCTGCGCCTTGTGATCGACTGCGCTCATCTTCAGGCTGCCATCGGACAGGCCCACCGGCAGCGTGGTTGCCGGCATGTTGGCCTGGCCGGCGTTGGACAGCTGCATCGCGATACCCAGTGCCGGCTTGCCGCGCACGAAGTACATCCCGCCTACCGACTGCTCGCCGGACACGCCCGACTCTTCCGGCAACGCCGCCAGGTCGCCCTTGTCGGCATAGGTCAGGCCAAAGCCGAACTTGAACTGCGGGTCGTAGTCCTTCTGGCCGACGTTGTTGGCGAACTGCACCGCGGTCTTGGGCCAGGAGAAGCTGAGCTTGCCCTTGAAGTCGTTCTGCACCGAGCCATCGGCCTTGCGCAGCAGCACGTCGGCAATGCCCTCGCCTTCGGAACCCGGCAACCAGGCAGCGACGAACGCGTCGGAGGCGTTGATGTACTGGTTCATCCACAGCGGACGCCCGCTCAGGAACACCGCCACCACCGGGATGCCGTCGGCCTTGAGCTTCTTGATCAGGGCCAGTTCGCTTTCATCGCCCGGCTTGTACAGCAAGGTAGCGATATCGCCCTGGAATTCGGCGTACGGGTTTTCGCCGAACACCACCACGGCCACGTCCGGCTTGGTCTTGTAGGCGCCGTCCACGGCCAACTCGGCGCTGCCGCCGGCGGCCTTGATCTGCTTGTCCAGGCCTTCCCAGATGGTGGTGCCGTTGGGGTAGTCGCTGCGCTTGGTGCCGGTGCCCTGCCAGTTCAGGGTCCAGCCGCCGGACTGCTTGCCCATGTCGTTGGCGCCATCGCCCACCACCAGCACGCGCTTGGTCGGATTCAGCGGCAGGATGCCGGCCTGGTTCTTCAGCAGCACCAGCGACTCACGTACCGCCTGGCGGGCGATCGCACGGTGTTCGGGTGCGCCGAGCAATTCGTACTTGCCACCGAGTGGGCGCTTGGACGGCTTGCCGGCCTCGAACAGGCCCAGGCGCATCTTCACACGCAGGATGCGGCGCACGGCATCGTCCAGACGCTCGGCCGAAATCTGGCCGGACTTCACCGCCGCCAGTTCGGTTTCGTAGATACCCTTCCAGCTGTCGGCGGCCATCGCCATGTCGACACCGGCAATGAACGAGGCCGGGCAGTTCTGGTTGGTGCAGCCCTTGACCTGGCCGTGGCCATTCCAGTCGCCGACCACGAAACCGCCGAAATTCATCCGGCCCTTGAGCACGTCGGTCAGCATGACCTTGTTGCCGTGCATCTTTTCGCCGTTGAAGCTGTTGAACGAGGCCATCACGCTCTGTGCGCCAGCGGCAATCGCAGGCGGATAACCGGCAGCGTGGATATCGCGCATGGTGGCTTCGGACACCTTGGTGTCGCCCTGGTCCTTGCCGTCGGTGGTGCCGCCATCGCCGACGAAATGCTTCACCGAGGAAATCACGTGGCTGCCGTCCAGGAACTGCGGCGTGCCCGGCACGCCCTGCACGCCTTCGACCATCTTGCCGGCAAAGCTGGCCACCACGTCCGGCGACTCGGAATAGCCTTCGTAGGTGCGGCCCCAGCGATCGTCCTGCGGCACGGCCACGGTGGGCGCGAAGGTCCACTCCATGCCGGTGACGCGGGTTTCGGCAGCGGTGACTTCGCCGATCTTCTTGATCAGGTCCGGGTTGCGCGTGGCGCCCAGGCCGATGTTGTGCGGGAACAGCGTAGCGCCGACGATGTTGCTCTGGCCGTGCACCGCATCGATGCCGAAGATGATCGGAATCGCGTTGCCACCCTTGGAAGTGTCCATCGACGCCTCATAGAACGCGTCGGCCAGCTTCAACCATTCGGCCGGGCTGGCGTTGTACTTGCCGCCCGGATCGGAATTGCCGCCGGCCAGCACCGAGCCGATGCGGTACTTGCGCACGTCATCCGGGGTCATGCTGGCGATATCGCCCTGGATGGTCTGGGCGACCTTCTCTTCCACGCTCATCTTGGCCATCACATCGGTGATGCGCTGCTCCAGCGCCGCGTCCTGCGGGAACGGCCACTTCGGCGACGGCCACTGGTCCGGATGGATGGCGGTCGACGCCTCGGCAGGTGCGGCAGCCGGGGCGGTCTTGCTCGCTTCGGCAGCAGTGTCCTTGCCTTGGCAGGCGGCCAGCATCAGCACCGCCGCAGCGGTGGCCAGGCAGAGGGCGCGACGCGCGACGGGCGCGGCGGTACGACGGAGCAGCTTGTCCAAGATTCGTTTCTCCAGGGTGGTTCTCCCACGGCGACGCGTTGCGCCGCAGGCCATTAGGCGGCGTACGCTTGCGTGATTCCCCTACCCTGTCAACCACAGCTGCCCGTATGCCGAATACCGGGCAACTTATTGGCCGCGGCTATAGCATTGGAATACCGGCAGCACCTGTGAAACCGCGCAAAACCACCCAATCCGCTGCCGCGTCTGACAGCGCGAGCAGATGCACTTTGCTGCATCGCACCACCCGCCGGTCTGACCAATGCGCAGCATCGGCGTGTCAAGGGAACCTGGCAGCGCTCGCTTGCCACGACACGTTCGAACCCAGGCCAACGGGTGAGCCTGCTGTCAAACAAGTGTCATACCAGCGGCCTAGCGTGACCGGCTTGCCGATGCGCCATTGCCATCGTCGATCGTCGCCTTTGCCTGGAGTTTCGATGTCCCCCTCCCCCGACCCCTCCCGTCGTCGCCTGATGCAATTGCTGGCGGCAGTTCCCCTGTTGCCGCTCGGCAACGCCAGCGCTGCCGCCCTGCAACAGCTTGGCGGTGCGGCGTGGGCCGCGCGCCCGTTGCGGCCATCGGAGAACCCGACCCGCCTGGTCTCGGCCACCTTCCACGGCATGCCGGCGCCGAGCCTGGCCGACCCGGCGGCAATGGCCACCACCACGGTCGGTTCGGCACTCAGCGTGACCCGCAGCGACGGCAGCACGCAGCGCTACGCACTGGCCTACCACCCCTTCTTCATCACCGGCGATCAGGTGCCGGACGGCAACGGCGGCACCGTGCTGGCTGGCGGGTACTACGACATCCAGCATCGCCCGATCATCGACCGCTCCAAACCCGGTGCCGAACGTCCGTTCTTTTCCGATTGCCCGGACGGCTCCTCGCTACTGACCCTGCCCAATGCCAAGGTGCCGGGCGTCAAGGGCAACCACGTGTTCGCAGTGGTGCAGTTCGAATACACCACCCGCGACCAGGCCGGCAACGACACCAACCGTCACCTGCCTGCGCCGATCGCCGTGTTGACGCTGGATCAGGACCCGGCCACCGGCAAGCTGTCGCTGGTGAAGTACCACAACGTCGACACCGCACCGGTCCATGGGCTGTGGACCACCTGCGGCGCCAGCCTGTCGCCGTGGAATACCCACCTGTCCAGCGAAGAATACGAGCCCGATGCCACGGCATTGGCCGGCAACACCCAGTTCCGCAGCTACAGCACGCATCTGTACGGCGACCCGAATAAAGCCAACCCGTACCACTACGGCCATCTGCCGGAAATCACCGTGCACCCGGACGGCACCGGCAGCGTGCGCAAGCACTACTGCCTGGGCCGCATCTCGCACGAGCTGGTGCAGGTGATGCCCGACCAGCGCACCGTGCTGATGGGCGACGACGCGACCAACGGCGGGCTCTTCATGTTCATCGCCGACCGCAAGGCCGATCTCTCCGCCGGCACGTTGTATGTCGGCAAGTGGCACCAGACCTCGGGCATCGGCCCGGGCGCGGCCACGCTGCGCTGGATCAAGCTCGGCCACGCCACCAGTGCCGAGATCCAGGCCATGGCCGACCGCCTTACCGCCGCCGACATCCTCGACGTGCACCTGAGCGACCCGGGCGATGCCTCGTTCACCAAGATTCCGTTCAACGGCACCTTCAACTGGATCCGCATCAAACCCGGCATGGAGAAGGCTGCCACGTATCTGGAAACCCATCGCTATGCCGCGCTGGCCGGCGGCAGCCTGGGCTTCACCAAGCTCGAAGGCACCACCGTCAACGCACGCGACAAGGTCGCCTACATGGCGATGTCCTACATCGTCACCAGCATGCTCAACGGCTCGGGCGATGTGAAAGTGCAGGGTCCGGAAGCTGGCGCGGTGTACGCCTTGAACCTGCGCGGCGGCCAGCGCGACAGCCAGGGCGCCCCGATCCACAGCGATTGGGTGCCGATCGACATGGCCGCCCCGGCTGCCCTCACCGGCCACAACCTGGTCAAGGCCGACGCACTAGGTAACCTGGCCGACCCCGAACGGATCGCCAACCCGGACAACCTCAAGTTCTCCGAATCGCTGCGCACCTTGTTCATCGGCGAAGACAGCAGCCTGCATGTCAACAATTTCCTGTGGGCCTACAACGTGGACAGCGGCACGTTGACGCGCGTGCTGTCGGTGCCGGCCGGCGCCGAATCGACCGGCCTGCACGCGGTCGACGAGATCCACGGCTGGACCTACGTGATGAGCAACTTCCAGCATCCCGGCGACTGGGAAAGCCCGCTGCACGACACCGTCAAGGCCACGCTGGATCCGTTGGTCCGCGCCAACTACAAGGACCGCTTCGGTGGAGCGGTGGGTTATCTCACCGGCGACCCGGTGGCCGTGCAGTTGAGCAAGGCGTAAGCGCTGCCGTTTCCAGTTACGGCCCTGAGTGACGCGACAGCCGACACGTGCAGCGGGGCATTCCCGCTGCTGTCGCAGACCGGTAGGAGCGCGCACGGGCACGAGGAGCGTTGCCGATGTGGCCTGTCGCGCGCCGGTGCGCTCCTACGAGTACGGTCGATGGGTCTCTGGCTACGTCGGTGAGACGGATCTGACGCACGTGCCTGAGTGCGCCGCTCAGGACTGCCGTAACTCCAGCGCCGTCATCACAATGGGCTTGGCCCAATCGGGTACCTGTGCCAATTCGTCCGGCGTCTGCGGGTATTGCAGGCCGCTGCGGTCCAGTTCCAGTACCAGCATGGGCGATGCCTGACCCGCGGCATCGGCCGGTGCGCTGTTGTCGTAGACATGCAGCACGGCCAGATCGGGCAGCAACGCGATCAGGTTGGCGCGCGAGGCATCGTAACGCTCGCGGATCTTGTGTTCGGGAATGGCATGTCCGCCAGCCGCAACGCGCGCCGCCACGCGCTCGATGTGCAGCTCCACCGTCGCCAACCCGCAGAACCAGACCGCCACCGTGTGCTGGGCGCAGGCTTCGCGCAGCAGGCGCGGAATGGTCGTCGCGCCCAGCGTGGTTTCGAAGGCGAAATCGCTGTTATCGGCCATGGCCTGGCGCAGCCGCCGTACGCCTTCCTGCCAGGCCTGCGCGTTCGCTTCCGCAGGCGCCCAGCCCTGCTCCACCAAGTCCCTGGTGAAGGCGTCCGGGTTGAACCAGGTGGCGCCGTCCTCTTGCAGAAAACGACCCAGTAACGAACTCTTGCCTGCGCCATTGACGCCAGCCAGCACCAGAAGATTGCCCATCGCTTACAGCGACGGGCCCAAGGCGACCTTGCGGCCGCGGCGTGCCGGCGTGGCGATCGCCCTGGCCACGCCCGCACCCTCGGTCGCTGCGGCAAGATGCGCGTCGAACTTCGCCTGCAATGCCTGCAGCGACTGCGCGCGCGCCGAGGTTGCGGCCGCCGCACTCGCCTGATTGACCAGGCGCCGATACGCCTCGGCATCCACCACCACCGCTTCGGGATGATTGTGGTTGGTGATCACCACCGCCCCATGCGAGCGCACCTTGCGCATCAGGCTGGGCCAACCTTTTACCTTGATGTCGGCAGCGGGGGATTTTTCGAGATCGGGCAGATCCTGGAAGCGCGACATGGGGGCAGTCCGGACGGAGTGACGGCGATCAGCCTACTCTCAAATTCCCAATTTAGGAAATTTGTCCATTTTGACCTCAGCGCAGTCGGCCATGTCGTCCAAAACAAGACGGGGCCCGCAGGCCCCGTTCTCTATCTGTACGATGCGCAACTGCTCAGCCGCGCAACTTGCTCAGCAGCTCGCGTGTCACCGGGTCGGCCACATCGGCCGCTTCGCCCTTCAGCGCCGGCAGCAACTGGCTGGCCAGCTGCTTGCCCAGTTCCACGCCGAACTGGTCGAACGCATTGATGCCCCACATCACCGATTGCACGTAGACGCTGTGCTCGTACATCGAGATCAGCCCGCCCAGTGCCTGCGGAGTGAGCGCATCGAGCAGGATCACCGTGCTCGGGCGGCCGCCCGGGTAGCTGCGGTGCGGGTCGCTGCTGTCCTGGCCGTTGGCCAGCGCCTCGGTCTGCGCCAGCACGTTGGCCATCAGCGCGACATGGTTTTCCGCGTACGGGTCGTCGTTGTGCACGGTGCCGATGAAATCGGCCGGCACCACGCTGGTGCCCTGATGCAGCGCCTGGAAGAAGCTGTGCTGTACATCGGTGCCCGCGCCGCCCCACCACACCGACACGGTATCGCTGTCCACCGCCGAGCCGTCGAGCTTGACGCGCTTGCCCAGGCTCTCCATCACCAGCTGCTGCAGGTACGCCGGCAGCAGCGCCAGGCGCTGGTCGTAGGTCATCACCGCGTGCGTGGCGCTACCGAGCAGGTTGCGGTTCCACACTGCGGTCAGGCCGTGCAACACCGCGACGTTTTCTTCCAGCGGCGTGTTGAGCACATGTGCATCGAACTGCGCGGCGCCTTCCAGCAGTTGTTCGAAACGTTCGAAACCAATGGCCAATGCAATCGGGAAACCCACTGCCGACCACAGCGAGTAGCGCCCGCCCACCCAATCCCACATCGGCAGCACGCGGCCCGGTGCGATATCGAAGGCCTTGGCGGCGCGCTCGGGGTTGGCGCTGACTGCGTACAGCCGCTCGCTGCCACCGAGCCAGGCATGCAGGATGCTGCCGTTGAGCAGGGTTTCCTGGGTGCCGAAGGTCTTGGAGATCAGGATGCCGGCGGTGCGTGCCGGATCCAGCGTGGCCAGCGTGCGCTGCATCGCCGCACCGTCGACGTTGGAGACGAAGTGCACGCGGAACCGCGCCCCACTCACCGGACGCAGTGCATCGGCCACCAGCCGCGGACCCAGGTCCGAGCCACCGATGCCGACACTGACGATGTCGGTGACCTCGGTCGCTTCCAGCTGCTGGATCAACGCACCCATGCGTTGGCGCACTTCTGCAGCGGTGGCGTAGGCCTCCGATGCCACGGGCGCGTCGGTCAAATCGCCGCGCAATGCGGTATGCAAGGCCGCGCGTTGTTCGGTGACATTGACCTGCTCGCCACGGAACAGGCGCTGGAACGCGCCGGCCAGATCGCGCTCGCGCGCGATGGCGAACAAGGCATCGAGCGCGGCGCGGTCGTACTTCTGCCGCGCGAAGTTGAAATACAACGGACCGACTTGCCTGGCGTACTGCGTGGGCCGCTGCGGCTCGGCGGCAAGCAATGCGGGGATGGCAGCGCCGCGCAGGCGCTGGGCGTGGGCGTGAAGCGCGTCGAATCCGTTGGTCTGTGTCATGCGGCCTGCGTGGGGATGCTGTGGTTGGTGTGGGAGATCGCGTTGTGCGCGTTCACATATACCAGATTGGGCTTGAAGGTCTTGGCTTCGTCTTCGCTCATGCTGGCGAACGCCGCCACGATGATCAGATCGCCCACCTGCACGTGACGCGCTGCGCCGCCGTTGAGCGACATGATGCCGCTGCCCTCTTCGGCGCGGATGGCATAGGTGCTGAAACGCGCACCGTTGGTGACGTCCCAGATATGGACCTGTTCGAATTCGCGGATGCCGGTCGCTTCCAGCAGCAGGCCGTCGATGGCGATCGAGCCTTCGTAGTTGAGCTCGGAATGGGTGACGGTGGCGCGGTGGATCTTGGCTTTCAGCAGGGACAGATGCATGGACGGAAGGCAACGACAAAAGGAAAGCCGGCATTTTAGCGGAAAGCGCCCGCCCCCACCGGATTGCGCGGCCGCCGGTGGTGAGGGCTTCAGGCCCGCGCAGCGCGAACAAACGCGCGCCCCCGTTCGCTGGCGCTCCGGACCGCTCAGACGCCGCATCGCTGCGTCGGCCTGCTCAGAATTCCAGGTTGTCGATCAGACGCGTGTTGCCCAGGCGAGCCGCGATCAAGGCCACGCGCGCGCCGGTGTAGCTGTCGCCCGGCTCGCTGAGGTCAGGCAGCCGCACCACCGCGTAATCGACCCGGAAACCGGCCTGTTCCAGCGCTTGGCTGGCGGCATCTTCCACCTGCGCACGCGGCGTGCCGGCGGCGTAGCTGTCGCGCATCTGCAACAGCACCTTGCGGATCGTGGCCGAGATCGGGCGATCTTCCGCCGACAGATACTGGTTGCGTGAACTCATCGCCAGGCCATCGGCCTCGCGCACGATGCTGCCGCCCAAAATTTCGATCGGAAACGCCAGGTCGGCCACCATCTGCCGGATCACCGCCAACTGCTGGTAATCCTTCTTGCCGAAGGCGGCCACGTCCGGCTGCACCTGGTTGAACAAGCGCGCCACGACGGTGCACACGCCATCGAAATGCCCTGGCCGGCACTCGCCTTCCAGCACATCGCTGACACCGGGCGCGTGGATCGGCGTGGCCAGCGCGGTGCCGAGCGGGTACATGGTGTCCACATCCGGCAGCCACAGCGCATCGCAGCCGGCATCTTCCAGGCCGCGCAGGTCGGCCTCGGGCGTGCGCGGGTAGCGGGCAAAATCTTCATTCGGGCCGAACTGGGTCGGGTTGACGAACACGCTGGAGACCACGCGGTCGGCGTATTGGCGCGCCAGCATCACCAGCGAATAATGCCCGGCGTGCAGGTTGCCCATGGTGGGCACCAGCGCCACGCGCAGGCCCTCGCGCTTCCAGCCATTGACCAGGGCGCGCAATGCGGAAAGATCGGTCAGGGTCTGGATCATGCGGCGTACGCGTGCTCTGCATCGGGAAAGCTGCCGTCGCGCACGGCCTGCGCATAGGCGCGCACCGCGCCGGCGACCGAGCCGCCTTCGGCCAGGAAATCCTTGACGAACTTGGGCCGGCGGTGGCCACTGTCCAGCCCAAGCATGTCGTGCATCACCAGCACCTGGCCGTCGCAACCGGGGCCGGCACCGATGCCGATGGTGGGAACGCTAAGGTCGGCGCTGATCTGCGTGGCGATCGGTGTCGGCACGCATTCCAGCACCAACAAGCTCGCACCGGCATCGACCACCGCCTGTGCGTCACGACGCAGCTGCTCGCCAGCTTCGCCGCGGCCCTGCACCTTGTAGCCGCCAAACCGCAGCACCGATTGCGGAGTCAGGCCCAGGTGCGAACAGACCGGGATCTCGCGCTCGACCAGGTAACGGATGACTTCCAGCTTGTGCCCGGCGCCTTCGATCTTGACCATTTCCGCGCCGGCCTGCAGCAGCTGGGTGGCGGCATCCAATGCACGTTCAGGGGTGGCATCGGCTTGGAACGACAGGTCGGCCACCAGCAAGGCGCGATCGAGCGCACGGGCCACCGCGGCGGTGTGGTAGACCATGTCGGCGGTGGTCACTGGCAAGGTGGAATCGTGTCCCTGCACCACCATGCCGAGCGAATCGCCGACCAGGATCAGGTCCACGCCATGGGCGTCGAAGGTGCGCGCGAAACCGGCGTCGTACGCGGTCAACATGACCAGTTTTCGACCCTCGCGCTTGGCCTGCGCCAAGGCGGGCACGGTCCAGGGCTTGCTGTCGGCGTGGCTGCTCATGAAGTCATTACGTGGGGTGATAAGCCGGCCATTATCTACCCAATCGGCTCCAGCCCGCAGGTATCGATGGCGTGCAGGGCGCGCCGCACTGTTCCATGCCCCGGGATGATCGCCTCCGGCGCCAGCTCCGACAGCGGCAGCAGGGCGAAGGCGCGCGCGTGCAGATGCGGATGCGGCACCTGCAACTGCGGCAGGTCGATCACCTGATCGGCGTACAGCAGCAGGTCCAGGTCCAGCGTGCGCGGACCCCAGCGCTCGCCGGCGAGACGCTCGCGGCCGAACGCCTGTTCGATGCCGAGCAAGGCCTCCAGCAGCGGCAGCGGCGCAAGATCGGTGCGCAGCTGGGCCACGGCATTGATGAAATCGGGCTGGTCTTCGCGGCCCCAGGCTGGCGTGCGATACAAACGCGAAGCGGCGATCAGCGTGGTCTGCGGCACGACGCCCAGCGCGGCGATGGCCGCGCGCACGCTGGCCTCGGCCTGGCCCAGGTTGGCACCCAGGCCGACAAAGGCGGTCTGCATGCCCTACTCGCCTGCGGGCGCGCCGGTCCGACGGCGGCGTCGGCGACGCTTGCGCGGTGCGCCCTCATCGCCGTCTTGGTCGGCCTGCGCCGATTCGATCGCATCCACCAGCTCCTGGCCGGACGACTTCTGCGCCTCACGCCAGAACTCCACATCGGCCGCGTGATCGGGCGATGCGAACTGACGCAGCACCAGGAAATCGAACGCCGCGCGGAAGCGCGGATGCGACAAGGTGCGGAACACCCGCTTGCGCTGACGCGAGGAGAAGCGCGTCTGCAGCAACCAGATTTCCTGCATCGGCAGCGAGAAACGGCGCGGCAACGCGACGCGCTCCAGCTGATGCAAGGTGACGCGATCGGCCGCACGGCGCTGCGCATCTTCCGGTTGCACGCCTTGCGCCTGCAGAGCCATCAGGGTGCGGCAGAACGCCGGCCACAGCAGCAATGCAAACAGGAAGGCCGGCGACACTGGCTCATCGTTGGCCACGCGTGCATCGGTATTGCGCAGGCCTTCCAGCACCATGGCGCGCAACGCACCACTGCGATTGGACTTCAATGCCGCCGCGCTTTCGGGAAACAGCACGCCGAGCAAGCCATAGCGCTCCAGGCCTTCGAAGCTGGCCACACCGTGCCCGGACAGAAACAGCTTGAGGATTTCTTCGAACAACCGCGCAGGCGCAGCTTCGGACAGCAGCCCGGCCAGACGCGGAATGGGTTCGGCGGTGCCGGCTTCGATGTCGAAATTCAACTTGGCCGCCAGGCGCACCGCGCGCAGCATGCGCACCGGATCTTCCTGGTAGCGCAGCTCGGGGTCGCCGATCAACTTCATCAGGCGCGCCTGCACGTCTTCGAAGCCACCGCAGTAATCGCGTACCGAGAAATCCTCGATGGCGTAATACAGGGCATTGCAGGTGAAGTCGCGGCGGATCGCGTCGTCTTCGATGGTGCCGTATACGTTGTCGCGCACCAGCCGGCCGTTATCGAGTTCGCGGTCGCCGCTGCCATCGTCGACGTTGGCGCGGAAGGTGGCCACTTCGATGATTTCGCGACCGAACACCACATGTGCCAGACGAAAACGGCGGCCGATCAGACGACAGTTGCGGAACAGCGCCTTGACCTCTTCCGGCGTCGCATCGGTGGCCACGTCGAAATCCTTCGGGTGGCCGCCGACCAGCAGGTCGCGCACCGCACCGCCGACCAGATAGGCGCCAAAGCCCGATTCGCGCAGGCGGTACAACACGCGCAACGCGTTGGGGCTGATGTCCTTGCGCGAGATGGTGTGCTGGTCGCGTGGAATGACGCGCAGCGTGAACGGAGATGTAACTGAGGGTTCGATGATGGCGCTTCCGTCTTGTGTTGCAGGATTGCCCAACGGCTATTACCTCACTATACTAGCGCGCTGCACAAGACGTGACAAAAGCGCTCCCTTCGTCTAATGGTTAGGACGTGGCCCTCTCAAGGCTAAAACAGGGGTTCGAGTCCCCTAGGGAGCACCACGATCGGTCTGACTGCTAGACGCCAGAGCCCCGCAATGCGGGGCTTTTGCGTTGTGGCGCAGGCCCTTTGCATGTGCATTGGCCTGCGTGCCATCGCGCAGGCCGCGACCATCTCCGCCTCGCATCTAGCCCGGTCAGGACCGCAGGGGCCCGGGATTGGTCGAGGTTGGTTGCCGCATCCACGGCGCCGGATTCCATCTCAAATCCGCAATGCGGCAGTGCGTTGTCGGGATGCAATACGGCCAAGGCCCTCAACGCGCTCCAGCCAACACGCATGCAGATTCGCGGCATCGCATGGCAAGTGTCAGACGATGTGTCGATCTCAGGGACGCAGCTCAGATCAGCCACATCAGCACACAGAGAACGGGCCTCATCGCTGCGCGCTCGCCGGTACGCATTCGCTGCGCGGTGACGTGAGTGGAGGTGTTTCGCCCGTGCACCATGCGTGCCGGCCGCCCTGGGAATTTGCAGTGCATCGCGTTTGCTCACATGGTCGTCGGCCCAAGCACCGCGTCGTCGCTGTCGGTTTCGGCGACGGCATCGTGGGCATGCAGGCTTTCCAGATGGCGTACCGCCACATGGAAGGCCGCGTAGTGCTCTGCCAGCTGCTGGCGCAGGCGTCGCGCCGCATCTTCGACATACATCAGGTTTGCGCCATTCAAGCGCGCAAATGCCTGTTCGTCGGGTCGCCGCACTGCAGCCTGCACCGGCGTCGCCAACGCCTGCTCGCACAGACCGACCAGTTGCCGGATGGCCAAGCGCTGCGCATCGGCGGGCAGCTCAACGCGTACCTGCGCCACGCTGCGTTGGCTATGCGGCGTGGCGTAGGAACCGTGGTCCTGCAGCCATTGCGCAACCTCGTCCAGCGCCAACGCATCGCGCCCGGCATGTTGCTGCACGAATGCATCGCTCAGCAGCTGCCGCGACAACGCTGCCGAACAGGGGCAAGTAGAGGCGTACAACACCTCCACCTGGAGCTGGATCGTGGTGCGCCCTGCACTGCATTGCGCGGCGATGTGCACTGGATAGGCACGCCAGCCACTAAGCCCCTCACTGCGCAATGCCGGCGTGCGCAACATCAGTTCGACGCTCAGCGTCAGCCGAGCGGCGCGGCTCGCGCAATCGGCATGACTGTCGATCAGCGCCTGCAATAACCCCGAGAGCATGGCCGGCGACACTGGTTGCTGCAGGTGCGTATCCAGCAGGCGGTACAACCGCGACATGTGGATGCCTTTCAGCTCTGCCCGCGGCAGATCGACCTGCACGCTGGCGCGTGCGGCAAGCTGGCCGCCACCGGCCTCCAACTGCACGGGAATGGCGATGTCCTGCATGCCCACCCATCGCAGGGGCGCGCTCAGCGTTGATGGTTCGGTCACAGCAACATCGGGAAGCGTAGCGGACATCGGGATCTCGTCGAAGATAAAGGTGACGACCGCGCCTCAGGCGCGACCAGGAAACGCAGCGAAGTAGTCGTCGATTCCCGCATGCAATGTCTGCGCGAGTTCGTCCTGATGCGTATCGCTGCACAGGCGGCTGCAATCGTCGCGATTGCTCATGAAGCCGGTTTCCACCAGCAGCGACGGAATGTCCGGCGACTTCAACACCGCAAAACCGGCCTGCCCCACCTGGTTCTGATGCAGGCGCGTCACCTGCTGCAGGCGTTCCAACATCAACGTGCCGAATGCTAGGCTGCTGGCGATGGTGCCGCTCAGCGACAGATCGGCCAGCACCTGCGACAACACCGGATTGCTCGGCACCCGCAGCAGGCGCGCGGTGTCTCCCATGTCGTCGGCAGCGTTTTCGCTATCGGCGATCCAGCGCGCCAGTGCGGAGCTGGCGCCAGTCTGCGACAGTGCAAACACCGAGGCGCCCTGCGCTTGGCGCGTTGGTGCGGCATCGGCATGGATGGAGACGAACAGGTCCGCATTGTGGCGATGGGCGATCAACACGCGCTCGTGCAGCGGCACGAAGCGGTCATCGCTGCGGATCATGGTCGGCCGGTAGCGCGCATCGGACGCCAGGCGTCGATGCAACCGCCCGGCGACCGCCATGGCGACATGTTTTTCGTAACGCGCATCGGCACTGACCGCCCCCGGATCCTTGCCGCCGTGGCCGGCATCGATGGCAACCACGTAGGGATGCAGGCGATGACCGAGCGCGGCCGGCGCGAGCGCATCGGCGACATGGCTGTCCATCACCTCCGGCGCCTCACCTGTCTTCGCTGCCGCCTCGCCGCCCAGATCGATTAGCAGCTCACTGCCCTGCCAGCGCGGCTGCGCGGCGACCGGCCGGGTCAGATCGAGCACCACGCGCACGCCGTCGCCATGCACACCCGCCCGGAGACCGGTCACCGGCTCGCCATAGGTAATCGATGCGATCGGTGGCAGCGCAGGTACTACGTGTCCCAGGTCGATGACCAGCCGCTGCGGGCCCGTCAAAGTGAACAGGTGGTACTGCGTCGGCGCGGACAGGGACAGACGCAACTGCGTCCCCTGATCGCCTCGCTGCAGCGAGCACGCCTGCAGACGGATCTGGCCTGCTGCCGTGACCAGGCCGGGCGCAAGCACCATGGCCGCGCCGGTGGCCTGCAACAACGCGCGTCGCTTCATGCAGTCGGCCTGCAAGGGTGACGGGCAATGGCGGGGCCGCGCGCCCGCCCTGCGGGAGAAGCGAGACGCTGAAAGACACAAGAGGCGATAGGACGGAAAGGCACGACGCATCAATAGCGATCAAGATGATTGTTATAAAGTAACAAAGTAGAACAGGACGCAAGTGTTAACGGCTCCGTGCGCTTGTCGCCATTCATCTTCCCGAGGACACCCATGACCACCGGCCCGGTCCCCGCCAGTTATGACGCCTGGCGTCGCTGCATCGAACTGGGTTGCGCCCAGCCGCTGACGGCCGCCTTCATCGCCCAGCGCCTGGCCGCCTTACGGGACCCGGACGACCACCACACCAAGCAGTTCCTGCGCCGCTGGGGAGCGCAGCACCACGCTAAGGTCATTGCATGGTTCGAGCAGGCGCGGCAGCAAGCACTACAGGGCTAGCTCGACGGCTTGCGCGGTTGCCCATGGAGGGACGACGAAGTCGTGACCGGCCCAATTAGGAGGGCATAAGCCCTGGCCTGGCGGTGGCTGGCGGTGTGGACGTGCGCTCCGATATTCCATGCCGTGGTGGCCAAGTTTGATCGCCTGTCCCAAGGACTGCGCGTCAAAAAGAAGCGCAGGCCATCCGCCAGATACACGCCACTCCTGATGACTGATCCGTAGTGTCGCCAGCATGAAGCCCCCTTCCCCGATGCCGACATTCATGGCGGCCTGCAAACCTGTGCTCAAGGTCCCTTTTGACCTCTACAGCATTGTCAACGGATCTGGGAAAGCAGTTCCCTTGAGCTAATGGACTTTCGATAAAACATCGACATCGATACACCGAATAGACGTACCGTAGGCTGGCCTGAATCGCAGGCAGAAATGCCCCTAGCAGGGAGAGGCGAAAACATCATGCGAACGAAGAAAAACCAGCTCAAGTATCTTTGCGTAGTGGCCGGAGTTCTGCTCAGTGGTCCTGCACTCGCTCAGAGCGGCGGGTGCTGCGCAGGTGGCGTAGGCGCCAGCGCCACAACCGGACTTGGAGAGCGTAGCCCCGCAGCAGCGGCGAACCTTACGCTGGATCCTGCCTGGCCGATTTACGAGTTCCAGCGCGACGGTGTGACCTACCTGCAGATCAATGACGCAAGCGGCGGGGTCCGAGCGGTCGTTGCACGCATTGACAACGCGATGTGGGTACTTCCAATGGGTAAGGATGCAGACCGCGTCTCCGTACCTTCCGCTAACACCCTTTGGGGCAATCCGACGTCAGCGGCAACCGCTGCGGAGCCAGGCCCCAATGCACGCACGATTTACCGGACTACCCACTTCACTGTGCAAGTCGAGCGGCAAGCCAACGAGGAACGCTGGAAGGTGTCTCCGTCGCAGTAACTGTAGGCACTTCGGCAACTAGAAAACTAACCACCAGCGCATGGCGGCGGCGAAACATACCGCCATGCGCCTTGAGGCGAGCGCGAAGTTCCGCCTCGGCATCAGGCGACTCACGGCGGAGCGAATCTACTACCGAGGTGTCGGCGAACACTCTCATTACGACGCCCTGCGCACCTCTACCGCGCCAAACGCGCGCATGGATGAAATGCTTGTCCGCAACAGGAAGAAGTTCCATGGTGTTGAGCACACAACGATAAGCAGCCAGCTGCAAGCCAAGTGACAGTAGCTGGCAATCCCCCTGCAGGAGACAAGTGACTTCAGTTGCATTCAGCCGCTCAAAGGCGGCCGAACGTAACGATCGGAACAGTCCGTGCGTTTCGATCTCGAGCGGGTATAGCGCTCCGACATACTCGTGCAAGAGCTGAGACTCAAGCACGGCGAGACGTGTGATCTCCATTGCCGCAGCGTGCTGTCCCCGAGCACGCAGGTCAGCGATAACCGACTTCCGCATCCTGTTCACCTGAACATTGATGTCGGAATACTTGACAACTCGATTCCTCAGCGTCCTTTCAGCGGAGAGATAGCTCTCCTGGATGGCACGCTGCGCATCGACCCTTACTCGCCGGATCGTCTCAAATCGCTTTACGGGCTTGACGAATTTCGCACCTGCGGAGAAAAGAATGGCACTGACAATGACGTGAAAGATTTGAACATCGAACAACTGTGCATTGTAGTAGCCAATCTCGTACGTCTTAGGCAAAGTGATTGCCAACGCGAAGTTGGCTAGCAACGTACCCAGCGCAGTACCTGTCCAGCCATGGTTGCGGGTCAAGAAGATCGCAGGCCCGATCAGCAACGCCATCAAGACCTTTCGAGTCCATATGCCTTGCGTGTAGCCAAGGATGTAGAACAGCACCAGGATGACAACAACCGATAGCGCCAAATCCCTCGGCAAGTCCGCCCGGGTTGGCCCTCGCCGCTGGGGGGACCAAAGCAGAACGGGAAGCAGGAAGGCCAGTATTCCCTGATAACTCCCCAACCAGTAGCGGACGAGAAATTGACCTGCATCGGCAGTTGAAGGGCCGTCGAGTGAAGCATTAAGAACGATGCTCCACGAAGAATTGAAAAACGCGATCGCGATGGAAAACGGAATCAGGAAGGGAGTCTGCTGGATCAGCTTCCCGCAGTAGCGACGAGCGGACCAGATTCCCAAAGCAATCATGGGTGCGTGCAGAAAAGGACTCAGATAACCCCAGGCCGGGTCGTAACCTTGGTTGTGCGAGAGCGGCACGCGGAGCCACAGCATCGCCGCCGCATCGCCTGCCAGCAGAAAAGGCCACTCGCGATAAGGCCTGAATAGGAGAGCGACGACGCGCAGGCCAACCGGCAAATACCACTGATCGATGGAGCAATACCAGAGTGACAGGAAGGCCAAGCAGTAGCACACGCTGATCAGCGCACCCCTGACAAGCTCTCTTGTTGCCGCCATACCACCACTCCTTGGTTTCACGATGCGCCCTAGTCTGGAGGGAATCGACCGCCGGAGTATAGCGGTGGCGCACACATTGCGGAAAAAGCCAGACAGCCTACCGGCTCGTCACCACTGCGTAACGACATCATGCACTTCGCTGGTGCAGTGACACGTTTAGCATCATCAACCTTGACGAATCAGTGGCGGCAAGGCCACGGCGTTCAGCAGCTACCACAAGCGCCCCGCGACTGCCGGGAGACGAGGCCTTGCCGAGTTATTAATCGTTTCGGGCCAGATTCATGCTCAACCAACGGACATGCACAGACGCGATAAAGGCCGCCCTTGGCGGCCTTTATCGCAGCACGCATAGCTGTCGCACACGCAACTGATTCAGCCCTCCATCTGCTCCAACTCCTTGCCCTTGGTCTCGTAGACGTACTTGAGCACGAAGAACACCGAGATGAAGGCGGCGACGGTGTAGATGCCGTACGCACCGGCCAGACCGATACTGCCGAGCAGGATCGGGAAGCTGACGGTGATGGCGCAGTTGGACGTCCACTGCGCGGCACCGGCAATGGCCAGGCCCGAGCCGCGGATCTGGTTGGGAAACATTTCACCCAGCATCACCCACATCACCGGGCCCCACGAGGCATTGAAGAACACCACGTAGACGTTGGCGGCCACCAGGGCGAGCATGCCCATGGCATCGGACATCGCAAGCTTGCCGTTGGGATCCAGCGAGGCAGTGGCAAACGCGTAGGTCACCAAGGCCAGCGAGACGGCCATGCCGGCCGAGCCGATCCACAGCAGCGGCTTGCGGCCGATCTTGTCCACCAGCATCACCGTGACCAGGCAGGCGCCGATGCTGAGGCCGCCGGAAAGCACGTTGATCAACAGCGCATCCTGCTCGGAAAAGCCCACTGCCTGCCACAACACCGCGCCGTAGTAGAACACGACGTTGATGCCCACCAGTTGCTGGAACACCGCCAGGCCAATACCGATCCAGACGATGGGGCGGATCTTGCCGGTGGCCTTGTTGATCAGGTCGGAGAACTTGGGCTTGTGCTGGTCGGCCGCCATCGAGGCGGAAATCTCGCCCAGCTTGGTCTGCGCGGCGGCGTTGCCGTACAGGCGCTTGAGCACCACCAGCGCCTGCTCGCGGCGCCCCTTGACCACCAGGTAGCGCGGGCTTTCCGGGATGACTAGCAGCAGCAACAGGAACAGGATGGAGGGAACCGCCTGCATCCAGAACATCCAACGCCAGGCGGCCTGCCCGGCCCAGAGCGGCTCGGTGGAAGCGCCGGCGGCGTTGGCCAGCAGGTAGTTGCTCAGAAACGCGCAGAACAGCCCGCTGATGATGGCGATCTGCTGCATCGTGGCCAGCCGGCCGCGATAGCGCGCGGAGGCGACCTCGGCGATGTAGGCCGGCGAAATGACGCTGGCCGCCCCCACCGCGAAGCCGCCCATCACGCGGGCGAAGATGAAGAAGCCGGAACTGTGCGAAGCACCGGCGCCGATGGCCGAGAGCAGGAACAGCGCAGCGGAAATGATCAGGACCGCGCGGCGGCCCCAGCGGTCGGCCAGGCGGCCGGCAAAGAAGGCGCCGATGGCGCAGCCCAGCAGCATCGAGGCGACCTCGAAGCCGGTCTCGGCGGCGGTGGATTGGAAGGTCTGTTTCAGGCCGTCGACGGTGCCATTGATCACGCCGCTGTCGAAGCCGAACAGGAAGCCACCGATCGTGGCCACGCAACTAATCAGGATGATGAAACGGGTGTTCTCGCCGGCATCGGGGGCGCCGTCAATGGAAACACTGGACATGGGTTCACCTGGGAACGTGCAAGGGAGCGTCCACGGGGGTGGCCGCCATCGGCCGGCGACGCAATGCGCCGCCGGCCACGGGACATCAACGCGTCAGATACTGATTGATCAGGTTTTCATACGCTTCCTGGCGGCCGCTGAGTTGCTGGGGCGCATTGCTGGCCGCGTGCTTGGCCAGATCGGCCAGCGTGGTCTTGCCTGCGGCAAAGTCCGCGCCGGCGCCGCTGTCGAAGCTGGCGTAACGCTCGGCACGCCATTGTTCCAGCGGCGAGGCGGTCAGCAGCGCGTTGGCCACTTCCAGCCCGCGTGCGAACGCATCCATGCCGCCGATGTGGGCCAGGAACAGGTCCTGCGGGTCGGACGATTCGCGACGCACCTTGGCATCGAAGTTCAAGCCGCCCGGTGCCAGCCCGCCCTGCCGCAGCACCACCAGCATCGCGCCGACGGTGTCGTACAGATCGGTCGGGAACTGGTCGGTGTCCCAGCCGTTCTGCGGGTTGCCGCGGTTGGCATCGATGCTGCCGAGCAGGCCGGCATCGGATGCCACCTGCAGGTCATGCTCGAAGCTATGGCCCGACAGCGTGGCGTGATTGGCTTCGATATTGAGCTTGAAGTCCTGATCCAGGCCATGCTGGCGCAGGAAGCCGATCACCGTGGCGCTATCGAAATCGTACTGGTGCTTCATCGGCTCCATGGGCTTGGGCTCGATCAGGAAATTGCCCTTGAAGCCGATCGCGCGGCCGTAGTCGCGCGCCAGGGTGAGGAAGCGCGCCATGTTGTCCTGCTCGCGCTTCATCTGCGTGTTGTGCAGGCAGGCATAGCCTTCGCGGCCGCCCCAGAACACGTAGTTCTCGCCACCGAGTTCAACGGTCGCATCGATCGCGGCCTTGACCTGCACCGCCGCACGCGCCACGACATTGAAGTCCGGGTTGGTCGAGGCGCCATTCATGTAGCGCGGATGCGAGAACAGGTTGGCCGTGCCCCACAACAGCTTGATGCCGGTGTCGGCCTGGCGCTGCTTGGCGATGCCCACCATGTGCTTGAGATTCTTTTCGTACTCGCCGATGTCGTCGGCATCCGGTGCCAGGTCGATATCGTGGAAGCAGTAGTACGGCACGCCGAGCTTGGTGAAGAACTCGAACGCCGCATCGGCCTTGGCCTCGGCACGGTTCAGCGCGGTAGTGCCCGCATCCCACGGATACGCCCGCGTGCCCGGGCCGAACGGATCGGCGCCATTGCCGCAGAAGCTGTGCCAGTAGGCCACGGCAAAGCGCAGATGCTCGGCCATGGTCTTGTCGCCGATGGTTTTGTTGGCGTCGTAGACCTTGAACGCGAGCGGGTTGTCCGAATCGCGGCCTTCGAAACCGATCTTGCCGATGCCGGGGAAATATTCTTTCGCGCCGATGTACACGGTGTTGCTCATGGGGTGTGAAGTCCTTGCTGCTGGGGGAGTTGTAGAAAACTATCGATCAACCGGCATAGAGCGGACTGACGACATGCAGGTGCTTGAGGAAGGTCTGGTAGTGCTGCTGATACTGGGCCACGCGCTGCGGGTTGGGCTGTGCGGCAAGCCCATCGTCCACCTGCAGGTGCTCCAGCACCACGTCGGCCAACGCGGCATCGCCGCCATCGGCGCGCTCGCAGGCCCACAATGCCTGTAGCGCGGCACCGAACGCAGCGCCTTCGGGCTGGGTCGGCACGACGACCTGCAGGTTGAAGATGTCGGCCACCATCTGCCGCCACTGCGCGCTCTTGCTGCCGCCGCCGGTGAGCAGGATGGTATCGAACTGCAACCCCGCAGCAACGAAGGCATCGAAGCCGTTGCGCAGGCTGTAGGTCGCACCTTCCATCGCGGCGCGATAGAAATGCGCGGCGGTGGTGTTGTGCAGATCCATTCCGAACAGGCAGCCGCGCGCGGCCGGCAGATCCGGGGTGCGCTCACCGTTGAAGAACGGCAGCAACACCAGACCGTCGGCGCCCGGCGCGGTGTCGGCGATCATCGCTTCGGTCTGGTCGCGGGTGATGGAGAACATGCGCATCACCGCCTCGGTGGCGACGGTGCAGTTCATCGTGCAGATCAAGGGCAGCCAGCCGCCACTGGAGGAGCAGAACGCGGCCCAGCGCGCCTCATCGTCCACTACCGGGTGATCGGCATAGGCGAACAAGGTGCCGGAGGTGCCCAGGCTCATGGTCAGACGTCCGGGCACCACGTTGCCGGTGCCGATGGCGGCCATCATGTTGTCGCCGCCGCCGGTGGTGACGCGTACGCCAGCGGGCAGATTCAATGCCTGGGCGGCGGCATCGGACAACGCGTAGACCGCGCCCGTGTCCACCAGCGGCGGCAACGCATCGCGCAGGTCGCGTTGGGCATCCACTGCGCTCAGCATGCGCTCGGACCACTGCCGCGTACGCACGTCCAGCCAGCCGGTACCGGAGGCATCGCCCACTTCGGCAAAGCGCTCGCCGGTGAGCCAGAAGTTGATGTAGTCGTGCGGCAGCATCACCGTGGTCATCGCGGCATACGCCTCGGGGCGATGCTTGCGCGTCCACGGCAATTTGGAGGCGGTATAGCCGGCCATGATGGGGTTGCCTGCTGCGGCCACGCTGCCTGCGGCGCCGCCGACGGCGTCCATGATTTCATCGCATTCCAGCGCAGTGCTGGTATCGCACCAAAGCTTGACCGGCGCGGTGACGCTGCCGTCGGCGGCCACCGGCACGAAGCCATGCTGCTGGCCGGAGACGGAAATGCCGCGCACGCGTGCACGCTGTTCGCCATCGAGCTGCGCAAAGCAATGCACGATGCCGTCGATCCACCACTGCGCCTGTTGTTCGCGGGTGCCGTCGTCGCGGCTGATCAGCTCCATGGGCGCGGCGATGATGGCGACCACGGCGCGATCCTGCGGATCGTAGGCCACCAGCTTGACGCTCTGCGTGCCCACATCCAGTCCTACATACAAGCTCATTGCGTCACCAATCGGTTGTTGTTGAGTCCCACCTGCTGGGTGCGGCCTGCGCCCAGTTCCAGGTCCAGGGTCTGCCCTGCGTAGGACAGTTGATAGCGCCCGCCACGATCGCTGTGCAAGCGTGCCTGCTGCAAGCGGCCGCCCTCCCATTCCAGATCCACGCTGGCGCCGCCACGCACGCGCAGACCGCGCACGCTGCCGCGCGGCCAGGCCTTGGGCAAGGCCGGCAGCAGGAACACGCTCCCGCCCCAGCTTTGCAGCAGCATCTCGGTGATGCCGGCGGTGCCGCCGAAGTTGCCATCGATCTGGAACGGCGGATGCGCGTCGAACAGGTTCGGATAGGTGCGTTCGGGCGAGATCAGCAGTTGCAGGATGCGGTAGGCATGCTCACCGTCGGCCAGCCGCGCCCACAGGTTCAGCCGCCAGCCGATACCCCAGCCGGTGGCGTTGTCGCCGCGAATTTCCAGCGAGCGGCGTGCGGCCGCAGCCAGGTCCGGGGTATCGCGCAGATTGATCTGACTGGAAGGATGCAGGGCGTACAGATGCGAGACGTGGCGGTGGTGGATCTCCGGCGCCTGCATGTCCCAGTCCTGCTGCCATTCCTGCAACTGCCCTGCCTTGCCGATGCGGTTGGGCGGCAACTGCTCGCGCAAGGCGGCCAATTGCTGGGCCAATTCCGCATCGATGCCGAGCAACTTGCTCATGGCGATGCATTGCGCGAACAAATCGCGCAGCAGCTGCGCGTCCATGCTGGGACCGGCGCACACGGCCGCACCGAAGGGATGCTGGTTTTCCGGCGACATCGACGGATTGGTCACCATCGCACCGGTCTGCGGATCGCGCATCAACGTGGCAACGAAGAATTCGGCGGCGCCCTTGAATAACGGGTAGACCTTGCTCAGGTACGCGCGGTCGCGGCCGTAATCCCAGCGGTCCCACAGTTGCTGCAGCAGCCATACGCCGCCCAGCGGCCACAGGCTCCATTGCGCGCCGTCGATCGGGCCGGCCTGGCGCCACAGATCGGTATTGTTGTGGACCACCCAACCCGGCGCGTCGTAGATCGCCCTGGCGGTGCGCGCGCCGGTCTGGGCCAGATCGAACAGCATGGCTTCCAGCGGCTCAACGCATTCGTGCAATGCGTTGGCCTCGCTGGGCCAGTAGTTCATCTCGGTGTTGATGTTGATGGTGTACTTGCTTTCCCACGGCGGCTGCATCAGGTCGTTCCAGATGCCCTGCAGGTTGGCTGGCTGGGTGCCGGGCCGCGAGCTGCAGATCAGCAGGTAACGTCCGTATTGGTGATACAGCGCAGCCAGTGCCGGATCATTGCCTTCGGCGAACCGCTGCACGCGTTCGTCGGTAGGCAGCTGCGTGGCCGCGCTGCTGCCGAGGTCGATCGCCACGCGCCGGAACAGGCGTTGATGATCGGCCAGGTGCGCGCGCAACAACGCGGGAAAATCCAGCTTGGCAGCCTTGCGCAGGCATGCGGCGGTCGATGCGAGCGGATCGCCATCGACCGCATCGAAACGTTGGTAACTGGTCGCGGCGCTGAGTAGCAACACCACTTCGTCGGCCGCGTCGATGCGTAGACGGTCGCGCACTTGGCTGAGTTTGCCGCCGCGCACCTGCGGCAGCACCCGCAATGCAAATCGCAGCTTGCCCTCGATGCCGGCAAAGCTGCCGTTGCGACCACTGAACAGCAAACCGCCCTGCTCGGCGGTGACCTCGCCGGTTTGCGGGCTATCGATGCCCACACGCACCGAAATACCGCCGGGGCGGTCGCACGACAGCCGCACCACGATGCATTGCGCCTGCGCAGAGACGAACACCTCGCGCCGATGCACCGCGCCGCCGGAGCGGAACGTGGTGGTGGCCACCGCCGTGTCCAGATCGAGCTGACGGCGATAGTCGCTGATGCCGTCGGCGCGATCGAAATCCAGCAGCAGATCGCCCAACGGTTGGTACGGCATCTGCTTGAGCGGGCGCGAGAGCAGTTTGGCATCGGCCAGTTGTTCGGCCTCTGCGTAGCGCCCGGCGAAGATCAGCGCACGCACCTGCGGCAACGCGGCCAGTGCGTCAGGGCTGGTGGAATCGTAGGGCCCGCCTGCATACAGCGTGTCTTCATTGAGCTGCAGGCGCTCGTGGGCGATACCGCCCCACACCATCGCGCCCAATCGCCCGTTGCCGACCGGCAAGGCTTCCACCCATTGATTGGCCGGCTCGCGATACCACAGCTGCAGGGCCTGCGCTGCCGCGACGGGCGGGAGCGCGGTTTTTTTCGAAGCCTGCGCGGCCTGTGCAGCCGCCGGCACGGCGCCAAGGACCGCAATGGCGGCCCCGGTTGCCTTGCACAGCTCACGACGGCTCAGCACGGCAACCGCCGTGCTGACTGACCGGAACCGCGCGCGCCTGCCTTGCGGCGTTCCGGCATCTGGGTGCTCATCGACTGAAGACAGCCTGCGATCATCGACGACGCGCTTTGCCCGACGCAATCTTGCGCTGCAACACGCTGACCGGCTTGCCGTCGTACTGAATGCTGGCGTCGGTCTTGGGCGCGAGCGCGCCGGCATCCTCGCGCGGGCCGTCGACGAAGCGCACGTTGATGGTGCGTTTGGCCTGCATGCCGGTCCAGCTGCCTTCGCGCTTGCCGATGCTCAACTCGCCCTTGGCCTGATTCCAGACCAGCGGGATGCGGCTGAACTCGCCCTTCTCGTAACCGTAGCCTTTGCCATCGTCTTCATACAGCGAGAACTGGCCATCGGCGCCGGTGTAGACCACCACGGTGAGCGGTGCATCCGGCACCTGGTCGACGTATTCCTGCACCGGGCCGGTGGGCACGATGGAACCGGCACGCACGAACAACGGCATGCGCTCGATCGGTGCGGCAGCTTCGATGCTCTGGCCACCCTCGTAACGCTTGCCGGTAGCGAAATCCAGCCAGCTGCTGCCGGCCGGCAGATACACCTGCCGCGAGGTGGCGCCGAAGCGGGTTACCGGTGCGACCAGGAACGCCGGCCCGAACAGGTACTGGTCGTTGATGTCGCGCACCTTGGGGTCGCTCGGGAAGTCCATCATCATGCCGCGCATGATCACGCCATCGCGCTGGTAGGTGTCGCCGGCCAGGCTGTAGATGTACGGCAGCAACGCATAACGCAAACGGTTGTAGTAGGCCATGCTCTCGTAGAACGGCGTACCTTCCGGTGCGATGTTCCAGATTTCGCGGTACGGGAACTGGCCGTGCGACCGGAAGATCGGCACGAACGCACCGAACTGGAACCAGCGCGTGTTGAGCTCGCGCCATTCCGGCAGGTGGGCCGGATCCTGGTCTTCATAACGCTTCTCCACCGCAAAGCCGCCGATGTCGAAGGTCCAGTTGGGCAGGCCCGACAGGGCCATGTTCACGCCACCGGAGATCTGGTCGCGCATGTCGTCCCAGCGCGACACGATGTCGCCGCTCCACACTGCCACCGCATTGCGCTGGGTGCCGGCATAGCCCTTGCGCGAGAGGATGAACACGCGCTTGTCGTCGGCCGCACGGTCGCCCACGTACACGCCATGCGTGTGTGGCAACGGGTAGGAGTTGAAGTATTCGGTGGACGAGCCCAGCGCGTTGGGCGTGGTGCGGGCCTTGCGCTCGGCGATGTCCAGGTTGGAATGCACGTCCGGCTCGTCGGCGTCCATCCACCAGGCATCGAAGCCCTTGCTGTTGAGCTTTTCGTTGATCTGGCGCCAATAGATCGCCTGCGCCTTTTCCGAATACGGGTCGTAGAACGAGTTCTTGTAGCCCTTGCCGATCCAGTCCAGTTCGCCCACTTCCACGTTGCGCCTGAACATGAAACCGGCGGCGTCCAGCTCCTTGTAGTTGGCGGTGGTGGGATAGAACTTGGGCCAGATCGAAATCATGATCTGCGCATGCATGTCGTGCACGGCCTTGACCATGCCGTCCGGGTCCGGGAAGTGCTGCTTGTCGAAATCGTGCGAGCCCCAGGCGTCTTCCGGCCAGTACGACCAGTCGAGCACGATGTTGTCCAACGACAGTTTGCGCTTGCGGTATTCGGCCACCGCGCCCACCAGCTCGTCCTGGCTCTTGTAGCGCTCACGGCTCTGCCAGAAGCCGTAGGCCCATTTGGGCAGCATCGTCGACTTGCCGGTGAGTTCGCGGTAGCCGGCCACTGCCTGGTCGTACGAATCGGCGGAGACGAAGTAGTAGTCGATCATCTGGCCGGCTTCGGACCACAACGACAGATCCTTCGCTTCGGCGGCCGGCAGCGGGTCGCGATGCAGCAGCGCGATGTAGCTGGGGTCGATCAGGTCCCATTCGATCTTGACGGTGTGGCGCTGGCCCGGCTCGAGATCGAGCTTGAATTCGTGGTTCCACGGGTTCCAGTTCTGGCGCCAGCGATCGATCACCAGCTTGCCGTCCACATATAACTTGGCGTATTCGCTCGAATACAGCGAGAAGGTGTGTTCGCCACCGGTGAGCGCTTCGATCTCGCCCTCCCAGGTCACTTGCATGCGGCTGTTCTTGTCCTTGGTGATCGCCTTCTTCGGGTACTTGGGCAGATCGCTGAGGTATTGGTAGTTCACCTCGCTCTCGCGACGTTCGAGGATTTGCTTGCCGTTGATCGCATAGCGCGCGGTCAGCGCGCCGGCCTTGCCCTTGGCGTCGTACAACTTCAGCGTCTTCGGCAGCGGCTGCAGGCCGCGCGGGTCGCCCAGGCGGGTGATCGAGTTGTTGTCCCACAGCAGGCCGTAGTTGCGGCTGGACACCAGGTACGGCACCGCCATGTCGATGTTGTTCTGCTGCAACTCGACGTTGCGCCCCTTCTGGTTCATCCAGCCCTGCTGATGCTGGCCGAAGCCGTACAGCGCTTCGTCAGCGGGCGACTGGAAGCGCTGGCGCACGCTCAGGTACTGCTTGCCCTCGGCCTTCAACGGCGCAAAGCTGCGCCCGCCGGCCACTTCCGACAGCACCGGCTTGCCGTTGGCATCGGCAAAGCTGACATGGCCATCGACGGTGGAGATGCTGGCAGTGACCTTGCCGGTCTTCAGCTGCACGCTGTCGCCCTGCTCGGCCATCTGGAACGCGGTGTCGCCCTGCACCGGCACGCGCATCAGGCTGGGGCTGCGCGCGAAGTCGCCGTCCGGATCTGCGCTGACGCGGATGATGCCGCTGTCGACCACTTGCAGGCGCACCGGCGCGGCGCCCTTGGCGCTCGGCACCACGGTGACGCCATCGGCGGCCTTGCGTACTTCCTGCGCATGCGCGGCGTTGGCCAACAGGGCCAGCGACAAGGCCAGGCACTGGGCCAGTGGCGTACGTCGGTTGGCAGGCACGGCGCCGGCGGAACGGATGGTGGTTTGCATGATCACTCCCTTTGAATGACGAAACGGTGCCGCGGGGGCGGCAGCGCATGGGTAAGGCGAGGCGATGCCGTCGCGGCATCGCGGCGTTGTGGCAGGCGCGCTTATTTGTAGGTTGCCAGCTTGATCTTGAGCAGCTGCGGCACGCTGGAAAAGTTGACGCCGTAATCGGTCTGGTCGCCATTCCAGTTGCGCTGGAATTTCCAATCGTTGCCTTCGTACACACCTTCCTCGACACGGTCGTAGATCATGTTGGCGGTGGCGTCGCTGGCCGGATGCAGGGTCACGCGCGCGTGGTAACCGGTGACCAGGAATTCGTCCGGGCTCAGCTCGGCGATCAACGCGGCGCCGATCGGTTCGGGGTTACCCGGCGGGTCACCCTTGAACCAGAATTGCGGCACGCCATAGGTGATGGTGGCGCTCCAACGGTCGTTGAGCTTGAGCTCCTGCACGGCCTGGCCGGGTTCTTCGGCAGTGCCATGCAGCTTGCCTTCGGAAGCGGCCTTGGCGAACGGTCGCATGCCCATGCTGACCGCCTGAAACCCGAGCGCGAACGGCGCCAGCGTCTCTTCGTTGACGTGCTTGGCACCGAGCGGATAGTTGGAATAGCGGGTGTAGTCGATGCCGAAGGCCGACCAGCCGATGCCGTCATGGCCCAGCGTGGGGTACAGATAGCGCGCGTATTCCGGGCGGTTGCCGGTTTCGGCCACGAACAACGCATTGTCCGGGCGTGCGTAACGTTCCAGCACCGTGGTGTACATGCGGTATTCGGGCATGTAGATGTCCGGCGCCAGCAGGTCGATATGCGCGCCGGCCGCCTTCCAGACATCCAGCACGTTGTCGGTGGGGCCACCGCTGGCGTACTGGCCGGGCTGGCCTGGATTGAACGGGCCGCGCAGCGCGGCATTGACGTACATCGGCAACGGATACTCGGCCTTGCCCGCTTCGGCTACCTGGTCGATGTAACGGCCGATCGACCATGCGTGGAAGATTTCGTCGGCATCGGCACCGAACACCTGCGCCCAGGTGCCCGGCTGCTTGTTCATGCGCTTGATCAACTCGTCCGGCACTGCGCCGTCGAACAGCTTCTGCGCCATCGGCGAGAAGTCGCGCACGCTGCCGTAGGTGCCCGCCTCGTTCTCCGGCTGGATCATGATCACGGTGTGCTGCGGGTCCACCTTCTTCAGGTGCTGCATGAAGGCGACGAACGCCTTGCGGTCGGCATCCAGCGTGGCCTGCGCATGCGGCGACAACGAACCGATCGACTTGCCTTCGCGGGTGACCACGCGCGGGAAGCGCTGGTTATCGGTCTTGACCCAATGCGGCGCGTACTGCGGGCCGTTGTTCTTCCAGGTTGCGAACCACAACAGCACCAGGCGTACCTTGTGCTCGCGCGCCTGGCCCAGCAGCGTATCGACGAAGGAGAAATCGAACCTGCCTTCTTCCGGCTCCACCTGTTCCCAGGCGATCGGCACCTGCACGGTGTTGGGGCCGAGCACCTGCATGGCCGGCCACACCTTGTCCATGATGCCGGGGTAGTTGCTGGAGTTGTTGACCTGCGCGCCCAGGATCAGGAACGGCGCACCGTCGACCATCAACGCATGCTTGCCGTCCTTGCTGACGAACTGCGGCATGGGCGTCTGTGCAGCCGGCGCCTGCGCGTTGTCCGGCGTTGCCGCAGCGGTGCTTGCAGCAGCAGCGTTGGTTGCAGCAGGTTTGCCGGCATCGCCCTTGTCGCCAGATTGGCAGCCAGCCAGGGCCAGCGTCAGCGCGGACAGCAGCAGCGGGCGCAGGCAACGCCGTGCGCTGGAATGGGACATGGCACGTGCAACGGGGGAATGCATGGACATAAGACTCCGTGTCACCAGGTATCGGTGCGGAAGGGGGAAACAGGAAGGGCGTCGCGATTGATCAGGTTGGCGTCGTCCGGGTTTTCGCTCCAGCCGTAGCGCACCGCGACCGGTGCGGCGACGGCATCGCTGCGCACGATCACGCGGTCGCCCTCGATCTGCGCGCTGGCCGGGTGAAAGCGGTGATCGGCGCCGGCAATACGAAATCCCTGCACGGCACCGCCGCCACGCACCTGCAGCGCACTGCCCTGCAAGTCGAAGCTCAGCACCGCCTTGCCGCCGTCAAAGCGCGCGCGCTTGAATACCGGCGCGCTGTACACCAGCGTTTGGCCGTACGCCACATGGCGTGCAGCAAGCGCAAGGCGATGACCGACATCGCGCTTGTTGGTGGGATGGATGTCGGTGGGGTTGCCGATGTCGATGATCACCGCCTGCCCGGTTGCCGGCAGCGCCAGCGTCTTGGACTGCGACTCGCGCAACAGTGCCCACGGGCTCAGCTCACCCGTGTCGCCACCGGCCTTGAAGTTGGCCAGCTGCACCCACAGGAACGGCAGCGTTTTGTCGCCGCGCTCGGCACGCCATTGCCGGATCATCGCTGCGAACTGCTCGCGGTATTTCACCGCGCCGGTGTCGGTGGCATTGGTTTCGCCCTGGTACCAGATCACGCCCTTGACCGGGAACGGCTGCAGCGGATGGATCATCTGGTTGTACAGCAGCGTGGGCAGCTGATTCTTGTTGTCGGTCAACGACACCCGCACCGCGGCCGGGCGGAATTTCCAGCCGCCCAGCGCACGCTTGGCACCGGCACTGGTCTGCACGAAGCGTTGTTCATCCGGGCCATGCATGCCGCCACCGCCGCTGAGGTCTTCCACGCGGACCGCAATGTGGTTGACGCCGGCCTTGAGCGCTGCAGCCGGCACCTGATATACGCGTGGCAGGTTCCATTGCTTTTCGGTGCTGCCGACCTGCTGGCCGTTGACGTAGGTGGTATCCGAATCGTCGATCTGGCCCACGCCCAAGGTGATGCCGGCCTTGGCCTCGGCAGCGCTGAGCGTCATGGTGGTGCGATACCAGGCGATGCCGTCCATGCCGTCGTAGCCACTGGATTCCCATTGCTTGGTGACCGGGATGCTGTCCCAGTCGCTGTCGTCGAACGCCGCTTCGCGCCATTGCGGCATCTCGCCTTCCACCTTGGGCCAACGCGCGATGCGCTTGCCGGTGGCGGCCTGCGCTGCGGCGTCGCGTTGCTTGATCGCCTCGATCGCGCCCTGGTTCTGATCGGCACTCAGGCCCAATGACGTAGCGTCCATCCACGCTTCGATCGCGCTGCCGCCCCAGGTACTGTTGACGATGCCGATCGGCACGCCGGTGCTGGCGCGCAGCTCCTTGGCGAAGAAATAGCCAACCGCAGTGAATTCACCGGCGTTGGCAGGCGTTGCGGCCTTCCACTCGCCACCGGTCAGGCGCACCTGCGGCTGCACCGACCACGATTTGGGCACCTTGAAGTGCCGTAGCTGCGCATCGTTGGCAGCGGCCACCGCTTGCGGGCCGTCGCTGGCCTGGGCCAACGGCCATTCCATGTTCGATTGCCCGCTGGCCAGCCACACATCGCCGACCAGCACCTCGCGCACCTGCAGCTCGCCCCCGTCGCCCTGCACACGCAGCACGTAGGGGCCACCGGCAGCGTGCGCAGGCAGCCTGACCTTCCATTGCCCTGTTGCGTCGGCCTTGGCGGTGGCGCGCTTGCCGTCGAAGCTGACCGTGATCGCGGCGTTGGGCGAAGACCAGCCCCACACCGGCATCGGCTGATCGCGCTGCAGCACGGCGCCATCGGCGAACAGCAGCGGCAGCGTTGGCACCGCCCAGGCAGCCGGACTGACCAGCACCAGGCCCAGCAGGCAGCCACGACGAACGAAAGAAGCGGTCATGCAGTGATCTCCAAAGTCGGCGCAGCCAGGCGGCGCGCAGCGCCGTACACGGTAAGACAGCGCGATGACGCGCGCAGCGACGCGGCGCTCATCGTGGATCGCCATAGAAGATGCCACGGCCACCGGTGGCAAAGTACACGCGCCCGGCAATCCGCGGGTCGCCGGTCACGCTATACGGTTTGCCGAAGCGATGGGCATCGTCGTTGATGCGTCGCCAATGGGCGCCTTCGTCGTCGGAGCGGAAGATGCCATCCACGCCGGCCACGCGCCCGGCCAAGTACAGGGCCGCGGGCGCGCCGGCACGCAGCGCCTTGCCGATGCCCAACGAGCGCGCTTCATCGGGTTTGGAAAGCGTGCGCAACTGGCCGTTCTGCCAACGCATCACGCCCAGCGTCGGGCTGGCCAGATACACCACACCCGCACGCCATGGGTCGGGCCGCAGTTGCGGGCGCGCACGTTCATCGCGCGCCGGGGTGCCGACCCGCTGCCCGGTATCGCGAAAGCTGGCCGCACCATCGCTGCTTTCGTACAGGCGCCCACTCACCCGATCGGCCGCATACCAGCGCTGCGCATCGACGCGGTCGGCCACCACCACCGCGGTATCGGGCAAGCCCTGCACGCGCTGCCAGTGCTTGCCGAAATCGCCAGTGCGCCACACCCCGCCTTGGTCCGGCACCCACACCACTTGCGATGCATCGGCGGCAATGGCAATGGTGCCTGCCCCCTGCCCGCGCGGCGGTTCGCTGGCGAATGCAGCCCAGTGCGTGCCACCGTCCTGCGAATACAGCGCGCGGATCTCGTTGTTGCGGCGATCGCGCACGGTGCCGCTGCGCACCACCCACTGCGGTGCCTGGCCGGCGGCGTCGATGCTTTCGCCATTGGTCAGGCGCGGGCCCAGATACTGCAACTGTGCGGTGTCCAACGCGTCATGCCGGAAGCCATCGATATCGCCCAGCGCGCTGAGCAGGTGCGCACCGGCCATCGGGCTGAGCAGATCCAGCGGCACGGTTTCTTCCAGCCCACGGTCCTGGAACCACCACTGCAGCGGCGGCTGCGTTGAAAACGTCTGCAGGTTGCGCGAGGCCCAGATGCCGTAGCCGGTGACGAACAGGGCGTGGTTGCCGTCGAACGGATCGATCGCCAGCGCGCCTATCCAGTGCGGCGTTGCGTGCGCGGTCCACGGCGCGGCGCTGTGATCGAACTGCGCACCCGCCAACAGCGGAACCCAGCTGCGCCCGCCGTCATCGCTGCGGAACACCTCATCGCGCGGCGCGCGGCGGCGGAAGGTGCTGGTCAGCAGCACCTGCGGATGTTGCGGATCCACTGCCACCGCCCCCCAGCCGAAGCCATCGCCGCTCGCCGGTTGCGGGATCGGGCTGATCTCGCGCCAGCGGCCCTGCATCGCGTCGTAATTCCACAGCGCGCCACCGGCCATCAGATCCGGGCCAGGGTGATCGCCATAGCTCAGGTACCACTGCCCAGCGTTGTTACCGGCCATGTGGTTGGGGCGCAGCCCCTTGGGTTGCCCGGCCACGGCCGCCCAGGTGCGCCCCGCATCTTCGGAGACGTACAGGCTGGTTTGCGCAGTGGAAACGCCCACATAGATGCGTGGTGTCGGATTGCCAGCACGGCCGCTGGCGGCGTCGAAGACGACGAAGGCGATGCCCACGGCCTGTTCGTTTCCGACATGGTTGCGTGCCGTGGCCCCTGCCAGTGCATCGGCTGGAAAGGTTTCCACCCGCGTCCAGTGCGCGCCGCGATCGTCGCTGCGCCACAGGCCTGCATCACGCGAGCCAAGCAACAGCACACGGCCGTCGTGCGGGTCCACCGCCAGCCGCTCGCCATTGGCGCGGCCCAATTGATTGCCACCGAGCTTGAACGGCAGATCGGCGCGTTCGAAATGCTTCCCGCGATCGAACGAACGCAACACGGCCGCATTGCCGGCGCGTTCGTGCATGTAGGTGCCAGCAGCCAGGTACAGCGCGTTCGGGTCGGCAGGATCGACCGCAAAGGCGTCGATTCCCATCAGATTCCAGTCGTCGGCCCCCAACCAATCGGTCAGCGCGACCCACTGCTGCGCCTGCGCGTCCCAGCGATAGGCACCACCGACATCGGTGCGTGCATAGGCAAGATCGCGTTCGGCCGGATGAAACAGCACGCCGGTGACAAAACCGCCCCCCCCGATGGCCACGCTGTGCCACTGATACGGTGCCGGCGTGCCGGGCTCGTCCGCAGATCCCTCGGACGGCATGAAGAGCACCACCAGCGTCAGGCAGACAGCAGTCAGCCACGCATGCGCTGCGGAAAAACGGCGCTTAGTAGGCGGATCGATCACGGCGATCATTCCTCCGGCTCCCCTCGCGATCGATGGCCTGGCCATCGATAGGAAAAACACCGGCCCAACGAGCTGCCTGCACAGCTCGCCGGACCGGCGACGCACTTCCTACGGCGCGTTCTACAGGCTGGCCCGCAACGTCAGGCCATACCGACGATCGTTGATCACGAAATCGCGGTAGCGCGACTCGGTGCCCAGATAGCTTTCGCGACGGGTATCGAGCAGATTCACGCCATCGAGCGAAATCGACCACACATCATTGATGTTGAAACGCAGCGAGGCATCCAGCTGGCCGAAGCCCTTGTTGTAGACCGGCAGGTTGCCGGTGCCGTTGCCCGCCGTGGTCACCAGCCAGTCGCTGCGCCAGTTGTAGGCCACACGGCCCTGGAAGCGCGCCGTTTCGTAGCTGAGGATCGCGTTGTAGCTGTTCTTGGACAGGCCCTCCAGCGGCACCGTCAGCGACTGGCCGTTGGTGTCGGTGGCGGTGGGGCTCGGCGCCTCGCTGTCGACGTAGGTGTAGTTGGTCTGCAGGCCGAAGCCGCTCAACCAGCCCGGCAGGAAGTCGAAGAACTGCGTGTAACCCAGTTCGGCGCCGCGGATCTTGCCCGAATCGCCATTGACCGGACGGGTGATCTGCCACACCTGGCCGTCGTACACCTCGTTGAAGACGGCGTTGGCGATGAAGCCTTCCACCTTCTTGTAGAACAGGGTGCCGTACATCATCGAGCCCTGGCCGAAGTACCACTCCAGCGCGGTGTCGAACTGGTCGGCCTTGACCGCTTCCAGACTCGGGTTACCCGCCGTGCCGGTGAAAGTGGAAGCGCCGTTCGAGGTACCGGTGCTCAGGCTCAGGTTCGGGTTGAGCTTGTCGAAGGTCGGACGCGAAATACCGCGCGAGGCGGCAAACCGCCATTGCAGCTGATCGCTCAGCATCCAACGCAGGTTCAAGCTGGGCAGCACGTCGGTGTAGGTCTGCTGCGCATCCACCGGAATCAGGCCACCACCTTCGGCATCGGTACCGGTGCGCACGCCCTGCGAGCCCACTTCGGTACGCACCACGCGCACGCCGATGTTGCCATCGAACGGAATGTCGCCATCCACGCCAAAGCGCAGCACGCCATACGCCGCGTAGGTCTTCTCGTTCTGCGTGTTGATGTTGTTGGGGGCAAATTCCAGCGGGCTGGCACCGAAGGCAGCCAGGGTCTGCTGATAGTTCGCCACTGCCGCATCGGATGCCGTCAGGGTCGGCCCGAAGGCATGACTCTGGCCGCGGAAGAAGTCGGTGATCGGATTGGTCATCACACCGATGCCGGGGTACTGCGAAAACGGTGCGCCGTCGCAGTTGTTGATGCACATGAAGCGATAGATGTTGCCCTTGGTCTCGGCATCACGGTCGGTGTAACGCACACCGGCCTTGAAGCTGCGCACGAAGTCGCTGTCGAAGGCCAGATCCATATCCGAACGCCAGGCAAATTCGGTGCCCTTGTTGTCGTCCTTGTTGTCCAGGTGATAGCGCCAGCCGTTGTAGTTGTTGACGTCGGCCAGGTAGCCTTCCGCACCGCTGGCATCGGTCACCGACAAGCGCGGCAGATCGCCCCGGAAATCGACGTTGAACTGCGGGCTGGTGACCTGACCGGTGGACAGGATGTAGCGCGTGCCGGTGGTGGTGGCATCGACATACTGGAAGTCGGTGCTCAGGGTCAGCTTTTCGTTGACCGTCCACTTGGCACCCAGCGAGTAATCGGTGGTCACCGAGTGGCGCTCGGTCAGGCTGGTATTGGATTCGGTCGGCACATTCTGGAACGAGCCGTTGACGAACTCGTTGCGGTTATTGACCTGGATGCCAGGCAAGCCCTGCATCGGGTTGGCGCCGGTCAGCGCGAAGAACGAATAATCGTGCCAGCTGAAGTCGTAGTCCGAACGCAGCACCTGCGTATAGACCTCCACTGCATCGTTCGGACGCCACTGCATCGCAAAGGCGCCGGTCTTGCGCTCGCGCTCGCCGACGGTGGTGTTGATGCCGGCGCCGTGCGGCACCGACACGCCCTGCCCTTCGTAGCCCGGCAGATCGGTCTGGGTGTACCACGGCTCGATCGAAATGGTGTCCTGGCGGAACGGGCTCTTCTGCTGCGAGTAGTTCACCAGGATGCCGATCTCGCCGATGCCGGTCTGCCAGCGATCGCTGAACAGGCCCGAGAACGCCGGCTTGCCGTCGTCGGCGAGGTCGTAATAGTTGTATTGCACGCTGCCGGCGATCTTGCGGCCGTCGTAGTCGAACGGCAGGCGCGTGCGCAGGTCCACGGTGCCGCCCAGGCCACCTTCGATCATGTCGGCAGACGGATTCTTGTAGACGTTGACGCCACCGAGCAATTCGGCAGACACGTCTTCGAAGCTCAGGCCCCGGCCGTCGTTGGCGGTAAAGATGTCGCGACCGTTGAGTTCGGTGCGTACCTGGGTCAGGCCGCGGATGGCGATCGCGCTGCCTTCGCCATAGTTGCGCGAAATCTGGATACCGGAGATGCGTTGCAGCGCTTCGGCCACATTGTTGTCGGGCAGCTTGCCGATGTCTTCGGCAACGATGGAATCGACGATCTGCTCTGCGTTCTGCTTGACCAACTGCGCCTTGGTCACGCTGCTGCGGGTACCGGTGACCTGCACGGTGTCCAGCTGTTGCGTGGTCGCAGCCGAGGCCGGCGTAGCGGTGGTGGTCGCATCCTGCGCATAGGCCTGCGCGCTCAGCAGCGTGGCCACGCTGATGGCCATCACGGAGCGGCGGAAATCACGGATCGAACGCTGACCCACAGTCCGGCCTGCCGGAATGTGGCGATGTTGCACTGACATGGTGCTCCCTCCCAGGACGCATGTACTTCTAGTTTTTAGCGGGCCGGTGCGCGAGCGCCCGACCCGTCGTTGGTGCTGGCTTGGCATCTGCCGACGGCAAGACCGTGGCTGCGTAGATGCGGTGTAAACCCGAGCGGGCTTACCTGGTAGCTGCGGCCGGAGCATAGGGCGCGGCCGTCATGCCAGACCAATGAAATATTCCTGGAAAGGTATTCGCTAAAACTATAACAACCCCAGAAAACCCGGCAACTCTGGCATCGCAGGGTGACGGCGCAAGATTGAACGTGGCGGGCTCAACTCTGAGAGCCCGCGCACGTCGCCTGCGTGATCGCCCGCACTTACCAGTTCATGCGCAGCACCAGCGAGTAGCGCCGGTCGTTGACGAACCAGCTGCGCGTATACAGATGGTTATCGACCTCGCCCCCCGTGTAGGACGTCGGCCCCATCAACACCTTGGTCACCGTGTTGGTCAGATTGTTGGCCTGCACGCCGAGCTGCACATGCGGGTTGAAGCGATAGAACGCCGAGGCGTCGAGCTGGCCGTAATCGTCCGACCAGGTCGGCAACTTGGTCGACACGTCGCTGGCGGTGAGCAGATAGCGCGAACGCCAGTTGTAGGCCAGGCGCAACGAAAGCGGCCCTTTTTCGTAGATGCCGGCCAGGTTGTAACTGCGTCGCGACAAGCCTTCCAGCGGCAGGCTCACACCGGTGACGGTGGTCTGGGTGTATGGGTCGGTGGCGGTGTTCGCGCCGCCGCTGCTGTCGACGAAGGTGAAGTTCGCATTGACGCCGAACCCGCTCAGCCAACCCGGCCAAGAATCGAAGAACTGCGTGTAGCCGTATTCGAAGCCGCGGATGCGCCCCTTGTCCATGTTGTACGGACGCGTCACCAGCCAGTCCTGCCCACCGTAATTTTCGGTGACGGTCTGGTTGGAGAAGTAATCCTTGACGCTCTTGTAGAACAACGTCAGGTACATCATGTCGCTGGTGTCGAAGTACCACTCCAGCGCGGTGTCGTACTGATTGGCCTTCATCGGCTGCAGATTCGGATTGCCGGCAGTACCGGTCCACCTGGAAACGGTGCCGTTGGACTCGGTGTTTGCCGCAAGCAGCAGGTACGGCTGCAACTGCGTGTAGTCCGGGCGCGCCATCGCTTTGGATGCGGCGATACGCCACTGCAGCGCGTCGGAGAACTTGAAGCGCATGTTGAAGCTCGGCAGCACGTTGGTGTAGCTGCCCTTGGCGTTGTTGGCGAAGTACTGCCCGGTGTACTGCTCGCGCAGCTCTTCCGAACCCGCGCTTCCCGACAGGTCGGGGAACTGGCCGTAGCCATTTGCCTCGGTCTTGGTCTGCACGATGCGCACGCCGATATTGCCGTCCACCGGCACGCCCAGCGCTTCGTCGTTGCCGAAGTACATCACCGCGTAGGCGGCCTGGGTGCGTTCGAACTGGCGGTTGATGTCCTGCAGCTGGTACTTGTCCGGCGCCCAGCCCGACCCGCGCAGCGCCACGATCTGCTCGATCATCTTCGAGGTACCAGCGTAGTCCTTGACTGCGGCGTTGCTCGGAAAATAGAGACTGTTGGGCACATCGATCTTGCCGCGGAACAGATTGGAATACGAATACAGCTGCGAGGTGCCGGTCATGTAGGTGGCCAGATCGGCCAGTCCGGTCCCATTGGCGGTGTCGGGAATCTGCGCCCAGTTATCGCTGATCACACCCCAGTTGTAGCCGGAGTTTTTGTTGATCTGGGTGCGGTCGGTGGCGCGGATGCCGGCACGGAAGGTGCGCAGCCAGGCACTGTCGTCGAATGCGTATTCCAGGTCGAAGCGCGTGGCCAGTTCGCGGCCGCGATTCTTCGCCAGATGGTCCATGGCCGCACTCCAGAAATAATTGGAGGGGTTGCTGGTGTAGGTGCTGTCGGCAATCCCGACCGATGGATATTTGCCGCTCAGATCGAAGGTCAGGCCCGGCAGGTAGATCGAATCGAACAGGGTGAAGTCCAGCGAATCGCTTTCCGAGCGCACCAGCTGCATGTCGCCGCGCACGGTGAGGTTGCCGGTGAGCTTGTGGGTAAAGCCGCCGGACAAATCCGAGGTGGTCGTGCTCTGCTGCGCGTAGCGGTTGTTGGTGTAGAAGCGCACGCCATCGTTGCCGGTGACGTTGCCGCGCCAGGAACTGGATGCCGGCGAGCCACTGACGAAACGGCCGTCGGCATCGTAGGTAAATTGCGTTCCGGGGGCCGGGCCAATCGCGTTGGTGTCGTCGTTGAAGAACGCCGCGCGCTCCTGCCAGTTCATGTCGTAACTGGAGCGCATGTACTGCACGTAGATCTCGGTGTCGTCGCTAGGCCGCCACTGGAACGCGCCGGCCACGCCATTGCGCTTGCGCTCGAAATCGAGCTGCCGCCAGTTGACGCCGCCAGGCACGTAGACCTTGTCGAAGCTGGTGCCTTCCAGCAGCGCCGCATCGGTGCGACGCACGAACGGCTCGACCTGGATGCCATCGCTGCGCGTGGCCAGTTCCGAATGCGCCACATCCACCATCAAGCCCATCTCGCCGAGGCCGGTGTTCCAGCGATCGCTGAAGAGAAACGAGCCCGATGGCTTGTAGGTCTTGCTGAAATCGCCGTAGTTCACGTCGGCGGTCGCACCGATCACCCGGCCCGGCTGGTCGAACGGCATGCGCGTGCGCAGGTTGACCGTCCCGCCCAGACCGCCTTCGATGATCTCGGCCGACGGGTTCTTGTAGACGTCCACGCCTGCCATCAGTTCGGCCGGCACATCCTCGAAGCTCAGACCGCGGCCGCTAGCGGCGCTGAAGCTGTCGCGGCCATTGAGCTCGCCGCGCACCTGGGTCATGCCGCGAATCATCACGCCGCTGCCTTCGGCAGAGAAGTGGTCCGGATCGTTACGCGCCATGAAGTGATCGATGGTCACGCCGCTCACCCGTTGCAGGGTTTCGGTGACGCTGCGGTCGGGCAACGCACCGATGTCCTCGGCACTGACCGAATCGACGATCTGTTCGGCATCGTGCTTGATCGACTGCGACTTGATCAGGCTGGCGCGCACGCCGCGCACTTCGACCGCATCCAGGTCGGTGGCCTTGCTCGCGGTGCTCGAGGAAGCATTCTGGGACGACTGCGCCTGCTGCGCATAGACCGGCGCAGCGAGCAAGAGCCCGATGCTGATGGCCATGGCGGAACGGCGCAACGAAGGCAAACGACGGGCGAACACGCCCGTACCTGCCGAGGCATGGCTGGAACACTGGTACATCTGAATCCCTCCCAGGACGCAAGACGATTGAAACGGGTTGTCGCCGCGCAGACGCGCGGCGTGATCACGCAAAAAACGGGCGATGTCGCCCGTCAATTCCCTCCAGCAGGCGGCTTGGCCGCCGATCGCGTGCCCGACGTTACGTGCGCTTCAGCATGCGATCTGGCTCACACGTATAGGCGCACCACGCAGCGCCAGCCAATGAAAATTTCACAGGCTGCTATTCCGCTGCGGAATAGCGAGGGACGCATTGGTCAGGCAAGGGAGTCCGGCACGCGTAGCGCGGGATACAGACGTCGGGCCGTGGTGCGCAACGCCTGCAAGATGCGCTCGGCACCGGGCGGCAGGATGTAGTCGCGTCGTCGGATGATGCCGAACGATTCCATCCGCACGCCCAGTTCGATCGGCAGCACGGTGAGCAATTTCGCCTGGATCAACGGCGCCACCGATTCCACCGGCAGGGCGGTCAGCATGTCGGTGCCGCGCAGCAGGGTCGAGGTGACCGGCAGGGATGAGGTTTCGATGGCATTGGTCGGCGTCTGCACGCCGTGCTCCATGAACATCGAATCCAGGCGCGCGCGCAACACGCTGTCGGCGGGCGGCAAGATCCAGCCATGCCGTACCAGATCGGCATGCTGCAGGCCGGCGCGGCTGGCCAGCGGGTGCCCGGCACGCGCGATCACCGAATGCGGCTCGTCGGCCAGCGGTTCGAATTCCAGTTCGCCCACCCCTTCCGGGCCGAGGATGCGCCCGATCACGATGTCCAGCTGCCCGTCCAGCAACTTGGCCACCAGCGGACGGCTGTAGTCCATTTCCACACGCACCAGGATGTCCGGAAACTCGCGCTTGACCTCGGCGATGGCCTGCGGCACCAGGTTGGTGCCCGGATTGACCACCGTGCCGATCGAAGCCTGGCCCATGCGCCCGGCGCGTAGCGCGGCGATTTCTTCCTGCGCCCGCCCAATCTCCGACATGGCCGCGCGCGCGCGCCGGATCAGCACATGGCCATACCAGGTGGGCTCAACGCCACGGGCATGCCGCTCGAATAATTTCACCCCCAGCATGTCTTCCATTTCCGCCAGCAGCTTGGACGCGGCCGGTTGCGTCATGCTAGCGGCCTCAGCCGCGCGCAACACCGAGCGCTGTTCGTGCAAATGCAGCAGCAGCAGGAGCTGGCGCGTCTTGAGCCGGGCTGCGTTGAACCAGGGAGTACCGGAATTTGCCATAGCGTGCGGTTGCGGCCGTGTATTCGTCGGAGGAATAGAATATGCCGAAAATTTCATTTGCAGCACATATCTCCCCGCGCGAGGCTATCGAACGCCGCAGCAGGAGCCCCTACCTCCCGGGCGCGGTCAGAACAGACGTGACCTGCCCGTCCGCGGGCGGCAACACGCAGCCCAATATGCGGAGGTGGAGAACGATGACGGCATCATGCCCGCCGATTGCAGGCCGTAGGACGGCGCACGCGTGTCCAGGCGGCGCTCCCTCAAGGTCGGAATCCATCGCCTTCGTCGTCACACGTTCTGCTCCCATGTTGCGCATCGGCCGCCATGCCACGACCCGCAGTCGCGCAGCCTCCCCCGACGTTGCCGGCCACCCGGTCGCCAACCGCCGCTTTCCGCTCTACCGCGAGTAACCGCATGACTTCAGATACCACCGCCAGCCCGTTCGTCCTGCCCCTGGTCGCCATCCTGCGCGGCATCACGCCGGAAGAGACGCTCGACCATGTCGGCGCACTGATCGACGCCGGCTTCGATGCGATCGAAATCCCGCTCAACTCGCCGCGCTGGGAGCAGAGCATCGCGCTGGCGCAACAGGCCTATGGCGAGCGCGCCTGGATCGGTGCCGGCACCGTGTTGCGCAATGACGATGTCGACACCCTGGTCGAGATCGGCGCGCGCTTTATCGTCACCCCGAATACGCGCCCCAGCCTGATCCGTCACGCGGTGTCGCGCGGCCTGACCGTGGTGGCTGGTTTCGCCACCGCCAGCGAGGCGTTCGACGCCATCGACGCCGGCGCAACCATTCTCAAGCTGTTCCCGGCCGCGACCTATGGCGCCGCGCATGTGCGCGCGCTGCGCTCGGTGCTGCCCACGCACATCCCGGTCTACGTGGTGGGCGGCGTCAGCCCGCAGACCCTGGCCGGCTTTATCGCCCAGGGCGCTGCCGGCGCCGGCATCGGTGGCGAACTGTACAAGCCCGGCCAATCGCTCCAGACAACCCAGACGCATGCACGCGCCTTCGTGCAGGCCTACCAGGAACTGCAAGGATGAAGATCACCCGCCTCACCACCTACCACGCCGCGCCGCGCTGGCTGTTCCTCAAGGTCGAGACCGACGAGGGCATCACCGGATGGGGAGAGCCGGTCATCGAAGGCCGCGCGCGTTCGGTGGAGGCCGCCGTGCACGAACTGGCCGGCTATGTCGTGGGCAAGGATCCGGCGCGCATCAACGACCTGTGGCAGACCCTCTACCGCGCCGGCTTTTATCGTGGCGGCGCCATCCTGATGAGCGCCATCGCCGGTATCGACCAGGCGTTGTGGGACATCAAGGGCAAGACGCTGGGCGTGCCGGTGTACGAGTTGCTGGGCGGGCTGGTGCGCGACCGCATGAAGACCTACCGCTGGGTGGGCGGCGACCGCCCCGGCGCCATCATCCAGCAGATCACCGACTATCGCGCGCTGGGCTTTGACACCTTCAAGTTCAACGGCACCGAAGAAATGAAGCTGATCGACAGCGCGCGCGCGGTCGATGCGGCGGTGGTCAAGGTGGCGGAAATTCGCGAAGCCTTCGGCAACAGCATCGACTTCGGCATCGACTTCCACGGCCGCGTCGGCGCGCCGATGGCCAAGGCCTTGCTGCGCGAGCTCGAACCGTTCAAGCCACTGTTCGTCGAGGAACCGGTGCTGGCCGAACAGGCCGAGTATTACCCACGCCTGGCCGCCAGCACTTCCATTCCGCTTGCCGCCGGCGAGCGCATGTTCTCGCGCTTCGAATTCAAGAACGTGCTGTGCGCCGGCGGCATCGGCATGGTGCAACCGGACCTGTCGCATGCCGGCGGCATCACCGAATGCGTCAAGATCGCCGCAATGGCCGAAGCCTACGATGTGGGCTTTGCCCCGCACTGCCCGCTCGGCCCGATCGCACTGGCCGCGTGCCTGCACGTGGACTTCGTTTCGCACAACGCCGTGCTGCAGGAACAGAGCATCGGCATCCACTACAACGAAGGCGCCGACCTGCTCGATTACGTCATCAACAAAGACGATTTTCACTGCGTGGATGGCAGCATTGCGGCCCTGCCCAAACCTGGGCTCGGTGTGGAGATCGACGAAGAGATGCTCAAGCGCGCAAACGAAAATCCGCCGGACTGGCGCAACCCGGTGTGGCGCCACAGTGATGGCAGCATCGCCGAATGGTAAGCACGCCCGAACACACCGCCGTGCTGGCGGTCGACAGTCGCTGCACGCATGGCGAAGGCGTGCTGTGGTGCGAGCAGCGCCAGGCGCTGTACTGGGTCGACATCAGCGAAAAACGCCTGTGGCGACACCACCCGGCCAGCGCGCAGTCGCGCTACTGGACGCTGCCCGACCGCCCCGGCTGCATCGGCCTGATGGACGACGGCCGCGTGCTAGTCGCGCTGGCCAAGGCGATCGGCATTGTCGATCCGGACACCGTCGAAGAAGACGCGCTGCCCTTCGAGAAACTGGCCGATGTGGAAGCGGACAACCCGCTCACGCGCAGCAACGATGGCCGCGTCGACCGGCATGGCAACCTGGTGTTCGGCACCATGGACGAGCACGACAGCAAGGCCGCACGCGGTGCGTTCTACCAATTTTCGCTGAAGCACGGCTTGCGCGCCCTGCCGCTGCCGGGCGTTTCGATCCCCAATTCGATCTGCTTCGGCCTCGACGGCCGCACCATGTATTACTGCGATTCGGTGCGCCCGCAGATCCTGTGCTGCGATTACGACCCGCAGACGGCGCAAACCACCAACACGCGTGTGTTCACCACCCTCGATCGCGATGACGCCGAGCCGGACGGCTCGATCATCGACAGCGAAGGCCACCTGTGGAACGCGCAATGGCGTGCGTCGCGCGTAGTGCGTTATCGCCCCGACGGCAGCGTGGAGCGCATCGTGCAGCTGCCGATCAAGCATCCCACCTGCAGCGCCTTCGGCGGCGCGGCACTGGACCGCCTGCATGTGATCAGCTCGCGCCTGGACCATAGCGCCGACGAACTCGCGCGCATGCCCGAAGCCGGCAGCCTGTTTGTCTGCGACCTCGCCATCGCGGGCCTGCCCGAAAGCCGGGTGGCGAGCGCATGATCGCCATCGATTGGGGCACCAGTAGCCTGCGTGGCTATCTGCTCGATGCCGACGGCAAGGTCGTTGCGCAACGCCGCGGTAGCGACGGCATCCTGGCCTGCCAGGGCCGCTTCGACGCAGTGCTGGCTGGCCTGGTCGACGGCTGGGACGGCCCACTGCTGCTCTCGGGCATGATCGGCAGCCGCAATGGCTGGGTCGAGCAACCTTACCTGCCCTGCCCGGCCGACACCGCCGCGCTCGCCCAGGCGATGCGCTGCTACGACGCCCTGTTGCCCGGCCGCGCACTGTGGTTCGTGCCCGGCGTCAGCACCGGCGAACAGGCCGGCGTGCCCGATGTGATGCGTGGCGAAGAAACCCAACTGGTCGGGCTGATCGCCGCGCTCGGCAACGGCGCGCATGTCGCCTGCCTGCCCGGCACGCACAGCAAATGGGCGCAGATCGCCAACGGCCAGCTGACGGGTTTTGCCACCGTCATGACCGGCGAGTTGTACGCCGTGCTGCGTCAGCACAGCATCCTGGGCAAGCTGATGGACGACGATCATGCCGCGCTGGACGCTGACGCATTCCTCCAAGGTGTCGACCGCAGCAACGACCCCGGCGGCCTCAGCCACCACCTGTTCGGCACCCGCACGCTCGGCCTGTTCGAATGCCTGTCCTCCGCGGCGCTGCCGTCCTACCTCTCGGGCGTGCTGATCGGCCACGAACTGCGCGCGCACCGCGGCGCCCACGCCATCGTGCATCTGGTCGGCAGCCCTGCGCTGGCGCAACGCTACGCATTGGCACTGCAGCACCTGGGCGTCGAAAGCCGGCTGCATCCGGAAGATCTGGCTGCAGCAGGGTTGTTCGCGCTGGCCAGGCAGCGCGGACTGGCCTGACAGCCCGGCACGAAAAACGCCGACAATTCCACACCCATCACGCGACTGCTTTAGAATTGGAAGGCTAAACGCCGGATTCCGCCATGCCTTTTGTTGTCACCGAAAACTGCATCAAGTGCAAATACACCGACTGCGTCGAGGTTTGTCCGGTGGATTGCTTCCACGTCGGCCCGAACTTCCTGGTCATCGACCCGGACGAGTGCATCGACTGCACCCTGTGCGAGCCGGAATGCCCGGCCAACGCGATCTACCCCGAAGACGACGTGCCGGCGGGCCAGGAAGCCTTCGTGGCACTCAACGCCGAACTCGCCAAGGCCTGGCCGGTGCTGACCGTGCGCCAGGAGCCGGCGCCGGATGCCGCCGAATGGGATGGCAAGCCCAACAAGTTGCCGCTGCTGCAGCGCTGAGCTGCACGACCGGGCGCGGCCCGGAGCTACACCGCTGCACGCACCTCACAGTGCACTCGGCACTAACGCAAAACGGGCGCCCAAGGCGCCCGTTTGCCATCCAGCAAACCGAACCGGCCTCAGCCGCCCAATTTGCTCTTCAGCGAGGAGATCACCGCCACCGGCGCAGCCGCCGTGGCCGGCATGCCGCGCGGGTCCACGGCCGACACATAGCTGCCCGCATCGACCTTGACCACGCGCACCAGGAAGCTGGAACCTTCGTAGCTCACATCGTAGGAACCGAGCATCTGGGCCTTGCTGGCAATGGTCAGGCCCGGGATATCGGCCAGCGCCGCGCCCACCTTGGCAAACACCTCGTCGCGCTCGCCCGGCACGGTGAAACCGCTGTTGGCGCTCGCCGACGGCGGCGTGTTGCTGTTCTGCTGCGTGGTGGAGGCCAGCGTCGGCACCTTCATCGCACCGGAGGTGTCGGGCAGGTTCAGGTCCGGCGGCACTTCCAGCGGACGGGCTTCCGGCGCCAGCGCATAGTCGCCGCGCGCGCCCTTGTGGAACCAGCTGCAACCGCTCGTGGCAGCGACAGTGGCGGTCGCCAGCAACGCGAGCGACAGCACGCGGACGGGGGAAACGGAATGACGCATCGATAGATCTCCTGGGTCAGGCCGCGAGCATTTCGCGGCTGGAAAGCGCTTCCAACGCAATGGCGTCGGCGGCAAGGCGGTCGGCAGCAGGCTGGTGCGCCGCAGAAAGAGGCAGCAGCGGCAAGCGTAGGCCGTGGCCGATCCCGGCGCGCTGCAGCAGCGCCTTGACCGGAATGGGATTGGATTCGATTCCGCAGAAGCTGTGGTATTCGCTCAACCGCGCGTCCCAGGCGGTGGCAGCATCGCGCTGTCCATCGCGGGCCAGATCGCACAGGCGCCGGTACGCCGCCGGCAAGGCATTGGAAGCGACCGAGATCAGCCCGGCAGCGCCGGACAACATCGCGTGCGCCGCGCTGCCATCGTCGCCGCTGAGCACCACAAAACTGTCGCTGCGTAGCGCCACCAGTGCAGCGATGCGCTCGGGCTCGCTACGTGCTTCCTTGATGCCGACGATGTTCGGATGACCCACCAGCTCGGCCACCGTCTCCGGCAGCAGGTCGCAGCCGGTACGGCCCGGCACGTTGTACAGCACCACCGGCAGGCCACCTTCGTTGGCCACCGCCAGAAAGTGCGCCTTCAACCCGGCCTGGGTCGGACGCACATACGGCGGCGTCACCACCAGCGCGTACTGCGCGCCCAGCGCCGCAGCACGACGTGTCTGCGCAATGGTCTTTGCCGTGCCGGACAAGCCGGTGCCGGCAAGCACCGGCACCCGGCCGGCGACCTGTGCCACAGCCGCGCGCAGCAGCGTGTCGTATTCGTCGTCGCTCAGTGCGGCCGCTTCACCGGTGGAGCCAGCAACCACGATTCCCTGCACGCCGCCGTGCAACTGCTGCTCCAGCAGCCGCCGCCAGGCATCCAGGTCGAGTGCGCCATCGGGACCGAAGGGGGTCGCCAGCGCGGTGATGATGCCGGAAAGGGACAAGATTCTGCTGCTCTTACGTGACAGGAAAAGGCCCGCGCGCACGCGGGTTGCGACCGCCTGCATGTTACTTGCGGCGCGAAACCACGGGCAAGTATGCTGGTCACCGCCAGGGCGCCTGCCCGGGCGGCCATTCAGCCTGATGCAATGCCGGAAGCCCCTTTGACCGACTCTACACCCCGGCCTTCGCCGACCGAAAATCACCTCCTGATCAACGCCTACACGACGCATCCGGAGTCCCCCCTGTTGCCCGTCACTCGCCGCATCGCCGACAGCGGCTGCAATCTCGTGGACGCCCGTCTGGCCACGGTGGGGCGCGACGTCTCGGTCACCGCACTGGCAACCGGCTCCTGGGATTCGGTCGCCAAGCTCGAAGCCATGCTGACCCGGCTCGAACGCGAAGAAGGATTGAAACTGGTGTGGTATCGCACCGGCCCCAAGCAGACCCAGTCCAACCTGCTGCCTTACATCGTCGAAGTGATCGCCGCCGACAAGCCGGGCATCCTGTTCCAGCTGGCCGATTTCTTCGACCGCCAGGGCATCACCATCGAAAACCTGCAGAGCACGCGCTACCGCGCCATGCAGACCGGCGCGGAGATGTTTTCGGCGCAGGTGACGATCGGCGTGCCGGCCAACATGCACATCGCCGCATTGCGCGATGATTTCCTGGAATTCTGTGATCACCTCAATCTCGACGCGATCATGGACCCGATGAAGTTCTGAGGCACCCATCAATGGCCATCGCGATCTCTGCGCTAAAACAGATGTTCGACCACATCCGCTCCGAGACCGATTGGAATCTCGACGGCCCGCTGCGCTGGGAATACTTCTTCGCCGATCCTGCGCAGGAGCCGCTGCAGAAGCTCGCCGAGCAACTGACCCAGGACGGCTATCGCGTCATCGACATTTTCCTCGGCGAACGCGACGAAGACGACGGCGATGACGAAGAGTCGTACTTCCTGCATGTGGACAAGAAAGAACATCACACCATCGAGTCGCTGAATCAGCGCAATGCGCAGTTCGACGCACTTGCCAAACGCTTCCATGTGGCTGCTTATGATGGGATGGACGTCGGCCCGGCCTGACCGCGCCGTCGCCCCTCCACTTTGGGCTGAGCAACGATGACCGACGCTGTGCTGGAATTACCCGCCGCAACCTTCGACCTGCCGCTGGCGCTGTCCGGCGGCACCCACACCACCCTGCGCGACCATGCCGGCACATGGCTGGTGCTGTACTTCTACCCGAAGGACAGCACGCCCGGCTGCACCACCGAAGGCCTGGACTTCAATGCCTTGCTGCCGCAGTTCAAAAAAGCGGGCGCGATGGTGTTGGGCGTTTCGCGCGATTCGGTGAAGTCGCACGACAACTTCTGCGCCAAGCAAGGCTTCGCCTTCCCGTTGATCAGCGACAGCGATGAAGCGCTGTGCCGCGCCTTCGACGTGATCAAGGAAAAGAACATGTACGGCAAACAGGTGCTCGGCATCGAGCGCAGCACCTTCTTGCTGTCGCCCGAGGGGCATGTCGTGCAGGAATGGCGCAAGGTCAAGGTCGCCGGCCATGCCGAGGCCGTGCTGGCCGCAGTAAAGGCGCACGCCAAACAGTGACACCCCTCGCTTCCCGCGTCCTCCATCACCCTGCAGCTGCAGGCGTGATGGCTCGCCCCTGCTCCATCACTTGGAAGACCCAATGACCCGAGGCAAGCGCATCTACGTGCTGGACACAAACGTGCTGATGCACGATCCCACCGCGCTGTTCAAGTTCGAGGAACACGATGTGTTCCTGCCGATGCAGGTGATCGAGGAGCTCGACAACGCCAAGAAGGGCACCTCCGAAGTCAGCCGCAATGCACGCCAGGTCAGCCGTTTCCTGGACGAATTGCTGGAAAACACCAACGCCGAGCAGATCCAGGCCGGCATCCTGCTCAGCCATCCGCAGGGCATCCAGCTCAAGGGCCAGGCCGCGATCGGACGGCTGTTTTTCCAGATCAAGCCGATCGACCCGGGCCGCACCTTCGGCGAAATGCTGCCGGACAACAAGATCCTGGCCTCGGTGCTGGCGCTGCGCGAAGAAAATCCGGATGTGCCGGTCATCCTGGTGTCCAAGGACATCAACCTGCGCATCAAGGCCTACATCAGCGGCCTGGTCGCCGAGGACTATCAAAACGACCGTGCGTTGGACGATTTCAGCCTGCTGTTCACCGGCGCCATCGAGCTGCCGGAAGATTTTTGGCAGAAGCACAACGAAGATCTGCGCAGCTGGAACGAACGCGGCCGCACCCATTACGAAATCGTGCTGGCCGAGGACGAAGACTGGTATCCGAACCAGTACCTGTACCTGCCCGGCGAAGATGACGTGGAGCTGCGCGTGGCCAAGGTTGGCGGCGGCAAGGCCACCTTGTGCCTGGTCGACGATTTCCGCAGCGGCCAGCATGCGGTCTGGGGCATCGTGGCACGCAACCGCGAGCAGAATTTCGCGCTCAATGCGCTGATGGACCCGGAGATCGACTTCGTCACCCTGCTCGGCACCGCCGGCACCGGCAAGACCTTGCTCGCACTGGCTGCAGGCCTGGCGCAGACCATGGACCAGCAGCGCTACCGGGAAATCATCATGACCCGTGCCACTGTCAGCGTGGGCGAAGACATCGGCTTCCTGCCGGGGACCGAAGAAGAAAAGATGACCCCGTGGATGGGCGCACTGACCGACAATCTGGAAGTGCTCACGCACAATCAGGAAGGCGGCTCGTGGGGCCGTGCGGCCACCAACGACCTGCTCGCCAGTCGCATCAAGATCCGCTCGATGAACTTCATGCGCGGTCGCACCTTCCTGTCGCGCTATCTGATCCTGGACGAGGCGCAAAACCTCACGCCCAAGCAGATGAAGACGCTGATCACCCGCGCCGGCCCCGGCACCAAGATCGTGTGCCTGGGCAACGTCGAACAGATCGACACCCCGTACCTCACCGAAACTACTTCGGGGCTGACCTACGCGGTGGATCGCTTCAAGGCATGGCCGCATAGCGCGCATATCACGCTGCGTCGCGGCGAGCGCTCGCGTCTGGCCGACTTCGCTTCGGAGGTGTTGTGATGCGCACCTATCGCGGCGCGTTGGCGCTCGCCGTGATCGCGCTGGCCGGCTGCGCCAGCACGCAGGGGCCAGCCAGCGTGCCGACCAATCTCAAGAACGGCCAGTCCTGGATCATCACCCGGCAGAGCGTGGCCGAACAGGTGTTGCAGACCTGCTCGCGCGACAGCCCGGCACGGCATCCAGGCCAGATCAGCGGCTATTGGGCGCCGAGCCATCAGCAGATCGAACAGCTCGAAGCGCGGCAGGATGCGTTGACGCCCACCATTGCCGAGCCACGCGAGTTCGACCGCCAATACGTGGGTGTGGTGATCCAGGGCCAACAGTTGATCTACGTCAACGCGTTCAAGCTTCCCAACGACCCGCCGGTGAAACCGGCGCGGGAAGCGATCCAGGTCTGCGACGGCGGCAGCATGTTCTGGGGTGCGCTGTACGACCCGCAAACCGGCGCGTTCTCGCAGATTGCGATCAACGGTAGCCCCTGACCCGCGATGGGAATCCTGCTACCGCGCTGGGTCTGGATTGGCGCGGTGGCATTGTCGACCGTGGCCGGCATGGTCAATGTGGTGGGCTACCTGGGATCCGAGCACCAGGTGGTCAGCCATCTCACCGGCACGACCAGCCTGCTCGGCGTTGCCCTGGCGCAAGACGCCGCCCCGGACATCGGCTTTCTTTGCGGCATCCTCATCGCCTTCTGCGCAGGCGCCATGCTCAGCGGACTGATCATCCAGGACGATGTCGTACGGCTTGGACAGCGCTACGGCGCCGCGTTGCTGCTCGAGGCGCTGCTGTTGCTGGGCGCGATTGCACTGTTCAAGTTGCATCATGTCGGCGGCGTCCTGTGCGCCGCTGGCGCCTGCGGCCTGCAAAATGCGATGGCGACCACCCTCAGCGGTGCAGCGGTCCGCACCACGCATTTGAGCGGCATGTTCACCGACCTGGGAATCGGCCTGGGGCACCTGCTGCGCGGGCGTCCGCTGCAGGTGCGGCGCCTCACGCTGAGCGCGCTGATCATCAGCGGTTTTCTCGGCGGCAGCATCCTCGGAACCTTGCTGTTCCAGCGCTGGCAGTACGACGCGCTCTACCTGCCCGCCAGCCTCACCGGATTGACCGGCGCCGGTTATGTCGCCTACCTGCAGTGGCGCCGCTGGCGCACAGGATGATGCGCACATCCTCCGGCCAGCAGTGCAGAATCGCCACATGACTACGCCCAGTACGCTGTCCGCATTGAGCATCGCCGGCTCCGACTCCGGGGGCGGCGCCGGCATCCAGGCCGACCTCAAGACCTTCGCCGCGCACCGCGTGCACGGCTTGTCGGCGATTACCGCATTGACCGCGCAACACACCCGCGCCGTCACCGCCGTGCATCTTCCACCGTTGTCGTTTTTGCAGGCGCAGGTGGACGCCTGCTTTGCCGATTTCGAGATCCAGGCGGTCAAACTCGGCATGCTGGCCAATGCCGACGTCATTCATTGCGTGGCCGACCTGCTTGAGCGATATCGCCCACCGTTCGTGGTGCTCGACCCGGTGATGGTATCCACCAGCGGCGCGCGCCTGCTCGAAGATGCGGCACTGGATGCGCTGCGCACGCGCTTGCTGCCGCTGGCCACCCTGGTCACCCCCAACACGCCCGAGGCCGAGTTGCTGACCGGCCGCCGCATCGACAGCGCCGACGCCGCCGAACATGCCACCGCCGCCTTGCTCGACCTGGGCGCCAACGCCGTGCTGCTCAAGGGCGGACATCTGCACGAAGGCGCACGCGTGCTCGACCGCTTCGATGACGGCGTGACCCAGGATGTGTTCATGCACCCGCGCCTGCAGGTCGATGCGCACGGCACCGGCTGCAGCTTATCGGCGGCGATTGCCGCACAGCTGTGCCAGGGCCTGTCGTTGCTCAATGCCTGCGAAGCGGCGATCGATTACGTTGCACGCGCCATCCGCATTGGCCAACGCCCCGGCCACAGCGATGTGCTGGTGCTCGACCACTTCGGCGCCGCGCCCGGCGCATGAGCGTGCAGACCGACACCCTGCTCGCCAGCGCTGCAGATGGGCATCGCTGGCAGGTCATCCGTTGCGCACCGCCGCACCCGACGACAACGCTGCTGTGGCTGCCGGCATTGGGCGTGGCAGCGCGGCATTACCAACCCTTCGCACAGGCGCTCGCGTCCACCGGCGTTGCGGTGTATCTGCACGAATGGCGCGGCAATGGCAGCAGCACGCTGCGCCCGTCGCGTGAGCACGATTGGGGCTATCGCACGCTGCTTGCAGACGACCTTCCCGCCAGCCACGCCCTGCTCGATATCCACGACCCGCAGCTGCCGCGCATGGTCGGTGGACACAGCCTCGGCGGTCAGCTCGCGTGCTGCTACGCCGCGCTGCATCCGGTGCAATTCGCCGAGCTCTGGCTGGTGGCCAGCGGCTCGCCGTACTGGCGCAATTTTCCCGTGCCGATGCGTTACGGCCTGCCCCTGGCGTTTCGGTTGTTGCCTTGGCTGGCGCGCAGGCAGGGCGTGCTGCACGGGCGCAAGCTCGGTTTTGGCGGTACCGAAGCACGCAGCCTGATTGCCGACTGGGCGCAGGTCGGCCGCAGCAATCGCTATCGCGCGGCAGGCGCGCCATGGGACCTGGAACGGGCACTGGGCCAACTGCGCGTGCCGATCCGCGCAGTGACCCTTGCGCGCGACACGTTGGGTCCGGCAGGTGCGCTGCGCGCATTACTGGACAAGATGCCGCAGGCACACCCACGCCATGTGCGATTGGACGATGGGCAACTCGGCGCACGCAGCGATCATTTCGCGTGGATGAAAACGCCTGCGGCCGTGGTCGCTGCACTGCGTGACGCGCCTGACCATGACCTCGACGGCGCTGGAATTTCACAAAGGGATTGACGGCCCCGTCGGTCATCCGCATAATTCCGCTCCTGACGAGGCGCCCGTAGCTCAGTTGGATAGAGTACCTGGCTACGAACCAGGCGGTCGGGAGTTCGAATCTCTCCGGGCGCACCATCCTCAGAACAAGAAGAATAAGAAGACAGCACGCACGCGCTGATTTTCAGTTAAAAAGATCCGATCGCCCTGCGTCAGATCTGCAAGTCAAAACAAGATATGCGCCCGTAGCTCAGTTGGATAGAGTACCTGGCTACGAACCAGGCGGTCGGGAGTTCGAATCTCTCCGGGCGCACCAATCTTGAAGAAAACGACCAGCTTGCTGGTCTTTTTTTTGCCCGTCGTTTTTGCCGAAGCAGACGATGGCGCGCATTGCGTTGCATTGAGTGTGCTGTTCCATCGCGCGATGCCGATCTCTGAGCAACGCGCTCGCCGACCTCACCACAGACACCGCCTCCAGGGCAATCAGGCCGTGGCAGTAGCCGCGTTCGCGTCGGCAACCACCGTCACCGGCACCGGCACCAGCGATGTCACCGGATGCCCGGCATCGCGCCATGCATCCAGACCGCCCAACAGTGGCCGCACATCGCGGTACCCGCGCTCGCGCATCCGCGCGGCCAGCCATGCTGCAGACACCTCGTCCGGACACGCGCAGTAGATCACCACGCTACGATCGCGCGGCACGCTGGCAAGGATCTGCGCCACCTGACGCTCATCAGCGAACACGGCGCCAGGAATCGTGTATGGCTGCAACTGGCGATAGCCCGGGGCGCGAATATCCAGCACGGTCGGTCGCAGGCTTTCTTCGCCATCCAATAACGGCACCAGCTCCTCTACCGCGATGCGCGCATGCTCCAGCGATCGCAACAGGCTCTGCCGTCGCCACCAGCGCCAACCGACATAGCCGGCCAGCAAGGCCGCCAAGACCACGATCGCGCCCGAGCCGAGTTCGGACAGCAAGGCGAGCACGTCCTGCACCTGACGCGCGAACACAGCACCCACGCCCAGGCCGACCAACGCCCACAACGATGCACCGAAGGCGTCGTATCGCAGGAACGCCGCAGGACGTACCCGCATTGCTCCGGCCATCGGCACCGAGACCATCGACAAGCCCGGCACGAACTTGGCGACCGCCAGCACGCGCACGCCCCAGCGCGAAAAAAAGCGCTCGGTCTGCTTCATGCAGCTGTCGCGCGACAGCGACAGCCGACACAGCGACTGCAAGGTGCGGTTACCGAAGCGGCGACCGGCCAGATACCAGACCAGATCGCCCAAGAGACTTGCCGCGACAGACACCGCCAACGCCGCAAGCCCGGCCAGCCAGGCATCGCCGCCCCCTTGCAACGCATAGCTGGCACCGACCAGCACCAGGGTCGGCAGCGCTGGCACCGGCAGCCCCAGCGACAACGCCAGCACGTTGGCGAACACCAGCGCCAATCCGTACTGTTCGATCAAGCCTTGCATGCGAGGACCCTGCGCGACGGCGGGCCACCATTATCCGCCCTCCCTCACGGCGGCGACTGCCCGGCAGCGACGGAACGATACGTTGCGGCCAAGGCGTGCAACCAGCGCTCGAACAGGCCTTCGCTACACAAGGCGCGTCGCCACCAGCTCAATGCCTCCCCCTCTTCGCCCGGCCGCCATGCCAGATAAAAGGTTTCGTCGGGCTTGCGGGTTTCCACCTGCACCTCCCGCAGCCGGCCCTCCTGCAGCGCCCCGCGCGCATACGGTTCGGGCAGAAAGCCGTAGCCGGCGCCGGCCAGTTGCAGCAGCAGCTTGGTCTGCATGTCGGGCACGGTGAGCACATCGCGCCCGGAGAGCAGCCCGACCGTGCGCGGCAGCAGGCGCCGCGCCGAGTCCGCCACGGCAATCGCACGGTGTTCGGCCAGCTCCGCCGCGCCCAGCAGGCCGGCATCCGCCAGCGGAGACGTGGATGCCACGGCAAACACGAACCGCAACGTGCCGATCGGCTCGGCCACATAGCCGCCGCCACTGGGCCCCTCGCCCGCCGCCACGATCAGGTCCACGCGCCTGTCCAGCAGCGCCTCCCAACTGCCCGACAACGACTCGCTCAGCACGCGCAGCCGCGTGCTGTCGGCCACGGTGTAGAAGTCCAGGATCTGCGGCTGCAGCAAGGCCGCAGGCAGCACCGCATCCAGCCCGATCGCAAAATCCGACTCCCAGCCGGAGGCCACGCGCCGCACCCGCACCTCCAGCTCTTGCGCGGCACGCAGCAAGTGGCGCCCCTCGCGCAACAGCTCGCGGCCCGCCTGCGTCGGCGTGGCCTTGGGTCCCACCCGCTCGAACAGCTGCACGCCCAGATCCTCTTCCAGTCTGGACACCGTGTAGGAAATCGTCGAAGGCACCTTGAACAGCACCTTGGCTGCGGCCGCGAACGAGCCACGCCGGTCGATGGCATCCAGGATCTGCAGTGCTTCCAGGCTGATTTTCATTGTTCGAAATTTTCGATGATAGCGGCCAAATCTACTCGCTTTTTGTGCCGGACGCAGAGGTGGAGACTACGCATCAAGCCGCTGGACACCGATCGCCCAGCGCCAAGTTCAAACCTTCCAGGAGAAGCAGCATGTTGAATGTCCGCAAGAGCGAAACCCGTGGCCGCGCCGAACATGGCTGGCTGTCCTCACGCCACACCTTCTCCTTTGCCAGCTATCACGATCCGCGCCATATGGGCATTGGCCCGCTGCGGGTGATCAACGAGGACAAGGTGCAGCCGGGCGAAGGCTTCGGCACCCACGCACACCGCGACATGGAGATCATTTCCTATGTCCTGGGCGGCGCGCTGGAACACAAGGACAGCATGGGCACCGGCTCGGTCCTGCATTATGGCGACGTGCAGCGGATGAGCGCCGGCAGCGGCGTGACGCACAGCGAGTTCAATCACTCAGCCAGCGAGCCCGTGCACTTCCTGCAGATCTGGGTAATGCCCGAGCGTGCCGGCATCGAGCCAAGCTACGAAGAAAAGCACTTCGATGCCGAGAGCAAGCGTAACCAGTTGCGCTTGATCGCCTCGCCAGGCGGTGACCATGGCTCCCTGCGCCTGCACCAGGACGCACGCCTGTATGCCTCGATCCTGGATGGCCAGGCGCGTTTGCAGCAGCCGCTGGCCGAAGGCCGCATCGGCTACGTGCAGGTGGCCCGCGGCAGCCTGAGCGTCAATGGGCAAGCGCTATCGGCTGGCGACGCGGTGCAGATCGTCGGCGAGCCGGAAATCGTACTGGCCGACGCACGCGATGCCGAGGTCCTGGTGTTCGACCTGCCCAAGTAAGCAAGGCTGGATGGATGGCGTACCTGCGCAGGATTGGTGTGCGATGCGCTGGCCAGTGCCGAAACAAACAAAGCCCGCTCACGCGGGCTTTGTCTTGTGCGCAGCTTCTTGGGAGCTGACCAACCCTGACGCGGCAGCTGATGGCACGTGGCTTACGCCCTATGCCTTGATGCCCAAGATCCGCGAGACGGACATGCGATTTGCGACTGCCGGTTGCGCGCTGCGATCGATGCGTTGCAAATCGCCGCTCGCATCTTTACTGCGGCCGATAGGTCGTCGCAGCGGCGCTGATGGCAGCGACTGCCTCAGCACCGCAGGTTCGGGCACTTGCGCCCAGATCCACTACTAAAGGAAGTTGCAATATGTGAGGGCACATCACGACGTCGCTTGCGAAACGCAGTGAACCATCATCACGCCACTTTCGCTGTCGCGCGCCGCGCAGCCTGCGCATCGACCTGCACTGGCGCGCGATCCGCCCCGCCATCCGCATCGCCATTGACCAAGGCGAACAGCGCATCCGCATCGCCTTCCAGCACGCGCGCCGAACGCGCCAGGTCGCCCACCATCTGCGCCTGGTCGCGCGCCTGCACGCCGATCGACTGCAACGCGGTATTGGCGCTGGAAATGTCCAGCGCCTGATCATGGCTGGCGGCGGCGATCTGCTCCACGGTCGCAGTGACGCGCAGGACCGACGTCACCATGTCCTGCATCACCACACCGGCCTGCTCGGCCAGGCGCGAGCCATCGCCGACCTGATCGGTCGCGTTGTCGATCAGGGACCGGATCTCCCTGGCCGACACGCTGCAGCGCTGCGCAAGGCTACGCACTTCGGTCGCCACCACCGCAAAACCGCGCCCCTGTTCGCCCGCACGCGCCGCCTCGACCGCAGCGTTCAGGGCCAGGATGTTGGTCTGAAACGCGATGCCGTCGATCACCTCGATGATCTGACCGATGCGGTCGGTCGCCGAGCGGATGCCGGCGGTGGTCTTGACCACATCGGCAATGACCTCGGCACCGCGCCGCGCCACCGTGGCCGAGTCTTCGGCCATGCGCCGCGCCGAACGGGCATTCTCGGAATTGGCCCGCACCGTTGCGGCCAGCTGATCGATCGTGCTCGAGGTCTGTGCCACCGCAGCAGACTGCGTAGACACGCGACTGACCAGCTCCTGGTTGCTCACGGAAATATGGTGCGCCTCGCGCTGCACGTTCTGCGCAATGCTCATGGTCTGCAGCATCAAATCGCGCATCCGTTCGGCCGAACGCACCTGGTCAGTGACGTCGGTTGCGTATTTGACCACCTTGTAGGGTCGCCCGGAGACGTCAAGGATCGGGTTGTAGGAAGCCTGGATCCATACCGTGCTGCCATCCTTGCGCAGTCGGCGATAACGTCCCGCATCGAACTGGCCGCTCGCCAGTTTTGCCCAGAACTGCCGGTACTCCTCGGACGCGCAGTAGGCCGCATCGACGAACACGCTGTGGTGTTGGCCGATCGCCTCGGCCGCCGGATACCCCATGATGGTCAGGAAGTTTTCGTTCGCACCGAGCACGTTCCCTTGCAGGTCGAACTCGATCACCCCCATGACCTTGTCGATCGCCCGGATACGCCCGTCCGCATCGGCCGAATCGATCACCTGACGAGTCACGTCGGTGGCGTACTTGACCACCTTGTACGGTCGCCCGTGCTCATCGAGCACCGGGTTGTAGGACGCCTGGATCCACACCTCCCTGCCGTCCTTGCCGATGCGCCGATAGCGGCCCGCATCGAAGGCACCGCGCCCGAGCGAATCCCAGAACGCGCGATACGCAGCCGACTGGCGCGTGCCGGCATCGACAAACATGCCATGGTGCTTGCCGCGAATCTCCTCGAGCCGGTAGCCCATCACGTGCAGGAAATTCTGGTTGGCCGCGAGCACGGTGCCGTCCAGCGAAAACTCGATGACCGCCATCACCTTGTCGATGGCGTCGATGCGCCCCTCGAAGTCGGCTGTCTGGCGTACCTGCGCAGTGATGTCGGTGGCGTACTTCACCACGCGATATGCCTTGCCGGATCGATCCAGCAACGGGTTGTAGGAGGCATTGATCCACACCTCGTGCCCGCGCTTGTCCAGCCGGCAGAAGCGCCCGGCATTGAAGTCGCCGCGCCGCAGCCCTTCCCAGAAGTGCCGATAGCTTTCGCTGTCGCGATCTGCGGCCGTCACGAACATGCGGTGATGCTGGCCGACCACCTCGTCCAGCCGATACCCCATCAGGGCCAGGAAGTTCGAGTTTGCATCCAGAATGCGACCGTCCAGATCGAACTCGATCACCGCCATCACCCGGTCCACCGCTGCGACCTTGTGTTGCAGCCCGCGCCCCCAGAAGGAGAACACACGTCCAAGCAGGTGCGATAGGCGCATCACGTCAACATCCGAGATATGGTTCACGTCCTTAGCGACCCATGCGCCGGTTACTTGACCCCCACCACGTACCGCATCTACAAGGCGGTTCAGATGCGTAAGGCAGCGGCGACGCGCTCTGGCGCGAAGCGGCAATGGCACTGGCCCTGAGTTGCCTTTATGGCAGCCCGGGCAGGCGATCCAATGGGGTGCAAGACCTCAATGGCTGCGCTGCCAGCCTCGACTGCCGAATATCAATAGGCCCTTCACGCCGGGTCTTCGGCCCCGGTTCTGGCTTTGGTTGGTTTTGGTTTTGATCCTTATTCCTTGGATGGTTCGCTGGAGTGCAGTGGCGCATCGCTCCAGTTGCAGCGGCGACGGATCCAAACGCTGCACTCTCGCGCGCAGAATCAGCGCCTTCGTACGCCACCCGCCTGCATGCGCAAGACGGCAAAAACCCGGAGTGCCCAAGACGCCATCGATACGAGGCTCATTACTGACGTCGATGCGCCTGGCTCGATGCGCTGCACGGCGCGTTGGCGTACACGACACTGGAGAGTGCTGCTTCGCCGGGTGTCGCGCCCTCTCCGCAAGCGCATGCCACCAACCATGCCGATGGAATGACATGTCAGAGATGCGCCGAAATCCGGCGGAGGGGCAGCGAGCAAGCAGGACGCGACCTCTTCGCAACGCGACAAGGAATCTCACGCTCGCGCTGCAGGCGCCTAAGGCGTCACTATCGACTGTCGAGCGATGCGAGCAAGACCAGGGCCTTCGCTAGCTGGCAACTCTCATGCTTGAGATGCAGCCGGTGAGAGACGCAAAGAATCGTTACCAGCCTCCGGCTAGCAACCGAGCTCGGAGGCGATACTCCCTGAAGCACTGTGGCCGCTGGCGACGCGCGCACAGCGTGACCCTTTCGCCGTCCTCACTGATGGCCTGGGTACTGTTGGCAGGAGTGTGCTCCAGGGCGTCTGCAGCGTTGAACCAACGCCAGCGAGCACCCACGGATATCGCAGACTTCGACGACACGCATTGCCGCAGGCGACGCTCTCAAGCAGCATCGCCTTCTCGACGAACCCGCAGCACAAATAAAAACGCCCGCAAATCAGCGATTTGCGGGCGTTTAGAACACTGGCGGAGCGAGAGGGATTCGAACCCTCGATAGAGCTTTTGACCCTATACTCCCTTAGCAGGGGAGCCCCTTCAGCCGCTCGGGCATCGCTCCAGTTTTTGCTGCCTGCCGCGATGTCCGTGGCAGGCCGCGAAGAATACCGGGTAAGAGGGGCTAACGTAAACCCTTGACAACGATCAATTCGAAGAATCGTCACCGTGATGTGCGCCGGAGGCGACCGGCTCATCCCCACGCTGGATGCGCTGATAGATTTCTTCGCGATGCACAGCCACATCCTTGGGTGCGGTGATACCGATGCGCACCTGATTGCCCTTGACGCCGAGAACGGTCACGGTGACCGAGTCGCCGATCATCAAGGTTTCGCCTACCCGGCGAGTGAGGATCAACATTTTGCAAATCTCCTGGAACCGGTGGATTTCCCACCAGCATCGACGGCCTCCTGACTGAGACGCGCCCTACGTAAAGGGAATAGACCAGAAATGGTAGCGGGACATCCTGCTAGCCAGCAAGGCATAGCAGGACAAGTGTTCAGCCCAAGTGTTGCTTGACCCAGAGGGGCACACCGTCGAGTGCGGTCGCAAGGGCGGGCCCGTCCTCGCCACCACCCTGGGCGAGATCCGGACGGCCGCCGCCCTTGCCGCCAATCTGACTGGCGATGTGACCGAGGAGTTCCCCTGCCTTCACCTTGCCAGTTGGGCTGCCGTTCACACCGGCGACGAGCGCCACCTTGCCGCCCGAAGCGCCAGCCAGCACGATGACCGAATCGCCGAGCTGCTGCTTCAGGCGATCCATCGCATCGCGCAGCGCCTTGGCATCGAAGCCCTCCAGACGCACCGCGACAACTTTGACTCCGGCAACATCGATCGCGCTAGCGCCCAAATCGGCAGTCGCACCCGACGCCAACTTGGCCTTGAGCGATTCCAGCTCGCGCTCCAGCCGCTTCTGGCGCTCGGTCAGTGCGCGCACCTTGTCCACCACCTCGGTGGTGTTGCCGCCGAGCAGATTGGCCGCTTCGAGCAGGCGCCGTTCCTCGTCAGCCACATAGTCCAGCGCGCCCTGCCCGGTCACCGCTTCGATACGACGCACGCCCGACGACACGCCGCCTTCGGAGGTGATCTTGAACAAGCCGATGTCGCCGGTGCGGGTGACGTGGGTACCGCCACACAGCTCGGTGGAATAGCTGCCCATCTTGAGCACGCGGACGTTTTCTCCGTACTTCTCGCCGAACAGCGCCATCGCGCCGAAATCCAGCGCCTCCTGCATGGCCATGTTGTGCACTTCCACGCCATGGTTGGCGCGCACTTCGGCGTTGACCTTGCGCTCGATCACAGCGAGCTCGTCGGCAGTGATTGGCTGGAAGTGCGAGAAGTCAAAGCGCAGACGATCAGGCGCGACCAGCGAGCCCTTCTGTTGCACATGCGTTCCCAGGACTTCGCGCAGGGCGGCGTGCAGCAGATGGGTGGCCGAGTGGTTGAGGATGGTCTTGCCGCGACGTTGCGTGTCGATCCCGCCGGCAAGCACATCGCCAAGCGCGAGCGCGCCTTCGCTGATGCGCCCCACATGCCCGTGGAACTGGCCTGCGAACTTCTGCGTATCGGTAACGTCGATCGACACGCCGGGGCCGCTCAGCTGGCCGCTGTCGCCGACCTGGCCGCCCGACTCGGCATAGAACGGCGTGCGGTCGGTGAACACGATCACCTCATCGCCCGCTTCCGCACGTTCGACCGGGCGGCCCTGCTTGAGCAGTGCCACGACCTTGAGGGCATCGGCATCGTACGCTTCGTAGCCCAGGAACACGGTCGGCGACATGCTGGCGACCAGGTCCGCCGGCAATGCGACGCCACCGCCGAACTTGCCAGCCGCGCGCGCCGTCTCGCGCTGGCGCTCCATCGCGAACTCGAAGCCCTCCATGTCCACGCGCATGCCGCGCTCGCGCGCGATGTCGGCAGTCAGGTCGACCGGGAAGCCGTAAGTGTCGTACAGCCGAAACGCGTCGGCGCCCGGGATGATGTCCTGCGAGCGCGATGCGACCTCGTCGAAGATCTTCATGCCGGCGTCCAGCGTCTCGGCAAAGCGCTCTTCTTCGGCCAACAGCGCGCGCGCCACAGTGTCCTGCGCCACCACCAGTTCGGGATACGCTTCGCTCATCAGCTCCACCAGCGTGGGCACCATCTTGCTGAAGAACGGCTGGCGCACGCCCAACATCCAACCATGGCGCAGCGCACGCCGGATGATCCGGCGCAGCACATAGCCGCGGCCTTCGTTGGAGGGCAACACGCCATCGACGATGAGGAAAGAACAGGCGCGGATGTGATCGGCGATCACCCGCAGCGACTTATTCTCCAGATCGGTGATGCCGGTCAGCGCACTGGCCTTGCCGATCAACGCCTGGAACAGGTCGATTTCATAGTTGGTATGGACGTGCTGCAGGATCGCAGCCAGACGCTCCAAGCCCATGCCCGTGTCCACGCACGGCGCCGGCAGCGGCACCAGGGTGCCGTCGGGCTGGCGATCGAACTGCATGAAGACCAGGTTCCAGATCTCGATGAAGCGGTCGCCGTCTTCATCCGGGGACCCCGGTGGACCACCGGCGATGTGATCGCCGTGGTCGAAGAAGATTTCGGTACACGGGCCGCAAGGGCCAGTATCGGCCATCTGCCAGAAATTGTCCGACGCGTAGGGGGCACCCTTGTTGTCGCCAATGCGCACGATGCGGCTTTCCGGGATGCCGATCATGTCGCGCCACAACGCGAAGGCTTCTTCGTCGGTGTGATAGACGGTGACCAGCAGGCGGTCGGCCGGCAGCTTCCAGACCTGGGTCAACAGTTCCCATGCCCAGGCGATGGCGTCCTTCTTGAAATAGTCGCCGAACGACCAGTTGCCGAGCATTTCGAAGAAGGTGTGGTGGCGTGCGGTGTAGCCAACCGAGTCCAGATCGTTGTGCTTGCCACCGGCACGCAGGCAGCGCTGCACGTCTGCGGCACGGACGTAGCTGCGCTTCTCCGCGCCAAGGAAGACGTCCTTGAACTGGACCATGCCGGAGTTGGTAAACAGCAAGGTGGGGTCGTTGCCCGGCACCAGCGGCGCGGATGGCACGATGGTGTGGCCCTTCCCCTCGAAGAACGCGAGGAAGTCACTACGAATCTGGGAAGTGCTGAATTTGGCGGGTGCGTTCATGTGCTGGCATTGGGCGGGCGGCAGTCCCGGTCACCCAATGACATGTGGGCGCAGATGAGCGGAACAACCTGAAACCACGAAGGGTAGCAGGCCTGACGCCCTCAGTCCTCAAGGTCGAAGCGCGTGGCGGCGCGAATGCTGTTGCCGTCGAAACCCCGCCGGGCCAGCAGATCGGCGGCCTTGCGCCGCTGCGGAAGGTCGGTTGGGCCTTGTTCGCCGAACCGACGGCGGATCAGGTCGCGCGCGTTTTCGGCCCAATCCCCTTCGAAGGTCGCCAAGGCGGCACTGATGGCCTCGCTATCCAGGCCATGGGTCCCGAGCTCGGCACGAATATGCAGCGGGCCATAACCAGAACCGGCGCGATTGCGCACCACTGCAGCAGCGAAGCGGGTGTCGTCCTGCCACCCCTCGTCCGTGAGCCGATCGACGGCCGCCTGCGCCGCATCTGGCTCGATCCCGCGGGCCAGCAGCTTGCGGTTCAATTCCTTGCGCGAATGTTCGCGCCGCACCAATAGGCCGAGTGCGCGCTGGACCGGCGTCTGTTCCTTGAACCGGCGCCCCCGCTTTGGTGCGGGCTCTTGCTCGTCCATCGTTGAGGTGTCCCGAATGGCCAAGATCAGTTACGACATCAATGCGCCGTCCATGGCGCCTGCCCTCCTGGCCTTCGATAGATCTACCGCGAGAAGCGACGGCACTGACTCCGCCGTCCTCGCGATAGAAAAACTTCAACACGCTCGAACCTGCTGCCCCAGCGCCGGGCGGACGTGGGCGGCAATGGAGCGGTGGCGTACCGTGCGAGGTTCCGCCCACCGCTCACCAATAGCATCACCGTCACCGACTCCCGGCAAACCGACTCCGGCGACTGGTGATGTTGTGAGGCTGCAACTTATTCCTTGTCTTCGTCGTCGCCGGCCTCGCGCGGTGCTTCGGCAGGCTGGAACTTCTCACGCAACTCGGCTTCCAGCCGGGTCGCAACCTGCGGGTTGTCGCGCAGGTAGGTCCGTGCGTTGTCCTTGCCCTGCCCGATGCGCTCATCGCCGTAGCTGTACCAGGCGCCGGCCTTGTCGACCAGCTTGGCTTCCACGCCCATGTCGATCAATTCGCCCTCGCGGCTGATGCCTTCGCCATACAGGATTTCGGTCACGACCTGCTTGAACGGAGGCGCCAGCTTGTTCTTGACCACCTTGATCTTGGTCTGGTTGCCGATGATCTCGTCGCCCTTCTTGATCGCACCGATACGGCGAATATCCAGACGCACCGAGGCGTAGAACTTCAGCGCGTTGCCGCCGGTGGTCACTTCCGGGCTCTGGCCCGGCATCATGACGCCGATCTTCATGCGCAGCTGATTGATGAAGACCACCAGCGTATTGGAGCGCTTGATATTGCCGGTGAGCTTGCGCAGCGCCTGGCTCATCAGGCGAGCCTGCAAACCAGGCAACTGGTCGCCCATCTCGCCTTCGATTTCCGCCTTTGGCGTCAGTGCGGCAACCGAGTCGACCACCACGATATCAACCGAACCCGAGCGCACCAGCATGTCGGCAATTTCCAGTGCCTGCTCACCGGTATCGGGCTGCGACAGCAGCAGGTCGTCGACGTTGACGCCCAGCTTGGCCGCATAAATCGGGTCCAGCGCGTGCTCGGCGTCGATGAAGGCAGCGGTGCCGCCGTTCTTCTGGCACTGGGCAATGGCTTGCAGGGTCAAGGTGGTCTTGCCGGAAGATTCCGGGCCGTAGATTTCGACCACGCGGCCCTTCGGCAGGCCGCCGATCCCCAGGGCGATATCCAGCATCAGCGAGCCGGTCGGGATGACTTCGACCGCCTCGATGACGCGGTCGCCCATGCGCATTACCGAACCCTTGCCGAATTGCTTTTCGATCTGGCTCAGTGCGGCGGAAAGGGCGCGCTTCTTGTTCTCGTCCATCTGGGTGATCCTCGTCAGTGATTTCGGTATGGGGCTAATGTAGCGGCGGTGTATCGCACAGGCTGAGACTGCAGGCGACACACTCAGATTAGGGAGGCGGAAGGTCCCGTGGCAGCGGGAAATCCTGCGGTGCCAGCTCGGAGAAACGCCGGCACGGCCATCGGCGCAGACCTCAGCGGTTAGGCCTCAACAGTCCGCAATACAGTCCTTCAATCGCGAAATCCTGATCCGGTAGCACCTCAATGGGCGCGTAGTCCGGATTGCGCGGCAACAGCCGGATGCGGTCCTTGCCGATCTTCAGCAGCTTTACCGTGATTTCCTCATCGATCCGCGCCACCACGATCTGCCCCGAGCGCGCGTCGCGGGTACGGTGCACGCCGATCAGATCGCCATTGAAGATGCCTTCGTCGCGCATCGAATCGCCTTGCACCTTGAGCAGATAATCCGGCGAGGGCGAGAAAAACACACGATCCAGTACAACGAAGTCGTCCGAGCCGATATCGGCACCGATCGGCAAACCCGCCGCAACGCGGCCCAGCACCGGCAGGCGCAGCACATCGTCGCGGGCCGCCTCGCTCACCGGAGCCATGCGTGTCTGCGCACCCTGCCCGGCCAGCCGTATCCCGCGCGCCTGGCCTGGAACGCGGCGGATCGCCCCCGCATGCTCCAGCGCTTCCAGGTGATATTGCGCCGCGCGGACGCCCTTGAAGCCGAACGCGCGCGCGATCTCGGTCTGTGACGGCGGAACACCATCGGCATCAATGCGCTCGGCGATCAAGGCCAGGATCGCTTGCTGGGTATCGGTCAGGTCCATGGTTAGTAGTATTACTACTAACGAGCCCCTGCGCAAGTGTTCGCCGCGCCCTGCCTGTACGCCACCACGATGCCCGCGCGTCGCGCGCTAGCGCCGGCTTCGCCAGATCGAAAACAGGATCCAGATACCGCATAGCGCCGCGCCGATGAAACCGCCCACGCCCAGCGCGAGCAACCAGCGGCTGGCGCTCCCGCCGACACTGTTCATGACGATCGAGGAGCCGATCACCAACGCGGCAGTCACGATCCCCATCGTGAGGCGATTGGCCGCGCGGTCGACCTGCTCGCCGAACTCGCGCAATGCGCGTGTTTCGATCTGAAGCTGCAGCTTGCCGCGGCGTGCGGCTTGCAACAGGCGCTTGAGATCGCGCGGCAGATCGCCGATCAGGTCGATCGCGCCAGTCACGGTCCGCCGGCCGCGCCGCACGATGGCGCGCGGCGCATAGCGCTGCAACACCACGCGTTCCAGATACGGGCGCGCCTCGGTGGCCATGTCGAAATCCGGATCGAGCTGGCGCCCCATGCCTTCCAGGGTGAGAAAGGCCTTGATCATCAGCGCCAGATCCGATGGCAGCGTCAGTCCGTGATCGCGCAGGATGGAAGTGACGTCGCCAAGCATTGCGCCAATACGCAATTCTTTCAGCGGCACGCCGCGATACTCGTCGACGAACGCGCCGATGTCTTGCTGCAAACGCGCCTCGTCGATCTCCAGGCTGGTGCCCGCCCATTCCAGCAAGACGTCGATCACTGCTTCGGCGTCGTAGCTGACCATGCCGTGCAGCAGCTGTGCGACCTGAAACCGACGCTGCTCGGAGACGCGCCCGACCATGCCGAAATCGATGACCGCGATGCGCCCGTCGCGCAGGTAAAAAATGTTCCCCGGATGCGGGTCGGCGTGGAAGCAGCCGTCCTGCAACACCATCTTGAGCACGATGCCGGCACCGGCACGTGCGAGCGCCCTGCGATCCAGGCCGGCCGCATCGACGGCGAGCAGATCGCGCCCCGGAATTCCATCGATGAATTCCTGCACGTTGAGCGACTCGCAGGTCCACTCCCAGTACACCGCCGGCACCACCACCTGCGTATCGTGCGCGAAGTTGGCGGCGATGCGTTCGGCGTTGCGCCCTTCCGCAGCGAAGTCCAGCTCGCGTCGCAGCGAGACGGTAAATTGCTGCACCACCTCGGAAGGACGGTAGCGCTTGAGATCCGGTGCGCGGGTTTCGACGATTTCAGCAAGCCGGGCGAGCAGGCGCAGATCCGCGTCGATGGTGTCACCGATATCGGGACGACGAATCTTCAATACCACCGGCGTGCCATCGACCAACCACGCGCGATGGGTCTGTGCCAGCGAGGCGGCCGCCAGCGGCTGTTCGTCCAGGCGCGCGAAGACGGTTTCCGGCTCCATGCCCAGCGCAGCAACCAGCTGTGGGCGAATCTGCTCGAACGGCAGCGCCGGCACCGCGTTCTGCAGCTCGCTCAATTCTTCGATCCACTCCGGTGGCAGCAGATCCACACGCGTGGCCAGCACCTGGCCCAGTTTGACGAAGGTGGGTCCGAGCTCTTCCAGTGCACGCCGCACGCGCATCGCTGCGGACATGCGCAACCGGCCCTCGGCGTTCTGCCAATGCAACAGCCTGCCGGCGCGCTCAAGCACATCGGCCATGCCGATACGACGCACCACATCGCCGAAGCCGTAGCGGATCAGGACCGAGGCGATTTCCTGCAGACGCCCAAGATCACGTACCGTGCCGAGTGCTTCCCACATCAGCGCACCGCCTGCGAGCGCGTTGCGCTCAGGCGCTGCGTGACACTGCAGTAGATAGCAGCCTGCAACGCGGCGATCGATGGGACAGAAGCAAGAAACGAATGCATTGGCACGCTGGGCGGTGAGCAGACCTTGTTTGTAGCCGATCTGCCCTCCGCTGTCGCGCTCTCGCCTCGTCCAAGCTCAGCGCAGGTTGCAAGGCGCGCGGTACATGCGCAACAGGCAGCGTTCGCTGATGAGCTGCCTGCACCCGGGTTGCGCCATTGTCGCTTCGCAGCCTCGTTGCCGCATGTGCCAAGTAACGCGTCCGCGCAGCGTGCTGCAGCGGCGTGTCGACAACGAGGCCAAGCCAGTTCTTGGGACGGCGCTCGGTTACGGCCTTGGGTTTCCAGGCTGTGCGAGATTGCGCCGGAAATGGGGCGCCGCGGATCTGCTGCCGAACGCCATCAGCGAACCGGACGACCGCTAGAGCAGCGCGCTCAACCCGCGCAATGCTGCGACGACGGTCTGACGACGCACCGCATCGCGGTCGCCATTGAACTGGAACAGTTGTGCGGTGGCATAACCGCCACGGCGTTTCCAGCCGATCCAGACCGTGCCGACCGGCTTGTCCTCACTGCCGCCGCCGGGCCCGGCGATGCCGGTCACCGCCACCGCGATGCTTGCGCCGGAATTCACCAGGGCGCCAGAGACCATTTCGATCACCGTTTCGCGACTGACCGCCCCGTGCACTTCCAAAGTCTGTGGGCGGACACCGAGCAGCGCCTGCTTGGCCTCGTAGCTATAGGCGGCCATGCCGCAATCGAACCAGTGCGAGGAGCCGGCGACATCGGTCACCGCCTTGGCGATCCAGCCACCCGTACAACTCTCGGCAGTGACCAGGCGCTCGCGCGCGGCAAGCAATTGCTGCCCGAGGGCTTCGGCCAGCTGCTGCAGTTCGGAATCGGCGGAAAAAGACATGGGCACGGCAAGGAGGGGGCAGCGGACGTTTTAGCCCAATTCGTCGCGCCTGTCTGCCGCTGGCGCCGATTCCGGGTGGGCGCGAGGTGGCCAAGGTTCAGTGGCGATGTGCGGCCAATATGCGGTACGGCGGGTCTGGACGGGCTTGCATGTGCGCCGCTGTGCCGGCCGCACGTGGTCAACGTGCAGCGCCGCCTCCAAGCACCGAATCACCGCACCCAGGGCGTCATTCCTGATCACAGGTGTGATGCGCCACATGAGCGCACCACTGCACTCTTGCGCAGCACCACCCACTGCTCATATTGATTTTCTGTGAGTTCCGGCTGGCCGGGACGAGGCCTGGCAACTGCCGCACAGCGACGCGCTCCACCCTTCCCCATGCGCCTTGAAGCAGCAGCACGGTCGTGTGCGACCGACCGTGCCGCTTCCATCACGCTTCCCAGTCTTCGCGACGATCCGGCAGCATCGCGCGCAGCGGCGCACCGTCCTGCCCGGCGGCCAACCGCTCGGCCTCGACCATCGGCAGATCGACCTCGAGCAACCAACCATCTTCGTCGGATTGCTCATTGCGCACCACTTCCAGCTGATGCAGCCTGGAACGCAGGCGACCGGCAGACGGTGGTAACCGTAGCTGGCCGGTCAGGTGGCGCAGATCCAGCCGCTGGCCGAGCGCGTGCTGCAATTCTTCCAGCCCACGTCCGTCGCGCGCCGACACCCAGACACGCTCGCGGCGTGCCGGGTCAGGAATGCCGTCCTGCGCGTCGTGGCGCACTTCGGCGCCCTCGATCTTGTCGATCTTGTTGAATACCAGCAGTTGCGGCAGATCGCCGGCACCGACGGCCCGCAACACTTCATCGACCTGCAGGATGCGTTCTTCGCGCAACGGGTCTGCTGCATCGACGACGTGCAGCAACAGATCGGCATCGCGCGCCTCCGACAGCGTGGAGCGGAATGCGGCGACCAGCTCGTGCGGAAGATCGCGCACGAAGCCGACCGTGTCGGCAAGAATCGCGCTGCCACCCGGCAACGCAATGCGTCGCACGGTGGGGTCGAGCGTGGCGAACAATTGATCCGCCACGTAAGCCTCTGCACCGGTCAACACATTGAACAATGTCGACTTGCCGGCATTGGTGTAGCCGACCAGTGCAATCCGTGGCAATTCGCTGCGCATCCGCGCACGACGCATCTGGGTGCGCTGCACCTCGACCTTTTCCAGCCGCTGCTGCAACTGTTCGACGCGTTTTTGCAGCAGGCGGCGGTCGGTTTCCAGCTGGGTTTCGCCGGGGCCGCGCAGGCCGATGGAGCCACCGCGCTGACGCTCCAAGTGCGTCCAGCCACGTACCAACCGCGTGGCCATGTGACGCAACTGCGCCAGCTCCACCTGCAGCTTGCCTTCGTGGCTGCGCGCACGTTGCGCGAAGATGTCCAGGATCAACCCGGTGCGGTCGATCACACGCCGCTCCAGATACCGCTCCAGGTTGCGCTCCTGGCCGGGCGACAAAGTGTGGTTGACCAGCACCAGATCGGCACCGGTGGCCTCGGCTGCGGCCTTGACCTCTTCCAGCTTGCCGCTACCGATCAAGGTCGACGGGCTGGGCTTATCGATGCGCGCGGTGAGCGTGGCGGCCACCGTGGCGCCCGCCGACTTTGCAAGGTCGGCGAACTCCTCCATCACATCGTCTTCGGCAGGCCCGCCGGAGTGGGTCTGTATCAATAACGCGTGTTCACCCTTGCGGGACCGATCAAACACGCACTGCTCCGTTACTGCTCGACGTCGTCATCTTCCGCCTGATTGCCTTCATTGGATTGCACATACCCACCACCAGGCCCCACGCGCACATTGCGCGCCGGCACCACCGTGGAAATGGCGTGCTTGTACACCATCTGACTCACGGTATTGCGCAGCAGGACCACGAATTGGTCGAACGACTCGATCGTGCCCTGCAGCTTGATGCCATTGACCAGATACACCGACACGGGCACCCGCTCGCGCCGCAGCGCATTGAGGAATGGGTCCTGTAAAGATTGCCCCTTAGCCATCGAAAAATCCTCTTCATTATTGTTCTTATTGTTCCGGTCGACACCTGCTATCCCCAGCCGGTCCCGGAAACGGGATGTTACACGCCTGAAGCCTGCCGTACAGCGGGACGATCAGCGAGGAAGCCGACAATTGCGTCCTCCAATTGATGGCGGTCACGCTCCGGGTCGAACCAGCGCGCGTCCAGCTCGCCGCGCAGCCAGGTGAGCTGTCGCTTGGCCAGTTGCCGGGTCGCCTGGATCGCCTTGTCGCGGAACTCGGCCAGGCCGCCAGCCCCGTCCAGGTACTGCCAGGCCTGGCGGTAGCCGACCGCGCGCACGGCCGGCAAATCCAGCGGCGCTGCCACCGCCTGCATCTGCGGCAGCGCCCGCAGACGCTGCACTTCCCCCAAAAAATCCTGGGCCAACATCGCATCCAGCCGGTGTGCGATCCGTGCATGCAGCACCGCGCGCTCGCGTGGGGCCAAGACCACCTTCAACACGCGTACCGGCAGGCGCGGCCCTGGCGGTAGCGCCTGCCACGCGCTGATCGGCCGCCCGCTGATGCGGTAGACCTCCAGCGCCCGCTGGATCCGCTGCGGGTCGGTCGCATGAATGCGCGCTGCCGCAACCGGGTCCACACGTGCCAGTTGTGCGTGCAAGCCGGCCCAACCGATATGCTGAGCTTCGGCCGCGATGGATGCACGCACCGTTTGGTCGGCCTCGGGCAGGTGCGACAAACCTTCCAGCAGTGCACGAAAATACAGCCCGGTGCCGCCGGCCAGAATCGGCAATTTGCCGCGCGCCACGATTTGCGCGATCGCCTGGCGTGCATCGGTGGCGAACTCCGCTGCCGAATACACCTGCCAGGGATCGCGCAGGTCGAGCAGATGATGCGGCACCGCCGCGCGCATTGGCGCGTCCGGCTTGGCCGCACCGATCTCCAGGCCGCGATACACCAGCGCCGAATCGACGCTGACGATTTCCCCGTTCCAGCGCTCCGCAGCTTCCAGCGCCAGCGCCGTCTTGCCGCTGGCGGTGGGGCCCATCACGGCGATCGCCAGCGGGCGTTGGTCGACAGGCATCAGTCCTCGTCCGGCCAACGAATCGTGGGCGCGGCGGGCGCGCTGACACGCGGTACGGGAATCGCCGCCATCGCCGTCCATACCTTCAACGCATCCACGGTTGCCGCCACATCGTGCACGCGCAGCAGCAGCGCGCCATGTTGTGCGGCGATCAGATGCGCGGCCACCGAGCCGTGCACACGTTCGGCGGCGATCTCGCGCCCGGTCAGTTCGCCGATGCTGCGTTTGCGCGACAGCCCGGCCAGCACCGGCAAACCGAATTCCTGCAGCCGCTGCAGCTGCGCAAGCAAAGTGAGGTTGTGCGGGGTGGTCTTATCGAAGCCAAAGCCCGGGTCCAGGATCAGCCGGCGCTTGTCGATGCCGGCCATCTCGGCAGCGAAGATGCGCTCGGCCAGAAACCGGTGCACTTCACCCACGATATCGTCGTAGTGCGGCGCATCCTGCATGGCGTGTGGCGCGCTGCGCGCATGCATCAAGACCACAGGCACGCGCAGGTCCGACGCCGCCTCCAGCGCACCGGGCGAACGCAGGGCATAGACGTCGTTGACCATGCCGGCGCCGGCCGCGACCGCCGCGCGCATGACCTCCGGTTTGAACGTATCCACGCTGATCGGCACGCTGGTGCGCTGGGCCAGCGCCTCGATGACCGGAATGACCCGCTGCAATTCTTCTTCAACCGAGACCGCCGCAGCGCCCGGGCGGGTGGATTCACCACCGACATCCAGCACCGCAGCGCCCTGCTCCACCAACGCCAGCCCATGCGCGATCGCCGCTTCGCAGGTCGCATGCTGGCCGCCGTCGGAGAACGAATCGGGTGTGACATTGACGATACCCATCACCTGCGGTGCATCCAGTCGCAGGCTGCGGCCGGCGCAATCCAGTGTCAGGGTGGTATCGAACATCGGCAGTGTCTCCTGGGTTGGTGATGGTCGCCCATACGTGGGCATCGATGCGGCCCGATAACGCATCAAGGCCGGGAATTGCTCCCCGGCCTTGATGGATGCTTCGCAGATCAGTGCATGGCCGGCTTAGAGTTGCTCGGCGGGTCCGGCGATGGGCGGCAATGGACGCGGGCTACCCTTGTCGTTGTTGTTGCCACCGTCCTTGTCGGACTTGCCCCAACCCGCCGGCGGCGGCGGCTCGCGGCCTTCCATGATGGCGTCGATCTGAGGCACGTCGATGGTCTCGTACTGCAGCAACAACTGCGACATCGCGTGCAGCTTGTCCAGATTCTCGGTGAGGATGGTCTTGGTCTTGCTGTAGGCCTTGTCCAGGATCGAGCGCACGACTTCGTCGATCTTGCGCGCGGTTTCATCGGAGACGTTCTTGTGCTGGGTCACCGAACGGCCCAGGAACACCTCGTCCTCTTCCTCGCCATAGGCCACCGGGCCAAGCTCGTCGGACAGGCCCCACTTGGTGACCATGTTGCGCGCCATCTTGGTGGCCCGCTCGATGTCGTTGGACGCACCGGTGGTGACCTTGTCGCCACCGAAGATCAGCTCTTCGGCAACGCGACCACCGTACAGCGAGCACAGCTGCGATTCGATCGCCACGCGGTTCATCGAATAGCGGTCGCCTTCCGGCAGATACATCGTCACGCCGAGGGCGCGGCCGCGCGGAATGATGGTGACCTTGTAGACCGGGTCGTGCTCCGGCACCAGGCGGCCGACGATGGCGTGGCCTGCCTCGTGATACGCGGTGAGGGTCTTCTCGTCCTCGCTCATGGCCATCGAGCGGCGCTCGGCACCCATCAGAATCTTGTCGCGGGCACGGTCGAAGTGGTCCATGCGGACTTCCTTCTCGCTGCCACGCGCCGCGAACAACGCTGCTTCGTTGCACAGGTTGGCCAAGTCGGCGCCAGAGAAACCCGGGGTACCGCGGGCGATGACCATCGGCACGACATCCTCGGCCAGCGGCAGCTTGCGCATGTGCACGCGCAGGATCTGTTCGCGGCCCTTGACGTCCGGCAGGCCGACCACGACCTGGCGGTCGAAACGGCCAGGACGCAGCAGCGCCGGATCCAGCACGTCCGGCCGGTTGGTCGCCGCGATCACGATCACACCTTCGCCGCCTTCGAAACCGTCCATTTCGACCAGCAACTGATTCAGGGTCTGCTCGCGCTCGTCATGCCCGCCCCCGAGACCGGCACCGCGATGACGGCCCACCGCATCGATTTCGTCGATGAAGATGATGCACGGCGCGTGCTTCTTGGCCTGCTCGAACATGTCGCGCACGCGGCTGGCACCCACGCCGACGAACATTTCCACGAAGTCCGAGCCGGAGATGCTGAAGAACGGCACCTTGGCCTCGCCGGCGATCGCCTTGGCGAGCAGGGTCTTACCGGTACCCGGCGGGCCGACCATCAGCACGCCCCGCGGAATCTTGCCGCCCAGCTTGGTGAACTTGGTCGGGTCGCGCAGGAAGTCCACCAGTTCGCCGACTTCTTCCTTGGCCTCGTCGCAACCGGCAACGTCGGCAAAGGTGATCTTGATCTGGTCTTCGCCCTGCAGCTTGGCGCGCGACTTGCCGAAGCTCATCGCCCCCTTGGCACCGCCGCCACCGCCCTGCATCTGGCGCATGATGAACAGCCAGAAGCCGATGATCAGGATGACCGGGAGGAAGTTGAGTACCAACGACCAGAAGCCAGGCCCGGTCGAGGGCTTCTGGCGGGTCATTTCGATGTTCTTGCTGTACAGCACGTCGACCAGCTTGTCGTCGCGCGGGCCGTAGACGGTGGCTTCGCTGCCGTCGGTGCGCTTGAAGCGGATCGCATTGACGGCCAGGTTGGTTTCATCGGTGTAATCCACCGATTTGACGCGCCCGGAGTCCACTTCCTTCAGGAACTGGGTGTAGGTGATCGAGTCGGCACCGACGCCGCCCGCCATCCGCGGCGAGAAGCTCTGGAAGACAACCATCAGCACAACTGCGACGACCACCCACAGCAGCAGATTCTTGGTCAAGTCGTTCATCCTCATTGGCTCCGGTGCCCTCTACTCTTCGATGCTTGAAATACGATGGTCATTGGCAGCTTACTTGATCTGGACACGCTTGCCCTGACCGAGCGCATAAACTTCCGGGGAGCGCTTGCGCGAGGCCGCCGGCTTGCGAATCGTCACCTTCTCATAGCGGCGGCGAAGTTCGCGAATGTAGTCGTCAGACCCGACACCCTGGAACAGCTTGATCAGAAATGCCCCGCCCGGCTTGAGGTGGGTGTCGGCAAATTCCATGGCCAGCTCCGCCAGGTGCATCATCCGCGGTTGGTCGACCGCATCCATGCCACTCTTATTGGGGGCCATATCCGACAGCACAAGGTCCACCGGCACATCGCCCAGCATCGCTTCGAATTGGGATAGGACGGCCTGCTCCCTGAAGTCGCCGTGAAGGAACTCCACGCCCGCCAGTGCCGGCATGTCCAGGATATCCAGCGCCACCACCCGGCCGCTGTCGCCCATGGATTTGCGCACCTGTTGCGACCACCCGCCCGGGGCCGCGCCCAGATCGACCACCACCATGCCCGGCTTGAGCAGGCGGTCGCGCTGCAGCAACTCTTCCAGCTTGTAGGCCGCGCGCGAGCGCATGCCCTCGGCCTGGGCCTTCTTCACGTAAGGGTCGGCGAAGTGTTCCTTGAGCCAGCGCTGGCTGCTTTTACTGCGGGAAGGCATTGGCAAAGGGGTCCGAACGGGTCGCCATGATACCCTGAACACCCTTTGCTTCCCTTCGATCCTGCATGTCCATTGTTCTCACCTCCGCCCAGAACCGTTTCCTGCGCGGCCAGGCCCACGACCTCAAAGCCTTGCTGCAGACCGGCGGCAAAGGGGTCACGCCGGCATTTCTGGCTGAACTCGAGGAAGTGCTCGAGCGCCACGAACTGGTCAAGGTGAAGGTGGCATCGGAGGATCGCGAGACACGTGATGCGCTGATTGCCGAGCTGATCGAACAAACCGGCAGTGCGTTGGTACAGCGCATCGGCCACGTCGCCATCCTGTACCGCCCCAGCAAGGAAAAGCGCCAGATCGTGCTGCCGCGCGGCTGAGCCAGCGAGTTCGTCATGCCTTTAAGTCAGGAACACCCCGATTACGCCTACGCGCTGCGCGCGGCCGACGACCGCCATGCCAAGGTGAACGAGCAGATCCTGCAGCAGAGCTTCATCCTGATGCCGGATGAGCTGGTAGAGCACTGGCCGGTCCAGACGCTGGAGCAACTGCAGGCCGGTCACATGGAGGCGGTGCTGGCGCTCAACCCGGCCGTGATCCTGCTCGGCACCGGCGAACGCCAGTTGTTTCCCAGGACCGACGTGCTGGCGGCCTGCCTGACCCGCGGCATCGGCCTGGAGGCGATGACCAATGCCGCCGCCGCACGCACCTACAACGTGCTGGCCAGCGAAGGCCGGCGGGTGGCCTTGGCGATGGTGTTGCCGGGCTGATTGGCTTGGGACGGGATTCGGGAATCGGGATTGGGGATTCGTAAGAGCGGGCTTCCGCAAGCTGCGCCTTCAATCGCCAAACCAGGCTAGAGCGTCAATTGGTCCAAGTGGTGAGTCCGAAGAACCCACTCTCTGTCCGGATACGAACAGCCCAGGGCCGTTGCGAATCCCGAATCCCAACTCCCCAATCTCATTTCTTCGGCAAATACAGCAGCGGATCGACCGGCTTGCCGTTGTAGCGGATCTCGAAGTGCAACATGTCGCGGGAGGCGCCGCTGCGGCCCATTTCGGCAATTTGCTGCCCCGCCTTGACGCTCTGGCCCTCGTTGAGCAGGCGCTTGCGGTTGTGACCGTACGCGGATAGCCACTGGTCGTTGTGCTTGATGATGATCAGCTCGCCGTAGCCGACCAGGCCGGCGCCGGAATACACCACCACGCCATCGGCGGCGGCACGCACGGCCTGACCGCTGGTGCCGGCGATGTCCACGCCCTGCTTGGTGGTTTCGCCAGTGACGAAGGTGCCCACCACGACGCCATCGGCCGGCCAACGCCACGAAAATCCGCTACTGACCGGTGCGGCGATCGGCGCGACGGGGCGCGGCGGGGCCACGGTGCCGCCAGCCACCGGCGCGCTGCCACCCGGCTTGCTGGTACCGGGCGGATACAACTTGAGCGTCTGGCCGGGATAGATGGTGTTTGGGGAAGACAGGCCATTCCAGGCGGCCAGATCCGCGGCGGTGATATTGGTCCGGCGCGAGATCGCGTACAGGGTGTCGCCGCGCTGCACGGTGACCGTGGCACCCGGACGCGGCACCGAAGGACGCGGCGCGGCGCTGGGGCGCGACGACGACCCGCCACCGCTCGCTCCGGGCGAACGCACCACCGTTGCGCTGCTGCAGGCGGTCAGTCCGATGGCCATTGCGAGCATGACTGCTGTCTTGCGTGCCGAATTCATCTGCGTCTTGCTCATCCGTTCGTTGTCTTCCACACCAACCAGCCCGCACCGACCGCCAGCACCGCCATTGCAACCCAGCCCAGCGGCTCGATCCAGCGATGCAGCGCCGCTTCGGCCCGCGCACCGCCCAGGCGGATCGCGCCGGCCACCAGATACACGCGCTTGCCGCGCCCGACCAACATGCTGGCGATGAATGGCAGGATCGGCACGCCGACCACGCCCGAGGCCCAGGTAAAGATCTTCAGCGGGATCGGGGTGAACCCGACCAGGACCAGCGCCCAGAACGCCTTCCACGGCGAATCGGCCACCAGCGTGCGCAGGGTTTCGATCTGCTGCTGGATCTTCGCGCTCCAGCCCAGCCATTCGATCAGCGGCTGCAGCGCGGCGAAGGCGAAATGGCCAAGCAGATAACCGACCAGGGCGCCGCAGATCGAGCCGATCAGGCTCAGGGTCGCAAACCAGAGCGAGCGCTTGGGCTCGGCCAGCGACATCGGTGCCAACATCACTTCCGGCGGCACCGGGAAAATGAAGCCCTCAACGAAGCTGAGACCGGTCAGCAGCGCGGGTGCGCGGCGATGGCGCGACCAACGGATGGCCACGTCGTACAACGGCCCAAAAATCTTCATCGAAGAACTCTCATGGATTCAATCCAGCATGCCCGACAACAGCGGGACGAACGTGACCGGCGCCAGAACCTGTTGTTCGATGGCGCCATCGGCCCCGCGGGTGAGTTGCACCAACGATTGCGAGGAAGGCCCTCCGACCGGCGCGACCAGGCGCCCGCCGACCGCCAGCTGGTCGACCAATGCATCGACCAACGCCGGTGCGGCAGCGGTCACCACGATGGCGTCGTACGGCCCGTGTTCGGGCCAGCCGATGCGGCCGTCGTCGTGCTTGCTGCGCACATTCATGCCCAGGTGCCGGAAGCGCTTGCGCGCCTGCCGCAGCAGGTCGCCGATGCGCTCGACGGTGTAGACCTCCAGCCCCAGCGCCGCCAGGATCGCGCCTTGGTAGCCGGAGCCGGTGCCCACTTCGAGCACCTTGGTCGGGGTCACCTGCAGCACCGCTTCGGTCATGCGCGCCACCACCCAGGGCTGGGAGATGGTCTGGCCATGGCCGATCGGCAGCGCAGTGTCTTCGTAGGCGCGCGAGGCCAGCGCTTCATCGATGAACAGATGCCGCGGCACGGTGCGCATCGCGTTGAGCGTGGCCTCGTCCTGGATGCCCGCCTCGCGCAAGCGCTCGACCAGGCGGTCGCGCACGCGTTGCGAGGTCATGCCGATCCCGACCGACTCCGGTTGCAGGCGCAGCCTCGGCGTCATGCCGGGCCGTCCAGCGCTGCGGTCAACCCACCCACCCAGCCGGCAACGGTGTCCAGTGCCTGGTAACGGGTGAGATCGACGTGGATCGGCGTGATCGAGATATGCCCGGTACGCACGGCGTGGAAATCGGTACCGGCGCCAGCGTCCTGCTCGGGACCGGCCGGGCCGATCCAGTACACGGTGCGGCCGCGCGGATCGCGCTGCGGCACGCACGGCTCGGACCGGTGGCGGTTGCCGAGCCGGGTGACTTCGAAACCGAGCACATCCGACCATGCCAGATCCGGCACGTTGACGTTGAGGATAGTGTCGGCGGGCAACGGGTCGGCCTTCAGCCGCGCCACGATTTCCACCGCAGCGCGCGCGGCGGTGTCGTAGTGATGCGCCTGGTGATTGTGCGTGACCAACGACACCGCCACCGCCGGCAAGCCGAGGAAGCGGCCTTCCATGGCGGCCGACACGGTGCCCGAATAGATCACGTCGTCGCCCAGATTGGCCGAATTATTGATCCCGGACACCACGATGTCCGGGTCGTAATCGAGCATGCCGGTGAGTGCCAGATGCACGCAGTCGGTCGGCGTGCCGGCCACTGCGCAGGTCTGCGCATCGACGCGGCGGGTGCGGATCGGCACATCCAGCGTCAGCGAATTGCTGGCGCCGGAGCGATCGCGGTCGGGCGCGACCACCATCACTTCATGACCGGCATGGCGCAGCGCCTCGGCCAAAATCTGGATGCCGGGGGCGTCGACACCGTCGTCGTTGCTAACCAGTACGCGCATGGGACTCCTCGGAAAACCGGGCCATGATACCGGATGCGTCCCGCGCCTTCGCGCTTGATCTTCGCGTGCGTCTGCGCTTGGACCGGGTACGCTGTGCAGATGTCGCATCCTGAAGACGAAGACGACGGCGCGTTGTTCCGCGCAGCGATCGGCGCGGTCAAGCCGATTCGTGAAGTCGCCCCACCGGCCAACGCCAAGCCACGCCCCAAGCCGCGCGCGCGCATGGCCGAGCGCGACGACGCCCAAGCGCATACCGAATTTGCGCGCCTGCTGCGCGACAGCGCGCCGTTGGAAGCGGGCGATACCGCCAGCTATCGGCGCGAGAATCTTCCCACCCGCTTGTTTCAACGGCTCAAGCGCGGGCAATTCTCGGTGCAGGACGAACTGGATCTGCACGGCGCCACCGCAGCGCAGGCCGAATCGTTGCTGCGCCAGTTCCTGCTGGACGCACACGCGCACGAACATGGTTGCGTGCGCATCATCCACGGCAAGGGACTGCAATCGGACACCGGTGCGCCCGTGCTGAAGAACCTCATGGACCGGCTGCTGCGTCAACGCAACGATGTGCTGGCGTTTCATTCGGCGCCGCCGACGCAGGGCGGTACCGGGGCGCTGCTGGTGTTGCTGGCGCGGCGGCGATAGGCCGATGATTACGCGCGAGTGATGCTAAACGGCAGCCATTGCGCATGGCGACGTGTTGTCTGGAACGTCTGTCGCGCATGCTCGTCGGACACGAGCCGATTCCTGTTGCGCGCCTTGTGCAGCTGGCCATCGCTCGTGGCGCCGCGACCGGCCACTATCGCCTCAGCGACCGCCGAGGCCGCTTTTGCGCGCATCGCATGATTGGACCGTCCATGCTGCCCCGCGCGATCGGCCGGCGTTTGTGCGCGATCATGCGTCGGCGCGCATGCCGACGTTGAAGCGACCGGCGTCGGTGACATCTCCCAGTTCCCACAGCACCGCGGTGGCATAACAGCCAGGCGGCAGCGCGAACTCCAATTGCAGGGTCTGTGCCTCCAGCCATCGATAGTCCAGACCCTGCGGGCGCAAGCGCAGCGCGCGGCGCTCCTGCTTCAGCCCCGCTGCTTCCAGGCCTTGGCGCAATGCTTCGGATTGCGGATCGGACAACGCGCCCTGCTCCAGCGCTGCCGCTTGATCGGTCGAGCGCAACGCGCCAATGCCCCACAACGGCCCGCTGGGATGGATATCGAAACGTGCCAATCGCTCTGCCAGGGCCTCGCTCCACGGCTCCGGGCCGAAGACGCTGCGCGAGCCGTCCAGCATCCACGCCTCGCCCTGCAGTGCGCTATCCCAACTGCCCTGCGCCACGCGTGCGCCAAGCACGCGATTGAACAGGACCGAACGCGCTGCCGACAGCAACATCGAGCGCTGATCGTTGCGCAGCCGCCGCCTGGATGTGGGCGCCGGCAGCAACGTTCCGTCCTCAGCTTGCACATGACCGAACATCGCCAGCGCAGCCGCCACATTTGCGCCATCGCGACCGAAGCGTTGTTCGCCGAACCAATTGGGAATGCCACGCGCAGCAATCGCCTGCAGCCGTTGCTCGATCGCCTCGCGCTCGCCCTGCACCTGGCGCAGCGTCAGCACGAAGCGGTTCCCGTGCAGCGCACCGCGTTGCAGCTTGCGGTTGTGCCAGGCGCTCTGGACCACCTGCATCTGCGCATCATCCAGCGCGGCGATATCCGGCGCGATGCGCTTGGGCAGATGCACGCTGAAGCGCTGGGTGGTCACTGCATGGCGATCTTTCAGACCCGCATAGCTGACGCCCATCTCGGCGATGCCGGCCCAGTGCGCAAGCTGTTTGGCGATATACGCGGTGTTCTGGCCACGCTTGCGCACGGTGAGCAGCAGATGCTCGCCTTCGCCGGAGGGCTCGAATGCCGGCAGCTCGTCGACCTGGAAATCGTCCGGGGTGCTGCGCATCGCCGCGCTGAGCACGGCAGCGCCATGCGCACGCGGCAGCAAAGAGGTCTCGCTCATGGTGTGGTTCGCCTTCGCGCCGGACGTGGCGCGCTGTGCGCCGAATGATTCGGCGCGGTGATTGCGTCGGGCAGCATCGGCGCCGGCTCCGGCCCCAAGCGCTGCCTGTGTTGCTATTGATGAGGCACAGCGGTCCTGCCCAGCAACACCGCGGCCTGTGCAGCGATCCCTTCGCCGCGGCCGGTGAAACCCAACTGTTCGCTGGTGGTGGCCTTGACGCTGACCGCATCGAGTTCGATCGCCAGCAGGCCGGCAATGCGCTCGCGCATGGCCACCGCATGCGGGCCGACCTTGGGGCGCTCGCAGATCACGGTGATGTCGGCATTGCCGACGCGCCAGCCGCGCTCGCGCAGCAAGCCATCGCAATGCTGCAGGAACTGTGCGCTGTCGGCGTCTTTCCAACGCGCATCGGAAGGCGGGAAATACTGGCCGATATCGCCCAGCGCCAGCGCGCCCAGCATCGCATCGCACAGGGCGTGCAACACCACATCGCCATCGCTATGGGCGAGCACGCCGTGGCTGTGCGCCACGCGCACACCGCCAAGCATCACGTGGTCGCCAGGGCCGAACGCATGCACGTCGTAGCCTTGGCCGATTCGGAAATTGAAGGACATGGATTAGATCTCTTCGGGCCCGGAAACCCGGGACCCCGGGCCGGAGAAAGCAGAAGCCAGAACGGACGACTGGGGATGTGCGCTTTCCGGGTCCCGGGCTCCGAGCCCCCGGTTGACCAGTTCAAATTCGAAGCGCGCCAGATCCGCAGGGGTCGTCACCTTGAAGTTGTCTTCGGCGCCTTCCACCAGCAAGGGGCGCAGCCCCATCCGCTCCATCGCCATCGCTTCATCGGTGACCTCGACACCGGCCGCCGCGGCCTCGGTGAGTCCACGGATCAGTTGATGGCGACGAAACAGCTGCGGGGTGAGTGCGCGCCACAGGCGTTCGCGCGGTTCGGTGCCATCGATACCGCCATCGTCGCCGGCACGCTTGAGCGTATCGCGCACCGGTGCAGCCAGGATGGCGCCGACCGGGTCGCCACGGCCGATTTCCAGCAGGCGGTCCAGATCGGCCAGGGCCAGATTCGGCCGCGCGGCATCGTGGACCAGCACGAAATCGTCGGCACGCACGCTTTCTGGCAAGGCCAGCAAGCCAGCCAGCACCGAGGCTGCGCGGGTCGCCCCCCCCAGGCAGGTCAGCACGGGCGTGGACTGCACCGCGGTCCAGCCGGGCCAATCGGCATCGCCGGGGGCGATTGCCACCATGATGCCGGCCAGCGCCGGATGCGCCGCCAGCGCAGCTAACGTATACGCCATCAGTGGCTGACCGCCGGCCGGCAAATACTGTTTGGGAAGCGGCCCGCCAAAACGGGTGCCGCGCCCGGCGGCCGGCACGATTGCCCAGATGGACCCGGTCATGGGTGATCCACCGGATCGATCGGCTCAGGCGCTTGCTGTGGGGGGGCCGGAGCCTCAGGCGATGCAGGGGCCGGCAGCGGCGCATCCTCGACCACGCGATAGAACGTCTCGCCCGGCTTGATCATGCCCAGCTCGCTGCGCGCGCGTTCCTCGATTGCCGCCTCGCCGTCCTTCAAATCCTTCACCTCTGCTGCCAACGCCTGGTTGCGTTGGCGCAGACCTTCGTTGTCCTGTGTCTGATGCGCGACCTGGGCTTCCAGCATCATCACCTCGCCGGAATTCCCAGGCCCGAACCAGAAGCGATACTGCAGCCAAGCCAGCAGTACCGCCAGCACCAGCAGTAGCCAGCGCCAGTTGCGCACGGCTTATCGCTTGATCGAAACGAACGCGTCGCGACCGGCGTAGCGCGCGCCGGAGCCCAGCGCCTGCTCGATGCGCAGCAACTGGTTGTACTTGGCCACGCGGTCGCTGCGGCACAGCGAGCCGGTCTTGATCTGGGTGGCGGTGGTGGCCACGGCAATGTCGGCGATGGTGGTGTCTTCGGTTTCGCCGGAACGGTGCGACACGCACGAGGCGTAGTTGGCCGCGTGCGCCATCGCGATGGCTTCCAGCGTTTCGGTCAGCGTGCCGATCTGGTTGACCTTGATCAGGATCGCGTTGGCGGTGCCCGAATCGATGCCCTGCTTGAAGATCTTCGGGTTGGTGACGAACAGATCGTCGCCCACCAACTGCACCTTCTTGCCGACGCGCTCGGTCAGCAGCTTCCAACCGGCCCAGTCGTCCTCGGCCAGGCCATCTTCGATGCTGATGATCGGGTACTGCGCCACCCAGTCGGCCAGGAAGTCGACGAACTGCTCGCTGGTCAGGCGCTTGTTCTCGCCGACCAGGTTGTACTTGCCGTTGTCGTAGAACTCGCTGGAGGCCACGTCCAGGCCCAGCAGGATGTCTTCGCCCGCGGTGTAGCCGGCCTTGCCGATCGCTTCGAGGATGGTGTCCAGCGCTTCGACGTTGCTGCGGAAGTCCGGCGCAAAGCCGCCTTCGTCGCCCACCGCCGTGCTCAGGCCATGGCCCTTGAGCACCGACTTGAGCGAATGGAAGATTTCCGTACCGGCGCGCAGCGCTTCGGAGAACGAGCTGCAACCGACCGGCAGCACCATGAACTCCTGGAAGTCGACGTTGTTGTCGGCATGCGCGCCGCCGTTGATGATGTTCATCATCGGCACCGGCAGCGCCACGTCGGATTCGGTGATGGTGGACAGGTACTGCCACAACGGCTGCTTGCGCGAGGCGGCTACGGCATGCGCGGCGGCCAGCGAAACACCCAGCAGCGCGTTGGCGCCCAGGCGGCCCTTGTTCTCGGTGCCGTCCAGATCGATCAGGCGACGGTCCAGGCCCTGCTGGTCGGCCGCATCGAAGTTCTTCAGCGTCTCGGCGATGGTCCCGTTGACGTTGTCCACCGCGTGGCGCACGCCCTTGCCCAGGTAGCGGGTCTTGTCGCCATCACGCAGCTCCACCGCTTCCTTGGTACCGGTCGAGGCACCCGAAGGCACGGCTGCGCGGCCGAACGAACCGTCGTCCAGCGTGACTTCGGCCTCCAGCGTGGGATTGCCGCGGGAGTCGAGGATTTCGCGGGCGAGGATCTTGGCGATAGTGGTCATAGGTCCGTTCGGTTACCAGTAAGGGGGGAAGTACACCGGAAACAAGCTGCCGGATTATCGCTGCACACCGGTCCATTGCCAAATCGCATGTCGCCGCTACACACAGCACGTCGCGGGCGGACCGCTACGCCATCAAGCCCAACAGCGACAAACCAGACAGCAGCAGCAAGACCAACAGCAGGATCAGCGCGGCGATCGCCGCACCAGGCTGGCGACTCAGCCGCAATGCAGCCGAGCCCGTGGCCAGGCTACTGACAACGGCCATGGTGGCCATGATCAGCGTGATGCGCATCGGCAGCCGCGTGGCTTGCATGGCATGGTCGCCATCGCCCGGCATGCCGATGCTGGCGGTAAACAGAACGGCCATGACCGCCATTCACGCCCACACCGCGATCGACGCGGCCAGTGCCCACCAGCCCCAGGGCCACTGGCGCCACCGCCGCTCCCGGCGGCGCGCTGCAGCGGCCGCGCGCTGATCAGAACTCACGCAAAGCGCGCAAACCCGTGCTTCTTGGTGACGGCGTCCAGCTCCATCAGGGTTTCGAGCAGTTCTTCCATGCGATCCAGCGGCCACGCATTGGGACCATCGGACAGCGCCTTGGACGGATCCGGGTGGGTTTCGGCGAACAGGCCGGAAATCCCGACCGCCACCGCCGCGCGCGCCAGCACCGGCACGAACTCGCGCTGACCACCGGAGCTGCTGCCCTGCCCGCCCGGCAACTGCACCGAATGGGTGGCGTCGAACACCACCGGACAGCCGGTGTCGCGCATTACGCTCAGCGAGCGCATGTCGCTGACCAGGTTGTTGTAGCCGAACGAGGCGCCACGCTCGCAGACCATGATCTGCTCGTTGCCGGTGGATTTGGCCTTGTCCACCACCGGCTTCATGTCCCATGGCGCCAGGAACTGGCCCTTCTTGATGTTGACCGGCTTGCCGGCGGCGCAGACGTTCTTGATGAAGTCGGTCTGGCGCACCAAAAATGCCGGGGTCTGCAGCACGTCGACGACGGCCGCGACCTCGTTCATCGGGGTGTATTCGTGCACGTCGGTGAGCACCGGCACGCCGATCTGCTTCTTCACCGCATCCAGCACCTTCAAACCCTCTTCCAGGCCCGGGCCACGGAAGCTGGTGCCGGAGGTGCGATTGGCCTTGTCGAAACTCGACTTGAAGATGAAGTTGACGCCGAGCTTGCCGGTGATCTCCTTGAGCTTGCCGGCCACGTCGAGCTGCAGCTGCATCGATTCGATCACGCAGGGGCCGGCAATCAGGAACAGCGGCTGGTCGAGGCCGACTTCGAAGTCACACAGTTTCATCAGGTCACCTAAGTAATTAAGCCCCTCTCCCGTCGGGAGAGGGGTTGGGGTGAGGGTACGGGTTGCAAGCGCTTGTAAGGCCAGATGGTTTGCCCTGGCTGGCGCGTGGCGACGCGTTCATCACAGCTGCCATCTTCCAGTGCGTTGCGGTGCCCCTCTCATCCGCCTACGGGGCACCTTCTCCCATGAAGGGGACCGAGGTCCCGATGGGAGAAGGAACTCACGCACGCGCTTCTTTGAGCAACTTGCCGCCAGCCTTCTTCTCGCGCGCCGCACGCACGAAGCCGATGAACAGCGGATGGCCGTCGCGCGGGGTGGACAGGAATTCCGGATGCGCCTGGCAGGCCAAAAACCACGGGTGCATGTCGCGCGGCAGCTCCACCACTTCCACCAGGGTGTCGTCCATCGACTTGCCGGAGATCACCAGGCCGGCGTCTTCCAACTGCGTGCGATAGCGGTTGTTGAACTCGTAACGGTGACGGTGCCGCTCGGCCACCACATCCTTGCCATAGACCTCGCGCGCCAGCGTACCGGGCTTCAGGCGCTGCTCCTGCAGGCCCAGACGCATGGTGCCGCCCAGGTCGGATTTTTCGTCGCGCTTTTCGACTTCACCGGTGGCGGTGCGCCATTCGGTGATCAGGCCGATCACCGGATGCGGCGACTGGCGATCGTTCTCGGTGCTGTTGGCTGCATCCAGGTCGGCGACGTGGCGGGCATAGTCCACCACGGCCGCCTGCATGCCGTAGCAGATACCGAAATACGGCACCTTGTGCTCACGCGCGAACTTGGAGGTCTGCACCTTGCCTTCGAAACCGCGGTCGCCGAAACCGCCCGGCACCAGGATGCCGTCGATGTCCTGCAAGGCAGACATGTCGCTGCCCTCCAGATCCTGCGCTTCCAGCCACTTCAGGTTGACCTTGGTGCGCTGACGCAGGCCACCGTGACGCAGCGCTTCTGCCACCGACTTGTAGGCGTCCTGGTGATCGACGTACTTGCCGACCACGGCGATGTTGACCTCGTCCAGCGGATGCTTGACCGCGTCCACCACCGCCGCCCATTCGGACAGGTCGGCCGCGGCGACCTTGTCGCGCAGCTTGAACTGCTCGATGACCAGTTCGTCCAGGCCTTGGCGCAGCAATTCCAGCGGCATGCCGTACAGCACGTCGATATCCGGGCAGCTGATCACCGCACGCTCGGAGACGTTGGTGAACAGCGCGATCTTGCGGCGCTCCGAATCCGGCACTGCCTGCTCGGACCGGCACAGCAGCACGTCCGGCTGGATGCCGATCGAGCGCAGTTCCTTGACCGAATGCTGGGTCGGCTTGGTCTTCAGCTCACCGGCCGCCGCGATGTACGGCACCAGCGTGAGATGCATGAACATGGCCTTTTCGGCGCCGCGCTCGGTGCGCACCTGGCGAATCGCTTCCAGGAACGGCAGCGATTCGATGTCGCCGACGGTACCGCCGATTTCGATCAACGCGACATCGAACCCGGCGGTGGCCTCGTCGATGCAGCGGCGGATCTCGTCGGTAATATGCGGAATCACCTGCACGGTGGCGCCCAGATAATCGCCACGACGCTCCTTGCGGATCACGTTCTCGTAGATGCGGCCGGTGGTCACCGAATTCTTGCGCGACAGGCGCGTGCGTACATAACGCTCGTAGTGACCCAGATCCAGGTCGGTTTCGGCACCGTCGTCGGTGACGTAGACCTCGCCATGCTGGAACGGGCTCATCGTGCCCGGGTCCACGTTGATGTACGGGTCCAGCTTCATCATCGTGACCTTCAGGCCACGCGCTTCAAGAATGGACGCAAGCGAAGCGGCGGCAATGCCCTTGCCTAGCGAGGACACTACGCCGCCGGTAACGAAAATCAGGGGGGTCATGGGGCTTGAAGCCTCCCGGAAAGCCATAGTTTAGCGGGTGACGGGCGAATGCCCAAGGGTTGCGTGACGACGAGGTCATCACACGTTGAAACAGTGCATGTCGCGCAGGCCTTAGCGGCTGGCAGACATGACGGGCACTGCCAGGCGATTGCGGGCTTTCTGCGGGGGCCGGCATGCATGCGCGTTACATGCCAGCCCCATGCACCGGCTACGCCAACAGGGCGAATGCTGCGTGGTCTTACACAGCTACCCCAAAAGCGAACGCCCCGGCAATGCCGGGGCGTCGGTAGCACCTGGCCGCTAGGCCGCGCGATCAGCGTGCAGGCTTTTCTTCTTCCTCTTCCTCGCGCGGGGCGCTGTCGGCCTTGGGCTTCTGCGCAGCGGCGGCAGCGCGGCGTTCGGCTTTGCGTTCGGCTTCGGTCTTGGCCTTCGCGTCATCGGCCTTTTGAGCCGCGGCGCCCTGTCCGGTCTGCTGCGGAGCGGCCTGGGCCATGGCGGGAAGCGCTGCGACTGCGGCCGCACCGAGGGTGAGCATCAGGATGTGCTTGAACTTCATGGCGTCCTCTTTGGCTTCGGTGACATCCTCAGGTGGGGACGTTTGATTGCGAAACCAACGCCAGGGTAGCCAATGCTGCCCGCCCCCCCACTGAACGCCGGTCGCGTGCAAAAAATCGGCTCAGCCCCCACACTTGCGCGTCGTTTCACGTGCCAACGAGATGCATGAACACCCGTTATAACGCCGCCGATATTGAAGTGCTGTCGGGCCTGGACCCGGTCAAACGCCGCCCCGGCATGTATACCGACACCGCGCGCCCGAACCATCTGGCGCAGGAAGTGATCGACAACTCTGTCGACGAGGCGCTGGCCGGCCACGCCAAGCAGGTCGAAGTCACGCTGTACAAGGACGGTAGCTGCGAAGTGTCCGACGACGGCCGCGGCATGCCGGTGGACATCCATCCGGAAGAGAAGATTCCGGGCGTGGAGCTGATCCTGACCCGGCTGCATGCCGGCGGCAAGTTCAGCAACCGCAACTACACCTTCTCCGGTGGCTTGCACGGTGTAGGCGTAAGCGTGGTCAACGCGCTGTCGACCAAGGTCGAACTGTTCATCAAGCGCGAAGGCAGCGAGCACCGCATGGAGTTTCGCGATGGCAACGCCGCGTCCAAGCTGGAAGTGGTGGGTACCGTCGGCAAGAAAAATACCGGCACGCGGCTGCGTTTCTGGGCCGACCCCAAGTATTTCGATACGCCCAAATTCAATGTGCGTGCGTTGCGGCACCTGCTGCGCGCCAAGGCGGTGCTGTGCCCCGGCCTGACCGTCAAATTGCACGACGAGGCAACCGGCGAGCAGGACAGCTGGTATTTCGAAAACGGCCTGCGCGATTACCTGAAGGGTGAGATGGCCGAGCACGAGCTGCTGCCGGCCGACCTGTTCGTCGGTAGCCTGAAAAAAGACACCGAAATCGTCGACTGGGCCGCGGCCTGGGTGCCGGAAGGCGAGCTGGTGCAGGAAAGCTACGTCAACCTGATCCCCACCGCGCAGCATGGCACCCACGTCAATGGCCTGCGTTCGGGCCTGACCGATGCGCTGCGCGAGTTCTGCGATTTCCGCAATCTGCTGCCGCGCGGCGTCAAGCTGGCACCGGAAGATGTCTGGGACCGGGTGACCTTCGTGCTCAGCCTGAAGATGACCGATCCGCAGTTTTCCGGTCAGACCAAGGAACGCCTGTCCTCGCGCCAGGCTGCCGGCTTCATCGAAGGTGCTGCGCACGATGCCTTCAGCCTGTATCTCAACCAGAACGTGGAGATCGGCGAGAAGATCGCGCAGATCGCCATCGATCGCGCCAGCGCACGGTTGAAGACCGAAAAGCAGATCGTCCGCAAGAAGGTCACCCAGGGCCCTGCCCTGCCCGGCAAGCTGGCCGATTGCATCAGCCAGGATCTGTCGCGTACCGAACTGTTCCTGGTCGAAGGCGATTCGGCCGGCGGCTCTGCCAAGCAGGCGCGCGACAAGGATTTCCAGGCCATCCTGCCGTTGCGCGGCAAGATCCTCAACACCTGGGAAGTGGCTTCCGGCAGCGTATTGGCCTCCGAGGAAGTGCATAACCTGGCGATCGCGATCGGTTGCGACCCGGGCAAGGACGACATCACCGGGCTGCGCTACGGCAAGGTGGTGATCCTGGCCGACGCCGACTCCGATGGCCTGCATATCGCCACGCTGCTGACGGCGCTGTTCCTGCAGCATTTCCCCGCGCTAGTGGCCGCCGGCCACGTGTTCGTGGCGATGCCGCCCTTGTTCCGTGTCGATGTGGGCAAGCAGGTGTTCTATGCGCTGGACGAAGAAGAAAAGACCACGCTGCTGGACAAGATCGCGCGCGAAAAGATGAAGGGCCAGATCAGCGTCACCCGCTTCAAGGGCCTGGGCGAAATGAATCCGCAGCAGCTGCGCGAATCCACCATCCACCCGGACACGCGTCGACTGGTGCAGCTGACCATCGACGACGGCGAGCAGACGCGTTCGTTGATGGACATGTTGCTGGCCAAAAAACGCGCAAGCGACCGCAAGCAGTGGCTGGAGACCAAGGGCGATCTGGCCTCGCTTGAAGTCTGAGTGCTGAAACCGATAGCCCCTCTCCCACCCAGGCGAGAAGGCACGGCCTGCGCGCGCCTTCGAGCGCCCGCGCCGCAAGCGCGGGCGGGGCGCAGCGCGGCGTTTGGGTGCGGGCGTATGCACTTGCGAAGTGAGTAGCACGAGGCTTCGCCCGCACCCTCATTCCCCTTCGGAGCACCGTCCGCATCAGGCGGGACAATGTCTCGACGGGAGAAGGAAGCGCCTTGCATAGGCGCTCATTTCGGCGGGCCGCACACACCTGCCTTTGCGTACCACCTCGGTCTGCGCGACATCCATGCCTTCCTGCACATCCACCGGGCTCTGCAGCAGCCTAGCATCGGCGCTTCCCTGCAACCACGTCGATGCCCATGCCCTTCTTTCTCCGTGCCGGCCTGCTGGCCTGCGTGCTGTTCAGCGGGACAGCGCTGGCCGAAGCGCCAGACAAAACCGATAAAAGCGATGCCAAACCCGATGCCGCTGCCGCTGCCGCCAAACAGGCGCCATTGCCGGCCGACGCCAGCGTGCGCCAGAGCACACGCGTGGCTGGCCGCAACCTGAGCTATACCGCCACGGTCGGCACGTTGCCGGTGCGCGATGCGCAGGGCAAGACCACGGGCGAAGTGGTATTCACCGCCTATACCGTCGATGGCAAGGACCGCCCGGTGACCTTCGCCTTGAACGGTGGGCCGGGCGCCGCATCGGTGTATCTCAACATGGGCGCGATCGGGCCGAAGATCGTCGGTTTCGGCGCCGAGGGCGACAGTGCGTCGGCACCGGCCACACTGCGCGACAACCCGGGCACGTGGCTGGACTTCACCGACCTGGTCTTCATCGACCCGGTGGGCACCGGCTTCAGCCGCGCCCTGATCGGCGACGACGATGCCAAGAAGCAGTTCTACAACCCGCAGGCGGATGTGGAATATCTCTCGCGGGTGATCTACGACTGGCTGCTCAAGAACCGCCGCCTGCAGGCGCGCAAGTATCTGGTCGGCGAAAGCTATGGCGGCTTCCGCGGCCCGCGCATCACCCATTACCTGCAGACGCAGCTGGGCGTGGCGATGAACGGCGTGGTGCTGGTGTCGCCGTATCTCAACCCGACCCTGGACGACAACGGCGATGTGTCGCCCCTGGCATGGATGCTGACGCTTCCCTCGATCGCTGCTGCGCACCTGGAGCGCCAGGGCCAGCTCAGCGACAGCGCGATGCGCCAGGTGATCGACTACACCCGCGGCGATTACGCGGTGGCGCTGATGAAAGGACGCACCGACCCGCAGGCGCATGAGGCGATGCTGCAGCAGGTCACCCGCATGACCGGGCTGGACCCGGCATATGTGCGGCGCTCCGGCGGACGCCTGGAAACCCAGGCCTATCTGCGCGAAGTGTTTCGTGACAAGGGCGAACTGGGCAGCCGTTACGATTCCAACGTGACCGCCTTCGACCCGTTTCCCAACGATGCCGAACAACGCGCCAACGACCCGCTGCTGGACAGCATCATTGCGCCCACCACCACCGCAATGGTGGACTTCGTCACCCGCGTGGTCGGCTGGAAGATCGATGCGCAATATCGCGCGCTCAACTACGACGTGAACAAGCTCTGGGACTGGAACGACGAGCTTCGCAAGGGCGCAGTGACCCAGCTGCGCCAGTCGGTGGCGATCGATCCGAAGCTGCGCGTGTTGATCGCGCACGGCTGGAACGACCTCTCCTGCCCGTTCATGGGTTCGGTCCTGACGGTGGACCAGATGCCGGCCATGGGCAGCGACAGCAAGCGCGTGCAGGTGCGCGAATATCCCGGCGGCCACATGTTCTACAACCGCGCCGACAGCCAGGCCGCGTTCCGTGACGACGTCAAGGCGATGTACCAAACGCGCTGAGTGCAGGCAGAGCCGGCCGCACACGCGGCCGGCGACCAAGCCGTCGGGCAGCACCATCAGTTCCGAGTGCCGCGCATCTGCGTTGCCATCGTCAATCTGGAACTGGCAAGCACCGTCGCAAGGACATCAGCCAAGCAGATCTAGCAGTGCACCAGCTGTTACCAATCCCCAATCCCAAACCCGGCTCCCCAATCACAACGCACCAGGCTCGCTAGCCTTCACGTTCCACCCCAACCACTGGTAGACCTGATAGCGCGCAATGCCCAGGTATTCGTGTAGGGCCACATCGACCAGCGTGAAGTTGTAGCTCTGCGGCAGGATCGACCAGGTGGCGGTCAGCCAATCGGCGCGCACCGGTGTGGCATCGATGCCGAAATGGCGAAAATACAATTCGGCGCGACGCAGATGCGTGGCCGAGGACACCAGCGCAATGCGATCGGGCCGGTAGGCGCGCAGCAAGGGCTGGCTGAACTGCGCGTTCTGCCAGGTGTTCATGCTCGACGGCTCCATGATCAGATCTGCCCGCGGAATGCCCAGGCCCAGCAAGACACGCTGGTAGACCACCGCTTCGGACAGGCCCAGGCCGCGTGCATCGCCGCCGCTGATCTCGATCTTGCAATCGCCCCCGCTGTGCCGGCATTGCCAGTACAGCCGTGCCGATTCGACGATGCGGCCGTAGGCGAACAGATTGGCTTCGGCCACCGCATCGCGGCCTTCCGGGCGCACGGTGCCGGCACCCAGCAGCACGATGACGTTGCGCGCGCCCCACGCGTTGAAATCGTTGACCCCGGTGCGTTGCAGGTGTTGCAGCATCCAGGAGGGCAACGGACCGCAGCCCACCGCGAACACCAGCAGTAAGCTGGCCAGGCCCAGCACGCGGGAGAACCGCCGCAATCCGCGGCGGTCGATCAACCAGGCAAACCCGAACAACACGCACACCAGGGCAAGCATCATCGGGAAAGGGTCTCACTCATGGCATGCGGGCAACCTGCCGCAAACAGGTCGATACGGCAACGGCGGCGCAGTCTGCCGACGGTGCGTGAGCGCACCGCGGCATCGCTCAGGTCCAGCCGAACAGCTCGAACAGCGTCAGGATCAGATACGCCACGCCGCCAGCGGCCGGGATGGTGAGAATCCAGGCCCAGACGATGCGCTCGATCACCCCCAGCCGCAGCGAACGCGGGTTCTTGGCAAAACCCACCCCCATGATGGCGGTGGAAATGCTGTGCGTGGTGGATACCGGCATGCCGAAATGCGCCGCCACGGTGAGCACCGTCGCCGAGCTGGTTTCTGCGGCAAAGCCGTGGATAGGATGCAGCTTGACCATCTTGTGGCCGAGCGTCTTGATGATCTTCCAGCCGCCCGACGCCGTCCCTGCGGCCATCACCACCGCGCAGGTCAGCACGATCCACATCGGGATACCGGCGCCGGCGGCAAGGCCGGTGCCCGGATGCAGGAACGACAACCAGCTCGGCAAATCGTCCAGCGCACCGGCCGACTGCGCGCCGATCAGGGTCATGGCGATGATGCCCATGGTCTTCTGCGCGTCGTTGTGGCCGTGCGCGTAGCCCATGTACGCGGCCGAGGCGATCTGCGCCTTGCCGAAGAACGCATTGACCCAGCGCGGGCGCGCCAGCCGCCCGATCGGGCCGCCGAGTTTGGACATGCCGGCGATGATCGCCCACAGCAGCACCATCACCACGATGCCGAGCACGAAACCGGCGATCGGCGAGGTGATCATCGGGACGAACACCTTCCACAACAGGCCCTTGTTCTTGGCCCAGTTGCCGATGTTTTCCGACCAGATCAGCGCGTCCCAGTCGTTGTGCGCCGCGGCCAGGCCGGCGCCGCACAGGCCACCGATCAAGGCATGCGAAGACGACGACGGCAGGCCCTTCCACCAGGTGATCAGGTTCCAGATGATGCCGCCCAGCAGGGCGCACAGGATCACCTGCGGAGTGACGTCGACCACGTTGGTGTTGAGCAGGCCGGAAGCAATCGTCAGCGCCACGGCGGTGCCGGTCAGCGCGCCGATCAGGTTCATGCCGGCGGCCAGCATCACCGCCCAACCGGGCGAGAGCACCTTGGTGGCGACCACGGTGGCGATGGAGTTGGCGGTGTCGTGGAAGCCGTTGATGAACTCGAACACCAACGCGGCCAGGATCACCACCAGAACTAAGGTAAGCACGCGGCGACCTCAGCTGTTCTTCAGCACGATCTGGTAGACCACCACACCGGCCTCGCGGCAGCGGTCGATGGCTTTTTCCAGAATCTCGAAGAACTCCTTGAGCAGGAACATCTGCAACGTGTCCAGCCGGCCGGAATAGATGTCGCGATACAGCTCCAGCATCAGCCGGTCGGCTTCGTTTTCGAGCATGCGCAGCTTGTCATTGAGCGCGGTCATGCGGTCGATGTTCATGTGCGGCAGGTCGGCCACCATCTCCACCACCACCGCGGCGGCCTGCTCCAGCATCGCGGCGCGCGGAGCGAAGTCGATGTGTTCCAGGTGCTTGGTCGCCAGCGAGTAGCGGTCGGCGAATTTCTCGACCTGCTTGGGAATCTTGTACAACGCCGAGCCCAACGCCTCGATGTCTTCGCGTTCGATCGGGGTCATGAAGCTATCCACCAGCGCCTGGCCGATCTTGTCGGAGGCGGCGCGTTCGCGCAGGCGGGCCAGCTTGAAGGCGTCCAGCGCCGGTTGGCGGTCGGACTCGCGCATCATGGCGTGCAACGCCCTGGTGCTGTCGTAGGCGGCCTGCGCCGCTTCGTTCAGAAGCGCATAGAACTGCTTGCCGGAACCGAAGATGGTCTGCAACGAGAACATGGGTGGACAACTTCCTGCCGTCGAGGGAGAGACGGCGCCAGACGCGAATTATGACCGTTCCATGACCTCTCTGGGTATCTCGCGCCGGGAGCGGCCTTCACATCGACATTTCCCGGCTCGAACCACCCTGTGGTTTGCTACCATGCCCCCGCGCCTTCGGGCGCACCCTATGGAAGACGACCCTATCCCCCCGTGTTGCCGCCCGGCCTGTGCGCCCGCCGGTAGCCCCAGTGCTCCCCCGCCCTCCCCTTCACTAACCGGGGAAGACGCCCGTGGTTGAGTTTTTGATCGTCATCGCCCTGATCGTGCTGAATGGCTTCTTCGCCATGTCGGAGATGTCGTTGATGACCTCGCGCAAGAGCCGCCTGAAGCAGATGGCCGGCTCCAGCAAGCGCGCCGCGCGGGCCCTGGCCCTGGCCGAAAGCCCCGAAAACTTCCTGTCCACGGTTCAGATCGGCATCACCCTGATCGGCATCCTGACCGGCGTGTTCGGCGGCGAGGCGATCGGCGAAGCCATCGCCAGCTGGCTGCAGGGTGTGTTCCCGGCCTTGGCGGGCACGTTCGAACTGGTCGGCAAGCCGCGCCCGTATTCGGTGGTGATCGGCAGCACCCTGGCGGTGGCGCTGATCACCTTCCTGACGCTGATCTTCGGCGAGCTGGTGCCCAAGCGGCTGGCACTGCGCAATTCCGAAGACATCGCAGGCGTTGTCGCGGTGCCGATGGCCTGGCTGGCCAAGATCGCCGCGCCCGGGGTGTGGGTGCTGGCGCGCTCCACCCGCCTGGTCCTGCGCATGCTGGGCATGGGCAAGGACGAGTCGGCCTCGGTGACCGAAGAAGAGATCCGCATGCTGGTGGCCGAAAGCCACGAGGCCGGGGTGATCGACGCGCACGAGCGCGACATGATGAATCGCGTGATGCGGCTGGGCGATCGTACCGCCGACAGCCTGATGACCCCGCGCAACCGCATTGCCTGGCTGGACGCCAACGCCGAGCCGGAACGCAATCTGCAGGTCATGCGCGAGCACGAATTTTCGCGCTACCCGGTGTACCGCGGCAGCGACCAGGACATTGCTGGGGTGCTGGAAGTCAAATCGCTGGTCACGCGCATGGACGGCCACGGCGCGCACCTGTTCCAGGCGCTGCGCGACACCTTGTTCGTGTCCGAATCCACGCACGCGATGAAGCTGCTGGAAATCTTTCGCGAAGAACAGCAGTCGATGGCGCTGGTGGTGGACGAATACGGCGAAATCCGCGGATTGGTGACCATCAGCGACCTGATGGGCGCAGTGGTCGGCCGCCTGCAGGCGGTGGAAAATACCGACGAGGACGCGCTGGTGGTCACGCGCGCGGACGGCTCGCTGTTGATCGACGGTTCGCTGCCGGTGGAAGAATTGCGCGAAGTACTCGGTGCCGAACTGCCCGACGCCGACGAGGGCGATTACCACACGCTTGCGGGCTTGTGCATTTACTATTTCGGGCGCATTCCGCAGGCCGGCGAGTTCTTCGATTGGGCCGGCTGGCGCATCGAGATCGTCGACCTGGACGGTGCGCGCGTGGACAAGTTGCTGCTGAGCCGGGTGGGCGACGAGGACAGCGATGACATCGTCGGGTGACGGCGGTGCGCCGCACGATGATGCCAGCGAGCAGATGCGCTACCGCAACGAAGGCATCCGCAGCCTGCTGGCAGCCTTCAGCGAAGGTGATCCGGACCAGGTGTTGCGCGTTCGAGAGATCTTGGCCGACCTGCAGCAAAGCGCCTTCGGCGTGTTTCTGTTTCTTGCGATCCTGCCCTCGTTCATTCCGATTCCCGGCGTTGCCGGTGGCATCAGTGGACCGTTGACCATCCTGATCGGGCTGCAGATGATGTGCTGCCTGCGCAAGCCGTGGGTACCGCGCTTCATCGGCGAACGCGGGCCGCGCCGTCGGACCAGCCAGCGCTTCGTGGCCAAACTGGGACCGACGCTGCAACGCCTGGATCGCCTGCTCAAACCGCGGTTGCATGGCATGCTGGACCGGATGCCGGCGCAGCTCCTCACCGGCTTGCTCATGGTGCTGGTCGGCATCCTGCTGACGCTGCCGATCCCCTTCACCAACTACATCTTCGGCCTGATCCTGCTGCTGTTCGCGCTGGCCCTGCTCGAGCGCGACGGTGCGCTGATGCTGGTGGGCTGGGCAGCTGCGCTGATCTCGGTGGCCGTGTTCGGGGTCACCTCCGACCAGCTGGTGGATCTGATTCGCGATTGGTGGCCGGACGCCTGGCGCTGAGCGCAGCGCGTCCGGCGCGTCGCTTGCGACGCAGTTATTTCAGATCGACCACGCGGTTGTCCGACAGGCTGCCGGTATCGTCGGTGACCGCCGTCATCACGAAATACAGCGCCTTGCCGAGCAGCCCGCTGGGGCCGTCCCAGTATTCGGCCGATTCGGCGCGCACATGGATCAAGCTCAGGTTCGGGTCGTCCTTGCCGCCGGGGAAGAACACCTTCATTGCCGGCGACCACAGCTCTTCGATCTTGGCGCGGTCGTGGACCACGCGCGCGGTGCCGGCCACCGAGACATACGTCTTCTTCGAGGCCGACGCATAGGCCACGTTGACGCGCGGATCAGCGGCGATTTCCGCCACTTTCGGGCTGTCGGCGGCGGTGGCGAACCACAGGTCGCCGTCGAACTCGACTTCCTGCGTGCCCAGCGGGCGGCTCACCAGTTTGCCGTCGGCCGAGACGGTGGTGAACATCGCGATATCCACCCCGCGGATCAACTCGGCCAACTGCTTGATGCTCTCGCTGCGTTGCTGAAATTGCATGCTGGTCTTCCCAATGGATGTGCACGCATCACAGCCGATCGCCGCGCAAAGCGACGTGAATCACGCCAAGGTCACGTCCAGCTCGCGGCACGCGGCGGCGGCAATTTCGAAGGAACGCAGACGCGCGGCGTGGTCGTAGATGTTGGCGGTGAACAACAGCTCGTCGGGCGTGTGACGCTCGATGAACTCTGCCACGCCGCGCGCAATCTGCTCGGCATCGCCCAGTACCGTGCACGCCAGTGCACGCTCCACCCCGGCACGTTCATGCGGCTGCCAGAAGCTGTCGATATCGTCGATGGGCGGCGGGATCTTGCCCGGCTTGCCGCGACGCAGATTGACGAAGCTTTGCTGCTGGGTGGTGAACAGACGGCGTGCCTGCGCCTGCGTCTCGGCCGCCACCACATTCAGGGCCAGCATTACGTGTGGCTTGGCCAGCTGTGCGGACGGGCGGAATTCGCGGCGATAGATCGCCACCGCGTCGTCCATCGCGTCGGGTGCGAAATGCGAGGCGAACGCGAACGACAACCCCATCGCGGCGGCAAGGCGTGCGCTGAACAGACTCGACCCCAGCAGCCACACCGGCACCTCCAGCCCGGCGCCGGGCACGGCCTGCACCAGTTGCCCCGGCACCGCCGGCGCGAAATAGCGCATCAGTTCGGCCACGTCCTGCGGAAAGTGATCGGCGCTGTCGAAATAGCGGCGCAAGGCGCGTGCGGTGGGCTGATCGGTGCCCGGCGCACGGCCCAGGCCCAGGTCGATACGCTGCGGATACAACGAGGCCAGCGTGCCGAATTGTTCGGCCACCTGCAACGGCGCGTGGTTGGGCAACATGATGCCGCCGGCACCCACGCGGATGGTCTTGGTGCCGCCGGCGACGTGACCGATCAGCACGGCGGTGGCGGCGCTGGCGATGCCTGGCATGTTGTGGTGTTCGGCCAGCCAGTAGCGCTGATAGCCCCAACGCTCGGCGTGCTGGGCCAGATCGAGCATGTTGGCGAAAGCGTGGGTGGTGTCGCTGCCTTCGCAGACCGGCGCCAGATCGAGCACGGAAATGGGGGTCATCGAATGACTCCGGAAAGAGTGATATGCCAGAGATGGGGCTGGCCCGGCGGCATTGCCAGCGGCCTGTTGGGTGCCGTGAGGGATTACAGCATTCCAGCAGTCGGACAACGCATGAGGTGCACGTGCTTGGTTCCACTCGCGACAGCGGCGTTGTTGAGCTTGCTGCTAACAAGGGCGGTGCGGGCGCGATTGTGAGGAAGAGTGCTGTTGCCTGGTCGGCTGCGCGCACCTTGGATGCCCAGTGCCCTCTTGCCACAGACGAACGCATTGACCGCGCGACGAAGCGTGCCCGCTGCGGCATCTGGACGCTGGCTATGATGAGACTGCCCTACCTGCGCCTGCCTGCCCATGTCTCCGAGTGTTTTAGCGCCCCCCGAACAGCCCTCGCCTTCCGCGCAGATCGCCGCCCGGATCGACCGGTTGCCCGCCAGCGCCACACTGTGGCGGCTGGTGGGGTTGCTGGCGCTGGGCGGGTTCTTCGAGTTGTATGACCTGTTCCAGACCGCCTACATCAGCCCCGGGCTGATTGGCGACGGCATTTTTGCCAGCGGCGCCGATGGCGCGTTCGGCATGTCCGACCAAGCCGCATTCGCGGCGGCCACCTTCCTTGGGTTGTTTGTCGGTGCCGCGCTATTGAGCCCGTTTGCCGACCGGTTCGGGCGTCGCCCGATGTTTACCTTCGCCTTGATCTGGTACACCGCTGCGACCGTGGCGATGGGTCTGCAGAGCACGGCCAGCGGTGTGATCGTGCTGCGCTGCGTGGTCGGCATCGGGTTGGGAATCGAACTGGTTACCATCGATACGTATCTGTCCGAACTGGTACCGCGGCACATGCGCAGCGCGGCGTTCGCATTTGCATTTTTCGTGCAATTTCTGGCGGTTCCGACGGTCGCGCTGACCGCGTGGATGTTGGTGCCGTCTGCGCCGCTGGGCGTGAGCGGCTGGCGTTGGGTGGTGTTGCTCAGCGGTGCGTTTGCGCTGGCGATCTGGTGGCTGCGCAGCCGCTTGCCGGAATCGGCGCGCTGGCTGGCCGCACACGGCCGGCACGCAGAAGCCGATGCAGTGGTGACCGAACTGGAAGCGCGCTGCACGCGCGATGTGGGTGCGCCACTGCCCGCGCCGCAGGCGGCCACACCCGCGCCGGCCGGTGTAATGCCCAGCGCACTGCTGTGGCGTGCGCCGTATCGCGGGCGCATCGGGATGTTGGTGGTCTTCCATGTGTTTCAGGCGATCGGCTTCTTCGGTTTCGGCAACTGGTTGCCTGCGCTGATCTCGGCGCAGGGCACCGGGGCCGGGGTGACCAAAAGCCTGGCGTACTCGTTTGCGATCTCGTTGGCCTACCCGCTGGCGCCATTGCTGTTGCTGCGTTTTGCACAGCGCTGGGAAAACAAATGGCAGATCACCGCATCGGCGCTGGGCGCTGTTCTGTTCGGTGGGCTGTTCGCGTTGCAGCATCAGGCAGTCGGCATGGTGCTGTGCGGGGCGATGGTCGCGTTCTGCAACGCCTGGATGAGCTTTGCCTATCACGGCTATCAGGCGGAGCTGTTCCCGACCGGCTTGCGTGCACGTGCAGTGGGCTTCTGCTATTCCTTCAGTCGCCTCTCCACGGCGGTGAGCAGCGTGCTGATCGGCTGGTTGCTGACCCAGGTTGGCAGCCACGGGGTGCTGGCCTTCATCGCGCTCAGCATGTCGATCGTGGCGAGCGTGATTGCCGCGTTCGGGCCGCGCACGCGCAATCGGGCGCTGGAAGAGATTGCGGGATAAAACGGCTGACCCAGTGACCAGGCGCACCTGGCGTGCGCAGCCGGTGCGCCGCGTGACCGGCCCATCCGGTGCCTGCGTGTCTTCGACTCGAGCCCGACGATTGCGCGCTATGTACTGTCAGCGACTTGCAAAGCCACCGACCCGCCAGCGTGTGACGGGCCTAGCGCACGTCGTACGGTGTGGCAATTTCCGACGAACTGATATGCACCCGCCGAACAGGCGCACCATCCAAGTTCACCGTGCGATCGGCCACGGCGGCCAAGCTGGTTCGATGCGAAACCACCACCAGCACGGTGTCCGGCAAACGCGCGCGCAAGGTGCTCAGCACCTGATGTTCGGCATCGGCGTCCAGCGCGCTGGTTGCTTCGTCCAACACGGCCAGGGTCGGCCGACGCAGCAGCACCTGCGCCAGCAACAGGCGTTGCGATTCGCCGCCCGAGAGGCGCCCGTCCTGCGCGTTGATCGGCGTGTCCAGGCCTTGCGCATCGCGCTGCAGCCGCGGACATAGGCCCACATCGGCCAGCACCTCCCACATGCGTGCGTCGGACGCTGCGGGCAGCACCCACTGCAGGCAGTCGCGCACCGTGCGCTGCCACGGCCGCACGCCCTGGCCGATGTAGGCGCTGTGTCGCACCAGATGTCGATATGCCGAGAATGTCAGCCGTCGTCCACCCATGTGCGCCACGAACTGCGCCGGCGGCGTCTGCCCGGAGAGCACATCCATCAGACTGCTTTTGCCCGCGCCGGAGGCACCGACCACCAGGGTCATCTGGCCTGGTACCAGCAATATCGATTCGATCGCGCATTGGGGCAGTGGCGGCGCCAGCCCGATGTGTTCGATATGCAGCGCAGCCGTGAGTGGTTCGGCCATTTGTTCCGGAACGTGTACCCGCGCAGCGCCCAGGTCGACATAGCGGCGCCACAGCTGCAGCGCCGGCCACGCCGAACGCAACTGCTGAAGGCTCTGCCGCGTGGTGACCAGGTACGGCAGCAGACGGCCGAGCAATAGACTGACGGTGATCAGCGCAGCACGATTGCCCCCCTGCCAGCGATTGGCCAGCACCAGGATGCCGGCGATGGCGACCACCGCGGCAAGTTCCAGCAGCAGGCGGCTGGCGGCAACCAGTGCTTGCTGTTGCGCATACCCGTGCCCCAGTCGCGCCGAAATGCGCTCGTAATGGCGGGTTTCGAGGCCTTCGCGCTGAAACGAGCGTACGTGGCGCAAGCGACGCGGAAAATCTTCGCTGAGCCAGAACAGCTGCGTCATGTCGGCCACATACGCGCGGCTGATGCGTGCCTGTGCGCGACTGCTGGAGAAGCGCAGACCCAACCCTGCCAACACCGCCAGCAGTGGGGTGGTGATCAACAGCACAGGTGCAATCAGCACCGCGATGCACACGCTCACCAGCGCAGTGATGGCCGCGACCAGCAGCTGCAGCACGGCGCCGAAGCCTTGCGTGGCGATCTCGATGTTGTACGTGAGCACGTTGGCGATTTCTGCCGAGCTGGCCCCGGACAGGGCCGGCAATGGCGCATCGATCAATGCCGCATGCACGCGCGCGCGCAGACCGATGGCATAGCGGCTGGTCAACTGCGCGGCCAGTCGCGCGCTCTGCCAGCGCAACACGGCAAACAGCAGGCTCACCGCAATGAACAGGCACGCCTGCATCGCCAGCCCGCCCGGCAAGGCCAGGCGATAGCCCGCCAGTTGCACGCTGTGGCCTGGCTGCACCAGCGGCAGCAGGCACACCGCCACCACGCTGCCGGCCAACGCGGCAGCCAGCGACAACGCGACGTAAAGCGCAATCATCGGCATGTCTGCAGGCACCAGCGTGCTCGCGAACTGTTGCAATGCAACGCGCACGCGCCGGATGGCGGTCATCGCCAGCGGCTCATTCGTGCGCAACATGCAGGCGCCAGTGCGCGATGCGGGTCTGCGGACCGGTGGCGTTCCAGGAGGCTTGCATACGGCCACTCATTGCAACAGCTGCAGCAGCGCATCCACCGATGCCTGCGGATGCGTGCCACGGAGCAAGGTGAACATGCCGATGCGCCGCACCTGTTCGACGAAGCGCTGCCAGCCGGGCTGACCGGCGGCGTACGGTTGATCATGGGCCAGGCAGGCGGCGACTTGCTCGCCAGGCACCGCGACCAGGCGCTGTGCCGATGCGATGGCCGGCGACCTGGACACCATCACGACCGCATGCAACCGCATTGACTTGGGCGCGAGATGCGCGTGGCGATGGCGAAGATCGACCTCGAATTTTTCCACGCCGCTGCGGCGCCGGATCACCGGCGATGCGCTGATCCATGCGCGCGTGGGCGCGTCGACCAGGCCCAGCGCTTCGGCACGCAGATGCAGGAAATTGGCCACACCGGTGGTGAGCAGGCTATCGGGCGCCACAAAGACACCGTCTTCGGCGACAAAGTCCAGGCCATGCAACAGGCTGTGCAAGGCCAAGGTCGATTTACCCGCACCGCTGGCGCCAAGCAGCAACACGCTGCGTCCGCGTCGACCTACACAAGCGCCATGCAGCGGCACCAGCCCAATGCCACGCGCAGCCAGCAGGAATACGGCGAATTCGATCAGTTCGTAACGCACGTGATACGCGTGGGCAAGCATGTCCTCGGACACCACCAGCATCGCGCGGCGCTGTGGCACCGAGAGCATCAGGTAATTGCAGGCATCCATGACGCCGCACAGCAGGCCGCCGCTGGCGTGCGTGCGCACAGGCGGCGGCTCGGCATCGGTGCGGCCCGGCGCACGCGGCAGCAGGTCCAATGTGACATGAAATTCCGGAGCGCCCGGCAGCCGATGCGCGGGCAAACCCGCGTAGGCGGCATCGACAAGCGCCAGCAGTGCCTGGCTATCGCTGTGGAAATGAAACAGCGCGCCGAGAATCTGCCGGCGCACGCCCAAGCGCCGCGGGCGATGCTCGCCGAACGGATCTGCAGCTACTGCGGCCCCTGCCGCGATGGCGGCTGAGCCATCGTTCAGCGGCGTGTGTTGCGCCCATGCAGCCGACTGCGGCATGCCTTCATCCGATGCACTGAATCAGCCGATGGGTGCCGCTTTCCTACAGAAAGGTTGCCTCGCCGCAGCCTTGCCCGCACGCAACGCGACGCAACCAAAGCGGCCTGCATCCGCACCTACTGCCGAGCCGAATGCCGGTATCTGCGCACGCCGCTGCTGCGCCCGCCTGGCGAGAGAACGAGAGCCTTGTGCCGATGGTAAAGATCCAGGTCAGTCATTCGTATTTCCTGCGTTACGACCCCAAGCAATGGGAGCGCGGCAAGCCGTATCCGCCATTGGCGACGTTGCAGATCGCAGCGCTGCTGCGCGAGCGTGGGCATGCGGTGAGCCTGTTCGATGCAATGCTGGCCGACGATGTGGAGGACTACACCGCCGCACTGCGCGCTGCGCAGCCGGATCTGGTTGTTTTCTACGAAGACAACTTCAACTTCCTCACCAAGATGTGCCTGAGCCGGATGCGCGAGGCCGCCTGCCGCATGATCGCGCAGGCCCGTGCCGCCGGCTGCCGCGTGCTGGTGGCCGGCTCGGATGCGTCCGACAACCCGGATGCGTTCCTGGCCGCAGGCGCGCATGCGGTGTTGATCGGCGAAGGCATCGCCCCGTTGATCTCGTTGCTGGAGCGCATCGAAGCGAAGCCGGATATCACCACCGACCACTGGCTGGAGGGAGTTGCGCAGATCGCCACCAGCCAGCCTGCGGCAGTGCGCGTGCATCCCGGCGCGCAACCACCGGACGCACGGCTGAGCGGCCTGCCGGCATGGGACCTGGTGGATATGCCGCGCTACCGGCGTTTCTGGCAACAACGGCATGGCCATTTCAGCTTGAACATGGCCGCCTCGCGCGGTTGCCCGTTCCGTTGCAACTGGTGCGCCAAGCCGATCTGGGGCAATCACTACAAGCGGCGCGGCGCCGAAGAGGTGGCCGCAGAGATGATCCACCTCAAACGCACCTTTCGGCCGGACCATATCTGGATGGCCGACGACATCTTCGGCTTCCATATCGATTGGGTGGAGACCTTTGCGCAGCAATTGAGCGATGCCGACGGCGCGGTTCCCTTCACCATCCAGACCCGTGCCGACCTTGCCAGCGAACGCATGGCCGCAGCGCTGGCGCGCGCCGGCTGCGTGGAGGCCTGGATCGGTGCGGAAAGCGGCAGCCAGCGCATTCTCGACAAGATGACCAAGGGCACCCAGGTCGGCGAGGTCATTGCCGCACGTGAGCGCCTGGGCACGCAGGGCATCCGCGTGGGTTTCTTCATCCAGCTGGGCTATCTGGGCGAGGAACTCGACGACATCCTGGCCACGCGCGCATTGGTGACGCAGGCCAATCCGGACATCATCGGAGTCAGCGTGTCGTATCCCCTGCCCGGCACCAAGTTCTACGAAGAAGTGAAGAATCAGCTGGGCAGCAAGACGCACTGGCAGGATAGCGACGACCTGGCGATGATGTTCCGTGGCGCGTACGACTCCGAGTTCTATCGCAGTGTCCGCGATCTGCTGCACAGGCAGGTCGATCTGCAACAGGCGCGTGCCGCGATGACGGCCGATGCGTTCGCGCAGGCGTCGGACCAGCTGGAAGCACGCTGGTCTGCCTTGATCGCCAGTGAGGCCCGGCACCGCAGCGAGCCGATGCCCCCCAGTGCTGCGCGTCAGCCACGCCACCTGAGCACCGTCCTGGTGGGCTAGCGCGCGATCGTTTCCACACTTTTCTATCGACACCTTGCCTGACCGGACCACGCGCATGCAGCCTTCCCTTCGCACCATCAAGCAGCGCCTGCACACGGCGACCGAACGGCTGGCTCTGGAGCTGGCCCAGCCAGGCGATGCACTGCCGCAATGGGACCGGCTGCAGTGGCAGCTGGCGGCAGCGGCAGCGGCCGCGCACGGCGTTTCGCCGCTGTTGCAGCGCCGCTCGTTGTGGCAGGACGCCGAATGGAATGCCTTCCTGAGCGAACAGCGCAGCCATGTCGAAGACCGCCATCGGCGCATCGCGCTGCTGCTGACACGTATCGATGCCGCTGCCCGCAGCGTGGGCGTCGCGCTGGTGGGATTGAAGGGAACCGCCTTGCATCGACTGGGGGTGTATCTGCCTGGCGACCGCCCGATGGCCGATATCGATCTGCTGGTGGAACCCGACGACGCGCCTGCAGCGGCGGCGTTGTTGTGCGAACTCGGCTACGTCGCTTCCTTCGAGCAGTGGAAGCACCAGGTATTCAAGCCGCAGCACGGCGAGGCAGTGGCCGGGCTGGGCGAACACCGCGATGCGCCGATCAATATCGAGCTGCACACGCGCATCCAGGAACGTTTGCCGGTGAGCAGCGTGGAGATCACTGCCCGAATCCGGCCGGAGCGGCCGCAACCGGGCTTGAATCCCTATCCATCGATTGGCGCATTGATGTGTCACTTGCTGCTGCATGCGGCAGGCGGCATCTGCCACCGCACCATTCGCCTGATGCATCTGCATGATCTTGCCTTGCTGGCAACGCGCATGGGCCCGCGCGATTGGGAGCAATTGTGGGAAGACAGCGCCATGCCGCCATGGTGGGCGTTGCCGCCACTGCTGTTGCTGCAGCGCTATTACCGCGCTGTGGTGCCAGCCGCGGTGATGGCGCGCCTGCATGCTGACTGTCCTGCGCTGCTGCGCATGCGAGCAGCCCGGCAAACGCTCACCGCCGCATCGTGCTCGAACCTGTGGTTATCGGCGCTGCCTGGCATCGAATGGTCGCGCTCGTTGGGCGAAGCGCGGCAGTATCTGCACAGCCGTGTGGTGCCTTCGGCAGAAAGCCGCAAGGAGCGCGCGGACATGCTGCAGACCCAGTTATGGCTGCAGGATCAGCCATGGGTGCGCCAAACCCAGGCGCGCCGCCTGGTGACGCGCCTGACCAGACCCGTGCCGCGCACGGACATGTTGTACGTGGTGCGTGCGGCGCTGGATGGCTATCTGCAGCCGGCGTGAGGCTGCGCTAAGCGCGGCTAACAAAACGTAGCGAGCAGCCGTCAGGTGGGCGCGGACGGCGCGCTCAGAACCGCAGCGTACATGTGGCACATGCCGATTCCGAGCACCGGTGGCACCCGCGTGGCGGCTGCACAGTGGTTTTGTCAGCTGCTAAGGAGTTTTCCTCGCTCAAGGCACAAGCGCACGAGATCACCGACGATAGCGCCCTGCCTTGCCGCGCACATCAACGCACTTCAGGCAGCGGCCGCTGCTCGCACAGCTGGCGATACAACTGCTCGAACAGGCGCGTGGTCAATGCAGCATCTTCGCGGACGGCGCGGCACTGCGCCGCCCAGGCAAGGCGCAAGCGCAGTTCGTCATCGCCGAGCACCTGGCGGATGGCCTCTGCCATTCCGGCCCAGTCGCCCGGCGGCACCGCCAATGCGCAGACAGGAGCCCACTCGACCAGATGCCCCACCGCAGTTCCCACCGTAGGAACCCCTGCAACGGCAGCTTCCAGCAGCACCAGCGGCCCGGCTTCGTGCAGCGAGGACAGCACCAGCAGATCGGCCGACAGCATGATCGGGCGCAACTCGCGCTGGGTCTTGAAGCCGAGAAAACGCACCTGTTGCTGCAAGCCGAGCTGCTGCACCAGGCGCTGCATGGCACCGCCCAATGTGTCGACGCCCACTATGTCCAGGGTGAAGGCAACGCCGGCGCGCTTGAGTGCGGCCATTGCCTGCAACAAGGTGGCCTGATCCTTGACCGGATTGAGGCTTGCCACATGCAGCAGGCGCGCGGTCGGCCCGGTACGGGCGCGCGGCGCTGCCGGCGGCCAGGCGCGCAGATCCACGCCCAGCGGTACGCGTTGCGCAGCAATGCCCAGTGCCTGCAGCGAAGCGATGATGGGCGCGCTGGCAGCCGTTACCTGGTCGGCAAGCCGCAGGATCACCGCCTCGCGCAGACGCCCTCGCCATCTGCGGCGGCCGCCGTAATCGATGCGATGCAAGGCCACCAACTCGCCGCCGGCGATATGCACCATGCTGGGACGGCGTAGCAGCTTGGCGGCAGTGACCGCGATCAAGCTGCAATAGCCGGAAAAAATCGCCTGAATCACAGCGAACGGTTCGCGCCGGTGCTCGTCGCAGATGGCGGCAATTGCGCGCAGCCGCGTCCGACGCGCGCCGATGTTGTGCACCGTGGCACCGCGCAGGCGCCAGATGCCCGGCTGCGGCTCTTGATGCAGCACGAACACGTGCACGTCATGGTTGCGTGCCAGCCACTCGATCAAGGTCAGGAACACCGGGATCACGCGGACTTCCCCGCTCCGATCCACACCACCTGGCACCACCAAGGCCAGCTTCATGCGGTGCGCTCCGGCGTGGTCGCGCGCAAGTGCGTATAAGCCTGCGCCCAGCGCCGGCCCACTGCGGCAAACGACAGGCGCGCGTCGAAATGGGCACGCACCTGTGCGCGCGAGGGGCGTTGCCGACTGACGCGCAGCAACAGTTCCGACAATGCCGATGCATCGCCGACCGGCCACAACTCGCCCATTGCGCCGTCATCGCTGAGCGCACGAAACGACGCAATGGCCGTCAGCAGCGGCAGGCAACCGCAGGCATAGGCTTCCAGTGCGGCATAACCGCAACTTTCTGCATGGCTGGCAGAAACAAACAAATCCGCCGCACGCAGCAGCTCCTGCACGCGTGCGTGCTCGACCTTGCCGAGCAAGTGGACGCATCTGGCCAGCTGTGGATCGGCGCGCAGGCGCTGCTGCACCTGCGCCATCAGCGGCGCCTGGTCGAACACGCACCACAACCGCACACCGGGCAACAGAGGCGCAGCCATGGCCACTGCATCGAGCACACAGAGCGGGTCCTTGGCTGGACTGAAATGGCCGATCCACACCACACAAGGGTCACCGTGCACCCGCGTCTGCTCGCGTGCCTGCAATCGGTCGCCCGGGGTGAAGCGGCTGCTGGATTCGGGGATGGCATACAGCTGCGTGCTGCGGCGAAACAGGCGCGCACGCACGAACGGCCGCGCCAGCTCCAGCGAGGTGAACGCGATGCCGGCTGCGGCCGCGTAGCGTGCGCGCCACAGGCGCCTGGCCCACCAGCGTGGTGGCCGGTTGGCATGATCCTGCAGCAGAATCGGCAGCTGCGGCAGCAGGCGCGCCAGACGCCGCGCGTCGCCGGCGAATTCCAGACCATGTACATGCAGCACATCGGCATCGATCTCGTGCAGCAATGCGGCTAGCGTACCGGCGCGGGCTGCGCTGCCACGCTGGTGCAGATCGACGAAGCGGTAATCCACGCCCTGGTGGCGCAACCTGGTGTTCAAGGCGGAGGCCTGGATCACCGACACCTGCACGCCAGCACTGGCGACAGCTTCGGCGATATCTGCCAACGTCGGCCATTGCGCGAACACCTGCTCCACGTTCAGGCCATCGGGCGTGGGAACCAGATTCAGCTGTGCGACGTGCAGGCTCATAGGGCCGGCAGCGCCTGGATGGCGATCGACGCAACGTCGCTGCTGCTTGCCGCTGCGACCGCAGCGTGCCGCTGACGGGCAGTAACCCACGCACAGACAGCCACTGCGGTGTGCAAGATCTTGCTCACGCGACCCGTCGCAGCCGTAGCACCAGCGCAACCGGCACCTGCAGCGCCATCTTGTCGAAACGTGCCCCGGCCGGGATATCCGCGGGATCCAGTATCGGCTCGGACACGGCTTCGATCGCGAACCCGAGTGCGGTGCATGCCGAATGCCAGTGGCTATAGAGATGCGGGGTGTGGCGGACCGCGTAGTGCTGCCCATCGGCCTTGAAGTCGCGCCGCCAGCCCAGCGCGTGGCCGATCGGGTGGACGTCGCTGCACAGCACGATGCCGCCGACGCGGGTGACGCGATGCAGTTCTTCCAGCGCCGGCCATAGCTGTTGCAGGTGCCCCACCACCAGACCGCACACGCTCAGGTCGGCCACCGTATCGGGCAACGGCAGATGATCCAGGCTGCCTTGTTGCAGAACGATGCGTGCGGCCGGCCAGTCCTGTGCGAGCTCGGTACCGGCACGGTGCAGCATCTGCGGCGACAGGTCGACACCGGTCACTTGCCGGGCCCCACGGTGCAGTGCGTGCAGCATGTAGCGGCCGCTGCCGCAGCCGGCGTCCAGCACGTGCTGGCCCTGCAGGCTGGATGGCATCAGTGCGAGCATGGCGCGCTCTTCGGCCAGCATCACCGGGTTGTGCGCGTGCGGTGGATACGCCTGCGCCCACAGTGCGTAGGCAGCAGCGGGCTCGAGCACCGCCACTGCGCTCACGAAAGCGCTCCATTGGCAACCGGCGCATGGGTAACCTGCGCGGCGGCCTGCGCCGGCTGCTCCTGCGTTAAACGCTGAAGACCGGGTTCGAGCGCCAGCACCGCGGGGTCGGCCAGCGTGGCATCGAGCAATTTGGGCCGTCCGTCCAGCAACACCGGCACGGTCCGGATGCCTGCCGCGTCGAACCACGGCGCAAAATCCGGATCGGCGATGCGCGGCTTGCCATCGCGAATCACCGCACGCAAGTCGCTGCGCGTGCAACCGATGATGCTGCTGGCAGGTTCGCCGCCGCGGTCGCGCACGATCAACACATCTGCAGTGGCTCCAGGCGCGATCCGCCCACGCGTTGCCATGCGCAGGATACGCGCGCAGTCACTGGTGACCATGCCAAGCAGTTGGTCCGGTGCCAGTCCGCTCCGGCTGGCGATCTGCAGTTCTTCCAGCAGGTCGCGCGCGCCGCTGACGCGCGAATCGTTGCCCAGCGCCAGCCGGCCGGCCATGCACAAGCGCCACGGATCGAGCGTGCGGCCGAGCAGCGCCTGATTGCTGGACGGACACCACACCACGGCTGCGCCACGCGCGATCACGCGCTCGACATCCTGCTCACCCATGCCCACGCCGTGGATCAACACCGTGTTGGCGGCCAGGCAGCCGAGCCGGTCGAGTTCGTCGAGCTCGGCACGCGCCACCGCATCGGTGCCTTCGGCCAGATGGATCATCCAGGGATGCGCTGGCAGGGTCGCGGCAAAGCTGCTTTGTACGGGCGGGCCGTAGCCTGTCCACCCCAATGCGTAGCTCCAGCCGAAGTCGCGCAGCAGGCTCACCGGGAAATTCGCTTCGTCCAGCGTGGCGTGCCATGGGTCGTGCTGGGCCACGCACGTGACGCCGGCCAACAGGTTCTTCAAACCGCCATGGCGCAACCGCACTGCCTTGGGCACACGCAGTGCGGCGGCCACGTCCGGATGCTGGAAATGCGCCTGAAATGCCTCGATCCACGCGTAGCTGTTGCGAAACGGCGCGGTCTGCGGCAGCGGCGGCACGCAGTTGACCTGCAGATGTTCGTGCGCATTGATCAGGCCCGGCGCCAGCACATGCCCTTGCAGATCCATGCGCACGGTGCCGGTGCCCAGCGTGCCGCCGAAGCGCCCCGCGCGGATCGTCACTGCGGCACGCGACGGACCGGCCTGGGTGATCGCACGTGCGCCTTGCAGGCAGACATCGGCCATGGCCATCGACTGCTCCACTCAGCGCTTGCGCATCACGATCAGAAAGTGATCGCCCATGTCGCGCAGCAGCGGCAGCCCGCCCCACCGGTCGTCGCAGCGCCCCAGGCGCTCGGACAGGCGTGGATTGCGTTCGCAAAACTCCACCAGATACGGCGGCGGCAAGAACAGGCTCAAGGCGCGGTAGCTGTCCAGCACGAAGTACGTTTCGAATGCGCGGTAGAACTCGCGCGGCAGGTGGTACCAGGTCCAGATGGTGTGCCCATTCATGCCCACCGCAATTGCGCCTTTGGCGGCACGCACCGCCGCGCGCCTGAGGCGCCCACGCAAGGCGTAATGGCCGATTTCCCACGGGCAGATCCGCCCGATCACCGAAAACACCAGGCAGCCGTCCGGGCGCAGCAGGCGCGCGCACTGTGCGGCGACGGCCGGCAGATCCGGCGCGCAATTGAGCGGGCCGAAGTTGGAGTACATGCCATCGAAGCTGCCTTCCAGCCGATCGAGTTGCTGGATGCCGACATGCGCGGTGGTGAGGCGTTCTTGCAGGCCGTGCGTGGCAGCGCGCTGGCGGGTGCGCTCGACCATGGCCGGCGACCAGTCGGTGGCCAGCACGGAATATCCGCGGCGCGCGAATTCGCCAGCATCCAGGCCGGTACCGCAGCCCAGATCAACCAGCCGCGACCCCACCGGCAACTCGCTCGCTACGGTGTCCCACAGCGTGGTGCGCATGCGCTGGATCAGCGCGTTGTTGCCGCGGGGACCATCGTAGTCGGGAGCAACGCTGTCGAAGGCACGTTGCGTTTCCAGCAGTTGCTCCGGCGCGACCGTGCCGCCCCGCGCCGCATGCTCACTGAGTGACGACATGCGCAGCCTCCCACACCCGTCCTATTGTTTTCACCACACACTCTCCGGTCGCAACGCCACCAATGCGGCATCGCTTGATAGACCCGTGAGTGCGCGATGTTGCCGGTTTGGTTGCAGCGCACTGGATGGTGGCCGAGCTGGCGCAGACAATCACACCCAAGATGCATGCATTGGCCAAACGCGCCGCACGCGATGCACGGTCTCGCTTTCGCTCGCGTATCACCCGGCGCCTGCTGCATGCGAGAACGCATTCCCCAGATTGCGCCGAGGCACCACTGCAGCGTCACACACCAGCGTGTGCAGGAGTCCGCGCACGACGACGCAGCGCATTGCGCAGCACCGCGGCCAGCACGCCCAGCCCTGCGCCGGCCAGCAGGCCGGCCGCCCAGACGGTGATCGCATTTGGATACGCCTGGCGGTCGGGCACGTACAGCGGCCACGCCAGCGAGGTCTGGTAGGTGTAGCGCGCGGTGAGCCGGGCGACGAGGTCGTCGCGCTCGGTCTTCAAGGCGCGAATCGTGGTGTTGCTGTCGGTGAGCAACACGCCCGCCAGCACCTGTGTCGGCGTGGCGGAAGCCCCTCCCTGCCCGGCCTGCAATTGCCGCTGCAGCTGCTCGCGATGGCTGGTGGCCGCGCGCAGATCCTCGCTCAAGCCCTGCAGGCGGGCGCGCGCAAGATCGAGCGCAGCTGCATTGGTGTCACCGTGCAGTATCTGCAGTTGCGTCACGGTGGCCGTGGCCAGCGTGCGCGCCTGCTGCGCCGATTCAGCCCGGATGGTCACACCGATCAGATTGGCGTAAGGGTCGGGGTCCGGCTTCAGGCTGCCGCGATACAGCTGCGCGGCGCGGCTATCGAGCGGCACCTGCGCCTGACGCAACACCGCATCCTGAAACAGCCGCGTTTTCATGCGATCGATCACGCGCTGAAACGGTTCGACCTTGGGGTCGCGGCCAGCAGGAGTCGGGCCGATTTCGCCAACCTGGATCCACGCGGTTGCCTCCCATTGCGGTTTGGCCAGGCGGGTGAAGGCGAAGGTCAGGCCCAGCACCACCACCAGCGCTACCACTGCCCAGCGCCATTCCCGGCGCAGGATGCGCCACAGGTCGATCAGATAGATTTCGTCGTGTTGATTCATGGGCGTGGCTCTGCAACGGGGCGAATAATGACGTGCTGCCCGCTCACGCGGCAGACGGATGTGCGGACAGGCGGTTGGGCAGCAGCACCGTGCAGGCATGCAGCACCAGGCACAGCGCGATAAAGCCGAAGTTGGTCCATGTGAACGCCTGTGGCGCGAAGGGCGACATCAGGCAGGCGTAGGCCATACGCAGGAAGATCAGCACATGGAAGATCGACAGCGAGCCATTGAGGCGGCGCACGCTCCAGACCAGCCCGGCGTACAGGGCCAACATTGCAAGCAAGGCACCGGCAGCGCCCCACGCCATCAAGAACGGAAAGAACTCGGTACCTACATTGATGTTGGGCGCATCCAGCGGAATGCTGGTCCCGGCGGTGGCAATCGAACCACTGAACGGCACCAGTTGATTGATCAGGAAGCTGGCGTTGAGGTAGCCCTTTGCCAGCATCGCACCGAAGTTATACGGCCCTGCGCTGATGTAGAGCAGCAACCATTGCACGCCCTGCGGCATGGCACGGTAGAACGCGCTGAACGGCAACGCCACGGTGGCCAGGGAACCGGAGCGCAACGCGCCAAGGATCGAAAACACGCCACCGCCGGCCAGCACGAGCAGGCCGATGGTCTTCCACGGCAGCCGACGCGCCGGATCGCGCCGCAGCAGCATCACCAGCACGAACGAGAACAAGCCGGCGAAGATGCGGTTGCGATCGATCACCACGATCGGAAACACGAATCCCAACGTCACCATCGCCGCACGCAGCCCACGATGGCGTACGCACAGCAGGGCGATCGGCGGCAGGATCCAGCACATATTGGAGATGTGCCGCACGTGCGCACGCAACGGGCTCAAGGTGGCGTACGACGCCGGATCGCTGAACAACGGAATCGGAAACAGCACCAGGTCGGCGATGCAGAACACCGTCACCGCCGCGGCCAGTACCATCGCCAGGAATGCATCGCGGGTACCGGCGTAACGGTAGTGGCGAAAGCGCTCGACCGACGGCACCTGCGTGCGTAGCACCGTATCGAGCGAGAAGGTGGCCGCTGCCGCGAGCGCCAGCAGCACGATGCCTTCCAGGTAGCCATCGGGTAGCGCATAGGTCAGCCACGTCAGCGCGCAGCTGAGCAGCATCGGCACGGCCAGATACGTCGCCGGGCGGCGCAACAGTGTGCTCATGCAAGCTCCACCGCACGTGCATTACGTTTCGGACGCCATCTGGCAGACAGCGACAACCATGCGTAGACCACCAGATGCACAGCCACCCGGTGCGGCCGGCGCCGCAGGAATTCCACCTTGGCAGCGATGTAGCGCGCCTGCGCATGCAGCAGTGTGCGATCGGGCTCTTCGAATAACGGTGCGCAGCGCAACGCCACTTGCCGTGATTCGCGCAGGTTGGCGATGCGTGCCGGCACCTTTGCGGTCTTGCTGAGGTTGCTGCCATGCAAGCGGTAGGCGCATACCGGCAGATCGATGAAAGCCAGCGCATCGGCTGCAACCAGGCGCAGGAAAAAATCCCAGTCTTCGATTCGGAGCGACTCGTCCCACCCGCTGCGCGCGTCGAAGGCGCTGCGCCGCAGCAGCGTCACCGCTCCACTGACTGCCCACCGCCGTATCACCGCATGCCGGATGCCGGATTCGCAGCGATACAAGCCCTTGTCGACCTTATGCAGATCGCGCATGGCGCTGCCATGCAACAGTCGCCCATGCGCGTCGACCACGCAGGCATCGCCGATCACCGCAAGTTTTTGCGGATGTCCGCGCAGATAGCGCACCTGCGCGTCCAGCCCGCCGGGCAACAGATAATCGTCGCTTGCGCCAAGCCGCAGATACTCTCCCCGCGCACGCAAGGCCAGTTCATTGAGCGTGGCGGCAACTCCCCGATTCTCGCGTTGCACGAAGTGCACCGGTAGCCGATGCCCATGATCGCTGATCCATTGACTGATCTTTTCGCCGGTGGCATCGCTGGAGCCATCGTCGATGATCACGATTTCCTTGCATGGATACGGATCTTCCAGGACGCTGTCCAGGCAGCGCTGCACGAAATGCTCATGGTTGAACGCCGGAATCAGTACCGACACCAACGGCCAGCGTGCACGTGCCGATACAGGTGCCTGATCGTTCATGCCGCCCGCTCCAGGTAGCGCCGCACCACCACGATGTTGAACAACAGATACAGCACGTAGTTTGCTGCAAACGCGTACATCGCGCCGATCAGCCCGAACTGCGCGGTGAACACGTACACCAGCGCCAGATAGCTCGCTGCAAACACGCATTCGGAAATCACGAACAGCCGCGTCATCGCCTTGGCCACCATCACATACGACAGCACGAACGCCGCGATCTTGATCACATCGCCCAGCAGCTGCGGGCCGTACAAGGGCGCCGCCGCGGCGAATTGGGGATCAAACAGCAGCCGGGTCGCCCAATCGCGGCATACATACACGCCCAGCGCCGCCACGATCACCGCCGGCATGACATAGCGATATGCACTGCGCAGCTCGCTGCCCAGCCCCGCAGCACCTTGCAGCGACGCCAATTTGGGCAGGTAGTACACGTTGATGGCGGTGGTGAAGAACAGCAGATAGGCATCGGAGACCCGGCTCACCGCCTGCCAGTAGCCCACTTGCCCCCAGCCGAATTGCAGCGCCAGATGATCGCGCACCAGGATGGTCGCCAGCTGCGGCACCAGTGTCGAGGTGAGCGTCATCAGCGAAAATGCCGCCAGCCGACGGGTCATCTCCGCATCGAAGCGCATCCGCCACATGGCAGGCTGAAAATAGGGGCTACGCCGCAGTGCCGGAACCGCAGCCAGCAGCCACAGTACCTGACCCAGGACCAGCGCCAGCAGCGCCCCGTATAGTTGCACTTGGCTGGAAAGCCACGCCACCAAGGCAACGCTCAGCACGGCGCCTGTCACTTGCACGAAGGCGAGCCGCCGCACGTCCATGAAGCCGTTGATCAGCGCCAGTATGTAGTTGAGCAATGCGATTCCCAGCTGCGCGATTGCCAACACGCAGATCAGCGGACGGTAGCTCGCATCGCCCAGCAAGCGCTCGGCAATGGCTCCGCTGAAGGCTATGGCCAGCAGCGCGATCACGCAGGCCGCGCAGAATGCGTACAAGAGCGCCGCACTCAGCAAGCGCGCCAACTCGGGCGCATCGTCGCGGTACTGCGCTACATGCTTGACGATGCCGGCACTGATGCCGCCACCGGCCAATACCGCCAGCACCGACATCAGGTTGAGGAACTGGCCAAGCCGGCCCACGCCCTGCGGCCCGGCGTAGACGGCAACCAGCTTGACCACCACCAATGCCGCCAGCAGCTTGGCCAGCGTCGCAACGCCGGTGTAGGCGCTGCTGCGCACGAGATTCATGTGTTGCTGCCGAACGATTGACAGGCCGCGATCACGTGCGCAACAGCTGCATCGTCCAGCGCCGGCCCCATGGGCAGGCTCAGTATTTCCCGATGCAGCTGTTCGCTCAGCGGCAGGCACGCCTCGCCCAGGGTGGCGTATGCCGGCTGCCGATGCGGCGGCACCGGATAATGAATCTGCGTGTGGATGCCCTGCCGCAACAGATGTGCCTGCAAGGCATCGCGCTGCGGGCTGCGTACCACGAACAGATGCCAGACGTGCTGCTGCTCTGCCACCGGCGCGGGCAGCACGATCAGCGGGTTGCAGATGCCGTGCAGATACCTCTGTGCCACTGCACGCCGCAGCGCGATTTCGTCCTCCAGATAGCCCAGCTTGACGCGCAGGAAAGCAGCCTGCATTTCATCCAGACGCGAGTTCACCCCCTGGCAGAGATGGTGATACTTCACTTCCGAGCCATAGTTGCGCAGCGCGCGAATGCACTCGGCCAGACGTACATCCGACGTCGTGACTGCGCCGCCATCGCCCAGTGCACCCAGGTTCTTGGTCGGGAAGAAACTGAAGGCCGCCGCATCGCCGAAGGCACCGGCGCGCCGCCCCTGTGCGCGTGCCCCGTGCGCTTGCGCGGCATCCTCGATCAGCAGCAGGCCGTAGCGATGGGCCAGGGTCTGCAGAGCCTGCATCTGGGCCAATTGGCCATACAGGTGCACTGCCATGATGGCGCGCGTGCGTGGCCCGATCGCCTTCTCCACCCTTGCCGGATCGATGTTGAAAGTGACCGGGTCCGGCTCGACCGGCACCAGCACCAGATGGTTCTGGCTGATCGCCAGGAATGTCGCGATGAAGGTGTTGGCCGGCACGATGATTTCGTCACCTTCGCGCAGGACCCCCAGCTCACGATAGCCGCGCAGGATCAACGCCAACGCATCCAGCCCATTGCCCACGCCGACTGCATGCGTGGTGCCGCAATAACTGGCGAATTCGGCTTCGAACGCGGCCAGCTCTTGACCGAGCACATACCAGCCGGCATCGATCACGCGTGCCGCTGCGAGTTTGAGTTCATCCGCATAGCGCGCATTGACTGCACGCAAATCCAGGAAAGGCACATCCATTACATCAACCATCGATAGACATCCTGCACCACGGCGCGCGCGCCGAAGCGTTCCTTTTGTTCCACCAGGCCTTCGTTGAGCACCTGCCCGCCCTGTTCGGTGGAGATACCGAAACTGAAATATTCGCGCTGCGCATAGACATCGGTGATCAGGTCGGCCAGCAGCAGGCTCAACGCATCCAGCTGGCGCCCCTGTTCGGAGACCGCCAGGTATTGGGTATGCACGCAGCGGCCGAAGTCGAAGACCAATGCGGCTGCGACCAGTTGTCCATCAGCGTGCGCTTCATGCAACACGATCTGCTGCGCGAACCGGCGTTGCAGCAGTTGAAGCTCATCCAGCCGGTGCGTCGGTGCCACGCCATGCCGCTGCAGGACCTGGGTCAGCAGCGCATGGAATCCATCGAGCAGGGTCCCGCGCTGGATCTGCACGCCGGCCTTTCGCGCCTTGGCAATGGAACGCCGCCGCTCAGTGCTGAATGCAGGCCGCTCGCGTAGTGCAATCACCGACGACAAGTCGCGCCGGCACAGCTGCGCGCCAAGCCGATGCAGTGCGTAGAGCTCTTCCTCGGCCGGGTACGCATGGAAGATATGTGGCACCGGCTTGTAGATGACCTCGCGCACGCCAAGCACGCGGTAGTGCGCGGCAATCTGCTCGAACACCTGCATGGTGGCGCCGGCACGTAGCGCCATCGACGACAGCAGCCCGGCATAGGTGAGCCCGGCGTGGCTGCTGACGCAACTGCCCTGCACATTAGCCGGGAGCACCGCCACCACCGTGTCCCCACGTTGGACCAGCAGGGACGCATCCACAAAGCGCTCGGCGTGATAGTCCATATAGTCACGCCGATGCAGCAGATTGCCATTGCGCGATGACGCCACCAGGGCATCCCACGCGGATGCATCGCCAGGCATGTAAGACCTAACCGAAAACATGGCCGCCCTGTAACGCAACCGGCAACGCCGCCTCTGCCAGGCCGAAGCCGGCCTGCCCCATCGCGTTGCCGTTGTAGAACATCAACACGCGCTGGCCGTGCTGAATCAAGGCGGGGTAGCACAGCATTTGCGCATCCCAGCCGTCATCGGACAATGCAAGCCCCAACTGGCGGTCGTCGCGTTCCCAGTGCACCCCATCGCCACTGAAGGCGATGCCGGGAAAGTAGCCACCCTGAAGGTCGCCGCGGGTGAAATACATCAGATAGCGCTCGCCGAGCCGGTACACGCGCGGACGCCCGATACGGTATTCGTCGCCACGTGGACGCAGGCACACAGCATCGTCGGTGGGGATGCAGCGCAGGTCGTCGGTCTGGGCGTAGCGGATGTGGTAACGCGGATATGGCTGGCCGCCGATCGTTTCCCAGTCATCGCCCACCGCGTACCACAATCGCCAGCGGCCCTCTTCGTAGCGTGCCGAATGCACCGCGGCAATCGTGCTGCGACCGGGGGCGCGATCGAGCAGCGGCGTCTCCTGCCGACGCTGGAAGCTCTCGCCCCCGTCGCAGGAGACCGCCAGACCGGTGAAGGCGAGGAACTTGGCCTTGGCCACGCGCTGGAAGCCGACATAGAACAGGTACAGCCCGTCCGGCCCGGCCACCACATCGCCCAGGATCATGCCGTTGTCGTCGAAACAACCGTCACGGCCGATGTCGAGCACCGGCTGCTTGCTGACGCCGACGATCTGCGTTGGCGCATCGGCGCGCACATCCACGTAGCCGATCCGGCTCACGCCCTGCGCATCGCGAAAGCCGGCGTACACCCGCAACACCTGAGCAGACAAGCGATACGGTGTTGGCGTCAGGGCCGCATGGTGCATCCAGCCACCCACCCCGTGGCGTGCGACGTCGAACACCAAGCCGCGCTTGTTCCAGGCAAACACCGTTCAGAGCTCCACATCGAAGCTGGATCTGCCCGCCACCGCGCGTGCCGGCGAACCCACGTACACACGCTCGGCTTCGGTATGTCGCGTCACCAGCGCGCCGGCACCGATGACGTTGTCCGCGGCAATCCGCACCTTGTCGCTGAGCGTGGCGTTGACCCCGATGAAGCTGCCCTGCCCGATCTCGCAATAGCCGGAAATCACCGCATGCGAGGCGATGAACACATGATCCTGCACCACCGTGCGGTGGCCGATATGGTTGCCGCTCCACAACACGCAGTTGTCGCCGATGCGGGTGAACGGCTGGACGACGTTGCCCTCGAAGATGAAGCAGTTGGCGCCGATCTGCGCGTTCTGCCAGACGAACGCGCGTGAGCTCACGTACGTCGCACAGCGATAGCCGCGCCGCACCACATCCTGAAAAAAACGGGTGCGCAGGCGATTGAGTTGCGTTGCCGGAATCGCCACGAACACCGCATAGTCGTGCGGCGGATAGCGTTGTTCCAGTTCTTCGTACGCCACCACCGGCAAGCCGGCCACGGTGGTCTGCAGCAGAAAATCGCGCTCCACACTGAAAGCTACCACTTTGTAGTGGCTGTCGTGCTGGAAGTACTCGCACGCGATCTGCGCGAACTCGCCTGCGCCGACAATCACCAGTTGCCTCGGTACGCTCATGCTTCCAGCCTGCAGGCTTGCAGCGCGGCGCCAGTGCGCACTTCGCTCACGAACTGGTCGTAATCCAGGATGTAATCGCCAGGGTCGTAAAACTGGTCGGCCAGTACCATCAGCACGCAGTCGGCACTGAAGCGGTACAGGTCGCGCCACACCATGCGGCCGAGCAGCAGGCCTTGCGACGGGTCGTCCAGCACCACTTCGCTAGGACCATTGCCGTTGCCTTCGTCGAGCAGAATCGTCACCGAGCCGTGCAAGGCCACGGCGAATTGATTGAGCTGGCGGTGCGCATGCTGGCCGCGGTGCACGTCGTGGCGCGTGCCGAACAGGTAATACACACGGCGGATCTCGAACGGAACATTGCGCTGCTGCTCCAATGAAATGAGCAGCCCGCGATCGTCACCGTGGGTATGCAACTGGATGCGTTCGATAGCCATGATCGGAGAGGCGTAACCGCTGACTGCACGTAGTGCGACATGCCTGAGTGCGTCGGGTTGCGCGAAAGGTTGCGCGCGCTCGGGGCCATGCGAAGCGCTGTGCGCGCAAGCGCAGCCGACCGCATCGCAGCGCTTCGGTGTGCAGCACGTGCAAACCAGGTGCCACGGCGACGCAACCTTTTTCCGACATCGCCGCACCCATCGGTGCACGTTCACCTGGCCGCCGTTCGGCCGGCGTGGGGAGCCAGGCCTGGCAGCGCAGCGCGCAGCCGGAACCAACGACCACCACCGGAAGACAGATCAGATGCGTTCCTCCCCCCCTGCGCCCGCCAGCGCTCCCGTCAACGGCACAGACACCGCGCCCCTGCCAGAACAGGCGCCCGCAGCTGCGCGCGTGCTGCCCTTGCCCAAGGCGATGCGCGTGCTGCACTGGCTCACCGTGCTGTGCCTGGCCATGGCGGCCACGCTGATCCTGCTGCGCGCCGAGCTGGATGGCCGCGCACTGCGTCAGTGGCTGCTGGAAGGCCACCGCCACTTTGGCTTGCTGGTCCTGGTGCTGTTTGCGTTACGCATCGGGTTGCGCCTGCGGTTGCGCAGATTGCCGCCCGGCCCACCCGCATCGCTGCCGATGCGCCTGGCCGCTGGTGCCACGCATGTGGCGATGTACGGCCTGATGCTCGCGCTGCCATTGCTGGGCTGGTCGCTGAGCAGCGCCTACGGCAAGCAGGTGTATTTCTTCGGCATCCCCCTGCCCGCGTTGGTCGCGCCGGACGGCGACCTCGGCGACACCCTGGGCACCTGGCACTTGAATGCGGCCTGGGCGCTGCTGGCGCTGGTGCTGCTGCATATCGGCGCCGCGCTCTGGCATCACCTGGTGTTGCGCGACGGCCTGTTGCGCCGCGTGTTGCCGGGCAAGCGCGCATGAGCCGCCGCACCCCGCCGTCTGTCATTCGTTTCCTCGCCCGTTCCCGCACCGCTGCCTCCCGCACCGTCGAACAAGGACTTTCCATGCCCATGCCCCAGCCCGCTCCGCGTCGCACTGCCGCGCGTACCGCCTCCCTGACGTCCTTGTTGTGCGTGTCCGGCCCCTTGTTGCTACTGGCCAGTACGCAGGCGCAGGCGATTCCCTCGTTCGCGCGCCAGACCGGCTCGTCCTGCGCCGATTGCCATGTCGGTTCCTATGGTCCCTCGCTCACGCCCTACGGCATGCGCTTCAAGCTCGGCGGTTTTACCGATACCGATGGCGAGGGCACCAAGATCCCGGTGTCCGGCCAGCTCACCTGGTCGCGCAACAACCCCAGCCGCGGCGACAGCACCTCGCGCCTGCGCGAAGGCGATCTGTATCTGGGCGGCCGCCTCAACGACAACATCGGCGGCTACTCGAAGATCCGCTCCAACAACAGCGGCAATGCGACGTTCGATACGCGCCTGGACGATGTCGATCTGCGCTTTGTCAGCAAGCCGTTCCAGATGGCGGGCAAGGACACCATGATCGGTGTCAGCGTCAACAACAACCCGGGCATTTCCGACCCGGTGCACGTGTTGCCGAACGCCTCCACGCTTACCCCTGCCTCCAATGGCGGCGCCTCCACCATGCTCAGCTCCTCGGCGCTGTCCAACCGCGTCATCGGTGCCAGCGTCTACGGCCTGTACGACCGCAATTGGTACGGCGAAGTGGGTAGCTACAGCGCGCTGTCGCCGTCTGCGCAGGACCGCCTCGGCTGGCCGGTCAACGGCGACCCGGGCAAGCTCAGCGACACCAGCTATGCGCGTCTTGCCTACATGAAGGACATGAAGCGCCAGTTCTTCTCGGTGGGCCTGACTGCGCTCACGACCCGCCGCCAGCCGCTGCGCACCGGGCCCAGCGACGACCTCACCGATTTGGGCTACGACCTGACCTACCAGTTCCTCGGCACCCGCGAGCACGTGCTGTCGCTGGCCTACGTCAACATCTACGAGCGTCGCAAATACGGCAGCCCGCTGATGTCGACCGACCCCACCATGCCGGCGCTGGACCGGGGCAGCGTGCGCGATCAGACCCTCAGCATGAACTACGCCTTCAAGCAGACCTACGGCGTGCTGGCCGCGCACATGATCAACAGCGGCTCGTTCGATGCGGCGCGCTATTCGCCGGTGGGTATCCCGGACACCACCAGCAATCTGATCCTGCTGTACTGGACCCCGTTCGGCAAGGACGGCACCTACACCTCGATGGCCAACCTGCGCGTGTCCGCCGGCTGGTTCCGTTTCGACAAGTTCAACGGCAGCACCTCCAACGTCTTCCGTGGCCCGCCGATCACCAATCCGCGCGATCTCGACAGCTTCACCCTGTCGGTCAATCTGGCCTTCTGATCCCTCCCGCACCTGTACGGATCCACATGAACCCACCACGCAAACTCTCCGTGTTGTGCGCCCCGTTGGCCGGCCTGATGCTGGCGGGCGCACTGACCATGCCCTCGGCCTACGCTGCCGACGGCGCCGGCGTCTTCCTCACCGAATGCGGTGAATGCCACAGCGTCAAACCGGGCAAGAACAAGAAAGGTCCGTCGCTGTTCGGCGTGGCAGGCCGCCCTGCCGGTACCGTCGCAGACTTCGGCGGTTATTCCGATGCGCTCAAGAACAGCAAGTGGACCTGGACTCCGGCCCAGCTCAAGACCTATCTGTCGCAATCCTCGTCCAAGGCGCTGCCGGGCACCAAGATGAAGTACGACGGCCTGGACGACCCGAAGGAGCTCGACGCACTGATCGCCTACCTCAACACTTTGAAGTAGGCGCGGCCACTGCGGCATGGCGCGTCCTCGCCCGAGGGGGCGGACGCATGGCGCGCCAATCGCCCAGCCGTGGCAGCCTGTCCGTCGGCCGCCTGCACAGCCAGGCGTTGCAGGCGGCCGCGACCGGCCGGCCCGGATGGATTCGCGTTGCCCGACGCGGTGCCTTCGCGTATACGGACGCAATCGCCGCCGCCGCGGTGGTCTCGTTCGCCGCCCTGGGGCACCATCGCGTCCCTGTTTGACACCCGCCCACGCCATTGCCGACCGCTCCAGCTTCCAAGCCGCTCCCCTCCCGACCGCGACGCCACTGCGCCCGCGCGATCTTCTGCGTGGGCGCACTGCTGGACAGTGCCGCACGCCACCCACGGTGCGAAGCGCAACCGGCCTTATCCGCCCAGCGACCAGGCCAACCGCGGGGGCGCCGCCCACCACACAGTCACCGCACGCTGGTGCAGTGGCTGCTGCTCGCGCTGGCAGCCGGCTCCTGCGGCAGCGCCCTGGCCAAGGACTTCGGCGGTGCAGTGGCGCTGACCTCCAGCCTGATCGACCGTGGTATCTCGATCGCGCCCAACAAGGTCACCGTGCAGGCCGCCGGCTACTGGCTGCCCGCCCCCGGCTGGTCGGTTTCCACCTCGGTGGCGCTGCAGTCCCCCGCCTGGAGTGATCCGGTCGCGGTCACCGCCCAGGTCGGGCGCGCCTGGATGCTGGACGACCGCTGGCAGATGCAGGCCAGCCTGCTCTACTACGGCTACCCGACCGACCGCGCCACGCGCACCTTCGACCGCCAGGAAGCCAGCCTGGCCTGGTCCTACCGCGACCTGCTGACGTTTTCGCTGTCCACCTTCAATTTCCCGCGGGCCGACCGGTCGCCGTGGAACGTGGCGTTCGACATCACCGCCAACGTCCCGCTGCGCAACGATGTCAGCCTGTCGCTCGGTGCCGGTTCGTCGCGCTTTCCGGCCATGGCCTACGGTGCAGCGCGCTCGGGCCGCTATCAGTACGGCCAGGTGGGCCTGAAGTGGAACCGCGCCGGATGGACACTGAAAGCCGAGCGCATCCTGACCAGCGGCAATACCCCGCGCATGCAGGGCGGCCCCGGCGACATGCCGTGGCTGGGCACGGTCGCCAGAACCTTCTGATCCACACGCAACCTTTTGCCTGCCTGCGCGCACTGACGTGGGTTACCCGCCATGCCTGCACCGATGAATGACACCGACACCCTGGGCGATGCCACCGACCGCATGCTGTTGCGCCGCATGGCCGGGGGCGATCGCGACGCGCTGGCCAGCATGTACCACAGCTATCACGGACGGCTGTGCCGCTTCCTGTCGCGGCTGACCCGCCGCCCGGACATCATCGAAGAGGCCATCAACGATTGCTTCTGGATCGCCTGGCAAAAGGCCGGCGACTTCCGCGGCGACTCGCAGGTCTCCACCTGGATCATGGGCATCGCCTACCGCTGCGGACTCAAATGCCTGCGCCAGCATGACGGCGAAGCCATCGACGACACCGCCCTGGTGGAAGACCACGCCCCCAGCGCCGACGACAACGACGACCGCGAACTGCGCGACTGGCTGGACAAGGGCATGGAGCGGTTGTCGCCGGACCAGCGCCTGGTGGTCGAACTGGTCTACGGCGTCGGCCACAAGCTCGAGGAAGTGGCCGACATCATGCAGTGCCCGGTTGGCACCATCAAAGCCCGGCTGTTCCACGCCCGGGTCAAATTACGCAATGTGCTGCCCGGCCTGGCCGGCGGCGCCCCTTACACGGAGACCATGCAATGAAGACGTTTTTCATCGCGCCTGGCAAGGAATGCTCGCACGCCTGGGAATTGATGCCGGCGGTGCTGCTGGACAGTGCCACCGAGGAAGAAAACACCTGGCTGATCGCGCACGTGGCCAAGTGCGCCTCATGTAGCGCCGAATTCGCCCAGCAGAACCGCCTGCGCCAGGCCTTGGCGCTGCCGTCGACAGTGCAACTGGACCCGAACGCCGGTCTGCAACGCCTGCTCGGCCGCCTGGATGCACCGGAGCAGCACAGCGCACCTGCGCGCGTGCCGGCCGCACGCCGCTCCGGCAGTTGGACGGTACGCGCCCTGGCCGCCGCGGCGCTGGTCCAGGCCATCGGGCTGGGCGTGATGGGCGTCAAGCTGGCCTCGCCCGCGCCATCGCACGACTACCGCACGCTCAGCAGCGTGGTGGCCCTGCCGGTGCCGCAGGGCGCCATCCGCGTGGTGCCGGACGCAAAGATGACCGTGGCCGACTGGGACCGGCTGCTGCATGCGCAGCAGTTGCAGGTGGTCGGCGGCCCCAACGACATGGGCGCCTACACCGTGGTGCCTGCCGCACCGCAGCCCCCGGTCCAACCGCAGCAGACCGTGCAGCAACTACGCGCCACCCCGGGCATCCGGCTGGCGGAGATCGTCTCGGCCCCATGAATCGTCTGTTCGCCATCGGTCTGATCGCCGCGCTCGCCGGCCTGGGGGCGCACGCCAACGCACATGCTGCCGCAGCGATGCAGGAGCCGGCCGCCGAGGGGGCCGATCCTGCCATGCCGCCGGCCGATGCGCAGATGCCCGACAGCAGCCGCGACATCCTGCTGGCGGTAGCCAACCCGCTCGCCGCACCGCCGGCCCGCGCCGGCTCCAGCCTGATCGGCTACGCATCCAGCTATTACGGCGCCGGCCAGAAGGCTGCCGCGCGCATGGACAGCATCAAGCAGCGCTACAAATTGCGCGAAGTCTCGGCCTGGCCGATCACCTCGCTGGGCCTGTATTGCGCTGTGCTGCAACCGCCTCCGGGCGTCTCGCGCGATGAACTGGTCAGTGCGCTGGCCGACGACGAAGGCGTGGAGCTGGTGCAGCCGGTGCAGGATTTTTCGGTGTTCTCCGCCGATGCGTCGGAAAAGACGACCGCGCTGTCCAGCTACAACGACCCGTACGTGGACATGCAACGCGGCTTCATCGACACCGATGCCGCCAGCGCACAGACCGTGACCGAGGGCCGCGGCGTGGTGATCGCGGTCGTCGATACCGGCGTGGACACCAACCACCCCGATCTGAAAGCGCGCATCCGCGACGTGCACGATCTGGTCGACGACACACCGGTGAAGACCAGCACCGATCCGCACGGCACCGAAGTGGCCGGCATCATTGCCGCCGGCAGCAACAATCACCAGGGCATCGTCGGCATGGCACCCAAGGCCATGCTGAGTATCTACAAGGCGTGCTGGTACGCGCCCACGGTCGGCGCCACCGCACGGTGCAATACCTTCACCCTGGCCAAGGCGCTGGCGGCGATCGACAACAGCTCAGCGCGCGTGATCAACCTGAGCCTGGGTGGCCCCGCCGATCCGCTGCTGAGCAAGATGCTGCAGCAGCTGGTGCAACAGGGCCGCATCGTGGTGGCGGCAATGCCACCGAACGGGCGCCTGGATGGCTTTCCCAATGACGTACCCGGCGTGCTGGTCGTGCGCAGCAGCAGCGCAACACCGGCCATGCCCGGCGTGCTCAGCGCGCCCGGCAAGGACATCCTGACCACGCAACCGAACGGCCGCTACGACTTCACCTCCGGCTCGTCGATGGCCACCGCACATGTCAGCGGCATGGCCGCGCTGTTGTTGTCGCTGCAACCGTCGATGGATGCCAAGGCGTTGCGCGAACTCATGCAGCGCACCAGCAAAGTTTCCGACGGGCAGTTGCAGGTCAACGCCGGCGCCGCAGTGCAGGCGCTGGCGCCTCACGCCAAACACTCCAACTGACGGCACCGGCATGGCCAAGTGGATTCCCTTGTGGCTGCATCAACTCAGCTCGCCACCGACGTTCTATCGTGTCGCCGGCAGCGTGCGCCCGTGGGCGCTGGGGCTGGCAGCGCTGCTCGGCGCGGTCGCAGTCTACGGCGGCCTGGTACTGGCACCGCCGGATTACCAGCAACACGATGCCTACCGCATCATCTTCATCCATGTGCCCAGCGCCTGGATGAGTCTTTTCATCTACGCGGCAATGGGCGTTTCGGCGTTCATTGCGCTGGTGTGGCGCATCAAGCTGGCCGAAGTGGTCGCCATGGCCTCGGCACCGATCGGCGCAGCCTTCACCTTCATCACCCTGTGCACCGGCGCGCTGTGGGGCAAGCCGATGTGGGGCACCTGGTGGACCTGGGATGCGCGGCTCACCTCCGAGTTGCTGCTGCTGTTTTTGTACCTGGGCGTGCTGGGCCTCTATTACGCCGTGGAAGACCGCCGCCAGGCAATGCGCGCCGCCGGCTTGCTCGCACTGGTGGGGCTGGTGAATCTGCCCATCGTGCATTACTCGGTGGTGTGGTGGAACACGCTGCACCAGGGTTCCACCGTGCGCCTGCTCGGCCCCTCCAAGATGAGCGCAGACATGCTGTGGCCGCTGCTGACCATGATGCTGGCAACCAAGTGCTATTACGTTGCGAGCCTGTTCGGCCGCGTGCGGGTGGATTTGCTGGCGCTCGAAAGCGGCAAGGACTGGGTCCGCCGCATCGTGTTGACGGAGCGCAGCGCATGAGCGCTTTCCTGGCGATGGGCGGCTACGGCCAATACGTGTGGACCGCTTATGCAGTATTCGTGCTGGTGCTGCTGGCCGATCTTGCAGCGCCCTGGCTGCGTCGCCGCCGCTTGCCGCGTGAACTGCGCGGCCAGTTGCAGCGGCAGGTGCCGCGTCGTGCACGCGATCAACCGGCACCGGCACTGGAGCGCGACGCGCCATGAACGCCACGCGTAGACAACGTCTGTGGTGGGTGATCTGTGTACTCACCGCCGCCGCGTTGGCCGTCACGCTCATCGTGTTCGCTTTGCAGCGGAACATGAGCTACCTGTTCACCCCAAGCCAGGTCAGCGCGGGGGAAGCCGCCGGCTACCAGCAATTCCGGCTCGGTGGCATGGTCAAGGCCGGTTCGATCCAGCGTGCAGGTGATTCGCTGAAAGTCAGCTTCACCGTCACCGATAAAAACGCGGCCACCCAGGTGGAGTACACCGGCATTCTTCCGGATCTGTTTCGCGACAACCAGTCGGTCATCGCCAACGGGCGCATGCAGGGCGGGCGCTTCGTCGCCAACGAAGTGCTGGCCAAGCACGACGAGACCTACATGCCGAAAGAGCTGAAGGACGCCATGGCCGAAGGCCATGCCGGAAAACCACTCCCCGCCACCGCCACGCCGCTGACCGCGCCGCGTTGATGCGCTTCCGGTCGCTGCCACGCACCTCATGACTTCCCTTCCGTTTCGCCTTGCGATCCGCCCATGACGCCTGAACTTGGCCAGATCGCACTGATCCTGGCACTGCTGTTATCGCTCGCCCAGGGCGTACTGCCCTTGATCGGTGCGTGGCGCGGCAACACCGCGTTGATGGGTGTCGCGCGGCCTGCGGCGGTGGGCCAGGCGGTGTTCGTGTGGATGGCGTTCGGCCTGCTCGCCTGGTCGTTGTTGTCGCTGGATTTTTCGGTGGGCTACGTCGCCGCCAACGCCAACATTGCCCTGCCCTGGTACTACCGCGTTGCGGCGGTGTGGGGCGCGCACGAAGGCTCGTTGCTGTTGTGGATCGCCATCCTCGCCACCTGGACGGTGCTGCTGGCCGCCTTCAGCCGGCACCTGCCGCAACATTTCGCCGCCCGCGTGCTGGCGATCTTGGGGCTGATTTCGGTGGGTTTTCTGGCCTTCATCCTGCTGACCTCCAATCCGTTCGGGCGGCTGTCGCCGATTCCGCTGGATGGCAACGAACTCAATCCGGTGTTGCAGGACCCCGGCATGACCTTCCACCCGCCAGTGCTGTACACCGGCTATGTCGGGTTTTCGGTGGCCTTCGCATTCGCAGTGGCGGCATTGCTCGGCGGCGAACTGGAACAGGCCTGGGTGCGCTGGGCACGGCCGTGGACCAATGTGGCCTGGGCCTGCCTCACCGCCGGCATCGTCGCCGGTAGTTGGTGGGCCTATGCGGAACTGGGCTGGGGCGGCTGGTGGTTCTGGGACCCGGTGGAAAACGCCAGCTTCATGCCCTGGCTGGTCGGCACTGCGTTGATCCACTCCCAGGCGGTCACCGAAAAACGCGGCAGCCTGCGCGCGTGGACCATCCTGCTGTCGATCCTGGCGTTTTCGCTCTCGTTGCTGGGCACCTTCCTGGTGCGCTCGGGCGTGCTGACCTCGGTGCACGCGTTTGCGGCCGATCCGCGCCGTGGCCTGTACATCCTCATTTTTCTGGTTGCCGTCGTTGGCGGCTCGTTGCTGTTGTATGCACTGCGCGCGCCCAAGATCGCCAGCGGCAAACCCTTTGCCGCCGCCTCGCGCGAAACTGGCATTCTCATCGGCAACCTGCTGCTCACCGTCGCCGCGGCGATGGTGTTGCTGGGCACCTTGTTCCCGCTGATCGCCGACGCGTTTGCGCTGGGCAAGGTCTCGGTCGGGCCGCCCTACTTCGGCCTGCTGTTTCCGTTGTTGATGTTGCCGGTGGTGCTGTTGCTGCCGTTCGGCCCCTACCTGCGCTGGGGCAAGGCCGAAGCCGCACCGTTGAAAGCACTCGGCACACGCGCAGGCATCGCCGCGATCGCCTGCGCCCTGGTCGGCAGTGTGTTTGCCGATGGCCAGGCCAAGGCGATCGCCGGCATGGGTGTGGCCGCATGGGTGGCTGCGGGCACCGCGCTGTACGTGGTCAAACGCTGGCGCGACATGCCGCGCGGGCGGCGCTTCCCGGCGGAAATGGCCGGCATGCTGATCGCGCATGCGGGCGTGGCGGTGTTCGTTGCCGGCGTGCTGGTCTCCGAAAGCCTGTCGGTGGAACGCGATGTACGGCTGTCGCCCGGCCAGAGCGCGCAGATCGCCGGCTACAGCTTCCGCTTCGATGGCGTGCAGTTGGTGGATGGGCCGAACTGGAAGGCCGAACAAGGCAGCGTGCAGGTCAGCCGCGACGGCCAGGTGGTCGCGCAACTGCATCCGCAAAAACGCCTGTACAGCAGCGAGCGGATCCAGACCGAATCGGCCATCGATCCCGGCATCACCCGCGACCTGTATGTGGCGCTGGGCGAGCCCTTGGACGATGAGCACATCGAAAACGACTGGACGCTGCGCCTGTACTACAAGCCCTTCATTCGCTGGATCTGGGCCGGTGGCCTGCTGATGATGCTCGGCGGCTTCGTCAGCGCCTGCGCACGCCGCTTTCGTGCACCGGTGACTGCACACCCCTTGGCCGCTTCTCCGGCGCAACCAGCGCTCGTCATCGCACAGGAATCGCACCCGTGAATCGTCTGCTGCCCTTGCTGGGCTTCGTATTGCTGGCGGCGCTGTTCGGCGTCGGCATCCTGCGGACCATGCAGCACAATCCGCGCGACGTACCGTCGCCGTTGATCGGCAAACCGGCACCGGCGTTCTCGTTGCCGCGGCTGGACCACCCGGCGCAACGCGTCGGTCGTGACCAGTTGCTGGGCAAACCCTACGTGTTGAATGTGTTCGGCAGCTGGTGCGCCGAATGCGTGCACGAACACCCGGTGTTGATGGCCCAGGCCAGCCGGCTTGGCGTGCCGCTGATCGGCTACAACTACAAGGACGTGCCCGCCGACGCCATCGCCTGGCTCGCGCGACTCGGCAACCCGTATGCAGTGGTGATCGCCGATGAAGCCGGCCAGACCGCCATCGACTTCGGTGTCTACGGCGCACCGGAGACGTTCCTGATCGATGCGCAGGGCGTGATCCGCTACAAGCACATCGGCGTGCTGACCCCGGATGCCATCAACGACGAGTTGCTTCCGGCCATCGCCGCGCTGCCCAAGGGTACGCCGTGATGGCGGCGCGTCACACACGACTGTGGCATTGGCGCTGGCATTGGCGCGCGCAAGGCCGCCGTGTGCGTTTGTTGCTGGTGTTGCTGCTTGGCATGCTGCTGGCGCCCTCGTTGGCAGCGCAGGCCGTGGATCCGCTGCCGTTCAAGAACCGCAGCGAGGAGGCGCGCTACCAGCGCTTGACCGCGCAACTGCGCTGCCTGGTATGTCAGAACGAAAACCTGGCCGATTCCAACGCGAGCCTGGCGCGCGATTTGCGGCATCAGGTGTTCGCGCAACTGCAGGCCGGCAAGAGCGATGCGCAGATCAAGCAGTACATGGTCGATCGCTATTCGGATTTCGTGCTGTACGACCCGCCGGTCACACGCGGCACCTGGCTGCTGTGGTTCGGGCCGGCGCTGATGTTGCTTGCAGGTGCCGGCGTGGTCATCCACACCGTGCGCACCCGTGCGCGCGCCGGCACGCCGGTGGCGCCGCAAGTGGAGGACCAATGGTGATGGCGGGTTTTTATATCGCAAGCGCCGTGCTGGTGGCGCTGGCCTTGCTGCTGTTGCTGGCACCGCTGCTGCGCCGCCCAACCGGCAGCGGTCGTGCGCGTTACCGCTTGGCAATTCTGCTGGGACTGGGCCTGCCGCTGGCCACGGCCGGGTTGTACCGGCTGGTGGGCGCGCCGGAGGCGATCGTCACGCAGGTGTATGCAGCGCAGCCAGCGCAAGTCGCCTCGCTGCCACCCTCTGCGGATGCAGGGCAGGCGCAAGCGGCAAGCACCCCTGCCGATGCGCAGGCGCAGGCGCTGGATCGCTTCATGCAGCAGGCCAAGACATTCGAGCAGAACGACCGACCCGCCGAGGCGCGCGAGGCGTATGCACAAGTGCTCAAGATCGCTCCCGACATCAGCGCCGCCATTGTGGGCTGGGTGGCGGCGGATATGGCCACGCACGCCGATTTCGCCATCGACGCCGCATCGCGCACACGCCTGCAGCAGGTGATCGCACGCGAGCCGGACAACCAGCGTGGGCTCTGGTTGCTAGGCATCAGCGATTTTCAGCAGCAGGACTTCGCCGCCGCCACTGCGCACTGGCGGCATCTGCACGGTTTGCTGGAAACCGGATCGCCGATGCAGAAGGCGGTGGCAGACAAGATCGCGGTGGCCGAATCGATGGCCAGCGCGCGGCAATCCGCGCGTGGGACGCGCTGAGCAACGCAGCCTGCGTGATGCGGCTTGATTGCGATGGCTGCAGCGCAATTGCACAGCGCGTACGCAATGCCGAGCAGCCGGTTCACGCGCAAGACGCGGCACCTGGCGCAAACACTCCGCGTCATCGCATCGTGCACTCAAGTGCGACGCATCGTGCCGTGCAGTTGCGGCAGAACGCACGTCATCGCATTGCAGCCTCTCGCGCCAGCGTGCCAGCTGGAGCGCATCTACCGAAAAGGCCGGGCAATCGCGAGGCAGACAGATCGCCACGCAAGAGCGAAAGCGAGCACGCGTACACGCCGCTCCCCTGCATCATCCACGTTCGACCGGCTCGCTACATCGCGTTATCTGCACTCAGGCCGAAGGCCCCAGCACATCGTGCAGCTTTCCACTGAACTCGCCCAGCGTAAATGGCTTGGCGATCATGCTCATGCCTTCGCCGAGAAATTCGCCACGGTCGCGTGCCGTTTCTGCGTAGCCGGTCATGAAGATCACCGGCAGATCGCGCCGCGACTGCCGCGCGATCTCGGCCAACTGGCGTCCGTTGAGGCCCGGCAAGCCGACATCGGTGACCAGCAGGTCGATCCGCCGTGGCGAGGCAAGAATCGGCAGTGCCGCGTCCGCGTCGGCCACCACGTCGGCCTGGTAACCCAGCTCGCTGAGCAGTTCGGTGACCAGCAGCCGCACCTGCTCGTCGTCTTCCACCACCAGCACATGCTGGCCCTGCCCTGCCAGCACCGCATCGCTCTGCGTCTGCGGCACCGCGGTTTGCGCCGCAACCCCGGCGGGCAGATACAGGCTGACGGTGGTGCCCGCGCCCGGCTGCGACTCCACCCACACCTGCCCGTTGGACTGCTGCATGAAGCCGTAGATCATCGACATGCCCAGGCCGGTGCCCTGGCCGATCGGCTTGGTGGTGTAGAACGGCTCGAACACGCGTTCAAGCACGTCAGCGGGCATGCCGGTTCCGGTGTCTGCAACCGACACCACCACGTAATTCCCCGGCGCCAAGGCGATGCCACGCCCGAGTTCCAGCGGCTGATCTTCCACCTGCAGCTGCCGGGTTGCGATACGCAGCTGCCCACCGTCGGGCATGGCATCGCGCGCGTTGATGGCCAGGTTGATCAGTGCGCTTTCCAGCTGATTCTCGTCAACGTACGCCTGCGGCAGTTCCGCACAGAGATCGATCTCCAGGCGCACCGATTCGCCCAACGTGCGCGCCAGCAACTCCTGCAGCGACACCACCAGATCGTTCAACTGCAGATCCCGCGCCTGTAGCGACTGACGCCGCGAGAATGCCAGCAGGCGCTGGGTGAGCGCAGCTGCGCGCAATGCCGAGGCAGAGGCCACATCCAGAAAGCGACCCAGCCCTTCGGTACGCCCCTGGTCGATGCGCAGCCGCGCCAGATCCAGCGCAGACAGGATGCCGGTGAGCATGTTGTTGAAATCGTGTGCGATGCCGCCGGTGAGCTGGCCCACTGCTTCCATTTTCTGCGCCTGGCGCAGTGCCGCTTCGCTGGATTCGCGCGCCAGCATCTGCTGCTGCAACTCGGCGGTCCGTTCGGCCACCTTGGCTTCCAGCAGGTTGGCCTGTTGCTGGATCGATTCCAGCGCCAGCGCACGCGCGGTCACATCGGTGGCGAACACATGGAATCCATCCACCTTGCCATCTGCATCAAAGCGCGGCATGTAGCGGATTTCCGCATCGCGGCGCCGGCCATCGGCATGCGGCCAACTGGTCTCGATGGTCAATGTCTGCCCGGCCAATGCGGCCTCGATCCAGGCGCGGCGCTGTTCGACCACCGCAGGCCCCACCACATCCACCAGCGGCCGCCCGATCACATCGGCAGGCGGCACACCAATCCAGTCTTCGTACGAACGATTGGCAAAGCGGTAGATCAGGTTCTTGTCGATGAAGGCGATCAGCACCGGCAGCGCATCGGTGACACGTCGCAGTTCGGCCTCGCTCTGCGCCAGCGCGGTGCGGCTTTCGGCCAACTGCGCCAGCTGGTCGCGGATGACGAACTGCTTCTGCCGTGCGCGCAACGCGGTGGAGATGGCGCTCAGCAACGAAGCCGAGCTCAGCGGCCGCTCCAACTCGATGACGTTGGTCATGTCGGCCGGCAGCCGCACCTGCCGGCGGTTGTACGCGCCACGCGGCGTACGCAACAACACGAACGGAATGTCCGACCAGGCCTGCTGGCCTTGCAGGATGTGCGACAGCGCATGCAGGTCGCCACGGATGGCTTCTTCGGTCAGTACCACCACGCCGGAGCCATCGTGCAGGTCGCCTGCCAGCGCGCCCAGCGTGGCATGGACCCGGCATGTCAGCCCGCGTTCGCCAACGATGCTGGCAATGCTCTGCGCGTCGCGGCCGAACGGCGCGATGATATGGACGATGGAGCCGTCCGCGTCACAGATATTCAAGGGGACGATCCAGCAACGGGCCGTCGTCTCCGACAAACTGCGGCGTACCGGTCAACACGCCGTGGAATTTCTCCAGCGGCTCGCTCAGTTGAAGACCGCTGCTGCCGATGCGCAATTCGCGAATCGCATCTTCGTGCGCGCCACTGCGATTCTTGATCACCGACAACGCCTTGCGGATGCGTCCTTTCGCCTCGAAAAAGCGCAGCAAGACGACGGTGTCGGCCATGTAGGAGACATTGAGGGTGCTACTGGTCGCCATGCTGCCGACCAGCCCCTGCTGCGGGTTGATCAGGAACGTGGTCACCCCGCTCTGGTTGAGATACGACAACAGCTCGTGCATCTGCAACATCAGCTGCTTTTCCTGCGGCATCGACGCCAGATACCCGTTGAGGCTGTCGATCACCAGAATGCGGCACGCGCGCTCCTCCACGCTGCCACGCACCGTCCAGGCGAATTCGCCCGGCGTGACTTCGGCCGGATCCATCTGATGCAGCTCCAGCAGACCCGCGTCCATATATTTGCGCAGATCCATGCTCAGGCCTTCGGCACGCTTCAACAAGGTGCCGGTGCGCTCGTCGAACTCCAGCACGCAGCAATGCTCGCCGCGCTCGCACGCGGCAACCACGAACTGCAGGGCCAGATTGGTCTTGCCCGAGCCGGCTGGCCCGGTCAGCAGCGTGCTGGTCCCGCGCAACGGGCCGCCGTGCAGCAATGCATCGATGCGCTCCACGCCGCTTGGTACCGGTTCGCCGATAAATGGCCGGTGGTGGTCGGAGGCGATCAAACGTGGATAGATACGCATGCCGCCGGTGACGATGGCCAGGTCGTGATAGCCGGCGATGAAATCCACGCCACGCAATTTCTGCACCTGCATGCGGCGCCGCGCCGCACCGAACTCCAGCGTCGTGCGCTCGAGCGAAATCACCCCGTGGCACAGGCTGTGCAAATGCGCGTCCCGCTCGCCGTTTTCGCCGGTGAGATCGTCCACCAGAAACACCGTGATGTTGCGCGGCGCGAAATACTGCTTGAGCGCCAGCACCTGGCGCCGATAACGCAGCGAATCCTGCGCGAGCAGGCGTAACTCGGACAACGAATCGAACACCACCCGCGTCGGCTTCACCCGGTCCACTTCGGCCTGGATGAGCTTGATGGTGCCATCGAGCTCCATCTCCCACGGATGCAGGATGGATTGCTGCCGCCCTTCGCCCAGGAAGGCCTCTGCTGATGCCAGCTCAAAGATATGCAGGGACTCCAATGACCAATGGTGCGAAGCAGCCACTTCAGTGAGCTCGTCGATGGTTTCCGACAAGGTCACATACAGGCAACTCTCGCCCTTGGCCGCAGCATCCAGCAGGAACTGCAGTGCAAGCGTCGTTTTGCCCGCACCAGGCTGGCCTTCAAGCAGGTACAAACGGTTGGCGGGCAGCCCACCTCGTAAGATAGTGTCGAGCCCGGTGCTGCCAGTGGTGATGCGGTTTGCGATCATCGGCGTCACGTTCTTCATAGAGCTGAATTTAACACGTGCGCGTTATTGGCCGGTGGGCGCGACTGAACTGATCAGCTTGCTTTGCTTGACGCGATTCACGGCATCGCTGCTGCAGGTATCGCAGATCAGCAGAATTGCGCTGTTTTTCGATCATCCGACTGGTGGCGCATGGCGTTGGCAACAGCGGTGAACGCATCGTGTTGCAGCATCGCACGCCGCCGTCACGCAGGCGCGCCTAATGTGCATCTCGAAGCATCGCAGCATTGCGATCGCTCGAGGACCGCAGTGGCTCACGCATTACCCAACGCACGCATCCTGTTGGTCGAAGACGACGATGCAATCCGCGAGATGGCTGCAGACATTCTTGGCGACGAGGGCTACCACGTGGTGGCGTCTGCCGACGCCGAACACGCGCTGACGCAACTGACCAGGGCATGCCCGTTCGATCTGCTGCTGTCGGACATCTGCCTGCCCGGCATGAACGGGCGCGACCTTGCCGATCAGGCGCGCATGCTCTACCCCGCAATGCCCATCGTCTTCATGACTGGCTACGCAGGCGAAATCGCCAAACGTGCCGACTTTCTGGATACCGGCATGCGTCTTTTGACCAAGCCATTTTCCTTGCGCGATCTGCTGGGCATCGTCCAGACGGCGCTCTAGGCAGGCCCAACCGCGCAAGCCCGCTGCGTCTTTGCGCCACGTTCGCTGCGATACGCATGTCTCAGGCGATCGATGCCGGTGCAACGAGCGGCTCGCAGCAGCACCGGCACCTGATTAGCGCGCGCGACGCTCCAGCAACTGCGCCACCCGCCGCTCCAGCTCGATGGCCTGGAATGGTTTGGTCAACACTTCCATGCCATCGTCGAGCTGGCCCGCGCCCACCGCGGCGCTGGCCGCATAGCCGGTGACGAACAGCACCGGCAGTGCAGGACGCGATTGCCGCCCGGCGTCGGCAACCTGTCGCCCATTGAGGCCGCCGGTCAGGCCGACGTCGGTCACCAGCACATCGATGTGCTCTTGCGAGCGCAAGCGCTCCACCGCTGCACTACCCTCGGCGGTTTCGATCACGCGGTAGCCGGCTTCGGTGAGTACTTCGGAGATCAAGACACGAATCGCGGTTTCGTCCTCCACCAACAACACGGTGCGACTGTGCGCAGCATTGCGCTGCAGCGGCGCATCAGCAGGTGCCACGTCGTCTTGCGCCAGCACGCCGGTGAAGCGCGGCAGGTACAAGGCCATGGTGGTGCCCACGCCCACTTCCGAATCGATGCGCACATGCCCGCCGGACTGTCGAGTAAACCCATAGATCATCGACAGGCCCAACCCGGTGCCCTGGCCGATGGGCTTGGTGGTGAAAAACGGTTCGAACACCTTGGCCATGACCTCGGCCGTCATGCCGGTACCGGTGTCCTGCACACTCAGGCACACGTAATCGCCAGGCGGCAGCTCCAGCTGCTGGGCGGCAGCGGCATCCAGCGCGCGGTTGTGCAGGCTGATGGTGAGCTGCCCACCATCGGGCATGGCATCGCGCGCGTTGATGCAGAGATTGAGCAGCGCGTTTTCCAGCTGCGGCGCGTCCACCAGCACCTGCCACGCTTGGTCTGCCGGACGCAGCTGCAGCGCGATCGACGGCCCCAGCGTGCGCGCAATGATGTCGTGCATGCCACGCACCAGCTCCTCCACATCCAGCGCGGTGGGCGCCAGCGTCTGCCGGCGCGAAAACGCCAGCAACCGCTGGGTCAAGGCAGTGGCGCGCGCCGCGCTGGATTGCGCCATTTCCACATAGCGCTCCAGCCGGTCGTACTTGCCCTGTTCGATGCGCGTCTGCAGCAACTCCAGGCCGACACTGATGGCAGTGAGCAGATTGTTGAAGTCGTGCGCCAGCCCGCCGGTCAGCTGCCCCACCGCTTCCATCTTCTGGCTCTGACGCAGCTTCTCTTCGGCAAGCAACAACGCCGCGCTGCGTTCGCGCACGCGCTCTTCCAGCGTCTCGGTCAGTTGCCGCAGCTGCTCTTCGGCCACGCGTTTGTCGGTGATGTCGGCAGAGGTGCCGAACCATTCGGCGATCTGTTCGCGCTCATCCAGCAACGGAATCGCGCGCATCAAGGTCCAGCCCACCTGCCCATCCGTGCCGAGCACCCGGTATTCCACATCCACACCAGACTTGGTGGCAGTCGCCTGCGCAAGCGCTTGCGCCAATCGCGCGCGGTCGTCCGGGTGCACCATCGCCTGCCAGTCGGGCGTGGCCGACACCGCATCGCTCAGCACACCGTCGCCGACCAATTGGCGCCATTCGCGCCAGTGGGCACTGGCGGAAAAAATCGATTGCGATGACGCGCGTACCAGTGCGTCCAGGCGCCGCTCGCTCTTTTGCAGCGCTTCGCTGGCCAGCCGCTCGGCGGTGCGGTCGCGCAACACCTTGACGAACCCGATCGCCTCGCCGGTTTCTTAGCGCAACACCATCAGCGAGCCATTGGCCCAGAACCGCTCGCCGGATTTGCGCACGTGCCAGCGCTCGTCCATGCCGCTGCCGCTTTCCAGCGCGGCAGCGGCCTCGATCAGCATCTGCCGCTGCTCGACGTCTTCCGGCGTAAAGGTGCGCTGCAGCGTTTGCCCGAGCATCTCGACCTCGCTCCAGCCCAGAATGCGCCGCGCACCCTCGTTCCACGACGTCACCCGCCCGTGCATATCGGTGGCGATGATGGCGTAGTCCATCACGCTGTCCAGGATTTGACGGTTGCGCACTTCGGCCTCGCGCACCGCGCGCTCCAGGCTGATGCGGTCGGTGATATCCAGGCCCTGCACGAAGATGCCGGAGATGGTGCCATCGGCGCCTGCGATCGGCTGATAGACCAGATCCAGCAAGCGTCGCTCGGCGGGACCACCGGGCACCGCCTGCACGTTGTACGGCAGCGCATTGGCCGAAAACGCGCGCCCGGACCGGTACACCTCGTCCAGGCGACGCACATGTCCCTGTTCCACCGCATCCGGCAGCGCCTCGGCCAACGGCCGCCCGATCACATCGCGGTGGCCGATCAGGCGCGAATAACACGGGTTGGCGAACTCCACCCGGTGCTGCGGCCCGCTCAGGAACGCCATGAACATCGGCGCCTGCTCGAACAAGCGGATCAGGCGCTCGTGTTCGTCGGCCAGCCGCGCCTGCGCCAGCTTGCGCGCGGTGACTTCATTGGTGACGCAGAACGCGCCGCCCACCCGGCCATCGTCCAGATAGATCGGAGAGAACGAGAACGTCCACCAGGTCTGCTCCGGCACGCCGTAGCGGTTCATGCCGATCGGCAATTCCTCAAAGCGCGATGCCTGCCCTGCGAACGCCGCTTCAATCGGCTCGCGCACCGCCTCCCAGGCATCGGCCCACAACACGCGCAGCGGCGCGCCCAGCGCCTGCGCCTGGCGCGGCCCCAGGATCGGCGTGTAGGCGTCGTTGTAGAAAAAGGTCAGCGCATCGCCCCACACCACATACATGCTTTCGGGCGAACCCAGCATCAGATCGACCGCATTGCGCAACGGCGATGGCCACTGAGCGGTTGGTCCCAGCGGGCTCGCCGCCCAGTCGTGGCTGCGTACCGCCTGCGCCATGACGCTGTTGCCGTGCGGAAATCCCGCATTCATAGAGGGCGTACCTGCATTGTGTCCACACGCAGGTCGCCGCTCCAGCACGCAACGTGCACGACCGCGAGGTCGCCTGCTGCGAGCTTCTCCATCATCCATCCGTACATCATGTCCAACCGTTGAAAAGACCAGGTCGCCGCAGGCGCATGACGCCTCGGCAAGACCGAGCCGCGCGCTCGCGCCCATCATCTGGCCTATGGCTGGTGGCGTCCAGCCACGCCCGCAGGCGATGGCTGAACCAGGCAGCTTGCGCTCCTGCGTCTGCGGCAGCGCGCAGCCTGCGCCACGGCCGGTACAGCCGTCGGCCCGCGCACATGGGGCCGTGCCGTCTTCGGGCCGCGCAGCGACGCGATATCGCCCCGGCAGCCAAGCCGCCGGGCGTGCACGCGGTGCCACGCGGCAACGAGCGCCATGCCGCACTGCAGGAGACGTACCATTGCCCGATAGCCACAGGACAACGCACGGTCTTACAGATGCTTGATCAGAGTGAACTCATCCATCCGCAGGCTGCTATCGCGCCGGGGTATCTGGCCAACCATGCAGCGCGGGTCTTCAACCGCCTGGTGGACGCCGAACTGCGGCCGCACGGCGTGTCGCTGGCGCTGATCGGCCCGATCATGCTGCTGTCCTGGAAAGGCCCGATGCTGCAGCGTGACCTGGTCATCGCATCGGCCGTGAAGCAGCCGGCCATGGTGGCACTGCTGGACAAGCTGGAGGGACTGAAGCTCATCAAGCGCACCCCGACCCCGCAGGATCGCCGTGCCGCGCTGGTGGCGCTCACCGCCCGCGGGCGCAAGATGGCCGAACTCGGTGGGCGTGCGCTGCTGGGTATGAACGCAGTGGCGCTGGAAGGCTTTTCCGCCGACGAGGTGCAGCAGACCGTCGCGTTGATGCACCGGCTGATCGCGAACATGGAGCGTTACGGCCAGGACGTGTAATATCACGCCTGATATTTCCTGCCAGGATGACAGCAATGCCGCGTCGTATCCTCATCACCGGCGCCAGCATCGCCGGCAACGCTGCCGCCTGGACACTCGCCCATCGCGGCTTCGATGTGACCGTGGTGGAACGCGCCACCCGGTTTCGCGATGGCGGCCAGAACATCGACGTACGCGGTGTCGGCCGTGAGGTGCTGCAACGCATGGGCCTGGAACAGGCCGCGCTGGCCCAGGGAACCGGCGAAGAAGGCACCGCCTGGATCGACGCGCACGGCCAGGCCGTCGCCACCTTCAAGACCGAAGACATCGATGGCGATGGCCCGACCGCCGAACTGGAGATCTTGCGCGGCGATCTGGCCCGCCTGCTCTACGATGCCGCGCGCGGCCATGTGACGTACCGCTTCGGCGACCGCATCGCCAGCATCGAAGACGCTGCCGGCAGCGATGCCGCAACCGTCACCTTCGAAAGCGGTTGCAGCGAACGCTTCGACGCGGTGATCGTCGCCGAAGGCGTGGGCTCTTCGACGCGCGAACAGGTCTTCCCGGGGGAAAACGATCCGCGCTGGATGGATCTGACCATCGCCTACTTCACCATCCCGCGCAGCGCCGACGACGACCCGCTGTGGCGCTGGTACCACACCACCGGCGGGCGCAGCATCTCGTTGCGACCCGACCGGCACGGCACCACGCGCGCCATGCTCTCGCTGCAGAAACCGCCCGAAGGCGAACAAGACTGGGACATCGACGCCCAGAAGGCCTACCTGCACGAGCGCTTTGCCGACGCCGGCTGGCAGGCGGCGCGCGTGCTCGATGGCATGCATGGCACCGACGACTTCTACTTCGATGCCCTGCGCCAGGTGCGCATGCAGCGTTGGCATAGCGGTCGCACCGTGCTTACCGGCGATGCGGCCTGGTGCGCGACGCCACTGGCCGGGATCGGCGCCACCCTGGCAGTGACCGGCGCGTATGTGCTGGCCAACGAAATCGCCCAGGCCGCCACGCTGGACGCGGCCTTCGCTGCCTACGCCACCGCCATGCGCCCGATGGTCGAGCAGGCCCAGGGCGTGCCGAAGATCGGCCCACGCCTGATGAACCCGCATAGCCGGCTCGGCATCCACCTGCTGCATGGCGCACTCAAACTCGCCAGCCAGCCAAGCGTGCAGAACCTCGCTGCAAAGTGGATGACGCCGGCGATCAAGGCGCCGGATCTCTCGCGTTATCCCTAAGCGCCGTTGCAGGCGCCGGTAAGCCGCCGGCGGCAGCGTTGCAGGCAGGAATGACGAGTGTCTCGGCGCATTGAGCAGCCCCACCAGCACCTGAACCGGCAGACGCAACGTCTTCAGTTCCACTGCTAGAGGTCGCTAACGAACACGTCGAGACACCACTTGAGCGGCAGCCGTTGCGCTGGCTCTTGCGCTGTCGCGTGCGTATTCGTCTCCCTGCCGTTGCCGGGACTCCCCCGCTCTTCCGCCAGTCGGAACACCGATCGAACACCTATGCATTTCTTCCCGAATCTGCGCATTGGACAGCGCCTGGCCCTGGGCTTTCTCGCGATCATCGTCTTGATGGTGATCCTGACCGTGGTGGGCATCCAACGCGTTCGCAGCATCGACCAGCAACTCACCGCCATCAACGAGGTCAATAGCGTCAAGCAACGCTACGCGATCAATTTCCGTGGCAGCGTCCACGACCGCGCGATTGCTCTGCGCGATGTGGTGCTCATGGACGACCCCGCAGACCGCCACGCCGCCGAACAATCGATCGACAAGCTCGCTGCCGATTACGCACGCGCTGCGCAACCGCTCGACGACATGATCGCCAGCTCGACCGATGCAAAAGAGAAAGACATTCTCCAGCAGATCAAATCCATCGAGCAGCGCACCCTGCCGCTGATCGCGCAAGTGCGCGCGTTCCGCGATGCGGCCGACAAGGCGCAGGCAGAACAGCACCTGCTGCAGCAAGCGCGCCCGGCCTTCATTGCCTGGCTGGCCAGCATCAACGCCTTCATCGACCTGCAGGAGGCCAAGAACCGCCAAGCCGCCAGGCAGGCCGTTGCCACTGCGCGCGGCTTTGCGATGCTGATGGTGATGTCCACCGTCGTCGCCCTGCTGTTGGGCGCCGCCATCGCGTTCCTGCTCACGCGCAGTGTGGTGCTGCCGCTGCGCCAGTCGCTACGCCTGGCCCAGCGCATCAACGACGGCGATCTGCGCAGCCAGGACGCAGCAACCAGCAACGACGAATCCGGGCAACTGCTGCGCGCCATGCAGCAGATGCAGCGACGCCTGCAGGAGGTGATCTGGGCGCAACGCAGCATGGCTGCGCGCCACGACGCCGGCGAAATCAGCTACCGCACCGACCCACAGGGTTTTCCCGGCGAATATGGCGACATGGTGCAAGACACCAACGCACTCGTACATGCCCACGTGCAGACCCAGTTGCGCATGACCCAGGTCATGGGCAGCTACGCCATTGGCGATCTCACCCAGGACATCGAGCAGTACCCGGGCGAAAAATCCGCCATCACCGCCACCATGCAGCAGGTCAAACGCAACCTGCAGGCCATCAACGCGCAGATCCAGGAACTGACCCAGGCCGCCTGCGCAGGCGACTTTGCACTCCGCGGCAAGGCGGAAACGTTCGAGCACGATTTTCGCCTGATGGTGGAAAACCTCAACACCATGATGGCCACCTCCGATACCAACCTGGCCAGCTTCTCCGGGCTGCTGCGCGCGATCGCCGATGGCGACCTGACCGTGCGCATGTCCGGCAACTTCCACGGCGTGTTCGCCTCCATGCGTGACGATGCCAACAGCACCGTGCACCGCCTCACCGACATCGTCACCCGCATCCAGACAACCTCCAACAGCATCAGCTTCGTCGCAGAAGATATCGCCAGCGGCAATCAGCAGCTGGCGCAGCGCAGCGAACAACAGGCCGCCAGCCTCGAAGAAACCGCTGCCTCGATGGAAGAGCTGACCTCCACCGTCAAGCAGAATGCCGAACATGCCACCCGCGCCAACCAGCTCGCACGCGGCGCCGCCGCCATCGCCTCGGAAGGCCGCGACGTGGTCGGCCAGGTGATCGAACAAATGTCCGGCATCGAAGCCTCGTCCAGACGCATCGCCGACATCATCTCGGTCATCGACGGCATCGCCTTCCAGACCAATATCCTGGCCCTCAATGCCGCGGTGGAGGCCGCACGCGCCGGCGAACAGGGCCGCGGCTTCGCTGTTGTTGCATCGGAAGTGCGCACGCTCTCGCACCGTTCCTCGGATGCGGCAAAAGAAATCAAGCGGCTCATCGACGATTCCGTACAACGCGTCGCCGACGGCTCCACCCTCGTGCACACCGCCGGCACCACCATGGGCGAAATCGTCACCAGCGTCCAGCACGTCACCGACATCATGGCCCATATCTCCGCCGCCTCGCAGGAACAAGCCGGCGGTATCGAACAGGTCAATCACACCATCGCGCAGATGGACGAGACCACCCAACACAATGTGCGCCTGGTCGAAGCCGCCAGCACCGCCGCGCATGCGTTGGAACAGCACTCCGCGCAACTCACCCGCGCAGTGGAGGTCTTCAAGGTCAACGCAACGGTGCTGTGAGTCCGCGCGATAGCGTTCGGCGCACCAGCGACGGTCGCGGCGATCGTCTGGGGCTCGACCTACCGCAAGCGCCTACTCGGCAGAAAACAGACCAACCTGTCGCGGCGGATAGATCAGATCGCGCCCAACCGGGCGCGCATCGGCATTCAACTGATGCGGCTGCACCGCGGTCTCGCCAAGAATGTGCAGCACCTGCCACCGCCGGTGCAGCAACAGATCCGCAATCAGGCGGCGATGGCATTGCCACCAGAGTGCTTCGGCGCACATCAGCGCCGTACGCCGCTCACGTGCCATGGCGGTCGCCTGCTCCAGCCCGGCGCCGAAGTCGGCGCTGGTCATATGGTCGGCATAGCCCTGAAACGCCGCGTTGCACCACGCGCCATTGGGCGACCCGGGTTGCGCCTTGCGCCGTCCACCCAGCTCGGGCAGCCACAGATAGCGCACCGACGCCGCGTCCAGTGCATGCGCCATCGTGTCGCTGGCAAACCAAGGGTAGCGACGCGAGCCCGGAAAGCGCCGCACATCCACCACTGCCTTAATCCGATGCGCGCTCAACAACGCGACGAACGCCTCCCAGGTCCTGGTGGAATGACCGATTGTCCAGAGCATCCCGGCCGTATCGCCAGCGGCCTGCAGCCCAGGCGCGTCGGTGTTGATCAGGGGAGAGGTGTCATGCATCGCAGCAGCAGTTAGGCGGAGTGGCAATACAGCACTAGCACTGCCAGCGCCCACAGCAAGTGATGGGCACGCGACCTCTTCCCGCACGCGGATCTGGCTCATCGGCTTTTTAAGCGCGTGCAATTCCCGTAGCAAGGTAATGGCTGATCGCTCCAGATCGTCCTGAATGCGGTGGCAGCGGTGCGCTGGTAGCGCGACCATCTGCACGACACGGTCGACCGCGTCGCTGAGCGATCAGCCCGATGACACATTGATCGTCAGGGGACCATCGCGCTGAGTGCGGGACAGAAGATGAGACGGGCGGTGTGCGTTGGGGAAGCGTCACGGCGCGGAGCGATTTGCAGCGACGTGTGGCGGAGAGAGTGGGATCGGATCACTTTCGATCCAACCCCTTCAAACCGTTGCAGAAAGCCTGCTGGGCAGGTTTCCTTTCAATGTTTCCTCGATCATAGCCTCCGTATCGGCCCGATTGCTAGCGCCCGCTTGCCATGGACGAGTTGCTGACGCCATTGTCTGTCTGCATAAAATCGGACCTCACAGACATGAGCAACTCAAACAGCCCGCATGAAGCACGTGTCGCGGTGTTGGTCGACTGCGACAACGTGCCGACCGACATCGTCGAGCACGCGTTGCTCATGGTGGCGCAGTTCGGCCGGGTCGTGCTTCGTCGCGGATATGGCAACCACAACACCCTCGCCAACAAGTGGCAGGAAGTCCTGGTCCGCCAGGCGTTCACCCCCTGCCTTCAATACCAATACGCCTCCGGCAAGAACACGGCAGACATCGCCTTGGCGCTCGACGCTTTGGAGGCACTGTTCGACAGCCGGGCCGACACCTTCTGCCTGGTCACCAGCGACTCGGACTTTTCCTACCTCTGCCGCAAGCTCCGCGAGCGCGGCGCCACGGTTTTCATTGTGGGCGAGCCCAAGACCCCGGATGCCTTGCGCAACGCCTGCGACCAGTTCTTCGAATGGGACCGGACGGCCAAGGAGGTGGCCGCACCCGAAGTCCAGGGCAATGAACTGCCTGTCCTGAAATCGGAAGCGACGAAAGAAGAAGCCCCTCGCGTAGAAACCAAGCCACTGCCGAAACGGCGTCCCCGGTTCTTGGTCGAAGCCGTGACCCTACTGACCGGCGACACTTCCGAGGGCAAGGTAGGACTGTCAGCACTCGGCCAATACCTCAAACGCACTGACCCATCTTTTTCGCCCAACCTCTACGGACACTCCGGGCTGCTCAACATGGTGAAAACCTATGACCTGCTGACAACGCAGCGAGAGGAGACCGGCGGTTGGTCGGTCAGCATCTCGCACAAGCCCGAGCTGCCCGACCCGGCTTAACTGCTTCCTTTGCATCGGCTCAAGTTGCCCATCTGCGTCTGCGCAAAACGAGAAGCCAGGTCGCATTCGCAACACCTCTAGTCGTCAAATGACATAGCAGCTATCTAATTTTTGCCCGTATTCAAATTTGTGAAATGCAGCTCGAAGCGAGCTCTTGCGGAAGTGGCGATTCTTGGTTGGATGAGGATTCCCCCCACACACGTAGGAGCTTTCATGACCACCAACCCCCAACAGTTCGAACTTGCCAGCCAGTTGCTCGCAGCGCTGATGAGTCAGACCCTTTCGGACGAACCGCTGGTGCGCCAACGCAATGTCTGCAACGCCTGGGCCTCCGCTGGCGAACTGATCGTCTATAGCCAGAAGAACGTCCCGGGCGGGAGCAACGCCGCTCTATCGTTGGACTATGCTCCTCCCCGGCCCTCCCCGGCTTTGCGCACCCGCGAAGCTGTCATCGTTCGAGAGCTCCCATCGATAGACGAATGGCGCGCGGGCCGGAAGAACAAAGACGCACAGTTGGATCCTGTGCGTGCCAAAAAACGGCCGACCCTTCACTGAGTCTACCGAGAGCATATAAACATTGAGCCCCGCAGTGCGGGGCTCTTTGGTTTCAGTGGAAGCGCGGCGGCCGGGGAACGTAGGCCGGCGCAGGAGGTGCGACGATGACAGGGCTTGGATGCGGCTCATCGGGTTCATTCGCCATGTCCAGTGCCAATGGATAGCGCTGGAGCATGTCTCGGCTCCACACCTCCAGATGCGCCGCGCTGGCCAACGCCTCTTTCTCGCAGAGGGCTTGTCCCTGCGGGGTCACCCGAACCTTTGCATCGGCCAACTCTGCGGCTCGGGCTTCGAGGGTGCTCAACCGACGCCCGCGCCGCTGCTTCCAGTCCCCCTGCGTCCATGACGTTCCCGGCTCGGGATTGTTCGCCAGGAAGTCGTGCCACGCGTTCTCGGCCATGTGGTGTAGCTTCTCCGCTCGGCGCACCGCCAATAGCCGCCGGGCGAATTTCATGGTGGCTGCCTTGAAGCGCCGCAGCCGACGAAGCAATTCGTTGAGGTCTGGCCGGAGCTGCGCCGCTTCGGCGAAGGCAGTCACTCGCTCCCTGACCCACTGCATCAAGGCCAGGGTTGCTTGGAGCGTCTGAGCCAAGCGGGGATCCGCTTGAACGGCCACTCCCCACTCGTCGCTGGCCTCCTCCGCAAGCTCGGCGACCGAACGTGGCGCGCGCGACGGCGTGGCCTCCTCGGCCTCCATCAGTCCCAGCCCGCGAGCAATGGTCGCCATGCTGCGGGACACCTCGATGTGCCCTGCCCCGCGCCTAAGCGGCAGGGACAGCACGTCAGAAGGTCGGCGGACCTCGCGCTCGGCCTGGGCCTGGCTGTGACCGTCTGGCACCGGCATGGCATGCCCTTCCTGCTCGAACACGGCGATGAGCTTTTGGAAGGTCTCCTCGTTGGTCTCTTCGATTCGACGGTTTGCGTCCGAACGCTCCGACGGCTGGCCCCGCCGGGCCAACGCCGTGCCGTTTTTGCCGACGTGCTGGGTGGGCTCGCGGGACAGAATGGCAGCGGCGGCCAGGTCGCCGCGCACCAAGGCAGCGTCGGCCTGGGCGGCCAGGCTGCGATGGTCCACGCGAATCTCGAGCGCCGCCTTCTCAAGGTGGGCGTTGATGGTGGACGCGACCAGCTCGCGGACCCACTCCACCTCTGCCCTGCCCGACGGCCCACCATCGAGTTCCCTGGTTTTGTCTGTGAGGCCATCGGGCCCGATGCGACGCGTCGTTGCCAAGACGTGGACGTGCCAATTCAAGCCATCCTTACTACCCGGGCTATGGATGCTGGCCTGCGCCGCGAACCCGTAGCGCCCCACCAGAGCACGGGTGACCTCTACGGCCAGGTCAGACCGCTGGAGGTCATCGAGTTCGTGCGGCAACGCGAACTCGAACTCGAGCGCGACGGTCGCATCTTTCCGGCGCTCGGCAGCTTCTGCAGCAGGCCAGAGCTCAGCGGGGACCAGGGCCCAGTCGGGCGCGTCTTCGGGAGCGAAGCAGCGCGTTTCGACCACGCCGTCCCGGCGGCGGTAGTCGTGGCGCAGGCCGGTGAGCGCGTCCTCGAGCAGCAGCCCAGCGCGGTAGGCCGCCGCTGCGATGGACGAATGCCCTTTGGCGCGACTAAACGTCTTGACGTTGGCGTGGTAGATGGCCATGAGGCAGCGACTCCGAAGCAGTGGGGTTGCTTGGTTTATGCCTCGGCTTTGGATTTTCGCAAGCGCCTTGGGCGCTTGGGGTTCAAGGGGCGAAGCCCTTTGCGCACGCGTTCCGCAGGAACGCCTATGTGCGCTCTTGCTTCTTTCTTTTAAGCCCTGTTTTTCAGGCTTTCCGATTCTCGATGCGGACGAAATTCGAGACCACCTCGATGCTTGACGCGAGCCGTTTTCCTGCTTGACTCATTTCAGCAACGCAGGACAAACCCATGACCACCACCAATCACTACCGAGACCAAATCCAACGAGCCACGGAGCGCTTGGCTCAGCATCAAGCGCGCGAGCTTTTAGCGCAACAGCGCCAAGCCGTGAAGGCCAAGGAAACGCAGCGTCGCGAAGAAGCCAAGCGACGCACACGGGTAGCAGAACTCGTTTTCCTTGCAGGAGCAGAGTCGCTGGAGGATGCCGAGTTGGTGGGTGCGCTTTTGGCTCACGTAGGAAATCGGAGCGACGCGGCAATCCGTAACCAAGCGAGCTCCCTCGGCGCGCTGCGAATGGCAATCACGAACACTGAAGAAGGCCACAGCACGCATTGATCCTGGTCGCCCGCCCAGCCCAGCGCGCGTCGAAGGGTTGCAGCCGCACCGATGGTCGGTTACAACGTGTCTGCCAGTGGGGGCATCCCCCGGTGTTGTGCCCGCATAGCCACTAGGCTCCGGGTGCCCGAGGTTCTCCACTAGGAGGCACGGGAATCTTCTTTTGATTCCGGAGCCTACTATGAGCAACAAGCGCCTCAAATCTCTTCGCATCCGTGCCTTTCACGCCCAGTCGGGCTGCTGTTTTTATTGCGGCCTCCCGATGTGGCTAACCTCGCCCAGCGAGCTGGGCTTGCGGCCCCGCTCTGCACGTCCCTACCAGTGCACTGCCGAACACCTGATTGCTCAACAAGACGGCGGTTTGGATGTGCCCGAGAACGTGGTGGCCGCGCATACACGCTGCAATCAAGGACGCCACAAGCGGCAAGGGCCTGCACCATCTCCCGACGTGTTCAAACAGCTGGTTCGAAAGCGACTTGCAATGGGAAGATGGTGGCCCACGCCTCCAACTGGAACTCACATCGGATGTTGATCCGTCGCCTGCTCCCCAGTGCCGTATTGCTGCTGACTGCGTGCTCCCAATCATCTCCGCCTCCGGCCGAGCCATCGCTGCCCACGGAAAGCTCAACGCAGCAGCCGGCCGATCGTTCAGTGGTCACTCCATTCCAAAACGAGGTCGAGCGCAGCAAGGCAGTGCTTTCATGCAAGTCAACCAAGATCACGCCAGGAACCTCAGGCTGGGGGGCCCTGTTTGGCTGTATCGGCGGCGAGGCCGAGACAGTCAAGTTCTTTATCAACGAAGAGCCGGAAACCGGCAGGGTCTCCACCACGAAGTTCCTATGGAACGACTGGTTCAAGGATCGCGGTTATGGGCTCCACGCTGACGCTAAAGCTGCGGACAAGATGATCCACGACCTCATCAAACTTTATCCCAGCGACCACGACAAGGCCTTGCTTAAAGCGTTCAAGGGCAAGAAAAACCTTACCCTGGAAGGCAATGGCTACCGCTTCGAATACACGTTCGACCGAGGGCCAGCCATTGACGAACGCATGATTGTGGTCACGCCGATTGGATTGACACCATAACGCCACGCCTGCACACCCGTTGCCGAGGACACTGACACCCCATGCGAATGAGCGATGCCTTTCGCCGATATGGCGTTGAGATCAAGGACCCGCAGTTCAACTCGTCCGCCCTGTCTGAGAATCCGCGCCAGGTCATTTTGAGCTTGTGGTCACACAACTTCTCGCCCGACATGTCCCGCTACGCGATGGAGACCGCCCATTGGAAGGGCAGTGGCAAGCACACTTTTCGCGCTCATCTCGAACAAGCCCGGGCGGAAAGCTTGCCAATCCGAGTCGTGGTGGCCACCTCCGACAACCCGGCAAAAGTTAGGGCTGGCAATGCCGCACGCGCCTCCAACGACTTCGAGCCGGACTTCAGCCTGGTCGGGCAGGTCGTATCGCTCGAGGCCAATTCTTTTGAACTTGCGTTTGAGCGCACTGGCGAGTTCCCAGAAAGAGAGATGCTCATGCGCGACCGGGCTACCGTGAAATACTGGCACGTGGCCGAAGCCATGCAAGCACTGGCCAAGCCCTCCTCCACCGCAGAGATTCGCGAGTGGCTCGAAGGACGCTACCCAGGCGAAGACCACTCAGACTTGGGAGCCAACCTTTCATTCTTGACGGTCAACGACACTAACCGGCGGCATTACGACAAGACGCGGAAGGATTGGCGCTCAAACTCCAATCACCCTCGTGATCTCGTTTTCAGACGAGGCAAATTCCGGGGCGTGACGTATGAGCCTTTTCGGGCAAGCATCCATGGCCACTGGACTTTGCAGCGGAACGACGCCGGCGATTGGGAAGCTGTGCAGTTGCCCGCCACCCCACAATCGAAAGCCGAGGCCGAAGGGCAGGACGCGGCATTTGCGCATCTGCCTCCATTGGATTCAGACCACGACGCACGTGTCTGGACCATGCGTGCAGTAGCCCAGCGCCGTGGTCAATCTTTTTTCCGGAACCAGTTGCTGGACGCGTATGGCGGCCGTTGTGCCATCACTGGCTGTTCGGCGAAGGAGGTCTTGGAGGCGGCGCATATATTGCCTTACCGGGGAGACCACACCGACCGGGTGGACAACGGCTTGTTGCTCCGCGCCGACCTCCACACCCTTTTCGACTGCCTGCTGCTCTGGATCACCCCAGAGAACAAGGTCGCGTTGGCTCCGTCGTTGCTTACCACTGACTACCTTGCTCTCAGAGGCCAGACTGTGCGTCAGCCGGAGTCAAGGAAGAACCGCCCCAATCCCGACCATCTGAGCGAACACGCCCGGCGTTGTCAGGAGCTCGACGGCGCACCAAGCCCATAGGTCGACGAGCATCAGCGCGCGTCTGAGGCGCTGCGCAGGCTAACGGCACGGTATTGCTTCTGACTGCCGAAACGTGGGCCGTTCTTTTCGAGCGTGGCGCAGATCCTTCCTTCGCCACAAGGAGCTAGGTCAGCTCGCGCAACCCGCTCCCAATAGTCGATTGAGGTGCGGAGCTGCACCAGCTCGCTGCGCTTCTCGTTGATGATGCCCACCGAGTAAGCCACCGCCCCCAGTCCCAACACGCCCGCCGCGAGCATCGTGGCCGATGCGATCCACATGCGCCGCGTGCTCCGCGTTTCCAAGGACTGCTGGGCCTGCGCATAACGTCGAGTGGCTTGCTGCAATGTCTCGTCCGCAGTGGCCATTTCTTTGTTGAATCGCTTAGCAGCCGGCTCCAGCGTCTGCGTCAACGCCTGATTGGTCAGCTGCGTCAAGCGCGGCAACGCATTTTCCAGCACCCGATTGACCTTTGCATCGGCGCTGCTGGCCGCGTGTTGGACTACCTGAAGTTGCTCGGCGACCACCTCGCGCAACCGCTGTTCGCGCTGCTGCATGGATGCCACCAGCGTCGTCAGCACTTTGACCGTCTCTTGCAGCGAGGTGTTCGATGCATTCAACGTGGCCATCATTTCCGCCATTGCGGCGGTGGCTTGCCTGTCCATGAGGTCTCCTGAGCTCGGCTGGTCAGGAAGCGATTTTGACTAACCGCCGCCCCCTCCACCACCACCGCCTCCTCCCCCGCCTCCCCCGCCGTCTCCACCCCCACCGCCGTCCCCTTGGGGACCGCTCTGCATCGGCCCCTTGGCAAACTCCGGCAAGGTCATCACCATCACCGGCCCGCGACTGGTGTTGATCTCCGCTGAGACATCCATCCCCAGCGCCTGACGTGTTGCGGCGAGCTCCTGGGCCTCCTGCTGGGCTTGCGCCTCCAGGAACTCGTTGCCTCTTTTGATGAGCGCCTGCGTCGCTGCGCTGTTGGCGACTCGGTTCAGGGCCTGCTCGATCGCCAACTCGTTCTTGCTGTCGAGCGCGTAGAGGACCTCGTCTACGTCCGGGTCGCCCGTGATGGATTTGCGCTCAGCTTTCGGCGACTCGTTTGGTGCATTCCCTTCCCCTGGACCAGCAAAGCGCTGAACTGGAGATGGGAAGGCATCGGCTTGCGCGGCCGCTTCTCTGGGCGAGCGGTGACTTGGTTGGTGTGCGCTGAACGCATCAATGCCGCTACCCTCCTGGTCTAGCGCCCTCTTTTGAGCGAAGGGATAAGGTTCTCCGCGCTCGCGATACTCCCTCCATTCCTGATGGAAGCGTTCGTCTTCCCGATCCGCCGCCTCAATTTCCTGTTGCAGCTGGCGCAGCGAGCGCATGGTCTCTTCCAGGAACAGGGCGCCACCCGGGTCTGCGGCGCTGTGATCCTGCGCTGGGGTTGATTGCGTTTGTTGGTTTTCTGCGTCAGCAGACCCGACGGACACGCGAGTGGCCGCACTGCTTGCCAATGACTCCTCACGCGCTTGCGCGAAGTGTTCTGCGGGCAACACCGGTGCACCATGATCAGCGAGCAAAGCCTTTGAAGGACGGGGCTGTTCAGCCTCGGCTTCTCGCTCAGGCGTAGTAGACGCTCTGGAAAGTGATGCCGTCAACGGCTCTGCTGTTGGGGCCATGGCCCGAACCGGTGTTGCCTCCTGCTCACGCGCCACGTCTTGCTGACGGGCCGACGCTTGCTCCATCTCGGCCTGCTGCGGTTGCACCTGGCGATACAGCGCCAGGGACACCGCATCGGCCTCCGCGCTTTGCAAAGGTTGGTTGCCGGATTTCTCGCCCTCGGGTGCAGGAATCGGCAGGCGCGAGGCATCGCGGCTTTCCACTGCCTGCATTTCCAGCGCGCGTCCCGCTTCTCTTGCTTGATGCGGCTGCGTCCGTGGGTCGGGCGTAGTGTCAGCCGCGCGTTCGCCTGCCTGTTGGTTATGCGCATCTAGCTGCTGGTGGGCATATGCCTGCTGCAACTCGGGCTGCGGCATTTGTTGATCCAGCGCCGCATCTGGAGCGTGCAGCTGAGCGTCCGGTTGCTGCGAGGCTTCTTGTCGTTGCTCTTGTTGCTGCGCTTGCTGAACCTGATGTTCCTGGACCTCAACCCGCGTGGCTTCTTGAGCCTGGCGCTCTTGCTGCTGCTCCCGCTGCTGGTTGTCCTGGGCTTGGCGCTCCTGCGCCTGACGTTCCTGGACATCCCTTTCCTCACGCTCCTGCAGCTCGCGTTGCTGGCTGGTCTGTGCCTGCCGCTCCTGCACTTGCCGCTCTTCTGACTCCCGATGCTGCTCGGCTTGGCGCTGACCTTCCAGCACCGCATGCGCCTGGACCGCCTGTTCGCTCTGCGCCCGATCCTCGTGCTCCGGATGTGCCTGCTGGAGGTGTTCGCGCACCTGCGCGGCGTGTTGCTCTTGCGCAAGACGATCTTGCTGTTCGCGTTCTTGCCGCGCCTGCGCCGCGACAGAGGCTTGCATGCGCGCCTGGATGTCCAGCACCTGCTGCGGATTGGAAGAGTCAGACGTAGAGCTGTCTGTTTCCCCTTTCGCTTCGGGCGCCCCTCCAAGGCTTGGCACCTCACGCCGACTGCCTTGCACCTCACTCAACGCCTGCCGGATGTCGTCGCTACTCGTAGTGGCCACCATGCGGGTGACCCCATCGCTGCCGCGCTGCAGGTGCGCGATGGGGCTGTCATACCCGTATTGCCCCAACTCATTGCGTTGTAGCTGCTGCATGGTCGGCCCGGTGATGCCATTGGCGTCCCTGGTCCGCTGCGCGGCCAGCTCCACTGCCTGCTGAGTGTCTGGATTGACGTTCAAATCGACGCCTGCGGCCCGGTAACGGTGCAGCAGCTCGTTGTGCTCCATCTGCGACGCCGTGGGAGCCGGAAGCGCCTGGATCGCTGCCAGGGTCTCCTGGGCACGCTCCACCGACGGCTGGCGCACCTGGTTCGTCAACTCCAGTTCCACCGCCAGGTTTCCAGTAGCCACCCCATCCTTCCCAGCCCACTGTCCAGCGTCGTTCCGCTGGTAGACCTGCCCGTCGTGTCCCTGCACCTGACCTTGCTTGGCGAGGACACTTTCCACGGCTGCCGGCACTTCCACTCCATAGTCGCGGGCGCGCTGCGCGGCATGGTTTTCCAGGTAAGCGGCGGCGATGGCTTCGCGCCCGGTGGCAATGTTGCTTTCGATGCGGCCCAGGGCTTCCTGGTTGAGCTGTTGCGCGCGTTCCGGAGAGGCGGTCTGGTGCTCGTAGCTGCCCCGGTCGTTGGCACCGGACACGGCGGTTTTGACTTGGCGTTCCCATGCCTGGCTCTCAGGATTGCGGTGCCAGTTCTGGTTGTCCAACCCAACTTGGTCGCTGGCCCGTGCAGGGACGTTGAACGGGTCTTGCGGTGGAGGAGCCTTGCCCAGCGCCAACTCCACTGCCTTGGCGTTTGCCAGCGCGCCCAGTTCCTGCGATTTCTCGTAGCTGGCGACCACGAAATGCTCGCCGCTCGTGCGCCGGCCATCCGGAGCGAGGTCGATAGCCGCTTCGCGCTGCCAGTTGCGGCCGTTGAACTGCCACTCCATGTGCGCTTTGTCGATCTGGTGGTAGATGGCGCGGTTGTCCAGCAGATCGGCGCCTTTGTCGAACGCTTTGCTCATCAGCAGTGCGTCACCGACCACCAACGCAGCCGGTACGAAGCCGCTTCCGCCCAATGCTGCCGCAGTAGACGCACCACCGGCCCAGCCGCCGACGTTGCGTGCCAGTGCATGGGTAACCTCAGACTGCGCGGCCGTGGCATTGCCTTGTTCCAGCAGCTCGGCGGAGCGGCGGGCAGTCAGCACCGCATCCGCGCCGGTAGCCAGCAAGCCACCCGAGCGCACCAGGGTGCTGGTGGATGCATTGCCAAGAAGCACTTCCATGGATGCCGCACCGTGCTGGCCTCGTGGGACGCGCAGATTGTCTGCGGCCTCCTCACCCAGGGTCTGCTCAACCTTAAGGATACCCTGCTCGGACAAGACCACGCGCCCATCGTGATGGGCATTGGCGATGGCGAGCGACAAGCCGCTGCGCTGGAGCTGGATGTCCCCGCCTCGCACGATGGCGGCGTTGCTGACATGGATCTGGTTTAGCGCGGTGACGATGCGCGACTCGGAATGCGCAACAGCTCCCCAGCCGTGGTCCACCCCCGTGAAGCCCTTCAAGGCCTCGATTTGCTGGGCATGGGTTTTCTGGTAGGTCGGGATATCGCGGAAAAAGTCTTGAACCTTTTGATTGGTCTGTGCAGGGGTTAAACCAACGGGCGTATTGGTGTTCAGATCACCATTGATTAGTCCTACTTTGACGGTATCGCGTAAGCGCTCGACACGCTGGACAACACGATCCATCGCGGCTGGGTCACCCTCCAACATGGCTTGCCCATCTCGGGACGCGTAAATATCTTCAAGGCGATCAAGTAGCCCATACTGGTAAGCGCCAAGAGGGCCGCCGCTATGTGGCGTGATTCCCATTTTTTGAGCGAACGTGGGATTGGCCGGCAGAAACAGTCGGTTTTCCTGTGCGTGGATGTCAAACTTCCCTGCCCGTTGCAACTCATCAAGCAACTCGCTGTTCTTCAGCGTTTGCTGTTCGATGTTGTGGTGATCCTGGAAAAGTGTTCGGTAATTCGGCACGGATCAGGCTCCTTGTCGCCTTGCGGCTCGGCCTAGCGGTTCACCACGTCGTAGAACCAGAGGCCGTCCGACTGTCCATCGGTGCCGATACCGGCTGCAGTCACAGCATCCTTGAACACTCGATCACAAAAGACGCCACCGTGAAATGGCAGTCTGAAGACGTGTGCTACCCCGAGCACATCGCTTTTGAAGGCCAGCCGCGAGCCCCCCGCCAGGCTGTAATGTTTACCAGTTTCGTATTCGTCACTGACTTTGATGTCGAGGTAAGAAGCATCTTCATCGAGTGCGTCTAACGTGCGGACCACATCGCACAGGTAGACGTTTGGCCCCTTCGAGCCATCGGCCAAGCGATAGTCGGTCTCGGCAAACTCGAACGCCGCAGGATCTACCGTCTCCATCACTCGACGTAGGCGCTCTGACACCAGCCAGTAGCCACTGAATCCCCCTTCCAGGTCTTGGGGAGGCACGCCTTCACTGGGGTGGTAGACCAAGCGTGGAACCTCGCGCAAAGCAGGAAACCCGCCATCCTTTGGCCTCAGAATCAGCCTAGGCGGAGTGAGGAGCGCCTTTCGGTTCTCAAAGACAACCCCATGACCTTTCCCCCCGCGTCGAACGTCTGGCTGCAGGTGGAAGAACTCCCCTTTCTTGGGCTCATTGATCATTGCGGTATTCATGCGTTGCGTCCATTCCATAGGCTCTAGTTCTTCAAGTTCTTCTACAACAGCAAAGTCGCCCACAAGCCAGCCAAAGGCGTCACTAAGGGCGTCGGCGATACCGTCTTCGCTCTCGCACTCGACCGTGGCTTCCATCGGCAACGCGGGACGCTTGCCATCGATCTTCCAGACAATCCCTCGCACGTGAAACGCTTTCATTCCGCTCCTTGGGGACATCTGCCTTTGCAGTCTAGCTTCGGCAGACCGCACAGGTGAAGGGGTGGGCTATGCCCAACCCCTTGCCGCCAGGCTGACGCTCTTCTGGCCGCCGATAACCAAGTGGTCCAGCACTCGGATGTCCAGAAGGTTCAGCGCCTGCTTCAGGCGTTCGGTGACCTTGCGGTCTGCTTCGCTGGGCTCCGGATTCCCGCTCGGATGGTTGTGGAAGAGGATGACGGCGACGGCGTTGAGGTCCAGGGCGCGCTTGGCGACGACTCGGTTGTGGACTTCGCAGGCATCGGTCGTGCCGGTGAAGAGGTGCTCGGTGGCCAGGATGTGGTGCTTGGTGTCGAGGAAGACGACGCCGAAGGCTTCGTGCGGCAGGTGGGCGCAGCGGGCGACCAGGTAGCTGCCGGCCTGCTCGGGGCTGTGGATACGGCCTTGGCGTTGAAGGCGTTGCTCCAGGATGGTCGCGGCAGCGAGCAAGATGCCTTCCTCGTCCATCTGGAGTTGGTATTGGGCCTTCAGGTCTTGGGTGCGCTTCATCGGTTCTTTTCCACCAGCGCGTTGTGCGCCTCGTGGAAACCGGTAGGCGGAGCGCCAACCCCTATCGCACCCGGGAGCGAGCACCGCGCAAGCGGCGAACAGCGAAGGGCCGCAACAGAACGCGAGCGCCGAGAAGGAGGCTAGCCTCGCGGTCGGGACAGCGGAGCCAGGATTCCCTTCAAGCGGCCCAGCGCTGGTGGAGACCGCACCATGCATGCCCCACAAAGCTTGTGAGCTTGTAGACCGCCGCGAATTAACTCACGGAGTCCGAATTGGATCATCCATTCGCCATTGATGACAGGATTTCACATACTGGCAGTGTGTTTGCCTTCTCACAATTACCATTCGAGTGGCAGTCCCATAAACACTTTAACGACACATACTCGACATGCCAATCGGTCAAACAAACTTTCCAGGAATCTATATTTCCACTCAGACAAGCGCTCGAGAAGAGCCATACAAGAATCAGGTTGAGTCAGCGCTTGAAAAGATTGCGGCCGGCACCTCGGGCAGCGCCCTGCTTCAAGGCCTGAGTGCTATTAGCGCTAGCAAGAATAGAAAAGTGACCATAGCGGAGATAGGCGCTGAAGCGCAGCCCAACACCAGAGCTGCCCTCAGTGCGAGCGAGGCTGAAAAATATAAGCCGAGAACTTTCGCCGATAATCTAGCGCTCGCCAAGGAACGAGCAAGAAAAGGAAAGGGATGCAACGCCATCATAGAATGGAGCCCGCAGAGTCACATCGAACTGAACGCAAACGGCTCCCCTCTTCGACTTGGATCGAATCCCGAGGAGTCGTTTGTTGTTCTTGCGCACGAGCTTATCCATGCTCAGCATCTATTGGCGGGCACGTCGAGAGCCTACAAGGGTGGACATCGCTACGACGAAAAATCCGAGGCCGGGAAAGAGGAACTCAGGGCCGTCGGCGTCGGAAAATACGAATATCAAAAGACCGGGCAACCGAGCGAAAACTCAATCAGGCAGGAGCATGGGCTGCCTATCCGCAAAAAATATAAGCCTCACGGAATGTGAGGCTGCAATGGTCAAATGCTTGATTAGGTCGCCAAACCATCTCAGATCCACGCATCACCCGTTGCACGAGTGCTCGGCATAGAAACTCATCTGCGCATTTGGAGCGACATGCTGTGTCGTATTCACTGAGCAAAGCGCCGCTTATGGCCAAGCCGAGCATCGGAGGATCAGGTTCTACGTGTCGAGCACAGGCCCGGCATGCGAGTGTTCCTCCGCATTCCTCCTGCCTTTCAACCAAAAAAACAGATTCTTAAATTAAAAAATCAATGCCTTGGAAGTGACTGGCGGAGAGAGTGGGATTCGAACCCACGGAAGGTTTGACCCTTCGCCGGTTTTCAAGACCGGTGCCTTAAACCGCTCGGCCATCTCTCCGATGCTGCTGCACGTGACCGCCGAAGGCGCCGGATGTCACGCGGGCGACCCGCCTTGCGCGGGTGGCCCTGTCTATGGCCGCACGAACATCTGTGCGGCCGTTCTCCCAGGATCGCTCCCGGGCGCGCATTCTCGCATGCCCGGGCGCGTTTTGCTCAATGACACCAACGCCGTCAGCTGGCGCAGCGTGCCGCTCCCTTGATGGTACTCGGCCACTACCCCGCATGGTCGGCGAAGATGCCTGAGCACACAGGCAACCTGCCGAACATCTGCAGCGCACTGGCTGCGCAGCAGCTAGCGAACTGCCAACGTACGTGCCGGCCAGCCTCGGCCGCCAACCCAGCCTTGGCCAGCTTTGTCACGGACGCTCAGCCCGCTTCGGCCACCACCAGGCGCGGCGCCGTGCCGGCGGCACGCTTGAGCTTCTCCGCCAGTTCGGCGCAATTGCCGCCGCAATCCAGGCGCGAGCGTTCGATTTCCTGCGGCAGGTGTTCGGCCAGGAAGTCGATGAACACCCGCACCGCCGGCAGCAGGCCGCGACGCGAGGCGAACACGGCATGGCAGATGCCCTGCGGCAGCGACCAGTGCGGCAGCACCACTTCCAGCTCGCCGCTGCGCACCGCTTCGGCGCACACGGTTTCCGGCAGCATGGTGATGCCGAAGCCGTCGCGCGCCATCGACTGCAGCAGCGGGAAGTCGAAGCCGGCCAGGCGTGGCTGCAGATCGACGCGGCGCATTTCGCCGTTCGGGCCGTGCAGCTCCCAGCGCTGATGCGCTTCGTCTTCGCTGGTGCTCATGGTGGTGTGGTTGGCCAGCTCGCTGGGATCCTTGGGGCGACCGGCGCGATCCAGGTATTTGGGGCTGGCAACCAGCAGTTCCTGCACCTGGCCGAAGCTGCGCATCACCAGGCTGCCGTCGTCGTCCAGGCGCGAGCGCACGCGCAGCGCAATGTCGTAGCCCTCGTTGATGACATCGACGCGGCGATTGCTGATATTGAGCTGCAGCCGCACCTTGGGATACTTGGCCAAGAATTCCGGCAACAACTTGGGCAACTGGATCTGCGCAAGCGAAACAGGAACGCTCACACGTACAAGACCGCGCGGCTCGGCGCTGAGACGATCCACCACCTCGCGCGCGGCCTGGGCTTCGGCAAGCATGGTTTGCGCGTGCCGGTGCACGCTGGTGCCGACGTCGGTCACCGCGAAACGGCGCGTGGAGCGCTGCAACAGGCGCACACCCAGGTCGGTCTCGAGTTGGCTGATGCGCCGGCTCAGGCGCGATTTGGGGATGCCAAGCGCACGCTCGGCAGCGGCAAAGCCGCCGTGATCCACCACCATCGCAAAGTAATACAGGTCATTCAGGTCGTGCATGGCGCAGGTATCCATGAATAGAACGATACGTGATATTTAACCACCTTTATTCCAACAGAGCAACGACCTAGGCTGCACACCTCCGCGGCGCTGCCGCTTGCCACAGGTCATCGTCATGAAACTGCTGCACCTCGATTCCAGCGCGCTAGGCGCCAATTCCGTCACGCGCGTGCTCAGCGCCGCCGTCGTGGAGCAGCAGCGCCGGCGCCATCCCGAGGTGGACGTGTCGTATCGCGACCTCGACCGCGACCCGATTCCGCATCTGACCGCGCAGACGCTGGCGCAGACCGACCCGGCAGAGGCCGCGGCCGCCGAAGCGGTGATGCAGCAGTTCCTGCAGGCCGATGTCATCGTGATTGGCGCACCGATGTACAACTTCGCCATCCCCTCCACGCTCAAGGCCTGGATCGATCGCATTGCAGTTGCCGGGCGCACCTTCCAGTACACCGCCAATGGTCCGGAAGGCCTGGCCGGCGGCAAGCGCGTCATCATCGCCAGCGCGCGTGGTGGCTTGTATGCCGATCCGACGAACGATTTTCAGGAGCCGTATCTGCGCCAGGTGTTGGGCTTCCTGGGCATCGACGACATCAGCTTCGTGCGCGCAGAGGGTGTGGCGTATTCGCCGCAGCATCGCGCCGATGCGCTGGCCTCGGCGCTGGCCGGGCTGGGTGAGGAAGAAGAGGCTGCTGTGAGCGCGTAAGCCTGCGGCGTGACGGGTTGACGCGTTGAAAGGTCGTCATGACTGCGAGTTGCCATAGCGAAAAACGGGACCACCGCTGGTCCCGTTTTTTTGTGTCGATTTCCAATAGCAAAGAAGCTCGCGCTCAAACGCCCTCGCACCATGTGCGCCAGACATCGCAGACTCCATTCGACACTCGCATGTGTGGAAGCTGCCAAGCGTAGCGAGCACGCGTCTGACAAGTGTCGATCTAACCGGGCAACCGCAGCGCCCGAAGCGATATGCGCACCGAACGCCGCCCGCGTCGCCTGGTGATGAGCGCCGTCCTCCGGTTACCCGCACTCAGCCGATCCGCTCGAGCCCGCCCATGTACGGACGCAGCACCTGCGGCACATCGATCGAGCCATCGGCGTTCTGGTAGTTCTCCATCACCGCGATCATCGCGCGGCCCACGGCAGTGCCGGATCCGTTGAGCGTGTGCAGCAACTCCGGCTTGCCGCTGACCGGGTTGCGCCAGCGCGCCTGCATGCGCCGCGCCTGGAAATCGCCGCAATTGGAACAGGACGAAATTTCGCGATAGGTGTTCTGCGAAGGCAGCCATACCTCAAGATCGTAGGTCTTGATCGCGGAAAACCCCATGTCGCCGGTGCACAGCAGCACCTTGCGATACGGCAGGCCGAGTTGTTCCAGCACCACTTCGGCGCAGCGCGTCATGCGCTGATGCTCGGCATCGCTGTCTTCCGGCGCGCAGGCGGTCACCAGCTCCACCTTTTCGAATTGGTGCTGGCGGATCATGCCGCGCGTATCGCGGCCACCACTGCCGGCTTCGGCGCGGAAACACATCGAATGCGCGGTCATGCGCAATGGCAGGCGCTCGGCGTCGATGATCTCATCGCGCACGATATTGGTCAGCGGCACTTCGGAGGTGGGGATCAGGTAACGGCGCGACTCGCCCACTTCGGTCTGGAACAAATCGTCTTCGAATTTCGGCAGCTGACCGGTGCCGCGCATCGAATCGGCATTGACCAGCAGCGGCACGTTGGTTTCTTCGTAACCGTGCTCGCCCACATGCAGGTCAAGCATGAACTGCGCCAAGGCACGGTGCAGGCGCGCGACCGGGCCACGCAGCACGGTGAACCGCGCGCCCGACAATTTGGCTGCCGTTTCGCCATCCAGCCAGCCGTGCGGCGCGCCGAGTTCCACATGGTCCTTGACGGCGAAATCGAATTGACGCGGCGTGCCCCAGCGCGATTGCTCCACGTTCTCGCTTTCGTCCTTGCCGAGCGGCACATCCTCGGCCGGCAGGTTGGGCAAGCCAAGCGCGATGCCCTCGAGCTTGGCGCGAATCGCATCCAGCGCCTCTTCGGACGCCTTGAGTTCATCGCCGAACCCGGCCACTTCGGCCATCAGCGCGGCCACATCTTCGCCCTTGGCCTTGGCCTGCCCTATCGCCTTGGATTTGGAATTGCGCTGACTCTGCAGTTCCTGCGTGCGCACCTGGATACGCTTGCGCTCGCTCTCCAGCGACTCCAGTTCCGCAGTGTCCAGGGCGAAACTGCGCGTGCTGCGCAGGCGCTCGGCAAGGTCGGCGGGGTGTTGGCGAAGCAGGGCCGGATCTAGCATCGGAATAGGTGCGTCAGTGGAATAGCGCGAGATTATCGCCTGTTCCGGCACCTGCTGCGATCGATTCACTACGGCTATGCCAGAATTGCGACGATTCTTCAGGTGAGCCCTATGCCCGCGCCCCGTCCTGCGTCCGATCGCCACATCGTTCTGCGTCTGCCCCGCCACACGCTGAAAATCGCCGGCATCGCCTTCGCTGCCGGCCTGCTGTTGTTCTTGCTGGTCTGGGCCACCGGCCGCAAGGACGACTTCTATAAAGCCTCGCCGGCGCAGCCGACCGCAGGCACGCAGACCGACGACACCATTGCGCCGCTGCCGGCACCGTTGCCGGCCCAGGACGGCGCAAGCGACATGCCGCAGGCCAAACCGCCGGCCGAAACCCCCACCCTGGTGGACACCGCGCCCCCCGCCCCGCCCGCGCCGACGCCGCTGCCGGAAAATGCGGCACCCGGCGCGCCAGGTGCCGCTGGCAGCGCCGCGCCGGTCAACGCACCGGTCGCTGGCGGCGATCGCCCGGTACCGATCCAGGGCCAAATGCCGCCGCCACGCTATCCGTCGGCTGCGCTGCGTCGCGGCGATGCTGGCGATGTGGTGGTGCGGGTCGACGTGGATGCCGCCGGCAATCCCGGTGGCGTGACCCTGGTGCAGCGCAGCGGCTCGCGCGACCTGGACCGTGCGGCCATGGAAGCGGTGCGGCACTGGCGCTTCCACCCGGCGCAGCGCAATGGCCAGCCGGTGGCCGGCAGCATGGACATCCCGTTCGAGTTCAAGCCTGCGCAGTAAGTACAGCTAACCCTTCGCGCGTGTTGCTTGTCACTGCCTTGCCGATGTGGGGCGCGACGGGGCAGGCCTCGGCTGACGCCACGCAGCCACAAACAGCATGCAGTTTTAACCGGGCCGCAATGTCAGCTTGACTAAGCTGAACTTTCAGCAAGCTCGAGCGCTTCATTCGCCGTCCGCCTTAGCTGCCCCTCAGGTAGCGCCAACCAGACTGGTCTCGTCATCCTCAGATGCGCCAGGAGGTCGGCCATGTCCGTCACTTCAAATCCTTCATCCGCTCACCCGTCGTCGCTGCCGCAGCACGGCAGGCGCTCGATGGAGCGGCAGCAGAATGCAGCGAGCGACGGCGCTTCGCCCTGGATGTGGGCAACGCTGGTGGCGTTGCTCATCGTGGTACCCAGCTGGTGGTGGGCACGCCACAGCGACGAGTCACTGGCGACCGATACGCGGCCGCTGCCGGCAGCGAGTCGGCAGATCCTGCCGACGACCGATGGCCCGCGTGCGATGACGATGGTGGCGCACCAGCCTGCTCGCCCAGCGGTCAGCAGCGTGGGAGCCAAGCCGCTGCCGGGCAATGCCATGCCGAGCTACCCGGCCGCCGTGGCGCGTGCCGGCATCCAGGGCAGCCGCACTGCACGTTTGCAGCTGGATGTGCAGGGCCGGGTGAGCGATGTCACCATCGTCGACCGGAGCGGAAGTGACGACCCTCGGCTGGATGCAGCGGTGATGGAGAGCTTGCGCCGGTGGCGCTTCGAGCCCGCCACGCGCGACGGCCATGCGGTGGTGAGCAGCGTGCAGGTGCCGGTGGAGTTCACCGCGCAGCGTTGAGGATTTGCTCAGCGCTGCGGCGCTTGACGGACGGCAACGCTCGCGATGTCGCGGCGCGTCGCCCGGCTCCTGACTCGCAAACAGACATGGTCTTTCCGGACCCGGCGAGATCTGGGCCATCCTGCAACGGAAAACGCGTCACCGACGCCCGGCGGTTTCCAGCCCGAATCCGGCGCCCTGCGCCAGCGTGTCGAAGCCCGGGAAAGAAGTCGCCACATTCGCCACATCGTTCACCTGCACCTGACCGGTGGACAGCTGGCCGGCGATGGCGAACGCCATGGCAATGCGATGGTCGCCATGACTTTCGATCACGCCGCTGCCGATGCTGCCCCCGTGGATGGTGGCACCATCCGGTGTTTCGTCGACCTGCACGCCAAGCGTGCGCAGGCCGGTGGCCATCGCCGCCAGGCGATCGGACTCCTTGACCCGCAGTTCGGCGGCGCCGGTCACCACGGTCTGCCCGCTTGCGGCAGCCGCGGCCACGAACAAGGCCGGGAACTCGTCGATCATGTCCGGCACCAGCGCTTCGGGGATCTGCGCACCGCGCAATGGCGCGTAACGCACGCGCAGATCGGCGACTGGCTCGCCGCCGTGTTCAGCGTGGTTTTCTTCGCTAATCTCCGCGCCCATCAGGCGCAACGCGGCCAGCAGCCCGGTGCGGCGTGGATTCAATCCGACCGCGCGCAGCACCACCTCCGAGCCGGGAACGATGCTGGCAGCGACGATGAAGAACGCAGCCGACGAAAAATCCGCAGGTACCGCGATATCGGTCGCGCGCAGACGCTGCCCACCGCGCAGACGGGCCTTACCAGGCGAAAAATCGATCTCCACGCCGAATGCCGACAGCATGCGCTCGGTGTAGTCGCGGGTGGGATGCGGCTCGGTCACCGAGGTCTCGCCCTGCGCATAGAGACCGGCCAGCAGCACCGCTGACTTGACCTGCGCGCTGGCAACCGGCGAGACGAAATCGATGCCGTGCAGTGCCTGCCCACCGTGCACGTGCAGTGGCGGCGTGCCATCGTCCTGCGTTTCGATCCGCGCGCCCATCTGCGCCAGCGGGCCGGTCACGCGCCGCATCGGCCGCTTGGATAACGACTCGTCTCCCACCAGCACGCTGTCGAAGCGCTGCGCTGCCAACAGGCCGGCCAGCAGACGCATCCCGGTACCGGCATTGCCGCAATCCAGCGCCTCGGTCGGCGGCTGCAGACCATCCACACCCACGCCGTGCACGATGCGCTGCGACGCCGACGGCGTTTCGATGCGCACGCCCAGCTTGGCGAAAATAGCAGCGGTGGAGCGCGTGTCTTCGCCTTCGAGAAACCCATCGATCTGCGAAACGCCGTCGGCGAGCGCGGCGAACATGACCGCGCGGTGCGAAACCGATTTATCGCCAGGAATGGCCAGGCTGCCCTGCAGTGCGGTGCCGCGACGGGCAATCCAGTGGTGCGTGCTGCTGCTCATGCATGTGATCCGATGGCTGCGGCATCGCCAATGCTGACGATGCGCTTTGAAGAAGGTTGCGGCGCTGCCGTCGATACAAGGTCGCGGCGCTCCGGCATGGATTGTCGTATCGAGCTTCGATGCTCAGGGAATGGCCACCGGATACGAACCCAGCACCTTGATCTGTGCCGAGTGCGCTTTCAGTTCGGCCAGCGCCTGCTTCATCGCATCGTCTTCGACATGGCCGATCAGATCGATGAAGAAGCCGTATTCCCACTTGGCCTGATGCGAGGGCCGCGATTCGATGCGGTTCATGCTGATGCCGTGGCGTGCGAACGGGCTCAGCACGTCGAACAACGCACCTGGCTTGTCGTGGATGAACACCAGCACCGAAGTGCGGTCGTGCCCGGAGGAAGGAAAGATCTGCCGCCCGATCACCAAAAAGCGCGTGGTGTTGTCGTCGTCGTCCTCGATCGACTTCATGATGACCTTCTTCAAGCCATACACGTGCGCTGCGCTTTCGCCGCCGATGGCCGCGGCATCTTCAGCATTGCGTGCGCGGCGTGCGCCTTCGGCGTTGCTGGACACCGCGATCTTTTCCACCTTGGGCAAATGCGAGCGCAACCAACCTGCAGTCTGCGCGAACGATTGCGAATGCGCGTAGATGCGTTCGATATCTTCCAGCCGGCCGTTGCGCGAAAGCAGGTACTGATGCACGCGCAGCTCGACTTCGCCGCAGATTTTCAGGTTGGAGGTCAGGAACATGTCCAGGGTGACCTGGATGGTGCCCTGCCCCGAATTTTCCACCGGCACCACGCCGAAATCGGCGTTGCCGGCTTCCACTTCCTGGAACACTTCTTCGATGGTCGCCATCGGCAACCCCACCGCCGAGCGGCCGAAATGCTTGAGTACCGCCTGCTGGCTGAAGGTGCCTTCCGGGCCGAGGTAACCGATCTTCAGCGGCTCCTGCTGGGCCAGGCACGCCGACATGATTTCGCGGTAGACGTGCACCAGCACTTCGTCGCTGAGCGGGCCTTCGTTGCGGTCCACCACCATGCGAAGCACCTGCGCCTCGCGCTCGGGGCGGTAGTAATCCACCGCCGCCGCAAGCTTGCCCTTGGCCTTGCCGACCTGATGCGCGAAGTTGGCGCGCTCGGCAATCAGCGCCTGGATGTTGCGGTCGATCTCGTCGATCTTGGCACGCACATCGGCCAGCACCGGCGCGGCGGTCTTGATCGCGGCCTTTTCAGCCGGCGTGTTTGCAGGTTTGCTGTCTGAAGCACGCACCGATGTCTTGGTCGGCTTTTTCTTGCCGCCTGTGGCGGCCGTGGACTTGTCGGACTTGGGGGCCATCGCTGGGCATTCCTAAAAAATGGCGGCGCATGTGCGCTGTCAGCGCATGCGCCTGCGCGGCAGACGCCGCAGGTAAATGAAGACTCAGCCGTGACGCTGCTGGAAGTCGTGCATGAACGCGGCCAGCGCTTGCGCGCCGGCCACCGGCATCGCGTTGTACAGCGACGCCCGAATGCCACCGACTGCCTTGTGCCCCTTCAACGCGAGCAGCCCGGCTGCCTTGGATTCGCTGACGAACAGCGCATCCAGCTGCTCGTCCGGCAGAAAGAACGGGATGTTCATGCGCGAACGCACTGCCGGTTTGATCAGGTTGCGATAGAAGCCGCCAGAGCCATCGATGGCGCCATACACCAGCGCGGCCTTCTCGGCATTGCGGCGCGCGAACTCCTGCACTCCGCCCTGTTCCAGCATCCACTTGACGGTCAGCCCGAGCACGTACCAGTTCCAGGTCGGCGGCGTGTTGAGCATCGAATCGCGCGCGGCATGCGAGGCGTAATTGAAGATGTCCGCACGCGGTTGCCCGGCGCGCTCCAGCAGATCGCGCCGCACGATCACCACCGAAATGCCCACCGGGCCAAGATTCTTCTGTGCGCCGGCGTAGATCAGGCCGTAGCGCGAGATATCCAGCGGCTCGGAGGCGATCGACGAACTGAAGTCGGCAAACAACGGCAACGTGCCCACGTCCGGCGTGTCGCGAAATTCGACGCCATGGATGGTTTCGTTGGCGGTGATGTGCACGTAGGCCGAATGCGGCGACAAGGTCCAGCTGGCCGCCGGGGGAATGTCGACAAAGCCATCGGCCTGCGCGTCGGCGGCGATGCGCGCATCCACAGACGTGGCCGCCTGCTTGATCGCGGTCTTGCCCCAATGCCCGGTGATCACGTAGTCGGCCGCCTGGCCGGGCGCGGCAAAATTCAGCGGCAGCAGCGCCTGGATGGTGGTGGCGCCACCGGCGGTGAACAGCACCGCATAGTCGTCGGGAATCGACAACAAACTGCGCAGATCGGCTTCGGCGGCAGCCGCCACCGCCATGAAATCGGCGCTGCGGTGGCTGATTTCCACGATCGAGGCGCCGACGCCGTTCCACTCGACCATCTCTGCCTGCGCCTGCCGCAGGACCGATTCCGGCAATGTCGCAGGGCCGGCACTGAAATTGAACGCGCGTGTCATGGCACACCTTGGTCGAGCTAGCCTTCTAGTATGCCGCAGCGCATCGGGCTTGGCAGCGGACAAAAAAGTTGCAGCTGCATCCTTTTGACTGAGCCTGACGTAACGTAGACACGTGCCCAGGCGAACTTTTGTCTTGGTTCGTTACTCTCACGCTGCAGCCACTGCCGGAGCCTGCCATGTCGTTTCGCGATGCTTTCAACTTGCCGTCCAGCGAGATCACCGATGAGGCCGTCTACCGCGACCGACGCCGGCTGCTACAGCTGTTTGCGCTGACCCCGGCGCTGGGCGTGGCCGGCTGCGCCGAGGCCGATCCGCCGCCTCCGCCCAAGACCGTGGTGACCCCGGCGCAGGCGCGCAGCGGCTTCCGTACCGCCGAGGAACTGACCCGGCTGGAAGACGTCACCAGCTACAACAACTTCTACGAGTTCGGCACCGACAAGACCGATCCGTCCAAGGCCGCCAAGACCCTGAAGCTGTCGCCGTGGTCGGTGAAGGTCAGCGGCGAATGCGAAAAGCCCGGCAGTCTGTCGCTGGACGAGTTGCTCAAGGGCATCAGCGCGGAGGAACGCATCTACCGGCTGCGCTGCGTGGAAGGCTGGTCGATGGTGATCCCGTGGACGGGCGTGCCGCTGGGCGAGGTACTCAAGCGCTTCGCGCCGACCTCCAAGGCCAAGTACGTGGCATTCACCACCCTGGCCGACCCGCAGCAGATGCCGGGCGTACGCTACCGCTCGATCAACTGGCCGTACCGCGAAGGCTTGCGCATCGACGAGGCGATGCATCCGCTGACCCTGCTGGCCACCGGCCTGTACGGCAAGCCGCTGCCGCAGCAGAACGGCGCGCCGTTGCGCCTGGTGGTGCCGTGGAAGTACGGCTTCAAGAGCATCAAATCGATCGTGGAAATCCGTTTCGTCGAAAAAATGCCCGAGACCGCGTGGCACGATCTGCAACCGTCCGAATACGGCTTCTTTTCCAACGTCAACCCGGCAGTGGACCACCCGCGCTGGAGCCAGAAGACCGAACGCCGCATCGCCGGCACCGCCAGCAAGCTGTTTGCCGAGCGCATCGCCACAAAGCCCTTCAACGGATATGCCGATCAGGTCGCTTCGCTGTATGCAGGCATGGATCTGAAAAAGTGGTTCTAGGCAACACACAATCTGGCATCGACCCGGCGTAGGAGCGCACCCGGGCGCGACGGGCATGACCACCAAAGCCAGTCGCGCCCGGGTGCGCTCCTACGCTTCAGCATCGTTTCCTTCTTCGAGATCGCATGGCCAAGACATCCACTTCCGTGATTGCTGCCAAGACGCTGGTGCATGCCGCCGCGCTGGCGCCGATCGCCCTGCTCGGCTGGCAATTCTGGCAGGTGTGGCAAGGCGGCAGCGACGCGCTGGGCGCCGATCCGGTGGCCGAGATCGAACACCGCACCGGGCTGTGGGCGCTGCGTTTCTTGCTGATCACCCTGGCGATCACGCCGTTGCGCCAACTCACCGGGCAGGCCGTGGTGATCCGCTTCCGCCGCATGCTGGGCCTGTACGCGTTCTTCTACGCCAGCGTGCATCTGGCGGCTTACCTCACGCTGGACCTGCGCGGCTTCTGGACGCAGATTTTCGAGGAGATCCTCAAACGCCCGTACATCACGGTGGGGTTTGCGGCGTGGTTGTTGCTGATGCCGCTGGCGATCACCTCCACCCAGGGGTGGATGCGTCGGCTCAAGCGCAACTGGGGCCGCCTGCACACGCTGATCTACCCGATCGGCCTGCTGGCGGTGCTGCATTTCTGGTGGCTGGTGAAATCCGATATCCGCGAGCCGGCCCTGTACGCCGGCATTCTTGCGGTATTGCTGAGCTGGCGCGTCTGGAAAAAACTCAGCGCGCGCCGAACCATAGCAAGGCGCTCAACGCCGCCGCCAGCAACACCGCGCTGAGCAGCAACCAGGGCCAGCGGGCCACCTTCACCGGTGCGCGCGTCGGCTCTGCAACCGCACGCGGCGGCGGCGGGGGTTCGGTATCGGGCAGATCCCAGGTGGTGCCGTGGTGCGTCCTCGGCACTTCCACCACGAAACGGTGGCGCGCATCGAAGACGACCTGGTCGCCAGCCTGCAGCCAGCCGTCGCGCACCTGGACGCCATTGATCCAGCTCCCCTCTTCCGAACCCAGATCGCGGATCAGCACACGGTCGCCGTGTCGTTCCAGACGGGCGTGCTGCGCCGCAAATGCCGGGTCGTCGATGACGATATCGGCGGCAGCATCGCTGCCGACCAGACGCGCGCGATCCAGGGTGAAACTGCGACCATGATGGCGCCCGCCGATGCCGCGCAACAACAGGCAGACCTCGCCGAGGTTGGCCGTGTCGTCGTGGATATCGTTGGCCGGCGCACTGGACGGGGCACTGCGCAGCAGCATTTCCACGCCATCGGCATAGATCGCATCGCCCGCCCGTAGCAGCGCCATGCGACGCACCGGGCGCCCATTGACGTGGATACCGCGAATGCCGCTGGCTACCTGCAGCCACAGGCCGCGTTGGTCCAGGCAGAACTGCGCCAACAGCAACGCGCCCTGCGCATCGCCGACCACCCGCACGCTGCCGGAGGCATGACGGACGATCCGGTGGACGCCGGGCTTGAGGGAATGATCCGGCTGCTGCCGGTGGGTGAAATGAACTTGCAGGTCGCGCACCCGCCGCAGCCTAGCAGGTTTGCCCCCATGCGCGGCCATCGGTGGTGATCGGAGCCGTGCTGGATCGCTGGCGCGGGCGCGCCAGGATCGCGCTGCCGTCGGCTGAGCAGGCGGCAGCGCAGCTTGCAGACCTGTGTTTGCGACACGGACAGCAAGGCCACACATGGCCGCACTTGGAGCTGGGGCCTGGCATGCGCACAATGCGCCCTCACTTTTCGCATGACCCATCGCACCCATGTCCAGCATCGATATCCGCCACGACCATTCCTTGACGCCGGCCCAGGCACGCGCGGCCATCGACGAGGCGGCGCGCAAGCTGACCGATCGCTACGGCGTCGCTTCGCATTGGGAAGGCGACACTTTGCGCATCGCACGTGCCGGCGTGGACGGAGCAATCGCGCTGTTGCCGCAACAAGTGCACGTCACCGCCGAACTCGGCTTTTTGCTGTCGGCGGTGCAGCCGATGGTGGAATCGGAAATCCGGCGCTTGCTGGCCGAAAAACTGGCCTGATCGCGCGATTGGCGCTGCGCTGCTTCAGCGTCAAGTCACCTGCTCGGGCGCTTGCGGGTAGATGCTTTCGGCACGCCTGATCGGGCAGTGCTTCACCTGCCCGATGCAGGGTCGGCACTAGGGTGAACGCAATGTCACGTTGGCAACCTACAGGAGCATCGCATGACGACCGGATACGATCAGAACGGTAACCGCGGTAACGCGGCCCAGGGCTTCCAGGCGCAGGCGGAACAGATCTCGCGCCGGCTTGGCGAATCGGCTCAGACCGTATGGCTTGCCGGTCTGGGCGCGCTTGGGCGCGTGCAGAACGAAGGCAGCAAGCTGTTCGACTCGTTGGTGCGCGAGGGCGCCGCCTATGAGCGCACCGGCCAGCGCAGGGCGGCCGAGAGCGTCGACGAATTGCGCGAAGAGGTGGAAACCCAGTTCGAGCAGGCACGCGATACCGCGGTGCGCGGCTGGGACAGACTGGGCAAGGCCTTCGACGAACGCGTGAAGGGCGTGCTGCGCACGCTCAACATTCCCGAGCAGGAAGAATTGGAAAACCTGCGGCGCGAGGTCGAATCGCTGAAGGCCCAGGTCCGCGCAAATACCGCGGCCACCAAGCATGCCAACCGTACCGCTAACCAGGCGGCGCAGGCGGCCAGCGAGACGACCGCTGCCGGCGGCGCGGGTGCCGGGGCGGCATCGTCGTCCAGCAATCCCGGTGCGTTCGACCCGGAATGAGCGCAACAGTGAAAGCAGCCGCGCTGTCATGTGACGGCGCGGTTGTTGCCCGAGATGGTGAAGGGAGTCATCGCCGAGTGCAGCTGCGCACTACGTTTCTGCACGCCGGCCAAGCGCGGCGCCCCCAGCCACCTCGAGCGGTGTCATCGGCTGGTGCTACCCGCGCCGATGGGTGCAACTCACCGTGGGTGGTGTATTGGCTAATCCGCAGCCGCGCGTTGGCGATGGACCGGCGTGAGGATGCAGCGTCGCTGACGTGCGATTTGGCCCTGCGCAGCCTTTTTGAATCAGTGGCTTAGCGCCAAAACGCAGCTCTTCCGGCCCGATGTTGCAAAGCAACATGATTTTTTGGACAATCGGGAACGACCCGCCAGTCCTGCGTTACGAAGTCCGTTTGCTCCCCTCCCCTCACGGCTTCGGACTGGCGGGTCTTTCGCTATCTGGATCACGGCTCGCGATATCACCGCGCACGATCCATTGACGAATCTTTCGCGAAGGATTCTTCTACACGCACGATTCGTTATACGCGCCATTGCTTGATGCTCATGCCTTCCTGGATTCTGGCGCCCTTGGCCGCACTGCTGCTCTGGCTGGCGGTGTCTGCCTACCTGTGGCTGGTACGACGACGCGCCAATGAAGTGCATGAAGGCGTCCGTGCGCTGGCCATCATGCACTGGCGCGATTTTTCCGCCGTGGTGCTGCGCGTCCTGCAGGATCAACGCGGATGGCAGCCCACCCAGCTGCCGCAGGATGGCCTGCCCACCGCCGATTTCATGATGCAGACCGAGCATGGCACCCGGCTGGTGGCCTGCAAGCACGGGCGCGGTTATCGCATCGGCGTGGCGGCGGTGAACGAGCTGGGCGCGATGGCACGGCTGGCTGGTGCAAACGGCGGCGTGATGGTGACCGAAGGCCGCATGGAGCGCGAAGGTATCGCCGCCGCGGAGAAACAATCGATCGAAGTGCTGGACGGTGTGCGTCTGTGGCCGCTGCTCAAACCCTATCTGCCTGGCGATGTGGAAGCCGGCGTGGTTGGTGCGGCGCGCCGCCGCGCGATCCGCCATAGCATCATCGCCGGCGCCGCGCTGGCGACGCTGGCCGTCATGGCGGTGCTGGCGCTGCGCCCGCCGGCTCCGACGCGGGCCACACCGCCCGCTGCGGCGTCTGCACCGATTCCCGCACCGGCCCGCGTGGTCGCACCGCCCACGCCCTCCGCCAGTACCGCCCAGCCGGGCCCGTCACCTACTGCAGTGGCCCCGGCCGCGCCGGCAGCCGGCGCAGAACCGGATGCAGCCACCATCCAAGGCTATCAGCGCGAGGTTTCCAAGGCGTTGGCGCAGACACCGGGGCTGGTGCGTGGCATCTGGCTGACCCAGGCAACCCTGGTAGTGGATCGGACGGTGGAAGACAGCGCGGCATGGCCGCTGATTTGCCGCGAGCTGCAACGCTACCCGTACCTGCGCACGGTGCGCGTGCAACTCAACCCGCGCCCGGGCACCGCCGAGCCGGTGCGCTGGCGTCAATGCAGCACGATTTGATCCTGGGGCGTTGGCTGCTGTCGTCGTGCCGCGTCGCCTGCCTGCCCAGCCGGGCACCTGATCGTGAACACGCAGTCGCCGCCATCCCGGCGTGCAGCGACTGCAACACGGCCGGTACCGTTCAGCGAACCCCTGGCGACTTGAGCGCTGCAGTACCGCGCCCGTCGCCTGCCGACGTCATCTCAGCGCAGTCCCGGCGCGAACCGTGCCACCAGATCGTACGAACCGCCTAGAAACATCTGGCGCACGTAGGTGACCGGCAGCTCGCCGCGCCAGGTGTGGCGGTCGATCACCAGGCAGGCCGCGCCGTCGTCCGCCTGGAGCTGCTCGGCCTGCGCGGCGTCGGCACTGGCAGCGCTGATGCGGTGCTCGGCACGCGTCCATGGCACGTTGCGCAATAACCAGCTGCCCGGCGCCACCTCCGTAAACGGCTGGTCCAATGCGTCGGGCACGGTGTTGATGTCGATCACGCGGTGCTCCAGCGCAAACGGGCGGCCGTCGGCCAGGTGCACGCTCTGCAATTCCAGCACCTTGCCGGTGCTGCCCAGCGCACGTTCCTGCGGCACGCGCTGCCGCACGTTGCGCAGCTGCCGCGACAACAAAGAGAACCGGTACGCATGGCCGCGCGTGGTCATTTCCACTTCGATGTCCGGGATCGAGAGCGCCACCTGTTCCAGATGCGGGTGCTGCCGTGCCACGAACGACCCAGTACGGCGGCGGCGTTCGATCATGCCGGCATCGGCCAGCAAGCCGAGCACCTTGTTCACCGTCATGCGCGAGCAGCCGTACTGCGCCATCAACTCGTGCTCGGGCGGCACGCGGTGCCCGGGCGGCCAGTCGCCGCTATGGATGCGTTGTTCCAGATCCTGGCGGATGCGCTGATGCAAGGTGCCAGGCACGATGGTGGTGGTGGCGGTCAAAGCGCGGGTCTCCGAAAAGAGCGGCTATTCAATCGGCATGCCGCATGGTCGGCAGCGTGCGCCAGCTGCAGGTTGCGGCATGCACCATGCACGCTGCATGGACGAGCGCACTGCGTGCACCTGCTCCGGAGTCGCAGCTGCGTCTGCGGTGGCTCCAGGAGCAGCACTGCGCGCGCATCCGCTTGGAGCGGTTCAGGCGCAGCCACTGGCGGTTGCGGCCGGGGCCCGTCATCGGCAGGTGCAAAGCGTACACCACGACTCCTGCGCGCCGTTGGGCAGCCACCTGACCACTCTCGCCACCGTGCGATGAGCAATGTCACTGGCCCAGCAGGCTGCGCAACACTGCGGCAAACCGTGTGGCGATACGGGCGCGGTCGACATGCTGCCCCTCGCGCACCACCCAGCGCCCGCCGCGCCAGACGTTGCGCACCGCGGTGCCACGCGCGGCGAACAGCCAGCTGTCCAGCAAGGCGTCGTCGCTGCGCGCCAGCAGGGCCGGATGCGCGGTGTCCAGTTCGATCAGATCGGCTGCTGCGCCGGCGCGGATGCCGGTCTGCGCGAGGCCCAGCGCCTGCGCGGCTCCCATGCCGGCCTGATCGTAGAGCCAGCGTCCGCTCGACACGGGCCCCTGCGCCACGACATTGCGTGCCTGCAGCGTCAGGCGCTGGCCGTATTCGAGCAGGCGCAGTTCTTCGGCTGCATCGATCAGCACATTCGAATCCGAGCCCACGCCAAAACGCCCGCCCACAGCAGCGAAGGCCTGCATCGGGAACACGCCATCGCCCAGATTCGCCTCGGTGATCGGGCACAGACCGACGACCGCGCCGCTGGCGACAATTGCCTGCAGTTCGTGTGCATCCACGTGCGTGGCGTGTACCAGGCACCAGCGCGTATCCACCGGCGCGTTGGCCAGCAGCCACTGCACCGGGCGCTGCTTGGACCAGGCCAGGCAGGCATCCACTTCACGCTGCTGCTCGGCGATATGGATGTGGATGGGGCCATCGGTAAGCGGTACCAGCCCTGCCAGTTGCTGCGGAGTGACCGCGCGCAGGCTGTGCGGCGCCAGCCCGAGTACCGCGTCCGGCAGCGCTTTCAGGCTGTGTCTGCAGTCGTCCAGCAAGCGCGCGAAGCCGTCAATGTCGTGAATCAGACGGCGTTGCGCCGGGCTGGGGGTGGCACCACCGAAATCCGAGTGCGCATAGAACACCGGCAACAGGCTGAGCCCGATGCCGGTGTTGGCGGCAGCGGCGGCAATGCGCTCGGACATTTCGCCGGGCTGCGCATACGGCGCACCGCTGGCTGCGTGATGCAGATAATGGAATTCGCCGACCCGGGTGAAGCCGCTTTCGAGCATTTCAACATATGCCTGCTCGGCGATTGCCTGCAGGCTGTCCGGGTCGAGCCGGTCGACGAAGCGGTACATCAGCTCGCGCCAGCTCCAGAAGCTGTCGCCGCTGCGCCCGCCGACTTCGGTCAACCCCGCCATGCCGCGCTGGAAGGCATGGCTGTGCAGATTCCCCAAGCCAGGCAACAGCACGTCGCAGCGCGTGTCGGTAATCGCAGCAGCCGCATTGGCCTCTACCGAAACGATGCGGCCCTGCTCTGCCGCGACCCGCACCTTGCTCGCCCAGCCGTCGGGCAACAATGCCCGGGCTGCCCAGAACACCTGCGTCTGTTGGTCTGCCACTGGACACCCTCGATCGCCGAACTTATTGTATATACATATCAGACACCACGAGCCTGCGCCATGCATTGCGACGTTCTGTGGCACAACGCGCAACTGATGACCCTGGATGCGGCCGATGGCGGCCTGGGCATCGTGGACGATGGCATCGTCGCCTGCCGGCACGGCCATATCGTCTACGCCGGCGCGGCCGCACAGGCCCCAGCGCTGCAGCCCGACAGTGCGCACGACTGCCGGCGCCGCTGGATCAGCCCCGGCCTGATCGATTGCCACACGCACCTGGTGTACGCCGGCAATCGTGCCAATGAATTCGAGCAACGCCTGCGCGGCGCCAGCTATGCCGACATCGCCGCAGCCGGCGGCGGCATCGTGGCGACGGTGCGCGCCACCCGCGCCGCCGACGATGCGGCGTTGCTGGCCGCCAGCCTGCCGCGCCTGGATGCGATGCTTGGCGAAGGCGTCACCACGCTGGAAATCAAATCCGGCTACGGGCTCACGCTGGACGATGAAGTCAAGCAGCTGCGCGTGGCGCGCCAACTCGCCGCGCTGCGCAAGGTGGAAGTGGTGCCGACCTTCCTGGGCGCGCATGCCGTGCCGCCTGGTGGGCAGGCGCAGCACTACATCGACCAGGTCTGCACGCAGATGATTCCGGCGATCGCCACGCAAGGACTTGCCGAGGCGGTGGACGTGTTCTGCGAGCATCTGGCGTTCTCGCAGGCGCAGGCCGAACAGGTCTTCGTTGCGGCGCAAGCGCATGGTTTGCGCATCAAGATCCACGCCGAACAATTGAGCAACCAGCACGGCGCCGAACTGGCCGCACGCTACGGCGCGTTGTCGGCCGATCACATCGAGTACCTGGACCAGGCGGGCATTGCGGCGATGGCCGCTGCCGGCACCGTGGCAGTGCTGCTGCCAGGCGCGTTCTACTTCACCCGCGATACCCAACTGCCACCGATTGCCGCGCTGCGCACGGCCGGCGTGCCGCTGGCGCTGGCCACCGATTGCAACCCGGGCACCTCGCCGCTGACCAGCCCGCTGCTGGCGATGAACATGGCGGCGACGTTGTTCCGCATGACCGTGGACGAATGCATCGCCGGGTTCACCCGCGAGGCTGCGCGGGCGCTTGGCCGCAGCGAGCGCCTGGGCCAGTTGCGCGCCGGCATGGACTGCGACCTGGCGATCTGGAACATCGATGCGCCGGCCGATCTGGTCTACCGCATGGGCTTCAATCCTCTTCATGCCCGCGTCTGGCGCGGGCATCTGTGCTGAATCCGGAGTCGTCATGAGTGTTTCTGTTGTCTTGCAACCCGGCCGGGTCACGCTGGCGCAATGGCGTGCGCTGTATCGCGGTGCCGACGTCGCGTTGGACGATGCATGCGCTGCCGCGGTGCTGCGCAGCGCGCAAACGGTGGAGGCCATCGTGGCGCGTGGCGAGCCGGTGTATGGCGTCAACACCGGCTTCGGCAAGCTGGCCAGCGTGCGTATCGAGCCCGAGGATCTGCAGACCCTGCAACGCAATATCGTGCTCTCGCACGCGGCAGGTGTGGGCGAGCCCACGCCGGTACCGGTGGTGCGGCTGATGATGGCGCTCAAGCTCACCAGCCTGGCCCAGGGCGCGTCCGGCGTGCAGCCGGGCACGCTGGCGTTGCTGGAAGCGATGCTGCGCGCCGGCATCACCCCGGTGGTGCCGTGCCAGGGCTCGGTGGGCGCTTCCGGCGACCTGGCACCGCTGTCGCATCTGGCCGCGGTGATGATCGGCGTTGGCGAAGCCTTCGTCGGCGCGCAGCGACTGCCTGCTGCCGACGCGCTTGCACATGCGCAGCTGCAGCCGCGCGTGCTGGGCGCAAAGGAAGGGTTGGCCCTGCTCAACGGCACCCAGTTTTCCACCGCCTGCGCCCTGGCCGGTCTGTTCGAGATCGAAACCGTCCTGCAGGCCGCGCTGGTCACCGGCGCGTTGTCGGTGGAAGCGGCCAAGGGCTCGGATACGCCCTTCGATGCGCGCATTCATGCCTTGCGCGGGCAGCCCGGGCAGATCGCCACCGCTGCCGCATTGCGCGCCCTGATGGCCGATTCGGCCATTCGCGAATCGCATCGGCTGGGCGATGTGCGCGTGCAGGACCCGTACTGCCTGCGCTGCCAGCCGCAGGTGATGGGGGCGGCGCTGGATGTGATGCGTCAGGCCGCGCGCACCCTGCAGATCGAAGCCAATGGCGTGTCCGATAACCCACTGGTCTTCAGCGACACCGGTGAAGCGCTGTCTGGCGGCAACTTCCACGCCGAGCCGGTCGCCTTCGCCGCGGACATGCTGGCGATGGCGGTCTGCGAAATCGGCTCGATCAGCGAACGCCGCACCGCGATGCTGGTCGACCCGGCACTGTCCGGCCTGCCCGCCTTTCTCACCCCGCGCCCGGGCCTGAACTCCGGCTTCATGATTCCGCAGGTGACCGCCGCCGCGCTGGTGTCGGAAAACAAGCAGCGCGCGTATCCGGCCAGTGTCGACTCGATTCCGACTTCGGCCAATCAGGAAGATCACGTGTCGATGGCTGCGCACGGTGCGCGCCGCTTGCTGGCGATGGCCGAGAACGCCGCCAACGTCATCGGCATCGAGCTGCTGGCCGCCGTGCAGGGCTGCGATTTCCATGCGCCACTGCGCTCCAGCACTGCGCTGGAAGCGGCGCGTGCCCTGTTGCGCGCGCAGGTGCCGACACTGCAGGACGACCGCTACTTTCATCCGGACATGCTGGCTGCCAGCGCATTGGTGCGCTCGGGCGCGCTGGCGCAGGCAGTGGCGATCCCGTTGCCGGGTGTGGAGCAGGACATATGAGTGGGCAGCGCTTATGCAGCGCGTCGATACCTGCCTCGACGCGGCCGCAACTGCAGTCTTTCGCGATCTCTCCAAGCATACGCACTTGCGATGACACCGTGCCGCGCACGCGAGGCATCCGCAACGCCCAGCTGCGCAACGCATGCCGCACGCACGCAGCACGCGTGCATGGAGCGCAGCGATGAACGCCCTGCCCGACTGGCTGGAACTGCACCGCGGCGACGCGCCGTTGATCGTCAGTTTTCCGCATACCGGCACCGAGTTACCGGAGGACGTGGCCGACCAGTTCGTGTCGCCGTGGCTGGCGCGCCGCGATACCGATTGGTGGGTACACCATCTTTACGACTTCGCACAGGCGCTGGGCGCCACCACGCTGCGGACTGCCATCTCGCGCTCGGTCATCGACGTCAATCGCGACCCGAGCGGGGCCTCGCTGTATCCGGGCCAGAACACCACCGGTCTGTGCCCGCTCACCACCTTCGACGATCAGCCGCTGTATGCCGATGGTGCGGCACCGGATCAGGCGCAGATCGCGTTGCGTCGCACGCGCTGGTTCGACCCGTACCACGCCGCGCTTGCCGGGGAAATTACGCGCCTGCGCGCGCAGCACGCGAAGATCGTGGTCTACGACGCACATTCGATCCGCTCGTTCATCCCGCATCTGTTCGATGGCGAATTGCCGCAATTCAATATCGGCAGCAACGAGGACCGCAGCTGCGACCGGCGCCTGGTCGATGCGGTGGAGCGCCTGTGCCGCAGCAGCGGCTCCAGCACGGTGCGCAACGGCCGCTTCAAGGGCGGCTGGATCACCCGCCACTACGCGCAGCCCGCGCAGGGCGTGCACACCTTGCAGATGGAACTGGCCTGCCGCGGCTACATGCGCGAGCCCGACAGCCTCACGCCCGAAAACTGGCCAACGCCGTGGCAGCCGGTACACGCCGTGGTGCTGCGCGCGGTACTGCGCCACGTGCTGCAGGCCTGCCTGCACTTTGCCAATGCGCCCTCTTCCGACGCCGCGCCGCCTGCGGCCAACCGCTGATTGCAAGGAACCCGGCATGACCCGTCACGATGCAACCCGCGTCATCCGCGCCGCCACCGGCACCACGCTCACCGCCAAGAGCTGGCTCACCGAAGCGCCGCTGCGCATGTTGATGAACAACCTGGACCCGGACGTGGCCGAGCGCCCGCAGGAACTGGTGGTCTACGGCGGTATCGGCCGCGCCGCGCGCGACTGGGAATCCTTCGACGCCATCGTCGCTGCGCTCACGCGGCTGGACGAGGACCAAACCTTGCTGGTGCAGTCCGGCAAACCGGTGGGCGTGTTCCGCACCCATGCCGATGCGCCGCGCGTGCTGATCGCCAACTCCAACCTGGTGCCGCGCTGGGCCAACTGGGACCACTTCAACGAACTCGATCAAAAGGGCCTGGCCATGTACGGCCAGATGACCGCCGGCAGCTGGATCTACATCGGCGCGCAAGGCATCGTGCAGGGCACCTACGAAACCTTCGTGGAAATGGGCCGCCAGCACTACGCCGGCAATCTGGCCGGCAAGTGGCTGTTTACCGGCGGTCTCGGCGGCATGGGCGGCGCGCAGCCGCTGGCGGCGGTAATGGCCGGCGCCTCGTGCCTGGCGGTGGAGTGCCGCCGCTCCAGCATCGACATGCGCCTGCGTACCGGGTATCTGGATACGTGGACCGACTCTCTGGACGAGGCGCTGCGCCTGATCGAGGAGTCGTGCACCGCGAAAAAACCGCTGTCGGTCGGCCTGCTCGGCAATGTCGCCGACGTGCTGGACGAACTGCTGCTGCGCGGGATCAAACCGGATCTGTTGACCGACCAGACTTCTGCACACGACCCGGTCAACGGCTACCTGCCGCAGGGCTGGAGCGTGGAAGACTGGGATGCAAAGCGCGTGAGCGCGCCCAAGGAAGTGGAAGCCGCTGCGCGCGATTCGATGGCCAACCACATCCGCGCCATGCTCACTTTCCACGCGCTGGGCGTGCCTACCGTGGATTACGGCAACAACCTGCGCCAGATGGCGCTGGAAGCCGGCATCGACAATGCATTCGAATTCCCCGGCTTCGTGCCCGCCTACATCCGCCCGCTGTTCTGTCGCGGCATTGGCCCGTTCCGCTGGGTTGCGCTCAGCGGCGACCCGGACGACATCGCCAAGACCGACGCCAAGGTCAAGGAGCTCATCCCCGACGATGCGCACCTGCATCGCTGGCTCGACATGGCCGCCGAAAAGATCGCCTTCCAGGGCCTGCCCGCGCGCATCTGCTGGGTGGGCCTGGGCGATCGCCACCGGCTGGGCCTGGCCTTCAACGCCATGGTGCGCAGCGGCGAGCTGAAGGCGCCGGTGGTGATCGGCCGCGACCATCTGGATTCGGGCAGCGTGGCCTCGCCCAATCGCGAAACCGAAGCGATGGCCGACGGCTCGGACGCGGTCTCCGACTGGCCGCTGCTCAATGCCCTGCTCAACACCGCCAGCGGCGCCACCTGGGTGTCGCTGCATCACGGCGGCGGCGTCGGCATGGGCTTTTCGCAGCACGCCGGCATGGTCATCGTCTGCGACGGCAGCGAGGCCGCCGACAGGCGCATCGAACGCGTGCTCTGGAACGACCCGGCCACCGGGGTGATGCGCCACGCCGATGCCGGTTACGCCATTGCAACCGATTGCGCGAAGGAAAAAGGGCTGGATTTGCCTGGCATTCTTCGCTGACCCGGCCGAACAGCGCCACGCTTTGGGGGCACCGCTGCAGCATCCGGGCCGCTCCCGCCCGCAGCCTTGTTCATGCCTTCCGCGGTCCCCCGCAAGGGCCCGCTGTCGGGCCTCTTACGGCTGCCATTGGCCACATCAGATGCTGTGCGCCGGCACCATGCAGTTGCCGTGTCTGGGCACGATGTCCCGGATCGGGGCATGCGCCGGGGATCAGCCTCAAGTCTGCGCGTTGCAGGCCGACAAGATATGCAACGTTTCGAGGAATCCCCATGGGCATCCTGATCTACCTGGTGCCTGCATTCGCACTCTGGGCGCTGATCGCGACCGGGCTGGCATTCGTGCGTGGCCGCCAGCTGCGTGCCGAATCCGGCGAGCTTGCCAGTACGCAGGACAGCCTTGGCCGCTATCAGGCGGCGCTGTCGCAACTGAAGGCGCGAGCGGCGGCCACCACGCTGGAACTGGAATCGCTGCAGCGTAGCTATGCCGTGCTCAAGCAATCGCTGGAACAGCATGAGCAGAACGCCTCCGAGCAGCAGGCAGCCGCTGCCGGCCAGGTGATTCCCATGGTGCTGGTGCAGCGGCTGGATATCGCCAGCGAGATCGGCACGCTGTTCGCGCATGTGGCGCGCGTGGCGCGCAGCCTGCGTCGCTACAGCGCCTACAGCCGCGGCCACAACGCACCCGAGCCTGCCACCGCGCGCTACGACCTGCACTGGCTTGCCGATTGTCTGCACAGCTTCGATCAGATCGGTCATGCGCTGGTACGTGGCAATGTCGCTGCGCTGATCACCGCCTGCCAGGATCTGCTATCGATGTACGAGCACTACCTGAAGGATGGCTCCGGCTACAACAGCCGCGACACCTTCCAGCGCCTGAGCAACGATGTGCCGCTGTCCGAGGCCACTGATGCGATCCGCTCGATCATCGTCAAGGCGACGCTGGCGCAGGACGTGCGCGATGCGGTGCAGGACGACGAGGTGGCGGCGAACGTTGGGTGATTCAGGAATCGGGAATCGGGAATCGGGAATCGGGAATCGGGAATCGGGAATCGGGAATCGGGAATCGGGAATCGGGAATCGGGAATCGGGAATCGGGAAAGCGTGCGGCCTGATGCATCATGTGGGCAAGCGCTGGGCAGATAGCGTCGTCTTGCCGAGATAGCTGAGCGCTTGCCAGATGTGCTTCAAGAAAAAAGCGCACCGCTTGCGGTGCGCTTTTTCGTGCTTCAACGTCCTGAGTCACTGACGAATGGTGCGATCCCTCGTAGCTGCCGGAGGACGACTCGCGGGCGACATCAGCATGTCTGCCTGCATTGCACACTCCGATTCCAGCCACTAACCACGTGGCATTGCGTCTGCCTGTCTTTAGCAGCCGCCCCCGCTCGTCTCCGACATCATTGCGCCTTCTGCGGTAACGCGTAGGCGATCAACGCATCGCCTGCCGGGGTCTCCATGAAGTGGTGCCCGCCGGCCATGATGACCAGATACTCGCGTCCATCGTATTCGTACACCATCGGGTTGGCCTGGCCGCCGGCCGGCAACTTGGCATGCCACAGCTCCTTGCCGGTGGCCAGATCGATCGCGCGGATCAGGTCGTCGGTGGCTGCGGCAATGAAGATCAAACCGCTTGCCGTCACCACCGCGCCACCATTGTTCGGTGTACCGATTTCGATCGGCAGGCCGGAACGGATGCCGAACGGGCCATTGCCGCGCGCACTGCCGAACGGGCGGTCCCACAGCGTCTTGCCGCTGGCCAGATCGATGGCGCGGATGCCGCCATACGGTGGCTCCTTGCACAGCAATTTGGTGAACGGCAGACGCCAGCCGGCATTGACGTTGACTGCATACGGCGTGCCGGTCTGCGGGTCGCCTGCGCCTTCCGCACCGCCCGCATCGCCACGCACTTCATCACGCGGTGCCGAACCCAGCTTGTCGGCCTTGGCGCGCGGCACCAGCAGGTTGTAGTTGGGCATGTCGTTGTAATTGGCCACGATCACACCGCGGTGCGGATCTACCGCCACGCTGCCCCAATCCGAACCACCGTTGTAACCGGGGTACTCGATCGAATGCCGGTCCGCTTCCGGCGGCGTGTAGATGCCCTTATAGCTGGCCTTGCGGAACTGGATACGGCAAACCAGCTGGTCGATCGGGGTCATGCCCCACATGTCGCGTTCGGTCAGATCCGGCTTGCGCAACGTGTGGTACAGCGAGAACGGCTGCGTCCTGGCACGCATCTGCGGCTCCACGCCACCGCCTGGCACCGCACGCTCTTCCACGCCCACCAGCGGCTTGCCGGTGCGTCGATCCAGGACGTACAGCTCGCCCTGCTTGCTAGGCAACAGCACCGCCGGCACGTTGACGCCGTCCTTGGGGAAGTCGATCAGGCTCGGCTGCGAGCCCAGGTCGTAGTCCCATGCATCGATGTGGGTGGTCTGGAAATTCCATGCCGGCTTGCCGGTGGCGACATCCAGCGCCACCAGCGAGGTCGCGTAACGGTTTTCCTGCGGCGTGCGCGAGCTGCTCCAGTAATCGGCTGTGGAATTGCCCATCGGCAAATAGACATAGCCCAACTGCTCATCGGCTGCGGCGGTGGTCCACATATTGGGCGTGCCGCGTGTCCAGCTCTGGCCCGGCGGCGGTGCGCCGTTCCATTCCGGATGCGTCATGTCCCAGGCCCAACGCAACTTGCCGGTGACCGCGTCGAAGCCTTCGATCACACCGGAGGGCTCGTAACGCTTCTGCCCGTCGAGCACCTGATGCCCGGTGACCACCACGCCGCGCACGATGGCCGGCGGCGAATTGATCGACACATAGCCCGGCGGCGTCTGGCCCATACCGACGGTGATATCGACCTGACCGTTGCTGCCGAAATCCGGGCACGGCGTGCCGCTGCGTGCGTCCAGCGCAATCAAGCGCCCGTCGAGCGTGCCTTCGATCACGCGCGTGCGGCACAGCTGTGCGGTTGCTCCAGCATCCGCAGCGGTGGCAGCCGCCGGCACTTCGTAATACGAGACGCCACGGCATGCCGCCGTGTACGGAATCGCTTCGTCCTTGACCTTGGGATCGTAGCGCCAGCGCTGCTTGCCGCTGGCGGCATCCAGCGCAATCACCTGGTTGCGTGCAGTACATAGGTACAGGCTGTCGCCCACCTTCAGCGGCGTGGTTTCCGCACCCCAGCGCTTGTTCGGCAGATCGCCGGTGTGGAAAAGCCAGGCTTGCTGCAGCTGCGCGACGTTGTCACGATTGATCTGCTGCAGCGGCGAATAGCGTTGGCCGGCCTGGCTGCGTCCGTATGCGGGCCAATCGTCGTCGGCCGGTGCATTCGCCGGCTGTACGCCGGACGCCGCGACCGGGGCGGAGGTGTCGCGGTTGACCAGACCACCGAGCATGCCTGCCGCATGCGCCAGCGCGCCATCGGCTTCAGTCACGCCATGCGGCATGAACGCCAATGCGAACGCCACCACAAATACCATCGCCAGCGCACCGGCCAGGCTGCGCGATACCGTGCGCGACACAGGGCGATGCAGTTTCGGTAGCAACAGCGCAAGCACGAATGCCAGACCCACGATCAGGCCCAGACGCGGCACCCAGCGCCAGTAATCGCTGCCTGATTCCCACCACGTCCAGAGCAACGAAACCGCCACCACGCCGGCAAACCACCAGGCGCCCGCGTTGCGGCCACGAAACAGCAGCACGCCGGCAACGAGCATCGCCGCACCGGCCGGTGCGTAATACCAAGAGCCGCCCAACGCAGCCAGCCACACGCCACCGGCAAGCAGCACCGCGCCCAGTAAAGCAATCACGCCTCCCAAGGTCGCCAGCGCCCAATGGCCGCGACCGGAAGGACGATCCAGAATCGTCATCCCTTGTTCCTCTTCGACTCAGCGGCGACGCAACGCCGCCGCACCACCCACAACCTTCGACCCGTGCCAGTGAAAGAGCCGCGATCTTTGCGGCGAACGCATGAAGACACTGCGTTGCAGATGTCAGCACTCGCCATAAAGCGTGGCGCCCCAAACCTTCGCGCATAAAAAAAACGCCGGTTTTCACCGGCGTTTTTGCTCAACTGCATCGCGTTGGCGCTGCGATCATGCGTCAGTTGTTGGCGGCGCCTCGCTCACACTTGCGCCTGCTTCGTCCACCACCTCATCCACTTCATCCAGCGACGCATCCAGGCGTTCCACCGCCTGCAACTTTTCGCCCTTGGACAAGCGGATCAGCGTGACGCCCTGCGTATTACGGCCAACGCGCGAGATCTCCGAACCACGCGTGCGCACCAGCGTGCCGCCATCGGAAATCAACAGCACTTCGTCGGTGGCGCCCAGCAGCACTGCACGCACCAGCTTGCCGTTGCGCTCGGTGGTCTGGATGCCGATCACGCCCTGGGTGCCACGCCCCTTGCGCGGGTACTCGGTCAGCGGGGTGCGCTTGCCGTAGCCGTTCTCGGTGGCCGTCAGGATGTAGGCCACGTTGCCGTCGTCGGCGACCTCGATTACGGCAGACTCGCCGCCATCGGTGGCTTCCACCACGTCATCGACCTCCTCTCCTTCGATCTCTTCTTCGACACCGCCAGCACGCTCGGCCACGATCAGGCTGACCACTTCCTCGCCCTTGGTCAGACGGATACCGCGCACGCCGGTGGCGGTACGGCCCATCGAACGCACGGTGGATTCGCCAAAGCGCACGGTCTTGCCGTTGGAAGCGAACAGCAACACGTCGCGGTCGCCATCGGTCAAGGCCACCCCGACCAGCGCATCGCCCTCGTCCAGGTTGATGGCGATCTTGCCGCGCGCCAGACGGAAGGCGAATTCGCTCAACGGCGTCTTCTTGACCGTGCCGTTGCGTGTGGCGAAGAACACGTAGCGGTTGTCGGCGTATTCGCGCACCGGCAGCACCGCCTGCACGCGCTCGCCGGCTTCCAGCGGAATCCAGTTGATGATCGGCCTGCCACGCGCATTGGAGCCGGCTTCCGGCAACTGGTGCACCGGCAGCCAGAACACCTTGCCGCTGCTGGTGAAGGTCAGCAGCGTGTCGTGCGTGTTGACCAGCCACAGCTGGTCGATGAAATCTTCTTCCTTGGTCGCTGCGGCAGAGCGGCCACGGCCACCGCGGCGCTGCGCGCGATACGCGCTCACCGGCTGGCGCTTGGCGTACCCGGCGTGCGACAGCGTCACCACCACGTCCTCCGGCGCGATCAGATCCAGGATGTCCAGATCTTCTTCGCTGTGACGGATTTCGGTGCGGCGTTCGTCGCCATATTCTTCGCGGATATTGATCAGCTCGTCGCGGATCACCTGCAGCAGCACGTCCGGGTTTTCCAGGATGCGGATCAGGCCTTCGATGACGCCGAGCAACTGCTTGTACTCGTCGGTCAGCTTTTCCTGTTCCAGGCCGGTGAGGCGATGCAGACGCATTTCCAGGATCTGCGAGGCCTGCACTTCGCTGAGCTGGTAGAAGCCCTGGATCAGGCCCACGCCCGGCGGCAGATCTTCCGGCTTGGAGGCTTCAGCGCCGGCGGCGCCCAGCAGCGCGCCCACCAGGCCCGGTTGCCAGGTCTTGGCCAGCATGCGCTCGCGCGCTTCCTGCGGGTTGGCCGAGGTCTTGATCAACTCGATCATTTCATCGATGTTGGCCAACGCGACGGTCAGGCCTTCCAGCACGTGCGCACGCGCACGCGCCTTGCGCAGTTCGAAAATGGTGCGGCGGGTGACCACCTCGCGGCGGTGGCGGATGAACGCCTCCAGCATCTGCTTGAGGTTCATCAACTGCGGGCGGCCGTCGATCAGCGCCACCATGTTGATGCCGAACACCGCCTCCATCTGGGTCTGCTGGTACAGGTTGTTGAGCACAACCTCGGCAGATTCGCCGCGCTTGACTTCGATGTAGATGCGCATGCCGTCCTTGTCGGACTCATCGCGCAACTCGCTGATGCCTTCGAGCTTCTTTTCCTTGACCAGCTCGGCGATCTTCTCGATCAGCCGCGCCTTGTTGACCTGGTACGGGATCTCGGTGACGACGATCGCCTCGCGACCGTTGTCGGCCACTTCCACATCGGCCTTGGCGCGGATGCGCACACGGCCACGGCCGGTGCGGTAGCCGGCCGCGATGCCGGCAGTGCCGTTGATGATGCCGGCGGTGGGGAAATCCGGGCCGGGGATGTATTCCATCAGGCCTTCGACGTCCAGCTCGGGTGTGTCGATCAGCGCGATGCAGGCGTTGATCGCCTCGGTCAGGTTATGCGGCGGGATATTGGTGGCCATGCCCACCGCGATACCGGCCGAGCCATTGACCAGCAGGCTCGGGAACCGGGTCGGCATGACCGTCGGTTCCTGTTCCTTTTCGTCGTAATTGGGCTGGAAATCGACGGTTTCCTTGTCGATGTCGGCCATCAGCTCATGCGCCAGCCGCGACATGCGCGACTCGGTGTAACGCATTGCCGCAGCGGAGTCGCCGTCGACCGAACCGAAGTTACCCTGACCGTCGACCATCATGTAGCGCAGCGAGAACGGCTGCGCCATGCGCACCAGCGTGTCGTACACCGACTGGTCGCCGTGCGGATGGTATTTACCGATGACGTCGCCGACGATACGCGCCGACTTGAAGTAGGCCTTGTTGCTGTGTGCGCCCAGCTCGTGCATCGCGTACAGCACGCGCCGGTGCACAGGCTTGAGGCCATCACGGGCATCGGGGAGTGCGCGGCCCACGATCACGCTCATCGCGTAATCGAGGTAGCTCTTGCGCATCTCGTCTTCCAGGTTGACCTGGATGATTTCCTTGGCGGTTTCTGCCATTCGGGTTCCGTATGTGAGGTGGCGGGCGAGCCGGAAAGCCGCGTCGGGAGCGCCCTTGCATCAGGCTGCCGACCCCACGCTCCCGCCGATCGATTCAAGCGCCGGATTGTACCACGGCAGGGCATCCCGACGCCTCCGCTTTACCAGCCAGAAACAAGCACTTGCAGGGAGTTTGGGCGGCGTTGGAAGCCGGGCGGCCGGCCCCGGGCTCAGGCGCCGAAGGCGGCCTGCATCCGCGCCAGGTCCGGCTGTGCGATCACGCCGCGTTCGGTGACGATTGCGTCGATCAGATCGCCCGGAGTGACGTCGAAAACCGGGTTCCAGGCATGGATGCCATCGGCCACCGTCCTGACCCCGCCCACGCCGAACAACTCGCCGGGATCGCGTTGCTCGATCTCAATCTGGTCCCCGCTGGCCGTTGCCATATCCACCGTGGACGACGGCGCCACCACCATGAATTTGACCCCGTGGTGGCGGGCGGCGATGGCCAGCTGGTAGGTGCCGATCTTGTTGGCGGTATCACCATTGGCGCAGATGCGATCGGCGCCGACGATCACCCACTGCACCAGTCCGGATTTCATCAGATGCGAGGCCGCCGAATCGGCGATCAGGGTGGCGTCGATACCGTCCTGCTGCAGCTCCCACACGGTCAGGCGTGCGCCCTGCAGCCACGGCCGGGTCTCTCCGGCGAACACCTTGGCAATGCGCTGTTGCGCCATGCCGGCGCGGATCACGCCCAGTGCGGTGCCAAAGCCGGCGGTGGCCAGCGAGCCGGTGTTGCAATGGGTGAGCACGCCGCTGCCAGGTGCGATCAACGCGGCGCCAAGCGCGCCCATGTGGCGGTTGGCGGCCAGGTCTTCATCGGCGATGGCCTGCGCCTCGCGCGCGATCACCTCGCGCCAGTCGGCGCCGGCCGCGCCCAGTACGCGGCGCATGCGCATCAGCGCCCAGGCCAGGTTGACGGCAGTCGGACGCGCCGCGTTGAGCCGCAGCAGCGCCGGCTCCAGCTTCTGCAGCGCAGCGCTGCCGTCGTCGGCAGCGATGTCGCGCGCGGCCAGCACCACGCCCCAACCTGCCGCGATGCCGATCGCCGGCGCACCGCGCACGGCCAGGGAATGGATCGCCTCGGCCACCGCGTCGCTGCTGTCGCAACGCACATGCGCCACCTCGAAGGGCAGCTTGCGTTGGTCGAGCAACTCAAGGGCATCGCCGGTCCACAGCAGTGGCCGGATGTGGTCGTAGCGGGCGTAATCGATATGGGCGCTGTCGTTCATGCGCCCATTGTAAGGCGCGCGCAGCGCCTGCGCCGTTGCACGACCGCGCGGCCTTGGCGCGGCGAACAAACCCACTGCGCAGCCGGCAGGCGGCCGCGGCCGGTGCCCGGAATCGGCAGGTACCACTCGTACACCTGCGCTGACGGCGCGTCGTCCCGACCCGCATGACGACTGCGCGCGATGTCGTGTTGGCCGCTCTCAGTCGACGATGAACTCGGCGCGGCAGCCGTCGTTCACCCACACCCCGTCGCGGCTCCAGCCCCAGGTCTGGCCTTCCACGCAGGGCGTTTTGGACATCTGCCGGCCCAGGCGCACCGCACGTTCCACCGACACCCCGCAGGTGCGCCGCGCGCTTTTCTTCGATTCGCAGGTAACCATGCGCGGCACCGCGACGAAGCCGGAGCCATCTTCTGCGCCCACTTCGAATTCGCCGTCGCATCCACGCGAGACCCAGATTTCGTTGCGGCGAACGCCCCAGGTGCGCCCTTCCTTGCATGGCCACATCGAGCGTTGCCGCAGCAGCCGCACCGGCGCGCCCCGCAGCACCACCGGGCAGGCCACCGTGCCGCCGTTGGAATCGCAGCGCACCACGCGGCGCATCACGGTTGCGGTCTTCGCACGGGTCGCTGCGAATTCGGCGCGGCAGCCTTGTTCGACCCACACGCCGTCGCGTTCGACATCCCATTCGCTACCGCGGATGCAGCTGGTTTCGGAGAGCTGGCGCACCAGTTGCACGCCTTGGGCGGTGTCCATCGCGCAGTGCACGCGCGCCAGGTCCTTGGACTCGCAGCGCACCACGCCGGCTGCGCGGTCGGACGCGCGCGCATCGGCGAGCAGCAGCAGCGGCAAGCACCACAAACCGCATAAGCTGACCAGCCACTTCATGCCGACAATCCTCACCCCGAACGATCTTCGTCGCGCCCCCGTGGACGTGAAGATGAGAGCATCATCGATGTGAAGATAGCAATACGGCGCCAATGACAGCCAGATGACTCAGGCGCGGGCGAAGTCGAACGCCAGCACGTCGGCAATCTGCGTGGTGCCGCGCAAGGCCATCAACAGGCGATCCACGCCCACCGCCACACCGGCGCAGTTAGGCAACTGCGACAACACCGCCAGCAGGCGCTCGTCCAACGGCAGCTGCGGCAATCCACGTGCCGCACGCACGGCGTTGTCGCGCACGAAGCGCGCACGCTGCTCCTGCGCATCGTTCAGTTCGTGATAGCCATTGGCCACCTCGAAACTGCCCAGATACAGCTCGAAGCGCTCGGCGACCGGCGGATCGTCGTGGCGGATCCGCGCCAACGCACACTGACTGGCCGGCCAATCGTGCACTACCGTCAGGGTGTCGGCGGCAAAGCCCGGCTGGATGCGATGGGTCATCAGCAGGTCCAGCCAATCGTCGCGGGTCAGACCCACAGGATCGATCGCCACGTCATGCAAGGCAGCGCGTAGCATTTCGATCGGGTCGCACAATGGGTCGATGCCCAGCGCCTGCACAAAGAGCGCGCGATACGTCAGCACCTGCACCCTCGCCTGGCGCCCGACCAGCGCCAGCGCGCGACGCACCAATTCGATGGTCTCCTGCGCCAGACTGCGATCGTTCCAGCCCACCCGATACCATTCGAGCATGCTGAACTCGGGATTGTGACGGCCACCGGCTTCGCCGTTGCGAAACACCCGTCCCAGCTCGTAGCAATCGCCCAGGCCGGCGGCAAGCAGGCGTTTGAGCGGATACTCCGGCGAGGTACGCAACCAGCGCAGCGGCGCGCCAGCATCGACATGACCGGTGAAGCGCGTACTGAAACTTTCGATATTCGGTTCTGTATTGCCGGCCTCCGAAAGCACCGGCGTTTCCACTTCCAGCACGCCGCGTTCGGCGAAGAAGTCGCGGATCGTGGCGTTGAGCCGCGCCCGCAACTGCAGCGCGGCCAGATCCAACTGCGCCGTGCTCATGGCTGTTGGCCGTGGTCGCCCAGGAAGGCCAGCAGACGCGCTTCGTCCCAGATCTCCACGCCCAGCGACTGCGCCTTGTCGAGCTTGGAACCGGCTTCTTCGCCGGCCACCAGAAATGCCGTCTTCTTGGAGACGCTACCGGCGACCTTGGCGCCCAATGCTTCGAGCCGCTGCTTGGCCGCATCGCGCGTCAGCGCAGCCAGGGTCCCGGTGATGACCACGGTCTGGCCATCGAGCGGGCCGGCGTGCAGCGCATCGGCTTGGGGCAGACGCGCCAGCACGGTTTCCATCGCCTGCTGCGCCGCATTCGCGAGCGCAGTGTTTTCGGGGCGATCCAGCCATTGCAGCAACGCGGCCACCACGGGTGCCGGAACGCCAGCTTGCTGCAAGGCATCGGCACCGGCTGTGCGCAACGCAGCGAACGAATCCACCGCCGCGGCAAGCTGCTGCGCGCGCACCGGCGTCACCTTGGGAATGTCCATGTCTTCCAGCACGCTGGCAAAACTCAGCGCCTCGCGCAGCTTGGGCGAAGGTGGATGCGTATCGCCGATGCGCACGCCACGCTGCAGCAGGTCATCGATGGCCTGCTGATTGCCGGCCTGATCGAAGAAGTGCCCAAGCGAACGCGCCACTTCGCCGCCGATGTCCGGCACGCGCTTGAACAGCGGCCACGGCAGATGCCGGATCAATTCCAGATCGCCGAACCAGGCCGACAACGCCTTGGCCGTGCTTTCGCCCACATGCTCGATACCCAGCGCAAACAGGAAACGCTCCAGCGTGGTGTCGCGCGATGTTTCGATCGCCTCGATCAGATTCTCCGCCCACTTGGTGGCGATCTTCTTACGGTTCCAGTCGAAGCGCGGCAAGCCTGCGCGCAGCAGATCGGCCTGCCAGGTCTGCGGCACGTCGCGCTCGCCGGCCAGGTCCACGCCGATGCCGACCACGCTGGTTTCCAGCTGCGCATATGCGCCGCTGGCCAGATGCTCGCGCGCCTCGCGCAAGAACGCGTGCGGGCTCTCGGCCGTGCTGATCAGGCGCAATTGCAGCAGCTGATCCACGCTTAGCAGATACAGGTCGGCCACGCCTTTCACCAGGCCACTGTCGACCAGCACTTCGATGAATTTTTCGCCCAGGCCGTCCACATCCATCGCGCGCCGCGAGACAAAATGCCGGAACGCCTCCTTGCGCTGCGCCGGGCAGGTCAACTCGCCGGAACAGCGCCAGACCGCCTGACCTTCTTCGCGCACGATCTGCGAACCGCACACCGGGCATTGCGTCGGCATCTGCCAGGCCTGGGTACCGGGCGGGCGCTGGTCGGCCACCACAGCGGCCACTTCAGGAATGACATCCCCGGCGCGGCGCACGATCACCGTGTCGCCCACGCGCACATCCAGCCGCGCGATCTGGTGGGCATTGTGCAGCGTGGCATTGGTGACGATCACCCCAGCCACATGCACCGGCTTCAAGCGCGCCACCGGCGTGGCCGCACCGGTGCGGCCGATCTGGATCTCGATCGCCTCCACCGTGGTGGACTGCTCCTGTGCGGGGAACTTGTGCGCAATCGCCCAACGCGGCGCGCGCGAGACGAAGCCCATTTCGCGTTGCCCGGCCAGATCGTCGAGCTTGTACACCACGCCATCGATATCGAAGGCCAGCCCATCGCGTGCGGCACCGATGCGCTGGTAATACGCCAGCAGACCATCGCTGCCCTGCACCACCTCGACCAGCGCGCTGACCGGAAAGCCCCACGCACGCAACTGCGCCAGGATCGCCGAATGGGTCTGCGGCAATGCGCCTTCGCTCACTTCGCCGACGCCGTAGGCAAAGAAGCTCAGCGGGCGCTGCGCGGTGATGCGCGCATCCAGCTGGCGCAGCGAGCCGGCCGCGCCATTGCGCGGGTTGGCCAGCACCTTGCCGCCCTGCGCACGCATCTGTGCGTTGTAGGCTTCGAACGCGGCGCGCGGCATGTAGACCTCGCCGCGCACTTCCAGCACCTGCGGCCAGCCCTCGCCGCGCAGCCGCAATGGAATCGCCTTGACGGTGCGCAGGTTGGCGCTGACATCCTCGCCGGTGGCGCCATCGCCGCGCGTGGCGCCCTGCACGAACTCGCCATTCTCGTAGCGCAGGCTGATCGCCAGGCCATCGAGCTTGGGTTCGGCCGAAAACAGCGGTTGCTTGACCTCCAGCCGCTCGCTGATGCGCCGCACGAACTCGGTCACTTCCTCATCGCTGAAGGCATTGCCCAACGACAGCATCGGCAAGGCATGCCGCACTTCGGCAAATCGCGAGGCGGCCAGATGACCGACGCGCTGGGTTGGCGAATCGGCACTGGCCAATTCCGGGTGCGCGCGCTCCAAGGCCTCCAGCTCGCGCATCAACTTGTCGTAATCGGCGTCGGCCATCTGCGGCTCGTCGAGCACGTGATACCGGTAGTTGGCGTCTTCGATGCGACGGCGCAGGGCATCGATGCGCTGAGCGGGATCCGGGCTGGCAGTCATACGATCGCAGGGCTGGCTCTGGGCCGCCTATTCTAACGGGCCATGCCGATGCCAAGGTCAGCGGTGCGGGTGCCGTTCGCGATGACTGAGCGATGCTTGAGCGATGGATGAAGTCGTTTGCGTCGATGCGCACCGGGCGCGCCAGCACCCATTCGCATCCGGGCTGGACAGCGGGCCCGGCAGGAGCACGGCCATTACAGCCAGCCACCGTCACGCCACCTGTCTCTGCCGTCCAACGCCTGCAAGCATGCGTCAAACAGTTTTATGGCAATTCCCCGATAGGCAGACAGACACAAACCCGCTAGCGTGGCGCCCTCTTTGCCCGCCGCCTATGGAGTTCGCCGTGTCGTTGCCCGTCTCGCGCCGTTCGTTTCTCAGCCTCGCTACCACCGGCGTGGCGGTTTCCGCACTGGGGCTGGCACCCGCAGCCGAAGCGGCCCGCAAGCGCGCCGCGGCGCCGGCAACGCCGGGCGTGGCCGCGGCGGCCGGCACGGTCTACCTCAACCTCAACGAGCATCCGCTCGGGCCTGCCCCGGCCGCCTTGGACGCTGCCACCCGTTCGCTGGCACGCTCGGGCCGCTACCTGCTCGAGATGGAGCAGGATCTGCGTAACCTGATGACCGGCGAGCTGCAGCTGCCCAACGATCATCTGTCGTTATTCCCCGGCTCGCGGGACGCGCTGAACCGTGCCGGCAGCCTGTTCACGTCCGCGCGTGCAGGGCTGGTGGTGGCCGACCCGAGCTTCGACCCGTTGATCGAAAGCGCCACCGCCCGCGGCGTGGCCGTACGCAAGGTGCCGCTGCGTGCCGATGGCGCGCATGACGTCAAGGCGATGGCCAAGGCCGACCCGACTGCCGGCATGCTGTACCTGTGCAACCCCGGCAACGCCACCGGCGCCATCACCCCGCGCGCCGACATCGAATGGTTGCTGGCCAACAAACCGGCCAGCGCCGTGCTGGTGGTCGACGAGGCGTACATCCACTACAGCAACGAGCCCTCGGTGGCCGATCTGGTGCGTCAGCGCCAGGATCTGATCGTGCTGCGCAGCTTCTCCAAGCTCTACGGCATGGCCGGCCTGCGCCTGGGCGCCGCCCTTGCCCCGCCCGGCCTGCAGACCAAACTTGCCGCTTTCGGCAGCAACCCGGTGTCGGTTCCGGCAATGGCCGCCGGTATCGCCAGCCTGCGCGACCCGCTGCTGGTGCAGACCCGCCGCGCCGAGAACGCCCGGGTGCGCGAGGAGACCATCGCCTGGCTCAAGGGCAAGGGCTACACCTGCCTGCCCTCGCAAGCCAACTGCTTCCTGCTGGACGTCAAGCGCGATGCGAGCGTGTTCGCCGATTCGATGCAAAAGCAGGGCGTCATCGTCGGCCGCAGCTGGCCGATCTGGCCCAAGCGCGTGCGCGTCAGCGTGGGGACCGAAGCGGAAATGCTGCGCTTCCGCGAGGCATTCGGGAAAGCCAAGCGTTGAGCACTCAGCACTGAATGGTAGATCCTTCTCCACTCGGGACATTGTCCTCCTTCATGGGGGAGAAGGTGCCCCGAAGGGGTGGATGAGGGTGCGAGCGACGCCTGGCGTTGTCCGGCTGCACGAGGGCTTCGCCCCGTACCCTCACCCCCTCTCCCGCAGGAGAGGGGCTTAAAGTTCCTAGCGATCCAACCCATCAGGCTCCGGTGCGCGCAGCGTGCGGCGGATCCACAGATAGCTGATGACGAAGGTCAGCGCCATCGAGCCGGCGTTCCACAACAGCAGCTCGTGCAGTAGCGGCGGGCCTTGCAGGATGTGCAGGTAATAGCGGCGATCCAGCAGCGCGATGGCGTGCGGCATGAACACGCTGACGAAAGGCGTCGGCACCGGCGCGACCAGCAACGTGATCGCGGCAGCAAAGCCCACGACCACCCAGGGCGAATGTCGCGGCCTTTTGCGCAGGCGCGCGGCGATCCTGGTGAAGATCCACAACAACGGCATCGCCAAGATCGCCCACAGCACCAGCAGCAATGCCACCGCCAACACGCCCTGCAGGCTCAACATGTCAACTCACCAGCGCGGCGACTTGGTCAGCGGCGGTGCCTGGTGCTGGCGATCGTAGGCGCGCAGTTCGTCGCGGATATGCGCAACACGCTGGCGGCCCAACGCATTGCGGCTGTCGTCCAACACCACGCCATCCAGCAGCTCGGCCATGCGCTGCACGGTGGGCAGCATTTTTTCCCAGGCGTCGAGCGCAGTCATCGGTGCCGGCAGCGTGAGGAAGAACGCAATCGCCGGCGTCTGCATCTCGCGGATGTTGGCCATGTCGAAACTGCCGGGCTTGAGGATGCTGGCCATGCTGAAGATCGGCCCGCGCTCCGGGTGGCCTTCCACCAAGCGGTGGAACACGTTCATGTGGCCGAACACCAGCCCGGTCTTCTCTGCGGCCACCACCACATCTTCGCCGCGCAACACCTGGCCCGCCTTGGCGGCCACGAACAACGACACGATCTTGTCGAAATCCTGGTTCGGGCGCTTGCCGACCTCGTTGCCGCCGGAAGCATCCTGCCCTTCCAGGTTGAGCTCGCTCTGCTCGACGCCTTCTGCGCGTTCTGCAGCGTCACCCTCCACACCAAACTCGCTGGAAATCACCGGCTCGCGCCGTTCGCGCGGCTGGCCTTCGTCCTTGTCGACCCGGCGCCCTTGCGGCGATTTCTTCGGGCGACCAAATAGGAAGATGGCCGCGACCAGCAGCAGTCCAGCGATCAGGATCCCGATCCGGATCATGGCCATGTCGGACATTCAGCGTGCCTCCGCATAAGAGTGACAGGTGTCGTTATTCCAACAAGCATGGCACGTCATGCCGCACCCGCCAAACGTGCGGCCTCTTCCAGGTCCACGCTGACCAGACGGCTGACGCCCGGCTCGCGCATGGTCACGCCGGAGAGCTGGCGCGCGGCTTCCATCGTGGCCTTGTTGTGGCTGACGAACAGGAACTGCACCTTTTCGCTCATCTCGCGCACCATGTTGGCAAGACGGCCGACATTGGCTTCGTCCAGCGGCGCGTCCACTTCGTCGAGCAGGCAGAACGGCGCCGGGTTGAGCTGGAAGATCGCAAACACCAGCGCCACCGCAGTCATTGCCTTCTCGCCGCCGGAAAGCAGCGAAATGCTCGACACGCGCTTGCCCGGCGGGCGCGCCATGATGGTGACGCCGGTGTCGAGCAGGTCTTCGCCGGTGAGTTCCAGATACGCATGGCCGCCGCCGAACAGGCGCGGGTACAGCGCCTGCACGCCGGAGTTGACGCGGTCGAAGGTGTCCTTGAAGCGGCCGCGGGTCTCGCGATCGATCTTGCGAATGGCTTCTTCCAGCGTTTCCAGCGCGGTGTTGAGATCCAGGTTCTGCGCGTCCAGGTATTCGGAGCGTTGCGCGGCCTCGCCGTACTCCTGGATGGCGGCCAGGTTCACCGGCTCCAGGCGACGCATGCGCGCGTCGATCTGGCCAACGGCCGCTTCCCATTCGGCCACGTTGGCCGCCTCGGACAACCCGTTGACCACGTCTTCCAGCACGAAGCCCGCCTTGACCACCGCCGCTTCCAGTTGCTCGGCATTGAGCACCAGCGCCTGTTGATCGAGCTTGCGTTGCGAAATGCGCTCGCGCTGCGCCAGCGCTTGTTCGTCGCGTTGTTGGCGGGTCTGTTCGAAGCTGCGCAGCTCGCTGTCGATGCTGTCGAGCAGGGTGCGCGCTTCGCCTAGCGCGCGCTCTGTGCGCACGCGTTCGCTCAACGCGGCCTGATGTTCGTGTTCCAGTGTTTCCACCGGCGAATCGCCTTCGCTCAGCTGGGCGACCAGATCTTCCAGGCGCGTATCGAGCTGCCCGCGCTGGCTGTCCATGCGTTCCAGGGTCTGGCTCAGCGATGCGATCTGGGTGCGTTGCGACTCCAGCGTCAGCGCCAATGCATGCATCGCATCGCGCACGCCGCGCGCGGCATCGCGCGCCTGATCGCGTGCATCGGTGAGTTGACGGCGCTCGCTTTCCAGCGCTTCGCGCGTGCCCTGCAGATCGCCCATCAGGGTGACTGCGTCTTCGAGTTTTGCGCGCGCCTCGCGGGCCTGCTCGCGGCTGGTGTCCAGCGTTTCCAGCAGTTGCGCCAATTCGGTTTCGATGCGCTCGATGCGCGTGCGCGCCGCGTCGACCTTGCCCTGCTGACTCTGCAATTGCCCGGCCAGTTCGGAAACGCTGCGGTGCGCCATGTACAGCTGGCGCTGCGCGTCTTCGCGCTGCTGCTCTGCCGCCAGCGATTGTTCGCGAAAGCTGGAGAGCTGATGTTCAAGCTCGGCTTCGCGCTCCTGCAAGGTTTCGATCTGCGTACGCAGTTCTTGAATCTCGCGCTCACGCAGCAACGCGCCCTGCTTGGCCGCGCCCGAGCGCGAGACGCGCACCCAACCCTCGCCCAGCCGCTCGCCAGTGCGGGTGATCACCGAATCGCCTTCGGGCAGGCTGCGTTGCAGCGTGCGCGCAGCGTCCAGATCCTCGGCGGTGTGCAGACGCGCAAGCAGGCGACGGATCGCGATCGGCCCCTGCACCTTGGCGGCCAGCGAGGTCGGCGCGAAGCTCGCATTGTCAGTGGCACTGGACACCAGCGCGATGCGGCCATCGCCCAACTCGCCCAGCGCGTCGACCAGTTGCTCCGGCGCCTCCACCAGCACGCCTTCGATCAACTGCCCCAAGGCGCCTTCGACCGCGTTTTCCCAGCCACTCTCGACGCTGATGCGCTCGCCCACGCGCGCGGCCGAATCCAGTCCGCGCGACTTCAGCCACGCCACTGCGGCGCCCTGCTCCTGGCCAAGCGCGGCCTGTTGCAAGGTTTCCAGCGACGACAGCCGGCCACGCGCAGCCTGCGCCTGTTTGCGCACTTCGGCCAGCTCGCCTTGGCTGGCGCGTTGCTGTTCCTGCAGCCCAGCGAGCGCGTGCTTGCGCGCCTCGACCTGCTCGGTCAGGCCGTCCAGCGAGGTCTTCTGGGTTTCATGGCGCAGTTCGATCTGCTCGAACGCCTCGGCCAATGCGTCCAGGTCCAGCCCGGCACGCTCGTTGACCAGTGCTTCGCGGCGGCGGTCGGCTTCCAGTGCCTGGCGGTCCAGATAATCGACGCGCGTGCGCTCCACTTCACCGGCACGCGAGGCTTCGCCGGTGTCGCGGTTATGGGTTTCCCAGCGCTGCTGCCAGTCGGCCAGCCGCGCTTCGGCTTCGCGTAGCGACTCCTGGCGGAATTCGTGGTCTTCGCGCAGTTGCTCCAGTTGCGGTTCGGCAGCGGCGACCGCTTCGCGCAGCACGCTCAATTTGGCCGAGTCGCCGCTGATGTGCTGGGTCAATTCCTGCAGCTGGCTCTGCGCCTCATCGCGCGCCTTGTGCAAGCGATGCGAGAGTTCGCGTTGGTGCTGGATCTGCTGCTCGATACGCGCCAACGCGCCACCGACCTGGTAGACGTCGGCTTGTGCCTTGGCCACCGCTTCGGCGGCTTCTTCGCGGCGCACGCGGCCGGTCTCGATGCGTGCTTCGGCATCGCGTTGCTCGGCAATCAATTGCTGCAGGCGTGTCTCTTCCTGATTCAACTTCTCGCGCAGGCCCTGCAACCGACCATCCAGACCGCGGTATTCCAGCGCCTTCCACTCGGCGTCCTTGATCCGGCGCTCTTCCTGCAGTGCCTGGTACTGCTCGGCCTGCCGCGCCTGGCGCTGCAGATGCGCCAACTGCTTGGTGATTTCTTCGCGCAGGTCGCTCAGACGGTCGAGGTTTTCGCGCGTATGCCGAATACGCGTCTCGGTTTCCTTGCGGCGCTCCTTGTACTTGGAAATGCCGGCGGCTTCTTCCAGATAGACGCGCAGGTCTTCCGGGCGCGCTTCGATGATCTGGCTGATCATGCCCTGCTCGATGATCGAGTAGCTGCGCGGCCCAAGGCCGGTGCCCAGGAACAGATCGGTGATGTCGCGGCGCCGGCACTTGGTACCATTGAGGTAGTAGGCGCTATTGCCGTCGCGGCTGACCAGGCGCTTGACCGAGATCTCGTTGAACGAGGCGAACTCGCCACTGATGGTGTGGTCGGAGTTGTCGAAGATCAGCTCCACCGTCGCCTGCGATACCGGCTTGCGTGCCGAAGAGCCGGAAAAGATCACGTCGGTCAGCGAATCGCCACGCAGGCGGCTGGCCGAGCTTTCGCCCATCACCCAGCGCACCGCGTCGATGATGTTGGACTTGCCGCAACCATTGGGGCCGACGATGCCGGTCATGTTGGTGGGCAGGTGCAACGTGGTCGGGTCGACGAACGACTTGAAACCGGACAGCTTGATCGTGGACAGGCGCATGGGGGCTGGAGATTCCGGGCACCGCGCGGACGAGGCCGGCAGGTACTTTTCCTGTGAAGCCAGCGCCCAAGCCCTTGATCCATAAGATCCGCGGGCCGTGGAACCGGCAATGGGGCATGAGTATAACGGGCATGCCCGCACTGGCGGCGGCACCCCAAAAACGAAGGGCGCCTAACAAGGCGCCCTTCGGGTGACACATGTGGCCTGGATCAGGCGTCGGATTCGACGATGACCTTGACCGTGGTTTCCACATCTGCGTGCAGGTGCAGCACAACGTCGTATTCGCCAACATTGCGGAATGCGCCTTCGCCCAGGATCACTTCGCTCTTTTCCAGCGGCAGGCCGGCGGCGGTGAACGCCTCGGCGATGTCGCGCGGGCCAACCGAGCCGTACAGCTTGCCTTCGGTCGATGCATGCGCACCGATGGTGACGCTGGCGCCCTCGAACTTGGTGGCGCGGCTCTGTGCCTCGGCCAGGATGCTGTTGGCCTTGGCTTCGTACTCGGCGCGCTTGGTTTCGAACGCTTCAACGTTGGCAGCGGTAGCCGGCACGGCCTTGCCCTGCGGCACGAGGAAGTTGCGGCCGTAACCCGGCTTGACGCTGACCTTGTCGCCCAGGTTGCCCAGGTTGGTCACTTTCTGCAGAAGAATCAGATCCATGGTGTTACTCCGTTATTCGTTAGCGCCGGCATGTGGAGGGCGCAACGGGTGCTGTCCGAAAAGACGGGATTCGGGAATCGGGAGTCGGGAATCGTAAAAGCACGATTAACACCGCATCTCGAATGACCGGCCTCTATATTTTTAATTACCCGCACACGGATGTGCGGGCTCTTCCGAGGGACTCGGATTAAACGTCGTGGTTGTCCGTGTACGGGATCAGCGCGAGGAAACGTGCGCGCTTGACGGCCGTGGCCAGCTGGCGCTGGTACTTGGACTTGGTACCGGTCACGCGGCTCGGCACGATCTTGCCGTTCTCGGTGAGGTACTGACGCAGGGTGTTGAGATCCTTGTAGTCGATCTCTTTGACGCCCTCGGCGGTGAACTTGCAGAACTTGCGACGACGGAAGAACTTGGACATGACAGCGCTCCTTAAGCGGCTTCGGCGTTGTCGCCGTCGTTATCGTTGGCGGCGGGCGCTTCGCCCTCTTCGTCGTCACGACGACGACGCTCGCTACGCTCGGGCTTGTCGCCCTTCTCGTCCTTGCTCTTCATGATCAGCGACTGCTCGGTGTCGGCGCCATCGCGCTTGACGACCAGGTGACGCAGCACCGCATCGTTGAAGCGGAAGCTTTCCACCAGCTCGCTCAGCACGGCCTGGTCGACTTCGATGTTGAGCAGCACGTAGTGCGCCTTCACCAGGTTCTGGATCGGGTAGGCCAGCTGACGACGGCCCCAGTCTTCCAGGCGGTGGATGGTGCCGTTACCGCCCTCGATCAGCGACTTGTAGCGCTCGATCATGGCCGGGACCTGCTCGCTCTGGTCCGGATGGACCAGGAACACGACTTCGTAATGACGACTCATGTTGTTTTACCTTTCGGATGTGGCCACGTGGGCCGGACAGCTCCCCGGTGGTCCGCGCAAGCGGCCGGTGGAGCAAGGGGTTCCGCCCGGAATCGGGCAGGAAGCAGGAAAGTATGGCAGATCAGATGCTTAGCCGCAACAGACCGGGCAAGGTTACTTTCAAAGCCCCTCTCCTGCCGGGGCTCCAAGGCGCGGTCTGCGCGCCACTGGCGCGCGTGGCTTGGAGCGCCCGCGCTGCAAGCGCGGGCTGGGGCGCAGAGCGGGGGTTGGGGTGAGGATACGGGGCAAAGCCACTCGTGTCGTTCAACCACGCGAAGCTTCGCCCGTCCCCTCATCCGACCCTTTTGGGGCAGCCTCTCCCGGTGGGAGAAGGAAACACTCCAGCGCCGCTTGGCTCAGGTCGCGCTCAGCGATGCTCGTCCGCGGTGGTGAAGCTCTCCCCGCAGCCGCATTCGGCCGTGGCGTTGGGATTGCTGAAGGTGAAGGTCTCGCTCAGGCCGTGCTTGCCGAAGTCGATGCAGGTGCCATCCACCAGCGGCAGGCTGGCGGGGTCGACGAAGATGCGTACCCCGCCCTGCTCGAAGACCGCGTCGTCGTCGCGCGACTCGCGTGCCAGGTCGGTGACGTGGCCCCATCCGGAACAACCGGTCTTGGTCACGCCAAAGCGCAGACCCAACGCACCCGGGGTCTGCTGCACGAAACGCTGCACGCGCTCCAGCGCGGCGGGGGTGAGGCTGACGGCCATGAGGGCACTCCGAAACAGTGGTGGCAAGTATAGCGAGGCCGCAACAACCGGGCAGAACGCTGAGTGGCGGCGTCCGCAACAGATGGGGGCAGCCTGCGCCTGCGACAAGCGCCGCCGTCGGCACGCGGTTCAGATGCTCGCGCCGGCGCGGCCGCAGCCAGTAAACTCGCAGGCCATTCAAGGTCGCTACGGCGAGGAACAGTCATGACGGTGGTCAGCGTTGAACATGCGCTTGCGGGAAAGCTCCCGGAAGGCGGCGAAGTCACGGTACGGGGGTGGGTGCGCACCTTGCGCGGATCTGCCGGACTGGCCTTCATCAACGTGACCGACGGCTCGTGCTTCGCTCCGATCCAGGTGGTGGCCAACGACACCCTACCTAATTTCGACGAGATCAAGCGGCTGACCAGCGGCTGCTCGCTGATCGCCAAGGGCGTACTGGTGAAATCGCAGGGCAAGGGTCAGTCGTTCGAGATCCAGGCTAGCGGCGTGGAGATCGTCGGTTGGGTCGAAGACCCGTTGACGTACCCGATCCAGCCCAAGCCGATGACGCCGGAATTCCTGCGTGAAGTGGCGCATCTGCGCCCGCGCACCAACCTGTTCGGTGCGGTGACCCGCATCCGCAACTGCCTGGCGCAGGCGGTGCACCGCTTCTTCCATCAGAACGGCTTCAACTGGATCAGCACGCCGATCATTACCACCTCCGATGCCGAAGGTGCCGGGCAGATGTTCCGCGTCTCCACGCTGGATATGGTCAACCTGCCACGCGATGCCAGCGGCAATGTGGATTTCAGCCGCGATTTCTTCGGCAAGGAAACCTTTCTGACCGTGTCCGGCCAGCTCAACGTGGAGGCGTACTGCCTGGCGCTGAGCAAGGTCTACACCTTCGGCCCGACCTTCCGTGCCGAGAACAGCCACACCACGCGCCATCTGGCCGAGTTCTGGATGATCGAGCCGGAGATCGCCTTTGCCGATCTTGCCGAAGACGCACGCCTGGCTGAGCAGTTCCTCAAATACCTGTTCCGCGCGGTGCTCGATGAGCGTGGCGACGACCTGGCGTTCCTGGCCGAGCGCGTGGACAAGAACGCAATCACCAAGCTCGAAGCGTTCATCAATGCACCGTTCGAGCAGATCGACTACACCGAGGCGGTAAAGCTGCTGCAGAACTCCGGCAAGAAGTTCGATTTCCCGGTGGAATGGGGCCTGGACCTGCAGACCGAGCACGAGCGCTGGCTCACCGAAGAACACATTGGCCGCCCGGTGGTGGTGACCAATTACCCCGAGCACATCAAGGCGTTCTACATGCGCTTGAACGATGACGGCAAGACCGTTGCGGCGATGGACGTGCTGGCGCCGGGCATCGGCGAAATCATCGGCGGCAGCCAGCGTGAAGAACGCCTGGACGTGCTGGACGCGCGCATGGCGCAGTTCGGCCTGGATAAGGAGCACTACAGCTGGTATCGCGATTTCCGTCGCTACGGCTCGGTGCCGCATGCCGGCTTCGGCCTGGGCTTCGAGCGGCTGGTGGTGTACGTGTGCGGGTTGAGCAACATCCGCGACGCGATCCCCTACCCGCGTGCGCCAGGCAGCGCGGAGTTCTGAGGTGAGCTTGCCGGCCGCCGTCCCCCTGCTGCAATCGCTGGCCTTCTGGCTAGCGGCGATCATGGCCGGGCTGACGGCGGTACGGAGCGTGTTGCTGGCGCGGCTGGCAGCGCGCCAACTGGAGCCGCAACGCTGGTGGCAGACCGACGCCGCGCGCGCCGCAACCCGGCATGCCACCGGTCCAATGCGTTGGTCCATCGCTGCGTTGGTTATCGGCGCGACACTCCCCAAACTCGCACTCCTGCTGGCGGCCACATGACCCTGTTCTTCGCACTGTGTTTTGTCGGTGTCGCCGTCGCCGGGTTGACCGCGCTGCTGATCTTCTGGCCGCTGACCCTGGTGCACATGCGCGACCGCCACCCGGAGGCATTGGCCAGCTTCGGCGACCCGGCCTTCATCAGCCCCGTGGCGTTGCGCTGGTTGCTGGCGCGGCGCTACCGCAGCTACCGCGACACTGCGCTGTCCGGTCTGGCCACACCCGCCTGGCTCTCGCTGCTCACCATCTTTTTCGGCCTGGGCATGGCGGCCCTGCTCGGCCTGCTTTCCAAGGTAATGCAATGACCACTTACGAAGACACCCTGCAGGGCGCCCGCGACTCCTGGTGGCTGGCCACGATCGGCCGCACGCTGATCTGGGCGCGCCTGCGCGTCAACGAAGCCGGCACCGCCGAGGTACTGGACAGCGACGGCAAGACGCTGCCCTACGACAGCGAAGATAGCGCACGCGCAGCCTTGTTCGACGCCGAATTCGTGGCACTGGATGGGCTGGACGAGGAAGACGCACTCATCCGCGGCTTTTCGCTGCATGAAGTCTCGCCGCCCCAAGGTAACGACGATGCCGAGCTGCGTGCGCGCATGGTCGTGAACATGGGCGGCCGCGCCTGACATGTACGCCCCGCGCGCATTTGCGCAGACCGATCTGGCCTTGCTGGACTGGCTGTTCGCGCGCGATGCGTTCGTCACCCTGATCAGCCAGGACGAGGGCGGGCAGCCGGCGATCTCGCACCTGCCGGTGTTGTATCAGCGCGATGGCCAGGATGTCATGATCGAAGGCCATTGGGCACGCCCCAATCCGCAGGCGCGCACTGCTGGCGACGCGGTACTGGTGTTGCAGGGCCCGCATGCCTATGTCTCGCCCACCTGGTACCTGGACAAGGACGCAGCTGCGCGTGTGCCCACCTGGAACTACGCCGTTGCGCACCTGCATGGACGTTGCAGCCAGGTGAGCGATGAAGACGCGCTGGGCAGTTTGATTGCGCGCATGAGCGCGCACTTCGAGCAACGCGTGGGCAGCGATTGGCAGTTCGAAATGGAGCGCGACAGTCATCGCCGGCAATTGCGCGGCCTGGTCGGCTTCCGCTTCGTTCCAAGCCGCATCGAGCTCACCTTCAAGCTGAGCCAGAACCATCCGGCCGGCAATCAACGCAGTGTCGCCCAGTTCCTGACGCAGCAAGCCGACCAAGACGCGCACGCCATCGCGGCATTGATGCAGGCGGCGCTGGACGCCGATACGACGCGCTGAGGCGGCCGTATTCGTACCCCGAACGGCTAGTCACCAAACGGCTGGGACGCGTCGGCCACACTGCGGCCGACGCCTGCATCGGCCCGCGCACAGGTCATTGCAGGTGTCCCCACTTCGCAAGGAATTGCCCTTTGCGACGCTCATGGCATGAGCAGTAGTTTGGCGGTGCGGTCATGTTCGAGCATTCGCCCCAGCCATTGAATCGACTCCAGATTGCCGCCTCGCGCGCCGGCAACGGCACCATTGCCGGCCTTGGACAGCGCGCCAGCCAGATCGGCGCTTTTGGCGCTCAGAAATGTGCCGACGTCGATGTACCGCAGTGCATGCCGACACGCCTCAGCCGGCACGGCGCATGTGCTGCGCTACGCAGCCATCGGATGACTCACTGTTACCGTCGATTGCAGCTTCAAGCGGAGAAAGGCCCTGGGCGATCGCATAACGGGTCAGCTGAGCGATGCTTTGGATATTGAGCTTCAACATGCAGTTTTCGCGATGCGTCCCCACCGTCTTCACGCTCAGGTGCAAGCGGTTGGCGATCTGCCTGGTGGACAGGCCTTCCGAATAGAGCTGCACGATTTCGCGCTCGCGTGAGGTGAGTCGGGTGTAGGCAGAATCGGCCTTGGCGGCTCGACGCAGCCCGGCGATCAGCGAACGCGACATCTGCGGGCTGATGTAGGTCTGATCCTGGATGACGCATTGAATTGCCCGCAGCAATTCGGCAAAACGGCTGGTTCGCGCCAGATATGCTTTGGCGCCAGCTTCGAAGACTGCGCTGGCCTGCGTACAGGCATCGGACGGAGCGATACAGATTGCCCGGCTGTTGGGGCTGCGCTGCATCAAGCGCCGCGTCAGATCGATACCATTGAGGCCGGGTAGGAGCACATCCACCAGAACGATATCAGGGCGCTCTCTGGCGGCGATCTGAAGACATGCCAGCCCGTCTTCTGCATGGCCTACCACTTCGATACCGGGAACCTTTTGCAGCAAAGCGACCATCCCTTCCACAAGGATGGTGCGATCGGCAGCGACGACGATACGTGTCTTCATCATACCCTCTGGTGCACGAATGGGGACCGCGCTGTGCAGCGGCTTGCACGCGGCGCGCTGCAGCGAATCGGCAGATGCTCGGCAGGAGCACTTGAGCGAGCTTGTCACACGCTTATCTCCGGGCCATCGGTCTTGAACTGATTTGGCGAGCATCAGATGCTGGTATCGACAACGCCGCTAATGTCGCTGAGGCGCCGTGTCGGGTGCGCCTGCCTGAAGCGTGTTACGCAATTTGCGCCGACGCCGAAGCGAGCTATGCCGCACAACGCGAAAGCGTGCTGCCACCTGATGTCCGGCAGGCCGTGCCAAACCGCACTCTACGGACGGGCAAAAAAGGGCGCACGCGCGTGTTGAGCGCATTTCATGCGCGAACGATCAGGACTCGTCTGACATCATCTGCCTGGCAAGGCCGGTCAGTTGCTGGCGCACCTGATCCAGGCGCGGGTCGGCCTGCATCTCACGCTGCAGGTCCAACAGACCCGCGGCAAGTTCGCCACGGGCGCGGATGCTTTCAGATTCGGCCGACGCACGCTGCGACTGGATCGCGGCAGCGGCTTGTTGGCCGGAATCGCCGCGCACGACCGTTTCCATGACCTCGACCATGCGTTGCAGCAAGCGATACACCGCGCTTGCCGAGAAGCCGCCCATCATCGCCAATGCGGGCTTTCCGAACGCGCCCAGGCTGCTGTCAGCAAAAAGATTCTCCGGCAGCAACTCCACCAGGATCAGGCCAGCGATGAGACCGAGGATCATGCGCGCGGCATAGGAGGAATCGAAGCGCGGATCGTATGTTGCGTCGGCAACGTAACGATGGGCTTGGAACAACGCGGAGAACGCCGCACCGAGTCCGGCACAGGCCAGGATGAACATCACGTTCCAGCCCAGCGTGCTCCCCGAGGAATCGAGGAAGCCCAGCGTGATGTTGTGCTCGTTCACCAGGCTGGACATTGCCAGACCGACCACTGAGGCCAGGCAACCGACCGAGGTCAAGGTCAAGGTGCGGATCAACGGAATCGGCCCCAGCCAGCGCAACCAGCCACCGCGCAGGCGCTCGCGCTCGATCAGCACCACCGCCTGCGGCGTTGCCGGCTGGATCGCACGCACCAGCTGTCGGTGCAAACCGGCCAATTCGCGCGCGCCGGATTCGCCGTGCAAGGAGGCGCCAGGCATCACGCGCAGCTCTGCCAGCCGGCCAGGCAGATCGGGAGACATCGCCAGACCTTGCTTCAGTGCGTAGGACACCATCGCCCGGCATTCGAGCTCCAGTTGTTCGAGCACGCTGGAAAATGCCGGCCCGCCGAAATCCGCCGGCGGGACCGGCTGGGCCACTGCGCGTCGTCGTAGGCCGGCGCGCCGACTGGCTCGCTTCCACATAAATGACGTCCTTACTGGCAGCCACGCGGCTACGACACCTCAAGGCATCCGCTCGAACAGCGCCGTCTCTCGCTGTCCCTTCAACAGCAATGCAAGCTCGGCACTGCCATCTGCACGAACCTGCAGACTGGCCTGGGCATCGCTGAGCTGACGGCAATAGCCTCTATCGTTGGCCACGACCCAGGCATTCAACGCACCTGCTGCACGCCCGGCATAGCGCAATTCCACCTGGCAATCCCGTGGAGCACCGTAACGCAGGCGACCGAGCACGTCGCCGGGACGGATCGTGGTCGCCACGATTTCCAGCTGTGCGGAAATCAGCCCCGCCCCACGCCAGCGCCCGGCTTCGGCCAATCCAGCACTGCTCTGACTCAGGGCGACGACGAGCGGCGAGGCGCTGCCAGACAAGGTGAGCTGCATCCCGTGCGCCCCACCCTCTGCGATCTGGAGTTGGGCAAGCCCGCCGGTCAGCGCCTCGCAGAACTTGCCGCCATTGCGCGACAGCAAACCATACCCGTCCGGCTGCGCGCGCAACTCGAGCGCGCAATTGTAGGGAGGCCCGAATCGCAGATCCGCCACCTGGGTACCCTCGCCTCCAGCCGCGCGCGCACTCAGACGGACGTAGACCGGCCCAGCACTGCCGCTGGCGGACAGGATGCCGCGCCAGTCACCAGCCGGAATCCCGCCCGCCGGAGCTGCCTGCGCTGCAGTCAGCGATACACACAAGGCAAGTGCCGAGGTGATGCGCAAAATGTGATGTCGATAGCGATGTTGACCAGCCATGAAAAAGCTCCGATAAGAAATTGGAAAGCATGGAGAGATCGATCACGCTGCCACTCAGCACACCGAACGCAGCGATGACCAGAACAACAAGCAGGCAGATGACGAAGCTGGATCGCAGCTTGCGCCGGGACTGCCGACAGAGATCCGCATGCAAGGTGGCCACATCGGTTCCCAGCCGCTCGGCGAGCGCCCGGGCATCGGCGTCCGACAGCAGCAGCCTCACCGCAGCACTCCTGGATCGGATAGTGGCACGTCCATGAACGGGTGCAGCGTCCACTCCTTCAACGCGACACCATCGAACCAAAGCACGCCACGCGGACGCTCGGCTCCTTGATAGCTGATCTTCAGCGTATGCCCAGGCGTGCGGCCATCTGGCGGCGCAAGACGCAATGCCAACCCGGGCGCACCGTCGGCCTGCGTGACCGGCTCGATCTGCACTTGCAGCGTCAACGAAAACTCGCTGATTTGCTGCAGCCGCAGCGCACGCAATTGGCACACAGGAATGGAGAACAGGGTTGCCGTTTCGGCCTGCGCCGTTTGCTCTGCATCCATGCACTGCACCCACAGGTCGCATGCGGCCGCCGCGGCATTTACGACTGCAGCGTGCCGCTGGCGGCACCGCTGTTGCGCGCGTCGGACGGCCTGGTCGAGCAGCTCCACGAAGGTGTCGAGGCAATAGCTCGCACGTGCCATCTATGCCTCCGTCAGCCAGACCGGCTTGCGCTTGAACCCGACGTGGTAGCACAGCCATTGCAGCACGACCTGGTGCTCGCCCAACTGCAGGATATTGAAGCTCTTCTCGATTCCGAGAATCGCCCCCCTGGGCGCTTCGCTGAGGCAGCGATTGAGCAACTGCTGCGCGGCTTCGACCTGCTCGGCAGTCTGCATTTTTGCCGGGTTGTCGCTGCCGACGACGATGCGCTTGATGAAACTGACTTCTGAAAAATCCATCATCGGCAACGACTCGGGTTAGGGAAAAGTACGGGACGCACCAGCGACGTTACGGCACCGGCACAGGTGCGGTGACTTTGCGTGGGGCCGCAGCGGTCTGCAGGATGTCGAGCACACGCGACAGGCCTTCGGGCGTTCCGCGATCTTCGGCGTGCAGCGCGACGTGATACTTGGCCGAGTTATCCGAAGAGCGGGTATTTTCCTTGTGGCTGGACACGGAGCCCTGCACGTTGACCTTGGCTTTGAAGACACCCCAGCCGACGCTGGCTTCCAGATCCACCTTGAGGCTCTTGTCTTCGGCTTCCTTTTCCGAGAACGAGGATTTGACTTCCATATCGAAGGTGACGTCCACGGTCTGAATGCTCAGGTTGGGGACGTTGACGAGGGTCAACAGCGGTACAACGATCTCCACTTCCTCCTCTGCCATGCCGGTACCGCTAGGGTCTTCGACCGGGCGCTTGAATTTGAACTGCGCGGTGCGCGTGCCGCCGTTCCCGTTGGGATCGGCAGGGTCGGTCGGCGGCAGAAAGCCGATGACCTTGATGAAGTCGGCGGTGGCCCGTGCCAGCATGACCTGCGCATCGCAGGCTGCACGCAACGGGGCGCCGATCAGGTCTGCCATCGGCAGGCCCTTGAACTGGTCGGACATGTTGACGATATCGCTCATGATGTTCTCCTGAAGAACGGTTGTTTAAGAAGAAAGCGATGACGGCGGGCGTTACTCTCCCTTGACCGTCTTGAACACACCTTGCGACTGCGCAAGGCGATTGATGAGACGTGCCACGCCCTCGGTCGGCTCGCTGCCTTCCACGCGCAACACGACGTGCACCGCACTGTTTCGTGCATTTTTTGCGTTGGAGCCGAGATCGATGCCGATCTGGCCTGGCAGCGCCGGCGGCTTGGGATGCCAGTCCTCGACGACGGATGCAACCGCCAACGCATCCGGCACGCCTGCTTCGTCCAGCTCGCTGAGTTCACCGAGCTGTGCATCGAAACTGATCTCTACATCCTTGATCCGCAGGACGTTGGACGACACCAGCGGCAACAGCGGTGCCCGATACAGGTCTTCGTCGTTCTCACCCGCTTCCGGGTGCTGCGACGGCAAGCGGATCAGGACGCTTCTGGGACGGTTGTCTTCGTCGAAGAACGCACCCAGGTTGGCCATCTGGTGTTGCTCGATCCGGTCCTGGGCGTCGATGACCGCGCCGGCCAGTGCTTCGATCAGATCATTGAGGGATATCTGCGCCATGTCGGGCTCGTCGGTGGGAAGTGTCGCTGGGCCGCTGCCGGCTCAGACCGAGTCGGGAAAGGAATCCACGCGCGCCAGCCAGCCCTTGAGAAACTTGCCAAGCGCCGGTCGCGCTGCGACGAGCCTGTGGTAATAGTCCCTGCGGCCGGCCTTGTAGCGTGCATACAGGTCTTGCTGGTTGCTGGATGCCAGCGCCGCGAAGGTGGCCGGCCCCATGCGGCCGTCAGCGACCAACTTGCCGCCGGTCTGGCTGTTGAGCACGGTCTGCAGCAGTTTGATGGCGTTGTTGCCGGCGTTGACGTAGAAGTCGAACACGATGTTGGCTAACGGCTGCAGCGCGATCTGATCGGCGCGCAGCCGGTCCCAGTACTGCGCCTTGTAGATGACACCAGCCTGGGCGTCGGTCAACGCACGCAGGTTCGCCAGACTTGGCTCGATGCCCAGCAGGTTCTGCGCGTAGGCCTTGAAGGTCGACAGGGTGATGCCCTTGTTGGTGGCTCCGCCCGGATCGACGGGATCGTTGACGAAGCCGCCTTCGTGTTTGAGCAAGGTCGGAAAGAATGCGTTGAAGTCGGCCATCGGCGCCACCTGTGGAGTTGATCGGTGGCGCCAGTTTCCCCAGGGGTGCACTGGCCGCACATCGGTCGTTCGCCGAGACCGTTAAGCCTGAAAGCTGATTCATCCTGGGCGCTCATAGAAGCCGCCACCGCCACGTTTTCTGGAATACTGCACGCATGAACGAGCTTAACCACTTGCTTGAAAACAACCGCGCCTGGTCCGAGCGTATCCGCCGCGAGGATCCGGAATTCTTTTCCAAGCTCTCGACCCAGCAGACGCCGGAATATCTGTGGATCGGCTGCTCCGATTCGCGCGTGCCGGCCAACCAGATCATCGACATGGCGCCGGGCGAAGTCTTCGTCCACCGGAATATCGCCAACGTGGTCGTGCATACCGATCTGAATTGCCTGTCGGTGATCCAGTTCGCGGTGGATGTGCTCAAGGTCAAGCACGTGCTGGTGGTCGGCCATTACGGCTGCGGCGGCGTGTTCGCCAGCCTGACCCAGAAGCGCATGGGCCTGGTCGACAACTGGATCCGCCACGTCACCGACGTGGCCGACAAGCACGAAGCCTGCCTGCACAACGCCGGCGAGCTGTCGGTGCAGCACGCACGCCTGTGCGAGCTCAACGTGCTCGAACAAGTGGTCAACGTGTGCCGCACCACCATCGTGCACGATGCCTGGGAGCGCGGCCAGCAATTGAGCGTGCATGGCTGGGTATACAGCCTGCGCGATGGCCGCGCGCACGACCTGGGCATGTCGATCGACCGCCCCGAGTTGCTGCAGGAACGCTATGACGCAGCGCTGGCGCGGATCCAGGCCGATCGCGCCGAGCGCTGAGCCGCACGCACACGTGGCCGGCCGCAGCGTCCATCGGACATACGCGGCCGGCTGAGCCGGATACCTTACTTTGCCGAGGAACGTCGATGCTGATCCCGCCGATCAACCTGCACGCCTGGATCGAGGAACACCGCCATCTGCTCAAACCGCCGGTGGGCAACAAGTGCATCCAGCAGGATGGCTTCATCATCATGGTGGTCGGCGGGCCGAACGCGCGCACCGACTATCACTACGACGAAGGCCCGGAGTGGTTCTTCCAGCTCGAAGGCGAAATGGTGCTGAAGGTGCAGGACGAGGGCGTGGCGCGCGACATTCCGATCCGTGCCGGCGAAGTCTTTCTGCTGCCGCCCAAGGTGCCGCACTCGCCGCAACGCGCGGCCGGCTCGATCGGCCTGGTGATTGAACGCGAGCGCCTGCCCAACGAGCAGGACGGCCTGCAATGGTATTGCCCGCAGTGCAATCACAAGTTGTATGAAGCGATGTTTCCGCTGAAGAACATCGAAGCCGACTTCCCGCCGGTGTTCGATCGCTTCTACCGTTCGCTGGCGCTGCGCACCTGTTCGCAGTGCGGGCATCTGCATCCTGCGCCCGAGCGATATGCCACGATCGAGGACTGACAGCGCGATGGCATGCGGCTGCGCGCAGCAGGTTTGCCGCTCGCATGCTCTGAAACCGGCACCATGCTGCGCGCACTGATCGACCTCAAACCGCGCGACGTGCCCTTGCGCGTCGCGCTGCGCAACACCGCTGCAGTCGTCCTGCCGCTGGCGATCGGCGTGGCGACCGGGCAGGTTGCCGCCGGCCTGGCGGTGTGCAGCGGCGCGCTCAATACCATGTTTTCCGACCAGCCCGGGCCGTATCGCGCGCGTCTGCAACGCATGTTGATGGCAGCCCTGGCGGCCGGCCTGGCTGCCTTGCTCGGCATCTGGGTCGGCCACAATACGCCGGCGCTGGTGCTGGCCGGCCTGTTGCTCGGCCTGGGCGGCGGCTTGCTGGTGGCGCTCGGACCGGTGGCCGCGCGGGTGGGCCTGACCAGCATGATCCTGCTGGTCGTCAGCGCAGACATGCGGCTACCGGTGCAGCAGGCACCCGGTGTAGCGGCGCTGATCTTCGCTGGCGGACTGCTGCAGGTGGTGCTGGCGTTGGCGGCGTGGCCGCTGCAGCGTTATCGCCCGGAACGCTTTGCATTGGCAGACCTGATGCGCCAGCTGGCCGGCATCGCGCGGCAGCGCCCGGACGCCAGTGCGGCGCCGCCGGCGACGCAGGAAGTACTCGACGCGATGGTGATGCTGCACGGCGAGCATCGCTCGCGCGCGATCGCGGTGCAGAGCTTTCGCATCATCGCCGAGCTGTGCGATCGGGTGCGGCTGGAGCTGCTGTCGTTGGCCGATGCCGAGACGCGCCTGACCGACTCGCAGGCGCGACCGGCGATCGAACGCGTGCTCGAACGCAGCGCCATCGTGCTGGAACAGCTCGCGCACGCGATGACCATGGGTGAAGACCCGCAGGCCGCCAATGCCTCGATGACCGGGTTCGACGATCTGGTCGGTGCATTGGCACAGTTTCAGCACGACAACGCCGACACGCGCGAACGCCGCCTGGTGCGTGTCGCCGTCGCGCGCGCGCAAGGCCTGGGCGGCCAGCTGCGCGCGCTGATCCGCAACGCGCACTGGGCCAGCAGCCGTGGCGAAATCCAGGCGCAACTGGCCGAAGCGCGGCTGCCGTCGGCGTTGCGCCCGGCCGCGACCTGGGCCACGTTGCGCGCGAATCTGGACCTGTCGTCGGTCGCCTTCCGGCACGCGTTGCGTTGCGGCGTGTGCCTGGCGCTGGCCATCGCCTTCCAGCGCTGGCAGCAGATTCCGCACGGCTTCTGGATTCCGATGACCACCGCCATCGTGCTCAAGCCCGATTTCGGCGGCACCTTCAGCTTTGGCGCGTTGCGCGTGGCCGGCACCTTCGTCGGACTATTGCTTGCCACCTTGCTCGCGCACCTGGCCATGGACGGCGCCAGCGTCCGCATGGCCCTGCTGGCGCTGCTTTGTCTCGGGTTTCGCTTGCTGACACAGGTGAACTACGGCATCGGCGTGGCGTTTTTGACCGGCATGCTGGTGCTGCTGCTGTCCTTCGAAGGCGTGGCACCGGGCGAAGCGGTCGGCGCGCGCCTGCAGGCGACAGTGGCCGGCAGCGCGCTGGCGCTGGTCGCCTATGCGTTGTGGCCCACGCGCGAACGCCGGCAGATTCGCGCCTCGCTGGCGCACTTGCTCAGCGCATATCGCGACCATCTCCGCCATGTGCTGCTCGGCCAGATGGAGGGTCTGAGCGATACGCGTGCCGCCGCGCGTGTTGCCCGCACCAATGCGCAGGCCTCGATCGAGCGTCTTCGCGGCGAACCGCGCAGCCGCCGCAACCTGCAGGAGCTCAAGCTGGCCGAATCGCTGCTGGCCAATGGCAACCGGCTGATCCGCGCCAGCTTGTTGCTGGAAGCGGCGCTGCGCGATGGCCATCCGTTGCCCACGCTGGACGCGCTGCCCATCTTCGCGCGGCAGGCCGATGAGGCGCTGTCCGCGGTGATCGACTGCCTGCGCACTGGCGGTATTCCTGCCGCGACCACCTTGCGCAACGCCGAGCGCCAGCTTTCCGATGCGCTGGCCGCATTGCCCGACAGTTCCCCAACCACCGCCGCGCTGGCCGACACCATCGACCGCGTCACCGACAGCATCGGCACGCTCACCCACCTGCTGCGCCCTGCCCGACCGGCCTCGGCCGATGCGCCGGCCGTGCATGACGGCGTGCACGATGCGGGCAGGTAAACTGCCGCCCTGATCCGAGTTGCGAGCCCGACGATGACCGACCTGCTGTCCCGCGCCCATGCTGTCGCCCTGGATGCCGCCGACCCGCTGCGCGGCCTGCGCGATGCCTTCGTGTTCCCGCAGCACGGCGATGACGATCAGACCTATTTCGTCGGCAATTCGCTCGGCCTGCAGCCGCGTGCGGCACGTGCGATGGTGGACGAGGTGCTCGACCGGTGGGGCGCGCTGGCGGTGGAAGGTCACTTCACCGGCCCGACCCAATGGCTGACCTACCACCAACTCGTGCGCGACGGGCTGGCGCGCGTGGTCGGCGCGCAACCCGGCGAAGTGGTGGCGATGAACACCCTCAGCGTCAATCTGCATCTGATGATGGCCAGCTTCTACCGTCCCACTGCCGAGCGCGGCGCGATCCTGATCGAGGCAGGCGCATTTCCATCCGACCGCCACGCGGTGGAATCGCAGCTGCGCCTGCACGGGTTGGACCCGGCCAGGCATCTGATCGAAGTGGACGCCGACGAACCCAACGGCACCGTGTCGATGACGGCCATTGCCGAAGCCATCGCGCAGCATGGCCCGCGCCTGGCCTTGGTGCTGTGGCCGGGCATCCAGTACCGCACCGGGCAGGCCTTCGACCTGGCCGAGATCGTGCGGCTGGCGCGCGCGCAGGGCGCGGCGGTGGGTTTCGATCTGGCGCACGCGGTGGGCAATCTCCCGCTGACCCTGCACGACGACGGCGTGGATTTCGCGGTGTGGTGCCACTACAAATATCTCAACGCCGGCCCCGGCGCAGTGGGCGGTTGCTTCGTGCACGCGCGGCATGCAAATAGCGACCTGCCGCGCATGGCCGGCTGGTGGGGACATGAGCAGCAGACCCGCTTCCGCATGGACCCGCAGTTCGTGCCCTCGCCCGGTGCCGAAGGCTGGCAGCTGAGCAATCCGCCGGTGCTGGCGCTGGCACCGCTGCGCGCCTCGCTGGCGTTGTTCGACCAGGCCGGCATGGCTGCGTTGCGCGCCAAATCCGAACAGCTCACCGGGCATCTGGAGCAATTGATCCAGGCGCGGGTGCCGCAGGTACTACAGATCGTCACCCCGGCCGAACCGGCACGACGCGGTTGCCAGCTGTCGCTGCGGGTGACCGGCGGACGCGCAAAGGGCCGCGCGCTGTTCGAGCATCTGCACGCGGCCGGCGTGCTCGGTGACTGGCGCGAACCGGACGTGATCCGTATTGCGCCGGTGCCGCTGTACAACCGCTTCAGCGATCTGCATACCTTCGTCGAGCAGGTGGAAGCCTGGGCGGCTGCTTGAGCGCGGCAGTCTGACTGCAGTGCCACCAAAGCACCTGTACGGCACGCGGAATCGCCGCGCGCCCACGTACACTCCTAGCCTGCCCGGCGTTGCTGCCGGGGCCACCGTCGTTGCCAGTCGCTGTCTTCCCCTTTTCGCCGGCGCTGCGTCCGGCTGCTGCCGGACATTGCATTGAGCCCAGTTTCTCCGCGTTCCCTGACCCTGATCGGCGCCGGTCTGGCCGGTTGCCTGCTGGCCATCCTGCTGTCGCGTCGCGGCTGGCAGGTCACCGTGTACGAACGGCGTGGCGACCCGCGCATCAAGGGCTACGAGTCCGGCCGCTCGATCAACCTGGCGCTGGCCGAACGCGGCCGGCATGCGCTGCGCCAGGCGGGCGCCGAAGATGCGGTGATGGCCAAAGCGGTGATGATGCGTGGGCGCATGGTGCACCCAATCATCGGCCAACCGCAGCTGCAACGCTACGGGCGCGACGACAGCGAGGTGATCTGGTCGATCCACCGCGCCGCGCTGAATGTCGCCCTGCTCGACCTGGCCGAACAGGCCGGCGCGCGCGTGCATTTCTACCGCCGCCTGCATACCGTGGACTTCGACGCCGGCTATGCGCGCTTCATCGACGACCGCGACGACCAACCGCACGAGATCCACTTTCAGAGCTTGATCGGCAGCGATGGCGCCGGCTCGGCCTTGCGCGCGGCGATGCAGCGCAAATCGCCGCTGGGCGAACGCACCGAATTCCTCGATCACTCGTACAAGGAGCTGGAAATTCCGCCGCAGCCGGGCGGCGGATTCCGGATCGAAGGCAACGCGCTGCATCTCTGGCCGCGCGGGCGCTACATGTGCATTGCGCTGCCAAACGATGGCGGTACGTTCACCGTCACCCTGTTCTTGCCCAACGCCGGCGAGCCGAGCTTTGCCACCACGCGCACCGGCGATGAAGCATTGGCCTTGTTCGCACGCGATTTCCCGGACGCATTGCCGCTGATTCCGCAGCTCAGGGAGCATTGGGAAGAGCATCCGCCCGGACTGCTCGGCACGCTGACCCTGGATCGCTGGCATCTGGATGGCCGCGCATTGCTGATCGGCGACGCCGCCCATGCGATGGTGCCATTCCACGGGCAGGGCATGAATTGCGCATTCGAAGATTGCGTGGCGTTGGCAGATCAGCTGGACGCGCACGACGACCTCGCCAGCGCGTTCGCGGCCTTCGAGGCTGCGCGTCGCGACGATGCGGCCGCCATCCAGCAGATGGCGCTGGAGAACTACCTGGAAATGCGCGACCGCGTCGACGACCCCGACTTCCTGCTGCAGCGCGAGCTCGAACAGCAATTGCAGGCGCGCTGGCCCACCCGCTTCGTGCCGCACTACACCATGGTGACGTTCCTGCGCACGCGCTATTCGATTGCGCTGGCGCGCAGCGAGATCCAGCGCCAGATCCTGGTGGAGGCCACGCGGGGACACCGCGATCTCTCGCGCATCGACTGGGCTGCCTTGGAAGCGGTTGTGCACGCACGCCTGGAGCCGCTGGACGGCGCGCATTGACCTCTGCGGAAGACACGGAGGACGGCGTTGATGCTTGCACGGGCGACGGTGACGTGCCGGCTTGCGATGGGCGCCCAGTCGAATGTCCTTCCGGTGCGGTGGCGGTGGCTGCAGCTGCCAGGCACTTGCAAGCGCCCCATTGGGGGTCGCCAGCGCCGGAAAAACGCCGCACCCGGCCCGCCACGCGAGCGCTTCGCTCCTGGCCGTGGCTCACCTCCCGCACGGCCATGCCTTAGAGCGGCTAACAAAACGTAGCGAGCAGTCGTCAGGTGGGCGCGGACGGCGCGCTCAGAACCGTAGTGCACGAGTGGTACATGAGGATTCCGAGCACCGGCCGCACCCGCCTGGCGGCTGCGCAGTAGTTTTGTTGGCTGCTCTTAGCGTGACGTTGCCGCGATGAGGGATACTGGGCGGCACCGGCAGCGCATACGCCGTGCGCCGCGCATCTGGATGTCGTACCCGCATGCCTGACAGCTTTCTCTTCTACGACCTGGAAACCTTCGGCCAGGATCCACGCCGCACCCGCATCGCACAGTTCGCTGCGGTGCGCACCGATGCGCAGTTGCGCGTGATCGAAGAGCCCATCAGCTTTTTCGTGCAGCCGGCCGACGATCTGCTGCCCTCGCCCTATGCCACCATGGTGACCGGCATCACCCCGCAACACGCGCTGCGCGAAGGCGTCACCGAAGCAGAGGCGTTCGCGCGCATCGCCGAACAAATGGGCCGGCCGCAGACCTGCACGCTGGGCTACAACTCGATCCGCTTCGACGACGAATTCATCCGCTGCGGCCTGTTCCGCAATTTCTACGACCCGTACGAGCGCGAGTGGCGTGGCGGCAATTCGCGCTGGGACCTGCTGGATGTGCTGCGACTGGTCCATGCGCTGCGCCCGGACGGCATCGTCTGGCCGCAGCGCGAAGATGGCGCCACCTCGTTCAAGCTGGAGCACCTGGCCGATGCCAACGATGTGCGCGAAGGCGATGCGCACGAAGCCTTGTCGGACGTGTACGCCACCATCGGCATGGCGCGCAAATTCCAGCAGCACCAGCCAAAGTTGTGGGACTACGCGCTGCGCCTGCGCGACAAGCGCTTTGCCGCCACCTTGCTGGATGTCATCGCCATGCAGCCGGTGCTGCATATCTCCCAGCGCTACCCCGCCTCGCGCCTGTGCGCCGCAGCGGTGCTGCCGCTGACGCGCCACCCGCGCATCGACAGCCGCGTGATCGTGTTCGATCTGGAGGGCGACCCGGAGGTGTTGTTGCGGCTGAGCCCCGACGATATTGCCGACCGCCTGTACATCCGCGCCGCGGATCTGCCGGAAGGCGAACAGCGCATTCCGTTGAAGGAAGTGCATCTGAACAAGTCGCCCGCGCTGGTGGCCTGGCAGCATCTGCGCGCTGCAGATTTTCAGCGCCTGGGTGTGGATCACGACGCGGTAGTGGCCAAGGCGGCACGCTTGCGCGCCTTGGGCCCTGAACTTGCCGAGAAGGTGCGCCAGGTCTACGGCAGCGAACGCGCCGCGGCAGCAGCGGTCAACGATGCCGATGCCTCGCTCTACGATGGATTTCTGGCCGAAGGCGACAAACGCCTGCTTGCACAGGTCCGCGCCAGCGCGCCGGACGAACTGGGCGCGCTGGAAGCGCGCTTTCGCGACCCGCGCCTGATCGAGCTGCTGTTTCGCTACCGCGCGCGCAACTGGCCGCAGACACTCTCATTCGAGGAACAGGAGCGCTGGAACGTGTATCGCCGCCAGCGCCTGTTCGAAGACCGCGGCCTGGGTGAAGTCACCCTGGAGCAATACCACGCGCAGATTGCGGATTTACGGCGTACTCACCCCGACGATGCTACCAAGCAAGCCCTACTCGATCAGCTCGCCGCCTGGGGTTCGGACCTCCAACGCACGCTATGACCACCTACTTTTCCGACGCCAGCTTCAAGTTCCTGCGCGCCCTGGCCCGCCACAACGACAAGACCTGGTTCAACGACCATCGGCATCAGTATGAGGCGCATGTGCGCCAGCCGTTTCTGCAGCTGATCACCGATCTGCAGCCGGCACTGGCACAGGTCAGCGAACACTATCGCGCCGATCCAAAAACCCAGGGCGGCTCGCTGTTTCGCATCTATCGCGATGCGCGGTTTTCCAACGACAAATCGCCTTACAAGAACTGGCAAGGCGCGCGCCTGTTCCATGAACGCCGCCGCCAGATGCCGGCGCCATCGTTCTATATCCACCTGCAGCCGGGCGAAAGTTTTGTCGGCGCCGGCCTGTGGCATCCGGAGCCGGACACGCAACGCAAGCTGCGGCAATTCATTTTCGACAATCCCGGCAGCTGGAAGGCCGCCGCGCATAACCCGAAACTGCTGCGCAAATTCACCATGGACGACAGCGAAAAACTGGTGCGCGCACCGCGTGGATTCCCCAACGACTTCGAGTTCATCGAGGATCTCAAGCACCGCAACTGGGCGTACCTGCGTCACCTGGACGACAGCATCATGACCGGGCCGCGACTGCGCCAGACCATCGAGACGGACCTGGTGACCCTGGCCCCGTTCGTCGATTACCTGTGCGCGGCCTTGGACCTGGAATTTTGATGACACACTTGGCACGCGAATCGTGCCGCGCTGCGCCGATCCTGCGCGCACCGCAGCGACGTTACGCAGCCCTCGCCTACCTGGCGACCACGCCCCCGGCTTCAACAGCACCGGAATGCACACGATGAGGAAGCGCTGGTTGCTGCTGCCGGTGCTGGCCGTCGTGCTGCTGGCCGGGTACATCGTTGCCGGACCATATCTGGCCATCCGCGGCATCAGCCAGGCTGTGGCCAACCGCGATGCCGGACAGCTGGAGCGACACGTGGATTTCCCGACTCTGCGCGTCAACCTCAAGGCGCAGCTGGACGATTACCTGGTGCGCCAGGCCGGGAGCAGCCTGCAATCGAGCTTGCTCGGCGGGTTCGCCTTGCAGCTCGCCAGCGGCATCGGCGGCGCGGGCGTGGATACTCTGGTCACGCCGCTTGGGATTGGCGCGCTGTTGCAAGGCCACAGCGTCTGGAATCGAGTCACCGGCGACACCGTCAGCGCCGACACCTACGCCGCGCCAGCGCCCGCACGGCCGCTGCGAGGCGCCGAACAACGCTTCGAGTCCACTCGCTGCTTTACCGCAACTACGCATACCGCCACTGGCGCGCCGGTGGTGTTCGTTTTGACGCGGCAAGGCCTGCGATGGCGGCTGACCGATATCCGCCTGCCGTTGGCTGACGCGCAAGCGGGACAGGGACGCTAAGCGTCCCTTCGCGACAACACTTTGGCGCGTCAGCCAGCGCAGACGCCGCGCAGCCCCTCCTGTCGTGCGCGGGTGTGTGGCTCAGGCAAACGGCGGATCATTGGCCACGCCGTGCGGCACATGTCCGGCGGCCACGTGCTGATGCTGGCGCGCACTGTCGATGTTGTGCTGCGAATCGTCGAAGAAGATATCCGCACCAAACGCCTGAAGAAACGGGCCCTTGTGACGCCCGCCCAGGAACAGCGCCTCGTCCAGACGCACGCCCCACTCGCGCAAGGTGCGGATCACCCGCTCATGCGCCGGCGCCGAGCGCGCAGTGACCAGCGCCGTGCGGATCGGCGAGGCCTGGCCGGGCGGAAACGCCGCCTGCAAGGTGTGCAGGGCCGCCAGAAAATTACGGAACGGCCCCACCGACAACGGCTCGCGTGCGCGCTCGCGCTCGTGACGCCCGAAGGCTTCCACGCCCTGCTCGCGCGAGATGCGTTCGCTCTCGTCGCCGAAGATCACCGCATCGCCATCGAAGGCGATCCGCAGCTGCGTCGACAAACGGCTTTCGTCGTTGTCCACGATTGCCGCCGCGGCCTCGGCGCGTTCGCCCAGTGCGCGCGGCATGATGGTCGCCGCCGCGATGCCATGGCTCAGCGCGCGCCATACCGATTCCGGATTGGCCGAAAGAAACAGATCGGTCCCGAACGGCTTGACGTACGGCCAGGTCGGCTCGCCCGAGGTGAAGGTGGCACGCACGATGCCCAGGTTGTAATGCTGGATCGAGTTGAAGATGCGCAGGCCGGTATCGGCGGAATTGCGTGACAGCAGGATGACTTCCACCCGCGGCGCGTCCTCGGGCACATCGTGATTGAGCGCCAGCAGCTTGCGCACCACCGGGAACGCAACGCCAGGTTGCAGGATGTCGTCCTCATGCTCGCGCTGGAACGCCGAATACGCCTCCACTCCGTCGGCCTCGAACAGTGCGTGGCCTTCTTCGAGATCGAACAGGGCGCGCGAGGTCACCGCGACGGTCAATAACCTTGGGGAGTTGTCGGGCATTGGGGAGGCCGGGATTGGTGATTGGGAATTCGGGAGTGGTTTAAAGCAGGAACTGGAGGTCGGGATTTGATCGCCCATCCGCGCAGCATCGTAGCGCGTGCGCGCGATTCTAAAGACGACGTGGCACGCTGCTGCCGTTGCCAATCCCGAATCTCGAATCCCAAATCCCCGCTCCTCAAACCGCAAACTGCTCGCTGAAGATGCGCTCTTCCAGATTGTGTTCGGGATCGAACAACAGCGTGACCTGGCGTTGCGTGGATTCGCGGATGGTCACTTCGACCACGTCGCGAATTTCGTGCGAGTCGGCGGTGACGCTGACCGGGCGCTTGTACGGGTCGAGCACGCGGAAGCGCACTTCGGTATCGGCCTTGAGGATGGCGCCGCGCCAGCGCCGCGGACGATACGGCGCGATCGGCGTCAGTGCCAGCGTATGCGAGCCCAGCGGCAGGATCGGCCCGTGCGCCGAATAGTTGTACGCCGTGCTGCCGGCCGGCGTGGCCACCATCACGCCATCGCCGATCAGCTCGGCAATGCGGGTCTGGCCGTTGAGATCCACGCTCAGATGCGCGGCCTGCCGGGTCTGCCGCAGCAGCGAGACCTCGTTGTAGGCCAGCGAGCCGGCACTGGCACCGGATTCGGTCTGCACCTGCATTTCCAGCGGCCGCAGATACGCTGGCTCGGCGCGCTGCAGGCGCTCGAGCAGGTCGTCTTCGTTGTCGCGGTACTGGTTCATCAAAAAGCCGACCGAGCCCAGCTTCATGCCGAACACCGGCTTGTCGGCGGCGCCATGCCGGTGCAGCGTCTGCAACATGAACCCGTCGCCGCCCAGCGCACAGACGATGTCGGCGCTGTCCAGGGCATGGTCGCCATAGCGCTGCGTAAGGCGTGCGCGCGCGGCCACCGCCGGCTCGGCGGGGCTGGCAAGAAAAGCGATGCGAGGTGGTGCGGTCATCGTTGACTCCAGAGCATGCGAATCAGCATACCGCAGCCCTGTGCTGGGCTTGTTGTGGGCGCATTGCGATCATGCCCACGCCTTCTGCGCGTGCACGGCAGCGGTCGCGTCGTGGCAAGCACGCGCTCCCGCGCCTGCGACGCATGGCACCTTGGCAACCGCGTCTGCTGGCGTCTACGCGAGCCGAGCCGGCGCGCCATCGGACGCAACCGGCGCGAGCTCAGGCCGTCAACCGCCAGGCGCGATGAATGCGCGCATGCCGCTCGAAATCCGGGTCGATGGTGCGCGGGCTGATTTCTTCGCACTGCGCGAACTCCGCCACCCCTTCCTCGTCCAGCTTGAAGCGACGGAAGTTGTTGGAGAAATACAACACGCCCCCCGGCGCCAACCGCGCCACGGCCGCGCGCAAAAGACGCACATGCTCGCGCTGGATATCGAAATCTTCCGCACGCGCAGAGTTGGAGAAGGTCGGTGGGTCGCAGAAGATCACATCGAAGTGCGCACGCTCGGCTTCCAGCCAGGCCAGCGCATCGGCCTGCACCAGTTTGTGCTTGCTGCCGGCCAGCCCGTTCAACGCAAGATTCTCGGCGCACCACTGCAGGTAGGTTGCCGACAGATCCACGCTGGTGGTGGACGCCGCACCGGCCACCGCCGCTTCCACGCTGGCCACGCCGGTGTAGCAGAACAGGTTGAGGAACCGCCGGCCCTTGCTCTGCTGCGCCATGGTGCCGCGCAGCGGGCGATGGTCCAGGAACAACCCGGTATCCAGATAATCGAACAGGTTCACGCGCAGCAACGCGCCGTGTTCGCGCACGTGGACGATTTCGTTGCGCTGTTCGAAACGGCCGTACTTGCTGCCGCCCTTGCCGCGCTCGCGCGACTTCAGCGCCACGCGCTCGGCCGGCACTTCGAAGACCTCGCGTGCGGCGGCCAGCAATTCGTTGAGACGACGGCGCACATCGGCCTCGGGAATCGTCGCTGGCGCTGCGTATTCCTGCACATGCAGGAAGATGCGCCGGTCGCCGTCGGCTTGCTGGTACACGTCGATGGCGGCGGAATATTCCGGCAGGTCGGCGTCGTAGGCGCGGAAACATTCGATGCCTTCGCGCGCGCGCCACTTCTTGAATTTCTGCAGATTCTTGCGCAGCCGGTTGGCCACCATCTGCGCGCCCTCGCTGAGCGCGGTCGGTGCTGCCAGCGGGGTGCGTCGCGGCACTGCGATCGGGTCGCAGACGATCAACGCGCATTCGATCGCACCGTTGAACAGCTGGTATTTCTTGCCCGCGCGCAGGCCGGTGGCATACGCCAGCTCGGCATTGCCGCACAGCAGGCTGGCACGCCACTGGGGCACGACGCGCTGCAAGGTATCGCCCAGACGGCGATACAGCGCCGCATCGGCGGCCAGGCGCTCGTCGTAGGGCGGATTGCACACCACCACGCCGGTGGCCTGCGGCGGCGTCTGCAACGCACCGACTTCGCGCACGCCGAACCAGATCGCCTCGGCCACGCCGGCCACCTGCGCATTCTCTTTCGCGGCGCGGATGGCGTGCGGGTCCATGTCGCTGCCATGGATCACCTGTTTGAGCGCAGCACGGCCGACGCTGTCGCGTTCGCGCGCCTCGCTCACCAGCTGCTGCCAGCTCTCGCGGTCGAAGCCGCGCCAACGGCTGGGCACATCGCTGCCGTAGCGCTGCAGACCGGGCGCGACATCGGCGGCCATCAGCGCGCCTTCGATCAGCAGCGTGCCGCTGCCGCACATCGGGTCGAGCAAGCCGCCGCCATCGGCATAGGCGCGCGGCCAGCCGCCGCGCATCAGCACCGCTGCGGCCAGATTTTCCTTCAACGGCGCCTCGTTCTGCGCCATGCGCCAGCCGCGTCGATGCAGCGGGCCGCCGCCCAGGTCCACCGAAATGGTGGCGCGGCCCTTGCGCAGCGACAGGTTCAGGCGCAGGTCGGGGTTTTCCACGTCCACCGACGGGCGCTCCAGGCCCTGCCGGCGCATGGTGTCCACCACCGCGTCCTTGATGCGCTGCGCCGCATAGCGTGCGTGGGTGATGGCGGTCCCGGACACATGTGCGTCCACCGACAGCGTATGCCCCACAGACAGATGCGCGTCCCAGGGCAGTTCGGCCACGCCGGCGTACAGCGCGTCTTCGTCCGGGCAATCGAATTCGGTCAGCGGCCACAGCACGCGGCTGGCCAGGCGCGACCACAGCACGGCGCGCTGCGCATCGCGCAGTTCGCCTTCGACGTTGATGCCGGAAATAGTGGCGGTGGCCTTGCTGGCACCGAGCGCAAGCAGCTCGTCGGCAAGCAGGTATTCCAGGCCCTTGGCGCAGGATGCGAAGAATTTCACGTAGGCAGGTATCGATAGAGACGCTGGCCGCGGCGGCGAGCGTGAAAGCAGGACAGCGGGCCGGCGCCTGGGTGGGCAATGCCGCGGCCGCGGTGGACGGGCCGCAAATGGTCGGCCATCGCGGCCGGCATTACCAGCCCGGCGCCCGGATCGCCCGCCGCACGGTTCACCACGCCGCCAGCCCCTATTGCGCCTGTGCCGTGTCCAGGCGCTGCTGCAGGCCCAACCGCTGCAGGAGGGCGGCATCATGCGAGGCGACGATCAGCGCCCCCTGATGGCCACGCAGCAGCGCCTCGATCGCTTCCACCGAGGCCAGATCCAGGTGGTGGGTGGGCTCGTCCAGCACAGCAGTTGCGCCGGCTGCGCCCGGTACAGCGCGCAGGCCAGTGCCGGCTTGAGCCGCTGGCCGCCGCTGAGCTGGCTGCAGGGCAGGTCGGCACGCGCCCGGTCCAGCCCCAGCAGCGCCAGGCGCAGCCGCTGTGCGTGGGCCGGCGCAGCCGGATCCGCGTCCTGCAACTGCGCAACGACCAAGCGCCGGGTCCAGCAGCGCCAGGTGCTGATCCAGATAGGCGGTCGGCGCATGCACCTGGCAATGCCCGGCGCCGGGCTGCAGGCGCCCGGCCAGCAGCTGCAGCAATGTGGACTTGCCGCTGCCGTTCGGGCGACCAGGCCAATCCGCCCGACCAAGCCGGTCGCGCGTTGGTCGATATGGATGTTCAGATCGGAAAACAGCGCGCTGCCATCGGGCAGCGCATGCGCCACGCTTTCCAGCGTCAGCGACGGACAGTCATCCGGGTCTCCATTGCATGCCAGCACACGTGCCGATCCAACCGGTCCAGCAGCGGGTAGGCCGTCATCACGACGGCGGCATCAATGGCGCATCGGACCAATCCTCAGGTGAAGTGCAGCCAGTCCAACCTGCCGCACTGGCAGCGACACCGGCGCAACAGGCCGGGCCAATGCAGCCGGCGCTCAACCCAGCCCGAACGCCGGGTGGTAAGCCACATCGGCCAGCGGCAGCAGCCGGTCGCCGAACGCCAGGGCTTGCAATTCCGATGCAGGCACCTCGGGCAACACCAGGCCAGGTTCGACCGCAAAGCCCAAGCGCCGGAAAAACGCCGGCTCGCCCAGCGCCAGGCAGCCTGCGGCGCCGCGCTCGCGCAACGTGGCAAGCGCGGCCTGCACCAGCCGCGTCCCCAGCCCTTGCCGTTGGTGGCCGGGCCCCACGGCCAGCGGGCCAAGCGCGAACCAGCCGGGCGAATCGTCCGACAGCGCCACCGGCGAGACGGCCAGATGCCCGACCACGTAGCCGTCGTGGTCGGCGACCAACGACAACACGAGTGCGCCGTCCTGACGCAATCCTGCAATCACCTGGTGCTCGTCATGCCGGCTGTGTTCGGCGCGCATGAAGGCCACCATGGTCAGCAGTTCGATGGCAGCGGCGTCGCCTTCGGTGGCTTCGCGGATCAACACGTTCATCGGTGGCACCGCGCGCAGCCATGGCTGGCAACCGTCCGCATCACAGGCCCTGCAACAACGCTGCGAACGCGCGCGCCGACGCGTCGACGTGCGAGGCCAGACGATGGTCATCGTCGACCAGCAGCAGGCGCGCATGCCGGGCCTGCGCCCAGGCGATCACGTCGGCGGCCGGAATCAACGCGTCGCGCCAGGCATGCACGATCGAGATCGGCACCGATGCGGCGTCCAGCGCCGGCATCGGGCCCATCTTGGTCGGCGGCACCATCAGAAACAGGCCGCGCGTGGGCACCTGCAACGACACCATCCCGGCGATATACGAGCCCAGGCTGGAGCCGGCCAGCACCACCGGCCCCTTCTCGGCCGCCGCCCGCGCAATTTCCAGCAGGCGTTGCAGCCGGCCTGGCACGTCGCCCAGCGTACTCACCTCGCGGCGTGCATCCAGGTCAGTGTAATCCGGGCGCTCATGGGTCCAGCCCAACTGCTCGGCCACGTTGGCCAGCGCGGTCACCTTCAAGGCGTCCGGGCCGCTTTCGAAGCCGTGCGAGAGGATGCAATGGCCGCGACTCATAGCGCCTGCACCGTATCGCCGATGCGCAGCACGCCGCCGCGCAGCACGCGTGCGCACAGCCCACCGTGGCCGCGCATGGCGTTATAGCCGCCCGCACCCAGGGCATCTTCCATGCGCGAACATGGGTCGCACGGGTCGGTGCCTTCCAATTCGATTTCGCCGATTCGGAATCGCCGCCCTTTCAGCGCGATCAACGCAATTCCGGACACCACCAGGTTGCGCCGCAGCGTCGCCGGCGCGATGGTGGCGTGTCCTGACAGCGCCGCGATCACCGGCAAATGCTCGGCCTGGATCAGGGTCACGCCGCGCTTGCCGCTGCCACCCTTGTAGCGGTCTCCCACAAGACCCATACCGGTGCTCACCTGCGCCGCGTCCACTTCCTGCATCGCCACCTCACGCGCCGGGCGCACGCCGATCCAGGTCACCTGACCGGTCTGTGGCAGCGTCGCCATCAATTTGCCCAGAGGGCTGTCGGGATTCAAAGCCATCGGGCAATGCTAGCATCCGCTCCATGTCCGATGCCGTCTTGCCGTCGCCGCCAATCACCTATGCGCCGTTATCCTACGAATCGCGGTTGGCCAGGCGCGCGCTCACCCAGATCGACATGGTGGTCATCCATTGCACCGAATTGCCGGACATGGCGATGGCGCGCGAATACGGCGAACGCGTGCTTTATGACAGCGGCACCGGCAACAGCGGGCATTACTACCTCGATCGCAACGGCAGCATCCAGCAATACGTCGCCCTGGAGCGCGTTGCGCATCATGTGCGCGGGCACAACCCGCATACGCTGGGCATCGAACTGGTCAACCGCGGCCGTTATCCGCACTGGCTGGATTCGCGGTATCAGCAGATGACCGAACCGTATCCCGAAGCGCAGATCGCCGCGCTGATCACCTTGTTGCAATGGCTGCAGCAGCAGCTGCCCTCGGTGCGGCGCATCGCCGGCCATCAGGCGCTGGATACCACCCAGGAAGCCGCCAGCGACGACCCGGCCCGTAAAATCCGGCGCAAGCTCGACCCCGGCCCGCTGTTCCCGTGGCCGCGCATCGAAGCGGCGGTGAGCTGGTCGCACACGCCGCGTTAGGAGGCGCTTTCTTGCCACTGCCGGTGGGCGAGTCACTGCGTTACGTCGGTCATGCCCGGTCGCGCCCGACAGGGCCGAGAAGCGATCCAACCTGCGTGCCAGCCGCGCCGTCGAAAGACAGCGTCGCCCGGAGAACACGCACGTGACCGCTCCCGGATGCTGTGATGAGCCATCGAAAACACCTCTTGCCTCGCACACCGTCCACCCGTTGCAGCACACTCAACGTTCGGTCGCACGGTAAGTCTTCTCGCCGGCATTCACTGCCACGTCCAACCGGTTTTCAGGCGGCGCGATGGGGCAGACCACATGGGGCGTCAGTGCGCATGGCGGGTTTTCGGCCAGATTGAAATCCAGGACCACCTGACCATCGCGGGGCGAGGTGGCAAACAGATACCGCGCGCCGCCATAACTCTCCTTGCCGCTGGTGCGGTCGGCGAACAGGAAGAACAGGCCCTGGCCATCTTCCTGCAGCAGCGGCCGCAAGCGGTATTCGTGGCCGTTGAGCGAGAACACGGCTTCTCCCGGCACCTCCACGGTGAGCGGCGTGCCGATCGAGGTCAGCAAGGTGGTCGTGCGCGGCGTTGGATAGGGTTGCCACTGCGCCTGGATGCGCCACTGCGGATCGGTCGGGAAATATTCCAGCCCGTCGAACTGCGTCAGCGCCGGCGCTGCCGGGTCGCGGAAGCGCCAGCCATACAAGGCGCCGGTCTGCACCAGGTAGAACTGTCGGCCCCCCACGTCCAGCCGGTCGCCGCGCTGCCCTGCCCGCTCTGGTTGCAGGCGTACGTCGCCGATGCGCTGCCCGTTGAGCGTCACCGCGGCAGAGCCATCTGCGCGAAAGCGTATGTGTCCTGCAGCATCCAGCGTCAGTTGCCCCAGCTGCGCAGGGCCGGCAGGCAGGACGATATCGCTGAGCGGGTCGCTGCCCACACGGTACTGGCCGGCGCGCACGCGCCCCGAACCGGTATAGCTCAACCACCCATCGGGCGCCCGCAGCTGCCTCAGCCGCTCCGCGCGCGCGCGTTCCAGCGCGACTTCGTACACATCATGCGGCGCCGCATTGCGATGAGCGACCGCAGGCGTATCGCTGACATCGGCGGACGACTCCGCCGAACAGGCAGCCAGCGTCCACACCGCGACGCACAGCGCGCCAATCCGTAACTGCAACCGCATGGCTCACCCAGCACTGCAAGAAACTGCGCTCCGCGCAGCGAACCTGCGTCCCCACAGGTCACCGTTCCTGCCGCCATTGTGCCTGCAATCAGGCGCCGGTCGCGACCGGGCGCGAGGCATCTTGCAGCCAACCGCTCCAGGAACCGGCGTAGACGCGCGCACCGGACAACCCGGCCACTTCCAATGCCAGCAACAGATGGCAGGCCGTCACGCCCGATCCGCACATCACCACCGCCTGCTCGGGCCGGTACGCACCCAGCAACGCGGACAACTCGGCGCGCAGTTCGGCAGCTGGTTTGAAGCGACCATCACGCAGGCTCAGTCCCAGCGGGCGACTCACTGCACCGGGCACATGCCCGGCCACCGGGTCGATCGGCTCGACTTCGCCACGGAAACGCTCGCCCGCCCGTGCGTCCAGCAACCAGCCCGGCGCCTGCTGCAGGCGCTGCGCGATCTGCTCGGCATCCACCACCGCCGTGGCGTCAAAGTGGCCCGGATACGCGGTGCCGCTGCGCAAGGCAGGCGACTCGGTGCTTTCCGAAAAACCGGCCGCACGCCACGCGGCCAAGCCACCGTCCAGCACCGCCACCCGGCGATGGCCCATCAGCCGCAACATCCACCACGCGCGCGCGGCCGCCATGCTGCCATCGCCTGCGTCGTAGACAACCACCAGGCTCTGCGGATCGATGCCCCATTCGCCGAGGCGTCTTGCAAAGGCCTCGCTATGCGGCAACGGATGCCGCCCCTGCGCCGGCCGTGACAGATCTGCAAGGTCGTGGTCCAGATCGGCATAGTGCGCGCCGGGCAGATGCCCCTGCGCGTACGCCTTGCGCGCTGCGTGCGGGTCTGGCGCAGTCGGTGGCGCGGCACGCGCATCCAGCAGACGCAGCTGTGGATGCTGCAACGCGGCCGAAAGCGTGGCGGCATCGACCAGCGTGGTCCAGTTCGGATCGGCACTCATGCAACCTGCTCCAGGCGACGACGAAGATTGAGAAGAATGGCGGCGGTGGCGCCCCAGATACGGTGGGCAGGCCAGTCGTATTCGAGCACGCGTCGCGGGCGTCCGCGGAACTCCAGTTCCACACTGCGCAGATTGTCCGGGTCCATCAGATAGGCCAGCGGCACTTCGAAGACGTCCGCTACTTCATCCGGCTGCGGCACCGCCACGAACGCCGGGTCGATGACCGCCACCACCGGCGTCACCCGAAATCCGCTCACCGTCACAAACGGATCCAGGTACCCCAAGGCATGCACGTGCTGCGCCCCCAGCGCGATTTCTTCGCAACTCTCGCGCAGCGCTGCAGCAGCGGCATCGGCATCGGACGGCTCCATCCGCCCGCCGGGGAAGCTGACCTGCCCGGCATGATGGCGCAGGCTGTCCGTGCGCCGGGTCAGCAACACCGTCGTGCCCTGTTCGCGCGGCACCAGCCCGCACAGCACCGCCGCTTCGGCAGACGGGTCGCCGTCGGTCAGGTCGATCAGCTCGGCATGGTTCCAACCCGGCCCGGCCGGCGCGGTATCCAGCGGATACAGCGCCCGCCTCAACTGCGCGTATTCGGGCAGCCGCGCCGTCAGCGCGCGTGCGGGCAGCACCGTGTGCAGATAGTCCTGGCGTTCGGCGTCGCTCATGCTCATCCAGCGTGCAATTTCATCCAGGCTGCGCAAACAGCCGACGCAGTGCGACTGCGCGTCCAGCGAACATACACCGATACACGGACTGGGCAGAGGGCCTGCCTCGGATCCGACATCGTTGCCACTCATCGCTGGGTCCTGCAGCCGCTGCATCGTTGCATCGTTCTCTTCAGACAATCGCTGGACCAAAACGACAACGCCGGCCTAGTGGCCGGCGTTGTCGCAACAACATCACATGCAATTACTTGACGCTGACCAACTTGATCTCGAACTGCACAGCCACGTTCGGCGGGAACGGGGTACGCGGGTCGGCACCGTAGGCCTTTTCAGGCGGCAGGGTCACTTCCCACTTCGAGCCGGCCGGCATCTGCAGCAGCGTGTCGCGCATGGCCTGCATTTCGACTTCGCTGACCTTGATGGCCGGGATCTGCTGCGCCGGACGTGCCTTCTCGCGGTCGCCGAACGGGAACGGACCGGCCACTTCCAGCTGCACGGTGCTGGCCTGGGTCGGCTTGGCGCCCTTGCCGGCTTCGATCACGCGGTACTGCACGCCGCTCGGCAGCGTCTGCACGCCGGCGGTGCTCTTGTTCTTGGCCAGGAACGCATCGCTCTTGGTCTTGTTGGCTGCAGCGGCCTTGTCGTACTCGGCCTTGGCCTGCTGGGCACGGCCCTGCTCGCGCTTCTGGAACGCCTCAACGGCCGGCTTCAACTGGTCGGCAGTGATGGCCGGCTGCTTCTTGGCATAGGCGTCCTGCAGACCCTTTACCACCGAGTTGATGTCGAGCTGCTCGCCGCGGCCGGTGAGCTCGGCAAGGTTGTTGCCGTAGTCGTAGCCGAAGTAATAGCTCAACTTGCCCTTCTCGGACGTCGTGTCCTGGGCCAGTGCATTGCCCGTCAGGGCCAGGGCCGCCACAGCGACCGCGATAGAACGCAACTTCATCAAACAATTCTCCAGGGTGGTGGCACAGGACGGGTCTGCCGCCTGAGATGACGCGCTAGGATAGCGGCCGCGATACCGAACCGCTACTTATCGCGAAAGCTAGGACCAGCAAGGGTTTGGGAAGTTCCGTGTTTACTATTTTTTTACGTTCGCAAGGGTTCACATGTCCAATCACGTCATTCTGATCGCCGATCACGCCAGCGTCCGGACGATTACGGTCAATCGGCCGGACAAACTGAACGCATTGAACCGGCAGACCATGCAGGCCCTGGATCAGGCGTTCCAGGACGCAGCCAATGCGGACGATATACGCGCCGTGATTCTCACCGGCGCCGGCCCCAAGGCCTTCGTGGCGGGTGCCGATATCGCGGAAATGAGTGACCTGTCGGCAATCCAGGCGCGCGAGTTCTCGTTGCTGGGCCAGCAACTGATGCGCCGGATCGAGCGCATGCCCAAGCCGGTGATCGCGATGATCAATGGCTTTGCGCTGGGCGGCGGCCTGGAGCTGGCAATGGCGTGTCACCTGCGCATCGCCGCAGCAACAGCGCGCCTGGGGCAACCGGAAATCAATCTCGGCCTGATTCCCGGCTTTGGCGGCACGCAGCGCCTGCTGCGCCTCACCGGCCGCGCCGCAGCGCTGGAACTGTGCCTGCTTGGCCTGCCGATCGACGCGGCCCGCGCACTGCAATTGGGCCTGGTCAATCGCGTGGTCGAAGCGGATGCCCTGCACGAAGAAACGCTGGCGCTTGCGCAACGCCTGGCAACTGCAGCGCCGCTGGCACTGCGCGGCATTCTGGATGCGGTGGTGTTCGGCGGCGAATGCGCCATCGAGGAAGGCCTGCAGCTGGAAACCGCGCAATTTGCGTTGTTGTTCGCCACTGACGACATGCGCGAAGGCACTCGCGCATTCCTCGACAAACGCCCTGCCCAGTTCCACAACCGCTGATATCGCCATGACGCTCGAGCTCATTCCGGCATCGCGTCCGTTGGCGCTGCGGTTGTTCGATTGTGTGCAGGCCGACGACCTGGATCGTGCGCTGGCACTCGGCTTGATGGCGTATCTGCCCGACCCGCAGCACGATACGCTGGACGCCGACTGCCCGCAGGTCTGCGCCACGTTGCTCAGCGCGCAACGCCGTCTACAAGACGCCTGGGCCGCGCGCGAACGCTACCGCGCGCGCTCGGCGCGCCTGCAACGGCGCGCCACCGAACGCGATGCGCGCAGGGCGCCCGCCCCGGCACCCAGCCAACCGGCAACGCCCGCACTGCCGCCGCTGGCCGCTGCCATCCTGGCGCGCGCGAAGGCGAAAGCCGCTGGCGGAGCGCAGCCATGAACACACCCCAGGCAATGGTACCGGCGCGTCGTGGCAGCAGCATGCGCAAGCCCGAGATACAGGAGATGTTCGAGCGCCTGCGCGAACTCAATCCGCACCCCACCACCGAGCTGGAATACACCACCCCATTCGAGTTATTGATCGCGGTGCTGCTGTCGGCGCAAGCCACCGATGTCGGCGTCAACAAGGCGACCCGCAAGCTCTATCCGGTGGCCAACACCCCACGCGACATTCTCGATCTCGGCGAGGAGGGCCTGAAGCGGTACATCTCCACCATCGGCTTGTTCAACGCCAAGGCCAAGAACGTCATCGCCACCTGCCGTCTCCTGCTGGAGCGCTATGGCGGCGAGGTGCCGCATGATCGCGCCGCGTTGGAAGCGCTGCCCGGCGTGGGCCGCAAGACCGCAAATGTGGTGCTCAACACCGCCTTCGGCGAGCCCGCCATGGCCGTGGACACGCATATCTTTCGCGTTTCCAACCGCACCGGCCTTGCGCCAGGCAAGGACGTACGCGCGGTCGAAGACAAGTTGGTCAAGGTGATCCCGGCCGAGTTTCTACACGATGCGCATCACTGGCTGATCCTGCACGGACGCTACGTCTGCAAGGCACGCAAGCCGGATTGCCCGGGCTGCGTGATCCACGATCTATGCCGCTACCGCGACAAGACGCCACCGGCGCCTGAGCGGCAAACAAAAACCAAGAATTGAGGCAGCAGTGGCGCCGGAGCAACGGCGCAACCGCGCAACCTGATCCCACTCAGCAAACCACAAGGTCGCAGGCTTTCACGAATCCCGACTCCCGACTCCCGAATCCCGACTCCCCACTCCCCCAAAAAAAAAATCGTGACCGGATGATGCGTCTTTCGGCGCCATGCATCACCCGATCACGATGGGGGTCACCCGGCGCGAACGCCGGGCGTTTACAACACTTTACGCAGCTTTCGCCTGCTCGACGCGCTGTTCCACCAGCACGCCATCCACCGTGGGCTGGCCTTCGACACGTCGATCCAGCTCCTTCCAGTCCACCACCAGTTCGCAGCCGCGTGAGGCCGCATTGCGGCTCCAGTCGCGCAACAACTCGATGCAGGCATGATCGACGTGGTGCAGCTTGGCCACATCCAGATGCAGCGCAGTGTTCGGCGGCACGCTTTCCAGCGTACGTGCCATGGCCGGCACCTTCAGGAAGGTGGCCGAACCCTGGAGGGTCAGATGCATTTCGTCCTTCTTGTCGGCGTGCTCGCGCACCTCGACCTTCAGACGCGACGAATGCAGTGCCAGACGGAACAGCGACAGACCGAAGCCGATCAGCACGCCGGTCAGCAGGTCGGTGGCCACGATCGCGAAGGTGGTCGCCAGGTAGATCGCGGCCGTTCCGCGGCCATAGGTCGCCAGTTCCTTGACCTGCCCGATCTTGATCATCTTCACGCCGGTATAGACCAGGATGCCGGCCAGACAGGCCACCGGCGTCATCCGCAGCAGCCACGGCAACAGCATGGCGAACACCAGCAGCCAGCTGCCATGCAGGATGGTCGATGCACGCGTTGCCGCACCGGCCTGCACGTTGGCCGCGCTGCGCACGATCACCCCGGTCATCGGCAATGCCCCCAGGAAGCCGCAGAGCATATTGCCCACGCCCTGCGCCGCCAGCTCACGGTCGTACTGCGTCCGCGCCCCCTGATGCATGCGGTCCACCGCCGCCGCCGACAGCAAGGTCTCGGCGCTGGCGATGAAGGCGAAGGTCACTGCCGAGACCAGCAAGGTGTGGTTGAACACGCCGAAGATGTCGGAAATGCTGGGGATGCTGATCGCAGAGAACAGATTGGTCGGGACATCGACCTTGTTGACGTTCAAGCCCTGCAACTGCACGGTCGCGGTGACAACCACCACCGCGATCAATGCACCCGGCAAAAACCGCAGGCGCTGAGGGCGCAGTTTGTCCCAGGCCAGGATGATACCGATCGTCGCCAGACCCACGAACAGCGCATTACGGCCGGTCCCCTCGCTGATGGCCTGCCACAACACGCCAGGCAATGCAGCGAAGTTTTCCAGACCGCGGGCCTTGGGCGCGGCATCCATCAAGACGTGCGCCTGCGAGGCCACGATCAGGATGCCGATGCCCGACAACATGCCGGCCACCACGGCCGGCGATGTCATCCGGAACCAGACGCCTGCGCGGCACAGACCGGCAATCAGCTGAATTGCGCCGGCCACCAAGATCACCGGCCCGAGCGCAACAGCGCCGTGCTCCCGCACCAGTTCGAACACCAACACAGCCAGGCCGGCGGCCGGCCCGCTCACCTGCAGCGGAGAACCCGCCAGAAAGCCGACGACCAGACCACCCACGATGCCGGTGATCAGGCCCGCGGCGGGCGGCATGCCGGATGCGATCGCGATACCCATGCACAGCGGCAGCGCGACAAGGAAGACCACCACGGACGCCAATAAATCACGCCCAAACAGTCCCTGGCGGAAATATCCGCCGATACCTGATGTGTTCATGGCAGGCTCCGTCAGGCGAGTTCAGCGCGCACGACTTGCTGCAGTCGCGGGCGTGGAGTGGCTTCGGGGGTGCTTTCGGCCAGCAGTGGCCGGAAGCCACCCTTCTCGGCATCGAAGGCGCGGATCTCCCCGTGCGCGATATCGTAGATCCAGCCGTGGATGCGCAACGTGCCTGCCGCCAGGCGCGCTGCCACCACCGGCTGCGTGCGCAGGTGGTCCAACTGCGAGACCACGTTCTCTTCGGTCATGCAGCTCAGCGCTTCATGGCTCTGCGGATCGTGCCCGTGATGCGCGGTGACATGGCGCGCCGCATCGGTGTGCTTGAGCCACGCTGCCACGGAGGGCACGTCTTCCAGCGACTCCGGCTTGAGCACGGCCTTCATCGCACCGCAGTCGGTGTGCCCGCAGATCACGATGTGGCGCACGCCCAGCACTGCGATGGCGTATTCGATCGCTGCCACCACGCCACTGACATGTTGCGAGTACGGCGGCACCACATTGCCGATATTGCGATAGACGAACAATTCGCCTGGCTGTGCGGAGAAGATCAGCTCCGGCATGACGCGCGAGTCTGCGCAGGTGATGAACAGCGTGTGCGGGCTCTGGCCGCCTGCCAGTTCCTGAAAGCGCGCACTCTGACGCGGATAGACTTCCTTACGGAAATGGCGAAAACCTTCTAGCAAACTTTCCATGGGAGATTCCTCTAGGCAACGAATAGCCATCCGCGGCGCAAACCGCGAATTGCAAGACAAACAAATCAATTGGGAATCCGGCGCGGAATGCACCGGGTGCAGCGACAGCGGGGATCAGCCAAGCAGTGCGTTTGGAGGACGCAGCTGTGGGATCAGGTCGCGTTTTTGATTTGCCGGCGCGTGATGCGCGTGCCAAGAGGGGGAATACCGCGCCAGCATCGGCCATGCTTGGGAAAGCAAGGGGATATCGTCTGCAGGCTGTGTGTCGACTTGGCTCTGTGTATCGCCGTCGTCCTGCGGATCTTCTGCTGCATCGCGTTCTTCGCCAGCATCCACCATTACCGCCAGGCCGTCGCCCACGAACGCATGATGCATGCGCGCGTGCGCATTGGCTGCCGACCACGCGGAAAGCGCGAGCAGGCAGACCAACAGCATTTGGAGGAATCGAGGAAACATGGCCTCGAAGCTAACAATTTTGACGCCGCGTATGCAAGTGGTGCGCCGCACAAACTGACGCATGTGTTCAGGCTGACATAGCGCCAGTTCAGCCCGTCAGCGCCACAGCTGGGAAATTCAAGGCGTTGAGGTTGGCACCGAGTACTGTCATAAAACAGCGCCGTTCAGTTTTTTGACACACACTGACATAGTTGAAACGCACGTAAACTCTTGTCTTTATTGGCAAAAATGACGTATTACGTTTCTGTTGTTTTGTCACATTAACGCAACCTTCACACCCTAGCCTGCGCCCACTTTCTCAGGTCGCAAGGCATCTATGAAACTCGCTCCCACCCTGCTTGGTTCCGCGCTGCTGCTGGCACTGGCCGCCCCTGCAGCACACGCCGAGATCGCCATCGATGTAATCGGTGGTTCGGAAATCTCGCTGGAAGGCCTGGTCCAGGCCGACGGCAACTGGTTCCACAACGATGTGCAGGACCTCAATGGCCCGATCGGTGCCAATGGCGACAATTCCGAGTTCAGCATCCGGCGCGCCGAGCTGGTCCTCAAGGGCAAGGGCCCGGGCAACTTCGAATGGGTCGCCGGCTATGACCCGAGCGTGCTGAAGGAGGTCACCATCCGTGGCACCACCATTCGCAGCACGGGCCGCTTCCTGGATAACAACATCAAGTACAAGTTCGGCGGCAACGCGAACAATTACCTGCAGATCGGCCAGTTCAAGCAGCCCAACAGCCTGGAAGAACTGTCCAGCACCAAGAACAACGACTTCGTCTCCAAGGCGTCGGTGACCAACACCTATGGCATCTCGCGCCGGTTGGGCGTGGCCTATGGCATGGGCGACAACAATTGGAGCGTGACCGCCAGTGCATTCGGCCGCGAGCTGACCCGTAACCAGGCGCACGGCAACGGCTATGGCGCGCGCGGCACCTGGGCGCCGATCAACGAGACTGGCAACGTGCTGCACTTCGGCCTGAGCTACCTGGCCTACGACACCGACGACGACACCTTGCGCCTGCGCGCACGCCCCGACGCCGACCTGACCACCGTTCGCCTGATCGACAGCGGCGCCATCACCAATGTGGACAACGTTGGCGTGGCCGGTGCCGAGGCGATGTGGATCACCGGGCCGTTCAAGCTGCAGAGCGAGTACTTCCAGGAAAACGCCAACCGCATCGGTGCCAATGCGCACGACTATAAGAGCGACGGCTGGTACGTGAGCGGCGTCTGGAACCTCACCGGCGAAACCTGGGGCTACAAGGCTGGCGTGCCGACCACCCCGCTGCCCAACGAGCCGGCATCGGGCATGTGGCAGCTGGCGGTGCGCTACGACACCCTGGACCTCAACGATGGCCACCTGGTCGCCAACGGCAACACACCGTTCGTCGATGGCGTGCTGGGCGGCAAGATGAACATCTGGACGGTCGGCGCCAATTGGTACTGGCGCTCGAACTTCAAGTTCGCCCTCGACTACGCCAAGGTCGACAGCACCCGCTACAACAGCACCACCCGCGGCCTGGTCGACGATAACCCGTCGATCATCGAAGCACGCGCGCAGTTCTACTGGTAAGTGCGTCGCTGCCGCGTGCGATCGGTCGAGCGCACGCGGTGGCAGCGCCGCCACTTCCTGCCGGCCTGAACATCCGACGGCGCAACGCCGTCATCGCCCTGTCATTTCCCAGACACCGCATGGTCATGCCATTGCCCTGCAATGGCACCACGGCGGGACGTCCTCATCCCTTCGCTACAGGAGCTGTTCCGTGATCCACTCCTTCAAGACCCGTCTGGCCGTCGGCGTACTCGCCGCCTCGCTGGCACTGTGTGCCCAGGCTGCCGATGTCACCGGTGCCGGTGCGTCGTTCATCTATCCGGTGATGTCCAAGTGGTCGGCCGACTACAACGCCGCCACCAAGAAGCAGGTCAACTACCAATCGATCGGTTCGGGCGGCGGTATTGCCCAGATCAAGGCGGCCAGCGTGGACTTCGGCTCGTCCGATGCCCCGCTCAAGCCGGAAGAACTGGCCGCTGCCGGCCTGGCGCAGTTTCCCTCGGTGATCGGCGGCGTGGTGCCGGTGGTCAACGTTCCGGGCGTCGCCGCCGGTACGCTCAAGCTGGACGGCAAGACGCTGGGCGACATCTTCCTGGGCAAGGTCAGCACCTGGAACGACCCGGCCATCGCTGCGCTCAACCCGGGCATGAAACTGCCGGAAGGCAAGATCACCGTGGTGCACCGCTCCGACGGTTCGGGCACCAGCTTCAACTTCACCAACTACCTGTCCAAGGTCAACCCGGACTGGAAGAGCAAGGTTGGCGAAGGGACTGCCGTGCAGTGGCCGACCGGCATCGGCGGCAAGGGCAACGAGGGCGTGGCCGCCTACGTGAAGCAGATCAAGGGCGGCATCGGCTATGTCGAGTTGTCGTACGCGCTGCAGAACAAGATGGCCTACACCGCAATGAAGAACGCGGCCGGCAAGTTCGTGCAACCGTCGGATGAAACCTTCGCCGCCGCGGCCAACAGTGCCGACTGGGGCACGGCCAAGGACTTCTATCTGGTGATGACCAACGCCGCTGGCGATAACGCCTGGCCGATCACGGCGACCAATTTCATTCTGGTGCAGAAAAAGCCGAAGAACCCGGCTGGCCTGAAGAACACGCTGGACTTCTTCCGCTGGGTCTACACCAAGGGCGATGCGCAGGCCAAGCAGTTGGACTACGTGCCGCTGCCGGACACGCTGGTCACTCAGATCGAGGCGTATTGGGCCAAGAATCTGCCGCACTAAGGACGGCGCAGCCTCTGGTGCAGCGCCAAGGTGGGCAAGCCATGCCTTGAACGGCATGGGCGGTTGTCTGGTCCATGCCGGCGACCTGCAGGGCCGCCTGAAATGGCAACTAGGTGCCCCGCACCGAGGCTCGGCAGCCAGCACGTAAACGCGTAAAGGAACGACGCCGTCTCTCTCCCCGGCGTCGGCCCCGGGACGCGGATCCCGGAGGGTGCCACTCCCTCCGCGGTCCGCGTCCTTTTTTTGTGATGCGTTGGCCAGAAGGCACTGTCATGCAGGTGTAACAAAAACATCATTTCATAGTGTGGTCTGCCGGAGACACCGGCCAATCCAGCCTCGGAGCTTCCATGAAATTGCAGTCGGCCAGCCTGACCGCCCTGTCCCTCACCATCGCCCTCGCCCTGGCCGCGTGCTCGCCCGGCAAGGACGCGCAGTCCGCAGACGCCGCAAAGGGCGCGCCGACCGCAGGCGCCACCGCCAGCGACAGCAAGGGCGCTGAAATTTCCGGCGCCGGTGCGTCCTTCATCTATCCGCTGGTGTCCAAGTGGTCGGCCGACTACAACGCCGCCACCGGCAACAAGGTCAACTATCAGTCGATCGGCTCCGGCGGCGGTATTGCGCAGATCAAGGCCGGCACCGTGGATTTCGGCTCGACCGACAAACCGCTGGACAGCACGGAACTGCAACAGGCTGGCCTGGGCCAGTTCCCGTCCGCCATCGGCGGCGTGGTGCCGGTGGTGAATCTGGAAGGCATCGCGCCGGGCAAGCTGCGCCTGACCGGCGCCCTGCTGGGCGATATCTTCCTGGGCAAGGTCACCATGTGGAACGATGCGGCCATTGTGGCGGCCAACCCGGGCGTGACCCTGCCGGCCACCAAGATCAATCTTGTGCATCGCTCGGATGGTTCGGGCACCACCTTCAACTTCTCCAACTACCTGTCCAAGGTCAGCCCGGAGTGGAAGAGCAAGGTCGGCGAAGGCACCTCGGTGCAGTGGCCGGGCGGCGTGGGTGGCAAGGGCAACGAAGGCGTTGCCTCGTATGTGCAGCAGATCAAGGGCTCGATCGGTTACGTCGAGCTGGCCTACGCCCTGCAGAACAAGATGCCGTACACCTCGCTGCAGAACGCGGCCGGCCATTGGGTCGAGCCGAATGCGGAAAGCTTTGCCGCCGCCGCTGCCAGCGCCGACTGGGCCAACGCCCGTGACTTCAACCTGGTGATCACCAATGCGCCGGGCGAGAAGGCGTGGCCGATCACCGCGACCAACTTCATGTTGATGCACAAGCAGTCCAAGGACGCCGCGCGCAGCAAGGCGACGCTGGACTTCTTCAAGTGGGCGCTGGAAAACGGCCAGGCCCAGGCCAGCGAATTGCACTACGTGCCGCTGCCGCCGGAGCTGGTGAAGCAGATCGAAGCCTATTGGGGCAGCGAGTTCAAGTAATGCCCTGCACCCGCCCATGCGGCGGGCTGCGCTGCGGCGAGGTACCTGAAGGTGCCTCGCCGTTCCTGCTGTCTCACGCTCCCGCCATTGCGCGGGTGACGAGTCCAATCGAATGAATGCCACCGCCATTCCCGAAGCGATGACCGCGCCACGCGGCCGCGACCTGCGCGACGCACGTGCCGATCGCCTGTTCAAGCTTGCGCTGGCCGCTACGGTCGTTTTCGTCCTGTTGGCGCTCGGCAGCGCGGCACTGTCGATGCTGTGGGGCGGACGCCATGCCTTGCAGATGCAGGGCCTGAGTTTCTTCTATTCGGCCGACTGGAATCCGGTCGAAAACAAATACGGTGCGCTGGCACCGATCTACGGCACCCTGGTCACCGCGGTGATCGCGATGCTGATTGCGGTGCCGGTGAGTTTCGGTATCGCGTTCTTTCTGACCGAAGTGGCACCACGCTGGCTGCGTGGCCCGGTGGGCACTGCCATCGAACTGCTGGCCGGCATCCCCTCGATCATCTACGGCATGTGGGGCCTGTTCGTGCTGGTGCCGGTGATGACCGAACATGTCACGCCATGGCTCAACGATCATCTCGGCACGCTGCCGCTGATCGGCCCGTTGTTCCAGGGCCCGCCGTTGGGCATCGGCCTGCTGACCGCCGGCTTCGTGCTGGCGATCATGGTGATTCCCTTCATCTCTTCGGTCATGCGCGAAGTGTTTTTGACCGTGCCCACGCGCTTGAAGGAATCGGCATACGCACTGGGCTCGACCAAGTGGGAAGTGAGCTGGGACATCGTGCTGCCCTACACCCGCTCGGCGGTGATCGGCGGCGTGTTCCTGGGTTTGGGGCGTGCGCTGGGCGAAACCATGGCGGTGGCCTTCGTGGTCGGTAACACGGTGCGCCTGTCGCCGTCGCTGCTGGAGCCTGGCACCACCATCGCGGCGTTGATCGCCAACGATTTCGGCGAAGCCACTGAAACCTACCGGTCGGCATTGCTGCTGCTGGGCTTCGTGTTGTTCATCGTGACCTTCATCGTGCTGGCCATCGCACGCTTCATGCTGATGCAGCTGTCGCGTCGGGAGGGCAACTGATGTCCGCCGCTTCGGTGTCGCAATCGCTGTACAACCGCCGCCGGGTCGTCAACGCCATTGCGTTGCTGCTCTCCTGCGTCACTGCGTTGTTTGGTTTGTTCTTCCTGGCCTGGATCCTGTGGACGCTGGTGTCCAAGGGCGTGCCGGGCATCGACCTCAACCTGTTTACCAAGATGACGCCGCCGCCGATGCAGGAAGGCGGCCTGCTCAATGCCTTCTTCGGCAGTGCGGTGATGTGCGGGCTGGCGCTGGCCATCGGCACGCCGCTGGGCATCGCCGCAGGCACCTGGCTCGCGGAGTACGGCAATGCGCGCAAGGCCGGCGTGGTGGTGCGCTTTGTCAACGACATCCTGTTGTCGGCGCCCTCGATCGTGCTGGGCCTGTTCGTCTACACCTTGTACGTGATGCAGACCGGTGGGCGCTTTTCGGCATTCGCCGGCGCACTGTCGCTGGCCTTCATCGTGCTGCCGGTGGTGGTGCGTACCACCGACGAAATGCTGCGATTGGTGCCGGCGCAGATGCGTGAAGCGGCATTGTCGTTGGGCATTCCGCAGTGGAAAGTCACCGTGCAGGTGCTGTACCGCAGCGCCTCGGCAGGCATCGTCACCGGTGTGCTGCTGGCGCTGGCGCGCATCAGCGGCGAAACCGCACCGCTGCTGTTCACCGCATTCGGCAACCAGTACTGGAACAGCAACATCTTCCAGCCGATGGCCAGCGTGCCGGTGATCATGAATCAATTCGCCGGCAGCCCGTACGACACCTGGCAAACGCTGGCCTGGGCCGGCGCGCTGGTACTGACCGTGTTCGTGTTGCTGGTGAGCCTGGGTGCGCGTGCCCTGCTCTTGCGCAACAAGATTTCCAATGACTGACCTTTCCCTCCGGACACCCGACATGAACGATCTCCAAAACGCCAAGCCGATGCATCGCATCGCTGTTCCGGCCGCCACGGGGGCGCCGACGGCGCAGGCGCCGGTGAAGGTGGCCGCACGCAATCTGGATTTCTATTACGACAAGTACCACGCGCTCAAGAGCATCAACATCGAGATTCCCGAAAAGCGCGTCACCGCGTTGATCGGTCCCTCCGGCTGCGGCAAGTCGACCTTGCTGCGCATCTTCAACCGCATCTATGCGCTGTATCCGAAGATGGAAGCGCGCGGCGAGGTGTTGCTGGACAACGAAAACATCCTGTCGCCGAAGTACCCGATGAACCGCCTGCGCAGCAAGGTGGGCATGGTGTTCCAGAAGCCGGTGCCGTTTCCGATGACCATCTTCGAAAACGTGGCCTACGGCATCCGCCACCACGAAAAGCTGTCCAAGGCCGACATGCAGAACCGCGTCGAGCAGGCCTTGCGCCAGGGCGCGCTGTGGGACGAGGTGAAGGACAAGCTGGGGCAGAGCGCACTGGGGCTTTCCGGTGGCCAGCAGCAGCGCCTGTGCATCGCACGTGCGGTGGCGCTGCGCCCGGATGTGTTGTTGCTGGACGAACCGACGTCCGCGCTGGACCCGATTTCCACCAGCCGCATCGAACAGTTGGTGGAAGAGCTCAAGCGCGACTACACCATCGTGATCGTCACCCACAACATGCAGCAGGCCGCGCGCGTGTCCGACTATACCGCCTTCATGTACCTGGGCGACCTGATCGAGCATGACCGCACCGAAACCATTTTTTCGCAGCCATCCAAGCAACAGACCGAGGACTACATCACCGGCCGCTTCGGTTGATGTAAGGCGCGCCAGCGCAACGCCGCATTGACGCAGTTCCGCCGCACCGCCCGGCACGACATTTGCATCATGTGCCATGTCGCCAAGGTTACGGCGGACATCCACCACTGCCACGAATCGAGACCACGATGAACCAGCACCTCAACGACCATATCGTCAAAAGCTACGACGAGGAGCAGCACCGTCTTGTCGCCGAGATCGTGCGCATGGGCGAGACGGCGGTGGCGCAGCTGGAAGCCGCGCTGGATGTGGTGGAGCGTCGCGATGACAACGCCGCGCACCGCATCGTGGTCAACGACGAGGCGATCGACGCACTGGAGCATGCGATCAGCCACGACGTGATGCGGCTTGCATTGCGCGGCCCGATGGCGCGCGATCTGCGTGAAATTCTTGCAGGCCTGCGGATTCCGGCCGATATCGAACGTATCGGCGATTACGCGGCCAACGTGGCCAAGCGCTCGATCGCGCTCAATTCCGCACCGCCGCTGCCGCAGACCGTGGGCCTGCGCGCGCTTGGCCAGATGGCGGCCGATGCCGTGCGCGAAGCCGTACAGGCGTATCGCAACAAGGATGCCGATGCGGCGATCCGTGTCCGCGACGAAGATGCACGCCTGGATGCGCAGTACACCGCGTTGTTCCGCGAGCTGCTCACCTACATGATGGAAGACCCGCGCAATATCACTCCGTGTACGCATCTGCTGTTCATGGCAAAGAATCTGGAACGCATTGGCGACCACGCCACCAACATCGCCGAGAACGTGTGGTTCCTGGTGCATGGCGAGCAGCCCTTGCCTCCGCGGGTGAAGCGCGACGACACCAGCAGCACCGGCGTCATCTAGACCGCGGCAGCGTTGCCGTGAGGCGCCGCAAGGCCTTCTCATTACGTATTCAGCTTGAAACTTCTACGGTGCAGCTGCACAGGCATTTCCTGTGACCCAGGAGTCCGCTGATGAAACGTTTCGTTGGATCCTTCATGGCCTTGACGCTGCTGACCTCTGGCGCAGCGTTTGCAGCACCGCAGCAGCACGAGCTGGATCACGACCGTGACCGCAATGCGCAGCGTCACGACGACCATGGTCCTGACCGCCATGACGATCACCGCGACGACAGGCATGACGACAGGCGCGACGATCGCCGCAACGCGCATCACGAGGATCATCGCAACGAGCGCCGCGGCCCGCCGTATCGCCGCGGCGAGCGGCTGGCACCGGACCATCGTGGTAGCCGCGTTGCCGACTACCACAAGCACCATCTCAAGCCGCCGCCGCGCGGGCACGAATGGCGTCGCGTGGATAACACCTACGTGCTGATCGCAGTGGCCACCGGGCTGATTACCAGCGTCGTCGCGGGTCGCTAAGGGCTCGCTCACCGTGTCGTTAGGGAGGCCCGGTCCGTGGCAACGCGGATCGGGCCTTTTCATTTCGGTGTATGGCGACTGTCGCTGTGTGGTCTGCAGTCGCCCGGTTCGGGGAAGACGCGCGTAGACGGTGGGCCGGCAATGCACGCCGACGCCACTCGAGTGGCCGTGCACCGAATCGTCGCGGCGTAGCTGCCGCCGGTGTGAGCGTGCCAGCCTGCAGCCGGGGCAGAGCACGGCGTGCGACCTGCTAGGCTATGCGGATGAACGAACCGGTCGATGCACAGCCTGCCCCCTCTTTTTTGCCGATGTCGCGCCGCTTTCGTGGCTATCTGCCCGTGGTGGTGGACGTAGAAACCGGCGGGTTCGACTGGAACAAGCATGCACTGCTGGAGATCGCCTGCGTGCCGATCGAGATGGATACCGACGGACGCTTCGTTCCCGGCGAGACCGCCAGCGCGCACCTGGTGCCGGCGCCCGGGCTGGAGATAGACCCGAAGTCGCTGGAAATCACCGGTATCGTGCTCGACCACCCGTTCCGCTTCGCGAAACAGGAAAAGGACGCGCTGGACCATGTGTTCGCGCCGGTGCGCGCAGCAGTGAAGAAATACGGCTGCCAGCGCGCAATCCTGGTCGGCCACAACGCCCATTTCGATCTGAATTTTCTCAACGCCGCCGTGGCGCGCGTGGGCCACAAACGCAACCCGTTTCATCCTTTCAGCGTGTTCGACACGGTGACGTTGGCTGGCGTGGCCTATGGCCAGACCGTGCTGGCACGCGCCGCCCAGGCCGCAGGACTGGACTGGAATGCGGCCGACGCCCACAGCGCGGTCTACGACACCGAACAGACCGCACGCCTGTTCTGCAAGATCGCCAACGCCTGGCCCGGGCCGGTGTGAGGACGGGATTCGTGATTGGGCATTCGGGATTGGCAAAAGCGTCGTGGTTTCTGGATTGAAGCGGCCAATCGCGTACGTTTACCAAGCACGAGCCGCAACCGTTTGATCACGACGCAGCACTGCTGCTTGCTGCCGTACCCTCATCCGCCCTTTTGAGCACCTTCTCGTGCAGGAGAAGGAACGCCTGCACTGCCGTTGCCAATCCCAAATCCCGATTCCCGAATCCCGGCGTCTAAGCCACACAGATCCGATCGCGGCCGGCGCTCTTGGCCTCGTACAAGGCGTGATCGGCGCGCTGCATCAGCGACGAGCCGGTGTCGTCGTCGCGCAGCGCGGCAACACCGGCGCTGAAGGTCACCTGCAAGCCCTCGACGCTGGCCCAGTTGTGACGGGCGTGGAAGAGCGCGCGGATGCGCAGGCAAAGCGCCTGTGCCTCGTCCAGCGTGGTGTCGGCCAATAGCAGCGCGAATTCTTCGCCGCCCAGGCGTGCCGGCAGATCCGAGGCGCGCGCGGCCGCCGTCAGGAGCACTCCCACCTCGTGCAGGACCGCATCGCCGCTGGCGTGCGAATAATGGTCGTTGATGCGCTTGAAGTGATCGATATCCAGAATCGCCAGCACCAGCGGCCGCCCACTGCGCCGTGCACGGCTGATATCGCGCGCCAGCGCTTCGTCGAAATGACGACGGTTGGGTAGCCCGGTCAATGCATCTTCGTGCGCCTGGCGCTCGAACACATCGGACTTGATGCGCAAACGTGTCAATAGCTCGCTCTTTTCCTGATTGGCCTGCAGCAAGCGCTGCGCCTGCCGTTGCAGGTCTTCGGTGCGCTTGCGCACCAGCTCGGCCAGGCGCGCGTTATGGGTCTTGTAGCGATGCAGCAACACCCGATACAGCAGGGCCAGCAGCAAGAGCGCCCCCAGCGCCGCGGCAAAGCGCACATCCTGGCGTTGCCACCACAGCGGCAATACCTCGAACGCCCACACCGCTTCGTGCGGGCTCCATGCCCCGCCCGGATGGCGCGCAGCCACGTGCAGACGATATCGGCCCGGCGGCAGGCCGATGAATTCCACGCTGCGCTGCCGGCCGCGTTCGGTCCAGGTGTTGTCCAGGCCTTCCAGCCGGGTGCGGTACTCGATTCGCTCCGGCAGCAGAAAGCTCATGCCGACGTAGGACACGTTCAAGCGATGCCCGCCAGCCAGTTGTGCGCGCTGGCGCCACACCAACGGGCGGCCATCCTGCTGCACGTTCTCGATCACTGCCGGCGGCGGGCGACGTTCGCGAAAGCGCTGCAGACGTGAGGGGTCGACCATGCTTACCCCGCCAGCTGTCACCACCCACACCGTGCCGTCGGCGCGCCGCAGCAGGCTGGGGCCGGAACTGCCGTTGGCCTGTGCATTGCCCATGCCATCGATCTCGCCATAGCGTTCGATCGCGAGCGTGCCGCGCCCATCGGCAACTGCATCGAGCGTCTTGAATTCGGTACGCAGCACGCCGCGATTGCTGCTGATCCACGCATTGCCAAGCCGGTCTTGGACAAGCTGGAACACCGTGTCGACCGGCATCCCCTGCTCCAGACCTACGCGTGCGAGAACGCCATTGCGCTCGCGATACAACCCGCGGTCGGTCGCGATCCACATGGCATCGCCGATGGCCTGAAAACCGAATACGCTGCGCGCGCCGCCCAGTTGCTCAAGATTCAACTGGCGCAGCTTGCCGTTGCGTAGCACTGCCGCACCATCGACCGAACCGATCCACACCGCGCCATCGACGTTGGCCAATGCGGTCACCACGCTGGCAGGCAAGCCGTCGATCGCCAACGGCGTGCGCTTGCCATCCACCAGCTGCACCACGCCACGCTGGGTTGCCAGCCATACCGTCTCGTGGTCGTCGATCACGATCGCGCGGATATGTCCGCCGGGAATGCCCTCGGCCTCGCCGTAATGGCGCAGCACGCGCCCGGCGCGCAACACGAAGACACCATCGGCATAGGTGCCCACCCAAAGATCGCCGTGCCGGTCCAGCGCCAGGCTGAGCACCGAAAGACGTCGCCCCGATGGTGTGGCCACCGGCACCGCCACGATGCGCCCGTCCGGCAGCATCCGGTCCAGGCCGGCGGTTCCGGCGATCCACAGGCTGCCGTCGCGGTCTTCCAACATGGCGCGGCTGTAGTCGCCGCTTAATCCATCGCGCTGGCTGTAGCTACTGAACAGTGTCTCGCGCAGCCGGAACAGACCGCCATTTGCGCCGACCCAGATGCTGCCTTCGGCGTCCTCACGCAGACTGACGATGCGCCCGGTCGGCAGGCTGCGACCGGCCGGCAGATGCTCCACGCCGTACGGCCCGATCCGCAGCAGCCCCTGGTTTTCGCTGCCCAGCCACAGGTCGCCATTGCGATCCTGCAGCATCGCGGTGAAGTGGCCCTGCCCCGGCACCCGATGCATCAGCTCGGCGCGCTCGCCCTGCAGGCGATACAGCTGATCTCCCGCAACCACCCACACCGTGCCGTCCGTTGCGCGATACGGCCATGCCAACCCCGGTGGAAACCCGTATGCAGCCGGCGCGCGGTGCATGCGCCCATCCGGTTCGCGGTAGATCAATCCATCGAAGGTGCCGATCAACAAGCGCCCCTGCGCATCGACCACCATGCGCGGAAAGCTGCTCTGCAGCGGTGCGTCATCGTGCGGCGGGAAATAGTCGAAGCGCCCATCCGGCCACAGGCAGCCCAGCCCGTGCCCTTCGAACAACAACCACATGCGGCCTTCGGCGTCCATGGTCATGGCATGGATCAACGCCTGCGGCCATTGCCCTTGCCGCTGCCACTGTCGCCATTGCCCGTCGGCACCATGCCGGACCAGATTGCCGCGCGCATCGCTCAGCCACAGCGCGCCATCGCGATCTACATACAGCGCGCCGACGCCGTTATCGGGCAGCCCCGGACGCGTGCTGCGGTCGATCACGCTGAATTCCAGCCCGTTGTAGCGCACCAACCCTTCCCAGGTCGCGAACCACAGATACCCGTCGCGGGTCTGGGCGATGTCGCGCAAGGAGTTGTGCGGCAGCCCGTTGCGCGAACTCCAGCTATCGATGGCGTAATCGCGCAAGCGTGCCGTGCCGGCCGGTGAGGCAGCCGCAACAAGCGAACACAGCGCCAACAACAGGCAGGCGCCGACACCGAGCCAGCGCGGCTGCCGTCTATGTTTTCGTCGTGCTGACGCCTGGACGCCGCAACTGCTCTCGCCTGTTTGCCAGGCGCCCACCCCATCGTTCATCACACACAACGCGCCGTTCGCTGGCGATATGGTAGGCAAAAACGTCGCGCTGCGTTCGACGGTGGCTGCGCATGCCTGGAAAGCCTTGCTGCACCTCCCTGCGCGTGCGCCAGTCAACGCCTCGCGAACCGCATCTGCGCGGAACATTGCGCAGATGCCCATCGGCAATGCAACGATCAAGCGTTGGCGCTGCTGTGCATCGCGTAACGCGCGTGGGTTACGCAGACCGGCACGCCTGCGCTCGCGCCTGCATGCGGGCCGTTAGGTGCCCAGGCGCTGGCGCACGGCCTCGAACAGGGTCACACCGGTGGCGACCGACACATTGAGGCTTTCAATTTCGCCGGGCATCGGGATCTTGACCAGGCCGTCGCAATGCTCGCGGGTGAGACGGCGCAGGCCATCGGCCTCGCCACCCAGCACCAGCCCGACATTGCCGCGCAGATCCACGCTGTACAACGAAGCCTCTGCTTCGCCGGCCAAGCCATACAGCCACACACCCTGCTTCTGCAGGTCGCGCAGGCAGCGCGCCAGGTTGGTCACCGCCACCACCGGAATGCGGTCGGCCGCACCGGCGGAGGTCTTGCGCACGGTGGCGTTCACCGTGGCCGACTTGTCCTTGGGAATCACCACTGCGGTGACCCCGGCCGCTGCCGCACTGCGCAGGCATGCGCCAAGGTTGTGCGGGTCCTGCACGCCATCGAGGATCAGCACCAGCGCGCGCCCTTCGGCGGCCTCGACCAACCCTTCCAGCTCGTTCTCGGCCCACAGCCGCGCGGCGGCATAGCGTGCGGCCACGCCCTGGTGGCGTACCTGCCCACCCACACCGTCCAGTGCCTGGGTATTGACCCGGCGGACGTCGATGCCCTTGCGGCGCGCCTGTTCTTCGATCTCGGTCAGGCGCGGGTTCTTGCTGCCGGCCTCGATCAACACCTCGCGCACGTTGTCGGCGTCGTTCTCGACGGACGAGGCGACAGCATTGACGCCGACGATCCACTGGTTCTGCTTGCTCATTGCGGGCATACGAAGAGGTAAAGGGGAATGGTAGGGCCTGCGGCCTGTCACGTCACGGCCGGTGCGTGGAGCCCGGCGATGCCAACGACGCGATGCGGCGATGGCACTGGTGCTGGACGCGCAGCGCCCGGGGCCAATGGCGCACGCCTGCATTGACCGCACGCCGGCCGCGCACCCCATCGTGTCGATGGATGCCTGCCAGATGGCGCACTGGCGCGTGTTGCCGCGGCCAGTGACGGCCGCGAGCGAGGTGACGCCATTGCTGCTCGCATGCCGCGATCAGCAGCACAACAAACCAAAGCCTTTTCTCACGCCGGCCAATGCGCAGTGTCGTGATCGGGATGTTGTCGCGACACCACGCTGGCCAAAAAAGCCTCCGCGGCGGCATCGTCTTCGGGTGGACGCGTAGGCAGCTGCGCCAGGCCATCGACGAAGGGCAGTTTGCGATCCAGTCCATATTGGATATGCGGCGGCAACTGCTCAGGCGTGTCGAAGGCACCTGCCGCGACTGCCACGCCGTCGGGTGCCTCATACGTCAATGGCGTGCCGCATTCGGCGCAAAAACCGCGCTGCACGACATTCGACGATGCAAAGCGCTTGGGCTCGCCACGGGTCCAGCGAAACTCGGTGCCTCGCACAGACACCAACGGCGCGTAATACGCGCCGAATGCCTTCTGACACATGCGGCAGTGGCAGATCGAAGCATCCACCAACGCACCACGCACATGAAACCGCACCGCCCCGCACTGGCAGCCACCGCTATATTCGCTTGAAGTGTCCATGCCCCGCTCCGCGTCAGTCTGTTATGGACATCATTGCAGACCCACTCGCCTGCAACAGCCCACCGGCCTCTCTCACAGCGAATAACACGACTGCGATCACGGCCAAGCGGATGCGGCCAATCGTGGGAGTCGCCGTGAACCGCGGGCGCGCCGCGGCTCATCAGCCTCGTCTACACCCGCCCGACGACCCGCGCTTCATTTTAGTGGCTGCTTGTCACCACCACCTCGCGTGGCGGGCTGCCAGTTCGGCCGCCCGCAGCGCCGTCCTGCAACTCAGTACGACTTCTTCTTGCGCTTGGTCGGCTTCTCGCGTGGCGGCAGCGGCGCTTCGGGCGCTGCACCATTTTCGTCGGCCAGGCGGAAGTCGATCTTGCGCTCTTCCATGCTGGCCTTGAGCACCAGCACGCGCACCGGGTCGCCGAGGCGGAACTCGCGGCCACGGCGCTCGCCGCTGAGCGTCTTGCGAATCGGATCGAACTGGTAATAGTCCTGCGGCAGCTGCGTGACGTGCACCAGGCCGTTGACCTTGGACTGCGTCAACTCCACGAACAGGCCAAATCCCGTCACACCGCTGATCACGCCGTCGAACTGGCCACCGACGTGCTTTTCCATCCACGCCGCGCGGTAGCGCTCGTCCACTTCGCGCTCGGCTTCATCGGCACGCCGTCCGCGCTCGGAGCATTGCAAAGCCAGCGCCGCCATCTGACGCGGGGCATAGATGAATGTCTGCGGGCTGGCGCCGGTCAACGCATGCTTGATTGCGCGGTGTACCAGCAGATCCGGGTAACGCCGGATCGGCGAGGTGAAATGCGCGTATGCCTCCAACGCCAGACCGAAATGGCCGTTGTTCTCCGGCGAATACACCGCCAGGCTCTGGCTGCGCAGCAACACCGATTCCAGCAACGCCGCATCCGGGCGCGCGCGCACTTTCTTCAGCAACTTGGTGTAATCGCCGGGGCGCACCTTGCTCCATGCCGGCAAGCTCAGCTGGAACTCCTTGAGGAACTCCAGCAGGTCTTCGTACTTGCTCTCCGGCGGGCGCTCATGCACACGGTAAGGCGCAGGCACATGCACGCTCAGCAGATAGCGCGCCGCCTCGACGTTGGCGGCGATCATGCATTCTTCGATGAGCTTGTGGGCATCGTTGCGCACCAGCATGCCGGCCTGGGTGACTTCGCCGGTGTTGTCGAGCACGAAGCGCACTTCGGAGGTTTCGAACTCGATCGCCCCGCGCTGCGTGCGTGCCTTCGACAGCACGTGATACAGCTGATGCAGGCGCTGCACCTGCGGCAGCAGCGGGCCGATGAAGGCCTTGGTGTCCGCATCGTCTTCGCCCACCGCCTTCCAGACCTGGTTATAGGTCAGGCGTGCGTGCGAATTCATCACCGCTTCGTAGAAACGCGAGCCGGTCACTTCACCATCGCGTCCCACCTGCATGTCGCAGACGAAACACATGCGGTCGACCTTGGGCATCAGCGAGCAGATGCCGTTGGACAGCGTTTCCGGCAGCATCGGTACCACGAAGCCGGGGAAATACACCGAGGTGGCGCGCTTTTGCGCTTCGTCGTCCAGCGGCGTCCCGGGACGGACGTAGTTGGACACATCGGCGATTGCCACCACCAGACGGAAGCCGTCGACATTGGGTTCGCAATACACCGCGTCGTCGAAATCCTTGGCGTCTTCCCCATCGATGGTGACCAGTGGCGTCTGCCGCAGGTCCACGCGCCCGCCGATCATCTGCGGCTCGACCACCAACGGCACGGCCGCCGCTTCGTCCAGCACTTCCTGCGGAAATTCGTGCGGCAATTCATGGCCGTGGATGGCCATTTCGACGACCAGCGACGGCGTCAGCTTGTCGCCCAGTACCGCGATGATCTTGCCGATCGCCGGGCGGCGCGCGTCCGGCGGCGCGATCAGTTCGCAGACCACCAATTGGCCTTCGCGTGCCTCGCCGATACCGTCCGGGGCAATCTGCACATTGCGCTGGATGCGCTTGTCGTCGGGGTCGACGTAAGCCACACCGTGCTCATAGAAAAAGCGCCCCAGCATGCGCGACATGCCACGCTCGAGCACGCGTGCAATGGCACCTTCGCGACGGCCGCGACGGTCGATGCCGGTGACATTGGCGAGCGCGCGGTCGCCATGCATGACCTTGCGCATTTCGAACGGCGGCAGGAACAGGTCGTCGCCGCCCTCGTCGGGCTTGAGGAAACCGAAGCCCTCCGGATTGGCGATGACCACGCCGGCGATCAGGCTGGTCTGCTGCACCGGCGCGTAGCCACCGCGGCGGTTCTGCACCAGTTGCGCTTCGCGCACCATTGCGGCCAGGCGCTTGCCCAGCGCATCGATGCGGTCGCTCAGATTGAGCTGCTCGGCAATTTCTTCGGCGGTCTGCGGACCGTCGCAGGCTTCAAGCAATTGCAGGATGGCCTCGCGGCTGGCGATCGGCTCGGCATACCGAAGAGCCTCGCGCTCGGCATGCGGATCCTTGAATTCGGCAGTCGTAGGTGCAGCGGTCTGGAAGCGTTCCGGCGGCGGCGCAGACGGGCCACTCTTGCGCGGATGCGGAGCGCGCGGCGCAGGCGGCGCGGACGCCTGCTGTGGCGAGGCTTTGGAGGGGTTGGATGCTTTGTCGGCAGCGCGCTTGTTGGCGGACTTGGTCGATGCGCCGGCTGCGGCGCGGACCAGGAAGTCTGGCATCCAGCCCGGCAACTTCTGCTGTTCGGCAGTGCTGGAATCGCCTGCGCCGGTGGATTTGCGGCGACTCGGCCGATCGGAATCTGGGGTTTTTTTCTTTGTCATTGCTTACATGGTACTGCGTGGCGCGGCGAGATGGGCAGCAAGGCCGGCGCGACCGCCGACGATTGCCGCATGGAACCCATTGACAAGCCAGCCGGGGGCCTGCAAAATTCGCGGCTCACCTGCCCAGGTGGCGGAATTGGTAGACGCACTAGCTTCAGGTGCTAGCGGGGGCAACTTCGTGGAGGTTCGAGTCCTCTTCTGGGCACCAGTTTAAAAAGACCTCCGAGCAATCGGGGGTCTTCTGGTTTCTGGGGTTCGAAAATGCAGTGCGCTGCACTCGATCGCCGCGCCCTCGCCGGCAGCCCGGCCCTAGCTCGCTCTTTCGGCGTTGGAAACGGCAGACCAGCTCATGCCGGGCCTCGCCCGGGACGCAGATGGCCTCGCTTGAGCCCGTTGGCCATCATCACGTTCCACGCCGGAGCGTGGCCCCGCGCACTCCTGAAAACCAAACGCGACTGCCGACCCGCGCGACGCGCCAGCGCGCGGGCGGCCGCACGTCCCCCCCTTACCCTCCGCGCTCGCTTTTGGATGAACGCGCTCGCGTGCCGCCACCGTTACGGCGCAGCGGTAATGCCCGCCTCGCGCAGCGCCTGCGCCCAGATGCGGTAGCCGGACTCGCTGGGATGGGTGCCATCGGGCATCAGCGCTTCGGGCAGCGTGCCGTCGGGCTGCAGCATCTTGGGGCCGATATCGACCAACTGCACCGCCGGATCCTTGGCATAGCGCGCGACCAGCAGCCGGTTTGTCTCGGCGATCGGCGCGCGCCGTGCATCGTCGGGGTTGCGGCCACGCGGCATGATCGCCATCAGGATCAGCTTGCTGTTGGGAAGGCGACGGCGCACCTCGCTCACCACCGCCTGCACACCCAACGCCGCTTCAGCCGGGGTGCTGGCGCGCGCTTGCGCCGTGCCGCTGAGATTGTTGGTGCCGATATGCAGCACCACCCAGCGCGGGTCCAGACCATCGAGTTCGCCCTGCCGGATGCGCCACAGCACATTTTGCGTGCGGTCCCAGCCGAAGCCCAGATTCAGGACCGGCCGCGTGCCATACAACCATTGCCATGATTCGGGGCCACTGACGCGCGTGGCCTGCGGTGGCCCAGACCAGAAATGCGTGATCGAGTCGCCGATCATCACCACCTCCGGCTTCAGGCTGCGCGCGACGGCCAGCGCTGCGTGGTGGCGTGCGTACCAGTCGTAGGAATCCTGCTCCAGCCAGTCGACCGGCATCAGCGAGGTCGCCGCGTCACGGCCGAGTTCGGCCACAGGCTTGACCGGTGGCTCGCCCAACAGCCGCGCCAGCGTGGGCTCGATCGCTTCGGCCAGCATGCGCTGCCCCCGCGTGTCCGGATGCAAGGCACCGGCCGCCGGACGGAACCGGGTGTCGTAAAACAGATCGGTGCGGAGTTTGCCGTCGCGCTGGAAGACCGAACTCACATCCAGATAGGTCACGCGTGGGTTGTCGCCGTAACGCACGGCCAGGCCCTGATTGATCTGCGCATCGCGCCGCGATTTTTCGCTGGAGAGATCGCTGGGCAACACGCTCAGCAGCAGGATGTGCGTTCGCGGCAGCTTCTGCTCGATCGCCGCGACCACCGCATCGATACCGAGTTGGGTCTGTTCGGCGGTTTGACCGAGATGGCCGGTGTTATTGGTGCCGATCAGCACCAGCGCGACCTTCGGCTGCAGCCCGTCGACTTCGCCATTGGCCAGCCGCCACAGCACGTTTTCGGTGCCGTCGCCACTGAAACCCAGGTTCAGCGCACCGCGGCTGCCGTAGAAGGTTTGCCAGGTCGGTCGGAAGTCTTCGTCCGGCGCCTTGGCTTTCTCGTAGTTTTGAGTGATCGAATCGCCGATCAGCAGCAATTTGCTATCCGGGTGCTGCTTGACCTGCTCCAGCACCTGCGCATGCCGCTGCGCCCACCAGGACTCCTGCAGACGATCGGTTGGCACGATCGAAGGCGGCGAGGTTTGCGCGCCTGCCGTCGTGCAGAACAGCAGCAGCCCCCAGCACCACAGGGTATGCGCTAAGCCGGAGCGTGAAACACGGGACGAAGCAGCGTGCGAAGACCGGGACATGCGCGCACCAGACACGGGAGAAGCGTCGATTGTGGTCCGCGCATGCAACGCAGGACAACCCTTGGCATAGCCGCCCTTGATGATCACAACGCACTGCCGCGATCACTCCGTCGTTGCCGCGTTGCTGCGGCAATGCTGAGGGAATCACGGGCTTCGCCGCGACCCTGTCGTGCCGCGCGCAGCGGCACCGCTGGAGCGCGCCAAGACCTCAGCGCAGCCCGGTCTCGCCGCGCGCGATCACCAGGCGCTGGATTTCCGAGGTGCCCTCGTAGATTTCGGTGATCTTGGCGTCACGAAAGTAGCGCTCCAGCGGCATTTCTTTCGAATACCCCATGCCGCCATGAATTTGCACCGCCTGATGGGTGATCCACATCGCCGCCTCGGATGCGGTGAGCTTGGCCACGGCCGCTTCGGTACCGAACTTTTGCCCCTGCCCCTTCAACCACGCCGCGCGCAACGTCAGCAGCAGCGCCGCATCCAGCTTGCACTTCATGTCGGCGATCTTGGCCTGGGTCATCTGGAACGTGCCGATCGCCGCGCCAAATGCCTTGCGCTCCTTGACGTAGGCCAGCGTGGCCTCATACGCCGCGCGTGCAATCCCGACCGCTTGCGAGGCAATGCCGATGCGCCCGGCATCCAGAACGCTCATCGCAGTCTTGAAACCCTCGCCTTCCACGCCCAGCACCTCGTCGGGCTGCGCAACGTAATCGGCAAACTCGATTTCGCAGGTGGCCGAGGCACGGATGCCGAGCTTGGGCTCGGTCTTGCCGCGATGAAAACCGGCGCGGTCGGTATCGACCATGAAGGCGGTGATGCCGCGCGAGCCCTTGTCCGGCTCGGTCACCGCAAACAACACGATGTACTTGGCCACCGGGCCGGAGGTAATCCAGCTCTTCTTGCCATTGATGACGAAGCTGCCATCGGCCTGCTTGACCGCGCGGCAGCGCATTGCCGAGGCATCCGAGCCGGACTGCGGCTCGGTCAGCGCGAACGCACCGATGTGCGTGCCCTCGGCGATCGCGCGCACGTACAGCTGCTTCTGCGCTTCGCTGCCGTTTTTGAGAATGCCGGTGCAAAACAGCGAGTTGTTGACCGAGACGATGGTGGAGTGCGCGCCATCGGCCGCGGCGATTTCGATCATCGCCAGCGCATAGCTGATCGGGTCCATGCCGGCGCCGCCGTACTCGACCGGCACCTCGATGCCCATCAGACCGTTTTCGCCAAGCAGGCGGATATTTTCCAGCGGGAATTCGCCGCTACGGTCGAATTGCTCGGCGCTGGGCGCGATCTTTTCCTGCGCGATGCGGCGCGCCACATCCTGGATCATCAATTGTTCTTCGGTAAAGCTGAAATCCACGTCGCACCCCTTCAGGCCTGAGCTGGACCCCATTGTAGCGCCAACCATTCGCATGCGTATGTAGTTGACCGCACCTGCCGCCGGCCCGAAAATATCTCCATATCGCGATATAGAGATATTCATGGATCTGGAAGACTGGTCGGCCCGCTTGAAGGTATTCGCCGACGCCACCCGAGTCCGCCTGCTGGCCTTGCTGGAGCAGGAAGAACTCACCGTGGCCGAGCTGTCGGCCATTACCCGGCTGGCGCAGCCGCGGGTGTCCACGCACCTGGCCAAACTCAAGGAAGCCGGGCTGGTCCGCGACCGCCGCGCCGGGGTATCGGCGTACTACCGCTTCGACGAAGTGTCGCTGGACCCGGCGCAGCGCGCGCTATGGCTGGCACTGAGCACCGGCAGCGACGATCCGTTGTTGCGCCAGGATGCCGAGCGCGTGGCCGCGGTGTTGGCCAACCGTGCCGCGGACCAGAACTGGGCCGATTCGGTGGCCGGCGACATGGAACGGCATTACTCGCCGGGACGCACCTGGGAGGCCCTGGCGCGCACCGCCCTGCCCCTGCTGGAAACCGGCGACGTGCTCGATATCGCGTCCGGCGACGGCGTGCTGGCCGAACTGGTGGCACCGCATGCCACCCGCTATATCTGCATCGATACCAGCGCGCGCGTGGTTGCGGCCGCCAGCGAGCGCCTGCGCAAACTACGCAACGTGGAAGTGCGCGAAGGCGATATGCATGCGCTGCCATTCCCCGATGCCAGCTTCGACCTGGTGGTGCTGATGCACGCGCTGACTTACGCGGCCAAACCGGCGCAGGCGGTGGCCGAGTCGGCGCGCGTGCTGCGCCCGGGCGGCCGCCTGCTGCTGTGCAGCCTGGCCAAGCACGAACACCGCGCCGCGGTGCATGCGTACGGCCACGTCAATCTGGGGTTTGCTGCCAAGGAGCTGCGCAAGTTCGTTGAAAAAGCCGGGCTGGACGTCTCCAGCCTGGAGACGGTGACACGCGAAAAGCGCCCGCCCCATTTCGAAGTGATCTCGTTGATTGCTGTGAAGCCGGGAATGGGGAATCGGGATTCGGGAATCGCCGACCGCAGCGCCGCTGGCTCACGGAGCATCGCATCATGACGCCTGCAGCACTCCACTCCCCCGTTGCACATGCCCTGCCCTGGCTACGTCCCGAGCGCGCAGCCAAGCTCACCGCCGCGCTTGCCGAGCGCATCCTCATCATCGATGGCGCGATGGGCACCATGATCCAGCGCCACGATCTGCAGGAGCCCGATTACCGCGGCACCCGCTTTGCCGAGGGCTACGACAGTGCGCACGTGCACGGCCCCGGTTGCGACCACGCACACGTACCGCAGGGCCACGATCTGAAGGGCAACAACGATCTGCTGCTGTTGACCCGCCCGCAGATCATTGCCGGCATTCATCGCGCCTATCTGGATGCAGGTGCCGATCTACTGGAAACCAATACCTTCAACGCCACGTCGGTGAGCCAGGCCGACTATCACCTGGAACATCTGGTGTACGAGTTGAACAAGGCGGGCGCGCAAGTCGCGCGCGCCTGTTGCGACGAAGTCGAGGCGTTGACTCCGCACAAACCGCGCTTTGTGATCGGCGTGCTCGGCCCCACCAGCCGTACCGCTTCCATCAGCCCCGATGTCAACGATCCCGGCTACCGCAACACCAGTTTCGATGCACTGCGCGAAACCTATCGCGAGGCCATCGAGGGCTTGATCGATGGCGGCGCGGATACGCTGATGGTGGAAACCATCTTCGACACGCTCAACGCCAAGGCCGCGTTGTATGCGATCGAAGAGGTCTTCGAGGCACGCGGCGGGCGTTTGCCGGTGATGGTCTCCGGCACCATCACCGACGCATCCGGGCGCACCTTGTCCGGACAGACTGCCGAAGCGTTTTATGCATCGGTCGCGCACGGCAGGCCGTTGTCGATCGGCTTGAATTGTGCGCTCGGCGCCAAGGATCTGCGCCCGCACGTGGAAACCTTGGCGCAGATCGCCGACGCGTATGTCAGCGCGCATCCGAACGCCGGCTTGCCGAATGCCTTCGGCGAATACGACGAGACGCCGGAAGAAATGGCGTCCACGCTACGCGAATTCGCACAGGCCGGCCTGCTCAACCTGGTCGGCGGCTGTTGCGGTACCTCTCCGGACCATATCCGCGCCATCGCCGAAGCGGTCGCCGATCTGCCACCGCGGCAACTGCCTGGCGCACAAGAGCTGGCGGCGTGATGCGTCAGGCTCACCCTCATCCACCCTTTGCGCACCTTCTCCCGCCTGCGCGAGCAGGTGGCGCGCAGCGCCGGATGAGGGCTGCATTGCACCGCGCCCGAGGCCCGGGCCGTGAACACCCACTCACCACGACCGATCGCGCCGTCATCGTCCAGCAGAGCCTTGCATGAGCACTCCCCGCTACACCCGCCTGTCCGGCCTTGAGCCGCTGGTCATTACGCCGGACCTGTTGTTCGTCAACGTCGGCGAGCGCACCAACGTCACCGGCAGCGCGCAGTTCCGCAAGCTGATCAAGGAGGAGCGCTACGAGGAAGCGGTGGAGGTCGCGCGGCAGCAGGTGGACAGCGGTGCGCAGATCCTCGACGTCAACATGGACGAAGGCCTGATCGATTCGGAGAAGGCGATGACGCGCTTTCTCAACCTGATCATGTCCGAGCCGGATATCGCGCGCATTCCGGTGATGGTGGATTCGTCCAAGTGGAGCGTCATCGAAGCGGGATTGAAATGCCTGCAAGGCAAGAGCGTGGTCAACTCCATTTCGCTCAAGGAAGGCGAAGCAGTGTTCATCGAACACGCCCGCAAGGTATTGCGCTACGGCGCCGCCGCGGTGGTGATGGCCTTCGACGAGGCGGGCCAGGCCGACACCTGCGCGCGCAAGGTCGAGATCTGCACGCGCGCCTACACGCTGCTGACCGAGCAGGTTGGCTTTCCGCCGGAAGACATCATCTTCGACCCGAACATCTTTGCCGTGGCCACTGGCATCGAAGAGCACGACAACTACGCGGTGGACTTCATCGAAGCCACCCGCATCATCAAGGACACGCTGCCGCACTGCCATGTGTCCGGCGGCGTTTCCAACGTCTCGTTCTCCTTCCGCGGCAACGAAACCGTACGCCAGGCAATCCACTCGGTGTTCCTGTTCCATGCGATCAAGGCCGGCATGGACATGGGCATCGTCAATGCCGGCGGCATGCCGATCTACGACGAGCTGGATCCGGAACTACGCGAACGCGTGGAGGACGTGATCCTCAACCGGCGCCGCGACGGCACCGAACGTCTGCTGGAAATCGCCGAGCGCTACAAGGGCACCAAGGGCGCGGCGAAAGTCGAAGACCTGGCCTGGCGCGACAAGCCGGTCCGCGCGCGCCTGGCGCATGCGCTGGTGCACGGCATCGACGCATTCGTGGAAACCGACACCGAAGAAGCGCGCCAGCATTCCACGCGCCCTCTGGACGTGATCGAAGGCCCGCTGATGGACGGCATGAACGTGGTGGGCGATCTGTTCGGCGCCGGCAAGATGTTTTTGCCGCAGGTGGTCAAGTCCGCGCGCGTGATGAAAAAGGCGGTGGCCTATCTGCTGCCCTTCATCGAAGCGGAAAAACTGCGCACCGGCGATGTCGGCAAGTCCAACGGCAAGATCATCATGGCAACCGTCAAGGGCGACGTACACGACATCGGCAAGAACATCGTCGGCGTGGTGTTGGCCTGCAACAACTTCGATGTGGTGGATCTGGGCGTGATGGTCTCGGCGCAGGTGATCCTGGATCGCGCTCGCGAAGAAAACGCGGATCTGATCGGGCTGTCCGGCCTCATCACGCCATCTCTGGAAGAAATGTCGCATGTGGCGCGCGAGATGCAGCGGCAGGGCTTTGACATTCCGTTGTTGATCGGCGGCGCAACGACCTCGCGCGCGCACACCGCGCTGAAGATCGACCCGCACTACACCGCGCCCACCGTGTGGGTGAAGGACGCCTCGCGTGCCGTGGGCGTGGCGCAGTCGCTGATCTCGCGCGACCTGCGCCAGGCCTTCGTTGCCGCCAACGATGCCGATTACGCGGAAATCCGCGCACGCCACCGTAACCGCGGCGATGCCAAGCGCCTGGTGTCGCTCGAAAAAGCCCGTGCGCAGCGCTTCGACGGCGATTGGGACACCTACACTCCACCGGCCCCACGCCAGCCAGGCATCCACGTTTTCGACGACTACCCGTTGCAGGAGCTGATCGAACTCATCGACTGGACGCCGTTCTTTCAGGCATGGGAGCTGGCCGGCAAGTTCCCGGCGATTCTCAGCGACGAAATCGTCGGCACCCAAGCCAGCGAGCTGTATCGCGACGCACGCCGCATGCTCAAGCGCATCGTCGAAGAGAAGTGGCTGACGGCCAAGGCCGTGTTCGGGCTGTGGCCGGCAAATAGCGTTGGAGACGATGTTGTCGTCCTGACGGAGCCGGCAGAATCGGGAATCGGGAACCGGGAATTGCAAGGCGATGCCCGCACACTCGACCATTCCCGATTCTCCATCCCCCATTCCCTGCACTTCTTGCGCCAGCAAGTCGACAAGCCCATCGACCGCCCCGACTTCTGCCTGGCCGATTTCGTCGCTCCCAAGAGCAGCGGCAAGCAGGACTGGATCGGCGCGTTCGCGGTCACTGCCGGCATCGGTATCGATGCGCATGTGGCCCGGTTCGAAGCGGCGCACGACTACTACAACTCCATCCTGCTCAAGGCGTTGGCCGACCGTCTGGCAGAGGCGCTGGCCGAGCGGCTGCATCAACGCGTGCGCACCGAGTTCTGGGGTTATGTGGAGGACGAAGCGTTGGACAACGAAGCCTTGATCGCCGAGCGCTATCGCGGCATTCGCCCGGCTCCCGGCTACCCGGCTTGCCCGGAACACAGCGAAAAACGCACCTTGTTCGATCTGCTCGATGCCGAGCGCAACGCCGACATGTCGCTGACCGAAAGCTTTGCGATGCTGCCCACTGCCGCGGTCTCCGGTTATTACTTCAGCCATCCCAAGAGCCAATACTTCGTGGTCGGGCGACTAAGCAAGGAACAGGTGGCCGATTATGCAAAGCGCAAGAGCATCACGCTGGCATTGGCCGAGCGTTGGCTGGCATCGAATCTGGATTACGACCCGGAGTAAGGGCATCTGCTGACCGCAGATATCGTAGGAGCGCACCCGGGCGCGATGGGGGTCTTATCGGTAAAGCCTCATCGCGCCCGGGTGCGCTCCTACGCGGCAACGCCACCGCATTGCGCGGCGGCGCTTGGATCACGCCAGCATCAAGCAGCCGGCCGCAACACGTTCAAGACTTCGTAGCACGCGCCCATGGTGTGGTAATCGGTCTTACCCGCCGGGCTTTTCTCATCGCTGTACTTGCGGTTGTCCGCATCCAGGATGCGATACCACGCGCCATACTGATGGTCGATCATGTGCGCCCACGAATAGGCCCACAGCTTGTCGTACCACTGCCAGTAGCGATCGTCGCCGCTGCGCTGCGCCAGCAATGCAGCAGCGGCCAACGACTCGGCCTGCACCCAGAAATACTTGTCGTCGTCGCAGACATTGCCGTCAGGGTCGAAGCCGTAATACAGCCCACCGCGCTGCGTGTCCCATGAGCGCTCCACTGCCACGTCGAACAGATGCTGCGCGGTCGGCAGCAACCAGTCGGCCGGCGCATAGCGATCCAGCAGCATCAGCAGCTTGGCCCATTCGGTCTGATGGCCGGGCTGAAAACCCCACGGGCGGAACAGGTGCTTGGGATTGTCGCGGTTGTAATCCCAGTCGATATTCCACTGCAGATCGTAATGCTCCCACACCAACCCATCGGCTTTGGCTGCCTGGCGACGGGTCATGTTCTCCGCGAGCACCAGTGCGCGATCGAGATAACGCTGCTCGCCACTGGCTTCGTACGCGGCGATCATCGCTTCGCACATATGCATGTTGGCGTTCTGGCCGCGGTAGCTGGTGAAGTTGAACTGCGCGTCGGCTTCGTCGCGGTACAGCCCGAACTCCGCGTCCCAGAAGTACTTCTCCAGCAGTTGCCAGGTCTCGTCCATCCACGCGCGTGCCTCATCGACACCGGCCTTCAAACCACACGCATACGCCAGCAACACGAACGCCACGCCGTAGCAGTGATTCATGTCGTCTTCGACCACGCCATCGCGCAGCGTCCACGCATAGCCGCCGGTTTGCGGATTGCGATGCACATTGCGCAGATAGTCCAGCCCGTGACGTACCGCCTGCAGGTACGCAGCATCGCCGAACTCGCGGTAGGCCATTGCGTAGTTGAAAACGAAGCGCGTACTGCTGACCAGGTGCCGATGCCCGGCATCGTAGATCGAACCGTCATCGCGGAAATACTGGAAAAACCCACCTGCCGGGTCGATCGCGCGCGGATGGTAGAACGCCATGGTGTCGGCGATGTGCTGGCGCAAGACGTCAGCCGAACGGAAATCGGGTGCGGGTGTTGCAGGCAAGCGGCTCATGATTGTTCCTGGATCAAGGAATGGACTTCATCGATGCTCGGCATTGCCGCGAACGCGCCCTTGCGCGTCACCGCCAGCGCGCCGACCGCGGCAGCAAACCGAATCACCTCATTGATTGCCGCGGAATCGCCGCATAGCTGCTCCAGCGATGCAGCACGCGTTGCCAGCTGATACAGCAGCCCGCCGACGAATGCATCGCCAGCGGCGGTGCTATCGCGCACCTGCACCTGGAACGCCGGCACCTGGCCCGCATCGGTGCGTGTCTGCCAATGCACCGGCCCGCCGCCATCGGTGACCAGCAACCAACTGGCCTTGCCCTGCCACAGCTTTTGCGTGACCGCACTGGCATCGCCATCGAGCGTTCCCGCCAGATACTCAAGCTCCTCGCGCGAAAGCTTGACCACATCGGCCAACGCCAGCGCCTCCCATAGCAACGCCGCCGGATCGACATCCTGCGGCCACAGCATCGGGCGCAGGTTGAGGTCAAGGCTGACGATGGCGCCATCGGCGCGCGCACGGCGCATGCCGTCGAGCGTGCACTGGGCAATCTGCAGCTCGGTCATGCTGTTGGAGCACACATGCAATACCGCTGCCTGCGTAAACCCGTCCGCGGCGAAGTGCTCGGGACGGAACAACAGGTCCGCTGCCGGTGGACGGTAGAAACTGAAACTGCGTTCGCCCGCGTCGTCCAACGCAACGAACGCCAACGCAGTCTTGGCCTGATCGGTGCGCACGATGCCATCGGTCGCCACGCCGGACTGCTGCAGGCTTTGCAGCAGGAAATCGCCGAACATGTCGCGCCCGAGCATGCCGACGAAATGCGCAGCACCCCCCAGGCGCGCCACCGCAACGGCGACATTGGCCGGCGCACCGCCGGCATATTGCGCGAAGGTACGCGCCTGGTCCGGGCCGGCCTGCGGCAACGCCAGCATGTCGATCAGCGCTTCGCCGAAACACACTACCTGATGCTTGGTCGCACTCATGCGCGTGCCTCCGCCAGTGCGCCGCGCAACCGCGAGCCCCAGATACCGTAGAACACGATGTACAGGTAGCACAGCAACGGCAGCACGAACGACTCATGCAGGCCGATGCTGTCGGCGAGCAGCCCTTGCAGATACGGCACGATGGCGCCACCGACAATGGCCATGATCAGCAGGCTCGAGGCGCGCCCGGTCAGCGGGCCGAGCCGTTCGATACCCAGGGTGAAGATGGTGGGGAACATGATCGAATTGAACAGGCCGATCGCCACCAGCGCATATACCGCCAACATGCCGCCGCTGGCCATGGTCAGGCCCAGCAACACCGCATTGATGGCCGCTAACACCGACAACAACACGCGCGGCGACAACTTGGCCAGCAGCGCCGAGCCGATGAAACGGCCGATCATCGCCAGCGTCCAGTAGGCCGACACGTACTTGGTTGCCTCACGCTCGGTGAACCCACCGATCTGCGGCAGCGAGAAGTAATTGACCATCAGGCTGCCGATGGCCACTTCTGCGCCCACATAGAAGAAGATCGCCAACACACCGAAGCGCACATGCGGGTGTCGCAAGGCATCGAGCAAGGAATGCTTGCTGTCGTCTTTCTGTGCGCTGGCGTCGGTCAGTGCCGGCAGACGGAACAAGAACACTAAAATCGCCAGCAAGAACAGCACGATACCCAGCCCGATGTACGGGCCTTGCACGGCCTGCGCTTCCTGCACGCGATAAGCCAGTTGCTCGGCTTCCGGCAGGGCTTTCAGCTGGTCGCCGCTCATCACTGTGTTGGAGAGGATCAACCAGCCGCCCAACAGCGGCGCGATCGCGGTACCGAGCGAATTCAACGCCTGGGCCAGGGTCAGGCGACTGGAGGCGCTGCGCTCGGGCCCCAGCAAGGCGACGTAGGGATTGGCGGCCACCTGCAGGATGGTGATGCCGGTGGCCAGCACGAACAATGCGCCGAGAAAAGCGCTGTACACGCGCAGTTCCGCCGCCGGCCAGAAACCCAGCGCGCCGACCGCCGCCACCGCCAACCCGGCCACGATGCCCTGCTTGTAGCCCAACCGATTCACCACCCAACCGGCCGGCAGCGACATCAGGAAGTACGCACCGAAGAAGGTGAACTGCACCAGCATCGCCTGCGCGAAATTGAGCTCGAACACCGCCTTCAGATGCGGGATCAGGATGTCGTTGAGGCAGGTCAGAAAGCCCCACATGAAAAAGATCGTGGTGACCACCGACAACGCGACGCCGTTGTTGACGGGCGCCTTGTTGCCGCTGGGCACGGAGGATTGCGTGGAAAGGGAAACCATAGGGATTGCCTGGTCAGCGGCCGGAGGCCTTGGTGGGGGAATGGGCGGATGGACCGCTTTGGGGAGGTGATGACATTCGCGCTGTCGGTCCGCAGGCGCTGCTCGCGCGAATATTCAAGGCAACTGCGGCGGTCAGCTGTTGTGCGGCGAGCTCGGGGCTACCGATGCGTTGCAGTACCAGCTGCGCAGCCTGCCTGCCACGTGCACGCGGGTCTGCGGCCAGGGTGGTCAATGCAGGCGTGAACAGCGCCGCTTCGGCGATGTCGTCGAAGCCGGTCACCGCAAAGTCGCGGCCGGGCACGATGCCGTGCCTGGCCAGGGCCGCCATCAAACCGAGCGCAACGCTGTCGTTGTAGCAGACCGCTGCAGTCGCAGCCTGCGCCGCAGTGCTCAGCAAGCGCGCCCCGCACAGTGCGGCGTCCTGGCGATTTGGAGCCGACTCGACGTAATGCGTTTCCAGGTCCGCCTCCTGCATCGCGCGCGCATAGCCGGCGCGACGCTGCCGGCAGGAACTGGATGCGGCATGCCCACCGAAGAACACGATACGCCGATGACCTTGCGCAATCAGGTGCGCGCAGGCCTCGAACGCGCCTTGTGCGTTGTCCAGCGCCAGCAGATCCCATTGCGCGCCCTCCACCTCGCGATTGAACAGCACCACGTTGCGTTGGCGGCCGAGCACCTGGGTCAGCGCCTGCGCCTGGCTGCCTTCGGCCGGCGACAGGATGATGCCCGCCGGCGTGTGCTCCATCAGCGAGGTCAGCACTGCCTGTTGACGCTGCGTCGATTCGCCGGTGCTGCCGAGCAAGGTGACATAGCCGGCTGCGCCCAGTGCCTCGTCCACACCGGCGGCGAACTCGGCAAAAAACGGGTTGGACAAATCGTTGATGACCAGCGCGACGCTGGACGAGGTGCGTTGGCGCAAATTCGCCGCGGCGCGGTTGTAGACGTAATTCTGCCGATCCAACTCGGCCTCCACGCGCGCGCGCGTGCTTGCATGCACAAGCGGGCTCCCGCGCAGCACCAGCGACACCGTCGCGCGCGAGACACCGATGGCGCTGGCGATATCGCGTAGCGTCACCGCGCCGCGCCGCGCGCCTGGCGTACCATCGTCCGTAGTCATCTCGGGTGTCGGCTTGGCTGGCGTCACGTGGCAAGCCTTGCGGTGGAAAAAAGACGCATGCAGTGGCATCAAATTGGATCGATCCAATTAGGCCTCTTCCGCGCAGTCAATGCATGCGGCAGTGCAACATAGTCCATTTCGCACGAGGCCAAGGCCCAAGGCAACGCACCGACTGGCCAGTGATCCGACAGCGGCGGTTCGCACCAGTCACTCAAACGCGATCGATAGCCCGATGCCACCTTGCCAGGCCGGGCTTTCCGAGGTCAGTCCCCGCAACACCGACACATCCAGCTGCATCGCATGCGGCAGCTGCCAGGCGCCACCCGCGCCGGCCACGCGCGAATGCGCGCTGCCGGTGTCCACGCCCGCTTCCACATAGCTGCTGAAATGGTCGCCGGAAAAAAACGTGTAATTGGGCGCGAAGGTCCAGGTGTGCCCGTCGTCATCGCGCGCGTAATTGACGTACAACGCGATGGCACGCTGCTGCGCCAGATCCCAGGATGCAGTCACACCGAGTTCGCGCGAGTAGCCGTCGCTGAAGGCCGGGCTGCCGGTCGGGATGCTGTAAGTGCCCAGCGCAGCCCAATGAAAGCTCTCCGAACGCGATGGCAAGGCCACCTTCAATCCGACACTGCTATCCCCGCCGCCACGTACCCGCACGCCACCACCATGCTGCCAGTTGTAGCTGTCGCTCCCGAGTTGCAGTTCGACATTCTGGAACAACCCCAGACGCAGCAGCGTGTCGGCGGTGTATTGGGTCGTGCGCTGCCCGTCGCTGCGGTCGGTACTTGCATCCGGCAAGCCCTGCTCCCAGGCAAACGCACCTGGCTGCAACGCCTCCGCAGCGAATGGAATGCCCGGCCGGTCGAACGCCGGCGCATCGTCTGCCTGCGCGGCGGCGTGCCCGCTAGCCACGCACAGCGCAAGCATCACCAAGGCCGACGCCGTTCGGCGCGGCGCCTGCACCGGCACGCGACTGGGGGCACGACTGTCGACGGCTGCCACGACGTTGGATTTCAGGGATTTCGACGACAGGGACATATGCAGCACCATTGGCAGGACGGAGCAACCGAGCGGGGACGAGGGCACGGCAAAAGGCGCCGGCCTGCATCGACACGTAACGGCGCGCATGGTGCCGCGCCACCCGTGACCGGCTTGTATAGCGTCGCGCTGCGCGTTGTCTCCCGCGCCAGCGGTCAGGGCGAGCCCCGATGGCCTTGCATGAAGCACCATGGTCAAGCAACCAACCCGCATTCTGCGCCAGACAATCCGATGGCCGCCCTCTGGCTTGCGCGGTGGCTGCGCGCTTATTACCTGCGGAAAATGCAATGAAAATGGGCACCGGCAGGTGCCCATGTACAACACACACCACGCATCGGGCGTTCTACCAGACCAGGTCGTCGGGCACCTGATACTTCGGATCAGCGTACGGGTCATCGCCCGCTGGTGCGTTCGGGTCCACCTTCAAGGCGACCGATGGAGCGAACACCGCTTCGGCTTCGGCAAGCAACTCGGCAGTCACCAGCAGATAGCGTCCGTTGAGTTGCAGCACACCCAGCTCGCCGGCATTGAGCGCCTTGAGCTGATCGGCGGTGACGTAGATGCGCTTGATCTTGCCGCCATACGGGAAATGCCGGGCGATATCCGCATCGGCATGATTGAGCCCCTTGTCCTTGAGCAGCTCTTCGAGCTTGGCCTTGGCTTCGCGACGCAGGCGTGCTTCTTCCTGTTTCAGCCGCTCGGCTTCGATGCGCTCGTCCTTCTCGCGTTGCGCGCGGATCGCATAGGCCTTGGCCAGGTCGATGTCCTCACGCGTGCGTGCCGGCCTGGGGCCGCGACGGTCTGCAGCGGCATGCTGCGGACGCGGCGCTGCGCCGGGCTTGCCGTCATGCCGACGCTCGGGCCTGCCAGCGGGTTTGCGCTCGCCATTGCCGTCGGTTGACGCGGCGGCATGTGGCCGCTGCGGTCCCCTGCCCTGGCCCGGCCGATTTCCCCCGGGTGCTGGCTTGCCACCATTGCCATGTGCACGCGCTGCAGGCCGTGCGTCGGGTTTGCGTTCGGGCTTGGGCGCGGACTTGAAGCCCAACCCAAGCAACTGGTCACGTAAGGTATCGCTCATGGCGGCGGCAATCTGCAATCAATAGTGCGGAGGCGGCGGTTCGTCCGCTGCATCGGCAAACAATGTGGAGCGCACCTTGCCCAGATCCTCGAGCAGGTGGCGGATCAGTTCGGCGTTGCGCGCACCCGTCAAACGGGCGTCTGCAAGTGCTTCACTCAGTTCGTTGAGCGCCTGCTCCTGGAAGGACAGGCGCGTTTCCAATTCGATCAACCGCGCTTCCAGCGCGCGGTCGTGCAGCGGGAGTTGCTCATGCATATAGCGAACGGCCTCGTCCAATGGCGTAGTACGCCAGACCTGCGGCTTCGATCTCCTGCGGGTCGTAAAGGTTGCGGCCGTCGAAGACGACCTCGTCCTTCAAGGCCTGCTTGATCTTGCCGAAGTCCGGGCTGCGGAACTGCTTCCACTCGGTGACCACGACCAGGGCGTCGGCACCTTCCAGTGCAGAAAAGGCATCGTCGCAATACGCCAGATCATCGCGCTCGCCGAAGATGCGCCTGGCTTCGCGAGTGGCTTCAGGGTCGTAGGCGCGCACGGTGGCACCGGCTTCCCACAACTGTTCCATCAGGCGACGGCTGGACGCAGCACGCATGTCGTCGGTATTGGGCTTGAACGCCAGACCCCACACCGCGAAGGTCTTGCCGGCCACACTACCGGTGCCCTCGGCACCGTAATGCCGCTGCACCAATTCGAACAGATGGCCCTTTTGCGCGTTATTGACGCTTTCCACTGCGTCGAGCAGGGTCGGCCGCATGCCGTACTGCTCGGCCGTCTTGGCCAATGCCTGCACGTCCTTCGGGAAGCACGAGCCGCCGTAGCCGGCGCCGGGATAGATGAAGTGCCAGCCAATACGCGGATCCGAGCCGATGCCGTTACGCACCTGTTCGACGTCCGCACCGACACGCTCGGCAATATTGGCGATCTCGTTCATGAAGCTGATCTTGGTCGCCAGCATCGCGTTGGCCGCGTACTTGGTCAGCTCGGCCGACCGCACGTCCATTTCCACGATGCGATCGCGATTGCGGTTGAACGGCGCGTACAGCCGCCGCATGCGCGCAATGGCCGCCGGCTTCTTAGCACCAATCACGATGCGGTCCGGGCGCATGCAGTCGGCCACCGCGTCGCCTTCCTTGAGGAATTCGGGGTTGGAGACGACATCGAACTCATGGTCCACGCCGCGTGCGTCCAGCTCTTCCTGGATCGCCACGCGCACGATGTCGGCCGTGCCGACCGGCACCGTGGACTTGTTGACCACGATCGCCGGGCCGTCGATATGCCGGCCCACCGTGCGCGCGACTGCCAGCACGTATTGCAGGTCGGCGCTCCCGTCCTGGTCAGCCGGCGTGCCGACGGCAATGAAGGTGATCTCGCCATGCGCGATGGCTGCAGCCGCATCACTGGTGAAGCGCAACCGGCCGGCGGCATGGTTGGCCTTCACCATCGGCTCCAGGCCGGGCTCATAGATCGGAATCAACCCGCGATTGAGGGCATCAAGCTTGGCTTGATCGATATCCACGCAGACGACCTGGTGCCCCACTTCGGCCAGGCAGGCACCGGTCACAAGACCCACGTAGCCGGTGCCGAAGATCGCAACGCGCATGGAATGGAATGCCTGCCACGGAAGATCAGGGAAGGATACCCATCAGCTCGACATCGAACGTCAACGTTGCGTCAGGTCCGATCGGCCCGCCTTGCGTGCCGTTCGGGCCATAGGCCAGGTTGGATGGAATCCAGAAACGGTATTTCGAGCCGACCGGCATCAACGCGACGCCCTCGGTCCAACCGGGGATGACTTGATCCAGACCGAACTCCGCCGGCTGGCCGCGCTGGTAGGAACTGTCGAAGACCTGCCCGTTGAGCAGCTTGCCTTCGTAGTTCACACGCACCTTGCTGGTCCGCATCGGGCGCTCGCCGCTGCCCTGGCGCAACACCATGTACTGCAGGCCGGACGCGGTGGTGATCACGCCCTTCTCGGTCTTGTTCTTGGCAAGGAACTCATTGCCTTGCTTGCGATTGTTGGCAGCGGCAGCACCCTGCTTGGCAGAGGCAAATGCCTGCATGGTGGCTGCGGCTTCCTGCTGGGTCAGACGCGTGGTGCCCTTGGCGAACACGGTACGCACTGCTTCCATCAGGATCGACAGATCGATCTCGTCCTTGATGCCGGCCAGCGACGGACCAACCGCACGATCGCCGAGCATCAGGCCGACATTTTCCTTGGACGGTGCGGCCGGCGCGGCGCCCGGCGCCATGCCTGGCACCTGCTGGCCATTGCGGGCAGCGAGCGCGGTACGCAACGCGGTGTCGGTGGCCTGGGTCTGCTCATCCGACAACAGCGGCTTGCCGCCCTTGAATGCATTTTCGATGGCGCGTTGCATCGCGTTCACATCGATGTCCTGAGCAATCGGCTCGAACGAACGTGCCACGTCCATACCGATGGCGTAGCTCACGTCCTCGCGCGTGCTCTTGTCAGACGATGCATTCAAAGCTGGCTTCTCCTTGGTGGCCGCTGCGGCCGGTTGCTGCGACATCGCCGGCATCGATGCCGACATTGCCACCATCAGTAACGACGCCGCCGCGCCGCGCTTTCCCATCTTCATTCGATGCACTTCCCAAAAGTGAAAAGACACGCCACCGATGGCGCTGAATGCGCATTGTCGCATGCGCGCGCGGCGATGCGAGTGCTCAGTGCGCCGGTGCCTTGAGCTCGCGTTCGATTGCTGCCAGCACGCTCGGATCGTCCGGTTTGATCTTGCTGGGGAACTGCGCAACCACCCGGCCATCGCGACTGATCAGATACTTGTGGAAGTTCCAGCCCGGCGCCACGCCAGTGGCCTGGGTCAGGCGCTGATACAGCGGCGTTGCCTGCGCACCCAGCACATGGACCTTTTCGAACATCGGGAACTTCACCCCATAGGTCAGCGTGCAGAATTCCTGGATCTGTTTCTCCGATCCCGGTTCCTGTCCCTGGAAATCGTTGGATGGAAAACCCAGCACCGTGAAGCCGCGGCTGCCGAAGCGCTGGTTGAGCGCTTCCAGCCCCTCGTACTGCGGGGTGAAGCCGCACTTGCTGGCGGTATTGACCACCATGACGACCTTGCCGCCGTAGGTACGGTTCAGGTTGATTGGCGTCTTGCCGGCCAGCGGCCGGTATTCCACATCCAGTACCGGAGTGCCGGCAGCGAACGCGGATGTTGCAAAAAAGCCAGTCAATACAAGAGCTAGCAGACGATTGAGCAACATGAGCAATGCCCTTCGAAGTTGAGGCGGCGCACCGATAAGGGGTGCCATCAGTTGGGGATGACAAACAGTTGACTGCCTGCGTGTCGGTGTTATAGTTGAATACAACACCAGTCACCCAACGCAGGGGAAAGCATGAACAGCACACGCTTGACGCGACCAGTTCCGCTGTTGCTGTTCGGCAGCACCCTGTTTGCCATTGGTTGCCTGGGAGCCGCTTCCAGTCAGGTGACGGAGTCCGGCGCCGATTATGGCGTGTCGGAGGCGGTTACGGAAAACGCGACAACTCCCCCCGAAGCGCGTTCCCGGCCTGGCCGGCATGTGCGCGCCTCGCTGTCGATGCCCTATTTCTCCTTCGCGCAGGCCCTGCGCCCACGGAGCTGATCATGAACGACATTCAGTGGAGCGACGGCGCTCCCATCTACCGCCAACTCAAGGAACGGGTGATTGCCATGATGCTCGATGGAATTCTCAAGCCCGGCGATGCCCTGCCCTCGGTGCGCCAGGTGGCGGCCGATTACCAACTCAACCCCATCACCGTCTCGCGCGCCTACCAGGAACTGGCCGACGAGAACCTGGTGGAGAAACGCCGCGGCCTGGGCATGTTCATGACCCCGGAGGCCGCACAGAAGCTGCGTGGCAGCGAACGCGAGCGTTTCTTGAATGAAGAATGGCCCGCCGTGCTGGAAAGGATCCAGCGCCTGGGACTGTCCATCGACGATCTGTTGCCACAGGGAAAAACACCATGACCGCCGTCTCCTCCGACCATGTGGTCGACGCACGTGGCCTGCGCAAGGCCTACAAGCATCGGCTCGCGCTGGACAACACCAGCTTCACCATTGCCGCCGGCCGCATTATTGGACTGATCGGCCCCAACGGCGCCGGCAAGACCACTGCGCTCAAGGCGGTGCTGGGGCTGACCGATTTCGCCGGCGAGTTGCAGGTATTGGGCATGGATCCGCGCACCCAGCGCAATGCGCTGATGAACGAGGTCTGCTTCATTGCCGACGTGGCGGTGCTGCCGCGCTGGCTGCGGGTCGGCGAAGCGATCGACTTCGTCGCCGGCGTGCATCCGCGTTTTGATCGCGCCAAGTGCGAGCGCTTCCTGGCCAATACCCAGCTCAACCGCAAATCGCGGGTGCGCGAGTTGTCCAAGGGCATGATCGTGCAGCTGCACCTGGCGCTGGTGATGGCCATCGACGCACGCATCCTGGTGCTGGACGAACCGACCCTGGGCCTGGACATCCTCTACCGCAAGCAGTTCTACCAGCGCCTGCTGGAGGATTACTTCGACGAGCAGAAGACCATCATCGTCACCACCCACCAGGTCGAAGAGATCGAACACATCCTCACCGATGTGATGTTCATCCGCGACGGCCGCATCGTGCTCACCGCCGACATGGAAAGCGTCTCCGAGCGCTACACCGAAGTCCTGGTCGGTGCCGACCAGCTGGATGCAGCGCGCGCCCTGAAACCGATCGACGAGCGCGGCCTGCCGTTCGGCAAGACCGTGATGTTGTTCGATGGCGCGCCGAAAGAGCAGCTCGCCCGTTTTGGCGAAACCCGCAATCCCGGCCTAGCCGACCTGTTCGTTGCGGTCATGAAGGGGACCTACGCATGAATGCAGTGACCAACCAAGCATCACCCGCACGCACCTTCGCCTGGCTGCTCAAACGCGAATATTGGGAGCACCGTGGCGGCTTCGTGTGGGCGCAGTTCATCACCGGCGGCATCGCGGTGTTCTTCGCGCTGCTAGGCGCGGTGATCGGTGCGATCAGCGCCCGCCGCAACATGGTCGGCGACAGCATCACCATGGACGATCTGGCCGAATACACGCGCACACTGGGCCAGGTCGGCGACGGCCTGCTGCTGGGCGGTATCGGCATCGCCTCGGTGGTGCTGGCATTCGTGGTGTTTTTCTACGCACTCGGCAGCCTGTACGACGATCGCCGCGACCGCAGCGTGCTGTTCTGGAAATCGTTGCCGGTGTCGGACGTGCAGACCGTGTTGTCCAAGGCTGCCTGGGCGTTGCTGCTGGCGCCGCTGATCTCCATCGCGATCGGTGCGGCGGTCGGCATGGCGCTGTGGCTGATCGCCATCGTTGGCGCCCTGATTGCCGGCGTGCCCAGCCCCTGGGCGCTGGCGACCCATTCGCACCCGTTCTCGCTGCTGTGGCTGTTGCTCAAGACCGTGCCGATGAGCCTGCTATGGGCGCTGCCGACCGTGGGCTGGCTGATGTTCTGCTCGGCCTGGGCCAACAGCAAGCCGTTCCTGTGGGCGGTGCTGTTTCCGCTGCTGGCCTGCGTGATGCTGAGCATTCTTTCGGCGATGCCGGGCGTGTCGCTGCCGATCGGCTGGATCTGGTACATCGTCGGCTACCGTGGCCTGCTCAGCGCCCTGCCCGGCACCTGGTCGCCACTTGCCGTCAGCGGGAACCTGGACAGCAGCACCCTGCAAAGCCCCAGCGACCTGGTGCAATGGGCCCTGCAGCACACCGACAGCACGCGCGTCTATGGCAGCGCGGATATCTGGATTGGCGCAGCCGTCGGTATCGCCTTGATCGCCGCTTCCATCTACCTGCGCCGTCGGCGCTCCGAAGCCTGAGGGACCTCCCATGCGCCTGACCCTGAGCCTGGCCATCCTGCTCGCATTGCCCGGTGTTGCAGCGGCAGAGGAGCAGTGCAAGTTCTCCGAACCACGTAGCCTGGACCTGCAACTGACCGGCGTGAAGTCGGTCCTGTTCGAGGTCGCTTCCAACGACCTGCATCTGGACGCCTCGCCCGGCGGCGGCGGGAAACTGGGCGGGCGCGCCTGTGCTGCCAGGGTCGAATTGCTCAAGAGCCTGACCGTGACCCAGAAGCGCATCGGCGACAAGCTGGTGGTGAGCTTGAACGATGACCGCCGGTTTTCCTTCGGCAACAGCTATTCCTACCTGGACCTGCGCGGCAGCGTGCCCAACACGATGCTGGTGCAATTTGACGTGGGTTCCGGCGATGCGCAGATCAACGGGGCCGCCGCAGTGAGCGCCGACGTGGGTTCGGGCGACATGACCATTCGTCACACCAAGGGCCGCGTGACCGCCAAGGTGGGTTCCGGCGATGTCGAGCTGGAAGATCTGGGCGCGCTGCGCGTGCTGGCAGTGGGCTCGGGCGACCTCAAGGCGCGTGAGGTGCACGGTGCGGCAGAGGTGGCGAAAGTGCAGTCCGGCGAGATCAAGCTGCACGGCGTCGCAGGCAACATCAAGATCGGCACGATCGGCTCGGGCGATGTCGATATCCGCGATGTGCAAGGCAATGTCAACGTGGAGTCGGTCGCTTCCGGCGCGTTGAATGTCCGCAAGGTGCGTGGCGATCTGAGCGTGGCGCACAAGGGCAGCGGCGATATCGATGTGAGCGAGGTCTCCGGCAGCACCCGGGTACCGACAGACAAATGACGACGACTTCTTTCAGGATGTGGGGGAATTGCTGATGAAATTGCTTGTTTCGGCGGTAGTGATGAGCGTATTGCTGGCGGGTTGCGGCAAGTCCGAACCCACCGTCAACGTCTCCGGCCAGGCCAATGGTGCCGGCGTGACCTTTACCGGCAAGAGCCTGACGCTCAAGCGCGACGGCTTGCCGGCCGCCACCATCGGTGTCGATGGCGCGCTCAGCATCGACGGCAAGCCGGTGGACTTGAATGAGGCGCAACGCCAGGCGATGCGCAGTTACTACGCGCAAGTGCAAGGCGTGGCCAAGAAGGGCATCGACATCGGCACCCAGGGCGCGGCGTTCGGCGCACATGCCGCAGGCGAAGCGATCAAGGGCGTGCTCAGCGGCAACTCAGATCAGATCGGCGACAAGATCGAGGCCGAGGCAGACACCTTCAAGCACAAGGCCCTGCAGATCTGCGATCAGCTGGCCACGCTGCGCACCGCACAGGATGCAGCCGCGCACCTGGTGCCGGCCTTTGCGCCGTACTCGACCCTGACGCAGCACGACATCGACGATTGCCGCAAGTAGATGGCCCGACAGACCGACGACGCGCACCGCCGGGCGGGCGTCGTCGGTGCGCGGCGCGGCATGTGCCGATCGTCCACTGCGACGCCGGTGCGCCACACGCCTGGTTGACGACCGTTCGCAGGCAGGTGGCAGCGCCTCCATCCGCAACGCTCAGCAACTGCGTATCGCACCGCCTGCGCAGCTGTCCGCATGGCGCGTGCCATCGCTGATCGGCCGGCCGGAACGCGCTTGGAACCGGCGATGCGTGCACGGTAACCAAACGCATCGACGCCCTGCGACATTTTGGCAGGCACCGGACGGCCGCTTTGCCGATCCGCAGACCGGAGCGGGATTACACTAATGTGCTTCCCTCACTCCATCGACCCCATGAACAAGTTCGTGATGCTCTGCATGGCGCTTCTGCTGTGCACGCTTGCTGCCTGCGGCGACCAGTCGTCTCGCCGCGCCGAACGCGGCAAGCCGCGCGTTGCGGTCACCACGCAGTCGGTGATGATCCGCCGCCCGCCGGCTGCCAATGCCGAAATCACCCCCGACGGCACGCTCAAGATCGACGACATCGCGCTGCCGCAGAAAGAAGCCACACGCGCCAAGCTGCAGTTGCTGTTCGGCCACCTGCAGATGTTGCGTCAGCAGGCAGTGAACGAGGCCGGCCCGGATCCGGAATACAAGTCGATCAAGCTGACCGCCACGCCGCAGATCCAGACGCTCAGTGGGGAATTGCTGGATGAAATTCCGTCGCTGCAGCCGTATCGCGAGAGTTTTAGTAACCTGCAAGCCGAGCGGCATTGACGCCCAGCGCACGTCAGCCAAGCGGCCAGAAGCAGCAAGAAAACCGCAGGAACGCGGTTGCGCGCGATGAGCAGTGACCGATCAGCCTCATCGCGCACAGGTGCGCTCCTCCATATTCACTGCGGTGATCAGCCGCCGCCACCGCCGCCGGCCTGGATACCGCCGCGCGTCAAGGCTGCCGGGTCGAGCAATCGCCGCAGTTCCGCTTCGCCGAGCCCGCTGTCTTCCTTGGCCACATCCAGTACCGGCCGCTGCTCCTTGTAGGCACGCTTGGCGATGGCCGCGGCTTTTTCGTAGCCGATGATCGGATTCAATGCCGTCACCAGAATGGGGTTGCGGTCCAGCGCCTCGCGGACGCGCTCCTGACGCACCTTCAGCCCGGCAATGGCCGTGTCGGCCAACAGACGCGAAACATTGCCCAGCAAGTTGATCGAATCCAGCAGGTTGTAGGCGATCAGCGGCAAGGTCACGTTCAACTGGAAGTTGCCGGTTTGCCCGGCAATGGTGATGGCAGTGTGGTGGCCGATCACCTGCGCGCACGCCATCACGGTGGCTTCGGGAATCACCGGATTGACCTTGCCCGGCATGATCGAGCTGCCAGGCTGCAGCGCCGGCAGTTCGATTTCGCCCAGTCCCGCCAGCGGGCCGGCATTCATCCAGCGCAAGTCGTTTGCGATCTTGATCAGCGCCACCGCCAACGCGTTGAGCTGACCGGACAGCTCCACCGCATCGTCCTGCGCGGCGAGGCCTTCGAACTTGTTTTCCGCGCTCTCGAACCTGGCTCCGCTCAGGCTGGACAAGGCCTTGGCCACCTTGCCACCGAAGCGCGGGTCGGCATTGATGCCGGTCCCGATCGCCGTACCGCCCAGCGGCAAGCGTCGCAAGCGTTTGAGCGCGTCGTCGATACGCTCCTGCGCCGAACTCAGCTGCGCCGACCACGCGCCGAACTCCTGCCCAAAGGTGAGCGGCATCGCATCCATCAAATGCGTGCGACCGGTCTTGACGATCTTGTCCAGCGATTTGGCGCGCTTGTCGATGCTCTTGCGCAAATGCTTGAGCGCCGGTTGCAGATGTTCCTGCACAGCCAGCAATGCCGACACGCGAATGGCGGTGGGCACCACATCGTTGGAACTCTGGCCGAGATTGACGTGGTCGTTGGGATGCACCGCATCCTTGCCGGCACGCGTGGCCAAGGTGGCAATCACCTCATTGGCATTCATGTTGGACGAGGTGCCCGAACCGGTCTGGTACACATCGATGGGAAACTGCGCATCGTAGCGACCCTCGGCCACTTGCAACGCGGCGGCCTGCACGGTCTTGCCGATCGACTTGGGCAGCAATCCAAGCTCGGCGTTGACGCCGGCTGCCGCGGCCTTGATCAAGCCCAGCGCGCGAATGAAACCACGCGGCATCGGCTGCCCGGACACCGGGAAATTCTGCACCGCGCGCTGGGTCTGCGCGCCCCACAACGCATCGGCGGGCACCTGCAGTTCGCCCATGCTGTCGTGTTCGGTCCTGAAACGTTCGCTCATCTGCACTCTCCGCACATTGCTGACTTGTGGTGATCGATGGCTGGCGGCGGGCGTACCCACGCTGGCGAGGCTGCCTACGATACTCGCTCGCCGCGTTGCGACGATGTCGTCGCACGCTGTCGGCTAGACTGCCTGTTGATCATGACGAGATGCCAAGCCGCCATGGGCGACGAGCCTGACTGTAGAAACGCAGACTCCACATCTGTTGCCGGGATACCCCGCACCTCTGCCGCATATGCGCTAGCACGCAGATGTACCGCTCCTGCAGCGCACGGAGGCGGAAATGTTAGGTAACGTCTTGCTCCTGTTGGTCGCGCTGTTGCTGGTGCTGTTGAATGGGTTCTTTGTCGCCGCCGAATTCGCGCTGGTCAAGCTGCGGCACACGCAAGCGGTGGGCCTGGCGCAAACCAACGGCTGGCGTGGGCGCTTGCTGCTCGGGGTGCACGCCCATCTGGATGCGTATCTGTCGGCCTGCCAGCTCGGGATCACCCTGGCCTCGCTCGGATTGGGCTGGGTCGGCGAGCCGGCGTTCGCACATCTGCTGCAACCGCTGTTCGATACGCTGGGCCTGTCGCCGGAAGCGGCACAATTCACCGCGCTGGCAATCGCCTTCAGCCTGATTTCGTTCCTGCACATCGTGCTGGGCGAACTGGCGCCCAAGACCATGGCGATCCGCCGCCCGGAACGCATGTCGTTGTGGACCGCCGCGCCGCTGTACGTTTTCTACTGGCTGATGTACCCGGCCATCTGGGTACTCAATACCAGCGCCAACCGCTTTCTGCGCCTGCTCGGGTGGGGCGAAGTGGAACACCACTCGCATCGTTATTCACGCGAGGAATTGATGCTGATCGTCGGCCGCCAGGACCCGAACGCAGCAGCGCCCGACCAGGGGCTGGCCTTGATGAGCCACGCGTTGGAATTGCCGGATCTGGTCGCCGGCGACCTGATGCGTCCGCGCGAGCACCTGCGCAGCCTGCGCGAAGGCATGACCCTGGAAGCGGTGCTGGCCGAATTCAGTGAGTCGCGCTACAGCCGCTACCCCTGGTTCGATGCCGATGGCGAGCAAGTGCTGGGCATCCTGCACACCAAGGATCTGCTGGTGGCGATGGCACGCGGCCAGAACCTGGACGATCTGCGCCCGCTGCTGCGCCCTCCCACCGTGCTGACCCTGGAAACGCCGATTCCCAACGCGCTGGAGCAATTCCGCGCCGGCACCACCCATCTGGCGCTGTGCGTGGAAGAAGAAGGCCGCATCCTGGGCTTTTTCACCCTGGAAGACCTGCTGGAAGTGGTGGTCGGCGACATCGAGGACGAGCACCGCCATGTGGTGCGCGATGCCCCGATCCGTGGCCAGGACGGCTCGCTGCTGGTCGCCGGCAGCACCTCGATCTTCCGCCTGGAACGCCTGCTCGGTCAGGATCTGAGCGCGCCGGACCACGTCAATTCGGTCGGCGGGCTGATCCTGTATCAGCTGCAGCGCCTGCCCGAGGAAGGCGAAACGCTGGAACTGGATGGCCACTTGCTGACCGTAAGGCGCATGGCAGGCCACCGCATCCAGGCGGTCACGGTGCGCCCGGTGGGCGAAGCCGTCGATGCGGCCAGCTGATGTCGTCGATTCATTCGGTGGACGCGCGAGGCGATTGGCCGATGCGAAACCAATAACGGTAATCGCGCGACTGCCCACCGAACCGCACCCCGCGGATGGTCACGTCGTATATCACACCCGGCTGCAAGCGCGGCACCCGGAATTGCAGGCTGTTGGGCACCCCGAAACCTTCGTGGTCCTCGCTCAGGTTGCGCACCTGCAGCTGGCGTCCATCGCGCTCACGGATCTCCACCTGCGCATCGGCGTAGTCGACATCGCGATTGGCGAACTTGCGCTTGCGGTCCGGCAAGGCGGTGAACGACAACAACGCGTCGTCGGCGTAGTACCGGCCCGGGTACTCGCCGATCGGCCAGGCGACGAAATCCTCGCGCGTTCGCGCGGCGACGCCGACCGTCGGAACCAAGCGCAGCGCGGCACCGCTACTGAACGCAGCGCCATTGCGGCCGGCCACCATGCCGAAGGCGACGCGTTGCAGAAACGGATCCAGCAGCCAGCGCCGGTGCCCCAGTCCACCGGCGCTGACGTTGTTGGCGTCGGTCAGCCACTCGATCACGATCTCATCGGCGCTGGAAAAACGCAGCAGCGGCGAGCTGACCCCGCCATAGATCAGGCTGCGGCGCGCGCCCTTGGCCGCGCTGTCGGAATAGCAGCGCCAGTCCGGCGTCGGCGTATGGCTGAGGCGGCCGTTGGCGGCAATCACCAAGGCCGCCTGGGTGGCCTCGGGCTCGGCCGCCGGGTCGTCGTCGACCGCGTCGAGACCGTGCAGCCGACGGATGTCGTTGATCAGCGCCAGCACGCGTTGTCGCTGCGCCGGCTGCAACTCGCCGGCCCGGCAGCTGGCGATCGCTGGCGGGGTGCGATACAGCGCCGCCGCCTGCGCGGCGAAATCGGCATCCTGCGCGGTGGCGGGCAGCGCGGCGGGCAAGATCGCGAAGGCGAGACGAGCGAAGATCGGGCGCATGGCAGGCCGGAACAGCGCGGGGAGCTCTACCATAAAGTGCAGCTCGCGCCATGTCGGGCGTCTCTGCCGCGCTGATAGCCCGCCATTCAGCCCACGCTGGCGTGGGCCTGGCAACCCACTTTCCAGCGCAGCGGGCCTGCCCGCGGCCCTGGCGGCGTAGAATGCTGGCCCCACTGTCACCGCTGCCTCCCTTGCCCATGTCGGATTCCGCCCTGCTCGCCCTGTCCCCGCTCGACGGCCGCTACGCCTCCAAGGTGGATGCGCTGCGCCCGATCTTCTCCGAATACGGCCTGATCAAGGCGCGGGTCAAGGTCGAAATCGAATGGCTGCTGGCACTGGCCGCCGAGCCGGGCATCGCCGAACTGGCGCCGTTCTCGCCGGCTGCCGCGCAGCGCCTGCGCGCCCTGGCCGACGATTTCAGCGTGGCGCATGCCGCGCGGGTCAAGGAGATCGAGCGCACCACCAACCATGACGTCAAGGCGGTGGAGTACTTCATCAAGGAGCAGCTCAAGGACGACGCCGAGCTGGGGCCGGCGCTGGAATTCGTGCACTTTGCCTGCACCAGCGAAGACATCAACAACCTCAGCTACGGGCTGATGCTGGAGCAGGCCCGCCGCGAGGTGCTGCTGCCCAGCCTGGACGGCATTACCGCCGCGTTGCGCACCCTCGCCCACGCCCAGGCCGCCCAGCCGATGCTCTCGCGCACCCACGGCCAGACCGCCTCGCCCACCACGCTGGGCAAGGAAATCGCCAATGTGGTCGCGCGCCTGGAGCGCCAGCGCAAGCAGATCGCCGCGGTCGAACTGACCGGCAAGATCAACGGCGCGGTCGGCAACTACAACGCGCACCTGGTGTCGTACCCGGACCTGGACTGGGCAGCGTTCGCACAGCGTTTCGTGGAAAGCCTGGGGCTGGTGTTCAATCCCTACACCACCCAGATCGAGCCGCACGACAATGTGGCCGAAATCGGCGATGCCAGCCGCCGCGCCAACACCATCCTGATCGACCTGGCGCGCGACATCTGGGGCTATATCTCGCTGGGCTACTTCAAGCAGAAGCTGAAAGAGGGCGAAGTCGGCTCCTCGACCATGCCGCACAAGGTCAACCCCATCGACTTCGAAAATGCCGAGGGCAATCTCGGCATCGCCAACGCGCTGTTCGAGCACTTTTCCGCCAAGTTGCCGATCAGCCGCTGGCAGCGCGACCTCACCGATTCCACCGTGCTACGGGCACTCGGCACCGCGTTCGGCCACACCCAGGTCGCGCTGGATTCGCTGGCCAAGGGCCTGGGCAAGCTCACCGTCAACCCCGAGCGCCTGGATGCCGACCTGGATGCGGCCTGGGAAGTGCTGGCCGAAGCCGTACAGACGGTCATGCGCCGCCACGGCCTGCCGAACCCCTACGAACAACTCAAGGCGCTGACCCGCGGCCAGGGCATCACCGCCGCCTCGATGCAGGCCTTCGTGGAAAGCCTGCAACTGCCGGAAGACGACAAGCAGCGCCTTCGCGCGCTCACCCCGGGCGCCTATACCGGCCTGGCCGAGCAGCTGGCGCGCGCGATCTGAGCTGACCGAACCGCACGCGGTGCAGGACTTGCGAAGCGGGCCACGTCATCGGACCTCATCGGCGAATCTGCATCGGCATCACCACATGCCGATGCAGCACGATCAAGGCCAGTGATGACGAGGCCAAGACGCCCGGGGCGGGACGCGTCGCCCCCCGCACGCGGACGGGCGGCCGGCGAGGGCCTGCACATGGTGACCGAACCGGACTGCTATCGTGCCGGCCTCACTTTCAGGAGATCGGCGATGCGCGTCACTCACACGGCACTGACCCTGTTGACGCTGGGAAGCGTCCTCGCACTGAGCGGATGCGGCGGCGATGGCCCCGCCGCGCAGGCCCCGTCGGCGGTATCTAACACGCTGACCGATCCGGCCAGCGGCGCAGACTGTGCCGGCAAGGATGTCCGGCTGACCCGCAATGACAGCGAATGGATCCTGCACGGCGAGTGCGGCACGGTCACCATCACCGCCTCGCGTGGCGCGATGAATCTGGACACCGCGCGCAGCATTCGCCTGGAGGGAAGCAACTTCACGGTGCTCAACCAGCAACTTGGCCAGCTCAGCGTGAGCGGTCACGACAACACGCTCAATCTCACCGATGTCGATCGCGTGGATATCCAGGGCAACAAGAATCTTGTGCTCGCGCGCGCCGTGAAACAGGTGCGGTTTTCGGGCAACGACAACACCGTCAACCCATCCAGCAAGCCTGTACTGGACGACCGTGGCAGCGGCAACAAGGTGATGTGATGCGCGCTGGTGCGCTATCGGCGCACGCGGCGATCGGCGTGCGCCGATAGCGCCACCATGCCGCTCGCAAGGCCATCGACATGAAGAAGCGATTGGAAATGCCGACCAGCCCCGCAGCGGCGAACGCGAGCCGGCACGCTGCGCGCCGCACAGGTGGACATCCGGCTCGGGCAGTCGACAATAGGCCATTGGCGCCGGCCGATGCCGCGCACCACACTCTCTTCTACATCGTGTAAGGACCCCACATGGCCGTACGTAAAGCGACCCCACTTGCCATCGAAGTCCAGGCCCGTCCGGGACAGCCGCTTGGTATGCCGGTCGAGCGTTTCCTGCGCAATTACTGGCACAAGCATCCGCTGTTGATCCGCAATGCGTTCGCGGATTTCGCCTCGCCGCTACAGCCGGAAGACCTGGCCGGGCTGGCCTGCGAAGACGGCGTGCTGGCGCGCCTGATCAGCCACGACCGCGCCACCGACGGCTGGGACGTGCGCACCGGCCCGTTCCAGGAAACCGATTTCCCCGGCCTGCCCGACCACGACTGGACCTTGCTGGTGCAGGACGTGGACAAATGGGACGCCGACGTGCGTGCCCTGCTGGAGCACTTCAGCTTCCTGCCGCGCTGGCGCATCGACGACATCATGATCAGCTTCGCCGCCACCGGTGGTTCGGTGGGCGCGCACGTCGACCATTATGACGTGTTCCTGCTGCAGGGCCAGGGCCACCGCCGCTGGCAGATCGATGCGCGCACCGTCCAGGGCCGCAAGGCCACGCCGCTGGCGTTCCGCGACGATGTCGAGCTCAAGCTGCTGCGCGAGTTCAAGCCCACCCACGATTGGATGCTGGGCCCGGGCGACATGCTCTACCTGCCGCCGCTGATCCCGCACCACGGCGTGGCTGAAGACGCCTGCCTGACCTTTTCCATCGGCACCCGCGCACCGTCCTCGGCCGAGCTGATCGGCGATTACCTGGACACCTTGATTGCCGATGCCGACGAGGCCGTGCGCTATCACGACGAAGACCTCAAGGTGCCGGCCGACCCCTACGAGATCGACGTCACCGCGATGAACCGCGTGGTCGCTGCGCTCAATGCGCTGCGCATGAATGACCCCGACCGTCTGGGCGACTGGTTCGGCCGCTTCATGACCACCTACCGCGCCTCCGGCGACGTGGTGCCGGCGCCCGAGCCGATCCCGCGCGAAGCGGTCGAGCAGGCGCTGGAAGAAGGCGTGCTGCTGCACCGCCACCCGTGGTCGCGACTGGCCTGGCGGCGCGCCAAGCGCGGTGCCACGCTGTTCTGCAGCGGCCTGGAGTTTGCGCTGTCGGCCAAGGATGCGTCCCGGCTGGCGGCAGCCGAAGAGATCGACGGCACCTTGTACGCGCAGTTGTCCCCGCGTGGCCGCGAGGTGGTGCTGGAGCTGCTGGCACAGGGCCACTACCAGCGCGCCCACGAAGATGCCGAGGACGACATCGCAGACGACGACCACGCGCATGCCCTGAGCGTGTCGGCCGACCACGACGACCAAGGCGACCAAGACGCCGAGGACGACGCGCCGGAGGCGGACGGGGACATCGATACCGACGCCGATGTCGAACAGGTTGCCGACGCTGCCGACACCCCTGCAGAGGCGCTGGAGGCCGATGTCGAACCCGGCGACGCCGCCGAAGCCGAGCAGGAAGTCGACAGCGCGATCGCCGACGAGACCGATTCCGACGACAGCGACGACGCCACCAAGCCTGCATGAGCGCGCACGCCAGACCGCAGATCGTCACGCTGGACCCGGCCACCGACGCCGCGGCGCTGCGTGCGCTGCGGCCGGCCTGTGCCACCGACACCGCGGGCGACACCAGCGGTGTCGAGTGGGATGCACTGGACCCACTCAGCCTGCATCTGGCAGCGCGCACCGACGACGGCCAGTTGATCGCCTCGGTGCGGCTCACCGCCGACCGCCGTCTCGACCGGCTCGGCGTTCTGCCCGACTGGCGCCGCCGTGGCGTGGCGGACCAACTGCTCGCTGCCGCGGTCGACGCGGCACGGCAGCACGGCTGGCCCGGCCTGCACGCATGTCCCACCCCAGCTGCGGAAGCGGTCTTCGCGCGCCTGGGCTTTCTGCCCGACGCGCCCCCCCTTTCCTCACCCGAGCACATCGGCCAGGCCCACGATGCGCCCGGCACCGTCGTGCACCGTCGCCTCGACGGCCCGATGGCAGTGGACACCTTCACCGCAGCCCTGGCCGCCACCACCGGGCTGCTGTGCACCGCGCGCCGCCAGGTGCTCATCTACACCCGCGCCCTGGACCCGCCCCTGTTCGACAACGCGGCGGTGCTGGATGCGCTGCGCCGTTTCGCCACCGCCCGCCACGACAAGCGCGTACATGTCCTGGTGCAAGACACCGCCAGCGCTGCGGCCAGCAGCAGCGCGATGCTGCGCCTGGCACAGCGCCTGCCCAGCGTGTTCCGGTTCCGCGCGGTCAGCGACCCGGTCGATGCAAGTTTTGCATCGGCCTATGTCGTCGGCGACGACGCCTACTACTTTCGTCCAACAGGTCATCGCTTCGATGATGGCGAAACCTGGCTGTCGGGCGCAGCGCGCAGCCGCCAGTTGGAGCGCGAATTCGCGCAGATATGGGAGCGCAGCGCGCTCTGGAACGAGCCGCGCGCGCTCGGCATCTGACCCCACAGCGCCCCTCGCACGTAGGCGCGCGCGCAATTGGTCTACCCCGCCGGTCAGCTTGCAGACGCCCCCTCACTAGCGCAAGGGGGTATAATTTTTCGAGATTTGAGACCGACCGATGGGGCATCTCGCCCTGCCGCTTCCGCACAATCATCCCCACAGCAGACCCGACTTACCATCGTGGATAATCTCCTAAAGCAGTTCGCGCAGTCATCGCAGCTCGCCGGCGGCAACGCCGCCTATATCGAGGATCTGTACGAGCAGTACCTCGTCGCCCCGGACAGTGTCGATCCGAAGTGGAAGAGCTACTTCGATGGTTTCGAAGGTCGCGGTGCCGGTGACGTCCCGCATTCGGCGGCCATCGCCCACATCCTCACCGCTTCCAAGCAGGCTGCCAACGCCGGCACCGGCGCAGGCGCCAGTGACGAGCGCGAGCGCAATGTCGGCCGTCTGATCACCGCCTACCGCGCCCGTGGCCACCTCGGCGCACAGCTCGACCCGCTGGGCCTGGTCCCGCCGGTCAACCCGCCCGACCTGGACCTGCCGTTCCACAGCCTGTCCCAGGCCGATCTGGACAGCGAATTCAGCACCGGCGGCGTCGGTGGCCAGCCGCGGATGAAGCTCAAGGATCTGCTGACGCGCCTGAAGGCGACGTACGCCAGCAGCATCGGCGCCGAGTTCATGCACATCCAGGAGTTCGACCAGCGCCAGTGGATCTACAAGCGCCTGGAAGACGCCGGCGGCAAGATTGCCGGCGATGCGGCCAGCCGCAAGCGCACCCTGGAGCGGCTCACCGCTGCCGAAGGCCTGGAGCGCTACCTGCACACCAAGTACGTCGGTCAGAAGCGTTTCTCGCTGGAAGGCGGCGATTCGCTGATCCCGATGATGGACGAGATCATTCGCCAGTCCGGCAACGATCAGGTCAAGGACATCGTGATCGGCATGGCCCACCGCGGCCGCCTCAACGTGCTGGTCAATACGCTGGGCAAGAACCCGCGCAAGCTGTTCGACGAATTCGAAGGCAAGTTCGAGCATGCCCATGACGACCGCGCGCACACCGGCGACGTCAAGTACCACATGGGCTTCTCGGCCGACATCGCCGTTGGCACCGACAAGCAGGTGCACCTGGCGCTGGCCTTCAACCCCTCGCACCTGGAAATCGTCGACCCGGTCGTGGTCGGCAGCGTGCGTTCGCGCCAGGAGCGTTTCGGCGATGCCGAGCGCAAGAGCGTGTTGCCGATCCTGATCCACGGCGATGCCGCATTCGCCGGCCAGGGCGTGGTGATGGAGCTGTTCCAGATGTCGCAGGCGCGCGGTTTCGCGGTCGGCGGCACCGTGCACATCGTGGTCAACAACCAGATCGGCTTCACCACCAGCACCCGCGACGACGCCCGTTCCACGCTGTACTGCACCGACGTGGCCAAGATGATCGGCGCGCCGGTCTTCCACGTGAACGGCGACGACCCGGACGCGGTGATGTTCGTGTCCAAGCTGGCCTACGAGTTCCGCCAGCAGTTCAAGAAGGACGTGGTCATCGATCTGGTGTGCTACCGCCGTTGGGGCCATAACGAAGCCGACGAACCGGCAGCGACCCAGCCGGTGATGTACCAGACCATCCGCAAGCACAAGACCACCCGCGAGCTGTACGCCGCCAAGCTGGAAAGCGAAGGCGTGCTGAGCGCCGACGAGGCCAAGGCACTGGTGGACGGCTACCGCAACAAGCTGGATTCGGGCGAATACACCACCGAACTGGCCAAGCGCAAGCCGGACGAATTCGCCATCGATTGGTCCAAGTACCTGGTCGGAACCGCTGCCGATCCGGTGGACACGCGCGTCAAGCGCGACCAGCTGGACCGTCTGGCCAAGCTGATCACCACCATCCCGGAAGGCGTCGAACTGCACGCCCGCGTGGCGAAGATCTACGAAGATCGCGTCAAGATGGCTGCCGGCGATCAGCCCGGCGACTGGGGCTTTGCCGAAAACCTGGCCTACGCCACGCTGCTGGCCGAAGGCCACAAGCTGCGTCTGGTTGGCCAGGACGCCGGCCGCGGCACGTTCTTCCACCGTCACGCGATCCTGCATGACCAGAAGACCGACGACTACTATCTGCCGCTGCGCCAGCTGGTGCAGAACCCGGAAGACGCCACCGTCATCGACTCGTTGCTGAGCGAAGAAGCGGTGATGGGCTTCGAATACGGCTACTCCACCACCGACCCGAATGCACTGTGCATCTGGGAAGCGCAGTTCGGCGACTTCGCCAACGGCGCGCAGGTGGTGATCGACCAGTTCATCGCCGCCGGCGAAGCCAAATGGGGCCGCATCGCGGGCCTGTCGCTGTTCCTGCCGCACGGCTACGAAGGCCAGGGCCCGGAACACAGCTCCGCACGTCTGGAGCGCTTCCTGCAGCTGTGCGCGCTGGAGAACATGCTGGTCTGCGTGCCGACCACGCCGGCGCAGTGCTTCCACATGATCCGCCGCCAGATGCGCATGACCACCCGCAAGCCGCTGGTGGTGATGACGCCCAAGTCGTTGCTGCGCCACAAGCTAGCGGTGTCGAGCCTGGAAGAACTGGCCGACGGTCAGTTCCAGCATCTGATCCCGGACGCCAAGGCCGACGCGGCCAAGGTCAAGCGCGTGGTGCTGTGCTCGGGCAAGGTCTATTACGACCTGCTCGAAGACCAGACCAAGCGCGGCCAGGACGACGTTGCCATCGTGCGCATCGAACAGCTGTATCCGTTCCCGCGCGCGCAGCTGGCGGCCGAGCTCAAGGCCTACGGCAACGCCACCGATGTGGTGTGGTGCCAGGAAGAGCCGCAGAACCAGGGTGCGTGGTACCAGATCCGCCACCACCTCAACTTCTGCCTGGCCGGCGGTCAGAGCCTGCATTACGCCGGCCGTGCCCGTTCGCCCTCGCCTGCCGCCGGCCACATGGCCGACCACATCATCGAGCAGCAGAAGCTGGTCGCCGATGCGCTGCTCAACCCGTTCAACGACCAAGTCGCTGAATAACTCCTCTTCCCCAAAGAACGAAAACCCTAGGACGCTCCCCGAATGGCCACCGAAGTCAAAGTTCCGGTACTGCCCGAATCCGTTTCCGACGCCACCATCGCCAGCTGGCACAAGAAGGCCGGCGAAGCGGTCAAGCGCGACGAGAATCTGGTCGACCTGGAAACCGACAAGGTCGTGTTGGAAGTTCCTTCGCCGGTCGACGGCGTACTGAAGGAAATCAAGTTCGACACCGGCAGCACGGTCACCAGCAACCAGATTCTGGCGATCATCGAAGAAGGCGCCGTGGCTGCCGCTGCACCGGCTGAAGCCAAGAAGGCCGATGCACCGGCGCCTGCCGCTGCTGCGCCGGCCGCCGCTCCGGCACCGGCTGCCGCCGCCGCGCCTGCTGCTGCGTCCAAGTCGGCTGCCGATGCGCTGCCGCCGGGTGCGCGTTTCTCCGCAATCACCCAGGGCGTGGACCCGTCGCAGGTCGAAGGCACCGGCCGTCGTGGCGCGGTCACCAAGGAAGACATCGTCAACTTCGCCAAGGCCGGCGGCGTCGGCAAGGCCTCGGGCGCCCGTCCGGAAGAGCGCGTGCCGATGACCCGCGTGCGCAAGACCATTGCCAAGCGCCTGATGGAGTCCAAGAACTCCACCGCGATGCTGACCACCTTCAACGAGGTCAACCTCGCCAAGGTGTCGGCCGCGCGCAAGGAACTGCAGGACGAGTTCCAGAAGGCACACGGCATCAAGCTCGGTTTCATGAGCTTCTTCGTCAAGGCCGCCGCCAACGCGCTGCAGCGCTTCCCGCTGGTCAACGCCTCGATCGACGGCGACGACATCATCTATCACGGCTACAGCGACATCTCGATCGCGGTGTCGACCGACAAGGGCCTGGTCACGCCGGTGCTGCGTAACGTCGAGCGCCAGTCGTTCGCCGATGTCGAGCAAGGCATTGCCGACTACGCCGCCAAGGCGCGCGCCGGCAAGCTGGGCCTGGACGACCTGCAGGGCGGCACCTTCACCATCACCAACGGCGGCACCTTCGGCTCGCTGCTGTCCACGCCGATCATCAACCCGCCGCAGAGCGCCATCCTGGGCATGCACGCGATCAAGGAACGTCCGATCGCCGAGAACGGCCAGGTCGTGATCGCCCCGATGATGTACCTGGCGCTGTCCTATGACCACCGCATCATCGACGGCAAGGATTCGGTGAAGTTCCTAGTCGACATCAAGAATCAGCTGGAAAACCCGGGCCGGATGTTGTTCGGTCTGTGATGAAAGCCGGGATTGGTGATTCGGGATTCGGGATGGCGAAAGCATCCCGGTCTCGAGCATCCTGCGTTTTGCGAATCCCCAATCCCCAATTCCTAATCTCGTGAGCGAAGAATGAGCGAACAAGAACAATTCGACGTCGTCGTCATCGGTGCCGGTCCGGCCGGTTATCACGCCGCTATCCGTGCGGCGCAGCTGGGCATGAAGGTCGCCTGCATCGACGCGGCATTGGGCAAGGACGGCAAGCCGGCGCTGGGCGGCACCTGCCTGCGCGTGGGCTGCATTCCGTCCAAGGCGCTGCTGGATTCCTCGCGCCAGTTCTGGAACATGGGTCACCTGTTCGGCGACCACGGCATCAGCTTCAACGACGCCAAGATGGACGTGCCCACCATGATCGGCCGCAAGGACAAGATCGTGAAGCAGTTCACCGGCGGCATCGCGATGCTGTTCAAGGCCAACAAGATCACCCCGTACTACGGCTTCGGCCAGTTGCAGCCGGGCAACATCGTCAAGGTGACCCAGCACGAAGGCGGCGAGATCGAACTCAAGGGCACCAACGTGATCCTGGCGGCCGGTTCGGAGTCGATCGAACTGCCGTTCGCCAAGTTCGACGGCGACACCATCGTCGACAACGTCGGCGGCCTGGATTTCACCGCCGTTCCCAAGCGTCTGGCGGTCATCGGCGCCGGCGTGATCGGTCTGGAGCTGGGCAGCGTGTGGAAGCGCCTGGGCGCCGAGGTCACCATCCTCGAGGCGCTGCCGGACTTCCTGGCGCTGGCCGATGCCGAGGTTGCCAAGACCGCGCTGAAGGAATTCAAGAAGCAGGGTCTGGACATCAAGCTGGGCGCCAAGGTCAGCAAGACGGAGATCACCGGCAGTGGCGATGCCAAGCAGGTGGTGCTCAGCTACACCGACGCGGCCGGCGAGCAGACCCTGACCGTGGACAAGCTGCTGGTGGCCGTGGGCCGCAAGGCCGCCACCAAGAACCTGCTGGCCGAAGGCACGGGCGTCAAGGTCACCGACCGTGGCCAGATCGAGGTCGATGGGCATTGCCACACCGGCGTGGATGGCGTGTGGGCGATCGGTGACTGCGTGCGCGGCCCGATGCTGGCGCACAAGGGCTTCGAGGAAGGCATCGCGGTCGCCGAGCTGATTGCTGGCCTGCCGGGTCACGTCAACTTCGACACCATTCCGTGGGTCATCTACACCGAGCCGGAAATTGCCTGGGTCGGCAAGACCGAGCAGCAGCTGAAGGCCGAGGGCGTCGCCTACAAGGCCGGTAGCTTCCCGTTCGCGGCGATCGGCCGTGCGGTGGCCATGGGTGAGCCGGCCGGCTTCGTCAAGGTGATCGCCGATGCCGAAACCGACCGCGTGCTGGGCATGCACCTGGTGGGCGTGGGCGTGTCCGAGCTGGTGCACGAAGGCGTGCTGACCATGGAATTCAACGGCTCGGCCGACGACCTGGCGCGCATCTGCCACGCGCATCCGACGCTGTCCGAAGCGATCCACGATGCTGCCATGGCGGTGAGCAAGCGCGCGATTCATAAGGCTAACTGAGGCCGGGATTTGGGATTCGGGAGTTGGGATTCGCAACTGCGGTTCCCGCCTCTGACTATTCCCAGCCATGACATAACGCCGGGTAGATTCCGGCGTTAAGTTTTTCAGGCCCAGTCAGAACAGTCGTGCAACGTGCATTCCACGGCTTTCCAGATGACATCGACGCGGCGCGCCCCCGCTTTTACGAATCCCTACTCCCCAATCCCGAATCCCATGAAAAGCATCTGCGTCTACTGCGGCTCCAATGCCGGCAACAAACCCGCCTATGCCGAGCGCGCCATTGCGTTGGGCGATCGCATCGCCAAGCAGGGCTTGCGCCTGGTGTATGGCGGCGGCAACGTTGGCTTGATGGGCACCGTGGCCAATGCGGTGCTGGCGGCCGGCGGTGAAGTGACCGGGGTGATTCCGCAGCAGCTGGCCGATTGGGAAGTGGCGCACCGTGGGTTGACCACGCTGGAAATCGTCGGTTCCATGCATGAGCGCAAGATGCGCATGTTCGAGCTGTCGGATGCGTTCGTGGCCCTGCCCGGCGGCTTCGGTACCATGGAAGAGATCTTCGAAATGCTGACCTGGCGCCAGCTCGGCATCGGCAACAAGCCGTGCGCGTTTCTGGACATCGAAGGGTTTTACGCACCGCTGATTGGCATGATCGACCGCATGGTCGAAGAGCGCTTCCTTCACCCGGACCAACGCGCCGACCTGTGGTACGGCGCCGACATCGAGCAGATGCTCGAATGGATGCAGCATTACACCCCGGCGCAGGCGTCGAAGTGGATCGACGAGAAGCGTCGTTCCACCCTTGTGTAATCGAAGGCAGCCAAGACAAACGGCGTCTCACTGCGCGTCGGCTGGATTGCAGAGCGCGGCTCCCTGGTCGCCCGGCACACGATGACAGGCGTACGTAGCCGCTGCCGCGGCGTCGGCACGCACGATGCCACTGCCGGCGCGTCGCCCGCCGTCACTGCCACACTGCGCAGGTGCTGCAGCACGACGGCACGCGCACGGCGCCGTGTTGCCAGCTTGCAACGGCAGTCACGATGGCTGCAGCGATCGGTAGCACCGCCTCGCATAGAATGGCGGCGATGCTCGATACCCTCGCCGCTGATGCGCACCACAGTCTGGACATCAAGCACAGTCGCTTTGTGGCCCACGCTGCCGCATTGGATGCTCCCGCGCATGCGTTGGAGGTCGTGCAGCGCGTGGCAGTGCCGGACGCGACGCACAACTGCTGGGCCTATCGGTTCGGGCAGGACTACCGCTCCAGCGACGACGGCGAGCCAAGCGGCACCGCCGGCCGGCCGATCCTGGCCGCCATCGATGGCCAGGGCTTCGATCGGGTGGTGGTCGTGGTCACGCGCTGGTATGGCGGCATCAAGCTCGGTGCTGGCGGGCTGGTGCGCGCCTACGGCGGTACCGCGGCCGAGTGCCTGCGGCTGGCAACGCGACAGCCATTGATCGCGTTGTCGCTGGTGCAGGTGCAATGCCGGTTCGACGATCTGGGCCTGGTGCACGCAGCACTGGCGGCCTTCCATGCCGACAAACTGGACGAACGCTTCGATGCCGAAGGTGCAGCGTTGCGCGTGCAACTGCCTGCAGATCAGCTCGCCGGCTTGAAAACCCGCCTGTGCGACGCCACTCGCAATCGTGTCCATCTCTCAACCCCGGAAGCCGCATGACCGAGCCAGCCGCTGCACGTTCCAACCCGTTGCGGAAGCTGGGCAGCCTGCGCACCTTGTGGCCATTCGTCCAACGCCAGCGCGGCCTGTTCGCCGCCTGGCTGGTCGCGCTGTCGATTTCCGCTGCCGCCACACTGAGCCTGCCCGCAGCGGTCAAGCGCATGATCGACCAGGGCTTCTCCGGCGACTCGCAGATCAACCAGGCGTTCTCGCTGCTGTTCGCAGTTTCGGTCGTGCTGGCGTTGGCAACTGCGGCGCGCTTCTATTTCGTCGCCCTGCTGGGCGAGAAAGTGGTCGCCGACCTGCGCGGCCGGCTGTACGCGCACCTGATCGGACTGGACGCCGGGTTCCATGACCGCAGCCGCAGCGGCGAACTGGTGTCGCGCCTGTCGGCCGACAGCGAATTGCTGCGGGGGCTGATCGGCACCACCATGTCGGTGGCCTTGCGTAGTTCGGTCACAGTGATCGGCAGCATGGTCATGCTGTTCGTCACCAGCCCGCGGCTGGCCGGCTTCACCTTGATCGGCATCCCGCTGGCGGTGCTGCCGATCGTGCTGGGCGCACGCCGCCTGCAGAAGATTTCGCGCGCAAGCCAGGACCGCGTGGCCGACGCCAATACGCTGGCGGCCGAAACCCTGGGCGCGGTGCGCACCGTGCAGGCACACGCGCGCGAGCGTTACGAAAGCCAACGTTTCAGCACTGCGCTGTTTGCCGCCATCGATACCGCCAAGCTGCGCATCCGCACCCAGGCCACCGTGACCGCGGTGGCGATCATGCTGATCTTCGGTGCGATCGTCGCGGTGTTGTGGCTTGGCGCGCACGATGTGATCGCTGGCCGCATGACGCCGGGCACGCTCGGCCAATTCGTGTTGTACGCGCTGATCGGCGGCGGGTCGGTCGGGGCGCTGGCCGAGGTCTGGAACGAGTTGCAGCGTGCCGCCGGCGGCATGGGCCGGGTGAGTGAATTGCTCGACGAACAACCGGCGATCGTGGCGCCGGCCACGCCGCAGGCCTTGCCGCAGCCGCTGCGCGGCGCGATCCATTTCGACCGGGTGGTCTTCCATTACCCGCAACGCCCGGACGCGCCGGCGCTGGATGGGTTCGACCTGCATGTCAGCCCCGGCGAAACCGTGGCGCTGGTGGGCCCGTCCGGAGCGGGCAAGAGCACGGTGCTGTCGATGCTGCTGCGTTTCCACGACCCGGTCAGCGGCAAGGTGCGCATCGACGACATCGACCTGCGCGACGTCGACCCGGTCCTGCTGCGCGAACACATCGCGCTGGTACCGCAGCAACCTACGTTGTTTGCCGCCAGCGCCGCCGACAACATCCGCTACGGGCGCCTGCAAGCCAGCGATGCACAGGTGGAAGCGGCAGCGGCCGCCGCCGAAGCCGATGGCTTCATCCGCGCCCTGCCCCAGGGCTACGCCAGCGAACTGGGCGAGCGCGGCACGCGCCTGTCCGGCGGACAGCAGCAACGCGTGGCCATTGCGCGTGCGCTGCTCAAGGACGCGCCGATCCTGCTGCTGGACGAAGCCACCAGCGCGCTCGATGCGCAGAGCGAGCGCGCCGTGCAGCAGGCGCTGGAGCGGCTGATGGAAGGCCGCACCACGCTGGTGATCGCGCACCGCCTGGCCACCGTGCTCAAGGCCGACCGCATCGTGGTGATGGATGCCGGGCGCATCGTCGCGCAGGGTACGCATGCGCAGTTGATCGCCGAAGGTGGGCTGTATGCGGAGCTGGCGCGGCTGCAGTTCATCGACCAATGAGCGCCGCCAGGCGCCGTCGTTCCAGCGGTGGCACCTGGCGCAACCAGCGAAACGACTGCGCCCACCGCGATGCGGGCGCGGCCGGTGCTCGGAATCGGCATGCGCCATTCGTACACTGCGGTTACCGCGGCTCGTCCGCACTCGCCGGACGCGCTACCGCTGCACTCGCTAGCCGTACCTCGCCCGTCTTGTCTCACCGGCCATGCCGGCCGTGCGCTCCCACGCAATCCGATGTGACCCCATGCCCCGCCCCAGAACCACCCTTCGCCAGCTGAGCTATTTCGTCGCGCTGGCCGATACCGGCAGCTTCACCCGTGCCGCCGAGCAGATGGGCGTCTCGCAGCCATCGTTGTCGCAGCAGATCCGCGCGTTGGAAGCGATCATCGGTGCGCCGCTGTTCGAGCGCGGCGCGCAGGCGATCCTGACCCCGCTCGGTCGCGAGCTGCTCGACCGCGCACGCAGCATCCTGCTCGATGTCACCGATCTGGAAGAGGTCCGCGCCACCGCCGCCGATACCTTGATCGGCACCATTCGCCTTGGCGTCTCGCCCACGCTCGGCGCCTATCTGATGCCCAGCCTGGTGGCACGTCTGCATCGCGAGCATCCGGCCCTGCGCGTGCACGTGCGCGAAGGCCTGCCAACCGCACTCGCCGCCGACCTGAGCAGCGGCACGCACGATCTGGTCCTCGCGCAACTGCCGGTGGCCGGCCGCGGCCTGCACAGCGAGCGGCTGTTTCGCGAACTGCTGCATGTGACCATGGCGGCCGATCATCCGCTGCGCACCAAGGCCTGCATCACCCCGGCCGATCTGCGCGGTGCCAACTTGCTGACCTTGATGCCGGAATACCGATTGGCAGAACAGGTTGCCGCGATCGCCATGGACGTGGGCGCCAATGTCTTGCGCGATTACGAAGGCACCAGCCTGGACGCGATCCGCCAGATGGCCGGCATGGGCATGGGTCTTGCCTTGCTCCCGGACCTGTACGTGCGCCAGGAAATCCGCGAAGGCGACGATGTGGTGGTGCGGCCGGTCAAAGGCGGGCGCTACTATAGGGAGATCGGTCTGCTCTGGCGCCAGGGTGCCGGTCGCGCACCGGCCTTCGGTTTGATCGCCAATCTGTTGCGCGCGGTGGCTGCATAGGAAAATCCTATGCGGCACATAAGCGCGATGGCCTTGTTTGCGGGCCGGCAACTCGTCAATGCTTCACTGAACTCATCAACGGATATCGAATGGCGGCCAAGCGGATTGGATGGCGGGAAGCGGCGAGCTGGCTGACGGAAGTTGTTGGCCCGGACATGCCGTATGTGCGCCTGACCCTGGTGTACGGCGTTGCGATCAGCCTGCTGTCGCTGGCCACGCCGATCTCGGTGCAGTTGCTGATCAACAGCGTTGCCAACACCGCGCTGCCCACGCCGCTGTGGACCTTGTCCGGCCTGCTGCTGGGCCTGCTGCTGCTGGTGGCGGCACTGAGCGCGATGCGGGTGTGGGTGATGGCGCTGTTCGAACGTCGCCTGTTCGCACGCGTGGTAGCGGAAATCACCGTGCGCGCGGTACATGCGCAAAATCCGTTCTTCGCCGACCAGAACCGCGGCGATGTATTCAACCGCTACTTCGATCTGGTGGTGGTGCAAAAGGCAGTGCCCAGCCTGGCGGTCGGTGCGTTCACCATCGTGCTGCAGTCGGCGGTCGGCTTGATCGTCACCAGTTTCTATCACCCGTTTTTCCTCGGCTTCAATGCGCTGCTGCTGCTGACCATCTTCTCGATCTGGATGATCTGGTCGCGCGGTTCGATCCGCTCGGCGGTCGAACTGAGCCAGGCCAAGCACAACGCCGCGCATTGGCTGGAAAGCGTCGGCGGCTCCAACGGGTTCTATAAATCCAGCCGCCATCTCAACTTCGCCATGGATCGCTCGGAAAAGGTGACCGCTGACTATGTCGACCGGCATCGGCGCCATTTCCGCTACACCTTCACCCAGACGCTGGCATTCCTGCTCACCTATGCAGTGGCCAGCGCGGCGCTGCTGGCGCTGGGCGGCAGCCTGATCCTGCGCGGCGAGCTGTCGATCGGCCAGCTGGTGGCAGCCGAACTGATCCTGAGCGCAGTGTTCTACGGCATTGCACAGCTGGGCAGCTACCTGGACACCTTGTACGACCTGGTGGCCAGCGCGGAGGAGTTGTCGTTGCTGTACGCCATCCCCCAGGAACGCCCGGTGCTTGCCGCCGGCGAGGCGCCGCGCAACAGCGGGGTCCGCCTGGATGGGGTGGTGATCGAGGGCGCGCGTTTCGATTTCGCGCTGGAAGCCGGCGAGCAGCTGGTCACGCTGGCCGATGGCGGCGCCGAGCGCCTGCTGGCCATGGTGCTCAAGCGCCACGTCGTTCCCGACCGCGGGCTGGTGATGGTGGGTGGTGCGGACATGGCCACGTTCGATATGTACCTGCTGCGTTCGGAAGTCACCGTGCTCGACCGCCCGACCATCGTGGAGGTCACCATTCGCGAATACCTGGCGATGGCCTCGGCCGATGTGACCTCCGAAGCGATGCTGCAAGCCATCGATACGGTGGGCCTGCGCGCGCGCATCGCCGCGTTGCCGCAAGGCCTGGACACCCGGCTTGCCGCCTCCGGGTTCCCGCTGTGGATTGGCGAGGTCATGGCGCTGAAGCTGGCCAATGCACTGTTGGTGCGCCCGCGCGTGCTGATGCTGTCGCAGCTGTACGACCTGATCCCGGCCGAGCGCCTAACCCAGGTCCTGCGACGCTTGAAGGATGCAGGAACCACGGTGCTGCTGTGCACCGGGCGGCCGGAGGACATCACCCTGGATGGCTGGTTCCGGCTGGAGCCGGAGCGCCAGCAACGCTACGCCACACGCGCCGAGTTGATCGCATCCACGCAGGAGGTGCCGCATGCCGCACGCCCCTGATCGCATGGTGCATTTCCCGACCCTGGCGGCAATGCGTCCGCCCAGCATCGCCAAGGCGGTCGCCTGGATGCTGTTGATCGGCATCGGCATCGCCGCGGCGATCCTGGCACTGGCGCCGTGGGTGCAGACCGCCAGTGGCAAAGGCCAGGTCGTCTCGCTGGATCCCAGCGACCGTCAGCAACCGGTCACCGCCTTCGTGCCGGGTCGCGTCGAGCGCTGGTACGTGCATGACGGCCAGCATGTTTCCAAGGGCGACCCGATCGCGCGTGTCGGCGATCTGGACCCGGACCTGCTCACCCGCCTGGCCAGCGAGCGCGCGCAGGCGCAGGCGGAAATCGCCGCCATCCAGCAGTCGCGTGCAGTGGCCAGCATCGATGTGGCGCGTAGCAGGCAATTGCTGGCCGAAGGCCTGGCCGGACGCCGCGACTACGAGCTGACCCAGATCAAGGTGGCCGAAGCCGACGCCAAGCTGGCCGAATCGCGCGCCAAGCTGACCCGCATCGACATCCAGCTGAATCGCCAGTCTGCACAGCTGGTGCGCGCCCCGCGCGACGGCCGCGTGCAGCAGCTCAATGCCGCCAGCGGCAGCGCCATGGTCTCGCCGGGCACCGTGCTGGCGGTGATCGCGCCGGAACGGGTGGAACGCGCGGTCGAGCTGTATATCGACGGCCGCGACGTGCCGCTGATCCGCCCCGGCCGCCCGGTGCGGCTGGAATTCGAAGGCTGGCCGGCGATCCAGTTCAGCGGTTGGCCGTCGGTGGCGCACGGCATGTTCGACGGCCGGGTGCGCGCCATCGACCCCAACGCCGCGCCCGATGGGCTGTTCCGCATCCTGGTGGAGCCGATGCCGGGCAAGCCGGCATGGCCGGCGCAGGAATTCGCCCGCCAGGGCGGCAAGGTGCGCGGCTGGGTGCAGGGCGAAACGGTCAAGGTCGGCTACGAACTGTGGCGCCAGCTCAACAACTTCCCCTTGGAATTCGGACGGCGCCCGGCTGCGGCCACGCAGGAAGAGAGCAAGGCCAAGCCGGCCACACCCAAGTCCGAAGACGAAGCGACGGGTAAGAAATGATCGGCCGTCTTGTCGTCCTGTTGATCGCACTCTGCCCCGGTGCGGCATTCGCCCAGGGCGCTGCGCTGACGCTGGATGAGGTGCTGCAGTCCTCGGCACGCTCGGCACCGCAGATCGTCGAAGCGCTGGCGAAGGTGCGCCAGGCCGAAGGCAAGGGCATCTCGGCCGATGGCGCCTTCGATACGGTGTTCGACATCGAAGGCCGCTCGCGCGAGGCCGGCTATTACGACGGCAGCACGATCGAAACCGGGGTCAAGCGGCCGTTCGAAGAGAACGGCGGCTATTACTACGGTGGCTACCGCTCCTCGCGTGGCTCCTTCCCGATCTACGAGGACAAGTCCTATACCGATCGCGGCGGCGAAGTGAAGGTCGGCGCGCTATACGCGCTGCTGCGCGACCGCGTGATCGACGAACGCCGCACCAAGCGCAGTATCGCCAGCACCGATATCGATGTGGCCAAGTACGAAGCGGAAATGGTGGCCATCGGCGTGCAGCGGCGCGCCGTGGATGCCTACCAGAACTGGGTCGCCGCCGGGCTGAAGTTGCGCGCCTACAACGAGCTGCTGCAACTGGCCGAGCAACGGCGCAATGCGATTTCGCGCCAGGTCACGCTCGGTGCGCGCCCCACCATCCTGCTGACCGAAAACGACCAGAATCTGGTGCGTCGTCGCGCCTTGGTGGTGCGCGCGGAACAGGACTTCGCCAACGCGGCCAACGCCTTGTCGCTGTATTTGCGCGATGACGCCGGCATGCCGCTGATCGTGTCCGCCGAACGCCTGCCGGCCGACACCTCGGCGCTGGAAGGACTGGCCGGCGCCAGCAAGATCACCGCGCCGGTGGAGCGCCCGGATTACCGCGCCGTGCTGACCCGCATCGACCAGGCCACCGCACGGCTGATGCTGGCCCAGAACGATCTCAAACCACGCCTGGATGTCAGCGTGGAAGTCAGCAAGGATCTGGGCCCGCCCGGCGTCGGCGGCCCGAACCGGTCGCTGACCGACGCCATCATCGGCTTCCGTTTCAGCGTGCCGCTGGAAAACCGCGCCGCCAGGGGCCGCGTGGCCGAAGCGCGTGCCGAGATCGAAGCGCTGGATCAGCGCAGCCGTTTTCTACGCGACCAGATTTCGATCGAGGTCGAATCGATCGTCATCTCGCTCAATGCCGCCGAGCGGCTGGCCAAGATCGCCGATGAGGAACGCGGCTTGGCAGACCGCCTGGCCGCGGCCGAGCGGCGGCGCTTCGAGCTGGGCTCGGGTGACTTTTTCCTGGTCAACCAGCGCGAGGAAACCGCCAACGACGCGCGCGTACGCCTGATCGATGCGCAGGCGCGCATCGCCTCTGCGCGTGCCGAACTGGCGGCGGCCACCGCCGACCGGGATGCCTTGCAGTTGAGTCGTTGACCGCTCGGCTGCGCGCCGGGCAGGCGGTGATGCCGGGCAATCGCGCGGTTGTGCGAGTGACTTGGCGATGCCGCAGCAGCATCCCTGGATTCAAGCAAAGCCTACGCAGCGCACGCACGTACGCAACCGTCACGCAGGTGGCTGGCTGATGACGCCCAGCGACGCTTCAGCGCGCTTGGCGCGTGGTCGAACCCGAGGTTGCAGCTGCCTGCCCCATCACTCCCAGGCAGCCGTCCATGCCACGCACGCGTACTCAGCCGCTTGTCGGCGTGGCCAAACACTGTCGCCACCGCGCCTGACGAGCTCAACCAGCAGGGCTCGCACACCTCACCGCATATCGACATCTGGGTAACACCTGCATGCGCATGCTCGCCATACCGGCTCGGCGCCGGGCGTGCAGTCCATCGCGATCTGCACTGCAAACTCAGGAACTTTCGGAGGTGCGTATGTCTTTCCGGCAATTTCCCGCAATCGGTGCAGATGGCGAGCCTTACGTCATCATCGAATTTCGCGACGAGCAACAACCGCGCGCAAACCCGCAGTCGGCACCGCGTTACGAGCTTCCCGACGGTCGACATCTGCAACGTCAGGGGCAGCGGTTTGTGACCGACGGCGGCGAGCTACGCCTTTCCGCGCTTTAGGTACGGCAGCCAAACCCGCGCGTCGTCACCTCACAGCCTGGTCAAATTTTGACCACCCACTGCCCGACCCTTGCGCTGCAAGGGCCGTGCGCAGTTATCCACACGCTTGTGCAAGTTTCATCCACACCTTGTGTGGATGAAATCGACCGCGTTGGGGCGGGCTTGGTCACGCCACTAGCTGCCGGAACGCTCCAGCACCCGGCCGATCCCGCTTCGGTCGATCTCGGTCGCTGCCTGCGCCAATGCGGCACGATCGCTCGCCACCTCAAAGCCGATCCGGAAATGCAGTTCGCCAACCGGCGTGCGCGACGAGTGGATCGAAGACAGGTTCACTCCATGCCGCTCGAACACATGCAGCAAGGCGCGCAGCGAGCCGGGCTGGTCTTCGGGCAGATACACGCTCAGTGTCAGCGGCTCGGTGAGATCGGCCAGCAGGTAGCCCACGCGCTCGTAGGTGTAATTGCCTGCCGCAAGCGCGTCGTGCTGCAAGGCTTGCGCGTTGTCGTGCAGGAACTGGGTGCGGAACTGCGCACGCGCAGCATCGTCGCCCCGCGCCACCAAGGCACGCAGTTGCTGCAGCTGCTGCAGCAACCGGTCGAGCATCTCGCCCACATACGGGTTGCCGAACTGGATGTCTTCGTAGATCGAGGGGTTCAGCGAGAGAATGCGCGCGATCACCGCGGTATCCAGTTCGAACGATGCCGAGCGGTACGGCATCAGTGCGCGCAGCTCGCCCAGCAGCGGTGCGTAGTCGCGCAGGGTGCCGGCCTGCGCCAGGTGAGTGGCGTGTACCATCGCCTGCACCAGCGCCATCACGCGGTCATGGTGCTCCGGCGTTGCATACACGCATTCGGCCTGCAGCGCGCTGCACAAGTTCTGCACCCACGCCGACCAGCGCTGCAGCCGCCCTTCGCAGACCACCATCACGCGCCCTTTCAAGGTCGGCGATTTTGGCGGTGCGGTCATCGGATGCAGGCCGACCACGTCCGCCTGCGAGGTCAGCATTGCCGCGACCGGTGCCTGTTTGATCGAGGTGACATCCAGCCACAGCTGCGCGGCAGCGCGTGCGCCGGCGAGTGCCACATACCGCTCGATCAATGCGGCGGTATGGCGAATCGGCGCGGCGAAAATCAGTACGTCAGCACGCTGCGCCAGTGTGGCTTCGTCCATGCTGCCGCTGTCGGCCGGATCGAACCCGATCACGTCCAGCTGCATGCGCGTGCGCAGGAACTGCGCCAGCCAGCGCCCGTACGCGCCGGCGATGCCGACGATGCCGACCACCGGCTGCGCGATCATGCCAATCGCTCGACGGCAAATCGCGGCGTCCCAGCAAGTGCGGCCGGCGCCGCGGCCAGCACGTCGAACTCCTCGAAACCTGCGGCCAGCGTCGCTTCCAGCGCGCCATGCACGCCGCTGAGCGCGTGTCCCACCGCCTGCTCGAACGGCACATCGCGCAACAGAAAGCCAATCAGCACATCGCCGGTGCCTGCCACATCGACCGGCAGGTGCGGGCTGGCCCAGCGATACACCGCCGCATCGCTGACTGCCAAGGTCACCAGCTCACCTGCGGCACCGGCCACGCTGTGTGCAAGTACCCATTGCGGCCCACGCGCCAGCAACTCGCGCGCGGCGGCGATGGCCTCGTCCTGCTGCAGGCTCGGCAAACCGGTCAACCGCCCCAACTCGAACGCGTTGGGCGTCACCAGCCAGGCGTGCGGCAGCAGACGCTCGGCGAACACGCGCTCCAGCCCGGGTTCCACATATGGGCCGGTGTGCGTGTCGCCAATCACCGGGTCCAGGCAATAACGCAGCTGCGGGGCCTGCGGCAAGGTCTGCTCCAGCCAGTCGGCGAAGGCTTCGCCGTTGGCCAGGCTGCCGAAATAGCCGGACACCAGCATGCGTGCACGCTGCGGCAAGCCACGTTCGGTGGCGCCCAGCAACAAATCCGCCAGCCAGTCGGCTGGCAGGATGCGCCCGCGCAGGGTCGCGTAAAACGGCGCGTTGCTCAGCAACGTGGTGGGTACTTCGGCCACACGCAGTCCCAGCGCGCGCAGCGGCGGCACCGCAGCGCTGTTGCCGGCATGGCCATAGACCAATTGCGATTGCACCGAAATCACGTCGATCGGCGAAGGGCCGTCCGGACGCTGGCGGCGACCATGGACGAGGTGGCTGTCGGTTGCATCGCTCATGCGGGCGACCATGCTGGAGAGATGGCACCGATTATCCGCGTAACCTTGCCAGGATGTCGTGGAGGAACGGCACCACCGGCAGTGGGCGCTGCTGAACAGCACGCCCCTGGTCTTGAACACATCACGGCCAGATGCCCAAGCCCGCCGGCGCAGCGTGAGTGGCAGTACGCTCGTTGAGCAAGGTGAGACGCCAAAAGACGCTCGACCGATGCTGCAGGCCAATGGCCGAACTGCACGATCAAGGACTGGCGTTGCCTCGCGTTGCGGGCGACAGCGTGCTGCGTCTGAAGGCAATGACGACGCGTCAAACACACACGTGCGATGTGCGGAGATGTCGCTGGAGATCTCGCAGTGGCGCTACTGAAACGCGCGCAGCTGCCCCGGCAATTCTCACGCTGACATCGCGTTGCGTCCGCAACTTCAACGCGTCGGCCGCATCGCGGGCAGCCTTCGGGACAACCCAAAAAAAGAGCCCGACGCGCAGCAAGCCGCACGCCGGGCCATCGTGACATCACGCCGCCTGGGTCAGGACGTCATCCGATCCCAAAACCCCTTGACGCCGTCGATGAAGGTGGCCGACTTGGGCGAATGCTTGCGTGCATCCTCGCCGGTGAACGTCGCTTCGAACTGCTGCAGCAGTTCGCGCTGGTCGGCGGTGAGATTGACCGGGGTCTCCACCACCACGCGGCAATACAGATCGCCTTCGCTACGGCTGCGCACCGAACGCACGCCCTTGCCGCGCAGACGGAACAACTTGCCGGTCTGGGTCTCGGCCGGGATGCGGATCTCCGCTTCGCCGCCTAGGGTCGCCACGCGCACGGTATCGCCGAGCGCGGCCTGCGAAATGCGGATCGGCACCTCGCAATGCAGATCGTCGCCGTCGCGCTGGAAGATCGCATGCTCGCGCACCCGCACTTCCACATACAGATCGCCCGGCGGCGTGCCGGCCGGGCCGGCCTCGCCTTCGCCTGCAAGACGAATCCGGTCGCCGGTATCCACGCCGGCGGGCACCTTGATCGACAGCACCTTGTCTTCTTCCACGCGACCGGCACCGTGGCAGGTCTTGCAGGGGTTCTGGATCAGCGTGCCGCGCCCGTCGCAATGCGGGCAGCTCTGCTGCATGGCGAAAATGCCGCGCTGGATGCGCACCTGGCCGCGCCCATGGCAGGTGCCGCAGGTCTCGACCTTGCCGTCTTCCGAACCGCTGCCGTGGCAGGGCGCGCATTCGACCAGCGTCGGAATCTCGATGCGGCGCTCGATCCCGGCGACGGCTTCTTCCAGATCCAGTTCCAGTACGTAACCCACGTCGGCACCACGTCGCGCAGCGCGCGGACCGGCGGCGCCACCGCCGAAAATATTGCCGAAGATATCGCCAAAGATATCTCCCATGTCCGGGCCACCCGGCCCACCGCCACCGCCCATGCCGTGCTCGAAGGCCGCATGGCCGTGCGCGTCGTAGGCGCGCCGCTTATTGCCATCGGACAGCACCTCGTAGGCTTCCTTGCATTCCTTGAACGCCGCTTCGGCAGCCGCGTCGCCAGGATTGCGGTCCGGGTGGTGCTTCATCGCACAGCGCCGGTACGCCTTCTTCAGCTCCTCGTCGCTGGCGCCACGGGCAACGCCCAGCACTTCGTAGTAATCGCGTTTGCTCATAAGCCGGGATTCGGGATTCGTGATTTGAGATTCGTTGAAACGCAAAAGCGGACAGCGTGTGCTGGTCCGCCCTGGCGACGCGACGCGTTAAGGATATCGGGACGGGAATCGGCAAGCTTTAGCGCTTGCCAATCCCCACTCCCGACTCCCAAATCACGGCTTACTTCTTGTCGTCCTTGACCTCGGTGAACTCGGCGTCCACCACGTCGTCGGCGGCCTTGGAGGCCTGTGCGTTGCCGCTGGCCGCATCGGCGTTACCGCCCTGCTCTGCCGCCGCAGCTGCTGCGTACAACGACTGGCCGGCTTCTTCCAGCGTCTTGGTGCGTGCTTCGATCTGCGCCTTGTCGTCGCCCTTCATGGCGGTTTCCAGATCCGACAGCGCCGCTTCCACCTTGCCGATCACATCGCCACCGACCTTGCTGCCATGCTCGGTGATCGCGGTACGGGTGGCGTGGATCAGACCATCGGCCTGGTTGCGGGCCTGCACCAGCTCCTGGAACTTCTTGTCTTCTTCGCGGTTGGCTTCCGCGTCGGCGACCATGCGCTGGATCTCTTCGTCCGACAGACCCGAACCGGCCTTAATCTCGACCTTCTGTTCCTTGTTGGTCTTCTTGTCCTTGGCCGACACGTGCAGGATGCCGTTGGCGTCGATGTCGAAGGACACTTCTACCTGCGGCATGCCGCGCGGCGCCGGCTCGATGCCGGACAGGTCGAACTTGGCCAGCGACTTGTTGAAGCGGGCCTGCTCGCGCTCACCCTGCAACACATGCACGGTCACGGCCGACTGGTTGTCTTCGGCGGTGGAGAAGGTCTGCGAGGCCTTGGTCGGAATGGTGGTGTTCTTTTCGATGATCTTGGTGAACACGCCGCCCATGGTCTCGATACCCAGCGACAGCGGGGTCACGTCCAGCAGCAGCACGTCCTTGACGTCGCCGGCCAGCACGCCGCCCTGGATCGCCGCACCCACGGCCACCGCCTCGTCCGGGTTGACGTCCTTGCGCGGTTCCTTGCCGAAGAAATCGGCAACCGCCTGCTGCACCTTCGGCATGCGGGTCTGGCCGCCGACCAGGATCACTTCGTTGATGTCGCTGGCGCGCAGGCCAGCGTCGTTCAACGCGGTGCGGCACGGCTCGATCGACTTCTTGACCAAGTCTTCCACCAGCGCTTCGAGCTTGGCACGGGTCAACTTGATGTTGAGGTGCTTCGGGCCCGACGCATCGGCGGTGACGTACGGCAGGTTCACTTCGGTCTGCTGGCTGGACGACAGCTCGATCTTGGCGCGCTCTGCGGCGTCTTTCAGGCGCTGCAGCGCCAGCGGATCCTTACGCAGGTCGATGCCCTGGTCCTTGTTGAATTCGTCGACCAGGTACTCGATGACGCGGTTGTCGAAGTCTTCGCCGCCCAGGAAGGTGTCGCCGTTGGTGGCCAGCACTTCGAACTGCTTTTCGCCATCGACTTCGGCGATCTCGATGATCGACACGTCGAAGGTACCGCCGCCCAGGTCGTACACGGCAATCTTGCGGTCGCCGCCGTTCTTGTCCAGGCCATAGGCCAGGGCTGCGGCGGTCGGCTCGTTGATGATGCGCTTGACGTCCAGACCGGCGATGCGACCGGCATCCTTGGTGGCCTGGCGCTGGCTGTCGTTGAAGTACGCCGGCACGGTGATCACCGCTTCGGTGACCTTCTCGCCGAGGAAGTCTTCGGCGGTCTTCTTCATCTTTTCCAGCACGCGCGCGGAGATTTCCTGCGGCGCCATGCGCTTGGCATCGCTGGTCTGCACCCAGGCATCGCCGTTGTCGTGCGCCAGGATGCCGTACGGCACGTGCGAGATGTCCTTCTGCACTTCGCCATCGGTGAACTTGCGGCCGATCAGGCGCTTCACCGCGTAGAAGGTGTTCTTCGGGTTGGTCACGGCCTGGCGCTTGGCCGAGGCGCCGACCAGCACTTCGCCGTCCTTGGTGTAGGCGACGATCGAAGGCGTGGTGCGATCGCCCTCGGAGTTTTCGATGACGCGGGCCTTGCCGCCGTCCATGATCGACACGCACGAGTTCGTGGTGCCGAGGTCAATACCAATGATCTTGCCCATGGATACGCTCCTGATGATTCTGTAGCTGTGTCCGGCGACGCCGGGTCTGGCTGAGATGTGGGGGTGGTGCGCAGGTGTTCAAGCCACCGGCGCACATCTGTGTTTCGTGCCTGCGCCTGGCAGTTCAGCCGGCGCTGCGGTTCAGTCGTGCTTGGCCACGACCACCAGGGCCGGGCGCAGCAGGCGATCGTTGAGCAGGTAGCCCTTCTGGAACACCTGCACGACGTGACCCGGCGCAACGCCCTCGGCCTCGCCCTGGCTGATCGCCTGGTGCTGGTCCGGGTTGAACGGCTGGCCGACCGGATCGAGCAGGGTCAGGCCGTTGTCGGCGGCCACCTTGAGCAATTGCTTGTAGGTCATGTCCAGGCCATCGCGCAGCGGGCTGGGCTCGGTGCCGGCGGCGGTGAGTCCCGCGTCCAGGCTGTCGAACACCGGCAGCAGCTCGCCGAGCAGCTTCTCGTTGGCGAACTTGCGCGCGTTTTCCACGTCGCGGGCGATACGCTTGCGCTGGTTTTCCAGGTCGGCGCGCTCGCGCAGGGCATCGGCCTTGACCAGGGCGATCTCGCTGCGCAGCGATTCGATCTCGGCCTTGAGCGGATCGGTCTCGGGCGGGTTCTGGGACAGGTCTTCGGAGTCGAATTCGGGGTGGTCTTGGTTCATATGCAGTTCCCGGGCAAGCGGAACGCCCGCCCCAACGTCACCCCGTATATGGGCGCCCGCGCGCGTTTCAAGCAAAGCATCGCGCCGATCGATGCCGGTTATCGCGTACCGGGCGACTCCATGGCCGCGCCCAGCACGTCGGCGGCGGTCTGCACCAGCGGAATCAGCCGGTCGTAGGCCATGCGTTTGGGCCCGATCACCCCCAGCACGCCCAGCACCTGGCCATTGGCGGCGTAAGGTGCAGTGACCAGCGAGACGTCTTCCAGCGACACCATGCCGGTTTCCTCGCCGATGAAGATGCGCACGCCCGGCGCCTGGATGGTGCGCTCGAGCAGCTGCAGGATCTCGCGCTTGCTGGCGAAGGCCTCGAACAGTTCGCGCAGGCGATCCAGATCCGACAGGTCCTGCACGCCCATCAGCCGGGTCTGCCCGGCCATCACCATGTCCTCGGCATCGGCCGGTACCAGAGCCTCGCTGGCCAGGTCCACGCTGTGCGCCAGCAGTTGTTCCATCTCGCTCTTGGCCATGCGCAGCTCGCGCAGCAGGCAGGCGCGGATGTCGGCCAGCGCGCGCCCGGCAAACTGCGCATTGAGGTAATTGGCCACCCGTTCCAGCTCGGCCGGCTCGTAAGCGCGGCGCGGCTCGATCACGCGGTTCTGCACCTCGTTGTCGGCAAACACCAGGATCGCCAGCACGCGGCGCGCATCCAGCGCCACGAAGTCGATATGCCGGAACGCGAACTGCTCGCGGCGCGGCGCGCTGACCACGCCGACGAAGTGGCTCATCGCCGACAGCATCTGCGAGGCGCTGCCCAGCAACGATTGCGTGCCGTTGCCGCTGGCCAGCTCCGCGCGCAGGCGGCGGACTTCCTCTTCGCCAGGCGGCTGCATCTGCACCAGGCTGTCGACGAACACCCGGTAGCCATGCGCAGTGGGCACGCGTCCGGCCGAGGTATGCGGGGAGCTGAGCAGGCCGACGTCTTCCAGGTCGGCCAGGATATTGCGGATGGTGGCCGGGCTGACGTCCAGCCCCGCATGCTGGGCCAGCGTCTTGGAGCCCACCGGCTCGCCGTCGCGGATGTAGCGCGCAATCAGGGTGCGCAGCAACTGGCGGGCGCGAGGGTCGAGCATTGGGGACTGGGACGCGCGCATGGGATCATCCGGTGAGACAGCGCATAGATAATGTCTGGCCCCGGGGATGGCAAGCGTCCGATTCCCCGTCTGCCCCTGCCACCCTAAGCTTCCCCAAAGCGTTCACACTCGACCTCATGCTCAGACACCTCTCGATCAAGGATTTCGCCGTTGTCCGTGCCACCGAACTGGAATTCGGGCCGGGAATGACCGTGGTATCGGGCGAAACCGGCGCCGGCAAGTCGCTGATGGTGGACGCGCTGGGCTTTCTGTCCGGCCTGCGCGCCGACAGCGGCGTGGTCCGTCATGGCGCCGAGCGCGCCGAACTGTCGGCCGAATTCCAGCTACCGGCCGAGCATCCCGGGCTGCGCTGGCTGGCCGACAACGAACTCGACGACGAGGCGCAATGCCAGCTGCGCCGGATCATCCGCGCCGACGGCGGCTCGCGCGCGTGGATCAACGGCCGCCCGGTCACTTCCTCGCAACTGGCGGAACTGGCCTCGAGACTGGTCGAAATCCACGGCCAGCACGAGCACCAGGCGCTGATGGCCCGGCACAGCCAGCTCGCCCTGCTCGATGCCTACGCCCGCAACAGCGCCCAGCGCGAGCAGGTGCGCCAGGCCAGCCAGCGCTGGCAGGCGCTGCTGGACGAGCGCGATGCGCTCTCCGCGCAGGGCGATGTCTCCGACCGGATCGGCTTTCTGGAACACCAACTGGCCGAACTGGAGCGCGAGGACCTGGACCCGGCCGCGATTGCCGCACTGGACGTCAATCACCGCCGCCAGGCCCATGCCACCGCGCTGATCGGTGCCTGCGACAGCGTCGCCCAGCAGCTCAACGGCGACGACGGCGCCAGTGCCCTGGGCCTGTTGCAGGACAGCCGCCACGATTTGTCGCGCGTGGCCGAACACGAACCGCGGCTGGCCGAAGTGGACGCGCTGCTGGACAGCGCCGTGATCCAGATCGAGGAAGCGCTGGCCCTGCTCGACCGTGTGCGCGACGACCTGGAGGCCGACCCGGCCCAGTTCGAGGCGATGGAGCGCCGCCTCGGCCGCCTGCACGACCTGGCCCGCAAACACCGCGTCACGCCGGACGAACTGTCCGCGCATCGCGACCACCTGAGCGCCGAAGTCGAGAGCCTGCGCGGCGCCGACGAGCGCCTGCAGCAGCTCGACAAGCACATCGAAACCGCCACCGGCGCCTGGCGCAGCGCGGCCGGCGTGCTCAGCGACAGCCGCACCGCCGCCGCCGAGGCGTTGTCGGCCGCGACCACCGCGCTGATCGGCGAGTTGGGCATGGGCGGCGGGCAGTTCCTGATCCAGCTACAGCCGCACGAGAGCCCCCGGCCGGACCCCAATGGCGCCGAACGGGTGGAATTCCTGGTCGCCGCCAACGCCGGGCAGCCCCCGCGCGCCTTGCGCAAGGTCGCCTCCGGCGGCGAGCTGTCGCGCATTTCGCTGGCCATCGAAGTGGCGGCGCTGGGCCTGGACAGCGTGCCCACCATGGTGTTCGACGAAGTGGATTCGGGCATCGGCGGCGCGGTGGCCGACATCGTCGGGCAGAAGCTGCGCGCGCTGGGCGAAGAGCGCCAGGTGCTGTGCGTTACCCACTTGCCGCAGGTCGCCGCCAAGGGCCACGCGCATTACCGGGTCAGCAAGGCGCCGGTGGACGGCATGACCCAGAGTGCGGTCGAACTGCTCGGCCCGCAGGCCCGCCAGGAAGAATTGGCACGCATGCTGGGTGGTGTGGAAGTGAGCAAGGAAGCGCGCGCGGCCGCCCGCAAGCTGCTGCAGAGCGCCTGAGCGGGACTGGTCGTTCGCAAGCCAGCGCGAAGGGCTTGATCAGGGCAGCCGGCACTGTTGGTGCTGTTGCGCCGGTGCGCCGGTAGCGGTAATCACGCGTGGCCCACCGACGCTGTGGATGCATAGGTTGCCGCTACCAATCGGCCACGTGGAGCTTCCCTAGGCCGTCTCCATGCACTCAGGCAACCTGGGCGGCCCCGCAACCTTCGTCCGCTTGCGAGAGGCTCCTTTCCACTGACAACTGCCGGCCCTCGTCAGCGAGGTTTCCTCGCTCAGCTGACCCGCTCCCTCCCCGCCAGCCAAGCCCCAGCATTCGCCGACAAGGCTTGCTTATCCCCGCTGGCGGGGGAAGGTGCCCGAGGCTGATGGGGGAAGGTCGTGCATCGAATCCGCCAACACGCCCCCAGAACGCACAAGGCGGCCTGGGCCGCCTTGTAACGGTCATGGCTGCATGGGGACACCCAGCTCAGCGCGGACGCTTTTTGCGCACGTACAGCACCAGCGAGTGCTCTTCCAGTTCGTAGCCGTGCTTGGCGGCGATCTGGCGCTGCAGCGCCTCGATTTCCTCGCTCTCGAACTCGATCACATGACCGGTATCCACGTCCACCATATGGTCGTGATGACCGCCGCGGTCCAGCTCGTAGACGGCCTGCCCGCCTTCGAAATTGTGCTTCAGCACCAGGCCGGCCGCCTCGAACTGGGTCAGCACCCGGTAGACCGTCGCCAGCCCGATCTCGTCGCCGTGATCGAGCAGTTGGCGATAGATGTCTTCTGCGCTGAGGTGATGCTGATTGCTCTTCTGTTCGAGCAGTTCCAGGATCCGCATGCGCGGATGGGTCACCTTGAGCCCGACTTTGCGCAGGTCGTGGGTTTCCATACGTTCTCCGTTCATTGGCGATTTAGCGCCAGCTGCCATCAAACGGGTCGCGGCGACCGGCGGAAGTGTATCATCGGCGTGATTTCCTCAGCACTTAATCCCCGATGCGTAATCTCCTGCTGGTCGCCGCCATTGCTCTTTCCACCGCTGGCTGCGGCATCATCTACAAGCAGCCGATCTACCAGGGCAATCTGATCAAACAGAACGCCGTGGAGCAACTGCAGGTAGGCCAGAGCAAGCAGCAGGTCAGTGCGTTGCTGGGCACGCCCTCGATCCCCGACCCGTTCCATGCCCAGCGCTGGGACTACACCTCCACGCAGCGCGTGGACCGTCTGGCGCGTACCGAGATCAAGAATTTCACCGTGTTCTTCGAGAACGAACAGGTCGCACGCTGGGAAGGCGACTATTTCCCGTCGCAGGACGAGCAACTGGCCAAAGCCGCGCCCAAGCAGTTTGGCCGCAACCTGGCCCGTGACAAGAAGAAGCAACGCGGCCGTTGATGCGGTTACCGGGCGGTCTCGTGATCGCCTGATCGGACCCAAAACGCATCCCTTCGAACGGATGCGTTTTTCGTTTTGCCTGATGCCAACAGAGCGCTTCAGTGACTCTACAGCGCTGACTCCCAGGACCGATCCATCGTGCTGTCTGTCGCATGTCTTAGTCCAAGCGCGCTCGTTCGAACTCAACCAACACGGCTGATTCTTCGAGACACGCCGTCAGCAGTGATGGCGTTGCAGCGAGTCTGCGTCGTCGCAGCGCTGGCAATCGCTAGCGGTTGGGGCCGGCTTTCTTGCTTGGTCCGGCACGCCTGCGGCGGGCTTCCTTCGGATCCAGCAACAGCGGCCTGAGCAATTCGACCCGGTCGCCGTCGCGCAACCCCTGCTCCGGCCGCGCGATCAGCCCGTGCACCGCATACGCGGCGGGGGCCCGCTCCACCGCCAGATCGGACATGGCAACGGCTTCGGCCACCGTTGCGCCTTCAGGCAATTCCAGGTGTACCGAGCTGTAGCGATCCGGCCAGGCCAGCACGACTTCGATGCGCATGCCGCTGCGCAACCTAGACGTCGCCGCGGTCGGCGACGCGCACGAAATCATTGACCATGCGATCGGCCAGGCCCTGAAACCCCAGCGCCAGCGCCGGGCCAAGCAGCCGCGAGCTGGTTTCGACCTCCAGGGTCAGACTCACCTTGCAGGCGCCCTCGCCCAGCGCCTGGAACTCCCACAGGCCTTCCAGGCGCTTGAACGGGCCATCGCGCAGGTGCATGACGATGCGCTCCGGGCGTTCAAGGATGTTCTCGGTGGTGAACCAGGTGCGGAACGACCCCAGCCCCAAATCCAGGCGCGCCACGATGTGCGCCTGGTCCTGCTCGAGCACATTGGCAGCGTCGCACCAGCCGAAGCGGCGCGGATAGGCGGCGACATCATTGACCAGATCGAACATGCGGGAGGCGCTGTGTTCGACCAGGGCGCTGCGACGGATGGTAGGCATTCGCTAACTTGTGAAAGACGGAAGATCGTTTGACGACACCGAATCGGCGACAATGGGCGGATGAGCAAGAAACAGACCAAGGATAAAGCAAACGGCGCGAAGGCCACGAAAACCATCGCGTTGAACAAGCGTGCGCGCCACGAATACCACCTGGAAGAACGCTACGAAGCCGGCCTGGCACTGCAGGGCTGGGAGGTCAAGGCGATCCGCGCCGGCCGCGCCAACATCGTCGACGGCTATGCCTATGTGCGCTCCGGCGAGATCTACCTGATCGGCGCACAGATCACGCCACTGATCCAGGCCTCCACCCACACGGTGCCAGTGGAACGGCGCGACCGCAAACTGCTGCTGCACCGGGCCGAGATCGACAAGGTGCTCACCCGCGTGGAGCGCGAAGGCTACACCCTGGTGCCTACCGCGCTGTATTGGAGCAGCAACAAGGTCAAGCTGGAAATCGCCCTGGCCAAGGGCAAGCAGAATCACGACAAGCGCGACGCCGCCAAGGACCGCGACTGGCAGCGCGACAAGCAGCGCGTGATGCGGCGGCATAACCGCGATGCGTGATGAGCGGGGATTGGTGATTCGGGATTAGGGATTGGTTAGAGCGGCTGTGCGTGGCCTTTTGCACTGCTGTCCTGCGATCCACACCTGCAGAGCGGCGAGGCTAAGCCACACCGCTCTTGCCAATCCCCAATCTCCAATCCCCAATCCCGACTCACGGCTCCGGATCACGTCGCTCCCAGCATCCGCATCAAATTCGGCACTCCCCTGCCCTGCACATAGCGGTCGCGCTGCAGGTCGGTGCAGGTATCCAGCAGCAGTTGCTTGACCCGATCGGGGAAGCCGATGAACTCACGGCGCGCCGACAGGAAGCCGGCCAGCACGCCGGAGACATGCGGTGCGGCCATGCTGGTGCCGCTCATCTCCACCATCAGGCTGGTCGGGTCGTTCGGGTCGAAGTCGTAGTAGGCCGACAGGATCTTCTCCCCTGGCGCGACCACATCCGGCTTGCTGCGGCCGTCGGCGGTCGGCCCGCGCGAGGAAAAATACGACACGCCATAGTTGTGCGGGCTGCTTTTGTGCACTGAGCCGACCACGATGGCGTCTTCCAGATTGCCCGGGTCGCTGATCGACAGATCCATGTTGGCGGCATATGCGTCACCGTCGTTGCGCATCAACCAGGCCAGGCCTTCGTTGCCGGCCGCGACCACCACCAGCACGCCTTGCCGCCACAGCCGGCGTAATTCGTTGCACAACGGCGTAAACCCGCAACCGTAGCTCTCCGGGTCGAAGCAGCCGCCCAGGCTCAGATTGACGCCATGGATGACCAGCTCGCCGGCACGCTCGTTGATGTCGGCCACCTGCTGCACCGCCTTGATCGTCCACGAATCGCGGCCGTTTCCGGCATTGTCGAGCACCTTGAAGCCATACAGCTGGGTATCCGGCGCGATGCCGGAAAATTCCAGCGGACGGCCGGGCGTGCCGCCCGCCTCCGGGATCGACGCGCGGCACTGGCCGGCGATGATGCCGGCGATATGCGTGCCGTGGCCATGCCGATCGAGCCGGGTAAACGCCGTGCCATCGGCGCGGGTCAGCCGTTTGGGCGCGCCGCGCCGCGTGCAATCCCACTGTGCCACCACGGTGTCGCGTTCACCCTTGACGAAAAAATGCGGGTGATCGGCCACGATGCCGGTATCCATCACCGCCCAACCGATCTGCTGCCCGCGTGCGCGATACGCCGTGCGTGCCGCATCGGCATGCAGCACATTGCCCGACACATGGATCAACGCGCGTTTTCCGGCATCGCGCCATACCCGCCGAAAGCCCAACGCGCGGTAGCGATCCTGCAGCGACTCGATCTCGAATCGGGTCAGCCGCGCAGACACGAAACGCTGCAGGCTGTCTTCCAGCTCGATCGCCTCATCCAGCGCATCGCCGCTCAGGCCGGTGGTACGCGCAGCGGCTTCGCGCACATGCTGCAACAGCAATGCGCGCACACCGGCAGGGTCGTTCCCCAACACGCGCCGATCCAGCTCGATCAGCACATCGTGCCGGTACTCAGGGCCATGCGCTTCGAGCTGCTCGCTGAGGTCCTTGATCAGCACTGCATTGGACACCGGCTGATCGAAGCCCACACCCACGGCTTGGCGCACCGCGGCGCGCACCTGCGGAATGGACAGATAGCCCGAAGCCGAATGCGGGTTGTGCTGCCAGTCCGGGTTCAAACGCGCAGCGGCCAGGTTCTCGAAACGTCCTTGGGCATTGGCGATGTCGTCGGTGAGGTCCGGGTCCAGCGCGATCGGGTCGCGCGTTTCGGCCACATTGATCCAGCGCTGTACGCACTCGGGAAACGGCAATTTGCGCGTGCCAGTCCAGCGCTTGAACATGCTGCGCACCTGCGGCAAGCCCAGTGGCGAACCCAGGGTGAGGAACAAACTGACCTCGCAATCGGCGGCCTTCAGCTGGCGCAGCACATCGAAGGCGATCATCGACCCCTGGCTGTGCGCCACCACCACGAATGGCCCGCCCCCTGCGCGCAGCCGCTGCGCCAGACTCTCGCGCATCAACGCCGCACGTTCCGGCACGAAGAACAGGTCATGCACATCCTGCAACAATGCAGCCGAAATCAGCCGCAGCAACACCCGGTTGATCGCATCGATGGCGCCCTTGGCCTGCACGCTGCCGGACACGGACGTGCCCTGAAGCTCGTCCAGCAGCCGATGCAGATCGGTGCGTTCCTGCTCGCTCTGCGCCAGCGCGTCTGCCAACAAGTGCAGGTCCTGTTCGCCCGGCACCAGGCCAAGCGTACTCAAGGCGCGCTGCACGCTTTGATTGAGCGCCGGCCCCACATCGCGCGCATCGCAATTGCCCGGCTCGGCCACTGGATACCGCTCGCGATTGACCCAGTACGCCAGCCGCGTGCGCTCGCCCATGGGCCGCCCGAACAACGCCTTGTCCCACTGACAACGCAGCACATCGGCCGGCGGCTTGTTGCCGATGCCATGGATGTAGATCACCGTGCGCGCCTTGCCCTGCACGCGGGTCGCTGTGGACTCCTGGGTCCCGGCCTGCTGCGCGCGCGCAGCGCGCGGCCGCGCCGGTTGTTGCGTGCTTGCAGCCGCCTTGCGCGGCAGCGCGCGTGCAGGTTTCGAACGTGGGGGCTTGCCTGTCGCCATCGCTTCGCTCCTTCGTATGCAGACTGTTCCGTTCGGTACGGGACTGAAGCCACTGTAAGCGTTGCGCATCTCACCACTTGTGACAGGGCGCGCCGATCCCTACACTGACCCGGTCAGCGTTTTATTGCTTTCCCCGGGGGTGCACTGGTTTCGACGGGGGTCGCGAAGTCGCTTGGCGCATGCCGAGGGGGCAGCTTTCCTCGTTAATCCAGCAGCAAACTTTTAGTTGCCAACGATGACAACTACGGTTCGGACTTCGCTATCGCCGCTTAATTGGCTTTAGTTGTAGTTCTACAGCCGCCTAAGGCGAACCCCCGAACCTACTTGTGCCCGTGCTCGTAGGTGTAGGGTCATTATCACGGAACCATCGGTAGTGGCTGCCTGTCAGCTACCGGTCAGATAAAGCAGGCTGGTTTCCAGGTGCGCTTTGCCAACCGTGCTGCCTGGGAACGAGATCTAACGGAGGGCTAAGCATGTAGTGCTGGGGATGGAGTGCTTCCGGACGGCGGTTCGATTCCGCCCACCTCCACCAATGAGCGGATCTTGAAGATCCGGAGAAGGCCGGGAACCCCCGTAAAATCAGGGTTCTCGGCCTTTTTTATGTGCAGAGCAGTGCGCACGTGAACGTATCAGGCTATGCGACGGTGGGGGCATATTTTGGGGCACCTGCCCCCACCTGCCGACCAGATGCCCCCACTGACCGATCTCGCAATACGCCGCGCCAAACCTACCGCGAAGACCCAGCGCTTGTACGACAGCGACGGGTTGTATCTGGAGCTCTCGCCCAAGGGAGGGCGCTGGTTCCGCCTGAAGTATCGATTCGGCGGCAAGGAAAAACGGCTGGCCATCGGCGTCTACCCAGACGTGCCGCTGGCACTGGCCAGGCAGCGGCGGGACGACGCGCGCCAGCTGCTGGCTCAGGGCATCGACCCAGGCGAGCACCGGAAAGCAGCAACGGCTGCGCGTGCAATCCTCGGCGCCAACACCTTCGAAGTGATCGCCAACGAGTGGCTGGAAAAGCGCAACTGGGTGGATGGGTACCGCGTGAAGGTCGTCGGATGGTTCACGAACGACGTGTTCCCCTACATCGGCGCGCGGCCGGCGGCGGAACTGGAAGCGCCCGAATTCCTGGCGGTGGCCAGACGCATCGAGAAGCGCGGCGCCTTCGAGTCGGCACATCGCATCATGCAGAACTGCGGCCAGGTCATGCGATACGCCATCGCCACCGGGCGTGCCAGCCGCAACCCAGTGGCGGATCTGCGCGGCGCGCTGAAGCCGACACCGGAGCGCCATCTGCCGGCAGTGACCGATCCGGATGAGCTGGGGCCGCTGCTGCGCGCCATGGACGGCTACAAGGGCAGCCACGTCACGCGCTGCGCCCTGGTACTGGCGCCGCTACTGTTCGTGCGGCCGGGCGAGCTACGGCAGGCCGAGTGGTCGGAATTCGACATCGAGGCCGCCAGGTGGAATATCCCTGCCGACAAGATGAAGATGCGCCAGCCCCACGTTGTCCCGCTCTCGCGCCAGGCGCTGACTGTCCTCTCGGACCTGCAGCGGCTCACCGGTGCCGGCCGCTACCTCTTCCCCAGCACCAGGACGAAGCTGCGGCCGATGTCGGACAACGCGGTGAACGCGGCACTGCGCCGCATGGGCTACGAGGTAGGCACGGTGACCGGCCACGGCTTCCGCGCCACTGCCCGCACCATCCTTGACGAGATCCTTGGCTTCCGGCCGGACATCATTGAGCACCAGCTGGCGCACGCAGTGAAGGATCCCAACGGCCGGGCTTACAACCGCACAACACACCTCGCGGAGCGCGTGCGCATGATGCAGCGATGGGCCGATTACCTTGACGAGTTGCGCGCGAACTCGGCCGCCACTTCGAAAGCCTGAGCGATTGGCAGCGTCACAGGCGGCGGTATTACTGGGCTTCCGGCGATCATCAGGGACACATCGGCCTCACTCGCCCCATTGCGCCGAACCCTTGCCAGGACATCTGCCCCTCCTGGACCGACACGCAAAAGGCACCATTCGCCTCGATCGACGTCCCCGCCGATGACAGGGTTGTGCCAGTTCATGTTGGGAGGGAGAGGCGGCAGCGTCACACCTTCGGGAGCAATGACGCTCGGCTCCTTAGATCGCTGAAGCGCAGCGCGGTGCGCAGATCGGGATGGCATGGCTATCTATCCTGGTTGTGGCTGCTGCTGGTCACGCTGCTAGCCGGTGTTCGTAGAACGGGTGACGCTTGTCGTCGAAGATGGCGTATAGCGCCTGGAGATTGGCCGGGTCAGGATTGAGCCAGGCGTCGACGTGCTCGGGCTTGATGTTGATGATCGTCCGGTCATGGCCGGCGGCGGCGACCTCGGGCTCCGGCTCGTCGGTGATCGCCGCGAACGACAGCAGGTCCGGTTCGACGCCTGCGGGATCGCGCCAGTGCGACCAGAGGCATGCCACCAGCATCGGCTCGCCGGTGCGCGGCACGAACTCGATACGCTGGTTCTGCCCGTCTGGGCCTTCGACGTTCTCGTAGAACCGGTCGGCCACCATCAGCCCGTGGGTGTAGCCGAACTGCCGGCGCCAGAACCCTTCCAAGTTGTCGCGGCGGGCGTTATAGGTGCCGGGAAATTTTCGGTCGTACATCGCCGGCGTGCCGGCCGGGCGGCACTGGTAGCGCATCGGCTTGGCGACACGCTGGCCGTTCTCCACCACCAACACCGGGCAGTAGACGCCCGGGAATATGCGGCTGTCGTCCTGGCCGCGCGTGCCCTTAAGCGTATCGAGGCGCCGCTGGGCCTGCTGGACCTTGTTCGTGCCGATGCGCACGTCCTCGCGCGCCTTCTTCGTTTCCTTGAGCTGCAGCGCCCGCTCGGCATCGCCGACACGGCGCTTCTGGTCGAAGATCTCAAGGGTGAGCGTTTCAGCCTCTGCCGCATCGGCTGCGCGAAGGTTCTCCTGCAGCTCGGGCGGGCCGATCTCCAGCAGCTCACGCACCATCGCGCGTGGGGCCTTGATCCGCCTCGCCTGGGCGCCCTCGCCCCACCAGAAGGTCTTCACATAGGTGTCGATGTCCATCACGGCGCCGAACGCCCGCTGGAACTCTTTGAACTCGGCTCGGATCTGCGCGGAGTAACACATGGCCGCCTCTCAACAGTCGCGGTCGGTATCTTGGAGGCCATGCCAGACCAAGATCTCATCGAGCCGCCGGGAGACGAATTGGGCATCCTCGCCCGTGATGGCGCCGTCCTCAATGACGTCCGCCATGCCGGCAAAGGCCTGCCAGAAGTGGCAACGGTCGGGGCTGCTCTTCAACAGCGCCGGCACCGCGGCATCGAGATTTTCCAGATGGGTTCGGAGTTGGGCTCTGTCCATGCCCGCAGTATCGGCACGGCCGTCTCAGGGCGTGAGACAGGGGGCCGTAGACTGCGCGCATGGACACCACTACCCCCAGCCTCTTCGAACAGCTGCAGCAGCGGCTGGCGTGCGCTTCCGAGCCGCTGGAAGTGCTCAACCAGTTCGAAGCGGAGCTGCTGTATGCGTTCCCCGCCGAGGCAACGGTGATTGTCGAGCTGGTCACGTCCTGGGGCCATCGTCTGGGCGTGCTCACACATGACGACCTTCAAGGCTACGTCTAGGGTACCGGCTTGGCGCTGCTCAGGCGCTCCCGGGTTGAGCGACCAGCGGTCCCGGGTCCGGCAACTGAAGATTGGCAGCGATATGGGATCCACCATATCGGCATGGCCCGCACAGCCGCGTCGGATTTCTCCGACCTGGCACGCCGTACAGGCATAGCTCAAATGAACGTTTTTTTGCGTGTGCTGGCCATGCATCTTGGCCCTGCGTCGAGATGACCTCGGGCCGCCGGCAGTGACCGGCGCAGCACACTCGGAGAACGTAATGCACGCACTGCTGATCACCGCCGCCGCGGCGCTTATTGGCGTCGCCATCCCTGCCGCCGCTGGCGAAACCAGCCACTTCGACCGCACCGTCCAGCTGTATGAGGAAACGTCCACCGCCGGCGAGACGCTGGATGCATTCGTCACCCGGATCGCGCCGCGCGCCCGCGCAGCCTCGGTGACTTCCCGAACCATCGTGTGCGGCCAGATCCAGGGCGCCGGCCCCTACACCCTGGCGCTCAAAACCGACGGGCGAAAGGAGTGGTGCGAGGTGCCGAAGACCGCCGCGCCCTATGTGCTGGTCAATGGCATCGCGAAGGACGCGCGCGAGGACCACATGCCGGCCATCTATTACCGCCGGCCCGGCTACCTGATAACCCCCTGGAGCATAAAGTTCCAGGACCGCACCGGCGTGCGGCGCATCACGCCGGCTCAGTAATTGCGGACGTTGAGCAGCAGGCAATCCACCTGCATTGTCCCGAACGTGCCGGGCGGCGCCGGTGGAGTGCCCTGGTTGCCCTCGGCATGGTCGTAGTACGTATTGATGCCCTTTGCTGACGCCGTTCCCAGCGTGTAACGAACCCCGGCAACATAGGCAAGGCGATCCATCGACCAGCGAGGACCGCCCCCAATAAGTCCGCTCAGGATGGTGTATGAAGCACCTGTGTGCCCCAGCGCGATCGCTACCCCGTCAGCCTGGGTTGGAAAGTCAGTTTGCGCAGTCCCTGCGGTGGCACGCATGCGTCCGATCACCCGCATGTACTTGTAACGCGAGTCGAAAGCAACGCGGCCCGTGGCCGGGTCGCGGAACCGCACGCCTTTGCTCATGACAAAGGCCATTTGCGCCACATCGGTCGTGTCAAAAACGTAGTACTGGATTTCCGTATTGGCCGTCTCGCACACAAGCTCGAAGGTAAAAGTGCTCCCGTTCTGGGATCGATTGCGAAGGCCAACGAACGAGGCGCAGGTGACGGCGATCAGCGGAGAGTTGCCACCGCCAACGGTGACAGTGGCGAAGCCAATGCCCTGGGCTGCACCACCCGAACTGGCACCGACAGCGGTGACGGTGCCCTTCTGCTTCAACGCGAGGTTTTCGTAGCGCGTGTCGATCTGGATGATGTTCCCGCCCTCGGGAAGGATCCTCACGCCAAGAGCCATTCAATACCTCCCGTATGTGAGCACGCCGCCGATCTGCGTGCCCATGTTGCTGCCTCCGCCGTAGTTCCAGCTGATCGTGCCGGCCTGCTCGTCCACGGTGAACAGCGGCGCTTGGGCAAACTGGGCGCTACTGCTGGCGGAGAACCAGAAATAAATCTCGTTGGTGCCAAGAGCCGGGACGGCAACCGAGCCGCTGGAGCCGGCCGCGATGCTGACCACTCCGAATTTGCTGGTGATGCGCGTGGAGATGTCTATCAGAATGTTGCCTGTCGGATCTCGCTGACGGATGCCGCGCGCCATCAGAGCAGCTCACCGGCTTCGAACAAAGCGACGGTGCCGGCCGCATTCCAGAAGCGCAGCGCCTGCTCGTTGAGCGTCATGAAGCCTCCGTTGTTCGCACCGTTCATCGAGAGCGTGCCGTTTTTGTCCAGCTTCCAGCGAGGTTGGCCATTCGCGCCTACGCCATTCGACTGGATGGTGTCGCCGATCATGGCATTGGTGATCCAGGCATTGCCGATCAGCGCCTGGTTGATGAACGTCTGCCCGCCCTGGATTACGAACGGCGAAGTCACCGCATTGTTGGCCACGTTGATCACCGCGAAGCGGTCGGCCTGCATGAGGATCTGGCTTTGGTAGCTGCCATCTGCTTGCTGCTCCACGCCGACGCCCATGCCGGCCATGTAGATCTGACCAGCGCTGGTGATCTGCGCCCGCACGCTGTAAGTGGCAGACACCTTGCCATTCAACGAGAGAACCGTCTGAGAGACCTGCTGCACGCTGGCATTCGTTTCGCCGAGCGACGCCTGCACGGTATCGATGCGCTTTGCCTGGACATAGTCGCCACTGGCAATAACCGACTCAACGCTGATCGTTCCGGCATATCCAGGCATAGTGCCAACCCCGCCCGTCGTATCGCCTGCGAACCAGGAGCTGAAGCGTGCGACGAGGCCTCGCGTCTGGGAACCGACTGCGGCCAGGCCTGTTTCCGGATCGTCGATCCTGAGCTCTATATCTTGGACACGACCAACAATTGCACCAGCCTCCTCGATCGCCGTGCCAACGTTCTTCCATCGCGTACCGGGTGGCTCTTCGTTGCCGGGCTCGTCCCCTGTCCAACTCCAGATTACCCCGGCATACACAACGGTCTGCCCGCTTGCGTAGATGGCTTCCGGATCCCAGACCAACGGAACAAGGTCAGAGATGGATTCGATCGATTTGCGCAACTCCTGCGCGAGCTCGGTGACGCTGATCTTGCCGGCCAAGTACTCCAGAATCGCGGTGGCATCGGTACTGCTCTCACCCATGACGCCATTGGTCAGCGGATACCACGGCCCGATGTTGCCGCTGCGGTCCACCAGACGGCCCCAGAAGAAGAAGCGCGCGCCGGCGGCCAGGCCTAGCATGGAGTGCCGCGCCTGCGGATAGGCGAAGTCGCCCAGCTTGACCGCGCCGGCCAAGTTGTTGGCTGGGCCGTACCAGATTTCCGTCCGTTCGGTGTCCGCTGCTCCCTGCGGGAACGACCACGCCAAGTCGATGCCGAAGATGATGCCGGCTGCGGTGAGGCTGGCCAGCGACGGCGGCGGCTCGGTCTTGCCGGTGATCTCGGTCAGCGCCGACAGCGCCGGCATTGATACCGCGTTGAGGGCATTGACCGCACGCACGCGCGCCAGATACTGCCCGGCGTAGATGCCCCGCACATCGAGGTTAGCCGTGGTCGCGCGGCCCGCCTTGACCCAATCCATGTCGTCCCGGCGCCACTCGACGTCGTATGCGATCGCCTTATCGGCGGGATCCCACGCGATCGTGAGCACATGCTGCGCGATACCCTGCTCCACGAAGCTGTTCGAAGATAGCCGGACGTTGGTCGGCGGGGGCTGCACACTCGGGGGGATGACGCTGATCGGCGGCAACTCAAGCTTTGTACCTGTGTCGATGTAGGCAAATTTCCCACGCACATGCTTCAGCGCGGTGATTGAGTAGGTGATGCCCTCCCCTTCGGCAACAGACAGCACCTTGAACGTCTCGAGCGCCAGATCCGAGTTCTCCACCAGCCACACCGACTGAGCGCGCGGGGGTTCGCTGAAAGGCACGCTGACCGTGATCGTCGTGCCATTGATCGCAGTGATGGTGCGCGACTCGCTGCGGCCTTCGCTGGGATTGAGGACGCGCAAGCTGTCACCCAGTGCGAGATCTGCCGGTACCGCATCGATGACCACCGACTGCCCGGTAGACGACCGAATACGACCGCCATTGCGACGCCCAGCCCGATCCGGGTTCGCTATTTCGATGATCTGGCCCGGCTGAGCAATCGTGCCCTCCAGGCCCACGCCAAAGCTGACTGTCTCGGTCTCCAGGTTGTTCGACAGCAGGATGTGGTTGCCGACGCGCTGCGCTTGGCTTTTCGATGTGCAGCCGAACGCTGTCACTTCAACTTCTTGCACACCGTACTTCGCGATGCCCGGCAAGTACTGCACAGGCTCAACCTTGGCCTTACCGAAGTCGGCCGGGTCGTTCCAGGACACCAGCGCAACCGTGTATCGAGTCTTCCGTGCGGAGCCCGAATAGGTGAACTTCCCGTCGATCACGTTGCCTTTGGTGTACGAGTATACCGGGTCCATCGGCATGTCGGCCGAGGCAAGCACCTGTCCCTGCGCGTAATAGGTGATGCCTCGGAACACGGCAGCCAGATCCTGCAGCACGCGCCACGCATCCGCCTTCGTCTGCAGGTAAACATTGCACGTGAAGCGCGGCTCCATGCCGCCAAAGCCATCGCTCACCAACTCATCGCAATACTGCGCAATCTGATAAAGCCGCCAACGATCAACCCAGGCCATCGGGATGGTGTTGCCCATGCCGAAGCGGTCCTGCGTGACGATGTCGAAGAACACCCACGCCGGGTTGTCACTCAATGCCGACTTGAAGGTGCCATCCCAGATCCCGCTGTAGCTACGCGTGTCTGGGTTGTAGTTGCTCGGCACCTGGATGATGCGGCCATCGTTGTCGCTGGCCACAGTCGGGATCGCCTGGAACTGGCTTGCGTCCAGCTCGATCGCCAGCAGCGCCGTGTTGGGATAGCGCAGCTTCGCGTCGATGATCTCTGTGATTGCCTGCACGTACATCACGTCGCCGATCGTGCTGCTGTTCGCGTTCGGCGTCAGCCGGCGGATTCGAATCTGCCACTGGCTCCCTGGCGGCAGATCGACAGTACGGCTGCGCTCATAGAGCGACGTGGTCTTGCCCGAAATCGTGTCGGTGAGGACTGTCGAGTAAGCGCCGCCATCGGTCGCGATGTCGACGGCGTAGGTGATGCGATAGCCGGTAATGTCTCCATTGCTGGTATCGGTCTTTTGCAGCGTCGGGGTTGCGACGCGGATACGAACCGAGGACAGCTCGGCACCGGACACGGTACGCACCACGGGCGTTTCGCTGGTCAGCTCCACGCCGATGGCAATCTCGTTCTCGACATCCGGGAAGCCGGCGATGCTCTCCTGGTCCTGCGTGCCGGAACGCATCTGCACCCGCACGTTCTGGAAATTGAAACTGCCGTCCGGAGATTGCAGCGGCGTCCCATCCAGGTAGATCGATTGCAGTCCGTTCACCGGCCCGCCGATTTCGCCTTCGCTCACCGCGAGCAGGATCTTGGCGTAAGCAATGCTCTGCAGGCTGTCCGGAGACTCCACGGGCTGGCGCGCGGCGCTGCCGCCCTTCTTCGCGCCACGGATATCAACCATCGCGTTCATGCCTGATCCTCCGCGTAAATACCCGCGCTGATGATTGCGCCACCGGCCCACACACGGCCGTAAGCCACCGGCACCGGATTGCCCTGCGCCTGGGTGTTCACCGGGCCGTTGAAGCTGTAGCTGGGCTGGTTCTCGGGTCGCTCGCTTGTCCCAAGCCCTTTGGCCTGAGGCGCCAGCATCTGCGCGACGCCACCGATCGCGAGCGATAGACCGACCATAGCGGCCGTACCCCACACACCTGAGGCCGCGAAGGCGGCGCCAACACCACCAGTTGCGATTGCAGCAACCGCAATCAACGCGACGCCCAAGATGGCCTGGAACACGCCGCCGCTCTTGGAGCCGATGAGGATCGGTGCGATGCGGATCTCGTCGTTACCGGGCGGATCATCCAGCTGATCCTCCCGCAGGTTCCGGCGTCCGATGAACACAGCGAAGGCCATGCCACGATCCTTCGACTCCATCAGAAAGCGCTCGAGTCCAGGGATCTGGACGCAGAGCGCCCGAATCGCTTCTGCGGAGCTACTGACTGCCAGCCGGAAGCTGCGACCGAAACGCGCGCCGAGCACGCCGTACAGCCGCACGGTGCGGATCTTGGTGTTCACGTGATGCTCTCCAATGCGGCAGCGTGCCGGCCCTGCATGTCGCGATGGCGGATCACCTTGACGGTGCGCTCAGCCCAGTAGCCGCCGTACACCACGCGCTCGGACAACCGGCCATGCAGGTGGTGCAGCATCTGGCCGTCGCCGAGATAGATGCCGGCGTGATTGATCACCGGTGAGCGAACCTGCATCAGGAACACATCGCCAGGGAGCGGCTCATCGGTGATCTCGGCGAACCCCTCTTTGGCGAAGTTCTGCAGGTAAAGGTCGCCGCCGCTGTCCCACCACTTGTCGGCGCGGTCGTAGTTGCCGAGGTGGATACCGAGCTCGCGCGCGTAGAGGTCGCGCAGCAGCGTGTAGCAGTCCAACACCCCATGGGCGAACTGACGGCCCACCAACGGCGCGGTGTAGCCGCTCGGCATGATTGTCTGGACATCGCCGCACGCCGGCACGCCGTCGATCTGCCCGACGCTGACGATGTGCCAGGTCAGCTCGCTCAGTTCGCACATGACCCGGTCCGCGTCACTCGGCGTTGCCGGCGCGTTGGGGTGGCTGTGGACCAGCGCCAGGATTTCGCCCTGGTCCTCGGCCTCGGCGTAGTCCTCACCAGGCAGCCGAAAGTGCTCACTCGCGGTGTCGGCGGTGTTGCGGCAGGGGATATAGCGCTCGCCCTCTGCGGTGGCCACGACAAGGCCGCAAGCCTCGCGCGGGAACTCCGCAGAAACGTGCGCTTTGATTGCCTCGAAGGTCGTCTGTTCCATGTCTCGCCCATGAAAAAGCCCGCACGTGGCGGGCCGGAGATAGTTGAATTTGAGGCCGCGCGATCAGGTGCGCAGGAGACCTGCCGCCGGGAAGCCGCCATAGGGCAGCGGATTGTTCGCGCCATAGCGCAGCTTGCAGCTGCCCAGCCTCCCCCCGCAGACGTCACGCGCTGGATCGTCTGTAGGTTGGTCGTTCGCGTCCGCTACAGCCGGGCCGTTGTATCCGCAATACGGTCCACGGTAGCCACCGCGAAGAAGCCACCCGCACATGCCTGCGAGGATCTGACGCCCCGGCAAGTACGCGCCTGCGAAGTCCGCCGGGGAGACCAGCTCGAACTCCACGACCTCGTTGTCCTCGGAGACCTTGCGCTCGATCAGCCAGATGTCGTCGGCAAAATGCTCGTTCGGATCTGCCGTTCCATTTCCGCCGGCGAAGTTGACCGCGTCCAGGTACTTCGTCAGCGTCCGGCGACGCACCACACGCGCGCCAACCAGATCGTCGAAAAGCAGGCAGAGCGCAGCGATCGTTCCGTTCACGTTGCCAACGCGCAGCCTGGGCGTTGGCTGCTGATCACTGGTCACCTCGAAACCTGATGCTTCGACCGGCCATGGCGTGTAGAGCCTCTCCTGCCAAACGATCGGTGTGGACTGCAGGTGCGGGTGGAACAACAGCGAGTCGGCGCCGAGAGATGTGGCATCCAGTTCGAACAAAGTCACACGCGCGCCAGGCTCCAGGGTCTGGATGTCGGCGAGGATGCTCATGCGGGCCAACCGAAGCTCTGAGGATTCGGCAGCAAGCCGACGACTTGCTCGATTGACGTCACTCCTTCTGGGGGAGCTGCCTGTAGTTCGTATAACGTCCGATAGACCGCATCACGCCAGGCAATTGCCGCTGCAGCTTCGGCACGGAACTGCGCGTCAGTGCTGTTGGCGTAGCTGACGCAGGACACGATGTTGTCATAGCCACGAGCCTTAACAGTGTCATCTAGCCATCCCGAAACGCCCGTGAGGAGAGACTCGTGGAGCTCGCGCTGCTTTATCTCGGGGGTGATCACGCGATTGAAGTCGATGTTGCTCATCGGCTCACCTCACCTGATTCAAGCTCGATCGTATAGGTCTGCCACGGCTCTTCGTCTGCTGCATAGGGAAAAGCCAGCGCCAGGGAGACAATGCCGTTCTCCTTTCGGACCGATCCAACAACAAACGGGGATGCAACAGCGCCGTGAGGCAGCTCGCAGTGGTCAGGCAACGGCCCGAAATCAAATTGTTCGCCATTGATTGTTAGAACGTCGTCCGCACAGGAGACCGAGAGCTCCGCATCGGACCTCTGCGCAATTATGGTGATCCGCATCAGAACCAACTCCCCACGGCAATGATTCCGGCGTAGATACCGTTGATCGCCCCGGTATAACCGTTGCGAATTGAAGCGGCGACGGCGGTCGCTGTTACCCCCCCCTCGCAGTTACCAGTGACGTAATAGGGGAAGCTGCAGTTGATGTGCAGCGCAACTTGCGGCGCCCCGGAGAAAGCAGCGGCGAAGGTCAACGTCCCGCTGTTGTAGACAGCGCCGGTTGCCAGATTAAAAGGCCCGAATCCCCTTATGCATACCTGCATGCCATTGGCAAATCGCCAGTAGGATCCGTTGGCGTTGCTGCCCCTTTCCATCACAGCACCAGTAGCAGTACCGCCTGACTGCGAAACAATTCCCAGGATATCTGCGCGCGACGCGCTCTTCAGCAATGCAAGTGATGTGTAGTTCTCGGCGAAATTTTCATTTACTTTGGTGAAAGCAACGCGGGGAGCATCCCCGCGCTCACCACCGGACTGGGGTGTATCAAGATCAATGACCTGACGTGCCATGTAGTTTCCTTACGGCTGAAATTTTTGTTCAAAGGTGGCGCTGATGGAGAGCATCGCGCCGCCCTCTCCTCGGTCGCTGTAGCCGTCGCATTGGTAGTAGCCCTGGCCGCCGATCCTTGGCGTCCAGAGGAACGAGATACCGATGTGTGCGTCAAGAAACGCGGCGATTTCATTCATGCGCGCTTCGGGGCCAGTGAAGGTCACCTGGTAGGAGCGCTTGATCGGGTTGATGCCGTCGGCAGAGGACTGGCTGTAGCTGTCGCCGAACTCTGCGCGCTTGACCACACCGGTCGCGGTGCCACTGCTCTGCGATGTGGGCTTCCATGGAAAGACATCCGCCATCAGCGCGCTCCCGTCAGCAGGCCGCCTGGCCGCATCTGTTGCACCAGCACCCGCTTCACCTCTGGTTCGATCAACTTCGCGAGCGCGCGGCCCATCGCGTTGTCGTCACCGGTGGTGGCCGATGTGGTGCTACTTCCATCACTCTGGACCACGGTGTTGATGCTCACGTTTACGGTTGGAGTAGCAGAGCCGCCGCCGTTGCCGGATGCCAGCTGATGCATCGGCACCACCGTGCCGTCGTTGCCGGGGATCAGGTAGCTGCGCCCGCGCCGATCATTGAAGATTTCCGGGCGGTCGAATTCGCCCACCTCGTACATCGACGAATTGGACACGTCGCCACCGCCAGCACGGCCACCGCCGAAGCTCGCCCAGCTGCTGCCGGTGAAGCTGTCCACGTTGTTGCCGAAGTTGAGGTTGCTGCCTGCGCCCGCGCTGGTGCCAGTCCATGCGCCGCCGGCCGCCGCACCCGCGAAGGATCCGACGATGGAGCCGATGGCCCCGACGATCGCCTGCCTTGCGGCAATGCGCGCCAGATCCGCCAGGATCGACTTGGTTAGATCCGAGAACGACAGCTTGCCCGTCTGCACGAAGCGGACGAATGCATCCTCCGCCGCGCTGAGGCCGTTGGACAGGGCGGAACCCGCCAGATCCGAGGCGTTCGCAGCGGAAAACGCGTAGTCCTCCCAGACGCGAGTGAAGCCAGTCCGCCAGTTACCCAGCATCGCCATCCGCTGCTGCTGGTAGTCCCGCTCGATCTCCAGCGAACGCTGCTTGCTCGCCTCGAGCAGGGCGATTTCGTTCTGGTACTCGCCGTCGCTGAGTGGGTTCTGGCCGCGCTGCTCCTTCTCCAGCTTCTCCCGCTCGCGCAAGTACTCCCGCTGGATGTCCAACTGCCGCTGCAGCATCTGCGTGGCATCAGCGCCGCGGCCGATGCCCATCAGATCGACATCAGACTGCTCTTGCCGTTGCTTCTCCAGCTGCGCCAGCCGCTCGGTAAAGGCCGCCTGCGCCACCAGATCACGCTGCGTCTGCTTCGCCTTCTCGGCCTGTGCATCACTCGCCTGTAGCTGCGGGATCATCGCCTGCAGCAGCTGCTTGCTCGCCGCCGTCATCGTATTGGTCTTGTCGGCAAGCAACTGCCGAGCCTGGATCACGAGTCGGTCGCTGGCCGATACCTTGTCGCCGCTCTCGGCCAGCTGCTGGTTGGCGGTGATCTGCCGCTGCACGCTGGCGATGAAGCTCTGCGCCGCGTTGTCGTCCGTGTTCGCCTTGCCGACGCCTTCCCGCTGGTTGAACTGCTTGTCGATCTGCGCGTTGGATTGCGCGATGAGGCGTTGCATGGAGCCGTCGGACAACCGCGAATCAGGGTTCCCCTTCGCGTCGCGCGCGCCTTCCAGCTTGTTGTAAAGCTCGATGATCTTGTTGCGGGCGGCCAGCTTGGCCGATTCACGATCAAGCCCGGCAAGCCGCGTGGTGAGTGCTTCCGATGCTGCTTTGGCCGCTACGTCCTGCTCTTGGTAGACCTTGGCCATATCTTCAATCGCCTTGCGCCCATCTGCCTGCACTTCAAAGATCGGTGTAGGTAGACGAGAACCGCCGATGAGCGAGTTCAATCGCTGCATCTGAGCCTTGGGCGACGCGAGCGTAGTGATCATGTCGAATTGAAGGCCAGACGCTGGGAGCAAGTTCTTTAGCTTCCCGCCGAGCTTTTCCAGCTCAGTGCTGAAGGTCATCACTTCGCCCCACGCACCGCCGACCTCGTCCTTCACATCTCGCCACCACTTCACCAAACTCGGCATTGCTGCCTCGGCCTGATTGGCGACATTGATCGACCGCTCGTAGTAGATCTGCAGCGCTTCAGCAACAGCCTGCTGCTCTTGGCCCTCCTCCTGCAGTGTGCGGATACGCAACAGCTGCGCCGCGGTGAGAAAGCCCTCCTGCTTATTTAGCTCCACCAATGCATCTACCGGATCACGCGCGATGCGCTGGAACGCCTCGACGGTCTTGCTGCTGGCTTGGCCGGTGGAAGACTCCATGCGGGCAGCCGCCTCGGCGACCATCAAGAACTGCTTGCCGGCAAACTGGCCGGAAGCAGCGACGGCTGTCAGCGCATCCACAGCGCCGCCGCGCGTCACACCTGCCAGCTTGTCCAGATCCGAAACCAAGCCGCGGAACTGGCCACCGCTGATATCCGCATTGCGGCCGGTGAGGATCAGGTTCTTCTGGAAGTCGAACAGCTCATCCTGGCTTTGCTTCAGCGCCACCGCTAACGCGACTGCGGCGGCAGCCGACAATGTCATCGGATTGACCATGCCCAGCACATAGGAGGACACGGCCTTCGCAGCCGGGCCGATGCCGCCAAGCTGGTCCTTCAGCTGGCCACCCTGCTGGATCGCTACCATCCAAATCGGTTGGCCGCTCACGATGCTGGTGACGATGTCCGTCATCTGCGCCGGGATCATCCGCATTGCCGCTGCCGTCTGGCGCGCCGACATGGCGTATTGCTCGTTGGTGTTCTTCGACTTGAGCAGCGCCTGCCTGCTTGCCTCGATCTGCGCCTGGTACTGCTGCATCACCTGCGGCTTGATCAGCCCGAGGTCGCCGGCACGCTCCAGCCGCTCCTCCATGTCGGCCAGGCGGTTTAGCCCGGCCACGGTGGGGTCGATCTGCGCGAGCAGGCGCTTGAGGTTGAGCTCCTGCACCTCAGCTGCGCGCGCCGCCTCCCTGGCCTGATTGGTGGTGCGCGCCTCGGCCTCCTGCAACGCACGCGCACGCGCCACCATGCGCTCCTGCTCCGTGCCTGCGCGCGACAGCGCCGCCGCCTGATGGTCGATGCCGGCAGCCGAATCACGTGCCGCCTCGGCCAGTGCGCGATCCGACACGTTGGCGGTGCGCTGCGCCTCCGCATACGCCATGGCCTGCTGCGCAACGCTGCGGTAGCGCGCCTCCTGCTGCTCCAGCTGCTGCTCGAGCTTCTGCGATGCGGTGGTGGAGGCCGTGGCACCGGCTGCAGCCTCCTTGCCTGCGGAGCTGTAGGCCTTCAAGCCGGCGGCGGTACCGGTCAGACGGCTCTCCATGGCCACCAGCGCGCTGACGATTTCCGCCTGCGCGCGGTTGAGCCCCTGCAGCTCGGTGATGACCGTGCCGGTACCGATGCCGATGCGATCCAGCGCACCGCCCAAGCGATCACCCAGCACCACCGCGGATCGGTCGATCGAGCGCGACATCGATTGGAAGTAGCGCTCCAGCCGATCCGCTGAACCGCTGGCCTTGTCGGCGGCGGCGGCGTTCTGATCGAGCGCCTTGGTGCTCTCCACCAGGCCACTCGAATCGACCCGAAAGCCAAGTTCGGCGATATCCATCAATCAGCTCCAAGTGTTGCCAGGGTCGGGCGTGCGCTCACGGGCCGCGGCTTGTTCTTCGCGCACAGCGCGCAGGTAGGCGTCATCCATCGCCATGAGCATTGCCACCTCCTGCGGCAGGACATCGCAGGCGGCCATCTCCTGCCACGCGCGCAGCTCGGCATAGGACAGGGCCTCAGGACCGCTACGGCGCCGTCCGGAGAGCAGCCAGAACCAATCCCAGACGTGCGCCGCCTCTTCCGGCATGTCGACTTCTGGCGTCGGCTGCTCGAAGCGCGCATTGCGCGCGCGTCGTGTCTCGCCCTTCGCGTCCGGCATGTCGTACCGGACGCTTAGATACGTGGCGTCAGCTATCCGCGTCTTCAGCGCTGCGAAAAAACTCCGCGCGGTTACCCAGCTCCACCTCCAGCTGGTCGCCGATCCACGGCAGTTCCTTCAGCACCTTGCGCAGGGATTCGTCGGTGAGCGGCGGCTTGGCACCGTGGAAGGTCAGGTCGCCCAGCCACTCCCAGGCGCCCACAGAGGCGATCAGCATGTCGGTGCGGCCCTGCTCCATCTTGGCGGCGGTCACCTTGCCCTTGCCCTGCAGGCGGTCGTCCAGCGCCCTCCGGCTGGCCTCGCGCACCTTCGGGTGGGTGTCGGGCAGCAGCGTGATGCGCAGGCCCACAGGAACCTCGGTGGCGGGGTGCTTGATGTCGATGGCGCGCTCGGCGGCCACGATGGTGGTCAATTCGGTCATGGGTGATCCTTTGCGATCGATCCGGGAGGTGAAGCAGGGGAAGCCGGCCGGATCAGATCCGGCTTGTCAGGCGGCCGCCCTATCCCCTGCTGTACGGTTACGGGGTGGTGGGCGCCGGCACTTCGACGGGCACCTGGTTCAGGGCCAGCGAGTAGACGTGCAGCACAAAGTCCTCGTTGCGACCGCCAGGCGTGCGAGGACCGGTAACCAGGCCGCGCAGGTATTCGATTTCGCCGGACGGGCGCTCGACCTTCAGCGCATAGGCGCTGGTTACCGTTGGCTGGCCAGCTGCACGCATGGCGATCTGGCCCGGGTCTGCGAGGTCGCGCGCCATCTCCACCTCGGGGTCGCCGGCATTCGAGATGCCCTTGCCCTTCAGCGATACCGCCGTGTCCCACGTGTCGTAGGTAACGATATTGGTGGTGAGACCGCGCTCGCCGACGCTGCCGACCTTCTTGACCTGCACGTAGGTCAACGCTTCGAACTGTGTCTTGGTCAGGTCGCTGTTCTGCGGCGTGGCGCAGATGTAAAGCTTGGAACCGCTGTTGGTTTGTGCCTCAGCCATTGCTGATATCTCCTCGCGTTGGGCATAAAAAAACCCGCCACGGGGCGGGGTTGGGGAACTACTGCGGTTGGCTGCTACACGAAGCCGCGCCACATGATGGTCACCGGATGCATGTGCCGCTCCGGGTCTTGAATGATGGTTGAGGTCCAGGGCATGCGGTACACGCACATGCCGGCGAAGGTCGTTCCCTTGCCGAATGCCGCGATGATCTGGTCGGTGAGCTGCGTGCCGACCATGATGCCGGCGCCTGGCCGATAGCACGCCGCCAGCTGGCCGAAGCCCTGCATCAGCGACGGCCCGTCGTCCTCCATGCCGTAATTCTGGGTCTGGTTGGGGAACCACTGCAGCTCGAGCCAGGATCCGCTGGTCGGCGGAGTGAAGCCAATGCCCGGATAGGAGCACGGCACGCCGATACTCGCGGCGAAGGCGCCAACCAGGCCGGCGAAGGCGTCATAGATCGCGGTGTCGCTCATGGGATGCGTGCCTTCACCTTCGCGGTGACCTCGTTGACGATGAAGTCCCAGTTCTGCGCAGCAGCGCGCATGAAGCCGTTGCCCGCCTGTTCGTACTGCCGGCCGAGACTGTCCTTGCCACTGAACCCGTGCTCCATGCGCAGCGCGTACGCAGCGGTCCAGCCGGCCCAGACGCGCTCGCCAAGCTGCAGGGATGCGAAGACCATGGCGGGGTCGCCGCTCTCCGATGTCGCCGGGCCGTCCTTCGACGCCGCCCTTGAGTTGCGCAGCGTGCCAGTGACCACCGGCATCTTGCCGCCCTTGGCCTTGGGCGTACTCGCCTGGTCCATCACCGCCTGCGCTGACTCGCGGAAGATCGCCGTCTGTCGCTGCTTCGCCTTCTCCGCGAAGGCCCTGACTTGGTCACCGAACTTGCTTGCCACGTAGCACCTCCGCCGTCATGTCGATCCGATACTGCTTCGTGCAGCGGCAGCCGACGATCTCCTCCGGGCCTGCACCCAGGCTCGCGTCGCCCGGATAGTTCAGCAGCGCGCCGCTGGGCGACTGGAATGGCTCACCGAATGCTCGTTTCTGCCCGTTCATCGCCTTGTGAGTGTGCCGGGTTCGCTCATCACCTGTGTCCGACCAGGTGCCGGTTACGTTCTCCGGCGCCAGCGCACCCGCTTCGATCTGCTGGCGGTACGCCTCTTCGCGGCCGGCATTCATGCTGGTGATCGACTCGGTGCGCGCGATCATCTCGCCACGCAGCTGCAGCAGCCGGTCGGCGTAGCGCCCGGCGATCTTGTCGATGTCCGCCTGCGATACCGGCTTGCCGGCAGCGATGGCGCGCTTGACGATGCCGTCGAGGCGCTTGTCGCGGCGCTTACGGCCGAAGTACTTCGCCATCTCCTTCGGGTCACCGCTGGCCAGCTCTCCGCGCATGCTCTGCACGAACTGACCCTGCTGCGATGTCAGGCCCAGCACGCCGCCGGTGCGCCGGCCCGTGTCTCCCACGCGCCCCACGATGTCCAGCGCGCTCTGACGAGGATTGCGGCCGGCGACCATGCCGCTCTCCAGTACATTGCGGATCAGCGTGCGCTGGTCGTTGACGATGCCGGTGATGAGGTTGCTGGACTTGTCGCGCAGCCATGCCTCGGCGGTGGGGTTGCGCAGGTCGAAGTTCGGACGCAGTGCGGGCGAACGCACGTCCTGCCGTGGCTTGTAGTTGCCGGTGATGATCGGATCCAGGCTGAGCCGCATCTTCGGCATCTCCGACACCCCCTGCTGCCCGCCTGCCGCGTAGGCGTTGCGCAGCGCTTCGCCCAGATCCGCAAAGCGCGGCTCGTCCAGCCCCATCACGGTGAGCACGTCGTCGATCCGCCCGGCCTGCAGCAGGTCCGCGATGAGCTGCACGCCTGCCTGACTGGTGACCTCGGATATCGCCTTGAGGAACGCGCGCGCAATGGCCGGCTCCAGCTTCGCCGCCAGCTGTTCAAGTTGGCGGGAAGTCGTTGCGGCCATCAGCGTCTCGCGTGAAATTCGAAGAGGAGGATCTGCCCGCCTGGTGACAGCGGCTGCAGGTCAATGAAGCGATACAGCACGCCGCCGAGCAGGATCCTGTCGTCCTTCGTCGGTTCAATGGCCACATCGGTGGAGATCAGCCCCAGCTTGTCCCCCTGCAGCACCAACGTGGCGTCGCGGTTGGTCAGGCTGTAATCGACTTCCACCACCTTGCAGTCGTGCCGCGTTGGCGGCCCCTGCTGCGGGTTGTGCGGCGGCCCGGTGATGGCGCCGTCGCGCTCCAGCTGTGTGGCGTATCCGTAGCCACCGATCAGCCTGCGAGCGGTCGCTTCCAGTCGTGCATAGAGCGCGGCGGCCATCAGACCACCCTCATGGCTGGCATCACCATCGGGCGACGCAGCAGCGGCGCCAGGATCTCGTCGATGCCCGGAATGACCGGACGGTTCGGCGTGCTGCCTGCAGCTGTGCTGGCACCGTATGAGACTTCGATCGGGCCGACCTTCTCGCGCGTGACCTGCGCGCTCGCGACGTAGTCCGGCGATAGGCTGCCGGGCTCGATCAGCTCGCGCAGCGCTGCTTCGTACGCCGCGTGCTCCACCTCGATCGGCACTGCGTCGGCGGCGATCGGGTTGCCGTCGTAATCCACTGCGCCTGTGCGGGGCCATTCGTTCGGCTGGCCCCGCCCCTGGGTACGCACGCCGGGGAACATCGACTGCCACCGGCCCGAAGACAGCAGCACCCGGTACCGGCCGTCGATGTAGTCGGTACCGCGCACCAGGGACGCCCTGCGGGCCTCCTCACTGCCTGCCGCCCATGCTGCGTTGCCACGGACCAGGTGATACGCGTCTGCTCCTTCCAGCGTGCCGTACATGGTCAGCTCCCGGTCTTGGGCTTCTCGGCGTCGTCCAGCGCGGCCTGCAGCTTCTCCAAGCCCCAGCGCTTGTCGTGCCTGATGCCGCCGGCTTCCAGCTTGGCGATCAGATCGACCTTCTTCTGGTCATCTGCGGCCTTCGCGTCGATCACCGCCTGAGCGGCAGCAGCGGCTTCGGCCTTCAGCGCGTCGAGCGATGCGCTGATACGTGCCTCGCGGTCCACTTCGTCCAGCGAATTCCAGTCCTCCAGCGACAGCGCCGAGGCCTTGAACGCGTGCTGCACGACATCGTCGCGCGTGACGCTATCGCCGCCTTCGATGAGCAGGATGCTGTCGGGCAGGTTGAACGTGCCGAGCAGGAACGGCGCGGTGTCGTCCTCCGACTCGGTGAGGATGTTCGCGGCGAGCCACGCCTGCACGACGGCGTTTTTCTTGATGGCCTGCCAGTTGGGCACGATGGCCGGCGAGCCGGGAATGATCTCGGTGCCGTCCGGCAACGCCAGCGGCGTCTTGTGGTTGTTGCTGATCTTCATTGCATGCTCCGGTGTGGCCCCGCCTGTGCCGCGCGGGGCCGTTGTGGATCAGATGCCGTCGACGTAGACGACCTGCTTCGGGAGGCGCACGTCCAGGCCGCCCAGGCGCATCACGCCCGGGATGTCCCAGCGCAACGGGCCGGACTGCCACGCGGGCAGGAAGCGGTGCGGCATCGGCATGTGCAGCTTCAGCACGTTGGCGTCGTAGCGGTACGCGACCATGCGGGGCACGCCGCCGACACCTGCAGTGTCCAGGCCGCGCTGGCCGCGCACGGTCAGTGGCTGCCCTGTCTGCACGGTGTAAACGTTGTTCGCCAAGAACCATTGCAGGATGGTCATGTCGCTGTTGTCGCTCATCTTGCGAGTGGCGATCAGCAGGTAGCGCAACCAGGGAAGCAACAGTCGATCTGCGATCGCTGCGGTGTTCGTGCCATTGAACACATTCAACAGCGCCTGGTTCATGTCGCCGACAATCTCGTCGGGAGTGGCGTTGGGCCAGTCGCCAGTGGGTGCCGCTACCGGAGTGACACCTGCTGCGTTGAACAGGCCGCTGAACCCCTTGCTGGCGTCGCCGAACAGCGCGACGCGGTCGACCATATCCTCGGATGCACGACGCGCGACGGCTGCGTCCTCGTTGGGCAGGTTGATACCGAGCAGCTGTGCGCGGCCGATTTCTTCCCAGCCGTAGCCGTAGCCGATACCAGCGGTGTGCACGCCGGTCTGGAACTGCGAGCGGTTGGTGCCGGCCTTCGGGATATCGTCGGCGTTGCCGTTGATCCAGTCAGCCTTGCCGTACTGGTCTTGCGAGTAGTAGGTGACCGACGTGGCGAACTCGCTGCCGGACGTATCGACCGGGATCAGGTCCCGGTACTGGATGTCCGGGTAGACGGTCCGGTAGACGCCGGGCTCGATGATGGTGGTCTGCGAGACCACGAAGCCCATGACCACCTGGGCGTCGAAGAGTGGATGTGCACGCATGCGGATAGGCTCCTTAGCCGAGACGGACAACGGCCAGCTGGGCTGCCGCGGTGGTGCTGGTGTCCCAGCGGGCGCCGGTGATGGCGGTGTTGTTGGTGGCGACGTTGGTGAACGCGCCGGCTGCGGTGAGGTACACCGGATCGCCGGCGGCGACGGCGACCGAGGCGGTCACCCAGATGTCGCCCTTGGTGATGACGCGCGCCGATGCACGCTGCGGGAACAGGTCCAGGCCCGTGGCCGAGCGATCCAGCAGCGTGATGCCGACGAACTTCAGGTTGGCGCCGCCGAACGTGACGATGCCCTTATCCGTCGCGCCCTGTGCCACGGCCAGGCCGAACGCGAGGCCGACGACGTCCTCGACAGTACGAGAGATGATGGTGGACGGGAGCATCGTGGCCTGCATGCCGCGCGTGGCTGCAGGCTGGATCTCCGGGTAGTTGGTTTGCAGTGCCATGACTTAGGCCCCCTGGTTCTTGGTGCGGTAATCGAGGCCGGCGACGGACGCGGCGTAGCCGTTGTCCTGCACGACGGTGCGGTGTGCGGCGCCATCGCTCAGTGCGCGCGTGACCGGATCGAACGGCTTCACGCCATCGGCGAGGATGTCGAAGCGCGCCTCGATGTAGGCGTCGCCCTTGCCGGCGATGGCGGCGTCACCGAGCTTGCCGATGACAGCAGCCTTGCGAACGTCCGCATCGCTCTTGCCGCGATAGTCGGCGTCGTGGATTGCCTTGGCCGTGGCCAGCAGGTCACCACGCGCCTGCACGCGCGCATCCAGGGCAGCGGCGTCCAACACCTTGCCCTTCAGGTCGTCGATGGCGGCGTCGCGCTTGGCGATCTCGGCATCCTTGAGCGCGAGGGCCGCGGTGTGGTCGGTCGCCTGGCGCGCGGCAACTGCGTTGGAGTCGGAGAGCTGGCGCTGCAGCTTGTCGATGGCCTGGGCGCCGGCGTCGGTGGTCTCGACGGACAGCCCATCGACCAGGACGGTCCGGGTCTTGATGTCAGGCATTGAAGTGTTCCTCTGATGGTTGTCGTCGCCGATACGAAGGTGTTCACCACCGCGCGCCCGGTCGACTAGCGCGAGATGGTTGTTGCGGATGTTTCGTTGCACGGCGTCGTAGGGCTCGCCTTCGGGCGTCACGCCATCCTCGAAGACGATCTCTGCGGTGTAGCCCTGCGACAGCTCGACCTTGCCGGCCTCCCAGTCGGCGATGGCCGCCTTGTCCATGAGCACCAGCGGCACGCGCACGAACTTGTCGTCGTGCCGCACCTCGTCGCCCGTCTGGCCGACGGCGTACTGCTTCCAGTTGCTCGCGTCGACCATCACCGGCGGGTGGTCGTTGGTCATGGGCCGGTGCGCGAAGCTGCGCAGCGTTGCGTCGGAGAAGACCTCTTCGGGTGGCCGGTACAGCCGCACGATCGGCATCTCCGGCTTGCCGACCTCCGAGCCCAGGTATTCCTGGATGCCAGTGCGCGCCACCTTTGCATCGGCCACGAGGTAGCCGTCCGCGGTGCGGCGTGGCGCCGTCACCGAGACTCGATCTTTCAGAAACATGGTTCAGTCCTCGCGGATCTCTTCGAAGATTTCCGGGCCCAGCACGATGCGGCCCCGGTACGGCTCAACCTTCGACAGGTCGATGGGCGACTTCGTCAGGCTGATGTGCGGCATGTAGTCCGGGAAGTCGTGCGAGGCGCCTGCCCGGACGATCTCCTCATGGCGCCAAGCGAGCTGCGTGGACGCGAACAGGATCACCGCCGACATACCGCCTAACGGCTCGATGGCGCGCGGCCCACCGCGCGGAATGATCAGCTCACCACTGCTATCGCTGCTCCACTCACTCGCGTTGCCCGCCTTGATCCAGTCGAAACGCTGGCGCGAATAGGCCACCGTCACGTGCAGGTCGTCGGCGATGTCCGTGATGCCCTGCTCCCGTGCCCAGGCTTCGATCTCCGCCGCGTTGAGCACGTCCCGGCGCACATACAGCGAGCGAGGCTCGGCGTCGGTCAGCGGGTTGCCCTGCTTGCCCTGCGTAGCAGCCAGCGCGGCCGCTGCACGCTCCTCCTCGTCCTGATCCTCCTGCCAGTCCGGATTCGCCCTGGTGAAATCGTCCATCGCCGATTCCAGGCCAGGCGCTACGCCCGCCTCGGTCAGCATGTTCACCGCCACCTCGGCCAGCACCTCATCGGGAATGAGCTTGGTGTCGGCGAGGGTCTTGATCGTGTCGGCCGTGGTCTTGCCGTTGGTGGCGCGCTCGGTGTCGCTGGTCTGCCACAGGCTGCGCCAGCTGTAGAACACGTCCTTGGGTCGGCTGCCGAGCGCCGAGTAGATCAGGCACTCATCCAGCACCGACATGGCCGGCGTGTAGATGAGCTCCTGGCCTGACTTGATGCGGTCGTAGTAGTTCCGGATGTCGTTGTCGCCGGTGCTGTTCAAGCCACCGGGCGACTGGCCCAGCAGACGCGTTAGCGGGATATCCACCGCGCCCGACACCTGCTGCAGGAAGGCCAGCATCACATCGACCAATCCGCCGAAGGACGCAGACTTCTGCGTGTAGGTCTCCTCCCCATCCAGCACCAGCATGCCGTTGATGCCCTTGGCCATCGCCGCGAGCTGCAAGCGCTGGAGCAGCTGCGCCTCATACGCTGGATCTGCCAGCTGCGACATGAGGTTCGGGATGTTCAGCACATCGACCTTCGCCTCGAATACCAGGCTGGCGATGTTGGCGCTCGTGCTGTCCGCCTGCTTCACCGCGTCGCTGGTCGCCATCAGGACCGAGTCGCCCCAGCCGTCACCGTGATCGATATCCGGATCCGGCCGATGGGCACCATGCAGGATGACCAGCCGCGAGGGATGAATCTCGACTTGGCCGGCTCGTGCCGAGGTGAGCGTGTAGAACGCAGGACGGCCGAAGCTGGGCGACTCGGCGTCCCGATCCAGCTCGCCTGCAGTCAGGATGCGCTTGGTCAGCACGTTGAGGTGCTTGACGCCCTCCTTCCTCAAGCGCGTCGGGTCCAGCGGCTTGCTGACATCCGAGTCGCCGGTACCGATGTAGATCGCAGCGCCACCGAACAACCGCGCCTTGATGTGCGCCTCCAGCAGCTTCACCTGCAGCCCCAGCCGCTTCTCCTCCGCCTCGAGCTCGCTGATCTGAGTCTGATCGGCATTCCACGTCCGCCAGTTGCGGCAGCCGTCGAGCGCAGGGATGTCGATAATCTTGCGAGCGAGCCACGTGCCGCGATAGGCGTTGCTGGCATCAATGTCGCTCAGCGGCGCGAGCGCGTAGTGGCTGTGCAGCGCTTTGTCGCGCGAGGTGCCCAGGTTGGCCACGAGATTGACCAGCCCGTCTTTCAGTTGTGCGAGCTTGCCCATCAGAGTGCGTTTCCAAGGTTGTAGGTGCTGCCTGTGACCAGCTCAGCGAATGCGCCAGAGAGCGCGTCGACCTGGTCGTCGTGTTTGGCGTTGGGGAACTCGGCGATCTCGTCGAGGAAGGCGGCCACCCAGGGGCCATTCACCAGCTTGATGTTGCCGGCCTCGGCCTGTGCCTCCACCGGTGTTGCGCGGACCTCCTTCGATCCGGACTCGATCGCGGCCTTGATGTCCCAGCCGGCCAGCAGCTTGATCTGGTGCGCGGCGTTGGACTTGCCGGCGGCGCCAGGATCCTGCGGGATGCGCACCTTGATCGTTCTGCCGTCCTGCCGCGCGGTGTTCGTCAGCATCCGCTCCACGCCAGCGGGCGACACCTGGTCGCGCACCACGTCGAGCACGTAGTAGATGCCGCCAGCCTCGCCCAGCAGCAGGCCGACCGTGTAGTCGGGATCGCTGCTGGTCTTCTCCTTCGGATCGGTGGCGGCGAAGTCCCAGCGCCGAACCTTGCGCGCGGTCGAGATGGCCGGTGCCGCTTCCACGACCTCGAACCAATCCCGCTTGAACGAGCCACCGTCGCGCGGTGTTGGCCGCTGCTGGTACTGGCCGGCATACGCGTAGGTGCCTTTGGCGCGCTTCAGCCGTTCGATCTCGGCGCGGGGGAAGCGCTCCGGAAAGAGCAGCTCACCCTCCTGGGTGCGCGGATCCTCGAAGAACAGCTTGCCGTCGACGTAGGTGCGGCACGGACCGCCGCTCTTCTTGCCGTCCTTGTCCGTCCGCTCTTCCTCGAACTCCATCGGGAGGTTGAGGTGGACGAAGCCCAGATCCAGCTCCATCGCCACCGCTGCAATGTCCTGCTGGTGCAGGCGCTGCATGATGATGACCATGGCCGACGACGTGATGTCGTTGAGTCGGTCGGTGATGCCCTCGCGGAAGATGCGGACGGCGGTCTTGCGCTCGGCGTCGCTCTCGGCTGTTTCGGTTGAGTGCGGATCGTCGACCTTGACCCGGTCGCCGCGTCCGCCCGTCATCGAGCTGAAGGGTCTGGCCTCACTGAAGCCGTTGCCGGTGTTCTCGAACTTGCCCTTGGCGTTCTGGTCGCCGCGCAGCTTCAGCGGCCACGCCGCCTGATACTGGTCGCTCTCGATGAGGCGCCGCAGCTTCAGGTTGTCGCGCAGGACGTTCGGCTGGCTGTAGGAGGTGGCCAGCGTCTGCAGGTCGGCGCGGCCGCATGGACCCCACTCCCAGGCAGTCCAGAACACCAGCACCAGCGACTTCATCATGCCCGGCGGCACGGTGATCAGCAGGAACTGGATGCGACCCTCTGTGACCGCCTCCAGGTGCAGGCACATCGCCCGCAGTGCCCAGCCGATCTTGAGCGGCCGGGTCGGTTCAAGCACGTGCCAGTGCTCGCGAATGAAGCCCTCCAGCGACTGCGACCGCGCCCGGATGCCTTCGACATCCTCAGCGATGCGCAGGCGCTCCCGCTCAGCCTCCCGCCTGGCCCTCTCCGCTCGGATCTCCGCCAGCGACGGCAAGCGGACCGAGGATCGATTCAAGGCGATCGAGGTCATCGTCGGACACGTTGCTCAGGTCGTAGGTGCCGATGGCACCGGAATGGCGATGGCGCTCGACGGCGAGGCCGTACAGCTTTGCCTTGCCCATGGTGGCGGCGACCATCGCGGACGCCTGCTTCTCTCCCTGGGCAATGCCCCGGGCTTCCTCCAGCTCTGCAGCCAGGGAATGCACGGTCACGGCTGCCTGCTGGGCGACCTTGGCCTGCGCCTTCTGGATGGCGGCGGCGATGTCGGGTTTGGTCAGGTTCTCCGACCCGACACTCCTGGCGGTCTTCTCGCTGTACCCGGCGCGGATGGCCGCCTGGGTTGCGTTCTGGTCCTTCAGGTACTCGACCACGAAGCGCTGCTGCTTCTGGGTCAGCCCGGGCGTCGCACGCGCGTTGGGCTTGGGTTTCTTCTTGGGCATGGGTCTGGCTCCCCGGGTGGGGCCGGTGAAAGGAAAGCGGAAATTTCTCCGGTGGATCGCGGTAAGCCCACGGGCGAAGGTGGCGTCGCGTCAAAGCGGCACATACGAGACGGGGAACACCGCTGGGTCTTCACGTCTTCAGATGCAAATGGCGGGATTTCGTCAGGTCACCTGACGGAGGCTGCCTCACACCACCCCAACCACTCGGAACAACATGGCAACTATCGAAACGATGCTGATCAACGTGGCCGCCCAGGTCATTCCCCAACTTGTCGGGGCGCTGCTCCGCCGCTGGCAGAGAGATCTGGACTGCTCCTGTCAGCGGCCACTACGGCTTGGCAGGCGCGGAGCTGGTCGTCGGCGTCACGGCCGACTCGAACAACAGCGCCCGCAAACTCGTCTCGGCGCTCGGCGGCCGCATCACGTTCGGCGGCGCCGGCGGAAGCCTCGGTGAGGCGCTGGGTTTCACAGCTGGCCCACCCGTCCCGCAGCCTGAGAGCACCACTGCGCAGGTCAGCCACAACAGCATCAGGGACGGCCTGGGCCGCCTGCCGGTCTTCTTCATGCTTGGCTCCAATGTCGGCCAATGCCTCGGCCTGTTGGTGTTCGGTCGATCGGGCGGCCTGCTCCCCGGCCAGGGCGCCGAGGGCGGCCCCTGCCTCCTGCTTGCTGGTGGCCCCCTCGGCACGATCACCGCGCCAGGCCCAGCCGGCACCGAACATGGCCCCCGACCACACAAGCGCGGCGATGATGGCGATCGCCGTGCGGTTCACGGCGCTTTCTCCGATACCGCCTTGGTCGCCGACGCACCGCACAGCGGACAGGCGATCTTGAAATAGTCGCCCTCGCGCTGGTCGGGCTGGCGAATGGCCTCGTTGGTGTTCCACTCGAAGACGGTGCCGCAGGTGCGGCAGGTGCTCTCGTGCGTGTCCCCGACCGACGGGTGACGGCCCTGCTTGATGATGCGCATGGTCAGATCCTTGCGTTGGTATAGGCGATCCAGATCCAGGCCAGCGCGGCCAGCAGCAGGCCGCACAGCGTGGTGATCAGCCAGCCGGGTGGATCGCGTGGCGGCGGCAGGCCGCGGTCCCAGTTGTCGGCCATGTCAGGAGCCAGCCTCTCGCTGCGCCCGGTAGTAGTAGCCACCGATGGCACCCATCAGCGGGCCTAGGTTGCCTAGGAGCAACATCAGCACGTCCTTATTGCCCGCCGGGATTTCCGAGTTGACGAGCACCGCAATGGCCAAGCCGTAGAGCAGGAACACGATCAGGGCGATGCCGAGTCGTGCTGTGCCCATGTTTCGGGTGATGAAGGTCATGGCGTGACCGCCGATGCTCCCATCACCAAGCGCATGACCAGGCGCGACACTGCGCGCTTATCGCGCTCGGTGGCATCGCTGAACATCTCCCAGCGGAACTCCTGGATCACTGAGCCGAACTCAAGCCAGTCGCCCTTGCGTGCCGCTGCCCACAGGTCGGCGCTGTCGCGTACCACCGTGGCGCCGATGATGTCGGCGATGGCGATGATGTACGGCAGCGAGCCGCGCATCTCCGGGTGCACCGCCAGCAGCTCGAAGAATCGACCGCGCAATGTCTCCTGGGCTTCCATGACGTCCTCGGTCAGCTCCAGGGTGGCGGCGCGCTCACTCTGCTCACGGGTTTCGATCGCCCGGCCGTAGCCCAGACGCAGAACGTGCCGGCTGTCGCGACGTGGGCGGGTTGTCCGGCCCCAACATTCCTGCAGCAGCAGCACGGCCTCGTTGAGCGATTCGCGCTCTGCGGTTAGCAGGGCTTCGTCGTCCAGGTCCGGCATCGTCATGCGCTCCCGACCTTGCCGCCGGCCTTCTTGTACGCGGCGATGAGCTTCTCGATGGCGTGCTCGGGCTGGCCGTAGCCGGCGCCCGGCAGGCTGGCCCACAGGTTGCGCACCTTCGCCACCGCTTCCACGAAGCGACCGGCCTGGATGTCGGCGATCGCGCGCCGCTCCTTGATCAGCTGCAGCGCCCACCGGTCCTGCGAGAGCGGGCCGAAGTCCGGCAGCCTCAGCAGGTCGCGGTAGTGCGCGTAATCCTTGAGCATGAACTGGTAGCGGCCAGACGCGTTGCTGGTCAGACCCTTCGAGTTGATCGCCTTCGACTTGCGGCCGCCGGCGAACGGATGCCGGCTGTAGTCGGTGAAGATCTCCGGCTCACGATCGGCGCCGGTGACAATGACGTCGTACCCGTCGTTCTTCGTAGCCGAGCTGGTGGACGTGCCCTCGGAATGCGCCAGCATGTCCAGGAAAGCCACGACGTTGCGGCCACCGGCTTGTTCGGGCGTGATGACCGCCATTGCTGCCTCCAAACAAAAAGCCCCGCCGGCTGGCAGGGCTGGAGCCGCGCGTCGGCGGCGGAAATAGGTGCCGGTTACGGTTCCGGCGCTGCATGTGCAGCCGTCACCCGGGCGTCTCTCGACGAGCCGGAGGTGCCGCGACCGGGTACTCCCAGTCCAAGCGGCGATAGGTGCCCGCCCCGCTGCCGGCTAGGCACGAGGGTTGATCCGGTCTGGGATGCGGGCATTGAAGAACGGCGAGCACCGCCGCGGTGGTCCTGTCCCTTCAGCAGGTCCGCTGCGCCGCGCTGGTCCCGTCCAGCTGGGCAGACCGCGGCAGTGCTCTCCGATAGGTACCGACCGCCGCCGGCGGATGGGTGGGCGGCGCCATGTCGCCGGCCCGTGCGCGATCCCGGCGCGCAGCGCCTCGCTTCTCGACGAGGACCTGGCACGCTGGCAGCGGTCGGTGTTGGGCCCAGAAACGCGAAAACCCGGCGCTTGGCCGGGTTTCAGTGGGAACTTTTGACAGTTGCAGAATCAGACCATTTCGGTGCGCAACTGTCAACGGTCAAGACCTGTGTTGCCACGGGCCCCACACAATGAAGGCAAGCTGGGTTCCGTCTGCCGCATTGGGCGCAGGGAACTGCTGATATCGGCGCTCCTGGGATGCTCCCCAAACGTCGAAGCCTGCACGCCAATCAGAATTGGGACTCACATTGCTACGCTGAAGAAAGTGGTCGAGCGGAAAGGATCTACGGCGGCCCTCGCCGTGCCGCTCACACACCTCATCGGGTATTTCATTCAACCAGCTGAAGTCTGGCATAAGCGTCCCGGGTCACGCGGCCATCCTGCCGCCCATGAAGTCTATCCCGCGCTGCAGCTCCCGTCGGTATTGCCATATCGAAACCGTGCCACCGTACTGCTCTGCCACCATGCGGGCTTTCACAGCCTGGCTCGCCGCCACGGTGAACTCGGTGCGCACCACCAGCACGCGCAGCGGGAACTGCCTGCTCATTGACGCTAGCGCCCGGTCGATCCAACGCAGGTCATCGGGGATGCCGATGTCGACGGCGACCTCCGGATTATCGTGCGGCCGGTCGGCGTCGTTCCGCGCGCGCACCGGATCTACGGCCCAGGCTGGGATCTCGCCGAGCGCTGTCAGCCCAGCCCGCTCGGCCATGAAGCGACGCCGCTGCCGGCCATCGCGCTCCACCAGCTCGCGGAAGGCCTGCTCCACCGTCTTGGGCGCATAGTCCTTGGCGTTCTCCAGCACATGCCGGCTGCGGTCGGCGCGGCTCAGGGTGTAGCGGTTTGCGTGGGCGTATCCCCACCGGCGCAGCTCAGCGAGCAGCGGATCCTCATTACGCCGCATGGCGAAATTCCTCCAACGTTTGATCATCCAGCCGGAACTGCGGCAGCCTGCCGTCGTCCTGGCACATCCCCATCTGCCTGCTCTCGTTGCCCTGGCAGTGCACGATCCCCAGCGTCCGATCGCGGCAGCTGCAGAACGCGCACAGCCCGCGCTTGCGCACTGCCGCCGCGTACCGTTTCCGCAGCAGCTTTTCGTAGTACGCCTCGGGCCGGCTCAGGTTCGTCGGGTTGAGCGTCATGCAGCGAGGGCTCCCGGCTGGCTCTTCTGCTCGTGCCACAGGGCCAGCAGCAGCGCCTCGGCGCGGCCGTCGTCCTTCTTGCGCTGCAGCTGCGGCGCGGCGGACGGGAAGCGGCGGATGGCCAGCTGCCGCGATGCATCCTTGTCCCGACCGATCAGCCCGAAATGGCGCTTCCAGCTCTGCGGCTCGGCCAGGCTGAAGGGGATGCCCATCACCTCGAGCACCGCCTTGGCCTTGGCGTAGCTCTCGCCGAAGTTCATCGACGACTGCGCACCCGGTTTCCGGTCCCCCTGCGGCGGCATCGCCCGAACGCGCTCCACGCATCCCGCGAATACCGCGCCCGGGTGCTGGCTGCGGACCTCGCGGATGAAGACCGCGATCGCACGCGCATCAACTTCCTGCTTCTTGCCCACCGTCATTGCCGGCATGTCCAGGATCGGGCCAGCCTCGCCGTCGATCAGTGTGGCAACGGCGCCGGACATGCCGGGGTCAATTCCGAACACCACGCGCAGGGTCATCGCGCACCCGCCTTCAGCGCGTAGGCGTGCTTTGCCCGCACGCGTGTGCTGGTGGCCGCCTTCTGCTTGCCGGCGGCGACCCGCCGCTCCACCTCAACAATCGTCTCGGCGCCGTCGCGGATTGCGTCGATGCACCGCGCATAGGCCGGATAGGCTTGCGAGAATTCGGCGGCGCTGGCGAATACCTTGCCCTCAAATCGGATTGGGGTAGCCGTCATGCCTGCTTCTCCAGTTCGGCCAGCAGTGCGTCTGCCTGCTTCACCGCGTCGTGCGCGATCCACTGGCTGACCTTCATGTCGTTCACGGCCGCGTGCCGCGCCAAACGGTTGTAGCCGTCCTCGTCCTGGATGCTGCCGACGATGCCCTGCATTGCCGCCTTCGCAAACTCCTCGCGCTTCGTCAGACGCTCCACACGCTGATCGCCGTTCGAGATCAGCTTCGCTGATTGCTGGATGCTCATGCCGCCTTCCTCCGCTCCGCATCAGCCTCGTCCCAACCTTCGCGCCACGCCTCGCGAAGCAGCGCGCCCTCCTCGCCCATGGCGTACTTCGGTGAGTCGTCGCGCTTCTTGCTGGCCTGACGCGCGCGGTGGCCGGCGAGCCGGGCGTTCTCGTATTGCTGCTGGTTCACTGGGTCACCCTGTTCTTTAGAATTGAGGTTGCGGGGTAAGTCACCCCTCTGCGGCACTTGTAGATCACGTGGAGTGCCACTCCGAGTCGTCGCGCTATCGCCGACGTTGCCTCCTTGGACATTCGAACTTCCAACGCCTGCTGATGAGTGAGCCGACATGCCGATATCCGCGCCTTAGCGCTGGCGTCTCGCATGTTTTCTGCTTGGGAGCCAAGGAAAAGATGCTCGGGGTTGCAGCAGCTCGGGGTATCGCATCTGTGGCAAACGGCCATTCCGCGAGGGATTGGCCCGACTAACTCCGCGTAGGCCGCCCTGTGAGCAGCGCCGGATTTCTGCCTGGCAACTGTTATCAAGCCATACCCGAGAGTGTCGGTTGCTCCAGTCCACAACCAGCAACCTGTTTCTGTCACGGGCATGCAATAGCGCTCGAGCCTTTGTCTTACCGTCTGCAACCGGGCTTTGCCCGGAAGTCGGCCTTCCCGCGCAGCGCGCTGGTAGTGCCTCTTGCACAAGCGCCTGGCGATGACTTCGCCCAGGCACCCATCAACCATGCATTCGAAGCAATTTTTCATTTGATCCCCTCTCAAGATAGATGTCCTGCAACGCCTGCCATGCCGCGGTACCGCGCCCCAGATCCCCCAGGACTTCGGCTGTCCAGGCGCGGAATTCGCGGGCGTGGTGCTTGAAACTGGGTCCGAAGACCTCGCGCATGCGGTCGCGGGTCATGCCGGGCATCTGGTCGCCGTCGTGGTGCCAGGCGCCGAGTGCGACGACCGCGTGCTGGCCGATCTGCTTCTGGCCGTGCAGGTCGCCGAGGTTGCGGTGGTGAATCTCCGTGTGGCCGCACTGGATGGCGCGCTGTAGGCCGGCTGCGATGCGCCAGCGGCACACGACGCAGCCGAGTGCGCGCGCGGCGTCTTGGTAGGCCTGCTCGGCGCGCGTCGCCGGCTTGATTGCGCGCCTCATGCGGCCTCCGCCAATTCGCAAAGACCAAGGTCTGAGGTGCAGCCGCCGCCCGGTTGTTGTTGGAAGAAAAGATCGAACTGCCGGCCGCCACGCCCGGTACGGCTCCATTCCACAACCTTGTGGATCCGCGAGTACTCGCCCGGCGTGTCCGCATCGGTAGGGTCCTTCATGGGCGCGAAGAACGTGGCGGACTGGCGCTTGCTGACCATCGCGACGATGGCCTCCCACTCGGCGATGCGCTCGATGTGCTCCGGCGCGAGGTCTGCGATCAGACGAAGCTCGTCCTTTCGGCAATTGATGCACGGGAAACAACCGACACGACCGAACCCCATGGCGTACAGAGGGTTGGGAAGAATCCCGTGTCGCGAGTGATATGCCCAAACGTCCTTGAGCTTCCAATCGAAGATCGGGCGCCATAGGTACGAGCCGGACTCGTGCCGGTTATAGAGCGGCTGTTTTGCGCGGTTCTCGCTCTCTTCGGCTCGGATGCCGACCCACTGCAGGACCGGCCCTGACTTTAGCATCGGCAGCACACGCTGCTCGACGATGGGAAGAACCTTCAGCTCCTCTGTGCAGAACTGCGCGCCGCGTGATGGAAATCGGCCTTTCAGGATGCACAGATCAACGAACGGATTGCCGCTCGGCGTGTGAAGTGCTGCGGACCGATCGACGATCTCCTGCGGGATGCCCTGCAGAGGCCAGACGCGCAGGATGTAATCGCGATGGCGTGCCAGGTCAGCAGTCAGGTCGGCGCGAACCGTGTCGATGCTTGGGCCGCCGGTGCGTTGCGCCAGCGTTGCCACATATTCGAGGGTGATCTCGTGCTCGTTGCCCGTATCGGCGAATACTGCTTGAAACGGCCTCCCCGACTCGATCGCCTTGAGATACGTAGCGGTGCTGTCCTTTCCGCCGCTGACGCTGACCAGGTGCTGGACGGCCTTCATGCAGCCCTCCGAGCCTGCGCCGGCTGTGTGCCCTGCCCGTTGGCCATCAGCCAGAACTCGGCGACGACCTCGTCGAGCATCACGTGCGTGTAGTGCATGCCGATGTGCTGGGTGATGCCCTCGAACAGCCGGCGGAACTCGTCCTCATCCATCGAATCGAATGCCAGCGAGCGCGCGACGGTCACGGGGATCGTCTCGATCCGCGGCAGCACCTCGCGCAGCAGCTTTGCCGCGCCGGGACCGAAGGCTGCATCTGACGCAGCCAGCACTGCCGAAACCACCGCAGTGGCATCCATGTCGACCTGCTCGCAGCACACGCAGGCCTCGCGCTGCAGGCGCTTCACCGCCTCGTGCGTGTCCAGTGCTTCCCAGCCGTCGACGTTCTCGACCATCAGCTGGCCGATCTTGTGCAGCAGCCGGTGGCGCCAGGCGTCGCGCGGTGCCTTGATTTCCAGCCGCACCTCCTGGCCGCGCCGGTAGCCGCGCTGCTTCATCAGCTCGCGGTCGACCGGATGCTCGGCGAGCATGGCCAACCGCTCCTCGCCGGTGTCCATCACCACCACGCGCTCGATCAGCGCATAGATGGGACGCGATGCGCGCTTGGCGCGGATCTTCTTTGCTGCAGCAGTCATGGTCATGCGTCGACGTCCTGCCGCGGCGTGCGCGGCTTGAGGTTGCGGAAGCCGCGCGAGCGCGGGACCGGCTTGCCGTCGTCGCTTTCGATCGGCGCCGGCTCCCAGTACTCGGGCAGGTTCTGGAACTTGAAGCGCTCCGGCATGTAGAGCACGCGCACCTCGCCAGGCGGGCCACTGCGCTGCAGCGGAACCAGTAGCTCGGCGGTGCCCTTCCAGCGGCTGTCGCGGTGGTACACCTCGTCGCGGTAGATGAAGATCACTGCATCGGCGTCCTGCTCGATCGATCCGGAGTCACGCAGATCCGCAGGCTGCGGGCGCTTGTCGGGGCGGTCCTCCAACTTGCGATTGAGTTGCGACAGCAGGAGCACCGGCACGCCCAGCTCACCGGCCAGCAGCTTCAAGCCCCGGCTGATATCGCCCACGCCGTTGGCGCGGTTGTCGCCCTGGATCTCCATCAGCTGCAGGTAGTCGATGACGATGAGGCCAAGCGGCTTGCGGGCATGCTGCCTGCGCGCCTGCGAGCTGACATGCTCGACGCGTGCGCGGCGTGGCCGGCTGACGAAGATGTCCGCCGCGCGCAGCTTGCGCATCGCGCTGGTGACGTTCGTCCAGTCCACGTCGTCCAGGTCGCCGGAGCGGATCCGGTTGCCGTCGATGCCGCCGACGGACGCCAGCATGCGGTCGCCCAGCTCCTCGGCCTGCATTTCGAAGCTGAAGACCGCGACCGCTTTGCGCAGGCGGAGTGCGACGTGCTCGGCGATGTTCTGGGCCAGCGTGGTTTTGCCCATCTTCGGGCGCGCCGCCAGCACGTACAGGCCGCCCGGCTTCAGGCCACCCAGCAGCGTATCGAGGTCGTCGATGCTGGTAGTGATGCCGTGGATGCCGCCGCCGTCGCGGGAGCGCTCGCCCAGGCGTTCGAAGACGCGATCCATCACCGGCGCGACGGATTCAAGTTCGCATGGCTGGCTGTCCATCAGCGCGCCGATGCGCGATGTTGCGGCGCCGATCAGCTCAACACTGCTCTGGCCTTCCGGGTTGAAGCCTGAGTTGGCGATCTCGGTACCGACTTCGATCAGTCGACGCAAGCGCGCTTTGTCCGCGACGATCTCCGCATGGGCCCGGATGTTGGCTGCCGACGGTGTGGTGCTGGCAAGCTCGATCAGGTACGCGCCATCGGCAACCTGCTCCAGCAGCCCCTGCGCCTCAAACCAGTCGCCCATGGTCACCACGTCGAATGGGCGGCGCGGGTTCGCGGTGGCCATCTCGCGAATCGAGCGAAAAATCAGCATGTGGTCGCGGCGGTAGAAGTCACGCTCCTCCACCAGGTCGGCGATGTCGTCCCATGCACGGTTGACCAGCATCAGGCCGCCAAGCACCGCTTGCTCGGCTTCCACGCTGTGCGGAGGCAACCGCAGTGCTTCCGATGGCCGGCCGTGCCACATAGACGCGCTCTCGGCGCGCTCGGCGTCCAGCTGGTCGAGAAACTGCGACTCGTCGGCGTGGTGGTCGTAATCGTGGATCGTGCTCATGCGGCCACCTGCCCTGCTTGCGTTTCGGCATCGCGAACACGGCGGTACTGCTCGCCGGTCGTGGTCAGCGTGTAGCCGGTCGCCGGGTGCAGGAACCAGATCTTCTGCCAGTTGCCGCGCACTGCGTTGCGGAAGACTGCGCGCCAGTCGGCATAGCGCTTGCCATCACCGCTGTAGCGATCGGCGAAGGACAGCCAGGCAAGCTCGATGAACTCATCGGGGATGCCCGCTTTGTCAGCCCACTCGAACACCGGGTCGTCAGCACGGATCGCATCCCCGTCACCAAGCGACGCATTCCAGCTGTCGAAGGTCTGCATGCGGTTCTTCGGCGAGGCACTGGCGGATGCTTCGCTGTTGTTGCTTTTAGGTTCTTTACGGTTAGACCGCAGCTGCTGCGGGGGTGACTGCGGCATTTGCGGTGGTTTGTGCAGATTTTGCGGTGGTTCGACTGCGGCATTTGCGGGGGTGCAGCTGCTGCGGGGGTGCAACTGCTGCGGGGGTTGGTAGGCATCTGGGGTGATGACGTAGCGCGTGTGGCGACCATTCGAACGGTCAGCAGCGACCAGGCCGACAGACTCCAACCAGCGGATGGCGCTGTGCACTGTTCGCTCGCTGAGACACGTGCGCTCGCAGATGGTTGGAATCGAGGGCCAGCAGTGGCCCTGGTCGTTTGCGTTGTCGGCCAGGGAAATGAGCACCGCCTTGGGCGACGGCGGCATGGCCATCGGCCAGCACTTGGACATGATCAGCGTGCTCATACCAACCGCCCTGCCCGCTCCATGCGCTTCACCTGACGATCGCTACGGCCTTCGCACTCGCGCTTCATGTCGAGCCAATAGGCGCGTGCAACTGCCTTCTTGCCGTCGCCCTGCGCCTGCCTCAGCAGCGCCCCCAGCCTGCGGATGCGGCGCTCCCGGCGCCAGTCTTCGATCAGCTGCAGGATCATGCTGCGGCCCTCTGGTTGGCCGCCGACCAGGCCTGCTGCGCGACCTCGGCCACCATCGCCTGCAGATCGCCACACAGCTCGGCGATCGCCCTCGCCTCGTTCGGCGTGATGCGACCGTCTTCCATCGCCTTGGCGATCAGCGCGGACAACATGCCCTTCAGCGAGGACGCCTTGAGTAGCGCGGTGATCACGTCGCCAGCGGCAGGCGCGTCGGCAGCCTGGACGATAAAGTCGTGCTCGGCAGCCAGCGCATGCAGGATCCGGTAGTCGCCCGTCAGGCCCATGATCTCGCTGGCTTCGGCCAGGGTCAGGTGGTGCGTGCGGGTATTCGGGTTGACCTTGCTGCGGAGGACCGCAGCCGACATCGGCTTCTCTTCGCCGCGGTCGTTGGTGGAGATGAGGCGGGTGGCCAGGGCCACACTGCCACCGGGATAGTCGAGAACGGTTTTGTGTGCTGCGTCTGCGATGTTCACGGGCGGGATACCTGAACGTGGTTTAGGACACCTGCCCTGGCCAGGATGTGCGCCATGGACGCACTACAGAAACGGCTCAGAGCAGCGAGGAAGCGAGCGCCGAATGTCACGACGATCATTCGGTGGAAGGGCAGCGTGTTCGCGCTGCGGTGGGTCAACGAACGGATGGACGTTCGGCTGCTACGGAAGGCTTGAGACGTGAAGCGAAGAGGCGTCGCCCCCCTTGCGGTACGCTGCGGCTACCACGCGCGCAGCCCTGCAAGGAGGGCGACATGGACTTCGGTTCAATCAACTTGGTCATTAGTTCACTCGGTGCAGCTCAAACGCTGGCCAAGGCTGCTGTCGGCATTCGAGATTTCAACGAGTCGGCCGCGGCTCTCGCGCAAATCAACGAGCAATTGCTCGCAGCCCAACAGGGTTTGCTCAGCCACAACGTCATGCTCCTGCAGCTCCAGCAAGAGAACTTCGAGACCGCAAAGGAGCTGCGAGAACTCAAAGAAGCCATCGCGAAGAAGGACAGCTACCCGCTTGTCGATATCGGAAACGGCTCGCTTGCATACGCCGTCGACATCCAGGCTGGCGGGGAGAGCGATCCAGAAATCACGCATCCGCAGCACCATCTCTGTCAGATCTGCTGGGACCGTGACGGGCTCCGAAGCGTGCTCCAGCCGGCGCCCAAGTTCGGTGGCGCCGTCTACCGGGTATGCAACCACTGCGGAAAAGAGCTTTTCGTCGGCGGAAGCGGCTCGGGTGATAACGCAACGCCGGCTGCCGGGCCCGTCTATTACCCGCTCGGCTGAACTGATGGGGGCATGCCTACGCTGCATCGGCCACCTCCCCTGCGGGGTTGGCCGGCGACGGGCCGAAGACGTCCGGGCGAAGGTCGTGGCGCGAGACGCCGGTGGCCGCTTCGATCTTCATCACGAACTCGGCAGGCACCGCGTGGCCTCGATTGATCCAAGCCCAGACATGGCCCTGTCTCACGGCGCGCAAGTCTGTCGAAAGGAGTCGGGCCAGGGCGCTTTGTCCGCCGGCTGCTTCTACTGCTCGCTCTAAGGGGGTCGTGTCCATGCGCCCAGAATACAACCCTGGTTGTATTAGTCAACAACCAATGTTGTTTGCCGGCTACAACGCCTGTTGTCACGCTTCCCCAATGGAAATCCGTGATCGCCTCGCCCAAGCCATGCGCCACTCAGGCCTAACCCAGGACTCGCTGGCAAAGCGCGTTGGCGTAAGTCAGCAGGCCATTCAGAAGCTTTTATCCGGCACATCGAAGACATCTCGAAAGCTGACTGAGATTGCACTTGCATGCGGCGTCAGGCCGGAATGGCTTGCAACAGAGGAAGGCCCCATGTCCATCGAGGGCTTGCGTGCGACCGAGTCTCAATCTGCGGGATCCATCCGAGACATCATGGCCGCAGCGGTCACCATTGCCCGCTTGGTCCAGGATCGGACGACCGAACGCATCGACGGGGAGCGCTATATCGCTCTCCTCACCGAAGCCGGGGCTGCCGTCCAACGTTATGGCGTGGAGCAAATCATGAATGGCTCAGCGCTTGACCAAGCAGCAACTGAGGTGGCCGTCGAGCTTCGTTCGATTAAGTGAGGTAGATGAATGGCGATAAGCAGGGCGCAGTTAGAAATCATGGCGCGGCAGGTAGCAGCGAACATGGGAATCACGAGCACGCTCACCGGCCCCAGGCATTTAGCGGTGGCCAGTAGCGAGGGATCTAACGCCTACAAGCGTATGAACGCTTTGCAGCGGGATGTCCTGTACACCCGGATCAACGATCTCGGCACGATGTACTGGCTCAAGTGGCTCGTTCGTCAAGAAACGATCCATGTGAATGGGATCATTGAATGCCTTTCAGATGACGAGCTCACCGAGCTATTGACCAAAATGGAACGTGGCAGAGAGTGCCGTGTCGAGGGAATAGCGTTCGATGAAGCTGGCCTTGTGAGAGATACAACAGAGGACTTCCTGTGACCCGATCGCCACTCAGATTCTTGCCGAAACCACTGGCTGTTCTTTGCTTCGCAGCTGCATTTGCATCCTGTTCGACAACCTCTGTTGACGACATGCGAGCAGCGCCGGCAGATGCAACCTATACGTCCGCCAAGCCTCCAGCAGCATTAAGCGAATGCGTCGTCGCAGCGTTTAACGACAGCGCGCGTGGCTTCGAGGCCATTCAATTCGATGGCGCCAAGGCCTACGCCAATGGGCCGCGTTACACGGTGGCGGCTCTGACGAATTACCCGACCTATATTTTGGACATCACGCCGTCTAAAGCTGGCGGGAGCGTCATCGAGGAGCGCACGACGTTGCGCGCGGGATTTGCAGTCAAAGGATATCTGCCGCGCTTTAGAGCCCTCACATCGGGCTGTCTGTAAGGCTGACGAGGGGGCTAGGCAAGCTCCCTCAAAAAATTTGTCCTGATTAACAACTTTAGTTGTTGCAAACGTACAACCTTGGTTGTATCGTCTCCCCATCGCAACGAACCACCCGGATCCCGCCGGGGACGTGCGACGGAGAACGTAGATGTCCAGCACCCGCTGCCACCCGTACTACCCGCAATGCGGCTGCGCGACCTGCAGCCGGCATGAGCTGTCCGACGAGCGCGCCGACGTTCTGGCGCTGGCCCTGCACCGCGATGGCAGCGTACTGAGCGAGGCGCTGGGCGAGCTGACGACCGAGCAGCTGGCCCTGATCGCCGGCCACCTTGCCCAAGGCAACGACGAAGGCGCTGCCGAGATCCTGCGCAACGCCGTTACCGACTACCTGTCGCAGCTGATCACCGACCGCATGGACGACGTGGATTGCTCGCGCATCGAGGCGGTGCAGCACTACCTGACGGTGTACGAAGCCAAGCCGGCGCCGGTCGCCGTGATGCCGTGGCGGGTGGCGGCATGAAGACCATCCCGCAATGCGGCCCGAACGGCATCTGGGATCACCTCGGCTACTCGATCAACCGGTGTGCGCGTGGCGGCCGAACCATCACGCGCCCGGACGGATCGGTGGTCGACACCACCACGCGAGCACATGAGCGCGAGGACGGCTATGCGCGCGAGCTGCGTGCTGGGAAAGCCGAGTTGGCTTCTCATGGCTTCGAGATGGAGGCAGAGGCATGAGCGCCCCTGTCGATGTGCTGGCGGTTATTCGTAGGTTCGATGCTGCGCACCACACCACTCTGTGCGCATACCCCACACCGGACGAGTGTGTGGTGGCCCACGCTGCTGTGGCCGAGCTGATCGAGGCAGCGTCAGGGATTGAGGGGCTTGCGCGCTTGCGAGCCGCCCCGCTCCGGGATTACCGAGCCGCGGTTGATCGGCTTACCGCCGCCCTGGTCCGCGTAGGCGGTGCCGCATGAGCGCCGTCATCCCCTTCCCCACCGCTGCGCGCGGCGCCGACCTGGTGCGCGACATCGCGCTTGATCGTGGCTATGGCGCGATCACCGTGGCGCAGCTGGTGCGTACCTTCCAGCCCGACAACGTTCGCCCTCTGCGCGTGCAGGCATCGCAGCACGTGCGCGATCGGGACGAGTCGGCAACGACCTACTTCGACGGCCCGGAGGCGGCGTGATGGATGAGATGAATGAGAAAGAGTTCCAGCGCCACATGCTGCGCGAGGACATTCCGTTCGCGATCGTCTGCATGGTTGTGGGCGCTGTGCTGACGCTAGTGGCCCAGGCGGTGTTCTCGTGATCGGCCGCCGCTACACCAGCTTTGCGTGGTTGTGCGTGCTGATCTCTGTGCTGGTGGCGTTCGGCTGCTTTGCCTACAGCCGCGACGCCGATCTGGTCGCCCAAGCGCTACACGCGATCGCATTTTTCCTGGCGCTGCATCTGCCCGAGAGCTGGCGCAACGCCCGAGCGAGCGCGCATCGCGACCAGGCGCAGCCGGCCGCAGATAGCACGCCCGATTTTCCGGAACCGCCGCGCCGCGGCATCCGCTGATCCCCGCCGGTCCGCCGGCACCACCGACGAGGTATCCAATGTTTCAGCTCGAAAGGCACGAGGCGTCCATCGCCAACGTCAACCAACGTATCCAGCGGCACGGCGAAGAACGCCAGCTGGCCGCCGACATCAAGTTTGTCCTGAGCGTCAGCAATGAAGCGCTCGATTCGTTCGACTCCACGCTGCGGCACGACCTGTTCCGCAAGCCGGCGAAGGGCGAGCAGCAGGATCTGCCGCAGATCGGCGGTGATGGCCTCACCGCAGTAAAGCATCCCGCGCTGGAGCCGCTGAAGTTGAGCCACGAGTTCACCGGCTACGAGATGCACCTGGCCGGCCTGCTGGAAGCGGGCGAGCCCATCATCCTGGCTGACGTGAAGCTCAAGCGCTTCGTGATCGAACCGAAGGAAGGCGGCAGCTTGGCGATGTCGTTCACTGCGTCGGCTGAGGTGGAGCCGCAGGAATTGGCCGAGCTGTCGGAAGCGCTGATCCGCGAAGACGTGTTGCTGACGCTGATCGCACCGAAGCGTGCTGGCGCCGTTGCCGAGGACCTGACCGAAGGCGGTGACACGCTCGATGCACAGGAAACCGCAGACGCGGCCGCCGAACTTGCACGCCTGGCCGAAGCTGGCCAGAAGGCTGCGGCATGAACGCGCCCGCTCGCATTCCGCTGATCGATGTCGAGAGCCGCCAGATCGCGGCGATCGGCCACGACGCCAACACCCAGACCCTCGCGGTGCGCTTCAAGAACTGGAAGGGCGAAGTCACCTCGCTCTACCACTACGACAACGTGACCGCCGAGGACTTCGCCGCGCTGCAGGCGGCTGAGTCGAAGGGTGGCCACTTCAACAAGGTGATCAAGGCCGATCCGTTCCGCTGGCCCTACCGCAAGGTCGAAGACCGCCCGCTCGCCGACGCGGCCTGATCCCGAACCCTGATCCGTGGCAGGTGTCCACGGACGCGATCGCACCGCGCATTGACCCACGAAGGTCAGACGTTAAAGGCAGGAAGGGAACCGCCCGCACCGCCGATACGTGCGCAAGAAGGAGCGGAAGGCGAAAGCCTATACAGCCGGGAAAGACCGGCCGTCTGGAAGCCCTTGGGTAGTTTCGTTGGACGTAAAAGCACAGCAAGGGAACACGGTTGGCAAGGCGCTATAGGCCTTGCCTTCCCTGGACAACACGGCGGTGAGAGTCCCGCGCCGGAGACGTACCCGGCACCTATCCATAGCGGAGCGGCTTGCGATCAACGAGCGTTCTTGTCTGTCGTATCGACGACCAGGCCGCTCCGCTATGGAGGGAGTGCGCAGGCTGATGCGCAGCATTGAGGGATGCGAATGGTCGGTGGAGTAAGCGCGGCTGTAAGACAAGTTGCCTAACTGCCCGGTAAGCCGCGACCGACCAGTAACACCGGACGACGACCCCAGCCCAACGGGTGCAACTAGGCCGGAAATAGTTCACGCCGGAGATCAGCACCGGCCCCTCCACCCATCGACAACACGCCGGCGCCGCCGGCAGGAGATTGCAGTGACCAACGTAGCCGTGATTCCGCAGAACCAACAGGGTGCGCTTGTCGCCCAGCCGCGCCAGCAGTTTGATCTCAGCCCACAAACGTTCGAGCAGGCGCTCACCTTTGCCGATTACCTCGCAGAAAGTGACCTCGTGCCGAAGGACTTCAAAGGCAAGCCGGCGAATTGCCTGATCGCGATGCAGTGGGGCGCGGAACTGGGTTTGAAGCCGCTCCAGGCGCTGCAAAACATCGCTGTCATCAACGGCCGTGCAGCGCTCTGGGGCGATGCGGTGCTTGCGCTGGTTCGGAACTCGCCGGTGTGTGAGTTCGTGGAGGAATGGGACGTCAACGACACGGCTCACTGCAAGGTGAAGCGGAAGGGCGAGAAGGAAGCTCTGGTGACCTTCAGCATGGAGGACGCAAAGAAGGCTGGCCTGGTCGGCAAGCAAGGTCCCTGGACGCAGTACCCGAAGCGTATGCGCCAGATGCGGGCCCGCGCGTTCGCGCTCCGTGACGTGTTCACTGACGTGCTGCGCGGCATGGCGATTGCCGAGGAAATCATGGACATCCCGCAGGCAGGCGCAGTGGCTGCTGAGCATGGCCGCGCCGCGATCGAGGGCCAGGCCGAAAAGCAGCTGCCCGCCTACTCGGAAACAGACTTCGCCGCGAACCTGCCGAAGTGGTGGGACATCGTCGCCAGCGGCAAGAAGACCGCCGATGACCTCATCGCAATGCTGCAGACGAAGGCGACGTTCACCGCCGAGCAGCTGAAGGAAATCCGCAATCCGCCAACCGATGTGGATGAGGCACAGAACGAAGCCGCTGCGGAGGACGGCCAGCAGTGAGTGAGCTGACCTGCCAGCGACTGAAGGAACTGCTCACCTACGACGAAGTGAGCGGCCTCTTCGAGTGAGCCGACCCTCCGAAGTATCACCCTGGGTTGAAGGCCTACATCGCTGGCGGGATCACCACGGGCTACGTGCTGATCAAGATTGACGGCCGCAAATACAAAGCCCACCGCTTGGCATGGCTGTACGTCCATGGCGAGTGGCCGGCCGGCGACCTTGACCACATCAACGGCTGTCCGCTTGACAACCGAATCTCGAACCTCCGCATCGCCACGAATCCACAGAACCAGGCCAATCGGCGCAGGGACCGTGGCAAGGAAACCCCGAAAGGAGTCCGAGTCCTGCCCAGCGGCCGGTATCAAGCGCGGATCTCTGTGAACAAGCAACTCCACCACCTCGGCACTTTCGATACGGCCGAGCAAGCGCAGCAGGCCTATGCCGACGCCGCGCGTCACTACTACCAAGACTTCGCGAGGGCAGCATGAAGACCATCAACATTCAGCAAGGAACCGATGCGTGGCACCAGCATCGTGCCACGCACCTCAACGCCAGCGACGCGCCGGCGATGCTTGGCTGCAGCCCATACAAGACACGCGCGCAGCTGGTGCGCGAAGTCGCCACCGGCATTGGTGAGGAACACGACGACGCCACCCTGCAGCGCTTTGCCGATGGCCACCGCTACGAAGCGCTGGCACGCCCGATCGCAGAGCAGATCATCGGCGAGGACCTGTACCCGTGCGTCGGCACCGAGGGGAAGTACTCGGCCAGCTTCGACGGCCTGACGCTGCTCGAGGAGACCGCGTTCGAGCACAAGAGCCTCAACGATGACCTGCGCCGTGTGATGGTCGACGGCTGTAAAGGCGCCGATCTGCCGCTGGTCTACCAGGTGCAGATGGAGCAGCAGGCTATGGTGTCCGGCGCGCTGCGCGTGCTCTTCATGGCGTCGAAGTGGCGCGGCGATGAGCTGGTTGAGCAGCGCCACTGTTGGTACACGCCGAGTGCGGAGCTGCGCGCGCGCATCGTCGCCGGCTGGGAGCAGTTCGAGGCTGACGTAGCCGCCTACGAACATGTCGAAAAAACGGCACCGGTGATCAGCGGCCGCGCGCCGGACACGCTGCCCTCGCTGCACATCGCCGTGACCGGCATGGTGACCGCGTCCAACCTCGCCGAGTTCAAAGCATCGGCGATGGCTGTGCTGAGCGGCATTAACCGCGACCTGCAGACCGACGATGACTTTGCCAATGCCGAGCAGACGGTGAAGTGGTGCAAGGGCGTTGAGGATCGGCTGGAAGCGACGAAGCAGCAGATCCTCGGCCAGACCGCCGACATCGACGCGGTGTTCCGGACGATGGACGAGGTGGCCGCCGAAGCGCGCCGCGTCCGCCTGGAGCTGGACAAGCTGGTCAAGGTCGAGAAGGACAACCGCCGCAACCAGATCGTCGCCAACGGCGTGCAGGCGGTGCGGGATCACTATGCGTCCATCAACGCAGGACTCGATGCGCATGCGCTGACGGTACCGGCTTCGCTGCAGGCCGATATCGGCGCGGTGATCAAGGGCAAGAAGTCGATCAGCAGCATGCAGGATGCCGTCGGCACCGCTGCCGCCAACGCCAAGATCGCCGCCAGCCAGCAGGCCGAGCGCGTGCGCGCCAACGTGCGCGTGCTGGAAATGGAGATGGGCACGTTCGCCGGCCTGTTCCATGACCGCGTGCAGCTGTGCGCCACGAAGTCGCCGGAGGATCTGCGCAACCTGGTCACCGCGCGCATCACGGAGCAGAAGCGTGTGGACGAGCAGCGCCTGGAAGCGCAGCGCGAGAAGATCCGTCAGGAGGAAGCGGCCAAGCTGGCGCGCGAGCAGCAGGAGCGCGAGGAAGCGCAGCGTCGCGCCGACGCCCAGGCCGAGGCAGCGCGTATTGTTGCTGCGCCGGCGCCAGCCGCTGTTGCTGCGCCCGCGCCGGTGGTCGCGTCGGCACCGGTGGCGGCGGCCCCCGCTCTCTCGCAGGCAGCCAAGTCACTGGCCGCGCCGGCACCGGCCCAGGTCGTGCGCATCAAGCTCGGCGACATCAACGCCAAGATCGCCCCGCTGACGATCACCGCCGACGGCCTGGCGCAGCTCGGCTTCCAGCCGGTGACCACCGAGCGTGCATCCAAGCTGTACGACGCCGCCCAGATGCCGGCCATGTTCAGCGCGATGCAGCAGGTGTTCGCGCGCGCCGCCACCAGCAGCTATCAGCAGGCCGCCTGATGCCGCGCGTCTGCTCCAGCTGTGAAAGGTCGCTCAGCGATTCCGAGTTCCCGGTGCAGAACGGGCGCGTCGTCAACGTGTGCGTGCTCTGCCGGAACGACATCAAGCGGGCGCAGACCAGGCTCGCACCAATCCGCCGTGATCCCGAGCAGATCCGGCTCAACAACGTCGCTGCGCTGTGGCATGGCCCGGTGCAGCGCACTCACCTGCTGAGGAATGCAGCATGAAGATCATCAGCAAGATCGAACCTCAGCCACCGGAGGGACTTAAGTACATGATCGGTGGCGAGAGTTGGCTGCCGCCAGAAGATCGAACCCCGATCCGTCTCGTGTGTGAGGAATGGGGAAATCTTGGACCCGCAGAGTTGAATTCCGAGATTCAGCCGAACAAACCTGGTTTGCGCGTACGCGCTACTGAGATCGCTGCGCCGATCGAGGCGCTGGGTTATGTCCGCGTCAGTGGCATTTACTTCTGGACGAATTGGGATATGCGTGTCGGCTGCGCGAATCCCGTGGAAGAAGCGTTGTGACCCGCCAACTCACCCGCCGCGCGCCGAAGCGTAACGGCGCCTTTTCCTGGGGACGCTTCCCCACCAGCGACGGCGCCTTCATCACCTGGCGCATGTTCCGCCGCGATCACAGCAGCGCGTTGCATATGCATGCGCTCACCTTCACCGGCAGTGACGATGCGGCCTATGTCGCGAAGCAGCTGCGCCGCGCTCGCCGGCAACTGCGCGACCGCGTGGACGAGATCGACCTGGCCGCAATGGGAGTTACCGCATGAGCACTATCAAACTAGTGGAGCCGGTGCGCCACGCTGGCTACTACGTCATTGGCATCAACTTCAAAATTGCACTGCTCAAGAAGCCAAGCTGGTTGCACCGCATCGCGGTTCGCGTCGTGCTTGGCTGGAAGTGGGAGGAAGCATGACCATGCATCCGAATGACCGCCTCGCTGCTCTGGAATGGGCGCTGGCCCGTGCCCGCGATGCCGGCAAGACCGACGAGCTGGTGCGGCTGACGCACGTGCCCGCCCTGCAGGAACTGCGCGACGAAGCGCAGCGGGAGGCTCGCGGTGGCTGACGGCTCGCACTCCTTCAACTTCCCCGCTCCGCAGGTGTCGTGCCTGCGCCCGGGCGAGATCGTGGTCGACCTGTTCGCGGGCGGCGGCGGCGCCAGCGAGGCGCTGAAGCAAGCGTTGGGCATCGATCCGGCGCTGGCCTATAACCACGATGAGTGGGCGATCGGCATGCACGCGGCCAACCACCCGCTGACGATCCACCACCGCGAAGATATCTGGCACGCCGACCCGCGCAAGGACGTCGCCGGCCGTCCAATCGGCTGGTTCCATGCCTCGCCGGACTGCACGCACTTCAGCCAGGCCAAGGGCGGCCAGCCGCGCAGCCACAAGACGCGAGCGCTCTCATGGGTCGCGCTGAAGTGGATCGGCCAGCTGCTACGTGCCGACTTGCGAGACGGCACGAACACCGCGCCGCGCATTCTGTCGCTGGAAAACGTGTGGCAGATCCTGACCTGGGGTCCGCTGGTGGCCAAACGCTGCAAGGTGACCGGCCGCGTCCTGAAGATGGACGGCACGGTGGCGGCACGTGGCGAGCGCGTGCCGGTGGCGAATCAGCAGCTGGTGCCGGACAAGCGCCACAGCGGCCGCACCTGGCGTCAGTTCGTGGCTGCCCTGGAGTCGAAGGGCTACCGCGTCGAGTGGCGCAAGCTGACCGCCAGCGACTACGGCGCCGGCACCAGCCGCGAGCGACTGTTCCTGCTCGCGCGCCGCGATGGCGAGCCGATCGTGTGGCCGGCGCCGACGCACGGCACCGCGCCCAGCCAGCAGCCGCGCGTGCGCGCCGCCGACTGCCTCGACTTCTCCATCCCCTGCCCGTCGATCTTCACCCGGAAGCGGCCGCTCGCTGACGCAACGCTGCGCCGCATCGCCAAGGGCGTCATGCGCCACGTGCTGCAGTCGGCCGACCCCTTCATCGTGCCGGCCACGCACCAGGGCTCTGACCGGGTCAACGACGTGCAGGCGCCACTGCCCACGATCACCGCCGCCAACCGCGGCGAGCTAATGCTGGTTGCGCCAGAGCTGGCGCCCTTCATCACCGAGCACTCGAACGCCAGCAACCAGCGCACCATGCGCGCCGACGAACCGCTGCGCACGATCTGCGCCGGGGTGAAGGGCGGCCATTTCTCGGCAGTGGCGCCGATCCTCGCCGGTGTCGGCGGCCGCGCCGGCCAGTCCGAGCCGCGCTCAGGTGCCGAACCGCTTTACACGATGACCACGAAGGCGGACACCGCGCTTGTGGCACCGGTGCTGGTGCAGACCGGCTACGGCGAACGCCAGGGGCAGGCACCACGCGCCCTAGACCTTCAGCAGCCGCTTGGCACTGTCGTTGCCGGCGGCGTAAAGCACGCGGCCGCATGCGCATTCCTCGAGCAGGCGAACGGCGGCTTCTACGAAGGCGGCGGCCGTGATGCACGCGACCCGATGAGCACCATCACCGCGACAGGCAGTCAGCAGCAGCTCGCGACCGCGCACGTGGTGACACTGCGCAACAACACCCATGGGCACGCAGCAGACGAGCCGCTGGGCACCGTGTGCGCCAGTACCGTGCACCACGGGATGATCGAGTGCACGCTCAGCGCAGAGCAGCAGGCCGGCGCGCTGCAGGTCGCCGCGTTCCTGGTGAAGTACTACGGCAGCGGCATCGCGGTCGACCTACGCGAGCCGCTGGATACCGCGACGACACGCGATCGCATGGCACTGGTCACGGTAACGATCCAGGGCACGCCCTACGTCATCGTCGATATCGGCCTGCGCATGCTCAAGCCGCACGAATTGTTCCGCGCGCAGGGCTTCCCTACCGGTTACCGGATCACGCACACCGCTGACGGCCGGGCGATCAGCACGAGCGCTGCCGTGCGCATGTGCGGCAACAGCGTCAGCCCGCCACCGCTGTTCGCACTTGCCAGCGTCAACCTCGATAAGCAGCCGCAGCTGATGCAGGCGGCCGCATGACCAACCTCGACGCCTATGACCGCTTTCTCCGCGCGAAGGCCGCCGTGGCCCCGCGCACCGGCGTACAGGTCGAGCCGGCAGCGATCAGCGCGATCCTCAAGCCTCACCAACGCGCAGCAGTGCAATGGGCTCTCGATGGAGGCCGGCGTGCGCTGTTCGCGGCATTCGGCCTGGGTAAGTCGGTTATGCAGATCGAGGCCGTGCGCATCGGTTCCGAGCGCGCGGGCGGCATGGGGCTAATCGTGATCCCGCTTGGTGTGCGGCAGGAGTTCGTGCGCGACGCGGCAATGCTGGGCGTGCCGGTGACGTTCATCCGGGCGATCGAGGAAGCGACCGACCCGCGCGGCATCTACCTGACCAACTACGAGACTGTGCGCGATCGGAAGCTTGATCCGCGCGCCTTCGTGGCCGTCAGCCTGGACGAAGCGGCGATCCTCCGCGGTTTCGGCGGCACGAAGACCTTCCGCGAGTTCATGGCCACGATCGCAGGCGACGACCGCGCGACAGGGGTCAAGACTGCTGGCATTCCCTACCGGTTCGTGGCCACGGCCACGCCCAGCCCAAACGAATACATCGAGCTGCTGGCCTATGCGGCTTTCCTGGGCGTGATGGATGTCGGCCAGGCGAAGACCCGGTTCTTCCGCCGCAACAGCGAGAAGGCCGATCAACTGACGCTGCATGCCCATAAGGAACGAGAGTTCTGGTTGTGGGTCGCGAGCTGGGCGCTGTTCGTCCAGAAGCCGTCCGATCTCGATCCGTCGTTCAGCGACGAAGGCTACGAGCTGCCGCCGCTGGACGTGCGCTGGCATGAGATTCCGACCGACCACACCGCGGCCGGTACCGAGAAGGACGGCCAGGCCAAGCTGTTCCGTTCGACCGCGCTGGGGCTGCAGGATGCTGCACGCGAGAAGCGGGACAGCCTGCCGGCACGGGTTGCCAAGCTTCTGGAGTTACGGCAGGACGACCCGGCCGCACACCGGATTCTTTGGCACGACCTCGAGGACGAGCGGCGCGCGCTCGAGGGCGCGATCCCGGGCTTGGCCACGGTCTACGGATCCCAGGAGCTCGATGACCGCGAGCAGCTGGTGATCGGGTTCTCCGACGGCAGCATCCCCGAGTTGGCCGGCAAGCCGGTGATGCTCGGCTCCGGCTGCAACTTCCAGCGGCACTGCCACTGGGCAATCTTCCTGGGCATCGGCTTCAAATTCGCCGACTTCATCCAGGCCATCCATCGCCTCTACCGATTCCTGCAGACCGAAGAGGTCCGCATCGATCTGATCTACACCGAGGCCGAGCGCGACGTGCGCCGGCAGCTGGAACGGAAGTGGCGCCAACACGAGGAGCAGGTGCAGAAAATGACCGCGATCATCCGCGAGTTTGGGCTGTCGCACGCAGCCATGGCCGGCATGTTGGCGCGATCCCTGGGCGTCGAGCGCGTCCAGGCCGCCGGCGACGGCTACACGATGGTGAACAACGACTGCGTGCTGGAAGTCACCGGTATGGAGCCCGAGAGCGTCGACCTGGTCGTGACCAGCATCCCGTTCGCCACCCAATACGAGTACACGCCCAGCTACAACGACTTCGGCCATACGGACGACAACGCGCACTTCTGGGCGCAGATGGACTTCCTGATCCCCGCCCTGCTCCGCGCCTTAAAGCCGGGCCGCGTGGCGTGCATCCACGTGAAGGACCGGATCACCCCCGGCGGCATCAATGGCTTCGGCTTCCAGACGGTGCAACCGTTCTCCGACGAGTGCATCGCGGCTTTCCAGAAGCACGGCTTCGCATTCCTCTCGCGCGTCACGGTGGTGACCGACGTGGTGCGCGAGAACAACCAGACCTATCGCTTGGGCTGGACCGAGCAATGCAAGGACGGCTCGCGCATGGGCAACGGCATGCCCGAGTACGTGCTGAAGTTTCGGAAGCCCCCAACCGACCGCAGCAACGGCTACGCCGACCTGCCCGTGGCCAAGGACAAAGCTACCTACACCCGCCCGCGCTGGCAGTATGACGCGCACGGTTTCTGGCGCAGCAGCGGCGACCGCCCGCTGCAGCCTGCGGAGCTGGAAGGCCTGGATCAGTCGGCGGTCTTCAAGTTGTTCAAACAGCACAGCCTGGCCGACGTCTACGACTTCCGCCACGACGTGCGCATTGCCGAGCATGTCGACCGATCCGGCTGGCTGCCGACCACCTTCATGCTGCTGCAGCCTCAATCCTGGCACCCCGAGGTTTGGACCGATATCACCCGCATGCGCACGCTCAACAGCAGCCAGGCGGCCAAGGGCAAAGAGCAACACCTCTGCCCACTCCAGTTCGACATCGTTGAACGCTGCATCGAGCAACACAGCATGGCCGGCGAGCTGGTGCTTGATCCGTTTGGAGGCATCGGCACCGTGCCGTACATGGCGCTGAAGGCCGGTAGGCGTGGCTACGGCGTTGAGCTCAACTCAAAGTACTTCTTGGACGCGGCAGCCTACTGCGCGGCGGCTGCACGGGACCGCGGCATGCCCGGGCTGTTCGACGCTCTCGATGCCTCGGCACCGGCCGCGGACAAGGCCGCATGAAGCCCCAGCTCTTCCCGCGCGAGCCGCGCCGGATGAAACAGCCGGCCAAGGATCTGCTCCGGCAGCAGCTGGCCATGGCCGCCGACCACATCGAGCGGGTCACCGCCGAGAACCAGGCTCTGCGCGCCATCTGCGCAGAAGCCATCAACACATGCCAGGGCCAGGCCGAGCAGCTTCGCGCCGCGCTGGCGAAACAGGAGAAAGCAGCATGACCCCGACCATCACCCCCGAGACGCCGACTCTGTCCGACATCATCGCGTCGATGCGCAACTATGCTGGCGTCGCAGAGGATTGCGAAGTCACGCAAGGCCATGCGCCGGTCGCCATCCGCAACTGGATCGAGATGCTGGAAGCCCTCTCCGAGCTGCAGGCAGCCCCTGCTGCCGCGGGCGTGCCGGAATTGTTCGTCCAGTGGCTGGAGCGCGAGATGCCCCCCGGCACCATCATCGGCAAGCCGGCCTGGTGGGCGCCAAAGCTGGCGCGAGCACTGCGCAGTGCCGAGCGCGGCGTGCTGGGAGGCTGCAATGGCTGAGCGCCCCGACCAACGCTACCCGCTGACCTGGCCGGCAGGCTGGCCGCGCACGCCCGGCCACCTCCGCGCGCACAGTCCGTTCAAGGCGCAGACCACCGACCGCGCATTCCGCGACCTGGTAGACGAGCTTGGCCGGCTCGGCGCGCGCAACATCATCGTCAGCAGCAACCTCAAGCTGCGCCAGGACGGAATGCCGTACAGCCAGCAGCCGCGCAACGATGACGAGGGCATCGCCGTCTACTTCACCCGCAAGGGTGTGGAGATGGTTCTGGCCTGCGACAAGTTCGCCAAGCGCGAGGCCAATCTGCGCGCTATCACCCTGACGATCGGTGCTATTCGCGGCATCGAGCGCTGGGGCAGTTCCGACATGATGGAGCGGGCATTCACCGGCTTCGCTGCCCTGCCCGCGCCGGTTGCGCTGTCCTGGCGCGATGTCCTGGACCCGGCCGACCCGGAGGGCAGCTACCGACGGCTGCGTTCGCAGCACCATCCCGACAATCGCGGCAACGCCGATACCTTCCAGCGGGTGCAGTCCGCCTGGCAGGCATACCAACAGGAGACCAAGCGATGAGCAACACCCCGACCGCCACCCAGCGGCTGCTCCGGCTGCGCGATGTGCTTGAGCGCGTCGGCATGTCGAAGTCCACCCTCTATAGCCGCATCCGGGATAAGACCTTCCCGCAGCCTCTCCACCTGGGTACATCGTCGGTATGGGTGGAGTCCGAGGTCGCCGACTGGATCAACCAGCAAATCGCCCAGCGGGACAAGGCGGCTTGAGCTGGGGGTATCTGTGGGGGCATCTTGCCGCGATGGGATAGGCCAACACCTTTCCCTTCAATGCCTTACGGCGAATCGGCGGTAGAGCCCACCTCCACCAATGAGCGGACCCACAAGGTCCTGAGAAGGCCGGGAACCCCCGTAAAACAAGGGTTCTCGGCCTTTTTCATGTGCGACGCAGTGCGCAGGTGAACGTATCACGCCATGCGACGCTGGGGACATCTGGGGGCATGCAGCCAATGGCCAACGTCGATACCCCCACGATGCCCTCGCCCACCTTGCGATATGCCGCGCCAAAGCTGCGCTCGGATTCCGCCAGCACCGGCAAGCGGTCCGGCATCCCGATATCGACCTCGATCAGCCGATGCCGGGGCGCCTTGTCGGCCACGATCTCCGCAGGCGCAGTCATTGGTTGCCGGCGACGTGGCGGGCGAGAGAGCGATCAGGCAAACGCCATCTGTCACCTGTTCGAGTCATCGCTGCGCCTGGTTGCACGCGGCCATCCACGCGCTCGACATGACGCAGCGCACCGGAGCGACATCGATGCAAAGCGCTCAAAAAAACAGCGCCATCTCAACCGTTCCTTGATCATTTCCAGGCGGAATCCCCATACGACCAGCCCACCATGCGCGCCGCACCGGATCGGGAACGACGTCGCCAGCAAGTCGCGTTGCCCGGCCCAGTGCACCTCTCTATATGGTCAAGGGCGGACGGGTCAGATGTCGGGTATCTGTGGATTGTGGTTGGAACCAAATTCTCACAAAGACAGCAGCACGCTAGGACGGCGTGGAAGTGCGATGGTTGCTGTGATGAAGCACCGTGGAGATAAAGCGTGTGTGGCAACCGTCGTTGACACGCCCCTGGTACTTGCAGCATGCGGGAGCTCTGGCACCCCGGGGTCTCGCATGGGCTTTTCTGCCGATGGTCGTTATCTTGTCGCTTTGGCTGGACGCGCCAATGGCCTCTCGCCGCTTTACAGCACACCAGAGGCTTGTGAGAGCAACACCTCTGCCGCAAGGATCGCGCAAAGCATTCAGTCGTTGGGGCTGCAGCGAACCCTAGCGCTCATCGATGGCAGCTTCTGCCTGGCCATTCTAGATCGTCGATTACACACGCTGTCGCTAGTGCGCGACCGCATCGGTCAATGCAGCCTGTACTACGGCTGGACACATCAGGGTCTTGTGTTTGCTTCTGAACTCAAAGCAATCGCTTCCTCTCACGGCTTCAGTAACTCGCTCGATCGGAATGCGCTGACGCTCCTGCTGCGATACGGCTACATTCCATCGCCATATAGCATTCATCGAGGCATCTTCAAACTAGCGGCAGGAACCATTCAAGTTTTCAGCACGCTGGATGTGGAACGCGGTGCGCCCCATCACGACCCCAGCGAGGGGGCGCGCTACTGGCATCCGAAAAGAAATGTCAGCAACTTAATCCAAGCAAGAGAGCATGTGACCGAAGAGCGTGCGATCAGCCGCCTGCAGGATGCGCTCTCGATGGCGGTTGACCGCGTCAGCGATCGCAAGACTGGTTCATTCCTGTCGGGAGGAACCGATTCCAGCCTCATCACGTCCCTCCTGCAGTCGCAACGCTCAACACCTGTCGATACCGTCACTATCGGATTTGAGGATGCCGACCACGACGAAATGGATTGGGCACAAAAGGTCGCAAGCCATTTAGGTACGCGGCATTTCCAACAACGCATCAGCGATCAGCAGGCCGTGGCCATTCTGCCGGAGATATCGGAGGCGTTTTGCGAACCTTTTGCGGACTCGTCCCAGATTCCGACACTGCTTGCAGCAGGCTCCGCGCGCCGCCAAGTCAGTCACATGCTGACAGGCGATGGAGGCGACGAATTGTTCTTCGGCCATGCCGCGTATGCGCGTGCACTGCGCAATGCGCGCCTGGCCTCCATGATCCCGGACACGCTGCGCTGTTCGCTGCGTCGCCGGGGCGTCTACACGAAGGAGTCGGCCCGTTTGGGCGGATGGCGAGCGGCCGTGGGGGAGACGATCAGCCGCTCGGTGGAAGAGAGCTACCTGCTCAGGGTCTCGCGTTGGCGCAACCCCCATTGCGCCGTGCTTGGCTCCATGGAGTACCCCACGATCTATGACACCCCCATGGAGCAGCTGACCGTCGGATCCCCAGGCGAGCGCGTTCTCTTTATGGACATTGCCATGGAACTTGGGGAAGGACTCATGACCAAAGTCGACCGCGCGTGCATGCTGCATGGCCTGAACACGTCTTCCCCCTTCCTGGATCAGCAGGTATTTCAGCTGGCCTGGCAGATTCCGCTCAAGCTCAAAATGGTTCGTGGGGAGCAAAAATACATTTTGAAGCGCCTGCTCGAACTGTATCTGCCGCAGGAGCTTATCTACCGACCCAAGCGAGGCTTCGGTGCGCCTGTCGGCCGCTGGCTACGCGGCCCCTTACGCGAGTGGGCTGAAGACTTGTTGACACCTTCAAAACTCGAAGAGCAAGGCGTCTTCGACGTCGGGGTGGTGACGCATCTCTGGCAAGCGTTCATCGCAGGTCAACGAAAGTGGCACACGCATCTTTGGCCCATCCTCATGTTCCAGGCTTGGCAGCAACGCTGGCAGCAGCGGCCCTCCTTTTGTGTGGACGAGGCGTGCCATCGCGATCCAGAAGGTATAAGCCGCCTCACCATTGAGGCGTTCGTTTGACAGCGAGGTCACCGAAGGCACTTGCGCGTCGCCGACATGCGTCAGTGCGTGCCGGGGCCCTGCCCACCCGCTTCAACCTCGCCCCAGAGATAAACGGACAAGGCCGGGATTTCCCGATGCAGAGGTCAGACGTTGGCCATTGCGAAGGACGAAGCAGACTGCGCGCGCTGCGTCAGTTAGTGACGCGCGCGGCATGTTCGGGCTCATCGCGACGAACGAGGGCCCCTGCCCGGTCGTCGGCAGCTGCACACCGCGGGGCGGCATCGCCGCGGAGTTGATCGAACAAGGCCAGCAACGCGCTGGCTTCGTGTTGCAGCAACGCCAGTGCGCTTTTATTGGGCTCTTCCATTGCACTTGCTCCAGAGACGCTCGACGGCGCCCTGATCAAACCCGAGCAAATCGCGTGCCAGCCGTCAGGGCTTCCCGCTCAGGCGTACTCGCGCTGCTCTTGCGCCTTGGCGTGCATGGCTTCCAGCGTGACCATGCCGGCAATCCGGGCGGCTGCCATGGCGCTGCGATGGTCGGGAAAGGTCGACGACAGCGCGGCGCCTGCCAGGTTCGCGCCGCGGCCGATGCCGATCTGCGCAATATCCCAGCCTGCCACCCAGCCATGGGCGGGGGTATCGCCTTTGACGGCATGACAGGTGAGTTGGTAATTGCCTAGAAAAATGACCAACGGGCGCCCTTTTCGGTGACTGCTTGCCAGCATACCGCCACGACGCTGCTTCCGGGGGCAATGTGCCGTCTGCCAGCTGACTCGGCAAGCGAAGTGGAGCGTAGGCACGCGGCTTGCATCGGCCTCGACCAGACAATCGTGCCGGGGGAACGCGGTGTTGACCAAAAGAACCAAACGTCGTGCTGCCGGGGCCTTGCTGGTGGGTGGGCTGATCTTTGTCCTGATCGGCGTGGGCGGGTACCTCACGACGCAGCGTTCGCTGTCGGACGCCGGCTGGGTGACGCACACCCAGGAAGTGATTGCCAGCATCGACGAAATCCAGGCGGGCATGCTGTCGGCGGAATCGTCGGCGCGCGGCTATGTCTTGACCGACAACGAGGCCTTTCTGGGCGTGTATGCCGATGCGATCGGCCGCCTGCCCGAGCGCATCGTGCGGCTGGACGCCCTGGTGCAGGACAACCCGACGCAGCGGCGCAATGTGGTCGTGCTGAGCCGTTTGGTGGACGCGCGCCTGGTGCAGATCGACGAGTTATTGCATAGCTATCGCAAGCAAGGCCTGGATGGCGCGCGTGCTGCCATCGCGCGCGGGGTGTTCCAGACCTCTTCATCGCTGCGCCGCCAGGTGCAGACCATGACGGAGCTGGAGCGGCAGCAACTGATCAGGCGCAATGCAGCCACCACCCGCAGCGCACAGTGGGTGCTGTGGGTGACCGTGATCGGCATTGCCAGTGGCTTGCTGGTGATGCTGTTGGCGTACCGCTTGTTGTCGCGCGAGCTGGAACGGCGTACGCGTGCCGAAAACGACGCCAGCCGGACCAGCGAGCGCCTGATCGAGTCGTTTGCCGCACTCGAACGCACCTCCGCTGGCCTGGAGGCGCTGGCACGCTACTCCGGGTTGCTGCAGAACTGCCGCGATGCCGAAGAAGCGCTGGAAATCACTGCACGCACGATTGCACCGCTGATTCCCGGTGCCGCCGGCGCGGTCTACTTGCTACGCGCCTCGCGCGATCGCGCCGAACAGGTGGTCGCCTGGGGCGAGATGGCAGACGACGCCAGTGCCAGCATCGCGCCGGACAACTGCTGGGCGCTGCGCCGCGACCGCACCCATGTGGTGATGGACGCCGGCCAGGGCATGCTGTGCCAGCATGCCGGCGTCAACCTCCCGGCGCATGCGGCCACCGCCTGTATTCCGCTATCGGCGCAGGGCACGCAGCTGGGGATGCTGGCATTGCGTAGCGAAGACCCTGACGATCTTGCCTCGCTGACCGTGGCCGAGGCGGCAGCAGAACAACTCTCCTTGGCGCTGCACAACCTGCGCCTGCGCGAAACGCTGCGCCAGCAATCGATCCGCGACCCGCTGACAGGCCTGTACAACCGCCGCTATCTGGAAGAAACCCTCAGTCACGAGTTGGCGCGCTGCACGCGCCGCGAGCTGCCCTTGTCGGTGCTGATGCTGGATGTGGATCACTTCAAGCGGTTCAACGACCTGCACGGGCACAGCGGCGGCGACCGCGTGCTGGCGGCCATTGGCGAATTGTTGCTGGCGCAGACGCGTGGCGAGGACATCTGCTGCCGGTACGGCGGCGAAGAATTGACGATCATCCTGCCCGAAGTCGATCTGCCAACCGCGTGCATGATGGCGGAGAAATTGCGCGCCGGCATCGAGGCCCTGCAGGTCATGGGCGATGGCGTCTGTCTGCCGAAGGTCACCGCCTCGTTCGGCGCGGCCAGCTTTCCCGCTCACGCCAGCACCGTGGCCTCGTTACTGCAACGGGCGGACGCGGCGCTGTATCGCGCAAAGCAGGGTGGCCGCAATCAGGTCGTGAGCGCGGATGTGCTTGCATCCGTGGCCTGAACGCAAGCAGCCGGGCGTGCTGCTGCGGTCTGTCGCAGAGGCCTGTGTCGCGCGGTCGACGCTCAGATCCACATCGCGCGCGCTTGGCGAACCCGGGTGCGAGCGCCTGAACGAAGATGCTCGGATCATTCGCCGGCGCGCGCATTGCAGCGACGAACGCTCAGGCACATGCGCTCATGCCAAGACCAGGCCTCAGCCGCAGGCGTGGCCCGCGTCGTCGGTGGGGATCAGGCCCGCACCGGCCAGCATGCCGTCGATACGCGTGCGCACATAGTCGGCATCGTCCTGCGCGGCACTACTCAGGATCGCTTCGGCACGCGCCTGAAAATCCAGGTAGTCGAAATCCGCATCTTCATCTGCCGACAACTTGGGCAACTCTTCCTGCAACGCGTCCAGGCGCGTGGCCAGTTCTTCGCGGGTGGGCATGGCAGACTCCGACAACCAAAACGATACGTTTGCGGCAGCGCCGTCAAGGATGTGCGAAGCCTTGCGCTGCAACGCTTCACTTTCCTACCCGTTGCGGCGATGAAGACACGCTCAACTTTGACCGCACTCCGCCGATAATGATGCCGACTCCTATCGAACCTTCCCTGTGATCCTCCACCTGCGGCGGGATTTTCGACTCGGCATCGTCAAGATGCTCGGGCCAATCACCGCGCTGTTGCTTTGCCTCTATGCGGTGTATTTGGCCATGACCGGTCAGGTAGTTGCGTGCCTGGTCACCGCGGCGCTGGGCGTGCTTGCGGTATGGCGCGGCTGGCAGATGCGCAGTGCCGAAGACACCGGCGCCGGCGGCGTGTGGCTGGCGTCGATCAATGTTGGCGGGTGCCTGGTGGCGTGCTGGACTGGTGGCGATGGCGCCCTGCCGTGGCTGTTCCCGGTGCTGGCCACCAATTATTTCTTGTGCGGGCCGCGACGTGCGGTGTTGTTGAGCTTGCCGCTGCTGGCCGCCTTGTTGTTCTTGCCCGGCTTGATCACCAGCCCCGGCCAGGGTGTGTCGACGATCGTGGTGACGCTGGTGACGCTGGCGGTGGGCTACGCGTTTTCGCTGCGGATGCAGGACGACCGCGTGCATCTGGAAGAACTGGCCTCGCTGGACGCGCTGACCGGCTTGCCCAACCGTCGCATGCTGGAACGTGCGCTGACCCACCAGATCGATCAACGCCAACCGCACGACCGGCTCAACAGCCTGATCATCCTGGATCTGGATCACTTCAAGGAGGTCAACGATCTCTACGGACACGCCGCCGGCGATGCGGCGCTCTCGGATCTGGCCACCATCCTGCGCTTCGAAGTCCGCGAACCGCACCAGGTGTTCCGTTTTGGCGGCGAAGAATTCGTGGTGCTGCTGCGTGCCGGCTCGCTGGCCGAACTGGAAGCGGCCACCGAACGCTTGCGCAAGGTGATACGCAACGGCTTGCGCGGACCCGGTGGGCGTATCACAGTCTCGCTGGGTGCGGCGCGCCACGATGGCGAAACGCATTGGCAGGACTGGTTTTCGCGTGCCGATGCAGCGCTGTATCTGGCCAAGAACGGCGGACGCGACAGCGTGCGGGTCGCCGAATAAGCGCCTGGCGGCATGCCTGCTGCGCAGGGGTCCGCCTGGGCACACGCAGCTGGCAGCTGGGTAATCGCATTGGTCACGAATGCAATGTTGCTGATGAAGCGGCGGTAGCGCACCTGTCAGAGGCGACCGAACCGATGGCGTCGGATGCATGGCCGGTATCGCCAACCATCACCCGCACACGTTCGACCGCCTCGTTAGCTCTGACGCTGCAGCCAGAACTGCGGGGCGACCCACTGGCCGCCCCGCGCGCATCGTTCAACGATTGACCACGGCCACCGGTGCCGCAGGCGCTTGGTCCTGCTTCCAGCCACCGAGCGCCTTGTACACGCCGACCACGCCGACATTCACCGCCGCTTCGGCCTGCGCCAACGCATCGTCGGCCGCCAGCTGGGTGCGCTGCGCATCCAGCAGGGTGAGGAAGTCTTCCGAGCCCTCGCGGTAGCGGATCTGCGCCAGCTGCTCGGCACGCCGCGCGGCATTGGCCTGCTCCACCACGATGGCCAGGCGCGCCTGCTGGCGGCCATAGCCGATCAACGCGTTTTCGGTGTCTTCCAGCGCCAGCAATACGGTTTGCTGATACTGGGCCAACGCACCTTCGGCCTGCGCCTTGCTGGCACGCAAGCGCGCACGCACGGTGCCGAAATCGAAGGCGGCCCAGCTGATCGACGGGGTCACCGACCAGGCCTTGGCGTTGCCCTCGGTCAACCTGGCTGCGTCGCCGGTGAGGAAGCCGACGAATCCGCTCACGCTGATGCGCGGAAACAGGTCGGCAGTGGCCACGCCCACTTGCGCGGTGGCTGCCGCCAGCCGGCGCTCGGCGCCGCGCACATCCGGACGCTGACGCAGCAAGCCGGCGGTATCGCCCAGCGGCAGCGGGCGCGCGAACGCCGGCATCTCGCGCGCGGCCAAGGTGGCATCCAACGCATCCGGTTGCTGGCCCAGCAACACAGCCAGACGGTGGCGGTATTGCGCCTCGGCGGTTTCCAGCAGCGGAATATCCGCCTCGATCGCCTTCAACCGCGCCAGGCTGCTCTGCACGTCCAGCTCGCTGCCGGCACCCAGATCCCATCGGGTCTGGGTCAGCTTCTGGGTGTCGCGCAGGTTGGTGAGCGTGCGCTTGGAGACGTCCAAGCGCTTCTGGGTGCCGCGCAATTCGAAATAATTGCGCGCCACTTCGGCAGCAACGGTGACCTGCACGTCCTGCAGGTTGGCCTGCTCGGCATCCAGGTCGGCACGCGCGGCCTCCGATGCACGCCGCTGACGGCCGAACAGGTCCAGCTCCCAGGCCGCATCCAGACCGAGCGTGGTCTGCTCGGTCAGAAAGCGCTGATTGCCGGCGATCACCTGCTGCTGCTCGCGACGATCGAAGCTGCCTTGCGCGGCGATATGCGGCGCCTGATCCAGGCGGCGCTCGACGAACACCGCGCGCGCCTGCTTGACGCGCGCCACCGCGATGCGCAGGTCGTGGTTGGCGAACAAGGCGTCGCGCACCAATTGCTCCAGCACCGGGTCGTCGAACTGCGACCACCAGTTGCCCACCGGCGACTGCGCGCTGTATGCCGGGTCTTGCACGCCTTGCAGCGTCACCGCCGCCGGCGGATCGGGGCGGTAATCCGGCCCGACCGCGCAACCGCTGAGCACCAGTGCAGCCAGTGCCACGCTCAGGAAGTTTCTTACCATGGCAACACCTCTCCCAGATGGGTAAAGCTGCCGGTGGCACCGTGGGCATCCAATAGCGCCATTTGCACGCTGCTATGCGCGCCCTGCTCCACTTCGATTTCGCCGCCGCCACCGTTCATGTCGGTTTTGACGTAACCCGGATGCACCGTGTTGACCTTGATGGCTGTGTCGCGCAATTCGTAGGCCAGATGCACCGTCCAGCTGTTCAACGCGCTCTTGGACGCGTCGTAAGCAGGAATCTTGAAGTCGTAGATCGGCGAGCCGGGCTGGCTGTGCAAGGTCAGCGAACCGAGGATGCTCGACACGTTGACGATACGCCCGGCCAGCGAACGACGCAGCAGCGGCAGGAAGGCCTTGGTCACCTCGACCACCGCGAACAGATTGGTGTCGAAGGTACGCTTCCACACCTCCAGGCTCTGCTGCGACGGGGTGCGCTGCATGTCCTCGATCATGATGCCGGCGTTGTTGATCAGGATGTCCAGATGACCATGGCGCTGCTCCACCGTGCCCACCGCCGCAGCAATGCTGATGTCGTCGTTGACGTCGAGCTGGATGGCCTCCACCGGCAGGCCTTCGGCCTGCAACTTGAGGGCCGCGGCCACGGCGTCGTCGCGCTTGCGGCCGGCCAGCAGCGTGTGCACGCCGGCGGTGGCCAATTGCCGAACGGTCTCCAGGCCGATGCCGCGGGTTGCGCCGGTGACCAATGCGATCTTGGTGTTGCTCATGTGTAAATCCTTCGAATGTATGTAGGGGGGAAGTGACGCGTGCTTAGGCGTTGACGTGCGCGTGATCGTGCGCAACCGCGGGCGGTGTTGCGGGACCGCGACGGGTCACCCACTTGCGCAGCGCCACGTAGAACACCGGAGTCAGGAACAGGCCGAACAAGGTCACACCCAGCATGCCGGCGAACACCGTGATGCCGGTGACCGAGCGCACTTCGGCGCCGGCACCATGGCCGAACACCAGCGGCACCGTGCCGGCGATGAAGGCGATGGAGGTCATCACGATCGGACGCAGGCGCAGGCGGCAGGCTTCCAGTGCGGCTTCGACAATGCCCTTGCCGTGCATTTCCAGTTCGCGGGCGAACTCCACGATCAGGATCGCGTTCTTGCACGCCAGGCCCATCAACACCACCAGACCCACCTGCACGAACACGTTGTTGTCGCCATTGGTGAGCCACACACCGAACAGCGCAGACAGCAAGGTCATCGGCACGATCAGGATCACTGCCAGCGGCAGGGTCCAGCTTTCGTACAACGCAGCCAATACCAGGAACGCCAGCAACACCGCCATCGGGAACACGATCAACGCCGAGTTGCCTTGCGTGGACTGCTGATAACTCAGGTCGGTCCACTCGATGTTCATGCCGTTGGGCAGCACCTGCGGCGCCATGCTGGACAGCTTCTGCATGGCCTCGGTGGACGACAGCACGCGCGGGTCCGCTTCGCCGATGAGGTCGGCGGCCGGGTAGCCGTTGTAGCGGATCACCGGGTCCGGGCCGTAGGTCTGGCCCAGCGTGACCATGCTGCCGATCGGCACCATGTCGCCGTTGGCGTTGCGCGTGCGCAGGTTGGCGATGTCTTCCACGCTATCGCGGAACTGTCCATCGGCCTGGGCGATCACCTGATAGGTGCGACCGAAGCGATTGAAGTCGTTGATGTAGGACGAACCCAGATAGGTCTGCAGCGTATCGAACAGATTGGTCAGCGGCACGCCCTGCGCCTTGGCCTTGTCGCGGTCGACCTTGGCATCGAGCTGCGGCACGTTGGCCTGGTAGGTACCGATCGGGAACTGCATGCCCGGCGTTTGCGAGATCGCACCGGACATCGCATTCACCGCACTCTGCAACTGGCCATAGCCCAGGCCGGCACGGTCCTGGATGTACAGCGAGTAGCCCGAGCCCTGGCCCAAGCCAAGAATCGGTGGCGGCATGAAGGCGAACGCGAAGCCCTGCTGGATCTGGCTGATGCGTGCGTTGATTTCCGCATTGATCTGCGCGGCGGTGCGGCTGCGCTGACTGAACGGCTTGAGCGTCAGGAACACCGTGCCGGTATTGGGCGTATTGGTGAACTGCAGCGGGTTCAGGCCCGGGAACGCGATTGCGTGATCCACACCGTCGGTCTGCAGCGCGATCTGGGTGATCTGGCGGATCACCTCATTGGTGCGCTCCAGCGACGATCCTTCCGGCAGTTTGGTGCCCGCAATCAGATACAGCTTGTCCTGGGTCGGAATGAAGCCGCCCGGCACCAGCTTGAACATGAAACCGGTACCGACCAACAGCAGCAGGTAGACCACGAACACCGCACCCCGCTTGCCCAGCGCACGCGACACCGCGCCTTGGTACTTGTGCGAGCTGGTGTTGAAGAAACGATTGAACGGGCGGAACAACCAGCCGAACAAACGGTCGATCAACCGCGACGGACCATCCTTGGGCGCGTCGTGCGACTTCAGCAGCATTGCCGCCAGCGCCGGCGACAAGGTCAGCGAGTTGATCGCCGAAATCACCGTGGAAATGGCGATGGTCACCGCGAACTGCTTGTAGAACTGGCCGGTCACGCCCGACAGGAACGCCATCGGCACGAACACCGCGCACAGCACCAGCGCGATGGCGATGATCGGCCCGGACACTTCGCGCATGGCCTGATGGGCAGCCGCCAATGGGCTCAGGCCTTCTTCGATGTTGCGCTCGACGTTTTCCACCACCACGATCGCATCGTCGACCACGATGCCGATCGCCAGCACCAAACCGAACAGGCTCAGCGTATTGATCGAAAAGCCCAGCAGGTACAACGCAGCGAACGTACCGACCACCGACACCGGCACCGCCAGCAACGGAATGATCGAAGCGCGCCAGGTCTGCAGGAACAGGATCACCACCAGCACCACCAGCAGCACCGCTTCCAGCAGCGTGTGCACCACCGCGCTGATCGAATCGCGCACGAACACGGTTGGGTCGTACGCGGCCGACCATGCCATGTCCTGCGGGAACTGCTTTTCCAGTTCGGCCATCTTGGCGCGCACCGCATCGGACAATTCGATCGCGTTGGCACCGGGCGACTGGAACACGCCCATGCCCACCGCGTTCTGGTTGTCCAGCTGCGACCGCAGGGTGTAGTTGCCGGCGCCCAGCTCCAGGCGCGCCACGTCGCTCAGGCGCACGATCTCGCCGCTGTTGCCGCTGCGGATGACGATGTTGCCGAACTCTTCTTCGGTGGTGAGGCGGCCCTGCGCATTGATCGAGAGCAGGAAATCGCTCTTGTTGGGCATGGGTTCCGCGCCGAGCTGGCCGGCGGAGACCTGCACGTTCTGCTCGCGGATGGCGGCGACCACATCGCTGGCGGTGAGCCCGCGTGCGGCCACCTTGTCCGGGTTCAACCAGATGCGCATGGCGTAGTCGCCGGCACCGAAGATCTGGATCTGTCCCACGCCCGGCAGGCGCGACAGCTCGTCCTTGACCTTCAAGGTGGCGTAGTTGCTCAGGTACAGCGAGTTGTACTTGCCCTTGGGCGAGGTCAGATGCACGACCATGGTCAGCGTCGGCGATTGCTTCTGTGTGGTCACGCCCTGGCGACGCACGTCCTCGGGCAGACGCGCCTGCGCCTGGCTGACGCGGTTCTGCACCTGCACCTGCGCCTGGTCCGGATCGGTGCCGGGCTTGAAGGTCACGGTGACCACCAGCACGCCGTCCGAGCCGGCCACCGACTTCATGTACATCATGTTTTCCACGCCGTTGATGGCTTCCTCAAGCGGCGTGGCAACGGTCTCGGCGATGACCTTGGGGTTGGCGCCCGGATACACCGCGCGCACCTGCACGCTCGGCGGCACCACTTCTGGGTATTCGCTGATCGGCAGCAGCGGCATGGCGATCAGGCCGGCCGCGAAGATGATGATCGACAGCACCGCGGCAAAGATCGGCCGGTCGATGAAAAAACGGGAAAAGTCCATTGGGATGGTCCTGAAAGAGGTTGCCGCCGGATGGCGGCGCGGCACAGCGGCCCCGGGCCGGCCTGATGACGAGGCCGGCAGTCATGAGCTGTGATGCAGCGATACAGCAGTACAGCCATTGCAGGTGGTGCGCTGTCGCCAGGCAGGCGCGACAGCGCGCAACGCGCGTTGGCGATCCCTAGTTGGAAGCGGTGCGCTTGTCCGCCGCCGGCGCCATGGCCACGGTCTTGGCGTCCACCGGCATGCCGGGCATGAAGATCTTCTGCACGCCATCGACCACCACGCGGTCGCCGGCGGCCAGGCCGCTACGCACGATGCGCAGACCATCGGCACTGCGGCCGAGCTCCACATCGCGGCGCTGCGCCTTGCCGTCCTTGTCCACCACGTACACATACTTGCGGTCCTGGTCGGTGAGCACGGCCTTTTCGTCGACCAGCATGGCCTTGAACTGGCCGCTGCCCAGCAACTGCACGTGCGCATACAACCCCGGCGTGAATTGCCGTTGCGCGTTGTCCAGTACCGCGCGGACGCGGATGGTGCCAGTGCTGCGGGTCACCTGGTTGTCCAGGAAATCCACGCGACCGGTGTGCGGGAAGCCCTGCTCGCCGACCAGCCCGATCCGCACCGGCAACTCGCCGCCACGTTCGTCCGGGCGCTCGCCGTTGCGGGCCATCTGCGAATAGCGCAGGAAGGTGCCTTCGTCGGCATCGAAGTAGACGAATACCTTGTCCAGCGACACCAGGGTGGTCAGCACGCTGGCGCTGTCGCCGGCCGTGACCAGGTTGCCGGCGGTGACCATCGCACGCCCGGCGCGGCCATCGATGGGAGCGCGCACGCGCGTCCAATCCAGGTTGAGCCTGGCGGTGTCCACCGCGGCCTGGGCGGCCTGCAGGTCGGCATCGGCCTGATCGGCGGCGGCGCGGCGCTGCTCCCAGGTTTCGGTGGAGATGGCCTGCTGCTCGGACAATTTGCGTGCACGCGTGGCTTCGCTACGTGCCAGCGTGGCCTGGGTGCGGGCACGCACCAGCGACGCGTTGGCACGCGCGAACTCGGCGCGGTAGCTGCGCTCATCGATGGTGAAGAGCACATCGCCCTTCTTCACCTCTGCACCTTCGGTGTAGTTGACCTTGTCGATATAGCCGGACACGCGCGGACGCAGTTCCACGCTTTCCACCGGCTCGATGCGGCCGCTGAATTCGTCCCATTGGCTGATCTGCTTCATCAACACCGGCGCGACGCTGACGCTGGGCGGCGGCGGTGCGCCGGTCTCGGCGGCTTTGCTGCCGCAGCCGGCGAGCACGACCGCAAGCACGGCGCCCGCCAACACGGTACGCAAGGGAAAACGGAACGGGGTGGCGTTCGTGGTCATGGGGAAATCTCTCGGGTGGGGATGGGAAATTGCAGACCGGCCAGCCGGCTGGCCGACGGTGCGGCCGGCGGGCGACGACTCACGGTCACGATGGCTTGTCCGGGTTGGCCAGGCCCGGCAATCAGGGAAACAGCGGCGCGGCCGACGTCCACGGCGCGGATCCATTCCGGACAGGCGTCCTTGGCGCGGCCGGGCGTGCAGACCGGCTGCTCGACCGAGAGCAACTGCACGCGGACGCCCAACGGCTTGGCTTCCTCGTGCAACACCTGGGCAAGCATGCGGGTGGCTGAGGCCGCAACAGAACGATCGCCATGCGCCGACCAGGCGCGCAGCGCGCACGGACTACCAAGCAGCAGATAGCGGCCGCCGCCGTCGGCCTCGGCCAGCAGCGGCAGCAGGTGACGGGCGGCAGCCAGATGCGGCAGCACGTCGCGCTCCAGGCGACGACGCAGGGCGGCCACCGGCCGATCCACCAGCCGCCCAGCCTTGGGCGGGCTGCCCAGGCTGGCGATCACCGCGCCCAGCGGTCGTTGCCGCTGGGCCAGTTCGGTGGCCAGGCGCTGCGCAGATGCATCGTCGGCCACCGATCCCTGCACGATGTCCAGCAGCGGGGAATGACCGTGCTGCGCACGCAGTGCATCCAGCTTGGCGGCGTCGCGCCCAATCACCACCGTTGGCATACCGGCGTCCAGCAATGCAGAGACGATGCCCATGCCCACGTTGCCCGCGCCGCCAATGACGGCCGTCTCGGATTGAACCATCCCGCTCATGGGATTTTCGCTCCCGAGATCGGGATAATTCCACGGCGCGCCCAGCGCGCCTGCAGTCCAGTCCGCTGCGCAGGCGCGCCGCCAGCCTGCCGCCGTGGCGAGCTGGAGAATTCGCGCAAGGCACTGTCGTACGACCGTTTTTCCGTGGAAACGACCGGATCGAAGGCGCTTTCGATTGCACTGCGCTGACTGGAAGACACGCCGAAAACGTTGCACAACCACATGGCCGTGCTCCTGCATGGAGGGGATGCCGCATAAGTTAGGCTTCAAAGCAGCACTTGATTAGTCCGGATTTAGGGGAATAATCGTCCCGCAAGCGGTCTAATCCCTCCTGACCCCCGGAAGGCATCCCATGACTCACGATCTCAACGACACCTTGATCTTCGTCAAGGTGGTCGAACAAGGTAGCTTCATCGCCGCCGCCAATGCGCTTGGCCTGCCCAAGACCACCGTCAGCCGCAAGGTGCAGGAACTGGAAACCCGGTTGGGTGCGCGCCTATTGCATCGAACTACCCGCCGCATCGGCCTGACCGAAGCCGGCTCGGTGTACCACGAACATTGCCAGCGCATCGCGCGCGAACTGGAAGAAGCCGAAAGCGCGGTGGGACAGCTGCAATCGGGCCCGCGTGGCTGGCTGCGTTTTACCGTGCCGTATTCGCTGGGCATTACCTGGATCGCGCCGTTGCTGGGCGAATTCCACGCGCAATACCCGGAAATCCAGCTGGACATGCATCTGGGCAACGAGAAGCTGGACCTGATCGGCGGTGAAGCCGATCTGGCATTGCGCGTTGGCGCGCTGCCCGACTCCAATCTGGTGGCGCGCAAGCTCGGCAGCTTGCGCACCCAGGTGTTCGCCAGCCCCTCCTACATCGAGCGCTATGGCGAGCCGCTGCATCCGGACGAATTGCAATTCCATCGCACGCTCGCCTTGCGCAAGAACCGCAACGTGCACAACAACCGCTTTTTCTGGTCGCTCAGCGACGGCAGCGATGTACGCGATTTCCCGGTCAATCCGCTGATGGTGGCCAACGATCCGGCCGCGCTCAACGGTGCGGTGTTGTGCGGCGAAGGCCTGTTGCTGACTGGCGATGTGATGGCCAAACCGTTCGTGCAATCGGGCCTGGTGCGTCGCGTACTGGCCGGTTGGACCGGGCCTGAGGTGGACTTCAACGCGGTGTTCGCCGGCGGCCGATTGGTGTCGCCGAAAGTGCGGGCGTTCGTGGACTTTTTGGTGACGCGCATGAATTTCGATGCGGATTACATGATGGCGCAGTGCCCTGCCCGCCTGGCCGCACAAAAGGCCGACAACGATGCGAAAGTCGAAGTGGGCGCAGACGCGGAGTTGCGTGCCGAAGGCAAGCGAATCTTGGAAAACGTCACGGCGTAGTGCCGGATCGACTGCGCCGGCGGTGGTTGCCGTCTGGCGCAGTCCATAAGTTCATCGATGCAACCCAGTGAATGCATCTCTGTCACCACACGCGTACAGCCGACGATAGCTCGGTCGCTTTGCAAATGATCTCATTGCCGTCAGCGGTGAGTTGGAAAAGATCGAGACGTCCGTCGTGGCGTCGTCGGATGCGATCACCCGATGAGCGCAAAGCCGACTCGGTCGCGCGCGGTGCCCTCGCCGCTCGCGGGACACGCCGTCAACCCATCCATGGGGGCTCGATGGCGGCATCCATGCCGCCGTCGTTCCCGCAACCGGCGAGAACACCGCACCAGCACGTTGGTCGGTCGCGCGGAAAGCGGCCCATCGTAGGAAAGGGGTGGAGATACCTTCTCGCCTGAGCATTGCGAGCTAGCCACGCCTCCTTGAATCGCTAGCGAACGCATCTAGCGCTTGCACAAATACAGCGACCAACTCGACTGACCCTTGCCCGCTCACCGTCGCGGGACCCTTGGCGGCATGGATGCCGCCACGGAGCTAACATGGACCTACTTGCAGCATGTCCCGCGATGGTGGGGGGCAAGGGCCCTGCAATAACACCCAGATCCGCGCTTTGAAGTTCCACAGTTACGCCGACACATTCGCGCCGATGACGTGAGAAAGATCGAGACCTCAAAGCCGTGCAGACCAGCCGTTCTAAATCCAAGCGATTGGTTCGCTGCTCTTGATCCACCATGCAGCAAAAAAACAGGCCGCTTTCGCGGCCTGTGTTGCGTACATCAGCACATCGCAGGTGAGTCATCCGACCCGCCACGATTCACTGCATCTCCTCAACGCATGCCGGTGTTGCTGGCCGCGCCTTCGGCACGCAACGGAATCAGGCGGATTTCGACGCGACGGTTCTTGGCGCGGCCGGCATCGGTGGTATTGTCGGCAATCGGATAACGCTTGCCGGCGCCCATGGTTTCCATGCGCTCGCGCTGCACACCTTGCGCGGTCAGGTATTGCGCTACCGCGCTGGCGCGCTCTTCGGACAGGCGCTGATTCACCGCATCGCTACCGACGCTATCGGTATGCCCCACCACTTCCACCATGGTCTGGTTGTACTCGCGCAGGGTGGAGGCCACGCCGTTGAGCGCGGTGTAGAACTGCGGCTTCAATGCCGACTTGCCGAAGTCGAAGGTGATGCCGTCGGGCAGGTTCAGGCTGATGTTGTCGCCCTGGCGTTGTACTTCGATACCGGTGTTGGCGGTGCGCTCACGCAGCGCGCGCTCCTGGCGGTCCTGGTACTGGCCAATTGCTGCGCCGCTCAGTGCACCGATGCCAGCGCCGACCATTGCGTGCTGACGACGCTCGGTGGCGCTGTCGCCGGTGAGCAGGCCTGCAGCCACACCAATGGCGGTACCGATCAGCGCATTGCGGCCGGTCCGATTCTGCTGTTGCGTCTGCTCGCCGTATTGGTCGCGCTGCACATACGAGCCGCCGGTGGCACACGCGGACAGCGCAATGACGCTGGCCAATGCAACGGCAAGACTCTTGGTGGCTGCTGGGGACATGGTGCTCTCCTATGGCCGGACCATCCGGCGCTCAATCGTGTGCGCGAGGATAAACAGGCCCACGCGACTGGCGCATGATGAAAACTGCCGCAACCCACGTGTAACGGGTGTGCCATTCAGGAAAACGTTTTCGGCGATGACGCGTACACGTGCGCCGCCACATGAGCCAGCGCACGCCAGTACACAGCGCGCATTCCATGCCCTGTTTCGCTCATCCTACAGCGTTGCGAGCACCGTCCAGAAACAGGCACACGCGCATCGATCAGCAGCGACTAGGCGCGCGATTTCGCATACGCGGCCAACGCCGCATCGCGGCCCTCGGCCAAGCCAATGATCGGATTGCGCGGATACTCCGGTGCAAAGCGAGCCAGCGCCAATGGATGCAACCATGGCGCGAAGCGTTCCTTCACCGCGAGCTTGCCCAGCTCGGGCACCCAGCGCGTGATGTATGCCGCATGCGGGTCGAATTTTTCTGCCTGCGTCACCGGATTGAACACGCGGAAATAGGGCGCCGCATCGGCGCCGGTACCGGCCACCCACTGCCAGCCCAGCGTGTTGTTGGCCAGGTCCGCATCGACCAGCGTGTCCCAGAACCAGCGCGCGCCTTCGATCCAGTGGATACGCAGATGCTTGCACAAAAAACTGGCGACGATCATGCGCACGCGGTTGTGCATCCAGCCGGTATGCCAGAGCTGACGCATGCCGGCATCGACGATCGGAATGCCGGTGCGGCCGCGTTGCCAGGCCTGCAATGCAACCGGATCGACCGTTGCCCAATCGAATCCTGCAAAGCGCGGGTTGAGATTCTGGTTGGTGGTGTCCGGGAAGTGATGCAGCAGGTGATACGCAAAGTCGCGCCAGCCCAGCTGCCGGATATAGCCATCGATTTCCGCGCCATTGCGCGCAGTGCGATGCGCCTCCAGGGTACTGGCAATCCGCCACGGCGCAATCTCGCCGAAGTGCAGATGCGGCGACAGTTGCGAGGTGCCGACGCGATCGGGGCGATCGCGGTTTTCGCGATATCCCGACAACGCGCCGTCGATAAAGATCTCCAGCATTTCGTGCGCGCCGGCTTCGCCGGGCTGCCAGTGCTCCCAGAAGCCCTGGTCCCACTGCAAGCCTGGTACCAACTGCAGCGTGTCGAGCGCATCGGTCTTCAAGCTCGCAGGCAGCGGCGGCAGACTGCGCGGCGCACCTATCGCGGCGGGCAATTGCAGCTGCGTCAGCGCGTTGCGCCAGAACGGGGTAAACACCTTGTAGGGGCCGCCCTGCTGCGTGGACAACTGCCACGGTTCGAACAGCAATGCGCAATTGCAGCTCTGCACCTCGATGCCGCGCTCGCGCAAATCGCGCTTGATCTGCGCATCGCGCGGCTGCGTGGCCGGCTCGTACTTGCGGTTCCAGTACACCGCCACCGCACCGGTCTGCGCGATCACCTCATCGAGCACCTGCGCGCTGTTGCCGGAGCGAATGACCAGGCCGCTGCCGAGCGCGCGCAGGGCACCGTCCAGCGCTGCAAGCGAACGATGCCGCCAGGTGCGCGACGCGGCGCCAGGCGTCCATTCGCCCTCTTCGTGCGGCGCATCGATGTACAACGGAATCGGGTGATGCCCCGCATCGAGTGCGGCGCGCAAGGCCGGGTTGTCTTCCAGACGCAGATCGCGACGGAACCAGACGATGGCGTATGACATACGAGCTCGGCAGCAAACGGTGAGGCTGCGCAGCATAAGCCAGCGGGCGCAACGATGGCGCGATGCCGGGCGGTGGATGACCACCCGGCCGTTCCCCGGCAGCGCTTACTCGAAACTGCCCACCGAGTCGTGCGCCAGGTTGTCGAAGCGGGTGTACTCGCCGAAGAACTTCAGCTTGCACGAGCCGGTCGGTCCGCCGCGGTGCTTGCCGATGATGATTTCGGCCAGGCCCTTGTCCGGCGAATTTTCCTTGTTGTAGTAATCGTCGCGGTAGATGAAGACGATCATGTCCGCGTCCTGCTCGATAGCGCCCGACTCGCGCAAGTCCGCCATCACCGGGCGCTTGTCGGTGCGCGTTTCCAACGAGCGGTTGAGCTGCGACAACGCAATCACCGGCACGTTGAGCTCCTTGGCCAGGCCTTTCAGCGAGCGCGAGATTTCCGAAATTTCGGTCGCGCGGTTTTCGCTGTTGCCCGGCACCGACATCAGCTGCAGGTAGTCGATGACGATCAGGCCCAGGTCGTGTTCGCGCTTGAGCCGGCGGCACTTGGAACGCAGCACTTCCGGCGACACGCCCGGGGTGTCGTCGATGAAGATCTTGGTTTCCTTGAGCATCTTGATCGCGCCGGTCACGCGCGCCCAGTCCTCGTCTTCCAGCGCACCGGTACGCAGGCGCTGCGCATTGATGCGGCCATTGGAGGAAATCAGGCGCATGGCCAACTGCGAGGCCGACATTTCCATCGAAAACACCGCCACGCCCTTCTTGGACTTGATCGCGGCGTATTCGGCAATGTTCAGCGCAAAGGTGGTCTTGCCCATCGCCGGACGCGCCGCCAGGATGATCAGGTCGGTCGGCTGCAGGCCGGCGGTCATCGCATCGAAATCGGTGTAGCCGGTCGGCAGGCCAGTGATGTTGCCGCCGTTTTCGAAGCGGTTGCGCAGCTCTTCGAAGGCATCCTTCAATGCCCCGGGCATGGCCACGAAGTCGGTGCGCCCACGCGCGCCTGCCTCGGCGATCTTGAACACGGCCTTCTCGGCCGAGGACAGCAACTCGACGCTGTCGCGCCCTTCCGGCTGAAAGCCGTCGTTGACGATGGTGGTGCCCACTTCGATCAACTGCCGCAGCACTGCCTTGTCGCGCACGATTTCCGCATACGCGGCGATGTTGGCCGCCGACGGTGTGGTGCTGGCCAGCTCGATCAGGTACGCACCATCGCCCACCTGCTCCAGCTTGCCCTGCGACTCGAACCATTCGCCCAGGGTCACTGCATCGAACGGGCGGTCCTTCTCGTTAAGTTCGCGAATCGCGCGGTAGATCAGCCGATGGTCGCGCCGGTAGAAGTCGTTTTCGGTGAGCTGGTCGTTGACGCGGTCGAACGCGTCCGGCGCCAGCATCAGGCCACCCAACACCGCCTGCTCGGCCTCGACCGAATGCGGCGGTACCCGCAACTGGTCCAGACGCGGCTCGGGACGATCGTAATCGTCGTCGTCGCGATCGCGACTGCGCTTGGAACGGAAACCAGGACGAGCGGACATGGACAAACAAACCTGACGCAGGGAGACGAGGGCAGGAAGCATAGTCATCGGCGCGGCCGGCGACCATGCACAACTCTGTGGATAACTGGTGTATAGCCGGTGCATCCACGTGCTACGCGCCGGCCGTCGCAGATGCCGAGACCCTTGCGCCGCTTGGGTTTCCGCCCTCGCCCAAGGCACAACGGAGCGCCGCATTGACGCGCGGCGCCGCTGTGGTCAACTCAGCGCTTAAGGTGCCCGATCAGGCCCAGGAACTGGTCGATGAAGCCCTGCAGGAACTTGCGGCTGTCGGCGTTGGCGATCTGGTCGTCGGGCCCGAACAGGCCGTCCTTGTATTGCAGGAACACTTCCGGCTGGCCGAGCACCTGCATATCCAGATACGCCAGCACGTTACGCAAATGCTGCTGCGCGGTGGCAGTACCGATCGCGCCGACCGAGATGCCCACCACCGCCGCCGGCTTGCCGGCAAACGCGCTATCGCCGTAGGGACGCGAGCCGGTGTCGATGGCGTTCTTGAGCACGCCGGGAATGGAGCGGTTGTATTCGGGGGTGACAAACAGCACCGCATCGGCAGCGCGGATCTGCTGCTTCAGCCGCGTGCCTTCGGCGGGATAATCGCCGTCGCGGTCCTGGTTGTAGAGCGGGATATCGCCGATCTCCAGGTACTCGAACACGGCCTTGTCGCCGGCCAGGTGCTCCAGCGCGCGTGCCAGCTGGCGGTTATACGACTCGGCGCGCAGGCTGCCGACCAGCACGGCAATGGTGAGCTTGCTCATGGGGAATGCTCCGTGGAAACAGGGCCCCACCCTACCCAGCCGGATGCTCAGGGCCGGTGAAACGCCGCCGGCGTCTGTAGCGCAAGCGGCGGTGCGTGCACGCGAGCGCGGCACCGTCCAGAGGGGATTTCGCCCACGCCGGCCCGTGTGCAGACCACAACCTACAGGTGTCAGCGCACCACGGCCGCACGCTGTTCGCGCCAGTGTGCCTGCCATGCCTGGAACATCAGCACCGTCCATAGATGCGTATGCCATTTGCGCTCGCCACCGTTGAAGTCGCGCCACAGGCGGGCCACGCTGTCGGCGGCGAACACGCCTTCGCGCTGCAGGGCGCCGTGCGCCAGCAGATCGTCCGCCCAGCCGTGCAGGTCGCCACGCAGCCATGCGCTGACCGGGGCGCCGAAGCCGCGCTTGCCGCGGTACACCATTGCGTCCGGCAGGTAGCGGCACAGCACGCGCTTGAGCAGATACTTGCTCACTCCATCGCGATATTTCAGCGACAGCGGCAGCGACCAGGCGAATTCGGCCACGCGCCAGTCCAGCAGCGGCGCGCGCGCTTCCAGCCCCACCGCCATGGTGGTGCGGTCCACCTTGCACAGCAGATCGTCCGGCAGGTAGGCGGCAAAATCGGCCAGCATCATCGCATCGGCCGGGGTGCCGGACCCATGCAGCGGGTCGGCCAGGCTGTAGAAACTGTCGGGTTCGGTGGCGCCCAGCACCACCGCGGCCGGATCGCGCCAGCGCGAAATGCGGTTGCGGTAGATGTCGCCGATGCCACGTGCACCGGCCTCGGCCACCAGCGCGGCCAGGCCGCCGGTGCGCGAAGATTCGCCATTGCGACGCGCTGCCACCGCCATCAGGCGACGCAGCGGGCCCGGCACCAGGCCATGCATGCGCCAATTGCGCAGTGCGCGCTGATACCGGCCATAGCCGAAGAACAATTCGTCGCCACCATCGCCGGACAGCGCCACCGTGACCCCGCCGCGCGCCAGCCGTGCGACCAACGCCGTCGGCACTTGCGAGGCATCGGCGAAGGGTTCGTCGAACATGTCCGGCAGGCCCGGCACCACCGCCAGCGCATCGGCGCCGCTGACATACAGTTCGGTGTGGTCGGTGCGCAGATGCGTGGCCACTTCGCGCGCCAGCGGCGCTTCGTCGTGATGCGAGCCTTCGAAGCCGATGCTGAAGGTGTGCACCGGCTGCGCGCTTTGTGCCTGCATCATCGCAGTGATGATGGACGAGTCGGTGCCGCCGGAGAGAAACACGCCTACCGGCACATCGGCCACCATGCGCAAAGCCACCGCATCGCGCAGCACGCTATCCAACTGCTCTTCGGCCTGCGCGTCGGTACCGGTGAACGGCGTCGCCAGCGCGCGCTGCATCGCCTCGCGGGCGTTCCAGAACGGTTGCTGCGCCTGATCGGGACGATGCGCGGCCGCGCCGGCTGCAACGGCTTGTGCATCCATGCGCAGCACGCGGCCGGGCATCAGCTTGAAGGTGTGCTCGTGGATGCAGGCCGGCGCCGGGATATAGCCCAGCCGCAGCAGCAGCGTGAGCGCATCGCGATCCACGCCGTTGTCGAAATCCGGATGCTGCCACAAGGCCTTGAGTTCGGAACCGAATACCAGCGTGTCGCCAGCCCATCCGTAGTACAGCGGCTTCTTGCCGACGCGGTCGCGGGCCAGGAACAGGCAGTTGTCGCGCTCGTCCCACAACGCAATGGCGAACATGCCGTTGCAGCGGGTCAATGTCTCGTCCAGGCCCCACTCCACCACGGCCGCCAGCAGCACTTCGGTATCGGAGTGGCCGCGGAAGCGATGCCCAAGCGCGGACAGCGCTGCGCGCAACTGCGCGAAGTTATAGACCTCGCCGTTGTAGGCCAGCACGTAGCGGCCGTCTGCCGAGCGCATCGGCTGATGGCCGAGCGGCGACAGGTCCAGAATGCTCAAGCGCTGATGCGCCAGCGCTACGCCGGCCTGTGCATCGCACCAGGTGCCGGCATCGTCGGGGCCGCGGTGGCGCAAGGCGGCCCCCATCGGCCGCACCAGCGCATCGAGCTGTTCGCCATGCAGGCGCGGCGAGGCCAGCAACATTCCTGCCAATCCGCACATCGTCAGCGCTCCTGCCGGCCGGCCACGGGTAAACGGGCGGCGCAGGCACGCGTGACGCCTTGGATCCGCGCAAGCAGGCGCACGGCGAATGGCGATGACGATGACGATGGCGATGGCGATGCAAGAGAGCAGAGACAAGCGTCTGCCCGGCACGCAGCGGTATGGCCATCAGCCACGTGCAGATCGCGCAGACAGCTCATGCCGCCACCGATGCAGCTGCCGGCATCGGCACGAAACGCGGTAAGCCCTGCACGCGTTGTATCCACGCACCAATCGCGGGCAAGCGCTCCAGATCGAAACCGCCGTCTTCGGCGCAATGGGTGTAGGCAAACAGTGCGATATCGGCGATGCCGTAGTCGCTGCCGGTGAACCAGGTGTGCTGCTGCAGATGCTGCTCCATCACCGCCAGCGCCTGCTCGCCCCGCGCGCGCAGCTGCGGCAACTCGGCGCGGCGTGCGGCATCGCGCGGCGTCCACAGGCTGATGAACCGCGCCACTGCCACATATGGCTCATGGCTGTATTGCTCGAAGAACATCCAGCTCAATGCCTGCGCGCGCTGCCACGCATCGGTGGGCAGATACGGCGTGCCTTCGGCCAGCCAGAACAGGATCGCGTTGGATTCGGTCAACACGCGGCCATCGTCGCGCTCGACCATCGGCACCTTGCCGTTGGGGTTCTTGGCCAGATATTCGGGCGTGCGGGTCTGCCCGGCCACGCTGTCCACCTCGACCCAGTGATAGCGGCTGCCCAACTGTTCCAGCAGCAGGCGCACCTTGTAGCAATTGCCGGAACTGGACATGCCATGGACGGTCAACGGGGGACGCACGCTCGACATCTGGCTGGCTCCGCGGCAGCAACGAGGGGGCTGGCAGTGTCACAGCCCCGCGTGCCTTTGCAAAGCCCTGCACGCAGCAGCGGCGCACCGATGCCAGGGTTGCGTGCACTGCCGCGCCGACCTGCGTCAGGCCAAGGCCACCACCGCCACCGGCACACTCAACACCGCGATCAGGATGCCCAGTGCCGCCACCGTCAGCGCCCAGGCGCCGAACGCACGCGTGCGCGCACAGCCGGCAGCGGCGGCAACGGCCTGCACCGAGCAGACCGACCACCACAGCGCCCCCAGCATCAGCAGCAAGATGCATGTCGCCAGTTGCGCCATGCCGGCCGGATCGGTCGCGCCGGTGCGCAGCAATGCAACCTGGCCCTTGAGCGCGACCACGGCCGCCAGCAGGCATACCAGCCACGGCAAGGCGCAGCCGGCCATCGCCGGCAACACCTGCCCAAGCTGGGCGCCGCTGCCCATCCACCGCAGGATCTGCGTGAGCAGCACGCATCCCAGCAAGGCGATTGCAACCACAACAATGACCCCACCGGCCTTGGCCCATAGCGGCAGCGCGTGCAGCCACACCCACGCCGACAGCAGCGTGGTCGCCGCAAACACCGCCCAGGCGCTCCAGCGCAACCGAGCATGCTGCGGCATCCGGGCCACGGTGGCATGTGGATCGAACATGATTCCGCCCAGGCCACCGCCGCGCCACCAGAAAAAGCACGCCACCAGCAACGACACCAGGGCCACCAAGCCGGCCAGCGGGTAGCCGAGCGCACGCCAGTCGGGAGGCTGCGTGCGCCGCTGCGGCCGGAGATCGTGATTGAAGTACAGCAGGTCGCGCGCGCGTTCCATGTCGGCAGCCGCGCGCGCCACGCCATTGGCCGGAATACGGTCGGTGAAGCGCTGCCACTCGCCCACGATGACCAGCTTTCCCTCGCGCATCGCGATGCTGCGCGAAAAGCGGAACCACGGATTGGCGACCACTTGGGTATCTGCCTCCACCTTGGTCGCCGGGTCGCTGTGCACGCGCACGGTCTGCCGCGCCAGCCGCGGTCCGCGCAGTGCCAGCGGGCTCTTGCGCGGCTCTTTCGGTAACGCATCCATCCATTCGCCAAGCTGGAACAACGGGAAACCCAGCTCATCGCCCTCCTTCGCTGGCCACTCCAGCCGGTAGGCTTCGTGCGTGCGCACATTCAGCGGGTCGGCAGCGTCGATGCTTGGCACGCTCACCTGGGTCAGCGCGGTGTAGTACTGCTGCATGAATTCCAGATAGTGCTCGCCCACCGTCTGCGCACCATCGTCGTCGAAGCTGCTGGCGACACGCTCGCCGCGGCCCTGGCGATAGATGGTGTCCACCGTGAAGCTTGCCCAGCGCTGCGGCTTGCGCAGCGAAATGGAGATTTCTTCGTTCACTTCGATCTGCGGCAACGCAGGCATCGGCGCAGGCACTTCAACCAACGTGTCCTGCCCTGCAATCACGGGCAATCCGCGCACGAACGGCAGTGGCCGCCGCTGGGCCAACGGGCCCTCTTCGCGATCGCGCGTGGCATCCACCCACACCTCGCCCTGCGGCAGATGCGCCCGCACCACCACATGATCGAAGGCGTACGGACTGGGCAACCGCTTCTCCAGCCCATGCCCATTGTCGCTGTTGACCAGCACCGGCTCGGCGCGGATGCCGGCCAGCTGCAAGAGTGCGATCAGCAGCGTCGCCTTGTCCTTGCAGTCGCCGTAGCGGTTGCGCAGCGTTACTTCGGGCGCGTGCGGGGCGTGCGAGTTTTCGCCCATGTCCAGGCCGACGTAACGGATTTCGCCCTGCACGAACGCCACGGCGCGCAACAACGCGCCCTGCGGGTCGTCGCTGCGCAACCCCAGGCTCTGCGCCATCTTGGCGGCTACCTGCGTCTGGTTGAATGCACGCGGATACAGCTGCGCCGCCCAGGCCGCCACCTCATCCCAACTGCCGGCGGTGGACACTTCGATCACGCCATACGGGTCCACATCGTCCGGCGCGTCTTTTTCTTCCTGCACCGCGGCGATATTGCTGGCCCCGATATCCAGTTGCGTCACCCCATCGAGCGTGCGCACGTTCCGGCCAAACCCCGGCGCGCTGATGCGCCACTGCAGCGGCATGTCGGCCCGATAGCGCACACGTACCCGGCGCTCGCCCAGCGGCACGCCGTAGCGCGCTTCGAACACGTCGTAATAGCCCTTGCCGAACACCGGATTGCTGCCACTGATGGTCACGCCATAGTCAACGCGATCGCCCACGCGCAGATCCGGCAAGGTGATCGACAGCGTCAGCGCACCATCGATCAGGCCGTTCTCCAGCCCGCTTTCGCGCCGCAATCTGGCGTAGTGCGCCTGCGTGCGCATATCGATACGCTTGCCGGCGCGCCAGACCTCCAGGCTGTTGAGTTCCAGCTGCTGGTACTGCGGCTGGTAGTCGATGGAAATCTGCCCGGCTTCCTCCAGGCTTTTGGCCCGTTGCACGGTGTAGCTGAGCCGGCGGTAAGCCTGCGGCACGCGGCCGGTCAGATCGATCTGGTCGGACACCAGTTCATAGCGCAGCCCGGCAGCGCCAGGCACGCTATCGGGAACGGCGTCGGCCACCACCCAGCCCGGCGTCGGCGCCATACGTGGCGCCTCATTGGCCCGTGCTGGCACGATCCCGGCGCCGGCCAACAACCACATCGTGCAGAAGACGCCGCACAGGCGTCGCATCACATCCCTGCTGATCAAGCCCCACTCCTCGTCAAAACGCATTGAGTCCTGTCAGCGCACGGCCCACCACCAGCTGATGCACGGTTTCGGTGCCTTCGTAGGTGATCACCGATTCCAGGTTCAGCGCATGCCGGATCGCCACATGCTCGGTGGTGATGCCGGCCGCGCCCAGCAGGTCGCGGCATTCGCGCGCCACATCCAGCGCCATGCGGCAATTATTCCATTTTGCCAGCGAGATCTGCTCCGGCTGCAGCGTCCCGGCGTCCTTCAAGCGCCCGAGCTGCAAGGCGAGCAGCTGGGCGGTGGAAATCCGCCGCGCCATGTCGGCCAGTTTGATCTGCGCGCTTTGCGTGGCGGCCAGCGGCCGGCCGAACAGGATGCGCTCGCCGGCATAGGCCAGCGCCTCGCGCAGGCAGGCCACCGCCGCCCCGATCGCCCCCCAGGCAATGCCGTAGCGTGCCTGGTTGAGGCAACTCAGTGGCGCCTTCAAACCGGCCGCCCGCGGCAACCGCATCTGCTCGGGCACGAACACATTGTCCAGGAACAGGCCCGAGGTGACCGACGCACGCAGGCTCATCTTGTGGCTGATGTCGTGCGCGCTGAAACCGGCGCTGTCGGTTTCGACCAGAAAGCCGCGCACGCCATCGTCGGTATGCGCCCAGATGATTGCCAGCCCCGCGATGCTGCCGTTGGTGATCCACAGCTTGGCGCCATTCAAGCGCCAGCCATCGCCCTCGCGCACCGCGCGGGTGGTCATCGCAGCCGGGTCCGACCCGCCCTGCGCCTCACTGAGGCCGAAACAACCGATGACCCGGCCGGCGGCCATTTCCGGCAGCCAGCGCTGCCGCTGTTCGTCGCTGCCGTAGGCGTGGATGGGGTACATGCACAACGACGATTGCACGCTGACGAAGCTGCGCAGGCCGCTGTCGCCGCGCTCCAGTTCCTGGCAGATCAGTCCGTAGCACACCGCGCCCAGGCCCGCACCGCCGTCGCGCGGCGGCAAGCTGGCACCCAGCAACCCCAGTTCCGCCAGTTCCGGGATCCACTCGCGCGGAAAGCGTCCGGCATCGAAGGCATCGCCGATGGCCGGCACTACCCGCGTGTCGGTAAAGCGCGCGACAGCGTCCTGCACCGCCCGCTCTTCGTCGGTGAGCAGCGCGCGTACATCGAACAGGTCATCGGGGCGCACCGGCATGTTGGCTTCCATCGCAAGCTGAAAGCTCGATTATCTGCCAGTTGCCGGCCGAACATGGCAGTGCACCCGTGCGGCAATGGCGCAAACGAAAAGAGCCGGCATTGCCGGCTCTTTTCTCACTGCTGCGCTGACTGCGCGGCGCGGCGGCTTACACGTTACTGCCGGGTGCTCAAACCGTCCTGGCGCACGTTGGAATCGCCCGCCGTCGATGCCATCTGGGTCACCAGTTGGCCATCGACCACCGGCAGCCGGTCGCTGGTGGGCTTGTCGTTCATGCGCACGGTCTTTTCAAACCCGTCGTAGCGGTAGGTGACGTCATAGGCCACCACGTTGTCGGCGTCGCCCAGCGAGATGCGTTCGCCCGGCTTGCTGTCCATGCGCATGGTGCCGGTGGTGCCGTCGGCATTGCGATAGGTCACGTCGTAGCCCACCACGCGCGAGGACTGCGAGTTGGCATTTTCGGTATGGCATTGACGCTCGGTGCGATCGACGACCCGGCCACCGACGTGGTTGCGGTCGATGCGGTTACCGATGAAGCCGCCACCCACCGCGCCTGCGGCAGTCGCCAGCTTGCGGCCGTTGCCGCCACCGACCTGATTGCCGATCAGGCCGCCGATGACCGCACCGGCCACGGTGCCGCCGACGTTACCGTCGCGCTCGGGCAGACGCTCCTGCACCACGACATCGCGGCACACCTCACGTGGCGAGGTACTGGTGGTGGTTTCGCGAATGGCGTTGCTATTGATCACCTGCGCGTACTGCGGCTCGCGCTGGGTGATGGGAGCAACCTTGACCACATCGGCATATTCCAGGCCGCGCGGCGCCGGCTGGCCGTTGGCGACAAAATCGCCGGACGATGGGCGGTTATTCATGAAGGCGGCAGTGGCGACGCCTCCGACCAGCAAGGCACCAGCAGCGACCAGTATAGTTGTCGTATTGCTCTTCATAACCAGCTCCCTGCGGACGCACCGCGTTGTTGACGGCCGTGATTCCAGCATGGGAACCCTGAACGAAAAGGCGCTCGCTCATGAACACGACGGTTAAGTTCAGCTAGCGGTTACTTCATGCATCTCTAACAGCCGGAGCATTCGCATGCGAAATCCCTTGACCGCACGCGCGCTGGACTGGGCCAGCACGCTGCGCTATCCCACCTTGTTCAAGCTGGCTGCCGCCCTGTTTCTGATCGACGTGGTGGCGCCGGACCCGATCCCGTTCCTGGACGAAGTGCTGTTCGGCCTGACCACGCTGCTGCTGGCCAACTGGAAAACCCGCAAGTCGCCAATGCCGGCACCGGCGCGCCGCGACTGATGCAGTTGATCGACAGCCATTGCCATCTGGATGCAGGCGAATTCGACCACGACCGCGCGGCGGTGATCGCGCGCGCGCGCGCCGCGGGCGTCATGCAGCAAGTGGTACCGGCGATCACTGCTGCCAGCTGGCCGGGCCTGCGTGCGGTCTGCGATCAGGCGCCTGGTCTCTACCCCGCTTATGGCCTGCACCCACTGTTTCTGGACCAGCACCGCCCCGAACACCTGGAGCTGCTGGCCGAGTGGATCGAACGCGAGCGGCCCTGCGCGATCGGCGAATGCGGCCTGGACTTTTTCGTCGACGGATTGGATGCGCAGGCGCAGCGCGCCTATTTCGATGCTCAGCTGCAGTTGGCCAAGCGCTTCGACCTGCCGCTGATCGTGCATGCCCGCCGCGCCACCGAAGAAGTCATCGCCCGCATCAAGGCGATAGGTGGCCTGCGCGGCGTGGTGCACAGCTTTGCCGGCAGCCCCGAGCAGGCGCAGCAGTTGTGGAAACTGGATTTCATGATCGGTCTGGGCGGCCCGGTGACCTACCCGCGTGCCAATCGCTTGCGAAGGCTGGTCGCCAGCATGCCGCTGCAGCACCTGCTGCTGGAAACCGACGCGCCGGATCAGCCCGACGCCGGCAACCGCGGCCAACGCAACGAGCCGGCGTATCTGCGCACGGTATTGGACTGCATCGCCCAGCTCCGCGCGCAAGACCCTGCGCACATTGCCGCGCTCACGTCGGCCAACGCACGCAACCTGTTCGGCCTACGGCGCTGAGCGCAGCGTGCGCATCAGCGCGAGCGCCCGGTCAGCACGACAGCGCGCAGGCAACATCACGACGCCGCAACCGCCTCGGCTGCCGGCGCCGCGGCCTTGGGCTTGGGCTTGAGCAACATCTCCAGCGCCTTGCCCACTGCCACGAATGCAAAGGTGCCGGTGATATGCGTGGCCGCGCCCAGCCCTGCCCCGCAATCCAGCTTGAGCGTGGCATCGGCATCGAGCTGCGGACGGATGCCGCAAACGCTGCCATCGGCCTGCGGGTATTTGACGTTTTCCAGCGAATACACCGCGGGCACGCCAAAGTAGCGCTGCGGGTTCTTGGGAAAATTGAATTCGCTGCGCAGCTTCTTGCGGATCAGCGCCAGCATCGCATCGTGCTCGGTGCGCGAGACATCGCGCACGCGCACCAGCGTTGGGTCGGTGCGCCCGCCCGCCGCGCCCACGGTCAGCAGCGGCAACTTGCGCCGACGGCACCAGGCGATGGTTTCCACCTTGACCCGAAAGCTGTCGCAGGCATCGATCACCAGATCGAAGTCCTCACCCAGCAAGGTCTCGATATTGCCCGAGGTCAGGAAAGCCTCGACCGCGTCGGCTTCGATGTCCGGGTTGATCGCCACGCAGCGTTCGGCCATCGCGCGGGCCTTGCTGCGACCGTACTGACCAGCCAGCGCCGGCAACTGCCGGTTGGTGTTGGACACGCACACGTCATCGGCATCGATCAGGCGAATGTGCCCCACCCCGGTGCGTGCCAGCGCCTCGACCACCCACGAGCCCACCCCACCCATGCCGACCACCGCCACGCGGCACGCCGACAGGCGCTCGACGGTGCCGACCCCATACAGCCGGTCGATACCGGCAAAGCGTTCACGCCATTGTGCTTTCATCGGCCTATTTTACGCGCCCCGTCCAGGGCGCGCCCACGCTGCCGCAACGAACGTTGCGTCCCAGGAGCCACCTTATGCACGCCCCGCCTCCCACCCAATCCCGCGCGGCCCGCTACGCCTTCATGCTGGTGCTGGGCCTGCTGATCGGCCTGGTCGCCACGGTCATGGTGGCCAACGCACTACAGGCGCGACGCGACCCGGTGCCCGACAGCCTGATGCAGATCATGGCCTACCAATTACGCGCATTGCGACCGGGCGAAGGCGTCGCCTGCGCGCCGGCGCAGCTACAGCGACGGCTGCAATCGTTGCGCCTGCTGGCCGACGAAGTCGAGCCGGCCTTCCCTGCGATTGGCGAGGACCGCCGCTTCGGCGAGCACGCACAGGCATTGCGTGCCGCGCTGGATCAGGCCCAGGGCGTAACGCTGACCGATTGCAGTCAACTGGGCCAACTCCACACCCGCATCTCCGATGCCTGCGAGGCCTGCCATCGCGACTTTCGCTGAGGTTGGATGAATACGACGCTCGGGTTTCGTTAAGCCTGCAGTGTCGCAGTTGGCAGGCCGTTCACCTGGACCATCACAGGATGGCGTCGCCGCGGCCCCGGCCGCCTTTTCGAACCACCCCGGAGAGATCTCATGAAAACCCGACTGCTCGTCATTGGCCTGGCTGCAACCGCGACCCTGGTTGGCTGCGCCACCTCACAGCCCCAGTACGGCAGCTATCGCGGCGACCGCGGTTATGACCAGGGCTACTCGCAGACGCAGCGTTGCGTGGATTGCGGCATCGTGACCCGGATCGACGAAGTCGGCCCGACCCGCACCGCGCCGACCGGCACTGGCGCCGTGCTGGGCGGCATCGTGGGCGCGGTGGCCGGCCGCCAGATTTCCAAGGAAACCGGCGGCAGCACGGGCAACAAGAATGTTTCGGCCGTCGCCGGTGCCGCTGCCGGCGCGCTGGCAGGTAACGCCATCCAGAACAATGTCACCAGTTCCAGCTTCGACGTGCAGGTGCGCATGGACGACGGCCGCGTGATCGTGGTCAACCAGCGCGACCTGGCTGGCGTGCGCGAGAATGCGTACGTGCGCGTGGTCAACGGCAAGGTCGTGTTGCGCTGATCCATCGGCTCGGCGGCACAGACGCAGCGCCAATGCGTCGCCAGTTGGCAAGGGCCGCGGACAACACGGTTGCAGACAACAAAAAGGCCCGGTGACGGGCCTTTTTGTTGCGTGGCCGATGCGCTCCGGGCAACCGGCTCAGACCACCTGCACTGCATCGGCCTGCAAGCCCTTCTGGCCTTGCACGACCGTGAAGCTGACCTTCTGACCTTCCTTGAGACTCTTGAAGCCCTGGATCTGGATCGCGCGGAAATGCACGAAGACGTCTTCGCCATTTTCGCGGCTGATGAATCCAAAGCCCTTGGCATCGTTGAACCACTTCACGACACCATTTTCGCGTTCGATGTTGGACATCTCGACTGACTCCCTACGACACTGTGATGGACTAGCGGTGGTGGCTGTGATTGCAAGGAGGAAGCGAGGTACAAGGATGTAGCGGATCAGGCGATCTACCGCATCAGGCCACGATTCACGGTGACCTTTGCAAACAGCAGCGGCTGCAACTTAACCCGCACAAAATGAATTTTCAAGCACCTCTTGCGCCTTTTTGTCAAGCCTGAATTAGGACCTGCGTAACCCTCATGGACACTGCCGTCGTTTACTACGTCTTGGCCACAGCGCTGGTGCTGATCGGCCTGGCTGGGGTCATCCTGCCGGCCCTGCCGGGCCTGCCCCTTGTGTTCGCCGGCCTGCTGGTCGCCGCCTGGGCCGACCATTTCACCCACATCGGCTGGGTGACGCTGGTCGTGCTGGGGTTGATCACCGCGCTGTCGTACCTGGTGGACTTCCTGGCCACGCTGTACGGGGCGCAGCAGGTAGGTGCCAGCAAGCTGGCGTTATGGGGTTCGGTCATCGGGGGCATTGCAGGCATTTTCTTCATGCCGATCGGGCTGTTCGTCGGTCCGTTCGCTGGCGCCTGGCTTGGCGAGTATTACCAGACACGCAAGTCCGGCCAGGCCACCAAGGTCGGTCTCGGGACCTGGGTGGGCATCATGCTCGGCACCGCCACCAAACTGGCGCTTGGCCTGTGCATGCTGGGCGTGTTCGCCATCGGCTGGTTTTTCTAGGGCTCTGGAACGGCTCCACGGCGGTGACGCGCTCCTAGTCCAGGACGCGCGTAACAGCCACATGCGCTCACTCCGCTGACGCGTGGCAGCCACATTCCATGCGCATACCCGCTCTACGGCAACACGTCGCAGGCACAGACTGAGCGACCGGATTCGATCGAATGTTATGTCGCCGTGTACACACGGCGTATGCAGACGCGACCGTTAAGCTGCGCATCTCTGCGCCTGCCTGGCGCCTTTCCCTCGGCCAGACTGCCCATGTCCAAGCACCACACCCGCCCCCTGATGCTGATCGCACTGGCCGCCGCGCCATTGGCCCATGCGCAGGAAATCGCACCGCAGCCGGCCTCGCCGCAAGCCTGCACCTCGGTGACGTCCGATGCCGCTCGCCTGGCCTGCTACGACAAGGCACTGGGCTACACGCCGCAGCAAACCGCGGAGGCAGATGCCGCCGCGCAATTGGCCAAGCAGAAGGAGGCCAAGCCCGACGATACGCGCACCATCAGCCGGGTCGGCGACTTCTTCCGCGCCGACGGCCAGGACCAACCGAAAGAAGAAGCCGTGGCCAATGCCGGCCGTGGCTCCTTGCTGGACCGACGCTGGGAACTGGCCAAGGACTCCAAGCTGGGCACCTTCCAACTGCGCGGCTACAAGCCGGTATACCTGTTGCCGGCATTCTGGACCAGCGACACCAACCGCACCCCGCAGTCGCCCAATCCGGCCAACTCGGTCAACACGCCGCAGCAGCTGGACAGCACCGAGCTCAAGTTCCAGCTCAGCTTCAAGACCAAGGTGGTGGAAGACCTGTTCGGCGACAACGGCGATATCTGGATGGGCTACACCCAGAGCTCGCGCTGGCAGGCCTACAACGCCGATGCGTCGCGTCCGTTCCGCGAGACCAATTACGAGCCCGAAGCGATGCTGGTCTCTCGCAACAACTACAGCATCTTCGGCTGGAAGGGCCGCATGAGCGGCATCAGCCTCAATCACATGTCCAACGGGCGCGCCGACCCGCTGTCGCGCTCGTGGAATCGGGTGATCCTGAACTTCGGACTGGATCGGGAGAACTGGGCGCTGACACTGCGCCCGTGGTTCCGTATCAAGGAAGACCGCGCCGACGACAACAATCCTGATATCGAGGATTACATGGGCCGCGGCGATGCGACGCTGGTGTACAACAAGGATGGTCACGAATTCGCGCTGATCGCACGCCATTCGCTGCGTGGCGGCGACCGCTCGCACGGTTCGGTGCAGCTGGACTACGGCTTTCCCATCACCAACCTGTTGCGCGGCCATGTGCAGGTATTCGATGGCTACGGCGAAAGCATGATCGACTACAACCACAAGGCAACCTATATCGGTGTGGGCGTGTCGTTGCTGGAGTGGTTCTAAAAGCGCAGCTCACAAAACTACTGCGTTCACCGCCGGCCGCATGCGGCCGGTGCGCGGAATGGCATGTACAACTCGTACACTGCCATTCCTGTGCGCCATCCTCGTGGCTGGCGACTCCACTACGTTTTGTGAGCCGCTGTCGGCGCGGCGACTAGTTGCGGCAACTCATGACCGGCGCTGATGTCAGCTGAATTCGCGTACGTCGCGGTCCCGTCGCATCATGCGCCGGAGTTAATCGACACGCCGCACCGAGTCAATCCAATCAAAAAGCCGGCATGCGTGCATGCCGGCTTTCCTGTTCTTACAAACCCTGTTTGCAAGACACTTGGGACTCCCCACAGCTGCGGCAACACCGCTGTTGCCGCAGCTTTCTTGCAATCGACTCAGACGTCGAAAAAGTCCACCTTGCCGTCCTGCAAGGTGTAGTACGCACCGACCACGCGCACGTTGCCGGCACGCAATGGTTCGAGCAACGCAGGCTCCGATGCCGCGCGCAAGCGGTCGACGGTACGTTTGACGTTGGCCTTGACCGAGTCGGCCAGCAGGTCGGTACCGCCCTTGGCCTTGGCGGTCAGCACCGCCGGAACGATCGGCTCGATCATCGAGCCGATTGCGCCCGGGAAGAACGTGTTGTTCTCCACGACCGACACTGCCGCCGCCACCGCACCGCAGCTTTCGTGGCCCATCACCACCACCAGCGGCACGCCGAGCTGGCTGACCGCATATTCGATCGAACCGAGCGCGGTGGTATCGACAGTATTGCCGGCGTTGCGGACGATGAACATTTCGCCCAGGCCGCGGCCGAACAGCAACTCCGGCGGCACGCGCGAATCCGAGCACGACACCAGGATGACGAACGGGGTCTGGCCCAGCGCAAGCTCCAGGCGGCGCTTGCTGTCGGAGATCACTTTCTTGGGGCGGTTTTCGACGAACGCGTTGTTGCCGTCACGCAGAATCTGCAGCGCCTGCTCGGCATTCAAATCGGTTTTCTTGGACGGCGCCGCGCGCAAGGCGAACGGCAGGGATGCGGCAGCGGCCGCGATCGGCGCGCAACAGGCGCACTGAAGCAATTTTCGACGCGATGCGGAATGCGACATGGACGAGCCCCCTACTCTGTGGTTGGTGGCGCGATCGTACTATGTGGCGGACGCGACCAAACGGGCCGGATGGAGCGTCTGCGATCAAAAGACGCAGTCCGCGAGCGCAGGTTCAGGTCCAGTCCGTCAGGCCCTCCCGGCGATAGGTTTCCTGGAACGCTGGGCGCGCCTTCATCCGCATTGCATGCGCCCGCAGCGCAGGCCAGGTATCGGTTGGCCGCGGCATGTTGCGCGACCAGCGCATCAGCATGGTCAGCATGAAGTCGGCCGCCGACACGGTTTTGCCGAGCAGATATGGGCCGTGGGCCTGCAGATGCGCATCGACCTGGGTCCAGGCCGCTTCGAGCTTGCGGCGGGCGTGCATCTGCGCCGCCTCGGTCTGCCCGGCCCCGGCCGGCTCGCTCGGGTAGAACCAGGCGCGGTACGCCGGCTGCAGGGTGTTGGCGCAGAAGAACATCCACTTGTAGTACGCCGCACGCTCCGGCGTGCCGACTGCCGGGGCCAGCCCGGCCTGCGGATGCAGATCGGCCAGCTGCAGCACGATGGCTGCGGCTTCCGTGAGCACTTGACCATCGAGCACCAGCGTGGGCACCACGCCGGCGGGGTTGAGCGCCAGATACTGCGGCGATTTGTGCTCGCCGCGTTCGAAATCCAGCGGGTGCAGTGCGTGCGGAATATCCAGTTCGATCAGCAGCCAATGCACCACCAACGCTGCGGTGCTGGGGGAGTGGTACAGCGTGGCGACCATGCGGGCTCCGGGATCCGTAGGAACAGGCGCGCGAGGCGGGCAAAGCCTGCGCGGCTCACGGCGATTGTGGTTGTTTTTACCGGGCTGTCGAAGACCTGTGTGGTGCAATCACCGCTGCGCCGGCGCGCGCACCGACATCACGACGCCCTCCACACGATGCCGCATGCGCGCATCGTCCCTGCAGCTCACCGGCACCGGCCACACCCGCGCAACGGCGGTGCAGCCGGCTCGATCGCCGCCGTTACTCCACCACCACCGGAATCTTGCCGATGCGCGACTGCCATTGCCGCGGGCCGGTCTTGTGCACCGATTCGCCGGTGGAATCCACCGCGACCGTCACCGGCATGTCCTTGACCTCGAATTCGTAGATCGCCTCCATGCCGAGGTCCTCGAACGCCAGCACGCGGGCGGCCTTGATCGCCTTGGACACCAGATACGCAGAACCACCGACCGCCATCAGGTAGACGGCCTTGTTGTCGCGGATCGCCTCGATCGCCGCATCGCCACGCTCGGACTTGCCGACCATGCCGAGCAGGCCGGTCTGCTCCAGCATCTGCCGGGTGAATTTGTCCATGCGCGTGGCGGTGGTCGGGCCAGCCGGGCCGACGACTTCGTCGCGCACCGGATCGACCGGGCCGACGTAGTAGATGAAGCGATTGGTGAAATCCACCGGCAGGGTTTCGCCGCGGTTGAGCATGTCGATCATGCGCTTGTGCGCGGCATCGCGGCCGGTCAGCAGCTTGCCGTTGAGCAGGATCGTCTCGCCCGGCTTGAAGCTGGCCACTTCTTCCTTGCTGATGGTGTCAAGATTCACCCGGCGCGCATTGGTCGGGTTGTAGGTGAGCTTGGGCCAGTCTTCCAGCGACGGCGGATCCAACATCACCGGGCCGCTGCCGTCCAGGGTGAAGTGCGCGTGGCGAGTGGCCGCGCAGTTGGGAATCAACGCCACCGGCAAGTTGGCGGCATGGGTCGGATAATCCTTGACCTTGATGTCCAGCACGGTGGTCAGGCCGCCCAGGCCCTGCGCGCCGATGCCCAGCGCGTTGACCTTTTCGTACAGCTCAAGCCGCAGCTCTTCGGCACGGTTGGAGGCGCCGCGCGCCTGCAGGTCGACGATGTCGATCGGTTCCATCAACGCTTCCTTGGCCAGCAGCATCGCCTTTTCGGCGGTGCCACCGATACCGATACCGAGCATGCCCGGCGGGCACCAGCCGGCGCCCATGGTCGGCACGGTCTTGAGCACCCAATCGACGATGGAATCGGACGGATTGAGCATGGCGAACTTGCTCTTGGCCTCCGAACCGCCGCCCTTGGCCGCGACGATCACTTCCACATGGTGGCCGGGCACGATCTTGGTGTTGACCACTGCCGGCGTGTTGTCGCGGGTGTTGGTGCGTTTGCCGGCCGGGTCGGCCAGCACGCTGGCGCGCAGCTTGTTGTCGGGATGGTTGTAGGCACGGCGCACGCCTTCGTTGACCATGTCTTCCACGCCCATGGTGGCGTCGTCCCAGCGCACGTGCATGCCGATTTCCAGGAACACGGTGACGATGCCGGTGTCCTGGCAGATCGGGCGGTGGCCCTCGGCGCACATGCGCGAATTGATCAGGATCTGCGCAATGGCGTCCTTGGCGGCCGGCGATTCTTCGCGCTCGTAGGCGGCGGACAAATTCTTGATGTAGTCGACCGGGTGGTAGTAGCTGATGTACTGCAGCGCATCGGCGACGGACTGGATGAGGTCTTCCTGCTTGATCGAGGTCACGGCTGGCTCTACGGCTGGCGGGGGTGCAATCCGGGCATTTTAGAGCAAACCGCAGGCGCGTCCGGCGGCGTCTATCGCTACGATTGACCGATGCGGCCTTTGGCCGGTCGTCGTCGGCGCAGCGCTGCGGCCGTGCTGCGGTGATGGCAAGCGACGAGTCCACGGACCGTTGCCGGCGCACCGGCTGGCGGTGAGCCCTGTGCGCCAAGGCGAGCCCGCGCCTGCGCGCGGGCCCTGGCCTTTCCTGCCGCCAGCCAACACCCCGCGCCCACGCCGGGCGCGGCACACTAGCGCGATGTCAGCTTCCCGTTCCGGCGCCACTGCGCCTGCCGCTCCCCGTACCGGCCCTACCCTGCGCGAGCGCCTGGATGCGCTGCGCAATCTACCGCCGTTCCTGCAGCAGATCTGGCAGACCAGCCGCTGGCTGAGTGCCAGCAGCATCGGCTTGCGCGTGCTGCGCGCGCTGATGCCGGTGGCGACGCTGTACATCGGCAAATTGATCATCGACGAGGCGATCCACCTGGTCGGCCAGCCGTCGGCATTCGACTCGTTTGCGCAGGCCCTGGGCAGCGGCCGCCTGAACCGGCTACTGGAACTGCTGGCGCTGGAACTGGCGCTGGCGATCGGCTCGGACCTGCTCGGCCGGCTGGTCGGCTATGCCGATGCGCTGCTGTCGGAGTTGTTCAACAACGCTGCCAGCGTGCGTCTGATGGAACATGCCGCGCAGCTGGATCTGGAGGATTTCGAAGACCCGGACCGGCAGGACAAGCTGGATCGCGCGCGACGCCAGACCATGAACCGCATGAACCTGATGAGCCAGCTGTTCGGCCAGGTGCAGGACGCCATTACCGTGGTCAGCCTGGCGGTGGGCCTGGTGGTCTATGCACCCTGGTTGATCGTGCTGCTGGCGGTCGCGTTGATTCCGGCCTTCATCGGCGAGGCGCATTTCAATGCGCTCGGCTATTCGCTCAACTTCCAGTGGACGCCGGAACGGCGCCAGCTCGATTACCTGCGCCAGGTCGGCGCCAGCGTGGAGACGGCCAAGGAAGTCAAGATCCTCAACCTGCACCGCTTCCTGATCGCGCGCTACCGCCGGCTGGCCGACAAGTTCTTCCAGGCCAACCGTGCGCTGGCACGCAAGCGCGCAATGTGGGGAGCGCTGCTGGCCGCGCTCGGCACATTGGGCTACTACATGGCCTACGGCTACATCGCCTGGCGCACGGTGCGCGGCGACTTCAGCATCGGCGACCTGACCTTCCTGGCCGGTAGTTTCCTGCGCCTGCGGCAATTGCTGGAAGGCTTGCTGATCGGCTTTTCGCAGGTCGCAGGCCAGGCGCTGTATCTGGACGATCTGTATTCGTTCTTCAACATCGTGCCGGAAATCCGCTCGCGCCCGAACGCACTGCCGGTGCCACGCCCGATCCGCCAGGGCTTCGTGTTCGAAGACGTCGGCTTCCGCTACCCGGACGCGGAACAGTGGACGGTGCGGCACCTGGATTTCGAACTGCGCGCCGGTGAAGTGCTGGCGCTGGTCGGCGAAAACGGCGCCGGCAAGACCACCCTGGTCAAGCTGCTGGCCCGGCTCTACGACCCCGACGAAGGCCGCATCCTGCTCGATGGCCACGACCTGCGCGACTACGACCTGGACGACCTGCGCGCCAACCTCGGCGTGATCTTCCAGGACTTCGTGCGCTATCACCTGAGCGTTGGCGAAAACATCGGCGTGGGCCAGGTAGACGCGATGGACGACACGCCACGTATCCGCGCCGCCGCGCAACGCGCGATGGCCGGCGAGCTGATCGACAGCCTGCCCGACGGTTACAACCAGCTGATCGGGCGGCGTTTCAAGAACAGCGTGGATCTGTCCGGCGGGCAATGGCAGAAGATCGCCATCGCCCGCGCCTACATGCGCGATGCGCAGCTGATGATCCTGGACGAACCTACCGCCGCGCTGGATGCGCGCAGCGAATTCGAGGTGTTCCAGCGCTTCAAGGAGCTGTCGGACAACCGCACCGCCGTGCTGATCTCGCACCGCTTCTCCAGCGTGCGCATGGCCGACCGCATTCTGGTGCTGGCTGCTGGCCGCATCGAGGCCAACGGCACCCACGAAGAGCTGATGGCGCAGGGCGGCCGGTATGCGGAATTGTTCGAATTGCAGGCGGCGGGGTATCGGTGAGGCAGGGATTCGGGATTGGGGATTGGTAAAAGCTGCCGGCTCATCCGCGAGCCCGGCGCGCTCAGGATCCAGGATCTGCTCTTGCGAATTGCGAATCCCCAATCCCGACTCCCGAATCCCCGCACCCAAATGAGAGTTCATCTCATTTGGCCAGCTTGAGGTAGAATTGGCGCGTACTCCTCCCACGACACGACCGGTATGTCTTCCGCTTTTGGCGCCGAAACGGTGCTTGAGGTCCGTCATTGGACCGATGCCTACTTCAGCTTCACCACGACCCGTGATGCCGGCTTCCGTTTCGAAAACGGGCAGTTCGTGATGATCGGGCTGGAAACCGAAACGCGTCCGTTGCTGCGTGCGTATTCGATCGCCAGCGCCAATTGGGAAGAACATCTGGAGTTCTTCAGCATCAAGGTGCCGGACGGCCCGCTGACCTCGCGGCTGCAGCACATCCAGCCCGGCGACAAGGTGCTGGTCGGCAAGAAACCCACCGGCACGCTGCTGATCAGCGACCTGCACCCCGGGCGCAACCTGTATCTGCTGGGCACCGGTACCGGCCTGGCGCCGTGGCTGTCGATCATCAAGGACCCGGAAACCTACGAGCGTTTCGACAAGGTGATTCTCACCCAGGGTGTGCGGTTCGTGCAGGATCTGGCCTACCGCGATTACTTCGAACGCGAATTGCCGCAGCATGAATTCCTCGGCGACCTGCTGCGCGAGAAATTGCTGTACTACCCGGCGGTCACGCGCGAAGCCTTCGCCAACCAAGGCCGTTTGACCGAGCTGATGGCCGATGGGCGCATGCAGCAGACGCTCGGGTTGCCGACACTGGATCCGGCCAACGACCGCTTCATGATCTGCGGCAGCCCGCAGATGCTGGCCGACCTGCGCACCCTGCTCGATAGCCGCGGTTTCCAGACCTCGCCGCGCATCGGCACGCCGGGGCATTACGTGTTTGAGCGTGCATTCGTCGAAAAGTGATGCGACGCGTGCAAGACCCGCGCGGCGCGGCGTTTCATCTGAAGAACCCGAGATCGTAGGAGCGCCCCCGGGCGCGACCAGGCGTTACCGGGAAAGCTTCGTCGCGCGCGGGTGCGCTCCTACGGTTCCACTCCCATGCCCTGCCGGATCATGCGCCCAGCGCGCGCTCGATGTCGGCGGCCAACGCTTCCGGCTTGGTGGTGGGCGCATAACGTTCCAGTACGCGGCCGTCGCGGCCGACCAGGAACTTGGTGAAGTTCCACTTGATCGCTTCGGATCCGAGCACACCGCGTTGTTCGTGCTTGAGCCATTGCCACAGCGGATGCGCGCCGTTGCCGTTGACCTCGATTTTTGCTGCCAGCGGAAAATCCACCGCATAGTCGAGCGAGCAGAACTGGCGGATCTGCGCCGCATCGCCCGGCTCCTGATGGCCGAACTGATCGCACGGAAAGCCGATCACCACCAGCCCACGTTCGCGATAACGCTGCCACAGCGCCTGCAGCCCCGCGTATTGCGGCGTAAACCCGCACTTGGAGGCAACATTGACCACCAGCAGGACGTTGCCGGCGTAATCGCGCATCGACTGGGTGCGACCTTCCAGGTCGGTGAAGGCGAAGGTGGAGATGTCGCTCATGGTTGCCCTGCAGTGTGCGAGACGGGCAGCGTACCGTAGCCGCCTGCACGACGGCCATGCGGCGGGGAAAGATTGCGAAGGGCAGTCGTGCGGCAGATCGCCTGCCGCGCGACACGCCGGGATCGTCAAGCAGACGCCCCGGCAGCTCGCCGAGGTCGCCCGAAGACCGCTAGCGCGTACTGCCACAAAGTGCGACGGGCACACTGCCGGCGGCGGTACAGGCCCAGCTTGCATCGACTCGCGCGATTGCAGGGCGAGCAACGGTTGTGCCCGCCTGATCGCGTCGCCTTGGCTTGGCAGCCATGCCTTTTGTCACACGCCTGTCCCGACGGGCTGGGTTAGCCTCGGCGGTTCGCACTTTGGAGCAACTCTCTTGACCACCCGTCTCGCTTTTGCCCTGGCCGCCTCCCTGGGACTTGCCATGCCGTCCTACAGCATCGCCGCCCCCGCTGCCACGCAGGCCGCCACCCAAGCCAATCCCTTTTTTGCCGACAGCACGCTGCCGCTGCATTACCCACAGTTCGACAAAATTAAGGACAGCGATTTCGCACCTGCCTTCGATGCCGGCATGGCCGAACAGTTGAAGGAAGTGGAAAAAATCGCCAACCAGAAAGCCAAGCCCAGCTTCGACAACACCATCATCGCGCTGGAAAAGAGCGGCGCCACGCTCGACCGCGCCACCACGGTGTTCTTCAATCTGGTGGGCGCAGACACCAACGACGCACGCAAGAAGTTGCAGGCCGACTATTCGGCGAAGTTCGCAGCGCACCGCGATGCGATTTCGCTCAACGGCAAGCTGTTCGCACGCATCCAGACCTTGTACGACCAACGCGCCACCCTGGGGCTGGATGCGCAAGGCGTGCGCCTGGTCGAGAAGTACTACAGCGACTTCGTGCGCGACGGCGCCAAGCTCTCCGACGCCGACAAGACCACGCTCAAGGCCATGAATGCCGAGCTGGCCAACCTGGGCACCACCTTCAGCCAGAACGTGCTGGCCGAAGTGAATGCTGCCGCTGTGGTCGTGGACGACGTCAAGCAGCTGGACGGTTTGTCGCAGGAGCAGATTGCCGCCGCCGCCGAAGCGGCCAAGGCGCGCAAGCTCGATGGCAAGTACGTCATCGCCTTGCTCAACACCACCGGCCAGCCGCCGCTGACCCAGCTGAAAAATCGCGAGCTGCGCAAGAAGATCTATGACGCCTCGGTGTCGCGCGGCAGCCACGGCGGCCAGTACGACAACACCGCGCTGGTGTCGCGCATCATGAAGCTGCGCGCCGACAAGGCCAAGCTGCTGGGCTTCCCCACCTATGCCGCCTACTCGCTGGAAAACCAGACCGCCAAGACGCCCGAAGCGGTGAACGCGATGCTGGGCAAACTGGCGCCGGCTGCGGTGGCCAATGCCAAGCGCGAAGCCGCTGATCTGCAGGCCATGATCGACAAGGAACAAAAGGCCGCGCGCAAGCCGACGTTCAAACTGGAAGCTTGGGATTGGGCCTACTACAGCGAGAAGGTGCGCCAGGCCAAGTACAACTTCGACGAATCCCAGCTCAAGCCGTACTTCGAACTGAAGAACGTGCTGGAAAACGGCGTGTTCTATGCGGCCAATCAGGAATATGGCCTGACCTTCAAACAGCGCACCGACCTGCCGACCTACCGCGACGACATCACCGTCTACGACGTGTTCGACGCGGACGGCAAGCAGCTGGCGATCTTCATTGCCGACATGTATGCGCGCGAATCCAAGCGCGGCGGCGCATGGATGAACTCGTACGTCTCGCAGTCGGAGCTGACCGGCTTCAAGCCGGTGGTGGCCAATCACCTCAACATTCCCAAGCCGCCGGCCGGCCAGCCGACGCTGCTGACCTGGGATGAGGTGACCACCATGTTCCATGAGTTCGGGCATGCGCTGCACGGCATGTTCTCCGACGTCAAATACCCGTATTTCTCCGGTACCAGCGTGCCGCGCGACTTCGTCGAGTTCCCCTCGCAGGTCAACGAAATGTGGGCCGACGAACCATCCATCCTGAAGAACTACGCCAAGCATTACCAGAACGGCACCCCGATGCCGCAGGCATTGCTGGACAAGGTGATTGCCGCATCCAAGTTCAACCAGGGCTTTGCCACCACCGAATACCTGGGTGCGGCGATGCTGGATCAGAACTGGCACCAGGTCAGCGCCAGCCAGGTACCGGACGCCGCCGGCGTGATGGCATTCGAAGCCAAGGCGCTGCAGCAGGACGGCATTGCCTACGCGCCGGTGCCGCCGCGCTACAAGACCCCGTATTTCAGCCACATCATGGGCGGTTACGCGGCAGGCTACTACGCCTACATCTGGTCGGAAGTGCTGGACGCCAACACCCAGCAGTGGTTCAAGCAGCACGGTGGCCTGAGCCGCGCCAATGGCGATCGTTTCCGCAAGACCCTGCTTTCGCGCGGCGGTAGCGTGGATGCGATGGAGCTGTTCCAGAACTTTGCCGGGCATGCGCCGCAGATCGAGCCGCTGCTCGAAAAGCGCGGCCTCAGCGCGCAAGGCGGCGATGGTGCCACTGCGGAATCGCCGCAGTCCAAGCCGTAGATCGGCTGCACGATCCGCGCGCGGTCATCGGGCCGCGTGCTTGGCAACAGGATCGGCATGTCCCCTGCGGGCATGCCGATCTCGCACACCAGACGCGACATCCAGCTGCTCGCGATGGTATCGGCAAGTGCTTGTTTGAGGACCGATGAGCCGACACGCCGCCCTGAGCGATCAGGGCGGCCTTTTGCTGGCTGCGTTTGCAACGCCTTATCGCACGCGCAACGCGCAACGCGCAGTGCTTAGAGTTCGACCGCGTCCACGCCATCCAGCAGCTTTTTCAGCAGCTTCTCCAGACGCAACTGCTCGGCCTCGCTCATGCTGGCGGTCTCTGCATGCAACAGCGTGCAGGCATCGGGCAACAGGCTTTCGATCAAGGCCGAGCCTGCGGGCTGCAGCGTCAGTACGATCTTGCGCCGATCCTCGGGGCTGCTGGTGCGCGAGATCAGGCCTTTCTCGCACAGTTGATCGGTCAGCCGGGTGATGTTGGCCGGCTTTTCGCTGGCGGCTTCGGCCACCTCGGTCGGAGTGATCGATTGCTCCGGTGTGCCATAGAGCATCATCAAGATCTCGTATTCCGGCGGACTGAGGCCATAAGGCTTGAGTCGCACGCACCCGAGCGTATGCAGGCGCTTGTAGAGATGCTTGATCAGTCTCACCAATATTGCCGGCTCCCGCGGGAACGCCGGATAACGCACGCAGGTGTGGTCCACGCGACTTGCGGTTGGATCGAAACTACTCATATCACCCGTTGGAGTACGTTGCTGAATGGCCGGGCCATTCAATCACATCATGCGCGATGCGACACCTCAGCGCGCGAAGAGATGTACATATTCCGGTGCGACCGAAGGCAATAATGTGGAGGCAGCGACCTCTGCCATCTGCGTGCCATCCGAGTAGGGACCAACCTGATAGGGCGCAAATACAAAGCGCACGGCAGTGATCTGCCCATTTGCATTCAATACCGGTACGAACTGCGCAAAATTCTCCGCCTGCGCTGCGGTGCCTTCGGCAATCATGCGATCGGCCGAAGCCACCTGCTCAGCCTGCTCTTCTACCGGCACGCGATCTTGCTGGACACGCTGGGTCGCTGCTGCATGCAATTGCGCCGCGACCTCCCGGCCGATCTTTTCCCAGCCTGCCGGATCCGGAATCAGTGCCTGTGCGGTCAATTGCTTGCGCTCCTTGACCAACCAGACGAAGCGCGCCACCAGCGGCTCGCCATGCGCACCGCCGGTGTACCTGCTGCCGTCGGCGGAAATCACGATCAGATCGGGGGTTTGCAACACGGTTTCGAATGCCAACGACAGCTCATACGGCGCCGGCGGCTTGTCGTTGCCCAGGCCGGAGACCGCCTGCATCAGTTCGGCACGCGCATCCTGCGCATAGCCGCGAATGAGCGCAGTGAGTTCCGGATATGCATCCAGCCCGCGCGGATAGCTGATGCCCACCATGTAGGCCGGTGCATGTTCGATCACATCTTCCAGCGGGCCGCTCTGTACGACAGTCGGCTCTGCAGGCGCCGCCGCCGCGGGCGCCGCATCGGCTGCTGGCGCACTTGGCTCTGCCGTTGTCGGTGCGCGCTGCGTACACCCTGCCAACACGGCCAGCACCAGCAAGCCCTGCACTGCCTTGAATCCAAGCAACCGCCCCATTACCACCCGCTCCCCTGATATGCATCGTGTTACGAAAAGAACCGCTGCTGGTCAGGCCAGCAGATCGTGATACTGCGGATGTCGCCGCAGATATGCATCGGCATAGCTGCACGCCGGAATCACCTTCAAACCGTGCTGCCGTGCGAATGTCAAAGCGTCCTCGACCAATGCCGCGGCAACGCCGTGTCCGCTGATCGCGTCCGGCACCTGCGTGTGCGTGATGGTCATGATCTCACCCTCGCGCCGATAGGCCAGCTCGGCGCGATGTCCATCGGTGTCTATGTTGAAACGCTGCCGGTCCGGATCGTGTTCTGCGTGCACTGTCGACGCCTCTCTCAAGTTCTGCGCCAGCAAGAAGTAAGGCGCAGTGTGACCAGCGCGATGCCGCGCCTGCGTGAAAGTGGATCGATGCTGTGATCGGCTGCGCAGCTTGCGCAACGCGCCCTCAAGTTCGCCCGGGGAGCGCCGATAGCTGACCCGAAGGCAATCGCGGCAACCGGTGTGCGGAAGCAGCGACGTCTTCGCCTTACCTACGAGGAGCCACCGCATGAACAACGATTCGGCAGGACACAGCGCAGACAGCGACAGCTCGTTGCTGGAGGGCTTGTTCCAGTTCGCTCTCAAGGGCGACACCCACAATCCGGATTTCACGCAGCTCAACGATACGGTGTACGAGCGCCTGCAGCAGGCCTACGGCGTGGCATCCAGCGCCGATCAGGAACGCAACGCGGCCTGAGCTGGCGCATCGCTGCGCAGCGGCCTCATCCGCTGTGCAGTCGTTGATCCCATCCAATACGTCTGTCGAGACCGTGCCATCGCGCGTGTCTGACATGGCTCGGCCGTATCGGGCCGGCTTCTTACCCGCTTCCCGCAACGCTCCGGTCCGTACACGCCGGCAGTCGTCGGGCATCCCATCGCGCTAGCTGGCAACCACGCGTTCGGCCTGCAGAAGGGACACGCTGGCCGCGCACAAAAGTTCACTTTCTAACCGCGGCAGCGTCCAGCGCGTTGAGCTTGGGCGAGCGTCACCATCGCCGGCCGCGCTCAGCCGAAGCGCGGGTTGGACAGCTGCTCCAGGAACACCTGCCACACGCGCGGTTCCATGATCAGCATGAACATCACGCCGAACGCAGCGCCAGCCAGATGCGCGCTGTGGTTGATGCGATCGCCGCCGCGGCGGTCCATCCACAGGCTGTAGCCCACATAGAACACCGCGTAGAGAATCGCCGGGGCCGGAATGAACAGCACCAGGATGATCGTCCACGGTTGCAGCAGGATGAAGGCAAACAGCACAGCCGACACCGCACCGGATGCGCCCAGGCTGAGGTAATTCGGATTCTTCTGGTTCTTCAGGTAGCTCGGCAGGATCGAGACCACCAGTGCGGCCAGATAGAACAGCGGATAGGTCAGCACGCTGCCGGTGAGCTGGGCCATCACGTTCTCGATCACCCGGCCGAAGAAGAACAGCGTGATCATGTTGAAGATCAGGTGCCCCAGATCGGCGTGGATGAAGCCATAGGTCACCAGGCGATCGTATTGCTTGTGCTTGTCTACCGCCGGCGGCCACAGGATCAGCCGGTCGCTCAACTTGCGATTGTTGAACGCCATCCACGAGACGATGCCGGTGATGGCGATCAGGATCAGGGTAATCATGCAGACCTCAGGCAGTACGGTAATTGTCGACCATGCGATACCGGCGTGCGTACAAGCCGAAGGCAAGTGCCGCCAGGAACGCGAAGGCCGCGAAGAAGAACATCAAGAAGGCCGCTTCACTGAGCCCAGTATCGGCGATATGCGCAGTCACCGTCGCATTGCGCACCGCCACGTTGGACAGCAGCACCCATAGATTGCCGACGGTGGTAGTGAGATACCAGAAACTCATCACCACGCCCTTCATCGACGTCGGCGCCTGGCTGTAGGCGAACTCGATGCCGGTGGCCGACACCAGCACCTCGCCGAAGGTGAGCAGTGCGTACGGCAGGATCTGCCAGGCGATGTGCATCGGCTCGCCACCGTCCATCACCATCTGGATCGCGCCTACCGCCACCCAAGCCACGCCACTGAAGGCGATGCCGCTGGTCATGCGGCGCAGCGGAGTCGGCTCCCAGCCGCCACGGCGTAACAGCGGGTACAGCACCAGGTTGTTGAAGGGGATCAGCAGCATCACCAGCAGCGGATTGAGCGCCTGCATCTGGGAAGCGGTGAACCAGGCTGGCATGGTCATTTCGCGCCCCTGCAGCACCCAGGTCGAGGCCTTCTGGTCGAACAACGAAAAGAACGGCGTCACCAGCGCAAAGATCACCAACACCCGCAACAGCGCACGCACGCCTTCCACCGCAACATCCGGATGGGTGCCACGCGCACGTTCCAGCTGCCACCAGGTCCCGCCGCCGATTCCGGCCAGCAGCAGTACCAGCGCAATGCACAGGCACACGACGATGCCCAATTGCTCGACCAGCGCGAAGCCGGCCAGCGCCAGCAACACCGAGACGACCGCCAGCATCAAGCCCGGACGGCCCTGCCCGGGCGCGTGCGTCAATAACGCAGTGCGCACCACCGCGCCGAACCCATGCGGGTCCTTCGGCGGCAGCGGCACCAGGACATAGCGCTTGCGCCCCAGCCAGAACACCAGCGTCGCCACGAACATCAGGATCCCTGGAATGCCGAATGCCCAGGCCGGGCCAAGATTCTTCAGCGCCAGCGGAATCAGCAGCGAGGCGAACAGCGAGCCGAAGTTGATGATCCAGTAGAAGGCGTCGAACACCACCTTGGCCAGGTGCTTGTTGGACTGGTCGAACTGGTCGCCCATGAACGAGGCCACCAGCGGCTTGATGCCACCTGCGCCCAGCGCGATCAGGCCCAGACCCAGAAAAAATCCGTCGCGGCTGCCCTCAAACAGCGCAAGGCAGGCATGCCCGGCGCAATACACCAGGCTGAACCACAGGATGGTGTTGTACTTGCCGAAAAAGCGGTCGGCCAGCCAACCGCCCAGCAACGGGAAGAAATACACCCCGATCATGAAACTGTGCAGGATGTGCTTGGCCTCGGCTTCGCGCCCTGGCCCGCTGATTTCCTGCAGCAACAGCGAGGTGATCAGGAACTGCACCAGGATGTTGCGCATGCCGTAGAAGCTGAAACGCTCGCAGGCCTCGTTGCCGATGATGAAAGGAATCTGGCGCGGCAGCCGCGCGCCGGCAGAAGCGCCTGGCGAGATGGAGGTGGTCAAAGGCAGTCCGGTCGTGCTGAAAACAGGCCCTATCGTACCGGCGCCCGCCCGCCGGCCGCCATTGCCTGCCCGAACATGTCGGACGCGGGCGCTCAGCGGACGCAGCTGGCGGACCTCGCCCAGCGTGATCGGTGTCGTCCAGGTTGGCCGACAACGCCATGGCGCCAAGCGTTGCACGGCAGCCGCGTAGCCTGCGCCTCCTCGAATGTTGCTCGCCCGATCAAGGGAAAGCCGCAGCGTGTCCGGGTGAAACCCACGCTTGGCACCGATCACAGCAAGACCATGACGCAGTGCAGATTGGCCTTGCACGCCGGCTCGGCTACATTGCAAACGTTTTCCTGGAACACTGGACCGCTGGATGCCCCGCTTCACTCGCCTGGCCCTGAGCCTGTTGCTGCTGACTTCCGCCCCCGCCGCGCTGGCTGCCGCGCCGCTGACGACCCAGGCAGAGCGCAGCGGTTTCATCCAGACCGGCCGCTACGACGAAGTCATTGCACTGTGCGATGCGTTTGCGCAGCGCTACCCGCAGGCGGTGCGTTGCATCCAGTTCGGCACCACGCCCGAGGGCAGGCCGATGAAGGCCTTGATCGTCTCCACCAGTGGCGCACTCGACGCGCAATCGGCCGCGCAACGCAAGCTGCCGGTGATTTTGGTCCAGGGCGGCATCCATGCCGGCGAGATCGATGGCAAGGATGCGGGCTTTCTGGCCCTGCGCGAGTTGCTCGATGGCAAGGCCGGCCATGGCGTGCTGGACAAGCTGGTGTGGGTGTTCGTGCCGGTATTCAACGTCGATGGGCATGAGCGCTTCGGTGCCTGGAACCGCCCCAACCAGCGCGGTCCCGAACAGATGGGCTGGCGCACCACCGCGCAGAACCTCAATCTCAACCGCGATTACGTCAAGGCCGACGCGCCGGAAATGCAGGCCATGCTGCAACTGGTGCAGCAATGGGACCCGTTGATGTATGTAGACCTGCACGTCACCGACGGCGCCAAGTTCGAGCACGACGTCTCGGTGCAGGTGGAACCGGTGCATGCCGGCGATGCGGGCTTGCAGCGCGATGGCACACGCTGGCGCGACGCAGTGCTCGCCGATTTGAAAAAACAGGGCTCGTTGCCGCTGCCGTACTACCCGTCCTTCGTGCACGAAGACGATCCCGGTTCCGGCTTTGCCGATGATGTGTCGCCGCCACGCTTTTCGCATGGCTATTTCCTGCTACGCAACCGCTTCGGCATGCTGGTGGAAACGCATTCGTGGAAGGACTACCCCACCCGTGTGCGGATCACCCGCAACGCCATCGTCTCGGTGTTGCAGCAGGCCGCACGCCATGGAACGCAGTGGCGCGCCGATGCATTGGCTGCCGATCAGCGCGCCAAGCGTCTGGCCGGCACGACCGAACCGTTGAGCTTCGCTGCGGGCCCAGACGCACGCACCGTTGCGTTTCGTGGCTATGCGTATACGCGCACACCGTCGCCGATTTCCGGTGCACTGATGACGCACTACGACGAAAGCAAGCCGCAAGTCTGGAAGGTGCCACTGCGCGACCAGATCAAGCCCGATGTGGTGGTGGACGCGCCACGCGGCGGCTACCTGGTCCCGGCTGCGCAAGCGGCCTTGGTGGGCGAAAAACTGCGCCTGCATGGCATCCAATTCACGACCATCGGCAATGCGGCGCAGCGGCCGGTGCAGACCTTCCGCGCCGACGCGGTCAAGTTTGCAGCACGCTCCAACGAAAGCCACCAGACAGTGGAACTCAGCGGGCAATGGCGCAATGAAACCCGCAGCGTGCCGTCCGGCTCGTTGTTCGTGCCGATCGCCCAGCCCAAGGCGCGTCTGGTGATGGCGATCCTGGAACCACAGGCGCCGGATTCGCTGCTGCAGTGGGGCTTTTTCAATACCGCGTTCGAGCGCAAGGAATACATGGAAGCCTACGTCGCCGAAGAGGTGGCGCGCGACATGCTCGCCAACGATGCCGCGTTGAAGGCGCAGTTCGAACAGCGCATCGCCAGCGATCCGGACTTTTCCAACAACCCGCAGGCGCGGCTGGAATTTTTTGCCAAGCGCCACGCATCCTGGGATGAGCGCTACCAGCTCTACCCGGTACTCCGCACCGCGCAGACCGACTTCTAGCCGCCTGCCGATTCCTGCACGCGTCGGCGCGGCATCACCGCGCCTTCCAGACGTGGGCACTTAGTGCCCCTCTCATATGTTTTGACCCAGCACCACAAGGATATTCCGTGCCACAGCTCGATATGAAACCGTTTACAGTCCGCAAATACCGTCCACGCCCCCTGGTCCTGGCGGTCGTGATGGGCTTGGGCATCGCCCTGACCGCGCCGCTGGCAGTTGCGCAAGGCGCGCCCTCTTCGCAGCCGTGGATGGACACTGCATTGACCCCGGACCAGCGCGCCGACCGCTTGCTGGCGCAGATGAGCGAGGATGAAAAATTCCAGATGCTGCGCAGCTATTTCGGCCTGGGCACCGACAAGATTCCCAAGCCCGAAGGCGCGCTCGGTTCGGCCGGCTACGTTCCCGGTATTGCGCGCCTGGGCATTCCCGCCCAGCAACTGGCCGATGCCGGCGTGGGCGTGACCAACCCCGGCGGCATCCGCAAGGGCGACTACGCCACCGCGATGCCATCCGGACCGTCGACCGCATCGAGCTGGAACCGGCAACTGGCGTATACCGGCGGCAAGACCATGGGGCGCGAATCCTGGCAGCAAGGCTTCAACGTGTTGCTCGCCGGCAGCGTCAATCTGCAGCGCGACCCGCGTAATGGGCGCAATTTCGAATATGCGGGTGAAGACCCGTTGCTGGCCGGCACCATGGTCGGCGAATCGATTCGCGGCGTGCAAAGCGAGCATGTGCTGTCCACGATGAAGCACTTCGCACTCAACGATATGGAAACAAGGCGCAACTTTCATAGCGCGCAGATCGGCGAGCAGGCGATGCACGAATCGGACCTGCTGGCCTTCGAGATTGCGCTGAAGATCGGCGACCCGGCCTCGGTGATGTGCTCCTACAACAAGATCAACGGCACCTATGGTTGCGAGCACGATTACCTGCTCAACCAGGTGCTCAAGCAGGAATGGAAATACCCCGGTTATGTGATGTCCGATTGGGGCGGCGTGCATAGCGGCTCCAAGGCGGCATTGGCCGGGCTGGACCAGCAATCGGCCGGCGAAGTGTTCGACGCGGCGGTGTTTTTCGATACGCCGCTGCGCATGGCGGTGTCTGCCGGCGTGGTGCCGCGCGCGCGCTTCGACGACATGGTCAGGCGCGTGTTGCGCAGCCTGTTCGCGCATGGTGCCTTCGATCACCCGACCCAGCGCCAGCCCATCGACGGCAAGGCCGGTCTGTTGGCTGCGCAACATGTGGCCGAAGAAGGCAGCGTGTTGCTGCGTAACGAGCAAGCCACATTGCCGTTGTCCAAGGACGTGCGTCGCATTGCCGTGATCGGTGGCTACGCCGACAAGGGCGTGATGTCCGGCGGCGGCTCCTCGCGGGTGGACTACACCATCAACGGCGGCAACGCGGTGCCCGGCATCACCCCGACCACTTGGCCCGGCCCGGTGATCATCCACCCATCCTCGCCGCTGCAGGCGCTACGCGCCGCGTTGCCGAATGCGCAAATCGACTATGTAGACGGCACCGACCGCGCCGCTGCCGCACGCGCCGCCAAGGCGGCCGATGTGGCGATCGTGTTCGCCACCCAATGGGCCGCCGAATCGGTGGATCTGCCGGACATGCGCTTGCCCGACAACCAGGACGCATTGATCGAAGCGGTGGCCAAAGCCAACCCGAAGACCACCGTGGTACTGGAAACCAATGGACCGGTGCGCATGCCGTGGGCCGAGCGCGTGCCGGCGGTCCTGCAGGCGTGGTATCCGGGCATCGGCGGCGGTGAGGCGATCGCCAACCTGCTGACCGGCGCGGTGAATCCCTCCGGCCACCTGCCGGTGACCTGGCCGGTGGACGAATCGCAGCTGCCGCGTCCGTCGATTCCGGGGCTGGGCTTCAAGCCGGCCAAGCCGGGCGAAGACACCATTGACTACGCCATCGAAGGCGCCAACGTCGGTTACAAGTGGTTCGCCGCGCGCAAGCTGACACCACGCTACCCATTCGGCCACGGCCTGTCGTACACGCAGTTCCGCATGGGCGGGCTGCAGGTGGAGGCAAGCGGCAGCCAGCTCACCGCCAGCTTCGAGGTGGAAAACACCGGCTCGCGCGAAGGCGCCGCCGTGCCGCAGCTCTACGTCACCCTGCCCGACGGCCACGCCACCCCGCTGCGCCTGATCGGCTGGCAGAAGCTCACGCTAAAGCCCGGCGAAAAACGCAGCGTGCAGGTGGTGGCAGAGCCCAGGACCCTGGCCGACTTCGATGCCCAGGCACGTCGCTGGACGATCGCCGCAGGCACGTACCGCGTGCAACTGGCGCGCTCGGCGAGCGAGCCGGTGCAAACTGCCCAGGTCACGCTGCAGGCGGCACAGTTGCCGTGAGCGCATGTGGCGCATGCACTAACCCGTGCGTGCGCCACCATCAGGCCGGTTCGGTTGCCATACTGCGTACGGGCGACGAAAAAAATGTGCCGGGTGCGTTGACAGCCTCGCGCGCAGCTTGCACAATTCGCCCCCTGAGTCGCCCAGGTGGCGGAATTGGTAGACGCACTAGCTTCAGGTGCTAGCGGGGGCAACTTCGTGGAGGTTCGAGTCCTCTCCTGGGCACCACGACTCACGGTAGATCGTAAAAAACCTCGCTTCGGCGGGGTTTTTTGCGTTTGGGCGATCGTGCAAGACAGGCAGCGCGATGCGCTGATCGACAGTGCGCTGCCGCCTGCTCGGCCATCGGGTCGGGCGCGCTACTGGCAGTCGAAGGATGCGCTCCGCTCGGCTGCGGGCCTGGGGTCGCTGCGCAAGGTGCCTATGCAGGTGCGTGCGGCATCGCTGATGCGCAGGGACACCTGCACTGCCTCACCGTACGCGCAAACCACATAGGTGCCGTGCGGGTCTGCATCATCGAAACGCCAGACCCAGTGCGCCACGCCACGCGGCTGCGCTGCTTCCGCGTTGCGCGGCACCAGGGCGGCACGCTCGCGGGGGTGGCCCGAATACACGCCAATCGACGCTAACCGCAGCGCCTGGTGCGGGTCGACGCCGAGCTGCGCGCCCACCGGCAGGTCCGGGCTCTGCAAGGTGCCATCGGTGATGTGCAAGGCGGCCGGGCACTGCAATGTGGGTTCGGCCAAGGCAGGCAAGGCAAGCACCGGTGCGAGAAGCACCGCTAGGCACCGCAATGATCCAACGAACGACGCCCCTGCCATGATCGCAAACCCCTCGCGTGCAACTGCACCGTACGAAGCGGCAACATTGCCGCGTTTTGAAACCAGACCGCGCTGCAGACCTGGCCACGCTGGCCTGCAGCGCGTCGCGTGGCTTACTTGCTGCCGGCCATCTGCTCAAGATAATCGGTCAGATAATGCTCGGGATTGATCTGCTCCGAGACACCGGCGTCATAGCCGACGCGCGCCGGCTTCGCCGCACCTGGCAGGTACAACTCGCCGCCACCTTCGTCGAGGATCAGCAGCACGTACGGACGGCCCTTCAGCTGAACCGTGTAGCGGGTGTCCTTTTGCGTGGCGGCCGTCGTTGCCAGCAGGATCTTGTCGTCGATCTCGCTGTCGGCACCGGTCACCTGCATCAGTGCCTGATTCTTTTCGCGCGGGCCGTAGCGCAAGGTCGACACCTTGACGCCATCGCTGGAGCTATACGCCTTGGCTTGCTTGGCCACCTCCGGACGTGCGGCCGCGGCCTGCGTCTGCGCAACGGCAGCGATGCCAAGGAGTGGAATGAGCAATGTCGTCGCACAGACGCGACGCCATGGGGATCGAAACATCATCGAAGCTTCCTTGTGTGATGAAAAACGCAGGCGGCATGCCCGCGCACGACGCCGCGCGTGGCCCTCGCGGAAAAAACAGGACCGCGCTAGCGGCAGCGACGCATGCTACCCCAACCCCTGCGAGATCGCCTGGCGCCTTATCTGCGCAAGCGGCCCATCGCGCGCGCATGAGAGCCGCCCTCACGCTGCCAACCAATGGTGGATCCGGCCGTGTTGACGCCCCGCCCTAAGCTGGTCTGCAGCACCGGCGTTTTCGGTGCGTAGCGCATGGGCAAATGCCCGCATGTCGCCATCAGCCGGCGAGTGCAGCGGAAAGGCGATGCGTGTTTTTCGAGATGGCACCGACGCCAAACGAACGCTGCTCCGGCGTCGCTGGCTGTGTGGTGTCCAGATCGGCAAGCCCATCGACGACGCGAACTAGCGGCTTGCCGTTATGCACCACAGACACCGCCGACGATGCCGTAACGCTCTGGACAGAAGGGCTCAGTGCCCCCCTGCTGCCGCCGCGCTCCCGGCGCCGGCGCCGAACGGCGGTTTTGCCAGCCACAGGAAGAAGATGATCGCCAGGAAGGTCCATCCAAGCAGATAGAAGATGTCGTTGAAGCCCATCTGCGAAGCCTGGTGGTTGATCATGTTATTGAGCGATGCCGCGCCGCGTTGCAGGTCGCCCTGCCCCATCGCGGTCACCTGCTCCTGCATGCCGGGCGTGTACACCGAAATGTGCTCGGTGATGTGCGCGTGGTGCACCTGGGTACGGCGTGCCCACAGGTAGGTCGTCAACGACGCGGCGAAACTCCCGCCCAGCGTGCGCAGGAAAGTGGCCAGGCCCGAACCCGCCGCGATCTCGCGGCCATCCAGATCAGACAACAGGATCTGCAACACCGGCATGAAGAACAATGCCACGCCTACGCCCATCACCAACTGGATCGTGGCCACATGGCCGAAGTCCACCTGCAGGTTGAAATTGGAGCGGAAGAAGCTGGTGAAGGACATGAAGATAAAAGCGATGGTGGCCAGCATGCGCAGGTCGAAGCGCAGCGCGTATTTGCCCACGAATGGCGTCATCAGCACCGGCAGGATGCCGATCGGCGCGGTGGCAAGGCCGGCCCAGATCGCGGTATAGCCCATATCGCGCTGCAGCCATTGCGGGATCAGCAGGCTCACGCTGAAGAACGCGGCATACGCCACCACCATCGCCAAGGTGCCAGCGCGGAAATTGCGATGCCGGAACAGCTTGAGATCGACGATTGGATCCTTGTCGGTCAACTCCCAGATCACGAACACCACCAGCGCCACTGCCGCGATGCAGGCCAGCACCACGATCTTGTCCGAAGAGAACCAGTCTTCGTCGTTGCCCAGATCCAGCACCAACTGCAGTGCGCCCACCCCAACCACCAGCAGGATCAGGCCGATGTAGTCCATGCGCGGCTTTTCGAGCTGTTCGGGGCGATGCCGCAATTGCGAACCCACGATACTGCTGGCGATCACGCCCAGCGGCACGTTGATCAGGAAGATCCATTCCCAGCTGTAGTTGTCGGTGATCCAGCCGCCGAGAATCGGCCCGGCGATCGGGGCCACCACGGTAATCATCGCCAGCAACGCCAGCGCCTGTCCGCGTTTTTCGCGCGGATAGATCGACACCAGCAGACTCTGGGTGATGGGATACATCGGGCCGGCAACGAATCCTTGCAGCGCGCGCGCCACCACCAGCATCCCCATGCTCTGCGCCAGGCCGCACAGCAGCGAGGCAATGGTGAACGCCAGCGTGGACCACACGAACAACTTGGTTTCGCCAAACCGGCGACTCAACCAACCGGTCAGCGGCAGCGCAATGGCAGTGCTGACGGCGAACGAGGTGATCACCCAGGTAGCCTGCTGCGAACTGGCGCCGAGGTTCCCGGCGATGGTCGGCAGCGAGACGTTGGCGATGGTGGTGTCCAGCACCTGCATGAACGAGGCCATGGCCAGGCCCACGGTGCACAACGCCACGCTGGCCGGGCGAAATCCGGCGGCCGGCGCCGGTGCCGCCGGGCCGCCGGGCGCGGTGGGAGCTTGCGAAGACATGGTGGCTTAGCCCGCCTTGCTGGCAGCCTGCGAGGGCAGGTTGTCCTGGATGATGCGTTGGATGTCGGCGTCGGCAGCCTTGAGCTGCTGCGCATACACGTCGGTGGAAAACACCGCGCCGTTGGCGACCTTGGTCGGCAGCACGCTGCCCTGCTGATCGTGCAGGTTCACATCGACCTTCATCGACAGGCCAATCCGCAGCGGATTGCTGGCCAGCTGCTTGGAATCCACTGCAATGCGCACCGGCACGCGCTGCACGATCTTGATCCAGTTACCGCTGGCGTTTTGCGCCGGCAACAGCGAGAACGCGCTGCCGGTGCCCAGGCCCAGGCTCTGGATACGGCCGGTGTAGCTCACGCCGCCGCCGTACAGATCAGAATGCAGTTCCACCTCCTGGCCCAGGCGCATGTGCTTGAGCTGGGTTTCCTTGAAGTTGGCTTCCACCCACACCTGCTCCAGCGGCACCACCGCCATCAACACGCTGCCCGGCTGCACGCGCTGACCCACCTGCGCCGAACGCCGTGCGACATAGCCGGACACCGGCGCCACCACGCCGGTGCGCGCATGATTCAAATACGCCTGACGCAGTTGTGCGGCGGCGGTCTGCACGTCCGGCTGGTTGGCCACCGCGCTGTCGTCCACCAACGCTCGGTTACGCTCCAAGCTCTCGCGCGAGCCGCTTACGGCCGCTTCGGCGGCGGCCAGTTCGTCGCGGGCATGCGCCAGTTCTTCGTTGGAGATCGCGCCGGTGGCGGCCAGATTCTTACGCCGTGCGAAGTCCGAGCGCGCACTGCGCAGCGTGACTTCGCGAGCGGACAACTCCGCTTGCGCACCTTCCACGGTGCGATACAGACCGCGCACCTGACGCACGGTCTTGGCCAGGTTGGCTTCGGCCTGCTGCAAGGCGACCTCGGTGTCGGCCGGATCCAGCTGCACCAGCAACTGGCCGCGCTCCACACGCATGCCGTCTTCGGCGCCGATGCTGACCACGGTACCGCCCACCATCGGGGTGATCTGCACCTGGTTGCCCTGCACATACGCATCGTCGGTGTCTTCGTGCCAACGGCCGACCAGGAAGTACCACACCACCAGACCGATGATCGCCAGGATCACCACAATGGCCACGATGCGCAGCGCAGCGCGGCGCTTGCTGGGCGCGGCCGGTGCGGGTTGAGGAGAAGTTGAAGTCGTCTGGCTCATCGTCGATGTCTCAGGAATTCGGTTGTGCGGAAGTGGGCGCGGCGTGGGCGGTGTCGCGTGCGGGTTCCGGCGTGAATCCGCCGCCCAGCGCACGCTGCAACCTCACCGAGGCCAGAAGTTGTTGCGACTGCAGCCCGGCCATGCGTTGGCGTGCGAGGAGCAACTGCTCCTGTACGCTGAGCACTTCCAGATAGCTGCCGATGCCGGCGCGGTAACGCTGCTGGGCCAGATCGAAGGCGGCCGTGGCGGTCTGCACGGCATCGTTCTGCGCTTGCGCGCGCTGCTCCAGCGAACGCACGGCGGTGACCTGGTCGGCCACTTCGCGCAGCGCAGCGATCACTTTCTGGTTGTAGTCGGCCACGGCCAGGTCGTATTGCGCGTCGCTGCCGGCCAGATTGGCGCGCAGCTTGCCGCCGTCGAAGATCGGCAGGCTCAGCGCCGGCGCGACCAGCCCGAACACCGAGCCGCTTTCCAGCAGCTTGCCGACATCCGGGTTGATCACACCGCCCAGCGCGGTGAGGTTGAGGCTGGGATAGAAGCGGGTCTTGGCGACTGCGATGTCCTTGTCGGCCGCCTCCACGCGCCAGCGTGCCGCCACCACGTCGGGCCGACGACCCAGCAGGTCGGCCGGCAGCATGCTTGGCAACTGCGTGACGATGCCCCCGCCGAGTACGGGGCGGGCGATGTCCAAACCGCGATCCGGGCCCTGCCCGACCAAGGCCGCCAGCGCGGTGCGGGCTTCGTCGATCTGCTGCTGCGCCGATTGCAGCTGCTGCTGCGCGGCCGGCACGCGCGCCTGCGCCTGGCGCACCTGCAACTCGCTGTCGATGCCGGCGCTGCGGCGTTGCCGGGTCAGCTGCAGGGTCTTCTGCGCACGGCTCAATTCGTCGTTGGCCAGGTCGTGCAGGCTCCACGCGTACGCGAGCTGTGCATAGCCTTCGGCAATCGCCGACGACAGATTCAATCGTGCCGCCTGCGCATCCACTTCGGCCGCATGCGCCTGGTCGACCGCCGCTTCCCACGCGCTGCGCTTGCCGCCCCACAGATCGATGCCGTAGCGGAAATCCAGCACGACCTGCGCGCTGCCGCCGTAGCTGCCGCCGAGCTCTTCGCCGACCATCGATTCAGGTAGCTGCAGGCCGGTGTAGCCGCCGGACGCCGACAGGCTGGGGCCGCGCTCGGCCTGCGCAGTGCCGATACGCGCCTGCGCCTGATGCAGGCGCGCATCCGCCGCAGCGAGGCTGGGACTGTGCTGCAGGCCTTCGGCGATCAGCGCGTCCAGCTGCGCATCGCCCAGCGCGCGCCACCAATCGCTGGCCGGCCACGCGGCCGGACTCAACGTGGTTTGCTGCGCCAGGGTGCGCTCTGCATGCAGCGTGCTCGGATCCAGCACGGCGCCTTGCGGATTCAGCCCACGGCTGCTGGCGCAGGCGGCCAACGCCAATGCCAGGGCGGTGATAACGAGCGGCCGCGCCAGGCGCATCGAGCGCGGGCGCAGGATCTGGGTCGGGGAACTAGCAACGTTCATGAGTTGAGTGCATCGCGGACACGGATAAGAAGTGAGGTGAGAAGTTCGCGCTCGGCCGCGGACAGGTCGCGCAGGCCGTGCTCGATGGCGCGTTCGCCGCGCAGGCGCAACCGCTCCCACAGCGCCACGCCCTGCTCGGTCATGACGATCTGCAGCGCGCGCCGGTCTTGCGCATGCGGCTCACGCCGCACCGCGCCCAGCGCTTCAAGCTTGTCGAGCAGGCGGGTCACCGCGCTCGGGGTCTGGTCCAGCGCCAGCGCCAGTTCGTTGGCCGTGCACGGGGAGCGCACCGCCAGGATCTTCAGGCCCACGTAGTGGCTGAAACCGAAATCGGGCAGTTCGCCCTTCATCTCGGCATCGAGCTGGCGCATCAGCGCATCGCGCACCTGACGCAGCAACAGGCCGAACGACGGTGTGGCGGAAGACGAAACATTCATGCCGCACATTTTGTTCCGAAAAATATATTTGTCAACGCAATTATCCCGCCAGGGATTAAACCGCCCGCAAGGATCGCCACCTTACGCGGCGCGTGCGCTGGCTCGGTAATACAATTCGGCCAATGAGTATCGAAAACCCGCCAACCCAGATCGATGCCCTGCCGCCAGGCGTACGCGCCAGCTTCGAAAAAGCCGATGGGCCGGTGCTGATCGCGTTCCTGGCGGAGCTGCGCGAGGTGTGGGCGCCGGAAACTGCCTGGCACGCGCATGTCCGCGGCCAGCTGATGTATGTGGAGCATGGCGTGCTCACCGTACATACCGAACAGGGTGCCCTGTCGCTGCCGCCGGGCTGCGCCGGCTGGATGCCGCCCGGGCAGCAGCACACCGTGGAGCTGGCCGGGCCGATGCGCGGGTGGGGCGTGATTGTGCGGCCGGATGCCTGCGCCGCCCTGCCTGCGCGAGGCGGGGTGATCCGGCTGACCGGGCTGGCCCGCGAGGCCATCATGCGGGCCGCCGACTGGCCACTGGATCAGCCGCTGGATGCCGCCCAGCAACGCCTGGCCGCGGTGCTGCTGGACGAGCTATGCCAGGTGCAGATCGACCACCTGCACCTGCCGATGCCGGCCGACCGCCGGCTGCTGCGGATCGCCCGCCAGTTGCTCGACACGCCCGCCGACCCGCGCCCGCTCGACGCCTGGGCCGACTGGGGCGGATTGTCGCCGCGCAGCCTGAGCCGGCATTTCCGCGACGAGACCGGCCTGAGTTTTGCGCAGTGGCGGCAGCAGGCGCGGCTGACCGAAGGCCTGCGGCAGCTGAGCCAGGGCCACGCGGTGGCGCAGGTGGCCGACCAGCTTGGCTACAGCAGCCCCAGCGCCTTCGTCAGCGTGTTCCATCGCCATTTCGGCGCCCCGCCCACCCGTTATCTGGCCAGCCCGCATGCGCGCGGCTTGGCATCCCCCGCCGCATCCGGATAATCGGCGCTCTTCGAGCCCGCGCCCCGGCGCGGGTTCCTCTTCACGCAGGACCTGGCTTTACATGACCGATCTGACCCGCCCCACCTTCCACGGCTTTGAACAGCTGCCGCTGCGCGAATACGCCGAACGCGCCTATCTCGACTACTCGATGTACGTGGTGCTCGACCGCGCCCTGCCGTTCCTGGGTGACGGCCTGAAGCCGGTGCAGCGCCGCATCGTCTACGCGATGAGCGAGCTGGGCCTGAACGCCGCCGCCAAGCCGAAGAAATCCGCGCGTACCGTGGGCGATGTGATCGGTAAGTACCACCCGCATGGCGACAGTGCCTGCTATGAGGCGCTGGTACTGATGGCGCAGCCGTTCTCGTACCGCTATCCGCTGATCGAAGGCCAGGGCAACTTCGGCTCCACCGACGACCCCAAGTCGTTTGCAGCGATGCGCTACACCGAGTCCAAGCTGACCCCGATCGCCGAAGTGCTGCTGGGCGAGCTTGGCCAGGGCACCACCGATTGGGCGCCCAACTTCGACGGCACCCTGGAAGAGCCCACCTGGTTGCCGGCACGCCTGCCGCACCTGCTGCTCAACGGCACCACCGGGATTGCGGTGGGCATGGCCACCGACGTGCCGCCGCACAATCTCAACGAGATCGTCAGCGCACTGCTGCGGCTGCTCGATGACCCTGACGCCACGGTCGCGCAGCTGTGCGAGCACGTGCTGGGCCCGGATTACCCGACCACCGCCGAGATCATCACCCCGGCTGCGGACCTGCGGAACATCTACGAGACCGGTCACGGCAGCGTGCGCGCGCGCGCCACCTACAAGAAAGAGCACGCCAACATCGTCATCGATGCGCTGCCCTACCAGGTCTCCCCGTCCAAGGTGATCGAACAGATTGCCCAGCAGATGCGTGCCAAGAAGCTGCCGTGGCTGGAAGACATCCGCGACGAGTCCGACCACACCAGCCCGGTGCGGGTGGTGCTGGTGCCGCGCTCCAATCGCGTCGATGCCGAACAGCTGATGGGCCACCTGTTCGTCACCACCGATCTTGAGCGCAGCTACCGCGTCAACCTCAACGTGATCGGTCTGGATGGCCGCCCGCAGGTCAAGAACCTCAAGCACCTGCTGAGCGAATGGCTGAGCTTCCGCAGCGATACGGTGACCCGCCGCCTCAACCATCGCCTGCAGAAGGTCGAGCGTCGCCTGCACCTGTTGGAAGGCTTGTTGATCGCCTTCCTCAACCTGGACGAAGTGATCCGCATCGTCCGCAGCGAAGACGAACCCAAGCCGGTGCTGATCTCGCGCTTCGCGCTGAGCGAAGAACAGGCCGAATACATCCTGGAAACCAAGCTGCGCCAACTGGCGCGCCTGGAGGAAATGAAGATCCGCGGCGAACAGGAAGCACTCGCCAAGGAACGCGCGCAGATCATGGCGATCCTGGAAAGCAAGACCAAGCTGAAGAAGCTGATCAAGGACGAACTGACTGCCGACGCCAAGAAGTTCGGCGATGCGCGGCGTTCGCCGCTGGTGCAGCGTGGCGCCGCGCAGGCCATCGACGAAACCGAAATGGTGGCCAGCGAACCGATGACCGTGGTGCTATCGGAGAAGGGCTGGGTGCGGGCAGCCAAGGGCCACGAGGTAGATCCTGCCGGCATGTCCTACCGCGAAGGCGATGGCCTGCTGGCGGCAGTGCGCAGCCGCAGCACGCATCAGGTGGCGTTCCTGGATTCGGACGGCCGCGCCTATTCCACCGCCGTGCACACCCTGCCCTCGGCGCGTGGCAATGGCGAACCGTTGACCGGACGGTTCTCGCCGGCCTCGGGCGCAGCGTTCCAGGTCATGGCCAGCGCCGACAACGCCACCCGCTTCGTGCTGGCATCCTCGCACGGCTACGGCTTCGTCACCCGTTTCGAAAACCTCACCGGCCGCAACAAGGCCGGCAAGGCGATGCTCAATCTCACCACCGGCTCGCATGTGCTGACGCCGGCCCAGGTAAGCAACCCGCAAACCGATCGCATCGTCGCCGTGACCAGTGCCGGCAATCTGCTGGCGGTGCCGGCCACCGACGTGCCCGAGCTGGACAAGGGCAAAGGCAACAAGATCATCGAAATCCCCAAGGCCAAGCTCGGCACCGAACGCGTGGTGGCCGTGGTGGCGGTCGCACCAGGCAACACGCTGCTGGTGCGCAGCGGCGCACGCACCATGAGCCTGTCGTTCAAGGACCTGGATACGTATGTGGGTGCGCGTGCGAGCCGTGGATCGTTGTTGCCGCGTGGGTGGCAGAAGGTGGACGGGTTGGAGGTGCAGTAGGAGACGGCAATTCACTCGCCCGGCGCGCAGCGGCGCGGTGGGGACTGCGGTCGCCTCAGGCTGCTGGGGCGCCGTTATCGAGCCAGGAGGCTATGTGCAATATTCGGATAACCACGAAGCGAAATCAGGTGATCTGATCCAGATAGACACGCTGTATCGCGGCAAGGTCATCGCGTGCATGGACACTGCCGATTACCTTGCGGGACAGGAAAGCTGGGGCTACCTTGGCGAGGGCATCATGGTCGATACGGATTTCTGCGGCCTTGTCCACTACACGCAAGCGTCTGCACTTGCCGAAGAACTCGTTCTTCTCCAACGCGGCACATCTCAGCTGCAGGGCAATTGAACCTCTACCTTTCCTGTGCAACGCGACCAGGCGTCCGAACACCTGTGGCATTGTAGGCAATAAAACTGCTGATGCACTGGCATCAAGTATTCGCTCATCCAGGCGCAACGATGCAGTCGCAAACGCACAGCCCACGCCGCGCACCGCTTCAGAACGCGCCACGCCCCGCTCTCGCATGACCACAGTGGAGACAGCCACTGACAAGGCAACGCATGGACACGAATTTCTGGTTGGAACGTTGGCAGCTGGGACACACCGGCTTTCATCAGCAAGAGGTGTTGCCGCTGCTGCAAAAGCACTGGCACGCACTGGATCTGCCGAAGGAATCGCGCGTGCTGGTGCCACTGTGCGGCAAGACGCTGGATATGCATTGGCTGGCGGCGCAAGGCCATCGCGTGCTTGGCGTGGAGCTGTCGCCGCTGGCGGTGACGCAATTCTTCGATGAGGCAGGGCTTAAACCCCAGCGTCACAGCGGCGCTGCTGGCGAGCATTTCATCGCCGGCCCGATCGAGATCATCTGCGGCGATGCATTCGCGCTGGACGCCAGCGCGCTGGCCGACTGCACGGCCGTCTACGACCGCGCCGCACTGGTCGCGCTACCGGCCGAACTGCGCCAGCATTACCTGCAAACGGTCTACGCGCCGTTGCCCACACACTGCCGCGGCCTGCTGATCACCCTGGAATATCCGCAGGCTGAAAAGGCCGGCCCGCCGTTCTCGGTGGACGCAACGCACGTGCATGCACTTTTCGATGCCGCCTGGCAGGTAGACCAGCTGGAACACCGCGACATCCTCGATCAGGAACCACGCTTCCGCGATGAAGGCGTCACCGGGTTATCGACGGCTGTCTATCGCCTGCAACGCCGCTGAAAGGCCGTCGGGCGCTGCACGCCCATCACGTGGCAATTGCATGTCTGCATGCGGCAAGCGTGGGTGGCGGATCAGGACAGCGCGGCATTGCGCCATGCGGTCGTTCTGCAGCAAAACGCGACAAAACGGAATCCTGCAGCCAGCTGCAGGAGTGGCAGGCAGGCCGCACAGACCATCGTGGAATGGCCAGGCACGCCTATTCCATGCCGAGCCGGTTCACGCCGCGTCAGCCAGCCAAGCGACTGCGCAGCGGCGTTGCCGGCTCAACCGGCGACGTGACCCTTGTCGATCTTTGATGTCTGATACAACTCCAGTCCGATGCGCTTGATCAGGCCAAGCTGCTGCTCCAGCCACCACGCATGATCTTCTTCGGTGTCCTGCAGCTGCTTGAGCAGCACGTCGCGGCTGACATAGTCGCCATGTTCTTCGCACAGCTTCATGCCGGCAGCGAGCGCAGCGCGCACTTCGTACTCGACCACCAGGTCGCGCTCCAGCATTTCGACCACGGTCTTGCCGGGGGTGAATTCGGCCGGGCGCATGTCCGGGTCGCCTTCCAGGAACAGGATGCGCCGCAGCAGCGCGTCGGCGTGCTCGGTCTCCTCTTCCATCTCATGGTTGATGCGCTCGTACAGCGCCATCAGGCCCTGATCCTCGTACCGGCGCGAATGCAGGAAATATTGATCGCGCGCCGCCAATTCGCCGCGCAGCAGCTGCTTGAGGTAATCGATGACTTCGGGATGGCCTTTCATGGTGTGCTCCAGCGACGCAATGCGCGCATGGTGCCCTAAGCCGCCGGGCAATGATCTAATCGGAATCACTTTCAGTTGCGCTTGCGGCCGGACCCGCCACGGTCATGTCCGCCGGCCACACTTCACCGGGGTCCAAGGAACCGACAATGCGTAAATGGCTGGGCCGGCTGCTGCTGGGAATCGTGTTGCTGGTCCTGGCGGCCAGCCTGGGGCTGTATCTGTTGATGCGCGGCAGCCTGCCGCAGTTGGATGGCGACAGCGCGCTCAGCGGCCTGGCTGCGCCGGTCAGCGTGCAGCGCGACCGGCTGGGCGTGGTCACCATCGATGCAGCAAACCAGCTCGATGCGATGCGCGCGCTCGGCTACGTGCATGCGCAGGAACGCTATTTCGAGATGGATCTGATGCGCCGCGCACCGGCCGGCGAGTTGTCCGAGCTGTTTGGCGCCAAGGCCGTGGACCTGGACAAGCGCAACCGCGTGCATCGCCTGCGTGCCCGCGTGCAGGCCAGCCTGGACATCGCCACCAGCAGCCAGCACGCTGCATTGCAAGCCTATACCGATGGCGTCAACGCAGGACTGGCGGCACTGCGCGTACGGCCCTGGCCCTATCTGCTGCTGCGCCAGACACCGCGCGCATGGACGCTGGACGACTCCATCCTCACCGGCCTTGCGATGTACGCGGACCTGCAGGACAGCGATAACCAGACCGAGCTGGCCGCCGCGCGCATCCGTGCCGTGGTGCCGCCTGCGCTGGCGGCACTGCTCGACCACCAGGGCTCCAGTTGGGACGCGCCGTTGTTCGGGGAGCCGCAGGGCGATGCCAGCTTGCCGGATGCGACCACGCTGGATCTACGGCGTCTACCGCATCGGCCTGCCGCGCCCCACGCGGAAACGCCGACACCGGGCAGCAACAACTTCGCGGTAGACGGCAGCCTCACCGCCGACGGCCGCGCCATCGTTGCCGACGACATGCACCTGGGCCTGCGCGCGCCCAATATCTGGTTCCGCGCACGCCTGCGCTATGCAGACAGCAATGCGCCCGAGGGCAAGGTGGATGTCACCGGATTCACCCTGCCGGGTTTGCCGGCGGTGGTCGTGGGCAGCAATGGGCACGTGGCTTGGGCATTTACCAACAGCTATATCGACACCGCGGATTTCGCGCGCATTCCTGCACCCACGCCGGGTCACCCGCAAGCACTGACCAGGCATGTGGAAACCATCCGCGTGGCGGGCGCAGCGCCGGTGCAGTTCGAGGTCCGCGAAGCGGCGTGGGGACCGCTGCTGCACGTCAACGCCGACGGCAGCGCGCTGGCATTGCGCTGGGTGGCGCAGTTGCCCGGTGCGATCCGGTTGGACTTCGCTCAGATGAGCACGGCGGGCGATCTGCAGGCGGCGTTCGCGGTGGCCGACCGCTCCGGCATTCCGGCGCAGAACCTGCTGCTTGCCGATCGCAGCGGGCGCATCGCCTGGCGGCTGATCGGCGCGCGCCCCGCCCGCAATGCCGGGTGCGGCCCGAGCGGGATTGCCGAACTGGCGACATCGACGCCCGTCCCTGAGGCAGCATCCGGCGCACCTGCAGAACCGGCTGCAGCGCCGATGTCGGGCACCTGCCTGCCATGGTCGCTGCGCAGCGATGCTGCGCCTGCGTTGATCGATCCGCCGTCGCACCGGCTCTGGACCGCCAACAACCGTATCGTCGATGCGCAGCAACTGGCCACGCTTGGCAACGCAGGTTACGACCTTGGCGCGCGTGCCCAGCAAATTCGCGATGATCTTTTCGCAAAGCAGCGCTTCAACGAACGCGATCTGCTCGCCATCCAGCTCGACGATCGCGCCGTGCTGCTTACGCGCTGGTGGCAACTGCTGCGTAGCGTGGTCGAGCACAGCAAGGACCCGGCACTGCAACAGATTGCACATGCCACGCGCGACTGGGACGGGCACGCATCGACTGGCTCGGCCAGCTATCGCATCGTGCGCGAATTCCGCAACAAGACCATCGAAGCGGTGGAAGCCGGCCTGCTGGCCCCGGCAAAAGCCGCACTTGGCGAGGAGTTCCTGCCGCCGCGTCGCGCGCAACTGGAGGGCGTCGTCTGGCCGTTGCTGCAACAGCGCCCGGCCCACCTGTTACCGCCCACCGCCGCAAGCTGGGACCAGTTGCTCGACGATGCTGCGCGCAGTGCGCAGTCAGAGGTGATTGCAGAAGACGCACAAAGCGAACCGCGCGGCCAGCACACCTGGGGCCAGCGCAACACCGCTGCCATCTGCCACCCCATCGCGCGTGCCCTGCCCGCCCTGGCCAAGCGCTGGCTCTGCATGCCGCCCGATCAACTGCCGGGCGACCGCGACATGCCGCGTGTGCAAGGCCCGGCCTTTGGCGCCTCCGAGCGCATGGTGGTTTCGCCCGGCCACGAGCAGGACGGCATCGTGCACATGCCCGGCGGCCAGAGCGGCCACCCGCTCTCGCCGTTCTGGGGCGCAGGGCACGACGATTGGGTGCATGGCAGACCCACACCATTCTTGCCCACTGCCACGCGGTACACGCTGCAATTGCATCCGCAGTAACAGCGGGCGGCAACGCGGCTGCGCAGCGTGCAGCGAAGCAGGACGAAGACGTCAACAGCATCGCCGCTTCAGGCGCCTCTCCCCTCGGGAGAGGGGGTGGGTGAGGGTACGGCCATCACGCACGATTGGAAGAGTGCGTGATGTGACCCTGCGTGCGCGCCCATGAGGCTTCGCACGTACCCTCATCCGCCCTTCGGGCACCTTCTCACCCGTGCAGCAGGACAATATTCCGGCAGGAGAGGGGAAGCTGCGCACTCATGCCTCCATTTCAGGGCTCCGCATCTTCGCGTCGCATGTCTGCATCCGCACAGGTGCGCGCGCATCTGCCACCAAACAGGGCGCCCCACACCCGGCCACCTCCGTGATCAAGCAAACACATCATGCTAAGATGCATTTGATAACCATTCCCATTAGTGATCAATGCGCCCCACGCTTCTTGTCACCGCGCTCGCCGCTGCGCTCGCTCTGCACACCCTGCCCGCCTTCGCTCAACACACCACCACGCCAGCCGTGACCGAGCTGGATGGCGTGGATGTCATCGGCCGTGCGCAGACGCTCTACAAGTCCGAAGACGCAGCTGTTGCCACGCGCACCGATACCCCGCTGGCACTGGTGCCGCAGTCGGTGCAGGTGCTGCCGCGCGAGTTGATCGACGACCAGGCTGCGCGGCAGATCACCGATCTGTATCGCAGCATCAGTGGCATCAGCTTCTTCAGCTATGCCGGTGTGACCTTGCGCGGCTTCCGCCAGGAAAACGTGCTGTACGACGGCCTGCGTGGCGACCCGTATGCCGGGTTCTCGGTGCCGCAACTGTTCAACATCGAGCGTGTGGAAGTGCTCAAGGGTCCAGCCGGTGCGCTGTACGGCGGTGGCGAACCCGGGGGTGTGATCAACTATGTCACGCGCAAACCCGCTCATCAGGCGGCCCGACGCATCGAGCTGCAGCTGGGCAATCAATCCTTCGGTGCAGCCTCGTTCGAGGCCACCGGCCCTGCGCGCGCAGATGGCCGCATCCGGTACCGCATCGGCGCCTATGCCGATGGCGAAGACGGATTTCGTTGGAATACCGACAGCCAGAGCCAGATCGGCGATGCGTCGGTGGCCTTCGATCTGGGCGATACCGGCGAGCTCACCCTGCAATACACCGACATCACCCAAAACCTGGGCGGCAACCGCTTGCGCGGCGTGCCGGTCGATAACGCCGGCAACTTCCTCACCGACCGGCGCTGGAACCACAACGAACCCACAGATTTCCTGGACATGCGCGCCAAGGTGGCGCTTGCGCAATATCGGTTTGCGCCGTCCAGCGCGTGGGAGGTGGACATGGCGCTGCGCTGGTTCAAGAACCAGGAGCATCAGATCTATCACGAGCCAATGGGGTTGATCGACCGCGATCGCGACGGTACCGCCGAGTGGATGACCCGGCAGCTGCGCAATCAATACCGCGACAACGATGCGATCTCCAGCAACGTCAACGCGATATTCCGCACCAGTACCGGGGCAATCGACCACACGTTGCTGATGGGCGCGGACTACTACCGCCTGGACGCGGATTTCCGCGCGCAAACCGCCAACACCGCCGACACCGGACGCGTACGTGGCCCGGTGCCCGGCATCGATTTGTTCAACCCGGTGTACGGCCGCAGCGGCTTCTACGACTACGGCTTGGATGCCCTGCCCTGGCGCGCCACCAGCACGCGCAGTCAACGCTACGGTGCATATCTGCAGGACGAACTCACGCTGACGCCGCGCTGGTATGCAATGGCCGGGCTACGCTGGGACGGCTTCAAGGACGACGACCTGCTGACTGGTTCGCGCGTCACCGGCAACGATCTCAGTTGGCGCGTCGGCAGCACCGTCGTGTTACGCGACGGCATCAATGCCTACGCAAGCTATGCCAGCGGCTTCCTGCCGCAGGACGCGGCCAATCAGGACAGCAGCGTGGGCGGCCCGTTCGCACCGGAACGCAGCACCCAATGGGAAGTGGGCCTGAAGACTGCGCTCAACGATGGCGGACTCACCCTCAACACGGCGCTGTATCGCATCGAGCGTAGCAACATCGTGCAGGCGAACGGGCGCGTCGTCGACGGCGTCAATCAACTCTCCGCGCTTGGCTTGGTGCGCAGCGAAGGGCTGGAAGTCGACCTGCTGGCCGACCTGACCGAACGCTGGGTGCTCAATCTCACTTATGCCTACAACGATGCACGCGTGCTCGATGCCGGCACCAACGGCATCACCAATGCCTCTGGCGATCGCTTCGCCAATGCACCGCGCAACACTTTTGGCCTGTGGACACGCTACGACCTGCCCGCCTGGCGCTCGGCGATCGCCTTCGGTGCCGACTACGTGGGCGAACGCGTCAGCCTGGATGGGCAACGCGTCAAACCGTACGCCATCTACGACATCAGCTGGCAGACGCAATGGAACGCGTGGAAGCTGCAGATCAACATCAAGAACCTGTTCGACAAGGTGTATGCAGTGAGCGGTTTCAATACGCGCGCCGGGCACTTCCCCGGCGAGCCGCGTCGCCTTCACGCGCAGCTGGCTTACAGCTTCTGACCAGCGCGCAGCGGATCGGTGGCGCGCCGCCGGCCCGCTGCGACGGCAACGCAAACAGCGCAGCGTGCCTGCGGTCGCCACGCGCTCAAGACACGTGTCTCTCCTGTTTGGAACGGCAAACCGCGTCTGGCTCGGTGTGCAAGTTACATGCGCAAAACGCCTGGAAACGGCCGCAGCCGTCGCTTGAAGGCGCCAAGACGTTCGGCGCAAGACGAATCGCACGCTGACAACATAGCGTGCGCAATGTGATGCAGGTCAGCCAAGCCGACCGTGCGGTGTGCTCAAGGCAGCCTCGACTGCGGCAACGTAATGAACCTGCGCCGAATCGAGCGGCTGCGCATGGGCTGGAACTTAACGTTCGGTGGGACACACTAGAGCCCGTCGCGAATGTGGAGTCTTGCTCCGCACATCGCCCTACTTCCCCCACTGACCGGAATCCGCATGCCTTTGCTTGCCCGCTCCGTTTCCGCCCTGTTGCCACTGATGTTTGCGACTGCCTGCACGGCAGCGCCGCCAGCCAAATCCGGCCCGCCGGATGCGCCCGTGGCTGCATGCACTGCCAAGGTACGTCCTGGCCAGGACCTGCAGAAAGCCATCGACAAACTGCCGCAAAGCGACAAACCCACGGTACTTTGCCTGGAAAAGGGCGAGTTCCCGCTCAACGGCTTGGTGTCGATCCATCGCGGCAACTTCACCTTGCGCGGCCAGGGCCCCAGCACCATCGTGCGCATGGCCGACGGCGTGCAGCAGCCGGTGCTGGTGGTTGGCGATTACGAAAACCAGCAGCCCACCGGCGTGATCCGCAACGTCAGCATCGAAGACATGCAGATCGTAGCGAGCACAGGCGACAAGGAGTTCATGCCCGAGCGCCCCTACCTGAGCAACAGCGCGGTGGTGGTGCGGTCCGGGCAAGGCATCCGGCTTGCAGGCCTGCAGGTCAACAAGTGCCGCAGCGCGTGCCTGCTGAGCGAGTACGACACCCGCGAGATCACCATCGAAAACAACGATGTGTCCGGCGCAATCTGGGACGGCGTCTCGTTCAACCGCACCGCCAAGGTCACGATGGTCAACAACTACATCCACGACAACGTGGCCGCCGGCTTGACCACCGAACACCTGGAAGACAGCGAGATCCGCAACAACCGTTTCGAGCGCAACGGCAGCCAGGGCATCTATCTCTCCGATGCGCGGCGCAATCGCTTCAGCAACAATCAATTCGACGGCAACAAGGTGGCCGGCGTGTTTCTGGCCTGCGCGATTCGTTATCGCACACCGGAGATTTTGTGCTGGGACAACAGCATGAGCCAGGACAACGTGTTCGAGAACAACCGTTTCGCCAACACGCCATTTACCTACACCATCGGCGTGGACCGCGCGGCCAACTGCACGTCGGCCGACTTCAAGCCGAACCTATGGCGCAACAACCAGGCCGACATGGCCGGTGTGGATATCGATCCGCAGCGCTATGGGTACTGCGTGCGTCACGAGCAATAAGACGCGCCGATCAACACAGCGGCCGGCCGTGCAGCGATGCATGCCGGCCGCTGCAGTGACTGCAACCTTACGAAGCCAGCGCCTGCGCGTGCACCCCGGCAATCGCGCGGCCCGATGGGTCGGCCATCGCGGCAAAACTCGCATCCCAGGCAATCGCCGTTGGCGACGAACAGGCAATCGACTTGCCGCCCGGCACGGTTTCCGCCGCCGCCTGACCGGGGAAAAACTGTTCGAACAAGCTGCGATAGAAATACGCCTCCTTGGTCTGCGGCGGATTGACCGGGTAGCGCCGGTCGGCGGCGGCGAGTTCGCGGTCGCTCACCTGCGCCTGTGCATGCGCCTTCAGCCCGTCGATCCAGCCGTAGCCCACGCCGTCGCTGAACTGCTCTTTCTGACGCCACAGGATCGATTCGGGCAGATAGCCGGCAAATGCCTCGCGCAGTACGCCCTTCTCCATGCGCGTTGCCCCACCGCTGGTCTTGTCGATCATCTTGAACCTGGCATCCATGCGCATCGCCACATCCAGGAATTCGCGGTCAAGGAACGGTACGCGTGGCTCCACGCCCCAGGCCATCATCGACTTGTTCGCGCGCAGGCAATCGTAGTTGTTGAGCGCGTCGAGCTTGCGGACCAGCTCTTCGTGGAATTCGCGCGCGTTCGGCGCCTTATGGAAATACAGGTAGCCGCCGAAGATCTCGTCGCTGCCTTCGCCGGAAAGCACCATCTTGACGCCCATTGCCTTGATCCGCCGCGCCAGCAAGAACATCGGCGTGGAGGCGCGAATGGTGGTGACGTCATAGGTTTCGATGTGGCGAATGACGTCGGGCAATGCATCCAGGCCTTCGTCGAAGGTGTATTCGAAGCCGTGATGCACGGTGCCGAGCGCCGCGGCGGCCACTTCGGCGGCGGCCAGATCCGGCGAGCCTTTCAAGCCGATCGCGAACGAGTGCAGGCGCGGCCACCAGGCTTCGGTGGTGTCGTTTTCTTCGATGCGGTGACGGGCATAGCGCGCGGCAACGGCCGCAACCAGCGAAGAATCCAGTCCACCGGACAGCAGCACACCGTACGGCACATCGGTCATGAGCTGACGGTGCACGGCGCGCTCGAATGCTTCGCGCAATTCCTGCAGTTGCACCTGTACACCTTCCACCGCGTCATAGTGGCGCCAGGCGCGCTCGTAGTAACGGCTCAGTGCGCCGGTGGCGCTGTCGTACCAATGGCCCGGCGGAAACTGCGCTGCATCGGCGCAGTCGTCCACCAGCGATTTCAGTTCCGAGGCCACACGCAAACGGCCTTCGCGGTCGTGTCCCCAGTACAGCGGCACCACGCCGATCGGGTCGCGCGCGATGATGACGCGCCCTTCCGTCTTGTCCCAAAGCGCGAATGCAAAGATGCCGTTGAGGCGGTTGAGATAGGAGGCCGGCGTATCTTCGCGATACAGCGCATTGATCACCTCGCAATCGGAGCCGGTCTGGAATGCGTACGGCTGCAGCAGCTCCGCCTTGAGTTCGCGGTGGTTGTAGATCTCGCCATTGACCGCCAAGGCGAGCTGCCCGTCATCGGAGAGCAACGGTTGCGAGCCTCCGGCCGGATCGACGATGGCCAGGCGCTCGTGCACCAGGATGGCACCGGTATCGACGTAGACGCCGCTCCAGTCGGGCCCGCGGTGACGCTGCCGCTGCGAACATTCCAGCGCCTGCCGGCGCAGCGCCTGCAGGTCGTCACCGGGTTGCAGGCCGAAAATACCGAAGATGGAACACATGGAAACTCTCCTGAAGAACTGCGGGGGGTGGCGGCCGGGTGAGAGCGTGCTGCATGGATTGACGCCCATAAAAAAACCCGCATCGGTCGATGCGGGTTTTTCTGGTTCCTGGGCGCTTGGTGGACGTCGCCTAGTCGCAGATCCGCATCGGCCGCGCACGATTATTCGCGCGCAGATTGCTGCGGTTGGCGTTATTGAGGTTGGCGAGGCGAAGGACCATGTCGGCGACGCTAACGGTTCGGTGGTACCGGCGCAACTGTTTCAGTGGCAACGACGGCGTCTGCGTGGCCCGCTCACTCGACCAGCAGGCGCTCGATCAACGTGCGGTACAGCGCCGGTAGCGCCTGCAGGTCGGCGACGCGCACATGCTCGTCGACCTGGTGGATGCTGGCATTGACCGGGCCCACTTCGATGCATTGCGCACCCAGTGGCGCAATGAACCGCGCATCGGAGGTGCCGCCCCCGGTGCTTTCTTCCGGCGGCGCACCGGCGAACTCCCCCAGGACCTCACGCGCGACGCTGCGCAACCGCCCTTCCGGGGTATAGAACGGCTCGCCGCTGCGGTGCCAGCGCAGCGTGTAGTCCAGCGCATGCCGATCGAGCAGCGCGGTGATTTCAGCTTCCAGGCGCGGCGCGTCCCAGTGTGGCGTATAGCGCAGATTGAAGGCCACCTGCAGCTCGCCAGGAATCACGTTATTGGCGCCGGTGCCGGCGTGGATGTTGGAAAGTTGCAGGCTGGTGGGCGGAAAGCTTTCGAAGCCGTCGTCCCATTGCCGCGCCACCAGTTCGGCCAGCGCAGGCGCTGCCAGATGGATGGGGTTGCGCGCCTTGTGCGGATACGCCACATGCCCCTGCACACCCTTCACGGTCAACGTGCCGGACAGGCTGCCGCGACGGCCCACGCGCAACAGATCGCCCAGGCGCTCGGTGGACGACGGTTCGCCGGTGATGCACCAGTCGATCGTTTGCCCGCGTTCGCGAAACACCTCGGCAACCCGGCGCACGCCATCGATGGCATCGCCCTCTTCGTCCGAGGTCAACAGCACCGCCAGCGTGCCGGAGTGCGTTGGGTGTGCAGCGACGAATTGCTCTGCGGCGACCACGAACGCGGCCACGCTGCCTTTCATGTCCGCTGCACCACGCCCATACAACACGCCGTCGCGGATCTGCGGATCGAACGGGTCGCTGGTCCACGCCTCGCGCGGGCCCGGCGGCACCACATCGGTATGCCCGAGCAACACCAGCACCGGCGCACCGCTGCCATGGGTTGCCCACAGATTCTCGACCTCGCCCAGGCGCAAGCGCTCGCAGCCGAAGCCGGCTGCGCGCAGGCGCTGCGCAATCGCGGCCTGGCAACCGGCATCCGCCGGCGTTACCGAGGCACGTGCAATGAGGTCACAGGTCAACTCCAGCACATCGCTCATGAAACGTCACCGCAGTAGGGCCGCAGCGCGGCGTTGATGGAGGGATCGTGTCTGCATCGATCGGCGTGGCTTGAACGCACTTGCAGTGGTGGAAGCTAACCGGTTTGCAGGCAGTCGTCGCGTCATTGCCGGCGCGAGGTCGAACGGCTTGCCCGGCCGATGAGCGCGCGATCAACATGCCAGACATCACGCATCACGACGATAGCGGCAACACCATCCGCAGCACCATCGAAAACCGCAGTCGCTTAGCCAACGCCGAATAGCTTCTTGAAGCCGTTGTCGGAAAAGCCCTGATGCAGCGCGCCCTCGTCGGTGATGACAAGCGGCCGCCGGATCAGCTGCGGGTACTCGCGCAGCAACAGCTTCCATTCGGCCGCACTGCCCGCCGCCTTGCGGTTGTCCGGCAACTGCCGCCAGGTGGTCGAAGACTTGTTGATCAACACATCGAATCCACCGACTTGCTGCGCCCACGCCGCCAGAGTCTCCGGCTCCGGCTTGTGATCGCGATAGTCGACAAACGTATACGCCACACCAAAACGATCCAGCCACTTGGCGGCTTTCTTGCAGGTATCGCAGTTTTTGAGTCCGTAGAGCGTGGTCATGCGAAATATCCCAAAAGGCGGTTTGCAGAGCCCCTCACTTCTCGAAAGGGGGTGCGATAAAACTGCGTGCAACGCGACCGGCAGGCGATCTCACAAGCGCGCTTGGACGCGCGTGTCATCGCAGCGGCCGAGAGTGCCAAAGGCGCACCCTCGACCGGCGCTGCGCGTCATCTGTTGCCGCTGCGAAGCGGATTAATCCGCCAGACCACGCAACAGTTCGTTGACGCTGGTCTTGCTGCGCGTCTTGGCGTCCACCTGCTTGACGATCACCGCGCAATACAGCGAGTGCGAGCCGTCCTTGGAGGGCAGCTGCCCGGACACCACCACGCTGTACGGCGGCACATAGCCATAGGAAATCTCGCCGGTAGCGCGGTTGTAGATGCGTGTGCTCTGGCCGATGAACACGCCCATGCCGATCACGCTGTGGTGCCCGATGACCACGCCTTCCACCACTTCCGAGCGTGCGCCGATAAAGCAGTGATCTTCGATGATGGTGGGGCTGGCCTGCAGCGGTTCGAGCACGCCGCCGATGCCGGCGCCGCCGGACAAATGGCAGTGCTTGCCGATCTGCGCGCACGACCCCACGGTGGCCCAGGTATCGACCATGGTGCCTTCACCGACATAGGCACCGATGTTGGTGAAACTCGGCATCAGCACCACGTCCTTGCCGAAGTAACTGCCGCGACGCGCCACCGCGCCCGGCACCACGCGCACGCCGGCCTTGCGGAATTCGGCTTCATGGAAGCCGGCAAAGCGCGATTCCACCTTGTCCCAGAACGGCGCCGGCTGCGCTTCGATCACCGCCATCTCGTTGACGCGGAAATACAGCAGCACCGCTTTTTTCAGCCACTCGTTGACGGTCCAGCCGCCCTGCCCGTCCGGCTCGGCGACGCGAAACTGCCCGCTTTCCAGTCCGTCGATCACGCGATTGACAATGGCACGGGTGGAACCGTCGATCTCGTCCATGGTCAGCGTGGCGCGCCGTTCGAATGCGCTTTCGATGCCCAGTTTGAGTTCGTCGCTGCCGACCTGCGTTGCGGCGCTGTGCACGACCTGCTCTGCAATCGGCAGCTTCTTTGCCGCCGCAGCCTTCTTTGCGGCCGGTGCAGCAACCACCTTGGTCGGCTGCTTGGCCACGCGCGGTGCAGCGGACGTCGCGGACTTGCCGCCGGTCTTCCTTGCAGCGGTTTTCGGGCTTGCCGCATCAGATGCAGCAGCCTTTTTGCCGACAGCGGCAGCTGCCGCGCCCTGCTTGCCGACGCCAGCGCCTGGCTTGGAAGCGGCAACAGCCGGCACCTTGGCGGCCTTGGCCGTTGCACTCGCGCGCTTGGACGCTGCGGTGGGGGTGGTCGTGCTCTGCTTGCGCGCGGTCTTCTTGCTGGTGGCCATGGGGTCTCCGGAGTTGCTAGCTAGACAGGGTCAAGGCAGGCGCACAGCGCATCGCGCAGCGCCTGCCGGGCGGATTCGGACAACGGGCGGTCATGCTCGTCGGTGATCTGGAACTGGTCTTCGGCACGCTCGCCAAAGGTGGCGATACGCGCGTCGTGCACGCGCAGGTGCTGCATGCGCAACACGTGCGCGACATCGGCGAGCAGGCCGGGACGGTCGGGTGCGACCAGACTGATGCGGGTGCGGCGGCCGCCGGCGCTTTCGCTGAATTCCACCCGCGGTGCGAAGCGGAAATGGCGCAACTGGCGCGGCACTGCGCGGCGCGCCGGGCGCACCTTGTGCAGATCGCCTGCCAACACCTGACGCAGCGTTGCCGCCAGCCGCTGCGGGTCGCCGTCGGCATAGGTCTCCTGCGGCAACACTTCGAACACGTCGAAGATCGCATCGTGTGGCGCATCCAGCACACGTGCGCGATGGATGCCGTAGCCCTTGCGATCGAGCGTGGCCACGATGGCCGCAAACAGCCCATCGCGGTCCGGCGAATACACGAACACTTCCAGTGCGTCGTTGTCCGGCACCGCACGACGCGCCTTGACCAGGGTCTGGCCGATCTCCACTTCGATCAGCGAGGCCGCCTGCCAGGCCAATTGCTCGGGACGGAAGCGCAGGAAATTCTCGTCCGGCATGCCGGCGAACTGGCGGTCGATGGTGACGTCATCGTGCCCCTGCGCCTGCATCAAGGTACGCGCCGATTCGCGCGCTTCGCGTAGCCGTTCCTCACGCGGCGGCGGGTGTTCCAGGCCTTCGCGCAACGCGCGACGCGCGGCGAAATACAGATCCGCCAACAGCCGGTCTTTCCAGGCGTTCCACAGCTTGGGACTGGTGCCGGCAATATCGGCGCAGGTGAGCAGGTACAGATAGTCCAGACGCTCGCGTGTGCCCACCAAGGTCGCAAAACGGTGAATCACCTCCGGGTCGGAAATGTCCTGCTTCTGCGCGGTGACCGACATGCGCAAGTGCTGCTCCACCAGCCAGGTCACCAGCTCGGTATCGCCTTCGCTCAAGCGGTGCGCCAGGCAGAACGCGCGCGCATCCACCGCGCCCAGTTCCGAATGATCGCCGCCGCGGCCCTTGGCGATGTCGTGGAACAGGCCCGCCAGCAACAGCAGTTCCGGCTTGCGCAGACGCGGCCAGACTTCATGGGCGATGGAGAAACGCTCATCTGCACGGCCGGCGGCAAACAACGCGATGTTCCGCAGCACCATCAAGGTGTGCTGGTCCACCGTGTAGACATGGAACAGGTCGAACTGCATGCGCCCGGAAACGCTGGCGAATGCCGGAATCCACTGGCCCAGCACGCCCAGCCGCGCCATGCGATTGAGCGTTTCCACCGCACGCGGGCCGCGCAGCAACGCCATGAAGCGTTCCCGGGCCGTTGCATCGGCAATGTCGTACGCCGGCAGATCGCGCAGGACCTCGGCCAGCGCGCGCGCGGTCAGCGAATGCAGTCCGCGCACCTCGCGATGCGCGGCCCATTGCGCAAACAGCGCGAACACCTGCAGCACATCGCCGTCCGGCCAGCTCTCGGCGTCGGCAGCCAGATAGCCGCGGCGCAGGCTGAAGCCGCCGCCCAGCGGCTCCGGCGTCGCTTCGCCATCGAACTGTTCTTCGAAGCGCTGCAACAAGCGGTCGCTGATGCGGCGGATCAGTGCAGCGCTGCGATAAAAGCGCTGCATCATTTTTTCCACGCCCAGGCTTTCCGGGTCGTCGGCGAACCCCAACCGTTCGGCCAGGGTCTTTTGATAATCGAACCGCAGGCGCTCTTCCGGCCGGTTGGCTACGATGTGCAGGCCGAAACGCAGACGGGCAAGTTCTTCGCGCTCGCGACGCAACGCGGCGGCCTCGTCGAAGCCGACATGGCCCAGCCCGACCAAGGCCTCCAGGTCCTTGACCCCGAACGCGCGCAAGGCCATCCAGCCCAGCGTCTGCAGATCGCGCAGACCGCCGGGGCCGTCCTTGATATCCGGCTCGAGATTATCGGCGGTGTCGCCGAAGCGCTGATGGCGCGCCAGCAATTCCTCGCGCTTGGCCTGGAAGAAATCGCGCGGCGGCCACACCTGCGGCGGCGCGATCGCCGTGGCCAGCGCAGCACGCGCCTGGCCGTCGGCCACCAGTGCGCGCGATTCGATCAAGGCAGTGAGCACGGTCTGGTCCGCCGCCGCAGCGGTGCACTGCGCTGGCGAGCGCACCGCGTGACTGATCGGCAAGCCCACATCCCACAGCAGCGCGAACAAGCGTGCCAGGGCCTGCTCGTGCTGCTGTTGCGCGGCGGTGTCGCCCAGCACCAGCACATCCACGTCCGAGCGCGGAAACAATTCGCCGCGCCCATAGCCACCGACCGCATGCAGCGACAAACCGCTGTCGGCCGGAATACAGCGCATCCAGGCATTGCGCATCAATTGGTCGACCGCGCGTGCGCGCAGCGCGACCAGACGCTCGATCGGCTCGCCCTGATCGAAGCGTTTGCACAGGCGCATGTCCGCATGCACCAGCAGCGGACGGGCCTGCGCGGCCCAGTCCGCGTCGCCGGCGACGCCCGGGTCGGGTCGCTCCGCCGGCGTGTCGGTCATACCGGCGCGGGCGAATTGGCCGACAGCGTCAACACATCCACGCCGTCTTCGGTCACCGCAACCATGTGCTCCCACTGCGCAGACAACTTGCGGTCCTTGGTGACCACGGTCCAGCCGTCCGGCAGCGTCTTATGGTGATAGGTGCCTTCGTTGATCATCGGCTCGATGGTGAAGGTCATGCCCGGCTTGAGCACCAGCCCTTCGCCCGGACGGCCGTAATGCATGACCTGCGGCTCGTCGTGATACACCTTGCCGATGCCGTGGCCGCAGTAATCGCGTACCACGCTGAAGCGCTCGGCTTCGGCGAACTTCTGGATGGCATGGCCCACATCGCCCAGCGTGGCGCCCGGCTTGACCGCCCGGATGCCGCGCCACATCGCTTCATATGTCGTTTCGACCAAGCGCTTGGCCATCACCGACGGGGTGCCGACGTAGTACATGCGGCTGGTGTCGCCGTGCCAGCCGTCCTTGATGACGGTGACGTCGATATTGACGATGTCGCCGTCCTTCAACACCTTGGCTGCACTCGGGATGCCGTGACAGATCACGTTGTTGACCGAGGTACACACGCTCTTGGGGAAGCCGCGATAGCCGACATTGGCGGGGATGGTGCCCTGCACGTTGACGATGTGGTCATGGCAGATGCGGTCCAGCTCGGCAGTGGTCACGCCCGGCTTCACGTGCGGCGCGACCACATCGAGCACCTCGGCGGCCAAGCGGCCGGCGACACGCATCAGTTCGATTTCTTCTTTGGTTTTCAGATTGACGCTCATGGCCACGATTATCGCCGATCCGGGCTGAATCTGAACGACCAGCGCACGCGCTTTTTTGCGGACGCAACGACTGGCCTCAAGCGGACCGCACAGCAGAAAACCGGCGCAGCCGCCTATTCATGCGTGACGCCGTGCACGCGGCGTCAAAAAACATCCTAACGAAGTCATCCATAGGACATCGCACTTTTGCCAATAAAGCGAGTCAGGACAGCTAGATAGCGTGTGAATTCGGCGTTATGTTTGGCACAGCTGATGCATTGCAGGGAAGGCGACGACTCGTCGCGTCATCAATGACCAGAACGGTCAAGGAAATGTCCATGCGTACTGTCCGCCCTGTCCTGCTATCGCTCGGCCTGCTTTCGACCATTGGCATGGCGAGCGCGGCAGACACCACCACCTTCAACGTCAAGATCGCGGTCACCAAGGCCTGCACGATCACCGCCGCATCCGCCACGGACGTCGACTTCGGCTCGGTACTCTCGACCTCGACCGCCAATGCGGACGCCAACGGCAGCGTGACGGCCCAGTGCACCGCATTGACGCCGTACAACATCGCACTGAGCGCGGGCAGCAATGCCGGGACTGCCAACGACGTCACCACCCGCCGCATGAAAAATACCGACGCGCTGGTGACCACCAACAACTACATCGCCTACCAGCTCTACCAGGATCTGGGCCGCAGCACGGTCTGGGGCAGCACCACCGGCACCAACACGCTCAGCCGCACCGCCACCGGCCTGAACCAGGTCTACCCGGTCTACGGCCGCGTGACCAATCCGTCGGCCAACAATCCTGCGACCGGTAGTTACCAGGACACGATCACTGCCACGATCGTCTATTGAGCCCGCGCATGCCTGTGCATCACCGCCCGTTGTCACGTTTACCTGCCTGGCTGATGTCGGCCGGGCTGGCGATGACGCTGGTCATGGCCAACGGCGCCGTGCCGACGCCGGCGCATGCCGCCAGCCTGCAGTTGGCACCCACATCGCTGAACCTGAGCGCCCAGCAGACCGCCGACGGCCTGTGGCTGAGCAACAGCGGCAGCGCGCCGGTCCAGGTGCAGACCCGCGCCTATCGCTGGACCCAGCGCGATGGGCAGGATCAGCTCGACCCCACCCAGGATCTGCTGGTCAGCCCGCCGATGCGCACCCTGGCCGCTGGCGAGCGCCAGTTGATCCGGGTCATCCGCGCCGGGCCTGCCCCGAGCGGGCAGGAGCAGTGTTACCGCATCATCGTCGACGAGCTGCCCAGTGCCGATGCCGACCGCAAAGGCATGCAGTTCGTGCTGCGTTATTCGGTGCCGATCTTCCTGCTGCCGCCCGGCAACACCGAACCTTCGCCGACCCTGAGCGCGCAGGTGGTTGCCGGCAGCGATGGCAAGGCGCAGATCCAGATCAGCAATACCGGCACCGGCCATGCGCAGGTCGCCGACCTGCGGCACCAGGTCGATGGCGCAACCAAGACCGCGTTGAACGGCTTGGTCGGTTATGTACTGCCCGGGCAGACCATGCGTTGGTCGCTGGGTGCGCCGCTGGCGCAGTTCGGCCGCGGCACCATCATCGCAAGGATCAATGGTGAGGCTGACGAACGTATCTTGTTGGCCGCGCCGACGGCGCCTTGATGCGGCGCGGCTGGCGATGACGCTCCTTGCGACCGCCAGTTGCCTGGGCAGCGCCGCAGCCGGCGATCTGGCCGATGTGACGTCGCTTCCCGATCAGCCGCCACCCAGCGCCACGCCACAGCCGCAAACGCTGTATCTGGACGTGACCTTGAACCAGGCCGACCGCGGCTTGGCACCATTCGAACTGGTCGACGGGCGGCTACGCGGCTCGGTGGAAACCCTGCGCAAACTCGGCTTCATCCTGGCCGACCGCGTGCCTGGCGAATTGGTCGATCTGGACCGCCTGCCCGACGTGGAAGTGCGCTACGACGCGGCGCTGCAGCGGCTGGCGCTGCAGGCGCCGCTGGCGCAGCTGTCGTTGTCCACCACGGTGCTCAAAGCCGAAGAAGTGGCCCCGCCCAGCGCCACTGCATCGCCCGGCATGCTGCTCAATTACGACCTGTATGCCACCCGCAATGCCGGCGTCAGCAGCGCGTCGCTGGCCACCGAAGTGCGCGCGTTCGGCATCGGGCGCGGCATGGTCGATACCACCGCGGTCTTCCTGGGCTACGACCGCCCCCAGGACAAACGCTGGCGCAGCGAAGCGGTGCGTCTGGACAGTGCCTGGCAGATGGATTTCCCGGACAGCGCCACCAGCCTCAGCGTGGGCGATTTCTATAGCGGCTTTGTCGACTGGAGCCGCTCGATCCGCCTGGGCGGCGTGCAGATCGGCCGCAATTACGCCTTGCAACCGTATCGGGTGCTGACGCCAACGCCGAGCTTTCTCGGCGAAGCGGCAGTGCCTTCCACCGTTGAGCTGTATGTGGACGGCTTGCGCCAGTACAGCGGCCAGGTGCCGGCCGGCCCGTTTCAGCTGGCGGCGCAACCGGGCATCAGCGGCACCGGGCAGGCGCAGATCGTGGTGACCGATGCGTTCGGACGCGTGCGTCGGCTGGATTTCGCGTTCTATGGCACACCGCAGTTGCTGGCGCGCGGCATTTCCGAATGGTCGGCCGGCATCGGCCATCTGCGCCGCGACTACGGCGTGCGCTCGTTTTCCTACGACCGACGCCGTGTGGCCAGCGCCACCTTTCGCAAAGGCCTGCGCGACGATTTCACGATCGAAGCGCAAGCCGAAACTGGCGGCGGCGTGATCAACGCAGGCGCAGGCGGCGTGTGGCTGCTTGGCGTGGGCGGTGTGGTCAATGCCGCCTACGCGCACAGCCGGATGGACGCGCTACGGGGCGGCCAGTACGTGCTGGGCTACGCCTGGAACAACCGGCGTTTCAACGTCAATCTGGGCAGCCAGCGCACCCATGGCGATTATCGCGACCTGGGCGCACTGCAAGGCGCCCTGCCAGCGCGCGTCAGCGACCGCGCAGCACTCGGGGTCAACGTCGACCCGATCGGCTCGCTCGGCACCAGCTATGTGCGGCTGAGCTATCCGCAAGGCGATACCTCGCGCTATGCGAGCGTGTTCTGGTCCCGCAGCTTCGGGCGCAACTGGGCGGCCAATCTGTCGGGCAATCAGAATCTGGATGTCTCCAGCGATCGCAGCCTGTACCTGTCGCTGTCGACCACCTTCGGCGAAGTGCGTCAGGCCAGCGCATCGATGCAGCGCAACGGCGAGCGTACCGGCCTGGTGGCCGACGTCAGCCAGCCGCTGCCTGGCGATGGCGATCTGGGCGGCATCGGCTGGCGCCTGCAAGGCCGTGCCGGCGACGACGCCAGCGGCGGGCTGGCCGAACTGGGCTGGTTGAACCGGGTCGGCCGCTACAACCTCGGCGCCGCAACCCAGGACGGCGACAGCTTCGGCTATGCCAGCGCCAGCGGTAGCCTGGTGTGGATGAATGGCCGCACCTTCGCCGCGCGCGATATCCAGGACGCGTTCGCGGTGGTCTCCACCGACGGCCAGCCAGGCATTCCGGTCCGCCTGGAAAACCGCCTGATCGGAGTCACCGACGCGCGCGGCACCCTGCTGGTGACGCCGTTGCAATCCTGGCAGCGCAACCAGCTCTCCATCGACACCTTGAGCCTGCCGGCAGACCTGCGCGTGGACCGTGTCGACACCACGGTGACACCGCGCCAGCAATCCGGCGTGGCGGTGCGCTTCGGCATTACCCGCGTGCGCGCCGCCATCATCGTGCTGCACGACGCGCGCGGCGCGCCGCTGCCCGTGGGCAGCGTGGTACAGCGCGACGGCAGTACCGAACGCGTGGTGGTCGGCTACGACGGCGAAACCTATCTGGACAATCTGCAACGCGACAACCGCATCCTGGTCGACCTGCCCGAGGGCCGTTGCGTGGCGCAATTCGCGTATCCCGCCGATCCGGGCGGCATTCCGCGAGTGGGGCCGCTGCAGTGCATCCCTGAGCAGACCACGCCATGAGCATGTCCACGCTTTGGCGCCTGATGCTCGCGCTGACGATCGCGATGGTGTGGCTTGGGCCCAGCGAGCGGGCGCACGCAGAGACCACCTGCACCGTCACCCTCGGCACACCGTTGGCATTTGGCAACGTGGCGGCCAACGGCACCACCGATGCAGTGGCAACACTCAACGTTTCCTGCGCGACTGCCGCGCTCAGCGTGCTGGGCTACGCACAAGTCAGCCTCTGCCTGGACCTTGGCCCCGGCAGTGCCAGCAGCGGCGTGTATGCCCCTCGTCGCATGCTCAACTCCACCAGCGACAGCCTGGATTTCCAGATCTACAGCGAGGCAACCCGCACGCAGATCTGGGGCGCCACCGGGTCGGCGGCTCCCTCGCCGCGCACCTTGACACTGTCCTACAACGTGCCGGTCATCACCGGCGGCTCGCAGACCGCCACCATCACCGTGTATGGGCGGATTCCGGCCAACCAGATCCTTTCGGTCGGCAACCACACCAGCAGCTTTGGCGGCGCCGACACCGTGCTGCGCTACTCCTACAACGAAAGCATCATCGGGGTACCCTCGCTGCCGAGCAGTTGCACGGCAGGCGGCACCGGCTCCAAGACTGCCAGCAACGCCTTCCCGTTCACTGCCTCGGCGACCGTGCCGGCACGCTGCAATGCCTACGTCACCACCGACCTGGACTTCGGCAGCATTGCCGGCAGCATCGACACCGCCATCGATCGCACCTCCACCATCAGCCTGGCCTGCACCAACCGCACCGCCTGGAATATCGGCCTGGACAATGGCAGCAATGCCAGCGGCAGCGTGCGGCGAATGCGCCACGCCAGCAGCGCCAATTACATCAATTACGAGCTCTACAGCAATACCGGTCGCAGTAATCGGTGGGGCACCGTCATCGGGGTGGATACGCTGGCAGGCACCGGCAATGGCACCACCCAGACGGTCACCGTCTATGGCCGTGCGCCGGCCCCACAACTGCCGATTGCCGGCGCCTATACCGACACGGTGACCGTCTCCATCACTTACTGACAGTTAATAAAGTTCGTATCGGGGGCGTCGCTATTCGTTACGTCTCCAATGCAAACGATTGCCTCCATGACGCAGGTCACCTTCCTGAAGCGCTTGGCCCTGGCTGCTCTCGCTTGCGCCGCGACGTCTGCCGCCGCGAACGCAGCCACCGCGCGGGGGCCGGAAAATTCCACGCTCCACATCGGCCTGCGTCTGCTCAGCGGTTGCGAATTGCGTACCGCGCCGCCGCGCGCCAGTTGCTCCAGGGGCACGCCGATGGCGATCGCCGAGCCGCCCAGCAGCAATGAGGCACCCACCGTCACCAGCACCGGCCAGGACGCCAGCGCGCTTGCCGGGCCGCTGCCCGCCGGCAGCGCGCGCATCACCACCATCGCGTTCTGAGCATGGCCACTGCTCGCCACCTTCGCGATCTGTTGGCCTGGGCCCTGGCCCTGGGCTGTATGGCAGCAAGCGGGGCCGCCAGTGCTGCCGAGATCGCCATCGCGCCGACCACCGCGCACATCCCGGCCGACAGCGACCAGGCAACGGTCTGGCTCTACAACCAGGCCGCGCAACCATGGCGTGCCGACGCCAAGCTCTACCGCTGGCGCCAGGACGGTGAGCGCGAACTCCTCGAGCCAGCCACCGGCGTCACGGTCAGCCCGTCGCACTTCGAAATTCCGTCGCAAGGCCGGCAGCTGTTGCGCGTGATCCGCCTCGGCCCCAGCCCCACGCAGGCCGAAGACAGCTACCGGCTCGTGGTGACCCAGCACGCGATCGGCAACGAGACCGACCTGCTGCGTTATTCCACCCCGGTGTTTGCACAGCCCAGCCAGGCCAGCGCAGCGCAACCGGCGTTGCACGCCAGCCTGGCCGGGCACGGCAGCCAGCGCGCGTTGCGTATCCACAATTCCGGCTCCAGCCATGCGCGCCTGGCCGACCTGGCCTATATCGATGCCGGCGGCACCCGCCGCAATATCCGCGGCGACCTGGCCGGCTACGTCCTCCCCGGCCAGACCCGCCAATGGGCCCTGCCCGCCAACCTGCCCACAGGCAGCGGCCGCTTCGTGGCGCGTATCAACAGCGATATCGAAAGCACGTTGGCGCTGGAGCCGGGAATCGGGAATTGAGAATTGGGAATGGGTCAAGCCGATTGCGCTAGCTGATCGTGGGCTGGTGAAGGCCCAAGCGAACCAGGCTCTCCGATTCCCGATCCCGATTCCCGATTCCCGCCAATTGCGCCACGCCCACTCGCCAGCTATACTCCGCCGGCTGTTTTGCGTCTCTTGCGCATTGCGTCGTCCACGTCGGACGTCACCGACGAATTCACACCTGCTGCCGCCATCCGCGCCGGGGTGCCCTCACACAGGGTTCGTCGCGGAGGCAACAGGGAAGCCCAACCCCGGAATCGTGTGCGTTTTGATGCGAGCCCCTCGCAACAGCCCGCACATCCATGTGCGGACTTTTCAACAACAAGCCGCGCACGGCGATTCCGCTATCAGGAGTTTTTTCAATGCCCCAAGTCACCATGCGTCAGATGCTGGAAGCCGGCGTCCATTTCGGCCACCAGACCCGCTACTGGAACCCCAAGATGGCGCCGTACATCTTCGGCGCGCGCGGCAAGATCCACATCATCAACCTCGAGAAGACCGTTCCGCTCTTCAACGACGCGATGAACTTCCTCTCCTCGGTTGCGCAGAAGCGCGGCACCGTGCTGTTCCTGGGCACCAAGCGCAGCGCGCGCGAGTCCATCAAGGAAGAAGCCGAGCGTTGCAACATGCCGTTCATGACCCAGCGCTGGCTGGGCGGCACGCTGACCAACTTCCGCACCGTCAAGCAGTCGGTTGCCCGCCTGAAGGAACTGGAAGCGGCTGAAACCGACGGCACCTTCGACAAGCTGGTCAAGCACGAAGTGCTGGGCCTGCGTCGCGAGCGCGAGAAGCTGGACGCCTCGCTCGGTGGCATCAAGGAAATGAACCGCCTGCCCGATGCGATCTTCGTGATCGATATCGGCCATGAAGACATCGCCATCAAGGAAGCCAAGAAGCTCGGCATTCCGGTGATCGCCGTGGTTGACACCAACTACGATCCGGCCCTGGTCGACTACGCCATCCCGGGCAACGACGACGCCATCCGCGCCGTGCAGCTGTACGCACGCGCCGCTGCCGACGCCGTGCTGGAAGGCAAGGCGGCTGCGCCGAACTCCGCTTCGGTGCGCGAAGAAGAGTTCTCGGCCGAGTCCGCCGACGAAGGCAAGGGCCGTCGCGCTCCGGCCAAGAAGGGCGACAAGAAGGCTGACGCCGCCGAGTAATCGGCGTGCAATGCGGCCGCACCATGCTGTGCGGCCGCAGTCCCGACGGCGCCCTCGCGCTCCGTCGCTGAGGCTACTGCATACATCTACGGGGGCGGCGGCATGCCGCACCGTCTCCTACTGGCGGAATCGCTTCCGCCGCACGCATTCGTCCATATGAGGTAATTCCATGGAAATCACTGCTTCCCTGGTCAAGGAACTGCGCGAGCGCACCGGCGCCGGCATGATGGAGTGCAAGAAGGCACTCGTCGAAAACGCAGGCGACATCGACGCCGCGGCCGAGTGGCTGCGCAAGTCGGGCCTGGCCAAGGCCGACAAGAAGGCTGACCGCGTTGCCGCCGAAGGCCGCATCGCCACCGCCCAGGCCGGCGGCAAGGCCGTGCTGGTCGAAGTCAACTCCGAGACCGACTTCGTCGCCAAGGACGAGAACTTCCTGGCCTTCACCGAGGTCGTGGCCAATGCCGCACTGAACTCGAACGCTGCCGATGCCGAAGCGCTCAAGAGCGTCAAGCTCGACAGCGGCGAGACCATCGAAGAGCGTCGCGCTGCGGTGATCGCCAAGGTCGGCGAAAACCTGCAGGTGCGTCGCCTGGTCCGTATCGACAGCGCCAACAACGTCGCGGCCTATGTGCACGGCGGCCGTATCGGCGTGCTGGTCGAACTGAAGGGTGGCGACATCGAGCTGGCGCGCGGCATCGCCATGCACATTGCGGCGATGAACCCGCCGCACGTCAAGGCCTCCGACGTTCCGGCCGAATTCGTTGCCAAGGAAAAGGAAATCGAACTGGCCAAGATGTCCGAAAAGGACAAGGCCAAGCCGGCCGAGATCCTGGAAAAGATCATCAGCGGCAAGATCAGCAAGATCGTCAACGAAGTGACGCTGTACGGCCAGCCGTACGTGCTCAACACCGACCAGACCGTCGAGCAGGCAGTCAAGGCCGCCGGCGCCGACGTGATCGGCTTCCAGCGCCTGGCCGTTGGCGAAGGCATCGAGAAGGTGGTGGAAGACTACGCCGCCGAAGTGATGAAGCAGGCCGGCCTGGCCTGATCTTCCCCGCTCGGAAAAAAGCCGCGGCATGCCGCGGCTTTTTTTTTGCCTGTCGCTCGCGCATCCGCACACTGGCGCGAACCTGAAGCGAACGCATCCGGCACGGCGGCAAGCGGCCTCAACTCTACAGATGTCATCGGCATTGCCGTTACCTGAAGATGCCGACCAGGCTCTGGCGTTCCATCACGCATGTTTTGTGGCACGGCGATGGCGGAGCATGGCGCGCCCTACTCAACGACCGCAGCTGTATGCTTGTGGCCACTGTTGGCGATGACTCATGCAACCAGATCTCCAGGCCGCCCTGCACTACTGCCGTAACCTGCCCTCGCCGCCCGGCGTTGCGCTGCGCATCATCGAACTTGCGCAGGATCCGGACGTGGACATGACCACCACGGCCAAGGTCATCGGCATGGACATGGCATTGAGCGCACGTATGCTGCGGGTGGCCAATTCGCCGCTCTACGCCAGTCGCCGCCGCATCGACAATCTCGGCCAGGCGCTGACCATGCTCGGTCTCAACGCGACCTTGAGCCTGGCACTGGGCTTTTCGATGGTGCACGGCGTGCGCAGCACCTTCATCACCCACCCCTTGCACGAGCGCATCTGGCGCCGCGCCGGCCTATGCGCGCTGGCCATTCGCATCCTCGGCCAGGCCTACGGCATCCGCAAACCCGAAGAATTGATGCTGGCGGGCCTGCTGCAGGACATCGGCAAGCTGGCCCTGCTGCAGGGCGCGCCCGATTTATACGGGCCGTTGCTGGAACAGGCCGCCGACAACACCGCGCTGCTGGTTGCCGAACGCGAACAGCTGGGCGCCACGCATGCCGAAGTCGGCGCCTGGCTGGCGCATCAGTGGCAGCTGCCGCCGTATCTGCAGAATGCGATTGCGCAAAGCGAAGAAGAACCGGCAGGCCTGGAACCGTTCATGGCCTGCGTGGCGCTATCCGGGCGCCTGGCCGATATCTGGCTCTCGGCCAGTGCGGTCACTGCAACCGAACATGCGCAGCAGCAGGCGCAGGACGTGCTGGAGCTCGATGCCGAACGCTTCGAAAAAGTGATCGAACGCATCGCCGAATCGCTGCCGGAACTGGAGGCGCTGTTCGACATCCGCGTGCCGCAGCCCGAGCACATCCAGATGATCTTCGAGCAGGCGCGTGAACTGGCGATGCTGCGCAGCCTGCGCGAATTGCAGGACGTGGCCGAAGCGCGCCGGCATGCCGACGAATCGGAAAACCGCATGCGTCACCTGGCCGAACAGGCCAGCCGCGATGCGTTGACCGGGGTATTCAATCGGCATCAGCTCGGTACCGCGCTGACGCATGAGTTCGAACTGGCCTCGCGCCAGGGCTGGCCGCTGTCGATCGCCTTCATCGACCTGGACGAGTTCAAGCGCGTCAACGATGCGCACGGACATCTGGTCGGCGATGAAGTGTTGCGCAATTTCGCGCAAACGCTGCAACGCATGGTGCGCACCAGCGACCTGGTGGCGCGCTACGGCGGCGAAGAATTCCTGGTGATCCTGCCCAATACACCTGCCGATGCGGCGCTGATGGTGATCGAACGCATCCTGGCCGAAACCGCGCGTACGCCGATGGCGCAACTGCAGGGCGGCCCATTGCATATCACCTTCTCTGCGGGTCTTGCCACGCACGGCGGTGCCGAGCGCCAGTTCGACAGCATCGACCATTTGTTGCAGGCCGCCGACAGCACGCTGTATCGCTCCAAGCATCGCGGCCGCAACCGCGTCACTGCGTACGATGCGACCGATGTACCAACGCCGCCGAACCCGCGCGCGCATTGAGCAACCGGTCACGCCACTGCCAACAAAGGAATTTTTACCACGCCAGGTGACAGGCTTCCGCTAGAATTGCCGGCGTTTGCCGATCCCCCACCCCCGAGGTTTCCCCATGTCCGAACTTTCCTATCGCCGCATTCTTCTCAAACTTTCCGGGGAGGCGCTGATGGGGGACGGGGATTACGGCATCGACCCCAAGGTCATCAATCGCCTGGCGCATGAAGTGATCGAAGCCCAGCAGGCCGGCGCGCAGGTGGCGCTGGTGATCGGCGGTGGCAACATCTTCCGCGGCGCCGGCCTGGCTGCCAGCGGCATGGACCGCGTCACCGGCGACCACATGGGCATGCTGGCCACGGTGATCAACGCGCTGGCGATGCAGGATGCGCTGGAAAAGCTCGGCGCCAAGGTGCGCGTGATGAGCGCCATCAAGATCAACGATGTCTGCGAAGACTTCATCCGTCGCCGTGCGATCCGTCACCTGGAGAAGGGCCGCATCGCGATCTTCGCCGCCGGCACCGGCAACCCGTTCTTCACCACCGACTCGGGCGCAGCGCTGCGCGCGATCGAGATCGGTGCCGACCTGCTGCTCAAGGCAACCAAGGTCGACGGCGTGTACGACAAGGACCCGAAGAAGCACACCGATGCGGTGCGCTACGACAGCCTGACCTACGACCAGGTGATCCTGCAGGGCCTGGAAGTGATGGATACCGCCGCCTTCGCACTGGCGCGCGACAGCGACCTGCCGCTGCGCATCTTCGGCATGAGCGAACCGGGCGTGCTGCTGCGCATCCTGCACGGCGAGCAGATCGGCACGTTGGTGCAGGGCCGCAGCTGAGGTCGGGAATCGGGATTGGGGAATCGCAAGAGCGCACGGCCGCAGGCTGCACAGCGATCTCCAACCCGGCGCCCGGCGTGAAAAGGGGCGCCAAGTGAACCGGCTGCGCGGGTGCTGACGGCCCGCGAGTCGTGAAACCCCAGTCCCGGCTATAATCCCCGGATTCAGCTCCACACGGATTCCGGCGATGCTCACCCAGATCAAACAAGACGCGCAGACGCGCATGACCAAGAGCATCGATGCTCTGCGCCATTCCCTCACCACCATCCGCACCGGCCGTGCCTCGCCGGCGCTGCTGGACGGTATCAAGGTCAAGGCCTACGGCGCCGATACGCCCCTGAATCAGGTTGCCAGCATCAGCGTGTCCGAAGGCCGCTCGCTGGTCATCAGCCTGTTCGACAAGGGCATGATCAAGGACGTGGAAAAAGCCATTTACGCTTCGGATCTGGGCCTGACCCCGACCGTGGTCGGCACCGTGATCCGCCTGAACCTGCCGCCGCTGACCGAGGAGCGCCGCAAGGAGCTCAGCAAGTCCGTGCATGGCGAGGGCGAAGACAGCAAGGTTGCCATTCGCAACATCCGCCGCGACGCCAACCAGCAGGTCAAGGATCTGCTCAAGGACAAGGCCGTCACCGAAGACGAAGCCCGCAGCGCCGAGGACGATATCCAGAAGCTCACCGACAAGGCCATCAAGGACGTGGATGAGGTCGTCAAGGGCAAGGAACAGGAATTGATGACGGTCTGATCGTGGCATCGCCTGCCATGCATCCAGTCCCTTCTGCTGCTGTGCCGCGCCACATCGCCATCATCATGGATGGCAATGGGCGTTGGGCGCAGCGTCGGCGGCGTCCGCGCATGATCGGCCATCGCGCCGGCGCGCGCGCGGTCAATCGCACGATCGATTTCTGCCTGGAAAAAGGCGTGTCGGCGCTGACCCTGTTCGCGTTTTCCAGTGAAAACTGGGGCCGTCCGCAGGATGAGGTCGACGCGCTGATGAAGCTGTTCCTGCATGCGCTCGACCGCGAGGTCGAAGAACTGCAGCGACGTGGCGTGCAGGTGCGCTTCATCGGCGACCGCAGCCGCTTTGCCGCACCATTGCGCGAGCGCATGGCCGGCGCCGAGCGCAGCACCGCAACGAACTCGCGGCTGGTGCTGAGCATCGCAGCCAGCTACGGCGGCCGCCAGGACATCGCAGCGGCTGCCCGCGCATTGGCCGAAGACGTCGCTGCCGGCCGCCTGCAGCCAGAGCAGATCGACGAAGCGCTGCTGTCCAGCCGGGTCGCCCTGGCCGACCTGCCCGCGCCGGACCTGTTCATCCGCACCGGTGGCGACACCCGCATCAGCAATTTCCTGTTGTGGCAGCTGGCTTACACCGAGCTGTGGTTCACCGAAACCCTGTGGCCGGAGTTCGATGCCGGCGTGCTGCAGCAAGCGCTGGACGACTTTGCCGGGCGTGAACGCCGCTTCGGCCTGACCAGCGCACAGATCGCCGACAAGGCGACGGAGAGCTCCTCCGCATGACCAAGACTCGCGTGATTGCCGCGCTGATCATGGCGCCGCTCGCGATTTGCGCGATCGTGCTGCTGCCCACCCAATGGCTGGCAGCGCTGGCGGCGGTCCTGTTCCTGACCGGCCTGTGGGAGTGGCTCAAGCTCTCCGGGATCGACGACAGCCTGCCGCGCACCGTGCTTTTGACGCTCAACCTGCTGCTGATGGTGCTGATGGTGTGGGCCTCGGCCGGCTCGATGGTGCTGTTCCAGATTGCGTCGCTGGTCGGCGTGGCGTGGTGGCTGTTGGCGCTGCTGTGGCTGCGCTTTTTCACCTTCGGCGCCGATCATGGCAACGGCCAGGCGCGCGCACTCAAGCTGGCCGCCGGCACCCTGGCGGTGCTGCCGGCATGGGCAGCGCTGGTGCTGCTGCATGCCAGCCCGGACAAGGGCAACCTGTGGTTGCTGACCGCGCTGACCATGGTGTGGGCGGCTGACTCCGGTGCCTACTTCGCCGGCCGCGCGTTCGGCAAACACAAGCTGGCGCCGCGGGTCAGCCCCAACAAGACCATCGAAGGGTTGCTCGGAGGCCTGCTCGCCGGCATTGCGGTTGCCTGCGCGTTCGGCTGGCTGGCCGGGCTGACGCTGGCACATGTGCCGCAGCTGGTGCTGGTCTCCGCACTGGCGGTGCTGGCATCGGTGCTGGGCGACCTGTTCGAAAGCCTGCTCAAGCGCCACGCCGGCGCCAAGGACTCGGGCAAGCTGATTCCGGGCCATGGCGGCGTGCTGGACCGCATCGATGGCGTGCTCGCTGCCCTGCCGGTGTTCGCACTCGGCAAGGAAATTCTCGGATTCTAGGCATGGCTGGCTCCTCTCTCCGTCAGGTCGCCGTGTTCGGCGCCACCGGCTCGATCGGTGCATCGGCACTGGACGTGATCGCGCGTCACCCCGAGCGGCTGCGCGCCAGCGTGCTGTCGGCCGGCAGCAAGGTCGATGAGCTGCTGGCGCTGTGCGCCACCCACCGGCCTGCGCATGCGGTGATTGCCGATGCAGCGCTGTATCCCGCGCTGCGCGATGGCCTGCGCGCGCTGGGCCTGGCGACCCAGGCGCACGCCGGCGCCGAGGCGTTGGACGCACTGGCGAGCGGCGATGTGTGCGACACCGTGGTGGCGGCGATCGTGGGTGCGGCCGGGCTGCCGTCTACGCTGGCGGCAGCGCGCGCCGGCAAGCGTCTGTTGCTGGCCAACAAGGAATCGCTGGTGCTGGCTGGCGAGCTGCTGACCCGCACCGCAGCCGCTGCCGGCGCTGAAATCATTCCGATCGACAGCGAACACAGCGCCATCTTCCAGTGCCTGCGCTCCTGCGACGCCAGCCGCGGCGTGCGCCGGGTCATCCTGACTGCCTCCGGTGGCCCGTTCCGCGGCCGCGACCGCGCGGCACTTGCCGCAGTCACGCCCGCGCAGGCAGTGGCGCATCCCAAGTGGTCGATGGGCCCGAAGATCTCGGTGGATTCGGCAACCCTGATGAACAAGGGCCTGGAAGTCATCGAGGCGCATCACCTGTTCGGACTGCCGGGCGAGCAGATCGATGTGCTGGTGCATCCGCAGAGCCTGGTGCATTCGCTGGTGGAATTCGTCGACGGCTCCACGCTTGCCCAGCTTGGCCTGCCGGACATGCGTACCACCCTGGCGGTGGGCTTGGCCTGGCCGGAGCGGGTCGACTCCGGCGTCGGCGGGCTGGACCTGCTTCGCCAGGGCCGGCTGGATTTCGAGGCCCCCGACACCGCCGCGTTCCCATGTCTGCGCCTGGCCTGGGACGCGTTACGGGCCGGCGGCACCGCCCCGGCAATCCTGAACGCGGCCAATGAAGTGGCTGTTTCAGCCTTTCTTCAGGGCCAGGTGGGTTTCCTAGCGATCCCTGCGTTGGTCGAACACACACTGACAACGCTCCCGCGGCACAATGCCGATTCCCTCGACACCCTGCTTTTTGCCGATGCGCAAGCCCGGCAAATCACTGAACGCGCCCTCGCCCACCACGCCCTTCATGCCTGATCGTTCCACGCACGCGAGTTGCACACATGGGTGATTTCATCGGTTCGGTCTGGTGGATGATCGTCAGCCTGGGCGTGTTGGTGACCTTTCACGAATTCGGGCATTTCTGGGTGGCGCGGCGCTGCGGCGTCAAGGTGCTGCGCTTTTCGGTGGGCTTCGGCAAACCGCTGTGGATGCGCCGCGACCGCCACGGCACCGAGTTCGTGGTTGCCGCGATTCCGCTGGGCGGCTACGTCAAAATGCTCGACGAGCGCGAAGGCGACGTGCATCCGGCCGAGCAGGACCAAGCCTTCAATCGCAAGACCGTGTGGCAGCGCATCGCGATCGTCGCAGCCGGTCCAATTGCCAACCTGTTGCTGTGCATGGCGATGCTGTGGGCGATGTTCGTGGTAGGCAAGCAGGATTATTCGGCAACCATTGGTCGGGCCGATGGCCTGGCCGCCGAGGCCGGGCTGGGCCCGGGCGAGCGCATCGTGCGCATCGACGGTCGCAGCGTGAGCAGCTGGAGCGATGCCAGCATGCAGCTCACCACTGCGGCAATGGACAGGCGCGATGTCCGCGTCCTGACCACCTCTGACACTGCGGGCAGCAGTGAGCACACCTTGCGCTTGTCGCAGCTGCCGCTCGGTTTCGACGAACGCCGCGTGGCCGCACTGGCCGGCATCGGCTGGCAGTTCATGCTGCAGCCACCGGTGATTGCCGAAGTGGTGAAGGGCTCGGTGGCCGATGGCCTGCTCAAGCCGGGCGACCGCATCATGGCCATCGACGGCCAGCCAATCCGCTCGGCCGAAGACATCATTCCGCAAGTGCAGGCATTGGGCGCCCACGGTGGGCCGGGCATGATCGAGGTGGCGCGCGGCGAAGACCGGCTGGCGCTGGAAATTGCCCCGCGCAAGTCGCCGCAGGGCCAATGGATGATCGGCGTGCGTCCGGCCGCCGCGCCGGCTCCGGAATACGACAGCCGCCAGCAGTACGGGCTGTTCGCCGCCGTGCCGGCTGCGATCCGCGAAACCGGTCGGATGACCGCCGACTCGCTGGGCATGATGAAGCGCATGCTGACCGGCCAGGCCTCGGTCAAGAACATCTCCGGCCCGGTCACCATTGCGCGTGCCGCCAACGCCTCGGCCGAACGCGGGCTCGACTGGTTCCTGTATTTCCTCGGATTGCTGTCGCTCAGCCTTGCGATCATCAACCTGATGCCCATCCCGATCTTGGACGGTGGGCATCTGCTGTATTACCTTATCGAGTTGATCAAGGGCAGCCCGATCAGCGAACGGGCCATGATTGCCGGACAATACGTCGGCCTGGCGGTCCTGGCCGGGTTGATGGGACTGGCGTTCTACAACGACATCCTCGGCCTGGTTCCACGATGAAGCTGCTCCACTCTTTCCGCCTGTTGTCGTCGTCATACGCCGGCATCCAGCAACACCCGAATACGACTCCAACCGGATGTGACATGACGCGTCTTCCCACTCGCCGCCTGCTTGCCCTCGCTCTTGCCGCCGGCCTCAGCCTGCCGGCCGTTGCTCTGGCCGTCGAGCCGTTCGTTGCCAGCGACATCCGCGTCGACGGCCTGCAGCGCATCGCCTCCGGCACCGTATTCACCTATCTGCCGGTGAACCGCGGCGACACCGTGGACGATGCCAAGGTGGCCGACGCGATCCGTGCGCTCTACCGCACCGGCTTCTTCGAGGACGTGCAACTGGACCGCCAGGGCAACATCCTGGTGATCACGGTCAAGGAGCGCCCGGCGATCAACAAGCTCACCGTGACCGGCAACAAGGACATCAAGTCCGAGGAACTGCTCAAGGGCCTGGGTGACATCGGCCTGTCCGAGGGCGGCACCTTCGATCGCCTGAGCCTGGACCGCGTGACCCAGGAACTGACCCGCCAGTACAACAACCGCGGCAAGTACAACGTGGAAATCACCCCGACGGTGAGTCCGCTGGACCGTAACCGCGTCGACGTGGCCATCGCGATCAAGGAAGGCAAGGCGGCCAAGATCCGCCACGTCAACCTGATCGGTACGGAAAAGTTCGCCAACGAGGACATCCTGGACAACTGGGAATCCAAGGAGCACAACTGGGCCTCGTGGTACCGCCGCGACGACCAGTACTCCAAGGAAAAGATGTCCGGCGACCTGGAAAAGCTCAACTCCTGGTACCTGGACCGCGGCTATGTCGACTTCAGCATCGACTCCACCCAGGTCTCGATCAGCCCCGACAAGCGCGATATGTTCATCAGCGCCGGCGTCACCGAGGGCGAGCAGTACAAGATTTCCGAAATCAAGGTGACCGGCGACACCGTGCTGCCGCAGGCCGACATCGAGCGCCTGGTGATCCCCAAGGCCGGCGACATCTTCTCGCGTGCATTGCTGGAGTACACCTCCGATGCGATCACCAACACGCTGAGCAACGTCGGCTACGCGTTCGCCAAGGTCAACCCGATCCCGACGCCGAACCGCGAAGACCGCACCGTGGCAGTGAACCTGCAGGTGGTGCCCGGCCCGCGCGTGACCGTGCGCCGCATCCTCTACAAGGGCAACAGCCGCACCTCCGACGAGGTCTTGCGCCGCGAAATGCGCCAGTTCGAGAACACTTGGTACTCGCAGGCGGCGATCGACCGTTCCAAGATCCGCCTGCAGCGGTTGGGCTACTTCGAAAGCGTGGACGTGGAAACGCCCGCGGTGCCCGGCAGCAACGACCAGGTCGACGTGGTCTACAACGTCAAGGAGACCACCTCCGGCAGCTTCGTGTTCGGCCTGGGCTACTCGCAGAGCTTCGGTGTGACCACCTCGGTGCAGTTGTCGCAGAACAACTTCCTGGGTGGCGGTAACCGCGTGGCAGTGGAGGCTTCGCGCAGCAGCTACCAGCAACGCTACGCGTTCTCCTACACCAATCCGTTCTTTACCGACGACGGCGTGTCGCTGGGCTACAACCTGTCCTGGCGCGCGCTGGATTACTCGGACTTCAATACCGCACAGTTCAACAGCAAGAATGGTTCGGCGCAGGTGGTGTTCGGCGTGCCGATCACCGAAAACGACACCGTCTCGGCGATGGTGGGTATCGACAGCAACCAGATCACGACCTTCGCGGGCACCACACCGCAGGCGATCATCGACTACATCAATGCGATCGGCACGCGCACCTTCCATGCCTGGCGCACGGAGCTGGGCTGGGCACGCGACACCCGCAACGACTTCTTCATGCCGACCCGCGGCATGTACCAACGCGTGGGCCTGGAGACCACCCTGCCCGGCTCCACGGTCGAGTACTACAAGCTCAACTACCAGATCTCCAACTACTGGCCGATCATTCCGGCGCTGGTGTTGAACACGCGCTTCGAACTGGGCTACGGCGACAGTTACGGGCAGGACAGCACCCGCGTGCTGACCAACCCGGATGGCAGCACCCGCACGGTCACCGCCACCGGCCTGCCGTTCTACGAGAACTTCTACGCCGGCGGCACCAATTCGGTTCGTGGCTTCGAAGACAACACCCTGGGCCCGCGTTCGGAAGCGATCAATGGCTTTACCCGCGGCCAGCCGTTGGGTGGCTCGTTCAAGACGGTGGGCTCGGTGGAAATGTATTTCCCCAAGCTGTTCGACAGCCCGTCGGCGCGCGTTTCGGCATTCGTCGACTTCGGTAACGTGTACAACGGGGTGGACAACTTCAAGGCCAACGAGTTGCGCGCCTCTACCGGTGTGGCGCTGTTGTGGCGCGCGCCTGTCGGCCCCATTTCGATCAGCTACGCATTCCCGCTGAAGAAGGAAGACAACGACGAGATCGAGCGTCTGCAGTTCACCTTCGGCGGCCAGTTCTAAGATTGGCACGCGAAACAATGGCGGCCCGGACGCCCGGGCCGCCATTGTTGTTTGAACACCCTGGTATGAAACAGCTTTAGAAGTAGTTGTTCCAGACATTGCCCAGGCAGGTGGCGGTGGCGCCCCAATCGGATGCGTCCACGCATTGCACCTGCTGGTCCCAGAAGCTCAGCGCGCTGGTGCGCTGCTGCGCGAAATCGTCGGCCGATGCACTGGTGATTGCGCCCAGCAGGATCACGCTACCGAAAATGGAGAGAACAGTTTTCATATGTTTCTTCCTGGGTTCGCCGCATCGTTGCGGCCCGGCAAGCAATACGCTCGACTGTTTAGCCAACTTTTGGCGACGTTTTCCCCCTGTTAAACCAGCCACTTACCGTTTACGCGAGGTTTACCCTGATGCGATTGACCGCCAGTGCGATTGCCGAACAATTCGGGTTAACCGTCGTCGGTGACGGCACCACTGAAGTCAGCGGCGTCGCCACCCTGGCCCATGCCGGCGCAGGCCAGCTGAGTTTTCTGTCCAACCCGCGCTATCGTCCGCAACTGGCCGACACCCAGGCCGCCGTCGTGGTGCTGCGTGCCGACGATGCCGACGCCGCCAAGGGCACCGTGCTGGTCGCCAAGGATCCGTATACCGCATTCGCCAAGATCGCCGCGCTGTTCGACGTGGCACCGGTGCGCGAACCGGGCATCCATGCCTCTGCGGTGATCGACCCGACCGCCCAGGTCTCGGCCACCGCCCATGTCGGTCCGTTCGTCAGCATCGGTGCGCGTAGCCGCGTGGGCGATGGCTGCGTGATCGGCACCGGCAGCATCATCGGCGAGGACTGCGTGGTGGACGAGGGCAGCGAACTGCTCGCCCGCGTCACCCTGGTCACGCGCGTGCGGTTGGGCAAGCGCGTGCGCATCCATCCCGGCGCGGTGATCGGCGCCGACGGCTTCGGCCTGGCCATGGATGCCGGGCACTGGATCAAGGTGCCCCAGCTCGGCGGTGTTGTGATCGGCGACGACTGCGAAATCGGTGCCAATACCTGCATCGACCGCGGTGCGCTGGAAGACACCGTGCTGGAAGAAGACGTGCGCGTGGACAACCTGGTGCAGATCGCGCACAACTGCCGCATCGGCGCGCACAGTGCGATCGCTGGCTGCACCGGCATTGCCGGTAGCGCCAAGATCGGCCGTTATTGCCTGCTGGGCGGGCATGTCGGCGTGGTCGGCCACCTGGAGATCTGCGACAAGGTGGTGATCACCGGCAAGTCTGTCGTGCGTAATTCCATCCATGAGCCGGGCGAGTACTCGTCCGGCACCCCTCTCACCGACAATCGCACGTGGCGCAAAAACGCCGCGCGCTTCAAGCAGCTTGATGTGCTCGCTAGGCGCATCCTGGCTGTGGGCAAGGAGAAAGAATGAGCCACCACGTTTACGAACTGCCGATCGACGTCAGTCAAATCCAGACGCTGCTCCCGCACCGTTACCCGTTTCTGCTGGTCGACCGCATCCTCGAACTCGATCTTGAAACCAAGTGGATCGTGGCGCAGAAGAACGTCAGCATCAACGAGCCGTTCTTCCAGGGCCATTTTCCGAACCGCCCGGTGATGCCTGGCGTGCTGATCATCGAGGCGCTGGCGCAGGTCGGCGGCGTGATGACCCAGCTCGGTCTGGGCCGCGATGCCTTGTCGCAGCTGTTCTATATGGTCAAGGTGGACAAGGCCCGCTTCAACAAGCAGGTGGTCCCGGGTGACGTATTGATCATGGAAGTGCAGATGAAGCGCCTGATCCGCAACGTGGGATGCTTCTACGGCGAAGCCAAGGTCGATGGCGAAGTGGTGGCCAGTGCCGAGGTGATGTGCGCCGGCGCCAGGTAATCACCCGCTTTCGGAGTAAGACACGATGCGCGATTCAACACCTTTGATTCATCCGACGGCGGTCATCGATCCATCGGCAACGCTGGCAGACGACGTCCGCGTCGGCGCCTTCTCGTTGATCGGCGCCGATGTGCAGATCGGGGCGGGCACCGAGGTGGGGCCACATTGCTCGATCCACGGCCCGACCCGGATCGGTCGCAACAACCGCTTCATCGGCCACGCCGCGATCGGCGGCGAACCGCAGGACAAGAAGTACGCTGGCGAGCGCACCGAACTGGTGATCGGCGACGGCAACGTGATCCGCGAATTCGTCACCATCAATCGCGGCACCGGCGGCGGCGGCGGCGTCACCGTGGTCGGCAACGACAACTGGATGCTGGCCTATACGCACGTGGCGCACGACTGCCATGTAGGCAACCACTGCGTGTTTTCCAACAACACCACGCTCGCCGGCCACGTCACCGTGGGCGACTACGTAATCATCAGCGGCTTTGCCGGCGCGCATCAGTTTTGCCGCATCGGCGCGCATGCCTTCCTGGGCATGGGCGCGCTGACCAATGGCGACGTCCCGCCGTTCACCATGGTGGGCAGCGACTCGCTGGGGCGTCCGCGCGGCATCAATAGCGAAGGGCTCAAGCGTCGCGGTTTCGACGCCGAACGCATCACCGCGATCAAGCGCGCCTACCGCACGCTGTACGTGGCCGGCCTGCCGCTGGCCGATGCCAAGCTGCAGCTGGCCGAACAGGCCAAGAGCAGCGAGGATGTGCGCGGCATGCTCGAGTTCATCGAAGCGGCAGAACGGCCGTTGTTACGATGAAGGCCGGGATTCGGGATTCGGGATTGGGGATGCAAAGCGTCCACACCACACAGGGCGAAGTCGTGCACGACGCGCTGACCAATCCCCAATCCCCAATCCCCAATCCCCGCGCCCCCCGCATCGCGCTGATCGCTGGCGAGGCCTCTGGCGACATCCTGGGCGCGGGACTGATCGAGCAGCTGCGGCTGCGCTATCCGAATGCCGAATTCGTCGGCATCGGTGGCGATGCGATGCGTGGGGTCGGTTGCCAGACCTGGTTCGATGCCAGCGAGCTGGCGGTGATGGGCCTGACCGAGGTGCTGCGGCATTTGCCGCGCCTGCTCAAGCTGCGCAGCGCGTTCCGCGAGCGGGTGCTGGCGTGGAAGCCGGACGTGTTCATCGGCATCGACGCGCCGGATTTCAACCTCCCGGTGGAACGCTGGCTCAAGCAGCGCGGGATCAAGACCGTGCACTACGTCAGCCCGTCGGTGTGGGCGTGGCGCGAGAAGCGTGCCGAAAAAATCGGCGTCAGCGCCGATCTGGTGCTGTGCCTGTTTCCGATGGAACCGCCGATCTACGCCAGGCATGGCGTGGACGCCCGTTTTGTCGGCCACCCGATGGCCGACGATATCGCCTACCAGGCCGACCGCGCAGCGGCGCGCGCAACGCTGGGCCTGTCCGCCTCCAGCACCGTCCTGGCAGTGTTGCCGGGCAGCCGGCACGGCGAAATCAGCCGCCTCGGCGACACCTTTTTCCAGGCCGCCTGGCTGGTGTCCGAGCACTTGCCCAACCTGCACGTGCTGGTACCGGCCGCCAATCCGGGCTGCAAGCAACTGCTGGCCGAGCAGCTCTCACGCTCGTCGCTGCCGGTGATGCGCTCGCACCTGCTCGACGGCCAGGCACGCACTGCGATGCTGGCCGCCGACGTGGTGCTGCTGGCCTCCGGCACCGCCACGCTGGAAGCGATGCTGGTCAAGCGCCCGATGGTGGTGGGCTACAAGGTCGCACCGCTCACCTACCGCATCGTCAAGCTGCTGGGCCTGCTCAAGGTCAACCGCTACGCCCTGCCCAATATCCTGGCCAATGACGACCTGGCGCCGGAACTGATGCAGGACGACTGCACCGCCGAGCGCCTGTGCGTGGCGCTGCTGGACTGGTTCAAACACCCCGACAAGGTCGCCGCCCTGCAACCGCGCTACCTGGCCCTGCATGCGCAGTTGCGCCGCGACGCGTCGGCGCGGGCAGCGGATGCGGTGGCCGGGCTGCTGGAAGGCAGGGATTCGGAGGTCGGGATTGGGGATTCGGCAGGAGCGAAGGCATGAAAATCATTGCTTTAGGCACCCAAGCCGATAGCGCCGACGCTGAGGCGCGCCAGTCGCCCTTGTTTGACCAATCCCAAATCCCGAATGTCGAATCCCGGCGTTTGATCGCCGGCGTCGACGAAGCTGGCCGCGGCCCGCTGGCCGGTCCGGTGGCCGTGGCGGCCGTGGTGTTCGACCCCGGCAAACCACGCATCAATGGGCTGGACGATTCCAAGCAGCTCACGGCCGAGCGGCGCGAGCAGCTGTATGCGCGCATCGTCGACCGGGCGCTGGCGTGGTCGGTGGTGTTGATCCACAGCGAAGAGATCGACCGCATCAATATCTACCAGGCGACCATGCTCGGCATGCGGCGCGCGGTGGAAGGCGTGGCGCATGTGGCCGGGTTCGCGCGCATCGATGGCAACCGCGTGCCCAAAGGCCTGCCCTGCCCGGCCGAGGCATTGATCGGTGGCGACGCGCTGGACCGCGCCATCATGGCCGCCTCGATCGTGGCCAAGGTGACGCGCGACCGGCTTATGCACGAACTGCACACGCGGCACCCGGAATATCGCTTCGATCAGCACAAGGGCTACAGCACGCCGGTGCATCTGGCCGCGTTGCAAACCCACGGGCCATGCCCCCAGCACCGGCGCAGTTTTGCGCCGGTGCGCCTGGCGCTGGAAGGCCGCAACCCGGGGCCCGGGACCCGGGACCCGGAACAGCTGCAGGTGGGCCGGTTGGTGGTGCCGCTTTAGAGGTCGGGACCCGGGACCCGGGACTCGGAAAAGCAACAGCACAGCAACAGCCAGGAAACGACGAGTGGCGTCCCGACACGTCTTCCCGCTTTGCTTTCCCAGGTCCCCGGTGCCGGGTCCCGGCTCCTCAAGCCTGGCAGGTCCCCGGTCCCGCCCCCAGCTGTCAAGCCTTGTTCGCCCCCGCCCCCGCCGGTACCCTGACCGCGCATTATTCCGGTCCCGCATGTCCACTTCCCGCTTCGTCCATCTGCACGTCCACACCGAGTTCTCGCTGGCGGATTCCACCATCCGTGTGCCCGAGAAACCGGATCAGGCTGACCCGAAAAAGGCCAAGCAGGCCAACCTGCTGAGCCGGGCAGTCGAACTCGACATGCCCGCGCTGGCGGTCACCGATCTCAACAACCTGTTCGCGCTGGTCAAGTTCTACAAGGCGGCCGAAAGCGTGGGCATCAAGCCGATCGCCGGCGCCGATGTGATGATCGCCACCCCGGACATGACGCCCTGGCGCATGACCCTGCTGTGCCGCGACCGCGAGGGCTACCTGAGCCTGTCGCGGCTGCTCACCCGCGCCTGGATGGAAGGCCACCGCCCCGAAGGCGGCGTGGCGATCCATCCGGAATGGCTGCAGGCCGGGCACGCCAACCTGTTTGCGCTGGCCGGCCGCGACAGCCTGGCCGGGCGCCTGTTCAACGAGGGCCGCGCGGACCTGGCCGAGCAACAGCTGGCCGACTGGCAGCGCGTGTTCGGCGATGGCCTGCACCTGGAGCTCACCCGCACCGGGCGCGAGGGCGAAGAACGCTTCAACCAGTTCGCCCTGCACGCCGCCGGCGTGCGCGGGCTGCCGGTAGTGGCCAGCAACGACGTGCGTTTTTTGTACGCCAGCGACTTCAATGCGCACGAAGCGCGCGTCTGCATTTCCTCTGGCCGCGTGCTCGACGACCCCAAGCGCCCGCGCGAGTACAGCGACCAGCAGTACATGAAGTCCAGCGAGGAGATGGCGGCGCTGTTCGCCGACATCCCCGACGCCATCGACAACACCCACGCGCTGGCGCAGCGCTGCAACATCGAGATGCGCCTGGGCACCTACTTCCTGCCCGCCTACCCGGTGCCGGAAGACGAGACCCTGGACAGCTGGATCCGCAGCCAGTCGCGACAGGGTCTGGCCGCACGCCTGGAAAAGAACCCGATCGCGCCGGGCAAGACCCGCCAGGACTATGTGGACCGGCTCGAATTCGAGCTGGACACCATCATCAAGATGGGCTTTCCCGGCTACTTCCTGATCGTGGCCGACTTCATCCAGTGGGGCAAAAACCAGGGCATTCCGATCGGCCCGGGCCGCGGTTCCGGTGCCGGCTCGCTGGTGGCCTGGGCGCTGCAGATCACCGACCTGGACCCATTGCCCTACAACCTGCTGTTCGAGCGCTTTTTGAATCCAGAACGCGTGTCGATGCCCGACTTCGACATCGACTTCTGCATGGACCGCCGCGACGAAGTCATCGACTACGTGGCGCGCAAATACGGCCGCGAACGCGTCAGCCAGATCATCACCTACGGCACCATGGCCGCCAAGGCGGTGGTGCGCGATGCCGGGCGCGTGCTGGGCTTCTCGTATGGGCTGGTGGACAGCGTGGCCAAGCTGATCCCCAACATCCTGGGCATCACGCTCAAGGACGCGATGGGCGAAGGCAAGGACTCGGAGATGGCCTCGCCGGACCTGATCCAGCGCTACCAGGTCGAAGACGACGTGCGCGACCTGATGGACCTGGCGCGCCAGCTCGAAGACCTCACCCGCAACGCCGGCAAGCACGCCGGCGGCGTGGTGATCGCCCCCGATCCACTCTCCGAGTTCTGCCCGCTGTTCGCCGAACACGACGAAGATGGCCGCGGCAAGAACCCGGTGACCCAGTTCGACAAGGACGACGTCGAAGCGGTGGGCCTGGTGAAGTTCGACTTCCTCGGCCTGCGCACGCTGACCATCATCGATTGGGCGGTCAAGGCGATCAACGTGCGCCACGCGCGCGCCGGCATCGACCCGGTGGACATCACCGCCATTCCGCTCGACGACGTGCCCACCTACAAGGGCGTGTTCGCCTCGGGCAATACTGGTGCGGTGTTCCAGTTCGAATCCTCGGGCATGCGCCGCCTGCTCAAGGACGCGCGCCCGGACCGCTTCGAGGACCTGATCGCGCTGGTGTCGCTGTACCGTCCCGGCCCGATGGACCTGATCCCGGACTTCAACGCGCGCAAGCACGGCCAGCAGGAGATCGTCTACCCCGATCCGCGCACCGAAGTCATCCTGAAAGACACCTACGGCATCATGGTGTATCAGGAGCAGGTGATGCAGATGGCGCAGATCGTCGGCGACTATTCGCTGGGCGGCGCCGACCTGCTGCGTCGCGCGATGGGCAAGAAGGTGCCGGCCGAAATGGCCAAGCACCGCGAAATCTTCCGCGAAGGTGCGGCCAAGGGCGGCGTGAGCGCAGCCAAGGCCGACGAAATCTTCGACCTGATGGAGAAGTTCGCCGGCTACGGCTTCAACAAGTCGCACGCCGCCGCCTACGCGTTGGTCAGCTACCAGACCGCGTGGCTGAAACGGCATTACCCGGCCGAATTCATGGCCGCCACGCTGTCCTCTGACATGGACAACACCGACAAGGTGGTCGGCTTTCTCGATGAAGTGCGCAACCTCGGCCTCACCGTCAAGCCGCCGCGCGTCAACGAATCGGCCTACATGTTCGAGGCCGCCAGCCCGGACACCATCCAGTACGGCCTGGGCGCGATCAAGGGCGTCGGCCAGGGCGCCTGCGAGGCGATCGTCGAAGAACGCCAGCGCGGCGGCCCCTACACCACGCTGCTGGATTTCTGCACGCGCGTGGGCACCGCAAAGCTCAACCGGCGCACGCTGGAAGCGATGATCAATGCCGGCGCGATGGATGGGCTGGGCAAGAACCGCGCCTCGCTGATGCTGCAGCTGCCCGAGGTGATGAAGGCCACCGAGCAGATGGCGCGTGAACGCGCCTCCGGGCAGAACTCGCTGTTCGGCGGGCCGGACCCGAGCGCCCCGGCAATGCGCCTGGACCTGCCCGAAAGCAAGGAATGGCCGTTGGGCCAGCTGCTCACCGGCGAGCGCGAAACGCTGGGCTTCTATCTCAGCGGCCACCCGTTCGACCCGCACCGCGAAGAAGTGCGCGAGCTGGTTGGCTGCGACCTGGGTGCGCTGGAAAAGATCCTGGCCTCGCAACAACGTGGCGGCGGTGGGGGCGGTGGCGATGGCGAAAAACGCGCCTGGCGGCCGGAAGTGAGCGCGATCCTGGCCGGCCAGGTGGTCGGCGTACGCCGCAAGGGCGACAGCCAGGTGTTCGTGCAGCTCGAAGACGGCCGCGGCCGGGTCGAATGCAGCGCGTTTTCCGATGCGATGGCCGAGTTCGGCCACCTGCTCACCCGCGACCGCATCCTGATCGTCAAGGGCGGCCTGCGCGAGGACGAATTCAACGGCGGCTACAGCCTGCGCATCCGCCAGTGCTGGGACTACGAGCAGATCTGCGCCGACCACGCGCAGCGGCTGTCGCTGCGCCTGGACCTGCGCGAAAAGCAGGCCTTCAAGCGCATCGACGCCCTGCTGGCCAAGCACCGCCCCGGCAAGACGCCCCTGCGCCTGGACTTGCTGCTACGCGCGCCCAGCGGCGGCGTGGCCGGCATGCTCGACCTCAACGGCAACCACTCGGTGCGCATCGACCAGCAGCTGATGGACAGCCTGCGCGCAGACCCGGCGGTGCGGACGGTGAAGATCAAGTACAGCCCGCCGTGGGCGTGAGGGGCCGGGATTGGGGATTGGAGATTGGGGATTTGTAACGGCAGTCTACTGGCACGTCGAAGCCGCGATAGTGCTCTTGCGAATCCCGGATCCCCAATCCCGGCCATGCAACCGCACGGCTGCGTACGGGCCAGCCACACCGCTTCAGCTACACTCCCCGCCTTACGTTGACGACGCCATTGCATGAATCCTAACTACCTCGACTTCGAGCAACCCATCGCCGATCTGGAAGCAAAGATCCAGGAACTGCGCAAGGCCAGTACCGGGCCTGCGGTCAACGTGGAGACCGAAGTGCGGGCGCTGCGCGACAAGCTGCGCGTGCGCACCGCGCAGATCTTCCGCGATCTGTCGGCCTGGCAGGTCTCGCAGCTGGCGCGTCATCCGCAGCGCCCGTACACGCTGGACTACATCGACACCATCTGCGACGAATTCCAGGAGTTGGCCGGCGACCGCGCCTATGCCGACGACAGGGCCATCGTCGGTGGCCTGGGCCGCATCGACGGGCGCCCGGTGGTGATCATCGGCCACCAGAAGGGCCGCGACACCAAGACCAAGGTGGCGCGCAACTTCGGTATGCCGCGCCCGGAGGGCTACCGCAAGGCCTTGCGCCTGATGAAGCTGGCCGAGCGCTTCCGCCTGCCGCTGCTGACCTTCATCGACACCCCCGGCGCCTACCCTGGCATCGGCGCCGAAGAGCGCGGCCAGAGCGAGGCGATCGCGCGCAACCTGCTGGAAATGGCCGAGCTGAAAATTCCGGTGATCTGCACCGTCATCGGCGAAGGCGGCTCCGGCGGCGCGCTGGCCATCGGCGTGGGCGACCGCACCCTGATGCTGGAATACGGCACCTATTCGGTGATTTCGCCGGAAGGCTGCGCCTCGATCCTGTGGAAGGACGCGGCCAAGGCCAAGGACGCCGCCGAACAGCTCGGCCTGACCGCCAAGCGCCTGAAGGGCCTGGGCCTGGTCGACAAGGTGATCCGTGAACCCACCGGCGGTGCGCATCGCAATCCCGAACAGATGGGCAAGCGCCTGAAAGCGGTGCTGCTCAACGAGCTGGACGCGCTGGAAAAGATTCCAGTGGATGCGTTGCTGCAGCAGCGCTACGAGCGCCTGCGCAGCTATGGTGCCTACGAAGGGCATTGATTCGCACGATGGCCGGCCGCGCCCAGCGCGCGGCCATGGAAAGGACGCCACACCCGCATGTCTCCGCTCCTGCTGATCTCGCTGCTGCTGCAAGCCGCCTGCTGCGTCCACGTCGTGCGCAGCGGGCGGCCCCTGTACTGGATCTTCCTGCTGCTGGCGTTTTCGCTGCTGGCGGTGCTGGTCTATGTGTGCGTGGCGGTCATCCCCGATCTGCGCAACGACCCCAATGCACGCCGTCGCCTCAAGCGCGTGCGCAGCACCCTGGATCCGCAACGCGAACAGCGCGATGCCTCGCGCCGGCTGGATGTGGCCGACACTCCGGAAAATCGCCGCCAGCTCGCAGAGACCTTGCTGGCGCGCGGCGATTACGCCCAGGCCGCCGAGCATTACCAGGGCGCGTTGCGCGGCTTGTATCGCGATGATCCGCACCTGATGCTCGGTCTGGCCAAGGCCCAGTTCGGGCTGGGCCAGCCACAGCAGGCGCGGCAGACCCTGGATGCCTTGATCGCGGCCAATCCCAGCTTCCGCTCGCATGACGGGCATCTGCTGTATGCACGCGCGGTCGAAGGCAGCGGCGACACCGAGGCTGCGCTGCACGAGTACGAAACGCTGGCCCAAGGCTATCCGGGCGAAGAAGCGCGCGTGCGCTATGCACAACTGCTGCAGCGCATCGCACGCAATGACCAGGCCAGGGCGGTGTACGAACAGGTGCTGCGTCACGCCGCCGCCTCGCCCAAGCATTACCAACGCGAGCAACGCGCCTGGGTCGACCTGGCACGCAAGGGCCTGCGCGAGCTGGACACCAGCGCCTGAGGGCCGCCGACAAGACGCTCGCAGCTGCAGGTCACATGCATTGAATCGCTCGGCAACGAATCGCTCGGCACCTGATCAAGGCCATCAACGTGCAAAGGAAGCCTGAAATCGAGGCAGTTCTGAAAGCCGAGATCGATCATCTGCTGGAGCAATCCACACAGCGGTTTCGCAGCGGCGCCCTGGCGGAATCGCTCGCCCTGGGATTACAGGCGTGGGCGCTGATCCCCGAACCCAAGGCGAACTGGGACTATTACCCGCAAAGCCTGTCTGCAAGTTTCGTCAAGGATTACGCCGACCTGCACGATCAGGAAAACGTGCATCGATGGATCGAGGTGATGGCGCTGATGTACGACGACCCAGACCACACCGATCATCTTGTGCTGATGACCGAAGGCGAGGCGATGCTGCAGCTCGGCGATGAGGCACGTGCCTGCGCTGCCTTCGGCAAAATTCACGCGCTGTACGGCAAAAAGGGATTTGCCGGACACCAGAAACAGTATCTGGAGATGCTGATGAAGCAACACCCGACAGGCCCATGAATTCATGTTCGCTCTAGCACGGCCTCCAGGATTCATCGACCCTTGCTCTGGCGCGCACATCGCGACGTCACTGGCCGTCCCATCATGAAGCACCGCAGGCATTCGCGGTGGGACACCGGAATGCCCCGCATTTTTAGCAGTGGCAGCTGTGGGCACCTGCGCGCCGAAGCCGTCGGGCGTGCGTAGATGCGGTGCGCAATGCGCTCAGAACGGCTTGGCCAGCACCAGCCAGATCACGCCGACCAGCAGGATCACCGGTGCTTCATTGAACCAGCGCAACGCCCGCCCGCTGGGCACTGCACGCCCCTGTTCGGCGCCTTTGACCCAGCGGCCGGACACGATGTAGTGGGCCAGAATCAAGGCCACGGCAAACAGCTTGGCGTGCAACCAGCCGCCAGCGACCATCGTCGGGAAATCCGGAATGACCCGGTAGCCCTGCCATAGCACCGCGCCCAGCAGCAGCGCCAGACCGAGCATGCTGTGACCGAATGTGTAGAGCCGCCGCCCCATCAACACCAGGCGCGCGCGCACCGCGGTGTCGCTGCCGGCTTCGGCGATGTTGACCAGAATGCGCGGCAGGTAGAACACCGCGGCCATCCAGGCGATCACGAACAACAGATGGAAGGTCTTGATCCACAAATACAGGGTCATGCGCTGGCTCCGCTGGCTCGCGTAGGATGGCCCGCATTTTCACCTATCCGCGCGCGCGAAAGCAGCCAAGCCCATGCAGCAGTCCGCTCCCAAACAATACGACGCCCACTATTTCCGCCGCTGGTATCGCGATGCCGGCCTGGCCGATCCCGCGCGCCTGCGACGCAAGGTCGCACTCGCCGTCGCACAGGCCGAGTACTACCTGGAACGACCGATCCGCAGCGTGCTCGACGTCGGCTGCGGCGAGGCCGCGTGGCGCGCGCCGTTGTTGGCGTTGCGGCCGAAGCTGAGCTATCTGGGTTTCGACAGCAGCGCCTATGCGGTGCAGCGTTATGGCCGCAGCCGCCAGATCCACCCCGCCCGCTTCGGCGACTTCGCCTGGTTGCGCCCGTGCGCACCGGTGGACTTGCTGATCTGCTCGGACGTGCTGCATTACGTGCCCACCCGCGAATTCAACTAGGGCCTGCCTGGATTGGCCGAGATGTGCGCAGGCGTGGCGTTTCTGGAAGCCTTCGCCGAAGAAGATGCGTTCGAGGGCGATCACGACGGTTTCCAGGCGCGACCGGCGCGCTGGTATCGCAAGCGCTTCGCCAGCGTGGGCTTCGCTGCGCTGGGGTCGCACTGCTGGCTGTCGCCGCAGCTGGCTGACCAGGCATCGGCGCTGGAGCGCGGCTGAGCGGGATGGTGGCTGCCAGCGAGCAGCACGTGGGGTATCGCGTCGCCTGGAGCAATCGCTGCGTCGATCGCCCAGCACCTCCTCCCCGCTCCGCGCCCCTGCCCGCGCCTGTGGCGGGGCGCTCAAAGATGTGCGTCAGTGGTGCGCAAGGCCTGTCGTCGCGCCCCGCAGTCAAGGCGCTCGCCTTCCAGAAATCGCTGCCACAGCGCTGTGACAGCCTCAACCGTCCGCAGCCCCATTAAGGTGCAAATGCGCCAAAACCGGTATGCTGCGCGGCAGCAAAACCGCACGGATGGGTGGAATGCTTTATCAACTGCATGAGCTGACCCGCAATCTGCTAGCCCCCTGGGTGCATCAGGCCCAGGCGAACGCCAAGATGTTTTCCGACCCCGACAGCCTGTGGGCCTCGCTCCCGGGCGCCGAGCGTATGGCCGCCAGCAACGAGCTGTTCCACCGTCTGGGCAAGGAATACGAAAAGCCGGCCTGGGCGCTCGACGATGTCGAGGTCGACGGCCATTCGCTGCCGATCATCGAACGCGAAGTGCTGAGCAAGCCGTTCTGCCGGTTACTGCGCTTCAAGCGTTTCAGCGACCACGTCGAACTGATCGGCAAGATGAAGGAGCAGCCCGCCGTGCTGGTGGTTGCGCCGTTGTCCGGCCACCACGCCACGTTGCTGCGCGACACCGTGCGCACCCTGCTGCGCAACCACAAGGTCTACGTGACCGATTGGGTGGATGCGCGCATGGTGCCGCTGGAGGCCGGCGCGTTCCGGCTCGAGGACTACATCACCTATATCCAGGAGTTCATCCGCCACATCGGCGCCGAGCGCCTGCATGTGGTGAGCGTGTGCCAGCCCACCGTGCCGGTGCTGGCGGCAGTGTCGCTGATGGCCAGCAACGACGAGCCCACCCCGCGCTCGCTGGTGATGATGGGCGGTCCGATCGATGCGCGTCGTAGCCCCACCCAGGTCAACAACCTGGCCACGGAAAACGGCATCGAGTGGTTCCAGAACAACCTGATCCACACGGTGCCGTTCCCGTATCCGGGCCATGGCCGCCAGGTGTATCCGGGCTTCCTGCAGCACGCCGGCTTCCTGTCGATGAACCCCAACCGGCACGTGATGTCGCACTGGGATTTCTACACCGACCTGGTCAAGGGCGACCTGCAGGATGCGCAAGCGCACCGGCAGTTCTACGACGAATACAACGCCGTGCTCGACATGCCGGCCGAGTATTACCTGGACACCATCCGCGTGGTGTTTCAGGAGTTTTTGCTGCCCCAGGGCAAGTGGAAAGTGGACGGCCAACTGGTCAAGCCATCGGCGATCCGCAATACCGCGCTGCTGAGCATCGAAGGCGAACTGGACGACATCGCCGGCCTCGGCCAGACCGAGGCGGTGCACGATCTGTGCACCGGCATCGATGCGGCGCATCGTCGTCACCTGGTCGTGGAAGGCGCCGGTCATTACGGCATTTTCAGCGGCCGCCGCTGGCGCGAGGTGGTGTATCCGCAGGTGCGCGAATTCATCGCGCGCTACGATGCGGATCCGGTCGGTAGCCGCGACCTGGCCACCGTGACCCCGATCCGCAAGCGCGGCAAACGCGCCTGAGTTACCCAAGAAAATCCCCGGCAATGCCGGGGATTTTCATCTCGATCTGCGTGCAACCGCCACAGCGCGTCATGCCAGCGGCAAGCAGCACCATCGACCTGCGCACGCTGACATCTAGGCCAGTCGCATCACGCAGCCGCCTCTCCGCTCCTGACCAGCAGTTGCTTGGCGAACATGCCGTGCAGCTTGCCGAACGCGCGTGCCAGATGCAGCGTAACGAACAACAACAGCACGCCCACCGCGAACAACGGCAGCGTCAGCCAGGCGCTGGTGATGTCCACGCCATCCCAGGTCAGCACAGCGACCTTGTCGAACAACGCCGCGATCGGTGAAGCGGCCAGGCCCAACGACAGCGATAGCAGCGTGCAAAACACGGTGAAATACACAATGCCCAGCGGCAGCATCAGCAGGAAGTACAGCATCGTGCTCCAGGTCCGCGCGTCGGTGAACATCGCGCCGATGCGCTGCAGCCAACCGCCTTGCAGGCCCGGGTGTTGGGGGCGACGCGGCATGCGCACGCCCAGCAACGTCTCGACCACGCGGCCTTCCACCAGCGACAACACCCGCACCGAGCCGAAGAACAACACCAGCAGCGGCACGCCGATGATCAGGATCAGCATCCCCACCGACAGGCTGGCGCCGGTCACGACCCAGGTGAAATAGAACACCCCGGTGAGCAGTGACAGCAGCATGTAGAACAATGCGCCATAGGTGCGCGGGTCGGCAGCCACGCCGAAGAACGTGCCGATCCACGATGCCCGCTGCGGTGGCACCGGGGGGCGCAGTGCGCGTGCCACGGTCACTTCGGTTTCGCGGTAGATCTCTGCCACTTCCTCCGGGGCGCCGTAGCTGCTGGCCACGCCGGCAATGACCTCGGCCTCGCTCTTGCCTTGCTGTTCTGCCAGTTCGGAACGCAGATACTCTTCGGCGTCGTACAGCGCGTCCTGGATCATTGCCGGATCTGCCCCGGACAGCGCCTGGCGCAGCTGCAGCAGATAATCGCCAATGGTGGTCGGCAACGGGTGGGCCTGTGCAATTGTGTTCATGAGTGGGTCCCCTCCAGCACGGAATCAACGGAATCTCGGGTGGCACGCCAGGCGGCGGTCCAGTCGCGCAGGCAGTCACGCCCGCTGTCGGTGATGCGGTAATACCGCCGCGGCGGCCCGGAGGCCGAGGGTTCGACATGGCTGTGCAGCAACCCGGCCCCCTCCAGATTGCGCAGCACCGGGTACAGGGCACTCTGCTTGCCGCTAAGCACGCCCTCCAGACGCTCGAGCCGCTTGGCGATGAGGTAGCCGTACAGCGGTGCATCGGCCTGCGCCAGGACGGCCAGCAAGGCCAACGACACGGTGCCCGCACTCAGTTCCTTCTGAAATTTGCGTAGGTGGATATCCGGCTCGCTCATCGGCCATCTCCGCTAGGTTGAAGGTGATGCTATGTAGAACCTAGCTATAGTGAATGTGCCGGTAGTCACGGGCGGGATTGGGGAGTCGGGATTGGAGATTCGCGAAAGCAAGAACAAAGGCGTGGTCGCCAGCTTGTGTGAGTAATTGTCAGCATCGCAGCGAACTCCACCGCAAAACGCAGCGCCGCCGTTGCGAATCCCCAATACCGAATCCCGACTCCCCGCCCCGCTAGCGCCCGCCTGCGTAAACCCAGTGCGTTCATGAGCTTAGAACCTTTGGGTTACTGCCTTTCTGGCACGGCTTTACTACAGTCGGTGTCCCCCCTGCCGATACCTTTCGCCTAGGGGTTTTCACTTTCGACGGGGAATACGATGCAAATGACACGCTTGGCGCAGCCGGCCATGGCTGATACTTCCTTTGGTGCCACACGGCGCCTGTGCCTTGCGATCGGGTTGGCGCTGCCGGGCCTTGGCCTGGCGCAGGTGCAGCCGGCGCCGACCAATGCCGAGCAGGCGGTCGCCGAGCCGGCCAAAGCGCCGGTCACCGCCGCACCGGCAACCGCCAAGGGCTATCCGCTCGAAGCGCAGGGTTGGGGTGCCAAACAAGGCGGCAACATGTGGCAGGTGCGCTGGGCCGAAGATTGGTCGTATCTGAAGGACCCGTCCAAGCGCAAGAGTCCGTTCGATCCGCTCAAGTACATCCCGCTCAACGACGACGGCGATGTGTACGTGTCGCTCAGCAACGAGTTGCGCGTGCGCAGCAATACCATCACCAATCCGGGACTGATTCCCGGCAGCCATTCGCAGCAGCAGTATCTGCTGCGCGCCTTCTTCGGCGCCGACTTCCATGTGGGCGAGCACTTCCGTCTGTACACGGAATTGGCGCATGGCAGCCTGGACGGGCGCAACGAAGGCACCAAGACCGGCACCCAGGAAAACAACGCGATCCTGCAGCAGGTGTTCTTCGACGTGAAAGGCCGGATCGGCAGCGCCGACACCGGCTTGCGCGTCGGCCGCCAGGTGTTCGTCGATGGCCCGACCACGCTGATGGCGCTGCGCGACAACACCGATATCTTCGTGACCTTCAACGGCGCGCGCGCCTGGGCAATTGGCGACAGGACACGTGTTGACCTGTTCGATTTCAATTTCAACATCGATGGCACCGAAGGCCTCGGCGATGATCGCATCGACCGCTCGCGGCACTTCCGCGGCGTGGTCGGTGGCTACCGCCTGGCGACTGCCAAGCCGATGTACCTGGAGCCGTTCTTCTATCAGTTCCGCAACGACAACCAGGTGTGGGGCCGCCAGACCGCGGAAGAAAACCGCAATTACTACGGCCTGCGCCTGTGGGGCAATGTGGGCAAGCTGCGCACCGATTCGTTCGTGACCGTGCAGCGCGGCAGCTTCGGTGGACGCGACCTGCGCGCCTACATGGCCAGCACCTCCAATGCCTGGTCGCTGAGCGAATCGGGCTGGAAGCCGCGCCTGGGCTTCCATAGCGAAATCGCGTCCGGTGGCGGCGGCACCTCCGGCACCGGCACGTTGCGCAACAACAACTTCCTGTACGGCAACACGATCTACTTCAGCTGGGCCACGTTCTTCGGCCCGGTAAACCTGGTCACGGCTGCACCGACGTTGACGTTCTCGCCGACCTCCAAGCTCACCGTGAACCTGGAGTGGGAAACGCTGTGGCGCCAGACCACCAGCGATGCGATCTACAACAACCAGGCACGCGCCTACGCACGCACCCAGAACACCGGCGAGCGCCGCATCGGCACCATGCCGCGCATCAACGCCACCTGGAACATCGACCCGAACTGGTCGGTGACCTTCCGCGCCGAACATCTGATGGCCGGGCCGGCGTTGGAGAAGGCCGGCTACGGCGATTCGACCTTTGTGATGGGCTGGTTGAACTTCCGCTTCTGACCACAGCCGTTGAGTGCGTCATGCATCCCCAATGGGCAGTGGCATCATCACATGCCGCGTCCCGCAAGGACGCGGCATGTTGTTTTTTACGTGCGGGCATGCCGATGACAGCGAACAAGGCAGACACAGACGCGCGCGCTGTATTCAAGGCGTAAGGTCGTCCTAAACTCCGGCCGCTTCAGGCAACCAACGCACCACTGCGTAGATGCCAGGCAGCGTGGCCGATGCTTCGCATCGGCATTGCACGCACGGTAATACATGCGCGCCTCCGAGCTCACCTGGCGACTGCTCGATCCGTTTTAACGGCTGTTCGTCGGTGGTCGTCAGGCAGCCGCTGCGGATGCAAGCATTGCGCATGCAAGCGCAGACCGCCTGCACCAGCGCTGCGAGCTGCGCCTGGCAGCGCAGAAGGCGTCTTGTTTTAGTGAGCCGCTGAGGCTGCCTGTGTGGCCGCGATCGCACTGCCTGGCAACGGCCAGCGATCATTGCCCGCCACGCCCTCCGGTCGTGCGTACTGCCGAAGCGTCAGACTCTTGCCGTCGTTTCCGGCGCCTAGCGGGCGCACCTGTCCACGCAACGCAGGCGGTAGCGCGGCGATCCGCTGCGCCAGCGGCGTTGTCGGCGCAGGATGGTCGCGCAACCACTGCAGCGCCGACAGCGCGCGCAATGCAGCGGCGGTGTCCTGCATCTTGTGCTGATAGTTGACGTAGTCCGGATGCGACACGCTCGCCAGCAAACACCCGGTTGCATTGGCGATGCAGGCCACCGATGCGGTCTGGGGCAGCGGGATCAGCGTTTGCGGAACCGGCCGATCCTGCGCCAGCAAGGTCCGCACCGGCGCGCTGCAGGCCCAGGTAAAGGTGGGCGCCAGCAAGGCCTGGGTGCGTTCGTCGTCCAGCAACCGTAACGGGAAGCGGTCTTGCCAGGACGATTGGCTGCCTTGCGTCAACGCATCCTCCTGCAGCATCGCAAACACCATCCGCGATTCACCGTGCAATGCGTGACACAGCGCGATCTCATCCACCGGCAGCGGCGCAAAGGCAGCGGCGCATTGCGCGGGCAGCGGATGCTGCGCCGGCAATTCGGCCAGCATGTCGGCAAACAGGTGCGCATTGCCGCGCAACATCGCCGCGCCGATCATCGTGATCGCCAGATTGTCGCTACTGCGCATCAGGACACGGGCCACCTGCGCATCGGTGCAGACACCGGACAAGGCCTGGGTGGTGCGCCCCTGGACAAAGTCCAAGGCGCTGGCCGTCATCGACAAGGACATGCGCGGCAGTTCGGGCAACGGCGTATCGGCGCGTGGACGGAACGGGCTGCGGTAGTCGGCGTGTTGCGCCAACGCCCGCATCCGCGCCAGCATCGGTGCCTGTGCGGCCAGCGCAGCGGCATAGGCCTGCGGTTGTTCGCGCACGCGCTGCAAGCATCCGCCAGCGCTGGCCATGCATAGCGCAGGCGCGCCGGATGGCCAACCTGGCAAGCGCCGATAGCCTGCAGCGGCGCTTTGGAATGCCGCATGCTCCGGCAACCGATTGAATCGCGCGAGGTCTTGCGCCAGCACTGTCTCGCGCTGCGCCTCGGGAATCGCGTACGACAACGACCACAGCGCCCCGAACATGTTGCTCCCGCGCAACGGTGGAAGCGGCTGGCGCAGCTGCGCCAACGCCTCACGCTGCGATTCGGGAATCGGCCAATGCCTGGAGACCGTATACAGCGCCAGCACCGCTGCGATCAGGATGCAGACACCGAGCAAGGCGGCTTTGAGAAATTTGGCGAGCACGTGCGAAAGATCCATCCCTGGGAGCTGCGCATCTTAGTGCCATCTGCGCAGGCCTGCGATGGGCATAGACGCATCGCGTGCCTTGGGGCTACAGACCATCGGCAACCGTGTGTCTGGCGGCCCGCGCAACGTTGGGCAATGACACCGCGCGCTGGCGATGGGCGGTGGTCTCAGTAAGTGGTTGAAAGAATCCGGGTGCTGGCAGACATCGCCCCACCCTTCATCCGCCGCTGCGCGCCATGGTTCCCGACGGCAGGAGGGCTGTACGAGCCGAACGGGTTGCCCGCTGCCGCTGGGCTGCGGGTACCGCCAGGTCGATGTCGAGGTAAGTACAGGAATCATGGGATTGCAGCGGATCGCGGCACGCGAAACACTCTTGCCAATCGCGAATGCCTGCTGCCAAACCCCGCCCCCAGCTCCACCGAGCGTGGCCGAATGCCTACACTATGGCGATGTCCGAATCCCCCACTCCCCACGTCCGCCCTTCCCTGCAACGGGTCTTTCTGACCGGGTTGCTCACCTTGCTGCCGGTCTGGTTGACCTGGGTGGTGGTGAAGTTCGTTTTCTCGCTGCTTTCGGGCATCAGCAGCCCGTGGGTGGTGCCGCTGTCCGAACGCATCGCTGCCTCGTTCCCCGATTACCTGGGCTGGTTCAAGGCGCTGTGGGTGCAGAACACCATCGCGTTGATCGCCACGGTGGCAGTCATCCTGTTCGTCGGGATCCTGAGCCGGCGCGTGATCGGCCAGCGCTTGCTGCGCTGGTTCGAGGCCATCATGCGGCGCATTCCGCTGGCCAGCGTGGTCTACGACAGCGCGCGCAAGCTGCTGGACATTTTGCAGACCCAGCCCGGCAGCACCCAGCGCGTGGTGCTGATCGATTTCCCACATCGCGACATGAAATCGGTGGGCCTGGTCACCCGCGTGATCAAGGAACAGGGCACCGGCCGCGAGCTGGCCGCGGTCTACGTGCCCACCACGCCCAACCCCACCTCCGGCTACCTGGAAATCGTGCCGGTGGAACTGCTCACGCCCACCGACTGGAGCGTGGATCAGGCAATGAGCTTCATCATTTCCGGTGGCGCCGTGGCGCCCGAATCGGTTCCCTTCACCCGGACTGCGGATCGCTGACACCATGTCCCATGTGCGCACCCTCGACGATCGTGCGGTCCGCCTGTTCATCGCACTGGCGGCCTTCTTCTGCGTCAACGCGGCGCTGGCCGAGTTCATTGGCGTCAAGATCTTCGCGTTGGAAGACACGCTCGGCATTGCGCCACTGAACTGGAATCTGTTCGGCCAGCGCGGCTCGCTCAGCTTCACCGCCGGCACCTTGCTGTGGCCGATCGTGTTCATCATGACCGACACCATCAACGAGTTCTTCGGCAGCCGCGGGGTGCGTTTCATCTCGTGGGTGGCGGTGGTGCTGATCGGCTATGGCTTCGTGTTCGCCTTCGCGGCCATTGCGCTGGCGCCGGCGGGCTGGTGGGTCACTGCGGCGCAGAGCCAGGGGGTGCCCGATTACCAGGCCGCATTTGCGGCAGTGTTCGGACAAGGGCTGTGGACCATCGGCGGCTCGCTGGTGGCATTCCTGTTCAGCCAGTTGATCGATGTCTCGGTGTTTCACCGCATCCGTCGCGTCACTGGCGAAAAACACGTGTGGCTGCGCGCCACCGGCTCCACTGCGGTCTCGCAGGTGGTGGACAGCTTCGTGGTGATCTATATCGCCTTCGTGCTCGGCCCGCAGCATTGGTCGATCGACCAGTTCCTGGCGGTGAGCACGCTCAACTACATCTACAAGATGGGCTTTGCGGTCTTACTGATCCCGCTGCTGTATCTGGCACGCCGCGGCATCACCGCGTACCTGGGCGCCGAGCGTGCCGAGCAGCTGCGCGAAGAAGCCGCTGCCGACTGAGCCGGGCTGTCTCCCAGCCAGGGTCATCGCAACGCAATGGGTTGCGGCGGCAACGTCTGGTCGCCAGTGGTCCTGATCGCGGCGCTGCGAGCCAGCCCACCGCGGTGTGACTTGGACGCAGCCTTGCCGGCCATGTCGCAGCGCAACACATCACCCCGGGCGCAGCACCGCGCCCATGCGCCGCATGAATTGCCGATAGGCGGTATGCCCCCAATGGGTGGCCGTAACCGTGCGGATCGGGCAAGCTCCCCGCTCGCTTGTTTCCGGAGCCGGTAATGCCCCTCAGCTTTTCCCGCCTGCTGTCCCTGGCCATGGCCGCCCTCGTGAGCCTGTCGCTGGCGGCGCCGGCCGATGCGGCCAAGAAGAAGACCGCCAAGGCACAGACCACGCAAACGCGCGCGAAGGCGAGCAAAGGCAAGAAGACCGCCAAGCCGGCAGCCAAAAGCACCAAGGGCAAGGGCAGCAAGGCCGCCAGGGTCAGGCCCCGCGCGGTGGCCGCGCCGGTGGTGCTGACCAAGGCGCAGCAGCTCAACCTGCTGTACGACCAGTACTGGGACGCCTCGCTCAAGCTCAACCCGCTGCAGGCCACCTTCCAGGGCGAGAGCCGCTACAACGACCAGTTGCCGAACTTCCTGTCGCCGGCATTCCGCCAGCAATCGCACGATTTCACTGTACTGTGGCTGGGCAAGGCCGAGGCGCTGGGGCCCGATGGGCTGAGTGGGCAGGACCTGCTCAGTTACCAGATCTTCGTGCGCGATGCGCGCAGCGCACTGGCCGCCGAGCAGTTTCCCAGCTGGATGCTGCCGATCAACCAGTTCTACAACATCGCCAGCATTGCGGTGGTGCTGGGCTCGGGCACCGGCGCGCAGCCGTTCAAGACGGTCAAGGATTACGACAACTGGTCGCGGCGTGCGCTCGGCATTCCCGACCTGTTCGAGCAGGCCATCGCCAACATGCGTGCCGGCATGCAGGCCGGCGTGGTGCAGCCCAAGGTGCTGATGCAGAAGGTGCTGCCGCAGCTGGACGCGATCATCGCGCGCAATGCCGAAGACAGCCTGTTCTGGGGGCCGGTGCGCAACCTGCCCGCCGACATGCCCGAGGCCGACAAGCAGCGCATCACTGCCGAGTACAAGCGCATGATCGAAGTGCGCATCATGCCGGCCTACCGCGCGTTGCGCGGCTTCATCGCCACCGAATATCTGCCCGCCTGCCGCGACAGCGATGGACTGGCGGCATTGCCCAATGGCGCGGCGTGGTACGCCTATGACGTACGCCAGAGCACCACCACGGATTTGACCCCGGAACAGGTGCATCAGATCGGCCTGGATGAGGTCGCTCGCCTGCAGGGCGAAATCCAGGCAGTGGCCAAACAGGTCAAATTCCGCGGCAACCTGCCCAAGTTCTACAAGTTCATGCAGACCGACCGGCGCTTCGGCTTCCGCAGCGACACCGAGTTGCTGGGCACGTACCGCAGCCTGCAGGGCCGCGTGCAGCTGGCGGTGCCGCGGCTGTTCAACACCCAGGGCATGCCGGCGCTGGAAGTTCGTGCGGTGGAACCGCAGCGTGCGCAATCGGCCGCCAGCGGCTCGTACATGCGCCCAAGCGGCGACGGCAGCACGCCGGGCATCTTCTACGTCAACACCTCGGACCTGCCTTCACGCAAGACCTGGGAGGCCGAGAGCCTGTACCTGCACGAAGCGGTGCCCGGCCACCACTACCAGCTGGGGTTGCAGCAGCAGTTGACCGACCTGCCCAAGTTCCGCCGCCTGGGCGGTGAGACCGCCTACATCGAAGGCTGGGGCCTGTATGCCGAATCGCTTGGCCGCGAGCTAGGGCTGTATGACGACCCGTACAATTACTACGGCTATCTGCAGAACGCCTTGTGGCGCTCGATTCGCCTGGTCACCGATACAGGCCTGCACAGCAAGGGCTGGACGCGTAGCCAGGCCATCGACTACATGGTAGACAACTCCGCCATGAGCCGCGCCGATGCCGAAGCCGAGGTCGACCGCTACATGGCCATCCCCGGCCAGGCGCTGGCCTACAAGGTGGGCGAGATGAAGATTGCGCAATTGCGCGAGCAGGCGCAGCGCGAGCTGGGCCCACGCTTCGATGTCCGCGCCTTCCACACCGAAGTACTCAAGGACGGCTCGGTGCCGCTGGATATCTTGCAGGACAAGATCCAGCGCTGGATCGCCACGCAGAAGGGATAAAGCGTACGGCTACGGTAGTTGGACGCTGCTGACCCGTTACTGCGGGTAGGCCTTCGATGCGCGCGCGTTCGCAGGTCGGGTCAGCCCAGCGCACGCGCCGCCGCCAGCGCGGCGATATCGCGCGGTGCGGTGCGGCAGCAGCCACCGATCAAGCGCGCGCCAGCCGCCAGCCAGTGCGCATGCTGGTCGGCCAACGTGAGCGCAGCCCCGTGACCGGCATGCCAGCGCTTGTCGCTGGCGTCGTAGTGCTCGCCCGAGTTCGGGTACACCACCAGCGGCAGCGCAGTCAGCGCCGCAAGGCTGTGCAATGCAGCGCTCGCCTGATCCAGTGCAATGCAGTTGATGCCCACCGCAATCACCTGCGCGCAGGCATCCAGCGCCGGCACCACCTGCGCCAGCGGCGTGCCGTCGCTCAGATGCGCCGCATCGCGCAAGGTGAAGGAAAACCAGGCATGCAGCTGCGGAAATTCGTGTTGCAGCAACTGCCGCAGGGCCACGATTTCGCTGGCCGATGGCAGCGTCTCGCAAGCCAGCAGATCCACGCCCGCCTCGGCCAGCGCGGCGATGCGCGGGCGATGGAAATCCATCAACTGCTCGATCGGCAGCACGTAGTCGCCACGATATTCCGAGCCATCGGCCAGATACGCGCCATACGGCCCCACCGAGCCGGCCACCCACAGCGGCGCCGCATACGGGTGCAGGGTCAGATGATCGGCACGCGCCTGCGCCGCCAGCGCCACGCTGCGAGCGATCAACGCCTGCGCTTGCGCAGCATCCAGTCCGCGTGCGGCAAATCCCAGCGGCGTGGCCTGATAACTGGCGGTGATCGCGCATTGCGCACCGGCAGCGAAGTAGTCGCGATGCACCTGATAGATCAGCTCCGGCTGCTCCATCAGCACGCGCGCCGACCACAGCGCATCGTTGAGATCGCAGCCGCGCTGTTCCAGCTCGGTGGCCAGCGCGCCATCCAGCACCACATAGCCATCGTGCTGCAAGGCCTGGCTGAAAGGTGCGTTGGCGCGCGGCTGGCGTGGAAGAATCGTCATGCGTGCAGTCTCCGGGCCGCAAGCCATTGGGTCAGTGCGTAGGCGCCGTAGCACAGCGCGACGAACGGAACACCGCACCACAGCGCAATGCGCTGCTGCGGATCAAATGCCAGGCCGATGCAGGCGAGCAGACACAGCGAAAAGCCCAGAATTGGGGTCCATGGGTACCACGGCGCGCGATACGCCAACGTTTCCAGCGCAGCGCCATCGCGCAGCAGTTGGCGACGGAAACGGTAATGCGCCGCGCAGATGCTCAGCCACACCACCACGACCGCGAATCCCGAGACCGCCGAGATCGCAACGAACACCGTCTCTGGCGCATACACGCCGGTGAGCAGCGCCAGCAAGCCGCCCAGCATGCTCAGCGACACGGCACGCAGTGGAATGCCGCGGCCGGTCAGGCGCGCCAGGCCGCTCGGCAACGTGCCTTCGTTGGCCAACGACCACAGCATGCGCGCGGCCGCATACAGACCGGAATTGGCCGCCGACAGGATCGCGGTGAGGATCACCGCATTCAAGATGTCGGCTGCATATGGAATGCCCAACAGCTCGAAGGCGCGCACGAACGGGCTGGTTTCCACCGCCGCTTGTTTGGCGGGAAGCAGCGCCGCAAGCACCAGCACCGTGCCGACGAACAGCACCACCAGCCGCACCAGCGTGGTGCGGATTGCCAGCGGAATCGCGCGTGCAGGCTGGGCGGCTTCGCCGGCCGCCACACCGATCAACTCGGTGCCGGAAAATGCGAAATTCACCGCCACCATCGTCATCAAGATCGGCAGCGTGCCATGCGCAAACCAGCCCTCGGCGCGCAGATGGGGCAGCCCCGGTGCGGGCGAACCATCGGCCAACGGCAACAGACCGATCACCGCCGCGCCGCCAAGCACGATGAATACCAGGATGGTGACCACCTTGATCAACGAAAACCAGAACTCGCCTTCGGCAAACCAGCGCGCCGAGACTGTATTCAGGCCGAAGATCAGCGCGCAGAACAGCAGGCACCAGGGCCACGCCGGACTGTGCGGAAACCAGTACTGCATGCAGAACGCTGCGGCAGTCAGGCTCGAGCCCAATGCCACCGTCCAGGTCAACCAGTACAACCACGCCACCACGTAGCCGGTCGCCGGGCCGAGGTAACGCGCGGCATACACGTGAAACGCACCGGTTTGCGGCATCGCCACCGCCAGCTCGCCCAGGCATTGCATCACCAGGTACACCACCAGTGCGCCGATCAGATACGCCAGTATCGTGCCAAGCGCGCCGGTCCTGGCAATGATGTACCCGGTGTTGAAAAACAGGCCGGTGCCGATCACGCCGCCCAGCGACAGCATCACCAGATGGCGCACCTGCATGCTGCGCTGGAACTGCGGCGCGGTGGCAGACGACGATTCGGGCATGGGTGCATCTGATCGGGGGGAAGCTTTATCCTGCCACGCGCAGCCAGACGGGCACAGCCGTGCGCAAGCCAGCCGTGGGCGAGGGCCCGCCTCTGACTGGCGGGCGGTGATGCTGCCGATCGGTTCGTTCGCCGTGCCGGTCAGGGATCGAGCCGGCAATAGGCGCCCGGTATGTAGCCGAAGCTCTCGCTCATCGCTTTGCGAAACTCGGCGAATGTGAAGTCGGTCGCCACCCGCATCAACACGCCAGCATAGGCACCGCCGGTTTTGCCGTTGCTGCCGGTGCCCCACTGCACCTGCCAGGTTGCGTAGGTATTACCGTCGTGGGCCTGCGCGCGCTGCAGGTCCACACGCAGGCCTTTGACCAGTTCCATGCCCGAAATCACGCCTTCGCTGTTGGCGTAGCTGGCGGGGACCTGGATCACGGTACCGTCGTTGACATCGCTGCGGCGGATGCCGAGATGGTTGGCGATCTTCGCCGCCAGGTAGTTGTCGAGCACATGCTTGCGGATCGCGTTGCTGGCACTGCCGAACGTGCCGGTGCCGTTGTTGGTGTAGGTGGTCATGGAGAAAGTCCTCTGGTGTTGGGTGGATGACCGGATGGGCGACGGTGCCGGGCCGGTCAGAGTTGGTGCAGGCGTTCGATGAACCGCGTGCGGTCCTCGATGCGCTGGTCGGTGGCGATTAGCGGCCTGCCCTGCCAGGTCGCCTTGCCGACGCGGGCGAGGGTTACCTGGGCATCGGTGAGATCGGCGGCCTTAACCTCCACGCTCTCGGTCAACTGCGCATAGCGGATCAGCAACCGATCACGTGCGATGTAGACCACCTGGCTGGACGTCGCCGTGTCCATATTGATCTCGATCTGCTCCACCAGCGCCGGCAACCGGTGCGATGTCAGCAGTTCGAGGCGATTGACGCTGCAGATGCACGACCAGCCGGCAAACATGCCGTCCTCGGTGAGCAGGGGAGCAAATTGCGGCAGCCAGGCCAGCGAAAAGCAGCTATCGACGATCAGCGCCGGCGTGCGGATGCCGATGGTGACCAGATCCTCGATGAAGCTCGTGACCTTTGCGACACCTGTGCAGTCGTTTAACTTGGTCGGTGCTCCTTGGTTGTCGACATCGCCGTGGCCGCCGCCGATCCACAGCCTGTCGTAATGCAGCTGCGGCGTGCCCTGCTCGGTGCGCGGCAAGGCCGCGACGATGGCGTCGCGATCGGGCAGCGTGCCGGCCGGGTGCCGGATCACATGCACGCCCTGGGGGATGGATTTGAGATGCTGCGGCTGGAACGCAAGAATGGACATGGGCAGGCTCGGTTGGCATGGAAGGACGATGCCGCGGCCGCGTCATGCAAACGCGCGCCGATGCGACATCGGTGTCCAGCATCGGCGGCGGCGACAGTGCAGCCCATCGGCAAACCCCTGAGATCGGCCTGCCACGCGGAGGATGTTGGCGCTGCACGTCCGTGCTGGCGCCATGCGCGCGTCAGCCGTGCGGTGGTCTTCGATGTGCACGCACGGAGCGCTGCGTCACGCGCATTGCATAACCCCGCCCGATGTCGATCGGCCATCCTGCCAAACGCACGCAGACCGGCACAGCCATGCGTAGGCGCGCGGTGAAACAGGACCTGCGGCTAACGCTCGGGCGATTATGCTGCCGATTGGTTTCTGCTGGTCCTCTGACATGCCGCACCCTTACCTTCGATCTGCACAAACATCCGTGCACTGCCTGCTTGCCGGGCGCTTGCCCACAAATCCGCCAAGGCCACAGCACGCTGCGTGCAATGACGGTGCTGCGTCCTGCATCGCGGACGGGCGCCTGCCATCTGCATGCGAGGCGCCGTCGAGCGCGCCGGCACTGCCCGGCCGGTCAACGTCAATGCGCCGGAGCGCGGCATGATGCTCGCCGGCATCCACCATGTGGCGATCATCGCCGGCGACTACGCGCGTTCCAAACGGTTCTATTGCCAGATCCTGGGCCTGCGCGTGCTCGACGAGCATTACCGACAGGCGCGCGATTCGTGGAAGCTGGATCTGGCGCTGCCCGATGGCGGACAGATCGAGTTGTTCTCGTTCCCCGCTGCCCCGGCACGCCCCAGCCGCCCTGAAGCCCAAGGGCTGCGCCACCTGGCGTTTCGCGTCGCAGATCTGGACAGCGCGGTTGCGCACCTCAATGCATCCGGCGTGGCGACCGAAGACATCCGCATCGACGAATACACCGGCCGCCGCTTTACCTTTTTTGCAGATCCGGACGAGCTGCCGCTGGAGTTGTACGAGGTCGGCTAGCGCGTATGCCTGACGGAACCGCAGTGCAGCGAGGCACGCGTACCCGTTGAGTCATGCGCCGACCTTCGCCTCGATAAGGTGTCGACCGCGTGACTCAAGCGCAGGGGCGAGCGGCCGTTATCAAGAGGCTGGCGTCATGTCGCCGCGGTGGCGTCGCAGGCATGGATGCGGCACAGACAACGTACGCCATGCCGGACCTGACGCATGTTTCATTTCATCTTGCGCATCGTTGTAGCCGTGGCGATCGTACTTGCCGGCTGCGGTTTTCTTTTCCCCAAGCGCTATGTCGCGCCAAAACCTGGCGAGCCGTTCGCCACCCTGACGCTGGCCAAGCCCACCAGGCCCGCCCCGATACCCATCGAGCCGGTCCAATACTTCGATGTCTTCGACGATGCCAGCTGCGCAAGGGGTGGCCATGGCGGATTTCTGGGCGCACTGACGCCGCCCGTCAACGGCGTGCTCGGGAAGTTGAGCAACAATCAGTCTCGCGAGGCGTATTCGGTTGTCCCCGACAGACAGCTGTTTTTACGTGCACGCATGGTGCAAACGCTCGACTCGCGTCGTCGGAGCCTGACCACAAACAATTGCACCAACGAACATCCATCGGGTGGCGGAGAACAGCGCGCAGGCACAGCGGTGTGCGAGCGGCACCTACCAGTGCCGAGCATCGGCCATGCCCACCAGCCGATGAGTGCAGCCGGTGCGTTAGCCGCCTTCAGTGCACACCCAGTCCGTCAATCGCGCTGATTGCCGCCGGGTCGAACCCTGCCAGCTGCGCGAAGTGGCGGCCGCGCGCAACGTAGTCGCTGTAGGCGCCGAAGCTGGGCGCCCCGGGCGAGAGCAGCACCACACCGCCCTGCTGGCCCAGCGCAGCGCGCGCCAGTCCCATGGCGTGTTCGAGATCGTTGGCCGCATGCAGGCCGAAGTGCCCCGCCTCGGCCAGCGGCGCCAGCAATGCATGGATGCGTGGGCCGTTGGCGCCCATGGTCACGATTTCCAGCGGCGCCTGCCGCGCCATCTGCTGGGCGAAATCGTGCCAATCCAGCCCGCGATCATGGCCACCGACCAGTAGTGCCACGCGTCGCTGCGCAAAGCACGCCAGGGCAGCCAGCGATGCATGCGGCGTGGTGCTGATGGAATCGTTGACGTAGCTGATGCCGTCCACGCTGCCGAGCAACTGCAGGCGGTTGGGCAATGGACGAAAGCTCGCTGCCGCCGGCGCAAGTGCCGCCGCATCCAGGCCCAAGGCCTCTACCGCCGCCAGCACCGCGCACAGGTTGCGGCGGTTGTGCTCGCCCGGCAGCGGCACATCGGCGGTATCGAAAATGGCCTGTTCGCCGCGATAGACCACGTCGCCACGCAGATGCCAACCGGCGGAATGATTGAACCAACGCACCTGGCTATCCGGCAACTGCAGGCCGGCAAGCAGCGGGTCGGCAGCGTTGAGCAAGGCGATCCGCGGCCGGCCTTCGGTCACCAGCGACAGCTTGTCGCGCACATAGCGCGCCTCATCGCCGTGCCAGTCCAGATGCTCGGGAAACAGATTCAACACCAGTGCCAGTTCCGGGCGCGCGCCGCTGCGCCCGACATCACCGGTCTGGTAGCTGGACAACTCGATCGCCCAATACGCCGGCGGCGGCTGCGGTGCCAGCACTTCCAGCAAGGGCTGGCCGATATTGCCGACCAACGCGGTGCGATGCCCGGCCGCGCGCAGCAGGTGCGCCAGCAGCGCCGTGGTGGTGCTCTTGCCCTTGGTGCCGGTGACGCAGATGACACCGGGCACGCTGCCGTCCGCCTGCGCGTGTTCGGCAAACCACAGCGCGGTGCCGCCGATGAAGCACGTGCCCTGCGCGGCGGCGGCCAATGCCTCGGCGCGATACGGGCTGATGCCGGGCGACTTCACGACGATCTCGAATCGCCCCAGCGCCTGCGCGCTGGCAGCGGTTTCCACCTGCAAGGCCGCATCTTCCAGCGCATCGATTTCGCGCGCCTCTTCGGCGTTGCAGAACACCGTCAGCGCTTGCGTCGGCAGGCGCGTCCGCAGCGCACGGTACGCCGCGCGTCCTTCACGCCCCCAGCCCCACAGCGCAACGGTCTTGCCTTCAAGCTGCGAAATTCGCACGCACGCGCTCCCACAGCGCCGGCGGAATCCGGTGCTCGCCATCGATGGCCATGAGTGGCTCGACCTGCAGATCATTTGGGTCGAGCTGCGGCTGGATGTCGCGGATGAAGCGCTTCACCAACGCGTCCTCCTTCCACTCCGCGCGGCTGGCCAGCACGGCCATCGCCGCGCGCGATTCACGGCCTTCGCCCACGCATTCGAACGGCTTGTGGTCCTGGAATTCCAGCAACGCGTCGTAGCCGCCGGCCTGGGTCGCATCGTCGAGCAGATTGCGCCCGAAGATGTTGACCAGCCGTGTCTTGGGCATGAACGGCGCCAGCGCCAGGAACACGAAATGGCACTTCGGGCACACGCCGCACCAGCGATGCACGGGGCGCTCGCCCATGATGTGGAAGTTGCGGTTGCAGCTGGAAAAATGCGCGTCGTAGTGATCGGTCTTGGCGAACTGCCGCGCCACCGCCAACTCCGAGAGCGGCCGCAGCAACGAGTAGTAGCGCAGATCGGCTGCCACGTGCCGCTGCACGTACTCGCCGAACGCCTGTTCGAAGGCCCAGCCCTTGGACCACTGGTGATTGACCTCGCCGGTGCCGGGAATCTGGCTGCCGTAACTGGCCGAGCGTTCGTTGGAGAACACCACCTGGTCAACACCAGTGAGCAGCGCCGCCAGCACCAGAATGGCCGAGTTCACCGCAGTCACCGGGATATGCCCGTTCCACGCGCCCTGGCGGTTGAGTTCGAACAATTCCGGTGCCAGCACGCGGCCGATGTTGAGTACCGGCAACCCGGTGCGCTCTGCGCAGGCACGGATGAGTTGCGAACCGCCGATCCAGCTCACGGTCTGCGCCAGGCCGGCCTGGCGCAGCGCCTCGATGCTGACCAGCGAATCCTTACCGCCGCCGATCGCCACCAGCGCATGCTCGCGCAACCCCACTGCCGGCGCGGCGGCAGAGGCCTGCGCCGCCACCGGAAAGTGGATCTTGCCGTGCAGATCCAAGCCATTGCGGTAGGCAAATTCGCCCAGGCCGTGCAGATACACGCTTTCCACCAGCGCGGCCGTCTCGGCATCGATGCCGTAGCTGTCGATGGCGATGTTCGGCGGCACCGCGGCCTTGAAATAACTGACCCCTGCAATGAGATGCAGCAGCCGCAGCGCCTGTTGCACGGCAGTTGCCCGCGCGCCCTCTAGCACGAACGGAGCGCCCGGCACCGCAACGGTCTCGACCAGCTCCGGGCCTTGATCGAAGGCATACACCAGCGTCGCCACGCCGGTCTGCGCGTCGAGTGCGCAACGCACGAAACGGAAGGTGGACATCTGATGTTTGTCGAAAGCGCTCATGGACTACCTGCAGAAACACGTACACGACGCAGATAACGTCGGCACAGGACATATTCAATCATGGAAAACGGCACCGCCGCCCAAAGCAACGGCAGGCAACCGATCACGAACAACAGCAGCATCACATCCGAGCGAATCACCGTTGCGTCGCCGGTGATGGCCAACGCGACCAGCAGATACAGCAGCAACGCCGGCAGATAGCCAAGCGCACTCAACACCACGGTGCGCAATGCCATGCCGCCGGCGCGCTGCGCGCGTGCCTGCCGGGCACGCCGACGTTGCCAGAACACTGCGCTCCACGCGCCGAGGCCGGCAGCGACCAATGCGGGGATTGCCCACTTCAAGCTGTCGGTCCACGGGGTCGGTTGCCCGGCGATATCGATGGCGGTGGAAAACACCATCGCCACGCCACCGGCCAACGTGCTGAGTACGACGAACTCAGCCAGTGGACGCATCGATCACCTCTTCGCGCGGCAATTCGCGCTGATTGTAGGTGCTGGCCATCGTGTAGCCGTAGGCACCGGCATCGGCGACCAGCACCACATCGCCCGGTGCGGTGGCCGCTGGCAGCCGGCGACGCTTGCCGAACACGTCCGACGATTCGCAGATCGGCCCGACGATATCGAACATGCCATCGGCCGGCGCGTCGAGTTGGCTGAGGTTTTCGATGTCGTGCCAGGCGTCGTACAACGCCGGGCGAATCAAGGTGTTCATGCCCGCATCCAGGCCCACGCGGTGCACGCCGTCCTTCTCGATCACCTGGGTGACGCTGGCCAGCAAGACGCCGGCTTCGGCCACCAGATAGCGGCCCGGCTCGATCGCCAGGCGGTAGCCAGGATGCACCGCCTTGACCTCGGCCAGGCCCTTGGCCCACACCTCCAGATCGAACGGCTCGTCTTCGGCGCTGTACGGAATCGGCAGGCCGCCGCCGATGTCGATGGTCTCTACCGTGCCGATGCGACGCGCGAAGCCGGCCAACTCGTCGTACATCATCCGCCAGTGCTCGCCGGTCTCCACGCCACTGCCCAGATGCGCATGCACGCCGGTGATGGTGACCTCGAGCGTGCGCGCCACATCGACGAATTCATCCACGCGCGTGGACGACAGGCCGAACTTGGACGCCTTGCCGCCGGTGTTGACCTTCTCGTGATGGCCGTCGCCGTGCCCCAGGTCGATGCGCAGCCAGATCGTGCGGCCACGGAACACCTCGGGCCAGTTGCGCAGCGCTTCGACGTTGTCCACGGTCACCGTCACGCCCAGCGCGAAGGCCGCTTCGTATTCGGCCTTGGGCGCAAAGCTCGGCGTGAACAGCACGCGCCGCGGCGACAACTCCGGCAGCGCCTGGAAGACGCGGCGCAATTCGCCCTGCGAAACGCACTCCAGCCCGAAGCCGGCCTGTTCCAGCGCCATCAAGATGGCCGGATGCGCGTTGGCCTTGATCGCGTAATAGCGCTGATCCACCGCGGCAATCTGCGCCAGCGCATGCGCACGCGCACGCACCGTGGGCAGGTGGTACGCGTAACGCGGCGTCCCGGCCTTGGACAGCGACAGCAGATGCGCGCGCTCGGCATGCCACCACGGCGTGGGACGCGGACGTACCGAGCCGATGATCTGCCGCCAGCGCGGGCCGAACACCTCGCCCTCGCTGACCGGCATTGCACCGCTGTCGATCAGTTCGGCATGCAGGATCGGCAGCAAACCGTCGGCATCGGCTTCGTCGATGACGAAGGTCAGGTTCAAGTCGTTGGACGACTGCGAAATCATGTGCACGCGCTCCTGCCCGAACGTGGCCCACACGTCGGAGAGCTTGTGCAGCAGCGAACGCATGCCGCGCCCGACCAGGGTGATGGCCGCGCAAGGAACGATGATCTTGACCTTGCAGATCTGCGACAGATCGGCCGACAACGCCGCCAGCACGTCGGTGTTGACCAGGTTTTCCGAAGGATCCAGCGACACGGTGACGTTGGTCTCGGCCGAACCGATCAAGTCCACCGACAGGCCATGTTTCTTGAACAGCGTGAACACATCGGCCAGGAAGCCGACCTGCTGCCACATGCCGATACCTTCCATCGACACCAGCACGATGCCGTTGCGACGGCTGATCGCCTTGACGCCCAACACCGGCTCGGCATTGCCGTCGATGCTGGTACCCGGCAGATCGGGGCGCTCGGTGTCCAGGATCGCCATCGGCACGCCGGAGTCGCGGCACGGCTTGATCGAACGCGGATGCAGCACCTTGGCGCCGGTGGTGGCGATTTCCTGCGCTTCGTAATAGTCCAGCCGGGTCAGCAGCCGCGCATCCGGCACTTCCTTCGGGTTGGCGCTGAACATGCCGGGCACATCGGTCCAGATTTCCACGCGGCTGGCGCCGAGCAGCGCACCGAAGTACGCCGCCGAGGTATCCGAACCGCCACGGCCCAGAATCGCGGTGCCGCCATCGGCATGACGCGAAATGAAGCCTTGCGTGATCAGCAAGCGTGTCGGTTGCGCGGCGAAACGCGTTCGCCAATCGGCATCGGACTGCCACTGGCACGACACCGACAGCCGCTTGGACCACTCGCTCTGATTCGGCTGCGGGGGCAGCGCCGACAGCCATTGGCGCGCATCCAGCCAGCCCATGTCCAGGCCGCTGGCATGCAGGTACGCCGCACCGATGGTGGACGACAGCAACTCGCCCTGCCCCAGCACCTCGGCCTGCCAGTCCAGCGTGCGCGTTGCAGCGCGCGCGTCGCCCAGCAAAGCATGCAGTGCGGCCAGTCGCTCGCCCAGCACCGCATCGGCGTCCAGTTCGAGCTCGGCCAGAAACTCACGATGGCGTTGGTCCAGTGCCGCCACGCGCTGTGCGCTATCGGCGGCGCCGTCGGCAATGGCGGTGAGCTCGTTGGTCACGCCCGACAATGCAGACACCACCACCAGCACGCGACCGCCGGTCTCGTGCGCCCGTTTGCCCGCCAGTTTTCCAATCGTGTCCCAGCGATGACGACGCGACACCGAAGTGCCGCCGAACTTGAGGACGATCCAACGATCGGTAGAGTGGGGAGCTGACATTGAGATAGGCGTTTAGGATGGGGGGGAAGATGCCCGGGATGCCGAGCGGAACCTCCGATTCTACTGCCAATGCCGCTGACATGACCCCGCGTGCGATCACAGCGTTCCGGTCGCCACGTCCACTGCCGTATCGGTTTGCACTGCAACCATCGCCGCGCCCCTCCTTCGATCGAGATGTCCCCACCATGAGCAAGCACCGCTATCTGCAACTGGATGTTTTCGCCGCCCGGGCCGGCAGCGGCAACCCGCTGGGCGTGGTCTTCAATGCAGAGACGTTGTCGTCTGCGCAGATGCAGCAGATCGCCGCGTGGCTGAATCTGTCCGAGACGGTCTTCTTCCTGCCGGTCAGCGTGCCCGATGCCGATTACCACATCCGCATCTTCACCCCACGTGCCGAGCTACCGTTTGCCGGCCACCCCAGCGTCGGTGCCGCGTGGGCGGCGGTGACCCACGGCGTGACCGCGTACAAGCCCGACGGCCGGCTGCGCCAGCAATGCGCGGCCGGCGTGCTGCCGGTGGACGTGTTCGACCGGCACGGCGCCTTGCTGGTGCGGCTGCGCGCCCCGCGCGCACGCGCCATCGACACGGGCGACACGTACGCCGAGGCGCTGCGTGGCGCCTGCACTGGCCTGCGCGTCAGCGCGCAGCCGGCCGCACTCTGGAACAACGGCCCGAACTGGTGGTTGCTGGAATTGGCCGACGCGCAGGCGATACGGCAGGCAGTCCCGGAGCTTGCCGCCATTGCGCGCCTGACCCAGGCCAGCGCCGCCGTTGGCCTGGCCATCTACGCGCCCGTGCACGATGGCGATGCCGACTTGGCCGTCCGCGCGTTCTGCCCGGGCGATGGCATTGCGGAAGACCCGGTCACCGGCAGCGCCAATGCCTGTATTGCCGCCCGCCTGCATGGCGAGTGCCGCCTGCCCGGAGCGCAGTCGCGCTACGTCGCCAGTCAGGGCCGCGAGGTTGGCCGCGACGGCCGCGTCCAGGTGGAGGTGGACGCGGAAGGCGAAGTCTGGATTGGCGGAGCGACGCTGCAGGTGATCGACGGCCGCATCGATTGGTAAGCTGCCGCGCCTTTACTGCGGATCGACGCCCATGACCACTCGCCGTTTCCTGCAACTGGATGTGTTCTCCGCCCGCCCCGGCAGCGGCAATCCGCTGGCGGTGGTGCTGGATGCGCAGGGTCTGGACGATGCGGCGATGCAGGCCATCGCACGCTGGACCAAACTGCCGGAGACCACCTTCGTCTTTCCCGCCGAAAGCACGCACAGCAGCTACCGGCTGCGCATGTTTTCGCCGCAAAAGGAGGTGCCGTTTGCCGGCCATCCCAGTGTGGGCACTGCGCATGCCGTGCTCGAGGCCGGCCTGGCCGCACCACAGGATGGCGTCCTGGTGCAGGACGGCATCGCCGGCCGGTTGCCGCTGCGTGTGGAGCAGCGCGGCGGCCACCGCAGCATCGCGATCCGCACGCCACGCGCACGCGTGGCCGAGCAGGTGGATGCCAACGATCCGCGCCTGCGCGATGCCTTGCAGGGCTGGCCGCTGGGGAGGCTGCCGCCTGCGCTGATGGACGGCGGCCGCACCTGGTGGGTGGTGGAACTGGCAAGCGAAGCCGCGCTGCGCGGCCTGCAGCCGGACTGGGACGCGATTGCCGGGTTGGCAGAATCCACCGGCAGCATGGGCGTGTTTGCGTATGCACGCGCCGGCGCACCGGGCGCCTACGAACTGGCAGTACGAGCCTTCGTCGGCAATGGCCGGCGCTTCGAAGACGCGGCGTCCGGCGCGGCCAATGCGGTCCTCGCCGCATGGCTGGACAGCCGTGACGCATTGCCCGGCACCGACCGTCGCTACACCGTCAGCCAGGGCCGCGAAATCGGCTTCGATGCCCTGTTGGAACTGCATATCGATGCCGACGGCGACGTGTGGTCGGGTGGCCAGGTGCAGACGGTGATTCGCGGCACGCTGGACTGGGCTTAGGGCGGCAGCAGCGCTGCTGCGCTGGATTCAACGCAGCGGGTGGCCTGCAGGTGCTGCCAATTTCTGATCACCGCCGGTGCACCGCGCATCGGCGCTTGGGTGAAACAGCAAGGCGCCTCGCATCGATCAGCGCCCACGCCTGGTTGACGCGCCATTGCTGCCGGCAATCGCTCCGCCAAACGCAAAAACGCTGCGGTTGCCCGCAGCGTTCTGTTTAGCCCGATGCCGGAACCACCAGCGGCACCGCATGCATCCGGCACTGATCAGTCGGGGCGCACGTCGACACGCACACGGATTCGGTCGCCCGGGTTGTAATCGCTACGCGTGTGGTACATGCGGCCGGCGTATTCGTAGGTGACGTCGTAGCCATCCACGCGGTCGCGTTCACGGCGGTAGGACACCGGCTCGCAGACCCTCACGTTGCCCTGGTAGGTGCGGTGATTGGCCTCATAGATCGAACGGCCCGCCGCGACGCCCGCCATGGTGCCCACGGCGGTACCGACCAGACGACCATTGCCGCCGCCGACCTGGCTGCCGAGCACGGCACCCGCAATACCACCGATCACACTGGCCACGCCGCGATTGGACACACCGGCCTGTGCATAGCCGCCGTCGCGGTAATACCCGTCGTTGCTCGTGTAATAACCGTCGGCGGGACGATCGTAGCAACGCTCGCTGGTGCGTTCGTTGTACGAGTCGGCAACGATGATCGGATCCACGCGCACGACGCGCGCATATTCGTAACGGCCATCCTCGTAGCCGCTGCGGCCGTAATCGCGGTAGCCGCTGTCATAGCGCTGCGCCGCGGCATTGCCCGCCACGGCCAGACCCATCACCAGAGCACCAAGCACGAGAGTTTTCATTGCGGCAGCTTCATAGGGAGGACACGCTGCCGATGCTCGTCCTGCGCCAGTGAAACCGCACTGAACCAAACCGTCCGCAAAAAGCCGTATTCAGGTTGCCGCCAGCTGCGCGCGCCGGGCGTTTGCGCCGACGCGTCGCAGCGGTATTGGCGTTAGCTGGAAAACTCGGTTTCCAGGCTGATCGGCACCGCGCTCAGTGCCTTGGAGACCGGGCAATTCTTCTTGGCGGCGTCGGCCAGCTCGCGGAACTTGGCCTCGTCGATGCCGGGCACCACGGCCTTGAGCTTGAGGCGAATCTGCGACAACTGCGGGCCGCCTTCCATCGACAGATCCACATCGGCGCGCGTGTCCAGCGAGGCCGGCGGAAAACCGGCTTCGGTCAACTGCGCAGACAACGCCATGGTGAAACAGCCGGCATGCGCGGCGGCGATGAGTTCTTCCGGATTGGTGCCCTTCTCGTCGCCGAAGCGGCTGCTGAAGGCATAACGGGTGTTGTCCATCAAGCCGCTCTGCGGCGTGCTGAGCTGGCCCTTGCCGGTCTTGAGGTCGCCTTCCCAGTGGGCGGTGGCGTGACGTGAAATACCCATTGCGATCTCCTGCGCTGAAAGGAGCGCTCACGATAGGTGAGAGGGTGTTAGCTGGTGGTGCGGGGATTCGGGATTCGGGATTCGGGATTCGCAAGAGCAGACCGCCAGGCACCTCAGGCAGCAAGCGACTGTTTGTCTGCACGCATGATGTTGCGCATCGAACGCTACCGCGCGACCGACCACGGTGTACGTTCGGCGAGAAGCGGCTGCCTCTTCGCAATCGACGCTTCATGGATCAAAGGCCACCGCGCGTTGGTTGCGCGGTGGGGGCGCCGCTCCTGGAGCGACTCACGATATGACGGCGTAGCCACGCTTAGCCGAGCAGGGTTTCCAGCACGGCCATGCGCACGGCAACGCCATTGGCAACCTGCCGCAGCACGCAGGATTGCGCCCCGTCGGCCACTTCATCGGTGATTTCCACGCCGCGGTTGATCGGGCCCGGGTGCAGCACCGCGGCGTCGCGGCCAGCGCGCGCCAGACGCTCGCGGGTCAGACCATATTCGGTGTGGTACTGCTCCAGCGAGGGCACCAGGCCTTCTTCCATGCGCTCGCGCTGCAGGCGCAGCATCATCAGCGCGTCGGCACCTTCGAGCATGGCATCGAAATCCTGGCCGACTACGCAGCCCTCCAGTATGCCGTCGTCCGGCAGCAGGCTGGCCGGGCCGCAGACGCGAATTTCGCCAGCGCCCAGCGTGCGCAGGGCATGCAGGTCCGAGCGCGCCACACGCGAGTGCTTGACGTCGCCGACGATGACGACCTTGAGCTTGGAAAAATCGGTGCCCTTGGCCTGGCGCAGGGTGAGCATGTCGAGCAGGCCTTGGGTGGGATGCGCACTACGCCCGTCGCCGGCATTGATCAACGCGGTGCCCTCGCCCGCGGCGGCCGCCAGCGCTTCCACCGCGCCGTCCTCGGGGTGACGCACCACGAAGCCGCGCACGCCCATCGCTTCGAGATTCTTCAAGGTGTCGCGCGCGGTTTCGCCCTTGCGGGTGGATGAGGTGGATGCATCGAAATTGAGCACGTCCGCGCCCAGCCGCTGCGCCGCCAGATGGAAGGAGCTGCGCGTGCGCGTGGAGGGTTCGAAGAACAGCGTGCACACCGCCGTGCCCGCCAGCACGCTGCGCTTGCCCACGCGCCCCACCGCCGCATCGCGGATCTGGCCGGCGCGGTCGAGCAATTGCAGCAGCGTGGTGCGCGGCAGTCCTTCCAGGGTGAGCAGGTGGCGCAGGCGTCCGTCCGAATCGAGTTGCATGGTGGTCATCGCAGGTCGGGAGTCAAGGAAGAGAGGTGGCTTGGTCGGGCGCGGCCAACCAGCGTTCGACGATCACTGCGGCGGCCATCGCATCGAGTGCTTCGGCGTCGCGGCGGCGCTTGCGCCCATCCGCGCGCTCGCGCGCGAAACGCTGCGCAGCCTCGACCGAACTGGAGCGCTCGTCGATCAGGACAACCGGCAGCGCATAGCGCTCGCGCAGCTGGCGGCCGAACGCGTGTGCGCGCTTGCGGGCGGGTTGGTCTTTGTCGTCCAGCGTGAGCGGGTCGCCAACCACCAGGCCGTCCGGTCGCCACTGCTTGTACACGCGGTCCAACGCGACCCAGTCCGGGCCGTTGGCATGCACATTGATGACGGCCACCGCGCGCGCGCCGGCACCGAGCGCGGTTCCGACCGCCACGCCGATCCGGCGCGACCCCACGTCGAAGCCCAGCACCGTGCCATCGGGGCGAATCGCGCCCGCCTCAGGCATGCCCGGAATAATCCGTGAGCCGGAACAGGTCTACGCCGATACGCCCGGCAGCGGTCTGCCAGCGATCTTCCAGCGCGGTCGCAAACAGCACGTTGGCATCCGAGGGCGCGGTGAGCCAGCTGTTTTCGCCCAGCTCGAATTCCAGCTGGCCGGCACCCCAACCCGCGCAGCCCAGCGCGACCAGCGCATTGCGCGGGCCGTTGCCGGCCGCCATCGCCTCGAGGATGTCGCGCGAGGTGGTCAGGAACACGCCCTGCCCCACTTCCAGGCTGGAATCCCATTCGCGCGCATCGTCATGGATCACAAAACCGCGCTCGGGATGCACAGGCCCGCCGCTGAGCACGACCTGCTCGCGCAGCGGCTCATCGTCGGTGTCGATGCCCATCTGCGACAACACTTCGCCCAGGGTGTATTCGGAAGGCCGGTTGACCAGCACGCCCATGGCGCCGTTCTCGTCGTGCTGACAGATCAGCGCGACGCTGCGCGAGAAGGTGGGGTCGGACAGCGCCGGAAGCGCAATCAGCAGTTGGTTGGCCAGAGGCGTGGGCAAAACAGACATGGCCGCATTCTAGCCGTTCGCTTCGCCGCGCGCAGAGCCGCTGCCATACTGGGCCTTGCCGGCGCCGGAAACGTGCGATGCCGCCGATGCGGCAGCCTTCGCGGCAGACCGCATGCGGCGCCTGACCGACACGTTCAGCTTGACCGCGATGCGTGCGAGTTGCAGCGCTGCAGCGGCGCAAACGGCCTCCCGGCCTCTGCGCTACTGCCGCTCGCCCGCCACGGCAGCGACCGGCGCGCGACTGGCAAGCCTCGCCCCACAACCACAGGCATCCACATGAGCGGTTACTGCAGCATCGCCCCAGGCCATCCGGTCCATGGCCACTACCACGATCACGAGTATGGCTTTCCGCAGCGCGACGAACGCGAGTTGTTCGAACGGCTGGTGCTGGAGATCAACCAGGCCGGACTGAGCTGGGAAACCATCCTGCGCAAGCGCGTCAATTTCCAGCGGGCTTACGACGGCTTCGACGTGGACGCTGTTGCGGCATATGGCGACCAGGACATCAGCAGGTTGATGGGCGATGCCGGCATCATCGGCAATCGCCTCAAGGTGCTGGCGGCCATCCACAATGCACAGGTCATCCAGGCGCTACGCGCCACGCACGGCAGCTTCGCGCAGTGGCTGGACGCCCACCACCCGCTCGACAAACCGGCCTGGGTCAAGCTGTTCAAGAAGACCTTCCGCTTCACCGGCGGCGAAATCACCGGCGAGTTCCTGATGAGCCTGGGCTACCTGCCCGGCGCACACCATACCCGGTGCCCGGTGTTTGCGCAGATCCGGGCACTGGCGCCGCCCTGGCTGCAGGCGCAGATGCCGGCGAAAGCGCGCACGGTCCAGCGCGGCTAGACACCTCTTGCACGGCGCACGCGAAATGCTCGGGGTCATGGCTATTCGCATCGGCATTTCCGGTTGGCGTTACGCACGCTGGCGCGGCACGTTTTATCCGGCTGGCCTGGCCCAGCGGCGTGAGCTCGAATACGCCGCGGGATGCTTTCCCAGCGTGGAAATCAATGGCTCCTTTTATTCGCTGCAGCGTCCGGACAGCTTCCAGCGCTGGCATGACGAAACGCCCGAGGACTTCGTCTTTTCGGTCAAGGGCCCGCGCTTCGTCACCCACATGAAGCGCCTGCGCGATTGCGAGCAGGCGCTGGCCAACTTCTTTGCTTCGGGAATCTTGCGGCTGGGCGCCAAACTGGGCCCGGTCCTCTGGCAGCTACCGCCGACACTCCGGTTCGATGCCGAGCTGCTGGACGCATTTCTAGGCAGCCTGCCGCGCGACAGCGAGGCCGCGTTGGCGCGGGCGCGCAAGCGCGACACCGCGCTGATGCAGGGCCGCAGCGCCCTGGCAATCGATCGCAATCGGCCGATCCGTCACGCATTGGAAGTGCGTCACGACAGCTTCTGCGATCCAGCCTGCATGCGCCTGCTGCGGCGTCACAATGTCGCGGTGGTGGTCGCCGACACCGCAGGCAAATTCCCGTACCTGGAGGACGTCAGCGCCGATTTTGTCTATGTGCGTCTGCATGGCGATGCGCAGTTGTACGCCAGCGGCTACAGCGACACCGCACTGGATCGCTGGGCAGCACGCATCGCCGCGTGGGCCGGCGGAGCCGAACCGGACGATGCAGCCCGCGTCGGCGCACGCGCCCGCAAACGCGCAATGCGCGATGTGTACTGTTATTTCGACAACGACATGAAGGTGCATGCGCCGTTCGATGCGCGCGGGTTGATGCAACGGCTGCAGCTGCCTACCAACTGCCCGGCACGCTAAAACACCTAGAACTGCTGACAAACGACGGTGCTAACGCCAGGCGGGCCTGGCCGGTGCACGGAAAGCGGCACGCATCGCTGGCACGCTGCGGCCCTGGGCGCGCCAGCCGCGCCCGCTGACAGCTACACGCGGCGATGGTTGGCCGCTCCCGGACGCGCCATGCGAGCGATCTTCGGCACGCATCACACGCCCATATACCGGTGCGGGCGGTGATTGAACATCAGCACCAGACTCAGCATCAAGGCGCCAACGGCCGAATACAGCACCTTGTCCGGGGTCAGCACGAAGAAGGCGACCAGCATGAGCATCGCGTCGAAGCTCATTCGTGCGGCACAGCAACCCCATCCCGGCATCGCCGCCGATCATCGGCCCGCTCTTGGCAAATGCCGTCAGGCCCAGCGAGGCACCAGGGCCGCAAGCGCCATCGCCCTGGATGTCTTTGGCCAACACACTGCGCACTGGGGCGGACATACCGCGCCAGACGCGCTCGTTTCGCTACACGCAACCGCACTTCGGCTTGGCATCGATCAGCACAATCAGCACGCACGATGATCGTCGAGTAGCCGACCACGATGGGAGAGCCTCAGATGATTTCCTCAATCAACCCCTATATCAGTGCTAACCCACTCCTCAACCACACGCTTCAGACGAAGCAGCCCGCATTTTCCGACACGATCATTATGCTGATGTCGGAATTGCTACAGCGGTTGATACAGACCCAATTCCAACCTCAAAACACGTCGCAATACGATTGGAACCCTTCGCCTTCCCATGGGACGTCCAATGGCCAAGGGGAGGGCAACGAGCATGGCGGTCGCAGGAACGGACGCGGCGGTGACAACTTCCTCGCCACCACGCCCGAGACGTCCGACCATTCCGACAAATCCGCTCACTCGACCGTCACCGGCAGCGGCCCCGTGGGGAGCGGTCGCACGATCAACGTCAACAGTCCGATCGTGGTTCACAAGGGCGAGGTGTTCGACGGACACAACAATCTCTACGTCGGCGGGTCCGGCATCGGCGATGGTTCGCAGTCCGAGCACCAGCAACCGATGTTCGTCGTCGAACAAGGCGGCACCCTCCAAAACGTGCGGATGAGCGGGGGCGGCGACGGCATCCATCTGCTCGGCGACGCCACGCTGAAGAACGTCCACAACCTGAACGTCAGCGAGGATGCGATTACCATCGACGGCCCTGGCAACCGGGAACATGACTCGCGCATTGCCGGAACGCCTGCCAGCTGCCTGGCGGCGCGTCCAAAGATCGAAATCCTCGACAGTTCCTTCGACAATGCCTCCGACAAGGTGATCCAGGACAACCAGGCGGCAGATGTGCTGTTGCGTAACGTCAGCGTGAACGGAGCCGGCAAGGTGTTCCGCACCAACGGCGGACACACCGACATCGATTCACACGTCACGGTCGAAGACTCCACCCTGAAAGGCATCAAGGAAGCAGTATTCCGCACCGATGCCCCCGGCGCACATGTCAGTCTGCATGGCGTCCGCGACGATGCTCCCCATCAAGTGGAGGCACTGTCCCCCAGTCAGGCAGATGGCGCACGCAGCGTCAGCCGAAAGGAATATACAGGTTGAAAACACTGGCATGGCACGATGAGGACGGGGCGCCCGCTCACCCTTGGAGGGGAGCGGGCAACTGAGTCACCGGCGCGACCGCGCGCGACTCAGCGCACTTCGGAAATTTCCACGCCGTCCAGGCCCTGCGACAAGGTCTTGGCATCGCCACCCTGCGAGAGCTTGATGCGCAGGCGTACTTCGTTCTGCGAGTCGGCGTAGCGCAGCGCATCTTCGTAACTGATTTCGCCGGCCTGGTAGAGCTCGAACAGGCTCTGGTCGAAGGTGCGCATGCCCAGGTTGGTGGACTCCTTCATGATCTCCTTGAGCTTGTGGATCTCGCCGTCGCGTATGTAGTCCTGCACCAGCGGCGTGCCCAACATGATTTCCATCGCCACGCGACGGCTGCGGCCGTCCGGGGTCGGAATCAGCTGCTGCGCGACCACGCCCTTGAGGTTGAGCGACAGGTCCATCAACAGCTGGTTGCGGCGATCTTCGGGGAAGAAGTTGATGATGCGGTCCATCGCCTGGTTGGCGTTGTTGGCGTGCAGCGTGCACAGCACCAGATGGCCGGTTTCGGCGAATGCGATCGCATGGTCCATGCCTTCGCGGGTGCGCACCTCGCCGATCATGATCACGTCCGGCGCCTGGCGCAGGGTGTTCTTCAACGCGTTCTCCCAGCTGTCGGTGTCGATGCCGACCTCACGCTGGGTGATGATGCAACCCTCGTGCTTGTGCACGAATTCGATCGGATCTTCGATGGTGATGATGTGCCCGGTGGAATTCTGGTTGCGGTAGCCGATCATCGCCGCCAGCGAAGTCGATTTACCGGTTCCGGTGGCGCCGACGAAGATGATGATGCCGCGCTTGGTCATCGACAGCGTCTTGATCACCGGCGGCAAGCTCAGCTCGTCCACGGTGGGGATGCGCGTTTCGATCCGGCGCAGCACCATGCCCACCTGATTACGCTGGTAGAAGCAGCTCACACGGAAACGCCCGACCCCGGATACGCCGATGGCGAAATTGCACTCGTGGGTCTTTTCGAATTCCTCGCGCTGCGACGGCGTCATCACGTTCAACACCAGGTCGCGGCTCTGCTGCGCAGTCAGCGGGGTCTGGGTAATGGGGCTGATCTTGCCGTGCACCTTGATCGCCGGCGGCATGCCCGAGGTGATGAACAGGTCCGAGGCCTTCTGATGCGCCATCAGCTTGAGGAAGGAGGTGAAGTCGATGGTGCTCATGGCGTGCTCCTCTGGAGCAGGGATTCGGGAGTGGAGATTCGGGATTGGCAAGAGCGGGTCCGGCACGGGAAATCGCAGTTGCGAATCCCCAATCCCGAATCCCGAATCCCGGCTACTCGAATATCCGCTTGTCCTTGGCGTACTCGCGTGCCTGGTTGCGCGTGATCAGGCTGCGCTTGACCAGGTCCTGCAGATGCTGATCCAGCGTCTGCATGCCGTATTGCTGGCCGGTCTGGATCGAGGAATACATCTGCGCCACCTTGTCCTCGCGGATCAGGTTGCGGATGGCCGGGGTGCCGACCATGATTTCCCACGCCGCCGTGCGGCCGCCGCCGACCTTCTTCAGCAGTGCCTGCGAAATCACTGCGCGCAGCGATTCGGACAGCATCGAGCGCACCATCGGCTTTTCGCCGGCCGGGAACACGTCGATGATGCGGTCGATGGTCTTGGCCGCCGAGCTGGTGTGCAGGGTGCCGAACACCAGGTGGCCGGTTTCCGCGGCGGTGAGCGCCAGGCGAATGGTTTCCAGGTCGCGCAATTCGCCGACCAGGATGATGTCCGGGTCTTCGCGCAGTGCCGAGCGCAGCGCCTCGTTGAAACCGTGGGTATCGCGGTGCACTTCGCGCTGGTTGATCAGGCACTTCTGCGAGGTGTGCACGAATTCGATCGGGTCCTCGACGGTGAGGATGTGCCCGTACTCATTCTTGTTGATGTAGTCGATCATGCCTGCCAGCGTGGTCGACTTGCCCGAGCCGGTCGGGCCGGTGACCAGGATCAGGCCCTGCGGCTGGTCGATCAGCTGGCGGAAGATCGGCGGGCAGCCCAGGTCTTCCAGCGTCAGCACTTCGGACGGAATGGTACGGAACACCGCGCCGGCGCCGCGGTTCTGGTTGAACGCATTGACGCGGAAACGCGCCAGCGACGGAATTTCGAACGAAAAGTCGACCTCGAGAAATTCCTCGTAATCGCGCCGCTGCTTGTCCGACATGATGTCGTACACCAGCGCGTGCACCTGCTTGTGGTCCAACGCCGGAATATTGATGCGACGGACATCGCCATCGACACGGATCATCGGCGGCAGCCCTGCAGACAGGTGCAGGTCCGATGCCTTGTTCTTGACAGAAAACGCCAATAGTTCAGCGATATCCATGCGCTGCTTTTCCCCTAGGCTGCGATTGGAAGGTACTCCCCGGCCGGCAGTATAGCGTTCTGGCTGCCGGCGGGAAGCAGCCCTGTCGCCGGTTCAGGTCGGCCGCAACGCGCCTGGCTGAAACCGTTGCCTTGCGCCCGGGTGCGGAACCGCCCAAGGCCGAACGGCTGCTGCTCGGTGGCTTCAAGGAATGCTGGCGAGCGCAGCGCTGGCCCGAGCGTAGCCGGTCGCGCTGCCGTCAGTGCGTATCGCGCCGGGCCTTGATCGGATCTGGGGAAGGTCTCCCACCTTGCTTCCAGACACTCCTCTAAATACACGCAGCGCCGGCGCGCCGATACAGGCGCCCGGCAGCCCCCAACTGGATGGAAGCGTCTGCGGCCGGCACTATAGCGTTCCCGCCCTTCTTCGGAATGCCACGTGCCGGCTTCGTCGCTGCAGCAGATTCTCGATGCCATCCACGCCGCGGCGGCCGCACACGCGCGTGCCGACGTGCGGCTGCTGGCGGTCTCCAAGACCAAGCCGGCCGACGCCGTCGCCGCCCTGGCCGCGCAGGGCCAGCGCGCCTTCGGCGAAAATTACGTGCAGGAAGCCGATGCCAAGATTGCCCAGTTGCGTGCGTTGGGTTTGGAATGGCATCTGATCGGCCACCTGCAATCCAACAAGGCCGAACTGGCGAGCCAGTGCTTCGATTGGGTGCAGACGGTGGACCGCGCCAAATTGATTCCGCTGCTGGCACGCCATCGCCCTGCCGACCGCGCGCCGTTGAATGTGTTGATCCAGGTCAACATCGACGACGAGGACAGCAAGCATGGATGCGCACCCGAAGCGATCGACAGCCTGGCCGAAGCGATCGCCCTGCAACCGCGTTTGCAGCTACGCGGACTGATGGCCATCCCTGCCCCGTTTCCGGATCAGGCACGACGCCAGGCCGCGTTCATGCGCATGCAGGCGCTGTTCGAGCAGCTGCAAGCCCGCCATCGGCAGGTGGACACCTTGTCGATGGGCATGAGCTCGGATTTCGCCGAAGCGATCGCGGCCGGCGCCACCATGGTGCGGGTGGGCACGGCGTTGTTCGGTGCGCGCGATCAGGCGCCGGCCGCCTCTGCCTGATCGCCTCGCCTCCCACATCGATTCGTCTTATGAAGGTGCCGCAATGAACACACCTGCCTCGTCATCGCCCTCGTCTTCCGCTGCCACGTCCATCGCTTTCGTCGGCGGCGGCAACATGGCGCGCAGCCTGATTGCCGGGCTGATCCGGCAGGGCACGCCGGCTGCCAGCATCCGCGTGGCCGAGCCGGTGGCCGAGCTGCGCGACGCCTTGGCGCGCGACTTCGGCGTGCAGGTGGTCGAGGATGCGCGCGCCGCTGTCGATGCGGCCACGACCTGGGTCTTGGCGGTCAAGCCGCAGGTCTTGCCAATGGTGTGCGCGCAACTGGCCGATCTGGCGCAGGCACAACAACCGCTGCTGGTTTCCATCGCTGCCGGCATCACCGCCACGCAGCTGCAGCGCTGGTCGGGCGGCGATATCGCGGTGGTTCGTGCCATGCCCAACACACCCGCCCTGCTCGGCGCCGGTGTCACCGGGCTGTACGCCAACGCGCGCGTGTCGGCGGCGCAACGCCAACAGGCGACCCAACTGCTGGACAGCGCCGGCGTTACCGTCTGGATCGACGACGAAGTGCAGATGGATGCGGTGACCGCGGTCTCCGGCAGCGGACCGGCCTATGTTTTTCTCTTGGCAGAAGCGATGGAAGCTGCCGCGCAAGCGCAGGGCCTGCCCGCCGCAACCGCGCGCACCTTGGTGCTGCAAACGCTGCTCGGTGCCGCACGCATGCTCACCGAATCGGGCGAACCACCGGAGCTCCTGCGTCGCCGCGTGACCTCGCCCAACGGCACGACCCACGCCGCCATCGAGACGTTCCAGGCCGGCGGCTTTGAAGCCCTCACCGCCCAGGCCATTGCCGCAGCGACCGAACGCGGCCGCAGCCTGTCCGCGGCCAATGACTGATTGAAACGCGGCGGGTCTGCATGTCGCGTATCGCGCGGTGCCTTCGCGTGGCGCGCATGGCACGCCGAAAACGATTCGAACATCTGCGCAAACCGCCGCGCCAGCGCCTGATCACCGGAAGGTGGATGCAGGGCAATACAAGGCCGAAGGCTGCATAGCGCCCAATAACCGCTCCATTTGCCGCACATGGAACGTGCGTCCACGTTTGCAATCGATGGCAGCCATCTTGTCGGCGCGTGGCCCCGTTACATGCATCCCCCAAAAGGCTGGCCTTATCGGCTCGTTCCATCGTCCCCACGGATGCGTGTTGCGGCGTTTGCTCGCGCAAACGATCTGCTGCTGTGCGTCAGACATGCAGCGAACGCGCGCATGGCACGGGCAAGCCGATGCGTTTTGTGCGCTTTTTCTGCCGCTGGTGAACGAATCCCCGTCGAAAGATGCTTTTTTCGTGCTGTTTCATCGTTTGCCTATTGGCGGCGCGCAGCAGTTGCCCTACATTTCGCGTTGCCGACTGGGTCGGCAGACCCAACACCACCAACGAATACGGAACACATCACTCATGGCAAAAACCGCCGCTAAGAAGGCTGCCCCCAAGAAGGCAGTGAAAAAGGTCGCCGCGACCAAGACCGCAAAGCCGGCCAAGGCCGCTGCTGCCAAGTCCGCTGCGCCCAAGCCGATCAAGGAAGCACTGAGCAAGACCGGCCTGGTCGCGCACATTGCCGAAAGCACCCAGTTGGCCCCGAAGGACGTCCGCGCCGTGCTGGCTTCGCTGGAAGCCACCGCACACGCCTCGCTGAGCAAGAAGGGCGTCGGCAGCTTCACCATCCCGGGCATGCTCAAGCTGACCACCGTGCACGTGCCGGCCAAGCCGAAGCGCAAGGGCATCAACCCGTTCACCAAGGAAGAGCAGATGTTCGCCGCCAAGCCTGCGACCACCAAGCTCAAGTCACGTCCACTGAAGAAGTTGAAGGACGCGGCGCTCTAATCGAGCACGCATCCTGTATCACGAAGACGGCCTGCGGGCCGTCTTTTTTTTGCGCTCGCTCCGCAGAGAGCAGCACATACCGCTCATCGGCACTGCCCTACCCTGCATGCTGGTTCGCCATCTGCAGGTGCCTGTGACCGGTCCGTCGAACACCCCGCCATCGTCGCCACGCCGAGTTGCCACCCGTAGCCCGGCACGTCGCCTGCGCAGCATTGTTGTCTCCATTGCGCTGTTGTGCGTGCTGGCGGTGGCCGCGCGCTGGGCCTGGCAGCTGCCGATCGCCCATCAGCTCCGTACCAGCTGGGAGCTGTCGCAAATGCCGCCGCCTGCGCAGTTGCATGTGCCGGTGGAAGGCGTGCGTGCGCGACAGATTGCCGACACCTTTGGTGCACCGCGTGGCCGCGACCGTACGCATGCGGGCGTGGATATCTTCGCGCCACGCGGTACACCGGTGGTGGCGGCAACGCGCGGCGTGGTCAGCGCCATCCGCGACCAGGGCCTGGGCGGAAAACAGGTCTGGCTGCTGGGTCCAGCGATGGAACGGCATTACTACGCGCATCTTGACGATTGGGCTGCCGGCCTCGCAGTAGGCGATGTGGTCGAGCCCGGCACCCTGCTCGGCAAGGTCGGCAGCACCGGCAATGCGCGCGGCACGCCGCCACACCTGCACTATGGTGTCTATGGACGCAACGGTGCGTACGATCCGCTGCCACTCCTGCGCAAACCTGCCGCTCGGCCAGCAAACTGAGCACGTTGGAACACTGCGTCATGGGCCACCCTATCGAGACGGTTGCGTCCTACGCCTATGGTGAGCACAGCCCAGAACGACGCGACCCATATGTCCCGCAAACGCTATCGCATCACGGTCACGCCGATCGAAAACGACGGCCGCCCTTGTGACGACCGCTGCACCATCGAATTCGAACAACGCTCGCGCGCCGACTGGATGCGGCTGCTCGAAGAACTGCACCTGCGCCGCGACCTGAGCAGCGACGAATGCGCGGCACTGACCGTAGGCTCGCAGTTGCTGGAAGACCTGGCGGCCCGCCCACGCGCCCAGCCCAGCGATGCGCTGGACGCATTGCGTCCCAAACTGCAGCTGCTGCTGGAACGCCTGCAGCGCGTACACCCCGCCACCGGCGCCTGAAGACGCATCGCCACACGTACCCGCTACACTGCGCACCTCGGGGATGGGACGCGCCATGCGCTGGATGGGAATGCTCGTTATCGCAGCCGCACTTTCCGGTTGCAGCTGTCATCGCACTGGCGATCCGCAGGCAAACGTCGCCTCGGCGACGCACGCTGCGAGCGCATCGCGCCCGCTCAATAACGCCGCTACCGGCACCGCGACCGCATCACCCGCCCCTGCGGCTGATCCCACCGATGCCATTGCGTTGGCCAACTACGCCCAAGCAAGCGCCACCGTTCAACGCTACCTCGGCGCGTTGCCGGGAGCGGCGCGCGCGCAGGCCGATGCCTTATGGGCCGGCGGTCGCCCTCCCCCGGTACCGGACGATGCGGCCTTGCGTGCCATCCCCAATATCCAGTCGATGCGCATCAACAACGATCCGCCCTTTGCACTGGATCAGGCGCAGCCGCCACAGCGTATCGAAGTACCGGTGCAATTGACGGTACGCACCACCACCGGCACGCAACGCCTGGTCGGGGCATACCGGCTGCAACCCCGGGCCGGCAGCGATGGCTGGGAAATCTATTCGGCCACGCTGCAGCCGGTGTTGCGCTAACCCGTGGTTCACCGGCGCCGACTAAGGTGATGTCACCTGTTGCCGGAGTCACCCGATGAAACTGCGTTCGCTTGCCGGTTCCATGCTCGCCCTCGCCTTGGCAATGCCCATCACCAGCGCCTGGGCTGCGCCGCAGATCCAGGGAAAACAAATCAGCGTGCAGGCCAGCGACCTGCAGCACTATCTGGGTGGTCGCTTCCCGCAGACACATGACACGCTGGGCGGGCTGATCGCGATGACGGTCAGCAACCCGGCGCTATCGTTGCCGCCAGGCGATCGGCTCAAGATGACCTTCGATCTTGCCGTGGCGACCGCAGGCGGCGCTCCTGCACCGGTCGGCAATGTGACCTTGACCAGCGCACTGCGCTACGACGTGGCCAAACAGGGCTTTTATCTGGATCAACCCAGCATCGACGACTTCCGCCCCGCCCATGCAGGCGCAAAGCTCGACCACAGCACGCGGCAGCTGCTCAATACCTGGCTGGCCGACTATGCGCGCAAGGAGCCGATCTATCGGATCGACCCGGCCATTGCATCCGTGATGGGTGCGGTGCAGGTGGAATCGGTCGGCATCCAGAACGGGCGGGTTGCGGTCAACTTCAACCAGAACATCGAGCAACTGGTGCCCGCGGCAGCGCTGTCCGGGAAGTAGGTCCGCGTGGTATTGGCGTGGATGGCGACAATCCACGCAAGGCTACACATCAAGGCCCGACGCATCTGCGCCGGGCCTTGGTGTTTCGAGCTGACACTGGCCAGTGAAGAACCTATGCAGCCAAGGCCTTGGCCACGGCTGCGGCGAATGCAGGAATGTCGTCCGGCTTGCGGCTGGTAATCAGTTGGCCGTCGACCACCACTTCGGCATCCTGCCAGCGCGCACCGGCATTGATCAGGTCCGTCTTGACCGATGGCCATGAAGTGACCTTGCGGTCGCGGACCAAGTCGCTTTCGAGCAGCAACCACGGCCCGTGACAGATCGCCGCCACCGGTTTTTGTGCGTTCGAAAACGCGCGAATGAACGTGATTGCCTGCTCATCGGTGCGCAGTGTGTCGGGATTGAGCACACCGCCAGGCAACACCAGTGCGTCGTAGGATTCCGCCGCTGCATGATCTAGCCGCCGATCGACCGTTACCGAATCGCCCCACTCTGTGTGATTCCAGCCGCGAATTTGCGTGCCGTCGCCGGGCGCGATCACCTCGACCTTGGCACCCCAGCTCTCCAGCAGGCGCTTGGGTTCGGTCAGTTCGGATTGCTCGAAGCCATCGGTGGCCAGCACGGCGACGGTTTTGCCAGAGAGCGAATAAGACATGGGAGGCTCCTTGAAAAGAAGCCCAGACCCTAGGAATCACGCCGTTGCGCATCCGTGAACCGATGTGTGCGCGGCGTCAGTATGCGCCATATCGCTGCGTGCTCAGCGCTTGGGTTGCAGCATCGTTCCGGTGCAATTCTTCGAGCCGCACCGGCATTCCCAAATTTTCTTCAGGCGTGGCGTATGACGCTCGGCAAGGGTGATGCCGTAGTTATAGGTGAGCTCTTCGCCGGGTTTGATGTCGCGCTTGGCCTCGATGAAGATCTTGTCCTTGCGGCGGTCGTCGCCCTCGGCTTCTTCGATCACCGCCTCGCAATTGGGATCGCAGCTATGGTTGATCCAGCGCGCGACATTGCCTTCGTAGTTGGCATCCAGCACGTAGTCGTCGCTGAGCGTGAACAAAAAGGTATGCCCGCTTTCCACGTCGCCGGTGTCGTCGGCATCCACTTCGGCATGCGTGCGCAGCCGCCCCTTGTATTGAATGATGCGCTCGCCCTTGCGGAGCGGGGCGAGGGCGAACATGCCATTGCCGTGGATACGAGACTTGCGGGCGGCAACTTTGCGCGACATGTAAGGGTCCAGTGATGGGGCCGCTCATTGTGACTGCAGCGCGCCACTGCGCCAAGCACAAGCGCAGCGTGCGCCGCAACGGGCTACGCTTGCCGGCGGCTGAACCGCGCCGTTGGCCCTGCCCTGCCGGAAAGAGTACAATTTCGGTCCGCTTTCGGATTCCGCCTTCCCCATGTTGCGCGTCACCAAACTCACCGATTACGCCACCGTGGTGCTGACCGTCCTGGCGGCACGCTGCGATCAGGTGCTCAGCGCAAGCGAATTGGCCGAACAGGCCGGTCTGGAAGCACCGACTGTCAGCAAGATTCTCAAGCCGTTGTCGCAGGCAGGCCTGGTCGAAGGCTTGCGCGGCGTGCACGGCGGCTACCGGCTTGCGCGCGCCGCCAGCGACATCACCCTGGTGGAGATCGTCGAAGCGATGGAAGGTCCGTTGGCGATCACCGAATGCAGCCAGGACCACAGCCAGTGCGGTATCGCGCAGCGCTGCGGCGTGCGGTCGAACTGGCGCCTGATCAACGACGTGGTCGGCGATGCCTTGCGCCGCGTCACGCTTGCGCAGATGTTGCAGCCCCTCTCTCTCCCTGGCGACAGCCGTCGGCGTTCGATCGCCGCACGCGTCGCGACCACCTGACCTGTAGGCAGCCCAATGGCCACCGAACTTGCTCCTCCGCAGAATGCGCAGATCCTCGAACGGCTGGGTCGACGTTACGACGCCGGCTTCATCACCGAAATCGAATCGGACTCACTCCCGCCCGGCCTGGACGAAGACGTCATCCGTGCGTTGTCGGCCAAGAAAGACGAGCCGCAATGGATGACCGACTGGCGTCTTGAGGCCTATCGCCATTGGCTGAAGATGCCGATGCCGGAGTGGGCGAAACTGCAGATCTCGCCGATCGATTTCCAGGCGTTGAGCTATTACTCCGCACCCAAGGGCCCGAAGTACGCCTCGCTGGACGAGGTGCCCAAGGAATTGCTGGACACCTACGACAAGCTGGGCGTGCCGCTGCACGAGCGCGCCAAGCTGGCCGGCGTCGCAGTCGATGCGGTGTTCGATTCGGTCTCGGTCGGCACCACCTTCCGCAAGGAGCTGGCCGAAAAAGGCGTGATCTTCTGTTCGATGTCCGAGGCCATCAAGGAACACCCGGAGATCGTCAGGCAGTATCTTGGCAGCGTGGTGCCGGTGGGCGATAACTACTTCGCCGCGCTCAACTCGGCCGTATTCTCCGACGGCAGTTTCGTGTTCATCCCTGCGGGTGTGCGTTGCCCGATGGAATTGAGCACCTACTTCCGCATCAATGCCGGCCATACCGGCCAGTTCGAGCGCACCTTGATCGTGTGCGAAGACAAGGCCTACGTCTCGTATCTGGAAGGCTGCACGGCGCCCATGCGCGACGAGAACCAGCTGCATGCGGCGGTCGTCGAGCTGGTGACGCTGGAAGATGCAGAAATCAAGTATTCCACCGTGCAGAACTGGTACCCGGGCGACGAGGAGGGCCGGGGCGGCATCTACAACTTCGTCACCAAGCGCGCCGAATGCCGTGGCGCGCGCAGCAAGGTGACCTGGACCCAGGTCGAAACGGGCTCGGCGATCACCTGGAAGTATCCGTCGTGCGTGCTGATTGGCGACGATTCGGTGGGCGAATTCCATTCGGTCGCGCTGACCCACCACCGTCAGCAGGCCGACACCGGCACCAAGATGATCCACATCGGCAAGCGCACCAAAAGCAAGATCGTCAGCAAGGGCATCAGTGCCGGCCGCGGCCAAAATACCTATCGCGGCCAAGTCAAGGTGGACCGCAATGCCGATGGCGCACGCAACTACACGCAGTGCGATTCGCTGTTGATCGGCAAGCAGTGCGGCGCCCACACCTTTCCCTATATCGAGGTGAAGAACCCGGGTGCCACCGTCGAACACGAGGCCACCACCTCCAAGATCAGCGACGACCAACTCTTCTATTGCCGCGCGCGTGGCATCAGCCAGGAAGATGCGGTGTCGTTGATCGTCGACGGCTTCTGCAAGCAGGTCTTCCGCGAGCTGCCGATGGAGTTCGCAGTGGAAGCCAAGAAGCTGCTGGAAGTCTCGTTGGAAGGCAGCGTCGGCTGACACATCTTCCTTCTCCCCTCGGGAGAAGATGGCGCGCAGCGCCGGATGAGGGTACGAGCGAAGCCAAGTGCACTCAAACAGCACGATGCTTCGCACCAACCCTCACCCCAACCCCTCTCCCGGCGGGAGAGGGGCTCAATCACTGGATACGATTATGCTCAACATTCAAAACCTCCACGCCAGCATCGCCGGCAAAGACATCCTCAAAGGCCTGTCGCTGGACATCCAGCCCGGCCAGGTGCACGCCATCATGGGTCCCAATGGCGCGGGTAAATCCACGCTGGGCAATGTGCTGGCCGGTCGCGATGGCTATGAGGTCGGCGCAGGCAGCGTGCAGTTCGACGGCAAGGATCTTCTCGACCTGCCGCCGGAAGAACGCGCCGCCGCCGGCCTGTTCCTGGCCTTCCAGTACCCGGTGGAAATTCCCGGCGTCAACAACACCTATTTCCTGCGCGCCGCGCTCAATGCGCAGCGCAAGGCGCGCGGCGAAGACGAGCTGGATTCGATGCAGTTCCTCAAGCTGGTGCGGCAGAAGCTGGCCGTGCTGCATCTGAAGGACGAGCTGCTGCATCGCGGTGTCAATGAAGGGTTCTCCGGCGGCGAAAAGAAGCGCAACGAGATCTTCCAGCTGGCAGTGCTCGAGCCCAAGCTCGCCATCCTGGACGAGACCGATTCGGGCCTGGATATCGATGCGCTCAAGAGCGTGGCCGACGGCGTCAACGCGCTGCGTTCGCCCGAGCGTTCGTTCCTGGTCATCACCCACTATCAGCGCCTGCTCGACTACATCAAGCCGGACGTGGTGCATGTGCTGGCCGAGGGCCGCATCGTGCAGAGCGGTGGCCCGGAACTGGCGCTGGAGCTGGAAAAGCACGGCTACCACTTCCTGAAGGACCGCGTCGTGCCTGAGGTTGCCGCCTGATGAGCGCCCTGCTCGATTCCCTGGCGCGCGGTTTCTGCGGCAGTGGCGCACGCCGCGCCGAGCTCGATGCCGCCCTGCAGACCGGCCTGCCCGGCCCGCGTGCCGAGGCCTGGAAATACACCTCGTTGCGGCAGCTGGAACGGCGCAGCTTTCAGCCTGCCCCGCTGGTGCCCACGCTGGTGGATGCCGCCGCGCTGGACGACATTCCGTCGCCACGCCTGGTCTTCGTCAATGGCCGCCCATCCGAGGCGCTCAGCGATCTGTCCACGTTGCCGGAAGGCGTGCAGTTGGACACCCTGTCTGCATCGTTGGCTGCAAGCGACGAGGCGCAGCAGTTGCTGGGCCGCCGCTTCGACGGCAGCGATGAGGTCTTTGCGCGCCTGAATGCCGCGCTTGCCGACGAAGGCTTGCTGGTGCGCGTGCAGGCCGGCGCGCAGATCGCGCTGCCGCTGCATCTGGTGTTCGTCGGCGTGGCCGGCGAGCAGGATCTGTCGTGGCATCACCGCCATCTGATCGCATTGCGTGCCGGCGCCGCATTGCAGGTGGTCGAGCATCATCTGCACGTGGGCGATGCCGCGCATCTGGCCAACAGCGTGATGCATGTGCATCTGGCCCAGGGTGCAGCACTGTCGCACGCGCGCGTGCAAGCCGGCAGCGCACATGCGACGTCGCTGCTGCGCACCGAGGCGGTGCTGGCACGCGACGCCCGCTACCAGCGTGTGGACCTGGAGTTGGGTGCCGGGCTGTCGCGGCACGAGCTCAACGTGCGGCTGGAAGGCAACAACGCCCAGCTCACCGCCAATGGCGTGCTGCTCGGCAACGGCCGCCGGCATGTGGACACGCGCCTGGGCATTGAGCACATCGCGCGCGACACCGCCTGCGAGCTGGTGTGGCGCGGTGTGGGCGCGGACCGCAGCCGCGTGGTATTCCATGGGGGCATCCGCATCCGCGCAGGTGCCGACGGCACCGATGCACGGTTGTCCAACAAGAATCTGCTGCTGTCGTCCAACGCCGAAATCGACACCCAGCCGGTGCTGGTGATCGATGCCGACGAGGTACAGGCCGCGCATGGTGCCACGGTGGGCCAGCTCGACGACAACGCCTTGTTCTACTTGCGCTCGCGCGGCTTGCCGCAGGAAGAAGCGCAGCGCCTGCTGAGCGCCGCGTTCTGTCATGAGCCCTTGCGCGTGCTGCCAGCCGCCCTGAGTGCCGTGCTGGCACTGCAATTGGACCGTGCATTGAATTCGGCAGGCGTGGCATGAACATGCCGGCCATTCCGCCCAGCGCAGCGCCCGATTGGGACCGTGTGCGCCTGGATTTCCCGCTGCTGATGCGGCAGGTGCATGGCAAGCCGCTGATCTATTTCGACAACGCCAACACCGGCCAGAAGCCGCTGCAGGTGATTGCCGCCACCGACGAGTTCTACCGGCGCCAGAATGCCAACGTGAGCCGTGCCGTGCATGCGCTCGGCAGCGAGGCGACGGACGCGTTCGAGGGCGCGCGCAGCAAGCTGGCGCGCTTTCTCAACGTCCGCGCCGATGAGCTGGTGCTGTGCAGCGGCACCACCTTTGCAATCAATCTGGTGGCGTATTCGTGGGCATTGCCGCGGCTGGGCGCCGGCGATGTGATCCTGATTTCGCGCATGGAACACCATGCCAACATCGTGCCGTGGCAGTTGGTGGCCCAGCGCACCGGCGCCACCATTCGCGTGGCCGAAATCACGCCCGATGGCGCGCTGGATCTGGATGCCTTGCGCAAGGCGATGACCCCGGACGTCAAGCTGCTGGCAATCACCCACGTGTCCAACGTGCTCGGCACGGTCAACCCGGTACGCGAGATCTGCCGCGAAGCGCGCAAGCGCGGCATCGTCACCATGGTGGACGGCTCGCAGGCGGCACCGCATCGACGCATCGACGTGGCCAGCATCGGCTGCGATTTCTACGCCATCACCGGGCACAAGATGTGCGGCCCTACCGGCACCGGCGCACTGTGGGCACGTCGCGAGCATCTGCAGGCGATGCCGCCGTTTCTGGGCGGCGGCGAGATGATCAAGGAAGTCAGCTTCGAGAACACGGTCTTCAACGATGCGCCGCACAAGTTCGAAGCCGGCACGCCCAATATCGCCGGTTTCGTCGGCCTGGGTGCGGCGGTGGATTACCTGGAATCGCTCGGGCTGGCGCACGTGGAAGCACGCGAGGCCGAACTGCTCGCCCATTTCACTGAAGAGCTGCAACGCATCGATGGCCTGCGCATCTTCGGCACCACGCCCGACAAGGCCGCGGTGGTGTCGTTCCTGATCGAAGGTGCGCACTCGCACGACCTGGCCACCCTGCTCGACCTGGAAGGCGTCGCGGTGCGCTCGGGCCAACACTGCGCGCATCCGCTGCTGCAGTACTACGGTGTCGCCGCCACCTGCCGCGCGTCGCTGGCGTTCTACAACACGCACGACGAAATCGAGCGCTTTGTCGCCGCGTTGATGAAGGTGCGTCGACTGTTGGGCTGATGGGAACCGGGAATCGGGAATGGAGAATCGGAAGAGCGGTTCTCCCGAACGCTGGTAACGCCGGTAACGCCGGTAACGCTCGATGCATGGAACATGGCTCATCGAGCAGCACGTGCTTTTCCTCATTCCCCATTCCTCATTCCTCATTCCCCATTCCTCATTCCCCATTCCTCATTCCTCATTCCCCATTCCTCATTCCTCATTCCCGATTCCTCATTCCCGATTCCTCATTCCCGATTCCCGATTCCCCATTCCCCATTCCCCATTCCCGATTAAACTGCCTCCATGCAGACCACCACTTTCCGCACCGCCACCGTCGCTGACATCGACGCCCTTGTCCTGCTGGTGACCTCGGCCTATCGCGGCGATAGCAGCCGCGTGGGCTGGACCACCGAGGCCGATATTCTCGAGGGTGCGCGTATCGATCCGGCCGTGCTGCGCGACGATCTCCTGCGCGAACGCAGCCTTGTGCTGGTGGTCGAACAGGATGAGCGGCTGGTGGCCTGTGCGCATATCGCCGATGACCATGGCGCCGGGTACTTCGGGATGTTCGCGGTGGATCCTTCGTTGCAGGGCAGCGGGCTCGGCAAGACGCTGTTGGCCGAAGCCGAGCGCCTGGCACATAGCCAGTGGCAGCTGCCGGTCATGCGCATGACCGTCATCGATGTGCGCGATGAACTCATCGCGTTCTACGAACGCCGCGGGTATCGCCGCACCGGCATCGTCAAACCCTTCCCGTACGGCGACGAGCGCTTCGGCATTCCGCTGCGCCAGGATCTGCGTTTTGAAGTGCTGGAAAAGCAGTTGGGCGGGCCGACCCCGTGAGCGACACCTGGACCTTCGTCTGTGCCAGCGATGCGCTGCTGCCCGGTGAAATGCAGACCGTCTGGGACGAGGTCACCGACACGCCAATCGTGGTGTTCAACCTCGATGGCGCCTTGTACGCGCTGGAAGACCGCTGCAGCCACGAAGACTACGAATTGTCGCCCGGCAGCTTCGATCCGGTTGCCGGCACCATCGAATGCCAGTTGCATAGCGCGCGCTTCGATATCCGCGACGGCCGCCCCTTGTGCGCGCCTGCCTACACGGCCGTGCCCAAGTTCCCGGTCAAGCGCGAACACGACGGCATCTGGACCCGCGACGATCGCTGACGCAGTGCATTGCGGCGGCCAGCGCTCCAGGGCGCCACGCGTGGCAGCGTCTGCCATCGATCATAAATATTGCAAAGAAGAATGATTTGCATTTAAGATCGCATCCTTAAGGCCTTCTTAACAACTGGCCTGTCTGCGACCCCATGCAACCAGTCCTGCTCGACACCCGCCCCGCTCGTTCGCTCCGCCTGCGCGCCCTCGCGCAGCGCTTCAGCTTGCCTGGCTTCTGCGACTGTCGGCGCAGCGCTTCGGGTTAGCCGGCGCAGCGTCCACGCACTCCATCCCGCATCCGCCGAGCCATCGCCAGGTGGGAGCCTCGCCTCCTCTTTGAGACCTTCCATGACGCCTAGCATTTCCCCGCTCGCTTCGGCCGTGTTGCTGACGCTGTCCGCCCCCGCTTTCGCCCAGCCCGACGATGTGTCGGCGCCTCCAGGGGCGGTGGATCTGGATGCGATCCGGGTGCAGCAGGAACGTGCGCAGAAGCCCTCTTCGCCCAAGTACACAGAAGCGCTGCGCGACACGCCGCAGACCATTACCGTGGTCACCAAGCAGACCATGGACCAGCAGAATCTGCTGTCGCTGCGCGATGTGCTCAGCACCCTGCCCGGCATCACCTTCGGTGCGGGCGAAGGCGGCGGCGGCTATGGCGACAGCATCAACCTGCGCGGCTTCACCGCCAGCAGCGACATCACCACCGACGGCGTGCGCGACAGCGCGCAGTACAGCCGCAGCGACACCTTCAACCTCGAATCCGTCGAGCTCATCAACGGTGCCAACTCGGCCATGTCCGGCGCCGGCTCGGTCGGTGGCAACATCAATCTGGTCACCAAGACTGCCGGCCAGGGCAACTTCACCAACGTCATGATCGGCGGCGGCAGCGACCGTTACGGCCGCCTCACTGCCGACAGCAATTACGATTTCGAAAACGGCACTGCCCTGCGCTTGAATGCGATGGGCCACACCCAGGACGTGCCGGGCCGCGATGAAGAATTCCGTCACCGCTGGGGGTTTGCGCCGTCGGTGGCGTTCGGCCTGGGCTCGGACACGCGTTTCACATTGAGCTATCTGCACCAGCACGACAACAACCTGCCGCAGTACGGCGTGCCCTTCGCGCTCAGCCCGTTCAACGATGGCCCGCTGCCGGGCGTGGACCGCGAAACCTACTACGGTTATCGCAATGTGGCGCGTCAGGAGATCGACGTGGACATGCTGACCGGCGTGCTGGAAATGGACTTCGACGACAACGTCAAACTGCGCAGCCTGGCGCGCTTGCAGCGCGTGGATCAGCGCACCACCGCCACTGCTCCGGAGGGCACCTGGTGCCTGCCCAACAACACCAACGCCTACACCGGCCGCGCGTGCGTGGGCCAGCCGCCATCCACCTGGAACCCCAACAGCGGGCCGCGCGGACTGGTGCGCGATACCGAAAACTTCATTGCGCACAGCCAGACCGACCTGACCGCCACGCTGCACACCGGTGCAATCGAACATCGCGTCGTCGCCGGCGTCGCCTTCAGCAAGGAAGACTTCGAGCTAGATAGCGGTTCGCTGTTCCGCAATGCCGACGGCTCCACTACCGGCATCACCTACCCGCTGCAGTCGTTCGACAACCCGTACAACATCTGGACCGGCCCGCAGAACTATTTCCGCACCGGCCGCAGCAAGGGCAGCCTGACTAACCAGGCGGTGTACCTGTTCGACACGCTGCAGTTCAACGAGCAATGGATGCTCAACCTGGGCGGCCGCTACGAGCATAACGAAGGCGACACCACCACCTATACCGTCAACGCCACCGGCGGCATCACCGGCGTGACTGCGGGCTTCCCCGCCGGCAGCAAAGACGATCTGTTTTCGTATCGCGCCGGCCTGGTATTCAAACCGGTCGACAACGCCAGCCTGTACCTGTCCTATGCAAATGCGAAGACGCCTTCCAAGGCCTCGGTCAACGGCTCGTGCACGCCGATTGCCACCTCCACCGTGGGTGCCAACTGCAATGTCGAACCGGAAACCGCGGTCAATATCGAACTGGGCGGCAAGTGGGATGCGCTGGACGAGCGCCTGGCGCTGACCGCTGCGGTGTTCCGCAACGAACGCCAGAACTACAAGGTCAACAGCGGCGACCCGTTGGTCCCCGAGCAGGTGCTGGACGGCAAGGCGCGCGTGGACGGCATTGCGCTGGGCGCGGCCGGCTACCTGACCGAGCGCTGGTCCATCTTCGCCAACTACACCTTCCTGGACAGCGAAGTGCTGCAGAGCGTGTCCAACCGCACCGCCAGCCTGACAGGCGACCCCATCGCCGGGCGCGAGCTGGTGCAGACCCCGCGCAACGCCGGCAACCTCTGGACCACCTACCAGCTCAACCAGTGGACCTTCGGTTACGGCGTCAACTATCAGGGCAGCTTCTACCCGAACAACACCTCGACCGCGGTCTACCGCAAGACCGACGCCTATTGGGTGCATCGCGCCATGGTCGGCCTGCGCGTCAACACCTGGCTCAGCCTGCAGTTGAACGTCAACAACCTGTTCGACAAGGTCTATTACACCAGCATCCGCAACAACCTCACCGTCAATGCCGCAGGAACCGTCACGGCGGGCAGCGGTTGGGCATTGCCGGGGGACGGCCGCTCGGCAGTGTTGAACGCCACCTTCAGCTTCTAACCCTCAGGCACGCCGTGCGCGCTGCGCGGGCGACGTGGAGACCACCGCATGTTGCTGCCCATTCCCGATGTGCTCAGCCCCGCGCAGCTCAGCCAGCTGCGCGCGCAGCTGGACGTGGCCGACTGGGCAGACGGCCGCATCACCGCAGGCCACCAGTCGGCACAGGCCAAGGACAACGCACAGTTGCCCGAAGACAGCGCCATCGCGCGGGAGGCCAGCGCGCTGGTGCTGGAGGCACTGGCGCGCAGCAGCACGTTCTTTTCCGCGGTGCTGCCGCGCAGGATCTATCCGCCGCTGTTCAATCGCTACAGCGGCGGGCAGTCGTTCGGCTATCACGTCGATAACGCAGTGCGCTACGACCGCAGTCGCGGCGGCGCAGATCCCGTGCGCACCGATGTCTCCGCTACCTTGTTTCTCAGCGACCCGGACAGCTACGACGGCGGCGAGTTGGTCATCGAAGACACCTACGGCACGCAGTCGGTCAAGCTGCCGGCCGGGCATCTGGTGATCTATCCGGGCACGAGTCTGCACAGGGTCATGCCGGTCACGCGTGGGGCGCGCGTGGCGTGCTTTTTCTGGACACAAAGCATGCTGCGTGACGCTGCGCAGCGCCGCCTGTTGTTCGAACTGGATGTCTCGATCCGCCGCCTCACCCAGGACACGCCCGGGCATCCCTCATTGATCCAGCTCACCGGCGTGTATCACAACCTGTTGCGGCAATGGGCCGATGTCTGAGCCGGCGCTGGACATCACGCAGCTGAGCGCATTGCTGCGCACGCAGCCGGAACAGGCACGTGCGCTCTTGCACAAAGCCGCTGCGAACCATGACGTAAGTGCACAAGTACTGCTCGCGCAGATGTACGCCGAAGGACGCGGCATTGCCGCAGATCCGGCTGCAGCGATGCTGTGGTACGAAGTGGCCGCCAACGCAGGGTGTGCGGAGGCGATGAACCAGCTGGGCCGCTGCCATGAGCTCGGGTTCGGCACGGCCAGCAACGATGTGCTGGCCGTGCTGTGGTATCGCCACGCCGCCGAACAGGGCCTGGTCTGGGGCATGTACAACCTGGCGCACATGTACGCCTCCGGGCGCGGCGTGGCGCAGGACCACACGCAGGCATTGGCGCTGTACCGCCGCGCGGCCGAAGCCGGTCATGCCAAGTCGATGAACTTCCTGGCGCGCTATCTCGACCAGGGCCTGGCCTGCGCTGCAGATCCCCTGGCCGCATGCGTGTGGTACCGGCGCTCTGCCGAAGCGGGCGATTTCCGCGGTCAGGCCAGCTACGCCACCCTGCTTGCCGACAGCGGCGAGTTCGATGACGCAGAACAGTGGATGCGCCGCGCCATCGCAGGTGGCCACGCCGGTTTTCTGCAACAGCTCGCCCCGCTGCTGGCCGGCGCGCGCCATCCGCGCCTGCGCGCCTTGCTGCACGAGGTGGCTGCACGGCAGCGGCAGTTGCAGCCTCGCGTTTCTGACGCTATGGCCTGAGCGCAGCATGTCCAGCTCAGACCACGCTCACCTCGCCAGCGCGCAGCAACGTCGCGGTTTCTGGCTGCGCATGCTGCATCAGTGGCACTGGATCAGCTCGGCGCTGTGCCTGATCGGCATGCTGCTGTTTACGGTCACCGGGCTGACCTTGAATCACGCCGCGCGCATCGAAGCCAGCCCATCGACCGAGCAACGCACGCTGACGCTGCCGCCTGCCCTGCTGCACACGCTGGGCAAGCGGCAGGACGGCAATGCACCGCTGCCGCCCCGTGTGGCGCAATGGTTAGGGCGCCAGCTCGACATCAGCATCGGCGCGCGCAATGGAGAATGGTCGGCCGACGAGGTGTATGTCGCACTGCCCCGCCCAGGCGGCGACGCGTGGCTGAGCCTGGACCGTACGACGGGTGCAATCGAATACGAGCGCACATCGCGGGGCTGGGTGGCCTATCTCAACGATCTGCATAAAGGCCGCAACGCCGGGCCGGCCTGGGGCTGGTTTATCGATGTCTTTGCGATCGCCTGCCTGGTGTTCTGCATCACCGGCCTGTTTCTTCTTCACCTGCATGCACGGCAGCGGCACATGACCTGGCCGCTGGTCGGCCTGGGCCTGCTGATTCCGCTGTTGCTTGCCCTGCTGTTGGTCCACTGAATCCTTCTACCGGAGACGATCATGCGCGCCACATTGACCATCGCCCTGAGCGGCCTGCTCGCCGTGCCGGCATATGCGGCCACGCTCGACATCAACGTCGAAATCCCCAAGCTCAACGTCGCCGAATACCACCGCCCGTATGTCGCGATCTGGCTGGAAGGCGCAGATCAGAAGGTCGCCGCCAATCTGGCGGTCTGGTATCAATACAGGGACACCGCCGAAGGCCACGGCACCAAATGGCTGCCGGATCTGCGCCAGTGGTGGCGCAAGAGCGGACGCACCCTGAGCGTGCCGGTCGACGGCGTCACCGGCCCCACCCGGCCGGCCGGCGCGCATGCGCTGTCGTTCTCCGACACCAAGGGTGCATTGAAGTCGCTGCCGGCTGGGCAATACACGCTGGTGGTGGAAGCCGCACGCGAAGTTGGCGGCCGCGAGCTGGTCAAGGTGCCTTTCACCTGGCCGGCGACCTCCGCGCAGACAGCCAAAGCCAGCGGCAGCAGCGAGCTCGGTGCGATCAGCCTGGTTGCAAAGCCCTGAACGCTGCGCTGGCGTTGGCGGTGCTCTCCAGCACGTCGCTGTTTCCGCAGGTCACACCTGCCGCATGGCGGCAAGGCGTGTTGCTTCACACCCGGCGCTTTCCACGCATGCAGACAGCGCTGCAGTCTCGCGCTGATTCCACGTGCGTCCCATCGTTGTCATCGTCTTTCAAGGAGTCGTCATGAAACGCTCGCTCGTCCTGATTAGCCTGCTTGCCAGCCTGCCACTCAGCGCACTTGCTCATAAGGCCTGGTTGCTGCCGTCGCAGACCGTCATCGCTGGCGATGCGCCGTGGATCACCGTGGATGCTGCAGTGTCCAACGATCTGTTCTACTTCAACCACGTGCCGCTGCGACTGGATAACCTGAGCATCACCGCCCCCGATGGCAGTGCGCTCACGCCGGAGAACCCGGCGATCGGCAAGTACCGCAGCGTGTTCGACCTGCAGCTCACCCAGCCCGGCACCTACAAGCTGGCCATCGTCAATGCAGGCCTGTTCGCCAGCTGGAAGGAAGACGGCAAGCCCAAGCGCTGGCGTGGCGACGAAACCCGCTTCGCCACCGAGGTGCCGAAGAACGCGCAGGATTTACAGGTCTCGCAGTCCTTCAATCGGGTGGAGACCTTCGTCACCCGCGGTGCGCCGACCACCACGGTCTTCAAGCCCGCCGGCAAGGGCATCGAGTTGATTCCGGTGACCCATCCCAACGATCTGGTTGCCGGCGAACCCGCGCAGTTCACCCTGCAGCTGGACGGCAAACCGGCCGCCGGGCTGGAGATCGACATCGTGCGCGGCGGCACCCGTTACCGGAATGCGCAAAACGAGATCAAGCTCAAGACCGATGCCAAGGGTGGCTTCAGCGTGACCTGGCCGGAAGCCGGCATGTATTGGCTGGAAACCACCAGCGAAGACACAACGACCTCGCTGCCGCAGGCCAAGCAACGTCGCCTGGGCTATGTCGCCACGCTGGAAGTGCTGCCGCAGTAATCTGCCGGCACGCGGCAGGAGCGCACGCAACGTGCATCCTGCCGCCCCATCTTCATAAGACCCGTCCATGCCCGCATCGTCTTCCGCCGACCACGCCATTGCCACGCTCGGCGGCCGCAGCATGGGCACCACCTGGAGCGTGAAGCTGGTGGCACCGCGCGGACGCGATCTGCACCCCTTGCATGCGTGCATCCAGGCCGCGCTGGATCGCGTGGTCGCGCAGATGAGTACCTGGGAGGTCGATTCGGATATCAGCCGTTACAACCGCGCACCGGCGGGCAGCTGGCATCACCTACCCGACGAATTCCACGCAGTGCTGAGCGCAGCATTGGAGATCGCACAGGCCAGCGAGGGTGCCTTCGACCCCACCGTCGGTCCGATGGTCGAGCTGTGGGGCTTCGGCGCCGCCGGCGCGCGCCGGCGTGTGCCGGAAGCGCAGGCGATCGCATTGGCGAGCCTGCGTTGCGGCTGGCAACGCCTGCAGCTGGATGGCAAGCGTGTGCTGCAGCCAGGCGCAGTGGCACTGGATCTGTCCGGCATCGCCAAGGGCTTCGGTGTGGACTGTGTGCATCGCGCATTGCTGCAGTCGGGTATCGACAGTGCATTGATCGAGGTCGGCGGCGAATTGTTCGGCTACGGACGCAAGCCCGATACCAGCGTGTGGCGCGTGCTGGTCGAATCCGCCCCCGACGAAGACGCCGGCAGCGCACTACCACCACGCGTGCTGGCGCTGGACGGCCTGGCGGTCGCCACCTCCGGCGATCGCTGGCACCGCTTCGATGCCGACGGCACACGCTATACGCACACCTTCGACCCACGCACCGGCGCGCCCGTTCCGCATGCCCCTGCGGCGGTCACCGTACTCGCGCCCGATGCGATGCAGGCCGATGCCTGGGCCACCGCGATGACCGTGCTTGGCGTCGATGCCGGTCTTGCCCATGCACGCAAGGCGGAACTGGCCGTGCGATTCCTGGCACGCAAAGACGGCATCCTGCTCGAATCCATGAGCCCGGCATTCGAACGCCACCTGTCCGCGTCATGAGCAGCGCCACCTCACGCGTGTGGCTGGGCAACGGGCTGGTTCTGCTGGCGCTTGCGGTCATCGTCGGCTGGCTGGCCGGCCTGCATGAGGGCGCATGGTGGAGCCCACCCACGCCGCATCGTTGGCAACTGGCCACACTCGGCCTGGCGCTGTATCTGGGCCTGTGTGCGGTCGTGCTGCTGCGTGCCCGCAAGCGCGTCGGCGCACAACGCGCAGACGCCAGCGGCGTGTTGATCGTCTGGGCAAGCCAGACCGGTTTCGCGCGTGAGCTGGCGCAACGCAGCGTTGCCGCGCTGCAATCGGCTGGCGTCGGCGCGCATGCGCTGCCGATCGAAGCCGTCGATAGCGATCAACTCGCACGCGTGCCGCGGCTGCTGTGCATCGTCAGCACCACCGGCGAAGGCGATGCGCCCGACCATGCGCAGGCCGCCGAGCGCGCCTGGCGTGCCGACCACGCGCAGGATCTGACGGCGGTGCAGTACGCAGTGCTGGCGCTTGGCGACCGTGGTTACGCGCACTACTGCGCGTTCGGCCGACGCCTCGACGGTCGCCTGCAGGCGCGCGGCGCCACTCGCCTGTTCGAACGCATCGAGGTCGATAACGCTGACCCGAACGCCCTGCAGCACTGGCAACGCCGTCTGGCGGAACTGGCGCCCGCAATGGCGACGCAACCCGACTGGAGCCTGCCCACCTACACCACCTGGCAGCTACGCGAACGTGTCCACGTCAATCCCGGCAGTGTGGGTGCGCCGATTTACCGACTGCGCCTGACGCCATGCGATGGCGCGTTGCCGCAGTGGAGCGCAGGCGATATCGCGGAGATCGCACCGCGTCACACCCCGGATGCGGTCGAGTCCTGGCTGCGGCGTAACCACTACGATGGCGCGCAGCAGATCGACGGCCGCCCCCTGCGCGACTGGCTCGGCGGCGCGCAACTTCCCGTCGATACCGATGCCGCTCTCGGTATCGATGTGGATGCCGGTGCCAGCCTCAGAGCTAGTGCTAGTACTAGGGCTGGCGCCGATGCCGATGCCGAAGTCAGAATCGACCCAACTACGGGCACAGGTAAAGGCACTGATACAGCTACGGGAACAGCCACAGGCACAACTTCACCACTGGACGCAGATGCGTTGGTGCGCAGTTTGGTCACCCTGCCCCATCGCGACTATTCGCTTGCCTCCATCCCCGAGGAAGGCCATGCCGAACTGCTGGTGCGCGAGCATCGGCACGCCGACGGCAGCCTGGGGCTGGGTAGCGGCTGGCTCTGCGTCCATGCACAGATAGGCGCGCCCATCGCGCTGCGCTTGCGCAGCAACCCCGGCTTCCACCCGCCCGCACCCGACCAGCCGATGCTGCTGATCGGCAACGGCACCGGCATCGCCGGTCTGCGCGCGCATCTACGTGCACGCATCGCAGCCGGCGCGCGGCGCAACTGGCTGCTGTTCGGCGAACGCAATGCCGCGCACGACGCGCTGTATGCCGACGAGTTGCAGCAGTGGCACCAGGACGGCTGGATCGAACGCCTGGAGCTTGTCTACTCGCGCGATCAACCGCAGCCACCGCATTACGTCCAACACGCACTTGCCGCAGCCGCCGACCGCCTGCGTCATTGGATCGATCAAGATGCCTGTATCTACGTCTGCGGCAGCCTGCGCGGCATGGCACCCGAACTCGACCGCACGTTGGATTGCATCCTCGGAGCCGATGTCAGCCAGGAACTGCTGGGCAGCGGGCGCTATCGCCGCGACGTGTACTGAACCACCGCACGCGGCACCGCCAAAAGCGCTCAACAAAGCGATTACGCAGATACCCGCAGCGCGTCTGCTGCTGAAATCCGCAACATCCCTGCTTGCGGTGGCTGCGCGCTAGACGCACCGGCTGATCCAGGACCGCGCTCCGGCTTCCCCATTCTCTCTCGATCACCGCATTACGCTGCCAGATCGACCAGATTGCTCGTTGTCGCGCTGCCGCCAATGCTGCGGTACTGCCCCACGGCCATCTGCATCAACGCTGCATAGGCCTGCTGTGTGCCGTCGCTGCTGGATGCATCGGCCGATGACGGCGGTCGCGGCGGCGGATCGCGTGGCTGCATCGCTTCCTGCAGTTCCTGCAGACTCAGCGCCCCGCTCTTGTCGCTGTCGAGCAGGTCCAGCAGCTGCGTGCTCGACGCACTGTCGCCATTGACCAGCGTGCTCAATTCACCGCTGCTGACACTGTCGTCGCCATCGCTGTCCAGGCCGGCAAACAACGACTGCACATCCTGTCCTTGCTCACCCGGCGGTGGCGGAGGCGGCGGCAAGGCCTGCGCCAGTTCGCTCTCGCTGACGGTGCCGCCACCATCCTGATCGAGCATGCTCAGCAGCCCGTCGATGTCGATCTTGCTGTCGTCATTGCTATTGGACGACAGCGCGGTCGACAGCTCGGACGCGGTCAGGCTGCCATCGCTGTCACTATCGATGGATTTGAACAACTGCGTCAGCGGATTGGTTTTTTCCGCCTGTGCGGCGGATGCGGCGTTGCCGGTGGTCGCACTGCGGCTTGCATAGGACGTGTAGGCGGCGTAGCCGGCTCCGACCGAGCTGATGGTACTCATTGGTTTCCCCCTGGAATTGCCGGAACCACTCGCGGCGCCTGCACTGTTCCCTAGCCAGGTGGCACAGCGATGCCGTCGCTTGTCTGCGTTGACACGAATGCATCCGGGCGCGTGCCAGGAGGCGCGCCCTGCTCGCAGATACGTGAAGAAGGCCCTAGACCGGACTCACCCGAATCGCCAGCAATTCGCCGCCACCGTCGAGTACGTAACGGGTGCGCGTCGCTGCACTCAACCACGCGGTATCGCCAGCCGCCAACGGCGGCAAACCGCTGTCGCGCCCGAAACTGGCCTGGCCGGCAAGCAGATGAATCGCCCAGGCGCTACCTGGGTCGGCAAAGAACAACATGGTGCCGACCAGAGGACGATGCAGCAGCTCGGTCTGCAGCACATCGCGCCGCCACATCAGGTTGAAATCCTGGGTAGGACCGTCCAGCAGCACTGCCTCAACCGCCTCTTCGCCGGCAAATCGCACGCGTTGATAGGGCGGTACTAAGTCCACCCATCGCCTGCTGCCCGAAGCATTTGCAGCAAGGCGCTCACCAGCGCTCAACGATCCATCGACAGCAGCATGCTCGCCAACACTCTCTGCGCCACTCGCGTCTGAACCAACACCCTTCCAGGCACCCGCAGCGGTTTCGGTTTCGGCTCCGGCATTCTCGGCGCTGACGGTCACACGAGCGCTGGCAATGTCACTAGCACCGGTATGGATATGGGTTTCGGCTTTGGGTTTGGCTTTGGTTGCGGCTTGGACATCAGTATCGCCACCGCCGAACGTCAAACGCATGCCATGACCCCGAAGCAGCACCAACTCACGATCGATGCCCGGGAATGCCGAGAACGCGGCATCCTGCTCGATTTCGGCAATCGACAGCCGCAATGCCCATTGCGCTGTATCGCCCACACGCAGGATCTCCCGCGTCCAACCCAACTGATTGCGCCACCGCTCACGGCGGTACTCGTGGGCCGGAATCACCCGGCTGCTCAGGTCTGTCAGCTGCATCGGCGCATTGTGCCTCAAGCTCACGCCCCGAGATCAGGCTGTATCTTGCCGCTTCGTCTGTCTTTATCGGCAAGACGCATAGCCAGTGACCTGAACATCAAGCGGCGGGCTGACGCCACGACCCATCGCAAGGCGGGCTCTACCAATACTTGGTACGCATGAGTCACTCGAACACTTGGAGGCTTTGAAGCAGTCCACTCTGCCTGAAGACTGCCCACCAAGTTTTGCTGTCCACTTCAAAACACCTTGGCGATGCGCGATCCCAAGATCTTCACAGGCCAAAACGAAAAACGCCCGGCTGCACATCCAAGTGCAACACCGGGCGATTCCACGTCCTTGTCGGCTTCCAGCCATCCCCCAGACATCCTGTCCAGTTAGGTTGCGGCCACGCATCCTCGCGTCGAACCGTATCTCGGATCCCTTCCCCTTAACGCCGTCCCACCGGTTTCACCGCCGCCCCCTTGGCAGCCTTCTTGGCTGGAGCCATCGTGGCTCCAACTTCGATCAGGTCGCGATTCCGTTCGACCGTCTTGAGTCCGATGCCCTTGACCAGTGCCAGTTCCTCGGCACTTTTGAAGGGACCGTTTGCCTGACGGTGCTCGACGATTGCCTCGGCTTTTGATCGCCCGACATTCATCAGCACCTTGTCCAATTCCTCAGCAGACGCGGTGTTGATATCGACCTTGTCGAGCGCATACGCATTCGAGGACAACAACAACGCCAGTAGCAGGGACTTCAGGACTACGGTAAATGACTTCATTGCAACGCTCCTTGTGGCTTGGGTGATGGTCCTAGCCAGCATTCCTGCCGGCGGAGCCAGTGTCCCGCGCCACATGCAGCAATCCTATCGCCAACGAACTTTTCACACAGCCGGTGAACTGCGCGCCGCCTTGTAGGGAAATACCTACCCCCCGAGGCGGGCGTAGAATGTGCGGCTACGTCACGCATTCGGAGCCTCCATGGACAGCGCCAAGATCGACCAATTCATCAGCGACACCTGGGACCGCGAGATCGTCCCGCAACTGGTCGATTACATCCGTATTCCCAACAAGTCGCCGATGTTCGATGCCGATTGGGTGGCCCACGGCTACATGGAGCAGGCGGTCGTGTTGATGGAGACCTGGGCGCGTGCGCAGGCCATCGACGGCATGCAAGTCGAGGTGGTGCGCCTGGAAGGCCGCACACCATTGATCTTCATCGAGATTCCGGCCACCGGCCCCGAATCGGGCGAGGACACCGTGCTGCTGTACGGTCATCTGGATAAGCAGCCGGAGATGACCGGCTGGGACCCGGACCTGGGCCCCTGGGAGCCGGTGTTGCGCGACGACAAGTTGTACGGGCGTGGTGGCGCCGACGACGGCTATGCCATCTTCGGGTCGCTGGCCGCGATTCTGGCACTGCGCAACCAGGGCCTGCCGCATGCGCGCTGCGTGGTGTTGATCGAGGCCTGCGAGGAATCGGGCAGCTACGATCTACCGGCCTATGTAGACCATCTGGCCGAGCGCATCGGCAAGCCGTCGCTGGTGGTGTGCCTGGACTCGGGCTGCGGCAATTACGAACAGCTGTGGTGCACGACTTCGTTGCGCGGGCTGACCGGCGGCAACCTGACGGTCAAGGTGCTGGAAGAAGGCGTGCACTCGGGCGATGCTTCGGGCGTGGTGCCGTCCAGCTTCCGCCTGCTGCGCCAGCTTCTGTCCCGCATCGAAGACGAAACCACCGGCCGCATCCTGCTCGATGGCCTGCATGTGGAGGTGCCCGCCGAGCGGCTGACCCAAGCGAAGGCCGCCGCTGCCACATTGGATACCGCGATTTTCGACAAGTTCCCGATGGTCGATGGCCTGGTGCCGATGCACGAGGACCTCACCGAATTGGTGTTGAACCGCACCTGGCGCCCGGCGCTGTCGATCACCGGTGTGGATGGCATGCCGCCGCTGGCGTCGGCCGGCAACGTGCTGCGTCCGCAGACCGCGGTGAAACTGTCGCTGCGACTGCCGCCAACGGCCGATGGCAAGGCCTGCGGCGAGTTGCTCAAGGCCGCGCTACTGCGCGACCCGCCCAATGGTGCGCAGGTGACGCTAGAGCTGGAAAAGGCCTCGTCCGGCTGGAATGCACCGGCGATGGCACCATGGCTGGAGAAGGCGATCAACGACGCCAGCCAGGCTTTTTTCGACAAGCCGGCGATGTACATGGGCGAAGGCGGCTCGATCCCGTTCATGGGCATGCTTGGCGAGAAGTTTCCCGGCGCGCAGTTCATGATCACCGGCGTGCTCGGCCCGCATTCCAATGCGCATGGCCCCAACGAGTTCCTGCACATCCCGATGGGCAAGCGCGTGACTGCCTGCGTCTCGAAGGTGATTGCCGACCATCACGCCGCCTGCCTGCGCGGCGAAACCAGCGGCTCGCCGGTGGCGGCCGATAGCGGCACCCGTCATGGTGGGCATGGTTGCTGTTGAGTTGTGGCTTCATCGATGCGTGCGGTTGGCGCGCATCGATTTCGTGAAAGGTGGGGCTGCGCTTTAAGTGGGGATGAGCGGGTGCGCCGTGGTCGTCGGGCTGACCCGCTTTGGCGCTCAGGCTTGCTGGCGCAACCTGGCCGCCGGGCTCCACGTACTGCCTGGACCGCATCCTTACCCGATCCCCTCTGCCGCTGGCAGAGGGGAGATCGGTTGCTCTTCTTCGGGACGTGCCTGGCGCGCATTGCCCAGCGCAGAACTGGCGTTCTTTGCACACCCAAGTCGGCAAGGGTTCCCGCAGGGGTTTGTTTATCGAAAGAAGACTTCTTTGCGCGGGAAGACAACTTCCCGGGAGTCACTGCCCGAACCATGAGCGCTTGGTAGCAGGAGCCGATGACCATGTCATGCTGAAGGCAGTGCATCGGCCCGCGCGCTCCAATGCTCGCTGCGTGAGGCAGCGACATCCGAAATGCTAGTCTGCCGATCCCGTCCACCTTCGGTGCTGCGATGAATCATCTGTTTGGTAGCGACAGCTGGCTCTACATTCTGCTGGTCGGTTTTGTGGTTGGGCTGCTGGCGCGTTTCATTACGCCGGGTACCCAACGTCTGGGCTGCCTGCTGACGATCGTGCTGGGCATTGCCGGTGCCGTGGTCGCCAGCTGGTTTGGCCGCTACATGGGGTGGTACCGCGCGGGCGAGCCGGCCGGTTTCCTTGGCGCGCTGCTCGGCGCGATTGCCATCCTGGCGTTGTTGCGGTTGTTCAGTGGCAGCAAGCGCTGAGCGTTTCAACGCGTCTCTTCCGCGTCTATCCATCACTCCACTACGCCTTCTCTCTTCATGACGTCACTTCATCCGGATCCTGCGCGCGACGCGCTTCGCCTGCATTGGGCACAACAAGCGCTCGACGATCCACACGCTTCGCTGCAGCGCGCATCGGTCGATGCGGGGTTTCGCAGCTACTGGCGCACGCGCGGGCGTGGCGTGGATCGCATCTTGATGGATGCGCCGCCACAGCTGGAAAACGTGGCGCCCTGGCTGCGCATGCATGCACTTCTGGGCGCCCATGGGGTACGCGTGCCTCAGGTGCTTGCGCAGGATCTGGAAACGGGCTTTTTACTGCTAGAGGATCTGGGCGTTCCGACGCTGGCACAGGTGCTCACCGACGCCAACGCCGACGACTTGCTGGATGGCGCGATTGCCCAGCTGCTGCTGCTGCAAAGAATTCCCCCACCTGCCGATAGTGGCGTGTTTGGCGAGGCGCTGCTCCAACGCGATGCCGGCTTGTTCGAAGAATGGTTTTTAGGCCGCCACCTGGGCGTGCAGCTGGACTGCGCCCATGCCGAGCAGTTGCAATTGGTGCAGCGCCGTCTGATGGACAACGCGCTGGCCCAGCCGCGCGTGTTCACCCACCGCGATTTCATGCCGCGCAATCTGATGCCGGTGCCCGATGGCCCGGCGGTGCTGGACTTCCAGGATTGCGTGATCGGCCCGATTGCCTACGACCCGATCAGCCTGTTCAAGGACACTTCGGTGAGCTGGCCGATCGCTCGCGTAGACAGCTGGCTGCAGCACTATCACGCACGTGCCGCAACGGCTGGATTACCGGTACCGCCGTTGGCGCAGTTCCTGCGCGATGCGGACTGGATGGGCGTGCAGCGCCACCTGAAAAACCTGGGGATTTTCTCGCGCCTGAGTCATCGCGATGGCAAGCATTGGTATCTGGACAATGTGCCGCGTTTCATGGCGTATCTGGACGAAGTGCTGCCGCGCTACGCCGAGCTTGCGCCGTTAATCGGCCTGCTTGACGAGGTGATCAAGCCCGCGCTGGCTGCGCGTGCCCAGCAGGCCACGGCATGAAGGCGCTGATCTTTGCGGCAGGATTCGGCGAGCGCATGCGCCCGCTGACAGAGCACACGCCCAAGCCACTGCTGTCCGTCGGTGGTGCGCCGTTGATCGTGTGGCATCTGCGCAAGTTGGCGGCGCTGGGCGTGGACGAGGCGGTGATCAATACCTCGTGGCTGGCCGAGCAGTTTCCGCAGCTGTTGGGAGACGGCAGCGCCTACGGTCTACGGCTGACCTATTCCTACGAAGGGACCACGCCACTGGAAACCGGCGGCGGCATGTTGCATGCGCTGCCGCTGTTAGGCGATGCGCCCTTTTTGCTGATCAACGGCGACATCTGGACGGATTTCGATTTTTCCCGTTTGCCGCAGGCACCCGCAGGACTTGCACAGCTGGTACTGGTCGACCGCCCCAGCTACGCAGCGCGCGCCGACTTCGCGCTGGATGCGGATGGCAAGGTGCGCGCAGATCTGCCCGCGACGCTCACCTATTCCGGCATTGGCATGTATCGACCAGCGCTGCTGCGCGATTGGCAATCGGTCATTGGCCAGTTGCCGGAACAGACTGGTACTGCGCCGCGCTTTGCGCTGGCGCCGATCTTGCGCGCAAAGATGGCGGAGGGCCTGATCGATGGCATCCACCACCCCGGACGCTGGACCGATGTCGGCACGCCGCAGCGGCTGGCCGCGCTGCAGGGGGAACTAGCGGGACCGGAGAAAAGCTGACGCGCCAGGGCGTGGGCATTACCTGCCGCCGATCCACCGCAGCGTATCCAACACACGGCACAACTGCAGCGCGATCCGCTTCGCTTCTGCGCTATCCGGGTCCCGGCATCCCCGCTACCACACGCCGCAGAAATGGCACGGTGATGCGGCGTTTTGCGGCCAACGATTCGCGATCCAGACGATCCAGCAAGGCCACCAGCCCCGCCAGTTCGCGCTCGCTGTGGGTCAGCAGCCAGTCGATCGCCGCTTCGTCCAGCGCCAGGCCGCGACGCTGCGCGCGGTCGCGCAGTACTGCCGCGCGTGCCGCATCGTCGAGCACGGGCAACCCGATCCGAATGCATTGCGACAGCCGCGAACGCAGGTCCGGCAACACCAACGCCAGCCCATCGGGCATCTGTCGCGCGGTGTACAACAGCGTGATGCCGGCCGCGCGCGCGCGATTGTGGAAATCGAACAACGCCACTTCGTCGTCGCGTCGGCCGGCGATGCTTTCCACGCCATCCAGGGCGACCACGCCGCGGCCTTCCAGCGCTTCGAGCGCATCGCGCAAGCGGCCGGCGGCCGCCTGCAGCGGCAGATACGCGGGAGTGCGCCCGGCCTGCTCGGCGGCGGCGCACAGCGACAGCGCCAGATGCGTCTTGCCGGTGCCGGCGGGGCCGGAGAGATACAACCAATCGCTCACATGCCCCGCAGCCAGCGCCTGCAACTGCGCAAGCAGGCCGTCGGGCGCGGCGATGTAACTGTCGAAACGCTGATCGGGTGGCGCGCGCAACGCCAGCGGCAACTGCGGAACACTCACGACCGGTCCGGGTCCTTGCTGGGGTCGATGATCACGCTGCGCTCGGGCGTGGACTGCAGCACGATGCCGGCGCGCTCGCCCGCATACAGGTCGCTGCGCGTGTACTGCTCATGCGCATAGCGCAACAGCACGTTGGCCACTGCCGCGACCGGCAATGCCAGCAACATGCCGAGAAAGCCGAACAACTGGCCGCCGGCCATCACCGCGAAGATCACCGCCACCGGGTGCAGGCCGATCTTGTCGCCGACGATACGCGGCGTGAGCACGTAGCTTTCCAGCAGCTGGCCCACCGTGAACACGACACCCACGCCGACCAGCAATTTCAGATCCAGCCCTTGCGCCTGCACGATGGCTGCCAGTAGCGCCAGCACGATGCCTGTGGTCGCGCCCAGGTACGGAATGAAGCTGATCAAGCCCGCGATGATGCCGATCAACAGGCCCAGGTTGAGCCCGATGATGGACATACCGGTGGCGTAAATCGCACCCAGCGCCAGCATCACCAGGAACTGGCCACGGATGAAGCCACCGAGCACGTCGTTGGATTCCTGTGCCAGGCGACTCACGGTACCAATGTAGGCGCGCGGGATGACGGCAGCCACGCGTTCGACCAGGCGATCCCAGTCGCGCAGGAAGTAGAACGCCAGGATCGGCAGCAGCGCCAGGTTGATCACCCAGGTCACCATCGCAAAGCCCGAGCGCGACACGTAGCCGAAGAGCGTCTTGGCGGCGCCACCGGCCTGTTCCCAATGGCTGCGGATCCAGTCGATCAAGCGCTCCGGATCCAGCCAGGCCATCAGCTGCATGCCGGTCTTGGCTTCCAGCCACGGGATGGCCGTGCCAATCGCCCAGTTGCGCATCTGCGGCAGCGCATCGATCAAGGTCATGATCTGGCGCTCGATCATCGGCACCAGAATCATCAGCGCCAGCACGAACAGCAGCGTCGCCAGCACGAAGACCAGCATCACCGCGACATTCCGCGAGCGTCCGGCACGTTCGATGCGATCCACCAGCGGGTCGCCCAGCCAGGCCAGCAACAGCGCCAGCACGAACGGGGTCAGGATCGGCGCCAGCAGCGAGACCACCCACAACACACCGACAATCACCGCCGCCCACTTGAGGCGACGCAGGAACAGGGCAATTTCGGCTTCGGGAGTCAAAGTCATTTCAGACGGTACTCGGCGTGCTCGTTTTCGAGAATGATCGGGCCTTCGGTCGGTACCGAGACCGAGACCAGCGGGCTGTTGTCGCCGAGCATACGGTTGAGGCCGGAAATACCCGTGAGCAATTCCAGGTCCAATTCCATCCGGTCGCCATTGGCGCTGACCGGGCGGATGCTGCGTACCACCGAGACGCCCTGCAGCGCGGCCGACACGCGCAGGTAGTCGTCGGCGCTGCTGATGCCGGTGATCACCACGCGGTAGACACCGGGCACGCCCGAATCCACCCGCTTGGCGTAGCGCTTGACCAGCGCATCGGCGGCGCCGTCGGCGCCGGCCGCCATGGCGCGGCGTGCATCGCCGTCGCTGCTGGTCCAGCTGGACAGCACATTGCCGTTGTCCACGAAGACCCAATCGGCAGTCCAGCCGGCGGCGTTGCGGTAGAGCTTGCCGATCAACTGCATCGGTGGGCTGTACTTGGCCGAGGCGCGCGACACCGCGGCGGTGTCCTTGCGCCAGATCGCGCCAGCCAGCGCCTGCTCGGCGGCGGCGCCGCTCGGCAGCCCGAGGCGGTAGCCACGTTCGATCGCACGGTCCAGCACGCTGCGCGCGGCATTGGCCTGGGCCACGCCAACCAGGCGTGGGCCGCTGCCGTCGTCGATGGCCAACCACAGCACCGGCTTGGGCCGCGGCAAGGGCCACACCGGCAAGCCCAGCGCGGCGATCAGGCCATCCACATCCGATTGCCGGAAACGTGCCACCAGGGTCGTACGGAAGGTCGGCGCGCCAGTGCGCGAGGTGCCCTGATCCTGGCGGTAGTCGTAGTGCTCGACGTAGTTCGGCGCGTTGCGCAGCGCCTGCGGCACGCCGGGGCGGCTCATCACGGCGCGGTCGCCGGAGACCTTGCCCAGCACGGCGCCGAGCGCACGTGCCAGTGCGCCGGGGCGATCGGATTCGCTCTGGCTGTTGACCGGCACTTCGGCGTCGTAGGCACTTTGCGCCTTGGCAACGTCGCCTTCGGTGCGCAGATCTGCTTGCGCAAAGGCCGGAGCGACGGGCATGGCGACCACGAGGGCGAGAAAGAAAGCGAGACTGCGGCGCATCGACGGTTCCATGACATAAGCGTATCCGGGTGAATTGTTGCCCGAATGGGGCGCTAGCGCCAACGTGGCTGCTAAAATCGCCGCCTTTACCGCCGAGCCACCCCCGCCCGTGACCAGCCAGACGCCTTCCAGCCCCTCGCCCATGACCTACCGCGACGCGGGGGTCGACATCGATGCCGGCAACGCATTGGTCGAACGCATCAAGCCGCTGGTCAAGCGCAGCTTCCGGCCCGAGGTCATGGGCGGCCTGGGTGGCTTCGGCGCGCTGTTCGACCTGTCCGGCAAGTACAAGGAGCCGGTGCTGGTCTCTGGCACCGACGGCGTGGGCACCAAGCTCAAGCTGGCTCAGCAATTGGGACGGCACGACACCATCGGCATCGACCTGGTCGGCATGTGCGTCAACGACGTGCTGGTGCAGGGCGCCGAGCCGCTGTTCTTCCTGGATTACTTCGCCACCGGCAAGCTGGATGTGGACACCGCCGCGGCGGTGGTGGGCGGCATCGCGCGTGGCTGCGAGCTCTCCGGTTGCGCGCTGATCGGCGGCGAAACTGCCGAAATGCCCGACATGTACCCGCCGGGCGAATACGACCTGGCCGGTTTCACCGTGGGCGCGGTGGAAAAATCGCAGCTGCTGGATGGCGCGCAGGTGCGCGACGGCGACGTGCTGATCGGCCTCGCCTCCTCCGGCCCGCATTCCAACGGCTATTCGCTGATCCGCAAGATCTACGAGCGCGCCGGTGCGCCGGCCGAACACGTGCTGGACGATGGCACCAAGCTGATCGATGCGCTGATGGCGCCGACCGCGCTATACGTCAAGCCGGTGCTGGCCCTGCTCAAGGCGCATGGCGAGGCGATCCACGCCATGGCGCATATTACCGGCGGCGGGTTGACCGAGAACATCATCCGCGTGATACCCCAAGGGCTGGGTCTGGACATCGACGCCACTGCCTGGACCCTGCCGCCGGTCTTTGCCTGGCTGCAGCGCGAAGGTTCGGTGGCCGATGCCGAAATGTGGCGCACCTTCAACTGCGGCATCGGCTTCGTGCTGATCGCCTCGCCCGAGCAGGCCGCCACGCTGGAGCAGGCGCTGGATGCGCAGTCGCTGGCGCATTGGCGCATCGGCCAGGTGGTGACGGCGCATGGCGACGAGCGCGTGCGGATCGGCTGAGAGAAGACCTGCATGGACGCGTCCCCGATCGCCAGCCCTGCCACTGCCACTGCCAGCGCTGAAGATCTGCAGCAGCTCAAGTTGCTGTCGATCTTCCACTACGTGCTGGCCGGCATCACCGGGTTGTTTTCGTTGTTTCCGTTGATCCATCTGTTCATGGGCCTTGCCATCGTGACTGGCCATCTGCCCATGGAGAGCACCAGCCCGGACGCGCCGCCAATGGACCCGCGCTGGTTCGGCTGGTTTTTCGTGGTGTTCGCGGCAGCGTTCATCTGCTGCGGCCTGACGCTAGCAGGGTTCATCGCCTATACCGGCCGTTGCATCGCCCAGCGCAGGCGGCATCTGTTGTGCCTGATCGTGGCCGGCATCTCCTGCTCGTTCATGCCGTTCGGCACCGTCGTCGGTGTGTTTACGCTGGTGGTGCTGCTGCGTCCGCAGGTGAAGGCTCTGTTCGGTGCCGGCAACGCTGCGGTTTGAGACGTTTGTGAGCCTACTCTCCAATGCCCGCACCTGAGGCCCCATTGCGCCTGGCCGTGCTGGCCTCCGGCCGCGGCAGCAACCTGCAGGCCATCCTGGATGCGATCGCCAGCGGACGCCTGCATGCCGAGGTGGTCGGCGTATTTTCCGATCGCCCGCAGGCGCCGGCCTTGCAGAAAGTCGAGCCGGCGCGTCGCTGGAGCGCCAGCCCGCGCGATTTCGCCGACCGCGCCGCCTTCGATGCCGCGCTGGGCGATGCCATCGCCGCCACGCAGCCGGACTGGGTGATCTGCGCCGGCTATATGCGCATCCTGGGTGAGCCGTTGGTGCGCCGTTTCGCCGGGCGCATGCTCAACATCCACCCCTCGCTGCTACCCAAATACCGCGGCCTGCACACGCACGCGCGCGCGCTGGAAGCCGGCGATGCAGAGCATGGCGCCAGCGTGCATCTGGTGGTGCCGGAGCTGGATGCCGGCGCGGTGATCGCGCAGGCACGCGTGCCGGTCCTGCCCGGAGACAGTGCCGAACAACTGGCCACGCGGGTGCTGGCGCGCGAGCACCCGCTGCTCCTGGCCACGCTGGAGCTGCTTGCCAGTGGCCGCGTCGCGGTGCACGGCGACACCGTACTTATCGACGGTCAGTGCCTGTTTACGCCACTGCGACTAGAGTCCGCAAACACCGCACTCGCCTGAATGCGGAAGACATCCCCCTCATCCCGTCTCGGACATCCTTGCGGCCTCCGTGCCCGCCACCAGCGCATGAACGTCATCCCGATCGCCGCCGCGCTGTTAACTGTCGCCTTGCTGACCGAGGCCGGCCCCGGCCGTGCGCAGCAGGCGCCCGCCGCGCCTGTGCCAGCGGCGCCCGTTCCGGTCACAACTCCAGGCGCCGCGCCGACACCGCCCGCAGCCCTGCCCGCCAGCACCTGGACACCGCCGCCACTGGAACCGTTCGTGGCGACCTACCAGGCGTTCTACCGTGGCAAGGAAGCAGGCGATGCCACCATGCAGGTCAGCCACGGCGAGGGTAGCCAGTGGCGCATCGACATGTCGGTGCGTGGCCGCAAGGGCTTCGCCAGCATCCTGGGCCTGAACCTGGAGCAGAGCACGGTGTTCCGCGTGGACGGCGACACATATGTGCCGCTAAGCCAGAGCACGGTGCGCAAGGCAGTGTTCTTCGGCAAGAAGGTCACCGGCGTCTACAACTGGCAGGCCGGCACAGCGCAGTGGAACGGTGATCTGAAGGAAGATCGCCAGCAGCCGATCCCCTTGCAGCACGGCGACCAAAGCGCGTTGTCGCTGAACCTGTCGCTGATGCGCGACGCGCAACCCGGGCGCAACCTCAGCTATCGCTATGTCGACGTCGGCAAGGTGCGCAAATACGACTACCGCGCAGCCGACGCCACCGAGGTGGTGCAGGTGGGCGATCTGAGCTACGACGCGTTGCGCGTGTACCGCGTCAACGGTGGCGACAACGAAACCATCCTCTGGATCGCCAACGGGGTCCCCACCCCGGTGCGCATCCTCCAACGTGACAAAGGTGAGGATCAGGTCGATCTACGCCTGGTCGAATACCAAGGAGCCTGATCGATGAAAACCCTCCCCCGTCCCAGCGCCATCGTTGCCGCCGCCGCATTGGCCTTGGCCAGTCTGCCTGCCTTGGCCATGCAGCCATTCCAGGCCGACTACTCGGCCAACTACATGGGCATGCAAGCCAATGGCACCATGACCCTGGCCGCTGCCGGCGCCAACCAGTGGCGCTACACGCTGACCATCCAGAACCAGCTGGCCAACCTGACCCAGAGCACGGTGTTCGAAGAAGCAAATGGCCAACTGCGCCCGGTCAGCAGCAACGACACCTCGTCGATGATGGTCAAGCGCCGTAATGTCACCGCCAACTACGACTGGAAGACCAGTCAGGCGACCTGGGGCGGCGACATCAAGCCGGACCGCCGCGGGCCGGTGAAACTGCAGCCCGGCGACATGGACGCGCTGCTGATCAACCTGGCCATCACGCGCGATCTGGCCGCCGGCAAACCACTGAACTACCGCATGGTGGACGAAGGCCGCATCAAGCCGATGAGCTATAAGGTGGTCGGCAAGGAAACCATCACCGTCAACGGCAAGCAGGAGCAGGCCACCAAGGTCTCGCGCGTGGACGGCGACAAGGAATTGATTGCGTGGGTGGTCAAGGACCTGCCGGTACCGGCGCGCCTGCTGCAGAAGGAAAAGGGCCAGGATGCGCTGGACCTGACCATCAAGTCGCTGCGCTGAGCGTTTGTGCCTGATCGAGCGTGCCCAGGAATGCGCTGCGGTGCGCTACTGGGAGCCACTATTGAGCCGGCAACCCGCCAATAGCCATTCTGAAGCGTGGTGAACCGAATGCGCGGTGCCCTCACCGCTCGCGGGACACGCCGTGAATCCGTCCGTGGAGGCTCGGTGGCGGCATCCATGCCGCCACACGGTCCCGCAAGCGGCGAGGACACCGCACCAGGCAGTTCGCGGGCTGCTCTGTTGAAAGCGAGAGCAGCAACGGCCGGTTGAAGGCACGGTGAGGACACCGCCTCAAACCTCTTGCGTGCGCCTCGATTGAAGAACCAAGACGCCACGCCAGCGCGCTGAGTGTTGTTTGGTTGAGACTGCGCACCCCGACCATCGTGACTGGTCCTTGCCCGCCTACCGTCGCGGGACCTTATGCGGCATGGATGCCGCATAAGAGCCTACACGGACGTACTTGCGGCGTGTCCCGCGATGGTGGGCGGGCGAGGACCCTGCAGCCAAGCCGCAGCTCAGCCGCTCTTCATGCACCGGTCGGAGCCAGGCCGAGCTGCGACCTCTCAGGGCTTACCCGCGGCCTTGCCATCGCCGGTGCTGAACACCGTGCGGCAGTCCACGCGGATCTGCTCGCCGGTGCTGCGCCAATAGAACAGGTCGCAATGGCGCTTGCCTTCGACAGTCTTCTTTACCGCCACCGCGTAGAACGACTGCGCGATCTCTTCGCGGCTGGCAGTGCCGTCGTTGTTCCAGTCCATGTCCTTGAACTCCACGCCCTGGGTGATGGCCATGCCCACGCTCCAGGCATAGGCCAGCCACGCCAGGATCAGCACGATCACGCCGAGCAGGATCTTGCGCCGGGTGGTGAAACGGCCGCGCAGGATCATGCGGTGCGCTGGATGGTCGCGCCCAGCGCCCCCAGCTTCTCCTCGATGTTTTCGTAGCCACGGTCCAGGTGGTAGATGCGATCGATGGTGGTGTCGCCATCGGCGACCAGGCCTGCCAGGATCAGCGACGCCGATGCGCGCAGGTCGGTCGCCATCACTGGCGCGCCGCTCAGGCGTTCGGAACCGCGCACGATGGCAGTGTGGCCTTCGACCTGGATATCCGCGCCCAGGCGCAGCAGCTCGTTGACGTGCATGAAGCGGTTTTCGAAGATGGTTTCGTTGATCACGCCCACCCCATCGGCCACGCAGTTGAGCGCCATGAATTGCGCCTGCATGTCGGTGGGAAACGCCGGGTACGGCGCAGTGGTCAGGCTGACTGCGCGCGGACGCTTGCCCTGCATGTCCAGCGTGATGCTGTCGGCGGTGGTGGTGATGGTGGCGCCGGCCTCGGTCAGCTTGTCCAGCACTGCATCCAGCGTTTCCGGGCGCGCGCGGCGCACGGTGACGCTGCCGCCGGTCATCGCCGCGGCGACCAGGAAGGTGCCGGTTTCGATGCGGTCCGGCAGCACCGCATGGTGCCCGCCGCCCAGCCGCTCGACGCCCTGCACCACGATGCGCGGCGTGCCGGCGCCTTCAATCTGCGCACCGAGTGCGATCAGACAGTCGGCCAGGTCGGTGACTTCCGGCTCCATCGCCGCGTTTTCCAGCACCGTGGTGCCTTCGGCGAGCACCGCGGCCATCAGCACGTTCTCGGTGCCGGTGACGCTGACCATATCGAACACATAGCGCGCGCCCTTCAGGCGCCCGTGGCTGGTGGCCTTGATGTAGCCATTTTCCACGCTGATGTCGGCACCCAGTGCCTGCAGGCCCTTGATGTGCTGGTCCACCGGGCGCGAACCGATCGCGCAACCGCCGGGCAGCGACACTTCGGCAGTGCCGTAGCGCGCCAGCAGTGGGCCCAACACCAGGATCGAGGCACGCATGGTCTTGACCAGCTCGTACGGCGCAACCTGATGGGTGACCGAGCGCGGGTCGACCAGGATCGAACGGCCCTTGGCCAGCGTGCCTTCGTCGATGGTGACCTCCGCGCCAAGCTCGCTGAGCAGCTTCACCGTGGTGATCACGTCGTGCAGGTGCGGCACGTTGCTGATTTCCACCGGCGCGTCGGCCAGCAGGGTCGCGCACAGGATCGGCAGCACTGCGTTCTTGGCGCCGGAAATATTGACTTCGCCATGCAGCGCTTGGCCGCCGGTCACTACGATTTTTGCCATGGGAATCTGAGAAATCCGAAAGTAGAAGGGATGTCGGGAATGAAATAAGGCGCGTATCGATCGTGGTGCACGCGGCGCGCGGTGGAACCGGGGGATCGAGCCGCGCCGGATATGGCCCGGGACGCGCTGGACGCAATCACTGCGTGGGCGAGGACGACGCCAGCCGAGGCGATGCAGGGGCATCCTGCTTCCGACCCCGTGCTGCGCACCGCTCCGGCCCAGCCCGCTCGGCGGCTGCGTTCAGCCTTCTTCGGGCGTCAGCGTCTTCAGCTGCAGCGCGTGGATCGCCCCGCCCATCAGCTCGCCCAGGGTCGCATAGACCATGCGGTGCCGCGCCAGTGGTGGCTTGCCGACGAATGCAGGGCTGACCACGGTGGCCTCGAAGTGCACGCCGTCGTCGCCGTGCACGTCGACGCGGGCTTCGGGCAAGCCGGATTCGATGAGTTTACGGATGGTTTCGGCGTCCAAAGGGCGTTTCCTCATAAAATGAGCACACATTCTACTCTTCACCCGAGTCCTGCATGGCTGTCTCGCCCCTGCCCTCCGCCACCGTCAGCGACGCCAGCCTGGTCGCCAGCGGCCAGCGCGTGCTGCAGATCGAGCGCGAGGCGCTGGCCAGCGTGGGCGCACGCATCGGCAGCGAGTTCGCCGCGGCCTGCCGGCTGGTGCTGGCCTCGCGCGGACGGGTGGTCGCCACCGGAATGGGCAAGTCCGGCCATGTGGCGCGCAAGATCGCCGCCACCCTCGCCTCGACCGGCACGCCGGCATTCTTCGTGCACCCGGGCGAAGCCGGACACGGCGACCTGGGCATGATCACCGAGGCCGACATCGTGCTGGCGCTGTCGTACTCCGGGGAATCGGACGAGGTGCGCATGCTGCTGCCGGTGCTCAAGCGCCAGGGCAACCCGATCATCGCCATGACCGGCCGCACCGGTTCCACCCTGGCCCAAGCCGCCGACGTGCACCTGGACGTCAGCGTGTCGGCCGAAGCCTGCCCGCTGCATCTGGCCCCCACCTCCAGCACCACCGCCTCGTTGGCGATGGGCGATGCGCTGGCAGTCGCGCTGCTGGATGCGCGCGGCTTCACCGCCGACGACTTCGCGCGCTCGCATCCTGCCGGCAGCCTGGGACGGCGCCTGCTGCTGCACATTACCGATGTGATGCACGCCGGCGAGGACCTGCCGCGTGTGCGCGAAGACGCCAGCCTGAGCGAGGCGTTGATGGAAATGAGCCGCAAGCGGCTGGGCATGACTGCCGTGGTGGACGCCGACGACCGTCTGATCGGCCTGTTCACCGACGGCGACCTGCGCCGCGCGCTGGACAGCGACATCGACGTGCGCAGCGCCGGCATCGCGCAGGTGATGACGCGCAACCCGCGCACCATCGCCGCCGACCAGCTGGCCGCCGAGGCCGCGCGGCTCATGGAGGACTACAAGATCAACGGCCTGATCGTGGTCGATGCGCAGCACCGCGCGGTGGGCGCATTGAACATTCACGACCTGTTGCGCGCCAAGGTGGTTTAACAGGTTCAGTTTTCAACCGCCGGACCCCGTTCTCACCGATTCGTGCCGATGCCCTATTCCCCTTTGCAGCACCTTCCCGCCGAGCTGATCGAGCGCGCCGCGCGCGTCCGCCTTGCCTGTTTCGACGTCGACGGCACCCTGACCGACGGTCGCCTGTACTACGACCATGCCGGCAACGAGAGCAAAGCCTTCAACGTGCTCGACGGCCAGGGTCTGAAGCAGCTCGACCACGCCGGCATCCAGGTCGCGCTGATCACCGCGCGCGCCAGCCTGTCGGCGGAAAAGCGCGGCCAGGATCTGGGCCTGCATGTGCAGATCGGGGTGAAGAACAAGCGCCTGGCAGTGCTGGCGCTGTGCCAGGAGCACGGCCTGTCGCTGGACCAGGTGCTGTTCATGGGCGATGACCTCCCCGACCTGCCCGCCCTGCTCGCGGTCGGCCTGCCGGTGGCGCCGGCCAACGCGCATCCATGGATTGCCGAGCGCGTGCAGTGGCAGACCCGCGCCCGTGGCGGCGAAGGCGCCGCGCGCGAAGTCTGCGATGTGGTGCTGGCCGCACAAGGCCAGGTCGAACGCATCATCGAAGGGTTTTCGGCATGAATTGGAACTGGCGCACCACCCTGGGCGTGGTGCTGTTCGTCGCCGCCGTGATTTCCGGCTGGTCGGCCTGGAAACAGCGCGCGCGCCCAGCCGCCGCGGCCGTGCAGGAGTCCGGCGCCGACTACATCCTGCGCGACTTCGAGCTGATTGCCCTGGACAAGCAGAGCGGCAAGGAGTCGATGACGCTGCGCGCGCCGGAGATGCATCGCAACCGGGCCGACCAGACCGCTGACATCACCACGCCGGTGTTCCTGATGCCCGACAACGCCAATCTGCCGTGGACCCTGCGCGCCAAGACCGGCTGGGTCAATCCGGACGGCACCCAGCTGCGCCTGCGCGGCGATGTCGAGGGCGACAGCCCGACTGGCGGCGCCACGCCGCCCACCACGTTCCGCACCCAAAGCCTGGACGTGTTCCCGCAACAGAATATCGCCAAGACCGACGCGCCAGTGACCATGACCCGCCCGGGTATCATGCAGAGCGGCGTCGGCTTCGAAGCCGACCTCAAATCACGCCAGTACAAGCTCCTCTCTCAGGTCAAGACCCGCTATGAACCGAATGCTGCCCGCTAAACTGGCGTTTGCCGCACTGCTGCTGCCTGCGTTGGCAATGGCCAAGACCAGCGATCGCAACCAGCCGATGGCGATCGACTCCAATGCCAACGATTGCAACATGCTCGACGACAGCGGCAAGTGCCGTTTCAGCGGCAATGTGGTGATCACGCAGGGTACGCTGGAAATCCACGCCGACACCGCCGATATCTTCCAGAAGAACGGCCAGACCGATCGCGTGGTGCTCAACGGCAAGCAGGCCACGCTCAAGCAGGAGATGGACGACGGCGCCATGATGCACGGCCAGGCCGACAACATCGAATACAAGGTCGCCGATGAGATCATCATCCTGACCGGCAATTACAAGGTGGATTCGCCCAAGGGCACCAACGCCGGCCAGCGCATGGTCTACAACACCAAGACCGGCAACATGCAGAGCGGCGGCGATGGCAGCCGCGTGCGCACCATCATCCAGCCGAAGACCCCGGCGCCTGCCGCGGCAACGCCCGCTCCGACACCGGCCGCCAAGCCCGCTGCCAAGCCGCAGGGGAAGAAGTAATGCTGGTCGCCACCGGTCTGCGCAAGAAGTACAAGCAACGCGAAGTGGTCAAGGAGTTCGGCCTCACGCTGGAGGCCGGCGAGGTGGTGGGCCTGCTCGGCCCCAACGGCGCCGGCAAGACCACCTGCTTCTACATGATCGTGGGCCTGGTCGAAGCCGATGCCGGCCGTATCGAATTGGATGGCCGCGACCTCACTGCCGAGCCGATGTACGCACGCGCCAAGCTGGGCGTCGGCTACCTGCCGCAGGAGCCCTCGATCTTCCGCAAGCTCACCGTGGCCGACAACATCCGCCTGGTGCTGGAGCTGCGCGAGGAACTGGACAACGCCGGCCGTGAGAAGGAACTGGTCTCGCTGCTGGAAGAACTGCAGATCACCCATGTGGCCGATCAGCTCGGCGCCAGCCTCTCCGGCGGCGAGCGGCGCCGTTGCGAGATCGCACGCGCGCTGGCGGCCAAGCCGCGCATGATGCTGCTGGACGAACCCTTCGCCGGCGTGGACCCGATTTCGGTCGGCGAGATCCAGCGCATCATCATCCACCTCAAGGAGCGCGGCATCGGTGTGCTGATCACCGACCACAACGTGCGCGAAACCTTGGGAATCTGCGACCGCGCGTATATCCTCGCCGAGGGAGGCGTGCTGGCGCAGGGGGCACCAGACACGTTGCTAGCCAATCCCGACGTCCGTCGCGTGTATCTGGGGGAAACTTTCCGCCTTTGAGCGCGTCGCCGCGCCAACGCTTTTTCCAGTCAGTGCCCGCATGAAAGCCCGGCTCCAGACATCGCTAGGACAGCAGTTGGTCATGACGCCGCAATTGCGTCAGGCGATCAAGCTATTGCAGATGTCCACCACCGAGCTGGAAGTGGAAATCGCCGAGGCGGTGGAAACCAATCCGCTGCTGGAATGGGCCGACGAAGCTGCGCATGCGGCCAGCGACATCGCGGTGGACTCCTCGCCGTCCGCGTCCACCGAACACCCCCAGCGCGAAGAAGTCGCGCCTGCCGAGCGCGACGAGGATTGGTCGCAGGACGAACTGCAGTGGACCGGCTCGGGCAGCGGCGGCAGCTTCGACGACGACGAGTCCGGCGACGCGGCAGAGCGCGTGGCCGAATCCGAAACACTGGCCGACCACCTCTTGTGGCAGCTGCATCTATCACCGCTGTCGCCGCGCGACCGCCAGATCGGCGCGATGCTGATCGACGCGCTCGACGAAGACGGCTACCTGCGCGAACCGCTGTCGGCCATTCTCGAGACCCTGTCGCTGGGCGCCGCGGTCGACGAGGCCGACGTGCTCACCGTCCTGCATCAGATCCAGCGCTTCGACCCGGTGGGCGTGGGCGCGCGCACGCTGGGCGAATGCCTGGCGCTGCAGCTGGGGGTGCTCGATGCGGACACCCCCGGCCGCGAGCTGGCGCTGCAGATCGTTGCCGGCCCGCTGGAACGGCTGCCGCGCAGCGGTGTGGCCGGGCTGGCGCACGAGCTCAAGCGTTCCACTGCCGACGTGGAACAGGCGGTGCAGCTGGTGCGTTCGCTGGACCCGCGCCCGGGCAAACAGATCGGCGACCTGTCGCAGGACACCTATGTCGTGCCGGACTGCGTGATCTGGCGCCAGCGCGGGGTCTGGCGGGCCGCACTGGCCGGCCGCGCGCAGCCCAAGGTCACCATCCACCGCGGCTACGAAAACCTGATCCGCAGCTGCGGCGAATCCGATGCCGGCTATCTGCGTGGCCAGTTGCAGGAGGCGCGCTGGCTGCTCAAGAGCCTGGAGGCGCGCGGCGAGACCCTGTTGCGGGTGGTGCGCTGCCTGCTGGAACACCAGGCCGGGTTCCTGGAGTTCGGTGCGCAGGCCTTGCGCCCGTTGACGCTGCGCGAGATCGCGGGCGAGCTCGGGCTGCACGAATCCACCATTTCCCGCGCGATCGCCCGCAAATACGTGCGCACCCCGCGCGGCACCATCGCGCTGCGTTCGTTCTTCGCCTCCGGCATCGACACCGACAGCGGCGGCGAGGCCTCCAGCACCGCCATCCAGGCCATGATCCGGCGCCTGATCGATGCGGAAAACCCGCGCAAACCGCTCTCCGACGCCAAGCTGGCCGATCTGCTGAAAACATCCGGCGTACCAGTGGCGCGGCGCACCGTTGCGAAGTATCGTGAGGCCATGAACATTTCCGCCTCCCACGAACGCGTGCGCATCGCCTGACGTTGCAACCACCGCAACGCCGGCATGCGCCGGGCTTGTCGGATCACCGGAACGGTTCATTGGCCCACCGACCAATGGAGGTATCCGATGCGTATCGAGACGTATGGCCACCAGCTTGAAGTGACCCCCGCCCTGAGGGAGTACGTGGCAAGCAAGCTGCAGCGACTGCAGCGCCATTTCGACCAGCACTGCGAAGTCCGAACGCAGCTGGCCGTCCGCAAGCCGGACCACCACGTGGTCGCCACCGTCAACCTGCCCGGTCGCACCCTGCACGCAGATGCCAGCGGCTCCACCATGTATGCGGCCATCGACCTGCTGGTCGACAAGCTCGACCGCCTGGTCCTCAAGCACAAAGAGAAGAAATGTAACCACCACGCCCGCGAGGTGCGCGACAATCCCGCATGACGCTTCCCGCTTGATGCCCTCATGCCCTTAACCGATCTGATGGCGGCCGTGCGCACCGTGGTGTCGCCGGCCGCCGATCGCGACACCGTCCTGCATGCCGCCGCCGACCTGCTCTCCTGTCGTCAGGCCGGCGCCGACGAGCTCTACGCCAACCTGTGCGAGCGCGAGGCCCTGGGCAGTACCGCCATTGGCCATGGCATCGCCATTCCGCATGGGCGCTGCCCCAACCTCACCGAGCCACGCGGGGCCTTGCTGCGGCTGGACACGCCGGTGTCCTTCGGTGGTGACGAGCCGGTGGACCTGGTCTTCGCCATGGCCGTGCCGGCGCACTACACCCACCAGCACCTGATGCTGCTGTCCGAGCTGGCCGAACGGTTTTCCGATGCCGACTTCCGTCGGAACTTGCGCGCCGCACCCAACGCCGATGCCCTGATGGCGCTGCTCGCCGACATGCCGCCCGCGCAGGCGAGCGCGGCATGAATACCAGCATCACCGCACGCGAACTGTTCGACCAGCAGCGCGACAAGCTGGCCCTGCGCTGGGTCGCCGGCCCCAAGGGCGAGCACCGCGAGATCCAGGCCGGCAGCAACAACGCACGGCGCCCGTCGCTGGCTGGGTACCTCAATGTGATCTATCCCAACAAGGTGCAGATCCTGGGCACCGAGGAACTGGCCTGGCTGGACTCGCTGGATGCGCGGCAGCGCTGGGAAACCATCGAAAAGATCATCCAGGTGCAACCGCTGGCGCTGGCGATCAGCAAGAACCAGTCATGCCCGGAAGATCTGCGTGCGGCGGCGGACGAATCCAATACGCCGCTGTGGATCTCGTCCAAGCGCGGCCACGAGCTGCTCAACCATCTCTCCTACCATCTGGCACGCACGTTGGCGCCGCGGGTCACGCTGCATGGCGTGTTCATGGAGATCTACTCGATCGGCGTGCTGATCACCGGCGAAGCCGGCTCGGGCAAGAGCGAACTGGCGCTGGAACTGCTCAGCCGCGGCCACCGATTGGTGGCCGACGATGCGCCCGAGTTCACCCAGATCGCGCCCGATGTGCTCGACGGCACCTGCCCCGAACTGCTCCAGGATTTGCTGGAAGTACGCGGCCTGGGCGTCTTGAACGTGCGCGACATGTTCGGCGACACCGCGGTGAAGAAAAACAAGTACCTGCGCCTGATCGTGCACCTGACCCGGCCGATGACCGAGCCCACGCCGTCCGGCTACGAGCGTCTGACCGGCGATTCGGGCAGCCGCCATGTGCTGGACCTGGACGTGCCGCTGATCACCCTGCCGGTGATGCCCGGCCGCAATCTGGCCGTGCTGACCGAAGCAGCGACCCGGCTGCACATCCTGCGCACCAAAGGCATCGACCCGGCAGCGATGTTCATCGCTCGCCACAGCAACCTGCTGGAGCGACGTACGCCATGAGTGTTGCGCCCTCCACGCTGATGATCGTGAGCGGGCTGTCCGGCTCGGGCAAATCGGTCGCGCTGAAGACCTTCGAAGACCTGGATTACTACTGCTCGGACAATCTGCCGGTCGAGCTGCTGCCGGACTTCGTCAAAAGCCGTCTGCGTGGCAACCCGATCGGCGACCAGCGCCTGGCGGTGGGCATCGATGTGCGCAGCCGCAGCGACCTGACCCAGCTGGCGCAGTGGCGCCAGGCCGCGCAGGAATACGGCATCGAAGCGCGATTGCTGTTCTTCGAGGCCAGCGACGAGGCGTTGATCAAGCGGTATGCCGATACCCGCCGCCGCCACCCGCTCAGCCATCTCGGCCTGGCATTGCCGGAAGCGATCACCCGCGAGCGCCAGTTGACCGAACCGTTGCGTACGCAGGCCGATGCCGTCATCGACACCAGTACGCTCAACGTGCATCAATTGCGCCGCCGCGTGGTCACCGAGTTCGCGCTTGGTTCCCATGACCGGCTGTCGCTGCTGTTCGAATCGTTTGCCTACAAGCGCGGCGTGCCGGCCGAAGCCGACTTCGTGTTCGACGCGCGCGTGCTGCCCAATCCGCATTGGGATCCGGAGCTGCGCCCACTCACCGGCCGCGATGCCGGCGTGCGCGACTACCTGGACAACGAGGCGGACGTGCAGCGCTACAGCGCGCAGATCGTGGACCTGCTCGACACCTGGCTGCCGCGACTGCGCAACGACACCCGCAGCTACGTGACCATCGCCTTCGGTTGCACGGGCGGCAAACACCGCTCGGTCTACATGGCCGAGCGCATGGCCCGCCATGCGCGCGAACAAGGCTGGCCGGAAGTGGCGACGTTTCATCGCGAGCAGGACTGAGGGGCTGGGATTCGGGATTCGGGATTCGTTGCAGCGGCATCCGCGAGGTGAGCGTGCTGTACCTACGTTGAGGGCGACACGCTCGCTGGCCTTATTCTTAGGTTGGAGTGCTTGCGCGGTGGCTGGCGTGGGCGGACGCTACGCAGGCCGACGACGCTGTCGCTGATGCGACTGGCTCGCCGACGTCCCGAAAATCGCGTGGCGTTCTCCTTCGACGCGCCATGCAACGCTGCACCATCAACACGCTGGCGCCGTCACCACCAATGCGTCGGTGATATTCCGCCGCGCATGGCGACATGCCCCCGCGCGCTGCAGGGAAACGGCAGCGCCCGCTTGCCATGCAGGCCGCACTGCTGACGCTGCGCAAGCCACGGATCGCGCCACGTCGGCAGCGCGCGATGGCGACCCATGCTGCCGCCGCGTCGCCGCAGCGGTCCTAAACGGCTATTCAGTTCGCAACGCATCTGTGCAGGCAGACGCTATCGCGCAGTCATGCCGACCTGTTAACGTTTCGGCATGGCCTGTGGCATTCTCCTCATTACTCATCCCGGCATCGGCGCAGCGTTGTTGAACGTGGCGACGGGGCTGTTGCGGCAATTGCCGTTGAAGACCGAAGCATTCGACGTGCCGTTCGATGCAGACCTGGACGCGTTGCTGCCCCAGGCGTCGTCGGCGATGCGCCGGGTCGACAGCGGCGACGGCGTGCTGGTCATGACCGACCTGTACGGCGCCAGCCCCAGCAATCTGGCCAACCGTCTGGCCAAGCTGGGCACCCCGGTTCGCCGGGTGTCCGCACTGAGCCTGCCGATGCTGCTGCGCGTGATGAACTACCCCGAACAAGGATTGCAGGAGCTGCCCGCCACTGCGGCGGCCGGTACCCGCAACGGAGCGATCATCGACGATGCTTGAACGCGAACTCATAGTTTCCAACCGACTCGGACTGCATGCGCAGGCCACCGCCAAGCTGGTGCAGACGCTGTCGTCGTATCGCAGCAACGCCACCTTGGCGGCCAAGGGGCGCGAGGTGAATGCCAAGAGCATCATGGGCGTGATGCTGCTGGCCGCAGGCCAGGGCACCAGCGTGGTGGTGCGGCTGGATGGCGAAGACGAAGCCGAGGCCTTGCAGGCGCTGGTGGACCTGTTCGAGCGTCGTTTCGACGAGGACAGCTGAGCATGTGCGGCGTCGGTGCCGTTGCGACCGACACGGCGCCGCTGCGCCAGGGCCGCGCATGAGCCTGCGCCTGCGCGGACATGGCGCTGCACGCGGCAACGCGCTTGGCCGCGCACGCGTGCGCCAGAGCCATACCCTGGAAGTGGCCGAACAACGCGTGCCCGCCAATCAGGTGGAAACGCAGCTGCAGCGCCTGCATGCCGCCATCGCGTCGGCACGGGTCGAGATGCAGCAGCTGCGCGACCGCCTGCACGGCGCACTGGCGCGCGAAGTCGGCGAATTTCTCGAGCTGCATGCATTGCTGCTCGATGACCCCGAGCTGCTGCAAGGCCTGGATGAACTGATCCGCACCCACCGTTACAGCGCCGACTATGCCTTGCGCGTACAGCGCGACCGCCTGGCGGCGGTGTTCGACGGGATGGAGGATGCGTATCTCAAGAGCCGCATGGACGATCTGGATCACGTGATCGGCCGCATCCATGCGTTCTTGCACAAGCGCGCTCCCGACCTCAAGGGTGTGGCCGGCGAAATCCTGGTGTGCGACAACGTGGCACCTTCCGAGCTGGCGCAGCTGCAGGCGCAAGGCGTGGTCGGCATCGTCACCACCGCCGGCAGCACGCTGTCGCACAGCGCGATCCTGGCGCGCAGCCTGCACCTGCCGTTGGTGGTGGGCGTCAGCGACGCACTGCAGCGCATCGAAGATGGCGATGTGCTGATTGTCGATGCCGGCTCGGGCCAGGTGATCGTCGACCCCAAGCCCGAACATCTGCGCGACTATCGCGAGCGCCTGCGTGCGCTTGCCAAGGAACAGCGCGAGCTGGGCCGGCTACGCTCCAAGCCCACGCGTACGCGCGACAACGTCGATATCACTCTGCTGGCCAACGCCGAATCGCTGGAAGACGTGGCCAACGCGCATGCGCTCGGGGCCAGCGGCCTGGGCTTGTACCGCACCGAATTCCTGTTCCTGCAGCGCAACGAACTGCCGGACGAAGACGAACAGTTCCACACCTACCGCGACACCGTGCTGGGCATGAGCGGCCGCCCGGTCACCATCCGCACCCTGGATCTTGGCGCCGACAAGGCCGACCGCACCGGCCTGACACTCAGCGATGAGGACAACCCGGCGCTGGGTCTGCGCGGCGTGCGCCTGTCGCTGGCGCGGCCGGCGGTGGCGCAGGCGCAATTGCGCGCGATCCTGCGTGCGTCCGGCTACGGGCCGGTGCGCATCCTGGTGCCGATGGTCAGCGGCCGCGAAGAAATCCTGCAGCTGCGCAAGCAGTTGAAGAAGCTCACCGCACAGCTGCGCGCCGAAGGCCACGAGATCGCCGAGCACATCCCGCTGGGTGCGATGATCGAAGTGCCGGCTGCGGCATTGGCGCTGGACTGCTTCATCGACGATATCGATTTCCTGTCCATCGGCACCAACGACCTGGTGCAATACCTGCTGGCGGTGGATCGCAACAACGAGGCGTTGGGCGAGCTGTACTCGCCCCTGCATCCGGCCGTCCTCAGGCTGATCGCGCAGGTCATCGCCACCGGGCGCACCTACGGCAAGCCGGTCGCGGTGTGCGGTGAAATCGCCGGCGATCCGCGTTTCGTACCGATGCTGCTGGCGCTGGGGCTCACCGAGTTCAGCCTGCATCCGGCCACATTGCTGGAAGTGCGCCGCGCGGTACGCGACACCCATCTGGGCGAGTTGCGCGTGCACGGCGAAAAATTGCTGCGCGCCCGCGATCGCAAGGGCATCGAAAAATGGCTGGCTGGCCATGCGCAGGGGCTGCTGCGGTAATTGCGGCACGCAGCGCCCGGCCGCGCGGCCGATGCTTGAAGACCTGGGTTTCCTTCAGCACGGCGTTCGACACGCTCGCAGTCCTGAGGCAGGCCCAGACGGTGGCGCGAATCGGCATGCACCGCTTGGGCAGTGCGATTGCTGCGCGCACCAGTCACGCCCGCTCGCACCGCGTTGATCGCCTCCTTGTCGAAAAGCGCCGAAGATGCCGCCTGCATCGTCAATCGCGTCCCGCTCCATGCACCTTGAGCAGCTCTCTCGGCTTGGCTGCGTCCACGGCGCACGTCCTGCGCAAACGCGCCGCAGCGGCCCTGTATGTTTCGTCACCATGCGCAAGCGATAATGCCTTGCTGGCCCAGCACCGCGTCCTTTACTGATGGCGCGTCCACTCTTCCGGGAAGCCGCGCATGGCCGAAGCCGTTCGCCACGACAAAACCGCGCGCCAGCTACGCCTGCTGTCCGACGCGCTGGATAGCGGACGCCTGGGGCCGGTACGCCGGTTGGTCAATACGCTGGCGCCGGCGGAAATCGGCAACCTGCTCGAATCGCTGCCACCGGGCAAGCGCGAAGTGGTGTGGGGGCTGGTCGATCCGGAAGACGATGGCGAGGTGCTGCTGCATGTCGGCGACGAAGTGCGCGAAAGCCTGCTGGCCGACATGGACCCGGACGAGATCGTGGCGGCGGTCGAAGACCTGGACATCGACGATCTGGCCAACCTGGTCGAAGACCTGCCCGACACCGTCATCGATGAAGTGCTCAAGTCGATGGACCGCGAAAACCGCGAGCGGCTCGAGCAGGTGCTGTCGTATCCGGAAGACACCGCCGGGCGTCTGATGAACCCGGACGTGGTCACCGTGCGCGCCGACGTCAATGTGGACGTGGTGCTGCGCTATCTGCGCCTGCGCGGCGAACTGCCCGACCACACCGATCATCTGTACGTGGTGAGCCGGCGCCACCAATACCTGGGCCGCGTGCCGCTGGCGGCGCTGGTCACCCACGAAGACAGCACGCCGGTCAACCGGCTGATCGACGACGAGCAACCGGCCATCGATGTCGGCGACGGTTCGGACGAAGTGGCGCGGCGCTTCTCCGACCACGACTGGATCTCCGCGCCGGTGGTGGACGACAACAACATCCTGCTGGGCCGCATCACCATCGACGACGTGGTCGACATCATCCGCGAGCAGGCCGAGCACCAGGCCATGAGCGCGGCCGGTCTGGACGAAGACGAAGACATGTTCAGCCCGGCACGGCGCGCATTCCGGCGCCGCCTGATCTGGCTGAGCATCAATCTGTGCACCGCGTTTCTGGCGTCCAGCGTGGTCAGCAGGTTCGAGGGCACTATCGAGAAACTGGTGGCGCTTGCGGCGCTGATGCCGATCGTTGCCGGCATGGGCGGCAATGCCGGCACCCAGGTGCTGGCCCTGATGGTGCGCGGCCTGGCGCTGGGCCAGATCGGCTCGTCCAACGTGATGACCTTGCTCAAGAAAGAGCTCACCGTCGCGCTGATCAACGGGCTGTGCCTGGGCATCGGGCTTGGCTTGATCGTGCTGGCCTGGTTCCGGCAACCGATGCTATCGCTGGTGATCGGCACTGCATTGACGGTGAACATGCTCACTGCCGCCTTCGGCGGAGTGCTGGTGCCGGTGACGCTGAAACGGTTGGGCTTCGATCCGGCGTTGGCCGGTGGCGTGATCCTGACCACCTTGACCGACGTGATGGGCTTTTTGAGCTTCCTGGGCCTGGCCACGCTGATCCTGCTGCCCTGACCTGCGGTGCCTGGCCTGGAGCGTGTCATGCACGCGATGACGACAAGCAGATGAATATTCGACAGGAATCGCCTCGCCTCGACACGCCAGCGCACCGGCATGCGGTAATACTGCACCCATGTGATCGGTCGGGAGAGCTGCGTGATTCGTCGTTGTCTTGTTGTCATTGCCTTTGCGCTACTGCTGGCCGGCTGTTCCAGCATGGCTGAGCGCCACCACGACGAACGCCGCGGCCACTTCGTCACCCGTACGCTGAAACTGGAAGGGCGCCTGTACCGCTATCAAGTGTTCGTGCCCGCGTCCAAGGTGCCGCAGCCGCGGCCCATCGTGCTGTTCCTGCATGGCTCGGGCGAGCGCGGCGATAACGGGCGCGATCAGGCCGAAGTCGGCCTGGGCCCTTACTTGAGCGAACACACTGCCGATTTCCCCGCGCTTGTCGTATTGCCGCAAGTGCCCAATGACGAAGAGTGGATGGGCGTCAATGCGCGCATGGCAATCGCGGCGCTGGATGCGGCCAGCGCCGAGTTCGCTGCCGACCCGCAGCGCACCTACCTCACCGGCATTTCGATGGGCGGCTATGGCGCCTGGGAAATCGGGCTGATGCAGCCGCAACGGTTTGCGGCGATCGTGCCGATCTGCGGTGCACTCAAGGCACCGCGCGATGAGCGCCGCACCTTGTACGTGAGCCTGGTGGCGAAGGAAGCGGACCCGTACACCGCGGCAGTGACGCAACTCAAGCACGTGCCGATCTGGATGTTCCATGGCGCCAAGGACGATTCGGTGCCGCCGCACGACGACCGCGCGCTGTACCGCGCCGCCAAGGGCGTCGGGGCCAATGTGCGCTACAGCGAATATCCGCAAGGCAACCACAACGCCTGGGACGCAACCTATGCGGACCCGGCGATGTGGGAATGGATGTTCAAGCAGCGCCTGCGCTGATGTTGTGCAGCGCCACGCCGGCCCTGCGCCGGCATGGCGGCATGACATGGCCGGTGCGCCTCAGTGGTGATACCCGGTGTCAGCGGTGATCTTGCCGCGGAATACGCGGTACGACCATACCGTGTAGCCCAGGATCAGCGGCAGCAGCATGATCAGTCCCACCATCGCGAACAGTTGCGAAGACGGCGGCGCGGCAGCCTGCCAGATGGTGTAGACCGGCGGCACCAGATACGGCCACATGCCCAGCACCAGACCCAAAAAGCCCAGCACGAACAGGCCCATCGCCAGCAGGAATGGCAGCGCATCCGAGCGCGCGGCCTCGCTCGCACGCCATAGCGCCCCCCCCGCGATGGCGACCAGCAGCGGCACCGGCATCAGCCACAGATAGTGCGTGCCACTAAACCAGCGCTCCATCACATGCGACTGCAGCGACGGCAACCAGGCGCTGACCAGGCCGATGAAGATCAACACGCTGATGGTCAACGGTCGGCTCAACTGCCGCGCCAACTGCTGCACGTGGCCTTCTGTCTTGAGAATCAGCCAAGTACTGCCGAGCAGCGCATAGCCGAACACCAAGGCGGCGCCCGTCAGCATCGCGAACGGGCTGAACCAGCCCCAGATGCCGCCGACATAGCGGTCGTTGTCGATCGGCAGGCCCTGCACCAGCGCCCCCAGGATCACGCCCTGCGCGAAGGTGGCCAGGATCGAACCCGCAGCAAACGCATTACTCCACAAGCGCCGCGAGCGATGCGCCTTGAAACGGAATTCGAATGCAACGCCGCGGAACACCAAGGCCATCACCATCAACAGCACCGGCAGATACAGCGCCGACAAGATCACCGCATATGCCTTGGGAAATGCGGCCAGCAGCCCTGCCCCGCCGAGCACCAGCCAGGTTTCGTTGCCGTCCCAGATCGGCGCGGCGGTGTTCATCATCAGATCCAGCTGCGCTTCGTCCTTGCGGAACGGCGCCAGGATGCCGATGCCGAGCACGAAGCCGTCCAGCACCACGTACATCAGCACCCCGAAGCCGATCACCGCAAACCACGCCACCGGCAATACGCTGTTCATCTCCATCATGCAGCTCCGTCGATCGGTGCATCCGCTGCCGACAGCGGGCGTGCGGGCGTGTGTTCGCCATGGTCCAGATGCGGCGCGTCGGCATGTGGGGTGGGGCCTTGCTTGCCGATCTTGACCAGGTACCAGATGCCCCAGCCGAACACGAACGCGTAGCCGGCCACATACACCGCCAGCGAGATGGCGGTCATCAGCGCAGACTGCGGGCCCACCGCATCGGCGGTGCGCAACAAGCCGTAGACCACATAGGGCTGCCGGCCGATTTCGGTGACGAACCAGCCGGAAATCAGCGCGATGAAGCCGCTCGGCAACATCCAGCGCCAGACCGCCAGCAACCAGCGCCATTGCACCAGCTTGCCGCGCCATAACGCGAACGCAGACACCCAGGCCACCAGCAGCATCAATGAGCCGATGCCCACCATGATGCGGAAGGCGAAGAACACCGGCGTCACCGGCGGGCGCTCGCTTGCCGGCACCGACGTCAGTGGCGCGATGCTGCCATCCGGGCGATGGGTCAGGATCAGGCTGCCCAGGCGCGGAATCGCCACCTCATAGTCGTTGCGCTCGGCCTGTGCGTTGGGTAACGCAAACACCACCAGCGGGAATCCCTCGCCCGGCTGTTCGGCATGCCAGTGCGCTTCCATCGCGGCGATCTTCATCGGCTGATGCTTGAGCGTGTTCAAGCCATGCATGTCGCCGACGACGATCTGCAGCGGTACGGCGATCGCGGCAAACACCACGGCCAGCTTCAGCATGCGCAGCCCTGCCTGGCGATGTACGCCACGATGCAGATACCACGCGCCCACTGCACCCACCACGAAGCAGGTGGTGATGAACGAGCCAAGCGCCATGTGCGCAAGCCGGTACGGGAACGAGGGATTGAAGATGATCTGCAACCAGTCCACCGGATGCACGATGCCGCCGATGACCTCGTAGCCGGCCGGGGTCTGCAACCAGCTATTGGACGAAAGAATCCAGAACGTGGAAAACAGCGTGCCCAGCGCCACCATGCAGGTGGCCAGGAAATGCAGGCGCTCGGAAATTCGACCCCAGCCGAACATCATCACGCCCAGGAAACTGGCTTCCAGAAAGAACGCGGTGAGCACTTCATAGCTCAGCAGTGGCCCGATCACGCCACCGGCCACGCGGCTCAATTCCGGCCAGTTGGCCCCGAACTGGAAGGCCATCACGATGCCGCTGACCACGCCCATGCCGAAGGACACGGCAAAGATCTTCTGCCAGAAAAAATACAGCTCGCGCCAGACCGGCAGACGCGTGCGCAACCAGCGCCATTCCAGAAACGCCAGCAGGCTGGAAAGCCCGATGGTGAATGCCGGAAACAACACGTGGAACGCAATGACGAATCCGAACTGGATCCGCGATAACAGCAGTGCGTCCATGGAGAACCCTCCAGGAAAAAAGTGATCGTCGGCGTGCAGGTCGCAGCGCGATCGCCGGAATGCATTGCATCGAGCGATCGCGCGCGCGCTGCTGCGCTACGCGATCATGATAGGGACGGTCGCGCCCGTTCCCGATGCGACACGGCGTCGCATCTGCGACAAATTGCCGCCCTTGTACTGCGGTACGCCACACCGCCCGCCTCTGCTGGGCAGTGCGCGTCGACAGGCGGTGCAAGACCGGCCATGCCGAGCGTCCCAGAGCCAGGCCGTGGCAACGCTATGGCCGCACCCGCTCCCAGATCCGCAGAAAATTGCCGCTATACACATCCACGATGCGTTGCGTGGGCCAGCCGGCATCCAGCATCGCCTGCGTGAGCTTGGGCAGATCCGCCCCGCTGCGCATCCCGGTCGGCAGGCTGGAAATGCCGCCATCGAAATCGCTGCCGAAACTCAGGTGTTTCCATGGATCTTCGACGATCCCCATGGCGGCAATCTGCCGGGCGAACGCTTCGTAATACCCAACGACAAAGGCAAGATCGGCATCCATGTCCGGCGTGCCATCGGCCAGATAGGCGTGTTGCAAAAAGTACGGCGCCAGGATGACGCTGATGCAGCCACCGGTCTGCACGATGGCACGGATCGCCGCATCGTCGAGCGCCCGGTCCAAGTGACGTGAGGGCCGCGTTTCCACACCACGCGTGACGCTGCGCGATGCGCCATGCGAGACGAAGGCCGGCACGTCGCGACGGATGCAGATGCCGCAAGCGTCAAGGATCCCCTGGCTCGAGGTATGCGAAAGATCCACCAGAAGCCCGGCATCGATGCAGCGCTCCACCACCTGCCGGCCAAACGCCGTCAGCCCCGCGCCCTTCTTCTCGCGCCACGGATTGAGCGATGCATAGCCGGCCTGGGAGATGTCGGTATGGCTGAAATGATTGAGCGTCAGATAGGCGGCGCCGTCCTTGGCCGCACTGTCCAGACGCGCCAGCCGCAGCGCCTGGCTGCGGTGCCCGCGTGGCCCAAGCATGTGCGCCCCCTCCAACGACAGGATGGCGCTGCACAGACCCGCTGCGCGAATCGCGCGGAGCTCGGCGGCGCTGCGTGCCAGCCGCATTCGCCCGCCGCTGGCCGCCACCATCTCCTGGACATAGCGCCGATGCTCCACCCAGTGTTTCCAGGGGTCGAGAAAAGGCACGCCGATGAGGTTTTCCCAGAGTGCATGGGCGCTGAAACACGCACCGCCATAGCCGCCCGCGAGAAAGTCCGGGCCGCTCACGTGGTACATCAGCGGTTGGTTGCGACCTCGCGGCGAGGTCTTGGACATCAACCAGAGGATCGGAGAACGCCGATGTGCTTTCCAATCGCCCTTCCAGAAATCGAAGCCGCCTAGCCGCGACAGATACAGCGAATCCAGATGCGTATCGACCGGACACGCCAACGCATGCACTGCTTCCAGCGTGAGCGGCGGGGCCACGTCGGCCAGATTGTCGGAGGAAACTGCATGCATGGGCGAACCCCGGCAATGACGTCTGACGACGTCGCCAATAAAAGCGCGTGTTCCGCGTTGAAGATCCGGTCGCTATTCTTCGAGCGCCCTGGTGGGTGGAGCATGTGCGTCCAAAGGAGAATAACCGAACTGGACCGTCAGATCCCCGGGGCGAGTGCCCGGCCCGAGAGAAAAACGCAGGACTGCTGACGCGTTTCTCGTTTCGCAGCGCACCGCGTCGGTGCGGGGGTTTTTTCGTTATTGGACCGGCCGTTGTCTCACCAGGAATCGACGGGGCCCGGAGGCTTTTGGCGACGATGCCGCATGCCGGGATGGGGAGCCCGCCGATATCGGCTAAGAGCAGCTGACAGAACTGCTGCGCAACCGCAGCGGCTCCTGGACAGGTGGGTTAGTGTGCGTGCGAGATTGCGGACGCACTGCGCTGATGCCGTGGTCCGTGGCCAGGCCGACGCCTGAACACATCAATGTCGCCAGCAACGACGGGGGCAATTGCCGGTTGCACTCGCGTCATGAGCGCTGGCCGCCGGTTACAGCTGACATGCCCGCCAGCGCACACAACGCACCGCGTACTGCCACGCTTCCAATCCCTCACATCCGCGCACGCAGGCGCCGCGCAACTTCGCTGACCGCTGCGATGACTGCGGTCAGCGCGACCATCGAGAGGAATTGCGCGCGCGTATCGGCCGAAGAGGCCAACAACACGAAGATCACGCACAGGATGACCAGCGCCAGCACGGTCAGAAACGGATAGCCGCGCATGCGGAACGGCAACGCAAGGCCGGCACGGTCCGCGCGGGCGCGCAAGATCAGTTGCGATACCAGCGAGATCGTCCACACCAGCAGGCAAGTGGCGCCGACGATGTTGAGCAGCATTGGCAACACCTTGTTCGGATACAGCAACTCCAGCGCTGCGGCGGCGAAGCCGAACAACACGCTGGCGATCACCGCCACCAGCGGCACTTGCTCGCCGCTGGTCCTGGCCAGCAGCCGCGGCGCTTCGCCGCGCTGGGCCAGCGAGAAGATCATCCGCGAGGCGCCGTACAGATTGGCGTTGAGCGCCGACAGCAGCGCGACCACCGCCACCAGGGTGATCGCCGTGGCGGCACCGGGAATGCGTGCCACTTCCAGCACGGCCGCGAACGGCGAGCTGAGCGCGGCGCTGGTCCACGGCACCACCGCCACGATCACGCTGATCGACCCGATATAGAACACCAGGATGCGCCAGGCGACAGTGCGAATGGTGCGCGCCAGGCTACGTCCGGGGTCGGCGGTTTCCGCGGCGGCCACCGCCACGATTTCGGTGCCGCCGAAGGCAAACACCACCACCAGCAACGCCGAGCCGATACCGGCCAGGCCCTTGGGCGCAAAGCCGCCGTTCTGGGTGAAGTTGGACAGCCCGGGCGATGCCACTCCGGGCAACCAGCCCGCCAGCAACGCCACGCCGATCAGCAGGAACACCACGATCGCCAGCACTTTCAGAATGGCGAACCAGAATTCGAACTCGCCAAAGTTGCGCACGCCGAGCAGATTGATCGCAGTGAACGTGGCCATGAACAGCAACGCCAGCAACGGCACCGGCAACGCCGGCCAGACCGTGGCCAGCAGCCCGGCGGCACCTACCGCTTCGGCCGCAATCACCACCACCACCTGAAACCACCACAGCCAGCCCACGGTGGCGCCGGCCGTCGGGCCCATCGCATCGGCGGCGTACACCGAGAATGCCCCGCTGGCCGGCTTGGCGGCGGCCATTTCGCCCAGCGCGTTCATCACGATGATGACCAACGCCCCGGCAATCAGATACGAGATCAGTACCGCCGGCCCGGCCGCGTGGATGCCCACACCGGAACCCAGAAACAGCCCGGCGCCGATCGCCGTGCCCAGGCCCATCATCATCAATTGCCGCGGCTTCAGCGCATGGCGCAATGCAGGCGCGGCGGGCGCAGCGGTCTCAGCAACGGAATCGGTCGGAAGCGGCATGGACAGGCTTGCATGGATGGAATCGCGACACGATACCGCGTCGCAGCGCCTGCCGCGCCTCTTGACGCCAGCCCGGGGAAGGAGTGGCGACCTCGCGCGATCGCGCCTTGCGCGCGGGTTTGCAGCAGCCACGCCCGGCAACCTGCCGGTGCGCGCCGCCACCTGACGGCCGATGCAGCGTGCGCCTGTCACCTGTCGTCTCCAAGAGCCGGGCAAAGCACATCCCCGAACAAGCCGGGGACGTGCCTCGATGCCTCCAAGAGCCAAGAGCCATCATGTGCGCAGCTTCCGGATGGACGGCCGCTACTCGTCATCGGCTTGTCCCCGGACACGCTACGATTGCTGTGCGCCGCCCAGGCCCTCCTGACCAGCGCTCGCTACAGCTCATTCGCGCTTCCGGGCGCTACCGGTCACTCCGCCAGGTTCTTGCCCGCACCCGCGGTGGCGATCACCTTGGCCTTGACCTGTGCTGCCGGCGTCACGGTGTAGATGTAGCCCAGCGACTCCGGGAACACCTTGGAGCTCACCCAGTTGGTGGCATTGGCGTAGGGCTTGCTGCCGTCCGGCGTGCTCCAGGTGATGCCGCTGCCAACGTAGTTGTTGATCAGGTCCCAGTAGCCGATCTCGCTGCTGTCGCGCGAAGTCACCGGGTTCTTGATGTTCTCGAAGTAGTTGGACTCGATCTTGGCCACCCCCCCCATGCGCACGTTGATGCCCGAGGTAAACACATTGCTGAAGTAGTTGTTGTAGATGTGGCTCAAGCCGCGGCGCTGCAATGGCAAGCGCGATTCCACGTTCTCGAAGCGGTTGTGGTGATACGTGGTGCGCGCAGCCGAGTTCTTGGTGTCGCTGTCGCTGTAGCCATTGAGCGCGACCTTTTGATAGTTGTAGACATAGTTGTAGGACACGGTGACGTGGTGCACGCCCTTCTTCATGTCGATGCCGCCATCGAAGGAGGCATCGCCTGCACCGGAGCACTTGGTGAGCGAGGCGAAGATGGTGTTGTGGTCGATCCAGATCTTGGACGGCTCGCCGCTGGAGTTGCCTTCCAGCGAAATCGAATCGGCATCTTCGCCGCCTTGCAGCAAACCGATGGTCATGTTCTGGATGATCACGTTGTGCGCATTGCCTACCACACGCACGCCGAAGTTCGCCGACGAACCATTGGCGCCCTTGATGGTGACATCGCTCTTGTTCTTGATCTGTACGGTCTTGGCCGGCAGCTTCCATTGCGCGCACACGTCCTTGATGGTGCCGAAGTCGAACTGGCCGGTGTAGTTGAGCACCAGCCCGCCGCTGCCGGAATAGTTGTCGATGGCGGCCTGCACTGCTTCGAACGTCGCCACGTTGACTGGCGTCTTGTTGCCGCCGCCGGTAGTGGCCGCACCGTAACCGACCGGGCCGGCAATCGCGCCCGCGGCGCAAGCGGACAGTGCAAGCGCGAGTGCGCCCTGTAGCGTCTTGATGATCATGGAGCCTCTCCCAATGAAGTCGACAAGCAATGCCGGCCGTCTGCGCAGCGGCGACGACAACGGCAAGGCGATGCGTGGGGGGCTGCATTCTTCGCGCGATTTAAAACATAAAACAATTATTCATCTTCGAAACTTAGACACACCGCGGTGTTCTCTTTCCGGGACATGCAAAAGGGACAGCGAAGGACAGCCGGGACAGGACACGCCAATGCCATGCGATAGCCCTGTGTTGATCGACGCATGTTTGCATGTGCTGCAGACGCCGGCGATGCGCAGGCGTTCGGGCGTGCAGAGCGATTGCGCCTGTAACCGTGACGATCCACGTGCCGACGCAGCGACAGGCATGGGCGCACCCAGTGCATGCCTGGTGATGGCAGCTGGCCAACTGCAATGCAGTCATGCATTGCAACACTGCATCTACATCGGCACGAAGATGCAAACGCAAGCTGTCGCGCCAGCGCCGTCGCGGCGCATCAGAGCGTTGACGTGCCTGCCCACGCTGCGGCGTGTGCCCTGCGACGCTCGCGCATCATCGTGCGCCGGCAGCCCGAAACGGGCTTGCGTCAAAGCGCGAACCTCCATCGACACAGCTACCCGGAACAACGCGCGCAGCGCCACGCGTGCAGCGATGGAAGCACGCAAGCGCTGCAGGGCCGCTATCGCAGGCACGAATTGATGGTGTGCACCACAGCGACATCATCGCGGCAGGCAGGCAGCTAAACGCAGTGCAGTTGATCGGCCCGCTGGCTATCGCCACACCACACTGCACGCTCAGACAGCGCGATTGGCCAGTGCTGAGGAGCGCAGCATTTGTCCACCGGGCCACGGTGTCTGATCGTCCAGGAAATTGCCGACCAGGCGCATGCACGCCGCGCGTTCTTCCACGTGCGGCATGTGGCTGGAGTTGGCGAACACGTGCCAGCGCGCATCCGGGATCAACCGCGCATAGGGCTCGACGGTTTCCGGCGTGGCTTCGTCGTACTTGCCAGAGAGCACCAGCGTAGGCGCGGTGATGCGATGCAGGCGCTCGATGATGCTCCAGTTGCGCAAGCTGCCCACCACGTGGAATTCGGTCGGTCCGTTCATGGCGTGATACACGGTGGGGTCGGCGTCGATGGCGGCAAACGTCCGCGCGACCTCGGCAGGCCACGGCAGCACGCGACATACGTGCTGCGCATAGAACACCTGACTGGCTGCGCGGTAGGCCGGATGGTCCAGCGTACCGGCGGCTTCGTGCTCGTCCAATGCGGCCTGGATATCGTCAGGCAGGCGCGCGCGCAGACGCAGCGCAGCCGCGCGCCACAACCCCATCGAGGCGGGCGAATTGGCGATGACCAGCGCTCGCAGGCCGGCCGGCCGGCGCACGGCGTGCTCGGCGGCCAGCATTCCGCCCCAGGACTGGCCCAGCAATGCGTACTGCGACAGCCCCAGATGCGCGATCAGCGTCTGCAGCTCGTCCAGAAACAGCCCCACTGTCCAGAAGCCTGGCTCGGCATTGCGCAGATGGGTGGAGTTGCCGTTGCCCAGCTGGTCGTAGTGGATCACCGCGCGGCCGTTGGCCGCCAGATCCTTGAAGCTGTCCACGTAGTCGTGCGTGCATCCGGGGCCGCCGTGCAGCACCAACAGCGGGCAGGCATCTGCGCACAGGTCGCCGGTAATGCGGTACCAGGTACGGTAGCCGCGGAATTCGACGTAACCCTCGGTGCACTGCATGACCTGCGCCTGCCTACGGCAATGATGAGCCCCGAGCCTAGCGAGCACGCCGAGCGGCGTTAACTGGCAAATTTCACAGGTTTGAACGCGCCCGGATGCGCGGTTGGCGCTGGCCGATAGCCGGTTCGATCGAACGCCTCGCATCGCCGAATGCGCTGGGTATCGCGCGACTCGACATCGCTCCTGGATCGAAATAGCTAGTTCGAATCAGCACATCTATCGCATCTGTCAGCGCCACTGGACTCCATTCGGACCGACAACAGATCAGCGTTCAGAACACAGGTGGGTCGCGCCAAGGAAACGACATGGCATATGCGCTCTGCCGCTCCGACACCCGCGAAGCCGCGCGTACCGCAGCGCGCAGGCACGCTCGAAAAAAATTATGGCTCCAGCAACCGATAGTGCATACCACGCACCACCGCTTCCACGCGGTTGCGGGCGCCCAGCTTGCGCGCGGCTGAATTCAGATGCAGGTTCACCGTGGCGGTTGAACGGTTGAGTGCCGCGGCAATCCGTTTGGACGTCAGGCCTTTTGCCGAATACTGCAGGCATTCGCGCTCGCGACGGGTCAGCGCGATGTGGTGGCAGCGGCGTTCCTGCGGTTCCAGCAACTCCTGCGCGCGCGCCTGGAAGGCGTGCGCCAGCAACAGGAACGGCAGCACCTGCGCTTCGGCCAACCGCGGCGCTTGTGCAGCGGCGGCATCGATCGCGCCGCTGAAGGTGGCAAATGCGCCACCAGGCAAATGCAGCGGCACGGTGACACCGGTGCCCATGCCGCTATCGCAGAGATAGCGCGTCACTTGCCGGTGCTGGCCCCCCACATATTCCACGCCCGCGCAGTGGCCGTCGGTGCGGTACGACCATACGAATGGCGTGGTACGCCGCGTTGCGCGCTGCTGAACAGGGTCATGTTGGTAGTAGCCGTGCTCGCACCACACATGCTGCATATCGCCCGGTGCATTGCGCTGCATGAACACCGTTGGCGTGATCAGCGCTCCCTCCAGACTCAGGGGCACCGGCGCATAGTCGTACACCAGCGACTGGAAACCGAGCGCGCAGACATCGCGAAATACCCGGTCCAGGCAGCTATCGAGCGTCTGCAACGCCTGCAGATCGCAGCCCAGGCTGGCCAGAATGTCGAACATGGTGCTCCTTCGGTACCGGTGGTTGCCAGCAGATGACATCCAGCATGGAAAACCTAGCACTTTTACCAATGGATGGGCTTGTCGGCCACATTATCGTCACAATGCCGGTCACATGGCGGCAGCACGCGACGGGCGTTCAGCTCGTCCGGGCGCTTGCGCTGCGTACCGGCATTCCTTGCAACGGACACCTGCATGACCGATACGCCCCGCCGCGACGATGCGGCCACGCTGCAACGCTTCGGCTACGCACAGGAGCTCAAGCGGCAGCTCACGCTGAAGGATCTGTTGATCTACGGGCTGGTGTGCATGGTGCCCACGGCGCCGTTCTCGATCTTCGGCGGCGTCTTCGACATCAGTGCCGGAATGGTGCCGCTGACCTACCTGGTCGGCTTCGTGGCAATGCTGTTCACCGCACTGAGCTACCAGCAGATGTCGCAGGCATTTCCGGTGGCCGGTTCGGTATATGCCTATGTCGGGCGCGGGCTGAGCAGCGGCATGGGATTTCTGGCTGGCTGGGCGATTCTGCTCGACTACCTGCTGGTGCCGACCCTGTTGTACGTGGTCGGCGCCAATGCGATGCAGACCGTATTGCCGGCGATACCGCAGCCGGCGTGGATTGGGTTCTTCGTGGTGCTCAACACGGTGGTGAACCTGCGTGGCATCGAAACCACCGCACGCGCCAATCGCTTTTTCCTGCTTGCGCAGTTGCTGGTCCTGGCGGTGTTCGTGGTGCTGGCGACGCTGGCGATCCAGCGCGGCGTCAATGGCGCGCACTGGAGCTGGCGCCCCCTGTATAACCCGCAGACGTTTTCTCCGCAGCTGATCTTCAGCGCGTTGTCGGTGGCGGTGGTGTCGTTCCTCGGCTTCGATGCAATCTCCACCATGTCCGAGGAAGCGCGCGGCGGCAACCGCGTGGTGGGGCGCGCGACCTTGCTGGCCTTGCTGATCGTGGCAGGGTTGTTCATCCTGCAAACCTGGCTGGCGGCATTGCTGCAGCCTACCCTGCAGCGCTACCCAAGCGCGCAGGCATCCAACGATGCGTTCTTCGAGATCGGGCGGTTGATCGCCGGGCCATGGCTGCAAATTGTCATTGCGCTCACGGTGGCGATCAGCGCGGCAATCGCCAATTCATTGGTTGCACAGGCGGCCACGTCGCGACTGTTGTTCGCCATGGCGCGCGACCGGCAATTACCGGGCTTTCTGCGTTACATCCACCCGCGTACCGGCGTACCGCAGCGTGCGATCCTGCTGGTGGCGGGCCTGAGCCTGGTACTGGGCGAAGTCTTCGTCGGGCAGATCGCGCTGCTGTCGTCGCTGTGCAACGTCGGCGCACTGACCGCCTTCGTGTTGCTGCATATCGCAGTGCTGTGGCACTTCCGCACCCACGGCCGGCGTGTGCTGCATGGCGTGGTGCCCCTGATCGGGATCGTCATCCTGGCCTACGTCCTGCTCAATGCCGACCTGCATGCACAACTGGGCGGCGCTGCGTGGATGGCGGTGGGGCTGACGGTACTGGCGTTTCTGAAACTCAGCGGACGCTCCACCGAATTGCGCGCCAGCGACGCGCTGGAATAGCCTCAACAGCAGCACCGTCTGTTGTGCCGGCGTGCTCCTGGCCCACCCGTGCTGCGTTGTGCGACGGATCAATCCCGTGCTGGGCAACCTCAAACACGTCATCAAGGTGATGCATCACGCCATCAGCGCAAATACGCAGGGCTTGACTTGCAGAGATGGACGATCGCTCACCGTCGATCCGCTTCACGATGCGCTGCCACGACTTGCCACGGGCATGTTGCAGTCCAAGCAGTGCCTGGAGCCGGTTTGACGTGCAGCGAGCGATCTTCGTGGCCAGGAGTCAGGATCAATCAAAAATTTAGAAACTCTCTCTTGGCCTGGAAAACTCATTTGCAATTTATTGCCGGCTATCTAATCCGGCCGGCGAGTGGCCGGCGGCTGGCGGTACGGCAGCCACGAGGTGAACAATTGCCTGCGGGGAAGACGCCGGTCTTCGGATGTTCCCTGCGACACTTCCATGGGAGAAAAGATGCGCTGCAGATCGCCCGGCTCGATCTTGGACAGGAAATAAGAGCGCCACAACGTCAATTCGTGATTGTCCGCCAGGTTGACAGTGCTGGCCGGGCCGTCCGTCACGGTGATGAACTGAGCGAAGCGATCACCGCTGGTGCTGCCGGCGCGCTCGTCAGCAGCCCCGGGGTGATCCCAGTGCGGGTGATGCATGAAAAAGGGCACCGACTGGATCGGATCCAGGGCGCGCGTAAACTGGCGCAGCGTGAATCGCAGTTCGCTGTCGTTCGATCTTAAGCTTTGCATATAGTGTGTGTCGGCGCCCGCTGGCCCGAGGCGCGGTGGATTGAATGAATAAATGCTGATCTTGCCCGGGGCTCCGGCCGCGCGCAGAAAGTGCGTGATGTCGAAGCCGGCGAGCGTGGCCGCTGCTGCGCCCAGACTGTGTCCCGTCAACGACATCGACAACGCCTTGCCGCTCTCCCGCGCGCGATTCGTGTAGCGTTTCAACACGTCCTTCATGACGGTTCCGTCGGCGCGCGGCAACTGAGCTTCGGACTGCCACCATTCCTGCCAGCCTGCTCCAACCTTGCCCAAGGTCGGAAGGCGCTCGTCAAATACGTTGACGTGTACCTGTGCGATCTGGCTTTTCATATCGCATAACAGATCGTCGGTCGCATTCAGGCATGTGCCGGAAAAACCCAGCACCGCCACAATCACATCGTCGGTCTCTCGCTCCCAGAGTTTCAACCGCCGCGTGGACATCGGCACATTCAGATGCAACCCACCGATCTCAGCCACCGTCGCCGGATCGCCCTTGTACGATTCGCCTGCGCATGCGCGCATGCTTTCGAGCACAGTGCGGCAGCGTATTTCCCATTGCGGATCCTGTCCGTGCGGCTGCGCCGATGCACGATCCACTTGGGCAATCGCGCTGACGAGATCGCATGCCTGGGTATCTACCTGCGGCAGACGCATGCCAGATGACCGCCAGGCACCTGCCGTGATCGATCGTGTCGCGTTACGTCCGCGTTTGACCGGCGCAGCACTGAGACCTGGAAACGCACTGGCGCTGTCGCGCGCGTGCCAGGGGAAAGCGGTCGCGGAGGCAGGCACGTCGCTATCGCCGTCGCGCGATTGCGCGTGCGGCAGCCTTGGAAAAGAAGTTGAGGTGGGTCGCATGCGACATGTTTCAGGTGAGTGCGCAGAGATTCTGTTTATATCCCCACCTGGCACGCAGCCAGAGATGTCGTCCACCGCCGTGAAAACGAACAAAGGATTCACTGGCTCCACCATCGCTGTGCATCCCTCAAGGCCGGGTTGAGGTCGCCCGAGGCCCTAGGAGGGCTGATCGCCACCACGACTATGACGTGGATTGAACACACCAAGCTGCCACTGCGCAGCTGGATGCTGGACTTGCACCTGCTGACTAGAACCAACATGGCCGCCCTGGGAGCCTATGCACCGCCCGGGGCCGACGGCATGACGGCCCAGTGGATGACAGACGCGTGCGGGCACTATATCGATCACGACCTTTCATTCCCGAACGAGATTTTCAGCACATATTCAGCTTTAAAGTTTCGCTAGGCTCGTTCGGCGCCAACGATGGCGCCCGCTTGTTGCAGCCCCCGCTGCAGCCTGACGATCCCTGACGAGAAGGACTACCCATGAATCGCAAGAACGCGATGTATCTGGCGTTGTTTTCCGCTGTTTCCGGCACCGCAGCGGCCGCCCCGCCGACCGAGATGGATGCAGCGCCGGTCACCACCGCGCCGCAGGCGGCCAAGCTTGGTGCGGCCACGTTGCAGTCGGCAAGTTTACGCGGCGGCGTTCTGCCCACGCGCGTGGTGCAGCTCACCGCACCTACCAGCGCCGAAATGGGTCGTGTGCGCGAACGTCGTATTGCACAGGTCAAGCATGGGCAGCCGTTGCAGATCGGTTTTTCGCGTGCGGTTGCACAGCCGACGGTGAACCTGTCCAAGCTGGATTGGCAAATGGCTCCCGATGGCTCGCGCGTGGCCAGTCTCAAAGTCAGCTCCGCACAGGCGGCGTCGCTGCGTGCATCGCTGGTACTGCGTGGCGCCGGTGCAAGGCCTGGCGACCCATCCAAGGTGACGCTGCGCTTTGCCGGCAACGATGGTCGCGTGTTCGAGCAATCCGGCGCCAGCTTTGCTGCCAGCGGCAACGACATCGGTTGGTCGCCGGCGGTGAGTGGCGAGGATCTGCTGGTCGAGCTGTCGCTGCCGGCCGGGTTGTATCCGGAAAACTTCAGCCTCAGCATTCCGCAGCTGTCGCATCTGGATATCAGCCCCACTGCCAGCCCGCGCGACATGATGACCATTGCCATCGGCGAAAGCGATTCCTGTCAGAACGACATCGTCTGCCGTGCCAACCCCACGACCGGCTTCACCAGCGCCGCAAAGGCGGTGGCACGCATGGTGTTCACCACCAGCCAGGGCTCGTTCCTGTGCACCGGCACGCTGCTCAACAATACCAATTCGCCCAAGCGCAACCTGTTCTGGACCGCGGCGCATTGCATCAGCACGCAGACGGTGGCCAACACGCTGCAGACCTACTGGTTCTACGATGCGGCCAGCTGCAATGGCAGTACGGTCAGCTCGCAGGCAACCACATTGACGGGCGGCGCGTTCCTGCGGCATGCCAACACCACGCGCGACACCGCATTGCTGGAGCTGAAGACCGCACCGCCAAGCGGCGCGTTCTATGCAGCGTGGAATAGCGCGGCGATCGGTTCCACCGGCACCTCGATTGTCGGCATCCATCACCCATCGGGCGACGTCAAGAAGTATTCGCTGGGCACGGTGAATGCACTGAGCAGCTCCATCGATGGCAAGAGCCCGCTCTATCGCGTGGTGTGGAGCGACGGTGTGACCGAAGGCGGCTCGTCCGGCTCGGGCCTGTTCACCGTTGCCAGCGGTGGCGCCTACCAGCTGCGTGGCGGCCTGTATGGCGGCTATTCGTTCTGTAGCGCGCAGACCGATCCGGATTACTACTCGCGTTTCTCGGACGTGTATTCCACCATTTCCACCTACTTCGGCCAGTAAGCGGTAAGCCGCGTGGCAGGCGACCTTGTGCCTGCCACGCTTGATCGCGCATCGCCGGGCAATCCGTTTGCCGGGCGATGCGTCTTCGACTCAGCGACCGTGCATGCGTTGATCCGTGCACTGAAGTGTCCGCAGGCTGTCCAATGCCACCACCATCTTCTTGCTACGCACTCAAGGCAACGGCGTGACGTGCTCGCGCGAGACATCGCTCCACGGCTGTTTTTTGCAGCCTCGCTCAACACATTGATCGGTGTGCGGTTGCCGGCGCGATGGGTGTACCAGATCCACTTCGGCCAATCGGGCAATGCCTGATTGACGTCGACTGCACCAACGGCGCACTAGCGGCGGCGAGCGGCGCAATGATGCAGACTGATGGGGCCTGTTCCTTCACAACGGTCGCCCATGGTTCGCGCACGTGCCCCACTGCTGGTCCTCATCCTTGTTGCCTTGGCGCTGCAAGCCTCCGCCCTGGCGGCCGGCAAGCGGGCCGATCGCGAGGACATCAAGGCCTATGCGCTGCAGCGGTGCCTGGATAACAACTACACGCGTAGCAGCAAGTACGCACCCGATCAGCTACGCGACCGCTCGTATCTGCTCACCACATATGCGATGGACAACGCCAAGGTCGGCGCGACCGACCGCCTGCATCGCTTTGTCGACGCCAGCACGGCGGGGTTTGACAAGCGCGAAGTCCCGATGAAGGACGAAGCGCGCCGCGGCCCGTTCAATCGCATCTTCGCCCAATGCATGGCGTTCTATCGTTCGCCGGCCTTGGATGAATTCATTGCACGCGAATTTTGAGAATGGCAGCAGGCGCAGCGAAAAAATAGCGCCCCAACCGCTGTTGCGGATTGCTGCCAGCGACGCCTGCCGTATGGTGTGTACAGCACGCAAACTTGCATCGACACCCAACCCACGCACATCGGCACGAGCCGCAATGACCGCATCCCATCCCTTCCGCTCCCGCCGCACGCTGCTACGCACTGCATTAGCTGCGAGTTCGCTGACTGCGGTGGGGCAGCTCGGTGCTGCTGTGCGTCCGCCGGCACGACGAACATCCGCCAAGCCCGACTCCGCGCCGCCTGCACCCTTTCCGGCCAAGGGCAGCGTGCTGGTGCTGCTGGGCACCAAGGGTGGCCCGACACCTTCGCCATTGCGGGCCGCGGCCGCAAATGCCCTGGTCATCGACGGGCAACCGTATCTCATCGATTGCGGCAACGGCGTGGCGCAGCAACTGGTCAAGGCCGGCATGCGACTGCCCATGCTGCGCGATATCTTTCTGACCCACCACCATTCCGACCACAACGCCGATCTGCTCAACGTGGTGTGGCTGGCCTGGGCCAGCGGCCTGCAGACGCCGGTGCATCTGTATGGCCCACCCGGCATCGCCAGGATGGTGGACGCGTTTGTCGCCATGAATGCCATCGACATCCAGGCACGCATCCGTGAGGAAGGCCGCCCGCCGTTCGAAGCACTCATCCATGTGCATGAGTTCGACCAGCCCGGCACCGTTCTGAAGAACGATCAGGTCACCGTCACCGCCACCTTGGTGGACCATTACACGCTCAAGCCGGCCTTCGCCTATCGGTTCGAGGCGCCCGACCGCAGCGTGGTGTTTTCCGGCGATACGCGCTACCTGCCCGCGCTGGCCGAGTTCGCCAAGAACACCGACGTCCTGGTGCACGAGGTGATGTATCTGCCGGCGTTGCAGACGATGCTGAAGGCCAACGACAACGCACCCACATTGCTCGACCATCTGCTCAAGAGCCACTCCACCAGCGAAGAGGTCGGCATGATTGCGGCTGCGGCCAACGCGAAGATGCTCGTGCTCAATCACTTCGTCCCCGGCGGCGATGCGTCCATCACCGATGCGATGTGGAGCGAAGGCGCGCGCAAGCATTACACCGGGCCGATCGTGGTGGGCAAGGATCTGATGCGGCTGTAGCACTGCGCCCGCCCGCCGCGATCCAATGCCGGCCCCAGAGCGTGTTATGTACGTTGAGGGAGTGCGAGGCGTCGTGTAGCGCGTCGAGTAAGGCGTGCGCCTTGTCCAGGCTGGCCGCCTGGGCAAGGCGTGCAACGCGGTCTCGGTGCGCCACAGGGCGCTTCCCGGAGGATTGGCCGCCAGCAGCACGGAGTGCGCACCGCGCGGCTTGCCTTGACGCCACAGCCAAGCCGCCAAGCACCGCGACGCCGCACGCCTCCGCTGATGGGCAATGCACCTCATCTCAAGGTGCATGACCCGCTCTAGGCAGGCACCGGGCTACGCATCCCCCACACCTGTTCGCCTGCCTTGCAGTAGCGCTCGATGAAGTCCTGCTGCGAGGGCATCTGCTGCACGGCGTGCTGGATCGGCTGGGCGATACCGTCGAGCAGGCGGCGCAGGTCGTGGTCGGAAAATGCGCGCGTCAACGGGTGATGCTGCTCGGGCGCAATGCCCTGCCCCATCAGCACGTGCGTCCAGGAATCGACACGAAACAGTTCATCGGCACCCTGCCAGGCGTGCGCGCGTTCGCGCCAGGCACGCAGGCGCAGCGCGAGCGACTCGGGCAGTTCCATCTGCCGGCACTGCTGCCATAGCGGTTCGTCGCGCTGGGTGGCGTGGTAGTGCAAGGTGACGAAGTCGCGCACGTGCTCCATTTCAGCGCGGCTGACGTCGTTGAACAGTTGCACCTGCGAGGGCGCAATGCCTTCGGCCGGAAACAGCGCCAGCAGCCGCACCACTGCAGAGATGGTGAGATGGATGCTGGTGGATTCCAGCGGCTCGATAAAGCCGCTGGCCAGACCGAGCGAGACCACATTCTTGTTCCAGGCCTTGAGCCGGCGGCCGGTGCGAAACGGCACCATCCACGGCTCCTTGACGGCAGGCGCAGCCACATCGCGCAGCAGCTTGGCGTGCGCTTCGTCATCGGACAGGTGCTTGCTCGAAAACACCAGGCCGTTGCCGACGCGATGCTGCAACGGAATATGCCAGCGCCAGCCGGCTTCGTGCGCGATGGCGCGGGTGTAGGGCACCGGTGGGCCGAGGGCTTCGGTCTGCACCGCCACCGCACGGTCGCACGGCAACCAATGGCTCCAGTCTTCGTAGCCGGTGTGCAGGGTCTGCTCGATCAGCAGACCGCGGAAGCCGCTGCAATCGATGAACAAATCGCCTTCGATCACGTGCCCGTCTTCCAGCACCAGGCTGGCGACATCGCCGCTGTGCGGCTGCACGGTCACCTGCTGAATCCTGCCTTCGACACGCTTGACGCCGCACGCCTCGCTGCGCGCGCGCAGGAACTTGGCATACAGCGCCGCATCCAGGTGATAGGCGTAATTGACCGCCGGCTCGCCATGCAGCGCAAAGCGGTCCACGCGCGAGGCCACCGTTTCCAGGCAGTAATCGCCGAAGCTGCCCGCCATGCCGCGGCGCTGGCTTTCCAGCCACAGGTGATGAAACGCGCACACCAGGGTGCTCTGCCCGGTGATGCCGAATGGATGGATGTAGCGCTCGCCCTGGCGGCGCCAATGCTCGAACGAGATCGACAGCTTGAAGGTACCTGCCACCGCACGCAGGAATTCCTGCTCGTCGATCTGCAGGAACCGGTGGAAGGTGCGGATGGGCGGCACCGTGGATTCGCCCACGCCGACGGTGCCGATCTGCTCGGACTCGACCAGGGTGATGTCAAGCAAATTGCGGAATTGATGCGAAAGCGCACAGGCAGCGATCCAGCCGGCCGTTCCACCACCGGCGATCACCACCTTGCGAATCTGAGCCTGAGTCACTGCGCACTCCTGTGGCATGGGTTGAGGGCGGTGCTGCACATCAGCGGTTCAACTTGCCGATCAGCATGGCGCGCAGCTGCCGCGACAGCATGGGATCGATGGGGCCGAGCGCATGGCGCGCCGGTTCGGGCAGATGCTCGCCGGCCTGCTCGGCAGGGCCGAACACGTAGTGATCGAACAACGCGCGCCATGCCTGTTTTTCGGCTGCCGGACGGTCGCGAATTGCCCACAGCGCGTGATACAGCGCCGGCATCGCGGCGGGCAAGTGCGCTGGCGCACTGCTCCACCAGTAATTGATCAGCACGTTGAACGGCTGCAGCGATTGGACGTGGTGCCACCACATGCTGGGAATGAACAACGCATCGCCCGGCTCCAGCACCACGCTGCGCGCATGCGGCAAGGCATCGGCAAAACGCGGAAAGCGTTGCAGGTCCGGATCGGCGAAATCGACCATGCTCACCACCTGCCCGCCCGGCGTGGGATCGAGCGGACCCGGATACAGATTGGCGACCTGCTCCGGCGGAAACAGCGTAAAGCGCCGTTGCCCGACCGCGCAGCACGCCAGGTTGTCCAGCGCATCGTAGTGGCACGAAGCGATCACCCGGTTACCGATCCAGATGCTGGGCTGCACGGGGCTGCCGTTGGCAGCCACATCCAGATCGTTGTGGGCGCGCAACCCTGGCAGATTGGCGTCCACCGGCAACGAGGCCAGGTAATAGGTGGGCGGCTGCGGGTCGTCACGATGTGCCGCAATGGCATCCAGCAAGGTACTCACGCTGCCGCGCTGCACCTGGAAGTTGAGCGCGCTGCAATCGTCGCGATAGAACGGGCGGCTGCCGATCTCCGGGCCGCCATAGGAATACTGCAGGGGGCGGCCGGTATCGTGCGCGCGCAACAGCGCCATGGCCTCATCGGCGCCGCGCAGCCCGGCCTGCACCAGCGACCAGTGCCGCGCAACGCCACGCAGCACCACCGGCTCGGCGGCCTGGCAAAGTGCGGGCAGCGACAACGCATCCGGGCCACAGTCTCCGCGCTCGGCAATGGCGATGGCGGCGCCTGCAGCGACGGACAGATCGGTGCCACGTGCGGCCATACGCTCAGGCGTACGCGGCAACGGGGGCGCTGTGCGACTGCTGCAGGCGGCGCTGCTTCTCGGCCATCAGCCGGCGCACGTTGTGCAGCGATGCCAGCATCAGGAAGGCACCTTCCAGATAGCCGGCCTGATGCAACTGCTGCAGCGCTTGTGCATCCAGGGCGGCCAGCCGCTCGCGGTCGATCGCGAACAAGCCCTGCAACTGCGTGGCATGGCTGGCATCCAGCGCAACGTCCAGCCGCACCGGCTGGATCAGGCCGAGCGCGTCGAAGGCGGCCGCCATCGCCTGTCCCGCGTCCACGCCATCGCGGATGCCGCGCAACACGCCGATGATGTGTTCCAGATACGGGCTATGGCCGCCTTGCGGCAGGAACACCGCCTCGCCCTCGCTGCGGCTGATACGCGGATGTTCCAGGTCGACATGGATCACCGGCTCCTGCACCAGGGCCCCATCGACGTGTTGCTCCTGGAAGCCGATCAGGAACGGCCCCTTGGCAACGATGCCCGGCAGATAGCTGGCATTCCAGCGCCCGTCCTGCAGGAACAGGTTTTCATCCTGTGCGAAGCCCAGCAGCGCCACCGGCTGGTAACCACTCCCGGCCGGATCCTTGCGGAAGAACAGCGGGTACTCGCGCTGCAGCTCGGCATATTCGGTGACGAAGGCCGGCACCACGCCGACCGCGTCGCCGAATTGCGCACCAAAGCGCAGGATCACGCGCAGGTCGTGATGCGCCACGTTGTTGAGCACTGCGTATCGCGTCATCTGAAACTCCAGCAGCCGTCCATCGCGGAGCGCTGCAGTCATGAGGGAATTCGGGCGCACGCATTCCCCGCGTGCTTATCGATGCTGAGCATTGCCAAAAATGCGTGCGCCGGCAAGCCGCAGGGCAGCAACGCACTGCATGGCGCCGAAGACCGGCGCGTGGCGCATGCGTGCGCATTGCAAGGCTGTTCGCCCACACACCGACGGCGCGAGCACTGCGGCAAACGCGGCTGCAGACCGTACGCGCGCAACGGCGCAATAACCGGTTGCGGCCGCCATCACACGATGGCGGCCGCAGGATTGACGGCTAACAACGCGTGGTGGATCAGAACGCGTACCGCACGCCCAGCGTGTAACGCGGTTGCTGGTCGATCAGGCGAATGATCTGCTTCTCCGAGCGGCCGTGCCAACGTACGTCTTCACCGGTCAGGTTGATCGCCTCGAAGCCCACCGACAGCTGCTTGTTGAAGGCGTAGCTGACGCTGAGGTCGAACTGCTGATACGGCTCGACGTAGTACGGGTTGCGGTTGGCATTGTCCTGGTTGGCAGCGATCAGGTATTCGTCACGCCAGTTCCAGGCCAGGCGTGCGCTCCAGCCATACTTTTCGTACATCAGCATGACGTTGGCGGTGTCGCTCAGACCGAGCAAGGCAAACTGATCGCGATCGATCACGGTGTTATCGAACGCCACATCCCCTTCCACAATGGTGTAGTTGGCGTAGATGCCGAAGCCGGTGCTACCGAAGAAATACTGGCCGCCGAGTTCCCAGCCGTGGATGTTGGCCTTGTTCTGGTTGATCGGCCGCGACACATCGAACTGATACAGCGGGTCGGAGGCATTGCCGGCGATATCGTAGGCATTCTCCAACGCAAGGCTTTGCGCCGAACTGCCGTTGTAGGCGCTCAGCCCGCCGGTGGCAGCAGCATTGCGCAGCAGTGCCATGGCCGCAAACAGCGAGGTGTCGTTGGCCGAACACGCGCCCGCGACATCGTTGCCGGCCGCGCCCACCTGTGCGGCGCAGGCACCGCTTTGCAGGAACGCCAGCGCGGCCTGGGCATCCGGCCCCGAAGTGGGGTCGGTCAGTCCGTACAGCGATTCACGCGTGACGGTATTGCCGATGAAATTGCTCACGCGCTTGTTCCAAAACGTCGCCGACACATAGCTGGCGTCGGCGAAATACCACTCCAGTGCCAGATCGAGGTTGTCCGATTCCAACGGATCGAGCGTGGGCGTCTGCGAGTCGCCGCCGGCGCGGTTGGACGGGTTGATCAGGATCGAGCCGTTGGGCGTATTGGGCGTGGGTCCGGCGATGAGATTGTTGTACGGTGCGCGCGCGATGGTCTGGCCGAACGAGGCACGGCCTTTCAGCGAATCGGTGAAATCGATGCTGAAGTCCATGTTGGGGAGGACGTAGTTGTAGCTGGTCTTCTCGCTGAAAGGCTGCTGGTCGGTAGACCGGATCAACTGGAAGTCGTTGTTGGACAGCCACAGCAGCGCGGTGGGCGTGGCCACCTGCGAGGTGGACTCCACGTCGGTGCGCTCGTAGCGCAGACCCAGCCGCGTATTGGTGGTCATCCCGGCGATGGCACCGGCAATTTCCAACTGCACGTAGGCCGCACGGGTCTTTTCTTCCACCCGGTTGTCTGCGGTGTATTGCGGGTTGTAGCGCGTGGTTGCGCCGTACTGGCTTCCGCCCCACAGCGCCAGCTGATCGGCATCGCCACGCCATGCACTGGACGCCGCGCCGCTGGGATTGAAGTCCTTGAACATGCCGGTGATGCTCACCGGTTGCAGCAATGCGACCATGCCCGGCTCGTTGCCTGCATTGGCCACGCCCCAATCGCCCAGCGGCGAGTTGGTCTCGCTGACCCGGCGTTGCATGGTGGTGTTGGTCGAACTCACGCCAAACTGGAAGCGCCCGTCGTCGAAGTCGAACTTGCCGTCCAGGCGTCCTTCCTTGGTTTCGGTCACCTGCTTCTGATAGAAAATGCGCAGCACCTGCGAGCCGAGCTCGGCGGGCGTGAATGCGGGATTGACCACGCCATTGGTGTTTGCCAGCGAATCGGCCGCAGTGGGATACCAGGTGCGTGCGCCGATCGGCAAGGAATTGTTGAACCACAATTCCTGCCCCCATTGGCCGCCGCAGTACGGCCCATTGGTGCAGTTGTTGGTGCCGGCGAAACTGAAGTAGGTCGCGCTGCCGCCCGTGGTCGGGTCGTTGGGCAAGCTTTGCGTCTTGGAGTTATGCGCATCGAAGCTCAACTGGAAGCGGTCGCTCACTTGCCAGTCGGCATTGAAGCCCAGCGAGCCGAGCGTGTACTTCTGCTCGTTGCGCTGTTGTTCCATGCCGAAGTCCTTCGCGCCATTGGGCACATCGCGCAGATAGACCGGCGTGGCCACAGCCTGGCCGGTATCGAAGGTCAGATCGGTAAAGCTGTTGGCGCGCTGCAGCCAGATGCCCTGCTCGCCGCGCTCTTCGCGAATTTCGTTGGCCGAGTAGGTGTAATCCAGGGTCAGGGTCAGGCTGTCGGTCGGTGCGAACTGCATCACCGCCTGGCCGTTCATGCGTTCGCGCTGGAAATCGGCGAATGCGTAGCGCAGATCGTTGGGCATGCCATACAACTGGCCGATCGCCGGGGCATTGGTCACCACCGCGTCCGGGCGCAGTGCCGGGTCGGTACCGGTCCAACGCTGGATGTTCCAGGTGTTTTCGGTGGCTTGGACCGAACCGCCATGGCGCTTCTGGTAGCTGGCGCTCAGGCCGATACCGAAGGTCTTGTCCGGGTTGGTATAGCTGAAGATGCCCGACACTTCCGGGGTGAGCGAATCGCCGAAGGGCTCGGAGCGGTCGGACACCATCTTGGCACCGGCGTTGGCCACCACGCCATCGTGATTGAACGGCTTGTCGGTCTGGATATTGATCGTCGCACCGATACCGCCGCTGGGCGCCGTTGCGCGGCTGGTCTTGAACACCTCGATGCCGGTAATGGCTTCGGAGGCGAGCTGGGCGAAGTTGAACGCGCGCGTGCCGACATCCACGCCGCCGATCGGCGTCTGGCCGGGCGCACCGAACGCATCGGCACCGGGAATCAGGCGGCCGTTGAGGGTGACGGTGTTGAACTGCGGGCCGAAGCCGCGTGCGGTGACCTGCGCGCCCTCGCCATCACGGCGCTCGATGGAAATGCCAGTGATGCGCTGGAGCGATTCGGCCAGGTTGGTGTCCGGAAACTTGCCGATGTCTTCGGCGCTGATCGCATCCACCACGCCGGCGGCATCGCGCTTGATGCCCATCGATTGGTTGAGACTGTTGCGGATACCGGTCACGTTGACGGCATCCAGGGTGGTGGCGGAATCACTGCTGGATTGCGGCGCCGGTGCAGGCGGCGGAGCGACATCCTGCGCAAAAGCGGGATTGATGACCAACAGGCCACCAACGAAGGTGAACATGGCCTTCGACTTGAAGCTGTTCAACGTACGACGCATCGATGTGTCCTCGGGAGTGGAGTCCAACCGCCAACGGCCGGTATCGCGGCATGCGATACGGCGGAATCGCGGCCACTGCCCGACAGGCCGTGGCCAACGCTGCTGCAACTGCTGGAGCCACCAATCCAACGCCATGCATTTGTCGTGCGGGCGCAGCCGGCGCCTGGATCGGAGAAGCCCTGATGGCATCTCGCTCCTTGCACCGCGCCACACGCACCACGCAACAACTGCTTGACGTTGTCTCAGTTGCCCTCGATCTGTCCCCTAGCACGCAGGCTGCCGATCGCCCCTTCGACCGTCGACCTGCGATGTGCATGCACGTCTACCCGCCGCAGCAACGGCGTTGCCACGCCATTGTTGCGTTTGTTGCAGGTTCTTTGCACGACGTGTCAGCCAGTGATAGCGCTAACATGCCGCGCAGCCTAGTCAGGGCATAAAGGGCTTGTCACCGTGCGTTGCAGCATAGTGATGGCTGTGCACTGTTACAGCCGATACCGCAGTCGCTTGAGCCCGCATGCAGTTTTCAATGCTGGCGGGGCTGTAAGCGTTATCACGGCATTACGCAAAAACCGTCGGGTCGAACGGTGAAATTTGCATAATGAACGTGTCGCAATGGAGTCGAATGCGGCGATTGCGCAAACCTGGGATCACGACCAGTGCCGCGCGTCCGGATTGCGCATGTAAAAGTCGGCGCTGCACAGGACGCGGCAACGCACTGCATGCGCCTGCCGATTGCATGTCGCCTGTGTGTCAGTGCAGCGACATGCATTGCGCGCGAAGAAGACGGTACACGCTTCGCAATCGATTGCGCCGCGTCCGGGCAGACAACGGGCGCACTAATTTGTCGTCGGGCGAACCCATCCTCATCGCACAGGAGCCACGTCGTCTGCTGCCGATCGATGCCGGGCAACTGCTGCGCTCGCCCGGTGATCAACGCAGGCGCTTGTTTCCGTTTTCGTCGGCGGTTGCCGCACGCAGCCACCGACCCGACCGCGCTGCGGCCACGTCGGCACCCACGCCTCGCGCAGTGCTCAGCCGCTCACGTCCGCGCGCGCGTCGCTGCGGTCGGCATCTGGCAGCACATGGTCCGGGTCCAAGGTGACGTGCAGCACTCTCTGGGTGGTCGGCACGGTGACTGTGGGGGTAGTGGTCTGCAGCCATGTTTCCACCGGAATGCGTCGGTCCAGGTGGCTGCCATCGGCCAGGTCCGCACGCAGGGTCGCCGGCATCACCAACTTCTGCCGGCTGCGCAATGTGACTTGCACTCCCTTGGCCGGGTCGTGGTCGACGTAATGCGCGTCGGCGATGCCCATGTCCAGCTGCCAATTGTTGAGATACCAGCCGCGCCACCACCAGGACAGGTCCTCACCGCTTTCGCTTTCCATCAGCCGGAAGAAGTCCGAGGGCGTGGGATGCTTGTAAGCCCAGGTGGCGATGTATTTGCGAAATGCAGGATCGAAACGCGCCGGTCCCAGGATCTGCTCGCGCAACAGCACCAGGCCGAGAGCACCCTTGAAGTAGGTCAGCGGATGGCGATAGGTCTCGCTGGTGGAATCTGCGTTGTCCATCAACGTCGGCGCGTGGGTGTCGGCCAGTAACGGCAGGATTTCGTCGACCGGGTTGCCGCCTTTGGGCGCATATTCCGAATCGCGCTTGGGCGCGTATTCGCCCTTGTTGAACGCATCCGATGCATACACGTCGATGAAGGTATTGAAACCTTCATCCATGAACGCATGCCGGCGCTCGTTGGAGCCGACGATCATCGGGAACCAGGTGTGGCCGATTTCGTGTGCGGTGATCCAGAACAGGTCCTTGCCGCCGTCTTCGAAACCATCGAAGACGATGCCCGGATATTCCATGCCGGCCCCATAGCCGCCCAGGTTGATCGCTGCCGGCCACGGATACGGATACCACTGCGAAAAATGCTCGATGGCGCCTTTGACGTATTCGGTAGAGCGGTTCCACTTGTCTGCGCCCACGCCTTCCAGCGGGTACACCGACATCGCAAGCGCGTGCTTGCCGCCCGGCAAATTGATGCGCGCCGCATCCCAGACGAACGCCGGCGATGCGGCAAATGCGACGTCGCGGGTGTGATCCATGTGGAAGCGCCAGGTTTGCGTGCCCTTGCCCGCCGGTTTGGCCGTACCTGCGGTTACCTCGGCAGGCGTGCGGATCAGCACGGTGCGGTCGCTGCTGCGGGCGTGTTCCAGGCGTTGCTGTTCGGTGCGGCTGAGTACGTCCTGCGGATTGGTCAGCGCGCCGGAGCCGGCGACCAGAAAGCCCACCGGCACGGTCACGGCATAGTCGAAATTGCCGTACTCCAGGTAGAACTCCGATCCCAGATACGGTTGCGTGTCCCAGCCACGCAGATCGTCGTACACCGCCATGCGCGGATACCACTGCGCAATCTCGTAGATCTCGCCTTGCTTGCTGGCACTGACGGCCGTGCGCCCGCCCCAGGTGCCGGGAATCGTGTAGCGGTAACGGATGTGCACGGTGAGCGCCTTGCCCTGCCCGGCCAGCGGTTGCGGCAGATCCACCCGCATGCGGGTGTCGTCGACGATGAAGCGCGCCGGCTGGCGGCGCCCGCCTTGATCGATCTCGACGCTGGCGATCTGCATGCCATCGGTGAACTCCTTGCGCTTGAGCGGCCGGCTGGCGGCAGCGCGCGCATCGGCGCGGTAGATGTTCTGGTCCAGTTGCAGCCACAGCACGTCCAGCGTGTCGGGGCTGTGGTTGGTGTAGGTGATGGCGGCCTCGCCGCTGAGGGAATGCGTTGCCGGGTCGATGCTCGCGTTGAGGTCGTAATCGGCGCGGTTCTGCCAGAACGCCGGGCCAGGTACGCCGCTGCCGCTGCGGTAGCTATTCGGAGCGTCGGGCAATTGCAGGGGCGCGAACAGGGCCAGCGGATCGAACACGCTTGCCGGCGCAGGCGTGGCAGCGAGAGCGGCGCGGGCTGGCGCGGCAGCGGCAAGCGCCGGCGCAGCGACGCAGGCCAGCGACAATGCAACGGTGAGTGATCGGCGCACGGTGGGGGTCATGCGAAATCCTGCGGCGGAGGGAATTCCCATCCTACGGCGCAGTTTGCCGCGCGCGGGAATGCCATTGGTCCCGGTTGCGGCTGCCTGAGGTTTGGGAGGTGGCCGCCGATGGCTGCTCTGGTGGAGGCCCAGTCACGCACCGCACGCGCAGAGCGCCCGCGCGACGCCGGCCCTCCCCGCTCGGCCCTCCCCGCTCGGCCCGGTGCGCCGGGCCGGCTGGCCAGGCCGACTTACTCCGCCATCAGGCCACCCAATCGCAACGCCCCCTCACCACTGCGGCCCATGGCATCGTCCGGATTGCTCAGGCGGCAGCGGCGCAGCGACAGGCAGCCGCAGCCGATGCAGTCGGTGAGCTGGTCGCGCAAGGCCTGCAGTTCATTGATGCGCGCGTCCAGCTGGCTCCGCCAACGCGCCGACATGCGCGCCCACTCCGCACGCGTCGGTGTGCGTTGATCCGGCAACACCGAGAAGGCATCGAGCACCTGCTGCAACGGCACACCCAGGCGTTGCGCCACGCGGATCACCGCGATGCGCCGCAGCACATCGCGCGCATAACGACGCTGATTGCCGGCGGTGCGCAGGCTGCTGATCAAGCCTTTGCGCTCGTAGAAGTGCAGCGCCGACACCGCAACACCACTGCGCTTGGCGACCTCGCCCACGGACAACTCACGTTGCATTGCCTTGACCTCAACTTAGGTTGAGGCAGGATGCTGCGCGGCCTTCACCGGTGCAAGTAGCGGTGAAGGCTCGATACACGTTTCCTTCCTGGATCTTCGATGCCTACCGAAAGACCGATCACTGCCGCAGTGCTGTCCATCCAAACGCAGCCCACCTCCATCCTGGCCGCGCCTTACCGCGCGGCGACGCTGGGCATGGTGGCACTGGTGTCGCTCAACGCGTTCGAGTCGCTGGCGGTTGCCGCCGCCATGCCGACGGTGGCGCGCGAGTTGAACGGGCTGCCGCTGTATGCATTGGCGTTCGGCGGCGCGCTGGCCACCAGCGTGATCGGGATGACGGCGGCCGGACGCTGGAGCGACCGGGCCGGTCCTGGCGGTGCATTGGCTGCCGGCCTGTTGTGCTTTGTGGTCGGCCTGCTGGTCGCCGGCCTGGCACCGAGCATGCCGATGTTGATCGCCGGGCGCTTGCTGCAGGGGCTGGGGGCCGGCGCCTATTCGGTGGCCCTATACGTCATCGTGGGGCGGCTGTACCCGGAGGTCTTGCGCCCACGCGTGTTTGCCGCGTTTTCGGCCGGGTGGGTGGTGCCCTCGTTGATCGGGCCGGGCATCAGCGGATTGATCGTGCAGCACCTGGGCTGGCGCTGGGTATTTTTGTCGGTGCCGCTGTTGGCGATTCCGGCTGGATTACTGCTGTGGCCGGCGCTGCGCGGACAGGCCTGGACACGCGACGGGTCCGAGGCGCCAACCGCCTCGATGGGGTGGGCTATCGGAGCGGCAATGGGCGTGCTTGGCGTGTACCTGGGCGGACAACTGCACGGCATGCTGGCGCCGGGCGCAATGCTGCCGGCCGTGTTGCTCACCGCGTATTGCGCCTGGCGCCTGCTGCCGGCTGGTACGTTGCGGCTTGCGCGCGGCTTGCCGAGCGTGATCGCGCTGCGTGGCATTGCGGCGGCCGCCTTCTTCGGCTTTGAAGCCTTTTTGCCGCTGCTGCTGTCGCGCGAACGCGGGCTTTCGCCGCTGCTGGCCGGCGTGGCACTGAGCGTGGGTGCGTTGGGCTGGTTTGGCGGATCGTGGTACCAGGGCCACAGCCGCGCCGGTTGGTCGCGCCCTCGCCTGCTCAAGAGCGGCGCGCTGTTGATGACGCTGGGCATTGCGATCAGCGCGGGTGCGGTGTGGCCGCCGATTCCTGTGCCGTTGGCAATTGCCGGCTGGGCGCTGACCGGCCTGGGCATGGGCCTGCTGTATCCCAGCCTGTCGGTGGTGATGCTGTCGCTGTCGCCACCGGCCCAGCAAGGCGCCAACAGCTCTGCCTTGCAACTGAGCGAAGCCATCGCGGTGGCGGCCATGCTGGCGCTGGCGGGCGCAGTGTTCGCCGCGCTGCTGACATCGGCCACGCGCGCCGCCTACCTGAGCGTGTTCGCGTTGGCGTGGTTGCTGGCGGTGGCGAGCTTTTTTGTGGCGCGGCGGGTGTGATGGCGTCCGCGGCGACTACGCGGCATCGACGTAACGCCATACCACATTGCCGAGGCAACGTGGCCGGTCGATGGCAGCACGCGAATGAGCCCCAAGGCTTGGCGGGTCGCAACGACCGAGGTGATCTCCAGGTTCACCACATGGAGAGGGTCGCTTGATGCCGGCCCGAGACCACAGCGTTAGCAGCGCCGACCACTTTGCCGATCCTGCCGGGATCGCATGGACCCGCACACGAAAAAAGCCCCCCTCGAACCGCTGGTCATTTTTTCGCCACCCATCTTGACAGCGTTGCAGGCCGGGGCCTGCACGCACTTGTCCACAGCCTTGTGCAACTTCCATCCACAGGGGATGTGGAAAAGATGCGTCGCCTTGCATGCGCCTGAGGCCTTGCGCGGCGCTGGCGCATCTGTCATGCGCGACCGGCGGAGCCAACGCGGTGGCGTTGTCGCCGCCGCCCCCCCCCCCTGGGCATGCCTCCCCACACCCGTCTGCAGGTGTGCCGCAAAGGACGGCCTGCTCCAATTAGCGACACCGCCACTTCGCACTGGCGATGCACCCGCCGATACACATCAATCGGTGATGACGTGCGGCACGAAGCGCGAGGTGTCGCGGGTGATCGGGCCAGCGTCGTCGCGCATGCCCAATCCGGCAGGACGATCCGCCACAACCCAGCTGCCCACCAACGCATGGCGCCCGTCGAACACCGGCAGCGGGTGATGCGCCTGCAGAATCGCCGGGCCGTCCACGTACGGGCCATCGGTGTGCGCGGCCTCGCCTTGCGCCGTCACCAGCGCGATGTTGGCGCCCTCGCGCGACAGCAGCGGCTTGCGCACCCAGCCTGCGGTTGGTGCCTCACCGGCCTGCGCAAAGCGGGCAGGCAGCAGATTCGGATGACCCTGATGGCGGTCCCACAGCAGCGGCAGGATGCCCTTGTTGCTCAACACCGATTTCCATGCCGGCTCGATCAGGCGCACCCGGTCGGCGATCAATGCCGGCCCGAAGCGTTCTTCCATCATGAATTCCAGCGGATACAGCTTGAACAGCGTGTGGATCACCCGGTCCTGTTCGTCGGTGAACCAGCCCTCGGCACTCAGGCCGATGTCTTCGATGGCCACTTCCTCGGTGCTGATGCCCACCTGGTGCGCACAGTCGCGCAGGTAACGCACGGTGGCGCGATCCTCCAGCGAATCGCGCACCGCCGCAAAATGCATCTGCGCGCCGATCGCGCCATCCACGGCCAGCGCGCCCAGGGTTTCGCACAGCAGGTCCTGGATCAGGTTGTACTGATCGGTTCCCTTGGGCAGCGCACCGCTGGCGATCTGCTGTTCCAGCCACAGCCACTGGAAGTAGGCCGATTCGTAAAGCGATGTTGGCGTGTCGTAATTGAGTTCGTACAGCTTGGCCGGGCCATCGCCCGAATACGCCAGGTCCATGCGGCCATACAGATGCGGGTCGCGCCCTTTCCAGGAGTTGGCGATCCAGTCCCAGTAGAACGGCGGGATGGCCAGCTGGGTCATCAGCGCTTCCGAGCCCACCACCTCGTCCACCAGCTGCATCGCCATGTCGTGCAACTCTTGCGTGGGCGCTTCGATGTCATCTTCGATCTGACGCAGCGAAAACGCGTAGTAGGCGCTTTCGTCCCAATACGGTTCGCCGTCGATGGTGTGGAAGTGAAAGCCCAGCGATTCGGCCTGCGTGCGCCAGTCCGCGCGTTCGGGGATCAGGATGCGTTGCATGTCAGCCGCCGAAGCCCGAGCTGCGCCCGCCGCTGCCGAACGAACTGCGCGCCGCCGCGCTGGAACCGAAGCCCGAACGCGACACGGTGATGGCGCGCGTGGGCATGTCGATGGCGCCGCTGCGCCCACGCACCGTGCCAATGCGGTTGCTGGCCAGATCGCCATTGGGCTTGTAGTAACCGCCGCTGCGGTAATCGCGGTACAGCGGAATCGAGCCGCCATAGCGGTAACCGCCGCCGCTCATGTTGCCCAGCGCATAACCCAGCAAAAAACCGCCCATCGGCGGGATCCAGCTCTGCTGCCCCTGCGGATTGGTGATCGCCGTGCAGCTGCCGAACTGTTCATCGCACTCGTAGCGCGTGGTGAAGCGCGGCGCGGCCTGCTGATGCTTGGCCACCGCCTCGTCGTAGGCCTTGAGGCATTGCTGGATATCGGACTGTTCCTGCTTGATCTGGTAACAGTCCGACGCCGATTGCAGCACCACACCGGTCTCCGGCTCCGAGCCGCAGCCGGTGACGAAGGCGGCCGGCAGCGCAGCCATCAAGGTGAGTTTGAGATTGCGTGATCGCTTCATGCCCGCGCTCCGTTACGGCGTGATCGCGGCGGCATTGATCAGCCCCACCGCGATCGACACGCCGGCCGAAAAGATACCGGCGGCGGTGATGTTGTCGGTGATCTGCCGCGAGATGCGCCCAGCCACCAGGTTGGCCAGCAGGTAGGCCACCACCTGGATGCCGCAGGCCACCAGGCCCCAGATCAGGGCGTCGATCAGGCTCACCGAATGGGTGATGGCCGAATGCAGCGGCAGCGCCACGCCGATCAGGTTGCCGGCCAGCGCGGTGGCCGCTGCCACATTGCCCTGCCGCAGCAAGGTGAAATCCTTATGCGGGGTGACCAGGGTCACCAGCACCACCGAGACGATCAGCACACCCAGGCCGGTACCGAAATAGGAAAGAAACGCGAGAAAACTCTGCAGATTGATCGGATTCATGACAGGACCAAGGTGGGTGGAAGACGCGCGGGCGCGCTCAGGTGATATCCAGATCGGCAACGGTGACATCGATACCGACCGCATAGGTGACGCAGAATTCGTTGGGGCCGGAATCTTCGCCGGTCACCAGCAGGAATTCTTCGCGCTGCAGCTCCGGCACATCGCGGCTGTAGAGCATGGCGTAATGGGTCAGATCGCCATCGCGGCGCGGCGGCTGGTAGCGGTACAGCACTTCGTCGTAGGCGATCGGCGGAATCCGTGACGCGTCATCGGTGGATTGCGTTGCGCGCTGCCACTGTTTGCCGGCGTACTCGATCTGCGCCGCGCCCAGGTGCGGATGCTGCATGACGAACTCCTGAAACGCCTGCTTGCTGGGCGGGTTCACCGTTTCGCAATACACGAAGGCCTTCATCGCTTCCAGATCGCCCCCCACGGTGGTGACCTGCAGGAACGCATCGTCGTCCAGGTAGAAGCGATGCAGCGCATAGCCATCGCCCAGATTGACGTGACCGTAGCAGGGAATGCCCTGGTGCCCGCCCGGCAACTCGGCGGTCATGGCCTCCGGCGCCATGCGGTACAGGGTGGTGTCGATCTCCACCTGACCACCGACACGCAGCCCCAGGGGCAGCGCGTGACCGATCGCGCCACTTCCGGAAGTGGGCAGCGGCGGCGGTTGCGGTTGACCGAACAACTTGTTGAAAAAACTCATCGTCAGACACCTTGTGGCGATGTAGAAATGGGGGACGCCTCGCTGCGCATGGCCGGCCACGCGATGGCGTGCGCCGGCACGCGCTGCTCGGCCAGGTAATACAGCATGGCACCGGCGGCGACAGCGGTGCGTGCTGGCGGGTTCAAGCGCAACGCGCCGTCGGGCGCGCGCAGGCCCAGCAGCAACGCGCCACGCTGGCCGAAATCGGCCGCAAGCCGGCTGTAATCCAGCGGTTGCACATTCGCAGGCACAACAAGACTGAACTGGGTGGGACCATCGTCCACCGACAGCAGCTCGGCGGTGAGCGCCGCACTGCCCGGATCCTGCGCCGCACGTGCCAGGATCTCGGCGGTCATCGGCCGCGTGCACTCGATGGCCGGGTAATGGCAGTTGACCAATCGCGCCGCGCTGGCCGAATCGAAGTGCGCCACGACATGCGCGGCAGGCGCATGCGCCATCAACGCGAACACCGCCGCCAGGGTCTGGTCGTCGGAGGGCGGGTTGACGATCACCCGCGCCGCGCCGGCAATGCCGGCACGCAGGTACACCTCGGTGTGCGTGTACGACTCGGCGGCGATGAAGCGCATGTGGTCGGGCATCGGGTTTTCCGCCACGCCCTCGGCGATCAGCACCACGCCTTCGTCATCGGTGGCGGTGTCGGACAGCAGCAATTCCAGCAGGCGCGTGGAGGCGGCGCCCTGCCAGCCGATCAGAATGGTGTGCCCGCGCAGGTCTGCATAGGCCATCTTGCCCATGTGGTGGCGCCTCCAGAAAGTGATGAGCACGCCGCTGGTCTTGGCCAGCACCGTGGCGAACAACGCCACCGCGCCCGGCATCAACACGAACGCGGCGATATAGCGCCCGGCCACCGAACCCGGCGACAGGTCGCCGTAGCCGATGGTGGTGGCAGTGGTCATGTAGTAGTACGGAAATGCGTCCAGGCCGACGAGCTTGTGCTCGCCGGCCCACAGCAGCAGCAACCAGCTCAGCCCCATGTGCGCCAGCAGTGCCAGCGCCACCATGCCCCAGCTGACGCGGCGCACGTGGCGCCGCAGGACCCGCAACAGCCGTCCAACGATGATCATGGCGCATCCTGTGCCGTGCGATGGATCAGCTGTCGCTGCGCGGAACCTGCTGCACGTCGCGCACCTGGCCAATCAGCGGCGCGGTGCCGCCGGCGTTCTCGTGACCCAGCTGCGCGGCCGGCTTCTTGAAGCGTGCCAGCACCGCAGCGGCGTTGGATTCGCCTTCCATCAGGCCGGCCGCCGCCAGGCGCCGATTGAGATCGCCATCGCCGGTGGACGCTTCGAGTTCTTCGGCCGATTCGATGCGCGCCGAGGTTTCGGCCTGGCGCGCCTTGATGCGCTCCAGCGATTCCAGCGCCGAGCCCATCTTGCTGCTGGCGCCGGAGTGGCGCGCGGCAATGGCGGCCTGCGCCTTCTGCACCGCGTCGGTGGCCTTGACCGTATCGATCTGCTGGCGCATGCCGCGCAGCTGGTTCTCGGTCTTCTGGATGGTGGCCTTGAGCGTCACCACCGACTGGTCCAGCGCGGTCTTGGAGGCCTTGTCGCCGGCATCCTCGCTTTCCAGGGCGGCCAGCTTGACCGCCACATCGTGTGCCAGCGCTTCATCGTTCTTGGCCAGCGCGCCTTCGATGTAGCGCGTGTATTCGGCCATCTTGCCGGCGCGTGCGTCGATCTTCTGCTGGGCCAGCTTGCTCTGCGCCATCAGCTTGGTGAGCTCTTCGCGCGAGCGCGTGAGCTGGGCGCCGGCATCGCGCATTTCCTGATCCAGGATGCGCAGCGCATTGGCGTCGACGGCCTTCTGGCCGGTTTCGTGTGCGGTACCACGCAGCAGCGTGATCAGCTTGGAAAAGATACTCATGACAACACGCCTTTAGGAAAAGAACGGCTTGAGAGATTCGGCGGCATCCAACGTATTGGCCGCCAGGGTCTGGATTTCTTCGTCGATCTGGTCGAGCGTCGAGGAGGCCGACAGTTCGCCAAACACCACGTAACGGTCCTTGCCGTCGACCTGGACCAGGCCCAGGTTGGACAAGGGGTTGAGCGGATTCAGGCGCAGGCAGGCGTCGTTGAAGGCGGCGCGGTCGTTGACGTGCTCGGCATGGGCCAGCAGCGTGGACACAAAAACCTGCGAGCCGGAAGCGGCAACCTGGATCTGCATGTCGCCGTGGTCGGCCAGGGTGAGATTGATGGCCGGCTCCAGGCCGTCGATCAGTTCGACCTGGATTGGCTGGCCACGGTAGCGCTCGGCCAGCAGGCCGTGCAATTCGACGGTGGTGTACTGCGTCATACGATGTCCTGTCCTTTGGTCATGCCGTGGTGGTGATGCAGCGAATGTCCTGCAGCAACCGGACATACTACAGACTGCCCGTGACCGGCAGAAAGGGCCGGAAGTCAGCTGGTCAGGCGCGCGGCAGGCGAGCAAACCGCCCGTTCAGCTGGCTTGTCGCCCCCTGCCGGGCGGCTGCCTCACGGATACAGCATCCGCTTGCTCCAATGGCTGGCCGCGTCGGCCTCGTAGCGCCAGCGCTCGTGCAGGCGGAACTTGGCGCCGTACCAGAACTCGAACGCCTGCGGCACCACCCGGAACCCGCCCCAACCATCCGGGCGCGGCACCTCGCGCCCTTCGAACGTCGCTTCGACCTTGGCAATGGCCGCATCGAACTCTTCGCGCGAACCCAGCGTCTGCGACTGCCGCGAGGCCCACGCGCCGATCTGGCTCATGCGCGGGCGCGAGGCGAAGTACGCATCGGATTCGTCCGCGCTCACCAGCTGCACGCCGCCTTCGATGCGCACCTGGATGCCGGCCTCGCGCAGGCTGCGCCACAGGAACAGCAGCGCCGCCTGCGGGTGGGTCTGCAGGTCGCGGCCCTTTGCGCTGTCCAGATGGGTGTAGAACACGAACCCGCGCGCGTCGAAGGCCTTGAGCAACACGGTGCGCGCGCTCGGCCGGCCATCCACGTTGGCGGTGGCCACGGTCATCGCGCTGGCTTCGGGTTCGGCGCTGTTCTGCGCCTCGGCATACAGCGCGGCGAAGGTGGCAAGAGCTTCTGCGTACAGATCGGTCATGACGGTGCGTGGCAGCCAGATGGACGCCTATTGTGGGCGCATCGCCCGCGCTTCGCCTATGCACCGCGATCCAATCGCCGAAACGACGCGGGGTTGGCGGGATTGGAGACGGCAATTGCGCCGTGCCATCGGCCCGGCCCGATGGCGTGAATGCTACGATCCCTGCGCATGAACCCCGCACCCAATCTCGTGATGGTCGGCCCGATGGGCGCCGGAAAAAGCTGCATCGGCCGTCGCCTGGCCGAGCGCTTCGGGCTGGAATTCGTCGATGTGGACCAGGCGATCGTCGACCAGGTGGGCAGCAGCATCCCGGCCATCTTCGAGCAGCATGGCGAAGCCAGGTTTCGGCAGTACGAGGCCCAGACCCTGCAGGCGCTGCTGGAACAGGACAACAAACTGATTTCCACCGGCGGCGGCGCCGTGCTGGATCCGCGCAACCGCGAGCGCATCTGCGCGCGTGGCTTCGTGGTGTACCTGCATGTCAGCGTGCCGGCGCAACTGACGCGACTGGCGCGCGATCGCAATCGCCCGCTGCTGCAACGCGCCGACCGCGAGCAGGTGCTGCATGCGATGGCCGCGCACCGCACGCCGCTCTACCGCCAGGTCGCCGATCTCAGCCTGGAAACCGATCATCTTTCCCCCGCCGAGGCCACCGCGCAGCTGGTGCTGCGCCTGGCCGCGCAATGGCGCATGTCGAGTAACCCCGCATGACACTTCCCCGTTCCTCGCGCAGCGTCGATGTCGACGGTGTGCAGCCTTACACCATCACCATCGCCCCGGGCCTGCTGGCCGACGGCGCGCGCCTGGCCGGCCACGTGCGTGGCCGCCACGCGCTGCTGCTCAGCGACTCGCAGGTGGCTCCGCATTACGCGGCCGGCGTACGCACCGCCTTGTTGAACGCGCGGCCGGACCTGCAGGTCGGCGAGTTGGTCATTGCCGCCGGCGAAGCCTCCAAAACCTTGGAGACCTTTGGCTCTGCAATCACCGCGCTGGCCGAACTCGGCGCCACCCGCGACGCCTGCGTGTTCGCGCTGGGCGGCGGCGTGGTCGGCGACCTGGCCGGCTTTGCGGCAGCGTGCTGGATGCGCGGCGTGGACTGCGTGCAGCTGCCCACCAGCCTGCTGGCGATGGTGGATTCATCGGTCGGCGGCAAGACCGCAGTGGACATCCCGCAGGGCAAGAACCTGGTCGGCGCCTTCCATCCGCCGCGTGCGGTGATCGCCGACACCGACACCTTGCGCACGCTACCGCCGCGCGAACTGCGCGCCGGCCTGGCCGAGGTGATCAAGTACGGCGCCATCCGCGACCCGCTGTTCTTCCAGTGGCTGCACGCCGAGCGCCGCGCCCTGCTCGATGGCGATGCAGCGGCGCTGGCGCAGGCCATCGCCCGCAGCTGCGAGCACAAGGCCGAGATCGTGGCGCGCGACCCGCTGGAAAAAGGCGAGCGCGCCCTGCTCAACCTGGGCCACACCTTCGGTCACGCCATCGAAACCGAGCAAGGCTACGGCGCGCCCGGCAACGACAACCTCAACCATGGCGAGGCCGTCGCAGTGGGCATGGTGCTGGCGGCGCGCCTGTCGGCCGCGCTGGGCATGAGCGATACACAGGACACCGAGGCCTTGCGCACGCTGCTGCACGACTTCGATCTGCCCACCGAGATCCCGCCCGGCCTGACCCCTCAGGCCCTGCTCGCACGCATGCGCCTGGACAAGAAAAACATCGCCGGCCGCCTGCGCCTGGTGTTGTGGCGCGGCATCGGCAAGGCCGAGATCGTGCCGGATGTGGAAGAGGCAGCGGTGCTGGAGATACTGGCGGGATAAGGCCAGCCGGCCGAAGGCACGGAACGCTGGACGCCGGCACCCAGCTGCCGTCGATCGCCACGACGCTCACTCTTTGTAGGAGCGTCCCCGGCGCGATGGGGCCTTCCCGACAATCCCTATCGCGCCCAGGTGCGCTCCTACGCACTGCCTGCCGCCGTCTGCACGGCGGTCGGAACCTCGCGCAGGAGCGCACCGGCAAGCGTGGACGCCCAACGACGCTCCCGGCGCAACCAGAACACCCGGACGCGCCACTGCTCTCAGCCTTCAGCAGCGCCCGGCTACAATCGGCCGCATGCGCATCCTTCTACAACACGATCCCGGCGGTAACGCGCCGCTCCGCTACGTCCAGCTGACCTTGCAACCGGATCTGTTCGGTGGCTGGGAACTGCTGCGCGAAACCGGCGAGATCGGCGGACGCACGCAACTGCGACGCGACCAGTACCTGCAACAGGAGGAAGCGGACCGCGCCTTCGACAAGGCGCGCGACACCCAACTTAAACGCGGTTTCCAACTCATCACCGGCGGCGCCGACGACGCGCCGCGCTGAGGACATACTTTCCCATGCTCAAGAACGATCGCCTGCTGCGCGCGCTCAACCGTCAGCCCGTGGACCGCACCCCTGTGTGGTTGATGCGCCAGGCCGGCCGCTATTTGCCGGAGTACCGCGCCACCCGCGCGCGTGCCGGCAGTTTCCTGGGCATGGCCAAGAATCCGGACATCGCCTGCGAAGTGACCCTACAGCCGCTGCAGCGCTTCCCGCTTGATGCGGCAATCCTGTTCTCCGACATCCTCACCATCCCCGATGCGATGGGCCTGGAGCTGTACTTTGTCGAAGGCGAAGGCCCCAAGTTCCGCCACCCGGTGCGCGATGCCGCCGCAATCCACCGCCTGGGCGTGCCGGACATGGAAACCGAGCTGCGCTACGTGATGGATGCGGTGCGGGTGATCCGCCGCGAACTGGATGGTTCGGTACCCTTGATCGGTTTCTCCGGCAGCCCGTGGACGCTGGCCTGCTACATGATCGAAGGCGGCGGCAGCAAGGAATACGCACGCATCAAGGCCATGGCCTTCAACGCGCCAGAGCTGCTGCATCACCTGCTCGGCACCGTCACCGACGCGGTGATCGCCTACCTGGCCGCCCAGCGCGCGGCAGGCGCGCAGGCGCTGCAGGTATTCGACACCTGGGGCGGCGTGCTCTCGCCGGCGATGTACCGCGAATTCTCGCTGCCCTACCTGACCCGCATCGCGCGTGAACTGGAGCGCGGCACCGGGGCCGAGCGCACCCCGCTGGTGCTGTTCGGCAAGGGCAACGGCGCCTACGTGGCGGATCTGGCCGCCAGCGGCGCCGAAGCCGTGGGCGTGGACTGGACCATCTCGCTGGCTGACGCCGCTCAACGGGCGGGCGGCCGCGTTGCCCTGCAGGGCAATCTCGACCCGGCCACGCTGTACGGCTCGCCCGACGCGATCCGTAGCGAAGTCGCCAAGACCCTGGACAGCTACGCCCAAGGCAATGGCGGCTCACGCGAAGGGCACGTCTTCAACCTCGGCCATGGCATGTCGCCGGATATGAATCCCGAGCACGTGGGTGTGCTGGTGGACGCGGTGCAGAGCCTGAGCAAGCGCTAAGCCGCCGCGGCGAGCGGGCCGGGTCGCACGGACCCGGCCCGTGCCAGTGCCAGTTCCCGCGTGCATGTAGGCACTGCCGAGCCAGCTATTTCGCAACTGAACCGACCCACTGGCTCTGCGCGTTCACCCCGCCGCCAGATATATATATGTGCCGGACGCGTTGTGTCATGAAACGCGTCGCGCGATTCACACCGCACCCAAGCCGCCAATGCGATGACGCGATCTGCCTGAGCGTGCAGCGTCGGCCTTGCGCCCGCACGCGGCGCAGGCTGCCAACGCAGGCATTCCCGGGCGTCGCACACAGCGTTCCGTGCCGTGCACAGCAGGGAGACGATAATGCAGCGTTCCCCCGGCCAAGCCCCCATGTCTCAGCCCGTCCCCACCTTGCGCGCCTACGCCACCATCAAGCCGCTGCTGTGGCTGGTGTCGCTGGCCATCTTCATGCAGATGCTGGATGCGACCATCGTCAACACGGCGTTGCCGTCGATGGCGCGCAGCCTGCGCGAAAGCCCGCTGCAGATGCAGTCAGTGGTCTTCAGTTATGCGCTGGCAGTGGCGATGTTCATCCCTGCCTCGGGCTGGATCGCGGACCGCTTCGGTACGCGGCGCACCTTCCTCGCCGCGATCATCGTGTTCACCTTGGGCTCGCTGCTGTGCGCGGCAGCCCAGCACCTGCCGCAGTTGGTGGCCGCACGCGTGGTGCAAGGCATCGGCGGCGCGATGCTGCTGCCGGTCGGGCGGCTGGCGGTGCTCAAGACGGTGGCACGCGCAGACTTCCTGCGCGCGATGAGCTTTATCGCCATTCCCGCCCTGATCGGCCCGCTGATCGGCCCGACCCTGGGCGGCTGGCTGGTCGAAGTCGCCTCGTGGCACTGGGTGTTCCTGATCAACCTGCCGATCGGGGTGCTCGGGTTTATTGCCGCGCTGAAGATCATGCCCGACCATTATGGCGATGCACGCAGGCGCTTCGATTTGGTCGGCTACCTGATGCTGGCGTTCGGCATGGTGGCCTTGTCGCTGGCGCTGGATGGCATCTCGGAACTCGGCCTGCGCCATGCGTTCGTGATGTTGCTGGCCATCGGCGGACTGGCTGCACTGGCCGGCTACTGGCTGCATGCGGGCAACACCGCCAACGCGCTGTTTCCGCTGGCGCTGTTCAAGGTGGCGAGCTACCGCATCGGCATTTTGGGCAACTTGTTCGCGCGCGTGGGCAGCGGCTCGATGCCATTCTTGATCCCGTTGCTGTTGCAGGTGGGCCTGGGCATGAGCCCGATGAATGCCGGGCTGATGATGGTGCCGGTGGCACTGGCCGGCATGGCCGCCAAACGCGCGGCGGTCAAGCTGGTGGGGCGCTTCGGCTACCGGCGCGTACTGATGCTCAACACCGTGTTGGTCGGCGTGGCCATGGCCAGCTTTGCGCTCATCGATATCGGCCAGCCGCTGTGGCTGCGCCTGGTGCAACTGGCCTGCTTCGGCGCGGTGAACTCACTGCAATTTACGGTCATGAACACCGTGACCCTGCGCGATCTGGACCGCGACCAGGCCAGCCCCGGCAACAGTCTGCTGTCGATGGTGATGATGCTGGCCACCGGTTTCGGCGCTGCGGCAGCGGGCAGCCTGTTGGCGGCATTCAATACCCATCTGGGCGATATGCATGGCGCTACCGCCGCCTTGCATGCCACCTTCCTGTGTGTGGGCGGCATCACCTTGTCGTCGACGTTGATCTTCTGGCAGCTGGCCGAGACGCGCCCCCACCCCAAGGAAGTGGAAGCGGTTGCCGAGTAGGTGCCGCACTGGCGCACTGTCACTTCCGCCGCGGCTACGCCCCATCGCGCGCGCGGGCATGCCGCAACGCTTCGGCGATGGTATTGGCCAACATCTCGCCGGTGAGCGGCTTGCGCAGGAAACGGTCGAAGCCCGCTTCCTGCGCGTTCGGTTCGGCGGCTTCATCGGAGCGTGCGGTCACTGCGATCAACGGCATCTCGTAGCCGAAGACGCGCAACTGCCGCGCCAACGCAAAACCATCCAGCCCGGGCAGGTCCAGATCCAGCAATGCCAGATCGAACGTGTTGTCGGCCGCTTCGGTCAACGCCGCCAGCCCGTGCGGCGCATGCACCACCGAGTGCCCCTGCGCGCGCAGCAGGCCGATGATGACCTCGGCGATGGTCGGGTCGTCTTCCACCAGCAGGATGCGCTGCGGCTCGACGGGGCTGGCGGCATGTGCCACCTCGCCGTCCAGCGTTGCATCCGACGCCACCCAGCGCAGCGGCAGATCCACCACAAAGCGCGTCCCGGCGCCGAGCCGGCTGATCACCTCGATATGCCCACCCATCGCCATCGCCAGCTCCTGACAGATGGCCAGGCCCAGGCCACTGCCGCCATAACGTGAGGTGGTCTTGGCACCGTCGCCCTGCTCGAAGCGCTGGAACAAGCGCGCCTTCTGTTCGGCATTGATGCCCGGGCCCGTGTCGGCCACTTCGAAGCGCAGGCCTTGATAGGAACCGAGCGTGGTCAGCTTCAGCGCGACCACGCCGCGCTCGGTGAATTTGATCGCGTTATTGAGCAGGTTGAGCAGGATCTGCCGGATACGGGTGGAATCACCGCTGGCGGTGATGTCGCCCAGCAGCCCGATCTCCAGGCTGAAGCGCAACCCGCGCTCTTGCGCCAATGGCGCCATCAGCGCTTCGACTTCGGCCACGAGCTGACGCACCGAAAATGGCTGGAAATCCAGTTCAAGCCGGCCCGATTCGATGCGCGCCAGATCCAGCGCATCGTTGACCAGCCGCAACAGATGCGCACCCGCACGACGGATCGACTCGGTGTAGCTGCGCTGCGTGGCGTCCTGCGTGGTCTTGAGCAGCAATTCGCTCATGCCCAACACGCCCGTCATCGGCGTGCGCACTTCATGACCCAGCGTCGCCAGAAACCGCGTCTTGGCCAAGGACGCCTGTTCGGCCAGCTCCTGTTTGTGCACCGCCAGCTGCCAGGCATTCAGGCGCCGCAGCCGACGGCGATACAACAAGATGGCCGCGGCGATCACGCACACGCTCAGCACCGCCAACAGGCCCAGACCCCACGGTGACAGCCACCACGGCGGCAATACCTGGAAACGGACGATCTGGCTGGCCGACCAGATGCCATCTGCCGTGCGCCCCTGCACTTCCAGCGTGTAATGCCCGGAGGGCAGGCGCGAAAATAGGCGTTCGCCGGTGGAGCCCACGTCGACCCAGTCCGGATCGTAGCCACTGAGGCGGAAGCGGTAACTGGTGGATTCGGGATTGGTGAACGTGGGCATCCGCGCCACGATATGCAGGTCGCGATCGCCGTCTTGCACCTGCAGCGGCGCCTTGCCGGTGACATCCAGTTCGCGCTCGCCGCGTCGCAGGCTGACACGTTCGATCAACAGCTGCGGTCGGCGCAGATTCGGACGCATCGTGGCCGGATCGAACACCACGATGCCATCGGATGTGCCGCCCAGGATCTGCCCCGTGCTTGCCTGCACCAGCGTGGCCACCTGCATGGGCGAACTGGGAAGTCCGTCGTGCACGTCGTACACGCGCACCAGCTTGCTGCCGGGGTCGACCCGGATCAGCCCACGATGACTGGAGACCCAGGCCACGCCACCGGCGTCGATCACCAGGCCGGTCGGCGAGACCATCGGAAATTCCTGGTCCTTTCCCACCGTATCCAGATGCGTGAGCTGCTTGCCGTCCCAGAGATAGCGCCGCAATTGTCCGGCCAATCCGATCCAGACGATGCCGCCATCTCCCTGGCGAAACACATAGGTTGGCAGGGACGGCGCGCCGCGTACCGGAACGAACTGGTCGGCAAGCGGATCCCATCGCCACAGCCCGGCATTGTTGCTCAGCCAGATCTGCCCATCCGGCCCGATCCGCATGTCCAGGACCGTCAGCGCCTTCAGCCCGTGGCTTCCGTAGTCGAGCGTCCTGAGCAGCTGGCCCTCGCTGCTCCACAGCTGCACCCCGTGCGTCAGCAGCGCCACCCAGATGCGCCCCTGTGCATCTTCGGCCATCCTGCCAGGCCTGCCGACATCTTCGAGATCGGCTGCGGAATCCTGGTGCCCGAGCAGTGGCCAACGCCTGGCCTCGCCCGTCTTCGGGTTGTACCGAACCAGCCGTTCCTGCACGCCGATCCAGACCATTCCCTGCCTGCTTTCGATGACCGTATCGGGAATGCGTTCCGGATCGACCGGAGCCAGGCGTGGCTCCACGCGGCCGGTGACGGGATCGAAATGCTCAAGCGTTCCACGCGTGCCGACCAGCCAGATGCCGCCGGTGACCGAAGGCGCTGTGGCAACGACCGAGGGATTGGCGAGCGAGTGCGGATCATCTGCGCGATGCGAAAACAACGCGAAGGTGTCCCAGCGCGGAGGCAGGTGCCACAACCCGCCCTCCAGGCTGGCGAACCACAGACCTCCTTCGCGGTCCTGGTAGGCGGTGATCCAGTTCCGGTTGACCAGACCGTGCGCTGAAAAACTGTAGACCGGCACGCGTTCGACGCCACCGTCGCTGGAACTCATGCCCAGGCCGGTGGCGGTATCCAGCCAGTAGCGCCCGAGCCGGTCACGGAGCAGGACGCCCCGGACCTGCGCGGTGTCCTTACCGCTTTGCCAGCGGCGGGCCACGGGCCGCCCGACCGTGTTGAACTGGACGGGGTTGCCGTCGAAATCGGCAACCCAGAGCACCTTGCCGTCGGGCTCCTTGTACATTCGGTTGACCGACTGGGACGGGCCCGGAAGCGGCACGCGCTCCAGGCGCCGACCATCCCAGTGCGCAAGCCCGCCCCAGGTGCCGATCCACAGGCCGCCGTCGGGCGCGACTTCCAGACCGACGATATTGTCGGACGGCAAGCTAGCGGCATCGCCCGCCTTGGCAGAAAAGTGCTGCATGCGCCCGTCGGGGCGATAACGATAGAGGCCCTGCTTGGCGGTGCCGATCCAGATATCCCCGTCCAGCGTTTGTGCCAACGACCACAGGGTGGCATCGCGCAATTCCGGGAACCGCGGATCTTCCAGTCGTTTGAACGTGCGCGTGTTCGCTTCCAGATAGCCGACGCCGCCGTCCTCGAAGCCCATCCACACCCGATCGTTGGCATCGACACAGATGGTCCAGACCACGTTGCTGGTCAGGCCATCTTCCATCCGCCAGATCCGGTAGTTGCGGCCATCGAATCTGGCCAGGCCGTCATCGCTGGCAAGCCACAGATATCCCTGTCTGTCCTCGGCCAACTGATTGATCGTGTCCGACGGCAGCCCGTCGGCGATCGTCAGCTGGATAGGCACCGGTGTTGCAGGCGTCCGCGCCTGCACCGGAAACACTGCCAGACACAGGCATACCCAGAGCACAGCGAGCAGCCGATGGGGCAAGCAGGATAGAAAGCGCACCGGATCAACTTCACGACAAGTCGGCGCATAGTGCGGGCCACGCGCGGTGCGGGCAAGCGCGCTCTGCCCGTTGCGCGCACGCGCTCAGGCTGCAAGGCGCCCGCGCGGCAGCGTCATTGGTCAGTCCGTTGCACGTTGCAGGGCTTGCGAAAAGCGGGCCCGACAATTCTTTCCGCCGACACTTGCTTGCCACGCAACCGCTCGCCGCGCCCCGGGTGGCAGGGCACCTGCAGCGCCCTTCCGCCTGGCCAGACCATCGCGACCCGCATCGCTGTTCGAGCGGCCCAGGAGCGGACGAACACGCCGCCTGATACTTGGATGCCTGCTCCGGTGACAGAGCATCCGCAGCGCTTGTCAGCGCTTGCTGCGTAACGCTTCGGCAATGGTGGCCGCCAGCATGTCGCCAGTGAGCGGCTTGCGTAGGAAGCTGTCGAAGCCGGCTTCCTGCGCGCTTGGTTCGGCGACCTCGTCGGCGCGTGCAGTCACGGCGATCAACGGCATGTCGTAGCCGAAGACGCGCAACTGCCGCGCCAGCGCAAAACCATCCAGCCCGGGCAGGTCCAGATCCAGCAATGCCAGATCGAACGTGTTGTCGGCCGCTTCGGTCAGCGCCGCCAGGCCATGCGGGGCATGCACGACCGAATGCCCCTGCGCTTGCAGCAGGCCGACGATGACCTCGGCGATGGTCGGGTCGTCTTCCACCAGCAGGATGCGCTGCGGTTCGATAGCCGTCTCGGCATGCGCGGTCTCGCCACCGAGCGCGGCGTTGGAAGCCACCCAGCGCAGCGGCAGATCCACCACAAAGCGCGTCCCCGCACCGAGCCGGCTGATCACCTCGATCTGCCCGCCCATGGCGATTGCCAGCTCCTGGCAGATCGCCAAGCCGAGACCACTGCCGCCGTAGCGCGAGGTGGTTCTGGCACCATCGCCCTGCTCGAAGCGCTGGAACAGCCGCGCCTTCTGTTCGGCGTTGATGCCCGGCCCCGTGTCGGCCACTTCAAAGCGCAGGCCTTGATAGGAACCGAGCGTGGTCAACTTCAAACCGACCACGCCGCGCTCGGTGAATTTGATCGCGTTATTGAGCAGGTTGAGCAGGATCTGCCGGATGCGGGTGCAATCGCCACTGGCAGTGATATCGCCGAGCAGCCCGATCTCTAGGCTGAAGCGCAGGCCACGCTCCTGCGCCAGCGGCGCCATCAACGCCTCCACTTCGGCCACCAGCTGACGCAACGAAAACGGCTCCACATCCAGCTCCAGCCGCCCGGATTCGATGCGCGCAAGATCCAGCGCATCGTTGACCAGCCGCAACAGATGCGCGCCTGCGCGGCGGATCGACTCGGTGTAACTGCGCTGTTTGAGATCCAGCGAAGTCTTGAGCAGCAGTTCACTCATGCCCAAGACGCCCGTCATCGGCGTACGTACTTCGTGGCCCAGGGTCGCCAGAAAACGCGTCTTGGCCAGGGACGCCTGCTCGGCCACTTCCTGTTTGTGCACCGCAAGCTGCCAGGCATTCAAGCGACGCAACCGACGGCGGTACAACAAGATGGCTGCAGCAATCACGCATACGGTCAGCAGGGCCAGCAGGCTCAAGCCCCACGGCGACAGCCACCATGGCGGCAACACCTGAAAACGCAAGGTCTGGCTCGCCGACCAGATCCCGTCTGCAGTGCGCCCCTGCACTTCCAGCGTGTAACGGCCCGAAGGCAGACGCGAAAACAGGCGCTCGCCACTGGGCCCGACATCGATCCAGTCCGGGTCGTAGCCGCTCAGGCGGAAGCGGTAGCTGTTGGATTCGGAGTCGGCGAAGCTGAGCAGGCGGGCGACGATATGCAAGTCGCGGTCGCCGTCCTGCATGACCAAAGGCGTGACATGACTCAGATCCAGCCCGCTCTCGCCGCGACGTAGACCCACACGTTCGATCACCAACGGCACCCGATGATCATTCGGCTTGAGTTCGGCAGGATCGAAGATCACCAGCCCATCCGGCGTCGCGCCGACGATCATGCCCTTTGACGATTGCACCAAAGAACGCGCAACGAATTGCGGATTGGGCAGGCCGTCATGAACCCCGAACACGCGCACGCCCCGCGTGGCCGGGTCAACGCGAATCAGGCCACGCATACTGGACATCCAGGCAACACCGTCGTGGTCGACCACCAGTCCCTGTGGCGCAAGCGCAGGGAAGTTCTGCTCGGGCCCCACTGTATCTAGATGTTGCAGGGTGCCGTTCTTCCACAAATAGCGATGGAGCTTCCCTAGCCCGGCAAACCAGGCGATCTGGTTGTCGCTGAAGCGAAAAGTGAAGATAGGTTCGTCGGGCGCGCCGGCAATGCGCTCGAAGCGCGCAACCGACGCGTTCCAGCGCTGCAGACCACGATTACTGGCCAGCCAGAGCGCTCCGTCCGGCCCAGCCTGCAGGTCGTAAACCACCAGATCTGCTGCAAGGCCGTGGGTCCCGCGCAACATGGTGCGCAGCAAGCGACCTTGTTCGTCCCGCTCTTGTAGCCCAAGCGTGGCATGGACCCAGATGTGACCATCGGCGGTCTGCTGCAGCGCTTCCAAGGAAGCGTCCAGTGTCGCGTCCTGTGCAGCCGCGTCCGAGCCGCTTGCTGCAGCCTTCCAGTGCTGCACCTGGCCAGTAGCGGGATCAAAGCGCACCAGCTCGGCAAACTGCCCGACCCAGACGTTACCCTTGCGATCCTCCAGCACGCTATTGGACCAGCTGGCAGACCCCAGGGTGGGCAATACACGCTCGATTTTGCCGGTGGCAGGATCTACGCGTTCGAGCACGCCCGAGGTGCCCACCAACCACATCCGACCATCGCGCGATTTTGCAGTGCCCTGGATCGCCAGGTTGCCACCTTGGCCACCGTCGTCCATGTAGTTGAAAACAACCGCGAAACGATGCCAATTCGAGGGGAGATGCCAGAGCCCGCCGTTGGGGCTGGCAAACCATACACCGCCCTCGCGATCCTGATATGCCGATTCCCAGTTGGGACGGATGCGCCCGTGCGCAGACAGACTGTACAGGGGGACATTGCGCACCTCCGCACCAGTCGTATGGCCTAGGCCGGCCAGGGTGTCCAGCCAATAGCTGCCGTCCTGGTCGCGCAACAACACGCCCAATACCGGATATTCTGCAGGTGCCTGCCAACGGTGCGGACTGAGATGACCACTTGGATCGCGCCGAAACAGCTTGTCGTCGCTGGTCCCGATCCAGATGCTGCCATCGGCATCGGCAGTTAGCCGGGTGATGATCTGTGCGGTGCCATCCGGAAATGCCTGCCGCTCGAAGTGATTACCCGTCCAATGCGCAGCACCATCGGCGGTCCCGATCCATAGTGTGCCGCGGGTATCGACATCGAGCCGATAGATCGCGTTGTCGGGCAAGCTGCGCGGATCGTCGGCACGATGTGCGAAATGCTCCAGCGAACCATCCGGCCGCAGCCGGTATAGCCCACTCATTTCAGTGCCGAACCATATGCTGCCGTCGTCGGTGGACTTGATGTTCCAGATCGCAGCGCCGCGAAGTTCCGGATAGCGCGCACCATCATAGAAAGTGAATTGATGGCGTGCGGGGTCCAGCATCGCAAGGCCTGCCATGCCGGTCCCGATCCAGACCCGGTTGCGCTTGTCGACGTGAACCGCCCAGATCTGGTTGTCGCGCAAACCGTCTTCGATGCGCCAGATACGGAAGTTTCGCCCGTCGTAACGCGCTAACCCATCGCTGCTGGCCAGCCACAAATATCCATTGGCATCCTCATCGAAGCCGTACACCACGTTGGATGGCAGCCCGTCGGCCACGGTCAGCTGCCGCGGCTGCGGCAGTACCGGCACGCCGGCCAGCGTAAGACTCGGCCAGCCTGACACGACGGCCAGGCAAAGCAGTAATAGAGCCCGCGTCATCAAGGCTTTCAGCGGCATGCGACGACTGGGGTGTTGTGGTGGTAGCAGCATGCGCTCGCGTGTCCTTTGCACGCATAGTGCGGACCTTGCCTGATGCTGGCAACACACAGAAGCGCGCCAACGGTGATCGTTACAGCAGGCAGGCATCGTACGGCCGTCTTTACGCGATGCGATGCCCGATGAGCACCGGCATCGTCAACGCATCGGGGCCGTGCACCCACGCTAGGTCGTGGCCTGCATGCCGGCGGCTGCGCGCGCAGCCGTCATCGCTTCCACCAGCAGATCGGCAGTGACCGGTTTGCGCAGGAATCCGTCGAAACCTGCGGCCTTGGCCTGGGTCTGCGCGGCGCTGTCAGCGCGTGCCGTGACTGCCAGCAGCGGGAAGCGATGGCCAAGTTGGCGCAGCTGCGATGCCAGGGCAAAGCCGTCCAGCCCGGGGAGATCCAGATCCAGCAGCGCGATGTCGAACCCGCCATCCACCGTTTCCGACAATGCAGCCAGCCCATGCGCGGCATGCACCACGCGGTGACCTCGATTGGTCAACAAGCCGCTGATTACCTCCGCCACGGTCGGGTCGTCTTCCACCAGCAGGATGCGCAGCGGCTCGCCTGCAGGCGCCTGCACCTGGCCGGTGGCGATACGTGTGCCGGAGCGGTCGATCGGCAAGGGCAGATCCACGGTGAACTGGGTGCCGACGCCAAGCCGGCTGCGCACGCGGATTCGGCCCTTCATCGCCACGGTGAGTTCCTGGCAGATCGCCAGCCCAAGCCCGCTGCCGCCGTAGCGCGAACTGGTGCGCGCACCCTCGCCTTGTTCGAAGCGCTGGAACAGTCGCTTCTGCTGTTCCGACCCGATGCCAGGACCCGTATCGCGCACCTTGAAGCGCAGGGCATCGCCGTGCTGGCTGACGGTGAGCGACACCTCGCCGCGTTCGGCAAACTTGATCGCATTGCCCAGCAGGTTGATCAGGATCTGACGCACCCGCGTTGCATCGCCCACGACCACCACATCCGTGGGAAGCTGATTGCGGTACTCCAAGCGCAGGCCGCGCGCGTCAGCGATGGGATGCATGAAATCAGCCAGTTCCTGGGTGAGCTGCGCGGGATCGAAGGGCTGCTGTACCAGCTCCAGTTTGCCGGCCTCGATGCGTGCCAGATCCAGTGCATCGTTGACCAAGCGCAGCAGATGCGTGCCGGCCTTGCGGATCGCATCGACATACCCGCGCTGCTTGGCATTCAGCGGCGTGGCCAGCAGCAACTCGCTCATGCCCAGCACGCCAGTCATGGGTGTACGCACTTCGTGGCCAAGCGTCGCCAGGAAATGCGATTTGGCGATCGATGCCTGCTCGGCCAGCTGTTGCCGCTGCTGTGTCAGCACCCACTCCTGCTGCCGCCGCACGCGCTTTCGCCAGGCCCAAACACTTAAGTACAGCAGCAGCATGCAGAGCGCTGCCGCCGCCAATTGCGCGGCCGTGCTCAACCACCACGGCGGCCGCACCTCCAGTTGCAACACCGGCGCAGCGACCCAATCGCCATCGCCGGCACGCGCCTGGACCTCGATGCGGTAGTCGCCAGGCGGCAATCGCGAGATCACGCGCTCGCCGCTGGCACCCTGCTCCACCCAGCGTTCGTCGTAGCCATTGACACGGTAGCGGTAATGCGCGGAGGCCGGATCGACAAACGACAACAGCCGTGCGCTGATGCGCAGATCGCGATCGCGCGCCTGCAGGATCACCGGCGCGTTGTGGGCAACCGTCTGCGGGCGCTCGGCATCGTTGCGCCGCACCTGCACCGATTCGATCACCAGGCGGGCCAGCGGCGCAGGCGCAAATGGCCGCGACGGATCGAACAACACGATGCCGCTGGTCGTCAGCGCCAGCACCTGGCCGTTAGGACCAATCGCCGGCGGACGCATCGAAAACTCGCTATCTGGCAGGCCGTCGCGTGGACCGAACCGGCGGACCTGCGGCTGGCCGCGCTTGTAAGCGAACAGGCCCCGCGAGGTGGTGGCCCAGACCGTGTCGTCGCCGCCCAGCGCCAGGCCGCGTATCTCGGTAGGAGGCAGGCCGTGTTCGTGCCCGACCCGCTCCAGCAGGCGCGCCTGCCGCCCGTCCCAGCCGTAACGTTCCAGCGCACCGGAACGCCCAACCCAGAACTCGCGCGGCGACACGAAGGCCAGCGCATAGACTTCATGATTGGCGTCCTCGATCACTGCGCGAAAGCGTTCGCCCTGCCAGACCCACACACCATCCCCGGCTGCGACCCAGGCGGTGCCATCCGGCCGCACCGTCAGTTGCTGCACCATGCCGCCGACTTCACTGAGATCGGTGCCGAAGCGGAACGTGGCCAGCAGCCGTCCATCCGCGGCACGTCGCTGTACGCCACCTTCCACGATCGAAACCCAGAATTCGCCATCGATGCCGGGTGTCATCAGTTCCACCCGATGCGTTGCGGAAACACCGATCTGCATTGCGAGCTTCTGCTGCTGGCCGGTCTCCGGGGTATAGCGCGTCACGCCATCGCGCAGCGCGATCCACAAACTGCCGCCGCCGGCCGGCAGCACCGACTGCACGGTGCCGCCGCCGAATGCGTCGCTATGCAGGACCGGCACCAGCTCACCGTCATTGCCGAGCCGGTAGACGCCTTCGCCGGTCGTCACCAGAAAGCTGTCGCCATCGGCCGCAGCGTTGACCAGATACAGGCTCTCCAGCGGCTTGCCCTGGGTCTGGAAAATGGTGGAGAACCGCCGCCAGTCCGGCGGCAAATACGCCACGCCCTGCGAAATCAGTCCGAGCCATAGCCCGCCCTGCCGGTCCTGCATCACATCGAGCACGCCGCTATGTGCGGTGAGGAAGCCGCTGCCGCGATCGCCTTCCATCAGGCGCAGCGCGGTTTCTCCCGGCGCCACCCGGAAAAATCCGTCGGCTGCACCAATCCAGTAGCCACCGTGCACATCGTGTACCACGGTCGCGGCACGCAGGGCATCGGCCCCGCTCCAGGGCGCGCGTTCCAGCGCACCAGCAGGCGTCACCCTGTACACGCCATTGCTGGTCCCGACCCACACCGTACCGTCGGCATCCTTGCTGAGCTTGAAAACCGTCGTGCTCAGTCGGTCTGGCGCGATGCGCACGAAGCGCTCGCCGTCGCGCATCACCAACCCGCTGTCGGTGCCGATCCATAGCCGGCCGCGCGCATCGGTCAGCAGGCTCATGATGGTGTTGCTGGGCAGTCCATCCGCCGCATCCGGTGTGGCACGGAACGCCGTCACCCGACCATTTTCTTCGCGCCGGCACAGCCCGGCACTGCTGGTTCCTACCCAGATCGCATCTTGTGCCTGGGCCAGTGCCCAGACCTGCCCATCGCATGCGCTGCCAACGTCGGGAAATGTCGTAAACGCCGAGCGCGCCGCATCCAGCATGCTCGGTGGCGAGCCGTTGATGCCAACCCATATCCGGTCGCGATCATCGACGAACAGCGTTTCCACTTCGTTGCCCGGAATCGAACTGGCGACATGCGGATCGTGCTGCCATACCTGCAAACCGATGCCGTCATAGCGCGCCAGGCCATCGCTGGTCGCCGCCCAGACATAGCCTTGCCTATCCTGCGCCAAGGCCAGCACCATGCGCGAAGGCAGGCCTTCGGCACCACCGAAGCGGCGCATGCGCGGGGTCTCGATCTGATTCACCGCCGCCGCATCCAGCCCGCTCAACAGCAAGAGCACGGCCAGCACCGACAACAGCACGTTCTTCATCGTCATCCGTGTCCCCATCGCCGCGTGTGCGCCCGGCGCTCCTTGTTGGGACTGCACTTTACCCGCTACGCCGCAGTTCTTGGTCCCAGGAACTGGCTGGCTCCCTGGCCGAGTTGCCGTTCTGCTGCCCGCTGCGACTGACCCGGCATGCGACCAAATGCTTGGCCGGCCAGTGCAGCAGGTATCTGCTGCGCATGGCACTGGTCGTGGCGAACGCACTGCCGGTTTGCTGTCTGCCATGGAACCAAGACAGCGCCGGCGCGAGGCTGCTGTCGCGTCCTCGCCTGGCTTGCACCTGGACCTACGCGTCGCCGGCCTCGCGATCGCGCTGGCCATCATCGACATCGGCAAGCACCCGCGCCAAGGCCTGCGCCAGCAAATCGCCCGTGACCGGTTTGCGCAGAAAGCCATTGCAGCCGGCGGCCATCGCCTGCGGTTCGGCATCCGTGTCGGCACGTGCGGTCACGGCCACGATCGGGAAGCGCACACCGCGCGCGCGCAACTGCGCCACCAGCGCCGCACCATCGAGGCCGGGAAGATCCAGATCGCACAATCCCGCATCGAAACTGCGCGTGCTCACCTCTGCCAGCGCGGCAAGACCATGCAGCACATGCGTGACGTGATGCCCACGCGTCTGCAGCAGGCCCACGATCACCTGCGCCACGGTCGCATCGTCCTCGACCAGCAGCAGCTGCAACGGCGCTTGCTCACGCAGCGACGGAGCGCGCACTGCAGGCAGCGTGACCGCAGGCAAGGTGGACACCCAGTGCAACGGCAGCTCGACCACAAAACACGCACCCTGCCCCAATTCACTGGTGACCGTCACCGCGCCGCCCATCGCCGCGGCAAGTTCGCGGCAGATCGCCAGCCCCAGCCCACTGCCGCCGTGCCGTGCCAGCGTGAGCGCGCCTTCGGCCTGTTCAAACCGCTGGAACAGCCGTCCGCGCTGCTCGGCGCTCATGCCCGGCCCGGTGTCGCGCACTTCCACGCGCAGACCCTGCCGGGTGTACTGCGGCAACGTGGTAAGGCGCAGGTGCACGCTACCGCGCTCGGTGAACTTGACCGCATTGAACAGCAGATTCAGCAGGATCTGCTGCACGCGACTGGCATCGCCATGCAATGCCGGTGGCAATGCCTCGTCGAGCTCGCACTGGAAGGCCAGCTGCTTCTGCTCGGCACTCGGGCGCACCAGTTCCACCACCTGGCCGACCAACTGGCGCAGATCGAAATCGCGGTAATCCAGCGGCAATTTGCCCGCTTCGATCCGGGCCAGATCCAGTGCATCGTTGACCAGACGCAGCAGGTGCTTGCCGGCCAGCTGGATCGCGCTTGCATAGCCTTGCTGACGGCCATCCAATGGGGTCTGCAGCAGCAACTCGCTCATGCCCAGCACACCGGTCATCGGCGTGCGCACCTCGTGACCCAACGTTGCCAGAAAGCGCGTTTTGGCCAGCGATGCCTGCTCGGCCAACTCGCGCTTGTGTTGCGCCAGCTGCCATTGCGCGCGCATGCGAATACGTCGCCGATATGCGGCGGCCAGCAAGGCGCTCAACAGCAATCCGGAAAACCCAATCGCCGCAATCCCGATCTCGCTACGCCACCAGGGGGGCCTGACCGAAAATTGCAGCGAACGTACCTGCGAGCGATTGCCCAGCGGGTCGATGCCCTGCAGCGCAAGCGTGTAGTTGCCGGCAGGCAGGCTGGCGAATTCGCGGATGCCGGTGTTGCCTATGGTCTGCCAGTCAGTATCGAAGCCTTTCAGGAAGCTGCGATACCGATTGGACAGCGGGTCGCTGTACGACAGCAAGCGGCTGACGATCTGCAGCTGGCGGTCCTCCGGGCCCAGCTGGAACGGGCGGTCCATCGGCAAGGCGATGCGTGCGCCATTGCGCAGCACGCTGACGTGTTCCAGCTGCAGTGCCGGCACGAACGGGGCAACATCCGGCATTGCGGTATCCAGCAGCACGGTAGAGCCATCGCTGGTTGCCCCGATCAAGGTGTCGCCCGAAGTCAACAGGCAATGCTGGATGAACTCCTGACTGGTGAGGCCATCGCGCGTGCCGATATTGCGGACCCGTGCCGGATTCACCGAGGGATCGATCCGCCAAAGCCCGCGCAGACTGGAAATCCAGACACGCCCACGCGGGTCGATCTGCATGGCAGAGGCATCGAACCCACTCAGTCCATCCGCTTCGCCTACCTGACGCACGCGCTTCCAGCCGGCGGCGCGCTTTTGCCACTGCTCTGCACCGGAGGCGCGATATACCCAAAGTGTGTCCGCAGACTGGCTGGCGAATGCCTGGATCGGCGTCCCCTCAAGCCCTGCCACCGGCACGAAGCGGCCTGTCGCGTCGTCCCATGCGAACATGCCGCCCTCGCCGGCCACCCAGACGCGTCCGTCGGGGCCCTGGTCCAGTTGTTGGATGTCGATCGCGCGTAGGCCATGCAGGTCTTGTTGGGTCATCCGCTGCAAGACCTTGCCGGTGCGTAGATCGCGCTGCTGCACCATGTCGATGAAGGCCATCCAGACGGTGTCGCCATGCTCCATGATCCATTCCGGCGCCGACAACGCCGATGACGGCTCGGGCCCATCGGACGGCCAGTGCACGAAGTCACCGGTACGCAGGTCCATCCGCGAAAGGCCAAAGGTCAAATTCCCCAGCCACACCCGTTGCAGGCGATCTTCCAATGCCGACACCAACTCCATCCCTTTGAGCTGCGGCGACTGCAGGCCTGTCTGGAACGAATCGCCGGTGCTCGGATCCACGCGCAACAGACGCCCCTGCGCATCGACCTGCCATAAGCCCCCTGAGCGCTTGGCAGGCGCCAGGTTGCAATAGATCGCATCGCCCATCGGCACCGCGGGCTTGAGCACGGCACTGCGTTTCCAGTCGGCTGGCAGATACCCGAGCCCGGTGCCATGCATGGGCACCCACAGGCCGCCATCGGCCGCCCCCATCAAGCCGATCACGTTACGACGCGACAGCGGCCCCTCCCCGCTCAGGGCGGGCACCGGTGGACGCTCTCCGCGCGTGCGCCAAAGACCACGTCCGCTGCCCAGCCAGAATTCGCCATCCGGCGTCGCGACTGCGCCCCAGAACTCATTACCGTTGCCGAACATCGTTGACCAGGCAAGCGGCTGCCAGCGACCGTCGGCGCGCAGCACGTGCAATCCCGACTCGCTTCCCAGCCACAAACGGTCCCCGGCCCACTGCAAACCGAAGATGGCCGCTTCCCGGTTTGGCTCGTCCGCGACGTATTGGCGGTGCAGTTGCGTGCCGTCGTAATAGGCCAGGCCATTGCTGGTGCCGATCCACAGGCGGTGCTGGTTGTCCACCGCCAGGTTCATGACCATGGCGTGATCCAGCGCGCCTTCGATCCCGCCCAGGTTCACCGACGACATCCCTCCGTCGGCACCGATGCGCACCAGCGCACCGGTGGTGGTGCCGGCCCAGATGCCGCCATCGAATGCGGCGATGCTGAAGATCTCGCCGTCCTTCAGCAATGGATAGTCTGCAGCGCGATAGTGAACAAAGCGCCTGCGGCCGGCATCCAGCACGCTTAGCGTCTTGCCGCAGCCCACCCAGACCCGGTCCAGCGCATCGATATGCAATGCCTGCACCGCGTTGCAGGGCAACGATTCAGGGTCGGCCGGATCGTGCCGCCAGGTCCTGAAGCCCGCGCCGTCGTACCGCACCAGACCGTCGAGCGTTCCAAGCCATAGATAGCCGGCGCGATCCTGGCTGATGGCAACCACCATCGTCGAAGGCAATCCTTCGCTGGGTCCCACGATCCGAAAGCGTGGCACTTCCGGAATCTTTGCCGCGCACGGCCAGATCGCCAACAGCACGGCCAGCACCACGATGAGTACACGCATGGGGGAATCCTTTCCTCGTCCAGCCGGCATGCTCGCAACGGATCGTTGCGAGCGCAAGCCGAGCGCGCGTTGCCGGGATATGTCTAGAATCCGCCCATGACAATCCTCGCCCGCCTATTGGTGTCCTCTGCCCTGGTTACAACCAGCCTCGCCGCCACCGCTGCGCCTGTGCGGTATGCGCTGGATCCGGTGCATACCCGCGTGTTGTTCGCGGTGGAACATGCCGGCTTTTCCAAGGCATTGGGCACCGTTTCCGGAAGTAGCGGCACCTTGGTCTTCGACCCGGACGACTGGGCCGCCGCCCGGCTGGATGTCACCGTGCCGCTGCACCGCGCAGACCTGGGCGATGCCAAGTGGAACCAGGCCACCCTGGCACGCAACCTACTCGACGCCGAGCGCTTTCCCGACGCGCATTTCGTCTCCACGCACGTCGAGGCCAGCGGCGAAAACCACGCCAAGGTCAGCGGTAACCTGACCCTGCACGGGGTCACCCGCCCGGTCACCCTGGACGTCACCCTCAACGCGCTCAAGCGCCATCCGCTCCCGCCGTTCCGCCGTACGGCCGGTTTCTCCGCCACCGCCACGCTGAGCCGTTCCGAGTTCGGGATTGATGCCTGGAAATCGATGATCGGCGACAGCGTGGAGTTGCGCATCGAAGCCGAAGCCGTGCGCGAAGGGCGCGCCGACGACGAGACCCCCGAGCCGCAAGCCGCACCCACGCCTGCGGACGCCGCCGCCACCCAGGAATCGGGCACATGAGCATGAAGAACCTCGAGCGCTGGGGCGGTGTGAGCCAGACCCTGCACTGGTTGATCGCACTGCTGATCCTGGTGCTGGGCATCGTCGGCCTGACCATGGGCGAGCTGCCCAAGACCCCGAAATACTTCTGGGTGTACACGGCGCACAAATCGGTGGGGCTGACTGTCCTGGCCTTGGTGATCGTGCGGCTTGGGTGGCGCATCTACGCCGGCGCACCGCCGCCGGTGGCCGGTACGCCGCGCTGGCAGGAGCGCATCGCCGGGTTCACCCACTGGCTGCTGTACGCCATGATCTTCGCCATGCCGCTGTCGGGCTGGTTGTACGACTCCACCAGCGGCCTGCGGCCGTTTCGCTGGTTCGGCCTGTTCAATGTGCCCAAGCTCAGCCCCCCGGACGAACAATTGCGCGCCATTGCGCACTTCGTCCACGAATGGGGTTTCTGGTTGCTGATTGCCGTGGTATTGGCGCATGCCGGCGCTGCGTTTTACCACCACCTGTTCCAGCGCGACGCCACCCTGGCGCGGATGTTGCCGCGTGGCTGGCTGGCTCCCAAACCATAAGGATTTCCCATGTCGTCCAAGTTGTTTGTCTCTCCGATGCTGGTCGCGGCCTCGCTGGTGGCCACGTTCGCCGCCGCGCCGGTGCTGGCCGCCGATTACGTGCAGGCGCCCGGCTCCAGCCTGGTATTTGCCAGCAAGTACGACGGTGAAGTGTTCACCGGCAAGTTCCCCGGCTTCGACACCACGCTGAGTTTCGATCCGGCCAATCTTGCCGGGGCCAAGCTCGATGTGCGTATCCCGCTGGCCAGCGCGGTCAGCGGCAACAACGATCGCGATTCCACCCTGCAGGGTCCGGATTTCTTCAATGTCGCCAAGTTCGCCACTGCGCGCTACCGCGCCGACAAGTTCCGCGCCCTGGGCGGCAACCAGTACGCTGCCGACGGCACCTTGGAACTGCGCGGTGTCAGCAAGCCGGTGATGCTGACCTTTACCTGGACGCCCGGCGCGCAGCCGGTGCTGTCCGGCAAGGCCGTCGTCAAGCGGCTGGACTTTGGCGTGGGCGGCGGCGACTGGGCCGACACCAAGACCATTCCCAACGAAACCGCGATCAGCACCAAGGTCGTGTTGAAGGCGAAGTAACGCCACAGGCTGCAACCGGACGCAGCCACTGAGCGGCGGACTACTCGTCGGGTCCGCCGCTTTTTTGTGCCCACATGGCGTGGGACAGCGAGCCGGTGCTCACCGGCTGCTATAGATTGCGGAGCCGGCGCGTTGTCGTGCCGCTCCTACCGCTTGGCGACGTCGTCGTCCAGCCATGCGCGCAAGCGCACGCGATCGAACGGCCAATCCAGCTCGCGTCCACGCGCATCGCGCAGCACCGGCACGCGCGCGCCGTAAACGACCTCAAGCGCCGCGTCGTCGTCGATGAACACGCTGTCGAAATCGCCTGCACGCGCCTGCGCCAGCACTTCCACGGCCTGGTCGCACAGGTGGCAATTGTCGCGCTGGTACAGGGTCAGGGGCATCGGCCGGGCTCTCATGCTGCGCTGCAGCCGTGCCGCAAGCGCCAAACGACTAGAATAGCTGCCTTTACGCTCACCTCTCCGGCACGCATGGCTGTCAGCACGTTCGACCTGTTCAAGATCGGTATCGGCCCAAGTTCCTCCCACACCGTGGGGCCGATGCGCGCCGCCGAGCGCTTCGTGCATCGCTGGCTGCTCGATGCCGGGCGCCTGCAGGACGTGGTGCGCATCCGCGCCGAAGTGTTCGGCTCGCTCGCCCTGACCGGCCGCGGCCATGGCACCGACAAGGCGGTGCTGCTCGGGCTGGAGGGCCACCGCCCCAACCTGATCGACCCGGACATCATCCCCGCCACGCTGGAGCGCATTCGTACCAGCAAGCGCATCACCTTGATGGGCCAGCACGCCATCGTCTTCGACGAAAAGCGCGACCTTCCGATGAACAAGCGGCAGAAGCTGCCGTACCACACCAACGGCATGCGCTTTACCGCCTACGATGCCGATGAAGCCGTCATCGCCACACGCGATTACTATTCGGTCGGCGGCGGCTTCGTGGTCAATCAGGACGACGCCGCAGACGACCGCATCGTGGCCGACGAAACGCCGCTGCCCTACCCGTTCCTCAGCGGCGACGAACTGCTGGCGCAGTGCGCGCGCAGCGGCCTGAGCATTGCCGCGCTGATGTTCGAGAACGAAAAGAGCTGGCGCAGCGAAGAGGAGATCCGTACGGGCCTGCGCGAACTGTGGAATGCAATGCAGTCCTGCGTGACGCGCGGCATCCGCGAAGAAGGCACGCTACCGGGCGGCCTGAATGTCTCCCGCCGCGCACCAGCGCTGTACCGCGAACTGTCCTCCAAGCCGGAGGCGGCCATGCGCGACCCGTTGACCACGCTGGATTGGGTCAACCTGTACGCACTGGCCGTCAACGAAGAAAACGCCGCCGGCGGCCGCGTGGTCACCGCGCCGACCAACGGCGCGGCCGGCATCATTCCGGCGGTGCTGCATTATTTCGACCGCTTCTGCGCAGGCGCATCTGAACAACGCATCTTCGATTTCCTGCTCACCGCAGCGGCCATCGGCATTCTCTACAAGGAAAACGCCTCGATTTCCGGTGCCGAAGTCGGCTGCCAGGGCGAAGTGGGCGTGGCCTGCTCGATGGCCGCCGGCGGCCTGGTTGCCGCACTCGGCGGCAACCCCGGGCAGATCGAAAACGCCGCGGAAATCGGCATGGAACACAACCTGGGCCTGACCTGCGACCCGATCGGCGGGCTGGTGCAGATTCCGTGCATCGAACGCAACGCCATGGGCGCGGTGAAGGCCATCAACGCCAGCCGCATGGCCATGCGTGGCGACGGCAAGCACAAGGTCTCGCTGGACAAGGTCATCAAGACCATGCGCGACACCGGCCGCGACATGCAGGACAAGTACAAGGAAACCAGCCGCGGCGGGCTGGCGGTGAACGTCATCGAATGCTGAGCCAATCGTAGGCGGAGTGCTGCTCAACCCAGCGCGCGCAGCGACGAAAAAACCCGCTCCACGGATGCATGCCCTTGCATTGCCGTTCTCGTGCACGCAGGAAGAAGATGCGCGAAATGCAGATGAGGGGACGCACCAGCCGCGGGGAACGCGCTGCCCTTCTCCCCGCACGGGGGAGAAGGTGCGCGAAGCGTGGATGAGGGCAATAGAGGTCGGCGCACGCATCGGAGCCGGGTCGCCAGCCATCGTCAGCAACGCGCCTGCAGCGCCCGACAACCGTCACCCGGCTGTACGTTCCCACCACATTCGCCGCTGTACCGTCAGGGCCTGGATTTGGATGGAGATCACGATGCGAAAGCGTGTTTGCCCCCTCATGCTCGCCCTGGCCAGTAGTCCGCTCCTGGCGCAGGAAGCCAGTTATGGCCCGCGGCTGGAAGGCTTCGACTACCCACATCCAGTCAAGACTTATACATTCACCTCGCAACGGCAGCCGCTGGAAATGGCCTATCTGGATGTTGCGCCAACCGGCACGCCCAATGGCCACACTGCGGTGCTGTTGCATGGCAAGAACTTCTGCGCCGCCACCTGGGAAGACAGCATCGCCGCGCTAAGCAAGGCCGGCTACCGCGTCATCGCGCCAGACCAGATCGGTTTCTGCAAGTCCAGCAAGCCGGCCGCCTATCAGTTTTCGTTCGCGCAACTGGCAGACAATACGCATGCGTTATTGAAGACGCTCGGCATCGAACGTGCGGTGGTGGTCGGCCATTCGATGGGCGGCATGCTGGCCATTCGCTATGCGCTGATGTACCCGCAAGCCACCGAGCATCTGGCGCTGGTGGACCCCATCGGGCTGGAAGACTGGAAGGCCGAAGGCGTCCCCTGGCGCAGCGTGGATGCGTGGTACGACAACGAGCTGAAGACCAGCTTCGAACGGATCAAGAAGTACCAGATGGATGTGTACTACGCCGGTCAATGGAAGCCGGCATTCGAACGCTGGGCGCGCATGCAGGCCGGTATGTCGCTGGGCAAGGGCAAGCAGGCCGTGGCGTGGAATCAGGCGCTGACCTACGACATGGTCTTCAACCAACCGGTGGTCTACGAGCTGCCCAGACTTGCGGTGCCGACCACGCTGTTCATCGGCCTCAAGGACCGCACCGCCATCGGCAAGGACACCGCACCGCCCGAGGTCAAGGCACGTGTGGGCGATTACACCAAGCTGGGCAAGCGCGCGGCAGCCGCGATTCCGAATGCGAAACTGATCGAGTTCGCCGATCTGGGCCATTCGCCACAGGTGCAGGACCCGGCCCGCTTCAATGCTGCGCTGTTGAAGGCGATCGCGCAGTAATGCTGTGGGTCTATGCGAGGGCAACGGTCGGTCGCCCTCGCATCTTCACCGCAGCCGGTCGAAACCGGCTGCAGCCAGCACCGATGGGCAGATCGCGCCGGCACGGCAGTTGGCGTGCCGGCAGTTGTAAACACGCACGCGCCAACTTTCATCCATCACGCATCCATCTCCGGCATCCGATCATCTTGCGACCACGCCCAGATCGAACGAGCGGTCGCCTGTAACCCGCACATTCGAGGCTCCAGGGGTGTCGGCACGCGCAGCATCGATCGCGCGCGCACCGCAGCGCCGCAAGGCGCACGGCAACGCACCGGCGTCAGCTCGGTCGCGCCATCAGCCGGCCACGATCCGCAACACGTCATCCAGCAACGCCGCTGCAGTCACCTCGGCGCCCGCGCCCGGGCCCTGGATCAGCAGCGGCTGCGCGCGATAGCGGTCACTGCTGATCGCCACGCGGTTGTCGGTCCCGGCACCGCCGGCCAGGGGGTGGTCCAGCGCCAGCTCACGCAATCCCACGCTTGCACCATGCGCGTCCACACGGCCGACAAAGCGCAGGCAACGCCCTGCCGCACGCGCCTGTTGCCACCGCGCGCCCACCACCGCATCCAGCGCGCCCAACTGCGCATCCAGTTCAGCAAGCGGCGCCTTGGCAATGACGGCAGGCACCAGCGATTCCACATGCACCTGCTCGGCCTCCAGTTGCCACCCCGCGGCACGCGCCAGGATCAGCAGCTTGCGCCGCACATCCTCGCCAGAGAGATCGATGCGTGGATCCGGCTCGGTATAACCAGCCGCCATCGCTTCGCGCACGCAGGCGGAAAACGCGCCACTGCCGTCGTAGCGATGAAACAGCCACGCCAACGATCCGGACAACACGCCTTCGATCGAATGAATGCGATCCCCACCGGCAACCAAGGCGCGCACGCTGCTCAACACCGGTAGCCCGGCGCCCACAGTGGCGCTGTCGCCGTAATACGCGCCGCTGGCATGGCGGGCCGCATGCAGCGCCTGCGCACGCGACAACGCGGTGCCCTGGCCCAGTTTGTTGGCGGTGACCACATGCACACCGCGCTGCAACCACTCGACATGCCAATCGGCCACGACATCGCTGGCAGTCGCATCCACCAGTACATCGCCGGCACGCAGTGCGGTGGTTTCTGCCCAGGGCTGCAAGAGCGTTTGCCCGCGCGGCGCCGCATTGGCGTGCTGCAGGGCCTGCTCGGCGCTGACGCCACAATCCTGCGCAACACGCGAATTGGCCAGCCAATCGAAGCGCGGCAAGCGCAGTTGGCGCTGCTGCAGCGCGGTGTAGCGCGTCACGAACGCGCGCCCCACGGTGCCGGTCCCCAGCAAGGCCAGGCGCGGTGTGGGCGTCACTGCTGCGACCGGAGCGCGGCGCGAAACGGGCAGGACATTGCTCACGCGTCGACCTGTTTGCGGCTGGCGGTGGTCAGGGTCGCTTCGGCACGGGCCAGGCCGGCGCGCAGATCGATCAGCAGATCGTCGGCCGATTCGATCCCGATCGACAGGCGCAGCAAGCCATCGGAAATACCGGCTGCCGCACGCGCTTCGGCGGTCATTGCCGCGTGCGTCATCGAGGCAGGATGCGCGATCAGGCTTTCCACTCCGCCCAACGATTCGGCCAGGGTGAAGTAACGCAAGCCATCGACGAACGCACGCACGGCCGCTTCGCCGCCTTCCAGTTCGAAACTCATCATCGCCCCGAAGCCCTTCTGCTGACGCGCGGCCATTGCATGGCCCGGATGCGAGGCCAGCCCCGGGAAATACACCCGATTCACCGCCGCATGCCCGTCCAGCAACGCAGCGATCGCATCGGCGTTTTCCTGATGCACGCGCAGCCGGGCATCCAGCGTGCGCAGACCGCGCAAGGTAAGGAAAGCATCGAACGGCGAGCCGGTCAGGCCCAACGCATTGGCCCACCACACCAGTTGCTGATGCAGTTGGGCATCGCGTGCCACCACCGCACCGCCCACCACATCGCTATGGCCGTTGATGTATTTGGTGGTGGAGTGCAGGACCAGATCGGCACCGAAATCCAGCGGCTTCTGCAGCGCCGGCGACAGGAAGGTGTTGTCCACCACCGTCAATGCGCCGACCTTCCTTGCAGCTTCGATGACAAAGCGCAGATCGGTGATGCGCAGCAGCGGGTTGGACGGGGTTTCGATCAGCACCAGCTTGGGCGACTGCGCCAATGCGTCGGCCAGCGAACGCGGATCGGTCAGATCCGCGGTGATCAGCGCGAAGTGGCCTTTCTTGGCCAACGCATTGAACAGGCGCCAGCTGCCGCCGTACGCATCATGCGGCACCACCAGCGTATCGCCGGGTTGCAGCACCGCGTTGAGCACCAGATTGATCGCGCCCATGCCGGTGGAGGTGATCACGCCGCCCGCGCCGCCTTCCAGTTCGGCCAGCGCTTCGCCTAACAGGTCGCGGGTCGGATTGCCGCTGCGGGTGTAGTCGTACTGGCGCTTGTTGCCAAAACCATCGAACGAGAAATTCGACGACAGCACGATCGGCGGGGTCACTGCCCCGTAGGCGGTGTCGCGATCGATACCGGCACGCACGGCGGCGGTGGCAGCAGTACAGGGGGCGTCGGTGGGGTCACGAAAGCTCATGCGGTTTCTCCGGTGCTGCGAAGGGCGGTAGTGAGGATTGCGTCGATGCGATCGATTTCTTTCAGGAAGGCGTCGTGCCCATACGGCGAGCGCAACACGCGCAGGCTGCCGCGCGGGCCGAGGCCTTCGACCAGGCTGACCATGTCGGCCAGCGGTACCAGGCGGTCGCCCTCCACCGCCACCACCACGGTGGGCACGCGCACTTGCGCGGGGTCGATGCGATGCAGGTCGATCGATTCGGACAGGCGCAGATACGCGTTCACCGGCGTGCGCGCTACGTACTGCGCACCGGCGGCGTCCAGATAGTCCTCGGCGGCCACACGCACGCGGCCGTTGATGACCTCCGGCGGCGCATCGAAGCGCTCGCTGAATTCTTCCGGCGTGCGGTAGCTGAGCATGGCGAACTGACGCGCCAGCGCCAGGCCATGCTGCTCCGCGCACTGCAGCTGGCCCAGCGCCACCGCGCGGCGCTGCAGGGCACGCCAGGCCGCCGCATACGGATGCGCGCGGTGCGCGCCGCTCACCGCGACCAGGGTGCCGACACGGGCCGCATGGCGAATTGCAAATTGCAATCCCACCAGCGCACCGTAGGAATAGCCGACAAAGCCATGCAAGCGTCCGATGCCCAGCGCGTCCAGCAAGGCGGCAATCGCATCGGCCTGATCGGCGGTATCGATCGGCGCGTCCAGGTTGCCATCGGCACCGAGAAAGTCGAATGCCAGCAGGCGACGCGCGGCAGGATCCAGTGCGCGGCCATCGCCGACCAGCCCATCCACCCAGCCCTTTTCGGGGAACAGGTCGCTGGCGGCCAGATGGCGGTGCGCGGAAATGCCGCCGGCCACGAACACCACCGGCGCATTGGCCACGCCGATCAGTTCATAGCGCAGCCGCAGCTCGCGCATGCCGGCATGGCGCATCGGCAGGGCGATGACGCGTTCGCCGCGCACGGCAGTGATGCCGTCGTCGCTGCTGGCGGGGGTGTCAACGAAATCGTTGGTAGACGGCGATGCTGTGTTCACGAGGCTCATGGCGGTATCCAGGTGGATCGGCCATCGAGCTTCGCGGAGCTCGCGTTCGACGTGCGCAAGGCACGATTCGAACCATCTTTCGGCGGACGCGGAGGTCCCCGCAGGATTTGGCACCAAACGCGGACGCTTGCGCGCTCCGCTGGCTGCCCCGGCATCAAAGGGCCTGTCCCTCCGCCGGTCTCGATGGTGAGCCTAAGATGCCACCGGAATTTTGCGATGTCAATCTCTTCATACGGATGGAAAGATATATTTTCATCCGTTACCACTCGGGTCGATGCTGGGCCGCATACTTGCGCCCCCTTGCTCGAGTCGATGGCGTGCCCTACCACGTGTCTCGTACTGCCCTGCCCGCCCTGATCGCGGCATGCGTCCTGCTGCCGGCCTGGGCACCTGCGGCACCCGCACAACAGCCTTGGCATTGGCCCGGCGCTGCAAACCACTCGCCCCAGGCACCTGACACACCACCCGCGACGGCAGCCACAGGCACTGGCGCCTCGCTGCAACTGGAATGGCAGGCACCGGTGTATCTGGCCTGGGTCACCAATCCACTGGCCGGGCCTGCGCAACTACGCCTGAGCGCACCGCCCAGCGAGGATTACCGCGCCGTGCCGCAATTACCGCTGACGCTCGAGTTGGCCGCACACGAGCGCCGCCTCGTGACCCGGCTGTATCCAGCCAGCAATCAGCGCACCCTGGGCGGTTTCGGCCTCACGCTCGAGGTGGTGCCGGGCGATCCGAGGGCCGCCCCGCAGCCTGTGCGCTATCAATTGCCATTCCACAACGTGCCGGTGCAGGTGGCGCAGGGCTTTGGCGGGCAGTTCAGCCACGCCGATCCGCCCAACTGGTATGCGGTGGACTTCGCCATGCCGCAGGGCACGCCGGTGCTGGCAGCGCGCGAGGGCGTGGTCATGGAAGTGCAGCGCGATGTCCTCGACAGCACCCCAAGCGACCCCGCCGCTGGCGGCGGCAACCTGGTGCGCGTCCTGCATGCCGACGGCAGCATGGCCCTGTACGCCCACTTGGCGCCCGACGGCGTGGCGGTGCGACCTGGCCAGGCGGTGCGCACCGGCGAACGGCTTGGTGCCTCAGGCAATACCGGCTTCAGCACCGCGCCGCATCTGCATTTTGCAATCCAGCGCAATGCCGACATGCAGTTGCTCTCGTTGCCGTTCCGCATGCTCGGCCCGCAGGGCGAGCTGCGGTTTCCCTCGCCGGCGCCCTGACCGCCACAGGCTTGACCGACGTCCGCCGCCCAAATCGCCGAGCCCAACCCCTGCCGCAAAAGCGTGTCGCAGCGAAGCCGCTATAATCGTCGGCTTCCTCAGTTTCCGCAGGCGTCCGACCGGGCGCGCGCCCCGCCCATGTCCGAAGTCTCCAACGAAGCCGCGCGCCGGCGCACCTTCGCCATCATTTCCCATCCAGATGCCGGCAAGACCACGCTGACCGAAAAGCTGTTGCTGTTCGGCGGCGCGATCCAGATGGCCGGCTCGGTGAAGGGCCGCAAGGCCGCACGCCATGCCACCTCGGACTGGATGGCGCTGGAAAAAGAGCGCGGCATCTCGGTGACCTCCTCGGTGATGCAGTTCCCGTACGAGGGCAAGATCGTCAACCTACTCGACACGCCCGGCCACGCCGACTTCGGCGAGGATACCTACCGCGTGCTCACCGCGGTGGACTCGGCGCTGATGGTCATCGACGTGGCCAAGGGCGTGGAAGAACGCACCATCAAACTGATGGAAGTCTGCCGGCTGCGCGACACGCCCATCATGACCTTCATCAACAAGCTCGATCGCGAGGGCAAGAACCCGATCGATCTGCTGGATGAAGTGGAAACCGTGCTCGGCATCCAGTGCGCACCGGTCACCTGGCCGATCGGCATGGGCCAGCGCCTCAAGGGCGTGGTGCACCTGATCTCCGGCGAAGTGCATCTGTACGAACAGGGGCGCAATTTCACCCGTCAGGATTCCACCATCTTCCCCTCGCTGGAGGCGCCCGGCCTGGTCGAAAAGATCGGCGAGCAGATGCTGGCCGAGCTGCGCGAGGAGCTGGAACTGGTGCAAGGTGCCAGCAACCCGTTCGATCTTGACGCGTACCGCGCCGGCCAGCAGACCCCGGTGTTCTTCGGTTCGGGCGTCAACAATTTCGGCGTGCAACCGTTGCTGGATTTCTTCGTCGAACACGCACCGCCGCCGCAGGCGCGCGAAACCACCGGCCGCCGCGTGGAGCCGACCGAAGCCAAATTGAGCGGCTTCGTGTTCAAGATTCAGGCCAACATGGATCCGCAGCATCGCGACCGCGTGGCCTTCATGCGCGTGTGCTCTGGCAAGTTCACTGCCGGCATGAAGACGCTGCATGTGCGCAGCGGCAAGGACGTCAAATTGGCCAATGCACTGACCTTCATGGCGTCCGATCGCGAGATCGCCGCAGAAGCGTGGCCGGGCGATGTCATCGGCATCCATAACCACGGCACCATTTCCATCGGCGACACCTTTACCGAAGGCGAATCGCTGTCGTTCACCGGCATTCCCAACTTCGCGCCGGAACTGTTCCGCCGCGCGCGCCTGCGCGATCCGCTCAAGCTCAAGCAATTGCAGAAGGGCCTGGCGCAGCTGTCCGAAGAAGGCGCCACGCAATTCTTCCGCCCGTTGATGAGCAACGACCTGATCCTGGGCGCGGTCGGTGTACTGCAGTTCGATGTGGTCGCGTACCGGCTCAAGGACGAATACGGCGTGGATGCGATCTTCGAGCCGGTGAGCGTCACCACTGCACGCTGGGTGCACTGCGACAATCCCAAGAAGCTGGAAGAATTTCGCGAAAAAAATGCCGGCAACCTGGGCATCGACGCGGCCGGCCAGCTGGTGTACCTGGCACCGACTCGCGTGAATCTGCAGCTGGCACAGGAACGCGCGCCGGATGTGCGCTTTTCGGCCACCCGCGAACATGCGCATGTCAAGGCGATCGATTGACCTGCACATGACCTGCGGCAAGCGTGCGGTACCGCTGGCGATGCGAATTGCTCGCAATTGCGGTACCTTTTTGGCATGAACGCAGACGCCTCCCCCTCGACCGACCTGCGCGACGAAATCGCCAGTGCCGTCACGCACGGCCTGGGTGCGGTTGCCGCACTGGCTGGTGGTTCGGTGCTGATCACGCTGGCCGCCATCTATGGCGATGGCTGGCAACTGGCCACTGCCATCGTGTTCAGTGCCACGCTGGTATTGCTCTACGTCGCCTCCACGCTGTTCCATGCCATTCCGCATCCGGGCGCCAAGGCGCGCCTGCAGGTGCTCGATCATTGCGCGATCTATCTGCTGATCGCCGGCACCTACACACCGTTTACGTTGATCAATCTGCGCGGCCCCTGGGGCTGGGGATTATTCGCCGCCATCTGGACGATCGCCGCCGCCGGGGTGATCTTCAAACTGTTTTTTACCGGTCGCTTTCGATTGCTCTCGACGGTGCTGTATCTGGCGATGGGCTGGCTGATCATCGTGGCCATCGAGCCGCTGCTGCGCTCTGTCGACACCTGGTCGCTGTGCTGGCTGCTGGCTGGCGGGCTCTTCTACACCTTGGGCACGTATTTCTATCAGCGCGACACCCAGCGTTACTTCCATGCCATCTGGCATCTGTTCGTGCTCGCCGGTAGCGCTTGCCACTTCGTTGCGGTGACCGCGCAGGTGATGTGATCTGTGACCGACAGCGCGTTCGCGCGCCGTGCACGAGCCATCGCCAACCATTGCGCACGTGAACAACGTGCCCTCCTCTCCCGCTCATTCGCCCGCCCGCGTCTCGCGCCGTCGCCGCTGGTGGATCGGGCTCGGCATCGTTGCTGTCCTCATAGCGATCTTCGTCCTGCTGTTCGACTGGAACTGGTTACGCGGGCCGGTCGAACGCGCGGTCAGCGCGAAGACCGGGCGCGAATTTCATCTGGGCAATCTGGATGTCGATCTGGGCCGTATCACCACGGTGCGCGGCGAGCGATTGAGCTTGGGCAATGCGCCTTGGTCCAAGCGCGGCGCGATGGCAGAAATGAACGCGGCCGAGATCGATGTCGAATTCTGGCCATTGCTGCGCGGCAGTCTGCGGCTGCCGGAGATCCGGCTGGAGCACCCCACCCTGTTGCTGGAAGCCGGCAACGACAGCCATCCGGGTAACTGGGTCTTCGACCAGAGCGATGGCGACGGCAGCATGCCGCGCCTGGGCCGCCTGTTGGTGAACAACGGGCGGCTGCAATATATCGACGATGCCAGCCGCTCGGACGTGGATGTGGCGATCAACAGCCTGGCGCCGCCCAGCAGCGACCAGCGCGCTGCGCCGATCGGCATCGATGGCAAGGGTCGCTGGAAAGGCTACCCGTTCTCGCTCAAGGGCAATACCGCCTCGCCACTGGAATTGAGCCAGACCGAACACCCCTTCCGCATCGATCTGCGCGGCAGCGCCGGCGCCACGCGGACGCACGTGCGCGGCACCTTGACCAATCCGTTTCAGTTCCGGGTGTTCGACCTGCAGATGGCGCTCAGCGGGCAGGATATGGAAGACCTGTACCCGCTGATCGGCGTCGCGATGCCCTCCACGCCGCCTTACAAGCTGGACGGCCGCCTGCGCCGCGACGGCGATGTCTGGCGCTATGAAAAGTTCACCGGCACTGCCGGTGACAGCGATCTTTCCGGCACTGCAGAGATCGACCTGCGCAACAAGCGCCCGTTCCTGCGCGCAGACCTGGCGTCCAAGCGGCTGGATTTCGACGATCTGGCCGGGTTCGTCGGCGCGCCCCCAAAGACCGGAACCAACGAATCGGCAAACGCCGAGCAGAAAAGGCAGGCCGCGCAGCTTGCCGCCAGCCCTCGCGTTCTACCGGCAACGCCTTACGACTTGTCCAAGTTACGTGCGATGGATGCCCAGGTCCGTTGGCGTGCGCAGCGCATCAACGCGCCGTCCTGGCCACTGGACGACATGGATGCCGCGCTGACTTTGAAAGACGGCTTGCTGCGGTTGGACCCATTGAACTTCGGCGTTGCCGGCGGCGACATCCGCTCCACCATCGGCATGGATGCGCGCAATGCAGTCATCACCACCCAACTGAAGGCCAGCATTCGCGGCATTCGTCTGGATCAGCTGTTTCCCGATGCCGCGCTCGCCAAGCAGGCCTCGGGTGCGATCGGCGGCGAGCTGGATCTGCGTGGCCGCGGCAACTCCATCGCCGCGATGCTCGGCAGCGCCGATGGCAGCATCGGCGTCGGCATGGGCCGCGGCCATGTCGGCAACCTGATCATGGAGCTGGCTGGCCTGGACATCGCAGAATCGCTGAAATACCTGCTCACCAAGGACCGGCAGATCCCCGTGCGCTGCATCTTCGGCGACTTCGGCGTGCAGGACGGGCTGATGCAGTCGCGGGCACTGGCCTTCGATAGCACCGACACCATCATCGTCGGCGAAGGCAACATCAGCCTCAAGAACGAAACGCTCGATCTGCTGCTGCGCCCGCGCCCGAAAGATCGCAGCATCCTCAGCCTGCGCTCGCCGCTGCGGATCGGCGGCACCTTCAAGGACCCAAGCTTCCGCCCCGACTTCAAGGCGCTAGGCGTGCGCGGCGCGATCGCGGTCGCGCTCGGCAGCATCGCACCGCCGGCGGCCCTGCTTGCGACCTTCGAACCAGGCCCTGGCAAGGACAGCGATTGCGGCGGCAAGTACGCGCAGTAAGGCAACGCCGCGTCAGCTGGCGATGTAACGCTGCAGCTGGTCGATATCCTGCCGCTGCGCTTCGATCACCGCCTTGACCAGGTCGCCGATCGAAATCACGCCTTGCACGCGGCCGTTTTCGACCACCGGCAGATGGCGAAAGCGTCCGTCGGTCATGAGTTGCATGCAGCGCTCCACCGTGTCCGACGGCGTCACTGTCACCACCTCGGCGCTCATGATCTCGGCGACGCTGGTCGTGGAAGACGCGCGATCGCGCAGTACCACCTTGCGTGCGTAATCGCGCTCGGAAACGATACCGACCAAGCGCGCCCCTTCCATCACCAGGACTGCGCCGATGGCCTTCTCGGCCATCAGGCGAATCGCCTCGATCACCGCGGCATCGGCGGCAACCGCAAATACCTCAACCTGCTTGGTCCCCAACAGCTGTCGTACGGTCTGCATGGCCCGCTCCGCGCTTGGTCTGGTGATCGCAGACTACTCCCACCGCGCCGCGGTGGGTATCGACCAGATACAGCGGGCGCTGCTTGGCCTCGTCGTACAGGCGGCCCAGGTATTCGCCAATCAGGCCCAGGGCAATCAGCTGAACGCCCCCCAGAAACAGGATCACCGACATCAGCGTCGGCCACCCGGCCACTGGGTCGCCCATCAGCGCAGCCTTGATGACGACCCACGCGCCGAACAGGAACGCCAGCACCGCGGTCAGCAGGCCCAGATATGTTGCCGCGCGCAGCGGCACCGTGGAAAAACTGGTAATGCCATCGAGCGCGAAATTCCACAGCCGCCATACCGTGAACTTGCTGTGCCCAGACAGACGCGGCTCACGCCGATACGGCAGCGCTACCTGGCGAAACCCGACCCAGCCGAAGAGCCCCTTCATGAAACGGTGGCGCTCGCGCAGCTGCTGCAAGGCTTGCACGACACGCGGCGACAGCAAGCGGAAATCGCCGGTATCGGCAGGAATCGGGGTACGCGACAAGCGCCGGATCACCCGATAAAACGCGTGCGCAGCGCTACGCTTGAGCCAACTCTCGCCCTCGCGAATGACCCGCGTACCGAAGATGTTGTCGTAGCCGCCACGCCATAGCGCAACGAATTCCGGGATCAGCTCCGGCGGATCCTGGCCATCGGCATCGAGCAACACCACCGCACCCGGGAGCACGTGGTCCAGTCCGGCAGAAATCGCCACTTCCTTGCCGAAATTGCGCGACAACCGCACCGCACTCACCTGCGCATCCGCTTCGGTCAGCGCATGCAACACCTCCCAGGTGCCATCGGTGCTGCCGTCGTCGACATACAGCACGTGCGTCTGAAGTCCGGGCAGCTGCGCCAACACCGCGCACAGGCGCGGATGCAGCAGCGGAATGCTGGTTTCTTCATTGAAGGCCGCGATGAGCACCGTCAGGCGTTCGGGTGCCGGCGGCAGTTGCGCAGTCTCGATCGTGCTCACCGTGATGGCCCCTGCAGATAGGCAGGGCCGCCCAACTGGCGCGCCTGCCGCTGGATCCACGTCGCACGTCGCTGCACGAATGCACCAGGACGACGCGCGTCATAGCGCCGTGGCGATGGCAACACCGCTGCCAGGCGTGCCGATTCGCTTGGCGACAAGCCTGCCGCATCCTTGCTCCAGAACTGCTGTGCAGCCGCCTGCGCGCCATACACCCCGTCGCCGAACTCGGCCACGTTGAGATACATCTCCAGGATGCGTTGCTTCGGCCAGAACAGCTCGATCAACACCGTGTACCAGGCTTCCAGACCCTTGCGCACCCAGCTGCGGCCCTGCCACAGGAACACATTCTTGGCGACCTGCTGACTGATGGTGCTGGCGCCGCGCACGCGTCCACCGCGGGCATTGTGATCGCGCGCCTTCTCGATCGCCTGCAAGTCAAAACCGTGGTGCATCGGAAACTGCTGATCCTCCGCAGCCACCACCGAAATCGGCAGGCTTGCGGCGATCTTGTCGTAATCACGCCACTGCTGATGCAGAGAAAAACGCCAGTCGCCCTCGCCCCAGGCTTCCAGGTAACGCCCCACCATCATGCTGCTGATCGGCGGATCGACCACCCGCAAGATCAGCACCTGCAGCACGCTCGCCGCTGCAAACAGCAGCGGTGCCGCCATCAGCCAGCGCAACCAGCGCCGCGCGCGCCGCGGTGGCGCCGCCTGCTTGCCATCCCATGCATCCGTCCCCATTGTTCGCTACGACCTTCAATCCCGATGCCTGCCGCATTATCCGGCAACCCGCGTCCCTTACGCCCGATGTTTCCATGACCGATCACGATCAGCTTTCCCGTTTCCTGCTGCCCGCCGCCGGCGTGCGCGGCGTCCATGTGCGCCTGACCAAGGCCTGGCACGACATCCAGGGTGCCGCCGCCTACCCGCCCGCCGCGCGCCAACTGCTCGGCGAAGCTGCGGTGGCCGCTGCACTGTTCACCGGCCACACCAAGGTCGACGGGCGCCTGTCGGTGCAACTGCGTGGCAACGACACCTTGCGCACCCTGTTTGCCGAATGCACCGCCGCCGGCACCTTGCGCGGCATCGTGCAGCTGGCCGAGGGTGCGGATGCGCCGACCGACCTGCGCGAACTGGGCGAGGCCGCGCTGCTGGCGATCACCATCGAGAACCCCGGCCTGGACCCGCGCGAGCCGCAGCGCTACCAGAGTCTGGTCGGCATGCAGGCACCGGATCTGGCCGAAGCCTTCGAAACCTATTTCCAGCAGTCCGAACAGTTGCCGACGCGCTTGCTGCTGGCCGCTGGCCCGGATCAGGCCGCCGGCCTGCTGCTGCAGAAGCTCCCCGGCGATGAAGGCGATAACGATGGCTGGACCCGCATCGGGGCCCTGTTCGACACCCTGGGCGCACCGGAGCTGCTCTCGGTCGCCGGCCAGGACCTGCTGCATCGCCTGTTCCACGAAGAAGCGCCGCAGTTGCTCGGCAGCAAGCCACTCAGCTTCGGCTGCTCCTGTTCGCGCGAGCGGGTTGCCTCGATGCTGCAATCGCTGGGCGAAGAGGAGGCGCGTGCGGCCGCCGAGGCCACTGGCGAAGTCGAGGTGCGCTGCGAATTCTGCGGTCGTGAGTATCACTTTCCGTTGACCGCGCTGGACGTACTTTTCAACGAGGCGCAGCCCTCGCAGGAAGCGCCGGAAAGGCTGCAATAGATAGGATGACGGTTGCGTTCCGGGGGCACGCGACCACTTGTTAAATAATCATAAACACCCTAGCATCCTACTTGCCCGCTCTCGGGAACTTAACAACTGCCCCTGGGTCTGACCTCTGGTATGCGATACCTCCTGCGCCTCCCGCTAGCTTTGATGGTTGCCCTCGCGGCGGCCACTGGCGTGCATGCGCAGTCGGCGCAACAGTTGCGCGAAAGCACGATCCTGCCGGTGTGGAACAAGGGCAGCGGCAAGGTGGAAGCCTTTCTGTACCTGGAGCCGACCGGCGAGCAGAAAGCCGGTGCACGCTGGCATTTCGGCCGCAACTCGCTCGATGCGGCGTTTGGCCTGAGCTCCGGCGACTCGCTTGGCCTGCTCTGCAACAGCAGCCGCGGCACCAACATCAGCGGTCTTGCCAGCCATTGCCTGCTCGCAGGCATCGGCGATGACGAAGAAGACAGCGCGGCTGCCTCGCGCCGCGTGTCCGGCACGCTGGGCTTCAATCGCGGCACTGGCCGGGTGGGCGTCACTGCCGGCACTGGCCGCGACACCCTGCCCGCCTGGCTGATCGGTGCAGGCAAGGCCCCGCTGACGCGTGTCGAGCAAAACGACCTAACCGTCTTCGGGCAGAAGAACATCGGCCGCGAAGGCTTTGTTTCGATCGGCGGCACGTATGCTCGCGCACGCCTGGTCCCGCTGGCCGACGTGTCCCCGGCCATTGCCGACCAGTGGGACAGCAAGACCCTGAGCGTTGGCGGCGGCTACGGTGCCTTTAGCGCAAATGTCATTGGTCGCGTCGTCGATGTCCCGGGCCAGCCCGAAAAGTGGGAAGGCCTGGGCCTGGGCCTGACGTGGCGCACCCCCTGGAGCGGCCAACTCACCGTTGGCGCCGAGAACGTCATTTCCCGCGGCAAGAACCCGTTCGCACCGAGTAACGAGAGCAACAGCGACGGTACGGTTCCGTACGTCAGATACGAGCAGGACCTGTAACCCACTGATTCCATAGCAATTCTCATAACGCCATCGGCCCGCAGCCGGTGGCGTTTTTCGTTGCGGATCACGCGCCCGGCTGCCACTTTCACAACCTTCTTCTTTTTCGTTAACGGGACTTTAATTTCTCTCGCAACGCATATACCATCGGTTCACCCTGACGTTTTGGATCCGCTTTTTTCGGAACCCCCGGCAGGCAAACAACCCTTGGCAGTACCCAAGATCACTTGGAGAGAGAGCTAATGAATTGCAAGTCCAACAAGCTGCGCGATGCAGTTGTCCTCGCGCTCGTCGTGGGTGTGGGCGGTACCGGCACCGCCATCGCCCAGGAAGCCGGCACCACCAACCTCGACAAGATCGAAGTGACGGGTTCGCGCATTAAGAGCGCGGACGTGGAAACGTCGCAGCCCGTTCTGACGCTGACTCGCCAGGACATCGATAAGCAGGGCGTCACCTCCGTGGCAGATGTGCTGCAACGCGTCGCGGCCAATGGCGCGGCTTTGAATCGCACATTCAATAACGGCGGCGACGGCAGCTCCGGCATTGCACTGCGTAACCTGGGCAGTGCCCGCACTCTGGTGCTGGTGAATGGTCGTCGTTGGACGACCGGCCTGGACGGCAGCGTGGACCTCAACACCATCCCGACCGCAATGGTCGAGCGCATCGACATCCTGAAGGATGGCGCGTCGACGATTTACGGTTCGGATGCCATTGCCGGTGTAGTCAATATCATTACCCGCAAGAACTTCGACGGCGCCGAAGCCGGTGTTAATGTTGGGCAATACAGTCAGGGCGACGGCCAGCGTCAGGCTTACGATTTCACAATCGGCACCACCACTGACCGTGCAACGTTGATGGTCGGCGCTTCTTACGTGAAAGAAGATTCCGTAATGGCTGGTGATCGCCAGATCTCTGCGGGCGGCCCTCCGTTCTTCAGCGGCCAGAGCGGCACGGGTTTCCCGGGTTCGTACATTCGCAATGGCTCGCGCCGCATCCTTATCAACGGCGTCGAAACGCCGTACGTCGCCAATGTCCATGGCTACAACACGGCACCGGACAACTACCTGCTGACTCCGCAGGAACGTACCTCGCTCTTTACCCAAGGTAGCTTCAACTTCACTGACAACGTGACGTTCCGCACCGAGGCAATGTACAACGAGCGCAAGTCCGAGCAGTTGCTGGCCGCAATGCCGGTCACCGGCCTGACGCTCAGCGCAGATAGCCTTTACAACCCGTTTGGCCAGGACCTGACCAGCGTCAACCGTCGCTTCATTGAGACCGGTGGCCGCTCGTTCAATCAGAACGTAAAAAATTGGCACTTCTATGGCGGCCTGGAAGGCTTCTTTGAATTTGCTGGACGCAACTTCGATTGGGATGTTGGCTACCGCTACGACAAGTCCGATGAAAACGTTCTGACCTACGGCTTGTTCAATCTCGCTAACCTCAATAACGCTTATGGCCCTTCGGAACTGCGCGGCGGCGTGCCGGTTTGCGTTTCTGCTCCTGGTGGCGATGTGATCCCAGGTTGCGTCCCGGTCAATCCACTAGGACCGCGCGGCTCCATCAGCCAAGCGGCGCTGGATTACACCAGCTTCACTGCACATGATTCGTCCTCGGTTGAGTCCAAGGGCTACACCGCGAACCTCAGTGGCGATATCGTCGACCTGCCAGCTGGCCCGCTGGCCTTTGCTGCCGGCTATGAATACCGTAAGGAAACTGGTCAGTTCGATCCCGATGCATTCATTGCAGCAGGTTTAAGCACCGGCAACGGCGCACGCCCGACCGCAGGCTCGTACAACCTGAATGAGTTCTTCCTGGAACTGTCAGTACCGGTCTTGGCCGATCTGCCCGGCGCTCAATTGCTGGACTTCAGCTTGGCAACCCGTTACTCGGACTACAGCAATTTCGGCAATACCGTAAACAACAAGTTCGGCTTCCGTTGGAAGCCGATCCAGGATTTGATGATTCGCGGCAACTACAGCGAAGGCTTCCGCGCTCCGAGCATCAATAATCTGTTCGCAGGCAATACCGATTCGTTCGAAACGTATGCGGATCCTTGCTCGAGCCAATCCGGCCAGCTGAGCAACTCTGTTGTAGCGCGAAACTGTGCAGCCGCAGGTGTGCCCGCGAACTTCGTGCAGCCGGGTGCAGGCAACGGCGCCAAGCAGACACTTGAGCCTTTTACCTGGACATCGAACGCTCAGTTGCAGCCTGAAACGTCGACCAGCCGTACACTGGGCATGGTGTTTAGCCCAAGTTTTGCGCAAGGCCTGAATGTCAGCCTGGATTGGTGGCAGATCGAGATCGAAAATGCGATCACACGCCCGGAAGCTCAGTTCATCCTGGACAAGTGCTACGGCGGAAGCGCGGGCGAGCAGGCTGAGTACTGCGCCCTGGTTACACGCGACCCGAACTATTCCGATGGCGCTTACACCGTCACTAACATCAATATGCCGCTGCTGAACCTGGCGTCGTACAAGGTGGAGGGTTGGGACCTGGCTATCAACTACCGTCTGCCGGAAACGGCGTTCGGCCAGTTCACCATCAGCTGGGATTCCACATACCTCTCCAGCTGGGAAACCAAGGCAACTGCCGATTCGGAACCGGAGCAGTTTCAGGGGCGTTACTTGAACCAGGACCCGTACTGGCGCATCCGCTCCAACCTGTATGTCGACTGGTCGCTTGGCGATTTCGGTATCAACTGGGGTCTGCGCTACAAGTCTGGCATGGCCGAAGCTTGCCCGTTGTCGGCCGCATTGGCGCAGGCTTACTGCTCTGACCCGAACCGCGTGACGGCTGACGGGGCATCGCCGCGCAATCACATCGGCGCGACGACGTACCACGACATCCAGGTTCGCTATAACACTCCCTGGAATGCGACGGTGTCTGTTGGCTTGAACAATGCATTCGACAAGGATCCGCCGGTTGCATACAGCACCTCGGCCAACCGTTTCGATCCGCAGTACGATTTGCCTGGCCGTTACATGTACATGCAGTACCGTCAGCGCTTCTGATCGTTAAACAGTTGTGCAATTGATTACGGCCCCAAATGGGGCCGTAATCGTGTCTGAGCTTCAACGCTATTTATGTCTGAGCGCTACCGAGATATGGGGCTCAGTACCCGACTCTTTTAGCTCACCCCGGAATCAACGTCTGGATCACATGCTCGACGTAGGCTTCGAAATCTTCCCGGGCCGGCTTGGGCTGTTGCAATTGCAGCGAGAGTTGCAGGAAGCCGACATAGGCGGCGTAGGCCAGGCGAGCGCGGTGCTGGGCGTCGGTGCGGGTCAGGCCGGCTTGGCGGAACGAGGCGATCAGGTAATCGAGGCGACGTTGCGAAACGCGGTCGATGACCGGGCGCACGGCCGGGTGATCGAGTGCCTTGAGCAGTTCGCTATAGATGACGTGCGGTTTGACTTCGTGGGCAACCAGCTGAAACAACGCGCGCAGGCGAGCGCTGGGGTCAGGCACGTCTTCCAGGCTGCCGAACACTTCTTTTTGCTCGAAGATTTCCCAGCGCTCAAGGGCCGCCTGCAGCAGAGCGTCGCGCGAGGGGAAGTGCCAGTAGAAGCTGCCTTTGGTGACGCCGAGCCGGCGCGCCAGCGGCTCGACTGCAACCGCGCCCACCCCTTGTTCGGCGATCAGATCGAGCGCGGCCTGTGCCCAATCGTCCGCGCTGAGGCGATTGCCGCGACCGGAGCTGGCGCGGGGCGTGGTGAGGCTGGAGTCGATGGTGTCGTTCATGCCGCGATTTAACCATACGCTTGTGTCAGTTGCAGTATGCATCACGAAATTGACATATCAGCGCCATGATTCAGTGGCTTAACCGTTCGACGTCCCCCCGCTCTGAGTAGCGGCCGGGTTTAGAGTCCGGAGTTGATGATATCGGTGTTGGCCAGCTGTTGGGCATACGCAGATGGCGTCATGCCGCCAATGGCCTTCTTGGGTCGCTCCTCGTTGTATTCGCGTCGCCAGCGTTCGATCTCGGTACGCGCATGCAGCAGGGTTGGGAACCAGTGCTCGTTGAGGCATTCGTCGCGCAGCCGGCCATTGAACGATTCGACGTAGGCGTTCTGGTTTGGCTTGCCAGGCTGGATCAGCCGTAACTGCACGCCACGCGCATGTGCCCAGGCCACCATCGCTTTGCCGCAAAACTCCTTGCCGTTATCTGTGCGGATCACCTGTGGCAAGCCGCGACTGTGCGCCAGCCGATCCAGCACGCGTGTCACGCCATGGCCCGAGATTGCGCGCTCCACCTCGATGGCGATCGCTTCGTGGGTTGCATCGTCCACGATCACCAGACACTTGATCACTCGGCCTTCGGCGCTGCGGTCGAACACGAAATCCATCGACCACACCTGATTGGCCTGCGATGGCCGCAGCAGCGGCTGACGCTCTCCTATCAGCACCTTTTTGCGCTTGCGGCGCCGGACCTGCAGCTGCTGCTCGCGGTACAACCGCTCCACACGCTTGTAGTTCACGATGCGTCCTTCCTGTCGTAATTTGAGATAGATCATCCCCACACCATAACGGCGATGGCGATGCGCCAACGCACAGATGCGTTCGCGCAGTTCGACGTTGCGATCTTCGCTCGGGCAATATCGCAGCGCACTGGCGCTCATGCCGATCACTGCCAACGCACGACGCTCGCTGGCACCACGCCCGATCCACTCGCGCACCAGCATGCGACGCGCCGGTGCGCTCACCACTTTTTTCGCAGTGCATCCTTGATCAGGTCGTTCTCGAACAGCTGCTCGGCCAGCAACTTCTTCAGCCGCGCGTTCTCGGACTCAAGGTCCTTGAGCCGCTTGGCATCGGGCACGCTCATCCCGCCGAACTTGCTGCGCCACAGATAATAGGAAGCCTCGCTGAAGCCATGCCGCCGGCACAGGTCCTTGATCGCCACACCGGCATCAGCTTCGCGCAGGAAGCCGATGATCTGTTCTTCAGAAAAACGCTTCTTCACGTCCAATCTCCTCGAGTTAGGGAATTGGACTCCAAACTGAGGTGCTACTCAAAATCGGGGGGGCGTCGCGTCCATACGATTGAGTATTGACAGTCGCCATCGTGCATCCATACCATTAAGTATGGTCATCTCACCCGCTAGCCTCGCCTCCACTGCGTCCCTGTCCAGCGTCAACGCTGGCGACGCAGTGCTCGCGGTGTCGATGCGGGGTGCCGAACACGCGCCGTCGGTACTGTTCGCGCATGGCTTTGGACAGACCCGACATGCCTGGGACGCCACTGCCGCGACGCTGGCTGACAGGGGCTACCGCACCCTGTCGTACGACGCGCGCGGGCATGGCGATTCCAGCGCCAATGCGGCGGATCACCCCTACTCGGCAACGCAGTTCACCGACGATCTGATCGTGCTGGCCGGCGAGCAGCCCGAGCCACCGGTGCTGGTTGCTGCGTCGATGGGGGGCTTGTTCGGGCTACTGGCCGAAGCGCGCTGGCCCGGCCTGTTTCGTGCCATCGTGCTGGTTGACATCACGCCACGCTGGGACACCACGGGTGTGGAGCGCATCCTGCGCTTCATGACCGCGCATCCGGACGGCTTTGCATCGCTGGATGCGGCCGCCGATGCGATTGCCGTCTACCTGCCGCATCGGCCGCGCAAAACGCCCGGCCAACTGCAGGCATTGCTGCGGCAGCGTGCCGACGGGCGTTGGCATTGGCACTGGGATCCGCGCCTGGTCGACGAGCTCGCCGGTCAGGACGCCCAGCTCCAGCAGCATGCATTGCTGGAGGCGGCAGCACAGGTGCGTTGCCCGATGCTGCTCATCAGCGGCGGACGCAGCGATCTTGTGACGCCAGCCAACATTGCCGAATTCCTCTCCATCGCGCCGCATGCGCAGCACGTGCATCTGCCCGATGCCACGCACATGCTGGCAGGCGACGACAACACCACGTTTACCGCCACCGTGTTGCATTATCTGGACGCACTGCCGGCGGCTTGCACCATCGCAGCGTCCAACACTACCGAGCATGTCACTGGAGCAAGACCATGAGCATCATTGCACCGTTCCTCCTCGTCATCCTGGCGGCGGGTATCGCTGCCTATCACCGGATGCGCCTTGCCACGTGGGTTGCGATCAGCGCCTGTGTGCTGGTGGCGTGCTGGCTGCTGGGTGCCAATCTCACCGCCACCCTCGTGGCCGCCGCGCTGGTGGTGCTGGTGTCCGCACCGGTGCTACTGCCGTTCCTGCGCAAGCCGCTGCTGACCACGCCGCTGATGGGCTTCTTCCGTAAGGTGCTGCCGCCGCTGTCGCAGACCGAGCGCATTGCACTGGAGACCGGCTCGGTCGGTTTCGAAGGCGAGCTGTTCACCGGTGACCCGGATTGGCAGAAGCTGCTGAACTATCCCAAGCCGCAACTGACAGCCGAAGAGCAAGCCTTCCTGGATGGCCCGGTGGAAGAGTTGTGCAAGATGATCAACGACTGGGAAATCACCCACGTCCACGCCGACCTGCCGCCGGAGCTGTGGGATTTCATCAAGAAGAACAAGTTCTTCGGCATGATCATTCCCAAGCAATACGGCGGCCTGGGTTTCAGCGCGCTGGCGCACCACAAGGTGATCCAGAAGCTGTCCTCGATCTCCAGCGTGGTCAGCTCCACCGTGGGCGTGCCCAACTCGCTCGGCCCCGGTGAGCTGCTGCTGCACTACGGCACCCCGGAACAGAAGGACTATTACCTGCCGCGGTTGGCGGTCGGTGCGGAAGTGCCGTGCTTCGGCCTGACCGGTCCGTTCGCCGGCTCCGATGCCACCTCGATTCCGGACTACGGCATCGTCTGCAAGGGCGAGTGGAATGGCGCCAATGTGCTGGGCGTCAAGCTGACCTTCGACAAGCGCTATATCACCCTGGCACCGGTCGCCTCGCTGATCGGCCTGGCGTTCCGCGCCTACGATCCGGATGGCCTGATCGGCGACAAGAAGGACATCGGCATCACCCTGGCACTGCTGCCGCGCGAAACCCCGGGCGTGGAAATCGGCCGTCGCCACTTCCCGTTGAATTCGCCGTTCCAGAACGGCCCGATCCATGGCGAAGAAGTGTTCATCCCGCTGAGCCAGCTGATCGGTGGCGTGGAGATGGTGGGCAAGGGCTGGAACATGCTCAACGAGTGTCTGGCTGTCGGTCGCTCGATCACCCTGCCCTCCACCGCCAGTGGCGGTAGCAAGGCCGCGGCGGTGGTCACCGGTGCGTATGCGCGTATCCGCAAGCAGTTCGGATTGTCGGTGGGTCGTTTCGAGGGCGTGGAAGAAGCGCTGGCCCGGATCGGCGGCAAGGCCTATGCGATCAGTGCGCTGTCGCAGGCCACGGCCGCGGCGGTGGATCGCGGCGACGTGCCGTCGGTGCCGTCGGCGATCGCCAAGTACCACTGCACCACCATGGGCCGCGAAGTGGTCAGCGACATGATGGACGTGATCGGCGGCAAGGGCATCATCCTGGGGCCGCGCAACTTTGCAGGCCGCGCCTGGCAGGCCGCGCCGATCGGCGTGACCGTGGAAGGCGCCAACATCATGACCCGCAGCCTGCTGATCTTCGGCCAGGGCGCCATCCTGTGCCATCCGTGGGTATTGAAGGAGATGCAGGCCGCACAGGATCCCGATACCCGTCGTGGCCTGGAGCAGTTCGACCAGAGCCTGTTCGGTCATATCCGCTTCGGTATTTCCAACGCCGTGCGCTCGTTCTGGTTCGGTCTGACCGGTGCGCGCATCGGTGCGGCGCCGGGCGATGCATATACCCGTCGGTTCTTCCGCAAGCTGGATCGCTATTCGGCCAATCTGGCCTTGATGGCCGACGTGTCGATGCTGATGCTGGGCGGCAAATTGAAGTTCAAGGAGTCGCTGTCCGGTCGCCTGGGCGATGTGCTGAGCCATATCTACATGACCAGCGCGATCCTCAAGCGTTATCACGACGAAGGCGCGCCGGCGAGCGACCAGCCGCTGCTGGCCTGGGCTTTCCACGACAGCGTGCACAAGATCGAAACCGCGCTGTCGGCGGCGCTACGCAACTTCCCGATCCGCCCGGTGGGCTGGTTGATGTGGGTGTTGATCTTCCCGCTTGGCCGTCGCGCCGAAGCGCCTGGCGATCGCCTCGGCCATCGCGTTGCTTCGCTGTTGATGACGCCCAACGAGGCGCGTGACCGTCTGGCCAAGGGCGTGTTCCTGACGCCGTGCGCCAACAATCCGGGCGGTCGTATTGCCAGCTACCTGACCAAGGCGGTGATGGCCGAGCCGGTGGAGCGCAAGTTCCTGAAGGCGCTCAAGACCAAGGGCATCGAAGCGCTGGATTTCCCGGCGCAGCTGGACGAAGCCGTGGCCGAAGGCGTGATCAGCTTGGAAGAGCGCAAGCTGCTGGAAGAGCTGCGCGAGATCATGATGGACACCATCACCGTGGACGACTTCGATCCGCATGAGTTGCGTGCGGCCAGCTTCTACGACAAGCCGCAGGCGCAACAGCCGCGCGAAGCCGCGTAAGGCGTCAAGCTTGGGCGAGAATGGACGACGGCGGGCTTCGGCCCGCCGTTGTTGTTTGTGGAGATGGGTGTTGTCTCCGGCATGCTGCCTGCAGACCTGATCAGCTGCAGTTTTCGACAGCACGCATGTGTGAGCGACGCCACGCAGTTGGCGGCCATCAAATGAGCGGGTGTCAGGGGCCGAACGCGCGCGCAAGTCGTGCACTTGAGGCAGTCAGGCGCTGAGGCTACGAAGAGCTCATCGCAGCAGTGCCCCACTCCTGCGTGCAGCGGACAACTGCCGCAACCGGATCAGAACGGCAGCCACACCAGCGCCAAGGCGATCAACGCCGGCAGCGCCTGCACGAAGAAGATACGGCGGTTGACGCTATAGGCGCCGTAGCAACCTGCCACGACCACGCAGACCAGGAAGAAGCTCAGCACGTCGGCGCGGGCGGCCAGTGCGCCCCAAAACAGGCCAGCGGCCAGAAAGCCGTTGTAAAGCCCCTGGTTGGCCGCGAGCACGCGGGTGGCCTGCGCCTTTTCGAGGCTATTGCGGAAGGTCTTCAAACCCAGCGGGTGCGTCCACAGCACCATTTCCAATACCAGGATGTAGACGTGCAGCAGTGCGATGCACAGGCCGGCAATGATGGCGAACAGGGACATGGCAGACCGCCTCGGAAAATGGTGCCGCCAGCATAGCCGCGATTGCGGTCGTTCTGTTCGGCACACCTGCACTACCGGGCTGGCGCCTGCGCTTCTGGCGCTGCCAGTGTGAGACGCAGGCCCCCTGCCTGGTCGATGCCGAGCGCCAAGCTGCATCTGCGCATGTGCTGTCGCGGTGCTTAGTCGGAAACGCGCTTGTCCGTCTCCACGTCGCGCTCGGCGGGTAGCTTGCGCGCTTGCCGCAACAGGCCGAACGCACCGACCGTCATGCCGGTCGCCACGACCAGGCCGACGCCGAACACCGCGCTGGAGCCGAACGCAGAGACCAGCTTGTGCACCCAAACGAAGGTGAGATCGCCACCGCGATAAACCACCGTATCGATCGCGGCGCCGGCCTTGTAGCGCCACTCGCGATTTACCCGTGTGTACAGCGTTTCGCGCGCGGGCTTGGCCAGTGCGAATTCGCTGGAGCGGGTAATCACCTGCACGATCGCAATCATTAGTGGCAACGGCGACGCCGCCAACGCCGCATAGCCCAGCATGATGGCCACACCCGGGATCAACAACGCCGGCGCGATACCAAAGCGCGACAGCAACGCGCGCGTCACCAGCAGCTGCAGCACCAGCGCGAGCGCATTGATCGCCAGGTCGATGCTGGAGTAATAGGCGGTGGCCGCCGCTGCATCGGTGTAAAGCCGCCGCACCAGCGCCGCCTGTTCGTTGTAGAGCAAGGTCCCCACGCCCACGCCGAACAACACCATGAAGGCCAGCCAGCGCAACAGCGGTTCACGCACGATCAGCTTGAGGCCGCCGAGCACATCGCCGCCCATGGGCACTTCGCCGGAGCTCAGCTGGCCCTCCTGTTCGCGCGCAACGGCCCACAGCCGCAAGCGCAGCACGCAGAGCACGCATACCGCCAGGAACCCGGCCGACACCAACATCAGATGTGCGATGCCGATACGTTCGACCAGTACGCGCGTCAGGACCGGGCCCAGAAACGCACCCAGCGTGCCTGCCGCGCCGATATAGCCGTAGTAGCTGCGCGCTTGGGCATTGCTGAAGACATCGGCCATGAAACTCCAGAACACCGCCACCGCAAACAGGTTGAAGACGGTCACCCACAAAAAGAACGCCATGCCACGGCCCGGCACGCCGGTGTCGAACAGCACGTAGAACAGCAGCAGGGTGGCGATGAAGAAGCCATACACCCCCGGCAGGAACACCCGCCGCGGATAGCGGCTGACCAAAGCGCCGTAGACCGGTTGCAGCAGCACCATGATCAGGAAGGTGCAGGTAAACAGCACCTGCAGCGTGAAGTCCTTCAAGGGCACACCGTGCGCGGCGAAGAACGCGATCATGCCGGTGGGAAAGAGCGCCTCTACGTCGGCCGAGGCGCCCATCGCTTCGCGCACCGGGCGCAACACGTAGTAACCGCTGAGCAGACAGAAAAAGTAAAGAAACGACCATGCCAATGGTGGCGAGCTACGCAGTGCCGCGCTCAAACGGCCAGCCGCAGATCGCGGCGCAGAGGGGCTGGTCATGGGGTAACGACCGCTCGCGCAGGCGGGCCCGACAGAAAAAACATGGCAAAGGCAGCACCTGTGAAAGAAGCGCGCAAGTTAGCCGATGCGAGGCAGCGCCACCAGCGACCAGTCGCAGCAGCCTGCGGCCCGGGTGCCCTCCGCGCCGGCACGCTGCTTGCTTCTTGTATCGCACCAGCGCGTGGCAACGCTTCGGCGGTACCGGAATACTCGAATTCTGAATCTAAAATCATCAATAGGATCAATGCGATGCCCATTCATCTTCCGGCAGTTTGTGCTATTGCAAAGCGCGGCGCTAGAATCGCCGGAGGCAGCGGAACAGGCGGGACAACCATGACAGAAATGCGCACGCGCCGACGGTTCCGACCGTTGGCTATCGGGCTGTTCGGGGCGTTGTTGCCCCTGGCCCTCTCTTCCACCGCGCAGACACCCGCGCTCACCGCTACTGCATTGCAGGCGGCCACTGTGGCGCAGTCGCCCACCGCACCGCTGCCCTATCGCACCTCGCTGCCGGCCAACCAAGTGTTGGCACCTGCTGCCGGTTTCGATGTGGCGGCATTCGAATCGATGGCGGACCAGCTGACCTACGGCAACCGGGTGCCCGGCATGGCGATGGCCATCGTGCAGGGCGGCAAGGTGCTCAGCGCGCGCGGCTATGGCGTCACCGATGTCAATCATCCGCAGCCGGTCGATGGCCACACGGTGTTTCGCCTGGCTTCGCTGTCCAAAGCCTTCGCCGGCACCATGGCCGGCCTGCTGGTCAACGATGGCGTGCTGCGCTGGGACAGCAAGGTGGTCGACTATGTGCCGGGCTTCCAGCTCAGCGACAACGCCGCCACCCGTCAACTCACCGTGGCCGAAGTGCTCAGCCATCGCGTCGGCCTGACCCGCAACGCCTACGACCGCGATATCGAATCCAACGTCGATTACTACTCGCTCAGCCATAAGCTGGCTGCTGCGCCGCTGCGTTGCGCACCGGGCGATTGCTACGCGTATCAAAACGTCGCCTTCAGCCTGGTTGGCGATGTGGTGTTCGCCGCATCGGGCAGCTTCTACGAGCAATCGGTAGAGCGTCGCATCTTCAAGCCGCTGGGCATGAACGACGCCAGCATGGGGCTGGCCGGTATCCAGGCGAGCCCGCACTGGGCACGTCCGCATGTGCGCAGCCGCAATGGCTGGGTCTCGCTGACGCCCAAGCCCACCTACTACCGTCTGGCGCCCGCTGCGGGCGTCAACGCCAGCGCCAGTGACATGGCGCAGTGGCTGCTCGCGCACACCGGCCATCGCACCGACGTGCTGCCTGCACCGCTGCTTGCGACGCTGCACGCGCCGCTGATCTCCACGCCGGGCGAAATGCGTTCGGGCTGGCGCCACGAGCGCGTGGATGCGGCCAGCTATGCGCTGGGCTGGCGCGTGTTCGACTACGCCGGCCATCAAGTGGTGTTCCATGCCGGCGCGGTGCAGGGTTATCGCGGCTTGGTCGCACTGCTGCCGGAGCGCGACCTGGGTGTTGCGATCCTGTGGAACGGCGAAAGCGGCCTGCCCTCGGGCATGCTGCCGACCATCCTGGACCGCGCGCTTGGCCTGCCGGCCAAGCGCTGGCTGGACATCGATGTGGATGGCGACTTCGGCAGCGAAAACATGCTGGCAGAAAAGCCCGACCCGGCTGGCAAGGGCGCGTCTTCCGGCAAGTCGGTGGCCTCGCCGCGCTGAGTGGACGTCGTGCACTGACCTCGTGTCGGTGACGTAGGCAAAGGCGGCTTCGGCCGCCTTTGCTGTTTCTGTGTTTCCAATGCGCGTTGGGCGGCTCGCCGATGGCATGCCTGCCGGGCGCGCAAGAGCAAGGCCGTGATTGCACGCTATGCCCGAATTCTTTGGCTGGCGTAACGCCCATTGCCACCAACGCTGAGACTGAGCCGATCTGTTCGGCGTGCCGACGTGGCGAGCCCGAACGGTTGGCTCTGGAATCTCCTGGCTTGGTCCGCCGCATTATCTTGCTCTGCGACCTGCTGCATTGCCGGCCCACCATCAAGTCAGGCAGCGGCGGCGTGCTGTCGTGCCCTCGCGCGAAGGACCGACAACTGTCCAGGTTGGCCGGCAGAGCCAGAATGATCGCGCGGCGACGTCTGCACTGCCGACCGGCATGCGCGTCTGGCGCCTCGATGCCGCGAACTTGAATCAGCGACGTTGCTCGGCCGCAACAGCTACACCGTTTGCAGACTGGCAACGCGCAGCCTGGCACCGACCACGCCAGTGCCAGGCATAAAAAAGCTCCCTCCCCGCTGGGCGTCGGGGAGAGAGCTCGATGTTTACGGCGATCGGGTATTACAAGATCAGATCAGCGGTGCCGGGGTTGCGGGCAGCGCGACCGGAGCGGCCTTCTTCTTGCGAACGGCCGGCTTCTTCTTGGCGACCTTCTTCACGGCAGGCTTCTTGGCAGCGCTCTTCTTAGTGGCGGACTTCTTGGTCGCCTTCTTCGCGACTGCCTTTTTGGCGGTCTTCTTGACGGCCTTCTTGGCGGTCTTCTTGGCGGCCGTCTTCTTGGTCGCCTTCTTTGCAGTCTTCTTCACTGCCTTCTTGGCGGCAGTCTTCTTGGTTGCCTTCTTCGCAGTCTTCTTGACTGCCTTCTTGGCGGTTGCCTTCTTTGCAGTCTTCTTGACGGCCTTCTTGGCAGCAGTCTTCTTCACTGCCTTCTTGGCGGTTGCCTTTTTGGCGACCTTCTTGACTGCCTTCTTGGCGGCAGTCTTCTTCACTGCCTTTTTGGCAGTGGGTTTCTTTTTCGCAGCTTTTGCAGTGGCCATGTAATTGGCTCCTCGTCAGTGAACTATGGAGGTGAAACGCCCAGTTGAACCAAACCCCGCGACGGCATGCCGTCGTCGGGAACCGTCCGCAGATGATGCGCGACGGAACGGATACAGAAACACCCGCATCGAACGGCGACACGGGTGCGTAGTCGGAACGACAACTGCTTTCTTGGAGAGAAGCGGACCCGACTCCACCGTGATTAGCGCTTCGGTGGACATCCGGAACAAGCTTGTCGGCGCGATGTCGATTCTGCTCACTCTCTTCCGCAGCAATGTCTGCTGGGCGAAACCTAATCACGCTTTTTTTTACTGTCAACACTCTTTTGCAATTTTTTTTTTGCCCACCATCGCTGCGTGCCATGTCCACGCCAGCCAATCACCCCGCGTCTGCACATACTCGTCCAAGCGAGAAGCGCGCTCGCCCAACAGCGTTTTCAAAAAAGCGCTTCTTTTCCGCTGTTTTTTTTGTGTCGCGCGTTTGCGTGCCTGCCTGGGCGCTTGGACGGCACGGCGGTCAAGCCGATGCGATGGCATTGCTTGCCGCCTGTCCGCCAGCTGAAAATTTTTTATCCAACGGCTGCACTTCCGGCGTCGCATGAGCAGAAATGCGCAAACTTATTGAGCGCCTAGAGCGTCATGCACGCACCCGCGCGCACCGACGACCGCATCCATCGCGTGCACCAACCGATGATCGAGACAGGCGCCATGGCGCAGAATTTTTTCACCGGGCACACGCCAAACCCTCACGAACGACTCACGTCAGAAATCCGGCGCAGTGCAGGTGGGCCAGCAGTGGATGCACGTTGGATCGTGCCGAGCCACCGCATCGACATGCCACCGACGGCGTCGCGGTCGGCGGTCGACCGAACGACGCCTCCCTCTCTGCGATTGCGCGCCGGCTCGCGCCGCATCGCTGCACCAAGGCACGCATCACCGACGCAGGCGCGCTCAAAAAAAATGGCCGCTCCATGAGCGGCCATCGGATACCGGCTGCAACGACACCTGATCAGTGATCGTCGTCTTCGAGCAGCTCGGCATAGTCGTCCGGGTCCAGCAGGTCGTTGAGCTGTTCCTTGTCGTCGATCTCGACGACGAAGATCCAGCCTTCGCCATAGGCGTCTTCGTTGATGGTTTCCGGCTTGTCGCTCAACGCGCTGTTGACCTCGACAACGGTGCCGCTGACCGGGCTGTAGACGTCGGAGGCGGCCTTGACCGATTCCACTACCGCAGCGCCGTTGCCGACCTGTACGGTGTCGCCGACGCCCGGCAGTTCGACGTAAACCAGGTCACCCAGCAAGCCCTGCGCGTGGTCGGAAATGCCGACGGTCACGCGACCGTTGCTTTCGACGCGGGCCCACTCGTGGGATTTGAGGAACTTGAGGTCGCCAGGGATCTCGCTCATGGGTGTGCTCCGGGAAAGATGATGGTTGGGGACAGGTGGCTAGTTTAGACCGCGCGACAAGACAGGTGCACGCACGGCGATGGGGCGATGGCGATATGGATACGGACCCGGGCGCAGCGCCGCGCGCAATACGCGGCGCTACACGAGTCAGTCGCCGAGCACGCCGGGCTGTGCCTGGCCATCGCGCACGAACGGAAACTTCACTGCGCGCAGCGGCACCTGCTTGCCGCGGATGTCCACCCGCAGCTGCTCGATGCTGCCGGCCGGCACGCGCGCGAAGGCGATCGCCTTGCCCAGCGTGGGCGAGAACGTGCCGGACAGGATCTCGCCTTCGCCACTGGCGGTGAGCACGGTCTGGCCATGCCGCAACACGCCCTTCTCGTCCATCACCACACCGATCAGCTGACGCGGTGCGCCCTGCGCCTTTTGATATTCGAGCACGCTGCGACCGATGAAGTCGCGTCCTTCGTCCAGGGCGATCGTCCAGGCCAGCCCGGCCTCGTAAGGGGTAACGCCATCGTCCATGTCCTGCCCATAGAGATTCATGCCCGCTTCCAGACGCAGGGTGTCGCGTGCACCCAGGCCTGCGGGTTTGACGCCCTGCGCGAGCAACGCATTCCAGAATGCGACGGCAGCCTCTTGCGGCAACACGATCTCGAAACCGTCTTCGCCGGTGTAGCCGGTGCGCGCAAGAAACAAATCGATGCCGTCGCGCGAACGCGTCTGCAGCGCGGCGAAACGGCCGAGCTTGCTCGCCGCTGCGGTGTCGGCAGGGTCGAGCAGGTCGATGACCTTGGCGCGCGCGCTGGGACCTTGCACGGCAATCATGGCGAAGTCGCTGCGCTCTTCCACCCGCACGTCGAAGCGTGCGGCCTGCTCGCCGATCCACTGCAGGTCCTTTTCGCGGGTGGCGGCGTTGACCACCAGACGGAAGAAATCTTCCGTCATGTAGTAGACGATGAGGTCGTCGATCACCCCGCCCTGGGGATTGAGCATGCAGGTGTACAGCGCCTTGCCGGAGACCTTGAGCTTGTCCACCGAGTTGGCGAGCAGGTAGCGCAGAAACTCGCGCACGCGCGCACCGTGCAGGTCGACCACCGTCATGTGGCTGACGTCGAACATGCCGGCGTCGCGGCGCACCTGGTGGTGCTCGTCCAGTTGCGAGCCGTAGTGGATCGGCATGTCCCAGCCGCCGAAGTCGACCATCTTGGCGCCAAGCGCACGATGGGTGTCGTTGAGGATGGTCTTCTGGGTCATGTGCGCCGTTCCAAAGGAAAGACGGCCATTATCGCCGTCCTGTCACGCTTGGGGGAACGGCATACCGCTGTGTGGTTGCGCCGCCTGCGGGCGCGAACGCAGCGCGACGCTACGCCGCGCTGCAACAACGCCGAGGTCGGCACCGCAATGCCCTGCCCTGCCCGCATACATCAACCGGCCGGCTGCACCAGCAAGCCCATGCCATCGGCGCCGACGATGCGCACCGGCGTGCCGGCCGGCAGATCCGGGCCGGCCACCACCCAGAACGCATCATCGACCTTGGCGCGGCCGCGACCATCGTGGATGGCCTGATCGAGCAGCACGCAGCGGCCGATCAACTGCTCGGCACGCCGATTGTGCAGCGGCGATCACTCTGGCGGCCATTGCTGCGGAACCAGGCGCGATACACCTGCACTGAGACGATGCTGAGCAGCACGAATGCCACGATCTGCCACAGCAACGCGATGTTCGGCAACACCAGCACCAATACGCACACCGCTGCGGCAGCGATCCCCATCCACAGCAGGAAGGCACCCGGCACCAGGGTCTCGGCCGCAATCAGCAGCAGCGCCAGCATTGCCCAGACCGCCACGTCCCAGCGCATGGCACAGGCTCCCGCGCGCGGCGGCATCGGCGGTACGCGCACGGGCGCGTCGGGCTTGCCGGCCGCCTCCTTGGCCAGCTCGGCAACGCCGGCGATCGAACCGATGATGCCGCTGGATTCCATCGGCATCAGCACAAATTTCCGGTTGGGCGCGGTGGCCAGCGCCGTGGACGCTTCCACATACTTCTGTGCGACGAAATAGTTGATCGCCTGCACGCTGCCGATGGCGATGGCGATGGCGATGGCGTCGGACACCATCTGCGTCGTGCGTGCTTGGGCTTCGGCCAGACGTTCGCGCGCTTCTGCGTCGCGGAAGGCGGCTTCCGTGAGTATGGCTCAGCGCTCCCGGCGACCAACGCCGGCCACGTGCGGGGCAGGCCCGGGCGCAGCCGCTGCATCCGGCCGCTGTCGCAAGGCAATCAACGTGTGCGCGCACATGCAAACGCGCTCAGGCGCTACGTGGCGAGAACATGATCACCGCCATGCCGAGCAGGCAACAGGCGGCGCCGAGCAGATCCCAGCGCGTCGGCGTCACGCCGTCCACCCACCACAGCCACAGCAGCGCGCTGGCGATGTAGACCCCGCCATAGGCCGCGTACACGCGACCGCTCGCTTCCGGATGCAAGCTCAACAGCCAGACGAAGACGGCAAGGCTCAGCGCAGTGGGCAGCAGCAGCCACACGCTGCCCCCTTTGCGCAGCCAGAGATAAGGCAGGTAGCAACCGACCAACTCGGCGAGCGCCGTCGCGGCAAACAGCAGTAGCGTGGTCGGCGCGATCGTCATGCCTGCCGGGGCGTATCGGAGGCGGCGCCATCAGGGCCGGTTTGATACCCCGGTGCGCTGCGGGAAGCCTCACCGCCAACGGACGGGTCACTGCCGGCAGCGCTGTCTACAGGCGGTGCGTGGGACAGCGGGGCGTGCAAGGCCGATGCGTCGCCCGCGGAACCGTCGATGGCCGGCACATCGCCGCTGCGCTCCTCGCGTTTGACCTGTTGCCATAACGCTTCCTGTTCGCCCAGCGACAACGCGTTCAACGACGTGCCGGCAGCACGCGCCCGCGCTTCCATCGCACGAAAGCGACGTTCGAATTTCAGGTTGGCGTGCCGCAACGCGGCGCCGACATCCACCTTGGCATGGCGCGCCAGATTGGCGCAGACAAACAATACATCGCCCAATTCGTCTTCCAGCCGGGCCTGATTGTCGGCCACCGGGCCGCGTGCGAATTCCACGCGCAACTCTTCGATTTCTTCCTGCAGTTTTTCCAACACCGGCACCGGGCCAGGCCAATCGAAACCCACGCGCGCCGCGCGCGACTGCAGTTTGGTGGAGCGCTGCCATTCCGGCAGCCCGCGCGCGATGCCGGAAAGTGCGGAGTCGTCCTGGTTGCCAGCGGCACGACGCTCTTCGCGCTTGATCTGCTCCCAGTTGGCGCTCACCGCCTGCGCATCGGGCGCCGGTTGCGCGGCGAACACATGCGGGTGGCGACGTATGAGCTTGTCGCTGAGCGTGGCGACCACGTCGGCGAAGCCGAACGCTCCCTGCTCGGCCGCCATTTGCGAATGGAAGACCACCTGCAGCAACAGGTCGCCCAACTCGTCGCGCAGGCCAGCCAGGTCGTTGCGATCGATCGCATCGGCCACCTCGTAGGCTTCTTCGATGGTGTACGGCGCGATGCTGGCGAAGGTCTGCTGTACATCCCAGGGACAGCCGTGTTCGCGATCGCGCAGACGCGCCATCAAGTGCAACAGCTGCTGGATATCGCCGGTGGAAGGGGTCTGAGACATCGTGTATTCCTGGAACCTCTGAGTGAGTGCGCCGCCAGCGCATTTCCCACGCGAGGCAAGCGACGTACGCGGCCGTTGCACACCACCGCAACGGCGCGCGGCACGCAAGCGCGTGCGGGGATACCGGAGTGTACCTTTCAGGGCGTCAGGGCCTTGCACAGCCATGCCGTCGCCAAGACGGCACGCATGCCGCTCAGGCCAGCCAATCGCGCCAGGGCAGATTGGGGTCGCCCAGTGCGATGAAGTCGCCGTTGAGCAAGGTGTCGCGGCGGTTGTAGCGGAACGGTTTGCCGCTGGCGCCGGCCAGCAACACGCCACCGGCCGCATGCAGCACGCACTGGCCGGCGGCGGTGTCCCACTCGGAGGTGGGACCGAAGCGGGGATACACGTCCAGATCGCCTTCGGCGATGCGGCAGAACTTCAACGACGACCCTTGCGCGACCACGTCGATCTCGCCCATCCGCTCCAGCGCGGCGGCGGTACGCGCGTCGCGATGAGAACGGCTGGCCGCCACCCGCAAGGGCGTGGCGGCCGGGGTGCGCGTGTGCAGCATCTCGTCGCGGTCGCCATCGCGGCGGAAGGCATTCTCGCCACGCGCGGCGTACCAGACCCGCCCGTCGACCGGCGCCTGCACCACCCCGAGCACCGGTGCGCCCATATGGATGAGTGCGATGTTGACGCTGAACTCGCCATTGCGCTTGACGAATTCGCGGGTGCCATCGAGCGGATCGACCAACCAGTAACTGGTCCAGTACTGGCGTTGTTCCCAGGCCACATGCGCAGACTCTTCCGACAGCACCGGCACGTCCGGGGTGACACGGCGCAGGCCTTCGACGATGACGCGGTTGGCTGCCAGGTCGGCCTGGGTCAGCGGGCTGGCGTCGTCCTTGATCTCCACCGAAAAGTCCTGGGCGTAGACCTCCATGATTGCCGCGCCGGCATCGCGCGCGATGGCGATCACGGTTTCGCGCAGCTCCATCGGGATGCGGATCATGGATTGCGCTCCAGCCACTCGCGCGCAATGAACAAGGCGGCCAGCGAGCGGCCTTCGGAGAAATCTTCGCGCAGCATCAATTCGTCCAGACGTGCGATCGGCCACGGCACCACGTCCATCTCTTCCGGCTCGTCGCCCACCAGGCGCTCGGGGTAGAGGTCGCGTGCCAGCACCAACCAGGATTGGTGACTCATATAAGTAGGAGCAAGCGTCATTGCGCGCAGCACCCGTACCTGGCGTGCGCCATAGCCGGCTTCTTCCTTGAGCTCGCGGTCGGCGGCCTGCTCGGGTGTTTCGCCGGCGTCGATGCGGCCCTTGACCAGACCGAGCTCGTAGCGATGCACGCCGGCGGCATATTCGCGCACCAGCAGCACGGTTTGCGCATCGAGCATCGGCACCACCACCACGGCGCCGTGGCCCTGGCTGAGTTGGCGTTCGTAGATGCGGCGCTGCCCGTTGGAAAATTCCAGATCCAGCTGCTGCCGACGGAACGGCCCGTCGCCCAGATCGGTGATCTTGTGGATGATCGGCAGACGCGAGCTCATGCGTCGCACGCAGCCGCAAAGCGGGCCGATAGAATAGGCGGATGCATCGACATGTCCATGAACCCGAAATCCTAGCAGACCCTGCAGCCGCACAAACTGCCGAACATTGGCGACAACGCGATCTCGGCGTGGTGTGGCACCCCTGCACGCAGATGCGTGAGCACCCGCACACGCTGCCGCTGGTGCCGATCGCGCGTGGCGAAGGCGCATGGCTGGTCGGCCATGACGGCCGCCGCTATCTGGACGCGGTGAGCAGCTGGTGGACCAACCTGTTCGGTCATACCGAACCGCGCATCGGCGCGGCCATCGCGCGCCAGGCCGGCGAACTGGAACAGGTGATGCTGGCCGGCTTCACGCATACGCCGGCCGTGCAACTGGCCGAGCAGTTGCTGGCGATCGCGCCACGCCAGGCCGGGCGCGCGCCGTTGTCCAAGGTGTTCTACGCCGACAACGGATCGGCGGGCGTGGAGGTGGCGCTGAAGATGGCCTTTCATTACTTCCACAATCGCGGCGACCACCGGCGGACGCGGTTCATTGCACTGGAGAACGGCTACCACGGCGAAACCATCGGCGCGCTATCGGTGGGCGATATTCCGCTGTACCGGCGCGTGTATGCGCCGCTGTTGCTGGAGGCAATGTTCACGCCCTCGCCCGATGCCTACCTGGCCGAACCGGGGCAAAGCGCCGAAGACTATGCGCTGCAGGCAGCCGATGCGTTGCAAGCACTGTTCGAACGCTCGCCCGGCGAAATCTGTGCGCTGATTCTGGAGCCGCGCGTGCAATGCGCGGGCGGGATGCGCATGTACCACCCGGCGTATCTGCGCCGCGCACGCGAATTGTGCGATGCCCATGGCGCATTCTTGATCGCCGACGAGATCGCCACCGGCTTCGGCCGTACCGGCACCCTGTTCGCCTGCGAACAGGCCGGCGTGATGCCCGACCTGTTGTGCCTGTCGAAGGGGCTGACCGGCGGCTTCCTGCCGCTGTCGGCGGTGCTGGCCACGCAGCAGTTGTACGACGCGTTCCTGGACGATTCGCGCGAGCGTGCGTTTCTGCATTCGCACAGCTACACCGGCAATCCGCTGGCATGTGCGGCGGCGTTGGCGACCTTGAAGATCTTCGCAGACGACGACGTGATTGCGCGCAACCAACCCATCGCCGCGCGCATGCGCGAGCTCGCTGCGCAGATCGGCGCACACCCGGCCGTGGCGGACGTGCGCCAGGCCGGCATGATCGTGGCGTTCGAGCTGACCCAGGGCGGCGACAAGCGCACGCCGTTTGCGTCCGCCGCGCGCGTCGGCCTGAAGGCGTATCGCGCGGCGCTCGAGAAAGGCGTGGTGCTGCGCCCGCTCGGCGACGTGCTGTACTGGATGCCGCCGTATTGCGTGGACGAGGCCCAGCTTGCGTTGTTGGCCGACACCACCGGCCATGCCATCACCGAGGCGGTCGCATGCGCCTGACCCGCTCGCATGTCGCGCTGCCGCTGCACTGCGACCAGGAAGTGACGTTGCCGGAAGAGTCGGCCAATCACCTGCTGCGGGTACTGCGGCTGCGCGAGGGCGATGCCTGCATCCTGTTCAACGGCGACGGCAGCGACTACCACGCACGCATCACCGTGGCGGGCAAGCGCGATGCACGTGCGCTGGTGGAACGCGCCGAGCCGCTCTCCAACGAATCGCCGCTGCGCATCACCTTGATGCAAGGCATCGCGCGCGGGGAAAAGATGGATCTGATCCTGCAGAAGGCCACCGAGCTGGGCGTTGCGGCGATCGTACCGGTGATCGCCGAGCGCACCGAGGTCAAGCTCGATGCGGCGCGCACCGAAAAACGCGTGGCGCACTGGCGCAGCGTGGTGGTGTCGGCCTGCGAGCAATCCGGGCGCGCACGTCTTCCCAGCGTGGCCGTGCCGCAGGGTCTGCAGGACGCGGCGCAGGCTAGCGACGCGCATGCGCTCCGGCTGACGCTGGACCCACAGGGCGAGCATCGCCTGGGCACGTTGGCATCGAGCATCCAGCAACACGTCGTCGTGGCGATCGGGCCGGAAGGCGGCTGGTCGCCGCGCGATCGCGCGCTACTTGCCGAGGCGGGCTTCAGCGGCCTGCAGCTGGGGCCACGCATCCTGCGCACCGAAACGGCGGGACTGGCGGCGATTGCGGCGCTGCAGTCGCGGTTCGGGGACCTGTAGCACCATGGCACTGTAGGAGCGCACCGGTGCGCGACAGGGCGTTTATCGGTAACGCCTCATCGCGCCCGGGTGCGCTCCTACGGGGATGCGGGAATTTGCTCGGCATGGCGTCGTCTCTTGTATGTTGACGGCTCCGTCCACCGCGTCCCGACCTGACACCCGCGCAGTCTCGTAGGAGCGCACCTGGGCGCGACAGGGCGTTTATCGGTAACCCCTCATCGCGCTGGGTGCGCTCCTGCGGGATGCGGAGGTGATCGATCTGGCTGCAGCCGGCTTGCTGCACCTGCCGATGTGCGAGCGCTCAGCGGCCGTGCTGCAGGAACCAGCTGGCAGCACCGATGACGCCGAGCTGGCCGTGCTCGACGATGCTCACCGGCACCTGCTCCAACGCGGGACGCAAGGCGCCCTTGTCGAGCAGGCGCGCGACAAAATCGCTCTCGGCGATGAAGCTGGCGATTTGCGGCAGGAAACCGCCGGCCAGATAGACACCACTGCGCACGCCATACAGCAACATCAGGTCGCCGACCACGCTGCCCATAAATCCGCAAAACGCCTGCAGCGCGTCGTGCGCCAATCCATCGTTGCCGGCCATTGCGGCCGCGGTGATGTCGGCCGGGGTGGCATGCACCACGCTGTCGCCGCGCAAGGCGGCCAGCGCGGTGTACAGATTCAACAGGCCCGGGCCGGACAACAGCGTTTCGGTACCCACGTGAGTGCGCGTGCGCCGCAGTTCCTGCAGCAACGCCATTTCCAGATCGCTGGCCGGCGCCAGTGCCGCGTGGCCGGCTTCGGTGGGCAGCACCACCGGATGGGCACCGTTGGGGATCCACAGCGCCGCGCCCAGGCCCGTGCCCGGACCAAGCACCAAGGCCGGGCCCGCGGCACCTTGCGCCGGGCCAGACAACTGCATGACCTGGTTGCCGATCATGTAATTGGCCGCGTAGGCGACCGCTTCGAAATCGTTGACCAGATGCAAGGCCTGCATGCCGAGCTGGCGGCGGATCTGCTCGGGTGCCAGCACCCAGGGCAGATTGGTGGTGATCACGCTGCCGTCTTCCAGCGCGTAGCCGGCGCTGGCGATCACGCCCCGGCGGACTGGTGCACATCCCAGTTCCGCGAAGAACGTGGTCATGATGTCGGCCAGACCCGGATACTCGGCGCAGCGGTACTTGCGGTAGTCCAGCACCGTGACCGGCTTGCCTGCGTCATCGCTTTCGCACACCAGCGCCAGGCGCACGTGCGTCCCGCCCACATCGGCGGCAACGAAGGTTTCGTGGCGCGGAAAGGCCACCGCTTCCATTGGACTGCTTGCGCTCACGCATTCTCCTGATCAGTGGCGGCGGCTGGCGTCGTCGCGCGTTGTCCGACAAACGGCCAACGGGTAGACAACGTTGTCAGCAATCGCCCTGTAACGCAACCGTGGCAACCGCACCGCGTCCCGGACGGGGCGGCGCGCCTCATTCGCCAAAAATACGCGGTCGCAACGGCGATTCCTGCACAACCCCAGGGCGAACCGGGGCAGGCGCAACATTTTCGATCGTATGCGCCGATGGTAGCAGTCGCGCTCGCAAAGCGTATTGCGCAAACCGCTGCGAGGCAAAGTCGGCTTTCGCCCGAAAATGCTGCATTGCAGCGCAATCGCAGCCACATCAGAGATCTGTGACGACGTGTTGACAACGCTGTCAGGGCTACGCGAGACTCGATTCAAATCGGAGTTCTGGCAGGAGGGGCCATGGACTGTTCGGTACTGAAGAACGGGCATTCCCTCGCCTGGCATTCCAGATTCGCGAGTCGTGCGTCGCCCGACGTTCCCGCTCGCTGATGTGCGTTTAGCTCCACCGCTTCACCACACGGGGGACACCTCCTTCACCACGCGAATCGCCTGCACCTGCTTCGAAACAAGCGTGCCAGCGCAATCATCGCGATCGGTCAGGGCGTGTTGTTTTGCCGGCCACGCCGAGCGCGTTGCGTCCTATTGCAGGGCAGCACGCTCACAGCACTAACCAATGAGGTTTAGCCATGCACAGCCGCACCACGACGTTAGCACTCTGTATCACCGCCGCTCTGTACTGCTCCGGCTCTGCAATGGCTGCCGGACAAGAACAACAAGCCCCGGCCAGCACGCCATCGGCCACCACCGAGCTGGATACCATCACCGTCACCGGCTACCGCGCGTCGCTGGAGAAGAGCCAGGCGGTCAAGCGCTCGGCCAACTCCATCGTCGATGCGATCAGCGCCGAAGACATCGGCAAGTTCCCGGACGTCAATGCGGCCGAATCGCTGTCGCATCTCCCGGGTATCAGCGTCGACCGCCAGTTCGGCGAAGGCGAAAAGGTCAGCATCAACGGCACCGACCCGGCCTTGAACCGCGTGCTGCTCAATGGCCAGACCATCGCCTCGGGCGACTGGGGCGGCAACCCGACCGATACCAGCGGCCGTACCTTCAACTACACGCTGCTGTCGCCGGAAATCATCGGCCTGATGGAGGTCTACAAGACCCCTGAAGCGCGCATCGACGAAGGCTCGATCGGCGGCACGGTGATCGTGCACACCCGCAAGCCGCTGGACCTGCCCAAGAACACCATCCGCGGCTCGGTCGGCTACAACTACAACGACCGCTCCGAAGAGGGCAATCCGCGCGGGTCGGCGCTGTGGAGCTGGAAGAACGACGACGAAACATTCGGCGCGTTGATCTCCGCCACGCACGACAAGCAGGACCTGGCACGCGCCGGTATCGAATACTTCGGTTACACCACCGGCGCCAACATTCCGCCGACCGCCACCATCACCGGCGACGGCAGCGATGTGGCCACCGCGCGCGTGCCGGCCGGCATCAACAGCGCATTCTTCCAGCAGACCCGCGAACGCAGCGGCGTGCAGGGCGCGTTGCAGTGGAAGCCGAACGACCAGAACGAATTCAACCTGACCGGCCTGTACATCAAGGGCAAGTACAACAACTTCAGCCAATCGCGTTATGTCTGCCCGGCCTGCAACAACGATCTTCAGAAGGTGACCCAGGCAAACGTGCAGAACGGCATCGTCACCTCGGCCACAGTCAGCGATGGCGCAGCTGGTCAGCCCTACGCGCAGCTGGATGCCAACTACCGCGAGAGCACCGTCACCACCAAGAGCCTGAACCTTCGTCACGACTGGTCTGGTGAAAAGTGGGTGTTCACCACCCAAGTCGGCGACACCAAGGCCACCGGTGGTAAGAACCCAGAATATCTGATGAAGTTCCTCATGCAGGACGGGGGCTACAACTTCGCCTATAACGGGAATAACACCGCAGTTAATTACGACAACGGTGGCGCGGCGAATTGGGCACTGCCTGGTTCCCCGGCTGGCCTTGCTCCAGGCTCACAGGATGCCAGCGCCATGCAGGCCGGCGGCATCCTCTATCAACAGAGCACTGACGAAGAAAAATATTTCCAATGGGACGCAGCACGCGATCTTGCGTGGGGGCCGTTCACCAAACTTCAGTTTGGCTACAAGTACATCAATCACAACAACGGAGTGAATGCGCGCAGTAATCGCATCAACACTACGGATCCTGTCGTGTTGACGCAGTTCAACCCCGGCAGCACGCCGAGCAGCCTCTATGACGGCCTAGGTGCCAGCGGAGACCTGACGACCTGGTCCACCGCCAATCTAGGCGCTGTCCGTAGTTATCTGTTGTCCTTGCCTCAAGGACCGTTCCGCACAGACTTCGGCTCATCCTTCGACGTAAAAGAAATCACTCAGAACTTTTACACTCAGTTGAACTTCGAGTCTGGTCAGTGGCGCGGTAACGTCGGCGTGCGCCTGTTGGATACCAGCGACAAATCGAACTACTGGCAGAGCAACGACGGCGGAGCGACCTACGATCGCGTTTCCGAGACCAACAGCTACCGCAAGGCTCTGCCGAGCTTCAACATCGCCTATGACGTCACCGACGACGCTGTACTGCGCTTTTCAGCAGCCAAGGTCATCGCGCGACCACGTTACGCCGACCTTGCTGGCTCGTTCACCATCAACAGTGGTAACGGTGGCGTTGGCAACCTGACGGCAAACGGCGGCAACCCGGACCTGAAGCCGTACGAATCCACCAACTACGATCTGGCTGCCGAGTGGTACTTCGCCCCGTCCAGCATGCTGTCCGGGGAAGTGTTCTACCGTGATATCAGTTCCTACATCGTCAACGTGACCACGACCCAGCAATTGAATCCGGCTCCGCCGGCACTTGCTGGTCCTTACCAGGTCACCACCCCGGTCAACGTTTCCGATGCCAAGGTCAAGGGTGTCGCAGTCAACTATCAGCAGGCTTTTGGTCTGGGCTTCGGGTTGCAGGCCAACTACACATTTGCCGAGTCCGACTCCAGCTCCGGTCTGAACCTGCCGTACCTGTCGCGCGACACCTACAACGTGATTCCGTACTGGGAACACGGCGACTGGACCGTACGCGTGAATTACAGCTACCGTTCCAAGTATTTCACCCAGATCGGTCGCCTGTCGTCACAGGATTTCGCCGACAGCTACAAGCAGCTGGATTTGACCGCCTCGTATCAGATCACCGACTACATGGGGATCACCTTCGGCGCGACCAATCTGCTGGATTCGACCTACAGGCTCTTCAGCAACACGCGCGATACCCCCACGGCGTTCTACAAGAACGGCCGCGGCTACCAGGCCCAGTTGAACTTCAAGTTCTGATGTAGCACCCGGCGCGCCACCGACCCTCCACGGTGGCGCGCTTTTTTTTTGGACCTGTCGCTGTCCGCAGCGGCAGGTCGATGTCGCAACAAGGAGTGGTACTGGCCACGCCCCTTCGCCGCCGAGGGGGCGTGGCCAGGCCCGCTTTCGCCATCTACGCGCGGCCGCAGCATGACCGACGCGTTTCGCTTACAGGAGTGCAGTTCCCATGACGACCGATAGCCGCCAGTTCGCGGCTCCATCCCGCCGCCACGCCGGAGCTGCACCCAGGAGCCGAATGCTCGCGTTCGCTCTGTTGCTCGCGCTGCCCGCGCTGCACGTCAACGCGGCGCAATCGCCCACCGCCCCTACCGCCACCACGCTCAGCCCCGAGGCGATCGACCAGCAGTGGCTCGATGCCACCGCTGCCTATGCGCCCGAACGCGAGCGTCTGGTGCGCGAAGCCGAAGCCGGCGCGCGCAAGGGCCCGTTCCGTCCCGACTGGGCCGCACTGAAGGCGTATCAATCGCCGGCGTGGTACGACAACGCCAAGTTCGGCATCTTCATCCACTGGGGCGTGTTCTCGGTACCGGCGTTCGGCAGCGAGTGGTATTCGCGCAACATGTATCTGCAAGGCTCCAAGGAATTTGCCCATCACGTGGCGACCTACGGGCCGCAGGCGAGTTCCGGCTACAAGGATCTGATTCCCAAGTTCACCGCGCCCAAGTTCGACCCGAATGGCTGGGCCAAGCTGTTCCGGCAATCCGGCGCGCGCTATGTAGTGCCGGTGGCCGAGCACCACGACGGTTTTGCGCTGTACGACTCCAAGCTATCCGACTGGACCGCAATGAAGATGGGGCCCAAGCGCGACCTGCTGGGCGAGTTGTCCAAGGCCATCCGCGCACAAGGGCTGCATTTCGGGCTGTCATCGCACCGTGCCGAACACAACTGGTTCTTCGATGGCGGGCGCACCTTCGATTCGGACGTCAACGATCCGCGTTACGCCGCGCTGTATGGTCCGGCGCAGGTGCGCCTGCCGGGCAAGGACGATGCCGATGTGGCCAACGACTGGACACCGGTCTCGCAGGCCTGGCTGGACGATTGGCTGGCGCGCACCACCGAGTTGATCGACACCTATCAACCGGACCTGATCTATTTCGATTGGTGGATCGCCCACCCCACCTTCCGCCGCAGCCTGCCGACGATGCTGGCGTATTACTACAATCAGGGCGCGGCGCGTACCGAAGCAGACCGCGGCGTGGTGGTGAACTACAAGCTGGGCGCCTTCCCCGAAGGTGCAGGCACGCTGGATATCGAGCGCGGCCAGCTCACCGGCATCCACCCCACGCATTGGCAGACCGACACCTCGGTAAGCAACGCCTCGTGGGGCTATATCGAAAACGACACCTACAAGTCGCCCACCTTCATCATCCACATGCTGGCCGACGTGGTGGCCAAGAACGGCAACCTGATGCTCAACATCGGTCCGCGCGCCGATGGTTCGATTCCGGAGACCGAGCGCGGCATCCTGCTGGCGATCGGCAAGTGGCTCAAGACCAACGGCGGCGCGATCTACGACAGCAAGCCGTGGCGCGTGTATGGCGAAGGCCCCACCGAAGTGGTGGGCGGCACCTTCCAGGACATCAAGACCAAGCCGTACACGGCCGAGGATTTCCGCTTCACCACGCGCGATGGCGCGCTGTATGCGATCGAACTCGGCTGGCCCAGCAATGGCGAGGCGGTGATCCGCTCGCTCAAGGCCGCCGACGGCGTGCGCGCGGTGACCTTGCTGGCAAACGGCAAGAAGATCCCGTTCGAACAACGGGCCGACGGCCTGCATCTGCGCCTGCCGGTCAAGCCGGTTGGCGAGAGTGCCTACGTCTTCCGCATCGACCTCTCCTCCCCCACTCCCTGACGGATGTTGTCTTTCATGAGCAAGCGATTGACCTGGATGTTGCTCGCGCTGGCATTTGCCTGCGCCCCGGCCTTGGCCAAAAACCCCACGGCGTTGTTCTATCTGATGAACACGCAGAAATCGACCAACTCGTTCATTGCCAACGTCGACAAGATCGATGTGGTGGTGCCCACCTGGTACGGCGTGGACCAGAACGGCCTGGTCAACGGCACCCCCAACATGTACCTGTACGACATCGCCAAGCAGCACAAGCTGCGGGTGATGCCGATCCTGTCGATGACGACCGGTCGCGAAGGCTTCCACAAGCTGATGCATGACGAAGCCGCCAAGAAGCGCATGATCGAATCGCTGCTCATCCACGGCAAGCAGCACAAGTACTACGGCTTCCAGTTCGATTTCGAAAACATCGCCTGGACCGACCGCGACGCCTACACGCTGATGGTCAAGCAGACCGCAGATGCGCTGCACAAGGCCGGTTTCAAGATGTCGGTCGCCGTGGTGCCGAATGCACCGGGTCATGCCGAAGGCGGCCAGTTCTCCAAGTGGATGTGGGAATACTGGCGCGGTGCGTACGACCTCAAGGCGCTGGGCCAGGCGGTGGATCTGGTCAGCCTGATGACCTACGACCAGCACACGCGCTGGACCACGCCGGGCCCGGTCGATGGCATGGTGTGGATGAAGAAGCACCTGGATTACGCCATCACCCAGGTGCCGAAGGACAAGCTGTCGCTGGGCATCGCCACCTACGGCTACCGCTGGTACACCGGCAACCCGGTGAAGGAAGACGGCACCGAGGCATCGAACATTTCCGCAACGTATATCGATGCAGACGAGTCGTTCCCGCTGGCGCAGGAACAGAACGCCACCGTGCAGTGGGATCCGGTCGAGCAGGAATCCTGGTTCTACTTCTATCGCGACGACATGCGCGAGTGGGTGTTCCGCCCGGACGCGCGCAGCTTCAAGGCACGTTACGAACTGACCAAGCAATACGGCCTGGAAGGCTTCAGCTGCTGGGTGCTGGGCGCCGAAGACCCGAAGGTGTGGGACGAGCTACCGACCGCGCAGCGCTAAGCGCAGCCGACGCTACGATGGCACAGCGATCAGGCGGGCACGGCTGGTGCAAGGAATCGGACTGCGTGGCTGCATTCCGATTCCAGCGTTGCCCGCGCCCGTTTTGCAGCGACCGACGCCCCTGACGTGATCGCATGACCACGCGGTGCCCACGCTGCGCAGCGGGACCAAGCGTGCGCCAGTCACTGCGTCTTCCGATACGGCTTTGCTACTGTGCGTGGCTGCCGTGTACCGCCGCCATACCGGGATGTGATTGCATGACGTCGAACTCCGCACCCACCGCACGCCTGACAGCCGTCGCGCCGTTCTCCTCGCGCCTGCTTGCGCTTGCGTTCGCAGCAGTGTCGCTGGCCGGCTGCGGTCAACGTGCACCAGGCACCTCGCCGGCCGCTGCCACCGCCGGCGCACCTGCTGCCGCAACCGCAGACACTGCGGGTACCCCGTTGCCACTGATTCCCGCAGCAGTCGAGGTCAAACGCGGTAGCGGCAGCTTCACGGTGGGCGCCGGCACGGTGATTTCGATCGTGCCCGGCGATACCGATGCACGCCGCAGTGCCGAACATCTGGCCGATTTGCTGCAACGCACACGCGGGCTGCGGTTGGAAGTGCGCGCCGAAGCCAGCGCATCGCCGGGCAGCATCCGCCTGGAGCGCAGCGCGCAGGCGCCGGTAGCGCACAAGGAAGGCTATAGCCTGGAGGCCGATGCCAGGGGCGTGCGCATCGCCGCGCGCGATGGCGCCGGCTTGTTGTACGGCGCAATCAGCGCCTGGCAATTGATGACACCGGATGCACGCAAGGGCGAGGTCCGGCTGCCGGCGGTGACGATTCGCGACTGGCCGCGTTTCAGCTGGCGCGGCCAGCACCTGGATGTGGCCCGGCATTTCCATGATGTGGACACGGTCAAGCATGTGCTCGATACGATGGCCCTGCACAAGCTCAACGTGCTGCATTGGCATCTCACCGATGACCAGGGCTGGCGCATCGAGATCAAGCGCTATCCCAAGCTCACCGAGGTAGGCGCATGGCGCACACCGCCCGGCGCCGGCCAGCACGGCACGCCGCAGCGTTATGGCGGCTTCTACACCCAGGAACAGATCAGCGAGATCGTCGCCTATGCGGCGCGCCTGCATATCACCGTGCTGCCGGAACTGGACATGCCCGGCCATGCGCAGGCAGCCGTTGCCGCCTACCCCGAAGACGTGGGCGTACCCGGCGCACGCACGCAGGTGGGCGTGGACTGGGGCGTCAACCCGTACCTGTTCAACACCAGCGAACGTAGCCTGACCTTCATCACCAACGTGCTGGACGAAGTGCTGACCTTGTTCCCGTCGACCTACATCCACATCGGTGGCGATGAGGCGGTGAAGGATCAATGGGAAGCCTCACCGGCGGTGCGCGCGCAGATGCGCAAGCTCGGGGTCAAGGACGCGCATGCGATGCAGGGCTGGTTCAACGAACAGCTGGCGGCCTACCTCACCCAGCACGGCCGGCGCATGATCGGCTGGGATGAAATTCTGGAAGGCGGCGTGCCGGCCAGTGCGTCGGTGATGTCGTGGCGCGGCATCGAAGGCGCGGTGACTGCAGCACAGCAAGGCCACGATGTGGTGCTGGCGCCGGGCGACTGGCTGTATCTGGACAACCTGCAGACCACCCGCAGCGACGAACCGAACGGTCGCCTCACGGTGTTGCCGCTGTCGAAGGTCTACGCATTCGACCCGGTGCCGGCCGAGCTCAGCGCCGAACAGGCCAGGCATGTACTGGGCGCACAAGGCGCGTTGTGGTCCGAATACATCCCCTCGCAGTGGCATGTGGATCACGCCTTGTTCCCGCGTTTATCTGCAATAGCGGAAGTGACCTGGTCGCCGCCGGCAGCGCGCAGCTGGAACAGCTTTCTGGCCCGCATGCCGGCGCAGCTGCAGCGCTACAAGGCGCTGGGTATCGATTACAGCGACGGCGCCTTCGCTGCCGATATCGCGCTGGAAGGCGGACCCAATCCGGTGCTCGCCGGCGGGCCGGCCAAGGTGACACTGAGCACGCAAGCCGGCGCGGGCACGCTGCACTACACCATCGACGGCAGCGAGCCCACGCCGGCATCGCCGCGCTACAGCGCGCCGTTGACGATTCGATTGCCGACCACGGTCAAGGCCACGGCGTTCGATGCGAACGGCACGCCGCTGGCGGCCACGCGCAGCCGTACCTTCGATCGCGCCAGTTTGTTGCGGGTGGATACGCAGGGACTGCAGCACTGCGTCGAAACCGGCGCGCTCGGCTTGCGGCTGCCGCTGCTGCCGGAGATGACCGGCGCCGACACGCCGGTGTACAACGTCGACCTGTTCCATGCCTGCCGCCTGTATCCGCAGGCACGGCTGGACGGTATCGGCGCAATCCGCATCGACGCCGCACGCCTGCCCAACAACTTCGGCCTGGCGCACGAGCAATCCAAGGTCGTGCAATACCCGGCCAAAACCCGCGGCGGTGAGCTGGAAGTGCGTCTGGGCTGCGACGGCGATCTGATCGCCAGCGTGCAGCTGCCGCGCAGCGACACCCTGGGCGAACAATTCACCCTGGAAACCGCACTGCCTGCACGCACCGGCATCCACGATCTCTGCCTGCGCTTCACCGCGCCGATCCGCGGCCCCCTGTATGCCATCGGCGCCGTCCAACTGATTGAAACCACTGCGCAGGCGCCCCCCGCCGCCACGCGCTGAGCCACCCTAGGAGAGTCACGCATGCCCCTGTCCCGTCATCGTTTTGTTCCCGCCCCCGCCCGTCTCGGGCTTGCCCTGGCCTTGGCCATCTCGCAGGCCTGGGCAGCACCGCCGACGGCAGTGAATCTGGACAGCGGCTGGCAGGTGCGGCTGGTGCCGGGTCAGGAGCAGGGCAAGACGTATCCGAAGGCAGCGGCGTGGTTGCCGGCGCAGGTGCCCGGTGCGGTGCAGACCGACCTGATCGCCGCCAAGATCGTGCCCGACCCGTTCTATCGCGACAACGAAGGCAAGATCCAGTGGGCGGGCCTGAGCGATTGGCAGTACCAGACCCGTTTCAATGTCGATGCGGCCACACTCAAGCGCGAACATGTCGAGCTGGTGTTCGACGGCCTGGACACGTTTGCCGAGGTCACCCTCAATGGCAAGCAGCTGCTCAGCGCCGACAACATGTTCCGGCAGTGGCGCGTGGATGCGAAATCCTTGCTCAAGCGTGGCGATAACGTGCTCGAGGTCAAGCTGTATTCGCCGATCAAGAAGATCCAGCCGTGGCTGGCCAAGCAACCGTATGCGCTGCCGGGCGCCTACGATTCGGCGTTCGGGGACGAGCCGGAGGCACGCCACAGCTCTACCTACGTGCGCAAGGCGCCGTACAACTTCGGTTGGGATTGGGGCCCGCGCATGGTCAATGCCGGCATCTGGAAGGATGTGCGCGTGGAAGCGTGGGACGCCGTGCGGGTGGATGGGCTGCATATCGCCCAGCAACGCGTGGATGCCGATAGCGCGCAATTGCAGGCGCAGCTGGAACTGCAGGCCGGCCGCAGCGGGCCGGTGCAGGTGACGCTGGATGTACTGGGCCCGGATGGGCAAAAAGTCGGCCAGTTCACCCAGGACGCGGTGGTCGATCCCGGCCAGAACCGCATCGACCTGGCGGTGCGCATCGCCAAGCCCAAGCGCTGGTTCCCGGCCGGCTACGGTGCGCAGGACCGCTACACCTTCGTGGCCAACGTGCGCGATGCCGATGGCGACAGCCAGCAGATCAAGCGGGTCACCGGCCTGCGCTCGGTAGAGCTGCGCCGCGAAAAAGACCAGTACGGCAAGAGCATGGAGATCGTGATCAACGGCATCCCGATCTTCGCCAAGGGGGCCAACCTGATTCCGCTGGATGCCTTCCCCGCACGTGTCACGCACGCGCGCATGCGCAGCACCTTGCAGGACGCGCGCGATGCCAACATGAACATGCTGCGCATGTGGGGCGGCGGGCATTACCAGGACGACTATTTTTACGACGTCGCCGACGAGCTTGGCATCATGATCTGGCAGGACTTCATGTTCGGTGGCGCGGTGCCGCCGTACGACGTGGAGTTCCGCGAGAACACCCGGCAGGAGGCGATCGAACAGGTCAAGCGGCTGCGCGATCACCCCAGCATCGTGTTGTGGTGCGGCAACAACGAAGTGCAGACCGGCTGGGAAAACTGGGGCGACCGGGTCAAGTTCAAGCAGTCGGTGGACCCGGAAGAACGCGCCCGCATCGAACGCGGCATGACCACCTTGTTCGGCACCGTATTCCGTGAAGTGGTGGCCACCTACGATAACGACGTGCCGTACTGGGCCACCTCGCCGGGCACCGATTTCGATGGCGCGGCCGACCAGACCAACGATGGCGACATGCATTACTGGAAGGTGTGGGGCGGCCCTGCCCTGCCGGTCACCGAATACCTCAACGTCACCCCGCGCTTCATGTCCGAGTACGGCCTGCAGTCGTTCCCGGACATGCGCACCGTGCGGGCGTTTGCCGAGCCCGGCGACATGGATCCGGAATCGCCGGTGATGCGCGTGCATCAGAAGTTTGACAAGGGCAACGGCAACAAGCGGCTGATGCTGTACATCCGCCGCGAATTCGGCGAGCCCAAGGATTTCGACAGCTTCGTCTACCTGAGCCAGCTGATGCAGGCCGAAGGCATCAACATCGCCGCTTCGCATCTGCGTGCCTCTCGCCCGCAGTCGATGGGTTCGCTGTACTGGCAGCTCAACGATGTGTGGCCGGGCGCGTCGTGGTCCAGCGTGGATTACTACGGCCGCTGGAAGGCGCTGCATTACCACGCACGGCGCTTCTACGCGCCGGAAATGATCGCCGCATTGCGCAACGACAAGGGCCAGACCGAGGTGTCGCTGGTCTCCGACCGCACCACCCCGCTGGCAGCGCGCTGGCGCATGCGAGTGATGGGCATGGATGGCAAGGTGCTGAGCAAGCGCGAAGAAAAAGCCAGCGTCAAACCGCTGAGCAGCCTGCAGGTGGGCAACTTCAGCGACAAGCAATTGCTGGGCAGCGCCGATCCCAAGCGCACCTACGCGGTGTTCGAGCTGCTCGACGGCGACACGTTGCTCTCGCGCGAGGTGGTGTTCTTCGCGCCGGCCAAGCAGCTTGCATTGCCGGCCGCGAAGATCGACAGCCAGTGGCGTGCCGATGGCGATGGCTACGCACTCACCCTGACCAGCAACACGCTGGCGCGCGAGGTGTGGCTGTCGTTCGGCGATGTGGATGCCACGCTGTCGGACAACGCCTTCGACCTGCTGCCGGGTGAGCCACTGACCGTGCGCGTGAGCAGCAAGGCGGCACTGGCGCAGTTGCAATCCACGCTGCAGGTGCGCGACCTGGCCGCCACGCTGGCTGGCGCGCCGCCGGAGCCTGCCGAAGCAAAGTAAAACCGCCAGCAACAGGTCTCAGCAGACGACGCAGCACGCGCGTAAGCACGCTGCTTTATCCGCGAAGACCGCATGTAGCGCTGACGGCTCCATGCAATGCATCGCACGCAAGGCAGTCAGCGATTTGTAATGACCACTGCCCGCAGCATCACTGCGGGCGACCCAAGCGCAACGCGTGACGGCCATGGCCGCCGCGCAGGAGTGAACCGATGTCGTTGTCCGTCTTTCCGTGCCGTCTTGCCGCTGCACTCAGTGTGAGCCTGGCCCTGCCGCTCATCGCTGCACCGGCAGTGGCCGCAAAAAACACCGATGCAACGCCCGAACAGCGCGCCGCCGCCCTGGTCGCGCAAATGAGCCGCGAAGAAAAAGTGGCCCAGGCCATGAACGATGCACCGGCGATTCCGCGCCTGGGCATCCCCGCCTACGAGTGGTGGAGCGAAGGCCTGCACGGCATCGCGCGCAACGGCTACGCCACGGTGTTTCCGCAGTCGATTGGCCTGGCGGCGAGCTGGAATACCCGCCTGATGCAGCAGGTGGGCACGGTGGTGTCCACCGAAGCGCGCGCCAAGTTCAACCAGGCCGGTGGTCCGGGCAAGGACCATAAACGCTACGCCGGTCTTACCATCTGGTCGCCCAACATCAACATCTTCCGCGACCCGCGCTGGGGCCGTGGCATGGAAACCTACGGCGAAGATCCGTTTCTCACCGGGCAGATGGCGGTGGGCTTTATCCGCGGCCTGCAGGGCGAGGACCTCAACCATCCACGCACGATCGCCACGCCCAAGCACATCGCGGTGCACAGCGGCCCCGAGCCGGGCCGGCATGGCTTCGATGTGGATGTCTCGCCACGCGATGTGGAAGCGACCTATACGCCGGCCTTCCGCGCTGCCATCGTCGAAGGACAGGCCGGCTCGGTGATGTGTGCGTACAACTCGCTGCACGGCACCCCGGCGTGCGCGGCCGACTGGTTGCTCAACGGCCGCGTGCGCGGCGACTGGGGCTTCAAGGGCTTTGTGGTGTCCGATTGCGATGCGGTCGACGACATGACCCAGTTCCATTATTTCCGCCCGGACAACGCCGGCTCGTCGGCCGCCGCGCTCAAGGCCGGGCACGATCTCAACTGCGGGCATGCCTATCGCGAACTCGGCACGGCGATCGCGCGCGGCGAAGTGGACGAAGCCTTGCTCGACCAATCGCTGGTGCGCCTGTTTGCCGCCCGCTACCGCCTGGGCGAGCTGGAGGCCCCGCGCAAGGACCCGTACGCGCGGCTCGGCGCGAAGGACGTGGACAACGCGGCGCATCGTGCGCTGGCCTTGCAGGCGGCCGCCGAGTCGATTGTGCTGCTGAAGAACGATGCCAACACGTTGCCGCTCAAGGCCGGCACGCGGCTGGCGGTGATCGGCCCGAATGCGGACGCACTGGCTGCATTGGAGGCCAACTACCAGGGCACCTCGTCCGCGCCGGTGACGCCGCTGCTGGGCCTGCGTCAGCGCTTCGGTGCGCAGCAGGTGAGCTACGCACAAGGCGCACCGTTGGCTGCCGGCGTGCCCGGCATGATCCCGGAGACGGCACTGCGCAGCGATGGCAAGCCGGGACTGCGTGGCGAATATTTCGACAACGTCGACATGAGCGGTGCTGCACGCGTGGTGCGGCAGGACCGCACGGTGAGCTTCAACTGGGATCAGGTCGCCCCGGCAAAGGGCGTACCGGCCGACCGCTATGCCGTGCGCTGGAGCGGCGAGCTGCTGCCACCCAGCGCTGGCGATTACACCCTGGCAGTGCGCGTGGCGCGTTGCTTCGACTGCAGCGGGCACGACCCGGTGCGCCTGTATATCGACGACAAGCTGGTGGTTGCCGGCAACGCCGAAGACAAGCACGTGCCGGCCGGCATGCACAACGCCGACGGCCGGAGCGTGGAAACCGTGCTGCATTTCGACGACACCCGCCCACGCAAGATTCGCCTGGAAATGGAGCATCGCGGCCAGGATCAGGGCGTGCGCCTCGAATGGCTGGCTCCCGCCGCCGCGCAACTGGCCGAAGCCGAGCAGGCCGTGGCACAGGCAGACGCTGTGGTCGCCTTCGTTGGCCTGTCGCCGGATGTGGAAGGCGAAGAGTTGCGGATCGATGTCCCCGGCTTCGACGGTGGCGACCGCAACGACATCGCCCTGCCCGCCCCGCAGCAAGCGCTGCTCGAACGGGCAAAGGCGTCCGGCAAACCGCTGGTGGTGGTGCTGATGAGCGGCAGCGCGGTGGCCTTGAACTGGGCCAAGACGCATGCCGATGCGATCGTGGCCGCGTGGTACCCGGGCCAGTCCGGCGGCACCGCGATCGCGCGCATGCTGGCCGGCGACGACAATCCCGGCGGTCGCCTGCCGGTGACCTTCTACCGCTCCACCAAGGACCTGCCGGCCTACGTCAGCTACGACATGAAGGGCCGCACCTACCGTTACTTCAAGGGCGAGCCGCTGTTTCCGTTCGGCTATGGCCTGAGCTACACCCGCTTTGCCTATGACGCGCCGCAGCTGTCCACCACCACGCTGCAAGCCGGCAGTTCGCTGCAGGTAACCACGACCGTGCGCAATACCGGTGCACGTGCCGGCGACGAAGTGGCGCAGGTGTATCTGCAATATCCGGACCGTCCGCAGTCCCCGTTGCGCAGCCTGGTCGGTTTTCAGCGCGTGCATCTTGCAGCGGGCGAGCAACGCACGCTGACCTTCAACCTGGATGCACGCGCGTTGAGCGACGTGGATCGCAGCGGGCAGCGCGCGGTGGAAGCCGGCAACTACACGTTGTTCGTCGGCGGCGGGCAGCCGGGTACCGGCGCGGCCGGCAATACCGCGCCGTTTTCGATCCAGGGGCGTTCGCCGTTGCCGAAGTAGGCGCCACATCGCGCTGACGCACGCAGTCGCCGGCCATGCCGGAGCAGGTGGACAACAGCGGCGCGGGTGTCGATGGCGTGTCGACGAGGCACCATGGCTGCCGGAGGCAGCGACGAGCATGCCTATGCGCCCCAGTCGGCGTATTGATCGCACTGACGATGCCGCTGGAGGGCGGCCGGACGAGTGCCGACGTGCGGGCTGCAGGCCGGAGGTCGTGGCGCCCAGCGTGGCGTTGCCGAAGGCGGTTTGCGGCCTGCATATAGCCTGCATATAAAAGGGCAGACCGCGGACCCGCCCGCGACTGCGCCATCGAACAGTCCGCATGCGGCAACGAATTGTGCGACCGCACTATGCACATTCGGCGCACACGTTGTATGGTCATCGGGAATTGGTCATGCATAGGTCTCATCCTCAGCCGGCAGGTCGCGCGGCTCTGGAGCGGCACTGGCGTGCGGGCCTGCTGTCGACATCCAAGGAGTTCCAGGTCATGCATACCCGCCGCGACATCCTTCAGTTGCTCGGCGCTAGCGCCGGTGCCGGCTTGCTGGCCAGCGCCCTGCCCGCGTTCGCGGCCGCGCCCGCCACCGGCTCGTCCAGTGCAACCGGCCGCTTTGTCAGCAAGCGTCCGCCCAGGGCGCAGCGCCGCTTCGTCAGCAAGGCGGTCGAGCAGCAGATCGCGCAGATCAAGGCGCGCATCGCCGACCCCGAACTGGCCTGGCTGTTCGAGAACTGCTACCCCAACACGCTCGACACCACCGTGGAAACCGGCACCCGCAACGGCAAGCCGGACACCTTCGTCATCACCGGCGACATCCACGCGATGTGGCTGCGCGACTCGTCCGCACAGGTGCACCCGTACGTGCCGCTGGCCAGGCGCGACCCGGCGTTGCGGCGCATGTTCCATGGCCTGATCCAGCGCCAGGCTGCGTGCATCACGCTCGACCCCTATGCCAACGCGTTCCTGCCCGACGGCCAGACCCAGCGCCTGAAGTGGTCGCTCAACGACATCACCGAAATGAAGCCGGGCGTGGGCGAGCGCAAGTGGGAAGTGGATTCGTTGTGCTACCCCATCCGCATTGCGCACGAATACTGGCGCGCCACCGGCGACACCGCACCGTTCGACGACGACTGGCGCGCGGCAATGCACGTGGTGGTCAAGACCTTCCGCGAGCAGCAGCGCAAGGACAACCGCGGCCCGTACGTGTTCCAGCGGCCCTCGCCACTGGCCACCGAAACCCTGGTGCTGGAAGGCTACGGCCAGCCGACCAAGCCCAACGGCATGATCCACTCGATGTTCCGCCCCTCCGACGATGCCTGCGTGTTTCCATTGTTCGTGCCGGCCAACCTGTTCGCAGTCACCTCGCTGCGGCAGCTGGCCACGATGAGCACGGCCTTGCATCGCGACACCGCCTTCGCCGCCGAGTGCACCGCACTGGCCGACGAAGTGGAAACCGCCACCCGCCAGTTCGGCCAGCAGCGCGATGCCGACGGGCAGGCGTACTGGGCCTTCGAAGTGGACGGCTTCGGTAACCAGTTATTCATTGACGACGCCAACGCACCCGGTCTGCTCAGCCTGGCCTACCTGGGCTGCTGCGATCGCGCCGACCCGGTGTTCCTGCGCACGCGCCAGCTGGCCTGGAGCGAACGCAACCCGTATTTCTCGCGCGGCAAAGCGGCCGAAGGCGTCGGCAGCCCGCACAGCGGCATGGGCACGATCTGGCCGATGTCGATCATTCAATACGCGCTGGCCAGCGACGACGACACGCAACTGCGCCAATGCCTGCAGTGGCTGAAAACCACGCATGCCGGCACCGGCTTCATGCACGAGGCCTTCGACAAGGACAACCCGAGCACCTTCACCCGCGACTGGTTCGCCTGGGCCAATACCTTGTTCGGCGAACTGATCATCGACCTGCATCAACGCAAACCCCAGCTGCTGCGTAGCGCCTGACCTTCCCCTCTCCCATCGGGACCTCGGTCCCCTTCATGGGGAGAAGGTGCCCGAAGGGCGGATGAGGGTACGGCGCACCCACCTCGCGACATCAGAGATCACACACATGGCAACACGACGCGGTTTTCTCCAAGGCGCCATCGCCGCAGCCCTGTTCGGCAGCGTCGGTCTGCCCGGCCTGGCGCGCGCGCGCGCCGGCAAGTACGCGCTTCCGGCCGACGCGCGTGCCCGCGCCGACCTCACCCGGCATGTGGATGTGTTCATCGGCACCGGCGGCCACGGTCATACCTTCCCCGGCGCCACGCTGCCATTCGGCATGGTGCAGCTCAGCCCGGACACCTATAACGCGGTGTGGGATTCGTGCTCGGGGTATCACGAGTCCGATGGCTCGATCATGGGCTTCTCGCACACGCACCTGTCCGGCACCGGCATCGGCGACATGCTGGACGTCCTGCTGGTGCCCGCCACCGGCGAGGTCAAACTGGTGCCCGGCCCGCTCGACAACCCGGATGCCGGCTACCGCTCGCGCTACGACCACGCCGACGAAGCCGCATCGCCCGGTTACTACCGCGTGCGCCTCAAGGACAGCGGCGTGCATGCCGAACTCACCGCCACCGCGCGGGCCGGCCTGCACCGCTATCACTTCCCCAAGGGCAAACCCGCGCACGTGTTGCTGGACCTGTGCCACGGCATGCAGGACAAGCCGGAAATTGCCACCCGCGTGAGCGATGCGCAGCTGCGCGTGGTCGACGAACGCACCCTCACCGGCGGACGCCGCGTCTACCAATGGGCCAAGGGCCGCTACATCTATTTCGCCATGCGCCTGTCGCGCCCGTTCAAGCACGTGCAGCTGTACAACGAAGACCAACCGCTGCCCGCCGGCACGCGCAGCAGCGACGGCACCCACCTCAAGGCCGCGTTGCATTACCCCGATGCCGCCGATGCCCCGCTGCTGATCAAGGTCGGCATCTCGGCCGTCAGCGCCGACAATGCATTGGCCAACCTGGACGCCGAATTGCCGGACTTCGACTTCGCGCGCGTGCATGCGCAAGCGGTCGCTGCCTGGGAAAAGGAACTAGCCCGCGTGCGCATCGACAGCGATGACGACGCGCAACGGCGCATCTTCTACACCGGCCTGTATCACAGCCTGCTGGCGCCCACGCTGTTCTCCGATGTGGACAACCGCTACCGCGGCATGGACCTGCAGATCCACACAGCGCCGAAGGGCTACAACAACTACAGCACCTACTCGCTGTGGGACACCTACCGCGCCGCCCATCCACTGCTCACGCTGGCCCAGCCCGAGCGCGTGCCGGACTTGGTGCAATGCCTGGTGCGCGGCGCCAACGAATGCCCGGACGGCGTGGGCATCTGGCCGCTGCAGGGCGTGGAGACCGGCTGCATGATCGGCTATCACTCCGCCGTGGTGCTGGCCGAGGCGCATGCCAAGGGCTTTACCGGGATCGACTACAAGGCCGCCTGGCCGGCGTACCGCAAGCGTGCGATGGACGACACCACCCACGGCCTGGGCGAGTACCGCAGGCTCGGTTACATCCCCGCAGACAAAGTGGACGAATCGGTCAGCCGCACGCTCGAATACGCCTACGACGACTGGGCCTGCGCACACCTGGCGCAGGCCGCCGGCGCCAGCGCCGATGCACGCGCATTGCGCAAACGCTCGCGCAACTACCGCAACGTGTTCAATCGCGACAGCGGCTTCGTGCAGGCACGGCTTGCCGACGGCAGCTGGGCCACATCGTTCGACCCGCGCGGCATGGGCCACATCGCCAAGTGGCGCGATTTCACCGAATCCAACGCCTGGCAGGCCACCTTCCTCAACCAGCACGATCTGTACGGCTACATGGATTTGTACGGCGGCCGCGACGGTTTCGTCGCCAAGCTGGACGAGCTGTTTTCCACCAGTTCCGAACTGCCCGCCGATGCACCGCCGGATATCGACGGCATGGTCGGCCAGTACGCGCATGGCAACGAGCCCAGCCACCATGTGGCGTATCTGTTCGCCTATGCCGGCCAGCCGTACAAGACCCAAGCGATGGTGCGCCGGTTGCTGCGCGAGCAGTATCACGACGCGCGCAACGGCCTGTCCGGCAACGAAGACTGCGGGCAGATGAGCGCCTGGTTCGTGCTCAGTGCACTGGGGCTGTATGCGGTGGACCCGGTCAGCGGCAACTACATCGTGGGCAGCCCCTTGTTCAAGCGTGCCACGCTGGACGTGGGCAATGGCCGCACGCTGCGCATCGTGGCCAAGGACAACAGCGCGCAGAACGTCTATGTGCAGTCGCTGACCTTCAACGGCAAATCGCTCACCCGCGCCTGGCTACGTCACACCGAGCTCGCCGCCGGCGGCACGCTGGAGTTTGCGATGGGGCCCAAGCCTAACCCGGCCTTCGGCGCAGACAAGAAGGATCTGCCACCGTCGTTCGCGTAATGCCAGTACGTCGCTTGCACAAGCGGCGCGTTCGGTGCTTGCTGCGCGAATGGGGAACGCCCTTGCCCGTGTACGCAAACAGGGATCGCTTGTTCATTCGCCAGTGGAAGTTGCTTTCTCATTCCGCAGGCGGGGATTGCTCTTCCCTTCTCCCGCAAGCGGGCATTGCTCTTCCTTCTCCCGCAAGCGGGCATTGCTCTTCCTTCTCCCGCAAGCGGGAGAAGGTGCCCGCAGGGCGGATGAGGGCAGAACGCGAGCACCGCCGCCTGCCATCCACCTGCACCACCGGCCCACCTACATCGAGACCTCCATGCTGCGTACCACTCTTGCTCCCCTGGTTCTGGCCCTGGCGCTCGCGCTTCCCGTCGCCGCTGCCACACCCGAGCCCTGGCCCGCCTTCGGCACGCAGGGCACGCAGTTCGTGCGCGACGGCAAGCCGTATCAAGTGCTCTCCGGCGCCATCCATTTCCAGCGCATTCCGCGCGCCTACTGGAAAGACCGCCTGCAAAAAGCGCGTGCCCTGGGCTTGAACACCGTAGAGACCTACGTGTTCTGGAACCTGGTGGAACCGCAGCAAGGCCAGTTCGATTTTTCCGGCAACAACGATGTGGCCGCGTTCGTGCGCGAAGCCGCCGCGCAGGGCCTCAACGTCATCCTGCGGCCCGGCCCTTACGCCTGCGCAGAGTGGGAAGCCGGCGGCTACCCGGCCTGGTTGTTCGGCAAGGGCAATATTCGCGTCCGCAGCCGCGATCCGCGCTTTCTCGCCGCCAGCCAGTCCTATCTGGATGCGTTGGCCAAACAGGTGCAGCCGCTACTCAACCACAACGGCGGGCCGATCATCGCCGTGCAGGTCGAGAACGAATACGGCTCCTATGCCGACGATCACGCCTACATGGCCGACAACCGCGCCATGTACGTCAAGGCTGGCTTCGACAAGGCCTTGCTGTTCACGTCCGATGGCGCCGACATGCTCGCCAACGGCACCTTGCCCGACACCCTGGCGGTGGTGAACTTCGCACCCGGCGAGGCCAAGAGCGCATTCGACAAACTGATCAAGTTCCGCCCCGATCAACCGCGCATGGTCGGCGAATACTGGGCCGGGTGGTTCGACCATTGGGGCAAGCCGCACGCCGCCACCGATGCCAGGCAACAGGCCGAGGAGTTCGAGTGGATCCTGCGCCAGGGCCACTCGGCCAATCTCTACATGTTCATCGGCGGCACCAGTTTCGGCTTCATGAATGGCGCCAATTTCCAGAACAATCCCAGCGACCACTACGCGCCGCAGACCACCAGTTACGACTACGACGCCATCCTCGACGAAGCCGGCCACCCCACGCCCAAATTCGCGTTGATGCGCGATGCCATCGCCCGCGTGACCGGCGTGCAACCGCCCGCATTACCGGCACCGATCGCCACCGCCACGCTGCCGGCCACGCCGCTGCGCGAATCAGCTTCGCTCTGGGACAACCTGCCCGCGCCGATCGCCATCGACACCCCGCAGCCGATGGAACAGTTCGGCCAGGATTATGGCTACATCCTCTACCGCACCACGGTCACTGGCCCGCGCAAGGGCCCGCTGTATCTGGGCGACGTGCGCGATGTGGCACGCGTGTACGTGGATCAACGGCCGGTCGGCAGCGTTGAGCGGCGTTTGCAGCAGGTGTCGCTTGAGGTAGAGATTCCTGCAGGCCAGCACACCCTGGATGTGCTGGTCGAAAACAGCGGCCGCATCAACTACGGCACGCGCATGGCCGACGGCCGCGCCGGGCTGGTGGACCCGGTGCTACTGGACAACCAGCAGCTCACCGGCTGGCAGGCCTTCCCGCTGCCGATGCGCACGCCCGACAGCATCCGCGGCTGGACCCGCAAGGCAGTGCAAGGCCCGGCGTTTCACCGCGGCGCCCTGCGCATCGGCACGCCGACCGACACCTATCTGGACATGCGCGCCTTCGGCAAGGGCTTTGCCTGGGCCAACGGCGTCAACCTGGGCCGCCATTGGAACATCGGCCCGCAGACCGCGCTGTATTTCCCCGCGCCGTTCCAGCGCAAGGGTGACAACACGGTGGTGGTCTTCGACCTGGACGATGTCGCCACCCCCAGCGTGCGCGGCCTGAAGCAGCAGGTATGGCTCACGCCGAAAGAGTGAGTCTTACAAGGCGGCTGCAGACGCGTGCTCGCTCGCACAGCCGCCATCAGGTCGTGGACGCAGGGGCTGCGGCAGCCGCCTGTTCGCGGATGCGTGCTGCCTGGACTTCGGTCGCCAGCAGCGTGCCGCGCACATGGGTGGTGTGCTGACGGGCCTGTTTCATGCAGAACCGGGCGAACCCTGCAACGCCTTCTTGCGGCACGATCGCGTTCGAGGTCAGCACCCGGATCAGGCGCTGCTGCAAACCGGGCATCCTGGCGGCGGCGCGCGCCTGGCTTCGCACATCTGGGCTCGCCAGTTCCTGCTCGGCCATCTCCAGTTCCTGCAGCATCAGGCTGATCGCGCGCTGTTGGGTGGCGTCGCGCGTGCGCACCTGGTGCAATTGCGCCAGTAAACGTTCCGAAGCCTGATCGACCGTCGCCACCGGCGTTTGGTCATGAGAATGCGGATCATCGTGCACGTCGGGCTGCGGAAGGTCCGCCTGCGCGCTGAGCTTGGCGTCGAGATACTTCTTTTGCAGTTCAAGGCAGCATTGCATGTAGGCAATCTGCGACTTCACCGAGCCGGGCGTTTGCAGCCACTGCGCAAGCGCGGTTTCGGTCAGCACCGCGCTGTGCTTGGCATGGCTGCGCATCGCCTTGCCTCGCGCCTCCTGCGGCTTGCCGGTCAATACCGCGCGTCCATAGTTCGCTGCAGCGCGCAGGGCTGCATTGATGCGCCGACCCAGCGGCGCCGCAGGTGCCGGTCGACCCGAGCCCTTGCCCGGATCCGTCGAGCGCGGCTTGGCCGGATGCAATTTCTGCAGGTCGTCGGCACCGGCCTGCACAAACGCGTCCAGCGCCTTTTCCTGCCCGTCGATGCAGGCGTAGAGCGCGCTCCGCAACTCGAATCCATGGTGGGGCACCACGTCATCTGCTGCTGTTGCGCCCGACCTGTCGGCAGTCGAAGCGGCGGGTTCCGGCATCGCCGGTTGCGCATCACCTGCGGCAGAGGCGCCTTGGCGATGCTTCGGCTCCAGGCCGGGATCGGGTTCTGCAACGATATCGTCTTCATCGCTCCCCTCCGCTTCCTCCGCCACTGGCGTCAGTGCAACGTCCACCGCAGTTGGCGGCAACTGGTCGGCGACGTTGGGCGCTTCCCGGGATGGCGCACCCTCCGCCTCGCGTGCAGGCAACAGATCCGCCACCGCCAGCAGCGCGCGATCGACGCCGGGCATGTCCTCGGTCTGGTACCTGCGATAGCGCTTCTGCTTGCCGTGCGCCAGCAGGAACTGATGGCTGCCGACCCCCATCGTGGCCGCACCGAGCAGGCCTGCGCCGATGATCAGGCCGGTGCCCACCGGGGCGGCCACCGTGGCGCCGGCAACGACGGCCGCGCTGACGCCGACCTTGGTCAACGTACTGGCGGTGTAGGTGACTCCACCCACGACAAAGCCCTTGTTCCACTGGTTGAACCGATGCGCAAAGCGGTCGTACTTGCCCAACTTGGTGTTCACAAAGTGCTGGTAGCGCTGTGCGCCAGGACTGAGTTCGCCAGGTTCGAGATCTTGCAGGAAGCGCTGGACCCTGCCGACATCCACGGCAACACGCGTCCTTTCCCGACGCGACTGGTGCAGGAAGGTGCCCCCCAATGCGGTGGCCGCCACGCTCGCCAACGGCGCGAGCACGAAGCTGCCGGCGATGCCCGCCGCAGAGGCCGCACCTGCGGCCGCGGCACTGTGGCCCACCAGGCCCGCCGCATTTGCGCTCTTGCTGGCGATTGCCAGCCCGCCCTGGATGCCGAGTTCGCTCGCTGCCTTGGTGAAGATCACCCCGGCCGAGGCCATGGAGGTTGCGGCAATGGCGCCGTCCCGCGTATTTCGCCGCTGCAGGTAGGCGTTGGTCTCGATCGCCTCGCTCAGTGCATGCGCGTAAGCATTGGCAGCGCCTGCAGGCGCTGTCGTGCCCAAGGCGGATTGCAGTGTCGCCTGCTCCGCGCGCAGGCGGCGTTCCTGCTGCCGCAAGTGCGTGCGCTGCTCGGCAACTTCGCGGGTTTCCTTGTACGCGGCATAGATCGCAAGACTCGACAGCGGCAGCATCGCGCCGCTGATGCCCAGGCTCATCGCCAGATCGAATGTGCCTGCCGGCGCGCCTTCCTCGGCAAGGGCGTGCAGGACGCCGTCCTCCGCTGCATGCCCAACCACGTGCGGATCCGCCGGATGCCCGGCGTCGGCGTGTGGCCCATGGTGCCCTTCAGGCGTCGGCGCATGCGGGGCATCTGCAGAGTGCGGCTGTGCGGGATGCGGCGGATGGTGGCCATCCGGTGCCGCTGCATGCTCGGCCGGTGAGTGCTCGGGTGGATGCGCCGAGTCCCCAGCGTCCGCGGACTGCTCGGGTTCGCCGCGGCGGGGAATGTCGTTGATCAATTCGGCCGTTTTGTCCGCGGTTCCATGCAAGGGGTCGGCCACGTACTTGGCGACCACGAAGACGTCATAGGCGGTCTCCGCTTCGGCAACCCGGGCATTGGCATCTCCGTGGTGCGCTTGTCGCTCGCTCTCATCGCGGCGTGTGCGTCTGGGCAGTGGCCGGGTCTGCAGCACTTTCAACCCAAGTGGCCAACCCTGTCGATCTTGCGGCGATTCCGCTGCGGGCGGCGTTTCAACGGCCGCAGAATCGCCTGTGACAAGGTGCTGTGCAGTGGATCGTTGGACACGCATGAGCAAACTCCAACCGGTGCGAAGCGGCGATGGTGCGCCTGTCCTCTCCAGCCAGTCTTGTTGCGACGAACACGCGATTCCGTAAACGAACTCTCCGGCCCAACCACGCGTCGCGCAATTTATCCCGGAGAAAGCCGGCCATTGGGTAGCTTCACGCCGGATGGGCAAGATGCAAGACGTCGCACCGATGGCCTGGCGGAGTTGCTACTGCGCCACACAGGCGCGGGCACGGATCCTGCTGTTGATCCGCCGCGTTCTTGCACAACGCCCCCGGCCCGGTTGCGCAATCAGAAATAACCGCCGGAACAGTTTTCTGCCGATGGCGCTTTAGACCTGGCCGCAGCCGCCGTTATCAGAACGTCCGGTGCCGCTGCGCCGCCCGCATACCGTCGAGGTATCGGACGGCACAGATTCCAGGCAATATCACCGGCTGACTCCGTTACGGATGCGCTTGCTTGCGACGTAGACGGCTTGATTGCAGGTTCCAGGAGCGTTGCATGTCGTCGTCCACCGTTGCACAAGAGTCCGTTCCCGCCGTTGCCGAGCACACCCAGAACGCCTTCGCCGAGCAGATCCACAGCAAACCCATGGGCAGTGCCGAAGCCGCACACCTGATGACGTTCCTGTGCCAGACCGAATCGGCCAAGAAGCCGCAAACGCTGCTGCCGCCGCAAGCACGCGACGAGAACGCGGCCTGAGCGAGGTATTTGCGCAGGCAAGCATGGACAGCCGTGACGCTGTCGCCAGCGGCGGTTACTTTGCAGTGTCGAACGAGGTGAGCACGGTGAGCAGACTGTTCAGATTGTCTGCGGCACCGCCTTGCGCAACGTTCTCGACATCTGCCGCGCAAGCGCCGGTATCGACACCGTAGGTCTGCATCACGCCTTGGTTGTTGGCCGCCTGCGCCAAGGGGGTTTGCTGCTGTTGTGCAGCGAGGGCATTCTGAAACAGGATGCCGGCCGAATGGGCCACGCTTTGGTAAATCGAACCCATCGCAAACGCTGGCGCTTCGCCAACGACCTTGACGTTGGCCTGGGTGACGGCATCGGTGATCTGCGGATTGACTGCGGTTGGAAAAGCCATCAATGCACTCCTGAGTGAATGGATGCACGGCGGTCTGCGTTGTGCCGTCCCAGCGGCGCTAACAACGCATCGCGGTCATATCCCCGCAACGCCCCGCTGACAAACCGCCACACCACGCTCGCGATGCCATCCCGATAGCGGCCGGCCTGCGCGCAACTGACCCTCGCATCGCCACGCTTCAGCGCACGTCGCAACATCTGTGTGATCGTGCGCGCGTGCGCATAGTCGCGCCCAGTTAGGCCAAGCGCCACCAGCCAGTAGAGGCCGACGCAGAGCGGCCACATCGCTATACGTCTGGCAGTGCAATTCGACCAAGCCGCCCGAAGGACGGACCACGTGGTATTTAAGAGATAATAAAAAGGTCTTTCAAACTTCGCACAGGACCGGACCACGATGCATCCGCCACGCCTGCTGAGCCGCCTCGTTGCGAGCCTTGCTGCAAGCCTGGGTGTAGTTGCTGCCCAAGCCCAATCGCCTGCGTCGCCGCCCTCGCCGATCGTGCTCAGCGAGTTCATCGCCGACCCGGCTCCTACCCCGCAAGCACACGCGTCCACCTTGCTGGAAACGCGCGATGGTCGCCTGTTGGCCGCCTGGTTCGGCGGCGAGCACGAAGGTGCGGCCGATGTCGGCATCTGGCTGGCTCAGCGCGGCGTGCAGCAATGGCAGACACCACGCCGCATTGCCGATGGCGCGCACGCAGGCGTCGATGGCGTTGCAGTGCCGGCATGGAATCCGGTGTTGTTCCAATCGACCACCGGGCCGGTGCAGCTGTACTACAAGCTCGGACCCACTCCGCGCCAATGGTGGGGGCTGCGTCTGCTTTCCACCGACGATGGCGCGCACTGGTCGCCACCGCAGCGGTTGCCCGACGGCATTCTCGGGCCGATCAAGAACAAGCCGGTGCAATTGCCGAACGGCCGCATCCTGGCGCCCAGCAGCAGCGAAGACCGCGGCTGGCGCGCGCACCTGGAATGGAGCGACGACGACGGCGCGCACTGGCAACGCGGCATGCCGCTCAACGATGCGAAGGCGATCGGTGCGATCCAGCCCAGCCTGCTGCTATATCCGGATGGCCGTCTGCAGGCATTGGGCCGCAGCCAGCAAAACAAGCTTTTCAGCACGTTCTCGCTCGATGGCGGCCTGCATTGGCAGCCCATGCACTTGCTGGACGTGGAAAACCCGAACTCGGGCACCGATGCGGTGATGCTGCGCGACGGCCGTGCGTTACTGGTCTACAACCCCGCCATTGCCGGCAAGGACTGGTGGGACGGCCGCGGTACCCTGGCCGTTGCCGTCTCCAACGATGGCGTGCACTGGCAACGCGTGCTGACGCTGGAAGACAGCGCCCATGATGAATTTTCTTATCCGGCTGTGATCCAGACCCGCGATGGGTTGGTGCATGTCAGCTACACCTGGAAGCGCCGACGGATCAAGCATGTGGTGCTCGATCCCACGCGGTTCGGCGCATGCAGCCCCTGCCAGGCACCCGCCCCCGCCACGCTGTCTGAGCGCTGCACAACGGCATGCGGCCACGCGGCTGATCCTTCGTCATGATGACGATGGCTTCGCCCCTGGCGATTCGCCCATCGCGTTGCGTGCCAATCATCGTCATCGAGCGACAGCCAAGACGAGGAATGCGATGCGACGCGTCGATCAACCACGCCCGCCGGGCACGCCTTTCGGACTGCGGGAGCAGACTACGTCCAATGCGGATGCGCCCGCGCGCACTGCCCCACCCGCACACCCCGCGCCCGAGCGCCCTACCGGCATGCTCGGCGGCCTGACCAGATATGTGCCTGGCGACCGGTCCGGGCGACCGCCAGCAATGCCTGACGCTGCCGAGACCTCTCGCCGGCCAACCACCTCCTCCCGCCCGCTTCCCTACGGCGGATCCGGCAGCGCCGCGCGGATGAACGAGGCGGCTGGACATCCTTTGCGGACGCCTCAGTTGCCACAGCTCAGCGACATAGAACGCGCTCGCTTCCACTCCGTCACCACCGACTCGCAACACTTGCGGCCGGTGCGCCCCCGTATGCCACCGCCCGTGGGCGCTTCACCCTTACGGCGCTCCACAGCGCTGCGCCCGTACCGCGACGTGCTGTCGCAATGGCAACGCCACTACAACGCAGATCGCAATCGCTGGCACAGCGCATGGCGCCAGGCCAACAGCAACAACCCGCAGATCGAGACACGCACAGGCCGGGCGCTGAAGGCGACAGCCGACCTGCTGGAGGACGCAACCCAACCGGGTCGGGTCGCGCTGGAGCTGCGCTCAGTTCCGCTGCCGCAATTTCCCGACCAGGCATTCCGTCTTTCGCATCTGCAGCACATGACGATCGACGCGGCAGGGTTGATGGAGCTCCCGGACGCCATGCAGCAATTTGCGGGTCTGGAAACACTCACGCTCGCACGCAATCCGATTCGCTCGCTACCGGCATCCATCGCAAGCCTCAGCCGATTACGCGAGCTCTCCATCCGCGCCTGCCCGGAATTGACGGAACTTCCCGAAGGCCTGGCAAGCACCGATGCATCCGGCGAGCACCAGGGCTTGGTCAACCTGCAGAGCCTACGGCTGGAACGGACCGGGATCAGATCGCTTCCGGCGTCCATCGCCAACCTGCAAAATCTGAAAAGCCTGAAGATACGCAACTGCCCGCTGTCCGCCCTTGGCCCGGCCATCCATCACCTGCCAAAGTTGGAGGAGCTTGATTTGCGGGGCTGTACCGCGCTGCGCAACTATCCGCCGATTTTCGGCGGCCGTGCGCCACTGAAGCGACTGATTCTGAAAGACTGCAGCAACCTGCTCACGCTGCCACTGGACATTCACCGCCTGACGCAGCTGGAAAAACTCGATCTGCGAGGTTGCGTCAACCTTTCCAGACTGCCCTCGTTGATCGCCCAATTACCTGCCAATTGCATCATCCTGGTGCCGCCGCATCTCCAAGCGCAGCTCGACCAGCATCGTCCAGTTGCGCGCCCCGCCGAACCAGGGCGGACCGGACCGACCACCCCAGCTCTCTCGCCCTCTGCTGCCGGCGACCGCGCCGGGCCATCCTCTTCGGCGACCGCCAGCGAACTGCTTCGTACCGCTGCGCTCGAACGCATCGAAGACACCGCACAGGCCATGCTGAGCACGGTCATCGATGAAGAAAGAAATCCCTTTCTGGAAGGTGCTCCATCCTATCTCCCAGGAAAACGCCCTACCGATGTCACCACCTTCGGCCAAGTTCCGGCATTGCGGGACATGCTGGCAGAAAGCAGGGATCTTGAGTTCCTGCAACGGGTAAGCGACATGGCAGGCCCATCCCCCAGAATCGAAGACCCGAGCGAGGAAGGCCTCGCCCGCCACTACACGAACGTCAGCAACTGGAAGGCGCAGAAGAGCGCGCACCTGGGCATCGTCGATCATCTCGGGCAGTTCGTTTATCACGAAGGAAGCCCGCTCGACGTAGCGACATTGGCCAAGGCAGTGCAGATGTGGAAGACCCGTGAGCTGATCGTCCACGCACACCCGCAAGACCGCGCGCGCTTTCCCGAGCTCGCTGTGCACATTCCCGAGCAGGTCAGCGACGACTCTGATAGCGAACAGCAGACAAGCCCGGAACCCCCACACCAACAGTAGAGGGCAAACACGAGATGCGCCGCAGCCCATCGAGCATCGCCGCCATCGTGCTTGCGCAAGTCAGGTAGCGGCTCGCTCGCCGAGCGGGGCGTTGCGCGCGTCTCACGCCCGTTGCAACGCGTCTACCATCCGTTGTACCCGCGCGGTATCGGTCCGTTGGTAGTCGCCGCCCAGATCGCGGATATACGGGTGCGGCGACGGTACCTGGGCGGCGATCACGCCACGCGCCGACGCATGGAATTCGTGGGCGCCGGTGTGCTGCCGCAGGGTGCGGATGTTGTGCTCGGAAAGCCCGGCACCGGGCATGATGCCGATGCGCCCGGCTGCCTGCCGCACCAACGCGGCAATGGTGTCGATTCCCTCCAGCGCACTCGCACGTGCACCCGAGGTCAGCACCCGCTCGCACCCCAGCGCGATCGCATCCTCCAGCACACGCGACGGATCGGCACTGACATCGATCGCACGATGAAACGTCACCCCCAACGGCCCTGCTGCCTGCATCAACACGCGCATTGTCGCCAGATCGACCTGCCCATGCCGGTCCAGCGCGCCAAGGACCACGCCATCGCAACCAAGCCGCACGCACTGCTCCACATCACGGCGCATCACCTCGACTTCTGCGGCGTCGAACACGAAGTCGCCCACGCGCGGACGAATCAGCACATACAACGGAATCCGCAAACGCTCGCGCACCACCGCCAACGTGCCGAACGATGGTGTCAGCCCACCGCCATCCAGCCCGCCGCACAGCTCCACGCGCATTGCACCGCCTGCTTGCGCGGCCAATGCCGAGGCCACCGAATCGGCAGCCACCTCCAACCCGAACCCGCTCATGCCGCCGGCTCGCTGGTGTAATGGCTCTGCCCAGGCACCAGCAGATCCTGCCGCTGCGCGTCGCACACCGCGTAACTGAAGCCCTTCTGGATCGCGAACGCACCCACTTCGCCGCGCTTGTTCATTGCCAGAAAGCCGACCTGCAATGTGCGCGTCAGCTCCGGCTTGCGACGGATCAGCCGCATCACCACCTCGCGGCAGGCATCGGCCGGCGACTTGCCCTGCCGCATCATTTCCACCACTGCAAAACTGCCGACGTTGCGGATCACCTCCTCGCCCACACCAGTCGAGGTCGCACCGCCCACTTCATTGTCCACGTACAGGCCCGCACCAATGATCGGGCTGTCGCCCACGCGGCCGTGCATTTTCCACGCCATGCCGCTGGTGGTGCATGCACCGGATAGGTTGCCATGCGTATCCAGCGCCAGCATGCCGATGGTGTCGTGATTGTCCTTGCCGCCGGGCAACTTGGCATCGCGCCAGGCACGATTTTCGACATTGGCTTCTGGCGAATACTTGGAAGTCTTCAACCACTCTTTCCAGGCCGCTTCCGAGCTTGGGGTCAACAGCTTGGTTTTCGGAAACCCCTGTTCGAAGGCGAATTGACGCGCACCATCGCCTACCAACATCACGTGCGGCGTTTTCTCCATCACAGCACGCGCCACCGAAATGGCGTGCACCACGTCTTCCAGCGATGCCACCGCGCCGCAATTGCCCAGGTGGTCCATGATGCAGGCGTCCAGGGTGACCCGGCCATCGCGGTCCGGATAACCGCCCAGGCCGACGGTGGGATTGCTCGGGTCCGCTTCCGGCACTCGCACGCCGGCCTCCACCGCATCCAGCGCAAGACCGCCGCTGCTGAGAATCTTCCAGGCTTCCTGATTGGCGGCAACGCCAAAATCCCAGGTGGAAATCACCCGCGCCGCACCACGCGGCAGCGCCGTCGGCCGCGCGCCCGGCGTGGCGCCTGCCGCGGCTTGCGCGCGGGCGCCCCAGCCGGCCAACCCGGACGCAATCGCGCCCAGCGTGGCGCTCTTGAGGAAGTGACGACGTTGAAGCATGCGGATGACTCCATGACGGAAACGGGCGGCCGCGCAGTGCGGCACCAGCCTTCCATCATGCGACAGCGTGACGTGCGGATAAACCTTCTTGCGGTGTTGTCGCATGCGGATCCGTGCACAACCCTTGCTTGGCTGGGCTAACCCTGTCTCGGCCGCTGCGCATCCGATGCATGGATGTGGCTGGCGGCAAGCGACGGACGATGCGATGCGCAGCCACGCTTGGCTCGGGGCTGGACCAACGGACGAGCCAGCCTGGGCCTTCCCCTTCGTCGCCCAGCATCCGCGCTTCGCGCCAGCTCCGTCGGAGCGAGATAACGATCCGCATCATGGCTGCCACGCCGAGTGCATCGGCCGTGCAGACCTGGGCGGCGCAGTTGCGCAAGCAATTCAAACAACGTGGCCGGCCAACGCAGATCGAGCTTGCGCAAGACAGCACGCTAGCCGCCGATGAATTACGGCTTGAGCTCTCGAGCGCTGCGCCCTGAACCCGGCTCATCATCCACCGCGCCTTCGCCAGGCGTGCCGTCGTCGCGCAATCTGCTGGTGAGCACGTGATCGCGCCAGTGGCCATTCAACTGCAGATAGCGCCGCGCATAGCCTTCGATCTGAAAACCCAGCCGCCGCAGCACGCGCGCACTGCGCAGATTCTCCGGAACGTATTGCGCCATCACCCGGTGCAGGCCGAGCTGGCCGAAGGCAAAAGCGATCCCTTGCGTGGCTGCCCACTGGATCAAACCCCGTCCCTGCTGCGCCGCGTCCAGGCCATAGCCCATGTGGCACGCCTGGAACGCGCCGCGCTGGATCTGGGTGAACCCGGTGGTGCCGATCACCTGCTCGCCCTGCAACAAGACCAGTTGCAACTCGCGCTCGCCAGGGATCGCGCCGCGGTATGCCATGCACAGACGGCGCCAGCCTTCGACGGTGTAGAACGCGGGCGGCCGCAGCGGCATCGCATCAGCCAGATGAGCGCGGTTGCGCGTGTGGTAGTCGGCCATTGCAGCCGGATCGACCACGGCCAGATCGCACAGCACCACGCCGTCGGCGCGGCGGATCGGCGCAAACAGCGGAGGACTCATGGCAGCCACGCCTCAACCACGCGTGTCATCTTGCTGCCAGGTGCATCCGGCTGATGCATACCGATCATGCTCCGCAAGCCGTCTCCAAAGCAGGGCGTCATCCAGTGCGTGAGATGGAACGCCCGACAGTCAGCAACATCCTCCCTGTGCATCGCTCAGTGCGCGGCAGCACGCTGCACGGGGCCACTGCACCCGCCTGACGGCAAGCGCAGCAGGCGGCCTCCCGCTCTCAGGCGGCAGCGACCGCAAGCGCCTGGCCGACCTGCGCTTCGATGGCGTCTAGGTTCGGCAACAGCGCGCTTTGCTCGCCCAGCAGCACGCGCATGTGCACACCGTCGGGCAGCGCATCTTCCGAGGCATCGGCCAGCAGGCCATCGCGCGGCACCGAAATCAGCTGCGGGAACGAGGCGGTCAGCAGCGCGAAATACGGCAATGCCGGGTTGCCACCCAGCGCCTTCAACACGATGACCTTGTTGTTGACCGCGGTGGGTTCATCGCCCATGCCGCTGAGGCGCGCGAACGACAGCAGCGGCACCTTCCAGCCGTACCAGTCGATGCGCCCGACCACCCAGCGCGGCATGTCGGGCAGCGGCTCGACCGCCACCCGCGACATCACCTCGGCCACCGTTGCGTTCGGCAGCAGCACGCGCTCGCTACCGGCCTGGATCAGGACGCCGCGGATTTCGTCGTTATTGGCGTAGCTCATCGCATGATTCCGATTCGAATGGGAGCGCCCGGCTTATGCCGGCCAACGCTGCGCCAGCGCCTGCGCCAACTGCGCAGGGTCGCCGGTCAGAATGCCTTGCCGCGCCAGACGCGCGGCGGCGGCCGGGTCGTAACAGCCGTCGGTGGATTGCCCGGCCAACCAGCCGCCTTGCTCGGCCAATGCCAGCGATGCCTCCACCAGCGCCTCGTTGGCACCGCTGAGCATCAGCACCGCACTGTCGGCCGGCGGCAGCGCGCCGATCAGCCCGGCCGGATCGGCCGGTGCCACGAACGCCAGCGCGCCGGCATGCTGTTGCACGCCGACCTCGTCGGAGAGCACATACACCTTGCCTGGTGCGACCACCTGCCCCGCTTCACCCAGTTCGACCGGCAACGCAGACACGCGCCCCATCTGCCGCACCAGGTTGCCGTACTGGCCGCCATCCAGGGTCATGCGCACCAGCACCGCACGCGGGAATTCCGGCGGCAAGGCGGCCAGCAGGCGACGGATCGCATCCGGCCCACCGATGCCAGCGACGACCAGCACAGCGCCGGTGACGCTGCCGCTGTGCTCCAGATCCACCAGCGACAAGCCGCCGGTGGACAGGGCCGCCACATCGGGTTCGGCGCGCGGGCGCACCACCACGGCCACCTCGTCCACCAGGCCCCAGGTACTGGAATCGCCCAGCGCCAGCCCCGGCTTTTCCACAGCGGCCGGTGCCGCCTCCTGCATGGAGGCATGCGCGAACAAGGCATCGCCGGGCACGCTGTCGAACGCGTGCGCGGCCGCTTCCAGGTGTTGATCCAGCTGCAGGTCCGAATGCTGCTGCGGTGCCAGCGTCAGGCCGGGCTCGGGCTGCAGCGAGGGCTCGCTTTCGGTGCCCGGCGGCAGCACGTCGGCGTGGCCATGTAGCTTGGCGGCCAGATGGCGCACCCAGCGCTGCGCTTCCCAGCCCTCGCGGCGCACCGTCAGTTCGGCCTCGTCGAAGATCACGGTGACGCCGGGCATGTTGAAGGCCGGCTCCAGCGCTTCGAGCGCGTCTTCGATCGACGGTTCGAGTGCGACCAGCACGGCCACCGGCTCGGCGTCGCGCAGCATCTGCACGTCGACAGCCGCGGGCTCGTCTTCCAGCACCACCTGCGCGCCGGCCAGGCCGAGCGCCTCGCGCAGGCGCTCGCGCGCCTGACCGGGACGACCCAGCAAAGCAACCGGAGTTCCCATTGCGCCATTAGTCTCGGACACGGGCGATCCCCAGCAGGTCATACACGTTTCGCATCAGATCCAACTCTTGGTAAGGCTTGCCCAGGTAACGCTGCACGCCGATCTCGAAGGCGCGCTGGCGATGCTTCTCGCCACTGCGCGAGGTGATCATCACGATCGGCACCGCCTTGAAGCGCGGGTCGGCCCGCATCGCGGTCGCCAGCTCGTAGCCGTCCATGCGCGGCATTTCGATATCCAGCAGCATCAGGTCGGGCACGCGCTCTTCGAGCAGTTCCAGCGCCTCGACACCGTCGCGTGCGGTCGTGACGTCCAGGTTGTGGCGTTCCAGCACACGGCTGGTGACCTTGCGCATGGTCAGCGAATCGTCGACCACCATCACCAATGGCACCTGGCGCTGCGCTTCGGCCTGTGTTTCCAGCGACGGCCGCGCCGGCTGGGCGAGGAAACGACGCACCAGCGGGGCGACGTCCAGGATCACCACCACGCGGCCATCGCCGGTGATGGTGGCGCCGTAGATGCCCGGCACCGAGGCGATCTGCAGGCCCACCGGCTTGACCACGACTTCGCGATTGCCCAGCACCTGATCGATGGCCACCGCGGCACGCAGGTCGCCCGCACGCACCAACAGCAACGGCACCTGCGCCTGGCCATCGGCACGCGCGGCGGCCTGGCCGACCAACGAACCGAGGTCGTGCAGCACGTACTCTTCGCCGGCGTAGTGATACCCGCCCTCGCCCGACTCGTAACGGGTGCGCGAGATGCGGCCGATACCGCTGACCGAGCCCACCGGCACCGCGAACGTCGTTTCGCCGATGCGCACGAACACCGCCTGGGTGACCGCAAGCGTTTGCGGCAGACGCAAGGTGAAGGTGGCGCCCTGCCCGCGTACCGAGTGGATATCCACCGAGCCGCCGAGCTGACGCACTTCGTTGCGCACCACGTCCATGCCCACGCCACGGCCGGCCAACTGGCTGACCTGCTCGGAAGTGCTGAAGCCGGAAGCGAAAATCAGGTTATCGAGTTCGGCCTCGCTCAGCTCCTGGCCCGGTTCGATCAGGCCGCGCTCCTCGCCGCGGCGACGGATCGCCTCGCGGTCCAGCCCGGCGCCGTCGTCGGCCACTTCCAACACGATTTCCGAGCCTTCGCGGCGCAGACGGATCGCAATGCTGCCTTCTTCCGGCTTGCCTGCGTCGCGGCGTTGCTCGGGCGTTTCCAGCCCGTGCGCCACCGAGTTGCGCAGCATGTGTTCCAGCGGCGCGACCATGCGATCGAGCACGTTGCGATCCAGTTCGCCCTGGGTGCCTTCCAGCACCAGGTGCACCTGCTTGCCGGTGTCGCTGGCTGCCTGACGCACCACACGACGCAAACGCGGCACCAGACCGTCGAACGGCACCATGCGCGCGCGCATCAGGCCGTCCTGCAGCTCCGAACTGACGCGCGACTGCTGTTGCAGCAAGCCGTCGTACTGACGCGACAGATCTTCCAGCACACCCTGCAAGCCGCCCAAGTCGGCTGCCGATTCGTTCAGCGCGCGGCTGAGCTGCTGCAGGGTGGAGAAGCGGTCCAGTTCCAGCGGATCGAAGGTGCGATCGCCCTGGTCCTGTTCGCGCTGATAACGCGCCACGATCTGCGCTTCGGTTTCCAGATCCAGGCGTCGCAACTGGTCGCGCAGACGGGCGTTGGTGCGATCCAGTTCGCCCATGGCGCCGCGGAACGCGCCCAGCTGCTGCTCCAGGCGCGAGCGGTAGATCGCCACTTCGCCGGCGTGGTTGACCAGGCGGTCGAGCAGGTCGGCGCGCACGCGCACCTGCTCCTGCTGCACGCGCGGCAGGAAGTCTTCTTCGGCCTGGCCTTCCACCGGAACCGGGGCGGACAGCGGCGCCGGTTCCACCGACGCCTTGGCGATCGCGCGGACATCTGCGTCGCTAGGCGGTGCGGCATTGCGGCCACGGGTACGGGTTTCGAAGGCTTCCACCAGATCGGTCGGCATCGTCACCGCACGGTGCATGCCGGTGCGGGTCAGCAACTGATGCAGGCGGTCGAAGCCACGCTCGAACAGACGCACGTCGTCGCGATCGATGTCGGTGCGGTTGGCCGCCACGGCTTCGAGCAGCGATTCGATTGCATGCCCCAGATCGCCGATGGCGTTGATGCCGGCCATGCGCGCACCGCCCTTGAGCGTGTGCAGATCGCGCTGCAGTCCATTGAGGACATCGCGGTCTCCCGGCACTTCGCGCATGCGGGCGATCAGGCCGTCGCAATGGTCCAGCAGGTCGCGCCCTTCTTCGACGAAGATGTCGACTAGTTCGCCGTCGAGTTGATCGAAGTTCAGCGGGCCGGCATCGAATGCCGCGCCGATATCGTTGCTGGCCGCACCGGCACGCGTCGCATCTTCGACCGGGGCGCTGAACGCAGCGGTGGTGGTGTCTTCCGGCTCGTCGGCGCTGCGGTCGGTTGCGTGCTGATCTGCGGAGTCGTCGGCATGCTGATCGGCACCGGCGTGGTCGCTGGCTTGCGTTGGTTCCGCGTGCGCGGCGTGTCCTGCGCTTTCGAACTGTTCTGCGCGCGCGGCATGATCGGCGTGATCGGCCACGGCAAACGCATCGACTGCGGCCTGCTCATCGGCCTGCGCCGCGTCGTCGGAGGTGACAGCCTGCGTGTCGTGCAGCTCCGGCGCGGTATCCGATTGCGGATCGCCGGCCTCTTCCACCTGATCGGCCGCATGCGCCATTTCGAATGCCTGCACCGATTCGACGGTGTGATCGGGCAGGACGTCGGCATCGGCCTGTGCGGCGTCAATTCGGTCGGCGTCTGCATGCTCGGCGTCGGAATGCGCCGCTTCGGTCTGCTCGGCAGCCACATGCTCGGCGTCGGAATGCTGCGCTTCGGTATGCGTGGCTTCGGCGTCCAGGTGTTCGGCCGCGTGCTCTGCGTCGCTGGCATGTTCGTCGGAATGCGTGTGCGTTTGCAGCTGCTCACCGGCGTCGACGTACTGGTCAGACGGCACTTGCTCGTGGACGTGCGATTGCGCATCGGCAGGCGCGTCGTCGTTCGAATCCATCTGTTGATTCGAAGATGCGTGCGCTTCCAGCTCTGCATGCTCGCCCAGCTGCGCGGCTTCTTCCAGCGATTGCTGTTCGCCCGAATACGGCTCGCCGGCATGCGGCAACGCTGCCTCGCCGTGCTGCGCCGCCTGGTCTACCGACTGCTCGCCCGCGTGTTCCTGCGTGTCGGCATGGCCAGACTGTTCGGACGACACGCTGTCCAGCGCCGCGGTTTCCGGGGTCCAGTCTTCCGCGGTCGTTGCATTGGCGTCATCAGCCGACGCTGCGTCGGCGTGCACGGCCTCCAGCGCTTCGATGCTCTTGACCGCCTCGTCAGCGCCCGCTGCAACTTGCTCGTCGTGCGCGGGCGCCTGCTGTGCGTGCGTGTCCACTGTCTGCTCGGCATCGGCTGCAGCCAGCGTCTGCGCATCGCCCAAGGCAGCTTCCGCATCGGCCAGCTCGTCTACCGCAATGCTGTCGGCGTGCGTGCTGGTGGCGTCAGCGTCGTGCTCGCCGGACACACGCTCAGCAGATGCCTCACTGGGCACCTCTGCCGCGTGCTCGCCCGGTACGTGATCGTGCGGTGCGGTCTGCGCATGCTGCAGTTCGGTGGCATCCCAGGCCTCGGCTTCAACCAGCGGCTCGTCGGCCGGCAGGTCGTGTGCGTCGATGCCCTGCGATGCGGCCCGGTCTGCCCCTTCGGCTGGCGCAGCATCGTCGTGCAGCGCATCGGCAAGCTCGGAATCACCAACCGGTACCAGCGCGTCGTCGCTCGATGCAGGCACGGACTCGGCAGAGGCGTGGACATCTTCGTGCACGGCGGCATGACCGGCATCGTCGACCGCATGCGGTGCAGGCGCGTCCAGTGCGAGTGCCGACTCATGCTCGGCTTCGGCTTCGGCCAGCTCGTCCACGGCAATCGGCACATCGTCCGGCTGCAGCTGCGCGTCTTCGGCATCTTGCGCCGATGCGGGGGCGTCGGACGGTAGCGCGCCGGCATCCAGGTACTGCGACAAATCCTGCGCACCGGTCAGTTCGATCGAGGCATCGCTGCCGTCTACCGTGGCGCTCGGGGCGTCGACATCGTCCAGCTCGTCCAGGAACACCTGCGGCGGCCACTGCGCTTCCGGCAAGCTGTCCACCAGCGTGCGCAAGCGCTCGGTCAACGGTGCGAACGACGGAATCAACGGCGCATCGGCACGCAGCGCGGTCACCGTGGTGGCAATCGCAGCAGCAGTGGCGGTGAGTGCTTCGAGCCCTTCCGCCGACGGCGTGACCGAGGCGGCCAGCAAGCGCTTGACGTAGCTTTCGGCCGGCGTCGTCACCAAGGTGATTTCCGGCACGTCGGTCATCGCGAACGCGCCACTCATCGTGTGCACGGCGCGCAGCACGTCCTCGGTCGCCAACTGCGGCTCGGCCTGGCTGGCCTGCAGCCACCCGTTCACCGTGTCCAGATGCGTGGCGACCTCGGCTTCCAGGATCTCGCGCAGCACGCTGTCCACCGAAGCCGGCGTTCCGCCGCTGGCGACGAACACGCCTGCGGCTGCCGCCAGAATCGCCACGGCGTCGGCCACCGGTGCCGCGGCTGCGGGCACGTAATAGACCTCTTCGCCAGCAGCAACGCGCTCGGCAATGCCCTGGATTTCAGGCAGATCGGCGCTGATGCGGCCCTGGTCGCGCAGCGCGGCGTTGAATTGCGGCAACACCTCGTAAGCCAGTTCGACCATCGACACGACCGCCGGGCTGGCCGGCCGCGAATTATCGAGCACGCGGTTAAGCATGCTCTCGATCTTCCAGCTGAACTCGCCGAGCACGCTGGCGCCAACCAGACGCCCACTGCCCTTCAGGGTGTGGAAGACGCGGCGGATCGGGCGCAGGGCTTCCTGGTTGGTGGGCGCGGCGCGCCACACCGGCAACAGCTGCCCCAGGTTGACCAACTCTTCGTCGAATTCTTCCAGGAACACGTCGCGGATATCGTCGTCGATATCGCTGTCGCCGAAGCCGCCGAAAATGCCGGCATCGGCAGCCTCCTGAGCGCGTTCGCTGGACACCGGTTCAGAGCTTGCCTGCGCGGTGTGCGCATCGGCGGCCGGTGCCGGCGCCTGCGGGCGCTCCACGTCGAACTGCGCGGCTGCTGCATCGAGCTGGGCCAGAAACGCAGCGGAGGCGTCGTCCAGCTCGAATTCGCTGACCACTGCCTGTTGCACGCGCGGGGCAACCGGCCCGGATGCCGCTTCGGACGGGACGTCCTGCGGCTCCTGCACCGGCTCGACGAACGGGTCGTCCAATTCCTGCGGCGGACTCGGCGGCGGCGAGAAGGCGTCTTCGATGCTGGTCTGCGCGCGACGCGTTGCGTTCTCGGCGATGAACTCCAACGGCGCTTCGGTCTGATCGGCGTCGCCCGGCAGGTCGATCTGCTCGATCTGCAGCGGCGCGTCCTCGGCAGGCACCGGCTCGGCGGCGTGCTCCTGCTCCAGCGCGCTCAGATCCACCGTGTAGCTGACCTGCGCGACCTCGTTGCCATCCTGCTCGGCAGACACCGGGTCGAACGCAGAGGTGGCGATCGGCGCGGCCTGCTCCGTGGTTTCCAGATGCCAGTCGCCAGGCGCCTGCGCGCCGTCGTCCGAAAGATCCAGCGGCGCCACGGTGAACGGCACATGCGATTGGCCGGACACGGTTTCTTCGGCGGCGACCGGGTCGAAGGAGAACACCGTATCGATCGCGGCAGCGCCGGTGTCGTGCACCACGCTGGCAGCGAACGGCGTCTCGACGACGGTTTCGTTCGCCCATTCCAGCGACGGCAAAGACGCCGCATCGTTGGCGGCCTGCGGCGTGTCGGCGTGCTGCAACGGCGGGGCGGCCACCGGCTGCGGCTCGGCCGCGCTGCCCGGCTGGTCCGTGCCGACCGGCAAATCGGACGGCTGTCCCGACGGCAGCGGCCAGTAACGCAGCGTTTCCAGGCTGTTGCGGGTGATATCCAGAATCTCTTCGCGGCCGGGACGGCGCTCGCGCAGGGCTTCCAGGTAGTACTCCAGGCTGGCCATCGCATCGGCCAGGGTATCCAGCTGGCGTCCGCTGGGCACGCGCTGCTTGCCGATCAATTCCAGATCGACGTAGCGACGCACGCCTTCCAGATAATCGGCGGCCTGCGGCAGCTCGAGAATGCGCAACGCACCGCCGACTTCGCCGAGCAGGTGCGGCACCTCGGCCAGACGCGCGTGGTCCCAGTTGGTTTCGATGAAGGCGACGAAATGTTCGCGCGCCGCACCGAAGTTGGCGATCGCCTCTTGCGCCAGCACATCGACCGTGCGGCGTACTTCCGAGGAATTGGCACTGTTGCTGACTTCGGTACCGTCGCCCGGGTCGGCGCCGAGGCTGGCGACCTGATCGTCCAGCGAGGCATCCACGTACAGCAGCGCGCCGGCAATATCCAGCAGCACGCTTTCGTCCATCTGGGTCTGGCCATCGACCACACGCGCCAACGCATCGCGCTGCTGCACGACGACGCTGCGCGCCACGCCCAAGCCCATCATGCCGAGGGTGTCGGCAACGCTGCCCAGATCGTTGACCTGGGTCTGCAGCTCGCCGATCTCGCCGCCGGTGCGCAGATGCAGGTCCAGCGCGTCTTTCACGCGCAGCAATTCTTCCTTGACCGCATTGCCGACGGTGTCGAGCAACTCGCGATTGCGCCCGCTCAGACTGCCGCGCGCGTGATCCAACTCGGCCTCGGTGGCAACGCCGGCCTGCGGGTCGAACGCGAACAGCACGCTTTCGCTCAGACCCGGCTGGCCACGGGTGGCACGGATTTCATTGAGCAGCGGCAGCAACACGATCGGAATGTCGCGATGCCCGTTCTGCAAGCGCTCCAGGTAATCGGGCAGCAGCACGGTGCCGCGCATCAGCATCGCGCAGGCCTCATCGCGGTCGGCGACCTCCCCTGCCTGCACGGCTTGGGCCAGTAGCTCGAGCTCTTCGGCCACCATCGCCGGCGCATACAACTCGACCATGCGCAGCGTGCCCTGCACCTGGTGCAGGTAGCCGGCGCAGAACCGCATCCGACTGGTGTCGGACGGTTCTTCGGCAAAGTACTCGATCTCGTTGCGCGCCTGGCGCAACGTCTCGTCCAGCTCTGGCTTGACCCAGCCCAGTGCGGCGTGACTCATCGCATCGCGAAGCGCGCTCATTGCAGCCCCCTGACTACGACCGACTCGCCGCCAGCGCGGCAACCGGTCACTTCCTGCATCGACGTAACGCTACTACGCGCCATCTGCTGATCCTTTCCCGTTCCGCGTCGTGGTCACGCCGGCAGCTTGAAGTCGGCGACCGAACGGCGCAGATCGGCAGCGAGCTGAGCCAGGTTGCCGATCGATTCGGCCGTCTGCTCCGCACCCTGCGATGTCTGGCTGGTGATCTGACGGATCACGCCCATGGTCTGTGTGATATCCGTCGCCGCGGCCGACTGCTGGTGCGCAGCGATGGAGATGTTCTTGATCAGGTTGTTCAAGGCGTTGGACACGCGCTCGATTTCGGTCAGCGCGGTGCCGGCGTCTTCGGCCAGGCGCGCACCGGACACCACTTCAGAGGTGGTCTGTTCCATCGAACTGACCGCTTCGTTGGTATCGGCCTGAATGGTCTGCACCAGACCTTCGATGCGTCGGGTCGCACTGGAGGTGCGTTCTGCCAGGCGCTGCACTTCGTCGGCCACCACAGCGAAACCGCGACCGGCTTCGCCGGCCGACGCCGCCTGCACCGCGGCGTTGAGCGCCAGGATGTTGGTCTGCTCGGAAATGTCGTTGATCAGTTCCACGATCGAGCCGATCTCCTGGGAGGATTCGCCCAGCCGCTTGATGCGCTTGGAGGTTTCCTGGATCTGGTCGCGGATCTGGTCCATGCCTTGAATCGTCTCGCGCACCACGCCGGCACCCTCGGCGGCGATGACCACCGAGCGCTGCGCCACTTCGGCCGACTCGGTGGAGTTGCGCGACACCTGTTCGATGCTGGCCGCGATTTCGCTGATGCGCTCGGAGGCAGTGGTGATCTGGTTGGCCTGCTGGCCGGCCGCTTCGGCCAGTTGCATGGCCGTGGCCTGGGTTTCCTGGGTCGACACGGCCACCTTCGCGGAGGTGTCGTTGATGGTGGTCACCAGGTGGCGCAGTTCGTCCACGGCGTAATTGATCGCGTCCGCGATGGCGCCGGTCATGTCCTCGGTCACCGAGGCCTTCACGGTCAGGTCGCCCTCACCGAGCGAGCTGATTTCGTCCAGCAATCGCATAATCGCCTGCTGGTTGCGGCTGTTGAATTCCACCTGCGACTGGTAGCGCACGTCCTGCTCGCGGGTCCGCACGCGCACCGAGCTCCACACGAAGCCGATGATCGCCAGCAGCGCGACCAGGCCGGACACCACGCCCAGCCAGAAGTTCGGGAACAGGCGCGTGTCGCGTACCGAACCGAACGCCGAAAACGCATCGAACAGCTTCTTGCTGTCTTCGAGCATCTTGCCGGAGCCGGCCGTCAGCGCGGCGGCCGAGGACTGTGCGGCGAACAGGTTGCGCGAGCTGGCGAGGATGGCGTCGACGTCTTTCTTCATCGTCGTCCACTGCGCCTGCGACTGCTCCAGCGCCGACAACGCGGCCGGGTTGCGCACCGCGGCGATGCCGAGTTCTTCGTTGCCCGTGCGCAGGCCTTCCAGCATCTGCGTGAACACCACCGAGTCGCGTGCCAGTGCGTCGCCCGAGGCGGCCGCATTGGCGCCACCGGCGCGCATTTCCGTGACCCGGCGTGCCATGGTGCCGGCGACCACCACCTGCTGCAGCGTGTTGTAGATCTGCGAGGCAGGCGCGCCGCTGACCGTCATCGCGCGCACCACTTCGTTCAACTGCGCCTGCAGCTGCGGCACGCTGCCGGAGAAGCGTTCGGCGTTGCCGGCCAGACCGAGCACCGCCGGTTCGCTGGCGATGACCTGATCGGCGTTTTTGCTCAGCGGTACCCAGGTCGCCTTGAGTTGCGCCATCGAGCTGGCGATCGAGCTTTCCTGGCCGTAACGGCCATCCAGTTCGCTGACCGTGCTGTCGATACGGCCCTTGGTTTCCTTGAATGCGGCAAACGCCTTGGCGTCGCCGGACACCGCTTCGCGGCCCTGGTTGGCCAGCTGCTGCGAGAGCACCTGCAAGTCGGCCGCGCCGGTGCCGGCACCGGCAAGACGACTGCCCTGCCAGGTCGCGACGCCGGTATTGGCGCCAAACACGATCATCGACAACACCAGCAAGCCAAGCCAGAAGCTGGTGCTGACGCTGCCGAGCTTGTTGGTCTTGCGGGCGTCCGGGGCGGTACTCATGGTTCGACCTCGATCTGTATGACGTGGCGGGGTCGCGGATTAGGCCGCGGCCTGCCGGAATTCAGGAGTGCGCGACAGCAACGCCAGGGAAAACACACCCCAGTCCTGCGTCTCGTTGCGGAAGGCACGGTCGATGAAATGGGCGTAGCGGCCTTGCGCCAGCTCGCCGGGTTCCACCGCCTGGACCTGCTCGAAGCTGCGTTGGCCGTACAGCTCATCGATGGTCAGCGCGACGTCGCCGCCGCTCTGACGCATGATCAGCACACGCTGGCCTTCCTGCAGCACCGTGCGACGGCCCTCCAGGAACTGCTTCAGATCGATCACCGGGAACAGATTGCCGCGCAGGTTGCCCACGCCCAGCAGCCAGGGCTGTGCGCCCGGCACTGGAGTGACCGGCGGCATCGGCACGATTTCCGCAACTTCGCGGAAGTCCGAGACCAGTCGCCGGGTCCCGACGCGATACCCCACGCCGCGCCAGATATCGGCCGAGAACTGGCGTTCCGGCAGCGGCGTGGCGTGCGCCAGACTACGACGCTCGTAGTCTTCGAGAATGTCGAATGGAGAGCGCATCAACGCACCAATTGTCTGATGCGCGCGATCAGATCGTCTTCGCGCGGCGGCTTGACGATGTAGTCGCTGGCACCTTGTCGCAGACCCCAGGCCCTGTCGGTTTCCATGCCCTTGGTGCTGACCAGCAGCACGGGAATGTCCTTGGTTGCCTGGTCGCGTGCGAGAGCACGGGTTGCCTGGAAGCCGCTCATGCCGGGCAACACCACATCCATCAACACAAGATCAGGCGCCTGGCTGCGAACCAGCTCAAGCCCCTCTTCTGCATTATCGGTGGCGACGACCGTATGGCCTGCTTTTTCCAGCCATTGACTGAAGACTGCCCTGTCGGTGGGCGAGTCCTCGATCAATATAATTCGAGCCATGTTGCCTTTCCCCCTGGTCAGGCGTGGACGTACGTGCGGATCGCGCTCAGTAGTTCTTCACGGGTGAACGGCTTGGTCAGATATTGCTCGGAACCGACGATGCGGCCGCGAGCCTTGTCGAACAGGCCGTCCTTGGACGACAACATGATCACCGGCGTCGATTTGAAGAGCTGGTTGCCCTTGATCAACGCGCACGTCTGGTACCCATCCAGGCGCGGCATCATGATGTCGACGAAAATGATCTGAGGTTGCTGGTCCGCAATTTTGGCCAGTGCCTCGAAACCATCCGTTGCTGTCACTACTTCACAACCTTCCCGCTTCAGCAGCGTTTCGGCGGTGCGGCGAATGGTTTTCGAATCATCGATCACCATCACCTTCAGTCCTGCGAGTTCCCCACCCGCAGCAATGTTTTCACTCATGCAAATATCCCCGGGCGCGCGACGCTTCATCCCTTCCGACGTCGCTACGAAACTGCATGTATATCCCAAGACCCGCATCGACTGTCAAGGGTGCGTTGCCGGGGCCCCGCCAGGCGGACGTTCCGACCACGTCTGGGTGCGTCCCGGCCGGCAAGTCGCGCACTACGACCCACCGGGCGCGCCATCGCCCATCGCTTGAAGTTACCATCGGCAGCTTGTTCGAAAGGTTTAGCCCCATGTCGCTCGACGTCGTTGTGGTGATGGATCCCATCGCCTCCATCAAGATCGCCAAAGACACTACGTTTGCCATGTTGCTGGAAGCCCAGCGCCGTGGTCACCGACTGCACTACGTGCGCCCCGGCGGGCTCAGCCTGCGCGAAGGGCGCGCGGTGGCGCAGGTGGCGCCGCTGAGCGTGCGCGAGGACAAGACCGGCTGGTTCACGCTGGGCGAGTTCGCCGAACGGGCGTTCGGGCCCGGCCAGGTGGTGCTGATGCGCAAGGACCCGCCGGTGGATGCGGAGTTCGTCTACGACACCCAGGTCCTGAGCATGGCGCAGCGCGCCGGCGCGCAGATCGTCAACGACCCGCAGGGCCTGCGCGACTACAACGAGAAGCTGGCCGCACTGCTGTTTCCGCAATGCTGCCCGCCGACCCTGGTCAGCCGCGATGCCGCCGCGCTCAAGGCCTTCGTGCTGGAGCATGGCCAGGCGGTACTCAAGCCGCTGGACGGCATGGGCGGACGCTCGATCTTCCGTAGCGGCAGCGGCGACCCCAACCTCAACGTGATCCTGGAAACGCTGACCGACGGCAACCGCAAGCTGACCCTGGCGCAGCGCTTCATCCCCGACATCACGGCCGGCGACAAGCGCATCCTGCTGGTGGACGGCGAGCCGGTCGATTACTGCCTGGCGCGGATTCCGCAGGGCGACGAATTCCGCGGCAACCTGGCCGCCGGCGGACGCGGCGAAGGCCGGCCATTGTCCGAACGCGACCGCTGGATCGCCGCGCAGGTGGGCCCGGAAATGCGCCGGCGCGGCATGCGCTTCGTCGGCCTGGACGTGATCGGCGATTACCTGACCGAGGTCAACGTCACCAGCCCCACCTGCGTGCGCGAGCTGGATGCGCAGTTCGGCCTGAACATCGCCGGGCTGCTGTTCGACGCGATCGAGGCCGGCACCGCGCAATGAGCACGGCCGCGGCCCTGCCGGCACCGATGGACGACGGTCGCCGGCTGATGATGACGCTGGTGATCTCGCTGCTGCTGCATGGCGTGCTGATCCTGGGGGTGGGCTTTGCGGTCAGCGAGGACGCACCGTTGGTGCCGACGCTGGATGTGATCTTCAGCCAGACCAGCACGCCGTTGACGCCCAAGCAGGCCGACTTCCTGGCCCAGGCCAACCAGCAGGGCGGCGGCGATCACGCCACCGCGCAACGCCCCCGGGACAGCCAGCCGGGCGTGGTGCCGCAGGACCGCACCGGGCTGGCGCCACAGGCGCAACGCGCCACCAGCGTGAACGCACCCGAGCCCACCCAAACCCGCGTGGTGACCAGCCGTCGTGGCGAGCAGGCCGTGCCGACGCCGCAGCCGAATCCGCAGACCGACCCGCTCACCCCGGCCGAGGCGCAGCGCATCCAGCGCGATGCCGAAATGGCCCGGCTCGCCGCCGAAGTGCATCTGCGCTCGGAGCAGTACGCCAAGCGCCCGAACCGCAAGTTCGTCTCCGCCAGTACCCGCGAATACGCATACGCCAACTATCTGCGTGCCTGGGTGGACCGCGCCGAGCGCGTGGGCAACCTGAATTATCCGGACGACGCGCGCCGCCGCCGGCTGGGCGGCAAGGTGGTCATCAGCGTGGGCGTGCGCCGCGACGGCAGCGTGGAAAGCAGCCGCGTGCTGGTCTCCAGCGGGGTTCCGTTGCTGGACGATGCCGCGTTGCGCGTGGTGCAACTGGCGCAGCCGTTTCCGCCACTGCCCAAGACCAAGGACGACGTGGACATCCTGCAGGTCACGCGCACCTGGCTGTTCCTGCCCGGCGGCGAGCTGCACGACGATCGCTGAGCCCCCTAGGCGTGTACTGCCCCATGCACTGCACCACAGCCGAGCGGCGCAGGCCTGAAAGAAGACAGAAGCGCAGGATCAGCGGCGCTGCGGCGCGCGCGCCTCGTGCCGTGATGCCAGCGGCTTGAGCGTGGACGCCAGGCGGGCACTCCTGCGCAGCCTGGTCACGCTCTTGCACGCCTGCGCGACAGCAACCCGCCATAGCGGCGCGCACATGCAGCAAGCCGGCAATGACGACCTGCGATCGGCTGGCGCACAAACCTGGACCGCGCGACGACATGGCCGATTGCGCCATCTGCTGCGTGCAGCAGACGGCGCGGCAGGTCCGCGGCGGCCAGTGTCTCAGGCCACCTGCGCCGCGGCGTGCAACCGGTCGGCCAACGCCATGATCTCGGCTGCATCCTGCACGCGTTCGCGCCAGGCGGCCGGAATGCCCTGGACACCGTAGAACGCGCCAGCAAGCTGGCCGCAGATCGCCGCGGTGGTGTCGGCATCGTCGCCCAGGTTGGCCGCGCGCAACACCGCATCGGCGAATGTGTCGGTGGTGGCGAAGCACCACAGTGCGGCCGACAGCGCGTCGACCACGTAGCCGGTGCCGCGAATCTGCACTGCCGGCACCGCTGCGGGGAGGTGTTGCCCCATCTAGCCGATTTGTCGGTTGTCCTGCCCGATCCGCAGATGCGCTACGCGACCCATGTGCGGTTACAGAATGCCTGCGGCGAATTATCGCAGGATGACATCTCCAAAAAGAATGAAATCGCGGTCGCGGTGCTGCTGCGTTTGGCCAGCGCATTGCCGCAACAGCCAGCAGACAAACGCGTGTTGGCTGCTACATCATTGCTCTTTCAAGCGTCGCGCCTTGACCTGGAAAGGGACAGGTCGGTGATCGTTGCTATCCGTGAACAAGCCGAAGCGGTGACACCACAAGTCGTCGAATTCAGAGCGCATTGCGACCGATTACTCGGAGAGGTGGATTCCAAACTTGCGGAAAAGCGTGCGGCAGGTCAGAGTTTTTGGAGTCGCTGGCGTTTCTGGTAGATGTCGATGCGAGCAGCCGTACGCGAGGTTGCGGTGACGTATTGCCGAACCGGGCGACTAGGATCGCGGTGAGCAGCATCTGCGTACAGGCAAATCGCCGATTGGGCTGATTCCATCGCTTCCAGAGCATCAGCGTCCCGCAGAACCCAACGGCTGGGTCGATCCCGTCGTAGGGCGTCCTGTAGATGTCGGCTTACGCAGCCTGGGTACGCATGCCGTCGTGTTCGCGTGGGCGAACGCGCCTTCTGACTGTGCCTGCAGACAGGCCTCGCTTTGGCGAACGCTAAGCGAAACATCCAACCCGCTGCCGCCCCGCGGCGCACCTTCAGGAGACCCGAGATGCCGATTACCAGTACAGGCCTATCGCACGCTGTGGCGTCCACCAGCCACACGGAGGAGGGGCAGCCTTCCCAGGCGCAGGCCAGCACCCAATTGCCGAATCCGCACTTCGTAGAAAACAAGCGGTCCCCGGTCTTTGACAGACTCTCCGCACTGCCGCCCACGCTTCGCCAGAACATCGTGGGTCGATTGGACCATAGAAGCAAGGCGCGGCTCGGATCAACCTCGCGGCGGATGGCCGCTGAGATCGGTGAACGTACGCACACCCTGCAGGCACCAGCCGCACGCCGCAACCCAATCGCCGATTCGAGTGACGTCGATAGTGTATTTCCTATACACAACATCGCCCGAGTGATGGCACCGCTCTGTGCTGATGCGCGTCAAACGGGTGATAGGAAATTGAGGCTCAAGCGCATGGAAAACCTTGGCTCAGCCTCGCCTGAGAAAGCGGCGATGGCACGGGAGAAATTGCAAGGGTTCCTGGCGGCAAATCCCGACTACAACCCAATCGCGGATTTCGGTGAAGTCAGAAGTCTTGAGCGCTTGCATGCCGCCATGCAACTGGTGGAGCACCTGCCGTCTGTGGGCGATGAGGGGTGCAGTGCGCGCGCGCGCGCATATTTCGATCTGGCTTACTGCATCTGGAACCTGCCGGAATCCGAGCGTGGCGAAGCGTTCACGACGTTGTTCGCGCATCGCGACAAACTTCCCGGGCAAGCAGGGCGGGCTGTGCTGGAGCCCTTCATATTTCAATTGAGCCGCTTGCCCGGAGGGCAGCCCGGAGCGCCTCTGACAGCGTCCGAGCGCGGTCGGGCGTTCACGACCTTGTTGGCGCACATCAACGCACTTCCCGCGCAGTCTGGGTTGCGTGCATTGGAGTACTTGGCCGAGTCACTCGTTAATTTGCCCGAATGCGAGGCGGCGTTACGTGCGGTATTGCAAAGTCCCCTGGCTGCCCACGACCAAGTGGCGCCGGAGGTGATGGAGCAGGCCGAGAAGACGGGACTGGGGGCGCTATCTCCTCACGCGCGCTTGCTGGTGCTGGCACTGACTCGCCTGCCACTACCGGAGTGCATGAATGTGATCGTTGAAGTGGCTGCACAGCAACCAGGGCCGCGCGCGCGCGCGGTGGCGATTCTCTATCACCAGGCCATTTTGAAGGAGGGTGAGAATTTGAGGGACAGTTACAAGGCAGTTGCTAAAAAGCTTGCGTCGTCGATGAACGGACGAGATGTGTTGCCGCATCTTGCCGAGTTGTCGATTAACCTGCCTTTTGCGCAGATGCGCCTTGATGCTCATCAGTCCTTGGTGAATGCCTGCTCCAAGTTTTATTGCGATGGAATGTCCAAGCAAGAACGTATGGCATCGCATGAAATCACCGCCTCGGTCCTGATGCGTTTGACCGACGGACTGTCGCAATTACCTATTGAAAAGCGCTTTGAGGCGGCTTGGCAATTGTCAGAACAGGCAAAATCTCTCGATCCGGCAAGGCACCGGTCGGTGCTCCTCGCAATCCGTGAGAGAGCTGACACCATCTTGCCACGATCGGTCGAATTCAGGAATTGGTGCGATGAAATACTTGAAAAGCTGATTTCCAAACGTGCGCCAGGTTTGCGGTTCTGGTAGGCGAGGGTGTAAGCAGTCCCATGCTGCACTCGGACACGCCACTGGGCGGCATCGCATTGGCCTGCTGATGTCCGGCCTGTGCATGCATACAGGCACTATGATTCAGAGGTGAGGCGTCGATGTGCCTGAGGGTCGCGTAGGCCTCAGGCACGCGCATCGTAATGACGTTCCTAGGCTCCGCAGAGATTTCGGTGTGTCTGCGGTATCGCATTCGGGTAGACAAACGCAATTTTCGGCGCCGCCCGACGCCGCCTCCTCACTTAATAGAAAGATGTATGCGGCGCTCCAGATCGAACCGCTGCTGTCGCCACGCTCAGGAGATTCAAGATGCCTATTAACCGAGCCGGTTTGCCGCACGCTGCCGCATCTACCAGCCGCAGCGACGAGACGCCGACGACGTCCCGGACGCCGCCACGCGGACCATTGCCCGATGCGCAGCCGTCGCAAAACAATCCAGCCGCGGTCTTCGACGGACTCTCTGCAATGCCGCCCGAACTGCGCTAACAAGTCGTGAGTCGACTGTCAACAAGAAGCATGGCGCGACTTGGTGCAACGTCACGGCAGATGGCCGCTGACGTCCGCGAAGGAATGCAGACATTCCTCACCGAGCACCCGCACTACGACCCAGTTGCCGATGTCGGTTACGTTGATAGCGCCGCGCGTCTGCGCGTTGCCTTGCGCATGATCAGGAATCTCCCATATCGGGACGGTGAGGGTCGCGGCCCGCGCCTGCGTGCCTACGCAATGTACGTGGAACGCCTGCGAACGCTAGCGCAGTCCGAACGCATGGAGGCTGCCGTGATCTTGGCCGAACATGTCGGCCACCTCCCTGATCCGGTAGCGCTGCCTGTGCTGGAGAACTTGGCATGTGATATGAGATTCGTGCCAGAGGCGCACCGCGAAATGGTCGCGCGCGGCCAGGACATGCACCGCCGGGGAGACCATTCCGTCGCAAGACGTGCGCAGCACCTGCTCGCGCGTTGCGCCGAGCAAGGCGGCCCGCACCTGGGCCGCGAACAACCGGCAGGCGTCCAGCGCCTCGGCGGCGGCATGGGTGGTGCGCGAGCTGTCGGCGGCACGATCGCCCAACTCGTCGGGGCGATGCGCGTAGTACATCGCCACCGGCGCCAACCGCATCAGGGATCCATTGCCGGCCGCACGCGGATCGGCGCTGCCGCTAGAGCACGTCATCCACTTTGAGATGAGGTGCGTTGGTCGTCAGCGGTGCGGAGCGGGTGTTGCGTGGCGCCGGCTTGGCTGGCCGCCAAGGCAAGCCGCGCGGCGCCTGCTCCGTGCCGCTGACGGCCAACCCTCCGGGAAGTGGCCTGTGGCGCGCCGATACTGCGTTGCGCGCTTTGCCCAGGCAGCCAGCCTGGGCCGCAGCGCACGCCTTGTTTCAACGCGCCACAGGCCGCTTCGCACTCATCTCAAAGTGGATGACACGCTCTAGGCGGGGCCGCCATCGAGATAGCGCTCCAGCGCCTGGCGGACGGTGTTGCCGATATCGAAACAGTGGCCGGTGCTGCTGAGGTAGCCGTGCTGATACCAGTTGCAATAGCGATTCATCTGGTCGGCGGGGTCGAAGCCTTGCCGATGCAGCAGGCTGTGCGCCAGGCACAGCGCCATCGAGGTGTCGTCGGTCCACTGCCCTGCACGCAGGGCGAACGGACCACCGCCGTGCATGTCGTCGATCAGCGTGAAGCTGCCGGGCGCCTGGAATTCCAGCGTGGTGCCCAGCGCATCGCCGACCGCCAGACCGAGCAGACAGCCGCGAAACCGCGCGCGTTCGAGATCGCCGTGTGTCATGGCGCGGCGGTGGCCGCCTTCGCTGCGCGGGCGGCCTGCTGCTCGACCAGGGTGAGTGCAACGTTGTCGCGCAGGTACGCCGGTTCCACGCGCTCTGGCGCCAGCCCTTCGCCCCGCTGCAGCGCGGGCACCGCAAGCGTGAGCAGATCGGCGGCATGCGGCAAGGCGCTGGCATCAACGCTGCTCAGTTGTGTGGCTAGGCGCTGCTGCAGCAGTCCGTCGGCGGCCGCAAATCCGGTTCCCATCCCAGCCACGCGCTGCGCCGTCTCGGGCATGACCACCGCATCGGGCGTGCACACGCGCTCCGGGGCAAGTTCCAGCAACCCATCCTCGTTACGCGCGAATACCCCGGCATAGACCTCGCCCATGCGTGCATCGATGCAGGCCAGCACCTGGCTCGCCTCGGCAGGCGCACGCAAGGCCAGCACCTGCAGCGTGGAAACGGCCAGCACCGGCAGATCCAGCGCCAGCGCGATGCCCTGCGCAATGCCGATCGCCAGACGCACGCCGGTGAACGCGCCGGGGCCGCGGCCGACCGCAATCGCATCGAGCTGGCGACGGGTGATGCCTGCCTCGGCCAGCAATTGTTCGGCCCACGGTAGCGCCAGTTCGGCGTGGCGGCGCGGCGCCAGTTCGAAGCGCTCGATCACGCGCCCGTCGACCTGCAAGGCGACGGAACAGGCTTCGGTGGATGTCTCGAAGGCGAGGACGTTCATTGGGGGGAGCCGGGACCGGGGACCCGGGACTGGGGACCCGGGAGGGCGCAAAGTTTAACTGATCGATACGAGTGGCCGGCACGGACCTGGGATGACAACCGCTGCACACCTGCCAACCAACCGGCAACGACGCCCACCCGGGTGCCGGAAGCGGTACGCACGCGTTTACCCGGGTGCCCGGTCCCGGGCCCCCGGTTCCGGCGCGAAAAACGCCTGCACATCGGCAATGGCATGCGTGCGCGCAAACGGCGGCAGCGATTTCATGAAGGTGCGGCCGTAGCTCTTGTTCACCAGCCGCGGGTCGCACAGCACCAGCACACCACGGTCGGTTTCGCTGCGAATCAGCCGGCCCACGCCCTGCTTGAGCGCGATCACCGCCTGCGGCAACTGCTCGTCGCGGAACGGGTTGCCACCCTCGCGACGGATCGCATCCAGGCGCGCTTCGAACACCGGGTCGTCGGGTGCGGCGAATGGCAGCTTGTCGATCACGACCACGCTCAAGGCATCGCCCACCACGTCCACGCCCTCGCGGAAACTGGCCGAGCCCAGCAGCACGCCATTGCCGGAATCGCGGAAGCGCTGCAGCAAGGTCGCGCGCGGCGCCTCGCCCTGCACGAACAACGGCCACGGCGCGCCGCGCAGGGCTTCGGCGGCTTCACGCAGCGCGCGGTGCGAGGCGAACAACAAGAACGCACGGCCGTTGGAGGCTTCCAGCACCGGCGTCAGCGCGCCGATCAAGGCAGTGCCGAACCCGCGTGCGGCCGGATCGGGCAGGTTCGGCGGCAGGTAGCACAAGGCCTGGCGTGCCCAATCGAAGGGGCTGGGTTGCAGCAATGTCACCGGATCGCTCAAGCCCAGCCGCTGCGCGATGTGGTCGAACTCGCCGCCCACCGCCAGCGTGGCCGAGGTGAATACCCAGGCCGCCTGCGATTTTTCGCGGTGTTCGCGCAGCGGGCCGGACACATCCAGCGGCGTGCGCTGGCAACGGAAGCCGCGCGGGCTGAGTTCGTACCAGAGCACATCGTTGTCGACCACCTCTTCCGGCGGATCCTGCGCGAAATCGGCCACCGGCAGGTCTTCGCCGAGCCAGCGCGACAGGCGGTTCAACGCTTCTTGCGCACGTGCCGTGCAGCCGTCGAAACCCGGTGAGGCCTCACGCAACGGCAGCAGGGATTCACCCAACCGTGCCAGCGACGACAGCACGGCGTCGAACCCTTCGCGCACCTGCGGCTTGGCCAGCGCACGCCATTGCGTGCCGCGCGGCGGCAGCCCTTCCATGCCGGCACGCAGGCTGCGCAAGGCTTCGTCCAGCGCCAGGATCGGTGCCTGCAGGCTGGCCTGCGCGCCGGCCACCAGGCGCGCTTCGACCATGCAGTCGCGCGCCAGCTCCTGCCATGGCCGCATGCCGAAACTTTCGCCGAAGAAATTGGCCGCCAGTTCCGGCAACTGATGTGCCTCGTCGATGACGAAGGCCTGCGCACCGGGCAGGATTTCGCCGAAACCTTCCTGTTTGAGCGCCAGATCGGCCAGCAGCAGGTGGTGATTGACCACCACCAGATCGGCCGCCTGGGCACGCTGGCGCGCCTGCACCACGAAGCATTCGCTGTAGAACGGGCAGTCGGTGCCCAGGCAGTTGTCGACGGTGGAGGTCACCATCGGCAGCAGCGGCGAGTCGTCGGGCAAGGCTTCCAGCTCGGCCATGTCGCCGAACTGGGTGCGCCCGCTCCAGGCCACGATGCGCTGGAACTGCGAGACCTGTTCGGGCGTGGCAAAGCGCGGTTCGCCACGCGCCTGCTGGGTGCGGTACTTGCACAGGTAGTTGGCGCGCCCCTTCAACAACGCACTGCGCAGCCCCACGCCCAGCGCTGCGCGCACGCGCGGCAGGTCGCGATGGAACAGCTGATCCTGCAGCGCGCGCGTGCCGGTGGAGACGATGGTCTTGAGCCCGGACAGCAGGGCCGGCACCAGGTAGGCGTAAGTCTTGCCGGTGCCGGTGCCGGCCTCTGCCAGCAGCACGTCGCGTTGTTCGAACGCTTCGGCGATGGCTCCAGTCAGCCGCAACTGCGCAGCGCGTGGCGCGAACGCGTCAAGCTGGCGCGCAAGCGCCCCGCCCTCGCTGAGCGCTTCGATGCTGGCAGTGGCAAGTTGGGACATGGGACCGAACGAAAAGCGGGCAGGAAGCACGACAGCCTAGCGCGTGCGCGATGACGCTGCCTGGGTTGGGCTTGTGCGCACATCCCTACGGCTGCGCCAGCAACCGTAGGGCGCCCTGCTTGTGCTTGCTGAAACCGCACCACGCAGCCAGGAGTACCTCGTCAGCTTGACCGCGACGTGCTCGGGCATCCAAAGCGCGCGACGACACGGCCACACCAGGCATCCACCGCCGCCCGCCTTGCGGCGTGCGCAGTCGCTCCGATCGCCGGCCTCAGTACCGCTTCACGCCTGGCACGGTGCAACCGGCAATCTGCGCCTTGGCAGAGGCCGCGTTTTCCTTTTCGCCACGCGCCAGACGCGACTGCTCGATGGTCGCCCAATGCCGACGGCACAACGGCCCGGTCCTGGACCCCAGGTCGATCGCCTGCTTGGCGAAGCGTTCGGCCGCCGGCCAGTCGGCCTGCAGCACGGACACTTCGGCACGTTCCTGCAGAATCGCCGGGTCGCCCGACACCAGGCCCAGCGCCTGATCCAGGGCCGCAGCGGCGCCGGCCAGATCGCCGGCCTGGCGTTTGCTCTTGGCGGTGTCGCGCAAATCATCCACCTGCGGGTCGCGCAGTGGCTGCACCGACAGTTCGGTGTCGTCTGCGCCGGCCTCGCGTTCGATCAGCAACAGCCGCTGGGTCGGAGTGGTCGGGTCCACCGGGGTCGGCGGCGGCGCGGGCGGTGCGCTGATGCAGGCAGTGAGTGCGGCCAGGACGCCGATCAGGGCGAGCAAACGGTGCAGTCGGTTCATGGGGTCATTCCAATCAACGCGTGGGTGGAGCCGCGGCGGGGGCGGCGGCAGGGTCTTCGGGCTTCTTTTCCAGGCCGAAGAAGCGGCGCCAGCCGCCGCCGCTGGATTGTTCGGCAGGAGCGGCCGCTTCGCTGGGCGCAGCTTCGATCGACGGCGCATTGCCCGCGCACGGCGCGTAGGCCGGCGTGAAGCCGACCACGAACGGGAACTGGCGCGCGCCCGGGCAGCCCGGGTCGGTCACGCCGGTGCCGCTGGCGTCCACCCACTGCCAATCCAGGCCTTTCCCACTGACTTTCAATGGCGCACTCGGCAGGCGGGCAAAGATGCTCGACCACACCCGCATCGCGCCGGTGGCGCCATACAGGCCGGTCTCTGCGTTCTGGTCGTTGCCCATCCAGATCACCGCCAGATGGTCGCCGGTGTAGCCGGCATACCAGCTGTCGCGACCGTCGTTGGAGGTGCCGGTCTTGCCGGCCGACGACAGGCGCCCCAGGCCATCGCTCAGCAACTGCCGCGCGGTGCCGCCGCTGACCACCTGCTGCAGGCCGATGCTGATGAGGTTGGCGGCCACCGAGTCGCCTTCCTGGGCCGGGGCCGGGGTCTTGTCGTAGCGCTTGAGCAGCTTGCCTTGCGGGTCGAGCACACCGCGCACCGCATGCAGTGGCTGGATCTCGCCGCCGGCTGCCAGGAATTGGTACAGCTGCGCCATGCCATACGGGCTCTGGTCGGTGGTACCCAGGATCAGCGCCGGATTGGGCTCGGCCTTGATACCGGCCAAGACCTGGATCAGCTGCGCGATGCGGTCCGCGCCGACCTGCATGCCCACCCGCACCGTGGCCTGGTTGTAGGAATGCGCCAGCGCATCGACCAGGCGCACCGTGCCGTGGCTGCGGTTGTCGGAATTGCCCGGCGACCAGGTCTTGCCGCGGCTGAGCTGCACGGTCACCGGCGAGTCGTCGACCCAGCTGGACAGCGCCCAGCGGTCCGGCGAGGCCAAGGCCAGCATGTAGACGAACGGCTTGAGCAACGAGCCCACCTGCCGCTGCGCTTCCACCGCACGATTGAAACCCGGCTTGGCCACATCGCGGCTGCCGACCACGGCCAGCACATCGCCGTTGTGCACGTCGGTGAGCACCAATCCCGCCTGCAGCGGCGGTCGCTTCTTGTTGTCCAGCCGCTTGATGGTGCCGGTCACTGCACCTTCGGCATACGCCTGCGCAGACGGCGACATGCCGGTGAGCACGCTCATGCCGGCGCCCTGCAGCACGCCTTCCGGATAGTCGTGCGCCAGCTGGCGTCGCACCAGGTCCACATACGCCGGGAAGCGGTTGGCGGCGACCAGGCCGGGCTCGGTCGGCACGCCCAACGGCGCAGCCAGTGCGCGCTTGTATTCGGCGTCGTTGATCAGGTTGTTTTCGTGCAGCTTGCCGAGCACGAAATTGCGCCGGTCCAGCGCGCGTTCCGGGTTACGCCGCGGGTCGTAGTACGAGGGCCCCTTGACCAGCCCGATCAACAATGCGATCTGCTCGGTGGTCATTGAATTGAGGTCGCGGCCGAACCACAGCTCTGCGCCCGAGGACACGCCGTGGATCGCCTGGCCGCCGCGCTGGCCCAGATAGACCTGGTTGAGATAGGCCTCCAGGATGGTGCGCTTGTCGTAGCGCGCCTCCATGATCACCGCATACAGGATCTCGTTGAACTTGCGCGTGAGCGTCTGTTCCTTGCCGATGCCGAGCAGGCCGCTGCGGGCCAGCTGCTGGGTCAGTGTGCTGGCGCCCTGGCGGACCTGGCCGCCGGAGCGCGCCATGATCCAGGCCGCGCGCACCATGCCGCTCAGGTCGATGCCGTGGTGGCTGTTGAAGTCGCGGTCTTCCACTGCCTGCAGGCCGGTGACCAGCAGCTCGGGCACTTCTTCCATGCGCACCAGGCGGCGCTCTTCCTGCTTCTGGCCGTACAGGGTGGCGATGCGCGCCGGGTCCAGGCGTGCGCTTTTGAGCGCCTTGCGGTCGCCGGCGTCGCGCAGGCTGGCCACGCGCCCACCGGCCAGGCTGACTTCGACCCGGCGCGCCGGCACGCGTCCATCCACATCGATGTAGCCGCGGCTGGCGATGGTGAAGCGGCTGCCGTCCTGCTGGTAGGTGCCGGCCAGCTTCGCCTGACCGTCGTCGCGGTACGACGCCGCGTCCAGCTCGGTCTTCAGGGTGGCCGCATCCAGTGCGTTGCCCGGCACGAGCACCAGCGGCCGGCCGTATACGCGGGTCGGGATCTGCCAACGCAGTTCGCCAAAGCGCTGGGTGACCTGCTTGTTCAGATACATCGCATAGGGAATCAGGAAACCGAGCGCCAGCGCGAACGCGGCAAATCCCCAGACGATGAGTCTGCGTTGCCAGCGGGAGCCTTGCGCGTTGGTGTCGTCCTCGAAATCGTCGGGAGCGTCGTTGTCGTGGCGTCGGGGCACAGGAATGCGAGAATGTAGAGTCCGGCGAGTCTAGCAGCGCTGTCATGGCTGTGACCTGCCGGCCCCGTCGGCCGTTAAGAGCGGCTAACAAAACGCCCGACGCCGCTTCGCCAAGCGCGACGTGTTCTCGGCAGCAGCAGGCATGGTTCGTACACTGCGCGGGCAGATGCAACGATTGCCTCGACCCGCGCGCTGCTCGCACCGTTCACTGCCATACCACGCTGGAGTTCCAACGCAATGTCGATGTCTTTGGCCGATGCGCGCTATCTGTTCAATCGCGTCCTCGGCCTGATCCACCGCAGCGTGGCCAGCATGCGCACGCGCGGCTGGCGCGCCACCTGGCAGCGCATTCGCGTACACACACAGGCGCCTCCGGTCGCCCTGGGCACGCCGCTGTGGCTGCCGCAGGCCGCCCCATTTGCGGCGTTCGCACTGCCGCACAGCGCTACCCCGCGGGTGACGGTAGTGATTCCGGTCTACAACCACATTGCGCACACCCTGGCCTGCCTACGCGCGCTGGCGGCGCATCCGCCGCTGCTGAGTGTGGAAATCATCGTCGTGGACGACGGCAGCAGCGACGCCACCGCTGAACAGTTGCCGCAGATCGCCGGCCTGCACTACCACGTGCGTGCGAGCAACGGCGGTTTCATCGCAGCCTGCAACGACGGCATCGCGCTGGCGCGCGGCGAGTTCGTGGTGCTGCTCAACAACGACACCATTCCGCAGCCTGGCTGGCTGGACCGGTTGATCGACACCTTTGCCCGGTATCCGGCCGCCGGTCTGGTCGGCGCGCAACTGGTGTATCCGGACGGGCGCCTGCAGGAATCCGGCGGCGTGGTCTTCGCCGATGGCAGCGCCTGGAGCTACGGCCGCTTCGAATCGTCCGAGGACCCGCGCTATGCATATGTCCGCGCGATGGACTACTGCTCGGGCGCGGCCATCGCGCTGCCGCGCGCGCTGTTGCAGACACTGGGCGGGCTGGACCGGCGCTACATGCCGGCGTATTACGAAGACACCGATCTGGCGTTTGCCGTCCGCGCGGCCGGATATCAGGTGCTGGTGCAGCCGGCCAGCGTGGTGGTGCATGACGAGGGCACCAGCAACGGCACCGATACGCGTACCGGGGTGAAGGCCTACCAGGTGCGCAATCAAGGCGTCTTCGCCCAAAAATGGCAGCAGCCGCTGAAAATGCAGTTGCCGGTCGGCACCGTGCCCGGGCCTGCGCTGCTGCACCGCCACCAGCGACAGGTCTTGATCCTGGACGAGTGCGTGCCGCAGCCGGACCGCGACTCAGGCTCGCTGCGGCAGTTCAACCTGATCCGCCTGCTGCGCGAGGAAGGCGCGCATGTCGTCTTCGTGCCGACACGCCGCGAACACGCCGGGCGCCACACCCAGGCATTGCAGCAACTCGGTGTCGAAGTCTGGTACGCGCCGTTTCTCGAAGGCATCGGCAGCTGGCTGCGCAGCCATGGTGCGCGGTTTGCGGTGGTGCTGCTGGTACGCCACCACGTGGCGCATGCCTGCCTGCCATTGCTCAGGCAATACGCGCCTCAGGCGCGCACCTTGTTCGACACCGTCGACCTGCATTACCTGCGCGAACGCCGCGGTGCCGAGCTGGCCCGCGATGCCAATCTGCTGCGCAGCGCAGAACGCACCCGCCTGCGCGAGCTGGAGATCATGGCGGCCACCGATGTCACCGTGCTGGTGTCGGCCGCAGAACAGGCGCAACTGCGCGCAGATGCGCCGCACATCCGCACCGCGCTGCTGTCCAACCTGCATGAAGTCGCCGGCAGCGGCCATCGCTTTGCGCAACGCCGCGACCTGGTCTTCGTCGGCGGCTTTCGTCATCCGCCGAATGTGGATGCGGTGCAATGGTTCATCAGCGCCATCTTTCCGCAGGTCCGTGCGCAGCTGCCCGAGGTGCTCTTCCACTGCATCGGTGCCGACCTGCCTGACGCCCTGAAATTGCTGGCCGACGAATGCCCCGGCGTGCAGTTGCATGGTCATGTCCCGGATCTGGTTCCGTTCATGGACAGTGCGCGTATCGCAGTGGCACCGCTGCGTTTTGGCGCGGGCGTGAAAGGCAAGATCAATCTGAGCATGGCGCACGGCCAGCCGGTGGTCGGCACCACCTGCGCGGTGGAAGGCATGCACTTGCGCGACGGCGAGGATGTGTGCGTCGCCGACGATGCGGACGCCTTCGCCGCTGCAATCGTGCGGCTGTATCAGGACGCAGCACTGTGGCAACGCCTGGCCGACAACGGCTTGCGCAACGTGGCCGAACATTTTTCGCTGGACGCAGCACGGGCGACGGTGCGCGAGTTGTTCATTGCGGGGTGAGCAGGTGGCTAGGGATTGGCGTCTGAATCGTTTGCATCACCAAACGCCGCAGTACACGCAATGATGGGCGATTGATCCGCTCGCGCCGCATCACGCTGCTGCGCTCGCACCCTCATCTGCCCCTCGCGGCATCTTCTCCCGGTGGAGAAGGGAGTGTGCATCGCAGCTTGATCGCGTACCGGTTGAAAGGCTGCACAGCTTGGTTCACCTGCGTCTGCAGCACGCATTGCATCTGATGCAAATAGGGGGGCTTGGAGCGTGGGACTGTGCCTGTACCTGATGCAACACGGGCCTGAGACCTTGGGACGACACACGCTCGGCGGGCTTCCACGTTACCCACATCACCAGCAACTGCTCACCGCTGTTCGGCCACCGCCTTGACCCGTCGCGTGAATTCGGCAAGTTCCGGCAAACCCGGATCCAGCTGATGCGCCTCGTCCTGCGCACGGCGGGCGAAGGCTGCGTCCTCCTGGCCCAGCCGTTCGCTCCCGACCGCCACCCAGCGCTGTGCAAGGCGGCGTCGCGCACCGGCCAATGCATCGGCATTGGGCGTCAGCGCCTGCCAGGCATCCAGGCACCCGCGCGCGGCGCGCAGGCGGTTGTTGCGCAGTTCGTCCTCGAAACAACGTTGGCTGGCCGGTACCACGCGCGCCGCGGCCTGCAGCACACGCGGATCGCGTGGCGCCAGCGCCTGCGCGGCACGCACGGCGTCATAGGCGCTGGCGCCAGGCGGTGTCATCCAGCGTTGCTGCGCTTCGGCATCGGCAACGCGCTGCAGCAATGCCCGCAGGCGGCGCTCGCGCGTGCCCCGCGACAGGCTCGCGTCCGGGCCGCGCTGGGCGTCGCGCGCGCGCGCAATCGCTTGCTCGGCCTGCACGATCGATGCGGCGCCGGGCACCAGGAGCTGCGCCTGACGCAGGGATTGCAGCGCATCGTCGAAGTGGAAATCCGCCGCCTGCCGGCTGGCCTGTGCGGCGTACTCGTCCGCGACCTGATCGCGGCCGCGCTGGGCGATTGCATCGTCCGGTTCGGCGGCCAGCACCGCGTTGAAATCGCGCGCAGCCGGGGCCAGGCGGCCACGTCGCAGCAAGGCCTGCGCGCGCTGACGTCGCTGTTCCAGCAGGCGGTGGTACTGGCCTTCGGTCAGCGGCATGTCGACATGCCCGGGGTCGTAACGTTTGGCCGCGGCCAGCAACGCCGACGCCTCGCCGAGCGCATCGCGCGCCAGTGCGTGGCGTGCCTGCGCCAACAGATCGGTCAGGGCGTCCTCGCGGCCTTCCAGTGCGTCGGTGCGGTCGGGCGCCAGGGTCAGGATGCGTTGATAGAGCGGCAACGCACTCTCCGGCGTGCCGTCCAGGCGACCCTGCTGCTGCGCGAGCGCGGCCTGCGCCAGCAAGGCATCCAGCCCCACCCGACGCGCCTGCAGCGCGCGCAGCCGCGCCGCAACCGGGGCGATCTGCGCCTGCGGCGTCTCCAGGGCGGTGGCCAGCGCCAGCGCGCGCTGCGCTGCTGCGGCATCGCCTGCCGCAACCGCTGCACGCGCCTGCGCTACCGCAGCAGCGCCGGTCCGCGCCAGCCCGGTACGGGCTTCCCCACGGTCGCTGTCCAGTGCAAGCGCGGCGGCGAACAGTTCGCGCGCACCGTTGCCGTTGGCGGCGCTGAGCTGGCCGCGTGCCAGGGCCGCATCGCCCCGCTGCAACAATTGCTGGATGCGCGTGTCCGGCCACAGCCAATCGGCCAGCGGCTTGCGCAGCACGATCACGGTGAGCAGCAAGCAGGCGCACAGAGCCAACACCATGCGCCAGAGCGCACGGCTGCGCAGTGGCGCCCAGAGGCGGGGCGATCTGGCCCAGCGCGGGAGCGGAGACATACGGTGGCGTCCATCCTTGGCGCGACCTGACGGGGACGCGTTCACCGCATTATGGTAGCGGTGGAGGCTGCGAAGGCGGTGTGGGCTCTTCGGGAATCGGGAATCGGGAATCGGGAATCGTCAGGCAAGCACAGCTCACCTCTTTCATGTGCTGTCTGTTTTCAACCGCGTGCTCTTGCCAGGTGCGCGGCGTCCTCAGCCCAGCCGCCGCACCTCGCTCACGCCGGGCAGCGCATCCAGCTTGCCGAGCAGGCCGGACAGCTGGTCGTAATCGCTGACCTTCAAGCGCAGCCGTAGCTGCGCCCTGCCGGTATCGCGCACGTTGTCGCTGTTGATTTCCAGCACGTGCGCGTCTTCCTGGGCGATCAGGTTGGTGATGTCCTTGAGCAGCCAGCGGCGGTCCACCGCGCGCACCTGCACATCCACTTCGTAGCCGCTGCCGGCCTTGCCCCACTCCACCGGCAACACGCGCTGCGGGTGGGCGGCGGCCAGGCGCGCCAGTGCCGCACAGTCGGTGCGGTGCACGGTGATGCCGCGACCGCGGGTGAGATAGCCGGCAATCGGTTCGCCGGCCACCGGCTGGCAGCAACGCGCCAACTGCACCAGCAAATTGCCCACTCCCTCGACGGTGAATTTGGATTTTCCCAATCCATCGCGCCGCGCGGTCGGCCGCGGGGGCGCCGGTATCGCCGGCTGGGACGCGGCACGTTCGGCTTCCAGCAACGCACGGCTGACCTGGTTCGGGCCGGTATCGCCCAGGGCGACCTGGATATACAGCTCGTCGACGTTTTCGGCGTGGAATTTGCGCGCGGCCACGCTCAGATCCGCATGCTGCAGGCCCAGGCGCTTGAGCTCGCGATCGAGCAAGTCCTTGCCCGCCTGCACATTGCGCGCGCGGTCCAGCTTGTGGAACCAGGCGCGTACCTTGTCGCGCGAGCGCCCGCTGGCCAGAAAGCCGTTGGAGGCCAGCAGCCAATCGCGGCGCGGGTCCGCTTCCTTGGCGGTCATGATTTCCACGCGGTCGCCGCTGCGCAGCCGGTAGGTCAGCGGCACGATGCGGTCGTTGACGCGTGCGCCACGGCAGCGATGCCCGACCATGGTGTGCACGTGATACGCAAAATCCAGCGGCGTGGCACCTTGCGGCAGATCGATCACCTCGCCCTTGGGGGTGAGCGCATACACGCGGTCTTCGATCAGCTCGGCATCCAGCGCGCCGGCCAGTTCGCCATGCTCGCCCTCCTGCACCTGCTCCAGCAGCTGGCGCATCCACAAAATCTTGCGATCGAACGCTTTTTCGCCGCCCTTGCCGCCTTCCTTGTATTTCCAGTGCGCAGCCACGCCGAGTTCGGCCTGGGCGTGCATTTCGAAGGTACGGATCTGGATTTCGATCGTGCGCCCTTCCGGGCCGACCACCGCGGTATGCAACGAGCGGTAGTCGTTGGCCTTGGGCCGGGCGATGTAATCGTCGAACTCGCTCGGCACCGGCGCCCACAACGAATGCACCGCCCCCAGCGCGGCATAGCACGCCGCCACGTCCTCGACCATGACCCGCACCGCGCGGATGTCGTACAGCTGATCGAACGACAGCCGCTTCTTCTGCATCTTTCGCCAGATGCTGTAGATGTGCTTCGGCCGTCCGCTCACCTCTGCGCGCAGGCCCTGCTGGGCAAGCGCTGCCGACAGGGTGCGCTTGACCGCTTCCAGGTAGCGCTCGCGCGCCACGCGGGTTTCGTCCACTTCGCGGGCGATGCGGCGATAGGTCTCCGGCTCCAGATGCCGGAATGCCAGGTCCTCCAACTCCCACTTCACCTGCCAGATGCCCAGCCGGTTGGCCAGCGGCGCGTGGATGTCGCGCGTGAGCTGGGCCAGCGCGCGGCGCTCATCTTCGCTCAGGCGATCGGCCACGCGCATGCGCGCCAGCTGCCGTGCCAGCAGGATCGGCACCACGCGCAGGTCGTGGATGATGGAAAGCAGCAGACGCCGCAACCCTTCGCTGTTGCGCCCGGCCTCGCGTCCGGCATGCAGCGCCCAGACCTGATCGGCTGCATCCAGGCCGTCCAATAGGCCTTCCACCGCCACCCGCCGCTCCGCCGGTTGCCACGGCAGGCCCGCGATCGCGCCGCGCAAGGCAGACAAGTCGAACAGCAACGCCGCAATCAGGGTGGCTTCGTCGGCGGCCAGTAGCGCCAATGCATCCAGGGTGTCGCCGAGCAATGCCCACGGCACGCGATCGGTCTGCGTAGGCGGCAGGTCCTGCCAGGCCTGCGCCAGCGCGTCGCGCACTGCCGGCGCGATCGAGGCCACGGCAGGCCGCTGCAGCAGCGCCTGCAGACGATCAAATGAGGAACTGGTCACAGCGGTGGACACGGCGGCGGGCAACAACGGGAGGCTGACGACTACGGTAACGTGCGCGTCACCTTCTCCACAACGCGTTTTACCGCGGCGCTCGCCGTGCGGGAGGACGCGCGTGCTCAGGCCAGGTTCACCCCGCAACGTCTTGATTCGTAACCGCCGGGCGCGAAAAGCGGCACGGCGCTGCGCACGGAAATCGGAACCTACGCCCCTTTTTACGTGCCCTTTACAACTGCGCCAGACCGCCTGCCTATGCTCGGGGCACGTCGTGCGTTGCATCCTGCAGCCAGCGGCGTTTTTCCCAACTGCGAGGTAGCCGTATGAAGACCTGGAAGAAGCCTGTCGTTCGTGAAGTCAATTGTGGCGCCGAAATCAACTGCTACGTCTCCGGCGAGTTTTGATCCTGCACGTTTCACGCTTACCTTGCCGCCTTTCCTCTTGATGCATGACCGGCAGTTGCCGGCAGATTAGGTCCAGTTCTCCATGCGTATCATCGTCTTGGGATCGGCGGCCGGCGGTGGGCACCCGCAGTGGAATTGCCACACCCCCGCGAGCCTGCGGGCGTGGCAGCAAACAGACGGTGCCCAGCGTCGTACCCAGGCCAGCATCGCAGTCAGTGCCGATGGCGAGCGCTGGGTGCTGATCAATGCCTCACCAGATTTCCGCCAACAAATTCTTGCGACACCGGCCTTGTGGCCGCAGCACGGGCTGCGACATTCGCCGATCGAGGCGGTGCTGCTGACCAGCGGCGAGATCGACCACATCGCCGGGCTGCTCTCGATGCGCGAAAGCCAGCGGTTCTCGTTGCATGCCAGCAACCGCGTGTTGGGCCTGCTCGCGCAGAACCCCATTTTCGACGCCGTCAATCCGCAGTACGTGAGCCGGCAGCCGTTCGCGCTGGACACTCCGCTGGTGCTGTGCGGATTACAGCTCACGCCCTTCTCGGTGCCCGGCAAGGTGCCCTTGTTCATGGAGTCGCGCAGTGGCGGCGACCTGGCGGGGTCCGATGAAGAAACCCTCGGGCTCACCATCGACGATGGCCGTCGCCGCATGCATTACATTCCCGGCTGCGCTGCGATGACCGACGCCTTGCGTGCGCGCCTGCAAAGCGCCGAATTGGTGTTCTTCGACGGCACGTTGTGGCGCGATGACGAAATGGTGCAGCTGGGCGTCAGCCAGAAGACCGGCCAACGCATGGGCCACATGAGCATCGATGGCCCCGATGGCACCATCGCCGCGTTCGCGCCGTTGAACGTGGCCCGCAAGATCTTCATCCATCTCAACACCACCAATCCCGTGCTCAACACCCTCTCGCCCGAGTTCGCCAGCGCGCGCGCCAGCGGTTGGGAAGTTGCCCATGACGGCCTGGAGATCGCCCTGTGACTGCGCTGCTCAGCCCCGACCAACTGGAAGCAGACCTGCGTGCCATCGGCGCGCGCCTGTATCACGACCAGCATCCGTTTCATGCGCTGTTGCACCACGGCAAGCTCGACCGAGGCCAGGTGCAGGCCTGGGCGTTGAATCGCTTCGAGTACCAGCGCTGCATTCCGCTGAAGGACGCGGCGATTCTGGCGCGCATGGAAGACCCCGCGCTGCGGCGGATCTGGCGGCAACGCATCCTCGACCACGACGGCAATAGCGCCAGCGACGGCGGCATCGCTCGCTGGCTGCATCTCACCGACGCGCTGGGCCTGGACCGCGCGCTGGTGGAGTCCGGGCGCGCGCTGCTGCCCGGCACGCGCTTTGCGGTGCAGGCGTACCTGCACTTCGTGCGCGAAAAAAGCCTGCTCGAAGCGATCGCCTCGTCGCTGACCGAATTGTTCGCGCCCAACATCATCGGCCAGCGCGTGGCCGGCATGCTCAAGCATTACGACTTCGTCTCGTCCGAAGCACTGGCCTATTTCGAGCATCGCCTGACCGAGGCGCCACGCGATTCGGATTTCGCACTGGACTACGTCAAGCAGCATGCCGATACGGTCGAAAAACAGGCGCTGGTCAAGGCCGCATTGCATTTCAAGTGCTCGGTGCTGTGGGCGCAGCTGGATGCATTGCATGTGGCCTACGTGACGCCAGGCATCGTCTGGCCGGATGCCTTCGTGCCGGACCGCGACGCCAGCCGGGTCGCGGCATGAGCGGCATTACCCGCCATAGCCAGCCGGCCCTGCGTGCAGGCGTGCGCCTGCAACATGACCGTGCGCGCGACCAGTGGGTATTGCTGGCGCCCGAACGCGTGGTCGAGCTGGACGACATCGCCTTGGTGGTCGCGCAGCGCTACGACGGCACGCGCTCGCTGGCGCAGATCGCGCAGGAGCTGGCTGCAGAATTCGATGCGGACGCAGCCCAAATCGAAGCGGACGTGATCGAACTCACCGATACCCTGCATCAGAAACGTTTGCTGCGGCTATGAGCATCGCGCCGCCACCGCTGTCGGTGTTGTTGGAATTGACCCACCGCTGCCCCTTGGCGTGCCCGTATTGCTCCAACCCGATCGCGCTGGCAGCGCTGCGCGAGGAAATGGACACCGCAGGCTGGCGCTCGCTGCTGCAGCAGGCCGCCGACATGGGCGTGCTGCAGGCGCATTTTTCCGGCGGCGAACCCATGTTGCGCAAAGACCTGCCCGAACTGGTCGCACATGCGCGCGCGCTCGGGCTGTACAGCAACCTGATCACCTCCGGCGTCGCCGGCGGCGAGCCGATGCTGGACCAACTGCAGGCGGCCGGGCTGGAACATGTGCAGTTGAGCGTGCAGGACGTGGATGCGGCCGGCGCCGACCGCATCGCCGGCTACCGCAACAGCTTGTCCAAAAAGCGCGAATTTGCCGCCGCGGTCCGCGCCCGCGGCCTGCCGCTGACGATCAACGCGGTACTGCACCGCCATAACGCCGAACGCGTGCCCGGGATGATCGCGCTGGCGCTGGAATGGCAGGCCGAGCGCATCGAGGTGGCGCACACCCAGTACTACGGCTGGGGCCTGCGCAACCGCGCTGCGCTGATGCCCAGCCGCGAGCAACTGCTGGCCACCATCGACGCGGTGGAAACCGCGCGACGCCAGCTCGGCGACCGCCTGGCGATCGATTTCGTCACGCCCGATTACTACGCGCGCCAGCCCAAACCCTGCATGGGCGGCTGGGGCCAACGCTTCGTCAATATCTCCCCGCGCGGCGACGTGCTGCCCTGCCATGCCGCCGAAACCATCGAGGGCCTGCGCTTTGACAATCTGCGCGAGCGCTCGCTGGCCGATATCTGGAACAACGGCGAGGCATTCGTGCGCTTTCGCGGCGCCGCATGGATGCCGGAGGTGTGCCAGGGCTGCCCCAAGCGCGAGATCGATTGGGGTGGCTGCCGCTGCCAGGCGCTGGCGCTCAGCGGCGATGCCGCCACGCTGGACCCGGTCTGCGAACGTTCGCCCATCCATGCGCAGGTGCGCGCAACCGCCGAGCAGGAGTCGGCATCGCCGGCACCGGCCTTCATCTATCGCCGCCCAGAACGCCCCGCAGCAGCCACCGCAGACCCGCTGGAATAGGCAGCGCCGGCATGCCCCAACAGCGTCTACACTAGCCCTCTCCTCTTCTTCGGATGGCTTCCATGTCGCTCGCGCGCCGCATTCCCTTGATGGTTTGCCTGACCTTGGCGCTGCATGCCGCCCCTGCCCTGGCGCAACGCGCGGTGCAAGGCGACCTGCAGTCGCAGATGAGTGCCGAACAGTTCAAGGCCGCCGGCCTGGACAAGCTCAATGCGAGCGAACTGGCTGCGCTCAACGATTGGCTGCAGGGCAAGGTCGCCAAGGAGGCCGCAGTGGTGGTCGAACAGGCCAAGGAAGCCGGCCGCCAGGAAGTGATCGTCAAGAACCGCGGCTTCTTCGACTTTGGCAGCAAGGAGCCGATCGAGAGCACGATGGTTGGCGAATTCAAGGGCTTCGCCAAGGGCCGCGTTTACACGCTGGCCAACGGTCAGGAGTGGGAACAGACCGATGCCGCCAGCCTGTCTGGCGTGCGCAAGGACGCACCCAAGGTCAAGATCAAGCCGGGTCTGGTCGGCGTGTGGTATCTGCAGATCGAGGGTTACAACACCCCGGCCAAGGTGCGGCGGATCAAGTAAGCGCCTCCGCCGAGCTTGCGCGGCTGCCGAAAGCGGTTGCCACCCACGGCATCGGCATGCGCCGCGCGTATCCCGCCGCTGCGCGTTGCGCATGCGACATTGCAACCAGCCGCTGCAATGTGCTCGCCGTAGAGCAACGCATGCGCAAGGCGGCGCCGGTGCGGCAGACAGAGCGCAAGCGTCAGTGCGCACCCGCCATGCCCAGGCCCAGCCAACGTGGCGCGCCGAATCATCGTACTCAGCATCGCGCACACGCAGCCCATTGGCGGTAGCGATAGGTGCCGTCCTACTGACCGATTCCGACCACGCGTACACTCCTGCACACACCGCGCCACCCACCCGTCGCTGACGCCACTGCTAACCGCGTTTTTCCCACGCGATTGGTCGCAGCAATCGCTGGCCACACGCACGGACTCTGGAGAACCTGCATGCGCTCGAAGACCTATTGCAGCCTTGCACTGCTATCGTCCCTGACACTCTTTGCAGGCGTCGCGCCCGCTGATCCCATCGCGTCCGCTGCGTCGCCGGCGGAGCGCTGCGCCAATGCACCGGACGTTGGCTTCGGGCAAGCCCTGGTGTGTTACCACGATGCCATCGAACAGCAACCGCTGACCTATACGCGCGTTGGCACCAGCAGCGTGGCCGGTGTCGAGCGGCGCGATTACCTACTGACCTCGCAGGACTGGTCGCCCGAGGGACTGGTCACGCCGGCGCGCTGGCAGCATGACGTGGCGATCTACGTGCCGACAGAGGCCTTGCCCACGCGCGCGGTGTTGATCTCAACCAATGGCACGCGTCACCCGGCGGATGGCAGTGCGGCGCAGCCGGCCAGCGAGTTGGCGCCCGAAGCGCTGGCCGCCTTGGCGCAACGCACCCGCACGGTGGTGATCGCGCTCAGCGACATCCCCAACCAGGCGCTGATCTACCAGGGCGATGCCACCCCGCGCCGCGAAGACGACAGCGTGGCCTATAGCTGGTCGCTGTTTCTCAAGGCGCCGCAGCAGCGCAAGACACTGCCGCTGCATGTGCCGATGGCGGCCGCGATTGCGCGCACCATGAGCCTGGCCGAGCGCGAACTGGCCCCACTGCGAATCCATCGCTTCGTCCTTGCCGGCGCCTCCAAACGCGGATGGGCCAGCTGGCACGCCACCATCGCAGACCGGCGCGTGGAGGCGGTGGCGCCATTGGTGATCGACATCCTCAACATGCCGGCCGTGCTGGAGCATATGTCCCGCACCTATGGCGGCAACTGGCCGATCGCCTTCAACGCCTATGCAAAGCAGGGCATCACCTCACAACTGCAGACCCCCGCCTTCGCGCAGTTGGTGCAGCTGCAAGATCCGCTGAGCTATTTGCACACGCCGTACCGCACGCGGCTGGCGGTGCCCAAGTACATCGTCAACGCCAGCGGCGACGACTTCTTTTTGCCGGACAACACCCAGTTCTTCTATGACGCACTACCCGGCAGCAAGGCGCTGCGCGTCCTGCCCAACAGTGCGCACAATATCCGCGCCTCCGTCGTCGATACCCTGGTGCCGTTTATCACGCGCCTGCAGCAGCAGCGCCCGTTACCGCAGGTAAGCGATGTGTTGCGTATGGGCCAAGCGCCGCAGATCCGCTTCCGCTCCTCCGAGCGGCCAACGCAGGTGCAGCTATGGAGTGCACATAATCCGCACGCGCGCGATTTCCGCTACGCCTGCGGCATACGCTACAGCGCCACGCCCATTGCGCTTGCCGGCGGCGGCCCGGTCCGGGTACCGGTGCAGATTCCGGAGAACGGCTGGAGCGCGTATTTCGTCGAAGCCACTTACGCGGACGGATTCGTTGCCACCAGCCAGACCTATGTAGTCGGCAAGCAGCGTTACCCCACCCAGGCACCGCCCACCGATAACGCGGCCTGCAGCACGTTGCCCGGCGTGACCACCGCTGCCGCCGTGCGCTGACGCAGTTCTTGAACGATGGCGATCGCCGGCTGAAGCACCTCGCGGGCAATTGAGCGCTATGCGCCAGTTGCCGGGTCGGCTTTTCGGCAACCACCGCGCCACGTTGGACGCGTTTGTCCACGTTGCGCAATGAAGTCCGCACAGACAATGCCAAATGGCACGTTTTTGCACTTGAGCACGCCACCAAGATCGATCCAACCCGACTGATCCATTGACATCGTTGTCACCAACTCCTACACAGGCCCCTACTCGCTGACGGCATCGGCCGATCAGACGGACCAAAGGACTGAATGTGGCTGCGATTTCGCGTTCCGCTTACGCCTCTGCCTCGCCCGACGTCCCCGTTGCCACCAGCTTCGTCGCTGCCGATGTCGGTGGCACGCATGTGCGTGTCGGGCACATGCTGCAGACGCGCGATGCAGCCATCGAGCTTTCGCATTACCGCACCTATCGCTGCGCCGAACACGCCAGTCTCCAGGCCATCCTCGAGGACTTCCTGCAACAGCGGCGCCGCGTCGATGCGGTGGTCATCGCCAGTGCCGGCGTAGCGCTGGACGATGGCAGCTTCATCAGCAACAACCTGCCCTGGACGATTTCGCCCAGCCGCATCGGTACCGCACTGGCGGTGCGCAACGTGCACCTGGTCAACGATTTCGAGGCGGTGGCCTACGCAGCGCCGCAGATGGAACAACGCGCCGTGCTGCAGCTGAGCGGACCCACGCCGCGCCATGCGCGCGCCAACGGGCCGATTTTGGTGGTCGGCCCCGGCACCGGTCTGGGTGCAGCACTGTGGATCGATGCCAAGCCACGCGCAATCGTGCTGGCTACCGAAGCCGGCCAGGTCGCGCTGGCCAGCACCCACCCGCACGAATACGCCTTGCTGCAACGCCTGTTGCGTGGCCGGCACTATCTGCCGCTCGAGCACGTGCTTTCCGGCCCGGGCTTACTGCATCTCTACCACGCGGTGTGCGAGCTGCATGACGCAACGCCGCTCCATCGCCTGCCCGCCGCCGTGACGCACGCAGCGCTGCACGAAAACGATGCGCTTGCGCGCGAGTGCCTGCAAATTTTTTGCGGCCTGCTGGGGAGCGCGGTCGGCGACATGGCACTGGCCTACGGCGCTGCCGGTGGCATCTATCTGGCCGGGGGCTTCCTGCCGACGATCGGCCAGTTCCTGGCTGGCAGCACATTCGCCGAGCGCTTCCTGGACAAGGGAAACATGCGCGCGGTGCTCGAACGCATCCCGGTCAAATTGGTCGAGCACGGGCAACTGGGCGTGCTCGGCGCGGCCAACTGGTATCTGCAACACCACACCGAGCTGTCGTAAGCGATCTACCACGCGTTCCACCCCGAGCGCGCGTCTGCAAGACCCCGCATCCGGCGAGCGGCAGCCCGCCGTCCATCCCTGTGCGTGATGAGGAGAGACATCATGAAATACAGCACCACCCTGCTGTCCAGCGCCATTGCACTATCGCTGGCATTCGCTGCGCAAGCCCAGGACGGCGCTGGCACGCAAGCCACCGACCTGGATGCCGTCCAGGTGGTCGGCATCCGCGCCAGCCTGGAAAAATCGCTCGATACCAAACGCAACAACACCGGCATCTCCGAGGCGATCACCGCCGAAGACATCGGTAAATTCCCAAGCACCAACGTGGCCGAAGCGCTCTCGCAGATTCCCGGCGTCACCCTGGACCGGCGCTTCGGACAAGGCGAGCGCGTGAGTATCGACGGCACCGACCCCAGCCTCAATCTGTCGTTCCTGGACGGGCATCCGGTTGCGCAGGCGATCTGGCTTTATGGCGAACAGCCCAGCCGCGGGTTCGATTACACCCTGCTGGCCCCGCAGATCCTGGGCCGTGCGGAAATTCTCAAATCCTCCGAAGCGCGCCTGACCGAAGGCAGCCTGGGCGGCACGGTGCTAATGCACACGCGGCAGCCGCTGGATCTGAAGGCCAACGAAGTGGCTGCGTCCATCGGCTATAGCTACAGCGACCAGGCCAGCCAGGGCAAACCCAACGCGGCACTGCTCTACAGCTGGAAGAACGCGGCGCAGACCTTCGGCATTGCGGTGTCGGCGCAGCACTACGAAGAACGCGTCGACCGCCGCGGCATGGAAGTGTTCGGCTACGCACCGGCCAGCACTTTCGCCAATGCCGCAGGCGGCGTGCCTGCCGATGCGGATGTACCCAACTCGATCAACGCGGCCTGGTTCCAGCAGGATCGCGAGCGCGACAGCGCCGTGGTCAACCTGCAACTCAAGCCCAGCGAGGCGCTGGAGTTCAATCTGAGCGGCCTGTACATCAATGAGAACTTCGACAACTACAACCAGTCGATGTACAGCTTTTTGACCTGGAATGCCGGCACCGTGGCGGCGGTGGACCAACTTGGCGGCGTCCGTAACGGCGTGGTCACCAGTGGCCACTCCAGCGCCAATGCGATCCCGCTCGGCGGCACGGTGATCTACGACAACAACGTGCGCGAATCGGAGGTGACCACCAAAGGACTGGACCTGCGCGGCGCCTTCCGCGGCGAGGGTTGGGGCTTGAACGGACAGGTGGGCCAGAGCAAGTCCGAGAACAACGATCTCTCGCAATACTTCATCGAGCCGTTCTACAACGGCGGCTTCAGCTGGGACACCCGCCGCGGCATCCGCTTCGACGATTCCGCAGCGGCACGTAATCCCGCCAACTGGGGTTCGGCCGGCGGCTGGTTCGGCAACAACGGCATCTTCTCTACCGAAAGCAAGGACACCTACGGCCAGCTGGATTTCAATCTGCAGTTCGATGGCGTGTTCAATCAACTGCTGTTGGGCGTGCGCCACGGCAAGCATGACGAGCGCTTCGAGCTCAATGTCTATGGTGGTGTCACCCCCGGCACCCTGGCCGACGTGGGCACGATCGGGCTCACCGATCTGCAGGGGTTCTATCCCGATCACGGCCGACATATACAGGCAGGTCGCAACAACGTGCTGAACTGGATCCGCAACAGCCCGGTCGATTACAGCGCGCCGGATCCGGCCAGCTACCTCAACAACAGCTGGGCGCTGGAGCAGACCAACAATGCGGCCTACGCGCAGCTGAATTTTTCCGGCGGCGGTCTGCGCGGCAATCTCGGCGTGCGCTACGTGGATTCCAAGACCGAAGGCAGTGGCTTCGTCTACAGCGGCACGCCCTCCCTCGCCGAGGCCGGCAGCCTGTGGCAGACCCGCACCCGCAAGGAAGACTTTCTGCTGCCTTCGCTGACGCTGTCGTACGACACCAGCGACGACTGGGTATTCCGCTTCGCTGCGGCCAAGGTCATCGCCTGGGCACCGTACAACCAGATGGTCAACAACACCTTCCTCAACGACACCACCTTGACCGGCAGCGGCGGCAATGCAGACCTGTCGCCGTATGAATCCTGGAACTTCAATCTCTCTGCCGAATATTATTTCGCGCAGCAAGCGGTGGTGGCGTGGTCGGTGTTCTACAAGAAGATCGACAACTACATCGACACCAGCGCCAGCGTGGAGCGCCAGTACAACGCACTGCGCGACACTGCGCCGCAGAGCTGGGCGCAATTGCTCGGCAGCAACGGCTGTACCGCCGATGGCTATTGCGACTACAGCATCCAGCGGCCGCGCAACGCCGGCGATGGCAAGGTCAAGGGCTTCAACATCTCCTTCCAGCAACCGTTCGGCGACAGCGGCTTCGGCCTGACCGCCAACTACACCTATGCCGCCGGCAAAAACAACACCGGCGATGCCCTGCCCTACCAATCGCGCAACAGCCTCGCCTTCAGCCCCTACTACGAAAAAGGCCCACTCAATGCCCGGCTGACCTACAACTGGCGCGACAGCTATCTGGCCGGCGGTTATGTGGCCGGTGCGGCACCGGCAAGCGTGGACGATTACGCCGAACTCGGCGCCAGTATCGGCTATGCCTTCAGCCCGAACTGGTCGCTGCAGGTCGATGCGCAGAACCTGCTGGACGAGCAATACCTGCAGTATCTGGGCGACAAGGACCACCTGGCCGGACGCTACAAGAGCGGACGCCGCTACATGGCCAGCCTGCACCTGAAGTTCTAGCGCAGCTAGCAACGACTGCGCTCACCGCCAGGCGGGCGCGGTCGGTGCTCGTAGCCGGGCGTACCGCTTGTACGCCCCGGCTTCGAGCGCACCGTCTGCGCCGATCTGCCGACTGCTCGCGACGATATACGGGCCGTTCTCAGCATCGGAGGCGCACGCCGCGTGCCTTATAAAGACGCACGCGGCTTTGTTCGGATACATGCCCGACCGAAGGCTCAACTGCGCAGTGCAGCGACCCGTTGCGACAGTTTCTTCGCCGAAACGCCGGATTTGGCACCCAGCTCCTGCGCAAAGACCGACACGCGCAGTTCTTCCAGATCCCAACGCAGCGCCTGCCACTCTTGGCGGTCTTGCAAACCGTGCGCAGCGGCGGCTTCCACTGCATCCACGAACGGTTTGAGCTCGAGCATGCGCGCCTGGTCGCGCGCAGGATCGCGCTTTGCGCGCTCGGTACGCAGGATCATCGCCCTGAGGTAGCGCGGATAATTGGCCAATGCATCGGCCGGCGTGTCGCGCAGGAAGCCTGCATGCACCAGCGCGCGCAGTTGCTGCTCCATGTCGTCCAGATTGCCGCGTGCCCAGCCCATCAACGGCGCCTCCAGCAGTGGCTTAAGTTCGGCCACGGCGCCCAGGATGCTTTCGGCCAACTTCAAACGCTCCATCGCTTCGCCGAACAGCCGCTTGCCCGCATCGTCGCGGCGCTGCGCAAACGCGCCGGGGTCGCGAATGGCGCCCAGGCCATCGGCCAGCACGGCATTGAGCGCCGCATCGACCAGATCGCCACGCAGGCGTTCCTGCGATTCAATCGCCGCATACAGCAGACCGGTCTTGGGCGATACCGGCAGTTGCTTGCGCGCCTGCTTGATCTTGTCGGCCAATGCGATTTCCAGCAAGCGCCGCACGCCGCGCGGATGCGCCCGCGCAGCGTCGTTGCGGTCTGCAAAGATACGCAGCGCCGCATTGTCGCCCTGATCCACCAGCGCCGGGTATGCCGGCACGCCGGCCTCGCCGGCCACCTGTTCGGGAATCGGCGCACTCGGAAAGTCGCGCAGGCCTTCGGCGGCCAGCGCGCGCCCCGCCCGTGCGGCGAATGCCTGCCCCGCGCGCTCGCCGAAGCGCGCACGCAGCCCGTCCAGATCGCGCGACTCGGCCAGCACCTTGCCGTCGTCATCGCGCAGGCGCAGGTTCATCAGCAAATGCGTGTCCAGCGCCTGCTCATCGAAATCCAGCGCTGCCACTTGCGTCCCGGTGGCCTTGGTCAGAAAGCGCGCCAGTTCGCCGCGGATATCGTCGGCCGAGGCAATGCTAAATGCCTCGTAAAACGCACGTCCGAAATCCGGTGCCGGCACATAGTTGCGGCGTTGCGCCTTGGGCAGGCTACGAATCAACGCAGACGCCTTGTCGGCGACGAAGCCCGGCGCCAGCCACGACAGGCGCGCCGGATCCAGCGCATTGAGCAGGTGCAACGGCACCTCCAGCGTCACGCCGTCGTCGATGGCCCCCGGCTCGAAGCGGTAATGCAACGGCAGGCGCGCATCGCCGAGTGGGAAATATTTCGGAAAGCGATCGGCTTCGCTGCCTTCGCCCGGCAGCAGATCGTTCAACGACCAATGCAGGCTGCGGCGCTTGTCCGGCGGCAAGCTCTTCCACCACGCATCCAGACCGCTGGCCGAATGCAGCTCGGCCGGAATGCGATCCAGATACCAGCGCGCCTGCCAGCCTTCGTCGGCAACGATACCGGCACGACGCAGCTTGGCCTCTTCTTCGCGCGCCTGCTCGAGCACCTTGAGATTGTCGGCCACGAATGCGGCCCGCGTATTGATTTCGCCCGTCACCAGGCCTTGGCGCACGAACAGGTCATGCGCTGCGGCCGGATCGATCTTGCCGAAATGCACGGGCTTTTTCGGCGCCAGCACCAGCCCGAACAGGCTGATCTGTTCCGAAGCGACCACCTGCCCCTGCGCACGCGACCAGTGCGCATCGAAATGCTTGCGCGCCAGCAGATGCGGCAGCTCGGCAATCGCCCAATCCGGCTCGATCGCGGCATTGGTCATGCCCCACACTTTCTGCGTGTCCAGCAGCGTGGCCGCCAGAATCCACGGCGGCGGTTTGCGCGCCAATGCGGAACCCGGAAACGGCACGAAGCGGCGTTGCCGCGCGGCCAGATAATCGCCTTTTTCGGTGCGATGACCGATCTGCGTCGGCAGGCCCGCCAGCAGCGCGCGATGCAGCGCCTGATACGCCGCCGCACGCTCGCGCTCGGTGGTCCGCGCCGAGGCTTCGGCAGCCTCGGCCTGCTTGTTCGTCGCAGCAGGCGCAGGTTGCGCAGGTGCTGCATTCGGATCCGGCTTGCCTTCGCGCGCCAGCCGCGCAGCACGGTGCAGTTGGCCACGCGTAGGCCGGTTGACGTTGTGGCCGTCCTCGCGGACGGGCGCGCTGGCACCGGCCAGCAACGGCGCCAGCATCACATTGGCCGGCTCTTCGCTCCAACCCAGTTCTTCGCACAGCAACCGCAGCTGCCGGTGCAGCTCGCGCCACTCGCGCATGCGCAGGAAACCGAGGAAATGCCGGTTGCACCAGTCGCGCAGCTTGGATTGGGTGAGATCTTCATGCACCTGCCGGTACGCATCCCACAAGCGCAGGATGCCGACGAATTCAGAGCGCGCGTCGGCAAACAGCGCATGCGCGTTATCGGCGGCCTCGCGCGCTTCCGGCGGGCGCTCGCGCGGATCCTGGATGCCCAGGAATGCGGCGATGATGATCATCTCGCGCAGGCACCCATGTTGCTGCGCGGCCACCAGCATGCGCGCCAGCTTGACGTCCACTGGCAGGCGCGCCATCTGGCGCCCGGTGGCGGTCAGACGCCGCTGCGCATCGATGGCGCCCAGCTCCAGCAGCTGTTGCCAGCCATCGGCCACCGCACGTTCGTCGGGTGCCTCCAGGAACGGGAAGTCTTCGATCCTGCCCAGCCCCAACTGCAGCATGCGCAAGATCACCCCGGACAACGAGGAACGTCGGATTTCCGGATCGGTGAACGCCGGACGCGCGGCAAAGTCCGCTTCGGCATACAGCCGGTAGCAGATACCCTCTGCAATGCGACCGCAACGGCCCATGCGCTGGTTGGCGCTGGCCTGCGAGATCGGCTCGATATGCAGCCGGTCCAGCTTCTGGCGCGGGCTGTAGCGCTTGACGCGGGCAAGCCCCGGATCCACCACATAGCGGATGCGCGGCACCGTCAGCGAGGTCTCGGCCACGTTGGTGGCCAGTACCAGGCGCCGGCGCGGGCCCGGGTTGAACACGCGGTCCTGATCGGCCGCCGACAGCCGCGCGTACAGCGGCACCACTTCGGTTTCGCGGTATTTGCGCCGTTCCAGCGACTGGTGCGCATCGCGAATCTCGCGCTCGCCCGGCAGGAACATCAGCACATCGCCGCGCGGGTCGATGCGGGTGATTTCGTCGATGGCCGCCACGATCGCATCGTTGACACTGCGCTCGCCGTCGCGGCCGCTGCCGTGTTCGCCATCGTCGCTGTCGCCCGTATCGCCTTCCAGCGGGCGATAACGCACCTCGACAGGAAAGGTGCGGCCTTCCACGCTGATCACCGGCGCATCGTCGAAGTGCCGTGCAAAGCGCTCGGTATCGATGGTGGCCGAGGTGACGATCAACTTGAGATCGGAGCGCTTGCGCAGCAACTGCTTGAGATAGCCGAGCAGGAAATCGATGTTGAGGCTGCGCTCGTGCGCCTCGTCCACGATGATGGTGTCGTAGGACGACAGCCAACGGTCGCTGGCGATTTCCGCCAGCAGGATGCCGTCGGTCATGAACTTGATGCGCGACTGATCGCTGACGCGATCGGTGAAGCGCACCTGGAAGCCCACCGTCGTGCCCAATGGCGTCTTCAGCTCGTCGGCCACGCGCGCGGCCACTGCACGCGCGGCGATCCGGCGTGGTTGGGTGCAGCCGATCATCCCGGCGGCTCCGCGTCCGGCCGCCAGGCACAGCTTGGGCAGCTGGGTGGTCTTGCCCGAGCCGGTTTCGCCGGCGATGACCACCACCTGATGGTCGCGGATCAGCGCGATGATGCGCTCGGCCTCGCGCGCGATCGGCAACTGGTCGTCCAGCGTGATGGCCGGTTGCTGCTCGGCCCGCGCCTGGCGTTGCGCCTGCGATGCCGCCAGCGCCTGCTCGAACGCATCGCGCACCTGCGGGTTGCCCGGCTTGCCCTGCCAGCGCGACCATAGGCCCAGCAAGCGGCCACGGTCGCGGCTCATCGCACCATCCACGGCACGGCGGCGCTCACGCAAGGTGTCGGCAAGGGTGGAGTCGATAGCGCTCATCGATGGAAAAATGTGAAAAATTGAATGACGTTTGATCCTTTAGCCTGTCTATTGTGACGCCATATCAGTTCCCCAAGACATCCACCCTGCAAGGACCATCCCATGTCCAAGAAAAAAAACGCCAATAAGCCCGTCGTCGTCAGTGATGCCCTGCCGGTCGCTGCTGCGTCGGCACCGCATATCGATATCGGGATCAAGGACAGCGATCGCAAGCAGATCTCCGACGGTCTGGCCCGCTACATGGCTGACGCCTTCACCTTGTATCTGAAGACCCACAACTTCCACTGGAACGTCACCGGGTCGATGTTCAACTCGCTGCACACCATGTTCGAAACCCAGTACACCGAGCAGTGGGCGGCGCTGGACGAGGTGGCCGAGCGCATCCGCGCCCTGGGCTACAACGCGCCGGGCTCGTACCGCGAATTCGTTGCGTTGACCTCGATCCCGGAAGAGCCGGGCCTGAGCGACAGCGCCGACTGGCGTGAAATGGTGCGTCAGCTGGTCAGCGGCAACGAAGCAGTCTGCCGCACCGCACGCAAGGTGCTGGGCACCGCCGACGACGCCGGCGACGACCCGACCGTGGACCTGCTGACCCAGCGTCTGCAGACCCACGAAAAGTACGCCTGGATGCTGCGCTCGCTGCTGCAGTAAACCCTCTGGGCTTCGCCCCTTCGGGTTTGAGCCCCTCTCCCGCCGGGAGAGGGGTTGGGGTGAGGGTACGGTGCGAAGCCCACGTCATCTCAACCGCATAAGGCTTCAGTGCGTCCCCTGCGCGCCGACATACAGCACATCGCGGCAATCTCCGATCTGCCATTGCGCGCAGCTGCTCCCATGCCATCCGGCCAGGGCTTGACCCGCGCGGTATCCTAGGTCGATGTCTTCCCCCGCTCACGAACTGCTCAGCCGCGTCTTCGGCTACGACGACTTCCGCGGCCCGCAGCAGGCCATTGTCGAACACGTCGCTGCCGGCAACGATGCCCTGGTCCTGATGCCCACCGGTGGCGGCAAGTCGCTGTGCTACCAGGTGCCGGCGCTGCTACGCGACGGCATCGGCATCGTGGTCTCGCCGCTGATCGCGCTGATGCAGGATCAGGTCGAGGCCCTGCGCCAGCTCGGCGTACGCGCCGAGTTCCTCAATTCCACCCTGGATGCAGAAAACGCCCAGCGCGTGGAACGCGCCCTGTTGTCCGGCGACCTGGATCTGCTCTACGTTGCGCCCGAGCGCTTGCTGACCCAGCGCTTCCTCTCGTTGCTGGAACGTAGCCGCATTGCGCTGTTCGCCATCGACGAAGCCCATTGCGTCTCGCAATGGGGCCACGATTTCCGCCCGGAATACCGCCAGCTCACCGTGCTGCACGAGCGCTGGCCGCATATTCCGCGCATGGCGCTGACGGCCACCGCCGACCCGCCGACCCAGCGCGAAATCGCAGAGCGCCTGGATCTGGTGGACGCGCGCCACTTCGTCAGTTCCTTCGACCGCCCCAACATCCGCTACACGGTGGTGCAGAAGGACAACGCGCGCAAACAGCTGCAGGAATTTCTGGGCCGTCATCGTGGCTCGGCCGGCATCGTGTATGCGATGTCGCGGCGCAAGGTGGAAGAAACCGCGCAGCAACTGTGCGCGCAAGGCTTCAATGCACTGCCCTATCACGCTGGCCTGCCGGCAGAGGTGCGTGCAGAAAACCAGCGCCGCTTCCTGCGCGAGGACGGCATCATCATGGCCGCCACGATCGCTTTCGGTATGGGCATCGACAAGCCGGACGTGCGCTTTGTGGCGCACGTGGATCTGCCCAAATCGCTGGAGGGCTACTACCAGGAAACCGGACGCGCCGGCCGCGACGGCGACCCCGCCGAAGCCTGGCTGTGTTACGGCCTTGGCGATGTGGTGCTGCTCAAGCAGATGATCGAGCAAGGCGAAGCCGCCGAAGAGCGCAAGCGTCTGGAGCGCGCCAAGCTCGACCACCTGCTGGGCTATTGCGAATCCATGCAATGCCGCCGCCAGGTGCTGCTGGCCGGCTTCGGCGAGACCTATCCCAAACCCTGCGGCAACTGCGACAACTGCCTGACCCCGGCCGCCGCCTGGGACGCCACGGTAGCCTCGCAGAAGGCGCTCAGTTGCGTGTATCGCAGCGGGCAGCGCTTTGGCGTGGGCCATCTGATCGACATCCTGCGCGGTAGCGAAAACGAACGTATCAAACAGCTGGGCCACGACCAGCTGAGCACCTACGGCATCGGCCGCGACCTGGACGAACGCACCTGGCGCGGGGTATTTCGCCAGCTGGTGGCCGCCAGCCTGCTGGAGGTGGATAGCGAAGGTCATGGCGGCCTGCGCCTCACCGATGCCAGCCGCCAGGTGCTCAAGGGCGAGCGCCAGGTCATGATGCGCCGCGAAAACCCGGCTGCCGGGCGCGAGCGCAGCGCGCAGCGCACCGGCCTGCCGGTGCAGCCGCAGGATCTGGCGCTGTTCAACGCCTTGCGTGGCCTGCGCGCGGATCTGGCCAAGGAACAGAACGTGCCGGCTTTCGTGATCTTCCACGACAGCACCTTGCGCAACATCGCCGAACAACGGCCAACCAGCATCGATGCGCTGTCGCGGGTGGGCGGCATCGGCGGCGGCAAGCTGGCGCGTTATGGCGCGCAATTGATCGAGATCGTGCGCGAACAGGGCTGATGCAGCAGCATGTGTCAACACAACACCGCAGACGGCACAAAAATCCGCAGGATCGACAGCGCGCATTCAATCAGCCGTTGCTAGTTTCACAAGGCGAGCCGGCACGCGCCGCCAGCCCCTCTTCGTAGAGTCCAACCGATGAAACGCAGCCTGCTTGTTCTGGTCACTCTGTTTGCCACCGGCAGCGTCGCCGCTGGAAGTGCGTTGGCCCAAGCCAGCGACGGCAATCCCGAAACGGCGAGCGCACGTTCGCTGGACCTGAGCATTCCGCAAGCCCCGGTGCAGCTCCGCTCCGACCCGGAATACAGCAACGACCCGCCGGGCACCTTCTACGGCGACAAGAGCGGCCCCAAGCCGGCGCTAGCCCGGCCAAGTGCCGCTTCCATCGCTGCCGAGCGCGCCGAGCAATGCCAGGGCAAGCTGCATGGTGCTGTCGAAACCGGCCTGGGCTACTCCAGCCGCGGCGGCAACAGCAACTGGCAGGCGGTGAATTTGAATTCCTGCAAGACCTATTATGACGACGACGGTAAGGCGCACCAGATTGGCGTCAGCATCAGCGTCGGACGTGGTGAGGGCTCCATTTTTGGCCCGCGTTATGCACCCGGCGGCTATGGTCCGGGCCCGTTCGGCTGGTAACCATACGGCGAGGTGTGCGTTGACAGAGGGTTCACTGCCGCATCGCTGAGAATGTGGCCTGCCTTACGAGACCAGCTCATGCCACAGAACAAGGAACGGCCGGTTGTCTTCGTTGTCGAAGACGGCGACGGAACCCGACAGCTCAGCTGCCTTGTGCTGGAGAGCTATGGGTTCACCTGCCGTAGCGCCGGCTCGGTCGAAGAAGCCTTGGCCTTGATCGAAAGCGACCCGCGCGTGGACGTGCTGTTTTCTGATATCCATTTCCCCGGCGGCCTGACCGGTGTGGATCTGGCGCTCAAGACTGCACATGCGCCGTACAACCTGCCGGTGCTGCTGACTTCGGGCCTGGCGGTCGAATACGTGGAAGAGATCCTGCCCGACGGCGTGGCCTTTCTGGAAAAGCCGTATACCCCTGAGCAACTGCTCAGTGCGATCCGCAGCGTGATGGCCAAGCACCGCGTGCTGGCCACCCCGGTCGCGTAAACACGAGCGGCCGCGACTGGACGGCCGCACACAATCCCGGTATTAAATGCCAGCCCTCGCGCGATGCGGCGGCAACGGGGATCGACCACACCACGGTAGTACCACAGACGCGGCGTAACGCCCGGCTGGCCGTACCGTGTCCTACGCCAGGGGAAAACATGAGACATCTAGTGACCGCAGCCATTGCCATGGTTGCGCTAAGCGGTTGCGCCACGGTCATGAACGACGCGACCCAGCCAATTCGCATCGACACCAAGACGGCCGATGGGCAACTGGTTTCCGGCGCCGACTGCGCCATCAGCAACGACAAGGGCCGCGTCACGGTGAAGTCCGGCCAGACCGCACAAGTGCATCGTTCCGCGCGCGATCTGGAGGTGACCTGTGTGCTGCCCGGCCAACGTGATGCCGCCGGCCGTTCCATCTCGCGCGCCAACATGGGCATTTGGGGCAACATTCTGATCGGCGGGGCGATTGGCGCCATCGTCGATCACAGCAAGGGCACCGGCTATACCTACCCGAGCTGGATCCAGTTGGTGTTCGGGCAGACGCTGAGCTTCGACCGCCATCGTGAAGACCGGGGCCAACCGTTGCAGGGCGAGAACGCGCACGGTGTGGTGGTTGCAGGCAATCCCAGTTCAGGCAACTCCGCGCACGGGTCGGCGGTCACCCTGCCATTGGCGAGCGAACCGGCAGCCGCCGAGCAGGCAGACGTTGCGGCAGCGTCTGCCAGTGTCGGGGGCAACGCTGGGCCTGCAAGCCCGGCGATGTCGACCGCGTCGGCGGCAAGTCGCGCCCAGGGCATCAGCAATGGCCTGCAATGCGGCACCGTGCAGGCCACCAGCGCCACGCGCTTCAGCGCGGTCTGCAGCAGCGGCAATACGGTGCAGATCGATTGTTCCGGCTTCCGCTGCACCTCTACGTTTCAGTGATGCAGTGAGCTGGGCTGTGGGCACAAGCCCACGGTCATGCGCAGATCGTCGCGACGGCTGTCGGGTACGCCCCGACAGCGTGTCGGCTCGCTCCCGATTTACGTGATAGATGTCGCATTTAAACTGCAGCTACCGGACGCGAGGCCTGTTGGGCCGCTCAACTCGCGGGGCGCAGAGCACGCCCCTGCCGGGACACGGATGAAAAGGCGCGACAGAACGGCCGAGCCTTCCCTGCGATCTGCGCGTGCGTTCGTCCGTGCAGTCGCTTAGCACCAAAGAATTGTCGCCAGGTTTGATGCCTGGAAGACCTGCCCCGTCCTGCGATTGACCGCAGCTCTACCGTCGTTGCGATCGCGCATCCCTTCCCTGGCACTCAATCCGCGCGGCATGCCGATGTGGGCGCATCATTGCGCAAGCGCCTGCTTGGCCACCCGCTCATGCACCGGGCCATCCTTTCCCGAATCACGCTGCACAGGCACGCTCCCACACGTGCCAGGTGGCTGATTGATTGCTGCATGGATCGATGCAAGGCAACGCCAGCTTCCGCGCCAATTACGTCGATGCGCTGAATCATCGATGCGGCGGAACCATGCGCCCGCTTCTGCGGCAAGCCATGCATTTCACGCGATCAAGCAGGCCGCTCGCTAGGCTAAGGTCATCGCAGCGCTGTGCTGCGCAAGACTGTCAGGAGTTCCGCATGGGCGACAATTCGTTTTTATCTCCGGCCTTCATCATCCTGGTCATCGGTGTGATTGCCGTTGTGCTGTTTCTGGTCACGCGTGCCAAGAAAAAGCGCAACAAGAAATAATCGCTGCATGCGCTGCTGGCCGTGACTGAGCACGCTTGCACACAGCGCGACGTGATTCCAGCGGCTGCAGCCGCATACTCCGTGCTGCAGTCAGAACCGCTCACCTGCCGGCAGGTAGCGCCATTCACCGATCGCCAGCTTGCCCAGCGACACCCGGCCCACGCGCAGGCGGCGAATGCTCACGACCTCCAGGCCCACTTCGCCGCACATGTAGCGCAATTGGCCTGGCTGCACGTGCTTGATCGCAAACCGCAGGCGGTCTTCGTTTTGCCAGCTCACCTTGCAGGGCGACAGACTGCGCTGCTGATAGACCAAGCCATGCGCCAGCCGCGCCATGCCGTAAGGGCGCAATTCACCGCGCACTTCGACCAGAAATTCCTGCTCGATCGCGCTGGCGTCAGCGCTCAACCGGCGCAGCACGCGGCCATCCTGGCTCAGGATCAGCAGGCCGCTTGCGGCGTCTTCCAGCGGCAGCGGTGCGTGCAAGCGTAGGAAGTGCCGTTTCAGCACACGTACTTCCGCCTGATCCAGTGCGCTGCGCGTTGCCGGCGTGGCCAGCGCCAGCGCGGCATCGACGCAGATGCCTGCCGGCTTGTGCAGCAACAAGGTGGCGGGCTCGGCAGGCGCCAGTACCGCATTTTCGGCCAGGGTAACCTGCGCCGCGGTAGCCAGCGTCTGCGGTTCTTCGACCACCACGCCGTCCACGCTGACCCACCCACCCTCGATGTACTGCTGGGCCTCGCCACGCGAGCAGCCGAACGCGGCAGCTATACATTTATCGAGACGGATCGGATCAGACATCGGGCGAGCTCAGCATCAGGGGACGGCAGTGTACGTGCTGGCTGCTCGCCCGCGTGAGTCGTTGCACGGCAGCGATGGAGCGTTGCCCAATGCATTGGACGGTGCGCCTGCGCAAGTTGCGCATTGCCCGCCACCAACGCAACGGCAAACGCAGTGTGCACGCAGGCACCGGCAAACGCTTCTGCACCGCACGACAACGTGGGAAACTCGAAGCTCACACAGGAGATCGCAGATGTTTATCCAGTTCGGCACCGCCCGGGTCCGCCTCAACCATATCTCTGTCATCAGCGACCCATTCAATGCTGGCGAAAGCTTCGGGTCGTATTGCCACTCGGTTCGGGTCGGGCTGATCTCCGGCGAAGAAGTCTTTGCGCGCTTCAACAGCGAGAGTGGCGCCAAGCAACTGCACGCAGACGTGGTCGCTGCGCTGGAAGCCTGAGCAAAGAGTGATCGCCATCGCGTCGCGCCGCTGCGCACGCGATGGCTCACGCTGCAGCACGCGGTGCTTACTGGCATGCATGCTGCGGCGCGGCAATCCGCTCGGCGTACGGCGTGGCACACCTCCAATGAGGTGGCTCGCACGACCTATCCGCTCACGGGCTCGCGGCAGATCGTTGCCCAGCGTTCGATGCAGCACTGGCCCTGCATGCAATCCGGTGGCCGGTCATACGCGTCTGTTAGTCAGCGCACATGTCGGCAAGACGTCGGAAAATCGCTGCATTCCTGGCACGCTTCGATCCGGCCAGACACATCTGAATTCGCGCCCTGGGGCGCCCGTGTCAGGACGCGGGAAACTGCTGTCAGGAAACTTCCGATCTGTAATGAATCAGCGGTAAGTATTTTCGATCGACGGTCTTTAGCTCCCTCAAATCCGGCCGCTAGCTGGGCAAGACGCTTGAGTCGATGCACCCCGCATCCACCGAGCTGCTCAGCTGTACTACCTGGAAGCGGTCATGAATGACTTTCTGCAACGCCTCAATGTCGGCCGTCGCCTCGGAATGGCCTTCGGCATCTTAATTCTGCTGTCGGGCCTGCTGGTGGCGACCGGCCTGATCACCATGTCCAATGCGCGTTATGAGCTGGACACCATCGTCAACAACAACATGGAAAGGATCCGGCTGTCCTCCGAAATGCTCGACGCCAACACCAACGTGGCGATCGGCTTGCGCGACGTGGTGATGGTGTCCGGCGATGCGGCCAACCGGCGCGCACTGGACATCATCGAAAAGAGTCGTGCGCGCTACAAGCAAGCCCACGATGCCTTGGCTGCGATGCCAAGCAGCGAACTCGAGAAAAGCGCGCTCGCACTGGTGCAGGAAAAGCGCGACGTCTCGGTCAAGTTCAACAACCAGATTCTCGACTACGGCATGCGCGACCAGAATCAGCAAGCGCAGGCCTTGTTGCAAGGCGCTGCCGCTGCGGCGATGGACGAGCAACAAGCCGCAATTGCTGCAAATGCGGCCTTGGAGCGCCGCCTCAGCAAAGACGCATACGCGGCAGCGGTTGCATCGATGCACAACGGCAAGATCATCCTGGCCAGCGGCGGCATCGCTGCGCTGGTGATCAGTGCGCTGCTCGCATGGTTGATCACGCGCAGCCTCACCACGCCGTTGAGCCAGGCCACGCGCACTGCCGAAGCCATCGCCGCAGGCAATCTGCGCAACGATGTGCACACCACCGCAACGGATGAAACCGGTCGCCTGTTGCAGGCCATGGACAAGATGCAACTGCAGCTGCGCAACCTCATCGCGGCGCAGACCGACATGGCCAAGCATCACGACAACGGCCAGATCAGCTTCCGCATCGACGCAACCGTGTTCCCGGGCGACTACGGCCGCATGGCCAACGACACCAACGCGTTGGTGGCCTCGCACGTGGCCGTGCAAAACGATCTGGCGCGCATCATGGGGCGCTATGCCATCGGCGAACTCTCCGAAGACATGCAGCCCCTGCCGGGCGAAAAAGCCGCCTTCAGCAACACCATGTCGCAGGTCAAGCTCAACCTGTCGGCGATGAATCACCAAATCAGGCACCTGGCACAGGCGGCTGCCAATGGCGACTTCAGCGCCCGTGGCGATGTCGAACGCTTCCAGTTCGATTTCCGCATCATGGTGGAGAGCCTGAACCAATTGATGTCCACCGCGGACGGCAATCTGCAATCGCTGTCGGCACTGCTGCAGTCGATCGCAGCGGGCGACCTCACCGCACGCATGAGCGGGGACTTCCGCGGCGTGTTCGCACAGATGCGCGATGACGCCAACGCGACGGCGAGCCAGCTGGCGCAGATCGTCGGCAACATCCAGCAGTCGGCCGTGTCGATCAACGCGGCTGCCAGCGAGATCGCCGCGGGCAATCAGGATCTGTCGCAGCGGACCGAGCAGCAGGCGGCCAACCTGGAAGAGACCGCCGCTTCGATGGAAGAGCTGACCTCCACCGTCAAGCAGAATGCCGAGAGTGCGCGCCAGGCCAATCAACTGGCGATCGGCGCCGCACGCGTGGCCTCGGAGGGGGGCAATGTGGTCGGCAAGGTCGTGGACACGATGAGTGGTATCGAAGCCTCGTCCAAGAAGATCGCCGACATCATCTCCGTCATCGACGGCATTGCCTTCCAGACCAACATCCTGGCGCTGAACGCCGCGGTGGAAGCTGCCCGGGCAGGCGAGCAGGGCCGTGGTTTTGCGGTTGTCGCCTCGGAAGTGCGCACGCTGGCGCAACGCTCCTCCGGCGCAGCCAAGGAGATCAAGGACCTGATCGACGATTCCGTCCAACGCGTGGCCGAAGGCTCGGCACTGGTGCACAGCGCCGGCAAGACCATGTGCGAGGTTGTGGCCAGCGTCCAGCGCGTCACCGACATCATGGGCGAAATTTCGGCGGCCTCGCAGGAGCAATCTGCCGGCATCGAACAGGTCAATCACACCATCACGCACATGGACGAGACCACGCAACAGAATGCGGCGCTGGTGGAAGAAGCCACTGCCGCGGCCCGCTCCATGGAAGAACAAGCCGTGCACCTCACCGACGCGGTCGCCATCTTCAAGATCGATGCACGGCACGCGCGCCGCGCAGACACCCGCGCTACCGCGCCGGTCGCGCATCTGTTGGACAAGGTACGCCACGCCTGAGTGGCATGGCCCGCTGGCTGCCCTGCAGAGGCGCAGCTGGCGTGAGCGCACCGAAGCGGTTGCCGGCGGCAATCGCAACACGCCACTGACCTCGTCCCAAGCGCGCCCTGGGAGGCGCGCCTGGATGTTGCAACGGCGCCGTCCACATCCCAGGGGCACCATCCACGGCAATGCCGCCTGTTCGCTGCCGATGAAACGGCCCAAACACCGCGAAGTGGCGCGCAATCGCAGCGTCAGCGACGATCCGGTGGCCCTGGCCTGGCGGTGTACGGCAACAGATCACGATGGATCGGGATACCCAGCTCTGATGCGTCGCAAGTCATGCGCGATACTGCATCACACCGTCCAGCCAGAGCGATTAGCGCAGCGCCGCGTGCTCGGGTAGCAGCAACAGCACACACAGCAGCAGCATGAAGACCGCGATCAGTCCATCCAGTCTCCGCCACGCACGCGGATGCCGGAACACCGGCTGCAACAAGCGGGCCCCATAGCCCAGGCCAGAGAACCAGCTCACGCTGGCGATACACGCACCCAGTGCAAATGCCCAGCGCAACGCGCCGGGGTAATGCGTGGCCAGGCTGCCGAGCAAGAGCATCGTATCGAGATAGACGTGCGGGTTGAGGAAGGTAAACCCCAGGCAGGTGAGCATGGCCCGTTGCCAGCGGTCTTCGCCGTGTTCTGCCGGCGACATTGCGCCATCTCCGCGCCAGGCACGGCATGCGGCCATCCACCCATACACTGCCAGAAATGCGGCGCCTGCGTAGCGCAACAGCTGCAGCAGGCCCGCGTATTGCTGCGCCAACGCGCCGATTCCAGCAACGCCGAGCAGGATCAGCGCGATATCGCCAAGTGCACAGATCGCCACCACCAATCCCACGTGCTGGCGCTTGAGCCCTTGCCGCAGCACGAACGCATTCTGCGCGCCGATCGCGACGATGAGACCGGCACCGGCAAGAAAACCGGCCACTGTTGCTTGAACGATCATGGTGGTGTCTCCGAGGCAGGCGCGCATCGTGTGCCCTTACATCGAATTAGGAAAACTAAATAATCTGTATGCTGATTAGCATTTCTAATGCAGGTGAACGCATGGATCTTCTGCATCCGCAATTGGCCGCCTTCGCAGCCGTGCTGGACGAAGGCAGCTTCGACGCCGCCGCGCAGCGTCTTGCACTGACGCCCTCGGCAATCTCGCAACGCATCAAGGCGCTCGAAGACCGACTCGGGCAGGTACTGGTCATGCGCACGGCGCCTTGCCGGCCCACGCCGGCCGGCGAACGGCTGCTGCGCCGGCTCAAGCCCATGCAGGTCCTCGAAGCCGAAGCGATTGCCGACTTCCTGCCTGGCGATGGCATCGCCGGGCACCCACGTACCCTCGCCATCGCGGTCAATGACGACTCGTTGCAGACCTGGTTCCTGCAGGCGCTGTCTTCGCTCCACCAGGCGCACGGCTTCTTGTTCGATGTGCAGATGGACGACCAGGACCACACCCTGGAGTTGCTGCGCGCTGGCAGCGTGCTGGGCGCGGTCACCTCCGAGCGCGCGCCACTGCAGGGTTGCAATGTCCAGGCGTTGGGCGTGATGCGTTACCACGCGATCGCATCGGCGGCGTTCGTCGCTGCGCATTTCCAGGGTGGCTTCACTGCCGACGCGCTGGGAAAGGCGCCGATGCTGGTGTTCAATCGCAAGGACACCTTGCAGGCGCGTTTCGTCAGGCGGGTCACGCGTAGCCGGCTGAGCCCGCCCACGCATTACCTGCCCACCTCCACCGGTTTTGTCGAAGCCGCTGCACGCGGGCTGGGCTGGTGCCTGGCGCCCGAAGCGATGGTGCTGCCTGCGGTGCGCAACAAGCAGGTCGTCATCGTCGACCCCACCCGCTGGCTCGATGTTCCGCTGTACTGGCAGTACGCCGCTGTGCGCTCGAACGTGTTGCAGCAACTCAACCAGGCACTGCGCGAGGCCGCTGCCACCAGCTTGCGTGGCAGCAGATAGACACCACGGCCACCGTTCTCACCGCCTGCCCGTCGCCGGGCTGCCATGCATCTGCATACGCTGCGAATTCCGGCACCCATCGCCACATTGGCTGCACCTGCCACGCTAGCCGGGTAATCGCTGCGCATGCACGCCCAAGTACCGATCCCAGTCACTGTCCGAACCGGTTGAATGCCTGCGGTGCCATGCACGCCGGAGCATTGCGGCGGTCGGCGATATCGAACTTCTCAGCGCCCCCATGTCGTTCAACTGCAACAAGACCCGCGCTGATCACTCGGCGCTGCGCTGCTGCAGCAGCGATAGCGCATGTTTTAGATCACGAAAATGGAAGGGTTTCTGCAGGCCGTGCCGGTGCCGGTACTTTTCGGGAATCCCGCCCTGCGCATAGCCGGTCACGAAGATATACGGAACACCGCGCGCATCCAGTTCTTCCGCAATGGGAAACGACAAGGTGCCGCCAAGATTGATGTCCAGCAGTGCCAGGTCGAGGTTGCCTGCCTGCACCGCTTGCAACGCGGCGTCCACGTCGGCCACGGTTGCCACCACCTCGTAGCCCAGTTCCGCCAGGCAATCCTCCAAGAGCATCGCCACCAACGATTCGTCTTCGACCAGGAGCACGCGCATGGTCATGGCCGTGCCTCGGCATGCTCGGGCGGCAACGGGATGGAAACGCGGAAGCGCACGCCAGCCGGATCGAAGGACAGCTCAACGTCGCCCTTGAGGTCGTGCTTCAAGCCACGCTCCAGAAGACGCGTGCCGAACCCCTTGCGCGTGGGTGGCTGCACGGGCGGCCCCCCGGTTTCCCGCCAGATCAAGTCAAGCAGTTCCTGCTCGCCACGCGTGCTGCGCTCCCACGAAACCAGCACATTGCCAGCTGGCAAGGATAAGGCGCCGTGCTTGAGCGCGTTGGTGCACAGCTCATGCAGCGCCATCGACAGCGCCAATGCCCGCCGCGGATCAAGCCGACAGGAATCACCCTGCAACGTGAAGCGCTGGCTGTCGTGCGACTCATACAGCGCGGCAGCGTCGCGGGTCAGTTCCAGGATGTCGGCGCTGACCCAGTTTTCGCGCGTCAGGGTGTCGTGTGCCCGCGACAGCGCCAGCAAGCGCGCGTCGAGCTTTTCCTGTGCGTCGGCCAGGCCACCGGCGTTGGTGAACGACTGCCGCGCCAACGATTGCACCATCACCAACGAGTTCTTGACCCGGTGGTTGAGCTCGTTGATCAACAGCTGCAGATGCTGCTCATGCTGCTTGTGTTCGGTGATGTCGCGCGTGGCGCCGGCGATCGCCTCGACTTTGCCGTCGGGTCCGAACACCGGGGTAAAAATGTAGTCGTAGATGCGCAGGCCCTTGGTCGTATGCGGGAATGGCACTTCGCCGCGCACCGGCTGGCCTGTTGCGATCACCTGTTCGATCTCTTCATCGTGCATGGCCGCATGCCAGGGCTCGTAGCCCAGTTCCAGGCAGGTTTTGCCGCAGGCGTCTTCCCAGCGCATGCCCCACATCGTCAACAACGCCTGATTGGCGTAGACGAAGCGATGCTGGATATCGAACACATACAAAAGATCCGGTGTTGCCTGTAGCAGGGCCTCGTAAATGCGCGATTTCGCTGCGTCTTCCTGATGCTCGGCCATTGCGTCATGGTTCCAAAATTGAAGCGAACGATAAATGGACTTACGTGAACGCCTGATCATGCGTATTTGACGTCAAATCCAGCTCAACAAAAACGCGCGCCGTCGCCAGACAAAGCGGTTGCAATCGACCAACGCCGCAAGCGCATTCCACTGTTTCGTGCCTGCACCGGCCAATCCCGCGCCAACCGAAGCCGATCGAAGACCGGTTCCCGGTCGCCCTGCGCCATCGTCCCTGATAGCCTTCGGGCTTATTCCGCAGTGATCGCCGATTCGCCATGAAAAAAGCCGTTGTTCTGTTGTCCGGTGGCATGGATTCCGCCGCCGTCATCGCACTCGCGCAGGAGCAGGGCTTTGCCGTCTACGCGCTGAGCGTGCGCTATGGCCAACGCCATACGTCCGAACTGGACGCCGCAGCGCGCGTCGCTGCCGCGCAGGGCGTCGTTGCGCACAAGGTGGTCGACGTGGACCTGCGCAGCATCGGCGGCTCGGCATTGACCGACGACATCGACGTCCCCGACGCTGGCGGCGACGGCATCCCCGTCACCTACGTGCCCGCGCGCAACACCATCATGCTGTCGCTGGCGCTCGGTTGGGCCGAGGTCGTCGGCGCCAACGACCTGTTCTGTGGCGTCAATGCGGTGGACTACTCCGGCTACCCCGATTGCCGTCCCGAGTTCGTGCGCGCTTTCGAGGTGCTGGCCAACCTGGCCACCAAGGCAGGCGTGGAAGGTGCAGGGCTGCGCGTGCACGCACCGCTGCAGTTCCTCAGCAAGGCCGACATCGTCCGTGAAGGCGTGCGCCTGGGTGTGGACTTCGGCCTCACCGTCTCCTGCTACCGCGCCGATGCCGATGGACGCGCCTGCGGCCACTGCGACGCCTGCCGCCTGCGCGCGGCCGGCTTCGCCGATGCCGGCGTTCCCGACCCCACGCACTACGCCATTTTGTCTTGACGCCCGCGTAGGGTAGAATGCGCACCCCGACGCAATGTCGGGGTCAGTGGGCCGTTAGCTCAGTCGGTAGAGCAGAAGACTTTTAATCTTTTGGTCGATGGTTCGAATCCATCACGGCCCACCATCTCCAGCAAGGCTTTCAGCGAACTTCATCGCTCCCCAGGAAGGCATCCGTTCCGCAATTTCGCAGCATTCGCTCGCCCGTACGAGCGCGCGGACACCGGTGCGCCGTTACGCTAACGCATCACCGCATAGCGGCTTACAGGTCTTTGCCACTTTGTGGGATCCCGGCTGCCTGAGCCAATCAAAACACCGTCCGTAATTTTTGCCAGCGCAAGGCAGTCGCCTGATGCACTGCGCTACGCGCCTGATCCTCACCGCCCAGGCTCGTCGTTCCACAGCAGCTTGTGCAGCTGCATCTGGAAGCGCACCGGCAAGCGGTCTGCCACGATCCAGTCAGCCAGTTGCCGTGGGCTCACCTCGCTTTTGCTGGGCGAAAACCACACCGTGCAGCGGCGATCCAGTGCATGCGCGGCGACGATCTCGCGCGACCATTCGTAGTCGGCGCGGCTGCAGATCACGAACTTGATCTGGTCGCGCGCGGTCAGCAGCGGCAGGTTTTCCCAGCGATTGCGTGCCTCCTCGCCGGATGCGGGCGTCTTGATGTCGACCACGCGCGAGACGCGCGGATCGACGGCAGACACGTCCAGCGCACCGGAGGTCTCCAACGAGACGTCGTAACCGGCGTCGCAGAGCTTCTCCAGCAGAACCAGGCAACGCTTCTGCGCCAACGGCTCGCCGCCGGTCACGCAGACATGGCGCACGCCATGACTGGCGACTTCGGCGACGATTGCGTCAATGTCATGCCACTGCCCGCCATGGAACGCGTACGCGGTGTCGCAGTACAGGCAGCGCAACGGGCAGCCGGTCAGGCGGACGAATACCGTGGGCCAGCCAGCCGCTTCGGCCTCGCCTTGCAGGGACAAAAAGATTTCGGTGATCTTCAACCGCGGCAATGGCGACTGGACGATCTCGCTGGGGACGGCGGCGGCATTCATGGGCAAAGTATGCGCCGTGCCGGCAGGCACGAACGCGAGGCTCAGCGCAGTTGCTGGCCGAGACGGATGGACTGCAGGCGCTCCTGCGCAACGCGTGCCGCGTCGGAGCCGGGGTACTGCGAAGCAACCTGCTGCAAGGTCTGCTGGGCCTCGTTGTTCTTGCCTTCGCCGTACTGCGACAGGCCAAGCTTCAACAAGCCGCCGGCGGCCTTGTCATGCGTGGGATAGCGGCTGACGAGATCACGGAACTGCGCCTCGGCAAGCTGGAAATTACGGGTGGCGTAATAGCTCTCGCCCAGCCAATACAAGGCATTGGGGGTATACACGCCGTTGGGATAGAGCTCCAGAAAGCTCAGGAACAGCTGCGACGCATCGTCGTACTTGCCGTTCTTCAATGCATCGAAGGCCACGTTGTAGGCCGTACGTTCGTCGTTGCTGACGGCCAGGGTGCCTGGGTCGCCATGGACGGTTGGCGGCTTCTCGGAAGTTGCCGCCGCTGCGGGCCGCGCGGCAGGTGCCGGGGCCGGGGTCACGCTGCCGGTCGCTGGGGGCAATGGCGGTGTTGCGCCACCTGCGCCTTCCAACCGGTTCAAGCGTCCATCCAGGTCCAGATATTGGTCCTTGGACTGCTGCTTGAGTTGCTCATTGTCGTGCTGCAGCTGTTCGACGGTCGACCGCAATGCCTGCAGGTCCGAACGCGCCTGCTGCAGCTGATTGAGGAGATCGTTGTTGGCCTGACTATTGGCCTGCTGCTGCTCGAGCACGGCCACACGATCAGCGAGACTGGCTCGCTGGGCGTATGCCGGCGCGGCGACCACGAGGGCCGCCGCGACGAACAGGGATGTCACTCGAAAGCGCATCGCTTCTTACTGAGCCGTGTACACGATTTCGACGCGGCGGTTCTGCGACCAGCAGGACTCGTTCGACTCGGTGCAGACCGGACGCTCTTCGCCGTAGCTGACGACGGTCAGCTGGCTGGCAGAGCCGCCGGCAGCCTGCAGCGAGGACGACACGGCATTGCCGCGACGCTCGCCCAGACCCATGTTGTACTCACGCGAACCACGCTCGTCCGCATTGCCCTGCAGGGTGATGCGCGAGGAAGGACGGTCACGCAGGTACTTGGCGTGGCAAGCCATGATGGCCTGGAATTCCGGCTTCAGGGAGTCCTGATCCAGATCGAAGTAAACAACGCGCTGACGCAGGCAGGCATCGGTATCCAGGTCGCCCGGGCCGTACAGGCCAGAGGTGGACGGGCCGGTGGGAACCGAGGAACCAGCGGTGGTATCGGTCGCAGGAGGCGGAGTTTCCTTCACCTTCTTCGAGCAACCAGCCAGCACAGCAACGGACAGCAGGGAGACAAGCAAGACGCGGGTGGACTTGTTCATGGGGTACCTATGGAGGCTCTGGGCCAATGAGTGGTTTAACGCAGCGAAATATTAACATTAATGCGCGATTCGGTAAGGCCCCCATGCGGGTTCTCTCACATCGCCGTCGGCCAGCACCAGGCGCTGGCGGACCCGAGCGTCGGAAGAGACCGCGTACAGCACGCCACGGCCGCCTTCGCGTGCGGCGTACAACACCATGCTGGCGTTAGGCGCAAAGCTCGGCGATTCGTCCAGCGAGCCCGGCGACAGCGTGCTCCAGCTGGGCGAACCCAGGCTGCGGTCCATCATCGCGATGCGGTAGGTGTTGCCGCTGCCCTGAGCCACGGCAATCTTCTTGCCGTCGAACGACACGCTGGCGGTGGCGTTGTAGTTGCCCTGGAAGGTCACGCGGTTGGCGCTGCCGCCGCTGGCTGCCACCTGGTAGATCTGCGGACGACCGCCGCGATCGGAGGTGAAGTAGATGCTGCCGCCATCCGGCGCCCAGGTCGGCTCGGTGTCGATGCCGAAGTGGTTAGTGAGCTGGGTGAGCTGCTTGCTCCCCAGATCCATCACGTAGATTTCCGGGTTACCGCTGCGCGACAGCGCCAGCGCCAGGCGACGTCCGTCCGGCGAGAACGACGGCGCGCCGTTGATGCCCCGGAAGCTGGACACCAGTTCGCGTGCACCGGTGGCGATGTCTTGCAGGTAGATCGACGAGTTGCCGCGCTCGAAGCTCACATATGCCAGCTTCTTGCCGTCCGGGCTCCAGTTGGGCGACAGCAGCGGCTCGGCCGAACGCACGATGGTCTGCGGGTTGTAGCCGTCCGAGTCGGCCACCATCAGCGCATAACGCATGGCGCCGCCCTTGCCGCTGGCAGTCACATAGGCAATGCGGGTCCAGAAGGCACCGCGCACACCTGTGATTTTCTCGTAGATGGCATCAGCCATCTGGTGCGAAACATCGCGCATTGCATTGGCACGCGCCGTCATCGCCAGGCCCAGCATGCGCTCGCCCTTGGCCACGTCGAACAACTCGTATTCGACCCGGTATGCGCCTTCGCCGGCGTCCATGACGCGGCCGACCACGATGTAGTTCTGCTTGAGGGTGCGCCAGGTCTGGAACTGCACCTCGGTGCCACGGGTCGGCTTTTCGACGATCTGCGCGGCCGGCAACGTGCGGAACTGCCCGGAACGATCCAGGTCGGCGCCGACCACGGCGGACACGTCGGTCTGCGGCGCGGTGCCCGAGCCCTGATACGGCATCGGAATGACGGCGATCGGCGTGGCAGACGCGCTACCGCCGACGATATCGATGGTGAGACCTTGCTGCTGCGCGAGTGCGCTCAGCGGCAACAACAGGGCGGTCAAGGCGGCTAGCCAACGCAGCGGTTTTTTCATGGACGGCTCGGATCGGGCAGGAAAAGTGTGCAAGGGATAGCAATCAACGAGTGAACATACTCGCAATCGTGAATGAGTTGACGTGAAAACGGAGCGAGCGATGGTGTAACGACATGGACAGCCCCATGGGCGATCACGCGGGGTGGCACCAGGCTGCGGCGCCAGTGGCCGCCGCAGCCCGACAACGATTACTGATCCTGCGCAGTGAACACAAAGGTCAGGTTGCGCTGGAACACCGACTCGAACCCGCGGTAAGGCAATGGCTGGGCGCTCAACACGGCCGCTTCGATCGAACGCTGGCCAGCCTCGTCGTAGGGACAGCCCGGCGCCACCTTGGCCTCCATCACGCTGCCGCCCGGCAACTGGCGGATGTTGATGGTGCATTTCTGGCCTGGCGGCACCGACGGCGGACGCACCCACTGCGCCAACACTTTCTGCTGAATCGCCGCGGCGTATTTGGCCGACAGGTCGGTACTGGTACCGCCCTGCCCTGCGGTCGGCTGCGCGCTGGTCGCCGCGGCCGCGGAGGCCTGCTGCGCACGTGCGGCGGCGACCTGGCGCAACTTCTGCTCGGCCAGCGCCATCTCCTTATCGGCTTGCGCGCGCTGACGACGGATGTCGGCGATCTTCTTCTGGCGTTCGGCTTCTTCCGCCGCCTGCTGTGCGGCCGCCTGTTTCTTCTTGGCGTCGGCCTCTTCCTGCTGCTTGGCAAGGCGCAATTTCTGCTCGGCCTCTTCCTGGCGTTTCCGCTCGGTCAGGTCGATCTGCTCCTGGCGACGCTTGGCTTCCTGTTCCTGCTTGGCCTTTTCGGCGGAAATGGCCAGTGCATCCACGCGCTCCTGGTCGACCTTGTCGGGCTGGGCTATGCGCTCCTGTGCCTGCGCCTGCTGCGGCGTAGGCGCATCCTGCGGGCGCGGCTCGGGGATCGGCTGCGGCGGCGGCACGCTGTCTTTCGGCGCGGGCTCGGGCAATGGCGCAGGCGGGGGCGGCGTCTCGACCGGCGTGGCCTTCAATGCCTGGCGCGCAACCCGCGCCTCGGCAGCCGACACGTCCAGCGAGGCCTCCATGCTGGGGTCGCCGGCCGCGGGCTCCACCGAGCGTTCGGGCGACCACAGCCAGCCGGCGATAAACACCAGCGCGACCAGGACGTGCACGACCAATGCCAGGACGACCGGTCGAAACCAGCCGTCATCGCGCGCGGTCTGCGTGGGGAGTGCGTCAGCGTGCATCGCTGCCTGCGGTGCCGCCGGAGTCGGAAATCAGGCCCACTTTCTCGACCTTGGCCTGCTTGAGCACGTCGATGGCATCCATGATCTTCTGGTACGGCGCGGCGCGATCGCCGGCCACCACCACACGTGCGTCCTTGTCCTGCGCCACGATGGCAGCCAGCTGTGCCTGCAGCGCAGCCACGTCCATCGCCTGCGGCTTGCCCTTGGGCAGCTGCAGCGCCAATTTGCCATCGGCAGCGACCACCACCACGACCGGGTCCTGCTTGCTTTCCAGCGCCTTGGCGCGCGAGCTGGGCAGGCTGACGTCGGTACTCAGGGTCAGCAACGGTGCGGTGACCATGAAGATGATCAGCAGCACCAGCATCACGTCGATATACGGCACGACGTTGATGTCGGATTTGAGCTTGCGCTTCTTACGACGGGAAATACCGGAGATCATCGCGAAACGTTCCTAATTAGTCCTCGGCGCCGGCTGGCAGTGCGCTTGCACGGTGCCCCGAAAAGGGACACCTGCACGTGGCACTGCGCACCGACGCGACTGGCCCTGCCGGACACTTCCCGCGTCACGCCATGCGGGGGCATGCCGGCAGCGCGCATCACTCGTCCGCGCCGGCCTGGCGCTGCAGGATGGAGCTGAACTCGTCGGCGAAGGTCTCATAGCGCACCGACAGCCGTTCCACGCGGGTGGTGAAGCGGTTGTAGGCCCACACGGCCGGAATCGCCACGAACAGACCGATGGCGGTGGCGAACAACGCTTCGGAGATACCCGGCGCCACCGCGGCGATACCGGCCTGCTCACCGCTGCTGACCATGTCGTGCATGGTCACCATGATGCCGAACACGGTGCCGACCAGGCCGACGTACGGCGCAGTGGAGCCGATGTTGGCCAGCAGTTCGAGGTTGCGCTCGAGCTGGTCGACTTCGCGCGTGAACGCGGTGCGCATGGCACGCTGCGCGCCTTCCAGCTGCACGCGCGCATCCAGACGGCGGCGGTCGCGTAGACGCGAGAACTCGCGGAAGCCGCTTTCGAACATCGATTCCAGACCGCCCACGGTGCGGTTGCGGTCGGTGGCCGAGGCGTACAGCTTGGCCAGGTCCGCACCGGACCAGAAGCGGTTCTCGAACTCGTCGGCCTCGCGATTGGCCAGCTTGAACGCACGCGCCTTGCGGAAAATGATCACCCAGCTGATGAACGAGCCGATCAGCAGCAGCAGCACGATGATCTTGACCGGGATACTGGCGCGCAGGATCAGGTCTACATAGTTGATGCTGCTGTTGTGCGCCACGCTGGCGGTCTGCGCCGCAGCAGCGGCGACGTCCTGCGGCAGTGCTTCCACTACCGTGTCCTGCAGGGCCAGGAGCAATGCAATCGACATCCGTTCGTTCCTCAGTAATCGGATTCTGGGGTTTCTAGAGCTTTCAACACGTCATACAGCGCATCGTCCATGCCACGCGGACGGAAGTCGCTGGTACCGAGCGCGGCAATACGCACCTCGGCGGTCAGCAGCACTTCGCCTTCGCGACGGACCGATTGCGCGAACAGCAGGCTGGCCCGTCTGCATCGCAGCAATACCGCCGACACTGACAGCGCGTCGTCGAGCCGGGCCGGCTTGAGGAAATCCAGTTGCATCGCGCGGACCGCAAACACCAGGTCGTGCTCCTGGCGCATACGCTCCTGCCCGTAGCCGAGCGCACGCATCCACTCCGTGCGCGCGCGTTCCATGAAGGCCACGTAGCGCGCGTGGTAGACCACCCCGCCGGCGTCGGTATCTTCCCAGTAGACGCGTGTCGGCCAACTGAATACCGGCAGGGATTGGGGATTGGAGAATGGGGATTCGATGGTCATGGGCACGGAATTTCGGTCGTGACGACCCAGGTTGGCGACCAGCAGAGCGTCGTCAAAACAGGTCTCCCGGTTCGCCGATGCCCGGGGTGCGCTCGCGCGGCACCTTCAGGCCCAGATGCAGATAGGCCTTGGGCGTGACCATGCGGCCGCGCGCCGTGCGGATCAGAAAGCCCTGCTGGATCAGGTACGGCTCGATGACGTCTTCCAGCGTGCCGCGCTCCTCCGACAGCGAGGCGGCCAGCGATTCCACGCCGACCGGGCCGCCATCGAAGTGTTCGACGATGGTGCGCAACATGCGACGGTCGAGCTCGTCAAAACCTTCCGGATCCACTTTCAGCATCTGCATGGCCGCCTGCGCCACCGGCAGATCGATATGCCCGGCCGCCTTGACCTGGGCGTAGTCGCGCACGCGACGCAGCAGCCGGTTGGCGATACGCGGGGTGCCGCGCGCGCGGCGTGCGATTTCCGCCGCGCCTTCGGGCGTGCAGTCGATGCCCAGGATGGCCGCCGAGCGAATCACGATGCGGGTCAATTCCTGCGGGGAATAGAATTCCAGCCGCTGCACGATGCCGAAGCGGTCGCGCAAGGGCGCGGTGAGCAGGCCGGCACGGGTGGTGGCACCGATCAGGGTGAACGGCGGCAGGTCGATCTTGATCGAGCGCGCGGCCGGGCCGTCGCCGATCATGATGTCGATCTGAAAATCTTCCATCGCCGGGTACAGCACTTCTTCCACCACCGGCGAGAGACGATGGATTTCGTCGATGAACAGCACATCGTGCGGCTGCAGGTTGGTGAGCAACGCCGCCAGATCGCCGGCCTTTTCGATCACCGGGCCAGAGGTCACGCGCAGGCTCACCCCCAGCTCGTTGGCGATGACGTGACTCAGCGTGGTCTTGCCGAGCCCGGGCGGGCCGAAGATCAGCACATGATCCATCGCCTCGCCACGCGCCTTGGCCGCCTGGATGTAGATCTCCATCTGCTCGCGCACCGGCTGCTGACCGAGATAATCGGCCAGGCGCTTGGGACGAATGCTCGCATCGGCGGCGTCGTCTTCGCGGGTGGAGCTGCTGGCGATGATGCGCTGCTCAGTCATCCGGCCATCTTCTCATGCCGCGCGCGGATGGCCCAACATCTAGACATCAAGCTCGGCCTGGCGCAGCACTGCGAAGAAGGCATCGAAGCGCGCGGCGCGCCAGGTCGGCACCAGCCCTTCCCAGTTCTCGAAATAGACGACCTCCGGCTCGCATTGCGGGCCGCGCGCGCGGTAGTCCAGGCACAGCAGGCTATCGACGTTATGGCAAGACAGCACCAGCACCTGATCCAGGCCGGCGTGCAGGCAGGCCGCAGCGCGGAAGTCACTCCGGTCTTCGAAGGCATCGGCAAAATCCAGCACGCTGCGGATCTGCGCCAGCGGCGATAGATCGCGATCAACCAGCACGCATTCCCAATCCACGTAGTGATCGGACGGAAAACGGGTACGCGGCACCCAGCACCAGCCGGTATCGCCCCCGTCCTGGACACTGTAGAGACGCTTGAACAATGCCGGCAGGCGCACGCCCAGGCGTGCTTCGGCCTCAGCGAAGGCATCGGCGTCCGCTGCGGCTCCGCCGTCGTTCCGCCCATCGGCGCCGCTCCAGAACGTGGTCAATGCCGGCGGCTGCGGCTGCCACTGCACCACATCTGCGTCGTGCTTGGCCTGCAACGCGGGGGACCAATAGTGGACATCGACCAACTGCGCCAGCAGGTCCTCCACGTTGGCGAACACCGCCAACCGGCGCTTGTCGCCTGCATCGACGTAGACCAGTGTGGGCTCGGCACCGAATGCGGAGTAGTCCAGGCACAGCGCCCGGCTCGGCGAACGGTCATCGGCCGCGATGACGATCAGATGGCGATCATCGCCACCGGCAGCAAGCCCGGCAAACGCGTCGTCGCGGTACTCCTCGCGGGCACGCACTTGCGCAAAGGAAAACAGCTCCGCACTGCCGAGCAGGCGCGCGCGCGGGAACAGCCATTCGGCCTTGAGCCAGTTGTCCGGCTCCTCCAGGGACTGACCACGCGCCATCTGCACCGCGCCGCCGTCGTAGCGTGCGTACAGCTCACGCAGCCAGGCCGGCAGGCGGACACCGAGCCGCGCTTGCGCCGCCGCGATCGCGGCCTCGGTGGCCGGCACGCGCCCGAGGTTGAGTGCGTCATCCCAGAAGGTGTCCAGGCTCGGTGAGCGCCCGTAGACCATCCACTTGAGCGCGGCCACGCTCAGATCTCCACTTGCGCGCCCAACTCCACCAGGCGGTTACCGGGGATGCGGAAGAATCCGGTGGCCGGGGCGGCATTGCGATGCATCAGGGCGAACAGCTTGTCGCGCCAGATCGGCATGCCGCGATTGGCGCTGGCCACGATGGTTTCGCGGCTGGCGAAATAGGTGGTGTCCATCGGATCGAAATAGATCCCGCCCTGATCGCAGGAGCGCATCAGCGCCAGCGGCACGTCCGGGGTCTCCATGAAACCGAAGCGCACATGCACGCGGTAGAACTCGTCGCCGATCGCGTCGATCTTGAGCCGTTTCCCGGCGGCCGCGTACGGCACCTGCAGGGTTTCCACGGTCAGGAACACGTTGCGCTCGTGCAGCACCTTGTTGTGCTTGAGGTTATGCATCAGCGCGTGCGGCACCACCATCGGGTCGGCGGTCAGGAACACGGCCGTGCCGGGCACGCGCACCGGCGGCGCCAGCATCAACCCGGGCAGGAAGGTGTCCAGCTTGATACCGTCCTTGCGGATCTCGTCGTGCAGCAGCTTGCGGCCGCGGCGCCAGGTACGCATCAGGGTGAACAGGATCAGGCCCAGCAACAACGGGAACCAGGCGCCGTCCAGGAACTTGATGATGTTGGCGTAGAAGAACGCGCAGTCCACCGCCAGGAACACCAGCGCGAACAACCACAGCAGCGGCGCCGGCACGCGCGGGTTGGCACGCGCGTAGATGATCATCAACACGGTGGTGATCAGCATGGTGCCGGTCACCGAAACGCCGTACGCGGTGGCCAACGAGGCCGAGTCGCCGAAACCGATCACGGCCACCGCCACCAGCGCCAGCAGGCACCAGTTCACCGCCGGCACATAGATCTGGCCGATGGTGGAGTGCGAGGTATGGCGAATGTGCATGCGCGGGATGTAGCCGAGCTGCATGGCCTGGCTGGCCACCGAATAGGCGCCGGTGATCAGCGCCTGCGAGGCGATCACCGTGGCTGCAGTGGCGAGCACGATCATGGGGTACAGCGCCCACTCGGGCACCGCCTCGTAGAACGGGTTGCTGACCGCGGCCGGGTTGCGCAGCATCAGCGCGCCCTGCCCCAGGTAGGTCAAGGTCAGCATCGGCAGGACCACGAACTGCCACGAGCGGCGGATCGCCTTGGCGCCGAAATGGCCCATGTCCGCGTACAGCGCTTCGCCACCGGTCACCGCCAGCACCACTGCGCCCAGCACGAACACCGCATGCCAGTTGTGTTGCGCGAAGAAGCGCACGCCCCACCACGGATTCAGCGCATGCAGCACTTCCGGTGCGCGGGCCATGTTGTAGACGCCGATCGCGCCCAACGCGAAGAACCAGAGCAGCGTGATCGGCCCGAATGCCTTGCCGACACGTTCGGTACCGAAGCGCTGCGCCAGGAACAGCATGCCCAGCACCACCAAGGTGATCGGCACCACGAACGGCTCCAGCCTGGGCGCAGCCACCTCCAGGCCCTCCACCGCCGACAGCACCGAAATCGCCGGGGTGATGACGCCGTCGCCAAAGAACAGCGAGGCACCGAAGATGCCGAGGATGCCGACCACGTACATCGAGCGCGAACCGCCCGGCAGGGTGCGTTGCGCCAACGCGGTCAGCGCCATGATGCCGCCCTCGCCGTCGTTGTCGGCGCGCATGATCACGGTGACGTACTTGAGCGTGACCACCAGCATCAGCGCCCAGAACACCAGCGACAGGATGCCCAGCACGGTGTCGTGGTCCGGGGTCAGCCCGTAGTGCGGCGAAAACGCTTCCTTGAGCGTATACAGCGGGCTGGTACCGATATCGCCGAAGACGACGCCGATCGCGCCGATGACCAGGGCGGTCTGGCTGTTGGCGGGCGCGTGGCTGGAGCCGGCTGATTTGGGGGTGTGGGACATGAGGTGGGCAGTTTTCGCCAGACAGCGTGAAGATGATGAGGGAGCCAGCACCTGTCGAAGGTGCCTGCACTGACGTCACAGACACCCAAGGTACGGGCTGGCCGCGGGCAAGGATGCGCAGTGTACGGGCCGCCCCTGTCGATGCCGAGTGCCGGCCGCGCCCGCTTTGCGGCCAGGCGATGGTTCGTGGCCGCGCTCAGCGCAGCGCGGCTTGCAGTGCCTTGCGGATGACCGTGGCGACCTCGTCGCCTTCTGCACCGGCGTCGCGCGCCATGCGGGCGGCCTCGGCCGGCTTGTAGCCCAGCTGTTGCAAGGCCACGGTGGCTTCGGAAACGGCGTCGGGCCCCAACTGGCCGGTGATCGGGGCGCCGCTGCTGAAATCGGCCGCGCGGTCGCGCAGTTCCACCACCATGCGCTCGGCGGTCTTCTTGCCGATGCCGGGAATGCGCGTCAGCGCGGTGATGTCGCCACTGGTGATCAGGCGGGCGAACTCGTCCACGCTGACCCCGGACAACACCGCCAGCGCAATCTTGGCGCCGATACCGGTGACCTTCTGCACATCGCGGAACAACCGCCGCTCGCCTTCGCGCAGGAAACCGTACAGCGCGACGCTGTCTTCCTTCTGCGCGTAATGGGTGAACAGGATCACGTCGCGACCGACATCGGGCAGATCGTAGAAGGTGCTCATCGGCGCCTCCAGCTCATACCCCACCCCACCCACGTCGATCACCAGCCACGGCGGCTGCTTGTAGGCCAGGATCCCGCGCAGACGGCCGATCATTGGGCACCGCCGTTGTGGTGCCGGGATTGGGGATTCGAGATTGGGGATTGGCAAGAACCCTCGCTGCCGTCAACAACGGTCCCAGCCCGACGAAGCGGCACAGCGCGCGCGGACTCGCGGTTGCGAATCCCCAATCCCAAATCCCGAATCCCGATTATCATTTCTTGCGGCTCCAGGCCTGTTGGGTATTGACGCCCAGGCGTTGCGCGGTGGCGCGCACGTGGGCGTGAGTGATGGCGACCGCCAATGCGTCGGCGGCGTCGGGCTGCAGCTTGCCTTTCAGGTTGAGCATGATGCCGACCATGTGCTGGACCTGCACCTTGTCCGCGCCGCCCTTGCCGACCAACGCCAGCTTGACTTCGGTGGCAGCGTACTCGTGCACCGGCAGGTCGCGCATGACCACCGCGCAGATCGCCGCGCCGCGCGCGTGGCCGAGCTTGAGCGCCGAAGCGGCGCTCTTGCCCATGAACACCCTTTCGATCGCCACCTCATCCGGCCGGTAGGTCTCGATCAGCTCGCCCAGCCCCTGCAGCAGCCGCTTGAGCCGCTGGGAGAAATCACCCTCCCCCAGCAGCATCAGCGGCGCGTGGTGCACATGCCGGCTGCGACCGCCCTCGTCGATATCGATGATGCCGATGCCGGTGCGCTGCGAACCGGGATCGATGCCCAGGATGCGGGTCATCTGGAAGCCGGGATTGGGGATTGGGGATTGGGGATTGGCGCAACGCACACAATGCAGCGGTCGCTTCGCTGTTGCGAATCCCGAATGCCCAATCCCGCCATCCCCATCTTCATTTACGCGCCAAGCGCCGCTTGATCGACGTTCGAATACACGTCCTGTACGTCGTCCAGGTCTTCGAGCATGTCCAGCAGCTTGCGGACCTGCACGGCGGTCTCGCCGTCCACGGCGATGTCGTTGTCGGCGCGGAAGGTGATTTCGGCGTGCGCCGGTTCCAGCCCGGCAGCGACCAGGGCGTCCCTGACCTGGGCGAAGGCGTCCGGGGCGGTCAGCACATCGATGGCGCCGTCTTCCGGGTACACCACCACATCGTCGGCGCCGGCTTCGATGGCGGCATCGGTGAGGGTGTCCTCATCGATGCCGGCGGCGAAGCTCAGCACGCCCAGGCGCTTGAACATGAAGGCCACCGAGCCCTCGGTGCCCATGTTGCCGCCGCATTTGCTGAAGGCATGGCGCACGTCGGCCACGGTGCGCACGCGGTTGTCGGTCAGGCAGTCCACGATCACCGCCACGCCGCCGGGCGCGTAGCCCTCGTAGCGCACTTCTTCGTATTCCACCCCTTCCAGCTCGCCGGTGGACTTCTTGATGGCGCGCTCCATCACGTCCTTGGACATGTTCGACGACAGGCCCTTGTCCATGGCCGTCCGCAGACGCGGATTATTGGACGGGTCGCCGCCGCCGGCGCGGGCCGCCACGCTGATCTCGCGGATGATCTTGGTAAACATCTTGCCGCGCTTGGCGTCGGAGGCGTTCTTGCGGCCTTCGATCGAGGGACCTCTACCCATGGGTGGTTCCAGACTGGCTTCAATGACAGGGCGCGGATTTTACCTGATGCCGCCCTATTACGTGGCGGCGGTCGCCTTGCTGGAACCGCGACTAGCCAGTAAGGCCAGCGCCTGGCGCGTCCCGGTGGTCGCAGCCCATAGCCACGCCAGTAGACGTCAACGTAGCCGCCACGTGCACGAGCTTGCGACCGGATGTTGTTCAAGAGTGCTGGCGTGGACCAGCTCAATCGCACTGCGCCCTCGCTCGGCCATGGCCATACCCGAAAGCTCGCCAGAACGGCATCAGCTCCCACATCACATCCCCGGAGCACATTCCCCGTCGACCTTACCCCGTCCGACATCTTGCGGGCACGGCCGCGTGCCCAGCGTTCACCGCCACCATCCTGCAATGCGGCCTCGGCCGCGCTGCCGCAGGCTAGTTGTTAGAATTGTGTTTTATTTGATTGATGTCACAATTTTGTTTCACCGTCCGTTTGTCCTTTTAAGAAAGCTCATCCATAGCCGCTAAGCAAGATGGCTGTCTTTGCGCTTGCGTGCATCGACGGCGCCTTCTTCGGCCCAATCGCTCCGGTCGCCCTGAGAGGGCGCGCGGGATCGGCAGGAAGCGAAGTAATTCAATCACACAACCGCTCAAAAACCAGCGAGCACTAACTCCGGATCCCGCCGAGGCCAAATCAGCGGTTGGCGAAAGAGTGGAAGCAAAGCGGGTCATGCAGCCAGCAAGGGGAATCGTTACATGTATAAAAAGGGAATCGTCCTGGCATCCTGCGTCGCCGTCGCGGCAGGTGCCTGGCTTGGAAGTCACGCGTGGGATCATGCATCTGCGGCTGCTATACCCACCGCCGCCGGCGCAGCGCGCCATGGCCCCTCGAAAACATCTCAGCACACGCCAGCGAAGCTTGCTGCGGCAGCATCGAGCTATTTCGACGCCCCGGACCAAGGCACCCTGGTCTCCTACGTCGAACATGCGACCCCGACCAAGGAAGGTCCCTTCGCTCTCTACCCTGCGCGCATCAGCGAAAGCTACGCGCTGCGGGCCGCGATCGAAGGCAAAATGACGGTCGTCGCGCCGGATGGCACCCGCCTGGAGATGGATTATGTCCGTCATACCGAGGGCAAGAACGGCAATTGGACCTGGGTTGGCCGCTTGCCCGGCGCGCAGGTCGGCGAAGAGTCGGTCATCACGTTCGGCAAGAATGCGGTCTTCGGCTCGCTCGGCAGCAGCGGCGGCCAGGTTTATCGAATCTCCACCGTCAACGGACAGCCCTATGTGATGGCTGCTGCGGAAGTAGCCCTTCGCTCGGCTGCCCCCAGCAGGCGCCACGACGCCAAGCAGGTCCCACCGACCGCTAACGCTTCATCGCTGGCGTCCCTACCTTCCACCGGCATCGTCCCGAACTTCACCAGCTTGAATCAGGTGAATGCTGCTGCGGGTACGACCTCGACCAATACCATCGACGTCGTGCTCGGCTATACCCCAGAGTACAAGACGTATCGAGGTGGCGAAGCGGCCATCGAGACCGTTCTGACCAATCTGGTCGAAGTCGCCAACCAGGCGTTTGCCAATGCGAACGTGCAGGCGCGCTATCGCTTGGTCGGCACCATCGAAGTCGGCTACGTCAACAACAGCGACAATTCCCAAGCGCTGGACGAGCTCACCTGGGTAACGGCCTATAACGACGCCTTCCGCCCGATTCGCCAGATTCGCGAGAACTATGGCGCCGACCTGGTGGGTCTGGTCCGCCGCTTTGACGCTACCAGCCAGGGCAACTGTGGCGTCGCCTGGGTCAACGGCCAGACAGACTCTCGTTATGCGTACGCGATTGTTTCCGATGGTGTCGACGGCAGTTACTACTGCCCTTCGACCACGCTTGGACACGAGCTCGGACATCTGCTCGGATCGCAGCACCAGCGGGAAACCGGAAACGAGACGGGTTACAACTTCGGCCATCGCAGCGATGTGGGCAGCTTCCACACCGTCATGGCCTATGGCATCAATGGCCAGCGTGAAGTGAACATCTATTCGACTCCCGCCAGCATGTCTTGTTACGGCCAGGCCTGCGGCGTGATCGGCCAAGCCGACAATGCAACTGCCTTCATTTTCACCGTTCCCAACATCACCCAGTTCCGCGCAACTGTCGTGCCGTTCGATGACTCCAGTTCTCCTGGGCAAATCGTCGGACCTTCCGGCAAGTGCTTAGACGTGGTGGGCGGCAGTACCGGCAATGGCGCCCAGACCCAGGTCTGGGCATGCAATGGCATGCGGCAGCAGAAGTGGCAGTGGCAAAACGTCAGCCGTTCGCTGCGCAGCAATGGCACCGACAAGGTGCTGGATATCGCCGGGGTAAATAGCAACAACGGCGCCAGCATCCAGCTCTACCAAACTATGAACTCTGCAAACCAACGCTGGAACTTCCGCTCGGCCGCCATCATCGCCACGGGCGGCAAGGTCCTGGACGTGACCAACGGAAGCTCTGCCAACGGTGCGCGCCTGCAGACCTGGGACAACCTTGGTGGCGCAAACCAGCGCTGGAATTTCAATCCCACCACCGGAGCGATCCAGGTGTCCAGCGGGCGATGCCTAGACGTGATGGCTGGAGGCGTGAATAGCGGCACTGCAGTGCAGCTGTATGACTGCTTGGGCAACAAGTTCCAGAAGTGGACACTGGGCAAGAACGGCTCGATCATCGGCTACGGCGGCAACTGCCTTGAGGCGAGCGGCACCACGGGCGCGAACGGCAATACCATACGGATGGCGACGTGCAATGGAAGTGCGGCGCAAGCCTGGCGTATCCGCGGGCAGATCCGCAGTGATCTCAACAACAAGTGCCTGGACGACTCGGCGGGTGGCGCGACCAACGGCGCTCGTGTGCAGATGTGGGAATGCCTGGGCAATCCCAACCAAACCTGGGAAGTACAGCCCAACTAATTAGTCCAGTTAGATGACACCGAGGGGCGTGCCGCTGGTTCCATTGCCGTTTTTTCGTGCATCCACACGAATACTGGCAGGAAGCAACGGTACGCCCCGCGGCTTTTCAGGCGATTACACTGGCCCACGCAACGTGTGCGCGGCCACCGAACGCCGAACTGCCGGCGCCTGCATGGACATGCCCCATCAAGCTACTTCGACGCTCAAGCGTCCATGAAAGCCTTGCGCAGCAGCACGCAGCTACGGTCATGCGGATTGCCGTTGAGCTGCACGACTCCATTGAGCGCTTAGCAGCACAGGTCGCCGAGGTTTCCGGCCACGCGCCAATCCACTGAGTGGGGACCTGACGCCCCAGCCGCTGCGGCGCGATCTAAAACACGCCACTACGCCAGCCGCAGCGCTGGCCCAGCCTATCGGATACAGCGGCGCTGGCGCACCCCGACGAATGCCGCTACGCGAGAGGCCGCAAGAGTGGCGTCATGCGCCGATGGCAGCTCCTTTCGCTTCATCAGTTAGTCAGATGGCTTGGATAGCCGAGCATGAGTTGCGCGCTCGACCGACTGGATCCTAAGCAGATTTGGACGTGTCCAAGCTCGCTGAAGACCGCGCACAGACTGATTGCCGCCACCTTACGCGGTGGCGGCCTCAGCGCTGAAACCGCCCCGTATCCAAGAAAGCCAAGGTCTGCCGCGCGGCGGCAGGCGACAGCAGCAGACCACTATGGCTGGCGCGGACCACGCAGTGGTCACGCAGGCCCGGCAGCTGCGTTTCGGCCAGGCTCACGGTTCCGTCCGACACCTCGCCGAGCGGGGCCAACCAGCGCCCCAGTCCGCGCGGCACGCAGCCGGCCACCTGGCCGATCTCGGCCGCGCCGTCCCAGCACCCCAGGCCCTGTTGCAGCAAGTCGGCGCTGCGCCCCATCGCCCGTGGCAGGCCGCGTCTGGCCAGCCCACGCGCCACACTACTGCCGGCCAACGGGCTGCCCAGGCAGACCACCCGTCGCACCGGCAGATCAGGCGCACTACGCAAGGCCTGCGCGGCGATCAAGCCGCCAAGGCTATGGCACACCAGCGCCTGCACGCCGGTCGCGCGCAAGCGGGCGATCAACTGCGGCACTGCCTGCGCCGGGCCACCCAGGACGCTGGCGTAGCCGAACAGCGCCGGTCGATACCCGCCCTGCCGCAACCGACGCGCCAGTGGCAGCAACCAAAGCGGGGAATTCCAGATGCCGTGCACCAGCAGGACATCGGCCAGCGTTCCGCTACTGGCGTCTGCTGATGCAGCCACGCGCGTGGGCACGGCAGGCGGAGACGGCATCCGAAGGACGTTCAGTGCGGCGACGGGCTCGGTTCCCGCCGCAGGATGTATTCGCGGTCGACGATCTTGCCCACCGGAAAATCGTATTCGCCCACCTTTTCGAAACCATAGCGGGCGTAGAAGCGCTGCGCGCCGAAATTCTCCGACCACACGCCGATCCACAACGTGCGTGGGCCGTCGCGCTCCAACCATTGCAGCGCAGTTTCGAACAATCGGCTGCCCCAGCCGCTGTTCTGATAGTCCTTCAGCAGATACAACCGCTTCAGCTCCCCATCGCCGGGACGCACCTGATCGTGCGGCAGCCCGCAGGGGCCGGCGGCCGCATGGCCGACCAGCAGGTTGTCCATCTCCAGCAGCCAGATCGCGTAATCCGGATGCGACAGCACGGCGCGCGCGCGCTCCACGGCATAGGTCTCTTCCAGAAAACCGCGCAGGTCCTCTTCCGGATACAGATGCCCGAAGGTTTCGGTAAAGGTCTGCGCGGCCAGAAGCGACAGCGCTTCGGCATCGTCCGGCGTGGCGCGGCGAATGCGGGTCATGCGGGCCCCTCTGGCAAGTCGACGCGGCAGCTTCTCGCATGCTGCGGCGTTGCTGCAAGTGGGGAATCGGGAATGGGGAATGGGCGAGCGCCCTGCGAGTCGGGCACCAGATGCTTCTGCTCGGCTGGTGGTCTTACCACCCAGAGGCCTGGTTGCCGCGTGCGTTGGAATTGCCGCGCGTATCGGAGCGGCATGCAAAAAACGCGCTGCGTCACCCGCTAGAGCTTGGGTGCAGTTGCTGACAAGCACTCAGGGTGACGGAAAATCGCGGTGCGCGATTGCTTGGCAGTTAGTTACGCACGCCACGCTGCGCATGCAGTTGTTCGATACGCGCGTTGCGTGCAGCGCAGATCGGCCAGCAACGCCTTGCGCCAGCTGCCCGCTGCGCATGAACAGCACGGCCACGCAATGGGCGTGGCCGTGTGTGCGATGACGGGTCAGACCTGCTTCGGGCGCACCTGCACGTGCACTTCGGCGAGCTGGTCGGCAGCGATCGGCGACGGGGCGTCGGTCATCAGATCCTGCGCGCCGGTGGTCTTGGGGAACGGGATCACGTCGCGGATGGACTCGGTACCGGCCATCAGCGCGGCGATGCGGTCGATACCGAAGGCAATGCCGCCATGCGGCGGCGCGCCGTAGTTCAACGCGTCCAGCAGGAAGCCGAACTTGGCGCGCGCTTCTTCGGCGCCGATGCCGAGCAGTTCGAACACGGCGCTCTGCATGTCCGGGCGGTGGATACGGATCGAGCCGCCGCCGATTTCGTTGCCGTTGAGCACCATGTCGTAACCGCGCGAGACCGCGGTGCGGGCGTTGGCGCGCAGGTCGGCAATATCGTCCACCGCCGGTGCGGTGAAGGGGTGATGCAACGCGACGTAACGCTGCGCCTCCTCGTCCCATTCGAACATCGGGAAGTCGGTGACCCACAGCGGCGCCCAGCCGTCGGCGACCAGGTTGAAGTCCTTGCCGGCCTTCAGGCGCAGCGCGCCCATGAAGTCGGACACCTTGGTGTAGCCGCCGGCACCGAAGAACACGATGTCGCCATTGCCGGCGCCGACATGCTTGAGCAGCGCGGCGAAGGATTCTTCGCTGAAGAACTTGGCGATCGGCGAACTGACCTCGCCGGTCTCCGACAGCTTGATGTAGGCCAGGCCCTTGGCGCCGTATTTGGCGGCGTGCGCTGCGTATTCGTCGATCTGCTTGCGCGACAGGCTGGCGCCACCGGGAATGCGCAGCGCGGCAACGCGGCCATCGGCATCGTCGGCGGCAGCGGTGAACACCGGGAATTGGCTGGCCTTGACCAGCTCGGCCACGTCGACCAGTTCCAGCGCGATACGCAGGTCCGGCTTGTCCGACCCAAAGCGGCGCATCGCCTCGGCCCAGGTCATGCGCGGGAACTGCGCCGCCAGGTCGACATCCACCACTTCCTTGAAAATGGCGCGGATCATGTCTTCGACGAAATCCTGCACGTCGCGCTCGCGCACGAAGGCGAATTCCATGTCGAGCTGGGTGAATTCCAGCTGGCGGTCGGCACGCAGCGCTTCGTCGCGGAAGCAGCGCGCGATCTGGTAGTAACGGTCGAAGCCGGCCACCATCAGGATCTGCTTGAACAGCTGCGGGCTCTGCGGCAAGGCGTAGAACTCGCCCGGATGCATGCGCGCCGGCACCAGGAAGTCGCGCGCGCCTTCCGGGGTGGCCTTGGTCAGGATCGGGGTTTCGATGTCCTGGAAATCGCGCGCATCCAGATGCCGGCGCAGCGCCTGCACCAGCTTGATGCGGGTGCGCTGCATGCGCTGCATTTCCGGCCGGCGCAGGTCCAGGTAGCGGTACTTCAGGCGGGTTTCTTCGCCCGGGTTTTCGTGCGCGTGGAACGGCAGTGGCGCGGCCTTGTTGAGGATGCTGATGCGCGTGGCGATCACTTCCACCTTGCCGCTGCGCAGCTTGTCGTTGACCGCATGACGCGCGCGCACCACACCTTCCACCTGCAACACGTCCTCGTAGCCCAGGCTGGCGGCCACCTTGAACAGCTCTGCGCTGGCGTCGTCGCCGGCCACCGGCTCCACCGTCACCTGCACGATGCCTTCGTGGTCGCGCAGGTCGATGAAGCACACCCCGCCCAGGTTGCGGGCCACGTCGGTCCAGCCGGCGAGAGTGACGGTTTGGCCGATCAAGGTCTCGTCGACCAGGCCGCAGAAGTGGGTACGCATCGAAAGCTCCGCTGAAAACCCGACGCAGGACAGCGCCGGAAAGCCGGATATTCTGGGGCCGGCGAGCGGCAGGAGCAAATGCGCGGGCGCTCATGGGCGCTTAAGTCGGTGCCCGGCTGAATAGGCGCCACGCCCCTCCTGCACCAAGGACGACACGATGCTGCGCACTGCCCTGCTGCTCTCCGGCTTCGGCCTGATCACCCTCACCGGCGCATTTGCCAGCGTCACTGCCAGCGCCCAGGAGCGTGGCTGGAATGGCCCCAGCATCACCTGTTCCAGCAACGACAACCGCCGCCGCGAGTGCGATACGCCGTTCCGCGGCCGCGCGGTGCTGGTGGAAAACATCTCCGGCACGCGCTGCATCGAAGGCCGCAACTGGGGCAGCGAGCGCGGCCGGATCTGGGTGGACAATGGCTGTCGCGGCCGTTTCGTCGACGCCCGCAGCGGTGGCGGCTGGGGCGGCGGCTATGGCCCCGGCGGCGTTGGCGGGATCGCTGGAACGGTGCGCTGCGAGAGCAACGATCAGCGCCAGAACATCTGCGATACCGGCTGGCGCCGCGCCATGTTGGTGCGCCAACTTTCCAACACGCCCTGCGTGGAAGGCCGCAACTGGCGCCAGGAAGGCGGCCGGATCTGGGTGGACGACGGCTGCCGGGGCGAATTCGCGCAGGCCCGAGGTGGCGGTGGCTGGGACGGCGGCTATGGCGGCCGCGATGACCGCCCCGGCAACGGCTATGCGATCACCTGCGCCAGCGACGACCGGCGCCTGCGCACCTGCGGCTGGGATGGCCGTTACGGGCGCCCGGTGCTGACCCGCCAGCTGTCGGACACCCGCTGTGAGGAAGGTCGCACCTGGGGCTACGACGATCGTCGCGCCACGGTGTGGGTCAACGACGGCTGCCGGGCGCGTTTCGAGGCGCGTTGATGCACTGGCCGCGCAGGCTGGCTGGGTGAGATAGGCCTGCGCGCGTCGGCGAGACACCGGCGCCAGCGTTCTGGACCACGGCACGCATCCAGGCGGATGCGGCTGTCAACCTCAGTCGGGGCGATCCATAGAAGGGCGGCAAACCGCACGCGCAACGCGTGCGTCAGAGCCTTGCAGCCTCGCGGCTACCCGCCATGCTTCACCACAGTTTGCCGGGACTGCACTTGGCCCGGCTGACGTGGGTGTATCGACACCGGCCCGGCCAGCAAGATCGTCCACCGCGCATGCCGGGCGCTACTGGGAAACGCAGTCCTGGCCGCGGCGAACGGCGGTGGGATGGCACAGCCGTCCGGGTTGGCGGCAAGCACCCATGCAATCCTCCGCGACACAGCCGGCAGCACGGTGCTCGACGTGGAGTCATTGCAACGCGCAACCGCGCTGTGCGGCGCAACCTGCACGCCGCGGCCACTTATGCCGGATCGGACGCGGGCTTGGCGGCCGGCTTGCTCTCCGCGGTTGCCGCCGGTTTGGCATCGCCGCCGGCGCTGCTGCTTTCGGTGAGGTTCTTCTTTTTCTCGCCGGCCGATTTGAAGTCGGTCTCGTACCAGCCGCTGCCGGACAGGCGGAACGACGGCGCGGTGACCTGGCGCTTGATCGTGGCAGCGGCGCAGGCCGGGCAGGTTTGCGGATCGGGGTCGGCCATTTTCTGCAGGCGGTCGAATGCGTGGCCGCAGGTAGTGCACTGGAAACCGTAGATGGGCATGGCAGGGATCAGCTGAAGACGTTGCAAGGGGCGCAAATTCTAGACGCATGCGGGCAGGCAAGGGCAGCGCGCCGCCTGCGACGGGCAGCAGGCAGCCGGTGATGCGTCTACTTGGCCGGCGCCAGGCGACGGCGGCAATGTGCAGTGGCCGCTTCGACGCCCCGCACACGCCGATGGGCTGCGCGCACCGACGCAATGCCGCCCCACCCTGCGCGCAGGCGTGGCTGGCGGCAGCGTGGGGCGAGCGCAGCGCACAACACCTCTGCGTGCACGCCATGCGATCGACACATGCATGGGTTGCGTATCCAAGCAACGCACGAGCAATCGCAAAACACCACCTGCGGCAATCACATCCTCACGCACAATCGCCGAAAACCGCGCACGCGCCAACGGCGCCGATCGAGCCGCACCGACCAGGCTGTTACACTCGAACACGTGATCGACGCGCCTTTTCCCCCACGAGGGCCGCATCCATGTTGCGGTTGACTGCCTTACTGCTGGGCGTTGCCCTGCTACTCACCGGTAGCGGGTTGCTCGGCACGCTGCTCGCCGTGCGTGGCGATCAGGCCGGCTTCGATGCGCGGGCATTGGGGTTGATCATGTCCGGCTACTTCGCCGGCTTCTTTCTGGGCACCTTCTTCGCACCGCCGCTGATTCGCCGCATCGGGCATATCCGCGCGTTTGCGTTTTATGCGGCGCTGGCAGCCATTGCGGTGTTGCTGCATCCGATCTGGTTGAACGCCTGGGGCTGGGGCGTGCTGCGCCTGGTGACTGGCGCGGCGTTGGTCGGCCTGTACACCGTGATCGAAAGCTGGCTCAACGCCGAGCCCGACGCACGCCGGCGTAGCCGGGTGTTTTCGGTCTACATGGCGATCAATCTGTCGGCGCTGGCACTGGGCCAGGTCCTGCTCACCATCGGCGATGCAGGCGCACCGGCGATGTTCACGCTGACGGCGATCCTGTTCTGTGCAGCGGTGATGCCGGTGATGACCACGCGGCTGATCCCGCCCGAGGTGCCGCATGTATCGCGCCTGCGGTTGGTCACGCTGTATGCCCTGGCGCCGGTGGCCACGATTGGCGCCGGCCTTTCCGGCCTGGCGATGGGTGCGTTCTGGGGCTTGCTGCCGGTATATGCCAACCGCATCGGGCTGAATTCCGACGGCGTGGCGATGTTCATGCTCACCGCCATCGTGGGCGGTGCGGTGCTGCAGTGGCCGATCGGGCGCATCAGCGACGGGCATGACCGCCGCATCGGCCTGGTGACCGTGAGCTTGCTGGCCGCCGGCATCGCGATCGCTGCCGCGTTGCCGATGGTGCAGACACAGACCACCGTGCTGTTCGTGCTGTTCTTCGTCTATGGCGGGTTGGCGTTTTCGCTGTACCCGTTCGCGGTGGCGCACATGCTCGATTACCTGCCGCGCGAAGACCTGCTTTCCGGCAGCAGCAGCTTGTTGCTGGTGCATGGCGTGGGTGCGGCGATCGGCCCTGCATTGGCCGGCGGCGCGATGCAGAAGTTCGGCCCGGCCGCGTTGCCGGTGTATTTCGCGGTGATGTTGTTGGCCCTGGCGGGCTTCACGTTGTCGCGGCTGCTGCGCTTCACCCGCCGCCGCCCCCATCCGATCGCCTTCCGCCCGATGCTGCGCACCACGCCGTCGGCACTGGAGTTGATGCCGGAAACACAGCAGACCGAAACGCCACCGCGAACCAAGTAACGCTGACCGTGCTCTCTCGCGCTGGCTTTAGGATGGTCGAACAATTCGATCAGCGGACTGCACACCTGCCACTGCGGCCAGCGCGGTTGTGCTGGATCTCGAAACTTCGCTCGCTGCCTGGTGCGGTGGCCTCGCCAATTGCGGGACCGTTGGCGGCATGGATGCCGCCATCGAGTCCCCAAGGGATGGGCTCACGGCGTGTCCAGAAGCGGTGAGGCATCGCGCTATCGACCGACTCCGCGTTTGACCCAGCCCGTTGACCAGCCCACATCCCGCTTGGCCCAAGATCTCGTCAGCTCGGCTGGAAGCATCCGAACGCCGCTAACCAAGCTAACCAAGTCTTCGCTCTGGCCATGAGGTTGCATACATCCGGCGCGTGATCGCGACCTCGCCTGTAGCGCGGTCATGATCACGCAACGCAAGCGCGACAGTCTTTCCAGACCCCCTCCCCCGCTGTGGATTTCAATGGATTCGATGTCCTCCTTGCGCGTGCGCCGTCCTGCCACGCTGGCGTTACTGCTGGTTCCGCTCACCCTACCGGCTTATGCACAGCAGGTTCCCGACGGCGCAACGTCTGACCCGGCCGTCACCGACGAGCAAGTATCGACGCTGGATCAGGTGCAGGTGGTCGGCCAGGCAATGACCTATTCCAAGACCACCGTCAGCAAGGAAATGCTGGACCGCCAGTTCGTGCTCGGCAGCGTCAACGATGCGCTCAACGAACTGCCCGGCGTGGTGGTGACCGAAGCCGATGCCTTTGGCTCCTCAGATTGGGGCACGCAGATCAGCATGCGCGGCTTCGTCAGCAATCGCGATACGCAGCAGATCGGCACCACCATCGACGGCGTACCCAATGGCGGCTCGGCGTACGGCGGTGGCTCCAAGGCCAATCGCTTTATCGACATGCCGGATCTGGAAACGGTGGAAGTGAGCCAGGGCACCGCCGACATCGCCTCGCGCTCCAACGAAGCCCTGGGCGGCACCTTGAATTACCTCACCAGCGAACCGCTGGAAACGCAGCGTGTGCGCGTGATCGGCGGCATTGGCGATAACCAGGCGCGCAAGTACTACGCGCGCTACGACACCGGCCTAATCGGCGGCAATACGCGTGCCTGGGTCAGTGGCTCGTCGGCACGCAATGACGACTGGATCGACGGCAGCGGGCACACCAGCCGCGATCACCTGGCCGGCAAATTCGTCAGCGTGCTGAATCAGTGGACGCTCAGCGGATACGCATCCTACGACGATGCCGACGAATCCGAATACACCAGCGTGACCCCGGAGCAATTCGCGCGCGACCCGGAGCACGACCTGTTGACCGGCACGCTCACCGGCATTCCGTACCTGGACCAGAACTACCGCTCCGGCTCGCGTGCCTTGCGCAAGAATACGTTCGGCTACCTGCGTGGCGCCTTGGATGGCGGCAATGGTTTCAAGACCACGCTGACCGGCTATGCGCACCGCATGCAGGGGCGCGGCGACTGGATTCCGCCGTATCTGGTGGATGTCAGCAACGATGGCGCCGGCGCACCCGAATCCGAAGCGCGTGGCGGCAATACCGTGTATGGCGGCAGCGATCTGGGCAAACTGTATTACCTCACCCCCGGGGGCGCGGCTGCCGCCATGCTGGCCGGTTGCGCCGGCAGCGACGCGGTGCCGGCCGAATCCAATCCGGCCTGCTATCCGGCCGGTTCGATGCCGGTGCAATCGTATCGACATAGCCACTACGACAATCACCGCGCCGGCGCGATGGCCGATGTGGAATGGCGCACCGATCTCGACGCCATCGACAACACCGTGCGTGCCGGTGCCTGGCTGGAACGCGTTGAACGCAGCGTCACCCGCGACTGGCACCGCCTGCTCAACGTCGGCACCAACATCAGCTTCGATCATCAGCCGTACTGGGTGCAGTTCAAGGACAACTACCAGACCGACGAGCAGATGTATTACGTCGAAGACGTGATGCGTTACGGCGCATTCGCATGGCGCGTGGGCGTCAAGCAGTTCTTTGTCGACCAGACCCGCGACCGCCGCATCGGCGATGCGCAGCATGTGCAATCGGATTCGCGGTCCGACCCGCTGCTGTCGGCCGGCCTGACCTGGACCACACCGGTGCAGGGCCTGGAGGCCTTTGCCGGCTACTCGCAGAACTTCGCCGCGATTGCGTCCGGCGTGCTGGGCGAAACCGACCCGGTGGCGCTGAGTCGGGTGAAACCGGAAACCGCCGACAACATCGAACTCGGCCTGCGTGTCAGCCGCTGGCCGTTGACCGGCAGCGTCACGCTGTACGACATCCGCTTCGACAACCGCATCGTGTACGTGCCGGCCAACTTCGTCACCGGTATCGACTACCTGGGCGAAACCGATGGCGTGTACGAAAACTTCGGCGGTGTGCATGCGCGCGGCGTGGAAGCAGCGCTGGGCTACGGCTGGGACAACGGCTGGCGCATCAATGGCGCCTACACCTACAACAAGGCCGATTATCTCGGCAGCGGCGATGCCGCGCGCGATACCGCCTTGGAGATCACGCCCGGTGCGCAGGTGATCGGCCAACCGCGCAATACGCTGGTGGTGTCGGCCGACTGGCGCGGCCAGGCATGGCGCTTCGGTGTGTCCGGACGCTACCTGGGCAAGCGCTACCTAGACGCATCCAACCGCGCCGCACTCGATGGCGTGACCACCTTCGATGCCAATCTGGGTGTGGAACTTTCGCAACTGACCTCGCAGCTCAAAGGCCTGCAGCTCGCGCTCAACGTCAGCAACCTCACCGACAAGCGCTATCTGGAAGGTGTGGACGGTAGCGACAGTGCCTTCATTGCCGCCCCGCGCACCGTCGGCCTGACCCTGACGCTGGACCTGTAACGGCGAACTGCCATGCTATGCGATGCCCGCACCAGGCACCGGCGCGGGCAGTCCTTCCGATGCGATGAGCCCACATGATCGATCTGCCCCGACGCCGCCTGCTGCAAGCCGGCCTCACCAGCGGCGCGGCCGCGTTGCTGCCCAGCATCGCGCGCGCCGCAGCCATCGCGCCGGACCGGCGCAGCGGCACGCTGGAGGACCTTCGGCATGTGGTGATCCTGATGCAGGAAAACCGCGCGTTCGATCATTACTTCGGCGCGCTGCCCGGCGTGCGGGGTTTCGGCGACCGTTTCCCGATCCCTGCGCCCCCCTTGCCGGGCGCACCGGCGCGCACGGTGTGGCTGCAACCCAGCGAGGACGGCCGCCAGTGGTTGACGCCATTCGCGTTGGACACGGCCGCGCAGTTCGGCTTCATGCGTGTCAAGGGCACCCCGCATAGCTGGCCGGATGCACAACAGGCCTGGGACCATGGACGGCTCGGGCACTGGGCTGCCGCCAAGCACAATCATGCACTGGGCTATTACACGCGCGCGGACATTCCGTTTCAGTACGCGCTGGCCGACGCCTTCACCATCTGCGATGCGTACCACGCTGCGATCCAGACCGGCACCAATTCCAATCGCGTGTTCCTGTGGACCGGCGGCAACGATCCGCAGGCGCGCGCAGGCGGCCCGGTGATCGGCAATTCGCACGACAACTTTGCGGAACTGGGCGGCTTTGCCGAGCCGTATCGTTGGGGCACCTACGTGCAAGCCCTGCAGAACGCCGGTGTGTCCTGGCAGATCTATCAGGACATGGCAGACAACTTCACCGACAACCCGCTGGCCGGCTTTGCGGCATTTCGACAGGCGTACAGCGCCGCGCCCGGACATGATCCGCAATTGCGCGCGCGTGGCGTGAGCACGCGCGGTCTCGCGCAGTTGCGCCAGGACGTACTGGGCGGGCGCCTGCCTGCAGTGAGCTACATCATTGCCGACGCGGCCGGCAGCGAGCATCCGGATCCGTCCAGCCCCGCCCAGGGCGCGGCCTACACCGCACGCGTGCTGGATGCGCTCACTGCCGATCCGGCGGTGTGGAGTCGCACCGCCTTGCTGGTGATGTTCGACGAGAACGACGGCTTCTTCGACCATCTGCCGCCGCCCGCACCGCCGTCGCCGGATGCACACGCAACGGGCGGGTTTGCCGGCGCATCGACGCTGGCCACCGACGATGACTATCACCGCCACCCGGCGCCGGGCGAGCAGAACGTGGATCTTCCCGAGCTACGCGGGCGGCCCTATGGGCTTGGCCCGCGCGTGCCGATGTATGTGGTCTCGCCATGGAGCCGCGGCGGCTGGGTGGATTCGCAGGTGTACGACCACACCTCGGTGCTGCGCCTGCTCGAACGCCGCTTCGGCGTGCCCGCGCCGGAAATCACGCCCTGGCGGCGTGCAGTGTGCGGCGATTTGACCAATGCCTTCGATTTCCGCCAGGCCGATACGCGCGCGTTCGTCGCCGCGCTGCCGGATGTCGGTGCAACCGCTACGCGCGCGGCCGCTTTGCGCGAACACGCACTGCCGCCGTTGCCGGCCACGTTGCAGCCGCCCGAACAACCGTTCGGCGTGCGCCGCTCGCGTGGGCTGCCATATCGTCCCAGCGTGGAGCTGGCCCACCTGACCGAGCGCGGCGAAGTTAAGCTCCGCATGTCCAATGCGGGCGCGGCGGCGGTGCTGCATGTCTACGACCGCTTCGATCTAGCGGCAATTCCACGCCGCTACACAGTGGGAAGCGACGCCATCGTGGACGGCACGTGGACCACCTACGACGGCCGCTACGATCTGTGGCTGCTCGGTCCCAACGGCTTCCATCGCCATTACCGCGGCGACCTCGATGCAGCGCCGCTGCTGGCCGAGATCGCGCAGGATCCGAACGATTGCACTTGCGTGCTGCTATCGCTACGTCATAGCGGCAACACTGCCGTGCAGATTGAGCTGCAGCCAGGTGCATATACCGCCGCACAGCCGCGCGAGCGCCTGAGTCTTGCACCCGACACCACCGTGCAGCGGCGCTGGAAGGCGGCAGCAACCGGCGGCTGGTACGACCTATGGGTGCGCCACGACAGCGCGGCCCAGCATCTGGCCGGGCGCATCGAAACCGGTGCAGACAGCGTCAGCGACCCGGCCATGGGTGGGCCGGCGCGATTGCAGCAGGACATGCCTGTCTCGATCGGCGCACTCGGCTAAGCGTGGCTAACAAGACCACAGCGCTCACCGCCGGATGGGCGCGGCCGATACTCGACGCGGAATCTCCCACTCTTACACCGCAGTTTTAAGCGCGCTGCCTCAGACCCTCCTGGCGACTGTTCGCTCGGTTTTTGATGGCCGTCCCAAGTCTTGCAGCGCGGTATGCGCTGCGTACACATGGGGATGCCTGATCAGCAGGCTTGCGCACAGTCACACTCAGCGCGCGCCAGTCGCATCAAGCACGCCGATCGTGTGCAACCAGGTTTCCACCAACTGCGGCCACTGCGCGATCGGCAGCCCCTTGGCGCGCAGACCGAAGGCATGGCCACCCTGGGCGTACACATGCATTTCCACCGGCACGTCCGCCTGGTTGAGCGCGACGTAGTAGGCCAGCACCTGCGAAACGCCGTCCACGTGATCGTCCTGCGCCTGCAACAGGAAGGTCGGCGGGGTATCGGCGACGACGCGAATGTCCGGACGCAGGTCCAGATGGGTGGGATCGCGGGTGTCGTCATCCTCGTCCTCGTGCGCCCACAAATGGCCCGGATACACGGCAATGGCGAAATCCGGGCGACAGCTCACGCGATCGGCGGCATCCACCGGCAGATACGTGCGCGCTGCAAAATGCGTACTGATCGCGGCCACCAGGTGACCACCGGCAGAAAAGCCGAGCACACCGATCTTGTGCGGATCCACGGCCAACTGGTCCGCCCGCGCGCGCACCATCCCCAACGCTCGTTGGGCATCCTGCAGGGCTGTTTGCACCTTCGGATAATAGCGGCGGTCGTTGACCCAGGTCGGCCCCGAGTTCGGTACACGGTATTTCAACAGCACACAGGTGATACCGCGCGCGGTCAGCCAGTCGCAGATTTCGGTCCCTTCCAGATCCATGGCCAGGACTTGATAACCACCGCCGGGAAACACCAGCACCGCCGCGCCGGTGTTGTGAGCCTTGGGCTTGTATACCGTCATCGTCGGGCGGCTGACATCGCTGAGCTTGGTCCATGGGTAACGCCCCTCGCCGGTGCCCACCGATTCGGGCTTCGGGTGGCGCACCGCATCAGGCACCGCGCGCGGCCAAAGCGGTATTTCGACCTGACCAGGCGCTGGCTGCCAGGCGCGCGCCGGTGCGAGCCCATGCACAAGCAGCAGCGCAACTGCCATCCACCCATGACACGACCTGATTTGCACGATTGGACCTTGAAGGGTTGAAGAAACAGAAAGCACGTCGTGAACTCATGCGCGAATGACGCGCGTGAGACACCGGAGCCTTGCACTCACGCCGCGATGCTCTCGCGCACCGCGACCGCCACCGCCTTCAACGCCGCATCGCGTGCCGCGTCGTCGACCTTGGCACCGTTCAAGTACGTGGTCAGCAACAGGGGCGCGCTTCCCTTCGGTGGCCAGAGGATGGCGATGTCGTTGCGCGTGTCGGTGCCGTTGCTGCCAGTCTTGTCGCCGATCTTCCAGCCGGCCGTGAGCCCCGCACGCAGGCAATCGTCGCCGGTGCGGTTGTCGATCATCCAGTCGGTCAGCTGCTTGCGCGAGGCTGGATGCAGCGCGTCGCCAAGCAGCAGCGTGCGCAGCGTGGCGGCCATTGCCGCAGGCGTGGTGGTGTCGCGGGGGTCGTCGTCGGCGAACCGGTTCATCTGCGGCTCGTAGCGGTCGGTGCGGGTCTGGGCATCGCCGATACCGCGCAGGAACGCAGTCACACCGGCCGGTTCGCCGACCAGCGGGAACAGCAGATTGGCGGCCGGGTTGTCGCTATAAATCATCGTGGCCCGACAGAGCTCGCCAACACTGAGCGAACCGCCGACATGGCGTTCGGTCACCGGGGCATGCTCCAGCATGTCGGAGGCACGGATCCTGACCTGCTGCGCCAGCGTCAGCTTGCCCTGGTCCACCCGCCGCAGCACCGCGGCAGCCAATACAAATTTGAAGGTGCTGCACATTGGAAAGCGCTCGTCCTCGCGCTGCCCGAGGCGCTTGCCGGTGGCGCTGTCGAGCAGGCAGATGCCCAGCCGGCCTCCGGTGCCACGTTCGATCTGCGCCCACTGTGCCCGCAGCATGTCGTCCACGTTTACCGCGGGGGTGAGTGCCCATGCGGGTCTGGACGCTGCAAGCAGCACGCCAGCGCCGGTTGCGTGCAGGAACTGTCGCCGATTCAACATGCGGTTGCCTCCTTGAGAGAGCCCGCAGTATCGATGCGCAGGATGCAGCCGACCATCGCGATGTTTCGATCTCAGGCATGAATTGAACTAATCTCTACCCATGCCCCGCCCCCGCCTGCCGCTCAATGCCCTGCGCGCGTTCGAAGCCGCCGCGCGCCATCAGAATCTGACCCGCGCGGCCAATGAGCTATGCGTCAGCCAGGCCGCGCTGAGTCACCAGATCAAGGCGCTGGAGCAGCAGTTGGGCACCAGCCTGTTTCACCGCCTGCCGCGCGGTGTAGCGCTGACCGACGAAGGCGCCGCGCTGGCGCCGGTGCTCGGCGAGGCCTTCGACCGCATCGCCGCCACCTTGGAACGCTTTGCCGATGGCCGTTACCGCGAGGTGCTCAGCGTGGGCGTGGTCGGCACCTTCGCCACCGGCTGGCTGTTGCCACGGCTGGCGGCATTTCATGCAACGCACGCGGATATCGAACTGCGCCTGTCCACCCACAACAACCGCGTCGACCTGGCCGGAGAGGGCCTGGATCTGGCCATCCGCTTCGGCGATGGCGATTGGCAGGGCCAGGTTGCCGAAGCCGTGATGGAAGCGCCCTTCGCGCCGGTGTGCGCGCCGGCAATGGCGCGCGGCTTGCGCGTGCCGGAGGATCTGGCGCGTGTGCCGCTATTGCGCTCGTATCGCCTGGATGAGTGGCCGCAGTGGTTCCGCGCGGCGCGTGCGACGGAGGTGCCTGCGCGCGGCAGCATGTTCGATTCGTCGCTTACCCTGGCCAGCGCAGCGGCAGCCGGCGCCGGCGTGGCGTTGTTGCCGTTGCCGATGTTTCGCCAGGACCTGGATGCCGGGCGCCTGGTCTGCCCGTTCCCGATCACCATCGACGCCGGGCGCTACTGGCTGACGCGGCTACGGTCGCGGCCGCAAAGCGATGCCGGGCGCCGGTTGCGCGATTGGCTATTGGCCCAACAGCACGTCAGCAGCTGAGCAGCGCTGCCACTCTCAGAGCGCCTTGGATGTCTTTCCCACCCGCAAGGCCAACTGGCGAAACGCCTCGAACTGCGCCCTGTCGGCGAACCAGTGCGGGCAGAACAGCTCGAACAGCCGATCGTTGTGGTACAGCAGCAGCACCCGGTCGTTCTCGCGGACGCGGATGTAATCGGTCCAGGGCCGGCGGAAATGCCCGTCCGCCCAGGTGACTTCCAGACCGTTTTCGTCCCACGCATAGGTGTAGGTATGCCGCAGCGAGGCCTGCTGCGCATGCAGGCGTTTGATCCGCCGCGGCAGGCCCCACACGTGCAACGCCACCAGGCCGAGCAACCCACCGCCACCGCCGCCGATCAGCACCGGGCCGATAATCTCGCTCGCGCCGCTCAGGTGCAGCAGCCCCGCTCCGATCAACAGCAGGACTGCCAGAAACACGAGCAGGCGTTTCGCATCGTGACGCGCATGCAAGCGCTGCGCGGCCAGATGGTCTTCCAGACTGATGGTGACGCTGATCATGCGCGCGACATCCGTGTGTGGCTCAACGCGCAGCGTAACCCACGCGCTTTCATCGTGGCCAACACGACGCAGCGCGCAGGCAGCCGCTAGGTGTAGACCAGGCGCGGCAACGGCGATGTACGCCTGGTACATCTCGCAACGACCATCTGACACGCCATCGTACGGTTGCGCAGGCGTTTTTGTCAGTGACGCTTACGCACCGTCGATCAATTCCATCCACGCTGCCTCGGCTGCAGCCAGTTGCTGCGCGGTTGCTTCGCGGTCGCGTCCGAGCACCGCCATCTTTTCGCTGTCGGCGTAGTTGCCGGGATTGGCCAGCTCGCGATCCAGCGCAGCGAGCGCCGCTTCCAGCTCGCCGACGCGCTTTTCGGCACTGGCCAGCTTATGCGGGTTGACGGCTTTTTTCGGCGGCAGCGGCTTGGTCGGCGGTGGCGGGGTCGGCGCCGCCTCGGCCATCTTCTGCTTGGTCCCCTGCGCAGCCGGGCGGCTCCGCAACCAGGCGGCGTATTCGTCCAGGTCGCCGGCGAACGGCTCGACCACGCCATCGGCCACGCGCCAGAAACTGTCGCAGACCAGGCCGATCAGATGGCGATCGTGCGAGACCATCACGATGGCGCCTTCGAAATCGCTCAGCGCCTCGGCCAGCGCTTCGCGCATTTCCAGGTCCAAGTGGTTGGTCGGTTCGTCCAGCAGCAGCACGTTCGGCTGCTGCCAGGCGATCAACGCCAGCGCCAGGCGCGCGCGCTCGCCGCCGGAGAAACCATCCACCACTTCGAAGGCGCGGTCGCCGGCAAAATTCCATTTCCCCAAAAAGTCGCGGAACGCCTGGTTGGAACCATCCGGCGACAACTCGCGGAAATGGTCCATCGGCGACTGGCCTTCGTGCAGCGACTCCACCGTGTGCTGGGCGAAGTAGCCGATGCGCAAATCCGGATGTGCGCTGCGCTCGCCTGCCAGCGGCGCCAGTTCGCCCACCAAGGTCTTGACCAGGGTGGACTTACCCGCGCCATTGGGCCCAAGCAAACCAATCCGGTCACCCGCCTCTAGCCCGAATCCAACATCATGCAGCACGGTAATGGCATCGCTGGAACCACGCTTTTGCGATTCCCCATTCCCGATTCCCGATTCCCGCGGCACAGCGGCATAGCCGGCTTCCACGTGATTGAGCCGGATCAGCGAGAACGGCAGCCGGCTGGGCTGCGCGAACTGGATGCGGAACTCGCGCTCGGCGCGCACCGCCTCGGTGCCGGCCATCTTGGCCAGCCGCTTCATGCGGCTCTGCGCCTGGGTCGCCTTGCTGGCCTGCGCCTTGAAGCGGTCGATGAAGCTCTGCAGATGCGCGCGCTCGGCCTGTTCCTTCTCGTGCGCGATCTGCTGCTGGCGCAAATGCTCGATGCGCTGGCGTTCGAAATCGGTGTAGCCGCCGACGTACAGCTTGGCGGTGCCGCCGTGCAGGTGGAGGGTGTGGGTGGCCACGTTGTCGAGAAATTCGCGGTCGTGCGAAATCAGCAGCAGCGTGCCCGGGTACTTGAGCAACCACTGCTCCAGCCACAGCACCGCATCCATGTCCAGGTGGTTGGTCGGCTCGTCGAGCAGCAGCAGGTCGCTGGGCATCATCAGCGCGCGCGCCAGATTCAGCCGCACCCGCCAGCCGCCGGAGAACGACGACACCGCGCGATGGTGCGTGTCGGCCGGGAAGCCCAGGCCGTGCAGCAACTTGCCGGCGCGCGCTTCGGCGTCGTAGGCGCCGATCTCGGCCATCTTCTGGTGTGCATTGGCCACTGCCTCCCAGTCCTCGCGCGCGGTAGCTGCGGCTTCTTCCTGCAGTACCGCAGACACCTCGATGTCCCCGCCCAGTACGAACGACAGCGCCGGGTCGGGCAGCGAGGGAGTTTCCTGCGACACGCTGGCCGTGCGCACCTTGCCGGGCAGATCGACATCGCCCTTGTCGGCTTCCAGCTCGCCCTTCACCGCAGCGAACAGGCTGGACTTGCCGGTGCCGTTACGGCCCACCACACCGACGCGGTAGCCGGCGTGCATGGTCAGGTCGACGTTGGAGAGCAGCAGACGCTCGCCGCGTCGCATCGAGAAGTTACGCAGGGAAATCATTGATGGACAGTCCGATAGAACGAAAAGGAATGAGCAGATGAGCAGCATTCCTGCGACGCCATTCTAGCGTTAACGAATAATTAGCGCCTTCAGCGTGGCCGCCGTCTTGTTCGCCCTCCCGCGACCGCCGCCTGCCTAGCCTTGCCTGGTCCTGCCTGGACCCACGTTTTCGGAGTTGTCATGAACGCCCCCCTTTCCGCGCTTGCGACCGCCGTGGTCGCTGCACTGCTTGCTTCACCCGCCCTGGCCCAGACCGCCGCCCCGGCGACCGCCCCGGCCAACACCCTGGATACGGTCATCGTCACCGGTACCCGCGTATCGGACCGCACCGTGGCCGAGTCGCAGTCGCCGATCGACATCATCAGCGCCGAATCGCTGCAAGCCACCGGCACCCCGGAACTGGCCACCGCACTGGCGCGCGCCCTGCCATCGCTGAACTTCCCGCGCCCTGCCCTGAGCGACGGCACCAGCGCGATCCGTCCCGCGCAGCTGCGCGGCCTGTCGCCGGATCAGGTGCTGGTGCTGGTCAATGGCAAGCGCCGCCACACCTCCTCGCTGCTCAACCTCAACGGCACCATCGGTCGTGGCGCGGCGGCGGTGGATCTGAACACCATCCCGGTCGCGGCCATCGCGCGGGTGGAAGTGCTGCGCGACGGCGCCTCGGCGCAGTACGGCTCCGACGCCATTGCCGGCGTGGTCAACATCGTGCTCAAGGGCGCAGAAAAGGGCGGCAGCCTGCAAGCCGGCTTCGGCCAGTATTCGGCTGGCGACGGCAACAACTACGAGCTCTCCGGCGACACCGGCGTGGCCTATGGCGGCGATCGCGGCTGGCTGCACGTGGCCGCCCAGCTCAACCAGCAGGACCCGACCGACCGTGCACGCGCCTACGCCGGCGCGCCCAGCGTCTCGCAGCCGGCAGTCGGCCAGAAGGCGTTCAAGATCGGCGACCCGGAGGTCAATGCGCAGGCGGTCTCGGCCAATACCGAATTCGCCTTCAGCGACAGCATCACCGGCTATGCGTTCGCCACCGCCAGTAACCGCGACATCACCTCGTTCGCGTTCTTCCGCGCGCCGGGCAGCAGCCAGAACATCCTGTCGGTGTATCCGCAGGGCTTCCTGCCGGAAATCCAGACTTACGCCAAGGACCGTTCGCTGGTGGCCGGCGTGCGCGGCTCCACTGCCAGCGGTTGGGACTGGGACGCCAGCTACAACTACGGCTACAACCGCATCGATTTCCACACCCGCAATACGCTCAACGTCAGCCTGGGGCCGACCTCGCCCACGGCGTTCTACGACGGCGCGCTGGAAACTACGCAGAACATCGTCAACCTGGACGTCAAGCGCGGCTTCGATTGGGGCCTGGCGTATCCGGTGACGGTGGCCTTCGGCGCCGAATACCGCAACGAAAAGTGGAACCAGTCGCCGGGCGAAGTGGGCTCGTATTTCCAGGCCGGCACGCTGGCCGGTGGCGCGCAGGGATTCGGCGGCTTCGCTCCTAGCGTGTCGGGCCGCTACTCGCGCGACAGCTACGCGTTGTACGCCGACATCGAAGCCGACTTCACCGACAAGTTCTCTGCCGGCCTGGCCGGCCGCTACGAGGACTACAGCGATTTCGGCAGCCAGGCCTCGGGCAAGTTCTCCGCGCGCTATGCGTTCACCGACAGGATCGCATTGCGCGGCACGGTGTCCTCGGGCTTCCGCGCGCCGTCGCTGGCGCAGCAGTATTTCCAGTCCACCAGCACCACCTTCCTGGCCGGCAACCCGAACCCGTTCGAGATTCGCACCTTCCCCGCCGACAGCACCGTGGCGCGCGCGCTCGGCGCCGAGCCGCTGGATGCGGAAACCTCGCTGTCCTACAGCCTGGGCCTTGTGCTGCAGCCCACTGATGCGCTCTACCTCACCGTGGATGCGTACCAGATCGATGTGGACGACCGTATCGTGCTGTCGTCCAACCTGACCGGCGCGGGCGTGCGCAGTCTGTTGGAGTCGCAGGGCATCTTCGGCATCAATGGCGGGCGTTACTTCACCAATGCGGTGGATACGCGTACGCGCGGCGTGGACGTGGTGGGCAGCTACCGCTGGCAGCTGGCCGCCAGCAGCGTGGACCTGACTGCCGGGTATAACTATTCGGAAACCGAAGTGCGCAGCGTGGCCGCCAACCCGGCCGCGTTGTCGGCCAACGGGCTGAGCCTGGAGCGCATCGACCGCACCGAGCGTGGCCGCATCGAAGCAGGCTTCCCGCGCGACAAGTTCCTGATCAACGGCAGCTGGAACTCCGAACACTGGACGCTGGCCCTGGGGGCCACGCGCTATGGCAAGTACAGCACCCGCCCAGCGGACGCGAGCAACGACCAGACCTTCGGCGCCAAGTGGGTGGTGGATGCATCGGCCAGCTACAAGATCGATCGCTGGACGCTGACGCTGGGCGCAGACAATGTGCTGGATCAATACCCGGACGAAAACAACTTCGCCAATTCCACCAGCGGACAATTCCCGTACAGCAATCTGTCGCCGTTCGGCTTCAATGGTGCGTACGTGTATGGGCGCATCAACTACCGCTGGTAAGCGCTGCGCTTGAGCAGCCGAGGTTGTCTTTGTGATCGTGAGGCGGGCGATGCGATCGGCCATCTCGCGATCAGCGCGAGACATTGCTGTGATCGGCAAATGCAACGTCGCTGCATGCATGGCGTGTCGCCATTGCATCCTTCGACATCGAGAGTCGACCACGCGCCCCGGCCAGCCTGGGGCGTGTGCGCATCTGCCTAAGGTCTTTTTGGAACGGCACACAAACTCGCTGCCGGCACCAGGCGGACGCAGCCGCGGCATCGACTCTGTGTGCACTGCGGTTGGTGTCGCCGTCGGCGCGCACCTGACGGACTACGCGCGACGCGTTGGTCGCCACTGTGCGCACCGTATCGCTGCGAGGTGAAGACCTGCCGGCAGCTGCGGTGGTATCAACGGTGCTCCCGTCATTGCCGGAGCACGCTCCATGGAAACATCGCAGCTGTCGCGCGGACGCTTGATCGACCATCTGCACCTGGTGGTGCAGGACCTGCCGGCCAGCCGGCGCTTCTACCAGGCCGTGCTGGACGTTCTTGGGATTCCGGTCGGCGGCGAAGGCGATGGGTTCTTCTGGGCCGACGAATTATTCGTTTCCGACCGCGACACGGTGGCACAGGGCGTGCTCACCGGCCGCCACCACCTGGCATTTCAGGCACGCGATGTGGCAATGGTGCATGCCTTCCATCAAGCGGCGCTCGCCCATGGTGGTCGCGACAATGGTGCGCCCGGCCTGCGCCCCTATCACCCGCAGTACTACGCCGCGTTCGTGCTCGATCCGGACGGCAACAACATCGAAGCGGTCTTCCATGGTGTTGCGCAACGCAGTGCTGATGCGGTGCAGATCACATTCTGATGCACAAGTTTCATAACTGGTATTGCCGTCCACTATGGTGCAAGCGAGCGCCTGCCCCAGCAGGTCTGGTGCAGGCGTCGCATCACTTTGGTGCACGATGACAACGTTGCCAGTAGCACGTCAGAGATGACAGTTGCTTGCGCAACGTAACCAAAATTTGACATGCGGTTACGCGTGGTTAATGGTTGAGAACGCACCGCAGCTGCCGCGATGGACGCGGCCCGGGAGGGGGCCCCTGCGATGCATCCGTTCCCCACTCGGAGTTGTCACCGCATGAATTGCAAGACCAGTCCACTCGCAGTCGCCGTTGTTCTTGCACTGTCGTTTTCCGCTTCAACCGCGTCTGCGCAATCGCAGGCGCCGGCCCAGAAAACACTGGACACCCTGATCGTGACCGGCACGCGTGTGGCCGATCGCACGGTCGCCGAATCGGCATCGCCGATCGACATCATCTCGCCGCAGGCACTGGAATCGACCGGCACCACCGAATTGGCGACCGCGCTCTCACGCGCGATTCCCTCGCTCAATTTTCCGCGCCCGGCCATCTCCGACGGCTCCGACGCGGTGCGCCCGGCACAGCTGCGCGGCCTGTCGCCCGATCAGGTGCTGGTGCTGGTCAACGGCAAGCGCTATCACAGCACGGCGTTGATCAATCTCAACGATACCCAGGGGCGTGGCTCTTCGCCGGCAGACCTCAACACCATCCCGATCGCCGCGGTGGAGCGCATCGAAGTGCTGCGCGATGGTGCGTCTGCGCAATACGGCTCGGACGCCATCGCCGGCGTGATCAATGTCGTGCTCAAGGGCAGCGGCGAAGGCGGCAGCATCAATGGCCGCTACGGCAAGTACAGCGCTGGCGACGGCGAGCAGTACCAACTGTCCGGCGATGCCGGTTTCAGCTTCGCCGGTACCGGCAAGGTGCACCTGGCCGCACAGGCCGGGCACTCGGATCAGACCAACCGCGCGTTGCCGTTCCAGGGCCGTGTGGAGCAGCGTTACGGCGACCCCGACATCGATCAGGGCGCGCTCTCGTTCAACGGCGAATACAGCCCCACCGATTACCTCACGTTCTATTCGTTCGGCATGGTGAGCCGGCGCGAAGTGCTGTCCAACGGCTATTTCCGCTTTGCCGGTGATAATCGCAACCGCCCGGAGATCTATCCGGACGGCTTCCTGCCGCAGATCTACAACGTCAGCAAGGACGTGTCGTGGGTGGGCGGCTTGAAGACCTCCACCGAAGGTGGCTTGAACATCGATCTGAGCTACAACTACGGCCAGAACAATCTCACCTTCGATGTGCGCAACAGCTTGAACAACAGCTTGGGGCTGGCCAGCCCGACCGACTTCCACGCCGGTACGCTGGAAGTGACGCAGAACGTGCTCAATGCCGATTTCACCAAGACGCTGGATTGGGGCCTGGCCTATCCGGTGACGCTGGCCTTCGGTGCTGAATGGCGCGGCGAGAAATTCAACGAATCGCCTGGCGATGCGGCTTCCTCGGCCAACGGCGGTATTCCCTCGGCCAACGGGTCGTTGATTCCCGGCGCGCAGGTGTTTCCGGGCTTCAAGCCCTCCGATGCCGGTTACTACAACCGCAACAGTCATTCGTTCTACGCCGACCTGGAAACCGATTTGACCGAGAAGTTCTCGGCCGGGCTGGCCGGGCGCTACGAGAAGTACAGCGATTTCGGCGACACCGCCACCGGCAAGCTGTCGCTGCGCTATGCCTTTACCGACAAGGTGGCGGTGCGTGCGACTGCATCCACCGGCTTCCGCGCGCCGTCGCTGCAGCAGCAGAACTTCCAGTCGATCGCCACCCAGTTCCTCAACGTGGCGCAGCCCAACGGCACGGTGACCGCGATTCCGTTCGAGATCGGCACCTTCCGTACCGACAACCCTGCCGCGATCGCGCTCGGTGCCGAACCGCTCAAGGCCGAAGAGTCCAAGAATTACGGCTTGGGCGTGGTGCTGCAGCCGGTGGAGAATCTGTACATCACGGTGGATGCGTATCGCATCGATATCGACGACCGCATCGTGCTGTCTGAAAACCTCACCTCGACTGCGGTCCGCAACTACCTGCAGGCCAATGGTTTCCCGGGCATCGGTGGCGGGCGTTACTTCACCAATGCGGTAGACACCAAGACGCAAGGCGTCGATGCGGTCGGCACCTATCGCTGGAACCTGGATGGCGGCAGCGCAGAGCTGACCTCCGGCTACAACTACAACAAGACCGAAATCAAACGCATCGCCGATAACCCGGCAGCGCTGATGGCGATCGATCCGAGTGCGGTGCGCATCGGTCGCGCCGAAATCGGCCGTATCACCGAAGGCACGCCGCGCGACAAGTTCTTCCTTGGCGGGACCTGGTCGCCGGGCAACTGGTCGTTCACCGGCACCGCCACGCGCTGGGGCGAGTTCAGTACGTTCGGCACCAACGCCGGCAGCGACCAGACCTACGCGGCCAAGTGGACGCTGGATCTGGCCGCGTCCTACAAGTTGGGCGCGTGGAATTTCACCATCGGTGGCGACAACGTGCTCAACGAATATCCTGACCGCCAGCAAGCCGGCTTGGGCACGCGCACCTACCTGCCCTACAGCAGCGCCTCGCCGTTCGGTTTCAACGGCGCGCTGGTCTATGCAAACGTGAACTACAAGTGGTAACTCCCAAATGCCGGTCGGTCACGGCCGGCATTTGAGTCGCGCGGCACTGCATGTCTGACGTGTCGCCGACGTCACCGTCCCTGGCCACCCTCGCACACATGAGGTGGCCAGGTTAGACGCTTTCCGCTGCACGTTGCACCGCTTCAGCAAGGATGCGCGCAGCAAAGCGCGCAAGGCGCCACACCGCGCATTGCCGGTTGCTGCACTCGTGCGCACTGCTCCGTCCTGCGGACGCATGCGGCGCGCAGGCATGGCCGATTACCCGTTCGCAGTTGCATTCCCCCGGTATTTACGGTGCTTCGTCGCTACGTCCATCACTCCTTTCGAGCCTTGACTCCCATGCACAACTCCAACGCACTCTCGCTGGCGATTTCAGTCGCACTCACCGTCTGTTCCTTCGCTGCCAGTGCGCAGTCGCAATCGACCCAGCCGCAGAAAACCCTCGACACCCTGATCGTCACCGGTACGCGCGTCAGCGACAGGACCGTGGCCGAATCCGAATCGCCGATCGACATCATCTCCGAGGAGTCCCTGCAGGCCACCGGCGCCACCGATGTCGCCACCGCGCTCGGCAAGCTGTTGCCGTCGCTGAACTTCCCGCGCCCGGCCATCGCCGACGGCAACGACGCCGCCCGTCCCGCCACGCTGCGCGGGCTGTCGCCGGACAACGTGCTGGTGCTGGTCGACGGCAAGCGCTATCACACCTCCTCGCTGGTGAACTACAACCCCTATGTCGGTCGTGGTTCAGCGCCGGCCGATCTCAACTCGCTGCCGATGTCGGCGATCGCCCGCATCGAGGTGCTGCGCGATGGCGCGTCGGCGCAATACGGCTCCGACGCGATCGCCGGCGTGGTCAACATCGTGCTCAAGCATGGCGCCGCGGCCGGCAGCAACACCATTTCGGTCAATGGCGGCATCATGGACAAGGGCGACGGCGCACAGAACGGCGTCGACGGCTCGGTCGGCCTGCCGTTCGGCGCCACCAGCGGCGACACCGCGCCTGGCTGGGTGCGGCTGTCGTGGAATTACCAGAATTCGATGGACACCAACCGCAGCGAGAACACCAATCGCGCCACCACGCTTGCCGGCGCCGCCAATCCCAGCGGCGTGCCCTACCAGCGCCATGGCGATCCGGATGCCAGGTTCTACCAGGGCCTGGTCGCGTTCGGTTATGACTTCACGCCCAACGTCGAGCTGTATGGCCATCTGAGCCTCAGCCGCCGCGAAGTGACCTCCAACGGCTACTACCGTGCCTACGACAACACCGACCGCAACGTGCAGGCGGTGTATCCCAACGGCTTCCTGCCGCAGATCTACAACCCGATCAACGACCGCTCGGCGGTGCTCGGCGTCAAGGGCACCACGGCCAGCGACTGGCATTGGGACGTGTCGGCCACCTATGGCAAGAACGACATGACCTTCAACATCCTCAACAGCATCAACACCAATCTGTACTGGAGCACGGGCAGCTCGCCGACGAACTTCAATTCCGGTGGTTTCGAAACCGAACAAGGCACGCTCAACGCCGACTTCAACAAGTCCTTCGATTGGGGCCTGGCCTATCCGGTCAATCTGGCCTTCGGTGTGGAACATCGCCAGGACCGCTACGAGATCGTCGCCGGCTCGCCGGCGTCGTATTTCTTCGACCCCGACACCATCAACCCGGAGACCGGAACCCCGTACCCCGGCGGTGCGCAGGTGTTCTCCGGTCTGGAGCCCTCGGTAGCGGGCAAGTTCGGCCGTCACAGCAACGCGGCCTACGCAGCGCTGGAAGCGGACCTGACCGACAAGCTGTCCGGTGGCATCGCCGGGCGTTACGAGAACTACAGCGATGCCGGTTCCACCCGCTCGGGCAAGCTGTCGGCACGCTATGCATTCACCGATACGTTCTCCATGCGTGCCACGGTTTCCAACGGCTTCCGTGCGCCCTCGCTGGCGCAGCAGAACTACGCCTCGGTGGTGACCCTGCCGCAGGACGGGCAGCTGATCCAGGTCGGCACCTATCGCACTTCCGACACGATCGCCGTGCAGCTGGGCGCGCGTCCGCTGAGCCCGGAAAAGTCCACCAACTACGGGATCGGCAGCGTCTGGCAGCCGACCGCCAACTTCACCTCGACGCTGGACGTGTACCAGATCCGCATCTGGGACCAGATCCTGTATTCGGACCAGATCCAGCTCGCCCAGCCGATCGGCCAGGTGGGTGCGGTGCAATTCTTCGTCAACGGCGCCACCAGCCGCACGCGCGGCGTCGACTGGGTGAACAGCTATCGGGCCGATCTCGGTGCCGGCGGCAGCCTCAACCTGAGCGCCAGCGCCAATTACAACAAGACCAAGATCCTGGAGCTGTCCAATCCGAACTTCGGACGTGCCAGCCAGGGCCTGTTGACCGAATCCACGCCACGCACCAAGTACATGCTGGCAGCGGACTGGACCTTGGGCGGCTTCTCGCTCAACGGCAATGCCACCCGCTATGGCGCGATCAAGCGCATCGGCGATCCGGCCGACGGCAGCCAGGACCAGACCTATTCGGCGCGCTGGATCCTCAATCTGGCGGCCAACTACACCTGGCAGGCGCTGACCTTCACCGTGGGTGCCGACAACGTCACCAACCAGTATCCGACCAAGGCACAGCTGACCACCGGCTACGACGATCGCGCCAGCGGTCTGCAGTATTCCTCGTTGTCGCCGTTCGGCTTCAACGGTCGCTACTGGTACGGCCGGGTGACATACCGCTTCTGATCGGCCGGCTCGAGCGAACCTGCCGATCCGCGCATGTGTATCCGCAAACACCGCCGCGTGATCGGCGGTGTTTGTCGTTGTGGGCATCTCGATTCGGGTGCCGCGGCCGTGCGTCATCTGCCGCGACGATCGCCAGCGCAGTGATTGCCGCTGCGATGCCGTCCCGGCTGGTCACGTCACTGCACTGCCTGGCCGCTGCTCACCAGGAGGCGAGCAGCGTGTCGACACCGCGCAGGTTGGCGCGGTCGTTCCAGCTCAGCGTGTCCAGCTGCTCCAACCGAAGCGCCGGCAGACGCGCAAGCAGGCAGGCCAGCGCGGCTTCCACTTCGATCATGGCCAGCCGGTTGCCCAGGCAGTGGTGGATACCACCACCGAGCGACAGCGCGCGGCCCTGCTGGCGGCGGATATCCAGCACCTGCGGGTCGGTGAACTGCAGCGTGTCGTGATTGGCCGCGCCCAGCATCAGATACAGCATGGCGCCCCGGGGAACCGCCACGCCCTCGATCTGGAAATCCTGCAAGGCGGTGCGCGTGGCCATCTGCACCGAGCTGTCGTAGCGCATGCATTCGAGCACTGCATTGGGCAGCAGGCCCGGGGTTTCCTGCAGCAGGCGCAATTGCTGCGGATGCCGATGCAGCGCGACCAGCGCATTGCAGATCATGTTGGAGGTGGTTTCGTGGCCGGCAAAGAACAGCAGGATCACGTTGGAGACGATCTCCTCCTCGCTCAGGCGGCGGCCGTTGTCCTCGGCCTGGATGAAGCGCGCGATCAGATCGTCGCCGCCAGCGCTGCGACGTTGCGCGATCACGCCGTGGAAGTATGTTGCCAGCTGGTCGTACGCAACGCTGGTGGCCTGCAGTTCTTCCGCCGTCATCATCGGATCGAAGACTTTCGCCAGCGCGCTGGTCGCGTGACTCAGCGCGGTGACATCGGCTGCATCGATATCCAGCATCCGGCAGATGATGGCGATCGGCAGCGGGAACGCGAACTCGGCCAGCAGATCGCAGTGGCCGTTGGCCTGGAAAGCGTCGATCAACCCGGCGGCGGTATCGCTGGCTACCTCACGCATGGACTCCATCTGCCGCGCACCGAAGGCCTGCGTCATCAGTCCGCGCAACTGCGTGTGCAGCGGCGGATTGAGCAGCAGGAACATGCGGCTCATACCCTGGAACAGCGGCAGGTGCACCGCCGCCTCGCCGTAACGCAGACGAATGCTTTGCAGATAGTCGCGACCGACCCGACGGTCGCTGAGCAGGCGATCGACCACGGCGTAGCGGCCGGACATCAGCCGCCCGTCCGCCACCTGCACCAGTGGGCCTTCTTCGCGCAGGCGTGCGTATGTCGGATAGGGATCGTGGCGGAACTGGGGTGTTGCCAAATCGCTGAGATGCATGGCCTGGCTCATGTGGCATCTCCCCCGAAATAGGGGCGATGCATGCGTACACCTGCCCAAGGACGCAGGTGCTCCACGGAATGCCCGGATTATCTGTATGCGTCGCGCCCCGGCCTTGCGCAAGCGCGAAGCGGTGTCGTCAATGTTGACTCGGCATGCCGGACTTGCGCCGTGCGTCTCAGCTCGCAGGCGCAGGCGCAGGCGACAGCGGTTTACGCGCCACCTGACGCATGCATCTGTCTGCACGCATGCGCTGCGTGTCGCATCGCGTTAATCATGCGCTGTGTACTATGGGCGTCCGGCCAACCGGACCTGTCTTGCGGTCCAGTTCCCCCTGCCGGACTCCAGCCATGACCACGCAATGCCCGCAGGCGACGCCCGGCGCAGTGCCGTTGGCTGGCTCGACGATCTCCCGGACACTCTCACAACGGATTGGAATGCATCACGACACCAGCCTCATCGACATCATCGCCGTCGGCCTCGCGGTCGCCTTCATCCTTGGCACGCTCGCGCAGAAGGTGAAGCTCTCGCCGTTGGTCGGCTACCTGCTGGCCGGCGTGTGCGTAGGGCCGTTTACGCCGGGATTCGTGGCCGACCAGACCATCGCCAACCAGCTGTCCGAACTGGGTGTGATGTTGCTGATGTTCGGCGTGGGGCTGCATTTTTCGCTCGACGATTTGATGGAAGTGAAGTGGATCGCGGTGCCTGGCGCATTGGCGCAGATCGTGGTCGCCACCCTGCTCGGCTGGGCGCTGGCGTGGAGCATGGGCTGGTCGCTGATTCACGGCTTGGTGTTCGGCCTGGCGCTGTCGGTGGCCAGTACGGTGGTGCTGTTGCGTGCGCTGGAAGAACGCCGTTTGCTGGACACCCAGCGCGGCCGCATCGCGGTGGGCTGGCTGATTGTCGAAGACCTGGTGATGGTGCTGGCATTGGTGTTGCTCCCGGCGCTGGCGGATGTGCTCGGTAGCGGCGCACCAGCCACGACGCACGATGCGCAATCGCCCTCGCTGCTGGCCGCGCTGGGCGTGACCTTGCTAAAGATGGTGGCGTTCGTCGCAGCGATGCTGGTGATCGGCCGGCGCGTGATCCCCTGGTCGTTGGAAAAAGTGGCGGCAACCGGCTCGCGCGAACTGTTCACCCTGGCCGTGCTCGGTATCGCGCTGGGCGTGGCATTCGTGTCGGCCACGTTGTTTGGTGTGTCGTTCGCGCTCGGCGCGTTCTTCGCCGGCATGCTGCTCAAGGAATCGGAACTCAGCCATAAGGCCGCCAACGATTCGCTGCCGTTGCGCGATGCGTTTGCGGTGTTGTTCTTTGTCTCGGTGGGCATGTTGTTCGACCCGATGATCCTGATCGCGCACCCGTGGCAGGTTCTGGCGACCTTTCTGACCATTACCGTGGGCAAGTCGCTGGCGGCATTTTTGATCGTGCGCGCGTTCGGCCACCCCACCGGCACGGCGCTCACCATTTCCACCAGTCTGGCGCAGATTGGCGAGTTTTCCTTCATCCTGGCCGGCCTGGGCGTGCAACTGGCGATCCTGCCGGAAACCGGGCGCGACCTGATCCTGGCCGGCGCGCTACTGTCGATCGTGGCCAACCCGTTCCTGTTCTCGTGGCTGGACCGCTGGCAGGCCAAGCAGGCGCAGGACGCGCCCGCCGCCGTGGAACCGGAACTACCGCCTGGCCCGCCATTGCCGGCCGATGGGCATGCCATCGTGATCGGCTACGGCCGCGTCGGCAGTTCGCTGGCGCAATTGCTGCGCAGCCGCGGCGTGCCGGTGCTGGTGATCGACGACAACGGCGACCACGTCGCCAAGGCCCATGCGGCTGGTATTCCCGGCATCCGGGGCAGCGCAGCGGCCGACCGCGTGCTGGCCGAGGCACGCCCGGAGCATGCCAAGATCGCAATCCTGGCCATTCCGCAGCCGCTGGAAGCCGGCGAAGCACTGGCCAAGCTGCGCGCCATCAACCCCTCGCTGACACTGCTGGCGCGCGCCCACAGCGACGCCGAGGTCAAGCACCTGCTCGAACACGGCGCCGACGGCGCGGTACTGGCCGAGCGCGAACTGGCCTATTCGCTGGCCGAAATGGTGATGTCCACCCCGCCGTACCGCGCGTTGAACGTGCCGGCGTCGTGACAGTTGCTGGTTCGATGCCCCCAGTGCTCAGCGCCAAGACGACGCACATTACCCAATGGACTCACTATGGGGTAGCTACTGCCGATTGCATCGCCACGCGGCCGTCACCAAGACACACGACAGCCGCTATCAACATCAGCGTGGCTTGACCGGTCGGTACTGACGACGATCGCCGTACGCAGCGCCCTTGGTGTCCACGTTCGCGCATAAACGGTCGCCGCAAAGCATTACGTCGGCGCCGTTGTAAGCGCGCAGCAACTCGGCACGCAACCGATTGTCACGTATTTCCTGACGATATTGGGTCAACAACCACCCACCGCCGCCCAACAACAGCAGTAGACCTCCCAGGACAACCGCAGCGCCTTTCCACAGCAGCAGGCGCTGCCCGCGCTCGATGCGCTTGAGCTGATCGGACAATGATTGCGCGCCTTCCCCGATCAAACCACCGGCCTGCTGCAGCCGCTTTTCGAAACCGGCGACAGGTTGATCCAAGCCCTGCTGAATGCTCCGAATCAAGGTGTCGGGTACGCGCTGCAGCGTCTGCTCGGCCGAACGGGTGACCACGTTTGGCAACGACTGGGCGACTTGCTCCAACTGCTGGGCAAGGCGGCGTTGAAGTTGTTCCAGTTCGGCGCATCGACGCTCGAACTGTTCCATCAGCATGGCGGCTTTGCTGACCAGCGCCATCGGGTCTTGTACGTCCATCGTGCCTCCAGTCTTCCTGGTGATGACGACTACAGGCTGCGTGCGCCGATGCGCATGGTCTCTTGCTGCTGCGACTCGGCCTGTTGCCGCTGTGCCTGCATCGCCTGCCGGGCCGCCTGCTGTTCCTGCTGGTTCACCGTCTCGACGGCCTCGGCGTGCAATGCGCGGCCATGCGGCTCATTGGCAAGGCTCTGCGTCATCTGACGGAACTGATCACGGTCGCCGCTCTGTGCGGCGGCCAACATGCGATCGAGAAATGCGCTTGGGTCGTCCTTCAACGAGGGCATATTTCCGCTGTGAGTCGGCGACATCGCACGCGCATCATGCGCTCCCTGCGCCTCTCCCTTGAGCGGCACCTGCCACGCCTGCGGCACATGGCTGCGCTCGCGGTCATGCTGGAATTGCTGCATCTGCTGTTGCCAGGTCGGCGCATCCATCTCTCGACGTCCTGTTCCCGGTTCCAACGGACCGCGCAGGTGATCGACCCCATCGCGGGCCAGCCCAGGGATTCCACGCGAGTACACCGTCAAGCCGGACCGTAGCGTCTCGATGTCGCCGCGATACTTCTCGATCATCGGCGCGTACCGCCGAGCGAGCTGCTGCGTTGAAGGGTCTTCCAAGACGGAGGTATCCGCTTTGCCGGCCCCATCGACTGGCAGGAAGTTATGCATGCGATGCGATTCACCCAACCTGACAGCCGCCGAAAGCGGATCACGCGCGTCCAGCGCACTGCGGTCGTTGACGTAGTCCGCGGCCTTTAGGACAGCAATTTCCTGCGGTATGGCATAGACCTTGACTTGGCCGTAATGGCGGCTTGCGGCGCTGACTGCATCGCCGGCCATAACGTGATTGATCACATCGCTGCCGCCTTCCGGAATCCGCCGATCCAGACTGACCGCGCCGTAGGCGTCGAAGGTCTGCCCCTTAAGGCCGAAGTGATGCGCAGTGACTTGTGCCAAATTGCCACCGAGCGAGTGGCCAGCAACCGTCACATCGGGGATTGGTAGACCGGTACTGAGATGCTTTTGCTCTGCATATTTCAAGGCGCGCTGCGTAAACGTGATGGCGTCTGCTACCTGCGCATTGTGGCGAGTCGCGACCATCCCACCGTCGGCCAGTGCACCGTCCAGTAAGGGCTGGCGATCAAACTCGCTTCCTCGGTGGACAACCACTATTTCCCTGGTATCGGCTCTCTCGTAGATGACGCCTTGGTAGCCTGACGGCTTGTCCACGTATTGCAAACGTCGGACAGGTAGACCGCCGATATTTACAACAGCGCTTCGCTCTCCGGTATCTTCAGGCTTGTCGTAGCCATCGCGGGTCAGTGCGGCGTACTGCTGGCTGGTGAGACTCATGGGGCCGCCCTTTCCGCCTTGAGATTTATACGAAATAAGTTACTTCGATTTGGCTCTGCGTATTTGTCAGCAGACTCTTCGCCAAAATCGACATAGTCTTCCAAATTACTCCTGGGATACCCCCCTGACCAAAAAAAAGTTGTTTTTTGCTTAAGTTCGTCAAAGTATTTTTTTTCTAGACTAGGCGAGAAAGCTGTTTCCGCCCTGCCACCTGTCGCCTTCAGGGAAACACCGAAACCTCCAAATTCCCAGTGGCAGACGCCCTTGCCGTAGTAGTCAGCATCGACCATGCCATCCATATAAATCATCGCCGTGAAAACCGTATCGTTGATCTTCTGAAAAGCAACAGGTATCGCGTGTTCTTTTGGCTTTGTCGACATCCCCAATGAAGCATCGAATGGCGCGCACTGATCACGATCCTTCATGTCGTAAAACGCTTTAGCTGACGCAGCCCCAAACGGCCCCGGCGCATTCTCAATGGTCATGGTCACCCTATAGGCCTGCTTCGGATGCTGGTTCTTCCGATAGATCGGATCGCCGTCTTCGTCGCGCGCCTGCGCGTCCCTCGATTGCATCGTGGTCTCCTTTGCTCCGCACGCGCACAGCGAAATCGTCAGAGAGATGTATAGCAGCGCGGCTGAAGTGCGGTACATAGTGGTTGGCCGATAAACGCCTTGTTTCCTCAAGGCTACGGCGTTTCCTGGGCAGCAACAACATTGGGTTCGGCGTAAGACACGTGCTGTTGAACAGTTCCAAGTGCGCAGCAACGATCCGGGTGTGGGGGATGACTGTCTACAGGCTCCAAGCTAACCCATCGGAATCACGCCGCAGTGGTTACCCAAAAAGACCGCTAGACACACTTGATAATCATTCCCATCAAGTGCAGGATGAGCGCCCGTTTCCTCGGCGGCCTCTTCCATGGCGATTGCAGTCGGCATCCTCAACGCATTGCCAAGCGTGCAGCTCTGCGAATTGCTGGGCCGCATCGGCTATGGCTTCGTGGTGCTCGATCTGGAGCATGTGCTGCACGCGCCCGACACGCTGGAACATGCCATCCGCGCCTGCGAGTTGTCGGGCTGCGAGGCCTGGGTGCGCGTGCCGGAGGTGGACGAAAAACTGATTGGCCGCGTGCTGGATGCCGGCGCGCGCGGAATCGTGGTTCCGCGTACCGAGTCTGCGGCGCAGATCGGCAACGCCATCGCCGCGGCGCGCTTCCCGCCGCTGGGCCGGCGCGGCATCACCGGCGGCCGTGTCACCGGCTTTGGCAATGTCGATCTGCCCACCTACATTGCGCATGCCAATGCGAACACCCGTATCGTGCCGATGATCGAAAGCGCCGCCGGCGTGGCTGCCCTGCCGGAGATTCTTGCCATCCCAGGCGTGGCCCTGGTGATGGAAGGTGCGCTGGATCTTGCGCTGGATCTGGGTCTGGGCCCGCAGCCCACTCATCCGCAGGTGTGGGAATTGCTGCTGCAACTGCATGCGCAGTGTCTTGCTGCAAACGTCCCGTTCTGCCCCAACCCGCGCACTGACGCGCAGCGTGCGCACTGGCTGCAGCAGCCGGAGCTGCGCTGGCTGCTGGCCGGCGAAGACCGCGCGCTGATCCAACGCGCCCTGCGCGGCCATTTGGCCAGCCTTGCCGTCCCCCAATCACCTCCCGCCTGCAGGAGCACGCCGTAGATGTCGACGTTCCGTTTCCACGCCCTGGCCATCGCTATCGCGGCGAGCACGCTGACGCTCCCGCAGCTGGCGCGCGCAAGCGATACGCCGACGACCGATGCGCTTGATGCCAGCGGTGGCGGCACGCCGATTCGTGCACTGGATGCGATCCAGGTGCAAGGCAGCCTGCTCGGTCGCTCCAAACCCGACGATGTGCAGCGTTATGCCGGCAGCCGCCAGGTGATCGACCGCGAGCAGTTGCGCAATGGCGGCAACCGTTCTCTGGACGATGCATTGCAGCGCGTGCCCGGCATCAAGATCTTCGACGAAACCGGCACCGGCGCACTGCCGCAGCTGATGCTGCGCGGTCTGTACGAAAGCCGCAGCGGTCGCGTGCAGGTGCTCGAAGACGGCATTCCATTGGCGTTGGCCCCGTATGGGCAGACCAGCCTGTCGCTGTTTCCGGTAGGACTGAGCCAGATCGACCGCATCGACATCGTGCGCGGCGGCGCGGCGGTGCAGTACGGGCCGAACAACGTGGGCGGGGTGATCAACCTGGTCAGCAAGGAGATCCCGAGCGCGTGGAGCACCACGCTGGCGCACAAGGTCACTGCCGGCGGCCAGGGCCGGTTCCTGCAGGACAGTGCGCTCAGCAGCGGCGGATATCTCACCGATAACTTCGGGATGCAGGTCGATGCCAATCGCACCTATGGCGAGTACTGGCGCGCGCATAGCGACACCGACATCAGCAATCTGCGCGTCCGTGCCGAATGGTGGCTGGACGACACCAAGCTGCTCAAGGCCAGCGTGCAGCGTTATCTGGTCGACATGGACCTGGCCGGTGCCCTCAGTCCGGACGATTACCGGCGCGACCCGCGCCAGTCCACCCGCCCGCTGGACAGCTTCAACGGCCGCACCACACGTGCGTCGCTGAGCTACGAACAGCTGCTGGGCGATTGGGGTCCGATGCAGGAGGTGCGCCTGGATTGGAGCAACTTCAGTGCACGCAGCAGTCGCAATTTCATTGTCGGCATGCGCCAGGCCTCCACCGAAACGTGGCGCTCGGACCTGCCGCCGCAACTGCGCCAGACCGCACCGCGCGATTTCCGCGTGGTCGGCAGCGAGCCACGGCTGAGCTGGAGCATGGGCGATGCCGGTGGCGTGCGTCAGCAGTGGACTGCCGGGGTGCGTGCAGTGCGCGAGGACATCGATTTTCTGGTGGGCAATCTGCGTCTGCGCGACGGGCTGTTCACCACCGTGCGCGATTGGCGGTTCGAAGACCGCGCGTTGGCCGCATACCTCAGCAACGCCATCACCCTGCCGGGCGAGCGCGTGACGATTACGCCGGGCCTGCGCTACGAACGCCTGGATTCGCGCTATTTCAATCGCGCCACCGGCGTCAGCACGCTCAACCAGACGCGCGATGTCCTGCCGGGGCTGACGTTGGGCTTCCAGGCAAACGAGCAATGGTTTTTCTACGCCGACGGGCAGCGTTCGATGCGTGCGCCGCAGGTCACCCAGATCATCTTCGGCAACAACCTGGATGCCGAACTGGCATGGAATTACGAGGCGGGCGCGCGCTATCAGCCCAACGAGCGGACACGTGTCCAGCTGGGCGGCTACCTCATCGATTTCGATCAGCAGATTCAGCTCGACAACACCACGCGCGTGTTCCGCAATCTCGGCAAGACCCGCCATCAAGGTGGCGAGCTGGAACTGCAATGGAGCCCGGAGCAACTGCGTGCGCTCACCCTCAACGCCAGTTATGCCTATCTGGATGCCAGCCAGGAATCGGGTGCATTCCGCGGCTTGCGCGTGCCTTACACCTCGCGCAACCAGATCACGCTGGGCGGCACTTACGCGCTTGGTCACACCACTGTCGCGCTTTCCGGCTATTACTTCAGCAAGGCCTTCAGCGACGCTGCCAACACCGTGCAGGAGAATGCCATCGCTTCGGTGGGTCAGTTGCCGGCCTACATGGTGTGGAACACGCAAGTGAGCCATACCTTGTTCGAACGCGATGGACAGAAGTTCAGCGCATCGTTGGCGATCAACAACCTGTTCGACCGGCAATACTGGTTCCGTGGCGTGGACACCAGCCCCTGGGGGCGTCAGGCCGCGCCTGCGCGCACCGTCACTGCCGGACTGGAGTACACGTTTTGAACCTGCATCACCTGGCAAGCGCTGCACACGACCGACGCACACAGGCGTAGGTTGCGCGCGAAGCGACGGCGGTCGTACTGACAGCCGCCAAGACAACACGGCGTGCATGAGGCACGCATCATTGCCGCAGCACGCGGCATGCGATCGACGTATCGCAGGCCACCCAACGCCGCCATGGCGCCAGGCAGCCCGTTCAGTACCGGTTTCCCCCACCGTCCTGTCGAACGAGAGCTGCCATGACTGCGACATCCGCTGCACCGTTGGTGATCCTCACCCATGTCTGCCATCCGGCCATCACCGAAGGTTTCCTGCCCGCCGCGCGCGCGCTGGGCCTGCCCGTATGGTTGCTGACCGACCACCGGCTCGATCACCTGGCCTATTTCCGCGAGCATCCCGCCCATGCACCGCAGCGGGTGATCGAATGCGATGTGTTCAATCCGCTCGGCGTCCTCGACGTACTGCACGATGCAGACATCACCCCGCGCGCGGTGTTCAGCAATAGCGACCATCTGCAGACCAGCGCCGCGCTGGTGGCCGCAGCGCTTGGCCTGCCGGGCAAGGACTGGCAGGTGTGCTACGCCGCCAAGAACAAGGCTGCGATGCGCCAACGCTTGCGTGCGCGTGGACTGCCCTGCCCGTGGTTTTGCACGCTGGCGCCGGGCGCGGCGTTGCCGGCCCAGATTCCATGGCCTGTGGTGGCCAAGCCCCGCGAGGGCGTGGCGAGCCTGGATGTGCGCTGCTGCACCGATGCAGCGCAATTGCAGGCGTACCTGGACGATGGATGGCAGCGCCATCCGCAGCGCACCGTGCTGTTGGAAAGCATGCTGGAAGGTGCGCTGTTTACGCTGGAAACGCTGGGCGATGGCAAGCACCTGCAAGCCATCGGCGGCTTCAAGGTGCGATTGTCGCCGCCGCCGCATTTCGTCGAATGCGAAGCGCAGTGGGATGCCAACGTGGACACGCCGGTGATCGCGCAGGCGCTGCAACAGCTGCGCGCGTTCGGTGTCGGCTTCGGGCTGTGCCATAGCGAATTCATCCTCACCGCCGATGGCCCGGTGCTGGTGGAAATCAATTACCGCAGCATCGGCGATCGGCGCGAATTCCTGCTCGACGAGATGTTTTCCAAGCAATGGTTCAACGCGGCGCTGGCACCGCATCTGGGCCTGCCGTTGCCACAGCTCCGCAGTGCCCATGCGCATGCTTTGCTGCGCTACTACGTGGCCGAACACGACGGCGAATTGGTCGCCGCCAGCGAAGACCGCCGCCAGCGCGATGCGCACAGCGACGTGCAGTACCGGCGGATGCGCGCACCGGGCGAGCGCATCCGCCTGAGCCATTCCAACAAGGATTACCTGGGCGTGCTGAGTGCGTTGGCACGCGATGCGCAGACACTGCAACACGCAGTGGTGCAGGCCGAAGCGGGCCTGCAGTGGCGCATCGACGGCGCGGAACTGCGCGCATGAGCAGCATGGCCGACCAACGCTACATCGCCACCCGCATCATCGATGCCTGCCTGCGCGAAGACCTGCGTGGAATTGCAACCCGCGGCAGTGCGGCGGTGCCGGATGCGCAGGTGCTGGCGCAGTGGACCGACCCCAGCCCGGTGCACGGCTGGTGGCGCATCGCTCACCTGCCCGGCGGCACGATGTGGCTGCCGATCCATCGTCAAGGCGTGCTGCAGGACATCGGTGCCTGCGGCGACAGCTGGATTGTGCGCAGCGACGACGGCGTGCATGTCGAACGTGGCGCGCATGCCTGGCTGCACCGCCTGAGCGCAGAACTCGACAGCGAAACGCAACAGCTGCATCGCGCCTACGCCGACGAAGCCGACTGCGCCGCCGCGCACCGCGGGCTGGCGCGGCAGGCCTACCACGCGCAGGCACCGGCGTTGCGCACTGCGCTGCATCACCGCGATGCCGCCGAGCGCGCCTACCGCTGCGACCAACTGGCCAGCTACCGCGACCATCCGTTCTATCCCACCGCGCGCGCCAAGGCCGGGCTGGATGCGGCCGAGCTGCGCCACTACGCGCCGGAATTCGCGCCGACCTTCGCGCTGCGTTGGCTGGCGGTTCCGCAGGCGTTGGCGCAAGGCACCAGCGCCCCGCCGGCCGAGCTGTGGCCGGATTTCGCCAGCCTGGGCCTGCCGCCCGAGATGGCCGCCACGCATCTGCCCTGGCCGGTGCATCCGCTTGTGTGGGAGCGCCTGGAGCAGGAGGGCTTCGCACTGCCCGAGAACGTGCTGCGAGCGCCCAACGCCTGGCTGGACGTGCGCCCCACGCTGTCGGTGCGCACGCTGGTGCCGCTGCGGCATCCACACCTGCATCTCAAATTGCCCATTCCGATGCGCACGCTGGGCGCCCTCAACCTGCGTTTGATCAAGCCGTCCACGCTGTATGACGGGCACTGGATGGAGCGCGCGTTGCGGCGCATCGATGCGCTGGATCCTGCGCTGCAAGGCCGCTGCGTATTCGTCGACGAGTCGCACGGCGGGCATGTCGGGCAGACGCGGCATCTGGCCTATCTGGTGCGGCGCTACCCAGCGCTGGACGATGCCACGCTGGTCCCGGTGGCTGCGCTATGCGCGCCCATGCCCGATGGCCGCCCGATGGCGATCCATCTTGCCGAGCGTTTTGCGCATGGCGACCTGCTGCATTGGTGGCGCGACTACACCGAACTGCTGCTTGCCGTACATCTGCGCCTGTGGCTGCGTTATGGCATTGCACTGGAAGCCAATCAGCAAAACAGCGTGCTGGTGTATGCCGATGGCCAAGCCACGCGCCTGTTGATGAAGGACAACGACGCTGCGCGGATTGCGCTGCCGCAGTTGCGCGCGGCGCTGCCGGAGCCGGATGCAATGGGCCCGCTGCAGGATGCGCGTATTGCGGTGGACGATCCACAGGCATTGGCGCAGATGTTCTGCACGATCGTGCTGCAGCTGGATCTGCAGGCGGTGCTGGAAGGCCTGGCCGAATGGCAACCCGCATTGCGCGCACCGTTATACGCGCAGCTGCAGGACCAGTTCGTTGCGACGCTGGCGCAACTGGACGCCGATGGCATCGATACCGGCCCTGCGCGCCGGCTGTTGGCCGCGCCACGGCTGCCGGTGAAATACCTGCTCAGCGCCGGCAGCCTGCTCAGCAAGCACCTCACCGGCGCCACCGACATCAACAAGTTCTACGGCGACAGCGCGCCCAATCCATTCGGCGATGCGTTCGCGGATACGCGACAACCGCCGCGCAGGCAAGCGGGCGTGCCGCGATGAGGCGCATCCTGGGTCCGGTGCTGGCTGCGCATTATCTGGCGGCATTCACGGCGTTGGGCATGCCGCTGTTTCTGCCGCAGGTGTTGGCCGAACTTGCACCCTCGGCCGCGGTGGGCTGGAGCGGCGTGCTGTATGTCTTGCCCACGCTCTGCACCGCACTGACGGCAAGCAGCTGGGGGCGTTGGGCGGACCGCCATGGACGCAAACGTTCGCTGCTGCGCGCACAACTGGGCCTGGCGCTGGGCTTTGCGATTGCCGGCTTCGCGCCGTCGCTGACCTGGCTGGTGATCGGCCTGCTCGTACAAGGCACCTGTGGCGGCTCGCTGGCGGCGGCCAATGCGTATCTGGCCAGCCAGCCGCAGGCCGGCCCGTTGGCGCGTGCATTGGACTGGACACAGTATTCGGCCCGCCTTGCCATGGTGAGCGCACCGGCACTGCTGGGCGTGGCACTGGCGCTGGGTCCTGCGCAATCGCTGTATCGCGCACTGGCGTTGCTGCCATTGATGGCGTTTGCGTTGACGTGGCGACTGCCGGCCGATCGGCCTGCTGCGCGAGAACACACTGCCGGCAAGGCTGCTACGTCTTCCGGGCACGCAGCTCCATCGCCTGCATCGCCGCGCACCCATGCCGCGCCGTTGTGGCTAGCCCTGCTGCTCGCACAGTTCTTGTTCTGCTTCGCGATGGTGGTGACATTCCCGTATTTCATTCCGTATGCGCTTGCGCGCGGCGCCGGCCACGATGCGCTTGCCGGTTTGCTCTACAGCCTGCCGCATCTGGTCTATCTGGTGGTGCTGCCCTGGTGGCGACGCGGTGATAGCGAGGCGTGGCTGGTGCCGGGCCTGGCGTTGTTTGCGGTGGCCTGCGTGTGGCAGGCGCTGTTGCACGATGCCGTCACATTGGCGGCAGCGCGGCTGTTGTTTGGCTTCGGCATGTTGTTCGGGCTGCGTGGGCTCAACCGCAGCCTGGCGCACATTGCCAGCGGGCATGGCGCCGGGCGCCTGTTCGGTCGCTTCGATGCCTGTGGCAAATGGGCCGGCGTGTTCGCCGGTGCCGCTGCCGGCGCACTGGCACAGGCGTCCGGCCCCGCTACCCCTTTCCTGGCTGCGGCACTGGCCGCGACCGTTGCTGCGCTCACCGTTCTGGTGCGCTTTCCTTCGAGGAGAACTGCCGATGTCGCCGCACACGATGCATGACCCCTGGTACGACAGCATGGCCGACGCGCAGGCCTGCAGCTGCTGGTTGAACTGCTATCTGCGCGAATTCGCGATTCCGCAGCGTGCGGTGCAGTTCGACTATCGCGGGCTGGATCGACCCGGCCCGCGCGTGGCCGAACAACGCTGGCTGCGCATCGATCTGGGCGAGGTCGGGACGCTGTGCGTGCGCATCGCCTTTGCCGATCGCCTGGGCCGCTGCCGGTTCGCCTCTGCGCCGTTTCTCAAGAGCGCCGGCAAGCCGTGGCATAGTCTGGATGCGCAAACGCTGGCACGCTGCCTGTTGCAGGCCCTGGGCAGCGCGCAGGACATCAACCCGGAGCTGCTGGCGCAAAGCGCCAATAGCGCGGCCGTCACCGCTGCGTTATTGCGCCAGGCCCAGGTCGCCGCCGCTACCGGCGAGGCGATGATCGACGCCGAACAATCGATGCTGTGGGGGCATGCACTGCACCCGACGCCCAAGAGCCGCGAGGGTGTGGATCTGGATCAGGTGCTGGCCTGCGCACCGGAAGCGCGCGCGTCGTTCCAGCTGTTCTGGTTCCGCATCGACCCGCGCCTGCTGCGCATCCAGGGACGCGACGTGCGCGCGACATTAAAGCAGCTCAGCGGCAGCGACGATCTCTATCCCTGCCACCCCTGGGAAGCGCAGCGGCTGCTCGACGCCCCCTTGCTGCGCAGCTTGCAGGCACGCGGCCTGATTACGCCGGTCGGCCCATTAGGCGATGCACTGCGGCCCACCTCGTCGGTCCGCACGCTGTACCACCCGGAACTTGCGTATTTCCTCAAGTGCTCGGTGCATGTGCGGCTCACCAACTGCGTGCGCAAGAATGCATGGTACGAACTGGAGAGCGCGGTTGCGCTCACCGAGCTGTTGGCACCGAGCTGGCGTGCCCTGGCCACACAGGTGCCGGGCTTCGATGTGATGCTGGAGCCGGCGGCGACTTCGCTGGACGTAGCGTCGGTCGATCCCGCATTGCATGCCGCCGACCCGTTGGCGGCGCGCACCTTGTCGGAGAGCTTCGGCATTCTGTACCGGCAAAACATTCCCGCCGCGCAACGTGCACGCTGGCAACCGCAGGTGGCTGCGGCCTTGTTCACCTGCGATGCGCAGGGCAATAGCGTGTGCGCCGCGCGCCTGCGGGCGCTCGGCAGCGCGCAGATGGGCCACCGAACCGCAACGCTGCTGTGGTTCCGCGCCTACGCCGGCCTGCTGCTGGACGGAGTGTGGAGCGCGCTGTTCCAGCACGGCATCGCGCTGGAGCCGCATCTGCAAAACACCGTGATCGGCTTTGCCGACGGCTGGCCGACGCGGGTGTGGGTCCGCGACCTGGAAGGCACCAAGCTGCTCGCCCATCACTGGCCGGCGGCGCGCCTGCGCGGCGTCGGCGAACGCGCACGCCAATCGCTGTACTACACCCCAGAACAGGGCTGGAACCGGGTGGCGTATTGCGCGCTGGTCAACAATCTGGCCGAGGCCATCTTTCATCTGGGCGAAGGTGATGCCGCACTCGAAGCGCGGCTATGGCAATGCGTGGGCGAGATCGCGCTGCGCTGGCAACAACGCCATGGCGCGCAAGCGGCGCTGCAGGGTCTGGTCGACGGCGCGCCGCTGCCGGGCAAGAACAATCTGGGGACCCGTCTCTGGCAGCGTGCCGACCGCCAATCCGACTACACCGCGCTGCCCAACCCCATCCCCCGCATCACGGCGCAGCGGCAGGTGGCGGCGTGAGTCTGCACATCGACACCGCCGCACTGCTTGCTGCCTTGCCGCAGGTGCGCGACCGCTGCGAAGGCCCGATCTGCGCGTATGTCTACGATCTGGCGGCATTGGACACGCATGCGGCCTGGATGCGTGCGCAGCTGCCGGCGCAGTGCGAGCTGTTCTATGCAGCCAAAGCCAATGCAGAACCGCCGATTCTGCAAACGCTGGCAGCGCACGTGGATGGCTTCGAAGCCGCATCCGGCGGCGAACTCGCCTGGCTGCATGCGCAGCAACCGCAGGCACCGTTGTTGTTCGGTGGCCCGGGCAAACTCGATACCGAACTCGCCCAGGCAGCCGCCCTGCCCGACTGCACCGTGCATGTGGAAAGCCTGAGCGAACTCGAACGCCTGGCAGCAATTGCAGCGCACGCCGGCCGCTGCGTGCCCGTATTCCTGCGCATGAATATCGCCGTACCCGGCGCGCAGAGCACGCGCCTGATGATGGGCGGGCAACCCTCGCCGTTCGGCCTGGATCCAAGCGATCTGGGTGCAGCAATCCGGCGAGTGCAGGCCAATCCATCGCTGCGCCTGGAAGGCTTCCATTTCCATCTGATGTCGCATCAACGCAGCGCCGCCGCGCAGCTGCATCTGGTGGCCGCCTACCTGCACACCGTGCAGCAATGGCGACAGACCTATGCGCTTGGTCCACTGCGGGTAAACGCCGGTGGCGGCTTCGGTGTGGACTACCTGGCACCGGACGCGTCGTTCGACTGGGCCCGCTTCTGTGCCGGGCTACCCGCCCTGCTGGGCGAACACGGTACAGACCTGCGCTTGCGTCTGGAACCGGGGCGCTATGTCAGCGCCAGCTGCGGTTGGTACCTGATGGAAGTGCTCGATCTCAAACGCAGCCACGGCGCCTGGTTTGCGATCGCACGCGGCGGCACCCATCACTTCCGCACGCCGGCCGCGCAGGCGCACGATCATCCATTCCGCGTATTGCGCGGCACCCGCACCCCCGTGATCAGCGACACGCCGGTCACCCTGGTCGGCCAGTTATGCACGCCCAAGGATGTGCTGGCACGCCAGCAACCGGTGGCCGCACTCGCACCCGGCGATTGCCTGGCCTTCCCGCTGGCGGGCGCGTATGCGTGGAATATTTCGCACCAGCACTTTCTGATGCACCCGCCGCCGCAAAAGGTGTTTCTAACGGAGGGGCATTGACTTACCGATTGCGGACGAACAACGCTCAGGCGTGCGTCGGCAGGCTCACAGGCAGATATGCTGTTGCCGCAATTTCCTGAGGTGACTCGAAGTAGCTGTGCAGAAATTTCGTAGACGTTAGCCAAACGGATCGTTGCCCAGTGGCAATTCTCCTAGGGATGGTCTGAATGGCCCACTAGACCTCTCAAATTCCAGCTTCTTGCATGTCAATGACGAGCAACATGTCGGGTTTGGTGCGATTTCCGCAACTTTCTAGCGGTTTTAGCTTCCGCCAGGCAGCATTACCCGGACCGGCAGCAATTGCCGGCGCACCATCCATCAGTTGGCCTCTGGCTCGGCTCTTGCCTGCGCCCTCAGACCCCCGCCAAGGATGAGATCGCGGCATGAGTGAGTTCGACCCGCATCAGCGTATAGATCTGACCAGCCCTCGGACCGGTTCTATTTCCTCGGTGATCGCCTGATCACTCCCCGAGGGTCGCGAGCTGCTCCCGGAAGATTTGGCATGGCTGTCGCTCACCGCCTGCCAAGCGCAGGAATGGCGCCGGATGCTGGAAGCTGCACGCTCGGAACCGTTGCTCAACCGCACCGCGCTTGAACTCGGCACTGACCTTCCTAGGCTTTGACACGGACAACTCATCATGGCCTGAGTCGACCTTCTTGTCAGTGTCCGTGAAAACGGGGTAGAACTCCCACTGCAATCCTGGAAGGCTAAGCTATGGGCCCGTAGCCGCTTGCATGGGGTCACGACAAGAATGCACGAAACCGTATGTCAATGACCAACGAATGGAGAACGATTTCAGATGAAGAATTGGCTGATCGGCTTAGTAGTCACCATGGCATGGACTAGCCCCTGCGCTGCTCAAATCGCCCCTGAGTTGCTCGGGGGCGCGGATCCGAACAAGCCGATGTTCAGCGAATCCTTCTACAAAGGGATTGAGGGCAATTGGGTGCTGGTACGCGAACCCGTCAACACCGGTTACCACTGCTCGGTTAATTTCATCACGCCAAATTCCACCTTGTCGTTTCGCGGTCCCGCCGACGCTGGGATGGCGAAAAAGGGTCATGGCACTCTTTGGTTCATCAGCGAGGCAATCCCCCCGGTGACAAAGCCCGAGATTGCTCCGATCACGTTGTCATCCACCAACCACCCTACGCAGAATGTTCAGGCCGCCCATGTGAGCATGCCTGGCCAGAGCAGTGGGGCGTTGTTGCTGACCATCGACGTGCAGAAATCGGTACAGGAAAAGCCGGACAGTAATGAGCTCGCCATCCAGCTTCAGGGGAAAGAGGTGTTCCGGTCAAAAGTTGTCCAGTTGCAGCTGGCGTATCGCCAGCTTTCGGCTTGCATGAGCGCGGCTCGAAAATAGACCATCACTTCAGCCGTTTGGCACGTTCAAGATGTCGGTGCAGGCGCGACCCATCCCACTTGTGTCGCCACTTGACTCAACGAAGATATTCACATCGGCAACCCTCAGCATCCCGGCGCTGTCCGGGATCAGCGCATAGCGGACGTTGCAACTTTTATAACCGCCGCCATTGTAAGTCGCGCCGGTCACAAGATTCTGCCACATGACGCGATTGTCAAAGGCCTGCCCATAAGAGAGCGTCCGCGCGATCCCGGCCTGACGGACAGCGGGGTTGCCGTTTGCGGCGACGACCTCTTGCTCAGTCTTACCCAGCCACACCTGGATCAGGAGCGATTCACTGCGCGATAAACGCCTTTTTCCACGGTATTCAGCGGCGGTCTGAGTAAAGTCCATATCGGCCTTCATTGCTGCCAGATTGCCCTGCACCTTCCCCTGGGCTTCGGCTACTTGTTGCTGCGCTTGTGCCAATTTTGCCTTGAGCGCTGTCGATTCTGCTGGCGTCAGCTTGCGGCCGCCATTGATCGCGGGCTTCGGCACGTCAGACCACAGCGTTTCCCAGGTAAAATCGGCAAGCGAACTCATCGACAGTCCGGCGGGGACCAGTTCCAGTCCATTCAAGCCAATGGCTGCCAGTTTCGCTCGCAATGTATCGGACTTAATTACATGATCGACCACCGCAGCTTGTTTGGCATCGCCAATGCTGGCACTGTTGCAGGCTACATTCCATGCCTGTCGCATCGTGTAGCTGGTCGTGCTTTGCCAATCGGTGGGCTGGAGATCGATGATCGCCGGATCCTGTTTCATGGTCTTTGCGCCGCTGGCCACCCGGAATTCTACGGAATCCGGCGTGTCCAATATGCCGGTTGAATCAGCCTTGCGCTTGGGTGCGCCACGGCCGCGCCGAAGCGACTTGGGGCATTTGAACTGAAGTTGATATTCCAACCATAGGGGTTGGTCGACCGCTTCATAGACCATCGTCAAATCAATCTGAATGACACGGCTTGAGTCAGGATTTGCGAGATCAGCATTGATCGGTGTGTGGTCCATAATTGCGTCACTGGCGTAGACGTTGACACGCTTTCCGGCTGCACCTTGCATATCGATCAGAAAATTGCTGGCCCCGACTTGCGTTGCGATGACCATCATGCCCGCACCGATTACGAGTTTTGTGATTTGTCGTGTCATGAGCGCTTCCTTACCCGTTTTACAAACTCGCGTTCTACCGCGCACGTATGTTACTGATATCAAGACGTTCTCAAAATTTGAGTACGCAATTTTGAAGCTTCTGCCGGAACCTGGCGCTTCCAGGTCGATTGTGCTGCAGCGACGTCGGAAATGCTAAGCCTTGTTGCGGAATGCCCTCGTTAGGCTTATAGACCAAACAAGGGACTTCTCTGAGTGCCGGGAAGCCACGAGCGACGCTGGCGTTGCACCTGCGCCGGAGAACTCAACAGATGACGCACGCTGACGGATGCCGTTGGTCGCAGCGCCCACGGCCGCTACGCAGGCGCAGACGACTCGGGGGCTGGGGCATCAGTCGTGAGGACGATTGCGTCAGCTGCAGCGCCTGCCTGTTCAAGCCGACCACAGCGCCAGCGTCACCAGCACGGCCGTTTCGGTCAGTTCCACCAATGCGCCGCAGGTATCGCCGGTCATGCCGCCAAGGCGCTGCAGGCAGGCGCGGCGCCAGAGTGCGAACACCAGTGCGGTGATACCAACGCACAACGCCGCGGTGGCCAGCCCGGCAACGATGCACACCGCGGTGCCGGCGCTCAGCGCCAGCCACAGGCCTGCACGCGGGGCGCCCGACAGCGCGCTGCCCAGCCCGCCGGCGCGCACATACGGCGTACTTAGGAACGCGGCAACCAGCGCGCTGCGCGCCAGTAGAGGCGCCAGCCATAGCGTAGTCGGCGCCTGCGCCAGCAGGCTGGCCAGTGCGGCGCATTTGAGCAGCAACACCAGCACCACTGCGGTGACTGCCATCGGGCCGCTGGCGGGGTCCTTCATGATCGCCAGCGAGCGCGCGCGCTCGCCCATGCCGCCGACCCACGCATCGGTCGTGTCGGCCAGGCCATCCAGATGCAACGCGCCGGTCAGCCATACCCAGGCGCTCAACAGCAGCGCTGCGCCCAGCAACGGCGCCACCTCGCGCAGGCACCAGGCCAACCCGCACACCACCCCACCGAGCAACACGCCCACCAGCGGGTACCAGCACAGCGAACGCGCCTGCGCGCCTGCGCGCGTGAACACCCGGGCGGGCACCGGGATGCGGGTCAGGAACCCGATCGCTGCCAGCAGCCCGTCGATCATTCGGTGTCGTGCGCCGGTGGCAATGCCGCGGATGAGACCGGCGATCTCAAGCCGCCAGCCGCGTCGGTCGGCGGCCAGGCCAGCGGATGCAGCGACGCATGCGGCACTGCCAGTTCGGTCATCCGGCAGAACCCACTCCCGGCGACCAGGCACTGCAACGCGCGGATGGCGCCGCCGTGGGTGACCACCAGCACGCGCTGTGCCGGGTAGCGGGCGACGATGGCATCGAGCGCGGCCGACAGGCGCGCGCAGAAGTCGGTAAACGGTTCGGCCTGCGGTGGCGGATGGCGCAGCGGGTCGGCCCAGAAGCGGCCCAGCGCTTGCCCTTCGTCGCGATCGATGTCGGCCACGGGCACGCCCTGCCAGCGGCCGAAGTGATATTCGCGCAGGCGCCGGTCCAGCTGCAGCGGAATGGCACGCGCGTGGGCAAGCTCGGTGGCGAACAACGCGCAGCGCTGCAACGTGGACGCCACGACTGCGTCCCACGTGCCATCGGCAGTGGCCGCACGCAATTGCTGCCAGCCCAGTTCGGTGAGCGGGTCGTCGAGCTGGCCGCGATAGCTGCGTTGCCCGGTGTCGCCATGCCGCAACAAGGTGATTTGCGCGCTCATGCGTCCGACACCCCGGCTTCGGCAAACGTCGCCATGCCGTTATGCAAGGCGCAGGCGCTGCGCAGCAGCGGAATCGCCACCGCCGCGCCGCTGGCTTCGCCCAGACGCAGGTCCAGTTGCAGCAAGGGCTCGGCATCCATTGCGCGCAGCAGCGCTGCATGCCCACGCTCCTGCGAGCGATGCCCGAACAACAACCACTCGCGCACGCCGGGATTCAGGCGAGTGGCCACCAGTGCCGCCGCCGTGGTGATGAAGCCATCCACCAGCACCGGGATGCCGGCCTGCGCGGCGGCGATATAGGCGCCGACCAAGGCAGCGATTTCGAATCCGCCCAGCCGGCGCAGACGCTCCAGCGGGCTCGATGCATCGGCATGCAAGGCCAGCGCACGCGTGATCACGGTGGCCTTGTGCGCGATGCCTTCGGCATCCAGGCCGGTGCCTGCGCCGGCCATCGCCTGCGGAAACTGCGACAGCAAGGCGCAGCCCAGCGCCGCGGCGGCGGTGGTGTTGCCGATGCCCATCTCGCCGCCGACAAATAGCTGGGTATCGCAACTCTTGGCCTGCGCGATGCTGTCGGCGCCGGCGGCGAGCGCATCGCGCAATTGGGTGGCCGTCATCGCCGGCTGCTCGCAGATATTGGCGCTGCTGGGCGCAATCCAGGCACGCCGCACCCGCGGCAGGTCGCCGGGGTCGTTGACCACGCCCAGATTCACCACTTCCAGCCGCGCGCCCAGCTCGCGCGCCAGTACCGCAATGGCGGCGCCACCGCGTGCGAAATTGCGCACCATCTCGCCGGTCACTGCCTGCGGAAATGCCGAGACTCCTTCGGCCGCTACGCCATGGTCGGCGGCATACACCGCGATCCAGACCCGCTGCACTCCGGGCCGGTCGGTGCGTTGCCAGGCGGCCAGCTGCACTGCCAGGTGTTCCAGCCGGCCCAATGCGCCGGGCGGCTTGGTCAGCTGTTCCTGCCGGGCAAGCGCGGCAGAGCGCATGCGCGCGTCCGGCACTGCGCAGGCACCAAAGATCCAATCGCTACTCACACGCGCTCTCCTTCAACACCATCGGCAATCCTGCCACCACCAACATCACACGCTCGCACTGTAGCGCCAATGCCTGATGCAGCCAGCCAGCCTCGTCCACAAACCGACGCGTGAGTTCGCCCAACGGCACGATGCCCTGCCCCACTTCGTTGCTGACCAGCAGGATCTGCCCCGGCAACTGCGGCAGCGTTGCCAGCAGCGCATCGCGCTCGCGCGCGAACATGCCTGCATCCGGGTGGCCGAGCAGATTGCTCAGCCACAGGGTCAGGCAATCCACCAGCACGCAGCGATCCGGCGCGGCATGCGCCTGCAACGTCGCCGCCAGCGCGATGGGCTCTTCCACGCACTGCCAATGCGCGGGGCGTTCGCTGCGGTGATGGGCAATGCGCCGATGCATTTCGCCATCGAAGGCTTGCGCTGTGGCCAGGTAAGTCACTGCGCGCCCGGACCCTGCCGCGATGCGCTCGGCCAGCGCGCTCTTGCCCGAACGGGCGCCGCCAAGAATCAGTTGCCGCATGCCGGTTCCCTGCTGATGAGGCGTGTCAGTGCCGCGGTATCCAGATGCGTGTGCACCGCATCGGCCAGACGCTCCAGGCTGGCTTCGCGCAGCGCGGCAAGATCCAGTGGCGCGGCCTGCGCCAGACCGGCCCACGCCAGCAATGCAGCCAGTGCCTGCGGGTGGTCGAACACCCCATGCACATAGGTGCCGAGCACCTGGCCGTCGTCGGAGATGGCGCCATCGGTACGCCCATCGTCCAGCTGCAGCAATGGCCGTGCCAGCGCGGCGCCGCTGCTGAGACCGCAGTGAATTTCATAGCCGCTGACACTGGCATCGCCCAGCAGCAGGCGCCCGTGCACGCGATGCAGTTGCTTGTGCGGCTGCAGCGTGGTTTGCAGCGACAGCCACCCAAGACCGGGGCTGCTGCCCGCTGCCCCCTCGATGCCATCCGGGTCGTGGAGATGGGTGCCCAGCATCTGCAGACCACCGCAGATGCCAAGCAGTTTTCCGCCGTAGCGCAGGTGACGGGCAATGGCGGTGTCCCACCCGTGCGTGCGCAGCCACTGCAGATCGTGCCGGGTGGATTTGCTGCCCGGCAGCAGGATCAGATCGCACGGCGGCGGCGTCTGCCCGGGACCGATCAAATGCACATCCACCTGCGGATGCGCCAGCAACGCGTCGATATCGGTGTGATTGCTGATGCGCGGCAGCACCGGCACCACCACGCGCAATTGCGACTGTGGTTTCTGCGGCGCGTTGCGTGGCACCGCATCTTCGGCATCCAGCTGCAGGCCGTGCAGATACGGAAGGACGCCGAGCACCGGCTTGCCCGTTTCGCGCTCCAGCCACGCCAGGCCGGGCTGCAGCAGCGCCAGATCTCCGCGAAACCGGTTGATCACAACACCGGCAACGCGTGCGCGCTCGCTGGCCGAGAGCAACGCCAGCGTGCCGACCAGATGAGCGAACACGCCGCCGCGGTCGATGTCGGCCACCAGGATCACGGCGCAGTCCACCGCTTCGGCATAGCCCATGTTGGCGATGTCGTTGTCGCGCAAATTGATCTCGGCCGGGCTGCCGGCACCTTCCACCAGCACCACATCGAAGCGCTCGACCAGGCGCGTGTGCGAGGCCAACACGGCGTTGAATGCGGTCGCCTTGTAGGCGTGATAGCCCACCGCATCCAGGGTGGCGACCGGATGCCCGTGCACGATGACCTGCACACCGGTATCGCTGTCGGGCTTGAGCAACACCGGGTTGAAATCGGTCTGCGGCTCCAGCCCGCATGCCTGTGCCTGCAATGCCTGCGCGCGGCCGATTTCGCCACCGTCCACCGTCACTGCCGAATTCAACGCCATGTTCTGCGGCTTGAATGGCGCCACCGCAATGCCCTGCCGATGCAGCCACCGGCACAGCGCGGCCACCAGCGTGCTCTTGCCCGCATCGGAGGTGCAGCCCTGCACCATCAGGACGCGCGCGCTCATGCCAGCACCTGGCGCAGTGCCACGCCCAGGCGCGCCTCGCCCGCGGCGTCGGGTGGAAGACCCAGGCGCAGACTGTTCGGTGTGTCGAACAGCCGCGTCAAAATGCCGCGTTGCGCCAGCGCGACGTGCAAGGCAGCCGCGTCGTCGCGCCGGCACCACTGAAAGAACGCCGTGCCTGCGGTAGGTACGATCGCATGCGCATGCAACAGCTGCGCAAGCCGCTGCGAGGCCGCGTGCAGACGCGCACGTGCCTGAACCTGCCACGGCGTATCGGCCAATGCCTGCTGTACGGCCCATCGCGCCGGCCCGCTCAGCGTCCATGGTCCCAAGCGTTCGCGCACGGCATCCAGCAATGCGCGATCTGCGCAGACAAAGCCCGCACGTGCGCCTGCCATGCCGAAGAACTTGCCCACCGAGCGCAGCACCACCAGACCGGGCCGCTGGCTGAAAGCGCAGACGCTGTGTCGCGGGGTCGCATCCATGAAGGCCTCGTCGATCACCAGCCACCCGCCGCGTGCTGCAAGCCGCGCATGCAACTGCAGCAGCGTGTCGGGATCGAAGCACTCGGCGCATGGATTATTGGGATGAATCAGCACGGCCACATCCAGCGTCTCACCTGCGTGCAGCAATTGCGCGGCGCTCATCGGCACGACCTGATGCCCGGCACGCCGCCATGCCTGTGCATGCTCGGCGTAGCCAGGCGTAAGTACGCCGACGCGGCCGGGCGCGCGCAGCAGTGGCAAGGCCTGAATCGCCGCCTGCGAGCCGGCCACCGGCAGTACCTGCGGCGCGCCGTAATAGGCAGCCGCGCACTCTGCCAGGCCATCGTCGTCTTCCGGCAAGCGCTGCCACGCATGTTCCGGAATGGCGGGCACCGGCCAGGCGAACGGGCTCACGCCGGTGGACAGGTCCAGCCAGTGCGCGAGCGGAATGTTGTAAGCCTGCGCAGCGCGGCGCAGGCGCCCGCCATGTTCAAGCATTGCGCACTCCCGGTAATGGAGCGGCGCTACCTGCGCCGGCGTGAACGGTGCGCCGGTGCGTGTTGGTGCAACGCCAGGCCATCCGCGTGCCGATCATCGCATCGCCAGCGCGGTTGCCAGCGCGCCCAGCAGCAGCCAGAACGCGACCCCGGCACGCACCAGCCGCAATGCGCGTTGCACGCTGTTTGCGCTTGCTGCCGCGCCCTCGCCCAGCGCGGGGCGCGGCTGCCAATGGCCGTGGTACGGCGCAGGCCCGCCCAATCGGACATGCAGCGCGCCTGCGCCCGCCGCCATCACGGGGCCGGCATTGGGGCTCTTCCAGCCGCGTCCCTGCCGCCACGCGCAGCGCATGCCCGCACGGGTGCGACCCAGCACGGCGTAGGTCGCTGCGGTGAGCCGCGCCGGCAGCCAGTTCAACGCATCGTCGATGCGCGCCGCGGCCCAGCCGAAGTTGACGTAGCGCGGCGTGCGATAGCCCCACATGGCATCCAGCGTATTGGACAGCCGGTACAACACCGCGCCCGGTGCGCCCAGCGCGACGCCCCAGAACAGCGCGGCGAACACGGCGTCGCTGCCGTTTTCCAAGACCGACTCGGTCGCTGCGGCAGCGACTTGGGTAGCGTCCAGCGCAGCCGTATCGCGGCTGACGATACGACCCACTGCAGCGCGGGCGGCAGGCAGATCAGTGACCTGCAGCGCATCGATCACCGCTTGCGCGTGTTCGCCCAGGCTACGCAGGCCCAGCGCCAGATACAGCGTGATCGCGGCAAACGCGGCCGCCGCCCAGGGCGACACGCACCACAGCCCCCATTGCACCACTGCAGCGACGCAGGTCAACGGCAACACGCTCACGCACCACGCCAGGACGCCCGCGCTGCGTCGGTTGGAGTGCAGGCGCGCTTCGATACGTTGCGCCCAGGTGCCGAACAACACCAGCGGATGTCCGCGCCGCGGCTCGCCGAGCAGCAAATCCAGCAGCACGGCAACGGTGGCAGTCACCAGCAGCATGGCGTGCAGTCCCGGCGCATGCCAGCCAACATGCCGAGCCATGCAAGGCATTGCGCGCGCACGCCCACGGCTACAGCTCGATGCCGAGTTGCGCCTTGATGCCGGCATTGAAGGCGTGCTTGACCAGGCGCATCTCTGTCACGGTGTCGGCGACCTCGATCAACCCGGCCGGCGCGCCGCGCCCGGTAATCACCACATGCTGGCCGGGCGGCCGCGCGGCCACGGCGGCAAGCACCTCATCCAGCGCGATGTAGTCCTTCACCAGGGCGATGTTGAGTTCGTCCAGCAGCAAGAAGTCGTAGCGCGCATCGGCCAGCATGCCGCGCGCACGCTGCCAGGCCGCCTGCGCGGCGGCGATGTCGCGTGCGCGGTCCTGGGTTTCCCAGGTGAAGCCTTCGCCCATGACGTGGTAATCGAGCAGATCCGGAAAGCGACGGAAAAACGCCTCTTCGCCGGTCGAAAACGTGCCCTTGATGAATTGCACCACGCCGCAATGCAGGCCATGCCCAAGCGAGCGCGCCAGCATGCCGAAGCCGGACGAGCTCTTGCCCTTGCCATTGCCGGTATTGACCAGCAGCACACCGCGGTCGATCACTGCACGTGCAATGCGCCGGTCGACCAATTCCTTCTTGCGCTGCGCGCGTTCGCGGTAATGCGCCTCATCGTGCTCGGGGGCGGTCATGCGCGTGCTCCCATGGGTGGACGTGCACCAGCGGCGCGGTGTGCAGCCAACAGGGCGAAAGCCAGGCCGATATAGCCGGCCAGTGTTGCAAGGGCGTGTGGATAGTCCGCCGGCATGCGCGCAATGAACCCGCTGAGCGTGGCATGCGGGTAGCGACCAGACAGGAAATAGAAACCGGCCTTGGAGAGCACATAGGCGGCGCTGCCGCTGATCAGCAAGGCCAACAGCGGCCCGGTGACGCAACGCCAGGCCTGGCGCTGCAGTTGCGATGCAAACAGTAGCCCGCCCCACCACAACGCGGCGTACGCCAATGCCAACGCCCAGTACGCCGGCGACAGGCACCAGTCGCTGCTGCTGCCCGAGGCCAGGCCGATCAGATCCAGCAGCGATACGATCCCGAACAGCAGCGGCAACATCCACAGCGGGCGTAGCAGCGCACCGGCCAGAAAAAATACCGCCCATGAGGCCGTGGGCAAGGCATCCACATTTGCAAAATGCTCGCCGCGCGCACAGACCATCAAGCCGGCAAGTGCGATGCCGCACGCTCTGGCCGCTGTGCCGTGCAACGGCAACGGCAACGGTGTCGCTGCAGCGCGCCGCGCCACCATCACGACACATCCGATGGCGTGGACAACGGCGCTGCGGCGTGCAGATGACGCCAGCGCAGCACGCACCATGCGGCTGCCAGCACCACCGCCAGATACAGCGCTGTCGTGCGCACGAACAACGGCCCCCACTGCCAGGCGCGCTGCAGGTACTGCGCCCAGTGCGGGTCGGCATAGCGCCCGCCCCACCAGTAGAACGCGCCATTGGAGATCAAGAACGACAGCACGGCGGCCAAGGTGCCCAGACCCCAGGCGATGCTCAGCGACGCAGCGCCTGGCCGCCCACGTGCGAGAGATGCGCGCCCGGCGTACCAGAGCACGCCATAGGCCACCGGCAAGGCCGCGTAGGCCGCCGTGATGCAGAAGTCGCTGACGCCGGCCAGGCGCACTGCAGCCCAATCGATCGCCACCGACAACCCCAGCAAGGCAACGAAGTCGCCGTGCCGCCGCAATGCCAGGCCACCGAGAAAGAACACCGCCATGGAGGCATCCGGCAGGTGCAGCCAGTCACTGACATGATGGAAGCGGGTCGCGGTCATCAGCAGCATCGAAGCGATGAACACCAGGCGTTCGCACGAGCGGGATAAAGGCGGCATCGATAGTTTCCTTCAGATTTTCGATCGCCACCCGGATGGCGCAACAGACATCTGGCAAATGATCGCCCCCTGCAAACCGTAGCGATCCTTGCATCCAGCGGCAAGCGCCGACTGCGCAGCCGGTGTCGGCGGCGCGCTTGGACGGGCTAACACAATGTCGCGCGCACTCGCCAGGCGCATGCGGACAGCAGGAGCAAACGCAGTATCCGCCTGGTCCATGCGGATCCGGGCACCGCCCGCAACCATGCGGTGGCTGCGCGGTCGTGTCGTCGGCTGCTCTCAGTGCGCCGGTTGGTAGCGGAAGGTCAGCAGATAATTGCGGCCTGGCTGGGCATACCAGCGTGCGGTTTCGTAGTGGCGGTCGAACACATTGTTGGCGGCAAATTGCACCTTCCAGTCCGCATTCACTGCATAACTCACGCGCAGATCCAGCAAGCCGTAGCCGGCCAACCGATCGGTATTGGCCAGATCGTCGTAGCGAGCACCCGAACCGAACAGGCTCGCGCCAATGCCGAATGCACCGATGCTGCGGTCGGCATCGATACGCCCGCTCTGGCGTGCACGCCGCGGCAACCAATTGCCATGATTGACTTCACCATCGGCCTGCGGCGCAAGCCAGGTCAACGCGCTGCGCACGGTCCAGCCGGCCAGCGCGGTGTCGTAGCCGGCTTCCACGCCGCGGATGCGCGCCCGATCGATATTGTTCGGCTGCCCGAACGGGTGCGTGGCATCCACCAACGACGCGTCGTAGGCGATGAGATCGTCGATACGGGTCTGGAACGCGCTGAGCGTCCAGGTGCCCCAATCGTAGCGACCGCGCAGACCGAGCTCGGCACTCCTGGAGGTTTCCGGCCCGAGCAGCGGGTTTCCGTAATCGGGGTAGTACAACTCGTTGAAGGTGGGTGCCTTGAACGCAGTGCCGTAGCTGGCCGTCAAGCGCAGATGCTCGGCCAGATCCCAACCCCACAGCAGGCTGCCGGTAGTCTTGCCGCCGAACTGGCTGTTGTCGTTGCGGCGCAGGCTGGCTTGCAGCGATTGACTGCCAAAAGTCTGCTGCCACTGCACAAATGCGGCGCGGTCGATGCGGCTGTCGGCATCGTAATTGTCGCTGCTGGCGATGGCGTCCCGCTGCCAATCGAAGCCGACCGTGAGCAGACCGGGGCCGGTGTCGAGATCGGCCTGCAACGCACCCTGCTTGCGGCGGGTGTCGTAGGTCGACAGGTAGGCGCCTTGGTAATACGCATCGCTCAGATCGGCGCTGGCGCCCACGCTGGCAGTGAGCGTGAGCGCCTCGTTCGGCGCGTACCGCACGCGGCCGCCGATGGCCTGCTGCACGCCCTTGCCCAGATTGCCGCCGAATGCCGAACCGTCGTATTCGTTACGGCTCTGCGCGCGCACTGCATGCACATCGGCATCCCACTGGCGATTGAAACGCCAGCCGCCCTGCGCGCTCAACGAATCGTTGCGATAGCCGTCGCGGTCCGGGTCATAGGCGCTGGAGCTGGTATCCAGATACGCGTTGATACCGTCGGTTTCGTCGTGCACCGCGTTCACCGCATACCAACCACCGGCTTCGCTCGGATCGCCGGGGCTGCGCCCCGCAATGCCCGCGCCGTAGCGGCGCGCGTTGTCGCTGCCGGTCGCCACGCTGAGTGTGGGCACGAAACGGCCTTGCGGACGACGGGTGAAGATCTGGATCACCCCGCCCAGCGCTTCGGAGCCGTACAGGCTGGAAAACGGCCCGCGCACGATCTCGACGCGTTCGATCTGCTCGATCGGCAGATCCTGCAACGCCGCACCGCCGGCGGTGGCCGAACCGATGCGTACCCCGTCGATCAATACCACCAGATGGTCCGACTCCGTGCCGCGCAGGAACAGCGAGGTCGCCTTGCCGGGTCCGCCATTGTTGGCCAGCGACACGCCCGCTTCGCCGCGCAACAGGTCCTGCAGCGAATTGACCTGACGACGCTCGATCTGTGCGCGGTCGATCACCGTGACCGGTGCCAGGGCCTGGTCCTGGGTCTGTGCGGTACGCGAGGCGGTCACCACCACCTCGTCGAAATCGATGGCAGCCTCGGCCTGCGCCAGGTTGGTCGCGCATAGCGACAGCGCCGCGGCCAGCACGGTGCGACGCGGCAAAACGGAAGAAACGGACATCGACTGCTGCTCCTGGAACCGCGCCTACCCGCGCGGAGGCAATGGGGTCGACAGGCAGCAACGGGCCAGGCGTCCGGCGCGCGAGCACCGGATGCACAGGGCCACGCCCACCGCGTGCCGGGTCAATCCCTTCAGGCCGGTCTCCGGGCTTGCGAGCGGAAGCGGTCGCTCCCCGGATCTGCGCCTTCCCATGCGATGCACAGTGGCGTGTCGTGCAGACCCTTGTCTCGCCCACCGTTGCGGGGGCAGCTCCGGAATTGCGTCCCGCCAAGGCGATGCGCGCACCGAATTCCCGTTTAAACCACCGGTCAGCCGGCAGTCACCTCAGGGGCACGCATGGTAACAGGATTGGCGGCGCCGCTCCGGGGGTGGCGGCCGACCAGGCGCAGCGCGTCGCCAAGCGCCTAACGAGGGAATTGCCAATTCCTTCTCCCGCCGGGAGAAGGTGGCGCGCGGCGCCGGATGAGGCTATGGAGCAAAGCCTCATGCGATGCATGGAAGCAGCATGCTGGTTGCACGCATGTCCGCCACCGAGCTTCATCTCTCACATACGAGTGGGCTTCGCCTACGTACCCTCACCCCAACCCCTCTCCCAAAGGGAGAGGGGCCTGTTCCCTTCTCCCTTCGGGAGAAGGTGGCGCGCAGCGCCGGATGAGGGTGCGAGCGCAGCCTTGTGTGCATCTCACGCCCCCTGCAGCGCCTGCTCCAGATCCGCCAGCAGATCATCAATATGCTCGATGCCGATCGACAAGCGCACGGTGTCCTCGCTCACACCGGCATGTTCCAGTTCGGCCGGGCCGAGCTGGCGGTGCGTGGTGGAGGCCGGATGCGTCGCCAGCGACTTGGCATCGCCGATATTCACCAGCCGTGTGAACAGCTGCAGCGCATCCAGGAAGCGGGCACCGGCCGCGCGCCCGCCGGGCAAGCCGAAGGTCAGCACGCCCGAGCCATGGCCGCCCAGATACTTCTGCGCCAATGCATGCTCGGGATGATCCGGCAACGCGGCGTAATTGACCCAGGCAACGCGCGCATGCTGCTGCAGATAACGGGCGACCGCCAGCGCGTTGGCATTGATGCGTTCCATGCGCAGCGCCAGCGTTTCGATGCCTTGCAGGATCAGGAACGCATTGAACGGCGACAACGCCGCACCGGTATTGCGCAGCGGAACCACCCGCGCACGGCCGATGTAGGCGGCCTCGCCCAGCGCGTCGGTATACACCACCCCGTGGTAGCTCACATCCGGCTCGTTGAGGCGCGGGAAGCGCGCCTTGTGCGCGGCCCACGGAAAGCGCCCGCTATCCACGATCGCGCCGCCGATGCTGTTGCCATGCCCGCCCAAATACTTGGTCAGCGAATGCACCACGATGTCGGCACCGAAGTCGATCGGCCGCAGCAGCGACGGCGTGGCCACGGTGTTGTCCACGATCAGCGGCACGCCGTGCGCATGCGCCACGGCGGCCACCGCTTCGATGTCGGTGATGTTGCCGCGCGGGTTGCCGATCGATTCGACGAACACGGCCTTGGTGCGTTCGTCGATCAGCCCGGCAAAGGCCTGCGGATCGCGATAGTCGGCAAAGCGCGTAGCGATGCCGAACTGCGGTAGCGTATGCGCGAACAGATTGTAGGTGCCGCCGTACAGCGCGCTGGACGACACGATGTTGTCGCCGGCCTCGGCGATGGTCTGGATCGCATAGGTCACCGCCGCCTGCCCGGATGCCAGCGCCAGCGCCCCGATGCCGCCTTCCAGCGCCGCCACGCGCTGCTCCAGCACGTCGTTGGTGGGGTTCATGATGCGGCTGTAGATGTTGCCCTGCACCTTCAGATCGAACAGATCCGCACCATGCTGGGTATCGTCGAAGGCATAGGCCACGGTCTGGTAGATCGGCACCGCCACCGCGCGGGTGGTGGGATCGGGACGATAGCCCCCATGCACGGCGATGGTTTCTGGCTTCCACTGCGGATCGGTCATGGCAAGGCTCGCTCTGGATAGAGGGCCCGACGATACGCGGCTGCCGCATCGCCTCTTATGACGGCGCGCCATGACGACATCGCCAACGATCACGTCCGGCATGGCGGACCCACTCGCATACAGTGGCCCTGGCGATACTGCCCCCACTCAATGCGCCGATCAATGCGCAGGCTGTCGGTAAGCGTCCTGCAACATCTTTTTGTACTGATCCATGGGCGGTAACCCCATACGACGGCGGCGTTCGCCCAGCCCCGCTTCGTCTTCGGTAGGCTGCAATGACATGCCGCCATCCGCATCGTTCTTGAATTGGGTGCCGTAGCGCTGCGGCTTGCCTTGCGCAAGCAAGACGCGATCGGTGAGCAACGCAACATCGTCAGGCGCCACCTCCTGCGTGGCCAGCGCCGCTTCCATCAACGCCAGAACCTGCGCCTGAAACGCTGGATCGGCGTCGGCATGCTGTACCAGGATCCATGCCGCCTTGGCGCCATCTTCCCCCACCAGGCGCCGGCCCGGCCAACCCTGGGTCGCGACGACTTGCTTGAGCCATGCGGTGTTGTCGGCATCCACCGGCGCAATGGATGCCCAGTCGGCGGGCTTGCCCCCAGCGGCGATCGCCGCATTGCGCACATGCTGATCCTTCTCTACGCGCGCGATCAGCTCCTGGCGCAATTGTGGATTCAGTGTTGCCTGCTGCTGCGCATTGACGCGCTCGGCTTTCGCCAGCAGCGCAGGCCACCCATCCATCTTTCGCAGCCGATTCAGGCCCGGCAGGTCCTTGCTGCGCAGATCATCGATGGAGATCCGCCCGCGCGGAATCTGGACATCGAGATACCGCAGGGCCTGGTCTGTCTTTCCCGCCGCGGCCAGGCATTCTGCACGCAGAAGTTCACCGTTTTCTGGAAGTTCGCTGGACGCGCGCTGCAGTGCGTCCATCACCTCGGCACAACGCGCATAGTCCTTGGCGTCATAGGCCTTGAGCGCGGCAAAGATATCCGGCGCGTCGCCTGCGTAGAGGCTACCGGCCATTCCCATGGCAACACCGATGTAGATCGGAACATACACAAGGCGCATCTGAAATTCCTTGCCAGATGAATCACGCGTTGGGGGGCGAAACGCGGCAGCGTGGACGCACTACAGACCCACGGCATGACAAGGATGGGTCACCCCGCATCCTGCGGGACGACCCATCCTACGATCACCCCTTGCCAAACTCCAGATGCCCACCTTGCGCACGCACGCGCACGGTCTCGCCGCTGGCGTACTGGCCCGACAGGATCTGCTGCGCCAGCGGGTTTTCCACCTGCGACTGGATTGCGCGCTTCAGCGGTCGCGCACCGTAGACCGGGTCGAAGCCGACATTGCCCAACAGCTCCAGCGCCGCATCGTCCAGGTCCAGCTTCAGGCCGCGCTCGGCCAGACGCTTTTCCAGGCCCTGCAGCTGGATGCGCGCAATCGACTTGATCTGTGCCTTGTCCAGCGGGTGGAACACCACGATGTCGTCCAGCCGGTTGATGAACTCCGGACGGAAGTGCGCCTGCACCACGCCCATCACCGCCGCCTTCATCTGCGTGTACGCCTCGGCACTATCGTCGCCGGACAGCTCCTGGATCTGGTGCGAACCCAGGTTGGAGGTCATCACGATGACGGTATTGCGGAAGTCCACGGTGCGGCCCTGGCCATCGGTGAGACGGCCATCGTCGAGCACCTGCAGCAGGATGTTGAACACATCTGCGTGCGCCTTTTCCACTTCGTCCAGCAGGATCAGCGAATACGGACGACGACGCACGGCCTCGGTGAGATAACCGCCCTCTTCATAGCCCACATAGCCCGGAGGCGCACCGATCAGCCGCGCCACCGAGTGCTTCTCCATGAACTCGCTCATGTCGATGCGGATCATCGCTTCGGTGCTGTCGAACAGGAAATCCGCCAGCGCCTTGCACAGCTCGGTCTTGCCCACGCCGGTGGGACCCAGGAACAGAAACGAACCGCTGGGACGATTGGGATCGGACAGGCCGGCACGCGAGCGGCGCACCGCATCGGACACCACCTTGATCGCCTCGTTCTGACCGACCACGCGATGATGCAATTCGTCTTCCATGCGCAACAACTTGTCGCGCTCGCCTTCGAGCATCTTGTTGACCGGAATGCCGGTCCAGCGCGACACCACTTCGGCGATTTCCTCGGCGGTCACGCGGTCCTGCACCAGCTTGAAATCGTGGTGTTCCACCTCGTTGGCCAGCAGCATCTGCTTTTCCAGTTGCGGCAGCACGCCGTACTGGATCTCGCTCATCTTGGCGTAGTCCTGGCGGCGCTGTGCGGCCTCCAGTTCCAGCTTTGCGTGCTCGATCTGCTCCTTGATCTTGGTGGTGCCCTGCAGCGCGGCCTTTTCCGACTTCCACACTTCATTGAGGTCGGAAAACTCGCGTTCGAGCTTGTCGATATCGCTTTCCAGATCAGCCAGGCGTTGCCGCGAGGCCTCGTCCTTTTCCTTCTTGAGCATCTCGCGCTGGATCTTGAGCTGGATCAGGCGGCGCTCCAGGCGGTCGAGTTCTTCGGGCTTGGAGTCGATCTCCATGCGGATACGCGAGGCCGCTTCGTCCATCAGGTCGATGGCCTTGTCCGGCAGCTGGCGGTCGGTGATGTAGCGGTTGGACAGCGTGGCCGCGGCCACGATGGCCGGGTCGGTGATCTCCACGCCGTGATGCACCGCGTAGCGCTCCTTCAGGCCGCGCAGGATCGCGATGGTGTCTTCCACCGTCGGCTCGCCCACGAACACTTTCTGGAAACGGCGCTCCAGTGCGGCGTCTTTTTCGATGTACTTGCGGTATTCGTCCAGCGTGGTGGCGCCGATGCAATGCAGCTCGCCGCGTGCCAGCGCCGGCTTGAGCATGTTGCCGGCATCCATCGCGCCATCGGCCTTGCCGGCCCCGACCATGGTGTGCAGCTCGTCGATGAACAGGATGATCTGGCCCTCGTTCTTCGACAGGTCGCTGAGCACCGCCTTCAGGCGCTCTTCGAATTCGCCGCGGAATTTGGCGCCGGCGATCAACGCGCCCATGTCCAGCGAGAGCACGCGCTTGCCGCGCAGGCCTTCGGGCACTTCGCCGTTGATGATGCGCTGGGCCAGGCCTTCGACAATGGCGGTCTTGCCCACGCCGGGTTCGCCGATCAGCACCGGGTTGTTCTTGGTGCGCCGTTGCAGCACCTGGATGGTGCGGCGGATTTCCTCGTCGCGGCCGATCACTGGATCGAGCTTGCCGCTCTCGGCGCGTGCGGTCAGGTCGATGGTGTATTTCTCCAGCGCCTGGCGCTGTTCTTCGGCGTTTTCAGACTGCACGGTTTCCCCGCCACGCAGCTTGTCGATGGCCGCTTCGATCTTCTTCTTGTCGCCACCGGCCGCGCGCAACGCCACGCCCAGCGGGCTGGCATCGTCGGCAGCGGCCAGCACGAACCATTCGCTGGCGATGAACGCGTCGCCATGTTGCTGGGCGAGCTTGTCGGTCTGGTTGAGCAGGCGATTGAGATCGTTGCCGATCGACAGATTGCCTTCCTGCCCGGACACCTTGGGCAGCGTGTCCAGCGCCTCGCCCAGGCGCTCGCGCAGCAGCGGTACGTTGACGCCGGCCTGCGACAGCAGCGGGCGCGTGCTGCCGCCGCTCTGGTCGAGCAGCGCGGCCAGCACGTGCACCGGCTCGATGATGTTGTGGTCGCGGCCCACAGCCAGCGACTGCGCGTCGGCCAGCGCCTGCTGGAACCGCGAGGTGAGCTTGTCCATCCGCATGGGAGATCCTCTGAACAGGTGGCCGGCACCGCCGGCGATACCGTGCAGATGCGGTTGGCGAGCGAGGTTTCAAGGTTTGCCGGTGCTGGAGATGCAAGCGGCCAGGCCGGCGCTGCCCAGGCGGCTTGGCGAAGCGGTGTAAGTGGCGGTGTAAGTGCTGGTGGCTTCCGCAGGGTGACGCACCCGCCAGCCACGCCGCGTGTCGCCCTGGGCGGTGGGTGAAACGGCGCGCAGGGGCCGGTATGGTCGCGGGAGCTGAGCCCCACACGCGCGGGGCTGGGGGATGCGTTGCAACGGCGAGGCTTCCTGTGCCGTCGTCTCGCGGGGTGCCGCATGGCGCATCTGCGCCTTCGGGGCAGCTGGCTCCGGCACCTGTGTCGCGCCCAGCAGACGCGACAGCACCTGTGCCTGGATCGTCGCCAGCGCCGGCAGCCCGGGCGCACGCGGATGCGGCACGGGCCCGCCACATCCAGGCCGACCTTGCCGTGATCGAGCACCACGATGCGATCGGCCAGCGCGCTCGCCTCGGCCACGTCGTGGGTGACCAACACCAACGCAAACCCGTGCTGCCGCCACAACCGCACGATTTGCTGCTGCATCACGATTAGTTGCTGCATCACGATACGGCTCGATGCATCCAGCGCCCCAACGGTTCGTCCAGCAGCAACAGCCGCGGCCGATGCACCAATGCACGTGCCGGCGCCACCGGCCGACGTTGGCCGCCGGACAGCGTGGACGGCCACGCGTTGCCGCGCATGCCCAGGCCCACCGCGTCCAGCGCCTGCTGCGCCTGCGCGCGACCGGCCCGGCGCCGCACGACTGGCGTGCAGGCAACAAGACCGGCTCGACCGAGCGATGCGATACGGCATGCTGTCTGCCGGCGCCCCAAGCGTCCAGTAACCAATGCTTAGGCGGTTAATCAGTCCCGGTGCGTTGGCGGTAGCGAATGCACCAAGCTCTGTCATGCATGCACGCTGCGCAATCGCGCATGAGTGGCGATAATGCGCCGATGGATGCTCCCAAGCCCTGGCACCTCTACCTGCTGCTATGTCGCAACGGCAGCTATTACGCCGGCATTACCAACGATCTGGAGCGGCGCTTCCAGGCCCATCTGCGTGGCACTGGTGCGCGTTACACGCGTGCCAATCCGCCCGTGCAGCTGCTCGCCAGCCACCGGTACCCGGACCGCGCCAGCGCTTCGCGCGCGGAGTGCGCGCTCAAGCGCCAGCCACGTGCGTGCAAGCTCGCCTGGCTGCAGGCACAACCGAACTGTGCGGAGTCACAACCTGCTGACGCATCGATCACGCCCGTCTAGCCATCGTTTTTCTACCCTGCAGCGCCCGACATGCGGAGCGGCGCATGCATTATCAGCTGTATTACTGGACCGGTCTGCAAGGCCGCGGCGAATTCGTGCGACTGGCACTGGAAGACGCCGGCGCGGCCTACACCGATGTCGCACGTATCCAGGGCGACGAGGTCATGACGGCGTTTTTGCAGGGCGAGCAGGTGGGCGCGCAGCCGTTCGCACCACCATTTCTCAAAGCCGGCGACGTGGTGGTGGCACAGGTCGCGGCGATCCTGCACTTTATCGGGCCACAGCTGCAATTGGTGCCCGATTCGGAACCACAGCGGCTACAGGCGCTGCAATTGCAGCTGACCATCGCCGATCTGGTGGCCGAGGTGCACGATACGCACCACCCGATCGCAACCGGCCTGTATTACGAAGACCAACAAGCCGAAGCGGCCAAGCGTGCACAGGACCTGCGTGAAAACCGCTTGCCCAAATTCCTGGGCTATTTCGAGCAGGTACTGCAACAGGCTGGCGGCACGCACGTGCTCGGCACGCATTCGTACGTGGATCTATCGTTGTTCCAGTTGGTGAGTGGCCTGGAGTACATGTTCCCCAAACGCATGGCGACGTTGGCCAAAAACTTGCCAGGGCTGAAGGCGCTGCAGCGGCACGTGGCGCAACGGCCGCGCGTTGCGGCCTATCTGGCGTCCGAACGACGCGTGTCCTTCAATACCAACGGCATCTTCCGCCATTACCCGGAGCTGGATGCGGCATAGGCAGCGGCAGCGAGGGCGCTGCGGCCGGTCGCAACAGGCTGGCGCCGCATGAGGGTGCGGCGCGGCCCGCGGTGCTGATTGCCGCGATCGATCACGCAACCACGCCACCTGACCCTGAGCGACGCGTGCAGCGTTACGTCGTGTACGTACGCACCCACCCAGGTGCGAAGGCCGCAGGTCGCCTGACATGCGGCGTTCGCTCTCCGGTAGCGGGAAGCCAGCGGCCTCAGCGCCCCTGCAGCAAGGCCGTGCGAATCCGCTGCAGTTGCGCCTTGACTGCAGCCGCTTGCGTCGGCCCCAGGCGCAGCAGTGCCTTCTGCCCCACCGACAGCGATTCCAGCGATGGGTCGACGAAGCGGTAGCGGCCACGGTCGTCGCGTTGCACGCCGATCGGCTGCGTCGGCTCAGGCGTGCGCAGCAAGTGGTCGATCACATCGATGACGCGGTCGTTGAAGTAACGATCCGGCGCGCCCAGATCCGCGTACGCCTGCTGAAACAGCGGATAGAAGCGCACATAGCCGCGCGCCATGGCCTGCGCATCCACGCTGGTGAATGCGGCCACGTAAGGTGCATAGCGGGCCGCATTGGCCTGATCGAGCACCGGATGATCGCCTCCGCCGGCCACCTGCAACTCGCCAGGCACCGGCTGCAGCACCAAGGCACGGCGGCTGATGCTGGGTTGGGTGAGGTTGTCGATCATCACCACCACGCGTTCGATCAGGTGCTTGCGCAATACGATCGACAACGCGTCATCGTCCTGCACCAACGCCAGCAGCGCTTGCCACGCGGCATCGTCGCTTTGCGCCAACGCAGGAATCGCAGCATCGGCAGCGTCGGCCGATGCTGCCGGCACCGGATGACGCGGCTCGCCACTGGCCGGCGTCGGCTGTGGGCTGACCGCAGCGGCCACGGCACTGGCGGTACGGCTGATGGGTGCAGGCAAGGTGCCCTGCGGATCGGGCGGGCCGCTGAACAGCCACCACGCGGCGCCAGCGATCAAGGGGACCGCCAACAACCACGGCCAGCGCGAGGATTTGCTTTGCATCGTGGAACTCCTGACATCGACAGCATCCAGTGTGTGACCGTGGGATGCCGCGGTGGTTCCATCGATTTACGGTGTCGCTCGTTGAGCCGCTTGACGCTGGACGTGACGCACTACGCTCGCAACCATGGGAAACGCAGCGCCCGGCTCGCCGGCTGTCTCACCGTCGTGGGATTCTTGGCGGCATGAATGCCGCCAAGGAGCCACAGAGACGTACTTGCAGCGTGTCCTGCGATGGTGGGCGGGCAAGGGCCCTGCAGCGGAGAGGCAGAAGCTTCGCTGCGCGATCCACGCCGCTTAGCCGGCGAAATCCAATCGCGCGTTCACCCAAGCCGCGACAATTGCAGCGGCAACCTGTTCGGCCTGCCTGGCCGGCATGTGCTTTTCGCTTACCAGCCAGGCGGCCGTCTCTGCGCGCACCTTCGGCAACAGCGCGCGCGCAGCGTTGCGCTCGGCTGCCGGCCAGTCGCTGTCGTCGCCGGACCACGCAGCAATCGCCTGCTCCGGATCGTTGCCGTAGCGCTTGCGCAACTCCGGCTGCAGATACAGTGCCGGCGACACGGCAGCCCGGAGCGCGATGATCTGCCACTCGGCGTAGCTGGCATAGCGAATGGTGCCTGCGTCCTTGCTCAAGGCTTCGATCAGTCCTGCGAATCCGTCATCCAGCTGTTTCCAGCTCGGTCGCGCGAACAGCCCACCGGGCGGCTCGCAGATCGGCGCGAAACTGTCGCGTGTCGAACCATAGAGCGGGCCGAACGCCTCATAAGCCGGCTCGCCCACTGCAGCGAAGATGAAGCAATGCACATACGGCCGCTCGGAACGATCTTCGCGCTCGATCCACATGCGCAACAAGGTCAGCACACGCTGTTGCTGTTGCATGGCAGGCGCGCCTTCCACATCGTCGAGCAAGGACGCTGCGAAATCGTCGGTCTTGCGCAACGCCTTGCGTGCGCTTTCAAAACGCGCGCTCGCCAACGCCGCATCCACGCCAGCGGCGGGCACGAAGTCATGCAGATACGCCAGCCATGCCGATGCCAGCGGCGCGTCGTAGCCCTGCAACTGGCGCGCAGCGTCCGCTGGCGTTTTCGGGATGCTGGCGATGATGCGGTCCAGCGTTTGCTGCTGGGCGTCGAGTGTCTTGCCCAGCGCATCGACCCTGGTCTTCAAACTGCGTTGCAGGCAGGCATCTACCTTGGCGTCCTGCGCGCAGGCATTGCGCTGGCGCAACCAGGCGCGTTGCTGATCGCGCACTGCGGTGAGCGAGGCGCGCGGTGTGGTGTCCAGCACGCCGCGGTAGGCCTCATCCAGCTGATCGTCCAGCTGGCCGAGCGCCGGCACCGCGCACAGCCGCTTTTCCACCGGCGTGCCCGCCTGCTTGCAGTCGAACGACGCCGACCATGCGGCGCCAGCGCTCAGCACCAAAGCGCCAGCCACAATGCTCTGCACGACACGCATCCGATAAGTCACTGCAACGCCTCCTTGCGCGCCGGCAGCAGCGACAGCAGCAGCAGCGTCGCCGCCAGCGCCACATAGGCACCGACGAACTGCCAGCTGATCACCCGCGCCAGGCCTTGCAGCGACCACGGCAGGTAGATGCCGCCGCGCGGGTCCACCGAGTGGATCAGGCCGAACAGGGTCAGCCCGGCAGCTACCAGCAGGAACGCCGCGCCGCGTCGCAAGCGGCCGTCGATCATCGCCGCCACCGTGGCGATCCATAGCATCGCGGTGATGATGAAGCCATTGCCCAGCGCGAAGATCACTGCCAGCTCCGGCAACCCGTGGCCGTCGACCTTGGTGGTCAGCGCGACCAGCTGATCCGGTGCAATCCAGCCCGGCGCCTTGATCGTCAGCAGGTACGCGACCGACGGCAGAAAGCCCAGCACCATCGCACCGGCATGCTGCCTGGGCGTGGCCTGGAATGCCTGGGTGGTGATGTCGATGGAGACATACACGATGATTGGCGCCAGCACGGCCAGCGGCAGCCACTGCACCAAGCCGCTGATCACGCCAAGCATGCCGCCGATCCCGATGAACACCCCGGTCAGCAGCGTGTAACCGGAGCGCGCGCCCATGTGCTTGTAAGCGGGCTGGCCGATGTAGGGCGTGGTCTGCGCAACGCCGCCGCAGACGCCGGCCACCAGCGTGGCCAAGGCTTCCACCAGCAGGATGTCGCGGGTGCGGTAATCGTCGCCGGCCGCGCGCGCGCTCTCGCTGACGTTGATGCCGCCCACCACCATCAACAAGCCGAACGGCAACAGCAACGGCAGGTACGCCACCGTGGCCGGCAGGCCGTCGATAAAGCCCAGCGTCGGCAGCGGCAGCACGATCTGCGGCGGATTCCACGCCGGCAAGGCGAAGCCGGGGGCACCCAATCCCGCCAGGCCAAGCCCGTAATACAACGCGGTGCCGATCACGAACGCCACCAGCACGCCGGGCAATTTGGTCGGCAGGCGGCCCTTGGCGAGCAGCACATACAGCAGCAGGCCCAAGGTAACGAAGCCGGCTACCGGCGAACGGAGCGTTTCCAGCAATGGCAGCAAGCCCATCAGCACCAGCGCGATACCGGCGATGGAACCGAGCAGGGCCGCCCGCGGCAGCGCGCGCGTCACCGCTTCGCCTGCGAAGGACAGCACCAGCTTGAGCAGGCCCATCACCACCAACGCGGCCATGCCCAGTTTCCAGGTGGCGATCGCGGCGGCCTGCGGATCCAGCCCTTGCGCTTTGAAGCCGGCAAATGCCGGGCCGAGCACCAGCAGCGCCATGCCGATGCTGGTGGGCGCATCCAGGCCCAGCGGCATGGCAGTGACGTCGTCGCGCCCGGTGCGTGCGGCCAGCCGCCGCGCCATCAGGGTGTACAGCAGGTTGCCCACCAGCACGCCGAACGCGGTGCCGGGGAACATGCGCTGGAACACGACGTCGGCCGGGAACTGGAAGATGCCGACCAGGGCCATCGCGATGAAGCCAAGGATAGACAGGTTGTCGACCACCAGGCCGAAGAAACCATTGAGATCGCCAGCGACGAACCAGCGCGGCGCAGCCGCAGGACGCGAAGAGGGAGCCGACATGAGAACCAGAGAAGCGTGGGGGTCGGCCGATGGTAGCCGCTGCATTGCGGGGACGACAGCGGCGCGGTGGATCAGAGCGTGTCGTGGCCAGGGGCCGTCGGGCTGTCCGTGAGCAGGCAGCCCGGCGCCATCGCCCGCTACTGCATCGCCGCATCCACCTCGATCCAGCCCACGCTGTCGCTGCGGCCGGCGCTGCGATAACGCACCTGCAACCGCGTACCATCGGCGCTGACGTCCAGCGCATCGGCCTGATCGCCGCGCACCAGATAGCGTTTGGTGACGGTGGCCGTCGGCGTGGCGTACAGCGGCAAACGCCTCACCTGTACGTGCAGTTGCACCGGCATCGGTTCCTCGAGCGTGGTACCGATTTCGCTTGCCACCTTGACGCCGCGCGGGTCGTACATCGGCCACACCGACAGCGGCATGCCATCCTCGCTTCCCGAATCCAGCAACGCCTGGATTTGCGGCGACTCGATCCGCTGCTGCGTCCGCCAAACGTACAACCGCCCGCCAGCGTCGTAGCGGTAGACATCCGCATACCACATCGGCCCACCGCGGCAGGAACTGGTCAGGCTGCGCTGCTGTTGATCGGCAACCAGATTGAAGAATCCCTCGCACTGCACCGCCGGGCGCGTCGGTGCAGCGAGCGCATGAAAACGGCGCTGTGCAGGATCGAACACAAAGACCCAGACCGCCTCGTTGACCTGACCCAGCATCGCCGACACCGCAAGATCCGGGCGCCCGTCGAAGTTGTAGTCGTCGCTGCGCAGCTGCACGCCGCCCTCGCCATCGTCCACATTCGCGTCGAACCACTGTTCGGCATCGCCGGGAGACAGCACCACATGCAGGCGCTGGCCGACCAAGGTGGCGGTCGCACGGGTCTGCGCATCCAGCGTCAGACGAAGGCTTGTGTCGTCTGCCGCAGCGCCGAACGCCAGCCCGCCTGCCATCGCAACCAACAGTGCGCGAGCGGCGCGGACGGGCGACAAATGCAAGAAGCCAAGGCGCATGCGCAGCTGGCTCGAAGCGGTGCGCAGACACTCGCTCGCCGGCTGCGCACGCGATGCCCGCCAATGCATGAAGACGCGCGACATACGCCGATCGACGCTGGCGAGCGTGGCGGTCGGCAACTGCACGGACCTGTCGGTGCGCAAGCCGGCCAGCGGACTCAGAACGACACCTCCACCGGCTGCCGCGACCACAGCACCGACTGGTGTCCGGTGGCCTGCTTCCAGGCCAGCCGGATCGCTTCGATGTCGTTGCGCCGTTGCGGGGTGTCCTCGTGCAGGATCACCAGCACCTTGGTGCCCAGCCGGTTCGGCTCCTTTGCGCCGCGGAACAACCATTGACCGTAGGCGTCGAACACGGTCAGACCATCGGGAAAGCGCGGGGTCACTTCCTTGTCCAGAAACGCGCGCCATTGGGTTTCGTCGATGGTGCGGGTCTGCGGGCGGTCGGCCGGGCCGGATTCTTCGCCCACGCCGAAATACAACTCGCTGCGCACCCAACCCCGTGCCGCCGCCGGCCGCGCTGCATCGCCCTGCAGGCTGGCAGTGGTCGCGGTCGGCACGGTGCCGGGCGTGGTGGCGCAAGCGGTCAACGCCAGCATGGCGGCAAGCAGGCAAGACGGCAGCAACTTCATCGACTTCTCCACAACAGGTCTGGGGGGCACTTGGGGCAGGCTCATGCAAGGCCGATATCAGCTCATGCCGGCGCGCACGCACTGTGCCATCTCGCGCCGCCCTGAACAACGCGATAATATCTTTCCATCCGGATGAATGTGGACGATCCGCCCCCTTGCGCCCCAGCCCGGCCGGATGCCGACCGCGCGGCGCGTTGCAGTTGCAGGAGAGAGAACAGCATGACCCGCCCCACCCTTTCGGTGATTGGCCTGGCCATCGCCGCCGTGCTCAGCGCCAACGCGCAAGCCCAGCAGGCCGATGCCGGTGCCACCACCCTGGACACCGTGATCGTCACCGGCACCCGTGCCAGCGACCGTACCGTGCTGGAATCCACCGTGCCGGTGGACGTGCTCACCGCCGAAGACATCCGCAAGGCCGGCGTGGTCAACGGCGAGTTGGGCAGCGCGCTGCAGGCGCTGCTGCCTTCCTTCAACTTCCCGCGTCAGTCCAACTCCGGCGGCGCCGACCATATCCGCGCCGCGCAGCTGCGCGGGCTCTCGCCCGACCAGGTGCTGGTGCTTGTCAACGGCAAGCGCCGCCATACCTCGGCGCTGGTCAACACCGACAGCAAGATCGGCAAGGGCACCACGCCGGTGGATTTCAATTCCATCCCGATCAACGCGATCAAGCGCATCGAAGTGCTGCGCGACGGGGCCGGCGCGCAATACGGCTCGGATGCGATTGCCGGCGTCATCAACGTGATCCTGGACGACAACCCCGAGCGCGGCAAACTGGAAGCCAGCTTCGGCGCCTACAACACCGACGTGAAGCCGATCGACCGCCGCGTCACCGACGGCCAGACCAGCTATGCCAGCGCAAAAGTGGGCACGCTGCTGGGCGACGACGGCGGCTTCTTCAAGGTCGGCCTGGAGCTGAAGAACCGCGAGGCCACCAACCGCGCCGGCTTCGACCAGATTCCCTCGTTCGAAGAACAGACCCCGGCCAATCTGGCGCTGCGGGGCCAGCGCAATTACGTGCTCGGCGATGGCGCCAACAAGGGCCTGAATGCCTGGCTCAACACCAAGGTGCCATTCAGCGCCAGCGGCGAGTTCTACGCCTTCGGCACCTACAACCAGCGCGATACCGAAGGCGCCAATTACTTCCGTTACCCGGACGGCAGCGCCAACTGGCGCGAGATCTACCCCAACGGCTACCGCCCGATCTCCGAAGGCGAGAATCGCGACCTGCAACTCGTGGCTGGTGCACGCGGGCAATGGGGCAGCTGGGATTACGACGCCAGCGTCAACTACGGCCGCAACGACTTCACCTACCGGCTACGCAATTCGCTCAATGCATCGCTGGGACCCGGCAGCCCCACACGCTTCAAGACCGGTGATTTCGCCTTCGCGCAGACGGTGGGCAATTTCGACCTGACCCGCGTGTTCGACGCCGCCGGCGCCACCCATACCTTCGGCACCGGCGCCGAGTTCCGCCGCGAGCAATACCGCACCCACGCCGGCGATCCGGCCAGCTACGCGGCCGGCCCGTTCACCGATCGTCCCACCGGCTCGCAGGCCGGCGGCGGGCTCACCCCGCAGGACGAAGCCGACCTGTCGCGCAACGTGGCCAGCGCCTACGCCAACGTCTCCAGCCAGTTCGGCGACAAGTTCTCCACCGACCTGGCTGGCCGCTACGAGCATTACCAGGATTTCGGCAGCCAGTGGACCGGCAAACTGGCCGCACGCTACGCATTTGCACCGGCCTTTGCGCTGCGTGGCGCCATCTCCAACAACGTGCGTGCGCCTTCGCTCAGCCAGATCGGCTATGAAGCCACTTCCACCGGTTACGACGCCGCCGGCCGCCTGACCCAGGGTCGCCTGCTGTCGGTCAACAACCCCATCGCGCGCGGACTGGGCGCCACCGATCTGAAGCCGGAAAAGTCGGTCAATTACAGCCTGGGCTTCACCAGCAAGCTGGGCGATCACTTCGACGTGTCGCTGGACTTTTTCCAGATCGATATCGACGACCGCATTGCGCTGTCCGAAGACATCACCGGCGATGCGCTGACCAGCTTCGTGCAGCAGAACTACGGCGTCACCGGGGTGCAGAGCGCCAGCTATTTCCTCAACGCCGCCGATACCCGCACCCGCGGCGCCGAGCTGGTTGCCAACTGGCGTCAGTACGCCTTCGGCGGCGACCTGCTGCTGACCGGCACCTACAGCTACGCCAAGACCGAGTTGGAAAACATCATCGCCACCCCGGCCCAGTTGCTCGCATTGAACCCGGAGTACGTGCTGTTCGGCGTGGAAGAAAGCAACACGCTCACCGACGCCGCACCGCGCACCCGCGCCTCGCTTGCCGCGAACTGGAGCAACGAGCACTGGAACCTGCAGACCCGCGTCAACCGCTACGGCAGCGCCACGCGCGTGTTCGATTTCGGTGGCGGCTTCGTGCCGCGCCAGACCTACGGCGCCGAGTGGCAACTGGACCTGGAAGCCGAATATCACCTGGGCACGCAATGGACGCTGGCCATCGGCGGGCAGAACATCCTGGACAACTACTCGGACCGTTCCATCGACGACATCGCCTACTTCGGCAACCTGCCCTACGACGTGCTCTCGCCGATCGGCAGCAACGGCGCGTATTGGTATGGGCGGGTGCGGTACAGCTTCTGATTCGGGATTCGGGATTCGGGATTCGGGATTCGGGATTGGCAAACATCGTACTTCGTGCGAATCCCCAATCCCGACTCACGAATCTCCGCCGTTCCATAACCTGAATCTCACACCCCATTGCGCACACTAGCGCAATGGCAGACGCGCATTCCCCCCTACCGTCGCCGCCATTGCTGGACGATGCCTGTGCATTGTTTCTGGACGTGGACGGCACCCTCATCGACTTTGCCGACCGCCCCGAGGCGGTGAAGCTATTGCCCGAAGTGCGCGAGGCCATCGGCCTGCTGAGCGAGCGTCTCAACGGCGCCGTTGCGCTGGTCAGCGGCCGGCCGCTTGCCCAGCTGGACGCCCTGTTCGCGCCATTGCTGCTGCCGGCCGCCGGTCTGCACGGGCACCAACTGCGTAGCGATCTCGCGGCACGCGCGGCCATGCCGCAGGACACGTCCGAGTGGCTGCACGGCCTGCATCAACGTGCCGCGGCGCTGACGCACCAGCATCCAGGCGTGCTGGTCGAAGACAAGGGTGCCAGCGTGGCGCTGCACTGGCGCGCCCGACCGCAGGCCGGCCCCGAGGTGCTCGCCTTCGCGCAGCAGGAAATCGCACAGCTTTCCGGTTATCGCCTCCAGCCAGGCGACCACGTGGTGGAATTCGTGCCCGAAGGCAGCAACAAGGGTCTGGCGGTCGAGCAGCTGATGCAGCACGGCACCTTCGCCGGCCGCACCCCGGTGTTCGTCGGCGACGACCTCACTGACGAATTCGGCTTCGACGCCGCCAACCGGCTCGGCGGCTGGAGCGTGCTGGTCGGCGATCGCGCACAGACCAGCGCGCGCTTTCGCGTCGGTGGCACCGCCGACGTACACGCGTGGTTGCAACGCAACGCACGCAGCCGCTGAGCACAGCGCACCTTCTCTCATTCACTTCAACAGGATCGTTTGCACTCCATGACCGAGCCAAACCTGGATCTGGGCGTCATCGGCAACTGCAGTTTCGGTGCATTGGTCGATCGGCAGGCACGTGTGGTGTGGAGTTGCCTGCCGGCATTCGACGGCGACCCGGCCTTTTGCACGCTGCTTTCGCCCAAGACCGAAGGCGGCGACTTTGCCGTGGAACTGGAAGATTTTGCCAGCAGCGAGCAGCACTACCTGCCCAATACCGCCGTGCTGCGCACAGTGTTGCGCGATCGCCACGGTGGCGAACTGGAAGTGATCGACTTCGCGCCGCGCTGGCGCAACAACGGACGCTTCTATCGGCCTGTGAGCATCATCCGCCAGATCCGGCCACTGAGCGGCAACCCGCGCATCATCGTGCGCGCCCGCCCGCTGGCCGACTGGGGCGGCCGCACGCCGGACACCACCTGGGGCAGCAATCACATCCGTTGGGTGTTGCCGGAATTCACCCTGCGCCTGACCACCGATGTGCCGGTGCGCTTCGTACGCGACGGCTTGCCGTTCGTGCTTAGCCATCCGGTGAGCCTGGTGCTGGGCGTGGACGAATCGCTGACCCGCTCGCTCACCGGTTACGTGCAGGAAGCGCAGGAACGCACCGAAGAATACTGGCGCGAATGGGTGCGCTACCTGTCCATTCCGCTGGACTGGCAGGAAGCGGTGATTCGCAGCGCAATCACGCTGAAGTTGTGCCAGTACGAAGACAGCGGCGCGATCATCGCGGCGATGACCACCTCGATTCCGGAAGCGCCCAACACGCCGCGCAACTGGGACTACCGCTATTGCTGGCTGCGCGACGCCGCCTTCGTGGTGCGTGCGCTCAACCGGCTCGGCGCGACCCGCACGATGGAGCAGTTCATCGGCTACATCTTCAATATCGCCACTACCGACGGCACCATGCAGCCGCTGTACGGCATCGGCTTCGAATCGCAACTGGAAGAACACGAAGTCGATACCATGGCCGGCTACCGCGGCATGGGCCCGGTGCGGCGCGGCAACCTGGCGTGGATCCAGCAGCAGCACGATGTCTATGGCAGCGTGGTGCTGGCGTCCACACAGCTGTTCTTCGACCTGCGCCTGAAGGATCAAGGCGATGCCGACACCTTCCGCCGGCTTGAACCGCTGGGCGAGCGCGCCTATGCGTTGCATAACGTGCCCGATGCCGGCCTGTGGGAATTTCGCGGCCGTGCCGAAGTGCATACCTACACCGCGGCGATGTGCTGGGCGGCCTGCGATCGCCTGTCCAAGATCGCCGACCGGCTGGTGCTGCCCGAGCGCAGCAGCTACTGGCGCGAACGTGCCGACAGCATCCGCGAACGCGTGTTGAGCGAGGCCTGGAGCGAGGAGCGCGGCCATTTCACCGACACCCTCGGCGGCCACCGGCTCGATGCATCGCTGTTGCTGCTGGCCGATATCGGCATCGTCGCCAACGACGACAGCCGCTTCGTGCGCACGGTCGAGGCGGTCGGTCGCGTGCTCAAGCACGGCGATGCGCTATACCGCTACATCGCACCGGATGACTTCGGTGAGCCGGAAACCAGCTTCACCATCTGCACGTTCTGGTACATCGATGCGCTGGCGGCGATAGGGCGCAAGGACGAGGCGCGTGAATTGTTCGAGCGCATCCTTTCGCGCCGCAATCACCTGGGCTTGCTGTCGGAAGATCTATCGTTCGAGGACGGCGAAGCCTGGGGCAATTTCCCTCAGACCTATTCGCATGTTGGCTTGATCATCGCAGCGATGCGCTTGTCGCGGAGCTGGCAGGAGGCGTCATGAGTCGTTTGGTGGTGGTATCCAACCGCGTTGCGGTGCCCGGCGAAACCCGCGCCGGTGGCCTGGCGGTTGGCCTGTTGGCGGCGCTCAAGGAACGCGGCGGCATGTGGTTCGGCTGGAGCGGCAAGACCGTGCGCGGCGACAGCGGCGGCATGCACGAGCAGACCGAAGGCGACATCACCTTCGTCACCATGGACCTCAACAAGCGCGACATCGATTCGTACTACAACGGCTTCGCCAATCGCACGCTGTGGCCCTTGCTGCACTTCCGCCTGGACCTGGTCGATTACGATCGCGCCACCCGCGAAGGCTATATGCGCGTCAACCGGCTGTTTGCCGAAAAACTCGCGCCGCTGCTGAAAGACAGCGACACGCTGTGGATCCACGATTACCACATGATTCCGCTCGGCGCGATGCTGCGCGAGCTGGGCGTGGGCTGCAAGATGGGTTTCTTCCTGCACGTGCCGATGCCGTCGGCCGATCTGGTGCAGGCCATGCCCGATCACGCGCGCCTGTTCAGTACCTTCTACGCATACGACCTGGTCGGCTTCCAGACCCAGCGCGATGCCGAACGTTTCAAGGCCTATGTGCGCCTGTTCGGCGGTGGCCGCATTCTGGAAGGCGATATGGTGGAAGGCCCCGGTGGGCGCCGCTTCACCGCCTCTTCGTTCCCGATCGGGATCGATACCGACCTGATTGCCCACCAGGCCAAGGCCTCTGCCGGCAAGCAGGCGGTGCGTGATCTGCGCGAAAGCCTGCGTGGCCGACAGTTGGCCATCGGCGTGGACCGCCTGGATTATTCTAAAGGGTTGCCGGAGCGCTTTCAGGGCTTCGAGCGTTACCTGGAGCGGTATCCGGATCAATCCGGCAGCCTGACCTATCTGCAAATTGCACCGGTCTCGCGCGGCGATGTCACCGAATACCGTCAATTGCGCAGCCAGCTCGAACAGATCGCCGGCCACATCAATGGCGGACATGCAGAGCCGGACTGGACGCCGCTGCGCTACGTCAACCAAAACTTCAGCCATGCCACGCTGACAGGCTTCTATCGCGCGGCCTCGGTGTGTCTGGTCACGCCACTGCGCGATGGCATGAACCTGGTTGCCAAGGAATTTGTGGCCGCGCAGGACCCGGCAGACCCGGGCGTGCTGGTGTTGTCGCTGTTTGCAGGTGCAGCCGATGAAATGAAGGAAGCGCTGCTGGTCAACCCGCACGATCTGGACGGTGTGGCCGACGCGATCGCCACAGCGGCAAGCATGCCGTTGGCAAGCCGCATCGAACGCTGGCATGCAATGATGGACCACCTGCGCAAGAACAACATCAACCACTGGCGCCAGCGCTATCTGCAAGCGCTCTCTGAGGTGTAGGACAAACCTTCTTCCGCCGCGACATTGCCCTCCTTCATGAGGAAGAAAGTGGCCGAAAGGCCGATGAAGGTGCGGCGCAATCAACCTGAAGTCCGTAGTTCCCGGAGGACTTCCTGCATGATGCAGCTACATCGAGCCGCGGCGATGTCCGACCATGCTGCCCCGACTCGCAAGGGGATGAATACCTCGGACCTCGATAGCCTGTCGCTGCACTCGACATGGCAGTCACAGGCAACGCCACGTGCGCCGCTACGCCCTGCGCTTCCATCGTGGTCGCGCTGAGCAGCAGCGCATGTCGACCCCGGCTCTGCAAGCAACGGACCGCACTTGGCAAAGCGTTCGACATCCGCATGTTTCCGCTATGCCAAACGTGCAGGTTGGAACGCTGGTTCCTATTCCGTCACGGACAAAGGGCGTGTGGGGGTCTAAAATATTCACATGATTAGCGCCGAGGACCCTGGGAGGGGCTGCGCGTTCATAGCGTTCAACGTTCGTCTCTGGATCCGGGCCGCGTGATGGCGCCTGCGATCGCTCTCCCTCCACGACTCGCCACCGCTCGCTGGTGCCCGAGTCCTTCCTGACATCTCAAAATGACTGATCAATCCTCAAAACGTGGGCTAGGCACCTGGTTGCTGGTGGCCTATGCCGTGGTGATCGCCGTGCTCGGTGCGGTGCTCGCCTATCAAGGCGGCCGCCTGGTGGCCGTCGGCGGCTCCTGGTATTACCTGATCGCGGGTATTGCCCTGTTCCTGGCGGGCGTCCTGCTCGCGCTGGGCAAGCGCGCCGGGCTGTGGCTGTTTGGCGCCACGCTGGCCGGCACCATCGCCTGGGCACTGTGGGAAGTGGGCCTGGATGGCTGGGGCTTGGTGCCGCGCCTGGCCATGATGTCGGTGCTGGGGCTGGTGTTGCTGCCCTTCTGGGGTGTGGCGCGTCGTCGCATGCAGCCGTTGTCCGGCCTGGGCTATGCGCTGGTGACCGGCGTGCTGCCAATCCTGGGTGCGGCGCTGATCCTGTGGCCGCTGTTGATGCCGCGCAATGTCGAGCTGGCCGATGCCTCCAAGCTGCCGGCCGACAGCGCCACGGCCTTCAGCCGCGGCACCGTGCCAAGCCCCGACGGCAACGTCGCGGCCAATCACGACGCCAGCAACTGGACCTCCTATGCGGGCTCCAATCTGTCCAACCACTACACGCCCGGCGCGCAGATCACCCCGGACAACGTGAAGAATCTCAAGGTTGCGTGGGAGTTCCACACCGGCGACCTGAAGCCCAAGGACTCCAAGCTGGGCTACGCCTTCCAGAACACCCCGCTCAAGGTCGGCGACCTGCTCTACATCTGCACCCCCACCCAGAAGGTGATCGCGGTGGAAGCAGCCAACGGCAAGGAGCGCTGGCGCTTCGATCCGCAGACCAACCCGAAGGCGATGGCGGGCGTGGCTGCCACCACCTGCCGTGGCGTGTCGTATTACCAGGCACCCGAAGGCACCGCCGAGTGCCCGACCCGGATCTTCTGGCCGATGGTCGATGGCCGCCTTGGCGCGCTGGACGCGCAGACCGGCAAGCTGTGCACCAGCTTCGGCAACAACGGCTATGTCGATCTGAATGCGGGCACCGGCAACACCAAGCCGGGTTTCGTCGGCCCGACCTCGCCGCCGGTGGTGATGCGCGGCGTGGTGATCCAGCCGACCGGCCAGGTCCGCGATGGCCAGGAAGGCGATGCGCCGTCCGGCGTGGTGCGCGGCTTCGATGCGCTCACCGGCCAGCTGCGCTGGGCCTGGGACCTGGGTAACCCGGCGATCACCGCCGAGCCGCCGGCCGGCCAGACCTACACGCGCTCAACCCCGAACGTGTGGTCGCTGATGGCCGCCGACGACGAGCTGGGCCTGGTCTATCTGCCCACCGGCAATGCGTCCGGCGATTTCTTCGGCAAGGGCCGCACCCCGCAGGACGAGGAATACACCGCCTCGCTGGTTGCGGTGGATGCCGCTACTGGCAAGGAACGCTGGCATTTCCGTACCGTCAACCACGACCTGTGGGATTACGACATCGGCCCGCAGCCGAACCTGGTCGATTGGCCGATCGCTGGCGGCGGTACGCGTGCTGCGGTGATCCAGGCCACCAAGTCCGGCCAGGTGTTCGTGCTGGACCGCGCCACCGGCGAGCCGATCATGCCGGTCAAGCAGATCCCGGTACCGCAGGGAACCGACCACGGCGACTGGACCGCTGCCACGCAACCGATCTCGCCGGGCATGCCCAACACTGTGGGCGCGCCGAGCCGCGAGTTCGAAAAAATCATCGAATCCGATGCCTGGGGCATGACCCCGTTCGACCAGTTGGTCTGCCGTATCCAGTTCAAGCAACTGCGCTACGAAGGCATGTTCACCCCGCCCACCCTGCAGGGGTCGCTGGCCTTCACCGGCAACCACGGCGGCATCAACTGGGGCGGTGTTTCGGTGGACCTGCAGCGCGGCATCATGGTGATGAACAGCAATCGCCTGCCGTACACCCTGCAGGTGTATACCCGCGAAAAAATGAATGAGCTGGGCGTGGTGTCGGTGTTCGACGGCAAGAGCAAGACGCCCGGCTACATGGCGCAGAAGGGCCTGGCCTACGGCGCCCGCAAGGAGCCGTGGATGTCGCCGCTCAACACCCCGTGCGTGGCCCCGCCGTGGGGCTACATCGCCGGCGTTGACCTGCGCACGCAGCAGGTGATCTGGCGCCGTCCGCTGGGCACCGGTTACGACCAGGGGCCGATGGGCATTCCGTCCAAGACCAAGTTCGAGATCGGCACGCCCAACAACAGCGGCTCGCTGGCCACCGCTGGCGGGGTGACCTTCATCGGCGCGACCCTGGACGACTTCATGCGCGGCTTCGACACCCGCACCGGCAAGCAGGTCTGGAGACCCGCGTCCCCGCCGGCCCGCAGGCAGCGCCGATGAGCTACACCATCAACGGCAAGCAATACATCGTGGCCGCCGTCGGTGGACACGACCGCATGGAAACCAAGTCGGGCGACAGCGTCATTGCCTGGGCCCTGCCGGACGATGCGCAGGCCGCGCCTGCCAAGTAACGGCAGCGCTCCAAGCACCACGCGGCCAGGCGGTACGCCGATGCGCATGAGCGCATGCAGTCTGCACTGCCTTGGCCGCTGCGCATCACCGCCTGGCTGCGCTCTGGCGCATAGGCCGCCTGCCGTCGGTCCAGGGCCGACGGATGCACCAATCAACCGGTCGTCGCGAGACGGCCGGTTTTTTTGTGCGCGCTTGCCGCTACGGCGAAGGCACCTGGGGGCAAAGCCGGCGATGTCGGCCCAGCGTATGACGCGTGGCCAACGCGCTTGCTGTCAGACCTGAGTTTCAGACATCCGAACCCAGGCCAACCTCCCAGGATGGCGCTCCCATGCGGCAGTCAGATGCTGCGCAAGTGCGAATCCAGCGCGCAGGCCGTTGGCAACCGAATCAGCCCCAACTTCGATGGGATTTGCCCGCTCCCAATAGCAGTTCGCTGACATGCCGGGCATTCGCTCCGCGCGGACATTTTTCACGCAGAATTTACATTTGAGTCAACGTGTTAGCGCATCGATCGCCACGGGCACGCATACCCTGCCGAACTGAAATCGCTTTCATATCAAGGACATCACGCCATTTCGGGACCTGGTTGTCACATTCCGACGAACGGCACCTTCACATCATCATGATTCGGACTCAGCCGCCGATACCCCCATTGCGGGCCATGGACTGCCGATGCCGCTCCCCCTTCTCAGATCATCCAGCTGGACTCAGCCTATGTCGCTTGCACACGATGCCGCCCCCGTTGCCCAACCGCCCGCCGGTCGGCACGTTGCGCGCGCCACCTGGACTACATGGCTGCCCGCCGCTGCACATGTCGCGCTGCTGGCATTGCTGGCCTGCTATGCCGCCACGCTGGTACCCGGCAGCTTCCTGAGCGGGCTCGGGCGCGTGCTGCCCGCCCTGCTGGTGTTGGGCGCGGCGAGCGCCGGGCTCTGGTGGTGGTCGCGCCGGCGTCACGACACGCAGTTGCAACAGGCAATGCGTGCGGTGGTGGCGATCGGCGAAGGACGCACCCAGCGACTGGACCTGCGCAACGCCTCCGGCGACCTCGCACCGTTGCTGCACGCGCTACAGGATGCCCAGGACAAGCTCGCCATCCGCATCGATGTGATGGAGCAAGGCCTGCGCCATGGCCAGTTCGTGATCAAGGCGCTGGACGATCTGGACACCATGATCCGCATCGCCGACGACGATGGCCAGGTGCTGTTTGCCAACCGCAAACTGCTCGCCATGCTCAAGCTGATCGAGCCGGATGTGCAGAGCTTCCGTCCCAGCTTCCATGCCGAAGGCTTCGTCGGCGGCAGCATCGGCGACATCTATCCCGACAGCCAGGCCGCGATCGACCGCATGCGCGCGTTGAATGCCTCCAAGGCCGTGCGTGCGCCATTCTTCGGCCGCCAGATCGACTTCGTGTACAGCCCGATCATCGCCGCCGACGGCACCAAGCTCGGCACCATCGCGCAGTGGATGGACGTCACCGCGCAGGTCAACGCCGAGCAGGCACTGATCCAGATCATCGACGCCGCCTCGGCCGGCGATTTCAGCCGTCGCATGCAGATCGATGGCATGGACGGTGTGTTGCTGACCCTGGCGCAAGGCATCAACCGCATCTACGACTCGGTGGAAACCCATCTGGCCGCATTGGCGCGCGTGATCGGCGCGCTGGCCGAAGGCGACCTGACCCAGCGTGTGGACGGCGATGCGCACGGTATCTTCGCGCGCTTGCGCGACGATACCAACCAGACCGTCACCCGCCTCACCGAAATCATCGGCGGCATCCAGGCCGCATCGGACACCATCCGCCAGGCCGCAGTGGAAATTGCCGCCGGCAACATGGATCTTTCCGAGCGCACCGAGCAACAGGCGGCCAACCTGGAAGAAACCGCCAGCTCGATGGAAGAACTCACCTCCACCGTGAAGCAAAACGCCGAGAGCGCGCTGCAGGCCAATCGCCTGGTCGTCGGCACCGGCGACGTGGCGCAGAGCGGCGGCCAGGTGATGGACGAGGTGGTCGCCACCATGGGCCAGATCAGCACCGCCTCGCGCAAGATCGGCGAGATCATCGGTGTGATCGACGGCATCGCGTTCCAGACCAACATCCTGGCGCTCAACGCCGCAGTGGAAGCCGCGCGTGCCGGCGAACAGGGCCGCGGTTTTGCGGTGGTTGCCTCGGAAGTGCGTGCATTGGCACGGCGCTCGGCCGATGCGGCCAAGGAAATCAAGACGCTCATCGCCGACTCCACCGACAAGGTGGAACTGGGTTCGGGCCTGGTGCACCGCGCCGGCGCGACCATGCGCGAGATCGTCGGCTCGGTCAAACACGTCACCGACATCATGAGCGAGATCACCTCGGCCAGCGCCGAGCAGTCCAGCGGCATCGAGCAGGTCAACCGCACGGTCGCGCAGTTGGACGAGGTGACCCAACGTAACGCTGCGCTGGTGGAAGAAGCCACCGCCGCTGCGCGCAGCCTGGAAGAACAGGCCGTGGAACTGGCCGATGCGGTCTCGATCTTCCGCCTGCAATCCGACACCCGTCCCGGCGCCTCCCACGTCGCACGCGCCAGCTTCCACAACGCGGCATAGGCCCGGCATGCGCAGCGATTCGTAGGAGCGCACCCGGGCGCGACCGGGTTTCTGCGGAAATGCCATCCATCAACAGCTGCGCTGCTGAGGCCAGCCGAGCGATGCGCCGCATCGCCTCGTCCCAGCGTAGGTTCGCATTGAATTGCATCGCAATGCGATGCAGCGCGCCTCAGGCCAGCGCCCCGATGCCGGGTGCACTGCCTCAGTCCAGAAACCGCGCGTGCTGCTCGGGCGTGGGCAACATGCAGTGATCGCTGCGGCCGAACCAGCGATAACGATTGCGTGCGATCAGCCGGTAGCCGAGATCGCGCACGCGATGCGGGATCAGGCGCAGCACCCCACTCAGCCGCCAGAGCCCGCCCAATCCCGCAAGCACGCGCACGATCGCGTCGCTATCGGTCCAGGCACCGGTGGTGTCCACCAGTAGAAACGACAAAGGGTCGTCCGGATCCAGACCGTGCTGCTGCAACAGTGCGCGCCCGGCTTGCCCCTGCATGGCAGCAAAGCGATAGCGCCCACGCCGATCGTGGCGCAGCAGGAATTTGACCCAGCCATTGCAGAGCAGGCACACGCCATCGAAGACGATGGTGGCCCGCGCCGCAGGTGGCGCAACAGGCGATTGATCAGCGCGGTTCAAGCCAGCCCTCATAACGAATGAACGGTCCTACCAGCGGCAACTGCACGTCCACCAGAAACGCATAACGGCCGCCGTCGGCATGCTCGCGGCAGCGCACCTGCCGGAACCAGCGGGCAGGTAACCGAATCATCCCGAACGCCCACACGCCGGTGGCCTGCCAATACAACGATTGCGCATCGGCCTGCAGCGAAAATTCAAAGCGCACCGCGCCCAGGTGTTCGCGCAAGCTGGCTCCATGACGCCATAGCCGCGAATGCATCGGCATGCCATCAAAGCGCCGATGCCAGCGCTCGCCGCGCGCGTCGGCCAGAAAATCCACTTCCACCGCCACCTCGCCAGTGCGCGGCAAGCGGCTCAGCAGCGCCAGCAACGGAACCAGCGCATGCGTGCCGCGTTGAATCCTGGCCCGGCCGGCGAAGGTCTGCCGCTGCTGCACCGAATGCAGCGCGCGCACCGGCGCAGGCAGTTGCGCGAACGCGTCCTGCCCCAGCACCTGTGCGAACAGCGGCACGCTCAGGGCGCGATCCAGGCCAGCGTGGCCATGCGTCCGCTGCGGCGATCGCGGCGATGCGAGAAAAAGCGCTGCGGATCGGAAATGGTGCACAACCCGCCGCCATACACCGCAGCGGCCGGCACACCGGCCCGCTGCAGCCGCTGACGTGCCAGCGCATACAGATCCACCCGCCAGTGCCCCGGGCGCGTGGCGACAAACGCCTGTTGCGCCTGTGCATCGTGCGCAACGAAGGCGCCGAACACGTCCTCGCCGATCTCATACACCTGGGGCCCCGCGGCAGGACCCAGCCAGGCCACCAGTTGCTGCGGTGGCGTCCGCATCGCCGCCACGCTGCGCTCCAGTACGCCGTCGGCCAGCCCGCGCCAACCGGCATGCGCAGCAGCGACCTCGCTGCCATCGACGGCAGCGAACACGACCGGCAGGCAATCGGCCGTGAGGATTGCCAGTACTACGCCAGGCGCCGAGGTCACCGCAGCATCGGCAACCGGTTCGTGCGCGCCTGGCGGCTGATCCGCCGCGTGGTCGGTGGAATCGGGTGCAGCGGGCGGTGCATCCACCCGTACCACGTCCACGCCGTGCACCTGCCGCAACCACTGAGGCGAGCTCGGCAGTTGCAGTGCCGCGGCAAGCAGTGCCCGGTTGCGCTCCACCTGCTCGGGCACATCGCCTTCGGCGCTGTTGCGGTTGCCAAGGTTGAGCGTATCGAACGGCGGCAGCGAGCCGCCCAGACCGTGACGCAGCGTGGTGAGCGCACGGATGCGCGGTGGCGCCGGCCAGTCGGCTGGCAGGGTGAAGGGCGCAGCCATGGGCATCTCAGCGGCGTGCCAGCTCGGCGGCGCGTGCGCTGTCTTCGCGCAGCACGGTCATCAGGCGCTGCAGATCGGCCGGCACCGGCGCACTGGCGCGGACCGGCTCGCCGCTGACCGGATGCAGGAATTCCAGGGTTTCGGCGTGCAGCGCCTGGCGCTTGAAGCTGCGCAGTTCGTGCACCAGCTCGTCGGTAGCGCCCTTGGGCAGCTTGAGCGCGCCGCCGTACAGCGGGTCGCCGACGATCGGCGACTTCAGGTGCGCCATGTGCACGCGAATCTGGTGGGTACGCCCGGTTTCGAGCCGGCACTCCAGCGCGGTGTGCGCACGGAAACGCTCGCGCAGGCGGTAATGGGTGACCGCATCGCGGCCGTCGTCGCGCACCGCCATCTTCAGGCGGTCGCGCGGGTGGCGATCGATCGGGGCGTTGACGGTGCCGCCGGAGACCAGCGCGCCCACCACCACGGCCAGATACTGGCGATGCACCTCGCGCGCGGACAGCTGCTCCACCAGCGCGGTCTGCGCCTGCACGGTGCGCGCCACCACCATCACGCCGCTGGTGTCCTTGTCCAGGCGATGCACCACCCCGGCGCGCGGCACCGAGGCCAGCGCCGGGTCGCGGAACAGCAGCGCATTGACCAGGGTCTGGTCCGGATTGCCGGCGCCCGGATGCACCACCAGGCCGGCCGGCTTGTCGATCACCAGCACCTGCTCGTCTTCGTACAGCACGCTCAGCGGAATGTCCTGCGGCGCGGCGTGGGTCTGGGTTTCCAGCACCACCTGCAGCTGCACGCTCTCGCCGCCGCGCAAGGTATCGCGCGGGCGCGCCATTTCACCGTCCAGCAGCGCGTCGCCGGACTTGATCCATTCCGACAACCGCGAGCGCGAAAATTCCGGGAACAGCTCGGCCAGCACCGCGTCGAAACGGCGTCCGGCGGCGTTGTCGGGCACGATCGCCTGGCGGATGGACGGGTCGAGGGGTTCGGCAGATGGGTCGGACATGGACACGGGCACTCGGGCAAAAAGCGGGAATTTGGGGGTCCGGGCGGCGGGAGTCAGTCGCCGGACAGGCCACTAGGCTATCATCGCGCTCTCGTTTTCCTGATGCGTCCTGCCCAGACCCATGATCCGACGGTCCACGTTTTCCGCGCCTGCGCGCCTGATTGCCCTCATGCTGGTCATGGCGTTCGTCGTCACCGGCTGCCACCGCGGCGCCAAGGACAAGAATCCCGACGAGGGCATGCCGGTCGAGCAGCTCTACGGCAAGGGTCATAACCTGATGGAGAAAGGCAACTGGGCCGGCGCAGAAGCCAGCTACAAGCGCCTGATCGCCCAGTACCCGTATGGCCCGTACACCGAGCAGGCGATGATCGAAACCGCCTACGCCCAGTACAAGGCCGGCAAGCACGACGACGCGGTCTCCAGCGTCGACCGCTTCATCCGGACCTACCCGACCCACCGCAACATCTCGTATCTGTACTACCTGCGCGGCCTGGCCAACAGCAACCGCGACACGGTGTTCCTGCGCCGCGTGTGGTCGCTGGACCCGAGCCGCCGCGACCTGTCTTCGCCGCAGCAGGCTTACAACGATTTCAATACCGTCACCGATCGCTACCCGAACAGCCGTTACGCCGCCGACGCACGCAAGCGCATGATCGAGCTGCGCGACATCTTCGCCCAGCACGAATTGGACAACGCGCTGTACTACCTGCGCCGCGATGCCTGGGTGTCGGCCGCCGGTCGTGCCAACTACCTGCTCGAAACCTATCCGCAGAGCGCCTTCCAGTACGACGCGGTCGCGGTACTGGCCGAGGCCTACACGCACCTGGGCAACAAGACCTTGGCAGCCGACGCACGCCGCGTGCTGGAGCTCAACGACCCGCAGCATCCGTGGCTGACCGGCAACTGGCCGAAATACCCGTGGGCCATCCGCAAGCTCAACCCGTTTGCCGGCGAAAAATCTGCCGCGACCGGGCAGAGCAATTCGCAGATGAATCGCGACTGAGATATCAGGCGCAGCGCACGACCGAAAAGAGGCCGAAAGGCCTCTTTTTTGTTGCCGCGACGATGACGGCAGGACGGCAAGTGCTGCACCGACGACGATCGGCGGCGATTGCCGCCGCTGATGCGCCCACCGAGCAATTGGTTCCCACGCGCGCAGACGCATGGCCGGAGCCGGTGCGCGCATCCTGGAACCGGCACCAGGTCACCCAATGCCCTTGGGTCTGCTGTCTATACTCATCCCGAACCAGCTCCGACTCCTTCGAGCGCCAGCCAAGGAAGCCGCATGTCTCGTGCCACCATCGCGTTGCTGCTCATGCTCTCGCTGGCGGCCCTGACCGCCAGCGCCACCGCGGCGGCCCCCATCGTCTACGGCGTCAACGCGCACGACAGCCGTCCCGGCTACGCCATGACCCAGGCCGAGGCACGCTTCAAACTGCTGGCAGCGCGCAACCTGCGCAGCTACCGGTTCGATATCGATCCGCGCGATTACGCCACGCTGGATGCGCTCGTCCCCTTGGCGCGCAAGTACGGCATCACCCTGCGCCCGATGGTCTACCCGATGTCGCGCGAGATCGGCTACCAGCTGGCACGCCGCTATGCCGCAGACATCAAGGTCTGGGAAATCGGCAACGAACAGGATCTGGTCCGCGCCGAAGCCGATACCCGCATCGCCGCAATGACCACGATGTATCTGGGCATGCGCCAGGCTTCCGACGAACTGGGCGCAGGTTTGCGCTTCACCATCAACATCACCGCCTGCAATAGCGACGATCGCAGCGCCAACGCGCGTTGCCCGGGCGATCGCAACGGCTCGCTGTGGTTTTTGGCAAAAGCCAAGGCGGCCGGCTTCAACTTCGACCACATCAGCTTCCACTACTACGCGTTCTACCAGGATGCCGGCTATTGGACGGACCTGTATCTGGGCCAGCTGCGCACTGCCGCGCGTACCTACAACACCCCGGTGTTCTTCAACGAGCTGAACTGTGCGGAGATCTATACAGGCAGCACCACTGGCGGCACCGCAGGTGATCGGGGCTGTTACGACAGCCTGGCGCAGCTGTTGCGCAACGTGCGTGACAACTACGCCGACGTGGTGGCCGAGGTGAATGTCTACGAATTACTGGACCAGGCCACCATCCAGGGGCCTGAAGGCCACTTTGGCCTGATGTACGACCTGGCCCGACCAAAACCGCCCCTGGATCTGCTCACGCGGTTCGCCCAGCCGTCAGCCAGCGCAGCGGCAGCCACTGCGTCAGCCGAGTGACCGGATCAGCCGTCCGGATTACTGCCCGCGATACCCGTTGGTGATCGGATAGCGCCGTTCGCGACCGAATGCACGCCGCGACACCTTGGGCCCGGGCGCGGACTGATGGCGCTTCCACTCGTTGAGCCGCACCAGACGCAGCACATGCTCGACGGTATCGGCCGCGTAGCCGGCCGCAACGATGTCGTCGCGCGACTGCTCCTGGTCGACGTAGCGATACAGGATGCCGTCGAGCACATCGTACGGCGGCAGCGAATCCTGGTCGGTCTGGTTGGCGCGCAGCTCTGCCGACGGCGGGCGCGAGATCACCGCCGGCGGAATCACCGGCGCGCCGCCGACGGTGTTGCGCCATTTCGCCAGGCCGAACACCTCCGTCTTGTACAGGTCCTTGAGCGGCGCATAGCCACCGCACATGTCGCCATAGATGGTGGCGTAACCCACTGCGTATTCGCTCTTGTTACCGGTGGTCAGCACCAGCCCGCCGAACTTGTTCGACAGCGCCATCAAGATCACGCCACGGCTGCGCGACTGCAGGTTTTCTTCGGTGATGTCCGGCTGGGTGCCTTCGAACATAGGCCCCAGCGCGCCGAGCAGGCCTTCGAAAGCCGGTTCGATCGCGATGGTCTCCAGCTTCACGCCCAGCGCGCGGCATTGCTCGTCGGCCAGGTCGTTGGACAGGGTGGCGGTGTAGCGCGACGGCAGGCGCACGGCGGTCACGTTGTCGCCGCCCAGCGCATCCACCGCCATCGCCAACACCAGTGCCGAGTCGATGCCGCCGGACAAGCCCAGCCAGACCTTGCTGAAGCCGTTCTTGCGGCAATAGTCCTGCAGCCCGCGCACCACCGCACGCCAGGCCAGCGCATCCATGCTTTCGTCGCCGTCATCCACCCACACCACCGGAGTGAAGCTGCGCTCGCCGGCCGCATAGTCCACCACCAGCCACTGGTCCACGAAGGCTGCAGCGGCGGGATGCACGGTGCCGTCGCCATCGGCCACCACCGAGGCGCCATCGAACACCAGTGCATCCTGCCCGCCCACGACGTTGAGATAGGCAATCGCTGCCCCGCTCTCGCGGGTGCGTTCGGCCAGCAATGCATCGCGTTGGGCATGCTTGCCACGCTCGTACGGCGAGGCATTGGGCACCAGCACCAACTCCGCGCCCGCCCGTACCGTGTTGGCCAAGGGCTCGGCGAACCAGAGGTCTTCGCAGATCACCACGCCCACCTGCACGCCCTTGACCGTGACCACGCAGTTCTCGCCATCCGGATCCACGTCGAAATAACGACGCTCGTCGAACACCGCATAGTTGGGCAATTCGCGCTTGCGGTAGGTCGCTTCGATCCGCCCGTCGCGCAACACGCTGGCGGCGTTGTAGACCACGCTGCCGGCGCTTTGCGGCCAGCCGACCACTGCCACGATGCCGCGCGTGGCCGCCGCAATCCGCGCCAGCGCCTGTTCGCAATGAGCGAGGAATCCCGGTCGTAACAGCAGGTCTTCCGGCGGATACCCGCTGATCGCCAATTCGGGAAACAGCACGATGTCGGCCTCGAACTCGTCGCGCGCCGCTGCGATGTACTCGATGATGCGATCGGTATTCTGCGTCACGCCGCCGACCGGGAAGTCGAACTGGGCCATGGCGATGCGGAGGGTGTGTGCTGTCACTGCTGACTCCATCAAAACAGGCTTTCAAGGTAACCCGCTTCGCGCTGCGAACGGATCGCCAGCACGTACACGGTGTCGTCCAACGGTGCGTAACGATAGAGCGCAAGATAGCCGCTGGCATCGCGACCGATGACCAGTTCGCGGAATCCGCCCTGCACCGCGCGCCCTATCAGTGGATTGTCCGCCAATGCATCGATGGCCTGGAAGACACCTGCGAGTTTTCGCTGCACATTGGCTGCATCGTGTTCCAGCAGATAGGCGACCAGACGGCGTGCATCGTCGGCAACGCGCGCGGCAAGCACGATCCTGGTCACCTGTCAGCGCTCGACGGCGCTGGCCACCGGTGGCGCGGGGTCGTCTCCATCGGCAAGTTGCTGCATGTACTGGCGTACGTCCGCCCAGGACAGCGTGTTGGCGCCCTCCTGGATGGCAGCCCAGCGTTGCTGCGCCTCGGCATGAAATGCCGTGCGGCGCTCGTATGCATCGATTTTTTCCGCGATGGCGTCGACGATAAAGCCGTGCGCCGTGGTTCCGGCATCTTTCGCCGCCCTGGCGACACGCGCTTTCAGTTCGTCGGGCAGACGGATGGTGGTCGTGGACATGGCAACCTCGGGGGACCGAATGGCGGACCCAAAGTAGCACACTTGTGACACACTTTGCATGATGCGCTCCTTGTGCAATTCAGGGCTTTAGCATCGACATAGGCATGGAGCCGAACAGTCGGCCCAGCGTGCGTCGTACAGTGCGCAATCCCTGCCATCTGCATCAGGTATCCCCGTAAACGCAGAAAGCCGCCCGAAGGCGGCTTTCTGCGACACCACACTGGTAAGACTTACTTCACCAGCGCCGCAATCGCCGCACCCAGATCGCCCGGCGAGCGGACGGTCTTGACGCCGGCGGCTTCCATCGCCGCGAACTTGCCTTCGGCCGTGCCCTTGCCACCGGACGCGATCGCACCGGCATGGCCCATGCGCTTGCCGGCCGGCGCGGAGGCACCGGCGATGAAGCCGACCACCGGCTTCTTGACGTGGTTCTTGATGTACTCGGCACCGGCTTCCTCGGCGTCGCCACCGATTTCACCCACCATGATGATGCCTTCGGTCTGCGGGTCTTCGTTGAACAGCTTGAGGCAGTCGACGAAGTTCAGGCCGTTGATCGGGTCGCCACCGATGCCGATGCAGGTGCTCTGGCCCAGGCCCACTTCGGTGGTCTGCTTGACCGCTTCATAGGTCAGCGTGCCCGAACGCGACACGATGCCGATCTTGCCCGGCTTGTGGATGTGGCCTGGCATGATGCCGATCTTGCACTCGCCCGGGGTGATCACGCCGGGGCAGTTCGGCCCGATCAGCACGGTGTCCGGATGCGAACGGGTCAGCACGTTCTTGACGCGCAGCATGTCCAGCACCGGGATGCCCTCGGTGATGCAGACGATGACCTTGATGCCGGCCGCAGCCGCTTCCAGAATCGCATCGGCCGCGTACGGCGGCGGCACGTAGATCACCGACGCATCGGCGCCGGTGGCCTGGACCGCATCGGCGACGGTGTTGAACACCGGCAGATTGATGTGGGTGGTGCCGCCCTTGCCGGGCGTCACGCCGCCGACGACCTGGGTGCCGTACTCGACCATCTGAGTGGCGTGGAAGGTGCCCTGCTGGCCGGTAAAGCCCTGCACGATCACCTTGGTGTTCTTGTTAATCAAAACGGACATGGATAGTTCCTTCGGTGTCGTGGATCAGGCGGCGTTCTTGACAGCTTCAACGACTTTCTTGGCGCCGTCGTTGATGTTGTCGGCCGGGATGATGGCCATGCCGCTATCGCGCAGCAGCTGCTTGCCTTCTTCCACGTTGGTGCCTTCCAGGCGCACCACGACCGGAACCTTGACGCCCACTTCCTTGACCGCGGCGATGATGCCTTCGGCGATCATGTCGCAGCGGACGATGCCGCCGAAGATGTTGACGAAGATGCCTTCGACCTTGTCCGAGGACAGGATCAGCTTGAACGCTTCGATGACGCGCTGCTTGTTCGCACCGCCGCCCACGTCCAGGAAGTTCGCCGGCTCGCCGCCATTGAGCTTGATCACGTCCATGGTAGCCATGGCCAGGCCTGCGCCGTTGACCATGCAACCGATGTTGCCGTCCATGGTGACGTAGTTGATGTCCAGCTCCGACGCGGTCACTTCGGTCTCGTCTTCCTGCGTCTTGTCGCGCATGGCGACCAGCTGCTTCTGACGGAACGCGGCGTTGTCGTCGCTGTCGAACTTGCCGTCGAGCGCGTACAGGTTGCCGTCGTCCAGGATCGCCAGCGGGTTGATTTCAACCAGCGCCAGGTCCTTTTCGTTGAACAGGCGATACAGGTTCACCATGATGCTGGCGAACTGGCCGGCCTGCTTGGCGTTGAGGCCGAGCTTGAAGCCGAAATCGCGGCCATGGTAGCCCTGCACGCCTTCGACGAAATCGACGTTGAGCGCGTGGATCAGCTCCGGCGTCTCGGCAGCCACCTGCTCGATCTCCACGCCGCCTTCGGAAGAGGCGATATAGGTGATGGTCTTGGTGCCGCGGTCGACCAGGATCGACAGGTACAGCTCCTTGACGATCTCACCGGCCGTGGTGACCAGCACCAGGTTGATCGGCAGCTCGACGCCGGCGGTCTGGTAGGTGGACATCTTGGTGCCGAGCATCTTGGCGGCTGCGGCCTTCACGTCGTCGGTGGTCTTGCAGAACTTGACGCCGCCAGCCTTACCGCGGCCGCCCGCGTGGATCTGCGCCTTCACCATCCAGGGGCCATTGCCCAGGGAATTGGCGACTTCAACCGCTTCGTCCGGGGTCGCCGCGACCTTGCCGGCCGGAACGGGGATGCCGTACTCGGCAAGCAGCTGTTTTGACTGGTATTCGTGGAAATTCATGCGTCACCGTGGGAAAAGGAAACGACCGCTGCGTGCAACGCAGACCGCCGGGGCGGCACGTCATGGGACGCGAACGGGCCGCCTATTGTGGCCGACCACGCCGTGCGGCGCAAAATTGCCCGGGATTGGCCGCCCGATCGCAGCGCTTGCGCGCAGGCCGACTCTGTGCGCAAGCGCTGCGCAGGCCGCGCACCTGCCTATACTCGCGGCTCGCTCCAGCGGGGAATCGGCTTGGCATCCATCGCATCGCTCATCGCCCGGATCCAGTCCGCGCCGCAGCGCGAGCTGTACTTTTTCTCGTTGTACCGGGTGCTGGTGGCCGGCCTGATCGCCGCGCTGGTGTTCAGCCCCTTGTCCGACGCCATTCCCGATCCGCGCTACCCGCGCCTGGCCGCCGGCGTGGCGATCGGCTACCTGTGCATGGCGATCCCGCTGCTGTTCTGGGGCCGCGGCGAACGCCGCCTCACCCCCACCGTGCTGTGCGCGGTAGTGGCCGACATCCTTGCCGCCACCCTGGCCACGCACGCCCTGCCCGGTGCCAGCGCCGGGATTGCGATGATGCTGCTGTTCAACGTGGCGGCCGCCTCGATCCTGTTGCGGCTGCGCTACGGCATGAGCATCGCGGTGCTCGCCAGCGCCGCCATCCTTCTGGAATACCTGTGGACCCTGCTCGAAGGCGGCGGCGCCACTCGTCCGGTGGCCGAGCTTGCGATGTTTGCCACCAGCTACGTCGCGGTGGCCTTCATCTGCGAACAAATCGCCGCCCGCGCCCGTCGCAACCAGATGCTGGCCGAAGAACGCGGCGCCCAGGTCGCCAATCTGTACGAGATCAACGAGCTGATCATCCGGCGCATGCGCACCGGCGTGCTGGTGGTGGATACCCACAACCACATCTCGTTGGCCAACGAAGCAGCGCTGAGCTTGCTGGGCGATGGCGACCAACGCACCCCGTCCACCGACCTGTCGCTGGTGGCGCTCACCCCGGAGCTGGCGCGCCGGCTGCAGCGCTGGCGTAGCGGCTGGCGCCAGGAAGAAGCCCCGCTGCAACTCGGCGCCGACCGCCCGGAGGTGCAGCCGCGCTTCGTGCGCCTGCTCGCCGACAGCGATCTGGTGCTGGTGTTTCTGGACGATGCCACGGTGGTGTCGCGCCGTGCCGAGTCACTGACCCTGTCGGCCATGGGACGCTTCTCGGCCAGCCTGGCGCACGAGATCCGCAACCCGCTGGCCGCCATCAGCTACGCCTCGCAGTTGCTGGAAGAATCGCCGGACATCGGCGATGCCGACCGCCGCCTGCTGCAGATCATCCACCAGCAATGTCAGCGCACCAACGGCATCGTCGAAAGCGTGCTCGCACTGGCGCGCCGGGAACGCGCCACCCCGGACAACCTGGACCTGGCCGCATTCGTGCGCCGCTTCGTGGTCGAATATCGCCAGACCTTGTCGATGGAAACCGACATCCTGGAGGCCAGCATCCAGGGGAGCTCCGTGCATGCGTTGGTCGACCCCAAGCACCTGCATCAGATCCTCACCGCGCTGGTGCACAACGCACTCAAGTACGGCCGGGTGATGGACGAACCGGCGCGGGTCAAGCTGCACGTCGAGCGCCTCGAGCGCAAGGCAGTGATCGATGTGATCGACCGCGGCCCAGGCATCCCGGAGGCCGTGGCGGCGCAACTGTTCCGCCCGTTCTACACCACCTCCGAGCACGGCACCGGCCTGGGGCTGTACATCGCCCAGGAACTCTGCCGCGCCAACCAGGCGCAACTGGACTATGTCGCGGTCCCCGGCGGCGGTGCGTGCTTCCGGATTTCGTTGCAAGGACCCAACGGATTGCTCGGCAAGTGAGTGCTCGGCTATCGGCTGAGCGGGATGCCTGATGTGGCGATATCGCGCAGCGCGGCACTTGTTCGATAGCAGAACGTTGCAACTGGCGAAGACACAAACCCAACGCTGTGCCTGGCTGCGGGGCGTGTGGGCTTACGCCAGCAAGGCTGTCGGAGGCAGACGCGTTTGGCAACGCAGCCCATCGATAGCCCCACATCGCCGACTGGCATCGGCGCCTTGCAAACGCGCTGAATGCCGCAGTGATGCACCCGCGCAGCAGGTGAATCGTTGGGCCGCCACCTGCTCGACAATTGTCGACCATCATCACGCTGGGCTATCGTGCGTCCCATGAACGAACCCAAAAGCGCCCTGGTTGTCGATGACGAGCGTGATATCCGCGAGTTGCTTGTTCTCACCCTGGGCCGCATGGGCTTGCGCATCAGCACCGCGGCGAACCTGGCCGAGGCGCGCGAGTTGCTGGCCAACAACCCCTACGATCTGTGCCTGACCGACATGCGGTTGCCGGACGGCAACGGCATCGAACTGGTCACCGAAATCGCAAAACACTACCCGCAGACGCCGGTGGCGATGATCACCGCCTTCGGCAGCATGGACCTGGCCGTGGAAGCGCTGAAAGCCGGCGCCTTCGATTTCGTCAGCAAGCCGGTCGACATCGGCGTGCTGCGCGGCCTGGTCAAGCACGCGCTGGAATTGAACAATCGCGACCGTCCCGCTCCGCCACCGCCGCCACCGGAACAGGCCAGCCGCCTGCTCGGGGACTCCAGTGCCATGGAAAGCCTGCGCGCCACCATCGGCAAGGTTGCGCGCAGCCAGGCGCCGGTCTACATCGTCGGCGAATCCGGCGTGGGCAAGGAACTGGTCGCACGCACCATCCACGAACAAGGCGCACGCGCCGCCGGCCCGTTCGTGCCGGTCAACTGCGGCGCCATTCCCGCCGAATTGATGGAAAGCGAATTCTTCGGCCACAAGAAGGGCAGCTTCACCGGCGCGCATGCCGACAAGCCCGGCCTGTTCCAGGCCGCGCATGGCGGCACCTTGTTCCTGGACGAAGTGGCCGAATTACCGTTGCAGATGCAGGTCAAGCTGCTGCGCGCCATCCAGGAAAAGTCGGTGCGACCGGTCGGCGCATCCAGCGAATCGCTGGTGGATGTGCGCATCCTCTCGGCCACCCATAAGGACCTGGGCGACCTGGTCTCCGACGGCCGCTTTCGGCATGACTTGTACTACCGCATCAACGTAATCGAGTTGCGTGTGCCGCCGCTGCGCGAACGCGGTGGCGACCTGCCGCAGCTGGCCGCTGCCATCATCGCGCGCCTGGCGCACAGCCATGGCCGCCCCATTCCGCTGCTGACCCAGTCGGCGCTCGACGCATTGAATCACTACGGCTTCCCAGGCAACGTGCGCGAACTGGAAAACATCCTCGAACGCGCCCTGGCCCTGGCCGAAGACGACCAGATCAGCGCCACCGACCTGCGCCTGCCCGCTCACGGCGGCCACCGTCTGGCTGTCCCCAACGGAGGTGCCGCGGCCGAACCGCGCGAAGCCGTCGTGGACATCGACCCGGCCTCAGCCGCGCTGCCGTCCTACATCGAGCAATTGGAGCGCGCCGCGATTCAGAAGGCGCTGGAAGAAAACCGCTGGAACAAGACCAAGACTGCGGCGCAGCTGGGCATCACGTTTCGCGCGCTGCGTTACAAGTTGAAGAAGCTGGGGATGGACTGAGTTGCCACTCGCAATGCACCTCGCTATGAAGGAACACGTAGCCGGGAAAAGCATCGTGCGTGACGCTTGAATGCCTTGCACCCAATGCTGACCAAGAAATTCTTCCCTGCCTAGTTAGAAGTTCTCGCAGCAGCAGTAAAGCTCACAATGTCTCACTGAATGCATCAGATGATCGAGTCGCTTGTCCTGCACCTACGATACTGCTTAACTACGTTCCGCTGGAAAATCTGGAATTGGAGCTTAAATCTTGCCAGATCTAAGCTCCAACGAAAAACGCACTGACTTCAAGAGCTCACTTGAAATCATGCCCGAGATTTCTTGTTGACAGCGCCTCCCAAAAGACTCGCATGATCATCAGGGACAAACTTGGCTTACCTGCGCAGAGCAGGAAAGACCGCCACCGTTTGCCGAGTACTGCCCGCCACAGGAAAGCGATACAGTCCCAGGTCCATTTGAGGCCACTGACTGACCAGGCGTCAAACTTCCGCTGTAGCCTGGAGACTGTATGCCACAGGTTGTACCGGTAACGCTGCCCGAGGCCTGAGTGCATTGGATGATGGCTGCAGATTTGACAGGAGCCAGACCGCGGAACGAGCTGCCATTCCGCGCAGAGCCAAAGATGGTCTGCTCGGGTGAACACGTCGTGTCATCAATTCTTGCCGCACAGCTCAGACCACCACCACTTGCTGCGTAGGAACCGATGCAATTGAGAACGACATTACCTGGGGCATTTGTACCTATCGATTCACCTACCGAGAGAACCCCGTTCCACCCAGGAGCCTGAACCGAGCAGAAGGTGCCCGCCTCCCCTCCTCCAGTTGCTTGTGTGCAGGTCACAACTGATAAGTTTGACGCTATCGCGCTCCCTTGCGTCGAACCACCATTACGAGCGCTAGCCGTAATCGTTTTGACCGCAGCATCCACTGAACTACAAGACAAAATTCCACACAGAAAAACAGCAAAATGATGGGCTTTTAGCTCAATCATTGCGCAACTCCTTCGGCACTCTGCCAATCGACGAGGCTCAGATCAGCACAGCATTTGGGAATCCCCTGCCCGAAAATTATCTGGACGCAACTTGGCCGTTGTCAACGCAATGAGCATTATCAAACGATTATTTGTGATCGATCACCCACAACTCCGACTGGACCGAAAAATGGGATGCTATGGGGCGGAATGATAGGTTTGGTGTCCACGATGCCGCCGCCCAGCTGGCATTAAATCTCAATGGGCGACGTCAGCCAGGAATAATTTCTGCACACCCGGCAGGAATGTGCAGCTGTAGAGCCTTCTGATATCTGGACTCAATCCTTTGTCACGCGATTGATCTCGGCCAGGCTGGTCACCCCGTGGGCAGCCTTCATCAAGGCCGACTGCCGCAAATCGCGGATACCGATCGCCTGCGCGGCCTCGGCGATCTGCATCGCATTGCCGCCCTCCAGCACGATCGCGCCGATCTCGTCGGTCATCGGCATGACCTGGTAGATACCCGTACGCCCCTTGTAGCCTTCGGTGCACTCGTCGCAACCGACCGCCTCATACAGCTCGATCCCGGCAGCAAGCTGTGCGGGGGTGAATCCTTCGGCCAGCAAGGCGTTGTCAGGCAGCGTCGACTTGCGCTTGCAGTTGTTGCACAACCGCCGCGCCAGACGTTGCGCGATCACCAAGGTCACCGACGAGGTAATGTTGTAGGGCGCGATGCCCATGTTCATCAAGCGTGCGATGGTCTGCGGCGCATCGTTGGTGTGCAACGTCGACAACACCATGTGACCGGTCTGCGCCGCCTTGATCGCAATCTCGGCCGTCTCCAGGTCACGGATTTCGCCGACCATGATGATGTCCGGGTCCTGACGCAGGAACGAGCGCAGCGCTGCTGCAAAGGTCATGCCACGCTTGTTGTTCTGCTGTACCTGATTGACGCCAGGCAGGCGGATTTCGACCGGGTCCTCCGCGGTGGAGATATTGCGTGTCTCGTCGTTGAGGATGCCCAGCGCCGTATACAACGACACCGTCTTGCCCGAGCCGGTCGGCCCGGTCACCAGCACCATCCCGTACGGCTTGTGGATCGCCTCCAGGAACAGCTTCTGCTGGTCCGCCTCATAGCCCAGCTTGTCGATGCCCAGCTTGGCCGCGCTGCCGTCCAGGATACGCAGCACCACCTTTTCACCGAACAGGGTCGGCAAGGTGCTGACACGAAAGTCGATCTGCTTGGTCTTGGACAGATTGAGCTTGATGCGCCCGTCCTGCGGCACCCGCTTCTCGGCGATATCCAGCTGCGACATCACCTTCAAGCGCGCTGCGATGCGCTGGTTCAGCTTCACCGGCGCCTTCGCCACGTTCTTCAACAAGCCGTCGATGCGCAAGCGCACCCGGTAGTCGTCTTCATACGGCTCGAAATGGATGTCCGAGGCTCCCCGCCTGATCGCATCCACCAGCACCTTGTTGACGAACTTCACCACCGGCGTGTCGTCGCCCTTGGCATCGACCCCGGAATCCCCGCCGGCGCCCATGTCCTCGTCGCCGGCCGAGACGTCCAGATCCCCCATTTCCTCGTCGTCGTTGCCAAGCGAAGAACCCAACGACGCATTGCTGGCCTGCCACTGCTCGAGCGTCCGGCGGATCTGATCTTCGTCGACGAGGATCGCCTCGACCACTAAGTTCGTATGGAACTTGATGTCGTCCAGCGCGCGAGTCTGTGTCGGGTTGCTCACCCCTATGAACAACCGGTTGCCGCGCTTGAACAGCGGCAGCACCTGGTGCTTCTGGAGCAGCTCCTCACTGACCAGCTTGACCGCGTTCTGGTTGGCATCGAACGCCGATACATCCAGCAGCGGCATGCCGAACTCGACTGCATTGGCGGCCGCCAGCTGCGAAGCTGTCACCAACTTTTTCTCCGAGAACCATTGAGGCAACGGGACCTTTGCAGTAGCGGCCTGATCCATCGCAGCACGCGCCGCGCCTTCATCCAAGGCACCGTCCTGCACAAGACGCCGGGCGATTCCCGTAATACCAGCCAAGTTAGCTGTGACGACGCTATTCATAGGTCCTACCCTAATTTCTCCGTGTTTATAGTATCGCGGCATTGGCAGTGGCGCATGACCGCCCTACCAGCCTGGTCGCCTGCATGCCCACAATCCATCAATCCATCGATCCGTGACTAGTATCCTGGATCAACCCTGCGGCGAGGTGCTGCGCCTCAGAACTACTTACATAGAGTGCCTGCATTTCGTGATGCGTGAGCCAATCACCTAACCAGCGTTGATCAAGCGGGAAATAGCGCGACCTTTTCAATCTGAAACCTGTCTCGGCCAACAGGTCAGGGCGCGAAAGAAACTCGGCATCAATGAAGGTCAAGTGTGTGGGATCGCTGCGAAAACCCGCCTTTCCCGGCACAATCACCAGCAGTCTTTGTACGCCCAAACGATGAGCTGCCCGAGCCAGCTTGCTGAAAATTGTTGCCGGCGCCTCAAGATGCTCGAGGACATGACTGACCACCATCGATTCGAACCGAATCGAATCGGGAATCACGCTCAACTGCCAATCATCGGCGAAACCGTCGTAGTGATCTACTGGGAGACCCCGGCTGCGGCAATACGCAACAGTGGCATCGTTGTACTCCAGCCCCCTGGAGCCTACAGGCAGCCGGCCAAGCAACTCCCCTACGCCACAGCCGAAATCCAGCGTCGGGCCACTCAACAACGATTTCGCACTTCGCAGATAGGCACTGCGCACCAGCTTCCTCAGCATGGCACGATCGGCCTGATAGCTGGTGTAGCGCTCATCGAAGTCAGCCACGCCTACCCTCATCCGATTTTCTATTGACCAGCAGGTGCAGAGTCCGCGCGGGCACGGCAGCGATATCGTAGGCGAGGAAACCCAGGATGAGCTGAATCCCCACGATCACCTGCAGCGCTGCGAGCATCACGCTACCTGCAGAACTGAAATACCCGGTCTGCGCCGATTGCAGCCAGAAGAACACGCCGGCCGTCGCACCGGAGAACAGGAACAGCACGCCTGCAACCAGTTCCAACGATGCCAGGGACAGGTCGCGCAGGAAATAGTTGTAGAAGATACGCTTTCCAAAGTTGCGTACATGTCGGATGGCGAAATCCAGGACGATCTTGCGCACACTCAGGTTACTGACTTCGTCGCCATACCGTGCATCCATCGGCACATCGACCACCACCGCCCGGATGATATTCAAGCGAAACAGCATGTCGCTTTCAAAAAAATACCGGCGACTGATCTTGTCCAGCGGCATGCGTGCCACCACGCTCGCATGCACGGCTGTGTAGCCATTGGTCGGATCGAAAATGTCCCAGTATCCAGAAGACAGCTTGGTCAGAAACGACAATGCGGCATTCCCGATAATCCGCATCTTGGGCATCCGGCCGATCTGCGCCAGGTCGTAGAAGCGGTTGCCCTTGGTGTAATCGGCTTCGCCTCGAACGATCGGCCCGATCAGCTCCGGTAACGCATCCGGATCCATCTGACCATCGCCATCCATTTTTACGATGATCTCCATGCCATCGGCAACCGCGGACCGATAGCCATTGATCGTGGCCCCCCCGACGCCCAGGTTGGAGGGATTGCGACACACCACCACCCGCGGATCCGCGCAATGCTCCTCCACCCAGGTGCCGCTGGCGTCGGGGCACTGATCGTCAACCACGTAGATGCGTTCGACCTGCGCGGGAATGGAAGCCAGCACATCGAGCACCTTGCTCCTGACCCGGTAGCAGGGAATGACAACCGCCAGGCGCACCTCGAACCTGGCCTCGTCGGTCCTGGGCCACGCATTGGTGGCGTACTGCACTGCAGCCTGCATCGTCATCCCCCAGCGCTGTAGGAGAGACGGTAGACGCGCGCCAACAACGCAGCAACCGCACGAGGCCAAAAGCGCTGGAACATCATCAGGTCCTCCTTGGCTCGCATGCCCGACAGCACCCCGTCGCTGGTGGTACTTGCTGCATGCACACGATGCAGCATGGATACCTTGCGCACACGCACGAACGACCCTTGCTGATCGGCTGCGCGCGTCCACGCGTCCCAATCCAGGTTCAACCTAAGATCTTCCCGAAAAACGCCCCAGCCGGCGTCCTTGCGAACGGTCACCGACGGGCATGGTACCGCGCACCCAAACATCAACAGGCGCCGCTTCGAAGTCCTTGAGCGAATCACGGATGCCCCCAGAAAACCCATCTCCTGCAAGATCCACTTGACCACCAACATCGGCGTCATTATGCGCCGCTGCTCGCCCGCCAGTTCGCCGTAACCGGTCATGATCAATACGGCACCAGGCTCCTGCGCGATGGCCGCCTTGGTCTCACTTGCGAAGTCGGGCAGATAGACATCGTCCTGATGCGCCAATGTGACCCAGCGCGCAGACACCGTACCCAGAGCCAGATTCCAGTCGTGACCGATGCCCCGCGGCGCATCGGTATGCACTACCAACCTTGCGCCGTAGCACGCCGCCAGTCCCGCAATTTGCGGGCTGGGGGTGGACGTGCTGATCCAGATCGGCGATGGCGACGACTGCGCGACCAGCGAGCGCAGACAAGCGTCTAGGTAAGGCGAATCACCGTATGCGGGCACTACGAACGCATGGTCGACTGTGGCGGGCATCCCCTTAGCCTGCCTGCGCGGTGAGCGAAACCAGCGCAACCCCGGTGGAGATCAGCACCAACCCAACCCATTGCCACGGCGTCAATCGCTCCCCGTAGAGCAACCAGCTGAGCAGGGCCAGCAGGAGATAGAAGAAGGCCCCGGAAATCGCAAACGCAACACCCAGCTTGACGTGGCGAACCACCAGCATCCAGACCAGAAACCCAATGCCCTGCACCGCCACCGCAGTGATCACACTGGGCGACAGCACCGCCGCCAATAACCACTCGCGCGCCGAGGGCGCTGGCATCCGAGCAGCGATTTGGGTCAGCCCATGCTTTACCAGCAGCTGGCTCCCGATAGTCGAGCATGTCACGAAAAAAATTAGAGCTACTTCACGTATCATCAGATTGCCGCGTTCGGGATGGGCCTGACCGCGCATCGAATGCCTGCGTGTCGTCGTGAACAGCATAAGTGCTGCGAACCGACCGCACCACTTGCGCAAACGGGCCAGAAACAGTGACAAATTTGGTCACCTTCCGACCCCTTTGGTCTCCGCGTAGAACTGCATCTCCGGAAGAGTTCGCCTGAGCGCTTGTTAAACGGCAAGCTGCTGGAGTTGGCACGTCGTTTGCTTGGATCAACACGTGGTAGTCAGGCATAGCCACGGCCCGATCCCTGCCAACCAGGGCAACGGTCAGCGAAGTGCTCTATCCAGTCCCAATTCCAATCCAAGCCAAGGCCGAATCAATGAAAAAGAATATGCAACAGGGCTTCACCCTGATCGAACTGATGATTGTGATCGCCATCATCGCCATCCTGGCCGCCATCGCACTGCCGGCCTACTCCGACTACACCAAGAAGGCCAAGGTCTCGGAAGTCGTACTGGCTGCTTCGTCGGGTCGTACCACCATCTCGGAGTATGTCGCTGCGAACAATGGCAACTGCCCCAGCAGCAGCGTGCTTGAGAGCCAGTCGTCTACCTATGTGAGCGGCGTCAGCAACAGCGGTTGTGTGATCACCGCCGTCAGCGCTGTCTCCGGCGCGACCGGCAATATCATCCTGACCGGCAAGGTGGATCCGTCGACCTTCCAGGTCGACTGGACCTGCGGCGGCAGCGTGCAGGCTAAGTATCGTCCGGGCTCCTGCCAGGGCACCAAGCAGTAATCGGTACGCTTTGACGAAGAACCCCGGGAAACCGGGGTTCTTTTTTATTGCTTGAGAATAATGCCAATGGACAAGAGATCCCTTAAGTCGACCATCTTGCTGCTCGGCATGACGCTGTTGACCGCCATACTTTACTGGCCGGGGCTAAATGGTCCCTTCCTGATGGACGATCAGCAGCACCTGCTGTTGGTGCAATCCTGGCATCAGGGACAGATCGGCTTCTGGGACATGGCCGCCGGCAACGGCAACTGGCTGTTTCATCGCTCGCTTGCCATGGCCAGCCTGGCTTTGAATGTCGCCATCGGCGGCGACTCCAGCACATCCCTAAAGCTAGGCAATCTGCTGGGGCATTTGTTATGCGCCTGGATCGCCTATGCTCTGTTCCGCCAGCTTCTTGCTCGCGATCGCAACCTCTCAGCTCATGCCGGGCTGATCGCCACACTGATCTGTAGCCTCTGGCTGCTGCACCCGATCAATGTCAGCACGGTGCTTTATGTCGTGCAACGCATGAGCGAAATCGCCGCCATATTCCCTTTATTGGGAGTGGCACTCTACGCAACCATCCGCAACCGCATGCTGGCAGGGCGGCTTAGGGCAACCCCAGCTCTGGTATTGCTGTTCCTCGGCATCCCACTGCTGACCCTGTTAGGCATCCAGGGCAAACAGAGTGCCGTAGTGCTCATCGGGCTGTGCCTGGTGGTCGAGCTCGGGTGGTTCCAGGAGCCGCGCGACTGGCCCTGGGTATTGAAAAGTTTCTATCTGGTCTTCGTTGCAGTACCGCTACTGGCCTTCCCGCTGGTACTGCACCACTACTGGCAGCCACTTGAGGCTGCCATGCTTGACTGGGGCATGACCCCTACCGAGCGACTGCTGACCGAGCCACGAGTGCTTTGGCAGTACCTGCGCATGCTCGTCGCTCCCTACTCGCCGGCGATGGGCATTTATAACGACGACATTGCCATCTCAAGCAGCCTGCTCAGCCCAGTGTCGACCCTGCTCTCGGGCGCCGGGCTCATTCTGATCAGTGTCGTTGCCTGGCGCGTGCGCAAGCGCCTTCCGGCGACGTTCGTCGGCTGGTTCTGGTTTCTGGTGGCGCACTCGGTCGAGGCAAGCATCGTGCCGATCGAACTCTACTATGAGCATCGCAACTACCTGCCTCAATTCGGCATCTGGCTCATGCTCATTGACCTAGCCGCAGCCGCACTTCGTCACCTGGACAAGTCGGGGATGAAGGCACGCATGCTGGGCTTGACCCTTGCCGGCGGCTTCATCGTAGTGCTGAGCATCCAGACCTGGTCGAGGGTCATGGTCTGGCAGACCTCACTGGGCATCAGTTTGACAGCGATCGAAACCCACCCAAATTCGGCACGAGCTCACGTCGCCTTCGGTTTTGCGGCGATGCAGGCAGGACTTGTCGGGGATACGTATCGGGTTTTCGAACAGTTGGCCGCCAATCCCGACCCTGCGCTTGCTGCGATTGGCAAGGTCGAACTTACCGTGCTGAACTGTCATTTGAAAAGCGACAGCGATCCCGAGCTGCTGCTACAAGCTGGGCGCCAGTCCACCGCTTTCATCAATCCGGTACTGCCGTACGCAATCTCGAACCTGATGGAAGTCCATGCACGCCATGGTTGCGGCCGCGTCACCTCGGCGGTATTGGCCGAGACGATCGAGGACGTTCTGGCACGGGCGACAGGCCAGCGTGAAGCCTCCCAGGCAAAATGGTCCCTGCGATACAACGCGGCGCTAGCACACGACCAAGCAGGCGACTGGCGCGACGCTCTCAAACAGACGAGAATTGCGTGGTCGCGCAGCCCAGATCCAACAATCGCATTGTTTCATGTGAAACTTCTCCTGCGGTCCGGCGACCTGAATGCGGCCAAGGCCGCATTTTGGGATGTCATGCGTCGCGCACGCTACACCAGCGTAAGCGAGCTGGAGGGCGCTTCGCGCGGCGCTGCTCTGCGCGCAATGCTGAAAGAAATCAACAGCTACGCAGCGGAGCATGGCCAGCAAGGCTTGCACTGAAGAGGCACGATGAAGGCAGGGCGGTTCGTGCCGCTGCTGGCCCAGCAGGTGCGCGACCCGCTATTATCATCACGTATACCGGCATGGGGTGCCGGTGGGGAGATCTGGCAATGTCAGCACTTGGCAGCACTGTGAAGAAGGGGGCTAAACCGGCCAATCGCGTAAACGCGATGACGTCGTTCGTTTGGGAAGGGACAGACAAACGCGGCGTCAAGATGAAGGGGGATGAACTGGCTCGCAATGCAAATATGTTGCGCGCCGAACTCCGTCGCAGGGGGATCAATCCCACTGTCGTCAAGACAAAGCCTAAGCCGCTGTTTGGCGCAACTGGCAAGCCGATCAAACCTAAGGACATCGCATTTTTCAGTCGCCAGATCGCGACCATGATGAAATCCGGTGTCCCGATGGTCGGCACTCTGGAAATCATCGGCGAGGGCTCCAAAAACCCCCGCATGCGAAAGATGGTTGGCGAGATTCGTACCGACATCGAAGGCGGATCGTCGCTCAACGAAGCGATCAGCAGACATCCAGTGCAGTTTGACGAGCTCTATCGCAACTTGGTCCGGGCCGGCGAAAGCGCCGGCGTGCTGGATACCGTGCTAGATACCGTGGCGACCTACAAGGAAAATATCGAAGCACTGAAGGGCAAGATTAAAAAAGCCCTTTTTTATCCTGCAATGGTGATGGCAGTAGCGTTGATCGTCAGTTCCATATTGCTGATCTGGGTGGTACCACAGTTTGAGACGGTATTCTCCAGCTTCGGGGCGGAATTACCTGCGTTCACCCAGATGATCGTGAATCTTTCTCGATTCATGGTTTCCTGGTGGTTCCCAATCCTGTTAGTGATCGTTGGGTCGGCCGTTGGGCTGATAATGGCCTACAAGCGGTCACCCCGGATGCAACATTTATTTGATCGTCTGATTTTAAAAGTGCCAGTAATCGGCAAGATTATGCACGACAGTTCGATTGCCCGATTTGCACGAACAACCGCCGTCACCTTCAAGGCAGGCGTTCCTTTGGTCGAAGCGCTGGGAATCGTCGCGGGCGCGACTGGTAACAAGGTCTATGAGGAAGCAGTCCTGAGGATGCGAGACGACGTATCTGTTGGCTACCCTGTCAATCTGTCGATGAAGCAAGTCAACCTTTTTCCGCACATGGTGATTCAGATGACTGCGATCGGCGAAGAGGCCGGTGCGCTGGATGCCATGCTGTTCAAGGTCGCTGAATACTTTGAGCAAGAAGTCAACAACGCCGTCGATGCATTGAGCAGCCTGCTTGAGCCTATGATCATGATCTTTATTGGCACTATCGTCGGCGGCATGGTCATCGGCATGTATCTTCCGATCTTCAAACTCGGCGCAGTGGTTGGATAAGACGTAATGGCATTTCTCGACCAGCATCCCGGTCTCGGCTTTCCTGCCGCGGCCGGACTGGGACTGCTGATCGGCAGCTTCCTGAACGTGGTGATCCTGCGCTTGCCCAAGCGTATGGAGTGGCAATGGCGGCGGGATGCGCGCGAGATTTTGGAACTGCCGGATATCTACGAGCCGCCGCCGCCCGGGATCGTGGTGGAGCCGTCGCACGACCCGGTGACAGGCGACAAGCTCAAGTGGTGGGAAAACATTCCGGTCCTGAGCTGGGCGATGCTGCGCGGCAAGTCACGCTACAGCGGCAAGCCGATCTCCATCCAGTATCCACTGGTCGAGTTGCTCACCTCCATCCTGTGCGTCGCCAGCGTGTGGCGCTTCGGCTTTGGCTGGCAGGGCTTCGGCGCGATCGTATTGAGCTGCTTCTTGGTGGCAATGTCGGGCATCGACCTGCGCCACAAGCTGCTGCCCGACCAGTTGACCCTGCCGTTGATGTGGCTGGGCCTGGTCGGATCGATGGACAACCTGTACATGCCGGCCAAGCCTGCCCTGCTGGGCGCTGCGGTCGGCTATGTGTCGCTGTGGACGGTGTGGTGGCTGTTCAAGCAGCTCACCGGCAAGGAAGGCATGGGCCATGGCGACTTCAAGCTGCTGGCCGCGCTCGGTGCCTGGTGCGGCCTGAAAGGCATCCTGCCCATCATTCTGATCTCCTCGCTGGTCGGCGCCATCCTCGGCTCGATCTGGCTGGTGGCCAAGGGCCGCGACCGCGCTACCCCGATCCCGTTCGGCCCCTACCTGGCCATTGCCGGCTGGGTGGTGTTCTTCTGGGGCAACGACCTGGTGGACGGCTACCTGCACTTCGCAGGCCTGCGTTGACCCTGGCAGGACGATGAGTGATTTCATCGTCGGTCTTACGGGCGGCATCGCGTCAGGCAAGAGCGCGCTGGCCGCCGAGTTCGAGAAGCTGGGTGTACCGGTTATCGATGCCGATGTGATTGCGCGGCAGGTGGTGGCGCCAGGTCCCATTCTCGATGCCATCACTGAGCAATTCGGCCACGGGATCCGGTTACCGGATGGGACACTGGACCGCCGAGCGCTGCGCCAAATTGTCTTCGCCGATCCAATTCAACGGAAGGCGCTCGAAGCCATCACGCACCCCGCCATCCGCGCCGAACTGCGTCGCGCGGCACTGGCTGCCCCGGGACCGTACACCATCGTGGCGATCCCGCTGCTTGCCGAAGCCGGGGGACGTGCCACCTACCCGTGGCTGGACCGCATCCTAGTCGTCGATGTCCCGGCCGCCTTGCAGCACGCGCGCCTAATGCGTCGCGATGGCGCAACACCCGAATTGGCAAGTCGGATGATCGCCGCGCAGGCAACGCGCGAACAGCGAGAAGCCATCGCAGACGATATTGTTAGCAATGACCGCACTCCGGAACAATTGGAGCAGGAAGCGCGCAGGTTGGATGTTGTCTATCGGGTAGCCGCTTCAGAGCATTAGCGCTTGATCGTAGGCAACGATGGTGCGGCCGTGGTTGCAAACCATGTCACGAACATCGGCGAAAAACGCTACTTTTCGCATTGCAGAAGTGCAGACAATGCGCCCAAGTGACACTTCGGGCATAGTTGCATGAATACACCCCTTGCCCCAGCCATTATTTTAGCCATCAAGGAAGAGAGCAATGCATGCCAGAAGCAGCAATTCATTTATCACCCAGTCAAATAATTCACCGTTAATTTCTCAAAAGCGATTCACGGCAATCGCGCTGCAACAAGCATCAAAACTTGTTTTAACGACGGCGCTCTGCCTTCCTACGTCTGCTGTACTCGCTCAAGACTTCGAAGTTAGCAAAATCCCACCGCTACCCGGTGAATTCAACCCTGAGATTGACAATTATGGCGCTGGCTGCCGAATCCTCCAATGTGGAGGACAAGGCAACGGACTATGGAATGGACAACCCGCATCAATAGTGGTTATCAGCTACACAGGACCGGAGGGACCAGAACTTCGCCCTTACATTGCGGCTGGATTTTCAAGCGCAAATAATTGCACCACAGACAATTCCACTTGCCGACCTTCAAGCAGCGGTTATTTCCCTACATTGTTGGCAAAACATTGGCAATGCCCAGCCGGATTTGATCCCAATCCAAATAACATAATGACATGCATTCGTCGGCCAGTTGACCCGGGCAAGAACAACCAATGTGATGCACCAACATCTGGCTCTTGCACCGCAGGAAATCCGGTCAATTTTTTTACTGGCACCAAGCTACAGAAAGATATAGATTTCTCTGCACCCGCAACTAAACTCCAATTCGCTCGCTTTTACACCAGCGGAAATATTGGGCTTGATGCCGGCTCTCCGCTAGGCATTGAGTGGCGACATTCTTACATGCGGTCCATCAGAGCCAACTTAACATCGGGCGCAAAAACAGTTCTGCTAACAAGACCAAGTGGCAACTCTTATTTGTTCAAGGACGTGGGAAGTGGCGAATGGCATGCAGAAAGCGACGTGCGCTACGTACTCGAGGAAGTTAGGGAGGACGGGGCGCTGGTGAGCTGGCATGTCCACGCTCCCGATCAGACCATTGAAGAGTTTGATGCAGCTGGCAACTTGCAGAAAATCGACTACCCTGACGGCGATTTTATAACCTTTCACTACAGTGAGGGGAAAGTTTCAATAGCGACTGATGCGAATGGGCGAAGTCTTGCCTTTTCATACAAATATGGGCACCTAGATTTTATTACGCTGCCGGATGGGGGGAGGCTGACGTATGCGTTTGATGATAAAAACCGATTGAAAAGCGCCTCGATGCAGGATGGCTCAGTCAGATCCTATCTCTACCAAGACAACAACTTCCCCAGTGCCCTGACGGGAATCGTCGATGAGCAAGGCACCCGATTCGCATCCTGGGAATACGATCAGTCAGGTCGCGGAACACGCAGCTATCATGGTCCAACCTCGGATCCGGCGGATGACACAAAGATCGCCTACGGCCAAGGCTCAGCAACGGTAACAAGCGCGCTAGGCGCTTCCTCTTCGTTTGCCATGAACGTCAGCTACGGGCGAGCCAAATTTGCGTCGGCAACTACCAATTGTCCTGCGTGCGGTACCGCGCAGAGCATCAAGAGCCAAACCTACGATGTCTTGGGCTATGCCGATGTCAAGCAGTACTTTAATGGCACGAAGGTAGATGAAGATTACAACGCGCGCGGGCTTCGCACCCTGGAAACAACATCGCGCGACGGCCTGACCATCAAAAAAGTTGCAGTCGACTGGCATCCGACCCTGCCTACTCCCGTCGCCAGATCGATTTATTCTGGCGCTGGCGACCTCTATCAGAAGCAGGAGTGGACGCTCACCCAACGTGGGCAGATCCTGACTTCCGCTATCACGGATGGCAAAACCGGCACTGTCAGAAAGAATATGAGCAGCTTCTGTGAACAATCAGATGTTGATGCGGGTTCCGGTTGCCCACGCGCGGGGTTGCAACTGACAGCCCAGCACTACGATGGCACTCAATGGCGAATTACACGCTTCAACTACTACATGACCGACGACGCAGGCTGCGCTTCTTCCACCAGCAGCTGCCCGCACCGCAAAGGCGACCTCTGGAAAATCACCAATGCCCTAGGCCGCATCACCGAATACCTCGCCTACGACGGCGCAGGTCGCCCGTTGTCCATCAAGGACACCAACGGCATCGTCACCGACTACACCTATCACCCGCGCGGTTGGCTGACCGCCACCAAGGTGCGTGGGGCCGATGCCTCCAGCGAGGCAGATGACCGCATTACCCGCATCGACTACTTGCCCACCGGCCTGGTCAAGCAGGTCACCCAGCCCGATGGCGCGTTCACCGCCTTCACCTACGATGCGGCGCATCGGCTGACCGACATCACCGACAACGCGGGCAGTACCGTCCACTACACGTTGGACAATGCCGGCAACCGCATCAAGGAAGACACCAGCGATGCGTCGGGCACGTTGAAGCGCACGCTCTCGCGCGTCTACAACCAGCTCGGCCAGCTCAACACGCAGGCCACTGCCGCCAGCGACCCGACCGACTTCGCGTACGACGCCAACGGCAATGCCACCACCGTGACCGATGCGCTGGCAACCGCGACGCAGAACGAGTACGACCCGCTCAATCGCCTGTCGCGCACGCTGCAGGATGTCGCCGGCATCAAGGCCGACACGAAGTTCGAATACGACGCACTCGACAACCTGACCAAGGTCACCGACCCCAAGGGCTTGGACACCACCTACGACTACAACGGGTTTGGCGATCTGGTGAAGCTCACCAGCCCGGACACCGGCGTCACCAGCTACACCTACGACAGTGCCGGCAACCGCGCCACCCAGACCGATGCGCGCGGCAACACCACCGCCTACAGCTACGACGCGCTCAATCGCCTGACCAAGGTCACCTACCCCACCACCAGCCTCAACGTTACCTACACCTACGACGTGACCCAGACGGCCTGCACGAGCGGGGAGACCTTCTCCATCGGCCGCCTGACCAGGATGCAGGATGGCGGCGCGATTACCCAGTATTGCTACAACCGCTTCGGCGATCTGGTGCGCAAGGTACAGACCAGCAACGGCACCGCGCTGGTGCTGCGTTACGACTACACCGTCGGCGGCCAGCTGCGCCGCATGACCTATCCAGACGGCGCGGTGGTCGATTACGTGCGCAACGCGCAAGGCCAAACCACCGAGGTCGGCGTGACCCCGGCCGGCGGCAGCCGGCAGGTGCTGCTGAGCAACGCCAGCTACTACCCATTCGGCCCGGCTGCCGGCTGGACCTACGGCAATGGCCGCACCCTCGCCCGCCAGTACGATCTGGACTACCGCCCGCAGGCGATCCAGGACACCCGCCCGGGCGGTCTTGACGTAGGCTTCGGCTTCGACCCGGCCGGCAACCTCACCGCACTGACGCCAGCCGGCAATTCAACGCCGGAGATCGGCCTGGGCTACGACGCGCTGGGCCGCCTGACCGGCCTCAAGGACGGTCGCACCGGCACCCTGATCGACGGCTACAGCGTTGATGCCACCGGCAACCGCCTCAGCGCCAAGGTCGGCACGGCCACGCAGATCTATAGCTATCCGGCCGACAGCCACCGCCTCAGCGCCGTCGCCGGTGTGGCCCGCACCTATGACGCCACCGGCAACACCACCGCCATCGGCGGCACCGCCCGCCAGTACACCTACGACACCACCGGCCGCATGACCCAGGCCCGCCGCGCCGGCGCGGTGACCATGAACTACCGCTACAACGGTAAAGGCGAACAGGTGCGCCGCTTTCTCGGCACCACCAACACCTACACGCTCTACGATGAAGCCGGCCACTGGCTGGGCGACTACGACAGCAATGGCGCGCCCAAGCAACAGGCGATCTGGCTGGACGACCTACCGGTCGGCCTGCTCGCAAACGCCAACAAACTGCACTACATCGAGCCCGATCACCTGGGCAGCCCGCGTGTCGTCATCGACCCAGCCCGCGATGTGGCGGTATGGACGTGGAGCTTGAAGGGCGAAGCCTTCGGCAACACCGCGCCGAATCAGGATCCGGATGGCGATGGGGCTGCGCTGGTGTTGGATATGCGGTTTCCGGGGCAGCGCTTCGATGCGGCGAGTGGGTTGAATCAGAACTACTTCCGGGACTACGAAGCGGCTACCGGTCGGTATGGACAGAGTGATCCGATTGGATTGAAAGGCGGGACAAGCACATATAGCTACGTAGCGGCCAATCCGATCAACTCTCTGGATCGGAACGGCTTACTGGGAACCCCAGGACCTGGCTATAGATTCGAAAATCACAAGGAGCTTGCCCGGGCCGAGGCGATTGCAAAGCTGCAAAGGTGCAATGTAGAAGATTGCGATCCGGGCAACCCTTACAAAATAACCGAGTCGCAGAAGGCGGAGGTAATCTCCAAAGTGATGTTCGCCACCATCTATCGTGACAACTCTGTCGGAACCTGCGGTTATGCAAATCCAAATTTGGACCCAAATGCTATCGGCATCGGCAATGCCATCTTCTCAGGAGCAGGATGCTGCTCAATGGCCTCGGTCATCGCCCATGAGGCTGTGCACTTGGTACTTGGCAGCCCACTTTCGCTTAGCCTTCAGCAAAACTACGAGGGCGTCGCTAGATACTTGCAGCAAAAATGCTTTGGCTGCGGATCTGCCTTTGAATAATATTTTCAAATACCTGCTTATCTTTTTTACGGGCAGCATATCCATGCTAACAACGGCGTGTGGGCGAGGCGACATCGAACCGCCCACGCAAATTAGCGCGGGCAGCGATTATGGCGATCTTGGAAAATTTCATAATTGCCAGGCCATTGCCAGAAGACAACTCTCCGACATTGAGAAGTGTGAAATTAACTTACTCAAGAAAGAGTGCACCCCTTCTGCCGATTGTCTGATCACGTGCCAATCCAGTCCCGATGGACATAAGGTAGGCGGAGGCTGCTACCACCTCTGCTTTAGTACTGTAACTGGCCACAACTGGAGCGAAAGACCTAAAGCTGATTTCAGCAGCTGCGACGCCCAGTCAAAATGAAATAAAGGACAGTACGGAGGCCTGAAAAATCCATATCCATATCCATATCCGTAGCCGGCCACACTGTTAGCGGTTGCGCACAGTGAGCTGAACTTGAGAACCTTCAGGAGCTCTTTTGCGGATAAAAATCGCAACGGATCGCACGATCAGGATATTTGCCCTGGCCGCTGGTACGACAAAGCTTACTTTTCATCTGATCCTACTCCACTCATTTTGCACAGTTGACATCCCAAGCAACCAGTAGCAACCTCTACCTCAAGGAGCGTAGAAACTCCTCTAGTAGCGGTACCCACCTCCGTGAAACCGGTGGGTTTTTTGTGCCTGTTCGCAGGTGCAAGCCGACGCGATGCCTGCGTCGGGAGGGCGGCTAATACAACACTCCTTCGGGAGGAATACGCCCGCCGACTACTAGCGGTTTCTAACCTCCCGACATCCCGTCGCCAGCCGGCGACGGTGCCTGTTCTTCGAAGGAGGCGTTGTCATGACAGATGCATCGGTATTGGCTGGTGGGCGTCGTCGCTCGGTGGTGCTAGCGGAGGTGAGGCGATGAGCCGGGCACAGTCTCCAACCGCCAAGCGGTCCAAATCGAACGCCAAACGCACCGCTACCGCCAAGCGGGCAGCTACGGCGGTAAAGGACACGCAGCCCATGCGGCTGGTGCCCTCGCCCACGTTTGATGTGGACAACCTCGCCTTCGACCGTCGCCACAGGCCTCCCGTGGACGATCTGCCGCCGCGGCCACCGCGCAAGGCACGCAGGCCCACCCTTTGCACGGTGGGCTATGCGTTTTACGAGGCCGAACCCGGCCGGCCGCACAGCCAGCGGATTCCCAGCCTGCGCTTGCGCGGGCTGTGGCTGGAGCAGTTGGGGTTTGCGGTTGGGTGCAAGCTGCAGATCACTGCACGTGCGGGCAAGTTGGTGGTGACGGTGGTGGAGCGCTGAGCTGGGTTTTGGGTGTGGTTGTTGTCTGGGGGCGCTGCCCTGAGGGCGCAACAGGTAAGGCCATCGCGCCCTGGTGCGCTCCTACGCGAACGCGGGTGGTTGGCTAGCGATGAAACGCCAATGTCGCAATCACGCCCCGCTCCTGCCCTGGCCGTACGCTGACCCGCCAGCCGTAGAGGTCGCATAGCCGGCTGACGATCGACAAGCCGATGCCGCCGCCTTGGGAGTGCCCGGCATGGGTGCCGCGGTAGCCGCGTTGGAATAGTTTGGCGGCGTCTTCTTCGCTCAGGCCGGGGCCCGAATCGATCACTTCCACTGCATCGCCCAGCACGCGCACGCGCACCTGGCCATCCTGGGTGTATTTGACGGCGTTGCCGATCAGGTTGCCGAGCGCGACCGACAGGGCCGATTCCGGGGCATCGATGACCAGGTCACGCACGCCTTCCAGCACGAGCTCCAGGGGTTTTCCACCGAGCTGCGCGCGGTGCGAGTCGATCAGTTGTTCGGCCACCTTGGCGACGTTGCTACTGCCCTGCCCGCGCTCGTTGCGCGAGAGCAACAGCAACGAGCCGATCAAATCGCTGCATTGCTGCTCGGCGCGCTGGATGCGTTGCAGCCGCTGCAATACCTTTTCGTCCAGGTTCGGTTTGGTCAGCAGCAGCTCGGTAGCGCCGCGGATCACCGCCAGCGGCGTGCGCAGTTCGTGGCTGACGTCGGCGTTGAATTCGCGGTCGCGCTGCACCACTTCGGTCAGACGCGCCGAGTAGTCGTCCAGCGCTTCGGCCAGCTGGCCGACTTCGTCGTCCGGAAAATGCGCCGCCAGCGGTTTGGGTTGGCTAGTGCCGCCACGATAGGCCCGCAGGCGCGCAGCCAGATCGGAGACCGGGCGCATCACCTTGGACGCAGACCACCAGCCGATCAGCAGCGAAAACCCGCTGAACACTAATACCGACAAGATCAGGGTGCGCTTGAGCTGGATTTCGCCCTTCAGCGCCTGGGTCATGTCGTAGGCGAGGAAGAACCATTCGCTCGGCGTTTTGCGCACCGCCAGCTTGTACGAATAGGTATTGCCGCTTTCGTCGACGCCGGTGATGGTGTGGATGCCGTCGGGCAGCTGGTACCATTCCGGTTGTTCGCGGCGCAGCGCTTCGAACTTGTCGCTTTTGACCACGCGCCCGCGCATCTGCTGCAGGGGCAGATCGGGGTTGCGCATCGGATCGGAGTAAAAGCGTTGCGCGAAGGCGTCGATGTTGCGGTTCATCACGTCTTCCACCAACTGGTTTTCCACGCGCGAGCGCGCCCAGTTGGTGGCGAAGGCGAACAGCGTTGTCAGGCAGAAGCCCAACAACACGAACGACAGAATGATGCGGCTGCGCAGGCGCCGCCGATAGCGGCCGCGCCTGCGCGCCGGCCGCGTCTCGCTCGTACTTTCAGGCATCGGGCGAGGCGATGCGGTAGCCGATGCCGTGGCGGGTCTGGATCATCGGCACATCGAACGGCTTGTCGACCACGGCGCGCAGGCCGTGGATATGCACGCGCAACGAATCGGAGTCGGGCAGTTCTTCGCCCCACACGCGGGTTTCCAGTTCCTGGCGCGTAACCACCGCCGGCGAGGCTTCCATCAGCGCCTGCAGGATCTTCAGCGCAGTCGGGTTGAGTTGCAGCAGCTTGCCGCGGCGACGCACTTCCAGCGTATCCAGGTTGTATTCCAGATCGCCGGTTTCCAGCACGCGGGTGTGCACACCCTTGCCGCGACGCGACAGCGCGTTGAGGCGTACCTCCACTTCCTGCAGCGCGAACGGCTTGATCAGATAGTCGTCGGCGCCGGAGTCGAAGCCGGCCAGCTTGTTGTCCAGCGAGTCGCGCGCGGTCAGCATCAACACCGGGGTCTGCTTGCGCGCCTCGTTACGCAGCTTGCGGCAGACCTCGATGCCATCCATGCCAGGCAGGTTGAGGTCGAGCACGATGGCGTCGAACTCGTGCACCACGGCAAGGTGGAGGCCAGTCACCCCGTCGGCGGCGAAGTCCACCGTATGACCACGGTCTTCGAGGTAATCGCCGAGATTTGCGGCGATATCGCTGTTGTCTTCAATTACTAGAATTCGCACTGGAACCTCGTTCGTTAAGCTGTTTTTAGCGCTGGCGCCGAGAAATTTCGTCTTGACTCACCGTGGTCTGACGGCGCCGCTGGGCAGCCGTCATGCACTGTTTCGTACTCATCTGCGACCCAGTCGCGCGCTCGCGCCGACAAATCAGCCGGCTATCTTCGCGTGCCTTGGTCAAAATTCGGGTGACGAGCTCCTGATCGTTGCGAACCGCTGCCAATTGCTCTGGCTGCAGTGCCTGGATATCTGGCTGCGTCTGGAATGCTGCTTCGATTCGATCCAGCGCAGCGTTCACCTTAGCGCGCTCATCCTGACTGATCTCGGAGTACTTCTCGCCGTCGGCAAGATCGGTACGGACCTGCGCCGCCTGAGGCTCGAACGGCTTGTCCAGATCGAGCACCACCGCCGATGCATGACCGCTCATCAGGCCCGTCGCGAGCAGCAGTCCCGTAACACTCCATCGTTTTGCCATGCGACGCCTCCTTGCCCGACCGATTTAACATTGGCGAATGTAGACGCGAACCCCTACAGCGGCAAGCCGTCCATAAAAAGGCCCAAGTGCGACACCGCACTTGGGCCAAAAGTTCATCCCGATCACCGTCACTGCCGAGAGCGGAGCTACGGTCGGGAGAGGCTAGCGAGGCCGTAATTAGATTTTCGTTAATTTTTTGGTAAAGCCGTTAGCCGGCCGATCGGCGGACGGACTGCTCAAGGTGCTGGACAATCGCCGCGGCGACGTCCACGCCGCACACGCCTTCCACTCCTTCCAAACCTGGGGTGGAGTTGACCTCCAGTACCAGTGGGCCGCGTTTTGACCGGATCAGGTCGACCCCTGCCACTGCCAGGCCCAAGGCGCGTGCCGAGCGCACCGCCACTTCCTGCTCCTGCTCGGTTGCCTCGGCCACGGCTGCAGTGCCACCCAGGTGCAGATTGGACCGGAAATCGCCTTCGGCCGCCTGGCGGCGCATTGCTGCGACGACCTTGTCGCCGACCACGAAGCAGCGCAGGTCGGCCCCTTCGGCTTCACCGATGAACTCCTGCACGATGAAGTTGGCGTACAGCCCGCGCAGCGCTTCGACCACCCCGCGCGAAGCGCTGGCCTTTTCGGTCAGGATCACCCCGGCGCCTTGCGCCCCCTCGTTCAACTTCACCACATGCGGCGGCGGGCCGAGCATGGAGAGCAGGTCCTGGGTGTCGTCGGGGTTGTCGCCGAAGACGGTGACCGGCATGTCGATGCCCTGCGCGGCCAACAGTTGGTGCGCGCGCAGTTTGTCGCGCGAGCGCAGGATGGCGTCCGACGGGTTGGGCGTGTAGGTGCCCATGAACTCGAGCTGGCGCAGCACTGCGGTGGCATAGCGGGTGACCGAGGCGCCGATGCGCGGGATCACCGCATCGAAGCCGGTGATCGGCTTGCCCTTGTAGTGCAGGCTGAAGCCGTCGGCGGCGATGCGCATGTAGCAGCGCAACGGGTCGAGGATGCGCACGGTGTGCCCGCGCTTGCGTCCGGCTTCGATCAGCCGCCGGGTCGAATACAGCTTGCTGTTGCGGGAAAGGATGGCGATTTTCATCGCGGCGGGTACGCGGCGCGGCTTGGACATGGGCAGAGTCTGATGACGAAGTGACCCAAGTCCGTACAGTGCAGGCCGATTGCGCGTTCGCGGCAGGCCCGCGATGTACGCTGCGATCAGGCCGACTGCGACGGCCCCGAGAATGAAAGAGCGAAGTACCGCGACAAGTCCAACAACGCTGTGGCTGCACGGCCTCAACCGGATCGATGCTAGCAGGGCGTTGGCGCGTCGCTCAAGCAACGCAGACGCGTGGTTGCGCAACGCACTTCGCGCGTGCCTTATCCAGATCGCAACCCGTCGGTGGCCTTGCCCGATTGCTTGCGCATGGCCGCACTGTGGCGCGCGTGCGCGCCGACGGGACGTTGCGAGGGCACGCCACGTCAACGATTCCGACGGCCGCCCTCACGCCACACCCCTGTTGCCGTAACGCGTTTTGCACAGCTGTAGACGCAATGCTTGAGGCCCCTCAATGCCGGCGTGCCGGCGCATCCGAGACTCTCCATGCGACGTCCAGCAAGCGCGGCCTATGCCAATCCCTCCCGCATCCGTCAGGGGCGCCCGTTCCCACGCGGTGCCGTCTTCGACGGCAAGGGCACCAACTTCGCGCTGTTTTCCGCGCATGCCACGCGTGTCGAGCTGTGCCTGTTCGACGAACAGGGCAACGAAACCCGCGTCGACCTGCCGGAGTACACCAACGAAATCTGGCACGGGTATCTTCCCGATGCCAAGCCAGGCCAGCGCTATGGCTATCGCGTACATGGTCCCTATGCGCCGACCGAAGGTCATCGCTTCAATCACAACAAGCTGTTGCTGGACCCGTATGCGCGCGAGCTGGATGGCGACCTGATCTGGTCCGACGAGCTCTACGGCTACACGGTGGGTCATCCCGATGGCGACCTGAGCTTCGACGAGCGCGATAGCGCACCCTTCATGCCCAAGTGCGTGGTGGTAGAAGACACCTACGACTGGGGAGACGACACGCGCCTGCTCAAGCCGTGGAATGAGACGGTCATCTACGAAACCCATGTGCGCGGCTACACGATGCGCAATCCGCAGGTACCCGAGGCGGTGCGCGGCACCTTCGCCGGCCTGGCCCAGCCGCAGGTACTCCAGTACATCAAGGACCTGGGCATCACCGCGGTGGAGCTGTTGCCGGTACACGCCTACCTGGACGACCAGCATCTGCTCGACAAGGGGCTACGTAATTACTGGGGCTACAACACCATCGGCTTTTTTGCGCTGAAGTCGCGTTACCTGTCCAGCGGCCATCGCGATGAATTCCGCGACATGGTCAAGGCCATGCACAAGCAGGGGCTGGAAGTGATTCTGGACGTGGTCTACAACCACACCGCCGAAGGCAGCGAGCTGGGGCCAACCTTGTCGTTCAAGGGCATCGACAACGCCAGCTATTACCGCCTGGCCGACGACAAGCGCTACTACATCAACGATACCGGCACCGGAAATACGCTGAATCTGAGCAATTCGCGGGTGATCCAGTTCGTCAACGATTCGCTGCGCTACTGGGCCGGCGAGATGCATGTGGATGGCTTCCGCTTCGATCTGGCCACCATTCTTGGCCGCGAGCCGAGCGGCTTCGATCAACGTGGCGGCTTCCTGGATGCCTGCAACCAGGACCCGCTGCTGTCGGAGGTCAAGCTGATCGCCGAGCCGTGGGACTGCGGCCCGGGTGGTTATCAGGTGGGTCACTTCCCGCCGGGTTGGTCGGAGTGGAACGACAAGTTCCGCGACAATGCGCGCGAGTTCTGGAAAGGCGAAGACGGCAAGCTGGCGGAATTTGCGACCCGCTTCACCGGTTCGGCCGATCTGTTCGATCGCCGCGGCCGGCGCCCGTGGGCATCGGTGAACTTCATCACCGCACACGATGGCTTCACCCTGCGCGATCTGGTCAGCTACAACGAAAAGCACAACATCGATAACGGCGAGGACAATCGCGACGGTTCGTCCAACGATGGCTCATGCAACTACGGCGAAGAAGGCGACACCGATAACGCCGAGGTGTTGCAGATCCGCGAGCGGCAGATGAAGAACCTGCTTGCCACGCTGCTGCTATCGCAAGGCACGCCGATGATGCTCAGCGGCGACGAGCGCGCGCAGACCCAGGGAGGCAACAACAATACCTATTGCCAGGACAACGAGATCACCTGGCTGGATTGGGAAAACGATCCCACCGACGGCCGCCTGACCGAGTTTGTGAAATCACTGACCCGTCTGCGCAAGCGATACCCGATCCTGTCGCGGGGCCGCTTTCTCAACGGCCAATACAACGAAGAAGCCGGTCTGCGCGATCTCACCTGGCTCAATCCGGGCGGCATCGAAATGGACGATGCGCATTGGACCGACCCCGCCGCACGTTCGGTGGGCCTGCTGCTGGAAGGCAAGGCGCAGACCTCGGGGGTCAAGGAACTGGCCAATGACGACACCTTGCTCATCGTCATCAATGCTTATCACGAGGGCGTGACCTTCACCTTGCCCTCCTCCGATGAGCCGGTGCACTGGAAGCTGGTGCTCTCCACCGACGAAGCGCTGGAAGTGGACATGATGCCGGCCGGTGCCAGCGAATTCCTGGCCCCGCCGCGCAGCGTGTCGGTCTTCGAGTGCAAGAGCGACCAGTAAAGCCGTCCCAGCAACGCACACTCAGGAGCGATGCTTGCTGCCTACCGGCATCGGAGAGGCAGCAAGCGTTTTTGTTTCCGACGATGGAATGACGGAAGGGTCTTGCGTGCGCCACGCGGCTTGCGCGTGGCCAGGGTAATGTGCCGATGGCAACACCCCAGCGAGTCTGTGCGATCTCTCACGTTGGCCGCGTCATCATTGCTTTCTCCCTGGATCAGGAATCAGCAGGCGTCAGCATCCATCGCTGAGATTTGCGCGGGAAACACGGCGAACGCTTTCTCGCAATGATTGAGCGCGTGGGTTTTGCTTGAAATCGGGAATTGAATGCGTTGTTTGAAGACACGCAACTTGCGGCACTCGAGCGTTCATTCCACGGCCAAAAGCCAGCAGACGCCACCAAAAAATCTGCGGCCAACCGGACTTGAAGCGTGCAAACACCACAACATCTATCGCTGCCAGATCATCAAAAGTCCGGCATGGCTCCGCAGACCAACGAAATCAGCCAAGTGTCTTGGAATAACACGCGCAAAGCAGGGCGCTGTGCGCCAGACATTCACCAAAAGATCGAAGGCCAAAAGCAACGCCTTGCCCATTGCGGGCCTTCGACATCCCTTGTGGGGCGACTCAACCCGGATACAGCGGGAAGCGCTTGTCCGGATGATTGGCTTTCCACTCTTTATAAGAGCTGGTGCCTTCCCAGGCCTTGAAGGCGCGCGGCGTACGACCACGGCCGGACCAGGTTTCGCCGGAATGCGGAATCCAGTACTTGGCGACCACTTCGCCGGTGGAAGACAGCGGCCCCTTGGTCTTGCCGGTCATCGCCAGCGAGGCGATCTGGGATTTTTGCTTGGCATTGAAACGGTTGCCGAACTGGGTAAGCACCTCGATCACCTGGTCGAAGGCTTCCAGCGTCTGGGCGTATTTCAGCTGCGCTTCTTCCTGCTCAAGCTTGCGCAGCTCTTCCAGCAGTTGAGCCCGGGCGGCGGCGGTGGGTGAAGCGGGCGAATCCTGGCGCATTGGCAAAACATGAGGTATGGGCGGGTCAACGAGTATTGCCGCTGGGCCGCCCAGCGTAAAGCGCCCGGGCCCGTGCGGGTCTGCTGGCGCTCAGCGATGGCGCAGCAGGGCGTGCTCGCGGGCCATGGTCAGGACCGGGCCGATTCGCCCGGCACGGATCAGTTCGCTGCAGTGCTTGCCGACGAATTCCACCCGCGGCGTGCGAAACCACTGCACCACCCGATCCAATTCGCCGGCATTGATCGACCAGGCGTGGTAGACCGCCTCGCCCAGCTCCTCCACGCCAATCAGCCCGAGTTCGCGGATCTGTTCGGGATCGAGCGCGAACATGTCCAAGACCTTGCCCGCATTGTCCGGCGTGACATGGCCGGTGCGCACGTGCCTTGCCAGCCCGGCGCCGTAGGCGATCGACGCCACCCACGCAGACTCGGCACGGCGCATCCCCTTGATCAGCGCGCCGACGAGTTGGGAATGGGTGGTCATGCCTGCACTATGCGGCGGCGCTAGAGCAGGCTCAATCGGGATCTCCCCGACTCTGCGCAAGAAAATTCAGAAGCCGGGAGGCCGGCGGGCCTCGGTACGCCGCAGCACCATCACCGCCGCGCCGGTCTCCATCCCGCAGCAGCCGCTTCATTCACCGAACAGAAGAAGCGCTCGCCCTTCGCCGGCGAGATATGCGTCTTTGCATAATCGCGCTGGCCCGGCATATGAAAGATCTTCTTGCCGTCACTGGAGATATTGCCCTTGATCCTGCAATTGCTTGGCGCCGATGCCTCAACCTGGCGCGTGGTTGCTGTCCGCGCCTTCTTGTCGCGGCGGTAGTCTGCCGGCATCTGAAACGCGCCCTGCCAGAGATTGCGGCGCTGCTGCTGCGCGAGGCCCTCGTCTACCTCGAACGCGGTAGCGTATTGACGATAGGCGACCGCCCAGCCAGAGCGCACCATCCAGGCATTGACGGACTGCCCCTGCACGAAGCATTCGGCGACCGTGCGGCCATAACGATCGGTATCTTTCGGCTGGCAATGCACGGTCTTGTCCAGCAGATAGCCATCCAATGCCGCTGCAGCGCGGCGGCCGCACGGCCAGGCGCTGCCATCGTGTGCGCTGCACTGTTGCGCGCTCTCCGGCGCATCGATGCCCCACAGACGGATGCGCTGATGGGCAACGGTGATGGTGTCACCGTCGGTCACCGTCGCACGACCAACTAGCTCTGCAGCACTTACGGGTAAACCAACAAGCACCAGTACCGACAACACCCAGCATTTCAACAACTTCAACAACTTCAACAGCCACTTCCTTCCAATCGGCAGACTGCGCTCCGCGTGTCTTGCCTTAGTGCCACTGCAGCCGGTCGGCCTGGTCAAGCATTCCATCGAACCTGACATCTGCGCCGGCAACCAATGCCAGCGCAGGGGCGGGCACTGTATGCCAATCCATCCGCGATGCCCATCCTTTTTGCTCGTTCTTTGTGCAGGTTTCAGATGTCTTCCATGCGCAGAGCGGGCACGCAGTGTGATGGATGGCGCGCAGGCAGATAAGCGCGCTCTGTCGCTATTGATGACACGCGAAAATTCGCTGGAGGATATTCAGCCGAAGCAATGACCAGACGGGTGCCAGAGGCGAATTTCTTCAGCATGCACATTGCGCCGCTCGTTGCGCACGATGCGTCATGTACAGCGCGGGACGCTGCCAACACCGAACGCGCGATGACCAACGTCGATGCGCTGTGGCTCAGAGTGATGCGCAATCGCGTAGCGCCGATCACCTGATCACCGGCTGCATCAATCGGGGGAGAGTGAACTGCGGAGCGATGCGCTCGGCAAGAAAACGTGCCGGATATGGAGCGGGCGATGGGAATCGAACCCACGTCAGTAGCTTGGGAAGCTACAGCTCTACCATTGAGCTACGCCCGCCTGGCGCTGACAGAGTTTATGCGGGCGCAGGTGTCCGGCGCAATGTGCGCAGATAGAACGAGGGCCGGTTGCCCGGCCCTCAGATGTTGCGTGTGAGTTATCTGTGGCTTGCCGCGCCTCAGAAGTTGCCGCTGAAGTTCACGAACAAGGTCGCGTCGCGGGCGCTGCGCTGGGCGGTGGTGGTGCTCAGGCCGATGTTGCTCTGCAAGCCCCACAGCCCGGTGCGGGCACCCAGGACGACAGTGGCGTAGTTGCGATCGAAGTTCTGACCAGGAACGGTGTACATGCCCACTTCCGGCATCGACTGCAGCCAGGCGCTGGCTTCGCCGCCGTCCTTGAACTCGTGGTCGTAGGTTGCCTGCAGGTACGGCTTGACCATGGCGCCGTCCAGACGCACCTGGAAGCCAACGCGGCCCACCAGCGAATCGATGTCCTGATTGGCGTAGCCCAGCGCGGTGGCGCTGTCGTTGCTTTCGGTATAGCCGTCGAGCTTGATCTTCTGCCAGGTCAGGCCGGCCACCGGGCCGTACTTGAGGTTGCCTTCGCCCAGCGAATACCCGGCGTTGAGGGCGGCGGTGAGGTTGCTGCCGTCGGGGGAGCCGCTGTGCACGCGGGTGGCTGGCCCAAGCTGGACTTCGCGGTCCACGTCGTAGCTCAGCCAGCTGTAGCTGACCTGCGCATTGACCCACACCGGGCCGGTGTACCAGCCGAAGAAGCCGCCCAGGGTGGTGTCGTCCTGCTTGAAGCTGCCGTTGCGGTTACCGAAGTCGGCGTCCATGCGGCCGAAACCGGCAAAACCACCGAACACCAGGTCGCCTGCAGTCCAATCCACACCGAACAGGCCGGCCGGCGCCATGCCGTCGTACAGGTCCGCGTGGTCGTAACGCTGCATGTCGCCGCGCACGCTGCCCCACCAACGCATGCCGTCGGCGTCCGGCTTGCCGTCCAGATGCCAGGCCACCTGGTCGGCGCGCGCGCGGCCGCCGGCCTGCGCCGAATGCGTCAGCACCTGCTGCAGACGCGGCGCTTCCAGCAACGAGATGGCGTATTCGCCCAGGATCTGGTGCACCGCCGTGGTCGGGTGGATGCCATCGGCGAACACATAGGTGTTCTGCGCATTGGCGGCGACCAGGCTGGTCGGGTTACAGGCCGGCAACGGCACGGCCGGGTTGCAGGCGGTGCTGGTGACATTGCTGAAACCATAGGTGCCCGGGTTGGCGACGATTTCCTGCAGCATGTGGAAGGTGTCGACCGGAATCACGCGCAGGCCAGCGGACTGCAGGCCATTGAACAAGGCGGTGTTATAGGCCGTGGCCGCAGCGGTGCCCTGCGCCATCCCCACGGCGCCGCCGGCGCGGAAGCGCGGGATGAGGCCGACGTCCGGAATGGTCGGCACCATGACGTAACGCGCGCCGGCATTCTGCAAGGTGGCCACGGCACCGACCTGGGCGGTGACTGCGCTGCCGATGATGGCCTGGGCCTGGGCCGGAGCGAGGGACGCGGCGAGCAGGTCGTTGGCCCCGCCCCACACGGTGTACAGCGCATTGGGGTTAGCACGGCCGCCGTTGGCGGTGAGATAGGTGTTGATCTGGCTGGTCACCGACGGCGCAGCGCCGAGTGCGCTGACCGAGCTGGCCTGGATGCGCGCACCGCCGGCAGCGTAGTTGTCGCCGGTCTGGCCGTTCCCGTTGGGCGCGGCATTGGTGCCGAAATGGTCACCGACATATTCGGCCCACACCCAACCCGGGTTGGTGGTGAACTTGCCGGTGACCGCGCGCGAAGCGGCCGGCAGCAGCGGGTTGTAATACCCGCTGTCGGTGAGGCTGTCGCCGAAGAACACGGTCTGGTCGAAGGCCGACTCGGCCATGGCCGGGGCGGCCGCAATAGCGATGGCCATAGCCATCAGGGAGCGGATCGGGCGAAGTGTGGAAGCCATCGGAATGCCTGCTTGATAGTGAGTGGGACCGGACCGGCGTGCATACGTACGCTGGCGAATGGCACATGGTTTCACCCTGGCCGCCCGCGCTCACGCTGCATTGCCGCATAACGCAAAAACGCGCGCCGGAGCGGCACGCGATGCAACAATGATGACATGAACATCCAACTCAACGGCACCCCGCGCACGCTTCCGGACAATTTGCCGCTGGCCACCCTGCTGGAGCAGGAAGGCCTAGCACAACGCCGCGTCGCGGTAGAGGTCAATGGCGAAATCGTGCCGCGCGGACGGCATGCAGATCACGCATTACGCGAGGGCGATGTGGTGGAAATCGTGCACGCGCTGGGCGGAGGCTGATGCGCCGCGCAAGCCGGCGCATCCGCGTCCGATCGGTGATAATTGCCGCATGACGAATCCCGCCCCTTCTGATGCGCTGGTCATCGCCGGCAAACACTACCGTTCGCGCCTGCTCACCGGCACCGGCAAGTTCAAGGACCTGGACGAAACCCGCCTGGCCACCGAAGCCGCCGCAGCCGAAATCGTCACCGTCGCCATTCGCCGGGTGAACATCGGCCAGGATCCCAACGCACCCAGCCTGCTGGATGTGCTGCCGCCGGAGCGCTACACGCTGCTGCCCAACACCGCCGGCTGCTACACCGCCGAAGAGGCGGTACGCACCTGCCGGTTGGCGCGCGAACTGCTGGACGGCCACAACCTCACCAAGCTCGAAGTGCTCGGCGACGAGAAGACGCTGTACCCGGATGTGGTGCAGACGCTCAAGGCTGCCGAACAACTGGTCGCCGATGGTTTCGAGGTAATGGTCTACACCTCCGACGACCCGATCCTGGCCAAGCGCCTGGAAGAGATCGGCTGCGTGGCGGTGATGCCGCTGGCCGCGCCGATCGGCTCGGGACTGGGCATCCAGAACAAGTACAACCTGCTGGAAATCATCGAAAACGCCAAGGTGCCGATCATTGTCGATGCCGGCGTCGGCACCGCCTCCGATGCGGCGATTGCGATGGAGCTGGGCTGCGACGGGGTGCTGATGAACACTGCCATTGCCGGTGCGCGCGACCCGATCCTGATGGCCAGCGCGATGCGCAAGGCGATCGAGGCCGGACGCGAGGCGTTCCTGGCCGGGCGGATTCCGCGCAAGCGCTATGCATCGGCGTCGAGCCCGGTGGATGGTGTGATTGGATGAGTGGGCGGTCTGCGTTGACATTGCAGCCGAGGCGCAATGGTTGGCAGTGCGGAGTACCGGATATGACCGCGGCCAGATCGCGCGTTGCTGCGAGCGCCCCCCCTCACGCCGTACCCTCACCCCGACCTCCGCCCCGCCCCGCGCCCCGGCCCGTGCCTGCGTCGTGGGCGCTCCCAGGCACGCGCGCCATGGCGCGCAACTGTGCCTCCTCGCTCCGGTGGGAGAGGGGCTTTCGTTTTGCCGATGACTTAATTCATGACTGATCCTTTCACCAGCGACGGCGCCAAGATGCCGCCCAAGCCCTTCACCATCGAAGAGGGCCGCCGGCAGGTGCGCAGCTTCGTGCTGCGCCAGGGCCGTTTCACCCCCGCGCAGCAACGCGCCTTCGACGACCTGTGGCCGCGGTTCGGGCTGGACTACACCGGTGCGCCGCGCGATCTGGCTGCCACCTTCGGACGCGATGCGCACAAGGTGCTGGAGATCGGCTTCGGCAATGGCGCCGCGTTGCGCTTTGCCGCCCAGCAGGACCCAAGCCGCGATTACATCGGCATCGAGGTGCATGCTCCTGGCGTGGGCCGCCTGCTCAACGCGCTGGACGAAGACGGCAGCACCCATGTGCGCCTGTATCACCACGACGCGGTAGAAGTGCTGGAACACGAAATCGCCGACGGCGCGCTGGACGAAGTGCGTATCTATTTCCCCGATCCATGGCACAAGAAGCGGCACAACAAGCGCCGCCTGATCCAGCCGGCATTCGCGCAGTTGCTGGTGCGCAAGCTGCGCGAGGGCGGCCGCCTGCATGCGGCCACCGACTGGGCCGATTACGCCGAACAGATGTGGGACGTGCTCGATGCCACCCCGGGCCTGGTCAATCGCGCCGGCCCACGCGGCCACGTCGAACGCCCGGCCTGGCGCCCGCAAACCCACTTCGAGACGCGCGGCCAGAAGCTTGGGCACGGTGTGTGGGATTTGCTTTATGACCGGGAATCGGGATTGGGGATTCGTAACAGCGGCATCCCCGGCAACCAGACGCTTCAGCGCTTTTAACCAATCTCCACTCCCGAATCACGAATCCCGGCCCCCAATGGACACCGCGCTGACGCTGACCAACGATATGAAGCTCGTCCTCGGGCTGGTCGGTTTCACGATGGCGATGTTCCTGTTCGAGCGCATTCGCGCCGACGTGGTGGCATTGATCGTGCTGGTGGTCTTGGGCGTCACCGGGCTGGTGGCGCCGGAAGAACTGTTCGGTGGGTTTTCCGGTAATGCGGTGATGAGCATCATCGCTACCACCATTCTGGGCGCGGGGCTGGAGCGCACCGGTGCGTTGAACCGGTTGGCCACCTGGTTGTTGCGGCGTTCGCACGGCAGCGAGCAGCGCCTGATGATGATGACGCTGGCCATCTCCGGCTTGAACTCCTCGTTCATGCAAAACCCCTCGGTGATGGCGTTGTACCTGCCGGTCGCCTCGCGCCTGGCCGCACGCACCGGGCTCACCTTGCAGCGCATGCTGCTGCCGATCGCCGCGGCCATCGTGATGGGCGGCGCGCTCACCATGGTGGGCAATTCGCCGCTGATCCTGCTCAACGACCTGCTGGTCTCGGCCAACAACAACCTGCCCTCGGGCATGGCCAGCATCGAGCCGTTGACGATGTTCGCGCCGCTGCCGATCGGCGTGGCGCTGCTGATCGCCGCACTGCTGTACTTTCGCTTCTACGGCGACCGCAAGCTGATCGAAGAAGAACGCCTGATCAACGAAGGCGTGACGCCCTCGCGCACCGAAAGCTATTTCGCCAAGACCTACGGCATCGACGGCGATGTGTTCGAGCTGACCGTCACCGCCGAAAGCCCGCTGGTGGGCATGACCCTGGGCGAGGCCGAAGCCTTGCACGATGCACCGTTGCTGCTTGCGCTCAAGACCGGTAACGACACCCGCCTGGCACCGCCGGCCGATATGCGCATCTGGGTCGGCAGCGTGCTCGGCGCGATGGGCCCGCGCCAGGAAGTGGCCGACTTTGCGCAAAACCAGTTCCTGCGCATGTCCTCGCGCCTGCGCAACCTGGGCGATTTGTTCAATCCCAGCCTGGCCGGTATTTCCGAAGCGTTGATTCCGCCGAACTCGCGGTTGATCGGCAAGAGCGCCGGCGAATTGCGCTTGCGCAAGCAGGCGGGCATCAGCCTGTTGGCAATCAACCGCGACAAGCAGGTCATCCGCGAAGACGTGCGCAACGTGCCGCTGCGCGCCGGCGACATGCTGGTCTTCCACAGCATCTGGCAGGACCTGGTGCAGGCGGCGGAAAGCCGCGATTTCGTGCCGGTGACCGACTTCCCCAAAGGCGAGCAGCGTCCGCACAAGTTCAAGATCGCGATGGCGATCTTCGCCTTCACCATCCTGATCGCACTGACCTCGCGCCTGCCGGTGGCGCTGACACTGATGACCGGCGTGGCCTGCATGCTGGTCAGCGGCGTGCTGCGCATGGACGAGGCCTACGCCTCGATCAACTGGAAGACCATCTTCATGATGGCCGGGCTGATTCCGCTGGGCTGGGCCATGGACAGCAGCGGCACCGCGGCCTGGGTTGCCGGCCACACCATCGACCGCCTGCCCGAAGGCGTGCCGGTGTGGGCGCTGGAAATCAGCCTGGCACTGTTGACCACAGCTTTTTCCTTGGTGATCAGCCACGTGGGCGCGACCATCGTGATGGTGCCCATTGCAGTCAATCTGGCGCTGGCCGCCAACGGCAACCCCACCGCGTTCGCGCTGATCGTGGCGTTGTCGGCGTCCAACAACCTGATGACCGCGTCCAACCCGGTGATCTCGATGGTGGCCGGCCCGGCCAACTATCAACCGCGCGAGTTGTGGCGCGTGGGCGCACCGCTGTCGCTGATCTACATCGTGGTGATGGTATCGGTGATCAACCTGATGTTCTGGTGGGCGGCGCGCTGATCCGGCGTTGCGCTTTTTTCGAGCGGCCGACAAAGCGTCATCGGCAATCGTTCCTGCCGCTTACCCCAGCAGCACCTGCTCATCTTCAACCCGCACCGGCACCGCAAACAGCGACTGGCCGCGGCATGGGCCGCTGACGCATTCGCCACCGCTGAGTTCGAAGGCCGCACCGTGCGCGGCGCAGACCAACTGCCCTTCCTTGGTCTTCAGGAACTGCCCCGGCGCCCAGTCCAGCCGGCGGCCGGCATGCGGGCAGATGTTCAACCACGCACGGACCTGGGTGCCTTCGCGATACAGCACCAGCGATTCGGCACCGCTCTCCAGCAGTGCTTCCACTTCCAGAAACCCGGCATCGGGAATCTGCATCAACGTGGCAAGCGTGGTGGGCGATGGCAACGACATGCAGGGGACCGGGCAACGATGGCAATGGGCCTGGATTGTGGCATGCGCGCCTGGCCAGCACGGGGAGCCCCAGACGGCGACTGCGGGACAACGCCATTGCCCAGCCAACCGGCCACAACTGGCCGTATACGCCGTCATCGACGCCTGCCGCACGTGATCGCCTTCGCAAATTGCAGTGTCAATTAACGAACTTTTCACTCAATGACATGAAACCGCAACGATACTGCGCCCTCGTTTCCTGCCCGGCAGCCCACCGCCATGCCCGCACGCCTCTTCCAATTCGGCAACTTCCATCACCTGTTTGCGCCGCGCAAGCCGCGTCACCCATTGGTGCGCGTTGCCGCCGGCCTGGCCGGTCTGGTGATCCTTGCGGTGCTAATCTTCTTCAGCGTGTTCGTTGGCGCAGCAATGATCCTGGGCGGCATCGCCTGGAAGCTGTTGAGCAAGTCGAACCGCCGCACACCGCAGCAGGCACGCGTGGTCGACGCCGAGTACCACGTGGTGCGCAAGCCCGCGTTGCCGTTGTCGCACTGACACCTGGCCGACTGCATCGCTGCGCCGCGGTCTCGACCTGCGCAGCAGGTGCGGGGGTTGGCCGATGCCTGCATCGATGATGATTTGATTCCAGCACGCCACACCTGGCGTGCGATGGCTTGCCGCGCGTTGCGCAGTGCCATGTCGCCGGGTGCTGCGCTGCGCTGATGGGCTACAGGCGCATTGGGTGCTGCTTCGAGCACCAGTTCACCGCCCTGCGCGCACGTCTTCTCACTGCCGCATCAATGCACACCGCGCTCGCATCGAACGCCAGCGCCGCACTGCCAGCTCTGTAGTGGGTTCGCAATCGTCTGGTTGTACGCATTGCCACTCACGCGTCGACGCTTCAGAGGCCTCGCAGCGCTGCCAGCCCGGCCATGTCATGCACTGGATGCAAAGCGTCATGGTTCCGTCGTACACAGGCGAACCGCTAGACTCATCTGCCCGTATGTTGAGGATGCGCGCATGACCCACGATGTGATTCCCGCCGCCGATGTTCCGCGCATTCCTGTGGTGGGTGGTGGTAGTTTTCCGGTGCATCGCATCTACTGCGTGGGGCGCAACTTTGCCGACCATGCGCGCGAGATGGGCGCCACCGCACCAGCCTCCAAGGCCGAGCGTGGCCAGCCGACCTTTTTCATGAAGCCTGCCGATGCCATCGTGGTCGGCCACGGCGACCACATTCCCTACCCGCCCGGCACCAAGGAACTGCACCATGAAGTGGAACTGGTGGTGGCGCTGGGCAGCGATGCGCCGGCCGGCGAGTTGCCGGTGGAACAGGCCGAGCGCCTGATCTACGGCTACGGCGTGGGCCTGGATCTGACCCGTCGCGACCTGCAGGCCGCGGCCAAGGCCAAGGGCTTGCCGTGGGACATCGCGAAGGGCTTCGATCACTCCGCACCGATCAGCGAGCTGGTGCATGCCGGCGAAGTCGGCGCGCTGGAGGCGCTGAATCTGTCGCTGGAGGTCAACGGCCAGGTGCGTCAGCAGTCGTTGCTGGATCAAATGATCTGGAACGTGCCGGAGATCCTGCATGAGCTTTCCAAACTCTACGCACTGCGCGCAGGCGACCTGATCTTCATGGGCACGCCGGCCGGCGTCGGACCGTTGCTGCCGGGCGACCAGTTCAGTGCGCGCCTGGAGAACGTCGCCGAGCGCCACGGCATCATCGCGGGCTGACATCGAGCCGGCTACGATCGGGCTGCGGCAGTTGGTCCGCGACCGCAGTTGGAGTGCACTATGGGAATGGTCAGCGAATTCAAGCAATTCGCAATGCGCGGCAATGTCATCGACCTGGCGGTCGGTGTGGTCATCGGTGCGGCGTTCGGCAAGATCGTCACCGCTCTGGTGGAGAAAATCATCATGCCGCCGATCGGTTGGGCCATCGGCAATGTGGATTTTTCGCGCCTGGCGTGGGTACTCAAGCCGGCCGGCGTCGATGCCACCGGCAAGGAAATCCCGGCCGTTGCTATTGGCTACGGCGATTTCATCAACACCGTCGTGCAGTTCCTGATCATCGCTTTCGCGATCTTTCTGGTGGTCAAGTTGATCAACCGCGTGACCCATCGCAAGCCGGACGCGCCGAAGGGCCCGAGCGAAGAAGTACTGCTGCTGCGCGAGATTCGCGACGCGCTCAAGAACGACACGCTCAAGCCGCCGGGCGCGCTTTAAGCGGGCACAACCAACTGGCGCATCCTGTGGCGCAACTTCGCGCAGAAGGATGACCTTTCGCACGCAGACGGGGGACCTCGCGCTGATAAGCTCGGGGTCCCCTTGTCGTTGGAGCCGCCCTGCATGCGTCGTCTCGCTGTTGCCATCTCTGCCCTACTCGCCTGCTCCTCCGCACTCGCCGCGCAGACCAGCATCCCCGACAGCGCATTGCGTACCGCAGCGCAGCTACGCGAGCAGGCGCTGGCCGATGACACCGGCTTTTCGGTGGTCCAATCGTTGACCACCGAGGTGGGCCCGCGCATTGCAGGGGGCGAAGCAGACCCGCGTGCGGTGGCCTGGGCCAAGGCGAAATTCGCTTCGCTGGGTTTCGACAAGGTATGGACCGAGCCGGTGACCTTTCCGAAATGGGAGCGTCGCAGCGAACACGCTGTCGTGATCGGGGCGCATGCGCAGCCGTTGACCATCACCGCATTGGGCGGCAGCCCGGGCGGCACCGTCGAGGGCGAGGTGGTGCGTTTCGAAACGCTGGCTGCGTTGCAGGCCGCGCCAGCCGGCTCGCTGGCCGGCAAGATTGCCTTCGTCGATTACCAGATGGTCAAGGCGCGCGACGGCAAGGATTACGGCAATGGCGGCGCCGTGCGCAGCAAGGGGCCGTCCGAAGCGATACGCAAGGGTGCCATTGGATTTGTCATGCGCTCGGCCGGCACCGACTCGCACCGCGTGCCGCATACCGGCATCACCCGTTTCGATGAGGGCCTGACGCCGGTGCCGGCTGCAGCGCTGTCGGTGCCCGATGCCAACCAGCTCGCGCGGCTCACCGCACTGGGCAGCACGCGCGTGCGCCTGAAGTTGGATTGCGGCTGGGACGGCACGGCCACCTCATACAACGTGATCGGCGAAATCACCGGGCGCAGCAAGCCCAAGGAAGTGGTGGTGATCGGCGGACATCTGGATTCATGGGATCTGGGCACCGGCGCCATCGACGATGGCGCCGGCGTGGCGATCACGATGGCTGCCGGCCACCTGATCGGCCAACTCAAGCAGCCACCCAAGCGCACCATCCGCGTGGTGGCCTTCGCCAACGAGGAGCAAGGCCTGTACGGCGGCAAGGCGTATGCCGCCGCGCATGGCACCGATGCCAAGGACATGGCACTGCATCAGATCGGCGCGGAAAGCGACTTCGGCGCCGGACGCATCTATGCGTTCAACACCGGCGCGGCCGCACCGGACGACTCGCGTGCAGCGACCAGGCAGATTGCCGAGGTGCTGGCACCGCTGGGCATCGCGTATGAACCGGGCAAGGGCGGCCCTGGCCCGGATGTCGGGCCGATTTCCGCCAAGGGTGGAGCCTGGGGGTGGCTGGCGCAGGATGGCACCGACTACTTCGACCTGCACCACACCGCCGACGACACGCTGGACAAGATCGACCCGAAGGCGCTCGCGCAGAACGTGGCCGCCTACACTGTGTTTGCGTATCTCGCCGCAGAAGCCGATGGCGATTTCGGCAGCCGCGCGAAGAGCGTGCAACCGCCGAGCGAGTGAATGGCCAGGACGATGCAGCGCATGCGCCGAACGCTCGATTCGGCCGTGATTTGCCGGTTTCCAAGCGCCAGGCGCATGCAGGAATCGCACGATGCCTGGCGCTGCTGCTTGCGCAGATCGGCGCGTTCGTCTGGCAAGTGCGCAGTTGCGATGAAGCGGCTGCCACTGACCGCGGGTCGTACCGGGTAGAGGCACATCACTTGCTCGGCAGCGGTGCGTAGGCGGTGGATTCGGCGATGACCGGCAGCCGCCGCTGGTACTGCGTCAGGTGATAGGTCGGTTGTTTTCCGTGGTCGCTTCACACGTCGAACCGGTAGCGCGCGCATTCGCTCTTACTCCAGGATGAGCACACACAATGGTGGCCAAGCGCCAACGCAGTGCGAACAATGCGGCGACGTTGTTGGATGTCGCCAAACACGCCGGCGTCTCGCCGATGACCGCTTCGCGTGTGATCAACCGTCACCCGCATGTGGGCGAAGCGATGCGCGCGCGCGTGGAGGCCTCGGTACAGGCATTGGGCTACCGGCCCAACCTCGCCGGCCGCTCGTTGCGGACCAGCGGGCTGCTGCGTATCGGCGTGCTGTACAGCAACCCGAGCGCCGCATACCTCAATCAATTCATGCTCGGCCTGCTTGAGCAGAGCAGCCTCACCGGCAGCCAGGTCATGGTGGAGAAGTGCGGCGCCATCCGCAGCCAGCGTGCGGCCACCGAGCGCCTGCTCGCTGCCGGCGTCGATGGGGTGATCCTGCCACCGCCGTTATGCGACTCGCGCCAGACCATCGCCGAACTCGATGCGCGCGGCATTCCGGTCGTGGCGGTGGCCAGCGGCGCACCGATGGCGCAAATCAGCTCGGTGCGGATCGACGACTACCAGGCCGCACGCGCCATCGTCGACCACCTGATCGAGCTCGGGCATCGTCGCATTGCGTTGATCAAGGGCGACCCCAAACACACCCCGAGCGCACTGCGCGCCAACGGCTATCTCGACAGCCTGCACGCTGCCGGCGTGTCGGTCGCAGATGGCTTGATCGCCGAGGGCCTGTTCACCTATCACTCCGGTCTTCTGGCCGCACGCAGCCTGTTGGCGCAGCGGCCACCACCCACGGCGATCTTCTGCAGCAACGACGACATGGCGGCCGCAGCGGTGGCGGTCGCGCACGGACTGGGCTTGCGCGTGCCCGAAGATGTCTCCATCGCCGGCTTCGACGATACGCCGGTGGCCACCACCATCTGGCCCGAACTCACCACCGTGCACCAACCGGTCACTGCGATGGGTCGTGCTGCTGTGTCACTGCTGGCCGACGCGGTTCGTCAACGCCGCAAGGGCGACACCGCACCCGGCGTGCATCAGGTGATGAAGTACACGCTGGTCAAGCGTGGCTCGACGGCAGGGCCGCCGAAGACATAGCGCCACAGCGCGCCATCACCATCCCGGGTCGGCATAGACGCAGCACCTCAATCTGTGCGCACGCTGCGCCGTCGCGGCCGACCGCTGCCGTTTCAACAGCAATCAGACTGACAGTTGCAGCATTCAACTGCCGGCGTGATTGCGCAGACGCCCGCCCAACCACGCAAAAAAACGGCCACATCGCTTCCCGACGATGTAGCCGAATGGGAGGGTATTCGACGTCACCGCCGAACGTACTGCAGCGCCGTATCAAACGGCGACGGGAAGAACGCGCAATGACCGCTTGGAGAGGAACGAGGACAACCGCATGTGCAGCACGGCGCGGGGACGCACCGTGCCGCACAGCAGTGTCTTGCATCAGTGCATGGCATCAGAAGCGCAAACGCAGACCCGCGTAGTAGCGACGCTCGAAGATGTTCTGGTCGAAGTAGTGATTGGTCCACTGTGCGTAACGGCGTTCGCTTTCGCCAGTCAGGTTGGTGGCCTGGGCGTACAGGGTCAGGTGATCGTTGACGTCGTAGCTCAGCGACGCGTCCAGGTAGCCGACGTCGTCGTTCCAGATCGCCAGCTCGTCGCCCCATGCGGAACTGTTGACCTGGCTGAAGCGCTTGCTGCGCCAGTTGTAGGCCACGCGCGCCTGCAGCTTGTCCTTCTGATACCACAACACCGCGTTGGCCTGGTGCTTGGAGTTGTCGCCGATCGGCAGCGTGTTGCCGTCGATATCGGTGTTGTCGGTATCGGCATCGGAGAAGGTGTAGTTGATGTTGGTGCCGAAGCCGCTCAGCCAGCCCGGCAGGAAATCGAAGGCCTGCTGGTAGCCGATTTCAAAGCCCTTGATCTTGCCTCCGCCGCCATTGACGATGCGCTCGACCGGGCCGCCCGCACGCACGACGCCATCGGCATCGGGCAAGGCTTCGATATTGGTAACGGTGGTGGGGAACGACTTCACGTCGATCAGAAACGCACCCACGCTGATCAACGAGGCATCGGCGAAATACCATTCCCACGAGGCGTTGTAGTTGGTGGCGCGATACGGATCCAGATCCGGATTACCCGAACGGCCATTGAGGAACAGCACCGCATCCGATGGCAGCGACGGATTGCGCGGCGGCGTGCCGTTGACCGCATAGAAGCTCACCAGACCACGGCCCAGATCGGGCAGGTCCTGACGCGCAACCGCCTTGTTGTAGGCGAAACGCAGCTTCTGCGCGTCGGTGACGTCCAGCGACAGGTTCGCGCTGGGCAGCACATCGGTGTACTGGCGATTGAGACGGTTGGTGCCGATCGCGGGACTGACGCCGTTCCATTCGACATTGCCGATATAGACGTTGCCGCTGCTCAGGTACTGGTCGATCGCCAGCTTGGTCTGCAAGATGCGCGCACCGATGTTGGCCGTCCACGGCACGCGCGTGCCGGTCCCGCCTTCCAGGTTGGCCATGAAATAGGCCGAGCTGGTTTTTTCGGTGACCTGGTAGGAATCGGCTGCCTGCTGATACGCCACGTTGCCCGGATACAGGCTGTTGAGATAAGCAACCGGGTCTTTCATCGCCTGCGGGTTGATCGCCGGTAGGCCCTGACTGCCCAGGCCGGTGACCTTGAGCGGATCGAAGTCGTTGAAATACGCCCAGTAGCCGGGAATCGAATTGAACGGCAGCAAGCGCGCTTCGGACACGCCGCTGCAGGTATCGACGATCAGCGGATCCTTGTAGTAGTACAGCGAACGGTTCGGGTCGGCACAGCTGGACGACACCGGCGACAGATACCGATAGGTATCGAGCTTGAAATCGCGCTCACCGTAGCGAATGCCGAACTGGAAGCCGCGTACCACGCCCTCGTCGAACTCGAAGGTGCCATCGGCGCGGAACGCGTCCATCTTGGCGTCGATCTTGTTGCCCTGCGCCCAGGTGGACATCAGCTGCCAATTGTCTGGATTGGACACATCGGTCGCGAGGTTGACCGCCGGGTAGGTGCCGCGAAAATCCACCGATGCATCCACGGTGGGCAGGCCATTGACGTTAGCCCACTGGGTCACGCCGCCGGCACGTGGGATCTGGTCGCCGCGCGTCACTGCTGCATCGGCACGCGCTTCGTCGTAGGTACGCTGCGCATCGCCATGCACCCAGCGGAACGAGGCACGGAATGGGCCGCCGTCGTCGTAACGCAATTCCAGATTGGTATTGAGCGCATCCGAATCCGCCACCCCGGCCATCGAATGCGCCTGAAAGCGGTTGTAACGAAAATTGCCGTACTCCAACACGCCGTTGGGATCGACCACAGATCCCGGCTGCAACTGATTGGTCGCCCAACCGGTGTGCAGCTGCGCGGCAACCGAGGTGTCGTGGTCTTCGAGCTTGGTGTAGGCCGCGTCCGCCAACACGGTCCACGAATCGTTGATGTTGAACTGGAACGAGCCATTGATGCCGGTGCGCTGGCGATCGGTGCTGCGGTTATCCAGCTCGGTCGCCACCCAGTTGTAGAAGTAGTCGCGCGGCAGATTGCCCGGGTCGGTATTGCTGCCGATACGTCCATCGCCGTTGAAGTCGAAGCCGACGTTCTGTTCGGTGGATTTCTGTGCGCCGTTGGAATACACGCTGGGGTGCTTGTTTTCCAGCGTGGCATCCGAATACGACACCGCCAGCAACGCGCCCCAACGCGCGGTGCGAAAACTGGCCAGCCCCGAGTACAGCGCGTTGGCCTTCTGCACCCGATCGCCGTACGAGCCTTCGGCCTGGCCACTGAAGGTCCAGCCTTCCGGCAGATCGAATGGGCGCCGCGTCTTCAATGAGACCGTGCCGCTGATGCCGCCATCCAGATCGGCGGCAGTGGGCGACTTGATCACGTCCACGCCACTGAACAGCGTGGGTGGAATGTCCACGAAATCCGGCTGCGCGCGGCCGATGTTCGGCTGACCATATTGATCGCCGCCGCCTGCACTCAGGTACAACTCGCCGTTCATGGTGGTCTGCACCTGCGGCATGCCGCGGATATTGAGCTGCGAACCTTCGCCGGCCGACCGCCGGATCTGCACGCCAGGCACGCGCTGCAACGAATCGGTGATGGTGACGTCGGGCAATTTGCCGATGTCTTCGGCAGAAATCGAATCGATGATCTGCGCCGCGCTGCGCTTGTTCTCGATAGCTTCGGCCTGCGCGCCGCGCACGCCCTTGACCATCACCTTGTCCAGTTCGGTGACGCCTGGAGCGGTGGCGGTGTCTTGCGCGCTTGCGCCGCCGGCAAGCAGAGTGAGCGCAGCCGCGAGCGCGGCGGCCAACGGGGTATGGCGGGTATTCGAATGCAGCTTGTTCATGGTCCCCTCCCAGGGATGACAAATCCACGACCGTTTCGACTGGCATTGCCGGCACGGCAATGCGGTATTGGCTGACGTACCAGACGGGGCGTCAGTGCGAGGCACCGTGCATGGCACGGCGCGGCAACACGCAGACGTCGCTACGGAGCCCCGTTGGCGACGCCTGTCGATGGTTCGGCATTCCAGCCACGCAGTTGCAGCGTGGCGTTGCGCAAGGTGGCAGCGGACGGCCCGCGAATTTCCACCACGCGCTCTTCGCCTGGTACCAGGCTCAGATAGTTGTCGCTGTAATAGGCCGGCAGGATGCGTTGGCCTTGCGCATCCACCAGGGTCAACTTGGTGTTGAGGGCCACCTGCTGCGACCGGTTGCGGACAGTGGCGCGCAGCACGGCCTCGTTGCCCTGCTGCAATTGTGTGGTGAGCTGCAACGGCACCTTTGCGAGCGCATCCAGCCCACGCATCGCCACCGCATCGCGCGCCACCCAGTAGAAGTTGCGCGAACGCACCACCGCGTCGCGGTCGAGCAACTGCAGCCGCACAAAGCCCAGCCCGTTGGTGTCCTTCAGCAACGGCGCCAACTGCAGCACGGGTGCCGACACTGACACTGCCGCGGCGTCCAGCGGCTGTTCGCGCTGTTGCAGCAGCGTGCCGTCGTGTGCGTACACCTGTGCACGCACACGCAATCCACGCACCGGCGTGGCAGCGTTGTTGACCACGACCACTTCGTGCCCCGGCAGATTCATCTGCACATGCAGCGTCTCGGCTGCAGTGCGCACGCCGTAATACGCGGCATGGGTGTCGTAATCGTGGCTATACACCTGCCACATGTTGCTCGGCCACGCCGGATGGCTCATCCACAGCAGGCGGCCGCTGTTCTTGCTCCACAGTTGCGCGTTGAAGCCTTCGAAGATGGCGCGATGGGTTTCGTAATTGAGCAGCTGCGCCTTGCGCTCGAAATCGGCCAGGCTGGTCGGTGCGCCCAGTTTGTCGGTCAGCGTGCGCATGAAACTGTTGGTATCGCCATTACCGGACTGGTGCCAATCGTGGTACGCCCAGGCGTCGCTGATTGGCCATTGGTCGCCAACCGCCGGCACCGAGGCCTTGAACGACTCCAGCGTGGAGAACGATGGCGTGCCCACTTCCACAGAGAAGCCCTGCGCCAGCTTGTTGAAGTAGGCCACCGGCTCGCGATAGTTGTACGGCCCACTGCCTTGTAAATTGATCTCGTTGGAGCTTCCTGTGTACCAGCGCGTGCCGTCGAGTTCGGCGACCAGCTTGTCCAGGCCTTCGTTGAGGATGGGGGCCGGCACGCCTTCGTTGCGCCCGAACCACAACACGATGGACGGATGATTGCGGAAGCGCTTGATCACCTCGGCCGCGTTGTCCAGGAACAGCGCCGCGTCGGCCGGTTCCATGTTGTAGTTCTGCGTGGACTGCCAGAAATCGTTAAGCACCAACATGCCGTATTCGTCGGCCAGCTCGAAGAAGCTTGCTTCGGTGTTCTGCCCCACCCAGTTGCGCACCACATTGAAGTGCGCATCGCGCTGCAGGCGAAAGTACGGCTCCAGCCGCTCACGCGACACGCGCTTGCGCCAATCGTCCATGCCCCAGTTACCGCCCTTCACCGCAATGCGCACACCGTTGATGCGGATGACCAGATGCGGGGCCAGCGTGGAATCGTCCAGCTGCTGAACCGCCGGCGAGCCCAGCGCACCGGGATACAGCGACTGCGCGTTGCCGCCGGGTACCGGCCGGATCGCCGCATGGCGTACATCGACGATGCGTTCGCCACGCTGGCGGGCCTGGTTGAGATCGACCAGCACACGGCGCAATGCGCCATCGTCGTCGAATAACGACAGCTCGTAGGTCACTTCGCGAATACCGAAGCGCAGCTGCTGCGCATCCGAGCGCGCGCCTTCCACGTCGACGCCCACTTGCAGCGTGTACAGCGCAGGCTCGCCGTAGCCGTTGGGCCACCACAGCCGCGGGTTGACGAGGCGCAACTGCGGCGTGTCGGCCGCGGTGAACTTCAGCGTACTGCCGCCGGCCGGCACCGTGACCTGGCGCTGGATGGTCACATCGCCGAAGGCCAGCTGCACATTGCCCTGCACTGCGGCAGGCGTGTCGTTGCGCAGCGGCACATTGATTTCCAGTTCGGCGCGTTGATGATCCGGCGCCAAGCGCGCGGTCAGCACCTGGATGTCGCCAAGTGCGAGCGGGCCGCTGGCGTGCAACTGCACGTCCTGCCACAGACCGGAATTACGGTCGCGTACCGCGGGAATCCAGTCCCAACCCTCGCTGGCGATAAAGGTCGGCCCATCCAGGGCCTGCATGCCGCCGTTTTCGCCGACGCCTGCGCGCATCGATTGTTCGTGCGCAATGCCCGGATGCGGTGGCGGCGACACCCGTACCGCAATGACGTTGCGACCTGGCTTGAGCTGCCTGCTGACATCGAAACGACCGCGTGCGAATGCGCCGCGCGTGCGCCCGACCTGCACGCCGTTGACCCAGATTTCGCCGGCATAGTTGATGCCGTTGAACAGCAGTTCCAGACGCTTGCCTTGCGCGGCGGCAGGCAGATCGAAACTGCTGCGGTACCACCAGTCCTGACGGCTCAACGCTTCGGGAATGGCCATATTGTTCAGGCCGATGTCCGGATCCGGATACACGCCACGGTCGACCAGCGTGGTGAGCACGGTACCGGGCACGGTCGCCACACGCCACGACGCATTGCCGGTGGTGTCATCACGACGCGACAGCGTGGCGCCGGTCGCTGCACCAAGCTCCGGTGCTGCGGCCAGTTGCCATGCATCCACGCGCCAGGATGCGGCATCCAGCGATTGCAGCGCAGGCGCATCCGGTACTGGCTGTGCAACCGGCGCCGAGAACGCTGCGCTGCTGCGCGGCAACGTCGCAGCCGGCTGCGGCGCAAGCTGGCCGGCCATCTGCTTGACCTGCAAGCGCCAGCCTGGCGATGCGTCTTCGAAGCGCTGCAGTGCCGGATCCGGCGCGTTTGCGGCAAGCCGTGCAATGGCCTGTGCATCCAGCGCGCCCGCCTGCGCGGTAAAGCCCGCGATATCGCCGCCGAAGTGTTGCGTATACGCCGCAGGTTGCTGGCGTGGACCGAAGACGAGCGTCGGCGCGATGGCCGTCCGTTGCACACGACCACTGGCGACCTTGCGGCCGTTGGCGTACAGGGTCAGGCGTTCTCCCTGGGCAACTGCGGCCACTTGCGTCCAGCTGCCTGCACGCAAGGTCTGCGTACTGCGCAGCACATTGTCGGCGCCCTGCGCAAAGCCGAGTGTGCCGCCATCGATCGCGAAGTAGCGGCCTGCGCCTTGCGGATCGCCGACGCCTGCAATCAATGCAGGACCTGTAATCGACCGTGATGGGCGCACCCATCCAACCACGCTCCAGTCCGCATCGGCAGACAACCACGGCGTCTGGGCGGCGAGCTTCTTGGTCAGCGCAACGCCGCCGGCAAGCACGCGCACGTCATACGGACCGGGCGGATCGTCGGCAGGCGCTGCCTGCACTGCAGTCCAACCCATGCAAGCACACAACACCCACAGCGCTCCGCGGCGGAACGCCCTGCGAACCATCAGCATTAGAGGCCTCTCCCAAGCTCTACTGCCACACAACGGTGCACACCGCTTCGATGCAATCGGCAACCCGTCGTGCAGACGTTCTGCGTCATGACCTCCGTGATGCCGCCCGTGGCTGCCGCCCCTGTTTCAGCGGCCATGGTGCGAGGTAACGTTACCCCAGCTGGATATCGACAACAACCTTTCTGCGTTAGGGTTGGCAATCCCAGGAGGAGGGAATCATGCGAAACCTGATCCAGTCCGCAGTCCCCGCGGCATGTGCGTTGTTGTGTTTGATCGCTGCACCCGCTGCAGCACAGAGCTTGCGCGTACAGTCGCCCGATGCACGCACGCAAGTGGAATTCACGCTGCGCGAAGGTGGCGTGCCCAGCTATCGCGTGCTGTATCGCAACACGTTGGTGCTCGACGATGCACCGCTCGGGCTGGATCTGGGCCGAGGCAACAAGCTCGGCCGTGACATGACGCTAGAAGGCAGCACGACCGAACTGCACGACAGCCGCTTCACCTTGACGGTGGGAAAGACGCGACAGGCACGCGACCACTATCGAGCACTGCGCGTGCAACTGGCAGATACGCAACACCGCAAGCTCAACATCGAACTGCGTGCCTATGACGACGGCGTTGCGCTGCGTTACGTCCTGCCGGATGCGGGCCAGGTGCGCATTCGCGACGAACTCACCAGCTTTGCATTCCCGCACGATTACCGATGCTGGAACTTGAATCTGGGCCGCTTCGGAACCAGCCACGAGGGCGAATACGATGCAATCGCCGCATCCAGATTGCGCGCGCATCATCTGCTCGAGTTACCGCTGGTGTGCCAGACCGACGCCAACGGCACCACGCTTGCGATCGGCGAAGCGAATCTGCGCGATTACGCCGGCTTGTATCTCACCGGTCGTTCCGATGGCGGTCTGGGCGTCTCGGCAAAACTCTCGCCGCGCCTGGACGACCCCACGGTGGCGGTCAGCATCGATGCGAAGGGACGCGATTTCGCCACGCCATGGCGGGTGATCATGCTGGCCGACAACCCCGCGAGCCTGATCGAATCCAATTTGATTTCTGCGCTGAACCCGCAGCCCGCCTTCGATGCGAGTTGGGTGCGCGCGGGCAAATCGGCGTGGGATTGGTGGTCGGGCAGCCTGGCCAGCGGGGTGGCGAACCCGGGCATGAATACCGCCACCATCCAGCGCTATATCGATCATGCGCAGGATTTGAAGCTGCAATACATGCTGATCGACGACGGCTGGTACTACGGCAGTACCGGCGATGGCCAGTACAACGCCGATGCAGACATTCTCCGCCCGGTCGAGCAACTCGATCTGCCTGGTCTGGTGAACTACGCACGCAAGCGCGATGTGGGGCTGTGGCTGTGGGCGCACTGGCGCGCGCTCGATGCGCACATGGACCAAGCGCTCACCTGGTACCAACAGCTGGGCATCAAGGGCATCAAGGTCGATTTCATGGACCGCGACGACCAGCAGATGGTGGACTTCTATCATCGTCTGCTGAGCAAGGCCGCCGAGCACAGGTTGCTGGTGGATCTGCACGGTGCGTATCACCCGACCGGGCTGACCCGCACCTATCCGAACTATCTCACCCAAGAGGGCGTGCTCGGCGCCGAGTACAACAAGTGGAGCGCACGCATCACCGCGACCCACAACCTCACCTTGCCGTTTACGCGCATGTTGCTTGGGCCGATGGATTACACTCCTGGTGGCTTCCGCAATGTCCGCCCGGCCGAGTTCAAGCCACAGCACTTCGGGCCGCAGGTGATGACCACACGCGCGCAGCAATTGGCGATGTATGTGGTCTACGAGAGTCCGTTTGCGGTGGTTGCCGACAGTCCCGAGCAATACGAAAACGTGCCCGCCGCGCAGTTCCTGCGCGATGTGCCTGCAAGCTGGGACCAGACGCGCGCATTGGATGGCGCCATCGGCGAGCACATCGCACTGGCGCGGCGTAGCGGCAAGGACTGGTATGTGGGTGCGATGACCAACGAGCAGGCGCGCACGCTGACCCTGCCGCTCTCGTTCCTGGGCGAAGGCAGTTGGACCGCCACCATCTATACCGATGGAGAGACCCCGAGCGACGTACGCATCGACACACGCAGGCTCACACGTAACGACACATTGCAGCTTGCGCTTGCTGCCGGCGGCGGCGCTGCAGTGAGGCTGCAAAAAAAGTAAGAGCAGCCATGCTGATAGTGGAGTGAACTGGCACACCTTTGCGCAATAGCAAACGCCGTACGCAAAGGTGTGCATGACCATTGACATGGCATCCGCTTAGCGCATTGCGCTTACTTCGTGTCTGATGTCACGCAATGCATTGTTGCCCATCCAGTTGTTTTTTGCACAGCTAGACTGCGCACGCTTCAACGCAGGCATGCGCCCCGAACGGAACTCGGAATGCACCTGCGGACTGAAGCTGCTGTCCTGCATGGTACGCCGCGTGCAGGCAGTTTCATTCCGGCGCCAAGGGACAACACATGACCTTCCGTTCTCATCGGCCGATATCGATCAGCCACGCGATTGCTGCGCTTTGCGTTTTTGCACTGGCTCCCACAGCCGGCGCTGCCACGCTGCTATCGCCATCGATCTCGACGACCAGCGACCGCAGCATTGATACACTGATGCCACCCTTGCTTCGCACACCGGCCACCGCAAGCGTCGCAACTACCCAACGCGACGCGCTTGGCACGTCGCTGGCTGCATCCCGGGCATTTCCGCAGGTCACGCGCGACTTCAAGGCGTTTCTGGATGCGCAGGCGCAGCTCAGTTACGCAACACGTGGTGCTGCGGCCAAGGTCAGCGACCCCACCGCCTTCGCCGAAATGCAGCGTTATCTGTTCAATCGTTACAACGGTCTGACCGTGCTGCGCAGCGTGCAACAGGACGGCAAGGTGTTCGATTGCATTCCAAGTGCGCAGCAACCTGCCTTGCGCGATGGCAGCACGCCGGCGGCACCCCCCTCCCTCTCAAGTAACAAGGGGACGGTGGCGCCGGTCAACCCGGGTCAACGTTGCGACACCGGCAGCGTGCCGTTCGAACGCATCGGCTTGGCCGAGATGAGCAAGCATGCGAATCTGCGTAGCTTTCTACGCGGCACAACCCCGCGCGCGATGGCTCCCAAGCAGGCTGACGCTGTGCCGGCGGTGCAGGAAGCGGCGCCGGTAACGCATTACTACTCCAGCGTCTTTCTGGATACCGCCGGCACATCGGTCACAGGCGCGGGAGCCGACATCAATCTTTGGGCACCCACGTTACGCTCCACCAACGAGAAACAAACCATCAGTCAGATATGGATCGTTGGTGAAAGCGCAAGCGAGCAAGTGCAAACACTTGAAGTGGGCTGGGAGATCCAGCCAGACGCAGGCTGGGGCAACAAGCCGATCGTTTTCATTTATTCCACCCAGGACGGTTACGTCACTACAGGTTGTCATAATCTGGATTGCAGCGATTTCGTGCAGACCAGCACGCGACATGTCCTGGGCGCTCAGCCGGCCGCAGGATTCAGCATTGCAGGCGGCAAGCAGACCCTGCTGGGTGTCGAATTCCAGAAGAATACCGACGGCAACTGGTGGCTGCGCCTGGACGGCGAATGGATCGGTTACTACAAGGCATCACTGTATTCGGGCGATCTCGCCGATGGACGCGTTGCGTACGTGAGCGCAGGCGGCGAGGTCTCGACCAACAGCGGTGTAGCCAGCACACGCATGGGGAGCGGCCAGTTCGCAGCGGCCGGCTATCGCCAGGCCGCATTCCAGGCCAACCACTTCTACCGCGATGCGGCGATGGTCACCCATCCCGTGCAGCGCCTGTCATCGCTGAGCGTGGAGCATCCGTCCTGCTACACGCTGGCGATGGCCGGTTACAGCTATCCGTATGCCTTGGATGCCGGCGTCACCCGCACCGGCTTGTCGCCGGAAATGCAGAATGGTGGTTTCTATTTCGGTGGGCCGGGCTGCGAACGCTGAATCGAGTTGCGTTGGGTCGATCGCGCGCACCGTTTGGTGCGCGCGATCGATCAGGGCAAGTCCACGCCTGCACATACCGCCGGACGCGCGTGCTTGATGGGTTGCACGCCACGCGCATCGAACTGCAGCCCCGCCTGTGCCGGCGCAAATGCCGGCCAAGCCGGCAGGCCCTTGGCATTCGGATTGCCCTGCTGCACGAACGCGGCCCAATAGCGCTGCAGGGACACCGGCGGCTGGCCGATCGGCAGATTCTTGAACAGGAACGGCAACTCGGCGCTATGTGTCACCTGCCCACCGGGCACCGCCGTATCGAACACGTAATGCCACACCGGCACGCCCAGCGCAGCCTGGCGTTGCGCCACGGTCACCGCCGGGCAGCGGAAGGTGAGATCGGTGGACAATTGCATGGATGCATTGCCTTGCCGCGCGGCGCGCTGCGCGATAGCGGCACGATGCGTTTGCAGGATGGTGTCGGCGTGGTCGGGATAGTCGCGGCGCACTCGCTTCTCGGCGCCGTCCTCGCCGCCATAGCGCAGTTCCTGCACCACGTAACCGATCAACAGTGGCACCTTTGCCTGCGCGCCGGCAGCCAGCAGTTCGGCCGGCGCACGTGGCAGCACGCGCCCGTCGACCACCGCCTGCAACCAGATATAGCCGTCGTCATCCAAGGCCGGCACATCCACGCCCTGCGCGGCCTTGAGCAGTTGGTCGGCCGGCAACGCGCGTAGCTGCGCCAGCCGTGTGGCCGAATCGTCGATGCCGGCACGTTTGGCAATGCTCACACCCAGCGCGCGATTGTCTTCCAGGCTGCGCGCCGGCAGGCCGAAGCCGGCAGTGCCGCTCTGTTCGATGGCTGCCGAGAACAGGCCACGTGCGAGCGGGCTGAGCATCAGCAAGCCCACGTCCTGGCCGCCGGCCGACTGCCCGGCAATCGTGACTCGCGCGGGGTCGCCGCCGAACTGCGCGATGTTGTCGCGCACCCATTGCAGCGCCGCGATCTGATCGAGCAAGGCGACATTGCCGGCGGCTTCGTTGTCGCCATCGGTCAGCTCCGGCAACGACAGGAACCCCAGCGCGCCCAGCCGGTATTGCAGCGTCACCACCAGCATGCCCTGCGCCACCAGGTTGGTGGGCAGATGTCCGTCGGCGCCGCCGGCCACGTTCGCGCCACCGTGGATCCACACGAACACCGGCAGCGGCTTGGCCGGATGCAACTGCCGTGTCTGCACTTCGACATAGAGGCAATCTTCGGTGCCGCGCCTGGCCATGGCGTTGTTCCAGCCCAGCGCCGGCTGCACGCACGGCGTGGCGGCCTGAGTGGCGTCGCGCACCTGCGTCCATGCGGCGACCGGTTGCGGCGGGCGCCAGCGCAGCGCGCCCAGTGGCGGCGCAGCGAAGGGGATCGCGCGGAAGACCGCACTGCCGTCGTCCTGCCATTGGCCACGCACCACACCATGATCGGTGCGCACCTCGGGAGGTGCCGCCGGCGTGGCGGCAGACGCGTTGGCACTGAACAGGCAACCGGTCGCAAGCAACAACGCACAAAAACGCACCATCAGTGTTCTCCGTTGAGCACGCGCGCGTGCCAGGCGGCCTGGAAGACCGCAGTGGCCGAGGCGACGTTGAGACTTTCCACCTTGCCGCTGCCGCGGATCGACAACTGCAGATCGCAATCGCGCGCGAAGGCGCGGTCCATGCCTTCGCTTTCCGCGCCCATCACATACACCAGGCGCTGCGGCAGCGCGGCGGCGAAGACGTCCTGGCCACCATCGACCAAGGTCGCGGCAATCGCAAAACCGGCCTGGCGCAGCTGCGCCATCGCCGTTGCAGTGTCGGGCAGTTGCACCAGCGGTACCGCTTCGGCGCCGCCTTCGGCCACGCGTGCCGCCGCGCCCGACAGGCCCAACGTGGAGCCGGCCGGCAACAACAGACCGGCCACACCGAAGTGCGCCGACGAGCGCAATATCGCCCCGAAGTTGTGCGGGTTGCCCACCCCGTCCAGCCACAGCGCCAGCACCGGGCCCTGCGGCAACGCTGCCAGCCATTCCTGCAACGGTTGCGGGGCGACGCGCAGCACCTCGGCGACGATGCCTTCATGGTGCGCACTGGCAGCGAGCTTGCTCAGATCGGCCTCGTCCACCACCCGATAGCCGATGCGCTGGGTCACGCACCAGGCCAGCAGCGCCTTGAACTGCGGAATGCGCGCCTCGCTCAGGTACAGCTTGCGCAGCGCCTGCGGGCGCGCCTTGAACACGGCCTGCACGGCGTTGATGCCGTACAGCCGCACCTCACGCGCGTTGCCGCTTGCTGCAGCGGCAGGTGGCGTGACAGCGGAAGTGTGCTGCGCTGGAGCGCGGGGTGCGGCACTGCGCGGTGCAGGTGTGCGCGGCGCAGCGCGGCCCCACGGGTTGTGCGAGGGGCCGGAGCCGCCGTCGCGTGGCGGCCGTCCGCCGCGTCCATCATGCTGTGTCATTGTCGGATCCAGGAGTTCAAGTTGCTTGCAGTGCGGAACGGCTGCTTCCGGCCGTTCCGCCGTCTGCGTGTCGATCGTGTTGCAGTACCGGTAGGGCCGCTGCCGCACAGGCAGTGACGCCGATGGTAAGCCACCGGCGCGATGGTCCGTACATGGCGGCTGCACCGAAGCATGTTGAACGTTGCGCCGCCCTGCGGGGGCGAGGTTGAGGTGGCCGACTGCGCGCAGCATCTGCCAAACTCCTGCGGCGGCCATTTCCCGTCCTGCAGCTGGCCATCATGTGCATGCAATCACGCAGGGGCGGATACGCACACCGGCACGCCAACCGCAACGGGTGGATTCACCCGCGCGAACACACGCAGATCGTGCAGCCCATCCGGCTTGAGCAGCGCACAGCGGCTGACGCCTTCTTCGACGAAGCCATTGCGCAGCAACACCGTGGCCGATGCAGGATTGCTATCGAGCACAGTGGCCTGCACGCGATACAGCGGTCGTGTCTGCATCGCCCAGGCGACATACGTGCCCACGATGCGTGTCATCCAGCCGCGGCCCCAGTACGTGCGACCGATCCAATACCCCAGCTCGGCCGAGTAGCGACGTTCGCCCTGCCCTGGGCGCACTGCGATCGTGCCGCAGGCCTGGCCATCGATCTCGATGGCGAGCACCGGGTCTCGCAAATCTACAACCCTACCCGCTAGGAACGCTTCGCCATCGGCACGGGTATATGGGTGAGGGAATCGCTCGCTCAATCCGCGCGGCACCAGCGGGTCGTTGGCATGCCGCACCAAGGCATCCAGGTCGTCCTGGCGCCAGCGGCGCAGCACGAAGCCTTCCCCGTGCACGATCAGCGATTGGTCCATTGCGTTGGTCATGGCATGCGCAGCAGCGACTCCCGCGATACTGCGCACACCGGCCGCACACCGCAACTCAGCGCTGGGCGGTTTGCGCCTGTTTCAACGCAGCGCACAGGCGGATGGTCTCGCCGGTCTGCGCCAGGCCACGGTCGGCGCCACTGAGCTTGGCCAGGCGCGGCTTGAAGAACGCATCCAGGCGATCGGCCTCGTCCACGCTGCAGCCACCGGAAGCACCCAGCGCCGGCAACCCGCCACCATCGAACGAGCCACTGCGTTGCACGATGCGGTCGAAGTTGGCGGTGAACCAGGCCCACATCGACTCATGCGAACGCTCATCGCTGTGCCCGCGCATCAGCAGGCTTTTCATCTCGCCTACCTTGATCGCGTCGGTCAGCGCGAAATCGCGCACCTGCTTCAGCAGCGCCGGGTCCTGCACCGCACCCAGTGCGGCGATCATGGCGTTGCGCTGGGCCGGGTCGGCATGCGTGCGCAATGCATCGATCAGCGCCTGCACTGCCGGTGCGCCGCGTTCCTGGACAGTCACTGCCAGCACGGTGCCGAGCAAGTCCGGGTTGGCGGCGGAGAAATCCAGCGCACCCTTGCCGCCGGCCAGCACCGCATCGCCTTGCGCCAGCAGGGCCTTGCGGACCTCTGCGTTCTGCAGACGCAAGGCGAACACACTGGCCAGCGACGTGCGCAGTGCGGTGTCGTCGATCGACTCACCGCTGCGCCGCGTGTAGCCCAGCGCACGCAGACGCGGCAGGTACGCCTGTTCGGCGGCCTTGCGCAATGCGCCGCGCTGCGCCTCGGTGGTGGCCTGGTAACGCCAGATCCACCCGAAGCGGTCCAGCAACGCGGTGGACACATCGGCCGATGCCGACGGCGCCAACTGCGCGAGCGCTGCCAGCACGGCCGCGTTGTCGGCATCACCGTGACGGTACGCCGCATTGATCGCATCAGCGTAGGCGAGCTGTTCGTTATCGTCCAGCTGGCCGACCTGCTTGCCAAGCGCCGCCAACTGCTTGCTGGGCAGCGAGAAACGGTAATAGCCGGCGCCACGCGCATTCGGGAACACCCAGGTGTTCTTGCCGGCCCCTTCCAGCACGATGCTGCCGCTGCCGCCTTCAAGCAACTGGCAGGCGGTGCCAACCTGGTTCTTGCCCTTGCCGTACTTCACGCACACCGGCACACCCCACTGTTGCGCGGCAGAGCCGCTGGAGCCCAGCGGCAGGTAGCGTTGCTGCTGCAGCTTGACCACGGTCTTGCCGCCTTCGCGCGCCACCTGGGTCTGCAGATACGGCACGCCCGGCTGGTTGAGGAAGCTGCGGAATGCGGCCTTGAAATCATCGCCCTTGCCGGCCGCTTCTGCGATCGCATCGACCAGGTCATCGGCGGTGGCGTTGCCGAACTTATGCTTGGCGATATAGGCGCGCATGCCCTGGCGGAACACGTCTTCGCCAACGAAGGCTTCGAACATCGCCAGCACCGCCGCGCCCTTCTGGTAGGTGATGCCGTCGAAGGCGGTTTCGATATCGCCATTGCCGGTGATCGGCTGGCGAATCTTGCGTGCGCTCACCAGGCTGTCGTTTTCCATCGCATGCTGCGCACCGCCGATACGGTCCAGATTGGCGTGGTATTCCGGATGCAGCTGCATGGTGATCTTCTGCTGCATCCAGGTCGCGAACGCTTCGTTGAGCCACAGGTCGTCCCACCACGCCATGGTCACGGTGTCGCCGGTCCACTGATGCGCCAGCTCGTGCGCATTGACGTTGAAGGAGCGCTGCACGTTCTCGGCCGGCGAATCCTTGTCCAACAACAGCAGCCAATCGCGGAAGGTCACAAACCCCGGGTTTTCCATCGCGCCGGCGCTGAAGTCCGGCGCTGCGACCAGATCGAGCTTGTCGAATGGATAACCGAAGGCGTAGTAGTCCTCCAGCGCGGCGATGATGGCCGGGGTCTGGTCCAGTGCGGGGGTGATGCGCGGGCCCTGGCCCTTGGCGGCAATGCCGCGCAACGGCGTGGCGTTGGGGCGCTGCGGGGTGGCCGGCATCGGCGCCACATCCACCACGTCCCACGGGCCGGCGGCGTAGGCGACCAGATAGGTCGGCAGCGGCACGGTCGGGGCGAACGTCACCGTCTTCCAGCCCTTGCCGGCGGGCTTGGTCGAGGTCGCGATGGTGTTGGCCAGCGCCTGGTCACCGCTGGGCACGGTCAGGCTGATGTCGAACGGCGTCTTGAACGCCGGCTCGTCGAAGCCGGGGAACGCGTAGCGCGCACTGATCGGCTCCATCTGCGTCATCGCATACGCCTTGCCCTGGTATTTCACCTGGTACAGGCCCTGCAGCTGTTGGTTGAGCGGCGCGCTGTAGGCGATCTCCACGGTAAGCGTCTGCGGCGAGAGCGTGCGGCCGAAATCCAGCCTTGCCACGCCGGTTTGCGCATCGGCTTCCACGTAGCGTGCAGTCAGCGCCTTGCCCTTGCCGGGCTTGACGGTGACCTTGCTGACCTTCAGCTCCTTGCCGTGCAGCCAGAGATGGTCGGACGCCTGCTTGAGCTGCACGCGGATGGTGGTGCGGCCGCTGAATTGCGTCTGCTCCGGGTCGATCTTGAGCGCGAGGCTGTAGCGCTCCGGTACTGCCCAGGTCGGCAGACGACCATTGGGAACCGGCTCGCCGGACGACTGTGCCAACACGTTGCCGCAGCACAACGCGAGAAGGGAAGGAGCAAGCAGGCAGGCAAGACGACGCATCGACAACTCCGGTCATGGCAATCGTCGAAGTGCACCATATCCATCCGTGACTGTCATGGGCCATTGGTTGGCGACTGGCGCGCACCCGTGCTGTGCCGCGCCCACAGGACCGGCGACAATGCGCGCCAGTCCTGGCTAGGCACCGTTATGAGGCTCGCAGCGACGGCCTACCGTGCACAACCATATGAGACGTATCGCAGCGCGCGGCATCGCGGCCGCATGCAACGTACCGCGCAGCACAGCGACACCGGCCGCTCAGATGGACGAATGCACATACCGGCCCAGCACCTCGATGGCCTGACACCTTCCCCGCCTCGACGGACGCCGGCAGCCGTTGCGCTGCCGACCGCGTTCACGCATGCCCACCCACCGACGGCGTCTGCGCTTCCAGGGCTTCCAGCTGGCGGGCCACCGCTTCGGGCGACTTGGTAAACGGCGCGATCAGGCTGTAGAACGCCGGCACCACGTACAGCGACAACAACGTGGACAGCGAGACGCCGAAGATCACCACCACGCCGATGGTGGCGCGGCTGGCCGAGCCAGGCCCACCGGCCACCACCAGCGGAATCGCGCCGACCACCGTCGCAATCGAGGTCATCAGGATCGGGCGCAAACGCACCGATGCCGACTCCACGATGGCTGCATGCACACTGCGCCCTTCGTCGCGCAACTGGTTGGCGAATTCCACGATCAGGATGCCGTTCTTGGCCGCCAGTCCCACCAGCATCACGATGCCGATCTGACTGAACAGATTGAGCGTGCCGCCGGTCAGCCACAGCCCCACCAGCGCGCCCAGCACGGCCAACGGCACGGTGAGCATGATCACCAACGGGTGCGCGAAGCTTTCGAACTGCGCGGCCAGCACCAGATACACCACCAGCAGCGCCATGCCGAAGGTCAGCAACACCGCACTGCCCGATTGCTGGTACTCGCGCGATTCGCCTTTCCAGTCCACCTGCGCATATTCGGGAAGTTCTTCCTGCGCGGCCTGCTGCGCCCAGGCGATGGCATCGCCAAGCGGGTAGCCCGGGGCCAGGCCGGCGGTGATGGTGATCGCACGCAGGCGATTGAAGCGATTCAAGGTGCCGGCTTCGGCCACTTCGCTCAAGGTCACCAGGTTGGACAGCGGGATCAGTTCGCCACGGTTGGAACGCACGCGAATGGCGGTGAGGTCTTCCGGCGACATGCGGCCTTCGCGCCCGGCCTGCAGCATCACGTCGTATTCCTCGCCGTTGTCGACGAAGGTGGTGACGCGGCGCGAGCCCATCAACGCTTCCAGCGCCCCGCCGATGGCAGTGACCGGCACGCCCAGATCGGCCGCGCGCAGGCGGTCGATATTGACGCGCATCTGCGGGCGGGTCTCCTTGTAATCGGAGTCGGGGCCGACCAGACCGGGGTTGGCTTCCATGCGCTGCAAAATGCGGTCGCGCCATTGCGCAATCTCCGCGTAATCCGGCCCGCCCAGCACCAGCTGGAACGGTTGTCCACGGCTACGCACCAGCCCGCCGCTCACCTGCGTGCGCGCACGCACGCCGCTGAGCACATTGAGTTTCTGCTGCACCTCATCGGCCACTTCGGTGGTGGGGCGGGAGCGCTTTTCCCAATCCTGCAAGAACACGCTAACCCGGCCGGTGTGCATTTCCTCGCTGCTGCCAAAGCCGCCGGGCACGCGCGGGTTGGCGCGCACGATGGGTTTGTCCGGCCCCACGAAGGGGCGCAGGATGTCTTCCACCTGATGCATCTGCCCCACCGTGTAATCGAAGCCGGCACCTTCCGGGCCGTCGATCATGATCTGGAAATTGCCGCGGTCTTCGGCCGGCGCCAGTTCGGAAGGAATGCGGCCCATCAGCCATGCGCTGGCGCCCAGTGCCAACAGCATCAACAGCGCAAAGATCCAGGTGCGGTGCACATGCCGCTCCAGCGAGCGCCCATACGCACCGGACACCGCCTGCATGCGCCCATCGAACCAGCGGTGGAAGCGATTGGGCTTGGCCTGCCCATGCGCGCGCAACAACTTGGACGACATCATCGGCGTCAGCGTCAGCGCCACGAAGGCCGAGATCGCCACTGCCGCCGCCAGCGCCACTGCCAATTCGCGGAACAGCCGCCCGGTATTGCCTTCCAGAAAACCGACCGGCAGAAACACCGCCACCAGCACGGCCGTGGTCGCGATCACCGCGAACGCCACCTGCCCGGTGCCGCGCTTGGCGGCCACCAGCGGCGGTTCGCCCAGATCGATCCGGCGCTGGATGTTTTCCACCACCACGATGGCGTCGTCCACCACCAGGCCGATACACAGCACCAAGGCCAGCAGGGTGAGCAGGTTGATCGAAAAATCGAAGGCGTATAGCGCAATGAACGCGGCAATCAGGCACACCGGTACCGTCACCGCAGGAATCAGCGCGGCACGCGCGCTGCCCAGAAACACCCAGATCACCACCAGCACCAGCACCACCGCTTCCACCAGCGTGTGATACACGCGCTCCACCGCCGCATCGATGAAGGTGGTGGTATCGAAGGCAACGAAGATGTTGGTGCCCTTCGGGAGCGACTTCTGCACTTCTTCGGCTTGCGCGCGCGCTTCGCGCGCCACGTCCAGCGCATTGGCGGTGGAGTTGCGCACGATGCCCAGCCCCACGTTGGGCACGCCATTGCTCTGGAAATAGGCGCGCCGCTCGGCCGAGGTCAGCTCCACCCTGGCCACATCGCCCAGCCGTACCACGTAACCGCCCTCGCCCTTGTTCAACGGCAACTTGGCGAAGTCTTCGGGCTTGAGATAACTGCGCTCCACGCGCAAGGTGAAATCGCGCTGCGCCGATTCGATGCTGCCGGCGGGCAGCTCGACGTTTTCGTTCTGCAGCGCCGCTTCCACATCGGTCACGGTGAGTTCGCGTGCCGCCAATTGGTCGCGGTCCAGCCAGATACGCATCGCATAGCGCTGGCGCCCGCCGATCCGCACCTGCGCCACGCCATCCAGGCTGGAGAAGCGGTCGACCACGTAGCGCTCGGCGTAGTCGGACAGCTGCAGCGTGTCCATCGTGCTGGAGCTCATGTTGAGCCACAGGATGGGGTCGGCGTCGGCTTCGACCTTGGAAATCTCCGGTGGACGCGCCTGGTCGGGCATGCGGTCGGACACCCGGCTGACCGCATCGCGCACGTCGTTGGCGGCCGCTTCCACATCGCGCGATTGCACGAACTCGATACTGATGTCGGAGGAGCCATTACGGCTGCGCGCCTCGATGGTGGAGATGCCCTCGATGCCGGCCAGCGCGTCTTCCAGCACCTGGGTGATGCGGCTTTCCACCACTGCGGCAGAGGCGCCGGTGTATTCCACATCCACCGAGACGATGGGCGGGTCGATGGCCGGCAACTCGCGCAGCGTGAGGCGGGTGAACGACATCACCCCCAGCACGATCAGCAGCAAACTCATCACCACCGCCATCACCGGGCGGGTGATCGACAGGTCGGAGAGTTTCATTGTGCGGCCGCCTGCGGGCGTGGCGCTGCGGGCGCGGCCTGATCGGCAACCTTCAGGCCCGGGCGCAGCTTGCCGGTGCCATCGACCACGATGCGCTCACCGGCCTTGATGCCTTCGAGGATTTCCACCTTGCCGTCGCGACGCTCGCCCAGCCGCACATCGGCGCGCTCCACGGTGCTGTCGGGCTTGACCCGGAAGACGTACGATTCGCGCCCCACCTGCACCACCGCAATTTCCGGAATCACCACCGCCTGCCGCGCCGGCTGGAACAGCCGCACATCCAGCAGCATGCCCGGACGCAGCCGGCGATCGTCGTTGGGGAAATCCGCACGTACCGTCACCGAGCGCGTGGTCTCATCGATCCGCGAATCGATGGTCACCACCTCGCCCTGGAACTGCGCGCCCGGATACGCCGCCGCGCTGCCGCTCACGGCATTACCGAGTTGCACCAGGCCGAACTGCGATTCCGGCACCTGGAAATCCACATACATGCGCGCCACATCGTCCAACGTGGCGATCACCGTGCTGGAGGTGATCAGCGAGCCAGGGCTGATCTGGCGGATGCCCAGCACGCCGGAAAACGGCGCGCGCACTTCGCGGTCGGTGATTTCCGCGCGCATCTGCTGCACCCGCGCCTGTGCGGCATCGCGCAGCGCGCGCTGCGTGTCCACGGTGGACTTGGCCACCAGTTGCTGGCCAACCAGACTCAACTGGCGGCGGTACAACTGGTCGGTCTCTTCGAAGGTGGCCTGTGCGGCGGTCAGTGCCGCCTGCTGCGAATTGCCGCGCAGACGCAGCAGCAATTGCCCGGCCTTGACCTCGTCGCCGCTGTCGAAATACACCTGCTCCACCACATCGCTGACCGCGGCGGTGAGCGCCACCGATTCGCGCGCACGCACGGTGGCGATCGACTGCACGGTCGAGTTCCAGGGTTGGGTGGCCACCGCCTGCACCGAGACCGGAATGGGTTTGGCGGCGGCCGGCGTGCTGGCCTGACGGCTACAACCGGCCAGGACAGCGGCCAACAAGAGCGCGGCGCAAACGCGCGCGCTGGGCAGAACAGGCATCAGAACATCCTGGCGGGGTACGTCGAAAGTTTACCGACCTAGCCGCCATGAATTGACAGAAAGGGCGCGCTTTGCACCATGACCAAAGACCCTTGCTGTCCTTGGCACGATGCGCTGGTCAGCGCGGCCAGCACCTGGCCGCGCATTCGCCAGACGGGCGCCGCCGGTATGCAATAACGGCGTGTATGGGGTCATACACCGCCGCTGCGTACACGCACCGCGTTTGCCTGACGACCGCATGCCCTGTCGTGTTCGCCGCCCTTAGAGCGGCGAACAAAACGTAGCGAGCAGTCAGGTGGGTGCGGACGGCGCACTCAGAACCGGAGTGTACGAGTGGCACATGCCGATTCCGAGCACCGGCCGCGCCCGCCTGGCGGCTGCGCAGGAGTTTTACTAGCCGCGCTTAGCGTTCCAGCCCCAGATATTCGAGCACATGGTGCGCCAGCGCCTCTACATTCTCACCATCGGCGTGAAGATGGATCTCCGGATTCTGGGGTGCCTCGTACGGCGAGTCGATCCCGGTGAAATTGGGAATCTGCCCGGCGCGTGCCTTGCGGTACAGCCCTTTCACATCGCGCGCCTCGGCAACGGCCAGCGGCACGTCCACGAAGACCTCGACGAACTCGCCCTGGTCGAAGCGTTCGCGCGCCAGCTGCCGCTCGGCACGGAATGGCGAAATGAAACTCACCAGCGCGATCAGGCCGGCATCGGCCATCAGCCGGGCCACTTCGGCCACGCGACGGATATTTTCCACGCGGTCTTCGTCGGTGAAGCCCAGGTCGCGGTTGAGCCCGTGGCGCACGTTGTCGCCGTCCAGGATGAAGGTGTGATAGCCCAGCGCGTGCAGGCGCTTGTCGACCAGGTTGGCGACCGTGGACTTGCCGGCCCCCGACAGCCCGGTAAACCACAGCACGCGTGGCGCTTGGCCCTTGATGCGCGCACGTGCGCTGCGATCCACGTCCAGATGCTGCCAGTGCACGTTGCCGGCGCGGCGCAACGCGAATTCCAGCGTGCCGGCGGCCACGGTGGCATTGCTTTGGCGGTCGATCAGGATGAATCCGCCGAGCACGCGGTTGCGCGCGTAAGGCGAGAACGCGATCGGTTCGTCCAGTGCCAGGTTGCAGTAACCCACCTCGTTGAGTTCCAGGCGCTTGGCGGCCAGCCGCTCCTGCGTGTTCACATCGACCTTGTGCTTGATCTCGCTGATGCTCACGGTCACGGTGCGGGTGCCGATCTTGAGCCAGTACGGGCGGCCGGGCAGCAACGCAGCATCGTCCATCCACAGCAGATGCGCGGCGAACTGGTCGGCCACCTCCGGCGGGTCGTCGACGGCGGCAATGATGTCGCCACGGCTGATGTCGATCTCATCGCGCAAGGTCAGCGTCACTGCCTGCCCGGCGCGTGCGCTGTCGACCTCGCCGTTGGCATCGCGCACGCTTGCCACCTGCGTGCGGCGCCCGGACGGCACGACCACCACCGCATCGCCCGCACGCACCTGGCCGGCGGCAATCGTGCCCGCATAGCCACGGAACTGCGCGTTGGGGCGGTTGACCCATTGCACCGGCAGGCGCAGGCCGCTACCAGCGTCCAGCGACTCCAACTGCACGGTGTCCAGGTGCTGCAGCAGATGCGGGCCGCCGTACCACGGCATCTGCGTCGAAGCGCTGGACAGATTTTCGCCCGCCAGCGCCGACAGCGGAATGCACTGCACCTGGGCGATGCCCAGCTGCGCGGCAAGTGCGGTGTAGCCTTCTGCGATGTCGGCGAACACCTGCGCGTCGTAATCCACCAGGTCCATCTTGTTGACCGCCAGCACCACATGCCGGATGCCCAGCAACGACACGATGTAGCTATGCCTGCGGGTCTGCGTCAGCAGGCCCTTGCGTGCATCCACCAGCACCACCGCCACATCGGCGGTCGACGCGCCGGTGGCCATGTTGCGCGTGTACTGCTCGTGTCCGGGGCAATCGGCCACGATGAATTTCCGCCGGTCGGTATCGAAATAGCGGTAGGCCACATCGATGGTGATGCCCTGCTCGCGTTCGGCCGCCAGCCCGTCCATCAGCAGGGCATAGTCGATGCCCCCGCCCTGGGTGCCATGCCGTCGGCTATCGCTTTCCAGCGCGGCAAGCTGATCGTCGAACAAGCGCTTGCTGTCGTAGAGCAACCGCCCGATCAGCGTGCTCTTGCCGTCGTCCACGCTGCCGCAGGTGATGAAGCGCAGCAGCGGCTTGGATTCGTGTTGCTGGAGGTAGGCGCCGATGGTGCCGGGAATTGGGAGTCGGGAATCGGGAATCGCAAAAGCGTTCTCCGCCAACGTGACGTCTTCCGGCAACCGCTGTTGCGATTCCCCATTCTCCATTCCCCATTCACTGCCCATCAGAAATACCCCTCAAGCTTCTTCTGTTCCATCGATGCGCCCGGGGCGTGGTCGATCATGCGGCCCTGGCGCTCGGAGCTGGTGCTGACCAGCATTTCGGCGATGACCGCTTCCAGCGTGTCGGCCTCGGAGTCGATGGCGCCGGTGAGCGGGTAGCAGCCCAGCGTACGGAAGCGCACCGAGCGCAGTTGCGGGGTTTCGCCCGGGCGCAGCGGCAGGCGCGCGTCGTCGACCATGATCCAGGCACCATCGCGCTCCACCACCGGGCGCGGGGCGGCGAAGTACAGCGGCACCACCGGAATCTTCTCGCGGTAGATGTACAGCCAGATGTCCAGCTCGGTCCAGTTGGAGAGCGGAAACACGCGCACGCTTTCGCCCGGACCGGTGCGCGCGTTGTACAGATTCCACAACTCCGGGCGCTGGTTCTTCGGGTCCCAGCGGTGGCGTGCGGTACGAAACGAAAAGACGCGCTCCTTGGCGCGCGATTTCTCTTCGTCGCGGCGTGCCCCACCGATCGCCGCATCGAAGCCGCCGTGCTCCAGGGCCTGCTTCAGGCCCTGGGTTTTCATGATGTCGGTGTGCACGGCGGCACCGTGGCTGATCGGGCCAACGTCCTGCGCAACGCCGTCGGGGTTGATGTGCACGCGCAGGTCCACGCCGGTCTCGGCCGCGCGGCGGTCGCGGAAGGCGATCATTTCGCGGAACTTCCAGCGTGTATCGATATGCAGCAGCGGGATCGGCGGCCGCGATGGCGCGAACGCCTTGAGCAGCAGGTGCAGCAGCACCGAACTGTCCTTGCCCACCGAATACAGCATCACCGGAGCCCGGAACTCGGCGGCGACTTCGCGCAGGATGTGGATGCTTTCGGCTTCGAGCCGGTCGAGATGGGACAGCGGCGGCAGGGTCATCGGAATGTCGTGGGTGTCGGCGGGCAGACCAGCCGATGGTAGGGCAAGGCGCTGCAGTGTGTGCCGCCCTGATGACTGCGCGAAATAAGCGCCCGGCATAACGCGATAACGGCAATTCCTTTCTGGTGGGCGCAACGCTTCCCTAACATCGTCCCTCTCATCAAATCCCCCGGATCCGAATGACCGCCGCCAGTTCCGCGCTACCGCCCAGCCCCTTGCCCGACGAGCGCAAGGCGCTGCTGGACCGGTTGGTCGACGGCCTGGATACCGCATCGCTGTGGTGGCTGTCCGGTTACACCGCCGGGCTGGCGCAGGGCCATCCGCCGCGCGCGCTGGCCGTGTTGCCGGGCGGACAAGCACAGGCAATCGCCCTGGAAGGCCAGCGCCTGACCGTGGTGTACGGCAGCCAGACCGGCAACGCGCGTCGCCAGGCAGAGCACCTGGCCGCCGAGGCCGAAGCCGCAGGTCTGAGCGTGCGCCTGTTGCGCGCCGACGCCTACCCCACCCGCGAGCTGGCCAGTGAGCGGCTGTTGTATGTGGTGATCAGCACCCAGGGCGAAGGTGACCCGCCAGACGATGCGATCGGCCTGGTGGAATTCCTGACCAGCCGTCGCGCGCCCAAGCTGCCCGAGCTCAAGTACGCAGTGCTGGGGCTGGGCGATTCCAGTTATGCCGATTTTTGCGGTATCGCCCGACGCATCGACGAGCGCCTGGCCGAACTGGGCGGCCGCCGCGTGCAGCCGCGCGGCGAAGCCGATCTGGACATCGACAGCGTCGCCGCGCCATGGCGCGCGCAGGCGCTCACGCATGCGCGCGAGCAACTCAAGGGCGGCCTGCACTCGGCCACGGTCACGCCACTGCGCAGCACCCCGGCCACGCCGGTGTGGTCGCAGCAGCAGCCGTTCGCCGCCGAGCTGTTGTCCAATCAGATCATCAGCGGGCGCGATTTCAAGGGCCCGGGATTTCGCGTCTACGCGGTCCCCGGCAAGCGCGTGCGTCATCTGGAATTTTCGTTGGAAGGCAGTGGCCTGAGCTATGAGCCGGGCGATGCGCTGGGCATCCGCCACCGCAATCCGCCTGCGTTGGTCGATGCGGTGCTGCAGACATTGCGGTTGGACGGCAACGCCGTTGTCACCGTCGGCGAGCAGACACTGGCTTTGCATGCATGGCTCGCCACCCAGCGCGAACTGACCAAGCTGTCGCGGCCGTTTCTCACCGCACATGCCGAGCGCGCAGGCGCGCAAGAACTGCAAGCGTTGCTCGCCCCCACCCAGACTGCCGGCCTGGCGTCGCTGCTCGCCGATCATCAGGTGATCGACGTGCTGCGCCGCTGGCCGGCGGATTGGGACCACGCCGGCCTGCTCGCCGCGCTGCGTCCGCTCACCCCGCGGCTGTATTCCATCGCCTCCAGCCGCAAGCGCGTGGGCGATGAGGTGCATCTGGCGGTGGACGAGGTCGCCTACCAGGCGCATGGGCATGCGCACCTGGGTTCGGCCAGCGGCTTTCTGGCCGCGCTTGCCGAAGGCGACACTGCGCCGGTGTACATCGAACCCAACCACCGCTTCCGCGTGCCGGCCGATACCGATCGCGACATCCTGATGATCGGCCCGGGCACCGGCGTGGCACCGTTCCGCGGCTTCGTGCAGGAGCGTGCGGAAACCGGCGCCAAGGGCCGTAACTGGTTGTTCTTCGGCGCCCAGCATTTCAATACCGATTTCCTGTACCAGGCCGAATGGCAGCTGGCCCTGCAACGCGGCGAGTTGCACGCGCTGGACCTGGCGTTCTCGCGCGACCAGGCCGAAAAGCTCTACGTGCAACACCGCCTGCGCGCGCGTGGCGCCGAGGTCCATGCCTGGCTGCAGGGCGGCGCGCACGTGTATGTGTGCGGCGCCACCCGCATGGGCAAGGACGTGCACGCCGCGCTGCTCGACATCGTCGCCACCCACGGCGCCCTGGATGCCGAGGCCGCCGCCGCGTATCTCACCCAATTGCAGGTGGAGGGGCGCTATGCGCGGGATGTCTATTAGTGCCGGGATTGGGGAGTGGGGATTGGGGATTCGTGAGAGCGGGTGTCCGCGATCTTTGTGCTGTGTGGGTAATGCCCGCGCTTTGCTGTTGCTAATCCCCAATCACGAATGCCGAATCCCGTTATGAGCCACTCCGTCGAAGACATCAAATCCGAAAGCCGCCGTCTGCGTGGATCGTTGCAGCAGAGCCTGGCCGATGCGGTGACCGGGGCGTTGCGTGAGGACGATCAGACGCTGATCAAGTACCACGGCAGCTACCAGCAGGACGACCGCGACATCCGCGATGAGCGGCGGCGGCAGAAGCTGGAGCCGGCGTACCAGTTCATGATCCGCACGCGCACGCCGGGCGGAGTGATCACGCCCACGCAGTGGCTGGCACTGGATGGCATCGCCACCCGTTATGCCAATCATTCGCTGCGCGTCACCACGCGCCAGGCCTTCCAGTTCCATGGCGTGATCAAGCGCGAATTGAAGGCCACCATGCAGGCCATCAATGCCACCTTGATCGATACGCTGGCCGCCTGCGGCGATGTGAATCGCAACGTGCAGGTGGCCGCAAATCCGCTGCTGTCGCAGGCGCATGCCACGCTGTATGCCGATGCGGCGCGCGTGTCCGAGCACCTGCTGCCCAACACGCGGGCGTACTACGAAATCTGGCTGGACGAAGAGCGCGTGTCCGGCTCCGGCAGCGAGGAGGAGCCGATCTATGGCGAGCGGTATCTGCCACGCAAGTTCAAGATCGGTTTCGCCGCACCGCCGCTTAACGATGTGGACGTCTTCGCCAACGATCTGGGCTTCATCGCCATCCTGCGCGAGGGGCAGTTGCTGGGCTACAACGTCAGCATCGGTGGCGGCATGGGCGCCTCGCACGGCGATGCGGAGACCTGGCCGCGGGTCGCCAACGTGATCGGCTTCGTCACCCGCGACCAGTTGCTCGATATCGCCACGGCCGTGGTCACCACGCAGCGCGACTTCGGCAACCGGGCGGTGCGCAAGCGCGCACGCTTCAAATACACCATCGACGACCACGGCCTGGACACCATCGTGGCCGAAATCGCGCGCCGCGCCGGCTTCGCATTGCAACCGGCGCAGCCGTTCGCGTTCGACCACAACGGCGACCGCTATGGCTGGGTCGAAGGCGAAGACGGGCGATGGCACCTGACCCTCTCCTTGCCGGCCGGCCGCATTGCCGACACCGACACCGCTGCGCATCTGAGCGGGTTGCGCGCAATCGCGCAGTTGAACGTCGGCGAATTCCGCATGACGCCCAACCAGAACCTGGTGATCGCCGGCGTACCGGCCAGCGAGCGCGCACGCGTCGACGCGCTGGTGGCGCAGTACGCGCTGGATGCCGGCAACCGCGCCGCCACCGCCCTGGCGCGCGGCGCAATGGCCTGCGTGGCGCTGCCCACCTGCGGCCTGGCGATGGCCGAGGCCGAGCGCTACCTGCCCGATTTCAGCGCCGCGCTGCAGCCGCTGCTGCAACAACACGGACTGGCCGACACGCCGATCGTGCTGCGCGTGTCTGGCTGCCCGAACGGCTGCTCGCGCCCGTATTTGGCCGAAATCGCGCTGGTCGGCAAGGCCCCCGGGCGCTACAACCTGATGCTGGGTGGCGACCGCCGCGGCCAACGCCTCAATACGCTGTATCGCGAAAACATCACCGAGCCGGAGATCCTGGCCGCATTGCAACCGCTGCTGGCGCGCTATGCCACCGAAGGCGACCACGCCAACGATGAAGGCTTCGGCGATTTCCTGCACCGCGCCGGCGTGATCGCGTTGCCACCCTACCCCACGCACCGTCGCCTCGACCTGGAATTGCTCGCATGACCGCGCTGCCTGCTGCATCGATTACCTCTTCTGCGTTCGACGATCTGGACGCGCTCAATGCGCAGCTGGAAGGGCTGCGCGCCGACCAACGCGTGGCCTGGGCGCTGCAGCATGGCCCGCAGAACGCGGCCTTGTCGTCCAGCTTCGGCGCGCAATCGGCCGTCACCTTGCATCTGCTCAGTCAGCAACGCCCCGACATTCCGGTGATCCTGATCGACACCGGATATCTGTTTCCGGAAACCTACCGCTTCGCCGATGCCCTGACCGAGCGACTCAAGCTCAACCTCAAGGTGTATCGCCCGCTGGTCAGCCGCGCCTGGATGGAAGCGCGCCACGGCCGCCTGTGGGAACAGGGCATGGTCGGCATCGATCAATACAACAACCTGCGCAAGGTCGAACCGATGCGGCGCGCCCTGGACGAACTCGAGGTGGGCACCTGGTTTACCGGCCTGCGCCGCAGCCAGTCCGGCGGCCGCGCGCAGACGCCGATCGTGCAGAAGCGCGGCGAGCGCTACAAGATCAGCCCGATCGCCGACTGGACCGATCGCGATGTGTGGCAATACCTGCAAGCACACGATCTGCCGTATCACCCGCTCTGGGAACAAGGCTACGTGTCCATCGGCGATTTCCACACCACCCGTCGCTGGGAGCCTGGCATGCGCGAGGAAGACACGCGTTTCTTCGGCCTGAAGCGCGAGTGTGGCATCCACGAAGACATCTAGCGGCAGCGGTCACGTGCACCTGTGCGGGTGACGCTTGACCAGCATGTGCTGCAGCTGCATGGGCAGGCTGCATCCAGGATGCAATGGTGGTGCACTGCGCGCCGTGCTCATGCACCGGCGCGCCCGTCACCGCGCCGAGGCACCGGCGTGCGTGCGCCGCATCCAGTAACGATCGAACGCCCACATCAGCAACAACGACAGGCCGACCAGCGGAAAGATCAGCCCGCACAGCACTAGCAGCACCATCAGGCCGCGTAGCGTGCACGGGTCGGCCGGCAACGACGGTACACCCAGGCCCCCGCTTGGGCGGCGCTTCCACCACATCACCGCCGCGCTGACGCACAACAGCACAATGGCGATGCAGGCGAACAACAGGATCAACTGGTTGGCAGTGCCGTATTGCTGCCCCAGGTGCACGTTGATGCCCCATTCCAGCAGCTTGGCCAGCGGCCCGTAGTCGCGGTAACGCATGTCCAGCAGCACCGCACCGCTGTATTGATCCAGGTGGATCACGCGCTGCCGCTGCAGATCGGCCGGGTACACCGACGCGGTATAGACCCCGGTCGCACCACGCGGCGGCGCCACGCTATATCCCGGCTGGATGCCGCGTGCCTCGAAACGCGCCATCGCTGCATCCAGACCGATCGCGCCGCGTCCCGGCGCAGCGAATCCAGCGGAATCGCCGTGATCGGCATGCGCGTTGTCTGCCGAATGCGCGTGTTGGGCCGCGTGCTCCGCCTGCGCCAGGTGCCCTGCGTATTCTGCTTGCTCTGCGTATTCTGCTTGCCCTGCGTGTTCTTCATGGCCTGCATGCGCTGCGCTTGTCGGGAGCGCTCCCTGCCGGGAACGCTCGGGATGCTCGTCGCCCACCTGCAACGCACGTGCGTGCTCGCCATGCGCGTGCTCATCCACCGCGCCAGTTGGCTGTGCAGGCACCACAGATTCCGGCAGGCGCGCCTGCCGCAACGACCATGCCGGCTCGCCGCTGTCGGTCAAGCGCTGCTGCGACATCGGCTGCTGCACGCGCAGCCCGGCGGGATAGCCGAAATCATGCCCATTGACCCAGCGATTGACCTGCGCACCCCACAGCCACGACCACGGCATGCCGGTCAGCGCCAGGAACAGCAGGATCGCACCAACCCCGGCACCGGTCACTGCGTGCAGGTCGCGCCAGAACAGCCGCTGTGTCGACTTGCCGCGCACGCTGATCACGCCGCCGCGTCGCCCGCGCGGCCACCACAGATACACGCCCGTGAGCACCAGCACGATGGCCCATCCGCCGGCCATTTCGATAAGGCCACGGGCATATGGCCCCACCAGCGCAAGACTATGCAGCCGGCGGATCGTCCAGCTGAGCGTGCCGTGCTCGGGCAAGGCGCCCAACACCCGCGCACGGTACGGATCGACATACACCACCTGGCGCACGCCGTGCGCATCCACCAACCCGATCTCCGCGCTCGCATCGGCGCGTTTGGGCGTGGTGTACACAAACAAGCGGCCGCCGTAGCGCCCTTGTGCAGCGGCAACCAACTGCTGCGCGGGCAGGCGCGCATCGCCTACCGGCACCACCTTCAACCCGTGGTGCACGCTGCGGTCGATGGCGTCCTGGTACAGGAACGCAGCCCCGGTCACCGCCAGCCAGATGATGAAAGGCAGCACAAGCAGCCCGGCATAAAAATGCCAACGCCACACCGCGCGATAGAAGCGCCAGCGGCTGGCTTGGCGCGACTCGTCCACGCCACCGTGGTCAATCGTTGCATGCATCAGAAGCTCCAATCCCACGACACCGACAACGCACGCCCATCGCCGGGCGAGTAACCGGAGCTGCCGCTGTCGTACCAGGCGTACACATACGCGCGATCGGTGACATTGCGTAGCTGCAGGCTGAGCGCATTGCGCGCGTCCACCGCCCAGCGCGCGCCCAGGTTGAGCAAGGCGTAGCCACCGGTGCGGCCCAACGTGTTGGTGCGTTCCAGGTAGTAATCGCCTTGTGCGTTGCCCCAGGCGCTCACCTGCACCGACGAACTGACCTGCCACTCCAGCCCGGCGGTGGCCAACCAGTGCGGCACGTTTTCGATCTCCTTGCCACGCGTGGCCGGGGCGCTCGGATCGGGCGTGACGATGCTGGCCTTCTGCCGCGAATACGAAACCCATGCACGCCAATGCTCGGCCGGCTGCAGGTTGAGCTGCGCATCCCAGCCGCGCCGCAGCGTACGGCCGACATTGGCCACATCGCCGATGCCGACCACGCCATTGACGCCGAGAACGGTCGCCACCTCCCCGGATGCGCGCTGCTCCCAATACGCCAGGCGCCCATCCAGCAGGGACGACGGCGCGAACTTGAAGCCGGTCTCCCAACCGTCGTTGATCGAGGGCCCGAGGTTGCCGGGCTGGCGACGGTAGGCGCCATCGCCGCTGCCGATCTGGAAGGTGCGCCCCCAGTTCGCATACACGCTGCTCTGCTCGCCCACGCGGTAGCTCGCACTGAACTTGGGTTGCTTGATGGTGCCGTAGTCGTAGACCGGCGCAATGCTGCCGGCCAGCACGTCGTGCAGCTGTCCATCGACACGATCGATGCGATACCCCGGCACCAGCTGCAGGCGCGCAATGGGGGTCAGCACCGCCTGCACATACGCGCCACGCGTGCGCAGGTCGTAGTCCCAATCGCGCAGCTGTGCCCCGCGCACACGGGCCACCGTGCGATACCGCTGCGATTGGTTGGCCTGCCACTGCGCATCCACCCCGGCTTCCAGGTTGGCCTGCAGCGCACCCCAGTCCGGCTGCCAGTTGCTACGCAGCAGCAGCCCGCGATGGGTTTCGTCGGTATCGCGTTCCTGCTGCAGCCCGGCCGCAGAAAACCGCACCCAGCGTTGGTTGCGGTAGTCGTTCTGGTAGGCCTTGGCGCTCCATTGCGCCTGCTCACCGAGCGCACCGTCCGCATGCAACGCAGTCTGGCGCAGACGACGCTCGCTTCGGTCGTTCTGCGCATAGTCCGGCGAACTGCGCGGCGCCGCACGCGCGGTGGCGGCATCCAGATAGCCGGCTTCCAAGGCATGGTTGTCGTAGTACCGCGTGGTGAGCCCCGCGCGGAATGCGCCGTCCGGGTCGGTGTAGAACCACTTGCCCGCCACGCTGCGCTTGCGTGCGTCGGCATGATCGCGATACCCGTCCGAGTCGCGCCAGGCCAGCACGTAGTTCTGGCTCCAGGCGCCCTGTTCGAAACCTTTGCTCAGTTGCACCTCGCGCGCATCGAAGCTGCCGGCCGTCACGCTCAAGCGGCCGTCGTTGCCGCCGGTACGGGTGAGCACGTCCACGCTGCCGGCAATGGCATTCAGGCCATAGCGCGCGTCGTTGGTGCCGCGCACGATCTCGATGGCGCTGATGTCCTGCGGGAACACCGCGTCCAGGTACGGCATGGCGCCGGCGTTATCGTTGCTGGGGATGCCGTCGATCAGCAGCTTCACCGCATTGATGCGCCCCTCGCCATTGAATCCGCGGAACGAAAAGCGCCCCGCATCGGTGCCCATGCGGAACTGGGTGACCTGCACCCCGGGCGCGCGCATCAGCAGTTCCCAGCTGTAGTCCACATGTTGATCGTGCAGCAGCTCGCCGCCGATCACATCCACCGAGCTCAGCACGCGTGCCGTGCTCGGGCTGCGCTGCGCATGTTCGCTCACCTGCACCTTGCCCAGCGTGAGTGCGGCGTCTTGCGCCTGCACATCGCATGCAGGCCCCCACACCAGCGCCAACGACGGCGCATACCACATCGTTTTCAACAACCGCAAACGCATGACCAACCCTTCGCCGTGACTGCACGGCCGCACAGCCGTGCGCTACCATCATCGCGGCGCGCATCGGCATCACTCGATAAGAAGCGAGTCGTCCGCACTGCCCGGCAGCGGCGCCGACAACCTCAGGCGCGTACGGGGCCTTGCTGCGTGGACGCCCGCACAGGGGCCACCTTATGCGCCCAATGGTGGCCCACGTGCGCCGAGTGCGGCCCATCGAAAGACCGAGCGTGCGCTTGCCTGGGTGAACACCGGAGCCGGCGTCGGCCGCAGTTGCAGCAGGCACAGCAACGCCACGATGAGCAATGGCAGCAAGCGTGCGGCCAGGACGCAGTAATCGCAGGCTTCGCCATGCGTCGCTGCATCATGGGTGCCGGCGTGCGGCATGTTCACTACGGCGCCGGAGTGCACGTCCGCAGCCAGACCGGGCGGCTGGGTTCGATGACCGGCATGCAGCGCGCGCTCTGCAGACAGTGCCGCAGCACCCATGCACATCGGCTCGATCGGCTGCGCCTGGCTCCAGCGGCTGATCAGCGGAGCGACCAGCATCAGCACCACCGCCAGACAGGCAAGCAGGGGCAACAACCGGTGGCGACGGGACAAGCGCAGCATGCGTCGAAGTGTAAGCCGCCACGCAGGCCGGGGCGATGGTCGCGGCCGATGCGCGACCGCATGTCGCACCTGGCTGTCCCGGTCATCCCCGGATGACCCGCGCCCAAGCATGCGCCGGAGCCGGCGCGCCAGAACCGGATGGGCCTGCCGCTTCAGCCCCAGGCCCGTTTACCGCATGCCGGCCCCGTCCACGCGCCGCCGTCCTGGTCGGCAGTCACACTTTCGTCCCGCCTCTGTGACCGCAAGCACACGATCGGCCTTGGCATGCCCTATGCTTGCCGCTTCCACCCTGTAGCCGCGCGCATGAGTACCGTCCTGTCCGATCGAGCGGCCGAACCGCTTCCCTGCGCACCCAAGCCCCCCAGCGAAGCATTGCGTCTGCAGGCGCTGCGCAGCTACGGCATTCTCGACACCCCGCGCGAAGCGGCCTTCGATGACATCACCCGGCTTGCCTCGATCATTTGCCAGACGCCGATCGCACTGATCAGCCTGGTCGATGCGGACCGCCAGTGGTTCAAGAGTGAGCTCGGGATGGGCGAGCGCGAAACCCCGCTGTTCAAGTCGATGTGCGCGCATGCGCTGCTCGAGAACGATGTGCTGGTGGTGCCCGACACGCGCCATGACATCCGCTTCGCGCGCAACCCGCTGGTCACCGGCGAGGCGCCGCTGCATTTCTATGCAGGTGCCTTGTTGAAGACACCCGACGGCCTGCCGCTAGGCACGGTGTGCGTGCTCGACCGGCAGCCGCGCCAACTCACCGAGGAGCAGGTGGAAGCCCTGCGCGCATTGGCACGCCAGACCATGGCGCAGCTGGAATTGCGCCGCGCACTGGCAATCGCCGAGGAATCCGATCGCTACCGCAGCCGCCTGATGGCCATCGCCGGGCACGATCTGAAGACCCCATTGCGCACTGCCGCCTACGCCATCGACAAGATGCGCCGGCACGCCGACGTCGACGCCGTTCCCAACCTGGTCACCGCGCGCGATGCGATCAGCCTGGTGGGCCGCAGCCTGGACGAGCTGGCCACGCTGGCGGCCGCGAGCAAGGCCGCCATGCCGGACCTGCAGCCACTGCAGCTGGAAGACGTGCTGCATTCGATCCTCGGCGTGTGGCGTCAACCGGCCATCGACAAGTACCTGGCCCTTCGCTATGTGCACACCTCGCTGCGCGTGCGCAGCCACCCCACACTGCTGACCACCTTGATCGGCAACCTGGTCGGCAATGCCATCAAGTACACCGAGCGTGGCCGCGTGCTGGTCGGCACCCGCCGCCGCCCCGGTTTTGCGGAAGTGGAGATCATCGACAGCGGCATCGGCTTGAACATGGACCAACCCGAGCAGGTCTTCCAGGCGTTCCGCCAGGCCGACCCGCGCAGCGACGGTTTGGGCATCGGCCTGTGGATCGTGCATCGCACTGCCGAGACGTTGGGCTGTGAAGTGGACGTCCGGCCGCGGCCGCAGGGCGGGACCTGTTTTTCGGTGCGGATTCCGTTGGCCTAAAGATGTGTGGCTCGCCGCGTGTTCGGGCTGCGCGGCAAACGCCTGGGTCTCACCTAGTGGGGCACCGGTCTGTGGCCAGACCTCAACGCGCGAACCCTCCATCCCATCGAGCCGACGTTGCAGCTGCCCGCGCCACGCCAAGTCGCGCCTCAGTGGCGACCGCTCAGACCCGGCCACTCGCCGCAGGTGTCAGAATCCAGCACCGGCTCCGATCGCGCACTGCCTGCCGTGCATGGGGCAGGACTTGGCGCTGTTCCATCTTTAACCGATGCTCGCTGCGGAACATAAAAAAAGCGGACCCGGGCTCCCGACCCGGGTCCGCCGCCAAGCACGCCAGGCCTCTCCCCAGGGACCCGGATGCGCCAGCCGCTCTGTGCACAGCCTCGCGCAACAGTGATGCGACAGCGCTAGCAACCCTTCGACGACACCGCGAAACACACCGGCAATGCGATCACCTGCATCGCCAGCTCTGCGCCGTCCACCCCTAGACGTTCGAGAGTGTCGCGTCATGGTTGCTATAAGGGTTTTCGACAACGCAGCGCGCAACTTGATGCGCCCGGTCGACGCCGACTGCATCGCCCTGACACGGGTAGGGAAAATCACCCACAGCACGCATGGCAGCGCTGCCGGCAGGCACGCATCCCATTGATCCTGCGGATATTTTTTTGCGGCGATTGCGCTGCAGTGCAGCACCGAGGTCATCGCGAACGCACCGATCACACGGCCAAGCCGCCACCGTTTGGAAGGGGCATGCACGCACGTCCACTCCGGCTCCCGTGCGCCGTCCACATCGCCTGACCACTGCCCGGTGGGCTGTGCTAGCCGCCCATATCCCGGCCTCAGACGTCGGACGCATCCGCATCCTGGCGCGCGAACCACTCGGCCGAATGCACATCCGCGGCCGCAACGTCCAGCGCCTTGCGCAGCACTTCCAGCGGGATCTGCACGCGCGTGCTGCTGCCTGCACCGCCACCCATAACGCTTCGTCGCGCGGGTCGGCCAGCACCGTCAGCACCTCATGTTCGCGGCCCGCGATGCTGGCCGACAGCTGCAGCGACATGCCGCCGTCCGGCTCGGACGACCACAGCCTGCTCAGTGCGGGGCGCAATGGCTCGGTCATCGTGCCGCTCAGCTGGTGATGGTCTGGGTCAACGATTCCCAGGTCGGCGGCAACGGCCAGTTGGGCGCCTGATTGCCGTCCAGCACGCGGCGTAGGTCGCGCTTGTCGATTTGCGGCGCGAGCACATGCACCAGGTCCAGCGCGTAGTCGCGCAGCACGCGGTCGCGCGGCAGCACCGCCCAGGCGATGCACTCGGCGATCGGCGCCGGCGCCGGCCAGGCGCGCAGGTCCTCGTCGAAGGCATTGACCGCCATTTCCGCGACCAATCCCACGCCAAGCCCTGCGCGCACATAGGTCTTGATCAGGTCGGCATCCAGCGCGGTCAGCGCAATGCTCGGCTCCAGCCCCACCTGCGCAAACGCGCGCTGCAGCGACGAGCCCGGCCGGGTGGAGGATTCGTAGCTGATCAGCGGATGCTCGGCCAGCGCCTGCATGTCCGGTGCCGTGCGCGGGTGATCCAGTGCATGCCCCCGCGGCACCACCACCAGCCGCCGCCAGCGGTACAGCGGCACTGCGATGCCGGCGCTCGGCTCGCCACCGGCGGTGCTGACCACCGCGATGTCCGCATCGCCCTGGCTCAGCAAATCCAGGGCCGCACTTTCGGCGGCCTGCTGCAGATGCACGCTCACTTGCGGGTAGGCATTCTTGATCTGTGCCACCGCCGGCGGCAGCACGAAGCGCGCCTGGGTATGGGTGGTGGTCAGGGTCAGCTGGCCCTGGCTTTCGCGGCGCTGGTTGGCCGCATAGGTGCGGATGTTGTTGGCCTCCGACAGCACCGCGCGCGCGCGCTCGATCACTTCCACACCGGCCGGCGTCACTGCGTCCAGGCTACGTCCCTTGCGCACGAACAGCAGAAAGCCCAGTTCGTCCTCCAGCTGCTTGAGCTGCTTGGACAGGCCGGGCTGGGTCGCGTGCACGCGCGCGGCGGCCAGGGTGATGTTCAGCTCGGCATCGGCAATGGCCACCAGATAGCGAAGTTGGGTCAGCGTCATGGCTTATATCCAAAAAAGCGCGAGGCGCTACAAGGACTTCGACTGTAGAGGAGTTCTGCGGGCCAGCTTATAACCGAACGCTATTTTTAGGATGGATGAAGTCATTTCCGACGGCTATAAGCCGGCGTTACGGTCTGCCCTCCCTCAAGGATGCTGCCGAACCGTGACTCCTGCGTTCCCGCTGCTTGCCGACCTGCGTGGCCGTGCCGTCCTGGTGGTCGGCGGCGGTGCCGATGCCGAACGCGCCACTGCCCAGCTGCTGCAGGCCGGTGCGCTGCCGCTAGTGGGCGCGCCCGAGCTCACGGCGCAGCTGCGGCACTGGGCGCAGGCCGGGCAACTGCGCTGGTTGGCCGGTCGGTTCGACCCGGCATGGCTGGCGCAACCCGACCAACCGCTGTGGCTCACCATCGCCGCCAGCGAATCGGAAGCGCTCAACGACGCCCTGCGCCATGCGGCCAGCGCCCGCCGGCTGCTGACCCACATCGCGACGCCTGCGGCGTCCGCAACGGCTCCTGCGCGCTCCCCCGCACCGCGCAGCCCGATCGGCACGCTGGCACCCGGCAACGTGAGCCTGGTCGGCGCCGGCCCCGGCGATCCCGGCCTGCTCACCCGGCATGCGCTGCGCGCACTGCGTCAGGCCGAGGTGGTGCTGCACGACCGCCTGGTCAGCCCGCAGATCCTGCGCCTGGCTCGGCATGGCGCGCACCTCATCGAGGTGGGCAAGTCGGCGCAAGGCCATAGCACCCGGCAGGAACAGATCCACGCCCTGATGTTGGACCACGCCCGCGCCGGTCGCCGCGTGGTGCGGCTGAAGGGCGGCGACCCGTTCGTGTTCGGCCGCGGCGGCGAAGAGCTGGAATTCCTGCGCGCGCACGGCATCGGCTTTCAGGTGATTCCCGGCATCACCGCCGCCATCGCCTGCGCTGCGTATGCCGGCATCCCGCTCACCCACCGCGACCACGCGCAATCGCTGCGCCTGATCACCGCGCACTGCAAGGATTCGCTGGACACGCTGGACTGGCAGGCGCTCGGCCAGGAGCGGCAGACGCTGGCCTTCTACATGGGCGTGGCCGGCCTGGACGCCATCCAGCAGCGGCTGCTGCAGGCCGGGCGCGCAGCCTCCACCCCGTTTGCGCTGGTCGAAAACGGCTCGCGCCCGCAGCAACGCGTGATCCTCGGTACGCTCGCCAGCCTGGCCGCCAGCGCCCGGCAGCATGCCGTGACCGCCCCGGCGCTGCTGATCCTGGGCGAGGTGGCGACGCTGGCGCAGACGCTGCACTGGTTCGGCAGCGCGCCGCTGAGCGCCTCGCCGCCGCACTCACCCGGCGCAACGCCCCACACGCCCACACTGGCCCACGCAGCCTGACCCCGACGGAGACCCCATGGCCCTGTACGACAACATTCTCGACACCATCGGCCACACCCCGGTGATCAAGCTCCAACGCCTCGCCCCGGACAACGTGACCTTGTACGTCAAGGTCGAATCGTTCAATCCCGGCGGCTCGGTCAAGGACCGGCTGGCGCTGGCGATCATCCTCGACGCCGAACAACGCGGCCTGCTCAAGCCCGGCGACACCATCGTCGAAGCCACCTCCGGCAACACCGGCGTGGCACTGGCGATGGTGGCCGCAGCGCGCGGCTACAAGTTCGTCGCCACCATGGTGGAAACCTTCTCCATCGAACGCCGCAAGCTGATGCGTGCCTACGGCGCCAAGGTCATCCTGACCCCGGCTGCCGAGCGCGGCAGCGGCATGGTGCGTAAAGCAAAGGAACTGGCCGAACAGCACGGCTGGTTCCTGGCCAGCCAGTTCGCCAATCCGGCCAACCCGGCCTACCACCGCAACACCACCGCTGCCGAAATCCTGCGTGACTTCGCCGGCCACCGGCTGGACCATTTCGTCACCGGCTGGGGCACCGGCGGCACCCTCACCGGCGTGGGCGAGGTCCTGCGCGTTGCGCGACCGGAAGTGCGCATCACCGCCTCGGAGCCGGCTGGCGCCGCCCTGCTGCAAGGCCAGGACTGGAAGCCGCACAAGATCCAGGGCTGGACGCCGGACTTCGTGCCCGAGGTGCTCAACCGCGAGGCCGCCCACCAGGTTCTGAGCGTGGAAGACACAGACGCCATCACCGTCGCGCGGCGCCTGGCCGCCGAAGAAGGCATCTTCACCGGCATCTCCGGCGGTGCCACCGTCGCCACCGCGCTGCGCGTGGCAGAAGGCGCCGCATCTGGCGCCGTCATCCTGGCGATGCTGCCGGACACCGGCGAACGCTACTTCTCGACCCCGCTCTTTGCCGACATCAACGAAGGCTCCGACGACGACTGGCTGGCCGGACTGCCCTGATCGGGCGCAGTCGATGACCAGGCCCGAAGCCGCGCAATGCGCGGCTTTTTTTGGCCCCGGCCGAACAGTGCACTTGCGCCGAAAGACGCGGCGTCGCGGCGGCCACGTCGTGCCCACGATCCGTGACCGCCCCGAGGTGAAGGCGCACGCGGTATTGCCGAGACCAGGCGTGACACGTGCCCGGCACGCCTCGCGCTGGGCGCAGCATCCGCCCGGTTTTCCGGATGTCGGGACGCCCGCACTCCCGTCCATGTCAAGGAAACGTTAGGATGGCGGCCGTAATGTAGGGAGAGATGTGTGAGCAACCAGCCGTATGGACACAGCGAGACCCGTGCCGCACGGGCGCCATGGCTGGTAAAAATGACCTCCCCGGTCCACTTTGCGCTCGCCCTGGGGCTGGGCGCGTGGTTGCAAGAGGCGCTGGACCTGCCTCTCCCTCCTCCCGCGCCGCTGGCCTGGATCGAATTGGCTGGCGGCGGCATCGCCTGTCTCGGCCTGGGGTTGGCGGTGAGCTGCTTCGTGCTGTTTGCGCGTCGGCGCACCACCATCATGCCCAGCGGCCATCCCTCGCGCCTGGTGCTGGACGGCCCGTATCGCGTCACCCGCAACCCGATGTACCTGGCCTTGGTGCTGAGCTACGTCGGCCTGTGCCTGCAACTCGGCTTGCTGTGGGCGGTTGTGTTGGTGCCGCTGCCGTGGCTTGCGCTGCAGCGCTATGTCATTCCGTTCGAAGAGGCGCGGCTGCGCGCCGAATTCGGCCGCCACTACAACGACTACTGCGCGCGTGTCCGCCGCTGGTTGTAGACCCGACATGCATCGCCTCGTGCGTTGCGAAGGTTGTCGCCGATCGCCCCGAGGCAGCGCCCAGATGTCGCGGGGCGGCATACATTCCACCCCGTCGGACAGTCGCAGCAGATGAGATGAATGGCCGATAGCGTGCGGATTCCGCAGCGTGCTCCCCATCACGCGCCCATCATGCAATTCGCATAATTATCGCGCTATGAGAATCGAAGTCTGGCAAGGCGACATCACCGAACTCGACGTTGACGTCATCGTCAACGCCGCCAACGAATCACTGCTCGGCGGTGGTGGCGTCGATGGCGCCATCCACCGTGCCGCCGGCCCGCGCTTGCTGGAAGCCTGCGAAGCGTTGCCGCAGGTGCGCCCGGGCGTGCGTTGCCCCACCGGCGAAATCCGCATCACCGACGGTTTCAATTTGAAGGCCCGCCATGTCTTTCATACCGTCGGCCCGGTGTGGCGCGACGGCAAGCACAACGAACCCGAACAGCTGGCCAACTGCTATTGGCAATCGCTGAAACTCGCCGAACAGATGATGCTGCACTCGATCGCGTTCCCGGCGATCAGCTGCGGTATCTACGGCTATCCGCTGTATCAGGCAGCGCGCATCGCCGTGACCGAAACACGCGATTGGCAGCGCTCGCACAAGGTGCCTAAGCACATCGTCCTGGTGGCCTACAACGAGGCGACCTACAAGGCCTATCAGCAGGCGTTGGCCACGCAGGAAACTGCAGCGGCCTGAGATCGGATTGACGTTGGCGGCCTGCCGCATCGACCGGCTGGATTGCACAAGCCATTGAGCGATTCCGATTGAGCAAAGGGCGCCGAAAGGCGCCCTTTGCGTTTTTTCGCGCGGCATCGAAGCGCACCTGCGGATGCAGCAAACAAAAAACGCCGGCATCGCTGCCGGCGTGTTTGTTTCATCGATGCGGCGGCCTTGCAGCCGCCATCAATCGATCAACCTTTCCACTTACCCAGCGCGGCCAGGCCGTTTTCCTTGGCGCGTTCGTAGATGACCTGCTGCGCCTTGGCGAAGTTGCCGGTCATGTCCTTGGCCCACAGCTTCAGCGCGGCCTGCTGCATGGCGCGGCCGTAGGAGAAGCTCAGCGGCCAGGGCAGATTGCCGAGCTGGTGCATTTCGTTGAGGTGGGCGGTGGACTGCTCGTCGGTCTGGCCGCCGGACAGGAACACGATGCCCGGCAGGATCGCCGGCACGGTGGACTTCAGGCACATCACGGTGGACTCGGCCACTTCTTCGATGCTGGCCTGCTCTTCGCAACTCTTGCCGGAGATGACCATCGACGCCTTCAGGATGGTGCCTTCCAGCACGACGTTCTGCTCATACAGCGCACCGAACAGCGAGCGCAGCGTGGCTTCGGTGACTTCGTAGCAGGTTTCGATGTCGTGGCTGCCGTCCATGATCACTTCCGGCTCGACCATCGGCACCAGGCCTTGTTCCTGGCACAGCGCTGCGTAGCGCGCCAACGCATGCGAGTTGGCCTCGATGCAGGTGCCGGACGGAATGTCTTCGCCGATGTTGATGACCGCACGCCACTTGGCGAAGCGCGCACCCAGCGTGTAGTACTCCTCCAGCCGTGCACGCAGGCCGTCCAGGCCTTCGGTGACCAGTTCGCCCGGCATGCCGGCCAGCGGCTGCGCGCCCTTGTCGACCTTGATGCCCGGGATGATGCCGTGGGCGGTCATGTACTCGGCGAACGGCACGCCATCCTTGGTCTTCTGACGGATGGTCTCGTCGAACAGGATGGCGCCGGAGATGTAGTCGCTCAGCTTGGGCGTGGTCAGCAACAGTTCGCGGTAGGCGCGACGGTTCTCTTCGATGTTCTCGATGCCGACGCTGGCAAAACGCTTGGCGATCGTACTGGTCGATTCGTCGATGGCGATGATGCCCTTACCCGGGGCGACCATCGCCTGGGCGGTTTCGGCAAGCTGTTCGATGCTCATGTAGTTCCTGTGGCAGCTGCGGGGGAGAACGAAAGTATAGCGACGAAAGTCGTACACATTCCTTCACGGAATGCCTGCAACCGATTACACGTGATCTGCGTGACAGGATGTGTGGTGATGCTCGCATCGCGGGAATCGGGAATCGGGAATCGGGAAAGCTGAGCATGGTGCGCGGCGCGGCGCTTGCGGTGCCGTGATGCATGGCTGCAATGACTGCGCTGGCGCGTTGATATGGAGCCATGCGTGAGTCAGCCGGCATTTTTGAAGGTTGGCCGCGTCGCTGCTTCGTCCGTCGCAATAGCGCTGCGCCTGCGGCGTACGTTACATCGTAGACAGCGTCTTGTTCCGCCATGACCAGCACCGTTGCGGCAGCGCGCGTGCGATGTGGTGGGGACCGGGTACCTGCCGGATCCGGCCGTTGACCAACGATCCGGCCACGACCGGGTGCGCGTCCAGCGGCCAGGTCGCCACACAGCACGACGGCGGCCCTGGGGCCGCCGTCGTGTGTCGCCTCTGTTCCGGCTCAGGTCATGCGCCGGATGCAGTCCACAAGCGTTAGAGCTCGCCCAGCCCAGTGGCGCGACCGTCTTCGCCCACTTCCAGCAGGCGCAGCGTGTTGGTGGCGCCATGGGTTTCCATGTGCTCGCCACTGGTAAACACCACGCGGTCGCCAGGCCCCATGCGCTCGTTCTCCACCAGCAGACGGATCGCCGCACGCGCGGCTTCGCGCGGGGTCAGGCCGCGGCTATCGAAGCTGATCGGGAACACGCCACGCATCATGGCCATCTGGCGGCGCGCGCCATCATGACGGGTGAAGGCGTAGATCGGCATATTGGAGCGGAAGCGCGACAGGAAGCGCGGCGTGCCGCCGGATTCGGTCAACGCCACCACGCCGCCTAGGCCGATGTGCTCGGACAGGAACATGGTTGCCATCGCAATCGCCTGGTCGGCGCGCTGCAGGTTGCGTTGCGCCGCTTCGAAGTCGGTGTCGAATTCGAACTGGTGTTCGGCTCCCAGGCAGATGCGCGCCATCGCTTCCACCGCACGCACCGGATAAGCGCCGGCGGCGGTCTCGGCCGAGAGCATCACCGCATCGGTACCGTCGATGACCGCGTTGGCCACGTCCAGCACTTCGGCGCGGGTAGGGATCGGGCTTTCGACCATCGACTGCAGCATCTGCGTGGCAGTGATCACCACCTTGTTCTGCGCCAGCGATTCGCGAATGATCTTCTTCTGCAGGCCGGGCAATTCAGCGTCACCGATCTCAACGCCCAGATCGCCACGCGCCACCATCACCACATCGGAGGCTTCGACGATCTCGACCAGGTTTTCGATCGCCTCGGTGCGCTCGATCTTGGACACCAGTTGCGCATCGCAGCCGTGCTGCTGGGCGATCTGACGCGCGTCGTGCATGTCCTGCGCATTGCGACAGAACGACACCGCAATGAAGTCCACGCCGATCTTGGCCACGATGCCGATCAGTTCCTTGTCGCGCTCGGTCAATGCGCCCAGCGACAGACCACCGCCCTGCTTGTTGAGGCCCTTGCGGTCGGACAGCACGCCATCGTTCAACACCTTGGTGACGATGCGCTCGCCCTGCACATCGGTCACCTGCAACTGCATCAGACCATCGTCGAGCAGCAGCACGTCGCCGGCGGTCACGTCCTGCGGCAGCCCCAGATAGCTGACGCCAACCTGCGTCTGGTCGCCAGCCGGCGCGTTGGCATCGGCCACCAGGTCGAAGCGATCGCCCATGGTCAGCTTGATCTTGCCTTCGGCAAACCGTTCGATACGGATCTTCGGGCCCGGCAAGTCGGCCAGGATGCCGACCTCGGCACCGACGCGGGCCGCAGCGGCACGTACTTCGGCGGCGCGCTTGGCCTGGCCAGAGGGGTCGCCATGGCTGAAGTTGAGGCGCACCACGTTGACGCCCGCCTTGAACAGCGTATCCAGCACACCGGGCGCATCCGTTGCCGGTCCGAGGGTGGCGAGGATCTTGGTGCGGCGTTGACGTTCTTTCATGATGGCCTCCCTGTAAAAGCCGCGAAACTTAACACACACGTCACGTACCGAGGATGGCATTGCGGCATAGCCTTCCTCCGATTGCGGCATGTCTTATAGACAGTGCGGGACAGTACGTACGCCTGCGCCCGCGCTGCCATGAGCAATGCGAACGGTCGCCACCCTAACCCGGCGACGGTGAAGAGTGTTCTGCGCGCTTCGAACCGCAACTGCAGGCGCGGCGACCAAGCGAACGCAACGGCCGACGCGCACTGCCCATCACTGAAGCAACGCCGCCAGTTCAGCCGGCGTGCGTGCCAGCGCACCGGCACCGGCGGCGCGCAATTCGCCCTCGTCGCCGAAGCCCCACAACACGCCAATGCTGTGGATGCCGTGGTGATTGGCGCCATCGATATCCATGCGCCGGTCACCGATCATCACGCAGCCGGCCTTGTCAATCTGCAAACGGCGCAGCGCTTCGGCAATGAGATCCGGCTTGAAGCGACGTTCGCCGTCTTCGCTGGCACCGATCACCTCTTCGAAGCACGCGCCGAAGGGCAGATGCTCGACGATGCGCCGCGCGTAGCGCTCATTCTTCGAGGTCACCACGGCCAGACGATGACCGGCGCGCTGCAGGCCGGTGACAACCTCGCCGATGCCGTCGAACACGCTGAGTTCGGTCCAGCCTACCGCGTCGTAGCGTGCGCGGTAGAGCCCGAGCGCGCGCTGCACCAACTCCGGATCGTCCGGAAAACACTCGGTGAAGCTGTCGCGCAACGGCGGGCCGATCCAGGCGCGCAAGGTCTGCGCCGACGGACGCGGCTGGCCGAGTTCGTCGAAGGCGTGCACGATGCTGGCAACGATGCCTGGCTCCGAATCGACCAGCGTGCCGTCCAGATCGAAAAACAGCGTGGCTGCACTCACTGACCGCGGGCCTGGAGTGCGGCCACCGCCGGCAAGGTCTTGCCTTCCAGAAACTCCAGGAACGCACCGCCACCCGTGGAAATGTAGGTGACGTCCTGGGCGATGTCGTATTTGTCCACTGCGGCCAGGGTGTCGCCACCGCCCGCGATCGAGAACGCCTTGGAACTGGCGATCGCGCGCGCCAGCGTTTCGGTGCCGTGGCTGAAGGACTCGAATTCGAAGACGCCCACCGGCCCGTTCCACACCACGGTACCGGCACTGGCGATCAGCTCGGCGTAGCGCTGCGCGGTTTGCGGGCCGATATCCAGGATCAGATCGTCCGCGTCGACCGCGTCCAGCGACTTCACGCTGGCCTGCGCATCGGGCAGGAACTGCTTGGCAACGACCACATCGGTGGGCAGCGGAATCTCGGCGCCACGCGCCTTGGCATCGGCCACGATCTGGTTGGCGGTCGGGATCAAGTCCGGCTCGTTCAACGACTTGCCCACGGCATGCCCGGCCGCGGCGATGAAGGTGTTGGCGATGCCGCCGCCGACGATCAGTTGGTCGACCTTGTTGACCAGGTTGGACAGCAACTCCAACTTGGTCGAGACCTTGCTGCCGGCCACGATCGCCAGCAGGGGCTTGGCCGGGTTGTCCAGCGCCTTGGCCAGGGCGTCGAGTTCGGCCATCAACAGCGGGCCGCCTGCGGCGACCGGCGCGAAGCGGATCACGCCATGCGTGGAGGCCTGCGCACGGTGCGCGGTGCCGAAGGCATCCATCACGAACACGTCGCACAACGCGGCGTACTTGCGCGCCAGCGTCTCATCGTCCTTGCCCTCGCCGACATTCATGCGGCAGTTTTCCAGCAGCACCACCTGGCCCGGCGCGACGTCCACGCCGTCGACCCAGTCGCGCACCAGCGGCACGTCCACGCCCAGCAACGCGGCCAGGCGCGTGGCCACCGGCGCCAGCGAATCTTCTTCGGTCCAGCTGCCTTCCTTGGGGCGGCCCAGGTGCGAGGTCACCATCACGGCCGCGCCTTTTTCCAGGGCCAGCTTGATGGTGGGCACCGAGGCGGTGATGCGCTGTTCGGAGGTGATCTGGCCGTTGTCGATCGGCACGTTGAGATCCTGGCGGATCAGCACGCGCTTGCCGGAGAGATCGAGGTCGGTCATGCGGACAATGGACATGGGCTCAGCTCGTTCGGTCTAGGGAGGGGGAATGGGAATGGACATGCAGACGCACCCAGCAGAGGCGCCGGTGCAAACATTGTGAGCGCTTTGCCTTAGCGGCAACCGGCTGTGGGTCGCCATCGCGCCTTCGTTGCGCCCGCATGTGGACCGCGCAGCGCCGGTTGCCCACCACGCGCCAGGCCGCCAGGACGGCTGGCAAGGCGCGGGATGCTTGGTCGAACACGACGGGCAATACGGCTGCCTTGGTCACGGGGGACGCCTATTGTCCGACCTTCGCGCCGCAGCGGCAAACCGCCATGCGAAGCGGGCGCGATCAGCCGTTGCGATTGGCCGATGCGCTACGCAACAGGCTCACCGCGAAACCGCCGACCAGCAAGGCGCCACCGACCAACAGACCCCACAGCAGCCAACGCTTCCAGTCGCGCGGCGCGGCGGCCGGTTGCAACGCGGCATCCCCCGCCAGCGGCTGTGCCTGCGCAGCCAGGCGGGCCTGCGCCGGCTGCCACCGTGCGCCGCGTTCGCGCCGCAGTGCCTGCAGCATTGCGCCCAGTGGTGCGTCGGTGCGCTGCGCACGCGCACTGCCGGCGACCAGCGCATATGGCGGCTGGCCCTGGGCGAGAAACATCAACCGCTCCGGTTGGTACCCGACGCGCAGCGTCGGCACGGCGGTGCTGCGCCCCTGGGCGGCGACCAACCGCCATTGGCGATCGCGCACGGGGGCAGTCAGCAGTTGCGGCGGCGACGCGGCTGCCGTGCCCTGGCCCAGTCGATACGCCAACCAGGGGCCGGCACGTTGCAGCCACGGCGCATCGTCGCTATCGCGACTTGCCACGATCCACTCGACCGCCTCGGCCTGACTGCCGCCGACATCCAGTTGGCTGATCGGAAAGCGACCGGGCAAGGCATACACCAGCGCCGCATCTGTTGCGGTGCCTGGCAAGTCCAGCCACTGCGGCGGTGTGGACATGGCGACGCCATCCAGCTCCGCCTCGACCACGCGTAATGCTGGCAGCTCGCCCGATGCGGTGACCAGGCGCAAGTAACGCGCCCCATCGTCCAGGGCGATACGACGCTGCTGCAGTCGCTGCGCCTGATTGTCCAGCGCCATGACCGTGGCGCTGGAGACGAGCACGCGCCAGTCGCGCAGATCGTCGCTGCCTTCCACACGCACCTGGGCCTGCACCGGCATGTCGCCCTCCCAATCCAGCACCAGCGCACGCGGGCGATCGCGCAGCGCGCTGGCATCGATCAGCCAGCTGACACCGCGGCCCGCAGCGACAGCCCCGGTCGCAAAGCGACCTTCCAGGCGGCGCACCGCACCACTGGCGTCGCGCTCGGCAATCAACTGCAGGTCGCCGTTGGCCGGCGCGGCACCGGCCGGCAGCGCAAACAGGGGCAGGCGCTGACGGCGTACCGCAGCCGCCGGTGCTGCATCCATCGGCAGCCAGGCGGTGGGCAGCTCTTGTCCACGCGCATCGATCACCGTGACATCGCGCAACGCCGCGTCGTGCGCGGTGCGATACACCGCCGCATCCAAGCTCACCTGATAGAGGCCGACATCCGCGCCGGTGACCTGCAGCGGCCACTGCTGGCGGTAGTCCTGCCGCACATCGGCGGCCTGCGCCAGCAGCGGCATCAGTATCAGCAGCAGTGCCCATCGCATCGTGTTCATGCCTGATCCTTTTCGACGCCGTTCTCTTGGACAGCATGACCTTCGGTCGCGACCGCACGCGGCGGCGCCGGCGCCAGATAGCCCACCACGGTGCACAACAGGCCATAGGCCATGAACGAGCCGATGCCGAGAAGATTGCCCAGATGCTGGCGGTCGACCAACACCAACTTCGCCAGGACCAGCCCCATCAGCAGCGCGCCGCTCAGCCACAGCCCGTGTTGACCACGACGCGAGCCGATCACCCAGCCCAGCACGCCAAGTACGCTCCAGACAATGGTGAGGCTGGTCTGCGACAAGGTGGCGCCGATCAGCGCCGAATCCCACGGCACACCGCCCCAGTGGTGCACGCTGTGCAAGGTGCTGCCGGTGATCAACGCCCAACCCAGCACACCCAGCGCGGTCACCCGCCAACGTTGCAGCACTGTCGGCGCAGCTGCCGACCAGGCCCAGCGCGCAAGCAAGGCCAGGACCGCCAATTGCGCCAGCTCGGCGGGATTGAGCAACGGCAACCATGGCAACGGGGCGGCGCTCACCGGATCCAGCAATGCGCGCAGCCAGCCGAGTCCCAGTACCGCGAACACGCAACTCAGCAACGCGTTGCGTGCAGGGTCGAAGCCGGTTCCCTGCGGCCAGGCCAGCCATGGCCAACGCAACAGCCCCAGCGTCGCCACCAACAACCACGGTGCCGCCAGCAAGGCGCAACGCCAGCCATTGGACAGCAAGAACGCGTCGGCCAGCCAGGCCGCGCCCAACGAGATGACCAACGGCCACAGCAGCCACCAGATGAACTGCGCCGCCATCGCGCCAGCGCCCTGCTGCGTGCGCAAGCACCACAGCGCACGCGCGCCCGCCACCGCAAACACACCCCATGCCAGCGCGCCCCAATGCGCGAATGGCTGGGTGTGCGCTGCGCCCTGCCACAGCGCCAATGGCGCCGCCAGCGCCAGACCAGACATCACCGTCCATACCAGCGCCGCTGCAGGACGGCGGCGATGCACTTCGGCCGCCAGCCATACACTGAGTGCGACCAAGCCCAGCAGCAGATCCGGCTCGCTGCGCAGATCGGCAAAACGCACGATCTCGTGCACGCCGCACAGCGTCCACCAGCCCAGTCCCCACAGATATGCCAGCAGCGCACGCCGCCGATGCCCGGCATCGCGCAGGAACCAGGCACTGGCCCAGCCGGCAAGCGCCAGCAGCACGGTACTCATGCAGGTTGCGTTGGCCACCGCGACCGCATCGTAGCGCCAGGCATCCACGCCGAACGCGACACCCACCGCCGCAAACACCTGCAGCGCGACACCGCCGACCTGCGAGACCCGCCGTTGTTGGCCAAGCCCCAGCCACAGCAACCCCACGCCTTCCAGCGCAAACACGCTCGCAGTGGCACGTGCCGACAGCGCCAGCGGTACGGCCAGGGTTGCAAACCCGACCGCCAGCATCGCGTGCGCCTGGCCCAGCACGCGCGTGGACGCGCGGCGCAGCAGCCAGCTGCCCAGGCCCGCGTACAACGCTGCCACCGCCACCGCGCACAACGCCAATGGCAGCCGATCGCCTTCAAGCAGGCGCGCCTGCAACGCGAAGGCGACGAGCGGCGTTCCGAACAACAGGCTGCCATCGATGAGCCTGCCGGCACTGCCGTCGCCGCGGCGCGCATGCAGGACCGGAATCGCCACGTACATGGCGAAAAACAGCAACAGGAACGGCTCGGTCGTGGCGAATTTCGCCGGGGAGTACTGCAGCGCCCCCCACACGGTGCCGATGCCGAAGGTGAAAGCAAACCCCAGCAGGTTCAGCACGCGCCACGGGCGTGTCCATGCAATCGCCACGATGCCGGCGTTGAGTACGGCGTAGTACGAAAACAGCGCGACATGATTGCCGCTGCCGGTAGACAACCAGATCGGCGCAAGAAAACCCGCCAGCACGCCCAGCACCGCCAACGTGCGCGAATCCTGCAGCACCGCCAGCACGCACATGCCCGCGATCAGCACCACGCTGATGCCCAGCGCCGTTCCGGCATCGAGCAAGCCGTACAACTTGAAGGCCGCGAACACCGTCAACAACAAGCCGCCGATGGCGCCGCCCTGCAAGGCCAACGCAAAGCCCGGCCGCTGCGCGCGCTGCTTCCAACCGAAGATCAGACCGGCCAATGCCAGGACGCTGATGCCGGCCAAGCGCAGCTCGATCGGCATGCGCATCCAGCCCTGGTCGCTGGCGTACTTCAACAGCGACGCCACGCCGGCCAACAACACCAGCATGCCGACCTTGACCGGCACATTGCCCTGGGTGAACCAACGCTTCAAGGCGCTGGCCGCGCGCGCGATGGCGCTGGGCGCGGCCGGAGGCCGGGGTGGTTGCGATTGTGCGGATTGCGACTGCGCCGGCTCGGCGCGCGTCGCCTGCGCTTGCGGGCTCGGACGTTCCGACCCCGCGATCGCACTGTGCGCCATCGCCTCTGCGGGTGCCTGCGCCGGCAATGGCGGCGGCACCGCCGAGGCAGACACGCCAACCGCGTCGTGGTCCGCGCTCGGCGCCTGCCAGCCAACGGCCTGACGCGCTGCATCGGAGATGCGGTACCCAGGTAGATCGCCGTCGGCAATAAAGCCCGGACCAGTGCCGACAGCGGACGCCTCGCCCGGTCGTTCCCATGCCCTGCCCTGCGCGTCCGCGGGTGCTTGCGCTGGCGCATCCGCAGGCTCGGCACCACTGCGCTGCCACTGCGCAAGCCGCTGCTCCAGCGCCGCCACCCGTCTCCGCAGCCCGGCCATCCACACCAGCGCGATCACCACACCCACCGGCACGGCGAGCAGCACCAGGGCCACCAACACGATTATCGTTTCCAACGCAGCAATCCCCGAGCCGGCGTCCAGCCGAATGCGCGCACCATACAGCCTCGGGCTACGGCTGGGCAGCCAGCCTCTCGCTCAGACGACGGATGGAGCGTCGGCAAGCTGCAGTCGCACGCGTGCTTGCGTGGATGCATCACACAAGAAAACGCCCGGAAAACCGGGCGCTTTGAACGATTATTCGCGGTAACCGCTGTCGTTCTTGTTATGGATGATCCAGATCAGGTTGCCGCCGGTCCCCATCGACTTGCCCGCGAACACCAGGCGTCCCTGGCCCTTGTAGGCCATTTCATAACGGTAGCGGTCGCCACCGAAGAAAAACGGGATAAATGCCTTGCCGGTCACGTAAGCACCCTGGTCGTCCGGCTGACCAATCAGGTCGGTGACCTGCTTCATCGGCATACCGATTTTCAATTGGGTGAACTTGCTGCCAGGCGCCGGCTTGCCGGTGATCTCGCCCTCGTAATCGTTGATGCCCTTGACGGTCTCGCCGTAGCCCGCCTCGACATCGGACGACTTGATCACCTCACCATCGGCATTCATCCAGGCCGGCGTCCCGGTCTGCTTTTTTGCAGCCCAGCTGGTCGACGGCACGGAACACGCAACTACCACGCTCAGCGCCAGGGCGCTTGCCAAAAACTTATTCATCACTCTTCTCTCGATCCATGGAGTTCCCCGATCCTTCGTACACGACACGGGAACGGCCGCCGTGCGTGCAAATTAGCGCACGTGAGTCCAGCAAAGTCCACTTCCGGTCAGCCGCCGAAGGCGTTGCAGTGCAAGAAACGCAACATCCATCGCTTACAAATGAAAAAGCCCCGGCATGCCGGGGCCTGTTTCATCACTGCGCCAGACACTTACTTGGCGACAACCCGCACCATCTCCAGGCACTTGTTGGAGTAGCCCCACTCGTTGTCGTACCAGGACACCAGCTTGACGAAGGTGGAGTCCAGCGCGATGCCAGCGTCGGCGTCGAACACCGAGGTGCAGGTTTCGCCGCGGAAATCGGTGGCCACGACCTTGTCTTCGGTATACCCCAGCACACCCTTCAGTGCGCCTTCGCTCTGTGCCTTCACTTCGGCGCAGATTTCGGCGTAGGTGGCCGGCTTTTCCAGTTCGACAGTGAGGTCGACCACCGAAACGTCCGAGGTCGGCACGCGAAAGCTCATGCCGGTGAGCTTCTTGTTGAGCTCGGGGATCACCACGCCCACGGCCTTGGCCGCGCCGGTGGAGGACGGAATGATGTTCTCCAGGATGCCGCGGCCGCCGCGCCAATCCTTGTTGGACGGGCCGTCCACGGTCTTCTGCGTCGCAGTGGCCGCATGCACGGTGGTCATCAGGCCGCGCTTGATGCCCCACTTGTCGTTGATCACCTTGGCGAGCGGCGCCAGGCAGTTGGTGGTGCACGAGGCGTTGGAGATGATCGCTTCGCCTTTGTAGGTCTTGTCGTTGACGCCATAGACGAACATCGGGGTGTCGTCCTTGGACGGCGCCGACAGGATCACTTTCTTGGCGCCTGCATCGATGTGCTTCTGAGCGGTTTCCTTGGTCAGGAACAGGCCGGTGGACTCGATCACCACGTCGGCGCCGACGGCATCCCACTTGAGGTTGGCCGGGTCGCGCTCCTGGGTCAGGCGGATCTTTTTGCCGTTGACGATCAGCGTATTGCCGTCGACCGAGACGTCGGCCTTGAAGCGGCCATGCACCGAGTCGTACTGCAGCATGTAGGCCAGGTAGTCGGGCTCGAGCAGGTCATTGATGGCCACGATCTCGATGTCATTGGCGAAGTTCTGCACCGCAGAGCGCAGCACGTTGCGTCCGATGCGACCGAATCCGTTGATGCCAACCTTGATTGCCATGTTCACTAGCTCCTGCGACCGCGACAGCGCGGCGGATGGAAAGGGGCTGTCATTCTAGCAGCGTCACTGTCGGCAGCCGTGTTGTTGTGGGCCGGGATTGGGAATGGGCATTCGGGATTGGTGGCGGCTCGCCAGTGCTCTGTGCGTCGCCTGGTGAGCCACCGGGCCGCAACTGCGCTCGGTCCCTGCGGGAACGCGCGTGAGCGGCCGATCCGCGCGCCACGGCATCGATGACCGACGGCGTCCGGATGCGCCCATGCCGGTCGCATCAAGCGACATTGCATTGGGCACGATAAAACGGTCACACGCCCAAACATTTCAATCACTTAAAGAATAATAGAATACGCTGAAAAGCATATTCAATACTATGCCGAACAGCAGAATTTCGGCACCCCGTGGATTTCGATACTGGCCCTGCCCGCTGAGGCACCCCCCATCAAACACACGGAGATTCCCATGCGTCGTACCCTCTTCTCTCTGGTTCTGGCTCTGGCTGCCACCCCGGCGCTGGCTGGCGGCGTGATGCATTACACCGACAAGGCCAAGCTGCCGGCCGGCGGCGAAGAACGCGAGGTCGCTGCCCTGTTCGACACCTGGAACGCGGCGCTGGCCACGGGCAACCCGCACAAGGTGGCCGACCTGTACGCACCGGACGGCGTGTTGCTGCCGACGGTCTCCAACGAAGTGCGCGCCTCGCGCGAGCAGATCGAAAACTACTTCGCGATGTTCCTGACCAAGAAGCCGCAGGGCGTGGTCAATTACCGCACCGTGCGCGTGCTCGATGACGACAGCGCCGTGGATGCCGGCGTGTACACCTTCACGCTGACCGACAAGCACGGCAACAAGAGCAACGTGCAGGCCCGCTACACCTTCGTATACGAAAAGCGCGACGGCAAGTGGCTGATCATCAACCACCACAGCTCGGCGATGCCGGAAGTGGATGCACCCAAGGTCGCCAAGGTCAAGTAAGCGGTACATCGCACCGGCGATCGATCGCTGTCGACGCCACTGCGCACGCAACCGTCGGCGTCCCTCCCGCCGCCGACAGCTGTGCCAAGCGCATCGCACGATGCCACGCGTGCGATGCGCGCTGCGAGCCCCAGCACGGCGCGCAACGCCGTCTTCCGCGCAGGGTGTGGCAACAGCCATTGCAGGCCCGCACACCTGGGCGCACGGCCAAATTGATCAGGATCAAGGCAGCGGCGACGCCAAGCGCGAAGACTTCCCACGTCCATTGCACCCCACGAGACTTCTCATGCGTATGCGCTCTACCCTTCTGTTCGCCGCTCTGGCCGCTTCTTGCGTCAGCCTCCCCGCACTGGCGCAATCCAAAGGCGACTGGACCGTTGCCGTCGGTGCCCACCAGGTCGCTCCCAAATCCGACAATGGCAGCCTGGTCGGCGGCACCCTCGACGTGGATGTGGGCAAAGACATCAAACCCACGTTTACCGCCGAATATTTCGTCGCAGACAACCTGGGCATCGAGGTGCTGGCTGCGCTGCCGTTCGAGCACGACATTGCGATTGGCGGCCTGGGCCGGGTGGGCAGCACCAAGCATCTGCCGCCGGTGATCTCACTGCAGTACCACTTCAACGCCCAGGGCACGCTATCGCCGTTCGTTGGCGCCGGTATCAACTACACGCGCTTCTTCGACACCGACACCCGCGGCGCGCTGGCCGGCAGCAAGCTGGAGCTGGACGATTCCTGGGGCCTGGCACTGCATGCAGGCGTGGACTACAAGCTCAGCGACCGCGGCGCGCTGCGCGTCAACCTGCGCTGGATCGATATCGATACCCGAGCGCGCCTGGACGGCAACCGTATCGGCACGGTCAATATCGACCCGCTGGTCTACGGCCTGGCCTACGTGCACCGGTTCTGATCCCCGCGGCGTGGGCGGCGCATCTCTGGCACACTTGCCGTCCAGGGACGTGCATCACCGCCGGAGTTGCGGACAGGTCGGTCACGTCGCCCGCCTGTCCGACCTACCGGGGATTCCATGAACACGCTGACTCGCACCGCCCTCGCCATCGCACTGGCCGCCTCGGCCGCACCCGCCCTTGCACAGTCGGCCGGTCATTGGACGACCGGTTACGGTGCCGGCTATGTCTCGCCCAAGTCCAATAACGGCACTTTCGGCGGCACCCAGGCCGAGATCAAGGGCGCGCCGGCACTGTCGTTCACCTACGAATACTTCCTGCGCAACAACCTGGGTATCGAAGTGCATGCGGCAGTTGCGGGCAAGCACGACCTCGAGCTGCAGGGCATCGGCAAGGTGGGCAGCTATTGGACGGTGCCACCGAGCGTGCTGCTGCAGTACCACATCAATGGCTATGGCACGGTGTCGCCGTTCGTGGGCATAGGCATCAACTACACCACGTTCCTGGGCGAAGACACCGAGCCGACGGTTACCAGCGGCGATCTGCGTTTCGACGATTCGGTCGGCGCCACTGCGCATGTCGGCGTGGACTTCATCTTCAACGACCGTAGCGGCCTGCGCGTGGATGCGCGCTGGACCGATTCGCGCAGCAACGTCGACCTCAACGGCGGGCGGCTGGGCAAGGCACGGATCGATCCGTTGACCTTCGGCGTGTCGTACCTGGTGTATTACTAAGAGCGCCTAGCAACACGACTGCGCTCATCGCCAGATGGGCGCGGCCAGCGCCGGCTGCGGCATACCCCCACGTGGATGCTGCAGTTGCCGCTTGCGTGCAACTGTTTGCTCCATCCGGGCGCGCTCCAGGCACGTGCCGGCACCATGCTGAGGCGTGGCTGTCGCAGCTCCGGGAGGGCCATCAAACCGTCCCGGACCGATGCGTACAATCGCCGGATGAAAACACGTTCCCTCTCTGCATTCGTTGTTGCAACGGCAATGGCCGCCACAATCCACCCAAGCACCGCCCTGGCCTGGGGCCCGCAAGGCCACCGCCTGGTGGCGCGCATCGCCGAAACCGAGCTTAGCCCGCAGGCACGCACGCAAGTGGCGCAATTGCTGGCAGGCGAGCCGGACCCGACCCTGCACGGCGTGGCCACCTGGGCCGATGAGCTGCGCGAGCACGACCCTGACCTGGGCAAGCGCTCCGGGCCGTGGCACTACGTCAACCTGGGCGAACACGACTGCACGTACTCGCCACCGCGCGACTGCCCGGACGGCAACTGCGTGATCGCTGCGCTCGACCAGCAAGCCGCCCTGCTCGCAGATCGCACCCAGCCGTTGGACGTACGCCGCCAGGCCTTGAAGTTCGTGGTGCATTTCGTCGGCGACATCCATCAGCCCATGCACGCCGGCTATGCGCACGACAAGGGCGGTAACGACTTCCAGCTGCAGATCGACGGCAAGGGCAGCAACCTGCATGCGCTGTGGGACAGCGGCATGCTCAACGACCGCCATCTGAGCGACGATGCGTACCTGCAACGCTTGCTGGCATTGCCGGCCGCCACTGCCGGGTCTGCGGCGCTGCCGCCGCCGGCTGCGGCATGGGCGCAGGCTTCGTGCAAGATCGCCATCACGCGGGGCGTCTACCCGAGCGCGCACGTGTTGCCCGCCACCTACATCGCCACCTATCGCCCGATCGCCGAAACCCAGCTGCGCATCGCGGGTGACCGGCTTGCCGCCATCCTCAACGCGGCGCTGGCCGGCCCCTGACGTGGAGACGCCGATGCAGCCCCAGGTGCTTGCCTTCTTTCATGCCGACAGCAACACCTTCACCTACGTGGTCGCCGATGCGGCCACCGGTGCGGCGGCAGTGATCGACCCGGCGCTGGACTACGCGGCCGAGAGCGGCGGCGTCGGCAGCCAGTCGGCGCAGGCCATCCTTGCGGCCATCGAGCAACACGGATGGCAGGTGCAATGGCTGCTGGAAACTCACGCGCATGCCGATCACCTGTCTGCAGCACAGTGGCTGAAGCAGCATTGGCCGCAGGCGCGTATCGGTATCGGCGAGGGTATTTGCCAAGTGCAACGCACCCTTGCCGCGCAGTACGCATTGCCGGCCGACTTCCGCGCCGATGGCTCGCAATTCGATCATCTGTTTGCCGACGACGAGCGCTTCAAGCTTGGCGATATCGAAGCACGCGTCATCGCGGTGCCCGGCCACACCAGCGACAGCATTGCGTATCTGATCGGCGATGCGTTGTTTCCTGGCGACTCGTTGTTCATGCCGGATGCGGGCACGGCGCGTTGCGATTTTCCCGGCGGCGATGCACGCCAGCTGTTTGCCTCGATCCAGCGCCTGTATGCGCTGCCGGAAAGCACCCGCGTGTTCGTCTGCCACGACTATGGCCCGGGCGGGCGCGCGGTGGCGCATCAGACCAGTATCGGCGCGCAGCGGCGCAGCAATATCCATGTGCGCGACGGCGTGGACGTAGAGACCTTCGTGGCGCAGAGGCAGGCGCGCGATGCCACCTTGCCCGAGCCCAAGCTAATCCGCCCGGCCCTGCAGACCAATCTTCAGGCCGGGCGTTGCGCCGGAGTGGTCCTGTAGCGCGCGCAGGCTCGCCACGCGGTACGCATCGCGTAGCCGCTATGATCGGGGCCCTGTCCTGGTGAGGAGCCTTCGATGCGCATGATCGGTTTCTGGCAGCGCGCGTTGTGCGTGCTGATGCTGGCGTTGCCCCTGCTGGCGAGTGCGCAGACCGCACCGGTGACGGTGTTTGCGGCCGCGAGCCTGAAAGAATCGATGGACGAAGCCGCGGCCGCGTACGAAAAAGCCACCGGCACGCCGGTGCGCGTGTCGTATGCAGCGAGTTCTGCGCTTGCACGCCAGATCGAACAGGGCGCGCCGGCGGACGTGTTCTTTTCGGCCGACCTGGAGTGGATGGACTATCTGCAGCAGCGTGGGCTGGTGCTGCCGGCGCAGCGGCACAACCTGCTCGGCAACACACTGGTATTGATCGCGCCGGCGAACAGCAAGCTGCACGTTGACCTGCGCACCCCCGGCGCCATTGCCAAGGCGCTTGGGCAGGGCGGACGCCTGGCCGTAGGCCAGACCGCCAGTGTGCCGGCCGGCAAGTACGCAGCCGCCGCGCTGCGCAAGCTCGGCCAATGGGACAGCGTCGGCAACCGGCTTGCCGAATCGGAAAGCGTGCGTGCGGCTTTGATGCTGGTCTCGCGTGGCGAAGCGCCGCTGGGCATCGTGTATGGCTCGGACGCGCGCGCCGATGCCAAGGTGCGCGTCATCGCCACCTTCCCCGACGACAGCCATGGCCCCATCGTGTATCCGGTTGCTGCATTGAAGAACAGCAACAACCCCGCCACCGCCGCATTCGTCAGCTGGCTGGGAAGCAAGCCGGCCAAGGCGATCTTTGCGCGCCGTGGTTTTTCGCTGAAGGATTGAGGCACACCGTTTGTCGATGTTCACCCCGGAAGAGCTGACCGCGATCGGCTTGAGTCTCAAGGTCGCGATCGTGGCAGCGCTCGCCAGCCTGCCGCCGGGCATTGCCTGCGGCTGGCTGCTGGCGCGCCGCCGCTTCCCCGGCAAGGCCCTGCTGGACGCGCTGCTGCATCTGCCCCTGGTGATGCCGCCAGTGATCACCGGCTATGCGCTGCTGGTGGTGCTGGGCACGCAGGGGCCGGTGGGCAGTTGGTTGCTGGAACATCTCGGTATCCAGTTCGCCTTCCGCTGGACCGGCGCGGCGTTGGCGTGCGCGGTCATGGGATTTCCGCTGATGGTGCGCGCGATCCGTCTGTCCATCGAAGCCACCGATCGTCGCCTGGAAGCGGCCGCCGCCACGCTGGGGGCCGGGCCGTGGCGGGTGTTCTTCAGCATCACCTTGCCGCTGGCCTGGCCGGGCCTGGTCGCCGGCATGGTGCTCGCGTTCGCCAAGGCGCTTGGCGAGTTCGGCGCCACCATCACCTTCGTGTCCAATATCCCTGGCGAAACGCAGACCTTGTCGTCGGCCATCTACGGGCTGATGCAGGTCCCGGGGATGGAATCGGGCATCTGGCGGCTGGCCGGCGTGGCGCTGGCGATCTCGCTGGCGGCGCTGCTGCTGTCCGAATGGCTGGTGCGCCGGCCGCATCCGCGCGAGGACGCGTGATGCTGGATATCGACCTGCAGCTGCAGCGCGGCGCCTTCGAACGCCGCATCCGCATCCACGACGATGCGCGTGTCGTGGCGCTGGTGGGGCCCTCCGGCGCGGGCAAGACCACGGTGCTCAATGCAATTGCCGGCTTGGTGCGTCCGCAGGCCGGGCATATCCGCATCGATGGGCGCTGCCTGTACGACGCCGGGCAAGGCATCGACCTGCCGACGCATCAGCGCCGGATTGGTTATGTGTTCCAGGATGCGCGGCTGTTTCCGCATCTGGATGTGCGGCGCAACCTGCGCTACGGCCGGCATGCGCGCGGCAAGGCGCCGTTCGGCTTCGACGATGTGGTGGCCTTGCTCGGCATCGCACCGCTGCTGCAACGCCGGCCGCGCAACCTCTCTGGCGGCGAAGCGCAGCGCGTGGCGATTGGCCGAGCGTTGTTGGCGCAACCGGCGATTCTGCTGTTCGACGAACCGTTGTCGGCCCTGGATCATGCGCGCCGCGAAGAGTTGATTCCTTACCTGCAGCGCGTGCGCGACGAGATTCGCCTGCCAATGCTCTACGTCAGCCACAACCCCGATGAAGTGCAGCGCATTGCCGACAGCGTGCACGTGCTGGATTGAAGGCGGTGTGGGCGGGGATAGGGCGTTAGCGGTTGACGCGTTATGAGAGGGCGCCGCGTTGTTGGTGACTGGACATGCTGCGCAACGGCTGCAGCAGCTATCGGACCACCTTCCCGGTCCGCACGCTCACCTTGCCTTGCCGCACCTCGAAGGTGAACGCGAACGACAACGTCACCGGTACCGGCTCGATCTGGGCGGCGCCAGTGCAATCGTCTGGCACTGACGGTTGCGCAGCGCCTGATGGATACGTGCACATCGCCGCCGGAACGAACTGCCATCGCAGCGCGGCGGCGCGCACCGCTTGCATGAGATCGGCGTTGTCCGGCAGCAGCCCGGCGGCGCATTCGTCGCGGTCGGACATCGGATCCACGCGCTGCACCGTGCCCTCTGCGCTCAGAATGAGATGCGCGCAGACGGTGGTGGGCGCCAGGCTCTGGCGTGGCGAATCGGGGGGCAGCACCGGGGCGTCGCTGCGCGCCGCGCGTGGCATGCGAAAGCGTTGCGTTGGTGCCAGCGTATAGGATTGGACGCCCGCAGCGCCGCCGCCGTCCGGCTGTGGAGGCAGCATGCGTTGATCCACCGAATCCTCGCGCTGGCTGCGTTGCTGCTCGGCCAGTTGGCGCGTGGCGCAACTACTCATGGCCAGCATCAGGGCGAGGCTACCGATCAGGCAGCGGTTCATTGCAACGCCCCGCGTGAGGCGCATCCCGCAGGTGCGCAGCTGGCCACACGTTCGGACCGGTCGGCAGCGTGTGGGCCTGCAGCAGCTTCGGTACCGGAATGGATATCTGCAACTGCCGATGCCGCATCTGGTGGATCCAGTTCGAATTTCACCGGCACGCGCACCTCGGACGCGACCGCCTTGCCATCCTCCAGCGCAGGTGTGAAGCGCCAGTGGCGTGCTGCGTCGAGCACGGTCTGATCGAACACGCCTGCCGGCGTGCTGCGCACGATGGCGATATGGTCGGGTGTTCCAGTCGGGCTCACGGCGATCTGCAGTTCGACAAATCCCGCCAGGCCTGCAGCGACGGCGTCAGGCGGATACCTGGGCGGCTGCATGGTGCCAAAATCCAGCGCATCGCCGGGCACGCGCATTCCATGCAATCGCGCAGGTTGGAGGGCCCAGCAGGCGCCACTGACCATCACCGCCAATGCCACCACCACGCGCAGGCTCCATCGCGCGCGGGGCGCCTCCACCGTAGGCTTCAGCAAGGCTGCCACGCGTTGGGTGAGCGCATGCGGCGCATTCCAACGGCAGGCCGTCGGCGTCCAGCCGGCACCACAGTGGGTCTTGAGCATCGCGGTGGCGTAACTGCGGCGCTTGCCCGGATAGCGCGTCAGCACCTCTGCGTCGCACGCCAGTTCCTGATCCAGCCGGAACGCGCGCAATGCCAGATGCATCAACGGATTCCACCAGCCGATGCACAGCAACAGCGCGGCCAGCAGATTGGCATACAGATCACCGCGCCGCAGATGCAGGCGCTCATGCGTCAGGATCAAGGTGCGTTCGGCGGCGCTGTAGCGCGTATCGAAATCCATCGGCAGCACGATGCGTGGGCGCCAGAGTCCCAACGATACCGGCAGGCCTACATCGTGCGTTGCCGCCCATACTTCGCCCTTGAGCGCATGCAACGCGCCCAAGCTGCGTACGAATCGCCGCTGTCGCCACCAGAGCGCTACGGTCATCGCGACCGCACCGGCCAGCCAGGTGGCCATCAAGGTCCCCGCCCATGCGTGATCGCCCTCCTGCAGGTTGAGCGGCATCGCGACCATCGCCGGCATCTTCGGCAACGCTGACGCGAGCGGCGGCCCTGGTATTGCAGCTGCCAATACGGCAAGTGGCACGGCGAGCCAGATCGCATACGCCGCTGTTGCGCCCAGCCAGCCACGCAGTGCGCGCCGCAGCACCAGACAGGCCACCAATGCGGCACTGCTATACAAGGTGACGCGCAACAGCAATGGCAGCTCAAGGTGCATCGTCCAACTCCTTGAGCAGACGCTTCAATTCTGCGATGTCCGAGGCACTGAGTTGCCCGCGTTCGCTGAAGTGCGCCACCAGCGGTGCAACGCGCCCGCCGAACAGCCGCTGCAGCAATCCTTCGCTCTGCTGCTGCACCCACTGTTCGCGCGCCAGCAGCGGCGCGTAGTGATACCTGCGGCCGTGTTTTTCTGCCGCAACGGCGCCCTTGGTGAGCAGCCGATTCAGCAAGGTCTTGATGGTGGGCTCGGCCCAGCCGGTGTGCGCCAACGCGGCGATCACTTCTTCTGCGGTGCGCGGCGCACCATCCCAGAGCACTTGCATCACCACCGCTTCGGCGTCGCTGATCGGCATGCGATTACATCCGTAATTTTTATCGATTACGCGCGTAAACAGCTTGCTTGTCAAGCAGTGATCGAACGGGCTCCCGACGCCTGCCCGCATTGATGGCGGCCAAGCATGGCGCACGAGTATCGGGATGCAGGCAGCACGCGACCGGCTCGGCTACTCTGCGTGGATGACCGAGCACCTCACCGACCTGAGCGCCGCCGTGGAGCGGATCCTGCAACGCATCGACGGCCCGCTGCGCGTGGGCGCGCCGCTGGGCATCGGCAAGCCGCACCGTCTGTTGAACGCGCTCTACGCACAGCTCAAGGACACGCCGTCGCGGCCACTGGCAATCTACACGGCGCTCTCGCTCAATCCCCCCAGGCCGGGTACCGGACTCCAGGCGCGCTTTGCCGCACCGTTCATCGCGCGCCACTTTGGCGAGGATTTCCCTCGCCTTGCCTATGTCGACGCCATGCTGCGCGATGCCTTGCCCGCGCATGTGCAGGTGGAAGAGTTCTACATGCAATCCGGCGGGCTCTTGCATTCCACCCAGGCCCAGGCCGACTACACAAGCCTCAACTACACGCATGCCGCTGCAGCGGTGGCGCAACGCGCGCCCAACCTGATCGTGCAGAAAGTGGCGCGCGAACCGGGCAGCACGCGGCTGTCGTTGTCGTGCAACAACGACATCACGCTGGACGCGGTGCAGGCACTCGGCTTGCCGCGCCCGATGCTGGTGGCGGAAGTCGATCCGCTGTTGCCGTGGATGGGAGGCACCGCAGCGGTAGATGCCGCATTCTTCGATCTGATCATCGATTTGCCAGGCCCGTTCCCACAGCTGTTCGGCTTGCCGCGGCAAGCGGTGAGCAGCGTCGACTACGCCATCGGCTTGTATGCCAGTGCCCTGGTGCGCGATGGCGGCACCTTGCAGATTGGCATCGGCACGCTGGCCGATGCACTGAGCCATGCACTGGTGCTGCGGCATACCGATAACGCGACCTATCGCCGTGTGCTGCATGCGCTGGATCCGGCACTGGAACACCACCCGGCCGTGCAGGCCAGCGGCGGCCTGGAGCCGTTTTCCGTCGGCTTGTACGGTTGCAGCGAGATGCTCAACGAAGGCTTCAAGCAATTGGTGGACAGCGGCGTGATCCGTCGCAAGGTGCACGACGATCTGCCGCTGATGCAGCGCATTGCCGATGGCAGCGCCGACATAGCCGATCACGCACGTCTTGCCGCCGAAGGCGAGTTCCTGCATGGCGCGTTCTATCTCGGCTCGCCCGCGTTCTATCAATGGCTGCGCGATCTGGATGCCCCGACACGCGCGGCGATCGGCATGCGCCGCATCAGCGAGATCAATCAGCTCTACGGCGGCAACGAGACATTAAACCGCTTGAAACGCAAGGATGCACGGTTCTTCAACTCCTGCATGATGGCGACCGCGCTGGGCGCGGCAGTCTCCGACGGGCTGGAAGATGGCCGCATCGTGTCCGGTGTCGGCGGGCAGTACAACTTCGTGGCGATGGCGCATGCACTGCCGCAGGCACGTAGCGCCTTGATGCTGCGCGCCACCCGCGAGGCTGGCGCACACACCGCCAGCAACCTGCGCTGGAACTACGGCCACACCACCATTCCACGCCATCTGCGCGACCTCTACATCACCGAATACGGCATCGCCGATCTACGCCACAAGACCGACCAGGACTGCGTGCTGGAAATGGCCGCCATCTGCGATGCCCGCTTCCAGGGTGAATTGCTTGCCCAGGCGGAACGGTCGCGCAAGTTGCGCACAGCGCCTGCACTGCCGGTACGCGCGCAGCGCAACACACCACGTGCACTGGAACAGGCACTGGCCCCATTTCGACGCGACGGCAGCCTGCCCGATTACCCGCTCGGCAGCGACTTCACGAAGATCGAACGGCGTCTGCTGCCCGCATTGGGCTGGCTCAAGGGCGCAACTGCCAGCACTGGCGGAAAGATCGCCACGGTGGCCCGCGCACTGCTCACGCGCCAAGCGCCCGGTGCCGATGATGTTGCCTGCCTGCAACGCATGGCACTGGATGCGCCAAACAGCCTTGGTGATCGCCTGCAGGCGCGGCTGCTGACCCATGCCTTGCGACAGACCGCCGCGCCATGAAGAAACAGTGCCGCGATTTGCCACCGGCTCGAACGCACCGCGGCAAGCACTGACGCATCACGGACACACAGCGGAAAGATATGCGTCAAACTGGGCCGTGATGATGGCGACCTCGTCGCTTTCCGGCTGTGCTGCATGCATCTTTTTCGCGTGTTTACTGCTGTCACGTCAGGGTTCGATCGCAAAACGAAGTTGGTGCGCCCAAAGCGAAGCAAGACGCAGCGCACCGCCATCTTCGCCGTGCTGTTGCTGAGCAGTCTTGTCGCGCAAGCCGCACCGCGCCTGACCGACCTGCAGTACATCGGCAGCCACAACAGCTACCACGCCGGCTTTGCGCCCAGCGAAGCGGCGTTATTGAAGCAACTGGACCCGACACTGTTTGCCGCGCTGGATTACCGCCATCCCGCCTTGACGCAGCAACTTGACGATGGCGTGCGCCAACTTGAACTGGACGTCTTCGCCGATGCACAGGGCGGGCGCTACGCACATCCGGCCATCGTTGCGCAGATCGCCAAGGCCGGTCTGCCGACCGCACCGGCAAGCGCGCCCACCGGAGTGATGGACAGGCCCGGCTTCAAGGTCATGCATGTGCAGGATCTGGACCAGCGCAGCAACTGCCAACCGTTGATTGCCTGCCTGCAGGAAATCCGCACCTGGTCGAAGCAGCACCCGGGCCACGTGCCCATCTTCATCCTGCTCGAAACCAAGCAGGCGCCGATCCAGTTGACGTTTCCCACCGTACAACCCGAACCCTTCGATGCAAAGGCGATGGATGCACTGGATGCCGAACTGCGTTCGGTCTTCCAGCCCGGTGAATACATCAGCCCCGATCAGGTGCGGGGCCGCGCGCCTACGCTCAACGCAGGCGTGCTCGCGCATGGCTGGCCGTCGTTGGCCCAGGCGCGCGGCAAGGTGGTATTTCTGCTCGACCAACGCGTTGCCGGTGCCAGCTATCTGCCCGGCCACCCATCGCTGCGTGGCCGGGTGTGTTTCACCAATGCGGTGCCAGGCGAAGACGATGCGGCCTTCGTCGAACGCAACGACGGCCCTGCCGATGACATCAAAAAGCTGGTCAAGGCGGGCTATCTGGTACGTACACGCACCGATGCGGATTTGCAGGAAGCCCAGCACAACGACACCGCCCGGCGCGACGCCATGCTGGCCAGCGGCGCGCAATTGCTCAGTACCGACTTCCCGATCAACGAGCCGGCCGATAACGGCTACGTGGTGCGCTTCGATGGCGGCGCGGTGGCGCGTTGCAATCCGCAGCGACCGGACCCGGGTTGCGACGGCATCGACCTGCACCACTGAGGGCAGCAACGCGCACAAGCGGCCCTACGCATCAGCCCTGTCGCAATGGAAGCGTCGGCGATCCATGGCCGTGCCCGCTGCCCGGGCGCGAGCCTCCCCTTCCCCATCACGCGAGCATCAAGATGCAGTTTTCCCGCCCCCTCCATCGCTTGACCTGCGCCATTGCCGCGGCGCTTTGCGCGCCATCGCTGGCGTGCGCTGCAGAGATGACCACCACCACGTTGGACTCGGTCAACGTGCAAGCCACCCAGGCCGCGGCGCCGGGCTCGCTCAACGAACAGCGCCTGTCCAATAGCGTCAACAGCGTGATGAGCAAGCAGCAGATCGATGCGATTCCCTCCGGCGGCATTGCCGATGTGGTGGCGCACATGCCGGGATTATCGGCCTACAGCGACATGCATCTTGGCCAGGCCACCACCGGCGAGAACGCCTACGTCAGCATCCGCGGCATGGACGCCAGCTATAACGCATACACGCTCAACGGCTTTGGCATGCCGGAAACCGACTCCTCGACGCGCGCCATTTCCTTGAACATGCTGGCGCCATTCGGCATCCAGTCGGTGCAGGTCTCCAAATCGCCGACGCCCGACATGCCCGGCGATTCGATCGGCGGCGCGATCGATATGCGCACCCCCAATGCATTTGATTTCGACCAAGACCTCTATGCCAAGAGCACCGCGCAAGGTCAGTTCAATGCATTGGCCCACCACCTGGGTGGCAAGGACAGCGGCGGCACCTTCCAGCAAGAGCTGGCCTGGAAGTTCGGGGAAGGCGATGCGTTCGGCATCTACGCCTCGGCCTATTACGGCAAGAACAACAACATGGCGCAGGCCCCTGCGCCCAACAGCAAATACGTGCCCGCCGACCCTGCGCTCGCCGCCGCCACCGATTTGCGCGATGTCGGCCCGCTGATCAGCACCCGCTACAAGTACAGCCTCTACGCCAGCCAGATCGAACGCTATGGCGGCAACCTGTCGCTGGATTGGCAGGGCGACACGAGCGCGTTGTATGCACGTGCCATCTACGGCAGTTACGGCGTCACCGGCACGCAGGACCAGTCCAGTGCGCGCCTGGAGACCTATCGCAACCAGCCCACGGCGGTGCGCGGCGGGTACTTCAATACCCACGATATCGACGAGACGCTGGCCACGGTGCAACTGGGCGGGCAGACCACGCTCGACCGGCTGCACCTGGACTACGGTACCTCGTTCGGCCGCGGCACGCGCAGCCGACCGGATTATGTGTCGGCCAGTCTGTATGGGTTTACCCCGGGCAGCTTCGCCTTCGACCTCAGCGACCCCACCTACCCGAGCATCGGCCCAAGCTCGCCGGCGTTGAAGGACTTCTTTTACAACCTGGATTCTTCGCTGTTGTGGAAGGTGCAGGGCCACGACGCCGGCAGTCACGATAACCGCTTCAACGCGCATACCGACATTGCGTACCAGGTCGATGGCGCTGTGCTGGACAGCGTCAAACTTGGCCTGTCGGCCGATCACTCCGAGCGCGACGCCTATGACCACCCGTTCTTCCACAAGGATGGCAACTTCGTCACCAACGGCCCGTACTTTGGCGGCCCCAATTACGCGTTTCCCACCGCCGGCGGCCCGCCGCTGAGCGCGATTCCCGGCCGCATCACGTACAACGCATTCGATGGTCACTATGCGGGGCCGTTCAAGCTGCTCGATCGCGGCTGGATGCGCGCGCAGGCGCTGCCTTACAAGTACATCGACGACCCGAACGGCGCAGGCATCTATACCGCCAACGACTACAACGCCAACACCACCTCCAGCACCGAAGCGATCTATTCGGGCTATGCGATGGCCGCGCTGCATCTTGGCAAGGTGAGCATACTGCCCGGCGTGCGTTACGAACTGACCCAGTATTCGGCCGACTCCTGGCAATCCAGCGGCGATGGCAGCACCGGCAGTTTCGTCGGCAGCGGCAGTACCTACGGCAAGGTCTTGCCAGGCATCAGCGTCAACTATCGGCCGGACGATCTCACCGTATATCGCGCGTCGTTGCGCCGCAGTTTCAGTCGCCCGGCATTCGGGCTGATTTCCGGCGAGACGGTGTATTCGATCGATGACACCCAAAAAGTGGTCGGCATCTCCAAGCCCAACCCCAACCTGCAGGCGAGCACCGCCGACAACGCCGACCTGTCTGCCGAGTTCTACGATCATCAGGGCGGCGTGCTCAGCGCCTCGACGTACTACAAGCGCATCAATGGGTTCATCTATACCTCGCAATCGGCCACCAGCAACGACAGCACCCTGGGCGGCCTGGTGCCAACCGGCACGACCTTCGAAAATGGCGTGCCGGTGACCATGCCGCAAAATGGCGGCACCGCAAAGCTCTATGGGCTGGAGTTGGCGGCGAGCAAGCGCCTGCAACAGTTGCCCGGCCTCTGGAGCAACTTCGGCGTCACCGCCAACCTTACGCTGCAGCACAGCCAGGCAGATAGCAAACGCAGCGACCAGCCGGAAAAGACCTGGCTGCCGCGCGCACCCGAACGCATCTACAACCTGGATCTGTTCTACGACGACACGCACCTGCGCACGGACCTGAGCTACAACTACACCGGCCTGCAACTGCTGGGGCTCACCACCGACCGCCTCAATTACTACCTGCAGCCGGTGAAGTCGCTGGATTTCAATGCGACCTATCACTTGCCGCACCATCTCGATGTCGGCGTGTCGGCAAAGAACCTGCTCAATGCCGCCACGTTCTACGAAACGCAGGGCAAGTCCAAGCGCTACATGGCCTACGATCCCGGCGCCGACGGTGCCTATGTGCAAACCGGGCGCACCTACATGCTGACCTTGGGCTACACGTACTGATCATAGGCCGGCACGCTGCAGCGGTGATCTTTCAACGGAAAGTACGCCGCTGCGGCGATTGCCACCTGCTATCCAGCGGCTGTCGCAGCGCCATTGCTCGATCCGCGATTGCGCCGCCGCATCATCGCGCCGCGGTATCGGTATCGGTATCGGTAGTGAGGCTCCATCACAGGTGTACTGCGTCAGTCGATTGCGCGGCGCGCAATGCCCACCGCAATGCCGCATCGCGCCGCTTGCCCAGTCAGTACCGGTGCAGCGATTTCACGCAGAAAACGCAGGCGGCTGCGGCAAGGTGCGCGCATGCCTCTTTCGGACCTGCACATGCCACCACGCCCCTACGCTCGCGCCTGCTTGCTTGCCCTTGCATTGGGTACTTCCTTGTCTGCGCTGGCGCAGGCGCAACAGCCCGCGCCTGCCGCTGCGCCTGCATCGGCCGCAGCTCCCGCGGCCAAGGTTGTTCCCACCGGGGCGCGCTCGGACCTGCACGCGCAGGTGTTGCTGGATCGCGCGCATTTTTCGCCGGGCCAGATCGACGGCGAGCGCGGCTCCAATCAAAAGCGCGCAGTGTCAGGGTTCCAGGCCGCCCACAACATCAAGGCCACCGGCGAGCTGGATGACGCGACCTGGCAAGCCCTGCAGGCCGACACCACACCGGCCCTGGTGCAGTACACGCTTACCGACGCCGATGTCGCCGGCCCGTTCCAACCCATTCCCAAGGGGCCTGCCGAGCAGGCCAAGCTGACTGCGCTTGGCTATGCCTCCGTCGACGAAGCGCTGGGCGAACGTTTCCACGCAGACCCCGCGCTGCTGGCCCAACTCAACCCTGGCGTGGATCTGAGCAAGGCCGGCAGCGTGATTCAGGTACCCAACATCGACGGGGTGCCGCCCCTGGCCAAGCCAGCCAAGCTAGTGGTGGATAAGTCCGATTCGACGCTGCGGCTATTGGACGCCGACGGCAAGGTCTATGCGCAATTCCCGGTGTCTTCCGGCAGCAAGCACGACCCGCTGCCCATTGGCCGTTGGAAAATTCTCGGCATCTCGCGCGACCCGGTTTTCAAGTACAACCCCAAACTGTTCTGGGATGCGAAAAAGGGCGATCAGAAGGCCACCTTGCCAGCGGGCCCAAACAATCCGGTCGGCCGTGTCTGGATCGATCTGTCCAAACCGCATTACGGCTTGCATGGCACGCCCGAGCCCGGCCATGTCGGCAAGACCGAATCGCATGGCTGTGTGCGTCTGACCAACTGGGACGTGGTCAACCTCGCCAGCGTGGTCGGCCCGTCGGTGCCGGTGGTGATGCAGGAATAGACATGAAACTGCTGATGACCTTGGTGGTGGGCGTCGTGCTGGGCGCGGCCGGCTTTTGGTGGCTGGAACGCACCGCACCGGAAGCGAAAGTAGAACCCTCATCCAGCGCTGCACCCATCGCAACAGATCGCAGCGCAGCGAGTGCTGCGCCGATGGCAGCCCCTGCAGCGGCCGCCACGGCGGCACCGATGGCTGCCTCAGCACCACTGTCCGATCCCGCGCCGGCCGGCATGCCTGCCGCAACAACGCCAGCGCAGCCGCCTGCCGCTGCGGCACCGGGCAGCGACTTGCTGATTCCGGTAGAGGGCATCGGCGCCAGCCAGTTGCAGGACACCTTCACCGATGCGCGCAGCGAAGGCCGCGTGCACGATGCCATCGACATCCTCGCTCCTACCGGCACACCGGTTGTGGCAGTTGCCGACGGCACGGTGGAGAAACTGTTCACCAGCGACCGGGGCGGCCTGACGATTTACCAGTTCGAGCCTGGCGGCAAATACTGCTATTACTACGCGCACCTGGAGCGCTATGCCGACGGCCTGGCGGAGAAACAATCGATCAAGCGAGGCCAGGTCATCGGCTATGTCGGCAGCACTGGCAACGCCAATCCTGCCGCACCGCATCTGCACTTCGAGATCCATCGGTTGGGGCCGGAAAAACAATGGTGGAAGGGCGAGGCGCTCAATCCCTATCCGGTGTTGCACGGGGACCAGCTCCTGCAGTGAGATGGTCGCCCAAATGGGCCTCGCTACGGCCTGCGTTTGTTGCACAGCGCCGCCATCTGCCGCAACGCCTGCGCGCCTTCATCGACTGGTTGGCAGAGGTCATGGCACCGTATCTGCAGCCGCTTGTGCAATAAGCAGCAGGTACATCGGCGCAGCGCGCTACGCCGATCGGCAGTCATGCACAGCGAACCCCTTGCATTGCGGACTTCGCAGCGCACGTGTGGCGCTGATGTCTAGTGCATCGCATGCATGTTGACTCGATGACGCGACACGCTGCCTCACGACAATCGAGGTCTCGATGCACCGCGCGCCCTGATCGCGCAATCAGCGCGGCTGACAGAGGCCCTGTTCGGCAGTGCAATTCCCTGCAATCTGCTGAAACTCGGAACACCAAAAAGCACAAGCATCTTTCGCAAGATGCCCGTGCCATGGCGCAATCGCAGCGAGCGTTGCAGACGCCCGATGTCGCTTCAGATCAGAACGTGTAGTTGAAGGTCAGCATGCCGTTGCGCGAAGCGCCCCACGCACCATAGCCATTGTTGAACTGCGCGTAATAACGCTTGTCGAGCAGGTTGTCGATATTGAGCTGCACCGAAAACTGCGGCGACAGGCGATAGCGCGCAAACGCGCTGACCACTGCGTACGGGCTCTGCTGGAAGGTGCCATACACCGGGTCCACATAGTACGTACGGTTCTGCCAGTTGACGCCACCGCCCACGGTCAGATCGCTCCACGCGTCCTGCGGGGTGTAGCTACTGAACAGCTTGATGGTGGTGCGCGGCAGTTGCGTGTTGATCGAGGCACCGCTGTCGTCGCGTGCGGTGTAATGCGAGGCGCCCAAAGTCGCGTTCCAGCCCTGAGTCAGGCGGCCGGAGAGTTCGAAATCGAAGCCTTCGCTGACCACACCATTGGCAGCGACGTAAGCAAAATCGCTGCTGCCCGGCACCAGCGTGCTCGTCGCTACACCCAGATTGTCCTGCTCGATGCGGAACAGGGCCAGCGAGGCATTGAGCTGGTCGTCGAACCAGGCCGCCTTGACGCCGGCTTCGTAGCCCTTGCCGCTCAACGGATCCAGGTAGCCGCCATTGGCATCGCGCAAGGTCTGCGGGTTGAAGATCTCGGTGTAGCTGACATAGGTCGACCAGACATCGTCGATGTCGTAGACCAGCCCGGCGTATGGAGTGACTTCGGTCTGGGTGTCGGAGAACGGCACCAGCCCCTGCGTCGCATCGGCGTTACGGCCGTCAATCTGCCAATCGGTATAGCGCGCGCCCACCAGCAACGTCAGTGGATCGGCCAGCGAAAAGCGTGCGGCCACGTAGGCGGCCTTCTGCTTGATGGTGCCATCGCTCTGCACCGTGCGCGGGCTCCAGTTGGGCTCCGGATACGCGCCATTCCAGCCCAGGTAGCTGTCCAGGGGTGCGGGGAAGTCGAAGGTACCGTTATTGACGTACTCGCGCCGGTTGTAGCTGGCGCCGGCGACCAGTTGATGTTCGCGGCCGAACAGCTGGAACGGGCCCTGGGCATACACGTCGGCGCCGTCGGCCTTGCGCTCGGTCTGGTAGTTGCCCGAATACGGCACCACCCCACCGCCGGTGGTGCGGTCGAAGCCGAAGATGGTGTAGAACGGATAGAACAGGTGGTTCGTCGCTTCGGTGTTTTCGTGGCTCACATTGGCCTTGAGGGTCCAGCCGTTGTCGAAGCTCTGTTGCAGGCTGGCGAAGGTGCGCTGCAGGCGCGTGTCCCAGAACGTCCAGTCGGCCGCCGGATTGAACGAGCGCTTGTAGTCGGTACGCGTGCCATCGCTGTAGAACAGCGGGAAGCCGCCCCAGGTGACATCGTCCGATTCCTTTTTCTGGTACTCATAGCCCACGCTCAACAGCGTGCTCTCGGTGAGGTCGGCATCGATGATGGCCGAGCCGATCTTCTTGCGCAGGCTGTAGCGATCCATGTCCGATTCGCCATCCTGATACACGCCCGCCACGCGTGCGCGCACGGTGCCTTCGGGACTCAGCGGCACGGTGAGATCGGCCACGCTGCGGGTCTTGTTGAAGTCTCCCCCGCCCACCGACACGGTGCCGGTGAAGTCGCGGCTGAGCGCATGCTTGCGTACCAGATTGATCGAGGCCGACGGATTACCCGAGCCGGTCAATAAACCGGTTGCGCCGCGCACCACTTCCACCCGGTCGTACAGCGCTACGTCCAGTGCCGAATCGCCGTAGCTCCACGCCTGCTCCATGTAGGCCGGGATGCCATCGAATTGGTAGTTATCGATATAGAAGCCGCGTGCATAGAAGTCCAACCGTTCGCTGTCATTCTGCGAAGCCGAGATACCGGTGACGTTGTTGAGCACGTCGGTGATGCTCTGCAGGTTCTGGTCGTCCATGCGCTCGCGGGTGATCACGGTGACCGACTGCGGAATCTCGCGCAGCGCCAGGTTCATCCGCGTCCCGGCAGAGGTTTTCTCCACCGTATAGCCCTTGGCCTGCTCACCCTGCACGGTCATCCGGTCCAGTGTGGTGACCTCGGCATCGGCGGTGGGCGCTTCTGCCAAGACCTGGCCGGCGGCCAGCGTACAAAGCGCAGCGAACAGTGCGCGGGGCAGGGCGTGGCGGCGTGCGCCCACAGAAATAAGACGCATTTCGGTACTACGGATCATCGGGTGACTCCAACGCAGGCGGATCGGGCCGTACGCACCGCATAGGCGCAGCGCCGGCAACAAGGGGGAGGAACGGTGCGCCATACCATCGGCAGCGCATCATTTTAATGGGAATGATTCACATTTTAAATAGCCCGCGTAGCACCTCGTTGGTATCGACCGCCACAAGGCGAACGCTGGCTCCCTGGCTCCCTGGCTCCCTGGCTCCACGCCCTGCCGGGTCGCGATATCACGCGTGGGAGACCATGGCGTGCAAGAGCCGCCGCGTACGCATCGGCTCGCCGGCGCCAGGTCCACGGGCCGCAGCTGTCCCGCTTCTGCCATCAGCCGTCATACGTGGCGGGCATGGCCTCGCGCGTTGGCGCCACCCTGTGCAGGCCCTCCCGCGCAGCCATTGCGGTTACACATGCATCTGGCAACCCGTCGGCCGCCACGGTTGCCGCAATGATGCATGCCGCGGGTTTGCGTACTGTTGCGATGGCGATCGTCCCTAAGACTGCGGCGCTCCGATCCACCGCTGCAGGAAGCGCTCGCATCGAATTGCGCAAATTCTCGCGACATGCGGCGTTGCCAGAGATGCGGGCGCCCCCCTCCGCCGGCCACGCAGCACTCGAAATGGAGACATCGCACCGCGAGTGCGCGAAACGCAGCGCGTTGGGACATCCGCCACAAACAAAAACGCCGGCTTTCGCCGGCGTCTTTGTGACTCATATCAGCGCGCTACAGCGCCTTCGCTGCGGCCACCACGTGCTCGGCAGTGATCTTGAAGTACGCATACAGCTGATCGGCCGGTGCCGAGGCGCCGAAGGTATCCATGCCGACGACATCGCCATCCAGGCCGACGTACTTGCGCCAGAAGCCGGTCACGCCCGCTTCCACCGCCACGCGCTTGCGCACGGCATTCGGCAACACCGACTCGCGATAGGCCGCATCCTGGCGGTCGAACACATCGGTCGACGGCATCGACACCACGCGCGTCTTGAGGCCGGCCGCATCCAGCGTCTTTTTGGCTTCTACTGCCAGGCCTACCTCCGAGCCGGTGGCGATCAGGATCACGTCCGGCGTACCGTCTTGGGCATCGGCCAGCACGTAACCACCGCGTTCGATCAACTTGATCTGCTCGGCGCTGCGCGGCTGATGCTGCAGGTTCTGACGGCTGAAGATCAGGCAGCTCGGGCCGTCCTTGCGGGTAATGGCCGCCTTCCAGCTCACTGCCGATTCCACCGCATCGCCCGGGCGCCACACATCGTTGTTGGGGATGTAGCGCAGCGATGCCAGGTGTTCCACCGGCTGATGGGTCGGGCCGTCCTCGCCCAGGCCGATCGAGTCATGCGTGTACACATGAATCGCATGCGCCGGGTTCAACGCGCTCATGCGCACGCCGTTGCGTGCGTAGTCGCTGAACACCAGGAAGGTGGCGTCGAAGGGAATGAACCCGCCATGCAGCGCCAGACCGTTGGCAATGGCGGTCATGCCGAACTCGCGCACGCCGTAGTACACGTAGTTGGCATCCGGGTCGTCGGTGGCGACCGACTTGCTGGCCTTCCACAAGGTCAGGTTGGAATGCGCCAGGTCGGCCGAACCACCGATCAACTCCGGCAGCAGCGGCGCAAACGCTTCGATCGCCAGCTGCGAAGCCTTGCGCGAGGCAATGGTCTGGCCCTCTTCCTGCGCCTTGGCGATGTAGGCATCGGCCTTGGCGATGAAGTCGGCCGGCAACTCGCCGTGCGAGCGACGGGTCAGCTCGTCGGCTTCGCTGGCGTACTGCTTGGCATACTTGTCGAACAGCTGTTCCCATTCGGCCTGACGCAAGGTACCGGTACCGCCGGCACGCCAGCCGGCGTAGATCTCTTCGGGAATTTCGAACGGGCCGTACGGCCATTCCAACGCCTTGCGTGCGCCTTCCAGTTCGTCCTTGCCCAGCGGCGCGCCATGCGAGGATTCCTTGCCGGCCTTGGTCGGCGCACCGAAGCCGATCTTGGTACGGCAGCAGATCAGCGTGGGCTTGTCGGTGTTTTCCAGCGCCGCCTCGATGGCGGCCTTGATCTTGTCGGCGTCATGCCCGTCCACATCGCGGATCACGTGCCAGCCATAGGCCTCGAAACGCGCCGGGGTGTCGTCGCTGAACCAGCCGGCCGTATTGCCGTCGATGGAAATCTGGTTGTTGTCCCAGAACGCCACCAGCTTGCCCAGGCCCCAGGTACCGGCCAGCGATGCGGCTTCGTGCGAAATGCCCTCCATCAGGCAGCCGTCGCCCATGAACACCCAGGTGCGGTGATCGACGATTTCCAGCTCCGGGCGGTTGTAGCGCTGCGCCAGCAACTTCTCGGCCAACGCGAAACCGACCGCATTGGCGAAGCCCTGGCCGAGCGGACCTGTGGTGGTTTCCACGCCGGGAGTTTCGCTGCGCTCGGGGTGGCCGGCGGTCTTGCTGTGCAGCTGGCGGAACTGCTTGAGCTGCTCGATCGGCAGGTCGTAACCGGACAGGTGCAATAGCGCGTACTGCAGCATCGAACCGTGGCCGTTGGAGAGCACGAAACGGTCGCGGTTGAACCACTGAGGGTTGTTCGGGTTGTGCCGGTAGAAGTCGTTCCACAGCACTTCGGCGATATCGGCCATGCCCATCGGCATGCCGGGATGACCGGACTTGGCGGCTTCGACCGCGTCTGCGGCAAGAAAACGGATGGCGTTGGCCAGCTGGCGGCGGGTGGGCTGGGTCATGGGCGTCTATGGAAGCGGAGGGAACACCGCTGGAAGCGGAGGCCCCTATTCTCCCATACACAGCGTTAGGGGGCCGGGATTGGTGATTGGAGAATCGGGATTGGCGAAGGCACGGGCGACCTGACCTTCATCCAGGAAGGCCCGATGGCACCACACGATCGCAACAGCCCGCTTTAGCGAATCCCCAATCCTGACTCCCAAATCCCTACTCTTCGCCCTTGGCCACCAAGGTCGTCAGCGCCAGATCCCCGGTCACGTTCAGCGCCGTGCGGCACATGTCCAGGAAGTGGTTGACGCCCAGGATCATGCCGATACCCACCGGGTTGACCCCGACCATCGCGCAGATCAGCGCCACCACCGGCAGCGAGCCGGACGGCACGCCGGCCGTGCCGATCCCGCCCAGGATGCAGACCAGCATCACCATGAACTGCTGGCCCAGGCTCAGGTCCACGTTGAAGAACTGCGCCAGGAAGATCACCGTGACGCCTTCGAAGAGTGCGGTGCCGTTCTGGTTGGCGGTGGCGCCCACGGTCAGCACGAAACGCGACACGCGCGGCGGCAGGCCCATCTCGTCGGCCACGCGTAGCGCCGTCGGCAGGGTTGCGTTGCTGGACGCGGTCGAGAACGCCATCACCGTCGCTTCCTGGGTCTGGCGGAAAAAGCCCAGCGGCGAGCGTCCGGCGAATTTCACCGCAATGCCGTAACTGACCACCATGTGCAGGCCCAGCGCCAACACCACCACGCCCACGTAGGCGCCCAGACGAATCAGCAGATCGAAGCCGAACAGCGCGGCCAGGTTGAACATGAAACACGCCACCGCATACGGCGCCAGGCGGATCACCAGCCCGATCAAGGTCATCGAAATCTCGAAGACCCCTTCGATGCCGCGCCGCAATGTGGCGACCTTTTCGTCTTCGGTCAGCACCATGCCCACGCCGAACATCACCGCAAAAAACATCAGCGACAGAATCGCGCCGTTGCTCGACGCGGCGGCAATCACGTTGCTGGGCACGATCGACAGCAGCATGTCCATGCCCTGCGGCTGCGTGCCGGAGCTGGAAATGATCTCGCGGGTGCGCTCGGCATTTTCCTGGATCAGCTGACTGGCCAGTTGCGGGTCCACGCCCGCACCGGGCTTGAGCACGTTGACCAGCACCAGCCCCAGCAACACCGCCACACCGGACAGCACCACGGTATAGCCCAGGGTGCGCCACCCCACCCGCCCGAGCGCGCGGATGTCGCCCATTTCGGAAATGCCCATGACCAGCGCCGAGAACAGCAGCGGCACGATCAGCATGAAGATAAGATTGAGGAAGACCTGCGAAAACGGCGTGGTGACGTACTTGGTCGCCAGGCGCACCCACTCAGCGTCGCTGCCGGCCAGGTAATAGACAGCCAGGCCCAACAACAGGCCAACGGCAAAGCCAATTCCCATCTTCCAATGCAGGGGCAGGCCCGGGCGGCGCGTGGCTGGGGATGCTGTCATCTGGTCAGGCCTTGGTGGACACAAAGACCGGAGCTTAACAAACGCCATGGATGCGGCCACCTACCCGGGTGCTGCTATATGCCTGGTGCGGGTAGGCGAGCTTCTCGCTGTCGGGTGAGGCAGGCGTTTTGCAGTTGGCTGTAGGAGTTGCTGTTTAGGCGCAAAGCAGGACGGCCGGCATTTCGAGCCGTCGCGGCGTTCAGATGAAATCAGATGGCTGAAAGCGAGAGCCCGCCTGTCGAGTGCGCGATGCCTGCCCTCGCCGCTCGCGGGACACGCCGTAAACCCATCCCTGGGGGCTCGATGGCAGCGTCCATGCCGCCAACGGTCCCGCAATCGGCAAGGACACCACACTAGACAGTTGGCTGGTGGTTTCGTTGAAGAGCGAATACGCCGTGTCGACAGCGCTGATCGCTTGTTGAAAACTCTGCACACCGACCAACTTGACCGGTCCTTGCCCACCGTCGCGGGACCCTTGGCGCCATGGATGCCGCCACCGAGCTTACAAGGACGTACTTGCAGCGTGTCCGGCGAGGGTGGGCGGGCAAGGGCACTGCGGCTAACCTAGCGCCAATACTCCTTGCTCTGTGCCCCATAGTTTGCAGATCACGCGCATCCAAAATCGACGCGTTATCCGCGCTGGAAGGCAATGTCGCCGCTCAGAGCAAGTAATGGCGGCCAACAAAATCTAACGAGCCACTGCTAGGTGTGCAGATCCCCCACCAGCAATCGAAGTACCGTTGTTGCAGACCCTTCGTCACACCGGCTGCAACTGCGCGGCCAATATGTCAGTCGTTCCAGGACGCCACCAAAGCAACCCGTCAGTCAAGGCGCAGGCGGATACAGCGGCGCCAGCACCTCCGGTTCGGCCGCACTTGCATGCCGCCAGCGCGGCCCCTTGGCGAACGCTTCACGCAAGGCAGCGCGCGCGCCGGTCACATCGCCGTCGCCGCCCCAGCGTGCCCGCTGCATGCGCGCCACGGCTGCACGCTGCGCCGGGTCGGCCAATGCCGCCATCACTGCATCGATATCGGCAACGCCGGCCATGCCGCAGAGCACCGCCGCTACCTCGTCCATGCCGCCGGTGTCGAGCGCGCGGCGCAACTCGGCAACGCCGTGGGTCGCACGTCTGCCCTGGGCTGGCACGTTGCTGCCGTTGCCCTCATTGCCGCCTGATGCACCGCGCGGAGCACCGCGCCGACGCAATAACGCCCACACCAGCGTGGCGATCCACAAAAGCGCAAATCCGATCGCCGCCGCGATCCATCCCCACGGCGTTCGCGCGGGAGATGGTGCTTGCAGGGTGAGCGTGCGATCGGGTGTCGGCGCCGATTGATCGGGTGCCGGAGTCGGCGCCGATGCCGGCGCAGGCGTCGCAAACGCACCGCTACCTGCCGCCACATCAAGCGTCAGGCCGGGCAGTGACGCGGTCTTGGCTGCGCCTGCCCCCACATCCCACCATGCCATCTGCAGCCCGGGCACCACCAACGGACCGGCGCGGTTGGGCACGATCGAATAGCGCCGGGTCAGTCGCAGTTGCGGCGAGCCGTCCACAAAGCGCTCCTCGAATTGCGGCGGCTCGGCGAATACCTGCGCGTCGGGCACGCTGGGCGTGGGCAATTCGGGAAACTGCGCCTGGGTCGCGCCGCGCGCACTGGCTTCCACCACGAATTGGGCCGCCTCACCGGCTCTCGCCCGCTGAGGCGTGGTCGTGTAGCGCAACTGCAGGCTGCGCAACGGCAGCCACGGCTGCGGCGCATTGGCCGGTTGCGCGCGCACCTGCAGCGGAATGCTCGCACTGCGCGCACTCAACTCACCGTTGCCACGCCCGAAGTAATCGTCGAAAAACCCGCCTACCGAACGCCCGTTGAAACGTGCCGGCGGCAGTAGCAGGCGACCGCTGCGCTCGGGCACCAGCAGGTAGCGCCGCTCCACCACATTGTATTGGCGTCCATTGACGACCTTGACCGAGCTGACGTCGTCGCCGACGCGCTGCATCGATGCCCCATCGGGTGCCTCAAGATCCAATTCGCCCGATGCCAGTTGGGTGGCGAAGTACAACCGCACCACCACGCCCACGCTTTGCTGCACGTAGGGTTGCGGGTCGTCCACCTGGGTTTGGACGAAGGCTTCTTCATTGCCCTGCGCCGCACTCGGCGCGCCGGCAGCGTTGCCGGAGCTGCTCGCGGGATCGTTCGCCGCGCCAACCACCTGCAGGCGCAGCGGTTCGGTGCGTTCATTGCCCACGCGTATCGCCGGCACGATGAGTTCGCCGCTCCTGCGCGGCGTCAGTACCACGCCGAACAAGGCACGCACCGTCACCGACCCATTGGTCACCTGCATCTGCTGATTGGCGCTCTTGGCGCCCAGCGAAAAATCGCTGCGCAGCGGCGTGTAATCCGGGTCGACGCCGCGTTGGTCGGTTTCGATATTCAACATCGCCACATCGCCGACATTGACGCTGTCGCGATCCAGCCACGCGCGCGTGACCGCACCCACCGGCGCGCACGCCAACAGTGCCACGCTGGCCAGCATGCCGATTGCCGCGCGACGTAAATGCTGTCTGCCGATCATCGTCCGTCCCGTTGCCTGCGTTCGTATTCCAGCCTGAATTTGGTACGCAGCAGGCTGCCCGGATCGTCCGGCACCCGCCGCAGCCATGCGTCCACCGCCTGACGTTGCTCGCGTTGTTCCGGCGTCTCGCCCGCGACGGCGGCCTCCTGCTTGCCGCTGGCATCGGCCTGCTTGTTGCCCGCCTGCGCCATGGCCTGCTGCATCTTGCGACGCTGTGCCTCATCGGCCTGCTGCTGCGCCTTGGCATCGGCAGATTGCGGCGGCGTGTCCTGCTTGCGTTGCTCGCCCTGCCCGTTCTTGGCCTGCGCATCTTGTGGCCTGCCGTCCTGTGGCGGCTGCGCCTCAGAGGGTTGGTTCTTGCTGTCGTGCTGATTCTGCCCATCCTGGCCGGATTGCTTGTCCTGCTGATTCTGGCCCGCCTGCTGTTGCCCCTTCCCATCCTGGCCGGATGGCTTCTGGTCCTTGGACTGCCCCTCGCCATCCTTATTGTTCTGCTGCTGGCGCTTGCGCGCCGCATCGACCGCCGCGCGATTGGCGATGGCGTCCTGCTGATTCGGATGTTGCTTGAGCGCACGGTCGTAGGCCGCGATCGCCGCGTCGTACTGGCCTTGTCGCGCCAGCGCGTTACCGAGGTTGTACAGCCCCTCATCGGTCGGTACCGCTTCGAAGGCCTTCTGCGCCGCTGCGAAATCGCCCTTGCGATACGCCTGCACCCCGGCATCCAGGCGCTGTTGTTGCACCTGATCGGCACGCTGCCACAAGGTGCCATCGGCCGCGTGCGCGGGCTGCGCCAGCGGCAGCACGCACACCATCGCCAGCACGCACACCATCGCCAGCACGGCCACCACCGCGCGGCGACGAAACGCCAGCAGGGACAGCAGCATCACCGGCAGCACCAGCCAATAGCCTTCATCGAGCCAGCTCTTGCCGCCATCGGACTCGGCGGTTTCATCGGCCAACGGCTGTTGCGATGGATCGAGCACGCCCAACGTCCGCAGGTCTGCATCGTCCGCCGCAATGCGCGCATAGCGCCCGCCCCCCTGCGCGGCCAGGGTGCGCAGACTGCCCTCGTCGAGCTTGGCCTGCGCAATTTCACCGCTGGCCGTGCGATACGCCGCACCGCGCTCGCCGCCCACACCGAGCGCAGAGACACTGAAGCCGCGCGAACGTGCCACCCGCGCCGAACTTTCGGCGGAGCGATCTGCGCTATCGCTGACAAGCAGGATCTCGCCTTGCTTGAAGCCGGCCTGCTGCAATAACTGCGCGGCCGCATCGATCGCCCGGTCGGCACGCTTGCCATCGACCGGCATGACCGACGGCGACAGCGCATCCAGAAACAAGGCCACGTTGGCACTGTCTTCGGTCAATGGCGCAACCGTGAAGCTCTCGCCTGCATAGACCAGCAATGCCACTTCGCCACCGGCACGTTTGCGCAGCAGCGTCGCCAGCTTGGCGCGCGCCTGCAGCAGGCGCGAAGGCGGCAGGTCGGTTGCGTTGGCACTGGACGACAGGTCCAGCACCACCACCAGCGGCATGCTCGATTGAAACACCGGGCGCTCGGTCTGCCGCCAGCTCGGCCCGCTCATCGCAATCACGGCCAACGCATAGGTCAGCGCAGCCAGCACGAATCCCAGCCATCCGCGCCGACCGCCGGAGACCAACAGCTTCGGCAACAGATGCGCATCCACGCTTTGCCGCCAGACGTCGGCATCGCGGCGACGCCAGTGCCACAGCGCAGCCGCCGGTACGATCGCCAACAGCGCCCACAACAGCGTCGGGCGCAACAGATGTAACGACTGCAGCCACCCCGCCAGCTCGGTCAGCGCGTCCATTGCCACCTCCGCGGCAGCATATAGGCCAACAGGGCAACGACGATTGCCGCGCCCAATGGCCAGTAGTAACGCTCGACGCGCGGCTGCACCGAAGGCCCCAGTCCCTTGACCGGTTCCAGCCGATCCAGCTCGGCATAGATGCCGGCAAGCTCCTCGGTATCGCGGGCGCGGAAGAAGCGCCCGCCGGTCTGCTGGGCGATCTTGCGCAGCCCGTCTTCGTCGATGTCGTCGTTGCCACCGGCCGGAATCGGTACCCCGAACAAGGAATAGCCGCCACTGCCGCCGAAGGCAATGGTATGCACGCGCACGCCTTCGGCCTTGGCCAGTTCCGCGGCCTTCAGGGGATTGAGCACGCCAGCGGTATTGACGCCATCGGTGAGCAACACCACCACGCGCTGGCCCTGCTTCTGTTCGCGCAGGCGCTTGACCGACAAGGCGATCGCATCGCCAATCGCGGTTTCGCGCCCGGCCAAGCCCACCACGCTGTCGCTCAACTGATCGCGCACGGAGGTCAGATCCGCGGTCAACGGTGTCAGCGCATACGCGCGTTGGCCGAATACCAGCAGACCGACGCGGTCGCCGTCGCGCCGATCCAGAAAGTCCGACAGCACGGCCTTGGCGGCGGTGAGCCGGTCTACCACCTTGCCACCAAGCACCATGTCGGGCTCGCTCATGCTGCCCGAAAGATCCACCGCCAACATCATCTGGCGCGCCTCGCGCGGTGGTTGAATCACCTCGCCCAATTGCTGCGGACGTGCCAGCGCGGCACACAACAAAAACCAAGCCAGCCACGCCAGCCAACGCGGCATCCGCAGCACCGGCGCGCTTTTGGCCTGCGCCACCGCCTGCAACTGCTCCGCATATGGCACGCGGAGTGCGGCCGCATCGGCGCGGCGTTGGGGCCAGAACCACATCAGCAACGGCAAGGGCATCAGCCACCACGCCCACGGCCAGGCGCAGTGCGCCAACGCATCCTGCCATTGCGACCACTGCAACCAGTTCATCGCCGGCCCCGCATCAACGCCACAAAGCGCTGCCGCGCCAACGCTTCTACCGCAGGCAGATCGCTGATGGTGGGTGCGCGCTGAAAGCCGCCTTCCAGTACAGCCCGGCCCGGCCCCTGCGAAAACACCTGGTCCTTGCGCTTGCGCCCATCCAGAAACTGCAACCACGCCTCGCCCTGCAAGCGGTCGGCCTGCGGGTCGACGCGCCGCGCCGCACGTCGCAGCAACACCGACACGGCCGCCAAGCGCTGCGCAGGCGTCGTGGCGCGCGCTAGTTCCGCATCGAACGCAGCCAGCCAGCGGCGCTGGCACTGACGCCGGCGCCACCACCAGACCCATGCGCTCCCCACCACCAGCACGACAACCGCGATCACCAGCCACCAGCCCGGTGCCAGCGGCCACCACGACGGCGACGGCGGCAGATGCACATCACGCAGCGGCAGCGACTGCGGGGACATCGTCAGCGACTCCGCGCGGCAGGGCTGCCGCCCAACCACGCATCGCTGGCATCGTCGGTGGACAGGCGATGCAAGCGCACGCCGCGTGCCTGCAGGAGCGATCCCAAATGCTCCAGCGGCGCGACGAATTCGGCCTGCCAGCGTGCACGTCCGGCCTGGGTCGACAGATCGATCGCGATGCGCTCGCCACGCACGTCGAAGGTGACTGCACGTGCCGGTGGCGCCAGTTCCAGCGGATCGACCAGCACGATCACCACCACCTCGTGATGCAAGGCCAAGCCCGACCAGCGCGTGGCAGAAATCCGGCCGGCGCTGCGCGCATCGGCCAGCACGGTCAGGCGCGCGCCGGGGCGCAACAGGCGCGCCGCATGATCCAGCGCCACCTCCAGCCCCGCATCGCCGGACGGCGGCTGGGCATACCAACGCGCCAAGGCATCCAACACCGGCAGCACACCACGCTGACCGGACCGCGGCGCAATCGGCGCCTCGCTCGCGGTGCCGCGCAAGGCTGCAATACGATCGCCCTGGCGCTGCGCCAGCCATGCGGCGACCGCGCCGGCGCGTGCGGCCTGCACCGATTTGTAGCGCACGCGCGTACCGAAGAAGAGCGCAGGCGAGGTATCGGCCACGATCAGGCTCAAACGCTCGCGCTCAGCCTGAAACAATTTGGTGTGCGCTCGCCCGGTTCGCGCGGTCACGCGCCAATCGATATGCCGCGCATCATCGCCAGCCACGTACTCACGCGACTCGGCATATTCCATGCCGCGCCCGCGCGTGGCGGCCGGCACCGGCCCCACCACCCCGTGCCGGCCACGTCCCGGTTGACCGCGATGGATTGCAGTACCGCGCAGCGCAATCAGTTCTGCAAGCGCTGGGCGCACTCCATCGCCAGCGACTGGCGAGGTGGCGGCTTCAGGGGACGAGAACGGCATCGAAGACATCGGTGTCTGGCGAGAGTGCGGCATACCTCAGCGACGCTGCCCGATCAGGGCAGCGGAATCTTTTCGAGCAGTGCAGCGATCAGGCGTTCGCCGTCCCAACCCTCGGCGGTGGCCTCGTAGCTGGGTAGGACGCGATGCCGCAGTACGTCCGGGGCAATGGCGCGGATATCGTCCGGCGTCACGTAGTCGCGCCCGGCCAGCCACGCCCGTGCGCGCGCGCACCGTTCCAGTGCGATCGAGCCACGCGGGCTGGCGCCCCAGGCGATCCTCCGTGCCAATGCCGGGTCGTAACGCTTGGCATCGCGCGAGGCCAGCACGATTTCGATCAGATAGCGTTCCAGCTGCGGTGCCAGATGCACGTCAAGCACCACACGGCGCGCGGCGAAGACATCTTCCAATGGAATCTTGTCGGGTACGGTCTCGTGCTTTTCCAGCGTGTCGCGGGCGGACTCGCGTGCCAGGCGCAGGATTTCTGCCTCGGCGTCAGCCAGGGGATAGCCGATACGCACATGCATCAGAAAGCGATCCAACTGCGCTTCGGGCAGCGGGAACGTACCCTCCTGCTCGATCGGATTCTGCGTCGCCATCACCAGGAACAACTGCGGCAGCGCATAGGTATGCCGGCCGACCGTCACCTGCCGCTCGCCCATCGCTTCCAGCAGCGCAGATTGCACCTTGGCTGGTGCGCGGTTGATTTCGTCGGCCAGCAGGATCGGGTGGAAGATCGGCCCGGGCATGAACTCGAACCGGCTGTCCTGCGGCCGCCAGATTTCGGTACCGGTCAGATCGGCAGGCAGCAGGTCCGGGGTGAACTGCACCCGTGCAAAATCCGCTTCCAGCCTCGAAGCCAGCGCACGGATCGCGGTGGTCTTGGCCAACCCGGGCGCGCCCTCGACGAGCAGATGGCCATCGGCCAGCAAGGCAATCAACAGCCGCTCCACGAGCGCTGCCTGGCCAATGATGCGCTGCGCAAGCGATTCGCGCAGCGAGGTGAATTGACGGTGCAGCCGGTCCTCGGCGGGCGCGGCAACGGCTTCGGGAGGGAGCAGTGGCGGTGCGTTCATAGGTCCAGTGTGACCGATTCGAACGCGATTGGTTCAATTGGCGGCGTTGGGATGTTCAGTGAGTGATCGAGTTCATGCTGGCTGGCTGGCAAAATGAGAAAGGCCAGGCATGTCCATGGACATGTCTGGCCCTCTGCAGTACCCAGGTGCGTACGGATCAATGCACGGCAGAAGCCACTCGCAGTACCTTGGGTGTAATGAAGACCAGCAACTCCGCCTTGTTCTTTTGGCGGCCACGGCTCTTGAACAGATTGCCAAGGAACGGCACGTCGCCCAGGAACGGGACTTTGTTGACACTTGCGCGATCGGTGAACTCGTACACGCCGCCAATGACGACCGTCTGACCATCATCCACAAGCACGGCCGTATTGATCTCGCGACGATTGATCGACGGCACCGTGCCGTAGTTGGGCAGCTCGATCAGCTGGTCAACTTCGTCTTTCTTGACATTCATATTAAGAAAGACGCGATTATCGTTGGTGATTGTCGGGGTCACCTTGAGCTCCAGCAGCACTTCCTTAAACTGGACGTTGGGCGTTGCAGCTTGACCAGCCGTGCCACCGGTGATGGTCACATAACCGATCTCGCGGCCTTGCTTGATAACACCTTCGCGCTGATTGGAGGTCACAATACGAGGGTTGGAGATCACCTCACCGCGCCCTTCTTGCTGAAGTGCAGACAATTCAAGATCCAGATTGAAATTGGAACCCAGGAGCGTATAAGCGAGGCTCGGTGCTGATGCGCCACTGGTGAAAGCGCCGGTCGGCAAATTCACGTTCAGACCTCGACCAGCAGCAGTTCCACCGCCACTGACGGTATTGCCGATGGTGGCAACGTTATCGCCGTAGGTGTGCGTACCACCAAGCCCGAACCGTGCCCCCAGATCGCGTGCGAACGTATCTGTAGCGATCACGATACGGCCTTCGATCAGCACCTGATCGACGGGACGGTCGATATGCGAAATCAGCTCGCGCATCTGCGCGACTTTCTTGGGAATATCGCTAATCATCAAGGTGTTGGTGCGCTCATCGGCAACCAGGCGTCCGCGTGGTGACAGGAAGCCGTTGTCCTGCTGGCCTGCTCCGCCGCCACCTTGGCCGCCCTGACCACCGATTCCCTTGGCCTCCGTCAGCGCCTTAAAGATAAGCGCCGCATTGTGGTAATTGATCTGCACATAATCGGTGATCAAGTCCTCGCGGTTCTCGATCGCGATGCGGGCGTCTTCCTTGTCCTGCTCGAACTTGGCCAGCTCCGGTTGCGGGGCGACCCAAACCACGCCACCATCGCGGCGCTTGTCCAGGCCCTTGGCACGCAGCACGATGTCCAGCGCCTGGTCCCACGGCACGTTCATCAGGCGCAGCGTGACGTTGCCCTGCACGGTGTCGGAAGCGACGATATTGAGGTTGGACTCCTCGGCGATCAGCTGCAGCACGGTGCGCACCGGCACGTCCTGGAAGTTGAACGTCACCGGGCGGCCGCTGTAGCCGCGCGCAGCGATCTGCGCGGCAGCCTGCGTGACCGCCGCCGGGCTCACACCGCCAACCGCCGGCTGGCCCTTGCGCGGGGTGATTTCCACCACGTATTCGTTGCCGGTCTGGTAGGCCAGCGAGTCGAAGGCACCCTTGGTCGACAGCACCAGCTGCAAACCGGAGCCGGACGGCTTCACTTCAACGCGCTGCACCGGCGTGGCGAAGTCGGTGACATTGAGCGGGCGTTGCAGCTCGGCGGGTAGCTTGGCATTGCTGATGTCCACCAGCACGTTGTCGCCTTGCGTCCGCAGGTCCGGGCTGGCGCCCTGGCCGTCGAACTGCAGGATCAGACGGCCAGCGCCGTCTTCGCCGCGCTTGAAATCGATTTTGGATACCGCCAGGCTCGCCGGAGCGACCTTGGCCGGATCCTGCGCGGGCTGAGTCAGCGCCGCGGCGGCGAACGCGCTGCCGCTCGCCAGTGCCAGCGCGAACCCCAACGCGCAGGCCTGGAAGATCGCGTGGCGTCGTACCGGACGCAGCCGCTGGGCATTGGAAAACGTCATCGTGCTATCCCCTATCACTTTATTGATCATCCAATGCGAGTGCGGCCGGCCGTTCAAGCCATCCACCCGCACCGTCCGGCACAAGTTCAATCAGCTCGATGCGGTCTTCGTAGACCCCGGTCACCCGGCCATCGCTCTGTCCCAGATACACACCCGGCCGCACCCGGTAGGTCACCTTGTCAGGCGCCATCACCAATGCGATCAGGCCCGAACCGCCGCCAATGGTCCCCACCATGTCGAGGGCGTCGAGCGGAAAGGCTTCCAACGGTTCCTTGCGCCGGTTCGGATCCGGACGCGTGCCGTTGCCACCTTCCGCGCTGACCCAGGCATCGCTGAACGGGTCGCGCATCGCCTGCGCTGCATATTCGAAGGTCTCGAACTGCTGCATCACCGGCAATGGCTCCAGCGGCGGCGCAGGACGCGCGCGCACCTCGGCAACCCAGGCTTCCAGATTCGGCGCATCGCCCGGTGTGCTGGTCACACCGCGCGTGCACGCCGGCAATACTGCAATTAACGCCACACAGGACAGAATCTTGAGCAATTTCATGGTCATTGGCCGCCCTTCTTCGCAGCGTTGGCCGCAGCCTTTTCCTGCTCGGCCATTTCCTCGTCGTCCAGATAACGATAGGTCTTGACCGTTCCGGACAGCTCCAGCGCACCGCGCGGGCCGATGCCGGCCTTGGGGTCCTTGGGCTTGAGGTTGATGTCGTGCATGGTCAGGATCACCACGCGCGGCAGCGAGGCCACACCGCTGACGAAGGCACCAAACTGGTGGTAGCTGCCCACCATGCGCAGAGCGATCGGCTTTTCGGCGTAAAACTCCTTCGGCGATTCCGGACCAGGCTGGAACAGCTCGTTGGACAGGCCGCTGGACAACGCGGTCTGCGAAATGTCGATGATCAAATCCGGCATTTCGGTCTTGCTGGGCAGCTGACGCAGCATCTGCTGCAGCACTTGTTCCATCTGCGCGAGCTGCTGCTTGAGCGGCTCCAGGTTCACCGCGCGGCCCTGTTGGGTCTCGAACTCGGTGCGCAGCTGGGATTCGGTGCTTTCCAGGCCTTCCAGTTCATCGCGCTTGCTGCTGATCAACAGGAACCAGGCCAGCACCATGATGAACAAGCCGACCACCACGCAGAACACGATGCGCGCCTGCTGCGGCCAACCACCGATGTTGTTGAAATCCAGATCGCTGAGCTTGAATGATTTCTTACTCATGACGCCGCCCCCTCCTGCGGCCGATTGGCTGGCGCCGGTGCTGCCTGCGTCGGTGCAGGAGCAGCGGCCGGCGGCGTTGCGGGTGCAGGCGCCGCTGCCGGAGCAGCAGGCGTCGCACCAGCAGGCGCAGCACCCGGTGCTGCGGTGCCCGGCGCAGCCGGATCCGCTGCGCCCGGCGCGGTGCCGTTCTTGTCAGCCTCGTTCGGGTTGGCCAGCTTGACCTTGAGCGTGAACACGTACGGCAGCGTCTTGGTGTCCATCGACGACGCGGCAGGTTGACCGGCCTTGTCCTGACTCTTGGCCTCGATGATCGACAGGTCCGGATTGGTCATCCAGCCCGAGCTTTCCAGGTTGCGCATGTATGCACTGACCCGCGCATTCGATTGCGAGCGACCTTCCAGCGTGAGGATGTCGCCATCCTGCTTGATGTTGGTCAGCGCCACGCCATCGGGAATGGTGCGCACCAGCGAATCGAACAGGTGCACCATCTGCGAGCGGTTGGCTTGCAGTTCCTCGATCACCTTCTTGCGGGCAAGCAGGCGGTCCTTCTTCTTGTCGAGTTCCTTGATCTCTTCGTTCTGCGCCTTGACCTTGTCGATCTCGGTGGTCAGAAACGCATTGCGCTCGGTCTGGCCGCTGATTTGCGCGTCGTAATAGAACCAGATCAACGCCGACAACAGCACGCCGCCCAATGCGGCGAAGCCCAGCATCGAATAGAACTCGCGCTCGCGTGCCTTTCGGCGCTCCGCGCGCCAGGGCAATAGATTGATTCTTGCCATCAGTCGAAGCTCCTCAGGGCCAGGCCGGTGGCGATCATCAATGCAGGCGCATCCAGCGCCAGCGCATGGGCCTGAACCTTCGGGCCAAGCGTCATCTGGGCAAGCGGATTTGCAACGACCGTGGTCACGCCGAGCTGCTCTTCCACCATCTCCGGCAGGCGCGCCAGCGCGGCGCAACCGCCGGCCAGCACGATGCAGTCGACGCGGTTGAACTCACTTCCCGCATAGAAGAACTGCAGCAGACGGCTGATCTGCTGCACCGTGGCTTCCTTGAACGGCTCCAGCACCTCGACCTCGTAACTTTCCGGCAGGCCACCCTGACGCTTGGCAAGGCCAGCCTCCTCATAGGTCAGCCCGTAACGGCGCATCACTTCGTCGGTGAGCTGCTTGCCGCCGAACACCTGCTCGCGGCTATACAGACTGCGACCGGAGCGCAGCACGCTCAGCGTGGTCATGGTGGCGCCGATATCCACCAGCGCAACGACTGCGTCAGCGGCCACCGGCAATTCGCTGGCGACCAGGGCGAAGGCGTTTTCGACCGCGAAGGCCTCCACGTCCATGACCTTGGCGGTCAAACCGCCGAGTTCCAGCGCCGACTGGCGCAGTTCCACATTCTCCGAACGCGAGGCGGCCAGCAGCACCTGCACCATATCCGGGCTGTTGGGCATCGGGCCCAGCACCTCGAAATCGAGATTGACTTCCTCGATCGGGTACGGAATGTAATTGGTGGCTTCCAGTTCGACCTGGGCTTCCAGGTCGCTATCGTCCAGATCGGCCGGCATCGGGATCAACTTGGTGATCACCGCCGACCCGGCGACAGCAGCGGCCGCGTTCTTGGCCTTGCTGCCGGAACGGTTGATGGCGCGGCGAATGGCTTCGCCCACCGCCTCCACTTCGACGATGTTCTTTTCCACGACCGCATTCGGCGGCAATGGTTCCACCGCGTAATGTTCCACGCGAAAACGGTTCCCGCTGCGCGATAGCTGCAAGAGCTTCACGGCAGTAGAACTAATGTCGACACCAATCAGTGGCGACTGACTCTTGGGTAAAAGCCCCACGGTAACTCCCCTGCCGACGGGCACTTGGACGCATGTGCGCCCTCGTATTAATAATCAAATTTTAACAGTTGACAAGCCCTTCACGCGCTAGGCAATGACCCGGCGACGCGACCCCAGTGCTGTCTTCTGCGATCCCCAGAGTTCGGCCCCAGCCAAACTCGGCGTCATCTATACTCTGTGACCAAGAAATCTGCAATCGGAATCTCTCTTACATGCCCCGTATTCGCCGTTGGCTGGGCTGGATCCTGGCCACGATCGTCGTGCTCGCACTGCTTGGCGCAATTGCTGCCGGCGGCCTGTATTACGCCATTTCCTCGAAGTTGCCGGACGTTCAATCGCTCAAGCAGGTCGAGCTGCAGGAGCCGATGTACGTCTATTCCAGCGATGGCCGCCTCATGGCGGTTTATGGCGAGACCCGGCGTTATCCCATCCAGATGAAGGACGTGCCGCTGCGCCTGAAGCAGGCCTTCCTGGCCACCGAGGACGCGCGCTTCTACGAGCACGGCGGCGTGGACTACAAGGGCATTGCCCGCGCGGTGTGGCTGCTGACAACCACCGATGCCAAGCGCGTGCCGGGTGGTTCGACCATTACCCAGCAGGTGGCGCGGCAGTTCTTCCTGAGTTCGGAGTACAGCTACACCCGCAAGCTGGCGGAGATCCTGCTGGCGCGCAAGATCGAAAGTGAGCTGAGCAAGGACGAGATCTTCGAGCTGTATCTCAACAAGAGTTTCTTCGGCAACCGCGCCTACGGCGTCGGGGCCGCTGCCGAGTACTACTACGGCAAGAAGATGAGCGAATTGAGCCTGGACGAGATGGCCTCGCTGGCCGGCATCCCCAAGTTCCCGTCCAGCGGCAACCCGATCAGCAACCCTGAGCGTGCGCAGGAGCGTCGCGACTATTACGTGCTGCAGCGCATGGCCGACCTGGGCTTTGTCAGCCAGGCCGAGGCCGACGCCGCCAAGGCCGTGCCGATGCACGCCAAGCCGCATGAGCCGCCGGTGGAGGTGTATGCACCTTACGTGGCCGAGCTGGTACGTCAGGAAATGATCGCCAAGTACGGCGGCGATGTGCTCAACAAGGGCTATCACGTCACCACGACCATCGATGCGACCCTGCAGACTGGTGCGGATGTGGCAGTCGCCGACGGCTTGCGGGTCTACGATCATCGCCATGGCTGGCATGGCGTCGAGCAGCACTTCGACGTGCCCGCCGATGCGGACGCGCCTGCACTGGCCAAGCACCTGGCAGGCGCGTTCACCCAGGGCGGACTGCGTGCGGTGATCGTGGCGCGCACCAATCCCGATGGCGGGGTCACGGTCGTGCTGAGCGACAAGACCGAACTGACCCTGCCCGCCAGTGCCAGCCGCTGGACCGGCAAGACCCCGGCCAAGCTGCTGACCCGCGGCGACCTGACCCGCATTCGCGCCGGCGAAAAGGACGGCGAGTGGATCATCGACCAGTTGCCGCGCGGCCAGGCGGCATTGGTTTCGCTGGACGCCAATAGCGGCGCCCTGCGTGCGCTGGTGGGCGGCTTCAGCTTTGCGGGGAACAAGTTCAACCGCGCCACCCAGGCACGCCGCCAGCCAGGGTCGAGCTTCAAGCCGTTCGTCTATGCAGCCGCATTCGAAAAGGGCTTCAACCCGGCCTCGATCGTGCTGGACGCGCCGGTGGTGTTCCGCGACCGGCGTGGCAAGACCTGGTCGCCGCAGAACGATGGAGGCGGCTTCCGCGGGCCGATGCGCCTGCGCGAAGCGCTGGTGCAGTCGCGCAACCTGGTGTCGGTGCGCCTGCTGGACGCGATCAGCGTCGATTTCGCACGCAAATACATCAGTCAATTCGGTTTCCAGGAGGCCGAATTGCCGCCGAACCTGTCGATGTCGCTGGGCACCGCTTCGCTCACGCCGCTGTCTGTGGCACGCGGCTATGCGGTGTTCGCCAATGGCGGCTCGCGGGTGGACACCTGGATCGTGGATGAGGTCAAAGACCGCGAGGGCAATGTCATCTTCAAGGAAGTGCCGGCCGTAGCCTGCCGCACCTGCGCCCTGCAAGGCGGCAATGTGGCGCCCGTGAGCCAGGTCGTCGATGGCTTCAACTTCGGCGCGCAGGCACCGGAAACACCGCCTGCCGCGCCGGCCACGGCCACGCCGACGCCGGCGCAGACCGCCCCTGCGGCAACCGCGCAGACCAAGATCGCGCCGCGCGCAATCGACGAGCGCACCGCCTACCAGCTGGTGTCGATGATGCGCGACGTGGTCCAGCGCGGCACCGGCACCGCGGCCAAGGTCCTCGGCCGCGAGGACGTGGGTGGAAAGACCGGCTCCACCAACGAGCACCGCGACGCGTGGTTCTCCGGCTTTGGCGGCCCCTACGTCACCACCGTATGGGTGGGCCGCGACGACTTCCGCTCGCTCGGCTATCGCGAATACGGCGGCAAGGCGGCGCTGCCGATCTGGATCGACTACATGCGCGTAGCGCTCAAGGACAAGCCGATCGCCGCCAACGATCCGCCCGATGGCATGACCCAGGCCACCATCAATGGCGCCATCGAATGGGTCAAGAACGAAGATCTGGACCGCCTGCAGGATTACGACTACGGCCTGCAGGAACAGCAGGACGAAAAGGCGTTCGACATTTTCTGAGGAATCGGGATTGGGGAATCGAAAGCGGCGAGGCTGTTCGGTTCCCCAATTTGTTGGCCCCCGTTGGATAAGCGCCAGCCATTGCCGGCCTGATGGATCGCTGGCGGCATCGTTGCCGGGTCGGCGCAGCGCTCACCTGCCCGCCACGGATATCGCACGCGCATTGCGCCTTGCCCGTGCATACCCGCACCTGGACCATCGCCCGGTCACCGCTGCGTGATCGTTCCTTTGCAATGACATGACGCATTCGCCATGTCTTCATGCAGCTGTTGTAGAGTCCAGATCAGGTTCATTAGGGGAGCCCGGTCATGCATCACGCACGCGCGCACGCCGATACACGAACCCGGGAACGTCGCCATCGTCTGGCGCACGAAGCCGCACGCCTGATGGCCGAAGGCGGCATCCGTGATTTCCATCAAGCCAAGCTCAAGGCTGCCAGCCGGCTCGGCATTCATGACGATGCGTCGCTGCCACGCAATCGCGAGATCGAAGATGCGTTGCGCGAGTACCAACGCCTGTTCGCCGGACCTGCGCACGGTGCGCGTCTGCGCCAACGTCGCGAAGCCGCGTTGCGGGCGCTTGAGTTTCTCAGCCCCTTCCAGCCACGGCTGACCGGCCCGGTGCTGGACGGCACCGCCGACGCCAATGCACCGGTGCACCTGCAGTTGCACAGCGACGATGCCGATGCCGTGCAGCGGTTTCTGGAAGAACACCGCATTCCGGCCGAGTCGCGCACGCGCCGGCTGCGCCTGGATCGCGAGCGCAACGGCGAGTTTCCGGTGTGGCTGTTCAGCGCCGAAGACCTCACCTTCGATCTCACCGTGCTGCCCTACAACGCGCTGCGGCAGGCGCCGCTATCGCAGCTGGACGAAAAGCCGATGCCGCGTGCATCGGCCGCGCAGGTGCGACAGTTGTTGACAGACGGCGACGGTTCCAGCGGCTCACCGCTGCTGCGCTGAGTCGGCCATATGACGCGGAGCCTCCCTACGCGGGCGAGCTCTGTACTTCTTTAAACCGGCGTCACGACGCCGCTGCGCAGCGGTCGTTTATTCGGCCCAGCCACAGCCGGACGAACCGTCGTGCCATGCGCCGCTGGTCGCCGGTTACCAATCGCCACGACAGCAGCACGCTGTGCTGGAAGGCGACTGCCGCGCAACCATCCAAATGCAAACGCCCCGCACTGCGGGGCGTTTGTTTACGCAGGTACGCGTGGACCGATCAGCGCTTGGCGCTGTCGGTGTAATCGCGCTTGTCGTAACCGGTATAGATCTGGCGCGGACGGCCGATCTTCATTTCCGGGTCGACCTGCTGCTCCAGCCAATGCGACACCCAACCTGCGGTGCGTGCGATGGCGAACATCACGGTGAACATTTCCACCGGGATGTTGAGCGCCTTGTAGATGATGCCCGAGTAGAAGTCGACGTTCGGGTACAGCTTGCGCTGCACGAAATAGTCGTCCTTCAGCGCGGCTTCTTCCAGCTTCAGCGCCACTTCCAGCAGCGGGTCGTTGACGCCCAGCTCGCCCAGCACCTTGTGGGTCATCTCGCGGATGATCTTGGCGCGCGGGTCGAAGTTCTTGTAGACGCGGTGACCGAAGCCCATCAGACGGAACGAGGAATTCTTGTCCTTGGCCTTGGCCACGGCCGATTCGACGTTGTCGGCGGTGCCGATCTCTTCGAGCATCTTCAGCACGGCTTCGTTTGCGCCACCGTGTGCCGGACCCCACAGCGCGGTGATACCCGCGGCGACCGAGGCATACGGATTGGCACCGGTCGAGCCGACCAGACGCACGGTCGAGGTCGAGGCGTTCTGCTCGTGGTCGGCGTGCAGGATGAACAGCAGATCCAGGGCCTTGGCAACGACCGGATTGATCTCCAGCGGCTCGCTCGGCACTTCGAACATCATGTGCAGGAAGCGGTCGACGTAGTTCAGGTTATTGCGTGGGTAGCGGATCGGCCAGCCGATCGAATAACGGTACGCCGCAGCCGCCAGGGTTGGCACCTTGGCGATCAAACGGATGGCGGCCTGACGGCGCTGCTCCGGATCGTTGAGGTCCAGGGTGTCGTGGTAGAACGCCGACAGCGAGGCGACCGAGCCGGCCAGCATGGCCATCGGGTGCGCGTCGTGACGGAAACCGCCGAGGAAGTTCTTCAGCGACTCGTGCATCATCGTGTGATGCGTCACTTCGTGGTCGAACTTCTTGAATTCGTCCGCCGTCGGCAGTTCGCCGTTCATCAGCAGGTACGAGACCTCAAGGAAGCTGGACTTTTCGGCCAGCTGCTCGATCGGGTAACCGCGATACAGCAACACGCCATTGTCGCCATCGATGTAGGTGATGGCCGACTTGCAGCTGGCGGTGGCGGTGAAGCCCGAGTCGTAGGTGAACAGACCGGTTTCTTTGGTCAGCTTTGAGATATCGACGCAATCATTGCCAAGCGTGGGCTTGAGAACCGGCAGAACGACCGACTTGTCGCCGGCGTTGAGCGTGACCTGATCAAGATCGGACACTGTGTACGCTCCTTCAGTGGAAGGCGCCTGATCCCACATGGGCAGGCACGTGATGGAAGTCCAAGGCATCGCCTCGGATCAGACCATTATCGCACAGCAGCATTTTGGCCGTCGCTTGGACAGAAGTCGTAGACGCATCGCGCCAGGCATACAGGCGAAGCGTTCAGCGCCCCAAAAAACAACGGCCGCGCAATGCGCGGCCGCTGCCGGTACAGCCCGTCCTGCAAGTTCAGCGCGCGTAGCGCTTCTGGAACTTGTCGATCCGGCCGCCGGTGTCGATCACCTTGTGCTTGCCGGTATAGAACGGGTGCGAGGACGAGGAAATTTCCACCTTGATCAGCGGATACTCCTGGCCGTCTTCCCACTTCACGGTCTCTTTCGAGGTCATGGTGGAACGGGTCAGAATCTTGAAATCGGACGTCACGTCGTGAAAGACGACGTCTTTGTAGTTGGGATGAACGTTATCTTTCATGGACTTGGCGCCGGGCTGCCTGGATAAGCCGGGCATTATAGCTGCGCCCAGGCAGCCGGCGCAAGGTCGCCTCAGTTCGCCGCCAGGGCGGCCCCGACCAGCGCGTAGAACTGCTGGATGTCATAGGCCAGCAGCAGATTGGCATTGTCGGGCGCCCCGCCCTGCCGGTTCCAGTCCACTAGGGTCATGCCACGGGTATGCGCACCGGACAGTTCGATATGGACCGGGCGCTGCTCCAGCCGCTGGGCGCCTTCCGGGTGCAGTGCGAACGCCATCGCCAGCGCGTCGGCGGCATACCAGTACTCGCCGCGGCTGTCTTCGGACCACAGCCGGGTCTTGCGCGAGATTTCCTCGTAGAACCGGGCGCGGCCAGAATCGGCCGCCAGCCATTGCTCCACATCCCGGTGCAGCAGGCCGTGCGCGATGGTGGCTTCCCAGTCGGCCACGTCGAACTGCGGAAAACCGCCGAACACGATATGCGCCGCTTCCGGGTCGAACCCGATATTGAACTCGGCCGCAGCGGTGATATTGCCGTGCCCGGTCAACGCCCCGCCCATCACCACCAGCCGCGCCACGCGCTGCGGCAGGGTCGGGTCCAGGGTGAGCGCCAGGGCAAGATTGGTCAATGGACCGAGCGCCACCAGCAGCAGCTTGCCGGCGTGTTCGTGCGACAGACGCAGGATGGCGAGCGCGGCGTGTTCGGCCTCGGCAGTGCGCTTGGCCGGTGCCAGGCCCACATCGCCGAATCCGTCGAGACCGTGCACGTGCGCCGCATCCACCGACGGGTGCAGCAACGGCTGCGGGCAGCCGGCGTAGACCGGCACATCGGTACGGCCAGCAATCTCGCAGACCTTCAAGGCGTTGCGCACGGTGTGCTCCAAGCCCACGTTGCCGGCGGCGATGGTCAGGCCGACCACCTCATGGCGGGTGTCGTTGAAGGCCATCAGCAGCGCCAAGGCGTCGTCCACGCCAGGGTCGGTGTCGATCAGCAGCGGTATCTTGTCAGTCATGGGATTCGGGATTGGGCATTCGGGATTCGTTGCCGCATCTTCGCAAGGATCGGCCGGCCACGCGAATCAACGACGCCCGTGTCGCAGCAATCCCGCTTTGACGATTCCCTAATCCCGATTCCCGACTCCCGGCCGCTCAAGCGGCCGCATACCGCACCGCGCCGCCGATCCAGCGTTCGACCACGCGGTCGGCGACTTCCGGCGCCTCGTCCAGCAGCCGCTCGGCCAGTACCTGCACGCGCGGCAACAGCCCGGCGTCGCGTGCCAGATCGGCGATGCGGAAACTGGCCAGGCCGGTTTGCCGGGTGCCAAGCAATTCGCCCGGGCCACGCAACTCCAGATCCTTCTCCGCGATCACGAAACCGTCGTTGGTCTGGCGCATGGTTTCCAGACGCTGCCGCGCCATCATCGACAACGGCGCCTGGTACAGCAGCACGCAACTTGAGGCGGCTGCGCCACGCCCGACCCGACCGCGCAACTGATGCAATTGGGCCAGGCCCAGCCGCTCGGCATTTTCGATGATCATCAACGAGGCGTTAGGCACGTCCACGCCGACTTCGATCACGGTGGTGGCCACCAGCAGGTCGCTGCGGCCCTGCTTGAAATCCAGCATGGCCTTCTGCTTTTCGGCCGGCTTCATGCGGCCGTGCACCAGCGCCACCCGCACGCCCGGCAACTGCGCCGACAAGGCCTCGAAGGTGACTTCGGCGGCCTGCGCTTCGATGCGCGGCGGACCGCCTTGCTGGCCTTGCGCGCCTTTCTCGGGTTCTTCGCTTTCTTCGATCAGGGTGCACACCCAATATGCCTGCCGTCCTTCGGCGCAGGCGGCGCGAATGCGTTCGACCAATTCGGGCCGGCGCTCCGCGCTCAGCACGATCGTCTGCACCGGCGTGCGGCCGGGCGGCAATTCGTCGATGGCCGAAACATCCAGATCTGCGTAAGCCGACATCGCCAACGTGCGCGGAATGGGCGTGGCGGTCATCACCAGTTGATGCGGCACGCTGCCCGCCGCCGCTCCCTTGTCGCGCAACGCAAGGCGCTGATGCACGCCGAAGCGGTGTTGCTCGTCGATAATGGCCAACGCCAGGTCGTGGAAGACCACCGCCTCCTGCATCAACGCATGCGTGCCGACCACGACCTGCGCCTGACCGGAGGCGACCTCGGCCATCACTGCAGCGCGCGCCTTGCCGGTGACCTTGCCTGCCAGCCAGACGATGCGGATGCCCAACGGTTCCAACCAGCCGCGCAGATTGGTGAGGTGCTGCTCGGCCAGCAATTCGGTGGGCGCGGCAAGTGCGACCTGCTTGCCCTGCTCCACCGCCAACATGGCCGCCAGCGCCGCGACCACGGTCTTGCCGCTGCCGACATCGCCCTGTACCAGCCGCAGCATCGGTGAGGGTTGCGCAAGGTCATGCGCAATCTGTTCGAACACGCGTTGTTGCGCGTCGGTCAGCTGGAACGGCAGCGCCTTGCACAATTGCTGCACCAACGTGCCGTTGCCGGGCAGGCTGGGCGCGTGCAGACGCTGCAACGCGATGCGTTGCCGGCGCAGGCTGAGCTGGTGCGCCAGCAATTCCTCGATTGCCAGGCGCTGCTGGGCCGGGTGGCCTCCGGCGAGCAGTTGCTGTGGATCAGTGCCAACCGGCGGGCGATGCATGGTGAGCAAAGCCGCGCGCAATGAGGGCAATCGCTCGTCCTGCAGCCAGTGCGGTGGCAACAATTCCAGCGCACTTTCGGGCGGCAGGCGCTCCAGCGCCTGGCCGATGAGCTTGCGCAACGTCGCCGGGCCAACGCCTTCGAGCACCGGATACACCGGATCCAGACTGTCGCCCAACCCGGCATCTTCGTCCGGTGCGAGCACGCGGTAACTGGGGTGCACGATCTCCCAGCCGTGCTGGCCGGGCTTGGGTGTGCCGAACACCCGCAGCCGCGTACCGACGGCGAACTGCGCGACCTGCGCCGCACGAAAATGAAAGAAGCGCAGCACCAGCGTCCCGTGCGAAGCGTCGGACACTGCCACGCGCAGCACCGGCCGGAAGCGGAAGCCGCGCTCCACAGCCTCCACGCGTCCTTCGACCTGCGCCGGCACGCCACCTTGCAGCTGCGCGATGGTGGTCAAGCGCGTGCGGTCTTCGTAACGCAGCGGCAGATGCAGCCACAGGTCCTGCACGCTCAGGATGCCGCGCGCAGCGAACTTGTCGGCCACTTTCGGGCCAACACCGGGCAGGCTGGACAGCCGAGCCTGGCCGGCGACGGCCAGGCTCGGTGTGACGACGCGCGTGCGCGACACGGCCGATCAGCGGCGCAGGATCACTCGATCACCATTACTGCATCGACTTCGAAGCCGGCGCCCTTGGGCAGACCGGAGACTTCGATGGTCGAACGCGCCGGGAACGGTGCCTGGAAATACTCCTGCATCACCGCGTTGACTGCAGCGAACTGCCCCAGGTCGGTCAGATACAGACCCAGACGCACGATCTTGTCGAGCGAGCCGCCGGCCGCTTCGGCCACTGCCTTGAGGTTGTCGAATGCACGGCGTGCTTGCGCACCGATGTCGCCCGGCACGATCTCGCCGGTGGCCGGGTCCAGCGGGATCTGCCCGGAGAAATACACGGTGTTGCCGGCACGCACGGCCTGCGAATACGGGCCGATGGCGGCGGGCGCCTGGTCGGTATGGATGATCTGGGACATGGACACTCCACTGCAAAGGGTTGCCGCAGTTTAGGCCTTTGTGCGGATTTGCTCGACTGTTGCGCGAGCGCGCCAGGCGCTACTGGCGTCCGACGCTCTGCACCACGTGCAGACGCCGTAGCCGGCGCATCACCTCGGCCAGGTGGCGGCGGTCGCGCACCTGGATGTTGAAGCGCAGCACGGCTGCGTTGAAGTCGCGGTCCAGATAGTCCACGCGCTCGATATTGGACTGACTCTGCGCGATGGCTGCGGCCAGCTGCGCCAGCACGCCGGTGCGGTTTTCCACTTCGACCACCAGCGCGGTGTCGTAGTCGCCGGTCACGTTGGAGTCCCAGTCGATCGGCACCCACCGTTCGGGCGATTTGCGCAGTTCCGCCAGGTTCGGGCAGTCCAGGCGGTGCACCACGATGCCCTTGCCTGCGGTGTGATAGCCCATGATTTCGTCGCCGGGAATCGGCTGGCAGCAATTGGCGAAACTGATCACGCCGCGCTCGCTGCCGTCGATCAGGATCTTCTCGTGCGAATGCTTGGACAGACCACCGCCACGCAGTTCTGCGTAAGCCATCAACGCCTGCGCGGCCTGATTGGGCATCCAGTTGCCAAGCGCCACATCGGCCAGCAGCGCTTCCAGACGCGGGTAGCGGTGCTCGGCAAGGAAGGCGTCCAGGCGGCCCTTGGGCAGCCGTTCCAGCGAAGAGTCCATTGCTTCCAGCGCGCGGTCCAGCATACGGTGGCCCAACTGCACGGCATCTTCGTGCTCGAGTTGCTTGAGCTGATGCCGGATGGCGGTGCGCGCCTTGCTGCTGACCACAAATTCCAGCCACTGCGGTTTGGGCGTGGCCGAGCGGGCGGTGATGATCTCCACCGCCTGCCCGCTGACCAGCTTGGTGCGCAACGGCACCAGCTTCTTGTCCACGCGCGAGGCCACGGCGCGATTACCCACGTCGGTATGCACCGCGTAGGCAAAATCCAGCGCGGTGGAATTGCGCGGCAATGCCAGGATCTTGCCCTTGGGCGTGAACAGATAGACCTCGTCCGGGAACAGGTCGACCTTGACGTTGTCCAGGAATTCCAGCGACGAGCCGGCGGCGCGCTGCGAATCGATCAGTTCCACGATCCAGTCGTGCGCACGACTCTGCGCGCTGTTGGGCGAGGCCGAGCCGACCTTGTAGGTCCAGTGCGCCGCTACGCCGCGTTCGGCGATCAGGTCCATCTCTTCGGTGCGGATCTGCACTTCGATCGGCGAGCCGTATGGTCCGAACAACACGGTGTGCAGCGACTGGTAGCCATTGGCCTTGGGGATTGCGATGAAATCGCGGAAGCGCCCGTCCAGCGGCTTGAAGCTGGCATGCACCGCGCCCAGCGCGTGATAGCAATCAGCCACCGTGCGCACCACCAGGCGAAAGCCGAACACGTCCATCACCTGGTCGAAGGACTTGTTCTCTTCGTGCATCTTGGAATAGATGCTCCAGGGCGTCTTGATGCGGCTGACCAGCCGATGCTCCAGCCCTTCCTTGGCCAGCCGCTGGGACAGCTGCACTTCCACCTGCGCCATCGATTCGCGCCGCACCACCGGCTGGCTGCGGATGTGCTTTTCGATGATGGCGTGGCGCCACGGATACAACGCGCGGAAGCCCAGATTCTGCAATTCGGACTTGATCAGGCTCATGCCCAGCCGCTGCGCGATGGGTGCGTAGATCTCCAGCGTCTCGCGCGCGATGCGGCCGCGCGCCTCGGTGCTCTGTGCGCCGAGCGTGCGCATGTTGTGCAGGCGGTCGGCCAGCTTGATCATGATCACGCGCAGGTCGCGCGACATCGCCAGCAGCATCTTGCGGAAACTTTCTGCCGCCGCTTCCTGGCGGTCGCGGAACTTGAGCTTGTCCAGCTTGGTGACGCCATCGACCAGCTCGGCCACCGCCTCGCCGAACTCCGACGCCAGTTCTTCGCGCGTCAGCGGCGTATCTTCAATGGTGTCGTGCAGGATTGCGGCGATCAGCGATTCCATGTCCAGGCCAAGCTCGGCCAGCACGCCAGCCACCGCCACCGGGTGGGTGATGTAGGGCTCGCCCGACTTGCGGGTCTGCCCGGCATGCGCGCTGGCGCCCACTTCCCAGGCACGGCGCAGGATCGGCAGCTGCTCCTTGGGCAGGTAGCTGGCCGCGCGCTCGAGATGCAGGACGTAGTCGGGGATGGCCTGGTCGGAAGACGGAGACGTCACGACGGTCGCCTGGGCAGTGGGGCCTGGGTTCATGCCGGAAGACTATGCCAGCCGTGCAGTCTGGGCAAACATTTGCACACGCAGGCGTATTGCCGGGACCGAAAACGAAAACAGCCCGCATCGAGGCGGGCTGTTCTGATCGATCGCAGCGATGCTGGGATCAATCGTCGTTCTTGGACATGTCTTCGTCGGCGACCACTTCGGCGGCGGCCCATTCCAGCGCTTCGCGCTCGGCGCGTTCGCGTTCGGCCTTCTCGACTTCATCGATCAGCGCGTTGTCGATCCGGCGTGCGGCAATCTCGCGCAGTGCCATCACGGTGGGCTTGTCGCTGGCATCGGCATTCTCGATCAGCGGCTGCACGCCGTTGGCGAGCTGACGGGCGCGCTTGGAGGCCATCATGACCAGCTCAAAACGGTTGTTCACGACTTCCAGGCAATCTTCTACGGTAATGCGGGCCATGCGGGCTCCCGGCGACCAGCAACGGCCGCGCATCGAATGAGGGAAAGGGGGCGGAGTGTACGCTCCGGCCGGCGCTGCAGCAACCGCTACCCATTCAGTTTCCTTTGGAATCAGCGGTTTGAGCCGCTTGGAGCGACCAGGAAACCTTCCTGAGCAGTCGCTGGTGCAGCCGGCGCGTGTCAGGACCGCGGTCTACGCGCGGTGGATGCCGTCGCGCGGCGGCGCCCGTCCGGTGACCAGCCCCGCGCTGCAGCGGCGCTTACTCCAGCAGCGCCTGGATCAATCCGGCGTGCCGCTGCTGTTGTGCCTGCCGACGCAGCCGGCTGGCGGTGAAGATGGCGCACATCTCCGCCACGGCGATGTCGAAGGTCTCGTTGATGATCACGTAATCGAACTCTTCGAAATGCAGCATCTCTTCACGGGCGGCGGCCAGGCGTTGCGCCATCACGTCCTCGCTGTCCTGCCCGCGCTTGCGCATGCGCTCGTCCAGCGCCTGGCGCGACGGCGGCAGGATGAACACGCTGACCGCATCGGGCACCTTCTGGCGCACCTGACGCGCGCCCTGCCAGTCGATCTCCAGCAGGACGTCGTGGCCGGCGGCCAGCTGCGGCTCCACCGACTGCCGCGCGGTGCCCTTCCAGTCACCATGCACCAGCGCATATTCGAAGAAGTCGCCCGCCTCGATCATGCCCTGGAACTCGTCGGCGGAGACGAAATGGTAGTGCTCGGCATGCCGTTCGCCCGGCCGCGGCGCGCGCGAGGTGAACGAGATCGACAGGGCGATCTTCGGGTCGCGTGCCAGGGTGGCGTTGACGATGCTGCTCTTGCCGGCGCCGGAGGGGGCCGCAACGATATAGAGAGTGCCGCGCATAGGATCAGGGATTCGGGATTGGGGAGTCGGGATTCGCGAACGGACTGCGGACCGGTGCCACCGGGGTCGACATGCTACCGGGATTGGCCGCAGCCCGCTGAAACGCGAGGTTGCCGTCGACCAATCCCGAATCCCCAATCACCAATCCCGGCTACTCGATGTTCTGCACCTGCTCGCGGATTTGGTCGATCAACACCTTCAGATCCACGGCGGCATTGGAGGTGCGGCTGTCCACCGACTTGGAGCCCAGCGTATTGGCTTCGCGGTTGAATTCCTGCAGCAGGAAGTCCAGGCGGCGACCGACCGGTTCGCGCTGCCTGAGCACGCGACGGATCTCGGCGATGTGGCTGGACAGGCGGTCCAGCTCCTCGTCCACATCCAGCTTCTGCAGCCACAGCACCAGCTCCTGCTCGGCACGGCCCGGGTCGACCGGATGCGGCAGGTCGGCCAGGCGCGCGGCCAGCTTGGCGCGCTGACCTTCGCGAATCACCGGAATCAGGACGCGCACCTCGGCGGCGATGCGTTCGATGGCATCTACCCGCTCGCTGATCGCCTCGGCCAGCTTGGCGCCCTCGCGCTCGCGCGCGATCACGAAGCTACCCACCACCTCCTCCAGCAACGCCAGCGCCTGTGCCTGCAACGCGGGGGCGTCCACGTCCTGCACCTGCAGGACGCCGGGCAGCTGCAGCAGGTCGGTGAAGCCGACCTGCAATTTGGGGAACAGACCATCCAGCCGCGTGGCCAGCGCACCCAATTGCTGTAGCAGCGATTCGTTGACCGCCAGCGTCTGCGCGTTGTCGGGCGCGCGCAGGCGCAGCGTCAGATCCAGCTTGCCACGGCTGTTTTTCGCCGCCACCCGCTCGCGTAGCAACGGTTCCAGCGCACGCAATTCCTCGGGCAGACGCACACCCACTTCCAGAAAGCGGTGGTTGACCGAGCGCAGCTCGCAACCGAGCGTGCCCCAGGGTGTGATGCGTTCGCTGCCAGCGAACGCCGTCATGCTTCGGATCATCGTCAATCCCGTGCCGTCAAAGCGCGAATGGTACCCTAGCCGCCCTCGCCGGCTGCCTGCACGCTGCGCAGTGGCGCCAGACCCACCTCCCGACTTCCGGACTCATCGCATGACCTTTTCCCGTCCCAGCGGCCGCACGGCCGACCAGCTGCGCCCGGTGCTCATCGAACGCGCCTTCACCCGCCATGCCGAAGGCTCGGTGCTGGTCAGCTTCGGCGACACCCGCGTGCTGTGCACCGCCAGCGTGGAAAACCGCGTGCCGGGCTTCCTGCGCGGCAAGGGCGAAGGCTGGGTCACCGCCGAATACGGCATGTTGCCGCGCTCTACCCACACCCGTTCCGACCGCGAGGCTGCACGCGGCAAGCAGGGCGGACGCACGCTGGAAATCCAGCGCCTGATCGGCCGTGCACTGCGCGCCTGCGTGGATCGCAATGCACTCGGCGAACGCACCATCACCCTGGACTGCGACGTGCTGCAGGCCGATGGCGGCACCCGCACCGCGGCCATCACCGGCGCATACGTGGCGTTGGCCGATGCGGTGAACCTGCTGATCAAGCGCGGCGACATCAAGAAACACCCGCTGATCGGCGCGGTGGCTGCGGTGTCGGTGGGCATATATCGTGGTGAACCGGTGCTGGACCTGGATTACCCGGAAGACAGCGACTGCGATACCGACATGAATGTGGTGATGAACGACGGCGGCGGTTTCATCGAGCTGCAGGGCACCGCCGAAGGCCACGCGTTCCGTCGCGACGAACTCAACGCGCTGCTTGCCCTGGCTGAGAAAGGCATGGGCGAGTTGTTCGCACTGCAACGCGCTGCGCTGGCCGGATGAGCCGTCGCATCGCCCTGACCACCTTGCTGGTTGCCGATTACGATGCGGCCATTGCCTGGTATACCGGCGCGCTGGGCTTCCACGTGCTGCAGGATCGCCCGCTCGATGACGGCAAGCGCTGGGTCGTGATCGGCCCGGGCGGTGCAGACGATGCCGCCCTGCTGCTCGCGCAGCCGGCCAACGCCACGCAACGCGCGCGCATCGGCGACCAGACCGGTGGGCGGGTGGATCATTTCCTCTACACCGATAACTTCTGGCGCGACCACGCGGCCATGCAGGCGTTCGGCGTGGAATTTCTGGAAACCCCGCGCGAAGAGCCGTACGGCACGGTCGTGGTGTTTCGCGATCTGTACGGTACCAAGTGGGATCTGCTGGAGCCCAAGCAATGAAACAACTGGTCCTGGCCAGCGGCAACGCCGGCAAGCTGGAAGAACTGCGTGCCATGCTCGCCGGCCTGCCGCTGCGCATCGTCGCGCAAGGCGACCTGGGCGTGGAAGATGTCCCGGAAACCGGCCTGACCTTCGTCGAGAACGCGCTGATCAAGGCGCGCCATGCCAGCGCGGTGACCGGTTTGCCGGCCCTGGCCGATGACTCGGGGCTGATCGTGGATGCATTGGATGGCGCGCCCGGTCTGTACAGCGCGCGCTATGCCGGCAGCCCAACCGATGCGCAGGCCAACAACGCCAAGTTGCTCGATGCGATGCGCGAGGTTCCGACCGATCGCCGCAGCGCGCGGTTTTATGCGGTGATCGTGTTGCTGCGGCATCCGGAAGATCCGCAGCCGCTGATTGCCGAAGGCAGTTGGGAAGGGGTGATCACCACCGAACCGCGCGGCGCTGGCGGCTTCGGCTACAACCCGGTGTTCCTGGACCCGGTGTATGGCCTGACCGCCGCGGAGATGGACACCGCGTTGAAGAACCGTCTCAGCCATCGTGCGGTCGCCCTGGCCACGCTGCAGCACAAGCTGCATGCGATGGCGCTGTAAGGCACGCCTCGCGCAATGCCCCAGCTGATTCCGCCGCCGCTGTCGCTCTACGTGCACCTGCCCTGGTGCGTGCGCAAATGCCCGTACTGCGATTTCAACTCGCACGCGGCCAAGGGCGTGCTGCCGTTCGAAGAATACGTGGATGCGCTGATCCGCGACCTGGATGCGGATCTACCGCTGGTGTGGGGCCGCGTGGTGCATTCGGTGTTCTTCGGCGGCGGCACGCCCAGCCTGTTTCCGCCGCAGGCGATCGACCGCTTCCTGCAGGCCGCGGCGGCGCGGCTGCGTTTTGCCCCGAATCTCGAAATCACCCTGGAAACCAATCCCGGTACCGCAGAACACGGCCGTTTCGAACACTACCGCGCTGCGGGCGTCAACCGCCTGAGCTTCGGCGTGCAGACCTTCGACGACCTGGCACTGCAGCGACTTGGCCGCATTCACGACAGCGCCGAAGCCGAGCGCGCGATCAAACTGGCGCAAGACGCCGGCTACGATAATTTCAATATCGACCTGATGTACGCGCTGCCCGAGCAGACGCTGATGCAGGCCGAGCACGATCTGGAGCGCGCCTTCGCGCTGCAGCCGACGCACCTGTCGCATTACCAGCTCACGCTGGAGCCGAACACGGTGTTCTTCGCGCGGCCGCCCAAGGGCATTCCCGACGACGATGCCGCCTGGGATATCCAGGAGCACTGCCAACGCCTGCTGGCCGACGCCGGCTACGCCCAATACGAAGTCAGCGCGTACGCCAAGCCGGGGCGACAGTGCGCGCACAACCTCAATTACTGGCGCTTCGGCGACTACCTGGGCATTGGCGCGGGCGCACACGGCAAGATCAGCTCCGGTGCCCAAGAGCACGTGTTGCGGCGCTGGAAACACAAGCATCCGCAAAGTTATCTGGCCAGTGCCGGCACCGCCGCATCCATCGGCGGCGATGAAATCGTGCCGGGCGAACGGCTGCCGTTCGAATACATGCTCAACCTGCTGCGCCTGCATGAGGGCTTCCGGCTCAGCGACTTCGAGGCTTCGACGGGCCTTGCGGCCTGCGTCATCGACGCGCCGCTGGCGCGCGCAGTGGCGCAGGGCTGGATGAGGCGGCAAGACGGGCGCATGGTGCCGACCGAGTTGGGAAGGCGCTTTACCAATGACGTGGTCGAGCTGTTCCTGGTCTGAGCGCAGCGAAGAGCTGCGTTCACTGCCAGGTCGGCGCGGCCGGGCGCCTGGCATCGGCATGTATCGCCTGCGTCCAGTACGCCATCACGCCTGGCTGACCCGTGCGCGAGGTGTGAGCGGGCCTGGGCGCGTTGGCAGTACCGATGGATCGGCCGTCCGAGCTGCCGCATACCCGCATGACCACCGGCTGGCACACCGCAGGCCGCATGCGCCGGCGCGCGCCGATGCCGCGCGGTCAGCGAAAAAACATGCTACATAGCTCACGCTTCGAACCGAGCCCACCTCCCCCGGATGTCCATGCACGTGTCTCCCATGCAACCTGCAGTTAGCGGCCCGATTGCCGATGCGCCGGTGTCCGCGCGCGGCCGGCGACTGCTCGGCATGCTGCACGCGCAGTGCGTGCAGGCGTTGAGCGGGCCGCTGCGGCTGACCGTCGTCGAGCTGGAACGCGAGCTGTTGCATCAGGCCGAGCATGCACGCAATAGCCAGATCCAGGCCGAAACCTACGCACAGATGCGCGGCCTGCGCGACCACATCGACCGGTTTCCGCAGGCATTCCTGCAGGAACTGGCGCACGCGCTGGCAAGCCTGCGTGAGCGCCCGGTGCTGACACCATTGACCGATGTGCCTGCGCAAACACAGATGCTGACCCTGGTCGAAGACACCGATATCGACCGCGACATCGTATTGAGCGACATCGCACGGCGCGAAACGTCGCGGCGTGCCGATGCCCTGCACCTGCTGGCGCAGCGCTTGGCAGTGATCGGCGCGGTGGCCGAATTCGAGCTGGAAGAACTGCCGATGGGTCCCTACGCGCTGTGCCGCATCGTGCGCCAGTGCGGGCAGACGCTGGGGCTGAACCTGGATGGGCAGCTGACGCTGTACAAGGTGTTCGAGCGCCAGGTGATGGACCGCCTGGGCGACCTGTTCGAAAGTGCCAACGGCGCGCTGGCCCAGGAAGGCATCCTGCCGGGGCTGATCTATCACCCGTATCTGGTCAAACCCACGCAGGTGCAGTCGCGGCGTGCGCCACCGGCAGCGGCGCATGGGTCGAAGGACGCTGCCGCAATGAGCACGCCCGGTGCGGGCCCGCGCACACCGCGACCGGCCAACGGCTGGGCGGGCCAAGCCGCACCGACGGCGTGGCAGAGCGCCTTGCTGGATCCCGCTGCCGCGCCACCAGCCATGGCAATCGACGCACCTGCGCAGGCGCTGTCGCCGGCGCTCAACGACGCAGTCCAGGCGCTGGGCGGCTTGATGGCGTCGGCACGGCAGTCGCAGGCAGCGGTGCACGCAAGCCACGCAGGCGCGGGGGCGCCCGCCCATCACGAGGTCATGGCGCCCTCTCCCACCTCGCTCGCCGCTGTGGCCCAGGCATCGCAGCACAGTGCCGCCGCTGCGGTGCCCAAGGCAGCGCTTGGCGATGCCTTGGCCAGCCTGCAAGGCGTGTTGGCCACGCAGGCGGCAGCAACGCCACATGCACCCGGCATCGATGCGGTGCAGCGGCAGGTGCTGGAAGTGCTGCGCCGTCAGTACGGCCCCGATGCCGCGCTATCGCCGCAGGACAACGACACCTTCGACCTGCTCGGCCTGCTCTATGCGCAAATGCAGCGCGAAGTGCGCGAGCAAGCTCCCGCCCAGGCGCTGCTTGCCAAGTTGCAGGTGCCGGTGGCGCGCGCAGCGTTGGCCGACGCGCATTTTTTCGTGCGCGACCAGCACCCGGTGCGCGAACTGCTCAACACCGTCGCCGAGTCCGGGGCCGTGTGGCTGGGCGAGGACGATGCCGACCCGCAACTGCTGCACAAGCTGGGCAGCGCGGTCGACAAGATCGTCAACGACTATCAAGGCGACGAGGCTGTTTTCGCCGCGGCCAACGACGACATCCAGACGCATCTGCGCACCCTCGCGCGCAAGGCCGAGGTGGCCGAGCGGCGGCATGTGGATGCTGCGCGCGGAAAGGAGCGGCTGGAATCTGCCAAGCAGCAGGCCCAAGCGCGCATCGAGCAGCTGTGCGAACAAAGCGCGCCGCCGCGCTTTGTGCAATCGCTGCTGCGCCAGGCCTGGTCGGACGTGCTCACGCTGACATTGCTGCGGCAGGGCGAGCAGTCGCCCGAATGGGACGAGCGCCAAGCGCTGACCGCACGCATTGGCGAGGTCACCTGCCGCAGCAAGGGCCAACCCACCGACATCGCGCTGGGCACCGACGTGGAAACCGCGTTGCTGCAGGTGGGGTATCACCACGACGAAGCAGCGGCGATCGCACGGCGCTTGTCCACGCCCGGTGGCGAGGACGAGGTGACCTCGCGCACCGAGCTTGCCGCCAAGCTCAAGGCACGCGCGCGGCTTGGCGACCAGGGCGACAACGCTGCGCGCAAGCAGGCGGCTACGCCGCGCACGCCCGCCGAAGAGGAGTGCTACCTGCAGGTGCGCAGCTTGCCGTTCGGCACCTGGTTCGAATTCGTGGTCAACCAGCAAGGCGACCTGCGCCGGCAACGCCTGTCCTGGTACAGCCCGATGACCGGCAACGCGCTGTTCGTGAATCAGCGCGGGCAGAAGGTTGGCGAGCACTCGCTGGACAGCCTGGCACGGCTGATGGCCGGTGGGCAGGTACGTTTGGTGGTGGAAGAGAAATCGCGTCTGATCGATCGCGCCTGGCATGCCACCGTGCGCACACTGCGCAGCCTGGCCGGCCAGTCGCCTGTTTCCGAGGGCCAGCCATGATCCAGGACACCCGCCGCGCACCGCGCCGCCAGCCGACCGACCTGCTGCCGGTCATCGATATGCTCAGCGAGGCGCAGATCGGCCGGGTCGGCAATGTGTCCGAAACCGGCATGCTGTTGTTGGCCTCGGTGCCGCTGCACGACGACGCCCTGTACCAATTGCGCTTTTCGCTGCCCGAACGGGTTGGCCGCGCGACCGAGATCGATGTCGGCGTGCATCTGCTGTGGTCCGAAGCCGCACACGCACCCGGGCAGGCCTGGGCGGGCTTCCGCTTCCTGACCATGTCCGAGCCGCACCGGCAACGCCTGCGCGCCTGGATCGCCGAAGAACATCTGGCCGGGTAAGCGCGGCCGACACACGGCCACGCAATGGCCAAGCGGGCGCTGCCGCATGGGCCTGCCGCCGCAGGCCCATGCGTTGCCTGTTGCTCCTTCACGTCGGCGGTCGTCCACGGACGATTGCGCCGTGGTTGTCGGCCGTATCAGACACAGCGCCGTTGCAGGGATTGCGGCAAACTGCGCATCGCCTTTGCATTGCCGATCGAGCCCCGCATGCCCCAACCCTCCTTGAGCAGCCTGTACTCCGACCACCTGCGCACCCTCACCGCGCGCGCCGACGAAGCGCTGCAACGCGGCGGCTTCGAGCATCTGGTGGTTCCCAGCGGCAGCACGCATTACCAGCTGTTCGACGACCGCGATTACCCCTACGCGGTGAACCCGCAGTTCAAGGCCTGGGTACCGCTGACACGGGTCCCCAACAGCTGGCTGGTCTACACGCCGGGCAAGCGCCCGACGGTGATCTTCTATCAGCCGTTCGACTACTGGCATGTGGTGCCCGACGCGCCCAGCGGCTGGTGGGTCGACCACTGCGACATCCACATCATCCGCACCCCGGAGCAGGCGCTGGCGCTGCTGCCCAAGCACGCTGAGCGCTGCGCGATCCTCGGCGAGCCGCAAAGCACGCTCGGTGCATACGTGCCGAACAACCCGCAGCCGGTGCTCGATTACCTGGAATACCAGCGCGCGTTCAAGACACCCTACGAGCTGGCATTGCTGCGCATCGCACAGCAACTGGCGGTGCGCGGCCATCGCGCTGCGGAAGCCGCGTTCCGCGCCGGCCAAAGCGAATTCGGCATCCACATGGCGTATTGCGCGGCAGTGGGCCAGGACGCCAATGACTTGCCGTACGGCAACATCATCGCGCTCAACGAACACGGCGCGGTGCTGCACTACACCGAACTGGGCCAGCAGCCGCCGCAACCGCTGCGTAGCTTCCTGATCGACGCCGGCGCCTCCGCATACGGCTACGCCAGCGACATCACCCGCACCTACGCCGCCGACCCCGGCAGCGACTTTCAGGCGCTGATCGACGCGGTGGACGCCGCCCAGCTGCGCATGGGCCAGAACGTGCGCGCCGGCGTGGACTACAAGCAGTTGCACATCGAGGCGCATCTGGCGTTGATGGGCATCCTCAAGGAGTTCGGCGTGCTGACCGTCTCGCCGGAAGCAGCGTTGGCCACCGGCGTCAGCGCCGCGTTCTTCCCGCACGGCCTGGGCCATCTGATCGGCCTGCAAGTGCACGATGTGGCCGGTTTTGCCGCAAGCGACCGCGGCGGCCGCATCGAACGCCCGGCCGGCCACCCGTATCTGCGCCTGACCCGCGTGCTGGAACCCGGCATGGTGGTGACGATCGAACCTGGCGTGTACTTCATCGACATGCTGCTGGACGAAGTGAAGAAGAACGGCCACGCCGCCAGCGTCAACTGGCAGCGCGTGGAAGCCTTCAAGCCCTACGGCGGCATTCGCATCGAAGATGAGGTGGTGTGCACCGACGGCAGCGCGGAAAATCTGACCCGCCCGGTCTTTGCCTCCGCATGAGCACCAGGCGCAACTGACGACACTACGGTTGCGCTGAAGTGGGCTCTCAGCCGCGCCATCCACCGCCCGATCACGCCCGGCAACGTTTGGGCACCACCCTACGGAACACCGCCATGAACGACCCACGCCAGAGTTCGCACCCGGACCACCCGATGTATCAACAGATCGAACGCGGCGTGCATGCGATCGACGCCGCGCACGGCCGCGTCCCCGACCAGACCAGCGCACGCCTCACCGCCGCCTTGCTGCCACTGGCCAAGGAAGGTGGGCTCGTGCGCGTGGATCATGTGCTGATGAGCGAAGCGAACGATCGCGGCGTGCACGGCGGCGAAAACGTATTCGTGGTGCAAGGCGACCCGGCCAACCCGGCGCATCTGCGCGCGCACATGAAAACCGAACAGGCGCTGGGCACGCCGGAAGAGCAATCGTTCGAGCGCGCGCGTCAGCTCGGCGGGCAGAGCGCGCCAGTGCAACAGCCCGAACGCACGCAGGCGCCGCAGCTGGGCCAATAACCGCCAGCCAACCCACGCCTGCGCAGCCGCCGGGCGCGCGCGGCCGATGCCAGGAGCCGTTGTCCGCCATGGCACTGCTGCGGCAATTGCGCTGCGGCAACGCCTGCACCATGACGCCGGCTGCAGCGTGTCGGTCCTTATGAATGTCGTGCACGCCGGCGCTCATGCGCCGCCGGCCATCTCCGCTTCGATCTCGTCGGCACTGCGCGCCAGCGCATCGGTCAGCACACGGTGGCCATCGGCAGTGATCAGCACATTGTCTTCGGTGCGAATGCCGATGCCGCGCCACTTGGCCTCTACCGAAGTGTCGTCGGCCGACACGTAGAGCCCCGGTTCGATGGTGAACACCATGCCGGGCTCGAGCAGCCGCGAATCGCCGGCCAGCCGGTAGTCGCCCACATCGTGCACATCCAGGCCCAGCCAGTGGCCGGTCTTGTGCCGATAAAAGCGTTTGTAGTGTCCATCGGCGATGTTGCGCTCAAGTTTTCCCTTGAGCAGGCCCAGGCGCAGCAGGCCTTCGGTCAAGGTTTCCACCGCCGCCAGATGCCCGGCTTCGTACGCCACGCCGGGGCGCGCCTGTGCAAGCGCAGCCGCCTGCGCAGCACCGACCAGATCGTGCAATGCACGCTGCGCTGGCGTGAAGCGGCCGTTGACCGGAAAGGTGCGGGTGATATCGGCCGCATACCCACGATATTCGGCACCGGCATCGATCAGCACCAGCTCGCCATCGCGGCTGCGCGCATTGTTGGCACGGTAGTGCAGCACGCAGGCGTTGCTGCCGGTGCCGACGATGCTGCCGTATGCCGGCCATGCGTCGGCAGCGCGGAATTCGCGCTCGACCTCGGCCTGCAGTTCGTATTCGTGCACACCCGGCCACGCCATCCGCATCGCTGCACGGTGCGCGCGCACGCTGATGTCGGCAGCCTGCTGCATCAGCGCGATTTCGTCGCGTGATTTGAACAGGCGCTGCTCGTGCAACAGATGCCCGAGCTCGAGGAATTCGTGTGGCGGCTGCGCCCCGTGGCGCACCTGCTCGCGCACGCGCTTGAGCCAGCCGATCAATTTGAGATCGAAATCGACATCGCGCCCGAAGTGGTAGTACACGCGGCTACGCCCTTCCAGCAGGCCGGGCAGGATCTCGTCGACATCGTCGATGGGGTACGCATCGTCCATGCCGTAGCGTTCCACCGCACCTTCCTGGCCCTCGCGCGGGCCATCCCAGGCTTCGCGTTCGGCATCGCGTTCGCGGCAGAACAGAATCGCTTCGCCATGCTTGCGGCCGGGCACCAGCACCAGCACCGCCTCGGGCTCCGGAAACCCGCTCAGATACCAGAAATCCGAATCCTGTCGATACGGGTAATGCGTGTCGTGGCTGCGCACGCGCTCAGGCGCGGCCGGCAAGATCAAAATCGCCTGCTCGCCCGCCATCTGCATCAGCTGCTTGCGCCGGCGCGCGTACTCGGCCGCGCCAATCCCGGTGAGCTTCTTCATGCCGGCAATCAGTTCAGACGCTGGCGAAAGCGCGGCCCCATCACGCAGTCGCCATGCAGCAACAGCACCGCCACGCGTACGAATTCTTCGATCTCGGCCAATGCGGTGTCGTCCTCGTCGGCCGCGTCGAAGTCCTCGCTGGAGGCCTGCGCCAGACGCGCCAGATCCTGCAGCGCTTCCTCGCCTTCTTCGCTCAGTGCCGGACGCTGCTGCGCAGCCAGGCCGAAGCCGCCCAGAAAGGCGCGGCACCAGTCGAACAATGCATCGGTGCGCGCCGGCAACGGGGCGCCGTCTTCGACCAGCAGCAGCTCGAAGGCGAAATCGCGGTCTTCCAGTTGCGCCACGGTGGCCTGCCGCAGCTGATCCAGCGCCCCACCCTGCTGGGGCGCCACCTGACCGCTGTCGGCCAGAATGCGCGCCAGCCAGTCGGCGCTGTCGGCACCGCCGCCGGAGAGCCACCCGCACAGTCCACCATGCAACTCCGCCGCAGAGGACGCCAGCGCGAGCTGACGGCTTTCGTGTTGCACAGCGGTTACGTCGGGCAGATCCATCGGGTCATCCAGGCTGAAGAGCGAAAGGTGCCGGCGCACGGCCGGCGATATGACTTCCCAGTGTACCAAGGCGGCCTGCGTGGGCCGCGACCTGCGCGTTTCAGCGCGCGTTTCCATCCTGCAATGCCGGCCTGCCTGGATCGGTGCCAGGCCTTGCAGGGCTTGGACCGACGCCAGGGATTGGGGCAAGCGTGGGCGCTTGACCACCCCGCGCACGCGCCCCTATCGTGAGCGCATGGACAACGCTGCCGCCCTCGCCCAGATCCGCGCACTCGCTGCCCGCGTGGAGGCGTTGGTGGAGCGTACCCAACGGCTCACCGACGAGAACCGCAGCCTGCGTCACCAACAGGAGCAGCTCATCGGCGAGCGCTCCCAACTGTTGACCAAGAACGAGCAGGCGCGCTCGCGGGTGGAAGCGATGATCGCCCGCCTGAAGTCATTGGAGCAGCACACGTGAGCAACAACGAACCGGTCAGCGTGCGTATTCTGGATCGTGAATACACGGTGGGCGTGACGGCGGACGAGCGCGAAAGTCTCACCACCGCCGCACGGCTGCTGGATCTACGCATGCGCGAGATCCGCGGCAGCAATCGCATGGCAGCCGTGGACCGTGTGGCAGTGCTGGCTGCGCTCAACTTGGCGCATGAGTTGCAGCAACTGCGCGAACAACAGGCGCTCTACGATCGTGAATTGGCAACGACGCTGGACACCTTGAATCGCCGGCTCGACAGCGTTGCCGACACACCGCGCTGAGTGGAATTCGCACTGCCATCGCAAATATGAATCCTCAAGCCCGCCGACCGACGAGTGGGCTAGCCATCGCGGCACAGAGGTCTATAATTCACCTGCGTTCTCTGCTGTAAACGACAGCGTGCAAAACATTCGCCTTGTCCCTTAATTACGACCACGGGGGCGCGACGAAGCTGGGTGTGCAAGTCCGCCTTGTAGCGGGAAGCCCGATGGCCTCACAACGTCCCCACTTGAACCCCGGGTTCAAGGTCGTTTCGCCCGCATCGTCACGGCGGAGAATGCAAATCTGAAACGGCGCCTTCGGGCGTCGTTTCTTTTTGTGCGTCTGACGGTCTGACATGCGGCAGTTGAAGCGGCCCTGCAGATCTGTTGCGCTCGCGATGCTGGTGCCGTGTCGGTGGCGTTGCCGCGCGCGGCAATGCGCACGCTGCATCGCCCATGCAGATGCAGATGCAGATGCAGGGCATATGTCCGGGTAGTGCGCACACCGTAAGGCTCTATCGGCACGCCCACAGCGCAGGCGCAACTGCGGGCCGCATGGCACGCCATGCTAGGCAGGCGCGTGTGCGCATTCGACAATGCAACACCATTGCGCTGCGAGACACCGATGACCGAGGACCGAGATGCGTTGCGCCAGCAGTTGCGCGCACACCGCCGCAGCCTGCCGGCAGCGCAGCGCCTGGCCGCAGCCGATGCGTTGGCACAGCGTTTGCTGGCGCTGCCGTTCGCGCCGCAACAGGGTGCCGTGGCGGGCTATTGGGCAATGGACGGCGAAATTGCGCTGCACCGCTGGAAGCTGACCTTGCCGGCGGGAGTGCGCTACTGCCTGCCGGTGCTGGACGGGCGCGTGCTGCGCTTTGCGCCGTGGCGGCCGGGCCAGCCGCTGGTGAGCAATCGCTACGGCATTCCGGAGCCGGATGTGGCACGCGCCGACACGTTGGCACCGGAGGAGATGGCACTGGTGGTGACGCCGCTGACCGGCTTCGATGCGGCGTGCCGTCGGCTGGGAATGGGAGGCGGCTGGTATGATCGCAGCTTCGCGTTCCGGCATCGCCAGGCGCCGCCTCCCTGGCTGGTCGGTGCTGGCTTCGCTGCGCAGCAGGTGCCCGCCCTGCCTTCCGAAGCATGGGATGTGGCGGTCGACGCCATCTGCACCGAACGCGCCACCTTCCTGAAAGACGACACCGTTTCCGAATGACTGCCCGCAAGCGCTACTGGTTGATGAAGTCCGAGCCTGACACGTTCTCCATCGATGATCTGGAACGTGTCGGCACCGAGCCCTGGAACGGCGTGCGTAACTACCAAGCGCGCAACTTCATGCGCGATGGCATGCAGGTGGGCGATGGCGTGTTTTTCTACCATTCCAACTGCAAGGTGCCCGGCATCGTCGGCATCGCCAAGGTGGCGAGCGCGGCGTATCCGGACGACACCCAGTTCGACCCGTCTTCCGACTACCACGACCCAAAATCCACCCGCGAGGACCCGCGCTGGATGCTGGTGGACGTGGCGTTCGAGCGCAAACTCGCCCGCACGATTTCGCTGGATGAAATCAAGCAACAGGCCGATGCGCTGGGCGAAGGCTTTGCGCTGATCGCACGCGGTAACCGCCTGTCGATCCTGCCAGTGACCGCCGCGCAGTGGAAGTTGCTGCTGGCGATGGAAACGCCGTGATTGGGGATTCGGCAGTTGGGATTCGCCCATTGCCACCCCGCGTGACCGGCTTTTACGAATCCCAAATCCCCAATCACTAATCCCGAGCTCTTACCCATGTCCGAAGCAAAACGCCTGGCCGCCGAAAAAGCGATCGATTACGTGGAAGACGGCATGATCGTCGGAGTGGGCACCGGCTCGACGGTGGCTTACTTCATCGACGCGCTGGGCCGCATCGGCCATCGCATCAAGGGCGCAGTGTCCAGCTCCGAACAGAGCACCGCGCGCCTGCGCCAGCATGGCGTCGAGGTGCTGGACCTCAATCACACCGGCAATCTGTCGCTGTACGTGGACGGCGCCGACGAGTGCGACCCGAACCGTTGTCTGATCAAGGGCGGCGGGGCAGCGCTGACGCGCGAGAAGATCATTGCCGAGGCCAGCGAGCGCTTCATCTGCATCGTCGACCCCAGCAAGCAGGTGCCGGTGCTGGGCAAGTTCCCGCTGCCGGTGGAAGTGATTCCGATGGCGCGCAGCCTGGTGGCCCGCCAGATCCTGGCGCTCACCGGCGGCCAGCCGGTGTGGCGCGATGGCGTGGTCACCGACAACGGCAACGTGGTGCTGGACGTGCATCACCTGCAGATTACCGACCCGGTGGGCCTGGAGCGCAGCTTGAATCAGATTCCCGGCGTGGTCTGCGTGGGTTTGTTCGCGCGGCGCCCGGCCGATGTGGTGATCGTGGGCGGCGAGCCACCACAGGTGATCTGAAGATCGCGCGCGGGCCTTCGCATGCGCAGTGACGGCCCGCATTGCGAAGCGATGGCGGGTCGCACATATCCCGCTTGCAGCAACCGCACGACGCGCCGCAGCCGCTTGACGCACGCGGCCGCTTGGCAGATGGTGCGGCATCCTCGCCAGTCGGTATGCCGCATGCGTTGTTCTGGTCTTCTAATCCTTGCGCTTCTGATGCTGCTCGGCGGCTGCGCCAGCAGCGGCGACAGCTGGGTGGAACTGGCAGGCACGCGCTACAAGGTGGAACTGGCGCAGAACGATGCCGATCGCGCCAAGGGCCTGATGTTTCGCGATGCCATGGACCAAGACCGCGGCATGCTGTTCATCCACGACCGCCAGGAGCCGATGGCGTACTGGATGAAGAACACCAAGATCGCGCTGGATATCCTGTATTTCGATGAACAGCGCCGGCTGGTCTCCCAGCAGCGCGATGTGCCGCCGTGTTCGGCCGGCGACGCCTGTCCGCCCTATCCCAGCAGGCAGCCCGCGCGCTATGTGCTGGAGCTGAATGCCGGCCAGGCCGCCAAGCTCGACCTGAAGGATGGGGCCACGCTGCGCTTCAGCCCGGACATCCCGACGCCCGAATAAGCGGCTGCGAGCAGGTGCTGGGACCATGCCAGCCAGGCGCATGGGGCCTGCCGACGGGTGAGACCTGCGCGTCACCTTTCCGAACGGCGTTTGCGACCGTCGGACGCAGGGCCGCCTGTCAGCGTTACGCGTTCATGCGCCCCGCGTCCCTGTCAGGAAGTACCGGACTTGAACCCTGCGCCGCTTGCCGACACTCTTGGCAGCATGGTCGACATGCTCCCACTTCCCCATTGGACCGCGCTCGCCAGCCTGGACGACGATGCGGTGCCGTTGATGTCCACCGCGCTGCTGATCGCGAGCGACGAGTATCCGCAGCTGGATGCCGAGCTGTACGACACGCTGGTGCAAAGCCACGTCGAGCATCTGCGCCGCGAAGTGGACGCAATCGATCTATGGCCGCTGAAGATGGCCGCGGTCAATCGCTACCTGTTCGACGAGCTGGGCTATTCGGGCAATCACGACGAGTATTACGACCCGCGTAACAGCTACCTCAACCAGGTGTTCGAGCGCCGGCTGGGCAATCCGATTTCACTGGCGATGGTGCAGATCGAAGTGGCGCGCCGGCTGGGCATCCCGTTGGCGGGGGTGTCGTTTCCCGGCCATTTCCTGGTGCGTCTGCCGGTGGATGACGGCGTACTGGTGATGGACCCGTTCAACGGCGGCCGTCCGCTGGGCGTGGATGAGCTGCGCGAACGTGCCCGCCCGCACCTGGGCGGCGAAATTCCCGACGACCGCGCGCTCGCGCAGATTCTCGACCCCGCCCCGCACCGCGCGATCTTGATCCGCATCCTGCGCAACCTGCACGGCGTCTATGCCGATGCCGAGCACTGGGACCGCGCTGCCCGCAGCGCCGACCGCATCCTGAAGCTGGTGCCCGACCAACCCGAGGCCCTGCGCGACCGCGGCATGGCCTATCTGCATCTGGGCCACCGCAACGGCGCACGCCACGATCTGTCGCGCTACCTGGTGCTCAACCCGGGCGCGCAGGACGCGGCCCATCTGCACGAACACCTGGTGGAATTGAATAGCCAGCGCGCGCGGGCGCATTGAGCGCGTAGACGCACCGGCTGGCTAGGCCAGTCTGCCCGGATAGGCCACCGCCGCGTGGTTCTCTGCAACGCAGGCACTGGCCGGCCCGCATTGCAGCAGCATCGTGGTCGCCGACGCTGCCTGATTGCACAGCATTGGCGGCGCTCAGTCGATCTCCACCATCTCGAAGTCCTCCTTGGTCACGCCGCAATCGGGGCAGGTCCAGGTGTCGGGGACGTCCTGCCAGCGGGTACCCGGGGCGATGCCTTCTTCGGGGATGCCGTCGGCCTCGTGGTAGAGAAACCCGCAGACGACGCACATCCAGGTGCGGTAGGTGGTCGTGGATGTCTCGCTCATCGGATAATCGCGGTCATGCAACAGTGGGCCTGCATTGTCCCATCCCATCCACCGCTTTCGGAAGCGTTGCCATGCCCAACCGTCTCGACGTTCGCGGCGTCTATCTGATCACCCCCGACGAGCCCAACACGCAGCGCCTGCTGCTGCGCACGGCGCCGTTGCTGGGGTCGATCACCTGGCTGCAATACCGCAACAAGCAGGCGGATGCGGCGTTGCGGCTGCGCCAGGCCGGCGCCTTGCGCGAGGCATGCGCGGCCCATGGCGTGCCGTTGATCATCAACGACGATGCGCAGCTGGCGGCGCAGGTCGGTGCGCAAGGCGTCCATCTGGGCGAAGACGATGGCGACGTGGCGGCAGCGCGCGCACTGCTGGGCGAGCAGGCCATCATCGGGGTGTCGTGCTACGACGATATCGAGCGCGCGCGCGCCGCAGCGGAAGCGGGCGCCAATTACGTGGCCTTCGGTGCATTTTTCCCGACCACCACCAAGCAGACCACCCGGCGCGCAACGCCTGCGTTGCTGCAGCAGGCAGCCGAACTGAACCTGCCGCGCGTCGCGATCGGTGGCATTGCGCCTGCGCAGGTGACTGCGCTGGTGACTGCCGGCGCCGATCTCATTGCGGTGGTCAGTGGCGTGTACGCGGCGCCGGATCCGGTCGCAGCGGTGCAGGAGTATCGCGCAGGGTTTGCGGCTCAGCGCGGCAAGCTTTGAAAGTTGTTCATCCAAGCGCTTCAATCGATTTGAAGACAGCGCGTTTTTCATTTCGCTGCATCGCTTGGGTGAAAAACCAGGTGCGTCGCGCGCGCGGTGCCCTCGCCGCTTGCGGGAGACGCCGCAAATCCGTCCTTGGAGGCTCGATGGCGGCATCCATGCCGCCAACGGTCCCGCAAGCGGCGAGGACACCGCACCAGAAGGTTGGCTGGCGGCCAACCGAGCGGGTCGTTGCGTGCGCGGCCACGCTGCTGCCGATTGCTTCGTGATGGCACTTGCCGGGCACGACGAGAGAATGACCAGAGAAGCGGGTGATTGACCGATGTGGAAAGCGCCTCGAGCGCTGCTCCCACATGCACAGCAACCAACGCGACAGGCCCTTGCCCGCCTACCGTCGCCGGACCTTACGCGGCATGGATGCCGCGTAAGAGCTTACAGGGACGTACTTGCAGCGTGTCCGGCGATGGTAGGCGGGCAAGGGCCCTGCAGCCAAGAAGCAGATCTAAGGCTCCCAGGCTTGGCCATACAAACCGTCCAATCCACTTCAAGACCGCGACATGTATTTCACTGCATCGCGTTGCCTCGAACATCGCGTGCGCGGTGCCTTCGCCAGACGGTTTGCTGGCAGTTTTATTGAAAGCGATGCAGACACGCGATCATGACGTACCCCTGCTAGCCGAACGCCGAGATCAAGTGCACTGCGCTCAGCCAAGTCGTCGCTCAGGCGGCGTGTTCCCGCTCATCAGAATGATGTCGACTTGAGCGCCATCCCCCAAAAAAAAACAGCGACGCGTGCCATCACGCGTCGCTGCCGGGACTGCCGCTATCGCGTGGCGCGATTAAAAGTCGTAGCTCAACGTCACCCGACCCGAGCGCGGCGCCTGATAGGCGACGACCTGGTCCCATAGCGGGTTGGTGGTGTTGTCGGGCAATTGCGAGAACGGGTAGATGTTGGTCGCGGTCTGCTCGTTGGTGATGTTGAATACGTCCAAGCGCAACGCCAGCTTGCCATCTGCAAATGCCGGCTTGTAGGTCACGCCCATGTCCAGCTGCGCGATCCAGCCCAAACGCCCCTGCGAGCCGGGAGGCGATGCCACGCCGGTGCCGGTCTCCGGGTTGTAGCAGTAGTGGTACGGGCCGCCGGTAATTGCACTGCCGCCGTAGCCGGCCGGATCGCGGCCGCTATATTCGGTCCCGTAGTAGTTGCCCAGGCAGTTGTGCGGAGCACCGGAAATCAGGCTGAAATTGGCCGATGCGCCCCATTGCGGGGTGAATTGGTAGAAGCCGAACAACTTGAGCTGATGGCGATGATCGTTGGATTGATCGCCATTGAAGTGTTCCATCAACGCAGGGTGGTCCCAGCTTTGCGTGGTCGAGACCGAGGCCTGGCCCTGATAGCTGCCCAGCGCGCCGCCGGTGCGCCACAGATCCGAACGCACCTGGCCCTCGGTGGTGCCGTAGCTATGCGACCAGACGTAATTGACTTTGGCATACCACTTGCCGTCGAACGGACGCTCCAGATTGAATTCCACCGCCGAATAATTGCGCTTGAACTTCGGGAAACCTGCCGCCTCGCGGCTCACCGATATTTCGTGGAACTGGCCATCGGTGCCGATCACCCCCCAGGTATTGGTCTGGCCCGGATTGATCAACGATGCGCCCGCCACCTTGGAGAAATCGATGGTCACGCCTTGCGCCGCTGCCGCATCGATCAACGCGGTGTTGGAGACGTCATAGTTCTGGTCGTCGATGCCGGCATTGAGACGGCGATGCGTGCCGCGCACGCCCAGCACCCAGCCGCTATCGAGTTGCTTGGTAAATCCGAGGATGAGTTCGTCCTGGTTTTCGCCTTCGATGTCCTTGGCCACCGCGGTGCGTACATCGGCGATGCGACCGAAGCGCGAATTGGCCGACACCGCCGAACCCAGCTGCTGCGCCAGGATCGGCGTGCCGTCGGCATTGATGCCGCTGTAGGTGAAGTAGGTATCGGTGGTCGTGGCTGGGGTGAACAGACTCACCGCCGATAGCGGCAGACCGAGGTAGTAACGGCCAAGGTTACCGAACACCTTCAAGCTGGAATCGCCATTGACGTCCCAGCTAAAGCCCAAGCGCGGCGCCCACGCGTTGTCGATTTCGATGTAGGGATCACCGAACGGGGTGTAGTTGGTGAACTCGTCCTTGCGCAGGCCCAGGCTCAGCAGCAGATTGTCGGTGACCTGCCACTTGTCTTCGATGTAGTAGGCGCGTTGCTTGGCCTCGTACGAATACAGGCTGGTGTTGATGTTGCGCACCACGTAGTAGCCACTGGATCCATTGACCGGATCCACCAAACCCGGGCTCGGCGCACCGATGCCGCCGGCTTCGTTGGCCGACTGGCTGACCAGGCCGCCGGTGGCCAGCCCGTACGGGTCATTGGTCTGTCCGTAGGTCCAGGCAAACCCGGGGCCAGAGAGGATCGAGCCGACATCGATGCCTTCTGACTTCTGGTTATCGAGACCGAAGTTGAGCGTGTGGTGGCCGATGCGCCATTCCAGATTCAGGCGCTGGTTGTCTTTTTTGTACTCGCGGTCCGGCGAGCTGACCGAGGTGACCAGCTGGTTGCCGATGCGCGGTGTGCCGCCGGTGTAGGCAGGGTTCTGCAATGCGGCGCTGTTGATCACCGGACCGCCAGCCGCGTCGTAGTTGAACGGCGTCAGTTCGTCCGGCGTTCTCATCTTGCCGTACAGGGCGGTCACGGTGAGGTTGTCGCTCAGATAGCCGGTGTACTTGCCGGTGAACAGCGTCGGCCCGGTTTTCCAGGTGGATTCGTTGGTGAAGTAGGCGCCACGCTGACGCGCAACATAGTCGTAGCGATAGATCGAGCCATTGGTTTCGGCGACGTCGCTGGCACCGGTCACCTCGATCAGGTGGTTGTCGGTGATGTTCCAGTCCACCTTGGCGTACCAGCGTTTCTGGGTGTAGTCGTAGTCGGTGAGGCCGCCGGTGCGGCCGTTGTCGGTGTCGCGATTGGTGCCCACGCGCACGCCGTCGGAGTTCACCTGCTCGGCGGCCAGGAAGAAGAACAGCTTGTCCTGGATGATCGGCCCGCCGACATAGGCGCTGTAGGTGGTCTGGTTGGCCTCGGCCTCGCTGGCGGGCTGGTACAGGCCATTGGCCGCACGCGCATAGCGGTAGGCGGCGTTGTTGATGGTGCTGCCCTGGCTGTCCGGGCGCCAATAGATGTCGCGCTGATTGGCCTTGAGGCCGTTCGGCTCCCAGATCACTGCAGCGCCGAACTTCCACTCATTGGTGCCACGCTTGCCGATCTGGTTGATCACGCCGCCGTTGGCGCGGCCGTACTGCGCGCCGTAGCCTCCGGTAAAGATTTCCTGCTGGTCGATGGCGCCGTACGGCAGGGTCAGGCCGCCCAGGTTGTTGCTGATGGTGGTGGTGTTGAAGCCGTTGAGGTAGTACGCATTTTCGCTGGCGGCCGAGCCGCCGAAGCTGGGGAGCGAGCCGCCGAGCGGGCCGTTGTCGAAGCCGCCGCTGTTGACCACCACCCCCGGTGCCAGCAGCGCGATCGCTTCGGCGGTGCGGCCCAGCGGCAGTTGCTGCAACTGTTCGGCGGTGACCACGGTGCGCGTATCCACGCTGCTGACGTCGATGGTGGTGAGGCTGGCGGCGCTGACGGTGACGCTGTCCAGGGTCTGCACGCCGCTCCCCGCGGCTGCGCTGGCAGCGAAGGACACGTCTGTGTTGGCCCCGACGGTGATGGCGACGTTCTCGCGCGTCTCCACCACTGCGCCATCGCGCTTGACCGTCACCTTGTAGGTGCCCAGCGGCAGATTGCCGGCGGTGTAGCGGCCGCGTGCGTCCACCGGCACCTCGCGGCTGAAGCCGCTATTGTTTTCCACCAGCACGCTCGTGCCACTGCCCTGCCCCACGCTGCCGACGATGCTGCCGGTGGTGGACTGCGCGTGGACGCTGCCCATGGCCACGACCAATGCCAATGCCAAGGCACGCTTCTGGATACTACGGTTCATGCTCTCTCCCCAGGTCTTGAACTGTCGGCAAGGCGACAAACGAACGGTGCCAATGGCTACCGAAATCACACTTTCTGAACATCTGCAGCGCGATGCCAATGACTGCGCGCCATCAGCTCATTCCAAACTGTCGATCACGTCGCGTTCGATGATAGGCAGCCAAGTTCCCCCATCCGCCCACTTCGACGGGTAGGCGGGTGTCCGACGGGTAGGCGCGCAAGGCCGCAGGCCTGACAATGGCGCACGCGATGCCCGCTGCCGGGCGTCGATGCCCCCAATCGGTATTCCTCAAGGATTTGCGCATGAACCATTCCCGCTCCCACGCCCTGTTCGCCCAGGCGCAGACCTTGCTACCCGGCGGCGTCAACTCGCCGGTGCGGGCGTTCAAATCGGTCGGCGGCGAGCCGTTCTTCGTGGCGCGCGCCGATGGCCCGTATCTGTTCGATGTCGACGACAACCGCTACATCGACTACGTGGGCTCGTGGGGGCCGATGATTGCCGGACACAACCACCCGGCCGTGCGCGAAGCGGTCGAGCGGGCGATCGGCAACGGGCTGTCGTTCGGTGCGCCGTGCGCAGCCGAAGTGACGATGGCGCAGACCATTACCCGGCTGGTGCCCTCCTGCGAGATGGTGCGTATGGTCAACTCCGGCACCGAAGCCACGCTGTCGGCGGTACGCCTGGCGCGTGGCGCCACCGGGCGCAATCGCATCATCAAGTTCGAAGGCTGCTATCACGGCCACGGCGATTCGTTTCTGGTCAAGGCCGGCAGCGGCATGCTGACCCTGGGTGTACCGACCTCGCCCGGCGTACCCGCAGGGCTGAGCGAGCTGACCGCCACGCTGAGCTTCAACGACTTCGAGGGCGCCACCGCGCTGTTCGACGAGATCGGCGCGGAGGTGGCGGCGGTGATCATCGAGCCGGTGGTCGGCAACGCCAACTGCATTCCGCCGCAGGCCGGCTATCTGCAGCATCTGCGCACGCTGTGCACGCGGCACGGCGCGCTGCTGATCTTCGACGAAGTGATGACCGGCTTCCGCGTCGCGCTCGGTGGTGCGCAGGCACATTACGGCGTGACCCCGGACCTGACCACCTTCGGCAAGATCATCGGCGGCGGCATGCCGGTGGGCGCTTACGGCGGCCGCCGCGACTTGATGGAGCAGGTTGCTCCGGCCGGGCCGATCTACCAGGCCGGCACCTTGTCGGGCAACCCGGTAGCGATGGCCGCCGGCCTGGCGATGCTGGAGCTGGTGCAGGAGCCGGGCTTCCACACGCGCCTGAGCGAGGCCACCAGCATGCTGTGCGAAGGCCTGGAAGATGCCGCACGCGCGGCAGGCATTGCCGTCACCACCAATCAGGTCGGCGGCATGTTCGGATTGTTCTTCACCGACGACATCGTGGAAAGCTACGCACAGGCCACGGCATGTGATATCACCAGCTTCAACCGCTTCTTCCACGCGATGCTGCAGCGGGGCGTGTACCTGGCACCCTCGGCGTACGAAGCCGGCTTCATGTCCAGTGCGCACGACCAAGCGGTGATCGAAGCCACCCTGGCGGCGGCGCGCGAGGCGTTTGCGGACGTGGCGCGCTGATTGGTTGGGAATTGGGAATTGGGAATTGGGAATCGGTGAGCGCGGAGGCGTCGCTGGTTTGCTGCTTTGCGGTGCGGCGTGATCGTGCCGCACTGGCAGTGGCGCAGGACACTGGCGAGGTAGGCATCACCGGGGTTCCTGGTGAGCCTGCGCGTACGTGCAACCGGTTTCGTTCGTAGCAACGGCGACTGCACGGCGGTGCGCGTTGCCAGACTGTGCGCCATGCTCGCAGCGAACTGTGGATGGCGCTGTCTTTGCACAGGAGCGGCTGCCACAACGCAGCGGGTAGCCGTCAGCCGGGCCTGGGCGGGGCGCAGGACCGCGGTGCGTGGTCCACGCCGCATCGCGCATCGGCCGCGGTTGTGTGGTAGCGAGCGTAGTCGCTTTGGCAATTGCTCTTAGAGCGGCTAACAAAACTACTGCGCAGCCGCCAGGTGGGCGCGGCCGGTGCTCGGAATCGGCATGTACCACTCGTACACTCCGGTTCCTGCGCGCCGTCCGCGCCCACCTGACAGCTGCTCGCTACGTCTTGTTAGCCGCTCTTAGTCGCTGCTCTCTCACCACCGCGGCCACGAGCAGGCGACCTCTAGCGTTCCTTGACCGTGCGCACGGGCCGGCGCTTCGGCCGCAATGCCTCCTCGACTCGGCGCAATACGCTTTGCTTTTGTCGTGTGGCTGTCATACCTTTCTGAAAAAGGTGCTCAGGGACGGGCATGGGTGGGGACCCTCGAAGCAGCCGCTGCACGTGCGTCGCCGAATCCGGTGATGACGCTGCATTGCCGCTGTTTCACCCCGATCTGCAGCGTGTCGAGTCGGCGCGCTGTCGACGCTCGATACGGCCGCCCTCGCCTCATGCTCAAGCCTGTTGCGCTGCTCACCCCGCGCCCGACACCGTCGCGCGACCCCGTGAATCCCGATTGGCTGCTTGCCGGCAAGCTGGAGCCTGCGTTGCTGCCCCCCGGCGCGGTGGTGCGTGGCGCACTGCTGGCTGCGCTGAATCAGGCGCAGGCACGTCCGCTGACGCTATTGCTCGCCCCGCCCGGATTCGGCAAGACCACGCTGCTGGCGCAGTGGCATGCGCACCTGAGTACGCGCGAGCAGAGCGCGGTGGCATGGCTGTCGCTGGACGAAGAAGATGCCGACGCCGGGCGTTTTCTCGGCCATCTTGCGTATGCGCTGCAGAACGCAGGCGCGGACCACGCGCTGTGCGCGGCCGTGCTGCACAACCGCGATCACGACCCACGCGACGCGGCGGCATTGCTGATTCGCGCGCTGCGCGCAGCGCCCCGCCGCATCAGCGTGATTCTCGACGACTACGACCGACTCGGCAGCAGCCCTGTCGATGAACTGGTGCTACGCCTGATCGAACACAGTGGCGGGCGTTTGCATCTGGCACTCGCGACCCGCCGCGTACCCAATCTACCCCTGGCGCGGCTGGATCTGCACGCGCAGCTCAGCCGCATCGGCAGCACGCAGCTGGCGCTCGACGACACCGAAGCGCAGGCGTTGCTGGGCCCGCACGTGACCGCACCGGTGGCGGACGAACTGCGGCGCTACACAGAAGGCTGGCCGGTGGCGCTGCAACTGGCACGGCTGTGGTTGGAAGGCGATACCCAGCGTCGGCAGGAAGTCACCGTACGTTTCTCCGGGCGCAGCGCGCAGATTGCCGCGTACCTGGCCGAACAAGTGGTCAACGATCTGGACCCAGACACCCGCGAACTCCTGTTGCGCACCAGCCCGCTGGAACGCTTCAACGCCGCGCTCGCCGACGCGGTGCGCCAACGCCAGGACAGCGGCCGCTTGCTGGCGCGGCTGGAGCATTTCCATGGTCTGCTGGTGCCGCTGGATGGCGAGCGCGAATGGTTCCGCTACCACCCGCTGTTTGCCGACTTTTTGCAGCAACTGCTCGACCGCGAACATCCAGGCCTGAGCGTGCAGCTGCATCAACGCGCAGCGTGCTGGTTCGGCGATCATCAGCAGCTTGCCGAAGCGGTGCGGCATGCTTGGCGCGGCGGCTGCGGCGATCTTGCCGCCAGCTACATCGCACGCGCCGGCACCTGGCAGCTGCTGTTGACTCACGGCACGCATGAAGTACGCGCACTGCTGCGCCATTTCGACCACCGCACCATCCGCGACACACCCGCGCTCAATCTCACCCAGGCGCACCTGCACATCAAGCTGGGCGAATTCGCCCACGCACGCCTGTTGCTGGAGCGCTTCCGCGATTTTCCGGCTGCGTTACGCGAGCCGCTGCAGCGCGACTACACCTTGGTCGTGGCGCTGCTGCGCGACCGTCTGGATGAAATCTGCGGCAATCCGCATGGCCTGACCCAGATTGCCGCCCAGGCTGGCGCACTGGACGAAGACGACCATCTGGGCCGCGGCATGTTGCTCTGCATCTGCGCCACCACCGCGATTGCGCAGGGCGCGTTCGCGGTTGCCGAGCGCTACGCGCGCAACGCGCGCGACACCATGCAACGTGGCGGCAGCGAGGTCGGTGCCAGCCGGGCCATGTTGTCGCTGGGGCAGAGCCTGTTCTATCGCGGCCGGCTCAGCGATGCGGAAGCCTGCTATCAGCAGGCACTGAGCTGGTGCGCACGTACCCCGCAGCCGGATCGGGTGCTGGAAGCCGCCGCTCAGTGCCTGCTTGCGCAGTTGCACTACGAACGCGGCCATCACGACGACGCAGCCGACCTGCTGCATCCGGCGCTGGAATTGCTGGAGCAGCACGATGGCGGCGTGGACGTGCTGGCCGCCGGATACGGCACTGCGCTGGGGCTGGAACGCGTGCGCGACCATAGCGGACGCAGCGCGTTGCTGTTGCTGGAGCATATCGAACAGATCGCACACGGACGCAAATTGGCGCGCTTGTCGGAACTGGCTGCAGCATGGCGGCTGATGCTGTTACTGGAACATCCAGGCAACGCCGCCATCGATGTGCTGATCGCACGTACCGGCGGCGAATCCGGCCTGGCGCATACCTTGCGCTCGCCACACCGCTGGCACGATCGCGCGGCGATGGGCTTCGCACTGGCCCGCTGGCATCGCCTGGCCGGGCGCAGCAGCGCCGCGCTGAGCATCCTCGGACAGATCGAGCAAGCCTGCCTGGCCAACGACAATGTCTGCCATCTGGCGCGTGCCCGTGTACGCATCGCGCTGGTACTGCAGCAACGTGGCGAACTGGTTGCCGCCCTGCCGTATCTGTACAGCGCATTGGACCATGTCGCGCTCACGCAAAGCTGGCAGGCGATCGTGGAACTGGGCTTGCCGGCCAAGGCGATGCTGCGCTCGCTACGCCAGCACGACCCGCAGACCGTGGGCGGCACCACGCGTGCCTTGACCATCCAGGCCTTGCTCGAACGCCTTAGCGGCGACGACGACCCGGCCGGTGACATCTTCAGCGAGCGCGAACTGGAAGTGCTGGCGCAACTGGCGCGTGGCTATTCCAACAAGCAGATCGCACGCTGCCTGCACCTGTCGGAAAACACGGTCAAATTCCATCTGAAAAACCTGTACCGCAAGCTCGACGCGCGCAGCCGCGAAAGCGCGCTTGCGCAAGCATTGCAGCGCGGGTTGTTGCGTGGAAGCGGCCCGCATGCAGATCAGCCGCTGCGACCTGGCTGAGCCAGGTCGCATGCATCTTGCGTTCAACGCAGGTTTGCACGTGTGGCGGCCAGGCCTGACAGCACTGGCCGCCCGCATGCATCACCCGAACGTCAGCGTGCCCTTCATCATCGCCCAATGGCCGGGGAACGAGCAGAAGAACGTGTAGTCGGCGCCCTTGCTCAGTTTGCTGGTGGGAAAACTCACCGTGGTGCTGTCGCCGCCGCCAATGACCTTGGTGTGCGCAATCACGCGTGCGTCGGCCTTGGGCAGATAGCTGTCGGCGATGGTCGAACGTACGCCGGCATTGGCCACCGCCTGGAAATCGGCAGACTTGGTCAACACCCAGTTGTGCCCCATCACGGTGGCAGCCATCTTGCCGGAATGCTTGAGCGTAAGCTCCACCTGCGTGCACTCGGGCGCTAGCTTGATCGCGCTCTGGTCGAACTTCATCTGATCGTTGCCGGTGATGGTCACCGCGCACGTCCGTGCCCATGCCGTCGGCGCCATCAGCGCCAGCGCACACACAGCAATCGTGGAAAACAGCTTCAAGAGAACACTCCTGCGTTGGGAAGGTGCAGCACATCGCACGCGGCGCACCATTGCAACAACGACGTGGTCAGAGGTGCTGATAGTGCCAGAGTAACGCGGAGTCGCAATCAACAAGGCATCACGCGCGAGCCCACTGCATACGCTCGCGCATCGACCAACGATGCCAGGCGCCCTGCTGATTGCAAGCAGACCTTCGGCCGCATGCGTGCTTCACGCGTAACGGAAAAACGCATCCATCGGATCTGCTGCTGCGGACGCGATGGCCGGCACCGGCAACGGGCCGCGCTTACCGGCGATCACTTGTACGAACGCCTGCTTGAAACGCGCCATCTCCGCATCGGTGCCCACAGTGATCCGCGACCAGGTTGGCCACACCGGCCAGCTGCGGCCGATGAACACGCCATGGGTGGCCATGTCGTCCTTGAAACCGGCGGCAGGCCGCTTTACATCCACCATGAAGCAGTTGCTCTCCGAGGCAGTGCATGCATAGCCCTGCCTGGCGAGAAACTCCATCACATCCGTGCGCGTCGCGGCCGTACGTGCGCGCCGTTGCGGCACCAGTGCAGGATCACGCAGGCTGGCCAGCCCGGCAGCGGCGGCGGTGACCGGCAAGCTGTTGACGCTGTAGAACTTCAGCTTGGCCAGCAGGTCCGGACGCGCGGCCGCATAGCCCAGGCGGATGCCGGCCATGCCATAGAGTTTGGAGAAGGTGCGCAACACCACCACGTCTTCGCCTGCAGCCACCATGTCGACCATGCTGCGCGTGTTTTGCGCGAAGTGGATATACGCCTCATCCACCACCAACACGCTGCCTTTGGGCTTGTGCGCCAAAGCGTAGTCCAGATCCTTGCGTGCGGTGACCGAACCGGTGGGATTGTTGGGGTTGCAGATGTAGATCACGCCCGCGTTGGCGTCCGCCGCGCACATGGCCTGTACATCGTGCGAAAAGTCCTTGCGCAGCGGCACCTTGATCAGGCGCGCACCATTGCGGGTTGCCGCACGCCAACCGGATTCGTAGGTGGGGTCGGCCGTGACCAACGCGGCGCTGGGCGAAGTAAATGCCAGCATCGTGTAGTCGAGCGGTTCGGTGGACCCGGCATACGCCATCAGGTGATCGACCGGCAGCGCGAGCTCGGCAGCCAGGGTGGTCATCAATTCCATCTGTACCTGCCGCAAATACCGCCCGCCTTGCGGGGCGATCTGCGCGATGGCCTTTACTGCGGCAGCCGACGGTCCATCCGGAAATTCATTGGAGTCGATCATCACCGGTGCCAGCGCCGTTGCCGGTGCGGGCGCGATGGCAGTGGAGCGTTCGACGGCGCTGGCCAGCAGCGGCAAGCTGCCGGCACCGGCGGCGCCGGCAAACAACGCGGAGTCGCGTAGAAAAGCGCGGCGCGAAAGAGCAGTGTTCATGACAACCTCCAGCAGGATGACAACGCGGATTCAGGGACGCACGGCAACCACTTCGATCTCGACCCGGTACAGCGGGTTACCCAGCGCTGCGATCTGGAATGCCGAGCGCGCCGGCAGGTTGGGTTGCTCCTTGGTGCCGAAAAACTGGCGATAGCCTTCCATGAAGCCGTTGAAATCCATCTTGCCGCCCATTGCCGGATCGCCGACCAGAAACACCTGCATCTTCACCACATCGCCCATGCCCAACCCCAACGTGGCCAGCTGCTGCTTGATCTGGTTCAACACGCTCACCGTCTGCGCCTTGGTGTCGCCATAGGCGGCCGCCGAATCCTTCGGCGCACTGGTATCGATCACCGCCGGCACCTTGCCACTGACATACACCGTGGCCTTGCCGGCCGGAATTTCCACCGCGGCAGCGATGGGAAAATCGCTGTTGGGAATCTTGTGGCGGATCACCTCGGCCGCGTGTGCGGCACCGAGACTGGAAGACCAAAGCACTGCGGCGGTGAGAACGGTCGTGATGGAACGGAGCATGGCAATTCCTTGTAGGAGAGAAGATCAGCGGCGGAGTGATCTGACATCGTCGATGGTCACGCGCTCGGCATAGTCGTTACCGAAGTGCGTGCGCACATAGCTCACCACTTCGGCCACCTGGCGGTCGTCGAGCATGTCGGCGAAACCCGGCATCCCCGCGTGGCCGTCGAGCACCATCATCGTCACGTACGGGCCGGCGGCCAGTTTCGGGTTGCTGGCAAGCGCAGGATAGTCGCCGGCACCTTGCGCGCCACGCCCGGCCGGCATATGGCAACCCTGGCAGATCGCCTGGTAAACGTCCTGGCCGGAGGCCTTGGCGAAGCCTTGCTGCGGAAACAGCTGGGTGGCATCGGAACTCTGCGCCTGCGCATCGCGCACGTTGGGCGGCACCAACAAGGCGAGAATGGCGAGCGCAACAGTGGCGCCGCACGCTCTTGGCAGCAGACTCATGCGCGCCCTCCCTGGGCAATGACCTTGCGATGCAGGCGGCCAACGACATCGTGCGCCGACAGAATGGCACCCTCCTGCCAGGCCGGAATGTACGACACGTGCTCGCCGGCCAGTGCCAGCCGTCCGTCGATCTGGCACAGCGGTTGGTAATGCTCGGCGCGCGCCTGCTCGCTCCACATGCCGAAGCAGCCATGCGTGAACGGCACGCGGTGCCAGCCGACCGCAATGCCGTTTTCGAATTCGCGCGGATACTGCGGATGCAGCTGGGTGCCGTATTCCACTGCTTTACGCACGCGCTGCTCCGGGGACATCGCGGTGAACTGGTAGGCATCCAGCCCCCACACATAGGCGCCGAGCAGCACGCCTTTGCCAGGGCTGTGGTAGTTGGTGCTGGGGTAGCTGATCAAGGTGATCGGCAGATCGGTGTAACTGATGCCGCCGTAGATCGCTTCGTCTTCTTCCCAGAAACGGCGCTTGAATTGCAGCCCCACTTTCACCGAGGCCGCATACGGCACCTTGCCGATCGCCGTGGTCATCGCATCGCTGGCGGTGACCGGTATGCGGCTGAGCACCGACAACGGAATGGTGCAGATGCACCAATCCGCAGTGGCGAGACGTTCTTCGCCACCACGCGCCGCATCCTGCCAGGACACGCGCACGCCGCTGCCGTCCTGGTCGATCTTGGTGACCTTGGCGTTATAGGTGATGGCATTGCCCAGTTGACGCGCGAACGCCTTGCCGATCTGGTCCATGCCTCCCACCGGCTGGAACATGGTGGTCTGCATTTCATAGTTGTTGCCGGCTGCCAGTGTGGTCCACAGGCGCGAGCGCAGCACGTCCTGCACGCTGAAAGGATCGGAGAATTCCGGCCTGCCCGACAAGCCACCGCCGGGATAGCGCGCAAACCCGCGCCGCTCGCTGCTGTCCTTGCCTTTGACATACCCGAACTTCTGGTCGAGCGCGCCCCAGGTGCGCAGCGATTCCAGCAGCAGCTCCTGATCCTCGCGGCTGACGGCCGTGTCCAGGGCGCGTTGCTGCGTGCACTTGGCCAGCAACTCGGACACATGGCCCTTGTAGTCTGCGTCGATGGCACGAAAGCGCTGCGGTTTGCCGCCGAAGCCTTTCTGGCTGTGCAGCAGCGCGTTGTAATTGACCTGATTGAACGCTTCAAGCGCCACGCCGAACTGCTTGCAGTAACTCAGCACCGCCTTGTGGTGATGCGGAATGCGCCACGGCCCGGGATTGAGATACAAACCCTCGTCGAACTGGCAATGCTGCCTGGCCCCGCCCAGCTCGGCATAGCGGTCGCCGCCGCGCAGGGTCCAGTTACGCCCGCCGGGGCGTTCGTTGTATTCGAGCAGTTGCACGCGGTAACCGGCCTTGCGCAACTCGAACGCCGCGCTCATGCCGGCCAGCCCGGCACCGAGGATCAAGACCGACGCCCCCTTGGGGTCGCCATCCAGTTGCAGTGGGCCTTTGAAACTGGATTCGGCCGCCATGCCCAGGCTGCTCATCGCCTGATACATCATCGCGCCGCCGGCGGTCATACCGATGCGCGCCAGCAATTGCCGCCGCGTCATCGCTCCCGTGTGATTGCCTTGCATCAACGCACGTCCCCTGCATGTCGTGGACCAACGCACGCGACCGGCAACCCTGCCGGCCGCGGCTGCACTTCAGAATGTGTAGGCCAGGCTGGCGAACAGCTGCCGTGGTGCGATCAACTGATACGAGCCCGAGCTTTCGTTGGGAAATACCGCCCCGATCGCATCGTCCTTGTCGAACAGGTTGTAGACCGACAACTGCAGCCGGCCACCGGCAAGAAACCCGCCGTCTTCGCCCTGGTACCCGACGCTGCCGTTGACGATGAGGGTGGCATCTACCCGATCGGTATTGAGCGTATCGCCGTAGCGCTTGCCGGTGTATTTGGCATCGAGGTTGGCAAACAAATGCGTGCCTTCCCAACCGCCGTTGACGCTGAACATCACCTTCGGCGCATCCGGCACCTCGTTGCCTTTCACCTGCACCAGGTTGCCGCTGACCGGGCCGAAATAGTTGTCCTGGAACTCGGAGTTGTTCCAGGTCAGCGATGCGCCCAGCCGCCAGCCTGGCGCCGGCTTCCACATGCCGGACATTTCGGCCCCGTACGTCTGCACGTCGCCGACGTTGGCGTAGACGGTGGGCGCCACCACCAGCGGGTCCGGGTCGGTCAGCGCGATGATGCGGTTCTCGTAATCGATCCTGTAGGCGGCGATGTAGCCGCTCCACTGCGTGGATTCGGCGCGGATGCCGATATCGATGTTGGTGGACTCTTCCGGTGCGATATCCGGGTTGAACGCACCGGAGGTCAGCGCCAGCCGCGGCGCCGAGCTGAAGTTTTCCGCATAGTTGGCGAACACCTGCACGCCCTCGGCAAGCTGGAAGCTGGCGCCGACCTGGGGCTGGAACCAGTCGCTGTTCTTGATGGTGACATCGCGGCGCACGCCGACATTGAAATCATCCAGATTGGCGATGCCGTCGTAGTCGCGTTTGACATCCAGCCCCTTGGCACCGAACTCCATCGTCAAGCGGTCGTCGAGCAGGCGCAGCGTGTCCTTGATGTAGAGCTGCTTCACTTCGGTGGAGAAGTGGTTGTCGTAGTAGATGACGATCGGCAGCGCGCCCTTGAGCAGCTCGCCGGTGGCCGGGTCCAGGTTGTACAGCGGGCGCACCTGATCGAAGTCGTAGTTTTCGTTCCACGCGCCGACTTCGAGCTTGTTGTGCTCGGTCTCCCATGACACCTCTGTGGTGAGGCCATAGCGATCGCCCCCCATGATTTCTTCGCGCCGCGTCATCGCACCGACGTGGGTGACAGTGCCGTTGGCATCGACGATCTGCGGGTCGTTGATGGCGATGTCGGTGCGCCCCGGCGTGCCGGCGATGGCATCGTTGTACAGGCCTGTCGCCGTGCTCGGCGGAGTGCCGCCGACGCCATACCCATGCTTGTTCTCGTAATAGCCGGTAAAGGTGAAGCCGATTGCATCGTTGAACAGGAAATTGCCGTGCAGGCTGAGCAGCGAGTCGCGTCGCCCGTTCTGCCATTCGCTGTAATGCTCGGCATCCACTTCCGGGTTGCCGGTGATGCGCTCATGCAGGTCCCACGCCACCGAACCGTCGGAGTTGTACGACTGCACGTCGTAGTCCTTGCGGTTGTTGTAGATCCATCCCAGCGTCAGGCTGCCAGCGTCCCAGGCCTGGCGAATCTTGGCTTCGAAGTGATCGCTCTTCTGCGTGGCCGGCTCCATGTCCCACACCCCGCCTTGCGTGCGCGAGGCGGACAGATACGCGCTGGGGCCGCCTTTCCACCAGTCCGGCGTATCCAGGCGCACGAAGCTGCGCACCAGATCGTCCGAACCAATCGTCTGGGTGAGATTGCCGCTCCAGCTGTCGCCGCCCTTTGGTGGCAGGCTGGTGTAGCGGATCGCACCGCCCAGTGCATGGTAGGAAGGCTGGGTGACATCGCCCGAACCGGCGGACACCGTCACATCGAGCAGGTTTTCGCTGGAGACGTAGCGCGTAATCGGCCCGCCTTCGCGGGTGTCGAAGGTTTCGATCGGAATGCCGTCCAAGGTCACGCCGATCTGGTTGGCGGAAAACCCGCGGATGGTCATCGAATCACCGAATTCATACAGCCCGAACGGGTCGGTGGTCTGCACGTTCACGCCGGGCAGGCTGGCCAACAGCTGCTGCGGCGCCACCCCTGGCACCTGCGCCTGGATCTCGTCCGCCGAGATGGACGCGGTGGTGCGCGTGGAGCCGGTGCCCACCACGCTGACCGCATCCAGCGTGCGTGCGTCTTGCGCCAGCGCAGGCAAGCTCTGCGCGCCGGCCAGCAGCAAGGTCATTGATGCCAGCGCGCGGCGCGGGCGGGTGGTGGCGAGGATGTCGGCGACCGAGGCCGCCAATCGATCGGTGTTCGAGCACTTTGGCATGCAATCAACCCCTGGAGACGTGTGGCGTGCTGAGTGACCGGGCGCTCCCCCGAGACCGGCTGATACCGCGGATGCGGCGTGCAGTGACCATAACCAGCGCGATTGCTGCCTAACCTGGGTGCGGCGGGTGGGCTCGGCGCAGGCGGGTAGGTCGCTACCGAATTCAAAACTCTGAATAGGTAGCGCAGCCACCTACCTGCGCGAATGCCCTGCATTGCAGCTCTTGCGCGCTTGCCATGCCGCGCCGAATCGACAACGCTGCGCAGCCGCCGTACGAGCACGCATATGTCGCCCGCACCACCATCGCTGCTGTTGCTGGATTTCGACGGCGTGCTCGCGCACTACGCGCGGCCACGGCGCCTGGCCGCGCTTGCAGCAGCGGCGCGTTGCTCACCGCAGCGCGTGCAGGAGGTGCTGTTCGTGCAGGGTCTGGAGCGCGCTTACGATGCGGGTGAGATCGACACGCAGGCGTATCTGGCGCAGTTGAGCGAAGGGCTGGGGCAGCCAATCGATCGCACTACCTGGATCGATGCGCGCGTGGCCGCCTGCCGCGCCGACCCGTCGGTGGTGACACAGGTGCTGGCGGTGTCGACGACCACGGCGGTGGCGGTGCTCACCAATAATGGCCCGTTGATGGCAGAAGCGATCGAGCGGATCGTGCCCTCGCTATTTCCGTTGTTGCGGGGCCGCGTGCTGTGCAGCGGTGCACTGGGCGGCCGCAAACCGGATGTGCCGGTCTATCAGCGCGCGCTTGCGCAACTTGAGCAACGCGCCGAACGCACGTTGTTTGTCGACGACCTGTTCGTCAACGTGCGTGGCGCACGCGCGGCCGGCCTGCACGCCGACACCGTGCGCGATGCGCGTGCACTGCGGCGAGTGCTGAAGCAATACGGACTTGCATGAAACCAAGCCCCTCTCCCGTCGGGAGAGGAGTTGGGGGTGAGGGTACGGCGGAAGACAGCCATCCCATCCGGGCAATGAAAGGACCGGGCACTGCGTCAGCGCGCTACATGCCACACACCACGCATCTCCAAGGCCCTTGCAGCCGGCTGCGGTGCCGGCCAGGGGGCGCGCAAGCACCGCCCGACATCACGCCTGGGCGACATACTCGGCAATGGCCAGACGCAAGCGCGCCAGGCCATCGGCCAGTTCGGCATCGGTGAGATTGAGTGCCGGCACGAAGCGCAATACATCCGGGCCGGCCTGCAGCAGCAGCAAGCCATGCGTGGCCGCCAGGTCGAGGATCGCCCCGGCCTGCCCCGCGTGCGCAGGAGCCAGTACCGCGCCCAGCATCAGGCCACGCCCACGAATCTGCGCAAACAGGCCAAAGTCGGCATTGAGCGCTTCCAGCCCGGCGCGCAATGCCGCAGATTGCCGCACCACGTTATCGGCAATCTGCGGCGAGGCCAGCTTGCGCAGCGCCACGCGCGCCACTGCCGCGGCCAGCGGGTTGCCGCCGAAGGTGGTGCCGTGCGCGCCGAACTGCATGGTTTCGGCGACCTTGGGCCCGGCCAGCATCGCGCCGATCGGGAAACCGCCACCCAAGGCCTTGGCCAGGGTCACGATGTCCGGCGTCACCTGCTCCTGCCAATGCGCGAACAGCGTGCCGGTGCGGCCCATGCCGCATTGAATTTCGTCCAGCACCAGCAGCGCATCATGCTGGTCGCACAGCGCGCGCACGCGGCTCAGAAAGCCCGGCGCGGCCGGCATCACGCCGCCCTCGCCCTGGATCGGCTCGACCATCACCGCCGCCACATCGCCGCCGGCCATCGCCGCTTCCAGCGCCGCGACATCGTTGAAATCCACATAGCGAAATCCACCCGGCAGCGGCTCGTAGCCTTCCTGGTACTTGGGCTGCGCAGTGGCGGTGACCGATGCCAGCGTACGGCCATGAAAACTGCCGCGGAAGGTGACGATGACACGCTTGTCGGCCGGACGGCCCTGGCTGCTGGCCCACTTGCGCACCAGCTTGATCGCCGCCTCGTTGGCCTCGGTGCCGGAATTGCACAGGAACACCTTGTGCGCGAAACGCGAGACGCTCACCAGTTCTTCGGCCAGTTTCAGCGGCGGCGCGCTGAAAAACACGTTACTGGTGTGCCACAGCTTGCCGGCCTGCTCGGTGAGCGCAGCCACCAGATCGGGGTCGTTATGGCCGAGTCCGCTCACCGCGATGCCCGACGACAGATCCAGATATTCGCGCCCGGCATCGTCCCACACGCGACTGCCCTGGCCGCGCTCCAGCACCACCTGGCGCGGGCGATACACCGGCAGGTAGTAGTGCGCGAGGGACAGGGGCGAATCGGCAGCGGTACTCATGAGGATGGGTCGCAGAAGCGGAGGGAGAAGCGGCATTCTCGCGCATTCGCCGGCCTGCGGCACAATGCGCGCATGCGCCCCTTCTCCGATCCGCAACTCACTGCCGCCACCGACGATGGCTGGCGCCGGCAGTGGTTCGACATCATCTACCGCCACGACACCCGCCCCTCGCGCAATTTCGACCTGATGCTGGTGGTCGCGATCCTGGCGAGCGTGGTGGTGATCATGATCGACAGCGTGCCGCGCATCCATTCGCATGCCGCGGACTGGCTGGTGCCGCTGGAATGGGCGTTCACGGTGATCTTCACCATCGAATACGCGCTGCGCCTGGCCGTGGTGCGGCGACCGCTGCATTACGCGCTCAGCGTGTGGGGCGTGATCGACCTGCTGTCGATCCTGCCCAGTTATCTCTCGTTCTTCGTGCCCGGCGCACAGACGCTGTTGGTGGTGCGCGTGCTGCGCATCCTGCGGCTGTTCCGCATTCTCAAGCTCACCCGCTACATCGAAGAAAGCGGACAGTTGCTGGATGCGCTGTGGCGTAGCCGTCGCAAGGTGTTGGTGTTCCTGTTCACCGTGCTCACCATCACCGTGATCGCCGGCGCCACGATGTACATCATCGAAGGCCCGCAGCACGGCTTTACCAGCATCCCCACCAGCATGTACTGGGCCATCGTCACCATGGCCACGGTGGGCTTCGGCGATCTGGTGCCGCAGACCACGCTGGGTCGCTTCGTCACCTCGGCCCTGATCCTGATCGGCTACAGCATCATCGCCGTGCCCACCGGCATCTATACCGCCGAACTGGCCAGCTCATTGCGCGACGGTGGCCACACCGGCAAACGCGATGCGCGCAACTGCGCCCGCTGCGGGCTGGAAGGCCACGCGGCCGACGCACGTTATTGCCGGCAATGCGCCGAGCCACTGCCGGCGCTGGGCAACGGCTGAGGCGCTGGAGCAGCCAACGCCACGGCGCCGCCGTCAGGCGGACGCGGCCGTTGCTCGGCAGTGCGTGTGCCACGCGTACACTGCGGTTGCGCCGTGCCGTCCACGCTGACGACAACTGCGTGCCCTGTGGTTAGCCGCTCTCAGTCCAGAAACAGATCTGGCAACAGCGCGCGCGATGGATCCATTGCATAGCCGCTCAAGTCGGTGATGCCAGCCTGGGCGAGCACCTCGTCATCGATCAGGAACCGGCCGTAAAACCCGGCTGCGGCGCGCGTCAGCACCGCATGCGCGGCGTCGGCCATGATCTCCGGCCGACGGCAGGCCGCCCCGTCCACGCCGGCAAGCATGTTGATGGCATCAGTGGCGATCACGGTACGCGGCCACAACGCATTGATCGCCACGCCTTGCGGGCCGAATTCCGCGGCCAGCCCCAGGGTGACCAGACTCATGCCCATCTTGGCCAGCGTGTAGCCGGTGTGCGCGCCCCACCACGCCGGGTTCAACGACGGCGGCGGGGCCAAGGTGAGGATGTGCGGATTGGCCGCCTGCAGCAGATGTGGCAGGCATGCCTGCGCGCACAGGAAACTGCCGCGCGCGTTGACCTGCTGCATCAGATCGAAGCGCTTCATCGGCGTGTCCAACGTACCGCGCAACCAGATCGCACTGGCGTTGTTGACCAGGATGTCGATCCCGCCGAACGCATCGACCGTTGCCGCCACTGCCGCACGCACCTGAACTTCGTCGCGGATGTCGCACTTGAGCGCCAGTGCCTGCCCACCGGCCGCCGTCACCGCCGTGGCCGCGCTATGGATGGTGCCAGGCAATTTGGGATTGGCCACCGCCGACTTGGCCGCAATCGCCACATTCGCCCCATCGCGCGCCGCCCGCAACGCAATCGCCAAGCCAATCCCGCGCGAGGCACCGGTGATGAACAGGGTTTTGCCCGATAACGTCATGGGATTAGAGAGTCGGGATTGGAGATTCGTAAGAGCTTATTCCTTCATTGCTACCACCAACCACCCACCGCTCAAGCAATACGCTCTTGCGAATCCCCAATCCCGAACAACCAATCCCAGCCCCTCAGGGCGCGGGCCCCTGCCCTTCGTTGTCTTCCCAGTGCAGTACGCGGCGGGTCACGAAGCGGTAGACCGGTTTGCCGGTGGCAAACCACAGCTCGCGGACCCAGGAGGTGCGCTTGAGCACGCGGCGTTCCACCGGGGTCAGTGCGGCCGGGCAGTACATGCGCTTGTGTTTAAGCAGGTGGCGCAGATCCTCGCGGGCAAGCAGACGCATCCAGCGCGCGCGCGGGTTGCCGCGCACCGCCAGCTGGAAGTCGATCACCGCCGGGCTGCCGTCCTCCTGCACCAGCCAGTTGGCTTCCTTGGCCAGATCGTTGTGGGCCACGCCGCGGCGATGCAGCTGTTGCAACAGCCTGCGCGCGCTGCGGAAGTAGGCCAGATCGCCGCGCGGCGGTCGCTGGTACATCGCAGCGCCGTCCAGATAGCTGCGGTCCAGGTGCCGCCCGTCCCAATGCAGCAGCCGCGGTGTGCGCGGCACGCCATCCAGCTGGCGCAAGGCCAGCGCTTCACGGCGTGCCAGCCACCAGGCCACGCCGCGCAACAGCCACGGCGCCACGCTCAGGTCGCGACGCACGAACATGCGTTGGCCATCGCGGATCAGCAGAATGCGTCCGAACGTATCGGACTTCAGCGGCAGATTGGCTGCAGGGTCGTGAGTCATCCCCCATTGTAGGCGGCAGGTCTGTCTCGCTGCGCACCTCTGCGGCGCGCGCGCGTGCGGCAGCTGCATGGCCGCAACCTCAGGTGAAGCCGATCCCCCGATGTGAGGACGATGCAGGTCAGGCGCCGCCGCGCCCACCTATAATTCAGGTATGAACTCATGGATCGACGCCACGCTGGAGTGGATCGGACACCACCCCACCTTGGCTGGCGTGGTGATCTTTGGCATCGCATTTTGTGATGCGGTGATCGTGCTGGGCGCCATCGTGCCTGCGTTGCCGTTGCTGTTCGCCATTGGCGTGCTCATCGGGCTCGGGCAGATCAACGGCCCCTACGCGGTGGTGTGCGCCACCCTGGGCGCCTTCGTTGGCGATGCGCTGAGCTTCTGGGTCGGCCATCGCTGGGGCCATCAGCTGCACACCTACTGGCCATTCCGGCGTTACCCGCAACTGCTGGAACGCGGCGAGCTGCTGTTCCGCCGCAATGCCTTCAAAAGCATCCTGATTGCGCGCTACGTGGGTGCAGTGCGCCCGTTCGTGCCGGCGATTGCCGGCATGTCGCGCATGCCCTTCAAACGGTATCTGGTCGCCAGCGGCCTGGCCTGCGTGTCGTGGGCGTTGTTGTTCCTGGTGCCCGGCTGGGTGCTGGGCACGGCCTACGACGCAGTGGCCGCAGTGGCCGGGCGCCTATTTGTGGTGGTTGCCTTGCTGGCGGCCGTGATCGGGCTTGCCTGGGCGGTGGTGCTGTATTCGTATCGCTGGTCGGCCGGTCACCTGGATGCCTTGCTGGCGCGCCTGCTGGAGTGGTCGCACCGGCATCCGGTCCTGGGGAATTGGTCGGTCGGCGTCTTCGACCCACGCCGTCGCGAATCGGTGCCGCTGGCCATGATGGCCTTGATGCTCTTGCTGCTCGGCTGGGGCTGGTTTGTGCTGCTGATGGTGGTGCTGGCGCATGGCGAGCCGCTGCGCGTGGACCTGGCCGTGCACGACCTGATGCTGGCGCTGCGTAACCCGTTGGCCGACTACCCGATGGTGGCGCTGGCCTCGTTGGGCGACTGGCAGGTGCTGTTGCCGGCCATTGCCGCCGCGATGGGCTATCTGGCCTGGCGCCGTCGCTGGATGGCCGTGGCCCATTGGGTCATCGCGCTGGCGTTCGGCCTGGCGCTCACGCAGCTGCTTGGCGCCACCGTGCAGGTGGTGCGCCCGCCTGCGGCCAGCAGCGGTTTCGGCTTTCCGTCGGTTGCGGTCACCATGGCCACGATCGCCTTCGGCTTTTTCGCGCTGTTGATCGCGCGCGAGTTGCCTGGCCGCCGCCGCGTGTGGCCGTATCTGGTCAGCGGCGCCATCGTCTCGCTGATCGGTTTTGCGCGTTTGTACCTCGGTGCGCACTGGCTCAGCGACGTCGTCGGCGGCATGTTGTTCGGCATCTTCTGGCTGCTGGTGCTGGGCATTGCCTACCGTCGCCGTGCCACGCGCGCGTTCTGGGTCAAGCCGGTGTCGTGGATCTTCTACGGGGTGTTCGTAAGCTGCGCAATTTATTTTGCGCCGCGCAACCTCGACCTCAAGCTGGCCAAGTTCGAACCGCCGCCGCCGGCAGTGATGGAGTTACCCGCAAACGCGTGGTGGGAAGACCAATGGCGCCTGCTGCCGGCACGCCGCAACGAATTCGACGACGATCAGCGTTGGCCGCTGGACGTCCAGTTGGCCGGCCCGCTCGCCCCGTTGCAGCGCCAGCTTCAGGCGCGCGGCTGGCGGGTCCAGCCGCAGGCGGGCTGGGAACAGGCGCTGCACCTGCTCGACGTCAGCGGCCGCCCGGACGAAGTACCGATTCTGCCGGCCACGCTGGATACCCAGGTCGAGGCCCTGTTGATGGTGCGCCACGCCGCGCCCGGCCACGTGCATGTACTGCGCCTGTGGCCGGCGGCAGCGCGCCTGCAGCCGGATGCACAACCGCTGTGGGTGGGCAGCACCCAGACCTTGCGCTACAGCCGCCATTTCAGCCTGATCGGGCTGTGGTACCCGCTGCGCGGCGTCGATCCTGCACTGAGCGCATTGCGCGAGGCACTCGGCCCGCTGCCCCATCGCATGGAACAGCGTCGTCGCTCGCAGGTGCCGGTGATCCTGATCGACAGCACCTCGGGCAGTGCAGTGCGTGGCGAGAACAAAGACAACGCCGCGCCGGGGACGGATACCGCTGCGTCCGATCCTGCTGCATCGGGTCCGCCACAACAACGCCGTTGATCGATTGGGCAACAGGCGATTGGCCGGCGCTCGCGCGATTGGGTCGAGATGGGGTGTCAGCAACAGCTGTTGAGCCCTGTCTCGATGGTGACGTGCTGGCGCCGTCTGGAGGCTGCTGAATTTTCAGGGTGAACGCTTAGTTCGTCGAGCGCGGCGCCCTCGCCGCTTGCGGGACACGCCGTGAACCCATCCGTGGGGCTCGATGGCGGCATGGATGCCGCGTAAGAGCTTACAAGGACGTGCTTGGCAGCGTGTCCCGCGATGGTGGGCGGGCAAGGGCCCTGCGGAAAACTCGCCGTTGGCTGCTCCACAACTGCTTGCACCGTTCAATCGCCTCTCAAGGCGAACGACAAGATGCGAATCAGTGCAGTTCGGCGATGCAAAGGCCGCATTGGCCTGGCGCGCGACACCTCACCACAACACGCCATCCACTGGCTGCATCGGCTCCGGCGCTTGCTCACCAATTGCCTGAAGCGCATCGATCTCCACCGTGCGGCACATGGTATCCAGCGGCAGGTCGTGGATGGTGTTGGCGAACGGGTCGACCAGTTCATCGCCGATCTTCAGCACCGCCAGAAACATCAGGCCGGCCACTGTCGATCCCACCGGCGTGGCGTACTGCAGCGTTTCCACCAAGCCGATTGGCAGCAGCACGCAGAACAGCCGCGTAAACAGGTTCGGATAGAAGCGATATTGATACGGCAGCGGCGTATTTTTCAGGCGCTCCATGCCGCCTTGCGCGTTGGCGATGTCCACCAGAATGCGTTCGACGCTGGCCTGCTGGATGCTGTCGATCCAGCCCTCACGACGCGCCTGCTCGACGCTGCGCGCGGTGGTATCGAGCAACCCGTTTGCCACGTTGGTGCGCACCACCACCGCCGCCGCTTCGTCGGCGTCCACATGCGGGGACAATGCCATCGCCACCGGCAACCGGCGCAGTTGGCAGCGCAGCGCGTTGACGTAGGCAATCTGGCGCAGCGCAATGGTGCGCCCAAGATCGCCGGCTTCCGGTGCGGACAGGATACTGACGCTCAAGCGCACCAGATTACGCGAGGCATTGATCATCTGGCCCCACAGCACCCGCCCCTCCCACCAGCGTTGATAGGTGGAATTGGCGCGAAAGCCCAGGAACAACGCCAGCGCAGAACCAAAGATGGTCAGCGGCAACGCCGGCGCACGGAACGGCAGCACGTAGTAAATGATGGTGATCAACACATCCCATACGAACAACACCGCCAGGGTCCGCCAGACCTGGCTGATCACATCTGCCACACGCGGCTTTACATCGACAATCAAAGGCACACTCCATCAAAAGAAACGAGTGACGCCATTGCGCGCATCCAGTGCATGGATGCGGTCGGTAGCGCACTCAAGCGTGCGCAGTGTGCCGTTGCCACGGTGCAAGCATGGTGATGGGGCCGATCGAAACCATTGCCCCACGCGCCCGGCGTGATGGAAGGCGTCGCGAGCGGCCATCCGTTGGGTGTGCACGGCGTGCGGGAACACAGTGCACACGTGGCGCATGAAAGTTCGGAGCGCAGCCCGTACCCATATGGCGGGCGCAGCCGTGTTAGCAGCCGCTCTTAGGGCATCCAGGCCAGCAATTGGTCCAGCCGCCGATGCGGATCGTCCTGCTGCAACAGCGAGAGCCGCTGCTGCTCGGTCAATGGCAGCAGCTCGGCCAACCGCCAACCAACCCAGGCGGCCTGATCCATCAACCCCGGTCCCACCGATGCAAATTCGCCACCCACCTGCTCCAGCATGCGCTCCAGCACCGTGGACAGCAGGCCGTGCTCGGGCCGCAATTCGTCGTCCGGATCCGGTTCGCGCCAGGCGACATCTCCCACCACCAGACCGTTGTCGCGAATGCGCGAACGCTGTACGTGGAAACGCCGCGTGCCACGCAAGCGCAGCACCAGCACGCCGTCGGCGCCCACATCGAAATCCTCGATGCGTACTTCGGTACCGAACGCGGCCGGCGTAGCCGGCACGCCGACTTCGTTGCCTTCCAGGATCAGGCACACGCCGAAGCTGGTGCCGTTACGGCCGCATTCGCGTACCAGATCCAGATAGCGGCGTTCAAACACGCGCAAGCCCATCGCCGCGCCAGGCAACAGCACGCTGTGCAAGGGGAACAGCGGCAACGCGCTGGTGTCTGCAGTGGCGGGGATCGGCACCATCAGGACAACTGCGCCAGGAAACGACGCGGCGCACCGTCGAAGCCACCGTTGGACATGAACACCACATGGTCTCCGGGCCGGGCAATTTCGCCCAGCGCGCGCAGCAAGGCATCCACGTCCTGCACCACGCGCGCCTCGCCGCGCACCTTCGCAATGATCGGTGCCGCGTCCCAGGCCAGTTCCGGCCGATGCAGAAACACCACTGCATCGGCATCGTGCAACGACGGCGCCAGCGCCTGGGCATGCGCGCCCAGCCGCATCGAATTGCTGCGCGGCTCCATTGCCACCACAACACGCGCCGCACCGACCTTCGCACGCAGACCCTGCAACGTCGTCGCGATGGCGGTGGGATGGTGCGCAAAGTCGTCGTACACGGTGATCGCGCGCGCGCTACCGATGACTTCCAGCCGCCGCTTGACGCTCTGGAACTGTGCCAATGCCGGCATCACCGTCGCCGGATCCACGCCTACCGCCTGTACTGCTGCCAGCGCCGCCAACCCGTTCAGGACGTTATGCCGCCCAACCAGGGGCCACTGCACCTGGCCAATTTCCACGCCACGGTGCAGCACCGTAAACGCGCTGCCATCGGCCGCGATCAACCGCGCGCTCCAGTCCAGCGACGCATCGAACCCGAACCGCTCCACCGGCGTCCAGCATCCCATCGCCAGCACCTCGGCCAGGTGCGCGTCTTCGCCGTTGACGATCAGGCGACCGCGCGCGGGCACCGTGCGCACCAGGTGGTGGAACTGGCGCTGGATGGCCGCCACGTCCGGGAAGATGTCGGCGTGGTCGTATTCCAGGTTATTGAGGATCGCCACCAACGGCCGGTAGTGCACGAACTTGCTGCGCTTGTCGAAAAACGCGGTGTCGTATTCATCGGCTTCCACCACGAATTCGCGCCCCTGGCCCAGTCGTGCCGACACGCCGAAATCTTCGGCCACACCACCGATCAGAAACCCGGGCGCCCGCCCGGCCGCCTCCAGCAGGTAGCTCAGGATGGTGGTGGTGGTGGTCTTGCCGTGGGTGCCGGCCACGGCCAGCGTGTCGCGGCCGGGCAATACGTGCTCGGCCAGCCATTGCGCGCCGGAGGTATACCGGCGGCCGGCATCCAGCACCGCCTCCACCGCCGGATTGCCGCGCGAAAGCGCATTACCGACAACCACGTCGGTCGCATCCGGCGAAATATTGGACGGCGCATAGCCCTGCGCCAACGCAATGCCCAGCGTTTCCAGCTGTGTGGACATCGGCGGATAAATGGCCTGGTCGCTGCCTTCCACCTGCCAGCCCAGCTCACGCGCCAGGGCGGCCACACCGCCCATGAAAGTTCCGGCGATGCCGAGAATGTGGAGTTTGCTCATGCCGCCCATTGTCGCCGATCGCCGCAGTTGCCGGACATTCCATTCCAACGCAGGCCCAAGTGTCGGGGATTTCCTACCGTACTGTCGGGAATTTCCCGATGTGCGAACCCGGTCACATCCCTCACTATGCTGAACGCCAGTCGCAGCATCCCTTTGGTCCTACTCCCCAAGAGGCCAAATCCCCAGGGAGCTCATGCTGTTGGGGCTCTGAGCAAGCCTACTACTGGCGTTATTCTGCCCCGGGCGTCTTGTACGTCCGGGGTTTTTCTTTTGGCACCACTGCCCGGGCGATCACGGCGAGAACACGGCGCGACCAGACGCCGCGCCTGCGGCCGGGCCTTGCGCCCGGCCCATTGCCGACTCAGCGGCCGAGCGCCTTGCTGATGCGTTCCAGCACTTCGTCCAGCGAACCCACGCCGTCCACGCGCGCCAACTTGCCGCGCTGCTCGTAGAAGCCGATGACCGGTGCGGTGGAATCGGTATAGACCTGCAGCCGCTTGCGCACCGATTCGGGGTTGTCGTCTTCGCGGCCTTCGGCCTTGGCACGACCGGCGATGCGCTCGACCAGCAATTCGCTGGCCACATCCAGCTGCACCACGGCATCCAGCGGCTGGCCGATCTTGCCGAGCAGCTCGTCCAGCGCATTGGCCTGGGCCACGTTGCGCGGGTAGCCGTCCAGGATGAAACCCTTGGCCACATCGGCCTGGCCGAGGCGCGCCTCCAGCATGCCGAGCAGGATGTCGTCGGACACCAGGTCCCCGCGTGCCATCACTTCCTTGGCCTTCAACCCCAGCGGCGAGCCAGCGGCCACTTCGGCGCGCAACAGGTCGCCGGTGGAAATGTGCGGAATATCAAACGTGTCTTTGAGACGTGTCGCCTGGGTGCCCTTGCCCGAACCGGGCGGTCCCAATAGAACCAATCGCATCAGTGGACTCCACTTTCGAATAAAAACGCGTTGCGGTGGGCGGCGTTAGACTCACGTCTTCGCCGGCGCTGGACCGTATGGTCGTGCAGCTTACCGCATCCGGGGAATGTCCCGGCACTGTCCCCTGCGCCATGTCCCCATGTGAGGAGTCTGTCCCCCTATGACCACTGGCAACCTGCTCTATGCCCAATCCGGCGGCGTCACCGCCGTCATCAACGCCACTGCAGCCGGCGTCATCGCCGAAGCGCGCGCACGCAAGATCAAGGTGCTGGCCGCACGCAACGGCATCCTGGGCGCCTTGCGCGAGGAGTTGATCGACACCTCCAAAGAGTCCGCCGCCGCCATTGCCGCCCTGGCGCAGACGCCCGGCGGTGCATTCGGCTCGTGCCGCTACAAGCTCAAATCGCTGGAAGAAGACAGCGCCAAGTACGAGCGCCTGCTCGACGTGCTGCGCGCGCACGACGTCCGCTGGTTCCTCTACAACGGCGGCAACGACTCGGCCGACACCGCGTGGAAGGTCTCGCAGCTCGCAAAGGCCTATGGGTACCCGCTGCACTGCATCGGCGTGCCAAAGACCATCGACAACGATCTGGCAGTGACCGACACCTGCCCCGGCTTCGGCTCGGCGGCCAAGTACACCGCCGTCTCGGTACGCGAGGCCGCACTGGATGTCGCTGCCATGGCCGACACCTCCACCAAGGTCTTCATCTATGAGGCGATGGGCCGCCATGCCGGCTGGCTGGCCGCAGCGGCAGGCCTGGCCGGGCAAGACCCGGACGACGCCCCGCAGATCATCCTGCTGCCCGAACGCGCCTACGACCAGGCTGCATTCCTGGCCAAGGTGAAACAGGTGGTGGACAAGGTGGGCTGGTGCGTGGTGGTGGCCAGCGAGGGCATCCAGGACGCACACGGCAAGTTCGTCGCCGATGCCGGCGGCGCGACCGACTCGTTCGGCCATGCACAGCTCGGCGGCGTGGCCTCGTTCCTGGCCGCACAGGTCAAGCAGGAGCTTGGCTACAAGGTGCACTGGACGCTACCCGATTACCTGCAGCGCTCCGCGCGCCATCTGGCATCGAAGACGGACTGGGAACAGGCGCAAGCAGTCGGCAAGGCCGCCGTGCAGTACGCGATCAAGGGCATGAACGCGGTGATCCCGGTGATCGAACGCGTCAGCGACGAACCATACCGCTGGAAGATCGTGCCTGCGCCCCTGCACAAGGTGGCCAATCACGAAAAGAAGATGCCGCCCAGCTTCCTGCGCAAGGACGGCTTCGGCATCACCGAACGCGCCCGCCGCTATTTCGCCCCGTTGATCAAGGGCGAAGCGCCGCTGGCCTACGGCAGCGATGGCTTGCCGAAGTATGTGAGTTTGAAGAATGTCGCGGTGGCGAAGAAGTTGCCGGCTTGGGAAGGGTGAGATCGAAGCCGCGTGGGATGCACAGCGATGATCAACTCTCCACTGAGGTGCAGCAAATCGGGCACTTACGCGCGTGGCTTGCGCCCTAACGAAAGGTGGCGCTGGGGGCGTGTGTCATTTCGAGAGGATCATGAAAGCGCGTTGTCTAGGCAATTGTCGAAGTAACTGATCCACCTGTGCATGCACTGAAAGCGAACCCCGGCCTGGCCGGGGTTCGTCGTTACGGATGAAGAGCAAATCTCGACTTACTGACACGCCTTGCCTTCCACCGTCATCTGCGCAGCGAACATGGGCACCTGCGGGATCTTGCCGGCAGCGGCTTGTTGCTTGGCGTCTTCCAGATAGATGCGCGACTGGCCCTGTCCATCGAGCTGCGGTTTGGCATCCACCGGCTTGCGCCATACGCGCACGACCGCTTGCTGTGACGGGCAGGCTGCGCTTGGCACGCGGATCACATCGTTGAAGATCCAGCCCGAGGCGACACTGGGTGCGGCCTTGGCGAAATCCACGAAGCGTGCGCGTGGTTGACAGGTGGGGCTGCTGCGGACCACCGACAATGTATACGGCTGTGCAGCATTTCCGGTAAACACGCCTTCCAGTCGTGCGCAGGCTTCCGGGATCTGACGCAAGGTGTGCACGGCGCCGACCGCTTGCGCGGTGCCGGGTGCGCGCGGCTTGAGTTCGGGCGTGGGATCGGCCGCAAACGCTTGGCTGGTCAGCAACAGCGTTGCGAGCATCGCGGCGTATTTTTGCGCAGCATGGTGGGACATGGACACTCCTGGGTCGACCGAATCACGTTGGCCGCAGGCTGTCACGCCGCGACTGAACGACGCGCCAAAGCCATAACGCTGGTCGCCACGCAAGGCGCGGCGCATACTCGGTCGCGATCCGGCCACCTGAACATTCGCGACGCGCATTACGGCCCAGGCGGCCGTCGAGTCCGTATTCGTCAGTCCACTCGTTGTGTGCATCGCCCTTGGTTCGTCCCGACCGGACGACATCCATTCTCTTGGGAGGGGTCATGCTGGAACACTATGGGTTGTGGCTTGCGCTGGGTTGTGCGGTCTTGGCAATCGTCTATGGAATCGTGTCGGCGCGCTGGGTGGTCGCGCAGCCGAGCGGCAATGCACGCATGCAGGAGATCGCCGCCGCGATCCAGGAAGGCGCGCGTGCCTATCTCAACCGGCAATACCTCACCATTTCGGTTGCTGGGGCAGTGCTGTTCGTGTTGGTCGGGCTGTTCCTGAGTTGGTACACCGCGATCGGGTTTGCACTGGGTGCGGTGTTGTCCGGGTTAGCCGGCTATATCGGCATGAACGTCTCGGTGCGCGCCAATGTCCGCACCGCCGAGGCGGCGCGGCATGGCATCGGCAGGGCGATGGATGTGGCGTTCCGCGGCGGCGCGATCACCGGCATGCTGGTGGTCGGCCTCGGGCTGCTCGGCGTGGCCGGCTACTTTGCTGTGCTGCAGGGTATGGGGCTGCCACTGGAGCAGAACCTGCATGCCTTGGTGGGCTTGGCATTCGGGTCGTCGTTGATCTCGATCTTTGCGCGCCTGGGTGGCGGAATTTTCACCAAGGGCGCAGATGTGGGCGCCGATCTCGTCGGCAAGGTCGAGGCCGGCATTCCCGAGGACGATCCACGCAATCCGGCAGTGATTGCGGACAATGTCGGCGACAATGTGGGCGACTGTGCCGGCATGGCCGCCGATCTGTTCGAAACCTACGCAGTCACCGTGATCGCCACGATGCTGCTCGGCAGTCTGACGCTGGCCGAAACTGGTCCGTATGCCGTGCTCTATCCGTTGGTGCTCGGCGGAGTATCGATCATCGCTTCGATCGTGGGCGCGGCCTTCGTCAAGGTCAAAGGTGGCGGTTCGATCATGGGTGCGCTTTACAAAGGCGTGATCGTGTCGGGCGTGCTGGCGGCGTTGGCTTACTGGCCCATCACCCAATCGCTGATGCGCGACAACACCCACGGCGCCGCGGCGTTGTACGCCTGCGCACTGATCGGCCTGGTGCTCACCGGCCTGATCGTGTGGATTACCGAGTATTACACCGGCACGCAGTACACCCCGGTGCAGCATGTTGCATCGGCCAGTACCACGGGGCACGGCACCAACATCATCGCAGGGCTCGGTATTTCGATGAAATCTACCGCGCTGCCGGTGATCGCGGTCTGCGCAGCAATCTGGGGTGCGTTTCACTTCGGCGGCTTGTACGGCATTGCGATTGCAGCAACGGCCATGCTGTCGATGGCCGGCATGATCGTTGCGCTGGATGCGTATGGACCGATTACCGATAACGCCGGCGGCATCGCCGAGATGGCCGAGCTCCCTCCCGAGGTCCGCAACATTACCGACCCGCTGGACGCGGTGGGCAACACCACCAAGGCAGTGACCAAGGGCTACGCGATCGGATCGGCGGCGCTGGCGGCGCTGGTGCTGTTTGCCGACTACACGCACAACCTGCAGGCGGCCAATCCCGACCAGGTGTACGCCTTCGATCTATCCGACCACACGGTGATCATCGGGCTGCTGATTGGCGGGCTGATTCCCTATCTCTTCGGCGCGATGGCGATGGAAGCGGTCGGCCGCGCCGCGGGCGCCGTGGTGGAAGAGGTGCGCCGCCAGTTCCGCGAACTTCCCGGCATCATGGCCGGTACCGCCAAGCCGCAGTACGACCGCGCCGTCGACATGCTGACCCGCTCGGCGATTGGCGAAATGATCGTGCCTTCGCTGCTGCCGGTGGTGGTTCCGATCATTGTCGGGTTGCTACTGGGTCCGCGTGCACTGGGGGGCTTGTTGATCGGCACGATTGTCACTGGTTTGTTCCTGGCGATTTCGATGACCACTGGCGGCGGCGCGTGGGACAACGCCAAGAAATACATCGAGGACGGCCACTTCGGCGGGAAAGGCAGCGAGGCGCACAAGGCTGCGATCACCGGCGACACGGTCGGTGATCCGTACAAGGACACCGCGGGGCCGGCGATCAACCCGCTGATCAAGATCATCAACATCGTGGCCTTGTTGCTCGTGCCCCTGCTGTAACGCTGCGATGACCGCAGGGCACGTGACCTGCGGTCATGAGGTCGGGAAGCAGCCGACCGACCGAACGCGTCGCGGCAAGTCCGAACCGGTCACTGCGGAAAGCGGCGACGCTGGGGCATAGGGACCGGGCCAATAAAGGTGCGGTCGGACCCGGCCATCTGCGCTGACCAGCTCAGGACCGGCATCGCGCCGGGGCCCGCTGGCGGCCCCCATCGTCGCTACGAAGATGGCGCCATCAGGCAGAAGGGGCTGGCCTGTGCCGGCAAGCCCCGTCCCGCCCGGCCTACGATCACAGGCAGCCGATCAGGCCGTCATAGATCGGCGGTGCGCCGCCCGGCAGTGGCTTGAACAGCGGATTGGCCACCGCAAGCGTGCGATACATCTCATCCAGGCGGGTACCGGCCTTCAACGGTGCCGTGCAGCGCCACACCCGGCTGTCCGACCGCAAGTAACCGCTACGCGGGTCGACGCTGACCTCACTGGCGCCGAAGGTCCAGATGCAGCTCCGCACCACCCCGGTGACGCGATGCACCGAGCAGCGGAAGCGCAGCGGCTGGTAGTCGCTGAAGTCGCCGCCACAAAAGGTGTCGCCGCAGATATTGTCGAAATCGCGGTCCAGCCGCTGCTCCAGATCGATGAACGCCTCCCAGCCCTCGCCATTGGCGGGCCAGTCCACCGCATCCACGAAGGTGGGCGGAGGCGTCGCGGCGGCAGCGAACTGGGCGGTAAGGGACAGCAGCAGGAGAACCAGCAAACGCGCAAGCCTGGACATGGGCAATTCCTATGCGGTGGATGAGCCTGCAGCGTGCGCCTCCGGCCGGGCCGCAACGATCAGGCAGCCACCCGCGATGAACGCGGGCTATGCCGCACGCAGCGGTCAGGACATTGCCCATTCAGTGTCGCTGCAGCGCAACAGCCGAACGCGTAGAATCGCGCTCCACACACTGCTGACGCCTCGGAGCTACCCGCATGGGCCTTGAACTGGTCACCTCTGGCAAGAATCTGCCGGAAGAAATCAACGTCGTCATCGAGATCCCCAAGGATTCGGAGCCGGTCAAGTACGAAGTCGACAAGGCCAGCGGGGCGATCTTCGTCGACCGCATCCTGTCGACCCCGATGCGGTATCCCTGCAACTATGGCTACGTGCCCAACACCCTGTGCGGCGATGGCGACCCGGCCGACGTGCTGGTGGTGCTGCCGTTGCCATTGGTGCCGGGTTCGGTGGTGCGCTGCCGTCCGGTGGGCGTGCTGCGCATGAGCGACGAGGCCGGCAGCGACGAAAAGATCCTGGCTGTGCCGATCGAGAAGATCTTCTCCGGTTACGCGCACATCGAAGACATCAACCAGGTGTCCAGCCACTGGATGGAACGTATCGGCCACTTCTTCGAGCATTACAAGGACTTGGAGAAGGGCAAGTGGGTCAAGTTGGACGGCTGGGGCGGCGCGGCCGAGGCCAAGCGCATCCTGACCGAGTCGGTGGAACGCTACAATTCCGACGCACCCTGATCCATCGATCGTGATGCTGCCCTGCGTGTAGGGGCGATCGGGATCACGCTTCTGGCGTGATCCCGGTGACCGCAGTCGGCAGATTGGGTACATTGCCGAAAGCGTTTGGCCGGTGTCTGTCACCGGTGACTTCTGGGGAAGTGTCTTGCGTATTCTGTTTGTTGGGGACGAAGCCAGTCTTCCGTCCGACCTTGTCGACTACGTCGCCGACCTGGGCGACCAGTGGCAGGCGCAGCAGGTGGCCGATGGCAATTCGGCGATCGAAGCTGCCGCGCTGTCGCCATTCGACGCCGTCATCGTTGCCCCGGTCCTGCCGGACCTGACTGCCGCCACCTTGCTGGGGCAAATCCGCACGCTGCGCCCGGACACCATTCGTATTGCGTTGATCGATGCGCAAGGCGGCCAGCGCACGCCGCCGGCCCGCATCATCGGCGTGGCGCATCGCTTCTTGCCGATGCCGCTGGCGCCCGAAGTGCTGCTCGAGGCGGTCACCAGCCTGGAGGAACTGCGCGAGCTGCTCAGCAATCCTCGCCTGCGCGCGGCGATCGGGCGGATCGAAAAGCTGCCCTCGCCCCCGCATTTGTACCTGAGCCTGATGCATGCGCTGGAAGAGGACGACGGCGCCGACGCGGCCGATATCGCCAAGCTGATCGCCGGCGACCCGGCGATCGCGGCGAAAGTGCTGCAATTGTGCAATTCGGCGTTCTTTTCCGGTGGCCGCAGCATCACCGACCTGCGCACGGCGGTGACCCGCCTGGGCGTGGCGACGCTGCGCGACCTGGTGCTGGCCAGCGAAGTGTTTTCGGTCCAGACGCTCACGCCGGCCGAGCGCAACGCGATGCAGCGCCGCGCCCTGCTCTCTTCGCGCCTGGCGGCCAAGGTGCTTCCGCCGACCAGCGCAGAACTCGGTTCCACCGCCGCACTGCTGGCCGACATCGGCTTGCTGCTGCCGGGCGTACGCGACGAGCGCGAGGCGCCGGCCGAAGGTGGCGACGAACGCCTGGGTCACACCGAAGCCGGCGCCTACCTGCTCGGCCTGTGGGGCTTGCCGATGCCCATCATCGAAGCGGTGGCCTTCCATCGCCATCCGCTGCGTTCCAGCATGCGCAGCTTCTGGGTCACCGGCGCAGTGCATGTCGCCACGGCATTGGCCAGCGGCGAAAGCGTGGACGAAGAGTACCTGACCAAGGTCGGCGTCATCGCCCGCCTGCCGAGCTGGCGCGAACAGGCCGATACGTTGCTGGGGCTTGCCGAGGCGTAAGTCACTCGCTTGCGGCATCCCGAAAGAAGCGCGGCCAAGGCCGCGTTTTTTTATGCCGTTTCTTCGACCGCCCTGCCTGGGGCCGTTGCGCCAGGGCCGCGCGTTGCAAGCCTTGGTCTGGGCGATGTGTCACGGCACTCACCCCAAGCGCACCGCACTACAGGCAGACGATGCGCTCAAGCGCTGTGGAAGCTGCCCGAGAAGAAAGACTGCAGTTCTTTGCGAGCGGAGTCGCTGAGCAACTTCCACATCCTGCGCGCGTTTTTCGCGGAACTGCCGCACCGCTTGAGTCGCGCAGCGATGACTTCGCATCTAAATCACGCGCCGCATGCGCATTGCCTCATCGCAACAGGGCACTGCATAAAAAAAGACGGGCCTTGCGGCCCGTCTTTCATTTACTACGCGCGTCGATGGATCAGAAGCGCTGGGTGTACTTCATGTACATGAAACGACCGATTTCGAAGCCGCCGTAGTAGGCAAAGCTGCTGTTCGGTGCCGAGTACTGCAGCGGACCGCGGTGATCGAACACATTGTTCGCGCCGAGTGCGATCGTGGCGTCCCACGGCGCCTTCCAGTTGACCTGCAGGTCGTGGAAGGTGTTGGCGCCGGTGTGACGCAGCGGGTCGGACTCGCCGTTGGCGATATGGTCCGGCGCATCGCAATAGCCTTCGGCCAGCGTGATGCAGCTTTCCTTCATGCCCGAGTAGTAACGCAGGGTGTAGTTGACGCCGAAATCACCCAGCGACCAGTTCACGCCAACGTTCGAACGCACGCGGAAGATGCCCGGCTCGCCGACACGGCCAATCATGATGGCGTTGCCTGCGCTGTCCTGGCCGGCTTCGTCGTACTTGCTGACGTAGCTGGTCTGCCAGTCGAAGGTGAAGGAACCGATGGCCGTTTCCGGCAGGCGGTACTTCACACCCAGGTCGTAGCCTTCGGTTTCCATCTGACCGAGGTTGGCCACGCCGTAGCTCATCGCCGAGATGTGACCATCGGCTGCACGTGTGACATTGGCGCAACGTTCAGCGTCGCCGAGCACATAGCAGTCGCGCAGGATGCGGTCGACGCTATCGGCGATGATCATGTCGTTGATCTCGTAGCGGTACCAATCCAGCGAGATGTCCAGACCCTGCACCCAACGCGGGCTCCAGACCAGACCGGCGGTCTTGCTCGTGGAGGTTTCCGGCTTCAGGTTCGGGTTGGCGCCGCTGATGAATTCATCAGGCGTCTGGCACGGATAGGTCGTGCAAGGCACGAAGCCCTGGCCGAGCTGGGTGTAGCCCAGCGGCACACCAGCGTTGGTGCAGGCCGCGTTGCCGTTGACGCTGTTGGGGGCGCCGACGCCGCAAGGATCGATGTAATCCTCGAAGCTGCTGCTCAGGCCGCCGTACAGGTCGCTGATGGTGGGCGCACGGAAACCTTCCGCATACGTCGCACGCACCAGCAGGTCTTCCAGCGGACGCCAGGTCAGGCCGAACTTCGAGTTCAGCGTGTTACCGAAGTTGCTGTAGTCCGAGTAACGCGTTGCAGCGTTGAAGGTCAGTTCCTTGGCGAAGGCGACATCGCTCAGGAGCGGAACATTCAATTCGAGGTAGACCTCGTCCAGCGAGTACTGGCCCTGCGTGGTCTTGGCACCCAGACCGGTGCTTTCGCCCGACTGCGCAAACGCATCCGGAGAGAAGCGACCTTCTTCCTTACGGTGTTCGTAGCCCACCGCAACGCCCAGATCGCCAGCCGGCAGCTCAACCACCGAACCGGACAGGTTTGCGGTGAAGCTGGTGGTCTTGGTCAGACCGGTATCGGTGAAGGTCGGGAACAGGAATTCCTGCAGCGCCGGGTCGGCAAGCGAGCCCTGACCTGCAACGTTGTACGGCAGCAGCGGATTCCACGGACGGCAGGCCGACAGCGAGATCGGATCTGCAGCGGTACCGCACTGCGCAACGCCCTGGCCGTTGATGAAGGACGGGCCCAGTGCCTGACGCGACGCGATGAGGCTCATGTCGCCACGGCTACGCTTGGTGTTCTCGTTGCGGTTCCACAACGCACCCACATCCCAATCCCAGGTCTTGCCGCCGATGTCGAAGTAGCCACTCAAGGTCGGCGCGAAGCGCAGGGTCTTGAGCTGGTTTTCGCTGGCGCGCGGCACTTCCCAAAGACGACGACGGAAGTCGACATCCTGGCCGATCGGATTGAACGCGCTGCTGCCTTCCAGCGGAGTGCCGAAGGAACCGGACTGATACGGGTAGCCCGCGATCTGCCCGTCGGTCGTGCGCTCGTTGTAGGCAATATCGGCGTTGAAGGTGATGGCATCGGCAACGTCGTAGTTGACGTTTGCAAATACCGACTTCCGCTCGATACCGGTCTGCACCATCATCTGCTGGTTCGAGTTGGCGTACTCGGCCGGCGTGATCGGGTGATAGTCGGCCGGGTTGTTCGGGTTGCCGCCGGCATTGAGCGTCTGCCACACCGCGGTGTCCGGATCATCGCAGTCCACCTGCAGCGGATTGCACCACGAACCGTTCTGGCTGATGGGGCTCCAGCTGTTGGGGGTCGAGTTGGGACCGCGCGAACCATCGCGGCTGAACCAGCGGTTCTTGGCGAACACCGGGTCCTGCTTGGAATATTCGGCAGACAGCGTCACGCCACCGCGCTCGCCCTGCGAGCCAACAGTGAAGGAGTACTGCGTGGTGTCGCCGTCGCCCTGGCCGAACTGGCCGAACTGCACGCTGGCTTCAGCGCCGTCGAAACGCTTACGCGTGATGACGTTGACCACACCGGCGATCGCGTCGGAGCCGTAGATGGACGAGGCGCCGTCCTTCAGCACTTCAATACGCTCGATTGCCGACATCGGAATCTGGCTGAGATCCTGCAGACCGGAGGTCGACGCACCCAGACGCTTACCGTTCACCAGCACCAACGTACGCTGCGCGCCGAGGTTGCGCAGGTCGACGTAGTAACCGCCAACGTCTTCGCCGGACGACAGCGCGTCGGCGCGCGAGATGGCCGGGGAGCCGGCGGAGGTCAGGTTCTGCAGCACATCGGCAACAGACGTCAGGCCCTGCTTTTCCAGCGCTTGACGATCAAGGGTCAAAATCGGCTGCTGCGTTTCGACGTCGGCGCTGCGGATGCGCGAGCCGGTGATCTCGATACGGTCAAGCGTGGTGGTCGACTCTTGTGCGGCGGCAAAAGCCGGCGTCAACGCGATCGCAATACCGGCGGGCAACAGGCCCAGCCGCACTGCGGAGGTGCGAAGGTTCATCAATCTCTCCAGGGTTCGTTAGTGGCGCGTTAAGCGCCCCTGTGCAAATTACGATTGCGTGAACGCCGTCGCTTTGCGCGTCACGTTACGTGGCTTTGCCGAATCTGGCGGATTTGCCGTTTGGTCGCGGTAGTGCGATGCGGAGACACCGAAGCGCGCACGAAACGCACGCGCGAAGCTGCAGCAATTGTCGAAGCCGCTTGCGGCTGCAACCTCGCCGATCATCATCGAGGTATCGCGCAACAAATCGGATGCACGTTCCAGACGCAAGCGTGCGGACAACGCCTGCGGGCTTTCTTCGTACAAACTCTGAAACGTCTTGGAGACGTACCAACTGGAAAAGTTGGTCAGCTGCGCCAGTTCGCTGATGCGCACCACGCGGTCGCTGTTGCCTTCCAGGTACAGCCGTGCACGCTGCATACGCCCGAACACCTGACGCCGACGGCTGCGCGAGCGGCCTGGGCAACGCTGTTCCTGCGCAATGAAATCGCGTTGCATCGCGGCCAGGTGCAACAGCAACGGCCGTGCGGACGCACTGCCGCTTTGTGCGGCGGCATTGCGCCACAGGCGCAAGGCGATGCGCAGATCGCTGCGCGACAACTGGGCGCGGCCGGGATACAGCGTGGCATCGGTCAGTTCGGCAAGCGACTGCAGGCTCTCGCCATCCAGACCGACGCCCACGCATAGCGCGCTGCGATCTGCCTGCACGGTGGGATGGGAATCCTTGTCGAAGGCGATCCAGTCGCCGGCACGCAGACGAAAGCGGCCCTCCTTGGATTCCACCCATGCGCGTCCGCGTAGCTGTATCCACAAGGTGAATGTCGCTGCGTTGGTACGGATGCTGCCGAGCCGCGAGACCGCCAGACAGGTGGTCGATGTCGACTCGTTGGCGCTATCGAGCGCGAGCGCAAGCCCACGATCCGCGGTGATGACCTGTTGCATGTTGGCAGCCCCCCGTACAAAAGAGGGCGTAGTGTTTTGCCGACTGTGGCGTCAGTCAGGAAGTTTTGACGAAACTGCGCCGAAATTGCCACGAAGCCTTTCCGAAGAACTTACGAGGCCATTTTTCTCAATACCGACAATAAGTTAGCGATGGCACCAATAGGCGCAACGGAATGCTGTGGCAACGGCATATACGCGATGGCGCTGCCATCTTCTTCGGCCAGCGACACATACAGCGTCCCATCGCGCTGGTTCAGGCTGAAACCGTTGATGGTGGTGAACTTGACCGCATCCAGGCACTGGCCGCGGCCGCTGCGCAACTCGCGATCGTAGGCAGCGCAACTGTCGGTGGACGACAGGTAATGCAGCTGGCCATTCACGCCCGGCGCCCAACTGCGATACCGCCAGCGCGATGGCTGTTGCGGATCGACAGCATGCAAGGTGTCGGCGGCCAGCGATGGAGCGACCTGCCACACACCGCCCCCGCTGAGGCGGGTCAGCAAGACCTGTCCGCTGACGCGGTCCAGTCGCAATTGCGAGACGTCCTGCAGCGTTGCCAGCGCACGCCATGGGCTGCTGCGCCGGTCGTACAGCGTTGCGAAGGTATGCCCGTCGTCGGCAGCAGCAAGGACAAGCAGCCGGTCCGGATCGGGAAGATGGATCGCCTGCAGCGGGCGCGGCTGCGGCACGGGTAGTCGCACTACCTGGCCGCTACTGGGGGTCACTTCGAATAGCGCCGCATGCCCGGCCGCATCGCTGCCGCTGACCAGCACGCGTTGCGAATCGGCTGACCAGTCGGCGGCCTGGCGCGAATCCGGGCGCAGCCCTTCGATCAAGCGCACCGAACCGGGCTTGCTGACATCGCCCCACCACAGTGCGTACGCACCGGATCGATTGGATGCAAAGATCAGCTGGCGCCCATCCGGCGCAATCATCGGCTGATCGTCGCGCCCGCTGGATGGAAACAGTCGGCGTCGAATGTAGCCACCGTTCATCGTGTCGCCAATGACCTGATAGACGCCAAACTGCGGTTTGCGTTGCACGAACACCAGATGCCCATGCGCCACGTCCGGTGCTTGCGCATCGTCCACGCCCACATCGTGCAAGCTGTGGTCCCGCAGATGGAGGCGATACAGCCGCGCCTCGCTGTCCACGCGACGCCCGAAGATCAAACCGCTGCCATCGGGCAGCCAACTCCATCCACGGATATCGGCGTTGTCATGGGTGAGCCGTTCGGCGACGCCGCCTTCGGCAGGGATCCGCCACAGGTCCCCGAGCTGCGGATTACGCAGGAACACGATCCAATTCCCATCGGGCGAATACCGCGGCGCGTAATCGAAATCACCCGCCTGCGCCGGATAGTCAAGCGTCTGCCACTGCCCGGTTGCCAGATCCAGGCGACGCATGCGGGCCGCACCGTGCGTGCCGGTCATGCTGCCGAACACCAGCGCGCGCCCATCCGGCGACCAGCTGAAACTCAGCATGTCGGCACCATCGCACCGCATTACCTCGCGCGACGCCGCAGGCCCGGTGGCTGCGGCAATCATGACCCGGCAGCTGCCATCGGGCGCCTGCCTGGAAAACGCGATCTGCCGGCCATCCGGCGACCACGCCGGCAAACGATCGGAGACGCCGGGCGCAGGCGTCTCCAGTACCCGTGGATAGGCGTTGTCGGTGGTCTTGACCAGGATTGAGGTGCCGGTGCGATCGCGGGTCAATGAGGCGTACGCCACCCTCGCGCCATCGGGCGACAGGCTTGGCGTGAGATCGAATCCACCGCCTGCGGTAATGAGCTGATACGGCCGTTTGGGGCTGCCCAGCACCGCATGCGCTTGCGCGGTCTCAGGTGCCGGGGCAGGTCGCCATGAGGTCCATACCGCAAGGCTCAGCACGACCAGCAACGCCACGCTGGCGACTGCCAGCGCCATCGAGCGCCGGTGTCGTGGCGCGGCCGGCGCCGCAAAGACGGGCGCTACGGGCTGGACAGGCGCGGTGCGGACGGGCGATGCGGCAGCGTCGGACTGGTCGGGGACGGACGCCACGCCTTGGTCTGGCTGCGCCGGCTCGAGCGTATCCGGACCCAGTGCTTCACCAGGCAGCGTCGCCGATGCAGGTGCCTGCGCTTCCCACACAACCGCCGCCATCAAGCGATACCCGGTCTTGGCGATGGTCTCGATGTGCTCCGAGCGCTGCCCGCCGTGGCTGGCAAACGCCTTGCGCAGCTGCGTGACCGCCTGGGTCACCACATCGTTGGTCGGCAAGGTATCGGGCCAAACCTCGGCAAGCAGTTGCTCGCGCGTGACCACCTGGCCCGGCTGCCGCGCCAGGGTCAGCAACACCGCCAGGGATTTGGGCGCCAGCCGCAGCGGACGCTTTGCGCCAGGTGCGTGCACCTCGCGCGAGGCAACGTCGACCACGCACTGACCGACACGCAGCCGGCCCGATGGCATTGCAATAGCGGGAGGAACACTCATCGGCAAAAACACGCGTCGGCATGCAAGAACAACAAAGAGCGCCCCGCGCCTTCCGCGAAACGCCAAATTCAGCAAAGGACGACGACCAACTGTGTCATGCATCCATTTGGTGCAAATTTTACGCTATGCCCCGTTGCTTCCTAAGACAGGCGGCAGCGTCAGGCTCTCTCTCTCTCGCCGACGAATTCGAATAATTACGACGTACCCTTCGCGCCTTCTGGCGCGATTTTTTTATCTGCGATTCAGCTAAATCAGCTGAAACCCTTATTTACTGGAATCGCTTGCAACCCTGCCATAGCGCGGCACTTGCGGACCGCGCCGTAATCTGTTCAGTACAAAACTGAACTTTTCCTAAGCAGGCGCTACATCACGTTTTATGAAACGCTGCCATGTAACGCGTCACGTGGCGCGATAGACCTGCGCGCCCTGCGCGACAAATTGCGCGGACTTTTCCTGCATGCCCGTCGACAGCGCTTGCGCCTCGCTCATGCCGTGCTCGGCCGCGTAATCACGCACGTCCTGGGTAATCTTCATCGAGCAGAAGTGTGGCCCGCACATCGAGCAGAAGTGCGCCAGCTTGTGCGCGTCCTTGGGCAGGGTTTGGTCATGGAACTCCTTGGCCTTTTCCGGATCCAGGCCAAGATGGAACTGGTCGTCCCAACGGAATTCGAAACGCGCCTTGCTCAAGGCGTTGTCGCGCACTTGCGCGCCCGGATGCCCCTTGGCCAGGTCGGCGGCATGCGCGGCGATCTTGTAGGCCATGATGCCGTCGCGCACGTCCTGCCGGTTGGGCAGGCCCAGGTGCTCTTTCGGAGTGACGTAGCAGAGCATGGCGGTGCCGAACCAGCCGATCATCGCCGCACCGATCGCGCTGGTGATGTGGTCGTAGCCCGGCGCGATGTCGGTAGTCAGCGGCCCCAGGGTGTAGAACGGCGCCTCGCCGCATTCGCGCAGCTGCTTGTCCATGTTTTCCTTGATCAATTGCATCGGCACATGGCCGGGGCCTTCGATCATGGTCTGCACATCGTGTTTCCAGGCGAGCTTGGTCAGCTCGCCCAGCGTTTCCAGCTCGCCGAATTGCGCCGCGTCGTTGGCGTCGGCGATGCAGCCGGGGCGTAGGCCATCGCCCAACGAAAACGCCACGTCGTAGGCCTTCATGATCTGGCAGATGTCTTCGAAGTGCGTGTAGAGAAAATTCTCCTTGTGATGCGCCAGGCACCACTTGGCCATGATCGAACCGCCACGCGAGACGATGCCGGTCACGCGCTGTGCGGTCAGCGGTACGTAACGCAGCAACACGCCGGCGTGGATGGTGAAGTAATCCACGCCCTGTTCGGCCTGCTCGATCAAGGTGTCGCGAAAAATTTCCCAGGTCAGCGCCTCGGCGCGTCCATCGACCTTCTCCAGCGCCTGATAGATCGGCACCGTGCCGATCGGGACCGGCGAGTTGCGGATGATCCATTCGCGCGTCTCATGGATGTGCTTGCCGGTGGACAGATCCATGACCGTGTCCCCGCCCCAGCGGATCGACCACACCAGCTTCTCGACCTCTTCGGCAATGCCTGAAGACACCGCGCTGTTGCCGATGTTGGCATTGATCTTGGTCAGGAAATTGCGGCCGATGATCATCGGCTCGCTCTCGGGGTGATTGATGTTGTTGGGCAAGATCGCGCGGCCCCGTGCGATCTCTTCGCGCACGAACTCCGGTGTAATGCGTTGCTGGATCGAAGCTCCGAACGCCTGGCCCGGGTGCTGCCTGCGCAAGCTTGCATCGGTCACCGCTTCCAGGCGCTGGTTTTCGCGGATCGCCACGTACTCCATTTCCGGCGTGATGATGCCGCGGCGCGCGTAATGCATCTGGGTGACGTTGGCGCCCTGTCGCGCTACCCGCGGCAGACGCCGCGCCGGAAAGCGCACTGCATCCAGACGCACATCGTGCTCGCGGCCACGCCCGAAGCTGGAGCTCAGCCCGTCCAGGGCGACGGTGTCGCCACGCTCGGCAATCCACTGCGCACGCAGCGGTGCCAGACCGGCTGCCAGATCGATCGCCACCCGCGGATCGGTGTAAGGCCCGGACGTGTCGTAGACGCTGAGCGGCGGATTCTCTTCGCCGCCGAACAAGGTGGGCGTGCGCGTCAAGGCGATCTCGCGCATCGGCACCTGCAGATCGGCGCGCGAGCCTTGCACGAAGATCTTGCGTGAACCGGGAATCGGCTGGGTGACAGCCTCCGACAACGACTGGGCTTGTTGTTGCAAAACGGTGGGCGCGGCATTCATGGCATTCGTCCTGTGTGCTGGCCCTGCGAAGGAGTCGCAGTGCGGACGAAGCGGCGGCGCTCGATACCGACTGCCCGTGCACGCACGAACCATCGCATCTGACGAAGCTTCCCTACGCCGGTATCAGCCGGATCAGGTTCGAAGGGACTATCTCAACCGCAGCACGCTGCGGTACCCCCACTTCGGCGGCGATTAAACCACATCGCACCTGCGCAGCTAAACAAAATCCGCCACATACCCGCAGCGCGCACGGCCCGCGCTAAACCCGTAGGGCATACCGCACTGACGCAGCGGCCGCACCGGCCTGCTGTTGCGCGTCGCAAGGTTGTCGCGTTCGGCGGCGACATATGTCCGCACAGGTCATCTCACGTCGCTGCAGCACACGCCCAGCGTCGCCCGGGCATTACATGGCGCGCCGATGCATTGCGCGCGTCGCCACGCAACAAGGCGCCGATTGACGAAAAACGGCGGCGAAACCCGCTCGTTAAATTCCCGCTAAGCCTGCGTGGCGTGCCGAAGACGCCGCACGCATGCAGGTGTCATTCACGGGGATCGCGCTGTCGCTCCTCCTCTACCGGGAACCGCCGTACATATGACTAAGACAACGCTCCACCCGACGATGCGTCGGGGCTCGCTCGCGATCGCCATCAGCCTGTGCGTCAGCACGAGCGCCATCGCCCAGGAACAAACCGACAAGAGTCCGACCAACCTGGACAAGATCGAAGTCACCGGCTCGCGCATCCGTTCGGTCGATGTGGAAAATTCGCAACCGGTACTGGTACTGACGCGCCAGGACATCGAAAAGCAGGGCTTGACCTCGGTTGCCGACGTTCTCAAGCGCATTCCCTCCAATGGCGCGACGATGAACAGCACCGTCAACAACGGCGGCGACGGCTCGGCCACGGTGAGCCTGCGCAACCTGGGCGCCTCACGCACACTGGTGTTGGTCAATGGCCGGCGCTGGGTCTCGGGCCTGTCCGGTTCGGTGGATCTGAACACCATCCCCTCGGCCATCCTGGAGCGCGTGGAAGTCCTCAAGGATGGCGCCTCGTCGATCTATGGCTCCGATGCCATCGCGGGCGTGGTCAACATCATTACCCGTACCAATTTCGATGGCGCCGAAGTCAACGCCTATGTTGGCCAATACGGCCAGGGCGACGGTCAGCGCACCTCTTTCGACGCGACCGTGGGCGCCACCAGCGAGCGCGGCAATCTGGTCATCGGCTTGTCCAGCGTCAAGGAAGATGCGGTGATGGCAGGCGACCGGGAGATCTCCGCCGAGCCGGTGTACGGCGCGGGCTCGTCGGCCTATAGCAGCTACTCGGCAAGCGGCCGCCTCCGTGCAAATGGCACCAGCGGCGCCTGGACGGTATTGCCCGACAGCGCCACCGCGAGCGGCGACAGCAGGTATCCGCGCTATGGCCTGGACCAGTACACCGCCTTCAACACGTCCGAATATGGCTACAACTACGCCAAGGACAATTACCTGGTCACGCCACAGAAGCGCGACGCGTTGTACGTGCAGGGCAACTACGCACTCACCGACAACGTGCGCTTCAAGTTCGATGGACTGTATAACCGCCGCCAGTCGTCGCAGCAATTGGCAGGCTTTCCGCTGGCCTCCGTCAACACCGGCATCCTGTTGAGCGGCGAGAGCTACTACAACCCGTACAACACTGCCTACGGCGGCGACGGGCGCGATGTGGGCTGGTCGCACCGCTTGACCGAATTCGCGCGCACCTATCAGCAGGACGTCAAGACCTCGCACGTGTACACCGGGCTGGAAGGCGACTTCCAGTTTGCCGACAGGCAGTTCAGTTGGGATGTGGGCTTTGCGCACAACCAGACCGACCAGACCGAAACCCAGTATGGCGATGTCAATCTGCTCAACCTGGGCAATGCGCTCGGTGCATCGGGCATCGTCAATGGCACCCTGGCGTGCCTGGACAGCGGCGGCGCCGTCATTGCCGGCTGCGTACCGTTCAACCCCTTGTCGCCGGCCGGTGGCGTGACCCAGGAAATGCTGGACTACATCCTGTTCACTGCGCACAACACATATCAATATAAAAACAGCAGCTTCACCGCCAACCTCACCGGCGAGCTGTTCGAGCTGCCCGCCGGCTGGATGAGTTTTGCCGCCGGTGTCGAACATCGCGAGGAAAGCGGATTCTCCTCACCGGATGCCTTGATTTCGGCCGGCTATACCTCGGGCAATTCGTTTACGCCCACCTCTGGCTCGTACACGCTCAACGACTACTACACCGAAGTGGCGATTCCGCTGCTGAAGGATGTGCCCGGTGCGCAGTTGCTGGAATTGAGCGCAGCAGTGCGTTATTCGGACTACAACACCTTCGGCAGCACCACCAATAGCAAGTTCGGCTTCAAGTGGAAGCCGGTCGCCGACCTGCTGATTCGCGGCAATTACGCCACCGGTTTCCGCGCGCCATCGATCGAAGATCTGTATCTGGGCGCCTCGGACAGTTTCGACACCTATTCCGATCCCTGCTCGACCAATAGCACCTCCTACACCAGCGCGATTGCGGCCGCATGCGCAGCCCGCGGCGTGCCTGCCAATTACGTTGCCGAATACAACAGCGCCAGCGGAAACTCCGGCCAGACCATCTATCCGTTCACCTACACCAGCAACGCCAATCTGCAACCGGAAAAATCCAAGAACACCACGCTTGGCTTTGTCTACAGCCCGGCTTCGGTGCAGGGCCTGGACGTGTCGCTGGACTGGTGGAAGATCGAAATCACCGACGCCATCACCGAATTCAGCGCCAATCAGATCCTGTCGCAGTGTTACCAATTCAACGTCTCGGCGTTCTGCGATCTGGTGACCCGCGATGCGACAGGGACCATCACCGGCCTGGTGATCCAGCCGGTGAATGTCGGCGAGCAACGCATGCAAGGCTACGATTTCACCGCGCGTTACAAACTGCCGCAGACCGCAATCGGCCAGTTCATGCTCACGCTGGATTCGACCTACGTGGCCGTCAACGAGCAGAAGCAGGACGACAATTCTGCGTGGGAAAGCTACAACGGCATCTACCACACCAACAACCCGAACTGGCGCACCCGCGGCACGCTCACCCTGGACTGGAGCTACGGCAATCTGGCCGCCAACTGGGCCGTGCGGTACTACTCGGGCATGAAGGACTACGATTCGGAACTGGACGACAACGGAAACTATCGCCACGTTGCGGCGACTGCGTTCAACGACATGCAGGTGTCTTACCAGCTTCCATGGAATGCGACCGTGCGGTTGGGTCTGAACAACGTCTTCGACCGCGATCCGCCGGTCGCGCTCAGCGCCTCGGCCAACTCGTTCGATCCGGCCTACGCCATCCCGGGACGCTACAGCTACCTGCAGTACACGCAGCGCTTCTGAGCACGCTGTCCTGATCCACGTGTTGTCACAACGACCTCCTTCGGGAGGTCGTTGTCTGTGTGGCACGGCTAACACGCAATCAAGCGCTTGGCACACGGCACGGCGATGGCGACATGCACAGACATTTCCAGGGCACATCGCACCGCTAGCCTGCAGCCACTACAACAAGAAACCTGCTCTCTCTCCCTGCCGCCGATCTTCGGCGGCTTTTTTTTGTTGTCCGGGTGGAGGCGCAGCAGCCAAACCCCGGCCGGGCGACGCCATCACTCCAGCGTATAGCCCACCCGCAAGCCGCCCCAGTGCTTGCCGCCGACGAAGATCGGCGTGGACAGGTCGAACATGATCTGGCCGGTATCGCGGCGATAGACCTGCAGACGGTAAGGATCGGTATGCGCGCCCACGCTGCGCCCAACGCGGTCGGTGAACTTGCGCTTGGTGCGGTTGCCGACCAGATCGCGCTTGGCATCGCCGGTCAACGGTTGGGTGAAGCGCAGGTTGTGCGTGGGCACATACCCATCGGGGTTGGCGCAGATGGCGAAGACGATCCACGGGTGCGCGTCCAGCAGCGGCTCCTGCAAAGCGGGCAGTAGCTGGTCGCAGAGCGCATCGAAGTCGGTACTGAACTTGGGCGGCTCCACGCCGGCGATCGGCGTATAGGTGCGCGCGAACAATGCGGCTTGCTCGATCTGCCCGCGCGCAATGGCTTGCGCCAGCGCACTGCCGATCTTGCCGGCCGTGGCAACGGCCAGCTCCTTGACCCGCGCGTGCCTGGGCACCTGCAGCGGGTCCGGCGGCAACCGGAACAAGCCCACGCAATCGCGCAGGGTTTCGGTGCCGCGCTCCAGCGCTTCGCTGCGTTCGGCCACGTGCGCGGCATGCTGCAGATTGCTGCGGCCCAACGCCACCACGCCATCTACCGCACGCTCGATCCCGCGAATTTCCCCGTCCTGCGCCTGGATGCGCCCGGCCACGGTGGTCATCGCGCTGCTGGCCTGCCCGAGCACACGGGTGATGCCATCGAGCACCGCTTCTGTGCCACGTGCAGAGGCTGCGCCCTCCCCTACGGCGGCGCTGGTTTCGGCCAGGATCGCGCGTACGTCGCGTGCCGCCGCTGCGGCGCGTTCGGCCAGCCGCCGGATCTCGGTGGCCACCACCGCAAACCCGCGCCCGGCATCGCCGGCATGCGCGGCTTCGATGCTGGCATTGATCGACAGGATATTGGTCTGGAACGCCACCGAATCGATGACTTCGATGACTTCGCCCGCACGTGACGCTCGGCGCTCCACTTCGTGCATTGCTTGGCCCAGCGCATGCGCGGCAGCCACACCTTGCCGCGCACTGTCGTCGGCGCTGGCGGCCAGCGCAATCACCTGCGCCAGCTCGGCATTGACGTCCTGCAGGCTGGACGACAGCCGCTCCACCGCGGTGCGCGCACCGTCCAACGCCTCGTTCTGCGCCTGCGACTGGCGCACCATTTCATCGTTCTCGGCCACCAGCGGCGGCACTTCGGCAGCGATCTGCACCGACAAGGCCACTGCCTGGCGGATGGCCTCGGCCAGATTGCCGAACCCGGCTTGCAGGCGCCGGCCCATCTCGGTTTCCGCCAGTCCCGGCGGCAACAGGAGTTCGAGTTCGCAGCCGGCCAGCGCCTGGGCAGTGCGCTCGAGCACCGTGCGGTCTTCGTGCTCGGCCTGCAGGCGTGCAACCAGCGGCTGCAGCAGGGGCGAGATCGGCACCGGCCGGCTGCCGTCGGCCAGACGCGTGGCCTCGCGCAGCAGGATTGCCGTTTCCACATGCGGCAGCGACAGCATCCAGCCGCCATGCGCGCGGTCGCGCACATAACGCACGCGCCGCGCCGGGTCGTCGCCCGGGGCAGCCCAGACGCCGTCTTCGCCAACCAGATCGGCCGCGCTCAAGCCCCACACCACCGAGGCCGGCGCGCCCTGCAGCTCGAGCGCCGTTTTGCCCAGCACATCCAGGCCGACGCGGTTGCAGGCCACCACACACGCCTCGGCGGATAACCGCAGCAAGGCCACGGGCGCATCCGGGAGCACGGCCGTCTGGGTCTGCGACGGCGGGTCGGGCTGTTGCATCGAATTCATGAGGGGCTCCTGCTCCATCCCGTGATTAGCGGCGTGCGGCGGCCGGAGTTGAGCGGCAACCTCAACCGTGTCGCGCGCTCAGTATCCGGCCGCCTGGCCGTCCTTGCGGCTCTCCGACGCACCGTAGTACACGCCGCTGGCCGCATCGCGGGCGATGGCCTGATACCCGCCGTACGGACCGTCGGCAAAGATCACCCGGTGGCCTTTGCGCATCAGCGCGCGGATGGTGTCGTAGGAGAAGCCGGTTTCCAGATTCACCTCGCCGCCATCGCGCATCGCGGTGGCCTGCCCGGTCGGTTCGGTGGAGCCCTCGTGCTGGATACGCGGCGCGTCGCCGGCTTCCTGCAGGTTCATGTGGAAGTCCACCAGGTTCATCACGATCTGCACGTGCCCCTGCGGCTGCATCGCCCCGCCCATCACGCCGAAGCTCAGCCAGGGCTTGCCGTCCTTGGTGACGAAGGCCGGGATGATGGTCTGGAACGGCCGCTTGCCCGGCGCGTAGCCGTTGGGATGATCCTTCTTCAGCACGAACATCTCGCCGCGGTCCTGCAGGATGAAACCCAGCCCCGGCGGCGCCATGCCGCTGCCCATGCCGCGGTAGTTGGACTGGATCAGCGAGACCATCATGCCGTCGGCATCGGCCACGGTCATATAGATGGTGTCGCCTTCTTCCAGTTGCCTGGGTGTCCCTGGCTGTACTTCCTTGAGCGCCTTGTCCATCGAAATCAGCGCGCGCCGCTGGTTGGCGTAGTCCTTGGAGATCAGCCTGGCCAGCGGTGCCGGCTGAAACGCAGGGTCGGCGTAGAAGCGCGCGCGGTCGGCGAAGGCCAGCTTCTTGGCCTCGGTGAACAAGTGCACGTGCTCGGCCGAGCCGAACGGAATCTTGGAGAAATCGTAACCCTCCAGGATATTGAGCATCTGCAACGCGGCGATGCCCTGGCTGTTGGGCGGCAGTTCCCACACATCAACGCCGCGATAATTGGTGGACACCGGTTCGACCCACTCGCCCGTATGGCTGGCCAGGTCCTCATAGCTGAGGTAGCCGCCGTTGGCCTTGAAGTAGGCACCGATGGTGCGCGCGATGTCGCCCTTGTAGAACGCGTCGCGGCCGCCGTCGGCGATCTGCTGCAGCGTGTTGGCCAGGTTCGGGTTCTTCCACAGCTCGCCCTTGCGCGGGGCGTGGCCGTCGATGGTGAATTGCTCCTTGAACCCGGGGTATTGCGACAGGCGCGGCACCGAACGGTCCCAGTAATAGGCGATGGTCTCGGCGACCGGATGGCCTTCGCGCGCGTAGCGGATCGCCGGCGCCAGGTTCTGTGCCATCGGCTTGCGCCCGAAGCGCGCGTGCAGCGCGAACCAGCCGTCCACCGCACCCGGCACCGACACCGGCAACGGGCCGGTCGGCGGAATGTCCTTCAAGCCACGGCGCTGGAATTCGGCCAGGGTCAGCGATTTGGGCGAGCGGCCGGAGCCGTTGTAGCCGTAGAGCTTGTGGGTCTTGGGGTCCCAAACGATCGCAAATAGATCCCCTCCCACGCCATTGCCGGTGGGCTCCATCAGGCCCAGCGCCGCATTAGCCGCGATCGCTGCATCCACCGCCGAGCCGCCATCCTTCATCACGTCCAGCGCGATCTGGGTGGCCAGCGGTTGCGAGGTCGCGGCCATGGCATGCGGCGCAATGACTTCCGAGCGGGTGGCAAACGGCTGCCCGGTGACGCGGTCGGCAGCGCCGAGGGGCGGCGCGAGCAACGCCAGAGCAGACACCAACAACACAGGTACGCGACGCATCACCGAGGGCCCCTGACACTGAGAATGAGGTGCCAACCATACCAGCGGGCCGCGTCCTGCCGTCCGATCGACACTTGGCAGCGCGCTCAATGCCGCGCAGATGGTGATCCCCGTCGGCGCTTGTCGTGCCGTCCCGATCAGGTTTCAGCAGTAACCATGCAGCTGCGACGGGGCTTTGCACGCGACTCGGCCCATCGATGCGGATGTTTCAAGCGCAAGGGTTGACACCCTGGTTGCCGCGGTGGTTATCTCAGGCCCATGCCGCACCACTTCACCACCTCGAACGCCCCACTGTCCGCGCCCTCCGGCGCGTTGGCTGCGTCGCTTCTCGTGCTCGTACTTATTACCTCGCCAACCGGTGCGGGACGAGACTTCGTGTAGGCAACAGACACACAAGGCTTCGATCAGACCCCGCACCGGCAACGGCGCGGGGTTTCGCGATTCAGGGATCACCAAAAGTTTCGAATGACATGAACGACATCACTGCCACATCCGCAACATCGCCATGCGCCCAGCTGCGCATGAGTGCCTGTGGTTGCCTGCGCACTGTCATCGCGCGTCCCCGCTTTGCTCAGCCGGCCAGTGCACGCACTGCCGGCTGATCCATTTATCCACTGCCCATCTCCACTGCCAACCCCGCAAGGACATTCCATGAGCAACGACACCCAACCGAAAATCGCGATCATCGGCTACGGCAGCCAGGGCCGCGCACATGCGCTGAACCTGCGCGATTCCGGCTTCGACGTCACCGTCGGCCTGCGTGCCGGCGGCCCGACCGAAGCCAAGGCGCAGGCCGATGGCTTCACCGTCGTGGCGCCGTCCGAAGCGGTCAAGAGCGCGGACCTGGTCGCCATCCTGACCCCGGACATGGTGCAGAAGAAGCTCTACGAAGAGGTCATCGCCCCGAACATGAAGCAGGGCGCCTGCCTGCTGTTCGCGCATGGCCTGAACGTGCACTTCGACATGATCAAACCGCGCGCCGATCTGGACGTGGTGCTGGTCGCGCCCAAGGGCCCGGGCGCATTGGTGCGTCGCGAATATGAAATCGGCCGCGGCGTGCCGTGCATCTATGCGGTGTACCAGGACACCAGCGGCAAGGCCGAGCAGTTCGCGCTGACCTATGCCGGTGGCCTGGGTGGCGCGCGCGCCAACATCATCAAGACCACGTTCAAGGAAGAAACCGAAACCGATCTGTTCGGCGAGCAGGCCGTGCTGTGCGGCGGCGCCTCCTCGCTGGTGCAGGCCGGTTTCGAAGTGCTGGTCGAGGCTGGGTATCAGCCGGAAATCGCATACTACGAAGTGCTGCACGAATTGAAGTTGATCGTGGACCTGTTCTACGAAGGCGGCATCACCCGCATGCTGGAATTCGTGTCCGAAACCGCACAATACGGCGATTATGTCAGCGGCCCGCGCGTGATCGATGCCGGCACCAAGGCGCGCATGAAGGACGTGCTGACCGACATCCAGAACGGCACCTTCACCAAGAACTGGGTAGCCGAATACGACGCCGGCCTGCCGAACTACAACAAGTTCAAACAGGCCGATCTGGAACACCCGATCGAGGAAGTGGGCAAGAAGCTGCGCGCCAAGATGGTGTGGCTCAACGGGCAACAGCAAGCCGCTGCCGCACCTGCGAATCAACAGGCGGCATAACGCCGCCGCCTCCCCCACCGCTTAAACCGAAGGTCCGCAACGCATGAACACCTCCGCACACAGCACGCCCCGCAGTGGCGCGCGCTGGCTGACGCAGGCCCTGGAAGCCGAAGGCGTGGAAACGCTGTTCGGCTATCCGGGCGGCACCATCATGCCGTTCTACGACGCCCTGGTGGATTCCAGGCTCAAGCACATCCTGGTCCGTCACGAACAGGGCGCCGCACTGGCTGCCAACGGCTATGCCCGTGCCAGCGGCCGGGTCGGCGTGTGCGTGGCCACCTCAGGCCCGGGCGCGTCCAACCTGGTCACCGGCATCGCCGACGCGATGCTGGACTCGGTGCCGATGATCTGCCTGACCGGCCAGGTCGCCACGCCGCTGCTGGGCACCGACGCCTTCCAGGAGCTGGACGTGTTCGGCATGACCATGCCGATCGTCAAGCACAGCTTTCTGGTGCGGCGTGTGGAGGAGCTTCCGGAGATGGTGCGCGAGGCATTCCGCATTGCGCGCGAAGGACGTCCCGGGCCGGTGCTGATCGACCTGCCCAAGGACGTGCAGGTGGCCGACGCCTCGCATCTGCCCCTGCATGTTCCGGCAGCGGTGCAGCCGCCGCCGGCGCCGGCGGACGCAAAGCTGGCCGAAGCACTGGCGGCGATCGCCAGTGCCGAGCGCCCGGTGGTGTACGGCGGGGGCGGAATCGCGCTGGCCGGCGCGGTGGAGGCGTTCCGCCGTTTCGTCGAAGCCACCGGCATCCCGACCGCGCTGACCTTGCGCGGCCTGGGTGCATTGCCGCATGCGCATCCGGACTACCTTGGCATGCTGGGCATGCACGGGACCCGTGCGGCCAATATGGCCATCCAGGAATGCGATCTGCTGGTGGTGGTCGGTGCGCGTTTCGACGACCGTGCCACCGGCAAGCTGAGCGAGTTCGCTCCGTTTGCGCGCGTCATCCATCTGGATGCCGACGCGTATGAAATCTCCAAGCTGCGCACTGCCGATATCGCGGTGCCCGGCGACGTGGCAGTCAGCTTGAAGGCCTTGAGTGCGGCGCGCGGCAACTGCCAGGCCTGGCGCACGCGTTGTTTTGCCAACCGCGAAAAGTTCGGCGCGCGTTACGACGCGCCCGGCACCGATATCTACGCACCGGCGCTGCTGAAGCGCCTGAGCGAAGTGGCTCCGGCCGACACCATCATCGCCTGCGATGTGGGTCAGCATCAGATGTGGGTGGCGCAGCATTGCCGCTTCAACGATCCGCGCAATCACCTCACCAGCGGCGCCCTCGGCACCATGGGCTTCGGCCTGCCGGCCGCGATGGGCGCACAGTTCGCCTGCCCTGACCGCACCGTGGTGCTGGTCTCCGGCGACGGCAGTTTCATGATGAACGTGCAGGAGCTGGTGACGATCGCACGCTGCAAGCTGCCGGTGAAGATCGTGCTGCTGGACAACAGCTCGCTGGGCATGGTGCGGCAGTGGCAGGAACTGTTCTTTGCCGAGCGTTACAGCGAAATCGACCTGTCCGACAACCCGGATTTTGCGGCGCTGGCGCAAGTGTTCGGCATTCCGGCCAAGCGCATCATCGCCCGCGGCGACGTGGATGCGGCACTGGCCGAGCTGCTGGCCCAGCCCGGTCCAGGCCTGCTGCATGTCGCGATCGACGCGCGTGCCAATGTGTGGCCGCTGGTGCCGCCCAACAACGCCAACAGCACCATGCTGGACAGCAATCCCGCACATGCGGCCAAGGAGACATCGCATGCGTTACCGGCTTGATCTGGTGCTGAAGCCGGCAGAAGGCGCGTTGGTGCGGGTGATCGGCATGACCGAACGCCGTGGCTTCCGCCCATGTGCGATCCAGGGCGCAGCAGCGCCGGACGATGCCGGGCGCTGGCATCTGCTGCTGGATGTGGACAGCAACCGTCCGCCGGAAACGCTGCGCCTGCAGCTGGAGAAGGTCTACGACTGCGAATCGGTGGTAATCACCGCACTGGAATCGGTCGAGGCTGCGGCATGAGCATGCAGACCTCGCGCGACCATCAGACTGCCGTCCGGAGGTGTCTTCTTCCGGATCGGCCGCGCGCGTGCCGCAATGCCTGATTCCGGCCGCCCTTCCGCGCAGGAGCCAGAGGTAGGCGACGTGGCCGTCAGCGTGGCCGACGTGCTGGCCGCACAGGCGCGCCTGCGCAAGTACCTGTCGCCCACGCCGCTGCACTACGCCGAACGCTTCGGTGTGTGGTTGAAGCTGGAGAATTTGCAGCGTACCGGCTCCTACAAGGTGCGCGGCGCATTGAATGCGTTGCTGGCCGGGCTGGAACGCGGCGACGAGCGCCCGGTGATCTGCGCCTCGGCCGGCAACCACGCGCAAGGTGTGGCGTGGTCGGCGTACCGGCTGGGCGTGCAGGCCATCACGGTGATGCCCTACGGCGCGCCGCAGACCAAGATTGCCGGTGTCGCGCATTGGGGCGCCACCGTGCGCCAGCATGGCAACAGCTACGACGAAGCGTTCGCGTTTGCGCGCGAGCTGGCCGACCAGAACGGCTATCGCTTCCTGTCCGCCTTCGACGACCCGGACGTGATCGCCGGCCAGGGCACGGTGGGCATCGAGCTGGCGGCGCATGCGCCGGACGTGGTGATCGTGCCGATCGGCGGCGGTGGCCTGGCCTCCGGCGTGGCGCTGGCATTGAAGTCGCAAGGCGTGCGCGTGGTCGGGGCGCAGGTGGAAGGTGTGGATTCGATGGCGCGCGCCGTCCGTGGCGATCTGCGCGAGATCACCCCGGTGCCGACGCTCGCCGATGGCGTGAAGGTCAAGATTCCAGGCCTGCTCACGCGCCGCCTGTGCTCGAGCCTGCTCGATGACGTGGTGATCGTGCGCGAGGCCGAATTGCGCGAAACATTGGTACGCCTGGCACTGGAAGAACACGTCATTGCCGAGGGCGCCGGCGCCCTCGCCCTGGCCGCCGGTCGCCGCGTTTCCGGCAAACGCAAATGTGCGGTGGTCTCTGGCGGTAATATCGACGCAACCGTGCTGGCCACACTCTTGTCCGAGGTGCGGCCGCGTCCGCCACGCAAGCCGCGCCGTCGCAATACCGAGCGGCTGCGCAACGAACGCAGCGCCAATCCGCCACCCGCCACACACGTTCATTCCCGCCCATCCGCAGTCGCTTCAACGCCTGTCACCGCCATCGCCGTAGAGGAGTCTTCCTGGTGAACACGACCGTATCCAACCAGACCCCGCGTATCCGAATTTTCGACACCACCCTGCGCGACGGCGAGCAATCCCCCGGCTGCAGCATGACGCCCCAGCAGAAGCTGGTCATGGCGCGCGCGCTGGACGAACTCGGCGTGGACATCATCGAAACCGGTTTTCCCGCCAGTTCGCATTCTGACCGCGAAGCGGTGGCGATGATGGGCCGCGAACTGCGCCGCCCCACCCTGGCGGTGTTGTCGCGCTGCCTGCAGGCCGACATCGAAACCTCGGCCAAAGCGCTGGAAACAGCCGCAAACCCGCGCCTGCATGTGTTCCTGTCCACCAGCCCGCTGCATCGCGAGCACAAGCTGCGCATGAGCCGCGAGCAGGTGCTGGAATCGGTGCATAGGCACGTAACGCTGGCGCGCGGCTATATCGACGATGTGGAATTTTCTGCCGAGGATGCAACCCGCACCGAAGAAGATTTCCTGGCCGAGGTCACCCGCGTGGCGATCGCCGCCGGCGCCACCACGATCAATTTGCCCGACACGGTCGGCTTCACCACGCCGGAAGAAATCCGCGGCATGTTCTCGCGTCTGATCGCCAGCGTGGAAGGTGCCGACAAGGTCATCTTCAGCGCGCATTGCCACAACGATCTGGGCCTGGCGGTGGCCAACTCGCTGGCGGCCATCGAAGGCGGTGCGCGCCAGGTGGAATGCACCATCAATGGCATCGGCGAGCGCGCGGGCAATTGCGCGCTGGAAGAAATCACCATGGCGCTGAAGGTGCGCGGTGCGTTCTACAACATCGATTCGGCGATCAATACGCCGCGTATCGTCTCCACCTCGCAATTGTTGCAACGCCTGGTCGGCATGCCGGTGCAGCGCAACAAGGCGGTTGTGGGCGGCAACGCATTCGCGCACGAATCGGGCATTCATCAGCACGGCATGCTGCGCCATCGTGGCACCTACGAAATCATGCGCCCGGAAGATGTGGGCTGGGAATCCTCGCAAATGGTGCTGGGCCGCCACAGCGGCCGCGCCGCGGTCGAGCAGCGCCTGCGTGCGCTGGGTTATCTGCTGGAGGAGGAAGAGGTCAAGCTGGTGTTCGAACAGTTCAAGGCGCTGTGCGAGAAGCAGCGCGTGGTCACCGATGCCGATCTGCAGGCATTGATGCAGGACGCTACCGTGCAGGAAGGCTACCGCCTGGCGTCGATGACCATCAGCGATGTGGGCAGCCGCGCGAATGCATTGGTGGAGTTGTCCGACCCGGAAGGCAATCGCGTGGCCGAAACCGCACAGGGCAATGGCCCGGTGGATGCGCTCTTCGGTGCATTGGCCTCGGCCACTGGCGTGAAGCTGGAGCTGGACAGCTACCAGGTGCACAGCGTGGGCATCGGCGCGGACGCGCGCGGCGAAGCCAGCCTGAGCGTGCGCCACGACGGCGTGGAATACGAAGGCACCGGCACCAGCAAGGACATCATCGAAGCAAGTGCGCTGGCGTGGCTGGATGTGGCCAACCGCTTGTTGCGTCAGCGCGAACGTGGCGTGGTCGCCGGCAAGACGGCTGCGGTCGCGTAACGCTGCGCGTTGGATCGATGATGCAAGCCTCACGGCCAGCAGAGTGATCTGCTGGCCGTTTCGGTTTTTGCGTGCGAACTTTTTTACAAGTGTGTCGGTTGGCTGCTTGCGCGCTTGCCAACGTGGCAAAGCTCCGGTCTGCTGCAGGCGCTTACACGCGTACCGGCCTGGGACACGCCGCAAGCACATCCATGTAGGCTCTGGCGCAGCATCCATGCCGCTCAAGTTGCCACACCGGCACACGCGCAGGTACCACCGGCTGCTGTCGGAAGCTGAGGACACGGATGCGTTATTGCGCTGGCGACCATTCCCGCGCACTACAACGCTTCGGGACTGCGAGCGCTTTTACAGCGCAGCCACCACCGCATCGCCCATTGCCACGGTGCCCACCTTCGTGGTGCCTTCCGACCAGATGTCGGCAGTGCGCAGGCCTTGATCGAGGACCTTGCCCACGGCGCGCTCGATGGCGTCTGCGGCATCGGCCTGCGCGAAGGTGTAGCGCAACATCATCGCCACCGACAGGATCGTGGCCAGCGGATTGGCAATGCCCTTGCCGGCGATGTCCGGCGCCGAACCATGGCACGGCTCGTACATGCCTTTGCTGTTGGCATCCAGCGAGGCCGACGGCAGCATGCCGATGGAACCGGTGAGCATGGATGCCTGGTCGGAGAGAATGTCGCCGAACATGTTGTCGGTCACGATCACATCGAACTGCTTGGGCGCGCGCACCAACTGCATCGCCGCGTTGTCCACGTACATATGCGACAGCGCGATATCCGGGTAGTCCTTGGCCACTTCCTCGACCACTGCACGCCATAGCTGGCTCGATGCCAGCACGTTGGCCTTGTCGACCGAACACAACTTCTTCCCGCGCAGGCGTGCCATCTCAAAACCTGCCTTGGCGATGCGACGAATCTCGCTCTCGCTATACGGCAAGGTGTCGTACGCCTGGCGTTCGCCGTTGTCCAAGGTGCGCGTACCGCGCGGCTGGCCGAAGTAGATGCCGCCGGTAAGCTCGCGCAGGATCAGCAGATCCAGTCCGGCCACGACCTCGGGCTTGAGCGTGGACGCATCGGCCAGCTGCGGATACAGCAATGCCGGCCGCAGGTTGGCGAACAAGCCCAGCTGCGAGCGGATCTTGAGCAAACCGCGCTCCGGGCGCAGCGACGGGTCGATGGTGTCCCACTGCGGGCCACCCACCGCGCCCAGCAACACCGCATCGGCGGCGCGCGCGCGCTCCAGTGTTTCATCGGCCAACGGGCTGCCGTATTTGTCGTACGCAGCGCCGCCCAGCTCGTCATACACCATCTCGAAACCCAGACCGTGTTGCGCGTCGATGCGCTTCAATACCTTGACCGCTTCGGCCATGATCTCCGGGCCGATCCCGTCGCCGGGAAGAATCAGAATCTGCTTGCTCATGCCACCCTCGTGAAGTGACGCCGCAGCGTCATTGAATTCAATGCAATACACGCACGCGGCACGATCGACGCACGCGCGTGCGGCTCAACCTCACTGCAGCGCGCCAAACAACCACGGCTGGCGCGCGCGATGGTCTTGCTCGAAGCGCCCGATGGCATCGGCGTCCTGCAAGGTGAGGCCGATATCGTCCAGCCCGTTGAGCAGGCAGTGCTTGCGGAAGGCATCGATGTCGAAGCCGTACTCCACGCCATCGGGGCGGCGCACGCGTTGTGCGGCCAGATCCACGGTGAGCTGGTAGCCCTCGGTCGCCAGGCATTGTTCGAACAACGCATCGACCTGCGCTTCGGCCAGCACGATCGGCAGCAGGCCGTTCTTGAAACTGTTGTTGTAGAAGATGTCGGCAAAGCTCGGCGCGATTACGGTGCGAAAGCCGTACTCGTCCAGCGCCCACGGCGCATGCTCGCGCGAGGAACCGCAGCCGAAGTTTTCCCGGGCCAGCAAGACGCTGGCGCCCTGATAGCGCGGGAAATTGAGCACGAAGTCGGGATTGAGCGGGCGCGTGCTGTTGTCGCGACCAGGCTCGCCGATATCCAGATAGCGCCACTCGTCGAACAGGTTCGGACCGAAACCGGTGCGCTTGATCGACTTCAGGAATTGCTTGGGAATGATCTGGTCGGTATCGACATTGGCGCGATCCAGCGGCGCCACCAGTCCGGTGTGTTGGGTGAAAGGGGTCATTGAGAGAGGCCGGGATTTGGGATTGGGGATTGGGGATTCGAAAAGGCTGCGGATGGGCGGAGCGCTTCTACGAATCCCGAATCCCCACTCCCGAATCTCCAAGTTCACGCACATCGACAAAATGCCCGCTCACCGCCGCAGCCGCCGCCATCGCCGGGCTGACCAGATGCGTGCGGCCGCCGGCGCCCTGGCGACCTTCGAAGTTGCGGTTGGAGGTGGACGCGCAATGCTCGCCGCTGCCCAGCTTGTCCGGGTTCATGGCCAGACACATCGAGCAGCCTGGCTCGCGCCATTCGAAGCCGGCGTCCAGAAACACCTTGTCCAGGCCTTCGGCTTCGGCCTGGGCCTTCACCAGGCCCGAGCCCGGCACCACCAACGCCTGCTTGATGGTGGAAGCGACCTTGCGGCCCTTGGCCACTGCGGCGGCCGCGCGCAGATCTTCGATCCGCGAATTGGTGCACGAGCCGATGAATACGCGATCCAGGCGGATGGCGGTGATCGGCTGGTTGGCGGTCAATCCCATGTATTTGAGCGCGCGCTCGATCGAATCGCGCTTGGTCGGGTCCTGCTCGGCGGCCGGATCGGGCACGTGCTGATCGATGGCCAGTACCATTTCCGGCGAAGTGCCCCAGCTGACCTGCGGCTTGATGTCTTCGGCACGCAACTCCACCACGGTGTCGAAGTGGGCGTCCGGATCGGAGACCAGCGTGCTCCAGAGCGCCACCGCCGCATCCCAGTGGGCGCCCTTGGGGGCGAACGGCCGCCCTTTGACGTAGGCAATGGTCTTCTCGTCCACCGCCACCATGCCCACGCGGGCACCGGCTTCGATGGCCATGTTGCAGATGGTCATGCGGCCTTCCATCGACAGCGCGCGGATGGCGCTGCCGGCAAATTCCAGCGCATGCCCGTTGCCGCCGGCGGTGCCGATCTTGCCGATCACCGCCAGCACGATGTCCTTGGCGGTCACCCCGAACGGCAGCGTGCCTTCCACGCGCACCTGCATGTTCTTCATCTTCTTGGCGATCAGGCACTGGGTGGCCAGCACGTGCTCGACTTCCGAGGTGCCGATGCCGTGGGCCAGCGCGCCGAATGCTCCGTGCGTGGACGTGTGCGAATCGCCGCAGACCACGGTCATGCCCGGCAAGGTGGCGCCCTGCTCCGGGCCGACCACGTGCACGATGCCCTGGCGGGTATCGTTCATCTTGAACTCGAGGATGCCGAAGTCGTCGCAGTTCTCGTCCAGGGTCTGCACCTGCAGGCGCGAGACCTCGTCGGAAATCGACTCCAGACCGCCCTGGCGCTCGGCGCGCGTGGTCGGCACGTTGTGATCGGGCGTGGCGATATTGGCGTCGATGCGCCATGGCTTGCGCCCGGCCAGGCGCAGGCCTTCGAAGGCTTGCGGCGAGGTCACCTCGTGCAGGATGTGGCGGTCGATGTAGATCAGCGACGAACCATCGTCACGGCGTGTGACCTCATGCAGGTCCCACAGCTTGTCGTACAGGGTCTTGGCAGTCATCGCGGCAATCCGAGTGGCGGATGGTGGGTGCGCCCACCTGGCTGAGATCGATGCTAGGAGCTTGCCTTGGATTACGCAAATTCATATTGTTTATTCAAGAAATGAATTTTAGGAATAGCAATGGACCTGGCGAGCCTCAATGCATTCGTGGCGATCGCCGAGAGCGGCAGCTTTTCGGCAGCCGGCGAGGCCTTGCACCTGACCCAGCCTGCGGTAAGCAAACGCATTGCACTCCTGGAGGCGCAATTGTCGGCGCGGCTGTTCGATCGCCTGGGCCGGCAGGTGGTGCTGACCGAAGCCGGACAGGCGTTGCTGCCGCGCGCGCAACGCATCCTGGCCGAGCTGCAGGACACCCGCCGCGTGCTGGAGCATTTGGGTGCAGCCGTTGGCGGCCGCTTGAGCCTGGCCACCAGCCACCATGTGGGTCTGCACCGCCTGCCGGCCTTGTTGCGCGGTTTTGCCACGCAACATCCGCAGGCGGCGCTGGACATCCAGTTCCTGGATTCGGAGCTGGCGTACGCCGCGGTGCTGCGCGGCGAGGTGGAGCTGGCAGTGACCACCCTGGCACCGGACACGCGCGCTCCGCTGCGCGCGCAGCCGATCTGGCACGACCGCCTGCAGTTCGTCGTTGCGCCCGATCACCCGTTGGCGGCACTGCCTGCAGTGTCGCTGGACGATGTGGTGGCGCACCCGGCGGTGTTGCCCGATCCGGGCACATTCACCCATCGCATCGTTGCCAACCTGTTCGCCGAGCGCGGCCTGGTGCCGAGTTTGCGCATGACCACCAATTACCTGGAAACGATCAAGATGCTGGTGTCGGTGGGGCTGGCCTGGAGCGTGCTGCCCGAGCGCATGATCGACCACCAGATCGTAGTGCTGCCGCTGGCCGATGTCGCGTTATCCCGCGAGCTGGGATGCGTCACCCATGGCGGGCGCACCTTGTCGCGTGCGGCGCAGGCGTTTGTTGCGTTGTTGCATGCGCAGGCGGATCTGGCGCAGACGTAGGCTGTGGGCGAATGTCTGCAGCGTGCTGCACGTGTTGGCGAAAGATGACGTCAGCAGTTTGATCTCGGCACGAGCGCACGAGAGGTGCGATGCGTCCTGCACACGCGGGTTGCTGACTCGGCGATGCCGCGGCCCGGCCGGCAACGCTGCGCTACTTCTTCGCCACGCACCGCCCGTGCAATGTAACAACACCTGTCTTGCATCGGGCCCGCATGCAGCAGTCCACGGGCCTCAGCAACGTCTTACGGCCCGATCAAACGATCCCGCCCCTGCCGCTTGGCTTCGTACAGGCGATGGTCGGCCAACGCCAGCAATTCGCGCCGGCTGGGCGCCTCCTCGCTCATCGCCATGCCCATGCTGGCGGTACAACGCACGGTCATGCCCTGCGCATCGACTTCGATGACGGCCAGTCGCTGTCGCATGCGCTCGAACAGCGCGCGCGCCTGTACCGCATCCAGCCCGGTGGCCGCCAGCAGGAATTCTTCGCCACCATGACGCGCGGCAAAGCAGCGCGCCTGATCCTGCTCGCTCAACACCTCGCCGATGGCCGACAGCACCGCATCGCCCACCTCATGGCCGTAGTCGTCGTTGATACGCTTGAAGTGATCGATATCCATCAACGCCAGCGCCAACGCCGCGCCACCGGCGTGCGCCTCATCGAACCATTGCTGCAGTACACGCTCGGCTTCGCGCCGGTTCGGCAGCGCCGTCAGCACGTCGTGGCTGGCGCGGTATTCCAGCTGGCGCATCAACGCTTCGCGCTCCTGGCTGGCCTGCTGCAGCGCCAGGTTCTTGTCGCTCAGTTCGCGCGTGCGCCGGTCGATGACGGTATTGAGCTGGCGCTGACGCAGGCGATAGCTGGCGGTACGCCACAGATACAACCCGTAGATCACGCTGGCCAGGCCGAGGATGCCCAGGCCGATCACTTCGCCGCGGCGCCACCACGGCGGCGCCAGTTCGATGACCAGGCTGGCTTCGCCCAGCAGGTCGTTCTGCCGCCAATCCACCGGTAGCGACATCGCTTGCACGCGGAAGCGGAAACGGCCCGGCGGCAAATTGGTGTAGACCGCTTCGCTGGCATTGTCGGCATCCACCCACTCCGGGTCGAAGCCCTCCAACCGGTAGCGATACCGCACCTTGTCCGGGCCGCGGAAATTCAGTCCGGCATACACGATCGCGATACGCCGGGTCTCGGCGCCGAACCGGTGCGGGCCACTGAGCGGCTGCACCATGCCATCGACCAGCAGGCGCTCGAAGACGATCGGCACCCGATGGCCTTGCAAGGTACCCACGCGGGCCGGGTCGATCACGCCCAGGCCTGCGGCGGTGGGGAACAGCAACTGCCCGGACTGGGTCAGCCAGCCAGCCGGCGCGCTGCTGCCGTTGCCCTGGTTGCTGGGCATGCCGTCGCTGCGGTCGACCACTTCCACGCTCAATTGCTCGCGCGTGCCCGCATCGAGCTGGTCGAAGTTATCGCGTGCGATGCGGAACACCCCGTGGTTGCTCGACAGCCAGAAATAGCCACGGCCGTCGTCGATCACGCGAAACACCTTGTCGCGCGGTAGCCCGACCCGGTGGTCGTAGACGCGGAAGCTGTCGCCGCGCAACCGCAGCAGGCCGCGATCGCTGGCAATCCACACATCGCCAGCGGCATCGCGCAGGAAATCGAAGGCGTTCTGCCCGGGGAAATCCTGCTCGCCCAGCCAGGCGCGGGTACTGCCGTCCGGCGACAGCGCAGTCACGCCGCGATCGGTGCCGATCCAGACGATGCCCTGCGCATCGCGGTACAACACCTGCACCGAGCCATCCGGTACGCCGTCGGCTGCGGTGTAGCGGCGTGCCTTGCCGTTGCGCCAGCGCACCAGCCCGGCGGTGGTGCCGATCCACAGATCGTCGCCGTCCGGCAACACCGCACGCACCGACATGGAGGGCAGGCCATCGGCCGCGCCGATGCGCACCAGCACGTGGCCTTGCGCGTCCAGACGCACCACGCCCTGGCTATAGGTACCGGCCCACACGCCGCCATCGCCAGCATCGGCCAGCGCCAGCACCGATTGCTCGAGCACGCGCCCTCCTTCGCTGGGCGACAGCGACACGCGGCTGATGGTGCCCTCGCGCCAACGATCCAGGCCGACGGCATTGCCCACCCACACCGTGCCCTCGCCGGTCTGCAGCACGCAGCGCACGTAGTCCGAACTCAGACCCTCGTCGTGGGTGACGCCGTGCGCGGCGCCCTCGGCAATGCGGAACAGCCCGTGGGTGCTGCCGACCCAGATCAGGCCTTCGGCGTCTTCCAGCAGCGCCGGGCTGGCGACGCCGGAAATGGCGATCTGCTCGTCCGGGTCGTTCGGCCCGCTGTGCACCACCAGCGTGCCCGAAGACAGGCTCATCCACAGGTGCCCGCGGCGGTCCAGCAACACCGAGTCCACGCGTTGGCCCTGGCGGAAACGCTGCAGGCCACCGCCACGGCTCCACCACCACACGCCATCGTCGCCGGCGACCAACAGGCCGCCCTGACGGTCGCTGGCCAGCCGCCGTACCGGCGCATCGCGCATCCCGTGCCCCCTTCCCCAGGCCACCGCCTGGACGCCATCGTGCGGCAGCCGATACAGCCCGACCTCGGTACCAACCCACAGGTCGCCGCGTTCGTCCGCAGACAATGCCGTGACGCGCGCACGCGGCAAGCCGGTCTGGCGGCCGACGTCGACCACCCGCCCGTCGCCCTCGATGCGGTACAGCGTCTGCGGCGTGCCCACCCACAGCGCGCCATCGGCACGCCGCAGCAGGGCGCTGACCGCAAGATGCCGCGCCGACGCATCGCCCAGTTGCTGCCAATGACCGTCCTGATAGTGGTAGACGCCGTCGAACGCAGTGCCGAACAGCATGCCGCCGGTGCTGTCGCGAACCACCACAAATACCCCGCCCAGCTCGACGCCGGGAGTGTTCTGGCGGTCGTACACGGTGAAATCGCGCCCATTGAAGCGCGCCACGCCTTCCCAGGTACCCAGCCAGATCAGCCCGTCTTCGCCCTGGGCCACCGCGTGCACCAGGTTGTGCGGCAGGCCGTCGTCCATGTTCCAGCGCGTGACGGTGTGGTACGCGGCGTGCTTGAGCACCTGCGCGGCCGCGGGCCAGGCGTTGAGCAGTGCGCAACACAACAGCAGCCACAGCCACGCCGGCCCGATCCGCCGCACGCACGTGCTGCGAACGCAGCTTGTGTGCGCCTGCGTACCGCCCCTTCCCACGCTCCCCGTCCCCTCGTCCGTGCTCGCTGGAGATACCTGCCCGTATGCACCGGCAGGCCTACGGCAAATTTATCACCGGGGTTTTTGTGCTGCCTTCGGTGGATCCCTGACAGCTGCCGGGAGCGGCACGACACCGGGAACCGGGCAGGCGGAACCGTTAACGTAGCGGTCGGGCGCCGAGTATAAATATAGAACCCGATGGTCTAGTATTGACGGCATGTCCAGCTCGTCCCCCCTCAATTCCAAGACCAAGAGCAACGGCCCTGGTCGTCCCAAGGATCTTGGAAAGCGTGCCGCCATCCTGGGTGCCGCCCGCACCATGTTCATGGAGCAGGGCTATGCAGGGGTCAGCATGGATGGGATCGCCGCGCAGGCCGGCGTCTCCAAACTGACCGTGTACAGCCACTTCGGCGACAAGGAGAGCCTGTTTTCCGAGGCGATCCGCGCCCAGTGCCAGCACATGATGCCGGACGACCTGTTCGATCACGCCCCCAAGGGCGCATTGCGCGACCAGCTCACCGAGATTGCCCATGCGTTCTTCGCCATGGTCAGCACCGAATCGGCCATCTCCACCCACCGCATGATGATGGCGCCCGGGACCGGCGACGTGCATATCCGCGAGATGTTCTGGGATGCAGGCCCCAAGCGCACGCAGCGGGCGCTGGCGGATTTCCTGTCTGCGCGGGTGGCCGACGGCCAGCTGGAGATCCCGGACGTGGCGCGCGCTGCCTCGCAATTCTTCTGCCTGCTCAAGGGCGAGCTCTACGCCTTGATGATGTGCGGCCTGCACGGCCAACCCACCCGCGCCCAGGTCAATGAGCACATCGACACCAGCGTGGACTTCTTTTTGAGGGCCTATGCGCCGCGCTGAGCGCCCCCGGCCTTTGGTGGCGATGACTTCCGGCACTGCGCCGGATGGCAGCGCGCGGCGATGCTAGATGCGCCAGGTGCCTCGCGCACCGGTAAAATGTTCGCCCCACCGCGTTGGATACCCGCACCATGACGATCGATTTCACCCAGGCCCGCGAAAAGATGGTCGAGCAGCAGATCCGGCCGTGGGACGTGCTGGACCTGCGCGTACTCGACGTGCTGGCGCGCATGCCGCGCGAAGCCTTCGTGCCGGAGGCCTACAAGACGCTGGCCTATGTCGACGTGGAAATTCCGCTGTCGGCCGGTCACAAGATGATGAAGCCGGTGGTCGAAGGCCGCATGTTGCAGGCACTGGACCTGCAACCGGGCGAGGACGTACTGGAAATCGGCACCGGCAGCGGCTTTGCCACCGCCTGCCTGGCCGCACTGGCGCGCGAAGTCCTCAGCCTGGAGATCGACCCGGCGCTGGCCGCGGCTGCGCGCGCCAATCTGGACCGCACCGGCCTGGGCAGCAACGTCCGTATCGAAACCGCCGATGTCTTCGGCTGGCAGAGCGAGCGTCGCTTCGACGCCATCTGCGTGACCGGCGCGGTCGACACGCTGCCCGTCCAGTGGCTGCAGTGGTTGCGCCCGAACGGCCGGTTGTTCGTCGTGCGCGGTCACGACCCGGTGATGGAAGCGGTCCTGGTCCGTGGCGAGGTCAACGCCCCGCGCATCGAATCGTTGTTCGAAACCGACCTCGCCTATCTCCAGGGCGCCGCACCGACGCCCCGATTCCAATTCTGATTCCCAAGGAAGCTCCCCCGATGATCCGCCGATCCCTTGTCCTGGCCCTGGCCGCCGCCCTGTCTCCGATGGCTGCGCACGCCACCGACCTGCTGCAGGTCTACGAAATGGCCCGCAACGGCGATCCGCAGCTGGCCGTGGCCGAGTCCACGCGCCTGGTCAATCGGGAGGGTCAGGTGCAGGCGCGTGCGGCGTTGTTGCCGCAGCTGGACGGTAGCGCCAGCTACACCCAGTCGCATCGTGAGCTGGAGGGCGTCGATGGCCGCTCCACGACCAAGCAGCGCCAGTACGCGATTCAAGGCAGCCAGACCATCTTCAATTGGGCGCAGTTTTCCAACCTGCGCGCGCAGCGCGAAGTAGCCAAGGCTGCGGATTTCACCCTGGCATCGGCCAATAACGACCTGATCACCCGCACCTCGGCAGCGTATTTCCAGGTGCTGGTGGGGATCGAGTCGCTAGCGGCAGCCGAGACCAACGAGGCGGCCGCAAAGAAGCAGTTCGACTACGCCGACAAGCGTCTGGAAGTGGGTCTTGCACCGATCACCGACGTGCACGAGGCCCGCGCCCAGTACGACCAGGCACGGGCAGACACCATCAACGCGCGCAATACGCTCAAGGACTACTACCAGGCACTGACCGAGCTCACCGGCCAGCCTGTGGTCGGCCTGCGCGCATTGCCAGATGAGTTCCGCCCCGAAGTACCGGCCGCCTACAGCAACGTGGATCAATTGGTTGCCACCGCGATCGCCGACAATCCGGCGCTGAGGGCGCAGCAGTTGCAGGTCAGCGCTGCCGAGGCGCAGGTCAGTGCCGCCCGTGCCGGCCATCTGCCCACGCTGAGCCTAGGTGCCAATGTCGGCCGCAGCAATAGCTGGGGTGGTCAGGGAACGGTGGATGAGGCGGCGGGCAACTTCACCACCGCAGGCCGCGACATCGACACCGATTCCGTCGGCATCACGCTGACGATTCCGATCTTTGCCGGCGGCGCGACCCAGTCGGCCGTGCGTCAGGCACTGTCGCAACGCGATATCCAGCAGGACACCTACGAGCAGCAGAAGCGCGCGCTGGATCGCAACACCCGCAATGCCTACCAGACTGTTGTTGCCGGTATCAGCGAAGTGGAAGCCCGCCGCCTGGCCGTGGTGTCGGCGCAAGCCGCCTACGACGCCTCGCAAGTGGGTCTGGAAGTGGGCACGCGCACCGTGCTGGACGTGGTGCAAAACCAGCGCACGCTGTTCCAGGCACAGCTGAACTACGCACAGTCGCGTTACAACTTCCTGCAGAACCGCCTGCTGCTGGGCCAGGCCATCGGCAAGCTCGACATCACCGATCTGCAGGACGTCAACCGCCTGCTATCGCAGGACGCCGAATCCAAGCTGCAGGGCAGTGGTTCGTTGCAGTAAGGCGAGCTGGATGCACAAAAAAAAAGCGGGCTAAGGCCCGCTTTTTTGTGCGCGATGCAACCGCATGCGCACCTGTCGTGACGGCGGCTGCAACTGCGCTAACCCGGCCACGCCGGCGTGCAGCATCCGATGCAAGTGAACCCACCACGCGTCTCGCTGCCTGGCGCAAGTTCTCACCGTTGAGCGCAACGAGGGCTGCACTCCGGCGCCAGGCTCGGCGGAGTGCGGCACGCCCATGCACGCAGCCACGCAGCGAGCGGCAAACCTCATGCCACAACGCCCGCGCTCGCCAGCGGCGGCAGATCGGCAGCGATCTGCACCAAGGTGCGGGCCACCGCGCCCTTGCCGTTGGCGACCAGCGCCAGGCCTGCAGTGGTCATCGCCTCGCGTTGTGCGGGGTCGGCGAGCAGGCGCGCCAATGCCTGGTAGACGCACTCGGCATCCTCGCAAATGGCAACCGCATCGGCTTGGCGCATGCGCCGCGAAATCTCCGAGAAGTTATGCAGATGCGGGCCAGTGATTGCCGGCGTTCCGACGGCGGCCGGCTCAAGCAGGTTATGCCCGCCGATCGGCTGCAGGCTGCCACCGACGAAAGCCACCTGCGCGCACGCATAGAAGCTCATCAGCTCGCCCAGGGTGTCGATGACGAATACCTTGTCGCCCGCCTGCGGCCATTGCTGCGCCTTGCGCGTGGCAACGCGCCAGCCGCGCTCGCGTGCCAACGTCTCGACCTTGGGAAAGCGCTCGGGATGGCGCGGTGCCCACAACAGCAGCAAATCCGGAAATTGCAGCAGCAACCGTGCGTGGATATCGGCAACGGCGGCCTCTTCGCCTTCGTGCGTGCTGGCGGCGATCCACACCGGGCGCGTGGCCGGCACGTGCATGCGAAACTGCGCGACCAACGCCTGCAATTGCGTTGGCGCTGCGATATCGAACTTGAGATTGCCCAGCGCGATCACCTGATCCGGGCGCGCGCCCAGGGTGACGAACCGCTCGGCATCGTCCTGCGACTGCGCCGCCACGCAGGTGACGGTGCGCAGCGCGCGACTGATCAACGGCGCCAGCAACCGATAGCCGCGCAACGAGCGCGCAGACAACCGTGCGTTGAGGATGTACACCGGAATCTGGCGATCGCGGCAGCCGAACAACATGTTCGGCCACAGCTCGGTTTCCAGGATCAAGGCCAGGCGCGGGCGGAAGTGTTCGAGAAACCGCCCCACGCTGCCCGGCACATCGTAGGGCAGATACACATGGTCCACCGCATCGCCCCACAGCGCGCGCACGCGCTCGGAGCCGGTGGGGGTGATGGTGGTGATGACCCAACGGATATCCGGGCGCTGCGCTCGTAGCGCATTGACCAGCGGCGCGGACGCGTTGACCTCGCCCACCGACACCGCATGCACCCACACCCGTGGGCGCCCGCAGGCGTGCGTGTAGGACGCATAGCGCTCGTTCCAGCGATTGAAGTATTCGCGCACGCGGAAACCGCGCCACACCAGGTGGTACACCGTGACCGGCAACAACAGGTAGAGCAGCGCCGAGTACAGCCCGCGCAACAGCCATTCGATCGGATCTTTCCGCATCCGTGCAGGATACGGGAGCGTCCGTGCGTGCGCATGTGCACGCTGCCTGCTGGGCGCAATCCCCTTAGAGCGTGTTATGCACGTTGAGGTGAGTGCGAAGCGTCTTGTGGCGCGTCGAGACACCGCGTGCGCCTTGCCCAGGCGACCAGCCTGGGCAAGGCGCGCAACGCAGTATCGGTGTGCCACAGGGCGCTCCCGGAGGGTTGGCCGTCAGCGGCGCGGAGCGGGCACCGCGCCGCTGACGGCCAACGCATCTCATCTCAAAGTGCATCACACGCTCTAGAATTGACGCATGTCCGAGCCCGCCAACGTCGCCGTCCGCCCTTCCCTGCGCAACCCCAAGCACTGGCCGATGTATCTGGGCCTGGCGGTGATGGTGGTGGCAGGGCGCCTGCCCTGGACGCTGCAACGTGCCGTGGGCCGCGGCGTGGGCTGGATTGCCATGCGCCTGGCGGGCACGCGTCGGCGCGCGGCCGAGGTCAACCTGAAACTGTGTTTCCCCGAGCAGGACGATGCCTGGCGGGCGCGGCTGTTGCGCGACAGTTTCGACGCGCTCGGCGTGGGCCTGTTCGAGTTCGCGCGCGCCTGGTGGGGCAGCATCGATGTCATTCGACCAGGCGTGCAGATCGAGGGCCTGGAGCATCTGCAGCAACTGCAGCAGCAAAAACGCGGCGTGTTGCTGGTATCCGGCCACTTCATGACGCTGGAAATGTGCGGGCGCCTGCTATGCGACCACGTGCCGCTGGCCGGCATGTACCGCAGGCATCGCAACCCGGTGTTCGAGTGGGCGGTCAAGCGTGGGCGCTTGCGCTATGCCACGCACATGTTCGCCAACGAAGACCTGCGCGCCACCATCAAGCATCTCAAGCGCGGCGGTTTTCTGTGGTATGCGCCGGATCAGGACATGCGCGGCAAGGACACCGTGTTCGTGCCGTTCTTCGGACATCCCGCCTCCACCATTACCGCCACGCATCAGCTGGCACGGTTGACCGGCTGCGCGGTCGTGCCGTACTTCCATCGTCGCGAAGGTGGCCGTTACATCCTCAAGATCGCACCGCCGTTGGCCGACATTCCGTCCGATGACGTCATCGCCGATACCACGCAGGTCAATGCCGCCATCGAAGACATGGTGCGCGAAGCGCCGGACCAATACCTGTGGATCCATCGGCGCTTCAAGCGCCAACCGGGTGGACGTAGCGATTTCTATCGCTGACGCCGGCTCGGCGAACGCCTGCAACGCATGTGTGGGCGTCGCCGCCGCAGCTCGCGAAGGGAGGAAGTGCCGATCAACCGCATGCGCCACGCTACTGCGGCGCGCGGTCCGCATCGTCGTTGAGCAAGGCGCCGGCATACAGCCCGGCCAGCATCAGGCTCAGCCCGCCCCAGAAGCTGGAATAGAACGCCAGATGGGTGTTGAACGGAAACACCGTGGCCACCAACGCAATCATCGCCGGCCGCGCCTGCTCGCGTGCCACCACGCTTGAGTAGCGCCACGCACGCCATGCCTGCGCCGCGCCAGCCAGCCACAGCAGCAAGCCGATCACGCCGGTTTCGGCCAGGATCTCGAGCACGATCTGATGCGCATGAAAGGCCGGCCCACCGCCCCAGGCGGGCGCTTGGCCAGGTGCCGGATTGCAGGCCGGATAGGCCTGCCGGAACCCGCGCACGCCCACGCCGTTGAGCGGATGCGCGCGGATCATGCACAGCGACGCCCCCCAGATCTGGGCACGCCCGGACAAGGCCTGGTCCACGCCCTGTTCGCCATTGCCGAACGCCAGCGTAGTGCGCTGGATGCGCTCGCGCGCCTGTGGCGCCACCGCGACCACCGCCACGGCCAACAGTGCGCCGACCACCGCCGCGGCCAGCGAACGACGCCCGCCCAGCAGCTGCCAACCGGACAGCAGCATGATCACGCCATAGGTGATCCACGACGCGCGCGAGCCGGCCAGGACCAACACAATGCCGACCGCCGCCGCGCCGACAAGCCAGGCCAAGACATGACGCCGCCCCAACGCCAGCAACAGGAACGGCGACAGGCTGGCCAGGGTCTGCCCGAATTTCAGATTGCAGGGGCCCAGCACGCCGCTCAACCGGTCCACCAGCGCCAGTTCCTGGGCCGTGCACAGGCCATGGCCGCTGATCAGCTGCTTGATCTGATCGATGCCAAAAAACAACGGGCTGGTGCCGACGGCGGCCTGCAGCAACGCGTCCAGCGTCCACACCCCACCGATGACCGCCAGCCCGGTAAAGGTGCGACCCCGACGCTGTGCATTGGCCACGGCGATGGCGCATAACCACATGAACGGCAGGTAGCGCAGATCGGTGGCCGACTTGCGTAGTGCGCGGCCGGCATCCATCGCGTCGAACGCCGACAGCATCTGCGGCAACCAGTACGCCAGGAACAACACGCTGGTCAGCGCCCAGGCTGCGCCGCTGAGCAGGCGCGTGCCGCCGCGAAAGCGCGCGTGCAACAGGCGGTACGCCGCGAACAACGCGCCCAGCGACAACACCGTTTCGGCCAGGCCGGGCGTAGGCCATAGCGCCACGAACACGATCACCCACAGCGGCGCCCAGCGGCCGGCATCGGGCGTCAACACGGGCGCCCGCGGGAGGGCCTCAGCGGCGGAGTTCGTCATAGACCTTCAGGGTGGCCGTTTGCATGGCCTGCAACGTGTAGGGGATCACGGCCGGCGCTGCCGGCGCGTGCTGCAGCAACTGCAGCGCCTGCGTGCATAAGGCGCGGGCATCGAAAGCGGCTACCGCACCACCGGGCTGCAACTCGGCCAGCAATTCGCCAACGCCGCCGTGTGCCCAGCCCAGCACCGGACGGCCGACCGACAGCGCCTCCACCACGGTGCGGCCGAAGGCTTCCGGCTTGCGCGAAAGCTGCAGCACCAGATCGCTGGCCGCATAGGCCTCGGCGATGCGGGCAGTGGGCTCGGTCAAGGCGATTGCCTCGGCAATGCCCAGCCTCGACGCTTCTGTCTCCAGCTCCCGCACATATGCCTCGCGCCCGGGCTCGCGTGCGCCGGGCAACCACAAAAAGGCCGGCACGCCGGCTGCTCGGATGTCGGCGAGCAGCTGCAGGCCATCGGCATGCCCCTTCAGGCGCGTGCCGCGGCCCGGCAGCAATAGCAGCGGTGCATCGGCCGGCAGAGCGGGCAGCAGCGTCTGTGCCCATGCACGGGCACTGCGGTCCGGCTGCAGCCGGCGCGGGAACTGCGCGATATCCACCCCACGCGGAATGGTGCGCAGCCGCGCCGGATCGGTCTGCGGGTAATGCGTGCACACGTATTCGCGCACCGTCTTGGACACGCAGATCACGCGCTCGCCGTAGGTCATCACTGCGCTGTAGCGGCTGGGCGAATTGAGTCCGTGCACGGTGGTCACCAGGCGCGGCCGCGTTGCCTCGGGCATGCCGCGCAGCGCGTACCAACCCAGCCAGGCCGGCAGCCGCGAACGTGCATGCACGATGTCGGCCCCGAGTTCGGCGAACAAGCGACGCAAGCCGATCACATGCCGCAGCGTCAGCAACGATTTGCGGCCGATCTCCAGGGTGAGATGCTCGCCACCCACATCCAACAGCGGCTGCACCAGGCGTCCACCGGCCGACACGACGACGGCGCGATGACCGGCGCGCACCAGCGCGGCAGCGATTTCCAGGGTGGAGCGCTCGACGCCGCCGGACTGCAGTGCCGGCAGCAGTTGCACCACGGTCAGGCGGTGCATCCGGCCAGTATCAGTCGGCGAGCACGAACAGCGCGCCGCAATACGGGCACTTGGCTTCGCCGTTGGGCTCGTCTTCGATCGGCAGGTACACGCGCGGATGCGAGTTCCACAGCGCCATCTGCGGCGTCGGGCAGCTCAGCGGCAGGTCGCCGCGGTGCACGGTGTAACGCTTTTCGGCATTGGCGGGCGCGGTGGCGGTCTGGCTCATGGCGGTGCGATCGGAAGGCAAAGGCAGAGCGCGGATTCTAGCAGCCCGCGTGGTGATCGGCCCATCGACCGGGCGGTACAGGCCCGCGCGGGGGTGAGTTGCAAGAGTTGCCAATCCAATCGCCGAGGCCGCTATGGAATCGGCGATTCTGCAGCAGCCCCCAATCGGCGGCGCGACAGCGCAACGACACCGCACCGCGCATGCCGCCTATCATCCGGAGCCGGCGTCTATCCAACCGGCGACGTGAACCATACCGGGCGCAACATCGGCCCAGCGCACGTGCCGTTACGTGCCCCAAGGAGACACTGCCCCGTGACCTTGCCTGTTGTCCTGCTGCATAAGCGTGGTCTGCCGCGCACCATCGCCATTGCCCTGTTCTGTCTCGCTGCGCTGCCGGCGATGGCCGCCACGCACTTCGCAAGCGCGTTCGAGGACGGTGACCCCTCACCGATGCCGGTGACCGACACTGCCGTGCAGGTTGCCGTCGGCGCCGGCCCGGCAGCGCCGTACGCCGCCAAGCCAAATGCCGGCTACAGCGGGGCGCATGCGCTGCGTTACGCGAGCAACGGCGCAGGTGGGCGACGCGCGTTGTTCACCACCGATCTGCTGATCCAGACGCAGACCACGCTGTCGTGGATGGTCTTGCCGGAAAGTGTCGGCAACGACCATGTGGCATCCACGTATGTCTCGCTGGACCTGCTGCTGGACGACGGCACACATGTCTCTGCCAGCGCAGCGCGCGATCAACATGGCGTGGCATTGGGTGCGCAGGCGCAGGGCGATTCGAAGACGCTGTACCCGCAACAGTGGGCGCGCAAGCAGGTGCGGTTGGGAGATGTGCCCGGGCTGCGTGGGCGGCGTGTGCGTGCGATCGAACTGGACGTGGCGCCGCCTGCGGGCGCGCGCGCTGCCGGGTGGATCGACGATATCGCCATTGCCGAGGTGCCGCTGGCAACGCCGGCGCGGCCCTCGGATCGGGTGCTGACCACGCGCGGCACGCAATCCAATGGCACGTTTTCGCGCGGCAATAATTTTCCTGCGACGGCCGTGCCGCACGGTTTCAACTTCTGGACGCCGGTCACCGATGCGGGAACGCTGACCTGGCTATACCGCTGGAACGAGCACAACGGTGCAGACAATCGCCCGCGTCTGCAGGCGCTGTCGCTGAGCCATCAACCAAGCCCGTGGATGGGCGACCGGCAGACGTTTCAGGTGATGCCCTCGCTCACTGCCGGCGTGCCGGATGCCGATCGCAGCAGGCGTGCACTGGGGTTTTCACATGACGACGAACAGGCCCGCCCCTATCGCTACGCCGTGCAACTGGACAACGGCATCCACGCCGAGATCGCACCGACCGATCACGCGGCGCTGTTTCGTTTTCGCTTCCCCGCGCGGGGCGATGCCAACCTGCTGTTCGACAACGTGGACGCGCGCGGCGGGCTAAAGCTGGATGCGGCGACCCAGACACTGTCCGGTTACACCGATGTGCGCAGCGGTTTGTCGACGGGCGCAACGCGCATGTACGTCTATGCCAGCTTCGACAGGCCCTGGCACAGCAGCGGCCTGCTCGACACTGGCCGCCCGACCGGATGGATCAAGTTCGATGCCGGCAGCGCGCGACAGGTACAGATGCGCATTGCCACTTCGCTGATGTCGGTGGATCAGGCAAAACACAATGCAGAACTGGAAATTGCCGCAGACGCGAGCTTCGAGCAGGTCGCCGCGCGCGCGCAGGAGGCCTGGGATGCATTGCTGGGGCGCTTCGAAGTGCCCGATGCCACTGCCGACCAGGCAACCACGCTGTATTCCAACCTGTACCGGTTGTACCTGTATCCGAACTCGGCGCATGAAAACGTGGGCACTGCGACTGCCCCGGATTGGCGCTACGCCAGCCAGAACAGCTGGTCGGACGACACTATCGACGGCAGCGCGGTGCGCAGCTTCGCACCGATCCGCGATGGCCGGGTGTACGTCAACAACGGGCTGTGGGATACGTTTCGCACGGCCTGGCCTGCGTATGCGCTATTTGCGCCCGATGATGCCGGCGCCCTGGTGCAGGGGTTTGTCGAACAATCGCGGGCGGGCGGCTGGATTGCGCGCTGGTCGTCGCCCGGTTATGCAGACCTGATGGTGGGCACCAGCTCGGATGTGGCGTTTGCTGATGCATGGCGAAAAGGCGTGCAAGGCTTCGACCCGGCCGAGGCCTACGCCGCTGCACTGAAGAACGCCACGGTCGTTGCGCCGGACCGGCATGTCGGGCGCAAGGGCATGGCGCGCTCGACCTTCCGCGGCTATACCGATACCGACACGCATGAAGGCATGTCGTGGTCGATGGAGGGCGCCCTCAACGACTTCGGCATTGCCAACATGGCCGAGGCGTTGTCCATCCAGGCCAACACTGCCGCAGCGCGCGAGCGCTATGCGACCGAAGCGCTGTATTTTCGCCACCGCGCAGCCGGGTATGCGGCGCTGTTCGACCCGGCGGTCGGCTTCTTCCAGGGGCGCAAACCCGACGGCACGTGGCGCGTGGATGCGGCGCAGTACGATCCACGCGTGTGGGGCAACGATTACACCGAATCCAGCGGGTGGACGTTTGCATTCACCGCGCCACACGATGGCGAAGGCCTGGCTACGCTCTACGGTGGCCGCGCGGCACTGGCCGCCAAGCTGGACATGTTTTTCGCCACGCCCGAGACTGCCCAAGCGCAGTTTGCAGGCTCGTATGGCAACACCATTCACGAGATGACCGAAGCACGCGATGTGCGCATGGGCATGTACGCGCACAGCAACCAGACTGCGCACCACATTCCATGGATGTATTTGTATGCAGGGCAACCGTGGAAGACACAGCGCATTACGCGCGAAGTCCTGGCGCGCCTGTACCTGGGTAGCGAGATCGGCCAGGGTTACCCTGGCGACGAAGACAATGGCGAGATGTCGGCGTGGTATCTGTTCGCTGCGCTGGGGTTGTATCCGTTGCGGATGGGAGCGCCGGAGTATGTGATCGGCTCGCCGCTGTTCAAGCAGGCGCGCGTGCGCTTGCCGGGCGGCGGTACGCTGACGGTCAATGCGCCGCAGAATTCGCCGGAAAATGTGTATGTGCAATCGCTCAGGCTCAACGGCAAGCCATGGCGCAAGACCTGGTTGCCGCATGCGGCGATCGCCAAGGGTGCGACGCTGGACTTCGAGATGGGGCCCACGCCCTCGCGCTGGGGCAGCGCACCAGAGGATGTGCCGCCGTCGTTGACCGCGCCAGGCAAGCGCCCTGCCCCGTTGCGTGACCTGCTGGGTGCCAGCGCACGCGTGACGCAGGCCGATGGTCGCGCGCTGACGGCTTTGCATGACGACGATGCGGGCAGCGCGAGCGCGGTGTCGCCCGCCACGGTGCTGACGTTGAGCGGTCTTGATCGCGGTGAGGCCATGCTTTACACCGTGACCAGCGGCGACGCTGCGATTGCGTCGGCCGCGTGGACACTGGAAGCACGCACTGCAGGAGGCACGTGGCGCGTCGTCGATACGCGCCGCGAGGAGCGTTTTCAATGGCCACTTCAAACGCGCCCGTTCCGGATCGCGACGCCCGGTTCGTATGCGGAGTATCGGCTGCATTGGACCGCGCCTGCGCGTGCACAGGTGGCGGAGATCGAGTTACTGGGTGCGGTGCCGGATGGGCGCTGAGGACTGAGGTTTTGGGCGTGATCGCTGGGATGATGACGACCCGCGACGCCTGCTGTTTGCGTCGCTCGTCAACGTTTTGGATGGTCGACGCTGAGTCGCTGCCAAGGGTAGGCCGTACGCTGACCCCAACCCCTCTCCCGCGGGGAGAGGGGCTTGTGGGTTATTGCTGCAGACTGGGGACTAAGAGCAGCTAACAAAACTACTGCGCTACGTTTTGTTAGCCGCTCTAAGTGCCTGGGCGCCTTGCACCCTATCGAGGAAGACACTTATCGGCCGTTGTCTTGCCGGCCGAGCGCTTGCTGCTTCAAATCAAGCAGCACTCGGCCAAGTCTTGGACACCTGGCAAGTCTGAACATCTCGAGTCAGTCGCTGCCCTTGTCGGCTGCCGCCTTTTCGGCATCGCGCTGCCTGCGGATCTGCGCATCCACCGCTGCAATGGCGGTCATGTTCATCACCCGGCGCGAGGTGGCGCTGGTGGTGAGGATATGCACCGGCTTGGAGATGCCCATCAGGATCGGGCCGATCGCCACGCCATCGGTGAACACGCGCACCAGGTTGTAGGCGATGTTGGCCGCTTCCAGGTTCGGCAACACGAACAGGTTGGCGCGGCCCTTCAAGGTGCTGTTGGGCATGATCTGCTTGCGTAGCGCCTCGTCCCAGGCGGTGTCGCCCTGCATTTCGCCGTCGATGTTGAGCTCGGGCTTGCGCTTGAGCAGTGCCTCGCGCACCTGGCGCATCTTCAGCGCATCGCGCGAGTCGTGGCTGCCGAAGTTGGAGTGCGACAGCAGCGCGATATTCGGCTCGATGCCGAACAGCTTGAGGCGGTACGCGGCCTGCAATGTGGCTTCCACCACCTGCTCCACCGTGGGGTCTTCCTGCACGTGGGTGTCCAGGAAGAAGAACACGCCGAGCTGGTTGATCACGCCGGTCATCGCCGAGGTGGAGCTCACCCGCGGTTCCAGCGGGATCACGCTGCGCGCGTAGCCCAGCTTCTTGTGGAAGCGGCCAACCACGCCGGACAGCATCGCGTCGGCTTCGCCGCGCGCCACCATCACTGCCGCGATCAGGGTCGGGCGCGAGCGCATCAACTCCTTGGCCGCGGTGACGGTCACGCCACGACGCTCGGTCAGCGCGTGGTAGTACTGCCAGTAATCGTTGAAGCGGGGGTCGTCGAGGATGTTGGTGATCTCGAAATCCACGCCGGCGGTCAGGCGCAGGCCCATGCGTTCGATGCGTGCTTCGATCACGTCCGGGCGGCCGATCAGGATCGGGAAGGCCAGGCCCTCGTCGACCACGTTCTGCACCGCACGCAGCACCACTTCTTCTTCGCCTTCGGCATACACCACGCGCTGCTTGTCGGCGCGCGCGCGGTCGTAGACCGGCTTCATCATCAGGCTGGTGCGGTAGACGAACTGGCCGAGCTTGTCGCGGTAGGCCTCCATGTCGGTGATCGGGCGCGTGGCCACGCCCGAATCCATGGCCGCCTGCGCAACCGCAGACGACAGTTCCACCAGCAGGCGCGGGTCCAGCGGACGCGGAATCAGGTAGTCGGGGCCGAAGCTCGGGGTCTCGCCGCCATAGGCCGCACCCAGGTCGGAGGCCTCGCGCCGCGCCATCGCCGCGATCGCCTTGACGCAGGCGATCTTCATTTCCTCGTTGATGCCGGTGGCGCCCACATCCAGCGCGCCGCGGAACAGGTACGGGAAGCACAGCACGTTGTTGATCTGGTTCGGATAGTCCGACCGACCGGTGCCGATGATGCAATCCGGGCGCACCGCCTTGGCCACTTCCGGGGTGATTTCCGGATTGGGGTTGGCCAGCGCGAAGATCACCGGCTGGCGCGCCATGCTGGCGACCATCTCCGGCTTGAGGATGCCGGCGGCCGACAGGCCCAGGAAGATATCGGCGCCTTCGACGATTTCGGCCAGGGTGCGCTTGTCGGTATCGCGGGCGTAGCGCTGCTTGTCCGGGTCCAGATCGGTGCGGCCGGTGTGGATCACGCCATCGCGGTCCAGCGCCAGGATGTTCTCCGGCTTCAGGCCCAGCGACACCAGCATGTTCACGCAGGAAATGCCGGCCGCGCCCATGCCGGTGGTGGCCAGCTTGACCTCTTCGATCTTCTTGCCGGTGACCACCAGCGCGTTGAGCACGGCGGCGCCAACGATGATCGCAGTGCCATGCTGGTCGTCATGGAACACCGGGATGTTCATGCGCTCGCGCAGCTTGCGCTCGACGATGAAGCATTCCGGCGCCTTGATGTCTTCCAGGTTGATGCCGCCGAAGGTCGGCTCCAGGCTGGCGATGATGTCCACCAGCTTGTCCGGGTCGTTCTCGTTGATTTCGATATCGAACACGTCGATGCCGGCGAACTTCTGAAACAGCACGCCCTTGCCTTCCATCACCGGCTTGGAGGCCAGCGGGCCGATGTTGCCCAGGCCCAGCACCGCCGTGCCGTTGGTGATGACCGCCACCAAATTGCCGCGCGCAGTAAGCTCGCTGGCCTGGGTGGCATCTTCGACGATGGCCTCGCAGGCGAACGCCACGCCCGGCGAATACGCTAGCGACAGATCGCGCTGGGTCAGCATCGGCTTGGTCGCGGTGACCTTGATCTTGCCGGCCGGCTGCTGGCGGTGGTAGTCGAGGGCGGCCTGTTTGAAGTCGTCGGTGGACATCGGTGGTGTGGTTCTCGAAGGCGCAGGAAGCTGAATTCTACCCTCCTGCCTGAACAAGGGCCTGTCGCGCAGCTGTCAGCGCGGCAGGGAAATCACGGATGCGGCGTGGTGGGCGGCGCAGCCGGCGTGGAAGCCAAACAAGAACGGCCCTGCATCCCGTCGCTAACACCGACGGAAGACAGGGCCGTAGGAAGCATCAACGCAGGCTGGCAGGTGCCACGCCGGGTTGGCCGACCGGGGCCAGCAGCGGCGGTTCGCCGCCGTCCAGCACCAGCTTGAGCCGGTCGCGGTCCAGGGCGTTTTCCCAGCGCGAGACCACCACGGTGGCCACCGCGTTGCCGATGAAGTTGGTCAGCGAGCGGCATTCGCTCATGAAACGGTCCACGCCCAGAATCAGCGCCATGCCGGCCACCGGCACTTCAGGCACCACGGCCAGCGTGGCGGCCAGGGTGATGAAGCCGGCACCGGTGACGCCGGCCGCTCCCTTGGAGCTGAGCATCGCCACGGCCAGCAGTGCGATCTGGTGGCCCAGGGTCAGTTCGGTATTGGTGGCCTGGGCGATGAACAGCGCCGCCAGCGTCATGTAGATGTTGGTGCCGTCCAGATTGAACGAGTACCCGGTTGGCACCACCAGGCCCACCACCGACTTCTCGCAGCCGGCCTTTTCCATCTTCTCCATCAGCGACGGCAACGCCGACTCCGACGAGGACGTGCCCAGCACCAGCAGCAGCTCGGCCTTCAGGTAGCGGATCAGCTTGAGGACCGAAAACCCGCACAGCCGGCTCACCAGCCCCAGGATCACCAGCACGAACAGCAGGGATGTCAGATAAAACGAACCCACCAGCCAGGCCAGGTTGACCAGCGACTCCACGCCGTACTTGCCGATGGTGAAGGCGATGGCGCCGAAGGCACCGATCGGGGCGGCACGCATCAGGATGTGTACCAGCTTGAACACCGGGGCGATCAGCGCTTCCAGCAGGTTCAGCACCGGCTTGCCGCGCTCGCCCACCAGCGCCAGCGACACGCCGAACAGCACCGCCACGAACAGCACCTGCAGGATGTTCGGCCCGGTCAGCTTGCCGTTGACGACCTGATCGCCGGTGAACGCGCCGATCAGCGAGTTGGGGATGATGTCCATCAGGAAGCCGACCAGGGTCAGGTCATGCGACTTCTCGACGTAGCTCTTGACCGCACTCTGGTCCAGATCGGCCGGATTGATGTTCATGCCGGCGCCGGGCTGCACCACATGAGCGACCACCAAACCGACCACCAGGGCCAAGGTGGAAAAGAACAGGAAGTAGGCCATCGCCTTGCCGAACACCCGGCCCACCGTCTTGAGATGGGTCATGCCGGCGATGCCGGTGACGATGGTCAGAAAGATCACCGGGGCGATGATCATCTTCACCAGCTTGATGAACGCGTCGCCCAGCGGCTTGAGGCTTTCGGCGAAGGCGGGCTCGAAATGGCCCAGCAGGGCACCGAGAACGATCGCCACCACCACCTGAAAATACAGTTGGCGATAGAAGGGGACGGACGCCGGCAGGGGGCCGGCAGGCTTGCTGATGTGCATGACACCACTCCGAGAGACGAGAGAGGGTGCCGAGCAGGCACCCGTTGCACGCATTCTGGCCGCACGTCACAGCCCCGGCCGATAGCCCATTGGTACTACCCCGTGTCCAGCGGCTGAACGTGGGCTTACACTTCAGCCGCGCCGCCGCCGGCCGTTAATTCCGTTTAACGCAGACACCGTTTCTGTGCTGCCGTCGTCCGGACCCTGCGCGCTTGCTGAAGACATTCATTGCGACCGCCATGGCAGGACGCCCGGCCCCTTTTCATTGCCGAAGACCATACCTATGCGCCTCAATCTGCTTGTCCTGGCGTTGGCTGCTGCCATCGTCCCCGCCGCTGCCAATGCAGCCACCTCGATCGAAAACTGGCCGACCAAGTACACCTTCGGTGACGGCACCGAGCTTGGCCTGACCGGCAACTACGCCTACGACGACAACAACTTCTCCGGCGACGACCGCCTGGAAGACCGCAACGACTTCCGCCGCAAGGAATTCGGCGCCACCATCAAGAAGAAGGGCGTCTACGACGCCATGGTGTACTACGACTTCGAGTCCAAGCTGTGGCTGGACGTGTTCTACCGGTTCGAGACCAAGGCCCTGTTCGGCCAGGATTACGGCCGCGTGCGCCTGGGCTACATGAAGGTGCCGGTGGGCCTGGAAGCGGTGCAGAGCTCGCGTGCGGGCAGCTTCATGGAACTGGGCCTGCCGATCCAGGCGGTGTTCCAGGGGCGCCGTACCGGCGCGGAATGGACGCTGGAACGTCAGCAGTACCTGCTGCAGGCCGGCGCGTACGGCGGCAAGGATCTGCAGGGCGACAACCCGGGCACCACCCAGGCCGTGCACGCGGCATGGACCCCGATGAAGGCCGAAGGCGACGTGCTGCACCTGGGCATCGCCGGCTCGATCGAAAACCCGCGCGGTTACAGCGACGGCCGCGGCGTGTCGTTCAGCCCGCGTGTGCGCCTGCGTGCGCGCCCGGAAGCCGGCCTGACCGATGTGCGCCTGATCGATACCGGCACCATCCTCGATGTGGACCATGTGATCCGCACCGGCCTGGAAGCGGTCTGGATCCATGGCCCGTTCTCGCTGCAGAGCGAAGCCCTGCGTGCCGAAGTGGCGCGCAACGCGAACCAGCCGCACTTCATCGCCCAGGGCCAGTACGTCTACGGCACCTGGACGCTGACCGGCGAATCGCGCAGCTATGCCGGCGGCGTGCCGGGCAACATCAAGCCGTCGCACGACTACGGCGCGGTCGAGCTGACCGCCCGCTACAGCCGCCTGAACCTGGAAGACAACAATGTGCATGGCGGCCGTCAGCACGACACCACCATCGGCGCCAACTGGTACCTCACCAGCCACTTCAAGTTCCAGGCCAACTACAGCTGGGTGGATTCCTCGCGCAATGGCGTGCATGAAACCCCGCACGTGATGGAACTGCGTGCGCAGGTGCAGTTCTAAGCTGCACTGAGCAAAAGCAGTCATGGCCGCGCGCCGGTTCGCTGACGCGCCGCCGGCATCGCACCGCCACAGGCATTCGACACGGCCGCATCCATCCCGGGTGCGGCCGTTGTCGTATTCGGCGCTTGCTCAGCGTGCGATGAGCGGCTGACACAGATCGCGAGCAGCGGCCAGGCAACTGCGGGCCGAGCGCCCGGAACCGTCGTCGACGCGTGGCACATGCGGCACCGAGCGCCGGCTGCGTCTGTCTGGAGGTGAGCGCAACCGTTTCTTGTTGGCCGTTACGCGCTGATGGCTACGCGATCCGGCAGCAGACCGCATACTTGCGCCCATGTACGCATCGCAACGCCGTCGCCTGCTGCTCACCTTGTCCATCGTGCTGGGCGGGATGGTGGTGGCCATGGTGGCGGCCGGGCACTTCGTCGAACAGAGCGCGCTGCACGATGAAAGCGCCACCGTGCGCCGCCAGCTGCGGCTCTACGCGCAGGCGCTGCAGCAGCGCGTGGACCGCTATCGCACGTTGCCGCAGATTCTGGCGCTGGACCCGGAGTTGCGCGCGGCCGTGTCCGGCACGCTGTCGCCGGCACAGGTGGATGCGCTCAACCGCAAGCTCGAACGCGCCAACAATGTCACGCAGTCGTCCACGCTGACCTTGATCAACCATGACGGCGTGGCACTGGCCGCCAGCAACTGGCGGGCGCCACGGAGCAACGTGGGCGTGGATTACGCCTTCCGTCCGTATTACCAGCAGGCGCTGGCCACCGGCAGCGGCAGCTTCTACGGCATCGGCATGACCACCAGCGAGCCAGGCTATTTCCTGTCGCAGGCCATTGTCGATGGCGCCGGCCGGGTGCAGGGCGTGGCGGTGATCAAGATCGCGCTGGCTGCGCTGGAGCGCGAGTGGCTGCAGACCCCGGATATCGTGCTGGCGTCGGACGCGCACGATGTGGTGTTTCTGGCCAGCCAGCCGGAGTGGCGCTACCGCGTGCTGGCCCCGCTCAGCGACCGCGATCGCCGCGAACTGCAGAGCACCCGCCAGTACGCCGACCAGGAATTGCTGCCGCTGCGGCGCCGGTTGATCGAGCAGACCGGGTACGGCGGCGTGCTGGCCGACGTGCGCGACCCGCCGCTCGGTGCGCAGGTGCTGTGGCAGACCCTGGAAGTGCCCGAAAGCGGCTGGCGCCTGCATCTGCTGCACGACACCCGCGCCAGCGCCGCTGCCGGCCGCGCCGCGGCGATTGCCGCCGCCGGCGCGTGGCTGGCCTTGGCACTGCTGTGGTTGTTCGTGCAGCAACGGCGGCGGCTGTCGGCGCTACGCCAGCGCAGCCGGCACGAACTGGAAACCTTGCTGCAGCAACACGCCGAAGAACTGCGCACGGCCCAGGACGGCGTGGTGACCGCCGCGCAGCAGGCCAATGCCGGCCTGAGCCGCAGCCTGGAACATCTGCCGCAAGGCGTGGTGGTGATCGACGAGGCGCTCAACCTGGTGGCGTGGAATTCGCGCTATGTGGAGCTATTCCGGTTCCCGCCGGAACTGCTCAAGATCGGCCGACCGATCGAAGACCTGTTCCGCTTCAATGCACGCCGCGGCCTGCTGGGGCCGGGGCCGATCGAGGCGGCGATCGAGCGGCGCCTGAATCATTTGCGCAGCGGCAAGCCGCATATGCGCGAGAGCGAAAAAGAAGACGGCACCGTGCTGGAAATCCGCGGCAATCCGCTGCCCGATGGCGGCTTTGTCACCAGTTACGCCGACATCACCAGCTACAAGAACGCCGCACGCGAACTGCGTTCGCTGGCCGACGCGCTGGAACACCGCGTGGCCGAGCGCACCCGCGACCTGGCGGCGGCCAAGCGCGAAGCCGAAAGCGCCAACCGCTACAAGACCCGCTTCGTCGCCTCGGCGGTGCACGACCTGCTGCAGCCCCTCAACGCCGCGCGCATGTTCGTCTCGGTGCTGCGCGGGCAAGTGCGCGAGGCTGGCAGCGCACGCGTGGTCGACAACATCGACGGTGCGCTGGCTGCGCAGGACGCCATCCTCAACAGCCTGCTCGACATCTCGCGCCTGGAAGCGGGCAGCCTGAAGACCCAGGTGCGCGACTTTGCGCTTGCGCCCTTGCTGGACACCCTGGCGCGCGACTTCGGCATCCTGGCCGAAGACCGCGGGTTGGTGCTGGAATCGGTGCCGACCTCGGCGGTGGTATTGAGCGATGAAAACCTGCTGCGCCGCATCCTGCAGAACTTTCTGTCCAACGCCATCCGCTACACGCCGCGCGGGCGCGTGCTGATCGGCTGCCGTCGCCGTGGCGGCTGGCTGCGTATCGAAGTGCACGACCAGGGCCCCGGCATCCCCGACGCCTTGCAACACGAAATCTTCGAAGAATTCCGCCGCCTGGACGACGGCGTGGCCAACGATCGCGGCGCAGGCCTGGGCCTGGCCATCGTCGAGCGCATCGGCCGTCTGCTCGGACATCGCATCGGGCTGCGTTCCACCCTGGGCGCCGGCAGCGTGTTTTCGGTGACTGTCCCGCTGGGCGATCGCACCGCCATCGCTCGGCAACTGCCAGCGGCGGCCAGCACTGCCGAACACGGCAACGACCCCATCCTGCACGGCTGCCGGGTATGGTGCGTGGACGATGAGCCATTGGTGTGCGAAGCCACCCGCACGCTGCTGGAACGCTGGGAATGCCGCGTGGATTTCGCCGGCGGCCCGGATGAGGCATTGAGCGCTGCCAATGCCGAGGAGGTGCCGGAACTGCTGCTGCTGGATGCGCGCATGGGCGCACACCACGGCCCCATGCTGCTGTCGCAGTTGGTGGAACGCTGGCAACGCGAGCCACGGGTGATCCTGGTCACCGCAGAACCCGACCCTGTCCTGCGCGAGCATGCGCTGGATCTGGGTTGGGGATTTTTGTCCAAACCGGTCCGTCCGCCTGCCTTGCGTGCGCTGGTGACGCAGATGTTGATGCGGCGCGGGTAGCGCGCTGCCAGCGCTGCCTGCTTGCTCTCACGCGCCCAAGACCGGCAGCGCACGCACCAATCTAATCGGCACATCGGCAGGCCGCCAGCGCACCTGCGGCGACGGCATGGACGGATCGACCTTCAGGTCAGGCGGCAACGCCAGCGGCCGCTGGCGAATGCGGCATGCGCATCGTGGCGAGGGTACTGCGCGTCGCGCACTGCAGCCGCGCGGGCCGATGTTCAACGCGCATCAATCGATGAGAAAGCAGCAATTATCAACATCGACCATCTGGACCAGAATCGAGTGCCTCAGGTGTCAGACGTCCATGCATACCTATCGTGGAGGGCGATTTATGCACAGTTCCAGCGGTGAGGCAACGCAACAGTCCAAACTCGGGATGGTGCTGAGGGTGACCTCGGGCAACTTCCTCGAGCAGTTCGACTTCTTCCTGTTCGGCTTTTACGCAACGCAGATCGCCGCGGCCTTCTTCCCGGCGAGCAACGAATTCGCGTCCCTGATGATGACCTTCGCCGTGTTTGGTGCGGGCTTTCTGATGCGGCCGCTGGGTGCGGTGATCCTGGGTGCCTACATCGACGATGTCGGGCGCCGCAAAGGCCTGATCGTCACCTTGGCGATCATGGCCAGCGGTACCGTGCTGATCGTGCTGGTGCCAGGCTACGCCAGCATCGGCTTGTGGGCCCCGGCCCTGGTGCTGCTCGGGCGCTTGCTGCAGGGCTTTTCGGCCGGCGCGGAAATGGGCGGCGTGTCGGTGTATCTGGCCGAGATGGCGACACCGGGCCGGCGCGGCTTCTATGCCAGTTGGCAATCGGCCAGCCAGCAGCTTGCCATCGTCGCGGCGGCCGCGATCGGGTTTGCGCTCAACCAGCTGATGGCGCCGCAGGATCTGGCGCAATGGGGCTGGCGGATTCCGTTCGGCATCGGTTGCGTCATCATCCCTTTCATCTTCTTGCTGCGGCGAAGCCTGGAAGAGACTGCCGAATTTGCGCAGCGCCGGCAGCCGGTCACGATGAAGCAGGTGATGCGTGGGCTGGCGAACAATGCCGGCATCGTGATTGCCGGCGGCTTGATGGTCGCGCTGACGACGACCGCGTTCTATCTGATCACCGTGTACGCACCCACCTTCGGCAAGACCGTGCTCAAACTCAGCACCGGCGATGCATTGATCGTGACGCTGCTGGTGGGCGTGTCCAATTTCATCTGGCTGCCGATCGGCGGCGCGCTCAGCGACCGCTTCGGCCGCAAGCCGCTGCTGGTGACCATGGCGGTGGTGTGCATCGCGACGGCCTATCCGGTGCTCGCGTTGCTTGCGGCCGCACCGAGCTTTACGCATATGTTGCAGGCGCTGCTGTGGCTGTCCTTCATCTATGGCCTCTACAACGGCGCCATGATCCCGGCGCTCACCGAACGGATGCCGGCGCATGTGCGGGTTGCGGGATTCTCGCTCGCCTACAGCCTGGCAACCGCGGTGTTTGGCGGTTTTACGCCGGTGATCTCCACCTGGCTGATCCATGTCACCGGCGACAAGGCGGCGCCCGGCTATTGGCTGGTCTTCGCGTCGGCGTGCGCGCTGGGGGCCACGCTGTTTCTGTATCGCCGCCAAGGCAATCCAGCGACGGCGACCGGCCTGGATGCTGCGGCAGGAGCGACGAAATGATGCGGAGCAGGTGGAAAAAATGGTTGGCTGCGATCATTGCAACGGTTTTGCTGTCCACAGCGGCGGGCGCACAGGAGTTGACCGTGATGACCTCCGGCGGTTTCACGGCCGCCTTCGATCGCCTGGCGCCGCAATACACCAAGCAGACCGGGGTGAAGGTCACCACCCTGCTCGGTCCTTCGATGGGCGAAACGCCACAAGCCATTCCCAACCGGCTTGCACGCGGTGAGCATGCCGATGTGGTGATCATGGTCGGCAGCGCGCTGCAGAAGCTGATCGATGCCGGCGTGGTCGACCCGGCATCGCGGGTGGAACTGGCCGATTCCAGGATCGGCATGGTGGTGCGCAGCGGTGCACCCAAACCCAAGATCGACAGCGTCGAGCACTTCAAACAGACGCTGCTGCACGCCGATTCGGTGGCCTATTCCGACAGCGCCAGCGGCGTCTACATCGAAACCACGCTATTCAAAAAGTTGCAGATCGAAGGCCCGATGATGGCCAAGAGCAAGAAGATTCCGCGCATCCCGGTGGGCACGGTGGTGGCCGATGGCAGCTATCAGCTCGGCTTTCAACAGGTGGCCGAGCTGCTTCCGGTGGCAGGCGTGGAGTTTGTCGGCAAGATCCCCGAACCGCTGCAGTCGATCACGCGCTATGCGGCGGGCGTTCCGGTCAACGCGGAGCATCCCGAGGCGGCCAAGCGCCTGCTTGCGTACCTGCAGTCGGGTAATGCGCAGGCGGTGGCGCGCGCGACCGGCCTGGACCCGGTGTCACCCTGAACGTGCGGGCATCCGTCGCACCAGTTCCGCCAGTTCCAGCGCGGTCGGTGTCAGCGTGCGTCCGCGACGTTTCAGCAGCCCCACGTTGCGCGACACCTCCGGTTCGACCAGCGGCACCGCCGCCAGCACCGGATGCGGGCCGGACGGCATGGCAATCGACGGCACGGCGGCAATACCGACGCCGGCCTCCACCAACCCCAGCAACGTGGTGACATGCCGGGTCTCGCAGATGCTCGGCTTGTCCGGCGTGAATGCAGCCAGCGCCCGATCCAGCACCAGCCGGTTGCCCGATGTCTTGTCCAGCGTGATGTAGTCGTAACCGTAGGCCTCCTGCCAGCTGACCTGTGCGCGCCCGGACAGCGGATGGTCCTGGCGGCAGGCAATCACATAGCGCTCCTGCAACAACGGTTCGAACTCCACCTCCGGCGCCAGGTTGCCGCTGAAGCTGACCCCGAAATCCGCTTCGCCGGAGGCCACTGCCGCACTGACATGACTGGCGCTGCCGTCGAACAGCCGGATGCGGATCTTGGGAAACAACTGATGCAGCCCGTGGATCGCCTGCGGCATGAAGTAGTACGCCGCAGACGGCACGCAGGCCACGGTCACCGTGCCCATCCTGCTGGACCCTGCATCGCCGATGCTCATCAGCGCCATGTCCAGATCGTCGAGCATGCGCTCGACCTGCGGCATGAACGCCTGGCCGACGGTGGTGAGCGTGACCTTGCGTGTGGTGCGCTCGAACAGTTTGACGTTCAACGCCGACTCGAGCTTGTCGATCCTGCGGCTGAGTGCCGGTTGCGTGATGCGGATGCGTTCGGCAGCGCGGCGAAAGCTGCCGTTTTCGGCAACCGCACGGAATGCCTGCAGATCGTTGAGGTCGAATTTGATGGTCACGGTGCCGCGGCTTCAGTGTTCGATGGCGGTCGCCATAGCATAGACGCTTGCCTGCGGTGCTGCGTCTGACGCCAAGAGAGCCGCTGCATTCGGGCGCAGTGCATGCATCGGCAGGGGAACAGCCATGACTAGCCGCGGCCATTCGGACGATCAGGCAAGGATGCCGGATAACCAGGCTCACGCTCGCCCCCCGCGCCGCGGCACAGTGGCTGGCAACACGCACCACGTCGCTACCGGGAGACATCACGCATGCATCAGCCACGCTCACTGGACCACTACCGCCTGCTCGGCCGCTCCGGCCTGCGCGTCTCGCCCCTGTCGCTGGGCACCATGACCTTCGGCGAAGCCTGGGGCTGGGGCGCAGATGCAGGCGAAGCCAAACGCATCTTCGACGCCTATGCCGACCGCGGCGGCAACTTCATCGACACCGCAGTGAACTACACCAACGGCGGCTCCGAACGCATCCTCGGCGAGTTGATCAAGGACCGACGCGAACGCTTCGTGCTGGCCACCAAATTCACCATGGCGCGCGATGCGGACAACATCAATTCCGGCGGCAATCATCGCCTGAACCTGATTCGCTCGGTTGAAACCAGCCTGCGCCAACTTGCCACCGACCGGATCGATCTGCTGTACCTGCATGCTTGGGACTTCACCACCGCACCGGACGAAGTGATGCGCGGGCTGGAGCATCTGGTGCAATCGGGCAAGGTGCTTTATCTGGGCATCTGCAATACCCCGGCCTGGCGCGTGGCGCAATTGCAGACCCTGGCCGACCTGCGCGGCTGGTCGCCGTTGGTGGCGCTGCAGATCGAGTACAGCCTGGTCGAACGCAGCGTCGAACACGAGCTGCTGCCGATGGCGCGCGAACTCGGCCTGGGCGTGTTGCCGTGGTCGCCGCTGGGCGGTGGCATCCTCACCGGCAAATACAGCCGCGCCGATCTGACCGACGACAATGCGGCAGAGGTGTCGAGCAGCCGCAAGGGCGTGATCGCCTCGACCGGGCATCTCAATGCACGCGCGCTGGAGATCGCCGATGTGGTCGGTGCGGTCGCCGATGAACTGGGCGCATCGCGCTCGCAGGTGGCGCTGGCCTGGACCTTGCGCAACCCGGCCGTCGTGTCGCCGGTGATGGGCGCACGCACCTTGCAGCAGGCCGAAGACAACTTCGGCGCGCTGGAGATCGTGCTCAGCGACGCGCATGTCGCGCGCCTGGACGCGGTCAGCGCAGTGCCGCCGATCTTTCCCGAACGCTTCATCGGCAGGCCGATGGCGCAGCAGTTGATCTACGGCACCCATCACGTGCAGCTGCGCACCTAACCACCACGGAGCAGCCATGACCAGACTCCCAACCATCACGTCAGCAGCGCTGCTTGTCGCCGCAGCGTTCGCAGGCAATGCCGGCGCCACATCCAAGGATGCTGCATCCACAGACACCTGCGCAGAGCAACTCGTGCCCATCTGCAACAAGCGCATCGTCGAAGCGGCCTTTGCGCAGTGGCGAAACGGGGGCAGCGGTATCTTCGAGACGCTGCTGTCGCCCGAGGTGGTGTGGACCATCGAAGGCTCCGGTCCGAGCGCCGGCACCTTGCGTGGTCGCGAGGTGTTGGTCGACGCCGCGGTGCGTCCGCTGAGCGAGCGCCTGGCCTCGCCACTGCGGCCCGTGCAGCAACGCATCTGGGCCGATGGCGAGCACGTCATCGTGCAGTGGGAAGGCGTGGCCACGCTGCGCGATGGCGGCAGCTATCGCAATCGCTACGCATGGATCATGCGGATGGCCGGTGGCAAGGCGGTCGAGGTCAACGCGTTCCTGGACCTGCCCGCCTACGACGCCGTGCTGCAGCGCGGTCGCAGCCAAATGCAACGCAGGGCCAGCCCATGAGCGACAGGCCGATGAAAGCCGCCATCGCGGTGGCGCTGGGCGCCGGCTCGGCGCTCGCCTGCCCGTTCGCGGCAGCTGCGCAACCGCCTAAGGCGCCGACCACTATCGCGACCCAGCAACCAGGACATCCGATGCAAGCACACCCCTATCTCGGCATGTGGGTCACCGGCGACGGACGGATCCGGCAGGAACTCCTGCCGAACGGCCGCTACGACGAGGCCCGCGGCACGCGCCAAAGCGCCTACCAGGGCCGTTACGAAATCACCGGCACTCACATCGAATACTGGGACGACACCGGCTTCACCGCCGATGGCCGCTTCGTCACCGACGACGAGCTGCATCATGGCGGCATGGTGTTCTATCGGCAGCCGCCGGCCTAGAGCCAATAGACACTGCGGCAGTCGCCATGCGGCTGGTGCTCGCTGCCACATGTAGCTGTGCGTGCACTGAGGGTCTGAGTACGCAGTCCATGCTCACCTGACGACTGCTCGCTGCGTTTTGCCAGCCGCTCTTGATGCGCAGGCGCAATGCCTGCATGCGTTCTGCGGGATGTGTCATGTGGGCTGCAGACGGCAATGCGCGGCCACCCGTTGCGCAGGCTAGCTCAGCCCTCGCCTTCCGGCTCCAGCGCCTTGACCAACACCGCGGCCTGGGTGCGGCTGTAGCAGTCGAGCTTTTTCAGGATCGCGGTGACATGCACCTTGACGGTGTTCTCGGCCAGGCCCAGTTCGTGCGCGATCTGCTTGTTGAGCAGGCCATCGGCCAGGCTCAGCAGCACACGGAACTGTTGTGGCGTGAGCTGGGCGAGTTTGGAAGCCAGTTGTGCGTCGGCCTCCGAACGCTCGGCGGTCATCGGCGGGAACCAGGTGCCGCCTTCCAGCACGCTGGCCACCGCGGTGCCGATCGATTCGGCCGGCGTGGATTTGGGAATGAACCCGGCCGCGCCGAACTGCTGCGCACGCCGGATCACACGCGGATGATCGTTGGAGGAGATCACCACCACCGGAATGTCCGGGTGTTCGCCACGCACGTGCAACAACGCCGAAAAACCGCGTGCACCGGGCATGGCCAGATCCAGCAGCACCAGCTCGGCCTGCGGATGCGAACGCAGCATGGCACTCAGGGTGGCAGCGCTGGAGGCTTCCACCACGTTGGCCTGCGGCAGGGTCTGCTGCAGCACGTGGATGACGGCGGCGCGGAACAGCGGGTGGTCGTCGGCGACGAGAATGGTGAGATCAGCCATACGCCAAGTCTGGCACAGGGCCGCCGCCGATGCCTTGCATTAGAGCGTGTCATGTACGTTGAGGTGAGTGCGAAGCGGAGGGTTGGCCGTCAGCGGCACGGAGCGGGTGCTGCGTGGCGCCGGCTTGGCTGGCGCGCCAAGACAAGCCAAGCGGTGGCCGCTCCACACCGCTGACGGCCAATGCATCTCATCTCAACGTGCATCACACGCTCTAACGCGGCGGCTGCGTGCTCGCCCGCCAGGCGTCCAGGAACTGGCGGCGTTTGAGCTTGTCCAGATACACCAGCAGACCGGGGCCGAGCGGGATCGGGCGGAACGGTGGCTGCGCCGAACCGCCGCGGCCACCGGCGGCCGGCAGGATCGGCATCAGCCGCGCCTCGCGCGACAGCACCTGCTGGCCGCGCGGCGAAAGCAGGTAGTCGAGAAACCGGCGCGCCTCCGGCGCATGCGGCGCCGTCTTGGGGATCACCGCCGTGCGCAGCGCCACCAGCGTGTAGTCCTGCGGCTGCACGATGCCCAGCGGCGCGCCCGCATCGATGCGGGCCTGCGCGTAGGAGCCAAGCACGTTGTAGGCCAGCAGGAGCTCGCCACGGCTGACCCGATCGAGCAGGCTGCCGGTGCGCTCCTCCAACACCACCCGGTTGGCCCCCAGCGCCGCGAGCAGCGCGCCGGCGATACTGCCCACTTGGCCGTCCTGGGTCGCGAACAGATACCCCACGCCGCTGCGTTCGACATCGTAGGTGCCGACCTTGCCGCGCAGCGGTGCATCGGGCGCGCGCAACAACGCCAGCAACTGCCGGCGCGTGCGCGGCACGCGGGCGGCATCCAGCTTGCGCGTGTTGTAGACGATGGCCACCGGCTCGTAGCTGATGCCGAACACTTCATGGCGCCATTGCGCCCACGCCGGCAAGGCTTCGGTCTGTGCGGAGCGATGCGCCAACGCGTGGCCGTCGTTCACCAGTTTGGTCTGCAGATCCATGCTGGCGCTGATCAGCATGTCTGCAGCAGGTGCGCCATGGCCTGGGTGCAGATAACGGTCATAGATGTCCCAGGCAATCACGTCTTCGTAGATCACCTCGGTGCCCGGATGCAGCCGCTGGTAATCCCGGATGACTGCGCCGAACACTTCCAGGTCGGTGGAGCCCTGCACGCGCAGCTGCACACGCACCGGGCCCTGTGCAGGAAAGCGCCGCACATCGCCGGGCGCCGCGCAGGCCAGGCCATGGACCAGCAGCAACAGCAGCATCCACATCGCCCGCATCACGCGTCTCCTCCGGGAAAATGCAGCGAGGCGATCAAGCCGCCACCGATGCGGTTGGACAGATCGATGCGCCCGCCATGCGCTTCCACCACGCGCTTGACGATGGCCAACCCCAGCCCGGCGCCGCCGGCCGGGGCATCCGCCCCCCGCACGAAACGCTCGAACACACGCTCGGCTTCGGCCGCCGGAATGCCCGGGCCATGATCGGCAATGGTCAGCACGTGGTGGTTGCCGTCGCTGGTGAGCGCCACCTGCAGCGGGGCACCGGCACCGGCACCGTATTTGCAGGCGTTGTCGATCAGGTTTTTCAGCGCCTCGCGGAGCAGCAAGGCATCGCCGCGCAGCAGCGCCGGTTTCGGGTCGATCGCCAGCTGCACGCGCGGTGCGCCTGGGCTGCGCGGCAGCGCTTCGTGCAGGGCCTGATGCAGTACATCGGCCAGATCCACGGTGGCAAAGCGCTGCAGGTTGGCGCGGTGGATCACGCTGGCATCGCTGAGCAACTGATTGAGCAGCCGGCTCATATGGCTGGCGTTGCGCTCGATCGCCACCAGGCTGCGTTGCATCTCGTGCGGGTCGTCGTCGTCCATCGCCAGCTGCGCCTGCGCGCGCAAGGCCGCCAGTGGTGTGCGCATCTGGTGCGCGGCTTCGGCCATGAAGGCGCGCAGGGTTTCGTTGCTGGACGATAGCCGCGCCATGAACCGGTTGAGCGCGGTCACCATCAACTGCATTTCCTGCGGCGCCGGCACGTTCAGCGGCTTGAGGTCGGAGGGTTCGCGCCGCGACAGATCGCGCTCGATGCGCTGCAGCGGCCGCAACGCGCGGTAGACACCCAGCCACACCAGGCCCAGCGCCAGCAGCGACAGCACGCCGATCGCCACCAAGGCGTTGAGCACCACATCGCGCGCCACCGCATCACGTGCGCGCCGGGTCTGGCCCACCTGCACGCGCACCTCGCCCTGCCCCGAGGCCGACGCCACCCGATGCATCACCACCGCAAAGCGCACCGGCTCGCCGCTGTACTGCGCATCGAACAGCAGCGGCCGCTCGTCGCGGGGCGCACGCGGCGGCGGCGGCAGCGTGTCTTCGCCGGTAATGGTGCGGCCCTGCGCATCGAACACGCGATAGAACACGCGGTCTTCCGGCGCCATGCCGAGCAGATCCAGCGAGGCATACGGCAGATCCACCTGCCAGTCGCCGCCGACCAAGGCCACACTGTCGATGATCGACAGCGCCGAGGACACCAGCAGGTGATCGTAGGACCGATTGGCCGCCCGCTCGCCATAATCGCGTGCGGCAAAGAACAGCACCACCGCACCCAGCAGCGACAGGCTGCCCAGGTACAGCAGCAAGGTGCGCCGGATCGACGGTGCCACCATCAGCGGCTCAGCCATCGGCGCCCGGCTCCACCGGCGCATGCGGGTCGGCTTCTTCGAGTTTGTAACCGGCACCGCGCACGGTGACGATACGCAACGGCGCGGCGGCCAGTTTGCGCCGCAGTCGGCCGACATACAGCTCGATCGCATTGGGGCCGGCGTCGTCGTCGAAGCCGAACAAGCCGTTGCCGATCTCGTCCTTGCCAACCACCTGCCCGAGCCGTCCGATCAGGATCTCGAACAGGCGATATTCGCGATTGGGCAACTCGATCGGCACGCCATCCAGCAGCAGCGTGTGCGCGGCATTGTCGAAGACGAATCCGCCGATCTGTACCACCTCGCTGGCCTGCCCCCGGTTACGCCGCAGCAACACGCGGCAACGCGCTTCGAACTCACGAAAGTCGAAGGGCTTGCCCAGGTAATCGTCCGCACCGACATCCAGTGCCTGCACGCGGTCTTCGATGCCATCGCGCGCGGTCAGCATCAGCACCGGCGTGGTATCGCCCCGCTCGCGCATGCCGGCCAGCACCCGCAGCCCATCGAGTTTGGGCAGACCGATGTCCAGCACCACCAGATCGAAGCTCTGATACCGCAGCACGCTGGCCGCCGCCAACCCATCGGCCTGCCAATCCACCGCATGTCCGCTACGGCGCATGCGCCGCACGATGGCATCGGCGAGATCGGCATTGTCTTCCACTAGCAGAAGGCGCATGGGGCGGGGAATCGTGAATAGGGATTGGGGATTCGGAACAGCGGTTGGTCGCGGCCGGAAGGTAACAGGCCACGCGTACAAAAGCTCGCCGCTGTTGCAACTCTGCTTTTACGAATCCCAAATCCCGACTCCCCAATCCCCGCCCCCAAACGACAGGTCCATGACAGCTTCGCCGGACTAGGCTGCTGCCAACGCGCCGCGGCGGTTGTGCGGTGCATTGCCAAACGTGATTCACACCTGTACCTGGGAGGGTCTGTGAGCAACGACACCTTGCGTTTGCGTGCCTTGGGCGCCTGCGCGGCGATCTGCCTGGCACCGGCGGCACATGCAGCCGACGAGGCCAGCCCGGTCACTGCCGAAGTGGGCGGGCGCGTGCATTGGGACTTCACCATGTTCGACAACGACGACCGTGGTGCACGCGAGCGCAACGACACCCAGTTCCGCCGCGTGTGGCTGGACGTGTCCGGCAAGTTCTACGGTTTCAACTACAAGGCCGAGGCGGATTTCGCCGGCCTGCAATACGAGGCGGGCAGCCGCGGCATCCTGGCGCGCGATGTCTATATCGCCAAGAAGTTCTCGGCCGGTACGTTGACCGTTGGCCAATTCAAGCAGTACTTCTCGCTCGACGATCGCACCGGCTCCAACTACGGCCCGTTCCTGGAACGCGGCTACGCCTCGACCACGCTGGCGCCGATCTACCGCAAGGCCATTTCCTGGCAGACCAGTCGCCCGGATGCAACCTGGTCAACGTCCGCCTACAGCCTGGAAAGCATCGACAATTCTTCGACCAAGGGCGGTGCGCTCGGCACGCGCCTGACCTATGCGCCGGAGATGGGCCAGGCGCGCTTGCGCCACCTGGGTGTCTCGCTGGCGCACGAGCGCTATTCGCATCCGGGCAGTGGGGGCGCTTCATCGCTGCTGATCCGCCCACGTCCGGAAAACGATCTGGCCAACAATAGCCGCATCACTCTGGCGCGCTTTGCCGATGGCCGCGATACCGATTTCGACAAATGGTCGCTGGAATATGCCGAAGTGCTCGGCCCGTGGTCGTGGCAGAGCGAATTCAGCGGTGGCCTGCTCGACGATGGCGCGCAGCACGCCAAGGTGTTGGCCAGCTATGGGCTGGTCAGCTGGTTCGTCACCGGCGAATCGCGCGGGTACGACCGAAAGACCGGCCGCTTCAGCCGCATTGCCACGCCCAACAGCCCGTCCGGTGCGTTCGAGCTGGCATTGCGCTACGACTACATGCGTGGCGGCCAGCATCTGGACGGGCAACCGGACTTCATCAACGCCAGCACGCAGTCGTGGACGCTGGGCGGCAACTGGTATTTCAAGCCGAACCTGCGCGTGATGCTCAACGTGATCGATAGCCACAACCGCGATCGCATCGCCAACGCAGTGGTCGACCACACGCTGGCGGTAACCGGCCGCTTTCAGTACGACTTCTGATGCGCAACTGCATCGTGTCGGCAATCAAAAACACCGACGTGCGCACGCTGTTCGCGCATAGCGGCGCAACGCGCCGCTACCGCGGCAGGTACGCGCGCAACGCCGCGCTTGCGCTAGCTCGCGTACGTCCAGCAGCAACCGCATACCTGCATCGTCGGCGCTGCGCACCTTGCGCAACGCTGAGCTCCACTCTCCCCCTGCCGTACGCCTCAAAGGATTCTCCCGCATGCTGACCGCGCTCGGTTTCGGAATGGTGATCACCTTCATGTACCTGATCATGAGCAAGCGGTTGTCGCCGCTGGTAGCTCTGATCACGGTGCCGATCGTGTTCGCGTTGTTGGGCGGCTTCGGCACCGGCATCAACGAGATGATGCTCGAAGGCATCAAGAAGATCGCGCCCACCGGCGTCATGTTGATGTTCGCCATCCTGTATTTCGGGGTGATGATCGATGCCGGGCTGTTCGATCCGCTGGTCGGCCGCATCCTGCGCCTGGTCAAGGGCGATCCGCTGAAGATCGTGATGGGCACAGCGATCCTGGCGCTGCTGATCTCGCTCGACGGCGACGGCTCCACCACCTACATGATCACCGTCTCTGCGATGTTGCCGCTGTACCAGCGCCTGGGCATGAACGCGCTCAACCTCACCTGCGTCACCATCCTGTCCAGCGGCGTGATGAACCTGACCCCGTGGGGCGGCCCCACCGCGCGTGCCGCTACCGCGCTGCATGTGGATCCGGCCGATGTGTTCGTGCCATTGGTGCCGGCCATGGTGTTGGCGATCGCCGGCATTCTCACGCTGGCCTGGTATCTGGGCATGCGCGAACGTCGCCGCCTGGGCGTGGTGCGCCTGCCGGCGGACGGCAACTGGCTGGACACCAGCATCCCGGAAGACAACGACGCATTGCCGCGCGTGGAAGACACCGAAGACATGAAGCGGCCCAAGCTGCTGTGGGTGAACCTGATCCTGACCCTGGCGCTGATGGGCGCGCTGGTGGTGGGCGTGCTGCCGATGCCGGTGTTGTTCATGATCGGCTTTGCGCTGGCGCTGATGATCAACTACCCGAACCTCGCCGAGCAGCGCCGCCGCCTGGTCAATCACGCCGGCAACGTGCTGTCGGTGGTGTCGCTGATTTTCGCTGCGGGCATCTTCACCGGCATCCTGTCCAACACCGGCATGGTCGAAGCGATGTCGCGCAGTTTTCTGGCCGTCATTCCCGACAGCTGGGGCCCGTATCTGGCGGTGATCACGGCGATCGTCAGCATGCCGTTCACGTTCTTCATGTCCAACGACGCCTTCTATTTCGGCGTGCTGCCGATCCTGTCCGAAGCCGCAGGCCATTACGGCATCACCCCGGTGGAAATGGCCCGCGCCTCGCTCGCCGGCCAGCCGGTGCACCTGCTCAGCCCCCTGGTGCCATCGACCTATCTGCTGGTCGGCCTGGCCAAGGTCGACTTCGCCGACCATCAACGCTTCACGCTCAAGTGGGCGGTGCTGATTTCGCTGTTGATGCTGGGCGGCGGGTTGTTGTTTGGTCTGTTCCCTTTGGCGCGCTAGCCGCGCGCCGGGATTCGGCATTCGGGATTGGGGATTCGCAAAAGCGAATACCGCTGCCCGCTATTGCGAATCCCGTCATCCCCAATCCCGAATCCCAACTCCGAAGGAGTGACACCCAATGACTCTCCGCATCGCATACGTCACCAGTGGCATGGGCAGTGTCGGTACCGCGATCTGCCAGAAACTGGCGCGCAGCGGGCACACCGTGGTTGCCGGTTGCGGGCCCAATTCGCCGCGCAAGGCGTCGTGGCTGCGCGAGCAGCGCGAGTTGGGCTTCGATTTCGTGGCATCCGAAGGCAATGCCGCCGATTGGGAATCCACCGTGGCTGCGTTCGCCAAGGTCAAGGCCGAAGTCGGCGAGATCGATGTGCTGGTCAACAATGCCGGCGGCAGCCGCGACACCTTGTTCCGGCAGATGAGCCGCGACGACTGGAATGCGGTGATCGCCAGCAACCTGCATTCGTTGTTCAACATCACCAAGCAGGTGGTCGATGGCATGACCTCGCGCGGCTGGGGGCGCATCGTCAATATCGGCTCGGTCAGCGCGCACAAGGGGCAGATCGGCCAGATCAATTTCGCCACCGCCAAGGCGGCGATGCATGGTTTCAGCCGTGCGTTGGCGCAAGAGGTCGCCTCGCGCGGGGTCACCGTCAACACCATCTCGCCCGGCTATATCGCCAGCGCCTCGATCAGCAGCTTTCCGCCGGATGTGCTCGATCGCCTGGCCACCTCGGTGCCGGTGCGCCGGCTCGGCAAACCGGCCGAAGTTGCCGGACTGTGCGCCTGGCTCGCCTCCGATGAGGCCGCCTATGTCACCGGCGCTGATTACGCGGTGAATGGCGGGCTCTACATGGGCTGAGCGAGCGCGCAAACGAGGCCCGTTGCGCTGTACGCACAACACGCTCTCGCCGCGCACCGCTAGATGTCTCGCTGCCCACCTGCCCCGCACGTCCGGCGCCCGATCTGCGGCAGCGCCCACAAGGCCAGCAGATCCGTGCGCGTGCGCGTGTGCGCCGCGCCCGCGCGCGCAAGCAGCCGCCACCGTGCGAACAACCCGCCTCTAGTGCGAACTGATTACACTCTGGCTTTTCCGCAGCGCGCTGCCATGGCCAAACCTTCAGACCGCACCACGCTCACTGCCCGTCCGCAGATGGCCGACATCGCGCGCATGGCGGGCGTGTCCGAATCCACCGTGTCGCGGGCCCTGGCCGGCAGCCCGGTCGTGGCCGAACGCACGCGCGCCTATATCAAGCAGATTGCGGCCGATGCCGGCTACCAGGTCGACCCGGTGGCGCGCAGCCTGCGCGCCAAACGCTCCAACACCGTGAGCGTGGCAGTGCCGATGATGCATGCGCTGGATCAGCCGCTTTCGGACCCGTTCCTGATGACCATGCTGGCGCTGCTGGCCGAAGAACTCACCGGACGCGGCTACAGCATGCTGCTCTCCAAACTGGACCGGCATCAGGATGGCTGGGTGGAACAACTCGCGCGCGGCAGCCGCTCCGACGGCGTGATCGTGCTGGGGCAAAGTTCCGAACACGCCGCGCTGGATGCAGCCGCACGCGACGGCCTGCCGATGGCGGTATGGGGCAGCCGCATCGATGGGCAGTCGTACATCAGCGTGGGTAGCGACAATTTCCAGGGCGGCGTGCTCGCCACCGACCATCTCATCGCCAGCGGCCGCCAGCGCATCGCCTTTCTGGGCGACGACCAATTGCCCGAGGTGGCACCGCGGTTTGCCGGCTATCGCCACGCGCTGGAGCGACACGGGCTGGAATTCGATACGCGGCTGCACGCGCGCAGCCATTTCGTCAGCGAAGATGCCTACCGCCTTACCCGCGCGATGCTCAAGAAAGCCGACCCGCCCGATGGCCTGTTCGCCGCCTCCGATGTCATCGCCGTGGGTGCAATCCGCGCCCTGGTCGAGGCCGGCCATCGCGTGCCGCAGGACATTTCGCTGGTGGGCTTTGACGACATCCCGCTGGCCGCCTACAGCCAACCGCCGTTGACCACCGTGCAGCAGGATCTGGGCCTGGCCGCGCGGTTGTTGGTAGACCGGCTGCTGGCGTTGATTGCAGGCGAGCAGGTGCAATCGGTTGAAATGCCGGTGAAGCTGGTGGTGCGCGAGTCGGCGTGAGGCGGAGATTCGGGATTCGGGATTGGGAGATACCAGCCCGGCAACCCGCTTCCTTCTCCCGCCTGCGGGAGAAGGTACCCGAAGGGCGAATGAGGGCCGGCGGCCAGCCGATCCACCGTACTCGCCACCCCAGGCAACCCGGCAGGCACCCGCGTCTGGCATCTGCGGCAGCCAGCGATGTCAGCCCCGCATTGCTACGCCCCTGCCGGGCTCGTCCCCTGCTTGCGGCCCCGTACGCACAGCATCGCCGCTGCCGCTGCCAGCATCAGCGCGCCGGCCAGACGGACCACGTTGCGCGGGTCGCCGTGCAGCACATGCTCGTAATACAGCGGCAAGGTGACGATCTGGATCAGCATCGGCAGTACGATGAACAGGTTGAACAAGCCCATGTACACGCCAGTGCGCTCGGGCGGGATGCTGTCGGCCAGCATCAGATACGGGTTGCCCATCATGCTGGCCCAGGCCAGGCCAATGCCGATCATCGGCAGCAGCATCAGCCAGCGATTTTCGATGCCAGGCAGCAGCCACATGCCGATACCGGCGGCGACCAGGCAGGCCGCATGCGTGTACTTGGGACCGAAGCGACGCACCACCGGCACCATCGCAAACGCCGCCAGAAACGCAACGAAGTTATAGAACCCGCCGATCTGCCCATTGACCAGGCCGGCCTCGCGGAAACCATGCGAGGTGGGGTCGGTGGTGCCGAACAACGTGGTCGACAGCGACAGCACGATGTATTGCCAGTAGCAAAAGATCGCGTACCACTGAAACAGCATCACCGGGGCCAACTGGCGCATGGTGGGCGGCATCTCGCGCAGCGCGCTGCCGATTTCGCGCACCGTCGCACCCAGCCCGGCGCCGCGCTGGCGGATGCGTGCGATCTCTGCCGGCGCGATCGCCGGCTCGCGCACGCTGCGTGCGGTGAGCAGGATCGAGCCTGCTGAAAAGCCCGCGCCGATCACGAACGCGGCAATGGTGACGTATGGGATGTGGTGTGCGTTGGCAGCGTCCTGGTTCATGCCCATCCACACCAGCAACGGCGGCGTGAGGTAGGCCAGCGTCTGCGCAAGGCCGGTGAATGCGCTCTGGGTGAGATACCCCAGCGGTCGCTGCGGCGGCGCCAGGACGTCACTCACCAGCGCACGGTAGGGCTCCATCGCCACGTTGTTGGCCGCATCCAGCACCCACAGCAGGCATACCGCCATCCACAGCGCGGTACTGAACGGCATCGCCAGCAGGCACAGGCTGCACACCAGCGCGCCCAGCACCATGTACGGCATGCGCCGGCCCCACCGCGTCACCGAGCGGTCGCTCCACGCCCCTACGAACGGCTGCAGCACCAGGCCGGTGATCGGCCCGGCCAGCCACAGGTACGGCAGGTTGGCGTGGTCGGCGCCCAGATAGTTGTAGATCGGGCTCATGTTGCTCTGCTGCAGCCCGAAGCTGTATTGCACGCCAAAAAACCCGGCGTTGAGCGCCAGGATGCGCGCGAAGGAGAGCTTAGGAACGGTCGACGACATGCAAGGCCCTTTGCATCGGTGCGGCTCCCGGTGGCCGCAGCGCACTGTACCCTGCCGTTGATGCAATCGATTGTAACGCTGCATCGCAGCACGTTTCCCCATCTGAAATAAATCAGATGCAACTTGCCATTTATGTTGCGACGCAGGATTGCAATCGATTGTATTGCAGCGTATTACTGCGCTCGCACTGCAGGCCACATGGCCACTCCCTGGGAGGGGACGATGCAGGCGTCGGCACACTACCATCTGTGAGAGAGAGAATCGCAATGTCCACCTTGCACACCATGCGCCTGCATGCCCTGGCCTGCGCGGTCGTCTCCTGCCTGTGCGCGCCCGCCGCGCTGGCCCAGGACACAGCCGCCGCTGCGCCGGCCACGCCGCCGGCTGCCGACAGCGCCGCGGTCAATCTGGATTCGGTGTTCGTCACCGGCACCTCCACCGCCACCACCAAACTGAAATCCAGCGTCTCGGTCAGTACCGTCGGCGCCGAGGCGGTCGAACAATCGGCGCCGCGCAGTACGGCAGAAATCTTCCGCAATATCCCCGGCATCCGCTCAGAATCCAGCGGTGGCGAAGGCAATGCCAATATCGCCGTGCGCGGTTTGCCAGTGGCCTCCGGCGGTGCGAAATTCCTGCAACTGCAGGAAGATGGCCTGCCGGTGATGGAGTTCGGCGATATCGCCTTCGGCAACTCGGACATCTTCCTGCGTTCGGATTTCACCCTGGACCGCATCGAAGCCATCCGCGGCGGTTCGGCGTCCACCTTCACCAGCAACGCGCCGGGCGGCATCATCAACTTCATCAGCAAGACCGGTGACACCGCAGGCGGCAGCGTCGGCGTCAGCCGCGGCCTGGACTACGACAACACCCGCATCGACTTCAATTACGGCGCACCGTTCGCCGAGCAATGGCAGTTCAACATCGGCGGCTTCTTCCGCCAGGGCGATGGCGTGCGCGATGCCGGCTACACCACCGACAAGGGCGGCCAGCTCAAGGCCAACCTCACCCGCCTGTTCGACAACGGCTACGTGCGCCTGTACGGCAAATACCTCAACGACCGCGCCGCCGGCTACCTGCCGGTGCCCACCTCGGTGCGCGGCCGCGATGGCTCGCCAGACCTGGGTGGCTTTCCCGGTTTCGATCCCGGCAACGACACCTTGTACAGCCGCAACTTTCGCACCGACGTGGGCCTGGACGGCAACAACCAGCCGCGCCGCACCGATCTGGGCGACGGCATGCATCCCATCTCGCGCACCATCGGTGCCGAGGCCTGGTTCGACCTGGGCAATGGCTGGAACCTGAGCGAGAAGTTCCGCGTCGCCGACAACAGCGGCCGCTTCGTCAGCCCGTTCCCGGCCGAAGTCACCGACGCCGCGTCGCTGGCCGCTTCCATCGGCGGTGCCGGTGCGCAACTGGTGGAAGCCGGCGGACCCAATGCTGGCCAGGCCTACACCGGCAACGCGATTCGCACCCACCTGTTCAACGTGGCCATCAACGACCTGGGCAACGTCACCAACGACCTCAGCGTCTCGCGCGAGTTCGGCGGCGACGGGCGCACGCTGAACCTGCGCATGGGCTACTACAGCTCACGCCAGACCATCGACATGGACTGGACCTGGAACTCGTACGTGCAGAGCCTGGGCCGTAATTCGCGCTTGCTCAACGTGGTGGACGCGGCCGGCGTCTCACGCTCGCAGAACGGCCTGTACGCCTACGGCACGCCGTTCTGGGGCGACTGCTGCGTCACCCGCAGCTACGACGTGCGCTACGACGTCAACGCGCCCTACGTTGCGCTCACCTTCGACAGCGGCAAGTTCAGCGTCGACGGCAGCCTGCGCTACGACATGGGCGATGCGCGCGGCAGCTACAACGGCACTGCCATCGCACAGAACCTGGACGTCAACGGCGATGGCGTGATCCAACCGGTGGAACAGCGCGTGGCCACGGTGGACACCGCCAATTCGCGCCCGGTGGACTACGACTGGAATTACCTGTCGTACTCGCTGGGCGGCAACTATCTGATCACCGACGACCTGGGCGCGTTTGCGCGCATCAGCCGCGGCGCACGCGCCAACGCAGACCGGTTGTTGTTCGGCGTGGTGCGCGACGACGGTTCGGTGTCTTCCGAGGAAGGCGTCAACGTGGTGCGCCAGGCCGAAGCCGGCCTGAAGTGGCGCCGCGACGGGCTGAGCCTGTTCGCCACCGCGTTCTCTGCACGGACCCAGGAGCAGAATTTCGAAATCACCAGCCAGCGGTTCTTCAATCGCAGCTATGAAGCGCACGGCGTGGAACTGGAAGCCAGCTATCGCTACCAAGGTTTCACCCTCAATGGCGGCCTGACCTGGACCGATGCAGAAATCTCGCGCGATCAGATCACCCCGGAAAACACCGGCAACGTGCCGCGTCGCCAGGCCGATGTGGTGTGGCAGCTCACGCCCAGCTACCGCGGCGACAGCTACCAGTTCGGCGTGAACCTGATCGGCACCACCGACGCCTACACGCAAGACGCCAATCAGTTGAAGATGCCCGGCTATACGCAGGTGAACCTGTTCGGCGACTACCGCGTCACCGACGCGCTCACCGTGGCGCTCAACGTCAACAACCTGTTCAACACCTTTGGCCTGACCGAAGCCGAAGAGGCGACCATTCCGGCCAATGGCATCATCCGCGCGCGCTCGATTGCCGGCCGTACCACCAGCATCAGCCTGCGTTACGACTTTTAAGGACCCCGCGCCGGGCCCTGCCCGGCGGCCTCTGATGAGCACCTCCCCGATCGATTCCACCGCATTGCGCGCGGCCTTCGCCGCGCCGCTGGACCCGCAACGCGCCGACGTGCTGTTGTCGCGCTACGACCAGCACGCGTCGCGTTTGCTGGATGCCTTGCACGCGCTCTACGGCCAGCGTGCCGACTATGCATCGTGGCTGGCGCAGTGGCTGGGCGAGATAGGCACGATCGCCCGGCAACGCCCGCAAGCCTTGCAAGCGCTCGACAGCACCCGGCACGTCGGTTGGTTCGGCGAACAGCACATGCTCGGCTACAGCGCCTACGCAGACCGCTTTGCCGGCACGCTGCAGGGCGTGGCCGAACGCGTGCCGTATCTGCAGGAACTGGGCGTGCGCTACCTGCATCTGCTGCCATTCCTGCGCGCACGCGCCGGCGACAACGACGGCGGCTTTGCGGTCAGCGACTACGGCCAGGTGGCACCCAGCCTGGGCACCAACGACGACTTGATCGCACTCACCACCCGCCTGCGCGAAGCGGGCATCAGCCTGTGCGCGGACTTCGTGCTCAATCACACCGCCGACGATCACGCCTGGGCACAGGCGGCCCGCGCCGGCGATGCACGTTATCTGGATTACTACCACCACTTTGCCGACCGCAGCCTGCCCGACCGGTACGAAGCCACGCTGGGGCAGGTGTTTCCGCACACAGCGCCTGGCAACTTCACCTGGGTGGACGACACCGCGCAATGGATGTGGACCACGTTCTATCCGTATCAATGGGATTTGAACTGGAGCAACCCGGCCGTATTCGGCGATATGGCCCTGGCGATGCTGCGGCTGGCCAACCTGGGCGTGGAAGCATTCCGCCTGGATTCCACGGCCTATCTGTGGAAGCGTATCGGCACCGATTGCATGAACCAGCCCGAAGCGCACACCTTGCTGGTGGCTCTGCGCGCGGTGACCGATATCGTCGCGCCGGCGGTGGTGATGAAGGCCGAAGCCATCGTGCCGATGACGCAACTGCCGCCATACTTCGGGAGCGGCACGGACCAGGGCCACGAATGCCATCTGGCCTATCACAGCAGCTTGATGGCGGCCGGCTGGTCGGCGCTGGCGTTGCAACGCGGCGACATCCTGCACAACGTGATCGCGCACAGCCCACCGCTGCCGCGCCACTGTGCATGGTTGAGTTATGTGCGTTGCCATGACGATATCGGCTGGAATGTGCTGCAGCACGAAGCCAGCGGCAATGCAGCGCAGCCGCCGTTTTCGCTACGCGATGTGGCGCGCTTCTATGCCAACGCGGTGCCTGGCAGTTACGCGCGCGGCGAGAGTTTCCAGAGCAGCGGCGACGGCGTGCATGGAACCAATGGCATGGCTGCTGCACTTACGGGCATCCAGGCCGCGCAGGATGCAGGCGATGCGGCGGCGTTGGCGGTTGCAGTGGACCGGCTGGTGTTGCTGTATGCCATTGCGCTTGCCATGCCGGGTGTCCCGCTGATCTACATGGGCGACGAATTGGCGATGGTCAATGACCCCGGCTATCGCGACGATCCTCTCCGCCAGCATGAAGGCCGTTGGCTGCATCGGCCGGCGATGGATTGGCAGCTTGCCGCGCAACGTCACGATGCCAACAGCCTGAGTGGCAAGGTGTACCGACGTTTGCGTGAATTGATCCGGAAACGTACCGCACTCACCGCGTTGGCGGCGGATCAGGCATTGGGCAGCATCGCGTTGAACGATGCTCGCGTGTTCGCGTTGACGCGTGGCGAGAGCTTTATCGCCTTGCATAACTTCAGTGACCAGCCGCTCGACGTGGAGCTTGCGGCGGTCGGCGTCGATGGATGGACGCTGCTGGCCATCGACGACGCGGTCGATGCTGCGGCCGTGAGCGACGATGTATCGATCGTGCTTCCGCCTTACGGCGTGCGTTGGTTGCAGCGTAAGGGCTGAACATACCCGATAGGCGTAAGCGGTGATTGGCCGCGCGTTTGGTGAGCCGCATCTTCGCCTAAGCGCGCTCCGCGCAATCACCTACTGATGCAAGCGCAGCATGGCCCGCGCACCAGGAGCGCGCGGGCCATGCCTTGAGCCCCGACGGGAACGGGGCTTTTTCAAGACCCGTCAATTGCCAGGAATCAGCGCTTTGCCAGCGCCAGCAGCGTTTCTGCGGTTTTCTCCGAAGACGCCGGGTTCTGACCGGTGACCAGGGTGCCGTCGGTGACCACGTACACGCCCCAGTCGGCGCCCTTTTCGTACTTGCCGCCGAGTTCGGTCAGCACGTCTTCGACCAGGAACGGCACGATCTTGGTCAGGCCCACGCCCTCTTCTTCGCTGTTGGTGAAACCTGTGACGCGGCGGCCATTGACCAGTGGCTTGCCGTCGCTACCCTTGACCCGACGCAGCGCGCCTGGTGCGTGGCACACCAGACCATGCGGCTTGTTGGCCTTGGCAAAGGTCTCGATCAGCGCGATGGAATCGGCGTCTTCAGCCAGATCCCAGAGCGGGCCGTGGCCGCCCGGGTAGAACAGCACATCGAAGTCCTCGGCCTTGATGTCGGCCAGACGGTGCGTGCTAGCGAGGGCCTTCTGCGCATCCTGGTCCTGCTTGAAGCGTTTGGTGGCGTCGGTTTGTGCGTCGGGCTCGTCGCTCTTGGGATCCAGCGGCGGCTGGCCACCCTTGGGCGAGACAAGGGTGATGTCCGCGCCTGCATCCTTGAACACGTAATACGGCGCGGCAAATTCTTCCAGCCAAAACCCGGTCTTCTTGCCGGTGTCACCAAGCTGGTCGTGGGACGTCAGTACCATCAAAACTTTCATCGCATTGCCTCGTGTCATGGCCCAACTGGGCAAGGCGGCCAGTGTGCAGTTCAGCCCGTTGCAGCCTCGTGTAGAGCGCGTGGTGCCCGCTGCATGTGTTCATGAATGTTGCGATCGCGTCCAACAAGCCAATGCAGTTGACAGGCGCGCCGCCGGTGCTCCGGGCGCCGCACGTGTCTTTTTACATGCCGGCTTTTGCGCGCCATTCGCGCCCACCCAACAATGTCTCGCCAGCTGTGTCAGCAACTGTAGGGCGCTGCGATGCGCCGCAACGGCAGCAAACGCCTCGCCTCACACATTCATTGCCGGCGGCTGCAGCTGATCCATGCGGATGCGGTTGGCGAACAACGAAAACGCCAGCATGCCGGCCAGCCCGCTGACACGGCTCACCCACGGCGGCAGCCAGCGTGGCGCGACCAGCACGCCGCTGTCGAACAACGGCGCAAAGCGCGCCACATCGCCCAATGCCATCTTGCCGGCGAACAGGTAACGGCACAGCTGCAGCTGGTCGCGCTGCAAGGAATGGCGGAAGAAGGTGTGCACCGCGAGCAAACCACGCAGATACACGGTGTCCTTGGTGAACGCACCGCCGCCACTGGTCGGCACGCCGCGGAACACGCGCTGCGCCGACGAAAAACTTTCTGCAGCGCTCTGCCCGCCTGCGGTGAAATAGCGAAATACCTCGATGAAATCCGCACCCGAGCGTGCCATCGCAATCGCTTCGATGCGCAGGCTGATGCGCTTCATGCGCTCGATATCGATGCTGCCGGTGATCTGCTCGGCAAACGTGGCCAGGCCCTCCTGCGTTGCGGTCGTGCGCGGGGACGAAATGCCCAGGCTGGGCAGATGCACCTGCGCGCGCCCGTTGAGCGCGGTCAGCGAATGCACCAGCGCTTCGTGATGGAACAGCTGCGCGCGGTCGTAATCGCTGAACGTGGCACCGGTGCGCAGGCGAATGCGATGCGCGCCGGCCGCCGCCTTGGCGAGCAGATCCGGATCGAGCGTGACAGTGATGACGCGCCCCTCGAAAAACCCGTCCAGATCGTTCTGCAACTGCATGCGCAAGGCGGTGGCCGAGACCGGCACCTGCTCTTCCGGCGCCATCAGTTCGCGATCCAGCTCTTGGGCGATCTGGATGAAATGCTGCGCCGCTTCGCGTGTGCTCGGCCCGTTGCCCGGCATCGGGTCCTCCGGCACGCCGAACAATTGCGCCGAGTACTCGCTCACCGCCGGGGTGCCCAACGACTCCAGCAAACCTGCTGCAAGACTCCAGCTCTGCGCCGAATCGATGAGGTATTCACCCAGCGGATGATGCGGGTCGGCGTCCTTGGCGATGGCGGCCAATTCGCGCCGGGTGTCGCCGAAATCCAGCGACGGATACTCGACCTGCGGCAATTCCGGCTGCCCGCGCGCCACGCTGTTGAGAAACGGCTCCTGCAGCGAGCGCGGCCAGCTGGCCAGGGCCAGCAGACGCACACCGCGCACGGCCTTGACCAGGCGCGCATCCAGCGCCGCGTGATGGACGATGTCCGGCGGCCCCTTGCGCGAGGGCATCAGCGCCGCCCGGGACGATCGACGCTGGCCGGCCGCTTGCCCGACCCCTTGCCGCGATTGTTCTGCGCAACGCGAGTGGCGAGCTTCTCGGCGGCGCTGGCCACTTCCACCCGCAGCTTCATGTAGTTGGCAACACGCTCCGGGTCCAGCTCGCCTGCGTCGATCGCCGCCCGCACCGCACAGCCCGGCTCGGCGATATGCGCGCAATCGTTGAAGCGGCACTGCGCCGCCAGGGCCTCCACGTCCGAAAAACCGCCTTCGGCCAGATCCTCTTCGCCGGTCGGCTTGAGCTCGCGCATACCAGGCGTGTCGATCAGGCACGCCCCGGACGGCAATGGAATCAACGCGCGATGCGTGGTGGTGTGGCGGCCGCGCGAATCGTTCTCGCGCACCGCATTGGTCTTCATCTTCTGCGTGCCGAGCAGCGTATTGGTCAGGGTCGATTTGCCCGCACCGGACGAGCCCACCAGCACCGCCGTGCGGCCATCGCCCAGCCACGGCCGCAACGCGGCCACGCTGTCCGGATCCTTGGCGTTGACCGCGCGTAACGGAATGTTCTGCGCCTCCAGCTCTTCCAGCACCGCCAACGCATCCTCGGCGTATTCGGTCTGATCGGCCTTGGTCAGCACCACCACCGGCTGCGCACCGCCGCCGCCCACCAGCAACAGATAACGCTCGATGCGACGTGGGTTGAAGTCCGCATCCAGCCCGCACACGATGAACACCGTATCGATATTGGCCGCGATCACCTGCTGGTGGTAATGCTCGCCGGCCGCCCCCCGCTTGATCGAGGTACGCCGCGGCAGCAGCGCCACGATGCGCTTGCCCTCCATCAACACCCAATCGCCCACCGCCGCCCGCTCATGGCTGGGAAAGCGCGGCCGCTGCCACTCCGGCAACGACTCGGCCTTGACGCTGGCCTGAGGCGTATCGGCCACCACATAGCCGGTGCGATGCTGCTCCACGACCCGCGCCGGCAACGCCTGCGGGTGCGCGGCAAAGAGCGCCTGCCAGGCCGGATCCTCGGCAGGGCCAGGCCAGGGCCAGCCAATGGACTGGAGGGTGGGGTAATCGGGGGACACAATGCTCATGGGGGGAATTCTAGTCTGAATCTCGGCGGTGCTACCCAACCCGCACCCGATACCAATGTCAGTCCGCGGGGCAAGCCTATAGAGACAAACAACAAAGCCTCTCATGCTCCAGCACGGTGGAATGCCACTACATTCTTAGTGGCCTTGGTGGTAAAAAAAAGCCCCGCGTAAGCGGGGCTTTTTAATTACCAGCTAGCTGCAATCACGGGGATCAGCTTTTCATACTCTGGCGAACTTAGTGTCGTCTGCCCACCAACGGGCATGTTGTAATTAGACATTGCCGCTACCAAGTTAGCTACTTCGCTTGCGTCAAGCACCTTTCCGTCGGCTACCTGCAACTGATCCACCTGATAGCCGGAATCGTAGCGACGCCCCCCCGATTTTGAGTAGCACCTCAGTTTGGAGTCCAATTCCCTAACTCGAGGAGATTGGACGTGAAGAAGCGTTTTTCTGAAGAACAGATCATCGGCTTCCTGCGCGAAGCTGATGCCGGTGTGGCGATCAAGGACCTGTGCCGGCGGCATGGCTTCAGCGAGGCTTCCTATTATCTGTGGCGCAGCAAGTTCGGCGGGATGAGCGTGCCCGATGCCAAGCGGCTCAAGGACCTTGAGTCCGAGAACGCGCGGCTGAAGAAGTTGCTGGCCGAGCAGCTGTTCGAGAACGACCTGATCAAGGATGCACTGCGAAAAAAGTGGTGAGCGCACCGGCGCGTCGCATGCTGGTGCGCGAGTGGATCGGGCGTGGTGCCAGCGAGCGTCGTGCGTTTGTCGACTCCCCGCAATTCAATGCCAGCTAAAACTAGAGGTCTGCGGTTGATGTTGATCACGGAACTCAGCGGGCGTTAGTCCGCCCAGGCTGTCGTGCGGGATCTGTTGGTTGTAGTCGGCAAGCCAGTGTTCGGTCTGTTCGCGGACCTCGCTCAGCGTGCGGAAGAGATGCATGTCCAGCACGCCGCGCCTGTAGCTGCCGTTGAAGCGTTCGATAAAACCGTTCTGCATCGGACGCCCCGGTTCAATGAAGTCCAAGGCGATGCCCTTACGCTCGGCCCACTCGGACAAGGCCAGCGCGACAAATTCCGGCCCGTTGTCCAAACGTAGCTTGTTCGGATAGCCGCGCCAAGCTGCGATGCGTTCCAACGTGCGGATGACGCGGGCGGCCGGAAGATTCAGGTCCACTTCGATCGCCAAGGCTTCCCGACTGAAATCGTCGATGACATTGAACGTGCGAAAACGCCGACCGTCCCATAACGCATCGGACATGAAGTCGATCGACCATCCAGCATTGGGGCGATCACCGCAGGCCAGCGGCTGTGGATGACGCGTCGGTACCCGGCGCCTGCTGCGACGACGTTGATTGAGCTTCATCAGGCAATACACGCGCCAGACCCTCTTGTGGTTCCACACATGTCCGCGACGGCGGATGATTTGAAAAAGTTTTCCAAATCCACGCTCAGGAAAACGCTCGGCCAACTCGGACAACAGCGCGATAACCTCATCATCCCGATCGGGACGACGCTGATAGCGCATCGTCGAGCGCGCCACGCCAACCACCGAACAGGCCCGGCGCTCGCTCCAGCCATGCTGCTCGATGAGCCAGGCCAGAAGCGGGCGCTTGTGCGCCGGGTCTACAGTTTTTTTGCGATGACATCCTTCAATGCATGGTTTTCCATCGCCAGCTCGGCGTACATGCGTTTGAGCTTGTTGTGCTCGGTCTCCAGGTCGCGAAGGCGCTGCACATCAGCGGCCTCCATGCCGCCGTACTTGGATTTCCAGACGTAGTACGTCGCATCGGAAATCCCTAGCTCACGACACACATCCTTGACTTGGCGGCCACCCTCGACCTGCTTCAGCGTGGCGACGATCTGTGTCTCGGTGAACTTCGATGTGCGCATGGAACCTCCTGACTTGGGAACGATGCCAGAAAGATCTACTTATGCGGTGTCTGCGGATCGGGGGAGCTTACGGCCCGTCTTCACTTCAGCACTCAAGCTCATCCCAGCACTCATCCGCACCTTGACCCCATCGATCTCCAGCGTGCTGCCGTTCAATTTAATGCGCGCTGGGAATACCAAACCTAGTTTTTCGTCCTGTGCGGCATCGTGGGACACACTGGCGACCGTGCCGGTCAGATAGCCGTAGCGGGTATAGGGGAAGCTATCGACCTTGACGGTGACCGGCTGGCCCGGGCGCATGAAGCCGATGTCCTTGTTGAGGACGGTGACTTCTACCTCCAGTGCTTCTTCGGCCGGCACCACGACCAGTAACGGCTGTGCGGGCGTGACCACACCGCCTACGGTGTGGACGGCCAGCTGCTGGATGGTGCCGTCTACAGGGGCGTGCAGCGCCATCAGCTTGTCGCGCTGGCCGGTCTTGGCGACGTCCTGGGTCAGCTGGCCGGCTTGCTCGCTTGCCTGGCGCAAGGCATCCAGTGCCTGCTGGCGTGTGTCGGTGACAAGCACGCGCAACTCTTCCTGCGCCGCGCTGATCGCCGAGCGGATTTCCTGCAGGCGATTGCGCTGGGTAGCGAGCTGGCTTTCTGCGGCAATGCGTTCCTGTTCGCGCAACAGATAGTCGTGGCGGCCGACGTACTTGCCTTCGACCAGGCGGCCGTAATCTTCTGCGCGCACTTTGGAGATGCGTGCGGATTCGGCCAGCGGTTCGATCGCGTCCTGGGTGGTCTGCAGTTCGGCCTGGCGTTGGGCGATGCTGGCTTGCAGGTTGTGTCGGCGCGCCTGGAATGCGTCGAATTGGCTGCTGACTAATTGCTGCTCGTTGGCCACGCGCTCGGCGGGCAGATCCGGGGCGGGATCCAGCTGCGGCAGCAGTCCGGTGGCAATGGCTGTTGCCAACGCTGCCTGCCGTAGCGCGGCCAGACGAGCATTGACCAGCGCGTCGCCGGCCTGGGCGAACTCGGCGCCGGTGGCGGTGGCATCGAGTTCGACCAGCAATTGGCCTTTCTTCACCGCCTGTCCGTCGCGCACCAGGATCCTGCGCACCACCGCGGTTTCTGCGGTCTGCACCACCTTGGTCCGCGAGTCGACCACGGTCTTACCTGGTGCCACGGCGACGATATCGAGCTTGCCCAGGCACGCCCACAGCAGCGCGACACAGAAGAAACCGATGATGATGCGCATCGTCCAGCGCGCGGTGGGCGAGACAGGCGTTTCGGTCAGCTCAAGATGGGCGGGCAGGAACGCGCGCTCGTCGGCGCTGCGCGCGGGCGGGTCGAGCTGGCGGCGCACCGCCCAGGCCGATTTGAAGATGTTGAAATAGCGGAGAAAGAAATCGCGCCATCCCTGGAGCAGGTGCTTCATGGTGTCCCCTGTTGCAGTCTGTACAGATGTGCGTATTGGCCTTCCGGGCGGTCGACCAGCTCGGCATGCGAGCCGCTCTCGACGATGCGTCCCTTCTCCACCACGACAATGCGATTGGCCTGCCGCACGGTAGAAAGGCGGTGCGCGATGATCAGCACGGTGCGTCCCTTGCAGATCGCGCGCATATTGCTCATCACCGCGTGTTCCGATTCGTAATCCAGGGCGCTGGTGGCTTCGTCGAGAATCAGAATGCGCGGATCGCCGATCAGTGCGCGCGCGATCGCAATGCGCTGCCGCTGCCCACCGGACAGGCCGGTGCCGTGCTCGCCAACCTTGGTGTCGTAGCCTTCCGGCAGTTCCAGAATGAAGTCGTGGGCACCTGCCAGCTTGGCCGCATGGATCACCCGCTCCAGCGGCATGCCGGGATCGGTCAACGCGATGTTCTCGCGCACGCTGCGGTTGAACAGGAAGTTTTCCTGCAGCACCACGCCCAGCTGACGACGCAACCAGGCCGGATCGGCCAGCGCCAGGTCCTGGCCATCGATCAGCACTCGCCCGCGCTCGGGCGTGTAGAGCCGCTGCACCAGCTTGGTCAGCGTGCTCTTGCCGGAGCCGGAACGGCCGACGATGCCGATGATTTCGCCTGGGCGGACATCCAGCTCGATCCCGTTGAGCACCTCGGGCGCATCCGGCCGGTAGCGGAACGTGACCCGCTCGAACGTCACCTGCCCGCGAATCGGCGGCAATGCCAGGCGGCTGCCCGGCACCTCGGTGCGGGTATTGAGGATGTCGCCCAGCCGCTCGACCGAAATGCCGACCTGCTGGAAGTCCTGCCACAACTGAGCCAACCGAATGATCGGCGCGGTGACCTGGCCCGAGAGCATGTTGAAGGCGATCAATTGACCAATCGACAGCTTGCCTTCCATCACCAGCTTGGCGCCCCAGAACAGCACCGCCACGGCGGTGAGCTTCTGCACCAGTTGCACGCCTTGCTGGCCCAGCGTGGCGATGCGGGTGACGTTGAACCCGGCGCTGACATAGCCGGCCAGCTGGTTGTCCCAGGTGCGGGTCACGCGCGGATCCACCGCCATCGCCTTGACCGTGCCGATGCCGCTGACCGTCTCCACCAGGAAGGATTGGTTGTCGGCGCCGCGCGCGAACTTGTCGTTCAGGCGTTTGCGCAGCACCGGGGTGACCAGGCCCGAGATGGTCGCGTACAACGGCAGCGACAGCACCACGATCAAGGTCAGCCAACCGCTGTACCAGAACATCACCGACAGAAAGACCACCGTAAAGAATAGGTCCAGCACCGAGGTCAGCGCCTGTCCGGTCAGGAAGTTGCGGATGTTCTCCAGCTCGCGGACGCGCGCGATGGTGTCGCCGACCCGCCGCGATTCAAAATACGCCAGCGGCAGCGACAACACATGCCGGAACAGCCGCGCACCCAGCTCCACATCGATCTTGCTGGTGGTGTGGGCGAAGACGTAGGTGCGCAATCCGGACAGCAGCACGTCGAACACCGCCATCGAGACCAGCCCGATCGCGATCACGTCCAGCGTGGTCAGGCCGTTGTGCACCAGCACCTTGTCCATCACCACCTGATAGAACAGTGGCGTGATCAGCGCGAACAGCTGGATGAAGAACGAGACGATAAAGACCTCGATCATCAACTTGCGGTACTTCACCACCGCAGGAATGAACCAGCTGAAGTCGAACTTGGCCAGGTCGCCGAGCACCGAAGCCCGCGAGGCCACCTGCAACAACCTACCCTGGTAACGCGCCTCGAACTCGGTGGGCGAGATGGAGCGCGGACGTTTCTCAACCAGATCGTGGATCAGGATCTGGTCCGCACCGACCTTGGCGACGATAAAGGCATCGCCATCCGGCACCAGGGCCAGCGCCGGTAACGCCGCCATGCCGATCCGCGCGGCCGGCTGGGCCACGACTTTGGCTTTCAGTCCCAACTGCTTGGCTGCCAGCAGCAGCGTGGTTTCGTCGAACGGCTCGCCGCCTCGTCCGAACCCATGCGCCAGCTGCACCGCGTCCGCGGCAACGCCATGAAATTGCGCCAGCAGGACCAACCCCTGCAGCCCCAGATCCGGCCGGTCTTGCACCGACGAGCCGCCCTCGACTAACGAGAGCGACGCACTTCCCCCTGACATACGCGTTCCTTGCTGTAGAGCCCGAGCCGGGCTCAAGTGATGGAATAGAATCTGGAGATGTTAAGAAGCTGTCAATCAGCCAACCCCTCGCTGACGATCTATTTTCTCAATCAGCCGTCTCCTAGGTTGAGATGCGCCCACTGATGTCCGGCCGTCCAATTCCCAAAGGTCATACCTACCATTAGTGAGTCGAAGGGCGCAGCCGCTTGACATCGTTGCCGATGCAAGCATGTCCGCTTGTCATATTTCCGATACCATGCCAAGCCTCACGCCTACAACCGGCCCGTCGCATGTCCACTGCCCCGCAAAAGCCGCTCGCCATCCGCGAGCGTCTGTCCGAAGTCCGCTACGAAATCCGGGGCGAGCTGGCGCGACGAGCGCGGGAGCTGGAGGCGCAGGGCCGCAAGCTGATCAAGCTCAATATCGGCAACCCCGGTGCGTTCGGATTCCGTGCGCCGGAGCATCTGCAGCGCGCGATCGCCGACGACATGGGCCGCACTGATCCCTACACCCATCAGCAAGGCCTGCCGGAAGCGCGCGAGGCGATCGCCACCGCGTATGCGCGGCGCCAGCACCCAGATGCGCATCCGGACCGCATCTTCGTCGGCAACGGCGTCAGCGAGCTGATCGACCTGTCGCTGCGGGCGCTGCTCAATCCCGGTGACGAAGTGCTGGTGCCCTCGCCCGACTATCCGCTGTGGTCGGCCGCCACCATTCTCAACGATGGCCGGCCGGTGTATTACCGCTGCGCACCGGAAAACGGCTTCCAGCCGGACCCGGTGGAAATCGAGACGCTGGTGTCCTCGCGTACCCGCGCCATCGTGCTGATCAACCCGAACAACCCCAGCGGCGCCAGTTATTCGCGCGAGCTGCTGGAGCGCATCGTGGCAATCGCCACCAAGCACAATCTGCTGCTGATGGTCGATGAGATCTACGACCAGGTGCTGTACGACGACGCGGCCTTCGTGCCGGTCGCACCGCTGGCCGGTGCGCACCCGTGCATCACCTTCAGCGGCCTGAGCAAGGTGCATCGCGCCTGCGGTTGGCGCGTGGGCTGGGCACTGCTGTCGGGCGACCAAGCGCGCATCAACGACCTGCGCAATGCGATGGACCTGCTCGGCGCGCTGCGCCTGTGCGCCAATGTGCCAGGCCAGTACGCCATCGATGCGGCCGTGAACGGGCCGGACACCATCTCGGCGCTGTGCGCGCCGGGTGGCCGCCTGTATGAAACCCGCCGCGCGGTGATCGAGGCCTGTGCGGCCAGCGAGCATCTGTCGCTGGTGGCACCGGCCGGGGCGCTGTATGCGTTCCCGGCGGTGGTAGGTGCGGCGGCGCGCAACTTCGACGATCATGCGTTCGCACTCGATCTGATGAACGAGGAAGGCGTGCTGGTGGTTCCCGGCTCCAGCTTCAACGTGCCCTACCGCCACCATTTCCGCGTGACCCTGATGCCGGAAGCCGGTGTGATGCGCGATGTGTTCGCCCGCATCGACCGTGCATTGGCACGCCGCGCCGAAGCGGTCACCAAGGTGGTTCCACTCAAGCCACGCAGCGTGGCCTGATGACTGCGCCTGGCGCGCCGCTGCGCTATCTGGCGCTCGGCGATTCGTACACCATCGGCGAAGGCGTTGCGCCTGACCAGCGTTGGCCTTCGCAACTGGTCGATGGCTTACGTGCATACGGTTGGAACGTGGCGCCGCCGCAGATCATCGCCACCACCGGCTGGACCACCGACGAATTGCAGGCCGGGATCGACGCGGCAGCCCCGCAGGGTCCGTTCGACCTGGTGAGCTTGTTGATTGGCGTCAACAATCAGTATCGCGGGCGCCCATTGGACGAGTACCGCCAGCAGTTCGACGCCCTGCTGCTGCGTGCAATTGCATGCGCGAACGGCCACCCGGCACGCGTGTTCGTGCTGTCGATTCCCGATTGGGGCCTGACCCCGTTTGCGCGCGCGCGCAGTGGCGATGCCGCGTTGATCGGTGCGCAGATCGACGCGTTCAATGCAATCGCTGCCGACCGCTGCAGTGCACATGCGGTGCGCTTTGTCGACATCACGGCCACCAGCCGCGATGGCGGCGATGCGGTGGACATGCTGGTGGACGACGGTTTGCATCCTTCCGGCGCAATGTATGCGCGTTGGACGGCACTGGCGCTACCGGCAGCGCGCGATGCGTTGGGCGCAACTGGGTCGTTGGACACGATCGTCTAAGCGTAGCTGGGCAACACAGACCGGGCTGCTGCCAGGTAGCTGCGGCCGGCGCCCGGAATCAGGATTCACCAACCGTACGCTGCAGTTCTTGCATGCGGCCCAAGCCCATCTGCTGGCTGCGCGCAACATCTTGGCAAGGCACCAAGTCACAGCGTTTTGCTGCGCTTCTCTGCCGCGGTTGTGCGCGCGTGGGTTTGCACCTGCCTCCACAGCGCGAGATGTCGCACGCAATCAATGCCAGCCCTCTTTACGTCGATGCGGTAGCAGCAGGCGTTGCAGCCAGGCCTTTCGATCCGCGCAGGTCGGATACCAGCCACCGATGCATCCGTGGGCACGCATCGCAAACTGCCAACCCGCCCTACCCCAACCAGCCCGGCAGGCCCTAAGCTAGCCGCGCAGCACGCCTGATTGCCAAGGAACGACATTGCACACCACTGCCACCCAACCGATGAGCCGCGCGCAGGCGTTGACGATTGCACGCGCATTTCTGCCGGCGCATCCGCTGGGCAACCGCTACGACTACTACTACACGCAAGCCAAGCTGCGCACCGACCCGCTGTATCCGGGCGTGCTGGCCGAGCTGCGCACGACCACGGCGCCGGTGCTGGATCTGGGCTGCGGGCTCGGCCTGCTGGCCCATGCACTGCGCGCCGATGGCCAGGCCTTGGCCTATCACGGCGTGGATGTGGATGCGTCCAAGATTCGCCGCGCACAGCACATCGCGCAGCGCTCGAACCTGGGCGCTACCAAGTTCGAAGTGGTCGATCTGAGCGTGGCGTGGCCGCAGCATCGGGGCAGCGTCACCATCCTGGATGTGCTGCAGTATCTGCAAGCGGACATGCAGGCCAGTCTGCTGCGCAGCGTGGCGCAGATGCTCACGCCCGGCGCGAAGCTGGTGATTCGGAGCGCGCTGGGCGATGCCAGCAGCCGTGGCCGCACCAGCCGTGTCACCGACGTCCTGGCGCACCTGAGCGGCTGGATGCAGCGGATGCCGCGCAGCTATCCCACGCGCGAGAGCCTGCAGGCGCACCTGGACGCGGCCGGTCTGCGCGCCACGTTTGCGCCGTTGTATGGCAACACGCCCTTCAACAACTGGCTGATCGTTGCAGAGCCACGCTGAGCGTGGCAGGCGACGGGGCACACGTTGCGAGCAATCGTCGACCAGACGTCGAAGCGGGGAAGGAACTGTCATGTCTGGGCGGCGCATGCCGCGCCAACACCGGCAGCGCCCGCCAGGCGGCGACTGCAATTGTTTTGTCCGTCGCGCTTAATCCGGCCGCCGCCCCACCAACCCGCGCGCCTGCATCGCCTCCAGCACGCCGCGCAGGATGGTGAGGTTGTGGCCGTGCGCAGCGCCTTCATGCAGCAGCACGATGGCGCCGGGCCGCAGGTCGCGCACGATGCGGGCGACGGTGGTGTCCGGCTCGCATTGCACGCCGTCGAAGCCGCGCGCGCTCCAGGCCACCCGGGTCAGCCCGTGCGCGCGCAGCGGCGAGGCGACGAAAGGGTTGGTCATGCCGACCACCGAGCGGTACAGCCGCGGCGCCTGGCCGGTAATGCACGCCAGCACGCGCTGCGCTTGGCCGATTTCCTGCGCCATCCGGCGCGGCCCCAGCGCCCAGAACCAGGCTTGGGGATGGGTGTGGCTGTGGTTGCCGATGCCATGCCCGCGCCGCACCATGTCGCGCACCAGCTCGGGCCGCTGCTCGGCACGCGCGCCGACCAGGAAGAACGTTGCCTTGGCGTCGTAAGCATCCAGCAGGTCGAGGATGGCTGGGGTGTCGTCGGACGGGCCATCGTCGATGGTCAGCCAGACATGCGGCGCGCGACCGGGTAGCCGCGCCAGCACCGGCGCATACAGCCGCGCGCGCGGCAGGAACACCGGCACCACGAACAGCGCGTGCGACAGCAGCAGCGCAGGCAGCCCCCAGGCCCAGCCCAGATGCCACCACAGCAGTGCCACCGCTGCCTGCGAGAGGGCCAACAGGCCCACCCAGCGGTAGGGGCGCGAAGGGGTGCGATACAGCGTTTCCGGCGTGGTCATGCCCAATGATGCCATGCGGCGTAGAATGCCCGGTCTCCACGCTGCCACCCAAGTGCTGCCATGTCTCTCGATCCCGCCCTGCGTTCCCGTATCGATACGCTGCTGCAATCCAGCCGCGTGGTGCTCTTCATGAAAGGCCAGCCCGGCATGCCGCAGTGCGGTTTTTCGGCCAAGGCGGTCGGCGTGCTGGACGGCCTGGGCATCGACTATGCCCACGTCAACGTGCTGGCCGACCAGGAAATCCGCGAGGGCATCAAGGCCTATGGCGACTGGCCGACCATCCCGCAGCTGTACGTGGACGGCGAGCTGATCGGCGGCAGCGACATCATCGTGCAGATGGCCGACAGCGGCGAGCTGAGCAGCATGCTCGGCCTGCAGGCGCCCGACCGCAGCCCGCCCAAGATCACCATCACCCCCGCCGCGGTCGAGATGCTCAAAAGTGCGCTGGCCGATGCGCCGGATGCCTCGCTGACGCTGGCCATCGATGCCAATTTCCAGCCCAATTTCCAGCTGGCGCCGACCAACCCGAACGCCATTGCGGCTGAATCCAACGGGCTGCGCGTGCAGTTCGACCTGGCCAGCGCGCGTCGTGCCGACGGCATCACCATCGACTGGGTCGACGACATCCGCGGCCGTGGCCTGGCCATCGATAACCCCAATGCGCCCAAGCCGGTGCAGGAGCTGTCGGTGCGCGATGCCGACGACCGTCTCAAGGCAGGCAGCCTGACCCTGGTGGACGTGCGCCCGGCCGACGAGCGCGCACTGGCCACGGTGGCCGCACCGTTCCGCACGCTGGATGCGCACGAGCGCGCCGCCATCGAACAGTTGCCCAAGGACACCCCGCTGGCGTTCCTGTGCCACCGCGGCGGCCGCAGCCTGCAGGCCGCCGAACATTTCCGTGGGCTGGGCTTCACCAATGTCTACAACGTCACCGGCGGCATCGATGCGTGGTCGGACGAGGTGGACAACGGCGTGGCGAAATACTGAGCAACACATCGGCGGTCGTCGCACGGTTGCGGCCGCCGCTCGCCGGTCATGCGTCCTGGGTAGACTGCCGCGCCTGCGACAACCACGCGACCGCGGTTCGCCAAGAGGCAACCTAGGCCGGCGCACCTCAGACCGAAACGGGCGCTCCCTGGAGCGCCCGTTTTTTCATGGATCACCCTGCACAAGGACATCGCTGCAATGCATACCCGCCTGCTCTCTGTCGCCCTGGCCGCGCTGCTGCCGTTGGCCACCCACGCCGCCGAACCGTCGCGCGCGGTGCTATTGGTCCAGACCTACGACAACCAGCCGACCGACGATCCGCTGGAATACATCCCGGTCTGGCTCGGCGAGGGTATCGCCAGGGAATCGACCCTGCCCAAGGCGCTGCTGGGCCAGCCGTTGCGGGTCTTCAATGCAGGCGTTTCCACCGGCAACGTGCGGCTTGCGGCACTGACGGTAGACGACAACAGCATGTGCGGCGGCACCGCGAAGCTGCGCATCAAAGGCAACCCCACGCTGTCCGACTCGCCGCTGCTGTCGACCGTGGATGTGAATCCCGGCAAGCGCTTTGCCGGCCGCGCAGCCACCGTCAGCGAACGGGCCGAGCTGTTTGCACAGGTCAACAACACCGCGCCGCTGCGCAAGCGCGTCAAGCCGGCAGCCCTGGCGCAGGCGCTGGCCGCGTTCGATGCCGATCGCGCGCAGGATCTGGCGGCGCTGCAGATCGTCACCGATACGCAGCAACCGCAGCGACGCGTGGCGATCCTGACCTCCAACCATCCCATCGAGACCGGCAACCCGGAAAACCCCACCGGCGTGCTCGTCGTCCTTGCGATCTTCGAGCATGACGGCAGCCGTTGGCAGTTCCGCAAGGGTCACGCTGCCAGCGGCTGCGACGATTGCGAAGACCTGCCGCTGCGCACGCATCTGCTGCAGTTCGGGGATATCGCCGGCAACGGCACGCTCGATTTCGTGCTGGCCGAAAGCGGCTACGAAAGTTACGGGTTTTCTCTGCTGCTCGGCGAAGGCGCCAGCTGGCGGTCGGAAGCATTGCCGGGCGGCTGCTGATCGGTGTTGACTGCTTGCACGCTGCCCGGTGCGGCATGCGCAGGGCGGCATCTTCTGCGTTGCGATGCCCACCTGTGCCCGGCTGCAGCAGCGTCGTTACCCACGCTGCACGGCAGACCTCGATCATCGGCATGCAGATGGCCGATGCAGGTCTTCAACCGGCAAATCCACCCTCATCCAGAAACTGCTGCTCTTCTGCCGTGGTCTCACGTCCCAGCACCGCATTGCGGTGCGGGAACCGGCCAAAGCGCTCAATGATGCGCTGATGCTCCAGCGCCCAGTGGGTGGTCTGTGCATCGCCCAGTGCAGTGATCAGCTGCACCGCGCGCGCCTGCTCATCGGCGTGTTCGGCATGCTCGAAGGGCAGATAGAAAAACAGACGCAGTTGCGCCGACACCTGTTGATCGAAGCCGCTGGCGAGCGCCTGTTTGGCGTACCGCAGTGCCAGGCCATCGGTGGCATAGGCATGCGCACTGCCGCGAAACGCATTGCGTGGAAATTGATCCAGCAGGATCAGCAAGGCCAGTGCATCTTCGGCGCGTGCCATCCACTGCGCGTACTCACCCCGTGCGGCGGCAAAATGCTGCTCGCTGAAGTGTTGGCGAAAATTGGCATCGAAGGCGTCGTTGTGCGTGAACCAGCGCGCCGCGCCGGCAAGCTCCCAGAAAGCCAACACCACATCGGCCTGCTTGTTGCGCTCTGTTTTGGCAATCATCGGCACATCCCCTGACGAATTCGGCATAGCATGCACGGGTGCATGTGATGAGCCCGCCGCTCTCGACCTCCAGCACTTGGCAAGCACGCCGCCGACGACTAGGTTGGCGGCTGACGTTTTCGTGTTACCGGGGAAATCCATGCGTTCCATCCTGTTCGCCGCGCTGGGCGCGGCGGTGCTGTGCGGGCCTGCGTCTGCGGCATCGGCGGCATCGCGCTTCGTGCAAGATCCCTACCCCAGCACCTATCGCGCGCTCGCGTCCGCTCCGGTGCTGATCCAGCACGCCACCGTGCTCACCGGCACCGGCGAGCGGCTGGACGATGCCGACGTGTTGCTGCGCGACGGCAAGGTGGCTGCGGTGGGCAAGGCGCTCCAGGCGCCCGCTGACGTGCGCCGTATCGACGGCACCGGCAAGTGGGTGACGCCCGGCATCATCGATGTGCACTCGCATCTGGGCGTGTATCCCAGCCCGGGCGTCAGCGCGCATAGCGACGGCAACGAGATGACCGCACCGGTGACGCCCAACGTGTGGGCCGAGCATTCGATCTGGCCGCAGGATCCCGGCTTCGGCACTGCGCTGGCCGGCGGCATCACCTCGCTGCAGGTGTTGCCGGGCTCGGCCAATCTGATCGGCGGGCGCGGCGTCACGCTCAAGAACGTTGCTTCCACCACCTATCAGGGCATGAAATTCCCCGGTGCACCATGGGGCCTGAAGATGGCCTGCGGCGAAAACCCCAAACGCGTGTACGGCCAGAAAGGTGGCCCCGGCACGCGCATGGGCAACGTGGCCGGTTACCGCGCTGCGTTCATCGACGCGGCCGAGTATCTGCAGAAGAACGCGCCGAAAAAGAAAACCGCCAAAAAGCGCCATTGGTGGAGCCGCGGCGGCGACAACGACAGCAGTGGCGATGCCGGCGGCAAGCGCGATCTCAAGCTCGACACACTGGCCGGTGCCATCAACGGCGACATCCGCGTGCACATCCACTGCTACCGCGCCGATGAGATGGCGACGATGCTGGATCTGTCCAAGGAATTCGGCTTCCACATCGCCGCCTTCCATCACGGCGTGGAGGCCTACAAGCTGGCCGACCGCCTGGCGCAGGACAACGTCTGCGGCGCGCTGTGGGCCGACTGGTGGGGCTTCAAGATGGAAGCCTTCGACGGCATCCAGGAAAACATCGCACTGGTCGATCGCCCGGCCAACAGCTGCGCCATCGTGCATTCGGATTCGGAAGAAGGCATCCAACGACTCAACCAGGAGGCCGCCAAGGTGATCGCCAACGCGCGTCGCAGTGGCATGGAGATCCCGCCGGAGCGCGCCATCCGCTGGCTCACCAGCAATGCCGCCAAGGCGCTCGGGATCGAGCAGCAGACCGGCGCACTGGAGCCGGGCAAGATGGGCGATGTGGTGGTCTGGAACGGCAACCCTCTCAGTTCGTATGCGCTGGCCGAGCAGGTGTATATCGACGGCGCGCAGGTCTACGACCGGCACAACCGCGCACTGCAGCCGGTGTCGGACTTCATGCTCGGCCAGGAGGTGGCACGATGAGCCGCGTCACGCACATGCCCCCGCGGTTGCGCGCGATCGCGGCATTGGTGATGGCCACGCTGGCATTGCCGGCCTTCGCGCAGCAGGTGCTGATTCGCGGCGCCACCGTGCACACTGCCACCGCGCAAGGCACCCTGCAGAACACCGACGTGCTGGTGCAGGGCGGCGTGATTCGCGCCATCGGCCGCAACCTGGCAGTACCCAACGACGGCCGCGTGGTCGAAGCAAACGGCCGCCCACTGACGCCGGCATTGTTCGGCGGCATTACCGAAATCGGTATCGAAGAAGTCTCCGGCGAAGAAAGCACCGTGGACAGCGGCGTCAAGCTGGCCGATCAACCGATGCGCCCGGAATTCGACGTCACCCTGGCCTACAACCCCGATTCGGTGCTGGTGCCGGTGGCGCGCGTGGAGGGCATCGGCTTCACCGCGTTGGGGGCGACCGCCAGTGGCGCCTTCATTGCCGGCCAGGGCGGCATCGTGCGGCTGGATGGCAGCCCGGATCCGGTCGGCCCGCATGCCTTGTTTCTTCGCATCGGAGCGGCGGCGTCCGACCTCACCGGCAGCTCGCGCGCCGCGCAATGGATGTTGCTGGATCAACTGGTTGCCGAAGCACGCGGGCGTATCCCGGCCGATTCGCCGCATGCGCTACTGACCCCGGTTGGACGCGGTGTACTGGCAAACTACCTGGCCGGCCAGGGTCGCATCGTGGTGCAGGTGGAACGCGCAGCCGACATCCGCCAGCTGTTGCGCTGGGCGCAGCGCGAAAAGGTGCGCATTGCCATTGCCGGCGGCGCCGAAGCCTGGAAGCTTGCGCCGCAACTGGCGCAGGCCAAGGTCCCGGTGTTGGTCGACGCGCTGGCGGACCTGCCATCGACCTTCGACCAGATTGGCGCGACGCTGGAAAACGCCGCACGTCTGCGCGCTGCCGGCGTGGAGGTCAGCTTTACCCAAAACGGCGATGCCTCGCACAACGCACGCAAACTGCGCCAGCTGGCCGGCAATGCGGTCGCCAATGGCTTGCCATGGGAAGCCGGCCTGGCCGGCCTGACCCGTGTGCCGGCAGACATCTTCGGCGTGGGCGATCGCATCGGCAGCATTGCGATCGGCAAGCAGGCCGACCTGGTGCTGTGGGAAGGCGACCCGCTGGATGTGGCGCATTATGCCGAGCAGGTCTGGCTGGGCGGCCGCGACATGCCGATGCGATCGCGCCAGAGCGAGCTGCGCGACCGCTACATGCAGCAGGCCGGCCCGCTGCCGCGCGCCTATCTGAAGTAAGCGTGCGGTGGGTTGCTCAAGCGCCACCTGAGCATGGTCTTTCATCGTTGGTGTGCCGGCACAGCGGGTACCGGCGCACCGCTTCACCGCTTTGCTGCTGTGCACAGGTGATGTGCTGTCATGGCGTCCTGCCGCATCTTGCTGGCGGCCTTCGCTGTCGTGATGTTTCCCACTAGGCCTATCGCATGTTTTCGGTTTCGCTCTTGATAGCGCTTGGCCGCCTTGGCGTCTTGCTACGGCATATGCCGCGTGCCCACCTCGCCGTTGCACGACCGTGAGCTCGCTCTTCCACGGTAGCGGCTTGCGTTCGATCGATCGGGCGGTATTGCGCCAGGCACCTGCCAATCTGCAGCGCGGGATGGAAGCGGTGGGCGGGCGTCTGATTCTCACCGCCGATGCGCTGCTGTTTCAGCCGCACGCGTTCAATGTACAGCGCCAGACGCTGAGCCTGCCCTTGCCGCAGATCGTGGCGATTCAGTCCTGCTGGACACGCCTGTTCGGCCTGCTGCCGATCGCGCCGACATCGCTGGCAGTGCGGCTGGAGGACGGAAAGCGATACCGCTTCGTGATCGGCAAGCGCACGCAATGGATGGCGGACATCGCCTCGGCGCGGGATGCCCTGCGCTGAGCCGTGCAAGGACGCCGGTGCGTCGCAGAGGCAGCTGGCAAGGCGACTGCGTCACCGCCAAGCCGGAGGCGGCCGCCGAGCCGTGCGGCATGTCCCGCTCGTGCAGCGCGGTGGCCGTGCGCCGTCCACGACAACCGACAACCGACAACCGACAACCGACAAAGGCTCTCGAGGTTTTGGTAGCCTCTCCATGGCCGATGCCGGAACTGCGTATTGCAGTTGCCCACTGCGGCGACAGTCAGCGATGCCCGCAGGTAACCAACGACTCCCCCTTGATCGCTGGAATTTCGAACAGTGCGTACATTCTCTGTCTTCGGTACTGGCCTAGCATCGCGCGCACGCATCGCCACCATGCCTTGCTTCCGACAGCTCACCCGCATGCCTCGCAATCTTCGACATTACTTCGCCTGTGCACTGCTGCTCTATGCCGGCATCAGCGCACCTGCACTGGCCGACTTCGGGATCAGCCGCAGCGGCAACCGCGTGATCGTCGACAGCGGCGCCGAGCTGGTGTTTGCGGTCGATGCCCGAAATGGCGACATCGTGTCGATGCGCTATCGCGACAACGAACTGCAGACCACCGAATCGAAGGGCTCGCACATCGCTTCGGGGTTGGGCAGTGCCAGTGTGGATGCACGCATCGTTGGCGGGACGATCGTGGTGTCGGCCAAGGCCGGCGACTTGGTCCAGTACTACATCGCACGCAAGGGCCGCAACGCGATCTACATGGCCACCGATGCGCCCACCTTGCTGCCAGTGGGCGAATTGCGCTTCGTCGCCCGCTTGAACGTGTCCAAGTTGCCCAATGCGCAGCAGGAGCCCGATTCCAATGTCGGCAGAGCGATCGAAAGTGAGGATGTCTTTCTATTGCCGGATGGGCGCACCAGCTCCAAGTTCTATTCTGCACGTCGAATGATGGACGACCAGGTGCATGGCGTCAGTGGCCCTGGCGTTGCCGTGTTCATGCTGATGGGCAACCGCGAGCGCAGCGCGGGCGGCCCGTTCTTCAAGGACATTGCGACGCAAAAAACCAGCCTGACGCATGAGCTCTATAACTACATGTATTCCGATCACACCCAGACCGAAGCCTTTCGCGGCGGCCTGCACGGGGTGTACGGGCTGCTGTTCACCGATGGAAGCTTGCCGTCGAGTGCGCAGCTGGACACCGCGTTCGTCGATGCCACGCTGGGCCTGAGCGGTTATTTGCCGGCAAGCGGGCGCGGCACCGTGAGTGGGCACGTCGGCGGCGTGCTGCCGGGCCAGCCGGCCGTCATCGGCCTGCGCAACGCGCAGGCGCAGTACTGGGCCACCGCCGACGGCAGCGGGAACTACCAGGTGACGGGTGTTCGCCCGGGCAGCTATCGCATGACGCTCTACCAAAACGAACTGGAGGTCGCACAACGCAACATCGAGGTTTCTGCCGGTGCCACTGCGCACGCCGCACTGCAGGCGGTCGTTTTGCCGGGCACGGTGAAGTGGCAGATCGGCATTCCCGATGGCACGCCGGTGGGGTTCAGCGACGCGGACCTGCTGCCGCGGGCGCACCCTTCCGATGCGCGCATGCACTGGTCTGCGGTGACCTACACCGTGGGATCGAGCAGCGTGAGCAGCTTTCCGGCAGTGCAGTGGCGCGGCATCAACACCCCGAGCCGGATCGACTTCACCCTGCCCGCCAACGAGGTGCGCGGCTATCGCCTGCGTCTCTTCGTGCCGTTGGCACAGGGCGGCGCACGTCCGCAGATCAGCGTGAACGCACGCTGGAACGGCCCGCTGCCTGCCGCGCCCACGCAACCCAAGACACGCGGCATCACGCGCGGCACTGTGCGCGGCAACAATACCCTTTACGAAGTGGACATCCCTGCCTCGGCCTTGCAGGCCGGCAACAACCGCATCGAGATCGGCATTGCCTCCGGCTCCCCGGATAACGGCTACCTCAGCCCGGCAATCGTGTTCGACAGCATCCAGCTGGTGGCGTTATAGCAACGTCCGAACACACGATTCGCGCAGTGGCCAGGCACGCGCGGCTGGTAGGTGGCGTCGGCATGCAGCGCTCAACCGTTCCGATGTTCTTCGGGCCGGCACTGCCCGCGTAGCGGCGCGTTGTTCGCCGCTCCAGATGTGCGCGCCAGCGCATCCGCGGCCACGCGCGGCGCAGGCGCAGTGATCCATGCACATCGCTCACGTGAGCTCATCCGAAATCCGATATCGAGGCGACAGGCGCCACACACGGCACGTGGCTGTCATGTGCGCAGCGCTGCGCCGACAGTCGCTCGAACAATGCACAGGCGGCGACTTGTCCAACGTTGAAAAAACCCGTGTGCGTGCCGACCGATACCGCCGACACGCACGATACAGCGGGGCTGCGCTTACTTCGCATCCAAGGTCGCGCTGACCTTGGCCCATCCATTGCCGCGTACCACTTCAAAGCCCGCTTCGGCCGCATGCAGGTACATGCTGTTGCTGTAGCGGCCATCCTTGGCGCGGTTGTTCTGCAGCCAGGTCAGGAACGGCTTGGCATCCACGTTGAGGCTGCCGCTGGTCTTCAGCGTCGGCTGGCCGGCGGTCCCGGTCGGGATGAAGGTGTAGACGTAATAGCCGGCGCCGGAATTGAAGCCTTCCCACAGATCGAAAGTGCGCCCGCCCGCGGTGATGACCTTGGTCGCGGTCACGGTGCCGACCGGCCAGGAATTGTGGTCGCCCCAGATCATCACTTCCAGCTGCGGATTGCCCTTGGCGGTGTCCCAGCGAAAGAAGATGTCGTAAGCGAAATCACCGGCCAGATTGGTGCCGCCTGCGCTGTAATTGAATTTGAATGGCAGCGAGCTGATCGAGGAGATCTGCTTGGGGAACAGCGTGTCGGTGGTCGGATTCCAATTGTAATGCCAGCCGCGCACGATCGCCGGATAGCCGTAGAGGTTGTAGTCGGCGAAGTTGAAGGTGACCGTCAGCTCCGGCGTACTGCCGGTGCCGAACGTGCCCTGGATGATGTTGTTGGGATCGTTGAAATTGTTCACCCACGCATAGTGGTTGCCAAAGATCTTGTACGGGCCGGCGAGCGCCGCCGGGGCGAGTGCGACCAGACCGAAAGCAAGCGCCGCGGTCCACCAGCGCGAGGCGCGCCGCCGCGTGGTCGGCGCCTGGGCGCACGTCTGGACAAGGGAGCTGGATGGGCAGTTGTGCATGGTGACTCTCCGTATGATTCAGCGCGGCGGCGCTGGTGCAGCGTCGTCGGGACCTGCCGTGCGGCAGTCGGGTCGGACCGTAGCAGCGGCGCCACGCGGGGAGCTATAACGATTCCGGCGGCGTCACCCGGCCAAGCGCGATAGCGGGCGCCACCTTGCACTTGGAGCGTGCGCTGGCTAGCACTTAGGTCACCGGACACGGGCGTAGCGGCGGGTTTCGCGCCAAAGACGCCCGCGCGTGGGGGCGGTAAATGGTGCACAGCCACATACGCATCGCCCGTGTCCGCACGTGCCGGCGGCGTCGCTTGCGCGTGCAATGCCTTTCAACGCAGTGCGGCGTCGCTGCCACCGGCCTGCATCAGTCCGGTCGCCATCCGCGCGATCGGCGCCCGCAACACGCTCCACCTCAGGCCTACGCGGCGGGGCCGTTTTGCGATAGCGTTCGCACTACAGACAACGCAACAGCCGGAGGGGGCGACGATGCGTATCGGAATCGTGGTGGACAGCGCGTGCGATCTGCCGCAGGACTTCATCCAACATCACAACATCATCGTACTGCCAATCAGCGTGCGTATCGGCGAGGCCGTGCTGGCCGATCATCGCGACGAGGAAGCCACGCTGAGCTTTTTGCAGGCGCATGTGGCCGAGCGCGGGCACGAAGCGGAAACCACGCCGTTTTCGGTCAACCAGATCCGCGATCTGTTCCTGCAACAACTGGTCATTGACTACGACCATGTGTTCTGCCTGACCATTTCCAAACTCCGCAGCCAGATCTTCGACAATGCGATGCAGGCCAGCTTCGCGATCCTCAACGACTACAAGCCGATCCGGCAGGCCGCAGGCCACACCTCGCCGTTCGCGCTACGGGTGATCGACACGCTCAACCTGTTCGCCGGCCAGGGCATCACCGCCGTGGAAGCAGTCCGCCTGCGCGACCAGGGCCAGAGCGTGGCGGCCATCCGTACCCGCCTGGAACAGCTGGCCGAGCACACCTATGGCTACATGATTCCACGCGATCTGTATTACCTGCGCGCACGTGCACGCACCAAGGGCGATCGCAGCGTCGGCCTGATCGGCGCCGCGCTCGGCAGCGCGCTGGACATCAAACCGGTGCTGCGCGCCTACCGCGGCGTTACCGAGCCAGTGGCCAAGCTCAAGGGTTTCGAACCTTCGGCCGAAAAGCTGTTCGGCTTCACCGTGCGCAAGATTCGCGACGGCCTGATGACGCCAACGGTGTGCGTGGGCTACGGCGGCGAGCTGGCCGAGCTGCATGCCCTGCCCGGCTATGCCGCACTGCAGGGCGCCTGCCAAACCCACGGCGTGGAACTGCTGGAAAGCGTGATGAGCCTGACCGGCATGGTCAACGTCGGCAAGGGCGCCTTGGCGGTCGGATTTGCTGCCGAGCCACACGCGTTTTCGGCCTGAGGCATGGGCGGGGGTGCGATGCGCTCGCCAGACACGCCGTCATCCATCACGCGAGTCGATTGCTACATTCATGCCGCCAACGGTGCCGCAATGACGAGGCACCGCGCCAGGCAGCGTGCTGATGATTGCCTTGAATGCGGCGCAGTCCAGGACGTGGCTGCCGTCCATGGCGGCAGCCACGCCGCATTGGACACAACGAAGGACCTGCTACAGGTCGTAAGACAGCACGTCTTCGAAACCGAATGTGTCGAAATTTTCGATGCGCGAGGGATACAGGCGACCGACCAGATGGTCGTATTCGTGTTGCACCACGCGTGCGTGGAAACCTTCGGCATCGCGCTCGATCGGAGTGCCGTCGGGTGCGAAGCCGCGGTAGCGAATGAAGCGATAGCGTGGAATGACTGCGCGCAGGCCGGGAATCGACAGGCAGCCTTCCCAGCCGTTTTCCATTTCTTCCGACAGCGGTTCGATCTGCGCGTTGGCCAGGGCCGTGCGCGGCACTGCGGGCGCTTCCGGATAGCGCTCGCTGGCGTCGAAACCTAACACCATCAATTGCAGATCCACCGCGATCTGCGGTGCTGCCAGACCGACGCCACGCGCAGCGTCCATGGTTTCGAACATATCGGCCACCAGCGTGTGCAACTCGGCGCTGCCCAGGTTGCTGACCGGTGGCGCCACACGTAGCAGGCGCTTGTCGCCCATGCGGATAATTTCGCGAATCATGCGGGTGCTCCTGACGATCGTGGCGTGGATTCTAGGGCGGCTGCCGGCCGGTAGCGAACAAGCGCCGGGCGGTGCAATAGTCCGCAGGCGCTGCAGTGTACGAGCGGTCGCTGCCGCGGGTTGTGCATGCCGGCACCGGGCAACGCTCGCGCCAGCGCACGGTGCGTGCAGCCGGCCTGCTGTGCCGCGCTCAGCAGGTGTCGTGCATGCGCAAGTGGACGTGCAGCAGGCTTGTTCATCGCGCTGTGAATAGGCGCACTGCATCTATCGCCAGCGCTGCGGCCAGCGTGATGGCGCAACACCGGCTTGGCGCCGGTTGAACCGGCTCAAACATGTCAGCGGCCAATGCGTTGACCGGCCTCGTCCAGCACGCGTTCGCCGTCTTCCTTGATGAAGCCGTGCGTGGCTGGCGGCAACAGATCGAGCACCAATTCGGAGGGGCGGCACAGGCGTGTTCCGCGCGTGGTCTGGACGAATGGGCGGTTGATCAGGATCGGATGGGCGAGCATTGCGCTCAACAACGCCGCATCGTCCAGGGTGGGATCGTCCAGTCCCAGTTCCAGATAGGGCGTGCCTTTCTGGCGCATGGCCTGGCGGACCGTGATGCCGGCAGCGGCGATGAGCGCCTGCAGTGTCTGGCGGCTTGGCGGATGCTGCAGGTAATCGACAATCTGCGGTTCGATGCCGGTGTGGCGGATCAGGGCAAGGGTATTGCGGGAGGTTCCGCAACCGGGATTGTGGTAGATGACGGCGTGCATGGTGGCCTGGCGCTGGGTTGGCTGGTGGCTGGTGGCTGGCGGCGCCGGCAACGGATGACCGAACGACGCCCAGACCGGCCAGTGTACGAGTGGCGCCCGGGCGTGCCGAGCGCTGGCCACGACGTGCGCAGGCGCCTTGGCGACGATGCCTGGGGTGAACTCCCAGACTGCAACCCTGCCGATAACTTTTTCAGGTTGCCGCTTCGCATTCGACGGCGAATGTGTCAAAAGATTGACACGAATCACGGATTCATGATTCAGTCATGAACAGACTGAAATGGAAGGATTCTCCCGAGCGCCGGTGTCAGCACGGCGTTTTTTCCCCTGTTGGACCCAAGGAAACCCCAACGATGATGAGCTTTCGCAAGCCCGGATGGATGCTGTCCGGTGTGTTGTGTGTCGCATGCCTGCCGGCGATCGCTGCAGCGCAGGAAGCAGCTACCAGCAGTTCCAAGGTCGGTATCGACCCTGCCACCGGCAAATTGCGCCCGCTGACCGACGCCGAGAGCGCGGCACTGGATCAGCAGGCGGCTGCAGCGGCCTCCGCAGCACGCAGCAGCGCCGCACGCAGCTCGGTTCCGCAGACCGAAGCGGCCGCGCGCGCGACCGAGCGGCGCCTGCCCAATGGCACCGTGGCGCGCAAGTTGCCGGCCACCCAAATGAGTTCGCTGACGGCAACCCGCCAGGCCGATGGACGCATCGTCATCGAACACAGCGACGACGCCGACACCACCCAACCCACCCACGCCGAGCACGGAGCGCTGCCGCATGAATAAGCCCTTGTTGCTGTTGTCCCTGGCCGTGGCGGCCGCATTGGCACCGCTGCACGCCCGGGCAGCCAATGTCACGCTGATCAATGGCGATGCCGGCACCGTGGTCGGTTTGAACGACCCGACCGCTGCCGCACCGCTGGGCGGCAACCCGGGCCGCACGATCGGCGAGCAACGCCGCATCGCATACCAGTACGCCATGGACCTGTGGGGCGCGGTGCTGCAGAGCAATGTCGAGATCAAGGTGTATGCCTCGTTCGCACGGCTGACCTGTACCGCCACCGGCGGCACGCTGGGCCAGGCCGGCCCGAACTGGATCGTCAACAACTTCCCCGGCGCCAAGGCCGATACGCTGTATCCGTCCGCGCTGGGCGATGCGATCGCCGGGCAGGACCTGGTGCCGGATCCGGCCGATCCGGCCGACGTGTTTTCGCAGTTCAACGGCGACCTGGGCAAGGACGATTGCCTGGCCGGTTCGGGCTGGTATCTGGGCCTGGACGGCAAGACGCCCGAAGGCCAGATCAACTTCCTCAACGTGGTGATGCATGAGATCGGCCACGGTCTGGGCGCGGCGGGCTTTCTCAACAAGACCACCGGCGTGCTGGGTTCGGGGAGCGGCCTGACCGACGTCTACACCTCGCAGGCCTACGACAACGTCCAGAACAAGCGCTTCGACGACCCGACCATGACCAACGCCCTGCGTGCCGAAGCGATGCGCACGCCCGGCCGTACGGTTTGGGCCGGGACGCGCGTGAACCGCGAGGCGGCGCTGATCCTGGATCCACGCACGCTGCTGCGCGTCACCGCACCGGCCAGCGCTGCGGGCAAGTTCGAAGTGGGCTTTGCCAGCTTCGGTCCGCTGGCCACCGCGGCCAATTTCCCGGCGCGTTCGGTGGTAACGGTCAATGACGGCGTGGCGGCCGCATCGGCCAGCGATGGCTGCGAAACCCCGTTCGTCAATGCGGCCGATGTGGCCGGCAAGGTGGCGCTGATCGACCGCGGCACCTGCGCCTTCGCGATCAAGGTGAAGAATGCGCAGCTCAACGGCGCGGTGGGCGTGATCGTCGCCAACAACGCGGCCGGTGTACAGACGATGGGCAACGCAGCACCGCCGATCACCGACATCACCATCCCCGCCATCATGGTCTCGCAGGCCGACGGCGCGCGCCTGAAGGGCAGCACTGCGGTGGTTGCGTCGCTGTACGAAGATCCGCAACTGCTGCAGGGCACCGACAGCGCAGGCCGCACGCGGCTGTACTCGCCCAGCGTGGTGGCCGGTGGTTCGACGTTCTCGCACTTCGATACCGATCTGCAGCCCAATGCCTTGATGGAACCTTTCGACACGCCGGAAGTGCAGGCGCACGTGAACATCGACCTGACCCCGGCGCTGTTTGCCGACATCGGTTGGACCTTGAACACCGGGCCGGCCAAGTTGGGCACCTGCAACACCCTGGTCCCGACGGTGGAAACCGGCGGCCTGATTCCAGGCGCGAACGTGTCTGCCGAAAGCAGCCTGTGCAAGACGCAGAACGCCGGCAACCGCCTGGGTTACCTGACCTGCATGGACGAACACGCGCGCGAGCTGCAGAGCCAGGGCGTGATCAGCCGCGTGCAACAGGCAGCGGTCTTCGTGTGCGCCACCAAGGTGCGTCCGTAAGCGCCGAACGCGTGATGGGATGCAATGCGAACGGCGCCGGAAGGCGCCGTTCGTTTATCTGCTGCCGCGTGGTGGCGCGCAGGCCAGGCGGTCCCTGCAGCGTGGCGGCGATGCACACCACGTCGCACGCGAGCATGCGGACCCATGCACGCGCGGCATCCCGTCGCCTGCGCGCATCCGCTGCAGCCCCTGCTGCGCGCCTTCGGAGCGAGGCACCAGGTTTGCCGTCACCTCAATGCTCCGCCGCATACGTCGAGGTCAGCACCTGCGGTGCACGCCCCAGCGCAGCGCCCAGGCGATCCATCACGAAACGCAGGTAAAGGTTGCTGCTGAACTGGTTGTAGTCGCGTGCATTGTTGAAGGTCAGCCGCCCGCCCAGAAACAGCTGCGGGGCCACCTGCCATTCGGCCGCGCCACTGAGGTTGTAGGACACGCCGGTGCGGCTTTCGCCCGCATACACCGGGTCGGTGTAGCGATTGACCAGACCGAGCAGCGCGGCCAGCGATGCGGCGTCGTAGGCGGCCTGTTGCAGGGTCGGGTCGGTAGGGAAATACGGCGAGGCCTCGGTGCTGAAATGCTGCACACCGACGCTGGCGTCGACCTTCCAGTTCACCGTCTGCCCGGCCGTGCGCCCGCTCCAGTGCACCGGGAACCCCAGGTCCACATAGTCCTGCGGGCTGAAGTAGCCACCGTGCCCGTAAGTGAAGCCGCTGAGATTCTTGTCGTACTGCATGGTGGTCAGATTGACGCCGGCGGTGAGCGATTGATGCTCGGTCTCCAAGGCATGCACGTAGAAGCCCAGGTCGACCTGGCGATGGTCGTTGTCGGCCACGTGGTTGCCCTGCAGGCGGTGCGCGGCAAGGTTGGCGTAGCCGCCGAGCAGGCCGTTGTCGGCAGTGGCCGACAGCGAAAGACCGGTGCTGGTCACACCGCCCCATTCGCGCCCGCTGCGCGCGTCCTGCGCACCGGCAAACGACAGCACGCTATCGGTGACTGCACGCCGCGAGGCCTCGGCCGACCAGCTGACGGTGTCACCGAGCTCGCCGCGATAGCCCACGCCACCGATGAGGTTGTGCTCCTGGAACCCGATCGGCGTGCTGCCCACGTCGGCACTGAAACCGCCATTGCGATACCGCACGCCGACGCCCACGCCGGTGTCGTCCTGGCTGAGCCGGCGGCTGCCGTTGCCGCTGGCGGCCATGGCATTGAGCGTGTCGACCAGGCCGGTCGGCGTCTGCTGCGCGGCGGCCGTGCTGCCGGCCAACGCGCGCAATGCGGCCGCATCGCCTGCACCCAGCTGTTCGCTGAGCGCGGCATTGCCCAGGATGTCGCGAGCCAGCTGCGCAATCGGCGTGGTGGAGGCGTTGATGCTGAGCAGGTAGGCCGGCAGCGGCTCGTTGGCCAGCGCCGTCAGCGCAGCGGCATTGCTGTTGTTGTGCTCCACCAGCAGTGCATTGAACAGGCCGGTATTCAAGCTGTAGCGGCGCAGGCGTTCGCGCGTGGCGGCGGTATCGCCTTCGGTGGCGAGCAGCTGATACACCGGCGAATCGACCAGCGTGTCGATCGGGCCACGGTTTGCGGCCAGCGCATCGCCGATGGCGCTTTGCGGTCCGGTGCCGAAGCGGCTTGCGGTGGCGTAGTCGGTGCCGAGCGTGCCGGCATCCACCACGGTTGGTGTCAGCGTGACACCGAGCTTGCCCTCGCCGACTGCGAATTCGGCCTGCACCGGCATTTCGATGTCGTCCAGACGGCCCAGGCCGTCTTCGCCGTCGCGTGCGCGATACAGCGCGCCGCCGGCAAGGCCGCCGCTGTTTTCCGCCTGCACGGCGCGCAGTTCGTCGAGCACGCTGTTGCCGCTGCTGCGCGCAGGCAGTGCTTGCGCGAGGTTGCTGCGCGGCTGCAGATCGCTGCCCGACACAGGCGGCAGCGTGCCATGCGAGGAAGCGCGCAAGCGGCTGCCGGGCGCAGGCAACGTGGAAGGCACGGTGCTGGCGCGCACCGGTTGCGGCAACGCGTCGCTCCTGATGTCGGCGGCAGCATTGACGGGTGCGGCAGGCGCGACAGGTACGACGCTGGGCTGCATGGCGAGCGGCGCGATGGATGCGACAGGCGCGGTTGCGACATCGGTGTAGGCGCTGCCGGCGTCCATGCGTTCGGACAGCACCGCCGGCGCACGCGGCATGGCGCCGGTCATGCCGGAGAATGGGTTGAGCGGGCGAGCGGATGCGGCGGCGACGGCCAGGCCACGTGCAGACGCCAGGCCATTGTCGAGCTGCCCGGCCTGACGTTGCTGCGCGGCCAGCGCTGCACGGAAATACTGCTCGGCCTTGCGGTTCTTGCCGGCACTGCGATACACGCGGCCGGCGGCCGCGAGCACCTCCGGCGACTCCGGTGCCTGCGCCAACGCGCGTTGCAGATAGCTCTCTGCATTGCGCAGGTCCGATTGCGCGGCGGCGCTGTTGGCCGCTGCGGTGAGCGTGTCCAGATCGCTGGGCTGACGTTGCAGGAGCTGCTGGTAGATCGCCAGCGCCTGGCGGTGCTCGCCGGCGGCCGCGTACAACCGCGCGAGCGCGGCCTGTGCATCGCGGTTGTCCGGCTGCTGGGCCAGTATTGGCGACAACGCGTCGTAGGCGCCTTCCAGATTGCCGAGCTCACGCAATGCATCCACCTGCCGCAGCGTGTAGGCGCTGCGCAGGCCTTGGTAGCGGCGCAGCTGCTCCGGGGTCAGGGTGGTGGCCTGCAGCTGACGCAACACCGCCGAGAGCTCGGCGTCCTGATGCGCGCGCAGCAGCACGCTGGCGTATTGCAGGCGGTCTTCGGTGCGCGGGTTGGCGCCGGTGACCAGCCGCTGGGCCAGCACCAGCGCGCGCTGGGTGTTGCCGGCGTCGGCATGCGCGCCGGCCAGGGCGGCCAGCAGTTGCGGATCGTCGAGCTGATTGCCCAGCGCCGTTTCGGTACGCGCCAGCAACTGCTGCGCCTCGCCCACCCGGCCCTGCGCAACCAGCTGCCGCGCCTGACGCGCCTGCAATTCGATCCAGGCGGTGGCGCGCAGCTGAGCCATCGCCGGCGTGCGTGCCGCAGCTGGAATGCGGTCCAGACTGTCGTAGGCGCCCTGCCAGTCGCCGCTTTCCTGCGCCAGCAGCGCATTGGCGTGCAGCGCCTCGGGTTGGTCGCCATGGACCGCGAGCAGGCCGTCCATCACGCTGCGCGCCTGATCCGGGCGGCCAGCCTGTTGGTACAGGCGCGCCAGGTCGAGACGGATCCAGGCATCGCCGGGGCGTTCGACCATGGCCGCTTCCAGTTCGGTTTGCGCGCTGACCGCATCGCCGCCATCCAGAAACTGACGCGCACGGGCGCGCTGCACGTTGGAGCGCAGCAAGGCTTGGCCACCGGACTTGGCGCGCTCGGCCGCTGGCAGCCGGTCGAACAAGGCGCTGGCTTCCTGCAGACGGCCCTGGCGGCTGTACAGCCCGACCAGGCCCTGCAACGCGCCGGCATTGTCGGCCTCGCGCGACAAGGCTTTGCGATAGCTGGCTTCGGCAGCCACCGGGTCGCCGGCGGCCTGCACGTCACCCAGCGCCACGTGTCCGGCCGGCTCGTTGGGCAGCAGCTGCACCGCCTGCTCTACCAGCTGGCGCGCCTGCGCCAGATCGCCGCGCGCGCGCGCCGCTTCGGCCTGCTGCAGCTGCTGCCAGTAACGGGCACTCTCCAGCGCGCTTTTCCATTTGCCGTTGCTGGCCGCGGCCGGTCGCAGCAGTTCCTGCGCCTCGGCAAAACGCTGCTGACGCAGACGTACCGAGCCCAGGCCGCCGAGCGCTTCGGGGTCGCGCGCACGTGCACGCAAGACCTGGGTAAAGCGTTGTTCGGCGGCGCTCAGATTGTTGGCGCTCAACGCGCGAAAGCCTTCGCCCAGCAGCACGCCGTTGGGATCGGCCGGCGCGGCCGCGGCAGTGCGTTGCGCGCGCAGCTGGCCGAGTTTGGCGGCCACTTCGGCATCGTTCGGGGTACCGGCAAGAAACGCTTGGTATAGCGGCGCATCGGCCATGCCGGTGTTGAGCCACAGCAGCGCCTGGCGCCAGCTGCTGCGTGCCGGCCCACCCACGTCCGCGCGCTGGGCAAGCGTGCGCAATTGCGCAATGCCGTCGCGGCGGGTGGGTTCGCGGTAACTGAGGACCTGCGCCAGCGCCAGCTGCACGGACGGATTGCCCGGGTCGCTGGATTGCAGGCGTCGCAGGCCGTCGCGGGCGCGCTCCCAACCGGTGGGGGTGCCGGCCAGCGATTGGTAGTACTCCAGCGCCAGGTTCGGCGGCGGCGACTTGCCGGCGAAGGCTGCTTCGTAACTGCGCGCCGCTTCCACATAGCGCCCGGCAGAGGCGGCACGACGTGCATTGCGCAGATTGGAATCTTCGCCCGCGTTGCTGCTACCGCGCGCGCCGATCGCCACGCGCAGGCGCTGCGCCTGCGGCGATTGCGGATGCGCGCCTTCGAGTTGCTGCAGCCGCTTGCGCGCTTCGGACTGGCGCCCCTGCGCCAGATCGATCTGGGCCAGGCCGAGCAATGCGTCGGGTTGGTCCGGGTCGATGCCGAGCAGCTTCTTCCAGGTGTCGGCGGCCAGATCGTCGCGACCCTGGTCGTGCCAGTAATTGCCCTGCTCCACCAGCTGCTGGGCGGCGCTGGTCTGCGCGTGCGCTGCCGGTGCGGCGAGCAGGCACAGCGCGAGCATGCCGGCGAGGTAGAACGGCTTCAGGTCGTTGCGGCACATGCAGGGGTTCTCCAGGCGGGCAACAGGCGCCCGTCTGCGGCGAAGCGGTAGCGGTTCTCAAGCCATCCCTGTCCGAACAGGGCCAGCGTGCGTTCGAAATACGGCAATGCAGCGGCGGCCGGTTGCGTGGCGGCGGGCACCCGCTGCGCCTGCGCCTTGAGCAGCGCGGGCTTGCCCAGTGCGCTCAGGTACGGCAGCAACGCCGCAGAAAATCCCACCGGCAGGGCGCCGGTGCCCACACCGCGCGCGGTGTCGATCTTTTCGGCCGGCGTCTGCTGCGCGGCGAGCAGGTCGGCCGGTCCGGACAGGTCCTTCAGCAATCGCGCGCGCAGCGGCTCGCCAGCGTCCAGCATGCCGGCCCACAGGTACACGCGGATGGCGTCGTAACTGCCGACATTGCCGCGCTTGGGATCGGCATTGAAGGTCTTGCCGTCCCACACCGTCCAATCCGGGGCAAACCCCACCGGCGCGCTGTCACGCAGCAGGCGCGCGCTGTTGGCGGCAATGGCAGCCCATGGGCCCTTGGGGTCGGCATTGGCGCAACGACGCAGCACCTGGATCGGCAGATAGCTGGGATTGAGCGTCCAGCGCCCGTTGTCGACGAAACCGGTGCGGCCCGGCAGCATCATCGGGCCCAGCCCGGGCAGCGTGGCCACTTCCTGGGTGCGGATCAGCTGCAGCATCTGCTGGCCGGCCTTGAGGTAGCCCGGGCGGCTCCACAACCGTCCGGCTTCCAGCAGCGCATAGGCAATCCACAACTCGCCATCGCTGGCAGTGTTGGCGTCCAGCACGCGCCAGGCGCCGCTGCCATCGCGGCCCCACAGCCATGCCGGCAGGTGGAGATCCGGGCGGCCGCCGCACAGGTTGTGGCGGGTCCAGCTCAGCACCTTGTCGAACAGCACCTGGTCGTTGTTGACCAATGCGAAGAACAGCGCATACGACTGCCCTTCGGAGGTGGAGCGTTGATCGGGATTGAGAAAATCCACCACCCGCCCATCGGGCTGGATGTGCTTGTCGACAAAGGCGCTCCACAGCGGCCACGGCCCGCACTGGCTGGGCGCCGCCAGCGCGGCTGCCGGCAGCAGCGCGGCCACGCCGGCCAATGCGCCTGCATGCAGCAGGCGACGGCGCGTCATGCCACCGGTATGTGCGTGCGCGCTCATGCACCGCCACCGTCGTTGAGGCGCTCGGCGGTGTGCCTGCGCAGCAGCACGCGTGCGGCCAGGGCCAGCAACAACGCCAGCAGCACCACGGTAAGGGCCAGCCACACCGGGTGGTGCGAGAAATACCAGCGCAGCCAGGTCGGCAGCGGCAGATGCCCCACGTAATAGGTCTGGTTGCCGACCAGACTGGTGACTTTGTTCTGCTGCAGCACCACCACGCTGCCCTGGAAATCCTTGAGCAGGGTCGGGTCGAACCAGGCATCGAACAGGCGGCTCATGTTGGCCGGGTCTTCGGTCTGGAAGGCGACCACGCTGCGGCCGGCTGCCAGTGGCGACTCGAAGCCCATCAGCAGGACGTCGTCCGGCTGCGGCTGCAGGGCGATCTCGGCGGTGGTGGGCAGGTCGGTGCGGCGCGCATCGAAGGAGAGAAAGCGCGGCAATCGTTCGAACAGCCAGTCGGTCAGCGCAAAGCGGGTCGCCCGCCCGTCCTGGCCGATCGGCAGATGCGCGCGCCACTGCTTGAACAACGGTTGCGATTCGGCGCTACCGAGCAGCAACAGATCGCGGCCTGCATGCTGCTGCACTGCGCCGGCGCCGATGATCTGCGCATGCAGCGCCGGGTAACCGGTGGAAGCTCCGAAATGCCCGAGCAGGGTCAGCACATTGCTCAGGTCCTGATCGCCGGGATTGTTGGGCAGCACGATGGTGGATTCGGACAAGTCCGCCAGGCGCGTGAACGGGTAGCCGGCATTGGCGAACGCCGCCAGGTTCGGCATCGCCATGTAGTGGTGGAAGCCGCTCAGGTCGATGGTGGAGTCGGCATCGATGGCACCGGACACATCCGGGAAGGTGTTCTTGCACGCTTCGCCCCGCGGGCGATCGAAGAAGAAATGGAAGCGCAGTTGACTGTTGGCCGAAAACGCACCCACCGGCAGTGTCAGGTCCTGATGCACCGGCATGCTGCCGCGCGTCCCCAGGCTGTTCCACCAGCGCATCGGCGTGGATTGAGCGAATGGGCGACCGGTCAGCGGCAGCGTGGTCACGAACGATTCGTTGATGCTGACATTGAGCGCGGATTTGTTGTCCTGCTCCGGCAGCGTGTAGCGGTAGTTCAACGCAACCGGGATGCCGTCGCGTTCCCACACGAACAGGTCCGGCGGCAGTTGCAGGCCGACTCGGATCAGGTCGGGGTGATAGCCGGTGACGTTGAGCTGGCTGGGCTGGGTGACCAGATCGCCGAAGCGTACCGGACTCTCGCTCGACACCCAGTTGGGCGCGTCGTAGGGCCGCCGCGGCGCAGGCGCGCTGATGTCGCCGATGCGGGCCACCGCACCGGTCAACGGTGCGCGCAAGGCCAGCGCGGTGGCGGCACGCTGCAGGTCTTCGCTGTTGCGGCCGAGCACCAGCAGCAGCTTGCCGTTGCGATCGTTCGGGTTGGCCAGCACGGCCACGGTGGGGCCGCGGATGTCGGCCACGCCGCTGTCGGCGGTCGCAAATTGCGCGGGCAAGGTGCCGGGCGTAGCGAAGACGACCGCATTCCCGGACGCCGGCAAGGCCTCGGTGGAGGCCGGGAACACCGCGCCACGGTAGCCGGCCAGGCTACCGAACCACGAGGCCACCGTGCCGGCCGCCTGCAACGTGGCCGTGTCCGGGCGCTGCGGGAAATAAAACGGCAATTCCAGCCGGCGCGTGTCGCGTACATCGAAGAACGGCACCGGCAGCAACGCCAGATTGTTGGCCAAGGCCAGCGGCGTGGTGGTCAGCGACAGGCTGGTGGCCGCATCCACATTCGCCCACAGGCTGCTGTGGTCGGGATCTTCGCAATCGCGCGTGTAGTGGCCGATCAACTGCAGGTTGAGCTGGTTGTAATCGGTGACCAGGCGCGGGTCGATCGGCAGATCGGCCGAGAGCAACTTGCCGGCGTTGGCCTTGTCGGTGGGCAGCGTGGCCACGGTGACGCCGTTGATGGTGACCTTGAGGTGCGACAGGTCGGGCAACAGCGAGGGCGAGTAGCTGTATTTGAGATTCAACGTGGCCGCGGTGACGATCTCATCGCTGCGCACGCTGAAGGGCACGCCGGCGCTGCCCTGCACCCCGCGCAAGGTGATTTCGTAATCGATGCCCAGCTCGCGCAGTGTTGCCGCACGCGTGCTGCCGCCTGGCAACGGTGCCGCTGCGAAGGCGACGGGCACCTGCGCTGGGGTGACTGCCTGCATCTGGCTGCCTGCCTGCGCAGATGGCGTTGCAGGCATGGGCTGCGCCTGGGCCAGGCCTGCCAGCAAGGTCAACGCACAGCTCAACACAGCCGGGAATATCCGCATCAGCGGCATCTTGGTAAAGGAAAGGGAAACACCACGCATCACACTCACGACTCCAGATCCACCGGGCGCCTCGGACGAAAGCCCTGCCGCGCGCTGTCCACGATATGCCCGCCCAGTCGCCCGAATCCGCGTGCACTGGCTTCCAACACCTGGCCCATCGAGCGCCAGAACGCATCGCGGTCGTGCTGGCCCCACTGCGACAGCCAGATGTCGGCGCGCGCGAAGGTCGACGCCACCAGCCAGCGCTCCTGTTCCATCGACATCTGCGTGAACTGGATGCTGACCTGTCCATCGCGATCCTGGCGCACCACCGCCGGCAAGGTCTGCTCCACGCCACGGTGGCTCAGGCCGATCTGCACCGGCAGACCCGGCTCGATCGGCTGTGGCTGCGCGAGCGTGATCGCCATGCCGCCCGTGGAAAAATTCACCGAGCGACTCGGCAGCACACCGCCGTCGGGCAGATACAGGGTGACCGGCACATCCAGCGGCACACGGTGTGCGCTGCGCACCTGGCGCGTTTCGCTGGCGGTGGCAATCGTGGCGCCCAGCAGCACCATGTTGTAGAGCGTCCAGGCCAGGTTGAACCAGATGGTCTGCTGCTCGCCGCTGCCACCCACATAGATCAACCGCAGCACCCCAGCCACCACGCCCACCACGTTGAGCAACAACAGGAACAGATACGGCTTGGCGATCTGCGCGTCGAAATAGCTGCGCGACACCAGCCCACCCTTGGGAGTGACGTTGAACTTGCCGAGTTTGGGATTGAGCAGGGCCACCAGCGTGGGACGGAAGATGTACCAGGCCAGCGTGGTTTCGTAGACCTCGTTCCACAGCAAATGGCGGAAGCGGCTCTGCACGCGCAGGTTGGTCAGGTTGGCCTGCAGGATGTGCGGCAAGGCGTAGGCCAGGATCATCAACGCCGAGGCCTGGATCACATGCGCGCCGAAGAACAGATAGGCCAGCGGCGCAGTCAGATAGATGATGCGCGGCAAACCATAGAAGAAGTGCAGCATCGCGTTGAGGTAGCACAGCCGCTGCGACAGTTTGAGCCCGCGCCCCAGCAAGGGGTTGTCGATGCGTGCGATCTGCGCCATGCCGCGCGCCCAGCGGATGCGCTGCGCCACGTGGCCGGACAGGCTTTCGGTGGCCAGACCCGCAGCCTGCGGCACGGCCAGGTAGGCGGTGCGGTAACCGCGGCGCTGCAGTTTGAGCGCGGTGTGCGCATCTTCGGTGACCGTTTCCACCGCCACGCCGCCCACTTCTTCCAGCGCGGTACGCTTGATCACCGCACACGAGCCACAGAAGAACGTGGCATTCCACTGGTCGTTGCCATCCTGCAGCAGGCCGTAGAACAACTCGCCTTCGTTGGGCACCTTGCCATGCGTGTCCAGGTTGCGTTCGAACGGGTCCGGCGAAAAGAAATAGTGCGGCATCTGCACCAGTGCCAGCTTGGTGTCGTGCAGGAACCAGCCCATCGCCACCTGCAGAAAACTGCGGGTGGGAATGTGGTCGCAATCGAAGATGGCCACATAATCGCCACTGCACTTCTTCAACGCGGCATTGATGTTGCCGGCCTTGGCATGCGCGTTGTTGGTGCGGGTGACGTAGTTGATGCCGACCTCGGCGCAGAACGCGCGAAACTCGTCGCGACGGCCGTCGTCCAGCAAATGGATGGTGATCTTGCCGGCCGGCCAATCGATCACGCTGGCCGCCAGCACGGTGGTGCGCACCACCGACAGCGGCTCGTTGTAGGTCGGGATGAACACGTCCACGCTGGGCCACAGGCGCTGGTCGGCCGGCAACGGCACCGGCTTGCGGTTGAGCGGCCACAGCACCTGGAAATAGCCCAGCACCAGGATCACGAAGGCATACAGCTCGGCGCCAAGCAGGCCCAGGCCGAGGATGAAATCCACCGCGCTGCCCACGCCCATGGTCTGGGTCATGCGCCACCAGATGTAGCGGCACGACACCGCCAGCGACATCCCCATCATCATCAGGATGACCACCCGCCCGCCGCGGTTGCGCACCGCCAGCGCCACCGCGAACAACACGCCGGAAAACACCAGCTGCTGCGTCACATCCATCGGCACGGCCACCACGAACACCAGCAGCAACGCACCCAGCAACCACAGCGCCCAGGTCGCCAGCGTCGGCAGCGGTGATGCGCAATGGCGGTTGGCAGCGGTCATCAATCGTCCTTCAGGCATGGCGGCGTGCGGCACAACAAGCGACAAGCGCACCGGCGCCTGCAGCGGGAAACAACGGGCAACAGGTCAACGCGAGCGCAGGCGCTTGAGCGGGCTTTGCGCGCAGCTGCGCGCATCGGCCTGCAACAGGCGCTGGAACAAGCGCTCCAACGGCGTCTGCGCCGGCCGATCGGCCGGCTGCACGCCGCGCGGCGCAGGTTCGTCGAGCTGACGCAATTTGCGCAGCGGGGCGAGCGCATCCGGCACCGGGTCTGCTGCCGTCACGACGGGTTGCAGCGAACGCTCTGGCGCCGGTACGGCGGCCGGCATGCCCAAGTTCGGCGTCGGCGCGGCAACCGCCACCGGCGGCTGCACGGCATCGGGCGCAACGGTGATCGGTTCGACCGCTACAGGCGCACCGGCCTGCGGCAGGCTGCAGGTGCGCGGCGACAGCTGGGTGTAGGCGAAATCGTGGTACCCCTGGCTGGCCGGCGTCCCCAAACGCGCGAACAGGCCCGACACATCGTCATGTTGGGGTGCGTCCTTGCCCTTCCTTGCTGTCATCACACTCTCCTTGCCCGATCAGACATGCTCATGCCGTGCGCGCCAACACCAGGCGGCGCAGATCGACGGTGTCGCTCGGCACGCTCTGCACCGCCAGACCCGCCAGCATCCCCAGTTGCTGAAACCACCCCTCGTAGACACCCTGCAAAAACCCATCGCTCCACGCGGCGCCATTCAGCGCGACGCTCAACGGCGCCCCCGCGTGCCGGATCTGCACATGGTCGGTGTACTCCTCCAACACGCACTGGCCCCAATCGCAGCGGTCCCAGACCGCATTTGCCGCGAGCTGCGCGTCGTCCAGCGTGGCGCACGGCGCAAGCCGCTGTTCGCGTGCGAAGCGGTGGCCGATTCGCGCCATCAACAGGGCCAGATCGTCCTCGGGCAACTCGGCGCCGAACTCCTCGGCCATCGCGCGCACAAACCCCAGCCATTGCCGGGAGCAACTGCGCGTGCGGTATAGCGGCAGCGGGTCGAGTGCGCTCATTCAACAGACTTCGCAAGGAAAAAGGGCCGTCACATGCGACGCATGCACCCGATGTGATGCATGTGTGATGACATGTTAGCGGCCGCCATCCTCGAATCGAGAGCTGCGTCTCACTTTTTTCGGGCATTCCCCGACAGCGTGTAGGGAATTTCTGTAGCGGGTGGCTACGCCCGCCAGTCAGTCCCCGCCGGCATCGCCCCGAACGATCATCCCTCTGCCATCGGCGGCAGTCCGAACACGTCGCGCAGATAGCGCAGATACCCGATGTCCTCGCACATGCTCTTGCCGGGCGAGTCGCTGAGCTTGGCCACCGGCTGGCCATTGCAGCGGACCATCTTGATCACGATCTGCAGCGGCGTCGGCCCCAGATCGTTGGTCAGGCTGGTGCCCACCCCGAAGGCCAGCCGGCAGCGCGTGTGGAAGTGCTGGTACAGCCGCATCACCTTGTCGATATTGAGCCCGTCGCTGAACACCAGCACCTTGGTCCGGGGATCGACGCGGTGCGCTTCCAGATGCGCGATGACGCGCTCGCCCCATTCGAACGGGTCACCCGAATCGTGGCGCATGCCATCGAACAACTTGCAGAAATACAGATCGAAATCGCGCAGGAACGCATCCAGCCCGACCACGTCCGACAACGCAATGCCCAGATCGCCACGGTATTCGCGCGCCCACGATTCCAGCGCCGCCACCTGCGAATCGCGCAGCCGCGGCCCCAACGCCTGGAACGCCTGCAGATACTCGTGCGCCATCGTGCCCAGCGGGGTCAGCCCGTACTGCTTGGCGAAATACACGTTGCTGGTGCCGACGAACTGTTCGCCCAGGCCATCGCGCAGCAGCGGCAGCAACTCGCCATGCCATTGCCGCGAGTAGCGCCGCCGGGTGCCGTAGTCGGCGATCTTGCAGCCGGCCGGCATGCTGCGCAGGCTCGCCACCTTCTCACGCAGGCGGCTGCGGCCCTCTTCGAAATCCGGCTCGGAGGTATTGCGAAACCACACCTCGTTGATGATCGCCAGCAGCGGCACCTCGAACAGGATGGTGTGCAGCCAGGGGCCACGGATGGTCAGCTCGATCTCGCCCGGATGGGTGGCCGATGCGGTCAGGCTCAGATACTTGCGATCCAGATGGAACAGCGCCAGGAAGTCGGCGAAGTCCGGCTTGATGAAGCGCAGGCTGCGCAGGTAATCCACTTCGTCCTCGCGCAGCCGCAACCGGCACAGCGCGTCGATCTCGCGCGAGATCTCATCGACGAACTGCGCCAGATCCACGCCGGGGGTGCGGCACTTGAAGCGGTAATCCACCTGCGCTGCCGGGTGCTGGTGCAGCACTGCCTGCATCATGGTGAATTTGTACAGGTCGGTGTCGAGCAGCGAATGGATGATCATGCCGCCGGATTATGCCCTTGGCGGCGATGACAGCGCGTGCAGTGCGCAAGCCGCGTGAGAACGCAGCGCACCTGTGTCGTCAGGCAGACAGCCGCGATTGCCAAGCTGGGCCAGCGCGTTTCAACCCATTCTGCGCAGCGCAGCCGCTGGCGGAAGGAGCACGTCGGAAGGCATGCAACGTGACGCCAGTACGTGCAGCTGCGCCCGTCTGACGCACAGCACAGGCGCACGCCATGCACGTGCAGCGCGATCTAGCGCGACCGGCGACCAGAGCGAGCCTGCATCGCGTGACGTGGCCGGCGCCAGAAGCCCAAGCGTGCAAGCGGGTTCTGGCGATTCCGGGCACTGGCCGCACCCCGCCGCCGCGACGAACGCAGCTGTTCGCCAGTCGCCCTCAGCGCGCCAGCACCTGCTGCGCCGGCTTGCCCTGCACGGTGAAATCGCTGTCGCCCGGGCCGCCGGCCTTGGGGTCGGTATACCAGCACCACAGCGCAATGCCTTCCACGCCATGCGCCTGCAGTACCTTGCGCCACTGCTGCAACACCTGCAGCTGCAGACGCGTATCGACGGCGGCCGTGCGCTGCTCCGGGCTTTCCCACGGCGCCGCCAGACTACCGCGCGCCGAACGCAACCCCAGCTCGGCCACCCACACCGGCTTGCCCACGCGCTGACCCAACTGCTGCAGGCGTTGCGCCGCGGCGGTCATTTCAGCGCTGCGTGCGTCGGCAGCTTCGGACAGGCGCGGATACAGGCTGGTGCCCACCGCATCGAACAACGACCAGTAACGGAAGCTCTCGGCATGCTCCATGCCGTCGGCCACGTACAACAGTTTTCCGTGGTAGACCTTGCGCACTGCCGCGACCAACGCTGGCCATTGCGGCGCGTCCTGCAACTTGCGCAACTCGGTGCCGATCACCAACGCTTCGGCGTGTTCGTCCTGGGCCAACCTGGCCAATGGCAGCAATGCCTGCTGGTAGGCCGCAAACCACGCCGCCGGGTTGGTGGGCGCGGCATCGCCGGCCCAGTGTCCCGGAATCCAGACATGCACCTTGAGCGTCGGCTGCAATCCAGCCTGCAGGCTTTGCCGCAACGCAGCGCGCATGGCGTCCACACTGCTGTCGCTGCCCAGCACCGGGTCGTTGGACTGCGGGTTGGCCTGCCACACGAACGCGACCAGCAACGCCTTGCTGGCCCCCGTCTTGGCCAGTGCGTCCAGCGACTGCGCTGCAGCCTGACTTTCCCACGGGGCGTTGGCGGACACCTTGACGTTGGCGCCCATCCAGGTCGGCGCGGCGGCATTGCAGCCGTTTGCCAGCAGACACACGCCGATCAACGTTGCGACGCTTAGAACGCGCTTGAACATGCAGCAGACACCTCGGCATTCGGCGGCGCCGCGTGCCGGGAGCACGCCGTCGCACGCAAGGATGCACTGTTCTTGTCCTGCGGCACCGCCGTGACCGCTGCCGGGTTGGCCGGCTCGGCAGTGTCGGCAGATGCCGTTGCAGCCGGGGCCACCGCAGCGCTCTGGGCCATCGCCGGCTGCATCACCCCAGCCTCCTGCGTAGCGGGAGCGGCCGCCGCACGCACCGGCAACGATACCGGCGTCGTCATGACAACGGCCTCGCCCTGCATCAGGGCCTGTTCGTCGGGCGCTGCGGCACGCATCCAGCTACCCCAACCCTGCGGTTGTGCCCAGATCGCACCCACCAGGCCCAACACCAGCAATCCGGCCGCCTGGCCGCGCTGGTCGGGGTGCAGCGCACGCAGCAACAACGCCGCCGGCACCCACAACAGCAGCAGGGCATCGAAGCCAGCCCAGCCGAACGCGAACGACAACGCAGCCGCGCAGACCACGGTGCCGGCACTGGCCACCACGCCACGCGCCAACGCACCGCTGCGCGCACGCGCCACCAGCGCAAGCACCGGGAAGCACGCCACGGCCGCCACACCCCAGCGGACCGCCGGCAACCAGCCGTCGGCATGGCCGGCCAGTGGCAACGGCAACGGATGCGACGCCTGGGCAATGCTGGACAGCGTCGGCCACGGCGCATTGAACACGACCAGATTCACGTAGGCCCACATGCCGACCAGGAATGCGAACGGCAGATAGCACACCAGATAGAACGAGCCTGGTGCCTTGCGCAGCATCTGCGGCGGCATGACCAGCAGCAGCCACGGCGCGACCATTGTCGACAGCGCCAGCGTCTGCAGACCCAGGCACAGCAAAATGCACAACCAGCCCGCAATGCGCAGATAGGTGAAGGCTTCCACTGGCGCCTGCAAGCGGCGCAAGGTGCGGCACAAACCGTAGAAGGCCAGCAACCCCACTGCCTGGCTGCCGCCGGCAGCGATCGGCAGCAGGAACAGCGGGTTGCAGCCCACCAGCAGCGTCAGCGCACTGGCCCAGCCGCGCCCGAACACGCCAGCCAGATCGCGCCACAGCAGCGACAGGAACAGCGCGTTCGCAGCAACCGCGACACATGGCCAGACCTGGAACGGCAGATTCCAGCGATGCAAGGTGAGATCGACCGCCCACGCCAGCAACCCGGTCGCCGGCACGCCGATGTCCGGCGCAAGCGCGGGCGTCGTGGCCACCGACTGCACCAGCAGCGGCTGGCTCAGCAGCGACAGCGCCACCACGGCGATGAGAAACGCCGGCAGCCCGCTCTCGCGACGCTGCGCAACCGGCTCACTCTTCGAGTGCGGCGCGGCGCTCGTTTTCCGAATGCTTGCTGATGCCATGCGTGGTCTTCTCCCAATAGAACGGATTGTGGATCAGCTGCCAGAGACCCTTGTAGGCGGCGATCGACTGCAACGCCCAGTAGAACGGCACCGTCAGTGCGTACGGCGCCAGCTTGAAGTAGTCGCGCTTGAACGCTGCAACCAGCGTGATGTAGATGAAGAACGCATTGGCCAGCAGCAGATTGACCAGCGAGACCCCCGCCAGCCACGGCGGGAAGAAGCGCTCGAACATCGTGGTGCCGGTCAGCGCCCACGCCGCGTACAACGCCCAGAGCACCGGCACGCCCAATGCGGTGAAAAAACCGCCGCCGATGAAGAACTGGAACCCCCAAAATCCCTTGAAGCCGGTGCTGCGATACAGATGCACCGGGTCGCGCATGTGCACCAGCCAGGTCTGCATATAGCCCTTGAGCCAGCGCGACCGCTGCCGGATCCAGTTGGGAATGCTGACGTTGGCTTCTTCGAAGGTGGTGGAATTGACCACGTTGACGCGGTATCCGTTCTGGATCAGCCGCACGCCCAGATCGGCGTCTTCGGTGACGTTGTACGGATCCCACGCGCGCACCTGGCGCAATACGTCCAGACGGAAGTGATTGGAGGTGCCACCCAACGGAATCGGAATGCGCAGGTATTCCAGCGCCGGCAGGTAGAAGTCGAACCAGAGCGTGTACTCCAGCGTGAACATCCGCGTCAGCCAGTTTTCGTCGGCGTTGTAGTAGTTCAGCCGCGCCTGGATGCACACCACATCCTTTTCGGCCTTGCGGAATGCCGCCACCACGCGCTTGAGCTGGTCCGGCTCGGGCTTGTCTTCGGCGTCGTAAATGGTAAGCAGCTGCCCACGCGCAAAATGCAGTGCGTAGTTGCAGGCCTTGGGCTTGGTCTTGGGCTGCGACGGCGGCACCCGGATGATTTCGAAGAACGCTTCCAGGCCGAGTTTCTTGGCCGCTTCGATGGTGTCGATGTCGTCCGCTTCCAGGACCAGCTTCACGTCCAGCTTGCTGATCGGGTAATCCAGCTTGCGCAGCGCGTTGGCCAGGATCGGCAGGACTTCCGGCTCCTTGTACATCGGCACCAGCACGGTATAGACCGGCAGGTCGTCGTCGCGCAGCGCGGCCACCTCGTCTTCGGTGACCTTGATGTCGATGCGATGGCGCGAGCCGAACCACACCAGCAGCAACTTCAACCCGAAGGTGGCCAGAAAGCCCAGCGCCACCAGCACGTTGACGGCAATCAGGGCCGGCACCGGGAACAGCACCAACGTCGCCAGCATCACCGCCGCCAACGCCCACAACGCGAACTTCTGCCCGCGCGTGATGACCTGGCGTGCCGAATACGTCGGCGCATGCGCCGCAAGCAGGTTCAGCGCGTTGTCGGTGAGCTGCTCGTCGGCATAGCGCTGCAGGCTCCAGATGATGTCGAACTTGGCGGTACCGACAAAGCGCACGTCTTCGCCGTAATGGGCACGTGCCCAGGCGAACAAGGCCGGATCCGGATCGGCTACCGCCAGCACCAGCACACCGTCCTCGCGCCGCCACGGCAACACCAGGCGCTGCGCGTAGCTATCCAGATCGCCGGGGGTGAGCAGCGCAGGATCCGGCGGCTGCTGCACCAGATCGATGAATTGCAGCCCGAAGTGCGCGGCAACGATGGCGTAGAACCGCTGCGCCGGCACGCCGCGCTGGGCCAGGATCACATCGCCAAGGCGCGAATTCCAGCGTTGCTGCAAGGCCAGCGCCGAGCGCAGCTGTTCATCGGTGATGACGCCTGCCGACACCAGCGCACGACCCAGCAGACCGCGTTCGCGGCCGATGTCCGGTGCTCGTCCCAGCGCGTCCGTTTCGCAGGTGACCGTCATGTGCGGCCCCTCAGAAACGCCACCAGGCGGCCACGAATGGCCCGCCCGCGGCACCGGTGTTGCGCCCCATCACCGGCTGCTGATACCCCACCTGCCATTGGCTGCCACCCGGCGCCGTGTACAGCGTGGACAACTGCAACTTGGTGAGATCGTAGTTGGTGCCGGTGGCGACGAAGCCCACGCCGCCACCGCTACCGGCAACATCGAAGTTGCCACGCCCGTTGCCCAACCCCTGGATCACATTGAGTTCGCCCAACAGCAGCCAACTCGGGGTCAGACTCAGACCTGTGGACGCGTCTACCCGCAGTTCGTCGGACGCCGCGCTTCCGCGCAGGCGGACCGCACCCCCCAGATCGACATAGCCGTTGCGGCCGCCCAGCGTGTAGCCACGGCCGCGGCTGTAGCGCAGCTCAAGGCCATAGTCGCCCAGGCCAAGCGCAGGGTCGGAATTGGCAGAAGGATTGTTCGGGTGGTAGGTCTTGCTGCGCCCATACGCGGGGATGCTCACCAGGGCCTGCACGGCACTGCGCCAGACATCGTTCTGCGCGCTCGGCAACGCATAGCGCAAGCCGATTTCCTGATCGGCAAAACCGGTCGTCGTGGTTTGCTGACGGCCGTTGACGGCATCGTGGTTGCTGAAACCCACGTCGTTGAAATAGAAGTTGCCGATGAAGCTGAGCTTTTCGGTCAGACCATGCTCGACGTAGACGTTGAGCTGGTCCTGACGGCTGCGGCCATTGCCATCGAACTGCTGGCCGTCGCCGAAGGTCGTGCGGTGGTGGCTGTCGTCGAACCACCCGCGGCCATCGCTATGCAGCGCCTTGACGATCACCAGGGTATCGCCCTGCGGCTGGGTCCACGCACCGGCCAATGCGGTGCCCGGCAATGCGGCCAGCACACAGCTCAGTGCAAGCGCCGATGCCAGGACCGACAGCGCACGCGGTTGGGTTGGATTGGGATGACACGGCGAGGCAATCGAACTGGACTGCAGCGGGGTAGCGCACGACCGACGTACCCGCCTTTGCGGGTCGTTCTGTAAAGACATTGCACGATTCCTGATGGGGGACCCGGAAGGGACAGGAAGCTAGGGTTGATCACACTTCGGGGCGAAACGTATCACAGTTGCGGCCGGCGCCCCATCACCGACTTATCACAAATTTAACGCGATCCAACTCATTTGTTTTGCAACAAACGCGGCACCTGGGCCACTGCGTGGATCCAGATCGCAAGCCACACGCCAAGCCGCGTCGGCAGCCCGCGTCGATCGGCCTCGAATTTACGAAAATAGCGCCACAATCCACGATGTTTGTGCCACTCCACAAAGAACGGCCGCGCGCGGCTGGAGACTCCGCGTACGTGGAGCACTTGAAGATCGTTGGCCACCGCCACCAGGGCACCGGCCTGGCGGGCGCGCCGGCACAGATCCAGGTCTTCAGCATGCAGCCGGTAATTGCCGTCCCAGCCGCCCAGCCGGTCGAACAGGCTGCGCTGCATCAGCATCAACGCCCCGGAAATGGCATCCACCGGCTGCAAGGCGCGCGACGGATCGGCCGCCACCGCCAGATTGGCGGCGGCGCGCGGCGCGCGCAGCATCGCGGCGAAGTCAGGGTCGCGGCGGCGCACGGCCGCATCCGGGCGCCCCTGCTCATCCACCTGCTCCACCCCCAGCAACACCGCCGGATGTCCCGCTGCCCGGTCGTACAGCTGTAGCAAGGTATCGCGCGCGACCATCAGGTCCGGGTTGATGAAGACCAGCCAGGGTGCCTGCGAATCGCGCGCGCCCTGGTTGCAGGCAGTCGCAAAACCAGGGTTGTCGGGATTGGCGATGAAATGCAGCCGCGCATCGGCCAGGGCATGACGCTGCACCACTTCCAGGGTGTCGTCGCTGGAAGCGTTGTCGACCACGCGGATCTCGCTGATGCCCTCGGCCGCGCGCAATCGCGACAGGCACGCATCGATGGTGCTGCTGCTTTCATAAGTGACGACGACGGCGGCGATCTGGACGGGAGTCATCCGGCCATTATCCGGTGCCGGAGCGGCGCAGCGCCATCTTGGATTGGCCGACGCTCGCTGCGCGACAGGCGCTGCCGCGGCCGCATCGCGCCGACGTCCGGACGCGATTGGAACTGCGCCACGCTTCCGCTTGCACGCAGTGCCCGGGCGCGAACGCGCCTTGCAGCATGGCGACCCACCGCCGCAAGGCGCATACTGCGCGCCCGGAGCCGCACGCGGTTTCCGTTGCCACACTTTTGTGCAACCGGCAAACCGACTGCGCAGCCAGGCAAGCGCGGGCAGCACGCGATGCATGTACCAGGAGTACATCTGCGTCAGAGCGCGTCGCCCGCTGCACCTGATCGCCAGCCGGGTTGCAGGTTGCTTTTGGTGCACTCCCACACCTGATTGTTGAGATGACGGTTAGCGACCTTGCGGTTTCGCGCTGCCTTTTCATTGCTTGCATCGCCGCGACCTGATGGCGGATGCGATGCGACAACGGCCCGGCAGCGCCGTTCTTGTTCTTGCCGGCGCGCGCGCCGCGTCCGCCGCCTTACTCCCGATAACCTGGTCTATACCACTCACCGGCGCAGCACGGTTGCCGCGCCCGTCGGGAGTCAGGCCATGAACGTGCCGCATCAGGTGCATGGCATGAGCCTGGAACTGGCATTGCCGGACTGGCCAGTACTGACCACCGATGAAATCCATCGCGTGCTGCAGCGGTTTGCGGCGGTGGGCCACCTCACTGCGGTGCGCTGGCATAGCGCGCGCCCGTTCTCGGCAGCGGCCTGCGTGGACACTGCAAGCGGCCCGGTCATCGTCAAACGCCACCACTGCAGCGTGCGCAGCGTAGCCGCGCTGCGCGAGGAACACAGCTTCATGGCCCACCTGCGCTGGGCCGGCGCGCCGGTGGTGGAGGTGCTGCACGACGCCCGGGGCCGCACTGCGCTGGCGCACGCCGATTGGGTGTACGAAGTGCAGCGGGTGGGTGCGGGGCACGACCTCTACCGCGATGCATTGTCATGGACACCGTTCTCCGATGTTGCGCATGCGCGGGCGGCCGGCGCCGCGTTGGCGCAGCTGCATTGCGCGGCCCAGGGTTTCGATGCGCCGGCACGCTCCACCAGCGTGCTGGTCGCCAATCTGCGATTGTTTGCCCAGGCAGACCCCCTGCAGGCGTTGCACGATGCCTTGCCAACGCGGCCGCACCTTGCAGCAGCCCTTCAGGACCGCCCCTGGCCAGACGATCTGGCCACCCACCTGCTGCCCTGGCATGCGCAGGCGTGGCCGCTGCTGTCTGCGCCAGGCGCGCTACCGCCGCTGTGGACCCACGGCGATTGGCATGCGTCCAACCTGCTGTGGGACACCACCGACGGAGCCACCCGCGTCAGCGCCATCTTCGATTTCGGATTGAGCGATTGCAGCAGCGCGCTATTCGATCTGGCCACCGCGATCGAACGCAACCTCATCCCCTGGTTGCGGCTGGACACCGGCGCACGCGCGCAGGCCGAGCTCGACCAGCTCGACGCGCTGCTGGAGGGCTACGCGCAGCATCGCCCACTGGACGCAAACCACTTGCACCGCCTGGCTGCGCTGCTGCCGATCGTTCATGCCGACTTCGCCTTGAGCGAAATGGAATATTTCGCCGGCATCACGCGTTCGCCCGCCAATGTCGATATCGCCTATCACCGCTATCTGCTCGGCCACGCGGACTGGTTCGCCAGCACCGATGGCCAGCACCTGCTCGCGCATCTGCACGCACGTGCGCGCCGGCTGCCGTGAGCACTTTCCTTTCTCTGTCGAGTCCTGCCCAATGTCCGTTGCCTTCCCCCTGCTGTCCCGCTGCCCGCTCGCGCTTGCACTGGCATTGTGCTGCGCCCCCGCACTGGCGCAGCAACAACCCGGCGCCGATGCGGTCGAACTGGACACGGTCAACGTGCGTGGCGAGCGCGCGCAGACCAGCACGGCATTGAGCGGATTTGGCGCCACCCGGCTGCTGGACGCCCCCGCCTCGATCGCGATCATCGATCGTGCGCAATTGCTTGATCGCCAGGCACGCGTACTCAGCGAGGTCTTGCGCGCCGATGCCTCTTCCGGCGATGCGTATGCGCCGATCGGCTATTACGAAAACTTCGTGGTGCGCGGCTATTCGCTCAATGCCGCCAACAGTTACCGCATCAACGGCATGAGCGCGGTGGGCGAACAATCGATCGCACTGGAAAACAAACAGCAGGTGCAACTGCTCAAGGGCCTGGCCGGGCTGCAATCGGGCGTCAACGAACCGGCCGGACTGATCGACTACCGCACCAAGCGACCCGAGCACGTGCGCAGTGTCACCCTGGGCACAGACGAACAGGGCTCGCGCTATGTCGCCGCCGATCTGGGCGACTGGTTCGGTGCCGAACGCACGCTGGGCTTACGCGTCAACGCCGCACGCGAAGACATCGACAGCTATGTCGATCACGCCGACGGCTACCGCAATTTCCTGTCGCTGGCCGGCGACTGGAAGATCACCCCGCAGGCGCTGCTGCAGCTGGACGTGGAGTATCAGCACCGGCAACAGCGCTCGGTGCCCGGCTATCAACTGCTGGGCGGCACGCAGGTACCGCGCGATATCGATGTGCACCGCCTGCTCGGCTACCAGCCGTGGGCGCGGCCGGTGGAAATGGATGCGCTCAACGCGCAGCTGCGTTACGCCTACCAGTTCAACGACGACTGGCGCGCCACCGCCGAAGCATCGCGCAGTCGCTCGAAGATCAACGATTTCTCTGCATTCGCCTGGGGCTGTTATGGCGCGGCAAGTTGCGCCGACATCGCCACGCCGAACTTCTTCAGCGCGCAGGGCGAATACGACATCTACGATTACCGCAGCCCCGACGACACCCGCATACACGATCAGCTGCGTGCCACGCTCGAAGGCCACGTCGCGACCGGCGCGCTGGAGCAACACCTGAGCATGGGCGGCGAGTGGCTGCGCCGCACCGTCGACCGTTTTGGTTCGGTCAACGAATTCGTCGGCAGCGGCAGCATCGATCGCGACCCGGAGGTCTTTGCGCAGACGGATGTTGCGCTGGACCCCAAGCAGCGCCGTCTGGACAGCCGCCAACGCGCGCTGGTCATGGCCGACCGGATCGGCCTGGGCGCGCAGTGGGAACTGTCGCTTGGCGCGCGCTACGTGCAACTGGACGAACGCAGCTTCGATCGCGACGGCCTGCTGGAGCGACGCACGCGCAAAGACACGGTACTGCCGCAGGCGGCGCTGCTGTTCAAACCGCAGCAGAACATGTCGCTGTATGCCAGCTACGCCAAGAGCCTGGCGGCCGGCGGCACGGCGCCGTGGTTTGCCGACAACGCCGACCAGATCCTGCCGCCCACCAATGCGTACCAACTGGAAACCGGCGCAAAGATCGACCTGCAGGGCCTGCGTCTGGGCGCGGCACTGTTCGACATCCGCCAGGCCTATCAGTTCACCCAACCGCAGGCCGATGGCGGTCTGCTCTATGTGCAGCAGGGCCGCCTGCACAACCGCGGCCTGGAGCTATCTGCCGACGGTGCGGCGACCCGGCAGCTGCGTCTGTTCGCCAGCGTCGCGGCAATCCGCGCGCGTGCAGAGGACACCGACATTGCCGAGTACGAAGGCCATCAGGCGATCAACGTGCCCAAGCTGCGCGCCAGCGTGCAGGCCGATTACAGCGTGCCCGGTATCGATGGTCTGGCCCTGCTGGGCGGTGTGCAATACAGCGGGCGCAAGTTTGCCGACCGCCTCGGCAACGCCAGCGTGCCGGCCTACACCGTCGCCAACCTGGGTGCCCGCTACGCCACGGCGCTGGGCGGGCTGGCGACCACCTGGCGCGTGAACGTGGACAACGTGTTCGACAAGCGCTATTGGCGCGATTCCGGCGAATATCAGGGCGATGCGTATCTGTTCCCCGGTGCGCCGCGCACCGTACGGCTGACGGTGCAGGTGGATTTCTAACCTGCACTGTAGGCACACATTGCGCGCCCTGCCGTGCATGCACAGGAATGACGGGGAATGCGCTGTCGGGCAGCGTCGACAGCCGGTCACCGGCGCTGCCAGCTCGCCTGCGGATTGTGCTCGTGGACGACGAGGTGCCGTGTTCCAAGGCTGAACTGTATGCACCGTCGTCCCAACGCCTCCTACGCCGCAACACGTTGACCTATCACGCACCAGGTACCGCATGTCGCTGCTCGAATCCATCGCTGTCGTGATCAACCTGCTGGGCGTGTGGCTCACCGCGCGGCGCATTCGCTGGTGCTGGCCGGTGGGCATCGTGGCGGTGGCGTTGTATGCGTGGCTGTTCTACCAGTGGAAGCTGTACTCGGACATGCTGCTGCAAGGGGTCTACGTGCTGACCCAGCTCTACGGATGGTGGCACTGGCAACCCGGCAACGCTGCAGACACGCGGATACGCCCGCTGCCGATGCCGTCCGCCGAACGCTGGCTTTCGCTGGGCATCGGCGCGGCGTTCGCTGCGGCGCTCGGCGCCTATATGCATTACCGCACCGATGCGGTGCTGCCGTGGCTGGACGCGGCGCTGGCCAGTTTCAGCCTGGTGGCCAGCGTGTGGGCAGCACGCAAGCGCATCGCCAACTGGGTATTGTGGATCGTGCTCGACTGCGTCTACGTCGGCGTCTTCATCAGCAAGGGGCTGTACCCTACTGCCCTGCTCTACGCAGGCTTCGTGGCGCTTGCGGTGTACGGCTGGCATAGCTGGAAAACCCAACAGAAACAGAACCTGGCCGTCGCACGCTAAGCCGGTCGCGGTTTGTGCGCGCGTTCTTCTTTACCATCGCAACATGCACGCCTGCCACCTCATTGCCTTGCTCACGCCCTGCGTCTTCCGCCTGCGGTTCGCCGCATGAGCGTGTCGCGCCAACACACCATCACCGAAGCGATCTCCGCACAAATCTCTGCCGGCGAATGGGGACCGGATCAACGCCTGCCGGTGGAACGCGCGTTGGCCGAGCGATTTTCCTGCACCCGCATCACGCTGCGCGAAGCGCTGCAGCAGCTTGAAGCCGAAGGCCGCATCTATCGCGAAAACCGCCGCGGCTGGTTCGTCAGCGCGCCGCGCGTGCGCTACGACCCCACCAGCATCGCCGGCTTCATGCAGTACGTGGCGGCGCAAGGACGCAAGCCGCGCACTGAATTATTGAGCGCCACCCGGCAGGTCGCGGGCGCGGCTTACGCCGCGGCGTTGCGACTGGACAGCCCGTACGACGAGGTGTTCGTCCTGCAACGTCGGCGCTGGATCGACCGCCGCGCAGTGCTGCTGGAAACGAATGTGGTGCTTGCGGACTGGGCGCCGGGCCTGCTCGAACACGATCTGGCAGGGTCGCTGTCCAGCGTGTTCAACCAGCGGCTGGGACTGTTCCTGAGCCGCGCGCAGCTGTCGATGCATCCTGCCGGATTGGACGCGACACAGGCGATGCTGCTGCAGTCCACGCCCGGCACGCCGTGTTTTCGGCTGCAGCGGATCAGCTTTGCCGAAGACGGCCGCGCGGTGGAACTGGATATCGAATCCTGGCGCCACGACGCATTGGATGTGGTGGTGCGGACCGAGGCGCCGACGCGGTCTGCTTTTTAGGGGCGGGAATCGGGAACTGGGAATTGGGAACTGGGAATTGGGAACTGGGAATTGGGAACTGGGAATTGGGAACTGGGAATTGGGAACTGGGAATTGGGAATTGGGAATTGGGAATCGTTGAAGAGCGTGCCGCATTGCTGCGTTCGTGGTGTGTGCGGCTTTGCTGCCACCTCGGTGTCATCAACAGCAGATTCGAAGCTGCTTGATAGGCCGGATGACGTTTTCGGCCAGAACGCATCGGTGACGTGCCGGCGGCATCGACGGGGCACGGCTGCTGATTGGGCGGTGGTTCCGCCTTTCGCCTGATGCAGGCATCACGACATCGATCCGGTCATGCGACACGTGCGATCGCGAGAGCAGCGAGGCTGCAGCGGAGTGGAACCTGCAGTTGCCATGTGCGCATGATCGGATAACGAACGTCGTCGTGCCTGCGTGATCCATGTAGATTGCGGACGATCACCGTGCCTGGCGGTGGGCAGGTCGTTCCGGCGGCGACGCTAGGCGTCGAACAACGCGCGTTGCAGGTCCGGTGGCGGGAGGTGCGCCAGGAGTTGCGTCAGCTGGTCGCGCTGCGCGCGCAACGGGTCGTGCATGAGGAAATTGGCCAGGCGCGCATGCCAGGCCGGCCAGCGGGTAGCCAGCGCGTCCACGTCGCCTTCGGCCGGGCGGCCCTCGTGCGGGGAGGCAACGAAGGCGGTGTCGCACAGCACGTTACGCCAGCCCAGCCCACCCATGCGCAGGCTCAGATCCACCAGCGCCGCGTACCAGGAGCCGTAACTGCTGGCGTCCAGGCCACCGGCCTTGCGCCGCGCCGTTCCGCGCAACAGCACCGCATGCCCGATCGCCGACGGCAGTTCCGGGTGCAGCGGCGGCATCGCGGCACAGGCAGCCGCAAGCCGCTCGGATGAATCCGGCATCGGGTTGAGTTCGCCCAGCCGCGGCCAGCTGCAGGCCTCGCCCACATTGCTCCATGGCGTGGCGGTGGCGATCGCGGCGTCGCGTGCAAAACACGCGGTCAGCTGCCGCAACCACCCCGGCAACGGGCAAGCATCCAACCCCAGCACCACCACGTCGGCATCGCCGCAGGCGCTGAGCATTTCGTCCAGATGCGCCACCTCGCCCAGCATGCGCTGGCGACGGGTGTAATGCGCCTGCAATGGCGTGCGTGCCAGCCAATGTTCGATCACTGCGCGCCCGCGCGGGCCGGCCTGCGCATCATCGGCCAGCCACACGCGTGTTCCTGCAGGCGTGGCCGCATCCAATGCGCCCAGACACGCATCCAGCGCCTCGTCGTCGGTGCCCACCGGCACCAGCACGACCGGCAGCGCTGCACTCATTGCGGCTTCTGGCTGGGTTTCAGAGGTTCCATGGCCTTGAATTTCTGGCCATATTCGTCGGTGAGATTGCGCGCTTCCTGCGGGTTGCGCACGATCGACGGGGTGATCAGCACGATGACTTCGCGGCGGTTGCTGGTGCGGCTCTTGGTGCCGAACAGCGCACCGACCACCGGCAACTTGCTCAGGAACGGCACGCCATTGCTTCCATTGGTGGTGCTGTCGTCGATCAAGCCGGCCAACATGATGGTGTCGCCGCTCTGCACGGCGGCCTCGGTCTTGACCCGGCGCGTATTGATGTCGACATTACAGGCGGCCGCGTTGATGGTGGCGGTTGCAGACAAGCACGCGGTCGGTCGATCGCCCGGGCTGCTGACCTCCTGCACGATATCCAGGAACACCATGCCGTCCTTGGTGACACGCGGGCGCACCTTGAGGATCACACCGGTATCGATGTACTGCACCGACGAATAGCTGCTATCCACACCGATGCCGGTATTGATCGAGGTGGAGTTGATGGCGATGCGCGAGCCGACGTTGAGCGTGGCCTCGGCATTGTTGCGCACGAATACCGACGGGGTCTGCAGCAGACGCACGTCGGTGACCTTGTCCAGCGCAGTGATGATTGCGGCGGCATTCTTGCCGAGGAAGCTCCACGCCACCCCGTCACCAGTGACCTTGCCGGCAATATCGCCCCAGATATTGCGCCCTGCAGCACTGGGAAGTCCTGCACCTCCACCGAAGCCCGGGCCGTTGCTATTCGAGTCAGTGGCCGCATTGACCGCATTCTCGAAATACCAATTGACGCCATAGCTCAACTGGCCCGTCAGGTTGACCTCGGCTACCTGCGCTTCGATATGCACCTGCATCGGCATCACGTCGAGCTTCTCGATGACGTCGCGGATCGAGCTCCATGCCTGCGGCGTGGAGCGCACCAGCAAGGTATTGGTCTCGGCCACCGCCGAGACACCCACCTTGTCGCCGGCCACTTCCAGCGTCACCGCGCCGTTGCCATTGCTGCGCGGCGACAGCTGCAGGCTGCCGTTACCCAGACCACCACTGCTGCTACCGCTGGTGCCGAAACCGCTGCCCGACGAACTGCCATCGCTGCTGTCGCCGATGCTGCCGCCGGTCATGCCGGAGCTGCTGCCCAGGCTGCTGTCGCGGTTGCCGAGCGTGCCACCGAGCACGCTGGTTTCCGACCCCGGCGCCAGCGACGCATTGGAATCGCCACCGTTGCTGCGGCCACCGAACACTTCCGAAAGCCGATCGGCCAGGTCCTTGGCCTTGATGTACTTCAGCTCGTAGGAGAACAGCCGCACGCCGCCACCGGCGCTGTCGATACGGTCCAGCCATTGCTGGATCTGATCCAGATAACGCGGCTGCGGGGTGATCACCAGCACCGCGTTGGCGTTTTCCAGCGGCATGAAACGGAACATGCCGGCGCTGGGGGTCTTGCTCTGCTCGCCGAACACCTTTTCCAGATCCGCACTGACCTTTTCGGCCTTGCCGGACTGGATCGGAAACACGCCCACCGACATGCCCGACAACCAGTCCACGTCGAAGATCTGCACGGTGCGCAGATAGTTTTCCAGCTCCGCGCGAGTGCCGCCCAGGGTGATCACATTGCGCGCCGGGTCGGTGCCGACGATGGCATTCGGGCGCGCGTACGGCTCCAGCACCTTTTTCATTTCGCTGGCGGAAATGAACTTCAGCGGCACCACGCGCACCTCGAAACCGCGTGCGGCAGAGGGCGATGCGGTGCTGGGCGCCACGGTGCCGGCCAACGCCTGGTCGGCCGGCACGATGTTGTAGCGGCCACCGCTGAATACCATGCGGGCGTTGTTCCAGCCCAGCACCATCTCCAGCAGGTTCAGCGCCTGCGCGGGCGACACCGGATTGGGCGTGGCCAAGGTCACGGTGCCCTGCACGCCGGGCGCGATGACGTAGTTCTGGCCGAGCATGTCGCCCAGGATCGCCTTGACCACCGCCTGCACCGATTCGCCTTCGAAATTGAAGGTGGCACTGCCGCTGCTGGCCATGCCCAGCGTGGGCGCCGGCGCGGACGCGGCGCCCTGGTTGATCATGGTGCCGCTGCCGCGCCGGATCACCGGACTGGGCTTGGCACTGGCGTTGGCGTTGCCATCGGCAGCCTGCTCGGCGGCGGTCTGGGTGGCGCCGGCAGCACCGACTTGCGGATCCAGGCGCGCGTTGCGGCGCACGTCCGGCGGCGGAGTGGTGGCGCAACCGGCCAGCAGGCCAATCAGCAGGGACACGGGGAACAGGCGCGGCGTCATGCGTTCACTCATTGGGTCTGACCGGGGGTAGAGCCGCTCTGGCGCTGCTGTTGCAGCTGGCGGCGTCGGGCTTCGATGCGTTCGCGGATGGCACGCATCTGATCGTCGGAGGGGCGTGGGGCTTCCTGCGCGCCATCGCTGCGCTGCGGCGGCACGGTTGGCGGTGCCTGCCCGCCTGGCTGTTGCTGTTGCACCGGCGCGACCGGTTGCGGTTGCGGCGGCTGCGGCGGGGCAAGTGCGGCAGCGTCGGGGGACGGTACCGGCGGGGTGGCAGTGGCGGCACCCCGTGCGGCGGCATTGGCGGTGGGCGGCTGCCCGCCCTGGCCGTTGAACACATGCAATTCCAGGGTTTGCGTGCCGCTGGGGCCTTCGATGGTTGCGCTACGCGGCTGCAGGGCGAGCAAGCGCCAGCCTTTCACCGCTTCACCGCCCAGCTGCACGCGCACCGAATCTTGCGGGTCCAGGGTCAACGTCGCCATCTTGAAGTTGTCCGTCAGCAGCACGCCGGTCAGGCGTACTGTCGAAGCGGCGCTGCTGCCATCGTTGCCGGACAGGAAGAACGGATGCGGCAGGCGGTCTTCGGCAAACGCCGGATGCGCGGCGATTTCCGAATATTTCTCGAATGGGCCCAGGCGCTCCGGCGCCGGTGCCGGCAACGTGGGCAGACGCTGCACCAGCGCCGGATCGTCGGGCAGCAGTTCGACGCGCTTGCCCAGGCCGGCGACGGCCAGCACGCACACCAGCAGCGCCCAACCGACCACGGTGGCCAGCAGCCAGGTGCGCAGGCCGATCATGTCAAGGCGCATTGCTGGCCTCCGCGGCGTTGGGGGCAGCAGGTGCGGCCTCGTTGTTCAGCGGTGCGGCGCTGGCGCCCGGGCGCAGATAGCCGGCCAGCTCGAAGGCGATATCCAGGCCGTTGCCGCTTTCGTTGGGCGAGAGCTGGTAGCGCTGCGCCATCACGTTGAGGTTGTCCACGAACAAGCGCGGCGTGCCGTTTTCCAGGCTGTACAGCACCGAGGCCAGTTCCGGCGTGCCGCAGCGCAGACGCACCTGCACCGCCACGCGGGTGAAGCGGTTCTTGCTCTCCGGCTGCAACGGCGAGCGATTGCTGATGGCGCAGCTGCGGTTGCCAGGACTGGCCTCCACCACCGCGCGTTCCAGCCGCTGCACCAGCCCGGCGGAGGCGAGTTCGGCCGAGGTTTCCGGCAGGAAGCCCGGGCGGCTTTCCAGCGTCTGCCGCGCCTGCTGCAGCCGCTTGCTGACTTCCGGCGCCTGCTGCAATTGCACGCGCACGCGCAGCTCGCGTTCGCGCAGCGCCTGCAGGTCGTCCTGCACCGCGATCATCGGTTGGGTGAACCATGGGTGCACCAGCACCAGGTAGGCCACGCCGATCACCAGCAACAGCAGGCCCAAAGCGATCCAGCGATCGCGCTTAACGCTGCGTGGCATCGGCCGCCTCCTTCGCATCGGGGCCGGCAAGCTCGGCGGTGATGGTGAAACGGTCGACATTCCGGCCGGCATCGCTCTGCAGCACGCCGGTCAACGACGGCGTACGCCACAACGGCGAGCCTTCCAGACGACGCACCAGCGAAGAGGCTTCGTTGCTCAATCCGATCAACTGCAGTTGCCCGCCTTCGACCGAAAATTTTTCTAGATACGTGCCACCGGGCAGGCGCCGGCTCAGTTCGTCCCAGATTTCGACCGAGGTCGGGCGGGTGGCGCGTTGCTGCTGGAAGAACCGCGCGCCTTCGACCAGGTCCATCAATTGCTGCCGTTCGGCAGCGACCTTGCGCGCGCGCGCGGCGTTGGCCTGCACCTTGGCGCGCAGATCGTCGGCGGCCTGACGGCGGTTGTCGAGCAGCAGCCAGCCGGCAACGGCCAGCAGCACCAGCGCAGAGGCGGCCAGCAACAGGTTCCAGCGCTGCATCGGGTCGCTGCGGCGCAGGCGTCGCGTCGGCGGCAGCAGGTTCACGCCCAACGGCAGGCCATTGGCGTCGGTCACATCGATGCCCGACAGCGCGCTGTTCCATGCGTCCGGCACACCGGCCGGGCCATCGATCATGCGTCGCGGCACCACCACCAGTTCGGCATCGAGCTGGCCGTCTTCGCGCACATCGAGCACGCGCGCATCGAAATACACCTGGTCGGCAGTGAACGGGGTTTGTCGATCGATCTCGAAACGCGCCACGTCCTGCAGGCGCGCCGCTGCCGCTGCGGGCAGGCGCAATGGCCGGCGCAAGGCGTGCGCGGCCGGCAACAGCCAATGCCGCGGCAGGCCTTCAAGCGCTGTCGGCAGCAAGCCATTGACTTCCTGCGGATGCACCGGCCACGGCAGGCTGGCGACGGTGTCGCAGCTGTGATCGCGCTGGCGCAGCAACTGCAGCGTGTCGCCATCCTGTTGCAACAGCAGGCGTGCCTGCGACAGGCCCAACTGCCATTGCCACCGCTGCGGCAGCCAGGCCAGCAGCGATTGTTGCCACCAACGCCAGAAGCCTCCGGCTCCCGGCATGGCGCGTACGCCGATACGACCCAAGGTGTCCCGCCATGCGGTCATTGCACTGCTGCTCCCTCTTCCCAACGCAACACGGTATACGCCGACCCTGGTAATGCGGACGCGCTGGTCGACACCACCGCCCGCAACACGGCCTCGCGTCCCTGACTCAGTCGCGCCCGGCTCTCGATACTATAAGTGTCAGACCCACCGACCGTCGCCTCGCTGCCCGGCAAACCCAGCGGCGCGTCACGCTGGGCCAGCAGTTGCTGCGCGTCCAGACCCATCGCGGTGAGCACCGGGGCGGGCGCAAAACGCGCTTCAGGCCGCGAACGACCGCTGTACAGCGTGACGTTGGGCAACAGCTTGCGATACAGCTCGCCGTCGATGCCCAACACCAGGCGCAGTTCGCCCAGGGTTTCGAATGGACTGTCTTTTGCGCCATACGGCAGCCCGGCATCGGCGTAATCGCGATCTTCCGCGCCACCGCCGGGCTGGCTCAACGAATCGCCATCGCGCCAATCGACGATGGCACCGGCGATGCGCCCGGCACTGGCCTGCTCGCCGCCCACCGCGCGCACCAGACCGGCGAGCAAGGTGGGCTCGGCCATGTTCAGATCCACCTTGCCGCTTTCATCGGTGATACGAATCTCCACGCTGGCATCGTCCATCTGCCAGCGATAACGTCGGCCGTCCGGGCGCCAGCGTGCCTGGGTGTCGGCATCTTGCAAGCGAAACAATGCGTATTCCAGGCCAGAACGTGCGTACTCCTGCGCCTGCGCGCCGTTGCGCAGCATGCTGCCCTGCAGCGCTTCCACGCGCGCGGTGAGCGCGAACGCACCGATCATCGCGGTAAGCAATGCGATCAACCACAACACCAGCACCAGCGCGGCACCGCGCGAACGACTCATTGCCCTGCCCCCGGGTTGCTGGATTGCGGCAACGCCACCACCAGCGGCGGCCATGCGGCATCGTCGCTGCGGATGTCGATGCGCACCATCAGCGGCAAGCGGTCGTGCCATTCCCACTGCGGCAGCCATGCGCTCAGGCGCCCGGTTTGCGGATCCATCCCGCGATACCGAAAACTCACCTGTTGCACGCCTTGGGCAAGGGTCTCCGGCGGCAGCGGGCTGCTTTCTTCGATCGACTTGCCGGACTGCAGCATGGTCAAGGCAATCAGCAGGTTGCGCCGATCGCCATCGCCGGCGACCGACAGGTCGTGCAGATACGGCCCGCCGCGGCCCAGGTAATCGGGCACGTCTGCGGCAAAGCGCAGGCGTTGCGGCTCGCCGATGAACAGGATCGGCTGCTGGCTTTGCGTATCGATGCCCATGGCGATCGGCAATGCGGCGGCCAGCCGCCGCCGCAGGAATTCTTCCACCGCACGTACGCGCTCGCTGCGCTGTGCGATCGCTTCGCCGCGCTGACTCACCGCACTGGCCGAGCGCAAGGTGGCAAACGCCAACGCCAACCCACCGACCAGCAACATCGTGGCCAGCAGCACTTCGATCAAGGTGAAGCCTGCGCTGCGCGAACGGCTCATGGCGGGCTGCCCTGCGTGTTGGCCGCCACCAGCCGCAACGTGCGCCATTGCAGCATCTGATTGGGCTGCTCGCCCCAGCGCACCACCAAGGTCAATTGCAGCAGCCGGTGCGCGCCGGGCGACATCGGCGCCTGCGGGTTGCGCCGTGGCTCGTCGTACGGGCGCACGTCCATCGACCAGCGAAAGTGGCCGTTTTCGAACGTGCCTTGCTGCTGCTCGGGCTGCAGCGGCTTGTCGATGCCCTGCACGGCCAGCAGCGACTGCGCGTGCAAGGTGGCGCGCGTGCTTTCATCGGCCGCGCGCACCTGGCGTGCGGCGCCGGACAACGACCCCAGCAACAGGCTCAACGCCAACGCCAGCAACGCGAAGGCAACGATCACTTCGATCAGGGTGTAACCGCGCTGACGCTTCATGGCGCCGGCGTCCGCAAGGGGCCCGAACGCACCTCGCCGGTGATCCAGCCCACGTCCACGCGCCATCGGGCGTCCTTGACCTGCAGATCGATGCGCCCCCCGGTGGACGCACCATCCGGAAAAAACTGGATCGCGCCCTGATCCTGCCGCGATTGCACCTGGCGCGCGCCGGTGAAGCGCACTTCCAGCGACGGCGGCAGATCGCCGTGATGGCCGCCGGGTGCTTCCCAGCGCCGCTGCTGCGGGTCGATCAGAAACCGCTGCGGTGTGCCGGTGGCAATCGCCTGGGTGCGCGTGTAGCGCAGCTGCGAGGCGATGGCCTTGCCGGCAGTGCGCAGGCGCATGCCGTCGATGCCGCCGTTCAATGCTGCGGCAGCAAGCACGCCGGCTATTGCGATCAACGCGATCACCAGCAGCATCTCCAGCAACGAGGTGCCACGCGCGCGTGCCCGACCAGGGCCGACCACTCCATGCCGATGACGCAACGGCTGACACGCAACGCGCATGGCGAGCGCTTATTGGTACTTGATGTCCGCGTCGTAACTGCTGCCACCGGGCTTGCCGTCCTTGCCCAGGCTGATCAGATCGAACGGCTGACCGTCGCCGGGCGCGCGGTATTCGATGGCGTGGCCCCATGGGTCGTTGAGTTCGGCCGGCTTGGCATACGGGCCCAGCCAACCGCTGCTGTCGCCGGGCTGGGTGACCAGGTCATCGAGTTTGCTCGGCAACTTGCCGGTGTCGAGCTGGAAATTCTCGATCTTGCCGGCCAGCGTCTGGATCTGCGACTTGGCAAGATTGGCCTTGCCGCGATCGGCACCGCCCAGCACGCGGCTGCCGACCAGCGTGAGCACCGCACCGATCAGCACGATGACGATGATGATTTCCAGCAAGCTCATACCGGCCTGGCCTGCGCGCGACGGACTGCGGGTGATAGAACGCTTGATCATGAACGATTTCCTTGCACGTCGATGAAGGATGCTGCCGCCAACACATGACACGGCGGGCATTGCAAAGGTTCCCGCATGGGTGTCGTGCGGTCACCGGAACGTTGTGGTGAATACGCTGCCCGGTCAAGCGCGTGGCTGACAGGGCATTGCGCGCGCTTGGCCCTTGGACGCGGCACACGCGCGGGATGTGCAGTGTACGAGCGCGCCATGCCGATTCCGAGCAGCGGCTGTGCCCAAGTGAAGACTGCACCGTTGCGCAGAGCTCCGCTCTCAGCCGATTGCATTGGTGAGGTCATACAGCGGGACCAGGACCGAAATGATGACAAGCCCCACCACCGAGGCCAGCACCAGCGTGATGAACGGCACCAGCGCGGCCAGTGCGCGGTCGATGGCCTGCGCGGTTTCCAGCTCGAAGGTGTCGGCGGTCTTGAGCAGCATCGTGTCCAATGCGCCGGATTCTTCGCCCACCTGGATCATCTGCAGCGCCAGCCGCGGAAAGCGCTTGCCGCGTGCCAGCGACATCGACAGGCCATGGCCGTTCTTGACGTCGTCGGCCGCATTGGCAACATCCTCCACCAACGCCAGATTGGACATGACGTTGCGCGCGATGCCGATCGCCGCCAGCAACGGCACGCCATTGCGCAGCAAGGTGCCCAGGGTGCGCGTCAGGCGTGCGGTTTCCAGCCGGGCGATCAGGCTGCCGACCACCTTCTGGCGCAGCAGCCATTGGTCCAGCGATGCACGGAACGCGGCATTGCGACGCTTGCGATCCAGCCACAGCCCCAGCACGCCCGGCACGACGATCAGCACGATCCACCAGTCGCGCACCAGCAGGCCCACGCTCAACACCGCCTGGGTAAACCATGGCAATGCCACATCCAGGCTTTCGTACATCTGCGCAAATTGCGGCACCACGTAACCGAGCAGGAACAGCAACGCACAGCCCACCACCGCCAGCAGGATGGCCGGGTAGATCAGCGCGTTGATCACCTTGCCCCTGAGCGCACGGCTGCGCTCCAGATAATCGGCCAGCCGCTGCAGCGTGTCCTGCATGCTGCCGCCAGCTTCGCCGGCGCGCACCATATTGATGTACAGCTTGGAAAACAGCCCGTGCTGGCGCTCGAGTGCGGACGACAACGGCGCACCGCCGCGCACGGTATCGCGCACATCGCCGATCACCCGCCGGCTTTTTTCGTCTTCGGGCAGATCCATCAGAATCGACAGCGCACGGTCCAGCGGTTGCCCCGCGCCGATCAACGTGGCCAGTTGCTGGGTGAATTGCACCAGCGCCGCATTGTCGAACGGCTTCTTGCGCAGCAGCATGCGCAGCGACGGCGAATCGTTTTCGCCGGTGGCCAGGCGCGTTTCCACCGGCAGATGGCCCTGTTCCTGCAGACGCAACGCCACCTCGGCATCGCTGGCCGCTTCCATCTGGCCGTCGAGCATTTCGCCGTGGGCGTCCAGGGCCTTGTAGCGGTAGAGGGGCATCAGGCTGGGAGGCCGGGATTGGGGAATCGGGAATCGGGATTCGGGAAAAGCACATCGCTGCGTATTGGCGACATCGCGCACGCATCGCTGTCCACGCACAGTGGAGCCAGCGGGTGGCTGTGCTGGCGGTTCGTTGGTCCGGTGCCTGCCAGGCGTGTTTCTGCCGCCTTACCGATCACGCATCCTCCGTGACGCGCAGGACTTCTTCGATGGTGGTTTCGCCGCGCAGGGCCTTGGACAGCCCATCTTCGTACATGGTGCGCATGCCGGCCTGGCGGGCGAGTTGTTCGATTTCGCCCATGCCGGCACGGCGCATCACCGCACGGCGCAATTCGTCGTTCATCACCAGGAATTCGACGATGGTGGTGCGGCCCAGATAACCGGTGGGCGCGGTGGCCGAGGGTCGCGGACGATACAGGAAGATCTCGCCCTCCGGTTGCAGGCGACGCAGGTCGAACCTGGCGATTTCTTCCGGCGAGGCGGCGTAGCGCTCGGCGTTGGCCAGGTCGAGTTTGCGCACCAGGCGCTGCGCCAGGATGCCGTTGATGGTGGAGGTGAGCAGATAATCCTCCACGCCCATGTCGAGCAGACGGGTGATGCCGCCGGCCGCGTTGTTGGTATGCAGCGTGGACAGCACCAGGTGGCCGGTGAGCGCGGACTGGATCGCGATGCGTGCGGTTTCCAGGTCGCGCATTTCGCCGATCATGATGATGTCCGGATCCTGACGCACGATGCTGCGCAATGCGTTGGCGAAATCCAGCCCGATCTGCGGCTTGGCCTGGATCTGGTTGATGCCTTCGATCTGGTATTCCACCGGGTCTTCGACAGTGATGATTTTCACATCCGAGGTGTTGAGCTGGCTCAGCGCGGTGTACAGCGTGGTGGTCTTGCCCGAGCCGGTGGGGCCGGTGACCAGCATGATGCCGTGCGGTTGCTCCAGCACCTTGCGGAACTGCGGCAAGAAGTCTTCGGTAAAGCCCAGCTTGTAGAAGTCGAACACCACCGTTTCGCGATCCAGCAGGCGCATCACCACGCTTTCGCCATGCGCGGTGGGCACGGTGCTGACGCGCAGGTCCAGCTCCTTGCCCTGCACGCGCAGCATGATGCGGCCGTCCTGCGGCAGGCGGCGCTCGGCGATGTTGAGCTTGGCCATGATCTTGATGCGGCTGATGACTGCAGCAGTGAGCTTGGCCGGCGGGCTTTCGCCTTCCACCAACACGCCGTCCACGCGGTAACGCACCTTGAGCCGGCTTTCGAACGGTTCGATATGGATGTCGGAGGCGCGCAGTTCCACCGCGTGCTGGATCACCAGGTTCACCAGCCGGATCACCGGCGCTTCGGAGGCCAGATCGCGCAGCGCTTCGATGTCGTCGCTGCTGTTGGCATCGCCATCGGCGGTTTCCACGATGGTGCCCATCGCACTGCGGCCCTGGCCGTACCAGCGCTCGATCAGGTCATCGATTTCCGAACGCAGGCCCACCTGCAACAGCAACGTGCAGCCGGTGGCAAGACGCACCGCATCAATGGCGTAATCGTCGTAAGGATCGGCGATCCACAGTTCCAGCCGGCCATCGCGTTCGCCGACCGGGCACAGATGAAATTGCTTGAGAAAGCGCAGCGACAACCCCTGCACTTCCGGCAGCATTTCCGGCGGCGTGTCGCCGAGCTGGCGTGCGTCCACCAACGGCAAGCCAAGCACATCGGCGCAGGTTTCTGCATGATCGCGTTCGGACACCAGACCCAAACGGCCGAGCAAGGCGAGCAGGCCCATGCCGGATTCGGCCTGCAATTGGCGCGCGCGCAGCAGATCGGTGTCTTTCAGACGACGGCGTTCAAGCAGCGCATCGACGATGCGCGTCTCCGCACTTCGATGCTCGATTGGATCGACGGCAACCGCGTTCACACTCGTCTCCACTGGTCCGGCGCCGACTGTAGCAGTTTGCCGCGACGATCAACCGCACGCATTTGAAACGCCCTGAAAAACAATGCCCCCGGCGATTGGCCGGGGGCATCGGTCACACTATTTCGCTACTTACTGTCGTGCAACGAGCGTCAGCTTCGCGTAGCTCGCCGCACCGACCAACTTGATGTAGTAGGTGCCGGCCTTGGGGGCAGTGAAACGCACGGTTTCGCTGTTGCCCGGACGGGTCGACTTGGCGTCGTAGCTTGTGGCGCTGGGCTCGGCCTCGAAGCTGACGTACATCGACACATCGCCGGTGCCGCCGTAGGTCATGAAGCTGAGCACGGCGCCGGCCTTGGCCTCGAAGCTGTACAGCGTGGAGCTGCCGGCGGTACCGCTCAATCCAGCAACAGGCGCCTTGTTGGTGAGCGCAATGGCGCTCGGCGCGCAGCTCTCGGTGGCCGGGTCGCACGGCTCCTCCAGCACCGCTTCCAGCGCGGCCTTGGCGTCGACGATACCGCTGCCGATCGGGGTGCTGGCCGGCGGAGTCACCGGGAAGGGGCGGCTGGTCTGCTTGAGCAGCGCTTCGACCGCAGCCGGGGTCAGCGGGCCATCGCCCAGACCGATGGCCGCGCTCTGCACCAGCGCCACGACGCCGGCCACGTGCGGCGAGGCCATCGAGGTGCCGCCTAGACCCATATAGGTATAGCTACCGGAGGTCGGCGTGGTCGCACCGGTGTACCCGGCCTGCCAGACGTAACCGCCCGGATTGCCGTCCACGCTACCGCCGCCGCCCGGGCCAGAGAGGTCGACCTTGCTGCCGTAGTTGGAGTAGTAGGCGATGCCACCGGTGATGCGCGTGGCGCCAACGGTGATGGTGTTGTTGCAGCTGGCCGGCGAATGGTTGGCCGCATCTTCGCTGCTGTTGCCGGCTGCGACCACCACGGTGGTGCCGCGCGACACCGCGCCATTGATCGCCAGCTGGGTGGCCGAATCGCAGGGCTCGCCGCCCCCGAGGCTCATGTTGATCACTTCGGCCGGATTGGTGTTGGCCGGCACGCCGTCGACGCTGCCGCCGGAGGCCCACACGATCGCATCGGCGATGTCGGAGGTGTAGCCGCCGCAACGGCCGAGCACGCGCACCGGCAGGATGGTCGCCTTCGGCGCGACGCCCGCCATGCCCACCCCGTTATTGGTCGCCTCGGCCACGGTGCCCGAAACGTGGGTGCCGTGCCAGGAACTTTCCTGCGCCTGCGAGCCCGCGTAGCAGACGTTGTCGGCCTCTTCCCAGTCGCCGTAATCGAGTGCGCCCGGCACGCGCGCATCGGTGGGACGACGCGAGACTTCGGCGTCGGTGATGAAGTCGTAGCCCTGCAGGAGATTGCCGGCAAAATCGGGGTGATCCGGCAGGATGCCGGTATCCAGCACCGCCACCACCACGCCTGCGCCCTGCGACAGATCCCAGGCGCCCGGTGCGTTGATGCCGCCGTTGGGGTTGCTCAGGTGCCACTGGTACTGGGCGTAGAACGGGTCGTTGGGAACCAGCTGCGGGCTCACGTCGGTGGCAGGCAGGCTTTTGCTGATATCGATCGGGCGCAGCATGCGGTCGATCTGCACGTCGGCCACGGATGGGTCGTTCTTGAGCTCGACCACCACTTTATCCACCTGCGCGGCGGTCAGCGTGCTGGACAGCTTGATCAGGTCCGAGCCGATGCCCAGCTTGCGCACATACGTCGCCTTGGCGGCGGCAGCGCTGCTGCGCGCGCCGGTACTGGCGCCAACGCGGCCCACCGCGGCCTGCACGGCGCTCAGCTTGCTGCTGCGATCGGTTGCAGCGGCGGTATTGTCCTTGTAGCGCACGATCAACCGGCTACCGAACGCTGCGCCGGCCGGGGCTGCCTGGGTCGGTTCCTTGACCAGCAGTTTGGGGGCGGCAGCGAGCGTGCCAGAGGCACCGAGGGCCATCATCAGGATGGCGCCGGTCAGCGGGTTGAGACGGAAATTCTTGTCGATCACGGTGAAGTCCTCTTCGTATTTTTCGTGAATCAGGCTTGGCGCAGCCGGCGCAATCGCTGCGTAGCCGCGGTGCGGTGCGCTGCGTCCTTGTCGGCCACCCCTGGTACGGCCATCACTCCATGCGAATCCGTTGGCCGGCCCAGCCACGGTCCTTGCCCGCCCCCTCAGGCCTTGCAGATCGCGACGGCGCACCTGGCGCCGCCGCGCTTGATGCGAGAACGCCTTACCAGCCGAAACCGGCACCCACGCCGATCGAGCTGTCGTCGCCGCTGAGTGCGCCGCCCACGGTGAGGGTGGCGCGCGGGCTGATCGCACGCTGGTAGCCCACCGACAACGCCGACTCGCCGTTCTGGAAACCGACACCGGCACCGATGCGGTTCTGCGAGGCGATACCGGCCACGCTGGCGGACATGTTCAACATCGCCGAGCTCATCGCGCCCTGGCGATCCAGGCGACGGTTCTGCCGGCGCAGGCGGTCTTCGATATCGCCCTGGTAGCTTTCGAAGCTGTCGGCCATCGCGTTGTAGCGGCTGTCGGTGTAGCTGTTGGCGGCGGCAACGCCGCTGTCCAGCTGGCCCTTGTTGACCGCATCGGTGGCACGCGTACCGGCCGCCACATTGGCCACCTGACGCTCGCCGCCCACGCTGCCCACCGACACCGTGTTGGCACGGTCGGCAACCGAACCCTGGCCCAGTGCCACGGCGCCTTGTGCCGTGGCGCGGGCGCCCTGGCCGATCGCCGTGCCCGACGCGGCCGTCACCTGCGCGCCTTCGCCCATCGCCACGGCATTGGTCGCCACCGCCGCGATCTGCGTATTGGCACCCACCGCCGTACTGCCGTCGGCATTGACGCGGGCATTGCTGCCGATGGCGGTGTCGTTGGGACCATGCGCATACGCGCTGCCGCCAATTGCAGTACCGGTGACGTGGTTGGCCACTGCTGCCGTACCGACTGCCGTGGACGTGGCCGCCGGCGTGATGCTGCCGTCCATTGCGGCGGTGGGCGTGCCCTGCACCGCGGCCGTTGCATTGCCCGTAGTGCTGGCGACATTGCTGGACATATCGCTGACCGCAGTCGCCGCCACTGCCGGCACCGTTGCGGTGCGCAGCGATGCGGTGCGTGCGGCGGTGCTGGTCGGCGTGCTGCCACTGCGTGCATCCAGCTCGCTGACCTTGCTGTCCAACGCCGTCAGTGCCGCACCGACATTGTTGTAGCTGGCCCCCTGAATCACGTAGGTCGGCGCAACAAATACGCCTTGCGCACCGATCGCCGCACCGCCGCCGAGGAAGCTGGCCGCATTGCTCAACGACTGGAACAACTGGCCGCCATTGATCGCATCGGTGCTGGCACTGGCAATCGTGCCCGCACCCACATTGACGATACGGCGCGTGGCCGGGCCGCCGCGGCCATTGCCGCTGCCCACCGACACCGTATTGGCATCGTAGGTGCGCGAGCCCGAGCCCAATGCCACCGAATCGGCACCGCTGGCGCCAGCGTTGGCACCCAGTGCCACGGCATTGCTGCCGCTTTCGCGGACGAAGGAGTTGTAGCCCAGCGCAACGCCGTTTTCGCCGATGGAATTGGTCTGCCGGCCCATCGCGGTGCTGTTCACGCCGCTGGCGCTGCTATCCACACCCATTGCGCTGGCACCGGTGGCCGAGGCACGGCTGCCGGAGGCAACCGCCACGCTGCGTGCGCCACTGGCGGTGGCGCCGGCACCTGCCGCCGTGGCGCGATCGCCAGTGGCCGAGGCCACGCCGTCGCCGGTGGTCTTGAGCATGCCGCTGGTGGTCTGCACATCGGCCGCCAGTGCATCCAGTTGCCCCTTGTTGACCGCGTCGGTGGCCGCCTGGCCGGCGCTGACGTTGACGATGCGGCGCGTGGCCGGACCACCGCGGCCATTGCCGCTACCGATCGACACCGTGTCGGCTTCGTAGGTGCGCGAGCCAGACCCCAGTGCCACCGAATCGGCACCGGTCGCACCCGCATTGGCACCCAGTGCCACGCCGTTGACCGCGCTCTGGCGCACGAACGAGTTGTAGCCCACCGAGACTGCATTTTCGCCGATGGCATTCACCTGACGACCGACGCCGGTGCTGTTGATGCCGGTCGCCGACGCATCCACGCCAACCGCACTGGCGCCGACCGCATCGGCGCGGCTGCCGCCGCCCAATGCCAGGGTGTTGTCTGCAAGCGCCGCTGCGCTCTGGCCCAAGGCGCTGGCATTGACGCCGTCGGCATAGGAATTCCAGCCGATGGCGGTGGTGTAGTCCGCGGTGGCCCAGGCACCGGCACCGAATGCCGCTGCGCCCGTGCCGGAGGCACGTGCCGGGATGAACCCGAAGAACGTGCTGCCGCCCACGGCCACGCTCTCATCGCCAGTGGCTTCGCTGAATTCGCCGACGGCGACGGCGCTGGCACCGGAGGCCAACGCAACGGCGCCGACGGCGGTGCTGTAATCGCTCGACGCGACCGCGCCATAGCCCAGTGCCGACGACAGGCGGCCGGTCGATTCGCTGTAACCACCGAAGGCGGCGCTACCGACATTGGATGCGGTACTGCGGAAACCCGCAGCGATGGCCTGATTGTCGGACGCCACCGCTTCGCTGCCCAGCGCTGTGGTGTAGGTCGAAATCGCCTGCGCGCCTGCACCATTTGCCGTGGCGCCGATATCGCTGGCCAACGCGTTGCTGCCGACCGCGCTGCTGTTTTCGCCCAGCGCCTGGGCATTGCTGCCCAGCGCTGCCGCGCCGGTGCCGCCAGCCAATGCGCCTACGCCCACGGCCGTGGCGTTCTCCACCACGGCCTGCGCGCCCGCACCCAATGCGGTGGTGCCGGTACCGGTGGCATTGGCACCCTCGCCTGCCGCCAGCGCGTTATCGCCCTCGACGTAGGCACCTGCATCGCTATCGGCGCTGCCGCTGGCCTGGAAGTATTTGCTCGTGGCTGCGCCGGCTTCGGCAACGGCGTTGAGCTGGTCCAGATTCACGGCGTCGGTGCCCTGCGTGCCGGCCGCCACGTTGGTGATCTGGCGCTCGTTGCCGGCACTGCCCACCGACACCGCGAAGTCGCGATCGGCCACCGAATCGGCGCCGAGCGCCACGCTGCTTTCGCCGGTTGACTCGGCAAAATTACCCAGCGCCGTGCTGTTGAGACCCGGCGCCCACGCCGCGCCACCGACGGCAGTGGAGTAATCGCCGGAGGCTTCGGTCGGCAACAGACCGAGCAAGGCGCCGCCGACCGACACGCTGTGGTAGCCGCTGGCCACACTGCCCTGGCCGGCGGCAACACTGTAGGCACCCGTGGCGGCCGCATCGCCGCCCACGGCGACGGTATTGGAGCCGCTGGCAGTGCTGAAATTACCCAGCGCGGTGCTGTTGAAACCGCTGGCGCTGGAATACCCGCCCAAGGCGGTGGAGTAGTTGGACGTCGCCTCGGCACCGAAACCGAATGCCGCCGCGCTGGTGCCGTTGGCAACGCTCTCCGCGCCGACGGCGGTGGCCGATTCGCCGCTGGCGCTGGCGAAATAGCCCATCGCGGTGGATTCGCTGCCCTGCGCTTCGCTCAATGCACCGACCGCCAGCGCGCCATCGCCATACGCACCGGCGGCGGCGCCGAGTGCGGTGCTCTGCGCACCGGCCGCTTCGCTTTCGCCACCCACGGCCACGGCATAGTCGCCGCTGGCCTGGCTGAAGGCGCCATTGGACACGCTGCCAAAGCCGCTGGCCGCTGCGTTGTAACCGGCCGCATTGGCGTATTGCGCAGTGGCGCTGGCGCCGCTGCCGATGGCCACCGCACCGATGGCGGTGGCCTGGCTGCTGGACCCGAACGCACTGCTGTAATCGCCGTCGGCCGTGGCATTGGAGCCGGCGGCGGTCGCGTCTTCGCCCTGCGCATCGGCGGTGCCGGTGCCGGTGCCGGCGTACAGGCGCGCGGTGTTTTCAGCGGCGCCAGCCACGGCGTTGAGCTGATCCAGGTTCACCGCATCGGTGCCCTCGGTGCCGGCCGCAACATTGGCAATCTGCCGCTCGCTGCCGACTGTGCCAACCGACACCGTGTTGGCGCGATCGGCGAGCGAACCTGCACCCAGCGCAACGCTGTTGTCGGCAGGTGTATACGCACCGCTGCCGAGACTAATGCTCTGCTCGCCCGAAGCATTGGATTGCCAGCCCAGCGCGACACTCTCGGTACCAAGCGCAAAGGACTGGCTGCCAAGCGAAGTGGTGCTTGTCCCCACCGCGTTTGCGTAAGTGCCCAAGGCGGTTGACGAATAGTTGTTCGCCCGCGCACTCGCGCCCAGCGCTGTACTGTAGTAACCATCGGCCAAACTTTCGGTACCGATTGCGGTGCTGTTAAAACCCCGCGCAACACTGGCGGAGCCCAGCGCTGACGATGCGACACCGCTGCTGATACTTGCCTGGCCGATCGCCGTTGCATCACGCTCATTGGCGACACTGAAACCGCCGATGGCCGTACTGGAATCCCCCGACGCCATGCTGACGATACCCAGCGCGGTAGCGTTGTTAGCAACAGCACTGCTGTTGTTCCCCACTGCCGTGGCAGAAGAGGCACTGGCGCTGGCGTAGTTACCAATGGCCGTGCTCATCTCACCGGCTTGGCTGCGCGCGCCGAGCGCAATGCCCTGGTCGCCTTCAGCCTGCGCTTCCCAACCCAGCGCAATGCTCTCATCGCCGGTCGCCCTGGATTGGCCGCCGAGCGAAATGGCACGCGGACCATATGCATTTGCGTAGGTGCCCACCGCAATCGAGCCGGTATCGGCCGCAGCCGCATTCGCGCCCACTGCCGTGCTGTTGTCGCCGTAGGCGAGACTTTCGGTACCGATGGCGGTGCCACCGTCACCCCACGCCACACTGGCAAAACCCAGCGCGGTCGATGCAGTCCCATTGCCGATGGTTTCGTAGCCGATCGCCGTTGCACCGCGCCCATTGGCGATGCTGGTGCCGCCCACGGCGGTGCTGAAATATCCCGATGCGTTGCTGTCACCGCCGAGTGCGGTGGCGTAGTCATCGCCGGCACTGCTGTTGAAACCGACTGCAGTGGCATTGGCGATGCTGGCGTTGGCATTGCTGCCGACGGCCGTGGTGCCCAGCGCAGCGGCCTGACTGCTCGCACCGAGCGCAATGCTGTCATCGCCCGACGCGTTGCTGGCGCCGCCCAGCGCAACGGTGCGCTCGCCGAAGGCGCTGCTGTTTGCGCCGATCGCCGTGGATGCAGTGCCGCCGGCCGCGGCATTGGCGCCGAAAGCAGCGCTGTCGGCACCGAAGGCCACGCTTGCACCACCCACGGCGGTACTGGTGTCGCCGAATGCCACGCTACCCACACCCAGTGCCGTGGCGTCCGCGCCATTGGCGATGCTCTCGTAACCCAGCGCCGTCGCGCCGCTGGCGGTGGCCTGGCTCGCGCCGCCCACTGCGGTGCTGGCATCGCCCGAGGCGCTGCTGTTGCCGCCAAGCGCCGTGGTGTTCTGCGCCACCGCAGTGCTGTTGAAGCCGACTGCCGTGGCGTTGTCGGTGGTGGCATTGGCGCCACTGCCAACGGCAGTTGCACCCTGCGCAGATGCCGCACTGCTGGAACCCAGCGCGGTGCTGTAGTCGCTGTCGGCCAATGCGTTGGAACCGGCAGCGACGCTGTCGGTGCCTTGTGCGATCGCAACGCCATCGCCGGTTGCGACGAAGGAGCGCGCAGTGGTGGACGCCACATCGGACACCGCAGTGAGCTGATCGAGATTCACCGCATCAGTGCCCTCGGTACCTGCCGCCACATGGGTGATCTGGCGCTCTGCGCCATCAGCACCCACCGACACGGTATTGGCGCGCGTGGCGACCGAGTTGGCGCCCAACGCCACCGAATTTGCGCCGCGGGCAGTGCTGTAATAGCCCAGCGCCGTGCTCAGTTCGCCGCTGGCCCACGATTCCGGACCCACGGCAGTTGCGCCTTCGCCCGGTGCATACGCGAAGTAGCCCACGGCGGTGGCTTCGGTGCCGGAGGCTTCGCTGAGCGTGCCCACTGCCGTGGTGTAGGTGCCTGATGCGATCGCACCGGCGCCGAGCGCGGTGGAGGCTTCGCCGCTGGCCTGGGTCTGCACGAAGAAGCCCAGACCCGGGATGTAATCGACCGGACCACCGACCGCGGTGCTGCTGGTGCCGCTGGCGCTGGTCTGCGTGCCCACGGCGGTGGCGTAATCGCCCGCCGCATTGGCCACCGCACCGAACGCGGAAGACTGCGTACCGGCCGCATAGGCACCGACGCCGAACGACGAGGCGGCGAAACCATCGGCATTGGCGCTGGCGCCGACTGCGGTGCCGCCGACGCCGGCACTGGTGGCGCCGGTGGTGACCGGCACGCCGCCGTTGGTGACCAACGGCTCGCCGTCTTCGTCCACGGCAGCGCCGCCCACCGCCACGCTCGCCGGACCATTGGCCTGTGCGTTGTGACCGAATGCTGCGCTGTTCTGCCCGGACGCGAGCGCGTTTGCGCCCACCGCGGTGGCGTTGTTGGCTACCGCATTGGCACCGGTTCCCAGCGCCGTGGTCGCCGTGCCGACGGCATTGGCGCCGTCGCCGGCAGCCAGGGCGCTGTCGCCTTCGACATACGCGCCCACGCTGTCTTCGCCCGGGGATGCCTTGAAGAACAGCGCGGTGTCTTCGGCCACATCGGCCACGTCGCGCAACTGCGCCACGTTGACCGCATCGGTGGCATTGACGCCGGCAGTGACGTTGGTGATGCGGCGCGTGGCCGGGCCACCGCGGCCATTGCCGCTGCCCACCGACACCACGTCGTCTTCGTGGGTGCGCGAGCCTGCGCCCAGCGCCACCGAATTTGCGCCGGTCACGCCGGCATTGGCGCCGAGCGCCACGCCGTTTTCGCCGCTCTGGCGCACGAAACTGTTGTAACCGATGGCCACGGCGTTTTCGCCGATCGCATTGGTCTGGCGACCGATCGCGCTGCTGTTGACGCCACTGGCGCTGCTGTCGGCGCCGGTGGCCACGGCACCGGTGGCGCTGGCATGGCTATTGGCACCGATGGCGGTGGCCTTGCTGGCCGGCGCCGCGGCGCCGCGGCCCACTTCCACCGACTGCGCATTGGCAGGAAGCGGCGTGGCCAATCCGGCACCACCCAGCGCAAGGGCGATGGCGGCGGCCAGTGCCAGGCTCTGGCGGCGATCGATGAATGCGGCTGAGGCCACCGCTCCGGGGCTGTCGCCGCTGGCCAATTCCGAGGCTACGGCCCACACGCCAAGCGATTTGTTCCAGACCTTGCGATAAATCCGATTCATCGACGCACGACTCCTGAGTTGTTGGACTGGTTTTTGTGGCGAACACCCGGCGGCAGAAGGCGTTCCAGCCTGCAGTGACCGCAGTGATTCGCGCCATGGGCCTTGCGGCGGAGCGGCTTGCGCCTGCTTCCTGGATAGTCAAAAAGTGAACGCTACCCAACCATAGAACTGAGCGGAGTGTTAACAGCCGTCATTTCGGGCGTCAAGTTTTTGACAGAAAGCGAATAGAAGTGCGCGATTGATCACACTTCGGCTTGCTTTTATTAGATTTTTGATAAATCTTTGGAAAACAGCGACCTAGATCATGTCCTTCGAGACATTTCAGGGCTGAATAGGCGGAACTGAAACAGACAAAAAAAACCGCTGGCAGGACGCCAGCGGGCTTGGTTGCGCAAAATGCAGGGGTGGCCGGTCAGATCTGCGGCCAACATGCCCCACAGCCAGCATGCGCGGTCGATCGGCGCGCGAGGTGGCCGTGTTTCAGGCGTTCACCGCCAAGGAAATGACGATTTCGCCGAACCGATGGCGACGTGTCGGATCATTGGCGCGCCAGCAGGCTCACCGCGTCGAAACCGCTGCCTTCCAGCTTGAGGATGTAGGTGCCGGCACGCGGCGCAGTGAAGCGCACCGTCTGGCTGGTGCCGCGACGCGTAGACGCCCCGTCGTTGTCGGTGGCGGTGGGCTCGCGCCCGAATGCCACGTACAACCCCGCCTGGCCGCTGCCGCCGAAGCTGATGAAACTCAGCACCGCACCCGCCTGCGCTTGGAACGTGAACACCCCCGCATCGCCCGACAGATTGGAGATGCCGCTCTGGACCACGCCATTACGCAGAGGCTGCGCATCCACCTGACACCCCACATCGCCCCTGTCGCAGCGACGTAACGCGCGCGCAACTGCGGCTCCGGCATCCACGATGCCGGCCCCTGCCGGCGTTGCCACCGGAATCGACACCGGGAATGCGCGCGCAGTGCGCTTGAGCAGGCTCTCCATTGCGGCCGGCGACAACGGCGGTTTGCCGTCGGCGATCAATGCGCTCTGCACCAATGCGGCGGTGCCGGCCACATGCGGCGACGCCATCGAGGTGCCGGCGTAACGCGTGCCGCCATAGGTGAACTGCCCGGAGGTTGGTGTGGTTTTGCCGGTGTAGAGGGTTTGCCAAACAAAGCTGCGGATCGGGCCATCGTTGGTGATGAAGGACATCGAGCTGCCGCCCGGGCCGGCCAGGTCGATCTGACGGCCGAAATTGCTGTAATCGGCAAGCGCGCCGGTTGCGCGCGTGGCGGCAACGGCAATCACATTGGCGCAGTTGGCGGGAGTCGTCGTCGATACATCGGCCGTTGAATTACCCGCTGCCACCACCACGGTGGTGCCGCGCGCCACTGCGCCATCGATCGCGGCCTGCATCGCCGAACCGCATGCGCCGCCACCGCCCAGGCTCAGGTTGATCACTTCGGCCGGATCGCGGTTGTCCGGTACGCCATCGACGTGACCGCCGGACGCCCAGACGATGGCATCGGAGATGTCGGAGAGTCGCCCGCCGCAGTGCCCGAGCACGCGCACCGGCAGCACTTTCGCCCTGTAGGCGACGCCTGCCCCGCCAATGCCGTTGTTGGTGGCTTCGGCAACCGTGCCGGCCACGTGCGTGCCGTGCCAGCTGCTGTCGCTGGCCACCGAGAACAGCCCGCAGTCGCCGTCTTCGGCGATCCAATCGCCGAGGTCCAGTGCGCCGGGCACACGCTCGGCCGTGGCGCGACGCGAGAAGAACGGGTCGGTGATGAAGTCGTAGCCGGTGAGCAGATTGCCGGCCAGGTCCGGATGATCGGGCAGGACGCCGGTATCCAGTACCGCCACCACCACGCCTTCGCCCTGCGTTGTTTTCCAGGCTTGGGCGACGTCGATGCCACCCACCGGGTCGATGAGATGCCATTGATTGGTTTGCAGCAGCGGATCGTTCGGCAATGCGCCGCTGGTTTGCAGCGGATACATGCGCAGATCTACCTGCGCCGATTCGACCGCCGGGTCTGCGCTCAATTCCTGCACAAGCCGGTCGGCATCGGCACGACTGAGCTGGGCGGGCAATTTGATCAGTTCGCCGCCCGCGGCAAGCGTGCGCAGATAGGTTGGCGCTGCGGTGGCACTGGTGCGTGCGGCAGGCGCAAGACGGACGGATGCGCGCGAGGCGGCCGCACTGACTGCCGCCGAGGCACTGCGGCCGATATCGCGCGCGGTACCGACCTGCCCGCTGCGGTAGCGGACGATGATTCTGTCAACCGGCGCATTGGCCATGGCCTGTTGGCGTTGGGCACTGGCTGCTGCCGCATCGGCGTTGGCGTTGGCGTTGGCGTTGGCGGCCAACGCTGTACTGCACGAGGCCGCCAGGACACAGCAGGCAAGCACAAGGACCTGCGTAGAAGAACTCTGGATCACGATGGGATTCCTTCGAGGTGAGTGCGAAAGGGCATGACGAAGAAAGCGCGCCGCCCGGCAACGGGCGGCGGGAATGCATGCGACCGCGTGGCCGTGCTGCGGCTACCAGCCGAAACCGGCGCCCAGCCCAACCGATCGGTCATCGCCGCTGAGTGCGCCGCCCACGGTGAGGGTGGCGCGCGGGCTGATCGCCCGCTGGTAGCCCACCGACAACGCCGACTCGCCGTTCTGGAAACCGACGCCGGCACCGATGCGGTTCTGCGAGGCGATACCGGCCACGCTGGCGGACATGTTCAACATCGCCGAGCTCATCGCGCCCTGGCGATCCAGGCGACGGTTCTGCCGGCGCAGGCGGTCTTCGATATCGCCCTGGTAGCTTTCGAAGCTGTCGGCCATCGCGTTGTAGCGGCTGTCGGTGTAGCTGTTGGCGGCGGCAACGCCGCTGTCCAGCTGGCCCTTGTTGACCGCATCGGTGGCACGCGTACCGGCCGCCACATTGGCCACCTGACGCTCGCCGCCCACGCTGCCCACCGACACCGTGTTGGCACGATCGGCAACCGAACCCTGGCCCAGTGCCACGGCGCCTTGTGCCGTGGCGCGGGCGCCCTGGCCGATCGCCGTGCCCGACGCGGCCGTCACCTGCGCGCCTTCGCCCATCGCCACGGCATTGGTCGCCACCGCCGCGATCTGCGTATTGGCACCCACCGCCGTACTGCCGTCGGCATTGACGCGGGCATTGCTGCCGATGGCGGTGTCGTTGGGACCATGCGCATACGCGCTGCCGCCAATTGCAGTACCGGTGACGTGGTTGGCCACTGCTGCCGTACCGACTGCCGTGGACGTGGCCGCCGGCGTGATGCTGCCGTCCATTGCGGCGGTGGGCGTGCCCTGCACCGCGGCCGTTGCATTGCCCGTAGTGCTGGCGACATTGCTGGACATATCGCTGACCGCAGTCGCCGCCACTGCCGGCACCGTTGCGGTGCGCAGCGATGCGGTGCGTGCGGCGGTGCTGGTCGGCGTGCTGCCACTGCGTGCATCCAGCTCGCTGACCTTGCTGTCCAACGCCGTCAGTGCCGCACCGACATTGTTGTAGCTGGCCCCCTGAATCACGTAGGTCGGCGCAACAAATACGCCTTGCGCACCGATCGCCGCACCGCCGCCGAGGAAGCTGGCCGCATTGCTCAACGACTGGAACAACTGGCCGCCATTGATCGCATCGGTGCTGGCACTGGCAATCGTGCCCGCACCCACATTGACGATACGGCGCGTGGCCGGGCCGCCGCGGCCATTGCCGCTGCCCACCGACACCGTATTGGCATCGTAGGTGCGCGAGCCCGAGCCCAATGCCACCGAATCGGCACCGCTGGCGCCAGCATTCGCGCCCAGTGCCACGGCATTGCTGCCGCTTTCGCGGACGAAGGCGTTGTAGCCCAGCGCAACGCCGTTTTCGCCGACGGAATTGGTCTGCCGGCCCATCGCGGTGCTGTTCACGCCGCTGGCGCTGCTGTCCGCCCCTATCGCGCTGGCGCCGGTGGCCGCGGCACGGCTGCCGGAGGCAATCGCTACGCTGCGCTCGCCGGCAGCAACCGCACGGCTACCCAACGCAGCACTGCCCTGGCCAACGCTGGAGGCATTGAAGCCCACCGCGGTGGCAGATGCGCCAAGCGCGCTGCTTGCGCCACCCAGTGCCATGGCGCCCTGTCCCTGCGCAGATGCCGCCGCTGCGTCCGTGGTGGCCGGCGTCACTGCCAGATAGCCATCGATGCGTGACGTGGCGGCGCGCACCGTATCGAGCTGGGCCACATTCACCGCATCGGTGGCTTCGGTACCGGCTGCAACGCTGGTGATCTGGCGCGTCAAGCCGGCTTGCACATCGCCGACCGACACCGTATTGCTGCGAAACGCATAGGAGTGCGCACCCAGCGCAACCGCGCTGGATGCCGAACGATTCCAGGCATCGTCGACCCAGGATCCCACCTTCGCGCCGTAACCGATCGCCACGGCATCCACGCCGTTGGCCTGCGCGTCCGCACCAATGACGGTGCTGTCGCCATTGAACTGCGAGGTCATCGCACGCGCGCCTAACGCCACGCTATTTTCGTTGTAAGCGGTGCTGCCATGTCCGATCGAGATGCCGCCATCGCCGGACGCCAGGGCAAAGCCGCCCAATGACACGGTGCGTGGTGCGAACGACCCGGCGCTGTGCCCGATCGCTACCGCATCGGTATTGCCGGGCGCATTCGGAAACACGTTGGAATCGTAGCCAATGGCAATCGCATAATCGGATTGGCTTTGCGCACCCGAGCCCAGCGCAATGCCGCCAAGACCGGTCGCTGCGGTAATCGAGCCGAAGTTGCTGACGCCGCCCACGACAACGCTCTGTGCTCCGCTGGCCAATGCGGTGTCGCCAACTGCGACGCTACTGGCACCGTCGCTTCGCGCCCTGTAACCGAATGCGGTCGAGGTGTCTGCGCTGGCGCGCGAGGAATAACCGCCGGCAGTGGAAAGAAAGCCACTGGCGCTGGAAAGCCCGCCCACGGCGGTGGCACCGTCGCTGGAAGTCTGTGCGCGATACCCCAGCGCCGTGCTCTGCACGCCACTGGCGCTGGCGCCGCTGCCGATGGCGCTGGCATACGGCGTGCCCGCTACCGCACCACCGCCCACAGCCGTGGCGCCCACACCTGAGGCCTGCGTGGCCTGTTCGCGTTGGCCGATGACGAAGCCGTTGGCATCGTAATCAAACACGGTCGTTACGCCGCCAACCGCAATCGCCGATTCTCCCGCGGCCGCAGCGTTATGACCGATCGCGGTCGCGTCGCGGTCCAAGGCCAGGCTTCCACCGCCCAATGCCATGGTTCCATCGCCCAGCGCATTGCTCGCATTGCCCAATGCCAGCGCATCCTCGCCGTCCGCGAATGCCGGGATCTGCGCATCGGCGGCGGATATTGCTGCCACTTGCGTGGCGCTGTCGTTGGCTCCTGCAGTAGCGACCTGAGCCACCGTGCCCGCCTCGCCCGGGCACTGTCGCCTGCCATCGATCACCTGGCACTGCGTGGTCGCTGCCGCCGGCGTGGTCGTGGCGCAGGCCGCCCCGGCCATGCCGAACAACACGATCACCACTGCCGTGGCCAGCACTCCGCCGGCATGGTCGCGCGGCAGTCTCCCCTGCGTATTTCCCACCGTGCGAGCACGCGTCACCGTTTGGTCGTGAGCACAAGACGCGCGACCAGCCTCCAGATAAATTCGCTTCATTAACGCCTAACTCCCCATTTTGGTCTGGTGTGTAAAAAACCGACCACCGCACGAACAGATCGCACGGTCCCCCTGAGGTTTTATATTCGCGCGCACTTGCTTCAGCGATGGAGTTTTCCACCGCGAAAGATTCAACACAGTAAATAAGAAGATGCGGAGATCGAAAGATCGATAACGCCGGATGAATTTATTGAAAAAACCAACTTTCAAATGCGATTGCCGTCACACATAGCACGCAATCAGTCATGCGAAATAAATAACTAATACTTTTGTTAGTTATTTCAAAATGACCAGGTGCCGATTAATTATTTAGTCCCATCTTCGCTGCCACTACAAAAATAGTCTCGAAAAAATTTCGAGGCGCACTTGGCTAATCGCGCGACCATCGTCATCGAGCCGCTCCATCGCCTGATTCGAGCGCGCCACACGCGCCACCGGTCGCGTGTGCCCGATGCTGGCGAGGCCGGCAACCACGCATGGGTTTGCAATGGGCACCGCGCAATGGAGTGGTAGCGGCAGCGCGCGACGAGCCTGCAACCGATTCCAATTGCAGATTCAGCGCGCCTGCCAAAACGACAACGGCCGTGTGCATCGCTGCACACGGCCGTCGGATCATGCGTCAGCGGCTGCCGATCAGCCGCACGCCATCAACCGCACCACACCCGCGCGTTGCGGAACATCCGCAGCCACGGCGAGTCGTCGCCCCAGTCGGCCGGGTGCCAGCTGAGGTTTGCGCTGCGTGGCGTACGCTCCGGGTGCGGCATCAGGATGGTGACGCGGCCGTCGCTGCTGGTCAGCCCGGTGATGCCGTCCGGGGAACCGTTCGGATTGAGCGGATACTGCGAGGCCACCCCACCATCGCCATCGATGTAACGCAGCGCCACGCGTGCAGCGGCCTGGTCCACGGCGCTATCGAACGCTGCGCGGCCTTCGCCGTGCGCCACCGCCACCGGAATCCGCGAGCCCGCCATGCCGCGCAGGAAGATCGACGGCGACTCCACCACTTCCAGCAGCGCGGTGCGCGCCTCGAACTGCTCGCTGCGATTGCGCAAAAAGCGCGGCCAATGCTCGGCACCGGGAATGATGTCCTTGAGCTGGCTGAGCATCTGGCACCCGTTGCACACACCCAGCGCGAACGTATCGCTGCGTGCAAAGAACGCGGCGAACGCATCGCGCAACGCCGAGCGTTCCAGGATGGATGTCGCCCAGCCGCGGCCGGCGCCCAGCACGTCGCCGTAGCTGAAACCGCCGCACGCCGCAAAGCCCACGAACTCGCTCAGGTTCACGCGGCCCTCGATCAGGTCGCTCATGTGCACGTCGTAGGGACGAAAACCGGCGCGCTCGAAGTTGTAGGCCATCTCGATCTGCCCGTTGACGCCCTGCTCGCGCAGGATCGCCACCTTGGGCCGCGTACCGGTGGCCACGAACGGCGCCGCCACATCGTCGGAAGGGTCGAACACCAGCTTCGGACGCAGGCCTGGCGCCTTGAAATCGCGTGCCAGCGCGCGCTCCTCATCGGCGCTGTCCGGGTTGTCGCGCAGCTTCTGCATCGCATGGGTCACCGACCACCACGCGTCGAACAACTCTTCCCAGCGCCACTCGGCCAGCACGCGGCCCTGCCCGCTCACGCGGATGCGCGGCGTGCCGGTGGGGCGCGCGATGCGCTGCGCGCATTCGGTCAATGCGTGGCGCTCGACCAGGTCGGCGAACGCGGCGCGGTCTTCGCTGTCGATCTGCACCACGGCGCCCAATTCTTCGTTGAACAGGCTGCGGAACGCATCGTCGCCCCACGCATCCAGCGTGATATCCAGGCCCTGCCGCGACGCAAACGCCATCTCGCACAACGCAGCAAACGCACCGCCATCGCTGCGATCGTGATACGCCAGCAACAGCCCGGCCTCGCGCGCGTCGCGGATCAACTCGAAGAAACTGCGCAGCCGCTGCGCATCGTCCAGATCCGGCGCCTCGCCGCCGAACGCCGGCAGCGCAGTGTCGTCGGCATACACCTGCGCCAGCACCGACCCGCCCAGCCGCTGCTTGCCGCCCCCCAGCCCGATCAACCACAGCTCGCTGTCTTCACCGCTGCGCAGCAACGGGGTCAGCTGCGTGCGCACATCGGTCACCGGCGCGAACGCACTGATGATCAACGAGACGGGGGAAACGCTTTTGTGAGAGACGGGATTGGAGATTGGAGATTGGGGATTCGCAACAGCGGCGGATTCCGGTGTGTTGCCAATCCCGAATGCCGAATCACCAATCCCGGCTTCAGCCCACTGCGCCTGCATCGACAGCGAATCCTTGCCCACCGGAATGCTCAGCTCCAGCGCCGGGCACAACTCCATGCCGATGGCGCGCACCGCGTCGTACAGCAACGCGTCTTCGCCGCTGTGGCCGGCGGCGGCCATCCAGTTCGCCGAAAGCTTGATGCTGTCCAGCCGCTGCACCGGTGCCGCGCACAGGTTGGTGATGGCTTCGCCCACGGCCATGCGCGCGGATGCGGCGGCATTCAACAGCGCCAGCGGGGTGCGTTCGCCGATCGACATCGCTTCGCCTTCGAAGGTCTCGAAGCCGGCCAGCGTGATCGCGCAATCGGCCAGCGGCAGCTGCCACGGGCCGATCATCTGCTCGCGTGCGGTCAGCCCGCCCACGCTGCGGTCGCCGATGGTGACCAGAAAGCTCTTGGACGCCACGGTGGGATGCGCCAGCACACGCAGACCGGCCTGCTGCAGGTCCAACGACGCGGTCTGCAGCACCGGCCACCTGGGAGCGGCCGGATGCGCGGCATCGCGATGCATCTTCGGCGCCTTGCCGAAGAGCACGTCCATGGGCAGATCGATTGGAAGCTGGGATTGGGGATTCGGGATTCGGGATTGGTTAGAAGCGGCATCGGTTGCCGGCAATGCGCCGTGACGATTCCCGATTCCCGATTCCCCATTCCCGGCGTCCAGGACGCCATACCCCACCACCAGCCGCTCCTCTTCCGTGGCCACACCGACGGCGGCAAACGGGCAGCGTTCGCGGGCGCAGATAGCGGCGAACTCTTCCAGGCGCGCCTGCGGCACGCCGAGCACGTAGCGTTCCTGCGATTCGTTGCACCACAGTTCCAGCGGCGACAGCGACGGGTCGTCGGTGAGCACGCGGCCCAGGTCGATGATGCCGCCCACCCCCGAATCGTGCAGCAGCTCGGGAATGGCGTTGGACAAACCACCTGCGCCCACGTCGTGGAACCAGCGGATCGGGTTATCCACGCCCAGCGCCACGCAGCGGTCGATGACCTCCTGGCAGCGGCGTTCCATCTCCGGGTTTTCGCGTTGCACACTGGCAAAATCCAGCGCCTCGGCGCTGTCGCCGGCCGCCACCGAACTGGCCGCACCGCCGCCCAGGCCGATCAGCATCGCCGGGCCGCCGAGCACGATCACCGCATCGCCCGGCTGCAGGCGCAGCTTTTCCACCTGGTTGCGATCGATCGCGCCCAGGCCACCGGCCAGCATGATCGGCTTGTCGTAGGCGCGGGTCAGGCCCTGGCCTTCGGCCAGCTCGAAGCTGCGGAAATAGCCGAGCAGGTTCGGGCGACCGAATTCGTTGTTGAACGCGGCGCCGCCCAGCGGGCCGTCGAGCATGATGTCCAGCGCCGGCGCCATGCGCGGGTTCAGCGCGCGCGGCGCTTCCCACGGCTGCGGCAGGGTCGGAATGCGCAGGTGCGAGACCGAAAACCCGGTCAGCCCGGCCTTGGGCTTGCCGCCACGCCCGGTGGCGCCTTCGTCGCGAATTTCGCCGCCGGCACCGGTGGCCGCGCCGGGGAACGGTGCGATCGCGGTCGGGTGGTTATGCGTTTCCACCTTGATCGCAAACGCCGACGGCAGCACCGCTTCGCTGCGGTATTGGCCGGTGGCCGGATCCGGGCGATAGCGCGCGGCCGGCACGCCTTCCACCACCGCCGCGTTGTCGCTATAGGCCGACAAGGTGTGCTGCGGGGTCTGCTGATGGGTGTGCTTGATCATGCGGAACAGCGAGCGCTCCTGCGGCTTGCCGTCGATGGTCCAGCTGGCATTGAAGATCTTGTGCCGGCAATGCTCGGAGTTGGCCTGGGCGAACATCATCAGTTCGACGTCGGCCGGGTCGCGGCCCAGCGCGCCGAAACGTTCGCGCAGGTAGTCGATCTCGTCCTGCGCCAGCGCCAGGCCCAGGTCGCGGTTGGCCTGCTCCAGCCCATCCAGCGGCACGCGCTGCAACTGGCCCGGGTCGGGCACGTTGAACAGCGCTTCGGCGGCAGCGGCCGAACCGAGCAGCGATTGCGTCATCGGGTCGTGCAGCAGTTTGGCCACGGCGGCCTGGGCGGCCGCGTCGTCCGGCCAGCCGGCCAGGTCGATGCGGGTGCCGCGCTCCACGCGCTGGATCGGCTGCCCGGCCCCGCGCACCAGCTCGGTGGCCTTGCTCGACCACGGCGACAAGGTGCCCAGGCGCGGCACCACGTAGCGCGAGGAGGCATCGGCATCGCGCGCGGCGGGTGCGGCGTTGGCCTGCAGGATCCGCTGCAAGGTGGCCTGGTCGGGCGACTGCCCGGCCTCGGCACGGATGAAGTACACGTGCCAGGCGCCAGTGAGACGCAGCGCGGGAACGAGGGTTTGCAGGCGGGTTTCGAGCCGAGCGCGGCGGAACGGCGAAAGGGCGGAAGCGCCCTCGAGGACCATCATGTCCGGGGAACCGTGTCAGAAACGGGGCTGCAGATTGTAACGGAGCTGATGGGTTGCCGCCGGACCGGGCGTGCGATGGCCGGGAATCGGGAATCGGGAATCGGGAATCGTCCGGCGGGAGCGTTGTCGCCGCTTCCGTGCCAGCGAGTTGCGCCGGCCAGCATGAAGGGGGCGGCCAGATGGCGGCGACTCCCAGAAACGGCAAAGGCCCGGATGCGGTCGCACCTGGGCCCTTGTCATTGCGCAAGCGACCACCGCAACGTCGCCATCGGCGACGCCACGATGATCAGAGCCGAGACGGCCTCAGCGGCTGCCGCCTGCCGTGCTCACGGCACGCTTTTCCAGCGCCTCACGCAACTGCGCCGGCGGCAGGTAGCCACCGAGCTGGGTGCCGTCGGGCGCGAAGATCGCCGGCGTTCCATTGACGCCCAGGCGCTGGCCAAGGTTGTATTCCATCGACACCGGGTTCTTGCAGTCCTTGGAGGCGACCGGCTGACCCGACTTGGCAGCAGTGAGCGCCTGCTTGCGATCGGCAGCGCACCACACCGCAATCATTTCCTTATGGTCCTGGCTGCCCAGGCCCATGCGCGGGAACGCGAGGTATTCCACCGCGATGCCCTGCTTGTTGAACTCGCCGATCTCGCTATGCAACTTGCGGCAGTAACCGCATTCCACATCGGTGAAGACGGTGACGGTGTACTTCGGGTTGGCCGGGGCGAACACGATGCGGTCGGCCTTGGGCACGGTGTCAAGCTGCTTGCGGCGGTAGGCCAGCAAGCCCGGGCTGGCGGCGAACTGCTTGTTCTGGATGTCGAATGGCTGCGCCTGGATCAGGTAACGGCCGTCGTCGCTGACGTATAGCACCTGCCCACCGACGACCACTTCGCGGAAGCCGGGGAACGGCGCAGCACCGATGTAATCGGGCTTGAAATCCGGGTCCAGTGCCTTGAGCGCCGTGCTCACGCGCTGGTCCACCGTGCCGGTGGCGGCGGGCGCGGCGGCGGGCTTGGCGCCGGCAGTGCTTGCCGCAGGCTGCGAGGATTGTGCGCAGGCGGTAAGGCTGATCGCGCCCAGCAGCGCGGCGATGGCAAGACGATACATTCACGCATCCAGATGGAATGAGGTGCCCAGATTCTCGCACAGCGCAGATGAAGCCTGGCCGCGGCCGCGACAGATTGTGAACGCTACAGGCACCCCGTTGCTGCACCTGCTGGACAGACGCAATACGGAGCGTGGCCTGCCGGGTCTGGCGGCGGGCTGGGCACTTTCGCCGTCGCAAGGCGCCTTGAAGGTGCCCGTAAGCGTCGTCCCCCGCTCTGATTGTTTCCTGGAGTGCACCGCCGCGTGACGTCCGGCGCTGAGCGTCAGCTCGAGGTATGACAACCAGGAGGTCACGCCAGCCGATGCCAGCCTGACCGGCAACGCCGCCGGAGCCGCCGAGCGTGTCTGGCGAGCCACCCAGCAACGTCGGCTGGCGATGTTGGTGCGGCCGCCAGCGCGGCGATGACCTGTTGGCAGTTCTGCCGCAACCGCGACAGGTGCGTCGCCGGCACGCATGCGCATGGCAGGGCGCTGGGCCGACTAACCGCGCGGATGATGGCTGGCGTGCAGTTTCTGCAGATGCTGGCGCGCCACCAGCGTGTAGATCTGGGTGGTCGACAACGAGCTGTGGCCCAGCAGCATCTGCAACGCGCGCAGGTCGGCGCCATGGTTGAGCAGATGGGTGGCAAAGCTGTGGCGCAGCCCGTGCGGGCTGACCGTGTCCGGGTCGATACCCGCGACCGCCGCATAGCGTTTGACCAACGCCCAGAACTGCTGTCGGCTGAGCGGCCGGCGCGCGGCGTCGATGAACAATGGCACCTGCCCGTCCACCGCCGCCACCGGCTTGTTCGCGGCCAGCAGCGGGCGCGCCTCGCGCAGGTAACGCTCCAGCCAATGCTGGGACTCCTCGCCCAGCGGCACCAGCCGGTCCTTGCTGCCCTTGCCGGTCACCCGCAGCACGCCCTGGCGCAGGTTCACCCCCACTGCCGGCAGGTTGACCAGCTCGCTCACACGCAGGCCCGCGGCGTACATCAACTCCAGCATGGCGCGATCGCGCAGGCCTGCCGGGGTGTCAACGTCCGGCGCGGCCAGCAATGCCTCGATCTGACTTTCGGTCAAGGCCTTGGGCAGCGAGCGTGGCAGTTGCGGCGGATCGATCAGGGCGGTGGGGTCGTCGCTGCGCACGCCATCGCGCAGGCACAGCCCGTAGAACGCACGCAAGGTCGACAACAGCCGCGCCGTGCTGCGCGGGGAATAATTGGCCTGGGTACGCCAGCGCAGATAGTCGAACAGGGCGGCACGGTCGATGCCGAGCAAGCCGCCATGTGCGCCGTCGCGCCAACGCGCCAGCCCTTCCAGGTCGCGCCGATAACTCTCCAGGGTCTGCCGCGCCACGCCTTGCTCGGCCCAGAACCGGTCGAGAAACCGTTCGATCACGCTGGCATCGGCCGCCTGCACCGGTGGCAGCTGGCGGGCAAGTTGGCGGCGTTCGGCGGGGCTGCTGGCAGACATCGCCACAGCATAAAACGCGGCGCGCGTTTTGAGCGCCAATGCGCGTGGGTTGCCGGTAGGTGTGTTGCCTGCGCGCGCGGGGCGGTAGATGTGCGCGTCATTGTTCTGCCTGATCAGCACGCGTCGGCCGCAGGCGCAAAGGCGACCCGGATCGCGACGCCAGCGCCGCCATGGCCGGTAGGTCCCGGCATGGGCATACGCCCGATTGAACACGCCGCGTCTGCGCACCAGCCGTCGCGCCAGGATGCGATTGATCGCCGTTCGATGCGTGGCGTGCGTCAGCGCGTGCAGGCACCAGAGCGCGGCTACTGCAGCGCGGCGTTGCGCCGTGCTTGGCGACCGTTATGCTCGCGCCATGACCTCGATCCCTTCGCCTCGCGTTGCGCGCCCCCCTGCCCTGGTGGGCTGGCGGCTGCTGGCGTTGTGCTACGACGCCTGGCCGGTGCTGGCGCTGTCGATGCTGATCTCCACCGTGTTCACGCTGGGCTTTACGCTCGCCGGGCACCCCGCGCGCGAAAACATCGCGCCTTTCAGCGGCTGGCAATGGCTGTTGTGGCTGTGCTGCTGGATCGCCGCAGGTATCTACGCCACCGTGAGTTGGCGGCGCGGCGGGCAGACGCTGGGCATGCGCCCCTGGCGGCTGCGCTTGATCGACCCACAGGTGTCATGGCGTGCGCTGTGGATCCGCTATGCCGTCGGCACCTTGTCGCTGGCGCTGGGCGGGCTGGGGTTCTGGTGGGCGTGGCTGGATCGCGACCGGCTGACCTGGCACGACCGTGCGAGTCACACACGGCTGGAACGGATTGCCAGGCCATTGAAGTAATCAGGTCGGCAGTCCATCACCCGCATATCCAGGCTCCGGCATGTTCCATGCATGCGACTTCTACCTGGAGTGGGACGGGGCCGGCGGCAGTGACAAAGCCAGGCTGCGGCTTATTTGGCGCCCAAGAAGACGCGCGCAATCAGCCACTGAAACGCATGCCCAACTGCATACAGCACTGCCAGAAATGGCGGAACCAACAACGCATAACTTGTCGCCCAAGGCATGTTGGTCAACCAGGCATCCGCGTGGAGAGCATCCAGTGCGATCAGCTGAGGCGTCAACGGCAGTTGCAGCAGAACGAAGTGGCCCTTGGGATCGCCCTGAGCGCTGAGCGCTCCCCACACGCAAAAAGCAGCCGCCGCCAGATACAGCAGGCAGAGCGCCACACCCAACACGCTTACCCGCCGCATGCGCTCAGCTACTACGCCTGCGGAACAACCACGCCGACACACCCAGCATCACCATGGGCGGCAGCGCATAGGCAATGCGGTAATCCAGCTTGAGGGCGCCGGCCATGCGGCCGAAGAACAGCTGCAGCAGCCAGAAACCCAGCGCGAACAGGATGCCCAGGAACAGGCGCTTGCCCAGGCCACCGCTGCGCAGCGAGCCGAACGAGAACGGGATTGCCGCCATGCACAGCGCCAGCACGTTGAGCGGATAGAACCACCGGCTCCAGTACTGATCTTCGTAATCGCGCGCGTCCAATCCATTGCGGCGACGGTATTCGATGCTCTGCTCCAGATCGTGCGCAGAAAGATTGCGCGGCTTGGCCAGGCCAGCGGCCAGCGCGGCAGGATTCAGTTGCGACTGCCACGGCAATTCGGGAAAGGTTTCGCGCTGCACCGAGCGTTCCTGGAAGGTGTCGCGACGGACCTGACGCAGGGTCCAGCGGCCGTCGCGGTGTTCGGCCACCGAGGCGTAGGTCAACTGCTGCATCCTGCCACTGGAATCAAGGTGGTAGAGCCGCACATCGTGTAGATCGAGTGCGGTGCCACCGCCATCGAGCAGCTTCTCTTCACCGCTCAATGCATTGAGGAAGGTGTCGCCCTCGCGTGCCCACAGCCCGGCGTAGCGCGAAGACGCCATATCGCTGTTGAAGCGGGCACTGGCCTTGAGCGTGTCGGCCTGGTTCTGTGCCCACGGCCCGATGGTTTCGCCACTGATCACCATGCTGGCGGTCAGCAGCGCCATCGCTGCGACGACCGATGCGGACATGCGCTTGCGCGACACGCCCAGCGCGCGCAGCGCCGTCAGCTCGGAGGTGGCGGCCAACTGGCCCAGGCCCATCAGCGCGCCAATCACCGCGGCAGTCGGGAACAAGGTATAGGCCCGGCGCGGCACGGTGTAGGCCACGTAAGCCACCGCGTGCCCGAAGGTGTAGCTGCCCTGCCCGATGTTCTTGGCTTCGCTGGCGAAGGCGTTGACCAGATCCAGCCCCAGCAGCACCGCCCAGGTCAGCAGCACGGTGAACAGCACCACGCGACCGACATACCAATCGTGGACCCGCGGCGTCAGCTTCATGCGCGCGCCCCCGGCCGACGCACGCGGCCATCGCGCGCATACGCCCACACCGCCACGGCCAGCAGCGGCAGCGTCAACCACCACAGGCCCAGCGCCGCCGGAGTCTTGCCATTGGCGATCCACTGGGTGCCGACGATCATCAGATTGGTGCCCACCATGTAGGCCAGAAACGCCAGCATGATCCGGCCATAACGCTGTTGCCGCGGCGCACTGCGCGACAACGGCAAGGTGAGCAAGGCAAACGCCAGCGCCAGCAACGGCGGCGCCAGGCGCTCATGCAGCTGGGCGCGCGCGGCAGGGCGCTCGTCGGACAGCAGCTGGGTGGTCCACATCACTTCAGGGTCGTTGGCATCGTGCACGCGGGTGCGGTCTGGCAGGGCGATATCGCTGCTGGCGAACTTCATCAAGCGGTAGTCCAGGGTCGCGCCGCTCGCCGGGCCCTCGGTGCGGTAGCCATCGTCCAGGCGCAGGTAACGGTCGGTCTTGCCTTCGAAGAACATCGCGCCGCGGTCGGCGGTGACCACATCGATGCGGTCGTTCTGCTGGCGCTGCATGAAGACCTTGCCCAGGCCCTTGCCGTCGGCAGAGATCGTTTGCAGGTAGACCACCCCGCCGCCGGACAACGGCGTGAACTGGCCCGACTCCAGGCCGGCCATCAGCACGCTGCGGTTGGCATCTTCCAGCATCGCCTCGGCGGTACGGCTCGCCCAGGGGCCCAGCCACAGCGAGCACAACCCGATGACCACCACCACCGGCACCACCAGCATCAGCATCGGCCGCAGCATGCGCCTGGGGCCCACGCCAATGGCGGTAATGACGGCCATTTCTGAATCGCGGTACAGCCGCGCCAGTGCCAGCAGCAGGCCCAGCATCAAGGCCAGCGGCAGGATGATGGGCAGATACGCCACGAATTGCAGCCCTACCTGCGACAGCAGCAAGCGCGCCGGGATGCGGCCGTCGGCGATATTGCCGAGGATATCCACCAGCACGCCGCCGACGCTGACGACCAGCAGCACGATCAAGGTGGCCAGGAAGCTCTGGGTGAAATCGCTAAGCAGGTATCGATCGAGCTTCGGCATGGGGTGGGCTTGTTTTAAACTCTCGGATTCGTTCGCGGCGCCGCCAGCCTAGTCCGGTTGGCGTAAACAGCCCGCGATTGTACGGATTTGCCTACGGAATCTGATCAATGGCCCTGCAATTCACCCTGAACCAAGACGCGCCGGCAAGCGCTGCCGTCGACTGCATCGTGGTTGGCGTGTTCGCCGACAAGACCCTTTCGCCCGCTGCCCAGGCGCTGGACAGCGCCAGTCAGGGTCGCTTGACGGCCTTGGTCGCGCGCGGCGACGTGGCCAGCAAGACCGGCAGCACCACGCTGCTGCACGACCTGCCCGGCGTCACCGCGCCGCGCGTGCTGGTGGTCGGCCTGGGCGAAGCCGGCAAGTTCGGCGTGGCGCCCTACCTCAAGGCCGTCGGCGATGCGACCCGCGCGCTGAAGACCGGCGCGGTCAGCACCGCCCTGCTCACCCTGACCGAACTCAGCGTCAAGGCCCGCGATGCGGCCTGGAACATCCGCCAGGCGGTGACCGTCAGCGACCATGCCGCCTACCGCTACACCGCCACACTGGGCAAGAAGAAGGTGGACGAGACGGGCCTGACCACCCTGGCGATTGCCGGCAACGACGCCCGCGCGCTCGCCGTGGGCGTGGCTACCGCCGAAGGCGTGGAATTCGCCCGCGAGCTGGGCAACCTGCCGCCGAACTACTGCACCCCGGCCTACCTGGCCGAGACCGCCGCCGCATTTGCCGGCAAGTTCCCGGGTGCCGAAGCCGAGATCCTGGACGAGGCGCAGATGGAAGCGCTGGGCATGGGCTCGCTGCTGTCGGTGGCACGCGGCTCGGCCAACCGCCCGCGCCTGATCGTGCTGAAGTGGAACGGCGGCGGCGACGCGCGTCCCTACGTGTTGGTCGGCAAGGGCATCACCTTCGACACCGGCGGCGTCAACCTCAAGACGCAGGGCGGCATCGAGGAAATGAAGTACGACATGTGCGGCGGCGCCAACGTCATCGGCACCTTCGTGGCCACGGTCAAGGCCGAGCTGCCGATCAACCTGGTGGTGGTGGTGCCGGCGGTGGAGAACGCCATCGACGGCAACGCGTACCGCCCGTCGGACGTGATCACCAGTATGTCCGGCAAGACCATCGAAGTCGGCAATACCGATGCCGAAGGCCGCCTGATCCTGTGCGATGCACTGACCTACGCCGAGCGCTTCAATCCCGAGGCGCTGGTGGACGTGGCCACGCTGACCGGCGCCTGCATGGTGGCGCTGGGTCACCAGACCGCCGGACTGATGAGCAAGCACGACGACCTGGCCAACGAACTGCTGGCCGCCGGCGAGCACGTGTTCGACCGCGCCTGGCGCCTGCCGCTGTGGGACGAATACCAGGGCCTGCTGGATTCCACCTTCGCCGACGTCTACAACATCGGCGGCCGCTGGGGCGGCGCCATCACCGCCGGCTGCTTCCTGTCGCGATTCACCGAGAACCAGCGCTGGGCGCACCTGGACATCGCCGGCGTGGCCAGCGACGAAGGCAAGCGCGGCATGGCCACCGGTCGCCCGGTCGGTCTGCTGACCCAGTGGTTGCTGGATCGCGCCGCCTGATGTCGCCGCGCGCTGCACTGGCGCTCATCGCTGGCTTCTCCGTCGTGAACGGAGCCGCCAGCGCGGTGCCGGGCTGGACCAGCCCCGGCATCGATCTGCTCTGGATCGTCGTGCAGCTGTTGCTGTTGTTTGTGTGGCTGGCGGCCGACAGCCGCCGGCTTGGCTACCGCCGGCCGGCCTGGATGAATATCGGCATCGTGGCCTTGGCCGTGCTGTTCCTGCCGGTGTACCTGTACCGTTCGCGCCCGCCCGGGGGCCGCCTGCGCGCATTCGGCGGCCTGCTGTTGGCCGTGCTCGGCTGTGCGGCCCTGTTCGTGGCCGCCGGCATGACCACCGAATTGTTGCTCTCCTCCCGCTTTGTGACCGCCTGATGCCCCGTGCCGACTTCTACCTGATCGCCAAGCCGCGCTTCCTCAACGAACCGCTGCGGCTGGTCTGCGAGCTGGCGCGCAAGGCCAACGACGCCAACCTGCCCACCTTGATCCTGGCCCGCGATACGCAGCAGGCCGAGGCGCTGGACGACCTGCTGTGGGCGTTCGACGACGAGGCCTACGTGCCGCACCAGATCGCCGGCACCGATGAGGAAGACGAACTGGCCCCGGTGCTGATTGCCGCCCCGGAGTTCGCCGCCCCCTCGCGCCCGCTGGTGATCAACCTGCGCGACGACCCCTACCTGGGCGCCTGCGACCGCGTGCTCGAAGTGGTGCCGGCCGACCCCGCCGCCCGCGAACCGCTGCGCGAACGCTGGAAACAGTACAAGGCCCTGGGCCTGGAACTGACCAAGTACGACATGTGAGTGCGGCGGGGATTGGGGAGTTGGGATTGGGGATTCGTAAAGCAGATCTTGCGTCTCCAACGACTGCATCCAACCTCAGACAGCCGATCTTCGCTCCGCAGCACCAACACCGACATTGACGAGTGGATTGCCGGTGACTCTCGCCGGCCCCATGACGCAACCAATCCCGAATCCCGAACAACGAATCCCGGCGCCCCTATGACCACCCTCGCCTCCAGCTACGACCCCTCTTCCTTCGAATCGCGCCTGTACGCGCAGTGGGAGGCAGCCGGTTATTTCGTGCCGTCCGGCAAGGGTGAGCCGTACACCGTGTTGCTGCCGCCGCCCAATGTCACCGGCACGCTGCACATGGGCCATGCGTTTCAGCAGACGCTGATGGATGCGTTGGTGCGCTATCACCGCATGCGCGGTTACGACACCTTGTGGCAGGTGGGCACCGACCATGCCGGGATCGCCACTGAAATGGTGGTGTCGCGCAATCTGGCATTGGAAGGCAAGGGACAAACGCGCGATTCGCTCGGCCGCGAGGGCTTCATCGCCAAGGTGTGGGAGTGGAAGGCCGAATCCGGCGACACCATCGAGCGCCAGATGCGCCGGCTGGGCACCTCCAGCGATTGGTCGCGCAGCACCTTCACCATGGACCCGCAGCCATCGGCCGCAGTCAACGAAGCGTTCGTGCGCTGGTACGAGCAAGGCCTGATCTATCGCGGCCAACGCCTGGTCAACTGGGACCCGGTACTGAAGACCGCAATCTCCGATCTGGAAGTGGAAAACGTCGAAGAAGACGGCTTCCTGTGGTCGATCCGTTACCCGCTGGCCGATGGCGTCAGCTACGAACACGTCGAGCACGATGCCGACGGCAACGAGACGCTGCGCGAAACCCGCGATTATCTGGTGGTGGCCACCACGCGCCCGGAAACCCTGCTGGGCGATACCGCGGTGATGGTGCACCCGGAAGATGCGCGTTATCTCACGCTGCATGACGCCCGCATCGTGCTGCCGCTGACCGGCCGCCAGGTGCGGGTGATCACCGACGATTATGTCGACCGCGCGTTCGGCACCGGCGTGGTCAAGGTCACGCCGGCGCATGACTTCAACGATTACCAGGTGGGCGTGCGACATGGCCTGCCGCTGATCAATCTGTTCACCGTCACCGCCACCATCAACGAGAATGCGCCGGAGCGCTATCGCGGCCTGGATCGTTATGACGCACGCAAGCTGGTGCTGTCGGAACTGGAAGACCTGGGCGTATTGGTCGAAACCAAGCCACACAAGCTGCAGGTGCCGCGCGGCGATCGCACCGGCCAGGTGATCGAGCCCTACCTCACCGACCAGTGGTTCGTGAAGATGGATGCGCTGGCAAAGCGCGGACTGGAGCTGGTCGAAAGCGGCCAGATCAAGTTCGTGCCGCCGAACTGGATCAACACCTATCGCCACTGGATGGAGAACATCCAGGATTGGTGCATCAGCCGCCAGCTGTGGTGGGGCCATCGCATTCCGGCGTGGTTCGACGAGGCCGGCAAGTGCTACGTGGGCCATGACGAAGCGCAGGTGCGCGCCAAACATGGCCTGGGTGCGGAGATTGCGCTGCACCAGGACAGCGACGTGCTGGAAACCTGGTTCTCCTCGCAACTGTGGCCGTTCTCCACGCTGGGCTGGCCGGATGCGCAGGCGATGGCCGAGCGCGGCTTCGCGCGTTATCTGCCGTCGTCGGTGCTGGTCACCGGCTTCGACATCATCTTCTTCTGGGTGGCGCGCATGATCATGGCCACCGACAGCTTCACCGGCCAGGTGCCGTTCCGCGATGTCTACATCACCGGCCTGATTCGCGATGCGCAGGGCCAGAAGATGTCCAAGTCCAAGGGCAACGTGCTCGATCCGCTGGACATCATCGACGGCATCAGCATCGAGGATCTGGTCGCCAAGCGTACCCATGGCCTGATGCAGCCGCGCATGGCCGAGAAGATCGAAAAAGCCACGCGCAAGGAATTTCCGGACGGCATCATCGCCCACGGTGCCGATGCGCTGCGCTTCACCATCGCCGCGCTGGCCACGCATGGCCGCGACATCAAGTTCGATCTGGGCCGCGCCGAGGGCTACAAGAACTTCTGCAACAAGCTGTGGAACGCCACGCGCTTCGTGTTGATGAACACCGAAGGCGCACGCTTTACCGGCGTGCCGCAGCCGCGCACCGAAGCGGAAAAGTGGATTTTGGCGCGCCTGGACAAGGCCACCGCAGAAACCCACGCGCATTACGCCAACTATCGCTTCGACCTGCTCGCGCAGTCGTTGTACGAATTCGCCTGGAACGCGTTCTGCGACTGGTTCGTGGAGCTGGCCAAGCCGGCGCTCAACAACCAGGACGCCGACGCGGCCGCCAGCACGCGCCACACGCTGCTGTATGTGCTGGAGTCGTTGCTGCGTCTGTTGCACCCGCTCACCCCGTTCGTCACCGAAGAGTTGTGGCAGCAGGTCGCGCCGCGTCTGGGCATCACCACTGCGACGATCTCGTTGCAGAGCTTCCCGCAGCCCGGCGATGTCGACACCAGCAGCTATGCCACCGCTGAAGCCGATGTCGAATGGCTCAAGTCGATGGTGTCGGCGCTGCGTCGCGTGCGCAGCGAATTGAACGTGCCACCGTCCAAGCAGGTGCGCCTGCTGCTGCAGGCCGGCACTGCCGACGACCGCCCGCGCGTTGCCCGCTTCGCCTCGCAGCTGTCGTTCCTGCTCAAACTCGAACGCATCGACTGGCTGGACGCTGGCCAGGACACACCGCCGTCGGCCGCCGCCATCGTCGGCGAACTCACGCTGCTGGTGCCATTGGAAGGCCTGGTCGACATGGATGCCGAACGCACTCGCCTGGACAAGGAAATCAAGCGCGTGGAAGGCGAGATCGCCAAGTGCAACGGCAAACTCGGCAGCGCCACCTTCGTGCAGAACGCACCGGCCGCCGTGGTCGAACAAGAGCGTGCGCGCTTGAACGACTGGACCACGCAGCTCACCGGCCTGCGCGAGCAGCGCGCGAAGATCTGAAGCGGTTGATCAGCTGCTAGCGTATCGAGGGCGTAGTGCCCTCGCCGCTTGCGGGACCAGCCGTTACATCAGCATGTCCGTCATGTCTCGATTGCAGACATGCGCACCGACCAGCTCGACTGGTCCTTGCCCGCCCACCGTCGCGGAACCCTTGGCGGCATGGATGCCGCCAAGGAGCCTACAAGGACGTACTTGCGGCGTGTCCTGCGATGGTGGGCGGGCAAGGTCCCTGCAGGAAAGCCGCAGCGCCAGTGCCGTTTTGCCAACACATCGCACCAGCCAGGCACCGTTGGACTAAAACTTCAAATCCACACGCGCATACCAGAAGCGTCCGCCGGGAATATCGTAGGTGGATGCGTCGTAACCATTGAGGGAGCACGACAGGCAGATCGGCGGATCCTTGTCGAATACGTTGTTCAGGCCGGCCGTGAGTTGCAGGCCCTTGAGCCAATCTATGCGATAGCCCACTTGCGCGTCGTGATAGGTGATCGCATCCAAGCGGTTTGTTCCCACCGACGGATCCGAACACACCGCAAACTCCACCGCGTCACCGCACTGCTCGGTGAGCTTGGAAATGTGCCGCGCAGTCCACGAAGCCGTCCAGTTGCCCAGCGACCAATCCAATACCGCGTTGCTGGTCCACTCCGGAATTGCGCTGTCCACCACCTCGATGCCCGGGCCTTGCGGCTGTCGCTGACCCGCCGCACCCAGCGCCTCGTAGCGGCCTACCAAGGTGTTCTGCCACGATAGTTTGAAGCGCCCGAATGCGGTTTGCGGCAAGGTCCAGAATAGATCCACGTCCCAGCCGTCGGTCTTGATCGAGCCCAGGTTGGTCAAGCGGTTATTGAAGGCGTTGATGCCGCCGGTGGATGCCCGCCCTATGCCATCGCAGTACAACGCATCCAGCGTATCCACGCACAGATCCAGCTGCGTCTGCGCATTGATCGCCTGGATCGCGCCATCCACATGATGGCGATAGAAGGTCACCTCCAGGTCGAGGCGGTCGGACCAGCTGGCATCGCTCGCAAATCCCGGGCTGAAGACGAAGCCCGCACTGAAACTGCGCGAACGCTCCGGATCAAGTTGCGCGTTACCGCCGGTGGTGACCGAGATCTGCTGATTGGCCTGCTGATAACCGGCAGGCACACCGAGCGCTGCGCAGTTGGCCGCACTGCCGCGCGGCGCGGTGCCGCCCAGACCGATCGAGCACGGGTCCGACAACTGCAGGTCCGCACGCGCCGCCGAACCGAACAGCTCGCCGATGGTGGGCGCCCGGAAGCCTTCGGCATAACTGGTGCGCAACACGAACTCATCGGTGACCTGCCAACGCAGGCCGTACTTGGGCGTGAACTCGCCACCGAACGTCGAATAGTCCGAATAGCGCCCGGCGATATTCAGATCCAGTTTGTCGCCCAATGCCGAGTTGGCGAAGATCGGAATATTGAGTTCGAGATAGGCTTCATTGACGTCGTAGCTGCCTGCCGTGGGCAACGAGGGCACGCCGTTGTAACGCCCGGCCACGGTGAGCGGATCGGGCTGATAAGAGCCTTCGTACTTGCGGTATTCGTAACCGCTGGCGAACGACACCGCACCGCCTGGCAACTGGAACAACTCGCTGCTGAGGTTGGCGGTGAACAGGCTCAATTCGTTCTGGCTGCGGTCGCGCACCACCGGTTGGATCCAGCGCAACATCTCCGGCGTGATGCTGCCGGCACCGCTGAAGATATCCAGCGGCACGCAGCCGGCCACGGCCGCGCAGGCAGCCGGGTCGCCCAGCGCCAGGTTGATGTTGTAGAGGTTGTAGCTGCCGGAGTTGGTCTGCTCGGCCTTGTTCTTGCTGTACATGCCGTTGACGTCCCAGAACCAGGTCCGCCCTGCGCCTTCGAACGTGCCGACCAGGCCGGTGCCGAAATATTGGGTATCGACCTGTTGCTCGTAACGCCGCGGCCCGCCTTCCACCGGCCTGCGACCGATCTGGATCAGATTGGTGGCCGAATCCAGATCGAATCCGAACGGGTTGAACGGGTTGCGCGCGGAGATCACGATGTTGTCGGCCAGCGGGTTGCCGGTACCGGCATCGGGCCCGAGGAAGATGGGCTCCGGTGCGGCCTGGTTGGTCGATTCGCGCCGGTTGCCCAATGCCTTGACGTACCACTGCACGTCGTCGTTGAAGTAATAGCGGAACTGTGCAAACACGCCCTTGCGCTCGGACGGCGTCAGCAACAGGTTCTGCTCGGCAAAGTTGTAGCGGTCTGCGGTGCCGAAGCAGTGATAGTCATCGCTGCGCGTGCAACCGCCGCCGCCATCGTATTGCGGTGTGCCCACGCCGGCATTGGGCGTGAGGTTCTGGCGCACGCCGGTGTTGGGATCGACGAACTGGAAGCGGCCATCCGGCGTTGCCGAGCTGGCGAAGGTCAGCCCGGTGCCAGGAATCGGGAAGCGGGCCTGCGCACGATCGCGCGCATAGATCGGATCCTGTTTGACGTAGCTGGCGCCCAAAAACAGGCTGAAATCCTCTCCGCTTTTACCCCAGGCCAGATCCATGCCCTGGTTGGCGCCATCGCCCTTGCCGTACTGCCCGTAGTTGAGCGTGACCTGCGCACCGTCGAAGGTGCGACGGGTGATGATGTTGACCACACCGGCAATCGCATCCGAGCCGTACAGCGACGAGGCGCCGTCTTCGAGCACTTCGATGCGCTCGACGATCGCCAGCGGAATGGTGTTGAGATCGGTCGACGAACCCACGCCGGAGGCGGAGGATTCATTGACCCAACGAATGCCATCCACCAGCACCAGCACACGCTTGGAACCGAGATGGCGCAGATCCACCTGCGCCGAGCCTGCACCCACGCCACTGCCATCGGGCGGAAAGCCGAAGTTGCCGGACGAATTGAACTTGGCATTGAGCGCCGAACCGGACGCGGTGAGCTCCTGCAGCACTTCGCCGATGGAGGTCAGGCCGGTGCGTTCGATATCGGCACGATTGAGCGTCTGGATCGGTACCTGGCCCTGCAATTCCGCGGTCTTGATGCGCGTGCCGGTGACCTGCACGCTGTCGAGCGTGCGCGTGTTCGGTGCGGCCTCGGGCTGTTGCGCCCAGGCCAGTGTGGGAATCAGACACAACGACAACTGCACGGCCAGGCATGACCGACGGGGGCCAATCAGACGCTTCATCCTTTCTCTCTCCAGAAGGATTCTTGAGTGTCCGCACGCCCCCGTGCCCTGCGGTCCTTCCCAATTCTTAAACGAAACATTAACGCATCGCAACTGGCGGTGCAGCAGCGCACCGCGCGACAGCGGTCGCAACAAGGTGTCATCTGCACGCACGCGCGTGCTCGACCCATAGCGCTTGCAAGCGAAGACTTTCCTCACTATCACGCGCAAGCGACGCGCATTCACTCAGGCGCTCAGGCGTGCTTGGGTATCATCACTTCATGACTTATGCCCCCCGCCTTGCCACTGTTTTCATCGGCCTGCTGTGCCTTGGCAGCACCGCATTGCACGCGCAAACCCTCGACCCGCAGCTGACTGCCATGCGCGATGCCATCGCGGCCGCAGAGCGCGGCCAGACCGATGCCGGTCAGCTCGCTGCGCTGAGCCGCCATCCGCTGTATGGATGGCTGGAATTTGCCACGCTCAAGCGCACTATCGACACTGTCTCCAACGCGCAGGCGCAAGCATTCTTGCAGCGCTACGCCGGCCAGCCTGTGGCTGAAAGCTTCCGCAGCACATGGTTGCCGGCAGTGGCGCGGCGGCAGGACTGGAACACGCTGCTGGCCAACTGGAAGTCCACCGACAACGTTGGCCTGCGCTGCGCGCAACTGACTGCGCGCCTGGCCACTGGCAAGGCCGATGCCCAATGGAGCCGCGATGCGCTGACGCTGTGGCGCAATGGCAAGGCGCTGCCCGATGCTTGCGATGCAGTGGTTGCCGGGCTGGAATCGCGCGGTGAACTCACGCCGGCGCTGCGCTGGGAACGTGTGGAAGCTGCTGCCGATGCACAACAGCCTGCGATCATGCGTACGGCCGCACGCGGGCTACCCGCCGCCGATCTGGCCCTGGCCACCGATTACGCTGCATTTCTCGACAAGGTCCACCCGCGTGCACTAGGTTGGCCCAAGACCGAGCGCAGCCGCCGCATCGCGGTGGACGGGCTGGCCAAGTTGGCCAAGAGCGATCCCGACGCTGCCGAGCAGCAGCTACCGCAACTTGCCGGTGCGCTCGGCTTCAGCCAGGCGCAGCGTGGGCAGGTGCTGTACCAGATCGCATTGTGGACCGTCGCCTCGTACCTGCCGGATTCGGCGCGTCGGCTCAATGCCGTACCGGACGCGTCCTACGACGAACGCCTGCACGAATGGCGTGCACGTGAGGCGATGTCGCGCGGCGACTGGCCGGCGGCATTGGCCGCGATTCGCAAGATGCCGGCGAGCCAGCGCAGCGACTCACGTTGGCAGTACTTTGAAGCCCGCCTGGCCGAAAAGACCGGCGCTGCTGCGGCGGCCCAGCCGCTGTATCGCGCCGCCGCGCAATCGCCGACCTTCCACGGATTCCTGGCCGCCGACCGCCTGCAGCAGCCTTACCGGCTGTGCCCCTGGGAGCCCAACGACAGCGCGCAGGCGAAGGCCGCTGTTGCGCGCGACCCGGCCCTGGTCCGCGCAATCGCGTTATTTCAGATCGACCGCCCCGGTTGGGCCGTGGCCGAATGGAACGATGCCGCCACCCGCTTCGACGACACCCAGCGCCGTCTGGCAGTGGAAGTTGCCGGCGACAACGGCTGGTTCGACCGTGCGGTGTTCGCGCTCGGCAAGCAGCCGGACGAACAACGGCTGTATGCGTTGCGTTTTCCGCTGCACCACGACGACAGCATTCGTCGCGAGGCCGCCAAGAATGCGATCGACCCAGCCTGGGTGGCTGCGGAAATTCGTGCCGAAAGCATCTTCAATCCGCGCGCGCGCTCGCCGGCCAACGCAATGGGCCTGATGCAGGTGTTGCCTGGCACTGGCGCGGCCGTCGCCAAGGGGATCGCCCTGCCCGGCTATGCGGGTGCCACCAGCCTCTATGAGCCGGACACCAACATCGCCATCGGCACGGCGTATCTGCGCCAGTTGCTCAACACCTACGGACTGCCCTACCTCACCATTGCCGCCTACAACGCAGGTCCAGGCCCCACCGGGCGCTGGCAGTCGCAGCGGCCGAATTTCGAGCCGGACTTCTGGATCGAAACCATCAGCTACAAGGAAACCCGCGACTATGTCGCGCGCGTGTTGGCCTTCAGCGTGATCTACGACTGGCGCCTCAACGGCGACATGCTGCCGCTCAGCGACCGGCTCATGGGCAAGCTGGTGGACAAGCGCTTGAAGCCGGTCTGTACCCCGGGCCAGGCAGCCAATAACACCGCGCAGGATTGAGCGACGCCGGGTGCCCTGCACGGTTGCAGGGCCTTGGCGAGTGCGTAGCGCGTCATTGCGTACGGCAGCTGACGCAGCAGGACGCCGCGCAGGGACGGGCAAGGATGTACCTGCAGCGTGTCCAGCGATCATGGATAGGCATGGATAGGCTTGGATAGGTAAGGGTGTTGCAAGCAGCTCCCGACTGCCCGTTGCAACGCCGCTACTTCCGTGAGACCCCACATCGCCACGCGGAACGCACAACGCCCGCATCACTGCGGGCGTTGTGCAACGACGTGCGGCGCTGACTTTGCAGCCCTGCAACCAGTGGCGGTTAGAGCTTGCCGGCGCCTGCCTTGGCCTTGACGTCTGCAGCGACCTTGTCGGCCGAGAGCAGGTTGTAGGTATAGGGCGGGGTCCAGCCGATGTTGGTATTCCACGAGCACGACAGCGCCTTGCCATTGAGCAGGGAACCCTGATCGCGATACACGCTGCCACCATAGTCGGCGGCAATCTTGTCGCAGCTGCTGACACCGCTGATCTCGAACACGTTCCGCTCGGAGAAGATCTTCGACTCCTTGCCCACGCCATGCGCGTAAGAGAACGGATAGACCTTATTGCTGGTGCTGCCGACGTGGTAGTTGTTGTACAGATGCACCTGACCGAAGCGCACACGCGGAGCGCGCGCGGAAATGTTTTCGAACAGGGTATTGTGAATGGTGACCTTGAGCTTGCCGCTGTCGGTACTGGACGCGCTGTCGCTGGAGCCGATCAGGTTGTTCTTCTCGTGCGACTTGAAGGCCGAATACGAGACGGTGACGAAATTGGCGCCTTTCTTGATGTCCATTGCGCCGTCGTGGTGCTGCTTCGGACGGCCATTTGCGGTGCCGTTCTGATCGTCGGTCCTGCGGCCATCGGTGAAGGTGACATGGTCCACCCACACGTTGCTGGCGCCTTCCACGGTCAGGCCGTCGTACTCCGCATTCCAGTTGCCGGCGCTGCCGTCATCCGGGTCCCAGACCGGTTCCGGGTCCCATGGATTTTCGATGGTGAGGTTGCGGATGATGACGTCGTTGGCCTTGACGTACATGTAGCCTTCGCGGATTTCCGCGTTGCTGGTGATGCCTATCAAGGTGGTCTTGGTCGGAATATCCAGGCGCGCACGTGACTTCATGTCCGAGGTCTTGGTGTACGGCTTGCCTTCGCTGATATCGATGATGCCGCTGACCTTGATGATGCGTCCGTTGCTACCGACGCTTGCGCTCAATGCAGCTTTCAACTCGGCGGCATTCTTGACGGTGTAGATATTGGCGGCAGCCGCTTTGGAGCCGCCCTTGGTGCCGCCGTTCTGGGTTGCCCAGCCCGTGGTTGCAACCGTTAGCTCCCCCGTCAAGCAGGCACTTCAAAAGTAGAGCTTTCGGCGTACTTGTTGCGGTACTCGACCGGGGTCATTCCGCCGAGCGAATCATGGGATCTTGCTTCGTTGTAGTCGATCATCCACCAGTGGGCGGCTTCGCGCACATCGTCGAGGCAGGCGAAGAGATTCAGGTCGAGCACTTCCTCGCGGAACGTGCGATTGAAGCGCTCGATGAAGGCATTCTGATTTGGCTTTCCCGGCTGGATGTACTGTAGTGCGACGCCATTGGTCTTGAGCCAGCTGGTGAACGCTTCGCCCAGGAACTCGGGGCCGTTGTCCGAGCGCACCACCTGCGGCAAGCCATGATCGCGTTTGATCTGCTCGAACACACGCACAAGCCGTTGCGAGTTGATCGAGGTGTCAACCTCGATGTGCAGCGCCTCGCGATTGAAGTCATCCACCACGTTGAAGGTGCGAAAGCGTCGTCCGCATGCCAGCGCATCGCTCATGAAGTCGACCGACCAGACCGTGTCTGGCAGCCTCGGCACGTAGAGCGGCACCCGCTCACGCTTGGGAAGGCGACGCTTTGCAGCGCGGCGTAGGTTGAGCTTCATGGCCTTGTAAACGCGATAGATGCGTTTGGGATTCCAACCTGGTTGCTGCTTGCGAAGGTAGTCGCTGCACTTCCAGAAGCCACGACTGGGGTGCGCTTCAACGTAACGCGCGATCTCGGCAATCAGCTCGGCATCGCGCACCGTCCAGTCCAGAGGCGGTGCATACCAAGCGGCACGCGACAGCCCGACGCATGCACAGGACCGGCGCAACGGCCGCGCGTGGACCTCGATAAGGAACCGCACCGCCTCGCGTTTACGCGCCGGCCCTAGAGTTTTTTTGCGATCAGGTCCTTCATTGCCGCGTTGTCGAGCGCCAACTCGGCATACATCCGTTTGAGCTTGGCGTTCTCGGACTCGAGCTCCTTGACCCGCCGCAGCTCGGACGCCTCCAAGCCGCCGTACTTGCTCTTCCACTGGTAATAGGTCGCCGTGCTGATGCCGACTTGGCGACAGATGTCTTTGACTGGAACGCCTGCGTCGGCCTGCTTGAGCGTGGCGATGATCTGTGTCTCGGTGAACTTCGATGTGCGCATGGAACCTCCTGACTTGGGAACGATGCCAGAAAGATCTACTTATGCGGTGTCTGCGGATCGGGGGAGCTTACGCAACCTCCAACGCCGCATCGGCATAGGCAACGCCGGTGAGCAGCAACGACCCAACGAACAGCGACGCGGCGGCCGCCGTCGAAAATTTCGGCTTCATCTTGATCTCTCCCTCAGATGGGTTCGATGCGCCGCGCAGCGGCGCACCCCTGGTCCAGCAGACTCGGAACGTATTATTCAGCTGTGGAATATTCCATTCCGCGGAGCCGATACTAGGAGCATTGCAACCGCTTGTATCTAGACGTTTTTCGGATATGCATGCGTAATCACGCAAACGCTTGCGAGACACAAAAGAAGAGACAAAACGCTGCGATCAGGACACGCGGAGACAGCGCAAGGACACTGCAACGCAGCAAGATTGGGTGTCACGCCATGCGGGGTGCCACGCGAGAAGGCACGCCACCGTGCAAATACCTGTATTTTTCGACGTGCTCGTCGTTGCAATCCATTGCCGCGCTGCGGCATTGGACATAAACCGCAACGAAAAAAGCGCTTATCGGCCCATGGCGAAACATTCGCCACCTCGCAGACGGCCGTATCTGCCAACACCCTGCGCGAAGCGCAAACCCATCGCCGCAGTGTTGCCGGCATTCCACATGACCACGTTGGGATCGATTGCACAGGCGCAGCATTGTGTTGACCCCATGCGTTTTGATACGCATGGGGTCAGCGCTGCCCTTAATCAATTGGGCTACCGTGTCGCTGCGGACCTCATCAAGCCGGGTGGTAGTGCGCAAGACCAGCCCGTTGGGCAAGCGTGATACCGCACGCGCCATGCGCAGGTGCGTCATGCAACCGCTCAGCGCAAGCATCGAATCGAAAAACCATCAGCGCCGGCATCCAGCGCAGCAACCGCGCACCGCAGCGACGCCAACCAGCCGCATCCTCAACGACGAGTGCGTGCGCTCAGGAAAATCCTTCGAAGAACAATTCGATCGCCATCACCAACGCGTCTTCGCGCCCGGTGTGGGATGGGTAATAGCGCGGGCGCCGGCCGATTTCGTTGAAGCCTTCGGAGTGGTACAGCGCGATCGCCGATGGATTGGACGGGCGCACTTCCAGGAACGCGCGCCGCGCACCGCGATCGCAGGCGCCCTTGATCAGCGCGCGCAGCAACACGCGACCGTGTCCTTGCGATTGCGCCTCCGGTGCGATGCAGACGTTGAGCACGTGCGCCTCGTCGGCGGCGATACTGATCACGCCATAGCCGATGACACGGCCGCCCTGCTCCATCACCCAGCCGGGGTAGCCGGCCTGCAGGCAGTCGCGAAAGATGTTGCGCGTCCACGGAAATGGATAGGCGCGCAGCTCGATCTCCATCACCGCATCCAGGTCGCTCTCGCGCATGGCGCGCAGCGAGGTGGGTTGCGGCGCGTTCAATGCGCTCACGCCGGGTCCCGGCGCCGACGCAGCGCGCGCAGCTGCGGCCACAGCGCGCGCTTGGCGGCCGGATTGCCGCGCAGTTCCGCCAGCGGCCAGGAGGCCATCAAGGCCTGGGTCGCAGGATCGCCCGGATTGCAGCCGGACGCGCGCAGCAAGGCCATCTGCAGGCGATCCGGCATGCCGACACGGCTGCGCCGTTGCGGCGCCGACGCTGGCGCAGTGCTGGGCGCGCGGGGCGCTTGGGCCGGTGCCGCCGGGGCATTCCGCCGCGCAACGGGCGCATTGGCCGTTGCAGGGTACGGCGCACGCTCCATACGCGTCGGTGCGGCCGTGGGTGCGCGCTCGGCAACCTCGACAGGCGCCGGCAATGCGTCGACCGCAGCGCGGTCCAGATACACGGTGTGCCCCAACGCCTGCAGATACGACACCTGCAGATCGGACCACATCGGCTCGCTCATCGCCTCGCTCACAAAAACCGGCTCATGGCAGCTCGGGCACGCGCCGCCAGCGTCGCCACAACCACATCAACGGACCCGACAAGGCGTACAGAACCCCGATCACCAGCAACGAGCGCGCCAGATCGATCACCAACAGCGCAATCACCACCGTGGCGATCGCCAGCGCCAGGAACGGCACGCGGTCGGCACGCGGGCCGCGCGCGCCGCCCTTGAAGCTCCAGAACCGGATCCGGCTGACCATCAGCAACGCCGCCACCACCGTGACCGCCAGCGCCACATAGCGAAGCTGCTCGCCATCGAAGCCCAGGCTGTCGTCGGCGAAGGCCCAAACGAAGGACATCATCAGACCAGCCGCCGCCGGGCTGGCCAGGCCGATGAACCAGCGTTTGTCGACCACGCCGACCTGGGTGTTGAAGCGCGCCAGCCGCAGCGCCGCGCAGGCCGCATACAGGAAGGCAGCCGACCAACCGACCCGGCCCATCACGCTACTGTCGTACTTCAGCGCCGACAGCGACCAGTGGTACATCACCAGCGCGGGCGCCATGCCGAAGCTGACCAGATCGGCCAGCGAGTCGTACTGCACACCGAATTCGCTGCTGGTGTTGGTCAGACGCGCCACCCTGCCATCCAGCCCGTCCATCACCGCAGCCACGAACACCGCCATGGCGGCCTGGACGAACTGCCCATTGGCGGCGGCGATGATGGCGTAAAAACCGGAAAACAGCCCGGCGGTGGTGAACAGGTTCGGCAGCAGGTAAATCGTGCGCGAGCGCGGGGGCGGTCTCATCTCATCCATCCGCCAAGTGTAGGGCCTGAGGTCTGTCCGGCGGTAGCGCGCTGGCTGGTTCAGCGCCCTGCGCGCCCATCACTTGCCAGCGCCCGCTGCGGATGCTGCAATCGCGGCGGGAATCATCCAGGGGAAGCCACATGCAGCTGTCGTCCGGGCTTTGCGCCCTGTTGATGCTGGTCAGCGCCGCCGCCGGCGCGACCGATCTTTATAAGTGGAAGGACGCCAAGGGCGTGACCCACTACACCGAAACCCCGCCACCGACCGGCCAGCGCTATGAAGCGCGCCGAATCGATGCGCGCAGCGGCACCGCCGCCATCGCTGCAGCAGAGACGGCCGCGCCCGAATCGGCCGACTGCCTCACCGCGCGCCGCAATCTGGAACTGCTCAGCGGCAAGGGCGAGGTCTCCATGGCGGCCGGCGCCGATGGCAAGCCTGGCGCCGTCCTGGACCAGGAAGCCCGTGCGACCCAGAGGAACCTGGCCGACGCCGCCGTCAAGGCCTATTGCAAGCCGGCAGCCCCAGGCGGCCCGGCCACCTGAGCCGGGAAAAGCTCCCAGGGGGACGGGAGTTGCCGTCCCGCCGCAGGGCTGGGGTTCAGCGCCTGGTGCCGCGGCCACCGGCAGCGTCAGCGTGCCCGACCTGATGGCAACACATGCGTAGGTGGTAGCAAGCGCGGCCCGGGGAGCTGCACCAGCGCCGGGCATCGGTGATGGATGCATGCTGACGACTGCGCGGCCTACGGCGCACGTGCGCCGGCAGGCCGGCCATTCGAGCCGCCCCGCAGGGGCCTACGCTGGCCAGCGACAACCGGCAACGCGCGCCTGGCGATGACCGGCAGGGCGCGAGACTGGCAAACTAGCGGCTTTCCGCCCAAGCGAAGCCCGATGCGTCTTTCCCAGTTCCACCTGCACACCACCAAGGAAACCCCGGCCGACGCCGAGTTGGTCAGCCACCGTCTGATGCTGCGCGCGGGCATGATCCGCAAGCTGGCCTCCGGGCTGTACACCTGGTCGCCGCTGGGCCTGCGCGTGTTGCGCAAGGTCGAAGCCATCGTGCGCGAAGAGATGAACCGCGCCGGCGCAGTGGAAGTGCTGTTTCCCACCATCCAGCCGCGCGAGCTGTGGGACGCCACCGGGCGTTGGGAGAAGTTCGGCGGGCAGCTGCTCAAGATCAAGGACCGCAAGGAACAGGAGTTCTGCTACAGCCCCACCGCCGAAGAGGCCGCGGCCGAATTCGCGCGCCAGGAAATCAACAGCTACAAGCAGCTGCCGCTGAATTTCTATCAGATCCAGACCAAATTCCGCGATGAGATCCGCCCGCGCTTCGGCGTGATGCGTGCGCGCGAGTTCCTGATGAAGGACGCGTATTCGTTCCATCTCACTGACGAGGACATGGCGCGCGAATACGACAACATGCGCGCCGCCTACACGCGCATCTTCACCCGCCTGGGACTGGATTTCCGCGCCGTGCAGGCCGATTCCGGCGCCATCGGCGGCGATGCATCGCAGGAATTCCACGTCATCGCCGACTCCGGCGAGGACTCGCTGGCGTTCTCCACCGGCTCCGATTACGCCGCCAACGTGGAAACCGCCAGTGCGGCACCGCCGGCCCCGCGCGCCGCGGCCAGCGAAGCAATGCAGCAGGTGGCAACGCCCACCCAGAAGACCTGCGAAGACGTGGCCCAGTTGCTCGGCATCGCGCTGCAGCGCACGGTCAAGTCGGTAGCGGTGATGACCCAGGCCGGGTTCGTGCTGGTACTGGTGCGTGGCGACCACGCGGTCAACGAGATCAAGCTGGCCAAGGTGCCCGGGCTGGCCGATTACCGCCTGGCCAACGAAAGCGAAATCCGCGAACACCTCGGCTGCGAGCCGGGCTTCTTGGGCCCGGTCAACACCGCGCGCCCGGTGCGCGTGGTGGCCGACCGCGATGTCGCCGCACTGGCCGATTTCGTGGTCGGCGCGAATGTGTCCGGCGCCCACCTGGTCGGCGTCAACTGGGGCCGCGACCTGCCCGAACCGGAGACCGTGGCCGATGTGCGCAACGTGGTTGAAGGCGAACGCGCGGCAGACGGCGGCGAACTGCGCCTGGCTCGCGGCATCGAGGTGGGCCATGTGTTCCAGCTTGGCAGCCAGTACGCGCAGGCGCTGCAAGCCACTGTCATCGACGAAGGCGGCAAGGCGGCGGTGATGAAGATGGGCTGCTACGGCATCGGCATTTCGCGCATCGTGGCCGCGGCGATCGAACAGAACCACGACGATGCCGGCATCATCTGGCCCGCGCCGATGGCGCCGTGGCAGGTGGTGGTCTGCGTGATCAATCCCAAGCAGGACCCACAGGTGCTCGCCGCCGCACAGGCCTTGCTGGACCAATTGCTTGCCGCCGGCCTGGATGCCGCCCTGGACGATCGCGGACTGCGCCCGGGCGCCATGTTCGCCGATATGGAACTGCTGGGCATTCCGCATCGGGTGGTGGTCTCGGAACGTGGATTGGCGGCTGGCACATTTGAATATCGCGCCCGTACCGCCGATGCAGCGGAAAGCCTGGATAAAGCAGCGTTATTCTCCCGCCTGGGGCATTGATCAAACCCCGGGTATCGGCTTCAAATGGATGAACACAAAGCGCCGAATTATTTCTGCGCATTTGTCACACCGGTTTTCTCACTTTATGATGGCCACCGCTGCCATGGACCGGCATTCTTTTTCTCTCATCTTCCGGAGCAGTGATGTCGATCGATCTTAGTGGCCTGTCGGCCAAGCAGTTGAGCGCCCTGATCAAAAATGCAAAGAAGCAGCAGACCGTGGTTGCCAAGCGCGCGCCGATCGCCAAGGTCCGCACGCAGCTGGTCCGCGCTGCAAAAGCCCAGGGTTATTCCATCGAAGAATTGTTTGGCGCTTCTGCCAGTGCCGGTCCGGGCCGTCCGGCCGGTGCCGGCAAGCCGGGTCCGCGTGCCGGCCGCAAGCTGGGCAAGGTGCCGCCGAAGTATCGCAACCCCGCCAACGCCCAGGAAACCTGGACCGGCCGTGGCAAGCAGCCGCGCTGGCTGGCCGAGTTGACCGCCGCCGGCAAGAAGGTGGAAGACTTCCTGATCAGCAAGGTCGGCGGTGCGAAAAAAGCAACCGCCAAGAAGGCCTCGCCGCGCAAGGCCGTCACCAAGCGCGCCGCCAAGAAGTCCAAGGCTGCCTGATTCAAACCAATAAAAACGCCGGCCATGCCGGCGTTTTTATTGCGGGGTGTTTGCCCTTATAAATTCTTGCGGGCCGGAATGAGCAGATTGCCAAACAGCAATCCGGCCATCAATGCCATCACGATATTGGTCACCGCCAAGAGTGCGGCTTGTCCGACGCTGACATCCTGTTGCTGCACCAAGGTCAAAAAGCCGCGCAAACTGACGCTCCCGGGAACCAGCATGATGATGCCGGGCAACCGGATCAGCGCACCGGGCTTGTGGACCACGCGCCCGAATAAATTGCCCGCAGCAGTCAATGCCATTGCCGAAGCGAATACCCCGGCCGGACCACCCCAGGCATGTCCTGCATAACGCGCGATGACATAACCTGACATGGCCGCCGCCATGATCCATAAATAATCGCGTCGATTGGCCTTGAACAGCACCGCGAACGCATAAGCGGCCACCACCAGCGAGGCCCATTCCACCCAGCCGGCCTGCGGCCGCAGGGCGGCCACCTGGGGATGCAGGCCAACCAGCTGGGTCAGGGTCACCGCAATGACCGCACCTACGGTCAGCTTGAGCACCGTGGTGACCGCACCGGCCAGACGCGCGGTGCCGGAGACCCAGTGCTGGCTGGCCAGCTCGTTGAACGCATTGGTCAATGACATGCCGGGCAGCAGCACCACCAGCGAGGCGATGATCACCGTGTTGAGGTTCAACGGCCCGATCAGCGAGGCCACCAGCGCGGCCACCACGCCCGCCAGCAGACCGGCCAGCGCCTCGCCGGCTTCCTTGGTGGCAGCGCGCTTGTCGGTGTACTGGGTGAGCAGGCCGATTGACATGCCGATCGCCCCGGCCGTAGCGATATCCAGCCATGGCAGCTTCCACAGCCCGGCCACGCCGGCGGCGGCCAGCCCGAACGCCAGCACCTGCAGGGTCTTGCCGCGCCGGTCCACCTCGCGGTCCAGCCGGCGCAATGCGGTGTGTCCTTGCGCGATGCTCATGCGGCCGTTGGCCACGCTGTCGGCCACATAGTCGGCCACGCTGAGCTTGTAGAGATCGTTTTCGCCCGGCGCCAGGCGAATCACCCGGGTGATGTCGCTGGAACCGATCGCCTTGGTGGGGTCGCTGAAGCTCAGGATGATGCCGGTGGGGTTGGACCAGGGCTCGCAGTCCAGGCCCAGCTTCTGCGACAACCCCACCACCGCTGCTTCCAGCCGTTGCGCGGTGGTGCCATAGGAATGCAGGCGCCCGGCAATTTCGGACACGAAGGCGACGCGCTGGGCGTAGGTGGCGCTGGCGGACGGGAGGACGACGGTGGCAGCGGACATGCGTGGCGGGTCGGATCGGAGAAACGCCGTGTCCGGCGAGGCCGCCAGTGTATGCCGCAGCGCGCGTAGCCGGCGCCCTCATCGACGGCCATCGGCACACCGCTGTGGTTGCGTCCCCATCCGTCGCTCACATTGGCCCTGTATGCTGGCGCCACGGACAGGCCACCCATGATCAAACCGCAACCTCCACGCATCGAACAAGACTCGCAGGATCAGGCACAGGTCCGCCTCGCTGGCAGTTGGGTCCTGGCGACCGCCCTGCCTCAGGCAGAACTGCTGCAGGCCGTACCCGACGGGGTGCGCCGCATCGACGCGCGCGGCATCCAGCAGCTGGATTCGGCCGGCGTACTGCAGCTGCTGCGCTTTGCCGGCCGCATGGGCCTGAAGGAAGACGCGATCGATTTCCGCGATGAGCACCAGGCACTGGTGTGCACCATCGAGGAACTCAACGACGAGCGCCCCAAGCCCAAACGCGATTACGGCTTCGTCGCCGCGCTCGACCGCCTGGGCCGGGCCACGCATCGCGTCGGCCAGGACATCTTGGAGTTGAACAGTTTTCTGGGCGAAAACCTGGTCAAGATCATGCGGCTGATCCACGAGCCGCGGCGCTTCCGGCTGACCTCCACCGTGCATCACATGGAGCAGGTGGGCCTGGACGCGGTGCCGCTGGTGGTGCTGCTGTCGTATCTGGTGGGCGCGGTGATCGCCTTCCTGGGCTCGACCATCCTGCGCGACTTCGGTGCGGAAATTTACGTGGTGGAGCTGGTGTCCATCGCCTTCCTGCGCGAATTCGCGGTGCTGCTGACGGCAATTGTGTTGGCAGGCCGCACCGCCAGCGCCTTCACCGCGCAGATCGGCGCGATGAAATCGCGCGAGGAAGTGGACGCGATCCGCACCCTGGGCCTGGACCCGATCGACCTGCTGGTGATCCCGCGCCTGCTCGCGCTGATCTTCACCCTGCCGCTGCTGACCTTCATCGCGATGATCGCTGGCCTGGCCGGTGGCGTCACCGTGGGCGCGTTCGACCTGGATATTCCGCCGCAGATGTATCTGGCGCGCATGCACGAAACCATCCAGTTGCGGCATTTCCTGGTCGGGCTCTCGAAGGCGCCGTTGTTTGCGCTGGTGATCGGCCTGATCGGCTGCCTGGAAGGGCTCAAAGTCAGCGGCACCGCGCAATCGGTGGGCGAACGCACCACGTCCTCGGTGGTGCAGACGATTTCCCTGGTCATCATCCTCGACGCGATCGCGGCGTTGTGGTTCATGAAGATGGGGTGGTGATGAAGCCGGGATTGGACATGCGTGATTCGGGATTCGTACAAAGCCGCAGCGCGGCGCTTGCACTGGTATTGGAGAGGAAGGTGCTGTGACCACTCCCGAATCCCCACTCCCCAATCCCGGCCCACAGGCCGAGGCCGACGACGAACAGCTGGCGATTTCCGTGCGAGGGCTCACCAACCGTTTCGGTAGCCAGACCGTGCACGAAGACCTGGATCTGGATGTGCGGCGCGGCGAAATCCTCGGCGTGGTTGGCGGTTCGGGCACCGGCAAGTCGGTGCTGATGCGCAGCATCCTGGGCCTGCGCGATCCCGATGCCGGCAGCATCCAGGTGCTGGGCGCGGACGCGCGCTCGGGCCGGTTCGCCGACCGCCAGCACATCACCCGCAACACCGGCGTGCTGTTTCAGGACGGGGCGCTGTTTTCGTCGATGACCGTGGGCGAAAACGTGCAGGTGCCGCTGAAGGAACACCATGGCGAGTTTCCCGAGCGCTGGTATTTCGAACTGGCGCTGCTGAAGATCAAGCTCGCCGGCCTGCCGGCCGATGCGCTGGACAAGCTGCCTTCGCAATTGTCCGGCGGCATGCGCAAGCGTGCCGGACTGGCACGTGCGCTGGCGCTGGATCCACCGTTGCTGTTCCTGGACGAACCCACCGCCGGGCTGGACCCGATCGGTGCGGCCGCCTTCGACCGTCTGATCCGCACCTTGCAGCAGGCCCTGGGCCTGACCGTGTTCCTGATCACCCACGACCTGGATACGCTGTACGCCATCTGCGACCGCATCGCGGTACTGGCCGACCGCAAGGTGATCGCCAACGCGCCGCTGGCCGAGGTCGAGCAGATCGATCACCCCTGGATCCAGGACTATTTTCACGGTCCGCGCGCCCGCGCCGCGCGCGCGGCCAAGACCGACTCCACCGAGACCGCCTGAGCATGGAAACCAAAGCCAATTACGTCCTGATCGGCGCCTTCACCATCGTGGCCGGCCTGGCCCTGCTGCTGTTCGGGCTATGGGCCGCCAAGTACTCCTCCGACCGCACCTGGCAGCAATACCGGGTGGTGTTCCGCGAGGCAGTGACCGGCCTGTCGGTCGGCAGCCCGGTGCAGTACAACGGCATCGCGGTCGGCTCGATCACCGAGCTGACCCTGGCGCCGAACGACCCGCGGCAGGTGGTCGCGCATGTGCGCGTCAACTCCACCACGCCGATCAAGAGCGACACCCGCGCCAAGCTGGCGATCACCAGTCTGACCGGCCCGTCGATCATCCAGCTCTCCGGCGGCACGCCCGAAGCGCCGGCGCTGACCAGCATCGACAAGAGCGACGCGCCGATCATCCAGACCACCCCGTCGGCGCTGCAGAACATCACCGACACCGCCAATCGCATCGTCGAGCGCATGGACCAGATGCTCTCGGACAAGAATGTGGCCAGCATTTCGGCCACGCTGCAGAACCTGGAGAAGATCAGCGGTGGCATCGCCGATCGCGACGAAGGCATGCAGGCACTGATCGTCAGCGCGCGCGACGCCGCGCGCAATCTGGACACCACCCTGACCACCACCAACGGCACCATCAAGCGGCTGGACCAGAACCTGGTACAGCAGCTGCCGGGCATCCTGGAAAAACTCGATGCCACCCTGGTCAAGCTGGATTCGGCCGCCGGCAATGCCGACAACATCCTTGGCGAGAACCGCGCGGCCATCAATAGTTTTGCCAACGATGGGCTGGGCCAGCTCGGCCCCACACTGACCGAATTGCGCGGCCTGATCCGCGACCTGCGCCGGGTCAGCGACAAACTGGACAACAACCCTGCGCGCTACCTGCTCGGCCGCGACGCACCCAAGGAGTTCGAACCGAAATGACTGCCATGCGTGTGTTGCGTCCCCTGCTGTGCGCCTCGTTGCTGGCGCTGGGCGGCTGCTCGGTGCTGACCGGCGGCGACAAGAAGCCTGCCACCATCTACGCCCCGACGGTGCGCGTGACGCCCAATCCCACCTGGCCGCAGGTGACCTGGCAGCTGGTGGTGGCCAAGCCCAGCGCCGCACGCGTCATTGACAGCCCGCGCATCAATGTGCGCCCGACCCCTGGCGAACTGCAGGTCTACCACGGCGCTGGCTGGGCACAGCCAGCCACCGACATGCTGGAAGACAGCGTGGTGCGCGCGTTCGAAGACTCCGGCAAGATCGCCGCGGTGGCCCATATCGGCACCGGCATCCGCTCGGACTACAAGCTGGCGATCGATCTGCGCCGCTTCGAATCCGATTACGCCGGCCAGTCGCTGCCCTCGGCCACGATCGAGCTCAACGCCAAATTGCTGCATTCGACCGACCAACGCGTGGTCGCCTCGCGCACCTTCCTGGTCGCGCGCCCGTCCACCGGCACCGATACCGCCGCAGTCGCGGTGGCTTTCGAGCAGGCGCTGACCCAGATCACCACCGAGCTGGTCGGCTGGACGCTAACCGCCGGGCAACAGGACAGCCAGAACGTGCCGCGTTCGTTGTAAGCGCAAGCGACAGGCTTGAAGCGGCTGACAGGCGACGTCACGCCGGTCTCTTGCAGAGCGGCTGATCTGTGCCATGGCTGCAGGGCGCTTACCCGCCCACCATCGCCAGCCACGCTGCAAGTACGTCCCTGCATGCTTCCTGGCGGCGTCCATGCCGCCAAGGGCTCGGCGAGGCTAGGCGGGCAAGGACCAGTTGAGATGCTCGGTGTGCACAGCTTTCAAAAAAGCACGTAGCGGCTTCTCGACGCGGTCTGCTCGTTCTTCAACACAGCAGCCAGTCGACTGTCTGGGCGGGGCGTCCTCGCTCTTCAATCACGTCATCAATGCACTTTCTGGTGCGGTGTCCTTGCCGCTTGCGGGACCGTTGGCGGCATGGATACCGCCATCGAGCCCGCATGGATGGGTTCACGGCGTGTTCCGCAAGCGGTGAGGGAACCGCGCACTCGATCCACTCATCGTTTGACCTGGATTGCTGGTTGCGCCCACGCAAGCTGCGGCCGACACGCCCACCGGGCTCACTGCCCAGGCGAGCGCGCTGCAAGTTGCTAGCCGCTCATGGCTGGGACACGCGCACCGCGATCTGACGAAAGGTCAGATTGATGCGCTCGTCGACCGGCTTGGCGGTGCGCGGCAAAGCGTGTTTGTAGTGGCGCTGGGTGTCGCCGCCCATCAGCAACAGGTCGCCGTGACCGAGCTCCAGCATTTGCTTCAGGGCCGCATCGTCGCGGTGCTTGAACGCAAAGCGCCGCGTCGCACCCAGGCTCACCGAGGCAATCAATGGCTGCGCGCCCAGCTCAGGCTCGTCGTCGCTGTGCCAGCCCATCGCATCGCTGCCACTTCGGTAGCGATTGACCAGCACGCTGTTGAACCGGTGACCGGTTTCGTCCTCCAGCCGCATGCGCACGGGCTACAGCACCTCCAGCCAGGGCTGTGGCGAGAACCGTGTGCCCGAGTAGCGATAGCTCGCCTCCGGATCGCCGATCCAGCTGCTCAGGCGCGGCGAATCCACCATGCGTCCGAACATCCGGATGCGGTGCACCTCCCAGTGCGTCTGCGCCAGCAGCGCCTGCATCAGCGCATCGGCCTGCGCGGGCGGCAGCCAACCACGCCACCAGTTGATCTCCGCCCCCGGCAATGCCACCCGAATCTTCATTCCGGAAACGCTAGCACGCAGCCCCGCATGGCGCGGATGAATCGACCCGATTTGCCGCCGTCACATGCAATCCCGGAAAATGCGCAACAGCCATCGAGCCAACGGGAGCGGAGCAATGTCGGAAGCGGGAGTGGGCGCACACGCGTCAGAGGCGGTCGAGCGCGACGTCATGGAATACGACGTCGTCACCGTCGGTGCCGGTCCGGCCGGGCTGTCGTTCGCGATCCGGCTCAAGCAGCTCGATCCGAACATCAGCGTCTGCGTGATCGAAAAATCCAGCACCATCGGCGCGCATATCCTGTCCGGTGCGGTGATCGAGCCCGGCCCGCTGGATGCATTGCTGCCAGGCTGGCGCGACAATCCGCCGCCGATCTGCGTGGCGGCCACCGACGACGAATTCTGGTTCCTCGGCAAGGACAGCGCACGCAAGTTCCCGGTGGTGCCGCCGGGCATGCGCAACCATGGCAACTTCATCGTCAGCCTGGGCGCGATGTGCGCCTGGCTGGCGCCGCAGGCCGAAGCGCTGGGCGTGGAAATCTATCCAGGGTTCGCCGCCGCCGAAACGCTGCACGACGACAGCGGCCAGGTGGTGGGCGTGCGCATTGGCGACATGGGTATTGCAAAAGACGGCACGCACAAGCCCGGCTACACCGCCGGCATCGACATCCGCGCCAAGGTCACCGTGCTGGCCGAAGGCGCGCGTGGCCACCTGACCAAGCGGCTGCTCAAGCGCTTCGACCTCACCGCCGACAGCGACCCGCAAGGCTATTCGATCGGCATCAAGGAGCTGTGGCAGGTGCCCGAAGGCCGCGTCACGCCCGGCAAGATCGTGCACACCATTGGCTGGCCAGCCGACAACCGCACCTACGGCGGCAGCTTCGTCTATCACCTGGACAACAACCAGATCGCGCTCGGTTATGTGAGCGGGCTGGACTACAGCGACCCGGCCTACCAACCGTGGGAAGCCTTCCAGCAATGGAAGAACCACCCCATGATCAAGCCGCTGCTGGAAGGTGGCAGCATTGTGTCTGCCGGCGCCCGCGCACTGGTCAGCGGCGGTTGGCAATCGCTGCCGAGAGTGGACATGCCCGGCGCCTTGCTCATCGGCGACACCGCCGGCCTGCTCAACGTACCCAAGATCAAGGGCACCCACCAGGCGATCCGCAGCGGCATGCTGGCCGCCGAACACCTGGTGCAATCGCAGCTGGCGCCGCAGGGCTTCGATGCCAGATTGCGCGCCTCCGAGGTCATGGCCGAGCTGAAGCAAGTCCGCAACATCAAGCCCGGTTTCAAGAAGGGCCTGTGGTTCGGCCTACTCAACGCGGCCTGGGAAACCGCGCTCAAGGGCGCTTCGCCGTGGACGCTGAAGAACAAACCCGACTGGTCGGCGCTGCACAAGCTCGGCGAGTACGAACAGCCCAAGCGCGACTACGTCACCCGCGACCTGGCCCCGCGCGATCGCCTGCAAGCCGTGTATTTCGCCGCCACCGAGCACGATGAAGACCAGCCGGTACATCTGAAGGTGTTGGACACCGATGTATGCGCCACCCGCTGCGTGACCGAATACGACAACCCCTGCACCCGTTTCTGCCCGGCCAACGTCTACGAAATGGTCGCAGACACCGCCAGCCCCTCCGGCAAGCGTCTGCAGATCAACGCGGCCAACTGCGTGCACTGCAAGACCTGCGACATCAAGGACCCGTACGAAATCATCACCTGGGTCACGCCGGAGGGTGGTTCGGGTCCGAACTACCAGAATCTGTGAATAACGAATGGCAAACCGCGTGACTGGCAGCCTCACCAAACTCCTGGCTGCGACGCGCCGTTCTGTAGAGCTGCATGGTGGCGGTTTTTCCGGTGCAACTGCGGTCGCAACGCGCGCATTCAAAGTGATTCGTGCCCTGGGACTACGCGGCTTTCTAAAACGAGTTCGATTGGCTGGGCGCAAGCAGCCGGCGGCTCAATGGATGTCGGAACAAGCGCCATTTGGCAGGCCAGTACCTTTGCCGCAGTTGCAGCTAAAGGTGGGCGTGATGGTGCACGTCTTCTATCCGGACCTCATCGACGAACTCGCACAGTCGCTCCAGTACATGCCAATTGGCTATGACCTGCTCGTCTCTGTAATGGACGAAGCAGCCGAAGCCCTAGCGAGAAACCGCTTTTCAAAGCTGCAGCGGATCGAGAATCTGGATATCCGCATCGTACCTAATCGTGGACGTGACATCGCACCGCTTCTGGTGACGTTCCGCGAGGAGATACTAGTGCTGGATGTCGTCTGCCACCTGCATACAAAGAAATCTTTGTACACGGGTAGCGAGCAAGGTGATTGGCGTCGGTATCTAATGTCGTCCCTGATGGGCAACGCGGAACGTATCGTGTGGCAACTTGGCATGTTTCAGGCTGAGCCACGCCTTGGCATGCTCTACCCTGAGAGTTACGAACGCGTTCCTCTTTGGGCACATACCTGGCTTAGTAATTTTGAAATGTGTCGCATGCTGGCCCAGCGACTCGGATTCGATATCCATGCGTCGGAATATATCGACTTCCCTGCGGGATCGATGTTCTGGGCGAAAGTGGATGCATTGAGGCCGTTGTACGCGCTGAATCTGGAACTCAAAGACTTCCCTGAAGAGCACGGACAGATCGACGGCACCCTGCACCACGCGATGGAGCGTATGTTCGTTGCTGTTGTGCGTCATCAGCACTTTCGAGTGGGAATATTGCCGCAAGACGGAACACTGTCACTCAGTGGCGAGGGCGAACGCAACTGGCAGGCTTCGTTTGACGCGCCGATTGCCACGCGATTAACACTATCCTCTCTTCAGGCTCGACTAGTGTCGCTGGATATCTTCGACACATTGGTAGTGCGGCCATTCCTGTTTCCTGCAGGTGCCCGCGCCTATCTTGCCCACTTGTTAGCGGGTCGGTTCGGGGTCGTAAATTTCCTTGAACTCCGTGAACTTGCCGAGTCCAAAGCACGCCATCAAGCTGGCGCCGATGTCGACCTGTCAACCATCTACGCGACGCTGTCTGGCCTGTCCGATGCGAAAGGACTTCCAATCGATGCAATTCAGGCATCGGAAGTGGCCCTGGAAACTGCCTTACTACGACCACGGCAAGGTGTGATCGCAGCAGTCAGCGGCTTGCAACGACGTGGTATCCGCTTGGTTGCGCTTTCGGACATGTATCTAGGTAGCACGTTGCTGAAGCAGGCACTCCCCTACGAGGTCGCCGCACTGCCAGCTGCTTGGTATGTGTCATGCGAGACAGGTTGGCGCAAGGATGCTGACAGTGCCTGGAGGCAGCTGCCGAAGATCGAAAAAATAGATCCTTCACAGTGGCTACATGTCGGTGATAATGAACAGGCGGATATTCAGCGCCCACAGATGCATGGCTTGTTGACGCCCGTGCATGTCATCCGTCCATCCGCGCTATTGGAGATTATTCCCGGATTGCGCTCGCTTAGGCCAGCCTCAGGTGCAGCAACGCGATGGCAGGATCAATTGTGGCTCGGCTTACTGGCAAATCGTTTCGCCGACCTAGCCGACCAGCAACCTGAGACTTTGAGGCCAGTGCCGATTCTTTCCCCAGCATGTCTTGGCTATGTAGTGCTCGGCCCACTGATCTTCGATTACCTTGCTTGGCTGATCCGCTTGGCAACCCAAAGCAAAACCGAAACGATCTTATTCTTGAGTCGAGAAGGTCATTTACTGCAGCAGGGGTTTGACCTAATAAGGCAAGCTTGTCCTTCATTACAGCAGCTGTGTGGCAAGTATCTGCTCGCATCGCGCCGGGGAACCGGAACACCCTCGCTGCATGCACCGGATGATCTTGGATTGCTGCTGGACAGCACTTATACCGGAACGCTGAGCGGCCTTATACAGGCGCGTCTAGGTGGTCGTGCAGCGGATATTTTGGAACGCCGTCTAGGGCGCCCGGCGATGCAACGCGATGTCTATCTGCCGGAGATGCACGCCGAGCTTGTGGAACTCATTACCCCAGCCATTAACGAATTACTGTCGCTTGCGGAAACTGAAAGGGCGGCTTATCTGCATTATTGGAGAGCTACCGTAGGTGACGGTGCTGCCATGGTAGCGGACATAGGGTACTCAGGCAGCATCCAATCCAACCTCACACGGTTGACCGGCAAGCCACTGGGTGGCGCTTATTTTGCATTGAATGCGCGCGCCGCAAAGATCACTAACCAGAGCTGGGCTGCTGCCCGCTATTTCGATGGGCGTACCGAAGGTGATCCGGATCAATCTACGCTCCTGCGTCACGATCTGCTTTTGGAGACACTTCTCACTGCTCCCTCACCGCAGTTTTCGTACTTCACGAGCACCTCCGAGGTTCCAACTGCGGTCTACGCCACTCCAGAGCTATCGCCGACGCAGTGGGCGACAATCGCGCAGGTGCATGAAGGCGCGCTAGCTTTTATTGCAGATGTCTGCAGAGTCACCCAAGAAGAAAGCTATCTACTGGAATTTGAACGCACTTCGATCCAGATCCCACTGCACTGCATCGGTTCCGCCTGCTGGCAGGCGCCATGGCTGGCAGACCTGCAACTCGACGATCACTTTACCGGTCGCGGATTGATTAAGGCCGGATGACCTAACGGTCATCCGGCTTCGCCTTACGACTGAGACGCCAAGATTTCAACGCCCGTCTTGTGGCGCAACTCGTCCAACTCCACTCCGTCTGCCGCCTCCACCAGCACCAATCCATCTGCAGTGACATCGAACACTGCCAGATCGGTAATGATGCGGTCCACCACGCCGACACCGGTCAGTGGCAGGTCGCATTGGCGCAAGATCTTATGGCTTCCGTCCTTGGCGACGTGCTCCATCAACACCACCACGCGTTTGACGCCGGCCACCAGATCCATTGCACCGCCCATGCCCTTGACCATCTTGCCGGGCACCATCCAGTTGGCCAGATCGCCACGGTCGGTGACCTGCATTGCGCCGAGAATCGCCAGGTCGATGTGGCCGCCACGGATCATCGCGAATGAATCGTGGCTGCCGAAATAGCTGGCACCGGCGCGGGCGGTCACGGTCTGCTTGCCTGCATTGATCAGGTCTGCATCCACTTGGTCTTCGCTTGGAAACGGGCCGATGCCAAGCAGGCCGTTCTCCGACTGCAGCCACACATCCACACCGTCGGGGATGTGGTTGGCGACCAGCGTCGGCAGGCCGATGCCCAGGTTGACGTAGGCACCATCGGTCAGTTCGCGTGCCGCGCGTGCGGCCATCTGGTCTCTGGTCCACGCCATCACTGCTGTCCTTCGCGCACGGTGCGCTGTTCGATGCGTTTTTCCGGCGTGGAGTTGAGCACCAGGCGGTCCACGTAAATGCCGGGCAGATGCACCTGATCCGGATCGATATCGCCCAGCTCCACGATGTCCTCAACCTCGGCGATGCACACGCGTCCGGCCATGGCGCAGGCGGGATTGAAATTGCGCGCGGTCTTACGGAATACCAGGTTGCCGGCGGTATCGGCGCGCCATGCCTTGACCAGCGCCACGTCGGCCTGCAACGCGGTTTCAAGCACGTAATGCTTGCCGTCGAATTCGCGCGTTTCCTTGCCCTGGGCCACGATCGTGCCGTAGCCGGTGGCAGTGTAAAACGCAGGAATGCCCGCGCCACCGGCGCGCAAACGCTCGGCCAGGGTGCCTTGCGGATTGAACTCCAGCTCGAGCTCGCCCGCCAGGTATTGGCGTTCGAATTCCTTGTTTTCGCCCACGTAGGACGAAATCATCTTGCGGATCTGCCGGGTGGCCAATAATTGACCAAGCCCGAATCCGTCGACGCCGGCGTTGTTCGAGATCACGGTCAACCCGCCGATCCCACTGTCGCGCACGGCTGCAATCAATGCCTCCGGGATTCCACACAACCCAAAGCCGCCCACCGCCAGGGTCTGACCATTGGCCAATACCCCGTCCAGTGCTGCCTTGGCATCGGCATAGCGTTTGCCGCTTGCCGCACCACGTCCGTCACTGCGCATCACCGCCCTCACCTCGCTGATGTGAAGCGCCCATTCTATCCGCTGACTGTTCCCTGTCCCCGGTCGCAATTCCGCCACACCCAAGACACGACGCAGCCGCTAAACTCGGGCGTCCCCCACTTCAGGATTTGCCCATGACGCTACCCGCCTTCAAGGCCTACGACATTCGCGGCCGTGTGCCGGATGAACTCAACGAGGACTTGGCCCGCCGCATCGGCGTGGCGCTGGCGGCGCAACTGGATCAAGGGCCGGTGGTCCTGGGCCACGACGTGCGCCTGGCCAGCCCGGCGCTGCAGGAAGCGCTTTCGGCGGGCCTGCGCGCCAGTGGCCGTGAAGTGATCGACATCGGCCTGTGCGGCACCGAGGAAGTCTATTTCCAGACCGATTACCTCAAGGCCGCCGGCGGCGTGATGGTGACCGCCAGTCACAACCCGATGGACTACAACGGGATGAAGCTGGTCCGCGAGCAAGCGCGACCGATCAGCTCGGATACCGGTCTGTTCGCCATCCGCGACACGGTCGCGGCCGATACCGCAGCGCCTGGCGAGCCCACCGCCAGTGAGCAGAGCCGCACCGACAAGACCGCGTACCTGGAGCACCTGCTCAGCTACGTGGACCGCAGCACGCTCAAGCCGCTCAAGCTGGTGGTCAATGCCGGCAACGGCGGCGCCGGTCTGATCGTCGACTTGCTTGCGCCGCATCTGCCGTTCGAATTCGTGCGCGTGTTCCATGAGCCCGATGGCAACTTCCCCAACGGCATCCCCAACCCGTTGCTGCCGGAAAACCGTGACGCCACCGCCAAGGCGGTCAAGGACAACGGCGCCGATTTCGGTATCGCGTGGGACGGCGACTTCGACCGTTGTTTCTTCTTCGATCACACCGGCCGCTTCATCGAAGGCTATTACCTGGTCGGCCTGCTGGCCCAGGCGATCCTGGCCAAGCAGCCGGGCGGCAAGGTCGTGCACGACCCGCGCCTGACCTGGAACACGGTCGAGCAGGTCGAAGAAGCCGGCGGCATTCCGGTGCTGTGCAAGAGCGGCCACGCCTTCATCAAGGAAAAGATGCGCAGCGAAAATGCCGTCTACGGCGGCGAGATGAGCGCGCATCACTATTTCCGCGAGTTCGCCTACGCAGACTCCGGCATGATTCCGTGGCTGCTGATCGCCGAACTGGTGTCGCAGTCGGGCCGTTCGCTGGCCGATCTGGTCGAAGCGCGCATGCAGAAATTCCCCTGCAGCGGCGAGATCAACTTCAAGGTGGCCGATGCCAAGGCCTCCGTTGCCCGCGTGATGGAGCATTACGCGTCGTTGTCGCCGGAGCTGGATTACACCGACGGCATCAGCGCCGACTTTGGCCAATGGCGTTTCAACCTGCGGAGCTCCAATACCGAGCCGCTGCTGCGCCTGAACGTGGAAACGCGCGGCGATGCCGCACTGCTGGAAACGCGTACGCAGGAAATTTCTGACCTGTTGCGCGGCTGATTGACCCCTCTCCCACCCATAGACGCACTTTGGAGTTTCCCCCGCCCATGAGCGACGTCCTACCCATTATCTTGTCCGGCGGCTCCGGCACGCGCCTGTGGCCGCTGTCGCGCGAGTCCTATCCCAAGCAGTTCCTGCCGCTGGTCGGCGACAAGAGCATGCTGCAGTCGACCTGGCTGCGCGCGGCTCCCGTCGCAGGTCACGCCCCCATCGTGGTCGCCAATGAAGAACACCGCTTCATGGCCGCCGAGCAGTTGCAGCAGTTAGGCGTGAAGCCTTCGGCCATCCTGCTGGAGCCCAAGGGACGCAACACGGCGCCGGCAATTGCCGTTGCAGCGCTGGAAGCGACCCGCGACGGTGCCGACCCGCTATTGCTGGTGCTGCCTTCCGACCACGTCATTCAGAACGAGGCTGCGTTCCAGGCGGCAGTGACCTTGGCAGCGACTGCTGCTGAGCAAGGCAAGCTGGTGACCTTCGGCATCAAGCCGACTGCGCCCGAAACCGGCTATGGCTATATCAAGGCCGGCGCCGGTACCGGTGCAAGCGCAGTCGAGCGCTTCGTCGAGAAGCCCGACCTCGCCACCGCACAAAGCTACCTGGCAAGCGGCGAGTACTACTGGAACAGCGGCATGTTCCTGTTCCGTGCGTCGCGTTACCTGGAAGAGCTGCGCAAGTTCCATCCCGCCATTGCCGATGCGTGCCAGAAGGCGTGGGAAAACGGCAAGCGCGACGCCGATTTCACCCGTCTGGACAAGGACGCCTTCGCCGCCAGCCCGTCGGATTCGATCGATTATGCCGTGATGGAAAAGACCGCCGATGCGGTTGTGGTGCCCTTGGACGCGGGCTGGAACGACGTCGGTTCGTGGTCTTCGCTGCGGGATGTTTCCAGCCAGGATGCGCAAGGCAACGCGCACCATGGCGACGTGATCCAGCTCGATTGCCAGAACACGTATGCGTACGGCTCGCGCCTGATCGCCATGGTTGGGCTTGAGGATGTGGTGGTCGTTGAAACGCCGGACGCCGTGCTGGTCGGCCACCGCGACCGCATCCAGGAGGTCAAGGACATCGTCAGCCAGATCAAGACCGCTGGCCGTTCCGAGGCCACCTGGCATCGCAAGGTCTATCGTCCATGGGGCGCTTACGATTCCATCGACATGGGCCAACGCCACCAGGTCAAGCGCATCACCGTCAAACCCGGTGCAGTGCTGAGCCTGCAGATGCATCACCACCGCGCCGAACACTGGATCGTGGTGAGCGGCACGGCCGAAGTGACGCGTGGCGAAGAAGTGCTGCTGCTGACCGAAAACCAGAGCACCTACATCCCGCTGGGCGTCACCCATCGCTTGCGCAATCCGGGCAAGCTGCCGCTGGAATTGATCGAGGTGCAGTCCGGCAGCTATCTGGGCGAAGACGATATCGTGCGCTTCGAAGACACCTACGGCCGCGCTTGATCGCGCGTCTCACCGTAGACGGCAATATCGACGGCGGCCTTCGGCCGCCGTCCTGCGTTATCCGTGGCCACGTTTATCGCGATACGGCGCGCGCGCGGATCAGAGGCCACACGCCTCATTGGCTGTGTCGCACACCTGTGAATGCGGGCAACGCAGCTGCATCGCCCACGGTTCGCCACCGCGGGTACCTGCCTGCGAAGCAGGTACATAGCACCGCATCGCCGTGAGTCCCATGGGCGTCCTGGACGGATGGCATCGCCACCCGCCAGGACTCAAGCGCCTGTCTGGCTCAGTTGTCGCCGAACAGGTCGCGCGTATACACCTTGTCCTGCACATCCTGCAGCGCGTCGGCCATGCGATTGCTGATGATGACATCGGCTTCGCGCTTGAAGGCCTCCAGGTCGTTGACCACGCGCGAACGGAAGAACTCAGGATCGCTCAGCGTCGGCTCGTACACGATGACGTCCACGCCCTTGGCCTTGAGGCGCTTCATCACCCCCTGGATGCTGGACGACCGGAAATTGTCCGACCCGGCCTTCATGATCAGTCGATAGATGCCGACCACCTTGGGATTGCGCCGTAGCACGTCGGCGGCAATGAAGTCCTTGCGGGTCGTGTTGGAATCGACGATCGCCCGGATGATGTTCTGCGGCACGCTCTGGTAGTTGGCCAGCAACTGCTTGGTGTCCTTGGGCAGGCAGTAACCGCCATAGCCGAAGGAAGGATTGTTGTAGTGGCTGCCGATACGCGGATCCAGGCAGATGCCCTCGATGATCTGGCGGCTATCCAACCCATGGGTAAGCGCGTAGGTGTCCAGTTCGTTGAAGTAGGACACGCGCATCGCCAAGTAGGTATTGGCGAACAGCTTGATCGCCTCGGCCTCGGTCGGCTCGGTGAACAACACCGGCACGTCGGGCTTGAGCGCGCCTTCCTGCAACAGCCGCGCGAAGGTTTCCGCACGCGCCGAACGCTCGCCGACGATGATCCGGGACGGGTACAGGTTGTCGTACAACGCCCGGCCTTCGCGCAGGAATTCGGGCGAGAAGATGATGCTGTCGGTGCCGAACTGCGCGCGCAGCTTGGCGACGTAGCCGACCGGAATGGTCGACTTGATCACCATGGTCGCCTGCGGATTGATCTCCAGCACCTTGGCGATCACGACCTCGATCGACCCAGTGTTGAAATAGTTGGTGTCCGGATCGTAGTCGGTGGGCGTAGCGATGATCACGAACTCTGCGCCGGCAAACGCCTCCTTGGCGTCCAGGGTGGCCTTGAAGTTCAAGCCACCTTGGGCCAGCGCGGCCTCGAGTTCCTTGTCGACGATCGGCGAGCGGCCTTCGTTGAGCAGCTTCACCTTGGACTCGACGATGTCCAGCGCCACCACCTCATGGTGCTTGGCGAGCAATACGCCATTGGACAGACCGACATAGCCGGTACCCGCGACAGCGATCTTCATTGGAATTCCTTGCGACATTGGATGGGGGAGGATGTAGCGCGCTGCATGCAGGTCACGGCGTAATGACGGGACGGCCGAGCCCGCAATGGGGCTGGCGCGCCCGCTGGGGGATACGCGAGAACCTGCACAGTGCCGGCTGATGCGATACAGCGCACACCTGCATGCATCCAACGTATGCATCGTGCGTGGCATCCGCTTCAGCGGCACATCCACGTCGGCCGCGACCTGCGTGGAGCAGATCGCCGGTCCGGCGCGGATCAACCCTGATGGTAGCCGAAGCGAAGTGCAAGCTATGAGTCGGTGCTGAAGCCGCACCGATCGGTGGCACCACCGACGACGCTCATCGTTGGGCGAGCGTGTCCAGCACCTGGCTCAGTCCATCCTGCCAGTCCGGCAGGCGGACGCCGAAGGTGTCCTGCAGGCTGTGGATATCCAGTCGCGAATAGGCCGGGCGCGTGGCCGGCGTGGGATAGTCGGCGGTGCTGATCGCCTCCACGCGCGGCGCATGGGCGAGCAGGCCGCGCGCGCGCGCCTGCGCGAAGATGGCTTCGGCGAAGCCGTGCCAGGTGGTCTGCCCGGCGGCGGTCAGATGCCACAAGCCGGAGGGTTCGCCCGGCTGGCGCAGCGCGTGCGCCGTGATGTCGGCGATTAACGCCGCTGGCGTTGGCGTGCCGATCTGGTCGGCGACCACGCGCAGCACGTCGCGCTCGGCGCCCACGCGCAGCATCGTGCGCAGGAAATTGTGTCCATGCGCCGCGTAGACCCAGGCAGTGCGGAAGATCAGATGACGGCCGCCGGCCGCCTGCACTGCCTGCTCGCCGGCCAGTTTGCTTTGCCCGTACACGCCGAGCGGCGCGGTGGCATCGTCCGGCCGATAGGGGCGCGTGCCCTGTCCATCGAAGACATAGTCGGTCGAGTAATGGACCAGGGGCACACTGGCGCGCGCGCACCATTGCGCGATGACCGACGGCGCCTCGGCATTGGCACGGAAGGCGGCATCACGCTCCTGCTCGGCACGATCGACGGCCGTATAGGCGGCTGCGTTGACGACGCAACTTGGCTGCAAGCGGTCCAGCAATTCGCTCAGGCGTTGCGGTGCGTCGAAGTCTGCCACCTCGCACGCTGCCCCATCCGGCAACCGACCACTGCGGGTGCTACTTAGGATCGGGCCATTGGCCGCCAATGCCCGCAGCAATTCCGTGCCGACCTGTCCATTGGCTCCCAGTACCAGCGTGGTCACGGCGTATACACCGGCAGGCGTTCGGCCGGCACATCGCCCAGAAACGGCGCGGCGGAGTCCTTTGCAGACAACAATGGGTTGCTGATCGGCCAGTCGATGCCAATTGCCGCATCATCCCAGCGCACGCCGGCATCGGCCTCCTTCACGTAGACGTCGGTGCATAGGTAGCTGAACACTGCTCGCTCCGACAGCACTGCAAAGCCGTGCGCGAATCCCTCTGGAATCCAGAATTGCTTTTTGTTTTCCGCGCTCAACACCACGGCTGCCCACTGCCCGAAGTTGGGCGATCCATGGCGGACATCGACAGCCACATCGTAGACCTCACCCTCAAGCACGCTGACCAGCTTGCCCTGGGGACGCGGCCACTGGTAGTGCAAACCGCGCAGCACGCCCTTGGCCGAGGTGGACACGTTGCTTTGCACGAATTTCGTCGGCAGACCATGCTGGCCGAAGCGCTCCGCATTCCATGTTTCAAAAAAATATCCGCGTTCATCGCCGAACACTGCCGGCTCGATGACCACACACCCTGGTAAACGGGTTTCGACGATTTTCACGGTACTACTCCTCGCACAGCCAATTCGTGCAGATACTTGCCATAGTCGTTTTTCAGCAATGGGGCGGCCAGCCGCTCCAGCTGTTCCGCATCGATCCAGCCCTGACCGAATGCAATTTCTTCAGGGCAGCACACCTGCAGACCCTGACGCATCTGGATGGTCTCGATGAAATTGGCCGCTTCATGCAGCGACTGGTGCGTTCCGGTATCCAGCCATGCATACCCGCGTCCCAGCGGCTCAAGATGCAGGTCACCAGCATCGAGATAGCAGCGATTGAGATCGGTAATCTCCAGCTCGCCACGCGGGGAAGGTTTCAAGGCGGCCGCATAATCGCTGGCTTTTCCATCATAGAAGTACAGACCGGTGACCGCATAGTTGGAGCGGGGCTTTTCAGGCTTTTCGGCAATATCGATGACCTTTCCCTGCTGATCGAATTCGGCCACGCCATAGCGCTCAGGATCGTTGACCCAATAACCGAACACCGTCGCACCCTGCTCGCGCGCGTCTGCGCGGCGTAGCGTTTCGGTCAAACCGTGGCCATGGAAAATATTATCGCCCAACACCAGGCAACTCGGCTTGCCATCGACAAAATCGCGGCCGATCAGATACGCCTGCGCCAGCCCGTCCGGACTGGGCTGCACGGCGTACTGAATATTGATTCCCCATTGCGCGCCATCGCCGAGCAGAGACTGAAACAGCGCCTGCTCATGCGGCGTGTTGATGATCAAAATATCGCGAATACCTGCCAGCATCAGGACGCTCAGCGGGTAATAAATCATTGGCTTGTCATAGACCGGCAGCAGCTGCTTGCTGACGCCCTTGGTGATCGGATACAGGCGCGTGCCCGACCCACCCGCCAAAATAATGCCTCTACGTTGTGTCATGAGATAGTTCCTTGTGAGGCCCGCACACGACCGCGCGGGCTCTTGCTGGGGCGCTTTACGCCGAGGCACCGATCCGTTCCAACCGGTAACTGCCATCCAGCACGCCCTGCACCCAGGCCTGGTTGGTCAAATACCAATGCACCGTCTGCGCGATGCCCTGCTCGAAGGTGTAGGCGGGCTCCCAGCCCAGTTCGTTCTTCAGCTTGGAAGCGTCGATCGCGTAGCGGCGATCATGGCCCGGGCGATCCGTCACATAGGTGATCTGGCTCGCACGCGGCTTGCCATCGTCACGCGGACGGTGCTGATCCAACAGTGCGCAGATCGCCTGTACGACCTCGATGTTTTGCCGCTCTGAATTGCCACCGACGTTGTAGGTCTCGCCGACCTTGCCCTTCGCCAGCACGGTACGAATCGCTTCGCAGTGGTCGCTGACGAACAACCAGTCGCGCACCTGCTTGCCGTCGCCGTAGACCGGCAGTGGTTCGCCAGCCAGCGCTTTGGCGATTACCAGCGGAATGAGCTTCTCGGGGAAGTGGTACGGACCGTAATTGTTCGAACAATTGGTGGTCAGCACCGGCAGACCGTAGGTGTGGTGGAACGCGCGCACCAGGTGATCGGAAGCAGCCTTCGATGCGGAGTACGGCGAGTTGGGCGCGTAAGGCGTGGTTTCGGTGAACTTGCCGGTCTCACCCAACGTGCCGTAGACCTCATCGGTGGACACATGCAAAAACCGGAACGCATCCTGACGCTCCTTCGGAAGCGCCTTCCAGTGGTCACGGACCGCTTCAAGCAGGGCCAGGGTCCCAACCACATTGGTCTGGATGAACGCGCCCGGACCTTCGATCGAGCGATCCACATGGCTCTCGGCCGCGAAATTCAGCACCGCATCGGGCTGGTGTTCGTGCAGCAGACTGGCGACCAACGCGCCGTCGCCAATGTCGCCCTTGACGAAAACATGGTGCGGGTTGCCCTCCAGGGGAGCCAATGTGTTCAGATTTCCCGCATAGGTCAGCGCGTCAAGATTGACCACGCGCACCCCGCGAGCCACTGCTTCAAGAACAAAGTTCCCACCGATGAAGCCGGCGCCGCCGGTTACTAGCCAAGTTGCCACTGCCTATCTCCTTATCGCGCGCGAACCGCGCTGCGTATTCAAACGACACAGGATATACGGTTAGCGCAATACCGGGCCTAAGCACTGACCAATTTGGGAGACAACGTGCCGCACCGCACCATCCATACGCCATCGCATGGTTCGCTTCACCCGGTTAGAATGCCCCCACTCCCGTGCCTGCCGCCGCGGCCGGGCCTTCCCGCAATAGCTGAAGGATCTCGTACACGATGAAAATCCTCGTCGCCTACAAGCGCGTGGTGGACTACAACGTCCGCATTCAGGTCAAGCCGGATGGCTCCGGCGTGGTGACCGAGGGCGTCAAGCTCTCGCCCAACCCGTTCGACGAAATCGCCCTGGAAGAAGCATTGCGCCTGCGCGATGCCGGCATCGCCACGGAAGTCGTGGTCGCCACCCTGGCGCCGGCCGATGCGGCTGCGCACCTGCGCAACGGCCTGGCCATGGGCGCCAATCGCGCAATCCATGTGGTGACCGATGCGGCTGTTCAGCCGCTGACCGCCGCGCGCGCGCTGCTCAAATTGGTCGAGAAGGAACAGCCGGATCTGGTCATCCTCGGCAAGCAGGCCATCGACGACGACGCCAATCAGACCGGCCAGATGCTCGCCACCCTCTGGGGCCGCCCGCAGGCCACCTTCGCCGGCAAGCTCGTCGTTGCCGATGGCAAGGCCACGGTGACGCGCGAGGTCGATGCCGGCCTGGAGACGCTGGAAATTGACCTGCCGGCAGTGATCACCACCGATCTGCGCCTGAACGAGCCGCGCTTCATCAAGCTGCCGGACATCATGAAGGCCAAGAGCAAGCCGCTGGAAACGCTGGCGTTTGCCGACCTGGGCGTCGACGCGCATGACAGCCTGACCACCACGCACTACGCCGCGCCGTCCAAGCGCAGCCGCGGCGTGATGGTCAAGGACGCCGCCGAGCTGGTGGCCGCACTCAAGCAGAAGGGGTTGCTGTAATGGCCAAGGTTCTCGTTGTTGCCGAACATCTCAACGGTCAGCTCAATGCGGCCACCGCCAAGACCCTCAGCGCTGCGCTGGCGATCTCGGCCGACTCAATTGATGTGGTTGTGCTGGCTGCCGACCCGGCCGCGGTTGCAGCGCAAGCCGCGCAGTTAGCCGGTGTTGCCCGAGTGCTGACGGTGGCGAACGCCGCAAACGAACACGCCATCGCGCAGGTGCTGGGGCCGCAGATCGCCCAGCTTGCCGGCCAGGGCTACACGCATGTCTTTGGACCCTCCACCACCTTCGGCAAGGACCTGATGCCGGTCGTGGCTGCGCTGCTGGGCGTCAACCAGATCTCCGATCTGATGTCGGTCGAAGACGCTTACACCTTCAAGCGTCCGATCTATGCAGGCAACGCCATCATCACCGTCAAGGCCCCGGCCGAGCAGATCGTGGTGGCGACAGTGCGCAGTGCCTCCTGGCCGGAAGCGGCCGGCGGTGGAAGCGCGACGGTCGAGGCGGCCACGGTGGAGGCCGCGTTGCCGACCCATACCCGTTTTGTCGGTCTGGCAGCAGGCAGCTCCGACCGTCCCGACCTGCAGAGCGCAAAGCGCGTGGTCTCTGGTGGCCGCGGCGTCGGCTCGGCCGAGAACTTCCAGCATATCTACAGCCTGGCCGACAAACTCGGCGCCGCCGTAGGCGCCTCGCGCGCGGCAGTGGATGCCGGCTACGTACCCAACGAGCTGCAGGTCGGCCAGACCGGCAAGATCATCGCTCCGGAACTGTATGTGGCCATCGGCATCAGCGGCGCCATCCAGCACCTGACCGGCATCAAGGACGCCGGCACGATTGTGGCGATCAACAAGGACCCGGAATCGCCGATCTTCGAGATTGCCGATATCGGGCTGGTGGGAGATTTGTTTACGCTGCTGCCGGAGTTGGAGGCTGCGTTGGGCTGAGGCCCTTCTGCTGCAATGGATGCGCCTTCGTCTTCCCGCATCAACGGTGCCGCAACATCGCGGCACCGTCTGGATTATCTGGTCGGCTTCGTCGTGCTGCTATGCGGCGGCTATATCGCCGCATTGGTCTGGGTAGACCACGGGAACGGGACGTTCTCGCGGCTGAGTGACGTCTGGCACCTGATGTTGCTCGCAATCGTGCCCGTATCGCTGACGTACCTGTTTCGGTACTGGCGCTGGCAATGGCTGCTCCGTCGCAAAGGGCATCGCGTACCAATGGGGCTTGGCCTGGCTGGCTATCTGGCGGGCTTCGCCCTGACCGCTACGCCAGGCAAGGCAGGCGAATTGATGCGGATTCGCTACTTCGCGCGGATGGGCATTCCCGCCGAGCGCACATTGGGTGTCTTCGTCTTCGAGCGCGCATCCGACCTTTTGGTCATCCTGTCGCTGTCCCTGCTGGCCGCATCCGTATTCCCCACCTTGGGCGCGCTAGCTGCAGTCGTGCTGGGATTTGTCTGCGCGCTGTTCGGCGCAGCCGCCTGGCCCGCGTTGTTGGACAACCTGAAAGGCGTGACCGCGCGACTTCCCGGCCGCTGGCTGCGGCAACTGGCGCATTTTTTCCTTGCGGCAGCCCTGGAATTGCGTAGCTGCCTGGATCTGCCTGCGTTCGGGCAAAGCATGCTTGCCGGGTTCATCGCCTGGGGACTGACATCGGCGGTGTTCGTGAGCCTTTGCGTCGGCATGGACCTGCAACTGGAGCCTACTGTCGCGCTCGGTATTTACCCACTTGCGATGCTGATCGGCGCACTGTCGTTTGTTCCCGGTGGCGTCGGCTCGACCGAACTGGCCATCGTCTTGATGCTCAACCGGCTCGGAATTTCTACTGCAGACGCCATTGCGGTCGCTGTCGCGGCGCGCCTGGTGACGCTTTGGTACGCCATTCTGGTCGGTGCAGTGTCTATGCTTGCCGCAGAATTCGCCGTCCGCAAGAGCGCGCGGTGAACGACAGGTATAATCGGCGCCCCGCAATGGATCGCCAGGCAGTCGATGTCCGCCCCTACCAGCAGCACCACCCGTCCGGTTGTTTCGGGACGCGCCTTGTGCGTGGATCTGGATGGCACGCTTTTGAATTCGGACATTCTCTATGAGTCGGTGCTGGCGTTGCTGGCGCGAAACCCGCTCTACGTGTTCTTGCTGCCGCTGTGGCTGTTGCGTGGCAAGGCCGCGCTGAAGCGCGAACTTGCGTCCCGCGTCGTCCTGCCTGCAGAGACCCTGCCCTACAACCACCAGGTGCTAGAGCTGTTGCGCACCACAGCGCAACGCCCGCGCGTGTTGTGCACCGCCTCCGACGCACTCCTGGTGCAGCCCATTGCAGAGCATCTGGGCCTCTTCGAGCAGGTCATTGCCAGTGATGGAAAGCGCAATCTGTCTGGTCGCAACAAGGCAGAGGTGCTGATCGACGCGTTTGGTCAGGGCAACTTCGATTACGCGGGCAACGGCAGCGTGGATTTGCACGTCTGGGACAAGGCCGGGGGCGCCTGGGTCGTCAACAACGGCACCGCACTGGCAAGGGCAGCGGCGCAAAGGACGACCGTGCATGCGCATTGGCCTGCCCCGTCGCGGGCCCGTGCGTGGCTGAAAGCGTTGCGCCTGCACCAATGGCTGAAGAATCTGCTCGTGTTCGTTCCGCTGCTGACCGCGCACCGATTCCTGGATCTGGAATCGGTGCTGCAATCCACGATTGCGCTGGTCGCATTCGGCTTATGCGCTTCCGGCGTCTACGTGCTCAATGATCTGCTGGACTTGACGCCTGACCGTCAGCATCCGCGTAAGCGCAAGCGCCCGTTTGCGGCAGGCCGACTCCCGCTTCTGCATGGCCTACTGGTTGCCCCTGCACTGACAGTGGCAGGCCTCCTGCTGTCGCTGGCATGCAATATTGAATTCACCCTGGTCTTGCTTGCTTACTACGTCATGACCTTGGCGTATTCGCTACGTTTGAAGCGCATTGTGATGATCGACGTGGTGCTGCTCGCAGCGCTCTACACCGTGCGCATCATCGGCGGCGCCGTGGCGATCGGTATCGAATTGTCGTTCTGGCTGTTGGCATTTTCGATGTTCATGTTCCTGTCGCTCGCGCTGCTCAAGCGCTACACGGAACTGCATGCCATGTTGAGCAGCGGCAAGACCAAGGCCAGTGGCCGGGCCTATTCGGTGGAGGATCTCTCGCTGCTGCAATCCATGGGTGCGGCGGCCGGCTACATCGCGGTGATGGTGATGGCGCTGTACATCAACAGTCCCGAGAGTGTGGAGCTGTACCGCAATCCCAAGCTGCTCTGGCTGGTGTGCCCGGTGTTGCTGTATTGGGTGAGCAGGGTCTGGATCATTGCTCATCGTGGAGAGATGCATGACGACCCGATCGTATTCGCTGCCACCGACCGTGTCAGTCAGATCGTTGTGGTGCTGTGCGGGTTATTCGCCCTGAGTGCCATCTGATGGCGCCGGGGCAATCCTGGGGGCGGTATCCCAGAGCGCAGCAGACGCTGCTACCGATCAATGATCGAGCGGCGAATCTGCCCGCATTCGACGGCTTTGCGCTGCCTCGTGGTAACGGACGCAGTTATGGCGATAGTTGCCTGAATCCGGATGGCGCACTGCTGTGCGCACGCGGGCTTGATCGATTCATTGCCTTTGATCCCGGCAATGGCGTCCTTCGCTGCGAGGCGGGGGTCACCCTTGCCGAGATCATCGAGCTGGTATTGCCGCAAGGTTGGTTTCTGCCGGTGACGCCCGGCACGCGCTACGTCACCGTTGCCGGCGCCATTGCCAACGATGTGCATGGCAAGAACCATCATCGCACCGGCAATTTTGGCCACCATGTGCGCGCATTCGAGCTGCTGCGTAGCGACGGCGAGCGCAGATTGTGTACGCCGGATGAGGCCGATCGCTGGTTCGCAGCTACAGTGGGAGGACTTGGGCTGACCGGCCTGATCACCTGGGCGGAAATTCAGCTGCGTCGGGTCGGCGGCCCCATGCTGGAAGCAGAAAACATTCGCTTCGGCTCGCTTGATGAGTTTTTTGCGTTGTCGGCGGCCGCAGCCGAAAGCCACGAGTACAGTGTGGCGTGGATCGATTGTCTGGCAAGCGGCAAGGCGCGTGGTCGCGGGCACTTTACCCGCGCAGATCACTGTACCGGGCTTGCGCAAGAGCGACCGAAACCGCCAGGTGCAGGTCTATCCATGCCTTTCACTCCGCCGATATCGCTGGTGAATACGTTCTCCCTGCGGCCTTTCAACACGCTCTACTACTGGCGCCAGCCCGCGCCGCGCAAACGCTTCGTCAGCCACCTCTTACCGTTCTTTTACCCGCTTGATGGAATCCGTGACTGGAACCGTATGTACGGTCCTTCTGGCTTTCTGCAGTATCAATGTGTCTTGCCGCCCGCAACCGCGCGGGACGGAGTGGACGCGCTGCTTGCAGAGATCGCGCGCAGCGGCAGTGGCTCGTTCCTGGCCGTGTTGAAGGAATTCGGCAACACGCCTTCCCTTGGCATGCTGTCTTTCCCAAGGCCAGGCACGACCTTGGCATTGGACTTTCCCAATACCGGTCCTGGCGTCTTCCGCCTGCTTGAGCGACTGGACCGCATTGTCGACGACGCAGGCGGTGCTCTGTACCCTGCCAAGGACGCACGTATGACAGCGCGGTCGTTTCAGCGTGCCTATGGCCGCTGGCGCGAGTTCGGCAGCTATCTCGATCCACGTTTTTCTTCCGGCTTCTGGCGCCGGGTCACGGAGTAGACATGCAACGCGTCCTCATTATCGGGGCCACCTCGGCCATTGCCGAAGCAACCGCCCGACGCTACGCCGCACGCGGTGCGGCCATCCACCTGCTCGGCCGCCAAGTCCCGCGCCTGGAAACGATTGCCGCCGACCTCACGACCCGCGGCGCGCGAACCAGCATCGGCGTGCTGGATGTCAACGACGATGCGCATCATGGCCAGGTTCTGGATGCAGCCTGGGCAGCATTGGGCGGTGTCGATGTCGTATTGGTCGCACATGGCACGTTGCCGGATCAGGCTGCGTGTAACGCATCGGTCGAACTGTCGCTGCGCGAATTCGCCACCAACGGCACCTCCACGATTGCCCTGTGCGCAGCGATTGTGCCGCGACTGACGTCGGGCGCTACGCTAGCAGTCATTTCCTCAGTGGCCGGAGATCGCGGCCGAGCCAGTAATTACCTCTATGGAAGCGCCAAGGCCGCAGTGACCGCCTACCTGAGCGGCCTGGGACAACACCTGCGCCCGCAAGGCATCAACGTGCTCACGATCAAGCCGGGCTTCGTCGACACCCCCATGACCGCTGCCTTCAAAAAGGGCGCACTGTGGGCAAAGCCGGACCAGATTGCCAAGGGGATCCTCAGTGCAGTGGACAAGCGTCGCGCTGTGGCCTACCTGCCTAGTTTCTGGTGGGCAATCATGCTGGTGATCAAGAACATCCCGGAATTCATTTTTCGCAGGATCAAGCTCTGACATGACGGACAAACACGCCAAGATCGTCATCACCGGCGCCGCGGGCCTGGTCGGCCAGAACCTAATCGTCGAACTCGAACAGCAGGGCTACACCCAGCTAGTGGCGATCGACAAACATGCGCACAACCTGCAGATCCTGCGCGAGCTGCACCCGGCCGTGCGCGTGGTGCAGGCGGACCTTGCCGAGCCCGGCGACTGGGCACGCGAGTTCGAGGGTGCAGCCTGCGTCGCCCAGTTGCACGCGCAGATCACCGGTAAGACAACCGATCTATTCACCCGAAACAACCTGACCGCGACCGCGCACGTGCTCGATGCCTGCCGCGCGGCGAAGGTGCCGTATCTGGTGCACATCAGCTCCTCGGTGGTGAACTCGGTGGCCAAGGATGACTACACCAACACAAAGCGCGCGCAGGAAGAGATGGTGGTCGCCAGTGGCCTGCGCCACTGCGTGCTACGCCCAACCCTGATGTTCGGCTGGTTCGACCCCAAGCACCTGGGCTGGCTGTCGCGCTTCATGGCCAAAACGCCGGTGTTCCCGATTCCGGGCGATGGCCGCTTCATGCGCCAGCCGCTGTACGAGCGCGACTTCTGTCGTTGCATCGCCAAGTGCATCGAACGCGAGCCCGACGGCGATGTCTACGATATCGTTGGCGATACGCGCGTGGACTACGTCGACATCATCAAGACGATCAAGCGGGTCAAGAAACTGCACACCCTGATCGTGCACATCCCGATCGGCTTCTTCGCCTTCCTGCTGCGCGTGTATTCGCTCTTCAGTTCCAAGCCGCCGTTCACCGCCGACCAGTTGAAGGCGCTGAGCGCTGGCGACGACTTCAAGGGCGTCGATACCGAAGCCGTGTTCGGCGTACGCCAGACGCCGTTCGAAGACGCAATCCGGGAGAGTTACACCGATCCTCGGTATAGCCGCATCGTTCTGCAGCGCTAAAGAGACCGCTATTTCCCAGCATTGAAAATCGTCTTCTAGTGGGTCTTCTTTATTGTGCCCGCCGAAGAACTTCGCAAACTTGACCAATCTGCTCTCATACCATCAAGCTCAACCCTAAGGGCTGGGGAAGCCTCCATCACCACGAAGGAATAGCGCCCGTCCCACCGGGAAACTGAAATCCGCGCGCATTGTCTTTATGTTTATTTTTGGCGGATACATGTCGGTTCCGCCTCCAAATGCCGCAGGGAAAACCAATGCTTCGCACGCTGTGCGATGGGATCCGCGGGCCCATTGCCAGAGCGCGCTTGCTCCCTTCTTTTTCGAAGAAAAGTCCATGTTCTGCCTATTTCGCAAGTGGCATGCCATTGCCGTCCTGAGCATGTCGCTGTTGGCATGCCAGCAATCACCACACCCGGGTCTCTTGCAGGAGGGTGGCTGCCCCCCGAAGCAGTCTCCCTATCTTAAGCAGGCGCCGAGCATCGACGGGCGTATCACCTACTGCGACCAGGGGGACGCCTCCACTGGCGAAATCAGGACAACGGCATACCCCGCCGGGACCCGGCGCGTGACCGTGATGATGGCGGGATATCCCGATACCGAGGGCGTCCGCATCCTGGCGGTCGCCACCGACGGCAGTTTCACTTCGACATTGAAGGCGGACAAGATCGGGGAGAGCTGGAAATCGGTCACCTTCCAGTTGCCCGAGGCGGCCCAGACGCACGCGTTCTACCTTCAGCTCGTCGACGACGCGACCGGCCCATTCGGCTGGGCTGGAATGGGCTTTGATCGTGCCGGCCTGTCCACGACCCTGCCTGCCCACGCGCTGCCGATGGCATTGGCGATCCTGACCGCGCACCTGTGGATAATCCTCGCCGGCTTGCTGCTGCCACGAACCTGGACGATACCGGCGCGCGCGTTGTGCGCGGTCCTGGCGCTCGGTGCGGCATCCGGGTGCGTCATTGCGAGCTACATCGCATCTCCCACCCTCGGCGGAATCATCGCCTACGGCCTTGCCGCACTGCCGCTGCTTGCGCTACCGCTTCGGCTGCGCCGAGGACCGGCACCGATTGCCGAGGCCGCCGCGCTACACCACATCTTCTTTCCCTCGTTCCTGCTGACATTGCTGATTCTCTGGATCGGACTCTATCCGTTCTCATGGGACGGGCAGGACTGGCAGGTCGCCGCCAATCGTTGGCGTAACCTGCCCATGGACTCGTGGCTACCACTCACCTTCGCCGAGATGGTTTCGGCCGGGCGCCTGGACGTACCCATGATCGGCGACTGGCTGAGTAGCGATCGGCCGCCCCTGCAGTCTGGCCTGTATCTGCTGTTCTTTCATTCCTGGCTACCGGGCGGCGGCCTTATCTATCAGGCCCTTTCGACGTGGGCCCAAGCCCTGGTGCTAGTGCCGCTGCTCGTCTTGGTCGGCACGCTGCCGCTGCGTTCGCAACGGGCCGCGATCGTCTTCGCGCTGGCGCTTTCGCCGCTGGTACTACTCAACGGCCTGTTCGTTTGGCCCAAACTTTTTGCAGCGACGTTTTGCGCCATCTTCCACATCGCCCTGTTCGGGCCAGCCAGCATCGCCAGGCCAGCGCTGTGGTCGATGGCCGGCCTTGCAGCAGCCATGGCCATGCTGTCACATGGCGGAGCGCTATTCGCCCTGGTCGGATCCACAGCCGCCCTACTGCTATTGAACCGCAAGCAAGCATTATGGGTACTTGTCAAGACTGGCATCCTTGCCGTGTCCGCCTACCTGCCTTGGGTTGGCTACCAGCGCCTTATCGATCCGCCCGGCGACAGACTGTTAAAGTGGCATTTCGCCGGGCAAGTCCCGGTCACCCAGGATTCGTTCTTACACGTCCTGCGTGCAGCCTATGCCGATCTTGGCTTTGGCCAATGGCTCGCTGGCCGCGCCTACAATTTAAACAGCCTCATGCACGGCAGTTTTGGTTTTTTCGGCGACGCACTTGCGCTGTTCCGAAGTTACAGCCCTGCAGCGATCACGACCGTCGTCGATAACAGTTTTTTCTACGGCGCTTACTCGCTGTGGTTTGCGTCGCCTCTGTGGTTGCTGCCCTGCATTGCCTACGCGCTGGCAAAGCACCGCAACTTGCGCCTAGTGCGATTCCCCTCCGACCTGGCACTCGCCACAGCATTCTCGTTCCTGCTCTGGATCCTGGTGATCTACGAGCCTGGACAGACGATCATTCATCAGGGCGCCTACTTCAGCTTTCTGATGAGCATGCTGGTAGTACTAATCATGCTTGCTCAATGCCTTCCGCCGGCACTATATGCCGTCGTCGCGCTCAATGTCGCGGTCGCGGCACTTGCCTATGCCTTCGACAGGCCTTTTGATGGCGCGTCGTCCGCAATCTATATCGGTGCCACCCTGGCATTGACGGGGGGCCTGCTCGCCTCCTGTAGCCTGGCTTCAGCAGAAGATGGATGAGAACCGCGAGTGTTAATTTTTTCGCTGCGGCCCTACGCACTAGGATTGGCGCAGGCAATGATCGCCATCCCTGCGCCGGCCCACCTCACTCCGGCACCGCATCACCGACGGCGATGACAGGCTAAACTTCCCTCTTGCCTGCCGCGCGACCCATTGATTCTGGCGCTGGCGCCCCTCTACTGAAGCCAATGACATGACCTCAAAGAAGAACTACGCGATCGTCGGCGCCGGCCCCATGGGCCTGATGGCGGCCGTTCGGCTCCTCGACGCCGGCCACAGCGTGGATATCTACGAACGCGACGACCGCATCGGTGGCATGTCCGCGACCTTCGATTTCGATGGCCTTTCCATCGAACGCTACTATCATTTCATCTGCAAGACCGACGATCCGCTGTTCGCCCTGCTGGGCCGTTACGGCATGTCGGACAAGCTGCATTGGACGGATACCAAGATGGGCTATTTCTACAATGGAAAGCTCTACAAGTGGGGAACGCCGTTCGCATTGCTCGGCTTCCCGCATCTTGGGCCGATCAGCAAGCTCCGCTACGCGCTGCACGTCATGTATACCAAAGGCATCAAGGACTGGACGGCGCTGGACAAGGTCAATGCGACCGCGTGGATCCGCAAGTGGATTGGCGACAAGGCATACGACGTGATGTGGAAGGATGCATTCCGGCTGAAGTTCTTCGAATACAAGGACAATCTGTCCGCCAGCTGGATCGGTACGCGCATCAAGCGGATCGCGTTATCGCGGCGCAGCCTTATGCACGAGAGCCTTGGCTACCTGGATGGCGGCTCGATGACCCTACTTGACAAGATGGCCGCAGACATCATCTCCCGCGGCGGTCGCATTGTGCTGTCGCAGGGCATCGATGAAGTCGTGAGTGAAAACGGCAACGTCAGCGGCGTCCGCGTAGGCGGCCAGTTCCTGGCCTACGATGGCGTAGTCTCGACGGCTCCCATCCAATACGTGCCGGCGATGGTGCCCGGCTTGCCTTCCGATTTCAGCGCCCAAATCCGCGCCATCGAGAATATTCCGGTCGCCTGCGTCATTTTGAAACTGAAGCACGCGGTCAGCGAAAATTTCTGGATGAACATCAGCGACCCGAACATCGCGATTCCGGGCGTAATCGAATACAGCAACCTCAATCCCACCACGCCGCCGGGGCAGAAGATCCTGTACGCCCCGTTCTACATGCCCAAGACCCATCCGAAATGGAGCATGAGCAACGAAGCACTGATCGAAGAGGTACTTGGCTATCTGCCGAAGCTGAATCCGTCATTCCAACGCGACTGGGTTCTGGCAACGCACTGCCACCGCTATGAGTTCGCGCAGACCATTTGTCCGCCTGGATTCCAGGATATGCTGCCAGCCATGCGCACCCCGGTGTCCGGATTTTTCATGGCCGATACTGCCTATTACTACCCGGAGGACCGCTCAATCTCCGAGAGTCTGCAGGCTGCAGATCGTCTCGCAGAAGAAGTCCTGCGGGGATGATCAGCCAACAGTTCCTCCGGTTCATCGTTGCTGGCGGAACCGCCGCAGCGGTGAACTTCGGTTCGCGCATTGCGCTAAGCAATATCATGCCGTACGCGCCTGCGATCATCGTGGCCTACATCATCGGCATGATCACTGCTTTTCTGCTCAACAAGCGCTTTGTGTTCGAGCAATCAGGCAACGCCTTGCATCATCAGGCAGCTTGGTTCGTGGCGATCAATATGTTGGCTGTCTTGCAGACATTGGCTGTCAGCCTGCTGTTGGCGCGCTGGCTGTTTCCCGCAATCGGGATGCGTTTCCATGCCGAAGCCGTCGCTCACTTGGTGGGTGTTGCGGTCCCCGTTTTCACAAGCTACGCCGGGCATAAGGCGCTGACATTCCGGGAGCTTCGCTCATGAATGCATCGACTCACGATCAACGGCTTCAACTACCCGAGACCCCACAACTTGCTCGTACTCGTCCGGCGCTGTCGGTGCTGCTTGTTGCCGTGGCTGCTGCGCTCATTCGACTGATGTACGTGCAGCACTTCGCCGTCGCTATGCCTTTCTGGGATCAGTGGGATGCCGAAGGCTTGCATCTGTTGAAGCCTTGGATCGAAGGCTCGCTGCGGATGGTTGATCTGTTTGCCCCGCACAACGAACACCGTATCCTGCCGACTCGGCTGGTAACACTGGCGGTGTACGCACTTACCGGCACATGGAACAACCTTTATGAAGCCCGCGCAAGCACCCTCATCTATGCATTGATTCCGGCAAGTCTCAGCTGGATCGCATTGCGGGACATCAGTCTCGGCCGTCGCCGGTGGTCACTGGTCGGGCTGGCAGTGCTCTTTGCAGCACTGCCCTTCGGCTGGGAGAATTTTCTGATTGGTTTTCAGAGCCAGTTCTATTTTCTCATCGTATTCGGCATCGCAACCGTCTCCATCGCCGCGAGTAGGCACGACAACCTTATCGGCTGCGGATTAGTCTTGCTGCTGTCGGCGGTCTCCTGCAGCACCATGGCATCGGGACTTCTCACGCCAATAGCAGCAACCGCTGTTTATCTCATGGCATGTTTGGTGCTCCCAGGCCGCCGCTGGCCCGCATTGCTCACCTGTGCAGTGCTGATCCCACTCGCTATTCTTGCGTTTCTGAAGACGCCGGTCATTCTCCCACATCAAACGATGCGTCCCCACGACCTGCTGCACTTCGCAGACGCACTCAACCACATCCTGGGCTGGCCGATCATCGGTTACCACTGGGCTGTCTTCTATCTGTGGCTACTCTGTCCGATCATGTTTGTCCGACTGATTTGGCGGAAGCAAGTGACCCGTACTGACTTGATTATGGCAGGCTTGGCCGGCTGGAGCACAATCCAAGCACTGGCGATCGCTATGGGGCGCGGGCAAGGCCTGATCGAATTGACACCACGCTATAGCGAGCTCTTGTTGCCTGGATTGTTTGCCAATGCTTGGTTCGCGCTACGCATGTGGAAAGCCGATATTGAGAATCGTCAAATCCGCTGGACGGCACGCATAGCTATTACCGCATTTGCGGGCGTATTACTCGGCGGCCTGATAGTCCGTACTCCCCTCGATTGGGCACAGTTAGTGGGCAGATCCGGCGCGCTTGCCCTGCAACAGCACAACACGCTGCGGTACCTACGCACGGGCGACCCGGAAGCATTGAACGTGCCCCATTTCGAGATCCCCTACCCACGTGCAGATCTTCTACGCCAGATGCTCGATGACCCCACATTGCGAAGAATCCTGCCCAACGAGAAAGACTGAGGCAAGCGAGAATCACGCAGAAGATCGGATATCTACTGTGAGTCTTTCCTGTTCGGACTTTTTTGCAAAATTGGCAATTGCGTCATTGGAGCCAAGTTGGGCCTTACTGATTAGTTGTGTCGAGGCATTGCAGAAGATTAGCTGGAGCTTCAGGTCGGGACACTTCTTCGGCTTTGCGTCCGGAAGCCGGGAGCGCAGAGCCGCTATGCGACTACTTGGAGCGGAGAGCCCCGATTCAGAGATAAGCGTTCCCAAGGGGGGGGACGCAATGGCCACCCCAGAAACGATTACATCGTCAGCCAAATTGACTACTTGCCGCGCTGGGTGAAAGCCGTTTCCGCTATAGCAGCGTATGTCACTGAGCGTGTCACGAATCTGATCAAATGGATAACTGACACACAGATACTGCTGGGAACGGAGGCAGCTGACGCTGGCGATTCCGGATCCAAGGCAGATGCTTCGACGCTCTTCGCAGCGAAATCAACGCTGAAGAATGAGTGGAAGCAGCACTATTGGAAACATAAGCGCCCTTCGCTTGTCCTATTTTCGCCGAACTGACCCGACGAAGTGAGGTACGCGACGTATCCGCTGGAACCACCAGAGATCGCTGAAATAATTCAAAATTAGCCGCAACCGATCATACCTTGTCGATCGCAAAAAAATCTAACGGCGAGCGGAAAGTACTTCGACGTCTACTGCAGGGCACATCTGAATCTTCTTGTAGTTCAACGCTTACTGCCGTGGCCGCCGGCATACTGGAACTTCACCTGCTCAAATCCTGCGAAACGGCAGAGAACGAATTCTTCGCCCATCCAGTACGTGCTGATCACATTGGATAGAACGATGCGAACGGCGAGGTATCATGCGGCGGCGAGCATTATCGATCGGCGCCGAAAGGATTAGACGCCACGAATATTACCACTTCAATCCTGATGTCCGTGGAGCTGGCGCCAAGCCTGACGATCACTCTTTTGAGCATGGACAGAGCCAGCGACAGCGCTGGCGCTGACGGTAATCAGTTGATGACGGTGAGTTCGATGTTCAAATTGCATTCGGTCGCCGGCTCTTCGTTATTGATGATGGAAAGGAAGTATTTGCCGGGTGCAATCCCTTTCAGCGAAAGCACAACGTTATAACCGGACATTGCCAGTCCTGGAGCTCCAAGTGCGGCAACCACGTCTTGACGCTCGCCTTTCGCACGAAGCGGATACTGATAGGACTGGGTTTGCCCCTTAAAAATCAGCATAGCCTTCTCGGGAACCTGCTTTTGTGCATCGCCCATCCAACCAGCGAACAACGAACCCGCACCCGCTTTGACCGACGCATTCGCTGCCGGGGTACCGTCTACCGAATCCAATGCACAGCTACCCCCGGCCACAAGTGGCTGCGCGGGGGCTTGGTAGAGCGCGGATTTAACGGCAGTGGTGCCGGGATCTTCTGGGACCGGTGCTTCGTGCCGCTTGCACCCCACCAGCAATGCCAGCATCAGGGAAGCGATCAGAATAATCGGTCGCATCTCAGAACTCCAAGGTGATCGACTTGCGTAGAAGAGGCCATTCAACCCGAAACGCGGGGTGGATAGGCGAGGGTGAATGGCGTCGATTCAATTGTCAAATTGAGGTTGTAGTAAGGGTCCTGCTGCAACAACTTGCCCCAGCGCCCTTTCATGAAGCTTTCTTCGCGCTTGAAGCGGGCTATCTTTTCTGGAGTGGTCTCGTAGCCACGCGAAGCCGATTCGTGATGATAGAGCTCGGCGAAAGGGGTCCACAGGTTGCGGTAGCCGGCTTCACGAACGCGGAGGCAGAAGTCGACGTCGTTGAAAGCCACTTCCAGTTGCTCGTCCAATCCGCCAACTTGCTCGAACACCGAGCGGCGCACAATCGCACAGGCCGCAGTCACCGCACTAAGACTCTGCGCCAAGCCACCGCGATGTTTGTCGCCCGGCCAGCCACGCGCCATGCCCACATAGCAGTGCCCGGCCACGCCACCGATGCCGAGGATCACGCCGGCGTGCTGAATCGTGTTGTTCGGGTAGTACAGCATCGCTCCCACCACCCCGATCTCGGGACGTAGTGCGTGGGCGACCATCTCGTCCAGCCAATCGCGACTGATGACCTCGATATCGTTGTTGAGCAGCCCCAGCACCTTCCCACGGGCAACGCGCGCGCCGGCGTTGTTGATCGCCGAGTAGTTGAACGGATGCGGGTACGGCAGCACGCGGACGCGCGGATCCTGCTGTACCTGCGCAAAATACTCCCTGGAAGCCTCCTCCTGGGAATCGTTGTCAATGACTACGATCTCGTAGTTCGGATAATCGGTACGTTGCAGGATCGAATCGATGCACTGCTTGAGCAGATCGATGCGATCACGGGTGGGGATCAGCAGACTGACCAGCGGTCGCGGTTCCGGTAACGGATAGGAAATACGGAAGTACCCGCTGTAGCTCGTCATCTCCAGCACCTTGCCACCGTTGCCGGTGCGATCCAGATGCGTCTGAACCGCGCGCAGCGCGGCAAGGTGCGCGTACGATTTCTCGCCTGGCGCCATCGCGGTGGAGCCGCTGATCATGCGCCAGTGATACAGCACGAACGGAAGATGGCCGATCGCATCGTGCGGAAGATTTTCGGCGACCCGCAACGTCAGATCCCAATCCTGGGCACCCTCGAACCCTTCGAGGAACCCGCCGACCGCACGCACTGCTTCGGCGCGATAGACGGTCAAGTGGCAGACGCAGTTCTGCGAAAGGAACAGATCTGGATTCCAGTCCGACTTAAAGTAGGGATCCGAGCGTTTCCCTTCCACGTCGATCTTGTCTTCGTCGGTGAACAGCATCTGCCAGTGCGGATTGTTCTCGAACGCCTTGACACTCTTGAGCAGGGCCAGGGGATGCAATTCGTCGTCGTGGTCGAGCAATGCCACGAACTCACCGCTGGCCATCTGCAGCGCGGTGTTCGACGCCGCAGAAATATGTCCGTTCTGCTCGCGTCGCTGGAACCGCACGCGCTCGTCGAGCTCAGCATATTCTGAAAGCACACGCATCACCGCAGGATCGGTGGAGGCGTCGTCGGCGATGCACAACTCCCAATTTGGGTACACCTGCTCGCGCACGCTTTCGATGCAGCGGCGCAACCAACGCTCGGGAGTGTTGTACGTCGGCACGATGACTGATACCAGCGGTCTACGCGTCAAGGAAGCAAGTTCTGCATCAGCAGCCTGCTTCCATGCAGCGTCACGGCAATCGTAGAACTCCTGCCACACCTCGTAATCGGAGAAAGACACCGAGTACATGCGCGCCGAATACTCGTGATAGAGGCGATCGGCCATGCTGCGAACCCCCTTGGTCAACACATCGATCGCCGTCCGCGCCAATAGCCGAAGCTTGCTTACGCTACTTTCGCGGCGGGCAAACGATGCGCCGAATAAACGCCGCAGGGCCTCGCCGCGGTTGATGCGCTGTAATTGCAAGGTGGAATGACTGAAATCCATTGGTGCGACCGATGGATCGAACCGGATGCCTGTGGTCGACTCCACGAGACGGATTACGATCTCAAATCGGCACGTTTCGCCGCTGAGCAAGTTCAACGGAAGATCGATGCGATCGGCCTCGCCGAAGTGTCTGACACGATAGGATGGGTATAGCACCGGCGCGAACATGCGTCCGCGGTAGATAGACAATTCGCCGCTGAGCACATACCAGCCCCCGACCAAGTCTTCGCCCTCCCAAAGCAATTGCACCTGAGGATCGCTGCCAGAGGCTCGCCACCTGGCGTCGTGCGCTGCGGCGGTCGGGAATGTCGAGGACAGCGGCGCAATCTGCTGCAGGGGAATAACGCTAAGTGCAATTGTTTCGGACATCTAGCCCTCGGGGAAGGTCCCTCGGGTCACCGGGGGTAGGTATTCTAAAGGATAAACGGGCTGCAAATCCCTTGCCAGCGTTTCCGCATGGCGGTCCGGGTCTAGCGTGAAGGCGGGACTATCGAGCGATAGGCATGGACTGTAGGCCGGGTCGGCAACAAGCACTTGCTGCCAACGCGCCAGCATCGTGGAGACCTCGCCGGCAAACCGCGCCTGCTTCTCTGGATCATCTTCAATGCCCCGGCTAGCCGACTCGTGGTGATAGGCCTGGGCGTGCGGCGTCCACGCATTTTCGTAACCGTGCGCACGTAGCCGTAAACAGAAATCGACGTCATTGAAGGCTACCGCGATCGATTCATCCAGGCCTCCAATGGCGACATAGGCTGCACGCGTCACCGCCAGACAAGCGGCGGTGACCGCCGAATAGTGCTGTACCACAAGAGCGCGCCCGTATTCGCCGGCAAAATCGTGCGGCGCATGGGCAAAGGCATGCGCTGCAACACCACCGACGCCCAGCACGACGCCTGCGTGTTGCAACGAGCCGTCCGGGTAGAACAGCTTCGCGCCAATTGCCCCTGCCCTCGGACGTAAAGCCAGCCGCACCAGTTCCTGCAGCCAACCAGCATCGGTGATCTCGATATCATTGTTGAGCAAAACCACGATCTGGGCATCGCACTGCGCCACCGCATAGTTGTTGATCGCAGAATAGTTGAACGGGCGATCGTAACGCAGTATCCGAACCCGAGCGTCTTGGCTGATCGCGTCGAAATAGGCATGCGATTGCGCTTCAACGGAACCGTTATCCACCACGGTGATGCGATAGCGCGAATATTGTGTCGTGGCTAGAAGAGTGGAAATACACCGCTCAAGAAGGTCGATGCGGTCGCGCGTCGGGATGATGATCTCGACTTCTGGCTCTGCGCCCAACCCATACTGCACGCGCAGGCGGCGCCGTCCGAAGACCTCGACCTCCGCGCCCTGTGCGCGCAAAGACCGCCCAAGCACGCGCGCACGCGCCACCGCGCTCACCTCGTGACGCGCAAATGGCGCATAGATGGGGCCGACATCGCCGCTCACATGGCGCAGCACATGCGGCACGTGCAGCGGGACTGCGCCGTGCTCGTGAATCAATGCAGACAGCAACGAGAACCACGGCACTTCCGGATCCAGGCTATCGAGCAGGCTGTCCTTGATCTCTTGCCTGCGCACGAACGCACTGCGCCCAAGATAATCCTGCTCGTACCAGCGCAAACGATCCCAAACCGGCTTGAACAGCGGAGCGAAACGCTGCTCCTGTTCCTGCACCCTGTCTTCGTCGCTGTAGAGCACGGACGCTGCCGGGAACGAAGAAGCTGCCATGGCCAGGACCTTGACGGTCACTGGATGGATGCGATCGTCCGCAGCAAGCACAGCGACAAAGTTCGCTTGAGCCATGCGCAGACGAGCGCCCAGCGATGCGTAGACATCCACCTCCCGTAGCGAAGGCATCGCACAGTTCTTGGGCCATTCACCGATTTGCCGGGCATCAGCCACGATTTCGACGGACTGCCCAGCCAAGCGTGCAAGCGCTTCAAGGCATGCCGAGAAATCCGCACCCTCTTGGTCGTGCAAGATCAACGAAAGAACGCCAGCCCGCACCGATGTATCGTTGCCTGCCGAAGATACCAACTCCGCCAGCCGCCGGTCTTCGCGCAGCGCCCAGGTCCTGTAGCCGGCATCGCGCGTCCTGACATCCTTCCGCTCGGTGCAGAGCAGCGCCTGCAACGAAGCAGCCGCACCCTGCTCGCGCCATTGCGACCGCGCGCTATCGGCAAACTCCAGCGCCTCCTGTGGCGAATCTCGCAAGCGCGCGCCAACCCCGTTTCGCAACAACAACCAGAACGCTTCGCGTTCGCTCAACCGGTAGATCTCAAGCGGCCCCAGCTCAAACCTTGCATATGCGTCTGTCGGATCGAACCTCAGCGCCTGCAAGGCTGCGGAAAAATGCACCACCGCATCCAACATGCCACTGCCCACAGCCAGACCGAGATCAATGCGGGTTTGCTCGTCGATCCCGCTGCCATAGTCGGGATAGAGGCAGGGATTGGCCAGAAGACCGTCCAATTCTCGCAAGCTGCCACGCAGCCTGTACCAGCCGGCAGCAAGAGGCAATTCCGGGTGGACCAGCGCGAACTGTGGGTCTGACCCGACAGATTCCCAGCATGTGATGCCGCCGAAGACCGTTGCGGCAAGATTAGCCATCGGCGTCGCATCCAGGCGCACTCGTGTCGGCAGACGTTGGCTCGCGGTGGGCACTGTCACCGCAGCTTCCACCATCTGCGCCCTTGCATCTTCACGAGCATGGCCATCTGCTGATTCTGAATCTCGGCCATCGCATCCAACTTGGATTCCAGTGCACGCAGCGCTTCGGATGACTCAATCTTCTCAAGCGCGCCGCCAAGCCTCGCGGTCAGCTCGCTCTGCTGAGTTCCCCAGTGCTGGATCGACTCCACCAGACGGCCGTCGGTGGCAACGAGCCGGTCATGCAACGCGCCTTGCCCTTCGGCCAATTGCTGAACGACGGCCTCGATCCGCTGCAAGGTCGGCTGCATATATGCAAGACCGTCTCCAAGAGAAGTATGTAGCTGCGCGATGGACGCGTACATGTTTACGCCGTGCTGGCCCGCCAGATTGAGCGAGTGCTGCAGCGACGCAAACCCGTCGGCGATCTCCAGGTGCCTTCCGTCGCCGCCCGGGACGTGCCCCGCTGTGCGCGGCACGGACACATCCAGCATGCCCTCGATTGCGTCACGCTGGTCCTTACCCGTCACCTGCCGCTGAAATACCAATTCGCGGTCGACCCACAGATCAAAATCGCCATCTGGCACCGAAGCAAACACGTCAACAAAAACGTCCAGCAACAGAGCCCGCAGATTGATCGGCTCGCCCTCTGCCATCGTGGCCACGACACTGCCGCCATAAGTAAACAGCAGCGAACGCAGCAGTAGCCAGCCCAGCGTTGGACGCTCGACGACCCACTCGCGATCGAAGTAGACGATCCGACCATCGGCGGTGCACAACAAATTCGATGGGGTGGCGTCAAGATAGTCGTCGGGCAAAATGCTGTCGGCACTGTCCAGCGATACGACATGCCCATCGTCGTGGAGAACCTGCGCCAAAGCATGCAAATAGCGACGCGCTTCCGCAACGATGTCGTTCCGGGTCCAACCGGGCTTGGCTAGTGCCGCGCGGATTCCGTCGACCAGCAAAACCCCTTGAAAGTAGTCAGAATCGCTTTGCACATGCAAGCGAACGCCGCCCTCTGCTGGAGGCAAATCGGACAATCTGCGTGCGCGCACCCGCAACGACCGGTCAGGCTCCACCACAAAAAGCGTTTCGCGGGCATAAGAAGCCAGCCGCTGCGTGCTGTAGTGGTAAGCCAATTCGGTTTGTTCGGCCATCACCACGTCTTCGGCCACAGCTTCGACCAAGAAGGAGTTGGCGAGATCCAGTGCCAAACCGTTGGAAGCGACCACCGGCCAGACGCGCTGTAGATTGAAGGTCGTCGGTGTGAGTTGAGGATCGCGACGAACCGCCTGTGCGGCCAGCGCGCCAGCATCGAAGTGCGCCGGATCGGCAGAGAGGCCGCGCTCGGTGACGATCGTTGCCGGCATCTTGTAGTCGGGCAAAGGCGCCGAAAAGCGGCTGCGCCCATACCCGGCTTCACGGAGCAATCCATCGAGCTCGGATCTTCCGTAGGTGCGTGCGCCACGTGGTTGATAGCGATTTTCAATCCCGACCATCGGATGTCCCAGATGGTCTTCCGGCACGCCGGCCATGTATTTCAGGCCCAGCTGATTCTCGATGGCCAAAATCAGTCGTCCACCCGGCGCCAACAACTCCCTTGCGGCCTGTAGCATGTGCAACGCGGGATTCTCTGCATCGGAGAACAGACTGGCGTACTCCAGAACGCCGATCAAGGTCACGACGTCGAAGCGTTCGGCAACAGCGAAGTCCTGGAAACGCTCGGCCACCACAGCGACATTGCGCAACTCACGGGTACGTTCGCGGGCAATGCTGGCACGCCGCAACGAGCCTTCCAGCGCCAGAACGTCCGCCCCGCTCTCGCCGAGGTAGCGGGTGATCGCACCGCATCCGGCGCCGATTTCGAGAATTCGCGCACCTGGCTGAAGATACTGCGCAAACGGCCGCAGCAGATTCGCCCGCTCCGTGGACAGGTGATAACGACTCGGCCAATCAACGCAAGCAACTGCCAGTTCGGCCGAGAACACACTGACGTCGGCAGCTGCGCGTAACGTCGCCAGAAGTCCATCTTCTGAGTTGTCACCATCGCTGTAGTCGATACTGTCATAACCCTCGCGGCGCCACACGGCAACGTCGGCAGGCAGGACATAGCCAGCTGCTACCAATAGATCGTTCATGCAATGTTTCCTTGAATCATCAATGCGACTGGTCAGCCGGACTGGCGAGGAGCAGCCATTTCCAGCCGCATATCAAGTCCGCCCATACCGAAAAAGTCAGCGTTGATCACTTTGAAATGGATGCTGTCGTAGCGCCTGTCATGCGGTACCACATCTTCTTCGCCGCGACTGGCCACGCCGACGGATAAGAAATAGTCGCCATCGGCCAAGTCGCAGCGGAAGACGGCCACCACATCGACTGTGCTGCCAGCGATGCCGCCGGCTATGAACGCAGGCAGTGGCTTGTACTCGCTATTGGTGCCGTAAACCACGACCCCCTCTGCCGTCTTCAAGGTGAAACCGATGATTGGCCGAACCACCTCACGATCGAACACCATCCTGACCACGAGGCGTACTTCCTGCCCGGATTCAAGAATCGGCGGGTAAAGCGTCTGCGCCGATCTCAACTCGAAGTCGGTGATACGGACGGCTGCATCGCCCCAGCGGAATTCGTTCGGATTGTAGTTAGGACGCGACTCGTAGCTACTGTCCGCACCGGAAAATGGGACAGTCTCTTCAAATGGCGCCTCTGCAGCCCGTTCGCCTGCATCGGAGGAGAGAGCATCGGTATCTCCGCTACCGAACAACAGGTTGTAATAGGCATTGACCACGTCCTTGGGTTTGCCTTGACGCAGGACGCGGCCGCTGTCCAGCAGCTGGGCAAACTCGCAGTGCTGGACGATCTGATCGGCCGAGTGACTGACCAGCAGGATCGAAGCGCCGTCGTCCTTGAGCTGTTTCAGACGCGCAAAGCACTTGGCTTGAAACTTTGCGTCGCCGACCGACAAGGCTTCGTCGACGATCAACAACTGCGGATGCACCTGCGCCTGCACCGCAAACGCCAATCGCACCACCATGCCACTGGAGTAGCTGCGGATCGGCTGGTCGATGAACGCGCCAATGTCGGCAAAGGCGAGAATGCGATCAAGCGCCGAATCCACTTCCTCCTTGCTCAATCCGAGAATGGCGGCGTTGAGATAGACGTTTTCGCGCCCAGTAAATTCGGGGTTGAAGCCGCTTCCCAATTCCAACAACGCTGCGACGCGCCCCTTTACCTGGATGCTGCCCTCTGTTGGAGTCAACGTGCCGGCGATCATCTGCAAGAACGTCGATTTCCCCGAACCGTTGCGACCGATGAGGCCAACCGTTTGGCCCCGACGCACCTGCAAGTCGGCGCCGCGCAGTGCCCAGAATTCCCGGTAATAGCGACGCGAGCCGCCAACCAAGCCCTGCAACAAGCGGTGCGAAGGTCGATCGTAGATGTGATAGCACTTGCCGACCCCACGTGCATCGACTATCAGGTCGGCGTCGCCGGAAATCGGATTGACCACGTGTGGCGCAACCTGGAGTTCAGAGGACATCGGCAAATCCTCGACGCGTCTTCTGAAAAACAAAATAGCCAAGATAAGCAAACGCCAAGGCGCCGAGCGTATACAGCCCCAACCCAGTCCAATCCGGCGCACGCCCCCAAAACGCGACGTCCCGCGCCTCGTCGATGATGAACGTGAGGGGGTTGAGGTGAAAAACAAATTGGTACTTCGGTGGCAGCGTACTCACGGGAACGATGGCAGAAGACAGAAACAGCGTTGCCGTGGCGATCACACCAGTCATCTGCCCGATATCGCGCAGGAATACGCTAAGGGAAGACAGCAGCCATCCCAACCCGAGCAATCCGACCGCCAGTGGCAGAAAGACGAACGGCAGGAAGACCAGCGTCGGATGCAGCTCATGCCGCACGATCAGGTTCAGCAGAACGAATACCAGCGAATTGGTAAAGGCATGAAACAGTGCTGACATCACCATCGTCCACGGCAGCACGTCCAGCGGAAACACGAGCCGCTTGACCAAGTTCGAATTGCCGATAATCAAGGTAGGCGCACGCGCCAGGCATTCGGCAAACAGCCCATGCACGATCAGCCCGAGGAACAGCAACATGGCAAAGTCCGCGATGTTGCCACTGGTGCCGGGCCAGCGTGATTTCAGCACGTAACCAAATGCCAGTGTGTAGATGACTAGCATCATGAAAGGACTAATCAACGACCACAGCAGACCAAAGCTTGCGCCGCGGTAGCGACCAAGCACGTCACGCCTGGTCATCTCCATGGTCAGACTGGGGTAATGCAACCATGCGTGGAATGGACCAGTCGGCGAAATGCGAGTCGCCCGTTGCAGCACATCGTGCATGTCAGCTCCGCAGCGCGTCATCAAGGTCGGACCGCAAATCCCCCACATCTTCAATCCCCACGCTCAACCGCACCAGCGCATCGCTGATACCAAGCTGGTCACGGCGGGCAACCGGAATGGAGGCGTGGGTCATGACGGCGGGATGGTTGAGCAGGCTTTCCACGCCGCCGAGCGATTCGGCCAGGGTGAACAATTCGGTCTTTTCGCAGAAACGCCTGGCTGCGTCGAAGCCGCCCTTGAGGACGATGGAGACGATGCCGCCGAAGCCGGACATCTGGGTTTTCGCGAGCGCATGCTGCGGGTGCGAAGCAAGGCCGGGGTAGATGACCTTTTCGATCGCAGGGTGGGTTTCCAGCCATTGCGCGAGCGCCAGGGCATTCTCGCAATGCGCGCGCATGCGCAGCGGCAGGGTCTTGAGGCCGCGCAGGGCGAGGAAGCTGTCGAACGGGCCCTGGACGCCGCCGATGGAGTTCTGCAGGAACGCCATCTGCTCGGCGAGCTCGGCGTTGTCGCCAACCACCGCGATGCCGCCGACCATGTCCGAGTGGCCGTTGAGATACTTGGTGGCCGAGTGCACGACGATGTCCGCACCCAGGCTGAGCGGGCGCTGCAGCATCGGGGAAGCGAACGTGTTGTCGACCACGATCAACAGGCCGTGCTTGCGCGCGATCGCGGCAATGGCAGCGATATCGACCAGTTTGAGCATCGGGTTGGTCGGGGTTTCGATCCACACCATCTTGGTGTCGGGGCGGATTGCAGCTTCGAAAGCGGCCGGGTCGGTCAGGTCGACGAAGCTGAAATCCAGGCCGGCGGTGCGACGGCGCACGCGCTCGAACAGGCGAAAGGTGCCGCCGTACAGGTCGTCCATCGCCACCACGTGGCTGCCGGCATCCAGCAACTCCATCACCGTCGAGGTGGCAGCCATGCCGGAAGCGAACGCAAATGCGCGCGTACCGCCTTCCAGCGCGGCAACGCAACGCTCGTAGGCGAAGCGCGTGGGGTTGTGGGTGCGCGAATATTCGAAGCCCTGGTGCTCGCCGGGGCTGGACTGCGCATAGGTGGACGTCGCATAGATCGGCGGCATCACCGCGCCGGTGCTCGGATCTGGCGACTGCCCTCCATGGATCGCCAGCGTTGCGAGCGACAGCGCGCGCTCGCCGTCATGGCTATGAGTGGTGCGATTGGACATGGAGGTTCCCGAAAAAGTGGGCGATTGTAACAAGCAGGTCTGAATGGCCCGTGCCGCGCGTCTCATCCGAGCGCGCGGCAGTGCCGGATTACTGCACGATCACTGCACGCGACGGCGCAGGTAGTTGAGCAGGTCGATGCGGGTGATCAAGCCAAGAAATTGCGTGCCGTCCATGACGATGGCGACCTGGCCACGGTCGAACACCGGCAGCAGCGCTTCGATCGGCGACGCGACGTCCAGACGATCCAGCTTGCTGACCATGGCAGTGGAAATCGGGTCGCGGAAACGGGATTCGTCGCCATAGACATGCAGCAGCACGTCGCTTTCGTCCACGATGCCCACCAGCTCGCCTTCATCGATCACCGGCAACTGCGAGACGTCGTACAGCTTCATGCGCTGGTAGGCGGTGGTCAGCAGATCCTTCGGGCCCACCACCACGGTGTCGCGCTTGTTGTAAGGGCGCAGGATCAGGTCGCGCAGATCGCCATGTTGCGGGCGCTCCAAAAAGCCGTTGTCGAGCATCCAGTAGTCGTTGTACATCTTCGACAGATACTTGTTGCCGGTATCGCAGACGAACACCAGCACGCGCTTGGGCGTGGTCTGCTCGCGGCAATACTTCAGCGCCGCGGCCAGCAGGGTGCCGGTGGACGAGCCGCCGAGGATGCCCTCCTTGGCCAGCAGCTCGCGCGCGGTATGGAAGCTTTCCGCGTCGCTGATGGAATAGGCCTTCTTGACCCGCGAAAAGTCGGAGATATCCGGCAGGAAATCCTCGCCGATGCCTTCGACCAACCAGCTGCCGGACTTTTCGCTGACCGTGCCCTCTTCGATGTACTGGGTCAGGATCGAACCGACCGGGTCGGCCAATACCAGTTCGGTGTGCGGCGAGGCGCTGGCGAAGGCGCGCGACAGGCCGGTCATGGTGCCGGAGCTGCCGCAACCGAACACGATGGCGTCCAGTTGGCCGCCCATCTGCGCCAGGATTTCCGGGCCGGTGCCGAATTCGTGCGCGGCCGGGTTGTCCGGGTTGCCGAACTGGTTGATGAAGTAGGCGCCGGGAGTCTCGGCTGCGATCCTGGCAGCGAGGTCCTGGTAGTACTCGGGGTGGCCCTTGGCCACATCCGAGCGCGTCAGCACTACGTTGGCGCCCATGGCCTTGAGATTGAAGATCTTCTCGCGGCTCATCTTGTCCGGCACCACCAGGATCAACTGGTAGCCCTTCTGCTGCGCCACCAGGGCCAAGCCCAGACCGGTGTTGCCGGCGGTACCCTCCACCAGGGTAGCGCCGGGCTTGAGATCGCCGCGCTGCTCGGCCGCTTCGATCATCGACAGACCGATACGGTCCTTGATCGATCCGCCAGGATTATTCGCCTCCAGCTTGAGGAACAGCTCGCAGACGCCGGTGTCCAGGCGCTGGGCCTTGACGATCGGCGTGTTGCCAATCAGTTCGAGTACGGAGGAATGAATCGCCATCGGGATATCGTCGCTGCGCCACGCGGGCTAGACCGGTCATTATCCGACGAACCGCCGGGGAATGCTCATTCAGCATTGAACCGATTGCACAGGCCGATGAACGAACAGGCTCAACCGTTCGCCGATGTGCCCCCGCCAGCAAACGCCGCTCCAACTAAAGACGCGGACGGTGGCAAGCCGACGAGGAGGCCGCCACCGCCCGCGACGGTGAACTTGTTCTAACGGTGGGGAAGGATCAGTGGGTGAGCTGGTCGTACATCCGGGTGAGCTTTTCTTTTGCCTGCAACTTCTCGCGCTTCATCTGGCCCAAGGTCACGTCGTCGATCGGGAGCACCCCGAGTTCGGCATCCATGCATTTCTTGTTCAATAGCTTGTGGCGTTGGTAGAGCTGCTTGAACTGGGGATCGGACTTCATCAATGCGTCGATTTCGGTCTGCGGTTGCCCTTCGAACATGGCGTTACCTCCTTCACTTAAAACAAGAACGCCCCGGCCAGCGAAGGCACGGGGCGCAGCTTGGGGATGGAAGACCAACGCGTTGCAAAGGCCGACACACCGGCGGGACCACCAACAACTGCTCCACCATGTTGTCTCGCTGCGTGCCTCTGCATCACTGGCCCGGCCCTCCGTACTTCCCGGGCCGCGGAGTTGCTGCCCGGAGGTACGACCCTACGCCGGTCGCGGAGGGGGTTCAAGACCGAAACGGCCGCATTTGCCGTTCCCTGCCTCAATCAGTGACCGCGGTTCAACCAGGCGTCATGCACCGGTTAAAAGCCCTTAACTTCCAATCACTTGCAATGAACGACATCAGGGCGCGACAACGACCTCGGCCGCGCGGGTCTTGCTGGCCGCGCCTTTGGTGCCGGTGACCTGCAGCCGCGAGGCCGACACGCCGCCTGCCACCAACGCATCGCGCAGTGCTTCGGCACGCTTCTTGGCAATGGCTGCATCGGTGTCGAAGCCGACGATGCTGACCCGGCCCTTCTTGCCGATGTTCAGATATTCGGCCAATGCCTTGGCCTGCCCGGCGGCATCCCCGGACAACGCCGCCTTGCCACCGAAGGCGCCACTGCCCAGGGAAAACACTTCGCCGCGGCTGTCGAACTTGGCGGCCGGCAGCTTGGCCCCGGCGACCAGCTCGGCCTCCTCATGCGCCAGTTGCACCGCCTTCTGCTGGGCCGCGTTGAGCTTGGCGGTCTGCTTGCCGGCCACGCTGGTCAACGCCAGCTCGGCGTCCTGGCGGGCGAGCGCTTCCTGTTCGGCGGCCTGGCGTGCCTGCTCGGCGGCCTCGGCCTGGATCTGCGCCTGCACGCGCAGGCGTTCGGCTTCCTGGCGCGCCCGTGCGGCATCGCGGCGACTGGCTTCGATCAGCAAGTCGTTGCGCGTGCCTTCCAGGCGGTCCAATTCGCGCCGCGCCAGCGCGGTACGGGCGGTGAGTTCGGCGATTTCGACCCGCCGGTCGGCCAGAAACACCAGCTCGTCGCGGTCGCGGCGTTTGGCCTCGGCCAGCGCAGCCACGCTTTGCTGCGCCTGCAGCCGCTCAAAGCGCGCCAGATCATTGGTCTGCGGGTCGTTCTGTAGTGCGGCCAGGCGCCGGTTGAGCGCGTCGGCCTGCGGGTCGTCCTTGGCCGCCATCGCCAGCGGCGGCAACGTGACCAGGCTCAACACACCGAGATACAGCAGGGGGCGCAGTTTCATCGGCCGCCCTCCCCGGTATTGAGGGTGTTCTGCAACTGCGCCACTTCCTTCCTGCGCTGTTCCAGTTGAGCGGCGACCACCGCTTCTTCGCTGCGGGCCTTGGCCAGGTCGGCGTCGGCGGCGGCGCGCAAGGCGATCTGGGGCACCTGCTTGCGCTGGCGCTTGTCCAGTTGCGCCTGCTGGGCCTGCATCAATTCCTGGCGGGCCAGGTTGACCAGATCCGGGGCGTATTGGTCGGCATCGGCCTGGGTGGCACGTTGCACGGCCTGTTCGGCGGCGGTGAGCTCCGGTGCCACCTGGGCGGCAGCCGGAGAGGAAAGGACCATGAAACAGGCGATGCCATACAGGGATCGCCGCAAGTATGCGAAGCTAGCCGTCATTAGGGGAGCCGTAGCGAGAAGTCTCGAGCACGGCCATTGTCGGAAGCCTGCGGCGGACTTGCAACGAGACGCTGCTGTTTGTTGGGGAACCATTGCGCATGGATATCGGCTACTTCCTGAAGCTGATGACCGAAAAGAATGCCTCGGACATGTTCTTGACCACCGGCGCGCCGGTGTACATCAAGATCGAGGGCAAGCTTTACCCGCTCGGCAATACGGGGTTGCCGCCGGGAATGGTCAAGAAAATCGCCTACTCGTTGATGGACGAAGGCCAGGTGCCGCAGTTCGAACGCGAGCTCGAGCTCAACATGGCCATCGCCCTGCCCGATGCCGGCCGTTTCCGCGTGAACGTTTTCAAGCAGCGCGGCGAGGTGGGCATGGTGATTCGCGCCATTCGCAGCCGGATTCCCAGCATCGAAGAGCTCAACCTGCCGCAGGTGCTCAAGGACGTCATCATGACCCCGCGCGGGCTGGTGCTGGTGGTGGGTTCGACCGGTTCGGGCAAGTCGACCTCGCTGGCGTCGATGATCGACCACCGCAACAGCACCACCACCGGGCACATCCTCACCATCGAGGACCCGATCGAATACCTGCACAAGCACAAGATGTCGATCGTGAACCAGCGCGAGGTGGGCCTGGACACGCACGCCTTCCAGAGCGCGCTGAAGAACGCCATGCGCGAGGCGCCGGACGTGATCCTGATCGGCGAGATCCTGGACGCCGAAACCATGGAGGCGGCGATCGCGTTCGCCGAAACCGGCCACCTGTGCCTGGCCACGCTGCACTCCAACAACGCCGACCAGACCATCGAGCGCATCCTCAATTTCTTCCCGGAAAGCGCGCACAAGAACGTGCTGATGAACCTGGCGCTGAATCTGCGCGCAGTGGTCTCCCAGCGCCTGGTCAAGGGCGTGGACGGGCGCCGCCGCCCCGCCACCGAGGTGTTGCTCAATACCCCGATGATCCGCGACCTGCTACGGCGCGGCCAGGTGCACGAGGTCAAGGCAGCGATGGAAGAGTCGCTGGAAGAAGGCATGCAGACCTTCGACCAATGCCTGTTCCGGATGGTGAAGTCGGGCGAAATCGAGCAGGAAGAAGCACTGCGCGCGGCCGACTCGCGCGACGGCCTGGCGCTGAAGTTCCGTCTCTCCGAGGGCGGCTCCGGCGAGCACGACCCGTATGCGGATTACGAAGCGGCCGCGGCACCGAAGATCAGTCACGGGTTCATCTAATCGGTTTGGCGGCGACGATCGGTGATCTTGCGGCACCGGGGGGCCGCTGGATCCTGGTGGTTAAGAGCGAACTCTGCGACGTGCTCCGCATTCGCGATGCCGATGCAACCGGCGCCCTCATCCGGCGCTGCGCGCCACCTTCTCCCGCTTGCGGGAGAAGGACGAGATCGGCGCTCGCACGGTGCTTTCAGGTGCCGGTGCCGAAGCTCTCAAACTTACATTTCGTTGTCGCCTGGCGTGACGCCGACTGCCCGATCCGGTGAGTGCCTGCCTGCCCTTCTCCCGTGCCATGGGAGAAGGCGCCCGAAGGGCGGATGAGGGCTGTGACAGCCTGCCCTCAGCCCACCGCGTCGGCCTGCATCTCCGGGCGCGCCGCGTCGAAGGCCGGTAACTGCAGGCAGGCCTGCTCGATGCGCCGCAGGGTCGGATATGGCGCCAGATCGACCTCGAACCGGTGCGCGTTATAGAGCTGCGGGATCAGCACGCAATCGGCCAGGCCCGGTGCATCGCCGTGGCAGAAGCGCCCGGTCTGCGCATCGCGCGCCAGCTGCGTTTCCAGCGCCGCAAAGCCCCGCTCCATCCAGTGCCGTGTCCACTGCTGGCGTTGTGCGCCCTCCAGCGCGAACTCGCGCTCCAGCACCTGCATGACGCGCAGGTTGTTGAGCGGGTGCACGTCACAGGCGATGAGCTGCGCCAATGCGCGCACCCGGGCGCGTTCGGCAGGCGCGCGCGGCAGCAGCGCCGTGGTGCCCGCGAATGCCTCTTCCAGATACTCCAGAATCGCCAGCGACTGCGTGATGACCACATCGCCATGCCGCAACGTCGGCACCAGTTCCTGCGGATTGAGTTGCGCATAGGCCGGCGCGTGCTGCTCGCCCCCATCGCGCACCAGATGCACCGGGCGGACGATGTAATCCAGCGCCTTCAGCCCAAGACCGATGCGCACGCGATACGCCGCGCTGGAGCGCCAGTACGAAAACAGCTCCAGGGCCGCGCTCATACGCGACCGCCTGCCGTCGCTGCGCCGCAGGTCATGGCAGCGGCTGCCGCTCGACGCGCTGTTCGATCGCACCGAAGATGCTGGCGCCACTGGCATCGAACATCTCGATCCGCACCATGTCCCCGAACGCCATGAACGGCGTGCTGGGCTTGCCGTCGCGCAGCGTCTCGACCACGCGTTGCTCGGCAAAACACGAGGCGCCCAAGGCGGTGTCCTGGTTGGCGATGGTGCCCGAGCCCACGATCGTGCCGGCCGACAGCGGACGGGTCTTGGCGGCGTGGGCGATCAGTTGGGCGAAGTCGAACTGCATGTCGTTGCCGGCTTCGGGCGCGCCGAACCAGGCGCCGTTGACGTGCGTGACCAGCGGCAGATGCACCCTGTTGTCGCGCCAGGCATCGTCCAGCTCGTCGGGGGTGACGAACACCGGCGACAGCGCCGAACGCGGCTTGGATTGCACGAAACCAAAGCCCTTGGCGAGCTCGGCCGGGATCAGGTTACGCAGCGAAACATCGTTGACCAAACCGATCAACTGGATATGCGCGGCCGCCTGCTCGGGCGAGGCACCCATCGGCACGTCGTCGGTGATGACCACAATCTCCGCTTCCAGGTCGATGCCGTAGTCCTCGCTGATCACCTTGATGGCATCGCGCGGGCCATAGAAGCCGGCGCTGGTGGCCTGGTACATCAGCGGGTCGGTGTAGAAGCTTTCCGGCACTTCGGCATTGCGTGCGCGGCGCACCCGCTCCACATGCGGCAGGTAGGCACTGCCGTCGACGAACTCGTAGGCGCGCGGCAAGGGAGCGGCCAAGGCCTGCACATCCAGATCGAACACGCCGTCGGCGCTGCCATCGTTGAGCGAGGCCGACAAGGCATTCAAGCGCGGCGCCACATTGCTCCAGTCCTCCAGCGCGCGCTGCAGCGTGGGCGCGATGCCGGTGGCGCGCACGGCGGTGCGCAGGTCGCGCGAGACCACGATCAGGCTGCCGTCGCGGCCGCCTTCCTTCAGGGAACCTAGCTTCATGACCATCCTGTGCTGTGGCTGATCAGACGATTGTACGGCCTGCCGCACTACTGGTTGCACCTGAAACAACTGACCGTGACCACAACCGCGAAACCGCGATTTTGTGCAGCGCGCCAAACGCGAGTACACTTGCCGGGTCTGCATGCGGCCGTCCGTTTCCCTTAGGGACAGCCGGCGAGGCCAGGATCGATCGATCCGCTCGCCCGCCCCACCCGACGCCTTTCGTGGTGCCGACAAACCCATCGCTCCTTGATCGGGTTGATCCACCATCTCGCAGCGCGGTTCACGGGAACGCTCCGAGCCTCACCTTCTTGCATCTGCAATGCGTTTGCGCTCCGGGCTTGGCTTGGCGGCGACGCTTTACTTGGAGCTTCCTGATGTCTTTTGAATCCCTGGGCCTTGCGCCCTTCCTGCTGCGCGCGTTGGCCGAGCAGGGCTACGAAACCCCCACCCCGATCCAGCAGCAGGCGATCCCGTTGGTGCTGGCCGGTCACGACCTGCTGGCCGGCGCGCAGACCGGCACCGGCAAGACCGCTGCCTTCGGCCTGCCGCTGCTGCAGCACCTGGGCACCGCGCCGCAGACCGTCAACGGCCCGCGCAAGCCTCGCGCGCTGATCCTGACCCCCACCCGCGAACTGGCCACCCAGGTGCACGACAGCCTGCGCGGCTACAGCAAGTACCTGCGCATCCCCAGCGCGGTGATCTATGGCGGCGTGGGCATGGGCAACCAGCTCGATGCGCTGCGTCGTGGCGTGGACCTGCTGATCGCCTGCCCGGGCCGCCTGATCGACCATATCGAACGTCGCAGCGTGGACCTGTCCGGCATCGAAGTGCTGATCCTGGACGAAGCCGATCGCATGCTCGACATGGGCTTCTTGCCGTCGATCAAGCGCATCCTGACCAAGCTGCCGCGCCAGGACCGTCAGACGCTGCTGTTCTCGGCCACCTTCGAAGAGAACATCAAACAGTTGGCGCTGGAGTTCATGCGCAACCCGATGCAGATCCAGGTCACCCCGAGCAACACCGTGGCCGAGAGCATCACCCACCGCGTGCACCCGGTCGACGGCGCGCGCAAGCGCGATCTGCTGCTGCACCTGCTGGCGCAGGACAGCCGCGAGCAGACCCTGGTGTTCGCGCGCACCAAGCACGGCAGCGACAAGCTGGCGCTGTTCCTGGAGAAGTCCGGCATCAAGACCGCGGCGATCCATGGCAACAAGAGCCAGGGTCAGCGCATGCGCGCGCTGAGCGACTTCAAGGCAGGCCGCGTGACCGTGCTGGTGGCCACCGATATCGCCGCGCGCGGGATCGATATCGACCAGCTGCCGAAGGTCATCAACTACGACCTGCCGATGGTGGCCGAGGACTACGTGCACCGCATCGGCCGCACCGGCCGTAACGGCTCCACCGGCGAGGCGATTTCGCTGGTGGCGCAGGACGAAGCCAAGCTGCTGCGCCAGATCGTGCGCATGCTGGGCCGCGACGTGGAAATCCGCGACGTGCCGGGCTACGAGCCGCAGACCCCGATCCGTTGGGGCAACAGCGCGCCGGGTCGCGCCGAGCAGCCGGGTGGCGAGCGCGCGCCGCGCAAGAGCCACGCCCGTCGTCCACATGGCGATGCACCGCGTCAGGCGCATGCGCATGCCGGCCCGAAGAAGCCGGGTGGCCAGCGCAGCGGCGGGCCGCGTCAGGCCAACGCTGGCGCGGGCGCAGGCCGTCGCGATGGTGGACGTGGCGGCAATGGCCGTCCGGCCAACCGCGGCGCCTGAGCGCTGGGCATGCGCTAAGAACAAGGGCCGCGATGCGGCCCTTGTTCTGTCCGTCCCGGCCTGCCCGGTCTCTTGCGGGATCCTGCCCTGTGCAGTCACGCATCCCTCCCTCTTCCTGCTTGCCGAACCACCATCATGGACATCTTCAAGGTCTTCACCCTGGAAGCCGCGCACCGGCTTCCCAACGTGCCGCCTGGGCATAAATGCGCGCGCTTGCACGGCCATTCGTTTCGCGTCGAGCTGCATGTCAGCGGCGAACCCGGCGCCGAGACCGGCTGGATCATGGATTTCGGTGACATCAAGGCGGCCTTCCAGCCGATCTACGACCGCCTGGACCACCATTACCTCAACGACATCGAAGGGTTGGAAAACCCCACCAGCGAACGCCTGGCGATCTGGATCTGGCAGCAGCTCAAGCCGGCGCTGCCGCAGCTGAGCGAGATCGTGGTGCACGAGACCTGCACCTCCGGCTGTCGCTATCGCGGTTAAGCGGCAGCGCAGTGGGGTGACCTGAAGCCGCCAGCTGGCGGCTTTTCTCATTTGAGCGGCCACCTAAGCTGTTGATCTTAAAGCGCTTCTACGCACGTTTGGAAAATCTTCAGGAAACGTGTTGCATCGCAGCAACATCGGCGTATGCTGCAACGCAACAAACGGTCACGGCTTTCCCCAAGGGGTTCGCAATGTCGGCGCAGTTCGAAAACAGCTTCACCAGTCAGTTCGCGTCTGTCGCAGCACGTGCCAACCAGTTGGCCTTGGAGACGCTGGAACGCAACGTCAACGCGACCAGCAGCTTCTTCGGCGAGTTCGCGCAGGCGCGCGATCTGGGCGCCTACCAGACGCTCTGGCCGAAAGGCTTGCAGGTTGCGCGCGACAACCTGGAACGCCTGGCCTCGGTCAATCAGGAAGTGGTCGGGCTGGGATTGAAGATGTCCAGCGAGCTTGGGCAGTTTGCCAAGCAGCAGTTCGAAAACGGCAGCGACCAGGCCGGCGCATCAGGCAAGACCCGGCGTAAGTAAGCGCCAATAAATTCAGCGTCTTTGCATGGGTCCCTCCCCCCGTGCAATCCGGCCCGACAGATCCCTCCCTCTGTCGGGCTTTTTTATTGCCCGCGCGAGCGCGCCGTGCCAGCTAGCGCGGCAATTGCAGCCCGTGTGCCTGGGCGGCAGCGTCGGCGCCCGGTCGCCACGGGATCCGGCCCCAGCACGGCATCGCCAGGCGCTGGCGCAGCATGCCGATGTTCTCTTCGATGCGCTCCATCTGCGGATCGATTTCATTGGCGATCCACCCGATGCACTGCAGCCCATCGGCGGCGATGGCCGCAGCAGTGAGCCGCGCGTGGTTGATGCAGCCCAGCCGCACGCCGACCACCAGCACCACCGGCAGCTGCAAGGCGCGCACCAGATCGGCTTGGTCCAGGGTCGCGCTCAGCGGCGCGGCCCACCCGCCCACCCCTTCCACCACCACCACCTCGGCCTGCGTGCGCAATTGCGCGAACGCGTGTGCGATGGGCTCCAGCGCCAGCGTTACGCCGACATCGGCCGCCGCCAGTTCCGGTGCCAGCGGCGCCGGCAAGGCGTAGGGATTGAGCGTGGCGTAGTCCGGCTGCGGATCGCTGGCCGCCTGCAGCGCCAGCGCGTCTTCGTTACGCCAACCCTGCGGCGTGTGCTCGCAGCCGCTGGCCACCGGCTTCATGCCGACGGCGCGATGGCCGCGTGCGCGCAAGGCGTGCAACAGCGCGGTGCTGCCCATGGTCTTGCCGATGCCGGTATCGGTGCCGGTGACATAAAAAGCTGGATGCTGCATACGCCTGATCCTGCGGCCGCGCCGCCATTGCCGTGAGGGCGCGCAGCATACCGTGCGCACTGCACGTGCGGCTGAGGACGGTTGGTTGTCGTTTGCCTGCGGGGCCACGTTGCCCCTGTGCGCGCCGCTGGCTGCCTCGGCCAATGATCGCGACTCAGTGCTGGAAAGCTCCTGCGCGTTCCTTGCCCGATCGCAACCACGCTGCAAGACGGCCACTGCTAAACTTTGCCGATGTTCGCCACCTCTTCGCTGACCGGCAGCAAGCCGGAACAATATGCCCAGCTCACCGCCCAGGCCCAGGCACTGGTGCACGGCGAGCCGGACCGGATCGCCAATGCCGCCAATCTGGCCGCGCTGATCTTCCATTCGTTGCCGTCGCTCAACTGGGCCGGCTTCTACTTCTACGACGGCCGCGAGCTGGTGGTGGGGCCGTTCCAGGGCCTGCCGGCGTGCGTGCGCATCCCGCTGGACAAGGGCGTGTGCGGTGCGGCCGCCAGTACCCGGCAGAGCCAGCGCATTGCCGATGTGGACGCGTTCCCCGGGCATATTGCCTGCGATTCGGCATCGCGCTCGGAGCTGGTGATTCCACTGGTCAAAGGCGATGCGCTGATCGGCGTGCTGGACCTGGATAGCCCGGAGCTGGACCGCTTCGATGCCGACGATCAACGTGGCCTGGAAGCCATTGCGCAACTCTTCGTAGACGCGCTGGCGTGACCACCGAGCGGATGCGCAACATCGGGCCCAAAAGCGCGGCATGGCTGCGCCAGGTCGGGCTGCGCACGCAGCAGGACCTGCAAGCGGTGGGTGCGGTGGGCGCATTCGTCAAGGTGCGCCGCGCGGGCTTCAAGCCCAGCCTCAACCTGCTGTATTCGTTGGAAGGCGCGTTGGCCGATTGCCATTGGCAGGACGTGCCCGAAGCGCGCCGGCATGCCTTGCTCGCTGAATATGAAGCGGCCAGCGCGCTGCTGCCGGTGCGCGGCCGTGCCGTCGGCGGGCCGGTGGAAACCGTGCACTATGCGCGCGCCGACAACGACGATACGCACGGCGACGCGGATACGGCAACCGACCTTTACGACGCTGCGGATGCAGAGCGAGCAGGCGAGGATTGAATCGGCCGACATTGCCCGGCAATCGGCTGATCGATGCAGCTGGCCCATGCGCGCGCTCATGCATGCAGCCTCGCGTCGCACTACGCATGGCTCGTTTCAGAGCCTGAAGCGCAAGGTCCTGCGACGACACGCACCGGTCGGCATGCATGGCTCACCACCGTGTCTTGGGTGCTGGCTGCTCAGCGGCACAGGTCGCTGTTGCACAATCTCCCGCTTCAGCGCAGACGCCCGAGCTTGCGCCTGCGGCCGTAACGCACGCTGCCGCATCGGTCGATCCGTGGTGCGCGCGTAGGTCAGCGCAACGCGAGCAGTTCACGCATGTCGTCGACGATGGCCACGGCACCGGCGCGCTGCACATCGAAACCGCGCAGGTAGCCGTAACGCACCATCGCCAGCGGCATGTTCGCGGCGTTTGCGGCGGCGGCATCGGTGGCCGAATCGCCGACCATCAGACACTGTTGCGGGCTGCGTTGAAAGTGACTGGCAAGCTGCAGCAGCGGTGCCGGGTCGGGCTTGCGCTGTGGCAACGAATCGCCCCCGAGCACACGGCTGAAATGCGCGGCGATACCCAGATGCTCCAGCAACGGCGCGATAAAACGCGCAGGTTTGTTGGTGCACAATGCCAGCGTGGCGCCCGCATCGCGCAGGCCGGCCAGCGCCTCGGCAACGCCCGGGTACAACTGCGGGTCGTGCAGCAGGCTCGCCTCGTAATGGCGCATCATCACCGGCATTTCGGCATCGGCATCGCGCGTGCTGCCGGCTTCGCGCAATGCGGTGGCAAGCAATACCTTGACGCCTTCGCCGATCCAGCTGCGGATCGTGGCTTGGCTGAACTGCTGTAGCCCCAGCTCCTGCAATGTGCCGTTGAGAGCCTCGGCGATATTGGGTGCGCTGTCCACCAGCGTGCCATCCAGGTCGAAGATCACCAGCGGATACGGAAACATTCGGACGGCCTCGTGCGTGGGAGAGCCGCAGTGTACGCAGCACAAGATTCAGCACGTGTCACTGCCAAGCGCCGTGGATTGCTCGCCACCTGCGTTAGATGCAGTCATCGCCGCATGCGAGACGCAATGCAGCACGTGCCGCTCACTCCAACGGCGGCATCTGGCCGAACAACTGCCCCTGCACGGCGCCATCTTCGACATCGCTGAAACCGCTCAAGCCCACACCGACCAGGCGATAGCGCGTCTGCGTGGGCAGCTCCACGCGGCGGGTCAATGCCAGGGCAATCTGCGCCAATGCCTCCTGCGAGGTAGGCGGCTGCTCGGGCGTGTAGGAGCGCGTCAGGATGCGAAAATTCGAGGTCTTCAATTTCAGCACGACCGTGCGCCCGATGCGTTCGGTGCGGCGCGTGGCGAGCCAGGTCTTTTCGGCCAGCCGCAGGATGTGCGGGTCCAGTGCATCAAGCGCCAGATCTTCGCTGAAGGTGTCTTCCGAGGAGACCGATTGCACTTCCTGATCCGGCTCGACCGGGCGCTCGTCGATGCCGCGCGCGCGGCGATACAGGCTCTGACCGAAACTGCCGAAATGCGCCTGCAGTTCTTCCAATGGCCGCTGGCGCAGATCGGCCACGGTGACGATGCCCAGCGCCGCCAACTTGCCATCCATTACCTTGCCTACGCCGGGAATGCGATTGACCTTGAGCGGCAGCAAAAATGCATCCACGCGGCTGGGCGCAATCACGAACTGGCCATCGGGCTTGCGCCAATCCGACGCAATCTTGGCCAGGAACTTGTTCGGCGCGATGCCGGCCGATGCGGTGAGCTGGGTTTCCTCGCGGATCTGCGTACGGATCAACTGCGCAACCTCGGTGGCCAACTGCATGCCGGTTTTGGCGTGCGTGACGTCCAGATAGGCCTCGTCCAGCGACAACGGCTCCACCAAGTCGGTATGACGATGGAAAATCTCGCGTACTTGCCGCGACACCGCCTTGTAGCGCGCAAAATCCGGCGGCACGAAGATCGCGTCCGGGCACAGGCGCTCGGCACGCACGGCCGGCATCGCCGAGCGAATACCGAAGGTCCGCGCTTCGTAGGAGGCCGCGCACACCACCGAGCGCGCGCCGCGCCAGGCCACCACTACCGGCTTGCCGCGCAGGCCCGGGTCGTCACGCTGCTCCACGGACGCGTAGAACGCATCCATGTCCACGTGCACGATCTTGCGCATCAAGCGGGGTTCTCTGTCGCAGGTCTGCGCCCATGATAAGCCAGCGCCGTCTCACCCCTTGCGTCGAGAGACATCGCCACGGATTGGCAAAGCGAACACGAGCGCGTCCTCAATAGCAAAGGTAACGCATCCGACGGTAGCGCCTGCACGGCCAACCATGCAGGCCTGCCACGCATGTGCCGACGGCGGTCCCGAGCACCGTGACTTCGCCTGCAACAGTGCATCTGCGCACTGGGCACTCAGCGGAAAACAGCACGCATGCGTACGGATAAAACGTTTGATTGAACCGCGCGACCTCATGCACCCTTCCCCGCCTCGCCTCTCGCTCCTTGCAGGACACGTTCGTCATGACTCGTCAAAGTACGTACTCGCGCGACCAATTGCTGGCCAGCGCGCGTGGGGAATTGTTTGCGCCCGACAGCGGCCGTCTGCCCAACGATCCGATGCTGATGTTCGACCGCATCACCGAGATCAGCGACGCCGGCGGTGCACATGGCAAGGGGCTGATTCGTGCCGAACTGGATATCCGCCCGGACCTGTGGTTCTTCGGCTGCCACTTCATCGGCGACCCGGTGATGCCAGGCTGCCTGGGCCTGGATGCGATGTGGCAACTGACCGGCTTTTTCCTCACCTGGATCGGCGCGCCGGGCCGTGGCCGCGCGTTGGGCTGCGGCGAGGTCAAGTTCACCGGCCAGGTGCTGCCCAGCGCCAAGCTGGTGCGCTACGAGGTCGATGTCAGCCGCGTCATCAACCGCAAGCTGGTGATGGCGCAGACCGATGCACGCATGCTGGTGGATGGGCGCGAGATCTACACCGCCAAGGATCTGCGTGTGGGCATGTTCACTTCAACGGAGAATTTCTGATGCGTCGCGTCGTCATTACCGGAATGGGCATCACCTCATGCCTGGGCAACGATCTGGACACCGTCTCCAGCGCACTGCGCGAGAGCCGCTCCGGTATCACCGCGCTGCCCGATCACGCCGAAGCAGGCCTGCGGAGCCAGGTCGGCGGTGCGGTGGCGCTGGATTTGGACAGCCTGATCGACCGCAAGCTCAAACGCTTCATGGGCGATGCCTCGGCCTACGCATACCTGGCAATGCGCGATGCGATCGCCGATGCGGGCCTGGATGCCGAGCAGGTCAGCGGCCTGCGCACCGGTGTGATTGCCGGCTCCGGTGGCGGCTCCAGCCAATGGCAGGTGGAAACCGCCGACCTGCTGCGCAACCGTGGCGTGCGCAAAGTAGGCCCATACATGGTGCCGCGCACGATGTGTTCGTCGGTGTCCGCATCGCTGGCCACCGCGTTCAAAATACGCGGGCTGAGCTACTCGCTGTCGGCCGCGTGCGCGACGTCTGCGCATTGCATCGGTGCGGCGGCAGATCTGATCCGGCATGGCGCGCAGGACGTGATGTTCGCCGGTGGCGGCGAAGAACTGCACTGGACCATGAGCGTCATGTTCGATGCGATGGGCGCGCTGTCCACCGGCTTCAACGATCGCCCTGCCGTGGCCTCGCGCCCATACGATGCGCAGCGCGATGGCTTCGTCATCGGCAGCGGCGGCGGCATGCTGGTGCTGGAAGACTACGACCACGCCATCGCGCGTGGCGCACGCATCCATGCCGAACTGCTCGGATATGGCGTGACCTCCGACGGTGCCGACATGGTCGCGCCCAGCGGCGAAGGCGCCGTGCGCTGCATGCACATGGCCATGCAGGGCTTGCAGCGCCCGATCGATTACCTCAACACGCATGGCACGTCCACGCCGTTGGGCGATGTCACCGAACTGGGCGCGGTGCGCGAGGTATTCGGCGACAACGTGCCGCCGCTGTCTTCGACCAAGGGGCTCTCCGGGCACTCGCTGGGCGCGGCCAGCGTGCACGAGGCGATCTACAGCCTGCTGATGCTGCGCGATGGCTTCATGGCCGGCTCGGCGCATATCGACGAACTCGACCCGCGTGCCGAAGGCTTTCCTATCCTGCGGCAGACACAGGACGCGACCTTGAACACGGTGATGTCCAACAGTTTCGGCTTCGGTGGCACCAACGCGGCACTGGTCTTCGGCCGGGTGTAACCACTGGCGCCACCGCCGCGATCACGCTGCGGTGGCTCGCCTGCGATGCGGCAACGCGCGCGTAGATCACGCAATGCTGCCAGGGTCTTGCAGGCACTCAGCCGAAGCGTCAGGCCTGCCGTAGCAAGCGCACGCTTGCGCCGCTGGTGCCGGCCGGGGGACCAGCCGCGCGTATCCCCTAGTGCACGCCGGGCTCGGTTCGACGAGCGGTCGGCTGGCAATCGTGACGGCCACCAATTTCCATTGCCGAGGCGATTTGTCGCACTCGATGCGTGTCTAATCGATGCAACGCGGTAGCGCGTCATCCTGGTTGCGTGAATTTTCGCACCGTTGCCGAACCGATTGCTCGTAATCGCTGCGTGCCTGGGAGATGCAGCTCTGCACGGCGTCGTCCTGACTTCCCGAGCGTTCGCACCGATGTATCTTGTCGTCCCGCCTGTCGGCATCTATCCGATTCAGCGCAGCCCGGTCGATCACGGCCCGCTCGCGCTGGGTGCGCTCGGTTTCTGCGCGTGTTTCGGCCTTGGCGCGCCTTGCCAGGGACTGTACTCCGTCCGCCGTCACGCTCTCGCCAGGTGCCAGCAGCTCTAGTGGCAGCGAGTCCCCTGGAGTGTGATCGCGCCAGTAGGCGCGCTCGCTCTCGACGGTCCATGCGCGGCCGCGATAATGCGTGTCCCAGTAGGCATCCAGCGAAAACGTCAGCTTCGGCACCACCTGATTCAGGGCGCCGTGAGCGAGCACGATCGAGGCCGCAGGAAGCCAGCCACGTGCCTCCGGTGAACGCACATCGCACCAGGCGCCACTCTTGAGACAGCCATAGACCTGCAGCGTACCGCCGGGCTGAACTTCGCCCACGCGCCGGTACTCTTCGGAAGGTCCGGCGCGCAGGCCAACCAGACCGTTGGCGTGGCCGGTGTGCTGCGCCCAAACCGGCAGGGCCACGGCCATCAGCCATAGCGCACTCCATGAAACACGTCGCTGCATTGCGCTCTCCTTGTGCCCTATCCCACCGCATGCTTCGCCCCCGAAGAGGCGCTAGGTCGCGGTTATAGGACAGCTCACCTCAATGCAATGCGAACGCCGTGGCGACGGTAGCCGATGACGACTGCGCCATCGGCGCCATCAGCCCGCCATGCCGTTATACCGTAGCAGCGCATCGATGGTCGGGGCCCGACCGCGGAACGCGCGGAAGTTCTCCGCTGCCGGACGACTGCCGCCACGCGCAAGCACCTCGGCGCGGAACCGTGCGCCGGTCTGCTCCAGTTGGTCGGGCGCCTCTTCGAATGCGGCATAGGCATCGGCGCTGAGCACTTCGGCCCACTTGTAGCTGTAATAGCCGGCCGCATAGCCACCTGCAAAAATATGGCTGAACTGATGCGGGAAGCGATTCCATGCCGGCGGCCGATTGACCGCCACTTCGTCGCGCACGCGCTCGATCAATTGCAGCACGCTGTCCTGCGAGGGGTCGTAGGTGCTGTGCAGTTGCATGTCGAACAAGGCGAATTCCAGCTGACGCACGGTGAACATGCCGCTCTGGAAATTGCGCGCCGCCAGCAGGCGATCGAACAGGTTCCGCGGCAGCGGTTCGCCGGTCTGCACGTGCGCGGTCATCGCCTGCACGCGCTCCCACTCCCAACAGAAGTTTTCCATGAACTGGCTGGGCAGCTCTACCGCGTCCCATTCCACGCCATTGATTCCGGCCACGCCCAGCTCGCCAATCTGCGTGAGCAACTGATGCAGGCCGTGGCCCATTTCATGGAACAGCGTGGTGACTTCGCCGTGGCGGAAGGTGGCCGGTGCATCGCCGCTGCCGCGCCCGAAGTTGCACACCAGATACACCAGCGGCGTCTGCACGCCGTTGGCGGTGTCGCGGCGATTGCGGCAATCGTCCATCCACGCGCCGCCGCGTTTGCCTTCGCGCGCGTACAAGTCCAGATAGAACTGGCCAACCAGGGTGCCTTGCGCATCTTCCAACCGGTAGAACCGCACGTCCGGGTGCCACACCGGCGCGCTGTCGGGTTTGACGGTGAGCCCGTACAGGCTGTGGATCACATCGAACAGGCCGGCCAGTACCTTCGGTTCGGTGAAGTACTGCTTCACCTCCTGCTCGGAAAAGCTGTAACGCGCCTGCTTGAGTTTTTCCGAGGCGTAGGCCAGGTCCCAGGCCTGCAGTTCATCCAGACCCAACTCGTCGCGCGCAAAGGCTTCCAGCTCGGCGCGGTCGCGCTGTGCATGCGGCTTGGCGCGCGCGGCCAGATCGCGCAGGAAGCCCATCACCTCGTCGGGGCTCTGCGCCATCTTGGTGGCAACCGAATAGTCGGCGTAACTGGCAAAGCCGAGCAGCTGCGCCAACTCGGCGCGCAGGGCCAGGATGCGATCGATGTTGGCGCTGTTGTCCAGCGTGGCATCGCCGAATTCGGACGCGCGCTCGGCATTGGCGCGATACAGCCGCGCGCGCAGGTCGCGGCTGTCGGCATCGCTCTGCACCGGTAGATAGCACGGCATCTGCAAGGTGAATTTCCAGCCCGGCACGCCGTCCTTTTCGGCGGCGGCGCGTGCGGCGGCAATCACTTCTGCCGGCAGGCCCGACAGCTGGGTCTGGTCCTCGGTCACGTACGACCACGCATCGGTGGCGTCGAGTACGTTCTGCGAGAACCTGGCTGCCAACGCCGAGAGTTCTTCCTGGATCTGTGCGAACCGCGCCTTGGCGGCATCATCGAGTTCTGCACCGCCCAAGCGGAAATCGCGTAGCGCATTTTCCAGCACCTTGCGACGCGCCTCATCGAAGTGTGCGGCTTCCGGCGATTGCGCCAGCGCCTTGTATTGCGCATATAGCGCCAGATTCTGCGCCAGCGCGCTGCCGAAGCGGCTCACCTTGGGCAGGTTGCTGTTATAGGCCTCGCGCAGCTCGGGCGTGTTGACCACCGCCTGCAGGTGACCCACCTGCCCCCACGCACGCCATAGCCGCTCGGTGGCATCGTCCAGCGGCGTGACGAAGCTGTCCCAGCGCACCGGGCTGACCTGCTCGGCCGCCTTCACCGCCGCCTCGGCCTCGGCGAGCAATTGGTCGATCGCCGGGCCCACGTGTTCGGGGCCGATCGCATCGAAGGACGGCAGTCCGGACAGATCGAGCAGCGGGTTGGTCATGGAGCGCTCCGGCAATGGACTGGGTGAGTGGATTCAAGGATCGGCAAACGTGGCACGCAACCGTCAGCAGGTGAGCACGGCACCGAGGGCACGGTGCGCGCCTGGACCTGCCGACTGCGGACACCGATCGCACAGGCGTGGCGGTGAGCGCAGCGCCTTGATGCCTACGTCCCGGATATGGCGGTCATTCCAGCGCCGCACAAGGCAAGGCAGGCAAATCGCCGCCGTTCACGGCCAGCGCAATGGCTGTATCGCTGTCGCTGACATCGATCGCGCGCGCCTGGTACCAGGCCGGGTCGTAATAACTGTGCGCGTATCGTTCGCCGGCATCGCACAGGATGGTGACGATGGAGCCCTGCCGGCCTTCGTCGCGCATGCGCCGGGCAGCCTGCAGCACGCCGACGAAGTTGGTGCCGGTGGAGCCGCCCACGCGGCGGCCCAGCGTGGCGCTGACGTGGCGCATCGCCGCCAGGCTCAGCGCATCGGGCACCTTGATCATCACATCCACGCAGCTGGCAATGAAGCTCGATTCCACCCGCGGGCGGCCGATGCCTTCGATGCGCGAACCGCCGGTGATGGCCAGCTCCTTGGGACATTGGCCGTCTACTGCGCGGCAATAGCCGTCGAAGAACACCGACACTTCCGGGTCGGCGCACAGGATGCGGGTGGCATGGCGCCGATAGCGCACGTAGCGGCCCAGGGTGGCGCTGGTACCGCCGGTGCCGGGGCTGCAGACGATCCAGTCCGGGATCGGGTGCGGCTCTTCGGCCAGTTGCTTGAAGATCGATTCGGCGATGTTGTTGTTGGCGCGCCAGTCAGTGGCACGCTCGGCATAGGTGAACTGGTCCATGAAGTGCCCGCCGGTCTCGCGTGCGAGCTGGTGCGAGGCGCTGTCCAGGTCGCAGGCGCGTTCGACCAGGTGGCAGCGGCCGCCCTGGAATTGAATCGCGGCGATCTTCTCCGGCGAGGTCGAGGCGGGCATCACCGCGATGAAGGGCACGCCGAGCAAACGCGCGAAATACGCTTCGGAAATGGCCGTGGAGCCACTGGACGCCTCGATCACCGGGCGCCCGGCGCGCAGCCAGCCATTGGTAAGCGCGTACAGGAACAGCGAGCGCGCCAGGCGGTGCTTGAGGCTGCCGGTCGGATGGCTGGACTCGTCCTTGAAGTACAGGTCGATGCCCGGATAGCCCGGCAGTTCCATCGGAATCAGGTGGGTGTCGGCCGAACGATTGAAATCGGCCTCGATCTTCCGGATGGCGGCGGCCACCCACTGGCGCTGCGACATGGCAGGACTTGGCTGCGAAAGTAGCCTCAATTCTACCGCCCCCACCTGCCCGCTTACGCACCCAGCGCATCGGGCGGACAGCTGGGGGCCGATGCTATGCTCGCTGCACCTGTCACTGCCGCGACTACCTGTGCTGCATCGCCTGCTCCGCCTGCTGCTGTGCCTGAGCCTGGTTGCCAATACGGCAACCGGCGCGTGGGCGTCGGTGGGCATGGCCATGCCGGCAATGGCGTCGGGCGCGATGCCCGCCGTGACCATGGCGGGAGGCACCGCCGCGACCCAGAGCGAGTCACCGGCAGCCGTGCCGTGCCATGACGCGATGCCTACGCCGACAGCCATGCAGTGGCACGACAAGGCCACGCGTGCGCACGCGCCCGACTGCTGCAAGCTGGGCAGCTGCGATTGCCTGCAGCACGCCAGCCTCGCCTTGTTAACCTTGCCTGCCGTAGCCGCCGGCCTGCTCGGCCACCCGGCGGTGCCGGACACCCTGACCGAGGGGCGCAGCAGCCCGCTGCCCGACCAACCGGTACGACCTCCCATCGCCTGAGCGCCGACGGCCCTGCCTTGGCCGTCCTCGGCCCCGCGCGTGCTTGCGCGGGTTTCCTCAGTTTTGCGCTGCGCTCCATCTTGCCGATGGAGCGCGCAGGAGATGTCATGTCTTTCGATCCCCCGTTTTCCCACGGCTCAACCGCCAGCGGTCTGAGCCGGCGCCGCTTCGTCCAGGGCCTGGCCCTGGGCGGCGTCGCCGCAGCCGGCGGCCTGTGGCGCTACGACGCGCGCGCCGCCGCCCAGGCCACCACGCCGGTGCTACGCGGAAGCAGCCAGTCGCTGCAGATCGGCCGCCTGCCGGTGAACTTCACCGGACACACCCGCTCCGCAATCACGGTCAACCAGAGCCTGCCGGCGCCTACCCTGCGCTGGCGCGAGGGCGACACGGTGGGCGTGCGCGTGCGTAACGCGCTGACCGACCAACCCACCTCGGTGCATTGGCATGGCCTGTTGCTGCCGGCCAACATGGACGGCGTGCCGGGGATGAGTTTCGACGGCATCGCGCCGGGCCAGGAGTACCACTACCGCTTCACGCTGCGCCAGTCCGGCACCTACTGGTATCACAGCCATTCGATGTTTCAGGAACAGGCCGGGCTGTATGGCGCCATCGTCATCGACCCGCTGACGCCGCCGCCGTACCGGCACGATCGCGAGCATGTGGTGCTGCTCTCGGACTGGACCGACCTGGACCCGGCCGCCCTGTTCCGCCGGCTCAAGCAGATGCCCAGCCACGACAATTACGCGCAGCGCACGGTCGTCGATTTCCTGCGCGATGCGCGCGACGACGGCCTGCGCGCCACGCTGGCCGACCGCGGCATGTGGGGGCGCATGCGCATGACCCCGACCGACCTGTCCGACGTCAACGCCAACACCTACACCTACCTGCTCAACGGCGTGGCGCCGGCCGGCAACTGGACCGGGTTGTTCAAGCCAGGCGAAAAGGTGTTGCTGCGTTTCATCAACGGCTCGTCGATGACCTACTTCGACATCCGTATTCCCGGCCTGCGCATGACCGTGGTGGCCGCCGACGGGCAGTACGTGCATCCGGTCAGCGTGGACGAACTGCGCATCGCCGCGGCCGAGACCTTCGACGTGATCGTCGAACCGCTCGGCCAGGATGCGTTTACGTTATTCGCGCAGGACATGGGCCGCACCGGCTTTGCCTGTGGCACGCTGGCAGTGCAACACGGCTTGCAGGCGCCGATTCCCGCACTGGATCGGCGCGCCATCCTGACCATGCAGGACATGGGACATGGCGATGGGATGCACCACGCGCTACCCGCAATGCACGGCGCGCCCGGGATGTTGGCGGCGCATGGGACGCACACCATGCACTCGCACGACGATGCCCAGGCACACGACAAGGCGCCGCATCATCCCGCCAGCGAAACCGGCAACCCGCTGATCGACATGCACAGCAATGCCACCGCACCGCGCCTGGACGACCCCGGCGTGGGCCTGCGCGACAACGGCCGCCGCGTGCTGTGCTACGCCGATCTGCATAGCGTGTTCGAGGATCCGGATGGGCGCGAACCCGGGCGCGACATCGAGCTGCATCTGACCGGGCACATGGAAAAATTCGCCTGGTCCTTCGATGGCATCGCGTTCGCTTCCGCGCAACCCTTGCGTCTGCAATACGGCGAGCGGCTGCGTATCGTGCTGGTCAACGACACCATGATGCAGCACCCGATTCACCTGCATGGCATGTGGAGCGACCTGGAAGATGCACACGGCAACTTCCAGGTACGCAAGCACACCATCGACATGCCGCCGGGCACCCGCCGCACCTACCGCGTGCGTGCCGATGCGCTCGGCCGCTGGGCCTATCACTGTCATCTGCTGTACCACATGGAAGCAGGAATGATGCGCGAAGTGCGGGTGGAGGCATGAGTCGCTTTCGCACACAGGCCTGGTTGGCTGCTGCGTTCCTGGCGAGCGCATCTGCACTTGCGCAGGAGCATCAGCACGATGCGCTGGAGGACGCACCGCAGGACATGCAGGACCATGCGATGCAAGTGACCGATGGCATGCAGACGACCCCTGCCTCATCTCAGGCCGCTCACATGGACCACGCTCACATGGCGCACGCTGCCACGGGTACCGGCCCCATGGACGATGAATCGATGAAGCATGGATCCATGGGCGATGCATCCATGCACCACCAGGCGATGGATCACGCGTCGATGGATCACTCCAAGATGCACCACACGCAGCCCACACACGCTGCACAAACTCCTGCATCACCCGCCGAGACACGCAGTCACCCACTCCCTCGCGACCCCATTCCCCCACCCACGGCGGACGACATCGCCGCCGCATTCGCACCATTGCACACGCATACGATGCACTCGGCAGGTATCAACCACTATGTCCTGCTCGATCGGCTTGAAGCGTCCAACACGCATCGCGGTAGCGGCCAGGCCTGGGAATCGCGCGCATGGATCGGCGGCGACATCGACCGGCTCTGGCTGCGCAGCGAGGGCGAACGGCACGACGGGCGCACCGAACCTGCCTCGCTGGAGGCGTTCTATGGCCATGCCATTTCGCCATGGTGGGATGTACTCATCGGCGCGCGCCAGGACATCGGCGCAGGCGAACATCGCAGCTGGGCCGCTTTCGGCGTGCAAGGCCTGGCGCCCTACAAGTTCGAAACCGAAGCCACGCTGTATGTGGGCACTGGCAGCCGCGCGGCGCTGCGGCTGGAAGGCGAATACGAGGTACTGCTGACCAACCGTCTGATCCTGCAGCCGCGTGCGGAAGCCGACATCGCGCTTACCGACGACAACCGCCGCGGCATTGGCAGCGGTCTGGAAGCGGTGGAACTTGGCTTGCGCCTGCGCTACGAGATTACCCGCCGCTTCGCGCCGTACATCGGCTGGGTGCACAGCCGCAGCTTCGGCGATAGCGCACAACGCGCCGCGATGGACGATGCCCCTGCACGCGACAGCCGCTTTGTTGCCGGTGTGCGCGTGTGGTTTTGAGGCGATAGCATCGTGCACGGGCAGATGCAGTTGGCCCTCTCCTCCAACGCCAGCGCATTCGAACCGCTGCCCTTTCGCCATGACACGCCGACAACCCTGCCCTGGCTACCATCCCCCTTCGCGCAACACCCCCCACCCGCAATCCACACCAGGAGACCGCCATGCCTTTGAACGATCTGCAACACGTGCCAGGCGCCAATGCCGCGCCCGCCGACACGCACGGCTTCGTGTTCAACCACACCATGCTGCGCGTCAAGGACGCAACACAGTCGCTGGATTTCTATACCCGTGTCCTGGGCTTCCGCCTGCTCGACGCACGCGATTTTGCCGACGCAAAATTCAGCCTGTATTTTCTCGCGCTGCTGCCCGAAGGCACGGCCATTCCCGATGACGACGCGCAGCGTCGCCTGTGGATGGCCGGCATCCCCGGCGTGCTCGAACTCACCCACAACCATGGCACCGAAACCCAGGATGGCCCGGTCTATCACGACGGCAACAGCGACCCACGCGGCTTCGGCCATATCTGTATCTCGGTGCCGGACATCCATGCTGCCTGCGCACGCTTCGACAGCCTCAACGTGCCGTATCAGAAACGCCTGGAAGACGGCCGCATGAAGCACCTGGCCTTCATCAAGGACCCGGACGGTTACTGGGTGGAGATCATTTCCAATACGCCCTTGGCGTAAGTCCGCCGCTCAGCGGCAAGCTGGCGCGTCAGCGGATGCACAGGCCGAACGCAGCGCATCCGCGACGTGGAAGCCCCGCGCCGCAACGACGTGCGGGAGCCGCCAGGCCCGGTGCAACGACTGGACACAACGGCGGGCTGGAGTAGACTTTCGCCGCCCTCCGCAATGGATGCACCCCAATGCTCGTCAGGAAGATTTCACTTGTCCTTGCGCTAGCAACGATCGCCGCCTGCACACAGGCGACACCGGACGCCACCGCTCCGAAGACCGCCGCAGCCGCGGCCGGCACTCCTCCAAAACCGTCAGAAAAGGATGCACCTCCCATGCAGGACGCAACCCAGGGATCGACCCAGCAATTGCAGCCGCCGCGGACCGACAGCGTGTTGTATTTCATCAGCAACGTGGACGGCGATGGCGCAACCTCCTACGAGGTCGCCAATGGCAGCTGGATCAATTATTGGTACGGCTTTCAGTTCGAACTCGGCGGTACGCGGTATTACACCGGCTTCGCCTGGGAAACGCCCGAGCTCTATGGCGCCGAGCGCGAGAATCACGATGCTGCCCCTGGTACCAAGGTGACGCTTGCTCACGCCACGTTTGTGGCCAGCGAACCGGGGAGCAAGTCTCCATGGAAGCTGCTTGGCGCAGAGCCTTACATCGGCGAATTCGGCGGCATGGAGCAGGGCAACACCATCGACACGACGCGTCAACCACAGACCTTTGTCACCGATGACGGCAGGCTGGTGCTGGCCGTGCCGACGTGGAACCTGCAGTCGGGCGTGCGCATCCTTTCTTACGACGCACTCGTGTTCAACCCGAAAGAAACCGATAACGTCAACGACAAGCATTGGACCTATATCGGCAACATTCCGGCGGGTGAGGACAACAGCGCCAACTGTGGCGAAGATGCGCCCGGCAAGATTGCCTGCGTCAAGAACACCAGCACGCTTGCGTTCGTGAAGCAGCCAGGACTGCCCGCATTGCGGGTAACGGTCTCTGCCGTTCCCCCGACGAGCGGGGGTGACGCGACGGTTGAATACCGCTACGATGCCGCCAGCAAATCGTATTTGCCGACCCCTTGATACAGGACCAAAGGAATTGGTTCGGGCGGCGTACCGCTGCAGCCGCGTGGCTGCAGCACTCAATCAAGGACCTTGAGCGATGCCGACGAACTACTCACGAGCCCAAGTGCTCGACATCATCGAACGCGAAGCGGCCGAGCGGAATATTCCGCGTGACGACTTCCTGCGTTTTGCCCACGTAGAGACTGGCGGCGCCTTCGACGAGTTGGCCAGTCGCGGCCCCGGCGGTGCGAAAGGACTATTCCAGTTCACGCCGCCAACTGCCCAGCAGTACGGCATTGCCGGACGCGAGCTGGACGCGGTGGCCAATACCGACGCAGCAGCGCGGCTGTATCTGGACAACCGGACGAGCCTGGTCAATCGGCACGAACGCGATGGGCGGCCGTACCTTTCGGGCAAGCCCGAGCCCGATGGCCTGGATATGTATCTGGCCCATCAGCAAGGCGCCGGTGGCTATCGCTCTTTGCAGACCGCGATCGCCACGGGATCTTTTGGCCTGGAAAGCACACGCGCCAACATTCTCAACAATGTCGGCGAGAAAGAGCTGAAGTCCCTGACCGGCGTCGATTCGGCGACGTTCCGGCGCATGTCCGACAAGGACATGGCACAGACCTTCGTGCAGTACTGGGATACGAAGATGGACCGTATCCGGATTCCTGAAAAAGGCATCGAGCCGATTTCGACCACGCAGCAGGCACCCTCGCACGCTGCGCCAGCGCACTCTGCGCCTGCCCAGCCGGAAAAACCCGCAGCGCAAGGCATTGCGCTTCACGCAGCCTATGACCTCACCAACAAATACGATCACGTCAAATACGGCCTGGGCGCGAAAGATCCCGACAAAGGCAGGGTCGATTGTTCTGGCTGGGTGGTCGAGATGCAGAACGCGACCATGGACGAGATCAACAAGGGCGCCGGCAAGGCCATCTTCACCAAGGACGAAAAGTTCAGTCCGGGTTTCGACAGTGCATCCGAACTGCTGCGCAAGGCCGAGCTGCGCTCCGGCGTGCTGATCCAAGGCAAGGATGTGACTGCCCAGACCCTCAAGGAAGGCATGATCATCGGCGAGGACAATGGCCCGCAGAGTTGGGACAAGGGGCGCTACAAGGGCATCGACCACATCACGATGGTGGTGCGTGACCCCAAGGATGGCCAGCTCAAGATCAGCCAATCCCGTGGCGGCGAGGGTGTCGAGCTCAGTTCGCTGGATTCCTACCTCGAGCGCAAGCACGCCAAGGGCGTCAAGCTGTATGCGAGCGACCCGCTGTCTGAGGCGCGCGACCTGCTGCAGGAGCGCAGCCACAACAAGCAGCAATCTCACGCAGCGACCGAGCACAAACCCAGCCAGGCACACGCCGCCGCTGATGCGCCGGGTGTCCTGCGCGAAAATGCGCGTGGCGCAGAAGTGCGCACATTGCAGCAGACGCTGCAGCAACTGGGTTACAAGGACGCAGGCGGTAACGAACTCAAGGCTGACGGCGCCTATGGCCAACGGACCAGCGAGGCGGTCAAGGCATTCCAGCGTGCGCATGGGCTGCAGGACGATGGCGTGGTTGGCCGCGATACGCAGGCTGCGTTGAAGCAGGCGGAAAAGACGCCCTTGCTCTCGGAGAAAACCAATCCCGACCACCCGCTGTTCAATCAGGCCGTCAACAAGCTGGAGCAGCTCGGTCCGAATGCCTTCGCCAATCGGCAGCAGTTGGCAAATGCGGCCGGCCACATGACCTTCGAAGCCAAGGTCAGCGGCATGCAACGCATCGACATGGTGGCGCAAAGCAAGGACGGCAACGGACTGTTTGCCGTGCAGGGTCAGCCAACCGACCCGGCGCATCAGCGGATCTACACCGACAAGGCAACCGCTGCGGAACGGCCGCTGGAGCAGAGCAGCAATGCTGTGCGGCAGGAAGCGCAGACGCAGACGCAGGCTCAAGACCAGCAAGAGCAACAACGCAGCCAGGCGCGCAGCGTCGGTTGATCGTCGCGCAACACAAACACAGAAGGGGCACCGATCGATGGATCGGTGCCCCTTCTTGTTTACACCCGCATTACGCGTTGTTTCCCATCACATCGGGCGCCGGATATCCGGCGCCACCAGCACTGGTCCGTCAGTTGGACGTCGCAACAGCTTCTCTGTCAGGGAACCACTGCGGCAACTGCTCGGCGAATTTCGCTGCGCATTCGTCGCTGTAGGCTTGTGCGGCTGCTTTGACCAACGCGTAATCGTTGGCTTCCCATTCTTCCAGCGAGGCAGTACGCGGTGTCGGCGCGCAGTCCAGACTGACCGGGCTCGCCTTGCGCTTCAAGAAGCCGCTGCGCTCCCCACCGATCGTCACTGCGTAGCGCAGCTCGTAAGGCGACTTGGTATCGGCCAGGCTTTGATACACCAGCAGCCAGTCCGACATCAGCACCTGCAACGGGAACGGTTCTGCCGGTACGGCCCGCGGATGCCCGGTGAAGTAGGTCTTCAAATGCGCGTTGACCGCATCGCGCTGCAATTGATAGCCGGGATTCCCCAGGGCCTCCATCTTTTCGCCTTTCAGCTGATCTTTTCCGAAGGCAGAGACCGCAACACCGCGCGCGAACAGGCTGGTGGCAATTTGCAAACCGACGACCATCCCGGTATGTCCGCGGCGGACGACACGCAGCATTTCGTCGCCGTTGGGCAGGCCGTTCGAGCCCACCCGCATGCTCGAATGCAATGGGAGCTGCAAGGCCCAATCTGCCGAGGGCGTCATGGCAACGCCTGCATCGGACTGCGGACTTGGTTGCGCCTGTGTTGCGGCAACCGCCACAGTGCCTGCAACTGCAGCAGCCGCATATGCAGTTGCCGTGGAGAAATCTCCGCCTGCAAACGCAGGCACCACCGCAGTGGCTTCGGTCACGCGCGCAGCGGTACAGAAGGTACCAGCCGCCCGCATCTGTGCCTCATGGAAGCCAATGCCGTTGATCTGGTGCACGCCGGCATCCTTGCCGTACTGCTCCACCAGCTTGCCGATCAATGCATCGGACGGCGATTGCTGTGCGCAGACCTTGGCGGCTGCGATGCGCGACCAGGCGAATTGCAGCGCAGGATCCCAGCCCATCGCATCTTCGCCCACGAATCCGTGGTCATAGTGATACGCATAAATGGCAGGGTCGATCTCCTGCAGCGTCATTCCGCCCTGTCCGGCATAGCCCAGCGGCACGTCTTGCGCAACAGCAAGCCCCGGCAGTGCCAATAGCACCGCCGCGATACACGTCTTCATGAATCCCTGTCCCTATGGATAAGTGCGACGCGCTGCATGTCCCCCATGCAGCGCGACCGATGCGCCACCGCTCGCACACGACGGCTTCCCACATGCAGGGCGCTGATCGACGGGTAATGGCACAAACGCACCCGGCCGATCGTCCTGCAGGGATAGTGTGCCCGCACACGGCAGCCATCGCAGTCGGGGCGGTCCCCACGCATGTGTGGGGACCGCCCCTCAGATGCTCACTGCTTAGGCATGCAAGATTCCGCCTGGGCCTGGTTGCCAATCGCGTGGCGTGCGCAATGCGGCCAATATACGCACCAGCTCGCGATAGCTCTGGGCCAGTTGCGCGAACAGACCTGCATCGCTGCAGCGGGTGTCGGCCACTTCGGAATACGCGCCCCTGCCCAGATCGATGAAGTAATCCACACTGAGGCGCCGGCGTTGCGCCACGCCCGGAAACAGGCCTGCAATCAGCAGGCAACCGTCTCCCACGTCACGCAATGCGTCGGCCCGCACGCTACCGATCTGGTCCTGCGCATGCAGCCATGCCAGCGCCTGCGTGCGCGAAAGCAGATGCGCATCGCGCTGGAAGCGCAGCAACACGAACACCAGATAATGCTCGCGCGATTCGTCCAGCGGACGCGCAATCCGCTGCCCCGCCTCGCGCACCAACGCCTGCCACAACTCGGCCGGCGCCCCCTGTTTGAAAGACTCGTGCATACGTCCTCCTGCGTGGTGTGGACCCTCGCCAGGAGCTTATGCATAACTTGGGCCACTGCGTTGGCAGAGGCTGTGGTGGAGCGCTAAGGACCGGCCGCTGGCAGTGCGACCGCGCCTTCGCCAGACGGATACGGCCACTCCTGGAAGCGGCATCGCCACGTGCATAGGCAGGACGTCGGCGACTGCTTTGCGAGGAGCTGAACCTCGCGCGTTGCGCGTCAGCGCAACCAGCACGACGTCGCACGCAATCGCCATCCTGGAACATGACAGCGACAGAGCCGAACATGCACTGCGTGCATGCACCGACTGCATGCAGCTGGCAGTGCGCGCAGACGGCACCGCGGCAGCGCTTACTCCACCGTCACCGACTTGGCCAGATTGCGCGGCTTGTCCACATCGGTGCCGCGTGCCAGGGCGGTGTGGTAAGCCAGCAGCTGCACCGGGATGGTGTGGATCACCGGCGACAGCACGCCGGCATGGCGTGGGGTGCGGATGACATGCACGCCTTCGGAGTCGCTGAAGTGGCTGTCCTGGTCGGCGAACACGAACAGCTCGCCGCCGCGTGCGCGCACTTCCTGCATGTTGGATTTGACCTTTTCCAGCAGGCGGTCGTTCGGTGCGATCACCACCACCGGCATCGCCGCATCCACCAGTGCCAGCGGCCCATGCTTCAACTCGCCGGCCGGATACGCTTCGGCGTGGATATATGAGATTTCCTTGAGCTTGAGCGCGCCTTCTAATGCAATCGGATAATGCAGGCCGCGACCGAGGAACAGCGCATTCTCCTTCGGCGAAAATCGTTCGGCCCAGGCCATGATCTGCGGTTCAAGATTCAATGCATGCTGCACGCTGCCGGGCAAAAAGCGCAGCTGCTCCAGATACTCGGCTTCTTCGGCGTCACTGATGCGGCCCTGCAACTTCCCCAACACCATGGTGAGCTGGAACAACACCGCCAGCTGGGTGGTGAAGGCCTTGGTCGAGGCCACGCCGATCTCGGCGCCGGCACGCGTGTAGCAGACCAGCTCGCTGGCGCGCGGGATCGCACTTTCCGGCACATTGCAGATCGACAGCGTGTGCAAATGCCCCAGCGATTTGGCGTATTTCAGCGCTTCCATCGTGTCCAGCGTTTCGCCGGACTGGGAGATGGTCACGATCAGATGCTTCGGGTTGGCATACGCGGCGCGGTAGCGGTATTCGCTGGCGATCTCCACGCTGCACGGCAGCCCCGCAATGGCTTCGATCCAGTAACGGGCGGTCATGCCGGCGTAGTAGCTGGTACCGCAGGCCAGGATCTGCACGCCTTCGATGTCGCGCAACACCGCTTCTGCGTTGGCGCCGAACAGCGATGCCGGGAAACCCTTGGCATCGATCGCCGCCTCGATGGTGTCGGCCAAGGCGCGCGGCTGCTCGTGGATTTCCTTCTGCATGAAATGCCGGAACGGGCCCAGTTCCAGCGAGGCCAGCGACACGTCCGACAGGTGCAGCGGGCGCTCCACCGGTGCATCGTTGCCGTCGAAGATGCGCACGCCATCGCGGTGCAATTCGGCGGTGTCGCCTTCTTCGAGGAAGATCACCTGGCGCGTGGCCTGCACGATCGCCGACACGTCGGAAGCGACGAAGTTTTCCCCCTCGCCCACCCCGATCAGCAAGGGGCAGCCCATGCGCGCGCAGACGAAGCGTTCCGGTTCGGCTTGGCTCATCACCGCCAGCGCATAGGCACCGGTGAGTTCCTTGACGGTGCGCTGCAGCGCGGTGAGCAGGTCGCCGGCGCTGCCCAGATGATGATGGATCAGATGCGCGATGACCTCGGTGTCGGTCTGCGACTCGAAAGTGTAGCCAAGCGCGCGCAATTTTTCGCGCTGCTCCTCGTGGTTTTCGATGATGCCGTTATGCACCAGCGCCACGCCGGCGCTGATGTGCGGGTGCGCGTTGGCTTCGGTGACGCCGCCATGGGTGGCCCAGCGGGTGTGGCCGATACCCAGCGTGGCGCCGAACTGTTCGGCCTGCGCGGCCTGCGCCATCTCGGCCACCCGCCCGGTGCGACGCACCCGGCGCACCTGCACGCCATCGAGCACTGCAATGCCGGAGGAATCGTAGCCGCGGTATTCCAGGCGCTTGAGCCCTTCGATCAGGACCGGGACCACATCGCGCCCGGCGATCGCTCCGACAATGCCGCACATAGGACAGCTCTCGCAAAAGAAGTCGGACATTTTAGCGTGTCCGCTCTTGTCCGCTGCATGACCGTGCCCGGACAGCGTGTCCGCCCCCAGTGTCCGCGGACACTGCGGACACCGGTCGCCACGCCAACAAAACCATCCATTTCAATGACTTGAACGTTGGCACGGGTCCTGCTTTATCGCAGTGACGCCACCGAGCCAGCCGACCATGATTCGCGATACCTCTGCCCAGGACCAGGTTCTCCGTACACCCGCCCAGCGCGCGCCGTGGCGCCGTTGGCTGTGGCCTGGCGTCGCCGCGGTGACGGTGCTGGCTGGGATCGGCTGGGCCGTGACTGCGTGGAGCGCCGGCAGCCGCTCGTTCGACGCCAGCCGCGTGCGCGTTGCCACCGTCACCCGAGGCGACCTGGTACGCGACATCGCCGCCGACGGCCGCGTGATCGCCGCCAACAGCCCGGTGCTGTACGCCATCTCTGCCGGCACGGTGACGCTGAGCGTGGTGGCTGGCGACGTCGTCAAGCAGGGCCAGGAACTGGCACGCATCGACAGCCCCGAGCTGCGTAGCAAGCTGGCGCAGGAGCAGGCCACCCTGGCCGGCCTGGAGGCCGAATCCAGCCGCGCGGCCCTGGATGCCACCCTGGCGCGTGCCAACGCCAGCAAGCTCACCGACCAGGCCCAGATCGACAAGCAGGCTGCCGCGCGCGACCTGGAGCGCTACCAACGCGGCTACGACGGTGGCGCCGTGCCGCAGGTGGAACTGGCCAAGGCGCAGGACACCTTGAAGAAGACCGATATCGACCTGCAGCACGCCCAGCGCGATGCCGCGTTGAAGAGCCAGGGTGCGGACCTGGATTCGCGCAACAAGCGCCTGCTGGCAGACCGCCAACGCGCCGTGGTGGCCGAAGTGCAGCGCCAGGTGGACGCGCTCACGCTGCGCTCGCCCTTCGATGGCCAGGTCGGCCAGGTGCAGGCGGTGCAGCACACCCAGGTGGCGGCGAACGCGCCGATTCTGGGCGTGGTGGATCTGTCCAAGTTCGAAGTGGAGATCAAGGTGCCGGAGAGTTTCGCCCGCGATCTGGCGATCGGCATGCCGGCCCAGCTCACCAGCGGCAGCGGCCAACCGTTCGCCGGCGCCATCTCGGCGGTGTCGCCGGAAGTGGTCAATGGCGAAGTCACCGCGCGCATCCGCTTCACCGACAAGCAGCCGCCAGGCCTGCGCCAGAGCCAGCGCATGAGCGCACGCGTGTTGATGGACACGCGCCGCAACGTGCTCAAGGTCGAACGCGGCCCGTTTGTCGAACAATCCGGCGGCAGCTATGCCTATGTGATGGATGGCAACACCGCGGCACGGCGCCCGGTCACGCTCGGTGTCAGCAGCCTGGGCGAAGTGCAGGTGCTCTCCGGGCTACAGGTCGGCGACCGCGTGGTGGTCTCCGGTGCAGACAACTTTGGCGACGCGCCGCGCGTCACCGTCCACTGATTCACTCATTCCCACTCGTCGCACACTCTCTTCGCAAAGGAATCGGCAATGCTCAAGATGCAAGCGGTCTCCAAGGTCTTCCGCACCGAACAGGTGGAAACGCATGCGCTGCGGTCGCTGGACCTGCATGTGCGCGAAGGCGAGTTCGTCGCGGTCACCGGCCCCTCCGGCTCGGGCAAGACCACCTTCCTCAACCTGGCCGGGCTGCTGGAAACCTTCACCAGCGGGCAGTATCTGCTCGATGGCGAAGACGTCAGCCATCTGTCCGACGATGCACGTTCGCGCCTGCGCAACCGCAAGATCGGCTTCATCTTCCAGGGCTTCAATCTGATTCCCGACCTCAACCTGTTCGACAACGTCGATGTGCCGCTGCGGTATCGCGGCATGGCGGCAGCCGAGCGCAAGCAGCGCATCGAAGAGGCACTGACCAAGGTCGGCCTGGGCTCGCGCCTGCGTCACTACCCCACCGAACTCTCCGGTGGGCAACAGCAGCGCGCTGCGATTGCGCGCGCACTGGCCGGCAGTCCACGCTTGCTGCTGGCCGACGAACCCACCGGCAACCTCGATTCGCAAATGGCGCGCGGGGTGATGGAACTGCTGGAAGAGATCAACAGCCAGGGCACCACCATCGTCATGGTCACCCACGATCCGGAACTGGCCGCACGCGCGCAGCGCAACGTGCACATCGTCGACGGGCAGGCCACCGACCTGGAACGCAATCCCAGCCTGATGCGCACGCCTGCCGCCGTTGCAACCCTGGCCGACTGAGGAGCCCACCCATGTTCGGCTACTACTTCAATCTTGCGGTACGCAGCTTCCGCCGCAACAAGGTACTGACCGCACTGATGGTGCTGGCCATCGCGCTGGGTATCGGCGCCAGCATGACCACGCTGACGGTGTTCCATGTGTTGTCGGGCGACCCGATTCCGCAAAAGAGCGATCGGTTGTTCTATGTGCAGGTGGATGCGGAACCGAAGTCCGGCTACCAGCCGGGAGACGAGCCCGATTACCAGTCCACCCGCTTCGACGCCGAGGCGCTGCTGCGTGAGAAGCGCGCCATGCGTCAGGCGATGATGTCAGGCGGAAGTGTCGCGATCGAGCCACAGCGCAGTGGATTGAGCCCTTTCAAGCTAAACGCTCGTTTCACTTCGGCCGATTTCTTTGCGATGTTCGACGTGCCCTTGCTCTACGGCCAAGCGTGGTCCGGCACAAGCGACGAGCGGCACGAACGTGTCGCGGTGATCAGCAAGTCGCTGAACGAAAAGCTGTTCGACGGTGGCAACAGCGTCGGGCGCGAAGTGCGCGTGGACAAGAACACCTTCCGTATCGTCGGCGTCCTGGATACCTGGAAGATCGACCCACGCTTCTACGACATCACAGACACCTACGGCTCGAACGAACAGCTGTATGTGCCGTTCAGTACGGCGATGGATCTGAAATTGACCCACGCCGGCGGGACCAACTGCTCCGGCAAGGTCGAGGCAGGCGACACCACCGCGCTGAATGCGCCCTGCACCTGGGTGCAGTACTGGGTGGAGCTGGAAAATGCCAAGCAGGCGGGCGACTACAAGGCCTACCTCGAAAACTATTCCGATCAACAACGTGCCGCCGGGCGCTTTACCCGGCCCAACAATGTGCGCCTGCGCAACGTGATGCAGTGGCTGGACTACAACAAGGTGGTTCCCAGCGACGTCCGTCTGCAGTTGTGGCTGGCCATGGGCTTTCTGCTGGTGTGCCTGCTCAACACGGTCGGCCTGTTGCTGGCGAAATTCCTGCGCCGCAGCGGAGAGATTGGCGTGCGGCGTGCGCTTGGCGCGTCGCGCGGCGCAATCTTTGCGCAGTGCCTGGTGGAGGCAGGGACCATCGGCCTGGCCGGCGGCATCGGCGGACTTGGGCTGGCGTGGCTGGGGCTGTGGGCCGTGCGTCAGCAACCGGTGGATTACGCCGCGCTGGCGCACCTGGATATCACGATGCTGCTGCTGACATTCGCCATTGCGATCGCCGCGAGCCTGCTCGCCGGCATCCTGCCGTCCTGGCGCGCCATCCAGGTCGCACCGGCACTGCAGTTGAAGTCGTCCTGAACCTCCTGCCCGCCGCATCGCGGCGAGCCACGCTTCCTATCTTCAAGGTCAGCCCATGGACATCCGACCCATCATCTCCACCTTGCGCCGCCATAAGACGGCCGCCGCACTGATCGTGCTCGAGATCGCACTGGCTTGCGCCATCATCTGCAATTCGCTGTTTTTGATCGGCAATCGCCTGGACACGCTCCGGACTCCAAGCGGCATCGCCGAACAGGAGTTGCTCAGTATCCAGCTGGACGGCATCGGCCCACAGGCCAATGCCGATGCACGTACCCGGGAGGATCTGGCAGCGCTGCGCGCGGTACCCGGCGTGCGCAATGCAGTCATCACCAATCAGATCCCCTTCGTCAATTACTCGTCCAACACGGGGCTGACCCTGACCCCGGAGCAGGAACGCCCCACACTCAATGCCGCGCAGTATCTGGTCAGCGAAGGCAGCCTGGATGCACTTGGCCTGCAATTGAATGCCGGCCGCGACTTCAGCCCCGACGAATACATCAGCCAAGAAAAGGCTGATAACGACGATGAAGTCCGCAAGAAGGGTGCGGCGGTCATTCTGACGCAGGGGGCGGCGGACAAGATGTTCCCCGACCACAGCGCGCTCGGCAAGACCATCTACTCTGGCGACGTCCCGCTGCGTATCGTCGGAATCGTGCGCACCCTGGCGCGGCCGAACAATGTCAATGGACTGTCGGCAAAGGACTATTCGATGCTGCTGCCCATCCGTCCACCGTATAACAACGGGCAATACATCGTACGTGTTACCGATCCCTTGCGTCGGGCGGAAGTGCTGAAGGCGGCAGTGGCGGCCTTGATGAAAGTGGACAACAGCCGGTTGGTGCTGAAACAAGAGACCTACACCGAAATCCGCGAAAAGTATTTCCGCAATGATCGCGCAATGATCTGGCTACTCGGCGCAGTGTGCATCGCACTACTGATCGTCACCGCCTTGGGCATCGTCGGCCTGGCGAGTTTCTGGGTGCAGCAACGCACCAAGCAGATCGGTATCCGCCGTGCGCTGGGTGCAACGCGCAGCCAGATCCTGCGCTACTTCCAGATCGAGAATTTCCTGCTCGCCTCGGTCGGCATCGTGCTCGGCATGCTGATGGCCTACTCGATCAACGTCTGGCTGATGGCACGCTATGAATTGCCGCGACTGCCGGCAATCTACCTGCCGATTGGCGCGCTGCTGCTATGGATGCTCGGCCAGCTGGCGGTGTTCTGGCCGGCCCGCCGCGCAGCCGCAGTGCCCCCGGCTGTTGCCACCCGCAGTGCATGATGGCCGGCGTTGCTTCCCCGTCGCTTGGCAGTGGGGAAGCAACCCGGCTCGCCATCCACCGTGCGTTTCCACCATCGTTACGAACCGGATTCCCTCATGCCTTGCTCTCTTGCATCATCGGCACTGATCGCCCTGACCGCCTGCTGCCTCCTTCACCCCGGCCAGGCCGATGCGGCAACGCGGGCGCACGCGGCGTCGGCCTCGTCCAGCACTTCGACGCAAGAGGTGCTCGCCATCGACGACACCCGGCTGAACTGGCGCCATGACGATCAAATTCTGGAGCTCGTCGCCAGTAGCGACGGATTGCTGGTGACCCAGGCCAGCGCGTCGCTCAGCCTGCAGTTGCAACGTGGCGACCGCGTGCGCACGGCAGGCCGAACCCAGATCACCACAATCGCAACATTGCTGGCCGCACTGCAGGCTGCTGCAGGCAACCCCATCGCCGTGGATGTCATGCGCGATGGTGTGCAGGTGCACCTGATCTGGACAGCGGCCACGTACACACCGCTGTTGCCGCCCGCGGCTCCATAACCAGCGCCGTGCCGGCAACAGCCGATGCACCCTGCATCGGCCGCTTGAGTCCGCCGACCTTGCCGCCCGGCGATCTGCCGCCCCCGCCGAGCAGCGCGTTGTCGCTGCGTGTTGCCAGTATTCTGTGCCGATCCCATCCCGCGCCTTCTTGAGCAATGCGATGCCGCACATCCTGATCATCGACGACAACACGGCCGTGGCCACTGCATTGGAAGTGCTGTTTTCGTTGCACGACATCGAGGCGCGGCACGCGCATTCGCCGCAGGCCGGGCTGGCGCTGCTGGACGAGCAGGCGTTCGATCTGGTGATCCAGGACATGAACTTCACCGCCGACACCACCTCCGGCGAAGAAGGCGAGGCGCTGTTTACCCAACTGCGTCAGCGTCATCCGGACCTGCCGGTGATCCTGCTCACCGCCTGGACGCACCTGGGCAGCGCGGTGGGCCTGGTCAAGGCCGGTGCGGCCGATTACATCGCCAAGCCCTGGGACGACACCAAGCTGCTGACCACGGTCAACAACCTGCTGGAACTGTCCGAAGCACGCCGCGAACTGGAACGTCGTCGCGAACGCGAACGCCGCGGCCGCGAGCAGCTGACCCAGCGCTACGACCTGCGCGGCGCGGTGTTCGCCGATCCGGCCAGCGAGCGCGCAATCGCCCTGGCCTGCCAGGTCGCACGCTCGGACTTGCCAGTGCTGATCACCGGCCCCAATGGCAGCGGCAAGGAAAAGATTGCCGAGATTATCCAGGCCAATTCGGCCACCAAACATGGCCCGTTCATTGCACTCAACTGCGGCGCCTTGCCAGGTGAATTGATCGAAGCCGAATTATTCGGGGCCGAAGCCGGCGCCTACACCGGCGCCAACAAGGCGCGCGAAGGCAAGTTCGAAGCGGCCGATGGCGGCACGCTGTTTCTCGACGAGATCGGCAACCTGCCGCTGGCGGGTCAAATGAAGTTGCTGCGCGTGCTGGAAACCGGCCGTTACGAGCGGCTGGGTTCCAACCGCGAGCGCCACGCCAAGGTGCGCGTGATCAGCGCCACCAATTCAGATCTGCCGGCGATGATCCGCGACGGCAGTTTTCGCGAGGATCTGTATTACCGGCTCAACACGGTGGAAATCGCACTGCCCGCACTGGCCGAACGCCCCGGCGATATCGGCCCGCTGGCCGAGCACTTCCTTGCCGGTGAAAAGCCGCTATCCGCGCACGCGCGCGATGCCTTGCAACGGCATGCCTGGCCCGGCAACGTGCGCGAGTTACGCAATGTGCTGCAACGCGCCGCCTTGCTCGCGCAGGGCGCGCGCATCGAAGCGGGCGATCTGAATCTGCCGCGTGCAACCGCGCCACGGCCGGCGACGCCGGCTGCAGGCGAGCCGGATCGCGCGCGTATCGAACAGGCGCTGGCACGCGCGCAAGGCGTGATCGCACAAGCGGCCGCCGAGCTGGGGTTGAGCCGTCAGGCGCTGTATCGGCGCATGGACCGTTACGGCATCAGCTCGGAATGAACCTTCGCATGCGGAACCGCTCTTTCACGTTTTCGCTGTTTTTGCGCTTGCTGCCGGTGCTTGCCCTGGCAGCTGCATTGCCATGGTTCATGGCGTACTGGCTGGACCACGGCTGGCAGGTGGCGGCGATTTCGGTCCTCGTCCTGCTGGCAGCGATGTGGTTCAGCCTCAACCGCGCCACCGCACCGATGCGCTCGCTGTTTCGTGCGCTGGCCGGCACCACCAGCAGCTACCGCGATGGCGAATACAACTTCGGTGTGTATTGGCGCGGCAACGACGAACTGGCGCAACTGGTGCAGGCACATGCCGAGCTTGGCGATGTGCTGCGTGCGCAGCGTAGCCATCTGGTACAGCGCGAGCTGATGCTCGACACCATGCTGCAGAACACACCGGTGGCCATGCTGCTGGTGGTCGCCGGCGGCGATGGCCTGCGGCGGATCGGGTTTTCCAACAATGCCGCACGCAAGCTGCTGTATGAAGGACGCAAGCTGGAAGGCCAGCATCTGGACGATGTGCTCGGCCGCATGCCGGCCGAATTGCGCGATGCGCTGGCACGTGGCGGGGATTGCCTGTTCGCGGTACGCGAAGATGGCGACGACGAAGAAGATGAGCAGATCTATCACCTGTCGCGGCGTAGCTTTCACATCAACGGGCGCGGGCACGAGCTGTTGTTGATCCGCACCTTGACCACCGAGTTACGCCGCCAGGAAGTGCAGACCTGGAAAAAAGTCATCCGCGTGATCAGCCACGAATTGAACAATTCGCTGGCACCGATCGCCTCGCTGGCGCATTCGGGCGCCGAGCTGCTGCGCCGCGAACGCACCGATCGCCTGGGGACGGTGTTCGAGACCATCGAAGAACGCGCGCGTCACCTGGAAGGCTTTATCCGCGGCTATGCGCGCTTTGCCAAATTGCCGCAACCGCAGCTGCAGACCATCGAATGGGCGCCGTTTTTGCAGCGCTTGCAGCAGCAGATTCCGTTCCAGGTACAGGGCACGCTGACCGATGTCTCCAGCCGGATCGATGCAGCGCAGATCGAGCAGGCGCTGCTCAATCTGCTGAAAAATGCCCACGAGGCCTGCAGCGAAGCACAGCCGCCCAATAGCGATGTCGCCCTACGCGTCACGCGCGTGCCGCAGTGGCTACGCATCGAAGTGCTCGACCGCGGCAACGGCATGAACGAAGCGGTGCTGCACAACGCACTGATGCCGTTCTATTCGACCAAGCGCAATGGCACAGGTCTTGGTCTTGCCCTCACCCGCGAAATCGCCGAAGCGCACGGCGGCCGCATCTCGCTGCACAACCGCGAACACGGCGGACTGTGCGTGACCTTGCTGTTGCCATTGGCGGCTTGAACGCAGCAAGGCTTGCAGGACTTGCGATGCCATCCATGCGTTGCATCACGCCTTCCGTCAGCGCACGCGCCCCGCGCATGTCATGGCAGCGCCCCTGGGCGCGATGGACGGCCGGTCGCGCCCAGGGGCGCTCCCGCACGTTCAGCGCTCCGCCAGCGGCCCAGCCGCCTGGGCCCGCAAGCAGCCTTGACGCGTCGCGCCGAGAACGGCGGAGCTGTTGCGCGCTTCCGATGCATCGGGCCACCAAGCGCAATCAGCGCCGATGCGGCGCTGTTCCCCGCGATCCAGCGTGCACCGCAGCCTATTTCTTGGTCGGCCGCTTCCAGCCTTCGATCACGGTCTGCCGCGCACGCGTCACACTGAGCTGGCCCGCTGGCGCATCGCTCGTGATCACCGAACCGGCACCGATGGTGGAATTGGCGCCAATCTCGATCGGTGCCACCAACGCGCTGTTGGAGCCGACAAACGCACCATCGCCGATGGTGGTCTGCGACTTGTTCACCCCGTCGTAGTTGCAGGTGATGGTGCCGGCGCCGATGTTGACCTTGCTGCCGATCACCGCATCGCCCAGATAGGTCAGATGGTTGGCCTTGCTGCCGACGCCCATGGTGACCTTTTTGGTCTCCACGAAATTGCCGATATGCACGCCATCGGCCAACACGGTGCCGGGGCGCAAACGCGCGAACGGGCCGATCTGCACCGCGCCTTCGGTGACCACGCCTTCCAGATCGCTGTGCGCACGCACGTGCGTGCCGGCACCGAGCGTGACGTCGCGCAAGCGCACGAACGGGCCGATCACCACATCATCGCCCAGCGTCACATTGCCTTCCAGGATCACATCGATATCCAGCTGCACATCGCGCCCCACCTGCACGCTGCCGCGCTGCTCCACACGCGCCGGGTCGGCCATGCGCACGCCCTGCAGGCAAAGCGTGCGCGCGGCGCGCAGTTGCCAGGCACGTTCGAGCTGGGCGAGTTGCCACGGGTCGTTGGCACCCTCCACGTCCTGCGGGTCGGCCACGTGCACCATGTCGGCCGGCGTGAAATCGGCTGCGGCGCTGGCGAACACGTCGGTGAGATAGAACTCGCCCTGCGCATTGTCGTTGGACAAACCAGCCAGCCAACGGCGCAGCGCAGTGGATTCAGCGGTGAGGATGCCGGTATTGATGGTACGAATGCGGCGCTGCTCGTCATTGGCGTCCTTCTGCTCGACGATCGCGGCCACCTTGCCCTCCGCATCGCGCAGGATGCGCCCATAGCCGGTGGGATTGGCCAGTTCGGCAACCAGCACCGCCATGCGGCCCGGTGCATGCAGCAACTGCAACAGGCTCTCGCTGCGGATCAGCGGCACATCGCCATACAACACCAGCACCGTTGCCGCATCGGGAATCGCAGGCATTGCCTGCTGCACGGCATGCCCGGTGCCCAACTGCTCGCGCTGTTCGGCCCACTGCAGATCGCCTTGATCGGCGAAGGCTGCCTGCACCTGGTCGCCACCATGCCCGTACACGATATGGATCGCCGCCGGCTGCAGCTGCCGCGCAGTGGCGATCACATGCGCCAGCATCGGCTGGCCCGCCAGCGGCTGCAGCACCTTGGGCAGGGACGAGCGCATGCGCTTGCCTTCGCCTGCGGCCAGGATCACAACGTGCAGGGGCAGGGTCATCAAGACATTCCAGGCATAGGGATGTCCAAATTCTAGTCGCTGCGCCCCCTCGCGTCGTTGCCCGGATGCAGCGTTCGCCCGCACTAACAACGTTTGCGCCTCGCTGCCGCTAGGATGGGCGCCCCTTTCCTTTGCCCCGCACGCATGAGTCTGTTCCGCCAAGGCAGCCAGTTCATGATCATTGGCGCCCTGCAGCTGGTCGTCGATTGCGGCATCTTCATCGCCGCCACCGCCGCAGGCATGCCTGCGGTGCCCGCCAATCTGCTCGGACGCATCGGCGGCGCCATGCTCGGCTTTTGGCTCAACGGCCGCTACACCTTCGCCCAGCAAGGCGATGCGCGACTGGGTTGGCGACGCTTCGGCCGCTTTGCGTTGATGTGGCTGACGCTCACGCTGATCAGCACCTGGCTGCTCTCGACCACGGTAGACCTACTCGGCCTGCGTCAGGCATGGCTGGCAAAACCGCTGGTCGAAGGCGGGCTGGCGGTCGTGTCGTTCTTCCTGGGCCGGCATGTGGTGTATCGCTGATCGAGGCATGCGCAGGCGCCGAGCGATTGCTCGATCGTGTGGCGATACGACGCAAAAGGGGACACCGCTTGCGCGCAGACAGCGCGCAGCACAGGCGCGGCATCTGTTCCAGTGCTGATCGATCGCGCGGATATCCTTGTCGCTCTTATGCGGCATCCATGCTGCATCGGGTCCACACCCGGTCGGCGAACAAGGAACAGTCGCGTTGGCAGGTGTGCGTGGCGTTCAACCAGGCTGCCAGCGACCTTTCTCGTACAGCGTCCTCGCCGATTGCATGACAGTTGACGGCATGGATGCCGTCATCGCCTTTCCAGGACGGGTTGAGGGCGCGCCTGGCGAGCGCCCAGTGCACCGCGCCTTGGACACGCTCAGCGTTCGATCTGAACGCCTGACTGCATCCACCAGGATGCGGCCGACAAAACCGCTGCAATCGCCACCAAGCGAACGCGCACACGTGTTGTCGGCCGCTCCAACCGCATGACAGCGCGTTGGTCTCGCAGACACGTTGCCGCTATGGATCAGTGGCAAAAATCGCCCAGGCCGCGCACCAGTGCCGCACGATGCAGCGCATCCAGCTGCCACTGCTCTGCGTAATGCGCAGCGGCGCGCGCGGTGCTGGCCGGGCAGTCGGGCGCGCTGCGCGCCGAGGCCACATCGGCCAGCGCATCGAGCAGTTCGCCCTGCAGTTGATCCAGGCGAGCGCGCAGCGCGGTGAGATCCGGACGTGCGGTGTTCGGCGCATGTCCGCGCTCGTGCCAATGGTTGAGCAGCGCGTACTGCACCGACTTGTTGGCCTCGATTTGCGCGCCGAAGAAACGCGCCGCGTCGTCGGCATCCAGCCCATGCGCCGGCGCCTGATCGCGCACGCTCTGCAGCACCGCCGCCTCGCGCGCCTGATCCAGCACCGGCTTGCCGCTGTCCCACTTGCTTAGCGCTACCGCATCGCCAATGGCATTGCGCTGCACGATGCGATCCATCAGCAGATCCAACGGCGGCTGGCTGCGCGCCGGCCATGCGCACCCCAGCAGTCCGGCGGCCAACAGGCCGCTCACCATGTAAGCGCGAATGCCATCGATCGAACGGGTCATGCCATCTTCCTCAACGTGCCGGGATAAGCTTGCCATGCAGCGCTGCGGTGCAGCGGTGCGCCAAGGCACGCAGTGTGCCTGCCGCGCGCCACCGCGGATTCACGCACCCGCACGCGGCGCTCCAAAAACGAAAACGCCGACACGATGGTCGGCGTTTCGAACTTCATATCTGCAGACGAACTTGCAGCAGTCGGACGTGCATGCCCACCCTGGAGTGGACAGACCACGCTTAGTGCTTGAGGTTGCGACGCAAGCGCTCCAGCGCCTGCAGCTGTACTGTCGCTTCGGCCAGCTGACGCTGTGCCTCGGCCACGTCCACCGTGTTGCCACGGTTGGCCAGCAGCCGCTCGGCCTCTTCCTTGACCTTGCGCACGGCCGCCTCGTCAATGTCCTGCGCACGCACCGCGGTGTCGACCAGGATGGTCACCACCTGCGGCTGCACTTCCAGGATGCCGCCGGAAATGGCGAAATCCAGCTGTTCGCCATTGGCGGTGGTCACCACCACCTTGCCCGGCTTCAGGCGTGTGATCAGCGGCGCGTGCTTGGGCGCAATGCCCAGCTCGCCCAACTCGCCGGTAGCCACGACCAGCGTCGCCTCACCGTGGAAGATTTCCTTCTCGGCGCTGACGATGTCGCAACGGATAGTGCTCATGCTGCCTCACTCTGTGAGGCGGGGATTGGGGATGCGGGATTCGGGATTGGCAACCGCAGCTTTCACTGTGGTCACTCACCTCGTTTCCGCTCCCCAATTACCGCCGTACCAAATCCCGAATCCCGAATGCCAAATCCCGGCTCTTACGCCTTGGCGCTCATCTTGTTGGCTTTCTCGACCGCTTCTTCGATGCTGCCGACCATGTAGAACGCCTGCTCCGGCAGGTGGTCGTATTCGCCGTCGCAGATCGCCTTGAAGCCGCGGATGGTGTCCTTCAGCGACACGTACTTGCCCGGCGAACCGGTGAACACTTCGGCCACGTGGAAGGGCTGGCTGAAGAAGCGCTCGATCTTGCGTGCGCGCGACACCGACTGCTTGTCTTCTTCGCTCAGCTCGTCCATGCCCAGGATGGCGATGATGTCCTTCAGTTCCTTGTACTTCTGCAAGGTCTGCTGGACGCGCTGGGCGGTGTCGTAATGCTCGTGGCCGATCACCAGCGGATCCATCTGGCGGCTGGTGGAGTCCAGCGGATCCACCGCCGGGTAGATACCCAGCGAGGCGATGTTACGGCTCAGCGTGACGGTCGAGTCCAGGTGGGCGAAGGTGGTCGCCGGCGACGGGTCGGTCAGGTCGTCCGCAGGCACGTACACGGCCTGGATCGAGGTGATCGAACCGCTCTTGGTCGAGGTGATGCGCTCCTGCAGCACGCCCATTTCCTCGGCCAGGGTCGGCTGGTAGCCCACCGCCGACGGCATGCGGCCGAGCAGCGCGGACACTTCGGTACCGGCCAGCGTGTAGCGGTAGATGTTGTCCACGAACAGCAGCACGTCCTTGCCCTTGCCGCTGGCGTCCTTCTCGTCGCGGAAGTACTCGGCCATGGTCAGGCCGGTCAATGCCACGCGCAGACGGTTGCCCGGCGGCTCGTTCATCTGGCCGTAGACCATCGCCACCTTGTCCAGGACGTTGGAGTCCTTCATCTCGTGGTAGAAGTCGTTGCCCTCGCGGGTACGCTCGCCCACGCCGGCGAACACGGACAAGCCCGAGTGCGCCTTAGCGATGTTGTTGATCAGTTCCATCATGTTGACGGTCTTGCCGACGCCGGCGCCGCCGAACAGGCCGACCTTGCCGCCCTTGGCAAACGGGCACATCAGGTCGATCACCTTGATGCCGGTTTCCAGCAATTCGGTGCTGGAGGACTGGTCTTCATACGACGGTGCGCCGCGATGGATTTCCCAGTGGTCCGAGGCCTGCACGTCGCCGGCTTCGTCGATCGGGCGACCCAGCACGTCCATGATGCGACCCAGCGTACCGGCACCGACCGGCACCGAGATGGCGCGTTCGGTGTTGGTGGCGACCAGGTTGCGCTTCAGGCCGTCGGTGGAGCCGAGCGCAATCGTGCGCACCACGCCGTCGCCGAGCTGCTGCTGCACTTCCAGGGTGATTTCGGTGCCGTCGACCTTCAGCGCGTGATACACCTTCGGCACTTCATTGCGCGGGAATTCGACGTCGACGACCGCGCCGATGATCTGAACGATCTTGCCCTGACTCATTTTGCTGCTCCGGTTAGCTTTGTTCTGTCCGAGTGGCCGATGCCATCTCGTGGAATTTGTGATTTGGGATTCGTGATTGGGGATTCGCAAGGGCGCACTTCGCTGCGCTCCAACCAATCCCGAATCCCCAATCCCGGCGTACTTATACAGCCGCTGCGCCGCTGACGATTTCCGAAATTTCCTGGGTAATCGCCGCCTGACGTGCCTTGTTGTAGACCAGTTGCAAGGTGCCGATCATCTTGTTGGCGTTGTCGCTGGCGGCCTTCATCGCCACCATGCGCGCGGCATGTTCGGACGCAACGTTTTCCAGCACGGCCTGGTACACCAGCGACTCGATGTAGCGCGTCATCACGTGCTCCAGCACGGTGGCGGCATCGGGTTCGTACAGGTAGTCCCAATCGTGGTGCGCCACCTTGTGTTCGGCGGCCGGCAGCGGCAGCAGCTGATCGAAGCTGGCCTTCTGCGTCATGGTGTTCACGAAGCGGTTGTAGACCAGGTAGACGCGGTCCACCTTGCCTTCGATGAAGGCATCGATCATCACCTTGATCACGCCGATCAGCTGCTCCACCTGCGGGCTGTCGCCCAGGTGGGTCACGCTGCCGACCATGTTGACCTTGATGCGACGGAAGAACGCCGAGGCCTTCTGGCCGATGGTCACCACGTCGATCTCGGCACCGGTGTCCTGCCACGGGCGTACTTCGCCCAGCATCTTGCGGAACAGGTTGTTGTTCAGACCGCCGGCCAGGCCGCGGTCGGACGAGATCACGATATAGCCGACCCGCTTGACCTGTTCGCGCTCGACCAGGAACGGATGCTGGAAATCGGTGCTGGCCTGCGCCAGATGCCCGATCACCTGCTTCATCGCCTGCGCATACGGACGCGAGGTCTTCATGCGCTCCTGCGCCTTGCGGATCTTGGAGGCCGAGACCATTTCGAGCGCGCGCGTCACCTTGCGGGTGTTCTGCACGCTCTTGATCTTGGTTTTGATTTCGCGTCCGCCTGCCATACTCGCTCGCTTCGCTCGCTTAGTGAGATTCGGGAATCGGGATTGGGGATTGGCAACAGCCTCCCTACCTCACCGCTTCCGCGAACCCCGGATGCCTAACTTCTGGGATATGGGAACAACGATTCGAAATCGGCCAACGCCCCGAACCATCGCTCCTACGAATCCCGAATGCCCAATCCCAAATCCCGGCGACTGGCTTACCAGCTGCCCGTGGTCTTGAACTCTTCGATGCCTTTCTTGAAGCTGGCTTCGATGTCGTTGTCCCAACCGCCGGTGCTGTTGATCTTGGAGACCAGCTCGCCCTGGGTGTTGGCGAAGTGCGCGTGCAGGCCTTCCTCGAACGCCAGCAGCTTGTTGACCGGCACGTCGTCCAGGTAGCCCTCGTTGACGGCGTAGATCGACAGCGCCTGGTTGGCGATGGACATCGGCGCGTACTGCTTCTGCTTCATCAGCTCGGTGACGCGCTGACCGCGCTCGAGCTGCTTGCGGGTGGCTTCGTCCAGGTCCGAGGCGAACTGCGCGAACGCCGCCAGCTCGCGGTACTGCGCCAGCGAGATACGGATGCCGCCGGACAGCTTCTTGATGATCTTGGTCTGGGCGGCGCCACCGACGCGCGACACCGAGATACCGGCGTTGACGGCCGGACGGATACCGGCATTGAACAGGTCGGTTTCCAGGAAGATCTGGCCGTCGGTGATCGAGATCACGTTGGTCGGCACGAACGCGGACACGTCGCCGGCCTGGGTTTCGATGATCGGCAGCGCAGTCAGCGAGCCGGTTTTGCCGGTCACCGCACCGTTGGTGAACTTCTCCACGTATTCCTCGGACACGCGCGCGGCGCGCTCGAGCAGGCGGGAGTGCAGATAGAACACGTCGCCCGGATAGGCTTCGCGACCCGGCGGGCGCTTGAGCAGCAGCGAGATCTGGCGGTAGGCCACGGCCTGCTTGGACAGATCGTCATACACGATCAGCGCGTCTTCGCCGCGATCCATGAAGTACTCGCCCATGGTGCAACCGGCGTAGGGGCTGATGTACTGCATCGCGGCCGATTCAGACGCGGTGGCAGCCACCACCACGGTGTGCGCCAGCGCGCCGTTTTCTTCCAGCTTGCGCACGATGTTGGCAACGGTCGAGGCCTTCTGGCCGATCGCCACGTACACGCACTTGATGCCGGTGCCCTTCTGGTTGATCACCGCGTCGATCGCCAGCGCGGTCTTGCCGGTCTGACGGTCACCGATGACCAGCTCGCGCTGGCCACGGCCGATCGGAATCATCGCATCGACCGACTTGTAGCCGGTCTGCACCGGCTGGTCGACCGACTTGCGCCAGATCACGCCGGGCGCAACGCGCTCCACCGGTGCGGTCTGGGTGGCGCCCAGCGGGCCCTTGCCGTCGATCGGCTCGCCCAGTGCGTTGACCACGCGACCCAGCAGTTCCGGACCCACCGGCACTTCCAGGATGCGGCCGGTGGTCTTGGCCACGTCGCCTTCGCGCAGGCTTTCGTAGTCGCCCAGCACCACGGCGCCGACAGAATCGCGCTCCAGGTTCAGTGCCAGCGCGAAGGTGTTGTTCGGCAGTTCGATCATTTCGCCCTGCATCACGTCGGCCAGGCCGAAGATGCGCACGATGCCGTCGGACACGCTGGTCACGGAGCCTTCGTTGCGCGACTCTGCGGACAGCTTGACCGCTTCGATGCGGGTCTTGATCAGGTCGCTGATTTCGGAGGGGTTGAGCGTGGTTGCCATCGTTCAGTCCTAGGTGCCGGCCGCGAGGGCCGTGCGTTTATGTGAATTCAGTGGGCGAGCGAGCTTTGCAGACGCGCAAGCTTGCCCTTCAGCGAGCCGTCGATGACCACGTCGCCGGTGTCGATCACCGCGCCGCCGATCAGCGACGCATCGACTGCGGTGGTGATGTCCACGTCGCGGCCGAAGCGCTTCTTCAGCGCAGCAGCGATCGTGTCGAGTTCGGTCTGGCTCATTGCAGCGGCCGAGGTCACCGTCGCCTTGACGACATGTTCGGCCTCGGCACGCAGTTGTTCGTACAAGCCTGCCACTTCCGGCAGCAGCGACAGCCGCTGCGCATCGGCAAGCACGCCGAGGAAACGCAGATAGTCCTCGCCCGCCTGCGGCGGGGCCAGCAGCGTCACTGCCTGTTCCTGGCCAAGGGCCGGGTTGAGCAGCAATGCGGCCACGCGCGGGTCGCCGGCCACCTGCGCCGAAAACGCCAGCGCATCGGACCAGGGCGCGAAGTTGCCGCCCTCACGCGCGATCGCAAACGCGGCACGGCCGTAGGGACGGGCAAGGGTGAGGGCCTGACTCATCGCTTAAATCTCCGCCGCCAGCTCGTCGAGCAGCGCCTTGTGGGCGTTGGCATCGATTTCGCGCTTGAGCAGCTTTTCTGCACCGCTGACGGCCAGCACCGAGACCTGCTTGCGCAGCTCCTCGCGGGCACGCGTGGCGGATGCGTCGATTTCGGTCTGCGCCAGATCCTTCTGACGGTTGGCTTCGGCAATTGCCTCCAGCTTGGCCGCTTCGATGATCTGGTTGGCGCGCGCATGGGCCTGATCGATGATCTCGTTGGCCTTGGTGCGTGCGTCCTTCAGTGCTTCGTTGACCTTTTCCTGCGCCTGCGCCAGGTCCTTCTGACTGCGGTCGGCCGCAGCCAGACCTTCAGCAATCTTTTGCTGACGCTCTTCGATCGCCTGCAGCAGCGGCGGCCAGATCTTGGTCGCGACGATCCAGATCAGACCGGCGAAGGCCAGCGCCTGGGCAAAGATGGTAAGGGTGATATCCATGGGTCGCTCAATCGCTGTTTAGGGGTGAAAGCGCCACCGCGCGGGCGGCGCTTTCCGACCTTCATCCGCGGATGCAACCGCCAAGGGCCGCATCCACATCCTGCTACCGCTGGATCAGCCGGCAGCCTGCGACAGACGCTCGATGAACACCTGGGCCAGCGGGTTGGCGAAGGCGAACAGCAGGCCGACGGCGACGCTGATGATGAACGCGGCGTCGATCAGGCCGGCGGTGATGAACATACGAACCTGCAGCACCGGGATCAGTTCCGGCTGGCGCGCAGCCGATTCCAGGAACTTGCCAGCCATGATGGCCAGACCGAGGCCGGCACCCAGCGCGGCCAGGCCGATCATGATGCCGACGGCGAGGACGGTGGAGCTCTGGACTTGAGCGAGGTTGGTCAGGACGGCGAGGTACATGGTGATCTCCGAACGAAAGTTTCTAAGGGTGATGGATGAAGCGGAATAAAGCAGATGAAGGGTGACGCAAACTCAGTGACTGTCTTCAGCCAGGCTCAGGTACACGATCGACAGCATCATGAAAATGAAGGCCTGCAGCGGAATCACCAGCAGGTGGAACAGCATCCAGCCCAGGCCGAATGCGCCGCCAGCAACCATGCCGGCGATGCCTGCACCGCCCAGCACCCAGATCAGCAGGAAGACGATCTCGCCGCCGAACATGTTGCCGAACAGTCGCATCGCCAACGAAATCGGCTTGCTCAGCCACTCGACGATGTTCAAAAGCAGGTTGAACGGCATCATCCACTTGCCGAACGGCGCCGTCAGGAATTCCTTGGTCATGCCGCCCACGCCCTTGGAGCGCAGCGAGAACACGATCATCAGGAAGAACACGCTGATCGACATGCCCAAGGTGGCGTTGACGTCGGCGGTCGGCACCGGCTTCCAGGCGTGCACGCCGGCCCAACCCAGCGGAATGGCGATGAAATCGGCCGGGATCATCTTGATGAGGTTCATCAACAGGATCCAGAAGAAGATGGTGATCGCGATCGGCGTCACCAGCTTGCTGCTGCCGTGGTAGGTGTCCTTGGCCTGGCGGTCGACGAACTCCAGGCAGATTTCCACGAACGCCTGCCACTTGCCCGGCACGCCGGCCGTGGCATTGCGGGTCGCCGTCCAGAACGCCAGGACCATGACCAGGCCCATCAACACCGCCATGATCAGGGTGTCGAGGTGGATGGTCCAAAACGTGCCGCCACCATCGCGAACCGGAACGATCAGGTTCTGCAAGTGATGCTGGATATAGGAGGTAGGTGTTGCTGCCTCGCCCGCCATGTGTCCGGAGCCCTTTAAGTTCGAATCAACGCCTGGCCAGAGCCAGAACCTGAAAAATCAGCCCGATGGCGATACCCGCCAACAAAGCCAGAGGAGGCAGCCGCCACAGGCCGAAGCCCAGCGCCAGCGCCACGAAAACCAACACCCACTTCAGCACCATCGCCAGGATCAGCCGCACCATGGCGATGCCCGCTGCCTGGATACCGCCACCTAGCGCGGTACGTGCCGCAACCCAACCGCCCAGCACCGTCGCAAATCCGGTCAATGCCAGACCGGCAGCGTAACGGGGACCGACCAACAGCAACCCCAGACTGGTTATAGCTACGGCGGCAAGCGGATATACCGCAGCGCGCAGCATCAACCGCCGACCCGCGTCAACGGAGTTCAGCACTACGGTTACCTTACGTGTGAATGAGTGGGAAGCGCAGCTGCGCCTCGTCGAGCCGCGAAAGTATAGCAATGGGACAAATTGCGAGACAACCGGCAGAGGTCATCGCTTGCTGCAACGCACCACATGGCTGCCCCCGTCGCGGGTGGGAACTTTGCCACAAACCAGCGGTCAGAACTTGCGAGGCCTGCACATCCTCGTCGAAAGGTAGCGCCGCAGGCCGCGTCTGGGAGCCCTGGGAGACCGGGGCTCCTGCTTTTGTACGCATTTTGTCGCACCCTGCGACCTTCCCATCGGCGGTCCAATCGATTTCCTGGTTTGCGTTGCCTCCGAACGACCCTTGGCAGCGCCGCTGCACGTGTTCCGTGACTCCACCAAAGAATTAGCAAAGCGGACCGTTTTGTCCGATTGCTACGGCCGCCTTCACGCCCACTGGACGGCCCCTTCACTTTTGAAAGACGCGCGCTTATCGACTATGCGCTGCACAGGCCGAACCGCCTGACCATTCCAAGAATTCGGAGCCCCCATGAAACACCTCCTCGCACTGGCGATCCCGTGCGTCCTGGCCGTCGCCTATGTCGCGCCCGCACACGCCGAAGACACCGATGATCGCTTCCAGCTCCGCCTTGGCGCGATGAATGTCGACAACGACAACACCCTGCGCGGCAACACCCTGCTGGCCGGCAACAATGTCTCGGTCAACGAAGATTTCAAGTTGGGCGGCAAGGAATGGGAGCCGCGCGTGGATGGCGTGTTCCGCATCAGCACCCGCCAGCGCCTGATCTTCGACTACTTCAAGTACGACAAGGATCGCCGCGAGACCCTGAGCCAGGATCTGAGCGCCGGCGGCGTGACCGTGCCGTCCGGCAGCTTCATCAAGGGCGAGCTGAAGTACCAGGTCGCCACTTTCGTGTACGACTACTCGGTGATCGATTCTCCGGAATTCAGCCTGGGCCTGCAGATTGGTGCCGAGTACGCCAAGGTCGAGGCCAATGCCTACGCCGATCTGGGCACGCTGTTCAGTGGCGACGTCTTGGACGAAAGCGAAGACGGCGTTGCGCCGGTCGTCGGTATCCGCTTCACCGCGCGTCCCAGCGAACACTGGCTGTTCAATGTGCAGGGCCAGTACCTCAACACCAGTTGGGGCGACTTCGGCGACTACGATGGCGACCTGAGCCGCGCCAACGCGATTGCCGAATACCGCTTCACCAAGAACTTCGGCATTTTCGCCGGCTACGACTGGTTCAAGCTGGACGTGGACCGCGAGGGCAGCGACGGCCTGGTCGGCCTGAAGCAGGAGTTCAAGGGCCCGGTGGCAGGCGTGACGTTCGCGTTCTGATCCTCTCGGGACCCGGGACCCGGGACCCGAAAAGCAGCTTCATGCAGAACCCCGCAGCGATGCGGGGTTTTGTCGTTTGACGGATGCGTGGCACGTCACCGACGCGGCGCCGGCCACAGGGCAGCAGCGGACACAGGCTCAGGGCGGCTTGGTCGCACCCGCTACCAACAGATGCTGGTGCGTGATGCAGTAGCACTCGTCGTGCCACCCGTAGTGCGGATCGGTGCAGATCGCATGCTGCACCGTCGCCGGCAGCGACGCCACGTCGCTGCGCAAGTCGCGCTTCAGCGAGACGAACACCGAGCCCGGATGGGGCCAGTCGGTCCTCCGCGGCGGCTCGGCGATACGGTTGCCGCCGGCCAATTCGCGCTGCAGCAGCGCCTGCAGTTCGGGACACAGATTGCCCTGCCCCACGGCGACCTCCGTGCATGGCGTCACCACCGCGGCGACCGTGCCACACGTGGCGGCACGGTCGTGCGGAGCGGCGTCACTTCTTCTTGGGGATGTACAGATCGGTGATGGTGCCGTCGTAGACCTCGGCGGCCATGCCGACCGACTCGCTCAGGGTCGGGTGCGCGTGGATGGTGTGGCCGATGTCTTCGGCCTCGGCACCCATTTCGATCGCCAGGCCAATTTCAGCCAGCAGGTCGCCGGCATGCACGCCGACGATGGCGCCGCCGATCACGCGATGCGTCTGTTCATCGAAGATCAGCTTGGTGAAACCTTCGGTACGGCCGATGCCGATCGCGCGGCCGCTGGCGGCCCACGGGAACTTGGCCACGCCCACCTTCAGGCCCTTGGCCTTGGCTTCGGTCTCGGTGACGCCGACCCAGGCGATTTCCGGGTTGGTGTAGGCCACCGACGGGATCACCCGCGCCACCCATTCCTTCTTCTCGCCGGCAGCCACTTCGGCGGCAAGCTTGCCCTCGTGGGTGGCCTTGTGCGCCAGCATCGGGTTACCGACGATGTCGCCGATGGCGAAGATGTGCGGCACGTTGGTGCGCATCTGCCGATCGACCGGAATGAAGCCGCGCTCGGTGACGGTGACGCCGGCCTTTTCCGCACCGATCTTCTTGCCGTTCGGGCTACGGCCCACGGCGACCAGCACGCGGTCGTACGTGGTGGCCTGCAGGCCGGGCTTTTCGCCTTCCACAGCCGCTTCGAAGGACACGGTGATGCCGGCCTTGTCGGCCTTGACGTCGGTGGCCTTGGTCTTGAGATGGACCTCGACGCCCTGCTTTTTCAGGCGATCGGCCAGCGGCTTGACCAGGTCCTTGTCGGCGCCCGGCATCAGCTGGTCCATGAACTCGACCACGGTGACCTTGCTGCCGAGCGCACTGTACACCGTGGCCATTTCCAGGCCGATGATGCCGCCGCCGACCACCAGCAGGGTCTTGGGAATGTCGTGCAGCTCCAGCGCGTCGGTGGAGTCCATCACGCGCTTGTCGTCCCATGGGAAGTTGGGCAGCTTCACCGCCTGCGAGCCGGCGGCGATGATGCAGTGCTCAAAGCGCAGCAGTTGGGTCTTGCCGTCGTCGCCGACGATTTCCAGCTCATTGGGCGAGACGAAGCTGGCCACGCCGGTGACGGTGCGCACCTTGCGCTGCTTGGCCATGCTGGCCAGGCCGCCGGTGAGCTTGCCGACCACTTTTTCCTTGTACTCGCGCAGTTTGTCCAGGGTGATCTTGGGCTGACCGAAGTCCACGCCGAAGTCGCCGGCATGGGCCACTTCGTCGATCACCGCGGCGGCATGCAGCAGCGCCTTGGACGGGATGCAGCCGACGTTGAGGCAGACACCGCCCAGGCTGGCGTAGCGCTCGATCAGCACCGTCTCCAGGCCCAGATCGGCCGCGCGGAACGCAGCGGTGTAGCCGCCGGGGCCGGCGCCGAGCACCACCATCTTGCATTCGATGTCGGCCGGCTTGCCGCTGGCCAGCGCCGGCTTGGGCGCGGCCGGCTCGGCCGGGGCACGGTGCGACGGCGTCACCGGCGGCTTGCTGCCCGGTGCGGCGGCAGGCGCTGCAGCGGCCGGGGCAGCCTTGGGTTCGGCCTTGGCCGGCGCGGCAGCCTCGCCTTCGGTTTCGAGCAGCAGCACGAGCGCGCCTTCGGACAGGGTGTCGCCGACCTTGACCTTGAGTTCCTTGACCACACCGGCCGCCGAGGACGGCACTTCCAGCGTGGCCTTGTCCGATTCCAGCGTTACCAGGCCCTGGTCCTTGGCCACGCTGTCGCCAACGGCGACCAGCACTTCGATGACGGGGACATCGCTGTAATCGCCGATGTCGGGAACCTTGATTTCAATGACCGCCATTTGCTTCTCCTGTAGCTCAACCGGCCGTGCCGGCAAGCGTCTGCTGGAGTTCATCCAGCGACGATTCGATTTGGGTCCAGCGCTTGTCGCGCTTCTTTTCCTTGCCTTCGCTGGCTTCGATCAGCAGCGCGGCCTGTTTCAGCAGCAACTCGCCGGCACCGCAGCTGGGGCGCGCGCCGCTGTAGCGCACGCCATCGACCTGGAACGAGAGCACTTCGCCCTCGCTCACCGGCGCGGTGCGTCCGTTCGGTGCGAGCTGGGTCAGCGTGTTGGTCCAGTTGCTGACCAGGCGCTTGGCCAACGGCGCCGGGATCGGGACCTCGACCGTTTCCGGGGTCTGCTCGGTGCGGAACTGCACGCTGCCGCGGTCGGTCTGGCTGACCCAGCTGTAGACGCGCTCGTCGGCGCGGCTATGCCGCAGGGTCCAGTCGGCGCCTTCCTTGCCCGGCACCAGCGACACCGCGCTCTCTACCCCACGTGTGGGCAGCGTCAGCAACGACAAGGCCGGCTTGGTGCCGCCATCCAGCAACGTGGTCACGGCAGTGCCGTAGTTGCCCACGGCCGGCGGCCAGCCGCGGCCGAGCGTGCTCTCGCATTCGCGTGCGGCCGCGTTTGCCCACGGCAGCACGCCGAGCGCGGCGATGGTCAGCAGCGCGGCCCTCACAGCAGGACGCGACGCATGTCGGCCAGCACCTGGCTGAGGTAGGTGGTGAAACGGGCTGCCAGGGCGCCGTCGATGACGCGGTGGTCATAGCTCAGCGACAACGGCAGCATCAGCTTCGGCGCGAACTCCTTACCGTTCCACACCGGCTGCATCGCCGACTTGGATACGCCCAGGATCGCCACTTCCGGCGCATTGATGATCGGGGTGAACGCGGTGCCGCCGATACCGCCGAGCGAGCTGATCGAGAAGCAGCCGCCGCTCATGTCGGCCGGGCCCAGCTTGCCGTCGCGCGCCTTCTTGGCCAGCTCGCCGCTTTCCTGCGCGATCTGCAGCACGCCCTTCTTGTCGACATCGCGGATCACCGGCACCACCAGGCCGTTGGGCGTATCGGCCGCAAACCCGATGTGGAAGTACTTCTTCAGGGTGAGGTTCTCGCCGGCCGCGTCCAGCGAGGCGTTGAACTCGGGGAACTTCTTCAGCGCCGCGGCGCTGGCCTTGACCAGGAAGGCGAGCATGGTCAGCTTGATGCCGGCCTTCTCGTTTTCCTTGTTGAGCGCCACGCGCAGGGCTTCCAGGTCGGTGATGTCGGCCGACTCGAACTGGGTGACGTGCGGAATCATGGCCCAGTTGCGCGCCAGGTTGGCACCGGAAATCTTCTTGATGCGCGACAGCGGCTGGGTTTCGGTCTCGCCGAACTTGCTGAAGTCCACCTTGGGCCAGGCCAGCAGGTTCAGGCCGTTGCCGCCACCGGCAGGCGCAGCGCCGGCTGCGGCCGGTGCGCCACCGCTGAGTGCAGCCTTCACATACCGCTGCACGTCTTCACGGGTGATGCGGCCGCCCTTTTCGCTGCCCTTGAGCTGGTTCAGGTCCACGCCCAATTCGCGTGCGAACACGCGCACCACCGGGCTGGCGTACGGCACCTTGGACGGCAGCACGCTGTCGGCATCGAAGGTCACCGGCGGGCTGCTCGGGTTGCCCGCGGACGGCTGGCCGCCTTGCGCTGCCTGCGTGCCGGCGCCGGAACGCGCGCCCTGCACCTGCGCGATCTCGCGCTGGGCCAGCTTGTCCGGCTCGGCCGGGACGGCAACCGGCTCGACCTTGCCCGCGGTTTCGGCGGTGTCGGTGGTGGGCTTGGCCGGCGACTGCGCCGCACCGGTGCCGCCATCGCTGGCCGCGATGATCGCCACCACATTGCCCTGCGAGAGCGTGTCGCCGACCTTGACCTTGAGTTCCTTGACCACACCGGCGGCCGAGGACGGGACTTCCATCGTGGCCTTGTCCGATTCCAGCGTGACCAGGCTCTGGTCCTTGGCGACGGTATCGCCCACGGCCACCAGCACCTCGATCACCGGGATGTCGGTGTAGTCGCCGATATCGGGCACGCGCGCTTCGATCAGGCCGCCGTCCGAGGAAGCCGCTGGCGCAGCAGATTCGGCCTTGGCGGCCGGTGCCGGGGCGGCGGCGGGCGCCGCCTTGGCCGGTGCGGCGGGCGCCGCGGCAGCGGCGGGCTTGGCGGTCTCGGCGCCGGCATCGGCCACTTCGATCAACGCCACCAGCGCGCCCTGCGAGAGCGAATCGCCGACCTTGACCTTGAGTTCCTTGACCACGCCCGCCACCGACGAAGGCACTTCCATGGTGGCCTTGTCAGATTCCAGCGTGACCAGGCTCTGGTCCTTGCTGACCGTATCGCCGACGGACACCAGCACCTCGATTACCGGGACGTCGCTGTAGTCACCGATATCGGGGACAAGTGCTTCCTTGATTTCGGCCATACGGGGAACTCCGGCAACAGAATGGGGAAACCGCTATTGTGGCCGGCTGCGGGCCGCAGCGCCAACCATTGCCGTGCAAAAAATCGCGCGCCCGGCGGGATGCAGCGTCCGCATGCGTGCGTATGCCGATCATTTCGCCACGCGCCGATCGACCCGCAACAGTTGCAGTGGCTCGCCCGACGGCAAACGATACGCTAGCGCATTGTCCAGCGCATCGAGCGCTTCCAGGCGCTGGCACAACTGGTGCGCGCGTGGCCGCAGTGCACGCGCCTGCGGCTCGACCAGGCGCTCGATGCGCGCCTCCATGCCATCGAGCGAACGCAGCTGCACGTCATTCCCGGTGATCGCGGACTGCACCGCGCCGGCCACCACATCGCCGATCAGCTGCGGCAGCAGCTCGGCCACCAGCGCGCCGATGTCGTCGTCGATATCGATCGGGGTCAGCTGGCTCTTGCTGAAGCTCTGCTTCAAGCGCACATCGATCTTCTCGCGCACGTTTGCCAACTGCGCGCGCGTGGCGTCGGGGCTGCGACTAAAGCCGGCGGCCACCTCGCCCAATGCGGTGACTGCGATATCGGCCGCTTCGCGCCCGACTGCCTGCGCCAGCGGCACCACATCGCGGGTCTGGCGCTCGAACTGGAGCAGGCGGGCGCGATCGTCTTCGCTCAATGCCACCCAGCGGTCGTCGACGAACAGGGCGCCCTGGCGCATCACCAGCCGCTGCGGCGTGCCGGATTCGCGGATCAGGATCAGGCTGCGGGCGTTGAGCGTGAGGTCGTAATCGCTGCTGACCTCGCAGTGCAGGTCCTGGTCCTTGGCAGCGGCCACCCCTGCGCCGCTCAACAGCCCGAACAGCGCAGCTGCTGCCATCGTGATTGCGTGTTTGATCGCCATCTCGCCACTCCGTTGCGGACCGGCTGCAGCATGCCTGCGCCTGTGGCACGCAGACCTGTGCCGGAGGCTGGCATGACTTCTGGCCAATGGCCGCCACGCGCGCAGCGCGGGTGTCGACCGCAGGCGGGCAGCGTACGTCAACGATCAGTGCGGCGGCATCGCGACGGCGGCGCGGTCACTGCGACGCTGGCATTCCATATCGACCTCGCGTTGTCTTACCTCGGCTAGCGCAGCGCATCGCACAGCGGCTGCCAGGCTGCGGCCAGCCGCGGCAGCGACCAGGCCGCATTGGCCGGGCTGGTGGATGGCAACGCGACGACTGGCAGCGCGCAAAGCTGCGCCGATAGCCGCGGCTGTACATGCCGGCGCCAGGCCTGTGCTGCCGCAGCGCCATTGCAGGCCACCATGCGCAGCTGCGGCAGCGTGGCCAGCAACGCGGGCAGCGGATTGACCACGATGCTCGCCGCCACAATGGACGTATCCAGACTGCCGCGCCGCTCGCATTGGCCGATGACGTCCCACAGGCCCACGCGATAGTCGAGCAATGCTTGCAAGCGCAATGCATAGCTTGCGGCCGCATCAATGCCCAATAGGGCATGCATCAGCGGCCAGAAACGATTGCGTGGATGCGCGTAGTAACGCGCGGCTTCCAGTGACGCGACACCGGGCATCGAACCAAGCAGCAACACCCTGCAATCGCTGCGAACGTGCGCTGGCAAGCCTTGGCTGAGGTGTTTTTTCGTCACGGCAATCGCATCTGCGTGAATGTCTTTTTCAGACTGCATGACGTAACGACGGCCTTCTTGGGGGAATTCCTGAACAAACGAAATTTTAGCGGGCCGCAGGTGGGCGTGGATTCAGATTTTTAGGAATAGTTTTGGCGCGGCCCACTCCACGGGCCCAACAACAAGACGAGGAGACCCTCATGCGTTCCATTTCCATCCTGAGCCTGGCTGCTGTATCTGCACTTGCGATTGCACCGTCCGCGTTCGCGCAGGACACCACCTATACCGGCGACACCTCCTCGACTTCTTCCAGCACGATGTCCACCAGCGGCGATACCGCTTCTGGCAAGCATTGGGCCGTGGTCGGTGGCGTGGCGCTGCTGAACCCCAAGAACAACCCGGCGCCGGGCCTGGACGTCGATGGCGGCCCGGCACCGACGCTGAGCGCCAGCTACTACATCAACGACAACTGGGCCGTTGAACTGTGGGGCGCCGCCGACAAGTTCAACCACCGCGTCAACGCCGATGGCGTGGGCAAGGTCGGTACCGTCGAGCAGCAGCCGATCGCCATCAGCGGTCAGTATCACTTCGGCGAAGCGGACAACGTGTTCCGTCCGTTCGTGGGCGTGGGCTACTACGAGTCGAACTTCAGCAACGAAAAGATCGACGCGGCGTCGACCACCGGCGACCACGTGGGCCTGAGCACCGCCAAGGGCGTCATCGGCACTGTTGGTGTGGACATGAACATCAATTCCACCTGGTTCGCACGTGCCGACGCCCGCTACATGCGTTCGCGTCCGGAACTGCGCGTGGGTGGCCAGGGTACCGGCAGCGAGCTGGAACTGGATCCGTGGACCGTTGGCTTCGGCATCGGTGCGCGCTTCTAAGCAGACCGCTGCCCATCAGGGCGTTGGTTGAAGAAAAAACGGGCCGAAAGGCCCGTTTTTTGTGCGTGGCGTGTGAGATGTGGGTTGCGGGCCGTTACGACCGAGGCCTAAGGTGCCGTGTCAGCTCTCCGGTACGAATGCGAATAGTGGCGTGACTATTTGCCTCCGACTCTGCTTCATCGCTTCCAATGCGTCTGCAACTCCGTGCACCTGCATGCGTCGACACCCCCGTGCATGCGTCGAACACAATCGCCTGGCGCGCGCTTTCAAACGCCCTCACCGCCAATAAACGCTGCCGCGCAAACGTGCGCTGCGCCAGCGCCACCACAGCAAGGTGGCATAGGCGAGCGCATAACCGAGCAAGACGCCGGCAGCGCCGAGCAGGCTGGCATGACTGAGCCACCCGTCGGTTGGCCAGGCCACCCCCTGCCAGGCGCTACGCCAGCCCTGCACCATCCCGGCGATCACCCGGACCACGACCAACGCGGTCAAGCCCAGCACCAGCCACAGATTGGGCCGGTAAAACAGGCCTTGCGTGGTGCGTTCGAAGCGTGTCAGGCGCAACGCCAACGCGCCCAGCGCCAACCCGCAGGCCCAGCCGAATGCGGCATGGCTGATCGCGCCGGGCCAGAACGCCGCCGCGATCAAGCTGAAGATCACAAACAGCACGCTGGAGATGCCCGCCGACACCAGGTTGATCAGCAGCAGCCATCCACGCGCCTGACGACGTGCAGTACCCATGCGGAAGCGCTGCAGCAGCGACAACGGGAACACCACCACGAACACTGCCAGGGCAATGATCACAGCCAGCGGAATGGCAAGCAGCAAAGGCATCGGGAGACTGCCGTAGAAAGATGGCCGATGACGCTACTACGTATACGTGCAGCAGCGCGTGTTCGGTGCCAATTGCGCCCATCTGCAGCACGGCGAACGCGCTCGGCTCGGGGCGAACGCGCCAACGTGATACGTATTGGGAAGGATCGAGCGCGTCCTGCCGAAGATCGGTAGCGACCACGGAGACATCCTCGGCAACGTTGTCGCAGAGCTACGATCTGGGCGCCGTTTGGCAAGAACGGGACACCCGCCTGGCGAGCTGCAACTGGATCGTTGGGCTGTTGATCCAGGTACCGGCGCGCTTCCAGGCGATCAAGACGCGATGTTCGAAGAAGCAGGCCTCGCGCATCCGTTTTCGTCCAAGCAGAACACTTCGTTTTCCAGCCCCATCGGTTCGGCAGCGGGCGTGCCCTCATGCAGGGGCGATGCGAGGATCCAGACGTGTATCGCGGGCGGCCCTGACTCCATGAAGCCGGCTTCCATCAGACCCGACACATCTACCAGCACCGCTTACGCCGCGGAGCCGCCGCCGTCGGCCGATCCAGCCGACGGGATTGCGCAATGGCCTGCGCCCCACCCCGACTGCCAGGGGTTGCCGCGCCAACGACCCAGAAAGCGTGTTGCCGACACCGCGGGCGATGGCGATGGCGCACGGGCCGGCAGCCGTGCGCGCCCATGCGGCAGCGACGCATTCGCCATCCCGGACGGCTTTACCCGGGAGCAGATCCAGCCATTTCACGATCTGGAACGACAATACGCCGCACTCTTTTGCACGCCCCACATCCGCGCCGTCCGGTCTGTACGCGATATCCAAGCCAGCCGGACAATGGATGTGGATATGGACGCATGTGTCGTCATCAATCTTGCGCAAGATGGATTTGATTCGATCGGCACGCACGGTTTGTCTTCATGCGTCTGCATTTGTGCGAAAGGAAAGAATCCTCGCGGCCACGACATCCTGGGCCTGCTGCATTATTCGGGGATACAGGATGCACAAGATGCACTTTCCGAAATCCGCGACGATATGCGCGAAGAAGGCGTGCGTAAGCCCGACATATTCCTGGTAGGCGGCATGATCTCCAACCAAGACGAGCTGGGCAGCTTCGAAATCGAGAGAGACCTGCTGGCGCTCGGGCACGACTTCAATATCGTAGGCGCCAAGCTGCACCCCAGCATGAGCGATCGCAACGGCGAGGAGAATGCCATCAACCTGGTCATGACGGCCGATGGCATCTATTACTACAAGTCGTGGTGAAGACGCCTGGGTGTAAAAGCGCCGCTGACCGCACTCAAAACGCCGGCAGCACCGCGCCCTTGTACTTCTGCTCGATAAAGGCTTTCACTTCCGGGCTGGTCAGCGCTTTGGCCAGTTTCTGCACGCGCGCATCGTCCTTGTTGTCGGCGCGCGCCACCAGGAAGTTGACGTACGGCGAGTCCTTGCTTTCGATCGCCAGCGCATCGCGGGTGGGATTAAGCCCGGCGTCGAGCGCGTAATTGGTGTTGATCAGCGCCAGATCGACCTGGTCCAGGACGCGCGGCAGCATGGCCGAATCGAGTTCGCGAAATTTGAGTTGCTTGGGGTTTTCGACGATGTCGCGCTGGCTGGACAGGGCGTTGCTCGGGTCCTTGAGTTTGATCACCCCGGCCTTGTCGAGCAGGATCAGCGCGCGGCTGTTGTTGCTCGGGTCGTTAGGGATCACCACATCGGCGCCGGTGGGTAGCTCGGCCAGCGCCTTGAAGCGGCGCGAATAGGCACCGAAGGGCTCGATATGCACGCCGACGACGGTGACCAGCTGGCTCTTGCGGTCGCGGTTGTACGCATCCAGATAGGGCTCGGTCTGGAAGTAGTTGACGTCGATCTGCTTCTGCACGACCTGGTCGTTGGGCTGCACGTAGTCGTTGAACACCCGTACATCGAGCTTGACGCCCTGCTTGGCCAGCAGCGGTTCGACCACTTCCAGGATTTCGGCATGCGGCACGGCCGTGGCGGCCACGGTCAGGGTGTCGCCGCCGCTGCCGCCACCGCCACCACAGGACGCCAATGCCAGCGTGGCTGCCGCCAGGAGGGAACGAAACGCGAATGTGCTCATGTAGGGATCCGTGGGAGGAGGAATGCGGACCTGCCGCAGGCGCTCAACCTACCAGACGCGGCGTGTGGCAGCGATGCACCGCGCGGTGCGAACGGGGCGGCGATGCAGCTGTTGGGTCACGTGCGCCCCAACGGCCGCGCACCGGCTCAGCGCCGGCTGTAATGCGCCACCAGGCGGTCGCCCAGCATCTGCAGCACCTGCACCAGTACCAGCAAGGCGATGACGGTGATCAGTGCCACGTCCGAGTGCGAGCGCAGGTAGCCCTCGCGATAGGCCACATCGCCCAGGCCGCCGGAACCGATCGCACCGCCCATCGCGGTGAAGCCGATCAGCGCGATGGTGGTCACGGTGGCGCCGGCGATCAGGCCGGGGCGCGCTTCGGGCAACAGCACCCGCAGCACCAGTTGCCGGGTAGTGGCGCCCATTGCCTGGCTGGCTTCGATGATCCCGCGGTCGACTTCGCGCAGCGCGGTTTCCACCAGGCGTGCGTAAAACGGCGCGGCGCCGACCACCAGCGGCAGGATCGCACCGCGCACGCCGAGCGAAGTGCCCATCAGCATCAGCGTGAGCGGGATCATCGCGATCATCAAAATGATGAAGGGCACCGAGCGCAGCAGGTTGATCAGCGCCGCGAGCGCGCCGTACAGCACCGGGCGCCGGCGCAACTGCGGCGCGCCGCACAGGAACAGCGCAACGCCCAGAGGCAGGCCGATCAGCAATGTCAGCGGCAACGCACCGGCCAGCATCAGCAAGGTATCGAGGGTGGCCTGGCCGATGTCGCCCCACTTGGCGGCATCGAGATTACGGAAGAAACCACCGGCGGCAGCAACGATTGGGGTCATACGCGCAGATCCTCCACCTGCACGCCGGCGGCGACGAAACCGGCGCGTGCAGCGTTCTGGTCGCCGCCGGTCAGGGCGACGATGAGCTGGCCGTAGGGCGTGTCCTTGATGCGATCCACCCGCCCGGACAGGATGTTGTAGTCCACCCCGGTTTCGCGAGCGATGCGGCCCAGAACTGGTTCGTAGGTACCGTTGCCCAGGAAGGTCAGCCGCACGATGCGTCCGCCGACTGCGGCGAAATCGCGGTGCAGCTCGGCTTCGTCCACATGTTCGGCTTCGGAAACGAAGCGCCGGGTGGTGGCGTGTTTGGGATGCAGGAACACCTCGGTCACCGGGCCGGTTTCCACCAGCTTGCCGGCGTCCAGCACCGCGACGCGGTCGCAGACACGGCGGATCACATCCATCTCGTGGGTGATCAGCACGATGGTCAGGCCGAGCTCGCGATTGATCTGCGCCAGCAGCTGCAGCACCGAGGCGGTGGTCTGCGGGTCCAGCGCGCTGGTGGCCTCGTCGCACAGCAGGATCTGCGGGCGGGTGGCCAGCGCGCGCGCAATGCCTACGCGCTGCTTCTGCCCGCCCGATAGTTGCGCCGGATACTTGTTGGCGTGCTCCTGCAGCCCGACCCGGGCAAGCAGCTCGGCCACGCGCGCATCGATCTCGGCACGCGGCGTGCCGGCCAGTTCCAGCGGGAAGGCGACATTGCCGGCCACGGTGCGCGAGGACAGCAGGTTGAAGTGCTGGAAAATCATGCCGATGCGGCGGCGCAAGGCGCGCAGGCCCTGGCCGTCCAGCGCGGTCACGTCCTCGTCGCCGATCAGCAGACGACCGCCGCTGGGCTCTTCCAGCCGGTTGATCAGCCGGATCAGCGTGGATTTGCCCGCACCGGAATGGCCGATGATGCCGAACACCTCACCCGGGCCGATCCGCAGATCGAGCGGATGCAGCGCCACGATCTGGCGACCGTCGACGGAATAGGACTTGTGCAGGCGCTGAAACTGGATCACCGCGCGTGGCCGGTTGGGGGGTCGTGAAGCCTACCATCGGGATTGGGGATTGGGGATTGGCAAAGGCCACGGCGGCCCCGCTGTTGCCAATCCCGAATCGCGAATCCCGAATCACGGCCGCCAGGGATTCGCAAAGGCCACGGCGCTTCGGCTGTTGCGAATCCCGAATCCCGAATCCCGAATCCCAAATCCCGTCCTCACGGCCTCTCAAGCGGCAACGGCCTGTCCGCCTGGCGTATCCGCTCCCGGCGCAACAAATACAGCCCGCTGGCGACGATGATGCCGGCGCCGGTCCAGGTCCAGCTGTCGGGCAGGGTCTGCCACAGCAGCCAATCCCAGCCGATCACCCAGACCAGACCGGTGTATTCCAGCGGGGCGATCATCGAGGCCTCGCCGCGCATGAAGGCCTGGGTCAGCGCAACCTGGCCCAGCGCACCGGCCAGGCCCATGCCGGCAATCAGCCCGGCGTGCCCGGCCTGTAGGGGCACCCAGCCGGGGATGGCCAGCAACCCGGCGCCAATGGCCATGAACAGCAAGAACCACACCACCATGGCCTGCGGGGTGTCGGTGCGGGTCAGCAGGCTCACGGTGATGGCCGCGACGGCATAGGCGGTGGCGGCCAGCAGCACCATCAGCCCGGGCAGCGAGATCAGCCCGTCCACGCCCGGGCGCAGCACCACGATCACCCCGACCAGGCCAATGCCGATCGCGGTCCAGCGGCGCGGGCCGACGTGCTCGCCCAGCAGCGGCACCGACAGCGCGGCCACCAGCAGCGGCGCCACGAAATACAGCGTGTAGGCGGTGGACAACGGCATGCGTTTGATGCCGAAGACGAAGCAGCCGATCATCACCATGCCCAGCACCCCGCGCAGCAGGTGCAGGCCCCAGCGCACCGGCACGATCGCGCGCGGCCCGGCAGTGGCGAACACCCACACCAGCACGAACGGCAACGAGGCGGCGCCGCGCAACAAGGTGACCTGCAGCGGCGGGTAATGCGCCGAGAGCAGCTTCATTCCCGCGTCCATCAGCGAGAAACAGGCCACGGCGGCCACCATCCAGGCGATGGCGGGAAGCGGGGAGCGGGTGGTGGGCATGCACGCATTATCGCCGCGGCACTGGCACGCCCGCCAAGGCCCGCATGACGGCCGGGCCGGCACGATGGCCTAGAATGGCGGCTGTTTTTCAATTGCAGGAGCTTTGCATGCCTTCCTTCGACGTTGTGTCCGAAGTGGACAAGCACGAACTGACCAATGCGGTGGATCAGGCCAACCGCGAGCTGGACACACGTTTCGACTTCAAGGGAGTCCAGGCCAAGTTCGAGCTGGAAGACGGCAAGGTGATCAACCAGTCCGCGCCCAGCGATTTCCAGATCAAGCAGATGACCGACATCCTGCGCGCGCGGTTGCTGGCGCGCGGCATCGACATCCGCTGCCTGGAGTTTGGCGAGGTGGAAACCAACCTGGCCGGCGCGCGGCAGAAAGTGACCGTCAAGCAAGGCATCGAGCAGAAGCAGGCCAAGCAGCTGGTGGCCAAGTTGAAGGAAGCCAAGCTCAAGGTCGAAGCGCAGATCAATGGCGACAAGCTGCGCGTCACCGGCAAGAAGCGCGACGATCTGCAGGACGCGATCGCGCTGCTCAAAAAGGCCGACTTCGAACTGCCGCTGCAGTTCGACAACTTCCGCGATTGAGTGCGGCGGGGTGACCGCAACGATCGGGACGGCGCTGCGCGTGCGCGCCGTGCGGCCGGGTGAGCCGGAGTGGCGCCTGCGGCCTGCGCGCGGCACGCGGCGCGGTGGCGCCCGTCACCTCGCCGCACTGGCCTAGCCTGCGAGCATGCGCGACCTGTTCGCCAGCCTGTTGCAACGCCTGCGCATGCACGGGCCGGCCAACGCAGCGGGCGAACATGCCCGGCACGCCGCCGCCCATGCGCAACCACGCATCGAGACCGGCTCGACGCTGCACACCATGGCCGACCTGGATCCGGTGGCGGCAGCGGCGTTTGCCGATGCCTTCCTGGTGGAGATCGAACATGCCATCGCCACCTGCACGCTCGGCGATGCCGGCACGCCGCAGGCGCAGGCGCTGCAGCAGATCCATTCGTTGAAAAACACCATCTCGCTGACCGGCTCGCAGCAACTGCTGAAGGCCTGCGACCAGTTGCGCGATGCCGCAAGCCATGGCGCGCTGGGCGAAACGCTTGCGCAGCGTTTCACTGCGGTGGCGAACGCGGCTGGCCTGCTGGTCAAGCAGTACCGGCGTACCCTTCCCTCCGACGATGCGGACCCTCATGCGTAGCACTCCCAACCGCGCAGCGCCCGGCCTGATCCTGGCCGCCAGGCAGTTGCGCAACGACAGACTGGTGCGGCTGTTCGAGTCGTTCCTGGAATATCGCGCCTGCGTCGGCCGCGTGATCGTGCAGAGCATCGTCACCGCGTGGTGCCTGGGCTGGCTGTACGGGCCGCAACCGGTGCTGGTGGCCGACGCGCACCATGTCTTTCCCACCGCGGTCGGCCTGTGGGTGCTGTCGGTGGTGTGGATGCTGCTGGTACGTCGCCGTGTCATTGCGCCCAGCGAATGGCTCGATGCGATGGGCTTTGCGATGAACCTGCTGTTCATCGGCATCCAGACCTACCTGGCCTTCATCCTGTTGATGTCGTTGAATGCATTTTTGCCGTTCATCACCATCGCGGCGGTGGCGCGTTACGGGCAACGCGCGATATTTCCGGTGTTGCTCAGCACCTTCGTGCTGATGCTGTTGACCGCACCGTCAGGCTATTGGCTGTCGCGTCCGGCGTATTTCGTCTATGCCGTGGCGCTGATCATCGTGCTGCCGTTGCTCGTGGCGCGGATCGTGCTTGCGATGCAGGAAGTGGCACTGCAGGCACTGGCCTCGCGCGATGCGCAAAGCCGTTTCATCAGCACCATGAGTCACGAATTGCGCACGCCGCTGAATGCGGTGATCAACTGCGCCCAATTGATCGAAACCGAGCAAATGCCGGCACAGCAACGCGAGCTGCTGCAATCGGTGACCGTCAATGCAACCGCGCTGCGCCATCGTGTCAACGAGGTGCTGGATGTGGCCAGCATCGACGGCGGACGCCTGCAGCTGCATCGCAAGCCGTTAAACCTGCTGGACGTGGTCACCACGGTGAAAGCGGTCTGCGCCACCGCAGCGTCCAGCAAGGGCGTCACGCTCGATGTGCGTGTCGATAGCCCACAGGCACCGCACGTGATGGGCGACGAAGGCCGCATCGAACAGGTGATCAGCAACCTGGTGATCAATGCGATCAAGTTCACCCCGGCCGGCGGCACGGTGGATCTGCTGATCGACGCGACCCAGGTGCAGGAGCGCTGGAGCATCGCGGTGACCGTCACCGACACCGGTATCGGCGTACCGGACGATCAGAAGGCCTACATCTTCACTCCGTTCACTCAGCTCAGTACCGGCTTCAGTCGCGTCGAAGGCGGGGTGGGCCTGGGGCTGTACATCGCGCTGTCGGTTTCCGATGCGATGGGCGGCAGCCTGACCGTGAGCGACAACCCCGCCGGTGGCAGCATCTTCCGCTGGATTTTCGAACTGCCCGGCGCCGCGGCCGGCAGCCATACGCTCGCGCTGCGCGATGCGCTGGCCCAGCACGCAGAAAACGTGCCTTCCCTGCATTGCCTGGTCTTCGAAGACATGGATACCAATCGTCTGGTGATCGGCAATCTGCTGACCCGCGCCGGGCATCGGGTGAGCTTCCAGGTCGATGGCACCGACGCGGTGCAGCGCATCCGCGAGGCAGCGCCGGACCTGGTGTTCCTGGATCTGCACATGCCGGGCACGTCCGGCTGGGATGCGCTGCGGCAGGCGCGCGACGCGATGTCGGCGCTGCCGCCGATCATCGTGCTGACCGCCGACACGCGGACCGATTCGATGCGCGACGCCAGCGCGGCGGGCGTGGCCGGCTATCTGCCCAAGCCGATCAATGCGCACGAATTGCTGGCACTGCTCGCCCGGCACGCCAGCCATGCACGCCCCTGAGCTCAAGCCGGGCAACGCCGCACGCGCCTACTGGCAGCATGCCGCGCACGCCGGCACGCCGCTGGCGGTGCTGTACCTGCACGGCTTCAGCGCCAGCCCGGGCGAAGCAGGCGCGCTACCCGAACAGATGGCCGATGCGCTGGGCGCCAACGGTTACGTGCATCGCTGGCCCGGGCACGGGCTCACCGCCGCCGATGCAATGCAGGGGCTTACACCGGCGGTGTTGCAGGCCTCGGCGCTGGAGGCACTGGCCCAGGCGCAACGCATGGGCGAGCGGGTTGCGATTGTCGGCTCGTCGATGGGCGCGACACTGGGTTTGTGGCTGGCCGCGCGGTACCCGGACGCGGTGGCCGGCGTGGTTGCCTGGTCACCCGGCATCCGGCCAGCCGACCCGGCATTGCTCGAACAGATCTGCGCCGCGCAGGCGCCGTTGATCGACCCGCGCACGCGCACGCCTGCCGCGCGTGCGTTCTGGTCGGAGACGATTCATCCGGACGGATTTCGCGCCTTGCGTGACCTGTTTGCGCTCATCGCCGCCGACCCGCCGTGGCCACGCGTGCGCTGCCCGGTGTTTCTAGGCTATTACCGCGCTGCCGACGGCCGCGAAGACGGCGTTGCCTCGGTGCCGGCGATGCTGCAGATGTTCGCAGCGCTGGGCACTGCGCCGGCACACAGGCAGGCGCTGGCCTTCGACACCGGCGCGCATGCGATCGGGTCCCCGCACAAGACCCTGCTGGCCGGCGCCGTCGCGCAGGCGTCCATCGCGTTCTTGCAGGCGCAGCTCCGTGCTGCGCCGCACGGCCTAAATGCGTGAGCGCAAGCTGGTCTGCGCGCGCGGTGGAAGAAACCTGCCGCCTCGCTGGCAGCGTCGCGATGGTGCCCCGCTAGCGCCCGCTGCTGCCTCCAACCACGCGCGCGGTCCGCTGCATGGCGATCGCATACACTGGCGCGCCAGCCCGCTGCCGCCACGATGACCACCACGCCCGCAACCTCCGATCCGATCGCCGACACCCGCAAATGGATCGAACGTGCGGTGATCGGATTGAACCTGTGCCCGTTCGCCAAGGCGGTGTACGTCAAGGAACAGGTGCGGCTGGTGCTCAGCGATGCCAGCACGCCCGAAGCCTTGCTGGAACAACTGGCCGAGGAACTGGTGCTGCTGCGCGATACGCCGGCCGAACAGATCGACACCACGCTGATCGTGCATCCGGACGTGCTCACCGACTTCCTGGACTACAACGACTTTCTCGACAACGCCGATGCGGCGGTGGAAGCGCTGGACCTGCAAGGCGTGTTGCAGGTGGCCAGCTTCCATCCGGATTACCAGTTCGCAGGCGCGGCGCTGGACGATGTGGCCAATTTCACCAACCGCTCGCCCTTCCCGACCTTGCACCTGTTGCGCGAAGACAGCGTGGAGCGTGCGGTGGCGGCGTTCCCGGATCCGGATGTGATTGTGGAACGCAATATCCAGACGCTCGAACGCCTGGGCAGCGATGGCTGGGAGCGCGTGCTCAACGGTGCAGAGCACTGAGTGCTGCACCTGCCGTCCGGGACTGCAGCGAGTGCGATTTTCGCCACCTGCGCCCGCAGGTCGTCGGCATAAAACAGGGCGGAAGTTCTTCAGCCGCATGCGGATCACGTGCTCGGCGTCGAACTGGTCGAGCGCCGCATGCCGCCGGGCACGCTGCACACGCGTGGTACCGGGCAATCGTGTGATTGAGTGCAGGCGCAGCAGCACCGGCGGCACCGGGACATTGCGGAACGCACGCGGCCCGGGCAGCTGCCCGGATCAGCCTGCATCCGTCAGGTTCAATGTGGATGACATCGAGCGCACGCATGGCACGTGCGCCCCAATCCTCATCCGCGCTCCACGTTGCTGCGACGACGACAGCCCGCGCGCTACAGTGCCGCCACCCTCACCCACGTGCCGCATGCCATGGCCTTGATCCCCGCAGTTTCCGCATGGAACCCGTCGCCGCTACAGGACCGCGTGGTGGTGGTCACCGGTGGGGCGCAAGGTATCGGCCGCGGCATTGCCCAGGCGGTGCTGGGCGCGGGCGGCAGCGTGGTGATTGGCGATCTGGATGCCGATGCCGGCAAGGCCTGCCTGCAGGAGTGGGCACTGCCGCGCCGTAGCGCTTTCGTCCGCTGCGATGCCGCGCGCCAGGCGCAGGCCACGCGCCTGGTCGCCACAGCGCTCAAGCGCTTCGGGCGCATCGATGGTCTGGTCAACAATGCCGGCGTGCCCGATCCGCATATCGCAGCACTGCCGCAACTGGACTGGGACACCTGGAACAGCCGGCTGTCCAGCCTGCACGGCGCCTTCCTGTGCAGCAAGCAGGCGCTGCCCGCGCTCAGGCAGGCGCCAGCCGGTGGGGCGATCGTCAACATCGCCTCCACCCGCGCCTGGCAATCGGAGCCGCACAGCGAAGCGTACGCCGCAGCCAAGGGCGGCCTGGTGGCCTTTACCCACGCGCTGGCGCTGAGCGAAGGACCGCATGTGCGCGTCAACAGCATCAGCCCGGGGTGGATCAGCACCGATGCGTGGCGCGCGCCGCAGCGCCGGCGGGCACCGAAATTGTCGCGTCGCGACCATGCACAGCACCCGGCCGGGCGCGTGGGCACACCCGAAGACATTGCGCAGCTGGCGGTGTATCTGCTTGCGCCGCAGCTGTCCGGTTTCGTCACCGGGCAGGATTTCATCGTCGACGGTGGCATGTCGCGCAAGATGCACTACGCGTAGAGCGTGTGATGTACGTTGAGGTGAGTGCGAAGCGTCCTGTGGCGCGTCGAGACAAGGCGTGCGCTGCGGCCCAGGCTGGCCGCGTGGGCAAGGCGCGCAACGCGGTATCGGCGCGCCACAGTGCGCTTCCCCGAGGGTTGGCCGCCAGCGGCACGGAGCGGGCACAGCGCAGCGAGGCGGTCGGCAGCGCCTGCGTGATCACAGCCGGGTTGGCGCATGAACTGGCCCCGCGACGTATCCACCCGAACCCGTCACCCCGACAAGCGTGCTTCCAGCAAGCGTTGCGCATCACCCAGCGAGGGCAGGATGCGGTGGCCGAGCGCACGCACGGTGGCGTCGGGCTCGAGCAGGTCCGGAATCTGGATCGGTGTCATGCCGGCCGCCAATGCTGCACGCACGCCGGTGGGCGAGTCTTCCAGCACCAGGCAGTGCGCAGGGTCTACCGCCAAGGTGCGCGCAGCCAGCAGGTAGATATCCGGCGCAGGTTTCGGATGGACCACATCGCTGGCCGTGCACACGGCATCGAAGCGCCACAACAGATCGGCCGCTTCCAGCTTGCGCAGCGCCAGCGGGCGCTGGGTGGAAGTGGCCACCGCGCGCGGCATGCGCTGGGCTGCCAGATAGTCCAACAGCGCAATGATGCCGGGCCGATGCGGGATGCCGCGCTCGACCGCAGCGGCATACAGCCGTTGCGCATGCGCCAGCATGGTGTCGGCCGCGGCCTCGCCGATCCGTTCGCCGAGCAGCCGGCGGCAGGCCGCATCGCCGGTGCCCACCATGCGCAACCAGAAGGCCGGTTCGATCTGCAGATCCTGGTCGTCGGCGGCCTGCGCCAGACAGGCCGTGATGGCGCGCTCGCTATCGAGCATCAAGCCATCCATGTCGAAGATCACCGCCTGCGGGCGAAACGGCAGCGCTGCACTGTGGGTCATGCCGGAGCGCCGCGGCCGAACAACACCTCAAGATCGTTCGCTTCCAGCGCACGCCATTGCCCCGACGACAATCCATCCAGCGACAGGCCGCCGATGCGGCTGCGGTGCAGCGCGACCACGTGGTTACCGGCGGCAGCGAACATGCGCCGCACCTGGTGATAGCGGCCTTCGTGCAAGGTCAGCCGCGCCTGGCGTGGGCCAAGCACCTCCAGCTCGGCCGGCAGCAGCGGCTTGGTTTCGCCGTCCAACAGCAAGCTGCCGCTGGCGAACAGCGCGGCCTCCTCGCCACGCAGGTCCTCGGCCAGGGTGATGTCATACACCTTGTCCAGGGCCGATTTGGGCGAAATGATCCGGTGCAGCAGCGCGCCGTCGTCGGTCATCAACAGCATGCCGCTGGTCTCGCGGTCCAACCGACCCACTGGCGCCAACACCGGCGCGCGCAGGCGGAAACGTGGCGGCAGCAATTCGTAGATCAGCCGGCCGGTGTCCTTGGTCGAGCAGGTGTAGCCGCTGGGTTTATGCAGCAACAGGCTCAAGCCCGCTGGCGGGTCGAGCGGTTCGCCATCGATGCGGATGGCGTCGTGCTCCACCTGGTCGTCGGCATACAGCACCTCGCCTTGCGCATCGGTGATCGCGCCCTGCCGGAACAGCTGGGTGACCTGCTTGCGGCTGCCGTAGCCGAGATTGGCGATGTGTTTGACCAGCTTCATGGGCGCGCTCCGCGGCCGCGGATCGCCGCGATCAGCTTGAACCCATCGCGTTCGGCAGCCACGCGGACCTGTCCGAAACTGTCGTTGAGCACCTGTTCGTAAGGCAGGTGCCGGTTGGCGACCAGTATCAATTGCCCGCCCGGGCGCAATGCCTGTGCGGCCACCGCAATGAAGCGCTGTCCGATGTCCGGGCGGTCGGCACGCGACGGCGTATGGAACGGCGGGTTGCTGACGATGAAATCGTATTGCGCCACCAGCCCGGCGGTGACATCGCGCCAGTGGTAGTGCAGCTGCGCCGGATGCGCGATGTCCTGCAGGTTGCGCCGCGCCAGCGTCAATGCGCGCGCCTCGGCTTCGTACAGATCCAGCGCGGTGACCTTGGGACAACGCGCCAGCACTTCGGCCGATAGATAACCGAAACCCGCGCCCAGATCGGCGCCATGGCCGGCCAGCGTGGTCGGCAGATGCTCGACCAGCAGCGCGGACGCCGGGTCGATGCGATCCCAGGCGAAGACGCCGGGACGGCTGACAAAGCGGCCGTCCAGAATCTTGCGTGGCGCATCCAGCGCGGCCCAGCGCGCCTGCAGCGCGGCATCGGTGTCGGCCGGCAGCGGCGCGCTCCAATAGGTGCGGCAGTGGTACTTGGTCAGGCTGCCGGCCAGCCCGGTGAGCTGGCGCAGATCGGCTTCCCCCGAGCGTGCGCCTTCGTTGTTGGACTGGCAGGCCACCACACGGCCACCGGGCGCAGTCAGCGCCACCGCACGTGCGAACAGCGCGCGCGCCTCCTCGCGCTGCCGCGGAGGCAGCACCAGCACCAGGGCATAGCGCGTACTGTCGGCCTCGATCTCGCTTTCTTCGCGCACGGTCCACCCATTGCGCTCCAGCGCTTCGGCGAACGGACGGAAGCTCTGCTCGCAGGTCAGCGTTTGGGGGCTTGCCTGCTCGCGCAGCGGAAAACCGTCGCGCGCGCGCAGGAACAACACCGGTCCTTCCGACCATGGCAGCGCGCCTTGGGCAAAAGGCAGGAACAGGGCTTGAAGCGGGGCGTCGTGCGGGCCAGCCATCGGATCATCGGGTCAGGAACAGGCCGTCATTGTAAGGGACGTGTGCCAGCTGCCCGCCGCGCGCCTTCCATTGTGTATACGGACCATTGATGCGCGCGCAACATTCGCCCGCCTAGGCTGGGGTCCAAGCCCACACGGAGAGACACGATGCGAGCCTTGTTCGTAGGAGGAGTTGTCGACAACAGCGAAATGGATCTGGACGACACCCCGCCACCGATGCACTACCCCGAAAACACAGGCGCCGGCAGACCCCGCTACCGTCTGCACCAGATCGGCGAACGCGGCGACGGCACGGTGGCCTACGCGGTGTACGGCGCCCCGGAAATGGCAGACGAGGACATCACCCGCATTACCGAAGAGCGTGGCTATGCCCGCCGCTTCAGTGCCTCGCCGGAGGCGCCACGTTAAGGGAACGAGGTAGTTGATGCGGGCGCCTGGAACCCTTCCCTGCCGCATGCGATGAAGCATGCGTCAGGCGCCCTCGACTGCAGTCAACGCCGACACGCTGCGCGAGGCTGGACCGGGCTCTTGCCCTGTTTTTGCCGATCGGACACAGTTCGTCCGACCGCTCAAATCGGTCAGCTCGCGGACCTTCGCATTTTCCGGCAAAAACCGAGGGTGCACTCTCGAATTGCCGCGTGTTTCCAGCCGCGTGCTTCCAATTGCTGCCTGCGGCGCATGTCAGCCGCGCTGCGACAAACCGTTTTCTACACGATGTAGACCCAGGCTGCGCACATCGCCTTCGTCCACCTTCGGGCCGCCCTGCTATGAGAGACGGAGAGTGGCCCTTCGGGGAACCTGCGTCTCCCATAAGCAACCGGTAGTGCCCGCTGGTCTGCGCAAGCGATCGACGTGACCGTCTCAACGCGCCTTCGGCGTCACCCGCCAGATCACATTGCCCACATCGTCGGCCACCAGCAGTGCGCCGCGACTGTCCGACGCCACACCCACCGGGCGGCCCTGCGCATTGCCTTCGGCATCCAGGAATCCATCCAGCACCGTGATCGGCGGGCCGTTGGGTTTGCCATCGGCGAACGGGACAAACAACACCTTGTAGCCGCTGGGCGGGTCGCGATTCCACGAGCCGTGCTGGCCGATGAAGGCGCCCTGGCGGAAACGCTCGGGCAGCAAGGTGCCGCTGGCGAAGCTCAGGCCGAGCGACGCGGTATGCGGGCCGAGCGCGTAATCGGGCTTGATTGCCTTTGCCACCAGTTCGGCATTCTGCGGTTTGACCCGCTCGTCCACATGCTGGCCGTAGTAGCTGTACGGCCAGCCGTAGAAACCGCCGTCGCGCACCGAGGTGAGGTAGTCCGGCACCAGGTCGCTGCCGATTTCGTCGCGCTCGTTGACCACCACCCACAGCGATTTGCTCTGCGGCTCCCATGCGGTGCCCACCGGGTTGCGCAAGCCGCCGGCGAAGATGCGGCTGCTGCCGGTGGCCGGGTCGATTTCCAGGATCGCCGCACGATTGAGCTCGGCTTCCATGCCATTTTCGGCCACGTTGCTGTTGGAACCGACGCCGACATAGAGCTTGCTGCCGTCCGGGCTGGCCAGTAGCGACTTGGTCCAATGATGGTTGATGCCACCGGGCAGATTGGCCACGAAAGTCGGCTTGGCGGTGAGATGCGTGTCGCCGGGCTTGTACGGAAAACTCACCAGCGCATCGGCGTTGGCGACATAGAAGCGGTCGCCGATCAGCGCCATGCCGAACGGCGAAAACAGCCCGCTGACGAACTGCGTGCGCACTTCTGCCACGCCGTCGCCGTCGGCATCGCGCAGCAAGGTGATGCGATTGGCGCTCGCCACCGCCGCGCCGGCCTTTTTCATCATCGCGCCCTGCACTTTCTTGCGCAGCCCACCGCCCGCTTCGGCATCCTCGGGCTTGGGCGGCTCGGCCGTTTCGGCCACCAACACATCGCCATTGGGCAGCACGTAGACCCAGCGCGGGTGATCCAGATCGCGCGCAAACGCAGCAACCTGCAGATCGTCGGCCGCGATGGGCTTGGCATTGGCTGCCCAGCGTTTGACCGGCGCCACCTTGACGGTGGGAATCAGACGCTTCACCGGCTCGGGCAATTGCGGGTCCGGCCCGGTTCCCTGTTCGATCGCCAATGTTGCCGTGTCGCCGCACGCGGCGAGGACGGCCAGCGCCATCAACGACAGCGGCCAGCGAGCGAACTTCAATCGGGATGCATTCATTGCGGGCAAATCCTGGACGGTTGCGTCAGCCAGCGATCATGCCGCCAACGCGACGGCGAGAAGTAAACACACCGTCAACACACCACCGTCACGGCATGACTTGCGGATCGGCGCCCAGCAACAACGGGTGCACCGCCACGATCCGGTCCATCCAGATCCATTGCGGCTCTTGCGATGCATCCAGCTGGTCCAGCCGCAGCTGACCGTTCAATCCCTCGTTGTCGTGTTCGTCCAGATAGGTCTGCAGGCTTGGGCGCACGGCAACCGTGCCGCTGATCATGCTGCCGTCGTCGAGTTCGATGCGCACACGATCCTGACCATCGAGCAGGGACACCCAATGTTCGAGCGTGGCGATCTGGACCTGTTCGGAATACACGTGCGGGGCATACTTGGGCATTGCGCGATCTCCGTAAGCTGAGCGCACCACGCTAGGCCAGCATGCGTGAAAGAGGCAGAAAACGTCGTGTACCGGTGATCGGCAAGGGCGTTTGTTGGCACCCAGCGGCATGCGCACGCACCCGTCTTCTCGCGCGGCCATGCTGCGACGGTGGTGAAAGGCTCATCCACGAAACCACCTGTGCGTCGCATGACGATCGGTTGTTCTGGGGCAGATCGGCGCCTCATGGAAAGACGCCAGGTACGCAAGCCACACACGCTACTGCATATTCAACGCGTCGCCTCACCACCTTGCGGTGACTCGCTGCGCAGCTGTGCGCTGCGCGCCGGTTACTCCACCGCCTGGCGCGCGGCACGCACGGCTGTGACCAATTGCGCCACGCTGTAGGGCTTGGCCAGATGTTCCTGAAACCCGGACTCCAGCGCGCGCTTGCGGTCGTCTTCGCGGGCCAGCGCGGTGACTGCCACGGCCGGCAACGCGGTGGCATCCAGCCCGAGGTTTTCGCGCACGGTACGGATCAAGCCGTAACCGTCCATGCCCGGCATGCCGATATCGGTCAGCATCAGATCGAAGCGCGCGTGGCCACGATGATCGATCAATGCCAGCGCATCGGTGGCGCTGCCGGCGACCACCACTTCGGCGCCCTGCTCTTCGAGCAGACGCCGTAGATAATCGAGCATGTCCGGTTGGTCTTCGACCGCCAGCAGGCGCAAGCCATTGAGCGCGCGCGCTTCGACGATCTGTTCGGACATCAGACGCCGCCGCAGCTCGCGGCGTGGGCGCTTGGCCTGGTCGGGAATATGTTCCGGCAGCCGCACGGTGAAGGTCGCGCCCTTGCCACGGCCGCCACTGGTGGCGCCGACCTGTCCGCCGTGCATTTCCACCAACTGCTGCACGATGGCCAGGCCCAGACCCAGCCCGCCATGCTGGCGCGTGGTGGTGCCGTCGGCCTGGCGGAAACGACCGAACAGGTGCGGCAGGAATTCGGCTGCAATGCCGTCGCCGGAATCGCAGACCGAGACCACCAGATGCCCATCGTCGCGCTCGATTTTGACGTCGATACGACCATGTGCCGGGGTGAACTTGATTGCGTTGGACAGCAGGTTCCACAACACCTGCTGCAGGCGCGTGGCATCGCCAAGCACCAGGCAGGGCGTGGGCGGCACGTGCAGCTCCAGGACCTGGTCCTTGCCTTCGGCAGCCAGTTCCTGGGTGTTCAAGGCTTCGCGCACCTGCTCGACCAGATCCAGCGATTCGACTTCCAGCTGCACCTTGCCCAGCAACATGCTGCTGAGATCGAGCATGTCGGAAATCAGCCGCTTCTGCGCGCGTGCGCTGCTGGCGATCACCGACAGCCCCTTGTAGTACGGCTGGCCTTCTTCGACCCGCTGCAGCAGCAACTCGCTCCAGCCCAGGATGGTGGTCAGCGGGGTACGCAGTTCGTGCGACAGCGTGGCCAGGAACTCGTCCTTCAACCGCGCCATGCTTTCGGCCTCGTTGCGCGCGCTGCGCTCGGATTCCAGCAATTGTTCGCGCGCCAGTTCGATCTCGCGCTGCTCGGTCACGTCCGGGCTGCTGCCGGCCAGCCCGATGAAGCGGCCGTCGGCCGAATAGCGCGGGGTTGCGGTCATTTCGATCCAGCGCCACTGCCCATCATGGCGGCGCGCACGCACCAGCGCGCGCAGGCCGCGCTGTTCCTGCAGCGATGCGGCCAACTCGAACTGGAACGTCGGCAAGTCGTCCGGATGCAGCAGTTCGCTCCACGCCGACACCGTACCGCTGGAAATATCCAGGCCAAAAAATTCGCCATACGCACTGTTGACGAAGCGCACCACGCCCTGCGCGTCCAGCACCCAGACCGGCATCGGCAAGCCGTCGGCCAGCGCACTGAAGCGCGCCTCGCTCTCGGCCAGCTCGCGCTCGACGCGTTTGCGCTCGGTGATGTCCATGAACAGGATCGCCACCCGTGCCTGCTCTGGCTGCCCGACCCGGAACGCATCCACCGAATACCAGCGCTTGAGCGCCTTGGCCTGCATTTCGAAGTGGATGCGGTTGCCGGTGCGCGCGACGTGGCCGTAGCGGTCGAACCATTCCTGCTCGTGCTCGGGGAGCAGGGTGCGGATGGAGACGTTCAGTGCGTTGGGCGACAGGCCGGTGTAGCGCTCGAAGGCACCATTGGTGGTGCGGATCACATAGTCCACCGCCTGCTCGCCGTCGAACTCCATGTCGATGACGCAAAACCCGGCATCGATGTTGTGGAAAATCTCGTGATACATCGCCGGGTCCAGAAACGGCTCGGCGATGGCGGCCGGCAGTGCGGCAGCCAGCGTGGGGCTGGAAGAAGGAGTGCTCAAATCGGAAACCACGGATGCTGCCGGAGCGGATGACGGGCAGATGAAACCATGCCTGATGTCGTCAGCGGGTGCACGTGGGGCTGGGCAAGTTCACGCTTTCCTCGCCCAGCCCCGTGTTCACCACAAGGTGGTGGCGGCGAATCCGATGCAGGTTGCCAGCACCACGATGCCGGCGATCACGCCGCGAAACACCCATTCGCCCTCGCGACGCAGCTGTTCGTCCATCCAGCGTTGCGCTTCCTCGCGCCAGGCGGTGGACCGTGCGTAATCGGAGTCAAGCAGCAACAGGCGGACCCGGGCCACCCCCATCTGCGCGCATTCCTCGCGGCAGCGCTGGCTGAAGCCGTCTTCCCCACCGGCAATCTGCGCGCCCACCGGCAATTGCAGTTCGAGTTCATGCCTGGACATAACGGGGACGCTCCTGATCAAGCTCATGTTCCAGCGCCATGCGCGCCAGCTGGGTGTAGTTAGCACGCGGACCCTGTCCACGGCCGGTGAGCATTCCCTGGTAGTCCAGGTCGTGCCAGACCCGGCCCGTCCACTCCACGCAATCTTCGGCAATGACCAGCATCAGCGAGTAGCGGTAATCCAGGCCATTGGCCGCGGTATAGGTGTAGACCGGCGGGAACTGCACGGCCACATCCACCTGGCGCGCCAGTGCAGCCAGATGCTCGCGAAGCGCCGCGCGCGGATCGGCACCGGGCTCCAGCTGCAGCGCGCGCGTGGCCAGATCCAGGTCGACCTCGCTCTGCAGTGCCACGAAAGCGGCCGCGCCGGAGGCGGGGTTGTGCCCGTGCTGCTTGGCCCAGTCGATGAATTGCAAACGCACATCCGACGGCATGTGAGCCGGCGCCGAAGACGCTGATTTTGTGCGGAAAGTGTGGGTGTCCATGCTGGCGATCTTCCGGGCTGTGCCGTGAAGCGCGGGCGCAGGCGCAGTGAACCCGCCGTCATGGTGTTCCGCAAGCTGATTAACCGCGCGGCAACGTGGTGACGAACCCAGGCGTGCAGCGCGTTGCGGGCGTTCTGAGGCGCCCCCACACTGCGAAAACAGCCGGTACACACCGTACCTTCCGCTTGGAGGCTTTCGATGAAACGTTCCAATCTTTCCGGCGCCAGCCTGCTGCTGGCGGGTGTGCTTGCCGCGACCGGTGTGCAGGCCGGGGTGCGCAACGTCACCGACCCCGATGCGCCGCGCGCGCTCGGCAGCGACGGCAAGGTGGACGTGCGCTGGACCGACCCTGCGCAGTTCTCCGAGATGCGCTTCAGCGGCAACCGTTGGGAGGCGCAACGCGGCGATTGGGTGACCCAGCTGGCCACCCACTTTCAGAAGAGCGCAGCGCGCCAGTTGCCCGATGGCCAGCATCTGAGCGTGACCATCACCGACATCCGCCGCGCCGGCCAGTACGAGCCCTGGCACGGGCCGCGCATGCAGGACGTGCGCGTGGTCAAGGATATCTACCCGCCGCGCCTGAGCTTCACCTACACGCTTACCGGCGCCGATGGCCGCGTGATCGACCAGGGCGAACGCAAGCTGGTGGATTCGGCCTTTCTGATGAGCGGACCGCGCCTGACCGACAGCGATCCGCTGCGCTTCGAGAAGGCGATGATCGACGATTGGGTGCGCAAGCAGTTCCGTGGCGATCGCAGTACCGCCGGGTTGTGAGTTGCCGCTGAAAGCCCCTCTCCCGTCGGGCGCCACGGCACAGCTTGCGCGCCACTGGCGCGCGTGCCTTGGTGCGACTGCGCCGCTGGCGCAGGCCGGCGCGCGGAGCGGGGGTTGGGGGAGGAGGTACCGCGCGCAGCATTCAAACTGCACGCAGCTTCGCTCGCACCCTCATCCGGCGCTACGCGCCACCTTCTCCGTGGGGAAGAAGGGATGCACCTACGCTGAAAGTTTGCCTACTGCCGCCTCACCCACATAGCTCCGCGGTACCCGCTTGAGCCCGCAAAGCAGCTGGTAGGCGCTGACGTTGCATTGCGCTGCCAGCGCGCTGACCTGCGGTGCGTCGCCCCACAGCTGCACCGGCGTGCCGATGTCGGCCTGCGGGTGGTCGGTGAGGTCCACGGTGAGCATGTCCATCGAGACGCGACCGATCAACGGGCAGATCTGCCCGTCCACCAGCACCGGGGTGCCGTTGGGCGCGAACTGCGGATAGCCGTCGGCATAGCCCATCGCCACCACGCCGACGCGCGTGGGTCGTTCGGCAACGAAGCGGGCGCCGTAGCCCACCGGCTCGCCGGCCGGCAACTCGCGCACCGAAATGATGCGCGAGCGCAGCGTCATCACCGGACGCAGCTGCGCGGTGTTCTCGGTGTGCTGCGGGAACGGGTTGGCGCCGTACAACATCAGCCCGGGGCGCGACCAATCGTTGCGCAGCGCCGGCCAGCCAAGAAGGCCGGGCGAATTGCGCAGGCTGGTTTCTGCGCGCATGCCGCCGGCGGTGAGCGCAAAGGCCACCGCCTGCTCGTCGGTGCGGCTGCAGTCCAGCTCGTCGGCACGTGCCAGGTGGGTCATCAGCACCAGCGAGGCGATCTGCGGTAGCCCGCGCAGGCGCAACCAGGCGGCGCGGAAATCCTCCGGCGACAGGCCCAGCCGATGCATGCCGCTGTCCATCTTCAACCACACCCGCAACGGCCGCGGGCTCTGGAACTCGGCCAGCGCGCGCACCTGCTGCTGCGTGGCCGCCACCGTCCACAGATCGTGCTCGGCGATCAGGCGCAACTCGTCGTGTTCGAAAAATCCCTCCAGCAACAGGATCGGCGCACGGATGCCGGCCTGGCGCAGTTCCAGCGCCTCTTCGATGCAGGCCACTGCAAAGCCATCGGCTTCCGGCTCCAGCGCCTGCGCGCAGCGCACTGCACCATGCCCGTACGCGTCGGCCTTGACCACCGCCAGCGCCTTGCTGCCGCCCAGGCGCCTGGCCAGGCGGTAGTTGTGGCGCAACGCCTCCAGATCGATCGACGCTTGCGCAGGACGCACTACGCGGCCTCCCGCTGCGCGCGCGCGCTGCGCGGCGACAGGTAGCGGAACACGTCCAGACCTTCGGTATCGATCTCCGGCGTGCGGCCCTGCATGAGGTCGGCCAGGTAGCGCCCCGAACCGCAGGCCATGGTCCAGCCCAGCGTGCCATGCCCGGTGTTGAGGAACAGGTTGGCATAGGGCGTGGCGCCCACCACCGGGGTGCCATCCGGGGTGGCCGGGCGCAGGCCGGTCCAGAACTCGGCCTGGGCCAGATCGCCGCCGCCGGGGAACAGGTCGTTGACGACCATTTCCAGGGTGGCGCGACGACGCGGATTCAACGACAGATCGAAGCCAGCCACCTCGGCCATGCCGCCGACGCGGATGCGGTCGTCGAAACGGGTGAGCGCGATCTTGTAGCTCTCGTCCAGCACGGTGGAGGTCGGCGCGCGTTGCGCATCGACGATCGGGATGGTGAGCGAATAGCCTTTGAGCGGGTACACCGGCAGGTGCAGGCCGAGCGAGAGCAGCAAATCGGCCGAATAGCTGCCCAGCGCCAGCACGTAGCGGTCGGCCGTTTCCATGCGGCCATCGATCTGCACGCCGCTGACCTGGCCGCCGCCGTGCTCCAGCCGCTCGATCTGTTGCCCGTAGCGGAACGTGACCCCCGCCTGCGCAGCCAGTTCGGCCAGGCGCTGGGTAAACAGCCGGCAGTCGCCGGTCTGGTCTTCGGGCAGGCGCAGCGCGCCGGCCATCTGCGCGCCGCCGCCGGCCAGGCCGGGTTCGAACTGCGCGATCTGCGCCGGGCTCAGCAGCTCGTACGGTACGCCGTACTGGGCCAGCACCTCGATGTCCTGCGCGGCCGCATCCAGCTGCTGCTGGGTGCGGAACAACTGCGTGGTGCCAAGCTGGCGGCCTTCGAATTCGATGCCGGTCTCGGCGCGCAGGGCGTTGAGGCAATCGCGGCTGTAGTCGGACATGCGCACCATGCGCGCCTTGTTCACCGCATAGCGTTCGGCGGTGCAGTTGCGCAGCATCTGGCTCAGCCAGGCCAGCTGGCGCAGATCGCGGGTGGGGCGGATCGACAGTGGTGCGTGCTGCTCGAACAGCCATTTCACCGCCTTGCCGGGAACGCCGGGCGCCGCCCACGGCGAGGTGTAGCCGAACGACAGCTGGCCGGCGTTGGCGTAGCTGGTCTCCAGCGCCGCTGCCGGCTGGCGGTCGACCACGGTCACTTCGCAACCGGCCTGCGCCAGGTACCACGCACTGGTCACGCCGATGACGCCGCTGCCGAGAATGAGCACACGCATGTCGTTCTCCTGAAAAGGGCATTCCCCCACAACCACACGCCGAGGGGGACAGTTAGACGCAGTATATTGCGGGCCAGGCAGTGCCATTTCTGGAATCGGCACGGCTTTGCAGTGAAACTTCCTGCCAAACCCTGCGCAGACAAACCCCATGAGCACCCGCGCCCGCGAGCTGGACAAGATCGACCGCAAGATCCTGCGCATCCTGCAGCAGGAGGGGCGGATTTCGTTCACCGAACTGGGCGAACGGGTCGGCCTGTCGACCACGCCGTGCACCGAGCGCGTGCGCCGGCTGGAGCGCGACGGCGCCATCACCGGCTATTACGCGCGGCTGGACCCGCACTATCTCAAGGCCAGCCTGCTGGTGTTCGTGGAGATCAGCCTGGCCTACAAGTCCGGCGACATCTTCGAAGAATTCCGCCGCGCCGCGCTGAAGCTGCCCAACGTGCTGGAGTGCCACTTGGTCTCCGGAGACTTCGACTACCTGCTCAAGGCGCGCATCAGCGAGATGGCGTCCTACCGCAAGTTGCTCGGCAGCACCTTGCTGACCATGCCGCATGTGCGCGAATCCAAGAGCTATATCGTGATGGAAGAGGTCAAGGAGACGCTGGCGTTGCCGATCGCCGATTGAGGCGGGGATTCGGGATTCGGGATTCGGGATTCGGGATTCGGGATTCGGGATTCGGGATTGGCGATTGGCGGTTGGCGGTTGGCGGTTGGCGCCATCAGATCGCGCTGCTGCTGTCAGCGCACCACGCGCATGCCATCGCCCGCCGGCACCGCGTCGTAGTAGCGGCCGGTCTTGGTATCCAGCACCCGGTTGGCGCCGGCCGGCTGCATGCCCTGCAGCAGACGGCCGTTGCGGTCGTAGACCATCGCCTTGGTCGGCGTCACCTGGCTGCCGGCAGGCGCGACCGGCATTTGTGCCGGCCCATGCGTGGGGATGCTCGGCGCGACCGAGCGTTGCCCCAGTTGCGAAGGCACCGGTGCGGCCGAAGGCGCCGGCTGCAGCGCGCGCGGCGGCGTTACCGTGGGCGGGACGGGCGTCGGCGTGGTGATGGGCTGCAAGGTCGTGGATGAGCGCGTGGTGGTGGCCGACTGCGCCGCCACCGCGCCGGTCAGCGTCAGTAGAACGCATAGCAGAACGCGGCGGCTTGATGCGTGGATCGCCATGACAGGCACCTTGCGTGTTCGAGGGTCATGCAGTGATTGGGGCGCAAGGACGCTGCGGCAATGCATGCGACCGGCCAGGGGATGAACGCTTTCGCAAGGTGGTTGCGGTGCGAAGAAGGGCTGACCTCCGCCGCAGTGGCAGGCCGTTGGCTGCGTCTCACCGGTTGAACCACCCCGACACTGCCCACATCACGGAAGCAGGCGCCGGCACCCCGCTGGCGAGCGCATGCGAGAGCCCCATGAGCCAGTTCGATCTGACCCCTCCCTCCCCCGCCCAACGCGATGCCCTGATCGCCGGGCTCAGCGACGAGGAACAGCGCGTGCTGCTGCACCATGGCACCGAGGCGCCGTTCTGCGGGGTGTTTCTGGACAACAAGCTGGACGGTGTCTACACCTGCCGGCTGTGCGGGCTGCCGCTGTTCCGTTCCAGCGCCAAATTCGAGTCCGGCACGGGCTGGCCGAGCTTCTTTGCGCCCTACGACCCGGCCCATGTGCGCGAGATCCGCGACACCAGCTACGGCATGATCCGCACCGAAATCGTCTGCGCGCGCTGCGACAGCCACCTGGGCCATGTGTTCCCGGACGGCCCGCCGCCCACCGGCGAGCGCCACTGCCTGAACTCGGTCTCGCTGGGCTTCACCGAAAACGGCCAGGCCCTGCCGAACCCGCTGCAGCGCCAAGGTGCCGAGGCGCAACCGGCCTGATGGCGCCGCGTCTGTGGGCCACCGCCGTTGCAATGCCCGGGAGGAAGTAAACAACGCCTGCCTGCGCTTTTGCGCGCCATGACAGGCACCGCCTGCACGCGGCTCGAGCCGGCAATGTCGATGTGCAGATCGGTTGCCGGCGCGCGAGACGCAGATACGGCTTGATTTCCATACGGCCGCCCACACGCAGGCTAGGTCCCTGCGGTAAAGCGGTCGCATGCTTAGTCGTAGCAGGCCGTCCCGGCCCCGGCGCGCAAGATGCAGGCCCTTGGGGCGCCGGGCCCGGCGCCCCAGGTCCCAACCGCCGCAAACACGGCGGCAATCCGAACCAGGCAGGAGTACGCAGATGCACACGTCCTCATCCCTGATGCTCACCGGCCTGCTGGCGGCCGCACTCGCCGGCTGCAGCGCAGGTAGCCCGCCCCCGGCAGCGCAGGCGGGCAAGCCCGCACATGCCCAGCCAGCCGGTGTCCAAACCGATGCCCGCCCGCTTGCCACAGGCACCGACGCCAGCGTGACCGGCCCGCTGCCGCGTCCGGCCAAGACGCCCGCTCCAGCGGCGGCGGCGGCCGACCCCGCGCTTCCCGCGCAGACGGTGGCCTGGCGCTGCGGCCCGCGCACGGTCGCGACACGTTTCGATGCGGCCACCGATGCCCTGCAGCTGACCCTCGACGACCGCAGGCTGATCCTGCTCAGTGCCCAGGCAGCATCCGGGGCGCGCTTTGCCGATGCACAGGGCAACCAATTCTGGGAACACGCCGGCGAAGCGACACTGTCGCTGGCAGGCGGCGAGGCGATCAGATGCGTGCATGAGACCGCCACCACAATCGGTTAGACATTCAGCTACAGCGCACGTCTTCACGCCACGCGCTTCAAGAATCGGCCGCGCAAGCCGAAACCACTAGCAACCCCAGTTTGCTTCCGGCTGCGCCATGCTCATCATCGTTGGCTTCATCGTCGTCATCGTCAGCGTCCTCGGCGGCTACGTGCTGTCGCACGGAAAGCTGGGCGCGCTGTGGCAGCCGTACGAGCTGATGATCATCGGTGGCGCAGCGCTGGGCGCGTTCCTGGTCAGCACGCCGGGCAAGATCGTCAAGGAAACCCTCAGCGGCATCATGGGCGTGTTCAAGGGCCCGCAGTACAAGTCCGAGGACTACAAGGACACCCTGAGCCTGATCTACGAACTGCTGAACAAGGCGCGCCGCGACGGCTTCATGGCGCTGGAAGACCACGTCGAAAAGCCGCAGGACAGCACCATCTTCGGCAACTACCCCAAGGTAGTGGCCGACCATCACCTGCTGGATTTCATCACCGACTGCCTACGCCTGATGATCGGCAGCAACATCGAGCCGCACGAGCTGGAACCGCTGCTCGAACTGGAACTGGAAAAACACCATCACGAAGCCCTGGCGCCGTCGCATGCGCTGAGCAAGGTCTCCGACGGCCTGCCCGGCTTCGGCATCGTGGCGGCGGTGCTCGGCATCGTGATCACCATGGGCTCGATCGGCGGGCCGATCGAGGAGATCGGCCACCACGTCGGCGCCGCGCTGGTGGGCACCTTCCTCGGCATCCTGCTGGCCTACGGTTTCGTGTCGCCGCTGTCGGCGGCGATGGAAGCGCGGGCCGAGCAGGACGGACGCATCTACGAAGCGGTCAAGACCGCGCTGCTGGCCTGCCTGCGTGGCTACAACCCGAAGATCGCGCTGGAATTCGCGCGCAAGACCCTGCCCTCCAACGTGCGTCCGAGCTTCGGCGATTTCGAAACGCACCTGAAAACGATCAAGTAGGGCCGCGGTCATGGCCGAGGCCAAATCCACCGTCATCATCCGACGGGTCAAGAAGGTACAGGGTGGCGGCCATCATGGCGGCGCCTGGAAGGTGGCGTTTGCCGACTTCGTGACCGCGATGATGGCCTTCTTCCTGGTGCTGTGGCTGATGGCGGCCACCACCAAGGAACAGCGCGCGGCGATCTCCGAATACTTCCGCAACCCCAGCCCGCTGTCCGGCAAATCGCCGGCGCCTTCGCCCGGCATGAACGGACCCGGTGGCGCCAGCACCTCGATGATCAAGCTCGGCGGTACCGCCGACATGGCCAAGGGACAGAAGGACGAAATGGGCCGCAAGCGCGACAACGCGGCCGATACCGACGTGGACAGCCGCGCCAAGGACAAGAGGCGCCTGGAAGCGCTGATGCAGGACCTGAAGGAGGCCATCGACAAGAGCCAGGCGCTGGAGCCGTTCAAGGACCAGCTGCTGCTGGACCTCACGCCAGATGGCCTGCGCATCCAGATCGTGGACAAGCAGAACCGCCCGATGTTCGACATCGGCCGCGACCAGCTCAAGCCGTATACGGTGGCGATCCTGCGCGAGCTGTCCAGCTTCATCAACCAGGTGCCCAACCACATCAGCATCACCGGCCATACCGACACCACCGCCTACAGCAGCGATGCCGGCTACACCAACTGGGAACTCAGCGCCGACCGCGCCAATGCCGCGCGCCGCGCCCTGGTGGCCGGGGGCATGTCCGATGCCAAGGTGACGCGTGTGGTGGGGCTGTCCTCGTCGGTGCTGTTCGACAAGACCGATCCGCAGAACCCGATCAACCGCCGCATCAGTATCGTGGTGATGACCCAGGACGCCGAAAACGCAGCGCTGGCCGGCGCAGACCAGGGCGTGGCACTGGGCAAGTCGCTGCACGATGCCGACACCCAGGTGCCGGATCTGAGCGGCGCCGCGGCCACCGGCACCGCCACCGTGGGGACGCCTGCCGAAAGCGCAAAACCGGCCGCGGCCCCGCCAGTCGCCGCCGCCGCGGCTGCGACCCCGGCTCCGGCCCTGGCATCGGCAGGAACTGCTGCTGCGCGTCCGGCAGGACCACGCATGTCGTCCAGCGCGCAGGTGGCCTCTGCCACGGCGCTCGCCAAAGCGGCCGAAGCGGCGGTGGAGAAGCGGTAACGCAGGCCGGCAGGCTTGGTGGCGCGGGCCGGGATTTTCCGGATTCGCCAGGCACTCGACACCGGGAGATGGCCTGCGGCGGTTCGGGTTTGGGGCGTCCTGGTGGCGGCTCTCAGGTCGGTGCCTGCGGAGACGGTGCCCGCCCGGCGGCCGGTTCGCATCCACGGGCCAACTCCGCTACGCATCGCATCGTGCGGCGCACGCTCTAGAATGGCCGGCCATTCCCAGCGTCGAGAACACCGTGTCCCGTAATTCCAAGGCCAAGCGCGACAAGCGCAAGAAGCAGCAGCCCAAGCGCCCCTTCGTCCGTCTGGGCCAGGCGCCCCAGGTCACCAACCATGCCGTGCTGCAGGACGCCGATGGCCGCGTGGTCGCCGCGATCGGCCTGCAGGGTGGCAGCGAGTGGATGCTGTCGATCGGCGGCCAGACCATGGGCAGCGCCGACAACCCGGTCCCGATGCTGGCCATGCTCAAGCACCTGGCCAACCTGCAGGAAGCCGAAGGCAAGACCATTTCGCTGGAATATTCGACCCAGCTGCAGCAGATGATCGACGACCTGGCCGCCGACGAAGGCCAGACCGCCGAGGAATACCTGACCAAGCTGGTGTCCGAGTTCCAGAACGCCGATGCGGATGAAGACGGCGAGGCGGAAGACGCAGCACAGGACACAGGCACCGAGGCCGGTGCTGACGACGCGGCTGAAGACGACACTGCCGGCGCCACCGACAGTGCTGCAGATGCCAGCGACGAGGCTTCCGACGCTGCAGCGGACGCGCCCGACGGCGACAGCGCCGGCAAGAAGCCGAAGAAGTCCAAGAAGCCCTGACCCGGCCGATGGCCGTCTACGTCGACGATGCGGTGCACCTGTGGCGCGACCAGCGCTGGGCGCACCTGCTCGGCGATACGCTGGACGAGCTGCATGCCATGGCGGCGCGGCTGGGCATTCCCCGCCGCGCCTTCCAGAACAAACTCAGCGGTGCGCACTACGACGTGCCCGCGCCGCTGCGCCTTGAGGCCATTGCCCTGGGTGCCATTCCGATCTCCCGCCACACCGACCGCGCGCTGCTCAAGGGCTTGATCGCCAATGCGCGGGCGCAGGCGCGCGGCCAGGCGCCTTGAAAACCGGGATTGGGGAGTGGAGATTCGGGATTCGCAAGTGCCGGGCGATTGCGTCGATCACGTGCGCATAAGCACATCGGGAGGCCTGATTTGAACGCACGAGCAAGGCCATTTCCATCACGCGTCATGCCGGCAAGCGTGCTCCCAACCAAGCAGCGCATCTGTCTTGCTGCCGCTTGCCCAAACTTTCCGACCAGCCAGTGCGCGCATCAGCGTGGCGAACAAAACGTTGTGAACAGCCGTCAGGCGGATGCGAACGCCGCGGTGGTCCACCGATTCCGAGCAACAGCCGCACTCGCTCGGCGTCCGCACAGCCTGATGAGTGCGGCTTTACGTTTGTCGCAATTCAGCGCGCGCAAAGATCGACTCACGCAACAGCAAGCACGGGACCGCCCCTGCGAATCCCGAATGCCAACTCCCCAATCCCAACCCTCAGAACGCCTCATTCCCCAGCCGCACTTCCACCCCCAGCAACGAGGTTAGCGCCAGCATGGCGTCGTCGTCGCGGCTGAGCGCAATCCAGCCGGCATAGGCGTCGCCACCGGTGTTCCAGTTCCACAGCGAGTAGCCGTGCTCGCGCAGGCGATCGAATGCCACCGCCATCAAGTCGGGGACCTCCAGGTTGCCGGCGAAGTCTTCGTCGTCCAGGTCACCGCCCCAATCGATGCGCAGGTTCCAGCGCGCACTGAGTTCGTCGATGGCGGCGATGAACGCATCGGCGTCCTTCCAGTCCACATAGAAACCCGAGCGCCAATCGATCACGTCCTTCAGCGCCCACAACCAGGCATCGTCGCCGTCGTCGCCATCGGTCTCGGCCTGCGTTTCGCGCCAGGCGTCGAACTGGGCCAGCGCGGTGTCCTCGTCGCCGGGGTTGATCAGCACCAGCAGGTTCCACACCCGCGCGGGATGGTCATCCACATCGTCTTCGTCGCCCTCGGGCTGCAGGCCTTCGTCGTCTTCGTAGTCGGCACTGTTGTCAGGCATTGCGGTCTCGTTTGCTGGAGTGCAGGGGCATAAAGTGTGAGGCCTGACGGCGCGCAAGCAAACCGATGGGCGCACGTCGTTGCGTCGCCGGGGCTGGTCTTCCCGGCGCAGGCCCGTATCCTGTGCGGCCGAAGACGGCTATCCCGGCCGCCATGACGCCTTTCCCATGAGCGATACCCCTCCCGATCACCTGGCCATCGACGCACGCAGCCCGTTCCACAACGCCGATGCCCTCAACCGCGGCGTCGGCGTGCGCTTCAACGGTATCGAACGCGACAACGTGGAGGAGTACTCGGTCAGCGAAGGCTGGATCAAGGTGCAGGTCGGCAAGGCACGCGACCGTCGCGGCAACCCGATGACGATGAAGATCAAGGGCGACGTGGTGGCCTACTTCCTGGACACCAGGCACGACGCCAAGCCTGCTGCCGAGTAAGAGCGGCTGACCAAACGACTTCACGCTGTTCCATTGCAGAGCTGCTGAGCGCGAGTTTGCTGCAGGCTCCTTGCCTGCCCACCATCGCCGGACACGCTGCAAGTACGTCCCTACAAGCTCTTACGCGGCATCCATGCCGCGTAAGGTCCGGCGACGGTAGGCGGGCAAGCACCTGTCGAGAGTGTCGGTCCGCAGGGTTCAAGCAAAGCAATCGACCAACTTTCTAGCGCGGTGCCCTTGTCGCTTGCGGGACCGTGTGGCGGCATGGATGCCGCCACCGAGCCTACATGGACGTACTTGCGGCGTGTCCCGCGAGCGGCGAGGGCACCGCGCCCTCGCCTCGCTCACCGTTCGACCCGGACCTCTGGCCGCATCCACCAAACTGCAGCGACAAACACCACTGCCTTCACCACTCACGCCTTGAGCCGATAGCCGCTGCGGAAGATCGCCGCCACCACGCCCAGGCACGCCAGCAGGAACAGGAACGTCATGCCGGTGCTCACCGCGATATGCACATCGGCCTTGCCGTAGAAACTCCAGCGGAAGCCGCTGATCAGATACACCACCGGGTTGAACAGGGTGACCTTCTGCCACAACGGCGGCAGCATGTTGATCGAATAGAAACTGCCGCCCAGGAAGGTCAGCGGCGTCACCACCATCAGCGGAATTACCTGCAGTTTTTCGAAGCCATCGGCCCAGATGCCGATGATGAAACCGAACAGGCTGAAGGTCAGCGCGGTGAGCACCAGAAAGCCCAGCATCCACACCGGGTGCGCGATTTCGTATGGCACGAACAGCCGCGCGGTCAGCAGGATCAACAACCCCAGCATCACCGATTTGGTCGCCGCCGCGCCCACGTAGCCGATCACGATTTCCCACCACGCCACCGGCGCGGACAGCACCTCGTAGATGGTGCCGGCCCAGCGCGGCATGTAGATGCCGAACGAAGCATTGGAGATGCTCTCGTTGAGCAGCGACAACATCACCAGGCCGGGAATGATGAAGGCGCCGTAGCTGATGCCGTCGATATCGCCCATGCGCGAACCGATCGCCGCGCCGAACACCACGAAGTACAGCGAGGTCGACAACACCGGCGAGGCGATCGACTGGGTCAGCGTGCGGAAGGCGCGCGCCATTTCGAAGCGGTAGATCGCCGCAATCGCATGCAGGTTCATGCGCGCACCTCCTGCTGACGTGCGCCATGCACCAGGTTGACGAAGATCTCTTCCAGCGAACTCTCGCTGGAATGCAGGTCCTTGAAGTCGATGCCCTGCTCGTTGAGCCGGCGCAGCAGCGCACCGATGCCGGTCTGCTCGGCCTGGGTATCGAAAGTGTAGATCAAGGCGTTGCCTTCGGCGGCCAACTCCAGCGGCAGGTCGGCCAGCGCGGCGGGCAGCGCCTGCAACGGCGCCTGCAGGCTCAACGTGAGCTGTTTCTTGCCCAGCTTGCGCATCAGCGTGTGCTTGTCTTCCACCAGCACCAGCTCGCCGCGATTGATGACACCGACGCGGTCGGCCATGTCTTCGGCCTCTTCGATGTAGTGGGTGGTCAGGATGATGGTGGTGCCCTGCTCGCGCAGCCGCCGCACCATCTGCCACATGTCGTGACGCAGCTCCACGTCCACACCGGCCGTGGGCTCGTCCAGGAACAGGATGCGCGGCTCGTGGGCGAGCGCCTTGGCGATCAGCACACGCCGCTTCATGCCGCCGGAGAGCGTGGAAATCTTGTTGTTGCGTTTCTCCCACAGCGACAGCTCGCGCAGGATGGTTTCCAGGTACTGCGGATTGGCCGGCTTGCCGAACAGGCCGCGGCTGAAACGCACCGTGGCCCACACCGTTTCGAACGCATCGGTGGCCAGTTCCTGCGGCACCAGGCCGATGCTGGCACGCGCGGCGCGGTAGTCGCGCACGATGTCGTGCCCGTCGGCCAGCACAGTGCCGGAGCTGGGGTTGATCAAGCCGCAGATGATGCTGATCAAGGTGGTCTTGCCGGCGCCGTTGGGGCCGAGCAGCGCGAAGATCTCGCCGCGCCGGATCTCAAGATCCACCTGTTTGAGCGCCTGGAAACCGCCGGCGTAGGTCTTGCTCAAGCCCTGGATGGAGACGATCGAAGTCATGGGTCTGGCACGGGAGGATAAGCGCCACAGGGTAGGCCGTGCGCCATGAAAATGGCAGCAGTGCGAGTGGGATGGTGTCTCCCGACACGCATGCAGGAGCGTGAGCGAACTGGGCTGCGCACGCACGCTGCACCCCGGTGTTGGCGTATCTCTATGCAGGAGCGCGCTTGAGCGCGATGGGGCTTTCCCGCCAATGCCCCATCGCGCCCAGGTGCGCTCCTACCCAAACATCGCAACCGCCTTGGCTCTTGCGATTTCCCACTCCCGATTCCCGATTCCCGCGCGCATCAGCGCGCTCACGCGCGCTTGCGCGACTCGATCAGATCCAGATTGCGCACCAGCCGCCGCGACAGGTCGTCGGAAATTTCGCGTCGTCGCGCAAGCTTGAAAAGCTCATTGCGCTCGGCCACCAAGGCCGCATGGCGAAACTGGCGCAGCGCCTTTTCGTAGGCAACCGCCTCTTCCGGATCGGTCTCGGCCATGTCCACCGCGCCGAGCTTGCGCTGATAGCGCTGGCTCACCTGGTTGGCCGCCGCGTTGTAGCGCTCGGCATGCTTGCTGTCTTCCACCAGCCGCTGGCGCAGCTTTTCCACTGCATCCAGCGCCGCCTGCGAAGCGGCTTTGACGGCCAGGTCTTCCTTGAGCTGCTCGTCTTCTTCTTCGGGCAACTCCAGCCCGCGCAACAGCCGCGGCAACGCGACGCTGGCCACCAGCAACGACACCAGAATGACCGAGGCCGCCAGGAAGATCGCCAACTGACGGGCCGGGAAGGGCGAGCCGTCCTCCAGCATCAACGGCAGCGTGAGCACGCCGGCCAGGGTGATGGCACCGCGCACGCCGGCCAGCGACACCGCCACCACGATGCGCCAAGGCGGACTGACGTGCGCCTCGCCGCGTCGCTGCGCCTTGAAGATATTCCAGCGCAACGACAGGAACACCCACACAAAACGCAACGCCATCAGGCTGAGACTGATGGTGGCCACGTACACCGCCAGCCACCAGGGATTGAGGTGCCCGGCCTCCTGCACGCTGCGCACCGCGCCGTCCAGGATGCCCGGCAACTGCTCGCCCAGCAGCACGAAGATGATGCCGTTGAAGGTGAACTGCACCGTGTCCCACACCGCCGAACGCTGCAGGCGCATATTGCCCGGGGCGTTGCCGGCCATTTCCACGTAGCTCATGGTGATGCCGGCGGCCACTGCGGCCAGGATGCCGGAGGCATGGAAGGCTTCGGCCAGCAGATACGCCGCAAATGGGGTAAGTAGGTTGACCAGGATCGCCGAACCGGGCTCCTCGCCGAAATGCCGCCAGATCCAGGCCTGGATGCGGCTCAACCCAAAGGTCGTCGCCACGCCCAGGGCCAGGCCGGCCAGCGCCACCCACAGAAAGGTCAGCGAAGCGGCTGCCACCGAGAAGGTGCCGGTCAGCACCGCTGCCACCGCGAACTGGAAACACACCAGGCCCGAGGCGTCGTTGAGCAGCGACTCGCCTTCCAGGATGTGCATCAGGCGCTTGGGGATCGGCACCTTGGAGGCGATCGAAGACACCGCCACCGGGTCGGTTGGCGAAATGATCGCTGCCAGCGCAAACGCCACGGCCAGCGGCATCGCCGGTATCAGCCAATGGATGAAGAAGCCGGCCCCAATCACGGTGAAGATGACCAGCCCCAACGCCAGTTCCAGAATGGCCGCCTTGTCGCGGAACAGGCCTTGCTTGGGAATGCGCCAGCCATCCAGAAACAGCAGTGGCGGCAGGAACAACAGGAAGAACAGCTCCGGTTCCAGCTCGTGCCCGGCATCGAAGACGCCGGAGACCACCGCGCCCAGCGCGATCTGGACCAACGGCAGCGGCAGCGAAAACGGCAGGATGCGGATGAGGTAACCGCTGGCCGCGACCGCCAGCAACATGGCGAGGACGACATCGATCGAATGCATGAAAAACCCGGAATGAAGAAACGGCCGCACGCGCGGCATCGCATATTGCGACGCACAACAACGCACCTACCGGACCATACCGTGTTGCACCCGGTGATGAAAACCACCGCATTGCCTCGCACCTTGGCAGGTTGGGCGATGCGGCAGGGTTGTTGCGGATCGGTTCAATCGGCCGGCGTCCGATACGCTGGCGAATGGAGGCAGGCGCGGTGACGCGCTTCAAGTGCGCGCCCTGCGGCAAACCGATCGTGCAGCGACGCGGTGGCGAGCGGCTGCGGCTCGATCGGTGACGAACGATGCAATGACGCACAGGCGTTTCCGCAACCGCAGCCGGCATGTTGGACCCACGCACGTCTGCGTCGGCCGCAGTACATGAACGCTCGATCCGATCGCGCCGAGGACATGTCGCGCCCACGGCATCGAAGGGCGTTGCGCATCGCCTTGCCGCTTTCTTGAAACGCCACGGACCATCGCGCTATAGCCACGGATGACGCGCGAGCGCGTGCGGGTGCAGCGACCGCTGTCGTATCGCTGTCGTATCGCTGTCGTATCGCTGTCGGTCGTGGCCCACGCGGGCACCAGCCACCTGTGACGCCACCATCACCACGCCAAACGTGGTGATGAATGTCAAAACAGCGTGATGCATCCGGCCGTTTCGCAGGCGCGTATTGACGTTACGGTTGCCATCCAGGCGATCGCCAACCCAAAAGGATCGATGCCTCATGAAGACTTCATTCCAGTCGCTTGCCGTTGCCACCGCCATTGCCCTGAGCAGCGCCATGGCTCCCGCCTATGCTGCGTCCAATCCGACCGTTGGCGGCGCGCCGATGCTGGCGACCAAGGACATTGTCGACAACGCGGTCAACTCCAAGGACCACACCACGCTGGTCGCTGCCGTCAAAGCCGCCGGCCTGGTCGACACGCTGAAGGGCCCGGGCCCGTTCACCGTGTTCGCACCGACCAATGCGGCCTTCTCGGCACTGCCGGCCGGCACCGTCGACACCTTGCTGAAGCCCGAATCCAAGGCGACGCTGACCAAGGTGCTGACCTATCACGTGGTGCCGGGCAAGGTGGATGCTGCTTCGCTGATCGCCAAGATCAAGGCCGGCGGCGGCAGCGCCACGCTGACCACCGTGCAGGGCGAACCGCTGACCGCAAAGCTCAATGGCAAAAAGGTCACCATCACCGACGTCAAGGGCAATACCGCCAACGTCACCATTGCCGACGTCATGCAGAGCAATGGCGTGATCCACGTGGTGGACAAAGTGCTGATGCCGTAATGGCCTGCCGTCGCACTGCGACGCGTCGCGGCTGACGCAGGCACGCTGCCATCGGCGGAACGTGGTTTTTCCGCCGATGGCGCAGCGCTTTCATGCAGCGTCATGGCCTCAGACGCGCTGTCTTGAAGAAGTTTCCGTCGATGAGGCGACTGTTTAGCAAGCGCAGACCTTACGCGACATCGACACACAAGATGTCTCGGCTAGTGCGGTATCGGGCAACCAGAGGCACCGCATGACGGCTGCCCTGTGGGTTCTGTTTGTCGCTAGTGGATCAGCAACTCCAAGCCACCGATCGACGGTGGAGGGCAGTGGATCTGCGAACGTCCTACCGAAGGCAGGTCTTCGTTCAACATGCTGTGCGTCGCGCGAGCCAGCCTCCAGCGACCGCAATCAAACCGTCAAGCGGCGGTGATGGAGTGACCGGTGTGCCGGTGGCTCCGCTTGGTGTCCTGATTCTCCGACACCGTGCGCGTGCCCTTGCACGCGTATTTTTTTGCCCGTGCGACGCGCGGTTTCCCTATCTCGACTGATCGCTGGACGGCGGCGGTGGATCCAGCAATCGACGGAGATCTTCGACAAATCCGCGATACCCTTCTTCGCGCGCATCGGTCGATGGCTGGCGCAACACCCAGGACGGATGCACCGTGGTCAACACCGGCGTGCCGTCGTCCAGGCGTTGCCATTGCCCGCGCTCGCGCATCAATCGGAAGCTGCTTCCCAACACCGCTTGCGCCGCAGTCGCGCCCAGGCAGACGATCTGGGCCGGACGCAATTGCGCCCGTTCGGCCTGCAACCACCCGCTACAGGCCTGTACATGGGTGCGCTCGGGATTGCGATGCAGCCGCCGTTTGCCGCGCTGCTCGAAACGGAAATGCTTGACCGCATTGGTGACGTAAAACTTCTCTCGGTCCACACCCAGCTCGCCCAATGCCATGTTGAACAGGCGCCCGGCAGGCCCGACAAACGGACGACCGCTCAAGTCCTCTTCATCGCCAGGCTGCTCGCCGATCACCATCACCGACGCATCGTCGGGCCCTTCGCCGAACACTGTTTGCGTTGCTGGTTGCCACAGCTCGCAACGCCGGCAATCGCGTGCGGCAGTGCGCAACTGGGCCAGGCTTTGGGTGGCCACGTCCGGCAGTGGCGCAGGCGCCGCCGGCACCCGTCGCCGTACCGGCTCGGGCGCGCGCTCGGCCATCTCGCGCACGCGCACGCCGGCTTCGCGGATCAGCTCCGGCAACAGCGTGGCTTCGGGCAGGTTCTTCCAATATTTCTGCGGCATTTCCTGCCGCATCATGGTCGGGTTGAGCCGCGCCGGGTTGAAGATGTGCGCGTAGTACGTGCGCCAGAGCGTCTCCTGCGCATCGTCGGCCGGGACCTGGGTGCGCACCGCGCCTTCGCCAAAGGCCAACGCCTGCCCATCCCAACGCACGCTGCGGTACGGGGTCAGGATCGCCCAGCGCATGCCGGCAAACCGACGCGCAAAAAACGGCGCCACGCGATCCACGATCCAGTGCTCGGGCTCGAACCAGGACACGAAGTCTTCTTCTTCCCCGGGCAGGCGGCGAAAGCGCACGAAGGCCTTCATCTTGTGCGTATCGCGCTGCACCGCTTTTTGCCACTGCCGTAGCCGGTGCACATCCACATCGGTGGCGCGCTCCAGCAAGGCTTTTTCTCCAGAGGCAACGCGCCACAGCAAGCGATACAACACGGCATGCCGTTGCGGGTCGCGGTGACACAGCACCGAGGCGGCCAGCTGCATGAAATCCGCAGAGACCCGTGGTGGTGGCACCACAGCCGGCAAGGCCAACAGGCCCTGCCCCATCAACAAGCCGCCCTGCGCCCCGCCATTCCAGGCCACATCGTCCGGCTCCACCTGCGCGCACCAGCCCGCCCGCGCCAACGCGCGCCACGCCTCAAAGCTCCACGGCGGCTCCACCTCAGCGCTGAACATCGCTCACACCGCACTCCCCAGAGACTAACGCCACCATCAACACCAAGACCCTATCGCCGCTGCTATTGCTATTGCCGTGGCCGTGGCCGTGGCCGTGGCCGTGGCCGTGGATCTTGCTTCACCCCGTCGCCTTAAAGCGAGCCGAGCACCGCAGTCATGCGTGGCCGAAGCGGCGCCCTTGTTTGAGCGTAGCGAGTTTGGGCGCCGTGCCGCGCGTGGCAAGGAGCGCAGGGGACCGGTGCGGCCTTATCGCAGAGCACTAATCAAACAACCCCGCCTGCCTAGGCGCAGGTGCCAATTGCGCCCGCAACCGCACAGGATCATCCAGGCGTTGACGCGGATGATGATCCAGCACACTCACAAACGGCAGCAACTTCTTCATTGGCACGCGCAGCCGTGCCAGGTCGCCGACCCGCAAGCGCGCATGCCGCCGCGACAACAACAGACGCTCCACGTTGCGCGTGCCCAGGCCCGGTACGCGCAGCAGCATTTCGCGCGGTGCCGCATTCAGATCCACCGGAAACCGCTCGGGATTGCGCAATGCCCAGGCCAGCTTGGGGTCCACGTCCAGGTCGAGCATGCCGCTGGACTGCGCCGGCGCAATGTCTTCCACGCTGAACTCGTAGAAACGCAGCAACCAGTCGGCCTGGTACAGCCGGTGCTCGCGCTGCAGGGGCGGCGCCTGCAACGGCAGCTTGGACGAGGCGTCCGGGATGGGGCTGAAGGCCGAGTAATACACCCGGCGCATGCGGTAATTGCCGTAGAGGTTGTGGCTGGTGTCCAGAATGCTGCGGTCGTTGGCATTGTCGGCGCCGACGATCATCTGCGTGCTCTGCCCGGCCGGTGCAAAGCGTGGCGGCTTGGCGCGGCGCACCGTTTCGGCCTTGCGTTCGAGTTGGTTCTCTTCGATGCGCCAGCGCAACTCGCCCATCGCCGAGCGAATGCCGCCCACGCTTTTTTCCGGCGCCAGCAGCGTCAGGCCCTGTTCGGTGGGCAACTCCACATTGATGCTCAAGCGATCGGCATAGCGTCCGGCCGCTGCCAGCAACTCCGGGGCCGCATCCGGGATGGTCTTGAGATGGATGTAACCGGCGAAATGGTGCACCTCGCGCAGCTGACGCGCCACTTCCACCAGTTGCTCCATGGTGTAGTCGGAGTTGCGGATGATGCCGCTGGAGAGAAACAAGCCTTCGATGTAGTTGCGCTTGTAGAAATCCAGCGTGAGCGTGACCACTTCCTCCGGCGTGAAGCGCGCACGGCGCACATTGCTGGACACGCGATTGACGCAGTACGCGCAGTCGAAGATGCAAAAATTGGTCAGCAGGATCTTCAACAGCGACACGCATCTGCCATCGGGCGTGTACGAGTGGCAGATGCCCATGCCCTCGGTGCTGCCGATGCCGCCGGTGCCCAGCGAGTTGCGCTTGTTGGCGCCACTGGAAGCACAGGAGGCATCGTATTTGGCGGCGTCGGCGAGGACGGCGAGCTTGTCGAGGATTTTCACGCGGGCAGCATGCAGCGGTGGCGTCTCAGCCTATGAGACTCGCATGCACCCGATCGTGAATGCTTCAGAGCGCTGCGGGTTGGCGCGATCCGGCCGCTCGCAACTGCATGCGTCCCCGCCCCTGCCGACCGTGCGATTGCGCCATCCCGATCGGCATTGCAGCACTTGGCGCAAACATGCCGATGCGCCCACGTCCGCACCCCGGCGCTATGCCGCGATCGGCTCCGCCGCCGCTGCAGGGCCGTCGAAGCGATACAGATCCATGGCCATCAAACCCGCATCGATGCCGGCGTCGATGCGCTGCGCACCAAGCCGGTCATCGCCGGCCGCCCCCATCGCCACGTACAGCGGCAGCCAGTGCTCGTCGCTGGGATGCGCGCGTGCGGCATGCGGCGCCTGGCGGCGGTAGTCCAGCAGCGCGGGGATGTCGTTGTCCAGCAGCTTGCGTTCGGTCCATTCGATGAAGGGCCGCACGTACGGCGCTTGCCGCTCGGCGCTGTAGCCGTGGCGCAAGTCGTGCAGGTTATGGGTGATGCTGCCTGAGCCAACCACCAGCACGCCGTCATCGCGCAATGGCGCCAGCGCACGCCCCACCGCGAACTGGTGCGCCGGTCCCAGCTCGGGCTGGATCGATAGCGACACCACCGGGATGTCGGCGTCCGGATACAGCAGGCGCAGCGGCACCCAGACGCCGTGATCGAAGCCGCGCTGCGGGTCCAGCTGCGGATGCAGGCCGGCCTGCTCCAGCCGGCGCACGATCTGCTGCGCCAATGCCGGCTCGCCGGGCGCCGGATAGTCCAGCGCATACAACGGCGCCGGGAAGCCGCCAAAGTCGTGAATGGTCGGCGGCCGCAGCGCACCGCTGACCAGCGGGCGACGGCCCAGCCAGTGCGCGCTCGCCACCACGATGGCACGCGGCCGCGGCAACGCGTGCCGCAGGTCGGCCAGGCGCTCGCCGACCTGCCCCGGCTGCAGCGCAGTCATCGGCGAGCCGTGCGAGATGTACAGGGAAGGCAAGCGGGTCATGGACAGCTCCTTGATCGATGAAAACAGCATCAGCGCGACGGCCTCATGGCGAATGCGCCTGGTCGGGCAAGGCCCGGGCGATCACCGACTCCGCCCATGACGCCAGGTCCCCGGTCGCCGCCCGGGTTTCGGGCGCCAGCCACGGTGACAAGCGTGTCTGTCGGCGGCGGCAAGCCCACAAGCGCCAGGCAGCGGGCGCAAGCCGGCCGGAGCGCACGCCATCACGCAGGTCATGCCGGGCACCGCAAACGCCCACGCTGATGCAGACAGGCGTGCCGATGGGGGCGCGAAAATGCAAGGCCAGCCGTCATGGCGGACTCCAGTAGGCACCACACCAGTCTATTCGTTACAGAATTCTGATAAATACAGTTACTTCAGATAAATTATTTCACTCAAGGTAACAATCGGACCTCCATGGATACCCTCGATGCGATGCGCGTGTTCGCCGCGGTGGCCGAGCGCAGCGGCTTCAGCGCCGCCGCCGATGCATTGGACCGCTCCACTGCCAGCGTCACCCGCCAGATCGCCGCGCTTGAACAGCGGCTCGACACCCGCCTGCTCAACCGCACCACCCGCCGGGTCAGCCTGACCAGTGCCGGCAGCGCCTACTACCAGCGCTGCCGGCAGCTGCTGGCCGATCTGGACGACCTGGAGGCCACCATCGGCGCGCAAGCGCTGGAGCCAGCCGGCGTACTGCGGGTGAACGCGCCGGTGAGCTATGGCATCGAGCGCCTGGGCGCATTGCTGCCGGGCTTTCGTGCACGCTACCCGCAGGTGGAACTGGACCTGTCGCTGTCCGACCGCCTGGTGGACATGGTCGAAGAAGGCTTCGACGTCGCCATCCGCATCACCCGCCAGCCGGCGCCGATGTTGATCGCCCGGCAGTTGGGCAAGGTCCGCATCCTGGCATGTGCATCGCCGGCCTATCTGGCGCGTGCCGGAACACCCCGGCACCCATCCGATCTGGCCGGCCACGAATGCCTGCTCTACCACTACTCCCCCAGCGGCGACGAGGTGCGCTTTCACGGCCCGGAGGGCGATATCGACGTGCGCCTGCGCGGCGGCCTGCGCGCCAACAACGGGCATGTGCTGAACGCTGCCGCGCTGGCCGGGCAAGGCATCGTGATGCAGCCGGATTTCCTGGCCGAGCCGCACCTCGCCGCAGGGCGGCTGGTGCGCATCCTTCCGGACTACGCACTGGACGAAATCGGCATCTTTGCGGTGTACACCAGCCGCAGCCACCTGGCACCGAAGGTGCGCAGCTTCATCGATTACCTGATCGAATGCATGGCCGAGCCCGGACCTGGTTGAGCCAGCGGCGACGCCAAGAAACAGGTCGCTGATCCGGCACGTGAGCCAATGCGGCCGGGATGTGGGATCAGGGAACTGGGCGCGCAAGCACGCGACATTTCGACAAACGCATCCCGGTTCACCCGCGGCGGCAAACGACCGCGGCAACAGTTCGTCCCGTGCGTGGTCATTCTGCTGTCGCGACCGGTGTGCGCACAATCCGGCTCCCCGTTCAACAGGAGTGCCCATGAGCAAGATCGCCATCGTGTATTTCAGCGGCTACGGCCACACCGTCAAGCAGGCCGAAGCCGTGCACGCGGGCGCGGCCAGCGTTGGTGAGGCCACGCTGTACCGCATCGACCAGGACGGCAACCTGCCCGACGACGCGTGGGATGCCATCAGTGCCGCCGACGCCATCATCTACGGCAGCCCCACCTACATGGGCGGCCCGGCGTGGCAGTTCAAGAAATTTGCCGATGCCAGCTCCAAACCGTGGTTTGCGCAGGCCTGGAAGGACAAGGTCGCTGCCGGCTTCACCAATTCGGCATCGGCCAACGGCGACAAGGCCACCACCATCCAGTACTTGTGGACGCTGTCGCAACAGCATGGCCAGATCTGGGTCGGCACCGGGCTGCCGCCGGCCAACACCAAGGCGCATGGGCCGCAGGACGTGAACTGGACTGGCGGCTGGGGCGGTGCACTGGCGATCTCGCCATCGGACGCGTCGCCGGACGAAGCGCCGCGTCGCGGCGACCTGGAAACGGCCAAGCTGTTCGGCAAGCGCGTGGCCGAAGTGGCCGCCAAGCTCAAGGGCTGATTGCACGCCGCGCCGGCCCGCGCAGATCGCAGCATGGCCTGCCGATCTGCGCGGGCCGTGCGTTAGCGCGTGGGCCACATCGCGCTAACGCCTTTCACGCCATTGTCTCCCGACCTTTTGCTGCACGGAGTCCCCCCATGCAAACCCGCACGCTTGGCCGTTCCGGCCCCACCGTTTCGGCCCTGGGCCTTGGCTGCATGGGGATGAGCGCGTTCTATGGCGACCGCAGCGACGAGGCCGCCTCGATCGCGGTGATCCACCGCGCGCTCGATCGTGGCATCAGCTTGCTCGACACCGCCGACATGTACGGCCCGCACACCAATGAAGTGCTGGTCGGCAAGGCGATTGCCTCGCGCCGGCATGAAGTGTTTCTGGCCACCAAATTCGGCATCAAGCTCGACCCCAACGACCCGTCGGTGCGCGGCATCGATGGCAGCCCGGCGTATGTGCAGTCCGCGTGCGAAGCCAGCCTGCGTCGGCTGGGCGTGGAGCATATCGACCTGTACTACCAACACCGCGTCGACCCCAACGTGCCGATCGAAGACACCGTAGGCGCGATGGCGCGCCTGGTCGAACAGGGCAAGGTGCGCTTTCTCGGTTTATCGGAAGCGGCCGCAGCCACCATTCGCCGTGCGCACGCGGTGCACCCCATCACTGCAGTGCAGACCGAATATTCGCTGTGGTCGCGCGAGCCGGAAGACAACGGCGTGTTCGCCGCGGTGCGCGAACTCGGCATCGGGTTCGTGCCGTACTCGCCGCTGGGGCGCGGTTTTTTGACCGGCGCGTTTTCGTCGCCGGACGATTTCGATGCCGACGACTACCGCCGCCATTCGCCGCGTTTTCAGGGCGAAAACTTCACCCGCAACTTGCAACTGGTGGAGCAGGTCAAGACCATTGCTGCCGACAAGGGCATCACACCGGGGCAACTGGCATTGGCCTGGGTGCTGGCGCAAGGCCAGGACCTGGTTCCGATCCCGGGCACCAAGCGGTTGGCCTATCTGGAAGAAAACATCGCTGCGCTGGATGTGGCCCTAATGCCGGACGAACTGGCCCGCATCGATGCCATCTTCCCGCCGCAGGCTGCGGCTGGCACGCGCTACCCGGAAGCGATGATGGGCGCGGTCAACCGCTGAGCCGTGCTGCGTGGCCTAGGTTGGCTGACACGCAGCGGCCGCTGCCAGGTGGGTGCGGACGGCGCGCTTGGAACCGGCGTGTACGAACGTGGCACATGCCGATTCCGGGCACGGCCGCGCCCGCATGGCGGTGAGCGCAATCGCCTTGCGGTGTGCTGCGTGTCTTTGCTGGACACAGCCAGCGCTGCGGCACTGCGCTAGCGCCGGTGGAGCTTGCTGCGCGCCACTGCTGCCATCCAACTGTCACACCGCAATCGATAGATGCGTGTGTGTTTCGCAGCGCTCGTTCGATCGCGCGTACTGGATGCTGACCGCCCCTGCTCACACTCCCGCTTCGCAGCCCCTTGCACACTGGCTGCAGTTCACACGCCTATTGCCCCATGCTGTCCTTCGTGATTCCCGCCCATGACGAGGCTGCCCTGATCGGCGACACGCTGCAGTGCCTGCATGCCTGCGCGCAGGCCATGCAGCTGGACTATGAAGTGATCGTGGTGGCCGATGCCTGCGAAGACGCCACGGCAGCCATCGCACGCAGCCATGGCGCGCAGGTGCTGGAGGTGCAGTTGCGCCACATCGCCGCCACGCGTAATGCCGGCGCACAGGCCGCACGAGGCGAGCGCCTGTTGTTTCTGGATGCCGACACACTGATCAACCCGCACGTCGTTGGCGCAGCACTGGCTGCGCTCGATGCCGGCGCGGTAGGCGGTGGGGCGCAGGTGCATCTGCAGGGCAAGCGGGTGTGGTCCGAGCGCATGGCGCAGGCGGTGTTTGGCTGGTTTTTCCGTGTTTCCGGCATTGCGCCCGGGTGCTTTCTGTTTTGCACGCGGGTGGCCTTCGTCAGTGCAGGGGGCTTCAACACGCGCTACTACGCCGGTGAAGACGTGGCACTGAGCCGCGCCCTGGCGCGCTGCGGACGCTTTGTGATCTTGCGCCAGACCGTGCACACCTCCGACCGCAAGCTGCGCAGCTTTTCCAAGCGCGAGCACCTGAGCCTGCTGTTGCGGTTTCTGTGGCGCGGGCGGCGCATGCTGCAGACCCGCGACGCGCTCGGCTTCTGGTATCAACGCCGGCGCTGAACCGAGCGTGTCCGCATCACCGCGATCCGCGGCGAAGCCTACGCTGGAACCGGCACCCGGCACTGCAGGCCACTACACTGTGCTGTCCGTTTTGGTTATACGAGCTGCGCCGCATGGCTTCTTTGCATCGCCCCGTCCTCATCGCCGCCATGTCTGCCGCGCTGCTGACCAACGCCGCATGCCACCGCGATGGCGCGACACCGGCCGCGAGCACGCACCCCGCGCCGCCCCCTAGCAAGCCCAAGCTCGGCGATTTCGGCTTCGATGCGGCCGGTATGGATCGCAGCGTGGCGCCGGGCGATGACTTCTTCGATTACGCCAGCGGCAACTGGGTCAAGCGCACGCAGATCCCGGAAGATCGCGCCAGCTTCAACAGTTTCGTTTCCATCGCCATCGAGACCGAGCGGCATAGTCGCGACATCATCGAAGGCGCTGCCGCCAACGACCGCGTCACCGGTGAAGACAAACAGATCGGCGACTACTACGCCGCCTACATGGACGAAGCCAGCATCGAGGCCAAGGGCGTGCGCCCGGTGCAACCGGAACTGGAAGCGATCGCCCAGCTCGACGACAAGCAGGCCCTGGCGCGCACCTTGGGCGGCCAGCTGCGTGCCGATGTCGATCTGCTCAACGCCACCAATTTCCATACCGACCGGCTGTTCGGCCTGTGGGTGTCGCAGGACCTGCATCATCCGGGCCGCTACGTGCCCTATCTGGTGCAAGGCGGCCTGGGCATGCCCGAGCGCAGTTTCTACCTGGACGGCGGGCGTATGGCGCAGCTGCGCGAAGCCTACCGCGCGCACATCGTCACCTTGCTGGAGCTGGCCGGCATCGACGATGCGCCCGCCAGGGCCGAGCGCATCCTGGCGCTGGAAATCGCCATAGCACGCGTGCACGCGACTCCCGAGCAGACCAACAACGTGCAGGCCGGCGCCAATGCCTGGAAGCAGTCCGATTTCGCGCGCAATGCGCCCGGCCTGGACTGGGCGGTGTTCTTCGAGGCAGCCGGCCTCAACGCACAACAGGATTTCATCGTATGGCAGCCGCGCGCGGTGAGTGGGTTGTCGGCGTTGGTGCAGTCCGAGCCGCTGCAGACCTGGAAGGATTACCTGAGCTTCCGCGCGCTGGATCGCGCCTCGCCCTACCTGTCCAAGGCCTTCGCCGACGAGCGCTTCGCGTTTTACGGCACCACGCTGGAAGGTACCCCGCAGCAGCGCCAGCGCTGGAAACGCGGCATCGACGCGACCAACGCCGCATTGGGCGAAGCGGTCGGCAAGCGCTACGTGCAGAAGTACGTCAGCGCGCAGACCAAGACGCGTGCCGAAGAGATGGTGAAGAACATCATCATCGCGTTCGGCAAACGCATCGACGCACTGGAGTGGATGAGCGCCGAAACCAAACAGCATGCCAAGGCGAAAATCGCCGGCCTGACGGTGGCGGTCGGCTACCCGGACACCTGGCGCGACTACAGCGGGCTGGACGTGCGCCGCGATGATGCGCTCGGCAACGTGCAACGCGCCGAGGTCTTCGAATACCGCCGCAACCTGGCCAAGCTGGGCAAGGCAGTCGATCATCGCGAGTGGTACATGCTGCCGCAGGAGGTCAACGCGCTGAACGTACCACTGGAAAACCGCCTGATCTTCCCGGCGGCGATCCTGCAACCGCCGTTCTTCGACCCCGCCGCCGACGATGCGGTGAACTATGGCGCGATCGGCGCGGTGATCGGCCACGAGATCAGCCACAGCTTCGACAACATGGGCGCGCTGTTCGACGAACACGGCGAGCTGCACAACTGGTGGACACCGCAAGACCTGAAAAAATTCGAGAGCGCCGGCAACGCCTTGGCCGCGCAGTTCAGCGCCTACCAACCGTTCGACGACTTGTCGGTCAACGGCAAGCTGACGCTGGGCGAAAACATCGCCGACGTTGCAGGCCTGGCCACTGCATACGACGCCTACCAGCTGTCGCTGCAGGGCAAGCAGCCCCGGACCCTGGACGGTTTCAGCCCGGATCAGCGCTTTTTCCTTGGCTTTGCACAGGCCTGGCGCGGCAAGTATCGCGACGCGGCACTGCGCAATGCGCTACTCACCGATGTGCATGCACCTGGCCGCTTCCGCGCGCAAACCGTGCGTAACCTGGATGCCTGGTACCCGGCCTTCGATGTGACACAGGGTCAGCAGCTGTATCTGGCGCCGGAGCAGCGGGTCAGGATCTGGTAGGTGCTGGTCGAGGTCGATGCAGCGCCAATGGAGCTGGTGTCTGCGGCATTGTTTGTCGTGGCGCGCGGCAGTGCCATGCCGGGGGATGGCGAAGTGCGTGAGTACCCACGTCGTGGTTGCCGTCGAAAAAGCGGCACGACCAGCGATTGCCTATCGCGCCACCAGCGCACGTCAGAACACCCGCTCCGCCCGGCCCACCGCCGTTACACGCCGACAGGCCACTCCAGCAACATCGCCGGCGGCAATTGCATGCGCCTGCATGCGCGCGCAGACAGTCCGTCGCGCAAGGCCGTGCGGAACAGCGGCGACAGGCTGCGCAGCAACCGTGCCGATGCGCGCGCCTGCGCGCGTTGGGTGGTGGTGCGGCCGAGCATGTCGCTGGCCCAGCCGGGCAACAAGGCCGTGCCGGCGCCGAGAAATACCCCGCGCGACAGACCCGCGGCGGGCACCGGCAGCTGGATGCTGGTGAGGATGTCGAGCACCTCGCGCGAGCGCGCGTCCATGCGTAACTCTCCCAGCACCGATGCGAAATACGCATCCACCTGCGCCTCGCTGGCCGGCACATCGGCTGCGCCCAACGCCTCGGCCACGCGTCGCGCTTCGTCGTAGTAGCGGTCGGTGATGGCAGCAGGCACCTGGCGGCAATAACGCCGGCATCCCTGCAAGAACCCATAGGCCTCGGTGACATGCACCCAGGTGAGCAACTGCGGGTCGTTGGCCTCGTAAGGCACGCCGTCGGCAGTGTGGCCGCGAATCTGCGAGTGGATCTTGCGCACGCGCGCAATCAGCTGTTCGGCTTCCGCGGCTGGCGCGTAAGTGGTGCCGGCGACGAAGTTGGTGGTGCGCCGCAGCCGCCCGATCAAATCGGTGCGGAAGTTGGAATGGTCGTAGACCCCGGCCAGCGCGCGCGGATGCAACAACTGCAACATCAATGCGCACAGGCCGCCGGACAGCATGCCCGGAAATTCGGAGTGGATGCGCCAGGTGATGCTGTCGGGCCCGAAGATGCCGGGATCGCCCAGCGGCTGATCGTATTCGATGGTGCTCTGACCACGCGGAAACGCGTCGAGCACCCAGCGGTGGATCTGTTTGGCGGCGGGGGCAGTGAGAGTGCGCAGGACGGCTGACATGCGGCAATGATACGCAGCCCATCTGCAACGCCAGGTCAGCGTAGCGCTGACCGGCATCCGTTCGGCACGTCAGCGCGGCGGTGGCGACCAGATGCTGACGGGCATCGTGACCGCGCGGCCGGAAGAACGCGACCTGGCATCTGGGTGGGGTACTGACCATCCGGGCGATCAGGCCCGCTGAGCTTTCTACCAACGGGCCCGGCGTCGCCGAACGCCCTTCCAGCATGTCCGGCAAGCCGGCTTGCCTGTCCTTGGAACCCGGCAATTGCCGCAGCGCCGAGTGTGCAGTGCAGCAAGATCGAAGGCGCCGCGCAGGCACATGGCGGCGGCATGACCGCAAATCCGCCTGAATTCAGCAATTTGTGCGCGTCTGCGCAAAATTGCGCGGCCAGCGCTTCGTTTGAGGCATTGCCATGCACAGCGAAAGTGCTAGAACTAAGCCCGTCCGTCGACGCACTGCTTCGCCAGCACGTTGCGGACGCTCCAGGGCACCGGCCGCGGCCAGTGCAGCAAGTCGTTCGTACCAGCCATCCGTCAGGAGCTTGTCATGATCGCTTTGTTCCAGGGTTTAGGCCTGCTATTGCAGGACAACGCACTCCATCGGCTCCCCTTCGACGAGCAGGTGGCTCACTGGCGCGACAAGACCGACGCGCAGCTCGACGAAGAGCTCTCGCTGCTCAAGGTGGCCAAAAAGCAGTGGGTGATCGCCTCGATCATCGGCTGGCAGGCGATCTCGCTGATATTGTTGGGCGTGATCACGCACCAGCTGTGGCAGAACGACTACCACCTGACCTTTAGCCGGGTGGTTATCATCTTCACCTCGTGGGCGTCGATCCTGTTCGTGATGTGGTACATCGCCGACCTGTTCGACCACAGCGCCGGTTTCGAACGCTGGCTACGCGCCTTCAACAGCCGCGCGCGGGTGACGCCGGACGCCGACTCGGTCGAATGCGTTGCCGACGCGCTGGACATGACGCGCCGCTACCCGGAGGTGCTGCGCTACAAGCAGGAGGTCACGTCCAAGCGCGAGTTGCGCCACGAAGACATCGTCAACATGCGCGAAATGGGCCGGCTACGCCGCTATACCGAACTGCTGCGCGACCTCGACCGCTTCGATGGCGCGCCACGGCTGGTGGTCAATTCCTGACCAGGCCCAGCGTGGCGATGCAGCGACGCGTTGACCGAGAAACACGCTACCTGCAGCGATGATTCGGCTGCAAACAGGAACGGCCGGTGCGCACTGCGCCGGCCGTTCTTGTTTATTCCCAGCGGTGACCGCCAGCCGGTTGCCGGGAGTCGGCGCCGGCTAGCGCCTGTGAGCATTCACGCCTGCGCGACCGCCTTCTCCACCGAGGGAGTCCGCCAGCCGCTGCGCACGCCCCAGACGTAGAACACCGCGCCCACGACTGCGACCACGACCAGATCGGTGCCGTAGCTGAGGTAGCCATGTCCACCGAAATCGGTGCTGCCGGCCCACGAGACCAGTGCGATGGTGGGCAGGTAGCAGATCATCCAGGCCGCACCCTTGAGGTTGCGGCGCAGATCCGGCCAGCCTTGCTTGGCCTGGTAATAGCAGTACACCGGCAGCGCCACGACCATCAGCAGGATGATCTCGCCGGTCAGCGGCCAGCGTGCCCAATACAGCAGTTCGGTGGCCATCACGAAGGCCACGCCGGCCAGCACCGGCAGTGCGGCGATACGCAGCGGGCGGTGCAGTTCCGGCGCGTGCCGGCGTAGCGCCATCGCGCTGATCGGGCCGGTGAGGTAGGAAATGATGGTGGCCACCGAGATCACGGCCGCCAGCGTGCCCCAGCCGCGGAAAAAGAACAGGAACACGAACGACACGGCCAGGTTGAAGAACATCGCCATGCGCGGCACGCCCCAGACCGGGTGCAGCTTGCCCAGCACGGCCGGCATGGTGCCGTTCTTTTCCATGCCGTAGACCATGCGTGCAGTGGTCGCGGTATAGGTGATGCCGGTGCCGCTGGGGCTGACGAACGCATCGATGTAGAGCAGCATCGCCAGCCAATGCAGGTTGACGATGATGGCCAGCTCGGCGAACGGCGAGCGGAAATCGATACCGTGCCAGCCGGCCTTGGCCAGCAGATCCGGCGGCACGGCGCCGATGTAGGCCACCTGCAGGATCACGTACACCACCGTGGCCAGCGCGATCGAACCCAGCACCGCGAACGGAATGCTGCGGCCGGGGTTACGCGCCTCGCCAGCCAGATTCACCGGGCTCTGGAAGCCGTTGAAGCTGAAGACGATGCCGGCGGTGGCCACCGCCGTGAGCACCGCAGCCAGGTCGAGCACATGCGAATCGCCGTGGATGCCGACGCTGAAGTTTTCGCTATGGAAGCCGCTGGCGATCAGCGCCACGCCAGTGGCGGCAGGCACCACCAGCTTGAACACGGTGATCAGCGTATTGGAGCGTGCGAACAGCTTGACGCTCCAGAAATTCAGAAAGAAATACACCAGCACCAGCACCGCGGAAATCAGCAGGCCGGGCACAGAGAGCTCGCCTGCCCCACCAGGCGCCTGCACATACAAGCCCTGCGCCCAGGCCCATGGCCAGGACGCCATGTACTGCACCGAGGCCTCGGCCTCGACCGGGATCACCGAGACGATGGCGATCCAGTTGGCCCAGCCGGCAATGAAACCCACCAGCGAGCCGTGCGAATAATGGCTGTAGCGCACCATGCCGCCGGATTCGGGGAACATGGCGCCCAGCTCGGCATACGACAGCGCGATGGTGGTGATGATCGCCGCGCCCAGCACCCAGGCCCAGATCGCGCCGGGGCCGGCCAGGCCGGCCGCGCGCCAGGCGCCGAACAGCCAACCAGAGCCAATGATCGAGCCCAGGCCGGTGAGCATGAGGGCGAAGGGGCCAACGTCGCGGCGTAGCGAGTGTTCGGACATGAGGAGCCTGGCAGTGAGGACGCCGTGAACCGGCAACAAGCCGGTAATGATCGCAGAAGCGACCGCTTGCCGTCAGTGCGTATTCAGGCATGACCGGATTGTCGCTAGCGACATCCTGCCGATCCGGCAGTGCGCAGCCGATCCACGCACGCCAGTGCTCGTTATCTGCAGCAGCGACCAGCAGTGCCTGCACAGCCGCCAGGCTGGCGCCGCCGGTGCCCGGAACCCGCAGGCACCCCGCGATGGGCACTAAGGCTTCTGCGCGTGGCCTATGCACACGCACGCACGCCCAACCACAGCTCGGTGCGTGCGTGCGCCTTCCTCAGCCGTGGCAATCGGCCTGCGGTGCGGTGGTCTCCACGCAGGTGTGCGCCTGGCCGGGAACGCCGCGCAATTCGCGCACCTGCCCTGGCACCAGCACAAAGCTGTCCAGGGTCTTGCGGGCACACGTCGGTGCGCTTGCGCCATCGCCGCTGCCGCGAGCGCCGCACTGCTCCTCAAAGATCAGGTAATAGCAATGGCCGGTATCGCTGGCCAGGCAATGCACGCTGGTACTGCTCGCGGTGATCAGCGTCTTGCTGAAGATCACATCGTGGCCATCGCGGGTGGCACGGGTGATCGAGGTGGTGCCATTGCGTTCATGGCAGCCGGCCAGGGCAAGCAGGCAATACACCAGGGAGGCGATCAGGCGCATGGAGACAGTCCTTTCAGTCGATGCAAACGGGGGAATCAAGGCAGGCTGCAGCGCGTCAGGCAGCGGTTGTCGGTCATCGGAACGCTGTGGCACTCACGCGCATACGTAGGTTCCACGCGCGCTGTCCGCATCCATCCGGGACTGCCCGCGATGTCTTGCAGTCGCACTTACATGCCGCGGAACAGGCTCATGAACGGCTGGCTGACGGTCAGCGTTTCGCTGCGGCCGCGCAGCGCCAGCCGGCCCTTGCCGGTGTCCTCGCGCACCACCGAGGCAACCGCCTTCATGTTGACGATGGTCGAGCGGTGGATCTGTTTGAACACCTGCGGGTCCAGCACATCCAGCAGTTCGCGCAATGGCGTGCGCAACACCGCGTCGCCGGCCGCAGTCATCACCGTGGTGTACTTCTGATCGGCCTGGAAATACGCCACCTCGTCCAGCGCGATCAAGCGCGTCTCGCGCCCGCTGCTGGCGGTCAGCCAGGCGAGCGGCGGCGTGTGGCTGGCAGCGGCCGGGCGCGCGGACAGACGCTGCAGCAAAGCCTCCAGCAGCGCGCCATCCGGCTGGCCGGCAGTAGCGCGTTGTTGCACGCGCTGCCAGGTGGCCTGCAGCCGCTCGCGGCCGATGGGCTTGAGCAGGTAATCCACTGCGCCGTGTTCGAACGCATCGATGGCGTACTGGTCGTAGGCGGTGACGAACACCACCTGGCTGCGCGGGCTGACCTCGCGCATCGCACGCGCCACCTCGATGCCGGTGAGGCCGGGCATGCGGATATCCAGAAACACCACCTCCGGCTGCTGCGCGGCGATGGTCTCCAGCGCGCTGGCACCGTCCTCGCAGTCGCCCACGATCTGCAACTGCGGGCACACCTCGGCCAGCAGCGTCAGCAACGACTGCCGCAGCAAGGCCTCGTCTTCGGCCACCACGGCGCGCAGCGCGCTCATGCCCGCACCTGTGCGGCGTGTGCGGCCTGCGCGCCCGCAACGGGCAACGGCGGCGGTGGCGCGGCACCCAACTGCGTCGGCAGCGGCAGGCTCAAGGTGGCCGCCACCCCGCTGGGGAAGTTGGACACGATGGCAAAGCTCGCCTTGTCGGCATAAATCAGCTTCAGCCGCTCGCGCAGGTTCTTCAAGCCGATGCCGGTGCCGTGGCTGTGCGTGTTGAAGCCCTGGCCGTCGTCGGCCACGGTAAGCGTGACATGGTCATCGTGGCGACGCGCCAGGATCCACACGGTGCCGCCACCGGGCTTGGCTTCCAGCCCGTGCTTGATGGCGTTTTCCACCAAGGTCTGCAACATCATCGACGGTAGCGGCAACGCACGCAGTTCGTAGGGCACTTCCACCTGCAGTGCCAGCCGCGTGCCCATGCGGATGCGCAGGATCTCCAGATACGCCTGGGTGCGTTCGAGTTCCTCGCCCAGGGTGGCGATGGCACCGTCGGCGCTGGGCAGCGAGCTGCGCAGGTACTGGATCAGATGGCCGATCATGATCTCGGCGCGCGGCGGGTCGGTGCGCGCCAGCACCTGCGCGCTGGCCAGCGTGTTGTAAAGAAAGTGGGGCTCGACCTGGGCGTGCAGCAGATTCAGGCGCGCCACGGCCAGTTCCTTTTCCATGACCGATTGCTCGGCGGCGGCCTGTTCGTCACGACGTTGCTCACCGACCCGGCGCACCACCGCGCGATTGATCGCCTCGGCGTTTTCGTAGTTGCTGCCTTCGTCCACCGCGAACAGATCCACCCAGGCGCCAGCGTCGGGCTCGCACAACACGGTGACGCTGCTGGTGCCCTGCCCCGGCGCAATCGTCGCCAGGATCTGGTTGTGGGTGATGGCAAAGCGTGCGAACAGGTTCCAGCGCGAGGGCTGGCGACCTGCGTACGGGTCGATGCGGCGCACCTTGGCGCGAATCAGCAGGCTGCCCGGCGCGCATTCGATGTCCTGCACACGCGGTAGCGCACGCACCGCCTCTTCCATCACCGCGAAGCTGGCCTGCACATCCAGCGGTACTTCGATCTGGCGGCGCTGGCGGGTGGACAAGGTGGTGTGGTCCAGCCGATCGGCGATCAGGCGCACGCGCCGCACATGGGTGACCGAACTCATCAACGCCAGCGTCAGCAAGACCATGCAGGCCAGCGCGAAGATCGGGCCGATGGAGCCGAACAACTGCGTCCACATGATCCCTGCCACCACCAACGCGGCGGCCCAGGCGAACACGATGCGCACGATCAGGAAGACACTGGCAGACACGGGTGGGCAGCTCGTTGGGATGGGACGGGAGCGAGCATAGCCGGCGCGCGCCACTGCGAAAGCCCCGGGCGACGAATGGCCGCCAGCGTGGCATCAAACGCCAGGATTGCGGTGCGAAACCCTGGTGCCGGGCCATGGCCGCGGCAGATGCGCGCGCTATGCTGGATGCACGCTTGCGCTGCGCATGCCGCGCTCGGTTGCTGCCACGCGGCAGACAGCATCTGAAGATGGCCTCGGCATGCCTCCGCGCAGGCGTGGCGAGCCGCATCATGGCGACCCCATCACCCACCACACCTTGTAAGGGAGTTGCATGCACCGTCGTCATTTTCTACGCAGCGCCGGTGTTGCGCTGGCGGCCGCCTCCACCGCGAGCTGGGCAGCAACGAACAAGGCGCTCGCCGTCCCGCCCGCCACCCAGCCGGTCACGCTGCCGGGTGGTCTGCCTGCGCCGTTCGCAGCTGCCCCGCCATTGGCACCGATGCGCGCCTCGGTTGATCGCATCATCGCCATCAACGGGTGCACGCGTCCGTTCCGCGCGCAGGGGCCGCGGATCGAAGCTGAGCGCATCGGCCGCAAGACGGTGGTGCACAACTATGGGCATGGCGGCAGCGGGTGGTCGCTCTCGTGGGGTGCCGCCGAACAGGCATTACGGTTGGTGCGTGCCGCCGACCCGGCCGCGCGCACGCTGGCGGTGATCGGCTGCGGCGCGATCGGCTTGACCACTGCCCTGGTGGCGCAACGCGCCGGCCTGCGTGTGCGCATCTACGCGCGCGAGCGCCTGCCGGATGTGCGCTCGTTCTATGCCACCGGCGTGTGGTCGCCGGATTCGCGCGTGTGCACCAGCGAACACGCCACTGCCGACTTCAAGAGGCGCTGGGAAGAAATGGCGCGCACGTCGTTTCGCCGCTACCAGACCTTGCTGGGCCTGCCCGGCGAGCCGATTGAATGGCGCGATGGCTACGTGCTCTCGGACGTGCCCTTCGATCAACCTGTCGCCTCTGCCGAAGCGCATGAGCCGGACTATCCGCCGCTGGAGCGCGAGCTGCTCGATGATCTGGGCCCGCGCTCGCAGCCGGTGGCGCCCGGTGATCATCCATTTCCGGTGGCGTTCGTGCGCCGCTACAGCCAGCTCACCTTCAACCTCAGCGCGTATGCGCGCTTGTTGATGGATGACTTCCTGCAGGCAGGCGGCGAGCTCTACACGCGCGAGTTCGAGCATCCGCGCCAATTCGGCGATCTGCGCGAGAAGATCCTGATCAACGCCACCGGTTACGGGGCGCGCGCCTTGCTGGGCGACGACAGCGTGATTCCAGTGCGCGGGCAGACCGCGCGCCTGATCCCGCAGCCGGAAGTCACCTATGGCCTGGTCTGGCGAGGCCACAATCTCAACGTCGTGCCGCGACGCGACGGGTTGTTGGTGCAGGCGCAAGGCGCACACGACTTCAATAATGCAGACGCCATGCCCGACCGCGCCGCAACGGAAGCGGCGGTGCGCGAACTGGCGCGGCTGTTTGCCACACGCTGAGCGACGCGAGCGCGGTGGTGGCCTGCGTGCATTGCAGAGCGCATCGGTGCTGGCAATGACATGCAAAGGCCTCTACCGGACGCCAGCATTGCAGGTGGTCGTGCCGAACCAGCCATTGCACTTGTTCTGGTCGTTGGAAGGTCGAGCCACGCCAAGCGCAGCGTCGACAACCATCAAGCACGCCTCAGGTCGGCGTGGACGGCGCAGGTGAACCGCGGAGGATGTGCGACCGCACGGTCATCAGCCGCGCCCGCCAGGCGGTGCACGCAGTTGTTCCATTCGCGCTTCACACGCCGCCCGGCACCGCCACGCTAACGGTCTTCAAGCGAAGCCTGCAATGCACTGGCCAGCGCAGCGTCGCCGCTGACCAGTTCTTCCCAGCGCAAGGTCACGCCTTTGCGCCTGCCTTTTTCGACCAATTTCAAACCTTGCGGATCGATGATCAAGGTATATGCCTGATCGCCGATCTGCAGTTCGCGACGTAAGGGTTTGTCCAGCGGCGTCATCGCACGGTCTCGCAAAAAGTTCGATCGTCGTTGTACCGCATCGACGTGGATCGATGCTGGAGTGCAGCGATGCGCAAAGCCTAGCCGCATCGGCGCCGAGGTGATGGCTGTAGTAGGTGCGCCATTGCACCCCTTCGTTGCAGGCGCAGCGAGCGCGGCCTGCATCACAGCACAGCTCGCCATCGCATCGGGATCACCGTTTCCACCAATCCCGCTAACACTCGCAGGGCTAGCGTAGCGACCACGCGGTACTGCCTGGAGATCGACGCGATGACCACGGTGTACTTCGAAGAACGTCAGGTGCAGTGCGCACGACCCTGCGCTGCAGGCGAGTGACACGCACCACGACGATTTCGGAGTTGTCGCACGTGCTGCATCGGCACGCTTGTTCGCAGGCGTGCAACGCGAGCTCATCAAGGCATCGCCACCAACATGGCCAACCGCAGCAACCCATCCTCTGACCAACCCCAAGGAGCCACACATGGCGATCAAGACTGTCGAAGAACTTTTCATCCACGAACTGTCGGACATCTACAGCGCCGAGAAGCAGCTGACCAAGTCGCTGCCGCGTCTTGCGCGCGCGGCCACCGAGCCGAAACTCAAGCAGGCCTTTGAAACCCACCTGGAAGAGACCCAGGGCCAGATCGAACGCATCGATCAGGTCGTGGAGACACTGGGCATCAAGCTCAAGCGCATCAAGTGCGCTGCGATGGAAGGCCTGGTCGAAGAAAGCCGCGAGGTCATCGACGAAATCGAGGCCGGCCCGGTGCGCGACGCTGCACTGATCGGCGGCGCGCAGAAGGTGGAGCATTACGAAATCGCCTCGTACGGCACCATTGCCGCCATGGCCAAGCAACTCGGTTATGCCGATGTATTGCCGCTGCTGCTGGCCACGCTGGAAGAAGAAAAGGCCACCGACGAAAAGCTGACCCTGCTCGCCGAACAAGGCGGCAACCAGAAGGCATCCAAGGCCAGCAAGGCCGCCTGAGTCACCGCGCAGGACGGTCGCCGCCGTCCTGCGTCGCTTGCATCCCTGCGGGCATCCCCCCGAAGCCAAAGCCCCACGTTTCTGCCCGCTCGCTGAGTGGTCGTAGTTGCCGGGCGTCAGCCATGGAGCACCACCCATGTTCATGCACAACAAGCGTTTGATGTACACCGTCCGCGTCGCCCAGCCCAATCCCGATCTGGCCACGCTGATGTTGGAACAGTTCGGCGGACCGCAGGGCGAACTCGCCGCTGCAATGCGCTATTTCACCCAGGCACTGGGCGAAGACGATCCGGGCCGCAAGGACCTGCTGTTCGACATCGCCACCGAAGAGATCAGCCACCTGGAGATCATCGGCTCGATCATCGCCATGCTCAACAAGGGGCCCAAGGCGGTGCTCTCCGAGGGCATGGAAGAGGCCATGGACATGCGCAACATGACCCAGAACAGCACCAGCCATACCCAACAGATTCTGTATGGCGGTGGCCCGGCCCTGGTCAATTCCAGCGGCGTGCCGTGGACGGCGGCGTATGTCGACAGCATCGGTTGCCCCACGGCCGACATGCGCTCCAATATCGCGGCCGAAGCGCGTGCCAAGCTGGTGTATGAGCGCCTGATCAACGTCACCGACGATCCGGGGATCGTGGATGCGCTGCGTTTCCTGATGACGCGCGAAGTGGCGCATCAGAAGTCGTTCGAAAAGGCCTTGTACTCGATCGAGCCGAATTTCCCGCCGGGTAAGCTGCCGGGCGATCCGCGCTTCACCGACAAGTACTACAACACCTCCCAGGGCGAGGGCGACATGATCGGTCCGTGGAATGCCGGCGAGCAGTGGGAAGTGGTGGCCGACCGCGAGGCGCAGGCCGCCGTGGATGGTGGCGACGGCTCTGCCACGGTCGCGCTGGATGCCACGCAAACCGCGGCCCTGGATGCCATGTCCCAGCGGCTGCTCTCCAACCCCGAGCTGGACCGCGTGACCGGCGCAGACCTGGGTGCGGGCCCGGGCGCCGGTTCCACCACCGGCGATATCCAGCGTTAGACCTGATGGGTGCAGTTGCACCCATCACCAGCCCGGAGCCAGCGCGCTCCGGGCTTTTTCATTGCACTGCACAGGAGTTGCCATGAACGAAAAATCCACGCTCGACACACACGACGAACGCCAATCGGCCTATCGCGGAAACGGTACCGACGCATCGCTGGATGGCCAGGGCCGCAACGATCCATCGGCGGTCCAGACCCGCGATGCACTGCCGCCGCGTGGCGGCGCGCCGGACGCGTTGCATCAACGCGGTCATGGCCGCGGCGGCACCTTGGGCGAAGGCGAACCCGACGGCCACCCGGAACGCGACGGCAGCACGCAACCCAACTTCGGCCAGAGCGGCACTTACGGCAAGCAGCAACACATCGACGCGCAGCAACGCGCACTGGACGACAACGCCGAGGAAGCAGAAGACAACTGATCGGTTGCGAGCCTGCGGTCGGTGGGTCGACCTGTGCGCGGCGCGATCGTTGGCAAGCAGCGATCAGGATCGACCCACACGACCGAAACGATGAAGGGGCCCACTGGGCCCCTTCTTTGTTGGCTGCATGGCGCACGCGCTCAGACGCGCGCAATCGGTGCCGAGGCCCCTTCGCTCGCCCACTCCGGGCGTACGCCTGCCGCAGCGGCGCAGCGTTCCAGCCGCCAGGGCGTGAGATGGCGCATGGCTTCGGCGCCGCCCATGTGCAGCCACTTGCTCAGGTCCGTGTCGATACACAGCGGCCGGTAGGTGGGCATGCTCGCCGACGAGGCGACGAGCAACGAGAATCCCATCTGCAGGCGTCCGCCGATGTCCATCACGTTGCGCAATCCGGCGGCGTACACCGCGCTGCCATCCTGGCTCAACCAGGTCGCGGCGGTGGTGCCGTCGGCCGATGCAGTGCAGACGAAACCGCATAGCGCAATGGCGCAGCGTTGGGTTTCCCAGATGGCCAGATCAACGCCGCCCAATCCGCCGGGCTCCTGCAAATGGATCGAACGCTGCTGCCCCGGTGCGCGGCGGCCGAAGGTCGCGCGCTCCTCGCGTTTGCCGCCACGGTCGGCGACCAGAATGTCGGCATCGGCGCCCACGCCGACCTCGACCCAGGCATTGCTCGCCACGCGGGCGGACAACTGAAGAATGCGCGTAATCATGACTACTCCACTGTGTGCATCTCGATGACCTCAGTGGTTACGCACAATGCGCGCCAACTTTTTGACTTCGGCAAAGCTCGGTGCTGCAAGAGTTTCAAGTAACTTCAGTTGCACTACACGCACAGCGGAAGCCGAATAGGCCGCAGGATCTGCATCATCGCGCAGTATTTTCCGTGGGCTGTGCGTGTACACGCAGCGCTACATTGCTAGATGTAGATGCACGTGCAGCAGAGTCTGCTATCAAAGGCACGCTCAATGCATAGGCGTCTTGTGTGCAGCACAGCGCTCTTTCACTAGCCGTCTCGATGGTCGCGCAAGTCTCATCGTTGCGAGGGCGCGTGCGTGCCCGGCACTCAGACCTGCGCATCGCGGCGTGGGCGGGCGGTGCATGTGCATACGTTGCTCACCCAGCGGCCACGTCCATGCAGGCCCGAGGTCTACGGTCCACTCACCCGTTCACAGGATTGAGCGGCAACTGGATTTCGCATTCCAGGCGCGTATCGCTGAGCTCGTAGCGCGTCTGCGCGCCATGGCTGTACGGCAAGGCCTTTTCGATCAGGCGGCGACCGAAGCCGCTGACTTCATCACGGTCGCCGCGCAGCTGATTGTTGGCGCCTTCTTCGATCCACAACAGCTTGAGGCGCGCAGGTATTTCGCTGTCAGACACGACCTCCCAGCGGATCGACAAGGTGCCGGTGTCCACCGCCAGTGCGCCATGCTTGACCGCGTTGGTGGCCAATTCGTGCAATGCCAATGCAAGCGTCTGCACGGTGGATTTACGCAGCGCCACGTTCTGACCTTCCAGCACGATGCGTTTTTGATCCGGCTCTGCCCCCAACGCATCCAGCTCCATACGCAACAACGCGCCGATGGTGGTGGGCATATTGTCCGATTGCGACAGCAGCCCCTGCACGCGCGACAATGCGGCCAGCCGATCCTCGAACTTGGCCGCAAACTCGGGCATGCTTTGGGTGGTCTGTACAGTCTGCTTGGCTACAGACTGCACCACCGTGATCAGATTGCGCGTGCGGTGCTGCAACTCGGCCACCAGTACACGCTGTTCTTCCTGCAGCCGGCGCAGGTTGTCCGATTCGGTGGAGGTACCCAGCCATTCCAGCACCTGGCCGCGTTCGTCGCGTACCGGAGCGCTGCGCGTTTGAAACCAGCGATAACCCTGCTCATCCGCGTTGAAAAGGCGGTGTTCGATATCCAGCCCGCCACTGGACGCACTCCCCAGCCAGGCGTTCATGGTCAGCTCGCGATCGTCCGGGTGCACCGCCTGCAACCAGCCCAGGTCAAGGCTCTCAGCATCGCTCTGGCCGGTGTAGCTGGACCATTGCGGGCTGGACCAGGTCCAGCGGCCGCCATCGAGCGAGCGCCACACCAGCTGCGGGATGCCTTCCATCAAGGTGCGCAGGCGTTGCTCGCTGCTGCGTAGCGCACGCTCGGCGCGCGTGAGCGGGGTGACGTCCATGAAGGTCAGCACCGCACCACCGATGAAATTGTCCACGGTGCGATACGGCAGCACGCGCACCATGTAGCGCGCATGCGTGGTGGGGTTTTCGACCTCGCGATCGAGCACCGCCAGGGTGCGGATCACCCGGCGCGCATCGTCTTGCAGTTCGTCGTAATCCACATGCAGCTTGATGTGGCTGATCGGGCGATGGATATCGCTTTCCACCAGCGGCAGGATGTCGGTGACGGCCGGCGTGAAGTTGGTGACGCGCAATTCGTTGTCCAAAAACACGGTAGCGATCTGGGTGCTTTCCAGCAGGTTCTTCAGATCGCTGTTGGCATGCGCCAGCTCCTGCACGCGATGGGCCAGCTCACCGTTGACGGTGGTCACTTCCTCGTTCACCGATTGCAGCTCTTCCTTGGAGGTTTCCAGCTCCTCGTTGGCGCTCTGCAGTTCTTCGTTGAGCGACTGATATTCCTCGTTGGAAGACTTGAGCTCCTCGTTGGTGCTTTCCAGCTCTTCGATCATCGATTGCAGGCGCTCGCGGGTGATGCGCAGCTCGTTCTCCAGCACTTGCACATGCCCATCGTCGTGCACGCTGTCGTGTGGGGCGGGCAGCTCCACCGGTTCGCGCGCTTCCACTTCCTGGAACAGCACCACGTAGCCGCGCGGCACCTCCGAGTCGGCGGTCGGCTCGACGAACAGGTTCACCGCCCAGGTCGCCGCATCTTCGTGCACCTGGATGCCCTTGACGTGCACCGGTGAGCGGTCGCGTTCGGCGCGGCTGAGCGCGCTGCGCAAGTCCAGGCGCAAATCGCGATGAATCAGGTTGAGCAGGTTGAGGCTGGGGGTGCCGCCGCCAGGACGGATGAAGCGCCCCGCCTGCGACGAGAAATGCAGCACCTCGAACTGCTCGTCCAGCACCGCATACGCCGGCGCATAACGGTCGGCGATGCGCTCGCCGGCGCGCACCAACGCATTGCTGGACGTGCGCTGCCGCTGCGGTGGTGCAGGCACCCTGGCGGCCGCAGCCGGCTGCATGGTCGGGAATGTTGCATGCACGTTGCTCTGCGCATCGATGCGCTGAAACACCCGAAAGCTGCGCTCGACCGGCGTAAACAACTGCGCGTGCCGCGAGACGTTTTCGGCATTGCCCAGGAACAGGTAGCCGCCCGGACGGATGGCGAAATGAAAGATCGGGATCACCCGATTCTGCAATTCGGCATCCAGATAGATCAGCAGATTGCGGCACGACACCATATCCAGCCGCGAAAACGGCGGGTCCTTGACGATGCTGTGCTGGGAGAACACGCACAGCTCGCGCAGCTCCTTGCTCACCACATAGGTGTCGCCTTCCTTGACGAACCAGCGCCGCAGCCGTTCGGGTGCAACTTCACCGACGATGCTGGAGGCATAGCGCCCCACCCGTGCAGTGGCCAGTGCGCGCCCGTCGATATCGCTGGCGAAGATCTGGATGCGTGGCGCGGTGTCCAGGGTTTCGGCGTGTTCGCGCAGCAGCATCGCCAGCGAATAGGCCTCTTCGCCCGTGGAGCAGCCCAGCACCCAGATGCGCAGGCTGTCGCCGGTGTGCTTGCCCTGGAACAACCGCGGAATCACCTGCTGCTCGAGGAATTCGAACTCGCGGCGGTCGCGAAAGAACTTGGTCACGCCGATCAGCAGGTCGTTGAACAGCTGCAACGGTTCGTCGAAACGATTGCGCAACACCTCCAGATACTGCTCCAGCGTTTCCACCTGCGCGACCTGCATGCGCCGCTGCACGCGGCGCAGGAAGGTGGCGCGTTTGTAGCCATGAAAATCGTGGCCGGTGGTATTGCGCAGGATGGCGGCGACCTGGCTGAGCTTGTCGCTCTCGCTGCCATTGCGCACGCCGGTCGGCACCGGATGACCGTAGCCGTGATGGCGTTGCATGTGCGCCGCGATACGCGCGGCGATCTGTGGCAGGGGCAGGATGTCGTCGGTGATGGCGGCCGGGTTGCTGGCGCTGCGCAGGTCCAGCCCATGCAGTGCGGCATCGTCCACGGCCAGCGCCAGACCGCCGCACTCACGGATCGCCGCGGTCCCCAGCGTGCCGTCGCCGTCGAAGCGCCCCATGATCAGGCCGATCACATTGCCGTCCTGATCGTGCGCCATCGAGACGAAGAAGCTGTCGATCAACCCGTGGTCGCTCTCGCCACCGGGCAAGGCGCGCAGACGGATGCGCCCTTCCTCCAGCGTGACGACCGTATCGGCCGGCGGCAGATAGAAGCGCCCCGGTTGCAGCCGGTCGCCATCGCTGGGTACCGACAGCAGGGTGGCCTGACTGCCAAGCAGTTCGCGCAGGCGTGCCTCATCCAATAATTGGCGGTCGCGCAACAACAGCATGATGGCCAGATTCGACGCGCCAGCAATCGCATCGAGCAATTCTGCCAGGCGATCGGCGTCCATACCGGCGGCGCCCACGCCAAGCACGAACAAGGGCGTCTGCGTGTTCGCATCCGTAGCGATGTCGTTGTTGGAAGTTTCGTCGTCGGTCATGGCGGCACTATCGTTGCAACGCTGGATCCAAGCGCAATCGGCCATGATCGCGTAAAGCGCGGCGGACTACCATGCAGCACATGCGTCATCGCGTGCGCACATTGCAGAGACCGGTCCTGGAAGCGTCTGCTTGCGCGCGGCGTTAACCTGCAGTGCGAGCACCATGCGCACGCGTGTTGTCCGAAACGCCACTGCTTTGGAGCCTGTCATGCACGACACTGCACTTGCCGGCCGCCGCATTCTTGTTGTCGAGGACGATTACTTGCTGGCCGAATCGCTCAACGACTTGTTGGTGGAAGCTGGCATCAACGTGGTGGGGCCGGTCGGCAGTGTGCCTGACGCGCTTTCGCTGGTAGCGTCAGGTCAGGCCATCGATGGTGCCTTGCTGGATGTCAACGTGCGCGGCCAGGCGGTGTTTCCGGTCGCCGATGCATTGATGGAGCGCGGCGTGCCGTTCTCCTTCTGCTCCGGCTACGACCGCTATACGCTGCCGCAGCGCTTTGCGCATCTGTCGTACTGCATGAAGCCCTACAACCCGCGCACGATCACCAGCTTGCTCAGCCACCAGACCGAGCTGGCCGATCACTGATCGGTGCAGGCGGGCTGGGCGCTCTCGCCCGGTTCCACGCCGGGCTGCTGCAAGGCGCGCTCCTGCTCGCCAAGCTGGTTGAGCAGTTCAACGGCGGACTGATGCGCCGTGCGCAGCGTCTCCAGCGGCTTGGACGTTTCGTTGCGCAACGCATACAACGCAAAACCCATCACGTTGAGCCGGTTGCGCAACTGGTGCAGCAGCTCACGCCGCTGCCCACGCGGTGCCTCGCTCACTCCGCACCCTTGTCGCTGAGACGGTTGTGCAAGGTGCGCACGCTGATGCCCAGTTCGCGTGCGGCGGCCTTCTTGTTGAAGCGGGTGCGCGCCAGTGCCGATTCGATCATCGCGTCTTCGGCCTGACGCATGGTCCAGCCGGCAGGAATCAGCAAGCCGTCCTGGTCGGCCTGCGGCACGGTCTGCTCCACATCCGGGGCGCTCAACAGATCGCCATCGGAGCGCAGATACAGGTAGTGGATGAACGAGCGCAGTTCGCGCACGTTGCCTGGCCAGGCATGGTATGCCAGGTAGCGCAGCAACGACTTGGTCGGCAACTTGCGCTTGCCATACTTGACGTTGAGCTCGTCGATCACGCGTAAGCCAAGCAGGCGCGCATCGCCGCGGCGCTCGCGCAGCGGCGGCACCTGGATCGGGTATTCATTGAGACGGTAGAACAGGTCTTCACGCAGCACCGCCTGCTCGCGCTGCACGTGCTGGTGGGTGGCTGCCACCACGCGCGCATCCAGTGCGATTTCCTCGTTGCCGCCCACGCGCATGAAGCTGCGCGATTCGATCACCCGCAGCAGATACACCTGCAGCCGCTTGGGCATCTCGCCGATTTCATCCAGGAACAGCGTGCCGCCTGCGGCCTGCTCCAGGAATCCGGCATGCCGACGGTCGGCGCCGGTGAAGCTGCCGCGCTCGTGGCCGAACAACTGGCTGGCCAGCAACTCTTCCGGAATGGCACCGCAGTTGACCGGCACGAAACGGCCGCGGCGACCGGACACACGGTGGATGGCGCGCGCCACCAGATCCTTGCCGGTACCGGTTTCGCCGGTCACCAGTACATTCAGATCGGTCGGCGCCACGCGCACGATGTCCTTGCGCAGCATGACGATGCTGTCGCTGTTGCCAACGATGCCCAGGTTGCCCTGCTGCGCTTCGCGCAGTCCCCCGAGCACCCGCTCCAGGCGTTCGGGCGCGAACGGCTTGGTCAGGAATTCGCTGACCCCGAACTGCTGCGCCCGACCCTGGGTTTCGCGCGCGTAATCGCCCGAGACCACGACGATCTGCGGGGTGTGGTCCGGGTCGAGCCGCTCGATCAGGTCGAAACCGCTGCCGTCCGGCAGGCCAACATCCACCACCAACAGGTCGGGAAAGTTGCTGTCCAGCCAGCGGCTGGCTTCGCCAAGGGTGTGGATGCCCTTGGCACGGAAGCCGCTATCGGTGGCGAGTTCAACCACCTGATCGCAAAACTCCACGTCGTCGTCGATGATGGCGCAGGAAAGACGGTCCATGAGCGCTTCTGTCCGCAATGACTGATACATGTTCAGTTGAGAATTGTGACGGCCGCGCGAAATGCGCTGACACACCACATCGGAAATTGCCTGCTGCTGTCACGTTCTGTGGTGCGGCGCTCTTCCCCCAGTCGAGCCCGCCCTGACGGCTGTGGGCGAAGTACGCATGGAAGCGCTCGATTGCGCCAGTGCCAAGCGTCACGCTCTGGGTCGGTCGCCGCTTCGAGAATGCCGAAACGCCAAGGAGTGCAAGGTTTGCCGCGGCAGCCGCCGGTCCACCGACGGGTGCGGTCTTGATCGAGCGCTGGCTGAGCTCGCTTGCGTGCCTGCATCGGAGTCAGGATATCAGCCGGGGCTGACGTAAGCCGACGCCACCATGGCGCCGCATGAACCCGTCAGGAAACTGCATCGGTCCACTGGGTTACCCACAGCCTACGCACCGCTCGTGGAGAGGGCGTGCACAACGCACTCACGCGTTCCTTCCACGGTGCGGCGAACACTCGCTCGATCCAGCGAGCGAGGTGTCCCATGCACGCAGTCTCGGCGCCCGTGCAGGCCGATGTGCAAACCGAATTGGAGTACTGGCGTGGCGAGCACCGCCGGGGCCAGCTTGGCTATCACGCCTTCGACGGCATTCCCGAAGGCACGATCCGGGCGGTCTGCGCGGCATACAACGCACGCCCCGACCTGACCGATGCAGAAGCGGTCAAGGCCGTGCGCGATGCGCTGTGCCTGACTCCCGGCTCGATGAATGCCGTGCTCGCCGATTGGCTGGCGCCGCGTTGCCTGCGCCACCTCCGCCAGGCGTGATGCAGCTACAGGTTGGGCCCGCTTGATTAGTGCGGTGCACGCCTGCCGTGCTCGGAAGGGGCTCTTCGGGCCTGCAAGGTATCGCACGGTGCGTCAGTTCACTCTTTTTCGCGCGTGATGGGCGCAGGCTTGTCATTGGCACCACGCGTCTGCACGCGGTGGCGGCATGCGTGCCCAGGTGCCCGTTGTTCGCGCACGCTGCAGGTGCCAGCTGCGCTTGCCCGGCCTGCGCCGCATGCCGCGGCCGTGGTGTCGGCGCCGCCGCATACCGCCAGGCATAGGAGAAACCTGTGGAAGCGCTGCTGCTGTCCCGTATCCAGTTCGCCTTCGTCATTTCGTTCCATGTGCTGTTTCCGGCCTTCACCATCGGCCTGGCGAACCTGCTCGGGTTTCTGGAATGGCGTTGGCTGCGCACGCACGACGAGGCCTGGAAGCGGCTGTACTTCTTCTGGTTGCGGATCTTTGCGGTGTCTTTCGGCATGGGCGTGGTCAGCGGCATCGTCATGGCCTTCCAGTTCGGCGCCAACTGGCCCGAGCTGAGCCGCATTGCCGGCAGCGTGATCGGCCCGCTGCTGAGCTATGAAGTGCTCACTGCCTTCTTCCTGGAAGCCAGCTTCCTGGGGGTAATGCTGTTCGGCTGGGGCCGGGTCTCCGAACGCCTGCACTTTTTCGCCACCTGCATGGTGGCGATCGGCACGCTGGTGTCCACGTTCTGGATCTTGTCGTCCAACAGCTGGCTGCACACCCCGCGTGGCTACGCGATGGTCAACGGCATCGTGCAGCCGGTCAGCTGGCTGCAGATCATCTTCAACCCGTCGTTTCCGTATCGCCTGGTCCATGTGGCGCTGGGTTCGTTCATCACCACCTGCTTTGTGGTTGGCGGCGTCGGCGCTTACTACCTGCGCAAAGGGCTGCATGTGGATGCCGGCGCCCGCATGTTGCGCTTGTCGGTGGCATTTGCCGCCATCGTGTTGCCCATCCAGGTCCTGGTAGGCGACCAGCACGGGCTCAACACATTGGAGCATCAACCGCTCAAGGTCGCCGCGATGGAGGCGCACTGGCACAGCGAAAGCGATGGCGCCGGCGTGCCGTTGGTGGTGTTTGCGCTGCCCAACGCACAGGCCGAGCGCAACGACTATGAGGTGGCCATCCCGCGCCTGGGCAGCCTGATCCTGACCCACAGTGCAGACGGCGACATTACGCCGCTGACGTCGGTGCCGCGCGATCAACGCCCGCCGGTGGCTCCGGTGTTCTTTGCCTTCCGCATCATGGTGGGCCTGGGGATGGCGATGCTGTTGCTGGCGTGGATCTCGGCCATTGCCTGGTGGCGTGGACGCCTGCATGCCAGGCCGCTGATCCTGGCCTGGAACCTCATGCTGCCGGCTGGATTCATGGCGCTGGTGGCTGGCTGGTTCGTCACCGAGATCGGGCGCCAGCCGTGGGTGGTGTACGGGCTGTTGCGTACTGCCGATGCGGTGGGCCCGCAATCGACTGCGACAGTGGCGGTCTCGCTGCTGGTGTATCTGCTGGGCTATGCGTTCGTATTCGGCTTCGGAATCTTTTATCTGACCAAGCTGGTCCGTGCCGGGCCGCAACCCAGCCGCGACGGGCCGGATGTGGCCGGCGGCGAACACACGCCGGCACGCCCGCTGTCCGCGGCAGATACATCACTGGAACAGGAGAACACGCCATGGAACTGAACTACTGGTTGCCGGTGGTGTGGTTTGGCGTGATCGGTTTCGGCGTGCTGATGTACGTGGTGCTGGACGGCTTCGTGCTCGGGCTGGGCATGCTGGCGCCCTTCGCGCGCGACGAACAGGAAGTGGACCTGATGATGAACACCGCCGCGCCCATCTGGGACGGCAACGAAACCTGGCTGGTGCTTGGCGGCGCCGGCCTGTTCGCTGCGTTTCCCACGGCGTATGCGGTGATCCTGTCCGGCCTATATCTGCCGGTGCTGTTGATGGTGATGGCGCTGGTGTTTCGTGGGGTGGCGTTCGAATTCCGTTTCAAGGCGCAGCGCTCGCGTCGATTGTGGACGTTATCGTTCATCGCCGGCTCGATCCTGACCGCCTTCGCGCAAGGCATCATCCTCGGCGCGCTGGTGGAAGGCATGCCATTGGACAACGGGCGCTACACCGGCGGCGTGTTCGGCTGGTTCAGCCCGTTCACCATTCTCACCGGTGCTGCGCTGGTGTTCGGCTATGCGCTGCTCGGCAGCACCTGGCTGATCCTCAAGACCGATGGGCGCACCCATACCTTGGCGCGGCAATTGACCAAGCCGCTGGTGGGCGTGGTGGTCACCTTCGTCGTGCTGGTCAGCGTGTGGCTGCCGTTCCTGAGCTCGCATGTGATGGCGCGCTGGTTCGAACATGGCAATTTCTGGTGGCTGTCGCCGATTCCGCTGATGACCGCAGCCGTAGCGCTTGCGCTCTGGCGCAACAGCGACAGCTCGCGCAGCGACGCATGGCCCTTCCTGTTGACGCTGGCGATCTTCGTGTTGGGCTTCATCGGCCTGGTGTTGGGCATGTGGCCGTATCTGGTGCCACCGAGCTACACGATCTGGCAGGCGGCCTCGCCACCCTCTTCGCAAATCTTTCCGATGGTGGGCCTGGTGGTACTGCTGCCACTGGTGCTCGGTTATACGGTGTGGTCGTACCGCGTGTTCCGCGGCAAGATCACCGCCGATGTGGGCTATCACCATCATCACTGAGCGAGAGTGCGGCACGCAGGCGTGTGCACCATGCGAGGCGTTGCGGCAGATGTCTTCAGACAACCCAACAGCGCCCGCGTTGCGGGCGCTTTGGCGATACGGGCGGTGTGCTTCAGCGTTTTTCCGAGCCGTCCGGCCGCTCGTAGTCGTGTTCGGGGTCGGCCTTGTTGACCTCGGGATCTTCGTCGGGCATGTCGTGCACCTTCCATGCGACATCCTCGTTGCGACGCTCCTGTGGCGTAAACGGCTTTTTCTGATCGTCTTCCGGGCCCCATGGCTTTTTCGATTCGCTGCCCATGCTCATCTCCTGCGTGGTCGTCATGACCCAACGCTAGGCGCGCAGGCATTGCGAGGTGGTGAACGAAGCCCGGTGGTGGCGTGAAGTGCGTGTGGCAATGCACTCCCCGCACCAGACAGCACAGGCTCCGGCTGCGTACCCTTCGCCGCCTCGCAAAGGGCTCAAGCCGCGTTACCCGCCGGTCTGCGAATGCGGCGCCTCGACCGGCTTGGACTGCGGCGAATCCTTCTGCCGCAACCAGATGGTCAACACCACCAGCGAGAACACCGCCAGGAACTCGCTCTGCCAGTTCTGCATCGATTCGAACCAGAACGCTGCGCTGGTGAAATGCTCCAAGACCGTGATGGGCGGCAAGCCCTTCTGCGCACGTTCCACCACCTCCAGTCGCCAACTGCCGACCAGATGCAGCGCAAAGCTCATCAGGAACAGCGCTCCGAACGCGATGGCCAGCGAATGGTCGTACAGCCGTCGCCATATCCCGCCGGCACGCACCGGCCAGGGCGTGGTGCCAGGCTTGATCTCAACGCTTTCTTCAGCCGGATCGAGCGGGCGCGATTCGGCAGAGCCCACCTGCCGCAACTTCACGGTGAGCAACACGTACATGCCCATCTGCAGGAACTCGCTCTCCCAGTTTTCGAACAGTGCCGACATGAAATGCGGGCTGTGCAGATACGCAGACAGCAGCAGCGTCGGCTGCCCCTGCTCGCGCAATTCGTCGTTGTATGCATGCAACCCGGCATAGATCTGGCAACCGATGAAGAAGATGGTCAACGCAAGCAGACACAACGACAGCCCGTTACGACGCAAGAACATGGATGACCTCCTGACGATGCGCGCAGTATCGAGCGTCCTGGGCAAAACCGCATGAAGTTTGCGTGCAACCGCGCTGTTCCGCATGCCGCGCGATGGGTGACTGCCACGCACAGGGCGCAACCCGCAACACACCACGCGCACATCGTTTAGCCCGGACGTTTACGTTTGCGCGACCACACTGGCGTGCAACCAACGACTTCCACTGCCAGGAGACCACGATGCCCGTACCCAACTATCCACGCCCCCCCTTCAAGCCACAGCAGCAGAGCTTTCCCGGACGCACCGAGAAGATGGACCCGCGCCCGGACCATGGCGAAGACAGCTACGTTGGCCACGGCCAGTTGAAGGGCAAGCGCGCATTGATTACCGGTGGCGACAGCGGCATCGGCGCTGCGGTTGCCATCGCCTATGCACGCGAAGGCGCAGACGTGGCCATCGCCTTCCTTCCCGACGAGCAGGAAGATGCAGCGCGCATTGGCGCGCTGATCGAAAAGGCCGGCGTCAAGGCGCTGCTGGTGGGATGCGACATCAGCGACCCCGGCCAGGCAGCGGCCTTGATCGACAAGGTCAACAGCACGCTGGGCGGCCTGGATATCCTGGTCAACAACGCCGGTTACCAGAAGTACTTCGAGACCTTCGAAGACATCACCCTGGACGAATGGCGCAAGACCTTCGACACCAACGTGCATGCGGCCTTCAATCTGGTACGCCTGTCGGTACCGTTGATGACCGATGGCGGCTCCATCATCAATACCGCCTCGGTGCAATCGAAGAAACCCACGCCCAACATCCTGCCCTACGCCGCGACCAAGGGTGCGCTGGCCAACCTCACCATCGGCCTGGCCGGCGTGCTGGCGGAGAAGAACATCCGCGTCAATGCGGTGCTGCCGGGCCCGATCTGGACACCCTTCATTCCCTCCGGCATGGATGAAGAGTCGGTGGAAAACTTCGGCGGGCAGACGCCCATGGGGCGTCCAGGTCAGCCGGTCGAGCTGGCATCGGCTTACGTGATGCTGGCGGCCGACACGGCCAGTTACACATCGGGCACCTTGCTGACCATTTCTGGCGGCGCAGTCACGCTGTAACGCTGTAACGCTGTAACGCTGTAACGCTGTAACGCTGTCGCATTATTGCCACGCCCGCGTCGCTGATCGAGCGACGCGGGCTTTTTATTGGCTCAATCTTTTAGTTATTGGCTCAATCTTTTAGGTGAACGCTCAGCGCTCACCAGCGCATGCCACGTCGCGTCTGCTTGCCCGTGCAGTCGTTCGGGCGCATTGCGACAGCGCGCAAAAAACGCACAGCCAAGGTGAGTTTCCGGTCAACGTTGCGCTCGCGTGGCACGCACCCGTTCCTGCGATTGCTCTCACGGTCGGCCTCCTACCGTAGGTGGCGTTGGAACGTGATGCACCACACCTCTCCAAACAGTGCTGCCCGCCACGCCTGCGTGGCGCAGGCGCGAACCCACTGCTGGCGCAACGACATCGCCCCCATGCATCGACGCATGCGGCGTGATGCATCCGCGCCATTGGCAGGCCAGCGCAGTAGCGCCCCCATAAGGCAGACAACAATGCGAATTCTGGTCACCGGTGGCACCGGCCACATCGGCTCACACACCTGCGTGGAACTGGCGCGGCGCGGTCATGACGTGTGCATTGTCGATAATTTGAGCAACTCCTGCGAGCGCGTGCTCGACCATCTGCAGCATCTGATGGGGTTCCGCCCGGAGTTTCATCGCATGGATGTGCGTGCGCCCGAGCTTGCCGACCTACTGACCAGCGAGCGCATCGACGCCGTCCTGCATTTTGCCGCACTCAAGGCCGTTGGCGAATCGGTGCGCGAGCCGCTGCTGTACTTCAACAACAACGTCACCGGCACGCTGGCGCTGCTACGCGCGATGCGGACTGCCAAGGTGTGCAACCTGGTGTTCAGTTCGTCGGCCACCGTGTATGGCGACGCCAACCGCAGCCCGATCGACGAGAGCGCGCCGCTGAAGGCGATCAACCCCTACGGGCGCACCAAGCTGATGATGGAAGAAATGATCGGCGACCTCAGCGCCGCGTGGCCGGATTTCAATGCGGCGTTGCTGCGCTACTTCAACCCGGTGGGTGCGCACCCCAGCGGGTATCTGGGCGAAGATCCGCGAGGCGTACCGAACAACCTGATGCCCTACATCGCGCAGGTGGCAGTGGGGCGTCGCGCGGCATTGCAGGTCTTTGGCGACGACTACCCCACCGACGACGGCACCGGCGTACGCGACTATCTGCATGTGATGGATCTGGCGCGCGCGCATGTGGATGCCATCGATTACCTGCAGCGCGAACGCAAGGGCCTGGTGGTCAATCTGGGCACCGGGCGCGGCTACAGCGTGCGCGAGGTGGCGGCCGCGTTCGCGCGCGCCAGTGGCAGGCGCATTCCGCTGAGCATTGCGCCACGTCGCGATGGCGATGTGGCGGTGTACTTCGCCAGCACTGCGCTGGCCAACCGGCTGCTGGGCTGGACCGCGGAATACGACCTGGACCGCATGTGCCGCGATACCTGGCGCTGGCAATCGATGCACCCGGATGGCTACGCCGGTTCGCGTCTTCCGCGCCCGCGCTCCGCGGCGGCCGTGCCCGAACGCGAAAGTGCGCGCGAGTTGCCGACATCACCGCGCCGGCGACCGCCCGGTCCGGACACGCGCCGTCGCAGCGAGCCGGTACGCACGCTGGCGGTCGCCGATGGTTTCTCCGGCGCGTAATGCGCAACGACCCGTTTCTTTCCTACGAGGGCATTCCATGAGTTGGGCTGGCCAGTTCCAATACGCGATCGGCAAGACCCGCCGCGCGGTTCCATCCGACAGCACGCCGCAGTTCGATCCCGCGCGGCCCACGCTGTTGTGTCTGTCGCATCTGCGCTGGAGTTTTGTCTATCAGCGCCCGCAGCACCTGATGTCGCGCTTTGCACGCGATGCCAATGTGCTGTTCTGGGAGGAGCCCATCGCCTGCGATGCAGCCGAACCCTGGCTGGAGGTGGGTGGCCAAGAGCACGGCGTGCACGTCTTGGTGCCGCGCCTGCCCGTCGGGTGCGGGGGCGAGGAGGCCGTGCAGGTGCAACGTCGCCTGCTGGACGGCTACCTGGCCGAGCTTGGCGTACGCGACCTGCTGCTGTGGTACTACACGCCGATGAGCCAGAGCTTCAGTGCGCATCTGCGTGCGCGCATGGTCATCTACGACTGCATGGACGAGCTGTCGGCCTTTCGTGGCGCGCCCCCGGAGCTGGTCCAACGCGAGCGCGCACTGCTGCAGCGCGCCGATGTGGTCTTCACCGGCGGCTACAGCATTTGGGAGGCCAAGCGCGCGTTGCACGCCAATGCACACGCGTTCCCCAGTAGCGTGGACGTGGCGCACTTCGCCGCCGCGCGCACGCCGCAGCAGGAGCCTGACGACCAGGCCGGCATCGCGCACCCGCGGCTGGGTTTCTATGGTGTCATCGACGAGCGGTTCGATGTCGAGCTGCTACGCGCGATCGCGACGCAGCGGCCGCACTGGCAATTGGTGATGATTGGCCCGGTGGTCAAGATCGATCCCGCCGAGCTGCCGCAGGCCACCAACATCCACTATCTGGGCGGCAAGACCTACGACGAACTGCCTGGTTATCTCTCCGGCTGGGAGGTGGCGTTGATGCCGTTTGCGATGAATGCCTCCACCCGCTTCATCAGCCCGACCAAGACACCCGAATACCTCGCTGGCGGCTGCCCAGTGGTGTCCACGCCAATCCACGATGTGGTGCGCACCTATGGCGACACCGGCGTGGTGCGCATTGCCGCGACCGCCGACGCGTTCGTCGCCGCGTGCGAAGCCGCACTGCAGGACAGTGCAGATCGCGCGCAGTTGCTCGACCGCGCCGATGCCGTGCTGGGCGACATGTCCTGGGACCACACCTACGACCTGATGAAGGAGACGCTTTCTTGGACGCAATGACCCCGCCGGCCGCCGCGCCGCTCGCCGCCCGTCGCACGCGCGGCAATGCACGGCGTGGTTTCGATTACCTCATCGTCGGCGCAGGATTTGCCGGCAGCGTGTTGGCCGAACGGCTGGCCGCCGGCCTCGGCAAGCGTGTGCTGGTGGTCGACCGTCGCCCGCATATCGGCGGCAACGCCTACGATTTCCATGACGATGCCGGCGTGCTGATCCATCGTTATGGTCCGCATATCTTCCACACCAACGCGCAGCGCATCGTGGATTACCTGTCCAATTTCACCCAATGGCGTCCGTATGCGCACCGCGTGCTTGCGCAGGTGGGCGACCAGCAGGTGCCGATCCCCATCAACATGACCACGTTGAACCGTCTGTACGGCCTGCAACTCAGCAGCGAAGAACAGGCCGCAGCGTTCCTGGCCAGCCGCGCCGAGCCGGTGGCCGATATCCGGACCAGCGAAGATGTGGTGGTCAATCAGGTGGGCCGCGAGCTCTATGAAACCTTCTTTCGCGGCTATACGCGCAAGCAGTGGGGGCTGGATCCGTCGCAGCTGGACAAGTCGGTGACCTCGCGCGTGCCCACCCGTACCAACGACGACGACCGCTACTTCACCGACACCTTCCAGCAGATGCCGCTGCACGGCTATACGCGCATGTTCGAGCGCATGCTCGATCACCCCAACATCAAGGTGATGCTCAATACCGACTACCGCGAGATCTGCGACGAGCTGGAGTACGACCAGCTGGTGTACAGCGGGCCGGTGGACGAATACTTCGACTATTGCTACGGCAAGCTGCCGTACCGCTCGCTCAGGTTCGAGCACAGCACGCTCGATCAGGAGCACTTCCAGGCGGTGACCACGGTCAATTATCCGGACGAAGCGGTGGCCTACACGCGCATCACCGAATACAAGCACCTCACCGGCCAGCAACATCCCAACACCAGCATCACCCGCGAGTATCCTTCTGCCGAGGGCGACCCGTATTATCCGATTCCACGCGCGGAGAACGCAGAGCTATATCGGCGTTACGAACGCCTGGCCGCCGAGACGCCCAAGGTGACCTTCCTTGGCCGTCTGGGCACCTACAAGTACTACAACATGGATCAGGTGGTCGGCCAGGCGTTGGCCTTGTACAAGCGCATCGAAGACGCCGAGCCGCGGCGCGCCGAGCTGGCGGTCTGACAACGCACGCCCCGCCCTGCAGCACCGTGGCTGCAGGGCAGTTATCGACGCAGCGCTGCAACCCAGCGGCGCGCGCAGCAGGATGTTGGATGCATACCCCCACACTGTTCGAAAGTTTTTTCATGGCGGGGTTCGAGTGTTCGACCCACCGCCGCCGCGACGGGCGCAGGCTCGACCTGATTGCCGCCACCGGGCATGACCGTTGGGCCGCCAAGGACTACGTGGCGTTGGCGGCGCATGGCCTGCGCACCGCGCGCGATGGCCTGCGCTGGCATCTGATCGAACCACGCCCCGGGCATTACGACTGGTCCAGTTTCCTGCCGATGCTGCACGCGGCCAACCGCGTGGGCACGCAGGTGATCTGGGACGTGTGCCATTACGGCTGGCCGGACGATGTGGACATCTGGACGCCGCAGTTCGTCGACCGCTTCGCGCGCTTTGCTGCCGCCGCCGCACAGTGCATCAAGGACGCCTCCGACGCCGTGCCGTTCTACGCGCCGCTCAACGAGATCTCGTTCTGGGCATGGAATGGCGGCGATCACGCCCGCATGCATCCGATGGCGCGCGGGCGTGGTTTCGAGCTCAAGCATCAATTGGTCCGCGCCACCATCGCCGCCATCGACGCAATACGCCAGGTGGATCCGCGCGCACGCTTCCTGCAGGTGGACCCAGCGATCCATGTGGTGCCATCCAACGACCGGCCCGGCCCGCGCCGCGAAGCCGAACGCCTGCGGCTGGCGCAGTTCGAAGCCTGGGACATGATCTGCGGCAAGCAGTGGCCAGGACTCGGCGGGGCGCCGGAGTATCTGGACATCATCGGCCTCAACTACTACTCGGACAATCAGTGGTATCTGGGCGGCGTGCCGATCCTGCGCAACTCGCCCGACCACCGCCCGTTCTCGACCATCATGCTGGAGTTCTGGCAGCGCTATCGCCGCCCGATGATCGTCTCCGAAACCGGTGCCGAAGCCGATCAACGCGCCCCCTGGCTCGATCATGTCGGCAGCGAGGTTGCGCTGGCCCTGCAGCACGGCGTGGCGATGGAAGGTGTCTGTCTGTATCCGGTGCTGGACTACCCCGGTTGGGACAACGACCGGCATTGCCCCACCGGCGTGCTCGGCTATGCGGACGAGCACGGCGAACGACCGCTGCACCAAGGCCTGGCCGACCAACTGCGCCGCGAGCACGCGCGTTTCGGTCTGCGCGCACCGCAGTTCGCGCTGGCCGATATCGCCCCGTGAGTACGTCCGCCCACTCCACCTTGCTGCCGGACACGCCGGCGCGTTTTCTCTGGCACTACGTGGGCCGACGGCCGTGGCATTTCAGTGGCTTGCTGCTCCTGATCGTGGGCGCGGCCGGCTGCGCGGTGTCGGTGCAATACGGCATGAAAATGCTGGTGGACGCGATGGCCACCGATCAACGCAGCCAGGCAAACGTGTGGCTGCCGCTGGGCCTGTTCATCAGCCTGATCGCGGTGGAAAACCTGCTGTGGCGCCTGGGCGGCTGGCTGGGCTGCCGCACCGTGGTGGCCAGCGTGGTGGACATCCGCGTGGATTTGTTCCGCCATCTCACCGGCCACCCGATGCGCTACTTCACCGAGCATTTTGCCGGTGCGCTGGGCAACCGCATCACCGCGCTCGGCAGCGCCGCCGGGCAGATCTTCGGTGGACTGGCGTGGAAGATCGTGCCGCCCATCGTGGATTTCGTCGGCGCCATCGTGCTGCTGTTGACGGTGGATTGGCGCATGGCCGCCACGCTGGTCGGCTTCATTGCGATCGTGGCGGCCATCATCACCAGCTTCGGCATTCGCGGCCGCGCCAAGCATCAGCGCTTTGCCGCGCAGGCCGCCCGGGTGGGTGGCGAGCTGGTGGATGCGGTTTCCAACGTGTGGACGATCAAGGCGTTTGCCGCGCGCGATCGCGAAAGCGCGCGGCTGGCCGAACAGATCGGTCACGAGGCCGTGGCGCATCGGCGCAGCTGGATGTACGTGGAAAAGGCGCGGGTGATTCACGACATCTGCCTGTCGCTGATGGCCGGCGGCATGCTGATCTGGGCCATCGGCATGTGGCGCTCCGGAGCGGTGAGTGCAGGCGATGTGGTGTTGGTCAGTGCGCTGACCTTCCGCATCCTGCATGGCTCGCGCGATCTGGCGCTGACCTTGGTGGACACCACCCAGCAACTGGGCGCCATTGCCGACACCTTGCAGATCATTCTGCAACCGCACGCCATCGTCGATGCGGACGTGCCGCTGGCCTCGGCCGAAGGCGATGTGCGTTTCGAACAGGTGCGTTTTGCCTATCCCGAGCGCGCCGCGGTGCTGGAAGGATTGAACCTGCATATTCCGGCCGGCCAGAAAGTGGGCATCGTGGGGCCCTCCGGTGCCGGCAAATCCACCTTGATTGCCCTGATCCAGCGCCTGGACGATGTGGAATCCGGACGCGTGCTGATCGACGGGCAGGACATCCGCGGGGTCAGCCAGGACAGCCTGCGCGAAAAGATTGCAGTGGTGCCGCAGGAAACTGCGTTGTTCAATCGCAGCATCGCCGACAACATCCGCTACGGACGTCCCGATGCAAGCGATGCCGAGGTGCACGACGCGGCGCGGCATGCATTCTGCGATGGCTTCATCCGGCAATTGCCCGAGGGCTACGACACACAGGTGGGCGAGCGCGGGGTGATGTTATCGGGCGGACAGCGGCAACGGCTGGGGATTGCCCGCGCCTTTCTCAAGGATGCGCCGATCCTGATTCTGGACGAGGCCACCTCGGCACTGGACACCGAATCGGAAGCGGAGATCCAGGCCGCACTGGATCACCTGATGCGCGACCGCACCGTGTTGGCGGTCGCCCATCGCCTGTCCACGGTGATTAGCTTCGATCGCATCGTGGTGCTGCAGGACGGCCGTGTGGTCGAAGATGGCAGCCCTGCGGAACTGCGCGGCCGCGGTGGCGTGTTCGACAGTTTGTGGCAGCGCCAGGCAGCCGGATTCGAGACGGCACCGGAAGCACCGTGAGGCGGCTGCGCCCAGAAGCGCTGCTTGCCTTGCGTCATGCGCGGCGAGGCAGGCGCAGCCAGCGGCTGGCCCAGTGCGACGAGCATGGCATGAGATGCACTTTTCGCCCTAGCAGCAGACCACGTTTGCGATCGCTGGCGCGCAAAAAAACAGGCAGCGTCTGGCTGCCTGTTCCACTTCCTGCACAACGCCTCAATGCGGTGGCCGATAGTCGCGCAGCCTGGTCGTCACGTTGCCGACCTCCTGCACTGCGCGTTTGAGGTCGTCTTCGGACATCCCCAGTTCGCGCGCCCAGTACTGCAACTCCCATTCCTCGTTGATGCTTACATTGTGCATGTCGGTGGGTTGACGATTTGCATCCCGTGGTTCGCCCATGGCGATCTCCCATGTAGGACATCTGGTGAGCCGGCTGCGACGCCGGCGCTTCGCACGGTTTGCCAGCGCTGCCGCATCGACGCGTTGTCTGGCGAGCTGTGGTCAGTGGGGCTGGCCCTGCTTGGCGCGCAGCGCCTTGGCGTGTTCCAGATGCTCGGCGATGGTGTCGCGTGCGCGCTGCAACTCCTTACCGAGGTCGCTGGAGCCCGGCTCGCTGCTGAGCTGTGTGTCCAGCAGTGCCAACGCCTGTTCGTGGCTGTCCACACTGGCTTGCAGATACTGCGACTCGAACTGTTGCCCGTGCAGGTCCTGCAGGCGCTTGCGCACGCCCTCGGCGCCCGCGGTGGCGGCCTGGGCCAACGTGCCATTGCGATCCGGCGCAAACCGGCTGAGGTCCGTCAACGCAGCGCTGTGGGCTTCGTCCATCTTGCGTGCGAAGGCCAGCACCTCGCCTTCCACACCCTTGACCACCGCCAGTTGCGCAAGCGTGCGTTCGTTCTCGTTGAACACTGCCAGCGCGCCAAGCGCCTGCTTGCGGTCGCGGGCATCGCCCACGCTATCGCGCAACGGGTCGCCGTGAGGCGGCGTGCTACCGACCACCGTGGCTACGTTGCTCTGTAGATCCTGCGGATCGCTCGTGTGCCCCTGCCGGCGCTGCCAGGCCTTGTACGCCACATAGCCCACCGCGCCGGCGGTCACCATCTTGAAAAGTCCCATCGCTGTCTCCTGTTGATCGCGATCTTTCATCGCGTCTGGCGGTCGTTGATTGTTGGGTTCGCAGGGACGGCGAAGGCGGCATGCCTGCGTCCCAGCGCGTCATATGAGCCTGCGAGCGCGGGGGTTATCCAGACGTGACCTGCGCATCAACGCCGCGTCGGCGATCGGGCGCGTCCACACCGCGCCCACGCAGTGTGCTGACAGGTTTAACACCGCTGCACGAACACTGCAGTGCGCCGCCGCGTCTAAATGCCCACAGGAGACAGACATGCTTGCCCTCAACTACCACGGTTCACGCGATGTGCGAGTGGAAACCGTGCCCGATCCACTCTTGGTCGAACGCGACGACCTGATCCTGCGCGTCACTGCCACCGCCATTTGCGGCTCTGACCTGCATCTGTATCGCGGCAAGATTCCCGACCTACGCCCCGGCGACATTCTCGGCCACGAATTCATGGGCATCGTGGAAGAGGTGGGCCCGGATGTCACGGCGGTCAAGCCGGGCGACCGGGTCGTGATTCCGTTCGTGGTCGCCTGCGGGCGGTGTTTCCACTGCGTGCTGCAGGAATTTTCCGCGTGCGAAACCACCAATACCGGCAAGGGCGCGGCGCTCAATCACAAGGACATGCGCCCGCCCGCCGCGCTGTTCGGCTTCAGCCATTTGTATGGCGGATTGTCCGGCGGCCAGGCCGAATACGTGCGCGTGCCCAAGGCCAATGTCGGCCCGCTGGTGGTGCCCGATGCCTTGCACGATGAGCAGGTGCTGTTCCTGTCCGACATCCTGCCGACCGGGTATCAAGCCGTCGTCGATGCAGGCGTCAAACAAGGCTCGACCGTTGCCATCTTCGGCGCCGGCCCGGTCGGCCTCATGGCCGCGGCGTGCTGCCGCATGCTGGGCGCAGAGCGCATTTTCATGGTCGACCGGCACGCATACCGGCTCGATTTTGCGTCCAGGACCTATGGCGTGATTCCGATCAATTTCGACGAGGTCGACGACCCGGCCGATGTGATCGTCTCGCAGACCGATGGCCGGGGGGTCGATGCCAGCATCGAGGCGGTCGGCTTCGAGGCCGAAGGCAGCGCCATCGAAACCGCACTGACCAACCTGAAACTGGAAGGCAGCAGCGGCGTGGCGATCCGCCAGTGCATCGCCGCAACCCGTCGTTGCGGTGTGGTGAGCGTGCCCGGCGTGTATGCCGGCTTCATCCACGCTTTCATGTTTGGCGATGCATTCGACAAGGGCCTGACCTTCAAGATGGGCCAGACGCATGTGCAAAAGCATATGCCGCATCTGCTGGAATGCATCGGCAATGGTCAGCTCAAGCCAAGCTCGATCATTTCGCATCGCATGCCGCTGGCTGACGCGGCGCGTGGCTACGAACTCTTCGACAAGAAGCAGGACGATTGCCGCAAGGTGGTGCTCACGCCGTAAAAGCGTGAGTGGGATCTACGCAGACGGCGCGATCTTCGACCGCGCCGTCTGCATGTTGTATAGCTGTTGAGTGTTGGCAACAGGCTCAGTCCAGCGGCTTGGCCGGCACGAACGGGGACACCGGGTCGCTGGCCGGGAAGGTCTCTTCCACCGCTTCGTCCTGCAGCGCGTCCTGCTTTTTCTTGTCGTGCTGCGTTTGGTCGTGCGGCGCTTGATCGCGCTGTTCGGCGTGGTCGTTTGCAGAGGAAATCTGGTTGGATGTGCTCATGTGTTTTCCTACGACGTGATGCGAGCCACTACGCTACGGTGCGCTGCGTTGGCACAGGTGAAAAGCGTCTTCGCACATCAACGACAAAGGCAACGGATGTGCTGCACTGTGTATGCCGGGCCATGCAGTGCATTAGGTGCGGTCTCGCATTCCTTCCCATGCGGCGCAACCATGGTCCCTCTCGATCACGCGCGGCGCCCGGGCGCGACCTGTGCTTGCGCAGATGAAGTCAGGCAGCGCTGTGGCGACCAGCAGTGTCGCCGAACGCGGCATCCGGCACCCACGCAGTTGCACCTGCACGGCCGCCATGCGACGACGCGCCTTGGGTTCACATCCGCACGCGTCCAGGGTGTATGGTGCATGGGCGGCCGGAATCCGGTATCGCCCTCATTTCATCTGGCCCTTTCCATCGACAATCTCTGCGAACGCTGCGACGCCGTCTGCTGCCGGCTCACCGTCATGGTCGATCCATCCGACCGTATCCCACACCATCTCACCAGCGTGACGCCGCAAGGCTGGCATGTGATGGCGCGCGACGAGGAAGGCTGGTGCGTGGCCATCGACGCTGCGCGCATGTGTTGCTCGATTTACGAGACGCGACCGGCGATCTGCCGGCGTTTCGTCATGTCCGGCCCGTATTGCCGCGACGTACGTGCCACCTACGACGATCAACGCCGCCGGGGCATTCCCTTGACGCTGTACAACGCATGAGGATTTGCGATGCATCATTCCCGCCGCCAGTCGATGACCGTCAGTAACCAGCCGGGCAAGCCGCGGTTGTCCGAACAGCGGTTGGCCGCCGATCTGCAGGCATTTCAGCAATCCGGCGGCGCAATCGAGCGCCTGGGCGATACACCGCTACGTCGCGAAAAAAAGCGCGGCACGCCAGAGGCTGCGCCAGCCGCCGCAGTCACACCGGCCGTCGCAGCCGAGGCCGAGTAAGACAGCAACGGATGCCTCGCGGGCGCCTACGCGCATCCGTCCGCCATTACCGACGCGATGCGACGTAGTCGGCCATCAGCTTCAACCACGCGATCAGGGCAGCTGCAACTCTGGGCCGCACTGCAGAAGCTGCTTGGGCAGTCAGCGCACGCGGACTCAGTGCTCAACAGATCAGGCACCGCGCGCAGGCGTCGCCGCCCGCACGGACATGGGCAGTTACAGCAGTTGCGCGCGCTTGGTCGCGCCAAGCCCTTGTGCCAGTGAGGCCATTTCGTTGGCCAAGGCGACCATGTTGCCGCCGGCCTGCGCCGCGATGCCCATGATGCGCTGGTAGGCGTCCCAGAAGTCGGGCCCATTGCCATAGGCATCGTGGAACCCTTGCAGCTCCAAGACCAGCAGATCGGACACTTGCATGTCGGAGCGGTCCATTGTGTTACCTCGATGGGGATTCCCCGGCCCGCAGCTTATACCCGTTCACCTTACAAAATCGAGTCAGCCGGATGGCCGGAGGCCTGGACCTGAATTGGTTAGAAAGCCTGGCGGATACTGCATGTCGGGCGTCTGGTTGGGGCTGCTTGCTGCCTCCTGAGTGCGCCGGTGGCTGGCAGCGCCGCAGGTCAGGCCGTCCGCCATACCCGGGCCTGCCGCCCGCCTCGGACCGGCTGAATGCCAGCACGCAAGCTTCCGGCAGCGTGCTCGCTGCTGCCGCCTGACGCGCCGACCGGCATGCGTTCCCGTGTAAAATGCCCGGTTTTTGACCGGAAGAATGGCGAAAGTTGCTCCACGGGCGCCCTTGTCGGGCCCGGCGTTCATTCGCCTGCTTGCTCGCCTCAGCGACGCGCACATCGCTCAGTCCAACCACGCGCTGGCCGACCGGCTGAGCCAGTGGATCGACTGGACGCGCGCGGTTGCCGTGTCCAAGGCGCTGGACGGCAAGCTGCCCGACACCGACGACCTGCCCGAACCGCGCCCGCTCGATGCGGAGGCTTGCGCACGCGTGCGCACCGGTCTTGCTGCCAGCAGCGTGACCGAGTTGGACGCGCTGGTTGTGCGCGTGCGTGCCGAGGCGCGCAACGCCGCGCTCGCAGACGCACCCGTCGCCGCGCCGGATTTCGCACCATTCCGGCAGCACTACTTGGCCATGCAACGCGCCATGCGTACCGCCACCGGCGATCTGCGCGGGCGCCTGCGCGACCTGCTCGCATTGGCCTCCACCGACATGGCGCGGTTGGCCGAAGTGGATGCGGTGATGGAGCTCACCCTGAGCCCGCGCGAGCAGAGCCTGTTGAACACCGTGCCGAGCCTGCTCGGCGCACATTTCGAACGCCTGCGCGATGCTGCACAGGCGCAGCACCGGCCGACCGATGACGATGCCGCGCCACGCGCGGTGCCCGATGGCTGGCTGGATGTCTTCCGCAAGGACATGCAGAGCGTGTTGCTCGCCGAACTGGATGTTCGTTTTCACCCGATCGAAGGCCTGCTTGCAGCGCTTCGTACCCGCTAACTGGGACGTCATGTTCAGAACTCTCGTACACGTGTGTGTGTTTCTCGTCGGCCTGCTGGCGGTTTGCTGGGTCGGCATCGGTTATCTCGGCTCCAACCCGCTCGGCGCCTGTGTCGCGGCGGTGATCGGTGCCTGCTATGTGACCGGCGCGCTGGAGTTGTATCGCTACCGCCAGGCCACGGCGACGCTGGAAGCGGCAGTCGATGGGCTGGCCACGGCGCCTTCTGCCCTGGGCGATTGGCTACAAACTGTTCATCCTGGCCTGCGTAATGCGGTGCGCCTGCGTATCAAGGGCGAGCGCGTGGCGTTGCCGGCCCCGGTGCTGACGCCGTATCTGGTCGGCTTGCTGGTGTTGCTCGGCATGCTCGGCACCTTGCTCGGCATGATGGCCACGCTCAAGGGCACCGGCTTTGCATTGCAGAGCGCCACCGACCTGCAGGCCATTCGCGGCTCGCTCGCAGCACCGGTGGAAGGCCTGGCGTTCGCGTTCGGTACCTCCATCGCCGGTGTGGCGACATCGGCCATGCTGGGGTTGTTGTCGGCGCTGTGCCGGCGCGAGCGCCTGCAGGTGGTGCAACGGCTGGACCTGAAGATCGCTGCCGAACTGCACACGCATTCGGACGCGCACCGACGTGGCGAAGCATTCAAGCTGCAGCAGCAGCAAAGCGCCTTGATGCCAGCCTTGATCGACCAGCTGCAGACGCTGGTGCACAGCATCCAACAGCACAGCATGGCTGCCGAGCAGCGCCTGGCCGCCCAGCAAGCCGATTTCCAGGCCAAAAGCGAAGCGGCGTATGCGCGGCTGGCCACGGCCATGGAGCACGCGCTGCAAGCCGGTGTCGCCGAAAGCGCACGGGCGGTCGGTGCGGCATTGCAGCCGGCGATGGAAGCCACCATGGCCAGCATCGCACGCGATACCGCCGCATTGCAGGAACACGTCACGCAAGCCGTGCAGCAACAGCTGGACGGCATTACTCATGGCTTCCAGACCAGTGCCAGCACCACGGCGCAGCACTGGAGCACGGCATTGGCGGCGCAGGAACGCGCGCAGCAGACCCACAACGCGCAGTTGCAGACCGCGCTGGAACAGATTGCCGCGCACAGCGTAGCCGTGCAGGACAGCGTGAGCAGCGCCGTGCAGCAGCAGTTGCACGGCGTCAGTGCAGCCATCGAGCAGAACGCGCGCACGGCGACCGAGCACTGGCAGGTGGCATTGGCTGCGCAGGAACGCACCCAGGCCACGTTGGCCGAACAGTTGCAGGGCACACTGGAACAAATCGACCAGCGCAGCGTTGCCGTGCAGGACAGCGTCACCCAGGCCGTGCAGCAGCAATTGAGCGCACTCAACGATGGCTTTGCCAGCAGCACCGCGGCCAGCGCCGCCAGCTGGGCGGCCGTGCTTGCCGAACAGCAACGTGCCACCGAAACGCACAGCGCGCAGTTGCACACCACCCTCGAACAACTGACGCAGCAGACCAGTGCCCTGCACGAAGGCGTGCAGCAGGCCGTGCAGCAGCAGCTGGACGGGTTGAGCAGCGGCTTCGAAGCCAGCACCGCCACGGCAGCGGCCACCTGGACGGCTACGGTGGCCGAGCAGCAGCGCGCCAATCACACGCTCACCCAGGAGTTGCAGAACACGCTCACGCAATTTGCCAGCACCTTCGAGACACGCTCCGCCGCGTTGGTGGATGCGGTCTCGCAACGCATGCAGCAATCCAGCACCGACGCTGCCAATGCGTGGCGCGATGCACTGGCTCAGCAGCAAAACGCCAGCGCCACATTGTCCAGCCAGCACCACAGCGCACTTGCCGCCGCCACCGCCAGTTTCGAGGCGCATGCGGCGGCCCTGGTCGGCACCTTGCAGCAATCGCACACCGACCTGCAGGCGGCACTGGAAGCGCGCGACACCCAGCGCCTGGCGCTGTGGAGCGAGCGCTTCGGCGCGATGAGCACGGCCCTGACCGCACAATGGGAACAGACCGGCGAACGCGTCGCCCGGCAACAGCAGGCCATTTGCGACACCCTGGCCAGCACCGCCAGCGAGCTGTCCACGCAGGCGCAGGCGCAGGCCAGCGCGACGATCAGCGAAGTGTCGCGCCTGATGCAGATCGCCTCCGAAGCGCCCAAGGCCGCGGCCGATGTCGTGGCCGAGCTGCGCCAGTCGCTGTCCGAGAGCATGGTGCGCGACACCGCCATGCTGGAAGAACGCAGCAAGCTGCTTGCCACCCTGGACACCTTGCTCAACGCAGTCAATCACGCCTCCACCGAACAACGCGAAGCGGTGGATGCCTTGGTGACCACCTCGGCCGACCTGCTGCAGCGCGTGGGCAGCCAGCTCACCGAACAGATCGGCAGCGAAACCGGCAAGCTGGGCGCAGTGGCCGCGCATGTCAGCGGCAGCGCAGTGGAAGTGGCCAGCCTGGGCGAAGCGTTCGGCATGGCGGTGCAGTTGTTCAGCGGCGCCACCAGCGAGCTCAATGAGCGCCTGCAGCACGTTGCCACGGCACTCGATGCCTCGCTGGCACGCAGCGACGACCAACTTGCTTACTACGTGGCACAGGCGCGCGAAGTGGTCGACCTCAGCATGCTCTCGCAGAAGCAGATCATCGAAGAACTGCGCCAGCTCGATCGCGGGCGTGGCGAACCCGGCCAAGCAGAAACGGCATGAGCGACGAGATCGAAAGCGACGGCGAGCTGGGCACGCCCATCTGGGCGGCATTCGGCGACCTGATGTCGGTGTTGCTGGGCGCGTTCGTGCTGATCCTGGTCGGCGTGATCGGCGTGCAGTTGCAACTGTCCAGCCGCCTGGACGCGGAGGTCAAACAACGCCAGGCCGAAGCGCAACGTCGGCAGACGCTGGAACAGGCACTGGCCGCACCGTTGGCTGCCGGCCGCGTGACCCTGGTCGATGGCCGTATCGGCATTCGCGGCAATGTGCTGTTTGCGTTCAACTCCGACGAACTGCAGCCGGAAGGACGCGAGGTGTTGAAGTCGCTGGCCACGCCATTGACGCACTACCTGCGCGCGCGCGACGAGATCCTGATGGTCAGCGGATTTACCGACGACCGCCCGGTGCTGGGCGGCAATCGCCGCTACGCCGACAACTGGGAACTGTCCGCACAACGCGCACTCACGGTGACCCGTGCCTTGATCGCCGAAGGCGTGCCGGCGTCATCGGTGTTCGCCGCCGCATTCGGCTCGCAGCAACCGGTGGATTCCAACGCCGACGAAGCCCGCCGCGCGAAGAACCGCCGCGTGGAGATCGCGCCGATCGCGCGTCCGTCGTCGCACGCAGGCGCATCGGCGCCGCCCGCAGCAACCGCCGCACCGCGATGAGCAAGCCGGCACTGCCCGCACGCGCGCAACTGGAGCGCTGGCGCAGCCAGGGCGCCGATCGGTTGGATCCGGTGCGCTTCCATCTGATGGAAGCGTTGGCAGCGCGTGCCGATGCGCAGGCCGATGCGGTGCGTGAGGTGCTGGAACACAAGCTCGGCGCGATGGTCGATGGCTATGCGACAGCGCTGCAGCAGACAGCGCGTCGCCGTGCCGGGAGCCGGGCAGTGCCTTCCCCGACGCCGGCGTCGCCGCAGCCCAGCGCCTTGGGTGCGCTCACTGCGCAGATGGCCGGGCATGCGGCGCTGATGGAAGTGGACAGCCGCAAGACTGCCAGCGCAGATGCCATGCTGTTTCCGGAGCTGCCGGCGCTGGACGACTTTCGTCGCACCTGGACCACCGTGCGCACCGCCAGCCAGGTGCGGCAGTCGCTGCAGGATGCGCCCAAGGACGCCGGCCCGCTCAACTCCAGCGTGCTGGTGCATCGCTGCATCACGCTGATGCGCGAGCGCTCGCCGGGCTATCTGCAGCACTTTCTCGGCTATGTGGATGCGTTGTCATGGCTGGAGCAGCTGCACACCGGCGGCGCCTTGGCCAACGAGGAGGCTGCGCCGGCGACGCCGGGCAAGAAACGCAGCAAGAGTCCGTCGAAGCGACGCAGTTAGATCCTCGATCGGTCCGGATCTACGTCGGGCCGACTGACGCAGGCTCCGATCTCGGAGATGCAGCCCATCACCGCGTGTGGCAGGTCACCCGCCGTGAGCATGAGGTCACTGCACGCCTCTGGCTGCGAACCGCGCTGCACTTGCTCACGCGGCAGCGGCAGCTGCATGCAAGCGCACAACGATGTCCAGCAAGCACTCGCCGGCGCGTTGCAGTCACTCACTGCAGTCACGCCCGAGCGCGAAGCGTATTCAACTGGAACGTGGCGGCCGTCGGTAACGCTGGCATCCACCACATTGGCGCATGCGCCGATCGCCGCTTCGGCTGTCGTGGAGCATCGCTCAAAACCGCAATTGCGCACCTACCGTCCAACTCCGCGGCGCACCGGGATACACCCATTGCTCGCTGTACGAAAACGCCGCGTAACGGCGGTCGGTGAGGTTTTCCACCTTGGCATACAGGCGTAGCCTCTGGCTCAGATCGTAATGGCCAACCGCTCGCCACACGGTATAAGCCGGCAACACGAAATCGGTGTTGCTATCCACCGAGCCCAGCCGCTCGCCGGTGTGCAAGACGCCCACACCCAGCGCCGCGCTTCGTTTGCCGGTCAGCGGCTGCTCGTAGTTCAGGAACGCGTTACCGCTCAAACGCGGCACATTCGGAAACCGCCGGCCTTCAGCCAGCCCCGTACTGGCGGCAGCAGCACTGCTGCGCGTCACCTGCGAATCGGTATAGGCCAGGCCCACCGACGCCGCCAGGTGCGGGCTCAACCTGCCCAGCAGATCCAGCTCCACGCCCTGGCTGCGCATCTGGCCCACCGGCAGCGAAAAACTGGTGTCGGCCGGGTCCAGGCTCAACACGTTTTTCTTGTCGATGCGGAATGCGGCCACGGTGGCTTCCAGGCCATCGCCGGGCTGCACGTATTTCAAGCCGGTCTCCAGCGAGCGGCTTTTCTCAGGTGCAAAGCTTTGCCCGTTGGCGCCCACACCGCTGTTGGGGCGAAAACCCGCCGCCGCACTGGCGTACAGCGACAGCGCATCGTCGACATGGAAGGTCATGCCTGCACGCGGGCTCGCCACGCCGTCGGATGACCGCTGCGTGGTGCCGCGCAAGTGGTTGTCCAGGCCTTGCCGATAGTGGTCGTAGCGCAGGCCAAGCAAGGCCTTCCAGCGCGCGCCCAGGTCGATCTGGTCCTGCGCGTACACACCCCACACCTGCTGGCGTTCGTCGGTATCGGTGATGGTGGACAGCCGTCCTGGCTGTGCCAGGCCATAACGCGGCGCCAGCACATCGATGCTGTAGGGCGTGGCCGCGGAACGGGCGCGCTGCTGAAAGCGGCTGTCGTCGAAGCGATTGCCATCGATGCCGAACAACACATTGTGCGTGACCCTGCCGGCCTGAAGACTGCCAAGCACTTCTGCACGCGCTGCGATATCGCGGCCCTGGTAGTCGCGGTAGCGGCGTTCGCGGCGCAAGCTGCGCTGGTCGGCCTGCAGCGTCCAGGGCTCGGTGGAAAATCCGCGCATGCCACTGTCGCGGTAAGTCGCCCCACCCTGCACCGACCAGGTCTGATCCAGGCCGTGCACCACGAACAGCTGGTGCCCGGTGGAATGCAGGTCGATATCGCCATCGCGCGGCTCGCCCAGAAATCGCGAGGCCGGCAGCCGGTTGGCATCGCCACCGATGGCCGTCACGCCACGATCGAAGGGCGTGTGGAGGCGCACCGCTTCCAGCTCATACGACACCGTCGTATCGGGCGTCGGCATCCACAACAGCGACGGCGCCAGCAAGGTGCTGTCGCTGTCGACGGTATCGCGAAAGCTGTGTTGATCCTTGTGCATCACATTCAAACGGTACGCCACGTTCTCGCTCAGCGGGCCGGTGCTATCGATGGCCGCGCGATAGCTGTCGAAGCGGCCTGCCGATACATCCACGCTGTGCTGCGGCTGAAACAGCGGCTTTTTGGTGACGATGTTGACGGCCCCGCCCGGCTCGCCGCGCCCGTACAACGCCGACGCCGGCCCCTTGATCACCTCGATGCTCTGTGTATTGGCCGCATCGCGCAGACCGTTGTAACCGCGGCTGGCATTGAAGCCGTTAACCATGTAATCCGAACTGAAATTCGGGTCGCCGGTGAAGCCGCGCATCGAATAGCTATCCCATAGCCCGCCCAGGTTGTTGGCCTTGGTGATGCCGCTGGCCAGCTCCAGTGCGCCAGCCAGATCGGTGACGCCTGCATCTTCGAGCAAGGTCCGGTCGAGTACCCGTGCACTGATCGGCAGATCACGCAGCGGCGCATCGGTCTTGGTGGCACCGGTAATGCTCAGCGCGCGGTACGGCGTGTATTGGCTGCGCACCTGCACCGCATCCAGGTCGCGCGCCTGCGACTGCGCAGCCTGCGCGCAGGCAGTGCCGCAGGTGCAGGCCAGCAGGCTGAGCAGGGGCAGCGCGTGCAGCGTGCGGTGGCGCGAGAACACGGGCATCGGGCAGAACTCCTGAAGCGCCCCGGCGCAGTGCAGCCGGGGCGCAAGTAAAAGACGCAAGGAAAGGTGAAACGCAGATACCGCTATGAAGCAGGGCCGGCCGTTGTTTCGAAGCGTGGCGCTCGCCCGAAATCGTCGCGCGTGAACGGCCGGTCGCGGAACAGATAGCCGTAGTAGAACGTGCGCAGCGCCCGGTGATAAGCGCGAATGCGATCCTGATAGGCCAGCTGTGCCTGCAGATCGGTGTCGGCCAGGCGCGTCAGCGCCCCCTGCAGCGCAACCGGGGGCAGCACGCTGGCCACGCGTTGCGCCAACGCTTGGCGACGCTGCAGCCCCTGGCGATACGCTGCCACCTGCGGCGCCACCTGCTGGTCGCCATTCTCATGAAATGCGAAGTACCACTTGTAGTGGAACGCCGTGGTCAGCGGCGCCGAGTCGGCCCATTGCCGATTGCGCGCGTAGAACGCCTGCATGGTGTCCTGGCGCGGAATGTCCCAGGCATGGTTGACCGCCTCGCGCTGCAACCGCGCAATCTCGGTACCCTGGTTGACCGGCACCGCCTGATTGATTGCCACATGCGCCAGCGCCGGCGCCACCAACGCCAGCACAACCCAGCAGGTGGCCAACGCCGTGGCATGCGCGGCAGGCCGCCACTGGAGGCGCCCGACCAGCACCGACAGCAGCACCCAGAACAACAGGTACGCACCGCCCAGTGCCAGCACCGCCAGTTGCTGCAACCACGGCACCGCATTGAACGTAGCGAACATGACGAACGGCACGCTCAGGCACACAAACACCGCCGCTGCGCGCACCACCACGCGCCGTACCAGCAGCGCAGCGCCCGCGTCGGGCAGTGCGGCAAGCATGCGTGCACGCCCCGCTTCACGCTCGCCCGAACGCAGATCGAACAGCAGCGCGATCACGAACAGCGGCAGCAGGAACACCAGCACGAACGCGTAGTCGAAGCGGCCAGCCAATGCGAGCTCGGGGTTGTAGCTGTCCCCGTCATGGATCTGCGCTTCCAGCCCCAGCGCGCGCACGCGCAAGATATACGGCGAGACATCGCGCATGCCGACCGCCGCAAACGCCAGCGGCGATGGCAGGTCCCAGGTGGGGTGGAAGCTGTAATAGGCCGCGCTGCCGGCATCGTTGGAACGCGCCACATAGTCTTCTACCGCCGCGCTGTCTTCGCGCTGCAGCGCTGCAATCCTGGCGATGTTGTCGCGCTGCGTCGCCATCACATGTTGCCCGGACAGCAGGCTGCACACGGTGAGCAGCGCAAGCAACAGCAATCCGGCGAGCGCCGCACGTGCGCGTAGCAGCAACAGCAGTTCGTATTTCCACAGCACCATCAGCGCGCCACTCCCACACCTCGCCCGGCTGCCGCCAGCATGCACAGCGCAGCAAGCAGCCAGGCCCCGATCAGGCCGAACGCAGCACCTGCCGTGCCGATCACCTCGGTCGCCGGCGCCGGCTGGAACGCAAACACCGGAATCTCATGCCAGTGCTCGGACGAAATCCGCTTGCGCCGATCGGCGCCTGCATCCTGGGCGGTGTCGTCGGCCATGCTGACCGCGTCGGCCTGCAGTTGGTTGAGCTGCTGCACCAGCGTGTAGCGGTAGTGCTCTGCCTGGGCCAGGAACCGCAGATGCGCGCGCAGGTCGGTTTCTGCCAGCGTCATCGACACCTCGCGCAGCGCCACCGTCGGGCTGAGCAAGGAAAACGCCCGCACCAGCAGGTTCTGTTGCTGCTGGATGGATGCATCGCGGCCCGCATACCGCTCGAACAGGCTTGCGCTCAGCCGCTCGCCTTCCAGTGCCAGCAAGCCCTTGTAGTTCACCGGCAGGTCTTCCACGCGCTGCACGCCGTAACGGGCCAGCGTCTGCTGCTTGAATTGCGCAAAGTGCGGGTCGTCCGGATTGTGGCTGTCGCCGAGCGTGCGCAGGTCGCGCTGGATCGCCACATCGGTTTCCAACCGCGTCGGCAGGCGGTACGCGGCACTGGCCGCGTCCGGCGCCACGCGCGGTACCAGCAAGGCCAGCCACACCCATACCGCCAGCGACACCAACAGCGCATCGCGGCCGCGCCGGCACCGCATCGACACCGCCAGCACCAGCGCACACCACACCAACAGATACGCGCCATAGGCCAGCACCAGCAGCGCAACCAGCGGGGCTTGCCCTGGCAACAACGCGATCGGTGCCAGGCCGATCAAGGCCGGCAGCAGGCAGGCGCCGGCCACCGTCGCCAGCGCCAGATACTTGCCGCCAAGCAACTGCCGGCGCGTGGCGCCCTGCAACAACAGCGCGCGCAAGGTGCCGGTTTCCTGCTCGCGCGCCACTGCGCCATAGCCCAGGAAGACCAACATCAGCGGCGCCAGCACCTGCAGCACGAAGGCGGGCGTGAGCTGACCGAAACGCACCAGCAACGAGCTCTGACGCACATCGCCGAAATTGGCAGTGTTCTGGCGATGGCCTTCCAGAAACATGCTGTTGCCGGTGAACGCATCCACGCCGGAATCGAATGCAGCCAGTGCCGGCAACGGGCGATAGATGAAATGGCCGTAGTGCACCACGCGGTGCGGATGCCGGTCCGGCTGCGCTTGGAACGCCTGCTGCGCTGCCTGTTGCTGCCGCGTGCGGAAATCGGCCACTTCGCGCTGGTGGTGCGCAGCGGTCAACGCCGCCACCAGGGTGAGCAACATCAGCAGCACCACACCGATGGCAGCGGACCGGTTGCGCGCCATATGGCGCAGTTCTTCGCGTGCGACCAGCAACGCCGGGCTCATACGTGCAGCCTCACGCAGCGCGATCCTGCGGGCGCGCGAAACGCGCATGCAGGGTGCGCACGTCGAAGCCGCTGTCGCCGGCACCGATCTCTTCGGCAATCCGGCCGTTTTCCAGAAACCCGATGCGGTCGGCCACATCCACCGCACCGAGCAGATCGTGGGTGACCATCAGCACCGCGGCGCCGCGTTCTCGCACGCTGCCGACCAGGCGATTGAAGTCGGCGATGGCGCGCGGATCCAGCCCGGAGGTGGGCTCGTCCAGCAGCAGCACCGGCACCTCGCGCAATGTGGCCACGGCAATGGCCACCTTCTGCCGCATGCCCTTGGAGAACCCTGCCAGCCGTTGCGCCCAGGCATCGCGCTGCAGGCCAGCGGCCGCAAATGCCTCGCCAATGGCGGCCTGGCTGCGACGCTGGCCGGCCAGGGCAAGCAGATAGTCGGCATTTTCCAATGCGCTCAGATGCTCGTAGAGCGCCACGTTTTCCGGCAGATAGGCCAAGCGCGCGCGCGCCTTGCCGGGGTCGGCGACCGGGTCCACGGCGTCCACGCGCAGGCTGCCGGAGACGGGTTTGACGAAGCCCAGCAACGTGGACAGCGTTGACGACTTGCCGGCGCCATTGCCGCCCAGCAAGGCGTAGACGCTGCCGGGCGCGACGCCGAGGTTCAGCCCCTGCAGCACCGCGCGGCCACGGTAGGCCACGTACAGGTTGGAGATTGAAATCGCGTGGGTCATTGAAGAATTGAAGGGCGTGGACACAGACATATCAGGAAGTGATACGTTATCACATTGCTTGCACCGCCAAAATCCGCCCGCCGTCGCGGGCAGGAGCCCGGCCGGCACTAATAACCGCCGCGCCGCGCATCGCGCCTGCGGTCAGCGCCTTGCGGCGCGAACGTCCAGCCAGGCGCCTGCGCCGACACGGCTGACCCGCACAAGCAGACACCGTCGCCCACCACTCGAGACCCTCACACCCCAATGACCTTCGAAACGCGCAGCTGTCATTCGCCCGATGCTTTCCATGACTTCGACCGCCACGCTCCCGCTGACGCCAAGGCCTGCAACACCGCGCGCAGCACCCGACGCCTCGCCAACGGGCTGGCCATCGCATTGTTCGCTGCCGCACAGCTCAACGCGCAGACCATCGATACCAGCGCCCCGTTGCCGCCGGTCCGCGCATGGCACGGTGCCAGCGAAGCATTGATCGTGGCACCGGACGATCCGTGGATGACGCCGGCCGAGCGTAGCGACTTTGTCAGCACGCCCAGCTACGCGCAAACGCGTGCGTGGCTGCAACGGCTGGTTGCTGCTTCGCCGCTGCTGTCGCTGGAGGTGTTCGGCAAGACCGGCGAAGGACGCGATCTGCTGCTGGTACGCGCGCGCAAGGGCAAGCCCGGCAAACCGGTCGTGCTGGCACAGGCCGGCATCCATGGCGGCGAGATCGATGGCAAGGACGCCGGCCTGATGCTGCTGCGCGATATTGCACAACGCGGCAAGGACGATCTGCTGGACGAGGTCGATTTCGTATTCGTGCCCATCCTCAACAGCGATGGGCACGAACAACGCGGCCCGCTCATCGGCGCCGCATTGCGCGGCCCGCAGCAGATGGGCTGGAATACCACCACGCGCGGCATCAACCTCAATCGCGACTATCTCAACCTAGAAGCGCCGGAGACGCGCGCGATCGTCAGGCTGCTGCACACGCTCGACCCCGCCTTGTATATCGACCTGCATGTCAGCGGTGGGCTCGATCATCAGTACGACATCACCTTCACCTTCGCCGGCTGGGGCACCTACGCGCGCTCGCGCGCCACGGCCGGTTGGCTGCAGCAGCGCTTCACGCCAGCCGTCGACGCCGCACTGCGCCGCCAGGGTCATGAACCTGCGATCTACCCCAGTCTGATCGACGAAGACGCGCCGCGCTCGGGCTTGCGCTATTCGCCCGAAGGCCCGCGTTATTCCACCGGCTATGGCGACTTCGCCGGCATCCCCACCGTGCTGGTGGAAAACCACCGCCTGAAGTCATACCGGCAACGCGTGCTCGGCGATTACGTGCTGCTGGAAGAAGCCCTGCGCGTGGTCGGCCGCGATGCACACGCCATCGATGCCGCCAAGCGTGCCGATCGCGCGGCGCGCCCGCAGGAATTGATGGTGGCGTGGGAACGCCTGCCGCAGCCGATCGACCATATTCCGTTCAAGGGCGTGACCTACACCCGCGCCCTGTCGCCGGTGTCCGGCCGGCCGGAATTGCGCTGGGAAGGCCGCGACGAAACCTGGACGATGCCGGTGATCGGCTACCGGCAGACGCAGGCGGTGCAGTACCCGGTGGCGTGGTGGATTCCGCCCGGCAACGACGATGTGCTCGCCTTGCTCGATGCGCATGGCATCGGCTACGACCGTCTGCAACAGCCGGCCCGGCGCGCGGTGCAGCAGATACGCATCAGCAAGACCGGCAGCGATCAGATCCCGCACACCCATGACGTCGAAGAAGTCTTTCCCGCCGGCAGCGTCCGCGTGCCGGCCGATCAACCGATGCGCATGTTGGCCGCCGCCTTGCTGGAACCGCGCAGCAGCGATTCGTTGCTGGCCAGCGGACGTTTCCGCCATGCCGGCAGCCCCGACAGCGGGCTGTATGCCACCGAGCTGGTTGAATTCACCGAACGCATGTTGCGCAGCGATGCCGCGTTACGCAGCGCGTTCGAGCAAAAACTGGCCAACGATGCAGCGTTCCGCGCCGATGGCGATGCGCGCCTGCAGTGGGTCTATGCACGTTCGCCCTATGCAGCGATCAGCGGCTGGCGGTATCCGGTGCGGCGCGAAGTGAGGCAATAGCGCCGCGCATCCCTGTGGCGCTCACCGCGGTGCGGGCGCCATCACTGGCGCATGCTCGGCCATCAGCGCAATCACCCAATCGATGAACACACGCAGCTTGGCGCTGACATGGCGGTTGGGTGGGAAGGCGATCGACAGCGGCATCGCTTCCAGCTGCCAGTCCTGAAAGATCGGCACCAGTTCGCCGCTGGCGACATGCGCGTTGGCCATATACACCGGCAGCCACAGCACACCCATGCCGGCCAGACCGGCGGCCAGATAGGCATTGCCATCGTCGGCGGCCACCACGTGGCGACCATGCACGCGCACCGCCTCGTTGCCGCGTTGCATCACATACGGCACGGTTGTGCTGCTGCCCCAGCGCATGAAGCCGACGCAACGATGCCGTGTATTTTCCAGCTCGGTTGGATGCGTCGGGGTGCCGAGCCGCTGCAGGTAATCGGGCGCTGCGTACACGCCGGCCTGCAGGTCGCCCACGTGACGCGCGATCAGCGACTGGTCGGTGATGGTGCCGCCGCGTATCACGCAATCGACGTTTTCGCCGATCAGATCCACCCGGCGGTCGCTCACGCCCATGTCCAGCTGGATCTCCGGATAACGCGCATGGAATGCCGGCAACGCCGGCATCAGGATCAGCCGCGCCAATGGGCTGGGCACGTCCACGCGCAGGCGCCCGCGTGGCAAGCTGGCTGCAACCGACAGACTGGTTTCGGCATCGTCCAGGTCTGCCAGCAGGCGCAGCACGCGCTCGTAATAGGCCGCGCCATCGGCAGTGACCTGCACCCGGCGCGTGGTGCGATTGAGCAGCTTCACCCGCAGGCGCGCTTCCAGTTGCTGCACCAGCTGGGTCACGCTGGCGCGGCTCATGTCCAAGTGTTCGGCCGCCTTGGTGAAACTGCCGGTCTCGACCACGCGCGCAAACGCCTGCATTGCATCGAATCGATCCACCACTGCTCCCGCGGCCAAGATTGTTTGGATTCTACAAACAGTGTTGGTCGATGCTGCCGATTTATCGCAACTGCAGACCCGCCTAACGTGTGCCTTCGTTCTGATGCACTTCGATGGAGAGCCACATGGCCACACGCGACGTCGTTTTCCCGCAGGGGCGCCACGCCCTGTACGAGCGCCACCATTACTCGCCGGCGGTACGCGCCGATGACCTGCTGTTTGTCGCCGGCCAGGTCGGCAGCCGCGAGGACGGCTCGCCCGAGCCCGAGCTGGACGCGGAAATTGCCCGCGCCTTCGTCAACCTGGATGCCGTCCTTGCCGCGGCCGGCTGCACTTCGCAGGATGTGGTCGACGTCACCTTGTTCATGGTCAACCCCGAGGTGGTGTTCGAGGCAATGTGGGACAAGTGGGTCAGCTACTGGGGCCCGGCCCCCTACCCCACCGTCACCGCGGTCGGCGTGACCTGGCTGGCCGGCTTCCAGTTTGAGATCAAGGTGGTGGTCAAGCTGCCGGCGAAGGCTGCATAACACCTCCCATTGCCTGCGCGGCAGTCATCGCGCGCCATCCCGCCTGCAGCAGATCTGCGCCTGCGCAACGCAACCAGCGCACGCGGGCGCGTCTCGCATTCGATCGGCCACGCCTGGCTCGCCAGCGCGTGGCGTTGCCTGTGTCCACGCCGCGCAACGTGCCCATCGCACCCCTGTCAGATCTCCAAACATCAGCGAAGAAGATCGCCGAGAGCATCAGCCTCATCAACGGCATCGCCTCCAGACCGAATGCCAAGCGCTTGGCTACACGCCGAAACAAGATCTGGGCGACCGCACGCTGCTCGGGCCCAAGTCACCAACAAGCAACATTCGTATGCGATAGCTGTAGCGCTCGCCATGCCGCGAGCCCTCTGTTCCCCTGGCGCGTTGTCCAACGTCGATGTGCTGACGCATCGCGGCGGCGGCTTCGTGCGTCCGATGATTTCAAGGAGATTGACTTCCATGCGCTTGAAGACCTTTTTCGTCGTTGTGCTTCTCACCGCCTTCAGTGCCGCCGCACAGGCGCAGGTGGTGACCCTCAACAAGGGCGGCTATACGCTGACGTACGACTGCACCAACCGCACCGCACTGCGCTACGAATACGTGCTGCAGGCCGACACGGGCTCGGCTGCACGCCCGTCCAGCTTCAATCTGGATACCGAATTGCCCAGCGGCTGTGCCGGCCAGACCTCCACGGCCTCGTATGCCAGCGTGCGTTCCGGCTATGACCGCGGCCATCTGGTGACCTCCAACCACATGGACTACAACGCGACCTACATCCGCCGCGCCAACCTCATGAGCAACATCGTGCCGCAGGTGGCCAGCTTCAATCAGGGCATCTGGGTACAGGCAGAGAACGTGGCCGAGTGCTATCGCGACATCGCCAGCGTGCAGGTTTACGGCGGCGTGATCTACAGCGACACCAGCAACGATTACTTCCTCAGCAGCCACGGCATCCGCACGCCGGATTTCTTCTGGAAGACCATCATCACCGCCAACCCGAGCGGCGGTTCGCGCGCCATCAGCTGGCTGATTCCCAATAGCGCCAACCTGGGTGCGTTGGACAGCTATATCGTCAGCATCGACGAACTCGAAGACCTCTACGGCGCCAGCACCATCGGCATCAGCGCACCGGCGGCTGTCAAAGCCATGCTGCCGTCCACCACCTGGCCGCAGCCGAGCAATTGCGATCTGGGTTGAGTCGCGCTGCATCCACGGCATGTCGCCCAGCCCGGCCTGTGCCGGGTTGGGTCACGGCACGGCGGCACTGGCTGCGTGGCGCCGCGCCGCCTGCGTGACAGCCTGCGCGCGGCTCGACATCTCCATCGCAGAGCCGGCGTGCCGGTGGAATGGACTGCGGTCCCGCGGGCGCCAGCCATGTGTCAGGTGTGTCAGCGCTGCCACATTTATTGGCGAGGTCTGCGCTGTTTTGACGGCCAACGGCCGACATATGCTTGATCGCACTCTCGCTCCCCTCTTGCGATCACGCTCATGCCATCCCCCTTGTCTGCCAACGCCGGCCTCGCCTTGCTGAGCGCCCTGTCGATCTTCGCTGCCAGCCCGGCGACTGCCGCACCTGTGCAGAGCCTGCCTACCATCGTGCTGGTGCATGGCGCATTTGCCGATGGCTCCAGCTGGTCTGGCGTGATCGAGGCGTTACAGCGCCAGGGCTATCACGTCACTGCAGTGCAGAATCCGCTCACCTCGCTGGCCGACGACGTCGCTGCGACCCGCCGCGTGCTGGAGCGACAAGCTGGCGACGTGCTGCTGGTCGGGCACTCCTGGGGCGGCGCGGTGGTGACCGAATCGGGCAACGCCGACAACGTCAAGGGCATCGTCTATCTGTCGGCCCTGGTACCCGATACCGGCGAGTCGGTCGGCACGCTGCTGGCACGCCTGAAAGCGCCGATGGAAGGTTTGCAGCCGGATGCGCAGGGCCTGGTCTGGCTCGACGACGCGGCGACCTACCAGCACGTGATGGCCGCCGATGTGCCGCTGGCCAAGGTCCGGCAGCTTGCCGCCGTCCAGCAGCCGATGACCGCTGCCGCGTTCGGCGACGCGGTTTCGCAGGCCGCGTGGCATCGCAAACCGACGTGGTACCTGATCACCGACAACGACAATGCGTTGCGTCCGGATGTGCAGCGCGCCATCGCCAAGCAGATCGGTGCCACCAGTACCACCATCGCATCCAGCCATCTTTCGCTGGTTGCGCAGCCCGCCAAGGTGGCCGAGTTCATCGCACGTGCCGCGCGTACCATCGGTACGCCATCGCGGTGAGCACCAACACGAACCTGGCGTGTCGCGGCGGCCCTTACATGCGCTCAGGTCGGCTAACAAAACGTAGCGAGCAGTCGTCCGGCGGGTGCGGACGACGCGCTCAGAACCGCCTTTTACGAGTGGTATATGCCGATTCCGAGCATCGGCTGCGCCCGCCTGGCGCTGCACAGTCGTTTTGTTCGCTGCGCTTAGCCTGATACCTCGTGTTCGGCGCTCTCCAGCACCGCAGGCAGGACGTCGACCAGGAACTCGATCAAGGCGCGCACGCCCGGCGCCAGTCCGCGACGCGAGGGATACACGGCGTGTAGTTGATGCACCGGCAACGTGTGGTCGCCCAATAGCACCACCAGTTCGCCACGGGCGATGCTGCCCCTGCACAGGGCCAGCGGCAACTGCGCCACGCCCATGCCGGCCAGCGCCGCTTGGTGCAGCAGCTCGACATCCTCGGTGAACAGGCGCGAACGGTAGTCCACCAGTTCGCTGGTGCCTTGCGGGCTGGTGAGCCGCCACCGGGGCGGCTCGCCATTGACGCCACGCGGGCCCATTCCCAGTACCTCATGCAGTGCCGCGGCAGAGGCGAACGGCCCATGCGCGTGCACGAACCCGGGGCTTGCCACCAACGCCTGCCGGCTGACGCCGAACGAGCGCAGGATCAAGCCGGAATCGTCCAGGCTCGAACGCACCCGTATCGCCACGTCGATGCCTTCGGCAATCAGTTCCACCCGTCGACTGGTCAGCTCCAGATCGACCTGCACATCCGGATGCGCCAACAAAAACCGCGGCAAGAGCTCGGCCAGAAACAGATGCGCCACACCGGTCGGGCAGCTCACGCGGATCCGGCCGGAGGGATGCTGCGTGGCGCGCTCGGCCACATCCAGCGCCCATTGCGCCGAGCGGGTGATGGATTTGCAGTGCGTATAGAACTCGGCACCGACCTCGGTGAGGCTGACCGCACGGGTTGAACGCTGCAACAGCCGCACGCCCAGGCGTTGCTCCAGATCTGCCACCCGCCGACTGACCTTGGAGCGGGGAAACCCCAACGCGCGACCGGCCGCCGAGAAGCTGCCGTGGTCGACCACTGCCACCAGCAGCGCGAAGTCGTTGAGGTCTTCCATCTGAATCCAACCCCACGCAAGGAGGCCGTCATTGTCCTGCCAGGCAGGACAGTTTGTCATCCGCCAGCGGCCTACCTGCGCCCGAGGGCGCTTCGTAGAGTGCCGCCACCGACCACAGCACACGAGCCCACCATGCGCTTGCTCCATCTCGATTCCAGCATCCTGACCGACACGTCGGTCTCCCGCCAGCTCACCGCCCAGGTGGTGCAGGACCTGCACGCAGCGATTGACGATCTACACGCCACCTATCGCGACCTTGCCGCGGTTCCCATCGCGCACCTTTCCGGCGCGATTGCTGCCGGCTTCCGCCCGCTGCCGCAACCAGCCAGCGACGCGGCATTGGTGGCCGAACATGCATTGTCCGAGCAACTGGTGGACGAATTCCTCGCCAGCGACATCGTGGTGATCGGCGCGCCGATGTACAACTTTTCGGTGCCGACCCAACTCAAGGCCTGGATCGATCGCATCGCCCAGCCCGGCCGTACGTTTCGTTATACCGCTAACGGGCCCGAAGGCCTGGCCGGCGGCAAGCAGCTGATCGTGGCGTCCTCGCGCGGGGGCATGTACACGCAAGGGCCGATGGCCTCACTGGATTTTCAGGAGGCGTATCTGACCGCAACGTTCGGCTTTCTGGGCGTGCGCGACGTGCACTTCGTGCGCGCGGAAAATCAGTCGCGTGGTCCGGAGCCGGCCGCGGCCGCATTGATCAGTGCGCAGGCCTCCATTGCCGATGTCGTGCGCAGTGTCGGGCGCGGGGTCGCGCGCGCGCGCGTGGAGGCCTGAGCCATGTTGCATCTCATCACCCTCACCTATCGCGTCGCCCCGCCGGCACTGGCCGCACATCTGGACGCCCACAAGCAGTGGTTGCGGGAGCACATCGACACTGGGCTGTTCCTTGCGGCCGGCCCATCGGCCGATGGTCTTGGCGGCATCGTGCTAGCCCACCACACCGATGCGTCGGCACTGGATCGGGTTGTGGCGCAAGACCCGTTCGTGCTGCATCAGTTGGTGGATGTCGGCATACGCCGTTTCGAGCCAGCACTGCGCGCCAAAGGGTTTTTGCCCGGTTGAACGAGACCATGCCGGTGGAATGCGACGCCGCGGTCAGGGCATTCGTCGTAGCGACACAGGCGTCGTTGTCAATCGAGACCTGCAGGCGTGTCGACGCTTGCAGGCCGGGGCGCGGGGCCGCTTGCCGCAAACCACGCAGCGTACGGGGTGTTCTTGACCAGATGCCGGTTGAAATCCTTGGCACCATCGGTCCACCACACCGCGCCGCGTTCACCCAAGGCGACCTTGGCTGCATCGACCGCACCGCGCGCGGCCAACAGGCGTTGTGCATCGTCGTCGCGCTTGGCGGCCTTGACCGCGCGTCGCGCATCCATGAGTGCACTGACCAACGCGGCACGCACCTCTTCGCTCAGGTGCGGGTTGCTGGTGCGCCACAGGCGCGCTCGCACGACGAGGTAACGGCCGTCGGGCGTCGTGAGGGGCGTGGTCGCGGCAGTCATCGCGCGCTCAAGGCCAGGCGTACGGTTGCCGCATCGCGGCAGTGCGCGCGGCGCTCACTCCACTCGTTCGAAGCGAGCGCGGGCGACACCGTCCACCTCGACCTGCTCGACGAACATCGCATACGGGCGCACCCACAACCCGATATCGCGCTCCAGTGGCCGATACAGCACCAGCGGCTCCAGGGTTTCGCTGCTGCGCACCACACCGAGCACCTCATAGCGGCCGCCTTTGAAATGACGGTACTCGCCCAGTGCGATGGAAGGTAACGGCGGCAGGGTGTCCATGGCGGTATCAACGCGATCGAAAGGCCCTGGAGTTTAGGACCGCACGCAATGTGTGGCGAGCCGGCTTGTGTTGACGCTGCACGCCGGCGGTCGATGACGGACATCCACACGCCTCGCATTCTCGGCAGGCCGGGTCCGCCACGTCGCTGGCGTCTGCCTTGAAAGAGGCGCACCGGCCGCCACTGCAGCGGCGGCCATGGCACCTCGCGCCATCGAAAGCATCGGGGCCTGTCGTGCGCCGTCGGGGCTCGCCGCAATCGCGTGCGTCCCGCAGAACCAAGCTCAGGTGTCCTCTTCGTCCCCTTCGTCCTCTTCGTCCTCTTCGTCCAGTTCGTCCTCGATGCTGTCGTCGTCATCGATTTCGCTGTCCTGCGCAGGCCCGTCCTGCAGCAGATCCTCATTCTTGCCCGGCGCCTTGACGCCGTTGGGTGGCGTCGGGTCGTCGATACCCCGGTTGGCATTCTGGTTGTTGCCCATGGTCAGCTCCCGCGGCAGAAGACCGCCTGCCCACCCTCCTCCCGGCCCTGTGATGCGCACGTGTGCCGCACCCAAAAAATGCGCCGTTCATCGCAGTATCTGAACCATTGTGGCTCAGCGCAGGGTCGCCCCGCGCCGGCTTGCATCCGCGTATCGCCTCTCCCCGTAGACAGCAGGACGCCTACCGAGGAAACACCATGCCGAGCTTGATCTGCGATCTGGAAGACCTGCTCGCCTCCTGGAAGGCCGAGGCACGCACCTTCGACGCCTGCGACATGCCGGCCTCTGCACTGGCCTTCCGCGATTGCCATCGTCGCCTGTCCGCGTTGCTGGACGCGCATGCACGCCAATCGGCCTTGCCGACAGCCGCGCTGGCTGGGCGCGAGCAGCCCAGCTCAGTGACCGAGCTGCAGCCGCGCGCCATCGCGCCGATGGGTTCCTAGGGTGTCGATCAGCGCGTTGCTGGCCTGATTCGCGCCAGCCACCTCGACCTCGGCGCCGTGCGCGCGCAATTTGAACACCACCCGATCCAGCGCCGCTACCGCACTGATGTCCCAGAAATGCGCGTGGCTCAGATCGATCAGCACCTTCGGCGGCGTGCCGAGGAAATCGAAGCTGGCGACGAATTGCCCGGCCGATGCGAAGAACACCTGGCCGCGCACCGCATACACGCGTACCCCATCGTCACCATCGCTGGCCTGCACCTGCAGCATGCGCCCGACCTTGCGCGCGAAGAACAGTGCCGACAGCAGGACGCCGACCAACACGCCGCGCGCCAGATCGTGCGTCCAGACCGTGACCACGACGGTGCCCAACATCACCACCGACGAACTTGCCGGGTGCCTGCGCAGATCGCGCAGCGATCCCCAGTTGAAGGTGCCGATGCTGACCATGATCATCACCGCCACCAGTGCCGCCATCGGAATCTGGCGCACCCAGGCCGCGCCATAGACCACCATCAGCAGCAGGACGACGCCGGCCACCAGGCACGACAAGCGCCCACGTCCGCCCGAGCGCACATTGATGACCGACTGCCCGATCATCGCGCAGCCAGCCATGCCACCGAAGCAGCCCGCCACCATGTTCGCCAGTCCTTGACCTGCGCATTCGCGGTTGCGCTGCGATGGGGTATCGGTCAGGTCTTCGACAATCTGCGCCGTCATCAACGACTCCAGCAAGCCGACCACCGCCAGCGTCGTCGATACCGGCAGCAGGATGCGCACGCTGTCCCATGTCAGCGGCACGTCCGGCAGCAAAAATACCGGCAGGCTATCAGGCAGGTGGCCCATGTCGCCCACGTGCCGGAGATCGAGGTGCCAGTACGCGCATGCCGCCGTCAACACCACAATTGCGACCAGCGGCGAAGGAATCGCCGTGGTGACGCGCGGGAGCAGATAGATGATGACCAATGCCGCTGCACACACCGCATACACCGGCCATGGCATGCCGACCAACTCCGGCAGCTGTGCCAGGAAGATCAGAATTGCCAATGCGTTGACGAAGCCGGTGATCACCGAGCGCGAGACAAAACGCATCAATGCGCCCAGACGCAATGCGGCTGCAATCAGCTGCAGCACGCCCGCCAGCACGGTCGCCGCCAGCAGGTACTGCACCCCATGGTCCTTGACCACATCCACCATCAACAACGCCATGGCACCGGTGGCGGCAGAAATCATGCCTGGCCGACCACCGGCGATCGAAGTCACCACTGCAAGACAGAACGCCGCGTAGAGCCCAACCTTGGGATCAACGCCGGCAATGATCGAAAACGCGATGGCTTCGGGAATCAGCGCAAGCGCGACCACGATGCCGGCGAGCACATCGCCACGCACGTTGCCGAGCCATTGCTGGCGCAACGGGAAACTTCTGGACATCGAACGACTCCTTGCGCCGGCAACCACACGGCGCATTACATGCACGTCAAACACCTGGACCTTCGCAGCAACTGCGAGCGCGTAAGGCCTGAGGTCAGGGTGGTGTCATGTGTCCAAGGAGATCGTTCTTGAGCAGTGGCGATACTAACGCGCTCAGGCTAGCCCGAACAACCCGACGCTGCGCCTGTGTCTGCGCATCGAACATCAGACACAGATCAACGATGCGCACGCATGCGCGCAGCCGTTGCTGACAGCACGCGGCTCAGTCGTCGCTAGCCACGCGTTCGCCCATCAGTTCGCGCTCGCGTTTTTCCAGTTCTTCGGCGTAGCGCTTGCGCACGAATCCCTCCGACAGCACGCCCAGTACCTTGCGATCGCTGTCGATCACGGCCAACTCATCGGCCTGTGTCGTATCGAAGACCTTCATGATCGCCACGATGTCGGTGTCGGCCAGCAGCGCCGCATCGCGGTGCTTGGCATAGTCGCCGACCGGGGCGTCCAGCTGCACATTGTCGGCGTACAGCACGGCCAGCGGCACCACGCCGGCATAGTGTCCGTCTGCATCTTCCAGCACCACGCGTTGCGTGGAGCCCAACGGGAACCGCCGGCGGAATTCGGCCACGCTGATGTCGTGCGCGGTGTGGTTGGCATCCTTGCGCATCATCTTGCCAGCCGACAGATTGCGCACCCAGCCCACATCGCGCGCACTGCGGATGTTTTCGCCACGCAGATGCAGCCGCCAGGTGGAGAACGAATAACCGAACACCTGCCGCACCACGGTATTGGCCACCAGCACCGCCGCCATCACTGCGCTGGCCAGCACGAAATCGTGCGTGCCTTCCAGGATCAACATGGCCATGGTCATCGGCGCGCCAACGATGGCCGCCGCCAATGCAGCCATGCCCACCAGCGATGCACTGGTGGTGTCCACCACCGCAGCGCCCAGCAACAGGTTCAGGCTCACCGCGAACAGGCTGCCCACCAGCGAGCCCATGAACAACGATGCGAAGAACAGACCGCCGCGGAAGCCGAAACCCAGCGAAATTCCCGACGCAATGCACTTGAGCACCAGCAGGATGGCGAGCACCTGCAAGGTACTGCTGCTGGTCAGGTCCAGATGCAATGCGCCATGCCCCGAGGACAGCACCTGCGGCGAATACAGCGCCAGCGGAATCAGCAGCAACCCACCGATGACCGGGCGCCCCCACACCGGCAGATTGATGCGGCCCACGCCGCGTTCGATGCCGGCGACCAGGCGCATCACCGCAATGCCGATCAACGCGCACGCCAGGCCCAGCGCGATGTAGACCGCATAGTCGCGCGGCTGCAATTGGTAGGCCACCGCAGCAGGCAACGAGTACGGCGCTGCGCCCAGGGCATTGGCCATGAACGCGCCAGCCAATGCGGCGGCGGCCACCGGTGCCAATGCCGATGGCGTGTAGGCACCGATGACGATCTCGAACGCATAGAACGCACCGGCCAGCGGCGCGCCGAAGGCGCCGGCAATCGCACCGGCCGCGCCGGCGCCCACCAGCGTGCGCATGTCGGCACGCCGCACCCGCAACACGCGCCCCAGCTGCGAGCCGGCACCCGACCCCATTTGGGTGTAGGTCGCCTCCAGTCCCACCGACGCACCGAAGCCGTTGGACAACAAGGTCTGCACCGCAACGATCAGGTTGTCGCGCATCGACATGCGCCCGCCATGCAAGGCATTGGCTTCCACCGCATCCACGAGGGGCCGCTTGCGCCGCCGCGCCATCAGCGTCACCAGACCAACCAGCAAGCCGCCCAGCGGCAACACCAGCAACTGCGTTGCCGTCATCGAGGTGGCCGTGCTGAGCCGCTGCTCGGGCGCGAGCGCGTACAGCCAGCTCTGCAGGCCATGCGCGATACCGGCCTGCAGCACCATCAATCCAGCCGCGATCAGCCCCACCAGCGCGGCCAAGGCGATGAACCAGAGATCGTTGGCGCGCAGCTGCCTGCGCAAGCCGTCCAGCGGCCGGCGGAGTTGCGCCGCCATGGCGTGCACGGCCGGCAAGGTGTGGGAAAGTGGCTGCATGGGACCAGTGATTGCGGGGTCGGCACCGGCAGAGCCGGCGTCCGCTGTGGGCTCTAGTGTGCATGAGCGCCGCTGACCTGAGCCAATCTGGCGCGGCGAAGAAACGCGCGCCGCGCCGCAGGCGTGATTGCAGGGCCAGGCATTCAGGCGCCAGAATCGGAGCCGGCACGCGGCGCACCATGCGCGTGCGATCGTTGAGCCACTCGAACAGGGATGCACGATGCTCTACCTGCTGCTGGGCTTGATTGCCACCGAAGGCCTCTTGCTGATCACCTGGAACCGCCCCTACTTCAGCTGGGGCCTGCCGGTGTTTACACGGCGTATTGCGGTGACCCGCGATGCGTTGGCCTGCTTTTCGCTGGCGCAGGTAGAAAATGCGGTCGAGCCATCGCGCTGGCCCGACTTGCGGTTCCATCGCCTGTCCGAAGACGTGTATGCGTTTCGCGAAACCTTCCTGTTCGTCGGCGGTGTCTATCCGATGATCATGCGCGGGCGCATCGTGATCGACCGTCGGCAACGCGAGATCATCGTGAGCGGTTTCTGCAACTGGACCGTAGTGATGATGGTGGTTGGGTTCCTGGTTCCGGCAGCCGTCGTCAGGCCAGGGGCCACGCTGATGTTCGCGGGACTTCTCATGCTGTCCTATCTGCTGCAACGCAGCCGTTTCATCAGTGTCGAAGCGGCCGTGCGCATGCTTCTGCACACCAACACCACCCCGCTGATTCCGCGCCGGCCAGAGGCGACGCCGCGCGTGCAGGCCGACTGATAGCCGCCTGACGCCATGCGTTGCGGTGCGTCACTCCACCACGCACAGCGGCACTTCGGCGGGCCGCAAGGTCAACACACGTACGCCAGTGCGCGTCACCGCCACGGTATGTTCGAACTGCGCCGACAACCTGCCATCGCGCGTATGCACCGGCCACTGATCCGGTTGCGAACGGATCGCCGCACGGCCCTGGTTGATCATCGGCTCGATGGTGAACACCATGCCTTCCTGCAGTTCCAAGCCGGTGCCCGCGTGGCCGTAGTGCAGGATCTGCGGGTCTTCATGCATCTCACGGCCGATGCCGTGCCCGCAGTATTCCTTGACCACGCTATAGCCGTGCGCACGCGCGTGCCGCGCAACGGCATGGCCGATATCGCCCAAGCGCGCGCCCGGGCGCACCGCTGCAATCCCTTTCCACATCGCCTGATACGTGGCCTGCACCAGGCGACGTGCCGGGTAAGCGACCTCGCCCACCAGGTACGTGGTACTGGAATCGGCGATATAGCCGTTCTTTTCCAGCGTAATGTCCAGGTTGACGATCTGCCCGCTGCGCAACACGTCGTCTGCCGATGGCACGCCATGGCAGACCACATCGTCGATGGATGCGTTGAGTACGAACTCGAAACCGTACTGCCCCTTGCTCGCAGGCCGTGCGTCGAGCTCATCGACAATCATGCGCTCGACAAACCCGTTGAGTTCCAGCGTGCTGCGACCTTCCAGGGGCAAGCGATCCAGCGCATCGAATACCTGCGCCAGGAGCTGGCCAGACACCGCCATCAGCGCGATCTCGTCGGGCGACTTGATCACGCCCGGCCCGGTTTCAAGGCTTGCGGCCGTACGCCCGCCGCGCGCAATTGTTCGGCCACGATCTGCTGAAACGTCGTGTCCGGATGCATCTCGCACAGCATGCCGACCTTGATCCAGAAATTGGCCTGCGCATTGATCGAACGGCTACTCACCGTGCACGCACGGCGCAGTTGGTCGTGCAGGTCGTCGTCGATATTGACGATGCCCATGATGGCTCTCGTTTTGCGTTGATATACGAATCGTATATGAAACGTATATTTGCACGCAATCGCTCCGGGGCGGGGCGCCGTCGAGGGCGATGCCTGTCCGGCGTGTGCTGCGTGCCTTGTCGGACAGGCCCGGCAACCTCGCAGTACGGTGAGCACGGCGCAAAAGCGAACCGGCCCCGGGCCGATGCGATGCCACAACGCCCGGAAGCAAACGCCGCACATCGCGTGAACCCCACAGGTTGCGCTCGTCAGCGCTCGACCGCCGAATGTGTCTGCCCGATCCGGGCATAGATCTCGCTCACCCACTCGATAAACACACGCACCTTGGTGCTCAACTGTCGGCTGGGCGCATAGGCGATGAAGACATCCAATGGCGCCGGGCGCCAGTCCTGCAGGACCGGCACCAGCGCGCCGCGTTCGATGGCCGGCCGCACCATGAAATCGAGCGTGTGGATCAGCCCGAGCCCGGCCAATCCGGTCGCCAGATGCGCGTTGCTCTCGTTGACCATCACGCTGCAGTTGGGAACGATCTCCAGCGGCGCGCCATCGTCCAGGAAATGCAGCGGCGGCGCTTTGCCGCTATGCGCGGAGAAGTAGCCCACCACGGGAAACGCCAGGCTTTTCAGCTGTTTCGGATGGGTCGGGACACCGTAGCGTGCGAGATAGTCAGGGCTCGCGCAGGTGGTCCAGGCAAGGCTGCCGATCTTGCGCGATATCAGCGCGCCGTCGTCTGCCGTGCTGCGGATCGCGCAGTCGATGTTTTCGCCGATGACATCCACCGTGCGATCGGTGACGCCAAGCTGCAGCTGGATATCCGGATAGCGCGCACAGAACTCCGGCAATGCGGGGATCAACAATCCGCACGCCGTCGAGCCTCCCGTATCTACACGAAGCCGGCCCTTGGGGCTGCCCTGGGCACGCCCCAACGTGGCTTCCACGTCGTCCAGCTCCGTGAGCAGGTGCCGCACGCGCGCGTAATACGCAGCGCCGTCGTTGCTGACACGCACGCGGCGCGTGCTGCGTTCAAGCAATGTGACTCCCAGATGTTTTTCCAGCGCGCTGATCGACTTGCTCAGCGTGGCATTAGGCATCTGCAGCGATTCCGCCGCACGGTTGAACCCACCGGTTTCCACAACGCGCGCAAAGGCGCGGATTGCCTGCAGGTGATCCATTGATCGCTCCGCCTAGAGCGCCGGATTATTCCCACAGGGGAATAAAGAATCAACAATGCGCCCATTTATCGCCGCAGCGAGGGTCAATAGACTGCCTGCAACGCGGGATCTCCGCTCAAGAGGCAAACACCATGCACGTCCAGGATCTGGCCAACATCCACCCCACCAAACACGCCGGGAAGATTGCCCTGGTCACCGGCGGCAGCTCGGGCATCGGCCTGGCCGCCGCAAAGCGGCTGGCGCTGGAGGGCGCAACGGTGGTCATCAGCGGCCGCCGGCAGCAGGAACTGGACCGGGCGGTCGCCGAGATCGGCCATGGCGCCACGGCGGTACGCGCCGACATTTCCGTTGGTGCAGAGCTTGACGCCGTCATGGACGTCATCGCCACCGCGCATGGACGACTGGACCTGCTGCTTGCCAACGCAGGCGGCGGCGAATTTGCGCCAATCGAATCCATTACCGAAGCAGGCTTCGACAAGTACTTCGACATCAACGTCAAGGGCACCCTGCTGACCGTGCAGAAGGCGCTGCCACTGATGCGCGCCGGCAGCGCCATCGTGGTGACGGGCTCCATCGCGGCCAATCAAGGCGTCGCCAATTTCGGCGTGTATGCCGCAACGAAGGCGGCACTGCGCTCTTTCGTCAGGACATGGGCATCGGAACTGAAAGGTCGCGACATTCGCATCAACCTGATCGCGCCCGGCGTCGTGGTCACACCCGCCTATAAATCCGAATTGGGCATGAGCGACGAAGACATCGACGCCTACCTGGCCGAAATCCAACTGAAGGCCCCGCTGGGCCGCGCAGCGAGCCCGGATGAGATGGCCAAGGCGATGTCCTTCCTGGCATCGGACGATGCCTCCTACATCACCGGCATCGAGCTGACAGTGGACGGCGGCCTGACCCAGATCTGACCATACGTGCAGCGCGCTACCGTGAGTGCACTTCCAGCCCACCAGAGACAAACAAGATGAGCATGCAAAACAATTTGGCGATTGCGCAAAACTTCCTTGAAAAGATCGGCTCCGGTGCATCGCCTGAGACGATCGCGGCGATGTTCAGTGCGGATCTGCAATGGCATATCCCAGGCGATCCATCCGCACTGCCGTGGATTGGGCGACGCAGCGGGCGCGGCGCGGTGGAAGCGTTCGTGCGTGATTCCGGCACCCTGATGGAGCGCATCCGGTTCGAGGTGCATGACCTACTGGCCAGCAACGACCGCGCCGTCATCGTGGGCGAGCTCGCCAGCCGCATCACCGCCAGCGGAAAGCTCATCGAGACGCCGTTTACGATCGTGCTCACCATCACGGGGAACGAGATCTCGCACTTCCTGATGCTTGAAGACAGCTTTGCGGTGGCTGCCGCGGCGCGGCGCTGATCCGCCCACGTTCCGAGTGCGGCTGACGCGTTACGAACCTGCTCTTCCAAGGGATTGTTCGAGGAAGCGGATCAATGCAAGAATGCGCGCGACGCGAAAAACGTTCGCCTGTGTGCCGTCGGCACCAAGAGATCGAATACACGCCATCCAGCATGCTTGCTAGGTTGGCCAGCGCCCCTCGCCGAGATCACCCGGCCTTTCTTCGAGCTGCCGCCTGTGCGAACGCTCGTTGTATTTGGAGCGCTCATGACAGCCAACAACACCAACCCACGTCCATCTTCAACTGATCAGATCGCTATCGTCGGTGCTGGTCTGGGCGGTTTGACACTCGCACGTGTCCTCCACATCAACGGCATCTCCGCCACCATCTATGAGGCCGAGGCTTCACGCAACGCCAGATCACAAGGCGGCCTGCTAGACATACACGAATGGAACGGGCAGCTAGGCTTAACCGCGGCAGGCCTCCACGACGCCTTCCTGGCCCTCGTCCTCCCGGGCGAGGACGCCAAGCGCGTGAGTGACAAGCACGGCACGATTCTGTTCGACAGACAACGCTCTGTCGGCTCTCTCAGACCGGAGGTGGACCGCAGCGCACTCCGCCGGCTGTTGATTGACTCCCTGCCCTCCGATGCCATTCATTGGGGTCGCAAGCTCATACGGGCAGCACGCAATGCGGACGGAGCGCTTGCCCTCACTTTTGCCGACGGTTCATCGATCACGGCGGACCTGGTTGTCGGAGCGGACGGCGCATGGTCGAAGGTTCGGCCGTTGCTGTCGACCGCAACCCCCGCATACGTGGGCACCACTTTTATCGAGACATCTCTCACCGATGCCAGCAACAAATATCCGGCTAGCGCCAAGATGGTCGGGCGCGGCACATTGATGGCTGTAGCCCCCGGCCAAGGCATCTTTACCCACAGATACGCAGACGGCGCGCTACGCAGCTACATCGCGTTGACCAAGCCCGAAGCATGGTTTCGCGAGCTCGACTTTGGCCGGCCTACAGCCGCGATGCGCCGCATTGCCAACGAGTTCGAAGATTGGGCTCCAGCTCTGTTGGCCATGATTACCCACACTGACAGCGCGCCCATCATTCGCCCGATTTATGCATTGCCGATCGAACATGCTTGGGCACGCACTCCCGGCGTAACGCTCGTCGGCGACGCTGCGCACCTGATGTCACCGTTTGCGGGAGAAGGTGCAAACCTCGCCATCTACGACGGAGCCGAGCTCGCACGTTCGCTCATTGAGAACCCGGGCCAGATCGAGGCGGCACTGAGTGCCTATGACAATGCGCTGTTCCCACGTAGCACCGCTCTCGCGGAGCAGAGTGCGAGCAATCATGCACAGTTCTTCGGCTTCAATTCGCCTGCCAGCGTGGTGAACTTGTTTTCTGCCCACGAGGTGTAACGGAAGTAGGTAGCGTTCAAGCGCGACGCGCTAATCGCGGTGGCCTCGCATCGCCGGAAACGAGCTTAGCGGGGATCCTCAAGCCAACTATGCCTACAGGAACAGGAGAGCGCTACGCCTGCGCAATTGGTGGGCCCACCATCAACCAAAAAACCGCCCTAAGCTATTGATATATAAATATTTACTTGAATTACTTCCTAGCAACTACCGCCATACTTACCGCCATCTGGCGCTACTTAGGCGATGATGACGGGGGAACAATTTCGGCAACAACTAATTTCTGAGCTAGCGCGTTGGCGACTAAAAATTCAGCCAGACCGCCCTCCGTGCGTGGCTTAGAGCCTAAATCCAGATATATCCTCATCCAGCACTGCGCAACACCCTTCATAGACGCAACCATGCTCATCGAGAATAAGCACGCCCCAATCCCCATCATGTTTCAGTCACCCAACTAAGATGGCATTTATTCCATCTGGCTCTATCATTCTCTCAAGACAAGCCCATTTCGCATATCTATTTAATCGAGACCCACAACGCCATGCAAGTATATTCGCGCCCGTTAGAAGAACTAGCTTTCAATACTGAGCACCACTCGCGACTAGAAGATAAATATAATCTTCTCATTGATGCATCAGGATCATGGCAATCTGACAACGCTAAGAGAATCGCTAGGAAGTCACTGCGGATATCCGGCATATACTTATGGACGTTAAGAATTAATGAAACTCTGCACCGAATATATGCTGGGAAGACTAACTCGATAGGAAATCGGATACAGAACTATTCGGGAAAATTCCAACCTCATTCACCCAATGACTACAAATTGCAGATTTTTCGTTCCGTGGCAGATGAGCTATTTCCGGCGTCGAAGTTCGCTCTGTATTTCAGGAGTTGTAAAACAGAGCTATTGACCGAAATGGAGAGAGAAGAAATCAAGTTCTTCAAACCACTTTTAAATCGCCGCCTGAGGCCGAGCGTCGAGGCGCGTGAAAATCTTCACCAGGCCTTTATAGCCTATTACAAATCTGGATTTATAGACGCGCTCGGAGATGTGAGGCCCGGTGGAAATCTGGTTTGATAGTCTTTGACCTGGTCAACTGGGCGACGGCGCACTGCGCCATCAACCACAGTAGCGCCGCATGGATGAGGCTGGATACCGCCAAGAAGTGAGACGCCCTACGCGCCGCCACTGGGCTAGTTCAGAGCAGACCATAGTCCCGCCACCATGTACGCACTCAGCCCCGCGGCCTCCACCTAGAGCGCGCAATCGTCGCCCCGCCACGCCTGCACGCTTTGCATGGTGCTTTTGCTGCACCACCTGCATGCACGCAGATGCAACCGCAGCAACGCTATGGGTCGCACGCCAGGGGGGACGATATCCCTGCGGATCCCTGCACCAACTGGGCGCGCGGAACGCCGGGCCCAGCCAGCAAATGGATGACAGATAGGCACCAGCCTGGCACACCCAAGAACGGCCGTCCAAGCACGTCCGATAAGAAAAGCCCTCTCTGCTTGCTGCGTTTGAGGAACGCTATGGATAGAGGATCAGTATCACCATTGCGGTAACGCATGCTCTCACCCAGCCAGGCGGGCTGAGCTGTGGTAAGAACCCCTGCTGCCCTGTGCTGTAGGCCATCTCCAACGGCTGGCAGCTCCTCGTCGCTTGAGCCGTATTTCTGACGTGCAGCTTTAGCTGGTAACGCAGGTAACGCCGGTAACCTGAAGACCGAATTCCTTAAATATCAAAGAGCTACACTCGCGCCCCCAGTCCGAGCCGCCTAGTAACAGGTCGTAACATGGGTAACAGGGCTCCAGCGGTAAGTTTCCCCTAGTGCATGCTTGGCCGCCTGCCTTACAGGCATGCCGCCCATTGCCATAGAATCCCTCAGACCAAAGGAATCAGCCGCGATCTGCGGCGCACCCGTCCACGATGGAAATCACCATGAACGATGAGGCAGCAATCCCCGTCACCGTCGCGAGCGACTCCCACCTGGGGGAATTTTTTGTCCTCCGGCCAAGCTTTCGGGGCAATGGTCAGAGCGCTGGCTTGAAGATTGCCAACGAAGAACTGCTTCTGCCCCCTGGCATGAACACCATGGATCCACCCAATGGTGATCCAAACCAGTATCCGGTGAGGCCGCACCTAGTGCAGGTGCCGGGACAGCAAGAGATGCCGCGTGATTTCGAGAAGCTGGCGGGCATCTGGATCGTTTCGGAAGCATTGAGGCGGGTGTTCGACGCCGTAGACCCGGAAGGCTTCGCCTTTGCGCCTTGCGACTTCACCCTTGCCGACGGCACGCAGGGTCCTCAGTACTATCTCTGCAGCGTGACGCGTTGGCTTGATGCGCTTGATGAGAGCGAATCGCGGGTCCAGATCGAGATCGAACACGATTACGAGACTGGGGAAGACCTCAACTTCTATAGCGTATCCGGCGGTGCAAGCCTTGTATTCAAGCGCGAAGTCGTTGGTAACGCCCACATCTTCCGTCAGTCACGCCTAGGAACCGAGGCCATTTGTGACCGGGTCCTGTTCGACGCCTTGAGCGAAGCCCAACTCAGCGGCCCTTCGCTGCGAGACGCCGCAGACCTCTGACGCGCCAAACCCTCGACACGGATTTTTGAGCGGGAGTTGCACCGATGGCTGATACACCGGCTTTCCAAGGACACCATGTCATTGAGCAAGCGGCTTTCAGTGAGAGCCGCTTGCTGCAGTCGCTTTCAAGAAGCGGCCTGTTCGAGCTGCATGGTCCACGCAACATCCTCAATCTTCCTGCGGACCAAGCATTGGCCGCGAGGATGGGTTTGTCGCCTCACCCCGGTGGACCGCTTGGGGCGTATTCAGAGGAACTTGCGAACCGGCTTGAAAGATTGGAGCTGTCCCCTGACGGACAAGCAACATTGCGGGGCGATCAGGCTGCCGCTCAGCGCATCGCGGCTCGAGTCAATGGCCTGACTGACACGCTGAAAGTGGGCTTGGTCAATGGCGACCTTGTAAGCAATACGCCGCAAGGCATGACCCCACAGCAGGCAAATGCACGGATACGTGCCTTTCACGGTGATCTCGCCGCATACCAGCAAAGTCATGCCGCCCAGATTGCTGACATAGGAAACATGGCCGCAGCGGAGTCACGCTGGGCCGGAGTGACGCGCTCTGAAGGCAACGTCCAACTAGCCTTGGATGCGATCGATCAACCGGGATCATCCACCCTCAGTGACAGATGGGGTGGCCGGCAATCACTGGGCGAAGCAGTTGCTGAAGCAAACCAAGCCGGGCGCCTGCCAATCACTCAACCGATGGAGGCGCGTCTGCGCCTCACCTTTCCTCAAGAGATGCCACCGATCCTGGCACGGCCACCGACTGCGCCCCGGATGCCCGGCGTCCCAGGCGAAGGCAGCATCGTGGCCGGCGAAGGGCTTGCTGCTGCAGAAGCGGCTGGAGCGCGCGGGCTTTCTGGTGCTCGTGTCGCGGGTGCGGCCGGCGTCGCGCTGGTGGCCTACGACTTCGCCGTGACCGGCCACCGCGTGGTCCAGCTCAGTACGCAAGGCAACGACGCTGGCGCCGCATCGGCAGCCACGCACTTCGTTGGCCGCAATGCAGGCGGCATCGCAGCCGGCTTCCTGCTTGGTGCAGGCTACGGTGCCGTCACAGGGTCGTGGACGGGGCCTGGCGCGCTGGCTACTGGCTTGGCTGGCGGCCTGGCGGGTGCTTACCTCGGCGAACGTTGGGCCGAGAAGCAGGACATCGACCGGATCTACACACAGCCAGACCGCAGTGGCAACGAGTGGACGCGCAACCCGGAAGATCCCCAAGGCACATGGACGCGCACGGTCAGCGCGCCGTTGCCAAGCGGCGGCTATCAGGAGACCCGCCTGGTTGCCGCTGGCCGCCTTGCCGATGAACTGAATTACCGCGCGGCTAACGACTCGTATTCACTCGGGCTAGCAAATCCACCGAAACCGCAGGATCCATACCGCCTGGATGCCAAGGCCGAAACGCATCCGCCGCGCGAACCGTTTGAAACGGGCCGCGACTATGTGCGCGATGCGCAGACGGGCGGGTGGCAGCTTGAAATCAGGGAAAACATTGACGGCAAGATACCAATCACGCGTAACGCGCCGGTCAGTGCGGAGCGTGCGAGTGGCTTGGAGCAGCAGTCGCAGACGATCATTGCGCAGAACGCCGCTAACACGCCGGAAGCAACAGCGGCCCGCTACCAGATCGCCTACGACCAGTTCGGCTGGAATGAGTTCACCAATCGCGAGCCGGTGCCGCAGGCCATCACGAACGCGCGCACGCAACCACAGCCCTTACAGGCTTCTGACGGCCACTCCTATACTCGCGCCGCCAGCGGCGAATGGACCACGCCCGGCACGCTCTATGGCACCAATGCGGCCACCGGCAACACACGCGAGGAATTGAACCGAACGTGGCAGAGCCAACAGGCCGGGCTTCAAGACATGGCGTCGATGGCGGAGATCGCCCGCAGCAATCCCACGCCGACGCAGAGCGACTTGCATAGCCAGGTGGCCGGAATGTACGCCCGCGCTGGCATTACGCGCACTGATGCGCAGATCGATGCCGCCACGGCGGCGGTTGCACAAGACCATGCACGCGATACGGGCAAGCAGATGCCCTTCTTCCTGCAGCTGCAGAAAGATGGCTCGATCGCCACAGTGGTTGGCCAGAACGACGACCGCATGGAGATCAGGGCGACCACGACGGCAGAAGAGATATTGCAGGCAGAACGGCAGCAGGCCATACCTGCCAATGCCACCTCGCCCAATCCCCCTGCGCATTCGCCTCAGACGCAACAGCCTGCAGCACCGCCCACGCAAACCCCCGTGCCAAGCGCGCCGTCGTCGCAGACAGCGCCGGGACGTTCATCTGCGCTGGATGACGACCACGTGCAAGGGCGTGCAGCGTCCACGGGCACGACCACAGCACAGGTCAGCGCGCCGGGAATGCAGATGGGTGCGCGTTCTGTTGCATCGCAAGACCCTCGTGAAGACGAGCAGCCATCTGTGAATCATCAGAGCGCCGCCGGCCCGAAGCCGCAAGATGCTGCATTGGTGGAGCAGCTACGCTCTTCCATCGCAAGGCTCGATGAAAGCGCCAACAAGCCCTGGGATGAGCGCAGCGATCGCATGGTTGCGAGCGCCTACAAAATGGCTGTGGAGGCGGGATTCAAGCCCGGCGACAAGGTCGATGTCGCACTGAACGTACCGACCGACAAGCTTTCAGGCGGGGTGACGATGTTTGTGATGCGCTCAGGCCCAGGAGCGTCCCCGGATCCGTATGCCAACCGCGCTCACATGCCGACCAGCGAGGCACTGGCAGCGGCTCCCGAACAACAGTATCTGGCGGCTAACCAGGCACGCGACACGCAGGAACAAGCGCGATTGCAGGAGCTCGTGCAAGCACGCGATCACAGCCAAGATGACCCTAGTAAGAGCGGCCCAAGAATGGCATGACTAGCTCAGGCCGCGAGGCCTGCGTGACCGAATTTGAATACTCAAGGAACCGCAACAGGGCATTCATGGTTGGATCCTGATCCAAAAGCATCACCAAGCCATGGCCTTGGAGAGGCAAAGGATCTTTTTCTTCATGATCCGAGCAATCCAATTAACTGACGATTTCGGGGCATCAATGGGTATCGCGAAGAGAGAATGGATGGAAGCAGAAGAAAGGGGGTGGGTCGAGGTTGAGAAGATTGTGTGCGGTCAATGCATCAATGACCCCGATGTTTGGAGGCAGTGCGGTTCTACAGCAGCTCCCGGCACCTGCAGCTATTGCGAAAAAGATGCCTACTTGGTCGTTCCGGTAGGATGCCTGCAAGAGACTCTGTATAGAATCATACAAACTTACTATGCTGAGCCTGCTAACGCAGGCACACCCCACAGTGATGGGGCGTGGATCGTAGATACCGTTGATACGGACGAAGTGCTCGCACAGCTTGGTTTCTACCCCACAGATGATCTACGAGACGACATCGTTGGTGCCGACCGAATCGGCGACTGGGTCGAAGCGGCCAACGGACACTGGGCGGACATTCAAGAAGACGAGATCCTGCTCCATTCTTGGTCTAATTTTACAAGAACGATCAAGCATCAGACGCGCTTTAACTTTCAGCGAGTTACCGAGGATATCGACCCGCAAGAAGTTCACGTTACTGAGATGCTTGATGTGGTCGGAGAGGAATTGCGACCACTTATTAGAGTACTCAATAGCGGAACAATTCTTTATCGTGCCAGGCACCTCAAACAATCTGAGGCCAAGGTGATGGATGGGTCAATGATGGGACCACCACCGAAGAATTTGGCGACGGCAGGAAGGATGAATCCAGCAGGGATACCTTACTTTTACGCTGCATTCGATAGAACAACTGCTGTCGCTGAGATAGGCCCACCTCCTGCCGAGCATTTAGCTTCGGCATGTGCCTTTGAGGTCAAGCGCTCATTGAACGTTGTAGATCTCAATGCACTGCCTGAGCCCCCATCGATACTGGCTATAGATCAAAAATTGGAACGTACAAAAGCGCTATTTTTGAGAGAGTTCGTGAAATCCATCACTAAACCTGTTGAGAAGGACGGGCGAGAGCACATCGACTATGTGCCATCTCAAGTGGTATGCGAATTCTTGGCACAGGCCTTCCTCTTGAATGATGGATCTACTCTCGATGGAATAATTTATCCTAGCGCCGCCAATCCTGGCGGGACCAATCTTCTAGTATTTCCGTCAGGCCACTGGTCTGATCCAAACCGATTCAAAGGACTTGATTTTTTAGGTCCTGCAGGCTAAATCACATTTCAACATCTAGATACACACCCTTATTCAGTGATCGAATTTAGACTCTATTTATGCGTGAAAAAAACGCTTTTTCACGGTAATTTCTACCACTAATTCAAACGCGGATATCACTGTGGCGAAGAAGTCAGATGCGAAGCGAAAGGCGAAATTGAAGGAGCGCCGCAAACAGGCAGAAGCGGCTCAGTCAAAGACCTTCGCTGCACCTAGCGAGGTTGGGGAATGGTTTGCGGCTCACGATGCCGAGCCCAACATAATGGCTGAGCTCGTTACTGTAGATGGAGCGCTTTTCGCTTATGTAGAAGGCGATGGAAATGAATGGACTTTGATTGTCGAGGACAACCCAGTTGCAGGCACGAGCGATGAGATTGTTGCGCTTGGCATGATTCTAAACGTCGCAGTAGATGGATTGGCGACTGGCAACACCAGCAGGTTGCATTTCTCGCAATGGCTCGCTCAAGAGATTGATGAGCGATGCGAGGCGGCGGGCATCGATTGGAGCAGCTTCGCACGCTCGCTTCTACCGCCTGAAAAGCGTTTGCTACTACTTCCCGCTGTGCAGGCCATCTAATTGACTGGCCCGCCCATGACACAACTGGTCGAATTAGTGCATCAGATGACTGCGATCAGGCCGCGCGAATCATGATGCTCTGCTGTAGCTGTGCCCGGCGAAGCGGGCGTCCTATCAGACTCATGTCGACCCCGTTTAGCTCCAGTTTCCCCATCACTTCGGCTTGGGTCACCCGACGCCCCCCCGATTTTGAGTAGCACCTCAGTTTGGAGTCCAATTCCCTAACTCGAGGAGATTGGACGTGAAGAAGCGTTTTTCTGAAGAACAGATCATCGGCTTCCTGCGCGAAGCTGATGCCGGTGTGGCGATCAAGGACCTGTGCCGGCGGCATGGCTTCAGCGAGGCTTCCTATTATCTGTGGCGCAGCAAGTTCGGCGGGATGAGCGTGCCCGATGCCAAGCGGCTCAAGGACCTTGAGTCCGAGAACGCGCGGCTGAAGAAGTTGCTGGCCGAGCAGCTGTTCGAGAACGACCTGATCAAGGATGCACTGCGAAAAAAGTGGTGAGCGCACCGGCGCGTCGCATGCTGGTGCGCGAGTGGATCGGGCGTGGTGCCAGCGAGCGTCGTGCGTTGGCAGTGATCGGCATGAGCGCCAGTGCGCTGCGATATTGCCCGAGCGAAGATCGCAACGTCGAACTGCGCGAACGCATCTGTGCGTTGGCGCATCGCCATCGCCGTTATGGTGTGGGGATGATCTATCTCAAATTACGACAGGAAGGACGCATCGTGAACTACAAGCGTGTGGAGCGGTTGTACCGCGAGCAGCAGCTGCAGGTCCGGCGCCGCAAGCGCAAAAAGGTGCTGATAGGAGAGCGTCAGCCGCTGCTGCGGCCATCGCAGGCCAATCAGGTGTGGTCGATGGATTTCGTGTTCGACCGCAGCGCCGAAGGCCGAGTGATCAAGTGTCTGGTGATCGTGGACGATGCAACCCACGAAGCGATCGCCATCGAGGTGGAGCGCGCAATCTCGGGCCATGGCGTGACACGCGTGCTGGATCGGCTGGCGCACAGTCGCGGCTTGCCACAGGTGATCCGCACAGATAACGGCAAGGAGTTTTGCGGCAAAGCGATGGTGGCCTGGGCACATGCGCGTGGCGTGCAGTTACGGCTGATCCAGCCTGGCAAGCCAAACCAGAACGCCTACGTCGAATCGTTCAATGGCCGGCTGCGCGACGAATGCCTCAACGAGCACTGGTTCCCAACCCTGCTGCATGCGCGTACCGAGATCGAACGCTGGCGACGCGAATACAACGAGGAGCGACCCAAGAAGGCCATTGGCGGCATGACGCCATCTGCGTATGCCCAACAGCTGGCCAACACCGATATCATCAACTCCGGACTCTAAACCCGGCCGCTACTCAGAGCGGGGGGACGTCGCAGTCATCCTGACACCAAGCTGCCCCCCTTTATTGGACCCTAGCAATTCTATGAGCGAACCTCTGAGTGAGCCTTTGTTACTTGGCGTAATTGCTGCGGTTGCAGCGCTATTGGGCTCACTTGTTGGGGCAAGCATTCCCACCACACTTTCCTGGTGGATTCATTACCAACAGCGAGAATCTGACATTGGCTATCTAGCTGTAACAGTTGGAGCGATTCTCGATCGTTACATCAACGGTTGCATTGATGTCATGTATGACGATGGCATGCCGGACGCCGATGGCGAAACAGTACCAAGGGTTTCGTCACCCACGTTGGAACTTGCTGCGTTAAACGTGAACTGGCGCTCTATCCCCGTCACTTTGCTAGATCGCATCTTTGCCATCCCAAATGCTCAACTATTGGCCCAAGATCGACTTGCCTGGGAGGCTGAGTTCAGCGACTACCCAATTCTTACGCGACAGATCGAATACGGAAAGCTGGCGGAGAAGACTTTAAACGTAGTCAATGCACTGCGAACGCATGCATTGCTGCCGACCAGTCCTGAAGGTCGGCTCGATTACTCAGGAATGATCGAGCAACACTTGCCCAAGCTGGTCAAGAGACAACAAGACATCGAGCAACGGCAGTGGACTCCGATCTTCCAGCAGGATGAAGCCGCCCCAGAGGACGGCTAGCAGCATTAGTTCATTTTTTTGCACCGATTACAGCTGACCGATTCGGCTCTTGCTGACCTCTGCATAGTGCTCAGTCTTCTCTACCCCGGTCCAGCAATAGCCTTCTAACTCCGCTGCTACCAACGTAGTTCCACTGCCAGCAAACGGATCAAGCACGCGCCCACCTGACTCACAAATCCGCACCAGCTGCCGCATCAATTCGGTCGGCTTGCCGGTGAGGTGGTGCTTATCAGCCTTGCGTACCGACTCTCGGATGACACCTGGCAGCACAGGCGCACGGCGATCCAGCGGCATGTTGCCCTTGCTGCCCCACACGATGTATTCGGCCTGATTCCGGAAGCGACCCAACTGCGGCCGCACGCCTTCGGTCTTGTCCCAGACAGTGATCCCACGCCAGGTGAAGCCGGCGATCTGCAGCGCGTCGGTGGTCAGCGGCAGCTGCCGCCAGTCGGTGAACAGCAGGACCGGTGCGCCGTCCTTGAGCACGCGCGCGCACTCGGACAGCCACAGATGCATCCACTTCAGGTGTGAGCGCTGGTCGCGTTCGTCGCCCACAAAGTCGGCATGCAGTTGTGCGCCACCGCCCTGGACGTACTTCTGCGATGGCGGCTTGGCCCGCGCGGCGGCATGCAGACCGCCGCTGGCATACGGAGGATCAGTGATCAGCGCGTCGAACGAATTCGCTTCGAGCGTGGGCAGGATGGTCAGGGCGTCGCCCTGCAGGAGCTGGTTTTTCATGATGAGAGCCTTCTTGGATTCGCTCGCGGCGATCGGAGGTGAGGCTCTCGGCCTTCAGGTGATTGAGCGTGCCACAGCGCGGGCACTTGATCTGGATTTCGTCGAAGGCGCCGGCTTTGCATAGCAGGCGGGCGCATTCGCCACAACGGAGGTTCTTGAGCATTGCGTGGTCTTACGGTGGGAAAGGATTACGCGGCCGCTGGCGGCACGTAGGGGGCGAAGGCGATGACCTCATCGCCCACCCAGTCGTTGATCTTCAACATGCGCGCCTGCAGCGGTTCCAGCTCGTTGGCGGCCCACACGGCAGCGGCCTCACGGATGGACCCGAAGCCGCCAGCGTTCTGCGGCACGATGCCCATGAGTTGCGGCGGGATGCGCAGCGCAGCCAGCATGTCGTCGCGGGTGATGCCCTTGATGCCGCTGAACTCATCCTTGGCCGCCACTTCGCTGACCGGGATCAGCTTCAGCCCGTCCTTGTTGCCACCCGGCGAGTACAAGAACAGATTGCGGAAGTTGCCCGGCCCCTTGGCACCCTTCATTGCGTTGCGCAGCGCGTCCACGTCTTCCTGGCTCTGCTGCGGGTCGGTCAGGTACAGGATGAAACCGGCATGCGAGCCGTTGTTGTAGTACTTGCGACGGAACAGCGTGGCCGATTCGTTGAGCAGCGCGGACTGCATCGCCGGCATCCACTCGGGCAGGCCGTAAAGTTCTTGATCGACATCGGCCTCGCGCAGCTGGAACACGCTGCCCGGCTCGAACACGTGCTCGTCGTGCCAGGTGCGCACCTGAAAGTACTCGCCCTCGGTGATGCCGCGCCGCATGTACTTGGACAACGGCGCGGCCAGCGACAGCGCGCCGCCCATGCGATTGCGGCGGCGCTCAAGGTAGCCATTGCCCAGGGTGATCCAGTCCAGCGACAGCTGCTCGAAGGCCTCGCGCGTCAGCAGCCGATGCGGCTTGAACGTGCGCGCCAGCATGTTGCGCTTGAAGATCAGCCCGGACTGCAGAAACGGATTGCTGCGGGTGGTCTTGGACAGGCCATCCAGCGCCACCGGCGGCTCGTACCAGCGCCCGTTCTGCCAGCACTCCAGATAGTCCAGCACCCCGCGCCCATCGAGCACCGGCGTCGGGTCGCCAAAGGTGAAGGCCTCGGCACGCGTGGGCGCTGCAGGCGCGGTGGCGGGCAGCTGGTCGGTCAACATCAAGAGATCTCCATGAAGCCAGAGTTGCGCGCGGTGCGCCCTTCCAGCGGTTCGTTCTGCAGCGCGTGGAACAGTGCCCACGCCAGGTCCGCATGGCCGGTCTCTTCCGATCGGCCAGCAGTGAAGGTGGATTGCCGGCCGCTGGCCGTCATCGTCTTGCGGATGGCCATCAACGACTGCGCCATGTCGATCCAGCCGGCATCGAACTCCAGCCGGCCGTTGTGGATCACATCGAACGCCTTGAGCACCAGGCGCGTTTTGACTTCCGGCGAGTAGCTGAAGGTGACCAGATTCGGAAAGAACTGCTTCACCAGCTGCGCCACGCCACTGCCCATGCCGGTGGTGTCGATGCCGATATAGGTCACCCAGTACCGTTGCGTGACGCCATGAATAAACTTGGCCTGTGCCGCGAAGTCCATGCCACGGAACTGATGCCGTTCGAGGATGCGGAACTTGCCGCCTGGGATGGACGGTGGAGCCACAACCACCAGGCCGGCGGTGTCGCCGGTGTCAGCCGGGTCGTAGCCGATCCACACCGCGCGATCGCCGAAGGGACGCAAGGCAAAGGGTTTGTAGTCGTCCCCCCACTCGACCCAGCTGTCGACCATGCACGGCTGCAGCATCGCCAGCGGGAAGATGCTGGCGCCGTCGTCGACAAACTCGCACATCAACAGGTTGGCGAACGCGTCCGGGCTGTATTCCTCGCGCAGCTCGTCGATGTCGAACAGGTCGCAGCCACGGCGCTGGGCGTCGAGGATGTTGACGATCTGGCGCCAGGCGCGGTCCTGGCAGCGACGACCACCGGCCAGCGCATCGTGCGAGACATCAATCTGGATCCGCTGCGCGGCCGGCTTGCCCTTATTGCGGCGCTCGCCTGTCCAGAACGTATAGGCCTCGTGAGCCATGCTCGATGGCGTGCTGAAGTAGGTCTTGCGCCACTTCTTGTGCATCGCCATGCCACTGGCGACCTTGTTCAACTCGTTGAACCCGTAGGTCCAGAAGAACTCGTCGAAGTAGAAATTGCCGTGGTAGCCCTGCGCAGTGCGCGCATTGGTGCCCAGGAAGAACAGCTCGGCGCCGTTGGGGAACACGATGCTGTCGCCGCCGGAGAGCGTCTCGTCGATCGTCTCGCGCACGAACTGCTGCATGTAGCCGCGGAACAGGTGCGCCTGCGCCTTTGACGCACTGAGGAAGATCTGATTACGCCCGGTGGTGAGCGCATCGATCAGCGCCTCGCGGGCGAAGTAGAACGTGGCACCGATCTGGCGCGACTTGAGGATGATGCGGGTGCGCTCGTTGCCTGCCCGGTACCAATCGCGCTGATAGTCGAAGCAGCCGTCGACGAACGCGGTGGTCAGCTGCTCGATCTGTTCCTCAGTGAAGTCGTTGCGCTTGGGCTTCTTCTTCGAGCCTGCGTTGCGGTTGGCAACGGCTGGATTCAGATCGGCTTCGTTGCCGCCGCCCTGATAGCGCTGGATGCGCGCCTGGCGCTCCAGCTGCCGATGCAGCAGATCAATTTCTTTGAAGTCGCCGCCGGACTTTTCCGGCTTCATGATCAGCACGACCAGGCGCGCTTCCAGTGCGCCACCGATGCGCTCAACGTTGTCTGCGCGATCCCACTCGTCACGCGACTTCCAGCTGTGTACAGTCTTCTCGTTCTCGCCGATGGCCTGCGCAATTTCGGTCACGCGCCATCCCATCCAGTACAGGAACTTGGCCTGTCTGCGGGTGTCCATCGGGAGCTGGGTGGCAACGCTTTGCATGCCCATCAGGGTGCGGCCCACCTCTTAATCCCGACAGTTCAACGACGCGTAATCGCCTGATTTACACGGTGATTGCGTTGCTGCGCTATGCGTCGCGTTTGACCATGGGTCATCGCAAACGCATCCAGCGCAGAGGACACCCATGTCGGCCAAGGCCAAGAAGTTTCGTTCCAACTGGTTCCGCGTGGCCGTCGAAGGCGCCACCACCGATGGCCGCACGATTCAGCGCAGCTGGATCGACGACATGGCCGCCACCTACAACCGCGAGACCTACAACGCCCGCATCTGGATCGAGCACATGCGCAGCCTGCTGCCGGACTCGCCGTTCCGTGCGTATGGCGATGTCACCGCCGTCAAGGCCGAAGAGGTCGAGATCGACGGTACCAAGCGTCTGGCGTTGTTCGCCCAGATCGAACCGACCGCCGACCTGATCACCATCAACAAATCCAAGCAGAAGCTCTACACCAGCATTGAGGTGCAGGAGAAGTTCGCCAACACTGGCAAGGCGTATCTGGTCGGCCTGGCCGTCACCGATTCGCCTGCCAGCTTGGGCACCTCCATGCTCAGCTTCGCCAGCCAACACCCGGACGCCAATCCGCTGGCCGATCGCAAGCAGTCACCGGGCAACCTGTTCACCGTCGCCGAGGAAACGGCGCTGGAATTCAGCGAAGTCATCGAAGGCCCGGTCGCCAATCTGCTCAGCCGGATCCGCACTGCGCTCAAGAGCGAAGACGCCACCGGCATCACCGCTGAGCAGTTCGCCGACCTCGGCCAGGGCGTCGAAGAGATCGCCGAGCACGTGCGCGGCCAGGACGAACGCTTCAACCGCCTGCAGGCCGAACACGCCGAGCAGAAGACCAAGCACGAGCAGCTGGCGAACGACCTGGCGCAGCTGCGCGAGTCGCTGTCGCAGCAGCCAGATCCGGCGCAGCCCGCACGCCCGGTGGTCACCGGCAGCGGTGCGGCCGTGCTGACCGACTGCTGATCCCACACAACACACACGCCGCAGCGCCACACCATTCGGAGCCATCATGCAAAACGCCACCCGCCTGCAGTTCAACCAGTTCGCCGAGCAGATCGCCAAGCTCAACGGCATCACTTCCGCCTTCCATTCCTTCGCTGTCGATCCGACCGTGCAGCAGAAGCTGGAAACGCGCATGCAGGAGTCGAGCGAATTCCTGTCCAAGGTCAACATCATCCCGGTGGACGAATTGTCCGGCCAAAAGGTGGGCATCGGCGTCACCGGCAGCATCGCCAGCCGTACCGACACCGGCGCCGGCAAGACCCGCACCCCGCGCAACGTGGCCGCGCTCGACAAGAACGAGTACCTCGCCAAGAAGACAGACTTCGACACCGCGATTCCGTATGCGCTGCTCGATACCTGGGCCAAGTTCCCCGATTTCCAGGCGCGCCTGCGCGATGCCATCGTTAAGCGTCAGGCGCTGGACCGTCTGCAGATCGGCTTCAACGGCACGCACGCCGCTGCCGACACCGACCGCGCTAAGTTCCCGCTGCTGGAAGACCTCAACATCGGTTGGCTGCAGCAGTACCGCACCAACGCCGCACAGCGCGTGCTGGCGAGCGGCAAGACGGCCGGCAAGGTCGTTATCGGCGGTGCGGGTGCCGACTACGGCAACCTCGACGCGTTGGTGTACGACGTCGTGAGCAACCTGCTGGATCCGTGGCACCGCAAGGATCCGAGCCTGGTCGTGGTGCTGGGCCGCGACCTGATGCACGACAAGTATTTCCCGATGGTCAACAAGGATCAGCCGGCGAGCGAGAAGATCGCCACCGACCTGATCTTGAGCCAGCGCCGTGTCGGCGGCCTGCAGGTGGCCGAGGTGCCGTACTTGCCGGACGGCGCGCTGATGGTGACCTCGCTGGCGAACCTGTCGATCTACTACCAAACCGGCGGCCGTCGCCGTTACATCCAGGAAGTGCCCGCACGCGATCGCATCGAGAACTACGAGTCCTCCAACGATGCGTACGTGGTCGAAGACTACGGCATGGGCTGCGTGGTCGAGCACATCGAGATCGAGGCCTAAACCATGGCCGACAGTCCCGCTAAGCGTCACCACAGCCGCGTGCTCGCCGAGCTGGAAGCGGCACAGCGCGCACCGCACCAGTTGATGGCCGGTGCAACGGCCTACGAGCAGCACATGGCGCAGCTGCAGAGCGATCGCCTGCGGTTGAAGCAGATCCAATCCACCCAGGGCAAGGCGGCGCTCAAGGTGCAGCTACTGCCGACCTACGTGCCGTACCTCGCCGGCGTGCTGGCCGGCGGCCAGGGCGCGCAGGACGAGATCGTCATGACGTGCATGGTCTGGCGCATTGATGCCGGCGACTATGCCGGCGCGCTGGAGCTGGGCGCCTATGTGCTCAAGCACAACCTGCAGATGCCCGACCGCTTCTCGCGCACGGTGGGCTGTGTGCTGGCCGAGGAAGTGGCCGAGGCGGCGTTGTCGGCGCAGAAGACCGACCAGCCCTTCGATGCAGCTGTGTTGGCCGACACCGCCGCGCTGACTGCCGAGCAGGACATGCCCGATGAGGTACGCGCCAAGCTGCACCTGGCACTGGCCCGCGCATCGCTGGCGGGCATCACCGATGACACGCCTGCCGACCAGGCGCAGCCGATCGCCGCTGCCGCTGTCGCCGACCTGCAGCGCGCCATCGCCCTGCACGGCAGCTGCGGCGGCAAGAAGGATCTGGAGCGCGCCGAGCGTCTCTTGAAGAAGTTCAGCGCTGAGCCTGCGGACACCAGCGCCTAACCGAGCGTCCCCGCAACCCTCGCCGGCTCGGGGCCGATCCACAGCACTCCATCGCTGCGGTGACGCCCCGACCACCGGCGATCTCTTCCGAGCCATCCATGAGCGGATTCACTGCCACCGGCACCACCAGCGCCACGCCTGATGCGATCGCCAATGCGCCGTTCTGGCCGGCGATCGCACCGGCCACGGTGCGGGCGAGCATGCGCCTGGATGGCACCGTCACCGATGCCCGTCTGCGCCACGCCATTGTTGCCGCCATGCTGGCGGTCAACGATGAGCTGGATGCCTGGGCGCAGATGCAGCAGGCCGCCGGCTGGGCCGCGTTGGCCGATGTACCTAGCACCACCATTGACGGCGTCTCGCGCCGCGTACAGCTATACCTACGCGCCGTCGCGTGTGCCACGGCGGTCGAGGTGGCAGAGCGTTATCGCAGCTTCGACGCGACCGACAGCGCCAACCAGCGCGCCGATGACCTGTCGCCGAGCATCACCGAACTGCGCCGCGACCAGCGCTGGGCCGTGCGCGACCTGCAGAACCTGCCGCGCAGCACGGTGGAGCTCATCTGATGCGCGTGCACGCCATGCAAGGCGACACCGTCGACCTGCTGTGCTGGCGCCACCTGGGCAGCACGGCCGGCCTGGTCGAGCGCACCTATCTCCTCAATCCCGGCCTGGCCGAACTGGGCGCCGTGCTGCCGCATGGCACGCCAGTGGAGTTGCCCGAGGTAACCACCACCACAGCGGCGATGACGCCGCTTGTGCAGCTATGGGACTGACCTGATGACCGAACCCACCTCCGTATCGAGCGGCTTTTTGATCGCCACCGGTGTGGGCCTTGCCTCCGTGCTGCCTGGCATCGACGGCGATGCACTGATTGGCGCCTTCGCCGGCGGCGCGCTGTTCGTGGTGTCCGCCGCCAAGCAGCCGCTGTTGGCGCGATTGATCTATTTCCCGGTGAGCGTGATCGCCGGCTACCAGCTGGCGCCGGAGCTGCTGCGCTGGTTGCCGATCAAGTCCAGCGGCGTGGCCGCCTTTGCGAGTGCGGCGTGCGCGATCACCGTCACGCTGGGCCTGATCGAAAAGAGCAAGTCCTTCGACTTTTCCTTCCTACGTCGTGGAGGTCCGCCCAGTGCATAGCCTGGTCACCGTCCTGACGTTGATGGCCTCGCTCGCCATCTGCGTCCGCCTGCTTACCTACCACCGTCCGGTCGATGCGCGCCATCGACGCGGCGCCGGCTGGTGCGCGTGGTTGCTGATCGCCAGCACCGGCGGCCAGGCACTGCACATCCTGCTGGCCGGCGCCGGCTCGCAAGTCAGTCTCTGGCACCTGGGCACGTTGATCGTGCTGGCGGTGCTCACCTACCGCGCCCAGGGCAATGTGGCGCGCATCCTGAAGGTCGATTGATGTTCACTGATACCCAGCTCGCCTCGATCATGCAGTGCTCACAGCAACGCGCACAGCGCTGGCATGGCCCACTGCTTGCCGCCGCCAACCGCTTCGGCATCACCACCAAGCGCCGCGCCGCGCATTGGCTCGGCCAGGTCGGCCACGAAAGCCTGAGCCTGTCGCGTATGGAAGAAGGGCTGACCTACACCACCAGCGCACGGCTGTTGGAAGTGTTCGGCGCACGCATCACGCCCGCGCAAGCATCCAAGTTCCTGCGCAATCCCGTGGGCCTTGCCAACTTCGTCTACGCCGACCGCCTGGGCAACGGCAACGAAGCCAGCGGCGATGGCTATCGCCACCGGGGCCGTGGCCCGATGCAGCACACCTTCCGGGGCAACTACCGCCGCATCGGTGTGCTGATCGATCTGCCGGTGGAAGAGCAGCCGGATCTGCTGCTGCAGATCGAGCCGAGCGCCCTGGGCGCGGCGGCGTACTGGCAGGACAACGGCCTCAATATGCTGGCCGATGCGGGCGATGTGCTCGGCCTGGGCCGCAAGATCAACCTGGGCAACGTGCGCGCCAAGCGCTTGCCCGAAGGCCACAGCGATCGCGTCACGCGCACGCAGCGCGCCCTGCAGATCCTGGGAGTGAGCTGATGGTCACGCGCCTGATCATCCTGCTGGCGCTGATCGCAGTGCTCGTCGGTGGCTGCGTGTGGCAGGAGCGGCGCGTCAGCACTGCGCGCACAGAGCGCAAGCAAGCGCTAGACGCAAAGGCTGCCGCCATCGCCGAGCGCGACAGTGCAAGGGCTTCCACAAAAACCGTTGTCGAGTACGTCGACCGCGTGCAGATCGTGCGCGAAGCCGGCGCCACTATCACCCGCGAGATCCCGATCTATGTCACCCAGAAAGCCGATGCTGCTTGCGCTATCCCTGCTGGCTTTGTGCGGCTGCACGACGCCGCCGCCACGGGCCACCCTGCCGGGCCGCCCGCCGCAGATCCTGATGCGCCGGCCGCCGGCATTACGCTCTCTGGCATTGCCGGTACCGTCGCCGACAACTACACCAGCTGCCACGCCACCGCCGCGCAACTGAGCGCGCTGCAGGACTGGATCGATCTGCATCTGCCGGCAGCGGCGCCATGATCAAGCCCGCCAGCCTGCGTGCGCATCTGGCGGCGGCATTGCCGGACTTGGCCCGCGATGCCGACCGGCTGCTGGTGTTTATCGACGCCGGCAGCCTGGTCAGCACGTACCAGCCGGGGCTATCGTTCGAATATCAGTACACCCTCAACCTGATCGTGACCGACTACGCCGGCCACCCGGACAGCGTGATGCTGCCGCTGCTGGAATGGGTGCAGGCCAATCAGTCCGAACTGCTGTCCAACCCTGCGCGACGCGGCGACATCGCCTTCGAGGCCGACATCCTCGCCAACGATGCGGTGGATCTGTCGATCAAGTTGCCGCTGACCGAACGCGTCGTGGTGACCGCGAAGGACGGCGGCGGCTACAACATCACCCACGCACCCGAGCCGGTAATCGATCCCACATGGATGAGCTGACCGCGCTAGAGACCTGGGCCGCACCGCTGCTGGCGCGCCTGCAGGAGGGCGAGCGGCGCAAGCTGGCACGCAAGATCGGCACCGCGTTGCGACGCTCGCAGAGCCAGCGCATCGGCAAGCAGCAGGCGCCTGATGGGTCACCATATGCACCACGCAAGCAGCAGCTGCGGCAGAAGTCCGGGCGCGTCAAACGCGCCAAGATGTTTGCCAAGCTGCGGCAGGCCAAATATTTCAAGGTCAGCGCCAGCCCTAACCAAGTGAGCGTGGGATTTGTGGGGCGCGTCTCGCGCATTGCACGCGTGCACCAAGACGGTTTGACCGAGCGTGTGCGGCCGGGTGGCCCAATAACACGTTACGAGAAGCGAATGCTGCTGGGCTTTTCTGTAGAAGACCGGCAGTTCGTCCGTGAACAGCTCTTGAGTCATCTAGCCTAGCCAGGGCCACCAAGGACGCTTGTGGCGAGCCCAACCACAAAGAGGCGTTGAGAGAGATCGAACGGAGTGATAGGGTGACATATCGATCCAACCTTCAAACTTGGTGCAGTTTTATTTGCTCGCCGCGATAGGTTCGAAACGGCGGGATGCCCGGAACTTTAGATAAAACCGTAAGAAAATTTTATCCCCCCCGTCTTATCCTTCCTTCTCACCTCATATATTTGTTAGATCCTAATGTCGAGCAATTCGCAGTTAGATCAAAAAGATGTTGAGTACTACGCTGCCCAGGCGAACGCTTGGTTTAATACTGCTCTTGAGCATGACAAAAGCATCTTGGCACTCTCTTCCGGTGCGATCGGATTGCTAGTAACCCTGCTTACGACTGTGGGGGCCAAGTCTGAAACTGATCAATGGCTATTCGGCTTGGCACTGCTATCTTTTGTGGTGAGCGCCGTCACTATCCTCGTGATATTCCGTAAGAACAAGGCATATCTCGAAGAGATAGTAATGATGAAAGAAAGCAAGCTAGAGTCCGAGTTAAGAAATTACGATTTGCTAGCTATCTGCGCTTTCGGACTAGGAATTTCATTAGTGATGATGCTAGGTGTTTCAAACGTTATTCAATCTAACCAAAGGAAAATCGTCATGCCAGATAAAATGAAGCCGAAGGAAGTCGCCCGAGTAGCGCACGACGACTATGCTTTCGATAGCTATGCTGGAGCCAACAAGATGAGAGCCCAGCCAGAAGAGATTAGAAGCTTTGCTGGCGCAGGTCGTGTCGCACCGCCTAGCGCTACGGCAACAGCGCAGTCAGCGCCCCCGGCAAAAGCGCCAGCTGCGCCAACGCCTGGTCCTACTTCGACATCAAAAAAATAATGGATTTCTAATTCCACTTAGCCGGAAGCGACTCATTAAAGCGAATTGCTCGTTGATAGCCTTCATTCAAAATTTAGATGCACTTGGAGAAAATGAGCATGTCAGGGAAAACGTACAGAGCAAAACCCGCCCTTAAGATTTCCGAGTGGTCAATCGAGCAAGGCGGCGGCGCTTACATTTCATTTGAAGAGTACATCGACATTCCTGGGCTAGAGAAGGCCGATATTCGCATTGAGTTTGAGAATAAAAAATCATTTGATGAAGTTTCATCTTTGATTGAGCAACTGAGAGACGCGGGATTTATTTTTGTAGTTCAAAAATAAATCCCGCAACCTAGTGACTTACTCGAAACCAAATTTTTCGCAATTCGATCAGCCGTGTATCAGCCAAGGTGAAAACGTGACCATCACATCAAGCGAAGTCTACGCACAGATAGAAGCCTCAGCTAACGTGTTAAAAAATCTTTCAGCGAAGGAGCGCGAGCAACAACCTTACAAAGAATTTGGCGAAAATTACAACAGCCTCCTATCTCTAGCTAAAGAAGCCCTACCAAATATTGATCCACGCCGCTGGACTCCCGCTGTAGCAATTCACCAATCTGCGACGGCAACGGCAAAAACAAATGCCACATATGCCGAAATACATAGCTACCTCGTGCAACTGCTTTCAATTTTGTCTGAAGATATTGAGCCATTCAGCGGCTTTACTACGGGTTAAATTCATCCGCAGCCACTGCGACTATTTGTTCAACTTGAATTCTGCAAATAGCTACCGATGATCAGCATTCATGAAGAACATCTTGCAAAAGCAAAGAGACGCAGCCACGTAAGAATTCGAACTACATAGAGAATCCGTAGATAGCTTAGATCCAAGCCCGAAGAATGTAGCTTCGTACTTGGATCTAATATGGCTTCTTTCACCGCTGTAGATCTGTCGAAACTCCAAGCTCCCGATCTGATCGAAGCGATGGACTTCGAGACGATATTCGCTGAGGCGCTGGCACAATTTCGTCGCCTGCTGCCGGAGTTTTCCGCACTCACCGAGTCGGATCCGGTCTACAAGCTCCTGCAGCTGTTCGCGGCCCGCGAGCTGCTGATCCGCCAGCGCGCCAACGACAAGGCGCAGCAGACCATGCTGGCCTTCGCCACCGGCACCAACCTCGATCACCTGGGCGCATTGTTTGGCGTCGCGCGCCTGGTGCTCGATCCGGGCCAACCGGAGACCGGCATCGCACCGACCCGTGAGTCGGACGTGGACTTCCGCCGCCGCATCCAGCTGGCGCCCGAGGGCTTCAGTGTTGCCGGCCCGGAGGGCGCGTACATCTATCACGCGCTCAGCGCGTCGGCCGATGTCATGGATGCCAGCGCCACCAGCCCCGCGCCTGGGCAAGTGCTGGTCACCGTGCAATCGCGCACCGGCGATGGCACCGCGCCGCAGGAACTGCTTGACGAAGTGGCGGCCGTGCTGACAAATGCCGACGTGCGCCCGTTGACCGACGAGGTAGCGGTCCAGAGCGCCGAGATCGTCCTGTCGACTCCCCGTAATTCAATGCCAGCTAAAACTAGAGGTCTGCGGTTGATGTTGATCACGGAACTCGACGGGCGTTAGCCCGCCCAGGCTGTCGTGCGGGATCTGTTGGTTGTAGTCGGCGAGCCACTGTTCGGTCTGTTCGCGGACCTCGCTTAGCGTGCGGAAGATGTGCATGTCCAATACGCCACGCCGATAACTGCCGTTGAAGCGTTCGATGAAACCGTTTTGCATCGGACGCCCCGGCTCGATGAAATCCAACGCGATACCCTTGCGCTCAGCCCACTCGGCCAAGGCCAATGCAACAAATTCCGGGCCATTGTCCAAACGCAACTTGTTCGGATAGCCGCGCCAGGCTGCGATGCGTTCCAACGTGCGGATGACGCGGGCGGCCGGAAGATTCAGGTCCACATCGATGGCCAAGGCTTCCCGACTGAAATCGTCGATGACATTGAACGTGCGGAACCGCCGACCATCCCATAACGCATCGGACATGAAATCGATCGACCATCCAGCATTGGGTCGATCGCCGCATGCCAGCGGCTTTGGATAGCGCGTCGGGACCCGGCGCCTGCTGCGACGTCGTTGATTGAGTTTCATCAAGCAGTACACGCGCCAGACCCTTTTGTGATTCCACACATGTCCGCGACGGCGGATGATCTGAAAGAGCTTTCCAAATCCACGCTCGGGAAAACGCTCGGCCAACTCGGACAACAGCGCGATGACCTCCTCGTCGCGATCGGGACGGCGCCGATAGCGCGCTGTCGAGCGAGCCACGCCAACTACTGAACAGGCCCGGCGCTCGCTCCAGCCATGCCGCTCGACGAGCCAGGCCAGAAGCGGGCGTTTGTGCGTCGGGTCTACAGCTTTTTTGCGATGACATCCTTCAATGCATGGTTTTCCATCGCGAGCTCGGCGTACATGCGCTTGAGCTTGCTGTGCTCGGTCTCCAGGTCGCGGAGGCGTTGCACGTCAGCGGCCTCCATGCCGCCGTACTTGGACTTCCAGACGTAGTAGGTCGCCTCGGAAATGCCCAGCTCGCGACAGACATCCTTGACCTGGCGGCCGCCCTCGACCTGTTTCAGCGTGGCGACGATCTGGCTCTCGGTGAACTTGCTCTTGCGCATTGTTGGTCTCCTTGGTGGCTAGTGTGCTGGAGACCTCTAGTTATGGCTGGATCAATTTTACGGGAGACTGACAGTCCTGTACGCCATTCGTGGGCGCGTCTACACCTACGCTGGCCCCGACTCGGCGGTGGTCATGCGCGAGGCGATGCGCAGCCTGCTGGCCTATCTCGCCGAGGCACACCGCATCGGCCGCGACGTCCCCGAGTCCGCCATCAAGGCCAAGTTGTTTGTTGATGGCGTGCAGCGTGTTGAGCTGGACTCGCCTGCCGCTGACATCCGGATCAGCCGCACACAGGCCGCCTACTGCATCGCGATCGACATCGTGCACGCCGGCATCGATGAGTAACTCCCCGCTGCCGCCCAACGCCACGCCGATGGAGCGCGCCCTGGCGGCGGTCACCGCTCGCCTGGAAGCGATCCCGCTGCCGTACCCGGATCTGTGGAATCCGGACACGTGCCCGGCCGGTCATCTGCCGTGGTTGGCCTGGACGCTGTCGGTGGACGATTGGAAGGCCGACTGGAGCGATGCGCTCAAGCGCTCACGCCTGCGTAGCGCGATGGCAATCCAGCGGCGCAAGGGCACGGCCAACAGCGTGCGCATGGTCGTCGAGTCGTTCGGCGGCGCGGTGGCCATCCGCGAGTGGTGGCAGACCGAGCCGCGCGGCCTGCCGCACACCTTCGAGCTAGCGCTGACGCTGACCGGTGCCGATGGACAAAGTGCCAGCGCCCGGTTCGTCGAGGAAGTCATCGCCGAGGTCGAGCGCACCAAGCCTGTGCGCTCGCATTTCACCTTCACCCAAGGATTCCAGGCCGAGGCCCGACTCAACGTCGTGGCACGCGGCAGAACCACTTTGTTCCTGCGCCTGCAGGGCGAGGCGAGCTAGAGAGCACACATGCCCGGACTCAAATTCAAGATCACCACCGCCGGCCGCAAAGCACTGATCAATCCTAAGCAAACCGGCACACAAGCGGTCACCATTGCCGCTGTCGGGATGACCAGCGCGGCGTTCGTGGCCGATGCTGCCCTCACGGCACTCCCGTCCGAGATCAAGCGCCTGACCACCATCGGCGGGTCGGTCACGGCCAAGGACACGATGCACGTGTCGGTGCGCGACGAATCCAATGCCGTCTACAGCTGCTACGGCTTCGGCCTGTACCTGACCGATGGGACGCTGTTTGCCGCCTACGGCCAGCCCGCGCTGCTCGTGGAGAAGTCCGGTGCCGCCTCTGTGCTGCTGGCGATCGACGTAGTGCTGGCTGACGTGGACACCGCGCAGATCACTTTCGGCGACACCAACTTCACCGATCCAGCCGCGACGGTGGACGTGCCCGGTGTGGTGCGCCTGGCAACTGACGCCCAGGCCATCGCAGGGGTGGACAGAGAGCGGGCGGTGTCGCCGGCCAACTTGCTTGCGTCACTGGACCAGCGCCTTGGCGAAATGGGACCAACCGAATTCATCAAGGAACTGTTGTCGCGTACCACTGCGGCAGCGGCACGCAATGTGCTGGGTATTCGCTCGGCTGCCCTGAATGACGCCGGTCACGGCAATGGCCTGGATGCGGACACCCTGGATGGACGCCAGGGCGAGTGGTATCGGGATTTCCGCAACATGCTCAACGTGCCGCAGTCGTTCCTGCTGCCCGGCCAGATCGTGGTCATGGCGTCGCTTTATCCGCCAACTGGCCTGCTGGTCTGCGATGGCGCGGCGATCTCGCGCACCAAATACGCAGCGCTGTTCGCCGCCATCGGCACGGTTTACGGTGCCGGCGACGGCAACACGACGTTCAACGTGCCCAAGATCAAAGACGGCACCGTCATCACCCATACCAGCGTCGCAACCTCGGTAGGTTCGTATGGCGCCGGTCAAATCATTTCCCACTCGCATGGAGCCAGCGCAGCCGCCGTGGGCGACCACGCGCACTACACCGAACTGGGCGCCGCCGGCGTCCACGCACACGGTGCAAGCGTCAATCCAGGCGGCGATCACGCGCACGGGGCGTGGACCGACACACAGGGCTGGCATGGTCACAGTGGCAGCACCAGCGCCTCCGGCGATCACCAGCACCCTGGCGTGATCCCGTCCAATGCGATCAATGGCTATGGCGTGTTCCGCGAGCGCGACAACGATGCCGCTCCCTCGGACGGCTGGACCGGCGCCGGGGGTAACCATGCGCATAGCTTTGGCACCGATGGCGCGGGCAACCATGCCCACAACATCGGCATGAACGGCTCCGGCAACCACACCCACGGGATCGGCATCGCCGAGGGCGGCAACCACGTGCACGTGGTGGATCACCGTGGCGCTGGCGCGCATGACCACGCCATCACCGTCAACGCAGCCGGCGGCCCAGACAACTTGCCCGCCGGCCTGCGCATGACCTACTGCATTGCTTACTGAGGATTGACCATGACCAACCCGCTGCCACGCACCAGCATTGCCTACGCCCTTGATCCCACTAGCGGTGAGTACACCGGCCCGGTGACCGTCTACCTCTCCGAACTGGAAGGACGCTACCCACTGCCACCCGACACCGTTGCCACTGCGCCCGCGCCGCCTGCAGGGCTGTATCAGCGGCATCGCCTGTCGCCAACGTCTGGCACGTGGGAGGTGGTGCCGGACTATCGCGGCGTGATGCTCTACAGCACCGACACCGCCATGCCGGTCGCCAACACGCTTGCCTTGGGCGATGCACTCCCGCAGGGTTACACCACCTCGCAGCCGATCGCGTTTCTCCCCAGCGACTACCGCCGCAACGTGTGGGATGCGGCACGCGCGAGCTGGCGCGCGGATCCGGACTACAGCGCCGCGCTGGTGTGGGAGAAAGCCAGCGGCGCGATCGCGCCACGCCTTGCCGTCGGCACCCCGTTACCGGGACACCTGACCACCGTGGCCGCACCGGTTTCGGTCGACGGCACGGTGGTGTGGGACGAAGCCGCACAGGCATGGGTCGTACAGCCCAAGCCGTCTGAAGACGCGGCTGTGTAGCCCACTGCGTTACGCACCGCTTGCAGTGCGCAACATCGTGCAGCCACTGACCATGGCTGCATGGGCACCGCATCCTCCGCACTGAGTAACGCCATTCGTCTCGGCACCGTGGCCGAGGTGAATCTCGCCAACGCGCGATGCCGCGTGCAGGTCGGCGAGATGCTGACCGACTATCTGCCCTGGGTGGTTACCCTGGCCGGCACCACCATCATCTGGTCGGCGCCGGCAATCGGCGAACAGGTCGTGGTGCTCTCGCCGGCCGGCGACCTGGCCGATGGCCTGGTGCTACGTGGCCTCTATTCCGACCAATTCGCAGCGCCTGCCGCATCCGATACGTTGCACGTGCTGCGCTTTGCCGATGGCGCGCAGATTCACTACGACACCGAGGCGCATGCGCTGCAGGCGACATTGCCCAGCGGCGGCACTGCGTCCATCACCGCCGATGGGGGCATCACGCTCAACGGCCCGCTGACCGTCAACGGCGAGACGACGCTCAACGGTGACACCACGATCGCAGGTACCGCGACTGCCAGCACCGATGTCGTGGGCGGCGGGATCAGCCTCAAGCACCACAAGACCACCGGCGTGACCGCCGGCAGCGCGCTCAGCGGCGGCCCGCAGTGATCGGCGTCGATGCCACCACCGGGCGTGTGATCGAGGGCGAGCAGCACTTGGCCCAGTCGATCGCCTGCATCCTCACCACGCCCATCGGCACACGCGAGCAGCGCCGCGACTTTGGCTCGCTGCTGCCCGAGCTGATCGACCAACCGTTCAACGGCGCCACCCGCACGCTGCTCAACGGCGCCACGGCCACCGCGTTGATGCGCTGGGAGCCGCGCCTGCGCCTGACCCGCGTCGACCTGGTCATCGGTGAGGCGCCTGGCAGCTTCGTGCTGACCATCGAGGGCGAACGCACTGACGTCGCTCCCGCCAATGCGCGCTCGCGCATGACCATCCCGCTCCGCTTCCGCTCGTCCTGATCGAGGAATCTATGTCCACTGCCTACCACCACGGCGTCCGCGTCATCGAAGTCAGCGCGGGCACGCGCACTATCCGCACCGTCTCCACCGCTGTCGTCGGCCTGGTCGCCACGGCGGCCGATGCGGACGAGAAAGTCTTTCCACTCAACAAGCCAGTGCTGATCACCGACGTGCTCGGCGCGATTGCCAGCGCCGGCGCCCAGGGCACCTTGCGCGCCACGCTGCAGGGCATTGCCGATCAGACCAACCCGGTGACCATCGTCGTGCGTGTGGCCGACGGCGAAGATGCAGCCAAGACGTCCAGCAACGTCATCGGCGAGGCCAAGTCCAGCGGCTACACCGGCCTGTATGCGCTGCTCGCTGCGCAAGCGCAGCTGGGTGTGCGTCCGCGCATCCTCGGCGCGCCCGGGCTGGACACGCTGCCGGTCGCCAAGGCGTTGGCGACCATCGCCAAGAAGCTGCGCGCGATGGCCTATGTGCGCCCCGTTGCCGACACCGTCGCCGAGGCCGTCACCTACCGAGGCCAGTTCAGCGATCGCGAATTGATGCTGATCTGGCCGGACTTCCTGGCTTTCGATACCACCACCAGCACCACGACGGCCGCGTATGCCACCGCGCGTGCGCTCGGCCTGCGCGCCAAGATCGACACCGAGCAGGGCTGGCACAAGAGTCTGTCCAACGTGCCCGTGGCCGGCGTGACCGGCATCTCCAAGGATGTGCATTGGGACCTGCAGGATCCTGCCACCGATGCCGGCGTGCTCAACGAGGGCGACATCACCACGCTGGTGACGTTCAACGGGCAACGCTTCTGGGGATCGCGCACGTGCGCCGAAGACGCGATGTTTGCGTTCGAGACGGCCACGCGTACCGCGCAGGTCCTGGCAGACACCATCGCCGAGGGCGTGGCGTTCTACGTCGACAAGCCGATGCATCCCTCGCTGGTCAAAGACCTGATCGAAACGATCAACGCCAAGTTCCGCGACCTGAAGTCGTCGGGCTACTTGATCGATGCCAACGCCTGGTACGACGGCACCGTCAACAGCGCCACGACGCTCGCCGATGGCGCGCTGCGGATTGACTACGACTACACGCCAGTGCCGCCGCTGGAGAACCTGCAGCTGTACCAGAAGATCACCACCAGCTACCTGGCCGACTTCGCCGAACGCGTCAACGCGTAACGCACCCGATCTGATTCCCGGAGAACCCCATGGCGTTGCCCAAGAAACTCAAAGCGCTCAACCTGTTCAACGACGGTGAGAGCTATCTCGGCCAGGTGGTCGAAGTGAAGCTACCCACGCTGTCCCGCAAGATGGAGGAATATCGCGGCGGCGGCATGAATGGCCCGGTCGATATCGACTTCGGTCAGGAGAAGATCGAGCTCGAATGGAAGTGCGGCGGTCTGATGCGCGGCGTGCTGAACCAGTACGGCGCCACCACGCACAACGCCGTGCAGTTGCGCTTTGCCGGCGCCTACCAGCGCGACGACAGCGGCGCGGTGGATGCCGTCGAATTCGTGGTGCGCGGCCGTCACAAAGAGATTGATCCCGGCACCGGTAAGTCCGGCGACGACACCGAGTTCTCCGTCAAGACCTCGGCCAGTTACTACAAGCTGAGCATCAACGGCGCACCCGTGATCGAGATCGATCTGATGAACATGATCGAGATCGTCAACGGCGTAGATCTGCTTGCCCCGCACCGCCGCGCCATCGGCGCCTGACCTTCCGGCCTGGCGCCGCCGGGCCTTCGCCCTGAGACCTTCCGATGACCCCGACCTTTTCCCCAGCCGTTCCCCTCGACCAGCCCATCGTGCGTGGCGAGCAGACCATCACCGACCTCAAGGTGCGCAAGCCCGGCGCCGGTGAGTTGCGCGGCCTCAAGCTCGCCGAGCTGCTGCAGATGGATGTCACCGCACTGGCAACGCTGCTGCCGCGCATTTCCTCGCCCACGCTGACCACCGCCGACGTCAACGCGATGGATCCGGCCGACCTGTTGGCGGTCGGCCAGGAGGTGGCGCTTTTTTTCTTGCCGAAGGCACAGAGGGAAGTGGTTTCCCCGACTGCGTAGAGGATGCGATGGCCGACATCGCGGCCATCTTCCACTGGCCGCCGTCTGAGATGGACGGCTGGTCGCTGCACGAACTCACGGCGTGGCGCGAGCGTGCCCGCCTGCGAAGCGGAGCCGAGTAATGCGCCACCCCACGAACAAGGCCGCCTAAATGGCGGCCTCTGACAATCTGCGCCTGCAGGTCATCCTGGCCGCCGTCGACCGCGCCACCGGTCCGTTCCGGCGCGTGCTGAGCGGTAGCCGCGGCGTCGCCACCGCACTGCGCAACCAGCGCGACGCGCTGCGCCAGCTCAACAGCCAGCACCGTGACATCGGCGCGTATCGCGAGCAGGTCGCACTGGCACAGCGCGCCAAGGCGGCGCTCGATGCGCAGCGGCAATCGGTACGCACGCTTGCCCAACAGATCAAGGCCACCAGCACGCCCACCGCTGCCATGAATGCCGAGTTCCAGCGTGCCGTGCGCACCGCACGGGAACTCAAGACCGCACACGGTGCGCAGGAGGCCGGTCTGCAGCGCCTGCGTGGTCGCCTGGAGACGGCGGGGATCAGCACCCGCGAGCTGGTCACGCATGAGCGGCGCCTGCGCGGCGAGATCGAAAGCACCAACACCGCCATGCGCGCCCAGCAGCAGCGCCTGGTGGCGATTGACGCTGCCCAGCGCCACAGCGCCCGCATCCAGAACGCCGGCCTGCAGGCGAGCGCCTACGGCGCAGGCATGGCGTTCGCTGGCCAGCGCGCACTTGGCGCCTCTGTGCTGCCGATCAGCGATGCGATGGAGTTTGAGTCGGCCATGGCTGACGTGCGCAAGGTCGTGGACTTCAAAACGCCGCAGCAGTTTCTGCAGATGGGTCGCGATGTCGAGAACCTCTCGATGCGCCTGCCCATGCTGCCGGCCGAGATTGCCAAGATCGTCGCGGCCGCCGGCCAGGCCGCCATCCCGCGCCAGGAACTGGTCCGCTTCGCCGAGGACGCGGCCAAGATGGGCGTGGCCTTCGACAGCAGCGCCGAGGAAGCCGGCCAGACCATGGCCACCTGGCGCACCGCTTTCCGGATGGGACAGGACGAGGTCGTCGTGCTGGCCGACAAGATCAACTATCTCGGCAACACCGGCCCGGCCAGCGTCAACAAGATCAGCGCAGTGGTGAACCGCATTGGCGCCCTGGGCGAGGTCGCCGGCCTGCAGAGCGGACCACTGGCAGCGCTGGGCGCCACCGTCGCCGGCATGGGCATCGAGTCGGAAGTCTCGGCCACCGGCATCAAGAACATGCTGCTCACCCTGGCATCGGGCGAGTCGGCCACCAAGAGCCAGCGCGAGGCCTTCGACAAGCTGGGCATCAAGGCCACGACCATGGCCCAGGTCATGCAGAAGGACGCAGGCGGGGCGATCATGTCGGTGCTGCAGAAGCTGCGCGCATTGCCCAAGGCCGAGCAGGCCGCGACCATGACGCAGCTGTTCGGCCGTGAGTCGATCGGTGCGATCGCGCCCTTGCTGACCAATCTGGAGCTGCTGCAGGGCAACTTCGCCAAGGTCGCCGATGCGCAACGCTACGGCGGCTCGATGTCGGCCGAGTACGCATCGCGGGTGGCCACCTCGGCCAACTCGCTGCAGCTGCTGAAAAACACCGCCGTGGTGGTGTCCCAGTCGATCGGCCAGGTGCTGCTACCGCAGTTCAAGCAACTGACCGAGCGCACGGCTGCGGTGGTCGGCCAGGTCACGACGTGGATCCGCGCCAATCCGGTGCTGGTGGGTGCGATCGCCAAGACGGCGATCGCCGGCGCCGCGCTGGTCACGATCCTGGGCGGGCTGCTGGTGGCCGGCGGCGTGGCCGCGATGGCGTTCTCGCAGATCCACGGCGCCGTCGCGTTGCTGTCGGGCGGTGGCGGCTTCGGTGCGCTGCTGCGGCAGGGGCTGGCGTTCGGCGGCCGCGTGCTGCCGATGCTCGCCAATGGCGCGCGCCTGCTGCTGCCGCTGCTCGGCGGCGTCAGCCTGCCGGTACTGGCGATCGGCGCGGCTGTTGCTGCCGTGGCGCTGTTGGTGTGGAAGTACTGGGGGCCGATCAAGGCCTTCGCCATCGGTGTGTGGCAAGGCATCGTCGATGTGGCCGCGCCGGTGCTGGCTGAGCTGCAGGCCGCGCTCGCGCCGCTGGGGCCGGTATGGGACACCGTGGCCGCTGCGATGGGCCAGGCCTGGGCGTGGGTCAAGCAGCTGCTGACGCCGTTCGAGGCCACCACCGCGCAGTTGCAGGGTGCAACGCAGGCTGGTCGCGGCTTCGGGCAAATCCTTGGCGCGGCGCTGGTCACCCAGCTGCAGCTGGCGGTCAAGGCGATCGGCTGGCTGGTGCAGGCCTTCGTGTTCGTGTTACCGATCATCAAGCAGATCCTCGGCGGCGTGTGGCAAACCGTCCAGGGCACCTGGTCGCTGATCGTGGGCGTGTTCACCGGTAACGGTGATCGCATCCGCCAGGGGCTGCTGCAGCTGTGGGCTGGCATCAACCTGCAGCTGGCTAACTGGCCGGCCAGGATGCTGCAGGCCGGCGCAGACATGATCAGCGGCCTTGTCCAGGGCATCCGTTCCAAGCTCGGTGCGGCCGGCGATGCGATCGCCAGCGTCGGCAGCGGTGTGGTCGATCGCTTCAAGGGCCTGCTGGGCATCCACAGCCCCTCGCGCGTGTTCGCCCAGCTGGGCGACTTCACCATGCAGGGCCTCACCGTGGGCCTGCAGCGCGGCCAGGGCGCGCCTGTGCAGGCCGTCATGGCGCTGGGCAACCGGATGCGTGCGGTGGGCGCCGGCCTGGCCCTGGCGACGGCCACAGCGCCTGTCACGGCGATCGACAGTCGGGCACCGCTGTCGGCCCCTGTGCGCGTCGCCAGCGCGCCTGCGGGCGGCAACAGCTACGTCATCCACGTCCACGGCGCACCGGGCATGGATGCGGCCGCACTGGCGCGTGAAGTCGCCCGCCAACTTGAAGAGCGCGACAGGCGCACGGCGGCCACCCGCCGCTCCAGCCTGCGCGACGACTGAGGATCCACCCCGATGATGATGTCCTACGGCACGTTTGTGTTTGCCCTCGATAGCGCCGCCTATCTGCAGCTGCAGCGGCAGATGAGTTGGCGCCACCCCACCAGCGATCGCGTGGGTGCGCGAGCGGCAAGCCAGTTCCTGGGCCCAGGCGATGAAACCATCGAGCTGTCGGGTCTGATCGCGCCGGACCTCACCGGCACGCGCGGATCGCTGACCACGCTGCGCAGACTTGCTGGAGCCGGCGAGCCACTGCCGCTGGTCGATGGCACCGGCTGGGTGTACGGGCCGTATGTGTTGCTGGCGGTCAACGAGACGGCCTCGCTGTTCTTTCCGGATGGCACGCCGCGCCGTGTTGAGTTCCAACTGAGCCTGCGCCGCACCGACGACGTGGCGGCCGAGGCGACCGCCGCATGAGCTACCCGATTCCGCAGTGGCGCGTGCTGCTCGATGGCACCGACCTCACCGAGCGCATTGCACCGCGCCTGCTCGATCTCACGCTCACCGAGTGCCGGGGTGGCGAAGCCGACCAGTTGGATCTGCGGATCCACGACCATGACCGCAAGATGGCGCTGCCCAAGCGCGGTGTGCGCCTGGCCGTCGCGCTGGGCTGGAAAGCCACGGGCCTGGTCGACAAAGGCACCTTCATCGTGGACGAGGTGGAATACAGCGGTGCGCCGGACATCATCACCGTGCGCGCGCGTAGTGCCGATCTGACTGCAGACATGCGCACGCGGCGCGAACGCAGCTGGCACAACACCACGCTGGGTTCAGTGCTCAACGCGCTCGCCGGCGAGCATGGACTGACGCCGCGCGTGGCCGAGGCGCTTGCACGCACCAAGCTGCCCCATCTCGACCAGGCCAACGAGAGCAACATGAATCTGCTCACCCGCCTGGGGCAGCGCTTCGATGCGATTGCAACGGTGAAGGCAGGTACGTTGGTGTTTGCGCCGATCGGCGCCGGCACCACGGCGACCGGCAAGCCACTGCCCACCGTCACCCTGACACGGCGCGACGGCGACCAATACCGCTACTCCGTGGCCGACCGGGACGCCTACACCGGCGTGCGCGCGTACTGGGTGGACAAGGGCAAGGCGCGGCGTCAGTCGGTGCTGGTGGGCACGGACGACAATGCCAAGCGCCTGCGCGAGTCGTATGCCGATGCGACAACGGCGCGTCAGCATGCGCACGCGGAGCTGGAGCGGGTGAAGCGTGGCGTGGCGAAATTCGACTACACGCTGGCGATCGGCCGGGCGGATCTATTCCCAGAGCACATCGTCACGGTGAGCGGCTTCAAACCGGAGATTGATGGGCAACGTTGGTTGATTGCAAAGACCACCCACACGGTGAGCGGTTCCAGCGGCTTTAGCACGGCACTCGAACTGGAAGCAACGACGTAAGCGCTCACACCGCGCTGCTTACCCGGCAGCGGCATCCCGTGAGTGACACACCAACAGCGAACCATTGTTCAGCACTCGATAGAGTCCCAGCTCACTTTCAGCATATGCAACAGCTTGCGCATACGTGTCATACCCTGAGCCAGGCAATTGGTGCCGATGCAAGGTAAGACCACCACTTTTTGATACCAAGATTTCCGGAAAGAACATAGCTCCGGATGTGGTGGCGTGCGCAGTCAGGATGTAATCGCCAATCTGTCGAATCATGCAGGCATCCATGCGTAGTTGCTTCAATAGTTCGAGAATTCTAAGGTAGCGCCCCCTCTGCTGCATCGGCGCATCCCTTACAGCATCTGTGGGGATTTCCCGATAGTTGACCATATGCGGTCAGCGTAGTTTGCATCGTGGATGTCAGGTCATCTCGCGCTGCCAGGACGGCGGCGACTGGATCGCAAGGAGCAACGCGCCGACACCCTGAAAGCCGCCCGCACCACCGGCGGCTTTTTTTTGGACCGAGCTTCATCTGCACTCCAGGCAACGTTGACTTGGTGAAGTCCCCGTCAATCCACTGCAATGCCGCTAACTCCGCGCGAGTAGCCGCAGGCGGGCTTGCTCACGGACGATCTGGTGATGCAGGTCCTTCATGCACTGATCTTCCACTTCGATCACATGCTTCCACTGAGCTCGCTTCACCTTCAGCTGATCAGGCATACAGGCGCGAGCCGTGAACGGGATAAATGCTAAGACCAGCACATAGACGAAAAGATGGAGCGCCGTGGAATGCGGCGGCAGCTGGCGGGCCGTTACAGCCCAGATGCATGCCGTCAATGCCATCCACGGTAATTCGTACACCGCAGACCAGAAGCGAGCTTTTCGCAATGCTTCTTCGGACGTGTGGTAGGCGAACTGCATGTCTGAGAGCGATGGTGGAGAGAACGCAGCAGTGTCAACGTGGTAGTGCTGCTCGATACGCTCAGCAACGTTTAACTGCCCAACTTCGGAGTCATTCACGTCAAGGTTCATAGGTCTGTTGTGCGGATTGGATTCCATTACTGACATCTCTGAGGACAGCGGTCTTCACGTCATCGGATGCATGCCGATAACGCTCTCTTTTGCGAGGACCAGCTGTCCTATCTGGACGTTGATCACGACTTCTTTTTTTTGCGGCTGCCCATGTTGATCTGCATGTATCTCTGGTCGATCGCGCCTGTCGTAGTCAGCATTTGAGATACGTGGCTGTTGTCGTTGAACGTCACGACCGGACCGGTCCCAGTCGCGGAAGACGAGGCATCGGCCGATAAACCCAATGCAGCAAGCACAGCATTGCGAGCTGCCGGTGAGGCATCTTTGAATGCAGACAGCAAAAGCCTGTCGGCTGGATCCAACTGCGCCCGATGTCCAGACAGCACATACATGACATCAACGCCGCGATCTAGCGCCGCCAGTAGATACGCTCCGCCGGGCAGGTTGATGTCTTTCTCGAAGTTCAGTTGCGCGTAGCGCGTGAGGCCGAGTTGCACAGCCATCTCGTCCTGCGTCAGGCCAAGTCGCTTGCGCTCATCCTTCAGGCGTTTCCCTACGGTCATACAGGCATTTCCTTACTTGACAATGTTGAGTTAAGTCCACAAAATTCCCAAAAGTAAACGGAACCGCCACATGCCCCGTAAGAGTCAATTGCAGCAGTTCACGCCCCGCAGCCTGGAACAGGCGCGACAGTGGCTTGAAGCAAATGGCATCACGGTCTCGGCATTTGCCAGGCAAAACGGCGTGGATCGGTCGGTCGTGCATGACCTGCTCCGTGGCCGTTCTCAAGGCAAATACGGCGAGTCCCACAAGGCAGCAATTGCCCTGGGCCTCAAGGCACCACCCAATAGTGCCACACAAATCCCAACCGCAAAAAGCTCAAGGGGGTGAGCATGTTCGGTCGGAAAAAGATTGTTTTTCGTTGCGAGGCATGCAGTGCAAGGCTCATCAAACGTACCAGCGTTCTCGCACATAAATTCCTGCGGCATGACTCCTATGTCTGCGAGAACCCCATGTGTGGCGCGACGTATACAGGCCATTCGGAGTTGACCGGCATTGCCAGCCCCAGCGGCGTGCCCACCTCACACAGCGAGCTTCCACCCACACCGGCATATCAGCGCGCCCAAGCGCTTCAGGCCTACCGCGAGTCGCTCGGCGACCGTCAGCTGGATCTGCTCCCCGTCAGCGGCGAGCCGTTCTTCCCTCACCTCTGAGGCATCCCTAATGCAAAAGACCCTTGATTGGGCGGCATTGCCGCCCACGGCGAAGCTTTGCCTAGACGTTGCGCGCATCCACGACGGCCTGGTGAAGACCGAGCACGGCTACATCGGCCGCACTGCCGCACCTGAGACAGATCAGCGCTTCGGCGCGGTTGTGGTTGCCGCGCTCATGCGCGATGGGCTTGCCACCTCTGATGCCTTCGATGAGCGCCTGGTCGTGCTGACCGACGCCGCCACCGCTTTGCTCCATCTCCAACACAGAAACACCGAGGTCGGTTCGTGAGGAATGCCAACAGCTGGTTCACCGCACAGGAGCCGCGATTCGTGGATGCAGCGAGCAATGTGCCGCAGCGCGTCGCGCCGCACGCCAAGCATGAAGAGGCACGCCTGCTCGCTGCCGCCGTTGACGCACACCGCCGTGCCGGCGGCGCTTACGTCGTGATCGACACCGCCCCATCTGCGCACGCGCCTCGGCGCTGGCTCGGCGTCTAAGGAAGTTCGATGCAAGAGGATCTGCGGCAACAGGTGCTGTCCCGACTAGAGCGGGATTACGGACTCAAGCACCGGAGTGGTACCGAGTACATGCGCGGTGGCAAGTGCCCGTCGTGCAGCAAGAAAGAGCTCTACACCAACCATCTCAAGCCATGGGTGGTGAAGTGCGGCCGGCAATCCAAGTGCGGGCGCGAACTGCACGTCAAGGATCTGTACGACGACCTATTCGACGACTGGTCCAAGCGTTTCCAGCCAACGCCTGCGGCTCCCAATGCTGCGGCCGACGCCTACCTGCAGTTCTCGCGTGGTTTCGACCTGGCTCCGCTGAAAGGCCTCTACACCCAGGACAGCCACTACGACCGCAAAATCAGCGCCGGCACCGCGACGGTGCGCTTTGCGCTGGTCAAGGGCGGCTGGTGGGAACGCCTGATCGATCGCCCGCACCGCTTCGGCAAGCAGAAGGCGCGCTTTGCGCCAGGCCAGAGCTATGCAGGGGTGTGGTGGGCGGCGCCTGCAGCGCTGACGGCCATGCAGACGGCGCGCGAGGTGTGGATCGTTGAGGGCATCTTTGATGCGATCGCGCTCCTGCAGCACGGCATGTGCGCAGTGTCGGCCATGTCCTCCAACGCATTTCCGGAAGAGTCACTACGCGAGCTGGCAAAGGCGCGCATGGCCGATCTTCCGACGCTCGTGTGGGCGCTGGACAACGAGCCGGGCGCCCGTGCGTACACGCACAAGCACATCAAGCGCGCAGCGGCGCTGGGCTTCGATTCGCGAGCCGCGCAGATCGTCCAGCGCGACGGCAAGAAGACCGACTGGAACGACCTGCATCTGCGCGCTATCGCGTCCGATGATCCCAAGCAGTGGGACAACGACGTCAACGAAGCCCGCTACCAGGGCGACCTGCTCGTGGCCCGCTCGGCGGTGGACAAAGGCCTGCTGATGTTCGAGCACGACGGCCGCAACGACTTCTGGCTGGACTACCGCTCCCGCCTGTACTGGTTCGACTTCGACACGCAGCGCTTCGACAAGTTGCGTAAGGAGAAGCTGGGCGACATCGATGCCGACGACGGCGATGAGGTTGCGGCTGAGGATCTGAAAAAGATCAAGCGCGCCGCGTGCTCCGTCCAGAAGATCGCCAATTGCTTCCCGGAAGCCCTGTATTTCCAGCGCCAAGAGGTCACCGACGAAAGCTGGTACTACTTCCGCGTCGATTTTCCGCACGACGGCCCCAGCGTAAAGGGCACCTTTACAGGTGGTCACGTCGCCAGCGCCTCCGAGTTCAAGAAGCGCCTGATCTCCCTGGCCGCCGGCGCCATGTTCACTGGTACCGGCCACCAGTTGGACCGCCTGATCGAAGAGCAGACCGAGGCAATCAAGACGGTCGACGCCATCGACTTCGTGGGCTACAGCAAGGAACACCGCGCCTACCTGCTCGGCGATATGGCCGTGCGCGACGGCGAGCTGGTGACGGCCAACGAAGAGGACTACTTCGAGTTCGACAAGCTGCGCTTGAAGACCACGCAGAAGTCCATCCGTCTGGAGATCCAACGCGACGCCGAGGCGTTCCGTGTGGATTGGCTACCGTGGCTGTGGCAGTGCTTCGGCACGCACGGCATGGTCGCCATGACGTTCTGGTTTGGCTCGTTGTTCGCCGAGCAGATCCGCGCTGGGCACAAGAGTTTTCCGTTCCTTGAAGCCACCGGTGAGGCCGGCGCCGGCAAGACCACGCTGCTGACGTTCCTGTGGAAGCTGCTGGGTCGCTCCGACTATGAGGGCTTCGACCCGGCCAAGTCGTCCAAGGCCGGCCGTGCACGCGCCATGGGCCAGGTGTCCGGCATGCCCGTCGTCCTGCTGGAAGCCGACCGCAGCGAGCCAGACAAGGCGCATTCCAAGACGTTCGAGTGGGATGAGCTGAAGGACTTCTTCGGCGGCGGCACCCTGGCAACACGAGGTGTGCGCAATGGCGGCAACGAGACCTACGAGCCGCCGTTTCGCGGCACGATCGTGATCACCCAGAACGCCGCAGTGGACGCCAGCGAAGCGATCCTCACGCGCATCGTGAAGCTGCACTTCAAACGCCCGCAGGTCACCACCGAGAGCCGCATCGCGGCCGACAACCTCAACGCGCTGCAGGTCGAAGAAGTCAGCCACTTCCTCGTGCGTGCCATTCGCCAGGAGCGCGCCATCCTTGATCTGTTCGCCGAGCGAGTGAAGGTCTTCGAGGCCAAGCTGCGCGCGCAGCAGGATCTGCGCCTGGAACGTGTCATCAAGAACCACGCGCAGATGCTGGCGCTGTTCGACTGTCTGCGCCTGGTCATCACCATCCCTGACGACATGGTCGAGCAGACGCGGCTCGCGCTGTTGGACATGGCCCTGGAACGGCAGAAGGCGATCAGCGCCGACCACGCGATGGTCAACGAGTTCTGGGAGGTCTACGAATACCTCGAAGCCACCGGCCACGGTAAAGCCGTCGTCAACCATAGCCGCGACGCGCAGCGCATCGCGATCAACCTCAATCACTTCGCGGCACGAGCCGCGCAGTTCAGTCAGTCCGTGCCCGATCTCAAGGTGCTGCGTGCGCTGCTCGGTGACTCGCGCCGGCACAAGTTCATCGGCGCGAACGTGGCCGTCAACAGCGCCGTCCTCAAAGACGATCTGACCGGCGTCGGCACCACCGTGAAGTGCTGGGTGTTCGCCAAATGAGCGCGCTTGCACATGTGGGAAATTTTGAGAAATTTTCGTTGACTTCCACCTGGCAGCGGAGCAACTATTACCGCGTCGCCGCAAAATCGGCGACCGGGATTGGCGTCCCGACTACCAAAGGCGCAACAGCGCCCATCGATCGATGCCCGGCGCTTTTTTCTCGCCCGGCGTTCGCTCGGGCGCGTGCCTGCCAGTTCTATGGCGGGCGGTGCGTGGGGGCCGCAAGGCCCGCCGGTAGCCTTTGGGCCGGTACGCCAACCCGCACCGTCCGCCACCCCGATTGGCGTCGGGGTGGCGGATTCCAACTACCAAAGGAATCCTCCATGTCCTACGACGCTCAAGAAGCGCCGGCCAACGCCGCGCGTCAGATCGCCCATTACTTCGGCCTGATCGCCGACACCCTCGACTGGAACCACACCGCCTGGCTCGCCCTGCAGGCGAAGCTGCAGGCGATGGGCAAAGCGCCCGAGTCGCTGACCTTGGCCGATGTCGAGGTCGCCATTTCCAGCATCAATGCCGACCTGGCCGAGGTGCGCCAGTGAGCCGCCGCGACCTGCACAAAGCGCTGCGCGTGGCTCCCGGCGTCTACCTGCTCCTGCAGATCCGGGCGACAGACGTGCTGGCCGAGCTGTATGCCGACGGTCTGCATGATCGCCCACCAGTGATGTTCGCCTGCAGCGCGATCGACGAGCCGAGCGCGTTGTTTCTTGTCGATGACGGTACTGGCCTGGTCATCGGCTCGTTGCACGTGGTCATGCCGGAAGCCGAGGCCGCCGCGCTGCAGGAATGGATCATCGAGCGCATGCCTGCATCGGAGGTGGCGTGATGGACGCCGCTCACCCGAACACGCAGTTGCCAGAGGACGCTGACTTCTCGATCAGTGAAGAAGATCAATCCCGCCTTTGGCGCGCGTATCACGCCGCCGCGTTGCTTGCCGCGCTGACGAACGATATCGCGATCGAGGCTGGCATCAATCAAGACGGACCAGCGGCAGTGGCTGAGTACATCCGCCACGAACTGCTTGATGTCCTCAGCGGCGCGCAGCGTCTGCGCGACCCCGACCCAAGCATTCCGCCATCCGGCGCCGACCTGATCTAACCCCGCACCAGCGGGCCGGCGGGCGGTGCTCGAACACCGCCCCAAGGCCCTCCACCAACGCAACTCAGGAGAGTCGATATGCAACAGCACACTGGAACACGTCCAGCCACGGCAGCACGTCCGTTGGCTTTGAGCGCCGGACCCGGCCCGGAGGCTACCACGCCGGTCGTCGCCGCCTACGACCGCAGCATGGGCGACTGCTCAGCGACCATCACCATGCACGTCACGCATGGTGCCGTTGTGGTCACCGCCACCCTGAACATGGGACCTCTACGCGAGGCTCGCCAAACGTGGGAGCGGCGGCGTGGCACTGGCACCGGCTGGAAACTCATCGACGGGCCTCGCCTGTGGACGACGGTGGAAGACCGCATCAGCACCGAGTTGGCTGAGTTCATGGACGGCCTGGACTTCCCCTTCGACCTGGCAAACATGCTGCCGCGCAGGCCGACTGCAGCTGCTGCAGCTGCGGTCGCGCAGGCCGCGCGGGAGGTGGCGCATGGTTGAGTTGCTCGCTCTTGTGGTGGTCCTGGCGCCGGCGGCCGGTGGCGCGCTGGTCTACAAGCTGTGGACGACGCGCCGTCCGCGCCTGACTCAGACCGGCCTGGCGGTCGGACAGGTGCCGCAGCGCCTGCGTCGCCGCACCCGCATGGCTGTGCGGCGGGAGGCTGCTCATGGCTGAGTCCGTCATCCTTCTCGGCCCGCAGGGCAGCGCAAAATCACTTAACGCCGAGGCTCTGCGGCAGGAGCTCGGCCTGCAGGAGGTCATCGAGCTTGAAGATGTCTTGTTTACGTTCCGCGCTGATCGCCTGGAGCCTGTCGGGCAGCTGATCCTGACCTGCAACGAGCAGCAGGCCCACACCTGGTCGGTGCGCTGGGGCTTGCGCCTCATGCGTGTCGAGGAAGCACGTGCCCAGCTCGGCGCCGCATGGAGGACGCAACCATGAACCTGCAGCGCACGATCGAGATTGCGCGCGCCGCAGCGCGTCTGGGAGAGCCTGGCCCCTTGTCCACCGGGGAGGCGCTCACTGCCGCTCTGGTGCTGAATCGCCACGACTGGCTGGCCGAAATGGGCTACACCATCGCCCAGGCGTTGGACCGGATCGACTCCGACACCGCGCAACATCTTCGGGACGCCGAGCGCGTGTTGCGCCTGGAGGTACCGTGACGCAACGTCAGGTCGACCACGACAGTCCTCTGCCGGCCTGCACGAACGGCCACCTCGCTCGCCACATGCTTGACGCCCGCCGCCCCGAGGCGGGCGGCGGGCATTTCATCGAGTGCGTGTGTGGGCGCACGCAGAAGCACCCCAGCTTCGAGTTGGCCATGACCGAATGGCGGCGTGCTCATCGCATCCGCACCCCTCGTGAGCCGCGGCCGCGCGCCCATAACGTGGTGCAGCTCGGCCTGCGATTCACTGGCACGCACCAGCGATGATCGATGGCGCAAATATGGAAGGGTTTCGCAGGGCTTGCGAGGCGCGTCACTGGCTACGGCAGGGCTACACGGATGCAGCCAAGGTGCGAGAGCTACGGCTCCGCATCGCTGCTCAACGCGGATATGCCGCTGCTGACTTGCTCGTGGAAGAAATGCGCGAGCAATGGCGGCACAGGCGGGAGTGGACCAAGGAGCAAGATGCATGAGCGGTGAGGTACTTACGTTTGAGGATCTGCGGCGGCTATGCGCACCGATTGGACCCTCCCCCCGTACCGCGACCGTCGTGCGTTGGGCCAATGATCAGGGCATCCGATACAAATACGACGGTCGAGGGGGTATCTGGACAACGCTAGACGCGCTCAACGCCGCGCTGGGATTGCAGCAACACAACGACATCGAGATGGATACAGAACAGGAGCTGATGTAATGGCAAGAGGCCGCAAGCGCATATTTAATCCCCTCATACCATCTCACATTGACCAGGCCGCGCTCCCGCGCGGCCTTTATTGGGGGGATGGCCGGTGGTACGTCGTCGAGCCGCATCCCGAAGGTGGAAACAGACGAAAGCAAACCGTGGCCTACGCTGGAGCTCGTCTATCGGAATTGCATGGAATCATTGAGGAACGTGCAGGCAAGGGCGTGCGCGGCACGTTGCGTTATCTCTTTGATCGCTTCCATGAGTCGTTGGAGTTCAAGGAACTAGCGACCGACACGCAAGATGACTACAAGCGCTATGCCAACTCCATTGCCGACTATCTGCGCAAGGACGGATCGAAACTAGGCTCGGTGCAGGTTGATCGCATCACGACGCCTGTGATCCAGCGACTCGTGGAAGTTTTTGCAATGGGGCGGCTTGCCAACGGTCACCAACCCGCGCTTCCTGCAACGCCCAGTAAAGCAAATCACCTTCACCGCTACTTACGTCGCACACTCGCATGGGGCATGCGTGTCGGCTTATGTAGATCAAATCCAGCCATCGGTGTGAGGCAAGCACGCGAAGCGAAGAAGCACCGTATGCCAACGCCGGCTGCATTTGACAAGGTGTTGACCTTTGCTCGTGAACGCGGCTCCCGTCCACCGCACACAAAGGGCAGTTGCCCGAGCTACTTGGCGCCAGTCATGGTGCTCGCGTATAGCGCGCGCCTACGCGGCATCGAGGTGTGCACCCTCAACGACACACATAATCAGCCAACAGGCATACATGCTCAGCGGCGCAAAGGATCACGCGACACGCTTACCGAGTGGGATCCTGAGATGATCGAAGCGTGGGATTTCCTCTCAGCGCGGCGTACCGCGATCTGGACTAAGAAAGGCCGAAACTTTCCAGTCCCTATCAAGGCTGAGGATCGGCGGCTACTCGTTGAACAGACTGGTAGCCCCATGGCTAAGTCATCTCTGGATAGTGCCTGGCAACGATTCATCACGCTCGCAATGACCGAAGGGATCATCACGAAGCAGGAACGCTTTTCTCTGCATGGCCTCAAGCATCGCGGCATTACCGACACAGTTGGCAACCGGGGCGACAAACAAGATGCTGCGGGGCACGTAACACCAGCAACGACGGGTCGCTATGACCATGCACTGCCAGTGGTAAAGCCGCCAAAGCGCAGCTAATTTTCCCGGCAATTTTCCCGGCAGCCTCAAATCAGGGCGCTTGGCATACGCTAAGCCCTTGATTTTATGGTGGGCCCAGAAGGATTCGAACCTTCAACCAAAGGATTATGAGTCCTCTGCTCTAACCGTTGAGCTATAGGCCCGAGTGTCTGGCGGCGAGATGGCGAGCATGTCGGGCCGTGCCGCGGACGCGAAAGTTTACCTGTGTGGACGTTGCCGTGTCTGCTATGCGCCCTCTGCCTGCAGCGATACAGCGCTCACTGCCGCGAGATCCCGTGTCGGCTGCCTACAACGAAAAGCCCAGCGGCGGCTGGGCTTTGGCATCAGATTTCCTAGCGTGATGCACGTGATCGCGTCATCTAGACGCACCCAGCAAACCTACCAATCCCGAATCACCAATCCCAAATCCCCGCCCCTCACGCATCAGCCGTCTCAAACTGCCCATCAATCAGCTGCCGACCCGCGCGGAAGCCGTGCGCAATGGCCTCCTGGTACGTCGCATAGGCCAGCCCATTGCAACCGATACGCGGCTGGCGCTTGCCGCCGAGCGCGTACACGTCCACCCACAGCGTCCACTTGGCATCAGGGGAAGCCTGCTCGGCGCGTACGCGGATCTCGTGTTCGCGGTACGTGGTAGTTTCAAAGCGGCTTTGCCTGCTCATAAAGCAATCTCGTCTCCATTCGTCGGCCAACTTAGAAGTCGCGGTCAGAACGCCACGTGAGGTTTGCAGAAACATCGGTTTAATGTTGCGTGGCCGTGTAGCTTCGTCGGCGGTACGTGAAACATCGCGGCGCTACCTCACGGACGCATGCCTTGCATGCGACCAATCGCTGCCCGCTACCAAGCATAGCCAACTGCCTGCGCCATAACGCAACAGCCCCGCATGAGCGGGGCTGCTGTGTGATCACTGCACGGTTACGACCGCGGCATCAGTCGATATCCAGAAACGAGCGCAGCTGTTCCGAACGGCTCGGGTGACGCAGCTTGCGCAACGCCTTGGCCTCTATCTGACGAATCCGCTCACGGGTGACGTCGAACTGCTTACCGACCTCTTCCAGCGTGTGATCGGTGTTCATGTCGATACCGAAGCGCATGCGCAGCACCTTCGCCTCGCGCGGGGTGAGACCGGCCAACACGTCACGCACCGTTTCGGAGAGATTGATGTTGGTGGTGTTGTCGATCGGGGACTCCACATTGGTGTCCTCGATGAAGTCGCCCAGATGCGAATCCTCGTCGTCGCCGATCGGGGTTTCCATCGAGATCGGCTCTTTGGCGATTTTCATCACCTTGCGGATCTTGTCCTCGGGCATGTCCATTTCCTTGGCCAGTTCCTCCGGCGTGGCCTCGCGGCCGAACTGCTGGAGCATCTGACGGGAAATGCGGTTCAACTTGTTGATCGTTTCGATCATGTGCACCGGGATACGGATGGTGCGCGCCTGATCGGCGATCGAACGGGTGATGGCCTGACGGATCCACCACGTGGCATAGGTCGAGAACTTGTAACCGCGACGGTATTCGAACTTGTCCACGGCCTTCATCAGGCCGATGTTGCCTTCCTGGATCAGGTCCAGGAACTGCAGGCCGCGGTTGGTGTACTTCTTGGCGATGGAGATCACCAGACGCAGGTTGGCCTCGACCATTTCCTTCTTGGCCTTGCGCGCCTTGGCTTCGCCATAGGCCATCGCACGGCTGATTTCCTTGATCTCGCCCAGGGTCAGGTAGTTGGCCTTTTCCATCTCGATCGAGCCCTGCTGCTCGGAGATGATCTGGTCCTTGACGTCGCGCAGCGCCGACGACCACTTCTGCTTGCGCTTGAGTGCGTCTTCCACCCATTCCAGGTTGGTCTGGTTGCCTTCCCAGGAGCGGATGAAGTCCTTGCGCGGCATGCGTGCCACGGTGGTGGCCAGGTGCAGCACCTTGCGCTCGTGATCCTTGATGCCATTGACCACGCCACGCAGCTGGGTGACCAGCGCGTCGGTCAGCGGCAGCGGCAGCTTGAGCGTGGTGAAGATGGCGGCCATGTCTTCGCGGGCCTTGACCACCAGCTTGTGCTCGGCGCCGTTCTTGGCATAGGCCTTCTTGAACTTGGCGTATTCGTTGGCCAGGTTCTCCATGCGCGTGGCCACTTCCACCGGATCCGGACCGGTCGGGCCGGCCTCTTCTTCGGCGGCCTCGTCATCGCCGTCTTCGTCGTCGTCTTCGTCGACCGCTTCATCGTCGGACACGGCGACCGGGCCGGCCGCGGCGAGCGCAGCAGCTGCATCGGCTTCTTCGATCAGGTCGTTGAAGCCAACCACGATCTCGGCCAGACGCTTCTTGCCTTCCTTGTGCGCTTCGTAATCGGCCAGCAGCATTTCGGTCGACAGCGGGAACACGCCCAATGCGGCCTGGACCTGGCTGAGGCCTTCTTCGATGCGCTTGGCGATGGCGATTTCGCCTTCGCGGGTTAGCAGCTCGACCGTGCCCATTTCGCGCATGTACATACGCACCGGGTCGGTGGTGCGGCCACCTTCGGTGTCCAGCGCGGTCAGCGCGGCGGCAGCTTCTTCGGCGGCGGTGTCGTCAACCTCGCGGTTGCCGGTGTTGCCATCGTTGAGCAACAGGGTTTCGGCATCGGGTGCAACTTCATGGACATCGATGCCCATGCCGTTGATCATGCTGATGATGTCTTCGATCTGCTCCGGGTCGACGAGGTCGTCGGGCAGATGGTCATTGACTTCGGCGTAGGTCAGATAGCCCTGTTCCAGGCCCTTGCTGATCAGTAGCTTGATGTCGGATTGCTGGGCAGGACGTTCGTTGGCCATGAGTGCTCGCGCCACCGGCTTTGAGATTGGAAAGAGAACCTAGCATTATACCAGCGTGAAGCCCGGTCTGCCGGATTCAAGACGGGACCGCTGGTGGACGTGGTGTATCTAGGGTCTGAGAAGGAAGGTCACCGGGCCATCGTTGACCAGGTCGACAACCATATGGGCACCAAAACGCCCGGTTTCCACCCCACCGCGATGTTTTTCGCGGCAGATCGCCACCAATTGATTGAACGCCGGTTCAGCCTCCAGTGGTGGCGCGGCGGTGCTGAAGCCTGGGCGGTTGCCGGAACTGGTGTCCGCAGCCAGGGTGAACTGGCTGACCAGCAGCAGGCCGCCGCCGGTATCGGTGAGTGAGCGGTTCATCTTGCCGGCGTCGTCGCCGAATACCCGGTAGCTCAGCAGCCGCTCGGCCAGGCGCCGGATCTGCGCGTCGCTGTCGCCGGGCTCCACGCCGATCAGCGCCAGCAGCCCGGGGCCGATCTGCCCGACGATCTGGTCATCGACCGTGACGGCGGCGCGGGTGACGCGCTGGATCAGTGCAAGCATGGGCATTCTCGGGCGGCAAACTGTGCCGCGCAGCATGCCCAGCGCTGCCGGCACTGTCACGCGCGGGCCTTCGTGGTCTGCGCTGTTTAGAATTGCGCCGATGACACCTGATGTTCGCGCTCGCCTGTTGTATGCCACCGCCGCCACCGTGGGCCGCTTGCCGTGGCCGTTGCTCAAGCGCGTGGCCGACACGCTGGCCTGGAGCTGGCGCAAGCTCAATGCACGCGAATCACGCGTGGCGCGCCGCAATCTGGAGCTGGCATATCCGGAACTGAGCGCCGAGCAGCGCGCGCGCTTGCATGCGCAGATCCTGCAATCGACCGCGCGGCAGACGCTGGAAGTGCTGCGCACCTGGACCCGCCCGCCGGCGGAGAACCTGGCGCGCCTGCAGCGCAACGGCCAGGAACTCTACGACGCCGCGCTGGCCTCCGGGCGCGGGGTCATCGTGGCGGCGCCGCATTTCGGCAACTGGGAATTGCTCAACCAGTGGCTGTCCGAACGCGGGCCAATCGCGATTGTCTACCGGCCGCCGGAGTCCGAGGCGGTGGATGGCTTCCTGCAGCTGGCACGTGGTGGCGACAACGTGCGCCAGGTGCGCGCCGAAGGCCCGGCGGTGCGGCAGTTGTTCAAGGTGCTCAAGGACGGCGGCGCGGTCGGCATCCTGCCCGACCAGCAACCGAAGATGGGCGATGGCGTGTTCGCGCCGTTCTTCGGCATTCCGGCCTTGACCATGACCTTGGTCAACCGGCTGGCCGAGCGGACCGGGGCGATCGTGTTGTACGGCTGGTGCGAGCGTGCCGGCGACGATCTGCAGTTCGCGCTGCATGTGCAACCGGCCGACCCGGCAGTGGCCGATGCGGACCCGGTGCGTGCGGCCAGCGCGCTCAACGCCGGCATCGAACAGATCGCCCGGCGCGACCCGGCGCAATATCAGTGGACCTACAAGCGCTACACCTTGCGTCCGCCGGGCAGCGGCGAGGCCAACCCGTATGCGACCGAGCGGCATCCGCACTAGCGACCGAGCTCAGTCGTCGTGCGGATCGGCAGGTGTGTCCAGGATGCGTTGGTAGAACGCCAGGTCCAGCCAGCGCCCGAACTTGAAACCGGCTTCGCGCACGGTGCCGGCGTGGGTGAAACCGAACTGTTCGTGCAACGCGATGCTGGCCTGGTTGCTGGCATCGATGCCGCCCACCAGCACGTGCACGCCGCGCACTTGCGCCGCTGCGATCAGGGCCTGCAGCAGCAGACGTCCCAGGCCCTTGCCGCGATGGTCGCGATGCACGTAGATCGAATGCTCGACGCTGTACTTGAAGGCGGGCCAGGCGCGAAAGGTGCCGTAGCTGGCAAAGCCCATCAGGGTGCCGTCGTCGTGCTCCACGCCGATCACCGGAAAGCCGCCCGCCTGCTTGGTGGCGAACCAGCCGACCATGCTCTCCGGTGGCCGGGGACGGTAGTCGTACAGTGCGGTGGAATTGGCGATGGCTTCGTTGAAGATGTCCAGGATGGCACTGGCATGGCGCGCGTGGCTGCAATCGACAATGTGCATGGGGCCCGACGAACATGGAGGTGGCCCGATTAGAAAGCATTGCCGCACCCTGAACAACGCGGGCCGCAGGGCAACCAAGCGGCCCAGGCCGCCCACTCAATCGGCAGCGGCTGGATGCAGCGTTCTACCCGGTTGTGGCGACTGCCTGTTGCCAGGCGCGCGACAATGGGCAGATGCGATCAGGCAGTGACCGCGGCGGCGTCCGCCTTGAAGCGGCCGTGGCAATCCCCATTTGGAGTCGTGCATGAGCAGCCCCCTCCCCTCCCCCAGCGCACAGGCCTTCGGCGATCCGGCGGCCATTCGCTGTGAGCGCGCCGCCTCCGAACTGCGCGCCGGGCGCCCGGTCCTGCTGACGGCGGCGGATGGGCAGGCGCGTGCGGTGCTGGCGCTGGATAGCAGCACGGCGCAGTCGTATGCGGCTTTCGCCCGCGCCGCGCGGGGACGCCACTATCTCTTCGTGACGCCCACCCGCGCCCATGTGCTGGGGCTGAGTGCGCCGCAGGGCGCGCGCGTGGGCTTGCTCGATCACAGCTACGACCAGCTCGCCGCGCTGGCCTACCTGCGCGACACCCCGGTGCCCGCGCAGTGGACGGCCGGCGATGCGCTGGATGCCGGCGGCGTGGAGATCGCGCGGCTTGGCCTGCTGCTGCCGGCACTGCTGGCGGTGGAGCTGCGCGAGGTGCACGACCATGCCGCGTTCGCCGGCTGCCAGTCGCTGGCGCTGGACGATCTGAGCCGCGGCTGTGCCACCTCCGCGGCTGCCGGCTACGAGTTGGTGACCCGCACTCCGGTGCCGCTGCGCGGCCTGGGCATGAGCGAGTTCGTGGTGTTTCGCGGCGGCGTGGCGCAACGCGATCAGGTGGCGATCGTGGTCGGCCAGCCTGACCTGGGCACTGCCGTGCCCGTGCGCGTGCATTCGTCGTGCCTCACCGGCGACCTGTTCGGCTCGCTCAAATGCGATTGCGGCGACCAGCTGCGGCACGGCCTGGCCAAGCTGAAGGAGCTCGGTGGCGGCGTACTGCTGTATCTGGACCAGGAAGGTCGCGGCACCGGCATCGCCGCCAAGATGCGCGCCTACGGCTATCAGCATGCGGGCCTGGACACCATCGATGCCGACGCGCAATTGGGCTTTGGTCCGGACGAGCGCCGCTACGGCAGTGCGGTGGCGATGCTGCGCGGGCTGGGCATCAGCCGGATCCGGCTGCTGACCAATAACCCGGCCAAGGCCGAGCGCCTGCGCGCGGCCGGCATCGTGGTCGAAGACCGCATCGCGATCACCGGCGACATCACCGCCGAAAACGAGCAGTACCTGCGCACCAAGGCCGCACGCGCCGGCCACGCGCTGGATGTGGATGCGTTGATCCTGGCCGCGCAATAACGCGCCCGGCGCCGGGTGCGCCTGCACTGGGCAGCCGGCTATGCTTGCGCACCGCTTCTGCAGGCCAGCCACGTGCACGACGCTCCACCGCCGCACCCCGACGTCATGGTCCAGCCCGCTCCGGCACAAACCCCAGCCGTGACGCACGGCCAGTGGCAGTCGCTGCCGCGCCGCGGTGCGTATGTGGCGGCGATCAATGGCGCACTCGGCGGCGGATGTGCAGGCCTGATCGCAGCCGGCGTCACGATTGTCTGGCTGCACGCCTGGCGTTACTGGCCGATGGCGCTGGGCGTGACCGCGGTCATTGCCCTGCTCGGCGCATGGCTGGCGGTCAAACGGCATCGGCTGACACATTGGAAACTCGATCAGCACGGCCTGGCGCTACAGCGCGGCCATCTATGGCAAAGCGATACGCGCGTTCCGATTTCGCGCGTGCAGCATGTGGACCTGCGCCGCGGGCCGATCGAACGCGCCACCGGCCTGACCACGTTGGTGGTGCACACCGCCGGCAGCCGGCTCAACGCGGTGGCGTTGTCGGGGCTGGATCAACACGACGCCGAGCGCCTGCGCGACCGCCTGGCCCGGCAGCTCGATCACGACGACGACGCGCTATGAGTGCCGTTGCACATCCCGGCAACGACGAGCAGCGCCTGCATCCGTTGTCGTGGGTGTTCGTGTTGCTGCAGCAGATCCGTCAGTTCCTGATTCCGCTGGCTGCACTGATCCTGTTCGGCAGCCGCGACGGCAATCGCGATGTTGCCGACCAGATCGCCACCGGGGTGGTGATTGCGGTGCTGGTTGCGATTTCGGTGCTGCGCTACTTCACCTACCGCTACCGGATCGGCAGCGATAGCGTAGCCATTCGCAGTGGCCTGCTGGAACGCAGCCGGCGCGATATTCCGTTTGCGCGCATCCATAACGTGGTGGTGCATCAATCGCTGCTGCACCGTCTGGCCGGCGTGGCCGAGGTGCGGCTGGAATCGGCCGGTGGGCACAAGCCGGAAGCGGAAATGCGCGTGCTGCGGCTGGATCAGGCGCTTGCGCTGGAAGATCTGATACGGCGCCGTGCAACCGAGGCAGGCGTGCCGGCGCCGCAAATCGAGGAAGACAGCGGCAGCCTGCTGCGCCTGCCGATGGCCGAGGTCATCCGGCTGGGCCTGATCTCCAATCGCGGCATGGTGGTGGTGGCGGCCGGCTTTGGCGTGATCTACCAGATGATTCCGCGCCGCACGGTGTCCAATTTCGTCGAGCATAACGGCGAGCTGGCCTATCGCTACGTCAGCCAGATCCATCCCGGCGTCGCGGTCACGGCAACGCTGGCGATCCTCGCCACACTCGCCCTGTTGCTGGCGATGCGCGCGCTGTCGGTCGCCCTGGCGGTGACCCAGTACCACGGCTTCCACCTGAGCGAATCCGAGCGTCGCCTCACCGTGGAGCGCGGGCTGCTGACGCGGATCCGCAGCAGCGTGGCGTTGCGGCGGATCCAGTCGTGGACGTTGTACGAGGGCCTGCTGCATCGCCTGTTCGGCCGTCGCCAGTTGCGGGTGGACACCGCAGTGGCCGGCACTGGCGACACCCACGGCAGCGCGTTGAAAGAACTCGCGCCCATTGCCGACCCGCAACAGTGCGACGCCTTGCTGCAACGCCTGCTGCCAGGCATCGCCTGGCCGCCGACGCAGTGGCAGACGATCGCCACGCATTGCTGGTGGCGATTGAGTCTGCCTGCCGCGCTGATGCTGCTGCCGCTGACGGCGGGCCTGGCGTGGCAGCTCGGCAGCCAGGCCTTGTGGTTGCTGGTGTGGCTGCCGTGGAGCGCGTTCAAGGCGCAGCGTCAGGTGCAGCGCATGGCCTATGCGGTGGATGCGCGTTACGTTGCGGTGCGCGGCGGCTGGTGGAAGCGCTGGTGGCGGCTGGCCGAGCTGGACAAGTTGCAGGCGCTGCAACTGCAGCGCTCGCCGCTGGATCGCCTATCCGGCACCGCCACGCTATGGCTGGATACAGCCGGCGCCAGTGCCACCGGCCCGGCATTGCGGCTGCGCTTTGTGCCGCTTGCCCAGGCGCAGGCGCTGCAGGCGCAACTCGGTGCCGCGCTGGCACGGCGCAAGCTGCGCTGGTGATCAGCGTTAGCGCTCAGTAGTTGCACTGATCAACATCCGCGATCAGCCTTGGTGCTGCTCGTCAGTCGCAATCCGGGTCAGTGGTCTGATCAATGACAAGGACGTAAGTTCGGCAAAACGTCGCCGATCATCACCACCCGCTCGTTGCCGCTGATCGCGCTCAGCGCTGCGCCGGCCCCCAGTAGCCCAACTCGCGACGGATCTGCAACCCGCGCCACACTGCACCCAGCGGTTTGCGACGCAGCCCGCCGAGCTTGCCGGCAATGAAGTCTTCAGTGGCGGCAATCACCCGCTCGGAAGAATGCCCGTCGCGATACGGGTGAATCGCATCGGCATAACTGGCAAGCGCGCTACGCAAAGCCGCATCCGGCGCCAGCGCGCGCGCCAGCTGCTGCGGCAAGTGCTCTGCCTGCCGGAAGTCGAGCATGTGCGGCTGCGGCACACGGTTGCGAAAGGTCACCACCGGTTTGTGCTGCACCACGAACTCGGACACGATCGACGAGGTATCGGAAACCAGCACATCGGCCGCACGTTGCGCGGCCATGACCTCTTCGGGTTCGATGAAGCGTGCGTTGGCGCCTGCCAGTGCGCGATAGCGATCGAACAATTCCTGCGCGCACTTCGGGTGCAAGGTCAGCAACCAGTAATGCGCGCCGCGCGCGATGTCGGCGGCGATCTCGTCGTAGAGTGCGGGCGCCGCGCTCAGGCGCTCGGTAAAGGTGGAACCGAACAGGATCACCGGGCGGCCGGCGGCCGGTGCACGCAAGGCCGCGCTGCGGCCGCCATCGTCGCGAAAGACCGGGTCGAGCTTGGGCCAGCCGGTTTCCACCACGGCAAAATGGCCCTCGCGCTGCGCCAGCGCGCGGAACGGCGCGGTGGTGGCGGGGCCTTGCGTGCAGTACAGATCGAACAGGCCACGCACCCGGAAATGGCCGCGGTTGTCCTCGCGCTTTTGCACATTGAAACCGTGAAACAGCTGCACTTTCGCGCCCGACACAAACGGCGGCACCCAGTTGGCGGCACTGAATACCGCACGCGGGCGCAGCGCCAGCGCCTCGCGCAGGCCAACCTCGCGCACGCCCGGCAGCGCCAGCCCGCGCGCGCCACCTTCGAACCAGGCCGACACCACTTGCCCGCAGCCCTGTAACGCCTGCGCCAATGGCGCCAGAATAGGCAACGCGTAACGCTCCGTTGCGAACAGCAGGTAATCGGCCATCACATGTCCTCTTCGACCGCACCCGACGAACGGCCGCGCATCAGCGCCTGCATTATCGCGTTCAACGAGGCCGATCGCCTACGCGACTGTCTGGCCTCGCTGGCGTTCTGCGACGAGATCGTGGTGGTGGACTCCGGCTCCACCGATGCCACCACCGCCATCGCCAGCGCACACGGCGCGCGCGTGCTGCAACGCACCTTCGATGGCTACCGCAGCCAGAAGGCATTCTGCGTGGCACAAGCCAGCCACGACTGGGTGTTGTGCCTGGACGCCGACGAACGCGTCAGCGATGCCCTGCGCGCGGCGATCATCGCTGCGCGCGACGCCGGTTTCGCCACGGCGGCCGGCTACCGCTTCGCACGCCTGTCCGACTACTTCGGTCGCTTCCTGCGCCACGGCAATGCGTATCCGGACCGGGTGCTGCGCTTGTTCGATCGCCGTCGCGGAGGCTGGCGCGGCAAGCGCGAGATCCACGAGGCGGCCAGCGTGGATGGCCCCGTGGAGACCTTGGCGGGCGATCTGATCCATTACCCGTACCGCTCGCTGATGCAGCAGCTGGCCAAGACCCAGCGCTACGCGCAGATGATGGCCGAGCACGAACATGCACGCGGCAAACGCGCCACCTGGAGCAAGCTGGTGCTGGCGCCGGCCTGGCGCTTCTGGCGCGGCTACCTGTTGCGCGGCGGCTTTCGCGATGGCTGGCATGGGCTGATCTACGCCTATGTGCGCGCCAACTACGTCCGCCAGAAGACCATCATGTTGTGGCTGCTGCAAAACGATCAGCCGGTGCAGGACCCGCCGCGCGCACCGGATCGGCGCAGCGAATAAGAACAGATAAAAAACCTCGAGAGCTGCAGCCACGCTGCTGCGAACGCGCCAACGGTGCGTGGAAGTCGGTCTGTGAAAGCCAACGCATGCCGACTCCGGCAACGACCGCCCCCCTTCTGTTTGTGCACGGGCGTGTGCCCAGGCACCGAAAGCGCGCTGCCGGGGCATGCGCCACATGCAGCCGGTGGATCATCCGCCGCTATCGAGCGCGTGCCACGTCCGACTGCACCTGTTGCGCCTGCCGCGCCGACAGACCCACCAGCACGCCGACCATGGCCGTGTAGAAGCTCGCCGCCACCTGGTGCGCGAACATCGATTGGGTCAGGCCGCACAAGGCATAACTGATCACGAGCATCACCCCGGCCGCCGCCGGGCCGCGGAACTGCTGCTGCCCGCTGCGCCGATGCAGTCGCACGAACATCCACAGCGGCACGCCGTAGACGGCAAGCAGCAGCAACAGCCCGGGCACGCCCTGGGTGGCACTCCATTCGGCCAGATCGTTGTGCGCATGCCCCAACTGGCAACGGAACAACGACGGGTCGGCGGCACAGGCCGGCAGGTCGTGCATCGCATCGTCGAAACGCCCAACGCCCACACCGGTCAGCGGATGCGCCGTCACCGTGTCCCAAGCCACATGCAGGCGTTCGATACGGGCACCGGCCGACGAATCGGTGTCGCCCACTTCGTAACGCTGCAGGTCACGCTGCAATTCGCCCAGGCGCATCTGGTCGGTCAGCGCCGGCACGCTGAGCGCGACGCCCACCGCCAGCACCGCGCCGCCGATGAAGGTCAGCAGGCGCACGCGCGTGCTGTGCCAGGGCGCACCCCAGATCAGCACGCCCAGCGTGGCCAGCATCGCCAGCCACACCCCGCGGCTGCCGCTGAGCACGATCACCACCACGGTGGCGACCCCAGCGCCCACCAGCCAGCGCACGCTGCCGAGCGGGCGGCAGAACACCGCCACCACCAGCAACATCAGCACGATATCGGCAAACACAATGGCATTGGTGAAGCCTTCGGCGCGGTCGGCACCGTTCATCACCTGCAGCAGCGCGATCAGCATGGCCGCAAACACGCCGACCAAGGCACCGCGCCACAACCACAGCTGGCGCGGCTGCAACGCATAGGCCCACAGCGCCGCCCAAGGCAGCACCAGGAAGCGCGAGCGATTGCCCACATCGCGCAGCCCGTGCTCGAACAACGCGATCGACAGCAGCGACATCGCAATCACCGCCACCGTCAGCCAGCCCACCACGCGCAACGACCACTCGCGCGCGGCAATGGCCTCACGCAAGCTGCGCCAGCCCATCAACGAACCAAGCAGCAGGCACAGGCCGAACGGCAGCAACCCGCTCGGCATGCTCACCACCAGCGCAGTCAATGCGAACGCGCCCAGCTCGGCAATGCGCACGCCTGCCCGCGAGGTGGTCGGGGCAGAGGGCGACAGTGACGCGGGTTGGGGACGCAAGGAATTCATCTACAAAATCGGTGGGAAAAGGGGGGCGACGCAGTGCGCGGGCTTCGGCAGCGCCGGCCAAGCTAACGATGCGACGCATGAATCCCTGCTAGACAGCGACCGGCCGCTGCATTGACGCCGTGCCAATGGCACCTGGCACGCGCGTGTGCCGGTGGAGTCGGCCGGCTCATTCGGTATCCAGGTTGCCCTGCTCCTTTGCTTCCACCGCACGCTCGCTGGAGCTGGCCACGCAGGGGCCACGCACGGCATCGGACGGCACCAACCACCAGCGCCGGCGATTGGCCACGCCCACCAACTGGCTGCGGCTGCGATCCACGCAGGCCAGCAATGCGGTCTCCTGTGCCATCAGCCAGCGCTGGCCGGGTTGCTCTGCCTGCCAGGCCACGCCGCGCTGCAATTGGGCTTCCCACGGCACCTTGAAGCCGAAGGTCTGCGCAGGCCGGTCGGCCATCAGCAGGTTCTGCTCCTTCCACGCCACCAGCCCGAGTTGCGCATCCGGGCCGATGCGGCGCCCGGCCTCGCGCATCACCGCACCGGCCGAACTGGAATCGTTGAAGATCGGGTAACACACCAGCCCGAACGCCACCCACCACGCGCCAAGCAGCGAAACCACCGCGAACGCGGAGCGGCGCACGCGCATCAGCAGCAGGCTGGCGATGCCCCAGCTACCCACCGCCAGCAGCAGCCAGCCCAGCGGGTCGGTGGCTTCGCTGCCGACCCCGCGGCTGTCCATGATCTTCTGCTCGAAGCCCGGGTGGCCGATCAGCATCGCCACGCCGCCCGCGCTGAACGCCACTGCCAACAGCAGCCCGAACCCGAACAGCAGCCGCTGCACGCCAGCCCGGCGCAGCAGGCCCGGCACCAGCGGCGCCAGCGCCAGGCAGAACATCGGCAGCGCCGGCAGGATGTACACATCGCGCTTGCCGCTGGGAATGGTGAAGAACACCAGCACCAGCAGCCACCAGGCCAGCAGCAGCAGATAGCGCGGATCGCGTCGCTTCAGCCGGCGCCGCCACGCCGGAATCGCCCACGGCAGCAGCAGGATGGTCGGCAGCCACATCGTGGCCATGCTTTGCAGGTGGTACCAGACCGGCTGCGCATGATCCCAGGAGTTGGCGTAGCGCTTGGCGGTCTGGCGCAGCAGGATGTCGTTGAGATACACGCGGTACTCGGGCTGGCCGGCGGTCAGCGCGGTCACCATCATCGGCACGAACCACAGCGCGATCGCCCCGAAGAAGAACAGCGGCCCCAGCCAGAAGCGCCGGTCGCGCACGTGCACGCGCACGCCCGGCCAGCCGCGCGCCGCTGCAATCCCGGCCGGGATCAGCAGCAGCAGCGCGATGATGCCAACGCCCTTGGTGATCACGCCCAACCCGGCGGCGAACCAGCCCAGCGTCCACCAGCGCCAGGCCGGACCCATCAGCAGATGCCGCAACAAGCCGTAATTGGCCAGGGTGATCCAGAACACCACCAGCGGGTCGATCTGCGCCTTCTTGGCCTGAAAGGTGAAGTGCAGCGTAAACAGCAGCATCCAGGCCGCATACACGCCCACGCGCCGGGTCCACAGCCGCCGGCCCAGATCGTAGACGCAGGCCAATGTGCCCAACGCGGCCAGCAACGACGGCAGCAGGAACGCCACCCGCCAATTGCCCAGCAGCGTGTAGAACAGCGCCTGCAGCCACATCAGCATCGGTGGCTTGTCCGAATACAGCTCGTTGCCGCGATGCGGGAACAACCAGTCGCCGCTCAACACCATCTGCTTGGCCACCAGCGCAAAGCGCGGCTCGTCCGCCGGCCACGGGTCACGCAAACCCAGGCCGGCTCCAATCACCAGCACGGCGGTCATGGCCAGCAACCAGACATCGGTGGAAGCGCGATTCTTGAACATGTCGGGCGGCAGTCGGACGCAGAAGGTGGAGCGCTGGACTTCGCGCGATCAGGAGGCTTTTAGCAAAAGCGCGTAGAAAAATCCGTCGCAGTGCGTCTCGCCTGGAAACCGCTGACGTCCGGCGCCGGCGGCATGCCCGAACTGCGCACCCAAGGGCTGCGCCTGTGCATCGGGAGTGCGCTGCAGGAATGCCTCGACCTGCGCCTGGTTCTCGCGCGCCAACAGCGAGCAGGTGGTGTACAGCAATTGTCCGCCCGGGCGCAGCGTGCGCCAGGTCGCATCCAGTAGCCGCGCCTGCAGCGCGCACAGCGCATCGATATCGTCGGCGCGCCGGTGCAGCAGCACATCCGGTTGACGACGCACCACGCCGGTGGCCGAACATGGCGCGTCCAGCAGCACCGCATCGAACGGCCGGCCGTCCCACCACGCGTCCGGATCGGCGGTGTCGGCCGCCTGCAATGCAACCTGCGCGTCGGGGACTGTGCGCTGCAAGGTCTGCTGCACGCGCTCCAGGCGGCGCGCATCCACATCCAGCGCAGTGAGCTGCAAGCCGGGGTGGCGCTCCAGCAGATGCGCCGCCTTGCCGCCCGGCGCCGCGCAGGCATCGAGCACGCGTGCCGACGGCGCCAGGGTCAACGCATCGGCCACCTGCTGGGCAGAGCCGTCCTGCACCGAAACATCGCCGTCGGCAAAGCCCGGCAACTGGCTCACCGGCACGGCGTTGTGCAGGCGCACCGCATCCGGCAGTACCGCGTCGGTGTGCGCGACGATATCCACTTCGGCCAGTCGTGCGACATACCTCGCAGGGTCGGTGCGCGAACGCTGCACGCGCAGCCACATCGGCGCCATCTGCGCACTGGCGGTAAAAATGGCTTCGGCACGATCGCCCCAGTCCGCGCGCAGCTGCTTGCGCAGCCACGACGGCCAACCGGCATCGTCGGCCACCGCCGGAAATCCTTCACGCTGGGCGCGCCGCAAGATCGCGTTGACCATGCCGGCCTGACGGGGCCGGCCCAATGCGCGGCACGCATCCACCGTGGCCGACAACGCGGCGTGCGCGGGCAGCTGCAGCACGTCGAGTTGGGCGAAACCGACCATCAGCAGCGCCTTGAGTTCGGCATCGCGGGGCGGCAACGCACGTTCCAGCCATTGCCGCAACGCGACGTCATAGGCCGGACGCCGGCGAATGACCGCAAAGCAGATCGCCTCCACCAGCGCACGATCGCGCGGATCGCCGATGCCGGGCAAGGTGGCGGCAAGTTCGGCCTTCAACGACCGGCCCTGATCGAACACCGCCGTCAGCACGCGTGCGGCGGCCAGGCGCGAGGCAACGCCGGCGGTTGCGGTATCGGCCGACATCAGCGCAGCGCCGGCAGGTCGCGTCGCGCGTTGAGGTAATCGGCGGCGGTGATCGCCTTGCCGCCCTCGCGCTGGAGCACGCGCACCCGCAGCGCACCCTCACCGCAGGCGATATCGATGCCCTGCTTGCTGGCCGCCAGCAGGGTGCCCGGGGGGTGTTGATGGGCCAGTTCAAGCGCCACCGCGCCATGCAGGCGCACGCGCTCGCCCGCCAGGATCGCCTCGGCCACCGGCCACGGGTTGAACGCCCGCACGCGCCGCGCCAGTTCCTGCGCCGGCTGCGCCCAATCCAGCCGCGCCTGCGCCTTGTCCAGCTTGTGCGCATAGGTCACCCCGTCGGCCGGCTGCGGTTGCGCCACCGGACGGATGCCGGCGCGCAACAGACCCAGGCCATCGGACAGCACTTGCGCGCCCAGCGCGGCCAGCCGGTCGTGCAGCTGCCCACCGGTTTCCTGCTCGCCAATTTCGATGCGCTGCGACAGCAGCACCGGGCCGGTGTCCAACCCGGCTTCCATCTGCATCAGGCACACCCCGGTCTCGGTGTCGCCGGCCTCGATCGCACGCTGGATCGGCGCGGCGCCACGCCAGCGCGGCAGCAACGAGGCATGCACATTCCAGCAGCCGTGCGTCGGCGCGGCCAGCACTGCCTTTGGCAGGATCAACCCGTAAGCCACCACCACCATCAGGTCCGCATCCAGCTTGCGCAACGTCGCCAATGCTTCGGGCGAACGCAGCGTCTGCGGCTGGAACACCGGAATGCCGCGCACGATCGCCTCCAGCTTGACCGGCGAGGGCGTCAACCCGCGGCCACGCCCGGCGGGGCGATCCGGCTGCGTGTACACCGCCACCACCTCATGCCGCTGCGCGGCGGCACGTAGCGACGGAACGGCAAAATCCGGCGTACCGGCGAAGATGATTCTCATAAGGCTGGGAGTCGGGATTCGGGAGTAGGGATTCGCAACGGCAGGTGTGCTGGCCGGGGCGCGAATGGCGTGGAGCTGAGAGGTAGGAGCAGATTTGTGGGGGATTTGGAAACCTGGCGCCAGAACCGGCGTTGCCCGTCACCATCGAGCGCGAGGCGGGAATCGCAGCCGGCAATTCGATGCCTGCTACGGCAGTGCCTTATCCAATCCCGAATCCCGATCTTTGAGACCATCCGTCTACAGACGGGCCGGTATCGCGATGCGCGGGCAAAGCCCACGAGCCAGATCGCAGCAGACTTCGCATTCGAGGATTCGACACCAGCAGATTCAAAACACTGCAAAAACCCGCTTTTGCCAATCCAGAATCCGCAATTCCCAATCCCGGCCCTCAAGCCACATGCTTGCGCTGTTTGGCCAGCTTCTTGCGCACCATTTCGCGCTTGAGCGGCGAGAGATAATCCACGAACAGCTTGCCGTCCAGGTGGTCCATCTCGTGCTGGATGCACACGGCCAGCAGCCCGTCGGCCTGCAGTTCCTGCGCCTGGCCCTGGCGGTCGAGATAACGCACGGTGATCGCGTCGGCGCGGCTGACATCGGCATAGATGCCGGGCACCGACAGGCAGCCTTCCTGATACAGCTGCTCGCCCTGTTTGCTCACGATCTCGGGGTTGACGAACACCTGCGGCAGGTTTTTCTCGTCGCTGATGTCGATCACCATGAATCGCTTGTGCACGTCCACCTGACTGGCGGCCAGGCCAATGCCTGGCGCCTCGTACATGGTCTGGAACATGTCGTCCAGCAGCGTCTGGAACGCCTGGCTGGTGACCTCGGCAGCATCGACCGGCACCGCCTTGGTGCGCAGCCGCGGGTCGGGAAACTCAAGAATTGGGAGCAAAGCCATGGGGTTACCCGTCTGGAAACACCGGCGCGGCGCCGGCAAGACGCTGTCATTCTAGCGCAATGCTTGCGTGACGCCCCGGTTTCTAGACTATAGTGCGCAGACCTGTTGGGGAATCAGGCAAGAAGGCACCTATGTTGAACCGACTTCGTACGGTCGTCGCTGCGGCGATGCTGACCGTCGCGACCTACGCTGCCGCGCAAGCGGTGGGCGAGCATCCAGACACCTATGTGGTCCGCAAGGGCGATACCTTGTGGGACATCGCTGGGCGTTTCCTGCAAAAACCATGGCTGTGGCCGGAAATCTGGCAAGCCAATCCGCAGATTCAGAATCCGCACCTGATCTATCCGGGTGACGTGATCAGCCTGGCCTATCTGGACCGGGTCGGCAAAGGCACGATCCAGCCCGGCCCGCGCCAGGAAGCGCCGATCAACGCCATTCCGCTGGCCGACGTCGAGCCGTTCCTGAAGAACCTGCGCGTGGTCGACGATTTCGACCAGTTGCCGTATGTGGTGGGTCTGGAAGGCGGACGCACGCGTGCCACCACCGGCCAGGTCGCCTACGTGGTCGGCCTGGAAAACGCGCAGCCGGGCCAGCGCTTTGCGGTGGTTCGCCCGACCGTGAAGTTCAGCCTGCCCAAGCACAACGAAGATCTGGACATGGCCGGCAACATCACCGCCGGCTCGGGCAACATCTGGAAGAACTTCATCGCGCCGAGCACGCGCCGCGAGTTCCTCGGCTACGAGATGGCGCAGGTCAATGTCGGCACCATCACCCGCAGCGCGGCAGGCGGCAACTCCAAGGCGGCGACCCTGCTGTTGCAGGACAGCGGCCGCGAAGTGCGCGCTGGCGATCGCATCGTTGCGGTCGAAGCGCAGCCGTACGATCTGCAGTTCATCCCGCATCCGCCGTCGGAACAGGCGCTGCAGACCGAACTGCGCGTGCTGGCCATCGCCGATGCCTTCACCGTCGGCGGCACGCGCGATGTGATCGCCATCTCCGGCGGCGCCCGCGAAGGCATCAACAACGGCACGGTGTTCTCGATCTGGCGCAAGGGCCGCACGGTCAGCGACCGCGTCAAGCACTCGCGCTTCTCGCGGACCGACGACGATTTCAGCGGCCCGTCCGGCTCCACCGTCGGCCTGCCCGACGAGTACGCCTCGCATGCGATGGTGTTCCGCACCTTCGACAAGGTCAGCTATGCGCTGGTGATGGAAAGCGTCAAGCCGACCGGCCTGGGCTATTTCGTCAAGCATCCTGACGCGCAATAAGCGAAAGATCCGATGCACCAACGCGACGGCGCCCGAGGGCGCCGTCGTCGTTTGCGGCCTAGCCTGGGTGTATGGCCCAAACCGCTCCCGACCTGCGCGCACTGCTCATCCTGCTGCTGGCAGGCGGCCGCAGCCCGCCGCGCCGAAAATTGCTGACCTCGTACGGGTCAGCGTCCGAAATGCTGGCAGCCGGGCCTGGGGCGTGGCGCGCCGCTGGTTGCGATGAGGTGCAGGCTGCGCTGCTGCAGGGCCCCGATCCACAGGCGCTGGAGGCCGGGCTGCGCTGGTGCGAACAGCCCGGCCACCACCTGATCGGCTGGTGCGATCCGGATTACCCGGCCCTGTTGCGGCATATCGCCAATCCGCCGATGGCCTTGTTCGTGGACGGCGACCCCAATGTCCTCTGGCACCCGGGCGTGGCGGTGGTCGGCAGCCGCTCGGCCACTGCCGGCGGCCGCGACCATACCCGCGCATTCGCCTCCAGCCTGGCCTGCGCCGGGCTGAGCATCGTCAGCGGCATGGCCGCCGGCGTGGATGCGATCGCACACGAGGCCGCATTGGCCCAGCACGACGGCATCACCGTGGCGGTGGTCGGCACAGGTGTCGATGTCGCCTATCCCGAGCGGCACCAAGGCTTGCGCGATCGCATCGCCGAACGCGGCGCGGTGGTCAGCGAATATCTGCCTGGCACTGCTCCGGTCGCGGCGCACTTTCCGGCCCGCAACCGGATCATTGCCGGGCTGGCACTGGGGACGCTGGTGGTCGAAGCGGCGATGCGTTCGGGCGCACTGATTACCGCCCGGCTGGCGGCCGAAGCAGGGCGCGAGGTGTTCGCCCTCCCCGGCTCGCTGCACAATCCGCTCGCGCGCGGCTGCCATCACCTGATCCGGCAGGGCGCCACGCTGGCGCAGGAGCCTGCACAGGTCATCGAAGGACTGGGCCAGCTGTCTGGCGAATTGGCCAGCGCCTTGCGCGAGCGCCTGGCCGCCCCCACTGAATTGCCCAGCAAGGCAACCACCAGTGCTGGCGCCGGTCCCGCCCGCTCCGATCCCGACTACCAGCGCTTGTGGCAAGCGCTGGGCCACGACCCAACCCCTATGGATTCATTGGTGCAGCGCACCGGATTGACGGCCGCCGCGCTGTCCTCCATGCTGCTCATCATGGAACTGGAGGGAGACGTGGTCACCGAGCACGGTCGCTATACCCGCAATCCTTAGTTTCTTCACCTCCACAGCGTCGCGCGACGCAGGCCGAGGGCAATGAAAGAGAGCATTCTCGATGTACTGCTGTACCTGTTTGAACATTACTTCAGCGAAGACGCGGACCTGGTCCGTGACCGTGACTCGCTTCAAAATGGCCTGATCCAGGCCGGTTTTAGTCCCGCAGAAATCAGCAAGGCCTTCGATTGGCTGGACGCGCTTTCCGAGCAGCGGCCCAGCGTCGCGCGGCCGCATGTCGATGGACCGGTGCGTATCTATCACGGGCCGGAGCTGGACAAGCTCGATGTCGACTGCCGCGGGTTTCTGCTGTTCCTCGAGCAACACCGCATTCTCGACGCCGACCAGCGCGAGTTGGTGCTGGACCGCGCCATGGCGCTGGATCAGGACGAACTGGATCTGGACGACCTCAAGTGGGTGGTGCTGATGGTGTTGTTCAACCAGCCCGGGGCGGAAGCGGCCTACGCCTGGATGGAAACCCAGATGTTCCTGGACGAGCCTGAACCCGTACACTGAGCGTTGAAGCCGCCACGGATGTGCGTGCAGGGGAACGGGGATGCGCAGTTGGTATTACGCCGATGGCCACCGCCATCGGCATGGTCCGGTGGCCGACGACGTCTTGCTGGGCCTGTATCGCGATCGCGTGATCGCCCTGGATACGCTGGTCTGGCGCGAAGGCCTGGACAACTGGTTGCCGCTGTCAGCGTGCGCCGACACCCTGGGCCCGCCAGTCTCCACGGATGTGCGTGCGGGCGCGGTTCCGCCGCCGTTGCCGCCTGCCGCGGCGCACATTGCGCCTGCCCAGTCGTCTGTCGCGCCACCAGTGCAGCCGCGTCGCAATGGCCCCGGCTGGCCGCTGGTTGCAGTGCTGGGTGCGCTGGCCGGTGTTTTCGTGATGGTGGGCGTCATCGGCATCCTCGCTGCGATCGCGTTCCCGGCCTACAACGATTACCTGAGCCGCGCCAAGGTCGCCGAGGCGGTCGGCGAACTGGCGGCATTGAAGCCGCAGATCACCGAATTCCTGGCCAGTGAGGGCCGCTGCCCGGTCAATGACGACGCGGGGTTCAAGCCACCCGAGCAGTACGCGAGCGAGCGGCTGAGCAGCGTGCGCATCGGCCGTTTCGAGGGCAGCGAATGCGGCATCGAAGCCGTGCTCCATGCGCCCAAGTCGGCCCGAATCGACGGCAAGGCCGTGTGGCTGGAGCTGGATGCGGATGCCGGCAGCTGGCACTGCAGTTCCGAAATCGACGACACCCAACTTCCACCGGATTGCCGCGGCTGACTGCCTGCTGCATGCCGATCGCTACACGTTAAGGGGACAACATGACGCAGTGGTACTACGCCGACGCACAGCAGCAGCGCCAGGGGCCGGTGGACACGGACACGCTTCGCGCGCGCCTGTCGCAGGGCATCATCGACCGTTCCAGCCTGGTCTGGCGCGAAGGTCTGGCGCAGTGGGTGGCACTGCACGAGATCGAGGGCGAGCTGGGCTTGGACAGCGCGGCGGCGTCCGCGGCCCCGGAAGCCGGCGGGCAGATGCCGGCGGATGCGGCAAGCCATGCACCATTGTCGGCTGCGCACCCGGGCCACGACGCGCCGGCGACAGGTTCGCCTACCGCGACCCTGCCGATCGATGACCACGCCAGGGGGACATCGCACTGGCAACCGGCAGCTGCCGATGGCGGCATTGCCGGTGCGGGTGCAGATGCAGGCACCAGCGCCAGCGATGCCGGCGCGGCTGCCGCTGCCGATCACCACCCGGCAATCGCCTCACTACACCGGTCACACGATCAATCCCCTTCATCAGACACCTCAGCATGGTCCAACACGCCGCTGGCGTCAGATCCAAGCCCGACCACGCCCTCGGGCACCACGTCGCCACCGGGTTACACCGCGGCAGCGGCGACCACGCCACTTCCAGGGGCCTGGGATGCCCCGGCCCTCGCCGCGCCCGCCGCAGACACGGCGCTGCAGGATGCGCCAGTGGTCTACGCCGGGCTCTGGCGGCGCGTGGCCGCCAGCATTCTCGATAGCCTGATCACCACCTTTGCGGTGTACCTGATCGTGATTCCGCTGGTGTTCGTGGTGGCGCTGGTCACCACGCGCGGCGATTCGGGTTCGGCGCTGGACGACGGCAGTGCGCTCGGCATCGCCATCGTGGTGATGTCCTACGGCATCGGCCTGGCCATCCCGACGCTGTATTTCGCCTGGATGCAGTCCAGCCGGCATCAGGCCAGCCTGGGCAAGCTCGCCTGCGGCATCAAGCTGGTGCGCGCCGACAGCAACGGCGGGCGGGTCGGATTCTGGCGCAATGTGCTGCGCTATCTGGCCTACATGCTGATCAGCGTGCTCACCCTGGGCATCGGCGTGATCGTGGCGGCCTTCATGGCCGGCATGACCGCGCGCAAGCAGGCTCCGCACGACAAGGTCTGCGACACCCTGGTGGTGGACCGTTGGGCATTCACCGAGCATCCGGAGCGGCAATCCAGGGGTCTGGATACCGTGTCCATCGTGGTTCTGGCCATTTACGCGGTGATCCTGGTGCTCTCGGTGGTGGCCGTCGCCTTCATGCTGGCGGCGATCGGAATGAGCCAGCGCTAGCAATTCGCGGCGCCGGCCGCTTGACACGGCGGCGTCCGCCGTGATCTTTCTAATAAGAGAACTGAACGCCCGGGAGTCCTTCCCGGGCGTTAACGCGTGGGAAACGGTCGATCTGCTTCCCTCGACCGGCCAATTAGGCCACGCTACCCGCCCCCCGGGCTCCGCCCCAAGAAGTTGCCACCATGCCCAAGCACCTGCTCATCGTCGAATCGCCCGCCAAGGCCAAGACGATCAATAAATACCTCGGCAAGGACTTCACCGTCCTGGCCTCGTATGGGCACGTGCGCGACCTGGTCCCCAAGGAAGGCGCGGTTGATCCGGACAACGGCTTTGCGATGCGTTACGACCTGATCGAGAAGAACGAGAAGCACGTCGAAGCCATTGCGCGTGCCGCCAAGAGTGCCGACGACATCTTTCTGGCGACCGACCCGGACCGCGAGGGCGAGGCGATTAGCTGGCATATCGCCGAGATCCTGAAAGAGCGCGGCCTGCTCAAGGACAAGCCGATGCAGCGGGTGGTGTTCACCGAGATCACCCCGCGCGCGATCAAGGAGGCGATGGCCAAGCCACGCATGATCGCCGGCGACCTGGTGGATGCGCAGCAGGCGCGCCGCGCGCTCGATTACCTGGTCGGCTTCAACCTCTCGCCGGTGCTGTGGCGCAAGGTGCAGCGCGGCCTGTCCGCTGGCCGCGTGCAATCGCCGGCGCTGCGCATGATCGTCGAGCGCGAAGAAGAGATCGAAGCCTTCATCCCGCGCGAATACTGGTCCATCGATGCGCACTGCCGCCATCCCTCGCAGGCGTTCAATGCGCGGCTGATCAAGCTGGACGGGCAGAAGTTCGAGCAGTTCACCGTGACCGACGGCGACACCGCCGAGGCGGCGCGCCTGCGCATCCAGCAGGCCGCGCAAGGCGTGCTGCATGTCACCGACGTGGCCAGCAAGGAGCGCAAGCGCCGCCCCGCCCCGCCGTTCACCACCTCCACGCTGCAGCAGGAAGCCTCGCGCAAGCTCGGCTTCACCACCCGCAAGACCATGCAGGTGGCGCAGAAGTTGTACGAAGGCGTGGCACTCGGCGACGAAGGCTCGGTCGGTCTGATCAGCTACATGCGTACCGACTCGGTGAACCTGTCGCAGGACGCGCTGGCGGAAATCCGCGATGTGATCGCGCGCGATTTCGGCACCGCTTCGCTGCCCGACCAGCCCAACGCCTACACCACCAAGTCCAAGAACGCGCAGGAAGCCCACGAAGCGGTGCGCCCGACCTCCGCACTGCGCACGCCTGCGCAAGTGGCGCGCTTCCTGTCCGAGGACGAGCGCCGCCTGTACGAGCTGATCTGGCGCCGCGCAGTGGCCTGCCAGATGATTCCGGCCACGCTCAATACGGTCAGCGTGGACCTGTCGGCCGGCAGCGAGCACGTGTTCCGCGCCAGCGGCACCACCGTGGTGGTCCCGGGCTTTCTGGCCGTGTACGAAGAAGGCAAGGACACCAAGAGCAGCGAGGACGAAGATGAGGGCCGCAAGCTGCCGCTGATGAAGGCCGGCGACAACGTCCCGCTGGACCGCATCGTCACCGATCAGCACTTCACCCAGCCGCCGCCGCGCTTCACCGAAGCGGCGCTGGTCAAGGCGCTGGAGGAATACGGCATCGGCCGTCCTTCCACCTATGCCTCGATCATCCAGACCCTGCAGTTCCGCAAATACGTCGAGATGGAAGGCCGCAGCTTCCGCCCCACCGACGTCGGCCGGGCGGTGTCCAAGTTCCTGTCCGGGCATTTCACCCGCTATGTCGATTACGACTTCACCGCCAATCTGGAAGACGATCTGGATGCGGTGTCGCGCGGCGAAGCCGAGTGGATCCCGCTGATGGAGAAGTTCTGGGGCCCGTTCAAGGAATTGGTCGAAGATAAGAAAGACTCGCTGGACAAGACCGATGCCGGCAGCGTGCGCGTGCTCGGCACCGACCCGAAAAGCGGCAAGGAAGTCAGTGCGCGCATCGGCCGCTTCGGCCCGATGGTGCAGATCGGCACGGTCGAAGACGAGGACAAGCCCACCTTCGCGTCGCTGCGTCCGGGCCAGAGCATCTATTCGATCTCGCTGGAAGACGCGCTGGAACTGTTCAAGATGCCGCGCCTGCTCGGCCAGGACCAGGACCAGGACGTCAGCGTGGGCATCGGCCGTTTCGGCCCGTTCGCGCGCCGCGGCAGCACCTATGCCTCGCTGAAGAAGGAAGACGACCCCTACACCATCGACCTGGCGCGCGCGGTCTTCCTGATCGAAGAGAAGGAAGAGATCGCACGCAACCGGGTGATCAAGGAATTCGACGGCAGCGACATCCAGGTACTCAACGGACGCTTCGGCCCGTACATCAGCGACGGCAAGCTCAATGGCAAGATCCCCAAGGATCGTGAGCCGGCGTCGTTGACGTTCGAAGAAGTGCAGCAGCTGCTGGCCGACACCGGCAAGCCCGTGCGCAAGGGCTTTGGCGCCAAGAAGGCCACCCTGAAGAAGAATACGGTCAAGGATTCGGCGCCGAAGAAGCCTGCCGTCAAGAAGACCGCGACCAAGACCGCAGCCAGCAAGACCGCCGTCAAGAAGGCGCCGGCCAAGAAGACCGCTGCCAAGAAGGCCGCCAAGCGCGTGGTCAAGAAAGTCGTGAGCAAGGCCGCAGGCTGAGAGGCGCAGCATGACCGACACACTCGACCTGGATCGCGCCGTCGCCACACTGACGCAGGGCGGCGTGATCGCCTACCCGACCGAAGCGGTGTGGGGACTGGGATGCGACCCGCGCCAGGAGGCGGCCGTACTGCGGCTGCTGGAGATCAAGCGGCGCCCGGTGGAGAAAGGCGTGATCGTGGTGGCGTCGAGTGTGGACCTGCTGCGCGACTGGGTCGACATCGACGCACTGGAGCCGGCACGCCGGCAGGACGTGCTGGCCAGCTGGCCCGGCCCGCACACCTGGATCCTGCCGGTCACCGCTCGGGCGCCGCGCTGGGTCACCGGCGAACATGACGGGCTGGCGGTACGCATCAGCGCGCATCCCGTGGTGGCAGCGCTGTGCGCGGCCTGGGGGGCGCCGCTGGTGTCGACCAGCGCCAACCTGGCCGGCGAGCCGCCGGCGCGCAGCCGCGCCGCCCTGGATCCGGCATTGCTGGCGACGATCGACGGCGTGGTGGATGGCGAGACCGGCGCCCTGGCGCAGCCGACCCAGATCCGCGACGCACGCAGCGGGCAGATCCTGCGCGACTGAGTGCGGCCGAGAAACGGCCGCGCAGCCATGAGGCGCGCGCGGCGGGTCCATCGGTCGTCTATCCCTACGCCGAATGTTCCGGGCCGTCGCCCTTGGCGGCCTACCTGGTCACTGCCTGGCATTCCGGAAGCAGGCCGCAGCCATCCGGTGCGTTGTCGCCTCGCCCCTGCACACCGTTCGTTCAGCCGCACCCCCTTTGCGGCGGCCGCACGGACGCGCACACTGCAGCCATGCGTACCGTCCTGACTCTTCTGCTGCTCGCCGCGGCGCTGCCGGCGTCGGCCGCCACCACCGCGAGCAAACCCGACCCGAATGTGCGGGTCTATCGCTGCGTGAGCAGCGCCGGCACTGTCGCCCTGCAGGATGCACCCTGCAGCAGCGGTCGCCAGCAGGTGCTGGATCTGCAACGGCCGCAAGACCCGCCGCCGCGTCCGGCGCGCGTGGAGCCGCCGGCACCGGTCGCCGCAGCGCCCACGCATGAGGTCCGCATCGTTACCGTGCAACCGCCACAGCCGATGTACGAGTGCACCACCGAAGACGGCAACCGCTACACAAGCGACAGCCCGGAAGGCAATCCGCGCTGGGTGCCGACCTGGGGGCCCGCCTATGTGGGCAACACCATTGCTCCCCCGGTCCGCGGCGGTGGCGGCATCCAGCGTCCACCGATCTCGGTGAGCCCGCGTCCGGCGATCTCGGTGCAGGGTGGCTCCGGACGAGGAAGCGTCCGCGGCAGCGCAAGCTTCGGCGTAGATAGCTACCAAAGCGGCTATCAGGGCGGTTACAACGGCGGCGGATACGGCGGCACGGTCATCGTGCCGTACGGCAACGTGCAGATCCGCGACGAATGCCACGCCCTGCCCGCACAGGAAGTCTGCGCGCGGCTGGCCGACCGCCGTTGGGAGCTGATCCGCCGCTACAACAGCGCGCTGCAGAGCGAGCGCGAGGATCTCAGCCGCGAACAGCGCGGCATCGAGGCACGCCAGCAACGCGACTGCGGCGGCGCATGAGGCGCTGGCCGTTATTGGGCGCAATGACGCTCAGCATGATGGCGCTCGGTTCGCTGGCCGGCGCGCAGGAAGTGGCCATCTATCGCTGTACCGATCCGACTGGCGCACTGACGGTGCAGAACATGCCGTGCCCGAAGGGCATGCAACAACAGAAGAAGCTGATGACCGCACCGGCGGCGGTGCCATTCGCGCCCGGCGGCGCTACCAACCCAGCGCCTGCACCTGCGATGCCAGCGGCGCAACCACGGGCTGCTGCGCAGGCGGCTGCATCGGCACCCGCCGCACCGGCCACGCCCGCCGCACCGCCAGCACCGACGGTTACCTCGACATCGACCCTGCCACCGCCGCCGCTGTTCGAGTGCACCGCACACGACAACGGACGTTACTTTACCGAAGACCGCGAACCGGCCACGCGCTGCCTGCCGATGCAGACCACCAATCTGGCCGGCGGCCCGGCCACCGGGGGCGGCAGCGCCTGCGAGGTGGTCACCGACCGCTGCGCGCCGGTGCCGGACCAGAGCCTGTGCGAGGCCTGGCGAAAACGCGCCGAGCAGGCCGAATCCACCTGGCGCTTCTCCGATGACGCGCAGTCGGCCGAACGCAAACAACGCTATGAGCAGATGCGCCGGGTTCTCGACGAGAGCCGTTGCGCCAATCCGGCCGCCACGCCCTGAGCACGCCTGTCGTGCGATGAGCCAACGGGTCTGGACGGTTGCCGGGCAATCGCCATTTGGCTGAAAGACGACGCGCAGCATGGGCGGGTGCATGAACATGGTGCATGAACATGCCGGCTCTGCGTCCATGCGCATCCACTCGGAACCAGGCGGTATGTGTCGCCTGCGCTAGAACCCGTAGCGCAAGAAGCCGCCGTCCACCGCGATGCATTCGCCGGTGATGTAACTGGCAGCCGGCAGACATAAAAAACCCACCGCCGCGGCAACTTCTTCCGGTTCGCCAATGCGGCGCATCGGCGTGCGTTCGATGACCTGTTCGTAGTAGTCCGGATCCGACAACGGACCGGAGGTGCGGCGGGTACGGATGTACCACGGCGCCACCGCGTTGACGCGGATGCCGTCTTCGGCCCACTCCACCGCCAGGTTGCGCGTCATTTGCTGCAACGCCGCCTTGGTCATGCCGTACGGCGCGCCGCTGCGCACATGGGTGATGCCCGAGACGCTGCCGACGTTGACGATGGCCGAGGCTGCGTGTTGCGCCAACAACGGGTGCGCATAACGCGACAGTTCGAATGCGGAAAACACATTGGTTTCGAAGATGCCGCGCCACTCGTCTTCGGTGTAATCGATCGCGGCGCGGGTCACGTTGCCGCCGGCGTTGTTGATCAGCAGATGCAGGCCGTCGGCGTGGTCTTCCACCCAATCCAGGATCGCGCGGCGCTCTTCATCGTCGGAGACATCGGCGGCCAGCCCGTGCAGTTCGCGCTCGGGAAACTCGTCGGCAAGCTCATCGCGCGCCTGCGCCAGGGCATCGGCATCGCGCGCCACCATCAGCAGGTCGGCACCGAAGCCGAGCAGCTCGCGCGCGATGGCAAGACCAATCCCGGCACTGGCGCCGGTGATGAGGGCGGTCTGTCCATCCAGCCGCCAACGGTGCGTTGTCACGTGGTAATCCTCTTCAAAGCGCAGGAAACGGCCGCTGCAACGCAGTTGACGCGCATGCGTGGCCCGGGCGTTAGAGCGTGGTATGCACGTTGAGATGAGATGCGTTGGCCGTCAGCGGTGCGGAGCGGGTGCTGCGTGGCGCCGGCTTGGCTGGCGCCAAGGCAAGCCGCGCGGCGCCGCTCCGTGCCGCTGGCGGCCAACCCGCCGGGAAGCAATCACCTCAACGTACATAACACGCTCTAGGATAACGCCACCCCAAGCGAGGTCACGACGATGAAGATGCATTGGATGCTTGCGGTTGGTCTGGCGTTGTCGCTGGGCGCCTGTCAGCGGCCGCAGCCCGCGCCCACCGATCAGAAGCCCGATCCGCAAGCCACCGCCTTGCGCGACCACATCCAGCAACCGTTGAACAAGGCGCACGCGGTGCAGGCCGCAACCGACCAGGCGGCCGACGATCAGCGCAAGGCGATCGATGCCGCCACGCAGTAGCGAAACCTCGGCAACCGGTGAACTGGCGCCCTGAAGCGCCTGCAGTTGGTGCCAATCAGCGCACGGATGTGCCAATAGCCACCGGTGAACGCCTGCCAAGGCCGTAACTGCACTCAGCACGACATGCGCGATACGAGTGGCCGATGGTTGCGCGCTCGACGATTGCTGCGTGGGTCTTGCCGCCTGCTTCGTTCGTTCGGCCGTTCAAATCACCGCATCATCCGCGCGCACACAACAACGCCGGCACATGGCCGGCGTTGTCGATGCATCAAGTGCGCACTGAGCGCAACGCGTCAGAACCCGCAGAAGCAGTAGGCCAGCGACTTGACCGGCGTGCCGCCTGCCTTGCTGTCGTGCACGGCGCTTTCGACAAAGCGCAGCTGCGTATCCACTTCCGGCAACGAGCGGGCCAGCAGCGCGCGCGCCATGCCCGAGTCGCCCAGCATCCAGGCGCCCATGCGGCTGCCGGCAAACCCGCTCATGAACTGCGAGAACGGCGTGGCCGGCTTTTCCACATAGCGCACGCGGAACTTGCCGCGGCTCAGCTTGGCGCGGTCGGCCGCATCGGCCACCGCTTCGGACATGCCGCCGAACGCATCCACCAATCCACGCTCCTTGGCCTGCGCGCCGCTCCACACACGGCCACGCGCCACCTTGTCGATCGCCTCCACCGACTGGTGACGCGCCTGCGCCACCTTGCCGGTGAAGTCGGCGTAGCCCTTGTTGATCACCGCCTGGATGACCTGGCCGGCAGCCGGATCCAGCGGACGGGTGATGTCGAACGCACCGGCGAACCGCGTGGTGGCCACGCCGTCGGTGTGCACGCCGATCTTGTCCAGCGCGCGGGTCAGGTTCGGCACCATGCCGAAGATGCCGATGGAGCCGCTGATGGTCGATGGGTCGGCGTAGATGCGATCGGCATTCATGCTGATCCAGTAACCGCCGGACGCGGCCAGATCGCCCATCGACACCACCACCGGCTTGCCGGCCTGCTTGAGCGCAACCACTTCGCGGCGGATCTGCTCGGAGGCGAAGACTTCGCCACCGGGCGAATCCACGCGCAGCACCACCGCCTTCACTTCCTCGTCATCGCGCGCCTGGCGCAGCAGCGCCGCCGTGGACTCGCCACCGATGCGTCCGGCCGGCTGTTCGCCACCGCTGATCTCGCCCGCCGCCACCACCACCGCCACCTGCGGGCGACTGTCCATCGGCGAACGCTGCGCCTGCAGCTGGCTCAGATAATCGTTGAACCCGATATTGCGGAAACCGCTGTCGGCATCGCTGTCGGCCACACCGCGCTTGACCAGCAGCGCATCGACTTCTTCGCGCGTCTTGAGCCCGTCCACCAGCTTCTGTTGCAGCGCGAACTTGGCCAGGTCGCCACCGGCGGCGGCCACGCCTTCGGGCAGCGTGTCGATGCCGGCAGCCAGCTGCGCCGGGCTCAGCTTGCGCGCGGTGCCCACGTCGGCCAGATAGCGCTGCCACACATCGTTCATCCAGAACAAATCCGCTTCCTTGGCATCGGCCGAGGCCGCGTCCAGGATGTACGGCTCGGCTGCAGACTTGTACTCGCCGACGCGGAACAGATGCACGTCCACACCGAGCTTGTCCTGCAGGCCTTCGCGGAAGTACTGGCGATAGCGGCCAAGGCCTTCCAGCAACACGCTGCCCATCGGGTCCAGATACACCTCGTTGGCCTGTGCGGCGAGCAGGTACTGGCCCTGGCTCATGCTCTCGCTGAAGGCCACGATCTGCTTGCCGGAGGCGCGCAACTTCTGCAATGCGACGGCCACTTCGCGTTGGGAAGCAAATCCGGACGGTTGCAGCTTGTCCAGGTTCAACAGCACGCGCTCGATCTTGCGGTCCTTGCCCGCCGCCTCGATCACGCGCACCAGGTCGCGCAGTTGCACTTCTTCGGCGCTCTTGTCGCCGACCGCCTTGGCCAGGGACCGGCTGACCGGGTCTGCACTGAATTGTTCGACCAGCGTACCTTCCGGGTTGATCACCAGGGTGGTGCGCTCGGCCAACGGCTTGGTGCCATCGCCACGCGCCAGCGCCACCACGAACACCAGCAACAGCAGGAACAGGAACCCGAAGAACACCAGGTTGAAAATCAGGCGCCGGGTGAAATTCATCACATCCCACAGGCCGACGAAGAAGCTGGCGATGGGATTGCGACGCACGGGGTGGTTCATGGAAAGCTCCGTCGAAAGACGCTGCATACAGATCGATGGTGCCCAGCATACCGGCTGCGCAGCGCGCGCGGCATGCGCTGGAAGTCAGGGTGTCACGGTGGCGGTCAGCCGCCGGCTGGTCTGGCGGAAGCGCAGCCCCATCAGGATCGAGGCCACCGTCAGGCCCAGGATCAGGCCCACCCACATGCCCTTCGGTCCCCAGCCCAGCCCCAGGCCGAGCCCGGCGCCGATCGGCATGCCCACGCCCCAGTACGAAAACATCGCCAGGAACATCGGCACGCGGGTGTCCTTGAGCCCGCGCAGCGCGCCGGCCGACAGCACCTGGATGCCGTCGGGAAACTGGAACGTGGCGGCAAACAGCAGCAACACCGACGCCAGCGCGGCCACGGCCACGTCGTCGGTATAGACGCCGACGATGGCATCGTGGCCCAGCAACAGTGCGCTGGCCGACAGCGCTTGGGTGCCCAGCACGATCGCATAGCCGGCCCAGGCCGCGCGCCGCATCGCCAGCGGGTCGCCGCGGCCCACTGCGTGGCCCACGCGCACGGTGGTGGCCTCGGCCACGCCCATCGGGATCATGAAGCACAACTGCGCGACGTTGATCGCGATCTGGTGCGCGGCCGCTTCGGTGGAGCCCAGCCGGCCGATCAACAACGCAGTGACGATGAACAACCCGCCTTCCATCAACACGGTGATGCCGATCGGCAAGCCGGTGCGTAGCAACTCGCCGATGGCGCGCCAGCGCGGTCCTTCCAGGTGGGCGAACAAGTGCAGATGCGCAAACCGCCGTGCGCGCCACAGATACAGCGCAAACACGCTCGCCTGCACCCACATGGTGATGGCCGAGGCGATGCCCAGCCCTTCGGCACCGTGCTCGGCGAAGCCGAACTTGCCATAGGTCAGCGCATAGCCCACCGGTGCCAGCACCAGCAGGCCGCCAAAACCCAGCAGCATGGTCGGCAGCGTCCAGTGCATGCCCTCGCTGAGATAGCGCATGCAGAAGTAGAAGGTCAGCGCCGGCACGCCCCAGCGCACCGCGTGCAGGAACGCGGTGGCGCCGGGCACGATGTCCGCTGCAATCCCGAAGGTGGGCAGCAACGGCGGCACCACGCTCAGGAACACGAACATCAGCGCACTCAGCCCCAGCGACAGCCACAGCGCCTGCCGGAACAGCGGCCCGATCTCGCGCTCGCGGCCGGCGCCAAGCAATTGCGAGACCGAGGCAGTCAACGAGATCAAGGTGCCGATCGGCACCAGCATCGGCAGCCACAGCAGCGAGGTGCCGATGGTGACTGCAGCCAGCGTGGCGGTGCCGTGGTGGCCGGCGATGACGTTGTCGACAAAACCGATCAGGCCGGTGGAAACGTGGCCGAGCACCAGCGGCAACGCAAGCAGGCCGGTGGTGCGCACTTCCGAGGCGAAGCATGGCGTCGCGGACGGGGGTGCAGAAGAAACAGACATGACAACCGATCGCTGCGCGGACTACGGCCGTGCCGGGAGGCGCTGGCACCGGGTCGCGCGGGCCGGCTATCTTACGCCTACTTTCCGACTGCGGCCTTGCCGCGCAGCTGGGTAGAGCCCGCTGCGCGACTGCGCGCGCGGGCAAAACGCGAAGGCTGCTGCAACCGGGCCGGCGCGGGAGACCGTTGTACGCGTGCGCCAACGCCGTTCTTTCGGGATCAGGTCGACGGCAACGCGCCTTCCCCGACTCGCCAACCGGACCTGGCTCATGTCACCGCATTCGACCGCGCACCCTCCCACAGACTGCGAAAATTGTGCCACTGCCTTGCAGGGGGCGTACTGCCACGCCTGCGGGCAAAGCGCGCACAACCCGGTGCGCAGCGTCGCCCATGCGGTGGAAGAAGTGTTCGAGTCGTTCTGGCATCTGGATGGGCGCATTTTCCGCACCCTGCGCGACCTGCTGGTGCCCGGACGCGTGGCCCAACGCTTCCTGGGCGGCCAACGCGTGCGGTACGTGGCGCCGATGCGGCTGTTCCTGGTACTGAGCCTGTTGACGTTCTTCATCGCGCGCATCGCCGTGCATGCGTCCGCCGCAGACAGCGATATCGCCGCCGCGCCCGGCACCAGCCAGACCACGGTTCCCAAGGATTTCGCACAGGCACGCACGCCGGCGCAGGTGGAAGCGGTACGCAGGCAGTTGGTCGACGCGCTGACGCAAACGCGCGCGGCCGTGCCGAGCGGCATCGCACGCGAGCGCGTGGACGCCGGCATCGCGCGTGCCAATGCGCAAGCGCAACGTCGTCTGACGCAGCTGCAGGCCGACGCGCGTCCGACCAGCGCCGTGCCCACCGCAGAGGCAGACAGCGATAGCACATTCTTTTCGGTCATGGGCAAGCCGTGGGACCCGGTGAGCAACCCACTGCACTATGCGGCACTACCGCAGTTCGCCAACCGCTGGATCAATACCCAACTTCGCCATATCCGCGACAACCTGCCGCGGCTGCGCAGCGACCCGCAACTGCTCTACAACGCATTCTTCGCAGCGGTGCCGTCTGCATTGCTGGTGCTGGTGCCGCTGTTTGCACTGCTGTTGCGGGTGTTCTACGTGCGCAGCGGGCAGGTGTATCTGGAGCATCTGGTGGTGGCGCTGTATAGCCACGCCTTCCTGTGCCTGAACCTGCTCACGCAACTGCTGTTGTCGCTGCTCAGCGATGCGCTGGCGCACGTCGCCAGCCCGATCACCTGGAGTATCGGAGTCGTGCAGTTCGGGCTGACGCTCTGGATGCCGGTGTATCTGCTGTGGATGCAGCGGCGTGTGTACGCGCAGTCCTGGCTGGTCACCGTGCTCAAGTACATCGGCCTGAGCGGGGTGTATCTGGTGTTGGTGACGGTGGCCGCGGCGCTGTTGATGGTGGCCAGTCTGGCGCGTCTTTGACGCGCTGACTGCGCAGACGGTTGCGCGAAGACAGCCGCATTGCAGCGCGACGCAGCGATGCCGGGCCTGGGTGCGGCGCGTCTGAAACGGCGCTATGGGGCAGGCACCGCTAGAACGGATATGACCGGCGCAACACTGAAAGGCATTGCGCGCCGACGGCACGCGAGCGATCAACGCGCCAGTTGGCGCTTCAACCAGATGCTGCGCGTGGCCGGCGCTTCGGCCAGGAAGGCCTCGCGCAGGCCGTCGCGCTCCTGGGGCGGGGTGCGCTGCGCCAGCACCGCCAGTTGCTCCAGCTGGCCGGCGTCCAGGCTGCGCAGCGCGGCCAGCATGGCCTCGCGCTGGGCGGGCTGCACGTAGCCGATCAACGGCTGCAACTGGGCATAGAACGCCCCCACCTGCGAGCCCAGGCGCCAGCCGTCGCGATGCAGGCGATCCATCGCGCCGAACTGGGTGCGCAGCGCGCGTTGCTGATCCTCGGGCAAGGCCTGCAGCCGCTCGCGTGCCTGGCGCAACACCACGCGGTCTGTGGCCGTCAGCCCCTTCCAGGCGGCATAGCGGGCACGCAGCTCGGCTTGCTGCGCAGGCGTCATCGCCGCCCAGCGTGTGCGTTGCTGCGCGGCGCTCGGCGATGTATTCGGCACTGCGGCAGCGGAGGTGGACGCGGCCGGCGCAGCGGCCGATTCTTCCAGCGGCGTCGGCAAGCGCTGCGCGCCGGCGACGCCGGCAAACGCGCAGAGCACCAGGCCGCACCAGTCAGTTGGTTTCATCATCGACCGTCTCCAGAGGGGCGGAAGGTTGCTCGGCTGCGGTGGCATGCGCACCGGATTCATCAACCGGCACCGGGTGGCCGGCGGCATACCAGGCGTAGAAGTCCGCAGCGCGGGCCAGCTCCAGATCCGGGTCGGCCAGCATCGCCTGGTCGCGCGGATCCAGGCCCGGCGTGGCCACGGCATCCGGCAGGTCGGCCGCCGGGAGTTCCTCCACCAGCACCGGCGCCGCGTCGGTCACGTGCAACACGCCGGCAGGCGCCTGCGAGACAGGCTCGGGAGGAAGCGCGGGCCGGCGGTGGGCCCACCACCAGCCCAACCCCGCCAGCAGCAGTGCCACCGCCAGCACGCCCAGCGCCATGCCGGCGTGGCGGCGCTCCAGCTGCGGCCACCGCCATTGCCGTCGGGCCCGGGCAGCGGCAGGACGGCGCGGCGCCGGTGCCGGCTCGGCCGGCGCGGCAGTGAGCGGCATTCCGGCCAGGGCCGAATCGCGGAGCTGGCTCAGCCGGGTCAACTGGGCCGGGCTCAGGTCGCGCAGTTCCACTTGCGCCGCTTCTGCCAGGGCCCGCCAGGCCTGGGCATCCGGATTGCCGGCGGCATCGCGCGGGCAGGCACGCGCCAGCGACTGCCGGTAGTCCGCCGCTTCGACGCCTTGCACCTCGCTGGCCACGCCTTCTTCCAGCCCGGCCACGATCCGCAGCAGCAGCGCCAGGCGGTCGGCAGTCTGCATCCGGCCCAAGACAGTGAATGGGGGCAGCCACGTGCCCGGCATCGGCTCGCGCCGCAGCGGGGGCGCGGTGGCCAGCAGGCTCCAGAAGCGCATCGGCCAGCCTGCCATCGGCCGACCTGCCGCCTGGCTGCTGAAGGCGCGCAAGGCCGCTGCGAGGGCGCGCTCGGCGGCGGCCACGTCGCCGCATTGCAATTGTGCGAGCACCAGACCCCGGCGTTCGACACCGCGCAAGAAGGCAGATAGCGCGGCAGGGGTCACGGGGGCGTCGGGGACTACGGTCATGAGAACTCCAGCATCGGCCGGCATGATACCGACGCGATTGGCCCCCGCCGACGGCTTGACAGATCGGCCCGGCCCCGCTCCGCCTTCACACCGGCCGTGCCTGCCGCCGCGGCGGGTTGTGCACAGCGGCAGACATACCGATACGCAGGCGTCTGTCAACTGTTGTTTTTTCTTTGTTGCATTCGTGTTTCACGCCTAAGTGATTGAAATTTATTGACTTATGCATGTTGGCTAAAAAATGTCCAAGAGGTTGCAAAGGCTAGTGAATCCACCGTCACAGCGTGGAGCACGACACTAATTCACAGGTTTATCCACAGCCAGTGTGGATAAACCCGTTTCCTTAACCCTCACATAGGTTTACGTCGTATTTATCACTTCCGTCACAGAACCGCGGCCGCTGCCTCGGGTTGGATTCGGGCCGATTTGGGGGCGGCCGCCGGCCTCTGGACAGGGTCGGTAGACTGGTCGGATGACTTCGACCGTCGCCACCCTGCGCGTCGCCTTGCCGGTGCCGCTGCCCCAGTTGTTCGACTATCTGCCTCCGACCGATGCGCCGTTGACGGACCCGGCGCGGGTCGGCTGCCGGGTGCGGGTGCCTTTCGGGCCGCGCGAGTTGGTCGGGGTGGTGGTGGAGATCGGGCAACTGCCCGCGGCCGACGGCTTGCGCCCGGCACTGGCGTGGTGCGACCAGGCCCCGCTGCTGGTCGATGAACTGGCCCGCTCGCTGCACTGGCTGGCCCGCTACACCCACGCTCCGCTCGGCGAGGCCCAGACCAGCGCCTTGCCCGGCCCGCTGCGCCGCGGCGAACCGCTGGCCGACACCCACGCCTGGGCCTGGCAGCTGACCGAAGCCGGCCACAGCGGTGCCGCCAGCCTGCGCGCGGGCAGCCGTCCCGCCCTGTTGGCGACCCTGCTGCTCACCGGCGCAGTGGGCGAAGAGCAACTGGATCCACTACTGCCGCAATGGCGGCAGGCAGCGCGCAGCCTGGCCAAACGCCACTACGCCGAGCGCGTGGCGGTGCCGGCCGACAGCATCCCGCCCCGTCCCGGCAGCGGCCCGCCGCTCAACGACGAACAGCAGGCCGCCGCCACCGCGATCCGCGCGCATAGTGGCTTTGCCACCTACCTGCTCGACGGCGTCACCGGCAGCGGCAAGACCGAGGTCTACCTGCAGGCGATCGCCGACTGCCTGGCCGCCGGCAAGCAGGCGTTGGTGCTGGTACCGGAGATCGGCCTGACCCCGCAGACCCTGGGCCGCTTCCGTACCCGCCTGGGCGTGCCGGTGCACGCACTGCACTCGGGTCTGTCCGATGGCGAACGCGCGCGGGTGTGGGCGGCGGCCTGGCGCGGCGAGGCAAAGCTGATCGTCGGCACCCGCTCGGCGGTGTTCACCCCGCTGCCCAACGCCGGGCTGATCGTGATCGACGAAGAGCACGACGGCAGCTACAAGCAGCAGGACGGCATCCGCTATCACGCGCGCGATTTCGCCTTGGTACGCGGCAAGGCGCTGGATGTGCCGGTGATACTGGGCAGTGCAACGCCATCGCTGGAAAGCCTGCACAACGCCTATTCCGGCCGCTACCAGCATCTGCGCCTGTCGCGGCGCGCCGGCGAAGCGCGCCCGCCGCGCGTACGCGTGCTCGACGTGCGCAAGCGCCCGCTCAAGGACGGCCTGTCGCCCGAGGTGCTGGCCGGTATCGGCGCCACCCTGGCGCGCGGCGAACAGGTCCTGGTGTTCAAGAACCGCCGCGGCTATGCACCGGTGCTGCTGTGCCACGACTGCGGCTGGACCGCGGCCTGCCAGCGCTGCAGCACGCCGCTGCACCAGACCCCGATGACCGTGCATGCCGGCGGCCGCCGTCTGCAGTGCCACCATTGCGGCGCGCGCCAACCTGCACCGCTGGCCTGCCCGGCCTGCGCCAGCCTCGCGCTGCAGCCGCAGGGCATCGGCACCGAGCGACTGGAAGAACGCCTGACCGAGGCGTTTCCGGACGTCCCGGTGGTGCGCATCGACCGCAGCACCACCCAGCGTCGCGACGCACTGGAGACCCAGCTGGCGCGCCTGGGCAGCGAGGCCGGCATCCTGGTGGGCACGCAAATCCTGGCCAAGGGCCACGACCTGCCACGGCTGACCATGGTGGTGGTGGTCGGCATCGACGAAGGCCTGTTCTCGGCCGACTTCCGCGCCGCCGAAAAACTGGCCCAGCAGTTGATCCAGGTGGCCGGACGCGCCGGGCGTGCCGACCGGCCGGGCGAAGTCTGGTTGCAGACCCATCACCCCGAACACCCGTTGCTGCAGACCCTGGTCAATGGCGGCTACCACGCCTTCGCCGACGCCGAACTGCAGCAGCGCGAAGCGGCCGGATTCCCTCCCTTCGCGCACCTGGCCTTGTTCCGTGCCGAAGCCAAGGATGTGGCCGCAGCCAATCAATTCCTGCTGGCGGTGCGCGGTTTGACCAGCGCCGACCCCGGCACGCAATCGCCGGCGTTTGCCGCAGTGGAATGCTACGGCCCGATGCCGGCACCGATGCCGCGCCGCGCCGGTTTCCAGCGCACGCAGCTGCTGTTGTCGGCGCAACAACGCGCGGCATTGCATCGCCTGCTCGACACCCAACTGCCGGCCATCTATGCGCTACCGCAAGCCCGCCGTGTGCGCTGGTCGCTGGATGTGGACCCGATCGACTTGTATTAGCGCACGGCGTATCGACCATGGAGCAGAAGCCAGACCCACGTCTTGCGCGCTGTGCCCAGGTCATTGAGCGCACGTGGCGTGATCCTTGGTAGGAGCGCACCCGGGCGCGATGCGGCATGACGGGAATGCCCTCGCGCCCGGGTGCGCTCCTACAGCACTGCAGGCTACCTGTCTGCGTGATGTACAAGGCCCACTTGCTTGCAGCAACGTGCCGGGTCGGCAGCTCAGGCGGTGCCTGTCATGAATCGCATTGACTCAGCGTCGGCGCGACACTCAGGTCAGCGCGGTCATTACCGCGCGCCGGTACGCCGGCCGCGCACGCAGGCGCGCATACCACGCCTGCAGATGCGGCAATTCCGGTCGCTCGATCGGCATTTCGAACCACGCGTAGATGAAGCTGCCCAGCGGAATATCGCCCATCGCGAACTGCTCGCCGGACAGGTACGGCTGTTGCGCCAATGCCGCATCGGCACGTGCCAGCAACTCACCCGAGTGGGTCAACGCCGCAGCGATGCGTGCGTGATCGCGCTCGGCCTCGGGCGTGCGCAAAACGCCCCAGAACAGGTCGCGAAACACTCCAGCGAAAGTGGAAGTGGTCCAATCCATCCAGCGGTCGCCCAGCGCGCGCTCGGCCGGCGCATGCGGATACAACGCCGGCGCATATTGCGCGGCCAGATAGCGCACGATCGCGTTGGATTCCCACAGCACCAGCGCGCCATCCTGCAGTGTCGGCACCAGCCCGTTCGGGTTCAGCGCGCGATATTCCGGCGTGGTGTTGCCCCCGAACGCGCCGCCCACTTCGATCGAGGCGTAGGCCACGCCGGCTTCTTCGGCGCACCACAGCACCTTGCGTACATTGCTGGAATTGCGCCGCCCCCACAGCGTGATCGTCGGCGGTGCGTGGTCGCTGGCTGCATGCGTCATCGTCATTTCCCCGGAGCAGGCTTGGCGGGTGCGCGCGCCGCGCGCTTGTTGGCCGGTGACGGCGCCGCTGCGGCAGGCACTGCGGTTTTCGCGCCGCTGCCCCCACCCTTGGGCGCGTCGCGCACCCACAACGCCTGTTCGTCCTGCCTGATCTCGAACAAGCCGATCGCGCGTACCAGATCGCTGAGTTTGCGATAGCCATAGTTGCGTGGATCGAACGAGGCCTGGTTGGCCACCTGCTTGCCGACCGCACTCAGCAGCGCCCAACCATCGTCTTCGCAGGCGCTGACGATCGCATTGCGTAGCATTTGGACCAGACGCGTATCGCTGCGTAATGCGGTGGCGTCCTTGCGACCGGCAGCCGTTTCGCTGGCCGCTGCAGCCTGTTGCCCGAGCGCCTCGACATAGGTGAACTTGGAGCACGCATTGACGAATGGCGCCGGTGTCTTCTTCTCGCCGAAGCCATAGACCTTCATGCCGTCGGTCAGCAGCCGCATCACCAGCGGCGTGAAGTCGGCATCGCTGGAGACGATCGCAAATCCATCCAGATTGCGCGCGTACAACAGGTCCATCGCATCGATCACCATCGCCATGTCCGAGGCGTTCTTGCCGGAACTGTAGGCAAATTGCTGGATCGGCCGGATCGCGTAGTCGTGCAATGCCGCCTCCCAACCTTTCAAGTGCGGGCTCTTCCAGTTGCCGTAGGCGCGGCGCACGTTGGCCACGCCGTAGCGCGCCACTTCGGCCAGCACCACGTCGATCTTGCCGGCCGGCGCATTGTCCGCATCGATCAGCAGCGCGATGCGTTTGTCGGGGTTGTCGATCATGCTCATTGCTCCAGGGAGTTCGCAGATTCGGTCTTGAAGTCGGTGTCGGTGTCCATCTCACTCTCCTCCACGTCGGTCTCGGCCGGCAATGTGTACTCGGTACCATCGCGCAGCGTGAGCACGCCCGTACTCAGGATCTCGCGTTCGGCACCGTCGCTGACCCAGGTGGCGTGCACGCGCCCGGTGCCGCGATCGCCTTGCACATCGAACACGAACTCGTCGCTCCCCGGTGCCAGACTGGTGCGATACAGATCCACCCGCATGTCGCGGATCTGCCCGATATGTTCCTGCACCACAGCATCGGCCTGTAGCGCACTGCGCGCCTGATCGGCAAACAACGACCAACCGGTCGACATCAGCCAGATGAGCGCGCCAAACACCAGCATCGCCATCAGCACCACGCACGTCGCCACGCCAATCAGCCCGATCGCCACACTACTGAGCGACTTTGGGGCGACAGCTGCCGGCGACGGTGCAGCGGGTTGCACAGACGACAACGGCGGCAACGGCGGCGGGAGCGAGGACATGGGCTGGCCGGAAGCGGGAGATGCGACATGATGCCGCAGGCGGGCCGCGCTCACGCGGCATGTTCATTGCCGATGCGGCATCCTGATGGGCCCGCGTCGCACTCCATCGGACCTCACGATGACCTCTCCCCCCTCCCAAGCTCCGCTGCATCTGGTTGTGGTCGGCGGCGGATTCGCCGGCTTATGGGCGACCCGCGCGCTCGACGACCCCGGCATCCGCATCACCCTGGTCGACCGCCAGAACCACCACCTGTTCCAGCCGCTGCTGTACCAGGTGGCCACCGCCGGCCTGTCGGCACCGGACATCGCCGCGCCGCTCCGGCACATCCTGCGCGAGCAACGCAATGTCGAAGTACTGCTCGGCGATGTCACCGATATCGCACCAGACCGCCGCGAGGTGGTATTGGCCGATGGCAGCACGCTCGGCTACGACATGCTGCTGCTGGCCACCGGCGCCACCCATGCCTATTTCGGTAACGACCAATGGGCCGAACACGCCCCCGGCCTGAAAACGCTGTACGACGCGCTGGTGCTGCGGCGCAAGCTGCTGCTGGCCTTCGAGCGCGCAGAAGCCGAATCCGACCCTGCCGCACGCGCCGCCTGGCTGAGCTTTGCCGTGGTCGGCGGCGGGCCCACCGGCGTCGAACTGGCCGGCACCCTGGCCGAAATCGCCCGCCACACGCTCAAGAACGAGTTCCGCCACATCGACCCGCGGCAGGCGCGCGTGCGCCTGGTCGAAGCCGGTCCGCGCGTGCTGCCCTCGTTTCCGGAAGATCTCACCGCCAAGGCGCGCAAGCAGCTGGAACGTCTGGGCGTGGAGGTGCACACCGGGACTCCGGTCACGCAGATCGATGCGCTGGGCTACCAGCTCGGCGACACCTTCGTGCCGGCACGCACCGTGGTCTGGGCCGCCGGCGTGGCCGCCTCGCCGCTGGCGCGTACGCTGGGCGTGCCGCTGGATCGCGCCGGCCGCGTGCTGGTCGAGGCCGACCTCAGCGTACCGGGCCACCCGGACATCTTCGTCGGCGGCGATCTGGCCTCGGTGCAGCAGGACGGCCGCCCGGTGCCGGGCGTGGCGCCGGCCGCCAAGCAGATGGGCAAGCACATCGCCAAGGCGATCCGGGCGCGGCAGCGCGGCCAGACCGCCCCGGCGTTTCGCTACCAGGACTACGGCAACCTGGCCACGATCGGCCGCATGGCCGCCATCGTGCATGTGGGCAAGCTCAAGTTGTCCGGCATCGTCGCCTGGTGGTTCTGGCTGGCTGCGCACGTGTACTTTCTGATCGGCTTCCGCAACCGGTTCGTGGTGCTGGTGAACTGGGCGATGGCGTACTGGAGCTACCAGCGCGCCGCACGCATCATCTTCGGCGGCGCCGCCGACGACCCGCCGCCCAGCAGCAAGGACGGGTGATAGCGGCCCAGGCCGTGCGATGCTGTGCGGCCTGATTCGACGACCCGATCGTGGCAACTGTCCTGTTCCTGCTGGATCTGCTCGGCACCTTCGTGTTCGCCCTGAGCGGCGCGACCTTGGCGGTGCGCAACCGCCTGGACCTGTTCGGCGTGCTGGTGCTCTCCTGCGCGGCAGCGGTGTCCGGCGGCATCGTGCGCGATGTGCTGATCGGCGCCACCCCGCCGGCCGCGCTGGTGCAGCCGCAGTATCTGCTGGTGGCCTGCCTGGCCGGCGTGGCCGGGTTCTATTGGCATGCAGCGGTGGAGCGGCTGCGCAACCCGGTGCAACTCTTCGATGCGGCCGGATTGGCGCTGTTTGCGGTCTACGGCACCAGCAAGGCGCTGGACTATCACCTCAGCCCACTCAGCGCGACGCTGCTGGGCATGCTCAGCGGCATCGGCGGAGGCATCGCGCGCGATCTGCTGGTGGCGCGCACGCCGGTGGTGCTGCAGGCCGAACTGTATGCGGTAGCAGCGCTTGCCGGTGGCGGGCTGGTCGCGATCGGGCACGTCCTGGATGTGCCGCAGGCCTGGTCGTTGGCGACCGGCGGCGGCGTGTGTTTCGGCCTGCGCTTCATGGCCATCCGCTACGGCTGGCATCTGCCGGTGGCGCGCACGCCGGAGTAGCAATCGCGTAACACCACATATGCAAACGGCCCGGAAAACCGGGCCGTCTGTACAACCACTCGCGCAAGACCGACAGGGTCAGGCGACGAACAGCGCCTTCATCTTCTTCAGCGCATTGGCTTCGATCTGGCGGATACGCTCGGCCGACACGCCGTATTCGTCTGCCAGTTCCTGCAGCGTCACTTTCGAATCGGAATCCAGCCAACGGCGCTTGACGATGTCGCGCGAACGCGCGTCCAGTCCAGCCATGCCTTCGCGCAGCAGCTGCAGCTGGTTGTCTTCGCTGTCGTGGCGCTCGTACGCCTGCGACGGGTCTTCTTCATTGGCGACCAGATAGCTCACCGGCGACGGCGGGCCGTGATCGTCGTCTTCGTCCGACGACGCGTCGAAACCGATATCGCGACCGGACAGGCGCGACTCCATCTCCATCACTTCACGCTCGGAGACGTTCAGGTCCTTGGCAACCGCAGTCACTTCCGACGCATTGAGCCAACCCAGACGGGTCTTGGACTTGCGCAGGTTGAAGAACAGCTTGCGCTGCGCCTTGGTGGTGGCGACCTTGACGATGCGCCAGTTCTTCAGGATGAACTCGTGCATCTCGGCACGGATCCAGTGCACCGCGAAGCTGACCAGGCGCACGCCCATGTCTGGGTCGAAGCGCTTGACCGCCTTCATCAGGCCGATATTGCCTTCCTGGATCAGGTCGCCCAGCGGCAGGCCGTAGCCGTTGTAGCCGCGGGCCACGTGCACCACGAAGCGCAGGTGGGAATGGACCAGTTCGCGCGCGGCGTCCAGGTCCAGCTCGTCGCGGAAGCGACGGGCCAGATCCTGCTCCTCATCGACCGACAGCACCGGGATCTGGTGCACGGCACCGATGTAGGCGTCCAGCGAACCGAGCGCACTGGGAATCGGGAGATTGTTTGCCACAAGGGCAGTCGAGGTAGTCTGATTCATAGGCACCATCTTAGCAGTCGAACTATTGGACTGCCGGGTACAGAAAGAGTTCCCAGCATTCCATTTATAGAACGTTCGGGTGTTTGGCATCACCGGTGTTCTACAGCCCGGCACCCCAAATTCGAGGCTTACGGTATCACCAAGCCCCTGTGCAAACCGTGACAAATTGGTTGCGCAACGAGATGCCGCCAGCGTCGTTCAGGCGCCGGTGGAGGTGGTGTCCAGCGCGCTGCGCGGTGGCAGCGACCAGTCGATCGGGCTCAGACCACGCCGCCGCAAATGGTCGTTGGTCTTGGAAAAATGCCGGCAGCCCAGGAAGCCGCGGTGCGCCGACAGCGGCGAAGGATGCGGCGCCTTCAAGACCCGATGGCGTGCCGGGTCGATGACCTTGCCCTTGGACTGTGCATAGCTGCCCCACAGCAGGAACACCAGCCCTTCGCGCTCGCGGTTGAGGGTGTCCACCACATGATCGGTGAAGCCTTCCCAGCCCTTGTTCTGGTGGGCGCCGGCGCGTCCCTGCTCCACCGTCAGCACGGCATTGAGCAGCAGCACGCCCTGGCGCGCCCAGGGCATCAGGTAGCCGTGATCCGGCCGCGCGATCCCCAGGTCGTCCTGGATCTCTTTGTAGATGTTGAGCAGCGACGGCGGCACCGGCACGCCGGGCAATACCGAGAAGCACAGCCCATGCGCCTGACCTTCGCCGTGATACGGGTCCTGGCCCAGGATCACTACCTTGACCTGCTCGAACGGGGTGGCGTCGAAGGCGGCGAAGATCTGCGGGCCGGGCGGAAACACCCGTGCTCCGGCCGCCTTGCGCTGGCGCAGGAATGCCGACAGCTCCTGCATCTGCGGGCGCAGCAGCCAGTCGCCCACTCTTGCCTTCCACGACGGTTCCAGCTGGATGCGTCCCTCCCCTTCAGTCATAGCGTGACAGCCTGATCCTCCAGGCGTGCCAGGCGCAGCTGGAACAACACCTTGGTCACCAGCAGGCGCTCTTCGATCGGTTTCTGCACCAGATCGTTGGCACCGGCGCGCAGCAAGTCGGATTGATTGCGCGGGTTGGTGTCGCCGGTCATCACCAGCACCGGCAGGCGGCGCTTGCCGTAGGCGAAATCGATGCGGATACGCTCGACCACGTCGCGGCCGTTGAGCTCGCCTTTCAGGGTCACGTCGGTCAGCACCACGTCGATGCGGCGTTCGGTGCGGCCCAGCGATTCGGCGGTGAGCAGCGCAAAGGCATCTTCGGCGGTGAGCACGTGCACCACTTTCAGGCTCTGCCGTTCGAGCATGCGCTTGGTCGCCTCGGCCACCACGCGGCTGTCTTCGATGTAGAGCACGGTCGCCCCCACCACCGGCTCGGGCTGCACGTAGCCGCGGATGAAGGTCGCCAGGGCTTCATGGCCCAGCGCCTTGTCGAAATAATCGGTGACGTACTCGGTGAATCGGCGCTCCACCAGATGCTGCTGCGCATCGCCGGAGACCACGATTACCGGTACATAGGCCTGCCCGGCGGTTTCGCGCACGCTGCGCGCCAGGGTCAGGCCGTCGCCATCGGGCAGCGACAGCGAGGTGGTGACCAGATCCACGGCGCCGGCTTCCAGCGCCTGCCGCGCTTCGGCAATGTTGGAACAGCCGATCACCTGCACATTGGGCAGGTCGCGCTTGAGCACGTCGGCAATCAGCTTGCGCACCAACTTGGAACCATCGACCACCATCACGCGCGGTGCGTCGCTGATCAGGTGTTTGAGATCTGGTGGATGCATGGCAGGCCTCAGGTCTCGGTAGGACGGGTCTGGCGAAGGAAATGGCCGGTCACCAGCCAGGCACCCAACCAACCCAGGACTAAGGTGCCGACCAGCACCATCGCAGAATGCAACAGATCCAGCCCGTGCAGGGTAAAAGAACTGCCGTAACTGTCGGCCAATGTCGCCAACGGCGCACGCAATGCCAGGCCCGAGGCGGCGATCAGAGCGAGCGCGACAGCGCCGGCGCCGAGTCCGTACCACGCGCCCAGATACAAAAACGGGCGGCGGATGAAGCCATCGCTGGCGCCGAGCAACTGCAGCACGCCGATTTCCTCGCGCCGCGACTGAATGTCCAGCCGCACGGTGTTGCCGACCACCAGCACCGCACCGATCCCGAGCAGGGCAGACAACACCTGGACCAGGCGCTCGCCGAAGTGCAACCAGCCATCCAGGCGCTTGCGCCACAGCGCATCGTGCTGCACCTGATCGGTCTGCGGCAGCGCCTGCAGCGCATTGGCCAGCTGCGCGTCGTCGGTCGCATCGGCGGGAGTGACGATCAGCAAGGTGGGCAGCGGGTTGTCGCCCAGCGCATCGGCCGCTTCATCGAGCTTGGCGCTTTCGCGCAGCTCGGCCAAGCCCTGCTCCGGCGTGCGCAGCGTCACCTTGGCGACATCCGGGCGTGCACGCAGCTCGCCGGCCAGCGCCTGCGCCGCCTCGGCAGCCACGTCGACCTTCAGAAACAGATTGATCTCGCGCGACTGCTGCACGCTGCCGGCCAGCAGCTTGACGTTATCCAGCGCGATCGACAGCCCCAGCGGCAGGGCCAGGGCCAGGGCCATCACCACGATGGTCAGCAACGTGGCCCACGGCTTGCGCATCGCACGGCCCAGGCTGAAGGCAATGCTGTGCAGATGGTGGTCGATCCAGACGCCGAGCCGCGACGGCGCGACGGTTTCGGTATTGGCGGGCTTGCTCATTCGGCCAGGTCCTGCGGCGAGATGTCGTCGACCAGGCGGCCGTGATCCAGGATCAGCACGCGCTTGCGCATCTGCTTGAGCAGCGCCAGGTCGTGGCTGACCACCAGCACGCTGGTGCCACGGGCCGGAAGTTCGGCGAACAACTGCATGATTTCCGCGGCCAGTGCCGGGTCGAGATTGCCGGTGGGCTCATCGGCCACCAGCAGCCGCGGCTCGCCGACGATGGCGCGCGCGATGCCCACGCGTTGCTGCTCGCCGGCAGACAATTGCGACGGCAGGGCTTTCTCGCGATGGGCCAGACCGATGCGCTCCAATGCCGAGCGCACGCGCTTGCCGATCTCGGAACGCCGGGTGCCGCGCAAGATCAGCGGCAGGGCCACGTTCTCGGCGATGCTGCGGTCGTTGAGCAGACGGTGGTCCTGATAGACCGCACCCACCTGGCGCCGATGCAGCGGAATCTGCCGGCCACGTACCTTGAGCAGGTTACGTTCGCCCAGCAGTACCGCGCCCTGACTCGGGCGTTCGCTGAGGTGGATCAATTTGAGCAAGGTACTTTTGCCGGCGCCGGAGTGGCCGGTCACGAACAGCATCTCGCCATCGGCCACTTCGAAGCTGACATCGGTCAGCGCCTGGTGGCCACCGGCGTAGTGCTTGCTGACGTTGTCGAAACGCAGAACGGTCATTCAGCGATTATGCCGGAGCGTCAGTGCTTGCGTCGCATCGCCGATGCGCGGCGATGCGATCAGTGCCGCAAACGGTCAGTTGCCTGAGACCAGCGAACGCAGTCGGCGGCCGATCCGGCTGAGCAGCGAGGGGCTGCCCGACGGCTTGGCGGCGGCACGCACCGGCTTGGCAACCACCTGGGTGGGCTTACGCGGTGCGGCAGGTGCGGGAACCGGCGTGGATGCCACTGCCGGCTCGGCACCCTCGACCGGACGACCGTTACGACGACGCCGACGCTTGCGTGGCGCGCGCTCGGCATCGGCCACGCCCGCGGAAGGTGCCTGTCCCGCCGCTGCGGCAACGACCGGATGTTCGGTCGACGCCGCAGTTGCAGGCGCCTGGCCTTCCACCCGTGGCTTGCGACGCGGACGCGGCTTGCCATCGGCACCGGCGCCTTCGCGGCGACCACCGCCACCGCCACTGCCGCTGCGCGACCCGCCCGAACCACTGCGCCCGCCACCGCGACGCTGTTCTTCGGCGGCGCGCTGCTCGCGCGCTTCGCGGAAGATCGTGCCCACGCTGTCGCCAGCGTCGTCGTCGGCCTCTTCGCCTTCCACCGGCACGCGTGGCGCACGCGGCAGCGGCGTCAGCAGTTCGGACGTCACCGGCTCGACCGGGATCTTCTGCTCGATATAGGCCTCGATGTCCGGCAGGCTCATCGCATAGCGTTCGCAGGCGAAGCTGATCGCATCGCCTTCCTCGCCCAGGCGCGCGGTGCGGCCGATGCGATGGACGTAGTCTTCGGCGTCGAACGGCAGGTCGTAGTTGTAGACGTACTTGACGCCATCGATATGCAGACCGCGCGCAGCCACGTCGGTGGCGACCAGGATTTCGAGCTGGCCTTTCTGGAAGCGGTTGAGCAGCGACTCGCGCTTCTTCTGCGGCACATCGCCCGACAGCACGCCGACCCGGTAGCCGTGCCGCTCCAGGGTGCGCGCCACGCGCTCCACGAACGCCTTGGTATTGACGAACACCATGGTGCGCGCGCCTTCGCTGCGCGACAGCAAGCCCAACAGCAGCGTCTGCTTCTCTTCGTCGGACGGGAAATAGATGCGCTGGCGCACCCGCGCAGCGGTGATGCTTTCGGTCTCGACGACGAGCTTCTCCGGCTCGTTCATGTGCTCGTAGGCCAGCTCCAGCACGCGGTGGCTGAGCGTGGCCGAGAACAACAACGTCTGCCGGGTGCCGCGCTCGGGCATACGCCGCAACAGGAAGCGGATGTCCTTGATGAAGCCCAGGTCGAACATGCGGTCGGCCTCGTCCAGCACGCAGATCTCGCAGGCGTGCAGCGAGACCACCTTGTGCTGCTTGACGTAGTCGATCAGGCGGCCCGGGGTGGCGATGATCACGTCCACGCCCTGCTGCAACAGTTCGCGCTGTTTGTCGTAATCCACCCCGCCATAGACCAGCGCAAAGCGCAGGCCAAGGTCGGCGCCGAACTTCACTGCGTCCTTGTGGATCTGGATCGCCAGCTCGCGGGTCGGCGCCAGGATCAGCGCGCGCGGGTCTTCCGGCTTGCGGTCGGCCAGGGCCGGGCGGATCAGCAGCCGATTCATCACCGCGACCAGGAACGCCAAGGTCTTGCCGGTACCGGTCTGGGCCTGGCCGGCGACATCGCCGCCCGGCAGCGCGACCGGCAAGGTCAGCGCCTGGATCGGGGTACAGCGGGTAAACCCGGCGCTCTCCAGCCCGGCGATCAAGGCCGGATGCAGATCGAACGAGGAAAAGGTCACATCGGTCAGCGGTTTGTCGCTCATTATTCCGTCTTCGTGAGGCGCCCTGGGCAGCCCGGGCGCGGCTTGCATCGATGCCGACAGCGTCGCAAACTGCGGCTGTTGTGGCGGACAGCGCGGCTTCAGGACTGGCACTTGATTCAGTCGCGCAATGCCCCAGTTTAGCGCAATGTAGCGGCCTGCCCGTTCGGGTGGGCCGTTTTGGTTTCCAGGAGACCCAAGGTGAGCGATAAGGTTCAACATGTCGGCGATGCCGACTTCGACACAGCTGTACTGCAATCGGGCGAACCGGTTCTGGTGGATTTCTGGGCCGAGTGGTGCGGCCCGTGCAAGATGATCGCCCCGGTGCTGGACGATCTGGCCGACACCTATCAGGGCCGCCTCAAGGTCGCCAAGGTGAATGTGGACCAGAACCGTGCGCTGGCCATCAAGTACCACGTGCGCTCGATCCCGATGCTGTTGCTGTTCAAGGACGGGCAGGTGCAGGCGACCCAGATCGGCGCCGTCGGCAAGGGCCAGCTGACCCAGATGATCGACAAGACCCTGGGTGGCGCGGCCGCCTGAGCAGGCGGGCGTCCAGCAATGGGCGCCCGATGATGCGCCGGCAGTTAAATCATGCCCGGGAAGACGCTTGCGCGGTCACGCGCGGCGGTGATAGTGTCAGTTGGTCCGGCGCACGTTCGTGCGCCGCCGCACCCCTCTAGAAGCTCTTCTAGACTCCCATCTACCACCAGTTCGCCCCTAGTTGGGCGCTCGCACCTTAGCGAGGAATCACGCACTTGTCCGATCATCCTTCCTCCGATACCGGGAGCAGCGTCGACGCTACCGTCGAGAAGCGCGTGCGCAAGCCGCGCGTGAGCAAGACCGCCGCCGCCACTGAAGAGGCTGGCGCACAGCAGCCCAACCTGCCCTTGCCCACCAGTCCCGCACCCGAAGCACCCCGTGCCCCGCAGGCACCGTCGCGCGCTGCCGATCCGGCACCGGCGCAGACGTCCAGCGATGGCGCACACGCCGGTCAGGCGCCCAGCGCCAGCCACGGCGGCGACACCCACGGCGAGCCCCGCGAGGGTGGCCAGTCGCAGCAGCAGCGCTTCAACCAGGCGCAGCAACAGCAGAACCAGAATCAAGGCCAGAACCAGGGCCAAGGTCAGCAGCAGGGCCAGAACCAGAACCAGAACGCCGGCCAGAATCAGCAAGGCCAGGGCGGTCAGGGTCAGGGACAAAACCAGCAAGGCCAGAACCAGCAGGGCAACCGCCGTGACCGGTTCCGCAACCGCCGCGACCGCGGCCCGCGCGACCGCTTCGGCAACGACGGCGGCATGCCCTCGTCCGACGGCAACAACGAGCCGTTCATCGCGCGTCCGCATCCGGCCGTGCCGGAAGGTTTTCCGGTGTATTCGCTGAGCGACCTCAAGCGGATGCCGGCGCAGAAGCTGCTGGACATCGCCGACCAGCTCAACATCCAGGAAGGCGTGGCGCGTGCGCGCAAGCAGGACGTGATCTTCGCCCTGCTCAAGGTGCTGACCCGTCACGGTGAAGGCGTTGCCGCCGACGGCGTGCTGGAAATCCTGCCCGACGGCTTCGGTTTCCTGCGTGCCGCAGAAGCCAGCTACCTGGCCGGCCCGGACGATACCTATATCTCGCCCAGCCAGATCCGTCGCTTCAACCTGCGCACCGGCGACCACCTGTCCGGCCGCATCCGCTTCCCCAAGGACGGCGAACGCTATTTCGCGCTGTCGATCGTCGACACCATCAACGGCGAGCCGCTGGAAGCGAGCAAGAACAAGGTCCTGTTCGAGAACCTGACCCCGCTGTTCCCGCGCCGCCGCTTCCGTCTGGAGCGTGGCGATGGCTCCACCGAGGACATCACCGGCCGCATCCTGGATCTGATGGCACCGCAGGGCAAGGGTCAGCGTGCGCTGATCGTCTCCCCGCCCAAGGCCGGTAAGACGATGATGATGCAGCAGGTGGCCACGGCCATCACCACCAATCATCCCGAAGTGCACATGATCGTGCTGCTCATCGACGAGCGTCCGGAAGAAGTGACCGAAATGCAGCGCACCGTGCGCGGCGAAGTCATCTCCTCCACGTTCGACGAGCCGGCTGCGCGTCACGTGCAGGTTGCCGAGATGGTGATCGAGCGGGCCAAGCGCCTGGTCGAGCACAAGAAGGACGTGGTGATCCTGCTGGACTCCATCACCCGCCTGGCGCGCGCTTACAACAACGTGGTGCCCAGCTCCGGCAAGGTGCTCACCGGCGGTGTGGACGCCAACGCCCTGCACCGCCCGAAGCGTTTCTTCGGTGCGGCGCGTAACGTGGAAGAAGGTGGCTCGCTGACCATCATCGCCACGGCGCTGGTGGAAACCGGCAGCAAGATGGACGAGGTGATCTACGAAGAGTTCAAGGGCACCGGCAACAGCGAAGTGCACCTGAACCGTCGCATCACCGAAAAGCGCGTGTACCCGGCAATCGACATCAACCGCTCGGGCACGCGCCGCGAAGATCTGTTGATCGAGCCGGAACTGCTGCAGAAGATCTGGATCCTGCGCAAGCTGCTGCACCCGATGGACGAAATCGCGGCAATGGAATTCCTGTTGGACAAGATGAAGACCACCAAGTCCAACGACGAGTTCTTCAGTTCGATGAAGCGCTGAGTCCAGTCGGTTCATCGAGACGAAAAAGCCCCGCATTGCGGGGCTTTTTTGTGCGAGGCGGCCGTTGCGCAGGCTTTAGCCTTCTCTGTCAGCTCTGTGAGCCGCGCTCAACTTCCTTGCAGCGGCGTGACCAGGCGAACACCTTCCCCGCGTGCGGAGAACAACCCGCTGGCAGGCAGGGCATCCGGGCTGTCGCTCGATGTCGCTGCGCCGCGCTGTTCATCCCATGGGGCGGCCTGACGGGGGCCAGGCAGATACGAACGCCATTTCTGGACCTGTTGTGCGGCGATCAGATCGCGTGGCGACGTTCCGATGTCGAAGCTGACCGGAACACGCATGACCCAGTACGGCGCCTTGACGTCCGGACCCTCTGTCGGCGGCAGAAACGTCCATGCACGCGCCCTCGTCGAGGCCGCATCGGCAAACGCCTGGCGCAACCGTGCACGTTTGGATTCCGGCACGAGGGATGTCAGGTTGACTTGCTCTGCGATCAGATCCTGGACCTTGCCGTCGCGCCCGATCTTGAGCATCAGATAGACCACGCCGGTGGCACCGGCCCGAAACGCCGCTTCGGGGTAGCGCGGCGGCCGCATGTCGTTGGTGCGCACACTCGTCGCGTCCTGCGCCTGGCCGCCAAAATGCGCGCTACGGATCGACACCAGATAATTTTCCCCTTCCCCCTGTTTGGCGACCAGCAGCAGGCTCATCGGCAACTGCGCGGGCAAGGCGCTTCCGTTGTCGCGCACAGGGTCGAAGCGCCACGATGCGACCGAACGCTTGATCCGCTCGCGCACTGCCGGCGGCAAACTCGCTTCGTCGGCAAGCTTCACTGCCGTGACCGTGCCGTCCGGGGTCAGGGTCAACTCGCCTGCCACATTCATGCTGGCCTCAATCTGCATGTGCGCCTGTTCTGCGCCTGGACGTGCCTGCGTCGCTGCGATGCTGCTCAATGCCAGCAAGATGCCAAGACTGAAACGCTGCTTCCATTGCATGACCGCACTCCCTGATGATGTAGCGTGCGTTGTACCAGTGTTGCCGCTGCCGGTAAATCGCTACGCCAGCCTGCGCGACTCCGCATAGGGCGGGGTGTCGGGATAATCGTCTTCGCGCAGCCGGCTCTGCAGGTCGCGCCACCAGCGTGGGTCGAACAGTTCCGGGTGCTGGTGCTTGACCGCTTCCAGTTGCGAGGCGGGCAGGCCCATGAACAAGGCGAAGCGCTCGGGAAAGACGTCGCGCGGGCCGACATGGAACCAGGGTTCTGCGGCCATCTGTTCTTCGTAAGTGGTGGGCACTGGCCAATCGCGGAAGTTGCATTCGGTGATCAGGCATAGCTCGTCGTAGTCGTAGAACACCGCGCGCTGATGGCGGGTAATGCCGAAATTCTTCAGCAGCATGTCGCCAGGAAAGATGTTGTTGCGCGCCATGTCCTTGATGGCCTGGCCGTAGTCCAGCGCTGCGGCATGCGCGGCTTCGGGCAATTGTTCGCGCAGGTACAAATTCAACGGGCGCAACCGGCGCTGCACATAGCACAGTGCGATCAGGACATCGTCGCCGTCTTCGCTCAGGCTCATCGCGCAGCTGGTCTGCAGTTCTTGCAGCAACGCCGGTGAGAAGCGCGCCTTGGGGAAGCGCAGGAAGCGATACGGCTGCGCGTCGAGCAGGCGGCCGATGCGGTCGAGCTGGAAGACCAGCTCGTATTTGCCCTCTACCTGCGCGCGGCTCATGGTTTTGGGATACGCAAAGCGGTCGCGAATGAGTTTGAAGACCAGCGGATAACTGGGCAGCGTAAACACCACCATGACCATGCCGGGAGTGCCGTCGGCGTGCACCAGCTGTTCGGACGGATGCGCCTGAAAATGGCTGAAAAACGTGCGGTAACGCTCGGTCTTGCCCTGTTTGGCGCGACCCAGCATCGTGTATAGCTCATCGACCGGCTTGTGGGTGAGCAGGCTGCGCAGGAACACCACCGCGTCGCCGACAGTGGACAGGTCGGCTTGAAAATAGCTACGCGAGTTACTGAACAATTGCGCGACATCGCTGCGCCGGGTCAACACCGCTTCGGCGCGCAGGCCTGCCTCGTCGTTGATCAGCGCGATCACGCACGGCGAAAAGCGATGTTCGCCGAACACGCGTCCGACCAGATACGCGCGCCGCTCGCGATAGAACACCGTCTCCAGTAATTCCACGCTGCGCACCGGATGCTCGCCCCAATGCGCAAGGTCGTCGAGCAGACGCACCGCGATGGCGGCCGCGCAGCGGGTGCGGTGCGCATACGGTACGGCGAGCGCGTAGTCGCCGAGCACCCGCACCAGCATGTCGGTCAGGCGGCCGGGCGAGACCGCATAGGTGTGGCGCGCAACAGGCACGGTGATGGCGTCGGTCGGTTCGATATCCAGGGCGATGAATTCGATATCGGCATCGACGCCGTGGGTACCGAAGTAGCGCCGGGTCAGGGTGTTGTAGAACGTCTTGTACAACTCCTGGTCGATCAACCCGCTCAGCAAGGCGGCGTAATGATCGCGCGCACGCATCCACAGCGCGCGATCGTGCGCCTGGCCCAGCAGTACTGCACGCAGGCGCAACATGCATTCGGCGATGTATTGGTCGTACAGCGCGATGCGCGCTACCGCGTCTTCGCGCGCGCCGCTCCAGTCGCGTGCTTCGAACCGCTGTTTGGCGCGTGCGGTGATTTCGGAAAAGCGCGCGTGATAGTCCTCGAACGCTTCGTACACGGCCTGGGCGATCGCCAGCGCGCGGCGCTCGGATTGTGGTGGCAAGGGTGGATGGCTCATGGCGGCAGTGTCCCGGAGCGCTTGCGGCGCGCGGCAAGTGGTATGGCCGTCGCCTGTTGCGCATGCGCGGCGTGTTCGCGCGCCTGGCCCTGCAGCCAGGTGCGAAACGCGAGAAATCCGCCATGCGTGCTGGAACGTGGCGGATACACCAGGTAATGCGACCAACTGGTCTTGAGCCGTTGCGTGGACAACGCCACCAGCTGGCCGGACGCCAGCAACAGACGTGCGCGCGTCACGCGGCCCAGTGCGACGCCGACGCCATCCAGGGCGGCACGGTGGTGTGCCTCCGATTCGTCGAGTACGGCGACATAGCGTCGCGGCACATCGCCGCCGAACGCGGCAAACCAGCGCAACCAGGCGTCATCCGGGTCGCCCAGCAATGGCCACTGATGCAACGGTGGCGCCTCCACGCCGCCCATGCGGGCGATCAGGGCCGGGCTTGCCATCGGCACCAGCCATTCGTCGAACAAGGGCTCGGCGATGACGCCAGGCCATTGCCCGGCGCCGATGCGCATGGCGGCATCCACTTGCTGCTGGCGCTCGAAATCCACCAGCCGCTCGCTCGACAGCAGGTTGATTTCGATGGTGGGATGAATGGCCAGAAATTCGCCCAGGCGTGGCACCAGCCAGGCCGATGCCATCGACGGCGTGAGACTCAGGGTCAGGGTGTCTTCGCGACGCGCACCGAATGGCTCGAATGCCTCGGCGATGGCGTCCAGGTGCGGTGCGATGCGGTCGAGCAGTTGCTGGCCCTGCGGCGTGGCAGTGACGCCGCGCGCATGCCGTTGCAGCAGCGGATACCCGAGCCGTTGTTCAAGCACGCGCATCTGGTGACTAAGGGCGCTGACGGTCAGATGCATCGCGCCAGCAGCGCGCGACAGGTTGCCCAGGCGTACCGCGCTGACGAAGCCTTGCAATGCGTGAAGCGGCGGACGCGACATGGCCAACCCTTGAATGGATTTCAAGACTCACTTGTAAAAGTCTCGCTTTTACGTCCCCTAGCCTGCGCCTACCGTGGATTCCACTCAAGTGGAGGTGGGCCATGCGCATCTTTAGCGAACTGTTGTTTCAGCACGGCCACATTGCCGATGTGGCACTGGCCCAGCGCCTGGCGGAACCGGACACGGCAGTGGAGGCGATGCAAGGGCAGACCTCAATGGAATCGCCGGAATCTCCCGCGGAGCCACGGCAAGACGTTCAGACAATGACCGATCCGCCTTCGCAACGCCGGCGCGAGCGACGCATGGCGCGGCTCAGCCGGCGCCTGCTGCGTGGCGTGACGGCATTGTCGCCGTTTCGCTGAAACGACAAGGCCCGCCTCTTGCGAGACGGGCCTTGAACACACCATGCGCAAACCGCAGGCGGTTCGGCGACTCAGGCTTTCAGCGTGGCCAGGATGTCGTTGAAGGTCTTGCTCGGCCGCATCGCCTCGCTAACCTTGGCCAGGTCGGGATGGTAGTAACCGCCAATTTCCACCGGCCTGCCCTGCGCGCCGTTGAGTTCGCCCACGATGGTGGCTTCGTTCTCGGTCAGGGCCTTGGCCAGCGGCGCGAACTTGGCCTGCAATGCCATGTCTTCGGTCTGCGCGGCCAGGGCCTGCGCCCAGTACATGGCCAGATAGAAGTGGCTGCCGCGGTTGTCGAGCTCGCCGACCTTGCGCGCGGGCGACTTGTTGTTGTCCAGGAACTGACCATTGGCGACATCCAGCGCCTTGGCCAGCACCGTGGCCGACGGATTGTCGTAACGGTTGCCCAGATGCTCGAGCGACGCGGCCAGGGCCAGGAATTCACCCAGCGAATCCCAGCGCAGGCAGTTCTCTTCGACAAACTGCTGCACATGCTTGGGCGCCGAACCACCGGCACCGGTTTCGAACAGGCCGCCACCGGCCATCAGCGGCACGATGGAGAGCATCTTGGCGCTGGTGCCCAGCTCCATGATCGGGAACAGGTCGGTGAGGTAGTCGCGCAGCACATTGCCGGTGACCGAGATGGTGTCCTGGCCCTTGCGGATGCGCTCCAGCGAGAACGTGGTCGCTTCCACCGGCGGCAGGATGCGGATATCCAGGCCGTTGGTGTCGTGATCCTTCAGATACTGCTCGACCTTGGCGATCACCTGCGCATCGTGTGCGCGCGCCTTGTCCAGCCAGAACACGGCCGGCGTCTCGCTCAGGCGGGCGCGCTCTACGGCCAGCTTCACCCAGTCCTGGATCGGCGCGTCCTTGACCTGGCACATGCGCCACAGATCGCCGGCTTCCACGGCGTGCTCGAACACCGTCTTGCCGTTGCCATCGGTGACCTTGACGGTGCCGGCAGCGGCCATCTGGAAGGTCTTGTCGTGCGAGCCGTATTCTTCGGCCTTCTGCGCCATCAGCCCCACATTGGGCACCGAACCCATCGTGGCCGGATCGAACGCACCATGCACCTTGCAGTCGTCGATCACCGCCTGGTATACGCCGGCATAGCAGCGGTCCGGAATCACCGCCTTGGTGTCCTGCAACTTGCCTTGGGCATTCCACATCTGGCCGGAGTCGCGAATCATCGCCGGCATGGAAGCATCGACGATCACGTCGCTGGGCACATGCAGGTTGGTGATGCCCTTGTCCGAATTGACCATCGCCAGGCCCGGGCGCTGCGCGTATTCGGCCTGGATATCGGCCTTGATTTCGGTTTGCTTCGCTTCCGGCAGCGACGTGATACGTGCGTACAGATCGCCGATGCCGTTGTTGGGATCGAAGCCGACCGACTTGAGCGCATCGGCATGCTTGCTCAGCGTGTCCTTGTAGAACTCGCCGACCACCACGCCGAACAGCACCGGGTCGGAGACCTTCATCATGGTGGCTTTCAGATGCACCGAGAACAGCACGTCGCGGGCCTTGGCATCGGCAATCTGCGCGTCGATGAAGCTGGCCAGCGCACGCTTGCTCAATACGGCAGCGTCGACGATTTCGCCCGCCTTCACCGCCACCTTGTCTTTCAGCACGGTGCTGCTGCCATCGTTGCCCACGAACTCGATCTTCAGCGTGCCGGCCTCGGCCAGCGTGGTGGACTGTTCGCTACCGAAGAAATCGCCAGACTCCATGTGCGACACGTGCGACTTGGAATCGCGGCTCCACTTGCCCATGCGGTGCGGATGCTTGCGCGCATAGTTTTTTACCGACAGCGGTGCACGACGATCGGAATTGCCCTCGCGCAGCACCGGATTCACCGCGCTGCCCTTGACCTTGTCGTAGCGCGCCTTGATGTCTTTTTCCGCGGCATCCTTGGGTTCATCCGGATACGCCGGCAATGCATAGCCCTGGCCCTGCAGTTCCTTGATCGCGGCCTTGAGCTGCGGCACCGAGGCGCTGATGTTGGGCAGCTTGATGATGTTGGCTTCCGGCGTGGTGGCCAGCTCACCCAGTTCGGCCAGGTCGTCGGCGATCTTCTGCGTGTCGCTCAAATGCTCGGGAAACAGCGCCAGAATGCGGCCGGCCAGCGAGATGTCGCGCGTTTCGACCACGATGCCGGCAGTATCGGTGTAGGCATCGATGATCGGCAGCAGCGACTGCGTGGCCAGGTAGGGTGCTTCGTCGGTGAGCGTGTACAGGATCTTCGGTGTCTTCGACATGAGGTGCGATGGCTCTTGCGGTCGGGAGGAGCGCCGGCATTCACGGACGATGGCAGTGGTGCGCGCGACGGGGTCGTTGATGCACACCGGTTAACCAGCGCGTTGGATGCGGCGATGGATCAGCACGGCATTGTCGCGTCTGAGCCGCGCCCGGGTAAAGCGACCACAGGCGGATGCTTCGTCCCGTCACCAGGGCAATCGACATGGATGCAGCTGTAACAAATGCGATGCAACAAAAAGGCGCGACGTCATCGGTCGCGCCCTGCTTGGGTGGCTTGGTGCAACGTCGAGCCACCCGTTGACTGAAGCAGTGGCGACGCGCGGCCAAGGCTGCACATCCCACTCCATCACCCATCCTTACTTGACGGTGATGGTCTGCGGATTACCTGCAGGCTTGCCGTCCACCATCACCTGCGCGGTGTAGGTGCCGGCCGGCCAGCCATCGGGCTTGCTGAAGCTCAGGTTGGTGGTTTCCGCACCGGTGGTATTCAACGTCGCATTCTGTTCGCCGGCCACCTGGCCATCCTGGTAGGTCAGCTTCGCCGACACGGCCACGTTGCTGGCGCTGCCGTCGGTCTTGACCGAGACGATGATGGTGTCCTTGCTGCCGACACTGGTGGCCGGCGTCACCGTCTTGTCCGCCGCGGCCTGGGTGCCGACCGCCACGCTGGACACCGTCACTGCGCTGCCCATCGCAGCACCGCCATCGGTGCTGGCCGCACCGGTGGCGCTACCCTGGGCAGCCTGATCGCTCCCCGGCGGGGTGGCAGCCGGGCCGGGCATCGCGTCGGTTGCGGCACCGGACGTGGGGTCCTTGGAAACGCTGTCGTCGTCGGCTTTCTTGCTGCAGCCGGACACTGCGAGAACGCCGGCCAGGGCAAGGGCGAAGCTGCTCGAAACAGAGGTGATACGCATAAATCGATTCTCCGGTAGCAGAACATCTGCAGTCGCAGTGCTCGAGTGGGTGTCTAGGTGTGTTGAATCGTGCCGCCGCCAGCGAGACTGGACGCCGACCTGCGATTACGACTTTGCAGGCAGGCGCAGTACCTGCCCGGGAAAGATCTTGTCCGGATCCTGCAGCGTTTCGCGATTGGCTTCGAAAATACGTGACCACAGATTGCCGTCGCCCAGATGGCGCTTGGCAATACTGGAGAGGCTGTCGCCGGCCTGGACGGTGACCGATTCTTCAACAAGCTGCGCGGTGCTTTGCACACTGGTGCGCACGTTGGAAAAATCCGGCGCAGGCGTCACTTCAGCGGTGCTATCGACCGATGAGGTGACGTTGGAGAAATCTGCTTTCTTGTCGACACTCATTGCTGCAATCCCTGTGCATCGCGGTGTCAGCAGGGTGCGCGGGGCGCTGTTAAGCGTGGATCGCGCCGCCGTGAAGCCCGCGCGATCCCGCATGAGCGCGATCTATTGGCGCAGGTCGCGGAAGATCGACAGCGGCGTCGGCACGCTGGCCGAACTGCGCAGCGGGTTGATGTCCAGGCCGCCACGACGTGTGTAGCGCGCTTCCACCACCAGCCACTGCGGCGCGCACTGGGTCAGCACGTCGTTGAAAATGCGCTCGACGCATTGCTCATGAAACTCGGCGTGGTCGCGGAAACTCACCAGATAACGCAGCAATCCCTCGCGATCGATCGGTGCGCCGCGGTAATGCAAGGTGACGCTGGCCCAATCCGGCTGACCAGTCACCGGGCAATTGGATTTGAGCAAGGCCGAGGTCAGCACTTCTTCCACCGCTGGCTGCGCGCGTGCGCAGAGATAGGCCGCGTTCGGCGGCCCGTAATCGTCGATGCTGACATCCAGCGCATCGATCGATTCGCCCTCGCCCACCGCGTCGATCGGCGGTAGGCCGAACTCCACCGCCACATCGGCACCAGCGCGCGTGGACAGGTCGGTGGCAATGCGCGTGCGTACCGCTTCGGCGCTGTTGAAGCGGGTGGCGTTGAGCGAGTTGAGATACAGCTTGAGCGACTTGGATTCGATCAGCGAAGGCGAATCGCAGGGCACATGCAAGGTGGCGGTGGCCACGCAGGGCTTGCCTTGTGCATCGAGCCAGCTGAGTTCGTAGGCATGCCAGCGATCGCGGCCGATAAACGGCAGCTCACCGGTCAGCCCGATGGCCTGGCGCCCGGCCGCACGCGGAATCGGAAACAGCAACGACGGGTCGTAGCCGCTCGGATAGGCGACCTCACGACCGAGGGTGGAATCTTCTGGGGTATTCATGCCGCCATTTTAGGCCGCACGGGCTGGCCGTGAGGTGTATGGCGAGGCGTATCACGGGCCAATGGAGCACTCGCAGAGCATCGCTCGTGCCCAATCACCCCGCACCGCCGCCGGAAGCGAGAATCGCCCAGCCGCAGACGATTCCCCATTCCCCATTCCCCATTCCCCATTCCCCATTCCCCATTCCCGATTCCCCATTCCCCATTCCCGATTCCCGATTCACCCCTGCTGCAGATAATCCAGCGACACCTGCAACAGCGCGCGCAAGCCCACATCCAGCGACGACTCGTCCAGCAGGAACTGCGGCGAATGGTTGCTGGGTGCGGTGGCCGGATCGATACCCTTGGCGGTGGAGCCGACGAAGAAGAACATCGACGGCACCTGCTGGGCGTAGAACGAGAAATCTTCCGCGCCCATCTGCAACGGCGGCTCGTACACATTGTCGGCACCCACCACGGCCTGCAGGCTGGGCAGCATCTTCGCAGTCAATGCAGGGTCGTTGACGGTAGCCGGGTTGCCTGGCTGATCCGGCACCTGCGCCTGGACCTTGGCCCCGTGCGCGGCGGCGGTGTGTTCGGCCACGTTCTTGAGATCGGCAAAGATCTGCTGCCGCATGCCCTCGTCGAAGGTGCGGATGGTGCCCACCATTTCCACATCGTCGGGGATGATGTTGTAGCGGATGCCGCCCTTGATCGCGCCGAAGCTGAGCACCGCCGGCTGCTTGGAGAGGTTGGCGCGGCGGCTGATCACCGTCTGCGCGGCGCCGATCATGTCGGCGCTGGCCACGATCGGGTCGATGCCGTTCCACGGCGCCGAGCCGTGGGTCTGGCGGCCGATCATCTTGATCGCGAAGCGGTCCGAGGCCGCCATCAGCGGGCCGCTGCGCACCGCGATCTTGCCGGCCTGCACGCTGGAGAACACATGCAGGCCGAACACCGCCTGCGGCTTGAAATCGGCGAACAGGCCTTCCTTGAGCATCAGCGAGGCGCCGCCCTCTTCGTTGCCGGGCGCGCCTTCTTCGGAGGGCTGGAAGATCAGCATCACTTCGCCGGGCAACTGCTCGCGCATGCCCACCAGCGCTTCGGCCACGCCGAGCAAGATCGCGGTATGCGCATCGTGGCCGCAGGCGTGCATCACCCCGACCTGCTCGCCGCGGTATTCGGCGGTGGCCTTGGAAGCGAACGGCAGCCCGGTCTGTTCTTTCACCGGCAGCGCGTCCATGTCGGCACGCAGCGCGATCTTCGGCCCCGGCTTGCCGCCCTTGATGATGGCCACCACGCCGTGATGGGCGATGCCGGTGCGCGGCTTGAGGCCCAGCTTGCGCAGCTGCGCGGCCACGGCGGCGGCAGTGCGCTCCTCGCGGTTGGACAACTCCGGATGCTGGTGGAAGTCGCGGCGCCATTGCACCAGCTTGGCCTGCAGCGGGGCGGCAGCGGCCTGAACTTCGGGCCGCTGCGCGGTCTGCGCGGTGGCGAGCGTGGGCAGGGCGAGCAGCAGCGCACTGGTCAGCAGGCGGGAGGGGCGCATCGGTAATCCTCGATAGATGGTTGCTTAATGTAGTGCAGGCGCGCGCCGGATGGGCTGCAGTGGGGCCCGATTCAGCCCGGCGGTCAACCGCGGCAGCCGTGGCGCGTTGCCGCTGCAGTGCACCTGTGACCGTTGCGGTCATTTCGCCAGCCGAGCCGTTACTTCAGTAACGCTCAATTGGCAGAGCGCAACGATATGCTTTGCACCGCCGCCCCCACGGTCGCATCCACGCGCCCGGCCCGCCCTCAGGAGTTGTCGCATGTCGCGTTTTTGGAAGATCACACTGCTGGTTGTCGCGGTGCTTGTCGTGGTGTTCGTCGCAATGCGGATGATGGGTGGGGGCAATCACGGCAAGCGCGCGGGCGCACCGGACGGCAATGACCCGGACAACAGCGGCCCGGTACCGGTGACGGTGGTGGCGGCCACCACGCAGGATGTTCCGGTCTATGCCAGCGCGCTGGGTACGGTCACCGCGCTCAATACGGTCACCGTCAGCCCGCAGGTGGGCGGCCAGCTGATGAGCCTGAACTTCAAGGAAGGCCAGGAAGTGAAGAAAGGCGATCTGCTCGCGCAGCTCGATCCGCGCACGCTGCAGGCCAGCTACGACCAGGCGCTGGCGGCCAAACGCCAGAACCAGGCGCTGCTGGCGACCTCGCGGGTGAATTACCAGCGTTCCAACGACCCGGCCTACAAGCAGTACGTCTCGCGCACGGACCTGGATACCCAACGCAACCAGGTTGCCCAATACGAGGCCGCGGTTGCGGCCAACGATGCGCAGATGCGCTCGGCGCAGGTGCAATTGCAGTTCACTCGCGTCACTGCGCCGATCGACGGCATCGCTGGCATCCGTGGCGTGGACGTGGGCAACATCGTCACCAGCAGCTCCACGATCGTCACCCTGACCCAGATCCGCCCGATCTACGTGTCTTTCAACCTGCCCGAGCGTGAGTTGCAGGCAGTGCGTACCGGTCAGACGGCGGCGCCACTGGCCGTGGCGGCATTGGATCGTGGCGATGCGCATGTGATCAGCAGCGACGGCAAGCTGGATGTGATCGACAACCGCATCTCCGCCGACAGCGGCACCTTCGGCGCACGCGCGATCTTCAACAACACCGACAACGCGCTGTGGCCGGGCCAGTTCGTCAATGTGCGCCTGCAGCTGCGCACCATCGCCGGCGGCACCGTAGTGCCGTCCCAGTCGGTGCAGCGCGGCCCCGACGGCGATTACGTGTACGTGGTGGGCAGCGACAACACCGCACAGATGCGCACCGTGGTGCAGGGCGTGGAGGTGGACGACAGCCATGTGCAGATCACCAAGGGCCTCAAGCCCGGCGAGCGCGTGGTGACCGAAGGCCAGTTCCGCCTGAAACCGGGCAGCAAGGTCAGCGCGCTCAAGCCGGGCGAGACGCCGCCGGAACCGACCGAGGCCGAACTCAAGGCCGCGAAGGACAAACAGAGCCGTGGTGGTGGCCCAGGCGGCCGTCGTGGCGGCGGTCCGCGCTAATCCTCGACCACCGGCGGCGGAACCTCCGTCGCCGATGTGCGCCGGCGCTGCATGCGCCGGCTTCGCTTGACGTCTTCAGCAAGGACACCCCCCGTGGGCTTTTCGACCATTTTCATCCGCCGCCCGATCGCCACTTCGTTGTTGATGGCCGGCGTCCTGCTGCTGGGCATCCTGGGCTACCGTCAATTGCCGGTCTCGGCATTGCCGGAAATCGACGCGCCCAGCCTGGTCGTCACCACCCAGTACCCCGGCGCCAATGCGACCACCATGGCCTCGCTGGTGACCACGCCGCTGGAGCGCCAGTTCGGGCAGATTTCCGGCCTGCAGATGATGACCTCCGATTCGTCGGCGGGCCTGTCCACGATCATTCTGCAGTTCTCGATGGAGCGCGATATCGATATCGCCTCGCAGGACGTACAGGCGGCGATCCGTCAGGCCACCCTGCCCTCCTCGCTGCCGTACCAGCCGGTCTATAACCGGGTCAATCCGGCCGATGCGGCCATTCTCACGCTCAAGCTCACCTCCGATTCGCTGCCGCTGCGCGAGGTCAACCGTTATGCGGATGCGATCCTGGCCCAGCGCCTGTCGCAGGTGCCCGGCGTGGGCCTGGTGTCGATCGCCGGCAACGTGCGCCCTGCCGTGCGCATCCAGGTCAACCCGGCGCAGCTGTCGAACATGGGCCTGACCATGGAGTCGCTGCGCAGCGCGCTGACCCAGACCAACGTCAGTGCGCCCAAGGGCTCGCTCAACGGCAAGACCCAGTCCTACAGCATCGGCACCAACGACCAGCTCACCGACGCGGCGCAGTACCGCGAGACCATCATCAGCTACAAGGACGGCCGCCCGGTGCGGCTTGCCGACGTGGCCAACGTGGTCGATGGGGTGGAGAATGATCAGCTGGCCGCCTGGGCCGACGGCAAACAGGCGGTGCTGCTGGAGATCCGCCGCCAGCCCGGCGCCAACATCGTGCAGACGGTGGAGCAGATCCGCAACATCCTGCCGCAACTGCGGTCGGTGTTGCCGGCCGATGTGCATCTGGAGGTGTTCTCCGACCGCACCGAAACCATCCGCGCCTCGGTGCATGAGGTGAAGTTCACCCTGGTGCTGACCATCGCCCTGGTGGTGGCGGTGATCTTCGTGTTCCTGCGCCGGTTGTGGGCCACCATCATTCCCTCGGTGGCGGTGCCGTTGTCGCTGGCCGGCACCTTCGGGGTGATGGCCTTCGCCGGCATGTCGCTGGACAACCTCTCGTTGATGGCGCTGGTGGTGGCCACCGGGTTCGTGGTCGACGATGCGATCGTGATGATCGAGAACATCGTGCGCTACATCGAACAGGGCAAGAGCGGGCCGGAAGCGGCCGAAATCGGCGCCAAACAGATCGGCTTCACCGTGTTGTCGCTGACCGTGTCGCTGGTGGCGGTGTTCCTGCCGCTGCTGCTGATGCCGGGCGTCACCGGGCGGTTATTCCACGAGTTTGCCTGGGTGCTGTCGATCGCGGTGGTCATCTCGATGCTGGTGTCGCTGACGCTGACGCCGATGATGTGCGCCTACCTGCTCAAGCCCGATGCCTTGCCCGAAGGCGAAGACGCGCACGAGCGCGCAACCGCCGCCGGCAAGACCAACCTGTGGACGCGCACCGTGGGCGCCTATGAGCGCAGCCTGGACTGGGTGCTTGCCCATCAACCGCTGACCCTGGGCGTGGCGATCGCTGCGGTGGCGTTGACGGTGGTGCTGTATGTGGCCATTCCCAAGGGCTTGCTGCCCGAGCAGGACACTGGCCTGATCACCGGGGTGGTGCAGGCCGACCAGAACGTGGCGTTCCCGCAGATGGAGCAACGCACCCAGGCGGTGGCCGCCGCGTTGCGCAAGGACCCGGCGGTGACCGGCGTGGCAGCCTTCATCGGCGCCGGCACCATGAACCCCACGCTCAACCAGGGCCAGCTGTCGATCGTGCTGAAGACGCGCGGCGACCGCGAAGGCCTGGACGAGGTACTGCCGCGGCTGCAGAACGCCGTGGCCGGCATTCCGGGCGTGGCCTTGTTCCTCAAGCCGGTGCAGGACGTCACCCTGGACACGCGCGTGGCCGCGACCGAATACCAGTATTCGATCTCGGACGTGGACAGCAGCGAGCTGGCCACCTGGGCCGGGCGCATGACCGAGGCAATGCGCAAGCTGCCCGAGCTGGCGGATGTGGACAACAACCTGGCCAACCAGGGACGTGCGCTGGAACTGAGCATCGACCGCGACAAGGCCAGCATGCTCGGCGTGCCGATGCAGACCATCGACGACACGCTGTACGACTCCTTCGGCCAGCGCCAGATCTCCACCATCTTCACCGAGCTCAACCAGTACCGCGTCGTGCTGGAAGTGGCGCCGGAATTCCGCACCAGCACCGCCCTGATGAACCAGCTGGCCGTGGCCAGCAACGGCAGCGGCGCGCTCACCGGCACCAACGCCACCAGCTTCGGCCAGGTCACCTCGTCCAACTCGTCCACCGCCACCGGCGTGGGCGCGCAGAACACCGGCATCGTGGTCGGTGCCGGCAGCATCATTCCGCTGGCCGCGCTGGCCGAAGCCAAGGTCACCAATACACCGTTGGTGGTGAGCCACCAGCAGCAGCTGCCGGCCGTCACCATCTCGTTCAACCTGGCGCCGGGGCATTCGTTGTCGCAGGCGGTGGCGGCAATCGAGAAGGCGCGCGAAGAACTCAAGATTCCGACCCAGGTGCATGCGCAGTTCGTCGGCAAGGCCGCCGAATTCACCGGCAGCCAGACCGATATCGTGTGGCTGCTGCTGGCCTCGATCGTGGTGATCTACATCGTGCTGGGCGTGTTGTACGAAAGCTACATCCACCCGTTGACCATCATCTCCACGCTGCCGCCGGCCGGTGTCGGTGCGTTGCTGGCGCTGATGCTGTGCGGGCTGAGCCTGTCGGTGGACGGTATCGTCGGCATCGTGCTGCTGATCGGCATCGTCAAGAAGAACGCCATCATGATGATCGACTTCGCCATCGACGCACGCCGCGAAGGGGCGAGCGCGCACGATGCGATCCGGCGCGCCTGCCTGCTGCGCTTCCGCCCGATCATGATGACCACCGCTGCCGCCATGCTGGGCGCGTTGCCGCTGGCGCTGGGCACCGGCATCGGCTCGGAACTGCGCCGCCCGCTGGGCATCGCGATCGTCGGCGGGCTGCTGCTGTCGCAGCTGGTCACGCTGTACACCACCCCGGTGATCTACCTGTACATGGAACGCGCCGGCGAGCGGCTGCGCGCCTGGCGCGCGCGCCGCGCAGCGCGCCATGACGGCGCAACCCCGGCATCTACCTCGGAGCGATCGGCATGACGACTGCTGACGTCTTCGCTGATCGCTCTGCCTGCCCACCGCATCGCCTGCGCACACGCACGCGTGGAGGCCGCGCTGGCTGTTGCCTTTACCGATTCCCGAATCCCGAATCCCGATTCCCGGCAGTCACCCGATGAACATCTCCGCGCCCTTCATCAAGCGCCCGATCGGCACCTCGCTGCTGGCGATCGGTTTGTTCGTGATCGGATTGATGTGCTATCTGCGGCTGGGCGTGGCGGCGCTGCCGAACATCCAGATTCCGATCATCTTCGTGCACGCCACCCAATCCGGTGCCGACGCCAGCACCATGGCCTCCACCGTCACCGCGCCGCTGGAACGTCACCTGGGCCAATTGCCCGGGATCGACCGCATGCGCTCGTCCAGTTCGGAGAGCAGCAGCCTGGTTGTGCTGGTGTTCCAGAGCAGCCGCAACATCGATTCGGCCGCGCAGGACATCCAGACCGCCATCAACGCATCGCAATCGGACCTGCCTTCCGGGCTCGGGACGCCGATGTACTCCAAGGCCAACCCGAACGACGACCCGGTGATCGCCATCGCGTTGACCTCGGAGACGCAATCGGCCGATGAGCTCTACAACGTGGCCGATTCGCTGCTGGCGCAGCGGCTGCGCCAGATCACCGGCATCAGCTCGGTGGACATCGCCGGTGCGTCCACCCCGGCAGTCCGCGTGGACGTGGACCTGCGCGCACTCAATGCGCTGGGCCTGACACCGGACGATCTGCGCAATGCGGTGCGCGCGGCCAATGTGACCTCGCCGACCGGATTCCTGTCCGACGGCAACACCACCATGGCCATCATCTCCAACGATTCGGTGTCCAAGGCCGCCGATTTTGCGCAGCTGGCCATCTCCACCCAGTCCAACGGACGCATCGTGCGGCTGGGCGATGTGGCCACCGTTTACGACGGCCAGCAGGACGCCTATCAAGCCGCCTGGTTCGACGGCAAACCGGCGGTGGTGATGTACGCCTTCACCCGCGCCGGCGCCAACATCGTCGAAACCGTCGACCAGGTGAAGGCGCAGATTCCCGAACTGCGCAGCTATCTGCAGCCCGGCACCACGCTCACGCCCTATTTCGACCGCACGCCCACCATTCGCGCCTCGCTGCACGAGGTGCAGGCCACGCTGATGATCAGCCTGGCGATGGTGATCCTGACCATGGCGCTGTTCCTGCGCCGGCTGGCGCCCACCCTAATCGCCGCAGTCACCGTGCCGCTGTCGCTGGCCGGCTCGGCGCTGGTGATGTACGTGCTCGGCTTCACCTTGAATAACCTCAGCCTGCTGGCGTTGGTCATTGCGATTGGCTTTGTCGTCGACGATGCGATCGTGGTGATCGAAAACGTCATGCGGCATCTGGACGAAGGCATGTCGCGCCTGGACGCGGCGTTGGCCGGTGCGCGCGAGATCGGGTTCACCATCGTGTCGATCACCGCCTCGCTGGTGGCGGTGTTCATCCCGATGCTGTTCGCCAGCGGCATGATCGGTGCGTTCTTCCGCGAGTTCACCGTGACGTTGGTGGCGGCGATCGTGGTGTCGATGCTGGTGTCGCTGACCTTGACGCCGGCGCTGTGCAGCCGTTTCCTGTCGCCGCACACCGAGCCTGAAAAACCCGGCCGTTTCGGCGCCTGGCTGGACCGCATGCACGAACGCATGCTGCGCGTGTACACGGTGGCGCTGGATTTCTCGCTGCGCCATGCACTCCTGCTGTCGTTGACGCCGTTGTTGCTGATTGCCGCCACCCTCTTCCTGGGCAGTGCGGTCAAGAAGGGCTCGTTTCCCGCGCAAGACACCGGCCTGATCTGGGGCCGCGCCAATTCCAGCGCCACGGTGTCCTTCGCCGATATGGTCAGCCGCCAGCGCCGCATCACCGACATGCTGATGGCAGACCCGGCGGTGAAAACCGTCGGCGCACGCCTGGGCTCCGGCCGTCAGGGCTCCAGCGCATCGTTCAATATCGAGCTCAAAAAGCGCGATGAAGGCCGTCGCGACACCACCGCCGAAGTGGTCGCGCGCCTGAGCGCCAAGGCCGACCGTTACCCGGACCTGGACCTGCGCCTGCGTGCGATCCAGGACCTGCCCAGCGACGGCGGCGGTGGCACCAGCCAGGGCGCGCAATACCGCGTGTCGCTGCAGGGCAACGACCTGGCGCAGCTGCAGGAATGGCTTCCCAAACTGCAGGCCGCGCTGAAAAAGAACCCGCACCTGCGCGATGTCGGTACCGACGTGGATACCGCCGGCCTGCGCCAGAATATCGTGATCGACCGTGCCAAGGCGGCGCGCCTGGGCATCTCGGTGGGCGCCATCGATGGTGCGCTGTATGGCGCGTTCGGCCAGCGCTCCATTTCCACCATCTATTCCGACCTCAATCAGTACAGCGTGGTGGTCAATGCATTGCCGTCGCAGACGGCCACCCCCAAGGCGCTGGATCAGATCTTCGTGCCCAACCGTGCCGGCCAGATGGTGCCGATCACCGCGGTCGCCACCCAGGTACCGGGCCTGGCGCCGCCGCAGATCATCCACGAAAACCAGTACACCACGATGGATCTGAGCTACAACCTGGCGCCGGGCGTCAGCACGGGCGAGGCGGATCTGATCATCAAATCCACCGTGGAGGGCCTGCGCATGCCCGACGGCATCCGCCTCAGTGGCGACGACAGCTTCAACGTGCAGCTCAGTCCCAATTCGATGGGCATCCTGCTGCTGGCCGCGGTCCTCACGGTCTACATCGTGCTGGGCATGCTCTACGAGAGCCTGATCCATCCGGTGACCATCCTGTCCACCTTGCCGGCCGCCGGCGTGGGCGCGCTGCTGGCGTTGTTCATCACCAACACCGAATTGTCGGTCATCTCGATGATTGCGCTGGTGCTGCTGATCGGCATCGTCAAGAAGAACGCCATCATGATGATCGACTTCGCGCTGGTGGCGCAGCGCGTGCACGGCATGGATGCGCGCGCAGCCGCACGCGAGGCCTCGATCGTGCGCTTCCGCCCGATCATGATGACCACGATGGTGGCGATCCTGGCCGCCGTGCCGCTGGCGGTGGGCCTGGGTGAAGGCTCGGAGCTGCGTCGTCCGCTGGGCATCGCGATGATCGGCGGGCTGGTGTTCTCGCAGAGCCTGACCCTGCTCAGCACCCCGGCGCTGTACGTGATCTTCTCGTGCCTGAGCGAGCGCTGGAAGGCGCGTCGCGCCCGTGCGCGCGCACGCCGTGCAGAACGCGCGGCAGCGCGTCGCCCGGCCACCCCGGCGCATTGAGGTTTCGCCTCGACTGACCCACCCGGCCCGGCAGCGAAGCCTCGGTGCGAAGCAACCGGAAACACGCAGGCGCTCGTCTGCGTGTGGACCCATGCCGTGGGGCGAGGACACCTGCGCAAAGCAAGCACGGACGCATGCGCTGAGCCCGGCTTGATACCGCCGACGCATGCGGCATGCGGCATGCCGCGATGCTACGCAAGCAACCCCTGCAAGGACTCCCGCTCCAGCTGCGCATACAGCGCGAATTCGTCGTGCACCTGCGCACCGAGCGCCTGCTCGAAACTGCGCTTGCTCGAATGGGCGGCATAGGCGCGTTGCTCGGCACCACCGAGGTTGGATTGGAAGATGCCGGCCGCGCTGACCGGCAAAAAATCTTCGTAAATGATCGGGTCGGCACTGACCAGGCCGAGCGCGATCGCGGTTTCTGCCGGCATGGCGGCCACCTGCGCGGGGTCGGCGCGGCCGGCATCGGTGAGCGCATAGCGGAAATAGCCCAGCCCTTCCTGCCGCAGCAACGCCTCGTCGTCGGGGAAGGCCACGAAGGCGGTCTGCAGCCGGGTGGCGTAATCGGTTCCGGTGCTGCCGGCGCCATCGGCATCGCGCGCCTGCGCCAGCAGCGCGTCGTACAGCGCGCGACCCTTTGGCGTGAGGGCAAGGCCGCGCTGCTCGATCTCGCCGAAGCGTGCGGTATGCGTGCCGTGTTCCGCTTGCCCGCCATCGCCGACAAAACGCACCGGCTCTTCCAGCGCCTTGAAACTGGTCTGCCGCAACAGGATCGGTACGCGCCGACGCGGCGGCCCCTCGATCACCGCCTTGGCATCGATACCGGCGCGCTGCATCTGTTCCTGCGCGGCATCGATATCCAGCGTGCGTGGCGTGAGGTGATTGATGTGCGGGCCGTGGAAGCTCACCACATCGGCAATCAACTTATGCGCCTGGCTCAGCGCGCGATAGGTCGGCAACGACACCGTGGCATCGCCATGCCAGCGGAAGGTTTCCAGCGCTTGGGCCACGAACTGCCGTGCCTGATCGGCATCCAGCCCGCCCTGCTGTTCGTAGCGCTCGATCAACTGCAAGGCACCAGCGGTAAAGATCTGGCGCTGCTGCAGGATCTGCTCGGCCTGTGCGCGCAGGGCGGCGTCTTCGATCAGTTCCAGCCGCAGCAGCGAGGTGAACACGCGAAACGGATTTGCCGACAGCGCCGCCTCGTCGATCGGGCGGAATGCGGTGGAATGCACCGGCACGCCGGCCACCGACAGGTCGTAATAGCCCACTGGCTGCATGCCCATCACTGCGAACAACCGACGCAAGGTCGCCAGTTCGGCCGCCGTGCCGACGCGGATGGCGCCGTGCCGTTCCAGATCCAGCCGCGCGCGCTCGTCGTTGCGCTGCAGCCGCTGCGCCAGCGCCGGATTGGCTTGCAGCGTCTGCGCGTTGACCTGCGCCACCAGCGACATCAGGTCGCCATACAACGGCACCTCGGTGCGATACATGTCCGACATCGCCTGGGCGAACCAGCTGCGGATCTGATCGGGAGAGACAAAGGCGGTATCGCGCATGGGCTGGTCTTGGGCAGGTGCCGGCCAAACGCCAGCGGTAGCGCATTCTCGCCGACCGCGGCCTGGGTCGACCAGCGGCACGGCAGCATCGCAGGCGACGTGTTGTTGCGCAGACAGCCGCGCCATGCCGGCAAGTGCATGGCGCGACGACGCAGCGGCCGCGTCAGAGCCCGGCCTGCACCGCCGCTTCGGCCGCTTCGCTCGCCTGGCGCGCCGCTTCCAGGCGCTGCGCATGATCGCCGAGCTGGCGCCGCAGCAACGCGTCCAGGGTGATCGGACGTTCCCAGCGGTCGTAGCTGGCCACGATGGCATGCCGCAGTGCGCGCATGTGCAGGTTGTCCGGTGCCACCGACAGCCGCGTGACCACACCCTCCCAGCCATCGCGATGGTCGCGGCTGTAAGCGCGTACCGTGTCCCGGCACGACAGCTGCACGGTCTGCGCCCAGAAGCACGCGAAATAGATGTCTCCGGCATGCCAGCCGTGCACTTGCAGCAGCGCCTGCACATACGCGCGCGGCGTGCCGGTGTAGCGCGCCACCTCGTCGATGAAGCTGGCCGGATAGCGCTGCGCATAACTGCCCATATCGGCCAGGTGCTGATCCACCCAGGCGTCGCCGGTGCCTGGCGTCACCGCTGGCGCCGCTTCTTCCGTTGCAGCTGCGGTCGCCGATGCCGGCGAGGCCTGCGCTGCGCCCAGCGCCGGCCACAGCGAGGCCACCAGCAATGGCACGGAGCGCAACACGGATGAGCAAGAGACAGGCATGCAGCGATGATGCCGCATGCGTGCGGTGCTGTCAGGCGGGCGCCGGGTCAAGCGCCGCTGCTGGGCGCCAGGCACACCCGCGTATCAACAGACCACGCCTGGCGAGAAAGCGCAGCGCAGTGCCCCAGGTGCGCTATCGGCCATAGATCAGCGCGTAGGCCGCAGCGGCCCCGTGCGCACTGATTTCAACCAGCCATTGCAGTGGTCGTCAGCCGCGGCGCGCAGTCCAAGGTCCGGCGAAAGATCGGCCACGGCGATCTGCGCGGCAATGACACGGTACGTCCAATGGATGGCGTGGGCCGCGCCCTGACTCCTAGCGCAGCTCGTAAAACCCGAACTGGTGAACCTCGCGGCAACCGCTCAGATCGCAGGAGCCGATGTAGCCGGGGCCGATGTAACGCTGGCGTGCGTCGCGATTGTGCGGACTGCTGTACGGATCCGGACCATACAGACCATTGCCATAATACATCTGGCCGTAGGGGCGGTTGCGCGAGGCACCAAGGCGAAGTGGGCCACCACCGGCCCGATATCCGCCATCGCCCACATCCCGGTCGTCGTACCCGGCGCCGACAAACCCGTCGCTGCGATCGCGCTCGCTCGCTCGAGCCTGCGACCTGGCGACACTCTCGCCGTGCGCATCCACATAGCCCTGCTCGCGATCGAAGCGCACCTTACGGAAATACACCAGCTCACCGCCCACACGGCGCGTTTGCAGGCGTACGTAATCGCCGCCGTCGTCGTAGTAAGGCTGCCCGTCGCGAAAGGTGACTTCGCTCGGGTTGATGATTTCCTCTTCCAGCTCAGCGGCAGCCAGCGGTGCGGCGCTCGCTAGCAGCCCGAGCAACAAAGCCAAACCGGCGCGCTGGGCAACGGACACCATGGTCATCGGCACTCCCTCCAAGCTCCGGCCGCGCACGCATGCACAGCCGTAAACATCCTGTCGTTGGGCGCGTGAGGCGCCCGCGCGTTGACGCATCAACTTACCAAACCAGCATAGCCGCAACAACGGCGCCCCACCCCAGCTTAGCCCTGCCGCCGCGCCAACGCATCCAGCGCCTGCACCGCTGCCGGCCAGCCGGCGGCGTCGGGCACTTCGCGCATGCGCGGTTCGTCGGCCGCGACCCCGTGCTCTTGTTCGTGCGCCCAGGTCACCGCGTACGGGGTGTAGATGCCCCAACCACCGATGGCCAGTACCGGTTCCACATCCGAACGCAGCGAATTGCCGATCATTGCAAACTGCTGCGCCGGCAAACCGAATTCGCCGAGCACGCGCGCATAAGTCCGGGGATCCTTTTCGGACACCACTTCCACCCGCGGGAACAGATCGGCCAGGCCAGATTGCTCGATCTTCTGCTCCTGGTGAAACAGGTCGCCCTTGGTGATCAGCACCACTTGGTACTCGGCGGCAATCGCACTGACTGCCTCGCGCACCCCGGCAATCACTTCCACCGGATGCTGCAGCGTGGCGCGGCCGATCTCGACGATGCGCTGGATATCGTGCGCGGCAATGCGCGCCTGGGTCAGTTCGATCGCGGTTTCGATCATCGACAGCGTCATGCCCTTGGCGCCATACCCGAAGACCTTGAGGTTGCGCCGCTCCACCGCCAGCAAATGCTGCTGCATGCGGCTGTCGCCCAGATCCAGGTACCCGGCCAGGACCGCTTCGAAATCCGCTTCGGCAGTGCGGTAATAGTCCTCGCTTTTCCAGAGGGTATCGTCGCCGTCGAAGCCGACCAGTTGGATCGCCTGGCCGTCGCGCTGTGCAAGTGAGCTCATCGGGCAAGTTTAGCAGCGCACCGGTATGGCGCCGTGCTCAATCGCCTGCAGCATCGCCCGGGCCAGGCTGATAGCTGGCGAATTCCTCGCGCGACAGACGCCCGTCGCCATTGCTGTCGAAGCTGGCGAAGTTTTCGCGCAACACCGGGTCGGCGCTTGCTTCGGCCAGCGTCAGCGATCCGTCGGCGTCTGTATCCAGGCTACGGAAACTGCGCGGTGCCAGGCTGCCGGCGGCGGCAGCGGACGCCTCGGCACCGCTCGTGGACTTGGCGGGCCCGGGTGCCGTCGGCAGCAGGGGCGTGGTGGCCGGAGCCGGCGGATCGATCGGCAACGGCGACATCGCCGGTGTGGTGCTGCCAGCGGTTGCCGGCACCGACGTCGTCGGGGTGGCGGGCGGCAACACCGGCGGTGCGGCGAGCGCAAGCACGGGATTCGCCAACCCGAGCAGAAGGGTAAGACGTAAGTGCGACATGATCGATGAGCGCTCGACACGGAACGGCTCACCCTAACGCGGCAGACGTCAACAAAACGGGAGCGACCCTGGCAGATCGCTCCCGCGTGTCCATCCTGTTGCTGGTGCAGGTCAAGCTGGTCGCTGAGCGCCGACGGGACTCTGTGCCGGCGCATTGCTTGCCTTACTTCCTCAAACCAGCGCTATGTTGAACGTGGCTTAGTTGCCCTGCGAACCGGTGGCACCGCCACCCTGCTGCTTGGCGACGAAGGCCTTGTACTCATCCGGGGTCAGCTTGCCATCGGTGTTGCCGTCGGCCTGATCGAAGATCTGCGCGAGGCCGGCGTTGACCTGCGCTTCCTGCTTGCTGATGGCGCCATCGCTGTCGGTGTCCACGCTGGCCCACGTCCGGCCGCCACCGGAGCTTGCACCGCTCGATTGTGCGGAGGTGGCCGAACTGCCGGACTGCGCCGCTGCGTCCTGAGAAGTGCTTTGCGCCATCGCCGGCAGCGCCAGGGCGGCAGCAAGAGCGGCCGTAGCGGCGAGCAGCGAGGTGCGGTTGCGATTCTTCATTGGGGTGGTCTCCTTATGCTTGGGAATGCGCGGTGTCGCCGCACATGGCACCACCCTACCCATCGCAAATGAACGCCCAACCCGGCGCAATTTCGCGCGAAACAGGCTTTTAACCACCGCCTGAATATTTGCGGCTAAGCGCCTGTTAGGCGTAAGTGAGTCAAACCGAAGCGCCTCATTCAATGCATGGAATTTTGCGACCTGCCCCGCACTTTATGCCGCACGCTCAGGCACTTGGCGGGTCGTTTTCCCAGCTCCCGGAACTGAACAGTTTCCAACCCAGCACCACGCCAGCGAGCGCGCCGGCCACTTCCAGCACCACGCGCGAGCCCAATTCGTTAGGGTCGTGGATCCTGGCCAGCGCCAGGCGCGCATACAACGGCGATTCCAGCCGTACGATGCTGGTGTAGACGAGATGCCAGATGTCGTATCCGGCACCGATGGCCACGGCCAGCAGGCACGCAATGCCCAGCGTGTGGCCATGGTTGAACTGCAACCGTCGCCCGCCCCGCTCCACTGCCGCAAAGACCACCACGCCCAGGATGAACGCAATCAGCCCGGCCTCCAGTGAACCGAGCAGGCCGAAATGCAAGGGCAGATTCATTGTGACGATCCAGGCAGCAGGCGCACCAGTCTAGCGGCTGCAGCGCCCGGATCCGCGCGCCTTGCAACGCGGGTGCCCTGAACGAACCGGAGGCTGCCAGGCCCATGGCGCGGCCGTGACGACCTGCAGATGACAGGCGATTGCCGGCATCCGGACGCCGCCGGGCGCGCTACTGTCGCGCATCGCAACCACAGGCGGGCCAGATGCGGCCGCCCGCACAATGGCTCAGGCGTCGTCCTGACCACGCGCAGTCACCTGCGCTTCGCCTTCTTCGTCCCAGCGCACGCTTACCGCAATCGGCTTGCAGCAGACCTGGCAATCTTCGATGTAATGCTGATCGCCGCCCGTCAGGTCCAGCGCCAGCGTGATCCACTCCCCGCAATACGGGCAGGCGATATCGACAAAGCGTTCCGGGTCGGACATGACGGTTCCTTGGATCTATCGAAGCCAGTGACCGGACGTGGCGGGCGACCCCGGCCGATGCTGCTGGCGGACATCGGAGTGTACGACTGGCGCTGCGCTGGTGCTTGCGCCGTGCCGGTGAGGCGACCGATGCCAGCACGATCTGCATGAGGCGAGCACGCGCCCGACCATGCAAGTGCGGCCGACGTCGACACGATGCCTGCCTCCACGGGTCTCGCGAGCGGCCAACCGATCGCGAGCACGACCAGATCGATCAGCGACCAAGAGCGTGTTGCCTGGTCGCTGTCAGTCCACCGGAACATCGTAGGCCGTCTCGGGCGTGGGTTCGGGACGCAACGTGAAATGCCACCATTCCATCGGATAGTTGGAAAATCCTTCGGCCGCCATCGCCTGCAACAGGCGCTGGCGGTGCGCGCGTTGCGCTGCGCTGATGTCGGGCGCGTGGGTGTGCGCCCGCGCATCGAAGAAGTCGAATCCTGTGCCCATGTCCACTGCACGGCACCCGCCCGGCCGGCACTCCAGCAAGCCCAGGTCCAGCGTCGCGCCACGGCTGTGCCCGGAGGTGGGCGCAATGTAATCGCCCAGCAGTGCGCGCTTGTCCACCCGCGGGTAGTACTGCGCCTTGGTCGATTGATCCTGCAGATCCGCAGCCCAGGTGACGAATGCCTTCACCGACCGCACCGGCCGATAGCAATCGAACACCTGTAGCCGATAGCCCTCGGCCTTGAGCGTCTGCGCTACTCGCGCCAATGCGTCGGCAGCCGGCCGCAACAGGTAACACCGCGGCGCGTCATAGCCCGGTACCATCCGCCCAGTGAAGTTGTTGCTGCTCGCATACCGCATGTCCAATGCGATATCCGGCGCGAGGGCGTGCACGTCCACAAGGCCGGCCTCTGCCGCGGTCCTTGCCGAGGACATATGCACCTGGCCGGCGACCAGCGCAAATGGCGCCACGGCGCTCATCAGCAAAGCGCCTTGAACAAAGCACTGACGCCAGCAGCGCCCATTCCGGAACAGCAGGTTGTCGGTCATTTCGGTTCCCTTGCAAGAGGCCGCATTTGCGCGGTAGATCAAGCCGCGCGTCTTTCGCCACCGGCTACAGCGTGGCGCGATCCCTGTGGGCCTAGTGGTCGTCGCCTTCAGTTGGCTCAAGCGCCGGTCGCGGGCTGGAAGGTCTCGCGTGGTGGGTCAACGCAGACAAGATGCGCAGGTCTTCGGCATCCAGGGTGGTGGCGCTGTTGCCGCGATAGTGGTGGTGAAACGCCTGCAGGGTGGCGGCCGGATCGTCGATGCTGTAGCCGATCAGGGCAAGCGCCTGCCACGGGTCGAAACCTTCCGGGGCTGCGGGCGCGTCGGCAGCGGGCCAGCGGCCGAAACCGGCGTCGGCCAGGCGCTTCCAGGGGAACAACGGTCCGGGGTCGTTCTTGCGCGTCGGGGCCACGTCTTCATGGCCGACGATCTGCGTACGCGGGATACGCAGGCGCTGACACAGATCGTCCAGCAACACCAGCAGGCTGTCGATCTGCGCCGGCGCGAATGGCTCGCTACCGTCGTTGTCCAGTTCGATGCCGATCGAGGCCGAATTGATGTCGGTGATGGTGCCCCAGCGCCCGGCCCCGCCGTGCCAGGCGCGCTGCCCATCGCTGACCAATTGGTAGCGCTGGCCGTCTTCGCCGATCAGGTAGTGCGCACTGACGCGCCCGCCACTGTTGCGGCCGCGCAGGGTACTCAGGCTTTGCCGGACTGACTGCTGGTCGGTGAAATGCAACACGATCAGGATCGGTCGCCGCGTGTCGTAGTTGGGCGATGGCACCCACTGCGCCAGCGGATTGCGCTGCGGTGCGTGGGCACAGGCGCCCAGCGACAGAGCGGCCAGGCAAACAGCTGCACGCAGCCAGGCCGATGACGAGAGAGAAAAGCTGGGCAGCACGGATTACTCCTGGGAAGGCCGGACGACCTGCGCAGCACCATTATCGGCCGAGTCGTGCTTGCGCGGCCGTCTGCCGATGGGACCGTCGGCAGCGCGGTGCCTTACGCGCTGCCATCGGTGAGTCGCAGGTGGTGTCTCCCAGCTTGGCAAGCATCGCCGTTGCGGAGACGGCAGTAGCGGCCACTCGCGTATCTACGGCTGCGGCAAGGAGGGTCATGGGCTTCCCGCACGCTCTGCACCAACGCGCCCCCAAACGTCCCCTGCCGGCAAGAGTCGCCACGCAGTTAGGACATGTGGATACGCTCTGCGCCGCATGCCACTATCGGCCTTGCCTCGCAGCGCGCCAGCGGCTGCCTTCCTCCCGAGCCCTGCATGCCATTGTCGCGCCACCTGCTGATGTTGCTGCTGATCGCGCTTGCCCGTTCCAGCGGCGCCGCACCAGCGCCTGCTGCCACGCCGGCCGCGCAAGCACCGCCCTTTGTCGTCAGCGATGCACAGCTCACCGCAGAGTATTGGATCCGGCGCAGCCGCAACGCGCAGATGCCGCGGATCGACCCCGCGCAGATTGCCGACGTCAATACACGCCTGCTGCGCGACGATGCATCGATGCATGACATCGCGCAACTTCCCCAGACGCTGCCCGCAGCCGATGTGAGAGCGCGTATCGACGCGTTATCGGCAATACCGACGCGTCCGCTCTACGACGCAGACGGGCGGCGTCTGGATACCGCACGCTTGGCGACATTGCGCACGGCCTTGGCATTGGATGCGATACCCGCACAGGTGCCACTGCGCTTTGCGCTGGTCGTCACACGTGGCGCATTGCGCACCTTCCCCACTGCGCAGCGTGTGTTCACCAGTACCGACGACCGCGATATCGACCGCTTCCAGGAATCGGCGCTATACCCCGGCACGCCGGTGGCGGTCCTGCACAGCAGTGCCGATGGCGCGTGGAAGTTCGTGATCGCCGCCAACTACGCTGCCTGGATCGCAAGCACGCAGCTTGCCGAAGGCAGCCGCACCGAGGTGCTGAATTACGCACAGCGCAGCCCGCGCCTGATCGTCACCGCAGCCCGCGCGCAGACCGTCTACACACCCGAACGTCCGGCAATTTCTGCACTGACCCTGGACATGGGCACCAGCCTGCCCTTGCTCGGCGACTGGCCGCCGCAGCAGCCAGTCAACGGACAGTTGCCGCTAGCGGCCCACGTGGTGCAATTGCCGGTGCGCAGTGCCGATGGGCGTCTGCAGCTGGTGCCCGCATTGATGCCGCGCGGTGCCGATGTGCGCATCGGCGCATTGCCCGCCACCGACGCCGCACTGCTCCGGCAGGCCTTCAAATTCCTTGGCGAACGCTATGGCTGGGGCAACGACTACGATGCGCGCGATTGCAGCGGCTTCGTGCTGGATGTCTATCGCAGCCTCGGTCTCGCGCTGCCTCGCAATACCGGCGACCAGGCGCGCAGCGCGGTGTTGCACGGTGTTGCGTTCGACGCTGGCGCGCCGTTGGCGCACCGCCTGCAACGGCTCGCACAGCTGCAGGTTGGCGATCTGATCTACATTCCAGGCCATGTGATGCTGGTCATCGGGCATGCAGATGGCACGCCATGGGTGATCCATGATGTGGCCGGGGCCAGTTACCGCGTCGTCGATGGCAGCGTGCAGCGCGCGCGTTTGAATGGTGTGTCGGTCACCCCGTTGCTGCCGTTGCTTGCCAGCGATGGCACTGCATTCATCGACCACATCACCCGCATTCAACGCGTTTTTCCAACGGCCACCTTATGAAGATCACCGGCTTTCGGCTTGGCATGCTGCGCGTGCCCTTGAAAACACCATTCAAGACCGCCGTGCGCACGGTGCAGGCAATCGAGGACGTGGTGGTGCTGTTGCAGACCGACAGCGGCCATATCGGGTATGGCGCCGCGCCCGCCACCGCGCCCATTACCGGCGACACCCATGGCAGCATCATTGCCGCGATCGAACACTGCATCGGCCCCAAGCTGATCGACCAGGACGTGGCCGATCTCAACCGGCTATGCGGGCGCGTTCAACACGCGATCGAACGCAATACCAGCGCCAAGGCCGCCGTGGAAATCGCACTGTACGACCTGTGGGCGCAGGCGTTTGGTGCGCCGCTGTACCAGTTGCTCGGTGGCGGCACGCCGCGTATCACCACCGACATCACCATCAGTGCCGATGCGATCGACACCATGGTGGCGCAGGCGCAGGCCGCGCTCGCACGCGGCTATCGCGCACTGAAGATCAAGGTCGGCAAGGACATCGAGTCGGATGTCGAACGCGTCACGGCAATTCATGCGGCAGTGGCCGGGCGCGCATCGCTGCGGCTGGATGCCAATCAAGGTTGGACGCCCAAACAAGCGGTGCGCACCATGCGCACGCTGGAAGATGGCGGCATCGCGCTGGAGCTGCTGGAGCAGCCGGTCAAGGCCGCCGACCTCGACGGGCTCGCCTTCGTCACAGCACGCATCGACACGCCGGTGATGGCCGACGAGAGCGTCTTCTCGCCCACGCAGGTGATCGAGCTGATTCAGCGTCGCGCCGCCGACATCATCAACATCAAACTGATGAAGACCGGCGGGCTGTCCAATGCCATCCGCATCGCCGACATCGCCGGGGTGTACGGGCTGCCATGCATGATCGGCTGCATGATCGAATCCAGCATCAGTGTGGCCGCCGCGGTGCACCTGGCGGTGGCCAAGGCCGACAGCATCACCCTGGCCGATCTGGATGCACCTGCGCTCGGGCAGTTCGACCCCACCGAGGGCGGCGCGCATTTCGACGAGGCGCAGATCCACATCGACGATTCGCCGGGACTGGGCATCCGCCGCATTCGTGGGCTGGAGCTGTTGCCGGCGTGAAAGCGGCCGACGCGGTGCAGCGCACGGCTCCCAAGTGGAGCAGACCGCGCTGAAACGTTGGTATGACCAGCGTCACTTGCCGATTCCGGGCAACGGACGCGCCTGCCTGCTGCGCGGCAGGCATATGCACCACCGGGCGGCGTTGCTGAGTACAGTAACGACAAGGCGGCGTCGATCACGCGACACCAGCGTGGCCCCCGTCTTCAGCAACGTGTGTCGCCCCTAGATTCATCCCGCTCGACCCAACACCCGGAGCCTGCATGCGCCTTGCCACCGTGTTTCGATCCCTTGTGCTGTTGGCGCTGACAAGCTGTAGCAGTCTCTCCATTGCGGCCAGCCCGGTCGATGCGTTGAATCAGGCACGCACGTTGATCGTGGTGACCACCGCGGACTGGAACAGCACCCAGGCGCGTCTGCACGCCTTCACCCGTGTGGATGGCAAATGGCAACCGGCTGCCCGGAGCTTTACCGTCGCGCTCGGGCGGCATGGCAGTGCCTGGGGCGAGGGCCTGCATCCGGCGCAGACGCAAGGCCCGCAGAAGCGCGAAGGCGATGGCCGCAGCCCTGCCGGCGTCTTCGCCATCGGCCCGGCGTTCGGCTATGCCTCGAAGATCGACAGCGCGATGCCGTACCAGGCGATGAGCGCCACCCACTACTGCATGGATGTGCCCAGCTCGCCGCTGTACAACCGCATCGTCGATGCCGCGCAAGTGGGCGAGGCCGCCGTCGCCGGCTCGACCGAGCCGATGCGTCTGGATCTGCGCCACCCAGGCGATGCGCGCTACAGCGAGGGTTTCGTGATCGCGCACAACCCCAAGGCCATTCCCGGGCGCGGCAGCTGCATCTTCGCGCACTTGTGGCGCACGCCGGGCCAGTTCACCGCCGGCTGCACTGCGATGGCGGCGGCCGACATGCAACGCCTGCTCGCCTGGCTGAAGCCGGAAGATCGCCCGTTGTTCGTGCTGCTGCCACGCACCGAATACGCACGCCTGCACACTGCATGGCAATTGCCTGCACTGACCGAGGACGCGCCATGAGCACGCCGCAACCTGCGCCGGACGCGACGGGGTTGGTCCGTGTCGTCAGCCGATGGCAGATCGTCGGCCTGTCGATCAACGATGTCATCGGCAGCGGCATCTACCTGCTGCCTGCCGCAACCGCCGCGCTGCTCGGGCCGATGAGCCTGTGGGCCGTGATGCTGGCCGGCCTCGCGGTCGCCTTGCTGGTGCTGTGCTACGCGCAGGCGGGCAGCTACTTCGATACGCCGGGCGGCAGCTATCTCTATACGCGCGAAGCATTCGGCCCGTTCGTCGGTTTTCAGATTGGCTGGATGATCTGGCTTACCCGCATCAGCTCGGCCGCCGCCTTGAGCAATGGCCTGGCCGACGCAGTGGCGCGGTTCTGGCCCACCGCCTCCACCGATCCCTGGGCGCGCTTGCTGGTGGTCGTCGGCTCGCTGGGACTGCTCACCGCCATCAACGTGATCGGCGTGAAGTCGGCCGCGCGCACCGGTATCGCGCTGGTCATCGGCAAGCTGGTGCCGTTGTTGCTGTTCGTGGCGATCGGCCTGTTCTATGTCGATTGGTCGTGGGCCTTTGCCGGCACCGCTCCCGATCTGCGCGACCTGGGCAATCTCGGTGAAGCGGCCTTGCTGCTGCTGTTCGCCTACGCGGGTTTCGAAAACATTCCGGCGGCCGCTGGCGAATACCGCAACCCGCGGCGCGATGTGCCATTTGCGTTGATCACCATGATCGTCACCGTCACCCTGATCTACGCCGCCGTGCAGGTGGTGGCGCAAGGCACCCTGCCCAACCTTGCGGCCTCGCCGACGCCGCTGGCAGATGCCGCAAGCCGATTCGGTGGCGAAGCGTTGGCACTGATCCTGACCGTGGGTGCCACCATTTCCATCCTCGGCACCACCAGCAACACCGTGATGCTCGGCCCGCGCTTTCTGTTTGCGCTTGCGCGCGATGGCTATGGCCCTGCGTTTCTCGCACGCGTGCATCCGCGCTTCCACACGCCCGCCGCGGCGGTGCTGACGCAGGGTGCGTTGTCGCTTGCATTGGCGTTGTCGGGATCGTTTACGCAGCTGGCATTGCTGTCGATGGTCACCCGCCTGTTCGCCTACATCGGCACCGCCGCAGCAGTGATCGTGCTGGCGCGCAGGTACCGGCAGCGCACCGACACGTTGCGCCTGCCCGGCGGCCCGGCCATCCCCATTGCCGCCTTGGTGCTGTCGCTGGGCCTGCTGGCCAGCGCCAGTTGGCAGAATCTGGCCGCAGCAGGCGTCGCACTTCTGGTCGGCTGGGTGTTTTATCTGTTTCCGCGCAAGCAGGTCGAAAGCGGCTGAGGGCACGACGAACTGCGGTTGAGCAGCCTTCGAGGCGGCATGCGCGCACGAACGCATGTTTGCTGCACGTTCCCGTCCATCGGGCAGTGAGCCGCGCGCCCGGCGATGACCTGCGATTTCGCGGCATGCTCGCGCAGCGCTCACGCACACCTAACCGCGCGCACCCAACGCTGCGCTTCTACCTGCATGGGAGCTTGCGATGAAACTGCGCCATGTCTACAGCACCGCCGATCTCGACAGCGCCCAGCGCGTGCTGCAGGCCGCGCGCAGTACCGGCATCGACAATGATGCGCTCTCGTTGATTGCCCGCTCCGATATCGAGCTGCAGGAGGTGCCGGACGAACGTAAGGACGTCAAGACCGACTTCCTTCCCGCTGCCGCACGCGGCGCCGCCACCGGCGGTGCCGCCGGCCTGGTGGCTGGCCTGGTCGCCATCGCAGTACCGCCGATCGGGCTGACCTTGGCCGGCGCGGGCGTCATGGCACTGGCTGGTGCGCTGGTCGGCAGCTGGTCGTCGGCGTTGATCGGCGCCACGGTGCCCGATCCGGTGCGTCGTCAGTTCGAAGATCAAATCCAGGCCGGGCGCGTGCTGGTGATCATCGACGCAGAGCAGCCGGCGCTCCAGGACGCCGAGGCCGCCCTGGTGGCGGCAGGTGCCACCCCATTGCCGTATGAAGCGGCCTCAGCGACCACGTGAAGCGATCGACCAGGCGCCTGCCATGCCGCGCAACGCTGCAGCGATCGCGCGTTGAAAAGCGTGGCCGACGCCGCCCTTCGAGCCTGCTGCATTGATGTACTCCTCACCTGCCCTGGCAATGAAATTAACGGCGATCGGCCTAGGGTAATTCGCACATCCACCACGGAGACAGGCATGAACGTGCCGTATCAGATTCCGGGCCGGGCACCGGACGAAGACCGCAGTCAGAACATATCGACGTATTGGCGCGAACGCTTCACCGAAGAGCCGTATTACACCGAAGGCGATCGCTACGAAGACTACGAAGGTGCTTATCTGGCAGGCCATGAAGCGCGTATCCGCGACAACGCGCGCGCGTACGATCAGGTCGAAGCCGAGTTGCATCGCGATTGGGAAGCCAAGCGCGGCACCTCGTCGCTGAGTTGGAGCAAGGCGCGACATGCCGTCAAGCGCGCCTGGGAAAACGCAGCCGATTTCGTCACCGGCGACGATACGCATAAGCGCTGAGACGACAACGCCACCGTCAAGGTGGCGTTGTTGCATCTTACGATCTGCAATGGTTCAGTCGAGTTCTGGCGGCACGCTACGCGCACTGCGCGGCGCGTCGGTGATCTCCATCGCATCGCGGGTATTGTTCTGCACCGCAACCGCACCGAACAGGCTCAAAGCATATGCCATGGCATAAAAGCTTTTTCGCTCAGCAACAGCGTGGCATTGATCAGGCCGATGGTCAGCAGCACCAATGCGACGATCAGCGAAAACCAGCAAATGGCGTAGTACAAGCCAGTGACCGGAATCCCATCGGCACGGTCACGCACGCTCTTCTGCAATGATACCGATGCGAATAAACCGAACAGTAGCAGCGTGAAGTAGTAACCCTTTTCGTTGAGCAACCTCTCGGCATTCCACAACTCGATCAGATATGCCGCACTGCCTAGCAACAAGGCGGTCCAGGATGCAGTGATAAAAGCAGGCGAGGTTTTTTGCGTGGCTATGGAAACGTCTTTCCATGGTGAAACGATGCAAGACATACAACGATGTGAGACGCGGGCGTCGTGCAGACAGTGATCTGCAACAAGGGTGCCCCCGGCGACGTCGTGTAAGGTACTTGAAAACCCGACGCGGGACACGTTGCGGGAGGGCTGCAACGTACCGTGCCCATCCCCAGGAGGACCCCATGTCTGTCCGTCGTCTGCTTGCCCTGGCCTGCTCGGCCACCCTGTTTACTGCCGGCACTGCAGTTGCTGCGCCCGCAGCCGCCCCCGCGGCCTCCATTCCCAAGGCACAGTGGCCATTTCAGGCCACCACGGTCGCCGATTTCGACGAACCGTGGGCAATGACCTTTCTGCCCGATGGCAGCTTGCTGGTCAGCGAAAAGCGCGGCGCCTTGATGCGACTGGACTTAAAGACCAAGCGCAAGAGCGCCATTACCGGTATTCCGGCCGTTGCTTATGGTGGCCAGGGCGGTTTCGGCGATGTGCTGGCGCATCCGCGCTTCGCCAAGAACGGGCTGGTCTACGTGAGTTATGCCGAGCCCGGCGAGGGCGACACGCGGGGTGCCGCGGTGGCGCGCGCCAAACTCACGCTGGATGCAACCGGCGGCGGCACGCTGTCGGACCTGAAGGTGATCTGGCGCCAGGATCCCAAGGTCACCGGCAATGGCCACTTCGGGCATCGGCTCGCGTTCGGGCCCGATGGCAAACTGTGGATCAGCTCCAGCGAACGGCAGAAATTCACTCCTGCCCAGGACATGAAAGCCAACCTCGGCAAGCTGATCCGGCTCAACGACGACGGCAGCGTACCGACCGACAACCCGTTCGTTGCGCAAGGCGGCGTTGCTGCGCAGGTGTGGTCGTTGGGTCACCGCAATATTCTTGGTCTGGCCTTCGACAGCAGGGGCCGCCTGTGGGAGCACGAAATGGGCCCGCTCGGCGGCGATGAGTTGAACCTGATCCAGCGTGGCGCCAACTATGGCTACCCGGTCGTCTCCAACGGCGACAACTATGACGGCACGCCGATCCCCGACCACGACACGCGCCCGGAATTCGCCGCGCCCAAGATCAGCTGGACACCGGTGATTTCGCCGGCAGGCTTTGTGATCTACAGCGGCAAGCAGTTCCCGGCGTGGCGCGGCAATGGCTTCATCGGTGGGCTGTCGTCGATGGCGCTGGTGCAGGTGTCGCTGGGCGACAAGCCGCGCGAAGTGGCGCGTTACGACATGGGCGCACGCATCCGCGAAGTGGAGCAAGGTCCGGACGGCGCGCTCTGGCTGCTGGAAGACGAAGCCAGTGGCAGCACCGGACGTCTGCTGAAGCTGACGCCCAAGAGCAAGGCCGCGGTCGAGAACGACGCTTGATCGATTCCGCAGCATGAGCCGGTGTAGCTGACGCAGCGCACCGGCAGGCGCGATGACGGCATGAACAGTCGTCATCGCGTCTGAGCACCGCATCAGCGGGTGCTTCGTGCTGTAGCCGTGGTCATCCGTTCGCACGATAGCCGCTGGCTGTCGGTGCCAAGCGCGCCGCTATCAGCGCTCCAGCAGCTCGAAGCTGACGGCCTCGCCGCTCTTGGCCGACGCGCACACCCATAGATCGAACAGACCCGGCTCCGCACCGAAGATGCCCTTGTGGTTGGTGAATGCCAGCGCGTCGCGCTCCAGTGTGAACACCACCTCCTGGCTCTCGCCGGGCTGCAGCAACACCTTGCGAAATCCCTTGAGTTCGCGCACCGGGCGCACGCGGCTGGCCACGCGATCGTGCACATACAACTGCACCACTTCCTCGCCGGCGACCTTGCCGGTGTTGGTGACGCGCGTGGTAATGGTCAGTGTCTCATCCCAGCCGAGTTGCGCCGCGCTCAACTGCGGCTGCGCATACGCAAAGGTGGTGTAACTCAATCCATGTCCGAACGGATACAACGGTTCGTTTGGCATCTCGCGCCAACGCGCCTTGTACTCGGACAGGGCCGGCAATTCCGGGCGCCCGGTGCGCAGATGGTTATAGAAATACGGCTGTTGCCCGGTCACCTGCGGGAAGCTGATCGGCAGACGCGCCGACGGGTTGTAGTCGCCGAACAGCACATCGGCCACGCCGGTCCCGGTTTGCGTGCCCAGATACCAGGTCACGGCAATCGCATCGGCATCGCGCACCGCACCACTCAAGGCCAGCGCGCGGCCATTGCGCAACAACACCACCATCGGGGTACCGGTCGCTGCAATCGCTTCGGCCAGTGCCTGTTGCGCCGGCGGCAAGGTGATTTCGGTGCGCGATTGTGCCTCGCCACTGAAACGCTGCGGCTCGCCCAACGCCAGCACCACCACATCGGCCGCCTGCGCTGCATCGATCGCAGCGGAAATGCCACCCGGCAGCGCCTCTTCCAGTCCGCAACCGGCCACCACGCTCAGATCTTCAGTGCCGACCACCGCACGCACGCCCTGCTCCAGGGTCACGTAGCGTTCCTTGTCGCCGAACAAGGTCCAGCAGCCCTCGATGTTCTCGCGGTCCTGCACGAATGGGCCGATCAACGCGATGCGCTGGCCGCTCTTCTTCAGCGGCAACACGCCGCCTTCGTTTTTCAACAGCACGATCGAACGCCGCGCCGCATCGCGCGACAGCGCATCGTGCGCCGGCAGGTGCGTGGTGTCGGCTTCGCGCGCCGGGTCCAGCGAGCGGTACGGATTGTCGAACAGCCCGATCGCGTCCTTCAGCTGCAGGATGCGCCGCACGCTGGCATCCAACGCGGCCATCGGCACCTCGCCGCTTTCCACCAGCGCGGGCAGATGCGCGGCATAAAAGCCGCTCTGCATGCTCAGGTCCAACCCGGCCAGGAAGGCCTTCTTGGTCGCGTCGCGCTCATCGGCGGCGTAGCCATGGGCGATCAATTCCATGTCGGCGGTGTAATCGGAAATCACCACGCCGGGGAATTGCCATTCCCCGCGCAGGATCTCGGTCAGCAACTCGTGGTTGGCGCTGGCCGGCACGCCGTTGATGTCGTTGAAGGACGACATCACGGTCAACGCGCCGGCCTCGAAAGCGGCCTTGAACGGCGGCAAGTGCACATCGCGCAGCGTCTGCGGCGCGATGTCGACGGTGTTGTATTCCATGCCCGCCGCCACTGCGCCATAGGCGGCGAAATGCTTGGGCGTGGCCAACAGGCAATCGTGGGCGGTCAGGTCGCTGCCCTGGAACCCGCGCACACGGGCAGCGGCAAAGGCGGCGCCCAGCATCACGTCTTCGCCGGCACCCTCGGCACCACGGCCCCAGCGCTGGTCGCGGGCGATGTCCACGGCCGGCGCGTAGGTCCAGTGCAGGCCGGCAGCGGTGGCCTCGATCGCGGTGGCGCGCGCGGTGCGCTCGGCCAACGCCGGCTCGAAACTGGCCGCCTCGCCCAGCGGGATCGGGAACACCGTGCGCATGCCGTGGATCACGTCGGCGGCCAGGATCACCGGGATCCCCAGGCGACTCTCTTCCACCGCGACTTTCTGGATCTGCACGCCCAGCGCGGCGCCCACCCCGTTGAACAGCGAGCCGACCCGACCCAGGCGCACCTGCTGCAGCACCTCGTCGGCATTGAGCACGTTGGCCTCGGGATTCACGTCCGGCGCGAACGGCCGCACCATGTCGGCGAACACACCCAACTGTCCGACCTTCTCTTCGACGGTCATCCGGGCAATCAGGGTTTCGATGCGATCAGCAGCCATGAGATCCTTGAGAAAACGTTTACATGGCCGTCAATTCTAGCCTGACGCACCTGCGCGCAGGCAAGTTTCGAGGGCCGGGAGTGGGATTTGGTGATTTGTAGAGGCCGGTTGCAACGCACAGTGCGCGCCAGAATGCCGCAGCGGCGCAGCCCTCTCCGCCAGGCGCCTCCAGCCCTCCCGGCTTCCGCCATGGAGTGAATGGCCGGCAGGAGGGTGCGCAGGCGGCGATCAGACCGCTCGTTCCCGTTCGATGATCACGCCCACCGCCTGCGCGCCGCGCACCGCCCCCGGCTTGCTCAGCTTCAAACGCAGCCAGTGCACGCCGAATTCGTCCAGCACGAGCGCCGCGCAGCGCTCGGCCAGCGTCTCCACCAGCCCGAAGTCCGAGGTTTGCACGAACTCGATCAAGCGTTTGCTCACCGCCTTGTAGTTCAACGTATCGGCGATGTCGTCGCTGGCCGCCGGAATGCGGTTGTCGAACCCCATTTCCAGATCGAACCGCAAGGTCTGCCGGATGCGCCGTTCCCAATCGTAGATGCCGATCAGCGCATCGATGTCGAGACCTTCAATAAACACTTTATCCATGGGGAATCGGGAGTCGGGAATAGGCAATGGGGAGGAGCAAAGACAACAGCGCACGTACGGACAGGATCGGCGTAAAGCTCTTCACTATTCCCGATTCCCCACTCCCGATTCCCGCGCCGCCGCCAGCGGCGGCAAGCCCGCCATATCCCACCGCGGCGTCACATGCACCGCCGCATCCGCATGCTCGCCGGCCTGCAGCCGCAGCGCGCCGGCGAAGGCGATCATCGCGCCGTTGTCGGTGCACAACGCCGGGCGCGGGAAGCAGACCCGGCCGCCGCGGCGCTGGGCGGCCTCTTGCAGGCGCGCGCGCAAGCGCTTGTTTGCGCCCACGCCGCCGGCCACCACCAAGGTGTTGCAGCCGGCCGCGTCCAGCGCGCGCAGGCACTTGATGGCCAGGGTTTCCACCACCGCGTCTTCGAAGCCGCGCGCGATGTCCGCGCGGGTGGTGTCGGACTGGTCGCTGGACCGCCAGGCCAGCAGCACCTGGGTCTTGAGCCCGCTGAAACTGAAATCCAGGCCGGGCCGGTCGGTCATCGGACGCGCGAACTTATAGCGCCCCGGCGTACCGGTTTCGGCCAAGGCCGCCAGCTGCGGGCCGCCCGGGTACGGCAGGCCCATCATCTTGGCGGTCTTGTCGAAGGCTTCGCCGGCCGCGTCGTCCAGCGTCTCGCCCAGCACTTCGTAGCTGCCCAGCGCCTTCACCGACACCAATTGGGTATGCCCGCCGGAGACCAGCAAGGCCACGAACGGCGCCTGCGGCGGGTCGTCCTCCATCAACGGCGCCAGCAGGTGGCCTTCCATGTGATGCACGCCGATCGCCGGCACATCCAGTGCCCAGGCCAGCGAACGCGCCACCCCGGCACCGACCAGCAAGGCCCCGACCAGGCCCGGACCGGCGGTGTAGGCCACGCCATCGAGTTCGTCGATCCTCAACCCGGCTTCGCCCAGGGTCTGGCGGATCAGCGGCAGCAGTTTGCGCACATGGTCGCGGCTGGCCAGCTCGGGCACTACGCCGCCGTATTCGGCATGCAGCGCAATCTGGCTGTACACCGCGTGGGCGCGCAGCGCCGGCACGCCCGACAATGCGGTGTCGTAGACCGCCACACCGGTCTCATCGCACGATGATTCGATCCCAAGGACTTTCACGGCAGCTCGGCATGCAGGGAGATGCCACTATTTTCGCAGCTTTTGCACTGCGCAGATCGGCCGATTCCCAGATGCTGCTCCGCCCTGCCGTGCCGGCCGCATATGGCCCGGGCGCACGCTTTATCAGTGTCGCGGCGGGAAATTCTGCAAGGGGCTTGCAGGTCGTCGGCAAGTCGTTATAATGCGCGGCTCGCCGGGGCAACCCGGAAATTCCGTCACGCGAGTCCGCTCGCACCCGCCCGGGGCTCCCGGACGGAAATCCCATTTCTGGAGAACACATGCCCAGCGTTAAAGTCCGCGAGAACGAGCCCTTCGAATTTGCGCTCCGTCGTTTCAAGCGCACCTGCGAAAAGGCCGGCGTGCTGGCCGAAACCCGCAAGCGCGAGTTCTATGAAAAGCCGACCCAGGAGCGTAAGCGTAAGGCTGCCGCTGCCGTGAAGCGTCAGCTGCGTCGTTCCTCGCGCGACGTCACCAAGCGCCAGCGCTTGTACTGATCGAACGCGGTTCCTTGCCGGTAGGTCTGCGCTGAAGGCGCGACCTGGCGGGAGCGAACCCAAGAGCCGGCACGCGCAAGCGTCGCCGGCTTTTTGTATTGGCCTGCCACAAGGCATTGCGCTGGAGACATCAGGCAGTCTGCGCCGCGCGCGAGGCGCTGCAAGACATCTCTCCACGCACGCCCTGCCTCCGTTCGGCCGAGGTACCCAGCCCGCTTGGGCGCCTTGGCCACCACTCGATCCCTACACTCAGGAGTTACCGCATGTCCCTGAAGCAGCAACTCACCGATGACATGAAGGCCGCGATGAAGTCCGGCGACAAGCACAGCCTGGGCGTGATCCGGCTGATCAACGCCGCCATCAAGCAGAAGGAAGTGGACGAGCGCATCGAGATGGACGATGCCGCCGTGATCGCCGTGCTGGACAAGATGGTCAAGCAGCGCAAGGACTCGGTCACCCAGTTCCAAGCCGCCGCGCGCGACGACCTGGCGCAGATCGAGCGCGAGGAGATCGTGGTGATCGAGCGCTATCTGCCGGCCAAGATGGGCGAAGCCGAGATCGTGGCCGCCATCCGGGCCGCGATCTCCGAGACCGGGGCAAGCAGCCCGGCCGATATCGGCAAGCTGATGGGCGCACTCAAGCCCAAGCTGGCCGGTCAGGCCGACATGGGCTTGGTCTCGACCCTGGTCAAGCAGCAGCTGGCAGGCTGATGGATCGCCGCAGCGCCCTGTGCCACGGCCAGGGCGCTGCGACCGGTGCGCAGTGAGCGCTGCGGCACTGCCTGCCGCATCACCGAGCGGCTTTTCCAGTGGAAGGCGGACCTTCCAACGAACAGTGATGGTGCAAGACGCCGCTGGAGCGCCACGGCCCTTGCACATCTGCCACGCGCAACGCATCAGGCAAGGCGCAATGCCGTCTTCAGACGCGTCTAGCCCAGCATGCGGACCAAGCGCTCTGCACAGTCTGCGCTCTCGTCATCGCGTGGACAGCCGGCAGTGCCAGGCGCGGTCTGATACAGGTAGATCGGCATCTGGCGCACATTGAATGCGCTGACAGACACACCGCGCACCTTGCTCCCGACGAGCAACAGACTGCGCGTACCAGATGCGCCGCCTCCTGCTTTACCCATAGCGCGTGCGCGCTTTCACCCGTCCTTCGATCCGGCCCTGCTAGAACGGGTGCGCCAGCGCAGGCATGGGCAAGGTCCTTCCGCATACCGACCTTGCCCTGACGTCGCCTGCGCGCCAACGGTATGCGCCAAGGATTCTCCCGCCGGTGACGACGCTTTCATCCGCCTATCTGCACAAGCATCTGAGCCGTCTGCAGCGCAGCGTGCCGATGGCGCTGCTGAACCGCTTCATCGAGATCGACGTGATGACGCAGGCAGCGTCGCTGTCGTTCTATGCGCTGCTGTCGCTGGCCCCGTTGCTGGTGCTGCTGTTGTGGCTGACCGCCTCGCTCTATCCGCTAGCGCAAGAAGCGTTGGTGCAGCAAATCGGGCAATTGGCCGGCGGCAGCGCGGCCGAAGTCGCCCAGACCATCATTCGCAATGCCACCGATCAACCTGGCGTTGGCTCGCTGGCCGGCGTGTGGAGCACGCTGCTGCTGTTCATCGGCGCCACGGCGGTGTTTGCGCAGTTGCAGAACGCCTTGAACCTGATCTTCCGCACCGACAAGCAACGCCTGGACGGCTTGATGGCCTGGCTGCAGAAGCGGGTGTTCTCGTTCGGGGTGATCCTGGCGCTGGGCTTCTTGCTGATCGTGTCGATGATCGCCACCACCGCGTTGCAGGTGGTCTTTGCGCGCCTGCCCTCGGTCCTGCCGGCGGTCGGCTACGTGACCACGCTGGCCCTGTACTCGCTGGCGTTCGCGTTCCTGTATCGCTACCTGCCCGATCGCACCGTCGACTGGCGCCAGGCATTTTTGGGCGGCGTCATCACCGCGGTGTTGTTCGCGCTGGGGCGCTACGCCATCGGCGTGTACATCGCCACCGCAGCGCCGGGTAGCGCCTATGGTTCGATGGGGACATTGGTCATTTTGCTGGTGTGGATGTACTACGCCTCGGTGGTGTTCTTCGTCGGCGCCTTGATCACCGCGGTGATCGACGAGCGGGTGCGCTCGCATCGCAAGCTGCGCGAGGCGGGCGTGGACCCGGAGCATCCGCCGGTGATCGTGCCGCCTGCCGATGCGGCGCCTGCATCTTCAACGTCTGACTCGCACGCGCTGCCACGCGGCTGAGGACTGCTGCAAAGCCTGCCTCGCCGGCCTCGTCAGCGGGGGCGACGAAGTGCTGGCAGGCCGCTGGGATATCCTATCGGGATGGCCCGCATCCCCGACGCATTCATCGACGAACTGCTAGCACGCACCGACATCGTCGAGGTGGTGGGCGGTCGTGTGCCGCTCAAGCGTCAGGGCAAGGAATATTCGGCGCGCTGCCCGTTCCATGACGAGCGCTCGGCCTCGTTCACGGTCTCGCCGACCAAGCAGTTCTATCACTGCTTCGGCTGCGGTGCGCACGGTACCGCCATCAGTTTCCTGATGAATTACGACCGCCTCGAATTTCTCGATGCGGTCGACGAGCTGGCCAAGCGCGCCGGCATGGACATCCCGCGCGAGACCCAGCAACGCACCCCGCAACAGCAGGACGACAGCCGCGAGCTGTATTCGGCACTGGACGCGGCGACCAAGTTCTTCCAGCGCCAGCTCGAGGGCAGCGAACGCGCCCGCGACTATCTGGACGGTCGCGGCGTGGATGCCGACAACCGCGCGCGCTTCCAGATCGGTTACGCGCCCGATGGCTACAGCGCACTGAAGGACACCCTGGGCACCGATGCGCGCCGCATGAGCGTGCTCGAACGCGCCGGGCTGTTTTCCAAGAACGATCGCGGCCATGTGTACGACAAGTTCCGCGACCGGGTGATGTTCCCGATCTTCGACCGCCGCGGCCGCGTGATCGCCTTCGGCGGGCGCATCATGGGCGCGCCGGCCGATGGCCGCGACCCGGGTCCGAAGTACCTCAATTCGCCGGAAACCGCGCTGTTCCACAAGGGCCGCGAGCTGTATGGCCTGTGGCAGGTGCGCCAGGCCAATCAGAAGATCGAGCGGCTGATCGTGGTGGAGGGCTACATGGATGTGGTCTCGCTGTTCCAGTTCGGCGTGACCCAGGCGGTAGCCACGCTGGGCACCGCCACCACGCCCGAACATGCCGAGCTGCTGTTTCGCAACGCGCCGGATGTGTATTTCTGTTTCGATGGCGATAACGCCGGGCGCAAGGCCGGCTGGCGCGCACTCGAATCGGTGCTGCCGCGCATGAAGGATGGCCGCCAGGCGTTTTTCCTGTTCCTGCCCGATGGCGAGGACCCGGACACCATCGTGCGCAAGGAAGGCGCGCAGGCCTTCGATCAGCGCCTGAAGCAGGCCACGCCGCTGTCGCAGTTCTTCTTCGACGAGATGTCGCGTGAGATCAACCTGCACACGCTCGACGGCAAGGCGCGCCTGGCCGAACGTGCGCGCCCGCTGTTGGCGCAGATCCCCGAAGGTGCGTTCGGCGATCTGATGAAACAGGAACTGGCGCGCCTGACCGGGGTTGGTGCCACTGCGTCTGCGCAGCAGTCCGCACCCAGGCCACGGCCGCCCGCGCGCATGGGTGCGCCCACGCAGAAACGCAGCCTGGTGCGTGCGTCCATCGCCATCCTGCTGCAACGGCCGTCCTTGGCGATGAGCCTGGAGGGCGTGCATGATTTTTCCGGGCTGCGCCTGCCCGGGATCGACTTGTTGATGGAGTTACTGGACCTGGTGCGGCAACGCCCGGAAATCAGCACCGGCGCGCTGCTGGAGCACTTCGCCGAGCGCCAGGAGCTTGCTGCCTTGCAGAAGCTGGCGGCGCAGGAGCTTCCCGGCGACGAGCACAGTTGGACGCTTGAACTGCATGACGTCGTCGCGCAACTCGACAAGCAATTGCTGCGTCAACGCGTGGAGGAGCTGCAGGCCAAACAGCGCGCGCAAGGGCTGGACGACACCGACAAATACGAAATGCGCGAACTGCTCAAGGCGCTCGCAGCGTTGTGATGCAGTGCTGCCTGGCCGAAGGCAGCGCAAGGCCATCGCGCACTGCCGTGCCGTTTCAGGACTGACCGGTGACGTCGATGCCACAGCCAGGGCCTGCACGCATCGTAGAATGGCCCATACCAGGCGCAAGATCGCGCGCTACCGTTGGACCTCGATGAAGAAGCTGCTGGCGCGGTTGCGCATTGACCCCTTCACCCTCGCGCTGCTGTGCACAGTTGCACTGGCCTCGTTTCTCCCGGTCACGGGCACGGCTGCGGCGGTCATGGACGATGTCACCGACGTGGCGATCGCGGCGCTGTTCTTCCTGCACGGCGCGCGGCTGTCGCGCGAAGCGGTGAAGGCCGGCGCGTTGCACTGGCGCCTGCATCTGGTGATTCTGGGCTGCACCTTCGTGCTGTTCCCGCTACTGGGGCTGTTGTTCAAACCACTGGCGCATCTGGCACTGACGCCGGAGCTGTATGTCGGCGTGCTGTTCCTGTGCGCGTTGCCGTCCACGGTGCAGTCCTCGATCGCGTTCACCTCGATGGCGCGCGGCAATGTGCCGGCCGCAGTCTGCGCCGCTTCGCTTTCCAGCCTGCTGGGCGTGTTTTTCACCCCGTTGCTGATGGGCGCACTGGTCGGCAGTCAGGGCGCCATGGCGCATCCGGCCGAAGCGATCGGCAAGATCCTGCTGCAGTTGCTGGTGCCGTTTCTGGCCGGCCATTTCATGCGTCCATGGATCGGCGGCTGGGTCGAACGTCACCGCGCCGTGCTGCGTTACACCGATCAAGGCACCATTCTGCTGGTGGTCTATACCGCCTTCAGTGCATCGGTGAACGAAGGGCTGTGGCAGAAGACGCCGCTGCCTGCACTGCTGGCGGTACTCGGCGCTGCAGCGTTGTTGCTGGCCATGGCGATGCTTTCGATCACCTTCATCGCCCGGCGCCTGCACTTCAGCCGCGCCGATGAAATCGCCATCGTCTTCTGCGGCTCGAAAAAGAGCTTGGCCACCGGTGTGCCGATGGCCAAGGTGATGTTTGCCGGCGGCGGGCTGGGCGCGATCGTGTTGCCGATCATGCTGTATCACCAGTTGCAGCTGATCGTCTGCGCCGTTGTGGCCGCACGGTATGCGCGCAGTGCATCCGGCCAGCCGCAAGGCGCAGCCGAGCGTCATTGACGCTGCGCCACGCCAGCACCTGCCCGCTGCGTATCGCGTAACAGCAGTTCGCATCGCCGCACATCCAGGTTGTAAGCAGATGTACAACGGTGATGACGCACGCCCGCCCAGGTCCGCCAGCGGCCGCTAGAGTGCGCGATCGACCTTCTGCCGCCCCACGGTGATTTGCCATGACGCTGTCGCTGCCACGCCCTTCCCCTTCCTTGATCGCGCTGCTGGCCGTGCTGGCTGCGCTGACTGCCTGCGACAAGCCAGCACCGCCTGCGGCGCCCGCACCACCCAAGACGGCGTCCACGCCGGCACCCGTTGCCGGCATCGCCTGGCGCGAGGGCGACGTGGAAGATGCCTTTGCCGAAGCCAAGGACAGCGGCAAGCCGATCCTGTTGTATTGGGGCGCAGCCTGGTGCCCGCCCTGCAATCGCCTCAAGGCCACGCTGTTCAAGGATCCGGCCTTCATCGCGCGCACCCAGCAGTTCGTCGCCGTGCACCTGGACGGCGATTCGGAGGGCGCGCAGGCCTGGGGCGAGCGCTTCGGGGTCAAGGCGTATCCCACCATCATCGTGCTGCGCCCGGACCGCAGCGAAATCACCCGACTGGCCGGCAATGCCGATAACGCGCGCCTGGCCGAGGTGTTGCGGGTTGCGGCCAAGAGCACCAGTACCGCCCAGCAATTGCTCGACAAGGCGCTGCACACACCACAACAGCTCAGCGCGGACGATTGGGCCGTGCTCGGCAACTACGCCTGGGGCACCGACGATACGCTGGTCAAACCCGATGCCGCCGCCGACGTGCTCACCCGGCTCTCCACCTCGGCGCCACAGCCGGCACTGCAACGCAGCTTCGCCCTGGCCGCCATCAGTGCCGCCAGACACCCACCGGCTGCCAGCAGCGCCAACCGCACGCTGTTGGAAGCGGTGTTGGCCGACCCGGCAGAAGTGCGCGCCAATCTCGGCACGCTGAACTATGTGCCGGCACGCCTGGTCACCGCCGCCAGCAACGAGGCCGGCGTGCGCAGCACGCTCTCCAACGCACTGAATCAGGCCTTGGACAAGGTCTACGCCGATCCTTCATTGCCGATTTCCGACCGGCTTGGCACCGCATACGCGCGCATCCAGCTGGCACGCCTGGCACAAGGCCAGCCCACCGAAACCGAAGCCGAAGCCGAAGGCCCGCAACCACCGTTGCCGAAAGACGTGGCGGAGGTGGTACACCAGCGCGTGCAGTGGGCCACCGACACCGCCAAGACCGACGAGGAGCGCCAATCCACCATCAGCATGGCTGCCGCGTTGCTGAGCGAGGTGGGCGATCGCAGCGCGGCAGAGCAATTGCTGCTGGCCGAGTTGTCGCGCAGCAAGACGCCGTACTACTACATGCCCGAATTGGCGGATCTGGCCGAACAACGCGGCGACAAGAAGACCGCCCTGTTGTGGCTCAAACGGGCCTACGACAGCGCGCAAGGTCCCGCCACACGCGTGCAGTGGGGCGTGATGTACGTGGATGGGCTCATCCGGCTCAGCCCCGACGACAGCGCCGGCATCGAGGGCGCCGCCACCCAGGTGATCGGCGAGTTGGCCGGTCAACCGGATGGTTACCGGCAACGGACCCGTCAGCGCTTCGCCACCCTCGGCACCGCATTGAAGACCTGGAGCAAGCAGCATCGCCGCGAAGGCAGCGCAGTGCTGGCGCGTCTGCAACAGAAAATGCAGTCCAGCTGCGACAGCAAAGCTACCAGCGAGTGCGCCAGTTGGCTGAGTTGAGTTGATACAGTGCCGTGTGCCGGCAACGCATGATGATCAGAGCGTGGCAAGCCGCAAACCGCGGCGTCTGCTGACATGGACGCCGCTGGTGACCTCGACGCGGCGCACGCGGCACGCATCCGGCACCTTTCGCCGCACGTTGCAGGCGCTGCAGGCAAGCTACAGGCGTGATCCATCCATCCGCCTGATTGCCACGCAAGTCATCGGGGCAGAGCTACCGCATTGCCGCTCGTCTCGCTTCGGCGACTAGCGCACCCACGGCAGCAGCAGATGGTCGACCATCAGGAAGGCGAACAACGCCATCAGGTACACGATGGAGTACCCGAACATCTTCATCGAAAACAGTTCGTCCGGCGGGTTCAGCATGCGCCACGCGTACCAGAGGAACACCGCATTGAGCACGATCGCACCGCCCAGATAGAACACCCCGCTCATGCCCACCGCCACCGGCGCCAAGGTCACGATCGCCAGCAATACGGTGTACACCAGGATCTGCTTGCGCGTATGCGGCACGCCATGGGTCACCGGCAACATCGGGATCGCGGCCTTGGCGTAATCGGCACGGCGGAAGATCGCCAGCGCCCAGAAATGCGGCGGCGTCCAGATGAAGATGATCAGCACCAGCAGCGAGGCATTGATCCAGTCGGCGCTGGTCGGCAGCCCGGTCACCGCGGCCCAGCCCAGCATCGGCGGGGTGGCGCCGGCCAGGCCGCCAATCACGATGTTCTGCGAGGTCGCACGCTTCAGGTACACGGTGTAAATCACCGCGTACCCGATCAGCGAGGCGAAGGTCAGCACCGCGGTGATGACATTCACCCACACCACCAGAATGGTCATGGAGATCACGATCAGCGCGCCGGCGAACACCAGCACCTGCCAGGGCCGCACCTTGCCCACCACCAGCGGGCGCCATGAGGTGCGCGCCATCTGTGCGTCGATCTTGGCGTCGAGCAGTTGGTTGATCGCTGCCGCCGCTGAAGCCGCCAGCCAGATACCCAGGAAGCCCAGCGCGCCGGTGCGTACCTGCAGCCAGGTCGGCATGTCGGGAATGGCCAGGAACATGCCCACCAACGCGGTGAACACGATCAGTGCCACCACCTTGGGTTTGGTCAGATCCCAATAATCGCGTGCGCTGACAGCCATGCTCACTCCGGCGCGCGCAGCCGCGCCAGCAGCGAGACCAGCACGAACAGCAACGCCACCGCCCCGCCGTTATGCATGACCGAGACCTCCAGCGGCAGCGCCAGCTTCACGTTGAGCATGCCCAGGGTCACCTGCACGGCCACCAGCAGCGCCAATGCGCCGGCCCACACCCGCATGCCCGGCGAGCGCGACAAGCGCCAGGCCAGCCACCATAAGTACAGCGCGGTCGCAATTGCCCATAGCCGGTGCGCCATCTGGATCGCGATACGCGCCGCACCGTCCAGCACGCCGCCTTCGTAATCCACCCCAATGCCGCGCCACAGCGTGAAACCTTCACGGAAATCGTGCGGCGGCCACCACTGGCTGACGCAGCGCGGGAAGTTGTCGGCCGACCAGCTGCCGCCGCCACACGCCAGCGCGGCGTAGTTGGCGCTGACCCAGCCACCAAGCGCGATCTGCAGGCCCAGCACCGCCACGCCCAGGCGCAGCAGCCACTTCAAGCGCGATGCATCGGCCAGGGTGATCGGCAGATGCGTCGCACGCCAGGCCATCCACACCAGCAGCGAGAACATCAGCATGCCGCCCAGCAGGTGCCCCATCACCACGATCGGCTTGAGCAGCAACGTCACCGTCCACATGCCCAGCAACGCCTGGAAGATCACCACCGCCAGCGTCAGCACCGCTGCACGCGCCAGATCGATGTTGCTCCAGCGCAATGCCGCCAGCAGCAGGATGGCCTCGCCGGCGATCGCCACGCCGAAGGCCATGGCGTGCCAGCCGGACATATAGAGCGGGATCGACAACGCCACCAGCACCGCGGCCGACACCACCTGGGCAATGCCCATGCGACGGCGACGCACCGCCAGCAACGACAACACCAGCACTTCCACGCCCAACGCACCGGCCAGGAAACGATGGACCTGTTCGCGCCAGGCCTTGTGCGATTCCAGCGGGCGGATCTTGCTGGCCACGTGCGTATTGGCTTCGTCGCTGGTCTGCGGCCAGGTCACACGGCCGTAGCAGGTGGGCCAGTCCGGGCAGCTCATGCCGGCGTCGGACAACCGCACGAACGACCCGAACAGGATCGTGCTCGCAGTGAACAGTGCGGCCAGCCAGGCCATGCGATGGAAGTGACGGAACAACGCCGGTGGCGCAAACAGGTTCATCGAAACGGGCTCACATCAGTTTCAGCAGCTTGACCAGATCCGACCGCAAGCCAGCCGGGTCGAAACCGGGGGCGTAACGCAGGATCACAAAGCCATTGGGGTCGATCACATACACCGGCACGCCGGCCGCATCGGTGCCGCGCGGCAATGCCTGGCGCAGGCGGGCATCGTCGCGTAGCACGCGCAATGCAGGCATCGGCGGCAGCCCGGCCGGCGGCGGGCCGATCCACAGCACCTCCACCTTGTCGGCGCGGTGCCCGAGCAACTGCCACACCTTGTCCAGTTCCGCGGCCAACGCCACGCACTGCTGCGTGCAATCGGCCGGCGGCGCCACTGCAATGCGCCAGATGCGCTCGCTCGGGGCCCATGCATACGGTTGCCCGTTCGCACGGACCGGCACCAGCGCCCGCAGATCCGCGGGCGGCTTCAGCAGCTCGCCGTGATTGCGCATCGACGCCGGCTGCCATCCGGAGAAGCGCAGCACGCCGGCCAGCAACATCGAGCCGAAGAACAGCACCGCCAGGGCAATCAGCATCCTGCGGCCGCGTTTGACCGAATGCGGCGTGGCCGATGTGGAGGAGGTCATGCCGGCGATTTTCTCATGCCGCAGGCGTCAGTGCCCGCGGTCGCGGCGGCGCGCACGCCATGTCAGCAGCATTGCGGTCGCCAGGACCGCGACGGCCAACCCGAACCATTGCACCGCGTAACCCAAGTGCCGCGCGGGTGGTAGCGTGTTTGGCAGCATGTCCAGATCGCGCGCGTAGCCAACCGGCAGTGCAGGGTCCAGGCGCAGGACCTGCGACGAAATGTCGCGCCTGCCCAGCGTGCTGCGTAAGGCCTGCAGATCCAGTCGCGTGGCCAGCCAGGTCTGCGCCGCAGCCCCCGGCGCCAGCGCCGGTCCGATCGCCAGCCCCGCCGACGGCGGACCGCTCAAGAGCCCCTGCACGGTCTGCACGCCTTTCAGCGCAACGATGCCGGGCAACTGCCGATCGGCCGGTAATGGCAACCAGCCCAGATCCACCAGCACGTCTGTCGATCCACCTTCCGGCGCTGCCAGTTGATACACGCGCACACCGGCACGCCCGTCATGCAGCTGATTGTCCAGCAAGACCAGCTGCGGCAAAAAACGCACTTGCCCGCGTACCCATGCCAACTCATTCTTCGTCGCCAGCGCCGGTGCCAAGGGCAGCGTGGTGTCGCGCACATGTGCGGCACGGTCCAGCAAGGCTTGCTTGCTCTGCATGCGCTGCAACTGCCAATGCCCAAGCGCCGCGAAACCCGCGCTCACCAGCAGCGCCAGACACCAACCGATGACCGCCGTGTGCTTGCGCGTCATGACAAGCGGCGCAAAAAAGCGTGCAATGCCATCACCACGCCGACTGCACCCGGGGCTGTTGTGAACGATTCGCTCAAGACGCTGCTGATTGTCGCCTTCCTGATCGTGATCCTATGGAACCTGGGCGCCGGCCTCTACTACCTACTGACCGACCGCGGTCAGACCAAGCGCACCGTCAACGCCCTGACCTGGCGCATCGGTCTATCGGTGGCATTGATCGCCATCGTGATCCTCGGCATCTACACCGGCTGGATCAAGCCGCATGGGCTTGGCCGCTGAGGAGCCGGGATTGGGGATTCGGCATTGGGGATTCGTAAAAACTAAAGCCTGCCGCTTTACGAATCCCGAATCACCAATCCCGAATCCCCGCCTCAAAGGACATACACGAACAAAAACAGCGCCAGCCACACCACGTCGACGAAGTGCCAGTACCACGCGGCCGCTTCGAAAGCGAAGTGGTTGTCGCGGCTGAAATGCCCCTTCGCCGCGCGCAGCCACATCACCGCCAGCATGATGGTGCCCAGCAGCACATGCATGCCGTGGAAGCCGGTCAGCATGAAGAAGGTCGAACCATAGATGCCCGAGCCCAGGGTGAGATTGAGCTCGGTATAGGCGTGGATATATTCCTCGGCCTGCAGGAACAGGAACACGCAGCCCAGCAGCACGGTCAACCCCAGCCACAACAGCAGCGCGCCGCGGCGCCCTCCCTTGAGCGCGTGGTGGGCGATGGTCAAGGTCACGCCGGAACTGAGCAGGATCAGCGTGTTGATCAGCGGCAGGCCCCAGGCCGGAATGGTCTGGAACTGCCCACCGATGGTGCCCGGGCCATTGGTCGGCCACGCAGCGGAATAACCATTCCACAGCAGCTCGTTGGTCATCACGCCGTCGCCTTCCCCGCCCAGCCAGGGCAGCGTCAGCACACGCGTGTAAAACAGCGCACCGAAGAAAGCGCAGAAAAACATCACCTCGGAGAAGATGAACCACACCATCCCCATGCGGAACGAGCCATCCACCTGGCGGTTGTAATGCCCGGCATTGGATTCGCGGATGACATCGCCAAACCACATGAACAACGTCGCCAGCAGCATCGCCACGCCGGCGAAGAAGGTCCAGCGCCCCCATGCCGCGTCGTTGAGCCAGCTGGCCACGCCGATCATCATCACGAACATCGCAATCGACCCGACAAAGGGCCATTTGCTCTGGCTCGGGACGAAATACGCATCGGCGTTGGGACTGTGATCGGCCATGGCGTTGCTTCCGTGTCGTGGTACGGGTGGATGGAAGGTTACGGCGCAGCGCGTGGCGCGCCAGCTGCGCCTCCGCCCTGCAGTTCGGAGGTCAGCGCGTCGTTGCGATAGAACGTGTAGGACAGGGTGATCGTAGTGACTTCCGGCGGCAGTGCCGGGTCGACGATGAAACGCAGCGGCATGTCGCGCGTTTCGCCGGCCTGCAAGGTCTGCGCGGTAAAGCAGAAGCACTCGGTTTTATTGAAGTAGCCCGACGCACGCGCAGGTGCAACCGAAGGCACCGCACTGCCCACCACCGCACGTGCACCATCGTTGCGCGCGAAATACAGCGCCTCGTTGAGCTCGCCCGGCACCACATCCATCGTCATCTGTTCGGGATGGAAGGTCCACGGCAGTTTGGAATTGACCCCTCCATCGAACTCCACGCGCACCGTGCGCTTGCCGGCGGCAGGCGGCGCGCCCGCGTTTGTGCGATTGCTCCCAGGCGCACGCTCCATGCGGATGCCAAACACTTTCTCGCAGGCGATGCGGTAGAGCGGCACCAGGGAAAACGTCAGCACGAACACGCCCAGCACCACGCCCAGCAGCTTGAACAAGCCGGCTGTGGGTGCGTGTGCGGGCGCGCGTGCACTCACCGCCCGATGACTCCCGAGGCGATGAAGCCCGCATAGATCAGCAACGCGATGATGCCGACCGTGATCGCGGTGCGGCGTACCGCACGGCGCTGCTGCGCCTGCCGTTCCGCAGCAGATAACAGACGCGTCACCGCCGGCTCCGAGGCGGACTCAGTGGCCGATGTCTTCATGTGCAAGATCTCCAGGCTTGATCACCGGCGGCACGGTGAAGGTATGCGCCGGGGCAGGTGACGGCACCGTCCATTCCAGACCCTTGGCACCTTCCCAGGAGCGGGCCTGTGCACGCGCGCCACTGCGCAGCGAGGACAGCAGGATCGCGGCCATCAGGAACGGCGTGACGAACATGCCGAACGCACCGATCGAACTGACCAGGTTCCAGTCGGCGAACACCACGTTGTAGTCGGGAATGCGCCGCGGCATGCCGGCCAAGCCAAGGAAGTGCTGCGGGAAGAACAGCAGGTTGACGAACACCATCGTCCACCAGAAGTGCACCTTGGCCCAGGCCTCGTTGTACATCCGCCCGGTCCACTTGGGCCACCAGTAGTACACCGCCGCGATCAGCGCGAACACCGCACCGGTCACCAGCACGTAGTGGAAGTGCGCCACCACGAAGTAGGTGTCGTGGTACTGGAAGTCCGCCGGCACGATCGCCAGCATCAGGCCGGAGAACCCACCGATGCTGAAGAGGATCACGAACGCCACCGCCCACAACATCGGCGATTCGAAGGTCAGCGAGCCTTTCCACATCGTGCTGACCCAGTTGAACACCTTCACCCCGGTCGGGATGGAGATCAGCATGGTGGCGAACATGAAATAGATTTCGCCGCCCAGCGGCATGCCCACGGTGAACATGTGGTGGGCCCAGACGATAAAGCTCAGGAAGGCGATCGCGGCAATGGCGTAGACCATCGCCTGGTAACCGAACAGCGGCTTGCGGCTGAAGGTCGGGATGATCTCGCTGACCACGCCGAACGCCGGCAGGATCATGATGTACACCTCCGGGTGCCCGAAGAACCAGAAGATGTGCTGGTACATCACCGGGTCGCCGCCGCCGGCCGCGTTGAAGAAGCTGGTACCGAAGAACTTGTCGGTCAGCAGCATGGTCACCGCGCCGGCCAGCACCGGCATCACCGCGATCAGCAGGAACGCGGTGATCAGCCAGGCCCAGCAGAAGATCGGCATCTTGAGCAGATCGATGCCCGGCGCGCGCATGTTCAGCACGGTGGCGATGATGTTGATCGCGCCCATGATCGAGCTGACGCCGGCCACATGGATCGCAAATACGCTGAAGGCGACGTTGTAGCCGCCCTGCAGCGACAGCGGCGGGTACAGCGTCCAGCCGCCTGCTGGCGCGCCGCCCGGCAGGAACAGCGTCAGCAGCAGCAGGGTAAAGGCGACCGGCAACAACCAGAACGACCAGTTGTTCATGCGCGGCAACGCCATGTCCGGCGCACCGATCTGCAACGGAATCATCCAGTTGGCCAGGCCGACGAAAGCCGGCATCACGCCGCCGAAGATCATCACCAGTGCATGCACGGTGGTCATCTGGTTGAAGAACTCCGGTTTGACGAACTGCAAGCCGGGCTGCATCAATTCGGCGCGAATCACCACGCTCATCGCCGCGCCGATGATGAACATCACGAAGGAAAACAGCAGATACAACGTGCCGATATCCTTGTGATTGGTCGAAAAGAACCAGCGCTCGACGAAACCGGGCTGGTGGTGTCCGTGGTGATCGACTGCGGTATGCGCCATGACGGAACGACCTCTGCGAAGCGAGCGATTGCGGGCGATTAAAGAGCGGCGGTCGGTGTTGCGGCCTGGGCCGGTGTCGCCGCAGGCGCGGCGTCACCTTGCGGAGCGGCCGGTGCACTGGTCGGCGTCGGTGCGGCCGCTGGCGCCGCTCCCGGAGCAGTGCCTGACGCGCTACGACGCGACGCCAGCCAGCGCTGGAAGTCAGCCTTGGGCAGCGCCTCCACCACGATCGGCATGAAGCCATGATCCTTGCCGCACAACTCGGCGCACTGCCCGCGATACACGCCCGGTTGCTCGATGTTGGTCCAGGCTTCGTTGACGATGCCGGGAATGGCATCTTGCTTCCATCCCAGCGCCGGCACCCACCAGGCGTGGATCACATCGTCGGCGGTAATCACGAAGCGGATCTTGGTGTTGACCGGCAGCACCAGGCGGTTATCGACATCCAGCAGATAGTGCGGCTGCGAGGCCGCGGTGGGGCGCTCGCCGCTTTGGCGGATACGATCGGATTCGCGTGCCAGGCGGCTGGTGAATTCCACGCCCTGGCCCAGATATTCGTACTTCCACATCCACTGATAGCCGGTCACCTTGACCGTCATTTCCGATTCGCGGGTGTCGTACATCGCGATCAGTTTTGCCGTCGCCGGCCACGCCATCGCAATCAGCACCAGGACCGGAATCACCGTCCACAGCACTTCCGCGGTGGTGTTGTGACTGAATTGTGCGGCCACCGCGCCCTTGGACTTGCGGAACTTGAACATCGCATAGCCCATCGCCGAGAACACCAGCGCGCCAATCACCACGCACACCCACAGCGCCACCATGTGCGCCTCGTAAGCCATCCGCGCGGTCTGGGTCACCCCGCGCCCCATGTTGAGCTGCCATTCCTTGGGATCGGCCGATTGCGCCCAGGCCACCGGCGCGCTCAGCAGCGCCGCCATCGCCAGGCCCACGTGTGTGCAGGTGTTGATCGACTTCCAGCTGCTGCGTTGCGTCATTGCCTAGACCCTTACGTCATCGGTGACGGCCATTGGCGGCCGCGAGCAAGCGTTTGAGCGTTGTTGCCAGTTCCACACGTTCGGCCGGCCCGAGAAAACTTCCGATCTCGATCTGCTTGCCGCTGCTGACCAGCAACACCCTGTCATCGCGTTCTATGCAAAGCCGCACCCAGTGCGGATGTGCCTGAAACGCTGGTGGCGCATGCCCGGACGGAAACACCTCGACAACGGCTTCCCCCACCCGGATCGCTTCTTCGCGCTCGCCACTTCGCCACAACTGCCGTAGCGCCAGCGCCACCACACCACTGTGCACCAGGGCAAAGACCGGCGCGAACGCATTGCCGGTCCACCACCCCAGGCCTGCAAATAACCACATCGTTCCCGCCAGCACTGCGAACAGCTGCACGAATTGCCTGGCCGACAGTGCCCGCGGAGGCCGCAACCGCAGCTGCGTCCCAACCCCTTCGGACATCAACGGCAGCACTTCGATCATAAACGGCACGCAGCGCACTGCGGGAATAGCCCGATGGTAGACCCGCGCCAACGCATGCGGCAAGCATTTCCGGCGATCAAGAATTTGCTGCAGTGCAGCTAAAAGTGCGCACAAATCAATCACTTCCGCGTTGTTCGCCAATGGCCGTGCCGTCACTCTGCGCGATGGCGGCATGCACAAAACGGCGGGAAAGCCGCCGCTTCCACACAAGTGCGCAAGCCGTCTGGCTCACTAGAATGAGCACGGAATCCAAGGCACCTTTCGCATGAACGCACAGCTCGACCCGCTTGCCTCCACCTCAGTTGCGCGCCCGCTGTTGGCGCCCGAACTGCCCGCCGCACCTGGCGCATTGCGTGCCGCCATCACCGCGGCCTGGCTCAAGGACGAAGCCGAACACGTGCGCGAATTGCTCGACCAGGCACGCCTGCCCGCCGCTGAGCAAGCCAAGGTGCAGGCGGTCGCGGCCGACCTGGTTACCCGTGTGCGGGCACGCGCGCAGGACCAGGGCGCCATCGAAGCCTTCATGCGCCAATACGACCTGGGCAGCGAAGAAGGCGTGCTGCTGATGTGCGTGGCCGAGGCACTGCTGCGCATTCCCGACCAGGACACCGCCGACAAGCTGATCCGCGACAAGCTCGGCGATGCGGATTGGAAGAAGCATATGGGCGGCAGCGATTCGGTGCTGGTCAACGCCTCCACCTGGGGCCTGATGCTGACCGGCCAGCTAGTGCAGCTCAACGACCTCACCCGCGCCGATGTGCCGGGCGCCTTCAAACGCCTGATCGGCCGCGTCGGCGAGCCGGTGATTCGCCTGGCCGTGCGCCAGGCCATGAAGATCATGGGCCATCAGTTCGTCATGGGCCGCACCATCGGCGAAGCGCTGTCGCGTTCGCGCAAGGGCGACAACGCCAACTACCGTTATTCGTTCGACATGCTGGGCGAAGGCGCGCTCACCATGAAGGATGCGCAGCGCTATCTGCAGGCGTATCGGGATGCGATTCATGCGATCGGCCGCAGCGGCAACTTCGTCGGTACCGATGTATTTGCCGCGCCCAGCATCTCGATCAAGTTGTCGGCGCTGTATCCGCGCTACGAACATGCCAAGCGTGCGCGAGTGATGGCCGAGCTAGTTCCGGGCGTACTGGAGTTGGCGCAGCTAGCCAAGTCCTATGGCATCGGCTACACCGTCGACGCCGAGGAAGCCGACCGGCTGGAACTGTCGCTAGACATCATCGAGGCCACCTTCTCCGACTCGTCATTGGATGGCTGGGAAGGCTATGGCCTGGCCGTGCAGGCCTATCAAAAACGCACGCCGTACACGATCGATTTTCTTGCCGATCTGGCGCGCCGTGTCGGGCGACGCATTCCGGTGCGCCTGGTCAAAGGCGCGTACTGGGACGCAGAGATCAAGCGCGCGCAGATCGAAGGGCATCCCGGCTACCCGGTGTTTACGCGTAAGCAGAACACCGACGTGTCGTACCTGGCATGCGCACGTCGCATGTTCGCGCACAGCGACGCGCTCTACCCGATGTTCGCCACGCACAACGCGCAGACCATTGCGGCGGTACGTGCGATTGCGGCAGGCAAGACCTACGAGCACCAGAAACTGCACGGCATGGGCGACGACCTGTATGCCGAGGTGATTCCTGCCGATCGTCTCGATCTGCCGTGCCGCGTCTATGCACCGGTCGGCTCGCACGAAGATCTGCTGCCGTATCTGGTACGTCGCCTGCTCGAAAACGGCGCCAATTCCAGCTTCGTCAATCGCATCACCGACGAGGATGTCGCCATCGAGGACCTCATCCGCGACCCGGTCGAGGCAGTGACGTCATTTACTTCCATCCCGCATCCCAAGATTCCGCTGCCAGCCGATTTGCTGCGTAGCCAGAACCAGAACAGGAAAAACTCCATGGGCGCCAATCTCGCCAACGACAACGATCTGCGCCAGCTGGCCGAGCAACTCAACGCCGCGATCAAGCCGTGGAAGGCCACGCCCCTGGTACCCGGTGCGCTGATCAGCACGCCCGGCCAGGCGGTGTTGAATCCGGCAGATCGCCGCGAGACGGTTGGACAGTGGCACCCGGCCGATCCGGATACCGTCCAGAAGTCGCTGGCCAGCGCTGCGGCCGCGCAACCGGCCTGGAACCGCACGCCTGCAGCGAGCCGCGCCACCATCCTGGAACATGCAGCCGATCTGCTCGAAACGCGCATGCCCGACTTCATGGCGATCTGCGTCAAGGAAGCCGGCAAGACGCTGCCCGACGCAGTGGCCGAAGTCCGCGAGGCCGTCGATTTCCTGCGCTACTACGCCGGCCAGGCGCGTGCGCAGTTCGGTGCGCCGGAGCGTCTGCCCGGACCGACCGGCGAATCCAACGAGCTGCAGCTGCACGGGCGCGGCGTCTTTGTCTGCATCAGCCCATGGAACTTCCCGTTGGCGATCTTCCTCGGTCAGGTCGCCGCAGCGCTGGCGGCCGGCAATACGGTCATCGCCAAGCCGGCCGAGCAGACCAACCTGATCGGCTTTGCAGCGGTCAAGCTGCTGCATGAGGCCGGCGTACCGGAAGCGGTCGTGCAGTTCCTGCCAGGCGATGGCGCTACCGTTGGCGCTGCGCTGACCAACGACCCGCGCGTTGCCGGCGTAGCCTTCACCGGCTCTACCGAAACCGCACGCATCATCAACCGCACCCTGGCCGCACGCGACGCTGCCATCGGCGTCTTGATCGCCGAAACCGGCGGCCAGAACGCCTTCATCGCCGACTCGTCCTCGTTGCCCGAAGCAGTGGTCAAAGACGCCATTTCCAGTGCCTTCATCTCGGCCGGGCAGCGCTGCTCCGCGGCGCGCGTCCTGTTCGTCCAGGACGACATCGCCGACAAGGTCATGACGATGCTGGCCGGCGCGATGGGCGAGTTGAAGATCGGCGATCCGGGCCTGCTCTCGACCGACGTTGGCCCCGTCATCGATGCTGATGCACTCAGGATTCTCGACGATCATGCGGCACGCATGGATCGCCAAGCGCGTCTGATCGGCAGCACCACCTTGGACGCCAGCACCGCGCATGGCAGCTTTTTCGCTCCACGCGCCTATGAGCTGACATCGCTGTCCCAGCTGCAGCGCGAGATTTTCGGGCCGGTGCTGCACGTGATTCGCTGGAAGGCCGACCAGCTCGATGCCGTCATCGAGCAGATCAACGCGACCGGTTACGGCCTCACGTTGGGTGTCCACTCGCGTATCGATGAGACGATCGACCGCATCACCTCGCGCGTGGCGGTAGGCAACGTCTACGTCAATCGCAACCAGATCGGCGCCGTGGTCGGCGTACAACCGTTCGGCGGGCAGGGCCTGTCCGGCACCGGTCCCAAGGCGGGCGGCCCGCATTACCTGCTGCGCTTCGCAACCGAGAAGGTCGTCACCGTCAACACCACCGCGGCAGGCGGCAACGCCTCGCTATTGACGTTGGGTGACTGATGCCGGCCAGCAGATAGCGGCGTCCGCCCGCTGGTCGGTCCGTCATGACCCGATTGCAGCCAGATGTACCGACTGTACCAACAAAAAAACCCCGCTCAGGCGGGGTTTTTTTGTTGGTTGGGCGCAACGTTTCAAGCCGTCAGTCGTGGTGAGTATCCCAACGACATAAATCATCGCCCCCAACCTGGCGACAACGGCGCGCCTTCGCGGTGCGCTTCGCCGGCTGTTCGAGTCGACGGCTTCGGGCGTGCGCCCCGCGATACACATCGCTGGCTTCGAACCGAGATTTATCGAACGCCTTCACCGCGCCTGGCGCTGCCACTGGTCTTGCATTTGGTCTCAACAGAGATGTGTGAAACATCCGCCTTGCGTCTTGTCTCACCAAGGATGTGGGACCCATCACTGATGCCGTGATCGACCCGCTCCAGGCCGTTCTTTGTATCGAGGATATGCGCACTAGGACGTCGGCCGAGCGAGGCTGTCATGGGCGATGTCTGTTATCGGCTTCAGCCACTACCGCACCCGTGCATCTGGCATTGGCCAGGCAGGTTTTTGGCCAACAGATGGATCGCGCCCTTTTCTCCAAGAGATGGTGTCGACTCCCCGTAAACTTGATCCAGCCATAACTAGAGGTCTCCGGGCACACTAGCCATCAAGGAGACCACCAATGCGCAAGAGCAAGTTCACCGATAGCCAGATCGTCGCCACGCTGAAGCAGGTCGAGGGTGGCCGCCAAGTCAAGGATGTGTGTCGTGAGCTAGGGATTTCCGATGCGACGTACTACGTCTGGAAATCCAAGTACGGCGGCATGGAGGCCGCTGATGTGCAGCGCCTTCGCGACCTGGAGACCGAGCACAACAAGCTCAAACGCATGTACGCCGAGCTGGCGATGGAAAACCATGCATTGAAGGATGTCATCGCAAAAAAACTGTAGACCCGGCGCACAAGCGCCCGCTTCTGGCCTGGCTCATCGAGCAGCATGGCTGGAGCGAGCGCCGGGCCTGTTCGGTGGTTGGCGTGGCGCGCTCGACGATGCGCTATCAGCGTCGTCCCGATCGGGATGATGAGGTTATCGCGCTGTTGTCCGAGTTGGCCGAGCGTTTTCCTGAGCGTGGATTTGGAAAACTTTTTCAAATCATCCGCCGTCGCGGACATGTGTGGAACCACAAGAGGGTCTGGCGCGTGTATTGCCTGATGAAGCTCAATCAACGTCGTCGCAGCAGGCGCCGGGTACCGACGCGTCATCCACAGCCGCTGGCCTGCGGTGATCGCCCCAATGCTGGATGGTCGATCGACTTCATGTCCGATGCGTTATGGGACGGTCGGCGTTTTCGCACGTTCAATGTCATCGACGATTTCAGTCTGGAAGCCTTGGCGATCGAAGTGGACCTGAATCTTCCGGCCGCCCGCGTCATCCGCACGTTGGAACGCATCGCAGCTTGGCGCGGCTATCCGAACAAGCTACGTTTGGACAACGGGCCGGAATTTGTCGCGCTGGCCTTGTCCGAGTGGGCCGAGCGTAAGGGCATCGCCTTGGACTTCATTGAACCGGGGCGTCCGATGCAGAACGGTTTTATCGAACGCTTCAACGGCAGCTACAGGCGCGGCGTGCTGGACATGCATCTCGTCCGCACGCTGAGCGAGGTCCGCGAACAGACCGAACACTGGCTTGCCGACTACAACCAACAGATCCCGCACGACAGCCTGGGCGGACTAACGCCCGCTGAGTTCCGTGATCAACATCAACCGCAGACCTCTAGTTTTAGCTGGCATTGAATTGCGGGGAGTCGACAATGGGCGCGTGGCGTGTGTGGCGAGGCTTGGTGCCAGCGTCCTGACGGGCTACCGGCCCCGGCGGTACTGTACGTACGGCATGACATCGGTGCCGGTCGGCAAGCGGCGCAGATGCGCCAGCGCCTTGCGTGGTAACGCGTGGGGGATGCGAGGCGCGTTTGCGCGCGGCGCTATGCAGCGCTCGCGCAAAAAAGAAACCCTCAGTCCGTTTGGACTGAGGGTTTCGGGGTAAAGCCCCTGGCGATGACCTACTCTCGCATGGCTTGAGCCACACTACCATCGGCGCAGCTGCGTTTCACTTCCGAGTTCGGGATGGGATCGGGTGGTTCCACAGCGCTAATTTCACCAGGGAGACGGTTGGAGCGTCGCCATCCAAGAAACGGATTAAGGCGCCCAGTCTCGCAGAGTTAACTTGTGACGTAGCTTGCATTTGATGATCTACCAACGTTCGTTGGGACCAAGGCAACTTGAGGTTATATGGTCAAGCCGCACGGATCATTAGTATCAGTTAGCTCAATACATTGCTGTACTTACACACCTGACCTATCAACCACGTAGTCTACATGGTTCCTTTAGGGGACTTGTGCCCCGGGAAGTCTCATCTTGAGGCGCGCTTCCCGCTTAGATGCTTTCAGCGGTTATCGCTTCCGAACATAGCTACCCGGCAATGCCACTGGCGTGACAACCGGAACACCAGAGGTTCGTCCACTCCGGTCCTCTCGTACTAGGAGCAGCCCCTCTCAAACTTCCAACGCCCATGGCAGATAGGGACCGAACTGTCTCACGACGTTCTGAACCCAGCTCGCGTACCACTTTAAATGGCGAACAGCCATACCCTTGGGACCGACTACAGCCCCAGGATGTGATGAGCCGACATCGAGGTGCCAAACACCGCCGTCGATATGAACTCTTGGGCGGTATCAGCCTGTTATCCCCGGAGTACCTTTTATCCGTTGAGCGATGGCCCTTCCATACAGAACCACCGGATCACTAAGACCTACTTTCGTACCTGCTTGATCCGTCGATCTTGCAGTCAAGCACGCTTATGCCTTTGCACACAGTGCGCGATGTCCGACCGCGCTGAGCGTACCTTCGTGCTCCTCCGTTACTCTTTAGGAGGAGACCGCCCCAGTCAAACTACCCACCATACACGGTCCCTGATCCGGATAACGGACCTAGGTTAGAACGTCAAGCACGACAGGGTGGTATTTCAAGGATGGCTCCACTGCAGCTAGCGCCACAGTTTCATAGCCTCCCACCTATCCTACACAGACGAACTCAACGTTCAGTGTAAAGCTATAGTAAAGGTTCACGGGGTCTTTCCGTCTTGCCACGGGAACGCTGCATCTTCACAGCGATTTCAATTTCACTGAGTCTCGGGTGGAGACAGCGCCGCTGTCGTTACGCCATTCGTGCAGGTCGGAACTTACCCGACAAGGAATTTCGCTACCTTAGGACCGTTATAGTTACGGCCGCCGTTTACTGGGGCTTCGATCAAGAGCTTCGCCTTGCGGCTGACCCCATCAATTAACCTTCCAGCACCGGGCAGGCGTCACACCCTATACGTCCACTTTCGTGTTTGCAGAGTGCTGTGTTTTTGATAAACAGTCGCAGCGGCCTGGTTTCTGCGACCCTCTTCAGCTATAGCTCGCACGAGCCACCAAAAAGGGTGCACCTTCTCCCGAAGTTACGGTGCCATGTTGCCTAGTTCCTTCACCCGAGTTCTCTCAAGCGCCTGAGAATTCTCATCCTACCCACCTGTGTCGGTTTACGGTACGGTCTTCGTGAGCTGAAGCTTAGGAGCTTTTCCTGGAAGCGTGGTATCAGTGACTTCGCCATAAAGGCTCGTCTCGGTGCTCGGTCTTAAAGGATCCCGGATTTGCCAAAGATCCAAACCTACCGCCTTTCCCCGGGACAACCAACGCCCGGTACACCTAACCTTCTCCGTCCCTCCATCGCACTCACGCGAGGTGCAGGAATATTAACCTGCTTCCCATCGACTACGGCTTTCGCCCTCGCCTTAGGGACCGACTAACCCTGCGTCGATTAACGTTGCGCAAGGAAACCTTGGGCTTTCGGCGTGCGGGCTTTTCACCCGCATTATCGTTACTCATGTCAGCATTCGCACTTCCGATACCTCCAGCAGACTTCTCAATCCACCTTCGCAGGCTTACGGAACGCTCCTCTACCGCGCATAAAACAAGTTTTATGCACCCCAAGCTTCGGTTCACTGCTTAGCCCCGTTAAATCTTCCGCGCAGACCGACTCGACCAGTGAGCTATTACGCTTTCTTTAAAGGGTGGCTGCTTCTAAGCCAACCTCCTGGCTGTCTATGCCTTTCCACATCGTTTTCCA